>CAVUFF010000001.1:0-720273 GCA_963740655.1 uncultured Acidobacteriota bacterium
GACGGCTCGGGGGGCCGGACGAGTGACGGAGCGTCTTTGCGTCAGTCGTAGCGCAGCGCCACCGTAGGGTCGACCCGCGTGGCCCGGCGTGCGGGGAGGTAGCTCGCCAGACCCGCGACGGACAGCAGCACCGCTGCCACGGAGAGCAGCGTGACTGCGTCCGTGGGGCTCGTGGCGTACAGCAGGGAGCGGATGACGCGGCCGAGGGCCAACGATCCCAAGAGCCCGATCGCGAGGCCGGTGCCCGCGAGCTGGAAGGCGCGGCGGAGGACGATGCGGAGCACGTGGGCTGGCTCGGCGCCAAGAGCCATGCGCAGGCCGATCTCGCGAGTCCGCTGCGCGACGGAATAGGACACGACGCCGTAGAGGCCGACCGCGGCGAGCAGCAGAGCGAGCGCGGCGTAGCCGACCATCAGCTGAGCCAGGAAGCGCGGCATGCCCTTGGTGCGCTCGATCAGGGACTGCTGCGTGCGGACCTTCCAGACGGGCTGCTCGGGATCGACGGACCAGACTGCCGCACGCACGGCGTTGGCGAGCTGCATCGGGTCGCCGACGGTGCGGACGGCGAGCGTGTTGAAGATGTGGGGATTCTGGGCCTGTGCACCGTAGACGGACCCCGGTCGGCCTCGTCGAGGCCGTACTGCTTGGTGTCGCCCACGACGCCGATCACCTCGGCGGTGACCACGGGCTTCTCGTCGAGGAAGCGGATCCGGCGGCCGACCGGGTCCTCGCCGGGCCACTGGCGCTCGGCGAGCGTGCGGCTCACGACGGCGACCGTCGGCGTGCCGCGGCGTCCTGCTCCGTGAAGACGCGGCCGCGCAGCAGAGGGATGCCCATCGTCTCGAAGTAGGCGGGGTCAGCCGCGTTGCCGCGTGCGCGCGGCGGCTTCGCGCCCGGGGCCTGGCCGACGATCTCGAGGCTCGCCGTGCCGCCGTTGCCGCTGAAGGGCAGCGCGCGCACGAGCGCGGCCGAGCGGACGCCGGGGACCTCGCGCACGCGCTCGACGATCTGGCGGTGCGTCTCCCACTGCTGCGGGCCCTCCGGGTACTTGTTCTGGGGCAGGCGGTACTCCATCGTCAGCAGGCCTTCGGGCTGGAAGCCGACGTCGACCTGGGCGAGCCGCCCGAAGCTGCGGGTGAGCAGGCCCGCGCCGACCAGCAGCATCAGCGTGAGCGCCATCTGGCCGACGACGAGCGCGGCGCGCATCCGGGTGCGGCCGCCACCGTCGATGCCGGAGCGCCCGCTCGAGTTCAGGGTCGCGGAGACGTCGGGCGACGAGAAGCGCAGCGCCGGGATGACGCCAAAGGCCAGCGCCGTGAGCGCGGTGAGTGCCAGCGTGAAAGCCACGACCGCGAGGTCGAGCTCGCGGGACGATGCCGCCGGGTAGGTCGCGGGGCGCCGACGCCATCAGCAGTCGCAGACCCGCGCAGCCGGCCAGGAGTCCGAGCGCGCCGCCGGCCAGCCACACCAGGCCCGCCTCCGTGAGCAGCTCGCTCACCAGGCGGCCGCGATCCGCCCCGAGCGCCGCGCGCGTGGCGAGCTCGTGTGCGCGCGCCGCCGCCCGCGCCAGCATCAGGTTCGCCACGTTGGCGCAGGCGATCAGCAGCACGAGACCGACCGCGCCCAGCAGCACGAGGACAGCCTGACGGACGTCCGACACGACCTCGTCGCGGAGCGTCCGGACGGCGACGCCTCGCTTCTCGCCGCCCTCGGGGTACTGCACCGCGAGGCGCGCGGCGATCGCGTCGAGCTCGGCGCGCGCTTCGGCGAGGCGCACACCGGGTCGCAGGCGGCCGACCGGGCTCACCAGGTCCGTTCGAGCGCTGCGCGACGGCCCCGCGTGCGAGCTGGTCCCGGTACACCGGCCAGGCGTGGTAGGGCATCCAGACCTCTACCTCGTTGTCGTAGGGGAAGCGGAAGCCCTGCGGCATGATGCCGACCACGGTGTAGGGCTCGTTGTTGAGGACGATGGAGCGTCCCGAGCAGGCCGCTGTCGCCGCCGAAGAGGCCCTGCCAGGTCTCGTGCTGCACCACGCAGACGCGCGGCGCGCCCTCGACGTCGTCGACGCCCGGCAGCAAGCCTCGGCCGATCGCAGGCTTGACCGCGACGACGTCGAAGAAGTTGCCGGAAACGAAGCCGGCGCGCACGCGCTGCGGCTCGGCACGCCCGGTCAGGTTCGCGCTCTGCGGGACGAAAGCCGAAAAGCCCTCGACGAGCCGCGCCTGACCGCGCAGGTCCTCGAAGTCCGGCATCGACAGGTATTGGCGCTGTCCGTCCTTGTCGACGCCGAGCACCGAGACGAGCCGGTCTGACGCGGGCAGCGGCAGGGGACGGATCAGCAGGGCGTTGACGATGCTGAAGACGGCGGCGTTGGCGCCGATGCCGAGCGCCAGCGTGAGCACCGCGACGACGGTGAAGGCCGGGGCGCGCAGCAGCACGCGGACGCCGTAGCGAGCGTTCCTCAGAAGCGTTTCCATGAGTCCATCTCCTCGCGGGTGGTCGTTGGCCCGCCGTCTCTCGGGCTGCGGCCCGAGGTGCCACGCGTAACCCAGCGCGACGCCGAGCGCGCGCGCCCAGAGCCAGGCGCGCCCCCTTGCCGAGCGCTTTGCGCTCTTCCTCGAGATCTCCGATCACGCTCTCGGAGAGCGCCAGCGGCAGGAAGCGTCGCAGCAGCCGTTCGGGCGTCATGCCTCGCGCACCGGCGGCTCGAGCCCCTGCCACATGCGGCAGAGCGCGGCCCACGACTCCTCGAGCGCGCGCGCTCCCGCCGGTCTCATGCGGTAGTAACGGCGCGGTCGGCCGCCACGTTCCGGGAGCGGCTCGCCGAGCCGGGACTCGAGATAGCGCTTGCTCTCGAGCCGCTCGAGCGTGGCGTAGACGGCGCCGCGGGCCGGCGCGCGCCCGGTGCGCGCCGCGATCTCGTCGCGGACCTTTACCGCGTAGGCGCCGTCGCCGAGCCTCAGCACTGCGAGCAAGACCAGCTGCTCGAACTCTGCGGGCGGATCCAGCCGCGGCATGATTGCCTACAATGTAGAGATCAGCCGCCCGCTGTCAAGCGGCGCGCGTTCGACTGGCTGAAGCGAGCTCAGGCGCTCCGGGGCCGCCCCGCGGCCGCGCTTCTCGCGTAGGCGGCCCTGGCGCGCAGCCACGCCGTGGCGACCTCGTCTCCCTCGGCCTTGGTGTCGACCTGCAGGATCAGCCGCCACTGCGCGCTGCCGTGGGTCAGGAGCGTGTCGTGGTCCTCGACGACGACCGGATGCTCGCCGGTCTCGTCGATCATCAGGAGGACGTAGGGCATGCGGCGGAGAGTAGCGGCCCGCCTTGCGGCTCCACGGGGCGACTGTGACGGTCTTGGGAGTGTCCTAGCGCCGTTGCAGCGATCCGAGCCGCAGCTGCCAGGGGCTGACCTGGCGGGTGACCAGGTGGCCGCTGGCCGTCCAAGGATCTGCGGCCAGTCGCTCGGTCGCTTCGGAGGCGCTCCTTGCCCGGAGGATCAGGAGCGCGTCGCGGGTACCTTCGAGCGGGCCCACGAGCGCGGCGAAGCCGTCCTCGAAGAGCGCGTCCATGAACGCCGCGTGGGCGTCCCAACCCGCCTGCTCCTCGAGCGGTTTCGAGTCGTCCCATGCCGGCCCCCGCGACCGCCATACGGCGAACACCCGCTCGATGGGCATGCGTTCAGGCCAGCTCTCGAAAGTGCCGATCTACGATGCGTCGGCCCGTCGATCAGCGGGACGGCCCGTCGACCCGAGAGAACGGCCGTCGAAGTGTCGGAAATTCTCATGAGCTGCTGTTTTTTCTCATGAGCGGCTGAACCTACGCCCGGTCGAGCTTCTGGATCCTTACGACGTGACGCCCGCCCTCGAATGCCGTCGCCAGCCAGACGTCGACCATGGGCAGGACGAGCGGCTCCGCCACCAAGCGCTGCCCAAACGACAGCACGTTCGCGTCGTTGTGCGCGCGCGACAGGCGAGCGGACTCCAGATCCCACGCGACGGCGCAGCGCACGCCCCGCACCCGGTTGGCCGTCATCGCCTCGCCGTTGCCGGACCCGCCGAACACAAAGCCGCGCTCGAGCTCGCCGCCGGCCACCGCCTCGGCGAGCGGGAACACGAAGTCGGGATAGTCGACCGGCTCCTCGGACCCCGTGCCGAAGTCCCGCACCTCGTGCCCCAGCGTGCGCAGATGCTCCGCCACGAGCGTCTTGTAGCGGAACCCCGCGTGATCGGACGCAACCCCGATGCGCAACAGCTACCTCCTGTCGGCCGATTCAGGCTCGGCGTCTCGCGGACGTTCGATGTCGGAGCCGGAACGGGTGAGGTCGAGGATCAACACCTCGGGCTCGGCAAACGTGCGCACGGGGAGCTCGACCGTACCAACACCACGCGAGACGTAGACGAAACCGCCACCGAATCGGCCGGAACCGAAAGGATACTCCCGGCACATGTGGCCGTGCGGCAGCACGATCGGACCCCACGGTGCCGCGACCTGGCCGCCGTGAGTATGGCCAGCCAGAAACAGATCGAACCGCAGCCCGGAAAGCAGCGTCAGCCCATCGGGGCTGTGGCACAGAATGATACGGAAGGGCTGCCCGTCGAGCTGAGCGGCGGCGGCTGTCGCGTCGCAGCGGCCCGTCCAGGGATCGTCGAGGCCGATGACGACGACGTCGGACCAGGGGCTGGGCAGCGCCGCGACCTGGTTCACGAGGACCGACACCCCGGCACGCGAGAGAGCCTCGACGATCGCGTGATCCCACGTCCAGAGGTCGTGGTTGCCGAGGACCGCCAGCTTCGCCGCGCACGGCACCGAGTCAACCAGCTTGCACAACGCCGTGAGCCGGTCCGCCGTCGCATCGAGGTACACGTAGTCACCGCCGAGCAGCAGCACGTCCGGCTGCTCGCTTCGGATGCGATCGAAGGCGTGCTCGAGCAGGGCCAGCGGCGTTGTCGGGCCCACGTGCAGGTCGGACACGAATGCCAGACGGCAGGTCCGCCCCGCGCCTGGAAGCGCCAGTCGATGGCGCGTCACGCCGACGGTCAGAGACGTCGGAATCAGCGACCAGAGGTGAGCCGGCCAGTCGCCTCGATACAAGAGCGACAGCGACGATTCCAGCAGGCCCCGAAAGGTCGAGTAGCGACGGCCGCGCCCGCTCGCCCTCAGCTTCAGCATCGCGCCGAACGATCGATGCTTCGAAGCGCCGCGACGAGGCTCTCGTTCTTGGTGCAGTCCACGGGCGTTCGGCCGGCGGTATCGCGCGTAGCGGGGTCCGCGCCGTGTCGGAGGAGGAGCTCGACGATCTCGAGCTGCGCGCCCTGCGTTCCCGCTGTGCCGCTAGCGCCGGTCGATTGCACCGCCAGGTGAAGCGGAGACGAGCCTCGGCTCTTGAGAGCGGCATCGGTGCGAGCTCCAAGTGCCATGAGTTCGCGGACGGCGGCCACGCTGCGGGCGCGAACGGCTCGATGGAGTGCTGTAGCGCCACCGCGGTCGGCCGCATTGACGTCAGTCCCGCGCTCCACGAGCATCCGGATCAGCGAGGCCTGCGCGTCGGGATCCCACTTGCCGCCGGAGCGCGGCCGCGGATCGCACGCGTAGAGCAGGGGAGTCGCGCCGCGCCGGTTCACGGCGTTCGGGTCGGCGCCCGCGTCGAGCAGCACTCGGGCGGTCCCGGTCCACAGGCCAGCCGCAGCGAGATGCAACGGAGTGTCGCCGGCGTAGACCCAGTGCGGGATGGCTTCAACCAGATGACCGCGCGGCGCGCGCGCCAGCGCCAGGTCGGGATCCTTGCCCAGAAGGCGTGCAACGGCCCGTTCGCCCTCGAGAACGGCCTCGAAGATCGGCTCCAGGCGCGGCCGACTGTGCCGCGTCACTACTTTTTCGGGACGACCGGCTCGACCCCCAGCAGCAGCTGGCCGAGCGTCAGCCGCAGCCGCTTCGCCGAGACGTCCGTGCTCTCAGCCAGCGTCTTGCCAGACGCAATCAAGATGTGGCGGATCGGCCTCGCTCGAGATCGGCCGGAGTAGTCGTCGGGCTGTATCAGCGGCGTGTAGTAGAACTGCCACCGCTGTGTGACGCCGAGCTTGTCGCTCGGGTCCCAGTCGTAGCGCATCAGCTCGACCAGGTCCGTTGCGAACGCCGCCGACGGAACCAGTGTGACGCGCGGAGCGGCTTCCACGATGGCCTGCTGGAACGTCTGCCACGCGTCGGGCGGAACAGCCTTCGCCTCCGGAGAGCGAATCAGAAACACCCGGATGTCCTGGCCGGACGCCGTGCCTGCCTCCAGCGCGAGCAGCAGGGTGAGCGCGGCCAGAAAGCCGCGAAGGGCCGTCGTCCTGGCGTTCATGCTTGTCCTCCAACGGATTCGTAACCGGCGGTCAGAAGCGCGCGCACTAGCGCGACAGCCCGATCGCCAGACCGAACTGCGAGTACGCGCTCTCGCCCAGAATGCCAAACCGAACCTCGCCTTGCACGAACATCCCGTGCGAGCGACCGAGCGGCAGGCCCCATCCGACATGTACCCTGGCGCGTCGGCTTCTATTCCGCACGAGCCAGCTTCCACCGCATCCAGCGTCAGGATACTCCGGGCGTCCTGAGCTGTATGAGGTCCCAGAGGTTGCCGTAGAGATCCTCGAACACGGCCACTGTGCCGTAGGGCGCATCCTTCGGCTCGCGCACGAACGTGATCCCGGCCCCGCGCATCTCGTCGTAGTCGCGCCAGAAATCGTCCGTGCCCAGGAAGAGGAACACGCGTCCGCCCGTCTGGCGACCGACGAACGCCTCTTGCTCCGGCTGGGAGGCGCGAGCGAGCAGGAGCGTCGTGCCTCCTGGAGAGCCGGGCGGCGCCACGACGACCCAGCGCTTGTCCTGCTCGGGCTGGTGCTCGTCCGCGACCAGCGTGAAATGGAGCTTCCGGCAATAGAAGTCGATGGCTTCGTCGTAGTCGCGCACGACGAGCGCCACGTGGATGATCGCTTGCTTCATGCAGGCTGGCAGCCTGGCTCAGGGCTCGGGCTTGGCCGGATCCAGTTCGTGTCGTGCGCACGCGAGGCCGTCGCCGACGACCTCCGGATCATCCAAGCGAGAGGCGAGCCGATCCCGAACGGCCTGGGGGTCGTCGAGGATGTCTTCGAATGGCTGGGGATCGACGTACTTCATCGTCAGTTGACCTCCCTCGGAGACGGAGTACTGGAGGAAGGTCCATTCACCGTCAGCCTTCGGTCCGATCTGGTGTAGGTTGAGAAAGTCAGTCTCCTCGAGGCGCGTCGCAAAGGCACGACCATCGCTGGGTTCCGACTTGGAGTCAGCAATGCGAACGTAATACTGCCTGCTGTCGAACTTCACGAGTGACAGTTCGAGTTGACCTGGATCGTCCGCCGCGACGCAGCTCCAGACGCCGAGCAGTCGGTCGTCGATGTAGCCCCGAGAGGCCGGCCCGAGCGGGTGCTTGAAGCCCGTGATGCAGCCGCTCGTGGCGACGCAGGCTGCGAGCAGGAGGAGGCGTCCGGATCGCCGCGTGCCCTTGCTGGAAGGCCTCTCCATAGACAGCCAGCGCAATCTCGAGATTCTATCCGACGTGCAGAGCGATCGCCGTCACTAACGACCGGCTGGCAAGACGCGTGCGAGCCAGGGCGTCCCGCGGTAGGAATCCGCCACCACCCAGGCGGCGGCCGTCAGCGCCCAGGAGACGACGATCTCGCTCCAATCGGAGGCGTTGGGGCCAGCCGCGACGACGGGGCCCCACACCAGCAAGGTGAACAGGCCCAGCTCCAGCGCTGAGAGCGTGGCTGCGAGCCGTGCATACACGCCGATGAGCACCGCCACGCGCCAGCGGCTGCGCGCTGCCAGAGGAGGCCAATGCCCGATCCCAGGGAGACGCAGGCGCAAAGATAGGCCAGCACCGCGCGCGCCGGCAAACCCTTGGGCACCCCGGTCCATATCGGTGTGAAGCCGCCCTCGACCAGGCCCAGGACACCCAGCGCGATCAGAGTCGCGGCAAAGACGGCATGGCCCCGGCTCGCGATGCGCATCGCCCCGCCTCCGATGAGAGACGCTACGGCTTCGGGAAGTTCGGTCTCATCGGCCTGGGCTTGTGCGACTTGCCGATGTCGAAAGCCAGGACGAGCTTGCCGACGACGTGGAAGCCGCCGATGTCGTCTTCGCCGTAGACCTTCGAGACGCCGGCGAGGCCGACGGCGCTGCCGACCGTCGAGTAGCCGGCTTCGACGCCGCCGCGGAGGAGGCCGTGGCCGACTTCGACGCCGGCCGCGCCGATGAAGCCCGTCTTCGAGAAGTCGTCGTCGAAGCTCTGGCCGGCGACGTCGCTCTTCTCCGAGTACGACGTGATCGAGGCTCCGAGCGAGGCGTAGGGTGTCGCCCACTTCCAGTGCACGTAGCGGTAGCCGGCGCTCAGCAGGATCGGTGTCATGCGGAGCGAGACGGGGAAGCCGAGCTTCTGGATCGTGCCGCCCGGGGCGCTCAGGTAGACGCGCTCGCCGTCCTTCGAGAACGTGCGCATGCCGACGGAGACGAAAGCGCCCTTCCACACCGTGTAGCGGACCGCCCCGCCGAAGGTCACGCCGCTCGACGAGCCGAAGAGCGCCTTCGCGGTGTGCTGGGCGTTCATGTCGAAGTAGCCGACGCGGGCCTCGACCGCGAGCTCGCCCGCGGCGCCGGGCTTGGCGCAGGCCGCCAGCAGAAGGGCAGTGCCGAGAAGCCGCTTCACTTGTTGAAGCCGTAACCCGGCAGGGCGTCCGCGGGCTTGACGAGCCCGTGGCCGAAGGTGTCGTTGCGGCCGTCGGCGGGCGCGCCGCCGAGCCGCTCGGCGGCGTTCTCGAGCGCCGCGCGCACCGAGGCGGGGTCGCTGAAGCCCTGCGAGAAGAGCAGCGCCGCCGCGGCCGCGACGTGCGGCGTCGCCATGCTCGTGCCCTGCATGCCGCAGTAGCAGAAGTCGTCGTAGCGGCCGGCGTCCACGGCGCTCGGCCGCAGCGTCTGCTGGTAGACGCAGTCGAAGGTATTGTCGTGGTCGTCGTCGCGATCGCAGTCGCCGCCGGGGGCGACGAGGTCGAGCTCCGGGCCGGTGTTGGAGTACCAGGCCTTCTGCTTGGCCGCGTTCAGCGCGCCGACGCCGACGACGTTCGGCTGGTCGGCGGGGAAGCGGACGCCGCTGCCGCCGGTGTTGCCCGCGGCCGCCACCACCAGGACTCCCGCCGCGACGGCGCGGTCGATCGCGTCTTTCGCCGTCTGGCTGAAGGACTGGCTGCTCAGGCTGAGGTTGATCACCTTGACCGGGTGCGCGCCGTTGTCGGTGAAGCCGATCGCGAAGTCGATCCCCTCGGCGACCGCGAAGAAGCTGCCGACGCCGTCGGCTCCGAGCACCTTCACCGGCAGGATCGCGCAGCCGAACGCGAGGCCGGCCATGCCCGCCGCGTTGTTCGTGCCCTCGGCGACCGTCGAGGCGACGTGGGTGCCGTGGCCCTCGTCGTCGTTGGGGTGGGCGTCGTCGTTGAAGAAGTCGAAGCCGGGCAGGAAGCGCGTCTCGCCCCAGTCTGGGGCTTTGCGGAAGTGCTGGCCCGTCACCGGGTCGTCGTAGTCCTCGAAGGCGATGCCGGTGTCGATCACCGCGACCGCCACCGAGCTCTTGCCCTTCTGGATGCCCCAGGTGCGTTCGGCGCCCACCTGCTTGAGGTTCCACTGGAAGCGGTAAAGGCTGTCGTTCGGCGCGAAGGTCTGGACCTGGTCGATCGCGACGAGGCCGTTCGGCTCGGCCCAGGCGACGCCGGGCAGCGTCGAGAAGCGCGAGACGGCCTCCTCGACGCTCGTTCCAGCGTCGAGCTTGGCGAGCACGCGCGGGCCGTAGCGCGAACGTCGCGCGCCTATGGCGCCGCCGGAGCGAAGCGAGCGTTCCATCTCGGCGTCGCTCGTCCCGTTCACGAAGCCGACGATCAGCTCGCCCTCGCGGTGGGCGCCTTTGGCCAGCAGCGGGTGCGCCTGCCCGCGAGCGACCAGCATCGGCGGGTCGTCGTTCGCGGCGATCGGTCGCAGCACCGAACTGCTCGCGACCGCAGCCAGCGCGAACGCAGCGAAGGCTGTCGGTCGCATCGAGCCAGTCTAGGTGGCGCCCTGGGGGGAGTCAACGGAACGCGTGAGAGCGCCGAGCAGCGGCCACGCGACCGCGCTCCCCGCGAGCAGGCAGAGCGCGCCGAGGCCTGCGTTCGGTGTGTAGGCCTGCGTCGGGTCGTCCACGAACGGGGCGACGAGGAACGTGAGCGTATTGAGCGTCAGGTGCGCGACGACCGACGGCCAGAGCGAGCGCGTGGCGAGACGCACCAGTCCGAACACGAGGCCGAGTGCGAAGGTGAAGGCGAAGCGGTAGGGATCGAGATGGATCGCCGCGAAGAGGAGGGCCGTCAGGACGACGGGGCCCGCGACCCCGCCCCGCAGCACGGCGGCGAGAGACGGCAGGCACACGCCGCGCACGACGAGCTCCTCGCAGAGGCCGGGCAGCACCGCGATCACCACGATCGACACGAGCGCGTCGGCGGCGTTGCGCGGGGCGAGCGCGTGGTGCAGGGCCCGGAAGGCGTCTAGATACTGCTGCGACGGCGGTGCGACGAGCGACTGCACCTCCATGAGCCCCGCGCTCGCGACCCAGAGGGCGGCGCCGAGCAGGAACGACAGCGAGAGCATGCGCCCGGTCGCCGGACGGCCGGCGACCGCGGGCCAGCGCCTGGGTGCTACGGCGAGCGCCGCCAGCGAGGGGAGCGCCAGGAACAGCGTGCCGAGGGCGATCTGTGGCCGGAGCGAGAGGCCGGACCGCGCGAGCGACGTGGCGCCGCCGACCATCGCGACGATGCCGAGGGCCGTGAGCGCCAGAGCGGCCAGGAGGGGGAACGGCCGCGCCCGGTCGGACCCGATGAGGCTCATGCTGGGGCCATTATGTCCTTCGCTGCGACTCTCCCCGGGGGCGCACGCCGTTTGGACGCGGCCCACGCGCACCGTTAACATGCTTGTTTCGGCCGCCAGACGGCGTAACAAGAGGATGCGGGGAGAGTGTGAGCGACGCGGCGCAGGCGAGCGGAGGGCCGTTGCGGGGCCGTGCGATGCACGAGCTGCCGGCGGCCGAACGTCCGCGTGAGCGGCTGGCCCGGTGGGTCCGAGGGACCTCTCGAGCCGCGAGCTCCTCGCCGCTGTCCTGGGCACGGGCGCCCGCGGCGCCTCGGCGCTCGACGTCGCCGACGCGCTCCTGGGCGACGGCCTCGTGCCCTCGCCGCGCGCTCCGTCCTGGATCTCGAGCGCTCGCGCGGGCTCGGCCGGGCCAAGGCCGCGCGCGTCCTGGCCGCGCTGGAGCTGGGCGCGCGGCTCGCGTCCGAGGACGCGGCGGCAGCGCGCCAGCCTGCGAGTCGCCGGCGGAGGCGGCGCGCTACCTGCTGCCGCGCTACGCTCGCGGCCGGTCGAGACGTTCGGCCTGCTGGCGCTCGACGCGCGCCACCGGCTGCGGCGTGAGGCCGTCGTCTCCGTCGGCTGCCTGACCGCGAGCCTCGTGCATCCGCGCGAGGTGTTCCAGGAGGCCGTCGTGTCGCGAGCCGCCGCGCTCGTGCTCTTCCACAACCACCCCTCGGGCGATCCCGAGCCGTCGGCCGAGGACGTCGCCCTGACGCGTCGCCTCTCGGCGGCCGGCTCGCTGATGGGGATCGAGATCCTCGACCACCTCGTGCTCGGTGCCGGCCGCTACGTGAGCCTCAAAGAGCGGGGTGTGCTGTGAGCCGCGTCGTCTACTTCGACTGCGCGAGCGGGGCCTCGGGCGACATGCTGCTCGGAGCGGTGGTGGACCTCGGCCTGCCGCTCGGCGACGCTGCGCGCGGAGCTCGCGAAGCTCGCGCTCCCCGGCTACACGCTCGCCGAGAGCCGCGTGTCGCGCTCGGGGCTCGCCGCGACCAAGGTGGACGTCCGTCGTCGACGCGCCCGACACGACGCACCGGCACCTGCGGCACATCGCCTCGATCCTGGAGAGCTCGACGCTCGACGCCGAGGTCAAAGCGCGCGCGCTGTCGCTGTTCCAGCGCCTGGCCGAGGCCGAGGCGGCGGTTCACGGCACCTCGCCCGAGAAGGTTCACTTCCACGAGGTGGGCGCGATCGACTCGATCGTGGACATCGTGGGCGGCGTGATCGCGCTCCGCTGGCTGGGAGCCGCGCGCTTCGCGGCGTCGCCGCTCAACGTCGGGACCGCCACGGTCACGATGTCGCACGGGACGTTTCCGGTGCCGCCTCCGGCGACGGCTCGGCTCGTGGCCGGCGTCCCGGTCTACGGCGCGGGCGAGGGCGAGCTGCTCACGCCGACGGGCGCGCTGCTCGTGACGAGCTACGCCACGCAGTACGGCGCGCTGCCGCCGCTGCGGATCGAGAAGACGGGCCACGGCGCCGGCACGCGCGACACGCAGGGCCGGCCGAACGTGCTGCGGCTGATCGTGGGCGAGGAGGCCGCGGCGGAGGGCGGCGAGCGCGTGCTGGTGCTCGAGACCGAGCTGGACGACGCGGCGCCGCAGCTCCTGGGCCCGCTGCTCGACGCGCTGCTCGCGGCGGGCGCCCTCGACGCCTTCTTCACGCCGGTGCAGATGAAGAAGGGCCGGCCCGGCGTGCTGGTCACCGTGATCGCCCCGCCCGCGCGCCGCGAGGCGCTCGAGGAGCTGCTGTTCCGCGAGACCACGACGCTCGGCATCCGGCGGCAGGAGTGGGACAGGACCGCTCTCGAGCGCGAGAGCGCGAGCGTCGCGACGGCCTACGGAGCCGTGCGCGTCAAGATCGGCCGGCGCCGCGGCGTCGTCTACAATGCGTGGCCCGAGTTCGAGGACTGCCAGCGTCTCGCGGCCGAGAGGGGCGTCGCGGTGAAGGAAGTGCTCGCCGCCGCGCTCGCCGCGTGGCGCGTCGGGGCAGGAGAGCCTCGATGACCGCCACGAAGCGCCGGCTCTACCTGACGACGCCGATCTACTACGTGAACGACGTGCCGCACGTCGGCCACGCGTACACCACGATCGCCGCCGACGCCCTCACGCGCGCGCGAAAGCTCGCCGGCCACGAGGCCTTCCTGCTCACGGGCACCGACGAGCACGGCCAGAACATCGAGCGCATCGCCCGCGAGCGGGGGATCAGCGAGCAGCAGCACTCGGACGAGATCGCCGCGAAGTTCCGCGAGCTCTGGGGCCGCTACGACATCCGCTACGACGGCTTCATCCGCACGACCGACGCCATCCACACGCGCGGCGTGCTCAAGCTCTGGGCGAAGCTGCGCGTCGCGAAGACGCCCGACGGCCGGGACGCCGTCTACAGCGGCACCTACGCCGGGTGGTACTGCCCGCGCTGCGAGGCCTTCAAGGACGCGGACGAGCTGCGCCAGCCCGGCAACATCTGCCCCGACCACGAGCGGCCGTGCGAGTGGCTCGAGGAGCAGAACCTCTTCTTCCGGCTCTCGGCCTACGAGACGTGGCTGCGGCAGCTCGTCGAGAGCGACACGCTGCGCATCCGTCCCGAATCGCGCAAGAACGAGGTCCTCGGCCTGATCGGGCAGGGGCTCAAGGACTTCAGCGTCAGCCGCGCGCGCGTGAAGTGGGGGATCCCGGTCCCGGAGCAGCCGGACCACGTGCTCTACGTGTGGCTGGACGCGCTCACGAACTACATCACCGCCCTCGGCTTCGCGGAGGACGCCCCGGACTACCGGCACTGGTGGGTGGAGGCCGACGAGCGGCAGCACCTGATCGGCAAGGACATCATCCGCTTCCACTGCCTCTACTGGCCGGCGATCCTGTACGCCGCGGGCGTGCCGGTGCCGACGCGCGAGTTCGCGCAGGGCTTCATCACCCGCGACGGTCGCAAGCTGTCGAAGACCACGGGCAACGTGATCGACCCGGTCGCGCTCGTCGAGCGGCTCGGGCCCGACGCCGCGCGCTACTTCCTGCTGCGCGAGGCGGCCTACGGCTCCGACTGGGACTTCACCGACGCCGCCTTCGTCGCCCGCTACAACGCCGATCTCGCGAACGACCTCGGCAACCTGGTCTCGCGCGCGCTCACGATGGTGGCGCGCTACTGCGAGGGCAAGGTGCCGCCGCGCTGGCAGGCGCCGGTCCCGGCCGGTGGCGCCGTCGACTTCACGGAAGCGTTCGCGGGCTCGGTCGGAGTCGCGACCGACGGCCACGCCGACAAGGTGCTCTCCCGCTACGAGGAGCTGGACTTCTCGGGGGCGCTCTCCGAGGTCTGGAGCTGGATCGGCCAGCTCAACCAGGCGATCGTGCTGGTCGAGCCCTGGTCGCTCGCCAAGGACAAGTCGAAGAAGGCCGAGCTCGACGGTTTCCTCTACCGGCTGCTCGAGGCCGTGAGGCTCGTCGCCGTGCTGGCTTCGCCGGTCGTCCCGCGGGCGGCCGCGCGCACCTTCGCGATGCTCGGGCTCGGCGAGCGCGAGCCGAGGACGGCCGATCTCGCCTGGGGCCGGCTCGAGCCCGGAGCGCCGCTCGGCGCGATCGCGCCGCTCTTCCCGCGCGTGGAAAAGACGCATAACTCCAAGGAGAACGACGTGCCCGAGACAAAGCCTCCCGTGCCCGATGCCGCTGCGCCGATCTCCGGAGCGCCTGCCGCTTCGCCGAGCGTTGCGGGTGCCACCTCCGCGGGCGTCTCGCCGACGCCTCCGCCCGCCGACGGCAGCCGCATCGACATCGCCGAGTTCGCGAAGGTGGAGCTCCGTGCCGCGAAGGTGACGGCTGCCGAGAAGATCGCCGGCTCGAAGAAGCTCGTGAAGCTGCAGGTCGACCTGGGCGGCGAAACGCGCCAGGTGGTGGCGGGCATCGCCGAGTCGTACGCGCCGGAGGCGCTCGTGGGCAAGTCGATCGTGCTCGTGGCGAACCTCAAGCCCGCCAAGCTCATGGGCGTCGAGTCGAACGGCATGGTCCTGGCCGGGTCCGAGGACGGCAAGGCCGTGCTCTGCACGTTCGACGGCGCCGTCGCGCCGGGCACCAAGGTGAAGTGAGCCTCCGCGAGTGAGGCTTCGCCCGGCGACGGCCGTCGGGATCGCGCTCTTGGCGCTCGGCTGTCCCGGAAGGCCGAGGACGGTCGTCTACGACCTCGCGGCGCGCGCCGCGGTGGCCGAGACGTGGTCGGCGCTCGACGTGCTGCGCTTCGGCACGCCCGCGGCCGAGCCGCGGCTCACCGACGGCTTCCACCGCGAGGCGGGCGGCGCGGAGGAGCCGTTCCTGTGGTCGAAGGGCGAGGCCGAGGTGGCGTTCCTGTGGGACACGGCCGAGCCGCGCGTCGCGATCCTCGACGCGGCGCCTTTCCGCGGAGCCGGCCCGCAGTCGGTCGAGGTGCGGCTCAACGGCACGCCGGTCGAGCGCTTCGCCTTCAACGACGCGCGCCACCGCTACCGCATCCCGCTGCCGCCCGCCGCGCAGAAGTCCGGCGACAACCGGCTGCGCTTCGTGTTCTCGAAGACGGCCTCGCCCGCCGACGCCGACCCGAAGAGCCTCGACCGCAGGCAGCTGGCGGCCGCCTTCTACGCGCTCGTGACGGGGCTCGCCTCGGACCCGTCGCTCGACGACCTGCTCGCGCGCGACGCGCCGCGGCCGTTCGTGACGGCGGCCGAAAAGGGCGTGCCGTCGCTGACTCTCGTCGGACCGGCCATCGTCCGCTTCGCGCTGCGCCTGCCGCCCGCGGCCGAGCTGCGCTTCACCCCGCAGCTGCCGCCGGCGGCGCGCGCCGCGGCGGGGGCGGCGTCCTTTCGCGTGCTGCTCGAAGACGCGACGGGCGGCGAGCGCGAGGTCTGGAGCCGCGTGATCGGCGCGCGCGACAAGCCGCTCGGCGAGCAGGCCGTGCGGCTGCCCGGACGGACGGGGGACATCGTCCGGATCGGGCTCGCCGTCGGCCAGGCGGGACGCCCGCGCTTCGCCTG
This sequence comes from uncultured Acidobacteriota bacterium, assembly GCA_963740655.1. Lineage (GTDB taxonomy): Bacteria > Acidobacteriota > Vicinamibacteria > Fen-336 > Fen-336 > DATBSL01. The sequence continues at coordinate 15,924 of CAVUFF010000001.1, forward strand.
GGGCCGGCTCCTGGCGCCGCGCATCATCGGAAGGGGGGCCGGCGACCCGCTCGAGCCGCAGCCGACCGCACCCGCCGACGACGCGCGCGCCGACTCGCTGCGCAAGAGCCTGGCCTCGGCCAACGTGCTGTTCGTGATCCTCGACGCCGGCCGCGCGCGCTCGTTCGGCACCTACGGCTACCCGCGCGAGACGACGCCCGAGATCGACCGCCTCGCGTCGGAGGGCGTCGTGTTCGAGCGCGTCTACACGCCGGCCGTCTACACGCTCGGCGCGATGGCGTCGGTCTGGACCTCGCAGTACCCGGATCGCCACCACAGCGCGGTGTCGTTTTCCGCGCGGCTGCCCAAGGACCGCCTGACGCTCGCCGAGCTGCTCTCGGCGCAGGGCATCCACACCGCCGGCTTCGTCGCGAACGCCGTGGCCGGGAGCCTGTTCGGCTTCGACCGTGGCTTCCAGGAGTTCGAGGAGGTGTTCCGCACGCTCGGCAGCCGCGGCGACGTGTTCCGCAAGGTCGTGCCGGCGTGGCTCGAGAAGAACCGCGGCCGGCGCTTCTTCGCGTACGTGCACTTCCGCGAGCCGCACTTTCCCTACGACCCCGAGCCGCCCTTCGACACGCGCTTCGGCCCGGACGGGCCGATCCCGAAAGCCGCGCGGCGCGACTCGCGCTTCTTCCAGGACGTGAACCAGCACCGGCGCGCGTTCAGCGAGGACGAGCGCGAGCACCTGGTCCGGCTCTACGACGGCAACCTCGCGTTCGCCGACCAGGAGGTGGGCGCGCTGGTGCGGGCGCTCTCGACCCAGGGGCTGCTCGAGAAAACGGTCGTGATCGTCGCCGCCGACCACGGCGAGGAGCTGCTCGAGCACGGCTGGATCGGCCACAACGTACAGGTCTACGAGCCGACGGTCCGCGTGCCGCTGATCGTGCGCTTCCCGAAGGGCGCCGGGCCCGCGGGCGTGCGCGTGCGCGCGCTCTCCGACCTGCTCGATGTCGCGCCGACGATCGCCGACATCTTCGGGGTGCGCGGCAAGGGGGGCTCCGACCGGGAGTTCCAGGGCCGGAGCCTGCTGCCGGTGGCGCTCGGCGCTCCTGGCAAGCCGGCGGTGCTCTCGCGCAGCGTCTGGGACCGGCCGCGCTACGCGCTGCGCGACGACCGCTTCAAGTTCCTCTACGACACGCGCACGGGCGAGGAGCAGCTCTACGACCTCGTAACCGACCCGGGCGAGGCGCGGGACGTCGCCTCCGAGGAGCCGTTGCGCGCGGCGTACTACCGCCAGGCTCTCCACGCCTGGACGCTCCGGCTCGGGCGGCGGGCGCACGAGAGCAGCGAGGCGGAGACCGGGCTCACGTGCGAGCAGTGCCAGAACCTCCGCACCCTCGGCTACCTGCAGGGCGGCGACTGCTCGAAGGTCTGCAAGTAGAGCTTCAGCGCGCCACGGCGGCCGTTTCTACATTCGGCCGTGCGTTCCGTGCCCGCGAGGTCGCGCGGCGCGAGCCGTGGGCCCGCGCGTACGCCTGGGTCAGCTCGGCGCCGAAGTAGAAGATCTGCGCGAAGTAGTAGACCCACACGACGAGCACCACGACGGAGCCCGCCGCCCCATAGCTGGAGGTGAGGCCGCTGCGCCCGAGATAGAGGCCGATCGCGAACTTGCCGGCCGTGAAGAGCACCGAGGTCGTCAGGGCGCCGGCCCAGACGTCGCCCCAGTCGATGCGAGCGTCGGGGAGCAGCTTGAAGATGAGGGCGAAGAGCACCGTGATCACGACGAGTGACAGCGCGGTGTTCGCGGCTTGCAGCAGAGCCGCCGGCCTCGACACGAAGTGGCCGAGCAGGGCGCCGGCGGCCGAGAGCGCCGCGCTCACGACCAGTGAGGCCATGAGCAGGAAGCCGACGGCCAGGACCAGCGCGAACGCGGCGAGCCTGTCGCGCACGAAGCCGAGGAGGCCGCCGGCGGGCGTCTCGACGTCCCAGATCCTGTTGAGCGCGCTGCGCAGCTCGACGAACGCCCCCGTCGCGCCGAGGAGAAGCGTCGCCGCGCCGAGGAGGGTCGCGACGAGCCCGGTCGCGGGCTTCTGGCTCTTCTCGATCAGCTCCGTCACGGCCTGCGCCCCGCTCGTGCCGACGACGCCCGACAGCTCGTCGACGATGCGGCCTTGCGCGGCCTGCTGCCCGAATGCGAGACCGGCGACGGCGATCGCGACCACGAGCAGCGGCGCGAGCGCGAACAGCGTGTAGTAGGCGAGCGCGGCGCCGAGCCGCGGGGCGTCGTCCGCCATCCAGTCGTCGAAGGCTCCCCTCACCAGGCGCAGCGCGCCCGTGGCCCTCGAGCCCAGCCGCGTCCCGAAAACCGCTCGTGTCGATCCGTCCCGCCCAGTCATGGAGCCCCCGGGACAGGGTCTATGCAAGAACGGTGCGAACTCGCGGCCCGTCACACGCCCTTGAAGCTCAGCACCGGCCGTAGCCGGCGGGGTCGACGCGCACCACCTCGCTGCGCCGCCGACCACCAGCAGCCGGAACGGGGCGCGCATCGTCAGCGTCCCAGCAAGCGGGCGAGCAGGGACTTCGGGCGCGGGCACTGGCAGCGCGCGTCCATCGGCACGCCGGCGAGGGCCTGCTCGACGTGGGCTCCGCAGCCCCTCCAGGTCGGCTTTCCGCACTTCGCGCACTTCACTCGCTGGCACATCGTGTCGTCTCCAGCTCCGACACGCTTCGCTCGCCATCCTGCAGCGCCGCGAGCAGCCCCAGCCGTCCCGGTTCGCCGAGCGCCTTGAAGCGCCGGGCGACGAGTGGGATCAGCGCGGGATCGATCATCTTCGCTCTCCGTCGCGGGGGAGACCGCTTCCCCAAGTGATCCGACTATAAGCATATACGAATATGATGTCAAGGGCGCCGGCGGACCCGATGCCGCGCGCCCGCCTTTCATCGGCCGACAGCACGGTCGTAGGCCCCGTGCTCCAAGCCGCGGTAGAGTTCGCGATCACTCATGGAAGAGACGCCGCCCTCGGACGCCGCCGGCTGGCTGGTCGACAGCCACTGCCACATCGACATGCCGGAGTTCGACGCCGATCGCGAGGCCGTCGTGGCGCGAGCGCGCGCGGCGGGGATCGCCGAGATGCTGATCGTCGGGGAGGTCGACGAGAGGGGAGGTCTCGCCCGCGCCCTGAAGGTCGCGGAAGGCCTCGGGCAGCCTGTGACCGCGGGAGTTCACCCGCACCAGGCGTGGCTCGCGACCGAGGAGACGTACGACGGCATCCGCGGGCTCGCGCGCGAGCGCCGGATCGTCGCGATCGGGGAGCTGGGACTCGACTTCCACTACGATTACTCGCCGCGCGACACGCAGCGCGAGGTGTTCCGCCGGCAGGTGCGGCTGGCTCGCGACGTCGGGCTGCCGATCGTCGTCCACACGCGCGAGGCCGACGACGAGACGGCGGCGCTGCTCGAGAGCGAGGGCGCGGCGGAAACGGGCGGGGTGATCCACTGCTTCACCGGCGGGCCGGAGCTGGCGCGCCGCGCGCTCGCGCTCGGCTTCTACGTCTCCTTCTCCGGGATCGCCAGCTTCCCGCGCTCCGAGACGATCCAGCAGGTGGCGCGCGAGGTGCCCGAGGACCGGCTGCTGGTCGAGACGGATGCGCCCTTCCTGGCGCCGCCGCCGCACCGCGGCAAGCGCAACGAGCCCGCGTTCGTGGTCGAGGTCGCGCGCAGGCTGGCGGCACTCCGCGGAGTCGAGCTTCGGGCGATCGGCGCGTCGGCCCTCCGTAACTACGCGAGGCTCTTCCGCCGCCCGCTCTAGCCGTGGCTCGAGAAAGCCGTCGCGAGGGGCTCCGGGAGGCCCTGGCGAAGCCGCGATCCTGTTTGACAGAATGCCGTGAATCCGGCACTTTACCCGGACGGTCTGCCACTGCGGCTGGACCCACGTTCCCGAAATCGAGAAGAGTCCATCCCTCCATGGCCGACAGCTCGTTCGATATCGTCAGCAGCGTCGACCTCCAAGAGGTCAAGAACGCGATCGCGCAGGCCATGAAGGAGATCCTGACGCGGTTCGACCTCAAGGGCACGGGCTCGAACGTCGAGCTCACGGGCGAGGAGCTGACGCTCTCCTCCGCTGACGAGTTCAAGCTCAAGGCCGTGCGCGAGGTGCTCGAGGGCCGCCTGGTCAAGCGCAACGTGCCGCTGAAGGCGCTCACCTTCGGCGAGGCGGACAAGGCGCTCGGCGGGACGGTGCGCCAGAAGATCACGCTGCAGAAGGGCATCCCGACCGACAAGGCGCGCGAGATCGTCAAGCTGATCAAGGGCTCCAAGCTCAAGGTTCAGGCCGCGATCCAGGGCGACCAGCTGCGCGTCAGCGGCAAGAACAAGGACGACCTGCAGGGCGTGATCCGCCTGCTCAAGGGCACGGACCTCGGCATCGACATGCAGTTCACGAACTACCGGTAGCGCGATGGCCGCGGTGAACCCTCTCGGGCGGGCGAGCGTGCTGGGGCTCCGAGACATCGTCCGCCTGGTCGAGGACGACCTCGGGAAGGTCGAGGAGGTCTTCAGGAGCCAGGTGCGCTCCGACGTGCCGCTCGTGGGCGAGATCGGCCGCTACGTGCAGGAAGGCGGCGGCAAGCGGGTGCGGCCCGCGCTGCTGCTGCTCGCGAGCCGGCTCTGCGGCTTCCGCGGCGAGCGCGCGGTGACGCTCGCGTCGACCGTCGAGTTCATCCACACCGCCAGCCTGCTGCACGACGACATCATCGACGAGGCCACGACGCGGCGCGGCCGCCGCAGCGTGAACAGCCGCTGGGGCAACGACATCACGGTGCTGCTCGGCGACTTCCTCTACACGAAGGCGATGGCGATGGCGCTGTCGCAGGACAACCTGCGCATCCTGCGCCTGCTGTCCGACGTGACGCTGCGGCTCATCGAGGGCGAGATCCTCGAGATCGAGCGCAACGGCAACATGGCCTCGACCGTCGAGGACCACGTCGACACGATCCGCCGGAAGACCGCCGACCTCTTCGCGGCCTGCACGCGGATCGGCGCGATCCTGGGCGCGGTGGGCGAGGCGCGCGAGGCCGCGCTCGCCGGCTACGGGCTGAACCTCGGCCTGTGCTTCCAGATGGTGGACGACCTGCTCGACTTCACGGCCGAGGAGGAGACGCTCGGCAAGCCCGTCGCCAACGACCTGCGCGAGGGCAAGGTCACGCTGCCCATGATCTTCCTGCTGCGCCGCGGCGGCGCCGCCGCCGAAGCCAAGGTGCGCACGGTGCTCGACGACCGCGCGTTCTCGCGCGTCTCGCGCGACGAGCTGGTGCGGCTGGCGCGCGACTGCGGCGCGCTCGAGGAGGCGCGCGCGATGGCCGAGCGCTACGCGGACGAGGCGCGCGCGGGCCTCCTCGCCTTCGAGCCGTCGCCCTACCGGGAGGCGCTCGAGGCGCTGCCGGGCTTCATCCTCGCCCGCGACCACTGACAGGGTCGGCGAGGCGCCGGCCGTGACCACCCGCGAGACGGCCGAGACGCGGATCGCCCGGCTGCGCGAGGCGATCCGCCGCCACGAGCACCTCTACTACGTGCTCGCGAAGCCGGAGATCTCGGACGCGCAGTACGACGCGCTCGAGCGCGAGCTGCGCGAGCTGGAGGCGGAGTTCCCCGACCTCGTGACGCCCACGAGCCCCACGCAGCGCGTGGGGGAGAAGCCGTCGAGCGAGTTCCCGACGGTCGTGCACCGCACGCCGATGCTGAGCCTCGACAACACCTACTCCGAGCAGGAGCTGCGCGAGTTCGAGGAGCGCGTCTTCCGCGCGGTCGGCAAGCGCGAGCTCGCCTACACGGCGGAGCTGAAGATCGACGGGCTGTCGATGGCGCTGCATTACAAGAGCGGCCTGCTGGTGCGGGCCGTGACGCGCGGCGACGGCGTGCGCGGCGACGACGTGACCGCGAACGCGCGCGCGATCCGCGCGATCCCGCTCGAGCTGCGGGGGGACGACGTGCCGCAGGAGCTCGAGGCGCGCGGCGAGGTCTACCTGCCGCGCTCGCGCTTCCTGGCGATCAACGCCGAGCGCGAGGAGGCCGAGGAGGAGCCGTTCGCGAACCCGAGGAACGCCGCCGCCGGCACGATGAAGAGCCTCGACGCGCGCGTGGTCGAGAAGCGCGGGCTCGAGATCTTCCTCTATTCGGCCGCGCACGTTCGCGGCGCCGTGCTCGCGAGCCAGTGGCAGGCGCTCGAGCGGCTGCGCGGCTGGGGTCTGCGCACGAACCCCGCGTCGCGGCGCTGCCAGGGAATGGACGAGGTGCTGGGCGTGATCGAGGAGTGGCGCGACAAGCGCGGCGCGCTCGAGTACGAGATCGACGGCGTGGTGGTGAAGCTGGACGACCTCGCGCTGCAGCAGGAGCTCGGCGCGACGTCGAAGTTCCCGCGCTGGGCGATCGCCTACAAGTACCCGGCGCTGCAGGCGGCGACGCGGGTGGAGGCGATCGAGGTCTACGTGGGCCGCACCGGCAGGCTCACACCGGTCGCGCACCTCGAGCCCGTGTTCCTCGCCGGCACCACCGTCAGCCGCGCGACGCTCCACAACGAGGAGGAGGTCGCTCGCAAGGACGTGCGCGTGGGCGACCGCGTTCTGATCGAGCGCGGTGGTGAGGTCATCCCCAAGGTCGTGAGCGTGGTCGCGGCCGAGCGGCCCGAGGGTGCTTCGCCCTGGACCCCGCCCGAGACGTGTCCGGTGTGCGGGACGGCGGTCGTCCGCCCCGAAGGCGAGGTCGACCGGCGCTGCCCGAACGTCTCGTGCCCGGCGCAGGTCGAGGAGCGCTTCAGGCACTACGCGCGCCGCGAGGCGATGGACATCGAAGGCCTCGGCAACGTGGTCGTCCACGAGCTGCTCGAGCGGGGGCTCGTGAAGGACTTCGCCGACCTCTACGCGCTGCGCTTCGAGGACCTCGCCCCGCTCTTCGCACCCAAGGCGAAGAAGGGCGAGTCGCTCGGCGCACGCAACCTGCTGGAGGCGATCGAGGCGAGCAAGTCCCGCGAGCTGCGGCGGCTCGTGTTCGGCCTCGGCATTCGCTTCGTGGGCGAGCGCGCCGCGATGCTACTGGCCCGGCACTTCGGGAGCCTGCAGGCGATCGGGGAGGCGGCGGTCGAAGCGATCGACGACATCTACGAGATCGGCCCGGCCGTGGCGGGCTCGGTCCACGCCTGGTTCCGCGATCCCGCGAACGCCGCGCTCGTGCGCCGGCTCGAGGCCGCCGGCGTCCGAGTCGAGGAGGAGGGTCGGGAGCCGGGCTCGCTGACGCTCCAGGGCCAGCAGTTCGTCCTCACGGGAACGCTCGAGTCGATGACGCGCGACGAGGCGAAGGCCGCGATCGAGGCGGCGGGCGGCCGTGTGACGGGAAGCGTGTCGAAAAAGACCACTGCCGTCGTCGCGGGACGCGACGCGGGCTCGAAGCTCGAGCGCGCACGCGAGCTGGACGTGCCGGTGATCGACGAGGTTGAGCTTCGCAAGCGGCTCGGCGGCTGAGGGTTATACTGCTTGCATGACGCGCGCCGCCTTCGGCCTGGGCCTCGGCCTGGTCGCGGCCCTGGCCGGCTCTCTCGGCTACCTCGCGGGGGGCGGCGGCCGTGTGGGCGCACCGCCGGGCCCTCCTGGCTTCTTCGGCTCGGCTCCTTCGTTTGCCGACGTCGTGGCCCAGGTGAACCCGGCGGTCGTCCACGTGGACGTGATCGAGGACGGCCCGGGCGTGCCCGACGAGGACGACGTCGACGCGCCGGCGCAGGACGTGCCGCGGCGCGGCGAGGGCTCGGGCTTCATCGTCGACGCGGAGGGCTACATCCTCACCAACCACCACCTGGTGCCGGGGCCCGGCCGCATCCGCGTGCGCCTCGCCGACCGGCGGGAGCTGCCCGCGCGCCTCGTGGGCTCGGATCCGAGCACCGACCTCGCGCTCCTCAAGCTCGACGCGCGCGGGCTGCCCACGGTTCGGCTCGGCGACTCGGACCACCTGCGCGTCGGCGACTGGGTCTGCGCGATCGGCAACCCGCTCGAGTTCGACCACACGGTCACGGTCGGCGTCGTGTCGTCGCTCGGCCGCAAGATCTGGAACCAGTCCTTCGACGCCTACATCCAGACCGACGCCGCCATCAACCCCGGCAACTCGGGCGGGCCGCTCGTGAACCGCGAGGGCGAGGCGGTCGGGATCAGCGCGGCCGTGAGCAGCGAGGCGCAGGGGATCGGCTTCGCGGTGCCGATCAACGTGGCGCGCGCGGTGCTCGGCCAGCTGCGCGAGCGCGGCAAGGTCGAGCGCGGCTACCTCGGCATCGAGCTGCACGAGCTCGACCCGGACCTCGCGCGCATGATGGGCCTCTCGGACACGCGCGGCGCGCTCGTGCTCGACGTGCAGCCGGGCGAGCCCGCGGCCAGGGCGGGGCTCAAGCGCTGGGACGTCGTCAAGACCGTGTCGGGCCAGCCGGTGGCGGACGGCGACGAGCTCGTGCGCACGATCTCGGCTCTCAGGCCCGGGACCGAGGTGAGGCTGGGCGTGGTGCGCGACGGGCGCGCGCTCGACCTCATGGCGCGGCTCGACGCGCGGGGCGCGGAGGAGGGGCCGATCGGTCCGCCCGCCGCGACGCCCGCGGTGGCGCCGGCGCGCAAGGGAGACGCGCTCGGGCTCGTGATCGCCAACCTCGCGGCGGCCACCCGGCAGGAGCTGCGTGTGCCTGCCGACCGCGTCGGCGTCGTGGTGCGCGACGTGCTCGGCGACGAGCCGGGCGTCGACGACATCGAGGAGGGCGACCTGATCGTCGAGGTCAACCGGCGGCCGACTCCCGACGTCGCGACCTACAAGCGCGTGCTCGCGGCGCTCGAGCCGGGCGCGCCGGCCTGGCTCTACGTGTTCCGGCCGCGGCCCGCGAGCTCGTTCCTGACGCGCGTCTACGTGGAGCGGCGCCCTTGAAGCCTCGCGTGCTGATCATCGACGACGAGGACGCCGTGCGCTCCTCGCTCAAGATGATCTTCGAGTACGAGGGCTACGACACGCTGCAGGCGGCCAACGGGCCGGTCGGGCTGAAGCTCGCGGAGCAGGAGGCGCCCGACCTCGTGTTCCTCGACGTGCGCATGCCGCAGCTCGACGGGCTCGACGTGCTGAAGCGGCTCAAGGAGCGGGACCCGGCGCTGCCCGTCGTGATCCTGTCCGGCCACGGCACCGTCAAGACGGCGGTCGAAGCCGTCAAGCTCGGGGCGTTCGACTTCATCGAGAAGCCGCCCGACAGCGAGCGGATCCTGATCGCGGCGCGCAACGCGCTCGGCCACAAGAAGCTCGCCGAGGAGAACCGGAGGCTGCGGCTCGAGTTCGACGACCGCTACCGGATGGTTGGCGAGAGCCCGGCGCTTTCGAAGGTGTGGGACGCGGTGCGGCGCGCGGCGCCCACGAGCGCGACGGTCCTGATCACCGGCGAGAGCGGCGTGGGCAAGGAGCTCGTCGCGCGCGCGATCCACCGCAACTCGCTGCGCGCCGACGAGGCCTTCGTGCAGGTGAACTGCGCGGCGATCCCGGAGGAGCTGATCGAGAGCGAGCTGTTCGGGCACGAGAAGGGATCGTTCACGGGCGCGACCGAGAAGCAGATCGGCAAGTTCGAGCTGGCGCACCGCGGCACGATCTTCCTCGACGAGGTGGGCGACATGAGCCTGCGCACGCAGGCCAAGGTGCTGCGCGTGCTGCAGGAGGGCGAGGTCGAGCGCATCGGCTCGCAGAAGACGATCGAGGTGGACGTGCGCGTGATCGCCGCCACCAACAAGAACCTCGAGGAGGAGATCGCGCGGGACCGCTTCCGCGAGGACCTCTTCTTCCGGCTGTCGGTCGTGCCGGTCGCGGTTCCGGCGCTGCGCGAGCGGCCGGAGGACATCGCTCCGCTCGTCGAGCACTTCACGCGCCAGTTCCGCTCGGAGAACAACGTGCGCCCGCGCGGCTTCACGAAGGAGGCGACGGGCGCGATGGCGCGCCACGCCTGGCGCGGCAACGTGCGCGAGCTCAAGAACGCCGTCGAGCGGCTCCTGATCATGGTGGAGGACGACGAGGTGCGGCCCGATCACCTCAAGGACGTCCTGCGCCGCCCGGCCGACGAGCCCGCAGCCGCCCCGCCCGCGGCCGCGACGCTCCGCGACTTCAAGGAAGGCGCCGAGCGGGCGTTCCTGGTCCAGAAGCTGCGCGAGAGCGGCTGGAACATCTCGGCCACCGCCGCCGCGATCGGCACGCCGCGCTCGAACCTCTACAAGAAGCTCGAGGCCTACGGCATCAGCCAGGAGAAGGACGGCTAGAGGTAGCTCGCGTAAGTGCCATGCGGAGCATACGGTTGCTCCTGAGGGGTAGCCACGGATGTTGCCGCTTTTGCTCGGATGTTACCAACCGGGGTCGAAGGCCCCCCGCGCTAGGCTGTCCATAGCCCCCGGCGCGGTCAGGCTGAACCAGCTGCCGTAGACGTCGACGGTCATTTTGACGGAGGCGTGGCCGCCTGCTGCTGCACGTAGACGGGAGAGCAGCCGAGCGGATCAGCAGAGTGCAGAACGTGTGCCTGAGGCTGTGCGGAGTGAAGTGCGAGGGCAGCTTGCCGATCGCAGGCAGCGCTCCATCGCGCGGCGCACGATCTTGGCGGCCCGCTGCTCGTCGCGGCTGTAGGCTTCGCGGGAAGCCACGGGAACACGATCGCAAGGGCGAGAGTGCTCGCCGCGTACGGCTGCAAACTCTCCGCGCGACGCCGGGCTAGAAGACCCGGAGGAGGTCCACGACGGAAGCGGCGATCTCGACGTTGCGCTCGACGCCGGATTTGGTAGAGGCCGACGTGATCTGCTCGTGCACACGGAGCGCGTCTTCAAAGTCGCACGAAGCCACTTCGAGTCCGAGCGCTTCACCGAGACGAAGCCCGCAGAGAGCCATCAGGAGGAACGCGGGGCAGACGTCGGGCTCCCGCTCGGCGGCGATGGAGAAGAGGCGGTTGCGCTGCTAGAGGTTACATGGCCTTGACGTCTCGGCAGACGGCAGCAGATAGTACGCATGTTGAGCCGCCTTGGTGCGGCGCCTTGACGGAACACCCCGAGGGCCGGGTTGCTCGGTGATCACTCGTCTAGAACGGCGAGAGCGAGCACGAGCGAGAGCACGGGCGGATCTGCAGCGAGGTGTTCAGCGCGAGGAGCGCTCCGCGGTGTGCAGGTGCGATAGCCTTTCTGTCTCTGGCAGGTTAGTGCTCGGCTGGCGCTTAGAGATGCAGCAGCGATGCGGATGTAGGAGGGCGTCGATGTCGCGAATGCTTCATAGGGCAGAGAGTCGGGGAGGAGATGATTGATGAAGGATCTGCTGGTACGATGAGCAGTGCACGGCGCTACTCGTCTCGCTGACGGTAGGCGAGGAAGCGCGGGAGGTAGTGAGAGAGTGATGAACGGGTAGACGACGGGATGGCGTCTTCTGGGCTTGCGCAAGAGCTGGACTTGGCGTCGTCCGCTCGCTTGGTAAGGTAGAGCTTCACGACACGGCGACTGTGGATGAAGGCGTCCACGACAGGTGCGCGGCGCTTAGTGACTGGTATATAGATATAGCTGGTTAGAGAGATAGAAGAAATAGGTTGCTAGATGCAGGTAGCGCTTGTGGTTAGAGATGAGAGATATTTAGAAGTGTAGATAGCTAAGGGAGAGATGCGGTGGTTTGGTTATGGTAGCGCTGAGAGTTAGGTGAGAGTTTGGGGAGATATAAGTGGTTATGTTGGTGCGGATGGTGAGGTAAGGGAGGAGAGAGGGAGTAATATATAGAGAGAGAGATTGTTAGAGAATGGTGCTAGATAAGCTAAGAGCAAGTTAGAGTGGGGAGAGGTAGGTGGGAGCTTAGTGATATGTGTGGTGTATTAGTTATAGTATGGGGGAAGAAAGGGAGATTTTATAGAAAGTTTAGCGCATAGAGATAACTGCGTTTGATGCTGAGAGCTTGGCTGTGAGGTAAGATAAGAAAGTTGAGGTGCGTGGTTGGTGAGCGAGGAAGTGGGGATAAACAGTGAAGGAGGTTGAGTGGTGAGCTAGGTGCTAGAGAGTTAGGTGCTGCGCGTGATTGTGCAAGCTTATAGGAGATAGTTAAGGGAGTTGCGAGCGCTAGGTAAGCTGATAGGGTATAGAGGTGCTAGCGGTGGGTTTCACTTAGGCAGCGGTATACGCTTTACTCTATTGAGAGCTTGAAAGGAGCGCTGATTTGATGTTAATAATAATGGTATCAGGGAGCAGGTAAAGCAGAAAAAGGATGTAGGTAGGGGCGCACTACGCTGAGGCATTGGTACTGCTGTTGCAAAACGTAAGTGAATAGCTTACTTTCAAGGTATGGATATGACACACGGTGAAGTGTTGGGAGGGAGGGGAAAAAAAGAGCAAGGAGATAAAGAAGGAAAAGGTAATGAGCGCAATATGATTTATATGAGTGCAAAGACAAGGAGGGTAAGCACTTGGTGGGGTTAGGAAAACTAAAGGTATAGATCTAAGAGGACAAAGATAGGTGGATAGCTAAGGGATTAGATATAGACTACTTCGCGGAGGGCGCGTTCCCTCGAGTCCGCTCAGAAGGCCTTAGAGAAGGGGCTCGCGGCTACAGTGAAGGAACACCTCAAGCTGTACGGCTCCATCGAGAAGATGCTGGTTGTCGCTCAGAAGGAAGAGTGGGACGTCTTCTACTAGAACACCGGCGGTTTCCATACGCTCAGCGAGGTCAGCTTTCACGACATGCAGCCGACCTTCGATGCGATCGTCTTTCTAGCCAAAGCAGCCTAGGACGCCGTGTCCGACGGCGACGTACCAAAGCAGCATGTCATCAGGGTGTTCGAGGCCCACGGGGTAAGCTGCTATCCGCAGGCTGAGGATCCCAGCATGACGGTGATCACGGACGGCAAGGGCACGACCGACGCCTATGCTCTCATGGATCCCATTGGCCGCCGGATGGTGTGCAAGCTAGCTCACAAGTTCGGTGTTCCGATCCACCTGATCCATAACCCACACCTGCTCCCGCCGCCTCCTGATCGAAAGCGCCCCTAACTCGCAGCGCTGATCAGCACCCCGAGTTCAGCGCCAAGCGAGCCGACGAACTCGGGCACGAAGTAGACCGCGAGCTCAGAGCCAGCCGAGATCAGCTTCCCGCTGTCGTCCCGGACGAGCCAGGCACCCGCCGAGCCCCGCGCGCTCACCAAGAAAAAGAAGCGCTAGCGGCTTCCGGCAACGGCCCCGCGACCGCTCTCGCGACGGGCAGCCTCGGCGGCGCCGGCTTCTCGAGCGGATAGAACTTCAGCACATAGCGCTCGCCGAGCATCGGGCGCGTCGTGCGTCGCCGAGACCAGCACCAGAAAAAGCGCCTTGAGTCCGCGGTCTCGAGCAGGGCGCCGACATTCCGCACTTGGACCACTCTGCGCGTCGTCTTTACAAGCCGCGCTGCGCGCTCACGAAAACACGACCGACAGGTTAGCGGCGGCAGCTCGAAGCGCAGGGCGTCGAATTCGAAGCTCGCGCCACAGGTCGCGCAGCGGCTCTCGCGGAACTCAGTTCTCATCGGTCAGCGATACGACGGGCGGCGACGAGCAGCGTGCGCGCGGTGTTGTGATGCCGGCGGGTGCGGGCCGCGGAGGAGGCGCCGCGCGCCTCGGAGATCGAGTGCCACTCGCCGCCGCCCACGGGACGAGCACGTATCGTGACGTGTAGATCCCGCCACGATCATGCGCGCCCCGCTCCGCCTCCAGGACCGCCGCGAAGGTAGCGGCCTAAGAGAGTCCTTCACCGCGACGCACCTTCACGAATGACGCGTCCCGGATCATCCGTCGCCGCCGCGCTCTTTGCGATGCGGACGATTCGCTTTGCCAGCTCGTGCGCGCGCGCGACGTGCTCGATTACTTCGGCCTCGGGGCGACCAGCCACAGCGGCACGGATCGCGGCGTGCCGTTCCTCATATAGCTGCGGCGCGTTCGCATAGATGGTGTTGAGCGCGGCCGCATCGTCGTCGTTGCCGGTCGCGCTCTTCACGAACGCGACGAGCTCGGCGCAGGCGATGTCGTCGAACAACAGCGCGATTTCGTCCCGCCGCAGCCGCGTGTCGCCCGTCGTATTGCGCACGTGCCGCTCGTAAAGCGCCGCACCGTCGCCTCGATAGAACTCGTCGCGCGCCTCGCTGCGCAATCGCTTCTCGGTCTCTGCCGCGCAGTGCTCTTCCAAAAACTTCGACGCGGCAGCGTAGCTCGCCTTGGCATCGGTAGCGCGCTCGAAGAACAGGCGCAGGGCTTCCTTCAAAGGCTTGCCCGGGAAACTCTCCTTGGCCTGCTCTTCGATACCCGAAATGATGCGGCGGCACGTCTCGGGATCGTGCGGCCGTGCGGAGAGCCCGCTCATGCCGCACCCCCAAGCCGCTGCGCCGCTTCGCGCTTCGCGTGTGCCGCGACGTTCGCGGCTCTGGCAGCCGCTTCGCGCCGCTCACGAAAGGTCACGAGATGTGCACCGACCAGCGGGCGCCACTCTTCACGAAGTCGGGGCTTCAGCACATTCCGGCTCACGATGAAATCGGGGGCCAGGCCCGTGAGGCGCCTGCGCTGGAGTTCCTCGCGCAAGTCGAAGGAGACGACAACGTCGGCGATGTCGCCGGTGGCGGCGAAGACTTCTTGCGCCGCGCTGTAATGCTCTCTGTAGGCATCCACGAAACGGAACACGTGGTCTTGGGACACTTCCCCTGCGTCGAAACGCGCGCGCGACTTTGCGAGGGCTGCCGAAAGCTCGTAGCGCCAGGCCTTCATCAGCGCGACCGCGAGCGTCCCCAGCTCCGCCTCGACTTCGGGCAGCAGCCGCGCCAGGCCGCGAGCCTTCGCGCCGGCGTCGTTCAGCGTGCGCGCCGCGAGGGCCGTGCTCTGGCGCGCGGCGTCTGCGCCGATCTGGTCGCTCTTCGCCAAACACATCTCGCGCGCGTCGGCGAGCCGATCCATCTCGGCCCGCGACTCGGCCACGATGCGCTCGCACTCCGCGTTCGCGTCCCTGGCCTGCCGCACCCTACCCTCGAGCTCGCGCAGTCGCTGCTCGGCCGCCTCTCGTCCGGTTACTGTCTTCATGTCGTCCATCCTACGAAACCGCCTTGTCCGAGCCGCGTGTCTCCGCGACACGAGCGCGCACCTAAACCGCCTCGGCATTCCGTCTACGTGCACGGCCATGCTTGCCCGCGCCGTGCGCGTGCGTCCGCGCGCGAGTCAAGCGCTTGTTTTCGAGATAAGCGCGGAACTCCCGCTCGCGGATCCGCAGCGTGCGAGGCCCGAGATGCGAGGCCCACACCTTCGCGTCCCTCGCGCGCGACCACGACCATATGCGCCTGATCGGCACCTTCGCGATGGCTGCGGCGTCTGGGCCTCGAGCAAGTTCTCGGGCGCCGGCGTTCCCATCGCGGCTCCGAGAGCCGCGAGCCTGGCGGCGAGCGCGAGCACGAGCGCGCCACGCTCGACCGGCGTCGCGGCGGCGATGAGCGCGTAGAGCGTGGCGAAGGCGTAGTCGCGCATCACCATCCGCTCGGCCAGCGCTTGCGCGAGAGTTCCGCGTGCGCGAGAAAGGTCCCGCCACTGTCGAGGACGGCGCCTTCGTGGTCGCGCATGTCGTCGGCTTGCTCGTCAGACGGGCCGCTCAGGTAGTCGGGCGCATATGAGCGCGCCGCGAGTACGCGCCGGCAGCAGCGACACGAGGCCGGCGAGCGCATTGGCGAGGTCGTCGTGGCTGCCGGGCCGATGGTCCACGCGGTCCTTTCCACTCGGCCCGCGTCTGCGCTCGAGCGCAGCGAAGCTCGCGCAAGTAGGTCGCGGCAGTTCTGGGAATCTCGATGCCGGCCGCTTGTATGACGGGCAAGAGGCTCGAGGTAAAGCGCGCTGCGATCGTGCTCGGCGACCCTGTACGTGCGATGCTGCGCTTCCGGAATTGCTCGACGCGGCCATTCGCCAGCGAAGCTGATCGCCCGTGACTTCGCGCACGTGATACGAGCGCAAGAGGTCCGCGCATTCGCTCGATGACGCCTTCGAAGGATTAAACGGCGCTTTCCAGGCGCGACACGCAGTCCGTCACGATCACGTCGCCGGCACGATGCCCAATGGCGCACGTGAACGAATCAGAGCGCCCGCCGGACGGATCAACGAAGCCGCGATAGGAACCCTCCGCCGCCGGCGGAAGTTCGCGGCGCCGCGTGACGACGCACGCCTGGAGCGCTTCGGGATCGAGCAACGTGCGCAGAGGCCCGCGCGGAACTCGCCGAGCACCTCGGAGCGATAGGCCTCGGGATCGTCGCGCTCCATCCGCGCGATGTAGTCGCTCGGCAAGCCGGGGTTGAGGTCGAGCGCCGACGACTGCACGACAAACGCGGTCGGGTCGGGCTTGCCGAAGTTCTTCCCGAACGTGTCCCATGCCCAACCCGACTGAGCATAGGGCGAGGTCAACACGAGCAGCGGGCCGCCGGTCGTCGCGAGGCACGGCCAGGCCGCTCTAATCGTTTCGAGGTCGAGCGGACGCCCGTCCGTGCTCGTGAACCATGCGGCCTCGTCTACGATCACCATGATCGCGACGAGGCCTCGGAGCGCGGCCGGCCTGCAGGGATAAACGCTGATGCAGACCCCGTTCTTTAGCTCGAGCGTGTCGCTGGTCCGTCGCACCACGAGGTCCCGAAAGGCGGGCACCGTGTCGAACACTTCGCACACGTAGCCGAACGCTACTCGCGTCGAGGCCCTCTGATCCTGAGCAATCAGAACGACGTGCTTGCCGCGCGCCGATGGTGGGGCGGTCGCCCCCACGAACGCAGCGAACGTCGTTGCCATGCGCGTCTTGCCAACTTGCCGCGCGCAGATCAGCAGTAGCAATTTCAGGAAGCGCTGAAGCAAGGTCGGACGCCCCGTGTGCGCCAGGATCCACTCCGTCTCCCACGGATCGAGAGGAAGCGCGGCCCACGCCCGGAAGATCGCGATCCAGCCCCGCCACGACGACAGGTCCTTGAAGCAAGGCATGGCGCCCAGCAGCTTCGGGTCGCGAAGTGCCACGAGGAAGCGCTCGACGGTCGAAGCCTTCACTGGATCCCCCTATGCGGCATTCCGCTCTCGAACTGCTGCAGCGCTTCCACGAGCTCGACCGCATCGGCCAGGCGCACCATCTGCTCGTGCGTCACCTCGCGCAGCACGTAGCGCAAGAGCGCCCGCACCTCGTGCTCGTCCCAGATGAGAGCCACGACGCGCAGGACTTCCGTGAGCGTGGCAAGCCTCTGCTCGGAGGTCACGAGGTACCTGCGCATGACGCACTCAACAGGGCACGCTCAGCAAGGCAATTGCAGATTAGCTAGAATGCCATCTGGCGCGGGTTTAAGCGAGGTACGCACGCCAGCGCAAGCGCACACATGCGCAAGGAATTCGCAGCATTAGCGCGGGCAGAATCACGCGGCGCTATGAATCAGGCAAATGCGGCAGAGGGTAGCGTTTGAAAGCACCTGGCGTAGAACACTTCGTAGTTCACGACAGGACGCCATTACATCGCTAGACACTCCACGCTCACGCGGCGGCGTTCTGCCATCGCCACACGGCCAATACAGACAGGAACACGTCGAACAACTCGGCCATCTGGTCGACCGGGATGATGCGCACCTCGACCACATCGCCGGCCACCTTGGGCACGCGGACGATGCAACCCGCGATCGGCCCGTCGATGATTCCCTGCTCGCGGGCCGCGAACTCGTAGGCGGCGACTTGTAACCCGGCCTCCGGGTAGATCTGCCCGCGGTTGCTCTTCCAGTCCCCGATCACCCGCAACGGCGTGCCTCGTGCGTGATCTGGCCGATCCAGTCCGCAGTGCCGCGTAGCCGTAGCGCTCGCTGTAGACCGTGTGCTCGATCGACGTAGCCCACAGGCCCGCCGAACGCCGCCACTACCGCCACGCGGAGAAGGCGGACCAGACGCGGGGGTCGGTCAGTTCGGGCGACGAACCAGCACCGCCCAGGTCAATCCGCAGCGCGGGCTCGATCAGCGCGTGGATCTGGCTGCCCGTGTCGCCGCTTCACGCAACGCCTTGACGTGCGCCTTCTCCTGCGGCAGCAGACGCCGGATAGCGCTTCCGACGAAGCCCTACGGCGACAGCGCGCTGAAAGCTCGGTGTACGCGGTCGCCGCGAAGTATAAGAAAAGAGAAAGTTAGAGAAGAGAGATAAAGAAAAAGAGATGAGGATAGGAAATGAAGGAAAGAAAAGAAGTAAAGATAGGAAGATAAAGGTAAAAGAAGAGGTAGAAGAGAGTAGAAAAATGAGAGAGAGAAGGAAAGGAGAAGAAGAAGGAGTGGAGGTAGAGGAAAATAAAGAAAAATAAGAATAAGGAAAAAAAGAGAGATGAAAGAGATGGATAAAGAAGAGAAAGATAAAGAGAAGAAGGGAAGAGAGAGAGAAAAAGAGTAGAAGGGAGAAAAGAAAAGAGGAGTAGGGAAGGGGAAAGTAGAGTAAAAATAAAGGAAGGAGGAATAAAGAGGGGTATAAAGAGGATAAAAGAAGGAAGATAAAGAAGAAAGAAAATAAGAGGGGAAAAAGAAGGAGAAAAAAAAGATGTGAAAATAATAGTAGAAATAAGTATGGAGAGGAAGGAAGAGAGGAAAGAGGGAGAGAAGAATAGAGAGAAAAAGGAAAAAGATAATATAAGAAGAGATAAGGTAGAGAGAGAGAGGAAAAAGAAAAAAAAGGAGGAAATAGAAAGAAAAAGTAAAAAATAGGAAAGATAATAAAAATAGAAGTAATGATAAGAAGAAAAATAGTAGGAGTAGAAAAAGATGTAGAAGTGATAGTAAGAGAAAGGAAGAAGGTAAAAAAAAAAGGGTAAAGAGAAAAGATAAGATTTAGTAAAGAATAAAAATAGATAAAGTAAGGAAGAGAGAGAAAATAGAGAGAAATGAAAAAGAGATAAAAGTAAAAAAAGGAGAAAAATAGAAAGAGAAAAGAGGATAGAAGATAAAGAGAAAAAATAGAGAGAAGAAAGAGGAAAGAGAAAGAAAGAAGGGGATAGAAAGAATAATAGAAGATATAGAAGTGATGATAGAAGTAAAGATAGTAATAGAGAAGAGAGTAAAAAGAGAGGAAAAAATAATTAGTGAAAAGAAGGAAAGAATGAGGATAAAAATAAGTATAGAAAAGGTAAAGATGAGTAGAAGGAAAGTAATAGTAAAGAATGGAGTATTAGAGAGAATAAGAAAAAAAAGTGAAGTAGAGATAGAGATAATAGAGAGGAAAGAGAGTGGGGTATTGATAGAAATAAAAGAAAGAGGTGATGTGAGAGAATAGATAGAGAGGAAATAAAAGATGAAAAAAGAGTAAGAGAAATGATAAAGAAGTGTGAGAAAGAGAGGATAGAGATTAGTAAGAAAATAGAAGAGATAAGAGTAGAAAGAAGGAAAAGTGAAAGTATAGAGAGAGAGAGAAGTATAGTAGTTAGAAGTATAGCTCATCTCTCAAGATATAAGAGGATAAAGAGGCTCTATAAGTTAAAGATGTGATAGATTCCACCGGCTGGAAGCGGCACGCCTTGTGCACAGCGATGAAGCTTTCGCAGGCAGCGGTAAGGGCGCTGGCGCTCGCCCTCGGCGCGTGAGCCTCCGTGTCGCACTCCAAGCAACGCAGCACCGCGGCATCGAGCGTCATGTGCTTGTAGAGCGCCGAGAGCAACTGCGGCCCATGTAGGTATCGGCCACCTGCGCATACCGCGCCTCGCGCGCTCTGTCCCGCAGCATGTGGTAGCAGCTCTCCTCCACGAGCAGCGCCAGCACTGCCTCTCACTCCGGCTCGCTCGCCAGACGGCTGACCGCCGCCACGAACGCAGGCGCTACGTCTCCGGCTCGCTCTGAGGCAGCTGGTACATCATCTCGGCCACGTAGCGCTTCGTCTCCCCTCGCGTCATCGCTCCTCCTCGCTCTGCTCGTCCGTAGGCTTTTCCACAGGCTCGCTGCTCTGCACGGCCTCGGGCTCCGGCTGCGCCTCGACGGCCTGCGCGCGGCGGCGCCTGCTCGGCTTCCTCCTGCGCCTGCGCGCGCTCAGCAACTGCTCGAGACTGGCGACGGGCTTGGGCGCGCGCTCGAGGCTGAGGGCGACAAGATCCTCACGGAGCGCTCGCGACAGCATCACGTAGTCTTCGCAAGCTGGCTCACGTGCGACGCCTGCGGTTGACGATCCAGGCGGGCTTGGCATCAAGATCTCGGCGACGTGCTCGGCATCACGTGCTTGACGTGGCCAGCTTGAGCAGCTCGAGGTAGCGACGCGAGCGACTCCTCG
The DNA here is from genome assembly GCA_963740655.1 of uncultured Acidobacteriota bacterium. Classification (GTDB taxonomy): domain Bacteria; phylum Acidobacteriota; class Vicinamibacteria; order Fen-336; family Fen-336; genus DATBSL01. The sequence continues at coordinate 36,197 of CAVUFF010000001.1, forward strand.
CGCTTGGTAGACGCGTAGTCGGCAGCTCACTGCGGGCCTCCCGGACAAGCGGCATGCGATTGTCGAGACCTCCAGGCTGTGCGCCTCAGCGCTTGGCGAGCGCGGACGTGCGTGCTTCCGATGCTCGATCTTCCGCCTGTGCGGATTCCTTGAGCGGGTCACGATGGCAACCACCCGGCAACATGGGCAGCTAACCGCTGATGCACAACGAGCGGAAAACGTCTGAATGAGGGCATTAGAGGACAGGAGGCCGCGAAACGCGATCGTCCGAGGCCTGGAAAGCCGCACGCTCGGGGGGTACTCCTGAGAAGGGGGGTACTCCTGAGGAGTAGTCCGCGGAGTAGTTGTCCGGAGTAGCACGGGAGGGTAGGGGGGTACTACTCCTCCCGACATCTGTTTAAGTCGGGAGGAGAGGAGTAGTACCCCCCCTCCTGTGGCGTCTCGGGAGTTGTCAGGAGTAGTGTCGTCACGGGGCTTCCTCGGGGTTGCTGGAGGGCTTGAGCGTGAAGATGCGGATCTGGCCGCGGCTGGTCTTCACGGGCTCGACGGCCAGGTGGCTCTCGCGGAAGGTCGACCAGCCGGACCAGTCGGAGGGGGCGGCGTAGTTCTTCTTGCCGGCGGTCTGGTAGACCTTCACGATGTCGGCGCTCATGAGTTGGTAGCCGGGGGCGCTGCGGAAGGCCATGAGCAGGGAATCCCTGATCTGGTCCTGCTGTTGGCTGGCGCGAGCGGAGCGGGCGTCGAGGGCCTTTTCCTTCTGCTGCTCGCGGGCCTTGGCGGCGGCGGCTCGCAGGGTCTCGTCGACCGGGCCTGCGGCGCACGGGACGAGCTCACAGAACGGGGTCGAGACTTCGGCTCGGAATGAGACCACGAAGGCGTGGGGCGGGGTCTTGCGCCAGTTGGTGTAGTTCGCCTTCACGAGGTAGACGAGGCGGCGTTCGCGGTCTTCGTCGGCGGGATCGAGCAGGATCAGGATCTGGGCGCGGGCGGTGCCGGTGAGCGCGACGGAGCCGCTGCCGAGTTGTGCGGCCGAGTCGGCGGAGGCTGCGCGCTGCTGGGTGTTGGTCTTGACCAGGTGTCGGATCCACCAGATGTTGCAGCCGGTGCGGTGGCAGATGCTGGCGAGGGCGGCCATGGTCTTGCGCGTCGCGGCGTCGGACACGGCCGACTCGGGGAGGGTTGCTGCGCCGGGGTCGAGGAAGACATGGCGCAGGTCGAGGGTGCGGATGGTCGTTCGAGCTTGGCGGCGCCGATGGTGGGCAGGAACTCGTCGTTCAGGACGAGCGGGATGTCGTCGGTCGCGAACACGAGACGGCGGTCGGCGCCGGCGGCGATCGCGCGCGACACGATCGCCTTCTTGACCGACTCCTCGATGGTGCAGATCAAGCTGCGCTCGGGCGGGCGGATGCCCGGTCGCGTGATGTCGATCGACTGCTCGTGCAGGGGCCAGCCACGGCTCAGGCGCGCGGCCTTGTCGATGTAGTAGAGGCCCTTGCCGAGGCCTGGGTCGGCGTCGATGATGATCGGCTCGCCGCGCGGAAACCAGTGTTCGGGCTCGTCGAGGAACTCGAGGGGCTCGGGCTCGATGTCGGCGAGGCACACGACGCCGGCGAGGCCCTCGGGCTCCGTCTCGGGGTCTGGGGAGTCCGGGTCCATCGGCTCCGCCTTCGTCGCCTTTGGCTCGTAGACGTCCGCCGCGTTCGCGACGGCACGCGACACGGTCCTTTCGCCGTAGGTCATCGCGCCGCGGCGCTCGTCCCACTTCGGACGCATGAGCTTCGAGCGGCGGAATAGCCTGTCGATCCGCTCGGCGTCGCGCCGGGTCCAGAACGCCAGGTTGGAGCAGAGCGCCATGTCGGCCGACGAGTGGTCGTCGGCGTGCCCAGATAGATCGCCGTCCCAGAGCGCGCGGAACCTCAAGCCGTTCGGCTGCCGCGCACGCACGCCGCAAGAGCTCGTCGTCCTCCAGCTGGAGCTCGAGCGGCAGCGATGGCGGCAGCGGCACGCTCGCTGCCATGGGCGGGAAATACTCCGTGACGAGCCGGTCGAGCCCGTCCTGGCAGTCTTCGACCGTGGGCGGGGTGCCCTTCAGGTGCCTCCCCGTCACCGTGAAGTAGCGTCCCTTCGAGTAGATCTCGATCTTCGAGCCGGGCGTCTTCATCGGGCCGACGCGCCCGGCGACGTCGCCGGGGATCTGCCCGTCCATGAGCACGTGCAAACCGTCTCCGGATGGCGTCACCTCGGCGTAGGTCTTGAAGTGCTTTAGGATCTCGACCGCTTCGGGGATCAGCTGCCCATTCACGATCACGTGATCGAGATCCATCCCGGTCTTGTCATCGTCGAACACGTAGCCGAGGCCAAACTGTCGACTACTCGCGCTTGACGTGGCGATGTCGAAGCTCGCCCATGTTGCCGGGTTCGTGCTCGAGGCACCCCCGGTGCTATCGACGCGCAGCGGTGGCTTGTCCCACTTCTGCTTTTTGTCGCTCCACGTCGGCTGCCAGTTCACCCACTGCGCGCGCTCGCGCAACTCGTCGGGGATCAACTCGACGTTGAAGGTGGGATCAGGCCGCGGCGGGCGCGGCTTGGGCGCCTCGGTGCTCATACCGCTGCCCTCCGCGCGAACGCTGCGCTCAAGGCGTCGCTCGCTTCGCCCTTGGACATCCCGTGTCGCCAAAGACCCTTGCGCAGCAATAGGTCGCGTTGCTTCTGGCTCGCGGGTGCCTGACGCCAAGGCGCGGAGCGATCGTTGAGCAACACCGCCCGCGCCTTGTGGACGAGATCCTCGGCGACACCCTGCGCGTAGCCGAGCGGCAAACCGGACGCGACCGTCACGCCAGCGGCGCCGCGAGCGACGCGCACGACGTCCCACGCCTCGCCGCCGCGCTGAACGAGCAGCAGCAGACCATCCGCACCGAGGCTCAACGAGAAGCGCCCGGCGTCCGCCTGCGTCCAGTGCAACTTGTGGCGGCGGAAGACGTCGACCGTCTCCGCCAACAGCTGAGCCGACGCCTGCTCCTTGCGTTCCTCCGCCTCGCGCGCCATCTCGAAGCCGAGCACCGAATCACCAAGTTCGAGCGCCTCGACCGGGGTGTCGAACAGGATCGCCGCAGTGATGAGGTCGTGCCGGGACGTCGCTCCGACCAGGTCCAGGACGAGCAGGTCAGACTTGCCGGGAAAGCTTCGCGTGCCTCGGCCAATCATCTGGCAGTAGAGCGCCTTCGAGCGCGTCGGGCGCGCGACGATCACGCAGTCGACCGACGGCTCGTCGAAGCCCTCGGTCAACACAGCGCAGTTCGCGACAACCGGTGTCGAGCCCTCCCGCAGCCGGCGCAGGATGCCGCGCCGCGCGTCGGTCGGCGTCGCGGCATCAATCGACTCCGCGGCGACCCCCTTCGCTTGAAACGCGGCAGCCGCCGCCTTCGCTACGGCCACGGTCGGCGTGAAGACCAACGCCTTGCGCCCCAGCGCGTGCTCTACGTAGGCCCGCGCCGCGTGCTCGGGTGCGTCGGCTCGCATGAGCTCGGCCTCGACTTCGCCGAGCGCGTAGTCTCCCGCCCGTACATGGAACGAGAAGTCGGCACCCGCAAGCCTGATCTGCTTCGCCTTGATGTCGGCCAGGTACTGACCCTTGATCATCGCGAGGATCGAGGACTCGTAGACCACCTCGTCGAAGATCTCGCCGAGGCTCTCGCCATCCGCACGAAACGCGGTCGCCGTTACACCCAGGACGAGAGGACCACCATCGGCGAACGCACCGACGCCTTCGAGCACGCTGCGATAGCTCTCGGCCGTCGCGTGGTGCGCCTCGTCGACCACGGTCGTAGTGAGGGGGCCTGCCTCAAGGATGCGAGCGAGGCGGGCCTGCCGCATGACCGTTTGCACGCTGGCAACCACGACCGGAGCGTCGGCCTCGTCGCGCTCCGCCTTCACCACGCCGACGTGGACATCCGGCGCAACGATCCGGAGTTTCTCCACGGCCTGCTCGAGCAGTTCGTCGCGGTGCGCGAGCACGAGCGCCCGGCCTCGACGACGTCGGATCACCTCCGCGAAGACGATGGTCTTGCCCGTGCCTGTGGGCAGCGCGATCAGTGGGCGCCGAATGCCTCGGGCAGCGGCAGCCTCGACGGCCTCGACCGCTGCCGTCTGGTATGGCCGCAGACTGATGGCGCCGCTCATCGGGCGCCATCCTTGCCGCCCGACGTGTTACCACCCGTGTTGCCAGTCCAACCGGCCGACCCCGGACCAAGCGGGTCATGCTTCGACGAGCAGTCGGCTGGATCTTCGGTTGGAGCGGCAGTTACGGCGTTTGGGTCGTCTTGGTCGGGTCCCCGTCACTACAGCCAGGAGAAGGACGGCTAGAGCCGGGGGGCCAGCTTCCCCTCGTCAACCCGACGCGGCAAAGTTTGCCCTTGACTCCTGTGCCTGTGGAGGGCAAATTCCCGCTGACCATCAGCGCCTCCCTCTCTTCATCATTCGTTGCTCATGGACAGCGCGACTGAGGCGCCTCACACCGTTCGTCCGTCAACGGGGAGGTGGCAATGTCCAGGCTAGTCCCACCGAATCAAAGCCAGCGGTGGGCGCACCCCAATGGTTTCGACAAGAACCAGACAAGGGAGGGAGAGTGATGAAGGTAGGGTATTGGGTGGCCTGTCTTGGTGTCGCGTCCGTCGTCCTGATGGGTGCGGCGGGCAGCGCGAGAGCGGCTGACGAGTGGTACGTGCTTGCCGAGAAGACGCTCAAGTCCAGTGATCCAAGCACGGAAATCAAGAGCAAAGGGGATCGCTGGGAGAACGACATCAAGAAGATGAGGATCTCCGTCCAGGGCGCTGACGTGGAGATCACGAAGGTCGTCCTCCGCTGGAGCGGTCGCCCAGACGACACCATCAGCAACGTCGGAGTCCTGAAGTCGGGAGGAGAAACGGCTCCGAAGGACGCTCCGGGACTCAAGGCGCGCCTCGATTCGGTGATCGTCCAGTACAAGATCCTTGGTGGTGCACCGACGGCCACGCTCAAGCTCTGGGGATTCGACTGAGCGAACGCCGACCGGCGGGGATGTTGGGGCTCGGCTTGGTCGGGGCCGCTGTTGGCCACGAGTAGGGCGGCTAGAGTCGGTCGGTGCGAGATCGGCCGCTAGTCGGACGTCTCGAGTGCCTTCAAGCGCTTGAGCGCCTGCTTCATGAGTTCTGCCGCATCATGGGCGATCTTTGCTTCGCCCGCGCGTTCGATGTGCGGCACTCGCCGGTTCAGCGCGTCGATGAGCTGCCGCAGATGCCGTATGGTGCGCTTCTTCTCGGCGTCGTCACTCCTGGCCGTCATGACGGCGCGATTCTAGCATCGCCGGACGCATCAGCCACCCGATGTAGACTCCGCGCCGGAGGTGGGAGATGCGCCAGGTGGCCACGACTGTGGTGCTCTTGGCTCTCGGCCTCGGGCCGGTCGGCGCGAGGGCTGCGTCCGGACCGGGCTTCGAGGTCCGGCTGGCGGCGCCGGCTCGAACGACGCCCGTGGACGGGCGGCTCGTGTTGATCGTGTCCCGGGAGCTCGAGGGCGAGCCGCGCCAGCAGGTGAAGTGGGGCAAGGACACGCAGCAGATCTTCGCCGTCGACGTCGAGGGTCTCCGGCACGGGCAGAGCGTGCGTGTGGACGCGTCCGCGCTCGGTTATCCGCTCGCGAGCCTGCACGAGCTTCCGGCCGGGACTTACAACGTGCAGGCGGTGCTGAACGTGTACGAGACCGTCCACCGGGCCGATGGCCACGTCCTCAAGGTGCCGTGGGACGACGGTGAGGGGCAGTCGTGGGACAGCTCCCCGGGCAACCTGAGGAGCAAGCCCAGGCAGGTCGCCTTGGACGCGCGCAGCGTGATCGCTCTGGATCTCACCGAGACGATCCCGCCGATCCCGCTGCCGGCGGACACGAAGTACGTGCGCAGCGTGACGGTCGAGAGCGCGCGGCTCTCGCGCTTCTGGGGGCACCCGGTGTCGCTGCGCGCGATCGTGCTGGTGCCCGAGGGCTTCGACGAGCACCCCGAGCGGCGCTACCCGGTCGCGTTCGAGCAGGGCCACTTCGAGCGGGGCTTCCCCCTGTTCCGCGAGACGCCGCCCGACCCGAGCGCCCAGGGCGACGCGCGACGCCACCAGGACCTGGGTTATCGGGCCTTCCAGGACTGGACGAATGACCGGCTGCCGCGGATCCTCGTGGTCCTCACCCAGCATCCCACGCCCTACTACGACGACTCCTACGGTGTGAACACCGCCAACATGGGACCCTACGGCGATGCGCTCACGCAGGAGCTCTACCCGGAGGTCGAGCGGCGCTTCCGCGCGATCGGCGAGCCGTGGGCACGCGTGCTCTTCGGCGGGTCGACGGGCGGCTGGATGAGCCTCGCGCAGCAGATCTTCTATCCCGACTACTTCGGCGGCACGTGGAGCCTCTGCCCGGACCCCGTGGACTTCCACGCGTTCCAGCTCGTCAACGTCTACGAGGAGAAGAGCGCGTACTTCGACGTCGGTCCCTTCGACCGCATTCCCAAGCCGCTCGGGCGGCTGCGGGACGGCCGGACGCTCGCCACCATGGAAGGGTTCAGCCGCCAGGAGGCCGTGCTCGGCACGCGCGGCCGCTCGGGCGGCCAGATGGACGCGTTCCACGCCGTGTTCGGCCCGGTCGGCCCCGACGGCTACCCGGCGAAGCTATGGAAGGCGGATACGGGCGAGATCGACCCCGATGTCGCCCGCTACTGGCGCGAGCACTTCGACCTCACCGCCATCCTGCAGCGCGACTGGCCGACGCTCGGGCCGAAGCTCGTCGGCAGGCTCCACTTGACGATGGGCACCAAGGACACCTTCTACCTGGACGGCGCCGCGCACCTGCTCGAGAACTTCCTCGACGGCACGAAGCGACCCGGCAGGGGTCCTTACTGGGGCGGCACGTTCGAGTGGGGAGCCGACGAGCCTCACTGCTACTCGGGCAAGTTTGCGCCGGGCGAGACCTTCGAGACGCACTACCTGCCGATCTTCGCCGCGCACGTGCGTGGAATGGCGCCCGCCGACGCCGACGTCCAGGGCTGGGCTAGATAGGACGGCGCTCGAGGCCCGATGTTCCATCGGCGAGCCAGGCAAGACCCGCGCGGGCTTCGAGTGCTACCCTGAGGTGTTCGCGGAGCGGGCCGGGCGGTCGCCGCGGCGGCGTTATAGCCGGGGAGGAAAGTCCGGACTCCATAGGGCAGCGTGCTGGTTAACGGCCAGCGGGGGCGACCCCAGGGAAAGTGCCACAGAAAGCGATACCGCCGAACTCGCGGGGGTGACTCCGCGGGTGGCAAGGGTGAAAAGGTGCGGTAAGAGCGCACCGCCGCCGTGGTGACACGGCGGGACAGGGAAAACCCCACGCGGAGCAAGGCCGAATAGGGGGGCGTTTGAGGTCGGCCCGGCCGAAGCCCCCGGGTTGGTCGCTCGATCCCGCGGGTAACCGCGGGGCTAGAGGAATGATCGCCGCCCGCCGCGCGAGCGGCGGGGACAGGATCCGGCTTACAGGCCCGCTCCGCGAACGCTTCTTTTTTCTGGGGGGTGTTGCGTCACACCCCCCAGACCCCCCGCTCGCTCCGGTGGAGTGAATCCACCTTCGCTCGCAGCCCGTTGCTTGCAAGGGGGTGTTGCGTCACACCCCCCAGATCAGCGGCTGGCGGCTATGGTCTTTTCCCAGGAGCGCTGGAGGTCGGCGTAGCCGACTCCGAGCGCGGTGGGCAGGGCTTCGGAGGCCGATCGGCCGAGCGCGAGCGAGGCGATCACGCGCCGCAGGCCGTCGAGGCCGTACTGCTTCACCAGGTAGGACACGGCCGACAGGCTTCCGGCGTAGGCGAGCAGCGCCTGCCCTTCCGACAGCCCGACGAACGGCTCCTCGAGCGCCTCGAGGCGCGGCAGCGGGCTCGAGCGCGCGATGCGTGCGAGCGCCGCGTCCTCGCGCCACGGGTCGCCGCCTTCGAGCCACTGCGCGAGGCCCTCCTGCAGCCAGGTCGGGCAGTTCGCCCCGGTGCGCGAGGCCACGAACGAGTGCGCGAGCTCGTGGCGGAGCACGCGCACGAGGCCCGGCGTCGGCCGATCGAGCCCCGCAACGGGCACGCGGATCGTGCCGTCGTTCCAGGCCGCCACCCAGCCGGGAGCGCGCGTCGTGTCGTAGAACGCCTTCGCTGTCTGCAGCACCACGGTGACGGGCCGCTCCGGCACGAAGCCGAGCTTGGTCCCGAGGTCGTCCCAGGTCTCGTCGATCACCTTCACGACCGCGAGGCCGAGCGGCTCGTCGGCGGCGCCGTCGAAGCGGACGCTGTACCGTGCGCTCGAGGGCAGGCCCGGCGTCGCGACGAGCGTCTCGAGCTTCCGCTGGAGCGCGGGCGTGGGGGCGAGCGCTCGCGCGGCCTCGTACCTCTCGCGCGCTGCCGCGAAGTCCCCGGCCTCGACCAGCGCGTCGCCGAGCAGCTCGAGCGCCGGCGCGCTCGCGGGCGCAAGCGCGAGCGCGTCGGCGAGCGACTGGCGCGCGCGCACGAAATCGGCGAGCGCGAGCTGCGCCGCGCCGAGCGCCACGAGCGCGCCCGGCGACTTCGGGTCGCGGAAGAGCGCGAGCCGCGCGGAGCGCAACGCCTCCTGCGGCTCTCCCGCGGCCAGTCGCTCGCGGCTGCGGCGCAGGTCCGGGTCCTCGAGGCCCAGGCCGCCGCCCGCCGCCTCGACGCGGACGACGAGCTCGCGCGGGATCGAGTAGATCGTGGCGTCGCGGCGGTAACGGACCTCCGCGCCCTCGATCCAGGCCTGCTCCGCATCGATCCTGCGCCCGCTCGTCAGCACGATCGAGTCGGCTGCCAGCGGAAGGGAGACCAGGGCGAGAGCCCCGGAGAAGAGGGCGCGGCGGCGCACGGTCAGGGGATGAGTTCGTTGAGCGGCGAGAGTCTGGGTGTCGTCCCGCCCTGGAGGAAGTAGGCCGGCACGCCGTGGCGCGCCGCCTCCGCGGCCGCGCGCGTGTCGTAGACGCCCCAGCACAGGCGATAGCAGCTGCGTCCCTGGAACGTGACGGGCAGGATGAAGAGCTCTTCGCCGGGCACGGCCTGCACGGCCTTCGCGATCGTGTCGGTCGAGCACGCCGTGAGCAGCTGCTGGCTGAAGCGGCCGCGCGCGCCGGGCGCGAGCGAGCTCGCGAATGAGCGGGCGGCCTCCGGGAACGATCCCTGCCGGAGCAGCGCATGGCCGTCTCCCGCGCCCTGCGCGGCGGCGCGCGGCGGTGGCGGGGCGGCCGCGTGCGGCGTGGCAAGCGGTGTCGGCGCGGGCGTGGGCACCGAAGGCGTGGGCGAAACCGCTGCCACGGGTGCCGGGGTCGAGGCCGCGACCGGCGCTGCGGTCGCAGCCGTCGCCGGGGCGACCGACGGCGGCGCGCTCGGCGCGAGCGTCGCGGGCGGCAGCGTGGTCGTTGGCCCTGCGGACAATGTGGTGGGGGGCGGAGGCGACGGACGCGCCTCGGGCGTGCGCAGCAGGAAGTACCAGGCCGCGACGGTGGCCAGCAGCACGCCGGCCAGACCGGCGGCGATCAGCGGGACGCGCGACCCCACGCTGGGGGCGCTGCGGGCGGCGGCGCGCCGCGGCGGCGTCGTGCTCGGCCGGAACTGCGGCTCGAACTTGTCCTGCCGCGGGCGCTCGGCGCTGCTGCGCTGGGCGGCGGTCGCCGGATTGAGCAGCGCGTCGAGCGCCGCGAGATCCTCCTGGCTCGGCCGCGAGGCCGGCGCCGGGGCGGCCACCTGGGGCTCCGGGAGCACCGCGGGCGGCTCGCCGGCGCTCGCCGCGTACGCCGCGTAAGACGGCACGGGCGGCTCGGGCTCCTGCTCCGGGTCCGGCCCCGGCACGACGATCGTCGTCGCGGGCACGGTCGCGGTGAAGGGGTTGTAGAGCGTCTCGCTCTGCGGCTCGGGAGCGAAGGCGGGGACCTCAGGGCGGCTCGCAGGGGGGGCGTAGAGCGTCTCGGCCTCGGATTCCGGCACCGGAGGCGGTGAGGACGACATCGGCGGCGGCGGCGAGGGCGGCGCATAGAGCGTCTCGGGCGGCTCCTCGCTCTTCGGCTCGAATGCCATCCGCTCCTCGGCCTTCGTCTCGGCCTCGGCGCGCTTGAGGTAGTCCGCCATCGTGAAGATCGGCGCCGCGCCGGGCAGCATCGTGGTCTCGCCGATGAAGACCGGCGGCTCGTCGGGAACGGGCTCGACCTCGGGGAAGGGCGCCGGGGCGGCGGAAGCCACGGCCGCCGCAGCCGGCTCGGGCTCGGGAGCCACGAAGCTCGGCGCGCTCTCGGTGAAGGCGAACCCGCTCGAGACCGGCATGTCCGCCGCGGCGACGGGGTTGAGCGGCACGGTGTACATCGAGGGGTCGTCCGGCCCGAAGCCGCTCTGCGCCTGCTCGGCGAGGTCGACCTCGCCTCCGCTCACGGCCCCGTCCTTCTTGCGCACGATGCCGAGGAACAGCATCGCGCAGGCGGTCTTCACGGCCTCGAACTCGTCGAGCCGGGTGAGCGCGATCGCGTCCTTGAGCGTGCGGTGCCCGTCGAGCCGCTCGAGCAGCGGCCACACGTCGGCGCGGACCTCCGAGAGCGCGCCCTCGCCCAAAGGCGCCGGCTCGAGCACCGTCGACAGCTCCAGGTGCCGCAGCGCGAAGGGCCGGTCGCCCACGCGCTGCACGGCGGCGAGCAGCAGCTTCTCGGTCGAGAGCTTCAGGTCCACCGCGCCCTTCGGCAGCACACCGTCCTCGAACTCGAAGGTGCCGGAGTCCCACGCCAGCACGTCGGCGAGGATCCGCTCGACCTTCATGCGCGCGGCCTCGCCCAGCTCGCGCTGGTTGACGAAGCCGCTCTCGGCCAGCACCTTGGCGAGCGGGTTGCCGGGCCCGACCTTCGCGTTCACCTCGTCGAGCTGGTCGCGCGTGATGCGGCCGCTCTCGATCAGGATCGCGCCGAGCTGGTCGCGCGGGTCGTTGGACGAGCCGAACAGCACGCGACCCCCGCGGAAGTAGAGCGCCTTGGGGTGCACGGGGCCATTGACTTTGAGAGAGCCCGTGGCCCCGTGACGGTGCAGGTCCACGAGGAGATGGGGGAACGACTGAGGGTCAATGTTCCCGCTCACCGGGAACGGTTCCGCCATTCCGTCCCTCCAAACCTCGACCGCGCGTCCTTGGGGACGCGTCGCTTCCACGACGAAAAGTCCAGAAATCATAGCACGTTCGGAGTCATTTGTTGACATGATTTCGAGACGGCGCGTACACTCGCGGCGGAGGTGGGGTCTTGGTCGAAACGGGTCGCGGGCGCGAGGACGACTGGTTCCGGGAGAACGAGAAGAAGCTCCTCGAGGAGGCCCGAAGGGCGCGCGAAGCCCGCGAGGCCGACCGAAAGGCCCACCAGGACAAGGCCGAGCGCGAGCGGCTGAAGGCCCTCCACTTCATGAAGTGCCCGAAGTGCGGCCACGACCTCAAGGCCGAGACGCTCGAGGGGATCGAGATCGACCGCTGCTCGTTCTGCGAGGGCTTCTTCATGGACGCCGGGGAGCTCGAGCAGCTCTACCTCACGCGGGACCAGTCGAAGCGCGTGGGCTTCCTGAAGGGTCTGCTCGGCATCTGAAGCTCCTCGGCCCGCGGGAGCGGCCGTGCCCTACCTGATCGACGGCAACAACCTCCTCGGCTCGTGGGGAGGGCCGGCCGTCCGAGGCGACGGCCGGGTCGAGGTCGTGCGGCGGGTCGCCGCCTTCTGCCGTGCGAAGGGCGCCCGGGCCACGATCGTCTTCGACGGCGCTCCGTTCCGGCCGGAGCTCGGGGGCCAGGAGCTGGGCGCCGTCTCCGTGCGCTTTCCGCGCGAGGGCCAGGACGCCGACTCGCTGATCCGCGCGATCGTCGACACCGCGGAGCGGCCGGGCGAGCTCGTCGTCGTCACCTCGGACAAGCCGGTCTACTCCTACGCGCGAACCCGCGGAGCGCGCGCGATGACCGCCCGCGAGTGGAACGCGCTCGGCCGCACGGAGGCGACGCTGCCGCGCGGCGCGTCGTCGCGCCGCTCTCGCGCGCGCGGCGAGCCGAAGGAGAAGCCCGAGCGCGAGACCGACGTCCTGGGATGGCTGAAGAAGTTCTCGCGCGAGTAGCGCTCTTCCGTCGTTCCGGTCAACGCGGCGCGGCGGCGTCGCCTGGAGTTGACGCGCGCTAAGACGCGATCGCGGCTCGCCTTTCGCGCGCTGAGCCTCGCGCGCGTCAAACGCTATTGACCGCGGCCCCGCCGGCCGCTTCTCGGCCGATTCGCGCAACGCACTGACCCGAACGTGCTTCGCGCGGCGATGGCCTCCTGGCACCGCCGTTGCCTCTGGAGAGAAGCGTCGTGCGGCGGCGCGGTGCCCGGGCGCCGGCGGGGAGAGACGGTGCTCGGGCGCCGCGGCGCCGTGGAGGCGACGTCGACGAAGGGCGGTCCGCGAGGCCGAGTCTCCTTCGCGCTGGCGTCCGCCGCACGGCAGGAACCTGAGGAGGAAAACCATGAAGATCCGTCGCCTCGTCGCCGCCGTTCTCGCCGTCGCGATCGCCGTCCTCGCCGCTCCGGGCTTCGCCGCCGCCGCGGACAAGCCCAACCCGACCGCGAAGGTCAACATCAACACCGCCACCGTCGACCAGCTCACGGCGCTGCCGGGCGTCGGGCCGAAGCTGGCCGCCCGCATCGTCGAGCACCGCCAGAAGTCCGGAAGCTTCCGCAGCACCCAGGACCTGATGGCGGTGAAGGGCATCGGCGAGAAGAACTACGCGCGGATCGAGCCCTGGCTGAGCGTCGGGGACGCGAAGGCCGCGTCGTCGAAGTGAGCCAGGCGGCGGCCCGCGCCTCCTGCCGTCGCGAGGCGACGCGGGCCGCCTCCCGCTCGGAGAACCGGCCATGCGCGACCGCGGTATCTCGCTCGTCGAGATGACGATCTCGATCCTGATCATCCTCGTGATGGCGGCGGTCGCGGTGCCCATGTTCCGGGCGCGCTTCGCCGACGCCCACCTCGTCGGCGCCGGCGAGCAGTTCAAGACGCGTTTCAGGCTGGCCCACTCGATGGCCGTGCGCTCGGGCGTCTACACCGCCATCCGCTTCAACCGGCGCGACGACGGCGGCGTGACGTACGCGATCTACGCCGACGGCAACTACAACGGCGTGCTCTCCGCCGACATCGCCAAGGGCACGGACCGCCTGGTCGAGGGGCCGATCGCCCTCTCGGGCGGCGCGCCGGGCGTCTTCGTCGGCTTCAACCCCGGGGTGCCCGAGATCCCGCCCGATCGCGGCCTGCTCTCGGGAGATCCGGTCCGCTTCGGCTCCTCCGACCTGCTCTCGTTCTCGCCGCTCGGCACCGCCACGCCCGGCACCTTCTACCTCGCGGGCGACCACGCGCAGGCCGCCGTGCGCGTGACGGGCGGCAGCGCCCGCGTCCGGCTGATGCTCTGGCGCGGGGGCCGCTGGCAGGAGCGCTGAGGCCGCGGCTGAGAAGGGAGTCACCGTGGGCAGGATCATCGGCATCGACCTCGGGACGACCTGCAGCCGTGTCGCGGTGATGGATCGTGGCCGGCCGCGGTCGGTCCCGAGCCGCGAGGGTGCTCCGGCGGTGCCGTCGATCGTGGGCTTCTCCGCGGGACGCGAGCCGCTCGTGGGCGACAGCGCACGGCGGCTGGCGGTGGCGAGTCCCGAGCGCGCCGTCTCGGCGATCGTGCGCCTCGTGGGACGCACGCTCGACCGCGCGACGATCCGGGAGGCGGCCCGCTACATGCCCTTCCGGCTCGCGGCCGCTCCCAACGGCGACGTCCGCCTCGTGCTCGAGGGCGAGTCCTTCTCGCCACCCGAGCTCGCCGCGATGCTGCTGCGTGAGCTGAAGGCCTCCGCCGAGGAGCACCTCCGCGAGACGATCGACGAGGCCGTCGTCGGCGTTCCGTCGTCGTTCGACGACCTGCAGCGCCAGGCCGTGCGGGACGCGGCCCGGATCGCAGGGCTCGCCTGTCGCCTCGTCAACGCCTCGACCGCGGCCGCCCTCAGCTACGCGCTCGGCAGCGGCCGTCAGAGCGGCTGTGTCGCCGTGTGCGATCTCGGCGGCGGCACGCTCGACGTGTCGATCGTGGAGCTGGCCGACGGGCTCGTGCAGGTTCGCGCGACGGGCGGCGACGCGTCCCTCGGCGGTCTCGACTTCGACCGGCGGATCGCCGAGTCCCTGGTCGGCGAGCTCCGGAAGCAGGCGGGAGCCGGCTCCGAGCTCGACGCGCGCATCCTGCGAGGGTTGAGCGATGCCGCCGAGAGTGCCAAGCGCGAGCTGTCGATCGCGCTGCGCACCGAGATGGCACTTCCCACCTCGGGCGATGGCCTCGGCACGCGGCGAGAGCTGACACGTCGGCAGCTCGAGGACGCGACCGCACCGCTCGTCGAGCGCGTGGCCGAGGTCTGCCGGCGCTGCCTGGCCGAGGCGCGGCTCACCGAGCCCGTCGACGACGTCCTGCTCCTGGGCGGCCAGTCGCGCGCGCCACGGGTGATCGACGTCGTGAGCGAGGCGTTCGGGAGGCCGCCGAGCCGCGCCGTCAGCATGGACGAGCGCGTCGCGATGGGCGCGGCGATCCTGGCCGGGATCGTCCAGGGCGAGGTCGACGGCCTGCTGCTCGTCGACGCGACGGCCCACACCCTGGGCATCGAGACGCGGGACGGGACCTTCACGCCTCTCGTCGAGCGCAACAGCCGGATCCCGACGCGCAAGACCCGCGTCTTCACGACGATCCACGACAACCAGACGCGGGTGCTCGTCCACGTGCTGCAAGGGGAGAGCGACCTCGCCGCCTACAACAGGAGCCTCCAGAAGTTCGAGCTCGTCGAGATCCCGAAGGCCCCGCGGGGCCAGCCGCAGATCGACGTCGCCTTCGCCATCGACGTCAACGGCAGGATGTCGGTGGAGGCGACCGACCAGGCGACCGGCCGGCGACAAGCGATCCAGGTCCATCCGTCGGGCGGCCTGAGCCCGGAGGAGGTCGACCGCCTGGCGGAGGACGCGCGCCGGAGCGAGGTCGAGCGCCGGGCCCGCCGATTCGCGCTCATGGGCCGAACCGCCTGACGCAGGGAAAGGCACGGGGGCGCACGGCCGATTCGGGCCGAATGGATCAATTCGCCTGAAGCAAACGAATCGCGCGAGGCCCGGAGCGAGCGTGGTAGATTGGCCTTTGCGGCCATGGGCTCGCGCGCCTACCTGCTCATCACGCTCGTTCTGTACGCGGCGGGAGCGCTGCACGCGCTGATGCACGCGCTCTTCCGGCGCAGCGCGCTCACCGCTGTCAGCCTCGGGGCGACGCTGCTCGGCTTCGCCTTCCACACGGCGGCGCTCGCGCTGCGCTGGAACGAGGCCGGCCACTTCCCCGCGGTCGGGACGCACGACGCCGCCTCGCTTCTGGCGTGGGGCATCGTGCTCGTGTTCCTGCTCGTCCACGCGACGACGCGCGTCGAGGCGGCGTCGCTCTTCGCGTACCCGTTCGTGTTCGCGCTGCTCTTCGTCGCGAACCTGAGCGCCGACTCCGAGCGCACCGACCCGGTGCTGCGGAGCCTCTACCTGCCGGTCCACGTGGTGCTCGCGGTGTTCGGCTACGGCGCGCTGTTCGTGGCCTTCAGCATGGGCGTGCTCTACCTGTTCCAGGAGCGCGAGCTCCTGGCTCGCTCGCCGCGCCGCTTCTACTACCTGATCCCGAGCCTCGAGCGCTCCGACACGATCGGCGGCCGCAGCGTCGTGAGCGGCTTCGGCTTCCTCACGCTGGCGATCGTCACGGGCTTCCTCTGGAACCACAGCCTGCATGGCCGCTACTGGACGGGCGATCCCAAGGAGTGGGCGGCGCTCGTCGCCTGGGCGATCTACATCGCGATCCTGGTGGCGCGCGCGCGCTGGGGCTGGGGCGGGCGACGCGCGGCCTGGCTGCAGGTGGCGGGCTTCACCGTCGTCGTGTTCACGTTCGGCTGGGCGACGCTCGCGCCCTCGCTCGCGGTGGCGTCGCGATGATCGTCGTCGTCGGGCTGAGCCACGAGACGGCGCCCGTCGCCGTGCGCGAGGCGCTCGCGTTCCCGAAGGAGACGCTGGCGGCGGCGCTGGAGCGGGCGCGCAGCGAGGCCGGGCTCGACGAGGCGATGATCCTCTCGACCTGCAACCGTGTCGAGGTGTACGGCCGCTCGGCCCAGAACGCGGTGCGGCCGGTGGTGGAGTTCCTCGCGCGCGCGCACGGCCGCGCCGCGGCGGAGATCGAGACGCACCTCTACTGCCTCGAGGGCGAGGCGGCGGTACGCCACGCGTTCCGGGTGGCGGCGAGCCTCGAGTCGATGGTGCTGGGCGAGTCGCAGATCCTGGGCCAGGTGAAGGAGGCCTATCTCGCGGCCGAGGGGGCGCGCAGCCTGGGTGCGGTGCTGAACGGCCTGCGAACGCGCTCGATCGCCGCGGCCAAGCGCGCGCGCAGCGAGACGGCGATCGGCAAGAACGCGGTGTCGGTCTCGCACGTGGCGGTGGAGCTCGCGAGCAAGATCTTCGGCGATCTCGACGGCCGCTCGGTGCTCCTCGTCGGCGCGGGCAAGATGAGCGAGGTCGCGGCGCGGCAGATGGTGAAGCGCGGCGCGCGCGCCTCGGTGCTGGGCGGGCGAACCTTCGTGAAGGCGGAGCAGCTCGCCGCCAGTCTGGGCGGCAGGGCTGCGCCCTTCGAGTCGCTCCGCGCCGAGCTGGCGCACGCCGACATCGTGATCAGCGGCACCGGGGCGACGGGCGTCGTGATCCAGCGCGAGGACGTCGAGGTGGCGCAGGAGCTGCGCCACGGCCGCCCGCTGTTCCTGATCGACATCGCGGTGCCGCGCGACATCGCCGCGGACGCCGGCCGGGTGGCCGGCGTGTTCCGCTACGACATCGACGACCTGCAGAAGGTCGCGGCCGCCAACCTGCGCGAGCGCAAGAAGGAAGCGGCGGCCGCCGAGGCGATCGTCGACCACGCGGTTCGCGAGTTCATCGAGTGGCGCCGCTCGCTCGAGGTCGTCCCGCTGCTCGCCGAGCTGCGCCGGCGAGCGGACGAGATCCGCAAGGCCGAGATCGCCAAGGCGCGCCACCGGCTGGGCCCGCTCACTCCCGAGCAGGAGAGCGCCCTCGAGGCGGCGACCTCCGCGATCGTCAACAAGCTGCTCCACGCGCCCACGGTGCGGCTCAAGGAGCTGGCGGGCCACGAGCAGGCGGAGCAGGTGGGCTTCGT
Source organism: uncultured Acidobacteriota bacterium (assembly GCA_963740655.1). Taxonomy (GTDB): domain Bacteria; phylum Acidobacteriota; class Vicinamibacteria; order Fen-336; family Fen-336; genus DATBSL01. The sequence continues at coordinate 53,452 of CAVUFF010000001.1, forward strand.
GCGCCGCCTCTTCGACCTGTGAGCCGGATCCGGATCGGGACCCGCGGCAGCGCGCTCGCGCTGTGGCAGGCGCGCCACGTCCAGGCGCGCCTCGAGTCGCTGGGCCACGAGGTGAGCCTCCAGGAGATCACGACCACCGGCGACCGCCTGCAGGACAAGCGGCTCGAGGTGGTGGGCGGCAAGGGCGCCTTCCTGAAGGAGATCGAGGAAGCGCTGCTGGCGCGCGAGGTGGACCTCGCGGTGCACTCGCTCAAGGACGTGCCGACGGCGCTGCCGTCCGCGCTGCGGCTCTGCGCGATCCTCGAGCGCGCGGACCCGCGTGACGCTTTCGTCTCGTCGGGCCCGGGGCTGCGCGAGCTTCCGGCCGGTGCGCGGGTCGGGACGACCAGCCTCAGGCGGCGTGCGCTCGTCACCGCGCTGCGGCCGGACCTGCGGCTCGAGGACCTGCGCGGCAACGTGGACACGCGCCTGCGGCGGCTGCGCGAGGGCCGCTTCGACGCGATCCTGCTGGCGATGGCGGGCCTCGCGCGGCTCGGCCGCGCCGACGAGGTGACGGAGCCGCTCGACGCGCGCGCGTTCGTGCCCGCGCCCGGGCAGGGCGCGATCGCGCTCGAGTGCCGCGAGGACGATGCCGCGCTGCGGGCGGCCATGGCACCGCTCGACCATGCCCCGACGGCGCGCGCCGTGGCGGCGGAGCGCGCCTTCCTCGGCGGGCTCGGCGGCGGCTGCAACGTGCCGCTCGGAGCCCACGCCTTCGAGGCGGCGGGTGCGCTCGAGCTCGTCGCCTTCGTGGCGGCTCCGGACGGGAGCGGGCTCGTCCGCGGCGAGCGGCGCGGAAGCGACCCCACGGCGCTCGGCCGCGAGCTCGCGGACGAGATGGCCCGGCGGGGCGCGCGCGCGCTCATCGGCAGCTGACCGGTGAGCGCACTGCGCGGCCGGCGCGTGGTGGTCACGCGCCAGAAGAGCCAGTCCGAGGGCCTCGCGGAGCGGCTCGAGGCGCGTGGAGCAGAGGTCCTGCAGGTGGCCGCGCTCGAGATCGTGGCGCCCGCCGACATCGGCCCGCTCGACGAGGCGCTCGAGGCGCTCGAGCGCTACGACTGGGTCGTGCTCACGAGCGCCAACGCGGTGAAGGCGGTGCTGTCGCGCCTCACGGTGCTCGGGCTCTACCCGAAGCTCGGCGGTGACGGGCGCCGGATCGCCTCGGTGGGGCCGTCGACGACGGCGGCGCTGCGCGCCTCGTTCCCCGAGGACAGAGTCGCGCTCGAGCCCGGGCACGATGCGCGGGCGGCCGGCCTCGTGGCGGCATTCGCGAGCGAAAAGCTCGCCGGCCGGCGCGTGCTGGTTCCGTCCTCCTCCGAGGCGCGCGAGGAGCTGGCGGCGGGCCTGCGCGAGCGGGGGGCCGTCGTGGAGGTCGTGGCGGCCTACAGGCCCGTCGAGCCGCCGGGGCTGGCGCAGAGCGTGGCCGAGGCCCTGGCGCGGGGCTTCGACCTGGCGCTCTTCGCATCTCCCTCTGCCGTAGAGGCTTTTGCCCGCGCTGCGGGCGAGCGGGCGCGCGGCCTGCCGGCAGTCGTGATCGGCCCCACGACCGAGGCGGCCGCCCGGGAGGCGGGGCTCGACGTGCGGGGGATCGCCTCGCCTTCGACGGCCGAGGGCCTCCTCGAGGCCGCCGAGCGGGCGCTCGCGTGATCGACCGTTCCTTGACAGCATCCCGCTGAACCGCCTAGAATTCGGCGTTTGGCGTGGACGGTTGTGGGCCCCTTCGGGGCGTCCGAGCCGCTTCCCCCTGCCGGACGAAATCTCGAGAAAGCTGGAGGACCAGAGTCCCCTCATGCCGGAGACCGAAAAGACACGTAAGGCCGTCGCCCCCGTCGCCTCGCGAGCCGCAGCGCCCGCCCCGATCGAGGACGAAACGAACGAGCCGGGCGTCGACCCGGCCGAGTACGAGAAGCTCCTCGACATGTACGACGTCAGCTTCCGCAACTTCGCCGAGGGCGAGGTGGTGCGCGGCGTCGTGCTGCGGGTTTCCGAGTCCGAGGTGATCGTCGACGTCGGCTACAAGTCCGAGGGCATGATCGCGCTCGAGGAGTTCCGCGACGAGAACGGGCAGATCGTGGTGAAGGCGGGCGACTCGGTCGACGTGCTGATCGAGAAGACCGAGGACCGCGAAGGCTACGTCGTGCTGTCCAAGGAAAAAGCCGAGAAGATGAAGGTCTGGGACGACGTGGAGCGCGCCTACCAGGAGCGCCGCGTCGTCGTGGGCCGTGTCATCGAGCGGGTGAAGGGCGGGCTCGCCGTCGACATCGGCGTGCGCGCCTTCCTGCCCGGCAGCCAGGTGGACGTGCGGCCGGTCCGCAATCTCGACGCGCTCAAGGGGCAGGAGCTCCGCATGCGCGTGATCAAGGTCAACAAGAAGCGCGGCAACATCGTGCTGTCGCGCAAGGCGGTCCTCGAGGAGGAGAACGCCGAGCGCAAGACGCAGACGCTCGAGACGCTCGAGGAGGGCAAGGTGCTCACCGGCTCGGTCAAGAACATCACCGAGTACGGCGCCTTCGTGGACCTGGGCGGCATCGACGGCCTGCTGCACATCACCGACATGTCGTGGGGCCGCATCAACCACCCGAGCGAGGTCATCGCCGTCGGCGACGACGTGAAGGTGGTGGTGCTGAAGTTCGACCGCGACACCGAGCGCGTCTCGCTCGGCATGAAGCAGCTGCTGGCCGACCCCTGGACGACCGCGACCATCAAGTACCCGGTGGGCGCGCGCGTGAAGGGCAAGGTCGTGAGCCTCACCGACTACGGCGCCTTCGTCGAGCTCGAGCAGGGCGTCGAGGGCCTGATCCACGTCTCCGAGATGTCCTGGTCGAAGAAGGTCAAGCACCCCTCGAAGCTGCTGAGCGTGGGGCAGGAGGTCGAGTGCCAGGTGCTCGGCCTCGACCAGGAGGCGCACAGGATCAGCCTCGGCCTGAAGCAGGTCGAGCCGAACCCGTGGGAGCAGCTCGCCGAGAAGTACCCGATCGGCTCGCGGCTCAAGGGCAAGGTGCGCAACCTCACCGAGTTCGGCGCCTTCGTCGAGGTCGAGGAGGGCATCGACGGGCTCGTGCACATCTCCGACATGTCGTGGACCAAGCGCATCAAGCACCCCTCCGAGGTGCTGAAGAAGGGCGACACGGTCGACGCCGTGGTGCTCAACATCGACGCCGAGAACCAGCGGCTGTCGCTGGGCCTCAAGCAGCTGTCGACCGACGTGTGGGACGACTACTTCTCGCACCACAAGGCCGGCGACATCGTCGAGGGCAAGATCGTGCGGCTCACGACCTTCGGCGCCTTCGTCGAGCTCGCGGAGGGCGTCGAGGGCCTGGTGCACGTCTCGGAGCTCGACGAGAAGCGCGTCGACAAGCCCGAGGAGCATTTCAAGCCGGGCGACACCTTCCCGATGAAGATCATCAAGGTGCAGGAAGCCGACAAGAAGATCGGGCTGTCGATCCGCGCGGTGAAGTCGGACGAGTACGCGCAGGACGTGCAGGCCTATCGCCAGTCTTCCGGAAGCGATCGCTCGACCCTCGGCGACGTGTTCCGTGCCGCGCAGCAGGCCGCCCAGAAGGAGTCCGAGTCCGAGAAGGAGTAGCGAGGCGATGACCAAGGCCGAGCTGGTGGACGAGGTCGGGCGCGAGGCCACCCTCACCCGCAAGCATTCCGAGGTCATCGTCGACGCCGTCTTCTCGACGATCGTCGAGGCCCTGCAGCGCGGCGACAAGATCGAGCTGCGGGGCTTCGGCAGCTTCCGCGTGCGGCGGCGCAAGAGCCGCACCGGTCGCAACCCGAAGACCGGCCAGGGCGTCGTGGTTCCGGCCAAGACGGTGCCGTACTTCAAGCCGGGCAAGGAGCTGCGCGAGCTTTTGAACCGCGACTAGGCGCGCGCACGCATGTTCGCCGCCCTCTTCCTGAAGGACCCGGCTGCCGCGCGCTACGCGGCCGGCGGGCTCGCCGAGGCCGAGGAGCTGTTCGGCTCGCCGCTGCCCGACCTGCCGGCCCTCGAGCTCGACGCAGGGCGCGAGGTGTTCCTCGTGCACGTGCACTCGAAGCTGCGCGTGCTGCAGCAGCGCTTCATCGAGGCCCAGCTCGGGCAGATCGGCGCGCTCACGCTGCGGGGCGGCGACCCGGCGCGCGACTTCTCGGAGTTCGAGAGGACGCTCGCGCGCGTCGTCGGCTCCGTGCGCGAGTCGGACCGGCGCCAGGGCCTGCTGAACCTGTTCTGGCTGGCGCTCAGCCTGGACGCCGCCGAGCACCTGCGCGCGCTCGAGACCCGCAGCCAGTCGCTGCGCAAGGGCAAGCAGTCCCTGCACCCGCTGCTGCAGTCGTTCTACCGCCGGATCGACCAGGACTGCCGCCGCGCCCAGCACAACGGCGGCGGCGCCTTCTCCGAGAATCCCGCGCTCGTGGCGTCGATCATCGAAGACGGCTTCGCTTTCACCGAGACGAGCTCGGACGAGCTCGACGTCGGCCGCTTCCTGGCGGCGAACAAGCGCTACCGCATCGCGCCCGAGGCCTTCTACGAGATCCAGCAGGTGCTGGTGCGCGAAGCCGAGCGGCGGCTGCGCGAAGGCGACCGTGGCCTGCTGGCGCGCGTCTCGCGGCACCTGCCGCTCGTGCCGCGCGAGCACTACTTGAGGCCGCAGACGCTGGTGCGGATCGTGCTGAGCCCGCGAGTGCAGACCTACCTGATGGGGGACTGGACGACGGGCGCGCGGCTCGTCGCGGCGCCCGCGATCAAAGCCGAGGCCGAGCGCCGTCGGGGCGCCGAGGTGCTCGACGCCTTCCTCGACCTGTCGGCGGGGCTGCGCCGCTTCGAGCTCGTCTCGCAGGTGCGCGACCGCATCGAGGCGCTCGGCGCCGAGCGCTCGCTCGAGCTCGAGGAGAAGACGCGCCAGGGCCTGCGCGTGTACGAGTTCGGCGAGTCGGCGCAGGTGCTCAACAACGCCGTCGCCGCGACCGTGCTGTTCCTGGACCTGCGCGGCTTCACGCGCACCGCGGAGGGCCAGATCTCGGAGGGCGACCTGACGCGCGAGCTCTACGGAGTGTTCGACGACTTCGTGCCGATCGTCGAGCGCTTCGGGGGCACCGTCGACAAGTACCTCGGCGACGGCATGATGGTGACCTGGGGCACCAAGCGCGCTGACCCGCTCGACCCGCTGCACGCGCTGCGGACCGCGGTGCTGTGCCAGGAGTCGCTGCGCCGCAAGCGCGAGGCGGGCCGGACCTTCTTCAAGATGGGCGTCGCGATCCACCACGGCCGCGTGTACCTGGCGCGCTTCGTCGCCTGCCACGGCGAGCTGCACTCGACCGTGATCGGGCGCAACGTGAACCTGGCCGGGCGGCTGTCCTCGGCGGCCAAGCGCGGGATCGAGGAGGACGGCGTGCCCGTCGCGAAGCCGAAGCGCTCGAAGGCGGAGCCGGGGGTGAGCGTCGATCCGGACGGCACGCTGTTCAACGAAGGCATAGCACTCAGCCGCGACGCCGTGAACCAGCTCGAGGCGCACCTGGCGCTCACGCACAACGAGGGTGGCGTCATGGAGTACGAGGACGAGGCGATCGGGCGCCGGATCCTGATCCGCTATGCGGGCGACGCACGCTTCAAGGGCGTGAGCGCCAGCCTGCCGGTGTACGACGCGAGCTTCGAGGAGCGGGCGTAGCATGGAGCGGCGCTAGCGTGGAGCGCCTGTTCACGCCGTGGAGGCTGAGCTACGTGACGAGCCAGGACGCGGTCTCGGGCTGTGCGCTCTGCCGGGCGCGCGACGGCGCGGAAGGGGCGGACCGGCTCGTGGTCCACGCGGGCGAGCACTGCTTCGTGGTGATGAACCTGTACCCCTACACCGGGGGCCACGTGATGGTGACGCCGAAGCGCCACATCGCGACGCTGCGCGAGGCGACCGCCGAGGAGCTCGGTGAGATGATGAGCCTGGCGCGCCGGCTCGAGGAGGTGTACCGCGAGGTGTACCGGCCCGACGGTCTCAACGTGGGGATGAACCTCGGACGCGCGGCAGGCGCGGGGATCGCCGACCACATCCACCTGCACGTGGTGCCGCGCTGGAGCGGCGACACCAACTTCATGACCTCGATCTCGGGCACGCGCGTGATTCCCGAGGACCCGGAGCAGTCGTGCCTGCGGCTGCGCCCGTACTTCCAGAAATGAGCGGCCGGGGCGGGCGGTCGTCGGGACGCGCGCTCGTGGTGCTCGGGCTCGCCGCGCTGCTGCTGGCGGCGCCGGCCGCTCCGCAGCAGGCTCCGAGCGGCCCGGTGGTGACGAGCCTCATGCTGTTCGCCGGCACCGGCGCGGGGCTCCATCGCTCGACCGACTGGGCGCGGACCTGGAAACTGGTCGAGGGACGCCCCTCGGGCGTCCACCTCGACGGCATGGGCGCCGCGCGCGCGCTCGTGCTGCTCACGACCGAGATCTGGGTCGGCGGCGAGGGCGTCTACGTCTCCGACGACTTCGGCGACACCTGGACGAAGCGCGGCGACACGGGCGGCGTCCGCGTGCTGCTTCCCGCGCGCTGGCCCCAGTCCGACCCGACGGTCTTCGCGGGCACGGCCGCCGGGCTGCTGCGCTCGCGCGACGCCGGCAAGAGCTTCGAGCCGACGGCACTCGCGGGAACGGCGGTCCATCGCGTCGAGTGGCCGGGGCCCGCGCTCGTCGTCGCGTGCGACCGCGGCGTGCTCGTGAGCACGGACGAGGGTCGCAGCTTCACCGGGCCCGGCGCGGGACTGCCGGAGGGGCCCGTGCACGCAATAGTGCTCTCGACCTTCTTCGCCGCCGACCCGGTGCTCTTCGCTGCGCCGGCCTCGGGCGGCGTCTACCGCTCCTCGGACGGCGGCAAGAGCTGGCAGGCTTCCGGCCTGGTGGGCGAGACGGTGGGCGACCTCGTGTGGCTCGGGCCGTTCCTCTACGCGGCGGGCGCCTCGGGCTTCTTCCGCAGCCAGGACGCGGGGGCGACCTGGTCGCGGCTCTCCGACAGCCCGGGGCGGCCGTCGCGGCTCCTGTTTCCGCTCGCGCCGGGCGCGGGGCTCGAAGCCTTCCTCGCGACCGAGCGGGGCCTGTTCCGGACGCGCGACGCGGGCGAGCGCTGGGAGATCGCCGGCTTCGCCGGGCAGGACGTGCTGACGGTCGCCACCTTCCCGGCGCCCGAGCCGCTCGCCCAGTCGAAGCGGCGCAAATGAGGTTCGCCAAGGCGCACGGGCTCGGGAACGACTTCATCCTGGTGGCGGCGGCCGCGGCCCCGGCCGACGGCGCGGCGCCGGCCTCGGAGTGGGCGGTGCGGCTCTGCGACCGCCACCGCGGCATCGGCGGCGACGGGGTGGTGCTCCACGCGCCGACGAGCGACGGCGTGTCGTTCCGGCTGATCAACGCCGACGGCCTGCCGGGCGAGATCTCGGGCAACGGTGTCCGCTGCCTCGCCGCGCTCGCGGTGCGCGAGGGCTGGGCCGAGGCGCGGCACGTGGTGAGCACGGTCGTCGGCGCCAAGGCGGTCGAGGTCACGAAGGTCGCCGGCAACCGCTACGTCGTCGATACCGATCTCGGAAAGCCGGCGCTCGGCAGCCGCGACGTTCCCGTCGCGCTCGAGCCGGCGGCGGAGCGGGTCGTCGACCATCCGCTCCAGGCCGGCAGCCGACAAGTGGCCGTCACCGCCACGTCGATGGGCAATCCTCACTGCGCCCTGTTCCTGGAGGAGGAGGTGGACGACCACCTGCTCTACGAGCTCGGGCCGCTCCTCGAGCGCCACCCGTTCTTCCCGAAGCGCACGAACGTCGAGTTCGTGACGGTCAGGAGCCGGGACGAGATCCGCGTCCGCTTCTGGGAGCGCGGGGTCGGCTACACGATGGCGTCGGGCACCGGGTCGGCGAGCGCGGCCGTCGCCGCGATCGTCACGGGTCGCTGCGGCCGCCGGGTGAAGGCGGTCTGCGACGGCGGCACGCTGCAGATCGAGTGGCCCGACGGCGGCAGCGTGCGCCAGACGGGCGAGGTCGAGATCCTGTACGTGGCGGACTGGCTCGGCGCGTAGCGGCGCGGGGCTACTGGACGACCGTGAACGCGACGCGGCGCGTCGCGAGGGCGTTGGCGTTCTCGTCGCTCACCGTCATCCGGAGCTCGTAGTCGCCCGGCTCGAAGCGGCCGAGCTTGATGCGGCTCGTGTGGGGGACGGGTGGGCCATTGGGGCCGCCCCACTCCATCGCCTCGGGCGCGGCCTTGCCGAGCGTCACGCCCTGCCTCAGGATCTCGGCCTGCGCGAAGAGCCGCGTGGCGCCTCCGGCGTCGAGCTTCGGGTTGTAGGCGTAGATCTGCGCGTAGAGGCTCTCTCCCTTGCGGTAGCGGCGCAGTGCCTGAGCGTTCTTCAGGTCCGGCGCGTCGCCTTCGGTCCTGGCCGCCTCGGCCGTCGGCTGCGCTGCGCCGGCCTCGTGCAGCAGGAACAGGCTGCTGAGCGTGAGATGGCCGGGTGCGATGTCGGGGATCTCGACCCACTGCCAGGCGCTGCCGAGCAGGCCCGTGCCCTCCTCGCGGACCGCGAGGCGGACCTGGTAGCGCCCCGGCTTCAGCGCGGCGGCCTTCTGGTACGCGACGCCGTCCTGCGCGACGCGCTCGTAGTCGGCGTCGCGCAGGTCCATCGTCGTGCGCTCGGTCGCGAGCGTCGCGGCGCTCGCGCCCTCCTCGTCGAAGGCCACGGCCACGCTCTCGAGCGTCGCCTTGCGCCGGTCGGGCAGCCGCACGAACGGCAGCGTGCTGACGTCGATGTTGCCGCTCACCACGAGCTGGGTGCTGCCGTCCGCGAGCCCGACGAAATCGGCCGAGACGCGCACCGGGATGCCCTCGAGCGGCGCGAGCGAGTGGAGCGCCGAGGTCATCTCCGCGCGGCGCTGCTCGGCGCGGCGCGCCTCGTCGGCCGCCGTGGCGGCGGCCGCGAGCTGACGGCGGCGGTCGTCGGGAGCGAAGTAGCCCGAGCGCGTGCGCAGCTTGACGCCGTGCACGTTCGGCACGCGCACCTCGATCTTGCGGAAGCTGCCGTCGCGCTTCGCATTGGTGGGCTCGTACGCCAGCACGTAGTAGGTCTCGGTGTCCTTCAACACCTCGTGCAGGCCGCTGCGCAGGTCGTTCGAGTTCTCGATCATGAAGCCGCCGGTGTCCGCCGCCAGCGCGTTCATGGCGTCCCGCGTCGCTTCCTCGCCGCGATGCCGCATCGCCTCCACGTTGCCGGACGTCGCGGGAAGGATGCGCGTGAGGCTCGAGGCGCTCGCGACCGGCGGGCTCGCGATCAGGCCGCGGGTGTCGAGCGCGTAGATGACGACTGCCGCACGCGTCGCGGCGTCCGCGATGCGGCGCACGTCGAAGCCCGTCGAGGCGCGGTTGGTCGTCATCCCGGTCAGGAATCCGTCCGAGAAGAAGAAGATCGCCTTGCGGCCCGAGAGCCCCGACAGCCCGCGGCACAGGCCCTCGAGCGACTCGAGCACCAGGCGCGAGTTGTAGACGCCCTCCTCGGTGATCGCGCGCGCCTTGTTGCGCGCGATCGACTCGGCCGCGCCGGCGTCCTGCTCGATGCCCGAGGCCAGGATCTCCTGCACGGCGGCGTCGAGCGCCGTCGGGTCGCCGGCCTCGATGAGCTCGGCCTGGTAGTCGCTCAGGTACGGCACGCCCGTCCACGCGGCGCGGCGGTCCTGCACGGACAGACGCGACAGCGTCTGGCGCAGCGCGGCGCGGTCGGCGCTGAACTCCTGCGAGATCGCCCCGGCGCCGCTCGTGGTGACGAGCGCCAGCTGATCCTCGGTCAGCAGGTCCTGGTCGATGAAGCGGCCGAGCGCCTTCTTGGTGCGCACCAGGCTCTCGAAAGACATGTGGACGTCGTCGATCGCCAGCACGACGTAGCGCCCGGGCAGGAGGCCTTCGGTCGCGTCGTTCCCCGCGGGCTCCTGCGTCTCGGCGGGGGCGGGGGAGCCCTTGGGAGGCGGCGTGGGGCGCGTGAACGCCTGGAACTGGACGATCGGCTGGGGCTTGCCGTCCTCGAGCACGACGAAGTCGTCGCGCGTCAGCCCCGCCCGCGCGCGGCGCTTCTCGGTCGCGACCACGTCGATGCGCACGACCTCGACGCTCGCGGGCGGGAGCGTCTGGATCGGCTGCGCGTCCGGCTCCGCCTGCGGCTTGGGCTGCGGCGCCTGGGCCGGCTGCTGGGCGGCCTGGTCCGGCTGCTGCGCGCGCAGCCCCGGCGGACCCGCGAGCGCGCCGAGGACGAGGCCCGATAGGACGCAGGAGCGGAGCCGGAGCCGTCGCGAGCGCATGTGCGAGTCTAGGCCGGGTCGCGGCGGCGTTCCAAGCGGGTCGGGTCCGTGCGGCACGCGCGCGCTCAATTGAGCGCCGTCGGCACCGCCAGCGAGAACGGCGCGATCTGGGCGTCGAAAGCGCTGCCGCCCGAGGTGACCATCTGATAGGTGCCCTGCATCGAGCCGATCTTCGTCGGCAGCGGGCAGAAGCTCGAGTACTCGAAGCTCTCCCCCGGCTCGAGCACGGGCTGCTCGCCGACGACGCCCGGGCCCTGCACCTCCTCGACGTGGCCGTCGCCGTCGGTGATCACCCAGTGCCGGCTCACGAGCTGCACGGTCTCCTCGCCGATGTTCGAGATGCGGATCCGGTAGGCGAAGAAGTAGTGCGAGTCGCGCGGCGAGCTGCGCTCGGGCAGGTAGCTGCTCCGCACCTGCACCCGGACTCCGCGGGTCGTGGCGTCGGACATTCCTATTCAGGGGGGCGCTGCGCCGCGCCCGCCTGCCCCCCCGCTCCGCTCGCCGGATTCGATCCGGCTCGCTTCGCAGCCCGTTGCATCAGGCTCCCGCCCCAGCCCGCTCGGCGCTCGGCGACGGAACGGCCACGGTCGCCTGCGGCCGCACGAAGGCGATGGCGAGGGCCGCGGCGAGCATCAACAGGTTGCGGACGATCAGGAACCAGCCGACCCCCTTCGTCCAGGCCGGCGGCCAGGCCGAGTCGGCGGATTCCTTCGCGACCGAGACGCAGCCGCAGTTCACGACGTCGATCCCGCGCGCGAGCACCGACGTCGCGGCGCCCAGGAAGACCAGGAGCAGCAGCGCGACGACGAGCGCCGCCTCGCGCCGCCAGACGCCCGCGACGAGCAGCAGGCCGGCCACGAGCTCGACCCAGGGCAGCGTGACCGCGACCAGGTTCGCGGGCACGGGCCCCGCCACCTGCCACTGGTAGACGATCTTCGCGAAGCCCGCCGGGCTCGCGATCTTGTCGAGGCTGGCGTAGACGAAGAACGCCCCGAGCAGCAGCCGCAGCACGAGCTGGACGCGCGGGCTCGCGACGAGCGCCGTCACTGCTTCTTCTCCGTGTCGAGCGGCAGCCGCGCGTCTTCCCACGCCGGCAGCCCCTCGTCGAGGACGAGCGCGGCTATGCCCTTCTCGCGCAGCTTGCGGGCCACGACGTGGCTCGCGTCGCAGCCGTAGCCGCTGCAGTAGACGACGATCGGCCTCGCGCGGCGCAGGCGGCCCTCGACCTCGCCGAAGGCTTTGTCGAACTCCTCCTCGGGCAGGGGAAGCGAGCCCGGGATGCGGGAGAGGCGCCAGAAGTCGCGCGGTCGCGCGTCGAGGAAGAGCGCTCCCTTGTCGAGCAGCGCCTTGGCGTCGGGCGCCTTCACCAGGTCGTCGCCGGCCTGCGTCAGCACGCTCTGACCGAGCACGATGCCGCGGCCGGAGAGCGCGTTCCACGCGAAGCCGAGCAAGGTGCCGCCAGCCAGTATCACGATGAATCGCTTCCAGTCCACGGGCATATCGAAAAAAGGTAGCACGCGTGCTCCCGCTGCATCAAGAAATGCCGGGAGCGGTGTGTTACTTTAGCCCGGTTTTGCCATTCGACCGCATCCTTCCCATGGCCCTCTTCTCCACCGAGGCCCTGGTGCTCCGGGGCCACAAGCTGGGCGAGACGAGCCGGATCGTCGTGCTGCTCACGCGCGAGCGTGGCAAGCTGCGCGCCGTCGCGCGCGGGGCACGCGGCGGCCGCCCGCGCTACCGCTCCGCGCTCGAGCCGCTGTCCGAGGTGCGCGTGTCGCTCTACGGCCGCCAGGGCGCCGAGCTGCTGCGGCTCGGGGAGGCGGAGCTCCTGCACTCGGCGTTCCGCGCCAGCGAGCGCAGCCTCGAAGCCGCGCTCTTCCTCTCGAGCTGCGCGGAGCTCGTCGACGCCTTCAGCCCGGAGGGCGAGGCGGAGGACAAGGTCTATCGCCTCGCGCTCGCCGTGGTGCGCGCGACCGAGGCCGGTGCGAACCCGGCGCTGCTCGGGCGTTACCTCGAAGCGTGGCTGCTCAAGCTGCACGGCCTCTACCCGCCCCTCGACCGCTGCGCGAGCTGCTCCAAATGGCTCGCGGCCGGCGCTCTCCACTACCACCGCGCCGCGCAGGGCTTCGTGTGCGCCGAGTGCGGGCCGGGCTCGGGTCCCGACCTCTCGGTCGAGGCGCGCACGCTGCTCGGGCTCGTCTTCTCGAAGCCGCCCGACGCGCTCGCGGGCGACGGCGGCCCTTGCGTGCAGCCGCTCGAGGCGTTCCACCGCGATCTCGTCTCCGCCCATCTCGAACGGGACCTGCGCGCGCCGCGCGTGATCCGCGAGGTGGGGCGGGGAGGCGCTCCGTGACGCTCCAGGAGCTCGTCTTCCTGCTCGAGCGCTTCTGGTCCGAGCGCGGCTGCCTGATCCACCAGCCGTGGGACGCCGAGGTGGGAGCGGGCACGATGCACCCGGAGACGTTCTTCCGTGTGCTGGGGCCGAAGCCCTGGCGGGTGGGATACGTCCAGCCGTCGCGGCGGCCCGGCGACGGACGCTACGGCGAGAACCCGAACCGCCTCTACAAGCACGAGCAGTTCCAGGTGATCCTGAAGCCGCCGCCGGACGACATCCAGGACCTCTACCTCGCGTCGCTCACGGCGATCGGCATCGACCCCTCGCAGCACGACGTGCGCTTCGAGGAGGACAACTGGGAGTCGCCGACGCTCGGGGCCTGGGGCATCGGCTGGCAGGTGCTGCTCGACGGGCAGGAGATCACGCAGTTCACCTACTTCCAGCAGGCGGGCGGCATCGACCTCGCGCCGATCTCGGGCGAGATCACCTACGGCCTCGAGCGGATCGCGATGTACCTGCAGCAGAAGGACGACGTCTACGACCTCGCCTGGTGCGCGGGCACGAGCTACGGCGACGTGCGGCACGAGGAGGAGTTCCAGCTGTCGCGCTACTCGTTCGAGCTCGCCGACGTGGAGCTCCACCGGCGCCTCTTCGAGAGCGCTCTCGCCGAGGGCACGCGCCTGCTGGGGATCGAGGGTGGCCGAGCCTACCTGCCGGCCTACGACTGGACGCTCAAGAGCTCGCACGCGTTCAACGTGCTCGACGCGCGCGGGGCGATCTCCGTGAGCGAGCGCGCCGGGATGATCCTGCGGATCCGCAAGCTCGCGTGCGCGGTGGCGAAGGCCTACGTCGACGCCGTCACGGCGGTGCCGGCCGCGGCTGCCGAGGCCGAGCGTGCCTGAGCTCCTGGTCGAGATCGGCTTCGAGGAGATGCCGGCGCCTTGGCTGCCCGGCCTCGCGGAGCAGCTGCGCGCGCGGTTCGTGGACGCAGCCGCACGCGAGTTCCTGGAGGCGAAGGACGCGGCCGTGGCCTGGACGCCGCGGCGGCTGGTGCTGCGCGCCGAGCTGCCCGCGCGCCAGTCCGATCGCGAGGAGCCGGTCTGGGGCCCGGCGCTGAAGGTCGCGAAAGACGCCTCGGGCGCCTGGACCGCGGCGGCGCAGGGCTTCGCGAAGAAGAATGGCGTCGCCGTCGAAGCGCTCGTCCAGAAGCCGAAGGACGCATCGAAGCCCGGCGAGCTCAACCTGCTCTTCGTCAAGAAGGTCGCGGGCCGCGCCACGAGCGAGCTCGTGGCGGGCCTGCTGGCCGGCCTGCTGAGAGCGCTCGCGTTCCCGAAGCGCATGAGCTGGGATGCCTGGCTCGAGGACGGCCGCGGGGCGTTCCCGTTCGGGCGGCCGATCCGCTGGCTGGTCGTGACCTTCGACAGGAGGGTGGTGCCGTTCGCGATCCATGCCCTCGAAGCGGGGGCCAAGGGCCGCATGATCGTGGAGAGCGGCACTGCCACGCGCGGCCACCGCTTCCTGCCGAAGGGCCGAGGCCATGAGCGCACGGCCGTGGCCATCTACGCCGAGCTGCGCGAGACGCTGCGCGAGCGTTTCGTCCTGGTCGAGCCCGAGGCCCGCACCGCCCGCATCGACGAGGGGCTGATGGCGGCCGCCGTGGGCCGGACCTTCGACGACCATGGCCTGCGCCTCGAGTGGCGCGACCTCGTCGAGTACCCGACGGTGCTGGTGGGGGAGGTCCCTGAGGAGTTCCGCGGCCTGCCGTCCGAGGTGCTCGAGACGGTGCTGGTGCACCACCAGAAGTACATCGCGCTCAACGCGGGCGGACGGATCGATCGCTTCGCCGCCGTGACGAACGGCGACGGCGCAGCCGGGGCGCAGATCGTCCGCGGCATGGAACGGGTGGTGGTGGCGCGGCTGCGCGACGCGTCGTTCTTCCTGGCCGAAGACAAGAAGCGCCCGCTCGAGGAACGCGTCGCCGACCTCGCCGGCGTCACGTTCCACCAGGGCCTCGGGACGTACGAGGACAAGTCCGACGCGCATGGTCGCGCTCGTCGAGGCGATGGGACGCCGCGCGTTGCTGGCAGGGGAGACGCTTACCCAGGCGAAGGACGCCGCGCGGCTCGCGAAGGCCGACCTCGTCACGCTCATGGTCCGCGAGTTCCCGGAGCTGCAGGGCGTGATGGGCGGTATCTACCTCGAGGCCAACGGCGCGCCGCGCGACGTGGCGACGGCTGTGCGCTACCACTACCATCCGATCGCGGTCGAGCCGGACGCGGAGCCGGCCGGGGCCTTCGTCGGAAAGGAAGCCGCGGCGCGCGTCTTCGCGGCGGTGGCACTCGCCGACAAGCTCGACACGCTCTGTGGCTACTTCGGCCTGGGCGAAAGCCCGACCGGGAGCCGCGACCCCTACGGCCTGCGCCGCGCCGGGCAGGGCGCCGTGCGCGCGGTGCTCGACTTCTGGCGTCCGAAGGCGGGGGAGAAGGCCCCGGACCTCGAGGCGCTGGTGGCGGATGCGTCCGGGGGCTACAGCGGGCTCAAGCAGCCGCCCGAGGCCGTCGCGAAGAACGTCTCGGCCTTCCTGCTCGATCGCCTCGCGTACGTGCTCACGGCGCGCGGCTATGCGGCCGACGAGGTCGCCGCCGTGGTCGAGGCGCCGGGCGCGCTCGCCGATCCAACCGACGCGCAGCGCCGTGCCGAGGCGCTGCAACACGCCCGCCGCGAGCGGCCCGACGACTTCGCGGCGCTGGCCGAGGCCTTCAAGCGCGCCAAGAACATCGTCGCGCATGCGGCGCCCGGCGCGGCGGTGGACCCGAAGCTGTTCGAGGCCGACGCCGAGCGCGGGCTCTTCGAGGCGATCGCGCGTCTCGGCCAGGACGGCGGGGCCTACGAGGATCGCCTGCGCGCCCTGGCGGAGCTGCGCGCGCCGATCGCCCGCTTCTTCGAGGACGTTCTCGTGATGGCCGAGGATCCGCGCGTGCGCGCGAACCGCATGGCACTTCTGCAGAAAACCCTCTCGCACTTCTACCGCATCGCGGACATTTCCAGGCTCGGAGGAACATCGTGACCCAGTACGTCTACTTCTTCGGCGGCGGCAAGGCCGACGGCAACAAGGACATGAAGGACACGCTCGGCGGCAAGGGCGCGGGCCTCGCCGAGATGACGAACGCCGGCGTGCCGGTGCCGCCCGGCTTCACGATCTCCACCCAGGCCTGCAACGCCTACTACGCGAGCGGCGGCAAGCTGCCCGCCGAGGTCGACCAGCAGATGGACGCAGGCGCTCGACCAAGCTCGAGGCGCTCCAGGGCAAGAAGCTGGGCGATCCCGCAGATCCGCTGCTGGTGTCGGTCCGCAGCGGCTCGAAGTTCTCGATGCCCGGGATGATGGACACGATCCTGAACCTCGGCATGAACGACCGCTCGGTGGAGGGCCTGAAGGCGAAGACGGGCAATCCGCCGCTTTGCGAAGGACAGCTACCGCCGCTTCATCCAGATGTACGGCAACGTCGTGCTCGACATCGACAAGGACAAGTTCGAGCACGAGCTCGCCGCCGCCAAGAAGAAGTACAAGGCGAAGACGGACGTCGAGCTCGACGAGAAGGCGCTCGACGAGGTGATCGCGCGCTACAAGGCGGTCGTGCTGCGCGAGACGAAGGCGCCCTTCCCGCAGGGCCCGCGCGAGCAGCTGGTGGGCGCGCGCGACGCCGTCTTCAAGTCGTGGATGAACCCGCGCGCCATCACCTACCGCAAGCTGAACGACATCCCGCACGACCTCGGCACCGCGGTCAACGTACAGGCGATGGTGTTCGGCAACATGGGCGACACCTCGGCGACGGGCGTCGGCTTCACCCGCAACCCCTCGACGGGGGCGAAGGAGTTCTACGGCGAGTTCCTGCAGAACGCGCAGGGCGAGGACGTGGTAGCGGGCATCCGTACGCCGCACCCGATCACCGATCTCGAGAAGGTGATGCCGAAGGCCTACCGCCAGCTGCGCGAGATCACGACCCGGCTCGAGCGCCACTACAAGGACGTGCAGGACTTCGAGTTCACGATCCAGGACAACGCGCTCTACATGCTCCAGACCCGGAACGGCAAGCGCACGGGGCTCGCCGCGATCAACATCGCGGTGGACATGTGCGAAGAGGGTCTGATCACGAAGCAGGAGGCGCTGCTCAAGGTCGAGCCGCAGGCGCTCGACCAGCTGCTGCACCCGATCTTCGACCCGAAGGCGAGGAAGGGCGTCGAGGTCGCCGCCAAGGGCCTGCCGGCCTCGCCGGGAGCGGCGACCGGGGCGATCGTGTTCACCGCCGACGAGGCGGTGGCCTGGACGCAGAAGGGCAAGCGCGTGCTGCTGGTACGCATGGAGACGGTGCCCGACGACATCCACGGCATGTCGGTCGCGCAGGGCGTACTGACGGCGACCGGCGGCATGACGTCGCACGCGGCCGTCGTGGGCCGCCAGATGGGCAAGCCCTCGGTCGTGGGCTGCGGGCGCTTTGGACATCAACGCCAAGGCCCGGACGCTCAAGGTCGGCGGCAAGACGCTCAAGGAAGGCGATCCGGTCTCGATCGACGGCTCGACCGGCGAGGTGCTGCTGACGGCGCTGCCGACCAGCGCCTCCGAAGTGATCCAGGTGGTCGAGGGGCGGCTCAAGGCCGAGAAGTCGCCCATCTACCAGAAGTTCGAGAAGCTCCTGGGCTGGGCCGACGAGGTGCGCCGGCTCGGGATCCGCGCCAACGCCGACGTGCCGAAGGACGCCAAGGTGGCGTTCGGCTTCGGGGCTCGCGGCATCGGCCTGTGCCGTACAGAGCACATGTTCTTCGCCGAAGAGCGGCTGCCGCACGTCGTGAAGATGATCCTGGCGGCCGCGCGCGGCCAGCGGGGGATCGACCTCAAGGCGCGGCTCAAGGAGCGGCTCAAGGAGGCGAAGGGCAGCCAGGCGGCCGAGATCAAGAAGGAGCTCGCCAAGGTCGAGAAGGAGTACGGCCGCTACGTCAAGGACTACACGACGGCGCTGCAAAGCTGAAGCCGATGCAGAAGCGCCGACTTCACCGGTCTCTTCAAGGAGATGCACGGCTCGCCGGTCACGATCCGCACGCTCGACCCGCCGCTGCACGAGTTCCTGCCGAAGCGCGAAGAGCTGATGGTCGAGGTGGCCATCGCTCAAGGCGAAGGGCGGCTCGAAGCACAAGCGGACGATCGAGCAGAAGGAGAAGCTGCTGCGGGCCGTCGAGGAGCTGCACGAGTTCAACCCGATGCTCGGGCACCGTGGCTGCCGGCTCGGCATCACCTACCCCGAGATCACGAAGATGCAGGCGCGCGCGATCTTCGAGGCGGCGCTCGCGGTCTCGAAGCAGGGCATCCCCGTGAAGCCCGAGGTGATGATCCCGCTCGTCGGCCACGTCGAGGAGCTGAAGCGCCAGAAGGCGATCGTGCTCGAGGCCGCCCACGAGGTGCTCGGAAAGGACGGCTCGGGCGTCGAGTACCTGATCGGCACGATGATCGAGGTGCCGCGCGGCGCCGTGACCGCGGACGAGATCGCGAAGGAGGCCGAGTTCTTCTCGTTCGGCACCAACGACCTCACGCAGATGGGCTTCGGCCTGTCGCGAGACGACGCCTCGAAGTTCCTGCTCTACTACCAGGAGCACGGGCTTCTCGAGAAGGACCCCTTCGTGACGATCGACGCCGCGGGCGTCGGGCTGCTCGTCAAGACCGGCGTCGAGAAGGGCCGCAGCGTCAAGAAGAACCTGAAGATCGGCGTCTGCGGCGAGCACGGCGGCGACCCCGCGTCGATCCGGTTCTTCCACGCGGTCGGCCTCGACTACGTCTCGTGCTCGCCCTACCGCGTGCCGATCGCCCGGCTTGCGGCGGCTCAGGCGGCGCTCGAGCAGAAGGCCAGCGATTGACCTCCCTAGTTTGACCAACTAGACTAGACCCCGTGAAGAAGGTCAACATCTACGAGGCCAAGACGCGACTCTCCCAGCTCGTCGACGAGGCCGCGTCGGGGCAGGACGTGGTGATCGCACGGGCCGGGCGGCCGGTCGCGCGGCTCACGCGTCTCGGTGCAGCGGGCGGCAAGCGGCGCCTGGGAGTCCTCGACGGCCGCTTCCGGATCCCGAAGGACTTCAATCGACCCCTGCCGCGCGGCGTCCTGCGAGGTTTCGAGGGCGACTGATGCGCCTGCTCGTGGACACCCAGCTGCTGCTGTGGGCGACTGCCAGCAGTCGTCGCTTGCCGCGGGAGGCCCGCGAGCTCCTCCAGGATCCCTCGAACGAGGTCCTGTGGAGCGCGGCGAGCCTGTGGGAGATCGTGATCAAGGCGGCCCTGCACAAGCCCGACTTGAAGGTGGACGTCGCGGCGCTGCGCCCGGCTTTCGCCGAGATGGGCTTTGCCGAGCTACCGGTGTCGGGCGCTCATGCCGAGCGGCTGGCGAGCCTTCCGCCGCACCACAAGGACCCGTTCGACCGGATGCTCGTGGCTCAGAGCCTGGCCGAGCCGCTCGTCCTGCTCACGAACGACTCGGCGCTCGCTGCGTACGGCGAGGTCGTCCGGGTCGTTTGAGCCTCGCCGAACGAGTGCCGGCATGACGCGCGTCCAGCGGCTGCCGGACGACCTCGTCAACAAGATCGCGGCCGGCGAGGTCGTCGAGCGGCCGGCGTCCGTCGTCAAGGAGCTCTGCGAGAACGCGCTCGACGCCGGGGCGCGGGGCGTCCACGTCGAGATCGAGGACGGCGGGACGACGCTCGTGCGCGTGCGCGACGACGGGCACGGCATGGGCCGTGCTGACGCCGAGCTGTCGCTCGAGCGCCACGCCACCTCCAAGCTGCGCGCGCTCGAGGACCTGCAGCGGATCGCGACGCACGGCTTCCGCGGCGAGGCGCTGCCGTCGATCGCGGCCGTCGCGGAGCTGGTGCTGCGGACGCGCGCGGACGGCGAGGCGGCCGGAACGGAGATCGAGGTCGCCCACGGCCGCCGCCGCCACCTGCGCGACGTCGGCCACCCGCGCGGGACGACCGTCGAGGTGCGCGACCTCTTCGGCACGCTGCCCGCGCGGCGCAAGTTCCTGCGCGCCGCGGCCACCGAGGCGTCCCACGTGGCGGAGGCCGTCACGCTTCTCGCGCTGGCGCGGCCCGAGACGGGCTTCTCGCTCCGCTCCGGCGGGCGAACCGTGATCGAGACGCCGCCGGTCGACGGCCTCGCGGCGCGCCTCTTCCAGCTGTTCGGAGCCGGGCTGCTCGAGGACCTGGCGAGCGTCGAGGGCGGCTCGGAGTGGGCGACCGTGCGGGGCTTCGTGTCGCGGCCCGACCGCCCGCGGCCGCCGCGGCCGAGCCTGCGCCTGTTCGTGAACCTCGCGCGGTGCGCGACCGGGCGCTGTCGAAGGCCGTGCTCGAGGCCTATCGCTCCGCCGGCACGGGCGAGCGAGGCTTCGAGGCGTTCCTGTTCGTCGAGCTGCCGGCGCACCTCGTCGACGTGAACGTGCACCCGGCCAAGACGGAGGTCCGCTTCGCGGACGCGCGCACGGTCTTTTCGGCCGTCACGCGTGCCGTGCGCGAGGGGCTGGCCGCGGGACGTGCGCCAGGCTCCCGCGGTGAGCGTGAGGAGCACGGGCCGGGACGGGCCGAGCGCGGCGCCGGGCGCGGCGGAAGCCGCTGCAGGTGGATCCGGCGCCGACGCGCGCTGCCGACTCTGGGCGAACGCGCCGGGCGGCGCGCTCCGATCGCAGCCGAGACGGCGCCGACCGGGCTCGAGGCGCCGCTGCCGGTCGGTGCTCGGCCAGCACCGCCTCGTCTACATCGTCGCGAGCGACGGCGACGAGCTCGTGCTCGTGGACCAGCACACGGCGCACGAGCGCGTGCGCTTCGAGCGGCTGCTCGAGCGCGCCGGGCGCCGCCTGGTCGAGTCGCAGGGACTGCTGACGCCGGCGGTCGTGGAGCTCCGCCGCGGCTTCGGCCCGTGCTGGACGCGAACGCCGAGGGCCTGCGCGAGCTGGGCTTCGACGTCGAGCCGTTCGGCGGCGGTGCCACGCGGCTGCGCGCCGTTCCGGCGGTGCTGGGCACGCGCGACCCCGGCCCAGCGCTCGAGGCGATCCTGCGCGACCTCCTGGAGCGCGACGCGGCCGAATGGGCCGTGAGCGGGCGCCCGCGACCGGCTGGCCGCGACGCTCGCCTGCCACTCGGCGGTGCGCGCGGGGCAGCCGCTCGGACTCGAGCCGATGGCCGCGATCGTGCGCGACCTCTACGCGACGCAGCACCGGACGCTCTGCCCGCACGGGCGGCCCACGCCGTGCGCGTGCCGCGCGACGAGGTCAGCCGCTGGTTCGGGCGGACGGGATGGCGGCGGCAGTGAGCGCCGCCCGGCCGCAGTGCGCGGGCGCGTAGGCGTGGAACGCGTCCATCAGCTGGCAGGTGTACGGTCCCGGGCGGCCGTCGCCGACGAGGTCGTCGTCGACCTGCCGGACGGGCACGATCTCGCGCGTCGTGCTCGTCAGGAAGGCTTCGTCGGCGCCCAGCAGCGCGTCGAGGTGCAGCGGCTTCTGGTGGCAGGCGGTGCCGAGCGAGGCGGCGAGCTCGAGCACCACCTCGCGCGTGATCCCGGCCAGGATGCCGGCCGAGAGCGGCGGCGTGAGCAGCGCTCCCTCGAGCACGATGAACACGTTCGTGCTCGCGCCCTCGGCGAGGAGGCCGTCGTGGTTCAGGAGCAGCGGCTCGTCGCCGCCGCGCGCCTGCGCCTCGCGCACCGCCAGGATGTTGTTGAGCAGGTTGCTCGACTTGATCGCGGGGTCGAGCGAGCGCGGGTGGTTGCGGCGGACGTCGACCGCGGCCACGCGTACGCCCTCGCTCGTAGTGCGCTCGGGGATAGGCGGGCAGCGGCTTCTGGATCATCACGAGCGTCGGGCGCTCGATCCGGCTCGAAGTCGTAGCTGCAGTCGCCGACGCCGCGCGAGACCACGATGCGCACGTAGGACTCGCCCGCCCCGGCCTTCTCGAGCAGCGCCTCGACCTGGCCGAGCAGCTCGAGGTCGGAGCCCGGCACCTCGAAGCCGAGCCGCCACGCCGAGGCGCGCAGCCTGCGGAAGTGGCGTCCCGGCTCGAAGGGGCTGCCGCCGTAGGTCCGCATCACCTCGTATACGCTGTCGCCGAACGCGAAGCCGTTGTCGAGCACCGACACGCGCGCTTCCGCGGCGGGTACCACAATTCCGTTCACGGAGGCGAAGTTCATATGGCTGGAGCTCCAGGCCGATCGGGACGCGAGGAGGCGAGGCTAGCACCCGTCCTCGCGAGGCGTCAACGCGGGGTGGCGTCGTGAGCACGCTCCACGCGCTGGTGCTCGGCGTGCTGCAGGGGCTCGGCGAGTTCCTGCCGATCAGCAGCTCCGGCCACCTGATCGTCGTGCCGTGGCTCGTCGGCTGGGCCGACAGCGGGCTCGCGTTCGACGTGGCGCTCCACCTCGGGACGCTGGTCGCCGTGGCGCTCGCGTTCTGGCGCGACTGGCTGCGCCTCGCGCGTGGCGGCGCGCGCGGGCTGCTGTCGGGCCGCCCGCTCGCCGACCCCGACGTGCGGATGCTGCTCTACCTGGCGCTCGCCACCGTCCCCGGCGCGCTCGCCGGGCTGCTGCTGGACAAGTGGGCCGAGACGGTGTTCCGCGCGCCCGGGCTCGTGGCCCTGATGATGGCGCTGATGGGCGCCGTGCTGTGGGCGGCGGACCGCCGCGCCGGGACGGGGCCGGCCGCGGACGGGCTGACGGTAAGCCTGCGCGACGCGTTGCTGATCGGGTTCGCGCAGGCGCTCGCGATCGTCCCGGGCACCTCGCGCTCGGGCGCCACCATCAGCGCGGCGCTCTTCCTCGGGCACCGGCGCGAGGCCGCGGCGCGCTTCAGCTTCCTGCTCGCGCTGCCGATCACCGCCGGCGCCGCGCTCGTGAAGGTGCCGGCGCTCGTCCGGAGCGGGGCCGACACGACTCCCGTGCTGGTGGGGATGGCGGCGGCGGCGGTGTCGGGTCTTTTCGCCATCCGGCTGCTGCTCGGCTACGTGCGGACGCGCACCTACGTGCCGTTCGCGCTCTACCGCTTCGCGTTCGCGACGCTCGTGTGGCTCGTGCTGTTTCTCCGCTGACGCGTCCGTCTGCTAGATTCCTGAGGTGATTCCCGTCCTCACCGCCGACGAGATGCGGCGGGCCGACCGCCACGCCATCTCCGAGGCCGGCATCCCGGGGACGACGCTCATGGAGAACGCGGGCGGCGCGGTCGCGCGCGTCGTGGAGGAGCGTCATCCGGGCGCGAGCCGCATCGTCGTGCTCTGCGGGCGAGGGATGAACGGCGGGGACGGCTTCGTCGTGACGCGGCGGCTGTCGCTGCGGGCCGAAGCGCTCCTGCTCGGGCGGCGCGACGACGTGCAGGGCGACGCCCGCCACCACCTCGAAGCGTGCGAGCGGGACGGCGGCCGCGTCGTCGAGATCCGCGGCGAGGACGCCTGGCCGAAGGCGCTCGCCCGCATCGAGGTCGCCGACCTGATCGTCGACGCGGTGCTCGGCACGGGGCTGCGTTCCGCGCCGAGCGGGCTCGCGGCGCTCGCGATCGCGGGCATGCGCGCGCGGCGCGAGGCGGGCGTCCCGATCGTCGCCGTGGACCTGCCGTCGGGCCTGCCTTCGGACTCGGGAGCGCTCGAGTGGCCGGTGGCCGGCGCCAGCTGCACCGTGACCTTCGCGGCCGCCAAGCGCGGCCACGTGCTGCCTCCCGCCTGCGACGCGGTCGGCGAGCTCGTGGTGGCCGACATCGGCATCCCACCGGCGAGCGTGGCATCGGTCGGACCGACGCTCTTCCTGATCGAGGCGAGGGACGCCGCGGCGGCCTTCCCGCGCCGGCCGCGCGGCGCCCACAAGGGCGACTTCGGCCACGTGCTCGTGGTCGCCGGCTCGCTCGGCAAGTCGGGCGCCGCGGTGCTGGCGGCTTCCGGCGCGCTGCGCTCGGGCGCGGGGCTCGTCACGGTGGCGACGCCCGAGCCCTGTCTCGCGCTCGTAGCCGCCGCCCGCGCCGAGCTCATGACCGAGCCGCTCGCGGTGACGGGCACGGGCGGGCTGGATCCCGCCGGGCTCGCGCGCCTGCTGGCGCTCGCGCGCGAGCGCGACGCCGTCGTGCTCGGGCCGGGCCTCGGACAGGACGACGGGACGCGCGAGCTCGTACGCCGCTTCGTGCGCGAGTGCCCGGTGCCGGTGGTGGTCGACGCGGACGGGCTGAACGCGCTCGCGCCGCTCGGGGGCGAGGGACGCGCGCTCGTCCGGGGGCGCGCGGCCGCGACGATCCTGACGCCGCACCCGGGGGAGATGGCGCGGCTCGTCGGGCGCGGCACGCCCGAGGTGCAGCGCGATCGGTCTGGCGCGGGCGCTTGAGCTCGCGCGCGAAACGGGCGCGATCGTGGTGCTGAAGGGCGAGCGGACGCTGGTGGCCGAGCCGGACGGGCGCGCGGCGGTCTCGCCGACCGGCAATCCCGGGATGGCGACCGGCGGCACGGGCGACGTGCTGGCCGGCGTGGCGGGCTCGCTGCTGGCCCGTCACGGGGCGCTGCTCGCTGCGACCGCGGCGCCCTACGTGCACGGCCGCGCGGGCGACCTCGCGGCGCTTCGCCGTGGCGAGGACGGCCTCACGGCCGGCGACGTGGTCGAGGCGCTTCCCGAGGCCATCGAGGACGTCCGGGCCGCGGCCGGCCGCGCGGACCGGGGGGGTGCGGCATCCGCGAGCTCGTGACCCGGAGCGAGGACGAGACGGAGGCAGTTGCCTCCGGCCTCGCGGCCGATTTCCGCGGCGGTGAGGTGGTGCTGCTGAGCGGCGAGCTCGGGGCGGGGAAGACTACCTTCGTGCGCGGCCTCGCGCGCGGGCTCGGCGCCGACCCCGCCTTTGTGTCGAGCCCGACCTTCGTGCTGCTGACGGCTTATCCCGGGCGGCTGACGCTGCACCACGCCGACCTCTACCGGCTGCGCGGGGACGGCGACGAGCGGGAGCTCGGGCTCGAGGAGCTGCCGGGAGCCGAGGGCGTCCTGGCGGTCGAGTGGGCCGAGCGACTGCGCGAGGCGCCGTGGCCGCGCGCGCTGCGCGTCCGCCTCGCGCACGCCGGCGAGGAGCGGCGCGCGATCCGCATCGAGGGCGAGGCGTGAGGCGCGCGCTCGTCGCCGCGGCCGCGCTCGCCGCTCTCGGCTGCCCGGGAGCCGGCTCGCGGCCGGACGAGCCGCGCGCCACCGCACGCAGCGTCGCGGCCGGCAACCGGCTGAACGTGCTGCTGATCACGATCGACACCCTGCGGGCCGACCACCTGGGCGCCTACGGCTACCGGCGCGCGACGAGCCCCCGGATCGACGCGCTGGCCCGCCGCGGCGCGCTCTTCGAGCAGGCCTACACCTACTGGCCGAAGACACGCGGCAGCTTCGTGGCGCTCCTGACCGGGCGGCTCGCGGCGCAGAGCGGCTACGGCAAGTCGCACCCGACGCTCGTGGACTTCAACCCCACGCTCGCGAGTGTCCTCCAGGACGCCGGCTACGACACCGCCGCCGTGGTCGACAACGCGAACGTCGCCGCCTCGCTCGGCTACTCCAAGGGCTTCAAGCGCTATCGCGAGACCTGGGAGGAAAAGGCGCTTCGGACCGAGACCGACAAGGCGCGCGCGATCACGCAGGACGCGACCGCGTTCCTGGCCGCCGCCGATCCCGCGCGCGCCTTCCTGCTCTGGCTGCACTACGTGAGCCCGCACGCGCCCTACGAGCCGCCGGCGCCTTTCGACACGGCCTTCCTCGACGAGGCGTCCCGCAGCGGGCCCGTGCTGCAGCCGGTCGCGGGCTTCCACGGCGGAGTGCCGCGCGAGTGGGCCAGGGGCGCGCGCACGCTCGGCTACTACGTGGCGCAGTACGACGGCGAGATCGCGGCCGCCGACGCCGAGGTGGGGTCCGTGCTCGACGCGCTCGAGCGCTCGGGCGTGCGCGACCGCACGCTCGTGCTCCTCGCCTCCGACCACGGCGAGAGCCTGGGCGAGCACGACTACTACTTCGACCACGGCGAGAACCTGTTCGACCCGTCGCTGCGCATCCCGCTGATCCTGGCCGGGCCGGGGATCAAGGCCGGCGCGCGCTCGCGCGAGCTCGCGAGCACGCTCGACATCGTGCCGACGCTGCTCGACGCGCTCAAGGTCTCGTACCCGCCCGACCTCGCGGGCGTGAGCCTGCTGGGCGCCGCGCGCGGCGAGCCGCTCGCGCGCCAGAGGCTGCCCGGGCAGAACGACCGCAATCTGCTCGCCGCCTGGGACCGGCGCTTCAAGCTGGTGGCGACGCCGGTCGAGAGCGGGGCGCGCTACGCGCTCTACGACCGGCTCTCCGACCCCGGCGAGACGCACGACGCGGGACCCGCGAACGCGAGCGTGCTGCGCGAGCAAAGGCGCGAGCTGGAGCTTTTCCGTGAGAGGATCGATGCGCAGCTCGTCCGCACCCGGCGGCTGCTCGAGGGCCGGCCGGGAACCGAGACGCTCACCCTCGAAGCGTGCGAGAGGCTGAAGGCCCTGGGCTACCTCGTGCCGGGCTGCAGCTGAGGGCCGAGCCGAGGCCGGCGAGCGGTCTCATCGCGGGAGAAGGGGACGTGGAGACGAGGCAGGAGGTCGCCGACCTGTCGCGCGTGCTCGCAGCCGACGAGATCGGCCGCGTGCGCAACCTGGGCTGGTCCGGCGTGCTGGCGCTCAGCCAGGGCGAGGTGTCCAAGGGCATCTATTTCCTCGACGGCGCGATCGTCTTCGCCGCCTCGACGGTGGAGGAGGATCGGCTGGGCGCCTGCCTGTTCCGCGCCGGCCGGATCTCCGAGTCGCAGTTCCGCGCCGCGATGCGCGAGGTCGAGGCGTCGGGCTACCCGCTCGGCTACGTGCTGGTCGAGTCGCGCGTGCTGCGCCCGGACGAGCTCAAGGGCGCCCTCGCGGCCCAGGTCGAGAGGATCGTGCTGTCGGTCCTGCGCTGGACGAGCGGCTCGCTCCGCCAGCAGCCGATGGACCGGCCGCTGCCCGCCGACCAGGCGCTGGAGGTCGACACCAACCGGCTGCTGCTGCTCGGCATGCGCCAGTTCCCGGACGCCGAGCGGCTGGAGCGCGCGCTCGGCGATCCCGGCCGCCGGCTGCGGCGCGTCTCGCCGCCGTCCTTCGACTACGAGCAGATCGAGGCTTCGCCCGCGGAGCGCGCGGCGCTGGCGCTCTGCGCGCGCGGCGCCCCGCTCGGGCAGCTCCTGGCCCTGCCGCACCCGCGCCCCCAGATGGTGCGCGCGGTCCACGCTCTGCTGTCGGGCTGCCTGATCGAGGACGCTCCCTCGCTGCCCGAGCCGGCGCGGCGGAGCGAGCCCGCCCCGGACGCCCGCGAGGAGGCCGAGGCCCCGCCCGAGGACGAGGAAACGCCGCCACGCACGGCCGAGGAAGCGGAGCAGCTCGCGCGGCGGCTGCTCGAGCGCGGCCAGCGCGACCGGGCGGTCGTGCTGCTGCGCGAGATCCTGGAGCGCCATCCCGCGGCGCGCGGGCCAAAGCGGCTGCTGGCGCTCACGCTCGCGCGCGACGGCGGCTTCCAGGCCCCGGTCGAGCGCCTGCTGCTCGACCTGCTCGAGGTCGACCCGCACGACAACGAGCTGCGCTACGCGCTCGCCACCTACTACCGCAAGGCGGGCATGACCGCGCGCGCGATCCTGCAGCTGCGGATCGTGCTCTCCGCCGACTCCAGCCACGCGGCGGCGTGGCGCGACCTGGGCGAGCTCGAGGCCGGGCCGGCGTCGCCTCCGCGCCGCCGCTAGAGCCTCAGCGCTCCTCGCCTCCTGCGCGCGACGTCGTCACCCCCAGCGCCTGGACCGCGTCGAGGTCCGCGCCTTCGGTCTTCGTGCCGCCGGGGCACGGGAAGAGCTCGCCGTCCTCGACGCGCACGTAGCGCGCCTGCGTCACGCCGGCCGTAGCGAGGTCGAAGTCGCAATAGCCCTGGATGCCGTGGTAGGGGTTGCCGCAGGCCTTGAAGGCCTCGACGAGCGTGAACGGGCCGTCGGGTCCGGTCGAGACGTAGACGCTCACCGGCTCGCTCGAGACCGCCTGGAAGACCCGGAGGTCGGCGCCGGAGCGGTCGTCGATGCAGCCGCCGAGGTCCAGCGTCACGTGGCCCCCGAAGCCGAGGCTGATGAAGCCGCTGTAGCTCACCGGCCCGCTGCCGGCGGCGTCGGGAGGGCCGAGCGCGGCCTGCGGGTCGGTGTAGATGTTCTGGGCGAGCGAGCAGGCGGGCAGCCACGACTCGACGACCGCCCTGGCGTACGCCGATGGCGTCCCGGTACAGGCGACGGGCGACGCGGAGGGCGACGGCGACGGCATCGGCATCGGGTCCGTTCCGCAGGCGGTCGCGAGCAGGAAGGGGGCGAGCCGCAGCCCGAGGCTGCGCCTCACCGCGCCCCGCTGCGGCCGCAGGCCCGAAACGCCGCGCCGCCGCGCTCTCCGGCCAGGAAGTCGAGGAACGCGCGGACCGCGTCCGGCCGAGCGCTCGCGCGCACGCCGAGCGCCCTCGCCCGCAGCGGTGGCACGTCGAGGCGCGTGACGGGCATCGAGCCGGCGAGGCTCAGCGGAACGACCACGGCCTCGCCGGGCTGGAGGCGGATCGGCTCACGCGGCTCGCGCCCCGAGCGGTCGCCGCGCTCGGAGCGCGCGGGGGCCACGCCCTGGAGCGCCAGCCGGCGCCAGGTCTCGCGCGCCACCGTGCCCCCGAGCACGTCCACGAGCCGGGACGGATGGGCGACCGACTGGAGGCTCGGCGCCTCGCCGCCGATCGGGCCGGCCAGCACCCACGGGATGCTGGCGACGTCCAGCTCCTGGTCGGGATGCGTCATGCCCGACTCGATCACGCGGTTGAGCTCGGAGTCGGCGGCCACCACGACGTCGGCGCCGGCCACGGAGTCTGGGCTGAAGATGGCCGCGGTCTCGACCGCCGCAGCACGCCCGGTCGCGCGCTGGTACTCGGAGGCTGCCGCGGCCGCGCAGGGCTCCACGGCCGGGCTCGCCTTGATCCTGAGCGGCGCTCCGGCGGGGGCGGCAGCCGCGGCCAGCGCGAGGAGGGCGGCGAGCGTGGGCGTCACGCTGAGCCGCCTCATGCCGGCTCCAGCGACCACTGGTGGTCGCTCGCGAACAGGCAGTAGCCGCCTTCGATCGGGTTGCCCGTGGGATCCGAGGCGAGGCTCAGCTCGATCTCGCCGAACGCCGTGCCGCTCGCGCGCGCGCGACCGCCCGAGGCCGTGGCCGCGGTGCCGTCGGTCATGACCCGCATCCAGATCCGGTACTGGCCCTCGGTGTCGAGGCCGAGTTCGCTCGTCGAGGCGGCGGACGGACCGTGCAGGCGCGTCCCCTGCCGCAGCAGCACGAAGCGGCCGTTGTCGGGAGTCTGCGTCGACGACGCGGGAATCCCGGACACCTCGGCGCCGGCGCTCACCGGCGCCTCCGCCACGTTCATCACGACGCTGAGCGGACCGACCTGCGTACCGGCCGGACAGCTGCGGCTCACGGTGAGGGTGAGCCGGTAGCGGCCCGAGAACGCCGGCACCGACTGTGCTCCCGTCGGCGTCGCCACGAACAGCCCGAGCAGCAGGCCCGCAACGGCAGTGGGCCACGGAGACGATGTCCTCGGCTTCATACTGCTGACGCGAGGGCGATCGTGCACGCTCACTTCACCCCCATGCAGCGCGCGCAGACGTCGAGCAGGCGGCCGTCGACCATGTCCTCGAGGCGCTTCTTGCGGGTCTCGCCGCGCCAGACCGCCTCGATCGAGCTCGCGAAGACGTTCGCGGTCTTGGTGCGGCCCTCGTAGTCCGTGCAGCAGCTCACCACGTCCCCGTTCCACAGCACGACGAACTGGTCGTGCGGCGCCGGGCAATAGGTGTCGACGACCTTTTCCGGGGGGTGTTGCGCCACACCCCCCGGACCCCCCGCTCGCTCCGGCGGAGTGAATTCGCCTCCGCTCGCAGCCTGTGGCTGTGGGTCATCGTGCGTCCCGATCACGTTGCCCCAGGTGTGGCAGCGCTTCCAGATGAGGTGCACGCCTTCGAGCAGCTCGTAGCGGCTGCCGTTCTCGTCGCGGTCGAGCAGGTGCGCGGCGCGGACCTTGTCGATGTCGTGCGCGCGCGGCTCGAGGCCGTAGCGCGTCTCGAGCTCGCGGCAGTAGGCGATCCAGTCCGCGAGGAAGCTGAGGGCCTGCTCGTCCTCGCTGACGATGCGGTAGCCGTCCGCGTACTTCGTGTTCATGATGTCGATCTCGATGTTCGTGCGCGCGCCGAGCGCGACCTTGCGCTCGAGGGCCAGGCGCACCTTGTCGCGGTACTCGTCGAACACGAGCTTCGGAGCCTTGCGCGTCTTGAAGCTCTCCGGGTCGGGCGTCTGGTAGGAGAGGATCAGGTTGGTGAGCCCGGCGCGGTAGAGCGCCTCGACGCGCTCCTCGGTGATGAGGCCGCAGTTCGTGTTCAGCTCGATCGGGACGCCGCGCTCTTCCGCGTACGCCACGATCTCGGGCAGCTCGGGATGCAGCATCGGCTCGCCCATCTGGTGCAGCTTCACGGGGAAGAGCGGCCCCAGGAACGAGCGCTTCTGCGCGATCTCGTCCACCAGCCGGAACACGCGCTCCTTCTTCATGAAGCCGCGGCGGCGGTCCATGATCTCGTCCGGGCACCAGGTGCACTTGAAGTTGCAGGCGTTCGTGATCTCCACGAACAGGTAGTTGATCGGGTAGAAGCGGCCCGGCAGCTTTCGAAGCTCGGGCACGGGCGCCGTGGCCGAAAGGCTCGCGAGGTCGGGCGGGGGAGCGAGGCTCACCGCGACCCGCGTGATCAGAAGCTCGCGGCGGAACTCGAAGCGGAACGACGCCCCGAGGTTCTGGCTGCGCGCCGCCTCGAAGTCCGGCAGCTCGAACACGGCGCGCCGGAAGCGCTTCAGGCCCACGGCGTCCGGCTGCCAGCGCTGCGCGGCCGCCTTGTAGAGCCCCTCCTCGGTAGCAGCGCGGTCTGTCGAGGCGTACTGCAGCCGGAACTCCCCGTAGTTGGCTGCCGAAGTACTCGACCTCGACGAAGAGCCGGCCCTGCGCGCGTCTGCGGAAGCCCTCCGGCAGCACGCGTACAGGTAGTACGCGGACTGCGTCGGACGCAGGCAGGAGCGGCCGGCGACCGTCGTCGTCTCCCAGGTCCCGTCGTGGTCCGACGGGATGGCGAAGTCGCCGGCGGGGCCTTGGGGTCCGACGCGGACCTCGAGCCGGTCCGTGCCGCCGAGCAGGCGCGCGAGGCCGCTGCCGAAGCGGGCGAGCGCGGTGCTCATGGGGCCGCGGGGGCTCCCGCCGCGCCGAAGCGCAGCGTCGAGGCGATGTAGTCGGCCCAGCGCGAGGCGCGGGGGAACACGTCCTCGCGGGCCTCGAAGCTCAGCGAGCAGGCACGGGCGCCGTCGGCGAAGTAGTAGCGCTTGATGTAGGAGACCGCCATCGGCGTCTCGGTCTTCATCACGTCGACGTAGCCGCCCTTGAAGGACGAGTGGTTCACCACCTGGAAATTGTCGCCCAGCTTCTTGCGCGTGGCCCAGTAGTAGGGCTCGAGGCCGCCCTCCTCGCCGACCGACTCGAAGGTGAGCGAGAGCGAGGCGTGCACGGTGCCGTGCCCCTTGTCGGCCGCGAGCGCCGGGCTCACGTACTGCACGACCAGCGTGCCGCCGCCCGAGAACTTGCGGGTCTCGCGCCAGCTTTCGGGAATCCCGAGCGAAGCCCGCTGCTCCTTGAAGTCGCTGCGCGGGTAGCGCTCCGGGCGCTCGAGCGTGAGGCTCGACCAGATCTCGTCGATCGCCGAGGCCTGCTTCTCGAAGCCGGCGGCGTCTCCCTGCGCGTAGAGCCCGACTACCTTGTCGCCGAGGCGCAACAGCAGCAGGCGATAGCGCGTGGCGCCGTCGGCGGTCGCATACACCCAGGACTGGCCCGCGACGCCCTGGCGCTCCTCGGCGCGGCTCGCGGCGATCGTGCGGTCGGCGAGGTAGCGCTGGGCGTACTCGTCGAGCGTGCCGTTCGCCGGTCCGGCGAGCAGCGTCACCGAGACGGGCGAGCGGGTCTGCCGCCCCCGACGGCGGCGCCAGGAAGTAGCGGTACCAGACGCCTTCCTGCTCGGCCTGGTCGGTGCGCCAGCTCGCCGGATGCCGCAGCGACACGCCGTGGTCGCCGTTGAAGTAGGTCACGAAGGTCTCGCGCCCGGCGGAGCAAGCCGCCAGGAGCAGCAGTCCCGAAAGCGTCGCGAGCGCGCCCGGCCTACTCCAGCCGATAGTTCGGCGCTTCCTTCGTGATGATGACGTCGTGGACATGGCTCTCCTTGAGCCCGGCGGGCGAGATCTGCACGAAGCGCGCGCGCGCCTGCAACTCGGCGATGCTGGACGCGCCGCAGTAGCCCATCCCCGCGCGCAGCCCTCCCACGAGCTGCTGCACCATCGCGGCGAGCGGTCCCTTGTACGGCACCATCCCCTCGATGCCCTCGGGCACGAGCTTCTCGGCCGCGGCCTGGCTCCTGGAAGTAGCGGTCGCGCGAGCCTTCCTTCATCGCGCCGAGCGAGCCCATGCCGCGGTACGCCTTGAAGGAGCGGCCCTGGCGCAGGATCAGCTCGCCGGGGCTCTCGTCGGTGCCTGCGAAGAGCGAGCCGATCATGACCGAGGCGGCGCCGGCGGCGATCGCCTTGCTCACGTCGCCCGAGAACTTGATGCCGCCGTCCGCGATGATCGGGGTGTCGGTCTGGGCGGCCGCCCGCGCCGCCTCGGCGATCGCGGTGATCTGCGGCATGCCCGCGCCCGAGACGACGCGCGTGGTGCAGATCGAGCCCGGCCCCATGCCCACCTTCACGGCGCTCACGCCGGCCGCGATCAGGTCGGCGGCGCCCTCGTAGGTGCCGACGTTGCCGGCGATCACCTCGAGCTCGGGGTGGGCGGCCCTCACCCTCTCGACCGTGCCGCGCACGCCCTGGCTGTGGCCGTGGGCGGTGTCGACCACGATCACGTCCACCTTGGCTTCGACGAGCGCGGCCACGCGCTCGAGCGTGTCCCCGGCCACGCCCACCGCCGCGCCGACGCGCAGCCGGCCGAGCGAGTCCTTGCAGGCGCTCGGGTACTTGATCTGCTTCTGGATGTCCTTGACCGTGATCAGGCCCTTCAGGTTGAACTCGCGGTCGACCACCAGCAGCTTCTCGACCTTGTGCTTGTGCAGGATCTCCTTGGCTTCCTCGAGCGTCGTGCCGACGGAGACCGTGATCAGGTCGTCCTTGGTCATGAGCTCGCGAACCTTGAGCTCGGTCCGCGTCTCGAAGCGCAGGTCGCGGTTGGTCAGGATCCCGACGAGCTTGGTCCCCACGGTGACCGGCACGCCGCTGATCCGGTACCTGGACATCAGCGCGAGCGCCTGGGCCACGGGCGCATCGGGTGGGACGGTGACCGGGTCGACGATCATGCCCGACTCGGAGCGCTTGACCTTGTCGACCTCGGCCGCCTGCGCCGCGATCGTCATGTTCTTGTGGATGAAGCCGATCCCGCCCTCCTGCGCGAGCGCGATCGCGAGGTGCGCCTCGGTGACGGTGTCCATGGCTGCCGAGACGATCGGGATGCGGAGCGCGATCTTGCGCGTGAGGCGGGTCTGGACGTCGACCTGGGCCGGCACCACGTCGGAGCGCTGCGGCACGAGCAGCACGTCGTCGAACGTCAGCGCCTCGCTGAGCCGGGTCTCGAGCCTGCCGATGTCGTTCACGCGTCTAGCTCCCGTGGCACTTCTTGTACTTCCTGCCGCTGCCGCAGGGGCAGGGATCGTTGCGGCCGACCTTGGGCCCCTCGCGCTTGATCGTCTGCACCTCGTCGGTGCCGCCCGAGGCCTCGCGCGGCTGGGACTTGTGGGCGAAGGCGGACTGCGCGGCGCTCGGGTCGTTGTAGGACAGGTTGCGCGGCACGGTCTTGACTCCGACCGCCGCCAGCTCGGGCTCGCCAACGGCGACCGCCGCCGGGTGCGTCGGCTGCGGGCGACGCGGTCGGGGGACGAGCGGCCCCTCGTCCGTCTCGCCGGCGGCCGGCTCGGACGGCGCCATCGGCTGGGAGAGGAAGCTCCAGCGCAGGATCTCCTCGTCGATCCTGTCCATCAGGTCCTGGAACATCTGGAAGCTTTCCTTCTTGTACTCGACGAGCGGGTCGCGCTGGCCGTAGCCGCGCAGCCCGATGCCCTCCTTCAGGTGGTCGAGCGAGTACAGGTGGTCCTTCCACTGCGTGTCCACGATCTGCAGCATCAGCATGCGCTGGTGGAACAGCATGCGCTCGGCGCCGATCGCGCCCTCGCGCTCCGCGTAGCGCCGCTTGATCGCCGACGCCAGCTTCTCCACCATCTGGTCGCGCGCGATCGTCTGCAGGTCGACCAGGCTCGCCTCCATGCCGAACGTCTCCTTGAGCGCCCCCTGCAGGCTCTCCAGGCTCCAGTTCGAGGGGCTGTCCTTCTCCGGGCAGTAGCTGTCGACGTACCACTCGAGCGACCTCGTCCACCAGGCGCAGCAGGTGCTCGCGCGTGTCCTTGCCCTCGAGCACCATGCGGCGCATGTCGTAGACCGCCGTGCGCTGCTTGTTCATCACGTCGTCGTACTCGAGCAGGTGCTTGCGCACGCCGAAGTTCTGCGCCTCGACCTGCTGCTGCGCGCGCTCGATCGAGCGCGTCACCATGCGGTGCTCGATCGGAACGCCCTCTTCCATGCCGAGCCGCAGCATCAGGCCGCTGATGCGCTCGGAGCCGAAGATCCGCATCAGGTCGTCCTGCAGCGACAGGTAGAAGCGCGACGAGCCGGGGTCGCCCTGGCGGCCGGCGCGGCCGCGCAGCTGGTTGTCGATGCGGCGCGCCTCGTGGCGCTCGGTGCCGAGGATGTGCAGGCCGCCGAGCGCCACCACGCGCTCGCGCTCGTTCTGGTCGAGCAGCGTCTCCACCCGCGTGAACTCCGGGCTCGGGCACGACCTGCTCGAGCTCGCCTTCACGGGTGGACGGCCAGGAAGTCGACGGGTTCTCGATCTCGGGGTAGAAGGCCTTGGAGATCTTCTCCTTGGTCGCGCGCGGCAGGTCGCGGGCGCCGTCCAGGTAGCGCGCGAGCGCGCCGCCCTCGGGCGCGAGCGCGCGCACCGCGTCCACCGACGGGTGGTCGGCGGCGAACGAGGCCATCAGGCCGACGTAGCGGCGCGCCAGCTGTTGCGGCCCTCGGCCTCGGGCTTGCGCTGCTGCAGCTCGCGGCTTGAACTCGCCGGCCCGTCTCGGCCAGGACCTGCTCCGCCGCCGCGCGCTGCCGCCTCGGGGTCGTCGGCCGTCGCCTCGACCTTCGCCTGGCCTCGGCGAGGATCGCCTTCGACGCGGTGGTCGGGCACCCCGCCCAGGATGATGTCGGTGCCGCGGCCGGCCATGTTGGTCGCGATCGTGACGGCGCCGAAGCGGCCCGCCTGCGCCACGATCTCCGCCTCGCGCTCGTGGTACTTCGCGTTCAGCACCACGTGCTTGATGCCGGCCTTCTTGAGCAGCACCGAGAGGTGCTCGGACTTCTCGATCGAGATCGTGCCCACCAGCACCGGCCGGCCCGACTCGTGGAGCTCGTGGATCTCCTTCACGACGGCCTCGAACTTCTCGGGCTCGGTGCGGTAGACGACGTCGGGGTTCTCGACGCGGATGAGGGGCCGGTTGGTGGGGATCACCAGCACTTCGAGCTTGTAGATCTTGTCGAACTCGGCGGCCTCGGTCTCGGCGGTGCCGGTCATGCCGGAGAGCTTGCCGTACATGCGGAAGTAGTTCTGGAAGGTGATGGTCGCGAGGGTCTGGTTCTCGCGCTCGATCTTGACCTTCTCCTTGGCCTCGACCGCCTGGTGGAGCCCGTCGGACCAGCGCCGGCCCGGCATCAGCCGGCCGGTGAACTCGTCGACGATCATGACCTGGCCGTCCTTCACGACGTAGTCGACGTCGCGCGCGAAGAGCGTGTGCGCGCGCAGCCCCTGGTTCACGTGGTGCAGCACGTCCATGTTGGACGGGTCCCACAGGTTCTTCACGTCCAGCAGCTGCTCGGCGTGCGCCATGCCCATCTCGGTGAGGGTGACGGTCTTGGCCTTCTCGTCGACGATGTAGTCGCCCGTCTTCTCGAGCTCGGCGCGCTCCTCGGCCTTCTTGTCGCCGGTGATGCGCGCGCCCGGCTTGAGCTTGGGGACGATCTGGTCGATCCGGTAGTACTTGTCGGTCGACTCCTCGGCCGGGCCGCTGATGATGAGCGGTGTTCGCGCCTCGTCGATCAGGATCGAGTCGACCTCGTCCACGACCGCGAAGTTGTGGCCGCGCTGCACGTACATGCCGAGGTCGAACTTCATGTTGTCGCGCAGGTAGTCGAAGCCGAACTCGTTGTTGGTGCCGTAGGTGATGTCGGCGCCGTAGGCGACCTGGCGCTCGCGGTCGTCCATGCTGTGCTGGATCACGCCGACCGAGAGGCCCGAGGAAGCGGTAGAGCCTGCCCATCCACTCGGAGTCGCGCTTGGCCAGGTAGTCGTTGACGGTGACGACGTGGACGCCCTTGCCGGCAGCGCGTTCAGGTACGAGGCGAGCGTCGCGACGAGGGTCTTGCCCTCGCCCGTCTTCATCTCGGCGATCATGCCCGCGGTGCAGCACCATCCCGCCGATCAGCTGCACGTCGAAGTGGCGCATGTTGAGCACGCGCCGGCCGCGCCTCGCGCACCACGGCGAACGCCTCGGGCAGCAGGTCGTCGAGGCTCTGGCCGTCCGCGAGGCGCTGGCGGAACACCCCCGTCATCCCCGCGAGGTCGGCGTCCGACAGCTTCCGGAGCTGCGGCTCGAAGGCCCCGATCTGTGCCACGACCGGCCGGATCTTCTTGAGCTCGCGCTCGTTTCTCGTGCCGACGATACGGGTGAGGAGAGTGTTCAACATGTGATCCGAGAAGAATATCACCCGTCATGGGGGGTAAGGGGGGCGATTAGCCCCCTCAAGCCGGCCTGAGCGTCGGTTAGCTTTGTCGTCCTGGCCTGGTCAGATTCGATGGTTTGGCCCCCACCCCACCTCGGTTGTTCCAGCCGGCCACGTTACGAGCCGAACTCCGTCCAGACGGAGGTGCTTGAGTTTTTGGTTGAGGGTCGGCAGGCGATTGGGGGATGTCACGGGACGGACTTCAGGGCAACGAGGGCTGACGGAGAACGAACCTGCCGGATCGACGACAAAGGGGCCGGATCGACGACAACGGGGACGAACGAATCGGCCACAACGGAATACGGCGGGCGAGGATCAGCTTTAGGGGGGCCTTTCCAGCCCCCCTCACCCCCGGGTGCGTCCCCCCCGGGACCTAACCGAACGAGCGGAACTCGTCGATGATGAACTCGACGGGGTTCCGCGTCTGGTCGTTGACCCACACCTCGTAGTGCAGGTGGGGCGCCGTCGAGCGGCCCGTGCTGCCCGAGAACGCGATCACGTCGCCGCGCTTGACGCGCTGGCCGGGCTTGACGTTGAAGGCGTCCAGGTGGCCGTAGCGCGTGACCACGCCGAAGCCGTGGTCGATCATCATCGCGTTGCCGTAGCCGGAGCGGACCCCGCAGAAGACGACGACGCCGTCGGCGGGCGCCACGACCTTGGTTCCGCGCGGCACCGAGATGTCGATGCCCGGGTGGAAGTCCCGGAGGTTCGTGAACGGGTCGATCCGGTTGCCGAAGCCCGCCGAGAGATAGCCGCGCAGCGGCCAGATCGAGGGGGTGGAAGCCAGGAGCTCCTTCTGGTCCCGGAAGTAGGACTCGAGGTGCTTCGACTTGTCCGACAGCTCGCTGACCGTGCTGTCCAGGCTCTTGAGGGTGGAGGCGATGTCGACCGACGGTGGCAGCGTCTCGGCGCGTGAGACGCCCCCGACGCCCCCCAGGTTCTCGTCGGGCACCCGCTCCTCGACCCCGGCCATGAGGCCGAGCTTGGTCACGACACTCTGGAGCTGCAGGATCTTCGACTGGAGGAGTCCCGCATTCTCCTCGTACGCCCGGGCCTTGGCGGCCAGCGCGAGGTTCTCGACGCGGAGTCGCCTCACCTCGGCGACCTCGACCGCGATCCAGGTGTAGTGGGCGAGGATCCCGACCAGCACGAGTCCCATCAGGCCGCACGCCGCCAGGACCCACTTGGTGAGCTTGACGGAAACCTGGAACTTTCGGAATCGGGCCTTGGCGTGCGGAACGACGATCAGCGTGTAGAACTCGTTGGCCATCCACCCTCCGAGCCGTCGCATCCCTGCTGGACGCTCTAGGCGACTACCCCGCACCAAGGCCGCTCGCGGGGGGGTGTCCGCCCGTTCCGACCACAAAAAACGGTCGAGGCTAGCACGGCGTCAGAGGAGCGTCAAGGGCTCGTCGTGCCCTTGTCGGAAGTGCAGCGCCTCGGCCAGGTGCTCGGATTTAACTCTGTCCGAATCAGCTAGATCCGCGACAGTCCGCGCGACCCGCGAAAGCCGGTCGACGCCTCGCGCCGACAGCCCCAGGCGATCGACGGCGTGGCGCAGCAGCCGCTCGCCGTCGGGGTCGGGCCGCACCACGCGTCGGAGCTCGGCCACAGGCAGGAACGCGTTGACGCAGGAGGAGTTGGATCCGCTGGTCCGCGCCACCTGACGGGCCCGGGCGGCGCCCACCCGCACGCGGACGGCGTCGCTCGCCTCGCCCGGCGGCGCCGGCGACCTCGTCGAACTCGAGTGCCGGAACCGCCACCTGCAGGTCGATCCGGTCCAGCAGTGGGCCCGAGAGCCGCCCCAGGTACCCGCGGACCTCGCCGGGGGTGCAGTGGCAGGCGAGCTTGGGATGGCCGGTCCGGCCGCAGGGACAGGGATTGAGGGCGCTCACGAGCTGGAACCGCGCCGGCATCCGGCAGCTTCCGCGATGGCGGGCCACCGTCACGAATCCCTCCTCGAGCGGCTGGCGAAGCGCCTCGAGGCTGGCACGCGGGAACTCGGCCAGCTCGTCCAGGAACAAGACGCCGTGGTGGGCGAGGGTGACCTCGCCCGGCCTCGGCCGCGCCCCACCGCCCACGAGGGCGACGGAAGTCGTCGAGTGGTGCGGGCTCCGGAAGGGGCGGCGCGCGACCGCCTCCTCCGCCCGCAGGCCGGCCGCGGAGTGGATGGCGGCGCATTCGACGGCCTCCGCCTCGCCGAGCGGCGGGAGGATGCCCGGCAAGCGCCGAGCGAGCATGGTCTTGCCCGAGCCCGGAGGCCCGAACATCAGCAGGTTGTGACCGCCGGCCGCGGCGATCTCGAGCGCCCGTCGCGCGAGCGCCTGGCCGCGCACCTCGGCGAGGTCCACGTCGGGCGGTCCCGTCCCGCCGTCCGGCTCCGGCGGGGCGGGCGGCGACGGCAGCTCGGCGCCCGAGAGGAGGCCGATCGCCTCCGGCAGCGAGGCGACGGGGAAGAGCGGCAGCCCCGCCGCGAGCGCGGCTTCCCGCTGGCAGGCGCGGGGCACGAGCGCGCCGGCGAGGCCGTGGCGCCGCGCGACGAGCAGCATCGGCAGCACGCCCGAGACCGGCCGCAGCCCGCCGTCGAGGGCGAGCTCGCCCACGAGCAGGACGCGCCCGAGGGTCGGCAGCGTCAAGGCGCCGTCGGCGGCCACGAGCGCGAGCGCCGTGGCCAGGTCGAAGGACGAGCCGCCCTTGCGCAGGCTGGCCGGCGCCAGGTTCACGGTGATCCGCCGGTCCCACTTGAACGGCAGGCCGCAGTTGCGTAGCGCCGCGCGGATGCGCGACTCGCTCTCGCGCACGGCCGAGTCGGCGAGGCCGACCACCGTGAAGCGCGGGAAGCCCGGCGCGGAGTCGGCCTCGACGCTGACGAGGTGCGCCTCGACGCCGAGCACGGCGGCGGTGAGCGACGTGGCAAGCATGGCAGTCTCCCCGACGGCGGGAGAGTGCCGTCCGCGACGCGACGAGGCTACACCCGGGACGCGCCAGCCGAGGTCCGGCAGTGGCGTGCCCGGCCCGGACGACGGGCTACTGGTGCGCCGGGTCCGCGTAGATCGTGAGAGTGTGGCCCGCCGCGATGCGGCTGCCCTTGATGCCGTTCCAGGTGCGCAGCTTGGCGACGGTCGTGCCGTGCTCGGCGGCGATCGAGGCGAGCGTGTCGCCCGGCTCGATGCGGTACTGCACGCGCGCGCGGTCGCGCGCTGCGTGGGCGGCCGCCCGGCGCACCGGAGACGCTCCCGCGCCGGCGGCGCCCGACGAGGCAGCGCCGGCGCTGGCCGCCGCCCGAGCCGCGGCCTTCGGTTTGCCCGGCGAAACCGGGATCACGAGCTCGGTCCCCGGCCGCAGCCGCCGCCCCGGCGAAAGGTAGTTGGTCTCGGCGACGAGCTGGGCCGAGACGCCGTGGGCGCGGGCGATCGACGCGAGAGTCTGCCCGCGCCGCACGACGAGCGTGCGATAGCTGACGCGCTTGTCCGCCGGCTGAGCCGCCAGGCAGTCGCCGAGCCCGACGCCGCGCCCCGGCGGCACGCGCAGGTCGTAGCGGCGGTCAGCCGGCGTCGCCAGCCGGCGCAGCTCCGGGTTCAGCTCGCGCAGCGTCTCGACCGGCGTGCCCGTGCACTCGGAAACGATGCGCATGTCCCA
Source organism: uncultured Acidobacteriota bacterium (assembly GCA_963740655.1). Lineage (GTDB taxonomy): Bacteria > Acidobacteriota > Vicinamibacteria > Fen-336 > Fen-336 > DATBSL01. The sequence goes on from CAVUFF010000001.1 coordinate 93,742, forward strand.
GGCGCCGTCGACCGCGACCGTCTCCCACTCGGGCCGCGTCCCGGCCGTGATCGTGAAGCCGTAGCGCTCGGGCGCCTTGGCGATCACGACCGCGGCGTGGATGAGCGGCACGTAGTTCTTGGTCTCGGGCCGCAGCGCGCGCGTGCGGCGCAGCTGCCAGAAGTCGGTCTTGCGGTAGCGCGCCATGCCGCGCAGCACCTTGCCCTCGCCCGCGTTGTAGCCCGCGAGCGCCAGGTTCCAGTCGCCGAAGAGCTCGTGGAGGTCCTTCAGGTACTGGGCCGCGGCACGCGTCGCCTTGTCGGGGTTGCCGCGCTCGTCCACCCACGGGTCGACCGTGAGGCCGTAGCGGCGCCCGGTCGAGCTCACGAACTGGAAGACGCCGCGCGCCTTGGCGCGCGAGTAGGCGCTCGTCTTGAAGGCGCTCTCGACGAGCGCGACGTAGGCGAGGTCCTGGGGCAGGCCCTCTTCGGCGAAGACGCGCCGGAACTGGGGCAGGTACGCCTGACCGCGCGAGAGCGACTCCTCGAACCAGTCCCGCAGCCGCCCCTGGTAGAGGTCGATGCAGGACAGCACCGCGTCGTTGAGCTCGATCGGCAGGTCGAAGGTCTCGGCCTCGACCGCCGCCACGGCACGGGCCACCGTCTCGGGGCTCGCCGGGGCGTCGCTCACGGGCAAAGACGCCACGGCGTCGATCGCCGCCGGCTCGCCCGCGGGCTCGTCCTCCGCGACGGCCGCGAGCTCCGCCTCGCGCACCTGCACGGTCTCGAGCGTCCTGCGGTAGGCCTCGGCCACGCGAGGGTCGGCGAGGGCGCCGCCCGGGAACGAGGTCAGCCGGTCCACGGCGCGGTCGAACGACACGCGCGCCGTCTCGAGGTCTCCCTGGTCTGCCGCGGCGAGCCCGGACTTGAGGTTCGCGTCCGCCTCGGCGATCAGCGTGAGCGCGGGGTCGGGAACGGCTGGAGGCGCCTGGGCCGTGGCGGGGGCCGCGTCGGGGGTGGCGACGCGCGCGGCGTGGCCGCCGGCGCAGGCCGCGCCGAGCACGGCGAGCACGTACAGCAAGGCCGCCCTGGCCGCCCGTAGGCTACGGTCCAAACGACCCTCCTCCCGCGGCGACCGCGGACATTGGGAGGATAGCACGACCGGTTTGCACGCCGAGCGTCCGATCCCTTATTCTCTAGATTCCGTTCCGCCGCCTTTGGCGCGGCTATCGGAACGCAACCGCGCAAGGAGACCACGCGAATGACAGTTCGTCGCACCCGGGGGTTGTTTCTCGCCATCGCACTCGTCGGGCTCGCCGCAGCCGTGCTGGCCGCATGCCAGCGGCACAAGCCGGCCGAGGTGAACGCGATCGTCCCGTCGATCAAGGTCAACCGCACGAAGGCGCCCCTCGGGAGCGCGCTCGAGATCACCTACACCTGGACGGTCGAGCCCGGAGCCAAGAAGCTCGACCAGAACTACTGGGCGCTCGTCCACTTCCTCGACAACCAGGAAGTGATGCTGTTCTCGGACGACCACCAGCCCGAGCCGCCGCCCTCGACCTGGGAGCCGGGCAAGACCTACAGCTACACGCGCACGCGCTTCGTGCCGGTCTACCCGTACGTGGGCGAGGTCGAGGTGCGCATGGGCCTGTATCCCTACCCGGGCCGTGGCGAGCGCCCCGCGCTCAAGGGCGAGGACAAGGGCTTCCGCGAGTACAAGGTAGCGACGATCGAGCTCTTGCCGCAGACCGAGAACATCTTCCCGGTCTACAAGGAGGGCTGGCACAACCCGGAGACGCACCCCGACAACCCGAGCGTCGAGCGCACCTGGACCAAGAAGGAAGCGCTCATGTCCTTCAAGAACCCGAAGCAGGACGTGATCGTGTACCTCGAGGGCGACACCTGCGTGAAGTGCTTCACGAAGACGCCCGAGCTCACGATGACCGTCGGCAAGGGCATGGGGATCACGTTCCCGATCGAGGGCCCCCAGGTCTACCTGAAGAAGGTCCGGGTGAAGGCGGCGGACCTCGGCGACGAGGAGTGGACCGACGTGCGGCTCTCGATGAACGAGTCCTTCGTCCCGAAGAACCTGAACCCGCCGCTCAACAACGACGACCGCGAGCTCGGCTTCAACGTCTACCACCTGTTCGTGGTGTCGGCCGAACAGGCGGGCAAGATCGACGGGGTCGTGGACGCGGTGAGCGTCTCGAAGCCGTCGGCTGCGGCTTCGCCCCAGCCCAAGGTCGCGGCCAAGAAGCATTGACGGACCCGTCGCCGGGGGGGCGCTTCGAGCGCCACCCCCGGCTCACCGGCGCGGGGCTCCTCGCCGGTGCTCTGGTCGCTCTCGAGCTCGCGCTGCGGCTGTTCGCTCCCCTCCCGCTGCGCTTCGCTCACGCGATGCGGGAGGTCCACGGCTACTCGCGCGTCGCGCGAGTCGACCTCAGGCCTTCGCAGTCGGCGCGGCTGCGCATCGAGCGCCGCGGAGGCGAGCCGCTCTTCGACTTCCTGGTCACGACGGGGAGCGACGCCTTCCGGATCGTCGAGGACGAGGACGCCCCGCGGGTCGCGCGCTACGTCCACGCGATCGGCGACTCGTACACGATGGGCTGGGGCGTCGACGCCCGGCTGTCGTATCCGGCGCGGCTCGCCCAGGCGCTCGCGCCGGCGCTCGGCGTCGTCAACCTCGGCGTCGACGGCTTCGGCGCGATCGGCGCGACCGCGAAGTCGCGCACGCTCGCGGATCGCTACCCGCCGGCCGCCGCCGTCTACCTGTTCTGCCCGAACGACCTCGCCGACGACGTCCAGGCGGCGGCGGTGGCGCGACGCGGGGCGCTGGCGCACGCCGCGTTCGATGCGCTCGACCTCTTCCGCCGGACGAGCTACCTGGCGGGCGTTCCGTTCGCGCTGCGCTACCGGCTGCAGTTCCGGGCGGCGCCGGCAGCGACCGGGACGAATGGGACGAGCCTGGAAACGGACCAGACGGAAACGGAAGATCTGGAGCCGACGAAACTGCTGTTGCCAGATCCGGCGGCGCCTCCGCCGCCGCCGGAGCATTCTCCGACCTTCGCGGCGCTTCGCGCGTACCGCGACTTCCTGGAGGCGCGCGGCGCCCGGCTCGTCGTGCTCGCGCTGTCGAACCAGCCCGAGTCGCTGATGGCCTACGGCTTCTGCAAGGAGCAGGGGATCGAGGCGCACCTCTTCGACGTGCCGCCGGAGATGCGGATCCCCGACGAGGGCCACTTCAACGCGCGGGGCAACGCGGCCGTGGCCGCGCTCGTCGAACGCTTGCTGAGGGCGGCCCCGCGCGGGGCCGGGAGCTAGAATGACGCGGACGAGCGCGGAGAGAGACATGTCCGACTGGACGACAAGCGACGGCCGCGTGGACGTCGCTGCGGTGATGAACAGGATCCGCGAGAAGATCCGCGGCCGCCGCGACCTCGGGCTCTACACGGACGAGGAGGTCGAGGAGCTCACGGCGCTCAAGCTCCAGGCCTTCGCCGACGACGCGGGCATCGACCCCGAGCTGCTCGCGCGGCTCATGGCCGACAACCACAACTGGAACATCTCGACCGACTACCGGATCGAGACCCACCGCGAGGGCCTCGGCGCGCGCGCCATCGTGAAGCTGAAGCAGCTGGTGCGGCCCTGGGTCAGGCTCTACACCGACCACCCGCTGAGCCGCCAGGCGCAGATCAACCTCTACCTCCACTACCTGGGACACAACCTGGTGCGCGAGCTCGTGCGCCTGCAGGTCGAGGTGGCCGCGCTCCGAAACCAGCTGGCCGCGCTCCAGAAGGAGAAGGAGAGCGGGCGCGGGTGAAGGTCGCCTTCGTCGTCCAGCGCTACGGGACGGAGGTGGTGGGCGGGGCCGAGCTGCACTGCCGCTGGATCGCGGAGCACGTGGCCGAGCGCCACGAGGTCTGTGTGCTCACCACGACCGCGACCGACTACCTGAGCTGGCAGAATGTGCTGCCGGAGGGCGAGACGACCGTCAGCGGCGTGCGCGTGCGCCGCTTCCCGGTGGCGCGCGGCCGTGACATCCGGACGTTCGACCCGGTCGCGAACAAGGTCTGCTTCTTCGAGCACACCGACGACGAGGAGCGCCGCTGGCTCGAGGAGCACGGCCCGGTCACCCCGGCGCTCGTCGAGCACCTGCGGCGGCACGAGGCCGAGTACGACGCGATCGTGTTCTTCTCCTACCGCTACTGGACGAGCTACTTCGGGATGCAGATAGCACCGCACAAGAGCATCCTCGTCCCGACGGCCGAGCACGACCGCGTGCTCTACCTGCGCCTCTTCCAGTCGTTCTTCAAGCTGCCCGCGGCGATCGCCTTCAACACCCCCGAGGAGCGCGAGCTGATCGAGCGCGTCACGGGGAACCCGAGCCTGCCGGGGGAGGTGGTGGGGACCGGCATCGTGCAGCCCGCGGAGGTGCCGGTCGCGGAGGTCGCTCCGCGGCTCGACCTGCTGGGCGACTACTTCGTCTACGTCGGCCGCATCGAGCCCGAGAAGGGCTGCGCGGTGATGATCGACCACTTCCTGCGCTGGCAGCGCGAGACGCGGGCGACCGCCACGCTCGCGCTCTTCGGCCGCAGCACGATGACGGTCTCGGAGAACGCGCACGTGCGGCTGATGGGTGTCGTGCCGGACGGCGAGAAGCTCGCGGCGGTCGCGCGCGCCCGCGCGCTCGTGATGCCGTCGCGCCACGAGAGCCTGTCGATGGTCGTGCTCGAGTCCTGGATGATGCGGCGCCCGGTGCTCGTGAACGGTGACTGCGAGGTGCTGCGCGGACAGGTACTGCGCGCGGACGGCGGGCTCTACTACCGCCGCTACGAGGAGTTCGCGGCGGCGATGGACCTCCTGCTCCACGAGCCCGCGCTCGCCGACCGGCTCGGGCGCCAGGGCCAGGCCTATTTCGAGGCGAACTACGCCTGGCCGCGCATCCTGGAGAAGTACGAGCGGCTGCTGGCGCGCGCCGCCGCCGGGTCCCGGGGAAAGGGGCCCCCCGGGCCTGGAAATGGGCCGCGGTCTTGAAGCTCGCCTTCGTCATCCAGCGCTACGGGCTGGAGGTGAACGGGGGCGCCGAGCTGCACTGCCGCTGGCTCGCCGAGCGGCTGGCGCTGCGTCACCAGGTCGAGGTGTTCGCGACGCGCGCGCTCGACTACCTCGAGTGGAAGAACCACTACCCGAAGGGCACCGAGGTCGTGAACGGCATACCCGTGCACCGCTCGACGGTCAAGCGCACGCGCAACGCGCGCGTCTTCGCGTCGCTCTCCAACGTCTGCTTCCACGAGACGCACACGCGTGAGGAGGAGATCGCCTGGGTGCGCGAGAACGGGCCCTTCTCGCCCGAGCTCGTGCTTGCCGTGAAGGCCGCCCGCTCGCGCTTCGACCACATCCTCTTTTATTGCTACCGCTACTACCACAGCTTCCACGGCGTCCCGGCGGTGGCGGACCGCGCGATCCTGGTGCCGACGGCGGAGGAGGATCCCGCGATCCACCTCGAGGTGATGAAGCCGCTCTTCCGCGCGCCCCGCGGGCTCGTGTACCTCACGCCCGAGGAGCAGGCGCTCGTCGAGGACGCGAGCGGCAACGCCTCCGTTCCCAGCATCGTGATCGGCAGCGGCATCAACCTGCCCCAGGCGGACCCCAAGCTCGACTTCCGCAGGAAGCACGGCCTCGAGCGGCCTTTCGTGCTGTACGTCGGCCGCGTCGACCGCAACAAGGGCGCGCTCACGCTGTTCGCGTACTTCAAGAAGTTCCTCGAGGAAACGAACGCCGACGTCGACCTGGTGCTGGCGGGGAAGTCGGTCGTCCCGATCCCGGAGCACCCGCGCATCCGGCACGTCGGCTTCATCAGCGAGGAGGAGAAGGTCGCGGCGCTGCGGCAGTGCCGGCTGCTCGTGATGCCGTCGCCCTACGAGAGTCTGTCGGTGATCGTGCTCGAGGCCTGGAAGCTCGGGGTGCCGGTGATCGCGAACGCGCGCTGCAAGGTGCTGGCGGGCCAGTGCCTGCGCTCGAACGGCGGGCTCTTCTACCACGGCTACGCCGAGTTCGCCGAGGCGCTGCGGCTCGTTCTCTCCGAGGACACGCTCGCCGCCTCGCTCGGCCGCCAAGGCCAGGCCTACGTCGACCGCGAGTACGCCTGGGAGACGATCGACGCGAAGCTGGAGGGGCTCTTCTCTAAGACGGGGGGTGCTGCGCCGCACCCCCCGTACCCCCCGCTCGCTCCGCCGGAGTGAATCCGGCTCCGCTCGCAGCCCGTGGCTGCAAGCTGCTGCGCCGCACCCCCCGTGACCGGGGCGTACTGCCCCGCGCCGCGCGTGAGCCACGGCTGCTATGCTCCTGCGAGGCTCCGGATGGAATCGAGGGATCTGCTGCTCGGGGTGCTCCCGAGCTTCCTGCTGCGAGGCGGGTTCGCCCTCGTCTGCGGCGGGCTCATCGGTGCCGAGCGCGAGCGGCGCGGCAAGCCCGCCGGCTTTCGCACCAACATCCTGATCTGCCTCGGCGCGACGCTCTACATGCTGACGGGCGAGCTGCTGCAGGCCGCGCACCAGAGCTCGGGCATCGACCCGACCCGGATCGCCGCGCAGGTGGTCACGGCCATCGGCTTCCTCGGCGCCGGCACGATCGTGCACACGCGCGGCTCGATCCTCGGCCTCACCTCGGCCGCCACGATCTGGGTGGTGGCGGGCATCGGGCTCCTGATCGGCGCGGGCTTCCCGGGGCTCGGCCTGCTGACGACGCTGCTGGCGCTGGCGTCGCTCGAGGCGCTGCAGCGGCTCGAGCCGCGCATCCTCGGCCGCTGCCGCCGCGCGACGCTCGACCTCGTGTTCGACGACCCGCAGCGCCGCACGCGCGCCGAGCTCACCCTCGTGCTCGCGGAGCAGGACCCCGCGCTCTGCTCCTACGCCTTCTCCGACGAAGGCGAGCGCCTGCGCCTGAAGGTCGACTACTGCGAGATCCACCCGTCGCACCACCGCTACCTCGCGGAGCTGCTCGAGGTGTCCCGCAGCGCGCCCGCCAGGCGGTGAGCCGGCTTTCCCGGCGCGAGGCCTACGCTCTCGTCTTGAGCTCGAGCTCGAGCAGGAGGCGGAGCCGCTCGAGCTTGCGGGTGTGGACGAGCGTCACGCGCACCGCGTCGCGCTGAACCTCCTCGCGGCCGTCGCGGTCGAAGCCGAGGTGGATGCGCAGGTCGGTGAGCCCGTGCAGCAGGTGCTCCGGCACCTCGAGCGCGACCTTGCGCGACACTTCCTGGTCGGTGTCGCGCGAGCCCGGCATCAGCCCCTTGAAGAGCTTGTCGACCTCGCGGTCCCTCACCGCGGTCGGGGCCTTGAGCTTCGCGTCGGCGGTGATCGCGCGCAGCTTCTCGAGCTCCTGGCCGATGTCGAGCGTGCCGCGCGTCTTGACCGCGCGCACCTGGTGCTTGTCGGTGTCCTCCTCCGCGAACTCCACCTGCAGAGGATCCAGGAGCGCCGGGTCGGTTCCGACGGCGGTCGCGGCGGAGGAGGCCTGCGCCTGCGCCGGGGCGCTCGCGGGCGCTTCGACGGGCGGCAGCGTCTCGGGATCCCGGCGTGCGACGCCCGCGACGCCCGTGCGCTTCTGCTCGGCGATCTTGGAGCGGATCGCGTCGAGCGAAAGCCGCGAGATCTCCTTGAGCGTCTCGAAGACGCCCACGCCGTGCACGGCGGCCGCCTCGAAGGCGGGCGCCGCCAGCGGATTGAGCGACTGCTGCAGCTTCTCGATCGGCAGGATGTTGCGCAGGTCGCGCTTGTTGTACTGGAACACGAGCGGCACGCCCTTGGGGTCGAGCCCGAGCTCCTCGAGGTTCTGGCGCAGGTTGGCGAGCGACTCCTCGTTCGGCTCGGCCGCGGGCACCTGGCTGTCGGCCACGAACACGACACCGTCGACGCCCTTCAGCACCAGCCGGCGCGTGGCGTTGTAGAACACCTGGCCGGGCACGGTATAGAGCTGGAGCCGCACGCGCATGCCGCCGATCACCCCCACGTCGAGCGGCAGCAGGTCGAAGAAGAGCGTGCGGTCGGTCTCGGTCTCGAGGCTCACCATCTCGCCGCGCGAGCGCGGTGCCGTCTTGCCGTGGATCCAGTGGAGGTTCGTCGTCTTGCCGCACAGGCCGGGACCGTAATAGACGATCTTGGCTGTCATCTGCATCGCGGTGTAGTTGAGAAACACCATGGCGAGGGGGAAGTGTAGCACCGCGCCAAAGGCGGCCGCGCGAAAGAAGCGCCCTCGAGGCGAAGTGAGCAACCGCGGGCAGCGGGCTGCGACCGGAGCGGGATTCACTCCCGCGAGCGAGCCGGGGGTGTGCGGGGGTGCGGCGCAGCTGTAGGGTCGAGTAACAGGCTGCGAGCGGAGCGGGATTCACTCCCGCGCAGCGAGCGGGGGTCTGGGGGGTGCGGCGCAGCACCCCCCAGCTAAAAGGAAAGCCCGGCGGCGAAGAAGTAGCGGTGCTCGAGCTTCACCGGCGCGGCGTCGGGCATGCTCACCCACTGGTACTCGCCGCGCACCACGAGACCGAACGGGAACTTCAGCTTCGCCCCCGCGAACACCAGGCCCGTCGTGCCCTGGTCGTCGCCCACGGACACGGACTCGTGATACACGCCGGCGCCGATTCCGCCGTACGGCACGAGGCGCCCGATGCTCGGGCCGAGGTAGGCCTTCGCGGCGACAGTGTAGAGGCTCGGGCCGCCGATCTCGGCGCCCTGGTGGGCGCCCTCGATCTCCCCGTAGACGATGTTGAAGAGCGAGATCGTCAGCATCCCGCCCCAGACCGTGCCCCAGACCGTGCCGGGGCTGCCGCTGCCGACGAGGACCGAGATCTCGGCGGCGCGGGCCGGAGCGGCCGGCGCGAGCAGCGCGCCCACGAGCAGGACGACGATCGGCAGGGCCCGGCGTCGAGCGTTCCTGAGCATGCTGCCATCGTAGCGAACTTTCGCTTGCGCGCGATGCCGCGATGCGCCCATACTCCCCTAAAGCGTTTATGGGAGGCATGCGGTGTTCCACAAGACGAGGAAGCCCGAGCCCGGCGAGCTGCTGCAGGGGACGCTCGATATGCTGGTGCTGAAGACGCTCGCCCGCGGCCCGCTCCACGGCTACGCCATCGCCCTGTCGATCGAGCGCACCTCCGAGGACGTGCTGCGCGTCGAGGAGGGGGCGCTCTATCCGGCGCTCCACCGGCTCGAGTCGCGCGGCCTGCTGGGCTCGGAGTGGGGGCAGTCGGAGAACAACCGGCGCGCGAAGTTCTACCGCCTGACCGCCGCCGGCCGCAGGCAGCTCGCCGAGCAGGCGAGCCACTGGGCGCGCCTGAGCGGCGGCGTGGCGCGCGTGATGGGGACCGCGTGACGCGGCCGACGCCCCGGCAGCGGCTCCACGCCGCCTGGCGCCGGGTGCTCGCGCTCTTCCGGCGCCGCGCGCTCGAGCGCGAGCTCGACGACGAGATCGGCTTCCACCTGGCGATGCGTGCGGAGGGCTACGCGGCCGAGGGCCAGGACGCGGGCGAGGCGCGCCTCCGGGCGCGCCGCCGGCTGGGCAGTCCGCTGGCGCTCAAGCAGGAGCTGCGCGACGCGTGGACGTTCGCTCCCGTCGAGACGCTGGCGCAGGACCTGCGCTTCGCGTTCCGCGTGCTGCTCCGCAATCCCGGCTTCACGGCCGCGGCCGTCGTCTCGCTCGCGCTCGGGATCGGGGCGAACGCGGCGATGTTCAGCTTCGTGAGCGGCGTGCTGCTGCGCCCGCTGCCGTACCCGGACGCGCAGCGCCTCGTGCGGCTGACGGGGTCGTGGCCGAAGGGGGCGGTCGTGGCGGCGCAGGAGTCGAGCCGCACGCTCGACGTCGCCGGCTTCGGCGAGGGCGAGGAGTTCAACCTGACCGGCCAGGGCGAGGCCGTGCGCGTCGGGGGCAGCACGGTGTCCGCGAACCTCTTCGCCGTCCTCGGATCGCGCGCCGAGCTGGGGCGCAGCTTCGAGCCCGGCGAGGACCGCCCGGGGCGCGACCGCATCGTGCTGCTGAGCCACGCGCTCTGGCGGGCGCGCTTCGCCGGCGACCACGCGGTCGTCGGCCGCACGATCCTGGTCGAGGGCATCCCGCGCGAGGTCGTGGGCGTGATGCCGCCGGGCTTCCGCTTCCCGTCCGCGGCCGCGCAGCTCTGGGTGCCGCTGCGGCTCGACCCGACGCGAGAGCGACGACTACTGGGGCTTCGGCTGGATGCCGGCGGTCGGACGGCTGCGCGCCACGGCCACGCTGGCGCAGGCGCACGAAGAGCTCGGACCGCTCGTGCGCCGGATCGCGGGGCTGTTCCCGTGGCCGGCGCCGATGTGGAACGCCGACGCCGAGGTGCTGCCGCTGCACGCCGACCTCGTGCGCGACGTGCGGCGGCCGCTGCTGCTGCTCCAGGCCGCGGTCGGGATCGTGCTCCTGATCGCGTGCGCCAACGTCGCGAGCCTGCTGCTCTCGCGCGCGGCCTCGCGCCGCAAGGAGATCGCGCTGCGCGCGGCGCTCGGCGCCAGTCGTGGCCGCATCCTGCGCCAGCTGCTGACCGAGAGTGTCGCGCTGTCGCTCCTCGGCGGGCTCGCCGGCGTGGCGCTCGCGCAGCTCGCGGTGCGGGGCCTGAAGGCCGTGCTTCCCGCGGACGCGAGCGGCTTCGCGCAGGTGGCCGTGGACGGCGGGGTCCTCGCCTTCGTGACCGGGCTGTCGATCCTGAGCGGCCTCTGGTTCGGCCTCGCGCCGGCCGCGAGCGCCTCGCGTGTGGACCTCGCCGTCGGCATGAAGGCGGGCGGACGCGCGACGCCGCGCGCCGGCGCGCGGCTGCGGGGGTCGTTCATCGCCGCCGAGGTGGCGCTGGCCGTGGTGCTCGCGGTCGGGGCGGGCCTGCTGATGCGGACGCTCTTCCGCTTGAGCCGCGTCGACCCGGGCTTTCGCACGTCCGAGGTCCTGACGGTCCGCGTCTCGCCGAACCCCGCCACCTGCGGCGAGCGGGCGGCCTGCGTCGCGCTCTACGCCGAGCTCGTGCGGCGCGCGCGCGAGCTCTCCGGGATCGGCGAGGTGGCCCTTGCGAACGCCGTGCCCCTGAGCGGCCAGGAGCCGCTGCTGCCGGTCGAGCTGGACGGGCACCCGATCCGCGAGACCGATCCCAACCCGCCGCTGCTGTGGGCGGGCGCGGTGACGCCGGGCTACTTCCGGCTGATGGGGATCCCGCTCGTGCGCGGACGCGCGCTCGAGGACCGGGACGCCGAGTCGACCGAGGCCGTGGTCCTGGTGAGCGCCGCGACGGCGCGGCGCTACTGGCCGCAGCAGGATCCGATCGGCAAGCGCATCCGCGTGATGTGGGAGCGCGACTGGCGCCGCGTGGTCGGTGTCGTCGGCGACGTCCGGCAGTACGAGCTCTCGGGCCGCTCGCCCGCGCTCATCACGGGCGCCGTCTACATGCCCTACCCGCAGTCGGTCGGGCTCGACCGCCAGCTGCCGAAGGTGATGACGCTCTTCGCGCGCACGAGCGGCGGCTCTTCGGACGTCGGAAAGCGCCTGCGCGGCCTCGCCGCGAGCGTGAACCCCGACGTGCCGGTGGGCGAGGCGCGCCCGATCGAGAGCGTCGTCGCCGACTCGGTCGCGCAGCCGCGCTCGCTCGGCTGGCTCTTCGCCGGCTTCGCCGCGTGTGCGCTCGCGCTGGCGGCGGTCGGGACCTACGGCGTCATCTCGTATGCGACGGGCGAGCGCGCCTACGAGATCGCGGTGCGGATGGCGGTCGGCGCCACGCGCCGCGAGATCCTGGGCCTCGTGCTCCGGAGCAGCCTGCGACTGGTGCTGGTCGGGCTTGCGCTCGGCGTCGCCGCCGCGCTCGCACTCGGCCGCACGCTCTCGGGCTTCCTGTACGGGGTGACGGCGACCGACCCGCTGACCTTCGCTGTCGTCGTCGGCCTGCTCGTGCTCACGGCCCTCGTGGCGGGCTACCTGCCGGGCCGGCGCGCCGCGCGGACCAACCCGGTGCAGGCGCTGCGGCTCGACTGAGCGCTCACTCGACCCGGATCTTGCGCCCCTTGCGCGCGCGCCGCGCGGCGGGCTCGGCGGCGGGCGCCTGCTGCTGCATGCGCTCGAGCTGCCACTGACACATGAGCACGACGCCCTCGAGCAGCTGGCGCCGGATCTGGCGCACGCGCTCGCGGTCGATCCCGGACTCCTCGAGGATCTCCGAGACCATGCAGCAGGCCTTCTTCGCCCCGCCCGCTGCGCCCGCCCCGCCGCCCTTGACGCTCACGACGCCTCCTTCGCCCCGAAGCCGACGCGCAGCCGCTCGTCCGCGAACACCGCGCTCTCCACCTGCCGCCCCGCGAGCGACCGCGGCAGCACCAGGTGCCGCCTCTGATTGTCCACCTGGACCACGAGCTCGTCACCCTTGGCGAACACCTGGATGCGGTCCTTCTCCGCGAACGGCAGCCGCAGGTAGAGCGCCCAGCCGCGCCCCTCCTTCTTCACCTCGACCGGCCGCTCGCGGTGCAGCACCTCCGACGGGTTGGCGTCGCCGAACACCGCGCGCGCGAACTGCTGCAGCAGCTCGGTTCCGACCATCTCGCGGTCGAAGAGCGGCGCCTCGAAGAAGGGCAGCGGGTCGAAGGCCAAGCGCGCCTCGGCCAGGTAGCCGGCCTGCAGCGTGAACCAGCGGTCGAAGTACGCCGAGCGCGCGGCCTCCGGCAGCACGCGGTTCGCCACGATCGCGTCGACGGGGAAGCCGAAGAGGCTCAGGTATGTGTAGAGCCGCTGCGACTCGTTGATCACCATCCGCTCGGGGTTGAGCACGATCCTTATCGAGCTCGTCTTCGGGTCCTGCAGCAGCGGGCCGATGCCCTCCATCTGCTTGTAGACGCGCTGCACCGCGGCGAACACGTCGTCGTTCGGGATCGGCATGTCGGTGAGCCGCTCGGCCACCGGCCGCACCGTCCGCAACACCGTGCGCTGGATCGGGAAGATGCGCGAGAAGTAGAAGCTCAGCACCTCCGGCACGGCCAGCATGCGGATGGTGTCGCCGGTCGGCGCGCAGTCGATCACGATCGTGTCGAAGCGGCCCTCGGTGGCCCAGCCCGCCACGCGCACCAGGCTGAAGAGCTCCTCCATCCCCGGCAGGATCGCGATCTCCTCCGCCACGGTCTCGTCCACGCCGCGGAACGTCATGAAGCGGGTCAGGAACTCGTGGATCGTGCCCCAGTGGCTCTCCAGCTCGTTGTTGACGTCGACCTCCACCGCCGAGAGGCGCGGCAGGATCTCGACCGGCTCGGGCCCCAGCTCGCGCGCCATCGCGTCGCGCAGGCTGTGCGCCGAGTCGGTCGAGACGACGAGCGTGCGCTGGCCGAGCTCGGCCGCCCGGATCGCGGTGGCCGCCGAGAGGCTCGTCTTGCCGACGCCGCCCTTGCCCGAGTAGAGGATGATCCGTGTCTTCAACGTGAGCCTCCCGCCGCGCGCGCGTCCTCGCGGCCCTGGGGCAGCACGAGCTCGGCGAAGGCCGCGAGCCCGCGCAGGTCGTGCACGTCCTGCTCCAGCTCGGGCACCAGCACCGCCCGCTCGCGCGCGTCCACCTCGAGCCGCGAGATCGCCTGGCGCTCGACGCGCGCCAGCACCTGCTGCTCGCGCAGCGTGAGGGCGAGCTTCGTCGCGAGCGCCGCGGCGACGCGCGCGCGCGGTCCGTCCCGCTGGCGCCGGGCGCGGGCGGGATCGACGTGCACGCGGTTCACCAGGAAGGCGACGAAGCCGAGCCGCTTCTCGAGCAGCCGACGATGGAAGAAGAGCGCCTCCTCGAGCGCCTGCGGCTGCGGCCCGGCGACCAGCACGAAGCCGGTGCTGGGCGCGCGCAGGAGCGCCTGCACCTCGGCGGCGCGCTCGCGGAAGCCGTCGTACATGCCCTCGAAGGCCAGGAAGAACTCGCTGAGCTCCTGCAGGAACTGCAGGCCCAGGAAGCGGTCGGCCAGATTGACGAGCGCGGCGCCCGCGCGGGTCGCGACGTGGACGGTGAGGCGTCCGGCCTTGAAGTAGGGGCGCAGGAAGAAGCGCAGGACACTCACGTCGAGGAAGCCGAGCAGCCGATCGGGCGCCTCGAGGAAGTCGAGCGCGTGGCGCGTCGGCGGCGTGTCGAGCACGACCAGCTCGAAGCGGTCGTCGCGCGCGAGCTCGAGCAGCTTCTCCATAGCCATGTACTCGTGGCTGCCGGCGAGCGCGGCCGAGATGTGCTGGTAGAAGCGGTTCTTCAGGATGCGGTCGCGCGCGTGCTCGTCCTTCGTGTGACGCAGCACGAGCGCGTCGAAGGTGCCCTTCACGTCGAGCACCATCGCGTGAAGCGCGCCGCCGCGCGCCGGTGCCATGCCCTTGAGGTCGATCGCGCGCGGCCGCCCCGAGAGCGAGCCCTTGCCGAGGCTCGTGGCGAGCCGGCGCGAGGGGTCGATCGTGCAGACCAGCACGCGCCGGCCGGAGAGCGCGGCCCGCAGCGCGAGCGCGGCCGCGGTCGTGGTCTTGCCGACGCCGCCCGCGCCGCAGGTCACGAGCACGCGGCGCTCGGCGAGTGCTCCCGCGAGTGCCGCGGCCGAGGAACGGCGCGCCGGCATCAGGCGGCCTCGAGTGCCGCCGCGAGCACGCGCAGCTCGGGCATCCCGAGCGACTCGCGGAACAGGAACGGCAGCGAGACGAGCGGCGCGTCCACCGCGCGCGCCAGCCGCTCGCGGTAGAAGCGGGTGAGCTTGCGGCGGCGGATCTGGCGGCGCGCCGCGCGCACGGCGGCGTCGAGCGGCATGCCGGGCTCGAGCTCGCCCGTCGGCGCCGCTGCGCGCAAGGCGCAGCACCTCGGCCTCGTCGGCGTCGCTGAATCGGCGCTCGTGGCAGCCGTTCAGCACGAGGGCCTGCGGCTCGATGCGCGACCTCGCGCCGCGCCGCGCGGTCGAGCTCGACGGCCTCGACGACCGCCATCTCCTCGGGCAGCGGCCACCACCACGAGCGCCGTCCGGCGCGCGTCGCGCAGCAGCTGCAGAATGCGCTTCGCGTTGTGGCCGATCGGTCCGACGGGGATCGCCCGCGACGCCGCGAGCGGCACGTTGAGGTACGCGAGGCCGTGGCCGGTGGCCGGAGCGTCGACGACGATCAGGTCGTAGAGCGGCTCGCGCGAGAGCCGTCGGCGCGCCTCCTCGAGCACCATGATCTTGCCGAGCACCATCAGCTCCTTCAGGCCCGGGGCGGCGGCGAAGAAGCGGTGGTAGACGGGGTTCGCCAGGATGCGGCGTGCGACCAGGTCGAGCTTGACGACGTGGCGCACGTATTCGTCCATCACGGCCTGCGGGTCGAGGTTGACGGTGAAGAGCCCCGGTGCTATCTCGACCTCGCGGCCGCGCGAGGGCGGCCCGCCCAGCCGGCGAGACGCCTCGAGCGGGGCCGCGACCTCGACGAGCAGCACGCGCTTGCCGCGCTCGAGGGCGGCGAGGGCGATCGAGCCGCGCCCACGACGCTCTTGCCGACGCCGCCCTTGCCCGTCAGCACCAGCAGCCGACGCGCGAGGAGCGAGTCGAGCAGCATCGCTCGCGAGCCTAGCACACGCGCGTCGAGCGGGTAGAATCATGCGGATCATGCCAGGGCCACTGGCCGCCGCGGAGGCTCCCGCCGCGGCAACCCGCGCCGAGAAGGTCGTCATCGTGATGCCGGCCTACAACGCGGCGCGCACGCTCGAGGAGACCTTCCGCGCGCATCCCGGCGGGCTACTACGACGAGATCGTCGTGGTCGACGACTTCAGCGGCGACGACACCGTCGAGCGGGCGCGGCAGCTCAACCTGAAGGCGATCCGCCACCCGCACAACGTCGGCTACGGCGGCAACCAGAAGACCTGCTACATGGAGGCGCTGCGCGACGGCGCCACGATCGTCGTGATGCTGCACCCCGACGGCCAGTACGACCCGGCCATCATCCCGGAGATGATCCGGCCCATCCGCGAGGGCCGCGCCGACATGGTGCTGGGCTCGCGCATGATGACGCCCGGCGGCGCGCGCGCGGGCGGCATGCCGCTCTGGAAGCGGATCGCGAACCGGTTCCTGACGACGCTCGAGAACCTGGCGATGGGCCGGCGCTTCACCGAGTGCCACACCGGCTACCGCGCCTACAGCCGCCGCTTCCTCGAGACGGTCCCGTTCCTGCGCAACGCGAACGGCTTCGTGTTCGACACCGAGGTCATCTTCCAGGCCGTCTACTTCGGCCTGCCCGTCGTCGAGGTGCCGGTCGCGACGCGCTACTTCGCGGACGCGTCCTCGGTGGGCTTTCGCCAGGGTGTCGTCTACGGCCTCGGCACGCTCGGGACGGCGCTGCGCTTCCTGCTGCACCGCTGGGGTGTCGTGCGCTCGGTTTTGTTCCAGCCCTAGCCGCGGAGCGAGGCGGTCGAGCGTCTCGATCGCGGGACGTCCGCGTTCGCAATCGAACAAAGGCAGCCGCAGCGGAAGGTCGCAAGCCTCTGACCCATTGTGGGTTGGCGTGAGCGCGCGGCTGGCACGCCTCTCGCCAATGCCTTGGAGCGCCGGGGTGTCCGGGCAGCGGAGGAAATGAGGATGGGCGGAATCGGGCAGGACCTGAAGCTGGCGCTCCGCGTCTTCTGGAAGAACCCGGCCTTCGCCGCGATCGTCATCCTCACGCTGGCGCTCGGCAGCGGAGCCAACACCGCCATCTTCACGCTGCTCGACCAGGTGATGTTGCGGACGCTGCCCGTCGAGCGGCCCGAGCGGCTGGTGGTGCTGAGCGCGCCCGGGCCGTTCTCCGGCTGGTCCGAGCAGGGCAGCAACATTACGCCGGTGTCGCACCCGATGTTCGAGGGCCTGCGCGACAAGGTGGAGGCCTTCTCGGGAGCGTTCGCACACATGGCGGGCGCCGTCCACCTCGGCCTCAAGGACGGCACCGAGCGCGTGAACGGCGACCTCGTCACGGGCGGCTTCTTCCAGGTGCTCGGGCTGCGTCCCGCCTACGGCCGGCTCTTCACCCCCGACGACGACCGCGTGCCCTCGGGCCACCCGATCGTGGTGCTGGGGTACGGTTTCTTCGAGAGCCGCTTCGGCGGCGATCCCTCGGTCGTCGGCCGCAGCGTGAACGTCAACAACCACCCGATGACGATCGTGGGCGTGGCCCCGAAGGGCTTCAACGGCGTCGAGGTGGGATCGGCGGTGGACGTCTACGTCCCGCTCGCGATGCAGCAGGAGCTGCAGCCCACCTGGGGAAACCGGCTGGGCGACTGGCGCTCGCGCTTTCTCACGGTGATGGCCCGGCTCAAGGACGGCGTGACACTCGACGAGGCCAAGGCCAAGGCGAACCTCGTCTACGCGCAGCTGCTGCAGGAGGACTGGGCCCACATCAAGGGCGGCTCCGACACCTTCAAGGGGCGCTTCTTCAAGAAGACGCTCGAGCTCTTTCCCGGCGGCCGCGGCACGTCGGGCCTGCGCGACCAGTCGGGCACGCCGCTCGTGGTGCTGATGGGGATGGTCGGGCTGGTGCTGCTGATCGCGTGCGCGAACGTGGCGAGCCTGCTGCTGACGCGCGCCTCCTCGCGGCAGAAGGAAACGGCCGTGCGCCTGGCACTCGGCGCGAGCCGGGCGCGGCTCGTGCGGCTGCAGCTCGTCGAGAGCGTGACGCTCTCGCTCGCGGGCGGGCTCGTCGGGCTGCAGCTCGCCTACTGGGTGGGGGAGGCGCTGATCCGCGCGCTGCCGTTCCAGGACGCGGCGCGCACGCTCAGCGCTTCGCCCGACCTGCGCATCGGCGCCTTCTCGCTCGGGCTCGCGGTCCTCACCGGGATCGGCTTCGGCCTGGTGCCGGCGCTCCGCGCGAGCCGCTCGGACCTGGCACCCGCGCTCAAGAACGAGGCGACCGCCGTCGTGGGCGGCGGCGGGCACTTCCGCCTGCGCAAGGGGCTCGTCATCGCGCAGGTGGCGCTCTCGCTGCTGCTGCTGATCGGGGCCGGGCTCTTCACGCGCAGCCTGATGAACCTGCGCGCGCTCGACCCGGGCTTCAAGCCCGACCGCCTGTACGCGTTCGACGTCGACCCGGCGCGCAGCGGCCAGGACTTCACGCAGCGCGTGGCGACGCTGCGGCGCATCCAGGAGGAGCTCGACGCCGAGCCGGGCGTGGCGTCGGCATCGGCAGCGGCCGTCTCGTTGATGAGCGGCAGTAACTCGTCGAGCACCGTGCGCGTCGAGGGCTACGAGTCGAAGGAGGGGGAGGACATGAACCCCGACTTCAACTACGTGGCCCCGGGGTTCTTCGAGACGCTCGGGCTGCCGCTGCTGGCCGGCCGCGACCTGACCGACGCGGACGCGCAGGGCGCGCCGCAGGTGGCCGTCGTCAACGAGGTGTTCGCGAAGCGCTACTTCAAGGACCAGAACCCGGTAGGCCGGCGCCTCGGCCTCGGCCGCCGCGGCGAGGGCTACCCGGTCGAGATCGTGGGCGTCGTCCGCGACGGCAAGGCCGCCTCGCTGCGCGACGAGCCCGGCCGTTTCGTCTACGCGCCCTACACGCAGGAGCCGAGCGTCGGCGCGCTGACCTACTACGTGCGCGCGAAGGTCGAGCCGGAGTCCTTCGGCGCGCGGCTGCGCGCCGCCGTCGCCCGCGTCGATTCCACGCTGCCGGTCACCGACCTCAAGACGATGAAGACGCAGATCAGCGAGTCGCTGTTCGTCGAGCGCATGGTGGCCGCGCTCTCGGCGGCGTTCGGACTGCTGGCGACCGTGCTGGCGGCGATCGGCCTCTACGGTGTCATGAGCTACGCCGTCGCCCAGCGCACGCGCGAGATCGGGCTGCGCGTGGCGCTCGGCGCCGACTCCCGCTCGGTGCTGATGCTGGTGCTGCGCGAGGTCGCGATCCTGGCGGCGATCGGGATCGCGATCGGGCTGCCGGGCGGCTACGGCCTCGGCAAGCTGATCGAGTCGCAGCTCTTCAACCTGAAGGCGCGCGACCCGCTGACCTACCTCGTGGCGACGCTCGCGCTCGTCACGACCGCGCTCGTCGCCGGCCTCGTCCCGGCGGTCCGCGCCGCCCGCGTCGACCCGATGACCGCGCTGCGGTACGAGTAGGGCCTCGAGCGCCGGCCGAGGCCTGGTCTGTCGCGGCGGCCGTCGAGCGCGTAGACTCGAAGAACCGATGCCCTCCCCCAAGCCGTCGTCTGCACGCGTGCGGCTGGCCGTCCGCCTGACTGCGGAGGAGGCCAGCCACGTCTGCATGCACGAGTGCCGCTCGCACTGCTGCCGCGGCCCGCTCTATCTGCAGCTGGCGCCGTCGGAGGTCGAGTCGTTCCGGGCGCACGGCACCGCCCTCGGCGTCGAGCTGGATCTCGTGGAAGCTCCGGACGGCAGCGGAACGGTCAGCTTTCTCGATCACCCCGGAGAGTGCTGCCCGATGCTCGACGCCACCACCTCGGCCTGCCGCATCTACGAGGACCGGCCGCAGCGCTGCCGGGAGTTTCCGGACAAGCCGCGACCGGACTGCCCGATCTCGGGGTTCTCGGAATGATCCGCGACCTCGAACGCCGGCCTTCCCTTTCGAGGCAGAGCGCGGTAGATTCGAGAGTCACGGATACGCGCCCGTAGCTCAACTGGATAGAGCGTCGGCCTCCGGAGCCGAAGGTTATAGGTTCGAGCCCTATCGGGCGTACCAATCAAATCAACAACTTCCAGACACTTCTCAGAGAACGACGGCCTAAGTGGTTCCATTTTGGTTCCACCTGGGTCGGGATTCCGTAGAACACCGCGGAACCTCTCGACCAGAAGGGCGGCGGGAAGGGCCGTGTAGCTTCACGATGACCAACCGACGCGACGGAGAGCGGCCCAAACCAACGAGATCCTTGCCAGCTCCGGCTTTCCCGAGTATGAGGACGGGCGGGTCCGTCTGCGTCACGCGCTGCGCCTGATAGGCACGGCGATCGTTCGGATCTCCGCCAACTGGCTTGGACCCACATCAATGCTTCGGGACCAAGAGGTCGGAAGTTCGAATCCTCTCGCCCGGCCAGAATAGATCAATAGCTTACAGGTGAGTTCATGGGGCCTCGAAAGAGGCCCTTTGTTGTTCTGTGCCTCGCCCGTGCCTCGCGGCTCGAAGGCTTCTGCTGCTTTCGCACTACTTGAGTAGCGAGGCGGCGGGCGCACGACCGGCGCGGCAGCCGCGCGCGCAAGTAGCTCAGTCGTAATGTTCGATGCGCTGACGAGCGCTCAGCGCGTCGACTAGCCAGTGCTCTTGCCGTCGGCGACGGCTTCGGCAGATGATCCCGCCGGAGAAGGCGCGGTCATGGGCAAGATGATCGGCATCGACCTGGGCACGACGAACTCGTGCGTCGCGGTCATGGAGGGAGGTGTCCCCCAGGTCATAGCCAATCAGGAAGGGGACCGGACGACGCCGACGGTGGTTGCTTTCACGGCCGACGACAAGCGCCTCGTCGGCATGCCAGCTAAGCGCCAGGCCCTGGTCAACCCGGAGAACACCGTCTTCGGCGTGAAGCGACTGATCGGCCGAAAGCTCGAGTCGCCCGAGTGCAGGGCTGCCCAGCGTTTTTCGCCCTTCAAGCACGTGCCTGCGCCCAACGGTGACGTTCACGTCCAAGTTGGGGATTCGGTGTACTCCCCGCCCGAGATCTGCTCCTTTGTGCTCCAGAAGCTGAAGGCTGCTGCCGAGGACTACCTCGGCGAGTCAGTGGAGGAGGCGCTCATCACGGTCCCCGCGTACTTCAACGACCCGCAGCGCCAGGCCACGAAGGACGCTGGCCTGATCGCAGGACTCAGGGTCAATCGCATCATCAACGAGCCGACGGCGGCTGCCCTCGCTTACGGGCTCAAAAACACCGGCAGGAGCGGCCAGATGGTGGCCGTCTACGACCTCGGCGGCGGCACCTTCGACATCACCATCCTGGAGATGGCGGACGGCCTCTTCCAAGTGCGTGCGACAGGCGGCAATACGTTCCTGGGTGGCGACGACTTCGACGAACGCATCATGGATTGGTTCCTGTCAGAGTGCCGCCGTGAGACGGGGCTCGATGTTCAGCGGACACCTGTGCTCCTGCACCTACTGCGAGAGGCAGCCGAGAAAGCCAAGCGAGAGTTGACCGCAGTTGAAGAGGCGCATGTGGTGATCCCCTTCCTGCCTGGTGACGAGTCGGGAGCCAAGAACCTGAACCGACTTCTCAGTCGTCAGCAATACGAGTCCCTTACCCGAGACCTCCTGCAGCAGACCGTCGACCCCTGTCTGCGCTGCCTAGCCGACGCGCAGATGAAGGCGGGCCAGATCGACGAGGTGTTGCTCGTGGGAGGGCAGAGCCGCGCCCCGGGGGTCGTTCGCCTCGTGCGCCAGATCTTCGGGCGTGAGCCCAACCTCGGCATTAACCCTACCGAGGGCGTCGCGATGGGCGCGGCGATCCAGACCGGGATCATCCGCGGTGAGGTGAAGGACTTGGTGCTCCTCGATGTCACGCCGCACTCGATGGGCGTCGAGATCAAGGACGGCACCTTTACGCCGGTGATCGAGCGCAACAGCACGATCCCGACGCGCAAGAGCCGGGTTTTCACGACCGTTGCCGACAACCAGGCACGCGTCGAGGTCCATGTACTGCAGGGCGAGAGCGGATTGGCGGCCGACAACAAGAGCCTGGGGAAATTCGAGTTGACCAACATCCCGCTAGCACCGAAAGGGAAGCCCCAGATCGAGGTCGGCTTCGAGATCGATGTAAACGGCATTGTCTCGGTCGAAGCCACGGACCAAGCGACCGGCCGCCGCCAGGCCATCACGATCCACCCCTCGGGTGGTCTGAGCCAATCCGACCTAAGCAGGCTCGTGGAGGAGACGCGCGCGCGGGAGTCTGAGGCTAAGGCGAGGAAGGAGCATGAGACTGTAATCCGGCAGCTCGACGGGTTGGTCGCCAACATCATGCGCTCGGTGCAGGTGCTCGAAGCCAAGCTCAAGCCTGACGAGCAGAAGAGCATCCTCGACGCGATCGAAGCGGCGAAGAAGGTCAAGGCCCGGCCGGACGCTAGCTTTGAGGATCTCAAGAAGGCGCTCTCTGACATGCAGCAGGCGGCCGCCATCATCGGCCAGGCGATGCTGCGGCCCTAGATGACCGTTGATCAGTCCTCTTTCGGGTAACGCCGCGCTTCTGCCAACGGTTTGCGGTCGGCCTCGAGCCGGGTCCTGAGCCGTCGTCCTGCCAGCGAATCTCAATCGGGCCGGTCAGGCTTGCTCGACGGTCTGCCGAGGCTGGCCGTAGACGATCTCGACAGCCTTTCCCCAGGCACTCCGACCCACGTGTCCACCGTTTAGCCGTTTGGGCGAGCAGGATACTCAGGCTTCTCGGCATGTCGCCTGGCTTGTCGCCTGGCTTCTTGACCGCCGGACAGGTGTGGCGCAGGATTGCGCGGCTGGAGTTCCCTCTCGGGCCGGATAACCACCACCGCTCCGCAGAGAGGATTGAACCATGAAGTACTCGAGGGCGGGCATCTCAGCGACCGCCCGTTGCTTCCTCGGGGCCGAAAGCTGATGCCAGTCAAGCTCGGTGAGTTGCTGCTAGAGGAGAAGTTGATCACTCCGCAGCAGCTGGAGGACGCTCTCGAACACCAGAAGGCGAACGGAGGCCAGCTCGGCAAGGCCTTCGTCGCGCTGGGATTCTTAAGGGACGAGGATATCCGCAGGCTGCTCTCCCGCCAGTATGGGTTTCCCTCGCTCGCGCTCGACCATCTCCAGGTCGATCCCAAGGTCGTCGATATCATCCCGGCCGTGACCGCGCGCAAGTACAAGGTTCTTCCCCTCTCGCTGCTCGAGAAGACCCTCAGGCTGGGCATGGCCGACCCCATCAACGTCCTGGCGATCGACGACATCCGCTTCATGACTGGCTACAGGATCGAGCCTGCAGCGGTGTCGCCACTAGCCCTGGACGAGGCCCTCGACCGCTACTACGGTCCACTTGGGAAGAGCATCGAGCTGCGTCCTGGGACCCAGAGCAGACAAGAGGCGCAGGCCTCCCCGCGCGCTCCGGACGAGCTGCCGCTCACACCGGACGACATGGCCTCGATCGGCGGCCTGTCGGAGATCGACCTCGACTCGATGGGCGACGCCGAGGCCGATGTCGAGCCGGTCAGGTCCGACGACGACGAGATCGAGCTGACCAAGTCCGCGGACGCCGCGCCCGTCATCAAGCTCACGAACGTGCTGCTCGTCGACTCGGTGAAGCGCGGGGCCTCCGACATCCACATCGAGCCCTACGAGAAGGAGTTCCGCGTCCGCTTCCGCATCAACGGGGTCCTCTACAACGTGATGGCGCTGCCGATGAGACTGCGCGACCCGCTGATCTCACGCGTCAAGCTCATGGCGAAGCTCGACATCGGAGAGAAGCGCCTGCCGCAGGACGGCCTCTTCAAGGTCAAGTTCAAGGTCGAGGACCGCAGCCGCGATGTGGATTTCCGCGTTTCAGTCCGGCCTACGCTGTGGGGCGAGAAGATCGTGCTGCGGCTGCTCGACAAATCGAGGCTCGTGCTGGACATGACCAAGCTCGGCTTCGAGCCGTACTCGCTCGAGCGCTTCAAGAACGCGATCAGCAAGCCTTACGGGATCGTGCTGGTGACGGGGCCGACCGGCTCAGGCAAGACCAACACCCTCTACTCGGCGATCGCGGCGCTCAACCGGCCCGACACCAACATCATGACCGCCGAGGACTCGGTCGATTTCACCCTGCCGGGCATCAACCAGGTCCAGATCAACGAGAACATCGGTGAGAGCTTCGCGAGCGTCCTGCGTTCCCTGCTGCGGCAGGACGCGAACATCATCATGGTCAGCGAGATCCGCGACTACGAGACGGCGGAGATCGCTGTGCGGGCTGCGCTCGGGGGCCATCTGCTGCTCTCGACTCTCCACACCAACGACGCGCTATCCACGGTGTCGCGGTTGGTAAGCCTGGGCATCGATCCGTTCCTGGTGGGCAGTGCGGTCAACCTGGTCCTGGCCCAGCGCCTGGTGCGTCGCGTCTGCGCCAAGTGCACGTTCGACGACACCGCCAGCCTGCCCCCGAGGGCGCTTCTTGGCGTCGGCTTCGCGCCGGACGTGATCGGCTCGTTCCAGGTGATGCGGGGCAAGGGCTGCGCGATCTGCAACGGCACGGGCTATAGGGGCCGCGTGGGCCTCTTCGAGGTCATGGAGATCACGGAAGGGATCCGCGAGCGGATCGCGGCCCGCGCGACCGCGGTCGAGATCAGGAAGAAGGCGCTCGAGGAGGGGATGATCACCCTCCGCATGAGCGGACTCGAGAAGATCAGCCAGGGGATTACGACGATCGAGGAGGTGCTTCGTGAAACCGTCGCCTGACAGGGCGGGCTTCGGGCCGTCGTCTCGTCGTGAGAAAGGAGAGTCCCTGAAGCACTACCGGCTGGACTGTCCAAGCGCGACCCGGTGGATCCACTTAGCGGAAGGCTGATGCCAGTCAAACTCGGATCGTTGCTGCTGAAGGAGAACATGGTGACTCCTCAGCAGCTCCAGGAAGCTCTCAATCACCAGAAGATGGGCGGCGGCAAGCTCGGGAAGGCGTTCGTGTCCCTCGGCTTCGTCAAGGACGAGGAGATCACGATCCTCCTGTCCCGCCAATACGGCGTTCCTTCGATCCACCTCGACGACTTCGAGGTGCACCCGGCGATGATCAAGATGATCCCGGCGGAGACCGCGCGAAAGTACCAGGTGCTGCCGCTCTCGTCCTCGGGCGCCGTGCTCACGATCGCCCTGGCCGACCCCACGAACGTGTTCGCCATGGACGACATCAAGTTCATGACCGGCTACAACGTGGAGCCGGTGGTGGCCTCGGAGAGTGCCATCGAGGACGCGATCGAGCGCTACTACGGATCGACCCGCGCGCGGGAGCTGCGGCGCGACATGGCACTCGGCGGCGGCCATGGCCGTGACTTGCCGGGTGGCGGCAGCCTCAAGCAGGCGATGGAAAACGGCCCTGACCTGAGCGTCGACGACTTGGCCTCGATCGGAGGCCTGTCGGATATCGCCCTCGACTCGGTGGCCGACGTCGAGACGGTGAAGAGCGAGGACGAGAAGATCGACCTCGACACCATGGGCAAGTCGGCGCACGTGGCGCCGATCATCAAGCTCACGAACGTGCTGCTCGTCGACTCGTTGAAGCGCGGGGCGTCGGACATCCACATCGAGCCCTACGAGAAGGAGTTCCGCGTCCGCTTCCGCATCGACGGGGTCCTCTACAACGTGATGGCGTTGCCGATGAGACTGCGCGACCCGCTGATTTCCCGCGTCAAGATCATGGCGAAGCTCGCCATCGAGGAGAAGCGTCTGCCGCAGGATGGCCTCATCAAGATCAAGATCAAGGTCGAGGACAGAAGCCGCGATCTCGACTTCCGTGTCTCGGTCCGGCCCACGCTATGGGGCGAGAAGATCGTGCTGCGGTTACTCGACAAGTCGAGGCTCATGCTGGACATGACCAAGCTCGGCTTCGAGCCGCATTCGCTCGAGCGCTTCAAGAACGCAATCAGCAAGCCTTACGGGATCGTGCTGGTGACGGGGCCGAGCGGCTCAGGCAATACCAACACCCTCTACTCGGCGATCGCGGCGCTCAACCGGCCCGACACCAACATCATGACCGCCGAGGACTCGGTCGATTTCACTCTGCCAGGCATCAACCACGTCCAGGTCAACGAGAACATCGGTGAGAGCGTCGCGAGCGTCCTGCGCTCTTTGCTACGACAGGACCCGAACATCATCCTGGTCAGCGAGATCCGCGACTACGAGACGGCGGAGATCGCTGTGCGGGCTGCGCTCGGGGGCCATCTGCTGCTCTCGACTCTTCACACCAACGACGCGCCATCCACGGTGTCGCGCTTGGTAAGCCTGGGCATCGATCCGCTCCTGGTGGGCAGTGCGGTCAACCTGATCCTGGCGCAGCGCCTGGTGCGCCGCGTCTGCGCCAACTGCAAATTCGACGACACCGCCAACCTGCCCCCGAAGGCACTTCTTGATATCGGCTTCACGCCGGACCACGTTGGCTCCATCCAGGTGATGAAGGGCAAGGGCTGCGCGGCCTGCAACGGCACGGGCTACAAGGGCCGCGTCGGCCTCTTCGAGGTCATGGAAATCAGCGAGTGGATTCGCGACCTGATCATGGTGGGAGCGAGCGCCGTCGAGATCAGGAAGAGGGCGCTCGAAGAGGGCATGCTCACTCTCCGCATGAGCGGGCTCGAGAAGATCAGGCAGGGGATCACCACGGTCGAGGAAGTGCTTCGTGAGACTGTCCTCTGAGGGAAGCGTGGGCAAGGGGAGCGCCGCGTGTTCCACCAGTGAACAGTCGCTCGGCTACGACGGAACGGGGTTGAACGGCCCCACATGAGCTACAACTGCGTGTTACGCTTCGGGGCCGCACTCGCCGTCGCGGCCGTGTCAACAGGGCTGTTCGTGGGATGCAGCCAGCGCAAGCCGGCCACCCCTGTCAAGACCGTGGAAGAGGCCGTGCGCCTCACCTCCATCAATGGAAGGGTGCAGTTTAAGAGGGCCGGTACGTTCGAGTGCATCGACGCTACACTGGCCGTTAGCCTGCGAAAAGACGATTTCGTACGGACCGACAAGAACGCGACGACGGAGATCCGGTTCGCCGATGGCACTAAGTTCGACGTGCGACCCAACAGCCTGATTACTATCATAGAAAACTCCCGCGACTTGGCCTCACACGAACCGCAAGTAGGACTCGGTCTCCAGACGGGGGGAGCAATTTCCGGACCCCTGCGGAGTCCGGCAACAGGAAGATCGAAGCCCCTGGCGGCCACACCACACCAGAGCGGGAGACCGCAGGCAGGATTCAAGTGGAGCCTGATGGCAAGACTACCGTCGGTATCTTTCAGGGCACGGGCCGCGTGGACTCGCGGACGGGCCAGCAGCTCCTGCTTGGCCCCGGCGAAGGCGTCCAGATCGATGCAGAGGGGAAGGCCGGGCCGAAACTGCCCTTGCCCGAGGTGCCGATCCCGACCGCACCGGGTCAGTCCAATGCAGCTCCGACAGTGCTTAGGCCGCCGCAGCTCATGCTGGACGCTATCGAACTCAGAGAGGCTCAACTTCACATCAAAGGGCGGACCGAGCCCGGCGTCACCGTGACCATCAACGGGGAGCGCATTCGAGTCCAGGGCGACGGATCGTTCAACGAGCACGTGGTGCTTAAGCGGGGTGCAACTGCTGTTTCGGTCCGCGCGACCAGTGTGAACGGCGCAATCATGGAGCAGCAGTTGCCGATCATCGTCCCCAAGTAACGCTCGGCTTTGTCCAGTCGTCTTTCGAGCCGTTCTGCCCGTCTGCCACCTGTCTGCGCCCGGCCTCGAGACCAAGGACAGCAAGGTGTCGCTGAAGGCCAGGTGGTCAAGTGAGGCCGTGAGGCACGCGCGTGCCGAAAACTTGGCTAGGAGTTAGGTGGCGGGCGGCGGGTTCGCTTACGGTGGCGCGCGCCATGAGGGCGCCGTAAACGGCGCAAGCGTCTTGTCTTCAGTGCCGCGTGGCCCGCTCGCGGCGCCGAGCCTTCGCTTTCGCCTTGGCCTTTGCGTAGCGCGCTTCGACGCTGCGAGGAAAGCGCGCGAGCACCGCAAGGAAATAGCCGGCAGCTAATGGCTACGCAGTTTTCTATTTAGACGGCCAACTAGGGAGCTCGTAGACTTTGGCCTCGATGAACAACCGCAGGAGATCTTGGTCCAGTTTGCCCTGCCTCGCCTGCTCCTGCAGGATGTCTAGAGCGCGTGTCACAGGCATCGCTCGCTGGTGCGGCCGGTCCCAGGCTACGAGAGCGTCGAACGTGTCAGCGATCGTTATCATCCGAGATTCGAGCGGGATGTCGGCCGCCGATATGCCACGCGGATAGCCTGAGCCATCCATCTTCTCGTGGTGCGCGTATGCGATTTCGGGAATCCGGCCGTAGACGCCACTCCATGGGACCATGGACAGAAGGCGGAAGCTATCACTGACGTGGCTATGGATCTGACGCCGCTCCCCCTGCGAGAGAAAGCCTTTTCTGATCGACACCGCCGCTAACTCCTGGGCTGTGAGCATGGGCTGCCGCGAGCCGTCGGTTTCCGTGTAGGTTCGCCGCGAGAGGTCGATGAGGGCCGATTTGTCCACTTCGGCGCTCAGGGGCTCATTGGCTTGACGGACGACCTGCAGCAGCTGGTCGAGCTCCTCTAAGGCTTGCGCGTGCGCGTGGTCCATCTCGACCAGCAAATTGTCGTCGGCGGCGCCGGATCGGACCTGCTGGAGCTGCGAGCGCAAGTGCCCAGCTTCCAACGTGCGCTTGGCGTACTTGAAGCTGGTCTCGATCAGATCCAGCTCGCTCTTGTCGAGCTTCCTCTCCTTGGCGAGCAAATGTTTGGGCACTCCGAGCATGCCGATGTCGCGAAGCAGGCTGGCGTACCGGATCGCTTCGATCTGGTCGCGATCGAAATGCAGATCCCGCAAAGGGCCGTCGCGGACGGCATCGGCGTTCTCGGCCAGGCCGACGGTTAGGCACGCCACCCGTTCCGAGCCACCTAAGAGCCTGGGGTCGTGAAGTTCCATGGCCATCATCGTGAGGCGCACGAAGGCGTCGCACGGGATAGTCATGTCCCCGAAAACCACCGGCGTATCGCGGGCCACGGCCTCTTGTCCGAGAGCATTCTATCCCCGTGGTGCCTAGAGCACCCTCTGACCGCCTGAGCGCAGCCGCGAAGATGCCTGCCGCTGCGACTAGTGACTGAGCGGCAGCTGTTCGAGTAGGCGAGCCGCACTCTCGAGACGGCGCGCGCACGCTTCGAACTCGTCGATGCGGCCCTCAGCGAGAGCGTCCTTGGACCTCTCGAGTGTACGCATGATGTCCCACTTGATGAGCACCGGCCCGCGCATGCCTGCCGCGAGCCCGACGCGGATCTCTTCGGCTTCCTTGTCGGAGAGCATGCACGATGGTGAAGCCGGATGCCGGCTACTGAGGTCCGGCACCGCGGCAAACCCCTCTAGCGGCCTCGCCCTGCAACAGTTTACGGGTATCGCGCTCCTGCCGGGTTCTCTGAGGACGAACTGAGGACGAGTCGAAGTTGTACTGCTCTCCCTTCGAGCGTTTGACGGCCAGGGCAGCGCGGGTGCGGGCGCGGATGACCGCGCGCTCGTACTGCGCGAACAGGTCCATGAGGCCCCGGAGGAGCATTCCCTCAGGGTGTCCTCGACGGCCACTCCATCAGCCGTGACGACACCGTTGATGCTGCCGTATGGTGTCCCTCCGGTCGTTGGGGGCCGAAGCGGGTCAAGGTGACGCAGTGCTGGGCCACGCTGCGGGCGGAGGATGTCTAGCGGCCTCTCTTGGAACCAGAGTCTCCCCCTGCTCCGAGAACTCGGCTCCCTCTGGCGGGCAGCCTGGCAGTGATTAGACTCTATCGAGCGCGACCTGGGCCGAAAGTAGCGATCTGGCCTTACGCCGTTAACGGCGTGGGCGGCCTCTATAATCCCCTCCCCATGAGAGCCGCCTCGGCTGCACTCCTCGTCGTCGGGACCCTGCTTGCCCCGCCTCTTTCGTATTCGCCGCCGTTCGGTCCGTGGTCCCGCGGGCACGGCGGGGAGCCGATCCTCGTGCCGCAGGGCGAGGGCTTCGAGGCCGCCGGCGTCTTCAATCCGACCGTCGTCCGCCAAGACGGGCGCTATGTGATGCTCTATCGCGCGCAGGACACCTCAGGCACTTCGCGCATCGGGATTGCGACGAGCGACGACGGCGTCCACTTCGCCCGCGAGCCGTCTCCCGTGCTCGCTCCCGAGGCCGAGTACGAACGCGGGGGCGGCGTCGAGGACCCACGGCTCGTGAGGATCGGGCGGACGTTCTACCTAACCTACACCGCCTACGACGGCAAGAACGCACAGCTCGCCCTCGCCACCTCGGAAGACCTCCGGCGCTTCGAACGCCGCGGCGTGATCATGCCCGCCAATACCGGTCGCTGGAATGTGAAGTGGACCAAGTCCGGGGCGATCCTGGAGCAGCCCGTGAACGGCCGGTACTGGATGTACTACATGGCCGACGCTGCGAGCGGCTCGGACCAGATGGGCGTCGCGCACTCGCCGGACCTCCTGCGTTGGACCGAAGCCCTCGACGCGCCGGTGCTGGCGCGCCGGCCCGGTCGCTTCGATTCCCGCGTCGTGGAGCCCGGCCCTGCGCCGCTGCTGACCCCCGAGGGCATCCTGCTCGTCTACAACGGGGCCGACGACCGGCTCGTCTACCGGACCGGCTGGGTCCTCTTCGACCGGGAGGACCCGACTCGCGTTCTCGCCCGATCCGAGACGCCGATCTTCGAGCCGCAGCGCGGCTGGGAGATCGCGGGGCAGGTGCCGAACGTGGTGTTCGTCGAGGGCCTCGTCCGCGACGGGCCGCGATGGCTCTTCTACTACGGGGGCGCGGACAAGCACGTGGGAGTGGCCGAGGCGCTTGGGACCGGCGATTCGCGCCGCTGACGCTGCATCGCCTAGAATGCGGGCAAGCTAGAGTCGCGGTCGTCGTTGCGAAGTCGCCGAAGGATCTCGCGGCGCTCTGCATATCGCCTCGCCGCGGCCGCCGCACGGGCTTGGCGTGCGTCATCCGCGCGGCAGCAAGCGTAGGTGAGCCCTTTTCCTCCCGGTGCCTGGCAGTGCTAGCGTTGCCCCGCGTGGACTCTGCCGCAAAGGCCATCGCTGCCACCGTCGCCTATCACGAGCGAACCAAGCATCATCTCCACAGCTATGCCCGTTCGCCCGGCTACCTCGACTGGGCCACGCAGCCCAACCCGTTTCGCACATACGCAGGTGCGCCAAGGGTCCCCCTGCCCCTTGGCGCCGCCGAGCTCACTACCCCCTACGACGCGCTTTACGAGCCGGGCGCTGTCCCCGTGCAGCCGCTCGAACGCAGGACTCTCGGCATCTTCTTCGAGCTCGCACTCGGGCTCACGGCCTGGAAGCAGGCGGGCACGAGCCGCTGGGCACTTCGCGCCAACCCCTCGAGCGGCAACCTCCACCCGACGGAAGGCTACGCCGTAGTCCCGCCGCTCGGGGAGATCGACGCCGGTCTTTACCACTACCTGGCGCGCGACCACGCGCTCGAGCGCCGCGCGACGCTCACCACCGAAGCGGCGGCCAGGCTCGTCGCACTCTTGCCCGTGGGCGGGTTTCTCGTTGGTCTGTCGTCGATTCACTGGCGCGAAGCATGGAAGTACGGCGAGCGCGCGTTCCGCTATTGCCAGCACGACGCCGGACATGCGATCGCCACGATGCGCTACGCGGCCGGGGCGCTCGGCTGGCGCGCGCTCGTTTGGGACGGGCTTGGCGATGATCACGTCTCCGCCCTCCTGGGCCTCGATCGCGACCCGGACTTTGCCGACGTGGAGGCGGCCGACGGGGAGCACCCCGATGCTGCGCTCTTGATCTTCCCCGGCGGTCCAGAGCCGGACTTCAGTCCCACGGCGAGCTGGCAGGCGAGCGCCGCCGAGGAAGTCGTGGCACTAATGCGCGCTGGCGTCTGGACCGGGCGGCCGAATGCGCTCAGCCCCTCGCATGTCAAGTGGGAAGCCATCGACCTCGTCGTCCGTGCCACTCGCCGCCCGGCCGAGCCGCCGACGGCTTGCCCTTGCGCCCCCCCCTACTCGCGGCCCAGGCCGCGGCCAAGCAGCCGCACCCTGGCCGCCACGCTCATTCTTAAGCGGCGTAGTGCCGTCGCGCTCGACGGCCGGACCTCCATCTCGGCGCGAACCTTCTACGCGATGCTCGACCACCTCTTGCCGCGCACGGGGGTAGCGCCCTGGGACGTGCTGCCTTGGGAGCCCCAGATTCACGCCGCCATCTTCGTTCACCGTGTCGAGGGGCTCGTCCCCGGCCTTTACCTCTTCGAGCGCCATCCCGACGCGCGCCTGCGCGGCGCGCTGCGCGGCGAGTGCCTGTGGGAGCGGCCCGAGGGCTGCCCTCGCGACCTGTCGTTCTTTCTCCTCCTGCCCATGGACTGCCGCGAAATGTCGCAGATCGTGAGCTGCCACCAGGCCATTGCCGCCGACGGTGCTTTCAGCCTCGGCATGCTCGCCGACTTCGCCGCGAGCTTGGCGGAGCGCGGCGCGTGGTGGTACCGGCGGCTCTTCTGGGAGGCGGGCGTCCTGGGTCAGGTGCTATACCTTGAAGCGGAGGCGGCCGGCGTGCGCGCCACCGGCATCGGCTGCTACTTCGACGACGCCTTTCACGAGTTCCTGGGCCTTCGCGACCTCACGTTCCAGGACCTCTACCATTTCACGCTCGGTGGCCCCATCGAGGATCACCGTTTGATCACGCTCCCTCCGTATGGCGCCGGGCCTCACCACTCGGCGAGTGAAGGCGAAAGCCTGCCGGACAAGAACCGCTCACGGTGCGGGCCAGAGGGCGGAAACAAGGACCTGTCGATCCTTCATAGCTAGACAGAGGGGGCGTCAGTCTCCGAACCCCAAGCGAGCTTGGGCGCACCCCATCGGGGGAGGGTCCCACATGAGCCCGAAGGCGGTCGCCTGCATACTGGCGTTTCAACTAGCCGTACCGATGAGTTCAACGTCGGCTGGGGGTTCTCACGAAGAGAAGGTGAGCCTGCGGTGGGTCGGAGGGGATCCTGATCGGCGTGGACCAAGTGCAGCGCACGGTGAGTTACCGCGTGGAACCGGGCGAAGTGACGACGGCCGCGGTTGGCTCGGATGCAGCGCTCCGGAAGCTGGCTGGCTTCAAGGTGGGTCAGCAGGTCAAGCTAAAGTGCCACACGCCCGGCGACGACGCCAAGGTGATCGTGGAGGACGCCAAGAAGGCCAAGAACGGGCCCAAGTGGTGGCTGTGGGGGATCATCACCCTCGCGGCTGCCGGGGCCGTGTGGCTGCTGCTTCTCTTCAACGCCAGCGACTAAGTTGGGAGAGCTATCCAGCGTCGGAACAGGAGCCCTGATCGTTCGGATCGGACTGAGCGCATTCGACAGGCACGGCAGATGATGGTGTGCACGACTCTGGGAGCGCGGTATCATCTCGACCATCGCCCTGCCAGGCACGGACGATGACGAAGAATTGAGCCGACCCAGGACACAGTGCCCCTCGCGGAGCGATCGAGCGAGCCATCGCCGCAGCCGGGCTGGTTCGACCGGCTGCTCCGCGTCTTCACCGACGTGGAAGGCGGCGAGTCAGGCACGGCGCTCTTGATGTTCCTGAACCTCTTTCTGCTGCTACTCGGGTACTACGTGCTCCGGACCGTGCGCGAGCCGCTAATCCTGGCGAGCGGGGCCGAGGTCAAGTCCTACGCCGCGGCAGGCCAGGCTCTCACGCTCATGGGTTTCGTTCCTCTTTACGGCTGGTTCTCGTCGAAGGTCGGCCGTGCGCGGCTGATCCTGGGCTTTCTTCTCTTCTTCATCGTCTGCCTCGAGCTGTTCTCGCTCGCGGGCCGCGCGGGAGTGCCCTACGTCGGGATCGTCTACTACATCTGGGTCGGGATCTTCAGCCTCGCCACGATCGCCCAGTTCTGGTCGTTCGCCAACGACATCTATCGCCGTGAAGCGGGCGAGCGGCTCTTCTCCTTCATCTTTCTCGGTGGGACGCTGGGCGCTCCGGTCGGGGCCTGGCTCACCGGCCGGCTGTTCAAGGCCCGCGTCAACCCGTACGACATGATGCACGTCACCACGGCGATCCTGTTCGTCCACCTCGCGCTCTACCGCCTGATCGATCGGCGGGAATCGGGGCGCCCCGGGCAAGCAGCGGCCGCCACTCCGCTCTCGGCGACCGGCGGTTTCAGACTCGTCTTCGCGAGCCCCTACCTGCGGCTCCTCGCCGCGCTCATCGTCCTGCTCAACGTCGTCAACACCACCGGCAACTACATCTGGGATAAGTCCCTGACCGCCGCCGCCAACGCCGCACTGGCGAGCGATCCCTCGCTCAGCAAGGACGCATTCATCGGGAGCTACGCCGCGGACTTGAACCTCACCTTCACCGTGCTGGGCGCGCTGCTGCAGGCCTTCGCGGTCTCGAGGATCGTCAAGTACCTCGGGATGTCCGGCGTGATCCTGGCACTGCCGCTCGTGGCGCTCGGAGGCTACGGCCTGATCGCCGCGGGCGCAGGCCTCGCCGTCGTCAAATGGACCAAGATTGCCGAGAACGCCACCGATTACTCGGTCATGAACACCGCGCGGCAGCTCGTCTGGCTTCCGACGAGCCGCGACGAGAAGTACAAGGCCAAGCAGGCGATCGACACCTTCTTCGTCCGCACGGGCGATCTGTTCCACGCGATGCTCGTCTTCGCGGGGACTACCTGGCTTGGTCTCGGCGTCACGGGGTTCGCACTCGCGAACCTCGTCCTGATCGCTGGGTGGCTCGCGGTCGCGTTCCTGCTGCTGCGCCAGTACGGCCTCGTGATGCGGAGCCGCGTCGAGGCCGCGGCGACGGGCCAGCCGGTAGCGTAGCCAGGGTGCGACCGACGGGGCGAGACTTCCCCGACGTCGAGCCGCACGATCAGCCCGCTGAGAGGCCTCGTCGGCGTTGCTCGCCGAGCTGGGCGGACCTCATCGCCCAGACTACCAGGTGGACCGGCTCGTCTACACTCGCTGCGGCATCGGCCCACGGCGACAAGACCCTTCTCGGTCGTCTCGAGTAAGCCGAGCAGTAGCAAAGTGGTAGCTCTGGCGGCGAAGACCTGGAGCCGGCGCTCGGGATTGAACCGAGGGCCTGCTGATTACGATCTTCCTTAGAGGGGACGAGCAGCAGGAGCTACCAGAACCGAACCTGCTGAATCTCAGCGCTTCATCGTCTCCGAACGGCACGATGCATCACGCTTCGTCGCGGTGCTTCGTGACCAAGCCGTGACCAAAGCCGGCCCGCGCGGGCTCGGGCGCCGGGCTCCCATCACCGTGGAACCAACTGTTATCATCCGCCCACCAAACCCAACACATGCCCGTAGAGCCAGGCGCACGCTTCGGCCCCTACGAGATCCTCGGCCACATCGCAAGCGGTGGGATGGGCGAGGTATATAGAGCCCGTGACCACAGGCTCGGCCGAGACGTGGCGATCAAGCTCCTCCCGGAACGCCTGTTCGACGATGGCCACCGCCTGTCACGCTTTCGTCAGGAGGCCCGAGCCATCGCCGCTCTCTCGCACCCCAACATCCTCACCGTGTACGACATCGGCGAGGAGGACAAGAAGCACTACGTCGTAACGGAGATTCTCGAGGGAGACACCCTGCGTTCTAGGTTACGCCTGGGAACGATCGGGGTCCGCAAGGCCACTGACTACGCGAGCAGAATCGCTGAGGGCCTTGCTGCGGCGCACAACAAGGGCATCGTTCACCGCGACATCAAGCCCGAAAACCTTTTCCTGACCAAGGATGGGCGGCTGAAGATCCTTGACTTCGGTCTCGCGGTGCTGTTGCCAGAACTCGACGCTAAGAATCTGGCCAGCGTTCCGACGCTTGCGCGCCTCACCAACCCAGGAATGATCGTCGGCACTCTCGGGTACTTGGCACCTGAGCAGGCGCGTGGCGGACCCACCGACCACCGTGCGGACATCTTCTCGTTAGGGGCCGTCCTCTACGAAATGCTCACAGGCCGCCATGCCTTCCAGGGTCCGGGGGCTGTGGAGTTGCTGAATTCGGTCCTGCACGACGAGCCCCCTCCGCCTTCGCAAGGGGATCCTCACATTCCGGAAGCGCTCGACGTGGTAGCACTCCGGTGCCTGGCGAAAAATCCTGCTGATCGCTTCCAGTCGGCGGGCGACCTGGCCTTTCACCTTGCGAGTCTGAGCGGGTCGCTCGGTCGCGGAAGAAGCCAACTCACCTCGCGCCCACTGCGTCGTTGGTTGCGGCACGGCGCGAGCGGCCTCCTGGCGCTCGCGCTGCTTGCGGGTGGCTACGAGATCACTCGACGCATCCGAGGCTGGGCCCACGGGCCGATACCGGTGTTGTTTCAACAGCTGACCGACCAGCCCGGCGAGGAACGCCAGGCGCAGATCGGACCGGGCGGCACCACGTTCGTCTTCGTGAGCAACGCCGCAGGCAACCCCGACATCTACCTGCAGCGCGTAGGCGGACACAACCCAGTGAACCTCACAGCCGACTGCTCGGAGGCCGACACGGCGCCGGCGTTCTCGCCCGACGGCGAGCGGATTGCATTCCGCTCCGAGCGCGACGGAGGCGGCATCTTCGTGATGGGCTCGACCGGCGAGTCGGTCAAGCGCCTGACCGACTTCGGCTACGACCCGGCCTGGTCGCCCGACGGCAAGCAGATCGTCTTCTCGGACCACTCCGGCCAGGATCCCTGGCGCCGGACCGGGCCGGCGCGCCTCTGGGTCGTGCCCACCTCGGGGGTAGAGATCAGGCAGCTCACACACGAGGGCGACGCGGTGCAGCCCAGCTGGTCGCGGGGCGGACGAAGGATCGCCTTCTGGGGTTTGAAGGTAGACGGCGGGGAGCGTGACATCTGGACGCTCCCCGCTGACGCAAAGGGCGAGCCGGCGCGGGTCCCGGTGACGAGCGACGCCACGATGGACTGGAACCCTGTCTGGTCGCCTGACGGACGCTACCTCTATTTCTCGAGTGAGCGCGGCGGCTCGATGAACTTGTGGCGTGTGGGAATCGACGAAGTCTCGGGTCGCGTGCGCGGCGAGCCCGAACCCGTCACGACACCGTCGCGGACGAGCGGCTCGCTCAGCTTCTCGCGAGACGGCAAGCTGATGATGTTCGTGGCCACCGACCGGCGCTCCAGCATTCAGCGCCTCGGCCTCGACGCCGCATCAGGCCGAGTAATCGAGCCGCCGCGCCCGGTCTTCCGCGGCTCGCGCATGATCTACACGCAGGACATCTCGCCGAACGGGGAGTGGATCGCCTTCACGACGCTCGGCGGCCGCGAGGACCTGTTCGTGGTGAAGAGCGACGGCACGGGCTACCGGCAGATCACGGACGACGCCTTCCGCGACCGCGGCCCGAAGTGGTCCCCGGACGGGAGCAAGCTCGCCTTCTACAGCGACCGCAGCGGGCGCTACGAGACCTGGACGATTCGTCCCGACGGCAGCGGCCTCACGCAGGCCACGAAGGCCACGGGCCCGGCGCGCACCGAGGTCACTTGGTCACCCGACGGCACCCAAATCGCGACCAACGACAGCGTCCGCACCTGGGTCGAGGACGTGACGCGGCCGCTCGACCAGCGTCAGCCCGAGGCGCTGCCGCAGCTCGAGGGGGGGCGCGCGCTGCAGCCACGCTCGTGGTCGCGCGACGGCAAGACGCTCGCCGGCGGCCTCGAGTTCCAAGTGACGCCCAACAGCGTGACGTTGCTGTACTCCTTCGCGACGCACAGCTATCGCCCGCTAGCCGAGGGCAGAGGCAATCCAGTATGGATGAGCGACAGCCGCCGACTGCTGGTCGCGCAGGCCAACCGCATCGTCATGCTCGATAGTCGCTCTGATAGCGCCACGCCCGTGCTGGCCGTGAGCGCACAGGGAATCAGCCTCTCCCGTGACGACCGCTGGCTCAGCTACGTCGAGAACCAAGCCGAAGCCGATGTCTGGCTGGCCACGCTGGAGCACTAGAGACCAAGTCCAGGTAAGGGAGCCCAGCTCTCGGTCCTGACACCCGCTCAGGACATGATGTTAGACGGCGGGCCCGGCGATTCCGCCCCGCTCGATCACTTCGCGGACTACGTGAGAGGTCACGAGGTCTGCTCCCCCGGCCCGCTTCGACAGGGCCCGGACACGCTCTAGTCGGGCGCGGAGGTCAGCGGACAGGCGCACCACGAGCTGGCGATCCTTGGCGGTCAGGAAACGATCAGCAGCGGATGCTTCATAGGCTGGCAGGGAGGCCCGCATGCGAAAGCTAACAGGGTGCCAGACCATCACGTGGCTCGTAGTCTTCAGCACGGTCATTGCCGCCGTAAGTCCGGTTTACGCGTCAGAGGCCAACCGTTCAGAAGGAAAGACCGCTGCAACCTTCCAGGCTCTTGATATCTCGGCGGCGCGGGTGACGTTCCGGGATAACCAGACGGCCGAGGTCAGGACGCTGCATGTCTCGGAGAGCAAAGCCCTCAAGCGGATGGTGAAGATGAAGGAGGGTCAGGAACTCTGCCTCAAGTACCGGCTGTCGCCTGGAGCGACCGAGCCGGAGATCATCGGGATGAGCAGGACTGGCGACGGCTGGAAGCGCGGGGCCAAGATCGTTGTCGGTGTCGGTGTCATTTTCGGGCTCCTCGTTCTTGGTGCGCTCTTGTTGGGAGGGGACTAACCGCCATGAGACTGCGATCGGGCCTGTCGGCTGCTCTCGCTCTTGGCCTGCTCTCTGGCTGTGGAAAGCTCTTCGAGGAATCGTGCGACGCCCCCTGCCCTATACCGATCGACTCAGTCGCAGGGTTCCCGCGTGTCGAAAGAGAGCCCGCCACCTTTCGGGTGGTATCGACGCTGCATGTCGGTGAGACGGTCACCATTTGCGCCTTCAACGATTGCGCGTGCAATCCCGTTGCCCGCGTAGAGTGGCAATCGACCGACCCGGCAGTCGCGCGCGCGTCCTCTCCCAGCGTTCCGCTGACGGTGTGCAACGACGCCTTCGATCACGCCCGGGGGGGAGGGGCAACGTGGGTCGGCGAGCTCGTGGGCCTCAGCCCGGGAATTACGAACATCAGCGGCACCGCGATCGCATTCGATGGAACCCGGTTGGGCGTCGGAGAGGCCGTCCACTGCACGGCCCACGGGTCCGGCTGCATGGACATCAACTTCGTGCGCGTCGTCCCATGATCCCAAAGCAGCTCCCCGGCGGGTGCGAGGGCATCCCGTAGGTTCCGAGAGGTGCCTCAACCTGCCCTCCGAGCAGGAGCTAGTAGCGTCCGCCGGGGGTCGCAGCGAACGCTCGATGCTTCGGAAACGTCGAGCAGCCCGATGCTTCAGGGGCCATTTTGGTTCTCAGCGTGGTCACTGCGGCTGGAGTAGATCCGCTTCAGGCGTCAGGGGCAACTGACTCAGAAGGAAAGATTTCTGCAACTTTCCAGAGCATCGATATCTCGGCAGAGCGGGTCACATCCTTAAGTGCTGGAGCGCGAGTGCGTGCGAGCGCCCCGGCAGTCGCTGCTGCACCCGTAGTGGGCGAGATTTCCAAGCTCTCGAACGACGCAATCGAGTTGATCGTCTCGGGTCGTGAGAGCCCGGTCGTACTGCCGCGCACAAGTCTGAGTCGACTGGAGGTCAGCACGGGCCGTAACCGTCGAAGGGGTGCCTTGCTAGGCCTCGGAATAGGTGTCGTAGGCGGAGCGACTGTGGGTGCCGTCGGGTTGCCGCGATTCCAGCGATTGGTCTTCCTCGGCTTGCGCCGCGATCCTTGGCGGATTCAGCGGTGCGCTCGGGGCAGGTTTGGGAGCCGTATTCGGCGCGGGCGATCACTGGGCCGAGTTGCCAGTTGGTCGCTTCCAACTTGCTGTGGCGCCAACGCGTAGCCCTGGGTTG
The DNA here is from genome assembly GCA_963740655.1 of uncultured Acidobacteriota bacterium. Classification (GTDB taxonomy): domain Bacteria; phylum Acidobacteriota; class Vicinamibacteria; order Fen-336; family Fen-336; genus DATBSL01. The sequence continues at coordinate 133,170 of CAVUFF010000001.1, forward strand.
GGCCTCACGATGCGGCTTGCGTTCTAGCTTGTCGCAGGTGCCGTGTACATTGCGTCCAGGGCCATGCCTGCTCTGACTTTCTAGCCACCTTGGCTGTACCGGTGGAAGACATCGGTGAGCAACCAGTTCACGCCAAGCGCTAGGGCAGTTGTGCCCGCCCCACGAAGATGCCTCGTGTTCCGTAACTAACGTGAAAGCCATCGGGGCCGAGGTCGCGGTCGTAGGGCAGGTCTCGCCCCTGGACGCCGGACGTCGTCGAGCGAGCTTAAGACTCCTCCCCGCGAACCAGGTGCCAGAAGCCCCTTGGGTCGAGGATGCTGATTCCCGGGACCTCACCAGCCTCTAGAAGGTCCTTGTCGCCCGTCACGAGAACGTCGGCGCGGAGCACCAGGGCTTCGGACAGGATCACGGCGTCGTCGGGATCGCGGATCGCCACGGGTGGCGGACCCGCCGCCGTGTCCGGGAACACGGCAGATGAACGAAGGAACGCGATGATCTCGTCCACGGTCGGCTCGGGCACCCGGATCTTCTCGACCAACGTACGTGTCAGCTCTTTCGCGACGGTGGCAGACGACAAGAGCTCGTGCTTGGCCAGGACCGCCCGCAGCAGGTCCGCGCAGAGCCCTCGGGTGGCGAACGCTGCCACGAGGACGTTCGTGTCAAGGAAGACCCTCACGATACGAGCTTGAAGACATCCTCGTCCGTGAGCAGCCCCTGCGCTTCTGCGAATGGCGCCACGCGGCGTCGCATCTGCTCGAAGAGATCGATCGTCAGTTGTCTGCGAAGGGCGTCGCGGACGACGTCGCTCTGGCTGCGCCCCGAAAGCTTGACGACCCGCGCGAGCAGACGCCCGACTTCCTTGTCCAGCCGGACCGTGATCGTTTCCTTCATGTAAGACAATGTACTACATAGAATGAATAGGCGTCAAGGACCGCAGGCATCTCCGGAGCCGAAGGTTATAGGTTCGAGCCCTATCAGGGTACCAACCAGTCAACAACTTACAGGAACAGGCAGCGAGACGGCTAGCGGGTACCGTTGTGGTACCGTTCGCTGGCCGCTCTCTCAGTAGTCGGTGCAGCGGTGAAACCCGTCCCTCCGAGCCCGGTACTGTTGTGCTTCGAGAGAGCCCCCTTGTACCTTTCGAGGCCATGGAGGAGTTCGTCGACCCGAGGTCGAACCCTGCGCCGCCGTCGTGAGCATCCCGCCGCGCCAGCATCGCGAACAGCACCAGGTTCGAGATGAAGAAGAGGAAGACGGTCGTGAGCAGCTTCGTGCGCCCGAAGCGGCGCGCGAGCTCCCCGTAGACGTGGACGACACCCAGCATGATCAGGGCCTGGCTGGCGCGCGCGTAGAGCTTCACCTCCGCTCCGCCCTCGAGCAGGATCAAGGGCTCGCGCACGGTCTTGAGCAGGTAGTAGGCGGTCAGCAGGCAGAAGGCCGCGAGCGTCATCACCGCCACGATCGCGACCTCGGCCGGGTGGACTTTGCTGAACGGACGAAGCGCCCAGGCCAGGACGCGCTGTGACGGCGCGCTCACTCGCCGGAGACCTTCATTGGCTCGCTGTGGCGAGGCGGTGCTCAGGCGATCTCCTCCGACGACCGTGCGGGCCACGCCAGGGTCGGGCCTCCGTGGTCGCGCAGGCCGAGGCCGATCCGGTAGAACGGCCACAGCGCCACGGTGAGGAGGACGTGGCAGAGGTCGTTGTGGTTGAACGGGCCGAGCGAAATGACGGTCCTCTCGACCAGCAGGCTGGCCGCCGACAAACCCAAGGCGAGGAGGAGCCAGGCGAGCCGCTGCGGCTCCTGCCGTGCCCCGGCGACAGTCAGGGCGAGGATGACCACGATCGTCAGTGTTCCGTTCCAGACCACCTGACGGACCTCGGGGCCGCGCGAGGCCAGGGCCAGGCACCCGACGAGCTGGACCGCCACCCCGATGACCAAGGCTCGCCGCCAGCGTCCGCCGAGCGTGGCGAGAACGGTGCCGGCCAGGAGCAAGCTCGCGGCGACGCCGGACCCGGTCAGCGCGATGGTCCAGAGCATTGTCCGGACTGGCGCGGGGAGCGTGGCCGCGAACCCGTGGAAGGCGCCGCCCGCCAGAGCGGCGGTGGCCCCGACCAGGAAAGCCAGGCCCCAGAGTAGCGGGGCGCGATGTCCACTTCGGGTCCTCGCCCCGATCAGCCGCGTCCCGAACGCGGCGGCGCCGGCGAGCAGCCAGTCGGTGGCGAGCGTCATCGGCTCCGAGATCTGCATCGAACCCATCCTTCTGTCGGGGGGGACATCGCGGTGGCGCACATGGTCACGCCGCGCGGGCCAGCAGGCGCCAGTTGCCGTCGGGCTTCTCGGGCAGGCGCCCGCGCGCGCCCCAGTACTCGGCGAGCAGGTCGCGGATCTCCCGCCCGCTGCGGTAGACGACCTTCGCCCCGCGGAACATCGAGTAGCCGGCGGATCCCGCCGCCCGGTGGCAGCTGAGCGCGATCCGCAGCGGTTCGTCGTCCCGCAGCGGCGCGCCGCGATAGCGGAGGTTGCGAACGCGGCTGCCGACGGGCCGGGTAAGGTCGATCTCGTACTCGACGCCCTGGGCCGTGTCGTAGTTGTAGACGGGGATCGCGCGGTCCACGAGCGGGCCCGCGTCACACGACGCCTCGGGCCAGCTACGGAAGTAGCGGGCGGCGTTCTCGAGCGCCTCGCGCACCATGCGGCCGTCGCCCTCGACCGCGTAGAGCTCGTCGTCGTAGACGTAGAGTGCCGTGAGCTCGCGGCGCGTGACGGGCCCGGGCGGGATCACGAAACCGGTCTCCGAGAGAGACGTCAGACTCACCTGGGCTTTGGCGTAGTGCAGCTGCACCTCGTGGATCGACTCCACCAGCGCCGAGTCCTCGAAGCGGGCGCGCGCGGCGTCGAGCGGCACCCGGGCCTCGGCCACCCGCGTGTCGAGATCGCGCTCGGCGGCCTCGTGGTACGGCCGGGCGAGCTCGAGGACCTGAGGGTCGGGCTTCGTCTGCGGAGTGACCGGCAGCAGGCTGCTCGTGGCGCTCGCGAGCCGGAAGCGGCCGCTCCGCGGCTCACGCTCCAGCGTGAGGTCCACACGCGCCACTTCCATCGCCAGGTGCTTCGGCTGCACCACGAGCACGCGGCCGATGCGCCGCCCCGCCTCGCGCTGGTGGCTGTGGCCGTAGACGATGGCCGCGAGCTGCGGGAAGCGCTCGGCCAGCTCCCAGACGGGGTTCTCGCCTGGAAGTTCGTCGGGCCGCGCCGCCCCCGTCTCGGCGTCGCGCCCGAGGCCCCCGTGCACCGCGGCCAGGATCACGTCTGGCTTCTCGGCCTCGAGCTTCAGGAGAGCCCGACGCACGCTCTCGACCGGGTCGAGGAAGCTGAGGCCCGCGATGTTCTCCTCCTTCTCCCACTGCGGGATCGCGCGCGTCGTGATTCCGATGACGGCGACCTTGACGCCCCCCACCACCTTCAACAGGTAGGGCGCGAACGCTGGCACGACGCCGGTCGAGCAGGTGTTGGCCGACAGCCACGGAATGCTCGTGCTCGCGCGAGCCGCGCCGAGGCTCGCGAGACCGTAGTCGAACTCGTGGTTGCCTAGCACCATCGCGTCGTAGCCGATGTGGCTCATCGCGAGCATCATCGGCTCGCGCGCGCGGGTGCGGCCGGCGCGCCGCGCGGCCTGGTAGACGCTCGTGAGCGGCGAGCCCTGGATCGCGTCGCCACAGTCCAGGAGCAACGTGTTCGGGTTCTCGCGGCGGACCTCGCCGATCAGGGTCGCGGCGGCGGCGAGGCCGCGCGCGGCGGGCTTGCGGGTGAGGTAGTCGTGTGGATAGACGTGGCCGTGCATGTCGGTGGTCGCGAGCACGGTCACAGTCATGAAAGCCCTCACGCTTGTCTCCTTCGAGACCGGATACGGCAGCTTCCATGCCCAAGGGGCAGGAACCCTCTCGGGGCGCGGCGAGGCCCAGGAATCTCGGCAGTTAGCGGAGCGGGCGCTGGTCGTCCCACCAGCGCGAATGACACCGAGCCGTTGTCGATTCGCGACGAACGCTTGCGAATACGGCCACTCGGCCGCGGGCGTCAATGCTCAAAGCTCAAGCCTTAGCGGTGTTCGAGTGTGCCGACCACTCTGGCACGGCCGATGCTCGAGAAGGAGGCATGAAGCGACTCGCTACATCGCACCGCACGCTCGGAATCCTTATCCTCGTGACCCTGTCGACGAGCAGTTCCGTCCGCGCCGAAGACGAGGGCCGTAGGCGATCGCTCTCGTTCGCCACGGGGTGGTTCGACTGCAACCGGCGACAGGACGAGTCCCTCGAGACCCGCCTCGAGTACAGGGTGGGAAGCGCGAGGCGTCCGTTCCGGGGCGTGGCCGTCGCGACGCTGACGGACGACTCCTCGCTCTTCATGGGCGCGGGGGTCGGATACCAGATCGACCTCGGGCGACGCTGGGCGCTGACGCCGAGCTTCGTGCCCGGTTACTACCGGAAGGGAGGCGGCAAGGAGCTCGGCTACGCGCTCGAGTTCCGTTCCCAGATCGAGCTCGGCTACAGACTCGCCACAGCGTCCCGAGTGACGATCGCGTTCTCGCACCTGTCGAACGGCAGTCTCGGCTCGCGCAACCCAGGGGAGGAATCCCTCACGTTCGGCTTCGAGCTCCCCCTGGCGCGGCGAGGGTCCCGCTCGCCGGCTCGGGAATCGGCTCGCCCCGGGAGGACCAAGTGATCGCGAGCTTCGACGCCGGATCGATGCACGACAAGGATCGAGCGCCAGCTCACGGGCGGTCGATCATGACCGTGCCATTCCTTCGACGAGGTTCGAGGTTCATACCGCGAGCGGCACGGCGCCTGTGGTGGCTCATCGCCGACCTGGGTCGGCTGTGGCGCGGCGCGCCCGAGCTCAGGATCGACCCGAGGCGGCTGAACGCCGAGCTGCGGAGAAGCGCCCTCGCCGGGCTCGACGACGACATGTTCTACCGCGAGCGCGTCAAGCAGCGGATGCGCGACGGTGCGCGCTGCGCGTATCCGCCGCTGATCGACCGGAGCAGGCCGCGCTCGTTCGATGCGTTCCGGTGCGGCGGGTGGATGAGCCGACCTAGCGCCGCGTCGGCGAGATCGCCTCGAACACCCCTTGTGGAGTGGTACGGGCTGTAGTCACCGTCTCTCCGCGCGCTCTGCGCGCCCGCAGCTATCAGCTTCACAACTCTTGACCGGCGTTGGCGGACTCTGGCAGGGCGTCCCAGATGAGTCGTGCGATACTCCCGCTCTGCCGTCGCGCGCCCGCGCGGCCTCGGAGGCATGTCCTGAAGCTCGCGGCGACCAGCGGCGTCACTCTGACCCTGGCACTCACGTTCGGCGCCACAGCGGGCCGCGCGCATGGCGCCGACCTTCCCAGCACGCCCGAGCAGACATTCTTCAGCGCGCGCAGCGCATTTGGCCTGCAACGCGAAACCCCACGCCCGTTCGCCGGCTTCCGGACCCGAAGCCTCGAATTCGCGCAGGGCGCGTCCCTGGGCCGCGAAGACGTCGCACGCCCGTTGACGAACGCGACCTGGCGGCAGCCCTTCGCTCCCGACGGATCGCTGTCGCTCGCCTCCCGGAATTCGTCTGCCGTCTTCGCCACGGTCGACCTCGGCAACCTCTCGCGCCCCGAGCCGCGCTGGAAGGCGAAGGACGTGCTCGCCACGGGCATTCCGCCGCGCGACAAGGAGAGCCATTTAGACGAGACGGTGGCGCGCGGGATGCTCGGATTCGTGATCGGGCGCGCCGTAGCGGAGCTCGTGGGTGACCGGAAGCCCGGGACGACCGACTTGAAGGTGCGCTCGGCGAGCGATCCGCACGGCAAGGGCGTCGGTCTCGGGCTGTCCGCCAGCTGGTAGCGTTTCGAGCGCGTCAAGGCCTCACACCCGCTCCCCGCTGCGGCTAGAATCGCCCGCAGCCGTGCCCATGAGTCGCGTGAACCCCGAGCTGCTCCGCAGCGCGCTGGTGGCCGCGCTGGGCAGCTTCCTGTTCGGCTTCGACACCGCGGTGATCTCGGGCACAACCGAGGCGCTGCGCCTGCGCTTCGCCCTCACCAACAACCAGCTCGGCCTGACGGTGGCGAGTGCGCTCGTGGGCACGATCCTGGGCTCCCTGGCGGCGGGCTCGCCCGCGGAGCGCCGGGGTCGGCGCCCCGTCCTGCGCGGGCTGGCCGTGCTCTACCTGGTCTCGGCCGCAGGCTGCGCCCTCGCCTGGGACTGGTGGTCGCTCGTCGGGTTCAGGCTGATCGGCGGCCTCGCCATCGGCGGCAGCTCGGTGGTGGCGCCCCTCTATATCGCGGAGATCGCGCCGGCTGCGGCGCGGGGACGTCTCGTCGGTCTCAGCCAGTTCAACGTGGTGGCGGGCATCCTGGTCGCCTACCTGTCGAACTACTTCGTCGCCGCGAGCGTCGGGGGCCCGGAGTCGCCGGCCTGGCGGGTGATGCTCGCCATCCCGGCGCTTCCCGCGGCGGCCTTCTACCTGCTGCTGCTGGGCATCCCCGAGAGCCCGCGCTGGCTCGTGAAGCGCCACCGCCGCGACGAGGCGGTCGCGGTCCTGCGCCGCCTGGGGAACGACGAGCCCGAGGCGCTCGTGGCCGAGATCGCGGAGTCGCTCCACGAGGAGACGGTCTCCGCCGACGAGCCGTTCTTCCAGCGGAAGTACCGAAAGCCGATCCTGCTCGCCCTGATGGTCGCGAGCTTCAACCAGCTCTCGGGCATCAACGCTCTCATCTACTACACCGCCGACATCTTCCGCATGGCGGGGGCCGAGCGCACGGGTGCCCTGCAGCAGTCCGTGGTCGTGGGCTTCACGAACCTCGTGTTCACGGTGATCGCCATGAGCGTCATCGACCGCTTCGGGCGCAGGCGCCTGCTGCTCGTGGGCGCTCTGGGCCTCGCAGCCTGCCTCGGCCTCGCCTCGTGGGCCTTCGCGGGAAACCGGGGCGGCGCCGTCGTGCTCGGCAGCCTGATCGGCTACATCGCGTTCTTCGCCTTCTCCCAGGGCTCGGTGATCTGGGTCTACCTGTCGGAGATCTTCCCGAACCGCGTGCGCGCGCGAGGACAGGCCCTCGGTAGCTTCACCCACTGGTTCTGGGCCGCGCTCGTGAGCTGGACCTTCCCGATGATCGCCGAGGTCTCGGGCGCCTTCGCTTTCGCGTTCTTCGCGGTCATGATGCTGCTCCAGTTCGTGCTCGTGCTCGTGTACCTGCCCGAGACGAAGGGCGTGTCGCTGGAGCAGATCCAGCGCAAGCTGGGGATCGAATGAGGAAGCTCTGGCCGCTCGCCTGCGCCCTTGGCCTGCTGAGCGCGACGGCGTTCCTGCCCGCCGACCAGGACGAACCGCTCCGGCCGCAGTTCCACTTCAGCCCGGCCCGCAACTTCATGAACGACCCCAACGGGCTCGTGTTCTTCGAGGGGGAGTACCACCTCTTCTATCAGCACAATCCCGAGGGAGACCGCTGGGGTCACATGAGCTGGGGCCACGCGGTCAGCACCGACCTCCTTCATTGGCGCCACCTCGACGTGGCGCTGCGCGAGGAGCGCGGCGTGATGATCTTCTCGGGCAGCGCGCTCGTGGACCGGGAGGACGCGAGCGGGCTCTGCGGAGGCCAGCCCTGCCTGGTGGCCGTCTACACGGGCTTCACTCCGGAGAGGCAGACCCAGAACATCGCGGCGAGCCGCGACCGCGGCCGCACGTTGACGAAGTACGCGGGCAACCCCGTGCTCGACCTCGGCCGCAAGGACTTCCGCGACCCAAAGGTCTTCTGGGACGCGGAGCGAAAGCGCTTCGTCATGGTCGCGGTCCTGCCAGACGAGCACAAGGTCCGCTTCTTCGGCTCGCGCGACCTGAAGCGCTGGGAAACGCTCAGCGACTTCGGGCCCGCCGGGGCCACGGGCGGAGTGTGGGAGTGTCCCGACCTCTTCCCGCTGCCTGTGGAGGGCGAGCCGGGCGCCTTCCGCTACGTCCTCGACGTGGACATCAACCCGGGGGGAGTCGCCGGGGGCTCGGGCGGACAGTACTTCGTAGGGACGTTCGACGGAACGCGCTTCTCGAACGACAACACTCCCGCTACGACGCTGTGGGCCGATTACGGCAAGGACTTCTACGCGACCCTTTCCTTCTCCGACCTGCCGCCGACGGACGGCCGCCGCATCTGGATGGGCTGGATGGGCAACTGGCTCTACGCCAACGACGAGCCCACGTCGCCCTGGCGTGGTCTTCAATCGGTGCCCCGGGCCCTCGCGCTCCGCCGCCTGCCCGAAGGCCTGCGCCTCGTTCAGTCTCCTGTGGCCGAGCTCGCGTCGCTGCGGGCGAAGCCCGACCCGACCCTGGTGGCGCGCAGCGCCCCCCTGCCGGGATCCGCCGACATCGAGCTCGAGCTGGTGCGCGGGGCGTGGAGCGAAGCCGGCCTGCGCCTCTCCAACGGTACGGGTGAGGAGGTGGTGGTGGGCGTGGCGCAGGAGCCGCTCCGGGTGTTCGTGGACCGCCGCCGCTCGCGGGCGACCCCGTTCCACGAGGAGTATCCGGGCCGTCACGAAGGCCCGCTCCGTTGGCGCGGCTACCGCGTAAGGCTGCGCGTCCTCTTCGACCGCTCGAGCCTCGAGGTGTTCGCGAACGACGGCGAGACGGTCGTCTCCGAGCGCGTGTACCCGACGCAGCCGCTCGATCGCCTGGAGATCCTGGGCGCGGAACAGGCGGTACCCGGACCGGTCCGACTGCACGAGCTGCGGTCGGTGTGGCGATGAGCCCCGAGCCCGGACCGCTGTACGGGGGCGTCGAGGGCGGGGGAACCAAATTCGTCTGCGTCGTGGGCACGGGCCCGGACGACGTGCGCGCCGAGGCACGCCTGGCCACCACCAGCCCCGGGGAGACGATCGGCCAGGCCCTGGCGTTCTTCCGCGACGCGCAGGCGCGCCTCGGTGCACTGGCCGGGATCGGCATAGGCTCGTTCGGCCCCGTCGACCTCGCGCCCGCGTCGCGCAGCTTCGGCTTCATCACCTCCACACCCAAGCCGGGTTGGATGAACGTCGACGTCGCAGGGCCGTTCCGCCAGACGCTGGGAGTCCCTGTGGCGTTCGACACGGACGTGAACGCGGCCGCTCTCGGCGAGTGGCGCTGGGGCGCGGCGCGGGGGCTGGACACCTTCGTCTACCTGACCATCGGCACCGGGATCGGGGGAGGCGGCCTCGTGGGCGGCCGGCTGATGCACGGCCTCGTCCATCCCGAGATGGGTCACCTCTGCCTTCCCCGGGACGCCGCCGCCGATCCCTTTCCGGGCGCCTGCCCGTTCCACGGCGACTGCCTGGAGGGACTGGCGAGCGGGCCCGCTCTTCTCGCGCGCTGGGGCCGCGCCGCCGAGGGGCTTCCGCCGGAGCATGCGGCTTGGGCCCTCGAGGCCCGCTACCTGGCGCTGGCCCTCGTCAACCTCATCTGCACGCTGTCTCCACAGCGCATCGTGATGGGGGGTGGCGTCATGGACCAGTCCCAGCTGTTTCCCCTCGTGAGGCGCGACGTCAAGGCACTTCTCAACGACTACGTCCGGGCCCCCGAGATCCTCGAGGACATCGACGGCTACATCGTTCCGCCCGCCCTCGGCGGCAGGGCGGGAGTGCTCGGCGCCCTCGTCCTCGCCGCGCGCAGCACATCATGGCGAGCGACAGCTTCGAGCTGATCGTGATCGGCTCCCGCCCGGCCGGAGAAAAAGGAGCGGCCGTCCTCGATCCGGCCTTAACGGACGTTTCGACGAGAATTCGCAACGCTTCGTAACCCTCGCGACGTCAGGCCCGTGCCCGGACCCGGGTGGCACCGCAGAAGATCCGGTGGCTGAAGGGGATCCGCTCCTCGGGTCCCTCGCTTCTGTCTTCCTGCCCTGGCACGCGCCGTGGAAGGACTGTGCTCAGCGACTTCGGGTCGCGATGCAGGGAGGGAACCATGAAGGGAAAAACGGCGCGCGCATACTTCGAGGGTTTCGGGACGGTGAAGAGCGTGCTCGAGCTCGACACCCTGACGGCTCAGGAGATCATTGAGGCGCTATCCGAAGAGCGGGAGGACCCGCTTCTCAACCCGTGGAAGCGGGGCTACAACGCGGCCATCCGGTCGGCGATGGGTCACTGATCGGCACGCCGGAGACGAGCGCGTTCCGTCGGCAGCTCCCGCACTCGACCGCCTGCCAGTGCCGGTTACAGGTTCGGCTTCATGGCCGGCTCGGTCACCCGGTAGTGCTTGAAGAAGAAGTCGTCGTCGCTCCACCAGTGATGGTCGATCATCTGCAGGTGGATCTGCCCGTCGATGCCCGGAGCCGGCCCGCCGTCGAGATCCCACAAGTCGATGCCTTCGAGCTCCTCGCCACGCTCGAATTGCACCGGTATGTTGACGCACTGCCTGCCGGTCTCGAGCGCGAAGCCCTTGATGCCCTGGCCGGACACGTCGGACACGAGGTAGAGGTGGCCGCTGGCCGAGAAGACGCCGCCTTGCACGCGCTGAAGGGTGAGCGGCTTTCCGGCGCTGTCGCGGAGGGCGATTGAGGCGACTTCGGTGAGGGCCAGGCTGTTGCCGGTCCAGCTCATGCGGTACTTGCGGACGACCCCGGTGCGGAAGGACGACGTATAGAGGTGGCCGTCTACCGGATTGATCGCGCACCAGGGCGAGTCGAGGGCGTTCGGCAGCAGGACGTGGGTGATGTAGTTCAGGTCCGAGTCGAAGACGCCGATCGCCGGAGCCGCGCCTTCGAGCGGCACGTAGAGACGGCCGTCGTAGTAGTCGAGGTCGCCGAGGTGGTCGTAGCCGCGGAGCTGGCTCGGAATGCGGGCGCTCTTGGACCAGGCTTCGCGAACCCCGAGATCGCGGTTGGCCGGGATCTTCCAGAGCTTGGCCCTGTTGGTCATGTACCAATGAGAGGAGTCGTGCGCGACTCCCTGTAGCTTGTGGCTGTAGCCGGGTGAGGAGTCGTAGGGATACTCGCTCGACTCCTCGAACGCGGGCAGGACAACGCGGGAACGCCCGAAGACCTCGGCCGGCAGGGTGTCGTGCCCAAGGTCGCCGCCGCGATACGCGCCGGCGCTGCCGCTGGACAGCGCGGCCAGAAGCAGCGCGCCGGCCGCCAAGAGTGGTCTGGTTATCGGCAAGCGTCCTCTCTGTTCTTCGGGAAATGTGAAACTGTGCGGCAAGCCGATCCGGATGTGGCGCGGTCGAGGAGCGGCTCGAGCCGGAGCGACTGCGATGGCAGATGCGCGGCGCCGTCGGCTGTCAACTCAACCTAAACCCATTATAGCGCGGTCGCGGCCGATCAATCACCTTTGGCCTGGTTCGCTTCCCGGACTCGAAGCGGGACGGCGACTCGAACCGTCGTCCCCCGGCCGGGTCGGCTGTCCAGCTCGAACGTGCCGCCCAGCTGGCGCGCGCGCTCGCGCATGTTGACGAGCCCGAGCCCGCCTCTGTCGACCTGCCCCGCATCGCGGCCCCGACCGTCGTCGGCGATGGTGAGGACCACGTCGCGGCCGGCGCGAGTGAGCCGCAGCTCGATGCGCGTCGGCGCGGCGTGCTTCGCCGCGTTGCCGAGCGCCTCCTGTGCGATCCGGTAAAGGGCGAGGCCGCTGCCCTCGGAAAGGTCGGCCACAGACGCCTCGACATCGCAGGAGACAGGGATCCCGTGGGCCTGGCTGAACGAGTCGCAGTAGCCGCGCAGCACCTCCGGGAGGCCCATCTGCTTCAGCTCCGGCGGATGCATGTCGTGGGAGAGCTCGCGGACCTCGGTCCCGACGTCGATCAGCTTGCGCTGCACATCGGCGACCATCGCCTTCGCCTCGAGCTCGGGCGGGATCTGCCGTTTCGCCGTGCCCAGGACCAGGCTCAAAGCGGTGATCTGCTGCATGACGCTGTCGTGGAGGTCCCCTGCGATCCGGGTCCGCTCCTGCTCCTGCGCCTGCATCAGCCGTTCGTTGAGCGCGCTGATCTCCGCCGCGTGCTGCTCGACGATGCGCATGCGAGCGCGATAGGCGGCCCAGAGCAGAGCCCCGACCACAACACCCGCGAGTGCGCGAAACCAGTTTGTCTGGTAGTACGCGGGTGTGACGGAGAAATCCAGCCTTGCAGGTGTATCGTCCCAAACGCCGTCACTGTTGGACGCGACGACGCGGAACCTATACTTCCCGGGGGGCAAATCCGTATAGAACGCCTGGCGGCGCGTACCGGCGTCGTGCCAGTCATGGTCATAGCCGTCGAGCCGATAACGGAATTTCACCCTCTGAGGAATCAGAAACGTGGGCGAAGTGTAGGCAATCTGCAGGTCACGGGGGTGCGGGGAAAGCTTCAGGCCTTCCGTTGCTGCGAATTCCCTTCGGTCAACGTTTACCGATTCAATGAATGTTTCTGCAGGCAGAGCTTTCTGCAAGAGCTTGGACGGATCCACCATCTGCAAGACAAAACCGCTCGCAAACCATACCCGCCCATCCGAAGTGTAAGCCGCTGAATTGAAAGATGGTCCCCCCTGTGGACGCGCACCGTCCAACACGTCATACAAATGGGTTTGAACGACTGCCTCTGGATTTGCCCACCAGCGCTGGATCTCTGAATCCGGTAGCTCAACCACCCCGCATTCGGTATAGAGCCACCAGCGTTTCGCGGCGTCCTCAATGAACGAAATCACGGAGTCACACGGGAGGCCGTTTCTTTTCGTCATTCTCTGCACCTTGTCCCGCCGCAATCCGACTAGCCCGTCATCCGAGGCGGCGAGGACCGAGCCGTCTGCGTTGGCAATGATCTGGTGGCTGACTCGTGTGCCTGTTGCGTGGAGCGACAACTTCTCCAAAGCTCCGTGACGAAACCGTACGAGGTCCCCATTCAAGGCTCCTATCCAGATTCCTCCGTGAGGATCGGGCGCGAGCGTGTGGCCCGGGGGGACTTGCGACGAAGTAAACTCTTCAACTACCTGGAGATCGCGAATGCGGACCAGGTTTCGCGGCTTGCCCGCGCACTCCGCCCAAATATTTCCATCGATGTCCTCGGTAAGTCCAACGACTAGGCCGAGCGGCTGGTGATTCGGTTCCGCGAGGCGACGAAAGCGCCCATTCTTGAAGAGAAAAAGGCCATCGTCTACTCCCACCCAAAAGTTGCCGGCGCGGTCTTCCAACATTGAAGCAACTTGATGACCCGGAAGACCGTTGCCTGTGCGAATGGATGTGACGGCCCCATTTGCGATGTGATCGAGGGAGCCAGCATTTGCCACCCAGATCGTGCCATCACTGCTGGCCAGAACGCCCGCCACCTCGTCTTTCCCCAAGCCTTCCACTGCCGAAAAAGTGACAATCCGCGGATCGCGAAAGCTGTCGATTCCATTCGAAGTCGCAGCCCATACGATCCCCTCTCTGTCTTCAAGGAGAGCCGTTACCGTATCGCTGGATAGGCCTTCTGTTCGTCCGTAGTGCTCCACAACATTCCCGCGGATGCGGAAGATGCCGTTGCCGACGCTAGCGACCCAAAGACTGCCGTCGCCATCGAAGATCATGTCGTAGACCGATACTTTGCTTCCATCGAAGTTGGGGGTCACGAAGGGCCGAAAGACCCCGTCGCTAAGTCTTCCAAGTCCCAGTCCGGGCCCTGCTGCAGCTATGCCGACCCAGAGCGACCCATCGGCTCCACGGGCCAGGCCGAGTATCCCCTGGTCACCTGCATTGGATTTGAGCCCTTCAATCGGATAGATCTGCGAGACGCCGGCACGCCAGCGGACAAGGGCCGTCTGTCCTCCAACCCAAAAACCCCCCTCTCCATCGGCCAGCACGGAATCAGCCGGGGAGATCGGCAATCCATCGGCCTTCCCGAAACACTTCGCGGCGCGGTCAGTGATGTGGCAAAGTGGTGCGTCTTGAACCCCGTTGGCGGGCCGCGTGATCCACAACGACCCGTCGGGATCCCGGCTGATGCCAGCACTCCCCCCGATTCCCTCTAAGTCAAAGTAAGCAATGACGGCGCCATCCTTGACATGAGCGAGTTCGTGATCTCCTATCGCCCAAAGCCCGCCTGCTTGATCGGCAACAACGTCACCCAGGTGGATCGAATCAATCTTGGCAGGTGGAAGCCAGGGAAGAAACCGAACACCGTCAAATGTGTAGACGCCTTGTTCAAGTGCTGAAAACCAGAGGAAGCCATCCGAGGTTTGCGTAATCGAAAACATGCCCGCCGGCAGGGACCCATCTTGTACTCGCCACGAGGTATGTAAGTACTGAGTGAGACGTTTGTTGGGATCGAGCGCGCGAGCCTGGGCTGGCAGCAAGAAGACGCAGGTGAGACAGGAGCCCAGCGTGGCCGCGATCACGCCGCGGGCCCACGGAGGGTGGTGATCAATCGCCTTTGGCATGGCTCGCTTCCCGGGCTCGAAGCGGGACGGCGACTCGAACCGTCGTCCCCCGCCCGGGTCGGCTGTCCAGCTCGAACGTGCCGCCCAGCTGGCGCGCGCGCTCGCGCATGTTGACGAGCCCGAGGCCGCCTGTGTCGACCTGCCCCGGATCCCGGCCCCGACCGTCGTCGGCGATGGTGAGGACCACGTCGCGGCCGGCGCGCGTGAGCCGCAGCTCGATGCGCGTCGGCGCGGCGTGCTTCGCCGCGTTGCCGAGCGCCTCCTGTGCGATCCGGTAAAGGGCGAGGCCTGTGCCCTCGGAAAGGTCGGCGACGGACGCCTCGACCTCGCAGGAGACAGGGATCCCGTGGGCCTGGCTGAACGAGTCGCAGTAGCCGCGCAGCACCTCCGGGAGGCCCATCTGCTTCAGCTCCGGCGGATGCAGGTCGTGCGAGAGCTCGCGGACCTCGGTCCCGACGTCGATCAGCTTGCGCTGCACGTCGGCGACCATCTCCCTCGCTTTCGAGTCGGCGGGGATCTGCCGTTTCGCCGTGCCCAGGACCAGGCTGAGCGCGGATATCTGCTGCATCACGCTGTCGTGCAGCTCGCCGGAGATCCGGGTCCGCTCCTGCTCCTGCGCCTTCATCAGCCGTTCGTTGAGCGCGCTGATCTGGGCCTCGTGTCGCTCGATGACCCCGACGCGTACGCGGTAGCCGGTCCACAGCAGCAGCGCGAGGATCGCCACCGAAGCGGCTCGGAACCAGCTCGTCTGGTAGTAGGCGGCAGCGACGGAGAAGTCGAGCGAGGCGCCCGCCTCGTTCCAGACCCCGCTGTTGTTGGAGGCCTTGACGCGGAAGGTGTACTTGCCCGGCCTCAGGTTCGTGTAGTTCGAGTGGCGCGGGTTGACCGGCACTCTCCAGTCGTTGTCCTGGCCCTCCAGCTTGACGCGGAACTGCATCCTCTCCGGCGCGACGAAGCTGAGACCGACATAGTCGATCTGTAGATCACGAGTCAGCGGGGGAAGCTGCATGGTCGACACCGTCTCGCCAGGCAGGTGTTGCCAATAGAGTCTCCCGTCGGCGAAGGCCTGCTGGATATGCACCGGCGGCGGGACTCTGTTGAAAGGAAGATGACGGGGATCGACGACGTGGACGCCTTCTCCGGACTGGAACCACAACCTGCCATCGGTGGACTTCGCGACGGGAGGATTGTAATAGGCAGGCGAGACTGCTCGGAGCCTCACACCATCCGCCTCATCCCAGACGGCGGCTTCGATCCTGCGCTTGGGGTCGGCGATCCACGCGTCCAGTTCGGCCCGGGTGATACGCACCAGGCCGCAGGCCGCGTACAACCACAACGAACGGTCGTCGTCTTCCAGCGACCAGTGAATCGTGTCACAGGGTAAACCGTTCTTGGTCGTGAGCGTGGCGACGCGGCCATCGTTGATCCGGCTGAGGCCGCCCTCCTGTGTCGCGGCCCATAGCGCTCCATCGCGATCGAGTCGAAGGCCCTGGACTGGGCCCTGGCCCAGCCCAACCGCGGTTGTGTATGAAGTGCGGACCTTGCCATCCTCGAAATACAACACGCCCCCGTCGGTCCAGAATGCGAGCCAGACACCGCCGTGCTCCGGGACGACGACCTTGGCTTGTTGATGACGCCCCATCGCCGTCCAGGGAAAGTCGTCAATCAAACGCCCATCCCGCATGTGCAGCAGGCTCTTGTTCGTCGACAGCCAAAGACCACCGGCCCCGTCCCCCGTCATGGAAAACACCTCTTTGCTGGGCACGCCAGGTACGCCCACAAACCGATCGTCCTTCAAGTACGCCAGTCCGCCACTCGTGAACACCCAGATTCGACCACGATCGTCCTGGAAAAGAGACTGCGTCATGTCATCCGGCAGTCCATTCGCCTTGCGGAAGACTGTGGCTCGTCCATCCTTCCACCTGGTCATGCCATCGTGGGCGGCTACCCAGATGCTCCCATCCGTGGCGGCGAGCACGGACCGAGTCGCGTCGCTGGAGAGACCTTGTTTCGCGGAGATCGTAGTCACGGGGAGCTCTCGAAACCGGTCGAGTCCTCCGGTGGTGGCGACCCAGATATTGCCTTCACGATCCTCGAAGAGGCTGCAGCTGATGTCGCCGGAAAGCCCGTCTGATTTCGTGAATACGTCTGTCCGGCCGTTGTGTATGTGGACGAGGCCCCGTTCGTGGGTCCCGATCCAGAGACCTCCATCGCGGTCCCAGAGGAGTTTATTGGAATCGACATTGCGGTCGGGGAATAGTCGATCGCGATTGGTCGCATCCCTGATCGGATAGGGTTCGAGTTTGTCTCCGGCGAACTGCAGGAGTCCTCCGCCGCTCACCCCGATCAGCACATGGCCGTCGTCGGTCCGAGTGAGATCGCCGATCCGCATTCCCGGCATCTCATAACGTCTGGGAGGGCCGGGTTTCCATCGCCAGACTCCAGACTCGGCGCCGGCCCAGAGAGTGCCGGAGCTATCCTCGAGCAGACTCCACACGAATGTGCCGAAGGCCCCGCCGTGCGAGTCGCATTGCGCCTGGCCGCTTCGGATGGCGCACAGTTGGCCCGCCGGAGGATCCGGTCTGTTTCCCAGTATGCCGGCCCAGACTGTTCCGTCCCGGTCTTCGAGCAGGGATGTCACGAACTGGTCACCGATCTCCGGGTACCGCGTCAGCTTGTCGCCATTCCAGCTGACAAGGCCGGTAAAAGTGCCGATCCAAAGGGTGCCGTCGCGCGTGACGAGCAGAGCGTAAGGCTTCTCAGGTAGTTGCTGCCCCGCAGGTGGTTGCCAAAGGACAGCCTGAAGGCCGTCGAACCGGAACAGTCCGAATTCGCTGCCAAGCCAGAGATAGCCATCGGGCGTTTGCGCCATCGCGAAGATGGCGCCCACGGTGAACCCGTTCCGGGCAGTCCACGAGGTATGCGCGTACTGGCTGACCTCCAGCGCCGGGTTCAGCGCGAACGCGCCAGGGGTGGGGGCCAGCAGCACGCCGGCCAAGCCAAGGCCCAGCGCGACGGCGTCCGGTCCGCGCGCTCTCGCCATGGAGGCGCATCTTACTCTCACGCCGAGCTAAGCTGGGGTGCGGTCCAGCCGGAGATCGGGAGCTATAGTGTGGCGGCGGTGCCTGTGTGACAGGGAGTGCTCGCCCGGAGCCCACGCCGATCGTGTACGTCGTCGACGACGACGACGACGTGCGGGCCGCGATCGCCGGGCTGCTGACGTCGCAAGGCCTGCGGGCCGCGACGTTCGCCACGCCGCGGCAGTTCCTGGACAGCCGGCCTCGGGACGGGCCGAGCTGCCTCGTGCTCGACCTCCAGCTCCCGGAGATGGACGGCCTTGCGGTCCAGCGGGAACTGGTCGCCGCCGGCGTCTCCACCCCGATCATCTTCATCACCGCTCACGGAGACATCCCGGCGGCGGTCACGGCCATGAAGTACGGAGCGGTCGAGTTCCTCAGGAAGCCGTTCGACGACGAGGATCTGCTGCGCGCGATCGACCAGGCGCTGGAGCGCGACGTGGCGACGCGGAGGCGGCAGCGGGAGCTCGCGAGGCTCCTGGACCGTCACGCGAAGCTGACCCGGCGCGAGCGGGAGGTGATGGAGCTCGTGGTCTCGGGGTTGCCGAACAAGCTGGTCGCGGCCCGCCTCGGGACCAGCGAGATCACGGTCAAGATCCACCGCGGCCGCGTGATGAGGAAGATGCAGGCGGAGTCGCTGGCCGAGCTGGTCCGGATGGCGGAAGCGCTCGAGCGACCCCGCCGCTGAGGGTCGCGATCCCAGGCACGTGCCTGTCATACCAAGGGATGATTGCGCGCCGTGGCCTGCGCGCGCGATACTGAAGCATGACCGACCGGGACTCCAGGGTCGTCGCGATCGTCGACGACGACGAACGCATGCGCGACGCCCTGCAGGGACTGCTGAAGGCGGAGGGCTTCGCGACACGCGCCTTCGCATCGGCAGAGGAGTTCCTGGAATCCGGCCACCCGCGCGAGTGCGCGTGCCTGATCACGGACATCCAGATGCCCGGCATGTCCGGGCTCGATCTCCAGGCCAGGCTCAATGCCCAGCAGATCAAACTGCCGATCATCTTCATCACGGCTCACGGCGACTCGCAGATGCGGATGCAGGCGCTGCGCTCCGGCGCGGTGGAGTTCCTGGCGAAGCCGTTCGACGACGAGGTGTTGCTGGACACCGTGCGAGCGGGTCTCGCGTACTGAAACCAAAGGGGGCACTGCCCCGGCGGAGATCTCCGTGGGAGCTGTAACGACAGCGCGCGACGGCGATCGAACGAGCGACGACCCGAGGTTCGCGCAGATCATCGGGACGAGCCGGGCCCTGGAGGGGACGCTCGAACAGGTCCTGCGCGTGGCGCCGACCGATTCCACGGTGCTGCTCCTGGGCGAGACGGGCACCGGCAAGGAGCTGGTCGCGAGGGCGATCCACCAGCTCAGCTCGCGCTGCGGGCGCGCTTTCATCAAGCTCAACTGCGCGGCCATCCCGCTCGACCTGCTGGAGAGCGAGCTGTTCGGCCACGAGAAGGGCGCCTTCACGGGGGCGATCGCGCAGAAGGTCGGCCGCTTCGAGCTGGCGGACCACGGCACGCTCTTCCTCGATGAGGTCGGCGACATTCCGGCGCCGCTCCAGCCCAAGCTCCTGCGCGTGCTCCAGGAGCAGGAGTTCGAACGGCTCGGCAGCACGCGCACGCAACGCGTGGATGTACGACTCGTCGCGGCCACCAACCGCGACCTCGAGGGCATGGTCGAACGCGGAGGGTTCCGCGTCGACCTCTTCTACCGCCTGAACGTCTTCCCGATCGAGCTGCCGCCGCTGCGCGACCGACGCGAGGACGTTCCCGCGCTCGTCACCTACTTCGTCGAGACTTTCTCGCGCAAGATCGGCAAGCGCATCGGCACCATCCCTCCCGCCACCATGGCAGCCTTCGAGGCGTACGACTGGCCCGGGAACGTCCGCGAGCTGCAGAACGTGGTCGAGCGCGCCGTGATCCTGGCGGACGCTGGCGTGCTGCCGAACCCCCTGCCCGCGAGGCGCGTGGCGGTGCCGGCGACGGTGCAGGTGACGGGGCCGACGACGGTGCCGGCGACGCTGCGTGATTCCGAGCGCGCGCTGATCCTCGATGCGCTCGAAGCGGTCGGCTGGGTGATCGGCGGCCCGGGCGGTGCGGCGGCCCGGCTCGGGTTGAACCGCACCACCCTGATCAACATGATGAAGAGACTCGGCATCGAGCGCCCCACGCGCGCCGGTCTCGACCCGGGAGACAGCCGAGTGGGCGGCGTGGCCCGCGCCCCCGATCCGAAGTGACGGAACCGGCCGGCCACCATCGCCGGCACGCGGACGAGTTCGCCAGTCGATGATGTAGGCCACCACCGTCGCCACCTCCGGCGGTTTGACGTCCTGCAAGGGACCGTGGCGTATGGGCGCGGAATGCCGCCGGAGGAAGGCTCCCGGAGAGCCGTATGAGGGAGAACCTCACGCATTCGATGAGGGGATCGACCAGCGGGTCGACGCGAGAATGTACTCACGCGAACCCGGGAAAGCGTTATCATCGCTGGCCGTCGGCTTGCCAACCACCAGATAGGTCGACGCTGTGGTCCACAGTCAGGCCATCGAACGAAGAGTGGGTGCCTTCAACGGCCGTCGGGGCGGGCCGTCGAGGAAGACGCGGGCAATGCTCGCCTTTCAACGGTGGCGGCGGCAAGCCTCTGTTCTGGTCCTGCTCTCGTCGTGTGTCGCCGCGGCGTCTGCGCAGCAACCCTTTGGCATCATCGTCGGGACGGTGACCGACCCGACGGGCGCTCCCCTGTCCGCGGCGACCGTGACCGTCACCCATACCGCGACGCAAGTCACGCAGACGGTCGAGACCGGCGCCAGCGGCGACTATTCCGTCCCGTACCTCGGGAACGGGACGTACAGCATCAAGGTGGAACGCCACGGCTTCCGAGCATCGGTGACGAGCCGCGAGCTGCGGGCAGCCCAGACCGTCCGGGTCGACATCCGCTTGCAGCTCGGCGCCTTCGAGCAGGCGATCGAGGTCTCGGCTTCGGCGATCGCTCTCCAGACGGACACCACGGGCGTGGCCACCACGATCGACGCCAAGGCGATCAACGACCTGCCGCTCAACGGGCGCACCTTCGCCCAGCTGGCGACCCTCGTTCCGGGCGTCGCCCCGCAGGTGTCAGTGAACATCGCCACCGATCGCAAACGCGGATCGATCGGGACGTCCTTCGCGATCACGGCCAGCGGCTTCTCCGACGTGCAGAACAGCTTCGTCTACGACGGCGTGCCCGCGATGGACCTGGACAGCTACAATTTCGCGTTCTCGCCATCGCTCGACGCGATCGGGCAGTTCCGCGTCCAGACCAGCACCTACTCGAGCGCCTACGGCGGAGCGCCCGGCGCACACGTCGACGTCGCCACCAAGTCGGGCACGAACGCGCTTCACGGCACGGCCTGGGAGTTCAACCGGAACGACGCGCTCGCCGCGCGCAACTACTTCAGCACGACCAAGCCCCGGCTGGATCGGAATCAGTTCGGGGCGAATCTGGGCGGCCCGATTCGCAAGAACGCGCTGTTCTTCTTCGTGAATTGGGAATCCGGCCGCCAGGTCCAGGGCACCACGGGGCAGCTGCGGTCGCTCCCCCCCATGGACTTTCGAACCGGCGATTTCTCTTCCTTGTTGCCGAGCGGCATCGTCATCGCCGATCCCGCGACCGGACTGCCGTTCCCAAACAACCGGATACCTGCCGATCGTCTCGATCCCAATGCGGCGGCGTTCCTGGGCTTCACGCCGGCGCCGAATCGAAGCGCCAATGCGCTGGGCGCGAACAACTACCTCAGCCAGAGCCTCGAAACGCGAACGAACGAGGATCAGCTCGTCGCACGGCTCGACTATCACCCTTCCCCTGGCGATGCGCTCTCGGCGCGGTACATTTACGACGAGCTCACGGCGCCCAACGAGCCCCCGTTGTTCGGCGACGACGAGACCCTCAATACCGCGGACGGCCACAACCTTGCCGTCAGCTGGACGCACACCTTCTCGCCGACGTTCACGTCGAACGTCCTCGTGGGATGGAACCGGTTCTTCGAGCACCAGGTGTTCGGAACCACGAACAAGCCTGAATACGACATCGCGTGCGGCCTCATGGAGCTCCCGATGGTGGCCTGCGACCCCTTCAACTACGGGCCGCCGAACATCCAGGCCGGCTACTCGCTGTTCAGGGTGCGCGACAACGGCCCGCGCGACCGCATGAACCAGCGCTTCTCCGTGGATATGAAGGGCTCACTGCGGATCGGCCGGCACCTGCTGGATTTCGGAGCAGCCGCCGCTCGTGTCCGCTGGACCTTCGACGAGGTCGTCTACCCGAGGGGCGTGTATGGGTTCGACGGCGTACAAACGGCGCCCGCCGGCACGGCTCCTACCGCTGCGCACCAGTTTGCCGACTTTCTCCTGGGGCTCTCCCACTCGCTGGTGCTCTCGCCGACCCCCTTCGACGTGCACGAGAAGAGCTGGAACACGAACCTCTATGTCCAGGACAGCTGGAGGCTGTCTCACAACCTGACCCTCAATCTGGGCCTGCGCTGGGACCTCTTCATGCGGCCCACCCAAGAGGAAGGGACGATCGCCAACTTCTTCATGGAGAACGGCGGCGGCCGGATCGCTTCGGGCAAGTTCTTCGTCCACGATCGGCCCGCGGGTTGGCCAGAGTCGCTCGTCTTCAACGACTATCGCGACTTCGGGCCGCGGCTCGGTCTGGCTTGGACGCCCAGGAGCGGCACCGTCGTCCGGGCCGGATTCGGCCTCTACTATTCCCCCGAGATCTCGAACTCCTACACCAACATGGGGCTCAACGCCCCCTTCAATCAGTTCGTGAACGTGGTTGCGAGCGCGTCGGCCCCGATCGAGTATGGCGACCCCGCGGCCGTCGAGCCGCTCTTTACCGGCGCCGGAGCGCTCGGGGCGTTCGGCGTCGATCCTCATCTGCGTGATTCGCGGGCAGCTCAGTGGAATCTCACGATCGAGCACGCGCTGCCGGGCGACATCTTCCTGAGCGTGGGCTACGTGGGAAGCCATGGGAGCCGCTTGACGAACCAATGGGACGCGAATCGCGCCATCGAGCCAAGCCTGCCCGGGACTCCTCTCGTCAGGCCGAACCCGGGTTTCGGCGCGATCAGTATGGCAGGGTCGATCGGCACGTCGGACTACCATTCCCTGCAGGTGCAGCTGCTGCGGCGCGCGGGCAGGCACTTCAACTGGATGGCGGCCTACACGCTCGCCAAGGCTCTCGGGAACACCGACGGGGGGAATTTCGGCTCCGCCTACCGGACCAACCAGGTCCAGGACATCTTCGACCTGGACGCGGCGCGTTCGATCCAGAGCTTCGACGTCAGGCATCGGCTGTCGGTCAGCTTGCAGTACGATCTGCCCTGGTTCGATGAGGACACGGGACTCGCCCATCACCTCCTGGGAGGCTGGCACGTCAATGCGATCATCACCGCGCAGACCGGAAGCGGCAATGGCGTCACCTACCGTAGAGACACAACGAATACGGGGGTGGGTTCCTGGCCGGACATGATCGCCGATCCGGTCCTGCCCGGCTCGGAGCGCTCGGTTCAGCGCTGGTTCAACACCGCGGCTTTCGTTCCGCCGCCTCCGGGGCGGTTCGGGAATTCGCCGCGCCTGACCTTTCACAACCCCGGCTTCAACAACGTGGACCTCATGGTCGGCAAGAGAGTGGCGCTGCGGAAGGGCATGAATGCCGAGTTTCGAGCGGAATTCTTCAACCTCTTCAATCACACGAACTTCAGGGACGTCGACAACAGCCTGACGTCACCCGGCTTCGGCACGATCACGTCCGCCGCGGACGCACGCATCATCCAGCTCGGGGTGAAGTTCTCCTTCTAGGCCCGGTGATGGTGTCTTCGAGAGGCTCGGTGCCTTGAGAGTCTCGGTGTGCCAGGTGGGTACAGCGAAGTGTCGACGTATCACGCTCATTGCGGTCAGCATTCTCCTGAAGTGCTCGTTGTGTGCCTTCGCGCTCGACCCGGGTCTCGACGTCGGCCAATATGCGCACACCGCATGGAAGGTCAGCGACGGGTTCTTCAACGGCATCACCTTTGCCATCGCGCAGACACCGGATGGGTATCTCTGGATCGGCACCGATTCCGGCCTGCGACGGTTCGATGGAGTGCGGAGCACGCCGTGGCAGCCACCAGAAGGGATGCGTCTCCCCGGCAGCGACATCCGGAGTCTGCGTGTCGCGCGCGACGGTGGTCTCTGGATCGGGACCACTCGAGGGCTGGCCAGCTGGAAAGACGGCCGGCTGACTCGATACCCGGAGCTCGACGGCCAGAAGATCGAAGCGCTGCTCGAGGACCGCGAAGGAACGCTCTGGACCGGAAGCTCGGCGCGTTCCGTGGGAAGACTATGCGCGGTACAAAGCGGCAAGACCGAGTGCCACGGAGAGGACGGCCTTTTCGGCTCCGGAGTGACGGCCCTGTATGAGGACAGTGCGGGCCGCCTCTGGGCGGGAGCGCCGACGGGCCTCTGGACATGGAAGCCCGGCCCTCCCAAGGTCTATCCGATGCCCGATCCGGAGAAGGAAATCAACGCGCTGACCGAGAGCGATGACGGCGGGATGCTGGTGGCCCAGGACGCCGGAATCACCAAGCTCCGGAACGGGAAGGCCGAGGCCTTTCCGCTTCCGGCAGGGCTTCCGTTCCAGCCCGGCCGCCTGTTTCGCGACCGCCATGGCGCCCTTTGGATCGGAGCCATCGTGGACAGCGGGCTCATCCACGTCCACCAGGGAAGGGTCGATCTCTTCAACCGATCCGACGGACTATCGGGCAATACGGTCTCCGCCTTCCTCGAGGATCATGAAGGCAGTGTCTGGGTAGTGACGCTCGATGGCGTCGACCGCTTTCGCGAATACGCCGTCACCACGATCTCCATTCAGCAAGGCTTGTCCAGCCAAGACGTGGCGTCCGTTGTCATCGCGAAGGACGGCACTATCTGGATGGGTACGGACAACGGCCTGGACAGGTGGCGAAACGGTGAGGTGACCGTCTATCGCAAGCGCAGCCTACCCCCCGTGACCTGGGGGGCCTCGGCGGGACTCGCGGCCGGAAGGGCCCCGCATTCAGGGGTGGTCCGCGAGGTCGCCGACGTCGGATTGCCCCTCGATTCGGTGGACTCCCTCTTCGGTGACAGTCGCGGGCAGCTTTGGGTCGCGACTCCCACCGGGGTTGCCATTCTCGGGTCCGACCGCTTTCTTCCCGTCCCCTCCGTGCCCCCCGGAACCGTCTTTTCCTTCGCCGAGGATCGTACGGGGGCCGTATGGCTGAGCCATCGGGACGGGCTTTTCCGGCTGCTCGAAGCGCGGGTGGTCGAACGCATACCGTGGGCGAAGCTCGGGCGCGGAGAGCCCGCCACTGCCTTGCTGCGCGACGACGTACAGGATGGACTCTGGCTCAAATTTCGTGACGGTCACGTGGATCATTTCAAGGAGGGTCGGATCACGCCGACCTACGCCGTCGGCGAAGGACTCGGCAGCCTCCACTTCGACGCGAAGGGCACCCTCTGGGCCACGACCGAGGAAGGCCTGAGCCGACTCGAAAATGGGCGCGCGCTCACCCTCACCACCCGGAACGGACTTCCGTGCAATACGGTCCACTGGATGATGGAAGGTGACGCCGGTTCGGTCTGGCTGTACCTGGCCTGTGGCCTGGTGCGCACGACCCGGTCCGAGCTGGACGCGTGGGCCGCAAGTCCACAGTCGACGATTCAGGCGACGGTTTTCGACCGCGCCGACGGAGTGCGGAGCCAGCAGTTCCGTCACGGCTACAGCTCGATCGTCGCCAAATCCGGTGACGGCAAGATCTGGTTCCTGCCTTTGGGCGGGATCAGCGTCATTGATCCGCATCGCCTTCCCGCCAACACGCTGGCCCCGCCGGTGGTCATCGAGCAGATCACCGCCGACCGCAAGGCGTATGACGCGGCATCCGGCCTGCGGCTGCCGCCGCATGTTCGGGACCTGCAGATCGACTACACCGGGTTGAGCTTCGTTGCTCCCGAGAAGAACCACTTCCGCGTCATGCTCGAAGGCCGCGACCGCGACTGGCAGGACGTCGGCACGCGGCGGCAGGCGTTCTACACCGACCTGGACCCGGGCTCGTACCGGTTCCGCGTCAAGGGCAGCAACAACGCCGGCGTCTGGAACGAGGAAGGCGCCTCGCTCGAGTTCTCCGTCGCTCCCGCCTACTACGAGACGAGCTGGTTCCGAGCCGCTTCAGTGGCGATCTTCGCGCTGCTGCTATGGACCGGCTACCGCATGCGCGTCGGGGTCATCGAGCGACACCAGGCCCAGATCACCGCCCTCAACGAACGCCTGATGAAGGCGCAGGAGCAGGAGCGAATGCGCATCGCGGGCGAGCTCCACGACGGCGTCATGCAGCAGATCAGCGCGTTCGTGCTGCTGCTCGGCACGGCGAAGCGCCACATGAAGGTCGACCTCGACGCCAAGGCCGAAGTGGCGAGCCTCCAGCAGAAACTCATCGAGCTCGGCGGCGAAGTGCGCCAGCTGTCGCACGATCTGCATCCCGCCGCCTTCAAGGAAACCGGCCTGCCCGCGGCCCTGCGCGCGTATTGCGCCGAGTTCAGCCAGGCGCGCGGGATCCCGGTGACGTGCGAGGCCGACGAGAGCGGGAGCGACCTGTCGCGCGGCTCCGCGCTCGCGCTGTACCGGATCGCACAGGAGGCGCTCGGCAACGCGGCGAAGCATGCCGCGCCGACGCGGATGGAGGTTCGTCTGACTCGCACCGAGAGCGACGCCGTGCTGACGGTCACCGACGACGGCGTCGGCGTCGATGCGGTCGGGGTGGGGCAAGGCGGCCTCGGGCTCGTCAGCATGCGCGAGCGCGCGCGGCAGCTGAACGGCACGTTCGAGTTCGTCAGCAAGCGGGGACGCGGCACGACGGTCATCGCGCGAGTCCCGTTTCGCCCCGCCAGCTATCCTTCCTGAGGCGCGTGGGGGCGAGCCGCCCCGCGGCCTTCGGCGAGGGCTTTGCGGGGTTCACCGAGTCCTCTCAGCCGACGCCAGAGCGCTCGCGCAAGCCGAAGACGCGCCGCGCAGCGCGCTCGAGCGCGTGTCGCGCGCAGCGCCGACCGGCGCGACCGTGCTCGTCACCGGCAGGCGCAACATGCCGCGGCGGCATTGCAGGAGCGGGCGAGCCTCCTCGATCAGACGCACCCTCCCTTCGTTGAAGCACGCGTATGCGAGGCGCTGGCCGGTGGCAGCGACAAAGCGGCTGCTCGAAAAGACCCCGGGATGGACCCGTCACCGCCTTGCAGCATCAAGCCTCTTCGATCTAGGATTCCGCAGGATCGGATGCCGATCGCACCGTCCGATGGACTGGCGTGTACCGGTGAGTCGGCCTGCAACGGTTCGAAGGTCCCAATCCCAAGATCGCCCCTGGCTTCGTGACGAACGCGCCGCACGGAGGTCCGTGGTGACGGTCACCGACCACCGGGGTGACTCGGGGCCCGTGATCGGGAGACGTTTTGAACAGGATCATGGCGTTCGACACCGGTCGCGAGCTTCGAACGCTGCCTCCGCGACCTCCGCTTCGACGTCGCTTCAGCAAGTGCCTCAGGACGATGGCCGTGGCGGGCTCTTGTCTCGTCTGCGCATTGTTGGTGGCACGCCCGGTTCACGCCCTCGATCCGAACAAGCGACTGACCCAGTACCTGCACAGCTCCTGGCGATCACAAGATGGGTCCGCGCCGGCCAGCATGTTCACGATCACACAGGCCTCGGACGGTTTCCTCTGGTTTGCATCTCCTCCGCGCGGAGTCTATCGATTCGACGGTGTTCGGTTTCTTCCCTGGCTTCTGCCTCCCAAGGGGAGCTTGACCGACACGATCCTGAATGTCGTTGGCGATCGTGAGGGTGGGCTCTGGACGATAAGCGAGAGTGGGATCGCCCACGTCAAAGGCGCCGATGTCCTCTCTGATGTCGAGTTGGGTGGCGTTCAGTGGTTTGACGATGTGACCGTGGTGGCCGACGGCTCGTTGTGGGTGGCGCGAGGCAAGAACGCCGTTTCAGACGCTCCCCTGTGCCATGTCACCGACCGCGTGGTCAGGTGTTTCGGAAGGTCAGATGGCCTCCCGATCTCACCCGCCGAGGCATTGCTGGCTGACGGGAATGGCGGGTTCTGGATTGGAGGTCAGACCGCCCTCGTCCACTGGCGTGCCGGCGTTTCACAGGTGTACCCGATTGAAGCGCTCGAATCCAACGCGGGAAACAGCGGGATATCGAGCCTGGCACGTGGCCCGGATGGGACTCTCTGGGTCGGCATCCTTGCAGCAGGCCCGGGGTTGGGACTCGGCCAGTTGCGGGACGGCATTTTCAGACCATTCGTGACGCCCACCTTCGACGGAAGCAAAGTGGCCGTCTACGCCATGATCGTCGATCGCGACGGCGCGCTTTGGGTCGCCACCTCGGGCCGCGGGATCTGGCGCATCCATGGGACTGTCGTCGACCACTACGGGCGAACCGAAGGCTTGTCCAGCGACACCGCACTCGCTCTCTTTGAAGATCGCGAAGGGATTGTGTGGGCTGCGACATCACAGGGCATCGACAGCTTTCGCGATCCCCGCATCACGACCTTCTCGGCCTCGGAGGGTTTGGGAAAAGATCAAGCAATAGGGGTACTGGCTAGCAGAGATGGCACCGTGTGGGTGGCAAACTCCGGATCACTCGACTCCATCGCGAACGGACGCGTCTCGTCCATTCGCGCGGGGGATGGTCTTCCGGGTAGTCAAGTGACGTCGTTGCTCGAAGACCGCGCCGGGAACATGTGGGTAGGAGTGGATGACGGCCTTTATCTGTTCGAGAAGGGGCGCTTCCGTCGCCTCCCCGAACCGGACCATCGACCCCTCGGGCTCGTGGTGGGAATCACCGAGGACATCGACGGGAACATCTGGGCCGCATCCGCAGGCAAACCGCGAAAGCTCGTTCGGATCCGGGATTTTCAGATGCGGGAAGAATTTCCCGCAACCCAGATCCCGCCGGGCCATACCCTGGCGGCGGATCCGCTGGGCGGCATCTGGATCGGCACGCTCACGGGAGACCTTCTACGGTTACGTCAGGGAGCGGTGGAGAAATTCCCGGTTCAGCCCAAGGGCAATCCGGTAAGTCACCAGATCATCGTCGAGCCTGATGGGTCGGTGTTGGCGGCTTACGATGACGGGCTCGTCGGTCTGAGGCAGGGAACGCTGCAGCGAATGACGACCGAAAACGGTCTGCCCTGTAACTCGGTCATCTCCTTCATCCAGGACAAGGCGAAACGCTGGTGGCTCCATACCAGTTGTGGCGTCGTCGAGCTGCCGGATTCCGAGCTGCAGCGATGGTGGGCCAACCCGGCAGCGGTCGTTCGGACCCGCCACTACGACGTATTCGACGGGGCCCAGCCGAACACCCCCTCGTTCAACTCGGCGGCGTACTCTTCAGATGGGCGCGTGTGGTTTGCCACCGGAGCCATCGTGCAGGTGGTGGACCCTTCAAGACTCCATCAACAGGCGATGCCGGCGGTGACATACATCGAATCCGTCGCGGTCGACCGGCAGACATTTGCGGCAGCGGAGCACCTGAGGCTGCCCGCGAATCCTCGTGATTTGCAGATCGACTACACGTCCCCTACCTTGCTGATCCCGCAGAAAGTGAGATTCCGCTACAGGCTCGAGGGGTATGAGACGGACTGGCACGACGCTGGTACGCGGCGGCAGGCGTTCTACACCGATCTGCCTCCCGGGAAATACTCCTTTCGCGTGATCGCCTCCAATAGTGACGGCGTGTGGAGCGACAGCGCCGCGACGTTGGATTTCTTCATCAGTCCCGCCTACTACCAGACGAATTGGTTCCGAGCCGCTTCGGCGGCGATCCTCGCGCTGCTGCTGTGGACCGGCTACCGCGTGCGCGTCGGGGTCATCGAGCGACACCAGGCCCAGATCACCGCCCTCAACGAACGGCTGATGAAAGCGCAGGAGCAGGAGCGAATGCGCATCGCGGGCGAGCTCCACGACGGCGTCATGCAGCAGATCAGCGCGTTCGTGCTGCTGCTCGGCACGGCGAAGCGCCGCATCAAGGTCGACCTCGAGGCCAGGGCAGACGTGGCGAGCGTCCAGCAGAAGCTCATCGAGCTCGGCAGCGAAGTGCGCCAGCTGTCGCACGATCTGCATCCCGCCGCCCTCAAGGAAACCGGCCTGCCCGAGGCCCTGCGCGGGTACTGCGCCGAGTTCAGCCAGGCGCGCGGGATCCCGGTGACGTGCGAGGCCGACGAGAGCGGGAGCGACCTGTCGCGCGGCTCCGCGCTCGCGCTGTACCGCATCGCGCAGGAGGCGCTCGGCAACGCGGCGAAGCATGCCGCGCCGACGCGGATCGAGGTTCGTCTGACTCGCACCGAGAGCGACGCCGTGCTGACGGTCACCGACGACGGCGCCGGCGTCGACGCGGTCGGGGTGGGGCAAGGCGGCCTCGGGCTCGTCAGCATGCGCGAGCGCGCGCGGCAGCTGAACGGCACGTTCGAGTTCGTCAGCAAGCGGGGACGGGGCACGACGGTCATCGCGCGAGTCCCGTTTCGCCCCGCCAGCACTCCTTCCTGAGGCGCGTGGGGGACGCCAGCCCTGTCCCTCCCATCCGAGTTGCTCCTGCAGGCCGTGCCGTTGGCAGCTGCCGCGGCAGCGTGACAGGCTGGAGTTCACGAAAACCGTCGCGAATTCACCGCGCGTCCCTGCCTGCCTGAAGGACCAGCGGCATCCTGCCTCCATGGCCTGCAAGCACTTGCCGCCTTGACCGCGCGGCATGACTGTTGCCCGAAGAGGGGGTGGGGGTCGAGGCGCCCGGAATCGGTTCGCCCTCGACCAGGCCTTTGGAGGGACCGGATCATGGAAGGCGAAACCGGCTCAACAGACAGTGTGCGCGTCATCGGCGCGCTGACCGGTCCGCCGCTGGAGCTGCTGCTCGAGATGGTGGGCCGCGCCGAGGTGATGCTCGACCTCTCAGAAGTGTGCGAGGTCGACTCCGACGCCGTGCGCTTGCTGGCGCAGCTGGCGCCGGACCAGTACAAGCTGCTCGCCTGTCCGAAGTGGCTCGCCGTCCGGATCGAGATGGAGCGACGGCCCTGGCCGAGCGCGGAAGCAGTCGGCAACGTCGCCTGAGAGGCATCTACGTGCCCAGCCCGCGCTATCGACAGGTCGAGTCGTCCTCCCGCTCCTCAGCTTCGACGTGCCTCGTCCTGGCACTGGCCGTCGCGGTCGGGATTCCCGCCGCGACGCCCGCCATCGCCTCCGACGACGACGCGGCACTCGTCGAGGAAGCGGCGGGCGCGCCCGTCCCCTCGAGTGAGGTCGTCCCGCGCCAGGACGGGCGCCGCACGATGGGGCGCCTGCCCGCCAACCTGGGCCGGAGCGCGATCGGGGTCTTCCACGCCGACAACCTCGTGCCGTTCCTGGCCGGCGGCGCCGGGGCGGCGTTGGGCTCGCTCGCGGACGACGAGGTCCGGGACTCCGTGAACTCCTCGCGCTCCGGCTGGGGCCGGACCTTCGAGACGGCGGGGGGACCCATCTGGGGCTCGATGGTCGTGGCCGGACTGTTCACCGCGGGCCGGCTCTCGGACCGCCCCCGCTTTCGGGCAGTGACCTACGACATGCTCGATGCCGTGATCGTCAACTTCGGCTACTCGGAAGTGATCAAGGCCGCGGTGGGGCGGGAGCGACCCAACGGCGAGAACAACCAGTCCTTCCCATCGGGGCACGCCTCCAACGCGTTCGTCCTCGCCACGGTCGTCGAGCAGCACTACGGCTGGAAGCTCGGGTCCCCGCGTACGTCATCGCGGGCGTCGTCGGGGCCTCGCGCATACAGCAGGACAAGCACTACGTGAGCGACGTTGTGGCCGGCGCCACGCTCGGGTACATCGTGGGCCGGACGGTCGTGCGGGTGAACAGCCGCCCGCTGGAGAAGGGGGCCCGCGTCGCCTCGCTCCAGGTGTCGCCCATCGTGGGAAGGCGGACGCGGGGGGTTCAACTCGTCGCGACGTTCTGAAGAGGATGGTAGTTAAGCTCTAGCCTCCGCCGTTGCGGCGCGCGCGCGCGAGCCACAGTTCGAGCCAGCGGGGACAACCGACCAGCGTGCAGCGCTGGAGCCACAGGCCGGCGAGCGCACGCAAACCGCTGTGGTCCACCTGGTTGACGTCCGACAGATCGAGAACCGACACGCCACTGCTCACGGCATCGAGCAGGATATGGACCGTGTCGCCGGTCAGCGACCCGATCACGCGCGCCTGGCCCGGTGGGTTCGGATCCTGCAGGATCATGAGCCGGCCGGTTCGCCACTCCTGGCGGGAGGCGGCCGTCTGCGCGGCGGGGGAAGCGACCGTCTCCGCAACCGGCGAGGAGGCCACCGTTGCCGGCACCGGCTCGGCGCCCGCCGCCGCGGCCGCCCCGGCCTGTCGGCGTGACGCGCTCATGTCGGCTCTCCTGCGCCGCGAGCGGGCTGCGACGAGTGGGGCGCGGGCGGTCGCAAGCCCCGTGCCGCTCGAGAGCGCGAGCTTGCCCGCAACGTCGGCTTGATGAGCAAGGTTCTGGGCGTGTTGATGAGCAAGGCTCTAGGCGGGACCACGGTCTTCGGTCGAGACGCTGCCGGTCGCGAATCGACGACGCGCCGCGAGCGGCGGCACGTGGGTCCCGTACACGCGGTCCCAGACACCGCTGGTGAGGCCGAAGGCGAAGGAGCCGATGCGCGAGCCGTGGTGGTAGAGGTGGTGAAGGCGAATGTACTGGAAGTAGCGGCCGCGAAAGCTGCAGAAGTGCACGCTCAAGTGCACCCACTCCTCCGCCAGGTAGCTCAGCAAGAACGACGCGAACGAGACGGCCCCCGCCGGCTGCGGGAGCAGGATCGCCGGCACGGCGAGCGCCAGCACCACGGGCGCGGTGTCGTGCAGGGTGCCGCTGATGTGCCGTCCGTTCCACGGCTCACGGTGGTGGTGCCAGTGGAGGTGGTCGAAGCGCCGGTGCAGGAAGCGCCTCCACGCGCCGGGGCCGTCCGGGAAGGCACCGTGCAGCATGAACCGGTGTCCAAGGTACTCCACGAGCGTCCAGAGCGAAGCACCGGCTGCGAGCCAGGGCAGGCAGGCGATCAGCCCGTACCGTTGGACGGCGAACAGGAAGATCGCCGCGCTCGAGGCGCCGTAGACCATCGTGGATGGCCCGAGCCGGCGCCGGGCAAGCCGCGCCTCGGCCGAGATCACGACCGGACGCGGTGCCGGTCCAGGCAGTGGCAGGCCGGAAACGGACTTGCGGTCGTTCACGGGTGCAGCGGTCCGGCGGTCGCCACCACGAGCTCGTGCCGCGGCGCCGTCGGGGGGAGCACGCTGATCACCAGGGCCCGCGTGTAGGTGACGTCCATCAGGTCACCGGTCTCCAGTCGCTCGACGTCCGCCTGCCGGAACGGCCGGAAGCTCAGCCGTCGGCCGTCTTCCGTGAGGACGGTGAGCGACGGTGCCTCCGGATCGACACTGACGATCGTCAGCGTCGCGGTCTGCTGCTTCGACAGGGTGGCGCTCCGATTCGGGCCCTGCCCGGGCTCGTCGACAGCCTCGCCGCTCCTCGATGGCAGTACGCGCGGCTGGTCGGGCTTGCGGATGACGTAGGCGATCGACTCGCAGTAACGGAACGCGACCGTGTCGCCGACCTTGAGCCGGTCGAAGCGCTCGATCTCCGGCCCGAACTGGACGGTCGCGCTGTCGCCGCTTCCGTCGACGAGGGTGAGCTCGTGTGCATCGTGGTCGATCGCCTCGATCCTGGCGTTCACCACCACCGTGTCGACGATCGTGAGGGGCGGCTCGGCTGCGGCGAGAAGCGGCGATGCGACGAGCACGGCGAGCACGGCGAGCGTCTTCCTCATGGTGAAGCTTCGAGGGCACATTGCGTGCCAGAGCTCCTTGCGATGCCGGTCGCGTAAACGTCAGCCTGGCAAGGCGGTTCTGGCGCGGAGCCCCGAATTCTTTAGCCCTGTCGTTGCGAGCGTCGTGGTTTCGCGACGAGCGACGGGGAGTTGAGACTGCTCAACCGTCGAGGGCGCGCTGCAGCCGGGCGCAGAGCAACTCCACGACGCGGACGCGCGCGAAGCGCTTGTCGTTCGCGGGCACGAGAGTCCAGGGTGCTTGCGTGGTGCTCGTGCGCGCAATCATGTCGGTGGCCGCTTCCGCGTAGAGCGGCCACTTCTCCCGGTTGCGCCAGTCCTCGGGCCCGATCTTGTGCCCCTTCCACGCCACCGTCTCGCGCTCGCGGAAGCGGCGCAGCTGCTCTTTCGCGTCCACGTGCAGCCAGAACTTGGCGAGGACGATCCCGTGGTCGACCAGCTGCTGCTCGAAGTCGTTGATCTCGAGGTAGGCGCGGCTCCATTCCTCTGGCCGCGCGAAGCCCTCGACCCGCTCGACCAGCACGCGCCCGTACCAGGAGCGGTCGTACACGGTGACGTAGCCGGCCCGCGGCACGTGGCGCCAGAAGCGCCACAGGTAGTGCCGGGCCTTCTCCTCGTCGCTGGGCGCCGCCACCGAGATGACACGGTAGGTCCGCGGGTCCATGGCGGCGGTGAGGCGCCGGATGTTGCCGCCCTTGCCGGCGGCGTCCCATCCCTCGAACACGACGACGGACGAATGCTTCCTCTCGAAGGCGGCGCGCACCAGCCGCCCGAGACGCCCCTGCGCCTTCTCGAGCCGCCGCTCGTACTCGGGCGCGGCCAGCTTCTGTTTGAGGTCCACGCGGTCGAGGATCGTGAGCGAAGCCTCGCGGCTCATCGCAGGGGGAGGGGCAGGGCTGCCCGCGGGAGCGGTCGCCCTCGGCGTCGGAGCGGCCACCACCAGCCGGCTACGGAACCGCTCGAGCAGCGTGCGCCCGGCCATGAGGTCGCGGTAGCGCTCGTCGCTCGCCTCGACCAGCAGCCAGGGCGCGTGGCTCGTGTCGGTACGCCGGATCGCGTGCTCGGAGGCCTCGATGAACCGGTCGTACTTGCGGAAGTGCTTCCAGTCGGCCTTCGTGACCTTCCAGCGGGTGGCGGGGTCTGCCTCCAAGCGCCGGAGCCGCTTCCGGAGCCCCTTCTTCGAGAGGTGGATCCAGAGCTTGACGACGAGCGCCCCGTCCTCGGCGAGCATCTGCTCGAAGAAGGCGATCTCGGACAGCATCCGGTCGTAGGGCGCCCGGCTCAGACGGCCGAAGGCCCGCTCGACGAGCGGCTCGCTGTACCACGAGCCGAAGAAGATGCCGATGCGGCCGCGCGGAGGCAGCCGCATCCAGTAGCGCCACCAACGCGGCCGCTCGCGCTCCTCGTCGGTGGGAGGGCCGAAGGCGTGGGTGTCGAGCCCGCGGGTGTCGAGCCATTCCAGGACACGCGCCACTGTCTCGCCCTTGCCGGCCCCATTTGCGCCGGCCAGGAGCACGATCACGGGCACCCCCGCCTTCTGCAGCCCGCGCTGCGCCTCCAGCAGCTCGAGCCGCAGCTTCGGCTCCTCGGCCTCGAACTCCTCTTTCGCCACGCTGCGGCCGAGTTCGGCAGTCTCGAACATCGGCGGCATTCTAGGGCCAATCGAATCCTGGCGTTCACCACCACCGTGTCGGCGTGCGTGAGGGCTGCTTCGGCGGTCTTTCTGCCGGTCGTGGCGAATTTGCGACGAGACGTCACGCCACCGCAGCCGCCTGGGCGGCGCTTTTCCGCACCAGCGCAAGGGTTTAGCGTCGCACTCCATTGGCACGAGTCCTGCCCGACCCTGATGCGTGAGGCAGCTGTCTTCGCGAGCCCCGAGGCACGGAAGCGGAGGACGGGCGCCGTGGTCGAGGCTGGTCGACCTCCGCCACGGTGAGTTCCGCGTCACTCTGGCGTCCTTCCTCGTGCTCTTCGGGGGGCTCGCCGCGCACACCCTTCTGGAAACCGGGAGGGACGCGTTGTTCCTGGCCCGGCTGTCCGCCCACCAGCTGCCCTGGATGTACCTGGCGCTCGCGGCGGTCGCCGTCCTGTTCACGCGCACGAGGGCCGGCAGCCTCGCGCAGGGGCGATCGCTGCCGGCGCTCTGGGCCGTGTGCGCGCTCGGAACGTTCCTGTTCTGGCTGGCCGGCCCCACGGGGACCTGGCCGCTGCGCGCGCTCTACGTCTGGACGGGACTCGTCGCGACACTCACGCCGATCGCGTTCTGGCTGCTGCTCGGCGAGATCTACACGATCGCGCAGGCGCGGCGGCTCTACGCCCCGATCGGCCTCGGCAGCCAGCTGGGCGCGATCGCCGGGGCTCTCGCCGCCCGCTGGATGTCTGGCTTCCTGGACGCGCACCACCTGCTCGCGGCATCGGCCGCCATCCTCCTGCTCACGGCGCTCGGGCCCGCGCGCTTCGTGGCGGCGGCCGCTCGGGCCGCTCGCCACGACGCACCCGTACGCGCCACTCCCGCGCCGCTCGAACCCCTGGTCGTCCGCCACGCATACCTCGGGC
Source organism: uncultured Acidobacteriota bacterium (assembly GCA_963740655.1). GTDB lineage: Bacteria > Acidobacteriota > Vicinamibacteria > Fen-336 > Fen-336 > DATBSL01. The sequence goes on from CAVUFF010000001.1 coordinate 169,082, forward strand.
GCGTGGCCGGGCTCGTGCTGCTCTCGACGATCGCGTTCACGCTCGGCGACTACGTGTTCAAGAGCGCCGTCGCGCAGGCCGTGGCGCCGGCCGATCTCGGAAGGTTCTTCGCATCTTTCTACCTCGGGCTCAACGTGCTCTCCATCCTGGCGCAGGTCCTGCTCTCGCGCTGGCTGATGCGCACGCTGGGCGTGGCCCGGGCGCTCGCCGTGCTGCCCCTGCTCGTGCTGCTGAGCGCGCTGGGCGTGGCCGCGGGCGCCGGACTCCTGGGCGCCCTGCTGCTCAAGATCACCGACGCCTCGCTGCGACCGTCGCTCAACCGGCTCGGGATCGAGCTCTTGTTCGTGCCGGTGCCCGAGGCCCAGAGGGCCGCGGCCAAGCCCGCGATCGACGGGCTCGGAGCGCGCGGCGGGCAGGCGCTGGCGTCGGTCTTCATCCTCGCCGCGTTCGCAGCGGGCGGTGGCAGCGCGACGGTCGCGGTTGCCGTCGCCGTGACCTGCGTGGCGTGCGCGGGCGTCGCGCTGAGCCTGCGGCCGCACTACCTGAACGTGTTCCGTTCCGCCGTTCGCGACGGCACGCTGCTGGAGCCAGCCGCCCTTCCGCCGCTCGACCTGAGCTCCCTCGAAGCCCTGTTCGCGGCGCTCAGCAGCCCCTACGACAAGGAGGTCATGGCGGCGCTCGAGCTCCTGGCGAGCCAGGGCCGCGCCCGGCTCGTCCCGGCACTGCTGCTCTACCATCCGTCAAAGCCTGTCGCGCTACGCACGCTAGCGCTGCTCGGAGAGACCGAGCGGACCGACTGGATCCCGCTCGCGGGCCGGCTGCTTTCCGGCCCCGACCCGGAGATCCGCGCGGCGGCCCTGCGCGCGCGGACCACGGCTCGGCCCGAGGAGTGGGCCCTGCGCGCGGCTTCGCAGGATGCGAGCCCGCTCGTGCGGGCCACCGCGCTCGTCGGCCTGATCGCGTCGGGCTCGGAACCGGAGCAGGCCTGGCAGGGGCTCCAGGAGCTGGCCGCCTCGCGCTCGCTCGAGACGCGCGTCGCGCTCGTCGAGGCGATCGAGCGGCAGCCCGCGCAGGCCTTCGAGCGGGTGCTGCTCCAGCTTGCCCAGTCGCGCGACGAGCGGCTGGCCGTCCACGTGGCGCGAGCGATGGGGAAGGTCCGCAGCACGGCGTTCCTGCCAACGCTCGTTGGGTGGCTGAGCGTTCGCGAGATGCGCGAGGCGGCGCGTCAGGCGCTGTGCGAACACGGCGAACAGGCGCTCGCCGCCCTCGACGAGGCGCTCTTCGACCCGCGCACAGAGGCGCGGGTGCGGGAGCACATTCCGCGCACGATCAGCCTGTTCCCGCCGCAGCAAGCGGTCGCTGTGCTGCAGCGGCACCTCGCGGCGGAGCGCGACGGCAGGGTCCGTTTCAAGATCCTGCGCGGGCTGGGCCGGATCGCCACCGACCACCCCGAGGTTGCGCTCGACGACGAGCTCGTGCGCGCGGCGGCCGCGCGCACCGTGGACGCCGCCATCGAAGTGCTGCGCTTTCGTGTCGGCCTCGAGAAGGGGGCCGAGCAGCTTCCGGCCAGAGCTACGCCCGCGCACCGGTTGCTGGTGGCGCTGCTGCGCGACAAGGAGGCCCACAGGACCGAGCGATTCTTCCGGCTGCTCCAGCTGCGCTTCCGCGGCGAGGACGTGCGGTCGATCCACCGCGGGCTGGGGAACACGGACCGCCGCGTACGAGCCGCCAGCCGCGAGCTGCTCGAGAACCTGCTCCAGGAGCCGCTGCGGGGCACCCTGATGGCGCTCGTCGACGACCTGCCGCCGGCGCAGCGGCTCGCCCGGATCCCCGGCCACCAGCCTCGCCATGACGACTATCAAGACCTGCTGGCGCAGATGGCCGCCGTCGAGAGCCCGTCGCTGCGGTCCCTCGCGGCTTTCCACGCCGTCGAGCTCGGCTTCGGCGTGGCTGCCGTGGCTGGCCCCTTCGCGGCCGCAACCACTCCGCCGACCACGGTGCTGGAGGAGGCCAATGGACGCTGAGCCGAACCTGAACACGGTCGACAAGCTGCTCCACCTGGGCCGCGTCACGTGGCCGCACGCGACGCTCCCTGTTGCGTTGCGACGGCTGTCGGTCGCTGCCGAGCACATGAGGGAGCGCGCCTTCCCGCGCGGCGGCGTGCTCGCCCGCGAGGGCGAGCCCATGGCGAGCTGTTACCTGCTCGTGCGCGGACGCGTGCGCGTGTCGCGCCGAGGCGTGGTGCTCGGCGAGGCGGGGCCCGCTTCGCTGCTGGGGCTGGAGGCCCTGCTGTCGCAGGATCAGATGGGGTTGGGCGTCGTGGCGGTCACGGATGTCGTGGCGCTCCAGCTCGAGGCCGACACGCTGCTCGGCATCCTCGGCGACCAGTTTCCGCTGGTACACCAGGCAATCGGCGGCGCCGCGCGGCGGCTGCTGGCCCTCGTCCGGCGGCTGCCGGTCCCGAGCGACGACTCGCGCAGCCTGCTCGGGCCGCGGCCCCCCGGTCGCCTCATGAACCTGGTCGAGGTCCTGCTCCACCTGCGAACGCCCGGCGTGCCGTTCGAGAGGTCGAGCATCGACGCTCTCGCGGAGCTCGCCGCCAAAGTCACGCAGGTCGCATTCCGGCCGGGGCAGGTCTTCTGGAGACACGGCGAACCTGCGACGCGCATCGGCTTGACCGTGGACGGCAGCGTGGCCTGTACCGCCTCGCTCGACGGCACGAGCTCGTCGTTCCGGCTCGGCCCTGGCCGCCCGCTCGGTGTCCTCGAGGCGCTGGCGGGCGAGCCGCGCTGGCACGACGCCGTCGCCGAGACTGCGGGTGTCCTGATCGAGCTCGACGTCGAGGAGCTGATCGACATGTTCGAGGACAATGTCGACATCGCTCTCGACTACCTCGCGTGGCTCAGCCGCTGCACGCTCGAGCTCATCGAGACCGGGCTGGGGCCAGGCCGCGAGCTGCTGGAGTTCTTCACGACACAGAGTGCGTCGCCTCTGCCGGAGCCAGCGAACCACGAGGCGAACGGGCGCCCGAGGACGCTGATCGCATGACTGGAGGGAGAAGCATGCCTGGACGGGAAGCAACGGCGCGACGCCCGGAGCCGCGCGCCTCGGCGTCGACCCTTATCGATTTGGTTCTCTTCGTCGACGGGCGACTCAAGAGCGAGAGGCCCGTGAAGTGGGCCGCCCGGCTCGCCCGAGCGCATCGTGCGCGCCTGACGGCCGTCTTCGCGGGCACCGCACGCGTGTATAGCCAGCCGGAGATGTTCGCTCGCGGCGGCGCGCTGGCAGAGGTGATCGTGGCGCGAGAGGACCGGTGCAGGCGCATCGAGACGCAATGGCACGACTGGCTCCAGGCCACCGTGCGCCGTCAGGGCGTCGACTGGGTGTGGCGTCCGGTCCGAGCCGTCGAGCCCTCCGAGCTGGTAGTGCACGCGCGGTTTGCCGATCTCGCCGTAGTGTCGCCCCGAGACCCGGCCGACCCGCCGCATGCTCTCGATACGCTGCCGGAGGCTCTCGTGCTGACGTCGGGCCGGCCGATCGTGCTCCTGCCCCTACGAGGCGCTGCTGCCGAGCCGCGACGGATCCTCCTCGCGTGGAAGGCGCGGCCCGAGGCGGTCCGCGCGGTGGCGGGTGCGCTACCACTGCTGACGCGAGCCGACGCCGTTCGGGTCGTGATGGTGGACGACGAGGGCGCGCCAGAGCACGGCTACGTGTCGGGCGCGGACATCGCCGAGCACCTGGCCCGCCATGGGGCGCGCGTCGAGGTGCTGCAGCTTTCGTCCAAGCGCGACGACGTGGGCCGGTTGCTGCTGTCCCAAGCCACCGCCTTCGGCGCCGACCTCCTCGTGATGGGCGCCTACGGCCACTCGCGGCTGCGCGAACGCGTGTTCGGCGGGGTGACGCGCACCGTGCTCACGGAGGCGGCGCTGCCCGTGCTGATGTGCCGATGAAGCCTATGGGGAGCGATGCCCGTGAGCACCGCGGTCAGGCCGTGGAGCGCGCATACGCGCGGCGGTGATGGATCGCTGTCGGAAGAGCGCCGTCGCACCCGCCGCAGGAGGAGCACTGTGAACGCCATCTCGCAAACGTCCGAAGCCGTTCCGCCCGGGTGGGTGAAGGAGCACCAGGTTTCTTTCGAGCTCGCTTCCTTCCAGGAGTACGTGAAGGGTCATGGCCTGCAGCAGACAGGTCAGTTGCTCAGGTTGTTCGGCCGCTTCGACCCGCGCGCCGTGGACGACCCCGTCGACGTCGCCCGGAGCATCCACAAGCGCCTGCACGCGCTGGCTCTCGAAGCGCTGCGCGACCTTCCAGTCCTTTCGCTGATGCAGATGGAGGCCTTCGGTCGCGCCGCTGTCCCGCTCGACGCGCCGCTCCTCATGGATGTGCAGCTGACGGTCGTCGCGTCGCCCGATGGAAAGGAGCGGCAGCTGCCGCCTTCGGAGCTGCGGCAGGTGATCAAGCTCGTGGACGACCGCCTCCGAGCGCTGGGCCTGAAGAAGAAGTGAGTGCCGCCGTCGACTCGCTGGCGTCATGCGTGGATCGGGGTCAGCTGCCTGAGCTTCGTAGCGGCCGCCGCGAACCCGCCCCGCGATGTCGTCGCGATTTCGCCGCTACGGCGGGCCCTCACGCTCCGGACGGCGGCGGCACGTTCGGGAAGCGCCTGTATGGCAACGAGTTGCACCAGTTCGTTTGGACGAGACGCGGCACGCAGATTGCTGGTACTGATGGTGTTTGAGGTTGACGGGTCGGAGACTTGCGAAGCCGGCGAGGAAGGCAGGCGTGGCCGTGGATGTTGTGCAGGGCGTCCATGATGACGACAAGGTGGGTGCGAGGCTAGGCCCCCGTCCTCACCCCCTGGATCGGCTGGCTTCGGCCCAGCTACGCCGGCCCTGGGCCTTCGCGCTCGTGGCCTACCTGCTCGCGGCGCTTGCCGTCCCGCTGCTGCTGCAGCTCAAGCTCAAGCCGGGCTTCGTCAGCCTGCTGCCCAGCGACAAGCCCAGTGTCCGGGACCTGGAGACGGCCGGCTCCCGGATCGGCGGCCTCAGCACCCTCAGCGTCGCGCTCCTGTCGCAGGACCGCGATGCGCTCCAGCGTTTCGCCAGGGACCTGGTGCCGCGGCTTTCGGCCATTCGCGGGCACGGGATCCGAAGCGTGGACTGGAGCGTCTCCGCCTTCGCCGACTTCGTACGCGAGCACCGTGAGCTGTACGCGGACGTCGGGGACCTCCGCGAGGTGCGCGACGGGCTCGCGGATCGCCTCGACTACGAGCGGTCGAAGAAGGACCCCCTCATCGTCTACATGGGGGACACGCCCGAGGATCCCGAGGTGCTCGTCGATAAACTGCGCAAGCGGGCCGAGGCGCACCACGACAAGCTCAGCCGGTTCCCGAGCGGCTTCTTCCTGCACCCGACGCGCGGGCTGCTGGCCATCTTCGTCCGAACCGACATCGAGGACGGAGACGCGGACGCCGCCGCCCGTCTGATGGCGGCGGTCGACCGGGAGGTCGCGGTGCTGGGCCCGAGCCAGTACGCGGCCGACCTGCACGTGGAGTACAGCGGCAACCTGCTGATGGCTCGCGACGAGCGGGACGCCATGGAGAACGAGCTGGCACTGGCCACGGGCCTCACCATCGTCCTGGTCCAGCTGTCGATCTACCTGTTCTTCTGGCGTCACCGCGCGAACTGGCTGTTGGGCCTGGGGCTGCTGGCGCCGTGCGTGTTGACCTTCGGCCTCGCCCAACCGCTGGTTCACAACCTCAACGCCTCCACGTCCTTCCTGGGCAGCATCGTGATCGGCAACGGGATCAACCCCTTCATCATCTGGCTGGCCCGCTACTTCGAGGCGCGTCGGAAGGGAGAGGAGGTGGGGCGGGCGCTGCGCACAGCGCACCACGGGACCTGGTCCGCGACGCTCGTCGCCTCGCTGGCGGCGGCGATCTCCTACGCCTCGCTGATCGTCACCGACTTCCGGGGCTTCCGGGACTTCGGCATCATCGGCGGCCTGGGCATGGTGCTGTGCTGGATCGGGACCATGACCCTGCTGCCCGCCCTCGCCGTGATCGGCGAGCGCGTGCGCCCGCTGATCGCGGGCGGCGAGGCGCCACGGGCAGGGTTCTACGGCCGGCTTGCCCTGGGCCTGATCGACCTCGGGCCGGGGCGCCTGGTGGCCGCCGCGGCGGCGCTCACTCTCGTCTCGACCGTGCTGGTGGGCCTGGCGCTGCGCGCCGATCCCTTCGAGTACAACTTCCGCCATCTTCGCTCCGAGCGCTACGCCGGCAGCCGGGCCCGCGAGATCAACGGATGGATCAACGAGATGCTCGGCAAGACCAACGCCGACAACGCCATCGTGATGCTGGTGCCGCAGCGCAGTGACACCGCCCAGATGAAGGCCGCCCTGGAAGCCCAGCGCGACAAGGGGGGCGCGCCCTACGGGACCGTGCGCACGATCGACGACCTGCTGCCCAAGGTTCAGGCGGAGAAGATCCCTCTGCTGCACGAGATCCGCGGACTGCTCCTGGACGCGCGGCGCTATGCCCACGGGAAGGTCCTGCGGGAGATCGCCGAGAACCTGCCGCCCGAGTCGCTCCGCCCGCTGACCGACGCCGATCTCCCGGAAGAAATCGCGCGCCGCTTCACGGAGCGCGACGGCACCCGAGGCCGCATCCTGTACGTCGAGAACCAGGAGGGCTCCGACATCTGGGACGGCCGCTATCTGGTGCGCTGGGCCGCGTCGCTGCGGCAGGCGCGTCTTGCGGACGGCACCCGGCCGCCGCTGACGGGCCGCGCGCCTGTCTTCGCGGACATGATCGAGTCCGTCTGGAGCAGTGGCCCCCGGGCCGCCGCCCTGGCGCTCGCGGCCATCTGTGTCCTGGTGCTGCTGGCTTTTCGTTCCCTGTGGCCGCGGCTCCTCACCCTGTGCGCGCTCCTGCTCGGCGTGCTCTGGATGGCCGGGGGCATGGCACTCCTGCACCTCAGGCTCAACTTCCTCAACTTCGTGGCCTTCCCGATCTCCTTCGGGATCGGCGTCGACTACGCCGTGAACGTCATGCGACGCACCGTCCTGGAACGGGCGACCTCACCGCTCGCCGACTCCGTTCGCGCGGCGATCCGCGAGTCCGGCGGCGCCGTCGTGCTGTGCTCACTGACCACCATCATTGGCTACTCGTCGTTGCTGATCAGCGCCAACCGCGCCCTGCGCTCGTTCGGGCTGGCGGCCGCGATCGGCGAGGTGACCTGCCTCTCGGCGGCCGTGCTGGCGCTTCCGGCGCTGATGCTGGTCCTGATCCGCCGCCGCTGGGCCGCGAAGCTGCGCAAGGCCGACGGCGTCGGGGGCCAGCCGGCCGGCGCGGGGCGATGGGTGCCCGATCGGCTGTCCGCTTGACCCCGCCCTCAAGTGCTTCGAGCTTTTGACTACTCCGGCGGCTCCGGAAATTGAAAGTAGCTCACGCTTTCTCACGGAGCCGCTCCTGGATGTCTGCCAACCGGTCCCCCATCAGGTTCAGTTTCTGGGCGAGCCCCTGAATCTCGGAATGGGCGCGGCGGTTGACGTCAAAATCCAGATCCCCACGCAGCCTGTCCTTCTTATCCTGCCGGTTCTGACTCATCATGATGACCGGCGCCTGGATGGCCGCCAGCATGGACAAGAACAGGTTGAGAAGAATGAACGGATACGGGTCCCAGGCGCGCCGATCGAGGCTGACATTGACGGCGGTGTAGACCGTGAGCACCATCATGAACAGACTGATGAAGGTCCACGACCCGCCAAACCCCGCCACGCCATCAGCGACGCGCTCACCGAGAGTGGCCTGTTCCTCGATGATCTCGTTGGGGTGCCGAAGCGAGCGGCTGCGAATGAGCTGCTGTGACGCGTGGAATTGACGGCCGAGCACGGCCAACATTCCCATGGCGGCGTGCGGCCTGCGCTGGATGAGCACCAGGATGTCACTGCGGTCTACCTCGATGCATTCGGTGTCCTTTGTGGCCCAGGCGTCGGTTTGGTGCGGCGTCTGCTCCAGCATGGAAGCAAAGCCGAAGAATTCACCCGGCGCCGGCTCATTGACCACGACCTCCTGCTGATCTTCGTCCACGGTCGTCACCCGCACGTTCCCCGTAACCAGCACGTAGGCCTGTTGGGCCGGCGCGCCGGTCTTGTAGATGCGCTGCTGTGCGGCAAATCTCCTGAGCTCGACCTGAGTGCTCAGGATCCCCAACTCTTCGTCGTCCAGGGTGGCAAACAGCGGGACCTTTCGGAGTACATCGGTTCCACAGGGCATGGTCATCTCCTGCCTGTCGCGACAGCCGAGTGTAGAACGCGGAGCGGGAGTCTGGGGAGTTTGGTAGACGCTCTCCTCCTGTGATTGGCACATCGAGAGGAAGTTCTCGACTTCTATTTCAAGCTACCAGGTGACCGAGCCGGCCAGGAAGCCGTACCTGTAGCCGGCACTCGCAGTCGACGCACCATAGCGGTGGTGCACGGCGATGCCGTTTCCGGGCGTGCGAACCGGCCACACATATACTGCCGCCGTGAACGCCAGCGTGCGGCGGACGATCCTCGCTTGCGTTTTGCTGGGGGAGTGCCTTCCGGTCTTCTTCCTTCTCGCCCGGCGCTCTCCGGTCTCAGGGGACGACTACGCCTACCTGTTCCAGGCCGAGCTGTTCGCCTCCGGCAAGCTGTACGCCGAAAGCCCGCTCTATAGCAGGGACCACCCGCTCAACGACTGCGTCATGACGAAGTGCCTGACCGACCACCAGGGGAGACGCTTCTCGAAGTACCCGCCGGGGTTGTCGGTTCTGCTCGCGATCGGGGTGCTGCTCAATGCCCCGTGGCTGGTCGATCCCATGCTCGGGGCACTCGTGGTCTATCTGTTCCTCGCTCACGTGGAGCGGCGCCACGGTTCCGAGCTCGGGCGCGCTTGCGGCACGCTGCTCGTGCTCAACGGCTTTCTCGTCTACTACGCCGCTTCGTACCGCCCGCACGTGGCCGCCATGCTCGGCGTGCTCGCCGCGTTTCTGCTGTTCGAGGGGACGGAGGGCCACTCTCGTCGCGCGGGGATCCGACTCCTGGCGTCCGGTGGGCTCCTGGGCGGCACCACCCTCCTACGCTACCTGGATTTCGTTCCGATGGGGGTATGGATCACGTTCTGCCTCGTTCGCCGTCGGCGGGTCCGACACCTCCTGCTGTTCGGCGCGGGCTTCGTCCTGCTGGCCGCCGGAAACCTGCTGTACGACCAGCTCCTCTCCGGAGACCCGTTCACGACTCCCACGCGCCTTTACAGCCCGGTCGGGATCCAGGACCGTCTGGCTGTGTCCTGGATGGGCTTCGCGGTCACCGGAGCGCGGCTCGCGACACTGGTCGCGGTCTTTCCACCGGTGCTGCTGCTCCTGGCTTTCTGGAGACGCCACCCCCCGTCACCGGCGGCACGGCGAGGCCTGGCGCTCTTCGGAATGAGCGTGGCCCTGTACTTCTTCTACCCCGCTGCGGTGGGCGGTCCTGGCCCCCGCTATCTGCTCGCGTACTTCCCGTTTCTGGTCCTGGCCGTGGTCGACGGGCAGAGCCAGCTCGCGAAGGACGATCCGAGCCGCGCACGGCGGTTCTGGGTCGCCGCCGTTTGCCTGCAGGTCATCAGCAGCCTGGTCTTCCTTGCGTTGCAGGGGCGCACGCTCTACGGACGGCGGGACCTGGAGCGCACACTGGCCGCGCGACACGGCCAGGGCCAACAGCTGATCCTCCTCAAGACTGGGACCTATAGCACGGCAGCGGGCGATCTCACGCGCAACCCGCCGGACCTGATGTCGGCCGACACGCTGATCTTCCTCTGGTGCGATCCGCCCAAGCGGGAGGCATTGCTGCGGATGTTCCCCGGACGGACGGTCTGGGAGTACGAGTATCCGGGTCGGCTGACGCCTTACAGTGGCTCGGCGGACCGATCCGCGGCGGAGCGCTGACGTGCTTCGCCGCGGCAGCGGCCCCTCAATGTGCGGCCAGGCGCCAGCCATCGACGGTGGCGAGCACGCCCCCGTCGTCAAGCACCGCGCCCACGTGGTGCATCCCCCCGGCATTCCAGCCGGCGCCGCTTCCGGCGAGGAGCGGATCACGTCCCACGGGCCGCTCGGCGTAGCGGGTGGGTGACAGCTCGGTCACCTCGAACGCCCGCACGGACGTGCCGTAAACCGGCCGGTCGCATTGGGCAAACCGTATGACCCGGCTGTTCCAGGCGATGGGGCGTCCCCCGGGGCGCGCGGCGCACCTGTCCCCCGAAACGATCGGGCTCCGCGGATGAGGATGATAGGGGCCTTCGAGAGCGTCGGCGTAGAAGAGCTCCAGCGTGCCGTTGTCGGGCGACGTGAAGAGGTAGAAGTGCCCTTCCCAGCGGACGAGGCAGCTGTCCGAGTAGTGCTTGCCCGACAGCAGCACGCGGCGCAGCTCGAACCGGCTCGGAAAGGGGCGGGCGACGTAGAGGCGAACCTCGCGTCGGACATTGCTCTCGGGGATCAGGTAGACCTCACCCTCGTGCTCGAAGACGAACGGATAGGACAGGTGGTAGGGCTCGTCGAGGGCCACGCCTCCGAACCGCCAGGCGCCGGCGGGGGTCCTCTCGGCCCAGGCGATGTCTCCTTGCTTCGTGCCTCTGCGCCACGCCTCGAAGAAGAGGAAGAGCCGGTCGTCGCGCCGAAACAGGAAAGGATCGGCCACGAATTCCGCGTCGATCCCGAGGTCTTTGGCAGCGAGAGCCGGTTGGGGCCCCGAGGGGGTCAGGTCGAACGGTGTCGTCCCGCGGTAGAGGCCGATCGACCACTCCCGAGGCGGCTCGCCGCAGCCGGTGCCGCAGAGCGCGAGGAGGAGCACGGCCCCTGCTGCCGCTCTCATGGTTGCACCGAGAGCGGGTCGAGCGCGTTCGTCTCCATGACCGCCTCCCTGGCGGCCGTCCTCAGGACGGCCGCCGCGCGCCGCGCCACCGTGACCGAGTCGAAGCGGCGCCGGGCCTCGAAGGCGCCCGTGGCCAGACGGCGGCGGAGCACGTCGTCGGTCGCGAGGGCCACGAGCGCCTCGGCCAGCCGCTCGGGATCGCCCGGCGGCACGAGCAGCCCGTCGACGCCGTCCTGCAGCAACTCCGGGTTTCCCCCGACGTGCGACGCGACGACCGGCAGCCCGAGGCAGAGCGACTCGATGAGCGAGCGTGAGCAGCACTCGCGGCACGTGGAGGGGATGACGACCAAGTCGAGGCCGACGAGGGCGCGCTCCACGGCGGGCACCCAGCCGGCGACGTGGATCCGGTCGCCGAGGCCCCACGAGGAGGCCTGCTGCTGCAGCTCGCCGCGGACGTCGCGTGCGGCGTGGCCCGGGTTGTCCCCGAGGATCACGAGGTGAAGTTTCGCCTCCCGGCTCATCGCCCGCCGCGCCGCCTCCATCAGCACGTGGATTCCCTTGTGCGGCAGCAGCCGGCCCGCGTAGCACGCCACCACGGCGGCCTCAGGGATGCCGAGGCGCCGACGCAGGTTGTCCGGAGCGTTGCGGGCCGCGTCGGAGGCCGCGAGATCGGCGCCGTTTTCGACGACGTGCAGCGGCATCGGCAGGCCTTCGAGGGGCGCGGCCGCCGACCGTGACACGGCCACGATCGCCCGTACTCCGCACGCGCGCGCGACGCCGCGCATCACGAGCCGCTTGAGCCGCGGCCTGAAGTCGTTGCGGATGTGCCACACCGCTCCCGTGGCCGAACCCCTGGCGGCCAGGGCGGAGAGGATGTTGGCCCAGGTTCCTTGCCCGTAGAGGACCGAGGCACCCTCGCGCTCGGCGAGGTCACGCAGGAACGACACGGCGTGGGGCACGGCCCGGAGGTTGCCGGGCACCGCCCACAGGCTGTCGGGGCGCCCGGGACGGCGAGTCAGGTCCTCGGGGAGACCCGGCACCACCTCGAACGCCGTGCCGGCCGCGGCGAGCCGGCGCGAGAGCTCTCCCTCGCGGTGGAGCGCCACGATCGGCCGCACGCCGAAATGCGGGAGGTCGCGGGCGAGCAGGAACGTGGAGCGCGCCGCGCCGCCGTCGTTTTCCGAGGAGACGACCAGGATCACGGTGAGAAGCGCCGATGGCTCCGCCAGCGAGGCCTCGGGCCGCGGTCCTCGGCCCCTGCGGCGAGCGCGCTTCGCGCCCGCAACACGGGCGAGGGGTGGGGCGATCGCGAGGAAGGCATCCCGATCTCCATCGTCGAGAGCCCATCGCACGACGGCCGCCACGAACACCGACACGAAGCAGACAACGGCCAGAGCCGCGCCCGTCCGTCCCGGCATCACGCTGCGGAGCAAAAGCGCAGGCACGAGCGCCACGAGGAACGCGAGCGAGTTTTCCCGGATCCGCTCCGAGGGCCAGGGCACTCCCATCGCGCGAAGCTCGCCGAAGCGCAGCGCGGCCACGGCGCCGTACGCGGCGACGGCGGCAAGGGCGGCGCCCGTCGCCCCCATTCTCGGTACGAGGGCCAGGCTGAGCGCGAGATAGGCCACGACGCCGAAGGTCGAGTTCATCAAGTTGAGAGCCGGCCGCCGCAGGAGCAGCACGTTCTCGGCGAACCCGGAGTGGCCGCTGATGGAATGCGCGACGACGAGCAGGCCCACGAGCAGGGTCGCACGCTCGAAGCCGGGACCGAAGAGAGAGAGCCAGAGCGGCGCCCCGAGCGCCAGCGGGGCGGCGACGCAGAGCAGGGCCGGCAGCATCCAGCGTACGACGTCGCCGAAAGCCGAGCGCTCCTCCTCGCCACGCCCCCTGCCTTGGGCGGTCGCGAGGGCGTGCAGGAAGGGGGCCTCGGCGGCGAAGCGCACCTTCCGCGTGAGGCCCGCGATCTCGGCGGCGGCACCGTACACTCCCAACATCGCGAGGTCGAGGCCGGGCGCCCGGCCCACGAATGCCGCCAGGACCAGCACGTCCAGCCGTTGCATCCCGAGGTTGACGAGGCCGGTGGCGGCCGCGAACACCGAGAGCGGCATGAGCGCCGCTGCGTTCGCCTCGCTGGAAGCGGTGCTCCGCTGCTCGCCGGCGCCCCGGCGAAGCCCGCCGTGCGCGAGCACGTAGGCGGCGCCGGCTGCGACAGAGAAGCCCACGATCGCCGCGAGCACGGCCGTGCCGCTCGCCCCGACGACTCGTGGCAGTCCCAGCCACACGAAGGCCACGAGCGCTCCGATCTTCGCGAGGCTGTGGAGCAGGCCGCCGGACACCGCATCGTGCTGCATGATGCCCAGGCCGCGCGAGGTTCCGTTCGCGATCCGATAGAGGGCGATCGCGGGCAAGGCCAGCAGCATCGTGCGCTGAGCGGTTACCAGATCGGCCGTCTCATGCGCGTGCGGGAACCACGCAAGCACGAGCCAGGCGACGCCCGCCACGACGGCGCTCGAACCGAGTCCCGCCGCCAGGGCCAGACGGAAGACCGCGCGCGTGCCCGCGGCGTCTCCCTCGGCCCGGCGACGGGCCACGAGAGCAGTCGTCCCCTGGTCGAGCCCGAGGGTGCCCAGCTTGCTCAACAGGTCGGCCGTCGCCCAGGCCACGAGAAAGCCGCCGAGAGCCGCCTGTCCGAGCAGGCGAGCGATGAGCAGCGTGAAGAGCACACCGAGACCGCCCACCCCGATCGTGAAGATGTTCGTGGCGATGCCGCGGAGCAGCGTCGGCCCGGTCACCGCCGTTTCCGGTCCCTCGCAGGCACGATTCGCCAGCCGCGGCCCGGTCCACAGGTCGCTCGCCACCGCTTCGCTCATCGCTGATCGTCCCCCCTCACGAGCCCACTTACCTGCCGTTCAGTTCCAGGGCGGTCGCGACCCGGAACCTGCCGAAGTTCGCGAGCGCCCAGGCCACGTGGAGGGCCGCCGTCGCGCCCTCCCAGACCGGCAACAGGACGAATGCCGCCGCTGGATGGCCGGCAGCCCAGCCCAAGGCCATGATCCAGACGTAGACGTTCCGACGGCCGCCCACCAGACGTACCCGCCGCATGCTCGGCGCGGCGTTGTCGATGATCACGCCGAGCCTCTCGAGGGCGGCCCACTTGACGAGCCCGTCGAGCCCCTCCGCGAGGTACAGGGCCAGCAGCACGAGGGGCGCACAGAGCAGCGTGCCGGTCGCGTGGAAGTGCCAGGCCAGGGCAGACCACCAGGACAGCTCGAACACGAAGTCCGAGAGGTGCTCGAACTCGCCCACACGCGACGTCTCGAGCTTCAAGCGGGCGAGCTTGCCGTCGAGGCCGTCGAGGACCCCGACGGCCAGAGCGACGGCGAGCCCGACCCCGAGGTGCCCGCTCGCGAAGAGCGCGGTGGCCATCCAGGCGACCGCCGCCGCGCCGACGGTCAACTGGTTCGGCGTGACGGGGGTGCGGCACAGCCGCGCCACGATCGCGTTCTCGATCGGCCCGTGGACCATGGCCGGGACATCGAGGGCCCCTTTCTGGGCCGTGTCGAGCAGCGCGGCCTCGGCGGCGCGCGCGTGCTCGGGAGCGGGAGCGGGGAACCACACCGGCCGCAGGGTCCGGCGCAAGGAGGCGACGTAGGCGGTCTGGTCGGCGACGTCGAGCGGCCGCACGTCGCCTGCTTCGATCGCTGCGGGCAAGATCTGTCCGACCGTCGCACGCCCCGGCTGCGACCCCAGGAAGCCCCGGTCCAGCCGGCACGCGCCGCAGACGAGCCCGCGCGACGTCCGCGGGACCCCGACCGTCAGCGGCTGGAGGGCCTCGGGGGTCGCCGAGTCCACGAGGGCCGTGGATCCCCAGGCCGAGAGCAGTTGCTGGAAGAGCCTCGTGTCGCAGAGGACCGCGGCGGGCACATAGAGCAGCGGGCGCTCTCCCGCGAGCCCGCGCAGCTCCGCGACCGTGACGGACGGCGACTGCGAGCCGGCGACGCGGAGCACCGTCCTGACCGCCATCGAAGCGCGTGACCAGTGTCGCCGGCTCGCCAGCTCGAGCACGCGCGGGCTCGGCGAGACGACCGTCGCCTCCCGCTGCCCGGCCCGCGCCAACGAGCGTAGGTTGCGCTCCAGCAGCGTGAGGCCACACACCCGCACGAGCGCCGCCTCGTCGGCGGAGACGACCGTCGCTACGCGGTCGCCCGCGATCGGCTGTCCACTCTCGCCTGTCGCCCCGCGAGCGCTCGTGCTCTGTGGTCCCGGTCTACGCATCAGCCCTCCTTCTCGATCTCGGCTTCGATCTCCGCCGCGCGCTTGTTGATCCGTTCGATGAGACCGTTCCACCCTTTGGTCTCGAGCAGCCGAGCGAACTGCCTCCGGTAGTTGCGCGCCGTGGAGACACCGTCGATCGAGTAGTCGGAGACCCGCCAGCCTCTCGACGTCGTCACGAACTCCCAGGCCACCTTGGTCGTCACGTCCTTGGCCCGAACGACCGTGTCCACCCTCCCGTGGTCGCCCTGGATGGCTTCGGCGGTGTAGTCCACGCCCAGGATCCGGTAGATGTCGACCCGCCGCATCAGACTGCGACGGATCAGCTTCTCGAAGGCGCCCGCGTATTCGGCGCGTTCGGCGGTCGAACGGCTCTCCCAGGCCGCGAGCGCGGCGCGCGCCATCGCAGCGAAGTCGATCCCTCCGGCGAGGGCGTCCTCTAGCGTCTCCCGCGCGGGGCCAGCGAGCTTGCCCGGGTGAGCGGACAGGATGGAGTCGATCCGCGCCTGCCGCGCTTTCAGCGCGTCGGCCAGCGGACCGCTGCTCGCCTCCGTCGGGCCGGCGGCCAGGATCGAAGCGACGACGACCGCGCTCGACACGAGCGCGCTGCGAAAACCGTTTGTCATGGAACTTCTCCTTGGGCGAGCGCTTCCCGCCCCTGGGCGAGCCGCCATGCCACCAGCGCGACGTTCAGCTCGCGGATGGCGTCGTAGTGCGCGACGCGGGCCTGCACGTAGGCGGTGTACGAGTCGATCACGTCCTTCGTCGACGCCGTGCCGAGCGCGTTGTTCTCGTCCGCCACGCGGAGCCAGTTGGCCGTGGTGCTGAGCTCGCGCCGGCTCGTCTCGTAGACACTCCTGGCCTCGTCGAGCCGGGCCTGGAGCCGCCCAAGCTCGAGCCGGAGGCGGGTCGCGACGGCGTCCCGCCGCGCGCGCGCCGCCTGGGCTTCGGCCTCCTCTCGCGCCACCTTGGCGGCGTTCTGCTTGAAGCTGAGGTCCCAGCGCACGCCGAACGCCGCGTTGAAGCTGCGGGCGTTGAACGGGTCGTACACGAACGGGTTGTCCTGCTTGTCTCGGTTGGGGGCACGGCCGTACTCGAACTTCCCCTCGATCGCGAGCCCCGGCAAGCGCTCGCGGCGGACCGCCTCTGCGGCGTGCTCGCGGGCCGCGGCGGCCTGCTGCGCCTCGCGCAGCTCCGGATTCGCGGCGGAGGCGATCACCGAGGCCTCGTCGACGCTCGTCGCGTCCGGTTGCAGGGCCGCCAGGTCGTCGGTCGCAGGCCGGGCCGGGCCGCCGACCAGGGCCTCGAGGCCCGCCTCGGCCGATCGCAACTGCCGCCGCGCATCGGCCTCCCCCCGATCCAGAACGAACTCCGCGTTGTGCGCTCGGAACAGATCGATCGGGTCGGTGTCCTCCGCGGCTTCGAGGCGTTCGAGATGCTCCTTGAGGTGGCCCCGCACTTCCTCGACCACTTCGAGCGCGCGGGTCGCGAGCTGCCAGCCGAAGTAGGCCTCGGCTGCCAGCACCAGCCCCAGGTCGCGGCGTGCCTGCGTCCGCGCCTGTCGCGACGCGACCGCGGCCGATGCGGCCCGCTCCCACTCCCTGAGCGCCCCGAACGTGAACAAGGGTTGCTGGAAGTCCAGGCGCACGCGGTAGAACCCACCGAAGTCGTTGAGGTCGCGCGCCGTGTCCGGCGAGTAGAAAATCGTCCCGCGGGCCGCCGGCACCATGCCGAAGGCGCTCGTCAGCATGAGGCGGGGTGTCCGCCGCATGGCGCGCGCGAGCGACTCGGTGCCGCGCGCCGCGTCCACCTCGGCCTCGGCCACGGGAACCTCGGGGTAGCTTCGCGACGCGATGGTCAGGAGCTCCCGCAGGTCGATGCGCCGTGGCTCCTCGGCCGCGGCCGGAAGGGCCGCGAGCAGGCACAGCGCGAGCGGGAGCCTGGCTCTCACGCCTCGGCTCCCCTGGCCGGACGGACGAGCGCTGAGACCGCGTCGGCGCCTTCGAGCGCGTCCGGGCGGGGCGAAGGCGCGGCCGTGTGCTGGGCGCGCGTGCCGCCTTCCATGCGAGGGGCGTCGGAGAGCAATGCCTGCGCGAAAGCCCCGAGCACGAAGAGCCAGATCCCGACGTACAGAGGGACGAACCTCAGGCGGAAGCGAAGCCACTCGGGGTAGACGATCGGCTTGTTCGCGAACTTCCCGCGCGGCTTGCTCGGGAAGAAGAACGTCTTGTAGGTCTCGATCGTGGCGACCGTGAAGCCGAGCGCGCAGAGAGCGACGATCAGCATCCGGCCGTCCAGCCGCGAGATCAGGAACGCGTACGTTCCCGTGATCGCGGGGCTGCGGAAGAACTTGAACGTCTCGAAGCCTTCGATCGGCGCGTCCTTCCACGCGCCGCCGATTGCCGAGACCCAGCCCGCCGCACTGCCGATCAGCAGCAGGATGGGCAGCGGCAGCGAGGCGGCGTCGAGATTGGCCGTCCAGAAGGCCAGCGACAGAGCGACCGCGGCGACACCCGCCGCCACCGTCCAGCGCCGCGCGCGACCCTGGACCGGCTTGCCGAACACGGCGAACTGCATCGGGATGGTGTACTTCGACTGGTCCTCTTCGCGGACGAACGTCTTGTAGAACTCGACGAGCGCGCGCTCGAGGGCGTACACGAGGCCGAACAGGACCACCGCGCCGGCCGCGCGCGTCGCGTCAAGGCCGGCGACGGTTGCGGCCGCCGGACCGAGCAGCGAGCCCAGCGCGATGCTGCGCGCGTACTTGCGCCACGTGAAGCCCTCGTGCGGCGCGTCCTTGTACATCCCCCACGTCGCCGTGTGGGCGCCGGCCGCCGCTCCCACACCGAGCCCCGCCAGCAGCATCCCGATCGTCGTCGCACCCATGTCGATCACGCTCGCCTCCCGCCGCCCCGCGACGCGGACGCGTAGACGGCCTCCACCAGCTCCAGATCGCGCCGCGCGTGGCGCAGGTCGTACTGTGGCTCCCGGTTCTCCTGGAGCGCTGGGACGAAGTCCGCCCACATGGCGCGGCGTCCCGAGATGTCCCGCAGGCCGGGGAACGCGAGGCGCCTCACGCGTCCCCACGTCGCCAGGAACAGCCCGTTCGACTCGAAGGCGATCGACCCCTCGCGGCCGTACACGCGCGACAGCCGCAGCCCGCGCAGCGGCCGACGCGGTCTCCCAGGAGTACGAGAGCGTGCCGACGGCGCCGGTCGAGTAGCGGAACACGGCCAGCACGCTCCGATCGACGCAAGCCTTCCCGTTCACGCCGGTCAGGAACCCCTCGACGCGCTCGACCCGGGGCCCGAGGTTCGCGAGCAAGTCCACCCAGTGAATCCCGCCCTCGAAGAGAGCGCCGCCCCCGGCAAGACCGGGGTCGCTGCGCCAGCCCTCCGCGCGCTGGGTCTTGAGCGCGTTCACGTGCACGAACAGCAGGTCGCCCACCGCGCCGTCGCCGATGAGCTCCCGCAGCGCGCGCGCGAGCGGCTTGTAGAAGTAGTTCTCGGCCACCATCACGCGGCGCCCGACCCGCCGGGCGGCCGTGCCCAGCGCGTCGAGCTCGCCGGTGCGGAGCGTCGGCGGCTTCTCGAGCACCACGCTCTTGCCGCAGTCGAGGGCGCGCAGCGCCAGCTCGAAGTGGCTCGCGGGCGGCGTTGCCACGAGTACCGCGTCCACGTCGGGCGAGGACAGAGCTTCCTCGTAGGACCCGAAAGCCCGCCCGCCGAACTTCTGGGCGAAGCGCGCGGCGCGCTCGGGGTCGCGGCTGGCGAAGGCGCAGGACACGCCCGGCACGCCGCGCAAGGCGCGCGCGGCGAGCATCGCAGCGTTGCCGCAGCCGAGCACGGCGAGGCGCAAGGAGGGGCGCGCGCTCATGCTGCAAACTCCCGCGCGAGCTGCACTTCGCTCTCCCGCGCGAGCCGCGTTCCGACCCGCAGTGCGCTCGCTGCGATCGTGAGGCTCGGATTGACCGTTCCGGAGGTCGGCAGGGCGCTCGCGTCCACCACGAACAGGTTCGACACTCCCCGGAACCGGCACAACGGGTCGAGAGGCGCCTTATGCGGATCGTCGCCGAAACGCACGGTTCCCGCGGCATGAGAGAAGGTCTTCACCTTGTGCCGGTAGAACAGGAAAGCACCCGCTTCGCGGAGCACGGCGCGGGCGTGCCGCGAGAGCGCGTCCCGGGCCCGCTCGTCGCGCCGCGATTCGCGGTATGTCACGACGAGCTGGGGCAGGCCGAACTGGTCGATCTTCGACCGGTCGATCGAGACGTGGTTCTCCGGGCGAGGCTCGTCCTCTGCCAGCACCAGAAGCCCGGTCGCGCGCTTGACGAGGCGCGGCACCCAGCCGTTGAGGTTCAGGCGCAGGCGCTGGCGGACGAGGCCCTCAGGCGGGCTCTGGACCTGCTGGATCAGCCCCAGGGACCCCTCGGGATCAGCGGGGCCGGAACCCGCGACGTGGAATCCCACCTGCTTGTGGAACACCTGCCCCTCGTCGGGCAGGCGAGGGAACAGCCCATAGACGATCGCCACGCAGTGCCGTGTGAGATAGGCGCCGACCCGGTCGCCGGCGGGATTGCGCGCAGCGAGGCCGGAGGCAAGGATGAGGTGCGGCGACGACAAGGCGCCCGCGCCCAGCAGCACCAGCCCGGCCCGGAACGTCACCCGCTCCCCGGCCGCCGTGTCGACGGCCTCGACCTCAGTGATCCTGTCGCCCTGCACCTTGAGGCCTGTCACCAGCGTCCGCGGCCGCAGCTCTAGGCCTCGACGGAGAAGCTCCGGCAGGACCGCAGTCGCGACGTCGTTCTTCGCGGAGATGGCGCATGCGAAGGTGTCGCACGTCGTGCAGGCCTGGCACGGCACGCGGGCACCATCCGCGCGGTTGAGCGCGAGCGGCAGCGGAAAGGGCGTCAGTCCGACGCTTCGCGCGGCACCCGCGATGAGGCGCGAGGTCTGGGAGAGCGGCGCCGCTGCGTGGGGGAAGGGGCGGCTGCGGGGCGGCTCGCAGGGGTCCACCCCCGCGTCTCCACCCACCCCGAGGATCTCCTCGGCCCTCGAGTAGTACGGCTCGAGGTCTGCGTAGCGGAGAGGCCACTTCGCTCCCGCGCTCGCGAAGTCGGCACGGGGCTCGAAGTCGGACGTGCGAAGCCTGAGGGAGACGCCTCCATAGAAGACCGAGGCGCCCCCGACGCACGAGCAGGCTTGCATCAGCGGCGACGACCCACCCGCGAGGACGCGGTACGGGACCTCACTGGCCTTGTACGGAGTGAGGTCGAAGCTGCCGTGTGCATCCCAGTTCCACGGCCCGCGGGGCACCCACGGGCCGCGTTCGAGCATCAGCACCCGGGCGCCCGCTTGGACGAGCGGCAGCGCGGCGAAGGCGGCTCCGAATCCGCTCCCCACCACCACCGCGTCGTAGTCGCGGCGCGCGGCTGTGGTCTTGCGCCGCCAGGTGCTCATCACGCCACCAGCTCCGCGGGGGCCGCGTGGATCGCGGTCGCCTCGTGCCGCAGGAGCAGCCGCTCGGCGCGGGCGAGGTCGGCCGCGTTGTCCACGTCCTGCCACCAAGCCTGGTTCGGGATGTCCACCGCCAGTGCCCGGCCTCCCCGCGCGACCCGCGCGACGCCGTCGCTCAGCGAGCAGTCGCCGCGCGTGTCTTGCTCACCCTCGATCGCGTCGAAGAGCGCCGGTGTGCAGAGGAAGACGCCGGTGTCGACGGCGTCGTAGGCAGGGAGCAGCTTGCCGATCTCGCAGATGCGGCCCCCCAGCCCGGTGCGGACGCGCGTGGCGTCGTCGATGTCGCCGATCTCGCTCAGCCGCCGGTCGACCGCCAGCGCCACGTCGACGTCGCGCCCGCGGACGGTCCGCAGAGCCTCGATCACCAGCGGCGAGTACAAGTGGTCCGCCATCGTCAGGACGAACGGCGCTCCGCCGACCGCTTGGCGCGCGGCCAGGACGGAGAGCCCGTTCTGCCGCTCCCAGGCGTCGTTGTGGACGAACACGAGCTCGAGCCCCGGGGGCCGACCCGCTCGCGCCGTGGCCTGGACCTCCGGGGCGCGGCAACCGGTGACGACAACCACGCGTCGGACGCCGGTCTCGGCCAGCCTCCACAGCACGCGCACGACGATGGGGACTCCGACCACGAGCGTCGCCGGCTTCGGGCGCGCCCCCCCGGCGCTTTCCCGCATTCGTCTGCCGGCTCCCGCTGCGATCACTACGGCCGTCTCGGCACCGGCGATCTCCATTTCGTCCTCCCCAACAGGGCGCTCGTGCTGTCGCGCTCTTCTCTCGTCCATGCCCGTCGGGTTGGGCAACCTTCGTGCCACCCGTCCAGGCGCCGAAGTACCGGGATCTGCGAGCCTTGGACGGCCACCGCTGCCTGCGACCCCGGGAGTCTCGTCACGAATTCACTACGAACCGCGACTCAAGACGCCGCTGCGACACCCGCCTGTCGACCGGAGCCGCGGTCAGCCATCCGACTCAACGGCCGCGACTGACGTGGCACCTTGTCGCCCTGGCGCAGACACCGCGCTCACCAAACCGTCGTGGATTCGCAATGAGCCCCCTGCGAGTGGGGCGTCACGTCGTCCTTCTTTGATGACCTGCAGCAGTTACGGCAGCACTGCGGTCGGCATGCGCCTTGCCCTAAGGCGGGTATGGCGAGCCGCCGATCGCCTCATCCTCGAGTGCGCGGGGCTGACACCGATGCTCGTCCGGGTCGACGGATGGCACGGACACGGTAGACCGTCCCACACGAGGCGCACGCGCGGCCGGGAGGAATGTCGTGAAGAAGCACAGGAAGGGGCCCGAGAAGCTCAAGCGCAAGGACTATGAGGCCGAGCTGCGAGAACTGCAGGCCGAGCTCTGCCAGCTGCAGGACTGGGTCAAGCACACCGGCGCCCGCATCATCGTCGTGTTCGAGGGGCGCGACGCGGCCGGCAAGGGCGGCACGATCCGCGCGCTCACCGAGCGCGTCAGCCCGCGCGTCTTCCGCACGGTCGCGCTGCCGGCGCCCTCCGACCGCGAGAGATCCCAGATGCACGTGCAGCGGTACCTGGCGCACTTCCCGGCTGCCGGCGAGGTCGTGATCTTCGACCGGAGCTGGTACAACCGGGCCGGCGTCGAGCGGGTGATGGGCTTCTGCACGAAGCAGGATTACGAGCACTTCCTAAAAGTGTGCCCGGAGTTCGAGAAGCAGGTGGTCAGGAGCGGCATCCGGCTGATCAAGTACTGGCTAGAGGTGAGCGACGAGAAGCAGAAGCGCCGCTTCTTGGCCCGGATCGAGGACCCGTTGCGGCAGTGGAAGCTCAGCCCGATGGACCTGCCCTCGCGCCGGAAGTGGTACGCGTACTCGCGCGCCCGTGACGCCATGCTGAAGGCCACGGACACGCCGCACGCCCCCTGGTACATCCTCCGCGCCGACGAGAAGCGCAGGGCCCGGCTCAATTGCCTCGCACACTTCCTGAGCCTGATCCCTTACGAGAAGCTTCGCCGCGAGAAGATCAAGCTGCCTCCGCGCTCGCTGAAGGGGGCCTATGACGACACGGCGTCGCTCGCGGGGCGCAGGTTCGTGCCGAACCGCCACCGGTCGCGGTGACGTGGGTGGCCGCCGCCTCCTCCCTCGTCCCGGCGCTTGGCTGGCTCCGCTCGTACGAGCGAGACTGGCTGCGCTACGACCTGATGGCGGGGGTGACCCTCGCGGCGTACCTGATCCCGTCTGCGATCGGTGACGCGTCGCTCGCCGGCCTGCCCGCCCAGGTGGGGCTCTACGCGTGCCTGTTCCCCGCCCTGGTGTACTGGATGTTCAGCGGCTCGCGGCACACCGCGATCACCGTCACCTCCGCGATCTCGCTGCTGATGGGTTCCTCGCTCGGGCCGCTCGCCGGCGGCGACCCGGCGCGCTTCGGGGCGCTCGCGGCCTGCACGGCGCTCATCGTCGGGGCGATCGGCCTGCTGGCCAGGATGGTGGGCGCCGGCGCCACCACCAACTTCTTCTCCGAGAGCGTGATGGTCGGCTTCAAGGCCGGGATCGGCTTCGTCCTCGCCAGCACGCAATTGCCGAAGCTCTGCGGTTTCGCCGGGGCCCACGGCGGCTCCTTCTGGGACCACGCGGCACACTGCCTGCGCCACCTGCCCGAGACGAACCCTGCCTCGCTCGCCCTCGGGCTCGGCGCGGTCGGCCTGCTGCTCGTGGGCAAGTGGCTGTTTCCCCGCCAACCCGTGGCGCTTGCGGTCGTGGCCGGAGGCATCGTCCTCGCGCGCATGTTCGACCTCGGCGCCCTGTCGGTCCATCTGCTCGGCGGCCTCCCCACCGGCCTGCCCACGCCGGCGCTGCCGCGCGTCCAGCAGAGCGACATCAACGAACTGCTGCCGCTCGCGTTCGCCTGCTTTCTCCTCGGCGCCGTCGAGAGCGTCGCGATCGGGCGCACGTTTGCCGCGAAACACGGTTACCGCCTGGACGCGAACCAGGAGTTCCTCGCGCTCGGCGTCGCCAATCTCGCCGCCGGCCTCGGCGGGGGCTTCCCCGTGAGCGGCGGCATGTCACAGTCCCTCGTCAACGAGTCCGGTGGGGCCCGGACGCCGCTCTCCACCCTCGTCGCCGGGAGCATTGTCCTCGGCGTCACCCTGTTTCTGTCAGGGCTGCTCGCGGGCCTGCCGCAGCCGGTCCTCGCGGCGATCGTGCTGATGGCCCTGACGGGGCTCGTGAAGCTCGCGACGCTCAGGCGCCTGTGGCGTGCGCACCGCAGTGAGTTCTTCGTCGCGATGGCAGCCTTCGCGGGGGTGCTCGGCTCGGGCATCCTGCGCGGCGTGCTGATCGGCTCGATCCTCTCCCTGCTCCTCCTGATGCACCGCGCCGCGCGGCCGCACGTCGCCTTCCTCGGCCGGATTCCGAGGACGGATCGCTTCTCCGACATCGAGCGCCACCCGGGCAACGAGCCCGTCCCGGGTGCGCTGCTCTTCCGTGTCGAGAGCGGGATCGTCTACTTCAACGTCGAGGCCGTGCGCGACGCGGTCTGGGCGCGCGTCAACGCATCGCAAGAGCCGATTCGGCTCGCGGTCTGCGACCTGTCGGCCGCCCCGCTCGTCGACATGGCCGGCGCCGAGATGATCGCCGGCCTCGCGCGCGAGTTCGCCGCTCGCGGGATCGTGTTCCGCGTCGTCGAGGCCCACGCGAGTGTCCGCGACGTGCTGCGCCTCGAGGGACTGGAGCAGCTGCTCGGTCCGATCAGCCGGCGCACGACGCTCGCGCAGGCCGTCGAGGATGTCCGCTCGGAAGACGTCCACGAGCCGAGCTTGATCTGAAGGGCACTTAGCCCGACGGCTCACGGACGACGGCGGCCCGAGTTGGACGGGGAAGAGGGACAGTCTGTCGAGCGGACAGAAGGCGGTGACGGGCGCGCTAGCTTGTTCTGTTCGGGTGCGTGTTGACACTCGAACGCCGTCGCCGCGGCGTGCCACCTAGCTCGATCGAGCCTCTGGCCGCCGTTATCCCGAAGACAGCGATCGCGGCCGCACCGCGATCCGAGCCCCGTATGCGTCTACTGGCACTGAGGTGCGGCTCGTCGCCGCTCGGAACCGTGCCATTGACGTCCTCGCCGTAGTCCTGCTCCGCCAGGAGGGCGTTGTGAGCCCTGCACAGGAGCGTGAGGTTGGCGGCGCTGTGGTCGCCCCTGCGGGCGAAGGGCTGCTGGTGTGAAACTCGAGCTCGTGGCGTTTGTCGCAGCGGCGCCCGTACTTGTCCGGGTAGGCGCAGCGACCGCCGTCGCGCTCGTGCACCAGTCGCCTGACCGCAGCGGGAATGTGACGTGACGAGAGGGTGGTGTCCGTTCTGGCGAGATCCTTTCGGGGCGCCTGCGCCTTGCCACAGCGCTTCGCCTCGACGCGCTGCAGCTTCTCGGTGACGGCGATGTCGATGATTCGCGCCAGATCAGCGTCGGGCACCGAGGAGCGCATCAAAGCCTGCAGGCGCTCGAGCTTCTCGCGGAACTCGGCGCTGGCGATGAAGCGGACCTGGTAGCGGGTGGGGGCGAGGGGCTCGACGACCGCTGGGCGAGCCGGCACGGCCACACCCGACTCGAGATTGACAGCATGCGACTCAACTCGGGGCGCCCCGAGTTGCAGGGGACTGCCGTTGCCCGGCGCGGGGCGCTCGGGAAGCCTGCGGACACTCGGGGGCGACGTCGGGCCTCGGCTCCAGCTCGGCGACCAACTCCCGGATTTCGAGATGGGACATCCCGCAGGCCCGCATGAGGATGGCTTCCGCGTTCTGGCGGGTCAGATGCGGCGCCAGCCGGGCAATCCGCCGCTCGTGGACCAGGCGACTCTCCCGAGGTCCTCGCCACCGGTCGCCTCTCGGGATCTCAGCGCACCAGATACAGGACGAAGAGTTGCGCGGCGAGGACGCGCAGGATCATCGTCAGCGGGTAGACCGTGGCGTAGGCCGTGGACGGGCCCTCGCTGCCCGCCACCGCGTTCGCGAACGCGAGGGCCGGCGGGTCGGTCATGCTGCCGGCCAGTAGCCCGCAGAGGGTCAGGAAGTTCAAGCCCAGCACCGCCCGGCCAATGGTGGCCACCGCCGCCAGCGGGACCAGGGTGACCAGGGCTCCCCCCGCCATCCAGTAAAGCCCGGGACCGTGCACGAGGGTGTCGACGAACACGTCCCCCGCGTGCAGCCCGACGGCCGAGAGGAAGAGCAC
This sequence comes from uncultured Acidobacteriota bacterium, assembly GCA_963740655.1. Classification (GTDB taxonomy): domain Bacteria; phylum Acidobacteriota; class Vicinamibacteria; order Fen-336; family Fen-336; genus DATBSL01. The sequence continues at coordinate 194,916 of CAVUFF010000001.1, forward strand.
GATGCCGACCTCGCGCAGCATGTAGTTGGCCGAGAGGGGCATGTACCAGACGAGGGGCCCGATCCGACCGATCCGGCTCAGAAGAATGGCGACGAGGAGCGGGCCGCCGGCCAGGCCCAGGCGCACCGGCGCGGGGACCCCGGGCAACGAGAACGCCCAGCTCCCGAGGAGGATGCCGAGGGCGATGCCGACGAACATCGGCACCAGATGGGGGTAGTTCAGGCTCTTGGGGGAGTCGCCGAGCTCTGCCGCCGCGCGGGTGATGTCGGCCGCCTCCCCGACCGCGAGAACGGTGTCCCCGTACTGCAGCTCGAAGCCCGGGCTGGCCGGCAGCTCGACCTCGGCCCGGCTCACGCGCGTGACCTGCACGCCGTAGCGCCGCACGAAGTCGAGCTCGGCGATCGTCTTCCCGCTCGCGGCCGCGCGGGTGATAATGAGGCGGCGCGTCGTGATCGCGCTCGGCAGGGAGTGCAGGTCCAGGTCGCTCTCCCTTCCCACGACAACCCGGAGCGCGTCGAGCTCCTCGCGTGTTCCCACCGCGAGCAGGACGTCCCCCAGAGCCAGCGTCGTGTCCGGACGCGGCACCCGCAGCAGTCCGTCCCGGTAGATCCGGGAGACCACGATCCCGGAGATCAACGGCACCCGCTCGATCGGCAAGCCGACGAGGTTCGGGTTGACCACCTCGAGGTTCGCGCGGGCGGGCCGGCGGACCTCCGCCTCGAGGCCGCGGTCGAGCTCCTCTCTCTCACGGGCGAGGCTGATTCGGAACACGGCTCGTATCCCGACCATCACCACGATGATGCCGACGACACCGAACGGGTAGGCCACCGCGTACCCCACTCCGGGTAGCGGGGCGAGCCTCTCGCGCGCCGCGGGATCGGCCATGACCTGCTTGAGCGCCTGCTGGGCGGCGGCGAGGCTGGGCGTGTTGGTCGTCGCGCCGCTCAGGATGCCCACCGCCGCGGCCGCGTCGATCCCCCCGAGGAGGTGCAGGCCCAGTGCCGTCGCCACCCCCAGCAGCACGACCGCGGCGGCGAGCAGGTTCAGGGCCAGCCCGTGACGGCGCAGCGAAGCGAAGAAGCCGGGACCCACCTGGAGGCCGATCGAGTACACGAAGAGGATGAGCCCGAACTCGCGGGCGAACTCCAGAGTCCGCTCGTCGACGTGAACACCGAAATGGCCGAAGGCGAGGCCGGCGAACAGGACTCCGGCGATCCCCAGGCCGATCCCTCGCACACGGAGGCTGCCCAGCGCGAGGCCGCTCCCGGCGACCAGGGCCAGGATGAGCACGGCGCCCGCGGCGGTCGATCCGTCCAGGAGCGTTTGCGTAGAGCGTCCCCCCTCGTGGCGTCTTCGAGCGGCGGTGGCCCCGACCGCTACCGCGCCGCGACCGCCAGCTTCGACGCCGCCGGCTGCGGGCCGGCCGCGGCCACTTCGGGCGGCGCATCGGCGGCGAAGGCCTCGAAGTTCTTCCGGAACATCCCGGCCAGCTTCTGCGCCTGCGCGTCGTAGGCGGATGGGTCGCTCCACGTGGACCGCGGATCCAGAACCTGCTGCGGGACGTCGGGGCACGCGGTGGGAACGGCCAATCCGAAGACGGGGTCGACACGCATCGGGACCCTTGCCAGGCGACCGTCGAGCGCGGCGCCAACCATCGCTCGGGTGTAGGCGATCTTCATGCGCTGGCCGACACCATAGGGCCCGCCGCTCCAGCCGGTGTTGACGAGCCACACGGCGACATCGTGGCGGGCGATCCGCTCGCCGAGCAACTTGGCGTACACGGTGGGCGAGAGCGCCATGAAAGGCGCCCCGAAGCAGGCGCTGAACGTGGCCTGGGGCTCCGTCACCCCCTTCTCGGTGCCGGCGACCTTGGCCGTGTAGCCCGACAGGAAGTGGTACATGGCCTGGGCGGGAGTGAGCTTCGCCACGGGTGGCAGCACGCCGAAAGCGTCGGCCGTCAGCATGACGATGTTGCGCGGGTGACCCGCCAGGCCGTCGCGCCTCGCGTTGGGGATATGGCTGATCGGGTAGGCGGCGCGGGTGTTCTCCGTCAGCGAGTCGTCGTCGAGGTCGAGAAATCCCGTCTCGGAGTCGAAGCCGACGTTCTCGAGGATCGTGCCGAAGCGCCGCGTCGTCTCGTAAATCTCGGGCTCGGCGCTCGCCGACAGTCGGATCGCCTTGGCGTAGCAGCCGCCTTCGATGTTGAAGACGCCGCGATCGCTCCAGCCGTGCTCGTCGTCGCCGATCAGCGAGCGGGCAGGGTCGGCCGACAGCGTCGTCTTGCCGGTTCCCGACAGCCCGAAGAAGACGGCCGCGTCGCCTGCGGAGCCGACGTTGGCCGAGGCGTGCATGGACAGCACGCCTCGCTGCGGGAGCAGGTAGTTCATGACCGTGAAGATCGACTTCTTAATCTCGCCCGCGTACTGCGTGCCGCCCACGAGGACCAGCCGCTCCCCGAAGTTCAGCACGATGAAGATCTCGGACCGCGTGCCGTCGAGCTCGGGATCCGCGTGGAAGCCCGGCGCGCTCAGCACGACGAACTGGGGCTCGTGGGAGCTCAGTTCCTCGCGCGAGGACCGGATGAACATGTTGCGGGCGAACAGGCTGTGCCACGCCGTCTCGGTGATGACGCGGATCGGCATCCGGAACTCGGGATCGGCGCCGGCGAAGCAGTCCTGCACGAACAGGTCCTTGCCCTGAAGGTAGGCGAGCATGCGCCGGTGGAGCGCGCGGAACTGCTGGGGTTCCATCGGGCGGTTCACCTTGCCCCACCAGACCTTCGCCTCGCTCTCGGCCTCGCGCACCACGAACTTGTCGTTGGGGGCGCGCCCGGTGTGCTGGCCCGTGCGCACGACCAGCGGGCCGAGGTGGGCGAGGCGTCCCTCCCGGCGCTTGATGGCTTCTTCGTAAAGGGCCGGCGTCGATAGGTTCCAGTACACGGCGTTCTGGTTGTGGATCCCGTGAACCTCGAGGCCGCGAGCCCCGCGGCCCTCTCCCATGAGTCTGCATAGCGTCCCTCCCTTCGAGCGGGCTCTACGTTTACTGAGCAAGATGCACGCCAAGGGGCGCCCGCGACCTCATCGCGTCAACCCTCGGTGTGCCTGTTACTTCGGAGAAATGGGCTGTCTCGACGCGCCGGTGCTGCACGCAATGCGTGCGCACCTCCCGCCTACTCCTCGCCACTCGCCGGGTGGTGCGAGCGACTTCGCCTTCCTGAGGTCCGGCGTGAAGTAGAAAATCCAGCGCAGGGTGTGGTCGAGGTCGTACTGGTACCCGCTGGGCTTCTGCTGGTAGACGAGCATATACCCGAGGTCGAAGCTCCACGAGCGGCCGAGGGCGTGCTTCACCCCAAGGAAGACGCTGTCTTGGCGGGAGAGAACCGCTGGATCGATACCCTTCCCATCGTCCCGGACGCAGTCGGAATTGCTTTTTGTCATAGCGGAGTCACCCTGAGGCAGCTCGCCCCGGAAACTCTTGCGACCGCGCACGCGACATGAAGGTCCGCGATGCCGAGGCATTGCTGCACTGAGAAAGGCAGAGAACCCATGGAGAGACAGAGGACGCCTCTCGAGCACAAGCCGCACACGACGCGATCACCGGGAGCATGGGTGCTTGCGGCGGGCGCGTGTTCCCTCCTGCTCGCGTTCCTCGCGCGGGATGCCGCGGCGCAGACTCCAGCCCCCCAGGAGCCGGCACCCACTCCGGCCCCCTCGCCGAAGCCCGCCGCCACGTTCAGCGCCGGCTCGTGGGCCTTCAAGCTCGGCGGCTACGTCAAGCTCGACGCGATCCACGACTTCGACCCGATCGGCTCCACAGACAGCTTCAACCCACGCACGATACCCGTTCCCGGCGGCGAGGGCACGAACACGCGGTTCCACGCGAGGGAGTCGCGCGTGTCGCTCGCGGTCGTAGGGCCGGCCGAGGGCCGGGACCTCAAGCTCGTCGTGGAAGGCGACTTCTACGGAGCCAACAACGGGATCCGCCTGCGCCACGCCTACGGCCAGTACGGCCTCCTGCTCGCCGGGCAGACATGGACGACGTTCATGGACGAGGACAACATCCCGCACACGATCGACTTCGAGACGCCCCTGGCGCAGCCGCTCGTCCGCCAGGGGCTCGTGCGTTTCACCTTCGACCTGTCGAAGCGGACCCTTCTCGCGTTCGGGATCGAGGAGAGCGACCCAAGGGTCGTGCCCCCGCCCGGAGTGGAGGGAACGACCGAGAAGGCGCTGCCGGACTTCACGGCCCGCGTCCGGTTCACGACCGGCCGGGGTCACGTCCAGCTCTCGGGGTTCGTGGGCCAGACGCGCTTTCGGCCCACTAGCGGCGATCCGATCGACGTCACGATCGGGGGGGCGATGGCCTCGGCCCGTTTCCGCGTCTTCCGCCGGGACTCGGCCTACGCCCAGATCTCCGGGGGCCCCGGTCTGGGCCGATACCGCGGCGACTTGAGCGTCGCGCCCGACGCTTCCGGCGAGCTGCGGGCCGTCGAGGTCACGGCCTTCCTGGTCGGATACGAGCACTACTGGACATCGCGCTGGTCCTCTAACGTGGTGATGAGCCCGGCCTGGCTCGGGAACGACCCGGGCGAGGCCCTCGCCCCCGACCACCGCTTCGACTACGTCGCGGTGAACCTGCGCCACTGGTTCATCGAGAACCGCGCCTGGGCCGGCGTCGAGTACCTCTACGGCCGGAGGGAAGTGCGCAGTGGAGAGCAGGGCTCCGCGAACCGCGTCCAGTTCGCTGTTCGCTTCAACATCCCCGGTTAGTGACTCTGCAAATGCCTCCGCTTCATCGTAGTAAGGAGCTGGACTTCCTGGGCGACGCCGTCAACAACCCGAAGCGGCCCTTCGTGGCGATCATCCGCGGGGCGAAGGTCTCGGGAGATCGACGTCATCGAGTCGCTGCTGCCGAAGGTGGACAGGCTGCTCATCGGTGGCAGGGAGCTGCCCGGCGTCACCTACCTGAGCGACAAGTAGTTGGCCCGGCCCCGGAAGACCCGCAATCCAGGGTCAGCATGTAGGCGACGAGGACGAGTCCTTCATCGCGCCGGTGTGCGGATTTGTGACACCTCCAGCTCCAGCCCGATCGAGAGCACGTGGTTCGGGGGCAGCTCGTGCCAGTCCTCGGGCCGGCGGGTCAGCGGTTCCGAGGCCACGATGACGACGCGCGGATGGGGTGACTCCGTGCCGAGCGTGTCGCCGTCCTCGTCCACGCATTCGTAGCGCTCGCCCGCGGAGTAATAGAGAGTGCCGGAGCCCATCTCGCGGGAGTAGCGGCAGACCACGGTCGACCGCCCGTCGGTCACGGCGAAGTTGCAGGACATGGCGGGGCTGGCGCCGCTGGCATCGAGAAGGTCTTGCAGGCGGAACAGCACGCGCAGGAGGGCGTCGCGCAGCTCGGCCGTCGTCCGGTCGGCCTCGGGTTCGCCCAGATCGGCCAGGAACAGGGCGAAGGCGTGCTCGGAGTCCGTGGTGCCCTGGATGCTCTCCCAGGCCCAGTCGGGCAGCGACTGCTGCAGCTGGCGGCGGATGGCGCGGAAGCCCTTGACGGTGCCGTTGTGCATGAAGAGGAAGCGGCCGTGCTGGAAGGGATGGCTGTTCGTCTCCTGTACCGCCAGGCCGGGCGACGCGGCCCGCACGTGGGCGAAGACGCGTGAGGACGAGATCGCGAGGCTCAGGCCGGCCAGGTTGTGGCTGGCCCAGGCGGGCGTGATGGTGCGCACCACGCACGGGAACGGCGACATCTCCGGCGGGTACCAGCCCACGCCGAAGCCGTCCGCGTTGAACGGCTGCGACATCGTCTCGGCGCGATAGCTCTGCGCGACGAGCGAGTGGCGCGGCCGGTAGAGCAGGTCCGCGAGCAGCACCGGATGGCCCTGGTAGGCGACGAAGCGGCACACTAGGCCGAGGACTGTAGCACTCCGGCCGGTTGATCGGGCGACGCGGAACGCGGCCGGAGCCAGGCCCGACGCTAGAGCCCGGCCAGCTTGAACGACCGACGATCGACCCTGCGTGCGCGGTCGTCGCCTTCGCGCACGTGGTAGCGATGGCGTGGCTGGAGGCCCGTGAGGGTCTCGTCCTCCCCGTGGCGGGCCAGAGCACCTCGATCGACAGGACGGCCTGTTGCCCGTCGAGGTAGACGAGGGCTTCTCCTGGTCTCGGGCTTCTCCTGGCTTGGCGTTCAAATCAGCCATAGACTTTGAGCTGCCTGGCGGTGCTGGAGACGAGGACTTTGAAGACGGTCATGGTGGGGATCGCAAGGAGCATCCCGACCGTGCCAAACAGGATGGCCCCTCCTACGACCCCGATCACGACCACGAGCGGGTGGAGCTTGACCGCGCTACCGAGGACGACCGGCTCGAAGACAACGTTCTTGAGCAGCTCGGCGAGGACGACCGCCACAGTGACCCAGATCGCGAAGTTCTCGGGGCTCACCATCGGCAGCAGCGGACGGATGTCCTCCGCCAGCAGGGCATAGGCCAGCCCGCTCACCAATGCCACCGCAGAGCCCAGGTACGGAACCACGTTGCTCGCCCCCGTGACGATCCCGATCGCGATCGTCCATCTGGGCGGCACGCCGATGAGGGTCAGGAACAGCCCCACGGTCAGGCCGAGCAGGCAGCACTCGAGGAAGATGCCGCGCACGTAGTCGCCCAGCGCCCGATCGAGATCCGCGAGCACGGTGAGGGTCGGCTCGAACAGCCGATTGGGGACGGCCCTGAGCAGGCCCTGCTTGATCTCGCCGGTATCCCGCAGCAGGAAGAGAAACATCAGCGGAGCGACGATCCAGGTGGAGAGGATCTCGCTCAGCGCGGCGAGCGGGGTCTGCGCGCGCGAGCTGGACGCCGGGGCCGCAGGCGCGGCGCTTCGGGCAGTCGGCTCAGCGCGCGCTGTGTGCTGGCGTTTTTCGAGCGTCTCCACATTGGCGCGATCGTAGTGGACCAGCCGGTCGGATCCGGCCGGCGCGTCGTCGGCGCCCCGCGGCCACAATGTGACGAGCTGGGCACGCTCTTCCGGCGTCAGCGCGAGCAGCAGGTTGACCCGATCCACCACAGGGTCCAGGTCGCCGTGCAGCCATCGGTAGATCCGATTGCCGCGCGTCAGCGACGGATCCAGCCCCATCAGGGCTTGGTAGCGCTGGTTGAACGTGTACAGCGCACGGCTCCGCAGCTCGAGCAGGGCGATGTCGCTCGGCATGACGGCGCGGATCCTGGTCACGATCACGAGCGCTGCCAGTCCGAACACGAGCAGCAGCAGCCCGATCGCCAGACCGCGCGGGACCCACAAGCGCTCCAGGCGAGCGACGAGGGGGCGAACGATGTACGCCAGCAGGCCGCCGACCGCCATGGGCACGATCAGGCTCCGGAGTCCCCACACCAGGCACCCACCCAGGGCCACGGCGGCGGCGGCGGCGAGAGACGTGATGACCATGCCCGCCCGACTGGAGCGGTCGGCGCGAGTCACGGCTCGGCCTCCGGATGCCCCTCTGACTCCTTGAGGTACTGGGTCTCGAGGAGCATCTGCAATCGCATGGCCATGACGCCGGCCAACCGCATGAGCACTTTGTTCGCCGCCAGCGGGAAGTTCACACTGACCGCGTCCAGGTCGGCTTTCCCGAGCGCCACCACCGAGACCGGGCCGCGCGCCCGGGCCGAGAACAGATGAACCCACTCGGTTCCCGTGGCCGCCGCCTCCTCGAAGCAGGCTGGCGGCTCCAGCGTGGCGATGGGAACCTCCGGGCCCTTGCTCCCCCGTCGCGCGACCTCGACCAGGCCTCGCCGCAGGACGAAGAGCGCCGCGCCGGGCTTCCCCTGCTCGACGATGTATTCGCCGTCTCGGTAGTCGCGCTCATGGACGATGCGGGCGAGACGCCGGAGCTCCCAGAAGCCCAGGTCTTCGAAGAGGGCGACCTGCTTGAGGAAGTCCGCCAGGCTGCGATGTCTGTCGGCGGCCGTCGTTATCGGCGAAGCTCCGAAGAGCGCTCGTGCTGAAGAGGCTGATGCGTCCAACGCGTCCGTGGCCTTGGGCCGCGGGAGCAGGAGTCTCTTGATACCGGGGAGATTGAACTTCGTCTTCACTGGGCCGCCACCTGGCTCATCGCAACCTCCTACCGAAGGAGGCGGACGACGAGCAACACCACGAGCGCTGCCGTCGAGAGGCTGAAGTAGATCGGAAACAGCCATCGCACCGGAAACCTCGCTCCGAAGCCACTGAGCGGCTCGATCGTGCCAACCATTCGGCCCATGCCGTTCTCGTCGACAGCGCGCTGGACGTTCGCGATCGAGTTTCGCAATTCCACGACCAGCCTGATGCTGGACATGAGAGAGGCGAATGAGAACAACACCAATACCAGGAGCCCAACGGTCGTCGACCTGTTCGTGACGCTGTTGCTATCCCGTAGCAAGGCCGCCAGGCTGCCCGCCACGATGGCGCTGTACGCGTTCGTGAACCAGATCCGTTCATTTCGGATGTGCCGGACGTTCTCCCATGCCTGGACATAGGCGCCCAGCTGCGAGCGCGGGGTTGCTGGCGAACTGACTGCCTTCTTTTTCGAGGTGGTCGGTCATGGGGACGTTCACTCCCTCCGTCACTTCTGCCAGACGATCCGACCGATCTCCGGGCCGAGCGCCAGCTGATGGTGCGGCAGGATGCGCGGCGTGAAATCGGCTGCCGCGCGCGTGGCCTCGGTCCGGATCGAGTACCGGTGCACCCCGGGTGCCTCGGAGGCCGAAGCGGTCCGCTGCATCTGCTTCCGGAACGCCGGCGCGCCGGGCTGCGGCTCGGCATAGAGCTCCACCTGCACCGCCGCCGGGTCGAGCGGCCGAGGTGCACCTCGACGTCGAAGGCGAGCTCTGCGTCGTGCGTCGTGACACGGAGGGCGCCGAAGCGAACGTCGCTCCAGCTCCGGGCGATCTCCGCCTGCCAGGCGAGATAGACGTCCGCGCCAGCGGATCGCGCGCCGTACGCGGCCGCTGCGGGAAGGTACGCCTCCTCCGTGTACTGCCGCACCGTCCGGTTCGCCGAGAACTGCGGCGTCAGGACGGCCATGCTGCGACGGATGCGCGCCACCCACGCTCGCGGGATGCCGTGCGCGTCCCGGTCGTAGAACTCCGGGACGATCTCGTTCTCGAGGACGGCATAGAGCGCCTCGGCGTCGGCACGATCCGCGGCGGGGTCGTCTCCGTGCTCCTGCCCGTCGCCGATCGCCCATCCAAGCTCGGGTGACCAGGCTTCGGCCCACCATCCGTCCCGGACCGACAGGTTCAGGCCCCCGTTCACCAGCACCTTCATCCCGCTGGTGCCGCTCGCCTCCCAGGGACGCTTCGGCGTGTTGATCCAGACGTCGACGCCTTCGACGAGCCGCTCGGCCAGCAGCATGTCGTAGTCGCTCAGGAACACGGCGTGCGCGCGGATCCCCGCGCTCCTCACGAACTCGGTCCACTCGCGCACGAGCGCCTGACCCGGCCGGTCGTGCGGATGCGCCTTGCCCGCGAGGATCAGCTGCACGGGCCGCTGCGCACTCGTGAGGATGCGGGCGAGCCGCTCGCGATCGTGGAGCAGGAGCGTGGGTCGCTTGTAGGTGGCGAAGCGGCGCGCGAAGCCGAGCGTCAGCGCGTCGGGATGGAGGACCGCCTGCACGCGCCGCTCCCGCAGCCCCGACGCTCCGTAGGCGGCTTCCTGCCGGCTCAGCCGGTGCCGGGCGTAGTCCACCAGCGCCGCCCGGCCGGTCGAACGCATGCGCCAGATCCGCTCGCCGTCGGCGGAGCGCACGCGCTCCTCCAGGCCGGCCTGGTCTCCTCGCCACGGCCGTCTGCCGCAGAGGTCGGTCCACAGCCGGTCGGCTTCGCGGCCATCCCAGCTCGGGACGTGGATGCCGTTGGTGACGTGGCTGACCGGCACCTCGCTCGCCGGCAACCGCGGGAAGAGCGGCTGGAACAGGCGGCGGCTCACCTCGGCGTGCAGCCGGCTCACGCCGTTGACCCAGCCGCTGCCGCGGATCGCGAGATAGGCCATGTTGAAGGGCTCCGTGGCGTCGCCGGGATTCCGCCTGCCCAGCGCGAGCAGATCGTCCACGGAGATGCCCAGCAGCTGCCGCGCGTACTCCGACAGGTACTGCCGCGCGAGCTCGGGGGAGAAGCGGTCGAAGCCGGCCTCCACCGCCGTGTGCGTCGTGAACACGTTCCCGGCGCGGGTGATGGCGAGCGCTTCGTGGAACGGGCGCCTCGTCTCCTCCATGTACTCGCGAGCCCTCTCCAGCACGGCGAACGCGGCGTGCCCCTCGTTCAGGTGGCACACCTCCGGCGCGATGCCGAGCAGGCGCAGCAGGCGCCAGCCGAACACCCCGAGCAGCAGCTCCTGCTTGAGACGCAGCTCGGCGCCGCCCCCGTACAGCTCGCTGGTGATGGCCCTGACGTTCGGCGGGTTGGCGGGGTCGTTGGTGTCGAGCAGGTACAGCCGGCGTCGTCCCACTTGTACTTCCCAGGTACGGATCCACACCGTGCCGCCGGGGAAGGAGGCCGCCATCCTGAGCCGCTCGCCGTCCTTGGTTCGGACGGGAAGAATCGGAAGCTGGCCGGGCTCGTTGACCGGATAGAGCGCTTGCTGGTTGCCGTGGGCGTCGAGCTCCTGGCGGAAGTATCCCTGCTGGTAGAGCAGCCCCACGGCCACCACGGGCACGCCGAGGTCGCTCGCGGCCTTCAGCTGGTCGCCTGCGACGTTGCCGAGGCCGCCGGAGTAGATCGGCAGCGCCTCGCTCAGCATGTACTCCATGCTGAAGTACGCCACGGCGCGGAGCGGAGAGGCTCCGTGTACGGCCTGGAACCAGGCCGGCGCCGCGTTCGTTTCCTCGACCTCCGCCAGCAGTCGTTCAACCCGTGTGCGCAGCGCGGGGTCGAGACGAGCTAGCTTCTGCGGCGAGGTGGCCTGCAGGATGAGCCACGGGTTCGCCGTGAGCTCCCACAACTCGGGGTCGAGCTTCTTCCAGATCTCGTCGCCCGAGTGGTTCCACGACCAGCCGAGGTCGAGCGCCAGACGGGTGAGGGCATCGGTGTTCTGCATTTAGGAAGACGGAGGAGCAACCAGCGTGCCAGTCGGCCACGCCGGCAGAACTCCAGTAAGAGCTACAGCAGCCACCAGTTGGGTAGCCGAGGTCGGCCGCGTCCGGGGGAATGGCGTTCGCCACATCGCGAATTCGCAACGGGATTGTTTTCGAGGTAGAAGATGCGTTACCGAGGCCCCGTCGCATGGACACTCGCTGGTCGGGCGAGGCGAAGTACCAGACGCTCCTCGCCGTGTCCCAGGCCGCGAACGCGCGGCGCGAGCTGTCGAGCGTGCTGGAAGCCGTGATGGAGGCGCTCGATGGGCTCGTGCCAGTCGACCTGGCCGGCGTGGTCACTCGCGGAACTGGCGGGCTGCGGGCTCTGGCGGCTCACTTCCGCAGCGTTCCGCGGCGTCCGGGCGAGAGCCACGGCTCCTACGTCGAGCGAATATCGGAAGCCACGGGTCTGCGGGAGGAGGAGGTCGAGGAGGAGTCCTTCGTGCGCGAGGTCGTCGAGCGGGACCAGCAGACGCTGGTGGTCGACCACATCACGAGCGACGTTCGGCTGGAGGGCACCATATTGCGGCGAACGGGCGCCGAGTGCGCCGTCGTGCTGCCGCTGACGAGGGGCGAAGAGGTCGTGGGAGCGCTCGTGTTCGGGCGAACGACGCTTCTGCCCTTCTCGCCCGAAGAGGTCCAGATCCTCGAGGATCTGGGCCGGCCGGTCACCACGGCGGTGGCGAACGCGCTCGCCTTCGAGGAGATCCAGAGGCTCCGGGGCGAGCTCGAGGACGAGAACGTCGCCCTGCGCGAGGAGATCGCCGCGACCGCGGCAGCGGGCGGGATGATCGGCGCTTCCGCGGGGCTTCGCGACGTGCTCGAGCGCGTAGCGCGCGTGGCGGCGACCGACTCGACCGTGCTGATTACCGGCGAGACCGGCACCGGGAAGGAGCTCGTCGCGCGCGCCATCCACGCGGGGTCGCCGCGAGCCCGGCGCGCGCTCGTCAAGGTCAACTGCGCGGCGTTGCCTGAGGGGCTCGTGGCCTCGGAGCTGTTCGGCCACGAGCGGGGGGCGTTCACGGGAGCGCTCGACCGGCGGCGGGGCCGCTTCGAGCTGGCGGCGGGAGGCACGATCTTCCTCGACGAGGTGGGGGAGCTGCCCCCGCCGGTCCAGGTCGCCCTCTTGCGCGTGCTCCAGGAGCGCGAGTTCGAACGCGTAGGCGGCCATGAGACGCTGCGGACGGACGCCCGCGTCGTGGCGGCCACCAACCGGAACCTCGAGGAAGCCGTCCGCGAGGGGAGGTTCCGCTCGGATCTGCTCTTCCGGCTCAACGTGTTCCCGATCCAGGTGCCGCCGCTGCGGGAGCGGGCCGAGGACATCCCGCTCCTGGCCGAGTACTGGGCGAGCCAGTACGCGCGCAAGGTCGGCAAGGCGATCAAGGGCATCGACGAGTCGGCGATGGCCGCGCTCTGCGGGTATCGGTGGCCCGGAAACATCCGCGAGTTGCAGAACGTCGTCGAGCGCGCGGTGATCCTCGCTCGCAGGAGCCTGCTCGGCCTCTCCGACTTCGAGCTCCCCAGCCTCGCCGCCGCGCCCGAGGCGGTACGTCCTGCGCGCGCCGATCCCGCCGACGAGCGTCAGCAGATCGAAGAGGCCCTCGAGGCGAGCCGCGGCCGCGTCTATGGCGACGGCGGCGCGGCGGAGGCCCTCGGTGTGCCGCCCAGCACGCTGGAGTCGCGCATCCGCCGCCTCCGGATCGACAAGCACGCCTTCCGCCGCCGAGGCTCCGCCCCGCCAGCTGTCAAGCCCTGACCGGCTCCAGGGCTGGCGGCGGGCGAGCCTCGGCGAACAGCACCACGACGGAGCGAGCGCCCGCCCGATAGACATGGCCGAAAAGGAGGGTGCCTCCTGCCGCGGGCGATGTCCTGCGGAGCATCGAGGGAGTGTCGATCCATCGGCGCGACGCTCGGCTCGTTGAGAATCCACGACGCTTTCGTCGCGACCGCGACGTAACCGACTGCAGACCGCCGTCGTAGACCGCGCATCGTCGCGTCGCTGCGCTGCCGGCGTAGGGGCCTACGCTGGCACGACCCATGCTGATGGGGTTGGCGACGCGACGTGGACCGTCGTGTTTGCAGGCAGTTGGCGTGGCACGTGTGTTGCCCGTGTCGCCGTGGACGGAATCGAAGGAGGGAAGGCGGTCATGTCGACTCCAGGTCGGACGGTGCGAATGATGCCGGGCACGGCTTCGGAACAATACGAGCGACTAGAGGAGCTCCGTCGCGAGCACCGCGAAGAGCTCAAGGAGCGCCTCGGTCAGCTGCGCGTAGCCCTGACCCCGGCCGATGCCGTCGAGGTGAACGACATCGAGGCCCTCTGCGACAACAGCTGGAGCACGGGGATCTCGGCGGCGATCGTCGAGATCACCTCCCGGACGCTGCAGGACATCGAAGGCGCGCTCGACCGGCTGGAGAGTGGCACTTACGGCACGTGCTCCGACTGCGGAGCGGAGGTACCGGCCGCACGGCTTCGAGCGATGCCTTTCGCCGATAGATGCCTCGATTGCCAAGAGCTGGCAAACGGCGACCGCAGGGTGCTCGCCGCGTGACCGGGCCCGCCACACGCCCGATCGTCATTCGGGTCATTGCAGACGAGCGGACTTCGCGACGCGAAGCCCGAGACGGCTTGCCCTCCCTCTGATGTCCCCGCTCACGGTCTATGGGATGGTCGGCTTCGGAGCGGGCGAGGCGAGGGCCACATCGGCCGCCGACGGACCCATCCCAATCGGGCGGACGAAGCGGATGTCGGCATAGGCCGCCGTCACGTGGCCGCCGGTGTCGTCCGAGTCGGTCATGAGGTGGAGGCGCAGCACGCGGCCAGCCTGCTGGCCTGGAAAGAGCCGCGCGAAGTCGGAGCGCAGGTCGTGGTCCTCCTCGACCCACGCTCCGCGACCCTCGCCCGTCGCGACCACGAGGCGAGCGGCACGGACCTTGAGCACGAGCGGGATCACCGTGGTCTCCTGGTAGAGCACCGTCCCGCGCGGCCGTGAGCGTGCCCAGACGTACGCGATCTCGTGGGCGTCCGTGCCTCCCTGCGCTTGAACCAGCACGCCGAGCTTCGCCGCGAAGTCGTCGTGGCCGCTGCGGATCCGCCCGTCGGGGCGCGCGATCTCCGAGTCGTCGATCGCGCCCTCGACACGCCAGCGCCACACCAGGTGTGGAAACTCGGACAGGTCGGGCAGCATCGCCGTGCCGCGGTCGGCCGCGAGGTGCCTGAAGAAGGAGATCGGCGGCCGATCGCACTCGCGGACCCAGTCGAGCGTCGGGTCGATCATGAAGGGTCCTTCGGAAGTCGGCACCTGCCAGACGAGCGCCGATGAGGAGCGGCTCTCGAACGCGATCGCGCCTTCACCGAAGGTGATCCGCGTCGGATCGCTGCATCCCTTCCAGTCGCGGCGCAGCCAGCCGGAGGCCATGTCGATCGCGACCTCACGGCGGACCGCTGGCGAAGCGCCTAATACGTCATCGACGCCGATCGGCACGACGAGGAAGGCTGCGGCGAGCGCGAGGCTCACCACTGCGTGGCTCACGAGGGGCTCCGTCTCACGGCATCTCGGGTCGGATGACATCTCTGGCTATGACCTCCGGTTGGGCAACAGGCTCAGTCGCGGAAACGTGTGCGGAAGTCGAACTTGTCGATCCGCAGCCGGCGGATGCGCGCTTCGAGCGTGCTCGCTGCGACCCCGAGCCGGGCCGCAGCTCCGTCGGCGCCGGACACACGGCCGCGCGTCGCGCGCAACGCCTCCTCGATGCTGGCTCTTTCCTCGGACGACTCGCTCGCCGCACTCGTCGGGGCCGACACGCCTGGCAGCTCGAGGTCGGCCGGCTGCAGCAGCTCGCCCGAGGCGAGGATCACGGCGCGCTCCACGACGTTCTGCAGCTCGCGCACGTTGCCCGGCCACGGGTACGCTTCGAGGGCGACCAGCGCCCTCGGGCTCAGGCCGGTGATGCGCTTGCCGAGCTTGCTCGCGTAGTGGCTCGCGTAGTGCTCCGCGATCAGCCGCACGTCGCCCGCGCGCTCACGCAGCGGCGGCACCGCGATCGGCACCACGTTGAGTCGGAACAGCAGGTCGGCGCGGAAGCGCCCCTGGCGCACCGCCTCGTCGAGGTTGCTGTTGGTGGCGGCGACGACGCGTACGTCGGTCTTCAGCGTCTCGCTGCCCCCCACGCGCTCGAACTCGCCTTCCTGCAGCACGCGCAGCAGCGCGACCTGCATCGCGGGTGAAAGCTCCCCGATCTCGTCGAGGAAGATCGTCCCGGAGCAGGCGAGCTCGAAGCGCCCCTTGCGCCGATCGAGGGCTCCGGTGAAGGCGCCCCGCTCGTGGCCGAACAGCTCCGAGGCCAGCAGGCCCTCCGGCAGCGCGGCGCAGTTGACCTTGACGAGCGGCCGCTTCGCGCGGGGGGACGCGGCGTGGATGGCGCGGGCGATCAGCTCCTTGCCGGTGCCGGTCTCGCCCGTGATCAGCACAGTCGCCTTCGTGGGCGCCACGCATGCGACGCGCTCCATCACGTCCGACAACGACGCGGAAGCACCGATGATGCCGGAGAGGAACGACTTGAGACCGATCTCGACATCGCCGGGTTCGTGATCCTGCTGGGCGCGCGCGTCGTGCTGCCCGACTGCATGGCCTAGTGTGCCGCGGACCAGGGCCAACCCTCGAGCCGGCGCGTCGGGAACGAGTGTCGCTTCTGCGCTCATCGCTTGGGCCTCCACAATTCCTGGCCTGCCTCTAGAGCACGTCCTGTTCCAGCGCGGCTCCTCTCGCACGCAGGTTCGGCTATCCACTGCAGGACCATGGCTTAGAGACGCGTGTGCGGCCGGTACGCGTCCGAGCGCTGCGCCCCAGGCGTGACCGCATGCGGACACCGCGCACGGCGCGTGTCGATCGGCGGACGCTTCCATATCGACACGCGACGAGCCTCCCGTTCGCCGTGTGTCCGTCGCGGATTCGCCGCGTTCCTGGGTGGCTCAAGGCGTTTCGCGCGCCTCGTCTTCCTTCGAGCGCACGGGCTTGCAAGCTCCCGATCGCTAGGCACGGCATTTGCCCATGAGCACGGTCGAGGGCCGCATCGGGCCGCCCGAAAGGAGTCAGCCATGGAACGCAACGGACGCAGGGCAGCGGCCCCAGCCGTCAGGCTCCAGGCGCTCGTGCCGCTGACGTCGCGCGAGGAGGAAGACCGCTACTGGTACGACCCTAGGGACCGGGGCGCCGGCAGCCTCGCCGGGGGCGCGGGCAGCCTCGCCTGGGGCGCCGGCCACGCGTACAGGTTCGACGGCTTCGGCTGCGACAAGGACGGGGTCGACATCGCCTGGAGCTGCGTCGACCCGCGGTCAGGCCACTGATGGGCGAAACGGAGGGCGAGTGACATGAAGGGACGACATGTCCAGGAGGGTCGGGATGCGGGCGGCACGACGACGTCGGCCGACCCTGACGCCTTTCGCGGCGCGCTGGTGCTCATCGCAGCGGCGGCAGGGCTCGCCTGGGCACTCGCTCCCCATGGCTCGAGCGAAAACGCTCGCAACGAGCTCGAGCGCAAGTCGCCGCCCACGCCGAAGCACTCAAAACTACGGGCCTAGGAGCCCTGTCCGACTGATGGGCTGACGCGGCCCCAACTCGCACCGGGGCGAGTTCGGGCGTGTGCTGAACGATCTTGACGCAGGCGGAAGGGCTCGTCGTCCTCGACGATCGGCGACCGGTGCGGAGGAGCGGGCATTCACAAGCAAGTCCATGATGTCCGGCCACAAGGGGCGTGCCGGCAATCACCCTTTGGTATGACGCGCTCCGCCGCACGCCACGAGGTCCATCACCTCGCGCTCGCGCGGGGGGAGGCGACGCGTAGCGCTCCTGAAGCTCGCCGAGCTCGTGGCGTCGGCCGTGCTCGGCCCGATCGCGCTTCAGCGCCTGCTCGATGGCGGCGAGCAGCCGCTCGTCGTCGAAGGGCTCATGCTCGACCGATCGGCCCGCCCGCTGTCCACCGCGCGACAGCGTGACCAAAGGCGGCGTCCGCCGGCGGGCAGAGGCTTTCGCTCTGCGCCGGAGCGACGCGGTGCCAAACGAGCAGCGAACCCAGCGGCTCCAGCAACTTGCGGGAGATCGGCGGCGGGTCGCCGCGGGGTGGAACGGGACGTGCTCTGTGATGCCGCCGACAGGAGGCCGACATGAGCACAAACAGTGCGTTCGTCACGGACCCGGCTCACGAAGGGTTGTCCGTGTGGCGCCGCGCCGGGCTGGCCGACGGCGAGCTCACGCAGCTGGCCGCGCCCGCCGCCGCGACGGGGAACGCTCTCATCCTGGGCAGCTCTGCTGCCCTGCGCGGCGTGATGGAACGCGTCGCGCGTGTCGCGCCGACGACAGCGACCGTGCTGATCACGGGCGAGACCGGCACCGGCAAGGAGCTGATCGCGCGCGCGATCCACGCCGGCTCCCGCCGCGCGAAGCGGCCTCTCGTCAGGGTCAATTGTGCCGCGCTGCCGGAGGGCCTGCTCGCCTCGGAGCTCTTCGGCCACGAGCGGGGCGCCTTCACTGGAGCCGTCGAGCGGCGCAAGGGGCGCTTCGAGCTCGCGAGCGGCGGCACCATCTTCCTCGACGAGATCGGCGAGCTCTCGCCCGCGACGCAGGTCGCGCTGCTGCGCGTGCTGCAGGAGGGCGAGTTCGAACGCGTCGGGGGCACGGAGACGCTGAAGACCGACGTGCGCGTCGTCGTCGCCACCAACCGTAACCTCGACGAGGCAGTGCGCCAGGGGCGCTTCCGCGCCGACCTGCTCTTCCGACTCAACGTGGTGCCGATCGCGGTGCCGCCGCTGCGCGAGCGCGCGGGCGACGTGCGGCTGATCGCCGAGCACCACGCCAGGCACTACGCGAGCACGATCGGCAAGCGCGTCGCGGGCCTGAGCCCGATGGCGCTCGCCACGCTCGAAGCGTATCCGTGGCCGGGCAACGTGCGCGAGCTGCAGAACGTCGTGGAGCGGGCCGTGATCCTCACGCGACACGAGGTGCTGGAGCCGGCCCTGTTCGAGTTGCCGGGTTTCTCGGTCGACGCGACCACGAGCGCCGGGCCGAAGAATGCCCGGGAGCGCATCGAGCACTCACTCCGTGAGGCGCGCGGCCGGGTGGGCGGCCCCGATGGAGCCGCGGCGTCGCTCGGCGTGTCGCCCAGCACGCTCGACTCGCGCATCCGCCGGCTGGGCATCGACAAGCACGCTTTCCGTTCGTGTCCCACCGCTCGCGCTGGCGTGCCCGAAGCCCTCCAGAACTGAAGGAGATGCACGATGAAACCTGCACAGCGCGCATTCTCGAACGGAAGCCTACGAGCGCCGGTGAGCGTCACGGGGAAATGGCGGAACGTCGTCGCGAAGGTGGTCTTCGCTGGCGCCGCGTCGATCGCTTCTGCGGCCTGCGCCTCGATCGTCTCCGCGGGCGAGCCCGCGGACGCCATCCTCAAGATCTACGCGACCCAGCTCGTCTCGGACTACGGAGCGCCGTGGAGATCGGCGGCCTCGCGCACGGTCTGCGGCTCGGGGTTCGTCGTCTAGGGTCGTCGGATCCTGACGAATGCCCACGTGGTGAGCGACGCGACATTCATCCAGGTGCGGCGGCACGGCGAGTCGGAGCGATTCGCCGCCCGGGTGCTCCACGTCTCCCACGACGCCGACCTCGCTATGCTGACCGTCGACGAGCCCGGCTTCTTCGACTCCATCACGCCGCTGAGCCTGGGCGGCCTGCCCGAGCTTCGGGAGGAGGTCCTGGTTCTCGGCTTCCCCGTCGGAGGCGACACGCTGAGCGTCACCCGGGGTGTCGTGTCCCGCATCGAGCATCAGGTCTACGTCCACAACCGCAGCGAGCTACTCGCCGGCCAGATCGACGGCGCGGTGAACCCGGGCAACAGCGGCGGGCCTGTCCTCGCGCAGGGGAAGGTGGTGGGCGTGGCGATGCAGATCGCGGTCGGCGCCGACAACGTCGCCTACATGATTCCGATTCCGGTGGTGGACCACTTCCTCGCCGATGTCGCGGACGGACGCTACGATGGCGTGCCCGCGGTCCCGTTCCGCTGGCAGCGGCTCGAGGCGGCCGAACTACGCCGCCGGTACGCGCTGCCGCCTTCGAGGACCGGCGTGCTGGTGCTGGAGACGATGGTCGGGTCCGCGGCGGCGGGAGTCCTGCGGGCGGGAGACGTCCTGCTGTCGATCGACGGCCGGGCCGTCGGCACCGACGGCACCATCGAGTTCAGGCCGCGCGAGCGCACCGCTTTGAGCTTCCTGCTCCAGGAGCGACAGCTCGGCGAGCGCATCGAGCTGGAACTCCTGCGCGACGGCCGGATCCTCCGCGACCAGCTGCTTCTGGACCAGCCCGTCGGGACGGGTCGCGCCGTCCGCGGGCCCGTCTACGAGCGAGCGGCCGAGGTACTACATCTTCGGCGGTCTCGCGTTTTGTCCCGTGACCGTGAACTACGTGCAAGCCTGGGGCGAGCAGTGGCCGACTCAGGCCCCGAGGCACCTCATGGCGCTTCTGGACCGGCCGGCGCGCTTCGAGGGCGAAGAGGCGGTCGTGTTGTGCAGCGTGCTCCGCGCCGAACTCAACTCGGGGTACGAGGACGCGTCGGAGGACCTGATCGTCGAGGCCGACGGGCAGCCGGTGCACAGCCTGCGCCATCTCGTGGAGATCATCGAGTCCCGGCAGGCGGGTCTTCTCGTGCTCGCGACCCAGAACGGCGAACAGATCGTCCTCGACCGCGCGCGCGCGCGGCGGGAAGGCCCCGCCATCCTTGCCCAATACCAGGTGCCCGGCGACCGGTCGGAGGACCTCGTCGGTGGTGGCAAGGTCCAGCGGTACGCCGACGGAAGCCGCCGACCGGAGCGCGACCGTGTCCAGGGAGCCTTGCCGATGGGAGGCGGATCGGCAGCGCGGCTGGTGGACGCGGGGTCACGACCGTGACTGGACTTACGAGACGGGGAGGTGACCGCATGGACTCTAGACTCGAATCCCGGGTGCTCGCAGCCCTGCAGAAGCTGCTGGCCCTGTGCCTCCGGGCTCCGGAAGTCGACCGGATCGACACGGGCCCCGATCCGGGCACCGGCAGCACGGTCCTGCAGGTTCACGTCCGCAACCTCGCGAGCCGGTTCCGCCTGGGTCTGTTGGAGACCATCGACGGCTTCCCCGTGCGGGTGATCGTCACCGAGGCCGATCTCTTGGCGTGAAGATTGCGGCGGCCTCGGCCAAGCGCGGCCGAGCCCGCGTACACGAGCGCGCCGCCATCGTCGGGGAGCCGTCGCCTACGCGACTTTCCGCCGGCGTCGGTCGCCATGGCCTGGCCGGGACCGGATCCGCCCGTGGACGAGGGTCGAAGATGACGAGCACGATCCGCATCCTCACTATCGCGAGGTCCCTGACTATCCTTTCACAGCCAGCCGCCGGTGAACCCAGCTCGCCGCAGCCCCGCGACTACGGGGGGGCAGCGGCGCATGATGTCCCAGACCAGACCGGAGCGGTAGTTCTCGACCATCAGCACTACCGGTCCCTGGTCGATACCAAAGTGGTGAGGGGTGACCCACCAACCGGTCGGGCTGTCTTCCACGGGGAAGGTCTGGTTGAACGACGGCTTGAACCCATAGGGGGCGGTCATTCCCAGCTTCAGCCCGGCGAAATGGCGGGCGGTCGGGATGACGATCTCCGGGGCGAACGGCAGCGAGGCGACCACGACCCACGGAGCGACGGTGCCGTCGTCGGGGCCGAACGGGGCGCCGCGGGCGATGTAGCCGCAAAACTCCCGCTCGACCCCGTTCACGGCGCGCTTGATCCAGCCCGGGCCGTCACAGGCCGTGAACCCCCAACAGTGCTTCCCGTAGCCCTCGAACTCCAGCGGGTTCCGGACGGCGTACTCCTGCTGCACAAAGGTCGCCTGCCGGCTGTTCTCGAAGTAGTCGCTGCCGCGCTGGCGCATGAAGGCATCGCGAATGCCGCGGAAATCGACCCACAGGTGCGAGAGCTGGTGGGTGAAGAGCGGTCCCGAGTAGAGTAGCTCGCGGCCGTAGATCTCCTTCCATTGGTAGGTGGCGCAGTAGGCGTCGTAGCTCTCCGGCGGAAGTGGGTGAGTCGGCGAGCCGAGGGCGAGGAGGTACAGCAAGAGCCCCTCGTCGTACCCCTCGTAGCGGTACGGCAGGAAGCCGGTCTCGGGCTTCCAGCCGTGGGTGAGCGTCGGGCCGCCGTCGCGCGCCCAGTCCCAGTCGGCTTGGCAGTAGAGCGCATCGGCCAGACGGCGGACCTCGGCCTCGTCCTCCGTGTCGGCGTCGAAGTAGGTGGCGCAGGTTAGCGCGCCGGCGAACAGGAAGGCCGAGTCGAGCGTGGACAGCTCGCAGTTCCAGACGCGGCGGCCCGTGTCGATGTCGAGGAAGTGGTAGAAGAAGCCCTTGTACCCGGCGGTGTCAGGCCCCGGCCCCTGCGGGAGGTCGAAGAGGCTACGGAGTCCGCGGCGGGCGATCTTCGCCGCGAACCTGCGGACAATAACGCCGCGCTCGACCATTGCCGGGGTCGTCGCCAGGGCCAGGCCGACAGCGGCGATGCTGCATGGAGCGGCCAGGTCGGTCTTGTCACGGACCAGCCCGTTGTCCGGGTTGGTCTCGTGCAGATAGTACAGCACCGTGGTCCACTGCAGCCGGCCGAGTTCCTCGTCCGTCGGCAGCCGGTCCAGGTCCTCCCCCGCCTGCAGCTGGTCGCCCATCGCTTCTTCCTTCGCGCCGCTCAACCCAGTTCGACTCTGACCGCGTGGGCTTTCCCGTGATCCATCAGCGTGATCTCACCATCGGGCACGTCCGTCGCGTCTACCGTGACGGCCCGGACGCCACGGCCCGTGCCGGCTGCATTGTCCACGATGATGTGCTAGGTCGGAGGCGCCCCGTAAACGTCTGCCGCCATTACGTAAGGGCTCCACCATGTAGCGCGTGACCCCTTCGGGGGTGGCGGCAACATCTTCGGGGGCCCGGCGTTTTGTCCCGTGACCGCGAACTACGTGCAAGCCTGGGGCGGGCAGTGGCCGCCTCGGGCCCTGAGGCACCTCACGGCCCTTCTCGACCGACCGGCGCGCTTCGAGGGCGAAGAGGCGGTCGTGTTGTGCAGCGTGCTCCGCGCCGAACAGAACTCGGGGTACGAGGACGCGGCGGAGGACCTGATCGTCGAGGCCGACGGGCAGTCGGTGCGCAGCCTGCGCCATCTCGTGGAGACCGGTCGGAGGGCCTCGTCGGTGGTGGCAAGGTCCAGAGGTACGCCGACGGGAGCCGCCGACCGGTGCACGACCGGGTCCAGAGAGCCTTGTCGATGGGAGGCGAATCGGCAGGGCGGTTGGTGGACGCGGGGTCACGACCGTGACGACTACTTCTGGGCCTCGGTCTGCTCCGGCGGGTTCGCTTCCCGCATTCGGAACGGGACGGCGACCCGCACCGTCGTGCCGCGCCCGGGCCGGCTGTCGAGCTCGAACGTGCCGCCTAGCTGGCGCGCGCGCTCGCGCATGTTGACGAGCCCGAGGCCGCCGTCGGCGGCCCGCCCGGGCTCGCAGCCGTGCCCGTCGTCCGCGACGGTCAGGACGACGTCGCCGCCGATGCGGTGGAGCCGCACGTCCACGCGCGTCGGCGCGGCGTGCTTCGCCGCGTTGCCGAGCGCCTCCTGGGCGATCCGGTAGAGCGCAAGGGCGGTGCCGGGAGACAGCTCGGCGACGGACTCGTCGACGTCGCACGAGGCGGGAATCCCGCGCGAATGGCTGAATGCGTCGCAGTAGCCCCGCAGCACCTCCGCGAGGCCCGCCTGCTTCAGCATCGGGGGATAGAGGTCGTGCGAGAGCTGGCGGACCTCGGTTCCGACGTCGATCAGCTTGCGCTGGACGTCGACCACCATGCTCCCTGGCCTCGGAGTCGGCCGGCATCTTTCGCTTCGCCGTGCCCAGCACGAGGCTCAGCGCCGCGATCTGCTGCATCACGCTGTCGTGGAGCTCGCCCGCGATCCTGGTTCGCTCCAGCTCCTGGGCCTTCATCAGCTGCTCGTTGAACGCGCTGATCTCCGCCGAATGCCGCTCGACGCTCCGCACGCGCACGCGGTAAGCGGCCGAGAGCAGCGCCAGAAAGAGTCCCGCGCACGTCATGCGAAACCACCAAGTGCCCCACCAGGGCGGCGCTGACGAGGATCGGCAGCGACACGCCTCTCTCGTTCCAGACGCCGTCGCCGTTCGATCCCTGCACGTGAAACACGTAGTTGCCGGGGTCCAGGTTCGTGTAGGTGGCGAGGCGCTGCTTGCTGTCCACCTCGTTCCAGTCCGGCTCCAGCCCCTCGAGGCGATATCGGTACCGGTTCTTGTGGGCGTTCGAGTAGCTGAGCGCTGAGAACTCGAGCGAAAAGATGTTGTCCCGATGTGAAAGCGTCAACGACTCAGCGTACGGAATGGCGCTCTTGAGTATCGACGCGGAGCCGATGGGAACGGGTCGGTTGAACACCTTGAAGCTCGTGATCACGATCGGTGGCACATAAAGGTCGTCACGGATCGCGTCCGCGAAGAATGCGTTCAACCCGTTGTTGCCGCCGAAGAACATTTCCCCCGCGGGGCCCCGGAAATACGCGCGGCTGAAGTCATCACCTTGCAACCCGTCGGACACGTCGTAATTCCTGAACGTCTGCGTTCGCGGGTCGAACCGGGATATTCCTTTCAGCGTGGGGAGCCACAACCTTCCGGCGTCGTCCTCGAGGATCCCCTGGATGGAGCTGCTGGGCAGTCCGCTGCTCTCCGTGTAGCGGGCGAACGTGCCGTGTCGACGATCGCATCGGTACAGTCCGTCCCAGGCGCCGAACCACAGTCTTCCATCTTTGTCCTCGTGAATGGCCGTAATCTCGCCGCCGCTGAGCTTACCGGCGTCCCGCGGGTTGGGGGCGTAGTTCACGAAGGACTTCGTACCGTCATCAAAGCGGCTCACGACGCTGCCCACCGCCGCCCACAGCGTGCCGGACCGATCTTCATAGAACGCCTGGGCGCCGTGGTTGGTCGGGGTGCCGGGATCCGGAGGATAGTGGGTGAACTGGCCGGTCACCGGATCCAGACGACTGGGACCGTTCGCCTGTCCGATCCAGAGCTGTCCGGCTCGATCTCCATACAGGGCGAACACGTTATCCGACATCAAGCCGTTCGGATCGCGAGGGCTGTACCGGTAATGGGTGAACTGTCCCGTTCGTTCATCGAGGCGGTCGAGACCAGCGGCCCAACCACTCAGCCACAAATAACCGCGCGCATCCTTGTAGATGCCGTTCACTTCGCCCCCCGTGCCGAGGCCGTTCTTGCCATCCCCGGGAACGTAGTGGACGACTTGCCCCGTCCTTGGATCGACTCGATCCAGCGCGCGAGGGAAGAAGCCGACCCACACGATACCGCTGGGCTCCTGGTAGATCGCCGTGACCTTGCCGGGGGAGAGACTGTTCGGATCGCCGGGACGATGCCGGTAGAGGCCGAACTGCTGCTGACGCCAATCGAGGAGATTGAGACCACCCTTCTCCGTTCCCACCCATAGCAAACCAGCCTTGTCCCCATAGACGGTGACGACGATGTCATCGTCGAGGCTATCGGGGCTGCTTTCGTCGTGCCGGAATATGTACGTATAACGCTCGGTGCGCCGGTCGAAGTAGACGAGGCCCTGACTCGATGCGACCCAGAACCCATTCTCTCCGTCGGCCAGAAGGTTGCTACTGGCCACGCCGACCGCGCCCGGGCCAAACGGGTATTTCGTGAATCGTCCCGTCTGGCGATCGTACTTGACGAGTCCGACGATCGGGGAGAAGGCCAGCATCCACAGGTCACCGGCGCCGTCCTCATGCAGATAGTCTGCGGCCAGACGAATGGCTGCGCCTTGGCGATCGATCCTTCCTGTCGTCGGGTTCAGGTGGAACAACCCTCGCTCGCCCACGAACCAGATCTCCCCACGGCGGTTTGCGCGACCTTGGCGATCCTTCCCACGAACCGACCATCGCCGTCGTTCAGGAAGTGAGTAAAGGTCCCGGTCGCCGGATCGAATCTGTCGAGACCGTTTTCCGTGGTCCCGAACCACAGACAGCCGCGAGTGTCGCGGGCCACGCTCTCGACCTCATCACCGCCGATGCTGTTCGGATTGCTGGCGTCGTGACGGTAGACGGTGAAGCGCTCGGCCTTTGGATCGAACCTGTTTACGCCGCCGAAGTGGGTGGCAACCCATAGATAACCTCGATCGTCCTCAAGCAGATCCCGGACCCAGTTGGCGCTCAAACTGCCAGTGTCGTTCGGGTCGTGCTTGTAAGTGACGAAGCTGTTGCCATCGTACCGATTGAGGCCATTTCGCGTGGCAAACCACATGAAGCCCCGGCGGTCCTGCAGGATGGCCTCGACGCTGGCTTGAGAGAGACCGTCGTTCGTGGTGAGGTGTGCAAATCTGACGTCTCTCACCCATCCTTCGACACCCCGGGCGGGGATGGCGGAGCGTGCGCTTCTGCCTTCACCGGCATCGATGTCGACTGGGCGTCGTTCGGCGCCCGGGGCAAGGGAAGCGTGAACAACGCACAGGAGCCAGATCTGGGTTGCACCCCGCAAGCCCCCGGCTGTCCTTCGAGGAATGGAGGTCATTCGAAGCACGCTCGACGGGTGCAGACTACCATCGGACGGACCGTCCGCTACCTCACGCTTGCCCTTCTCCGCAACACCGCCCTGAGACCTGCGACTACTCTCCTGAGACCTCCGCCTTTCGGCCGTGTGTACGCGGCGCGGGCAGGAAGGCGCAGCTCGACCTCCGTCCCCGAGCCGACTTCGCTCCACACCGCGAGCTTCCCCGCAATCGATGCGGCACGCTCCGGCAGGCCGCGCAGCCCGTAGTGTCCCTCGATTCCCCGGCTGGCGAGCACAGCCGGATCGATGCCCTTGCCATCGTCACGAAGACGCAGTCGGAATTCCTTGTCGTCGTAGCGGATCTCGACCTCGACCCGCCCGGCCTGCGCATGCCGGAACGCGTTCCGAAGTGCTTCCGCAGCGATCTTGCAGATCTCGTCGCGAACCATCGGACGCAGCTCTCGCGCCTGCCCCTCGACGGCGACACGGAACGTGGGAGGTCGGTCAACGCTCGCGTCGATAGCGAGCTCGTCGCCCAGGGTCGTGATCGCCACCGCGAGATCGTTGCGTTCGACCGTCGACGCCCGCAAGACCAGATATCCTGAAGGCTGCCCTCGACAATCGAATTAACCGCCCCAATAAATTGGCCAGTGCTGTCATTGCGATAGCGAGTGAAGGTGCCAGTGGCCGAATCGAATTTGTTCAGGCCGGTGTCTATGGTGCCAACCCAGAGATAGCCGCGACTGTCGCGGGCGAGGGTCTTGACCCGATCGCCGCTAATGCTGTTGGGGTTGTCGGGGTTGTCCCGGTAGTGGGTAAAGCGTTCGGTCGTTGGATCGAACTTGTCGAGCCCACCAACCCAGGTACCTATCCACAGATCGCCATGGTCGTCTTCAATCAGACTCTGCGTGGAGTTGGCGCTCAACGTATTCGGATCGTCGGGGCTGTTCTGGTACACGACGATCGTGTTGGCGTCGTAGCGGTTGAGCCCTCCTCCGTTGGTGGCAAACCACATGAACCGCCGACGATCCTGCAGAGTGGCAACGATGTTGTCCTGGGTCAGGCCATCGTTGGTGGTGAGGTGGGTGAATTTGAGGTCCTTCCCCAGAGCCTGGCCGCCTTGAGCGTGGACATTCTGAAAGCGGTGTTCAGCGAGGACCGGTGAAGCGTGAACGGTGCACAGGAGCAGGAGCCGGCCCGCAACCCGCAAGCCCCACGCCGCACTTGGGCGGAGGGTGATCATGCAACCATCCAGTGCTTTCGTGGCCGAGTCTACCACCGGCTGACCGGTCTCCTACGGGCCTGGCGCGCCGTGGCTGCCGTTCTCAGCGAAACGATGATCGCGGCCGGTGCGGGGCCCTGGTCCGCTACGAGCGGGGCACGACGG
Source organism: uncultured Acidobacteriota bacterium (assembly GCA_963740655.1). Classification (GTDB taxonomy): domain Bacteria; phylum Acidobacteriota; class Vicinamibacteria; order Fen-336; family Fen-336; genus DATBSL01. The sequence continues at coordinate 222,001 of CAVUFF010000001.1, forward strand.
CGGAACGCGTGCTTGGCGATCCCGGAGCGCCGAGCATGCGGGGGACATTTGTCCAAGCTGGGCGCCGAACGACCGCACGCATGCGGCGATGATCGCGGTCAAGCGTGGCATCGGAACTGGATTCGTCTGACTCACACCGAGAGCGACGCCGTGCCGACGGTCACCGACGACGGCGCCGGCGTAGCGCACGCGTCGCGGCGGTGACGCCAGGTCGCCCGGGCGGTCACGCGCTGGCGACCACAGAGGGAGCGGCGCGATCGTCGCGAATTCGCGACGATCGCGCTGGCAGCGCTCGCACACACCCGCGTAAATTGCCACGTTTGCTGGGCTTCGGGCATGGCACGTCGCGTGCTCTGCCCTCGCACGTGAACAAGACCATCGCCGTCACTTGCTCCCGTGTGGCCGCAAGGCCCGGGGCACAGGTTCGAAGCAGGAGGCTCGTCATGCAGCAGCAGCACATCGCCATTTCCCGAGCCGTGCCCGGGCGTGCGAGCGCCGGGTGGCTCGCCGTCGTCACCGTCGGCCTCGCGCTCGTGTCCAGCGTTTCCGCGCTGGCGCAGGGAGCGGCCTCGGCGGAGCCCGAGCGGCGCACCGTGACCGTCGGCCACTACGCGGCGAGCGCGCCGAAGCGCTTGGTCTGGGGGAGCGGCTACCGTGACCTGTGGATGACGCCCGTGAGCGTCGAGGTGCTGGACTTCGCGACCGAGGCGGGCGGCCTGCGGCCCGTGCGGCGCGTGGGCGGGCAGGAGACGCGCGTGCTCGCGCTCGAGGGCCGCGACGGGCGCAGCTACAGCTTCCGCGGGCTCGTCAAGGACGCGTCCCACCTGCTCGACTTCTTGGACCCGCAGCTGCAGAAGTCGGTGGTGGTGAAGCTGCTCGACGACCTGATGTCGGCCCAGCACCCGGCGGGCGAGCTCGTGGCGGGCGGCATCCTCGAGGCGGTCGGGGTCCCGAGCCAGCGCTGGCGGCTCGTCGCGATGCCCGATGATCCCGGCTCGGCGAGTTCGGGAAGGAGTTCGCGGGCGCCGTGGGAGTGTTCGGGGAGTACCCGCAGCCCGCGAGGGCCCGCAGCCCGGTTTCATGGGAGCGGCCGAGATCATCGACCACCTGGAGTTCTACAAGCGGCTCGAAGCGGGCGATGCGGCCGCGGACATGCGGGCGCTGCTGCGCGCGCGGCTCGTGGACATGTTCATCGGCGACTGGGACCGTCACCGGGGGCAGTGGCGCTGGGCGAAGACGACGAGAACCCGCTGTTCACGCCGATCCCCGAGGATCGGGACCAGGCGTTCTCTCGCTACGAGGGCTTCCTGCTCGGACGCACCCGGGCACGCGATCCGCGCTTCCAGAAATTCGGGCCACGTACCGAAGGCATCGGCGGCCTCACCTTCAACGGCTGGGACCAGGACCGTCGCCTGCTGGCGGGCTTGACTCGCGAAGACTTCGTCGAGACGGCGAAGGAGGTGGCGGCTCGCTCACCGACGAGGCGATCGAGGCGGCGGCCCGCCGCATGCCGCCGGAGTGGTACGCGATCGACGGCAAGCGCCTCGTCTCCGATCTGCGCGCGCGCCGCGACGCGCTGCCCGAGGCGGCGGAGAAGTACTACCGGAACCTCGCGAAGGCGTCGACGTCTACATGACGAACCGCAGCGAGCCCGTCCTGGCGGCCCGCACGCCGAACGGCGACATGGAGGTCACGGTGCGCGCGTTCGACGGCGGCGGGCAGGCGGGGGCGACCACTTCCACCGCGTGTTCCACGCGAGCGAGACGGAGGAGGTGCGCTTCTACGCGCTCGGAGGGGACGACACGATCTCCGTGACCGGCGGCCACCGGGGCCCGCGCGTGCGGATGATCGGGGGCAAGGGCGACGACACGCTCGAGGCGACGGGCGCCGGCAAGGCGAAGCTGTCCGACTCGGACGGCCACAACCGCGCGGTCGGCGCGGCCCACGACGACGCGCCCTACCACGCTCCCGCCCCGCCCAAGAACGCGCCCTGGATCCCGGCGCGCGACTTCACGCGCGAGACATGGGTGGCGCCGGCCTTCTCGTACAACGCCGACGTCGGCTTCTTCGCTCGGGTACGCCCTGCTGCAGGAGCGCTACGGCTTCCGCAAGACCCCCTACGCGAGCGGGCAACGCCTGACCGGCGGCTATGCGTTCCAGCAGAAGGGCGGCCACGTGGAGTACGAGGGCGACTTCCGCAGGGAGAACAGCCGCACCTCCTTCGACCTTCACGCCTACGCCTCGTCCGTCGAGGTGCTGCGGTTCTACGGCTTCGGCAACGAGACCCAGGCCACCGAGGGCCAGAAGTACTACCACGTTCACGCCAACCAGTACCTCCTCTATCCCGTCCTTACGGTTCGGCTTCGGCAAGCGGCGGCTAGCTCCACGTCGGCCCGGCGCTCAAGTACACCTCGAACGACCAGAGCCGCGACGAGTACATCAACACCGTGAACCCGTACGGCGCGGGCGGCTACGGCGAGCTGGGCGCGCACGCCGTCCTGTCCTGGGACGGCCGCGACAACACGGTCTTCCCCCGCCGCGGCGTCTTCGCGGCGGTGCGCGGGACCTGGTTCGCGCAGGCCTGGGACGTCGACAGCGACTTCGGCCAGGTGAACGGCAACATCAACGGCTACATCCCGCTGGGCGGCGCCCTGACCCTCGCGGTCCGCGCCGGAGGCAAGAAGGTGTTCGGCAACTATCCCTACATGGAGGCGGCGGCGCTGGGCAGGGCGGCCTGGACTCGGGTGTGCTCGCCGCGCCGGACAACACGCTGCGCGGCTACCGCGCGCGCCGCTTCGCGGGCGACGAGTCGGTCTTCTTCAACGCCGACATGCGGCTGCGCATCTCCGGCATGAACATCGTCGCGCCCGGCAGCTGGGGCTTGATCGCCTTCGCCGACACGGGCCGCGTCTGGCTCGAGGGAGAGTCGAGTCCGACACGTGGCACTCCAGCGTGGGCGGCGGGATCTGGTTCTCCTGGCTCACGAACCGCGCGGCCGCATCGATCGGCGTCAGCCACAGCAAAGAGGACAACCTCGTCTACTTCGTCCTCGGCAGCCATTTCTGAGGCGGCAGCGACATGGGCACTCAGAAACTCACGCTCACGTCCCCGATGCGGCCCGCATCCCCGCAGCCGGTCGATCATCGAGGCCGCCCGCTGATCGTCGCGGTGCAGCCGGACCAGCCGGTGCGGGCACGCGTCATCGGGGCGCTGACCGTCGACGCCGTGCAGGTGCTGCTGGCCGCGGTGGACCGCGGCGTGGCCCTGCTCGATCTGTCGCAGGTGGGCGACGTCGACGAGGCCGCCGTGCGCGCGGTGGCGGCGCTCCTGCCGCGGCGCTGCTCGCTGCTCGCGTGTCCGCGCTGGCTCGAGCTCTGGATCGGGCACGTGCGCTGGTCGAGCGGGGGTGTGGGCCGCGTGGCATGACCGACGTTGTGATCGGCGCCAGCAAGCCGCGGTTCTCACGACGCGTCCCGATCCGAATGGCCACGCTGCTGGCGAGTGCCGTCCTGCTGGAGGCGTCCCCGCAGGAGGCCCGAGTCCCCGCGACCACCCCCTCCGTCCGGGCGGCGAGCGAGTCGAGCGCCACGGCAGTTCAGAGACCCTCGACCCGGCCTCAGGTTTACTACGGCCGGCGGGTGACGCTGCGCGGCGTGGTGGGGCGCGTCTACGGCCCGCAGATCTTCTCGTTCGACGACAGCACGGCGGGTCCCGGCGTGCTGGTCGTGCTGCCGGGCGAGCTCGAGGGCTCCGTCGCCGAAGGGCTGGAGGTGATCGTCACGGGCACCGCGCGGCCGTTCGTCGACGCGGACGTCAGCCGCGAGCTGGGCTCGCTCGACGCGCCGCCGGAGCTCGTCGCGATGCTGTCGCGCCGGCCCGTCGTCGTCGCCCGCAGCGTCAACGCTTGCCGACGGCACGACGCTGCTCCGGTCGAGCGGCGCGGAAACGAGCGCGACGGGCAACGGCGTCGTGCGCGGCCCGACAGGGAGCGAGGTCACCCGCGGTGTGACGGGAACCCTCGTCACCAACGGTCCCACCTCCACCGATGTCACGCGCGGGACGACCGGCACCGACGCAACGCGCGGCGCGACCGGGACGGACGCCACGAGCGGCCCCACGACGAGCAGCCTCGGGTTGCCCGGGCCTCCTCTGCCGTTCGCAGCCTCGGCCGATCGCATCGCGGGCAGCCCCGAGCGCTACGTCGGCCGGCGCGTCCTGCTGACAGCCGACGTCTCGCGTGTGGAAAGCGAGGGCCTCTTCGCGCTGGAGCCCGGAGTGGCCGTGCCGGGCGCGGTGCTGGTGCTGAACCCGCGGCCGTCGTCGCCTCCCGCCCCGGGAGCCCGCGTCACGGTGTCGGGCACCGTGCGCCCGTTCTCGCGCGAGGAGCTCGGCCCGATCGACGAGCTGCCGGCGGACGCGGAGGCGCTCTTGACCCGATACGCGGGACGGCCGGTCGTCGTCGCCGATTCGATCCGCACGAGCGACGGACGGGAGCTGGTCGTGGCCTCTTCGCTGCGCTGACCGCGTGCAACGGCAGCGCGCGGGCTCGGGGCGCATGTAGAATCGCGAGCCTTCAGGTCGGCGCGAGCGAAGGGGAAACGGCCTTCTATCTTCCGACCACGCTTGTCTTCTGAAGAAGCCATCGACTGCCCCGACGAGGCCGAGCGGCTCTTCGAGCGTCTGCCGAAGTCGATCCGGAAGCCATGCGACGCGGCGCGTCCCGCTCCAGTGAAGCAATGCGGTTCTCTAGGGCGTCTGCCGATCGACTCGAGCGTGATTCGATTCCCGGGGTCGAAACGGGATCGCACCTGAACCGTCGTCCCTCGGCCGGGTCGGCTGTCCAGCTCGAACGTGCCCTGCAACTGCCGCGCGCGCTCGCGCATGTTGACGAGCCCCAGGCCCGTCTTCCCGAGTTGCCCGGGATCGCAGCCCCGCCAGCCCGCCAGCCGTGAAGGCCCAGACGCGGCCACGATGATCCTGGTACAGAGACTGAACCATGTCGTCCGGCAGTCCACTCGCCTTGCGGTAGATCGTGGCAGGGACATCGAGCCGTCCGTTCGTCCACCGGGTGAGGCCGTCGTGAGTGGCGACCCACACGCTCCCATCCGTGGCTGCGATCACGGAGTTGGTGTTGTGAGCCTGGACAGGCTTTGTTTCGCCGAAAACGTGGTGACGGGCAGCTCTCGAAACCGGTCGAGTCCTCCGGTGGTGGCGACCCAGATATTGCCTTCACGATCCTCGAACACCCTGAGGACGATGTCGCCTGAGAGGCCATCGGCTCGCCTGAATACGTCTGTCCTGCCGCGATGCACGTGGATGAGCCCGCGCTCCACGGTCCCGATCCAGAGTCCGCCATCGCGGCCCCGGAGCAGCTTGTTCGCATAGACGTCGCGGTCCGGCAGCGGCGTATTCGGATTGACTGCGCCTCGATCGGATACGACTTGACCTGGTCGCCGGCGAACTGCTTGAGTCCGGCTCCGCTCACGGCAATCAACACTTGTCCGGCGTCGGCCTTGGTCAGGTCGCTGATCCGCATGTGCGGCAGCGCGTAGCGCCTGGGAGGGCCGGGCTTCCACGCCAAAGCCCAGACTCTGCGGCGGCCCAGAGCGTGCCACGCCGTGTGCGAGTACTGGTTGACTTCCAGGGCTGGGTCCAGCGCGAACGCGCCAGGCGTAGGGGCCAACAGCACGCCGGCCACGGCAACGCCCAGCGCCGTCGCGTGCCGTCCGCGCGCTTCCCGCATGGCGGCGGATCTTACCCTCAGGGCACGACGAGGCGCACCAACTCCACCACCTGGGCCTGCCGATGGCTCGACGTGGATCCGCCTACGGTGCCAGAAGCGCTCTCAGGCGCTGCGCGAGCCCTAGGCCACGGCAAGGGACCGCGTCGGCGTTGCCTCCGACATCGTCGCGGCCGGGTCCTGCGTTCGAACGGGCGGGTGCTCGTCCCACCAGTCTCTCGCGCGCGCATCCGTCCACAGGGCTTCGATGCCGAGCGCGTCCAGCTCGCGGGAGAGCTCGGTCGCGCTCGCGGGGCGGCGCGCCGGATCCTTTTCCAGGCAGCGCAGGACGACGTGCTCGAGGCCCGGCGGGATGGCCTGCCCGGCGCGCTGCGAGGGCGGCACGGGTGGGGTGCGCACGTGATCCACGACGATTTGCATCGCGCTACCGCGCTCGAAGACGCGGCGTCCGGTCAGGAGCCAGTAGGCCACGCAGCCGAGCGCGTAGATGTCCGTACGCCGGTCCACCTCCGCGCCGAGTGCCACTTCGGGGGCCATGTAGCCCGGCGTGCCCGTGAAGCCGCCCTCGCCCGTGAGTGCCTCCGCCCCGGTGGCGTTCGCGTGCTGGACCTTGACGAGCCCAAAGTCGAGCACTTTGACGAAGTCGAGGTCGAGGCCGAGCCGGCACACGAACAGGTTCGCGGGCTTGACGTCGCGGTGGACGAGCCCTGCGGCATGGGCCTCGGCCAGCGAATGACAGGCCTGGCGCAGCAGCCGAACGGCTCGCTCCGGCGGCACGGGGCCGAAGCGGTCCACGAGGGCCTGCAGGCTGAAGCCCTCCAGGAGCTCCATCACATAATAGAAGATACCGCCGGCGGCGAGGCCGAAGTCGTACACCGCGATCGTGTGCGGCGAGCGCAGGGCGGCGGTGGCCCTCGCCTCGCGCTCGAAGCGCTTCAGGGTCTCCAGGGCCCGGCTCGGGTCTCCGAGGACGGAGGTCCGGATCAGCTTGATCGCCGCCGAGCGCGCGAGCATGCGGTGGCGCGCGCGCCAGACCTCGCCCATGCCGCCCTCGCCCAGCTTCTCCGCCAGGCGGTAGCTGCCCAGCCTTCGCGCGCGGCCCACCTCGACGGTGAGGCCGTACACGATACGGGCGGCGATCGGCGCGATCACGGCGGCGAGCAGGGTCGGCAGGAAGGTGCTTCCGAGATCGGACCAGCTCGGGTGGGCGGCCCTGCTCACCCATAGCCCGAGCGGATCCATCGCGGCCGTGGCGAGCGTGGCCACGACCGTGCGGCCGGTCGGAGCCGGGATCATGAGCGGGAACACCATGATCCACACCGCGACGGGAGTCCAGCCGCGAGAGCCTGTCGCCGGCGCGATCGCCGCGGAGTGGAAGCCCACTGCCACGAAGAAGCCGAGCACGACCTCGTATACGAGGCCCAGCGCGAGCAGCCGGCGCACGGCGATCCGGCCGGAGGCGACCGCGGCGTACGCGACGAGTGAGACGATCGCACCGGGCAGGGTCGAGAGCACGTGCAACGGAGCGTGGCTTTCGAGCAAAGGCGGGACGAACCCCAGCGCCGCGGAGGAGGCCGCGGCGACGAGGCAGACGTGGCCGAGCCGGCGCACGGCCGCCTGCTCGAGATCAGGCGGCAGAGTCGTGTCGGAGGGCGACCCCGTGGCCGACAGGCCGTCGATCGCCGGGAGCAGACGGCGGCCGCGTGTTCCCGTGCGGGCGGTCACGGGGCGGTGTTCGCGTGCGCCCGACGGCCGATTGTGCGCAGCAGGCGGCCAAGCGCCCGCGCGTAGAGTTCGATCCAGGCGCGGTCGATCTCCCCGAACGCGCCGCGCACGCCGTGGTTCTGCGCGTAGAGCACAGCCAACGCCTGGCCCGAGCGCGGGTCGCAGATCGGCGCGCAGAGCACGGAGGCCGGTTCCCCACGCAGGGCTTCCGTGATCCCGGTCCCCGCGAGCAGCTCGGAATCCTGGACCAGCACCGGGACCCCGCGCAGGACCGCCTCGCGGATACACGAGGAGCTGACACCGGGCACCGACCACCCCCTCTCGCACGCGGCGATCTCCCTGACCGAGAGACCCCGCGATCCGACTGCGCGGAAGCGCAACGGCTGGCGGTTTTCGACGACGAGCAATGCGGCTTTCTCCACGCCGAAGCCGTCGGCTAAGCACTCGAAGGAACGACGTAGCGTTTCCCCGTCGGGGCCGCCCTGCTCGAGCACCTCCAGCACTTCGTCCAGAGCCAGGAAGAGCGCCGGGTAGTTTCGGTCAAGGTTCAGCGGGAAAGCGGGTGTCATGGCGGTTAGAAGCCCACCGCCCAGACCGACGCGGAATCGGCGAGCAGGCCCTGCTTCTCCATCTCGGTCCCGACCTTCGTGCTGAGCTCGCGGATGAAGGCCTCGACCTGGGAGGGGTTCATCGTCTGCGACTGGCTGGCCCACACCAGCTTGTCCTGGGGCAGGCTGTAGACCAGCGTCTCGACGACCAGGATCGTGTCCCCACGCAGATCGCCGTCGTGGGCGCCGCCCCACCCGCCGTCCCAGATCCCGGGTCCCCAGAAGGAGGCGTAGCGCGGGCTGCCCCAGTACGTCCCGAGGTTCGCCGAGAGCGATTCGTCCCACGCGCGCGGCCGCAACGCGACGACGCCCTCCACATCCGCCTTCTCGAGGAGCTCCCGCGCCTCTTCCTTGTCCCGGACGAGTCCCTTGGGCAGGAGCGTGTACGCCGAAACGCCCACGCCGCCGTGCGCCGTGATCTCGCGCGCGAGCGCATCCTCTGCCGCGTAGCGAAGCGGCTCCTCCTCGATCAGGACGAGGGCGGCGACCCTCTTGCCTGTGAAACTCGACGACTCGGCGGCAGGATTCTTCCAGGCCGAATGGAAGGTGGTGGTGGCGCACGCCAGAAGCGTCACGGCGGCGGTCGCGACCAGGCCGACTCTCTTCACAGCTCGAAACATCCCGTCCTCCTGCGAGCGGGTCGCGCCGACCCGGCTGAGTCTCGGTTCACTCGCCCCGTCAGCTCGAGATCCAAGCGGACCTATCAGGTGCTCGGGTCAGTGGCCTGGTGGAAAGCGCGCCAGCAGCTCGGCCACCGCCGCGTCGATCTGGGCCGTCACCTCCATCGGTCCGTACCTGAGCGCGCCGGCGGCGTGGCCGCGCCACACGACCTTGCCCGACGCCGCATCCAGCAGGTCGATGACCAGCGACCCCGTCTCGACGTACCGGATGCCCGTAGGAGGCGCCCCGGAGCTGGCATCGAGCGGCAGGAGGTCGATCCGCGTCCTTCGTGCGGCGTGGTACCTGACGAGGAGCGTCGCGTCCGAGTCGACATTGGAGAGCCCGCGGGCGGCGAGTTCCCTGGCCAGCGCCTCCCGGATCGCCTTGTCGGGCACCGGCTCCGGCGACGCAGGGACGCCGGCCTGCCAGCTCCAGGTCTTGTACCGAGAGAAGTCCACAGCGTGGTCGTACTCCACTACCTGGATGACCGACGTAAGCAACAGGACCATCGTCAGAAGCGTCACGGGCTCACCGCTTTCTCGAAGGACGCATTTCGGAAGAGGGAGGAGCAACCGGCGTGCCAGTCGGCCCCGCGGTCCGGACTCGACGAAGAGCCACAGCAGCCACGAGTTGCGCGCCAGAGGGCGCATGCGTCGAGGGAGCATCGTTCGGGACGTCGCGAATTCGCAACGGAGCTTGCTTTCGCGGGGAATCGGCTCCACGGCTGGTGGACAGCCACGAGAACCCGGGGTGTTACAGGTTACGTGACGGGCTCCGCCGGAGAGCGCTCCGCCGCCCCGGCGGGACCGTGTATGTCCCGCGGCTGTCCCGTCGACGCGAGGACGACGCTCCAGAGCGGTCCCTCGGGGTCGATCTTCTTGCGCTCCGACACGGCCAGGGAGATGGGCACATGGGTGAATTGTGAGTTCCAGAAGCTGACGACCATGTTCGTCCGCCCGCTCATGCCCGCGTGTACGGCGCAGTGCCCGAGGAGCAGGCAGAAGGCCGAGTCATGGGGGCTTGCCGGCACGCTCCTGATCGAATAGCTGGGATCGATGTACTTGAGGTTGATCTCCATGCCGATCCGCTTGAAGTGCTCCTTGATCTCGTCCCGCAGGAAGACGCCAATGTCGCCGTACCTGACGTTGCCCGATGCATCTCGCCCTTGTGTCGGAGCCATGAGGTCCTGGCCGGCTCCTTCGGCCACGACGATCACCGCGTGGCCCCTCCGCTCGATCCGTTGCCTCAGCACGGACAGGAACCGCTCGAGGCTGAACGGGACCTCGGGAACCAGACAGAAGTTCACCTGGCTGTCGACCAGGACGGAAAAGGCCGCGATGAACCCAGAGTCGCGGCCCATGAGCTTCACCAGTCCGATCCCGTTGCGCGCCGCCTCCGCTTCGGAGTTGGCCGCGTACGTCGCTCGCCGCGCCTCGGTGACCGCTGTCTCGAAACCGAAGGTTTCCTGCACGAACGAGATGTCGTTGTCGATCGTCTTCGGGATCCCGATCACGCTGATCGCGAGGCCCCGCCGCCGCGCCTCGTCGCTGATCGCCAGCGCGCCGCGGAGCGTCCCGTCGCCGCCGATGGCGAACAGGATGCCGATCTTCAGGTCTTCCAGGGTCTGGACCATCTCCACCGGGTCCTGGGGCCCGCGGGAGGACCCCAGGATCGATCCGCCGAGCTCATGGATCCGCATGACCGCGTCCGGCGTCAGTTCGAGCGGCTTGTGCCCGTACCGGCGTACCAGGCCCTCGTAGCCGAAGCGGAACCCGTAGACCTTGTCGACGCCGTAGTGGTGGTGCAGGCTCAGGACGATCGAGCGTATGACGTCGTTCAGCCCGGGGCAGATCCCGCCGCAGGTCACGATCCCGCAGGCAAGCCGCGACGGGTCGAAGAACAGCATCTCCCGCGGGCCCGCCAACTCCATCGCCGGAGGCTCTTTTCCGCGGTCGAGCCAAGCCTTCACGTCCTCGAGCCCCGTGTGATGGAGGACGCGCTCCTGGTCGCGGGTGAAGCGAGCGTGGGACATCGGCGAGCGAACGCGGCACTCACCGAGCCGCGCTATGGTGAAATCGAGATCGCGGTCACACACGTGAACCTCCTGACCATCACTTTGCCATGGTCGTTCCGGTCGCCCTCAGCTCCTTCACTGCCTGCTTGACCCGCTCCGCCATGGCCGCCTCGGCGAGCGCCAGGTAGGTGCGTGGATCGTAGGCCTTCTTGTGACCGACCTCTCCGTCGACCTTGAGGACGCCGTCATAGTTCCGGAAGCAGTGTTCGGCGATGGCGCGGGTGAAGGCGTACTGCATGTCGGTATCCACGTTCATCTTCACGACACCGTGGTCCAGGGCTTCGTGGATGTCCTGGAGCTCCGAGCCCGAGCCGCCGTGAAAGACGAGGTAGAAGCGCGCCGCTTCGCCGAGCTGGCCGACCACGGCATCCTGGCAGTCCTTCAGGATGGAAGGCTTGAGCTTGACCTGGCCCGGCTTGTACACCCCGTGCACGTTGCCGAAGGTCGCGGCCAGAAGGTAGCGGGCGCCCTGCACCACGCTCAGGCGCCTTGCCACCTCCAGGGTGTCCTCAGGCGTCGTGTAGAGCTTCGCCGCGGCGCTCGCCTTGATGCCGTCCTCCTCCCCTCCCACGACCCCGGCCTCGATCTCGAGGACGAGATCGCTCCGGCGGAACCGCTCGAGCAGCTTCACCGCGATGTCGAGATTCTCCTTTAGCGGCAGAGCACTGCCGTCGAACATATGGCTGCTGAACAGGTTCGGCTTCCCGGCGGCCCTTCGCCGCTCGGTCTCCTCCACGAGGGGGATCACGAACTTGTCCAGCTTGTCCGCCTGGCAATGGTCCGTGTGCAGCGCCACGTAGACCGGGTAGCGCTCGGCGACGCGGTGGACGTGCTCGGCGATCGAGATGGCGCCGAGCACCATGTCCTTCAGCGCGGCCCCCGACGCGAACGCGGCCCCGCCGGTCGAGACCTGGACGATCCCGTCGCTCCGGCTCTCGGCCAGCCCCTTCAAGACGGCGTTGGCGGTGGTGAGCGAGGTGACGTTGATGGCGGGATAGGCGAACTTTCCCTTCCGCGCCCGATCGAGCATTTCGCAGTACCTGGCATGGTCGACTACCGGCATCAGTACCTCCGTCGTGTCAAAGGGCGCTCATGAAGGGGGCGGGTGCCACCGCGATCGGACGGCGGCGTGACAATCGTGTCAGCAGCATCGGTCCGCCCAGGCGCCCATGCGATCAGAAGTGAAGCGCGGAAGCTGTAGCTGCGCCCGCCTTGCATGCGGCCCCTTTCTCAATGACGCGCACGGCTCCGGGCTCTCCCGAATTGAGTGAGTAGCACCTGACTGACGCGATCCAGGTCGCTGTGCCGGGAGCCATGCGAGTTCGCTCTGGTCCGAAAGCAAGAGACATGCCGGCGAGCAAACGGCTGGAATTGCGGCGCCGGCGAAGCCGCGGCGTCGGCCGTCGGTGCGAAACCGCGACGACGGCCACGGGCCGAGCCGGGCTCGAAGCGCCGCTGTCGCTGATTTTGCGGGAACTTGCGCGAAGCGCCCGCTGGCACGCGTCGTGCTCGAAGGGGGAGCATGAACCGTGTGACTTTGCCGACCGAGCCGCACCGTGCTGGACGCACGACGACGGCGTCGCTCCGCTGTCGAAAGAGAGCCAGCCATCTCTTCTTGCTGCTGCTGCTGTCCGCGGCAGGTCCGGCGACGCTGCTGGCGCAGGGGCCAGCGACGCCGCCTCCGCCCGAAGAACCGCTGCTCTCGCTCGAAGCGGCGCTGTCCCTCGCGCTCGACAACAACCGCCAGGTGAAGATCTCAGCCCTCGAGGCGCAGAAGACCGAGCACCAGGTGAACGTCGTCCGCAGCAAGCGACTGCCGCAGTTCCACGTCGACGCGCTGTCCGGCTCGCTGCTGCAGCCCTTCGACTTCACGTTCCCGGCGGGCTCCTTCGGCACCTACCCGGGGACAGGGCCGATCCCGTCGACCGACGCCAAGATTCGCACCGAGGCGCAGTTCACGACCATGGTCACGGCCTCGGTCGACCAGCCGCTGTCGCAGCTCTACAAGCTCAACCTCGGCGTCAAGGCGACCGAGCTCGGGCGCGAGATCGCCCGCGAGGGCGTTCGCGCGGAGCGCCAGAAGGTCGCGGCCCAGGTGCGTACCGCGTACTTCGACCTGGTGGCGACGCAGGCGGCGGTCGACGCGCTGCGCGAGACGGTGAAGACGCTCACCGAGGCGCAGCGGGTCACGGCGCAGTACGAGGCGCAGCAGACGGTGCTGCGCGGGGACGCGCTCGAGGTGGACGCGCGCCTGCTCAGGAGCCGCTACGAGCTGTCAGGCGGCCGAGAACCGGCTCGCCACGCAGGGGGAGGTCCTGAACGACCTGCTGGGCCGCGAGCTCGGGACGCGCTTCCGCGTCGAGCCGATCCCGGAGCTCTCCGCGGACACGCTGACGCTCGAACATGCCCGCGAGCGAGCCTCGGAGAGCCGGCCGGAGCTGCGCCAGGCGGAGCTCAGGGAGCGGCAGGCCAACTACGAGCGCCGCATCGCCAAGGCCGACTACATCCCCGACGTGAGCCTGTCCGTTCGCTACATGGGCTTCTTCAACTACGAGGTGCTGCCGAGGAACGTCGCCGTGGCGGGCGTGTTCGTGAACTGGGAGCCGTTCGACTGGAAGCGCCGCAGCAACACGGTGGCCGAGAGGGCCGAGGCGGTCGAGCAGGCCCGCCATGGTGCGCAGCAGGCGCGCTCACAGATCGCGATCGAGGTGGGAGCGAAGTACCGCAGGTGGAGCGAGGCCGCGCTGCTCGTGCCGGCGGCGCGGACGGGATACGAGGCGGCGCAAGAGCAGCTGCGGGTGACGACGAACAGGTACAAGGACGAGGCGGCGCTGCTGAAGGATCTGCTCCAGGCCCAGGCCCGGAGCAGCGAGACGCAGTTCCAGTACCAGCAGGCACTGGCTTCTTATTGGAGCGCCATGGCGGAGCTGCGCCGGGCGATGGGAGATGAGTAACGTGAGGAAAACGTCGACGTTGCTGGCGCTGGCGCTGGCGCTCGCGGGCTGCGGCTCGAAGAAGCCGATCGCGCAGGCCCCGCAGGCCGTCCAGACGCATGCGCATGCAGCTCGGACCCGACGGCCGCCAACGGCGCGCAGCGCTTCTCGGCCGTGGTCGAGCCGGACGCACGCGTGCCCGTGTCGTTCCGGATCCCGGGCTACGTGATCGCGATCAAGCAGACGCGCGGCGAGGGCGGCGGGCTGCGCGACCTCGCGGAAGGCGACCGGGTGAGCGCCGGCACTGTGCTCGTCCGCATCCGCAGCGCCGAGTACGAGGACAAGGTGCGCCAGGCGGCCTCGCAGGCCGCGGCCGCCGAGGCGGTCGCGTTGAAGGCGAAGCTCGACTACGAGCGCGCGACGCGGCTCTTCGCGAGCCAGAGCCTCACCAAGGCCGACTTCGACGGCGCGCAGGCCCAGTACGACGCGACGCAGAGCCAGGTGACGGCGGCGCGCGCGCTCACGAGCGAGGCCGAGGTCGCGCTGCGGGACACGTCGGTCGTGGCTCCCTTCGACGGCGAGATCGTGGGGAAGACGGTCGAGCTCGGCGCGTTCGTGGGCTCGGGGTCGCCCGTGTTCGTCGTGGCCCGGACCGACCTCGTCAAGATCGTGATCGGCGTGCCGGATACGGCGCTGCCCTCCGTCACGCTGGGAGAGCCCGTCGACGTCGCCGTCGACGCGTACGGCGACCGCACGTTCCGAGGCGCGGATCAGCCGCATGGCGACCGCGGCCGATCCGCGGACGGGGAACTTCGAGGTCGAGGTCGCGATCCCGAACCGCGACCACGCACTTGAAGGCGGGGATGATCGGCTCGCTCGAGCTGGCCGCGGTGAAGGGAACGCAGCCGGAGGCCTCAGTCCGGGTTCCGCTCTCGGCGATCGTGCAGGCGGCTGAGCACAGCCTACGGCGTCTACGTCGTCACCGGTGCGAAGGGCGAGGAGACGGCGAAGCTGCGGCCGGTCGAGATCGGCCCGGTGATCGGCACCGAGATCACGGTCGTGCGCGGGCTCGCGGACGGCGACGAGGTGATCACGAGCGGCGCGAACCTGCTCAAGGATGCCCAGCGCGTGGAGATCGTCAAGTGAGCGACGAACGAGACAGAAGGCAGCGGCAACATCGCGCGGTTCTTCACCCAGAACCGCCAGATCGGCTGGGTCGCTCTCGTCGCGACCCTGCTGTGGGGCGTCTTCGGCTACATGAACATGCCGAAGCGCAAGGACCCCGACATCCCGGTGCGGGTGGGACTCGCGATCTGCCCCTGGCCCGGGATCGCCTCCGACAAGGTCGAGCAGCTCGTCACCCGCAAGATCGAGCAGGCGGCGACCGGGAACTCACAAGGTGGAGCGCGTCGAGGCCACCACGCAGGACAACATCTCCGTCGTCCAGGTCCGGCTGCTGGACAGCATCGAGAACACGGACCAGGAGTTCCAGGACATCGGCCAGCGGCTCAGGCAGATCGAGAACGATCTTCCGGACGGCGCCGGCCCCATCACCTGGATCAGCGACTTCGGCGACACGGCCGCGCTGATGCTGACCGTGGCGAGCCCGCCCGTGTCCAAGATGGAGATCGAGCTGGGCGCGCGCGGCGTGCGCGAGGCGATCGAGAGAGCGCGCCGCGGAGACACGACGCCGCGCGTGGCGATCCTGCACTGCTATCCCGCGTCGGTCTCTCCCGCCATGGTCGAGCGGCCGTTCAAGCTGTTCGCCGACCAGGCGCAGCGAGACGGCATCGCACGAGACGTCCGGCCGCTGTCGGTGGGCAGCTGCTCGGGGGTCGACTTCGCGACCAGCCGAAGCGACGCGGAGGTCCGGGCCTATGGCCAGCAGTTCATGGACCGGCGCATACAGCTCTCCGACGTGCACCCCGACTCGTGGGGCCCGATCATCATCCGCGACCCGCAGTCCACGGGTGAGCGGCTCGCGGAGGTGGCCAGCAACCGCTACTCGTACCGGCAGCTCGACGACTTCACCGACCTGATCCAGCGGACGCTGCAGCGCGTCCCGCTGGTCGCGAAGGTGCAGCGCGCGGGCGTCCTGCCCGAGCAGATCTACCTCGACTACTCGCACGAGCGGCTCGCCTCCTTCGACTTCCCGGTCGCGAGGATCAAGGAGCTGCTGAACGCCCGCAACGTGACCGCTCCCGCCGGGGTCCTCGAGACCCAGACCAAGAACGTCCGCATCGACGCCACCGCCGAGTTCCAGAGCACCCGGGAGATCGGAGACGTGCTGGTCGGCAGGTCTTCGACGGGCGTGCCGGTGTACCTGCGGGACCTGGTGTCCACCTGGCGCGGATACCAGAGCCCCACGCAGTACCTGAACTACCTCACTTACCGCGACGCGTCGGGGACGTGGCAGCCGCAACCGCGCGATCACCCTGGCCGTGCAGATGCGCTCGGGGGAGCAGATCGGCGAATTCGGCAAGGCCGTGGACGCGGCGATCGCCGGCGTGCGGCCCCAGCTCCCGCCCGACCTCATCGTCGAGCGCACCTCGGACCAGCCGCGGCAGGTGAACGAGCTGGTGACCCTGCTGATGGGAAGCCTGTGGGAGGCGATCGCTCTCGTCGTGATCGTCGCGCTCGTCGGCTTCTGGGACTGGCGCGCGGCGATGCTGATGGCGGCCTCGATCCCGCTGACGCTGGCCCTGGCCTTCGGGACTCGTCAAGATCATGGGCATCGACATCCAGCAGGTCTCGATCGCGACCCTGATCATCGCGCTCGGGCTGCTCGTGGACATGCCGGTGGTGGCGGGCGACGCCATCAAGCGCGAGCTGGGCCAGGGATCGCCACGCAGCCTCGCGGCCTGGATCGGCCCGAGCAAGCTCGCGAAGGCGATCATCTTCGCCACCATCACCAACATCGTCGCCTACCTGCCGTTCCTGCTGCTGACCGGCGACACGTACTTCTTCCTCTACAGCCTGCCGGTCGTGATGAGCGTGACGCTGGTCGCCTCGGTGATCGTCTCGTTCACCTTCATCCCGCTCGTCGCCTACTACCTGATCAAGCCGCCGAAGCAGGTCGAGGAGCCCATGGCCGAGCGGCGAAAGCACGGCTTCGCCGGGTTCTACTACCGCGTCGGCGACTTCGCGCTCCGGCACCGCTGGGCGGTGTTCGCGGGCTCGCTGAGCATCCTCGTCGTGGGCTGGCTCTTCATGTCGCGGCTGCACCCGCAGTTCTTCCCCAAGGACCTGTCGTATCTCTCGTACGTGGACGTCTGGGCGCCTTCCGACGCGCCGCTCGCGGCGACGAACGCGGTCGCGCACAAGGCCGAGGCCGTGATCCGCGAGGAGGCGGAACGCTTCGGCGAGGAGCACCACGCCAAGGACGTCCTCAAGACGCTCACCACCTTCGTGGGAGGCGGCGGGCCCCGGTTCTGGTTCTCGGTCGATCCCGAGCGGCGTCAGCTCAACTATGCCCAGATCCTCGTCGAGGTGAGCGACAAGCACTTCACGAACGAGCTGGTCGGGCCGCTGCAGACCGCGCTCAGCCGCGAGGTGCCCGGGGCGCGGATCGACATCCGGCAGCTCGAGACGGGCAAGCCGGTCGGGATCCCGATCTCCATCCGCATCTCGGGCGCCGATACGGAGGTCCTGCACCGTCTCTCCAGCGAGCTGCAGGCGATCTTCCGCGCGCAGCCCGGGGCGAGCCGGGTGCGGGACGACTGGGGCGAGCCCACGATGACGCGTGCGGCTGAAGGTGGACCCCGACCGCGCGAGCCTCTCCGGCGTCACGAACCTCGACGTCGCGCTCTCGTCCGCCGCCTCGGTGAACGGGCTGCCGGTCTCGACCTACCGGGAGGCGGACAAGCAGATCCCGATCGCGGTCCGCCAGCGCATGGAGGATCGCGCCGGCATCTCCGACATCCAGAACAGCTACGTCTACTCGATGACCACCAACAAGCGGGTGCCGCTGACCCAGGTCTCGAAGGTCACCACGGAGATGACGATTCCGAAGATCAAGCGGCGGAACCAGTTCCGCACCGTCACGGTGTCGGCGTTCCCGATCCCGGGGCTGCTGCCGTCCCAGGTGCTCACGCCGACTGATGCCGAAGATCGAGGAGTTCCAGAAGAACCTGCCCCCGGGGTACTTCCTCGAGATCGGCGGCGAGTACGAAGAGCAGGTGAAGGGCTTCAAGCAGCTCAGCGTCGTGATGGCGGTCTCGGTGGCGCTCATCTACATGGCTCTCGTCCTCCAGTTCAAGAACGCGGTCAAGCCGCTGCTCGTCTTCGCGGCGATCCCGTACGGCATGGCGGGAGCGATGGCGGGCCTCGCCATCATGGGCCAGCCGTTCGGGTTCATGGGGTTCCTGGGCGTCGCCAGCCTCGTGGGCGTGATCGTCAGCCACGTGATCGTGCTCTTCGACTTCATCGAGGAGGCGCACCACGAGGGATTGCCGCTGCGCGAGGCGCTGCTCGACGCCGGGATCGTGCGGCTGCGGCCGGTGATGATCACGGTCGGCGCCACCGTGCTCGGGCTGGTGCCGCTCGCCATGCACGGCGGGCCGCTCTGGGAGCCGCTCTGCTACGCGCAGATCGGCGGGCTGACGCTCGCCACCTTCATCACGCTGCTGCTCGTGCCGGTCATGTATTCGATCTTCGTCCTGGATCTGAAGCTGATCCGCTGGGAAAAGGAGGAAGCCGCCGAAGCCGCGGTCGACCGCGCCGAGGTGGCTTCCGGGACGGTAGCCTGAGCTGATCCGGTCCTGGTATCGGGAATCGAAATCTATCGATTGATTGAGCTGAAGGAGCAGACATGTTTCGAAGAGCCCTGACTAGAGCCGTCCTGGCCGCGACCGCCGCAGTGACGCTCGCCGCGTGCGCGACCACATCTCTCCAGTCCACGTGGAAGAACCCCGCCGCCGCGCCGCTGAACCTCAAGGGGAAGAAGGTGGTGGCCCTGGTCGTGATCGACGAGGAGTCGCTCCGCTACGCGGCGGAGGACGAGGCGGCCCGCGAGATCGCCGAGCACGGCGCGATTGGCGTTCCCGCCTACCGGCTGCTGCCGCAGGCTCAGATCCGCGACAAGGACAGGGCCCGGGCGATCTTCGAGAAGGAGGGGATCGAGGCCGTCGTCGTGCTGCGGCCGGTCGCGAAGGAGAAGGCGTTCAGCGGGTCTCTCTGGGCGAGCCCGGGCTACTCCTCGTTCTGGGGGCCCGTCTTCTGGGGCGGGGGCTGGGGGGGCGACGGCTACCTGCGGACGGACACGATCCTGGTCGTCGAGACGCTCGTCTACAGCCTGCAGCAGAGCAAGCTGGTGTGGGCCAGCCAGTCACAGACGATAAACCCGACCCGCGTGGGCTCCTTCGTGCGCGAGCTGAGCAAGACGCTCGGCACGGAGATGGAGCAGCAGGGGCTGCTCGGGGTGGCGAGCCCCTCCGCGCGCCGGCAGCTCTGGCTCACGCAACCCATCGAGCGAGGCAGGTCATGAGCGACCGGACGATGAAGGCGGCGGTCGTGCGCGAGTTCGGCAAGCCGCTCGCGATCGAGGAAGTCGAGGTGCCGCGGCCCGGCGCCGGCCAGGTGCTGGTGAGGATCCGGGCCTGCGGCGTCTGCCACACCGACCTCCACGCCGCCGAAGGCGACTGGCCGGTCAAGCCGAAGCCGCCCTTCATTCCCGGCCACGAGGGCGTCGGCCAGGTGGCAGCGGTCGGCTCGGGTGTCAGCCACGTCAAGGAGGGGGACCGCATCGGAATTCCCTGGCTGCACACGGCGTGCGGGCACTGCGAGCACTGCCTGGCCGGCTGGGAGACGCTCTGCGAGCAGCAGCAGAACACCGGCTACTCGGTGAACGGCGGCTTCGCCGAGTACGCGCTGGCCGACGCCGAGTACGTCGGCCGCTTGCCGGACGGGGTGGGCTTCGTCGAGATCGCACCGGTGCTGTGCGCGGGTGTCACCGTGTACAAGGGGCTGAAGGTCACCGACACCCGGCCGGGCAACTGGGTGGTGATCTCCGGGATCGGCGGCCTGGGCCACATGGCCGTCCAGTACGCCAAGGCGATGGGCTTGAACGTCGCCGCCGTGGACGTGGACGACGCCAAGCTCGAGCTGGCGCGGCGCCTGGGCGCGACCGTGACCGTCAACGCGAAGACCACTGATCCCGTCGCCTACCTCAAGAAGCAGATCGGCGGAGCGCACGGAGCGCTGGTCACGGCCGTTTCGCCGAAGGCGTTCGAGCAGGCGACCGCCATGGTCCGCCGCGGCGGCACGGTCTCGCTCAACGGCCTTCCGCCGGGACAGTTCCCGCTCGACATCTTCGGCATGGTGCTCAACGGGATCACCGTGCGCGGCTCGATCGTGGGCACCCGCCTCGACCTCCAGGAGTCGCTGGACTTCGCCGCGCAGGGCAAGGTGCGCGCGACCGTCTCCACCGACCGGCTGGAGAACATCAACGACGTGTTCGCGCGCATGCGCAAGGGCGCGATCGAAGGGCGCGTGGTGCTGGACATGGGAGCGTGAACGTGTTCAGGAGACAAGCCGTGATCGGCCCGCTCGGTCCAGCCAGCTCGAGGAGCCCGGGTCACCTGCTGTCAGCGAACCGACTCACCACGCCGACCGAGAATTCCTCCTTGCCGGCTTCCGGTAGAGTCAGTCCGACTGGCTGCCGCGCCCGCTTCGCGCCCTCCGGAGCATCGTCCGGACCCTGAGCATCACCAGGCCGAGGCCCACCACTCCACAGTTTCGCGCTGAAGCGGCATGTGACAGGGCTTTCATTTGACAGATTAGACATATGTCTGTAGTATCTAGCCATGCAGACGACCTTGCGGATCGATGACGTCACCTTCCGGGAAGCCAAAGCGGAGGCCGCACGACTCGGGATCACCCTCACACGCTTCATCGAGGAGGCTCTCCGCCAGCGCATTGCCGGCGGCCACACGGGTGACGACGACGCTCGGCAACGGCAGATCCACGAGCGCGACCGACTCATGGAGTCGCTCTTGCGCCGGACCGCTCGCTTCCGCGTGGGGCGCAGGCCCACGCGCAATGAGATGAATGAGCGATAGAGTCTTCCTCGACACGAACATCCTCGTCTACGCCATCGAAACCGGCGGCCCCGACCCCGAGAAGTCGGCCGCCGCTGTCGCCTTGGCCCGCCGCGAGGAGGTCTGCCTCTCGACGCAGGTGCTCGGGGAGTTCTACCGTGCGGTGACCAGCCGGCGCCGGTCCGAGCCGCTTACCCACGAGGAAGCCGTGGCCTGGGTCCAGCTCTGGAAACGCCACGACGTGCGTGCCATTACCGTGCCCCACGTCGACTTGGCCCTCGAGCTCGCCGGGCGCCATGGGGTGGGCTACTACGACGCCCTCGTCCTGTCGGCGGCGCAGCTGGCGGGATGCGACGTGCTGTTCTCCGAGGACCTGAACGCCGGACAGGAATACGGCGGGGTCCGCGTAGAGAATCCCTTTCGACCGAGCGCGGAGCCGCCGCCCGGTTCACGACGCCGGGTGCGCCGGTGATCCGGCCAAGGTCCAATCGGGAAGCTCTCGGACCCGACCTGCCCGCATCTCGCCGACGTAGCGCGCCAACTCCGGAGCCGAAGGTTATAGGTTCGAGCCCTATCGGGCGTACCAACGATCAACAACTTCGTCGTCTGAAGGCCCTCGGCCTCGAAGTCGCTGTCAAGGAGGCTGCGTAGGACGACGAGTTTCTTTCTAGTCCAGATCTGCTTGGCGGGCCCCGTCTACGACGTCGACCGCTGGATTCACGAGGGGTCGATTCAGCCCTGACGTGCAAGCGCCCGAGAAAGGCGCCGAGCGTCGTGGACCCGGGAAGCGAGCCGCAAGCTGCACGCTCATCAACACCGATCAGCTCGTGATGGCCCGGCCTTCCGGCCCTGAGGCGGCTACCATGGCGCGGCCAGCGCGTCGAATCCGGAGACGATGTCGAACAGTTCCTCGTCGATGCCACTCTGACGGAGACGGTGGAAGGTGCCGTGGAGCGTCTCGAGCAGTTCGTCGATGTTCTTGTCGGCGCGTTCCATCGCCGCCAGGCGGCTCGCGTTCTCGCTCGCGAGAGACTCCGCGCACGCCCGGAACAGCGAGACGAAGAGGTATTCGCGGATGAGGGCGCGCAAGGTCGGAGTGCCGCCACCCATGACCTCGGGCAGGCTCCGCGTTGGCCACGGACGGTCGGCGAGCTCGCGCAGCCAGGCTCCATCCAACGGTAGCAGTCGCTGACTGACGGGCGCGTAACCCGCCCGGGATGCGGGGCGATTGTAGAAGAGCTGGAGCTCGGTGCCTTCACCCTGGCCATGGCGCGTCTCGCTCTCCACGAGAATCTGCCCGACGAGCGGGGTGATTCCCTTCACGGAGCTCGGCACCGTGAAGAGTCCCATCAGTGCCAGACCCTCGTCGGCCAGACGCGCATGAACGCGCTCACCGACGGCCCAGACTTCCGGTTTGCCGGGCAGGGCAGCCAGCGTCTTGACCGCATGATCGGCCACCACCTCGTTGAACTGGCCCACCAGTCCTTGGTCGGATCCGAACACGACGGCGACGATCGCACCCGCAACGGTTTGTCTTTTCCGCTCTGCCAGCGAGGCTGCCTCGCCTTCCCGAAAGCACGCGCCCAACCCCAGCTCCACGGTCCGATAGTAGTCGGCCAGCGCGCGCACCGATCTCTCGTACTGGCCGATGCTCGATGCGGCCAGGGCTTTCATCGTGCGAACGACGGATTGCAGATCTCCGGCACTGTTGATCTTTCGGCGTAGGCCCGTCGTGCTGTCGCTCATGACTTCGCCTTGGGCTTCGGTTCGGTCCCAGGCTTGGGCTTGGGCTTCGGCTTGGCAACCGTTGGGGCATCCGGTCTGGACCCGCCGTCGGCCTTCGGCCCGTCCGGTTTCTCTTCCGTCGTGGGTTGAAAGCGGGCGAGTGCCTGGCGGGCGATCTCGATGATCGTCTTGCGGTCCTCGTCGCTCAACTGGTCGGCGGTTTCGAAGCGCGCGCGCACCTCTTCCGGGATGTTCGCCGCCGCCTCATGCACGGCTCGCTCGGCGTCCGCCATCTGTTCGATCGGCACCGGGTCGAAGAGCGCGGCGCTCAACGCCAGCAGGACGGCAATTTGCGCGGGCACGGACACTGGGGCGAACTCCGGCTGCTTGAGGCACGCGCGGATGCGCCGCCCATGCTCGATGATCTTCCGCGTAGGCTCATCCAGGCGGGCGCCGAACCGGGAAAAGGTCTCGAGCTCCTCGAACTGCGCGTAGGCGAGTTTGAGGTCGCCCGCCACCGCGCGGTAGGCCGCCCGTTGGGCCTTGCCGCCCACGCGCGAGACGGACTTGCCGACGTCGACCGCGGGCAGCACCCCCAGCTCGAACAGCGACGGGGAGAGGTAGATCTGCCCGTCGGTGATGGAGATCAGGTTGGTCGGAATGTACGCGGAGATGTTCTGGGCCTCCGTTTCGATGATGGGCAGGGCGGTGAGCGAGCCGCCGCCGAGCTCCGTGCACAAGTGGGTGGCGCGCTCGAGCAGCCGCGAATGGATGTAGAAGATGTCGCCGGGGAAGGCCTCACGACCGGGTGGCCGCCGGAGCAGCAGGGACAGCTCGCGATAGGCGCGCGCGTGCTGCGTGAGGTCGTCGTAGACGATCAGCACGTCGCGACCCGTTTCCATGAAATGCTCCGCGATACTGGTCGCGGCGTAGGGAGCGATGTAGGCCAGGCCGGGGGGGTCGTTGCCCTCGGTCACGACCACGACGGCGCTTTCCATCGCGCCCTTCTCGCGCAGGTTGGCAACGGCCTTCGCCACCGCGGAGGCGCGCTGGCCGATGGCGCAGTAGACGGACACGACGTTCCGGCCCCGCTGGTTGAGGATGGTGTCGATCGCAATGGCCGTCTTGCCTGTCCGGCGATCACCCAAGATCAACTCGCGCTGGCCGTGGCCGATGGGAATGAGCGCATCGATGACCGTGAGGCCGGTTTGTAGCGGCACGGTGACGGGCGCGCGATCCATGATGTGCGCGGCGGGGCGCTCGATGGGCAAGCGCTCGCTGGCGGCTACCGGCCCGCCGCCATCGAGCGGCCGACCGAGCGGGTCGATCACGCGTCCCAGCAATCCGTCGCCGACGGCAACGTCCATGACCCGGCCCGTGCGCTCGACTACATCGCCCGCGTGCAGTTGCGAGTACTCGCCGAGCAGAACGACTCCGATCTCGTCCTCGTCCAGGTTGAACGCGATGCCGAACACCCCGCCCGGAAACGTGACCAGCTCCTCGAAGCCCACGCTGGGGAGGCCGGAGACCCTGGCAATGCCCGTCGAAACGCTCGCGACGGTCCCGACCTCGTGCAGCCCCAGGTGCGGCGTGAAAGCCTCTCGCACCTGGCTGATTCGAGCGAACGCGCGGTCGAAGACGCTCTGCAGGCCTTCAGGCGCAGCGCTCATTGGCTCTTTGGCTCGGCCTTGGATTCGTCAGGTTTCGGTTCAGCCTTGCGCTGGGGCTTCGGCTCGGTTGTGGGCTCCGGCTTCGGGTCGGCTTTGGCTTCGGGTTTGTCCTTCTCTTCCAGGAGCTCGCCGACGCCTCTTTCCAGCGACGCGAGGTAATCCGCGATGCTCCACCCCACCCTTTGGCCGTTCGTGGTCAGCTCGATCCCGCTGACCAGGTCCGGAGCGGTCTCGAACCGAACGCGGATCTCAGCCGAGAAGGT
This sequence comes from uncultured Acidobacteriota bacterium, assembly GCA_963740655.1. GTDB lineage: Bacteria > Acidobacteriota > Vicinamibacteria > Fen-336 > Fen-336 > DATBSL01. Next base: position 246,436 of record CAVUFF010000001.1, read on the forward strand.
TTCGTTGAGCGCGTTCTGTATCGCCGCACGTGGCTCCGCAGGCAGCTCGAACGCGCTGCGCACGAGCGCCGGCTCGCGCGCAGCCTTGAGCGCTTGGCCGAGACTCGCCTTCACGGGGCCGTCCATCTCTCGCAAGTGGCGTGTGAACACCTCGCCCAGGCGCTCTTCCAGGCTCGTCGTGGCGAGATCGGCGAGCGCCTTTCGCGCGATGGCGAACACCTCCGCCTGGGTCCGGCGACTGATGGCCTGATTCAGTCTCCGGGCGTCGTTTCTCAGCGTTTCCATGCGCTTGGCACTCAAGGCATCGGCCGCCTTCCGCGCCTCGTCGAGGAGGCGCTGACGCTCGGCTTTCGCCTCGTCCGTGGCCTTGCTCAAGAGTGCGGCGCGCTCCTTGTCGAACTCCTCGTTCTTGTGCTGGAACTCCTCGCGCTCCCTCTGGGCTTCGGCCCTTTTCGCGTCGGCGTCCGCGAGCTCGGCCGCGACCCGCTTCTCTCGCGCGTCGATGGCGCGGAGGATGGGCTGGTAGAGAAAGCGCTTCATCAGCCATACCAGGATGAGGAAGTTCAGCGCCTGCGCGCCGACGGTGAACCAGTCGATGAGCATGCTACTTGGCCGCCACCTGGGCGATCACGTGGTTCCAGAACGGATTCGCGAAGATGAGGATCATCGAGACCACGAAGCAGTAGATGGCGGTGGACTCGATCATCGCCAGGCCGACAAAAAGGGTTCGCGTGATCGTGGCGGAGGCGTCGGGCTGCTGCGCCAGCGAAGTCAGCGCGGTCGCGACCGACCGCCCCTCGGCCAGCGCCGGCGCCATGCAGCCGACGCTGGTCGCGAGGCCTGCCGTGACGACTGAGGCCACTGCGATGACTGTCATGTTATCCATGTTCTGTCCTTCGTTCGCTTGGTGCTCGTTCAGCGCGCGGGCGCTGGCGCCGCCTTCGGTTTGCGAGTGCGCGTGGCGGCCGCGATGTACACCGCGGCCAGGATGCTGAAGATGTAGGCCTGCACCATGCCGGTGAGCAGGCCGAGCGCCGTCATGACGATCGGAAAGAAGAAGGGCGTTATGGTCAGCAGAATGGCGATGATCATCGCCCCGCTCATCATGTTGCCGAACAGGCGCACGGCCAGGGCCAGGGTGCGCGATAGCTCACTGATGATGTTGAACGGCAGCATGATGAACGTTGGCTTCGTGTAGGAGCGCAGGTAGCCGCCCAGGCCCTGCTCCTCGACACCGAACAGGGGCACGGCCACGAACACGGACAGCGCGAGGGCCGCGGTGGTCGAGAGCGAGGCCGTCGGTGGCTCGTAGCCGGGAAGGATGGTGCAAAGGCTGGCGGCCGCGACGAACAGGAAGAGCGTGCCGAGAAAGCCGAGATACCTTTCCGGGTGGCTGAGGCCGACCTCTTCGATCTGCTCCTCGATTGCGGTGACGACGATCTCCAGGAGGTTCTGCCAGCGCGAGCGTCGGAGATCCGTGGAGAGCTTACGGGTGATCAGCCTCGAACCGAGGGCCAGCACGAGCATCAGCCCCCACGTGAACACGATCGTGCTGTTCAGCTTGAAGAACCCGTGCTGCCAGAAGATCACCTCGTCGGGACTAAGATGCATGGGGGACCTCCCTTGCTCGGGGGTGGTGCTCGTCGACCGACGGGCGCGTCAGTCGCATCACGACGAAGCGGGCGACGAGGATGCCGAGCAGACACAGCAGCAGCCTCTCCGCATGCCCGCGGCCTACCAGATAGAGCCCAGCCAGCGCAATGCTCATCCGTAGCAGCAGGCTGCCGAAGAACCAGACGACCGGCTGCTTCGACGACACGCCCTTGCGAACCGTCCACCAGAGGCCGCCGAAGAAGACTGCACCGAGCAAGAGGCCGGCCACGCATGCCAGGACCATGGCGAGCGATTCATTCATCGTTACCCTCCTGTTCGTCCCGCATCGCGCGGTCTTCCTTGGCCACCCAGTGCCACGCATTCAGGCAGCCGATCGCGAGCCCGGCGACCAGGAGCGCCAGCGTCCAGGCATGCTTGCCCGGATGGTGCTTGTCCAACCAGATGCCGAGTGCGGCGCCGAGCAGCGTCGGAACGACCACCGACCAGCCGACGAGCCCCATCATGCCCAGGCCGAGCCACACGCCCTGCGTGGAGTTGCGCCGCGCCTTGATCTTTCGCGCCGCCCTCGCGCCGACCTGCTGGGCGAACGTGGGCCCGCCTTGCGAGGCCTTCCTGGCCGAGTCGTCATTCATGTTGAAAGCTCGCGAAGCGCCGGAGGAACCCTGCTTCCAACCTCGCCATGACCGAGCGCACGCTCTGCTCCCGCTCGTCCAGGGTCAGAAACTCCCGCTCCACGGAGTCACGCAATTGGCCGAGGTCCGTTCCGGTCAATGCCCGACGCACGGACACGAGCACCTCCCGACCTATCTTCACCAGCACCCCTTGATCCACGGCCACGTAGACCTCGCCCTCCGTCTCGACTTCGTAGATCAGGATTCCCGGTACGAGCGCCGCCACGCAGTCGAGCCGGTGTGGCAGGAGTCCAAAGCAGCCCTCGCGCGTCTCCGCGACGATGCGCGACACGCCGCTTCTCTCGGCGAGGATCTCGAAGGGCAGGAGGACCTTAAGATTCATCAGGGTCTGCGGCATGCTCGACCTTCGGTTGAGGTGTGGCCTCGGGCTTCAGAGCCGGCTCGGGCATCGCCTTCCCCTTCGCCTCGCCGATAGGCCCGATCATGTAGAGAGCGCTCTCCGGGTAGTCCTTGAACTCATCGCGCAGGATGCGCTCACAGCCTTCCAGCGCGTCCTTGAGGCTGACGAGCCTCCCTTTGTGCCCGGTGAACTGCTCGGTCGTGAAGAAGGGCTGCGTGAGAAAACGCTCCAACCGGCGGGCACGAGCGACCACGTTGCGGTCCTCGGGAGAGAGCTGCTCGAGGCCCAGCATGGCGATGATGTCCTTGAGCTCCGCGTATTGCGCCAGCGTTCGCCGGATCTCCTGCGCCAAGCCGTAGTGCCGCTGGCCGACGATGCCCGGCGTGGCCATCTTGGAGCTGGATTGGAGCGGGTCGATCGCCGGGAAGAGCCCTTCGCTGGCCCGCTTGCGCGAGAGCACTATGGAGGCGGAGAGGTGCGAGAACGTATGCACGGCCGCGGGATCGGTGAAATCGTCCGCCGGCACGTACACCGCCTGGATCGAGGTGATGGCGCCGGTATCCGTGTTCGCGATGCGCTCCTCCAAGCCCGACAGCTCGGTGCCCATCGTGGGCTGATAGCCGAGACGCGACGGCATCTGGCCCATCAAGCCGGACACCTCCATGCCGGCCTGGATGAAGCGGAAGATGTTGTCGATGAGCAGCAGGACATCGCGGTGCTCGTCGTCCCGGAAGTACTCGGCCATCGTCAGCGCCGCGTGCCCCACACGGAACCGGCTGCCCGGCGGCTCGTTCATCTGGCCGAAGACCATCACCATGTTCGGCAGCACCCCGGCTTCCTTCATCTCGCGGTAGAGCTCCTCTCCCTCGCGACAGCGTTCGCCGATGCCGCAAAAGAGACTCACGCCCTCCTGGTGCCCGATCATGTTGTGGATCATTTCGGTGAGAAGGACCGTCTTGCCCACGCCCGCCCCGCCGAACAGCCCCGCCTTGCCGCCGCGCTCGAGGGGCACGAGCACGTCGATGACCTTGATGCCGGTTTCGAAGATCTCGGACTTGGTCGACCGTCGCGCCAGCGGGTGGTGGAGCCCGGTGCACCGAACGCCATTGGACGTCGGCCAACGCCCCTTCACGGTCGATGGTGTTGCCGAACACGTCGAACATCCGCGACAGGACCCCTTTGCCGACCGGCGCCTGGAGCGGTCCGCCCGTGTCCTCCACCGGCATGCCCCGAGCGAGGCCCTGTGTCGGCGTCAACGCGATCCCGCGCACGTGGCGCGCATCAGTCTGCGCCAGCACCTCGATGACGATGCGCCGTTCATCCCCGGCGCGGAGCACCGAGTAGATCGGCGGCAGGTGCTCATCGAAGCGGACGTCTACTACGCTTCCGCGGACCGAGACGACCACGCCCGAATTCGCCGGCGCGCGCTCGGCTTCCGGCGGCGCCGGTCGTCGATCTTCGGAAGGGGTGCTCATTCGCGTCGGTCTCGCGTCGGGGCCTCTACGCCGCGCCCAACCACTGCCGCGCCTCGGCGGCGGCGGTGTGATCGAAGTATCGAACCGTCGCTCTCGTAAACGGCTTGCAGAACGTCGCCATCCCTTCCTGCCATTTCTTCTCGCCGACCATCGCCAGGCGGTCGATGTCGCGCGAAGTGGTGCATCGCGAACTTCGTGTCCTCCCACACCGCGCCGGCCGTCCAGCCGTGGAAACCGGTCATATCGAACAGCACCCGCAGCTTTCCGTGCAGCCGTACGAGCCGCTCGAACTCGGGCACGAAGTGCTCGTAGTCTGCCGCTACCAGCTTCCCGCTGACGTGAATGGCGAGCACCGCGCCGCCGCTTTCTTCATTGACCTGAATGGGCATCGTCGCCTCCCTGGCCGAGCACTCTCAGCCCCTTCGACGACTACTTCTTGGTCAACTTGCTTATCGCGACAAGCAGCAGGACCAACACGAGCACGCCGATCATCGTCCAGATCCACATCCCTCCGCCCATCCAGCCACCCATCCAACCGTCTCCATGATTCATCACGTGAGATCCTTCCGTTGCCCTTCCGTCCGCTCACCAGCAGCCTTCTGCAAGCTCATCCGCACCAGTCATCGCGCTATCGCCCTACTCTGAGCAATCGGGCGTTGATGGCCACGATCACGGTGCTCGCCGACATCAACGCCGCTCCCAACGCAGGAGATGAGGAGCACTCCCCAGGAGTAGAGACGCCCGGCAGCCAGCGGAATGGCGAATGCGTTGTAGCCCGTGGCCCAGAGAAGGTTTTGGATCATCTTCCGATACGTGGCCCGGGAGAGCAGCACGATGGCCACGACGTCCAGCGGATTGCTCCGCACCAGGATCACGTCGGCGGTTTCCACCGCAACGTCGGAACCGGCCCCGATGGCGATGCCTACGTCAGCCTGTGCGAGCGCCGGAGCGTCGTTCACTCCGTCGCCGGTCATCGCCACCAGGACGCCCCGGGTATTGGACCTCTTTGACCTTGGCGGCCTTGTCCTGGGGCAGGACCTCGGCGAAGTATTCATCCAGGCCGGCCTGGTCCGCGACCCACTTGGCCGTCGCCTTGTTGTCGCCGGTGAGCATCATGCACCGGATCTTCAGCGCCTTGAGGGCGTCGATGGCCTGCTTCGCCTCGGCCCGAACGACGTCGGCGAAGGCAATGGCTCCCTTCAGCTTCCCGTCCACGAGAACGCACACGACCGTCTTGCCTTCGGCCTGCAGCGCCGCGACGCGTGGGTCGGCGAGATCGATCTTCTGTTCGCGCAAGAAGCCCGGGCTGACCACCTGGACCGCCTTGCCCTCGACCCTGCCTTCGGCGCCCTTGCCCGGGATGCCACGAAACCCATCGACAGGCAGCCTGTCGTCCGAGGCAGCGGCGAGAGCCTTGGCGATTGGATGTTCGGAACTGGCGTCCACCGAGGCCGCGTATTGCCGGAGCGTGTCTTCATCGAGCTCCTCGCCCAGCACCAGGGTATCGGTCACGGCGAAGCGGCCCTCGGTCAGCGTGCCGGTCTTGTCGAAGATCACGGCCTCCAGCTTTCGGGCGCCCTCGAACGCACCTCGATCTCGGATGAGCAGGCCGTTGCTGGCTGCCAGGGCCGTGGAGACGGCCACGACCAGCGGGGACGGCGAGACCAAGCGCGTGCGGGCAGGTCATCACCATGAGGTCACGGCGCCGCTCGATGGCGAGGGATCGAAACGGATGGTGCATGAGCACGAGCCAGACCACCAGGGTGAGCGCGCCGCTGCCGAGGGCGATGAGGGTGAGCCACATCGCGGCGGTGTCGGCCAGGTTCTGGGTCTTCGATTTGCTTCCCTGGGCCTCCTTGACCAAGTCGATGACCTGGGACAGGAAGGAGTCCTTGCCGGCGCCTTTGACCTCGATCTGTCAGCGAGCCCTCGCCGTTGATGGCGCCGCCGATGACCTTGTCGCCCGTCTTCTTCGCGACCGGGGTCGATTCGCCGGTGAGCATCGCCTCGTTGACCGAGCTCGCGCCCGCGACGATGACGCCGTCGGCCGGGAGCTCCTCGCCCGGCTTGATCAGCACCTTGTCATCCACCGCCAGCTCGCTCGAGGGGCACGTCCTCGACGACTTCCGTCGGGCATCAGCTTGTGGGCGTCCGACGGGCATGAGGTTTCGCCAGCGCCTCCAGCGCATTTGAAGCGCCCATCACCGACCGCATCTCGATCCAGTGCCCGAGCAGCATGATGTCGACGAGGGTCGCCAGCTCCCAGAAGAACATCTTGCCCGTCAGGCCGAACACGACCGCGCTGCTGTACAGGTAGGCGGTCGTGATGGCGACGGCGACCAGGGTCATCATGCCCGGCCGGCGCGACTCGATCTCCTTCAACAAGCCTTTGAGGAAGGGCCAGCCTCCGTACCAGAAGACGGCGGACGACAAGGCCGAACAGGACATAGGTGGCGCCGGGAAAGCGGACCGCTTCGCGCAGCCCCACCAGCTTCTGGAGCAGGGGCGAGAGGACGAGAATCGGCAGGGTCAGGCCCAGTGAGATCCAGAACCGCTTACTGAAGTCCGCCGCCATGTGGACATGGTGGTCGGGCCCGGCGTGCTTCGGGGCCTCGGCGCTCACCTTGGGTCGTTCCACTTCCAGTTCCGGATCTCCGGCATGTCCTCGCCGTTCTTGTCGATGTACTGCTTGTGCTCGATCAGCTTGTCCTTGAGCTGCTGCTTCAGGTAGATGCCCTTGTCGCCGGTCTGCGGCAGGCGGTCGATGGTGTCCATCACCAGGTGGAAGCGGTCCAGCTCGTTCAGCACCGTCATGTCGAAGGGTGTCGTGATGGTGCCCTCTTCCTTGTAGCCGCGCACGTGGATGTTGTCGTGGTTGGTGCGGCGGTAGGTTAGCCGGTGGATCAACCAGGGGTAAGCATGGAAGGCGAAGATGACCGGCTTGTCCTTGGTGAAGAGATCGTCGAACTCGAGGTCGGAGAGGCCGTGGGGGTGTTCGGTTTGCGGCTGCAGCTTCATGAGGTCGACGACGTTGACGACCCGGATCTTCAGGGCGGGCAGGTGCTCGCGCAGGATCGAGACCGCCGCGAGCGTCTCCAGCGTGGGCACGTCGCCGCAGCAGGCCAGGACCGCATCGGGCGCCACGCCCTGATCATTGCTGGCCCACTGCCATATGCCGATGCCCTCGGTGCAGTGCTTGACGGCGGCGTCCATGGTCAGCCATTGCGGCGCCTGGTACTTGCCGGCGATCACGACGTTGACGTAGTGGCGGCTGCGCAGGCAATGATCCCAGACCGAGAGCAGGCAGTTGGCGTCCGGCGGCAGATAGACGCGGACGACGGAGGCCTTCTTGTTCACCACGTGATCGATGAAGCCGGGGTCCTGATGCGTGAAGCCGTTGTGCATCTGCTGCCAGACATGCGAGGCCAGCAGGTAGTTCAGCGAGGCGATCTTGCGCCGCCAGGGCAGCTCCGCCGTGACCTTCAGCCATTTGGCGTGCTGGTTGAACATCGAGTCGATGATGTGGATGAACGCCTCGTAGCAGTTGACAGTCCGTGGCGGCCGGTGAGCAGGTACCCCTCGAGCCATCCCTCGCACTGATGCTCGCTCAGCATCTCCATGACCCGGCCTTCCAGGGGCGAGGAACTCGTCGTTGTCCTGCTTTCGGGCGTCCCACTGGCGGTCGGTGGCCTCGAACACGGCATTCAAGCGGTTGGAGAGCGTTTCGTCGGGGCCGAACACCTGAAATTGCGTGGCTCCCGGTTGAGCCGGGCCACGTCGCGCAGGAACACGCCGAGCTCGTGGGTGTCGGCCGCGTGAACGCGAACCCGGCGACGGCACGTCCACCGCGTAGGTTGCGAAAGTCCGGCATGACGAGATCGCGGAGCAGGATGCCGCCGTTGGCGTGGGGATTCGCGCCCATGCGACGGTCGCCCTTCGGCGCAAGCTCGGCCAGTCCGGGTCTCAGGCGGCCGCGACTCGTCGAACAGCTCCTCGGGCCGGTAGCTCCGGAGCCAGTCTTCCAGCAGCTCGAGGTGTTCGGGATGCGCGGCATCCACGGCCAGCGGCATCTGGTGCGCGCGAAACGTGCCCTCGATCTGCACGCCATCCACCCACTTCGGCCCCGTCCATCCCTTCGGAGACTTGAGGACGATCATCGGCCAACGCGGGCGCATGGTATTGCCGAGGACGCGGGCTTCGTGCTGGATCCTCTTGATCTCCTCCACCGCCCGATCCAGAGTCGCGGCCATGGCCTCGTGCATCAGCGCCGGCTCGTGTCCCTCGACGTACTGGGCGTCCAGCCGTAGCCGCGCAGCAGCTGGTCCAGCTCTTCCGGCTCGATGCGGGCGAGGACGGTCGGGTTGGAGATCTTGTAGCCGTTGAGATGCAGGATCGGCAGCACCGCGCCGTCGGTCGTCGGATCGAGGAACTTGTTCGAGTGCCACGCCGTGGCCAGCGGCCCGGTCTCCGCCTCGCCGTCGCCGACGACGCAGGCGACGACGAGATCGGGATTGTCGAACACCGCCCCGAACGCATGGCTGAGCGAGTAGCCGAGCTCGCCGCCCTCGTGGATGGAGCCCGGGCACTCCGGTGAGGCATGGCTCGGAATGCCCCCGGGGAACGAGAACTGGAGGAAGAGCTTCCGCAGCCCGGCCTCGTCCTGGCTGATGTCGGGATAGATCTCGCTGTAGGTGCCCTCGAGGTAGGTGTTGCCCACCACGGCCGGGCCGCCGTGGCCGGGGCCGCAGACGTAGATCATGTCGAGGTCGTACTTCTTGATGACCCGGTTCAAGTGGACATAGATGAAGTTCTGGCCCGGGGTCGTGCCCCAGTGCCCCAGCAGCATGCGCTTGACGTCGGCGAGGGCAGGGGTCGCCTGAGCAGCGGATTGTCGAAGAGATAGATCTGGCCGACCGAGAGGTAGTTGGCGGCACGCCAGTAGGCGTCCATCCTCTGGAGCAGGTCGGGAGCGAGAGTCTTGGCATTCACGGTCTAGGTCTCCAGATTCGAGCCGAGATCGAGGACGCGGACGACGGATCGCGCGATCATCAGCTCCTCGTCGGTATGGATCACCCGCACCTTGACGCCGGCCGCCTCCTTCGAAATCAGCGGTGCGTTCTCCTGCGTTGCGCTTCGGGTCGAGCTCGATGCCGAGGAAGCCGAGCCCGCGGCAGATCCGCTCCCGGATGAGCGGCGCGTTCTCGCCGATGCCTCCCGCGAAGACGAGCGTGTCCAGCCCACCGAGGGCGGCGGCGAAGGAGCCGATCCACTTCTTCGCCTGGTAGCAGAACAGCGCCACGGCCTCCGCCGCCCGCGGGTCGGCGGCTTCCTGTTCGAGCAGGTCGCGCAGGTCGGAGCTGGTCCCGGAAACGCCGAGCAGCCCGGACTCGTGGTTCACCATCTGGAAGAACTCCTCCGGGGTGAGCTGCTCGGTTCGCGCCAGATACGGCGCCAGGCCGGGGTCCAGATCGCCGGAGCGGGTGCTCATCACCAGGCCTGCCGTCGGCGTGAAGCCCATGCTGGTGTCGATGCTCTTGCCGTCGCGCACGGCGGCCAGGCTCGCGCCGCTGCCGAGGTGCGCGAGGATCGCGCGGCCCGTCGTTGCCGCCGGGTCGCCGAGGCGTGCGAGCTCTTCCATGAGATAGGCATAGGACAGACCGTGGAAGCCGTAGCGCTCCACGCCTTTCTCTTGGTAGCGCCGCGGAATGGGAAAGAGCCTGCGCGATGCGGGGCATGGTGCGGTGGAACGCAGTGTCGAAGCAGGCCACCTGGGGCAGTGTCGGATGACGCTGGCGAATCGCCTCGATCAGCTCGATCTCGCGCGGCAGGTGATCGGGATCGGCTGGGCTGATGCGACGCAGGTCGGCCAGCAGCTCCGCGGTCACCGGCTCAGGCGCGTGTGCTGCATGCCCTGCACCACCCGGTGTCCCACCGCCCTGACCGATTCGAGGCACTTCTGGTCTTCGAGCCAATCGGTGAGGGCGGTCGTCGCCGACTTGGGTCCGGCAAGAGCGCGCTCGTTGGGCGGGGGACGGGCCGGGTCATCACAAGTCAGAGTCGTCCCGCTCAGGCCGATGCGGTCGACCTTTCCCTCAAGCCTTCGCTCCAGCGTTTCGCCGAGCTCGTACACCGCGAACCGGATGCTCGACGAGCCACCATTGATGGTCAGGACCCGCGGCCTGGCTGGGCTCATCTCTGCCACAGGATTCGTGCGTCCTCGAGAGGGATTAAAGCGCCGTCGCGGTGGGCTATGACTCGCGCCGGATAGTCCCCGGCGGGGGGCCGCAGTAGGTTCGAGCCCTATCGGGCGTACCAGCCATCCGGCAACAATACCCATCCGTACCCAGCCACTAAGGCGGCGGCACAGAGCCTTAGATTAGCGCTCCTTGGTCCGCTCGAGCGCGCGCAATCAGCCACGCAGCTGTCGCGCCGCCGCAGAAGACGAGCACATTGCCGATGCGGCTGAGAAGCACGCGCGCGGTGACGATCTCCCCCAGCACAAAGAGCACGCCGATCACTATCACTGCGACCGGCCATCGTAGCCTTCGTGAGCCGCGCAAGAGCGGAATTGCGAACACGATGGTGCCCACAAAAAACGCGAGGACGGCTGGAAGCACGGCGGCGCCAACGGGGCCCATGAAGAGGGTGGTCCAGAGAGCGATCGCGGCGGCGTCCCCGGCGCCATCGAGTACGAGCCGGCCCGCCAGCATTTCGCCCGTCGTGACCGACGCGAATCCGGCGGTGCCAATGAAGATGAGGACGCGTGCGGCGTATCCGGCGCCAGGTTTCAACGCCGCGGTGAGAGCGGTGAGCCCCAGAAATCCCGGAATGAAGAGCAGAATCCCGAGGAAGAGCAGCAGATGCGCGGTGTACCAGCGCGATGCCTGTTCGACGACTATGGCGATTTGCTCCGCCGGCGCCATCCGCTCTTCCGGATGAAGAAGGTCGCCGATGCTCATCAGGAACGGACCCAAAACGAGGCTTGCTACCGTCGCTATTCTTTGGCCCTTGTGAGGTATGCACAGAGCGGCCATGGTGGCCTCCTTGACCCGCAGGATCTCACGCTACCAGCAACAACAAAAGGGTGCTGTCTCTGGTGACAGGCTGCGCGTGAGAATTTGTTGGCGTCTGAGGGCGACCACAGCCCCAGCACGGATCGATGTGCATAGGAGCGATGGCGGAACGGCGCCTGAACGAACATCGCCACTGCTGCGACTCCGAGCCACAGCGTGCCTGCAGACCGCACTGCAGACCGCATTGTCGTCTCAGCTGGGCTGTGTCGGACGCATTGGCGCTGAATCGGACGCGAAAGACTGACAGCGAGACCACGGACTAGCGTAAGCGCTGGATCAGCAATGGGTGCGCCGGGGCATCCGGATTGCATCCGCCAATAGCGCCAGCTTGCGTAGGGGCGGGCAGCCGGCTCGAGTGGGAGTTGGAGGGAGCTTCCGCTCGAGCCGGAGTCTTCGTTCTGGAGAGCGAGTTTGCTCGCATAACCGACAGGCCGGATTGACCAGCCTGGGCGGTGGGAGGGGCGCCAGTGATTGGCACCGGCCGTGGACGGCTCGGCCTCCCGATCCGGCTCCTGTCGCTGCTGGCGGTCCTCTCGACCGCGTCTGCAGCATCCGAGCGATTCGAGGTTGCCGTCTACGGCGGGAATGCGGCGGGCGTGATGGCCGCGGTGAGGCCAGGAGGCTGGGACGCACGGTCGTCCTGCTCGAGCCTGGACGCCATTGAGGAGGCCTCACCTCGGGCGGCAACCCGAGGCGTTGGACGCGACACAGCCTCAAGCTCTCCACCCCGGTGCTGACGGTCGCCCTGCTCGTCGCGGTCGCGGCGTCGGTCTATTCGAAGGTGGCGGGCCTGGTGCCCGACGAGTACGCAGCTGTCGAGCCTGTCGGATTCGCCTTCATCGTCGCCTGCCCGGGCTATGTCACGGTTCAGTACGTCGTCCGGAACGAGCGGCAGCCACTGACCATCGAAGTGACGAAAGGGGCCGCCAACCGTCCGAGCTCGAGGACGTGGTGGCAATGACCATGCAGGAATCAGGCTGGGAAACCCGCCTTGGACGCCGCGGAGGAGCCGGTGGGCATTTCAAGGCTGCGCTTAGCGCCCGAACTCCACGACCTCGCAGCCTAGAAGGGCTGCGCCGTTGATCTTGGACGAGTACGTCGCCGGCTCGCTGACCGAGGGTCCCTTGCATTGCCTGCTGGTTGTGTCCGCTGTGAGTCGAGTCTGCGTGAACGTCCAGAACAGTCCGTCCTCGTCGCTCTCCAAGACAGTGGCGTTTACCGCCTGGCAGGGACCGGATGGCTCCGATGTGCCGACCCACTTGTGTTGGCCGATGACACGCTTCAGGGTCGCCTTGAAGGTATGCGTCCAGACCTTGCACTTTCGCTCTTGAGCAGCCAGGGTGTCGACGATCTCGCGGTCGAAGCACGCGTCGTCCGGACAGGAGCAGACCCGCTTGAACTGAGCGAGGACACGCGCCTTCAGCGCCACTCGTTCTAGCGGTCCGTTGATGGACGGCGGCGGCGTTTGCGGCGAGCACAGGGACTGACGCGTCTCGTTGCGCTGCGCCGCGGTCAGCGGTGCCTGCTTCATCTGAGCGCGTGCATCCTCTACTTGCTGTGCGCCGTACACCGTGACGGTGACCTGGGTGAAGCTGCACTCGATCGTCTTGAGTGGATCGCCCTCGCACTCCATGCTGAGCGCCGAGTTGTCCCTTGAATTCGCTATGTGGACAAAAAAAGGAAGGGTCTCCCTCTCGGGCCCAGCGCCATCCGCAGCCAGGACAAGACCGACTGTGGCAACGAGAGAGAGCCAGGCCATATAACCTCCCCGGACGGCAGGCGGCTTCATCATAAGCGGAGGGCGTCCAACCGAGGGTGGCGGGGTTCACAGAAGGCTGAGACAGTGGGAGAGAAGGGACACTTTCCGTGCCCAAATGTAGTATTCCCCCAAGGGCCCAACGAGTCTTCAGACGAGGCCTGCGCCGTCCTGCAAGGCCCGGGTTCGCACTACCCTAGACATCACCGGCACCGCCGACGACTGGTCCTGGTCGTGCTGCCGGGGATGGATTCGCATGCGACACCTGTTCATCGGCACGCTGCTTTGCCTTCTGCCGCTGCCAGTGCTCGCTCAAGCCAGGGGTTCGGATCCATCGAGCGACTCCTCCCGGGCGCTTGACTGGGCGAATCGCCTGATGTCCAAGGACCCGAAGGTCCGGGCAACCGCCGAAGCCGCCCTGGTCCAGGAGGCGGGGCGTTCGCTGCCCTTGCTGAGACGATTCCTCAGCCGTGGCAACGAGGACCTGGATCTGCGAAGTTTCGAAATCATCCGGCGGATCGGGCCGCCGGCCATTCCGCTGCTGGTGGACCTGCTTCGTGACGAGCGGGTCTCCATCCGGCGCAGCGCCGTTGATTGCTTGATCGACCTGGCGCCCGATACGGAAAGGATTCAACCGGCGCTCCGACGGTCACTGACAGACGAGGATTCGGAGGTCGCGGGCGATGCCGCGCGTGCCCTGGGGGCTTTGGGCCCAAGGGCCAGTCCTTCGGTACCGGCCCTGGTCAAGACTCTCTCGCACGAGGACGCTTACGTCCGCATTTACGCGGCGGAGGCTTTGGCCTCCATCGGTCCGAAGGCGGGTGCTTCGACCAGGGATCTCGCGAGAGCCTTGGGCGATCCGATTCCCGGGGTCCGATGGGCGGCGGGTGAAGCCCTCGCAAGCATCGGCCCGGCCGCGCAGTCCGCTGTGCCGCAGCTGATCGAAGCTCTGAAGGATGAATTCCTCTATGTGCGCATCTGCGCGGCTGGTGCGCTGGGCCGCCTCGGGCCGAAGGCACAGCCGGCCCTTGAGGCGCTCCGAGCCGCCGCAAGCGATCCCACGCTGCGTTCCGAAGCGGAGTGGGCGCTCCATCGAATCGCTGGCGTCGAGTCTGGAGAGCCTGTCATCTCACCCGTCGTGCCCGCGCCTTCCGTCGTGCCACAACCCGAGACGACAGTGGCGCAGACGGGCAATCCTCCGCTCGACTGGGATACGACGACCGGGCGAAACATCGTCTGGAGCGTCGAGCTGGGAAGCGAGACGTTCGGCCGTCCGGTGGTCGCGGGCGATGCGGTCTACGTGGGTACCGACAACGCCAGGCAGCTGAACCCCGCCTTTCGGGAAGAATGCGGCGTGCTCATGGCGTTTCGGGTGACGGACGGCGGATTCCTTTGGCAGGACCTGGCCCCGCGCGTCGAGCGCGGCCTGCGTGAGTTCCTCTTGCCTTCGACGACGAGTGCGCCGTATGTGGACGGGAACCGTTTGTACTACGTCACCGCCGAGTGCCAGCTCCGTAGCCTCGACGCACACAAGGACAACGCTGCGCCCGACGTCGCCTGGGAGCTGGACATGTGCGGCCGGCTCGGTGTCTTTCCGCATGAAGCCACCAACAGCGAAGTGTTGCCCGTGGGCGATCTGCTGATGGTTTCGACCTCCAACGGCCAGAACGAAGGCCACACGCGCGTCCCGACGCCGCGCGCCCCGAGTCTGATCGCGGTGAACAAGCACTCGGGCGAGGTCGTCTGGCGCGCGATCGGCCCGGGCGAGCAGGTGCTGCACGGCCAGTGGTCGAGCCCCGTGGCGGCCAACGTCAACGGGCGCATCCAGGTGCTGTTCGGCGGAGGAGACGGCTGGCTGCGCGCCTACGACGCAGCGTCGGGTCGCGAAGTCTGGCGCTTCGACGGCAACCCGAAGGATGCGCGCTTCCTTCCGCGCCCCGGCGTCCTTTCGCGCAGCTCCATCATCGCTTCACCGGTCTTCGCCGAGGGCCGCGTCTTCATTGCCATGGGCCAGAGTCCAGGGCACGGCGACGGACCTTCGTTGATTTTTGCGATCAGTCCCAACGGCCAGGGAGACGTCACCGAGACGAGACTCCTCTGGACGTCTCGCGAGGTCGGTCGCGTGGTGGGAACGCCGATCGCGAAGGACGGTCTGCTGTACGTGGGGGACCTGGGCGGTACGGTTCACTGTCTGGACGCGGCAACCGGCGCCCAGCTCTGGAAGCACGAGACGAACGAGGCCATCTGGGGGTGCCTCCTGCTGGCCGCCGACCGCCTCTACGTCGGGAACGTCGGAGGCAGCATGACCGTTCTTCGTGCCGGCCGGCGAAAGGAATTGCTGGCGCAGATCGAGATGGATGCGCCGCTCTACTCGCGCCCGGCGCTGGTCGGCGATGCGCTCTATCTGGCCACGGCGCACCGGTTGTACCTCATCGCGGCAAAGCCTTGAGCCCGAGCGTCTCGCGGAGGGCTCCTGCCCGCTCGGCGCGACCGATTCGCTCGGCGCGACTGATTCGCTCGGCGCGCGCGCGTTACGCGCGAAATCCAGCAGCGTTGTCGGTGGCCCAGTCCAGGAACGAACGCGGCGGCGTTCCCGTCGTCTCGAAGACGGTGGAGGTGACGTGCGCAGGCTGGCCGATGGCGGCCGCCCAGGCCGCGAGCAGCATGTTCACGGCGGCCAGGGGCCACCCGATCGCGACGAGCTCACGCCGCGCCTCGTCTGGCGAGATCTCTACGATTCTCAGCGAGCGGCCGAGGGCGCGGCCGATGAGGGAGAGCTGCTCGGACTGGCTCAGCGACTGGGGTCCGGTCAGGACGTACTCCGCGCCGGCGTGTCCGTCGTCGCACAAGGCGCGCACGGCCACGGCGGCGATGTCGCGCTCGTCGATGGGCGCCGTCGGTGCGGCGAGGTGCGGCCAACGCACGACGTCGCCGGCGCGAAGCTGCGGCGCCCACCAGCTGAGCGCATTGGCGGCGAACATCCCCGGCCGCAAGAACGTCCACTGGCGTCCCGAGGCTTCGATCGACCGCTCGATCTGTTCGACCAGGGCCCTCTGCGGATTGGGCTGCTGGAAGAATGGGTGCGCCGTCTTGATCGGAGCTGAAAGGAAGACGACGCGCTCTGCGCGCTTTAGGATCCGCTCCAGGGCGGGGGCCACAGCGGAGGGCGGTGCCGTCCAGACCAGGAAGACCGCGTCGGCGCCGTCCAGGCATCCATCGAGAGTCTCGGGGAGAGTCAGATCCCCGCGAACCACGTCGACCTGGGGCGGCAAGCCGGTCGTAGCCGGGTTGCGGGCCAGCGCGCGAACGCGCACGCGCCTGGCGAGCAGTTGCGCCACGACCCGGCGTCCGACAGTGCCCGTGCCACCGATGACGAGAATCGGATTCACGTCGGACGATCCCAGGCGGTGCTCATGGCTGAGCGTCGTGTGGATTGATCATGCCGCGATGACAGGTCGCGCAGTTGATCAGGCGTTCGTCGGGTTCAGACTCCAGGTCCTTCATCTTTGCAAGCGTCTGGTTGATGGTCCTGTGCATCACCGCCATATCTCGGGCGGCGCGCTTCGGCCGCTTGTCGTCGCTCGAGAAGTCACTCTCGACGTGGCAGTGCGTGCAGCGAACACCGAGCGCGCGGGCGTAGCCGCCGTTCATGATGTCGAGGAGCCGTCGAGCCGGTATGGTCTTGAGCCACTCGATTTGGATGTTCTTGAACACCGTGGCGGCGGGCTCGGACTCCCTGCCCACGATGCGAGTGGCGATCTCGTGCTCGAGACGATCGTTGAACTCCTGTGTCGAAGGTCCGGGCGCTTGCCCGGGCGCAGCGCCGGCTGGCTGCTCCACAGCTGCGTTTGGCGTGTTGGGTGCGAACGCCACTCCGCCGAAGAGCAGGGCCATCAGAAATCGTGAACGCACCGAGGTCTCCCTTTCGAGGCGCGCGTGGATCGACGTACCGGGATGTTGTATCGCCAACGCCTGTTGTCGGCGATTGAATCTGTAGCCGTGTGTCTTGTCCAGGGGCAGGACGCGCGCGGAGAGGTATCGGACGTCGTGGCGTTGAATCAGACGCGAACGTCTGACAGCAAGGCCACGGGCTGGCGCAAGTGCTGTATCAGCAATGGATGCGCGGGGGCATCCGGATTGCAATAGCCAACATCGTCAGGCTCACGAAGGGCCAGGCAGCCGGCTCGAGCGGGAGTTGGAGGGAGCTTCCGCTCGAGCCGGACTCTTTGGCGCGGCGCGGGTCGTCTACGAAGACCGGCGACGCCGCGCGATGAGCCAGGATCCGGCGGACGCGAGAAGCCACAGCGCCCCGGGCTCGGGAACCGGCTCCAGGCTTCCGAACAGGCCGTCCGCCTCGTCGTTGATCCCCGCGGCGAAGTAGAGCTTGCCCGGGCTGAACCCGGTTCCCAAATTGCCGAACGCGAGGCCCCAGAGGCCGTCGATCTCGATCGGATTTCCGTTCAGGTCGAGGAGCGAGCCGAGGAACACGCCCGTCGCCGGATCGAACGCATTGATCCTGCCGTCGCCGAAGTTGCCGACGAGCAGGTCCCCGCCGAAGTCTCCGAAGCCCGCGGGCGCGATCGCGAGTCCCCACGGCGCGTCCAGCGCCCCGTTGGAGATCACGCGTCGAACGAGGTTGCCGTCCGTGTCGAACTCGTCCACGATCCCCAGGCCGGCGCCGTGGTTCTCCTCGTCGTTGCCCTGCGTCTTGTTCGCGAAGGTGACGAACACATGGCCGCCGATGGTCTGGATGCCGAACGGCGCGTAGTCCGCGGGCAGGTTCGGATCGGTAAAGGTGACGAACGGCAACGGTGTGTACGAACTGTCGAAGACGTCGACCTTGCCGTTGGCGAAATCCGTCGCGAAGATCCGGTCGCCTGCAATCGCGAGCCCCTTGTACTCGGCGCCGATCGGACTGTCGAATCGGATTGCCGCGGTCGTCCCAAGAGCACCTTGCCAGCCGGCGATGGTGCCGTCCTCGGTTGCAAACAAGAAACGATCACCGCCGAAGTTCGCGGAGAGGGGGTTGAACTGCTCGGACAACGAGCAAATGCCGGACCAGCCTCTAACTGTTTGAGAAACGCGAGCTTGTATTTCTGACGCGTGCCTCGGCCTGTAAAATCCCGCGAAGCTGCACGGCAGGAATTCCAAGACACCGTTCGGTTGGCGGGCCCAAACGGTCCATTGAAGCAGCCGCTCCCCGGGAGTACCTTGCGCCGGTGACACATCCGTCCCCGGGAGACAAGCCATGCGCAAGTTCGCCGTGATGGGCCCTCAGGGCTGCGGCAAGGGCACCCAGGCGAAGCTGCTCGCCAGGGACTTCGGGATCGTCCACATCAGCGTAGGGGACATCTTCCGCTGGCACGTCCAGAGCCACACCAAGCTCGGCGCCCGCATCAAGCGGATCGTGGCCAGCGGCCAGCTGGTGCCGGACGAGCTTGTCGACGACATCGTGCGGGAGCGCCTGGAGCAGCACGACTGGAACTACGGGTTCATCCTGGACGGCTTCCCACGGAACGAGGCGCAGGCGCTCTTCTTCCTGGAGCGCTACGACGTGGACGCCGTGATCTTGATCGAGGTGTCGGACGCCGTCGTGGTCGAGCGCATCCTGAGCCGGCGCCTGTGCGCCAGGTGCGGCCTCGACTACAACCTGATCCTGCATCGTCCCGAGGTGCCCGACGTCTGCGACGTCTGCAAGGGCCGCTTGCTGGTGCGCCCGGACGACAACCCCGAGGCAGTCCAGGAACGCCTGGCGAACTACCACGCCAAGACCAGGCCCATCATCGACCTCTTCCGCAAGAAGGAGCTGGTGGTAGCCGTGGACGGCGAGAGGCCGGCGCCCGAGATCCAGGCCGAGATCCGCCAACGCCTGGGCCTGGCCGAGTGCGAGGTCGCCTGCTCCCCGGGGCATCGGGGCGTGGCTTAGTGTTTCCGCTGGTGCGCTACGTCTTGTGACTCTAACGAGTTGACCTTACGAAGGCGATGATCCCGGGACCCGACTCGGGGCCGAGATCGGCGCCGTGATGCCGACGTGGCGTCCGTTCGCGCGCGGGCAAACGGTGCCGCTTCATCGTCGCCGACACGACCCTGCCCGTCGTGTACCACCTGCGCGCTGACGGCTCGTGAGGACGGTGCTCACAACTTGCGAGGCCCGCGGGCTGATACCCATCGCGTCTCGGCGTCAGCCGCGCGCGGGGTACACAGCAGGCGCTTGGTTCATCCTCGAGGCTTGCGGCCCTTGGACGTGTTCAGGGCCACGGCGGCGCGAATGAGCGCCTTCAAGGCCTTCTCGTCGAGATCGTCGCCCTCGTGAAGGTCGATGGCGCGCCTCGTGTTGCCCTCGAGGCTGGAGTTGAAGAGCCTCGACGGGTCCGCGAGCGAGGCGCCCTTGGCGAACGTCGTCTTCACGGCGTTCTTGTACACCTCGCCCGTGCAGATGAGGCCGTCGTGAGACCACACCGGAATGCCCCACTTCCACTCCTCGGTCACCTCGGGGTCGGCCTGCCGGATCAGGGTGCGAAGACGAGAGAGCGTGCGGCCTCTCCAGTCTGCGAACTCCTTGATCCTGGCGTCGATCAGCTTGGAAGGAGACGGGCCTTTGGCCGCCTTCACGCTGGGCTTCATGCTTTCTCCCTCACGCTGCGCCACCGGGCGACATACGGCAGCACGAACATGTATAGCCCGGTAAAGAGGAGCAAGGCGAGCGGCAGCAGCGGCGAATAGGTCATCCAGGCAGGCGGCTGTTTGTGTCCCGCGCCAGGGCGACGAAGTTGGCGATGACGGTCAGCGTGAAGGCGATGGACACCCAGCGGTGGGTCTGCCGAATCCAGTTGTTCCAGTTCAATGGGACCTCCTCTGACTCATGGGATCCTCGCGAGCAGGTCGACGAGCTTCCCGCCCATCATCTTCCAGCCGTAGCGCGCGCCGCCGAAGTTCTGCTTCTGGTCCGGCTTGAAGCCCGACTGCACGAGGGACAGGCGCGTGCCCGACGCCGTGGGCGTGAGCGTGAAGGTCACGACGGTGTCGAGGCCCATGTCGCCGACGACCCACGTGTAGCTGAGCTTCCGGTGCGCCTCGATCTCGAGGATCCGGCAGTTCACGATGCCGTCCCACCCGGGATACGGCTGCGTCTTGAACGTGAACTCGGCCCCGCGCTCGAGCTTGAGCTCGACGACGGGCAGCAGCCACTCGGCGAGCAGCGCGGGGTCGGTGAGCGCGCGCCACACTTTCTCCGGCGAATGCTGCAGATCGAATTCGAACGAGATGCGATTCGGTCTGCGACGCGGGCGGTCTTGTCGATGGGGTTCATTCGTCCATCTTCTCCAGCAGCCGTTCGAGGCGACCGACGTGCTCCGTCCAGAAGGCGCGGTAGTGCGCGATCCAGTCGATGAGCGGCTTCATCCCGCGCGGCTCGCACCCGGTAGTAGACGCAGCGCCCCTCGCGCCGGGCGTTCACCAGGCCGGCGTCTTTCAGGGTGGCGAGGTGCTGCGAGACCGCCGGCTGCGAGATGTCGAAGCGCGCCGTGAGGTCCTTCACCGCCACTTCGCCCCGCGTGAGCGACTCGAAGATCGCCCGGCGGCTGGGGTCCGCCAGCGCCTGGAAGATCCTGTTCTCGACCACGGCCGCGGTCTGCATTCGACATATATATAAGCCGACGCTTATTGAATGTCAAGCCGGTCACGAGTTCGTTGACCTACCCAGTGCGACGGCGATCCTCGGGGCTAGCCGGGCCGCAGCGACCAGCCGAGCAGGAGCAGGCCGATCGCGACGATCCAGCTGCCGGCCACGCGCACGGCGATGCGGCCCCACGCCGCGCGCGTCGCGACCACCAGCGCGGCCGCGAGCGCCACCAGCACGAAGAGCGCTGAGACGATCCCCACGAGCCCGAGAGCGCCGAGCCGCGCCGTCGCCATCGACGCGCCGTTCAGGTAGCCGTGGAGGACGCCGACCAGGAGCGCGAGCCCGGCCAGCCACTCGGGCCGCAGTCGCGCCTCCAGCGCGACGAGTCCGCCGAGCGCGAGGAACGAGAGTGTCGTGAGCGCCGGCGCAGCCTCGATCGTCGGCAGCGCGAGGCCCGAGAGACCGCCCGCGAGCCACGCCCCGGGGAGGACGAAGAGAGCGAGGCGTCCCGCGACGGCACCCTGCTGGCCGGCCAGCAGTGCGAGCGCCAGCGCCGGCAGCAGGTCCTCGGGCGTGAGGACGAAGTGCGACACGCCGTCGTAGAGCGGGCCCAGTCCGGTGGTCACGAGATGCGCGTGCGACGGAGCTGGAAACAAGAGAAGGAGGCCAGCCGCGCCGACGACCCGTGCGCGCGCCGTTGGGATCGCCCGTCTCACGCGAACGCCCGCCACAGGAAGTAGAGTCCGCCCGCCGCGACGAGGCTCCCGGCCCCGCGCAGCACGGCGCGGCCCCAGCCCCAGCGGTGGATGACGCCGATCCCGATGCCGACCGCGTGCAGCGTGCCGGTCGCCACCACGAACCCGATGCTGTACGAAAGCCCGCTCGCACCGGCCGGCAGCTCGCTGCCGTGTGCGTGGCCGTGGAAGATCGCGAAGAGACCGACGACGAGCGCCGCGGCCTGGAGCGGCGGCCGCCACTCGGCGAGCACGGCAAGCCCGAGCAGGACGCCCGAGAGAGCGATGCCCACCTCGACGCCGGGCAGCCCGACGCCCATGAGTCCGAGCATCCCGCCGAACGCCATGACCACCGGGAAGGTCACGGGCAGGATCCAGACAGCCGGCGCGCCCAGCTGGGCCCCCCACAGGCCGACCGCGATCATCGCGAGGACGTGGTCGAGGCCGGAGACCGGGTGATGCAGGCCGGCCAGGAAGCCCTCCGCCCGCCCCGCCTCGGTGTGCGCAAAGGCGAGCGCGGGCCACGCGGCGAGGGCGAGGGTGAGGGCGGCTCTCCTCATCGCGCGCCTCCGAGCAGCAGGAGCGTTCTCTGGATCGTCCAGTACGCCCCGAGCGTGCCGACGGCGTAGCCCGGCAGCCGCTCGACGACGCGCGGCCAGCGCACCTCGAGCACCCGGAACGAGCGCTCGAGCAGGATCACGAGCAGCACGAAGCCCACCTGGCCGAGCTCGACGCCCAGGTTGAACAGCAGCAGCGCCAGCGGGATCTCGGCCTGCGGCAGGCCCATGGCGGCGAGCCCGCTCGCGAAACCGAAGCCGTGGAGCAGGCCGAACGCGAACGCCACCACCCACGGGTGGCGGATCGTGAAGCTCGACTCGCCCCGCCAGCGCCGCACGATCTCGGGGCCGAGGAACAGGATGCTGAGCGCGATCGCGGCGTTGAGCGGCGGCAGGGGCGCGCTCGCGTAGCCGAGCGTCGCGATCGCCAGCGTGACGCTGTGGGCCAGGGTGAAGGACGTGATCGTCTTCACGAGCGTCCAGCGGTCCGCGACGATCAGCAGCAGGCCGAGCACGAACAGCAGATGGTCGACGCCCAGCAGGATGTGCTGGACGCCGAGCTGGAGGTAGCCGAGCGCCCGCTCGCCAGCGGTGGTCGCCGCGCCGAGCGTCACGCTCGGGTGGACCGGCCGCAGCAGGTGGCTCTCCAGGCGGCCGTCGGCGTGGTGCAGGCGCACCAGCACGTCGGTGATCGTCGCCTCGAGCCCGGCAATCGCGATCGTCTTGCCGGCGAGGCCGCCCGCACAGGTGAGCGTGCCGCGCACGATCACGGCTCCCGGCGTCATCTGCTGCCGGTCGGGGCTGGCGAGCCGGCAGCCTTCGGGGATGACCGGGGCGATCTGGATCTCGACCTCGCCGCCCGTCGGCTTCTTCCACAGGAACGCGTACGTCTCCGGGCCCGTCTGGCGCAGCTCGAGGAAGCCCGGCCGCGACTCGTGGGCGGCGGCCGGGGGAACGAGCGCGGCGGCGCCGAGCGCGAGCGCGAGTGCGGCCCGTCTCATCGGGCCGGGCCCGCGCCCGGCGAGACGGCCTGCTTGTGATCGCCCTGCCTGGGCATCTCGATCGAGACCGAGTACTTCCGGAGCAGTCGCTCGTAGAGGGCCGCGAGCTGCGCACGGCGACGCTCGGCCTGGAGCTCCCGCTCGACCTGGGGCCGGATCTGGGCGAGCGGAGGCCGCGCGGCCGCCGCCTTCTCGGTCACCAGGACGAGGTGCAGGCCGTAGGGCGACTCCAAAGGCCCGCTCCATTCCCCTGGCGCGAGTGCCTCCACCTGCGCCGCGAAGTCCGAGCCGAACGCGCGGCTCACCTCCGCCAGCGGTCCGGGCGGCAGCTCGGCCGGCAGCATCGAGGCGTCGCCCATCGACTCCGTCCCGGCGCGCGGCCCGGCCGCGCGCAGCCGGGCGAGCAGGCGCTCGGCGTCCGCGCGCACGGCGGCCCCGCGCTTCTCCGCGCTGAGATAGACCTGCCGCAGCCCCACGCGCGGCTCGGCCGGGAACGCCTCGGGGTGCGCGTCGAGCCAGGATTGCAGCTCGGCCTCGGTCGCCTGCGCCTGGTCGGCCGCGTCCTCGACCAGGAACTCCAGCTTCTGCCGCAGCCGCCGGCGGATGATCGTGTCGTCGCGGTCGAGTCCCATCGCCGTGGCCTCGCGAGTCGCGATCTCCTCCTTCACGTACTCGTCCACGAGACCCTTGAGCTCGGCGTCGGTGGGCGGCCGCTGCCACGTCCGCGCAAAGCCCGCCGCGAGGTGCTCGACGAGACCCGGCGTGATCGAGATGCGCGTGCCTCCCGGCCCCGCGCTGCCGCCCTTCCACCCGAAGTAGAGGAACAGCAGGCCGCCCAGCAGCAGGAAGTGAACGAGCGGCTCGCGCCGAAGTCGCCGAAGCACGGCTATCGCGGTAGATCATGCATGCAACACCCGCCTTTCCCAAAATTACTCGGCGGGACAATCGTCGATCTGGGTGGGGGCAACGCCCAGGGCTCCGGCATTTTCATCGACAGCCTCGGCGTAATCGGAAGCGGGGCGGACGGCGTCTACAACGTCGATGGTGGTCTCGCCTGCGCGACCGGCCTCGGCGCGAGCTGCGGGGCTCTCTCGTTCGACACCGTCGCCGGAACGTTTTCGATCGTCGGCAGCGTTCCTGATCTCGGTGTCGGGTTGGTCACCCTCCTCACCGGGACCATCGACTCGTTCGCGTTCAGCACACTGGCGGGGGTGGCAGTGTTCTCCGCGTCCGGGACCGATACCAAGGATGCGGCCCTGCTCACGAGCCTGGGTATCGACCCCAGCACCCCCTTCACCTTCGTGGGGGCCAGCTTTGGCATCGACCCGTTGAGCTGTGGCGAGGGCCAGACGTGCTACAGCGTCAGCAGCACCAACTTCGTGAACACGACGGGTGTCGGTGGCGAGGGCGGCGGAGTCCCCGAGCCCGGGACGTTGCTGCTGCTCGGCAGCGGCCTGATCGGGCTGGTCCGCGCCCGCAGGCGCAACGCCTAGCAGCTGATTCCTCGTCGAACGCAATAGTCCTCCCGATCCGGTCGCGCCTCCGAGCGGCGCGACCGGATCTTCTTTTGTGCGGGCCGCGCTACAATCCGCGCGCGAGTGCGTCCCACCGCCTCATACCTGACGGGCTTCGCCACAGCCGCGCTCGAGCGCGCCGGGATGGAGCCCGCGAAGGCAAGGGCCGTCGCCCCGGCTCGGGATCGCAATGCCCGAGCCGCTCGCCTAGCGACCTGGCCCGAGTCTTCGTGCATCATCGACATCCGCAGGATCCCGTGCTACAGGACGACTGGAGGAGACGCCCATGAATTCCGAGTCGCTCACGCGTCGTGACGTTCTCAAGCTCGGTGGCGCCGCGGCCGCCTCGGTGCTGCTGCCCGCCACCCGTGCCGCTGCCGCCTGGAAAAAGGTGCCGATCGGGACGCAGCTCTGGTGCGTGCGCAAGCAGCTGGCGACCGACGTTCCCGGCACGCTGAAATCGCTTGGCGCGATGGGCTACGAGGCCGTCGAGCTCGAGAACGCGTTCGGCAAGTCCGGCGCCGAGTGGAAGACCTACCTGGACGCCGCCGGGCTCAAGGCCTGCGGCTTCCACCACACGCTCGCCGAGCTCTCGGGCGACAAGCTTCAGACGAGCGTGGAGTTCAACCGGGCGATCGGGAACCGGAACCTGATCATCCGCTCGCTGGCACCGGAGGTCTACAACTCTGCCGACCTGCTCAAGCAGACCGCCGACCAGGTCAACGAGGTGGCGGAGCGGCTGAAGCCCCAGCAGATGCGCGTCGGCTACCACAACCACACGAAGGACTTCAATCGCATCGACGGCGAGTACTGGTGGAACCGCTTCGCCGACCAGACCGGGAAGCAGGTCATCCTGCAGTTCGACACGGGCAACGCCTCGGAGATGGAAGGCGTCACGCCGCAGTCGCTCATCAAGCGCAACGCCGGCCGGACGGTCTCGATGCACGTGAAGCCGTACTCGAAGAAGGACCCGAACGCCTACCTCGGCAAGGACGAGCTCGACTGGCCCGCGATCATGACGGCCGCCGAGACCGAGGGCGGCATCGAGTGGTACATCATCGAGTACGAGAAGGAAGGCGTGCCGCCGCTCGAAGCGCTGAAGGCCAACCTGGACGCGTTCAAGAAGCTGCGGAGCTGAAGCACACCTAGCACACCACTCGTTTCGATCGCAGCGCACGCGCCTGCACAGCAGGCGGCGATGCCTAGCGAGCCGTCTGGGGAGCGGGGGACCGAAGCCCCGAGCCGAGAAACGTGCCGGCGGTTTCGCGCAGGCGCGCGGCGACGAGGACGCCCGAGGCGAGGGTCAGCGCCGCGACGGCGAGGATCGCGGGGCGCAGTCCGAGCCGGTCCGCCGCGATTCCGGCCAGGAGCGCGCCCGCCGCGTAGCCGAGGTCGCGCCAGAGGCGGTACACGCCGACGGCCGAGGCACGCCAGGTCGGCGGGGCCAGGTCGCCGATCGCCGCGAGGAGCGTCGGATAGACCATCGCAGTGCCCAGCCCCAGCAGGACGGAGCCGAAGGCGAAGCCGGCGAAGGCGCTCGACGCCGCGACGAGCGCGATACCGAGGGCCTGGAGCCAGAGGCCGGATGCGATCAGCCACTTGCGCCCGATCCGGTCGGACAGCCCACCCGTGAAGAGCTGACCCACTCCCCAGACCGCCGGGTACATAGCCGTCAGCCACGCGACCTGGCGCAGGCTCATCCCACCCGCCGCGAACAACAGCGGGAAGAGCCCCCAGCTCATGCCGTCGTTCAGGTTGTTGACGAGGCCGGCCTGGCTCACCGCCGAGAGGTCACGGTCGCGGAACGACGTGCGCGCGAAGACCTCGCGCTGCGACGGTGCGGCAGCGCTGCGTTGGCGACGGGCCTCGTGCTCCGCATGCCCACGCGTCTCCCGCACGAGCGCGGCCGACAAGAAGAACCCGGCGGCGACGAAGAGCACGCCGAGCAGGAACGGCTGCGGCCGCAAGCCGAAGCGGGCGGCGACGAGCCCGGTCGCGAGGGCCGAAAGCGCCAGGGCGAGGTAGCCCGCGAACTCGTTGAGGCCCATCGCCAGGCCACGCCGCTCCGGGCCCGCCAGGTCGATCTTCATGATGACCGTGGTGGACCAGGTGAGGCCCTGGCTCACGCCGAGAAGCGCATTCGCGAGCAGGACCCAGCCCCAGGTCGGCGCCCACATCAGGAGGAAGGGGACCGGCACAGCGACGGCCCAGCCGGCGACCAGGACCGGCTTCCTCCCGACGTCCTCGGAAAGGCGGCCAGCGAGATAGTTCGTGAGCGCCTTGCTGACACCGAACACGGCGATGAACGACAGGATCGCGGTGCGAGCGAGGAGCTGGAACTCCCGCTCGGCGAGCTGGGGCAGGATGCAGCGCTCCAGACCGACCATGGCGCCCACGAAAGCGTTGACGAGGACGAGGAGCGCAAACTGGCGCCAGTTGGCACCGAGCCCGAGCCGCCGCTCTGGAGCGTCCATCGTCACGGGTGGGACGCCTCGACCGGCAGGCCCGCCGCTCGCCATTCCGGCCAGCCATCGACGAGGCGCCGGGCGCGCCGGCCCCGGGCGCGGAGCCGGGCCACCGCGTCGTAAGCCATCACGCAGTACGGCCCGCGGCAGTAGGCGACGATCTCCTTGCGCCGCGGCAGCTCCGACAGGCGGCGCTTCAGCTCGTCGACCGGGATCGACAGCGCGCCTGGAATGTGGCCGGCGCGGTACTCCTGCCGCGGACGGACGTCGACGACCAGCGCGCGCCCGTCCCGCATGCGCCGCAGGAGCTCCTCGCGCGCCACGGGCTGCAGCGCGTCTCGCGGTGCGAGGTGGTGCTCCACCAGCCGATCCAGGTCCGCGAGCCGGCGCTCCGCGAGTCGACGAATCGCTCGCGAGACGTCGAAGACCTCGGCTTCGGCGAGCCGGTAGTAGACGCGAAGCCCTTGCTTGCGCGATTCCACGAGCCGGGCGGCTCGCAGGACCTGCAGGTGCCGCGACGTGTTCGCGACCGAGAGTGCCGCCTGGGCGGCCAGCTCCTCCACCGAGCGCTCGCCCTGGGCGAGGAGGTCGACCAGCTCGAGCCGCCGCGGGCTGTCGATCGCGCTCGCGATCCTGCCGAGCTCGCCGTACAGCCGGTCCTTGAACTCGCGATGCCGCACGACAATATTCAATGATTCAATTGAATACTTGTCAAGCCGGTCTCCTAGCGATTGCTCATCCGCTCCAGTGGCTCGGGGTAGCGGGCGCCCTGGATGGTGATCCTCGATGCGGCGCTCTCGATCGCGCGGAGATCGTCCGCCGTCAGCTCGACTCCCGCCGCCTGGATGTTCTCGTCGAGCCGATGCCGCTTGGTCGTTCCCGGAATCGGAACGATCCAGGGCTTCTGTGCCATCAGCCAGGAGAGGGCGATCTGACCCGGTGTCGCCTGCCGGCGGCCTGCGATCGTTCGAAGTAGCTCGACCAGCGCCTGGTTCGCGCGCCGATTCTCCGCGGTGAAGCGGGGAACCGTGTTGCGGAAATCGGAGCTGTCGAACGTGGTCGTCTCGTCGATCCTGCCCGTGAGGAAGCCCTTCCCGAGCGGGCTGAACGGAACGAACCCGATCCCGAGCTCCTCGAGCGTCGGCAGCACCTCCTTCTCGGGCTCGCGGTACCAGAGCGAGTACTCGCTCTGGACGGCGGCCAGCGGCTGAACGGCGTGCGCGCGTCGGATCGTCTTCGCGGCCGCCTCCGACAGCCCGAAGTGCTTCACCTTGCCTTGCTGGATCAGGTCCTTCACCGCTCCCGCGACGTCCTCGATCGGGACCTCGGGGTCGACGCGGTGCTGGTAGTAGAGATCGATCGCCTCGACGCCGAGGCGCTTGAGCGAGCCTTCGGCCGCCTGCTTGACGTGCTCGGGCCGGCTGTCGAGGCGGCTCCACCTCGGCTCACCCTCGAAGGCGGGCGCCCAGCCGAACTTCGTCGCGACGACCACCCGGCCGCGGAACGGTGCGAGGGCTTCGCCCACCAGCTCTTCATTCGTGAACGGACCGTAGACCTCGGCGGTGTCGAAGAACGTGACGCCGCGATCCACGGCCTCGCCGAGCAGGCGAAGCATGTCGCGCCTGTCGGGAATGGGACTGTAGGAATAGCTCATGCCCATGCAGCCGAGGCCCAGGGCGGAGACTTCGAGCCCGTTCCTGCCAAGTGTGCGGGTCTTCATCAGTAGTGCTCCCAGGCGACTCTCCAGCGTTCATCGGGGTTCGACGACCTCACGATCAGACGATTGCCGGACAGCTCGAACGATCGGACGAGATCCTTGCCGACGAGGCTTCGCACCAGCGCCCCCTCGACGTGGTAGGTGAAGGTCCGAGCGCCCGCGTCGACCTCGTATCTGCCGAACGAGGCCTCGTAGCCGCCCTGTGCGTACTGAACGGGTGCACCGGGCGTCCCCGCCTGCACGCCTTGATACATGACCTGGACCGACGCGCGGCCTTCGCGCGTGAACACGAACAAGCCGGTGCAGTCGGCCCGATGAACCTTCCCGTCCGCGCCCGGCTCTTCGAGCCAGACCAGCCGCCAGGCTCCGACGAGACGGTTCCGCGTGCTTTCCCCGGCGTCGCGACCCTGGCCTGACAGAGTCGAGCTCGCGCCCGCCGCGAACAGCAAGGACGCGCCCAGCGCAGCCAGCCTCGTCATCTTCGGCTCCTCCTCGTCTCGGTTTGTCAGCGCCGCTGCTCGAGAACGCTCTTCACCACGGGGAGCGCCGAGAACACGCTCGGCCAGCCGGCGTAGAACGCGAGCTGAGTCAGCATCTCCGCCGCCTCCGCCTTCGTCAGCCCGTTGTCGAGCGCCCGGTTCAGGTGAAACGCGACGTGCGCGGACTGGCCGGTGGCCACGAGCGCGCTCACCGTCACGAGGCTTCGGTCCCGCGGAGCGAGGGCCGGACGCAGCCACAGGTCACGGAACAGGACCGCGGTGGTGTACTCGACCACCCCCGGCGCCACCTTCTCGAATTCCTCCGCCACGCGCGCGGCCCGCTTCGCTTCGGCCGCCTCGTCGAGCGGAAGCCGCTCGCCGGTCGCGGGAGGAAGCTGGTCGGTGCCGATGCCGCGCCGGGCGAACACGTCCCTCGCGACGGCGGCCGCGGCCGCGGCAGTCGCCCAGCCCGAGTAGAACGCGAGATGCGTGACGAGCTCGGACAGCTCGGCGGGCCGCACGCCGCTGTCGAGCGCCAGGTCGAAGTACAACGCCATCTCGACCGTCTGCCCGCGCGCGACGAGCGCCGCCGCGGTGACGAGGCTGCGGTCGCGCCGCGACAGGCCGGGTCGCCCCCACACGCCGCCGAGGAGCGTCTCGTCGTTGTACTTCGCGAGCGCCGGCGCGATGTTCCGCGCGTCCACGGGCGCCGGAGCGGTCGCCCGAGCGGGAGCGACCGGGCCGCCATATTGCGCGTCCGTCACCGGCTCCATCCAGTCGGCGTTCTTGCCGTGGAGCTGCTCCAGGATCGCGATGTGCGTCATCGCTGTCGTCGGCGCAGCGCCATGCCAGTGCTTCTGGCCGGGCGGGATCCAGACGACGTCCCCGGGCCGGATCTCCTCGATCGGATCGCCCCAGCTCTGGACACGGCCCACGCCCGCCGTGACGATCAGCGTCTGACCGAGCGGGTGCGTGTGCCACGCGGTGCGGGCGCAAGGCTCGAACGTGACGCAGGCGCCCAGCGTGCGCGACGGCTCCTTCGCGTCGAAGAGCGGATCGATCCGCACGGAGCCGGTGAAGTACTGGGCAGGCCCGGGGGTGGAGGGCCGCGAACCGCCGCGGGTGATCAGTGTGGGGCTCATCGAGTCTGCTCCTGACTGTTGCCTTCGCCATACAAACATAGCCACGGCGGCACTCGTCGACTAGGCAGAAAAAACGGGATAGACTGGTGAAGTGAGCTCACCAATAGGGCGGGAGGAGCTCGGCGAGCTGGCGGCGTTCGCCGTCGTCGCAGACGAGCGGAGCTTCACGAAGGCTGCGCTCGCGCTCGGCGTGAGCCGATCCGCGATCAGTCACTCGATGCGGACGCTCGAGCAGCGGCTCGGAGTGCGGCTGCTCGCGCGGACGACGCGCAGCGTGGCGCCCACGGCGGCGGGCGAGCGGCTGCTGGCGCGTCTCGGTCCCGCGCTCGGCGACATCCGGGGGGCACTCGACGAGCTCGGCCAGCTGAGCGCGAAGCCGGCCGGCGTGATCCGGCTGATCGCGCCGCCGATCGTGCTCGCGACGCTTCTCAGCCCGAAGCTTGCCCGGTTCGCGCGCGACCATCCCGACGTCGTGCTGGATGTCACGAGCGAGGACGACACGCGCGGCGATCTCGTCGCCGGTCGCTTCGACGCCGGCATCCACCTGGGTGAGTTCATCCAGCGCGACATGGTGGCGGTCAGGGTGTCCCGCGAGCAGCGCGCGGCCGTCGTCGCCGCGCCGCGCTACTTCGAGTCGCATCCGAAGCCCAGGACGCCGCGCGACCTGACCGCGCATCGATGCCTTTGCTATCGCATGGGCGCTCGCGGGCCGGTCTATCGATGGGAGTTCGAGAAGCGGGGCCGGCCGTTGACCGTAGCGGTCTCTGGGCCTCTCGTCGTCAACGACGCCGAGTTCATGATCCGCGCCGCGCTCGATGGCGTCGGGCTGGCCTTCGCGCTCGAAGACTACGTGGCCGACTACCTGGGGCGCGGCGAGCTCGTGCGCGTCCTCGAGGACTGGTGCCCGCCGTTCGCAGGCTACTTCCTCTACTACCCGAGCCGGCGGCATCAGCCACCGGCGCTCCGAGCGCTCGTGGAGACGCTTCGAATGTGACTGCATCGGCGCGCGCTTGACCCGCGACGAGCGCCGCCGCAAATAGGGAGGACAAAATGCCGATACCGCGAGGTCGATCGTCTCTTGCCGTCGGCTGGCTCGCGCTCGTGCTGGCGCTGCCGGGCGCTGCTCTCGCGCAGGCGCGGAGCTACGCGCTCGAGTCGGCCGGCGGGCTCAAGCTGCACAACGTCGCGGCCGCGCCCGCGACGCTCGCGGGCAGGAAGGGCCTGCGGCTGACGCTCTCCGGCACGGCCACGGGTCCGGACGTCGAGCAGCTGGCGCTCGTCGACGGCTCGGCATTCGCGAACGGCCTGATCGAGGCCGAGATCGCGGGGGAGCCTGCGCCGGGCGCGGCCGGCGGAGCCCGCGGCTTCGTTGGAATCGCCTTCCGCGTGCAGGACGACCTCAGGACCTACGACGCGTTCTACCTGCGCCCGACCAACGGACGCGCCGACGACCAGGAGCGGCGCAACCACGCGACCCAGTACGTCTCGCACCCCGACTGGCCGTGGGACCGGCTCCGCAAGGAGACGCCGTCGCGCTACGAGTCCTACGTCGATCTCGTGGCGGGAGCCTGGACGAAGGTCAGGGTCGAGGTGCGCGGCGACAAGGCGCGCCTCTTCGTGAACGGCGCCGAGCAGCCGACGCTGGTCGTGAACGACGTCAAGTCGGGGGCGAGCGCCAGGGGTGCGGTCGCGCTGTGGCTCGGCCCCGGCACGGTCGCGCACTTCCGCAGCCTGGTGGTGACGCCCGAGCCGGACAAGCCCTAGGCCGTACTGCTCCGCAAGCCCGGCTCAGGGCTTTGGCGCGGACGAGTCCTGCAGCCGGTAGAGCTTCGTCAAGGTCCGCAGGTAGAGGCCGGTCGAGTCCGCCGCGGGACTCGCGAGACTCATCTCGCCTATGCCGTTCTTCGCGTCCTCCTTGTACACGTCGCCCGCCTCCAGCACGAACGTGTCGCCGTCCTCGCTCAGCAGGTAGATGCGCCCGGCGCTGGCCAGCGGCGAGCTCGAGAAGGTGCTGCCGCCGCCCCCCACCCGCGCCTTGTAGATCTCCTTTCCCGTGCGGGCATCCGCGACTTGCAGGATCCCGTTGTCGTTGACCGCGTAGAGCAGGCCCCGGTACAGGAGTGGCGACGAAGTGTAGGCGGAGAAGCGGGGCAGGAACCAGCTGACGAACTCGTTGCGGGGCGCGCCTTCGGCGGTCGAGATGTCGCCTGCAGCCCCCGGCCGGATCGCGAAGAGCGGGCGCGAGTTCTCGCCCTGGGAACCGGAGCCGGCGAAGAGCAGGCCCTCGCCCGCGACCGGCGTTGGTGTGGCCTGCGTGATGCCCTTGAGGCGCCAGAGCTCCCGGCCGTCCGTGTCGTAGCTGATCACGAGGCCTCGGCCGACCGTGACGATCTCGGTGCGCAGACCGTTCTGCCAGACGAACGGCGTCGCCCATCCCGACGTGCGCCCTTCGCTGGCGGTGCGCGTCGTCTTCCAGGCTACCGCGCCGGTTCGTGCGTCCAGCGCCACGAGGAAGGACTCGCCGTCGTTGTCGTGCAGCTGGTAGACGCGCCCGCCGTGAACCACGGGAGACGACGCCGTTCCGAAGTCGAGGTAGATGGGCTGTGGCGCCCAGGTCTGCTTCCACACCAGCGTCCCGTCCCGCGAGTAGCAGAAGATACCCACGTTGCCGCCGAAGGAGGCGTAGACGCGCTCGCCGTCCGTGGCCGGCGTCTCGGAGGCGTAGGTGTTCTTGCGGTGCCGTCCTCCCGGCGGCTTCCCGCGATGAGCCTCGCGCTGCCATACGACCTTGCCGGTCCGGGCGTCGAGGGCGAGCAGCTGGTAGCTGACCTCGTCCGACTCGGACGCGAGCTCGATGTCGCGCGCGACGACGCGCTTCAGGACCTCGTCGTCGGACAGGCCCTGCTTCTGCAGCTCGGCCGCGTAGTCGTTGCCGTAGATCCCGGTCGAGGCCGTCTTGAACGGTCCCGAGTTCACGGCCGTCGTCAGGTAGACGCGGTCTTGCCACACGACGGGCGACGACCAGCCCCGCCCAGGGATCTCGGCTCTCCACGCGATGTTCTCGGCGGTCGACCAACGCGTGGGCAGGACGGATGAGTCCGCGACCCCGGCGCCATCCGCACCCCGGAATTGGGGCCAGTTGACGGTGTTTTCGGGCTCCGCAGCCTTCGCCGAGAGACAGGCCGCACTCGCCACGGCGAGCAGCAGGTTCATGCCCGGATCCTAGCGCACCAGGCTCCGCAGGAGGTCTGTCGCCGCTTTGGCTCCGGGGGGGCTCGGGATCCTATCCGGATCAAGGGGTTCGTCATTCGAAGTCGGTAGCGAGATGCAAGATCG
Source organism: uncultured Acidobacteriota bacterium (assembly GCA_963740655.1). Taxonomy (GTDB): domain Bacteria; phylum Acidobacteriota; class Vicinamibacteria; order Fen-336; family Fen-336; genus DATBSL01. Next base: position 279,952 of record CAVUFF010000001.1, read on the forward strand.
ACCGGGGCCGGTGCTCGTTCATGAGGACTTCGATCGCCTTCTGCACGGCACCCTCCCTTGGCGGCCTTCTTTATGCGCGCAGCGGGAGGAGGGCGGTATGACGGCCGTCAGGTGCGCGGTGCGCGGGACGGCCTGCGCCGCGGCGGTGACGCGGCGAGTGCGCGCACTCCGGCGATCGAGAACGCGGCGACATGGCGGGCGGCCTCCTCGATGCGCTCGGGAGTCGGCTCGAGGCGCATGCCGAGGCGGGCGGCGATCGGATTCGGGAAGTAGGCGACCACCTGCGACTGCACGCTCGCGACGCAGCGCAGCACGCGCGGGTCGCCCGGCGCGCAGCCGAGGAGCCGAGCGACCACGCCAGACAGGTACTCGATGCGCGGCCGCATGCCCTGCTCGACGAGCAGGTCGAGCGCCGGGGTCGGGTCGTTCAGCTCGCGCGTGATCAGGCGGTGGATCGGGCTGCCGCCGCCCGAGAGCGCGCGCTGCATGAAGACGCGCACGAACGCGCGCAGCTGGGCGTCGGGCGCGAGGCCGTCGCCGGCCTCGCGCGCCGCCTCGGTCGTCTCGCGCATCGCGTCGATCGCCTCCTGCAGCACCTCGCGGTAGAGCCCGAGCTTGTCGCCGAAGTGGTAGTTGACGGCCGCGACGTTCGCGCGTGCCGCGCTGCAGATGTCGCGCACCGTGACGGCCTTGAAGCCGTGCGCGCCGAAGAGCCGCCGCGCGGTCGCGAGCAGGCGCACGCGCGTCCGGGCGTCGGAACTCACAGCGTCCTCTTGAAGAGCCGCGTGGCGAGGCTCATCGCGACGACGGAGAAGCCCGAGAGGAACAGCAGGTCGAACGCGATCGCCTCGAAGCCCGTGTTCTTGAGCAGCAGGCACTTGAAGGCGTGCACCGCGTAGGTGAACGGGTCGACGACCGCGATCGCCTGCATCCAGCCGGGGAAGCCCTGCTGCGGGTAGACGGCGCCGCTCGGGAAGTAGAGCAGCGGTGTTGAGCACGCCGAACATGGCGCGCGGCAGCAGCGGATCGGTGACACGCACCATCAGCAGGAACATCAGGCTGATGAGCGCGAACGCCGTCACCACGACCACCACGAGCAGGCGCAACATCCGCAGCGGCTCGAGCGGGTTCGGGATGCCGGCGATGAACGAGCCGACCAGCATCAGGAACATGCCGGCGATCACGGCCTTGATCGTGCCGGACACGTTGAAGCCCGAGATCAGCTCGAGCTTGGTGATCGGCGTGACCAGGTAGCCCTCGTGCAGCCCCCGCGCCTTGTCGTCGATGTAGATGATGCCGCCGCCGATCATCACCATCATGAAGATCGACATCACGATCGAGCCCGGCAGCAGGTACTGGACGTACGGCACGTACGGGTAGACCTCGACCACGTCGAGCCGCGGATCGCCTTGGACGCGCGCCTCGACCTTCACCGAGCGGGGAGTAGGCGGAGAGCAGGCTGCCGATCGTCGAGGCGAGCGCCACCGACACGAAGGTGTCGGTGTTGTCCTCGATCAGCGCGAGCTGCGGCTCGTTGTGCGCGAGCGCCCGGCGCGAGAAGTCGGGCGGGATCGTGAGCACGCCGTTGACGCGGCCGTTGCGCAGGTCGGCGAGCGCCTGGCCGGGGTCGGAGTAGACCGACCGTGTCGAACGTGCGCGCGCCGGCCGCGACGGCCGAGGCCAGCTCGCGCATCCGCACCGCGGGCACGCCGTGGTCCTGATCCACGATCGCGAGCTTCAGGTGCTTGACGTTGCCGCCGAAGGCGTAGCCCAGCACGACGAGCTGCACCAGCGGCAACACCATCGACATCGACGATCAGCGATCGGGCTGCGGCGGAAGCGCCGCATCTCGCGCTCGACGATGGCCAGCGTGCGTCCCACCTCAGCCCCTCCGCAGCATGAACGGGCTGTCCTGGACCGACGGCGCCTGCAGCTCGTCGCGCAGGTCGCGGCCGGCGTAGTGGACGAAGACGTCGTCGAGCGTCGTGCTCTGGACCGCGAGCGACTGCACCGCACGTCCGCGCGCGTCGCCGCCTGCATCAGCGCGAGCGTCGTGGCCGGACCGTCGGCGGTGCCGATGCGGAAGACGCCGTCGTGCGCGCTCACCGCCTCGACGCTGGGCAGCGCCTGCAGCCGCTCTGTCCAGTCGGCGGGAGCGCTCGCGAAGCTGGCCTCGACCACGTTGCGCCCGGGAATGGACGCCTTGAGCCTGAACGGCGAGTCGAGCGCCTTCAGCTCGCCGTGGTCGACGATCGCGATGCGGTCGCAGAGCTTGTCGGCCTCGTCCATGTAGTGGGTCGTGAGCAGCACCGTCAGGCTGCCGCTCCGCCTTGATCCGGCGCAGCATCTCCCAGACCGCGGCGCGCGAGACGGGGTCGAGGCCGGTGGTGGGCTCGTCGAGGAAGAAGATCTGCGGCTCGTGCACGAGCCCGCGCGCGATCTCGACGCGGCGCCGCATGCCGCCCGAGAGGTTCTTGACCGGCTTGTCGCGCCACTGCGCGAGCTCGACGGCCTCGAGCAGCTCGTGGATCAGCCGCTCGCGCGTCGCGCGCGGCACGCCGTAGAGCTTGGCGAAGATCAGCAGGTTCTCCTCGACGCTCAGCTCGAGGTCGCTCGTCATCGCCTGCGGGATCACGCCGATCGAGCGCCGGACCTCGTCGGCCTGCGCGACGACGTCGAAGCCGCTGACGAGCGCCGTGCCGGCCGTGGGCGGCAGGAGCGTCGTCAGCATGCGGATGAGCGTCGACTTGCCGGCGCCGTTCGGGCCCAGCAGCCCGAAGATCTCGCCTTCCTCGACGGCGAAGCTGACGCCGTCGACGGCGGTGAAGTCGCCGAACTTCTTGACGATCTGCCGGACGTCGATCGCGGGCAAGGCGGGCCTCAGCGCACCGGCAGCGCCACGTAGGCCGTCATCCCGACGCGCGAGCGCGCGGTCCTGGTTGTCGACGCGCAGCCGGATCTCGAAGGTCTTGATGTCGCGCTTGGTGCGGCTGACGTCGCGCTGGGTCGCGAAGCCGGCGTCGACGCCGCGGTAGAACACCGTGTGCCCGTGCGCGGAGCACCCGAGGGCAGCCGCACGGCCAGCGTGTCGCCGATCCGCACGCGGTCGATGTAGGTCTCCTCGACGTCGGCGCGCACCCAGAGGTCGTCGGGGTTGACGAGCGTGACGACCGGCTGGCCGGCGTTCACGTACTCGCCCGCGCGCGCCGCGCGCACGTCCACGAAGCCGTCGATCGGCGCGTGCAGCTCGGTGTAGGCGAGCCGCACGTCGGCCTTGGCGCGCTGGGCGGCGGCCGCGGCCTCCTGGTGCTGCGAGGCCTGGACCTGGCTGCGGCGCACGGCCACCTGCTCGGCGTTGGCGCGGGCGAGCGCCACTGCCGCGCGCTGCGCGTCGACCTGCTTGCGGACAGCGTCGAGCTTGGCCTGCGCGGCTGCGGCCGCGGCGCGCGCCTGGTCGAGGTCCTGCGCCGAGGCGATCTGCTGGCGCGCGAGATCCTGGGTGCGCGCGTAGGTGGCGCGCGCGGCCTCGAGGTCGGCGGCGGCGGCCTGGACCTGCGCCTCGCTCGCCGCCAGGTTCGACACCGCCTGCGCCGTCTGGTGGTCGGTGGCACTCTCTTCGAAGCGCAGCGCCGCCTCGGACTCCTTCACCTGCGACGAGACGCCGGCGGCGTTCTGCGCGTAGTAGGCGGTGTCGGCCCTGAGCTCGTCCGGCGCGATCACCGCCAGCAGCTGGCCCTTGCGGACGCTGTCGCCCTCGGACACGCGCAGCTCCGCGAGCTGCCCCGCGAGCTGCGGGCTCACGACGACGTCGTTGGTGGTCACGAGGCCGGTGAGCGTGAGCGTCGAGGGCCGCAGGCTCGTGAAGGCGTAGGCCGCTCCGGCTACGACCAGCAGCGCGGGGATCAGCAGGCGAGGCTTCTTCATGGGTATCAAACAGGTGTATAAAACAAATGTTTGAAGACGTCAAGAGGCCCGCGAAGAGAGGCTGGGACGAGCGACGAGCCGGAGGCAGCCTGGAACGGCCCAACTCGGACGATTCGCCAGGCATTGCAGGACGGGCCTTGCGAATCGTCCGGGCGTCAGAAGTCGAAGCGGTCGATGTTCTGGGCGGTGAACGTGAAGGGCGCGCCCAGGCGGACCTGGTCGCCGCTCACCTCGATCGTCCCGAGCCGGCCGGCGCGGAGCGTCGTCGCGCCCGCGCGCAGCTCGCCCGTGGCCAGGGCGCGCGCGGCGTAAACCGTGAGATAGCCGAGGTCGAGCGTGTTCCAGAGCACGATGCTGTCCACGACGCCGGCGTGGACGTAGGGCTTGCACATGTTGGGCAGGGAGAGCCCGGTCACCTTGACGTCCTTCCGTCCCGACTGCTGGACAGCCTCGGCCGCGCCGGGCACCGCGGGCGCGGCGATCGCCATCACCAGCCTCACGCCGGGGTGGACCTTGAGCACGGTCTGGGTCTCGGCGAAGGCGCGGTCGCGGTCGCCGTCGCTCGGCTGGATCGCGACGAGCGTGAGCGCCGGGTACTTCGCGGCGAGCCGCGCCTTGATGTGCTTGATCCACTCGTTCTGGTTGGCGGCGCTCAGGCTGGCGGTGATGATCGCGAACTCGCCCTTGCCCCCCAGCACGCGCGCGGCGCCGTCCACGAGCGTCGTGCCGATGCCCTCGGGCGTCGCCTGGTTGACGAAGAAGTCGCGCGCGTCTTTCTGGGCGTCGGCGTCCCAGGTGATCACCTTGATCCCTCGCTCGCGCGCCTTGCGCAGCACGGTGGAGATCGCGACCTCGTTCTCGACGCTCACCGCGATCACGTCCACGCCGCGCGTGATCCAGGCCTCGACGACCTCGTTCTGCTTGGCGGGGTCGAGGTCGGTCGGCCCGTCCCAGAGGAGCTCGACGCCCGCCTCGGCGGCCGCCTCCTCGGCGCCCTTGCGGCAGCTGATGAAGTAGGGGTCGCCCTTGGCCTTGGGCATCATGGCGACGACCGGCTTGTGCTCGCCGCCGCCTTGAGCGGGCCGTGCCGATGCCGCGGGCGGCGCGAGCGCGCGCAGCTCCTGGCGCAGCGAGCGCACGACGAGCCAGTTCCCCCCGACGACGATGAGCGCGGCGCCGACGACGACGCCGCACAGCACGGCCACCTGCGAGTTCCTCACCTCGTCCTCCTCCGCCCGGGCCTCGGCGCGCGACTCGCCCGCGCCCCGGCGCAGCAGGCGGTCGAGCAGGATGGTGGCCACGAGCAGTGTACCCGTCAGGATGCCGGCGAGCTCGGCGGGCGCGCCGCTCAGCCGGAGCCCGTTCTGCAGGATCGCGATCGCGAAGAGGCCCAGCACCGTCCCGAGCACGCTGCCGCGCCCGCCGAAGATCGAGGCTCCGCCCAGCACGACCGCCGTGATCGCCATGAGCTCGTAGCCGGTGCCCGCGTCGGCCTTCGCCTGCCCGAGGTGCGCGACGTAGACGATCGCGGCCACACCGGCCAGCAGGCCCGAGAGCACGTAGAGCAGCCCGAGCCGGCGAGCGACGGGCACGCCGGCGTAGCGCGCCCCCTCGGGCGAGAAGCCGATCGCATACAGGCTGCGGCCGTGGCCCGTGCGGTGCAGCCACCAGCCGAAGCCGAGGGCGGCCGCGACCAGCACCAGGAGCTGCACCGGCAGCACTCCCGCGAGGTAGCCCTGGCCGAGGAACAGGAAGCCCGCCGGCAGCCCCGAGTAGTTCTCGATCCCGCGCGTCAGGCCCTCGGCCGCGCCGCGAAAGAGCGAGTACGTCCCGAGCGTGACGATCAGCGGAGGGAAGCCGAGGCGGCTGATCATCAGCGCGTTGAGCGCGCCGCCGGCGAGCGCCACGGCGAGGGCGAGCGCCGCGGCGGCCGGCATCGGCAGGCCTGCGTCGCGCCAGAGCGCGCCGAGCGTGACGGCCGCGAGGCCCATCATCGAGCCCACGGACAGGTCGATGCCGGCGCTGATGATGATCGGCGTGAGCGCGAGCGCGAGCAGCCCCACCTCGACGGCGAGGCGCGTGACCTCCATCGCGTTGGCCAGCGTCAGGAAGTGGCGTCCCGTCGCGCCGAAGAGCGCGCACTCGAAGACGAGCACGAGCGCGAGCGCCCACTCGCCGTTCGGGAACAGCCGCTCGCGAAGCGGCGCCCGCTCGAGCACCCGCGGCTCAGCGGGCGGCGACGCCATGTCTCTCGAGCCGCCCAAGCGCCATGTCCGACGCGAGCGCAGCCAGGATGATCCCGCCCTGGACCGCTTTCTCCCAGAACGGGTTGATGCCGACGAACGCGAGCGCCGGACCGATCGCGCCGAGCAGAGCCGTGCCGACGAGCGTACCCGCGAGCGTGCCGCGCCCGCCGCGGATCGCGGTTCCTCCCACGACCACCGCGGCCACCGCCTTCAGCTCGAGGCCGACGCCGAGGTTCCCGGGGATCGCCGAGAAGCGCACCGCGTTCAGGAGCGCCGCGAGCCCGGTGAGCGCGCCCATCGCCACGAACACGAGGACGACGACGCGGTCGGGCTCGATCCCGGCGAGCCGCGCCGCCTCGCGGTCGGAGCCGACCGCGTAGAGCGAGCGAAAGGCGGCGACGCTGCGGAGCAGGAAGGCGAGCGCGGCGAGCACCGCCAGGGCGAGGCCGACGATGAGCCACTGGCCGCCCGCCTGTCCGAGGCCGAGCCACTGGAAACCGCCCGGCAGGTCCTGGACCCACGCGCCCTCGGTCGCCCAGCGCAGCCCGTCGCGCCAGGCCACGAGCGTCGCGAGCGTCGCGATGATCGAGGGCAGCCCGAGCCGTCCGACGAGCAGGCCGTTCACGGCCCCGAGCAGGGAGCCGAGCGCGAGCACGCTCACGAGCAGGAGCGGCGCTCCCGCGCCCGCCTTGGCCAGCAGGCCGGCGCACACGCTCACGACCGCGAACTGCGAGCCCACCGAGATGTCGATCTGCCCGACGAGGACCACGAGCGTCATGCCCGTCGCGACGAGCAGCAGCGGCGCGTTGTTGAGCGCGAGATCGCCGAGATTGGCCGCGCCGAAGAACGCGGGCGCGGCTGTGGCGACGGCGGCGAGGAGAAGGCCGAGGGCGGCGGCGGCGGCGAGCTCGCGCCGGTAGCGGCGCCAGCTCATCGCGGAGCGCCTCGCGGCTCGGCGGGAGCGCCCTGCGAGGGCGGCTCGCCGAGAGCGAGGGCGAGCACACCTTCGGGCGTCGCCGCCTCGCGCGGGACGACTCCCGCGATCCGGCCCCCGCGCATCACGGCGATGCGGTCGCTCATCCCGAGCACCTCAGGCAGCTCGGACGAGATCATCAGGATCGCCGCCCCCTGCTCGGCCAGCTCGACCATGAGCGCGTGGATCTCGGCCTTGGCGCCGACGTCGATGCCCTGCGTGGGCTCGTCGAGGATCAGCACGGACGGCCGCGTCACCAGCCAGCGGCCGAGCGCGACCTTCTGCTGGTTGCCGCCGGAGAGAGTGGCAACCGGCGCGTAGAGGGAGGGCGTCTTGATCGCGAGCCGCCGCACCTGCTCGAGCGCGAGCGTGCGCTCGCGACCGAGGTCGAGGCCCCCGGCCCGCGAGATCCGGTCGAGCGCAGCGAGGGTGATGTTGGCGTCGATCGGCATCTCGAGCACGACGCCGTGCCGGCGGCGGTCCTCGGGCAGGTAGGCGATGCCCGCGGCGACCGCGCTGGCGGGCGAGTCGATCCGCACCGGCCGGCCCCGTAGCAGGACCTGGCCTGCGTCCGCCGGGTCGAGCCCGAACAGCACGCGCGCGAGCTCCGAGCGGCCCGCGCCCACGAGCCCGGCGAGCCCGAGGATCTCGCCGGCGCGCAGCTCGAGGCTCACGCCGCTCACGCCCGCGCGGCGGCAGCCGAGGCCGCGCAGCTCCAGCACCACGTCGCCCCGCGCGACCTCCCGCTTCGGGAAGACCGAGGCGAGCTCGCGGCCCACCATGAGCTGGATCAGCTCCTCGCGCGTCACGGAGGCGGCGTCGCGCGTGGCGACCGTCGAGCCGTCGCGCAGCACGGTCACGCGGTCGGCGATCGCCACCAGCTCCTCCAGCCGGTGCGAGATGTAGACCATCCCGGCGCCCTCCGCGCGCAGCCGGCGCAGCACGCGGAAGAGGTTCTGCGCGTCGTCCTCGGAGAGCGACGCCGTGGGCTCGTCCAGGATCAGCACGCGCGCCTCGGCGCCGAGGGCGCGCGCGATCTCCACGAGCTGCTGCTCCGGCATGCTGAGGCCAGAGGCCTCCGCTTCGGGGTCGATGCGCGCGCCGACGAGAGCCAAGAGCTCCGCGGCGCGCCTGCGGCGGGCGCTCCAGTCGATCCGGCGCCACGGACCGCCCGCCTCGAGCCCGATCGCGACGTTCTCGGCGACCGTGAGGTCGGGGAAGAGCGCCGGCTGCTGGTAGATGGCCGCGATCCCGAGCGAGCGGGCGAGCCGGGGCGAGTTGTGGGCGACCGTTCTTTCCCCGACGCGCAGCTCGCCGGCGTCCGCCGCGACGGCGCCGGTGGCGATCTTGACGAGCGTCGACTTGCCCGCGCCGTTTTCGCCCACGAGCGCGTGGATCTCGCCCTCGCGCAGCTCGAAGCTCGCGCCGCGCAGGGCGCGCACGCCCGCGTACGCCTTGCTCACGCCGCGCAACTCGAGGAGCGGGGGCCGCAACGCGGTAGAGTATGCCGCGAATCCCATGGCGAAACGGATCGTCTTCACCGGCGGCAGCGGCAAGGCGGGTCGGCACGTCGTGCCGTACCTGCTCGGCCACGGCTACGAGATCCTGAACGTAGACCTGGCGCCGCTCCCGCAGCCGGGCGTCCACACGCTCGTCGCGGACGTGGCCGACGGCGGGCAGGTCTTTAACGCGCTGACCAGCCACCTCGACATGGCGGGCTTCGCGAAGCGCGGCGACCGGCGGCGGCCCGACGCCGTCGTGCACTTCGCGGCCGTGGCGCGCAACATGATCCGCACCGACGCCGAGACCTTCCGCGTCAACGCGATGAGCACCTACCACGTGATCGAGGCGGCCACGACGCTCGGCGTGCGCAAGATCGTGATCGCCTCGAGCGAGACGACCTACGGCGTGTGCTTCGCCGAGGGCGACAAGGACTACGCGTGCTTCCCGCTCGAGGAGGACTACCCGGTCGACCCGATGGACAGCTACGGGCTGTCGAAGCTCGTGAACGAGCGGACGGCGCACGCGTTCGCGCTGCGGACGGGAGCGGACGTCTACGCGCTGCGGATCGGGAACGTGATCGAGCCCCACGAGTACGACCGCTTCCCGGCCTTCCTGGCCGACCCGATGTCGCGCAAGCGCAACGCCTGGAGCTACGTCGACGCGCGCGACCTCGGCGAGATCGTGCGCCTCGCCGTCGAGACGGACGGGCTCGGCTTCCAGGTGATCAACGCCGTCAACGACACGATCACCGCCGAGCTGCCGACGGCTGAGTTCCTCGCCCGCTACTCGCCCGGCGTCCCGCTGACGCGGCCGCTCGTGGGCTTCGAGGCGCCGCTGTCGAACCGAAAGGCGCGCGAGGTGCTGGGCTTCCGCGAGCGGCACGACTGGCGCCGGTACGTGAAGCGCTGAGCGTCCCTAGCCCGCGCGCTTGAAGTACTGGACCGCGCGCTCGTGGCGCAGCGCGGCCGCGCGCGTCCGGAACGTTCCGAGGTTGCGCCGGCGGCCCGTCTTCGGATCCTTCTTGCGCGAGTAGAGGCGGTAGCCGCCGGAGCCGAGCTTGCGGATCATGGCTTCTGCTCCTTCGCCCCTCTTCGAGCATAGCGCGAGGCATGGCTAGCGGTAGCTCGAGGCCTGGGTCAGGTAGAGCTGCGCGTAGCGACCGCGCGCGGCCACGAGGCTTTCGTGGGTGCCCTCCTCCTCGATACGGCCGTTCGCCAGCACCACGATGCGGTCCGCGATCCGCACGGTCGAGAAGCGGTGCGAGATCAAAAGCGCCATGCGGTCGCGCGTCAGCTCGGCGAAGCTCGCGAACGCCTCGGCCTCGGAGAGGGCGTCGAGCGAGGCCGTCGGCTCGTCGAGGATCAGGAGCTGCGCGTCGCGCAGGTAGGCGCGCGCGAGCGCCATGCTCTGCCACTCGCCGCCCGAGAGGTCGACGCCGCCCTCGAAGCGCCGGCCCAGCATCTGCTCGAGCTGGCCCGGCAGCGCCGCCACGGTGTCGCGGGCTCCGCTCTTGCGCGCCGCCTCCCAGAGCGCCTTGTCGTCCCCGTGCAGCTCGAAGCGGCCCGCGGCGATGTTGTCCCGCACGTGCATGTCGTAGCGGAAGAAGTCCTGGAAGATGACGCCGATCTCGCGGCGCAGCTCGTCGATGCGGTACTCGCGCAGGTCGACGCCGTCGAGCAGGATCACGCCCGCGGTCGGGTCGTAGAGCCGCGCGATCAGCTTCACGAAGGTCGTCTTGCCGTTGCCGTTCTCGCCGACGAGCGCGACCCGCTCGCCGGGGCCGATCCGGAAGTCGAGCTCGCGCAGCACCTCGCGCTCGGTGCCCGGGTAGTGGAAGCTCACGCGACGGAACTCGAAGCCCTGGCGGATCGGGCGCGGCGCCGGCAGCGCGTCGGGCCGCGATTCGATCGCCGGCCGCAGCTCGAGGAAGGAGAGCAGGTCGGTGAGGAAGAGCGCGTGCTCGGAGATGCTCGAGACGAGCGAGAACACCATCGACAGCTCGCCCTGCGCCGTGGCGAGGGCGCCCGCCAGGAACGTGAGCGAGCCGACCGAGATCCGGCCCGAGAACGCCTGCCACACGAGGTAGGCGTAACCGCCGTAGTAGCCGAGCGCCGCGAGCGCGGCCAGGAGCGTGCCCCAGAAGAGCCGGCGGCGGGCAAAGCTCCGGTTCTCGCCGATCACGCTCTCCGCGACGCTGCGGAAGCGCTCCTCGATGTGAGGGCCGAGCCCGAACATCTTCACTTCCTTGGCGCTCTCGCGGCTCGCGCCCACGAGCCGGAGGTAATCGAGCTCGCGGCGGCGCGGCGTGAGGCGGTGCGCGAGGCCGTAGCCGAGCACCGCGAAGTGGCTCTCGCCGACGAAGGTGGGCGCGACGCACAGCACCAGCAGCAGGACGAGCCACGGCTGGAAGTACACGACCCCGGCCGCCATCGAGACGAGGTTGAGGGTGCGCTGGAAGAGTGAGCCGACCGCGGAGAGCATCAGGATCCGGTCGGTGGCCTGGGCGCGCGCCCGCTCGAGGCGGTCGTGGAACTCGGCCTTCTCGAACCAGGCGAGGTCGAGTGTCGCGGCGTGGCGCATCACGCGCAGGCTGACGTCCCGGCTGAACTCGTCGGCCAGGCGCGACTCGAGGTAGTCGGTCGAGCGGCTGCACGCGTGCGCGACGAGGGCGCAGCCGAACCCCGCTCCGAGCAGCATCCAGACGTAGGCGGCGGGGGGCGGCGCGCCCGCCGCCGCGGCCACCACGCTGTCGATGAGGCGCTTCGAGATCCAGAGCGCGCTCACCGGCACGAGCGCGCCCACGGCGCGCAGCACCAGGATCCCGACGACGACGTGCGGTGCCGCGCTCCAGACGAGCCCGAGCCCCTTGCGCAGCGTCCGCAGCGCGGCGATGCGGCTGCGGACGCCCCGGTCCAGGTGCGGCTCCGCGGCCATCGGGTTCGCCGCGGCCGCCGCTCAGCGGCGCGAGCGGGCGCGGGTGCGGGCGGCCTTGCGGGCCGCGGCGCTCCTGAGCCGCGCGCCACGCGCCCTGGCGCTGGCGCGCGCGTGGCGGGCGAGCGAGCCGGCCGAGGCGGCGCCATGACCCTCGCGCTTCAGCGCGCGCCGCACGGCGCTCGCGCGCTTCGGCGAGCCGGCGCGGCCCCGGCCGGAGCGGCCTCGAGCCGAGTCGCGTTCCGCCTTGCGCCGCGTCTCGGCGGGGACGCTCCCGGGCTTCGGGGTTGCGAGCTTCACCCCCGCCCGTCGCGCCTTCGACAGGCCGATGGCGATGGCCTGCTGGGTCGATCGGGCGCCGTGCTTGCCCTCACGGATGTGGTGCATCTCCTCGCGGACGAACTCTCCGGCTTGAGTCGAGGGGGACTTGCCTTCCGCCTCGTCCTGGTGCGCGCGCTCCAGCGTTTCCTCGTCGGGCATTGGAAGAACTCCTTGGATGGTTCCGCCAGCCGGAGAGGCAAGCGACGTGCCAGGCCGGACGCCGCCCAAGGGGGGCCTCCTGGACGTCTCGACGCGCGGCGGAGCGTGTCAACTCTACAAAGCTGCCAAAGCGTGTGTCGCGCCTATACTCAGGGAAGTATCCCGGGCCCGAGCCTCCGGCGCGATGCTGACCGATCTCGACCGCCTGATCGCCGTGCTTCCGATTGGCGTCTACGTGTGCGACGCGCCCGGCGGAGCCATCCGGCTCTTCAACCGGCGCGCCGTCGAGATCTGGGGACGCGAGCCCGCGGCGGCCGACCGCTACTGCGGCTCCTACCGGCTGTTCGACGCCGGCGGCCGCGCGCTGGCGCATGCGGACTCGCCGGTGAGCGAGGTGCTGCGCGGCGCCGGGGCCCACGCCCGCGAGCTCGCGATGGAGCGTCCCGACGGCACGCGCGTCACCGTCTCGTTCACGGTGAGCCCGCTGCGCGACGCGGCCGGGCGGCTGTGCGGCGCGGTGGCCGCTTTCGAGGACGTCTCGGACCGCAAGGCCACGGAAGAGGCGCTGCGGCTCAACGAGCGGCGCTACCGCGCGATGGTCGACGGCCAGCCCGACATGATCTGCCGCTTCCTCGAGGACGGCACGCTCACCTTCGCGAACCCGTCCTACCGCGCGTTCTTCGGCCTGCCGGGCGACGCTCAGCCGGGCGCCCTCGTGCCGCGCGTGCACCCCGACGACCTGCCGCGCGTCTCGGCGCTCGTCTCCGCGCTGTCGCCGGCGAGCCCCGTGGTCACGATCGAGAACCGCGTGATCCGAGCGGACGGCCAGGTGCGCTGGACGCAGTGGGTGAACCACGCCGTCTTCGACGAGAACGACCGCAAGCTCGAGCTGCAGGCGAGCGGCCGCGACATCACCGAGGAGCGCCAGGCGCGCGAGGATTCGGCCCGGCTGGCCGCGATCGTGGCCAGCGCCGAGGACGCGATCGTCAGCAAGACGCTCGCAGGCGTCATCACCTCCTGGAACCGCGGGGCGGAGGCGATGTTCGGCTACGGCGCGGACGAGGCGATCGGGCGCTCGATCACGCTGATCATCCCGACCGAGCGGCTCTCCGAGGAGCGCGAGATCCTGGAGCGGCTGGGGCGCGGCGAGGCGATCCAGCACTTCGAGACCGAGCGCCGGACCAAGGACGGCCGGCTGCTGCCGGTCTCGATCAGCGTCTCGCCCGTGCACGACGCGCGCGGCAAGGTGATCGGCGCCTCGAAGATCGCGCGCGACAACACCGACAGGCGCCGCGTCCAGCAGCAGATGCTGACGAGCGTGCAGCGGCTCGAGAGCCTCTATCGGCTGGCCGACCAGATCGGCCGCGCGCGCGGCCGCCGCGAGGTGGGAGACTGCGGCATGCGGGCGATCCTGTCGCTCGTCGGCACCGACCGCGCGAGCGTCCTCGCCTTCGACGAAGCGGGCGTGATGCGCTTCGTGTCCTGGGCCGGGATCTCGGACCGCTACCGCGCCGCCGTCGACGGCCACTCGCCCTGGACCCGCGACACCCGCGACCCCGAGCCGATCCTGGTCGAGGACGTGGAGCAGGCCGCGGACCTCGCGGCGCTCTCGCCGGCCTTCCGCGCGGAGGGGATCCGCGCGCTCGCCTTCGTCCCGCTCGTCTACCAGGACCGCTTGCTCGGCAAGTTCATGCTGTACTACGGCGCCCCGCACGCGTTCACGCCAGAGGAGCTGCGGCTCGCGAGCACGGTGGCGCAGCACGTGAGCTTCGGCTTCGCGCGCGTGGAGGGCGACGAGGCGGCCGAGCGCCTGCTGCGCCGCGAGCAGGCGGCGCGCCGCGACGCCGACGCCGCGCGCGCGGAGGCGGTGCGCGCGAGCCGCGGCAAGGACGAGTTCCTGGCGATGCTGGCGCACGAGCTGCGCAACCCGCTGTCGGTGATCGTGAACGCGGTCGCGCTGATCGACGCGAGCCCCGGGCTCGAACCGCAGGTCGGCCGGGCGAGCCGCATGGTGCAGCGCCAGGCCGACCACCTGGCACGACTGCTCGACGACCTCCTGGACGTGGCGCGCATCACGAGCGGGCGCATCGAGCTCGAGCGAAGCCTGGTCGACCTGCGCACGGCGGTGGGGTTCGCGGTCGAGAGCCAGCGCGCCGCGCTCGAAGCCAAGCAGCAGCGGCTCACGGTCTCGCTCGGGAGCGCGCCGGTGAGCGTGCTGGGCGACCCGGTGCGGCTGCAGCAGGTGCTCGGCAACCTGGTGCACAACGCCTCGAAGTACACGCCGGCGGGCGGCTCCGTCGCGGTGTCGCTCGAGGCCCAGGGCGGCGAGGCGGTCCTGCGCGTGCGGGACGACGGTGCGGGTATTCCCGCGGACAAGCTCGACAGCATCTTCGAGCTGTTCGTGCAGGCGAACCCCACGCTCGCGCGCACCGAGGGCGGACTCGGGATCGGCCTCACCCTCGTCAAGCAGATCGTCGGGCTGCACGGCGGCTCGATCGGCGTCACGAGCGAAGGCACCGGCCGCGGCGCGGAGTTCACGATCCGCCTCCCGCTCGCGGCCGAGGCCGCGAATGAGGTGCCGTCGCGGCCGACGCCCTGCGCCACCCCCGCGCTGCGCCTGGTGCTGGTGGAAGACCAGGCCGACGGGCGCGAGGCGCTCGCCGCGTTGCTCGAGCGCCGCGGGCACGCGATCCGGCAGGCGGCGACGGGGCAGCAGGGCGTGGAAGTCGCCATCGAGAGCGCGCCCGACGTGGTGCTCGTGGACATCGGGTTGCCCGACATCAGCGGCTACGAGGTCGCGCGGCGGCTGCGCGAGGCGCTCGGGAGCCGCGTCCAGCTCGTGGCGCTCACCGGCTACGGCCAGCCGCAGGACCGCGCGCGCGCCGAGCAGGCGGGCTTCGACGCCCACCTCGTGAAGCCGGTGGATCCGACGCGGCTCTTCGAGACGCTCGGACAGCTCGCCCCCTCGCCCGAGAGCTGACAAGCCCGGCGTTCCCGTGCCGCGTCCGTGGCACGTGCGTTGCTCGACCTTGGAGTGTCGCCGGCGTCAACCGGCGTACCGGCTGCGTGGAGAGGCGCCCGCGCGCGGCCTAGAGCCCGCCGCGAGCGACCGTTCTACAAAGCCGACCGAAGGCCGCGGGCAGGAGCGACCTGTGGACTGATCCCTTTTTTCATTCCTCCCCACGGCTGCGAAGACGCAACAAGGTGCGAGACGCAAAAGGAGGAAATCGAAAATGGAGATGAAACGCTGGCACGGCGCCCTTCTGGCGCTTCTGCTCGCGGGCTTCGCGCTCGCGATGAGCGCGTGCGACGACAACAACGCGACCAACTCGACGGGCGCCGTGAGCCAGACCGCGGTCACCGTGTCGCCCGTGAGCGGCCCGACCGCGACCATGTTCGGGCTTTCCCTCCGCCGACAGCGCGCCGAGGAGAGCGGCCGCGAGGCCCGGCATCGTCAGCGCGAGGGACCGGCCTCGCGCGTCTCGTCGAACGCGGCGCGCAGGCCCTTCGCGAGCGCTTCCGTCGTGCCCGTGCCCCAGTAGTGCAGGAACAGCACGCGCGGCTCCTCGTGCGTCATGTGCTGGTGGATCGCGACCACGGCGATCCCCGCGCGCCGCAGCGCCTTCAGCACGCGCTGCAGCTCGGGCTCGAGCATCGCGATGTCGCCGTCCACGACCGCCTGCGCGTCCGAGCCCGCGAACGCGGCCCAGGTGTTGACGCCCATCTGGGCGCCCATCTCCTCGCCGTGCATGCGCGCGACGCGGCCGATCACGACCTTGTAGACGCCCGCGGCGAGGCTGCCCCTGGCGCCCAAGCTCGCGTCGATCTTCGCCGGGTCGAGCGTCGTCTTCGCGGGATCGATCTCGGTCCGCGGCGTCTCGCCCTTTCCGCCCGCCGTCTCGGCGATGCGCGCGAGCACCTTGCCGACGGCGCCCGCCAGCTGAGCCTGCTCGCCGCTGCCGCCGACGTGCATGAACATCACCTTCGGCGTGTCCCACAAGAAGTGGTTGTGCAGCGCCGTGACCTCGAGGCCCGCGTCGAGTGCCGCGCTCAGTACCGGGTTCACCTGGTCCTCGAGCAGCACGAGGTCGCCCATCACGACCGTGCGCTCGCCCGTGCGCTTGAACGCCGCCCAGGAGGTGAGACCCAGAGGCGGCGTCAGCCGCACGCCCGCCGCCGTCACGCTCAGGTCGTTGCGCGGCACCGAGACCTTGAAGACGCCTTCCTTCGCGTCGAAGGCGCCCTTGGCGCCGGTCAGCCGCTCGATCGCGGCCGTGTCGAGGCCGGCCGCCTGGTCGGCCTGCTGGCCGGCCGCGGCGGTCCCGGAGAGAACGAGGACGGCAAGGACCGGGACGCGCATCTATCTCCCTTCAGGGCGCGCTCTGGAGGTAGCGCACCACCCGCAGCACGACCCCGCGCGGGAGCCACTGGACGAGCTCGGCGCCTACGCGGTTGCGTGCGCCTATCACGACGACGCGTTTGCCCGCCTGGAAGCCGCGATAGCCCTGCTCCGCCACCGCCAGCGACGGCATCGACGCGGAGACGACGGACAGCCGCGTCTTGTCCGTGCCGGCGCGCTCGCGGAAGCGGCTCACGGTCGGCCCCGGGCACAGGCAGGAGACCTTGACGCCGGTGCCGCGGGCTTCCTCCCAGAGCGCCTCGGAGAACGACAGCACGAACGCCTTCGAGGCGTAGTAGACGGCCATCAGCGGGCCGGGCTGGAAGGCCGCGGTCGAGGCCACGTTCAGCACGCCGCCGCGGCGGCGCGCCAGCATGCCGTCCCACAGCAGGTGCGTGAGCTCGACGAGCGCGCGCACGTTCAGGTCGATCATGCCGAGCTGGGTGGCGAGCGGGCTCGCGGTGAATGCGCCGGCCTGTCCGTAGCCGGCGTTGTTCACGAGCACGTCGACCACGAGGCCGCGCTCGCGGAGCGCCGCGACGAACGCCTGGCCGCCGCCCGGAAGGCCGAGGTCGGCCGCGATCGGGGTGACCGTCACGCCGTGGGTCGCGGAGAGCCGTGCCGCGAGCTCGTGGAGCGCGTCTTTCGAGCGGGCGGTCAACACCAGGTCGTAGCCGCCGCGCGCGAAGCACAGCGCGAGGTCGACGCCGATGCCGAAGGAGGCGCCCGTCACGAGGGCCGTTTGTCCGACGCCGGGCCTGGCTGCGGGCATGCGAGGGTATCCGATCGCATTCTGGTCCGCGGCCGCCGCGCGCGGCAAGGCCGGGAGCGGGCGCGCTTGATCGCCGACCCGCCAGTATGGAAGAATGACTGTTCAGTCATTAGACTGACCTACTATCCATGCCCGTCGCGGGAAAGACACGCAAGGACGTCGTCACGGAGTTCCGGGAGGCCGAGATCCTGCAGGCCGCGCGCCAGGTGTTCGCCCGCCGCGGCTTCGCCGACGCCTCGATGGACGAGATCGCCCAGGCGGCCGGGCTGGCCAAGGGCACGCTCTACCTCTACTACGCCTCGAAGCGCGAGCTCTACCGGGCCGCGCTGCGCGCGGGGCTCGTCGAGCTGTGCGACGCAGTCGAGCGCGCGGTCGCGGCGGCGCCGTCGCTCGGCGCGCGGCTCGAAGCCTACGTGACCACCAAGGTCGGCTACTTCGACGCGCACCGCGACTTCTTCCGCATCTACTTCGCCGAGTTCGGCAACGCCGTGTGCGGGTCGAGCGATCCCAGCTTCCGCGACCTGTCGCTGCGCCAGGTGGGCCTGCTCGAGGAGGCGATTCGCGAGGGGACGAAGGGGAGCGCGCGCGGCGCGCGCGAGGCGGCGTACGCGGTCGCCGACCTGACGCGCGGCGTGATCCTGCGCCGGCTCACGGGCTGGAGCCGCGAGCCGAAGCCCGAGCAGGAGGTCGCGTTCGTCGTGGACTTCGCGAAGAAGGCGATCGGCTGCCGATGAGCCGCCGCGTCCCGACGCTGTGCCTGGCGCTCGCGCTGCGGGCGCTGCCGGCTGCGTCCCAGGTCCAGCTCGCGCCCGCCGAGGCGCTGCGCGGAGGCGTGCCGGCGGGCGAGCGGGAGGCCGCGCCGATCGAGCTCACGCTCGAGCAGGCGATCACGCGCGGGCTCGAGCACAACCTGGGCGCGATCCTCGGCCAGGAGCAGGTGCGCGAGGCCGAGGGCGAGCACGGCGAGGCGCGCTCCGATCTCTTGCCGCACGTGCGCGCGGGGGCCTACGCCGTGCGCCAGAAGCTGAGCCTGGCCGCCTTCGGCTTCACCGGCTTCGGCGACTTCCCGGATCTGATCGGGCCCTTCGACGTCGTCGACGCCCGCGGCTTCGTCTCGCAGACGGTGTTCGACTGGCACGCGCTGCGCCACGCGCAGTCGGAGGGCTCGAAGGCCAGGGCGGCGGCCGAGCAGCTGCGCAGCACGCGCGACGCCGTGGTGCTGGCCTGCGCCGGGCTCTACCTGCAGGCGGTGGCGGGCGAGAGCCGGATCGCGGCCGCGAAGGCGCAGCTCGCGACCGCGCAGGCGCTCTTCGACACGGCCTCCGACCGCAAGCAGGCGGGCCTCGCGCCGGGCATCGACGTGCTGCGGGCGCAGGTCGTGCTCGCGGCCAACCGCCAGCGCCTGATCGTGGCCGAGAACGAGGCCGCCAAGGAGAAGCTGGCGCTCGCGCGCGCGATCGGGCTGGCGCTCGGCCAGCCGTTCCGCCTGGCGGACGAGATGCCATTCGCCGCGGTGCCGCCGATCACCGAGGAGCAGGCGCTCGAGAAGGCGTACGCGTCGCGCGCCGACCTGCTGGCCGCCGCGTCGCGCGTCCGCGCAGCCCAGCAGGAGAAGAGCGCCGCGCGGGGCGAGGGGCTGCCGTCGCTGTCGGTGGCGGGCGACTACGGCTGGATCGGCAACACGGCGGCGAGCGCGCTCGGCACGTACAGCGTGACGGCCAACGTGCGCGTGCCGGTGTTCGAGGGAGGCAAGGTCCAGGCCAAGGTGGGGCAGGCGGACGCGCGCCTGCGCCAGGCCGAGGCGGCGCTCGCCGACCTGCGCGGGCGCGTGTACTACGAGGTGCAGACGACGCTGCTCGATCTGCGGTCGACCGAGGAGCGCGTGCGCGTCGCGACGAGCGCGCTCGATCTCGCCGAGCAGGCGCTCGCGCAGGCGCGCGACCGCTTCGCGGCGGGTGTCGCGGGCAACATCGACGTCACCCAGGCGCAGGAGGCGGTGGCGCGCGCGGCGGAGGAGCGGATCGAGAGCCTCTACGAGCACAACGTCTCGAAGGCCGCGCTGGCGCGCGCGCTGGGTGTCGCGGAGTCGGGCTATCGCGAGTTCCTGAGAGGAAGGCCGTAGATGACGACGAGGCGGGTTCGCATCGCTGCCGTGGTGGGACTGGTGCTGCTGGCCGGGCTGCTCGTGGCCTGGAGCCACTTCGCGACGCGGGTTTCCACCGACGACGCGCAGATCGAGGGTCACGTCAACGCGGTCTCGGCGCGCGTCGGCGGCACGGTGACGGCGGTGCTGGTCACCGACAACCAGCTCGTCGAGGCGGGCGCGACACTCGTACGCATCGAGGCGAAGCCCTACGAGATCGCGGTCGCGCGCGCCGCGGCCGACCTCGCGGAGAACGAGGCGACGGCGCGCGCGGCGCACACCAACGTGCCGATGACGAGCACGATGTCCGTCTCGCAGGAGAGCGCGGCCGCGAGCGACTACGAGGGCGCCGGCGCGCGGCTCGCGTCGGCGCGCGCGCACGTGCGTGAGGCGGCCGCGAAGGCGAACAAGGCCGACCAGGACCTCGAGCGGCTCAAGCCGCTGCTCGCCAAGGACGAGGTCTCGCGCCAGGAGTACGACGTCGCGGTGTGGGAAGCCGAGGCCGCGCGCGCCGCGCGCGAGTCGGCCGAGGCCGCGGTGCGCGAGGCCGAGAAGCAGGTGGAGGCCGCGAAGGCGCGCGTGGCGCAGGCGCACACGGGGCCCGAGCAGGTGACGATCGAGAAGGCGCGCGCGGACTCGGCCACGGCCAAGGTCGAGATGGCGCGGGCCAACCTCGCGCAGGCGCGGCTCGACCTCGAGCACACCGAGGTGAAGGCCGCGGTGGCCGGCATCGTCAGCCGCCGCAGCGTGGAGGTGGGGCAGGTGGTCCAGCCGGGCCAGCCCCTGCTCGCGGTGGTGCCGCTCGGCGAGGTGTGGGTGGTCGCGAACTACAAGGAGAACCAGCTCAAGCGCATCCGCCCCGGCCAGCCGGCGCTCGTGGCGGTCGACGCCTACGGCGGCCGCGCAGTACAAGGGCAAGGTCGACAGCATCGCGGCGGCAACCGGCGCGCGCTTCAGCCTGCTGCCGCCGGAGAACGCGAGCGGCAACTACGTGAAGGTGGTCCAGCGCGTGCCGGTCAAGATCGTGCTGGACGCCGGCCAGGACCCGGAGCACCTGCTGCGGCCCGGGATGTCGGTGGTGCCCACGATCCTGACGCGATGAGCGCCTTTAGCCTCCCGCTGGCCCAGGCGCGGCCGCGGGACGTGAACCCCTGGATCGTCGCGATCGCCGTGATGAGCGCGACCTTCATGGAGATCCTCGACACGACCGTCGTGAACGTGTCGCTGCCGCACATCGCCGGCAACCTGTCGGCCACGATCGACGAGTCGACCTGGGCGCTCACCTCGTACCTGGTGGCGAACGCGATCGTGCTGCCGCTCACCGGCTGGCTCGCCAACCACTTCGGCAGGAAACGCCTGCTGCTCACCTCGGTGGCCGGCTTCACGACGGCGTCCTTCCTGTGCGGGCTCGCGCCGAACCTGCCGCTCCTGATCCTGTTCCGCGTGATCCAGGGCTTCACCGGAGGTGCTCTGCAGCCGATCTCGCAGGCGGTGCTGCTCGAAGCCTTCAAGCCCGAGGACCGCGGGCGCGCGATGGGCTTCTGGGGCCTCGGCATCGTGGTGGCGCCGATCCTCGGCCCCGTGGTGGGCGGCTGGCTCACCGACAGCTACAGCTGGCGCTGGGTCTTCTACATCAACATTCCGGTCGGGGTGCTGTCGCTCGCGCTCATCCAGCTCTACGTCCACGACCCGTCCTACATCGCCCGCCGCTCGGACAAGATCGACTACTGGGGCATCGGGCTCCTGGCGCTCGGCGTCGGCGCGCTGCAGCTGCTGCTCGACATGGGCCAGCAGGACGACTGGTTCGAGTCGCGCTTCATCGCGACGCTCGCGGTGCTGGCGCTCGGCGGGCTCGTGGCCTTCGTGCTGCGCGAGCTTCACGCCGAGCACCCGGTCGTGGACCTGCGGGTGCTGAAAGTACGCACCTACGCGACCGGCGTCTTCCTGATGACGGTGCTCGGCTTCGTGCTCTACGGCAGCCTGGTGCTGCTGCCGCTCATGCTGCAGACGCTGCTCGGCTACCCGTCGCTCCAGGCCGGCATCGCGCTCGCGCCGCGCGGCATGGGCTCGTTCATCGCGATGCCGCTCGTGGGCCTGGCGATGAGCCGGGTGGACGCCCGCAAGCTCCTCGCCGTGGGGCTGGTGATGGGCGCGTTCACGCTCTTCTGGCTGGGCTCGCTCAACCGCAGCCTCGGCTACTGGGACATCTTCTGGCCGCAGTTCATCCAGGGCCTCGGCCTGGGGCTGCTGTTCGTGCCGCTCACCACGATCACGATGGGCCCGATCGCGCGCGAGAACATGGGAAACGCCACCAGCATCTTCAACCTGATGCGCAACGTCGGCGGCAGCATGGGGATCGCTGCGGCCACGACGATGCTGGCGCGCCACAGGCAGGAGCACACGAGCACGCTCGTGTCGCACGTGGACGCCTACAACCCGCAGGCCCGCGCGATGCTCGAGCAGCTGCGCGCAGCGTTCGTCGCGCAGGGCGCCGACCTGGCGACGGCCGCGCAGCGGGCCCGCCTCGCGCTCTTCGGGCTGGTCGAGCGCGAGGCGATGATGCTGTCCTTCACGGACATCTTCCGCTGGCTGGCGCTCCTGTTCCTCGCCATGCTGCCGCTGCTGCTGCTGATGAGCAGCCCGCGTCGCGGCCGCCCCGGGCCGGGCGCCGCCCACTAGCGTGTTCCATTCGGAGCCTGCGTTCGAAGGGGTCAGCCACGCGCATGGAAGACCGCCCATCGCGAGATCCGTGAGCTGGTCGCCGAGTTGGAGCCCCGGCCCGATGTCGCGCCCGCCGTCCGCAAACTGCCCGAGCGTTCCGCGCCGGGCAGCGGCAGCCCCCTGCAACTCGGGGCGCCCCGAGTTGAGTTCGATGCTGTCAACCGCGAGTCCAGGGTGGTATCCCCCACCCGCCCCGCCCTCGTGGAGCCCCTCGCCCCCAGTCGCTACCAGGTCCGCTTCACCGCGAGCGCGGAGCTGCGCGAGAAGCTCGAGCGGCTGCAGGCCCTCATGCGCTCTTCGGTGCCCGACGGCGATCTCGGGCGGATCATCGACATCGCCGTCAGCGAGAAGCTGCAGCGCATCGAGGCGAAGCGCTTTGGCCACACCCAGACGCCCCGAAGCGTTCGCGCAGACACGACCAGCAGCACCTCGTCACGTCACATCCCCGCCGCAGTGAGACGACTGGTGTACGAGCGCGACGGCGGTCGCTGCGCCTACAGGGACAAGTACGGGCTGCGCTGCGCCAGGCGCCACGGCCTCGAGTTTCACCACAAGCACCCGTTTGCGTGCGGCGGCGACCACAGCCCCGCCAACCTGACGCTCATGTGCCGGGCGCACAACAGTCTGCTGGCCGAGCAGGACTACGGCGAGGAGGTCATGGCCCGCTTCCGAGCGGCGACGAGCCGTGCCTGCGTGCCGGTGGACGCCTACGGGGCTCGGATCGTGGTGAAGCCGCGCCGGATCTCTTCGGGATAGCTCGCCCATCGGCACGCCGAGCGACGACCGTACATAGCCGCTGACCGTAACCAAACCCCGTTCGGGAGGAGCCTCTCCTCACGATCTCAGCCCTTGGACGATCGTCCCTCAGTCTTCGAGCGTCAACACGTGCCAAAAAGAGCACTCTAGACCGACAGGCCCAGCTCGCCCTCGGCGAGGACGCGCTCGAGGCGCGGCGTCTCGCCCGGTTGCCAGAGCGCCACGCGGTGCCGGACGCGGTAGCGCAGCGGGCCGCCGTCCGTGGCGTCGCTCCGCTCGAGCGGGCGCGGGATGCAGACGAACTCGCACTCCGCGATGCTGGCCCCGACCTCCAGCACGGCGTAGCCGTGGCCGCCCATGTCGAGGAAGGACAGGTGCGGCGCCAGATCCGGATTCGACGCCCGGCGCGCGGCCTCGAGGTCGCCGGTGCGCTGGTACTCGAGGCACGAGCGCACGCCGTGGCGCAGCAGCAGGTTGATCGCCGGCTGCGGGCGGCCGCCCCTGTCGGCCACGTAGAGCGCGCGCAGTGCGTGGTCCTTCGGGAAGCGGTGCTCGTAGGCCTCGACGATCCCGGGCGCCGAGACCGAGCCCGTCACGAACGCGACGCCCATGGGCTCGAACGCCGCGGGCGGCAGCGCCTTCGCCGAGAGCCCGGCCCAGAAGCTGTGGCGATCGCCCGAGACGGTGACGAAGCCGGTGATCCCGGCCTGGCGCACCGTGTCGTAGATCAGGGCGCGCTCGCTGTAGGCGGTCGACCAGTCGCCGCCGCCGCCGAAGCAGGCGTAGCCCAGGCCCGGCCACGCGCGGGTGAGGCCCGGCGGCAGGTTCTGCGGGTCGGCGCGCCAGTCGAGGGTTCCGAGCGAGTTGCCCCACACCTTCCAGGTGGCGGTCGAGGCGCGCAGCCGGTCCAGGAACCAGGCCCTCTGCGCCGGTCCGAGCAGCGTCTGCGGCGGCTCGTCCCTGCGGAAGTTCGGGACCTCGGTCTCGCCGAAGCGGATCGTGGCCGGCGGCTTTCCGCCCGCCGCGGCGCGCCCGGCGTCGAGCACCCGCATCACCTCTTCCGCGTAGAGCTCCGGGAACTCGGGGACCTGCAGCGGGTCCGCCTCGTGGCGGCTCGTCGGCTCCTGCGAGCGGTGGGTGTAGTGCTCCGTCAGGACGAGCTCGAGGTGGCTGCCGAAGCGCAGGCTGCGCTGGGGCGAGAGGCTGTCGATCGCCAGCCGGTTGTTGGGCTCGTCGCCGAGGCCGTCAGCGTCGAAGCGCTCCACCCTGGCGTCGCGCACGGACGGCGCCTCGAAGCGCTCGAGCGAGGGGCCGCCGGACTTTCGCACGCGCGCCGGCTGGTACTCGAACCAGGCCTGGCTCGCCGACACGCGGCGCGTCTGGGCGGTCCGCACCTCGTCGCCGAAGAACTGGAACGACTGCCAGCCGCGCCAGGAGAACTCGTGGTTGTCCCACATCACCACGAACGGCCAACGCGCGCGCGCGTCCTGCAGGTCGTGGTCCTGGAGGTAGGCCTGGTAGAGCGCGCGGTAGTCGCGCAGCGACGCGGCGACGTGGAAGCCCCGGACCTTCTCGCCGTCGGGATAGCGCACGAGGTCGCGCAGCCTGCGGTCGTAGCGGCGGCCGCCGGGAGCGTCTTCGGGGTAGTCGACCACCTCGTACACGAAGTCGCCGAGGTGCAGCACGAAGTCGAGCTGCGTGCCGGCGGGCGCGCTCGCATCCTCGTGGATCATGCGGCGATACGCGTTCTGCGCGCCCTCGCACACGTTCTGGCAGCTCACGAAGCTGAAGCGGACCGGGCGCGGGTCGTCGTCGGCCGGAGCCGTCCGCGTCCGCCCGACGCGGCTGCCGGCGCCGTCCTCGCCGACGAAGCGGTAGAAGTACGTCCGCGCCGGCTTCAGCCCCGCGACGAGCACGCGGCACGTGTGGTCCGCCGCGGCGAGCGCCCGCGTGCTCTCGGCGGCGACGACCCGCTCGAAGCTCTCGTCCTCGGCCAGCTCGAGCGTGAGCGGGACGGCGGCCGCCGAGCCGGCGAGCGACGCGCGCGTCCACAAGAGCACGCTGTCGGGGTGGGGATCGCCGGACGCGACGCCCTGCGCGAAGCACTCGCGCCTCTCGACGACGCGCAAGCGCGAGCGCCGCGGGCGGTCGTCGCCCCACGCGAGCGTCGCACCCATCGCCGCCGCGGCTCCCGCGACGAACCGCCTCCGAGTCACACGAGACATGGCGTCACCGGACACATGATGCCCCCGGACGCAAACTCTACAAAGCACTCGAACGTACCTGTGGGGCGTCTTCACCCCGACCGAGGGCGGCGTCGGCGAGACGGGCGTACCGGAAGCGGCCTCGCTGATGGGCTCGGGCCTCGGCCTCGCGCTGCGGGCGCCGGTCCGGCGGCCGCTCCGCGGCCGCGGCCGTTCCGGTGCGATCGACGTAGACTGCCAGGGATGGCGGGAAACGAGTCGCTCGCCTCCCTGTTCCGGGAGCTGCTCCAGCTCACGATCCTCGACGAGGGCTCGCCGAACGCGTTCCGGGCGCGCGCGTACGAGAACGCGCTCGAGGCGATCGTCGCACACCCGGGCGACCTCGGCGCGCTCTCCGAGCGCGAGCTGCAGAAGATCGCAGGCATCGGCGAGAGCACGGCCCGCAAGATCCGCGAGTTCTTCGAGCGGGGCACGATCGGCCGGCTCGAGGAGCTGCGCACGCAATTCCCGCCCGAGCTCGTCGAGCTGTCGCGCATCCCCGGCGTGGGGCCGAAGACGCTCGCCCGGCTGCGCAGCGAGCTGGGGGTGACGAACCTCGACGAGCTCAAGAGCGCGCTCGCGAGCCAGAGGCTGCGCACGCTGCGCGGCCTCGGCGCCAGGGCCGAGGAGAAGCTGCTGCAGGCGATCTCGCGCATGGCCGAAGCGTCGCCCGAGGAGCGCCGGCCGATCTCCGCCGTGCTGCCGATCGCCCAGGAGCTGGTGGCGGCGCTCGAGGCGCTGCCCGAGGTGGAGCGCGTGCAGTGCTGCGGCAGCCTGCGCAGGCTGCGCGAGACGATCGGCGACGTCGACCTGGTGGTGGCCTCGCGCGAGCCCGGCGCCGTGCGGGAGGGTTTCCTGAAGCTGCCCACCGTCCGCGAGGTGATCGGCAGCGGCGAGACGCGAACGTCCGTGCGCACGACGACCGGCCTGCAGGTGGACCTGCGCGTCGTGGGGCCCGGGCAGTTCGGGGCCGCCTGCCAGTACTTCACGGGCTCGAAGGCCCACAACATCAAGCTGCGCCAGCGCGCGCTCGAGCGCGGGCTGCTGCTGAACGAGTACGGGCTGCAGCGGGCCGACACCGGCCAGCTGATCGCCTCCGAGACCGAGCAGGCGATCTACGACGCGCTCGGGCTGCCGTTCATCCCTGCCCCGATGCGCGAGGACCGCGGCGAGCTGGAGGCCGCGGACGAGGGCGCGCTGCCGGCCGCGCTCCGCGTCGAGGACGTGCGCGGAGACCTGCACGTGCACACCACGCTGTCGGGCGACGGGCGCAGCACGCTCGACGAGATCGTGGCGGGCGCCGCCGCCCGCGGCTACGAGTACCTGGCGCTCACCGACCACGCGGAGAACCTGGCGATGAGCGGCGTGAGCCGCGAGGCGCTCGCGCGCCAGCGGCGCGAGATCGACGCGCTGCGCGACCGCTACGCGGGCCTCGCGCTCTTGCACGGCAGCGAGCTCAACATCGCGCGGGACGGCAGCGTCGACTACGACCCGGCCTTCCGCGACACGCTCGAGTGGCGCGTGGCCGGCGTCCACTCGCACTTCGACCTCGGCCGCGAGGAGCAGACGCGCCGGATCCTCGCCGCGATGGAGGACCCGACCATCGACGCGATCGCGCACCTCTCCGGCCGCCGCATCGGCCGCCGCGCCGGCATCGAGCTCGACGTGCCCGCGGTGCTGGCCAAGGCCGTCGAGACCGGCACCGCGATCGAGATCAACGCCTCGCTCGGCCGGCTCGACGCCACGAGCGAGGTGCTGCTCCAGGCCCGCGGCGCGGGCGTGACGTTCGTGCTCAGCACCGACACCCACCACACCCGCGAGCTCGCGCGGATGGACCACGGCGTGCTGCACGCCACGCGCGGCTGGGTGGACGCGGATCGCATCGCGAACACCTGGCCGCGCGAGCGCTTCCTCGAATGGCTGCGCAAACGCCGCCACTGACGGCGCCTTTCCCGGCGGGGGCGCGCTTCCGCGTGTTCCTGCTGTCGCCGGCGGACTGCTCGGGGCTGCGCGCGCGGCAGCTGCAGCGGCCCGAGCCGAGCCACGAGCTCGCGCGGCGGCTGCACGGACCGGAGGGCGCGACGCTCGGCGAGGTGTTCGCGTTCGTGAGCAGCCTCTACTTCCGCGGCAAGCTCGCCTACGCGCGCGCTTTCGCGCGGCCGCCGGCTGGCGCCGCGGGCGTTCACGTGATCACTCCCTGCGACGGGCTCGTCGCGCCCGAGGCCCCGCTCCGCGCGGGCGACCTCGCGCGCTACGCCCGCGTTCCCGTGGACGTCTCCGAGCCGCGCTATCGGCGGCCCCTGGTCCGGCACCTGGAGTCGCTCGCGCCCGCGTGGGCGGAGGCCGAGGTGGTGCTGCTCGGCAGCGTCGCGTCGCCCAAGTACGTCGAGCTGCTGACGGCGACGCTGGGCGAGCGCGTCTCGTTCCCGTCCGAGTTCGTGGGGCGTGGCGACATGAGCCGGGGCGGGCTGATGCTGCGCTCGGTCGACGCGGGGCGCGAGCTCGCGTACGTGCGGCTCGTCGGCGCGCTGCGGCGCGGCACGCGCCCGCCGCGGCTGCCGCCGGCCCGCCCGAGGTAGGCTAGCGGCGTGCGCATCGCCACCTGGAACGTCAATTCGCTGAAGGCGCGCCTCGACAAGGTCCGCTGGTGGCTGGAGCGCGCTCGGCCGGACGTGCTGCTGATGCAGGAGACGAAGCTCCAGGACGCGGACGCGCCGCGCGCGGAGTTCGGGGAGCTGGGCTACGAGCTCGCGCACCACGGCGAAGGGCGCTGGAACGGCGTCGCGATCGCGAGCCGCCATCCGCTCGGCCGCGTCGTCACGAACTTCGGCGAGCCGCTCGCGCCCGCGCGGACCGGGGACACAGGCGACGACGAGCCGCTCGCCGAGGCGCGGATGATCGCGGCCGAGTGTGCGGGGGTGAGGCTCGTGAGCCTCTACGCCCCGAACGGCCGCGTGGTGGGCTCGCCCTTCTACGAGGCCAAGCTCGTCTGGTACGAGCGGCTCGCGCGCTGGCTCTCGACGGCCGCCAGCCCCGCCGAGCCGCTGCTGCTCGGCGGCGACTTCAACGTCGCGCCCGAGGACGCGGACGTCTGGGACGCGCGCGCCTGCCACGGCGGCACCCACGTCTCGCCGCGCGAGCGCGAGGCGTTCCGCGCGCTGCTCGGCTGGGGCCTCGTCGATGCGTACCGCAGGCACCACGCCGAGCCCGGCCGCTACACGTGGTGGGACTACCGCGCGGGGAACTTTCACAAGAACTTCGGCATGCGCATCGACCACCTGCTCGCGACGCCGGCCGTGGCGGGCCGCTCGCTCTGGGCCGAGATCGACCGCGAGGCGCGCAAGGGCAAGCCGACGCCGTCGGACCACGCGCCGCTGCTCGTGGACCTGGACGCGCCCGGCCGTCCGCTCGACGCAGGCTGGGCGTCGGCCGAGAGCCGCATCGCCGCGCGGCGCGTGGCCGGCTGATGGCCGGGTCCGCCGGCTTCCCGATCGAGCCGCCGATCGAGCCGATGCTCGCCAAGCTCGCGACCGAGCTGCCCGCGGGCGAGGGCTGGCTGTTCGAGCCGAAGTGGGACGGCTTCCGCGCGATCGTGTTCCGCGCCGGTGACCGCGTCTTCATCCAGAGCCGCGACCTGAAGCCGCTCGGCCGCTACTTCCCGGAGCTCGAGGCCTCGCTCGGCGCGAGCCTGCCGCAGCGCTGCGTGGTGGACGGCGAGATCGTGATCGTGGGCGAGCGCGGCCTCGACTTCGAGGCGCTGCAGATGCGGCTGCACCCGGCGGCCTCGCGCGTGCAGAAGCTCGCGGCCGCGACGCCCTCGGCGTTCGTGGCCTTCGACCTGCTTGCCGTGGACGACCTCGACCTGCGCCGCCTTTCTCAGTCGGAGCGCCGCGAGCGGCTCGAAGCGGCGCTGCGCGGCGGCGCGGGCGTGCACCTCACGCCGTGCAGCCGCGAGCGCACGCTCGCCGCGGAGTGGTTCCACCGCTTCGAGGGCGCGGGGCTCGACGGTGTCGTGGCCAAGCACGAGAGCACGACCTACCAGCCCGGCAAGCGCGCGATGGTCAAGGTGAAGCACGCGCGCACCGCGGACTGCGTGGTGGCGGGCTTCCGCTGGCACAAGCAGGGGCCCGGCAGCCACGTGGGCTCGCTGCTGCTCGGGCTCTACGACGCGAAGCGCGCGCTCCACCACGTCGGCGTGACGTCGTCGTTCACGATGGCCGAGCGCCGCCGCCTGGCGCAGGAGCTCGAGCCGCTGCGAAGGGACGCGCTCCGCGAGCACCCGTGGCGCCACTGGGCCCAGATGGGGGAGGCGCAGCGCGTTCCCGGCATGCAGAGCCGCTGGAGCGCGGGCAAGGACCTCTCCTGGGAGCCGCTGCGCGCCGAGCGCGTCTGCGAGGTGAAGTACGACCACATGCAGGGCGACCGCTTCCGCCACGCGGCCGTCTTCCTGCGCTGGCGGCCGGACAAGCGACCGGCGGACTGCGGCTACGACCAGCTCGAGGTGACGCCGCCGGCGGAGCTCGCGGCGATCTTTGGCGGCCGGTCCTAGTGGGGAACTCGAGCCGGTTTCCAGGGTCATAATCAAGGTTTCGCAATCCCGGGAAGGGGCTGACGCCCATGCAGAACATGCCGGAGGTTCGTCGTGTCGGCGCCGTGCGCACGCGGCGCGCCGAGCAGGCGCACGCGACGATGGTCGCCGAGGTGCGCGCGGGCTTGATGCGCCGGCCGCTCCCGGAGCTGCCGTGCAAGTACTTCTACGACGAGCGCGGCAGCCAGCTCTTCGAGGAGATCACCGAGCTCGCCGAGTACTACCCGACCCGCACCGAGACGGCGATCCTGGCCGCGCACGCCGCGGAGATCGTTGAGGCGGTGCGGCCGCTCGAGCTTGCCGAGCTCGGCTCGGGCGCCGGCCGCAAGATCCGCTTCTTCCTCGACGCCATGCGGGAGAAAGGGCGCCTCGAGAGCGTGCTCCTGCTCGAGATCAACGAGGCGTACCTGCGCGAGTCCGTGTGCCGCCTGCAGGCGGCCTACCCCGAGGCGCGCGTGCGCGGCGTGGCCGGCGACTTCGTCAGCGACCTCGCGGCGCTCGGGCCGGGCGGCGAGCGGCTGCTGCTGTTCCTCGCGGGCACGATCGGCAACCTGCACCCCGACGCGCTCGGGTCGTTCTTCGAAGCTGCGGCGGGAGTGCTCGCCCCCGGCGACGGCTTCCTGGTCGGAGTCGACCTCGTCAAGGACGAGGTGCGGCTCCACGCGGCCTACAACGACGCCAAGGGCGTCACCGCGGAGTTCAACCGCAACATCCTGCGCGTCCTGAACGCACGGCTCGGCGCCGGCTTCGACCCTTCGGACTTCGAGCACCGCGCGTTCTACGACGCCGAGCGGCAGTGGATCGAGATGCGCCTGCGCGCCCTTCGCCGCGTGACGGCGCGCATCCCCGCGGCCGGCCTCACGCTCAGCCTCGAGGAGGGCGACGAGATCCGGACCGAGCTGTCGTGCAAGTACACGCGCGAGTCCTTCACGGCCCACCTGCAGGGCAGCGGGCTCGCGCTCGAGCGCTGGATCACCGATCCCGAGTGCCTTTTCGCGTCGGCACTCCTGAGGCGGGCGTGAGCCTCGAGCGCCTGCTCTTGGCCTGGCGGCGCTCGGACGGCCTGTTCGAACAGCTCGCCGAGCGGGCCTGGCTCGAGCAGCCGATCCCCCTGCGCCAGCCGTTCGTCTTCTACCTCGGCCACCTGCCGGCGTTCGCCTGGAACCACCTCGGGCGAGGCCTCCTCGGCCGGCCCGCGCTGCGGGAGGAGTTCGACGTGCTCTTCGAGCGCGGGATCGATCCGACGGGCGTCGACGCCTACGCCACGCGGGCCGAGTGGCCCGGGCTCGACGCGGTGCGCGAATACCGGGACGGCGTGCGCGCGGCGCTCACGGACGCGTTGTCGGACCCGGGTTTCCCCCGCGCGGGCCTGGCGCTCGTCGCGATGGTGGTCGAGCACGAGCTGATGCACCAGGAGACGCTGCTTTACATGTTCCACGAGCTCGACCACGGCTTGAAGCGCTCGGCGCCGCCGTCAGCGGGGCGGGTGGGCGCCGATGCCGGCGGCGGCGACGAGCCGCGGCGCGCGATCGAGGTCCCCGAGGGCGACGCCGTCCTCGGCGCGCGGTCGGGGTCGCTGCCGTTCGGCTGGGACAACGAGTTCGAGGCGCACCGCGTCCACGTGCCGCGCTTCGCGATCGACGAGCTGCCGGTCACGAACGCGGACTTCCGCGAGTTCGTCGAGGACGGCGGCTACGCCGAGCCCGAGCTCTGGCGCGAGGAGGACTGGGCCTGGCGCGTCCGCCGCTGCGTTCATCGGCCTCACTCCTGGCTCGCCGGCGGCGACGGCCTGCGCGTGCGAGGCCTGTTCGAGGACGCACGCTTCGACGAGGCCGCGCGCTGGCCCGTCAGGGTCAGCTGGGCCGAAGCGTCCGCCTTCGCGCGCTGGCGAGAAGCGCGCCTGCCCACCGAGGCCGAGTGGCAACGCGCCGCCCGCGGCACGCCCGAGGGCCGGGCGCGCCGCTGGCCCTGGGGCGACGAGCCGCCGGCCGAACGCCACGGCAGCTTCCACTCCCGCGACCGAACGCCGCTCCCGGTCGGCTCGCGTCCGGCAGGCGCGAGCGCCTGGGGCGTCCAGGAGCTCGTCGGCAACGGCTGGGAATGGACGGCCACGGCCTTCGCCCCCTTCCCCGGCTTCGCGCCGATGCCGCGCTACCCCGGGTACTCGGCGGACTTCTTCGACGGCGCCCACTTCGTCCTGCTCGGGGCGTCGTGGGCCACCGACGAGGCGCTGCTGCGGCCGAGCTTCCGCAACTGGTTCCAGCCCCACTATCCCTACGTCTTCTCGAAGTTCCGACTCTGCCGGAGCTGAGTCGCGCTCAGGCTCGTCGCGCGTGCAGGTCGCGGAGGACCTCGACGGCGCTCGTGAGGAACGCGCCCGCCTCGGCCGCCTGGACGGCGCCGTCGCCGGCGGCCGTGATCGCGCTTCCTGTCAGCACCGCGCCCGTCCACCCGTCGCGGTTCCAGCGGCCCCCTGCCGGAAGCGGGGGCAGCGACTCGGTGTCCGGCGCGGGCCACAGCGTCGAGTAGAAGTAGGGCTCGGCGATTCCCTCGTCGCCCGGGGACAGACCGATCCCGATCGACGGCGCGTCCTCGCCCTGCTGCGCGCCGAGCGGCAGGACGGAGCCGACGTCGAAGTGGTGCGGCCACACGCGCACGGCTGCCGCACCCGGCCACTTCTCGGCGACGGCCCGCAGGAGGGCGTTCCCGTCGGCGAACCAGCGGGCGAGCTCCGCAACCTCGCGCGTCTCCGAGGGAAACGGCGCTCCGGCGCCGACCGCGTGGTCCGGGATCCGGTAGGGCGCCTCGAGCCTCAGCCGGCCCGCCGCGACGCCGAGCGCCCTGCGCCATGTCCGACAGCCACGCGAACGCCTGGCCGAGCGTGCGGCCGGCGAGCGCGAGGCGCCCCGCCTCGACGCCGCCGGCCACGACGACGAGAGACAGGTCTGAAGGACGAAGCGCCGCGACCCACGAACGCTGCCCGGGCACCTCCTGGCCCACGAGCGCGCCGGCCACCCACTCGAGGCTCGTGTGCCCGTCGTCGGGGCGCGGCGGCACCAGCGAGCGCCCGATCGCGGCCACGAGCTGCGCGGCGTGGTGCAGAACGAGCCGCGCCTCGACGAGCGCCAGCGGCGGCACTGCGCCGAGGGCCTCCCAGGCCACGAGCTGCATGCCGGTGACTCTGTAGCGCGCCCGCCATGGCGTCAAGCCGAAGGACGGCCTTGCGCCGGCCGAACGCCCCGGCTAAGGTTCGCTCCATCGTTCCCCCCGCGGACACCGAGGAGCCCATGCCCGAGGAGAAGTGGGTCGATGTCGGGTCGGTCGATGCCCTGCGCTCGAAACCCGTGACCGCGGTGCGCGTCGGAACGACGCCGATCGCCCTCGTCTTCCGCGCCGGCGAGTTCACCGCCATCTCCGGCGTCTGCAACCACGTCGGCGGCCCGCTCGGAGAGGGCCGCCTCGACGGCGACTACGTCGTCTGCCCCTGGCACAACTGGAAGTTCCACTGCAGACGCGGCGAGGGCGAGCCCGGCTTCGAGGAGGATCGCGTCCCCGCCTATGCGACCAGGGTCGAGGACGGCCGCGTGCTGGTCGACGCGACCGCGCGCACCCGCGCCACAAGAAGCCCCACGCGCCGCATCCGCTCGCGCGCCAGGTGCAGCGGCGCCCGGGCCGGTGCGCGTGGTCGGGATCTCGACCACGGTGATGGACGCGCCAATCCCCGCTGCTCGAGCTCCGAGGAGCTCCTGGCACACGGCATCGCGCACGCGCGGACGCGCTCGGCGCGAGACGCGCCTCATCCGGCTCAACGACCTGCGCTTCCGCGCCTGCGAGGGCTACTACTCGAAGAGCGCCCGCGCCTGCACCTGGCCGTGCTCGATCACGCAGATGGACCCGGACGACCAGCTCGAGCGCGTCTACGAGGCGTTCGTCCACTGGGCCGACGTGATCCTCGATCGCGACGCCGATCCGCTGGGGCGCGGCGAGCTCGCTCTACTACAAGATGGTCGAGCGCATGAACTGCATCCAGAACCAGGTCACGATCGCGCAACCGCGTGCTGCTCCGGGACAAGGTGGCGGGCTTCATCGTCACCGGCGGCCAGGACAACGTCCAGGCCGTGGCCGGCCAGATGCTCGGCTTCTTCGCGGAGCTCGGCTTCTTCTTTCCGCAGTTCCCGTTCATCGCCCACTCGCGCGGCTGGTCGGCCGAGGACATGGAGGCGAACGTCGAGGAGCTGCGCACGAGCCAGGACCTGCGCGACGGCGCGGCGGCACTCGTCGAGCGCTGCGTCACTCTCGCCGCGCGGCTGATGGCCGCCGACGAGCACTCGGCCGAGCGCGTGCCGCGCGGCGGGCGCAAGGCGCACGCCCTCGTCGCCCCGAAGTGAGCGGCCGGCTCAGGCCTGCTTCAGGCTCGCGAGGTCGATCACGAAGCGGTAGCGCACGTCGGACTTGCATCGTGCGCTCGTAGGCCTCGTTGACCTTCTGGATCGGGACGAGCTCGACGTCGGAGACGATCTTGTGCGTTCCGCAGAAGTCGAGCATCTCCTGGGTCTCGGCGATGCCGCCGATCGCCGAGCCGGCGAGGCGCTTGTTGCCCCAGATGAGCGAGAAGGCGGCGACCGACGCGGGCTCGGTGGGGATGCCGACGATCACCATGGCGCCCTGCGGGCGCAAGCAGCTCGAGGTACTGGTTGAGGTCGTGCGGCGCCGCGACCGTGTCGAGGAGCAGGTCGAACCGGCCCGCGAGCTTCTGGAACGTGGCCTTGTCCTTCGGTGAGCGCGAACGCCTGCGCGCCGAGCCGCCGCGCGTCCTTCTCCTTGGAGCGGGAGGTGCTGAGCATCGTGACCTCGGCGCCCATCGCCGCGGCCAGCTTGACCGCCATGTGCCCGAGCCCGCCGAGCCCGACGACGCCGACCTTGTCGCCCTTCTTGACGTTCCACTGACGCAGCGGCGAGTAGGTGGTGATGCCGGCGCACAGGAGCGGCGCCGCGCCGGCCGGGTCGAGGCCGTCCGGGATGCGCAGCACGAAGTGCTCGGCGACCACGATGCGGGTCGAGTAGCCGCCATAGGTCGGCGTCTTGCGGTCCATCTCGGTGCCGTTGTAGGTGAGCGCCGCGCCCTTCTCGCAGAACTGCTCGAGGTCGCGCCCGCAGCTCGCGCAGCTGCGGCAGGAGTCGACCATGCAGCCGACGCCGACCAGGTCCCCGACCTTGACCTTCGACACCTGCGCCCCGACCTGGGCGGCGCGGCCCACGATCTCGTGGCCGGGCACCATCGGGAAGGTGGCGTTGCCCCACTCGCCTCGGGCCTGGTGGATGTCGGAGTGGCAGACGCCGCAGAAGAGGATGTCGATCAGCACGTCGCCGCGGCCCGGGCTGGCGCCGCTCGATCGTGAACGGGGCGAGCGGCGTCGTCGCGGAGGTGACCGCGTAGGCGGCGACCTTCAACGCGCCCTGGGACGTGGGGCTCTGGCTCGTGACTGCGGTCGTCATCTCGGGACTCCTGGGATCGGGGCTTCGGGCCGGAGGATCCGGCCTCGACCGATCCTACACCCGGCCGGCGAGCCGGCGCGAGAGTCGTCGTTTTGTAGAAAGGCGCACGTAACGTCAGCGCTCGCGCGGTCCTCGGCTCGTCTTCGGCGACGGTCGCCGCGCGTGACCGACCCACGGGTCGTAGTCCGGATCGAGCGCCTCCTGCGGCGGGCGCAGCTCGTCGGGGACGTGCTCGAGGTTGACGCGCACGCGCGTCCAGGTGGACGAGCGCCCGCGCATCGAGTCGACGAGCACGTCCTGCGGCTCGAGCCGGGCAGCCGCCTCGGGATGGCGCGCCTTCCAGCGCTCGAGCCCGGCGAGCGCGTCCGGCTTCCGTGCCGCGCGGCCGACCTCGACGAGCGGCTTCGTCGAGACCCGGCGCCCCGCGGGTGCGGCGGCGCCGCGGCGCTTCGAGGGCTGGACGCGCGGCGGCTCGCCGGCCTGCTTCGCGTAGTGGGGCGGCCACGGGGCGTCTGCCAGGCCTTCGGCCGCCTGCCGCGCCGACAGCTCGAGGAGGGCGTCGAGCGCGCAGGGGCGTCGCGTCGATCTGCGCGTGGCGGTCGCCGACCGCGGCGAAGCGCGCGGGCATCGTGCGCAGCGTGAAGTCCTCCGGGTCGGCAGGCGAAGAGCTCGTCCCAGCTGAGCGGCGCCGAGACGCGGCCGTCGGGCTTTGGGCGCACGGAGTAGGCGCTCGCGACGGTGCGGTCCTTGGCGTTCTGGTTGTAGTCGAGGAAGACGCCGTGGCGCTCCTCCTTCCACCACTTGCTGGTCGCGAGCTCCGGCGCGCGGCGCTCGACCTCGAGCGCCAGCGCGAGCGCGGCGCGGCGCGCCTCGTCGAACGACCAGCGGCGGTGGATGCGCACGTTGACGTGGATGCCGCGCGAGCCCGAGGTCTTCGGCCAGCCGACGAGGCCGAGCTCGTCCAGCAGCTCGCGCACGACCCGCGCCACCGCCACGATCTGCTCCCATTCGACGCCCGGCATCGGGTCGAGGTCGACGCGCAGCTCGTCCGGGTGCTCGAGGTCCTCCGCGCGTACCGGGTGCGGGTGGAGCTCGAGGCAGCCGAGGTTCGCGATCCAGGCGAGCGCCGCGGCGTCGCGCGGCACGACCTCCTCCGCCGTGCGCCCCGACGGGAAGCGGATCGTGGCGACCTCGATCCAGTCGGGCCGCTTCACGGGCGCGCGCTTCTGGTAGAAGAACTCGCCGTGGATGCCGTCGGCGTAGCGCACCAGCACGTTCGGCCGCCCGCCCGCGCCGCGCAGCGCGCCCTCGGCCACCTGCAGGTAGTACTTCACGAGCTCGAGCTTGCTGATGCCCGCCTCGGGGAAGTACAGCTTGCCCGGGTTCGTGACCGTGACCTCGCGGCCCGCGACCTCGAGCACGACGGGTTGCTCGCGATTCCCCACGTGCCGAGGATACGACGGCGGCCGCCGACGCGTGCGATCTGCACCCCTGGGCATGCAACGTGCACACGCCTGCGACATGCCCGTGCGGCGACTGCGAGTTCTTCCGCAGGCCGTTCGCTGTAACGAAGGCGCCGCTCCGCACTCCATCAGTGGGGAAGTCCCCGAAGACGGGGCGAGGAGGCGGAGATGAGACAGAACGGCATGGGGTGGGTCGTTTGCTGGCGCGCGGCGCTCGCGGCTCTGGGTCTTTCGGCGCTGGCCCTGGCCGCCGCCTCGTCGCGGTCGGCGCTGGCCCTCCAGGACGCCGTGACGGGCGAGGCCTCGCCGTCCGGGCTGAGCTACGTCGGGACGCTGCTCCAGGACGGGCAGCGAACGTTCCGGTTCGACACGTTCGGAGACGAGGCGTTCTGGGGCGGCCAGCTGAGGCTGCACCAGGCGATCGCGGGACAGGCAAACGGCGGCGTGGGTCCCGGGCTCGGCCCGGTGGCGGCACTCGGGCTCGGGTTGAAGGTCGACTCGGCCGCGTTGCCCGCGAGCGTCGTCACCGGGATCAAGGCGGGGGCGGTGAACCTCCAGGACCCCGCGACGACCTTGGCGCTGCTGCGGCTCGAAGCGGTCGTCGGCGTGCACGGCGTGTTCGACGCCAGCGGCCGCATCGCGTCCGTCGGGATCCAGTGCGCGCTCTGCCACTCGACGGTCGACAACTCGTTCGCGCCCGGCATCGGCCGCCGCCTGGACGGCTGGCCCAACCGCGACCTGAACGTCGGCGCGATCGTGGCGCTCGCCCCCGACCTCACGCCGTTCACCACTCTGCTCCACACGAGCGACCCGGCGGTGCGCCGCGTGCTGCGCAGCTGGGGGCCGGGGAAGTTCGACGCCGAGCTGATCTTCGACGGCAAGGCGTTCCAACCGAACGGCCGCTCGGCCGCGACGCTCCTGCCCGCGGCCTTCGGCCTCGCGGGCGTGAACCTGCACACCTACACCGGCTGGGGCTCGGTGACCCACTGGAACGGCCTCGTCGCGAACCTCGAGATGCACGGCAAGGGGACCTTCTACGATCCGCGGCTCGACGACGCGGCCAAGTTCCCGATCGCGGCGGCCAACGGCTTCGGCAACGTGCGCAACAAGCCGGACCGGATCACGCCGCACCTCGCGGCGCTGCACTTCTACCAGCTCTCGCTGCCCGCTCCGCCGCCGCCGCCCGGCAGCTTCGACCCGCAGGCGGCGGCCCGCGGGAGTGCGGTCTTCCGCGGCCGCGCCGCCTGCGCCCGCTGCCACGTCCCGCCGCTCTACACGGAGCCGGGCTGGAACATGCACACGCCCGCCGAGATCGGCATCGACGACTTCCAGGCCAAGCGCTCGCCCGACGAGCGCTACCGCACGACGCCGCTCAAGGGCCTGTGGTCGCACCAGAAGGGCGGCTTCTACCACGATGGCCGCTTCCCGACGCTGCTCGACGTGGTGAACCACTACGACAGGGTTCTGAAGCTCGGCCTCGCCCCTGGCGAGAAGGCCGATCTGGTCGCATTCCTGAAGAGCCTCTGAAGGAGGAGCGATGACGCCGGCACGCCCTTCGGTCTCGGACGAGGAAGTCGTGGCGCGGGTGAGGGACGGCGAGCTACCGCTCTTCGAGCTGCTGATGCGGCGCTACAACCAGCGGCTCTACCGCATCGCCCGCGCGATCCTGCGCGACGAGCAGGAGGCGGAGGACGTGATGCAGCACGCGTACGTCAACGCCTTCGCGCACCTCGCCCAGTTCGAGGGGCGTGCCCGCTTCTCCACCTGGCTCACCCGCATCGCCGTGCACGAGGCGCTCGCGCGCGCGCGCCGGCGCGGGCGCCTCACGTACCTCGACGCGGCGGGCGCCGCCGGGCGCCAGGCGGCGGGGCTGCCGGCGGACGTGCGCCCCGACCCCGAGCAGCAGGCGCAGGCCGCGGAGCTGCGCGTGCTGCTCGAGGCGGCGATCGACGCGCTGCCCGAGGTCTACCGCGTGACCTTCGTGCTGCGCGACGCCGAGGGTCTCGACACCAACGAGGTCGCCGACTGCCTCGAGATCAGCGAGGCGGCCGTGCGCACGCGCCTGCACCGCGCGCGGGCGTTCCTGCGCCGGCGCATCCACGAGCAGACCGGCGCCAGGAGCGCCTCGGCGTTCTCGTTCTACCTCACGCGCTGCGACCGCGTGGTTTCCGGCGTGCTCACGCGTCTGGGCCTGCCCCAGCCGCCGGCCCCGGTGCCGGCCGAGCCTCTTGCGGAGCCGTCGCGCCGAGCCGCTCGCGCCTGAGCGCGAGGACGCGCTCGGACAGGGCGGGGCCGCGGCCCGGCTCGCTCCAGGGGCAGACCTCGATGCAGATCGCGCAGCCGCAGGTCTTGACGAAGTAGGGGATGCAGCGGTCGAAGTCGACGTACCACTTGCGCACGCCGCGCACGAGCTGCTTCTCCTCGAGGATCGCGCGCGGCGGGCAGTCGTCCACGCAGCGGCGGCAGACCGCGCACACGTCCTGGACGCCGACGTCGACCGCTGCGTCGAGCGCGAGCGGCAGGTCGGTGAGCACGGCCGCCAGGCGGAGGTTCGAGCCGTGCTCCGCGCCGATGAGCGAGC
Organism: uncultured Acidobacteriota bacterium; assembly: GCA_963740655.1. Lineage (GTDB taxonomy): Bacteria > Acidobacteriota > Vicinamibacteria > Fen-336 > Fen-336 > DATBSL01. The sequence goes on from CAVUFF010000001.1 coordinate 319,171, forward strand.
CATGCTTGCCGAGCTCGCCGAGCCCGGCCCGGATCGCGAGCGGGATCAGCAGGACGTCGGTGCTGTTCGGGTTGCCGTAGGCCCGCGCCGGCCAGCCCATGGCCCGGAGCGCCTCGGCCAGCTCGACCGCGATGCGGGCGATGCGCCTATAGGTGCGCATCACCTCGGCGGCGGCGCGCGCCTGCGGCACGAAGCTCATCTCGTGCGGGTCCATCTCGAGGCCGAGGCAGACCGCGTGGCGCAGCCCCGGCTCGCGGCCTTCGTAGAGCGCCTCGTCCGTCACCTCGGCGCAGCCGACCACCGACGCGCCGAGCCGCCGCGCGAGCGCCTTGACCTCGGCCGCCATCGCGGCCGGATCGCTCACCTCGCGCCTCACCGCCGCCACCGGTCCGTCGGAGCGCCGCAGCTGCCAGGTGTTGAAGAGCACGTGGCGCACCACCGGCCAGGGGTTGATCAGGCTGAAGAAGTCGTCGAGCGCCTTCCAGGCGAGCGGCGCTCCGCCGCTCGCGTGGAAGACCGGACGCGCGCGCCGGCGCCGTTCCTCGCCCACGCCGTTGATCGCGTTGCCCGACTCGGGCGGCCGGCGGTAGCCGAACGCGTAGACGGGCGGCGGAAAACGCGCGGTCATCGTCGCAGCGGGGCCTCGCGGTGCTCGGTCGGGCCGTCCTCGTCGACCCAGAAGACGAGACCGCGCGCCTCGAGCGCGCGGTAGCGACGCCGGATCCGCCCGCCCACGACGAAGTAGCCGACCAGCATCCAGGCGATGCGGACGAGGAGGGCGATGTCGCGCCGCCACGGACGCTCGAGCGGCGGCGCCTGAAGGGTCCTCATCCTCGGCTCGCGGTCGGCCGCATGACGCGATGATCCATTGACGCGCGGCTTTTTTCCAGGCGACCCGTCGATTCGGCCGGCGCTCGATCGTCGTGCCAGTAGAGGGGCGGGACGGGGCCGGATAAGAGGATGGGCCGGCCGGCTCGCTCGGGGGCCGTAACTCGCGAAGGATGAAAGCGATGCGATTCATGATCCTGGTGAAGGCCACGAAGGACTCGGAAGCGGGCGTCATGCCCGACCCGAAGCTCCTCGACGAAATGGGGAAGTTCAACGAGGAGCTCGTGAAGGCCGGCGTCATGCAGGCGGGCGAGGGGCTGCACCCGAGCTCGAAGGGCGCGCGCGTCCGCTTCTCGGGCCCGAAGCGCACCGTGATCGACGGACCTTTCGCCGAGACGAAGGAGCTCGTCGCGGGCTTCTGGCTGTGGCAGGTGAAGTCGAAGCAAGAGGCGATCGAGTGGGTGAAGCGCTGCCCCAACCCGATGCCCGGAGACGGCGAGATCGAGATCCGGCAGATCTTCGAGCCGGAGGACTTCGGCGCCGCGCTGACGCCGGAGCTGCGGGAGCGGGACGAGCGGCTCCGCGCAAAGCTCGAGACGAAGTCGTAGGCCTCCGCAGGCAGCGACCCGATGCGATTCGTGATCCTGGTGAAGGCCACGAAGGATTCGGAAGCGGGCGTTCTGCCCGACGAGGCGAGCATGGCCAGGATGGCGCGGTACCACGAGGAGCTCGCGAAGGCGGGCGCTCTGCTCGACGCCTCGGGGCTCCAGGCGAGCTCCAAGGGCTGGAAGGTCAAGTACCCCGGAGAGAAGCGGACCGTGATCGACGGGCCGTTCACCGAGTCGAAGGAGCTCGTCGCCGGCTACACGCTGATCCAGGCGAAGTCGCGCGAGGAGGCGCGGGAGTGGGTGCGCCGCTGCCCGAACCCGGCGCTGGACGGCAAGGAGGGCGAGATCGAGGTGCGGCAGCTCTTCGAGCTCGAGGACTTCGGATCGGCCGACGCGGTCGAGCGCTTCAGGAAGATGGAAGAAGACCGGCGCTCTTGAAGCTCGCGCGGTTGTCCCGCGGCGGTGAAGGTGGTGTGATCGGTGGTGGTGACCACCACCGAAGTCCACCGCACGATCGAGGCTGTTTTCCGCATCGAGCAGGCCCGGCTGATCGCCGGTCTGACACGGATCGTGCGTGACGTGGGCCAGGCCGAGGAGCTGGCGCAGGACGCGCTCGTGGTGGCCCTCGAGCGCTGGCCCGAGTCGGGCGTCCCGGACAAGCCCGGCGCCTGGCTGATGGCGACCGCCAAGCGCCGGGGGATCGACCGGCTGCGGCGGGCTCGCATGCTCGAGCGCAAGCACCAGGAGCTGGGCCGCGAGCTGGAGAGCGAACAGGAGAGGGTGGCGGCCGAGCTCGAGGCCCGAGTCGACGACGACGTGGGGGACGACCTGCTGCGGCTGGTATTCATTGCCTGCCACCCGGTGCTCTCGACGGAGGCGCGCGTCGCGCTCACGCTGCGCCTCCTGGGAGGGCTCACCACCGAGGAGATCGCGCGCGCGTACCTCGTGCCCGAGGCGACCGTCGCGCAGCGCATCGTGCGCGCCAAGCGAACGCTCGCGCAGGCGCGCGTGGCCTTCGAGATGCCGCGCGGGGCCGAGCTCGCGGAGCGGCTCGCGTCCGTGCTCGAGGTGGTCTACCTCGTGTTCAACGAGGGCTACGCGGCGACCGCCGGAGACGACTGGGTACGGCCGGCGCTCTGCGAGGAGGCGCTGCGGCTCGGCCGCATCCTCGCCGGCCTGGTTCCGCGCGAGCCGGAGGTCCACGGCCTCGTCGCGCTGCTGGAGATCCAGGCCTCGCGCCTCGCCGCCCGCGTCGGTCCGCAGGGCGAGCCGGTGCTGCTGCTCGACCAGGACCGCGGGCGCTGGGACGCGCTCCTCATCCGCCGCGGCCTCGAGTCGCTCGAGACGGCCGAGCGGCTCGGCGGCTCGCGCGGCGTGTACGCGCTGCAGGGCGCGATCGCCGCCTGTCAGGCGCGCGCCAGGCGCCCCGAGGACACCGACTGGGCGCGGATCGCGCGGCTCTACGATGAGCTCGCCGAGGTCGCGGGCTCGCCGGTCGTGGAGCTCAACCGCGGCGTCGCGCACGGGATGGCGTTCGGGCCTTTGGCGGGGCTCGCGATCGTCGAGCCGCTCGGAGCGCTCGCGTCGTTCACCGGCTACCACCTGCTGCCGAGCGTGCGCGGCGACCTGCTCGCGAAGCTGGGCCGGCGGGACGAGGCGCGCGCCGACTTCGAGCGCGCCGCCTCGCTCACGCGCAACACGCGCGAGCGCACGCTGCTGCTCGAGCGCGCGGCCGCCTGCGCGCGCCAGGACTAGGGAGGACGCATGAGTCGAATCGCCGAGTGGTGGTCGTCCTGGCAGGGCGAGCTGCGCAGCGCGCTGCGCATCGTCGCCGTCGCCATGTTCATGCTGGCCGGCACCTCGAAGCTCTTCGCGTTTCCGATCGGCATGCCGCCGAACGGCCAGACCGCGACGCTCGGCACGCAGATCTGGATCGGTGGCGTCCTCGAGGTCGTGGGCGGCTCGCTGATGCTCGTCGGCCTCTTCAGCCGGCCGGTCGCCTTCATCCTGTCGGGCGAGATGGCCGTCGCCTACTTCCAGTTCCACCAGCCGCAGGCCTTCTGGCCCACCGTGAACGGCGGAGGGCTGGCGGTCCTGTACTGCTTCGTCTGGCTCCACTTCTCGGCGGCGGGCCCGGGACCGTGGAGCCTCGACGCGGCTCGCCGCCGCTCGTAGCGGCGGTCGCGCCGCCGGAGGGCGTCAGCGCGACGGGCCGCCCGCTGCTGCGGTCACGCGCTGGGCGGCGACTCGCCGCACCGTCTGCTTGCCGGGCAGCAGGAAGGCGGACCCCGCGAGATCGCCGCCGCGCACCGTGAAGCACCACACGACGTGCACCCTGGCAGTCTCGAGCTCGGCCTTCCAGCACGCGTCTTTAGGATCGTAGGCCGCTTCGAGAGCGTCGCCCATCGCCTCGCGCTTCCCGTCGACGATCTTGTCGGCCTTCCAGCGTACGGCGCCGGGCGTGGCGCCGGCGGTGAACATGTAGACAACTTCTTCGTCGTGGCACGCCGGGGCGGCGACGCGGTCGGTGCACTGAGAGGTGCCGCGCCAGAGGCCGAGGAGCTCCGAGGGCGCGTGGTCCGCCGGCGCAGCGGACAGGATCGACGTCAGCGCGAGCGCCGCACACGCGGGGAGAGGCTTCAACTCCTTGTACCTCCGGCCATCGTAGCAACCAATCGCGTCGCGGGTGCGTCCTAATCGACAAGACTGCCTCCGCCCACAGGAGCTTCCATGCGCCAACTGCTGCGGGACGTCCAGTTCGGGCTGCGACTGCTGGTCAAGAACCCCGGCTTCACGGCCGTTGCGGCGCTGACGCTGGCGCTCGGGATCGGGGCCAACACAGCGATATTCAGCGTGGTGTACGGCACGCTGCTCGAGCCGCTGCCGTACCACGATCCCGAGCAGCTCGTGATGGTCTGGTCGAAGCCGCAGCCGGACAGCCGGAACAGCGTGGCGGCGGGGGACTACCTCGACTGGAAGGCGCAGGGCACGGTCTTCCAGGGCCTGCACGCCTGGACGGGGCGCGACGTCAGCCTGGCGATCGGCAACGACCGGCCGGAGCAGATCGACGCCGCTCCCGTGACGCCGGGCTGGATCGACAACTTCGGCCTGCAGCTGGAGCTCGGACGCGACTTCACGCCCGAGGAAGGCGAGGTGGGGCGGGACGACCGCGTGATCCTGTGCAACAGCATCTGGCAGGAGAGATTCGACGGCGATCGCGCCATCGTCGGAAAACAGATCCGGCTCGACGGCAAGCCGCACACGGTGGTCGGCGTGCTGAAGGCGGGGCCGGGCGACCGCGTTCAGCACAAGATGTACCTGCCGCTCGCGTTCAAGCCCGAGCAGATCAACCACGACTTCCACTGGCTGCTGGTGATGGGCCGGCTCAAGCCGGGCGTCACGCTCGCGCAAGCGAACGCGGAGATGGCCGGAATCGCCAGGCGCATCGCGGACGCGTTCCCGGACTCCAAGAAGGGCTGGGGCATCAGCGTCGAGCCGCTGCAGAACAACTTCCTCTCGCAGAACACGATCCGCGGCCTGTGGTTCCTGCTCGCCGGCGTGAGCTTCGTGCTGCTGATCGCGTGCGCGAACGTCGCCAACCTGCTGCTCGCGCGGGGCGCCGTGCGCCAGCGCGAGGTGGCGCTGCGCTCCTCGCTCGGCGCGACGCCGCGCCGCATCGTCACGCAGTTCCTCGCCGAGAGCGTCGTGCTGGCGCTCCTGGGCGGGCTCTTCGGCGTCGCCCTCGCCGTGGGGCTGATGCGGGCGTTCCTGGCGGTGATGCCGGCCTACACGCTGCCGTCCGAGGTGGACGTGCGCCTCAGCATCCCGGTGCTGCTGTTCACCATCGCGGCGGTGATGCTGTCGGGGCTGCTGTTCGGCTGCGCTCCCGCCTGGCAGGCGACGCGACTCGACCTGAACGAGACGCTGAAGGAGGGCGGGCGCTCGACCCAGGCCGGCCGCAGCCGCGTGCAGCGCGCGCTGGTCGTGGCCGAGTTCGCGCTCGCCTTGACGCTCCTGGCCGGAGGCGGGCTCGCGATCCACAGCTTGCTGAACCTGAGCCGCGTCGACCTCGGCTTCCGGACCGACCGGCTGTTGACCTTCTTCCTCCCGCTGCCGGAGGCGCGGCTCCAGGGCGCCGAGCGCGTGGTGCTCTTCTACGACCAGCTCCAGGAGAAGGTCCGGGCGCTTCCCGGCGTCCAGACGGTGACGGTCTCGACCGGCGCGCCGCTCCAGGGCGGATTCGGCATGGCCTTCGACATCGTGGGCCGCCCCAAGGCGCAGGGCTCGGCGCGCGACACGGCCAGCTTCATCATGGCGACACCGGATTACTTCAAGACCTACGGCCTTCCGATCCTGCAGGGCCGCGGCTTCACGGAGCAGGACACCGCGGGCAGCCCGCGCGTCGCGGTCGTCAACGAGTCCTTCGTCAAGCGCCACCTGAAGGGCGTCGATCCGCTGACGCAGCGCGTCGCCGTGGACGAGCTCCTGCCGGGGCAGACCAAGGTCGGCAGGCCGGTCGACTGGCAGATCGTGGGCGTGGTGCGCGACGTCAAGAACCGGGGGCCGCGCAACGACGTGCGCCCCGAGATCGACGTGCCCTTCGCCCAGAGCCCGTGGCCCGGCGTGGTGGTGACGGTTCGCTCGAGCAGCGATCCGAACGCGCTGCGCACCGGCATCGGAGCCGTGATCCAGCAGATGGATCCCGACCTGCCGATGGCGGGCGTGCGCACCGTGGACGAGCTCGTCCACCAGCGGCTGTCCAACGACCGCTTCAACGCGGTCCTGTTCTCCGCCTTCGCGGTCGTGGCGCTGACGCTCGCGGCGATCGGGATCTACGGCGTGATGTCGTTCGTGGTGGCGCAGCGCAGCCACGAGGTCGGGCTGCGCATGGCGCTCGGCGCCGACCGCTCCCAGGTGGTGCGCCTCGTGATGCGCGACGGCCTGACGACGGCGCTCTGGGGCACGGCGCTCGGCTTCGCCGGCGCGTACGCCGTCGGCCGCGTGATGCAGGGCATGTGGTTCGGCGTGGGTACCCTCGACCCGGGCCGCTTCCTCGCGATCGCTCTCGCGCTCGTCGCCACGGCGATCTTCGCCTGCTACGTCCCGGCGCGGCGTGCGTCGACGGTCGACCCGGCGGTGGCGCTGCGCGAGCGCTGAGACGCTTCCCGGTCGCGACGGCTCAGCGGTAGGCCTTCGCCTGGATGGCGTAGAGCTGCGCGTACGGGCCCTTCCGCGCGAGCAGCTCCTCGTGGGTGCCGACTTCGGCGACGCGCGAGGCGTCGAGCACGACGATCAGGTCGGCCATCCGGACCGTGCTGAAGCGGTGCGAGACCAGGATCGTGATCTGGCCGCTCGCGCTTCCGGCCCTCGTCCCGCGCAGCGCTCCCGCGTAGCGCTCGAAGAGCGCGTGCTCGGTCTCGGCGTCGAGCGCGGCCGTCGGCTCGTCGAGGATCAGCAGCAGCGGAGCCTCGCGCATGAAGCCGCGCGCGAGCGCCAGCTTCTGCCACTGGCCGAACGAGACCTCGACGCCGCCCGGCCAGGTCGGGCCGAGCTGCGTGTCGAGCCCACCGGGCAGCCTTGCGACGACGTCGTCCGCACCGGCCCGCGCTACGGCCGAGACGACCGCCGCGCGGTCGTCGATGCGCCTCACGTCGCCCACGCCGACGCTCTGGCGGGCGAAGAGCTCGAAGCGGAAGAAGTCCTGGAAGGCGCCGGCGAGCCGCGCGCGCCAGTCGTCGGCGCGCACGCGCGCGAGCGGCGCGTCGTCCACCAGGATGCGTCCAGCGCTGGGCTCGTAGAGCTTGCAGAGCAGCTTGACGAGCGTGCTCTTGCCCGCGCCGTTCTCGCCGACGAGCGCGATCACCGCGCCGCGGGGCAGCGTCAGGTCCACGCCCTCGAGCACGAGCCGCTCGGTGCCCGGATAGGCGAACGACACGCCCTCCAGCCGGATGCCCGCGTCGATCCGCGCGGGAGCGTCCCGATCCGCCGACTCGACGACGGAGGCCGCGTAGTCCTCGAGCCAGGCGAGGCGCCGCGAGCCGTCGATCCAGATCCCGCGCAGGAAGCCGATTTCTCCCACGGCGGCGCTGACGTAGGCCGACAGCCGCGAGCCGGCCGCGAGCACGAGCAGGACCGTCTCGGGCGGCGCCTGGAGTCCCGCGGTCACGAACACGATCGCGCCGACGTAGCCGGCCCCGAAGACCGCCCACGCGAGCGCCTGCCAGAGGGCGCTCGCGCGGCGCGCCCGCGCGACGGGGCGGTACCAGGTCTCCCACGCAAGGCGCCGCTCGCGGACCAGACGCTCGCCGATCCGCGCGACGCGCACGTCCTTCCCGGGCGGCGCTGTGGCCGCGAGCGCGAACAGGTGACGGGCGATCCGGCCCGACGACGCGACGCCTTCCTCGACGCTGCGCTCGACGCCGGGCCGCCAGCTCGAGGTCAGCACGGTGGGGACCGCGCACACGGCGAGCAGCCCGAGCGCCGGATGCACGTGGACCAGGATCCCGATCGCGACGCCGAGGCGCAGCAGCCAGCCGCAGGTCGAGAAGACCGACATGTACATGTGATCGAGCACGAACACCTGGCTGCGGAGCACCGAGAGCCGGTCGAGGTACTCGGGCCGCTCCTGGTGGGCGATCGTCGCGACCCTGGCCTGGAGCCGCGCCACGTGCGCCTCGAGCGCGATCGTCACCTTGTCGCGGAAGCGCCGCTGCAGGCGGCCGCTCGTCACGACCAGGAACCAGGTGGCCACGGCCGAGACGCCGAGCAGCACGGCGGAGACCATCACGAGCCGCGCGTCGCCCGCCAGCAGCCCCTTGCCGAGCAGCATCAGCCACACGGCGAAGAGCGCGTCCGGCAGTGCGGCCAGCAGCGCGAGCAGGAAAGACGCCGTCATCAGCCCCGGCTCGTGGCGGTGGCCGAGCTTCAGCAGCCGCCACATCGAGGGCAGCGCGGGCGGCAGCGCGTCAAGCGAGCGAGACGTAGGCGCCCCCTTCCTCGTCCATGTCGGCCGTGAAGCGCTTGGCCTGCAGCTCGAACATCGTGCGGTAGCGGCCGCGCGCGGCCATCAGCTCGTCGTGGCTGCCGAGCTCGACGACCTTGCCGTGCTCGACGACCGCGATGCGATCGGCGTGGCGTACGGTCGAGAAGCGGTGCGAGATCAGGATCGTCGTGACCCGGCGCGTCGCGGCGAGGATGCGGTCGAAGATCTCCGCCTCGCCGCGCACGTCGAGCTGGGCCGTGGGCTCGTCGAGCAGCACGAGCCCGGCGCCCTGGCGCACGGCGCAAAGGGCGCGCGCGAGCGCCACGCGCTGCCACTGGCCACCCGAGAGCTCGGTCCCGCCCGCGTAGCCGCGCGCGAGCGGCGTGTCGAGCGCGGCCAGGCCATCGGCGCCGGCGTCCCGCAGCGCCCCCAGCACGACCTCGTCGGGAGCGCCGCCCGGGGCCACGTTGTCGCGGAGCGAGCGCTCGAAGCGCGTGAAGTCCTGGAAGACGGCGGTGACGCGCGCGCGCCAGTCGTCGACCGCGAGCTCGCGCAGGTCGACGCCGTCGACCTCGATCGCACCCGCGGTCGGGTCGTAGAGCCGGCAGAGCAGCTTGGCGAGCGTCGTCTTGCCGGCGCCGTTCTGGCCGACGATGGCGAGCGACGTGCCGGCGGGAATCACGAGGTCGAGGCCCTCCAGCACGGGCCGCTCGCTGCCGGGATAGGCGAAGCCGACGCCGCGGAAGCGAACCTCGCGCGCGGGCAGGCCGGCGGCCGGACGCGGGTCGGGCCGTGGCGGCGAGAGCGCGCCGGCCGCGGCCATCGCCGGCTCGAGCCGCCGCACCGCAGCCACGGGCGCCGCCGCGCCGTCGAGCGCCCAGCTCAGTCCACCGAAGGCGATCCCGCTCACGCCGACGGCCAGCTGCGCGAAGGCCACCACCTGGCCGATCTCGAGGCGGCCCGCGAGCGCGTCGAGCGCGAGCGCCGCGAACACGGCGACGTTGGCCGCGGTCACCAGCAGCACGCTCCAGACGAGCGGCCGCTCGCGCAGGCGCGTCGCGCCGTAGATCCGCTCGAAGAGCAGCGTGCGCCGCTCGACGAAGCGGGCGAGCGTCCAGTCAGCGAGGCCGAAGAGCCGCAGCTCCTTCGCTGCTGGCGGCTCGACCGCGAGCCGGTAGGCGTAGTCGGCGTGGCGCTGCGCCTCGCGCACCTCGTCGGTGTTGCGGTCGAACCAGACGGCGCTCTCGCGCAGCAGCCACTGCGTCGCGAGCCACGCGCCCGCGAGCACGGGCGGCACCCACCACGCAAAGCGGAAGAGCAGGAGCGCGCAGCCGAGGCCGGAGAGGAAGACGACGAGGCCGTCCGCGATGAAGTCCATGTTGATGTCCATCGGCGGGCCGGTCATGCCGAGGTCGAAGTCGCGCGCGACGGTGAGGTCGCCGGTGAGCCGCGGGTCCTCGAGGTGGCCCATGCCCGGCGGGCGGACGCAGGCGGCGGTGAGCCGATCGTAGAGCCAGGCCGCGAGGCGGCTCCCGAGGTTGGCGCTCAGGGCCTTGTGCAGCGGGCCCAGGACCTGCAGCAGCACGAAGATGACGCCGGCGCTCGCGAGCGGAACCGCGAGGCTCGATCGCCGCACGACCGCGGCGACGAGGACGCCCATCGCGACAGCGAAGAGCGGCGGCAGCAGCGCGCGCAGCGCCAGCGTCGACCACCAGGCGAGCGCCAGCGCAGGCGCCGCACGCGGCAACGCCCCGAAGAACTGCCATTCCTGTCGCTCGCGCAAGCGGCGCAGCATCTCTCGTGCTCTCCGGGCGGGAAGGCAAAATCATGGCACACGCGAGTGCCTGGGTGTCATATTGGAGACGTGGCGACGGGCGAGCTGTTCCAGGGCGCGCGGCGCGACGTGACGCTCGCGCCGGGGGCGCTGCTGCTCGGCGGGTTCGCGCACACGGCCGAGGGCGAGCTCGTGGCCGCGGTTCGCGATGTCACGGCGCAAGCGCCCTTCCGCAACATGTCGACGCCCGGGGGCCGCCGCATGTCCGCCGCCATGAGCAACTGCGGCGACCTCGGCTGGATCACGGATCGCGACGGCTATCGCTACGCGCGGGAGGACCCGCAGAGCGGGCGGCCGTGGCCGCTCATGCCGGACGCCATCTTCCGTCTGGCGGCCGCGGCCGCCGCGCGGGCGGGCTTCGCCGGGTTCGCGCCCGACGCGTGCCTCATCAACCGTTACGAGCCCGGGGCGCGCTTGACGCTGCACCAGGACAAGGACGAGCTGGACTTTACAGCGCCGATCGTCTCGGTCTCGCTGGGGCTGCCGGCCGTCTTCCTCTTCGGAGGCGATCGCCGGGCGGATCGGCCGCGAGCGGTCCGGCTGGTTCACGGCGACGTCGTGGTGTGGGGCGGACCCGCGCGGCTGCGCTACCACGGCGTGCGGCCGCTCGCGGACGGCCTCCACCCGCTCCTCGGCCGCTGCCGCATCAACCTGACCGTCCGCAAGGCGCGCTGACTCTCGCATTGACTTTCGCTTTTCGTTTGCTATGGTGTCGGAAACGGAGGCCGCATGACCAGTCTGGAGCTGTGCCGGAAACAGCGCGGGGAGGAGACCGCGAAGTTCGTCAAGGTCCTGAAGGCGATGCCCGCGGGCCGCGTGGAGTACCGTCCCGATCCCAAGTCGAGGACCGCCGCCGAGCTCGCCTGGCTGCTCGCGCAGTCGGAAGCCGCGCTCGTCAAGCTGCTCGACACGGGCGAGGTCCTCTGGAGCGAGTCGAAACCGACCGCCGGCCCGGACGCGATCGTGTCGGCTTACGAGACGAACGCCAAGGCGGTCAACGAGCGCCTGGCGAAGCTCGACGAGGCCGGCTGGGAGAAGAAAGGCCGCTTCCTGATGGGCGGCGACGCGCCGGCCTGGGAGGACAGCGTCGGGGCCTTCGTGTGGGGCTTCCTGTTCGACTCGATCCACCACCGCGGCCAGCTCACGACCTACCTGCGGCCGATGGGCGGCAAGGTGCCGGCGATCTACGGCCCGTCGGCCGACGATTCCGGCCAGTAGGGCCGACTACGGCGCGAGCTTCTTGACGCGCTCGCAGGCGGCGTTGATCCCGCCGGTGCAGGCCTTCTGGTAGAAGGGCAGCGCCTTCATCGGCTCGTGGCCGCTGTCCCACGCCTGTGCGACCTCGTTGCACGCGGCCGGGACGTTGCCGGTGCACGCCTTCGAGAACAGGTCGAAGGCGGGCTTCCTGCCGTTCGGCTCGTGCTGGACGAGGCGGCCGAGCGTGTAGCAGTCGCCCGGGAAGCCGCCGTTGCAGGTCTGCTCGTAGAGGACGCGGGCGCGCGCGAGGTTGCGGCCGATGATGTCGCCCGAGTCGAGCATCGCGGCGTGCGCGCTGCAGCCCTGGAGCGAGCCCTTCTGGCACGCCTCGTCGAAGAGCGCCGCCGCGCGGTTCAGGTCCTTGACGACGCCGCGGCCCGACTGGAAGAACTGCCCGAGCGTGACGCAGCCGCGGGGGTCGCCGCCCGTGCAGGCGTCGCGCAGCAGCGACGTCGCCTGCGCGAGATCGGCCGTCGTGCCCTGCCCGCGCGCCGTCAGGATCGCGAGCTCGTAGCAGCCTGAGCCGGCCTTGCCGTCGCACGCCTTCTTGAAGAGCTCGACCGCCTTCGCCGGGTCCTTGGCCGTCCCCGCGCCGTCGCGCACGCGCTCGCCCTGCCCCAGGCAGCCGCGCGGCTCGCCGCCGGCGCACGCCTTGGTGAAGAGCTCGAGCGCCAGCTTCGGGTCGACGGGCAGCCCCTCGCCGGTCTGCAGCGCGAGCGCGAGGCCGACGCACGCCGACAGCTGGCCGCCGTCGCAGCTCTTGCGCGCGAGCGCCGCGGCCTTCACCATGTCGCGCGGCACGCCGCGGCCGTCGCGCAGCATCACCGCGAGGCGCCCGCAGCTCAAGGCGTCTCCGGCCGTGCAGCTTTTGTCGTAGAGCAAGGCGGCCTTCGCCTCGTCCTTGGGCATCGGCGAGCCTTCCGCGTACATCGCGGCGAGCTGTCCGCACGAGGCGCCGAGCCCGGCGTCGCAGGCCTTGCCGAAGAGCTCGGCAGCGTGGCCGAGGTGCTTCTCGACCTCCTTGCCGGCGAGGTACATCGAGCCGAGCTCGGCGCAGGCCTCGGAGACGGCACCGTCGCAGGCCTTCTGGTAGAGCGGCACGGCCTTGAGCGGGTCGCGCTTGACGCCCTCGCCCGTCCGATACGCCGCGGCGTAGTCCAGGCAGGCGGGCGCCAGGGTCAGCTCGCAGGCCTTCTTCAGGTAGTCGGCGGCCTTCTCGAGGTCGCGCGTCGCTCCGCCCTCGCCGCGCTTGTGCAAGCCGGCGAGCTTGTAGCAGTCGGCCGCGACCTTGCTGTCGCAGGACTTCTTGAGCGCGACGGCTTCGGGGGAGGGGGTCGGGGTGGAGAGGGCGAGAAGGGCTACCAGAGGGCCGAGCATTCGAAGCCTCCTTGCGAGGGCCGGCGCCAGTGTACTAGGTTTGTCGCCCCATGCCCGACAGCGACGTGCTCTCGCTCACAGGCCGGGTGGCGGTGGTGACCGGCGCGGGCCGCGGCATCGGCGCCGCCACCGCCCGGCTACTGGCCCAGGCGGGCGCGCAGGTCGCGCTCGTGGACCGGGACGCCGCCGGCGTCACCCAGACCGCCGAGCAGATCGGGCTGACGGGCGGCGAGGCGCTGCACTTCACCAACGACGTGACAGACTCCTTCGCGGTAGAGCGCACCCTGGACCGGGTGGCCGAGGAGTGGGGCCGGCTCGACGTGCTCGTCAACAACGCCGGCACGCTGCGCGAGGCGCCGCTCGAGGAGCTGACCGACGACGACTTCCGCGAGACGCTCGACGTCAACCTGCGCGCGGCGATGGTCTGCGCGCGCGCGGCCGTGCCGCACATGCTGCGCCAGGGCCGCGGGCGCATCCTGTCGGCGGCCTCGGGCTCGACGCGGCTCGGCTCGCAGGGGCTCACCGCCTACGCCGCGGCCAAGGCGGGCATCGTCGGCATGACGCGCACCTGGGCGCGCGAGCTGGGCCCGCGCGGCATCACCGCGAACGCGGTCGCGCCCGGCCTGATCGAGGGCGAGACCGTGCGCACGGTTCCGGCCGCGGAGCTCGAGCTCACCCTCGCGCGCATCCCGGCGCGCCGCCTCGGCCGGCCGGAGGAGGTGGCCGCCGTCTACCTGTTCCTCGCCTCCGACCTCGCCTCGTTCATCAACGGAGCGGTCGTCGGGGTGGACGGAGGCCTGCTGCTCTACTGACTTCGGCCTATCGGCCCCTTCGACTCATGGCCTGGCGGGCCTCGCGCTCCTGGTCCTTCTTCTTGATCGCCTCACGCTTGTCGTGGCCGCGCTTGCCGCGCGCGAGGCCGATCTCGAGCTTGACGCGGCCGTTCTTGAAGTAGGCGCGCAGCGGCAGGATCGTGAGCCCGCGCTCCTGCGCGCGGGTGCCGAGCTTCCGGATCTCGCGCTTGTGCAGCAGCAGCTTGCGCTCGCGATCGGGCGAGTGGTTCATCAGGTTGCCGTGGCTGTAGGGCGCGATGCGGCAGCCCACGAGCAGGAGCTCGCCGCCGCGGGGCTCGACGTAGGCGTCCTTGAACTCGAGCCCGCCCGCGCGGATCGACTTCACCTCCGTGCCGACGAGCACGACGCCGGCCTCGGCGCGCTCGAGCACCTCGTACTGGAAGAACGCCTTGCGGTTCGTGGCGAGCGCGTGCTCGCCGCTGTCGCTGCGGGCCACCGCGGCATGTTATGAGAAAGTCGAGCCGCGCGTCTCACATGCGAGCCGCGCGGGCCCGTCACATCCTTTAACCGCGGCCGCCGGGTGCACGGACGGAAGCGCCGGCGCCGGTGGTAGATTGATTCGAAGCCGATGGCCGACATCTCGAAGCGGCTCGCCGCCGTTTCCGACTCCCGGGGCCGCATCGTGTCGATCTTCGTCGGCGCCGTGCTGCTGCCCTCGATCGCGCTCAGTGTCGTCTCGTTCAACGCCGTGCCGAAGCAGGCCGAGAACCTGAAGCTGAGCCTGCTGCGCCAGGCGGAGCAGCTCCTCTACTACGTGGAGGAGGACCTGGAGCAGGCGACGCGCAAGAAGGCGCTCGAGGCGGCGCGCGCCGTGGACCCCGAGGTGCTGCTCGAGGGCCGCCCCGAGGCGGTGCGCAAGGCGCTCGCCCAGGCCGGGCTGTCGCGCGTCGGGTTCGACTCGCTGCGGCTCGAGGCCTGGTCGCAGGCGCGCGCGGCGTCCGGAACCACGGACCGCACGGGGGCCGAGCTCAGGGCGCTGCGCGCCGCGCTCTCCGGCAGGTCGAGCCGCCCGATGCGCGAGACCGAGGAGGAGGACGCGGTGCCGCTCACGACCGCCGGCGGCGAGGAGCTCGGCGTCGTGCGCTTCCGCTTCTCGTGCGACTACGCGCACCGGCAGATCGTGCAGGAGTTCTTCGAGACGGGCTTCGCCAACCCCGGCGGCGCGTGGGTGATCCGCGTGAGCGAGCCGACCGGCGAGCCGCTGTACGAGAACGCCCCGACCAAGCCCGGCGACCGCTTCGAGGTCGAGCGCGTGATGGCGGCGCCGTCGTTCGAGGGCGTGAGGCTGCAGCTGCGCTACCGGGACCGCTCGATCGAGCAGGAGGTGCGGCGGCTCGCGATCGCCAAGACGGCTCTGATCGGCTTCATCGACCTCATGCTGCTGGCCGGGCTCGGGCTGGTTTGGGCCAACGTGAGGCGCGAGCTGCGGCTGTCGCGGCTCAAGAGCGACTTCGTCGCCAACGTGAGCCACGAGCTCAAGACGCCGCTCGCGCTCATCCGGCTCTACGCGGAGACGCTCGAGCTGCGGCGCGTGCCGAGCGAGGAGCGCAAGGGCGAGTACTATCGCGTGATCGGCAAGGAGAGCCGACGCCTGACGCAGCTCATCAACAACATCCTCGACTTCTCGCGCATCGAGGCCGGGCGCCGCGAGTACCGCATGGTCCCGAGCGACATCGGGGCGGTCGTGCGCGACGTCGTGGAGTCGTACCGCTTCGCGATCGAGAAGCTCGGCTTCAGCCTCGGGCTGCAGGTCGGGGACGACCTGCCGCCGCTCGAGCTCGACCCCGAGGCGGTCTCGCAGGCGCTCATCAACCTGCTGAACAACGCGATCAAGTACAGCCCGGAGCAGAAGGCGATCCAGGTGAGCGTGCGCCGCGAGGCCGACCGCGTCCTGCTGTCGGTGAGCGACCGCGGGATGGGCATCCCGCGCTCCGAGCACATCCGCATCTTCGAGAAGTTCTACCGCGTCGAGACGAGCCTGGTGCACACCACCAAGGGCAGCGGGCTCGGCCTCGCGCTCGTCCAGCACATCACCGAGGCCCACGGCGGCCAGGTCGAGGTCCAGAGCACGCCCGGCGAGGGCAGCACCTTCACGCTCTCGCTCCCGGTCCTGCCCGATCCGCGGGCCGCCGAGGAGCCAGACGAAGCCCGGGGTACGATGGAGCCCCGCGAGGTCGAAGAGCGCACATGAGCAAGATCCTGATCGTGGAAGACGAGCCGGACATGGTCGTCGGACTGAAGGACAACTTCGAGTTCGAGGGCTACGAGGTGGCGACGGCGGGCGACGGGCAGTCGGGGCTCGAGCAGGCGCGCTCGCTCAAGCCCGACCTGATCGTGCTCGACGTGATGCTGCCCAAGCTCTCGGGGCTCGAGGTGTGCAAGACGCTGCGCGGCGAGGGCTACTCGGGGCCGATCCTGATGCTCACCGCGCGCGGGCAGGAGATCGACAAGGTGGTCGGGCTCGAGCTCGGCGCCGACGACTACGTCACGAAGCCCTTCTCGATCCGCGAGCTGCTGGCGCGCGTCAAGGCCGTGCTGCGGCGCACCGACGGCAAGGCCAAGCGGCTCGCGCGCTACAGCTTCGCGGACGTCGAGCTCGACTTCGAGGGCTACAAGGCGACGAAGGACGGCGCCCTGCTCGAGCTCAGCCCGCGCGAGTTCGAGCTCTTGCGCTACCTGATCGAGCGCAAGGGCGAGACCGTGAGCCGCGACCAGCTGCTCGAGGACGTGTGGGGCTACGAGAGCTACCCCTCGACGCGCACGGTCGACACGCACATCGCCAAGCTGCGCGCCAAGATCGGGGACAGCGGCAGTGAGCCCCGTTACATCCTGACCATCCACGGCATGGGGTACAAGTTTATTGATCCATGACCATGCGCGGGGCGAAGCCCGGCGCATATCTGGCTATTTCGTTGTCTTCGTTGCTCCAGCCGTTCTTGCCCACTTCCGTTCGTTGCTCGTCGAGCCTCGTCGTCCCGCATCTCGAGCACTCTTTTCGTTGCCGTTGTGTGCGCTCGAGCACCCCCGTGCGGCTCGTAAGTCCTTCAAGTGTTGATGGATAGAGAGCGACTCTGTTAGAGTAACGGGATCCAGATGGAGTACGTCTGCCGGGTCGGCACACCGTCGGGCGAGGTGGTCGAGCGCCGGTTCGAAGCGCCGGACGAGCGGGCGCTCCGTGCCGACCTCGAGCAGCAGGGCTTCTATCTCCTCTCCCAGCGCCGCGGCTTCTCGCTCGCCTCGCTGCGCGTGCGGCGCCGGCGCGTGGATCCGGGCCTGCTCCTCGTCTTCGCCCAGGAGCTCGCGGCGCTGCTCAAGGCCGGGCTGCCGCTCTTCCAGTCGCTCGACGTGATGCTCGAGCGCCAGAAGGACCCGCTGCTGCGCCAGTCGCTCGGGGCGGTCCGCGAGAAGGTGAAGTCGGGCGTCGCCTTGTCCGAGGCATTCCGCCAGGAAGGCGACCTCTACCCCCCCATCTTCGCCGCGAGCCTGGTGGCGGGGGAGCGCTCGGGCAACCTCGACTCGGTGCTGAGGCGCTTCTCCCAGCACCTGCGGCTCAACCAGCTGCTGCGCAAGAAGGCGATCTCGGCCGCGATCTACCCTGCGGTGCTGATCGGCATGATGACGGCTCTCGTCGCCGTGATGCTGGTGTTCGTGATCCCGAACTTCAAGAGCTTCTACGAGGGCCTCGGGGCCGAGCTGCCACTGCCGACGCGCATGCTGCTCGCCGTCGCCACGGCGCTGCGCGCGAACCTGGTCGTCATCCTGCTCGGCCTGGGAATAGTCCTGCTGGCCGGCCTGTACTGGCTGAAGCGGGAGGGCTCGGGCGTGGCGCTCGACGCCCTGCTCCTGCGCCTGCCCTACTTCGGCGGCCTGATGCGGATGTACGCGACCAGCCAGCTCATGCGCACGCTGTCGACCCTGCTCGCCGGCGGGCTGCCGCTGGTCAACGCGATCGAGGTGGCGGCGGCGTCGATCGGCAACCGGGCGATGGCGCTCGCCGTCGGCGGGGCGAGCGGCCGGATCCGCGAGGGAGCCAGCCTGACGACCGCCCTCGAGTCGACCGGGATGCTCGAGGCGCTGCCGCTCGAGATGGTGAAGGTGGGCGAGCAGACGGGCGCTCTCGGCGACATGCTGAGCGCGATCGCCGAGTTCTACGACGAGGAGCTCGACACGCGGATGGCGACCGTGCTGTCGCTGGTCGAGCCGGTACTGCTCGTGCTGATGGCGGTGATCGTGGCCGCCATGCTGCTCGCCTTCTACCTGCCGATGTTCCAGGCGATCTCGGCGGTCCAGGGAGCGGTTCGGTGAGCCGGCCGCGCGGGGCACGCGCGTGAGCGACGCGCGCGGCGCGCAGAGCCCGCCCGACGCGAGCTGGGCGCTCGCGTCCTCCGAGGAGGAGCAGGCGCGGGCGCTCGCGCGCCGCTACGGCCTCGAGTACGTGGACGTGGCCTCGTTCGCGCCCGACCCGGAGATCCTGAAGTCGGTGCCGGTCGAGCTGATGTTCCGCTACAACTTCCTGCCCTACAGGCGCGAGGGCGAGCCGGCTGGTGCTGGTGATGGCCGGACCCGACCGACATGCCCGTGATGGACGAGCTGAGCCTCGTGCTGCAGACGGCAGGTGCAGCCCGCGGTGGGCACGCCCTCGGCGATCCAGGAGGCCCTCAAGCGCGGCCAGGGCACGCAGCGCGTGCTGGAGCAGGCCTCGGAGTCCTTCAAGATCCAGCTGCTGCGCGACGACGAGAACGGCGACGAGGTCCTGTCCATCGACAAGATCCAGGCCGACCAGTCGCCGATCATCCGGCTCGTGGACTCGACGGTGTTCGACGCCCTCAACCGGCGCGCCTCGGACATCCACATCGAGACGCGCGACAACGAGGTGGTGATCAAGTACCGCATCGACGGCGTGCTGCAGCCGGCGATGAAGCCGATCGCCAAGGAGCACCACTCCACGATCATCAGCCGCATCAAGGTCATGGCGGAGCTGGACATCGCCGAGAAGCGCGTGCCGCAGGACGGCCGCTTCCGGGTGCAAGATCCGCGGCCGCTCCGATCGACTTCCGCGTCTCGATCATGCCCTCGGTCCACGGCGAGGACGCGGTCATCCGCATCCTCGACAAGGAGAGCCTCTCGAAGCAGTTCGCCTCGCTGCGGCTCGACGTGCTGGGCTTCGACGAGAAGGAGCTCGCGCGCTTCCGCCGCTTCATCCGCGAGCCCTACGGCATGGTGCTGGTGACGGGGCCCACCGGCTCCGGCAAGACCACGACGCTCTACGCGGCGCTCAGCGAGATCAAGACCGAGGAAGACAAGATCATCACGATCGAGGACCCGGTCGAGTACCAGCTCAAGGGCATCACCCAGATCCCGGTCAACGAGAAGAAGGGGCTGACCTTCGCCCGCGGGCTGCGCTCGATCCTGCGCCACGACCCCGACAAGGTCATGGTGGGGGAGATCCGCGACGCCGAGACCGCCGACATCGCGATCCAGTCGGCGCTCACCGGCCACCTCGTGTTCACGACCGTCCACGCGAACAACGTGATCGACGTGCTCGGGCCGCTTCCTGAACATGAAGATCGAGCCCTACAACTTCGTCTCGGCGCTCAACTGCGTCCAGGCCCAGCGCCTGGTGCGCACGATCTGCGCCCACTGCAAGCGCGAGGTGCGCGCGTCCGACGGAGCTGCTGCGTGGAGTCGGGGCTCGACCCGCGCGTCTACGCGGACGTGCCGTTCTACGAGGGCGCGGGCTGCATGGAGTGCGGGGGCACCGGCTACAAGGGCCGCACGGCGATCTGCGAGCTGCTCGACGTGACCGACAACGATTCGCGAGCTGATCCTGCAGCGTCGCTCGAGCGCCGAGATCAAGCGCGCCGGCGCGCGAGGAGGGGATGATCTTCCTGCGCGAGTCGGCGGTGAACAAGGCGCTCGCCGGCCGCACGACGCTGCACGAGATCAACAAGGTGACGTTCGTGGAGGTGGCGTGAGCGCGCCGCACGGCGCGCCCGCGCCCCCGCTGGGGCGCGCGCTCGGCTGGCTTCAGCGCACGCTGCTGGAGCCGCCGCTGCCGCTCGTCGCGGTGGAGGTGCGGCCGCGCGCGGTCGCCGCGGTGCGCCTGGCGCGCGACGGCGCGCGGCTCGCGCTCGGGGCGGCGGCCGCGGTCGAACTGGCGCCCGGAGTTCTCGAGCCGTCGCTCAGCAAGCCGAACGTCGCCGACCCCAAAGCACTGCGCGCCGCGCTGGGCTCGGCGCTGGAGCGCGCCGGAGCGCTCTCCGGCGGCCCCGTGTCCCTGGTGGTGCCCGACCCTGCCGTGCGGCTCACGCTCGTGCCGGCGCTGGGGCTGCGTGGCAGGCGCGCGGAGCTCGAGGAGACCGTGCGCTTCCGGCTCCACAAGGCGCTGCCGCCGGAGTTCGACGTGCGCAGCGCTCGGCTCGCCTGGCGGCCGCTGGGCGCCGACGAGCTCCTGGTCGCGGTCGCGCGCGAGGAGGTGCTGCGCGACTACGAGGACGCGCTCGCGTCGCTCGGCTTCGAGGCGGGTCTCGTCGAGCCGGCGGGTCTCGCGCTCGCGTCGCTCGCGGACGAAGCCGCGGAGGGCGACGGTGTCGAGAGCCTGCTCGTGAACTGGGACCACGGCTACGTCTCGTTCCAGGTGCGCCGCGGTGGCCGCCCGCTGCTGCTGCGCACGCTGCCGCGCGAGGACGGCAAGGAGGCCGTCGCGCGCCACGCGGAGCAGACGCTGCGCTTCCACCGCGAGCAGCTCGGTGGCCGCGGCTTCGACGCCGTGACGCTGCGCGCGGGGGCGCTCGATCCCGCCGAGGCGAGCGACGTGGTCGCGCAGGCGACGGGAGTCGCACCGCGCCTCGTGCGCCCGTGGGCGGCGCTCGGCGACGCCTTTGACGGCGCGGAGGCGCAGTCGGTGGCGGGGGCGGCGGCCAGCGTGCTGCGGAGGGTCGCGTGAACGCGCCCCTCAACCTGGCGCGTCAGCCGTTCCGCAACGAGCGGCTGCCCACGCTCCTGCTGGGAACGGCCGCCGTGCTGCTGGCGGCCGCCAGCCTGCGCCAGGCGGTCGTGGGCTGGCAGCTGCTGCCGGGCCACACGCGCGACGTGGAGGGCGAGGTGCAGTCGCTCGAGGCGCAGGCCGCGACCCTGCGCGCGCAGTCGGCGGGCCTGCGCGAGCTGGCCGCGTCGAACGACACGCTCGCCGAGTGGGTGGCCGTCAAGACGCTCGTCGACCGGCGCGCCTTCTCCTGGACCGGCCTCTTCGCGGCGCTCGAGGAGGCGCTGCCCGCCGGGGTCCGGCTCGTGTCGGTGCAGCCGGCCGGCGGGCCGTCCGGCACCGAGTTGTCGCTCACGGCGGTCGGCCGCAGCAGCGGGGACGCGCTCGCGCTGCTGAAGGCGCTGCAGGGCCACGGCGATTTCGACGCGGCGTTCCTGAACGGCTGGACCGAGAGCTCGAAGGGCGTCGACATCACCTGCAGCGTGCGCTACCACCCGCGCGGGGCCGCCCGATGAAGCAGCCGTTCTGGCGCGCGCGGCTGCTGCCGCTCGTGGTGGCGCTCGCGGCCGTGAACGCGCTGGCGCTCGTGGCGTGGACGCTGCCGCGCTCGCTGCGCCAGCGCAACGCAAAGGCGCGGGCGGAGAGCGCGCGGGTCGAGCTGGGCCGCGAGCGCGAGCGGGCGCAGGCGTTCAGCGCGCGCGCGGACGCGATCCGCGCCAACCGCGCCGACCTCGAGCGGTTCTACACGACGCTCGCGGGCAGCGAGAAGCAGGACCTGCTGCAGTCGCTGCAGGCCGTCGAGGACCTCGCCCGCGCGCCCGGCCTGCAGCCGAGCTCGCACGCGCTGCGCCGCGAGGACGTGGAAGGGGCACCGCTCGAGCGCGTCGCGATCCTGCTGCCGCTCGAGGGCTCGTACTCCGAGCTCGTCGGCTTCCTGCGCGGCGTCGAGCTCTCGAAGCACTTCCTGACCGTCGACCGCGTGGCGCTGCGGGCGGCCAGCGAGAGCGGCGGTTCGCTGCAGGTGGAGCTCAGCACCTACCTGCGCCAGCCGCCCGAGGCCCGCAAGGCGAGGCAGCGGCGTGGACGCTAGGGGCTCGCGCGGCGTCACCTACCTCGAGCTCGTGGCCGTGGCCACGATCCTGATGATCCTGGCCTCGGCGATCCTGCCGCTCGGCAAGGTGACGGTGCAGCGCCAGCGCGAGCTCGAGCTGCGCCGCGCGCTGCGCGAGCTGCGGCGCGGGATCGACTCCTACAAGGCCGCGGTCGAGGCCGGGCAGATCGGCGGCACCGAGGTGAAGCTCGGCAGCGAAGGCTACCCGCCGGACCTCGAGACGCTCGTCAAGGGCGTGCAGCGGGTCGGCGCCGTCGAGCGCAAGCTGAAGTTCATGCGCCGCATCCCGCTCGACCCGATGACGAGCGGCAGCGATTGGGGCCTGCGCTGCTACCAGGACGACCCCGACAGCACGTCCTGGTGCGGCGAGAACGTCTACGACGTCTACACGAAGAGCCAGGCGAAGGCGCTCGATGGAACGATCTACAACACCTGGTGAGGCGCGCCGGCAGGCGGGCTTCACGTTGCTCGAGCTCATCACTGTGCTCGCGCTCGTCGCGATCCTGGCGGCGATCGCCGTGCCCAACTACCGGGTGGCGATCGTGCAGTCGAAGGAGGCCGTGCTGCACGAGAACCTGTTCCGGCTGCGCGACCTGATCGACCAGTACTACCTCGACAAGGGACAGTACCCGGCCTCGCTCGACGCGCTCGTCGACGACGGCTATCTGCGCAAGCTGCCCACGGACCCGATCACGCAGGGGACGGACTGGACGCCGGTGTTCCAGGAGCCCGACCCCGACCGGCCGGGCGAGGCGCCCGGCGTCTACGACGTGAAGAGCGCGTCAGAGGCCCTGTCGCTCGCGGGCACGCCGTACAACGAGTGGTGACGACCTAGGGAGGCGGCATGAGCTTGGCCCCGAGGCGGACCGTCCTGGCGTTGGCGCACGCGCTCGCCCTGCTCGTGCTGAGCTCGGGCTGCGCCGCGCACTTCGCGTATCGCCAGGGGCAGAGCGCCAGCGAGCTGGGGGACTGGGACCTGGCGGTCGCGCGCTTCACGCGTGCGCTCGACAAGGACCCGAAGAACATCGGCTACAAGATCGCGCTCGAAAACGCGCGGCTGCAGGCGAGCCGGCTGCACTACGACACGGCGCGCAAGGCGCTCGCGGCGAGCGACTTCGCGAAGGCGACCGAGGAGCTCGAGATCTCGACCAAGTACGACCCCGCCAACCGCTCGGCCGCGGACGATCTGCAGATGGTGCGCGAGCGCAGCCGCAAGCAGGACCAGGACAAGGAGGAGCGCGCGCGCTTCGAGGCGACGCGCGCCCGCGCGCAGGCGGCGGCGCGGATGCCGCTGCCGGTGCTGTCGCCGCGCAGCCCGGTCCCGATCACGATGAAGTTCGAGAGCGCGAGCCTGCAGAAGATCCTGGAGAGCCTGGGCAAGATCGCGGGCGTCAACGTGCTGTTCGACGAGGGCTTCCGCGACAAGCCGAACGTCTCGGTCAACCTCGCGGGAGTGACGTTCCAGGAGGCGCTCGACCGCGTCACGTTCGTCAACCGGCTCTTCTACAAGGTGCTCGACCAGAACACGCTGATCATCGTGCCCGAGTCGCGCCAGAAGCGGACCTCGTACGACGAGCTGCTGCTGCGGACCTTCTTCGTGCAGAACGCCGACATCAACGAGACCGTGAACCTGGTGAAGACGCTCGCGAAGGTCCAGACGGTCGCGGGCAACCAGGCGCTCAACGCGATCACCGTGCTCGGCACGCTCGACCACATCGCGATGGCCGACCGCATCATCGAGCTGAACGACAAGGCGCGCGGCGAGATCCTGGTCGAGGTGCAGATCCTCGAGGTCAACCGCAACGCGACGAAGGACTGGGGGATCAACCTCTCGAACTACACCGCCGGTCTCACGCTGTCCCCGACAGGGGCCGAGAACGAGATCACGGCCGGGCTCCTCAACATCCGCGCGCACCTGCTGTCGTCGCTCAACCAGGCCGACTGGATCGTGAGCCTCCCGTCCAGCGTCTTCGCCCAGTTCCTGCAGAACGACTCGACGACGCGCATCCTGGCCGCGCCGCGCCTGCGCGCGGCCGAGGGCAAGAAGGCCGAGCTCAAGATCGGCACGGAGGTGCCGGTACCGCAGACGAGCTACACCGTCGGGCTCGGCGGCGGGGCCACGGGCGGCTACCTGCCGGCGACGAGCTTCCAGTACCGCAACGTGGGCGTGAACCTGACGCTGACGCCGCGCGTCGCCGCGAGCGGCGACATCACGATGGAGCTCACGGCGGAGTTCTCGCTGCTGGGCTCCGACCGCAACGTCGGCAGCGCCGACAACCCGATCAACGTGCCCACGTTCCTGACGCGCAACGTCACCGGCACGCTGCGCCTGCGCGATGGCGAGACGGGCCTGATCGGCGGCCTGCTGCAGAACAACGAAGCGTCGACCTTCGTCGGGGCGCTCGGGATGAACGACATCCCGGTGATCGGGAAGCTGTTCGGCAAGCGGGAGCGGAAGAAGGACGAGTCGGAAGTCCTGATCTCGATCACGCCCCGGGTCGTGCGCGGGCCGAAGGTGACGGAAGAGGACATGGTGCCGCTGCGCGTCGGCACCCAGGAGGTGCCGAAGGTGGAGGGCCTGCGCGGCAGCCTGTTCGGACCGGAGCCGCCGCCGCCGTCGGAAGGAACCTCCCAGGAGCCGCCGCACACCGGACCCGGCGCGGGCGGCGTGCCGCCGGTGCCGGGAGCCCGGCCGATGGGCAACGCGGCGCCGACGCCTCCGATCCTCGGCGCTCCGCCGCCGGCGGCCCCGCCGCCCGGAGCGGGCCCGGAAGGAGCGACGGTGTCGCCGACCGCCTCGCCGGACGCCCGGCCGGCCACCGCGATCCTGAGCCCGCCCGAGGTGGAGCTGCAGGTGGGTCAGAATGGAACCGTGGCCGTCGTGGTCGTCGGAGCGAAGGACGTCGTCGGCGTCGACCTGTCGCTCGTCTGGGACGGAGCGCTCGCGGAGATGCCGGAGGCGGCCGCCGGGTCGCTGCTGAGCCTCGACGGCGCGCCGGTCTCGGTCGAGCGCGCGCTCGAGTCGGGGCACGCGCGCGTGAAGTTCCAGCGCGCCACGGCCGTGACCGGGTCGGGCGCCGTCGCGGCGCTCACGCTGCGCGGGCTCAAGCCCGGCTCCGGCGCGCTCGCGATCGAATCGATCACTCTCTTGCACGCCGGCGGCGCCGAGAAGCCGGCCGCACCGGCGGCCGGCCGGCTGGTGGTGGCGCCATGACGCGCCGCGGTTGCAGGACGCTCATGCCCAGGCTCGGGAGCCCGCCCCTGGCACTCGTCGCGCTCGCGGCCGCGCTCGCGGGCTGCGAGACGGCGCCGCTCACGGCGCCCGACGGCTCGCAGATCCTGCTGCAGGCGAACCCGACGTTCGTGATCGCGAACGGCGGCATCTCGGTCGTCACGGCGGTCGTCGTCGAGCCGGCGGGCACGTTCGTTCCCGACGGCACCGAGGTGACGTTCCTGACCAACCTGGGGCGCATCGACCAGGTCGGCAAGACGGTCAACGGGCTCGCCAGGGTGAACTTCGTCTCGGACGCGCGGTCGGGAACCGCAACTGTCACCGCCATCTCGGGCCAGGCGAGCGGCACGCCGCCGACCGTGGAGATCACCGTCGGCAGCGCGCTGCCGGCCCGCGTGCAGGTGACGGCCGACCCGCCGCACATCACGGCCGGGCGGCCGGCGTTCCTGCGGGCCTCCGTCTTCGACGAGCGCGGCAACCCGATCCAGAACGTGCCGGTGTCGTTCTCGGTCGAGGGTTCCGCGGAAAGGCTCGACAGCGGCGGAGCCTTCCTCTTCACGAATTCGAACGGCGAGGTGACCGACGTGCTGCGCACGAGCGCGCCGCTCGGGACCGGCGGCACCGTGGCGGTGACCGCGACGACCGCGAACGGCATCGCGGGCACCGCGGTCGTGGCCATCGACTGAGCCCATGGGCCGCGCACTCCTCGGCGTCGTGACGCTCTTCGCGCTCGGCGCGCCCGCGCGCGCCGAGATCGTGCTGCTCGCGAGCGGGCAGACGCTCAAGCTGTCGGGGCACCGGAGCGAGAGCGGTCTCGAGGTGCTGCTGCTGAAGGGCGGCGGCGAGGTGCAGCTGCCGCCCGCGGCCGTGCGCGGCTACGTGCCCGACGAGGTGGTGGACGTGGTGAGCGGCGCCGGCGGCGCCGACCTCGCCCGGCTCGCGGAGGAGGCGTCGCGCCGCTACGGCCTCGACCCGGCGCTGGTGCTCGCGGTGGTGGGCGTCGAGTCGGGCTTCCGCCCCGAGGCCGTCTCGCCGAAGGGCGCCCAGGGGCTGATGCAGCTCATGCCGCGCACCGCGGCGGCGCTGGGGGTCTCCGACCCGCTCGACCCGGAGCAGAACCTCGACGCCGGCGTGCGGCATCTCGAGTCGCTGCTCAAGCTCTACAACGGCGACCTCACGCGGGCGCTCGCGGCGTACAACGCCGGCTCGGGCGCCGTCGAGCGCCACGGCGGCGTCCCTCCCTACCGTGAGACGCGCGCCTACGTGAAGCGCGTGCTCGAGCGCTACCGGGCCAAGGCCAAGGCCCAGTGAGCGCGCGCCGCGGCGAGAGCGGCTACGCGCTCGTCGCCCTCCTGGCGACCGTGGCGATCATGCTGGTGCTGCTGTCGGCGGCGGGCCCCTACTGGAAATACCTGATGCGGGACGACAGGGAGGAGGAGCTCCTGGCCCGCGGCGGCGAGATCGCGGACGCGATCGCCCGCTACCAGCGCAAGAACGGCAACGCGCTGCCGTCCTCGCTCGACGTGCTCGTGAAGCAGCACTTCCTGCGCCACGCCTACAAGGACCCGATGACGAAGGACGGCAAGTGGCGCTTCCTGCGGCCGGGCGACGCGCTCCTGCCGGGGCTGCCGGGCGCTCCGGCCCAGGCCGGGCCCGGCGGGCCGACCACCACGACCACCACCACGACCACGCGACCCTCGGCCTTCTCGCAGCCGGGCCAGGGCATCGGCCAGGGCTTCCAGGGTGTCGCGACCACGAACAGCGAAAAGAGCCTGCGCGTCTTCAACGGGCGCACGAAGTACAACGAGTGGCTGTTCGTGGCCGGCCAGCCGCGCGTGATCGGCCGCGCCCCGACGACGCCGCGCCCCGGCAGCGTCCAGCCGGGCTCGACCCGGCCGGGCGGCGCGACGACGATGCCGCGTTGAGCCGCGGCGCGCGGCGGTCTAGGGCGGTGTCTGCTCCTGCGGCTGCTGCTGCTGGCCGGGCTGCTGCTGACCAGGCTGCGGCGCGGCGCCATTCCCCGGAGCGACGGGCGCGCCCGGCGCCGCCGGCGGGAACGGCTGCGGCGTGTACGGCGTCGGCCGCGGCGCGAAGGGCGACACCGGGAACGGGCTCGGCGGCGGTCCCTGCTGCTGCACCGGGGGCACGCCGGGCACCGGCACGGGCACGCCGCCCTGCGGCGCCACGGGCTGGCCCAGGGCGCCCGGCGCGGCCTCGGGGCCGGCGGGGGGCTGGACCTCGTTGGCCGGCGGCTCGAACGGCTCCTCCTCCTCGGCGTCGTCGGGATCGGCCTCCATCGCGTCGGGGCTCGAGCCGGGGGGCTGTCCCACGGGACGGCGCACGACCTGCCCCGCGAACGCTCGCGCCGGCGCCGTGCCCGACGCGGCGCTCGCCGACGCGGGCGCCGCGCCCGTCACGAGCAGCGTCTGCGCTCCGGCTCCCGAGGGATCGCCGAGCAGCGCGAAGTTCAGGCCCTGCCCCTCGAGCAGGGCCAGCACGGTCTCGGCGGGCGAGCGGCCCGAGAGGCGGAGCGTGACGATCTGGCGCGGCTGCGAGCCCTCGTAGACCAGCTTCATGCCGATCTGCCGCGCGAGCCGGTCGAGCACCTCGTTGAGCGGCGCGGCGTGCGCCACGAGCTCGACCTGCGCCGGCTGGCCCGCGGTCGTCGGCACCAGGCGCACCGCGACGTCGGCCGCGGCCGGAGCGGCCAGGAGCGAAAGCACGAGCCATGCTCCGCGAGCTCTCACGAAACCCAGTCTACGCCCCGGCGCCCTCGGGGGTAAAGGGTGTGTTCAAGGCGGAGGCGGCTCCGGCTCGTGCGGGGCCGCGAGGTCGAGCGTCGGCTCGCCGTCCCAGTAGTAGTCGAGCGCGCGCAGCCTCTCGGTGATCTCGCGGGCCTGCGGGAAGCCGCGCCTCACGTAGTAGTAGTGGGTGTCCCACTCGTTCCGGCCGAAGCAGGCGGCGAGCTCGTAGCCGTTCCTTTCCGCGTAGCCCTTGAGCGTCATCACCATCCGGTACCAGGAGCGCCCGAGCGAGCGAGTCTCCACGCGCTCGCCGTGGTCCGCGACGCGCGGCGAGAAGTAAGCGTGGAACAGGATCACCTCGGGCCGGTAGCGGTCGAGGTACGCCTCGTCGATGCCGCCGTGGTGCGCGATGTACTGGTCGTTCAGGCCCCAGGCGTCGACGGCGCGCCACTCGGAGACGAGCGGGAGCAGCCCGGCCTCCGTGGTCGCGAGCGCGAAGCCGCGCGCGGCGTAGTCGCGCAGCACGAGGCCGGCGTCGTAGAGCCCGAGCCGCTGCGGCGCGGCGAAGCGGTAGGCGCGGTGCTGTGCGACGGCCAGGAGCGCGGCGAGCGACAGGGCCGCGAGCACGGCCGGCGCACCGGATACGGCCGGCAGCCACGGCGGCCGCCGGGGCCAGAGCGCCTGCGCCACCGGCACGCAGCCGACCAGCAGCACCGGCAGCACGGGATAGCGGAAGCGCATCACGTAGTTGGTCTCGTCGGAGATCAGCACGAAGAGCGTCACGAACAGCACGACCGGCAGCGCCACGAAGAGCGCGGCCCGTCGCGCGCCGCGCACGACGAGCCCGAGCGGCAGCAGCCACAGGAACGGCCAGCCGAGCGCCCCGAGGTTCTTCCACGACTGGCGCAGCGAATGCCAGTAGAGCGTGCCGCCGCCCTTCTTGTAGAAGGGGTTCGGCAGCGGGTAGCCGAAGTAGTGCCAGCGCCACAGGAAGTAGCCGAGCCCCAGCGTCAGGAACACGGCCAGGAAGCGAGAGGCGATCACGCGCGCGCCGCGGCCGTCCCGGGCGAGCAGAACGGCGACCAGCATGAAGCCGCCCAGGAAGACGCCCTCCGGCCGCGCCAGGCCCAGCGCGAGCGCCGCGAGCGAGAAGCCGAGCGCGGGACGGCTCTCGCGGCCGTCCCCGGCAGCGCCCAGGCGACAGGCGAAGACCCACGCGACGGCCGCGGCGAGCGCGAAGAGCGGCGTGCCGTAGCCCGCTGCGAGGTGGCGCAGGCCCGGGCCGACGCCGAGGAAGACGGCCGGCACGAGCGCCCAGGCGCGGCTCGCCCCGAACTGGCCCCGAGCGCTCCAGAACACGAGCCACACGGTCGCGGCGTGCGCGGCGAGCCCGATGCCGCGCGCCGCGGACTCGAGGCTCACGCCCAGGGCGTGCACGGCCGCGAGCGCCAGCATGAACAGGAAGTCCGTCGCGCCGTCCACCGGCTTCTCGCCGACGTTCCAGACGATGCCGTGGCCCGCGGCCAGGTGCCGCGAGTAGCGCATCAGCATCGCGGCGTCCTCCTCGGGCCTCCCGCGCAGGTCGAGCGCCGCCCACACGTACCCGAAAACGACGAGCAGGAGCGCGAGGCCGGCCGCGAGGTCGCCGCGGTCGAGGCGGCGGGCACCCGCCGCCACTAGCGTCCGCCTCCGCCTTCGCGCCAGGCGCGATAGCCCGCCGTCTGGCTCGCGAGGCCGTCGACCGCCGGCAGCAGCGTGTCGGCCAGGAGCTCGATCCCCGGCGGAGTCAGGTGGCAGACGTCGATGAAGAGGGCGGGATCGCGGATCCGCTCGTGCACCAGCACGTGGGCGATGTGGTGGCGCTGGACGAAGCGGGCGAAGTCGCGGTTGTAGCGATCGAGGATCAGGGCGTAGGTCGCGTACGAGTGGAGCGGGAAGCGCCTGCCCCAGAACTCCGCGTTGAAGTCGAGGTGGCGCTTCATCTCGGGCGCGAGCCGGTCCGGGTCGGGGCTCGCGAACGAGGTGGCGAGGTACGCGGTGCCGCGCTCGCGGCAGGCGGCCGCGATCCGGCCGAGGGTGTCGAGCGAGTCGCCCAGGTAGGGCTCGAAGGCCTCGAGCGGGAAGGATACCAGGCGCGAGAAGAGCAGGCTCGAGTAGGCGAGGCGCCAGCCCGGGTGAGCCTGCGCGAAGCGCGGGAACTGGCGCCAGGCGACGTCGTTCACCGCCTCGTAGTGGACGACGACGTCGGGCTCGTAGGCGAAGACGCGGTCGAGGCGCGAGAGCCAGTACGCGTGGCTCACCCCGCTCACGCCCAGGTTCAGCACCTCGACCGCGAGGCCGGGGTGGCGCGCGCGCAGCTTCGCCTCGATGAGCGCCGGGTAGGTTTCGTCGTTCGTGCGTCCCGCCACGGTCGTCGAGCCGCCGATGCAGACGACGCGCACCAGCCCCGCGGGCTTCGGCAGCGCGAACTCGTGGGTGCGGAAGCCCTGCGAGTTGATCTGGATCACGAAGCGCTCGCCGCCCGCCACGAGCTCGGCGCGGGCGCCCGGACGGTACTTGAACCAGGGCTTGGCCCAGAGCGAGCGGTCGCCGGCGTTGAGCTCGAGCGAGTTGGCGAAGAACACGTTGGCGTCGCGGAAGCGCTCGGAGGCCTTCGCGGCCGCGCGCTGCTCGAGCCGCAGCCACAGCTCGCCGGCGAGCGCGGCGACGACGAGGGCGGCGAGGAGCAGCCAGGCCGCCGCGACGGCGCGGAGCATTCGCAGGCGGGCCGCCATCGTCAGGCGAAAGGCGCGCGGCTCGCCGCCGCCGCGCGCGCCGAGAGCGGCACGGCCGCGAGGTAGAGCGCGGCCGCCCCGAGCAGGACGACGTCGAAGCCCCAGCGCATCGCGAGCGCGACGGCGGCCACCGATCCCAGCACCGACGCGGCGCCATTCACGCCCCACGCCCACGGCACGAGCTCGGGAGCGCGCGCGCCCAGCAGGCGCATGCCGGTGGGCATCGGCATCCCGAGCGCGAGTCCGAGCGGGGCGAGCGCCGCCACCGTGACCAGGATCCGCAGCGGCGCCGGGAGGTGCACGAGCGCGTAGAAGAGGGGCGCGAGCAGGGTCGCCGCGAGCGCCACGAGCGCCGCGACCGCGAGCAGGATGGAGCGCAGCGTGCCGGCGAGGCCCTGCTCGGAGAAGCGGCCCGCGACCCGGCTGCCCAGCGCGCTCCAGAGCAGGAGCGCGAACAGCACCACCGTGAGCGCGTAGACGGGATGGCCGAGGAATAGGACGCACTTCTGGACGAGCACCACCTCGACGACGATGAAGCCAGTGCCGAGGGCGGCGAAGTAGAGGAGGAACGGCAGCCGGCCCCGGCTCGCCGCGATGCGCTGGCGGGCCAGGAAGAGCGGTCCCAGCACGAACAGGGCGACGACCAGCACGCTGATCGCGACGACGCCGAAGAGCACGAGCGTCCCGAGGTTGGTGCGGCGCCACTCGCCGCGCGACCAGCGCCGGGAGAGCACCTGCCCCGGCCGCGCCGACTGGAAGAAGAACGGGCGGTCGTCGGTCGGCGGCGAGACGTCGGAAGGGAAGGCCTTCCAGAACGCCTCGGGATCCTCGGCGGCGACCAGCCGGGCGACGTCGTTGTCGGCCGGCGTGCCGGGCGCGTACAGCACCTCGAAGCCGGCTCGCTCGACGAAGCGCAGGGCTCTTTCCACCTCCTCGGGCGCGAAGGGTTCGGCCTTCAGCAGCACCGTCGAGGTCGCGAGCGGCTGCCCGCCTTCCGGCTTCCCGCGCACGACGATGAAGTGCTGCCGCGCGTCTTTCACCCCGCGCTCGCCGAGCGCGACGCGGCCGAGCGACACGAGCCGCAGCAGCTGGTCGGGCGGCGTCTGGTACCAGCGGGTGAGGCTCAGCACGCCGCCGGGGGCGAGGCGCTCCAGATAGTCGCGGAACGCCTGGCGCGTGTAGAGGTTGTTCTCCGTGAGCGCGAAGGCGCCCGCCGCCGTGGCGGCCCAGGTGTCGACCATGGTGCCGAGCACGAGGTCGTAGCGCTCGCGCGAGCGGCGCAGGAAGCTGCGCCCCTCGTCGACGACGAGCCGCACGCCGGGCTGCTGGTAGAGCCGGCCGGAGAACGAGAGGAAGGGCTCGCTCGACATCACATCCCGCGCGACGAGCGGGTTCACCTCGACGGCCGTCACGTCGCGCGCGCCGTGGAGCCGCGCCACGATCACGTCGACGCCGGCGCCCGGTCCGATGACGAGCACCTTGTCGCGACGGCCGGTCTGGTAGGCGAGCGACTCGATGCGGTCGCGCTCCTCGGCGTGCCGCGCCAGGTTGGAGGCGTCCTTGTGGATGATCGTGGCGGCGTCGGCGTCGATGTAGAGGATCAGGCGGTCGGGATCGGGGGTCCGCGTCACGGTGACGCGGGAGAAGGAGTTCCAGCGCGAGAACACCACGGGCTGCTCGGAGAGCCCCTTCGCCTCGCGCAGCTCGAGAAAGGGAGCGCCGAGGTTCCAGGCGAGCACCGCGAGGGCGAGCGCCGTCGCCGCGACGAGCTCGCGCCCGCCGGCGAGCAGCCAGCCCGCGAACGCCGCCAGCACCGCGACGAGCAGCACGGTGTCGATCGCGCCCAGCGTCCCGAGCGCCGGCACCAGGAGCAGGCAGCCCGCGGCCGCGCCGGCGAGGTCCCACAGGTAGAGGCGGTTGATCTCGCGCGTGAAGGCCGTGATCGCCAGCGTCACCACGGAGCCCGAGAAGAAGAACGGCAGCGCGGCGGCGCCGTAGATCCAGGCGAGCGACAGCAGCACGTCCCACCCGGGGCTGAAGGGCGAGAGCGGGTGGGCGAGGATCACGACGAGCGCGGCGAGGGTACTGGCCGCGAAGAGCGCGCAGCCGAGGCCCATCAGGCGGCTCGCCGACGCGGGGTCGAGGCGCGGGCGCGCGAGGTAGACGAAGACGCCGCTCGCGCCCGAGCCGAAGAGCGCGAGCGAGATCGCGAGGAAGGCGAAGTGGTAGAACATCGTCGCCGAGAAGAGCCGCGTGAGCGTCAGCTCGAGCATCAGCGTCGCGAGGCTCACGAGGAAGACGCCGGCCAGGCGGCGCGGGGGCAGGGCAGCCACGCGTTATGCTAATCTCTCACGGACCGGCTGACTGCACGGTCGGCCTGCCCGATTCGGACCCGGGCGAGCCCCCCCGGAGAGGTTGATGGCCACACTCGCAAGCCCCGCGCGCCGGTCCGACACCGCCCTCGACAAGGTCCGCGACAAGGTGCTCGCCGGGCGCAGGCTCGCCTTCGAGGACGGCGTGGCCCTCTACAGGACGCACGACCTCCTGGGGCTGGGCACGCTCGCCAACCAGCGTGCGCGAGCAGAAGCACGGCGACGCCGCGTACTTCGTGTGGAACACGCACATCAACCACACGAACGTCTGCGTGGCGACCTGCGACTTCTGCGCCTTCGCGGCGAAGAAGGACGAGCCGCGCGCCTACACGATGGCGCTCGACGACATCTTCCAGACCGTCTCGGGCCTCTCGAGCTCCGGTGCGCGAGGTCCACATCGTGGGCGGGCTCCATCCCGACCTGCCGTGGTCCTACTTCACCGGACATGATGAAGGGCATCAAGACGCGTGCGGCCCGACATCCACGTCAAGGCCTTCACCGCGGTCGAGATCTTCTTCTTCCACCGCCTCTACCGGATGAGCGTGGAGCAGGTGCTTTCGACGAGCTCAAGGCCGCCGGGCTCGACTCGATGCCGGGCGGCGGCGCCGAGATCTTCGCGAACGAGACGCGCAACAAGCATCATCAAGGGGAAGGCGGACGGCGCCGCAGTGGCTCGACGTCATGCGCAAGGCGCACCGCCTGGGGATCCCCACGAACGCCACGATGCTCTACGGGCACATCGAGTCGGTCGAGGACCGCGTCGACCACCTGCTCCGAAGCTGCGCGAGCTGCAGGACGAGACGGGCGGCTTCGTGACGTACATCCCCCTCGCCTTCCAGCCCTGGGAGGCGCCCGGCAATGACGCTGCCCGAGACGACCGGCTTCGACGACCTGAAGGCGATCGCCGTGGCGCGGCTGCTGCTCGACAACTTGCCGCACATCAAGTCGTACTGGATCATGATCAGGCCCGCGCCTGGCCCAGGTGGGCCTCGTCTTTCGGCGCCGACGACATCGACGGCACGGTGACCGAGGAGAAGATCGCGCACGACGCGGGCGCCGCCACGGCGCAGGTCCATGACCGTGCACGAGCTGGTGCGGCTGATCCGCGAGGCCGGCCGGCGGCCGGTCGAGCGCGACACCGTCTTCAACGTGGTGAAGGAGTGGTGAGCCGCTTCGCCTCGGGCCGTCTCCTACCTGAACGCCGGCCGCCTCGTGCACGGGCTCGAGGCGAGCCCGGCTTCCGGATCGTGCGCGACGTGCCGTCGCGCATCGCCGAGCTGCCTGCACGCGGGAGAGGTCGACCTCGGCGATGATCCCCTCGATCGAGTACGCCTTCGGCCGCTACGCGATCGTGCCCGGCATCGCCATCGGCGAGCCGGGGGGCCGTGCGCTCGGTGTGCCTCTTCCAGTCGCGGCCCGCTCGAGCGGGTGCGGCGCGTCGCCCTCGACACCTCGAGCCGCACCAGCGCGGCGCTCGTCGCGTCCTGCTCCGGGAGCGCCTGGGCGGGACCCCGAGTACGTCGCCATGGCGCCGGGCCTCGACCGACATGCTGGCCGCCGCCGATGCCGCGCTCGCTGATCGGCGACCCGGCGCTCGACCTCGCCGAGGCGACGCTCCGCGGCTCGACCTCGGAGAGGAGTGGACGCGGCTCACCGGGCTGCCGTTCGTCTATGCGTTCTGGGCGGGCCGCCGGGGGCGTCGTGACGCCGGCGGGCGTGCGCGCGGCTGCAGGCAGGCGCTCGCCGCCGGGCGGGCTGCCTTGCCCGACATCGCGCGGCGCTACAGGCGGGCGGCGGCGCCGGGCGCGCGACGCGCTACGAGAGCTACCTGCGCGACGAACATCGTCTACGAGCTGGGCGAGGCGCGAGCAGGAGGGGCTGCGGGAGTTCTACCGCCGCGCCCACGCGCTGGCGCTCGTCGCCCGCGGTCCCGGAGCTGAGGTTCCATGGCCAGGTCCTGAAGACGATCACGCAGGAAGGTCAGCGGACGGGGAGCGGCTCTCGCGCGAGGAGGGCATCAGCGCTGCTCCGGGAGGCGGACCTCCTGGAGCTCGGCGCGCTCGCGGACACGGTGCGCTGGCGCCTCCACCCCGAGCCGCGTCGTCACCTACATCATCGACCGCAACATCAACTACACGAACGTCTGCACTGCCCAGTGCGCCTTCTGCGCGTTCTACCGCGACCTGCCCTCGCAGGAGGGCTACCTGCTCTCGAAGCAGCAGCTCGCGCGGAAGATCGAGGAGACGTTGGCGCTCGGCGGCCGCCAGATCCTGCTGCAGGGCGGCCTGCACCCGGACCTCGGGATCGAGTACTACGAGGAGCTGTTCCGCTGGATGAAGGCGAGCTACCCGATCTGGATCCACGGGCTGTCGCCGGCCGAGGTGCAGCACATCGTCCGCGTCTCGAGACTCCCGCTCGAGCAGACGCTGCGGCGTCTGATGGCGGCGGGGCTCGATTCGATCCCCGGCGGCGGGGCCGAGATCCTGTCGGACCGCGTGCGGCGGGATCATCGGCATCGCGAAGGGCTCGACCGCGGAGTGGCTCGAGGTGATGGAGACGGCGCACCGCCTCGGCATGCGGACGACGGCGACGATGATGTTCGGCCACGTCGAGACGCTCGAGGAGCGCGTCGATCACCTGCTGCACCTGCGCGAGCTGCAGGACCGGACGGGGGGCTTCACCGCGTTCATCGCCTGGACCTTCCAGCCCGCGAACACGGCGCTCGCGGGCGACGAGCTGACGTCCTTCCAGTACCTGCGGACGCTCGCCGTGGCGCGCGTCGATGCTCGACAACTTCCCGAACGTGCAGGCGTCCTGGGTGACCCAGGGCTCGAAGATCGGCCAGGTGTCGCTGCGCTTCGGCGCCAACGACTTCGGCAGCCTGATGATCGAGGAGAACGTCGTCTCGGCGGCCGGCGCGCACTTCCGCCTGACCGAGGCCGAGATCGCGCGCGCGCATCCAGGACGCCGGCTTCGTCCCGAAGCGCCGCACGATGGACTACGAGATCGTCGGCGATCCCTATTGCTGGAGCCACGAGACACCCACCCTCCCCGGCGGCCACGCCGCAGGCGACCTCGCTGGCGGGTTGACGCCCTGCGCGCGCCGGAGGCGCGCGAGCTCTGACTATGGAGCTCCTCCAGGCCGCCTGGCTGCTTCCGATCGACGGGCCCTCCGATCCGCGAGGGCGTCGTTGCCGTTTCTGCGGGTCGCATCGTCTGGGTGGGTCGTCGTCGGAGATCCAGGCTTGCCCGACGCTCCGTTCACCGATCTCGGCGCCGGCGTGCTGCTTCCCGGCCTCGTGAACGCGCACTGCCATCTCGAGCTCTCCCATCTGGCCGCCTCGCGATTGCCGAGCGGCGCCGGCTTCGTGCCGTGGGTCGAGGCCGTCGTCGCCGGCCGGGGAGCGGTATCCCGGCGCCGAGGTCGCGGTGGCGACCGCGGCCGCCATCGCGGCGCTCGAAGCGCTCGGGCACGGCGGCCGTCGGCGACGTCTCGAACACCCTTGCCCCTCTCGCGCCGCTCGCCGCGTCGAGCCTGTCCGCCGTCGTGTTCCTACGAGCTCCTCGCCTGGGATCCGGCGAGGGCGTCGGCCACGCTCGCGTGGGGCGAGTCGCTGGCTGCGCGAGCGGCAATGGGTGCTCCGCCCCGGTCTCGAGCTACGGCTCGCGGCTCACGCCCCGCACTCCGTCTCGCCACGCGCTCGATGCGCCTCATGGCCGCGCGAGGCGGACCCGCGGCCATCCACCTGGCGGAATCGCCGGACGAAGCGACGCTTCCTGGCGCGGCGGCGGGGGAGCCTGGCCCGGTTTCCTCGCCGCGCGAGGGCTCGGGCACGTGAGCTTCGAGCGCGCCGCGGCCAGAGCCCGGTTCGCTACTGCGACAGCCTGGGCGCGTTGCACGCGCGGCTCGTGGCGGCTCACGGCGTCCAGGTGGACGCCGCCGACAGGAAGCTGCTCGCGAGCGAGGCGTGCGCTTGGTCGCTCTGCCCACGCAGCAACGCGCGCCTCGGAGTGGGAACGCGCCGACGTCCCGTCGTTCCTCGAGGCGGGGGTGCCGCTGGCGCTCGGCAGCGACAGCCTCGCGAGCATCCCGACGCTCGACGTGCTCGACGACGCGGTCCTGCTGCAGCGCCGGTTCCCGAAGCTCGCTCCGCGCGCCATCGTGCGCA
This sequence comes from uncultured Acidobacteriota bacterium, assembly GCA_963740655.1. Classification (GTDB taxonomy): domain Bacteria; phylum Acidobacteriota; class Vicinamibacteria; order Fen-336; family Fen-336; genus DATBSL01. The sequence continues at coordinate 356,298 of CAVUFF010000001.1, forward strand.
TGGCGACGCTCGGCGGCGCCGAGGCGCTCGGGCTTCGCCGAGCTGGGCGCGATCGCGCCTGGCCGGCGGGCGGCCCTCGCCTTCGCCGCGACCGCGACGGCACCGCAGCGATCCCGAAGCCTTCCTGCTGTCGGGCGACGCGCGCCTCGAGCGCGTGGCGACGGCGTTGCGCAGCTCCGAGCCATGAGAGCCCGCTCGAGCGCGCGGGCGCCTACGGCCGGATGATCCGCTTCTCGCACTCCGTCTTCGCGCTGCCGTTCGCGCTGACCTCGGCTGCGCTCGCCGCCCAGCGAGGCGGGGCGACCGGCCGGGCACGTCTTCTGGATCGTCGTGGCCATGGTCGCGGCACGCAGCGCGGCCATGGGCTTCAACCGCCTGGTCGACCAGGAGCTCGACGCCGAAGAACCCGCGCACGGCGATGCGCGAGCTGCCGCGCGGCGTCGTCTCGCGCGGCGAGGCGTGGCTGTTCGTGGCGCTCTCCGTGGCCGTGTTCGTCCTGGCGGCGGCGATGCTGAATCCGCTCTGCCTCGCGCTCTCGCCCGTGGCGCTCGCGATCGTGCTCGGCTACTCGTACACGAAGCGGTTCACAGCGGCGTCGCACCTCGTGCTCGGGCTGGCGCTCGCCGTCGCTCCGGTGGGCGCGTGGCTCGCGATCCTGCGGGCGCTTCGACGTCGTGCCCGTCGTGCTGGGCCTGGCGGTGCTGCTGTGGGTCGCCGGCTTCGACACGATCTATGCCTGCCAGGACGTCGAATTCGACCGGCAACAGGGCCTGCGCTCGCTGCCGGCGAGCCTCGGTGTGCCGCGGGCGCTGTGGGTCGCGCGGGTGATGCACGCGGGCTCGGTGCTGCTGCTCGTCGCGCTCTTCGGGCTCGCTCGCCTGCATCCCGTCTACCTGCTGGGCGTCGCGGGCGTGGCCGTGGTCCTGGCCTGGGAGCATTCGCTCGTCCGGCCGCAGGACCTGAGCCGGGTGATGCAGGCGTTCAACCTCAACGGCTGGGTGAGCCTCGGCTACTTCGCCGTGACGGCGGCCGCGGCGTGGCTGCGGCAGTGACCCAGATCGCGATGGGAGCCGCGGCACCGACGCCGGGCGCGCCCGAGCGGGCGGCGGTGCGGTCGATGTTCGATCGTATCGCGCCGCGCTACGACCTCTTGAACCGCGTGCTCTCGGCCGGTACCGACGTGCGCTGGCGGCGCCGCGCGGTGGACCTGCTCGAGCTCGAGCCGCCGCTGCGGGTGCTCGACCTCTGCACGGGGACGGCGGACCTGCTGCTCGAGGCGCTGTCGCGGCACCCGCGCAGCTCGGGCCTCGGCGTGGATCTCGCCCAGGGCATGCTCGCGCGCGGCGCGCGCAAGCTCGAGCGCCGCGGCTTCGCGGGGCGCGCGTGGCTCGCCGGCGGCGACGGCGAGCGGCTGCCGGTGAGGGACGCGAGCCACGACGCGGCGCTCGTGGGCTTCGGGATCCGGAACGTCTGCGACCCGGCGCGGGCGCTCGGCGAGGTGCACCGCGTGCTGCGGCCCGGCGGGCGTTTCGTGGTCCTGGAGTTCGGGGTGCCGGCGGGGCTGCTGGGCCGGCTCTATAGCATCTACTTCACGTCCGTGCTGCCGCGCATCGGGGGCCTCGTGAGCGGCGACCGCTCGGCGTATGCCTATCTGCCCGCCTCGGTGGCGAGCTTCCCGCGGCCCGACGCCTTCGCACGTCTGATGCAGGACGCGGGCTTCGCGGCCGTGCGCACGGAGCGGCTGAGCTTTGGCATCGCGTACCTGTTCCGCGGGGAGAAGCCGCGGTGATCCGCCTGCAGGCGGCGCTCCAGCGCGCCGCGGGCTTCATCCGCCCGGAGCGCGAGCTGATCCTGGCCGACTGGGTCCGCGCCGTGGCGGACGCGCGCGGGATCGGCGAGGCCGAGGCGCGCGTCGGCTGCGCTCCGGCCCTCGACTCGCTCTGCGACCGGCTGGCGGCCGGGGACGTCGAGGGGCTGCTCGCGGCGGAGGCGAGCCGCGCGCAGGAGAACGCGCGCCGCGCCGCGAGCCTGCTGGGCGCCGCGCTCGAGATCCGGGTGCTGAACCGCTGCCTCGCGAGTGTCGTGCGCAGGGCGTGCGGCGACGCGGACACGCTGGCGGAGACGCTGGTGGCGCTCGACGAGCTCGGCGAGCGGCGGCTCGAGACGCTGCTGCGCGCCCAGGAGGACGAGTCGGCGCGGCTCCTGGTCGAGGCGCAGGAGCACGGCGCGCGCGCGGCGGAGCACGCGCGCGAGGTCGAGCGCGCCAACGCCGCGCTGCGCCGGGCCGAGGCGGAGAGCCGCCACCGCGCCTCGCAGATCGCGCTCATCTCCTCGGTGGCGAGCCGCATCGCGGCGATCCGCGAGCCCGACGAGCTGATGCAGCAGGCGGCGGAGCTGATCCGGGCGCGCATGAACTACGGCTTCGTGGCGGTGGTGGTGCTCGACCACGAAGGTGTCCTGGTCGGGCGCTGGGCGGGCCGCCCCGGCGTGGGCCGCAAGAGCGCCGGGCGCACGCAGGGGCCGCCGGGGGGCGTGATCGGGCGGGCGCTGCGCGGGCTCGCGCCGCAGGTGGTGGCCGACGTGCGCAAGGACCCGGACTACCACCCCGACGTGGAGCGGACCCGCTCCGAGATGGTGATCCCACTGCTCGAGGGCGGCGAGGCGACGGGCGCCCTCGACTTCCAGAGCGAGCACGAAGCCGCGTTCACGCTCGAGGACGTCGCGGCCGGCGAGGCGCTCGCGGACTTCCTGGTGATCGCGCTGCGCAACGCGCGGCTCTACCAGGAGGCACGGCGGCGTTGAGGCGGCGCGCGTGAGGAGCCTCGCCCGCGAGCGCGACGAGCGAGCGCTCGTCGCCCGGCTCGCGCGCGTGCGGCCTGACAACGAGCGGCTCTGGGGGCGGATGTCGGCGCACCAGATGGTCTGCCACCTGGCCGACAGCTTCCGCATGGCGCTCGGGCAGAAGGCCGCCACGGCGCCCTCCGGCACGCTCCAGCGCACGGTCGTCAAGTGGGTGGCACTCTACGCGCCCCTGCGCTGGCCGCCGGGCATCACGACGGCGCCGGAGCTCGACCAGCTCGGGCGAGTCGCGACGCGGCCGACCGACTTCGCGGCCGACCTCGCGCGCGTCGAGTCGCTGCTGCGGGAGATGGCCGCCTCCGGCCGGCGGCTGTCGCTCCCGCACCCCGTCTTCGGCCGGATGTCCGAGGCCGCGTGGCTGCGCTGGGGCTTCCTGCACACGGACCACCACCTGCGCCAGTTCGGCGCCTGAAGGCGCTCGCGCCCGCGGCCCGCCTAGCGGCCGAGCAGCGTCTCGCCGCCGGCCTCGCGGAAGGCCGAGAGTGCCTGCTCGCGCCCGGTCTGCGCGTCCGCCAGCAGCCGCTCGAAGGCGCTCCTGCCGCGCAGGGCGTCGAACGCCGCGCTCTGGCGCAGCGTGGTGGCGACCGTGTAGCCCTTGTCGACCGCGCGCCTCAGGAAGCCGAGGCCCGTTTCGTGCTCGCCGGCGTCGCAGAGCAGCCAGCCCTCCTGGAACATGGCCTCGGGGTCGTCCATGATCTTGAGCCCCTCGAGCGCGAGAATGCTCTTCAGCATGTCCGCGGGCCGCTGGTCGAGCCAGGCGAGCAGCGAGTCGGCGTAGGCGTGGAAGACCTCGATCTGCGCTGCCTTGCGGTGCATCGCCAGGGCCGCGCGCGCCTCGTCGCGCCGGCCGGCGAGCCCCAGGCCGATCACCGGGATCACCGAGTCGCTGCCGACCGAGGTCGCGACGGGAGCGATCGCGAGCAGCCGCTCGACGTCGCCCGTCATCAGCACGGTCTGCTCGAGGCTCGTGGGGACGTTCGGGTCGAGCCGGCGCGCCTCGGCGTGGGCCGCGATCGCCTGCTCGAAGAGCCCGCAGTAGCGGCAGGCGTGCACCAGCCCCGCGAAGAGCTCGGCGTCGTTGCCGTGGCGGCCGCGCCTCGCCGAGCGAGCCGCACCAGCGCCGCCCGCGGCTGGCCGGTCTCGGCCTCGAGGTGCGCGTAGTACTTGTGCGCGAGCGTCAGGCGGGGGTTGAGCTCGAGCGCGCGGCGGAGCGAGCGCTCGGCCGCCGCCGTCGCGGTCGGCCGCGGGGTCGATGAACTTGCCGATCACGCGCTGGCAGCGCCCGAGCTGCGCCCAGGCGGGAGCGAAGCTCGGGTCGAGCTCGAGGCATCTGCTGGTAGAGCTCGAGCGCGCTCTTCATCCCGCCGTAGCTGCGCGCGTGCTCGTTCGCCGCAGGTAGAGCGCGTAGGCGCGCGCGTTGTGCGGCTGCTGCGGCGTCGGCGTGTCGACGCCGCCGCCGAGCGGCAGCGCCAGCGCCTCGACCACGCGCCGGGCGATGTCGTCCTGCAGCTGGAACAGGTCGCCGAGCGAGCACTGCACGGTCTGCGAGGCGACGAGCGTCCCGCCGGGCGCCTCGACGAGCTGCGCCACGGCGCGCAGCTGGTCGCCCGAGCGCAGCAGCGTGCCCATGACGACGCGGTCCACGTCGGCCTCGGCGGCGAGCGCCTTCAGGTCCGGCGCCTCGCCGGCGAAGCGGGCGGCGGTGGCACTCGAGCGCACGACGAGCGAGCTGATGCGCGACAGCGAGGTGGCGATGGCGTCGGGCAGGCTGAAGGCGAGGAAGTCGGTCTCCGGGTCGGGGCGCAGGATGCGGAAGGGCAGCACCACCAGCCGCGTCAGCGCCCGCGCGAGCGCCCTGGCGTCGTCGCCGTCCATGCCCTCGACGGCGCGCAGCTCGTCCGCCATCTCCTCGGCCGAGGTCGGCCGCTCGGCCGGACGCTTGGCGAGCGCGCGGCGGATCACGCGGTCGACCGCCGCGACCGCGGGCGAGCCGCTGAGCGCGGGCGGCTGCTCGTGCAGCGTCGCGTGCAGGATCTCGACGGCGTTGCGGCCGCCGAAGGCCGGCCGGCCCGCGAGCATCTCGAACAGGATCGCGCCCGAGCGCGAAGAGGTCGCTGCGCGCGTCGAGGGCCTCGCCCGTCACCTGCTCGGGCGCCATGTAGCGCGGCGTGCCGAGCACCATGCCGGTGCGGGTGAGCTCGCTGACCGAAGCCGGGAAGGGGAAGTCGTCCGCGTCGCTCGGACGCGCCAGCCCGAAGTCGAGCAGCTTCACGGCATGCGGCGTCAGGAACACGTTCGAGGGCTTGAGGTCGCGGTGGACGATCCCGCGCGCGTGCAGCGCCTCGAGCGCGGCCAGCACCGCGAGCGCGATCTGGAGCGCCTCCGACACGCTGAGCGCGCCGCGCCGCAGCCGCTCGCCCAGCGGCTCGCCCTCGAGCAGCTCCATCGCGATGAACAGCTCGCCCTGGTCCTCGCCGATCTCGTAGAGCTGGCAGACGTTCGGGTGGTTGACGCTCGCCGCGGCCTTGGCCTCGCGCCAGAAGCGCTTGCGGGCGGTCTCGTCGCCGCCGAGCGCGCTCATGGTCTTGATCGCCACGGAGCGCTCGAGCCGCTCGTCGCGAGCGGCGTAGACGACGCCCATTCCGCCCTCGCCGAGCTTGCCGAGGATCGCGTAGTGGCCGATCCGGCTCGGCGCGCCCTCGCGAGGAGCGCCGGCCGCGGGCTCGGCCTGTGGCGGCGGAGTCGCGGCCCCCTTGAGCCAGTCCGAGATCGCACGGAGCGGCCCGCGGGTCGACTTGTCTCCTGGCTTATGCAACCAAGCGATTCTATCGTGCGGGCGCCGCTGGCGCGGCCCGCCCCGCGTCCTTCGGGCCGCTGGCGTCCGGACTATACTGGCGGCAAAGCCACTCTTTCCAAACGGGAGGTCGTGCATGAGGGCAGTCTCGATGCTGACGTGCGCGCTGGTGCTCGGGGCGGGGTCGCTCGCGGCGGCGGCGGAGCTCAAGGTCGGCGACCCGGCGCCGGACTTCAAGCTCGTCGGCAGCGACGGCAAGACGTACACGCTGTCGCAGTTCAAGGGCAAGAAGGCCGTGGTGCTCGCCTGGTTCCCGAAGGCGTTCACCTCGGGCTGCACCGTCGAGTGCAAGTCGCTCGCGGCCAACGGCGACAAGCTCCGCCAGTACGACGTAGCCTACTTCATGGCGAGCGTGGACGCGCCGGACGGCGAGAAGGGAAACAAGGCGTTCGCCGAGTCGGAGAAGGCCGACTTCCCGATCCTGAGCGATCCGACCAAGGAGACGGCCACCGCCTACGGGGTGCTGCACCCCGAGCGGGGCTTCGCGCAGCGCTGGACGTTCTACATCGACAAGGACGGCCGGATCGCGGCGATCGACAAGGCGGTCAAGCCGCCGACCTCCGCCGAGGACGTTATCGCCGAGCTCGACACGCTCAAGGTGCCGAAGGCCCACTAGAGCGCGAGCTGGCGAGCGGGTCCAGCACCACGGTGATGGGCTGCTCGCCGGCGAGAGCCTCGATGACGATCGCGAGGAAGCGTCCGTCGCGAGCCACGTCGTACGTCGCCCAACCGTAGCGGCCCTCCAGAGCGAAGAGCGTCTGCTCCGCTCCGAGCTCGAGCGAGGCCGCGGTGCGCACGGGAACCGAGGCGAGACGGCGGTCGGAGTTGAGGAAGTAGAGCTCGTGTCCGTCGCGGCTCCAGCGGGGAACCCGCGCGCCCTTCTGGGTCACGCGGACCCGCTCGGCGAGCCTCGGAAACGGGGCCACGTACACCTCGAAGTGCCCCGTCTCGTTCGAGACGAACGCGGCGTAGCGTCCGTCGGGCGAGAGCCGCAGATCCTCTTTTTCGAAAGGACTGCGGAGCAGCGGCTTCCCCTCGCCCCCCGTCGCGGGCACGGTGAAAAGGTCCCATGAGGCCTGGTCGCGCTCGCTGTAAACGAGGGTGGCGCCGTCGGGCGTGTAGTCCTGTACCTCCTGGAACGAGCCTTCCGGCAGCAGCGCGCGCGTCTCGCCGGTCGCGAGATCGCGCCGCTGCAGCCGCGGCGAGCGTCCGCTCGCCGCCGAGTAGACGAGGCTGCCGTCGGGCATCAGCAGCCCGGCGGTTTCGGTGCCGGCGTCGGAGGTGATGCGGGTCTCGCCGCCGCGCGCGAGCTCGAGCGCCCAGATGTCGAGGTCGCCGGTGCGTGGATCGTTCCGGTTGAAGAGCGCACGGCTGCCATCGGGCGAGACGCGGACCCAGAGGGGCGAAGCGAGGTTGTCGAGGGGCTGGCGACGACCCGCGCGGTCGAACCAGGAGAGGCGCGCCCGCCCGCCAGGCGACTGATAGGCGATGGCGCCTGTCGCAGACACCGCGAACGCGGCCCAGCCCGGGCTCGCGAACTCGGCGACCGGCTCCGCGATCGCGATCGGGTCGCCCGAGACGCGCGCGGTTTCCGCGTCGAAGCGTTGAGCGAGCAAGGTGCCGTCGCGTGCGAAGACGAGGTACCCCGGCGCCAGATACTGCGCGAGGGACTCACTGGTGCGCACGGCGCGCGGCTCGCGTCCGGCCTCTCCCAGCATGATGTTGTACACGCGATCCGGCGCGCGCTGCAGGTAGAGGTAGCGCTTTCCGTCGGGGAGGAAAGAAGGCCACGAGACGCGCAGCACGCCGTTCTCCGGCCCTTGCACCTTCCGGGGCTCACCCCCCTCGCTCTTGACGGCGAAGATCCCGTCGCCCTCGATCGAGGCGAACAGGATCTGGCCGTCGGCGCCCCAGGTCCCGGTGATCCCGGCCCCAGGCCGCACGCTGCAGACGGTGACGGGCGCTCCCGAGCTGAGCTCCAGCCGCTTCAGCTGGCTGTTGGCGAAGAAGGCGAGCGTCCTTCCGTCCGGCGACCAGAAGGCGGAGCGCGCGCCTTCGCTTCCCGGCACGGGCTTCGCTTCGAGAGAGGCGAGCGGACGCAGGTAGAGGCGCATGACCCCGGCTTCGACGGCGCTATACGCCAGCGTGCGTCCGTCCGGAGAGAACGAGAACGTGGTGGCCTCGGACCAGCCGGTGAAGATGCCTCCGGCCGGGGGCGGGACCTGGAAGCGGACCGAGCCTGTCGCAGCCACGGGGGCAGGCGCCTTGCGCAGCAGTGCCGCGACCGCAAGGCCGGTGGTAAGCACCGCGACAGCCCACGGCACCCAACTGGCACGACGTGCGCTGGCTCGCGGCTGCGGGCTCGCGTGCGGCGCGTCCGTCAGGCCCTCGAGCAGCAGCTTGACGTCGTGCGCCGACTGGAGCCGCTCGTCGGGGTCCTTGACGAGGCAGGCGCCGACGATGCGCGACAGCACGGGCGGGCACTCGGAGCGCAACGTGGTGAGCGAGGCCGCCGGGCTCCGGAGGATCTCGGACGCGAGGGCCGCGGCGCTCGGGCCCGAGAAGGCGGGCCTGCCCGCGACCATCTCGTGCAGCAGGCCACCGAGGGCGAAGACGTCCGTGCGGGCATCGGCGGGCTTGCCCTCGAGCTGCTCGGGCGCCATGTACTGCGGCGTGCCGACGATCACGCCCTCCCGCGTGAGCGCCGCATGCGCGGTCGCCGTCGCGTCCTCCGAGCCGTTCGCGGGCAGCGGAGGCTCGATGCGGCGGGCCAGGCCGAAGTCGATCAGCTTGACGCCGGACCGCGTCAGCATCACGTTGGCGGGTTTCAGGTCGCGGTGCGCGATGCCGTTCTTGTGGGCCAGGTCGAGGGCGCTCGCGATCTCGACGCCGTGGCGCACCACCTCCGGGAGCGGAAGCGGGCCGCGCGCGAGCCGGGCCTGCAGCGACTCGCCGTCGACGAGCTCCATCACGAGGAAGTCGGTCTCGCCCTCGCGTCCCACGTCGAAGAGCGTGCAGATGTGGGGGTGCGAGAGCTGCGAGATCGCACGGGCTTCCCGCACGAAGCGCTGCCGCTCGGCCTCCGTCGGGATCGCGTGCGGCAGCACCTTGACGGCCACCGTGCGGTCGAGCCGGGTGTCGCGGGCCTTGTAGACCTCGCCCATGCCTCCGGCCCCGAGATTGGCGATCACTTCATACGGGCCGAGGCGCTCGCCGACGGAGAGGCCCATGCGGGGGCAAGCTTGGCCGCGAGCCGAGCCGCGGTCAACTCGGCTGGGTTCGGATCTCGCTGCCGAAGACGGCGCCGAAGTGCTCGCTCAGGCGGCTCATCACCTCGGCGGTCGGCACGGGCCGGCCCAGCTGGCGCTCGAGGCTGGTGACGCCGCGGCCGCGGATGCCGCAGGGAACGATCAGGTCGAAGGCCGAGAGGTCGGTCGCGACGTTGAAGGCGAAGCCGTGCGACGTGACCCAGCGCGCGATGCGCACGCCGATCGCGCCGATCTTCTCGTTGCCGAGCCAGACGCCGGTGAGCCCGGCCACACGCGAGGCCGGGAGGCCGTAGCCGGCGCAGGTCCGCAGCATCACCTCCTCGAGGTCGCGCACGTAGCGGTGCACGTCGCGCCGGTCGGGCGCGAGGTCGAGGATCGGGTAGCCCACGACCTGGCCGGGGCCGTGGTAGGTGACGTCGCCGCCACGGCCGGTCTCGAAAACGTCGAAGCCGCGCTCGCGGAGCGCCTCCGCCGGGTGGAGCACGTTCTCGCCGCGGGCGTTGCGCCCCAGCGTGAACACCGGGTCGTGCTCGAGCAGCAGCAGCAGGTCCCCGATGCGCCCCGCCTGCCGCTCGGCGACCAGCTCGGCCTGCAGGTCCAGCCCGCGCGCGTACGGCACGCGACCGAGGCGGCGGACCTCCAAGGGCCTCACAAGGACGACTCGTCGAACTCCTGGATGGTTCGCTTGATCTGCGCCATGAACTGGTCGGCGTCGGAGCCGTCCACGAGGCGGTGGTCGAAGGTGAGCGCGACGTAGGCCATGGTGCGGATCGCGATCGCGTCGTCGCGCACGACCGTTCGCTTCTCGATCGTGCCGAGGCCCAGGATCGCGACCTGGGGCTGGTTGATGATCGGCGTGCCGAACAGGCTGCCGAAGACCCCCGGGTTGGTGATCGTGAAGGTGCCGCCCTGCACCTCCTCCACCTTGAGCTTCTTGGCGCGGGCGCGCTCGGCCAGGTCCTGGAGCGCGCGCGCCAGCCCGAGCACGTTCTTCTCGTCGGCGTGGTGGATGACGGGGACGATCAACCCCCAGTCGAGCGCCACCGCGACGCCGAGGTTGACGTCCTTGCGATAGACGATGTTGTCGCCGTCGATGCTGGCGTTCAGCACCGGGAAGGCGGCGAGCGCGTCCACCACCGCCTTCAGCACGAACGGCAGGTAGGTGAGGCGCACGCCGCGCTCCTCGAACGCCGCGCGGTGCTTCTGGCGCAGCTGGTCGAGGCGCGTGAAGTCGATCTCGAACACCGTCGAGACGTGGGCCGAGGTGCGCTTCGAGAGCACCATGTGCTCGGCCGTCTTCTTGCGGATCGGCGTCATCGGGACGACCTGGATCCGCGGCCCTCCCGCGGGGGGTCGCGCCGCCGTGGGCGCAGGCGCGCCGCCCTCCGCGCTCGGCGCCTGCGCCGGGAGCGATGGCGGGGCGGGAGCCTCCGCGGGCGTCGAGCGCGCTTCGATGTGGCCGAGGATGTCCTGCTTCGTCACGCGGCCGCCGATGCCCGTGCCGGGGATCTCGCGGATGTCGACCTGGTGCTCGGCCGCGATCTTGCGCACCACCGGCGACGAGCGCGCGTGGCGCAGTTCCTCGGCCGTCAGCTCGGAGCGCGGCGTCTCCGCGTCCGGTGACTGGCGCTCGCCCTCGATGTGATAGACGACGGCCGGCGTCGCCTGCGCCGGGGTCGGCGCGTCCGGCCGCGGAGCGGTTGGTGGCGGCGGGGGAGCCGCAGCCGCGGGCGCGGGTGCCGCCAGAGCGGCCGGAGCCGGAGCCGGAGGGGGGGGCGGGGGAGCCGGGGGCGGAGGAGCCGGCGGCGGCGGTGCCGGCGACGGAGGAATGGGCGGCAGCGTGATCGCGCCGGCGAGGCTCGACGGCGACGGCGACTGCGCGGGCGGAGCCGCGGCCTGCGGCGGCGGCTCGGCGGGGGCCGGAGGCGCGGCAGCGGCAGCCTCGCCCTCGGCCGCGATCACTCCGACGACGGTGTGCACGGGCACGGTGGTCCCCGGCGCGATGCGGATCTCCTTGAGCACGCCCGCGGCGGGGGACGGAATCTCGGCGTCGACCTTGTCGGTCGAGATCTCGAAGAGAGGCTCGTCGCGCTCGACCTTGTCGCCGACGTTCTTGAGCCACTTCGTGACGGTACCCTCGGCGATCGACTCTCCCATCTGGGGCATGATGACGTCGGCCATGGCTCTCCTCGCTCGCCCTAGGCGTCGATCGCGTGGCCGTACACGGCCTCGGCGGCCTGCATCAGGGTCTCGGGCAGCGTCGGATGGGCGTGGATGGTGCGGAAGATCTCCTCGGTGGTCGCCTCGAGCCGCAGCGCCACGCACGCCTCGGCGATCAGGTCGGTCACGTGCGGCCCCACCATGTGGACGCCCAGCACCTCGTCGTACTTGGCCTCCGACACGACCTTCACGAGCCCCTCGGGATGCCCGACGATGCGGGGCTTCGCGAGGTTGCCGAAGTTGAAGCGGCCGACGCGCACGTCGTAGCCGCGCTTCCGGGCCTCGGCCTCGGTGAGGCCCACGCCGGCCACCTCGGGACGGCAGTAGGTCGCGGAGGGCACGCGGTCGTAGTTGAGCGGCTCGACGTTGTGGCCGGCGAGCCGCTCGGCGACGCCGATGCCCTCGAACGACGCCACGTGCGCGAGCTGCGGGTGCGGGCGGTCGGGCAGCGCCACCACGTCGCCGATCGCGAAGACACCCGGCTCGTCCGTCGCCATCAGGTGGTTGGTCTTGACGAAGCCGCGGTCGACGGCGACCTTCGTCGACTCGAGGTTGAGCCCGTCGGTCACCGGCCCGCGGCCCACCGCCACGAGGAGCGCGTCGGCGGTGATCGTCTTCGCCTCGCCCTGCGCGGTGCGGAAGCCCACCTCGACGCCGCTCGAGGTCTTGAGCGCGGCCTCGGTGCGGGCGCCGACGTGGATCGCCATCTGCTTGCCGAGCACCTTGTGCGCCTCGTTCGACATCTCCTCGTCCTCGAGCGACAGGATGCGCGGCAGCATCTCGATCACGGTCACCGCGGTGCCGAAGCGGGCGAACATCGAGGCGAACTCCATGCCCACGGCGCCCGCGCCGATCACGATCAGGCTCTTCGGGAGCTCCTTGAGCTGCAGGATGTCGTCCGAGGTCAGGAACGTCTTGCCGTCCGGCGTCATGCCGGGCAGCGTCTTCGGGCGCGAGCCGGTGGCGATCAGCACGTTCTTGGTGTCGACCCTGGTCTCGCCGGCGTCGCCCTTCACCACGACCGCCTTCGCTCCCTCGAGCCGGCCCTGGCCCTTGAAGAGCGTGATCTTGTTCTTCTTGAAAAGGTACGACTCGATGCCCTTGCTGAGGCGCGCCACGATCCGGTCCTTGCGCGACATCGCGCCGGCGAAGTCGATCGCGACGTTATCGGCGACGATGCCGTACTCCTTGCGGTTCTGGAGGTCCTCGAAGAGGTCGGCGGTGTGGAGCAGCGCCTTCGTGGGGATGCAGCCGCGCAGCAGGCAGGTGCCGCCCGTGCCCACCGGGTCGCGCTCGACGACCGCGGTCTTGAGCCCCATCTGGGCGGCGCGGATCGCCGCCACGTAGCCGCCGGGGCCGGTGCCGATCACGGTGACGTCGAAGATCTCGCCGTTCGCCAAGCTCTGCCTCCTCCGTACGACTGCGGCGCGCAGCGTCGCCACGCGCAGTAGGGCACGCTACCAGAGCCGACCGGGGCCTGACAAGGCGCGACACCCCAGGCTCGTCGAAGCGGAACCGTCTGCTAAGATGAGGCCTCGCTCGAATGACCGCGCCCCTCCTGATCGTCGCGGCGATAGTGTTGCTGCTGCTCGGCAACGGCTTCTTCTCCGGCAGCGAGATCGCGATCATCTCCTCGCGCCGCAGCCGGATCGAGCGCCTGGCCGAGCAGGGCAGCCCCGCCGCGCGCCGCGTGCGCGAGCTGCAGGACAACATGGACCGCTTCCTCGCCACGGTCCAGATCGGCGTCACCGTGTGCGGCACGCTGGCCGGCGTGCTGGGCGGCATGCTGGCGTCACATTACCTCGAGCCGCTGCTCGCGCACGACAGCCTGGCGCGCTTCCTGCCACCGGCGCTCGTCGCGAGCGCGGCGGTCGGACTCGGGATCGTCTACGTCGAGCTCGTGCTCGGCGAGCTGGTGCCGAAGGCGATCGCGCTGCGCTACACCGAGCGCATCGCGCTCGCGGTCTCGGCGCCTTTCAAGCTGATGTTCCGCTGGTCGCGCTACGGAGTGGGCTTCGTGGCCGCCTCGACGCACGGAGTGCTGCGGCTCTTCGGCATCCGCGAGGTGGGCGAGCGCACCTTCGTCTCCGAGGAGGAGATCAAGCACCTCGTCAAGCAGGGCCGCCAGCAGGGTGTCCTCGACCAGACCGAGATGGAGATCATCCACAGCGTGTTCGAGTTCACGGACACGCCGGTGCGCAAGGTGATGGTGCCGCGGCCGAAGATCTTCGCGCTCGAGGCCGACACGCCGCCGGGCGAGGTGGGCCCGCTGATCGTCGAGAGCGGCTTCTCGCGCATCCCCGCGTTCGAGGGCGAGCTCGACAACGTGCTCGGCGTCGTCTACGTGAAGGACGCGCTGCGGCTGCTCGAGCGGCGCCAGCCGGTGGTGATCCGCAAGATCCTGCACCCGGTGCACCTCGTCCCGGAGACGAAGAAGGTGGGCGAGCTGCTGAAGGAGCTGCAGAAGCGGCGCAGCCACCTGGCGATCGTGGTCGACGAGCACGGCTCGGTGAGCGGGCTGGTGACGCTCGAGGACCTGCTCGAGCAGATCGTGGGCGAGATCCAGGACGAGTACGACTGGGAGGAGCGCCCGGTCGAGCGAATGCGCGACGGCTCGCTGGTGGTGGAGGGGACGCTTCCGGCAGCGCAGCTGCGCGAGTCGCACCAGGTGCCGCTGCCCGAGGGCGAGTTCGAGACCGTGGCGGGCTTCATGCTCGAGCAGCTTGGCTCGGTCCCCAAAGGCGGCGAGGTGGTCGAGATCCCCGGCTGGCGCTACACCGTCGTGGACGTCGAGAAGAACCGCGTCAGCAAGGTGAAGATCGAGAAGCTGCCCGCCGGTGCGGCCGCCGCCGTGGCCTCGGCAGCTCAGGGGGTCCGGGGGGCGGAGCCCCCCGGTTCAAAGAAGGAAGTCGCAGGCCGTTAGCTTTCGTCGTCCCTACACCATCGCTCGCGGAGAGCCCGACAGCTCTTGGCTGGGAGAGCTAGTCGTTCGGGGGCGGTTGGCTGGTCGTCGTGGGCGGGCGGATGGGCTCGATGCGCGGGGGGTCGTTTCGCTGCGGCGCGGGCGCGTTCGGGGTCGGGTTCGGCACCTCGAACAGGAAGGGCGACACCTCGCCCCCGACGAGGAACGAGCGCAGGTCGCTCTCCTCGATGTCGCTCTTGCGGATCACGTGCGGCGTCAGCGTCATCACGATGTCGGTCTGGGTCGACTCGTCCCTGTTGCGGGCGAACAGGCGGCCGATGAACGGGATGTTGGCGACGCCCGGCAGGCCGGTGAGCCCGCGCCGCTCGTTGTCGAGGATCAGCCCGGCGAGCATGTTCGTCTCGCCGTCGCGCAGCCGGATCGTGGAGTTGACGGTGCGGCTGTTGAAGGTGGGCAGCCCCTGATAGCCGGGCGCGCCCACGGCCGAGATGTCGAGCTTGAGTGCGAGCGTCACCTCGCCGTCGTGGTGCACGCGGGGCGTCATGTCGATGTTCACGCCGACGTTCTTGTACTCGAACGAGGTGATGGGCTGCTGCGGCAGGCCGCCCGTCGCGATCGCCGTGAAGGTGGTGACCGGCACCGGCACCTGGTCGCCGAAGCGCGCCTGGGCCGTCTGGCCCTCGCAGATGCGCAGCTGCGGGTTGGCGAGCAGCCGCGTCGACGAGTCGCTCTCGAGCAGGCGCACCACCGCGCCCGGCAGCGAGGTCACGACCAGGTTGTCCTTGCTGTACGGGTGCTGATTCAGGTTCGTGACGCTCGGGTCGGGGAACACACCCGAGGCGATGCCCTCGATGCCCTGCGCGTCGAGGCCCGACGTGAGGTAGATGCCGTATTCCTTCAGCCGGTTGCGCGCGACCTCGAGGATGCGCACCTCCACCACCACCTCGGCGCGCCGCTTGTCGACCACCTCGACGATGCGCTCGGCCGCCGCCACCTTGTCGGGCGTGTCGTTGATCGTGAGCGCGTTGCTGCCGGCGACGGGCGCGATGCGCCGCGCGCCCAGCACCACGCGCAGGAGGTCGATCGTCTCCTTGAGGTCGGCGTTCGAGAGGAAGAGCGTCTTCACCACCTGCTGCTCGTACTCGCGGCGCTTGCTCGGCGTGTCCGGAACCACGTTCAGCACCTTCGCGTCCACCACGCGGTGGAAGGTGTGCCCGGCGGCCGCGAGCGCCGCCAGCGCCTGGTCGAAGGGGACCTCCTGCAGGTCGAGCGTCACGGTCGTATCCTGGAACGACGGGTCGAAGATGAAGTTGATCGCGGCGGCGCGTGCCAGCGCCAGGTAGGCCTCGCGCAGGCTGGCGCCGCGGAACACGAGGCCGAGCGGCTGCTGCGCGTCGGGGTCGAGGCTCGAGCCCTGGCAGCGCGTGCTCGCGGGCGCGCGCCTTGAGCTCGTCGAGCGTCGAGCGGCCGCGCTCCCGGAACGCCTCGGCGTCCTTCATCTCCTCCGCGATGCCGGAGGAGTTCGGGCTCAGCTCGAGCGCGAGACGGTACTCGGCGAGCGCCTCGTCGTACTGCCCGCGGCCGACCAGCCGGCGCGCCTGGTTCACGTGGTCGGTCGAGGCGCGCAGGCGCGCGCGGTCGAGCGCGCGGCGCACGTCGACGTTGTCCGGCGACTCCTTGAGCGCGCGCTGGTACTCGACGACGGCGCGGTCGTAGTCCTGCAGCCGCTCGGCGTTCTCGCCGGCGTGGAAGGCGGACGACGTGGCGCAGCCGGCGGCCGCGGCGCCGAGCGCGAGCGCCAGCACGAGGCGCCTCATCCGCGGATCACCTCGACGCCTTTAGGCGGCTCGAAGCGGAACAGGCGGTCGGCGAGGCCGGTGTTCTCGCGCACGTCCTCGAAGCGGAAGCGGGTACGGTTGCCCTGCAGGTCCTCGAGCAGGATGGCGCGGATGCGCCCGCGCGGCTCGACGTCCACGAGCGCGCGCTCGATGTCGGCCTGCGGCTGGCGCGGCACGAGCCGCAGCCGCAGCACGCCCTCCTCGACCGGCTCCTCGAGCGAGGCCGTGAACTCGTCGAGCAGCCCCCCCTTGCCCGAGAGCAGGCGCGCCGCGAGCGAGTGCTTGACGTCCTGCTCGCTCACGACCACCTGCTTGTCCGCCGGCACGTAGAAGTAGGAGGTTCGGCCGTCGGTTACGAACAGCTTGGGCTCGGGGTCCTTGTACTCCCAGCGCATGCGGCCGGGAGCCTTGATCTGCACGACGCCGCGCTCCGTGATCTCGCGGCCGAGCAAGCCCGAGCGGTAGCTCTGCGAGAAGCGCGCCACGATGTCGACCGTGCGCGCGTGATGCTCCTCGATTGCGCGGACGAGACCCTGGGCCACGCTGCCGTCCGTCCCGGTTTCCGACGCCGAGGCCGCGAGGAGCAGGCCCATGGCGAGTGCGGCGTGAGTGCCCACTGACGAAGATGATATCGCAAACCATTGGGACACGGGAAGTTCCGCTTGCTCGCGGGGGGCGGGCCTGCTACCATTCTGCGTGCACGGTCGAACTCTCGCGCGGGGAACGCTCGCGCTTCTCGCCGCCTTGGCGGCCTTCGCCCCGCTCGCCGCGAGCGCCGCCGCGCTTCCGGCCGACGAGCTCCGCGGGCTCTGGGTCGTGAGGACCGCGCTCGTCTCGCCTCGCGAGGTCGACAAGGTCGTCGACGAGGCCGCCGAGGCGGGCCTGAACGCGCTCTTTGTGCAGGTGCGCGGCCGTGGCGACGCCTTCTACCGCTCCGCGCTCGCTCCGCGCAGCGTGCTGCTCGAGCGGCAGCCGCGCGAGTTCGACCCGCTGAAGCGGCTGATCGCGCGCGCGCGCGCGCAGCGGCTCCAGGTCCACGCCTGGGTGAACGTGCTGCTCACGGCGCACTTCGCCCAGCCGCTGCCGCGCGGCCACGTGCTCGAGCGGCACCCCGAGTGGGCCATGGTCCCGCGATCGCAGGCGGCCGCGGCGCTCGTCGCGAGCGGCGCGCGGCGGCTCGCGCTCGTCGCGGGCGCTCGCTCCGAGGGGGACGTCGAGGGCTACTACCTGTCGCCGGCCGTGCCCGCGGTCGCGGAGCACCTCGAGCAGGTGGTGCGGGAGGTCGTGCGGGAGTACCCGGTGGACGGCCTGCACCTCGACTTCGTCCGCTACCCGGGGCCGTCGTTCGACTACTCGAGGGCGGCGCTCGAGGGCTTCCGCCGGCGCTCGGGCGAGGCCGATCTCCTCGCGGGTCCGACGCTGCACCCCGCCGAGTGGGACGCGTACCGCCGCGAGCTCCTGACGTCGCTCGCCACGCGGCTCGCCGGCGCCGCCCGCCGCGAGCGGCCCGGGCTCGTGCTGTCGGCCGCCGTGGTGCCGGACGAGGCGCAGGCGGTGAGCAACAAGTTCCAGGACTGGCCGAGCTGGCTGAAGGCGGGCGTGATCCAGGCGATCTGCCCGATGACCTACACGCCCGACAGCCGGCTCTTCCTGCAGCAGGTCGAGGCCATCCGCGAGCGCACCCGGCCCGGGCAGCCCCTCTGGGCCGGCATCGCCGCCTATCGCCTGGACGTGCCGGGCATCGTCGAGAAGGTGGCGCTCGCGCGGCGCGC
Source organism: uncultured Acidobacteriota bacterium (assembly GCA_963740655.1). Classification (GTDB taxonomy): domain Bacteria; phylum Acidobacteriota; class Vicinamibacteria; order Fen-336; family Fen-336; genus DATBSL01. Next base: position 374,033 of record CAVUFF010000001.1, read on the forward strand.
CGGGGCGCAGGGCGTCGTGCTCTTCTCGCACGAGTCGCTCGCGCCACAGGACCTGCGCCCGCTCCGCGACGGGGCTTTTGGCCGCCGTCTGGTCGCCGCGCCGGGCGGGGACGCCGCGGGCGGAGCGACCGGCTTGCGATGACTCCGGGCCCGCCGCGCACCCTCCCGCGGCGGCGCGTGGTGGGGGGCGCCGCGGCGGCCGCGCTCGCCCTCTTCCGCTATCCTCACGCCGTGTCCGCCGCCCCCGGCCCCGACAGCAGCCTTCCCGGCTTCCGGCCGGAGGGGCTCGCGGCCGTCGACGCCGTCTTGGACCGTGCCTTGGCGGCGCGCGCGTTTCCGGGCGGAGTGGTGGCGCTCGGGCGCCGCGGCGGGCCCGCACGCGTGAAGGCGTTCGGCCGGCTCGCCTACGACGAGGGCGCCGCCGCCGCCGCGCCCGACACGCTCTACGACCTCGCGAGCCTGACCAAGGTGCTCGTCACGACGACGCTCGCGATGATGCTGGTCGACGAGGGGCGGCTCGACCTCGACGCACGCGTTTCCAGCTTCTTCCCGGGCTTCCGCGGCGGGGCCAAGGAGGCCGTGACGCTGCGCCAGCTTCTGACGCACTCGGGCGGGCTCGCGTGGTGGGCGCCGCTCTACAAGGAGCTGCAGGGCAAGGCGGCCTACCTCGAGCGGATCGTGGGCATGGAGCTCGCCTACGCCCCCGGCACGAAGGCGGTCTACAGCGACCTCGGCGTGATCCTGCTCGGGGACGTCGTGGAGCGCCTGTCCGGCGCGCCGCTCGGCGAGCTGGCGCGGGCGCGCGTGCTCGATCCGATCGGGATGAAGGAGACGCTCTACCGCCCGCCGGCCGAGCTCCTGCCGCGCATCGCGCCGACGGAGAACGACCCCTGGCGCGGACGCGTGCTGCGCGGCGAGGTGCACGATGAGAACGCCGCGGCGCTCGGCGGGATCGCGCCGCACGCGGGCCTCTTCGGGACGGCCCCGGACCTCGCGCGCTTCGGCGCGATGCTGCTCGACGAAGGACGCGCCTTTGGCCGGCGACTCGTCTCGCGGGCGACGCTCGAGCTGTTCACGGAGCGCGCCGGCGTGCCGCGGGCCTCCCGGGCCCTCGGCTGGGACACGCCGGCCGACGAGACGGGCCGCCGGAGCTCGGTCCCAGGCGAGCCGGGCTACTCGGCCGCCGGCTCGCTGCTGTCCGCGCGCTCGTTCGGGCACACGGGCTTCACCGGCACCTCGATCTGGACCGACCCCGAGCGCGCGCTCTACGTGGTGCTGCTGACGAACCGCGTGCACCCGACGCGCGCGAACAACAAGATCCGCGCGGTGCGCGCCGAGGTCGCGGACGCGGCGGTGCGCGCTCTCGCGTGAAACGCAGGACCTTCCTGGCGGCCGCCGCGCCGCTCGCGGGGGCGCGGCTCTGGACCGCGACGACGCAGGTGAGGGTCGGCCTGGAGCAGGTCATAGCGAAGCAGGGGGCGCCGCTGCGCGGCCGTCGCGTCGGCCTGCTGGGACACGCGGCGTCGCTCACGACCGACGGTCGTCACGCGATCGACGCACTTCGGGACGCGGGGGTCCGCGTGGTGCGGCTCTTCGGACCCGAGCACGGGCTGCGCGGAGACGCGGCGGCGGGGGAGAGCGTCGCGAGCGGTGTCGATGGCCCGAGCGGACTGCCGGTCGTGAGCCTGTACGGCGAGCGCAACAAGCCCACGCCCGAGGACCTCCGCGATCTCGACGCGCTCGTCGTGGACCTGCAGGACGCGGGCGTGCGCTTCTACACCTACGCGAGCACGATGCTGCTGTGCCTCGAGGCCTGCGCCGGCGCGGGCATCGAGCTGGTCGTGCTGGACCGCCCGAACCCGCTCGGCGGCGAGCGGGTCGAGGGGCCGCCGCGCGATCCTTCGATGCCGTTCAGCATGGTCTCGGCGGCGCCGGGTCCGCTCGTCCACGGGCTCACGCTCGCGGAGATGGCACGGCTCGCGAACGCACGACGCGCGCAGCCGGGATCGCTCCGGGTGGTCTCGATGGCCGGCTGGCGCCGGCCGATGACGTGGAGCGACACGGGGCGGCCGTGGACGAACCCCTCGCCGAACCTGCGCAGCCCCGAGGCGGCGCTCGCCTATCCGGGCACGTGCCTGGTCGAGGCGACGAACGCCTCGGAGGGCCGAGGCACGGAGGCGCCCTTCCTGCTCGTCGGCGCGCCCTGGGCGAAGCCCGACCGGCTCGTGAAGGACGCCGCGACGCCGGGCTTCGCGCTCGAGGGCACGGAGTTCACGCCCAAGGCCTCCGCCGCGGCGCCGGCGCCGAAGCACCTCGGAGCGGCCTGCCGCGGTGTCCGGGTCCGCGTGACCGACGACGCCCTCGCGCAGCCGTTCGCGCTCGGGCTGCGGCTCTTGGCTTCGCTGCGAAGCCACCCGGAGTTCGCGTGGGTCCGCGGCGGCGCCTGGCTCGACACGCTGAGCGGCACGCGCACGCTGCGCGCGGCGCTCGAGCGAGGCGACACGGTCGACGCGATCCTCGCCGCCCAGGCCGAAGGCGTCGCGCGCTGGCGCCTAGAACGCAAGGGCGCCCTGCTTTATTGAGCCGGCGCGACGGAGGCTGCGCTGGCCGCGATCGGCTCGAGGTGGCGCCGCTTCAGCTCCTGGTTGAAGGCGGCCACGTCGGTCTGCACCACCGCGTCAACGTCCTTCGCCACGTCGTCCAGCTCGCGGCCGAGCGCGTCGATGCGTTCCAGCTGGTAGAGCGCCGGACGCCCTTCCCACGATTGCAGGGCGCCGTACAGGATGTCGGCGTGCTCGCGCAGGCGCTCCTCGCCGGTGATGGCGCCGCCTTCCTTGGTCGCCACGATCTTCTTGCGGGCGTCCTCGAGCCTTTCCGAGAGAGCGCGGGCCTTCAGGACGAGTGCGTCTGCGTCGGACAGGCCCTTGGTCCGCTCTTCGACGCCGCCTCGCACCGCCTCGATCCGGTCGACGAGGGCGCTCATCCGCCCGAAGAGAGCGTGCACGCGCATGGCCGCGTCGAACTGCTGCTTGCGTTCGTCGGCCCCGTACGGGGCGCGTCGGTCGACGCCTATCTCGAGCCGGGTCTCGAGCACGTCACGCCCCTTGGTCAGCCGAAGCGTGTAGCTCCCGGGCAGGACGCGGGGGCCCTGCGCCGCGTTGAAGGCCAGCTGGGCGGCACGCGGTACGCGGGGCGGCGGCATGCGCATCGACCAGGAGACCCGGTTGATCCCGCGCCGCTTGGCGGCGGGGATCGTGTCCACCAGGCGGCCTGAAGCGTCGAGCACCTCGAGCTTCAGCGGACCGAAGAGGTGCCGGCTGCGCTGGTAGTAGGTGACCGTGGCCCCGCCGGGCGGGTTGGGGCCCACGAAGGCCGCATCGCCCTCGACCCATCCGCCCTGCGCGGGCATCCGCTGCTGGACCGGCCGGCCGGGGAGGAAGGCCGCCGGCTTCGCGAGCAGGTCCTGGCTCAAGGCGCGCAGCGGCGTGATGTCGTCCACGATCCACATGCCGCGGCCGTGCGTGGCGATCACGAGATCGTGCTCGCGGGGGTGGACCGCGAGGTCGCGCACCGCCACGCTCGGGAAGTCGCCGCCCTTGAACTCGGCCCAGGAGCCGCCGCCGTCGACCGAGATCCACAGCCCGAACTCCGTACCGACGAAGAGCAGAGCCGGATCGACGACGTCCTCCTTGACGACGTGAGCGTAGCCACGGACTCCCTGCTCGGGGGAAACGATCCGGGTCCAGCTGCGCCCGAAGTCGCGGGTCCTGTAGACCCACGGCGTCATGTCGCCGAACGTGTGACGATCGAATGCGACGTACGCCGTGCCCGCGTCGTGACGGCTCGCCTCGACCCAGCTCACCCAGGAAGCCGCAGGCAGGCCGGGCACGGTCGCCGCCAGGTTCGTCCAGCTCGTGCCGCCGTCCCGCGTCAGCTGCAGGTTGCCGTCGTCGGTGCCGACCCACAGCACGCGGGAGTCCTTCGGCGACTCGCTGATCGAGTAGATGGTCGTGTGCATCTCCGCGGCCGAGTTGTCGACGGTGATGCCGCCCGACTGCTCCTGCTTCTGCTTCTCGGGATCGCCGGTCGACAGGTCGGGCGAGATCCGCTCCCAGCTGAAGCCGCGGTCGCGGGAGCGGAACAGGAACTGCGCGCCGATGTAGAGCGTGTCCTTCTGCGTCGGGCTGACGTGGATCGGCGTGTTCCAGTTGAAGCGCAGCTTCTCGCCGTAGCCCGCCTTGGGCTGGATGTCGCGCGCCGCGCCCGTCCGCCGGTCCACGCGCGCGATGTAGCCCCCCTGCGTCTCGAGGTAGATCGCGTCGGGGTCGGTGGGGTCCACCATCATGAAGAAGCCGTCGCCACCGCAGTAGTTCTGCCAGCTCGCGTTGCTGATGCCGCCGGGCGCGGCCGACGGCCCGACGAAGCAGGCGTTGTCCTGCAGCCCGCCGTACACCTGGTAGGGGTCGTTGGCGTCCACGCTGACGTGGTAGAACTGCGAGACCGGGAGGTTGCCGGCCTTCCACCAGCGGTTGCCGCCGTCCCAGGACAGCCACAGCCCGCCGTCGTCGCCGCCGATCACGTGCTTGGGGTTGTCGGGATCCACCCAGACGTCGTGCCAGTCGCCGTGGGCGCCGCCGCCGCTCGAGGAGAACGTGCGACCGCCGTCGTCGCTCACGATCAGGTCGCCGTCCGGCTTGAACACGCGATCGGGGTTGGTCGGGTCCACCACCAGCCGCGCGAAGTAGAACGGCCGCCAGATCATCATCTGGCTGTTGTCGCGAGCCTCCCAGGTGAGTCCGCCGTCGCTCGACCTGTAGAGCGCCGAGTCCTTCGACTCGATGAGCGCGTAGACGACCTTCGGATCGGAGGGAGCGATCGTCACCTCGACCCTGCCCCAGGGCTTGGGCGGCAGGCCCTTGGCGCTCGAGGCGTCGAGCGGCGTCCAGCTTCGCCCGCCGTCGTCGCTGCGCAAGAGAGCGCTCCCGCTCGGCGCCTCGGGGCCATCGCCTCCCGAGCGGAACGTCCAGCCCTTCCGGCGGAAGTCCCACATCCCGGCGAAGAGCCGCTTCGGATCCTTCGGGTCCATGGCGAGGCCGGAGCAGCCGGTCGACAGGTTGTCCCCCTTGAGCACGAGCGTCCAGCTCTTGCCGCCGTCCTCGGTCTTGTAGAGACCGCGGTCGGGGCTGTCGCTCCAGAGCTTTCCCGGCGCGCAGGCGTAGACGACGTCGCCCCGGGTCGGGTCGACCACGATGCGCGCGATCCGCTCCGACTCGGCGAGGCCCATCCTGACCCAGGTTTCGCCGGAGTCGCTCGAGCGATAGATCCCGTCGCCGACCGACACGGAGTTGCGGGTCCACGCCTCGCCGGTCCCGACCCAGATCGTCTTCGCGTCGGTCGGGTCGAGGGCGATGGCTCCGATCGACTGCACCTTGTTCTTGTCGAAGACCGGCTTGAACGTCGTCCCGCCGTCGATCGACTTCCAGACGCCGCCGCTCGCCGCTCCGACGTAGAGGCTCGTCTTGCCGCCCTCGTTCCGCGCGGCCAGCGCCGAGATGCGGCCGCTCATCGTGGCCGAGCCGATGTTGCGGGCGCCGAGGCCGGAGAGGACGCCGGCGTCCAGAACGACCGCCCCCGCTGCCGCCGGAGCCGGGGGCCGCGAGGGTGCGGCAGCCGCGCGGACCGCGGGGCCCGCGAGGACGGCACGGCCGATGCTGGCTCCGCTCGCGGGAAGGCGGAAGAGCGCCTCGTCCGCCACCACGTTGGGCTCGGCGCGCGCCACCGTGATGCGCTGACTCCGCGGGCGCCCCTTGGGGCCGGACTCCAAGGAGAAGGGAAGCCAGACGCCGGCCACCTCCTCGTAGTCTCCGAGGTCGGTCTCGGTCACCTGCTCGACGCCGCGGATGTGGCTCTCGGTCACGACACGGATCTCGAGCCACGCGTCGGGGTCCAGGTAGACGTACTGGGTGTCGCCGTCGCTCCGCGCGACCCTCAGCTTGTGCGCGGGAGTGCCGTCGACGTCCTCGGTGCCGAGGTACTCGAGCCGGTGTCCTTTCTCCCGCCAGCCCACGAGCGGCCCGTCGATGTCGGCGTCGCGCGCCAGCTCCTTGGCGTCGTCGGCCGACGTGCGCTCGGGCTCGCGGCGGCCCTGGAACGGCTGGACGCTCCAGCCCTGCGTGCCGTCCCAGGCGTTGACCGCCGTGAGCCCCTGCAGCGAGACCTCCGAGCGCACCATGCCGGGCCGCTTCGCGACCTGCGCCCACTGCGCCTCGATCTTGAAGTCGCCGCCGCCGAATACGGCGGTTCCGGTGAGCCGGAGCGACCGGATCGCCTGGAGCCGAGCGGCGCCTCCGCGGGCCGCGATGTTCCGAGCCACGATTTCGTCGACGGTGAGCTCGGCGGCACCCAGGGACGCGGTGGACGCGAGCACGAGCAGACCGAGCCAGCTGCGCATGGGGACCTCCAGCTGGCGGGATTCCTCCAGCTGGCGGGATTATCGCCGGTGTTCCGGCTAGACGATCACCCCGAGCCTGCGTTCCGGGACCCGGTGGCCGCACGCCTCCCAGGCGCGCGCCAGGCGTGCGACGCCTTCGGCGAGCAGGCTCTCCTCCAGAACGTAGGGCAGGCGCACGCGATCGGCGTGACCCTGCGAGGGCGAGTGGACGGGGCCCGGCACGATCGAGACGCCGTGGCTCGGGGCGACGCGCGCGAGCTCGTAGGCGCTCGGCGTCGGAAGGCGAGCCCAGAGCGTGAGGCCGCCCAGGGGCTCGCTCCACGACCAGTCGGGGAGCGCCGCCCGCAGCAGCTCGGCGAGATGGCGGTAGCGCCGGCGTGACTCCTGGCGCCGGGCGCGGACGACCTCCTCGCGGCGCGCGAGGAGGCGGACGGCGAGCGCCTGGCTCAGCACGGCGCCGCTCAGGTCCGAGACGACCTTGATCCGCGTGAGGCGCGCGACGAGCGCGCGCGGCGCGCGCACCCAGCCGACGCGCAGCCCGCCCCAGTAGAGCTTGCTCATCGAGCCGACCGTCAGCACCGCGGCCTTCGGGGCGAAGCGCGCGATCGGCGGCGGCGGCTCCTGCCCGAAGCTGAGGTCGGAGAGGCTCTCGTCCTCCAGCACGGCGACGCCGTGCTCCTCGGCGAGGCGCGCCACCTCCCGCCGGTCGCTCTCGGCCATCACGCCGCCCGTCGGGTTCTGGAAGCTGGGCACGAGGTAGACGAGCCGTGGGGCGTCCCGCTCGATCGCCTCGCGTAGCGCCGCCGCGGGGGAGCCGACGGGAAGCGGCACCAGCCTCGCGCCGGCCAGCGCGAAGACGTCGATCGCGCCGAGGTAGGTGGGATCCTCGAGCGCGACCGCGTCGCCGCGCGACACCAGGAGCCGCGCGACGAGGTCGATCGCCTGCTGCGCTCCGCTCGTCACCAGCACCTCGTCCGCCGTCGTGGGCACGCCCCGGCGCTCGAAGTCCGCGGCGACCGCCCGGCGCAGCGCCGGCCAGCCCTGCGGCGAGTAGCCGGTGCCCGACGCGATCTCGGCCACGTCGGCCTCGGCGGCGTGCCACTCCTCGTCGAGCGGCACGCTGGCGCCGGGCAAGCAGGCGCCCATGAAGCCGATCGTGCCCTCGTGCTCGAAGGCGGCGGCCCGCGTCAGCGAGTCGCCGAGAAACGGGCGGTCGCGCTCCTCGAGCTGCCCGGGCGCCTTGAACCCGGCGCGGCGGGGGACCCAGCTGCCGCTGCCTTGCCGGCTCTCCACGAGCCCTTCGTCGCGCAGGCGCCGATACGCGAGCACCACGGTGGTGCGGCTCACTTCGAGCGCCTCGGCGAGCGGCCGTTCTGGCGGAAGCCGCGTGCCGCCCGGCAGCTCGCCGCGTTCGATGGCCTCGCGGAGCGCGCGCGCCAGCCGCGAGTACATCGGCCCGCTGCCGGACGACCAGCTGCGAACCAGCGGCAGGACGTCCACGCGCGAATCAGTCCACTTTGGCATGACTGGCTATTGATTCTAGGCGGGTCCAGGCATAGCTTTCAAGCCATGCCGACACAGTGGATCGAAAAAGGCCAATTGGATACAAACTCGGGATCGCAGCCGCGCGCGCCGCAGCTTCCGGCGTTCGCGTACTTCCGGGGGCAGGTGGTGCCGTACGCCGACGTGCGGCTCGGCCTGCTGACGCACGCGCTCAACTACGGCACCGCCGTCTTCGGCGGGCTGCGCGCGTTCTGGAACGAGACGGATCAGGAGCTGTACGTCTTCCGGCCGCTCGACCACTTCCGGCGTTTCATGGACTCGGCGCGCCTGCTGCGGATGGAGCTCGCGACGACGCCGGAGGACCTCTGGCTGGGGCTGCGCGAGCTGCTGCGACGGCAGGGAACGCGCGAGGACTGCTACATCCGCGCGCTCGCCTTCTACGGCGACGAGACGCTCGGCGTGCGGCTGCACGGCCTCAAGCCCGAGGTCGGGGTCGTGGCGCTGCCGTTCGGCCACTTCGTCCAGAACGACGAGAACGCGCACGCCTGCATCTCGTCCTGGCAGCGGATCTCCGACAACGTGCTGCCGGCGCGCGGCAAGATCGCGGGCGGCTACGTGAACTCCGCGCTCGCCAAGTCGGACGCGCAGCTGGCCGGCTTCGACGAGGCGCTGGTGCTGAACGACGACGGCCACGTGTGCGAGGGCTCGGTCGAGAACCTGTTCGTCTCGCGCGGCGGTGTCGTCGTCACGCCCCCGGTGACGCAGGACATCCTGGAGGGCATCACGCGCCGCACGGCGATCCAGCTGCTGCGCGAGGACCTCGGAGTCGAGGTCGTGGAGCGCCCGATCGACCGCACCGAGGTCTACTTGTCGGACGAGGTGTTCCTGACCGGCACCGGGGTGCAGATCGTGGCGGTGACGCGCGTCGACCACCGACCGATCGGCAGCGGCCGCATGGGCGAGATCACCAGGAAGCTCAAGCCCGCGCTCGCGGACGTGGTGCGTGGCCGCAACCCGAAGCGCCGCGAGTGGTGCTTTCCGGTCTTGCGTGAGACGACACGCGAGACGACGAAGGGCTGAAGTGCTCCGGCCCTGGTTCGAGCGGCGCTTCAGCTTCGAGCACCTGGGCGAGCCGGATTTCCCGTTCCTGCGGGAGCGGCTGCGCGGCGCACCGGCGCGGGTCGAGGACAAGACTCGCGCGCTGCCGCGCGAGCGGCTGACCTCCCGGCCAGGTGACGCCTGGTCGATCCAGGAGCACGTCGGCCACCTCGTCGACCTCGACCTGCTGCACGACGCGCGCGTCGACGACTACCGCGAAGGCGCGGCCGTGCTGCGCGCGGCCGACCTGCAGAACCGCCGGACCCACGAGGCCTGCCACAACGAGCGGCCGCTCGCCGAGCTCCACGCGGCCTTCCGCGCCGGCCGCGCGCGCTACCTGGCGCGGCTCGAGGAGCTCGGCGCACGCCACGCGCTCCGCTCGGCGATCCACCCGCGGCTGCAGCAGCCGATGCGGCTCGTCGACATGCTCTACTTCACCGCCGAGCACGACGACCACCACCTCGCCCACATGACCGAGCTCGCGCGCCGCGGCTGAGTCAGCGCGCGGTGTCGATCGTCGGCTCGTCCTCGGGCGTGTCAGCCACGGCTAGGGCTGGAGATCGGCCTGGTAGTTGAGGACGAAGGCGAGGAAGCGGCTGGCTTCGAGCATGTCCTTGAACGAGCACGCGACGGCGTGGGCGTCCACGCGCTCGACGCCCGGCAGCCAGCTCACGAGCTCGGCCGGCCGGTAGCTCTTGAAGCGCAGCTCGACGCGGACCGGCGAAGCGGCCTTCGGCGGCGCGTTCGCGCTGCCGCGGCGGGCCATGCCCTCGCGCACGGCTTCGGCGATCGCCGCGCGCGCCGCGGCGGGCGAGAGCGTGCGGGCGGAATGGAAGGAGTACGGCCACTTGACCACCGCGCCCGCGACGCCCGGCACCCTGGCCTTCACCTCGGCGACGGCCTCCTCGTCGCCCGAGACCGCGAGAACCGGCACGCCGAAGTGCGCGGCCACGGCCGCGTTCCAGGCGCCCTCCGTCACGGAGGCGCCGTTCAGCCGCAGGTCCGCGAGCGTGGCGCTCGACATCGTGTGCGCGCGCACGCCCTTGGGATTCGTCGTGCTCGCGTGGTAGCCGACGAACACGACGCCGTCGAAGCTCTCGTCGAGGCCCTGCATCATGCCGAGCGGGCGCGGGCCGCCGCGCACGAGCTGGACGTCGGGCGGCAGCTTGTCCGGCAGCAGGTTCTGGAAGTTGCCGTGCGAGTCGGCGACCACGAACTCCGTGGCGCCCGCTTCGCGCGCCGCCGCGATCGCGGCGTTCGCCTCCTGCGTCATGAGCTCGCGCGCCGCCGCGTAGTCGAAGCCCTGCGGGCCGAGCTGCTGCTCGGTCACCACCGCATCGATCCCTTCCATGTCGACCGAGAGGAAGATCCGCTTGCCGTCCCTGGCGGAGGCGGGCGAGGCCGCGGCGAGCGCGGCCAGGAAGAGGGTTGCGGCGGTGGAGCGCGGCATCGTGCGGACCTCCCGGCAGGGCGAGCTGCCGCGCGGATTATGTGCCGCGCGGGGGCGCGTGTCGCGTCCGGGACGAGCCGGTATCATGCGCTCGTGCCCCTCTCGAGAGCCGGCGAGACGAAGCCGCGGCGGCTGCTCTTCGTCTGCACGGGCAACATCTGCCGCTCGCCGCTCGCCGAGGCGATCTTTCGCCACCAGGCCGATGCGGCCGGCCGCGGCGCGGAGTTCGAGCTGGACTCGGCGGGCACGCACGACTACCACGAGGGCGAGCGGGCCGACCCGCGAGCGCGGCGCGTGGGAGAGGCGCGCGGCGTGGCCGTCACCTCGATCGCCCGCGAGGTGGAGCCGGCCGACTTCGAGCGCTTCGACCTGATCCTGGCGATGGACCGCTCGCACCTGCGCGATCTGCGTCGGCGCTGCCCGCCGCCGCTGCGCGAACGCATCCGGCTGATGGGGGAGTGGTGCGACCCCGGCGACCCGCCCGACGTTCCCGACCCGTACTACTCGAACGACCAGGCGTTCGTCGAGGTGTTCGAGCTGCTCGACCGCTGCAGCCGGCGGCTGCTCGCCGAGCTCGCGTGAGCCCCGGCGGCCCGCGCGCGGGAGGCGCGGGCTTCCTCGAGCGCGAGCTGAGGTCGGCGCTCGGCGACCCCGCGCTCCGGTTGACCGGCGTCGACGCGGTCGGCGGCGGCTGCATCCACAACGCGGTGAGGCTCGGCACCACGCGCGGAGAGTGGTTCGCGAAGTGGAACGAAGACTGCGCGCCCGACCTCTTCCTGGCCGAGGCCGCGGGGCTGCGTGCGCTGCGCGCCGCGGGATCGGGCCTGCGCGTCCCGGAGGTGCTCGTCGCCCTGGCTCCGGCAGGCGACCGGCCCGCGTGCATCGTGATGGAGTACCTGCCGCCGAGCTCCGGCCGGGGCGACCCGGCAGCGCTCGGGCGCGGCCTAGCCAAGCTCCACGCGCTGCCGCAGCCGGCGTTCGGTTTCCCGGTCACGACCTACTGCGGTCCGACGGCCCAGGACAACCGCCCCTGCGATAGCTGGGCCGCGTTCTACGCGGAGCGCCGATTGCGTCCGCTCGCGCTGCGGCTCGAGGCCGAGGGTCGGCTCGGACGCTCCGAGCGGGCGCTCGTCGAGCGCCTCGCCGACCGGTTGCCGTCGCTCCTGGCGCACGAGGCGAGGCCCGCGCTCATCCACGGCGACCTCTGGTCGGGCAACGTGCTCGCGACCGCGGACAGCCCGGCGATCGTGGACCCCGCGTGCGCGGCGTGCGATCCCGAGATGGAGTTCGGTATCAGCACGCTCTTCGGCGGTTTCTCCGAGCGCTTCTTCGCAGCGTACGAGGAGGCGTTTCCGTTGCCGGCCGGCTGGCGCGAGCGCAACCCGCTCTACCAGCTCTACCACCTGCTCAACCACCACCTGATCTTCGGCGGGCACTACGGGGCCGAAGCGCTCGCCGTCGCGCGGCGCTACGCCTGACCCGCTACGACAGGTGTCGATGTAAACGCTCCGCGCGTCCGCGACGCTTGGTCCAGTGGAGGTGCCCATGCAGTCTGGGAAGGTTCTCTGCGTCGCGCTGCTCGTCCTGTGCCCGCTCGGAGAGCGGACGAGCGCGAGCGACGGCGGCGATCTCGCTGCTCCGCTTCGCTCGGCCGCCGGCGAGCTGGCTTCTGCGGCGTCACGTTCGGGCGATCCGATGCGCGCGCTGACGCAGGTCGTCGGAATCCTGGCGCAGGTGGCGGAGCGCGCTGGCCTCGCTCCCGACGTGCGGACGAAGATCGCCGCTGCGCGCGACGGCCTTCGGCGCGGAGCATGGTCCGCCGAGCCCGCCGCGGTCGGGCAGCTGAACGACGCGTACGCCGTGCTGAACGGACGCCGCTTCAGCTTCGGCGCCGGCGTCACGAACGCCGACGCGGCCCGCACGGCCTACGAGCAGGAGATCGAACGCGCGGCGTCGGCCCTCGGCAAGGATCGGCTGGACGAGGGAGCCAGAGCGATCCTCGAGGCGCTCATGCTCGTGACGACCCGGATGACTGCAGACTAGCGCAGCGTGCCGGGAACGGCCTTTGAGCTATGACGACGCCTTCTACGAGCAGGTGCTGGCGCCCCTGGAGGGACGCATGCTGCGGACGGTGCGTCGCCTGCTGCGCGACCCCCAGGCGGCCGAGGACGTCCTCCAGGACGCGCTCGTCCGCGTCTGGCGGTCCCGCGACGTGGTCCGGCGGCACCCGCGGCCGCAGGCGCTCGTGCTGCGCATCTGCCTGCACGCGGCGCTCGACGCGTGCAGGCGCTCGGGCCGGCGCCGCGAGGCGGACGCGCCATTCGCTGTCGACGAGCGCGCGGACGGCGTGGCGCGAAGCCCGGAGGCGCAAGCGGTCGACCGCGCTCGCCGCCTCGCGGTGCTCGCCGCGATTGCACAGCTTCCGCGCCAGCAGGCACTCGCCTTGACGCTGCGCGTCCTGGACGAGCAGCCCTACCGCGACGTCGCGCGCGTGATGGGCTGCTCGGCGATCACGGCCCGCATCCACGCGATGCGCGGCCGCGCGCGGTTGCGGAGCCTGCTCGAGGCCTGGAGGCCGTCGGGGGGCAGCACGGGAGGCCTCGGGTGAGAGGCGGGAGGCTCGGCCGAGACGAAGTCGACCGGCTGCTGCGGGAGGCTTTGCATGACGACCTTGCGCCAGCGGAAGAGGGGCGCCTGCGCACCGCGATGCGCGAGACATGGCGCAGTCTGGGCACGCACGCGGTGCCGGCCACGGCCCGGCCGGCTCTGCGGCGGGGTCGCGCCGGGAGCCCAGGCGGCGCGCGCGTGGCGCTCGCTGCGTGCGCGGGGTTGCTCCTCGTGCTCGGGATCGGCCTGCAGCTCGCCGCACCGCCGCGCCTCGTAGCCGCGTCGCTCCTCGTGCGGAACGAGTCGCTGTGGGCGGCGAGGCAGATGCGGAGAGCGGTCGCGATGAGCTGCCGGCTCGTCGTGAGGGAGGCTGGGGCGCCGCAGGTCTACCGGATCGACTGGCAGGCGCCGGGCCACTTGCGAGTGACGGCCGAGAGCGCGCGCGGCTCCGCCGAGTGGGCCGGAACGCTCGGCGAGGGATCGGTGCCGGAGAATCCTACGGTACAGGCGGCCGGCGCGTTCCTGAGCCCGTCCCGAGTCGAGGCGCTCCTGGCGGGACGCTGGCGACCACTCCCGGAGCGCTCCGGGGCAGGAGAGTCGGCCTTCGAGATCGCGCGCGGCGGCGAGCGCCTGCGCGGCAGCTTCGACCGCTCGAGCGGGCTCCCCGTGAGGATCGAGGACGGCTTCGAGGCGACGCTCGTGTGGACGCTTCGAGACGAGGAGCCGCTGCCGCTCTCGGCCGCGGCACGCAGCGGCGAAGGAGGCGCGCGATGAAGGCGGTGCTGACGGGTATCGGCTTCCTGCTCGGTGGCAGCGCCGCCATGGGCCTGGTGGCGTTCTCGGCTCGGGAGCTGTGGGATGCGCTGCGGCACGCGCTCGCGCGCGCCCTGCCGGGCGAGGCCGGGCGCCGCGCGCGCGTCGTCTGGCGCTCTGCGGCGCGCAATCTGATCGTGCTCGGGGCCCTGCTTTCGCCCTTCGGCTTCCTCGCCGTGCTCTCGCACGGCGAGGACTTCCCGCCGATGTTCCAGCTGATGGGCGAGCGGGTCTTCGGTCCGTTCGTGGCCGCGCTGGGCCTTTCGGTCCTGGCCGCCCTGGCGGCTTCGCGCGTGGCGGCACCGCGCGAGGGCGAAGCCGGCATGGCGTTACCCGACTCCGCGGCGCGCCCGCGCCGATGGCTCACGCTCGAGTCGGGGCTCGGCTACGTCGGCCTTGCGTCGTTGCTGGCCGGCGAACTGCTCCAGTCTGGAGCGCGCCGCGGTTTCGGCGCCGCGGAATGGCTGCTGCACGCGCCGGCCTGGCTGGCGGTGGCCGCGGCCGCCGTCGCGATCGCGCTCTACCGCGGCGATCTGCGCCAACCTGCCTCCGGCACGATCGCGCTCGGCGCTGCGGGCGCGCTGGGGGCTGCGCTCGGCCTGCTGGGCGCGCTCCACGGCTTCGCGGAATCGCGCATCGAGGCCGTCGCCGGCGGCCTCGTGTTCGCGTTCTCCGCGAGCGTGGCGTCGCTTGTCGGCGTCGCGGTCCTGGGATTGCCCCGCGAGGACCGGGCGGCGGTCGGCCCGTCGGGCGGCACACCCGCACGCCTGGTCTGGTACGGGCTGCCGATCGTCACGGCCGTCGTCGTCACGATCGCGTGGCTCGTCGTCTCGACGCCGATGAAGATGCGGTGACTTCCGTCCCGGTGCCGGGCTCACTCGGCGTCGTTGCGCTCAGCCAGCTCCTGAAGCACGCGGAAGCCGTAGTCGGAGTAGCGGAAGCCCGGAGGCAGGCTGCTGCGCGCGTGCGGCGCCGAGAAGCGCACGTGATGGCGCCACGAGCCGCCGCGGCTCGCGCGACGGCTGAGGGCGTCGTCGAACCAGTCGAGGCACCACTCGTGGACGATCGTGCCCATGTCGCAGAGGCCGTAGCCGTTCGGCCGTCCGCGGCCCGCGGGCCACGGGCCGTCGAGCGCGCCGTCCGGCACCTCGCCCTCGGGCATCGCATCGCCCCACGCCGTCGCAGGCCGCTCGAGGCCGCCGCAGGCGGCGTGCTCCCACTCCGCCTCGCGCGGCAGCCGCACGCAGGCGACGGTCACCTCCCCGAGCCACGCCGCGTAGTCCGCGGCCTCGAACCAGGTGACGCCCACCACGGGCTGGCCGGGTGCCGCGAATGCCGGATCGCTCCACCAGGGCGGCGCCGGAGCGCGCCCGGCCTCGAGGAAGCGCGCGTACTCGGCGTTCGTCACCGGCGTGCGGCCGAGCCGGAACGCGGGAAAGGAGCGGCCAGCCGGCACGTCGATCATCTCGGGCGCCGCGGCACTCGGCATCGCCTCGCCCCGGTCGCGCTCTAGCCGAAGACCTTGCCGAGCGTGCGCTTCAGCTTTCCGGTGTCCGTGATGCGCAGGATCAGCGACAGCTTCAGGCGCCACTGCGAGTTCGTGCGCTCGCCCACGGCGGACGGATTCAAGCCCAGCCGCTGGCCCGGGCCGAACGCGGCGCCGGAGTCGAAGCTCGCCCAGCGGTACTGGAAGGCGGCGTCGAACTTCAGGCTGTTCGTGTTGTAGCCGGTGCCGAGCGCGAACATCACGAAGTTCACCGGGTCGCGTGTGTACGGGTCGCGGGCACCTTGCGGCTCCCAGGCGAGGCCGAAGCGGAGAGGGACCACGAAGCCGTCGCCGGCGAAGAGCCGCTCGGCTCCCGCGTTTACGGACCACGTGTCCCGGCTGGCCGAGCGGTCGCTCGGGAGGCCGTCGAAAAGGCTGATGCGGCCGGTCTGCGGGGTGTCGATAACCGCCTCGGTCCAGTCATCCCAGGTGAAGTCCAGCGCGAGCGTCCAATGCGAGGCGGGTCGCCACGCGCCTCCGATCCCCCACGCGCGGGGGAAGTGCAGCTCGCCGTCGAGCGCCTGCGTGACGGCCTCATGCTCGCTCGAGACGGCGACAGCGGAGGAGCTGAAGTCGGAAGCCAGCGGGTTCTGGTAGACGACGCCCGCGCTCCAGCGCGGGTACGTGAGCATCATGCCGAGCACGAAGCTCTGACCGCGCACGTGGCTCGCCTGCGTCGTGGTCTCGAACTCCGTGACGCCGGGCGCGTCGAGCGGCGTCTCGCTCAGCACGGTCGTCTCGTCCCAGTCGCCTTGCCAGACGTTGAAGGTCGCACCGAGCGACAGGTGCGTGGTGAGCTTCGCCGCCGCGGCCGCGGAGAAGAGGTCGACTGAGCCGAGTGTGTCGTCGTTGCGCTCCAGGCGGACGGCAGGAGGAGCTTCGGGCGCGAGCGGGAGGCGCGTGACCGAGAGCAGCTCTCGATAGTCGAGCGAGTAGAGGCGGCGCCACGCGCCCTGGAACGTCACGGGCTTCCTCCAGAGGGTCACCGGCACGGCGAGGCTCGCGAAGTCGGGGTAGGTGCTGCGGTAGGTCGACTGGGCGCTCGAGAACGACGCGAGGTCGTCGCGCGTGCGGAACCCGGCGACGCTGGCGCTGTCACCGGACGTGGTGCTCACGATCGACAGCTCGGGCTTGCGGAGCTGCGCGAGCCCGCTCGGGTTCCAGGACGCTGCGGTCCCGTCGTCGGACACGGCGATGAAGGCGTTCGCCATGCCCGCAGCACGGGCGCCGCTGCCGGTGCGGTTGAAGCTCACGCCGATCTGCGCGGAGGCCGTCGCCGCGCAGGCGAGGCGAGGGCGCCAGCAGCGCGGGCGCGGCAGGGCGGCCGAGCGCGGACGGCTCAGGCCGCCCGCTGCAGGAAGTCGCGCAGCGCGACACCAGCGCCTCGGCGCCCGTCGGGCGCTCGGCGGGGTCCTTGCGCAGCAGCTGCAGCACGAGCCGGTCGAGCGCGGGCGGCACGCCGGGCCGCAGCCGGCCGGGCGCGGGCGGCTCCTCGAGGAGTGCTTCTTCAGGATGGCATAGGGCGTGTCCGCCTCGAACGGCCGCGCGCCGGTCAGCAGCTCGAAGAAGACGATGCCCAGCGCGTAGAGGTCACTGCGCGGCTCGGCGCCGGGACCGTCGATCATCTCCGGCGCGACGTAGTGAGGGGTGCCGAGGAACGCCGAGGTGGCGGTGAGCGTGCCGAAGCGCGCGGCGCGCGCGATGCCGAAGTCCATGACGCGCGCGCCGGCGTCCGGCAGCAGCATGATGTTGGACGGCTTCAGGTCCCGGTGCACGACGCCCTTGCCGTGCGCGAAGTCGAGCGCCTCCGCCACCTGCACCACCACCTGGGCGGCGAAGCGCGGCGCTGCGGCGCCCTCGCGGCTCTCCCAGGCGAGCAGCGTCTCGCCCGGCGCCAGCTCCATCGTGAAGTAGGGCACGCGCTCGACCTCGCCGCGCTCGAGGATGCGGACGATGTTCGGGTGGTTGAGCGTGCGGCCGATCTCCGCCTCGCGCTGGAAGCGGTCGAGGAACTCGGGGTTGTCGAGCAGCGTCGCGAGCGGCCGCTTGAGCGCGACGAGCTCGGAGCGCCGCTCGGCCTTGTAGACGGAGGCCATGCCGCCGCGCCCGAGCGGCTCGAGCAGCCGGTACTCGCCGAACCACTCGCGGCCGCTCTCGTCGACGCGCGCGCCGGGGTTCACGAGCGCCCTCGGCGTCGCGAGCGCGCCCGGGTGGGTGGCCGCGCCGGAGGGGCGCGTGACGGGCCGCGCGGGCGTGCCGGGCCCGTGCCGCAAGGCGTACCAGCCGGCCGCCACGACCGCCGCGACCGCGAGGAACGAGAAGAGCAGCAGGCTGCCGCGCGAGTCGGCGCTGCCCGAGGGCGCGGGCGCCTCGAGCGGAAGCGACGCACGGAAGGTCCGGCTGGCTCCGGCGACGACCTCGACTTCCGCGCTGGCGTCCGTGCGGCCCGTCCGCGCCACGCGCACGCGGTGGAGTCCGGGAGCGAGGCCCGTCTTGACGAGGCGGCCCGTGCCCGGATCGGTCGAGCCGACGGCTTCGTCGTCGACGTAGACGGACGCGCCAGGCGGCTCGGAGAGCACCTCGAGCGATCCCGTGGCCGGGCCCGCAACGACGGACGGGATCGGCGCGCCGGACGGCGCGGACACGGGCGGCGGGCGCGCCGGCGTTTGCGCTTGTCCTCGCGGCGGGGCCGTGGTCGCGTCGGTCCGGGCGGGCGCCGAGACGGTAGGAGCGGGCGGGACGGGCGCCGCGGGAGTGGCCGCGGGCGGCAGAGCGGTCGTCGAGGGCGCAGAGACGGCGGCGTCGCCGGTGGACGGCGGCGCGGCCGTCGGCGCGGGCGTGGGAGTCGCGGCAGCCGCCGGGGGGGAAGGCCGTTTGGCCGCGAGCGCGGCTTCGAGGCGCGCGGCGAGCACCTGGCGCTCTTCGGCGGGCTCGCGCGCGCCCCACGCGGCCGAGCGGGCAAGCGCCTCGCGCGCGCCCTCGAGATCGCCGAGGCCGAGGCACGCCTCGGCGAGCCGCAGGTATGGGAAGTAGCGCGGCTCGAAGTTCGTGCCGTACGTGAGGACGTTCCTGCCGGGCTCGGGGCGGAGCGCGATCGCGCGCCTCAGGCTCTCGGCCGCGCGCGCGTGGTCCCCGCGCGCGAGCGACGCGAGACCCGAGCGGTAGGCCTCGTCCCAGTCCTGGGCTCCGGCCAGTCTCGCGACGAGCACGAGGAGCGCGGCCGCCACGGCGAGGCCGTGCCGCGGGCGCGCCGCCATCAGCGACCCGTGATCTGGTGCTGGACCACCTGCAGCGCCGAGCCGAGCCGGCCGATCTTGTGATTGCGCGCCTGCTGGGCGAGCGCGTCGTCCTGCGGCGGCACCTCGGCGCGCGTGTTTCGCAGCTGCTTCTCGAGCTCGAGCTTGAGCGCGTGCAGCTCCGTCGGCAGGAAGCCCTTGAGGCTGGCGACGGTCACCGTGCAGTAGCCGCCCGCGATCTGCCCGGCCATCGCGGGACAGCTGCCGCCTTGCCAGTTGGCCATCGGGAACTCCTACTTCATGCAGACCGCGCGGACCTGCTTGAAGTCCGTGTGGCCCCGCAGACCTTCTGGATGCCGTCCTGGAGCAGCGTGGTCATGCCCTCGGCCATCGCCTGCTTGCGCATCTCCTCGACCGGCGCGCGCTTCTGGATCATGCGCTTGATGTCGTCGGTGGCCACCAGCAGCTCGTGGATCCCCATGCGGCCCTTGTAGCCGCTCCCGCCGCACTTCGTGCAGCCCTTCGGCCGGGAGAGCTTGAAGCGGCGGCGAGTAGCGAGATGCCCGAGCTTGTCCCAGTGCTCCAGCGCCGTACTCCTGCATCAGCTCGGCGAACTCCTCCTGGCCGTGGGCGGGTACTCCTCCTTGCAGTGCGTGCACAGCGTGCGCACCAGGCGCTGGGCCATGATGCCGAGCAGCGCGTCGGCGAAGTTGAACGGGTCGATGTCCATGTCGAGCAGGCGCGTGATCGTCTCCGGGGCCGAGTTCGTGTGCAGCGTCGAGAACACCAGGTGGCCGGTGAGCGAGGCCTCGATGCCCGGTGGCGGCCGTCTCGTGGTCGCGCATCTCGCCGACCATGATCACGTCGGGGTCGGCGCGCAGGAACGCGCGCATGGCGACGGCGAAGGTGAAGTCGATCTTGGGGTGGACCTGCACCTGCCGCAGGCCCGGGCTGGGTGATCTCGACCGGGTCCTCGGCGGTCCAGATCTTCATGTCCACGGTGTTGATGAAGCCGAGGCGCGGAGTGGAGGGTGGTCGTCTTGCCGGAGCCCGTGGGACCCACGACCAGGCAGATGCCGTAGGGCTTCTGCAGGATCGTCTTGAACTCCGTCGAGGTTCCGCTCCGAGAAGCCCATCTTGCTCGAGCGGGCAGCGGCTTCGACGCCGCCAGGATGCGCATCACGACGTCCTCGTTGCCGCCGGAGGTGGGGATCGTGGCGACGCGCAGCTCGATCGTGCCCATCGGACCGCGGAAGCGGATCTTGCCGTCCTGCGGCTTGCGCTTCTCGGAGATGTCGAGCTTGGCCATGATCTTGAGGCGCTGCACGAGCGCGTTGCGGTGCGGCGCCGGGATCTCGAGGTACTTCTGGCAGTCGCCGTCGATCCGCAGGCGCACCACGGTGCGGGGCATCGTCTTGCCGTAGGGCTCGACGTGGATGTCGGAGGCGCCCCTGTTGTAGGCGTCGATGATGATCTGGTTGGCAGAGCTTGACGATGCCGCTGTCGGTCTCGTCGATCTCGGGCTGGGCGTCCTGCTCGGCCGTCGCCCTCGATCTCGTCCTCTTCGCCGGTGCCGAGGTCGATGATGATGCGGCCGAGGTCCTGCCTCCTCCGCGATCGGGCCCGACTCGCCGTAGCTCGAGCTGCACGCAGTCGAGGATGTCGCTCGCGCAGGCCGACCAGGAACTCGTAGCGCGGCGCGAGGTTCATGGCCTTGATCGCGTCGAGGCGCGTCAGGTCGTAGGGGTCCTCGACGGCGACGATCAGCGGTGCCGTCGCGTCTTCTCGAGCGGCGCGCACACGTTCTTCTTCAGGAAGTCGGCGGAGACCCGCTGCTTCAGCTCCTCGGGGATCGTGCGAGCTGCCTTCCCAGGCGGCGCAGTTGTAGAACTGGCGCGAGTGCCGCGAGCGATCTCCTCCTTGGCGACGTGCAGCTCCTCGATCAGGATCTTGGCGACGTCGATCTGGTTGACGCGGGCCGAGGAGACCGCCTTCTCGACGTCCTTCTCCGACACCAGGCCCTTGTCGACGAGCGCGCCGAACTTGGAGGGCTTGTTGGTGCGGGCGGCGCGGTGCTGGTTGTAGAAGGCGATGCCGAGGATCTTGCCGAGCTCCTCGGCCGCCTCCTCGTCCTTGGGCGTGAACGCCGCGCCGCCGCGCTTGTTGACGAGCTGCAGCACGCCCAGCAGGTACTTCTCGAACAGGATCGGGCGTCGAGAGGACCTGCAGCGGTCTTGAAGCCGGAGGCCTTGTCCCAGCGCGAGTCGAACCGCAGGCTCGGGTGGAGCCTGCGCGAGCTCGGCCGCGTCGTAGGCGTTCTTGATGTTGGCGCGTCTTGCGTGACAGCGCCGTGAAGCCCGCGATCGAGGCGAAGGTCTTCGGGACGCGGATCTCGCTTGCACCTCCTGGCCGGCCTTGAAGAGCGAGAACAGCTCCTGGTTCTTGGTGTCGAGCGCGAAGATCGTGACGCGCTCGGCGTCCACGAGGTCCAGCATCTTGTCCTTGCAGGTCCACGAGGATCGTCCTGGATGCTCGAGGCCGAGTTGATCATGGTTGGCGATCTCGATCAGGCGCTTCCTGTAGTTGAGCTCGCGCTGGGTCGCGTCGGCCAAGAGTCTCTCGCCTCCTGCAGGAGCGCAGTCGCGGCGCTTCCGGCGGGCACGAGGATAGCCCACTTCCGCGGGTTTTCGCTTAACCTAGGCGCGTCATGGCCAGAGCGTCCACGCTCCGCGCGCTCGTGCTTGCGCCCGCGCTCGCTCTCGCCGTCGCGGCCGCCTCTCAGCTGCGATCCGAGGCGCGCGCGAGCCAGGGAGCGCCCGAGCCGGCGCCGGCCTACAAGAACCCGGAGCTGGCCTTCGCGGCGCGCGCGCGCGACCTCGTGTCGCGGATGACGGTCGACGAGAAGATCTCACAGCTCACGAACCAGGCGGCGGCGATTCCGCGGCTGGACCTGCCGGCCTACGAGTGGTGGAACGAGGCGCTGCACGGCGTGGCGCGCGCGGGCGTCGCGACGGTGTTCCCGCAGTCAATCGGGCTCGCCGCTACCTTCGACGCGCCGCTCGTCCACGAGATGGCGGTCGCGATCGCCGACGAGGGCCGCGCGAAGCACCACCAGTTCGTGCGCCAGGGCAAGCGCGGCCGCTACCAGGGCCTCACGTTCTGGTCGCCGAACATCAACATCTTCCGCGACCCGCGCTGGGGGCGCGGGCAGGAGACCTACGGCGAGGACCCGTACCTCACCGGCCGGCTGGGAGTGGCGTTCGTGAAGGGCCTGCAGGGCGACGACCCGCGCTACTACAAGGTGATCGCGACCGCCAAGCACTTCGCCGTCCACAGCGGACCGGAGCAGGACCGCCACCACTTCGACGTCCACCCGAGCGAGCGCGACCTGCACGAGACGTACCTGCCGGCATTCAAGGACCTCGTGGTCGAGGCGAAGGCCGCGTCCGTCATGGGGGCCTACAACCGCGTGAACGGCGAGTCGGCCTCGGCCAGCCAGCGGCTGCTCGAGGACATCCTGCGGCGCGAGTGGGGATTCACGGGCTACGTGGTCTCGGACTGCGGCGCGATCGACGACATCCACGCGCGCCACAAGCTCGTGGCGACGCCTGAGGAGGCGGCCGCGCTCGGCGTCACGAAGGGCTGCGACCTCGAGTGCGGCAGCGTCTACAAGATGCTCGGCAAGGCGCTCGAGCGCGGGCTGCTGAAGGAGAGCGACCTCGACCGCGCCGTCGAGCGGCTGATGCTGGCGCGGCTGCGGCTCGGGATGTTCGACCCGCCCGAGCGCGTGCGCTACGCGCAGACGCCGTACGCGGTCAACGACTCGCCCGAGCACGACCGCCTCGCGCGCAAGGTCGCGCAGGAGTCGATCGTGCTGCTCAAGAACACGGGCGTGCTTCCGCTGCGCAAGGACCTCGGCACGCTCGCGGTCGTGGGCCCGACCGCCGACGACCTCGTGACGCTGCTCGGCAACTACCACGGCACGCCGTCGCACCCGGTCACGATCCTGGCCGGCATCCGCAACGCGGTGTCGCCGAGGACGCGCGTCCTCTACGCGCGCGGCTCGGACCTCGTGGAGGGGCGGCAGGACCCGCGCGCGGCGACGGCGATCGACGCGTCCCATCTGCACCCGGAGCGCGGCTCGAAGGAGCGTGGCCTGCGCGGCCAGTACTTCCGTGGCAAGGACTTCGCCGGCGAGCCCGCGCTCACGCGCGTCGACGCGAAGGTGGACTTCCGCTGGGACCGCGGCGCGCCGACGGACGAGGCGGTGGCACGCGGCGAGCTCGCCGCGTCGCGCGCGCTCGACGGCGACAACTTCTGCGTGCGCTGGACGGGCGTGCTGGTGCCGCCCGCCTCCGGAGAGTACGAGCTCACGGTCACGGCCAACGACGGCGCGCGGCTCTTCGTGGACGGACAGAAGGTGCTCGAGGAGTGGAGCGAGACGAGCGTCGCGCGGGCCGTGAGCGGGAAGGTCGCGCTCGAGGCCGGCAAGGAGCACGAGATCCGCCTCGAGTACTACGAAGACGTCCGCGACGCCGAGGTGCGGCTCGGCTGGAAGCTGCCGGGAGCCGGGACGCCCTTCGACGAAGCGCTCGCCGCGGCGCGCGCGGCCGATGCCGTCGTCTTCGTGGGCGGGCTCACGGCCGAGGTCGAGGGCGAGGAGATGCGCGTCGACTACCCCGGCTTCGCCGGCGGGGACCGCACCGACATCTCGCTTCCGGCCGCGCAGCGCAAGCTGCTCGAGGCGCTCCACGCCACGGGCAAGCCGGTGGTGCTCGTGCTCACGACGGGATCGGCGCTGGGCCTGCGCTGGGCCGAGCAGAGCCTGCCCGCGATCGTGGTGGCCTGGTACCCGGGCCAGCGTGGCGGCGACGCGCTCGCCGACGTGCTGTTCGGCGACGTCAGCCCCGCCGGCCGGCTGCCGGTGACCTTCTACGAGTCGGCGGCCGACCTGCCGGGCTTCTCCGACTACTCGATGGAGGGGCGCAGCTACCGCTACTTCCGCGGCAAGCCGGTGTACGCCTTCGGCCACGGGCTCTCCTACGCGCGCTTCGCCTACTCGAACCTGCGGCTGTCGCGGGCGCGGCTCGGCCCGCACGACACGCTGGAGGTGACGCTCGACGTGAAGAACAGCGGCACGCGCGCCGGAGACGAGGTGGTGCAGCTCTACGCGCGCGAGGCCGAGGCGCGGCCCCTCGCGGCCGCTCGCTCGCTGCGCGGCTTCGAGCGCGTGTCGCTCGCGCCCGGCGAGAGCCGCTCGGTGCGTTTCGCGCTCGTGCCCGAGCGCGACCTCGCGCGCTACGACGAGGCGAGCCGGGCGCTCGCGGCGGCGCCGGGCGAGTTCGAGCTGGAGCTTGGAGCCTCGAGCGCCGACCTGCGGCTGCGCGGCCGCTTCACGGTCGACGCCGCGGCCGCGCCGCGCTAGACGGCGGCGGCGTCCGTCCGCGGCACGCGCGCGCGCGAGCGCAGGCGCTCGACCAGGCGCAGCGCGAGCAGCAGCGCCAGCACGGCGGCGAAGATCAGCGGCTCGCGCAGGTCGGCCTTGACGCGCCAGACGAAGTGCACGACGCCGCAGGCGGCCGCGAGGTAGACGAGGCGGTGCAGCCGTTTCCAGCGCGCGTAGCCGAGCCGCCGCACCGCGCGGTTCGTCGAGGTGAGCGCCAGGGGAACGAGCAGCGCGAAGGCGAGCATCCCGATCGTGATGAACTTGCGCTTGACGACGTCGGCCGCGATCGCGCGCCAGTCGAAGAACTGGTCGACGCCGACGTAGGTCGAGAGGTGCAGGCAGGCGTAGAAGAAGGCGAACAGGCCGACCGTGCGACGCAGCGGAGCGAGCCAGGTCCAGCCCGTGAGCGCCTGCAGCGGCGTCGGGACGAGCGCGAGCAGCACGAACACGAGCGTCCAGTAGCCGAGGCGGTTCAGGATCGCCTCGATCGGGTTGGCGCCGAGCCGGCCGCGCAGGCCGTCGAGGGCGACGAGCGCGAGCGGGACGAGGCTCAGCAGCACGACCGCGAGCTTCAGCAGTCGCCGCCGGGTGCGCGCGTCCATGCCGGGCGCTAGGCTCAGAAGTAGCGGCGCAGGTCCATGCCCGCATAGAGCGGGGCGACCTGGTCGGCGTAGCCGTTGAACGGCAGGGTGGCTCGCTTCAGGAACTCGCCGATGCGCCGCTCCTTGGCCTGGCTCCAGCGCGGGTGGTCGACGGCCGGGTTCACGTTCGCGTAGAAGCCGTACTCGCCCGGGGCCTTGCGGCTCCACGTGGTCTTGGGCTCGCTCGCCACGAAGCGGATCTTCGTGATGGCCTTGATCCCCTTGAAGCCGTACTTCCACGGCACCACGAGCCGCAGCGGCGCGCCGTTCTGGTTCGGCAGCACGCGGCCGTACAGGCCGACCGCGAGGATCGCGAGCGGGTGGGTCGCCTCGTCGAGGCGAAGGCCCTCGACGTAGGGCCACTCGAGCACGTCGTGCCGCTGCCCCGGCATCTGGCTCGGGTCGAGCGTCCCGGTGAAGGCGACGTACTTCGCCTTCGGCGTGGGCGCGAGCCGCTTCACGAGCTCGGCGAGCGGGAAGCCCACCCACGGGATCACCATCGACCAGGCCTCGACGCAACGCATCCGGTAGACGCGCTCCTCGAGCGGGAACCAGCCGATGAGGTCGTCGATCGCGACGGTTTGCGGGTTGGCGATCTCTCCCTCGAAGCTGACCTTCCAGGGCCGCGTGCGGAAGGCACCTGCGTGGGCGGCGGGGTCGGCCTTGTCGGTCCCGAACTCGTAGTAGTTGTTGTAGCCGGTGACGTCCTCGTAGGGCGTCTTCTTCTCGTCGGTCCCGAAGGGCCCGGGTTTCACTCCCGGAAGGAGCGGCGGCTGGGCAGGCTGCGCGAGCGCCTCGCCCGCGAGCGCGGCGCCGACGACCGCGGATCCCGCGCCGAGCGCGAGAAACTCCCGCCGCCGCAGGTAGAGCGCGAGGGGAGTGGCCACCGACTCGTCAGGAAGGACGCCCATCACCTTCAGGATCGTTGCCTCCGCCGTCCGTATTCCCATTCTCTCAGATCCGCCTCGCCGGGATACCCTTCGCCATGCTTCCCGCGAACCAGGACGACGACCTCGTCCAGTGCGTCTCGGAGAGCGCCGACGGCGTGTTCTCGCGCGTGTGGGTGGCGAAGTCGGAGCCGCCTGCCACGACGGGGCTCTGGCATGACGGCCGCCGAGCGCGGCTGGCACGCGGGACGTTCGCCTTCACGCTCGGCTGCCTGGAGCTCGAGCGCCCCGTGTAGCCACCGTCCTGGGCCGGCCTATTTCGCGAGGTACTCCTGCGGCACGCTGAAGCCCCAGCTGTGGAGCTTCTGCGCGTAGTCCTTCAGGTTGTCGCGCGTCACGCGCATCGGCTCCATGCGGATCGTCTTCGGCGGCGTCTTCTTGAGCAGCACCTTGTCGACGATCGTGGACACGCCGATCGTGCCCCAGTCGTAGACGGGCTGCGCCCACAGCACCGGCACGAGGCCGCGCTCGAGGTAGACGAGCTCCTCGGGCAGCGCGTCGACCGCGACGACCTTCAGGTTGCGCTTCTGGATCTCCCCCATCATCGCGGGCGACTGGCTCGAGCGGAAGAGCGGCCAGCCGCCGATCATGGCCCAGCCGGCGAGCTGGGGATGCGCCGCGTCGAACTTGAGTATCTCGCTCACCGCGTCGGCGGGCGTCTCCACGTGGTTCACGACGCCCGCGAACTCGATGCCGGGACTCTTCGCGAAGCCCTTGCGCGCGCCCTCGGCCCGCGCCTTGAGGTTGTTGGAGTTGGGGTTGCCGGCCAGGACCGCGACCTGGCCCTTGCCGCCCAGGAGCGTCGCGAGGTCCTGGGCAACTTTCTCTCCCAGCTCGCCGTCGTCGGGCCCGTAGAAGGCGAAGCGCTTCGAGCCCGGGACGTCGCTGTCGAACGTCATCACCTCGACGCCGTTGTCGACGGCCTCGTTCACGACCGAGACGAGGGCCGGGCCGTCGGAGGCGGAGAGCAGGATCGCGTCCATCTTGTCGCGGACGGCCTTGCGGATGAGCTCGGTCTGCTGGGCAACGTCCTCCTTCGGCGGCGTGAGCCACGCGACCGTGATCGTGGCGTTGTTCTGGCGCGACAGGGTGGCGGCTTTCGCTTCGGCTCCGCGGCGGGCGGAGAGGAAAACGAAGTTCGCCTCGCTCTTCGCAATCAGGGCGATCTTGACCGTCTTCGTCTGGGCGTTGGCGGCGGGTGCGGTGGCCGCGGCGAGCGCGAGCGCGGCCAGAGGCAAGTAGTGTGCTCTCACGGAGATCCCTCCTGACCTGTTGTCATCGACGGCATCGATGGGGGCAATCATGCGGCTTCGGGGCTCGAAGGGCAAGTCGCCGCGCTCCAGCGAGTTGTGACAACCGGGCGCGAAGTGGCAGGATGACGCGCCTCGGCGCACTTCCGACGGGAGGATCACATGCCGCACGGCCTGGTTTGCGTTCGCAGACGGCTCTCGCTCGCAGCGCGCTTTACCTTCGCCTTCGCAGTGGCGCTGTCTTTCGGCAGCCGCGCCGGCTCGGCGCAGGAGGCGCGCTTCGGCGACTTCGAGACCCACGGCGACGTCGGGTCGCCGAAGCTCGCGGGATCCGCGAGCTGGAACGCCGAGGCGCAGGAGTACGTGCTCACCGCCGCCGGCGCGAACCTGTGGGCGACGCGCGACGAGTTCCACTACGCGTGGCGGCGGCTGTCGGGCGACTTCATCCTCCAGGCGCGCGTCGAGTTCGTGGGGCAGGGAACCGACCCGCACCGGAAGGCGGGGCTCATCGTGCGGAGCACGCTCGACTTCGACTCGCCCTACGCCGACGCGGTGACGCACGGCGACGGCCTGACGTCGCTCCAGTACAGGAAAACCAAGGGCGATGTCACCGAGCAGGTGGTGTCGGAGGCCAAGGGCGCGGACTTCCTGCAGCTCGAGCGGCGCGGCGACACGTTCACGATGTCGGTCGCGCGCTTCGGCGAGCGGCTCGCCGTCAGCAGGCTTCCGGCACTCGCGCTCGGCGAGGAGGTCTACGTCGGGATCTTCCTCTGCTCGCACAACGCGGACGTCGTCGAGAAGGCGATCTTCAAGGACGTGCGCGTGATCCGTCCGGCGAAAGCCGGCTTCACGCCCTACCGCGACTACATCGGCAGCGTGCTCGAGATCCTGGACGTCGAGAGCGGCCGCCGCCAGGTGGTGAGGCGTTCGGCGGAGCCCTTCGAGGCGCCGAACTGGACGCCCGACGGCAAGGCGCTGCTCTACAACACGAGCGGCGGCGGCGAGGGACGCGGGCGGATCCACCGCTTCGACCTCGCCACGCGCCAGTCGACGATCCTCGACACCGGCTTCGCGATCCGGAACAACAACGACCACGTGCTGTCGTTCGACGGCAGGATGCTCGGAATCAGCGACCAGAGCCAGGAGGAGCGGCGCTCGACGGTGTACGTGCTGGCGTCCTCGGGCGGCGCTCCGAAGAAGATCACACCGCTCACGCCGTCGTACCTGCACGGCTGGTCGCCCGACGGCAAGACGCTCGTCTACACGGGCGGGCGCGACGGCGAGTTCGACATCTACGCGCGGGCGTCGGACGGCAGCGGTGAGGAGACGAACCTCACGAGGTGGAAGGGCCTCGACGACGGGCCGGAGTTCACGCCGGACGGCCGCTACGTCTACTTCAACTCGGTGCGCAACGGACCGATGCAGATCTTCCGCATGAAGCCCGACGGCAGCGAACAGGCGACCGTGACCAACGACGACCTCAACAACTGGTTCGCGCACTTCTCGCCGGACGGAAAGCGCTTCGCGTTCCTGAGCTACGGCCAGGACGTGGCGCCGGCCGAGCACCCGTACTACAAGCAGGTCTACATCCGGCTGCGGGCGACCGAGGGCGGCCCGGCGCGCGTGATCGCGTACGTCTACGGCGGGCAAGGCACGATGAACGTGCCATCCTGGTCGCCCGACGGGCGCCGGCTCGCGTTCGTCAGCAACAACGACCTCAACTGAGCCGCTAGCGCTTGCGCCCGGCGCCGAGCGCCCCCGCGACTTTTTCGACGTCGTATACGGCGCCGGCCCAGATCCCGCCGCTCGCCTCCTGGAGCGCGGCCCAGAGCCGCGTGTCGGCGGGCAGGTCCGCGCGCGGCGCGAGCCCGGGGTGCGGCGCCCGCGAGTCGAGCAGCGCCTGCGCGGCGGCGGCGTCGAGCGGACCCTCGGCCGTCCCCACCAGGTTCACGCGTCCTGCGTGGCCGGCGCGGTCGATCTCGATCTCGATCACGTCGCCGTCGCGCACGCGGCCGATCGGCCCGCCGGCGAGCGCCTCGGGGCTGACGTGCCCGATGCAGGCGCCGGTCGAGACGCCCGAGAAGCGCGCGTCGGTCAGCACGGCGACCTGCCTGCCCCAGGGCAGGAACTTGAGCGCGGAGGTCACCTGGTACGTCTCCTCCATACCGGTGCCGCGCGGTCCGAGACCCGCGAGCACGAGCACGTCTCCGGGCTGGAGCTTCGGCTGGGTCTGGCCCTTGATCGCGGCGATCGCCGCGGTCTCGGAGGTGAAGACGCGCGCCGGGCCGCGCAGCCTGTAGACGTCGTTCACGACCACCGAGGCGTCGATCGCCGTCGCCTTCACGAGCGAACCCCCCGGCGCGAGGTTGCCGAGCGGGAAGACGGTCGTGGCGCCGCCAAGGCCGCGCCGTCGCGCGCCGTCGGCGTCCATCACGACGTCGTCCGGATCGACACCCTCCGCGCGGAGTCGCGCGCGCAGGACGCGCCGCCTCTCGCTCGCCTCCCACCAGTCGAGGTCCTGGTCGAGCGTCTCGCCGGTCGCGGTCTCTACCGAGCGGTTGAGCAGGCCCATGCGCCGCAGGTGCAGCAGGACTTCGGGCACGCCGCCGGCGAGGAAGACGCGCACGGTCGGGTGGTTGCGCGGGCCGTTGGGCAGCGCGTCGACGAGGCGCGGCGCTGCGCGGTTCACGCGCTGCCAGTCGGCGACGGTCGGGACGCGCAGCCCCGCCGCGTGCGCGACGGCGGGCAGGTGCAGGACCAGGTTGGTCGAGCCGCCGAAGGCGGCGTGCGCGAGCATCGCGTTCTCGACGGCGGCGCTCGTCAGGATCCGCGCCAGCGGGATCCCGCGCGCGGCGAGCCGCAGCAGCGCGAGCGCCGAGCGGCGCGCCATGTCGAGCCAGACGGGCTCGCCCGACGGTGCGAGCGCGCTGTGCGGGCAGCGCCATGCCGAGCGCTTCGGCCACGACCTGCGCCGTCGCGGCGGTGCCCAGGAACTGGCAGCCGCCGCCGGGCGAGCCGCAGGCGCGGCAGGCGAGCGCGGCAGCGTCCTCGAGGCTCACGAGGCCGTGGGCGAAGCGGGCGCCGAGCGTCTGCACGGCGCCGGCGTCCTCGGCGTCGTCGGAGGGCAGCGTCACGCCGCCCGGGACGATCACGCCGGGCAGGTCGGAGCAGCCGGCGAGCGCGAGCATCGTCGCGGGCAGGCCCTTGTCGCAGGTCGCGATCCCGAGGACACCGGCGCGCCGCGGCAGCGAGCGGATCTGGCGCCGCATCACGATCGCCGCGTCGTTCCGATAGGGCAGGCTGTCCATCATCCCCGGCGTGCCCTGGGTGCGGCCGTCGCAGGGATCGGTGCAGGAGGCCGCGAAGGGGAGGCCCTTCGCCTCGCGGATGGCCTCCGCCGCGGCCTTGACCAGGAGCCCGACCTCCCAGTGGCCCGTGTGGTAGCCGAGGGCGATCGGCTGGCCGTCGTCGCCGCGAAGGCCGCCCTGCGTGCTGAGGATCAGGAACGGCGTGCGCGCCGCCTCGCGCGGGTCCCAGCCCATGCCGGCGTTCTGCGTGAGGCCGAAGAGATCGCCGCTCGGCTGGCGCAGCAGAAGCTCAGGCTCGAGCGGCAGGCTGCCGGCGGGGCCTTTCGCGTGGGAGCGAACCACGCCGGGATCGCCGCCCGAAAGGATCTCCGAGAGGTTAGGCTCGCGACTGGTGAGGGACGCGGGGCTCACGAAGCAGGGTCAGACCAAGCGAGAGCAGCGTGAAGGAGCGGGCGATCGGACGGACGAGACGAAACAAGCCAGGACTCTCTGGACGGAGCTTTCGGGGGGCTGAGCGCCCCCCGTGTCCCCGCTAGCGTGAACACGAGGAAGTACTGGTACGGGAGGAAGGTGTGCTCGGCGGCGAGCCTGAAGCCAGCGCCTTCCATCTGCTTCACCAGGTCCTCGCGCGCGATCTTCATCGCGAGCGGCGGCCCGATGGGCAGCTCGCGCTTCTGGAAGTCGATGTGGACGACCTGCCCTCCCGGCCGCAGCATGCGCTTCAGAAGCTCGAGGTACTTCGCCTGGTCTTCGACATGGTGCCAGGTGTCCACGATCACGAAGCGATCGACCGACGCGTCGGGCAGCAGCGGGTCGTCGGGCTCCGCGAGGACGCTCACGACGTTCCGGATCCCGGCGTCGCGCACGCGCCGGTTGACGTGGCGGATCATGTCCGGGCTGATGTCCACCGCGTAGACGCGGCCGGTCTCGCCGACGGCCCGCGCGAAGCGCAGCGTGAAGTAGCCCGAGCCGGCGCCGATGTCGGCGACCACCTCGCCCGGGCGCAGCGCGAGCGCCTTCAGGACCTCGTCGGGCTTCTGGTAGGCGTCGCGCTTCGGGTCTTCGAGCGAGGCGATGTACGCCGCCGGGTCGTCGTGCCGGTGGTGCATCTCCTGCGGCGCCGCGGCCGCCTGGGGGAACGCGGCGGTTGCCGCGCTCAGCCAGGCGGCCGCGCCCGCAGTCACGGCTCTCATGCTAGGGGCGCGCCGAGCGCGACGAGAGCGACCGGACGCCGTCGAGCAGGCGGTCGACCTCGTCCGCGCTCGTGTAGCAGGCGCAGCCCGCGCGCACGATGCCGTCGCGTGCATGGCCGAGCCGTGCCACGACCGTCGCCGCGTAGAAGTCGCCGTGCGAGACGAAGAGCGCGCGCTCGGCGAGCGCCCGCGCCGCTTGCTCGGACGGGACGCCGCGGACCGTGAACGATACGGTCGGCGTCCGGGGGGCCCCGGGCGGAGGGCCGTAGACGCTGACGCCGTCGAT
Organism: uncultured Acidobacteriota bacterium; assembly: GCA_963740655.1. GTDB lineage: Bacteria > Acidobacteriota > Vicinamibacteria > Fen-336 > Fen-336 > DATBSL01. The sequence continues at coordinate 405,808 of CAVUFF010000001.1, forward strand.
CTGGCGGAGCCCCTTCCAGAGCCGCTCGAGGAGCTCCTGGCCGCGCGCGTGGAGGGCCGCGAAGGCGGCCAGGAGCCGCGCGCGCCGGTCGGGGCCGGAGGCGAGCGAGGCGAGGAAGTCGACCGCCGCCGCGGCGCCGACGATGCCCTCGTGGTTCTGCGTCCCGGTCTCGACGTTCTCAGGCGAGCTGCTCGGCGCCGGCTCGAGCCGCGGCAGGTCGAGCGCGTCGACGAGCGCCCGGCGTCCCCAGAGCACGCCTATGTGCGGGCCGTAGAACTTGTAGGCCGAGCAGGCCAGGAAGTCGGCCCCGAGCGCCGCGACGTCCACGAGCGCGTGCGGCGCGTAGTGGACGGCGTCCACGAATACGAGCGCGCCCGCGGCGTGGGCGAGGTCGGCGGCCGTCCGCACGTCGTTGACGGTCCCGAGCGCGTTCGACGCAGCGCCGATCGCGACGAGCCGTGTCCTCGGGCCGATCGCGGCGCGGAGCTCCGCCATCTCGAGCTGTCCTGTCTCGCGGCCGAAGGGGACGGCCTTCACGCCTAGGCCCCGCTCCCGAGCGAGCTGCCGCCACGTGTCGGAGTTCGCGTGATGGTCGAGCTCGGTCACCACGATCTCGTCGCCCGCCTCCCAGCCCCGGCCGAGCGCGCGGCCGAGATGCAGCGCGAGCGTCGTCATGTTGGCGCCGAAGGCGATCTCGGACGGCTTGCCGCCGAGGAAGTCCGCGAGCGCGCCGCGCGCGGCCTCGAGCAGGGCGTCGGTCTCGGCGCTCGTCGGATACGCCCAGTGCGTGTTGGCGTTGTGGTGGAGCAGGTAGCCGCTCACCGCGTCCGCGACCGAGCGTGGGACCTGGGTGCCGCCGGGGCCGTCGAAGTAGGCGACCGGCAGCCCGTTGTGCTGCCGTTCGAGGGCGGGGAAGCGCGAGCGGATGGACTCCAGGCTGGCCGCGGCCAGCGTCGTGATGGTCGTCGTCATCTCGCAGGTCCCTGAGCGGGCAGCATATCCCATCCGGGAACGGCGCCGGCGAGCGCAGAATGTTCGCGAAAGCGGAAAACGACACAACCCATGCGGTTTCCAGGCGTCTGACTCTACGGATGGACGACGCGGCGGCGGTGGCGCAGGCCAGAGCCGGCGACAGCGAGGCCTTTCGCCTGCTGGTCGAACGCCACAGCCGCGCCTTGTTCAAGCTGGCCTATCGAATGACTGGAAACGAGCACGACGCCGAGGACGTGGTTCAGGACGCCTTCCTGAAGGCGTATCGGAACCTCGACCGCTTCGAGGAGCGGTCGCAGGTGAGCAGCTGGCTCTACCGGATCGCCTCGAACTGCGCCTTCGACGTGCTGCGGCGGCGCAAGCGGCGCGACAACCCGACCGACAGCCTCGACGTGGAGAACGCGCCCGAGCTGCCGGCCGCGGCGCCGGGACCGGATCGCATAGCACTCGGCGGCGACGTCCGCCGCAGCCTCGACGCCGCGCTCGAGACGATGAGCGCGCGCGAGCGCGCCGCCTTCGTGCTGCGCCACTTCGAGGGCCGCTCCGTGAAGGAGATCGAAGAGCTGCTCGGTCTCGACACGACCGCGGTCAAGCAGAGCGTGTGCCGCGCGGTGAGAAAGGCCCGCCAGGTGCTGGCCCCCCTGGCGGGAACGGTGTCATGAGTCACGTGAGCCCCCACTTGAACGAAGACGAGCTGGTGTTGCTGCACTATCGCGAGGACGCGGGTGCTGATGCCGAGTCCCACCTCGCGAGCTGCGCCGAGTGCACCGCGCGGCTGCGGGCTCTCGCCGAGACGCTGTCGCTCGCGACGGCGCCCGACGCGCCCGAGCGCGGGGACGAGTACGGCGCCCAGGTGTGGGCGAAGCTCCGACCGCAGCTCGGCCTCTCGGGGCCGCCCGTCGAATCGCCGAAGGTCGTGCCTTTCCGGCGACGGGTCTGGCCGCAGGTGGCCGCCTTTGCGGCGCTCGCCGCCGCGCTCGTGCTCGCGTTCCTGCTCGGCCGGCGCTTCCCGGCGGAGCCGCAGCCGGTCGCGGCCGAGGTTCGGGAGCGCGTGCTCCTGGTCGCCGTGGGCGAGCACCTCGAGCGCTCGCAGCTGGTGCTCGTCGAGCTCGCGAACGCGCCCGCCGGCGAGGTGCTCGACGTGTCCGCGCAGCGCGCGGTCGCGGACGAGCTCGTGGCGTCGGGCCGTCTCTATCGCGCGTCCGCCGTCCGCACCGGCGACCCGGCGCTCGTGGCCGTGCTCGAGGAGCTCGAGCGCGTGCTGGTCGAGGTCGCGGCCGGGCCGGCCGCGCTTCAGCCGGCGGACCTCGTGAAGCTGCAGCAGCGCATCGAGTCGAGTGGGCTCTTGTTCAAGGTTCGTGTCGTCGGCACCCAGGTCCGCGAGCGGGAGACGGAGCGCCTGCCGCGGCCCGTGACGACCTCCTAGAAAGGGAAACATCATGTCATTCGCCAGCGTGCTCGCCCTCGCCGCTCTCGTGCAGAGCCCCGGGTCGAGCTATGCCCTCGTCCTGCCTCCCGACGCCCCGGGCGTCGGCAGCTTCGAGACCGAGGACGAACAGAAAGCCCGCGAGGACGAGCGCCGCGAGCGCGACGACGAGCGCAAGGCCCGCGAGGACGAGCGCTACGACGAGGGCACGGCGGCGCTCGACGAGGGCGCCTGGGACCGCGCGGTCGCCCGCTTCCACGAGGTGGCCGAGATGAAGGGCCGGCGCGCCGACGCGGCGCTCTACTGGTCGGCCTACGCGAAAGGAAAGCAGGGCCAGAGCGCCGAGGCGCTCGCGACGCTCGAGGAGCTGCGCCGCGGCTACCCGCAGAGCCGCTGGCTCAAGGAGGCGGGTGCGCTCGAGCTGGAGATCCGCCAGCGCGCCGGCCAGCCGACGCGTCCCGAGAACGTCCAGGACGACGACATCAAGCTGATGGCCTTGAACGGGCTCATGAACAGCGATCCCGAGAAGGCCGAGCAGGCGATCCCGCTGCTCGAGAAGTTCCTGCAGGCCAGCTCCTCGCGCAAGCTGCAGGAGCGCGCGCTCTTCGTGCTGTGCCAGAGCAGCTCGCCGAAGGCGCGCGAGATCGTGACGCGCATCGCGCGCGGCGAGTCGCAGCCGGACCTGCAGCGCCGCGCGATCCAGGCGCTCGGGGTGGACGGCAACCACGAGAGCCGCAAGGTGCTGGACGAGATCTACGCCGCGTGGTCGGACGCCTCGGTGAAGCGGGCGGTGCTGCAGGCGTTCATGGTGGCGGGCGAGAAGGACCGGATCCTCGCGGCCGCGCGCGGCGAGAAGGATCCGTCGGTGCGGCGCCAGGCGGTCCAGATGTTGGGAGCGATGGGCGCCCGCCCCGAGCTCTGGGGGATGTACCAGTCCGCGACGGATGCCGAGTCGAAGCAGGCCGCGCTGCAGTCGCTGGGTGTCTCGGGCGACTCCGACCGGCTGCTGGAGGTGGCGCGCAGCGACAAGGACCCGGAGATGCGCATCGCGGCGATGAAGCTGCTCGGGCCCTTCGGCGGGCCGACCAAGGGGGCCGCCATCGTCGAGCTCTACAAGTCGTCGAGCGACGCGCGCATGCGCGAGGCGGCCATCTCGGCGCTCTTCGTCTCGAACGACGCGCACGCGCTCGTCGAGATCGCGCGGACCGAGAAGGACCCGGAGCTCAAGAAGCGGGCCGTCGCGCACCTCGTGAACATGCACTCGGACGAGGCGACGAAGTTCCTGCTCGAGATCCTGAACAAGTAGGGAGGCCTCCATGCGACCGTTGCTTCCGCTCGCGCTCACCGGCCTCGCGACGACGCTCGCGGCCGCTCCGCCGCCGCGCATCACGAACGCGCGAGTGGAGACGCGCTCCGCGGCCTCGGGGCTGGCGCCGGTCGTGAAGGCCGAGCTTGCGGCCCGGAGCGGGCCGGCCTGGCTCGGCTGGGCCGTTCCCGCGACGGAGCGCACCTCGTCCTGCTGCTGGTCGGGGGACGAGGGAAGCGGAGCCAGCTGTCGCGGCTGCAGCCTCGAGGGCGAGCGCAGGTTCGCGGTCACAGGCAGGAGCGACGAGCCCGTGACGCTCGAGGGCAGCGACCGCGTGCGCGTTCTGCTGCGCGCGGAGGGCGGCCGCGTCGGGAAGATCCGCATGTTCTCGGAGGACTGCCCGGTCGACGCGGGCGGCCTGCCGCTCGTGTGGGTCGAGGACGTCCGGGCGGCCGAAAGCGTCGCGCTGCTCGCGACGTTCGTCGGCCAGCCGCGCGACGACGCGCACAGCAGCAAGCGGCTCGACGACGGCGCGGTGGCGGCGATCGCCGCCCACGCGGACCCGAGCGCCGACGCGGCCCTCGAGCGGTTCGTGGCTCCCGAGCAGCCGCTCGAGCTGCGCAAGCAGGCCGCCTTCTGGATGGGCAACACGCGCGGCGCACGCGGCTACGAGGTGCTGCGCCGGCTGGTCAAGGACGACGCCGACCGTCGCTTCCGCGAGCACGCGATCTTCGCCCTGTCGCAGAGCCGCGAGCCCAAGGCGGTCGACACCATCATCGACGTGGCCCGCCGCGACCCCGACGCGCACGTGCGCGGCCAGGCGCTCTTCTGGCTCGCGCAGAGCGCGGCCCGCCGGGCGCCCGCGGCGATCCAGGCCGCGCTCGACGACGACCCCGAGGTCGAGGTGAAGAAGAAGGCCGTCTTCGCGCTCAGCCAGCTGCCCAGGGACGAGGGCGTACCGCTGCTCATCAAGGTCGCCGGGACGCACCGCAGCTACGAGGTGCGCAAGCAGGCGATGTTCTGGCTCGGCCAGAGCCAGGATCCGCGCGCGCTCGCGTTCTTCGAGGACGTGCTGAAGCGATAGCCGGCTGGGCGACGGCCGTCATGCCGACGTCCCCCAGGCCTCGACGGGCCTTTCCCCGATAGACTGACGGTCGGGGAGGCGCGATGACGGGAGCGCCCAAGTCACCGGAATCGAATACCTGGGTTTCGGGCCTCGAGTCGCTGGTCCCCGACGACGACGTCGCATCGGCGCCCGAGGTCCGCATCGGACCCTACAAGCTGCTCGAGAAGCTCGGCGAGGGCGGCATGGGCACGGTCTGGGTGGCGGAGCAGACCGAGCCCGTGAGACGCCGCGTGGCCCTCAAGGTGATCAAGGCGGGCATGGACTCGGAGCTCGTCCTCCAACGCTTCGAGGCGGAGCGTCAGGCCCTGGCGCTCATGGACCACAGGAACATCGCCACGGTCCTGGACGCGGGCAGCTCCGAGGCCGGGCTGCCGTACTTCGTGATGGAGCTGGTCCAGGGAGTCCCCATCACGACGTACTGCGACGAGCGGAGGGCTTGCGTCCGCGACCGGCTGAAGCTGTTCGAGGCGGTCTGCCACGCGATCCAGCACGCGCACCAGAAGGGAATCATCCATCGCGACATCAAGCCGGCCAACGTGCTGGTCTCGACGCAGGACGGCGAGGCGGTACCGAAGGTCATCGACTTCGGTGTGGCCAAGGCGCTGCACCAGCGGCTGACCGATCGCCCGATGTACACGGAGCTGGGCGCCCTCGTGGGGACGCTCGAGTTCATGAGTCCCGAGCAGACGGAGCTCAGCACCCTGGACATCGACACGCGGGCCGACGTCTACGCGCTGGGCGCGCTGCTCTACGTGCTGCTCACCGGAAGCACGCCCTTCGACGGGCAGCGGCTGCGCAGCGCGCCGCTCTCGGAGACTCTTCGTCTGATCCGCGAGGAAGACCCGCCGAAGCCCAGCGCGCGTCTGACGCAGTCGGGCGAGTCGCTGCCCGAGCTGGCGGCGCAGCGGCATGCGGATCCGTCACGGCTCACCCGGGAAGTGAGGGGCGAGCTGGACTGGATCGTGATGAAGGCCCTCGAGAAGGACCGGACGCGACGCTACGAGGCGGCGAGCGCGCTGGCGAGAGACGTCGAGCGCTATCTCCACGATCAGCCCGTCGAGGCCGCACCGCCCACCACGCGCTACCGCGTCGCGAAGTTCCTGCGCCGGCACCGTGTCGGCGCGCTCTCCGCCGCGGCCGGCGTGGTGCTGCTGGTGGCGGGGGCGGCGGTCAGCAGCTGGCAGGCGGTGCGCGCGTTGCGGGCGGAGAGGAACGCCGCCGCGGTCAGCGAGTTCCTGCAGAACGACCTGCTCGGCCAGGCGGACCTCGCGAACCAGACGGCCGAGGGCGGCGGGCGCGACCCCGATGTGAGAGTACGCACGCTCCTGGACCGCGCCGCCCGCACGATCGAGGGCAAGTTCAAGGAGCAGCCGCTCACGGAGGCGGCGATCCGACTGACGGTGGGCAAGGCTTATCGCGCGCTCGGCAACTATCCGGAGGCGGAGCGGCAGCTCGAACGGTCGGTGGAGCTGTTCGACGCCAACCTCGGTCCCGACGACACCGAGACCCTGCGAAGCAAGAGCAGCCTCGCTTACCTGTATGGCGCTCAGGCGAAGTACGACCAGGCCGAGCGCCTCTCGCTGGACGTGGTGAGAGGCCAGACGGCGCGGCTGGGCGCCAACCATCCCGACACCCTCACGAGCAAGAACGACCTGGCCCAGCAGTACCGGGCCCAGAAGAAGTACGACCAGGCCGAGCCGCTCTACCTGCAGGTGATCCAGGCCGATGCCGCGACGCTCGGGGGCGACCATCCCGAGACACTCCGCGCCCGAAACAACCTCGCGGCGCTCTACCGGGACGAGGGGCGGTACGACAAGGCGGAGCCGCTCTACGAGGAGGTCGTGCGAGCCCGGACGCTGAAGCTCGGGGCCGACCACCCCGACACGCTCGTCAGCAAGAACGGCCTGGCCTGGGTCTACAAGGAGGAGGCGCGCTACGCAGAGGCCGAGGCGCTCTTCCAGGAGGTGGTGCTCGCTCGGACGGCCAAGCTCGGAGCCGACCATCCCGACACGCTGACGACCAAGAACAACCTGGCCCTGCTCTACCAGGCTCGGAAGCGGTACGACCGTGCCGAGCCGCTCTTCCGCGAGGTGGTCGAGGGTTCACGCCGGAAGCTGGGGCCGGCGCACCACGACACACGGCAGCGCATCCTCAACCTCGTCCTCTGCTACGAGCAGCTCGGTGAGAGCGCCCGCGCGAGTGCCCTGCGCCAGGAGCTCGACGCCTCCGTCGACGTCCGCTGAGAGAGTCGCTCGAGCACGTACGTCGGCGGCTCAGTCCTGGTCCGCCGTCTTCTGCATCGCCCGGGCCTTGCCGCGCACGTAGCCGTACGTAGGCGAGAGGGCGTTCCAGTCGGCGGCCTGGGCGCTCGCCTGTTTCGCGGCCGTCGGGTTGCCGGCGCCCTGGTCGGCGAGGGCCTGTAGATAGAGCACGCGGGGGTCCTGCTGGTTCGCCTCGCGGAACGCGGCCGCGGCGGTCTTGTAGTCCTTCTCGGCGAGCGCGATCCGGCCCGCCAGCTCGCGGCTCTGCCGCAGCTCGAACGGGATCTTGATCGCGCCGACCGCCGTCGCATAGGCGGCGGCCTTCGCCTTCGCCGCCGCGAGGTCGTTGCGGCCGAGAGCGACGCGCGCGTCGTCGAAGAGCGCCTGCCGCCTGGCGGCGTCCTTCACCTGCGCCGCCACGTCGGCCCTGGCGATCGTCGCGTCGCGGTCCTTGAAGCGCGAGGCGGCCGCGTCCACGCGCCCCGCCTCGAGCAGGATGTTGCCCGCCTGCGCGTACGTCCCGGCCAGCGCGACCTGGTCGCTCCCGGCCTTGTCGATCGCCGCCATCTTGTCGATCTCGGCGACTGCGGCGTCCGTGGCACCCTCGTGCACGTAGGACATCGCCGTCCAGAAGTGCGCCTGCAGCTTCTCGCCTTCGTTGCGCGCGACCGCGAGCAGCCTGGCGTAGGTCTTGCGCGCCTCGGCCGGCTGGCCCATGAAGACGCGGTCGTTGCCGATCCCCACGTAGGACGCGACGAAGTTCGGGTCGACGGACAGCGCCTTCTCGTAGCTCTTGATCGACTCCTCGAAGCGGCCGGTCTTCATCAGGAACTCGGCGTAGGAGTCGTAGGGGTTGGGGTCGTTCGGGATGAGCTCGATGTACTTCTTGAAGGCCTGCTCCGCCTTGTCGTAGCGGCCGAGGAAGCGGTAGGCGTAGCCCATCTGGTTGTAGGGCTGCGAGAAGGACGGGTCGATCGACGTCGCCTTCTCGTAGGCGGCGATCGCCGCGTCGTAGTCCTGGCGGCCGAAGTGGAAGGCGCCCACCAGGTTGTGTGCGCGCGCGTCGTCGGGGCAGGCGGCCGTCAGCTTCGTCAGGCACTCCTTCTGACGGGCGGGCTCGCCCTTGGCGCCCGCGTCGAGCGCGCACACCACGAGCTTCTCGGGCTCCGAGGCCTTGTCCGCGAGCGCCACCGCGCGCGCGACGGCGTCGAAGAACTGCTTCGCGGTTCCGGCGGAGTTCGCGAGACCGACCTGCGCGAGCGCGAAGCCCGGGTCCTTCGCGGCCGCCTGCTCGAAGAGCGGCCGCGCGTCGGTGGCGCGCAGCCTCTCCACGAGGTCGCGCCCCTTGAGGTACAGCTGCCGCGCCTCGTCGGAGCTCGTCGTGATCGGGATCGCACCCGCGCGGAGCGTCGCGGGTGTCGCCGCGAGGACGCCCAGGGCGAGAGCCGCGCGGATGCCGGACGCCGGAGAAAGCCTCATGTTCGTCCTCCTTCGGATCTGACAGGAGGCTAAGGCCGCGAGCCGCTCCACCCCATGAGCGCCCGCTGAGACGTCCGTGAGATCGCAGCGCAGCCGGCGCTCATCCCGCAGGACGGCGCCGGCCGAAGGCCAGCGAGGCGGCGATCCCGAGCTGGCCGAGCCAGTAGAGGAGGAGGATCGGGATGCGCGCGCCCGGCATCGGCTCCAGGAAGCGGTCGCAGGCGATGAGCGTGTCGCTCGCGCCGAAGGCCACGGCGCCGAGCGCGCCGGCGCGCGCCGCGCCCGGATGCGTCCGCGCGCTGCCGACACGCGCGGCGGCGCGCCACATCATGAGCGTAATCACGCACACGTAGACGCCGACGGCGAGCGCCATCGGTCCGAGCCGGGGCCGCAGCAGGCCGTAGGCGCCTGCGCTCCAGAGCGCGAAGGGAACGAGCCGCAGCGGCCGCAGCCGCGGCTCGTCGAGCACGAACGCCAGCGCGTAGGCGATGTGCGCGGCCAGAAAGGCGACGAGCCCGGGCAGGAAGCGGTCGGTCTCGAGCAGGACGTCGCCGAGCGCCGAGAGCAGCAGGCCCGCGGTCGCGATCCGTCCCGGCGCGTCGCGCCGCCTGACGAAGACCCAGGCCGCGAGCGCGAGCGCCGGCACCGGCTTGAGAGCGAGGCGCGCGGGCCCGGCCCCGACCCCCGAGAGGTAGAGAAAGGCGGCCGCGACGCAGACGCCGGAGAGCACGGCCTCGAGTCGCCGGTCGATTGCCACTCCGCCTCCCGAAGGGCCTAGAGTCTATGCCGATGCCCGCGCCGCTGCCCATCGACCCGCACCTCGCACGCGTGCAGGCAGCGCTCCGCGACGCGCGCGCCGCGGTGCTCACGGCGCCGCCCGGCTCGGGAAAGACGACGCGCGTCGCGCCTTTCCTGACGCGCGACGGGCCGGTGTTCCTGCTTCAGCCGCGGCGGGTGGCGGCGCGCTCGATCGCCCGGCGCATCGCCTCCGAGAACGGCTGGACACTCGGCGAGGAGGTGGGCTACCAGGTGCGCTTCGAGAAGCGCTTCTCGAAGGAGACGCGGCTCCTGGTCGCGACCGAGGGTGTGCTGACGCGGCGGCTGCAGTCGGATCCGCTGCTCGCCGGCTTCCGCACGATCGTGCTCGACGAGTTCCACGAGCGCAGCCTCCACGCGGACTTGGCACTCGCCTTCGCGCGCGAGGCGTGGCGCGCGCGCCCCGAGCTGCGCCTGCTCGTGATGTCGGCGACGCTCGACGCCGCTCCCGTCGCACGCTATCTGGGCGGCTGCCCGGTGCTCGAGGCCGCGGCGCGCGCGCATCCGGTCGAGGTGCGCTACGCGCCGCGCGCGTCGCTCGCCGAAGCCGTGCGCGCCGTGGTCGCGCGGCCCGGCGGCCACGTGCTGTGCTTCCTCGCGGGCGCGCCGGAGATCCGCCGCGCGCAGTCCGAGCTCGGCACACTGCCGGGGGCGCGCGTGCTGCCGCTCCACGGCTCGCTCCCGTCCGAGGCGCAGGACGAGGCGCTCGCGCCCGGCTCCGAGCGCAAGGTGATCCTGGCCACGAACGTCGCCGAGACGTCGCTCACCGTGGAAGGCGTGACCGACGTGATCGACACCGGCCAGCACAAGGTGCTGCGCTACGACGCCACGCGCGGGCTCGACCGGCTCGAGCTCGAGCGCATTCCGGCGGACTCGGCCGAGCAGAGGAAGGGACGCGCCGGGCGCAGCGGCCCCGGCCGCGTGGTGCGGCTGTGGGACGAGCGCGACCGGCTGCGGCCGAGCCGCGAGCCGGAGATCGAGCGCGTCGACCTCGCGCGGCCGGCGCTCGACGTGCTCGCCTGGGGGGCGGACCCGCGCGCCTTCGGCTGGTTCGAGCCGCCTCCGGCCGAGAGCCTGGGCAGTGCCCTGGCGCTGCTCGAGAGGCTCGGCGCGAGCGCCGGAGGACGGATCCTGCCCGACGGCGCGGCGATGCAGCGGCTGCCCGTCCACCCGCGCCTCGCGCGCGTGCTGCTCTCGGCCGGCGGGGGCGCGCGCGCCGCATCGGCCTGCGCCGTGCTCGCCGAGGGCTGGCGTCCCCGTGTCGAAGACCCGCCCACGACCGACTCGGACGTGCTCTCGGCCGCCGACCGCCTGCGCGACGCGCCCGAAGGCGTGCGCGCCGCGGCGCGCGAGCTCGAGCAGGCCGTGAGCCCGAGCTCCGTCCACGCGGTCGAAGGCGAAAGCGCCGACGAGCGGCTGCTGCGGGCGCTCCTCGCGGGGTTCCCCGACCGTGTGGCGAGGCGACGCGAGCCCGGCTCGAGGCAGCTCGTGCTGAGCTCGGGGACGGGCGCGCTCCTGGGCCGAGAGAGCGGCGTGCGCGACGGCGAGCTGCTGCTGGCGCTCGAGGTGACGAGCGGCGTCGCGGGCGCCGGGGGCGAGCCGCTCGTCCGCACGGCGAGCCGCGTCGAGCGTGCGTGGCTCGCGGGCGTCGCGAGCGACAGCGTCCACCGTTTCGACGACGAGGCGGGCGCGGTACGCGCCGCGAGGCGGGACACGTACGACCGCCTGGTGCTGGCGGAGCGCAGCGTCCCGCCCGACCCGGAGATCGCCGCGCGGCTCTTGTCCGAGGCCCTCGAGCGCCGCGGGCTCGGAGAGCCCGCCGAGAGGCTGCGGCGGCGGCTGCGCTTCGCCGGACTCGAGGCCGACCTCCGCCCGCTGCTGCTGGCGGCCTGCCGGGGGCTGACGAGCCTTCCGTCCCTCGACGACCCCGACCGCTGGCTCGACGCCGGCACGCGCTCGGCGCTCGACCGCCTCGCGCCCGAGCGCGTCCTTCTGCCGAGCGGCCGCACGGCGTCGCTCGACTACCGGGAGGACGGCACGGTGTTCTCGGCCGTCAAGCTGCAGGAGCTCTTCGGCCTCGCCGAGACGCCGCGGATCGGTCCGCGGCGCGAGCCGGTCGTGTTCGAGCTCCTGGCACCGAACGCGCGGCCAGTCCAGACGACGCGCGACCTGCGCGGCTTCTGGGAGCGCACCTACCCCGAGGTCCGCAAGGAGCTCCGCGGCCGCTATCCGCGACACCCCTGGCCCGAGGACCCGTGGAGCGCAAAACCGACGCATCGCGCAAAAAGCCGCCGGTGAGCGGCCTCGCTCGCGAAGACTCTGCGGGCCGACGACCCGAGCCGCGATGGGAACCAGCCCGACAGAGCACCACAACCGATACCGACTGAGGCAGATAGCTCACGCCGTCCACGCTGGGGCCGGCGGGCGAGCCGGCGCCCGCGATGGCATCTCCGTTGCTCTGTCCCACCGTCAGTACGTCCGTGAAGGAGCGTGGTGAATGCAAAGCGACCTGGTGATCGGCATGGCCGGAGCGGGCGGCGACGGCGTCGTCTCCGCCGGCGAGGCCATGATGACCGCAGCGGCGCTCGACGGGTACCACGCGCTCCTCACCAAGAGCTTCGGCCCGCAGATCCGAGGCGGCGAGTCGTCCTGCCGCGTTCGCATCTCGACCGAGCCGGTGCTGAGCGCCGGCGGTGCCCTCGACGTGGCGGTGGCACTCAACTGGGACGACTTCCTGAAGTTCGGCTCGGAGCTCGCGGTCGACGGCCGCACCACGGTGGTCTACGAGGCGGCGAGCGGCCTGCCCTCCGGCCACCTGCCGCTCAAGGGCGTCGTGCCGCGCGAGGCGGTCGCCGTCCCGATCGCCGAGCTCGCCAAGGTGAACGCGGGCACCGACCGCGCCAAGAACTCGGTAGTGCTCGGCCTCGTCGCGGGGTGGCTCGGGCTGCGGCCCGAGGCGTTCCTCGCCGGCATCCGCAAGCGCTTCGCCAAGAAGAGCGCAGAGGTGCTGCAGGGCAACGAGGCCGCCTTCGAGGCCGGCCGCCGCCACGCGGCCGAGCATCCGCTGCGCGAGTCGCGCGTCCTGGCGGCGGCGCCTGCGGTCGACGGCGCGAAGCTGGTCCTGGACGGCAACGAGATGTGCGCGGCGGCCGCGCTCTTCGCCGGCTGCACGTTCTTCGGCGGCTACCCGATCACGCCGTCGTCGGAGATCATGCAGTTCTTCGCGCGCGAGGTCTGGAAGCACGGCGGAACGATGCTGCAGGCCGAGGACGAGATCGCGGGGATCGGCGCCGTCGTGGGAGCCTCGTTCGCCGGCAAGAAGGCGATGACGGCGACCTCCGGGCCGGGCATGTCGCTCAAGACCGAGATGCTGGGCCTCGCCACGATCGCCGAGCTGCCGCTCGTGTGCGTGAACGTCCAGCGCGGCGGACCGTCGACGGGGCTTCCCACCAAGAGCGAGCAGTCCGACCTGCTGCAGGCCTGCTTCTCGGCGCACGGCGACGTGCTGCGGCCGGTGCTGGCGCCGATCTCGGTGGCCGACACCTTCGGGATCACGGTCGAGGCGTTCAACATGGCCGAGCAGTACCAGACGCCGGTGATCCTGCTCTCCGACCAGGAGATCGCGCAGCGCAAGGAGACCGTCGAGCCGATCGACACGCGCTCGGTCAAGGTGGTCGAGCGCCGGCGGCCCACCGCCGCGGAGCTCGACGGCTACGCGCGCTTCCAGGCGACGGAGTCCGGCATCAGCCCGATCAGCCACCCCGGCATGCCGGGAGGCAACTACCTGGCCTCCGGCATCGAGCACAACGAGCGCGGCGCCCCGACCGCGAGCGGCGAGGTCCACGCGCGGATGAACGAGAAGCGCCTGCGCAAGCTGGACCCGCTCAAGCAGCGGCGCGATCTGTTCCTCGTCGAGGGCGATCCGCGGGCGGCCCTCGCCGTGGTCGCGTGGGGGAGCGTCGCCGGCGTGGCGCGCGAGGCGGTGAGGCTCGGTCGCCGGGAAGGGATCGACGCCAAGCTGCTGGTGCCGAGGCTGCTCTACCCCGTGGCCGAGGAGGTCTACGCCGACTTCCTGAAGGGCGTCGTCGGCGGCCTCGTCGTCGAGCAGTCACACCAGGGCCAGCTCTACCGGGTGCTACGGATGTTCGTGGACCTGCCGCGCGGCCTCGAGTCGCTCGCGCGGAGCGGCTCGCTGCCGATCCTGCCCGCCGCGATCGTCGAGCGCCTGCGCGAGCAGGTGCTGGCGCTGCAGGGACGGCGCGTGGCCGAGCTCGAGCCGGCCGGCTAGGAGAGGAACGAGATGGCGAGCGTCGCGACGATCGAGCGTTACCAGGCGAAGGACTACAAGAGCGAGCTGCAACCGATCTGGTGCCCGGCCTGCGGCGACTACGGCGTGGTGCAGGCGATCTACCGTGCGCTCGCCGCCGTCGGCCGGCCGCCGCACGAGATCGCCTTCGTCTCGGGCATCGGCTGCTCGAGCCGCATCCCGGGCTACACGACCGCGTACGGCTTCAACAGCGTGCACGGACGGGCGCTGCCGATCGCGCAGGGCATCAAGCTCGCGAACCCGGAGCTGCTCGTGCTGGTGGCCGGCGGCGACGGCGACGGCTTCTCGATCGGCGGCGGCCACGTCGCGCACGCCGTGCGCCGCAACGTCGATCTGACCTACATCGTGATGGACAACCAGATCTACGGGCTCACCAAGGGGCAGCTGTCGCCCACCTCGCCGCGCGGGCTCAAGACCGCGTCGTCGACCTGGGGCAGCCTCGAGGATCCCGTGAACCCGCTGCTCTACCTGCTCGGCTACGGGGCGAGCTTCGTCGCGCAGGGGACGCCGGCCGACATGGCGGCGCTCGCCGCGGTGATCGAGGAGGCGATCCGCTTCCCGGGCTTCGCCTTCGTCAACGTGCAGTCGCCGTGCGTCACCTACGGCCAGGAGCAGCAGTCGCTCAAGGCGCACAAGGCCACGATGCAGCCGCTCGCGGGCCTCGGCCACGACCCGAGCGACCGCCTGAAGGCGATGGCGCTGGCGGCCGACTACGGCACGAAGCTCTACACGGGCGTCCTCTACCGCAACCCCGCCCCGCCGCCGACCTACGAGGCGGAGGCGAAGGCGCGCCAGGACCAGGCCCGCCCGCTGGCGCCTTCCCGCCACGAGATCCTGGAGTCGTTCCGGGCGCGATAGACTGCGGGGCGATGACCGCCTCCGACGCACCCCTTCGCTGGGGCATCCTCGGCACTGCCCGCATCAACCGGATGCTGATCCCGCCGCTCCAGACCTCGCCGAACAACCGGCTGGTGGCGGTGGCGAGCCGCGAGCTCGCGCGCGGCGAGGCGTACGCGCGCGAGTGGCAGATCGGCCGCGCCCACGGGTCGTACGAGGCGCTCCTGGCGGACCCGGAGGTCGACGCCGTCTACATCCCGCTGCCGAACCACCTCCACGCCGAGTGGACGATCAAGGCCGCGCGCTCGGGCAAGCACGTGCTTTGCGAGAAGCCGCTCGCGCTCACGCTCGAGGACGTGGACGCCATGGCCGCGGCGTGCCGCGAGGCCGGGGTGGTGCTCGCCGAGGGCTTCATGTACCGCCATCACCCGCAGACGCTGCGGGTGAAGCAGCTCCTCGACGAGGGCGCGATCGGCGCGCTACGCTACCTGCGCGGCGCCTTCACCTTCGAGCTGACGCGGCCGAACGACGTGCGGCTGCGGCCGGAGTGGGGAGGCGGCTGCCTCTGGGACATCGGCTGCTACCCGGTGAGCTTCGCGCGCTTCCTGGTCGGCGCCGAGCCGCTCGGGGTCTTCGGCTCGCAGGTGCTCGGCGCGACGGGCATCGACGAGACCTTCGCGGGCCAGGCGGTGTTCCCGGGAGACGTGCTGTTCCAGTTCGACGCCGGCTTCCGCTCGCCGATGCGCGCCGAGATGGAGCTCGCGGGGACGAAGGGCTCGATCCGCGTCCACCATCCCTGGCGCCCCGAGCAGGACCACCCGCTGCTGCTGAGCCGCGACGGCCGGACCGAGGAGATCGCCGTGCCCGGCGAGGACCGCTACCTGCTCGAGATCGAAGACGTGTGCGCCGCCGTGCGCACCGGGCGACCGCCGCTCTTGAGCCTCGCCGACAGCCGCGCCAACGTCGCGGCGCTCCTCGCGTTCCTGCGCTCGGCGCGCGAGGGCCGGCCGGTCCGCCTCGACGGCTGAGCGCCGGCGCCGTCAGGCGCCGGTGCCGCGGTGGATCTCGCCGTCGATGGCGGAGCGCACGTCGGGCCGGACTGCAACGTGGCCGATGAACGCGACGGTCACGAGCCCCTCGTGCAGCGAAACGCGCCAAGCCGTGAGGTGCATGCCCATGAACGGGGCCGAAATCGAGCGCATGGGCGCGTTCTTGAGCTCGGCTTCCATCTTGGCGACGAGCCTGGTGGCAATCGCCTCGGGGCCAGGCGGGGTCGGCCAGTTTCCGCGCGCGGCGAAAACCTGCCCGGCCGGGTCGATCAGCATCGCGCCCGTCGCCTGCGCCACGATGCGGCAACTCTCGACGACTTCGTCCCAGGATGGCTCCGCGGGCTCCTCGGCCGCGGCGTCGTCCACGACGGCGTCGTCGAACGGCGACGCCTCGGAGCCGGCGAGCTCGTCGAGCGGCGACGCCTCGGGACCCGCGCCGACGAGTTGCTCGGGCGAGAGGCCGTCGTCCTCGAGCACCGCGTCCGCCGATGGCGGAGCCGCGAACGGCGACGCGTCCGCGAGCGCCTCGAGCGGCTCCTCCTCGGGCTCGTTCATGTCGAGGTCGGTCTCGATCTCGACGTCGTCTTCGGGAGACAGGTCGGACGGGTTCCAGGTGTCGACGTCGGGCACGCTCGCCTCGGTCTGCGGAAGCTCGAAGGACTGCTCGAACCCGGCGCTCGGCTCGGACGGCGGAGGCGGAGGCTCGTCGCGCGGGGGGGCCTGGCGCGACGGCCCGGGCCGGCTCGCCGGCTCCGGCCGGATCGCGCTCTCCTCCACCCGCGCAGCGGGCGCGAGCTCGACCTCGGCGCGGGGCGCCGCCTCTCGCGGCGGCAGCGGCGGAGGGCTGAGGCGCCTCGGCGATGCGGCCGCGGCGGGCTCGCCGAGCGCGGGCGGCGCCGAGCCGCGGGGGCGGTCGTCGCGCCGGCGGTGCTGGTTCAGCCGGCGGGCGACCTCGCGCGCGATCTCGAGGTCAGAGGAGCTGGCGGGCGGGCTGAGCTTCATGCACCTTCTCCGTGCCGTCGAGGCGGCGCATGCGCCCCTCGATCTCGTCGGCCAAGAGGTCGAATCGCCGCGCCTCCGGTCCTCCGGCGTCGCCGGCGAGGAAGCCGACCGGGATTCCGAGCGCGCTCGCGCGGGCGAAGCTCTCGCTGCGCGGAACCACGGTCTCGAGCGAGTCCGGGAAGCCGTTCCAGATCTCGCTCAGCACGCCGTGGCTGCCGGCGCGGTCGCGCTCGACGAGGGTCGGCAGGATCCCGACCAGGCGCAGCCGCGGGTTGCGCGTCGCCTGCACGTGCTCGATCACCGCGAGCACCTGCCCCAGCGAGCGAAGCGCGAGCGGCTCGGTCTGGAACGCGATGATCGCGAAGTTGGCCGCCGCGAACGCGGCGGTCGTGACGCGGCCGAGCCCCGACGGCGTGTCCAGCATCACCACGTCAAAGCTCTTCTCGCTCGCGGCGAGCGCCTCGTCGAGCGCACCGGGCTCGGCCACGGCGGCCTCGAACGAATCGACGTCGGTCGCGTCGAGCCGGCCGCGCGGCAGCAGGCTGAGGCCGGCGAGGCGGGTGGCCACGACCGCCTCCGCGGGGCTCACCACGCCCGAGAGCAGCTCGGCGAGGCCGGCCAGCTCCGTGTCGCCTTTGGCGAGCGAGAGGCCGACCGCGCCCTGCGGATCCAGGTCGACGAGCAGCGTGCGGCGGCCGCGCTCGGCGAACGCGACGGCCAGGTTCAGCGCGACGGTCGTCTTGCCGACGCCACCTTTCTGGCTCGCGATCGCCACTCGTCGCGCCATCCCTACCTCCGCCGCTGTGCGCCGCGGCAAGTGTAGCATTGTCCGCGCTTTGGACGGAGCCGGCGGATCAGGCGGCGGCGGATCCCGCGCGGTGGCGCCCGAGGGCTTCGACGAGCCTCTCGCGCAGCCCGCGCACGAAGGCGGTCCGCTCGGCGGGGTCATCGGGTGGAATGAAAGGCCCGAGTACCTCGGAGTACGCGTCGATCCAGTGGACGCGGAAGAGCAGGTCGCTGAGGCGCCCGACTCGCCAGGCGCCGTCGTTCAACACGAGGTAGACGGGCATCGAACGCTCGGCCAGGATCGCCCGGGTGCCGGCGGTGTGGAACGGCAGGATCTCGCCGTCGCGGCTGCGGTGTCCTTCCGGGAAGATCGCGATGCCGTGTGGCGTCGTTTGCACCCCGCGACGGATCTCGCCGCGCGCGCCCTCGGGATCGCGCCGGGGCTCGACGATGGGCGACCCGAGCAGTCGGATGCTCTGCGAGACGAGCGGGACGAAGCGATGGTAGCGGCGGCGGGTGACGAACGCGGGCACGCGCGGCGTCGCCATCAGCGTGATCTGCAGGATGTCGGTGAGCGACTGGTGATTGGCGACGACGAGGACGGGCTCGTGCTCGTGGGTGGGCACGCGGCCGACGCGCCGGACGTGCGCTCCCCCGAGGCAGAGCAGCCACCAGATCCCCGTGCTGATCGTCTTCATGAACACGCTCACGAGCCGGAAGCGCAGGCTCGGGAAGAGGAACGCGCCCGGGACCACGACGAGGCGCAGCGGCAGGCTCATCAGCATGAACAGCAGGCCGACGAGCAGCACGGAGACGAGGCTCCGGGCGCCGCGCAGCACGCTCAGCATGGGAGCGGCGATCTTAGCAGGCGAGCGGGGTCTGGGCCCGGCGCAGCGAGACGACGGAGTCGAGCGCGCGGCCGGCGGCCTCGGCAAAGAAGTAGAGCGGCACCAGGTCGGGCAGCCGGCCGCCTTGCGGGGCGTCGCCGTAGACGACGGCGAGCGTCTCCTGGTGCGCGCGCACCGGCACGATGGCAGCCTCGGCGGCCTGGAAGCGGCCGAGCCGCTCGACGAGGGCGTGGAGTGGCCCCGCGTCCGGCAGCGGGCCGTACCACACGCGTCCGAGCGCGACCGCCTCGCTGAAGGGCGAGGGCGGCACGAGCGGAACCGAAAGGTCGCGCGCGACGAGGTCCAGGCTCATGCCGTTCGCGACGGGGCCGTAGCCCGCGAGGCCGCGCAGCCGCTCGTCGCGCACGAGCAGCAGCACCACGCGGGGGAAGAACGCGCGCGCGGTGCGCAGCAGGATGAAGGCCACCATGTCGGGGTCGGGCGTGGCGCCGAGCTCGGCCATGGCGGCGCTCACGAGCGCCTCGCGCGCCGCGGCTCCGGCGTCCGCCGCGAGCGGCGCCGCGCGCGGGCGGGCCTGGCGAGCGTCGCGGCGTCCCTCGAGCCGCGGCACGAGGTCGCGCACCAGCTTGTCGCCGAAGGCGCGCAGGTCGGCCTCGTACTGGAGCGGGTCGAGCTTCGACAGCCCGGGCTTCCAGGCGAGCAGCGAGGCGCCCGCGCGCTTGGCGCGCGCGCGCAGCCGCTCGTCGATCGCCTCCGACATCAGCAGCACCGGCGGCGGCTGGGGCAGGCCCGAGGCGTAGCGCGCGACGTCGAGCCCGCCGCGGAAGGAGGAGCCGGCCTCCGTGGGCAGGCCCACGTCCGCGACGAGCAGGAGCGGCTGGCCTGCGGCAGCGAGGCGGCGCATCAGGGCGCGCGCCTCCCCGACGCTTCCCGCCTCGACGACTGCGAAGCCCGCCGCGGCCAGGCGCTCCGCGACGACGCGTCGCACCTCCGGCTCGTCGTCCACCAGCAGCACAGACGTCCTGCCCGCGGGAATCGCGGGCGGAGCTTCCGGGGCCGCTTCGACTGTCTCCGCGGGCGGCTCCTCGAGCATCTCCTCGAGGGTCTCGAGCAGGGGCTCGGCGGGCTCTTCCGGAGCGAGCTCCTCGAGCAGGAGCTCCGAATCGGGCGGCGTGACGAAGGAGGCGTCGAGCGCGGCCGCGGCGTCGCGGCGGTCCTCGTCGAGCTTCTTGGCGAGGTCGAGCACCAGCTCCTCGGGGTTGATGCCGTACGGAAGCAGCTCGCCCGAGAGGTCGCGCCCGGCCAGCGTCAGCGGCACCTGCTGCGTCAGGTTGAAGGCGAACTCGCCGTCGCGCAGCCGCACCAGCCGCTCGAGGATCGCGGCGATCCGGTCGCGCAGCACGCGCTCGCGCTCGGCGCCCTCGGGAGGCGCGCCCTTCGGCAGCGGCTCGACGTCCCACGCGTAGCCGGTGACGACGCGGCCGGAGTCGAACACGACACCCGCCTCGCCCGCTTCGGCCCGCACGGTCAGGTGGCCCGTCTTCTGGCAGAACGACACCACCTGCAGGATCTCGAGCAGGGGAAGGTCTTCGACCGACCCGCTCAGGCTCACGGCTTGTTCATCGCACGCCGCGTCGCCTCGTGCAAGGCGGCGAGCGGCGTCGGCTTCGTCACCACGTCGTCGGCCCCGCGCCGGAGCGCCTCGAGCCGCACGGCCTCGCCACCCGCCGCGGTGAACAGCAGCACGGCGGCCTGCGGACGCGCGGCGCGCGCCCGGCCCACGATCTCGAAGCCCTCGCCGAGGCAGGCCGGCGTGAAGTGCAGGTCGCACACGACGGCGTCGAAGGGGCGCTCCGACTCGACGGCGCTCAGCGCGGCGTCTGCGTCCGCGCAGGTCTCGACCAGGAAGCCCTTGCTCTCGAAATAGCGCTTGACCACGGCCACGATTGCCGTGTCGTCGTCGAGCAGCAGGAGCCGCGGCGCGGTCAAGGGGCGCTGACCACCGGAACCTGGCCGGTGAGCACGCCGGAGGCCACGAGCTGCTCGCGCGGCTGCGGCCGCGCGAGCAGGAAGCCCTGCACGAGGTCGATCCCCGCCGCCTCGACCGCGACGAGCTCGCTCGTGTCCTCGACACCCTCGGCGACCGCGCGCGCCTCGAGCCGCCGCACCATGCGCGCGAGCGAGTCGAGGATCACCTGGCGGTAGGGGTCGTTCCACGCGCCGGCGACGAGGTAGCGGTCGAGCTTGTAGATGTCGGGCCGCACGTCGAGGATCATCTTGTAGTTGGACTGGCCGAGCCCGACGTCGTCGAGCGCGATCGTCAACCCGGCCTCGCGCAGCTCCGCGAGCGCGCGGCGGAACGCGGGCACATCGAGCGGCGGCGCGTGCTCGACGATCTCGACCACCAGCATCCCCGGCGGGATCGCCGCCTCGGCCGCGCGGTCGAGCAGGAACGCCGGGAAGCTGAGGTCGCGCCCCAGCGTCGAGGCGTGTACGTTCAGGTTGAGCCGCACGGGGACGGGGAACTGGGCGGCCTCGGCGAGCGCCGTAGCGATGCACGCCCGGTCGATCGCCGCCTCGGCTCGCTTGCGGCGCACGTACTCGAACAGAACGGCGGGTCGCTCGGCGTTCGTGCCCTTGGGGCCGCGGATCAAGCACTCGACGCCGTGGAGGGAGAGCTGGCCCGAGCCCACCTCGAAGATCGGCTGGAAGACGACGGACAGGCGTCCGGGATCCAGCAAGGTGTCGAGAAGAGTGACATCCGTTGGCACGGGATGCGCTTGTTGCACCGGACATGCCACGCGGTGAAGGTCCGGGCCCTTCACGAGACCGAGGTAGAATGGCGCTGATCTCATGAGACTTGGCACCTTCACGCGGCTGCAGCACGGGCTTCTTTTGTCTCGCTTTGAGACATCCCCTTTCCCGATCCTGGACGGCGGTCGTTGCGGGCCGTGACGACGGAGCCTCTCCGCGTGCTGCTCGTCGAGGACGAGCCGGGCCACGCTGAGCTGGCTCGCCGCGCGTTCGAAGGACAGGGCGGGGCATTCGACGTCTCCGTGGCGGAGACCGTGGGGGAGGCGCGCGAGGCGCTCCACGGCACGCACCTGCCCGACCTCGTGATCGCCGACTGGCTGCTGCCCGACGGCGAGGGGCTCGACCTGCTGCGCAGCGAGCCGGTTCGCGCGATGCCGCCCGTCGTGATCATGACGAGCCACGGCAGCGAGCGCGTCGCGGTCGAGGCGATTCGCGCGGGAGCCGTGGACTACGTCGTCAAGAGCGAGACGGCGCTCGCCGACCTGCCGCACATGGCCGAGCGCGCGGTGCGCCACCGGCGCATCGAGCAGGCGCTCGGCGACCTGGTCGCGGGCACGGCCGCCTCGGGCGGCGAGGCGCTCTTCAGCGAGCTGGTGCTGCGCCTGGCGCAGGCGCTGCGCGTGAAGTACGCCTCGGTCGCGCAGATCGTGGCGCCCGGTCGCGTGCGCACGCTCGCGCGCTCGGTGGACGGCCGGCTGATGCAGCCGATCGAGTACGAGCTCGAGGGCACGCCGTCGCGCGACGTGATCGAGGGCCACATCTGCCACATCCGCGGCGGGGTCGCCGACCGCTACCCGCAGGACGAGAGCCTGCGCCGCCTCGGCGCGGACAGCTACGTCGGCGTGGCGCTGCGCGCCTCGAGCGGCGAGGTGCTCGGGCTCGTGAACGCGATCCACGACCGCTCGCTCGACGAGGTGGTGCGGCCGGAGGGTGTGCTCCAGGTGTTCGCCGCCCGCGCGGCGGCGGAGATCGAGCGCCGCGGCCTCGAGGCCGACCTGCGCCGCGCCGCCGTCGAGTGGCGCGCGGCCTTCGACGGCCTGCCGCTCGGCGTGGTGGTGGTCGCCGACGGCCGCATCGAGCGGGTGAACCGCACCGCGGTCGAGCACTCCGGCCGCGCGAGCTGGACCGAGCTCATCGACAAGCCGCTCGCCGAGCTGGGGCCGGGCGAGCCGTGGGAGGCCCTGGGGGCGCTCGCGGCGACGATCGAGCCCGGCCGCGAGCTGGCCGCGCGCGAGGTGAACGACCCGCTCTCGCGGCGCACCTTCATGGTGAGCGCGCGCTCGCTCGCGCCCGAGGGCGAGGCCGCCCGCCGCGCGGTGCTCAACTTCCAGGACGTCACGGAGACGGTGCGGCTCAAGGAGCAGCTGCGCCAGAGCGAGACGATGGCCGAGATCGGATCGATCGTCGCCGGCGTGGCGCACGAGGTGCGCAACCCGCTCTTCAGCATCTCCGCGACGCTCGACGCCTTCGAGTCGCGCTTCCGCAACATCGAGGGCCACGAGCGCTACCTGTCGGTGCTGCGCGGCGAGATCGTGCGGCTCACGGGGCTGATGAGCGACCTGCTCGACTTCGGGCGCCCGAGCCGGCCGGACTTCAGCGAGTGCAACGTCGAGGACGTCGTCGAGGCCGCGGTCTCGGCCTGCGGCGCGCTCGCACGCCGCAAGGCGGTCGACGTGAGCTGGCCGCGGCGCGGCGGGGCGCCGCCGGTGCTGGTGGATCGCGCCCGCGTGTCGCAGGTGCTGCAGAACCTGATCGAGAACGCGGTGCACTTCTCGCCGCCGGGCGGCAAGGTCGAGGTGGCGCTTTCGACCGTGCGCGACGGCGGCGAGGCGTTCGTGGAGTGCTCGGTGCGCGACTCGGGCCCCGGCTTCGACCCCGTCGACCTGCCGCGGCTGTTCGAGCCTTTCTTCACCCGCCGGCGCGGCGGCACCGGCCTCGGGCTGTCGATCGTGAAGCGCATCGTCTACGACCACGGCGGCGACGTGAGCGCCGAGAACCACGCCGAGGGCGGCGCCGTCGTCAAGGTCAGGCTGCGGGCGGTGGCGCCGTGAGCGCGAGCCCCGACCCCGGGCTGGGCCGCAGGATCGAGACGCAGCGCCTGATCGCCTCGGTGGCGGAGGCGTACTTCACCTCCTCGCCGCTCGCGCTGTTCGTGTCGGACGCGCGCGGGCGCTACCTCGAAGCCAACGGCGCCGCGTGCGCCCTCACCGGCTACCCGCACGAGCAGCTCGTCGCGCTATCGCTCGCAGAGTTGCTGGCGGGCGACGAGGCGCTCGCGCTCGCCGAGCGGCTGCTCGACCTCATCGCGGTGGGCAGCGGCAGCCACGAGATCCAGATCCAGCGCCGCGACGGCAAGCTCCGGAGCTGCCTCGCGCACGGGTCGCTGGTGCGCGAGGACCGCCTGCTGTGGCTGCTGCTGGACATCACGGACCGCAAGGAGGCCGAGCAGAGGCTGCGCGACAGCGAGGAGCGCTTCCGCGGGCTGTCGGAGGCCGCGTTCGAGGCGATCCTGGTGCAGGACGGCGCGCGGATCGTGGACGTCAACCACGCCTTCTGCGAGCTCGTCGGGCATCCCTGGCACGAGCTCGCCGGGCGCGACGGTTTCGAGCTCATCGCCCCCGAGTACCGCGAGGCCGTCTACCGCAACGTGCTGAGCGAGCACACCGGCGCCTACGAGATCGAGGTGCTGAAGCGCGACGGCAGCCGGCTGCCGGTCGAGCTGCAGGCGCGCTCGTTCCCGTATCGCGGGCAGATCCTGCGCGTGGTGGCGATCCGCGACGTCTCGGAGCGCAAGCGCGCCGAGCACGTGCGCGAGTCGCTGATCCGCGAGCTCGAGGCGAAGAACGCCGAGCTCGAGCGCTTCGGCTACGCGGTCACGCACGACCTCAAGGGACCGCTCGTCACGATCCGCGGCTTCGCCGAGTACCTCGAGAAGGACGCGCGCGAGGGGCGCAGCGACCGCCTGGCGAAGGACGCGGCGCGCATCACCGAGGCGGTGGCGCGCCTGCAGCGGCTGCTCGACCGCCTGTTCGAGCTGTCGCGCGCGGGGCGGCCGGTGGGTCCGCCCGCGGCCGTTCCCGCCGCCGAGCTGGTGCAGGAGGGGTTGCGGCTGCTGCGCGAGCGCGCGGACGCAGCGTCGGCGAGCGTGGAGGTCGAGCCCGAGCTGCCCGTGGTGTTCGGGGACCGCGCGCGCCTCGTGCAGGTGTTCCACAACCTGCTCGACAACGCGCTCAAGTTCGGCGCCGGCAGCCGCGTGCGCGTCTCGGCCCGTGGCTGCGAGGACGGCCGCGCGGTGATCGTGGTGGCGGACGGCGGCATCGGCATCGAGTCGCGGCATCGCGAGCGCGTGCTCGACATGTTCGAGCGGCTCGACCCGCGCGGCGAAGGCGCGGGCGTGGGGCTCGCGCTGGTGAAACGGATCCTCGAGTCGCAGGGCGGCCGGGTCTGGCTCGAGTCGGACGGGCCCGGCACGGGCACCGCGGCGTGCGTCGAGCTGCCGCTCGAGCCGTCGTCCGCGGCGGCGGCTAGGCCAGCGCCCGCGCGTCGGGCGGAATGAGCGCTGCCGGAAACGGGCCGTCGAGGAAGCGCAGGCCGAGCCGCTGCACGCCGTCGGCGCCGGGGCCCGAGCCGAGCGAGACGTACATGACCTCGGCGCGCGTGTCGTAGGCCTCGGCGACCGCGAAGCGGATCATCTCGCCCTTCTCGACCGCCATCCGGCTGCGCACGAGCGCGCCGCCCGCGGCGACCACCTCGGCGAGCGTGTCCTCCGCCTGAGCCGACGGCTCGCGCCAGGTCGCGATGCGCGCGATGCGCACCGGCAGCTGCACCTCGAAGCGCTTGAACTCGCGCCGCTCGCCGCCGTCGACGCGCGCCTGCGCGTCCTGGTAGACCGAGAGGCTCGCCGGCTTGCCGAGCTGGCGCCACTCCGCGAGCCCGAGCACCAGTCGGACCGAATCGCCCGAGCCGTCACCGCAGGGCGAGCGCTGCGTGGCGTCGAGCAGCACCCATGCGCCGCCGCGGCAGGAGCACTCGTCGCCGTGCAGCTCGATGCGCCGCTCGTCGGTCAATGGCAGTCCGCGGAGAGCGCGGCCGCGAGCTTCTGCGTGGCCAGGCACTCCGGGCAGATGCCGTGGGTCGCGCGCTCGGCGACCGGCGCGACGTCGGTGGGCTCCCAGTGCTCGGGGCTGGTGCGCACGCGGTCGCACCACGCGCACACGGTCGGCAGCGCCGACTGGGCCGTCGCGCTCACGACTCCCTCGCGAGTCCGTCGACGATCGCCTCGAGCTGGGGCAGCGGCAGCGGCTTCTGCAGGAAGGCGTCGGCCCCGAGCCGGCGCGCCTCGGCTTCGATCTCCGGCGTGGCGTTGCCGGTCAGCAGCACCACGCGCGTCTCCGGACGCAGGTGCCGCGACCACTGCACGATGTCGAGGCCCTCGATGCCGTGCACGCCCGTGAGGCGCAGGTCCGCGATCACCACGGCGTAGGCGGTGCAGGCCAGGAGCGCTTCGGCCTCTTCCTTCTCGGCGGCCGAGTCGACCGACCAGCCCACGCCCCGGAAGTACTCGGCGAGCGCGAAGCGGATCGCCGATTCGTCGTCCACGATCAGCAGCCGCCCCAGCGGTGCGCCCATGCTGGCCTCGCAGCACGAGGCGTGCCAGTGCTCACGAGGTCCGACAGGCGGGGCCATTCCCCTGGTAGCCAACAGCTTGTGGTTCAGCGCTCGCGAGTGCGGACGACCGCAGGCGAAGGCGTTTCCAGTTACCGGACGCGGCTCCAGATTCGAGACGTCCTAGGACGTCCGCGGCAGTGCCAGGCCGAAGCGCTTGATCTTCTGGTAGAGCGTGCTGCGGGGGATTCCGAGCCGCTGCGAGGCCTCGGTGACCCGGCCGCCGAGCTCCGTGAGGACGCGCTCGATGTGGGCGCGCTCGAGCTCTTCGAGCGTGAGGCTCGTGGCCGGCGTCGAGGCCGCGTCGCCCGCGGCCCCATGGGCCGTGGCGTGGACGTCGCCCGCCTCGAAGCGCAGGTCCTGGGCCTCGAGCACGTCGCGGCCGCAGAGCAGCGCCGCACGCTCGAGCACGTTGCGCAGCTCGCGCACGTTGCCCGGCCACGGGTAGGCGGCGAGCGCGCTCTCCGCGTCGGGGGAGAGGCGCAGCCCGCGGCGGCCGAGGTCGCTCGCGAGGCCCCCGAGGAGCTGGCGCGCGAGCAGCGGGATGTCCTCGACGCGCTCGCGCAGCGACGGCACGCGGAGCGGGAGCGTGCTGATCCTGAAGTAGAGGTCGCTCCTGAACTTCTTCTCCTGGACGAGCTTCGGCAGGCTCTGGTGCGACGCCGCCACGAGCTGCACGTCCACCTGGCGGTCGCGGACCTCGCCCAGCCTGCGGAAGCGCTTCTCCTCGAGCACCTTCAGCAGCTTGGGCTGGACCTGCGGGTCGAGATCGCCGATCTCGTCGAGGAACACGACGCCCCTGTGCGCCACCTCCAGCAGGCCCTGCTTGCTGCTGACGGCGCCCGTGTAGGCGCCCTTCTCGTGGCCGAAGAGCTCGGTCTCGAGGAACTCGCGCGACAGGCCGGCGCAGTTCATGTCCACGAACGGCTCGTCGCAGCGGGGGCCGTTCCTGTGCAGCCAGCGCGCGAGCACGCCCTTGCCGCTGCCGGTCTCGCCCTCGATCAGGATCGGGCTGCTCGAGGCCGAAATCCGCCGCGCGTCCTCGGCCAGCCTCCCCATCGCGGGCGACGTGCCGAGAAAGGGATCGAGCGCCTCGCGCGCCTGGCGCGCGCGGCCGGCGAGCTGGCGCCTCTTCTCGCGCTGCGTCTCGAGCAGGCGCCGCAGCATCACGACGAGCGCCGGCAGCTCGACCGGCTTGGCGAGGAACTGGTCGGCGCCTTCCTTTACGGCGCGCACCGCGAGGTCGATCGTGGCGTGGCCGGTGAGCACCACCACGGGCAGCGTCGCGTCGATCTCGCGGATGCGGGGCAGCAGCTCGAGCGCGGTGCCGTCCGGGAGCATGTGGTCGAGCACGAGCGCGTCGGGGTGGGACTCGCGCACGATCCGCTCCGCCGCGGCCGTGGAGTCGGCCTCCTCCACCTCGAAGCCCTCGCCCTCGAGAAAGTCGCGGACCCCGAAGCGGATCCCGGGCTCGTCGTCGACGATCAGGACCTTGGGCACTGAGGGGCGTCTCCCGCGGCATTGTCGCACGGTGCAAGACCCGGCGTGCAGGCAAGGCCGCTCGATACGGCCGGGCTTGACGAGAGCGGTCCGGAGCAACAAGGATCGTTCTGAGCCGTAATGTCATTCGCCGCTGACGGGGCGAGCGGCGTGCACCAGAAGGAGGAGAGATGAGGAAGCTATTCCTGTCCGGCCTGGCGCTGTGCCTTGCGCTCTCGGCGGCGGCTTTCGCGCAGTCGAGCGATCCGCTGAGCGGCACCTGGAAGGGCGACTGGGGCCCGAGCGCGTCCGACCGGAACCAGGTCAGCGTCGAGCTCAAGTGGGACGGCAAGGCGCTCACCGGGACCGTGAACCCGGGGCCGAACGCGGTGACGCTCCAGAAAGCGACGTTCGACGCGAAGACCAACGCGGTGCGCTTCGAGGCCGACGCCAAGAGCCGGCGCGGCACCGACGTCCACTACGTGGTCGACGGCAAGGTGGACGGCAAGACGATGACAGGCTCCTGGAGCCACGACGACCGCAAGGGCGACTTCAAGATCACGAAGGACTGAGGGTCGGCGCGCGATCGCCGCCTGCTGCTAGCCGCTCAGCACGAAGAGCGCCAGCGCCAGCAGCACGGCGGCGATCGCCATCACGTCGACCGCGTCGCGGAGCCACTGGCCCGCGGTTTCCCGATGCTGTGCCGGGGTCGCCATCGCTAGACCTCGGTCACGCGCCCGGCCGGCTGCGGCGCGGATCCGGGTGGAAGCTCCGGGGTGCCCTGCAGGTGCTCGGCCTGGCTCGCGTCGACGAGCCGCGCGCCCTTCTCGACGAGCTTCCGGGTCCAGAACGGCGACGAGCACCAGAAGCGAACGCCATCCGCCTCGAGTTCGAAAGTCATCACTGCACCTCCCACACGATCCGGATTGCATAGACTTCGGAGGGATCGAAAGAGAGGGAGTACTTGAGTGGCTGCGACGACCCTACGACAAGCCGCGCCGCGATCTCAAGCAGAATCGTGCTGCGCGTGCGGAATTGTGCGTGCAGTGTCGAATGGCGATACACATTGAGTGAAGCAGGCGCTGCGCGCCGCGCGCCGTTTCGCCGGCGTTTCGTCTCGGAGGCCCGGATCAGTTTTCCGGCAGGTAGATCTGCGCGCGCTCGGTCATCACGATCTCCGGCTTGTTCCGGTACAGGTGCACGACGCCCCGCACCCGGACGACCTTGCCGTCGTAGTCCCTGATGTCGGGGAAGAGCGACTGGTTCGCCTTGAAGATCGTGGCCGTGAAGGCGTGGTTCGGATAGACGCCGCCGAAGTTGATGTGCGTGGTCAGGTTCACCGACAGCACGATCTGGGTGACCTTTCCCTGCACGACGACCGTCTCGCCGACGTGCTTCGACACGTCCTCGGGCGCGATCACGGGGGAATTCTGGGCGGGAGCGAGAACGGCGAGCGCGGAGAGCAACAGAGCGAGCATCGGCACCTCTCGCGGTGATTCTAGCGTCTCCTTCGCAGCGCATCGAATGGGACCCGAGTGGCGACGGAGCGTGACGGTGTTTGAGAGTCGACGTGCCGAAAGAGACGCATTGTGAGTCTCGCGGGCAGGCGGGCGTGCTACGCTCCCGATCTATGACTCACAAGAGCCTCCGCGCTCTCGCCCATGCACTGACGCTCGCCGCGCGAGCGCTCGAAGCCGAAGCCGCCGCACCCACGGGTGGCGCCGATTCCGCCTCGCGCCAATCGAGGGGAAAGCAGCGACGCATGAGCGCCAGTCGGCGGGCGCAGCTTCGGCTCCAGGGCCAGTACATCGGCTTCAGCCGCATGCTGTCCGCACCGCAGAAGGCGCGCGTGCGTCGCGAGCGGGAGCGGAACGGAATCCACGCGGCCATCCGTCTGGCGAGGCGCTACAACAACGCTGCGGCGTAGATCCCCGGCAACAACACCGCGTCGTCTCGCTGAGAACTGCCAGGGAACCGCGGCGCGATCCGCGTTTGAGGCAGGAACCACCCGACAGCTAGACAGTAGCACGCGGAGGCTTCAGAAGCAAGGAAAATCTCGCCTAATAGTATTTGGAAACAATTACTTAGCGCCTCTCGTACGTGCTGGCGTCCCCAAGGAGGTCATTTCCCATGGCCCTACGGACGCTGCAAACGCCCCGCGATCTCCTGGGCCGGATCCTGGAGGCCCCCGAGCTCGCGCGAGTCGTCCAGAGCCTCGAACCCGCGGTCCTGCATCGGCTCGTGCGGCGATGCGGACTCGAGGACTGCGGCCCGATCGTCGCGCTCGCCACCACCGAGCAGCTGATGCGCGTGTTCGACGACGACCTGTGGGCGGCGGAGGAGGTGGGCGGCGAGGAGCAGCTCGACGTCGAGCGGTTCGCGCTCTGGCTCGAGGTGCTCGCCGAAGCCGGAGCGGACGTGGCTGCGCGAAAGCTCATGGCGATGGACTTCGACTTCGTCACCGCCGCGCTCAGCCGCCAGGTCCTGGTCCTGGACGCGGGGGCGATGACGATCGAGCGGCTCGCGGCGCACTCGAGCGAGGACGCCGAGCTGGCGGAGCTGGCGCTCGATCGGATGGAAGCGGCCCTGGAGGACGCCCCCAGCCTCGAAGTGGGTGGTTTCCATGTGATCGCCCGTCGCGGTGAGGGGTGGGACGCGCTGGCCGCGATCCTGGTCAGCCTGCACGACTCGCACCACGCGTTCTTCGGGCAGCTTCTCGCACGCTGCCGCGCGTTCTCGGCGGAGTTCATCGAGGACAACGGCGGGCTCTACGATGTGCTGAGCACGGACGAGCAGGTCCTCGCCGACGTTGCGGCCGATCGGGACGAACGTCGCGAGCGGGAAGGGTACGTCGCTCCCCCTCTCGCGGCCGCCTTCCTGAAGATCGCACGGGAGCCCGTGGCGAGCCTGGACGCGCCTCCCGAGTCCGACCACGTGACGGTCCGTTATCTCCGCGGGATCGAGGAGCGAAGACGGGATCGTCAGCCGCAGGCCGGAGCGCCGAGCTCGCGGAGCCAGAGGCCCGCCACCGTGTCCACCGAGCGTCGCGTCCACGAGCTGCTGAAGACACTCCAGGACGAGGACGTGCTCCCGCGATCGCGAGCGGCGCTTGCCGAGGTCGCGCCCGGCGCCGCCGATCGCCACCCGCGGGTCCGAGCCTTCCTGGACGCGGAGCGGCCAGCGGCCGCCCAAGCCCGACACGAGGAAGAGCTGGGCTATCTGGCGAACGTCCTCGTCGCCGGATGCTCGTTCGAGTCGCGCCGGTTCCGTCCGGTGGAGGCAGCCGACGCCGTCCTCGCCGCGTGCAATCTCGGGCTCGAAAACTGGCCGCCTCGCTGGCCGGAGCCCCGCGACCTGGTGACGGTCTTCCGCGTGGGCTGGACCACCGCCCACGGGCAGGTGTGCCTCCACGCTGCGCGCCGCCTCGTGGAGATCGTCTCCGCCCTCGAGTGCGACGATCGCGACGTCGAGTCCCAGCTCGAAGCGCTCGCGCGCCGAATGGCGGCGCAGGTGAGGGCGGGGACGCCGTGGCGGGCGCGCGACGATCTCGACGTGCTGGCGATTCTCGATCCACCCTCGTGGGCGAGCGTCCTCCGCCTCGTCGACGAGTGCCCGGTGGTGCCGAAGCCTCGGCCCGCCGGAAGCGAACGGGAGCTCAGGGTGAGGTTGGAGTCCGAGTTCATCTCCGAGAACCGGCAGATCGCCTGGGCGCGGGACTTCGTCGAGTCGCTTCCGGCTCGCCTCGTCCGCTGAGCCGCTGCCGCAACACGACGCGCGGGTGCCTTAGGGCGTGATCTTCGAGCGCTGCGGCTGGACTTCTCCCGTTTGATCGAGGCGGCCTTTGCGGGCGCGGAGGAAGTCCTGGACGAGGACGCCGATGGATGCCGAAACGATGGAGCCGAGGATCGTCATCAGGATGGAGCCTGCGTACTTGAACGACGAGGACCACGCGCTCGCTGCGTCCGCTCCGCTCGTTACGCCGCCGGTAGCTCGCCAGGCCAATGACAGGCCGTGTCCCGAATCGACGCTCAGCGTGGATTCCTTCCCGCGGCTGAACTCGCCCTCGACGCTCCGGGTGCGGTCGTAGCCCGGGGCCCGCAGCTGGACCGTCACGACGTGTCGGCCCGCCCCGACGGGGACGGCCCGCGTATAGGTGCCCTCGGTCTTCTGGACCCCCCCAAACAGCTTCCGGACGGCCCCGGTCAGGGTGTCGGTATGGACGACCGCGCCATCGATCGAGACCGTGAGGTCGGCGCTTCGGAAATCGTGGCGGCAGACGAGCTGCAACGTCGCGGAAGCGACAGCCGAGCCCGCGCTTGAGCAGCGAGCTGGTCGAGTCCGTTCCGCAGGTCACCGAGAGAGCGCTGCGGGAACCGTCGTCGAGCGCCACGATCGGCCATTTTACCGCGGCGGGGCCTGGATCATGAGGCCGTCGGGCTCAATGCTCGAGGATCAGCACCCAGTCTGGATCTCCGGACGCATTGGCGCCCGGAGGCCGAAACTCGTGCTGGCCCACACCCGCCAGAGGCGAACCGGGCACCACGGCGTGCTGCCCGCTCGTGGGGTCGTACCATCGAGCCGTCAAGGGCGTCGACAGCTTCCGGAAGTCGATCGTGACGGCGTGTCCGTCCGGCACGTACGTCACCGCCAGGCGGCCGTCACGGCTCCAGGCCAGGACGGGATAGTCGAGCGAGCCTTTCGATCCTTCTCCGGTGATCAGGACCTCGAAGGCCTCGTCCGGCACGAGAGTCGTCCAGGCCAGGCTCTCGAACAGCAACCGCACGAAGCCCATGCTGCGCGCACCCGGGCTGTCGAGCGCGTCCTCCCAGTTTCGGCCGAGGAAGCGATTCCAGAACGTCTTGCGGATGAACGGGAAGACCAATACGTTGCCGTAGGTCTCACCCATCGCCCCCGTGAGCAGCGCGTAGTACGCCTGAGCGCGCAGCGAGCGCTCCGTCGATCCGCGGTCGTACTCGTACTTGCTCTCCACCAGGAAGTGCGCCCGGCCCTTTCCGTGGTCGTAGTCCGCCAGGCTCTTGAGGTACGCCGGCTGATAGGTGTAGGTCGTGTTGATGTCGAACGCAGCATCGGTCCTCACGTCGAGCGCGGACGTCTCCGGGCTCCAGTGCGCCGTGTGCAGTTGACCCGGCGAGGCCTCGCGGATGCCGGAAGCGACGGCACTCACGAGGCCAAGGTCCGCCGCGGGTGGCGTGAAGTCCCCGGCGTCCAGCCAGATGACGTTGTCGAACTCCCGAAAGTGGGCTCCCACGTAGCGACCGTACTCTTGCAGCTTTGCCGGCCCGTTCACACGCATCTCCTGATACCAGCCCTCCCTGCCTCCGTCGCCACCGAGGTATGCGGGGCACAGGAGAACCACGATGCCTTTCTGCGAGGCGATGCGAACGACC
The DNA here is from genome assembly GCA_963740655.1 of uncultured Acidobacteriota bacterium. GTDB lineage: Bacteria > Acidobacteriota > Vicinamibacteria > Fen-336 > Fen-336 > DATBSL01. Next base: position 438,427 of record CAVUFF010000001.1, read on the forward strand.
TCGCGGGCCTGGGAGAAGTAGTCGTCGACGGGACGCGAGAAGTCGCCGGGAGCGGCAAACGGCGACGTCCCGTAGGCGTTCAGCGGGGCGCGATCGGCGAACCAGTGCTCGATCAGGTTCACCACGACGAGGTTGAAGCCCCTTCGACGCCGATCCTCCAGGTAGGCCTCCGTCTCCTCACGCGTGAGCTGCGCGATGAGCGACCAGGCCGCATCCCCGTGGATCAGGAAGGGAGCTCCGTTGCGATCGACGAGGTAGCGGTGGCCCGGAGCGAGGCTGAGCGGGAATGCGGCCCGCGGCCGGCCGAGCTCAGCGGGCTCCTTGACGCGAAAGTGGTCGGCGTGCCGCCACCAGTGCACGGCGACTCCCAGGAGCACGATGGCGAGCACGACCGGCGACACCGCGAGCAGAGCAGCCACCCGGCGCGAGACCTCGATCGTTCCCGATCCCTCGCGTCGTGACGAGTTCGGCTTCATGGTGAGGTCGTGCGAGTCGCATCGCTGAAAGAGAGGGGCGGTTCAGCAAGTGCGCCCAGCGGCCGGCGAAAGCTGGAAGACGGCACGCCCAATAAGGTACTCCGGGCCGCGACGGTGTTCCTATCCGAGCGCCTGGCCCAGCCGGCGGTCGCCTGTTTTGGCAGGGCGGGACGATCGGTGTACCTTCTCAATCCGAGGAGACGCAGTGATGAAGCTGACGGGCTTGGCGGTCGCGCTCGCCGCGCTCGCGGTGGGAGCGTCGCCCGCCGTCCCGTCGCCCGAGCTTGCTTCCGATTCCCTCTACCGCGAGCCGCTCAAGTGGACCAGCGACTCCGGCGCCGCGGTGGCGCTGGCGGACTTCGGGGGCCAGCCTATCGGATCGTGCTGCTCGACGAGGAGGGCGTCGTGAGCAAGACGCTCGATCCGAACCACAACAAGGTCGCTTCACTGTTCGAGCGGTAGACGACGATGCGTCCGCGTCGAGGCAGCAGCTCGACACTGCGCGGAGCTTGCTAGCCTTGCTCGCGGCGGCGCGGGCGGAAGACGGAGACGCTCGCGCGCGGTCGGCCGGCGTCGCGCGGAGCGAGAGCGGCCGCGATCGCGTCGAGCAGCGTCGCCTGGCGCACCGGCTTCATCAGGCACGCGGCGAAGGCGTTCACGAACGCGGGCTCGTCCGACTGCGCGGGAATCGAGGTCAGGAGCACCAGCGGGACGCCGCACAGGCGGGGATCGGCGCGTATCTCGCGCGCGAGCGCGGCGCCGTCCATCTCGGGCATCTGGAAGTCGACCAGGGCCAGCTCGATCGCTTCGGGGGAGCCGGCGCGCTCGCGGAGCGCGTCGAGCGCGGCCCACGCGTCCGTCGCCTCGACGACCCGGCACTTCCACGATCCCAGCATCTCGCGCAGCACGAGACGGTTGGTCGGATTGTCGTCGACGACCAGCACACGGCGTCCCGCGAGCGCGGCCGGATCGGCTGCGACCGCCGTGGTCTCCTCGGCCACCTGTGGCAGGTCGGCGGTGAACGTGAAGGTCGCGCCGCCCGCCGCGTCGTTGCGGGCCTCGAGCCTGCCGCCCATCAAGCCGACGATCTGGCGCGCGATCGCGAGGCCGAGCCCGACGCCCCCGTGCCGGCGCGTGCTCGACGCGTCCACCTGGTGGAACGGCTCGAAGATGCGCGCGAGGTGCTCGGAAGGTCGAACGCCACCCGCGACAGCTCGACGCGGCCCGCCTCCATGCGGGAGTAGTCGAGCACGTCCCCGAGCAGCGCGAGCAGCGACTCGCCGGAGCGCCGGGCCACCTCGACGTAGGCGCGCTGCTTGTCGTCGAGCGCCGTGTCCGCGAGCAGGTCGGTCATGCCGATCAGGCCGTTCAAGGGGGTGCGAAGCTCGTGGCTCACGACGGCCAGGAAGCGGGCCTTGGCGGCGGCGGCCTCCTCGGCCTCGCGGCGCGCTCTCCAGCCGGCCCAGCAGGGTCGTCAAGAAAATCCAGGGCGGCTGCTCCTGAAGCCGGCGTCCGCGGGGCGGAGGACGAGACCTCCCTACTCCTGGATCGTCTTCAGATAGGCGACGACCTCCTCGATGCGCAGCTTCCTGCGCTGCTCCCGTTCCGGCTCGGGGGCGGCCGTGGCGAGCGAGTCGCCCCACACGGGCATCTCTCGCGTGCCGTGGGCCGTGGGGGCCTTGCGGCCGTCGATGTACTGCCCGATCTCGTCGTGGGAGAAGGACCCGTTCCTGCGCTGCGCGATCAGACGCAGGTTCGCGGGCGCTGTCTTCAGGCTTGCCGCAACCGGCCCCCCTCCCCGGGCGTCCTTGCCGTGGCACGAGACGCAGATCGTGTTGAAGATCATCCGGCCGGCCTCGGAACCCGTCGGCGGCTGCGGATCGGCCGAAGCTCCGGCGCTCAGGCTGAAGACCGCCGTCGCGGCGGCCAGGACGGCAAATCGCATGCTCATGATTCCCTCCATACGACAGGCTCGAGATGAGTCAACGTGCAGACTCCAGTAGGAGGGGCATGACCGAACGGAGTCAATGGATCTCATGATTGCAGGGGGCCGCCTGCGATCCGAGGGTTGAGGAGTGGGCGTCACTCCCAGCGAAAGACTCTCGTCGAGAGCGCGCAGTACACCAGGAAAAGCGCGAGCAGCGCCGCCGCGTTGATCCAGTGTGCGGCCCAGCCAGATCCGTCCCACACGCCCTGGAGGAGCGCGACGGCGTGTGTCGTCGGAAGCAGGTAGGCGAGCGCTCGCAGCCCCGTCGGCAAGCGGCTCAACGGAACGAAGAGGCCCGACACGCTGAGCATGGGGTACAGAACCACCGCCCCGATCGGCTGCGCGAAGCGCGCTGTCGGGACCAGGCTGGCGATCACGAAGCCGAGCGACAGGATACCGAGCGTGCTGAGCAGCACGGCCAGCGTGAAGCTGGGCAGATTCACCTGCATCACGCCCGGAAAGAGCCGCCGGCCTGCGAGCACGAGGAGCGCGAGGCTGCACACGGTGAAGCCGAGCTTCACCACGACGTGAGCGCCGAGGATCGTCACCGGCGAGAGCGGCGTGGCGCGGAGCCGCTTGAGGATGCCTCCCTCGCGATAGATCGCCATGATCGCCGCGAGTGACTGAACGCCGCCGATTGCGATGATCACGGCCGCAAAGATGGTTGGGTTGAAGGGAAGGTCGAGCTGCGGAGTGACGCGAGGCTTTGCCGCGCCGAAGGCGCGCCCGAGCACGATGAAGATCACGACCGGAAACACGAGCGCCCCGATGAGTCCCATCGGCTCGCGAGCGAAGATCTTGGTCTCCACCCAGCTGAGCTTCCAGAACCCGCGCAGGAAACCGGGCCGCAGCATCAGTCCCGGATCCCGTGGCCGGTGAGCTTGAGGAACACGTCCTCGAGCGTCGGGATCACGGTGCGGAAATCGCGGACGCGGATGCCCTCGCGGGCGATGTGGTTGATGACATCGGTCACGAAGTCATCGCCCTCGCCGCGAATCGTGTGTGTCGCCTCGCTGCCCTCGCCGCGCTCGATCGCGCCGAGCCGTTGCATTCGCTCGACCAGATCGACGTCGGCGCTCGTGAACACGACCGCGCGTTCCGGGCAGTGCTTGCGGACCAGCGCGTCGGGCGTGCCGACTTCGATGAGCCGCCCGCGCTCGATGATGGCGACCCGGTCGCAAAGGCGCTCGGCCTCGTCCATCAAGTGCGTCGTGAGGAATACGGTCGTGCCGCGGTCCCTGATGCCGGTCACCAATCCCCAGATCGCGCGGCGGGCCTGCGGGTCGAGGCCGGTCGTGAGCTCGTCGAGGAACACGACCTCGGGCTGGTGGATCAGCGCGAGCGCGATGAAGAGCCGCTGCTTCTGGCCGCCGGAGAGCGTCATGAACCAGGCGTTGCGCTTGCCGTCGAGTCCGAGCCGTGTCAGGAGCGCGTCCGCGTCGGCGACCTTGGAGTAGAGCGATCCCCAGAGATCCACCGCTTCCCAGACCTTGATGCGCTTTTGAAGCTGCGCCTCCTGGTGCTGCACGCCGATCCGCTGGCGGAGCGCGCCTTCGTCGCGGCGGGGGTCGAGGCCGAGCACGGAGATGGCGCCCTGGTCGGGAACGCGGTGGCCCTGCACGCATTCCATCGTCGTCGTCTTTCCCGCGCCGTTCGGACCGATCAGGCCGAAGATCTCTCCCTCGAGCACCTCGAGCGACACGTCGTCAACGGCCACGGTCCGGCCGTAGCGCTTGCCGAGATGGGAGACCGAGATGACGGGATCGTTCGGCACACTCGGATCCTATCGTGCCCGCTTGCCCGGGCAGAGGTCGCGATCCCACCACGGCTCGGCTCGTCCAGCCGGGCACCGGTCAGTGCGGCACCCAAGGCTCACAGCAGAGCGAGATGATACGCTTGCTTCGGCGTGAGAGCACAGATCGCGTTTCGCAGGAGCCGCTTGATGAACGCGGGCCGAGAACCCGACCTGAAGCGGGCGTTGCGTCCGGTCCCCACGTACGAGCGGGCCGTGCGCGAGGTCTCGAAGATGCTTGCCGCGGCCGGAATCCGGCACGCGCTCGTCGGCGCCCTCGGGGCGAACGCGTACCGAAACCGGCCCCGCACGACGGAGGATATCGATTTCCTGGTCGGGGACGAGGCGTTCGAGAAACACGCGGCTGGCTTCGTCACCATGCGTGTGCCGGTGGTGGAGTTCGAGGGAATCGACGTCGACCAGGTTCCGCTTACTGAGGCCTTGCGCGTCGTGGAGGCCGGGCTCAACGACCCTCCCGTGAGCGAAGGAGTCCCGATCGCTTCGGTCGAGACGATCGTGATCATGAAGCTGCTCGCGGGCCGCACCCAGGATCTGGCGGACATCGAAGCAATCATCGAATCGGGTGCCGACCGCGAGCTGATCCGGGCGGCGGTGCGCAACGTGGCGCCAGCCTGCGCCGAGACGCTGGAGCGCCTGTTCGGCAACGTCGACCACGCCCGCTGACGAGCGGAGTCTCGCGCATCGTAGCGATCGATCGTCTGCCCGACGCCAGAGTCCCTCCAGAGGAACCGATTCGCCATGAAGACCTCACAGTCGCTGCTTGCCGCATTCGCGAGCGCCTTCGTGCTCTCCACGTCGTGGAACGCCGCCGCGGCACCTGAGCCCTCGCTGGCGTCCGAGCCCCTGCTGGTCGTGAAAGGGGACAAGCTGCAAAACGGCAAAGGCGAGATCGTCCGCCTGCGCGGGTTCGGCCTCGGCGGCATGCTGCACATGGAGAACTTCATCGACGGCTATCCAGGCAACGAGGAAGCGTTCCGGGAGGTGCTGCCGAAGGCCATGGGCCGCAGACGATACGAGCTGTTCTTCGACACCTTCTACAAGAACTACTTCACGCATGCCGACGCCCGCTACATCGCCTCGCTCGGGCTCAACCTGGTCAGGATCCCGCTCAACTACCGCCTGTTCGAGGACGACATGAATCCCCGTGTGATCAAAGAGGCCGGATCAAGACTACGCCGCACCGGGTTCGATCTCGGGCGATCCCTATCCGGGCCTGACCAGTGACAAGTACTACGACAGCAAGACCGTCGAAGCGGATTTCCTGAAGAAGAACCGATTCATGCTCGAGAGCGGCCTGCCGATCTGGGTCGGCGAGTTCGGTCCCGTGTACACGGGCGACGCGCAGAAAGACGAGATGCGGTATCAGCTGCTGAAGGACCAGCTCGCCATCTACGACAAGCACGGCGTGAGCTGGTGCGTCTGGCTGTTACAGAGACCTGGGATTGCAGGCGCTCGTCTATCAGCCGCCGAGCACGGCCTGGATGCTGCGGATCAAGCCGTTGCTGGAGAAGAAGCAGCGCCTCGGCGCCGACGCCTGGGGCTCTCTGGAAGCCGGTATCCGCGAGGTGATGGACCCGATCGACCAGATGCTGGCCAGGGAGTTCCCGGACTACGATCCGTACCCGAACGGTGCCAAGCGCGAGGCTCGCCTGCTCGTCCGCCACATTCTGATCGCGGAAGCCCTGTTGAGAGTTCGGGAAAACGTTCGAGAACCTGTCCGAGGATCAGGTCGTCGCGCTGGCAGAGTCGTTCAACCTGGACCAGGCCCAGCGCCGCACGCGCCTCGAGGCGATCCTCTCCGGCAGGGAGCGCTGAACGCCGCGGCTGGAGTCGAGCTGCCGTGATATAAGGACGCTTCTTCCTTCGCGAGGTGCTCGCATGCTTCCTGCAGCTTTCCTCACAGGCCTGCTCCTGGCGTCCGGCGAAGCGCAGGTTCCGGCGCCGCCCGCGGCTGCCGCAGCTGTCGCGGCGGAGATCGCAAAGGGAGTGGCCGCCTACAACGCTCAAGACCTCAAGTACTACGAAGTGGCGCTGGCCCCCGACACCGTCTATATCGCCGACGACGGCATGACTTTCACGGGCAGGGAAAGCGTCGTCGGCCTGTTTGGAAGGCTGTTCGCAGCGACGCCCCACCGGCAGATGAGCGTGAGCGACCTGACGACGAGCAGCCACGCGGACGTCGCCTGGGCGCGCTTCAAATGGACGATCACGCGTGGCGAGACCTCCCGCAAGGGAATCTGCTCGATTCTCTTCACGCGCGCGGGCGAAGCGTGGCAGGCCGTGCTGATCCAGAACACCCCGGACGGCCACGGCACGAGCGAGCCGCATCACTGACCATCGTTCGCACTTCCTGAGGCCGGCCCCTGCGTGCAGGGGACGCTCTCCGCAAGTTGTTGGTGGGTTTGGTGGACCGCGGGGGGATCGAACCCCCGACCTCCTGATTGCGAAGGAGCCTGAGGGGGAGTGTGAGAAGGCCCCAGAAGGTCTAAGTGGGCCTCAGAACAAGAAACCCGACGAGAGCGAGACCGGCTGAAACCCGCCCAAGTCGGATGGAGTGGTAGCAAAGCGGTAGCAGCGAGCGGTGCACAAGTCCGCACTACTTGAATAGAGGTGCTTCAGTCGCCAGGGCCGTTCGGCGCTCGTTCTCCCTTCAGGCCAAAGCCACCTGCCGGACTCGCTCGGGCAGACGCTCTACCAACGAAAGGGACGCAGGTTCGTCGGCGTGTTTGACTCTGAACGCCCCGAGCCTCGATACTACGCCGAGGGCGATGGAGTCCGCCTGAACCGCCTCGGGCAACCGAGGCTGATGACTCCTGCAGACGCTGAAAAGGCACTGTAGGAGTCGTCTGGTTCATGGCACCCGCGCAGACCCCCGCCGCGCCCGCGACCCGATCGGGCCGCTCCCAGCGAGAGGCATCGGACCTCCATGACGCGCTGAGCCGGGCGAGTGCCTTGCTCCGGGACGAGCGAGCGTTAGAGGCGTCGCGGCTCACCGCCCGCTGGCGGAGCCGGACCTTCGTGGCGCTCGTCGTCGGTGAGTTCAAGCGGGGGAAATCTACTCTCCTGAACGCCCTGATCGGCCAGGACCTGCTCCCCACGGGCATCCCGCCCGTCACCGCGGTTCCGACGCGAGTCCGCTCCGGCCCGCGCCTCCGAGTCATCGCGACTCTCGCCGACGGCGCGGGGCGCGAGATCTCCAGCGAGCTGATCCGCGACTACGTCGACGAGGCGCGCAATCCGGACAATCGCAGGGCCGTCCTGAGCGTGGAGGTCGAACTGCCGAGCGGGCCGCCGCCTGGCGTGGTGCTCGTGGACGTCCCCGGTCTCGGCTCGGTCCACAAGCACAACACCGAGGCGGCCGTCGCGGCGCTGCCGGAGGCGGACGCCGCGCTGGTCGTGGCGTCCGTGGACCCGCCGGTGGGCGAGGCGGAGCTGCGCCTTCTGCGTTTGGCACGAGAGCACGCCTCCCGTCTCGACCTCGTCCTGAACAAGATCGACTACCTGGACGACGCAGATCGAAGGGCTGCAGAGGACTTCACGCGGCGGGCGCTCGATCGCGAGGGCTTCGGTGACGTCTGCATCTGGCCGGTGTCCGCGCGCGACGGTCTGCGCGCGCGTGGGACGCAGGACGAGATGGGATGGCGCCGCTCGGGCATGGCCGCGCTTGCGACGAGCCTCGAGCGGTTCTTCGAAGAGGAGCGCGCAGTGGTGCTCGCCCGGAGCCTCGCGAAGAAGGCGGGTCGCCTGGTCGCGGAGGAGCTGGCCCTCCTCGATATGCAGCGCGCTGCCGCCGAGCGCTCCTCCCGGGAGCTGGGCGAGATCATCGAGCAGTTCCGGTCGCGGTTGGGGACCACCGACCGGGACTCGGGCGAGGCCCGGCTGCTCTTTCGGCGCCGATTCGACTCCATCTTCGACGGCTACTCGGAGCGGGCCGCTGCAGCATGGCCAGGACCCCGAGCGACCTTCGAATCGAGCGTCGCAGGCATTCTCGATGCAGAGGTCAAGCTCTCGCGAGGCGAGGCCTGGAAGCAGTTGGAGGCCGCCGCGCGATCCTCGGTGAACGCCTTCGTCGGCGCGTTCATCCCTCAGGAGGGTCAGCGCCTCGCGCTCGGCTACGGCGAGCTATGCGCGGCGGTCGTCCGGGCGGGCGCCGAACGGACGCAGGCCGTCTGGCGCCTGGCGGCGGACCTGCTGCCGTTCGAGCCGCCCTCTGTGGAACCCGTGACCGGCCCTCCGGCGCCGCAGCCATCGGCCTGGCACTTTGGTCCGCTGCGGCTGCTGCTCGACGACCTGCAAGACGCCGCGGCGCGGCTCTTGCCAAGAGGGGCCGCTCTGCGCCGGCTCGCCGCCCTTGCGCGCGAAGAGGCGGAGACGCGCCATGGTCAGGCCGTCGAGCAGTCGCGAGACACGTTCAGCCGCGCCTACGAAGAACACTTTCGCGGGCTGCTCGCGGCGTTCGACGCCGGGTGGAAACGGACGGCCGCGACGGTCGAGCAGGGCCTCGCGGCGGCGGAAGAAAGGGCGCGGCGCCTCGAAGCTGGGAGAGAAGGCGTCGAAACCGCCGACGTGGCGCGCGGCGCGGAGCTGCAGGAGCTGGCAGCAGCCCTCCGCAGGATCGCGGAGGACGCGACATTACTGGGTCGTGGCTCGGAAAGCCGCGCGTAGCCGATGACGCAGGTGTGGGCGCTCGCGGCTCTCTGGCTGGGCCTGGCTCTCGTCGCCACGCTGCTCTCGATCTGGCTGCGGGTGGCGACGGCGCTGTCCGAAATCGTCGTCGGGACCGTGGCCCAGCTTCTGATCGGCGTGCTCGTCGGGCGGGCGATCCTCGGGACCGACGAGCCGTGGGTGAAGTTCCTCTCAGGAACCGGGGCGATCATCCTGACCTTCCTCGCCGGAGCGGAGCTCGACCCGGTGGTGCTGCGGACGAAGCTGAAAGAGACGATGGGGATCGGGCTCGTCGGCTTCTTCGCGCCCTTCCTGGGCTGCGCGGCCTTCGCGCGCTACGCGCTCGCCTGGTCGCCGCAGGCGAGCTGGCTGACGGGCGTCGCGCTCTCGACCACGTCTGTGGCCGTCGTCTACGCCGTCATGCTCGAGCTGGGGCTCAACAGCACCGGCTTCGGCAAGGCCGTCCTTGCCGCCTGCTTCGTGAACGACCTGGGGACCGTGATCGCCCTCGGCCTGATCTTCGCCCCGTTCACGCTGCGTACGGTCGTCTTCATCGTCGTCTCCGTCGGTGGTGCTGGGAGTGCTGCCGTGGGTGACGCCGCGCTTCTTCCGGCGGTACGGGGGGCGGCCGTCGGAGCTCGAGGCCAAGTTCCTTCTGCTCGCCCTCTTCGGGATGGGAGCGCTCGCCGCGTGGGCCGACAGCGAGCCGGTGCTTCCGGCGTACCTGATCGGCATGGTGCTCGCGGGAACGGTGGGAAAGGACCACGCGCTCGTGCGGCGGCTGCGGACCGTCACCTTCGGGCTGCTCACGCCCTTCTACTTCATCCGCGCGGGGTCGTTCGTGTCGGTGCCGGCGCTGCTCGCCGCACCTGCGAGCGCCCTAGGGCTCCTTCTCGCGAAGCTCGTGACCAAGACCGTCGGCGTCTGGCCAGCGACGCTGTTCTTCCGCTACCCGAAGCAGGAAGCCGCTTACACGACGCTGCTCATGTCCACGGGGCTGACGTTCGGCAGCATCTCCGCTCTCTTCGGCCTCACCCACCGCGTGATCAGTCAGGCCCAGTACTCCTTCCTGATCGCGGCGGTCATCGGCAGCGCCGTCGTCCCGACGCTCATTGCCAACGCCTTCTTCCTGCCGCGATACTTGCTGCCGAAGCCCGCCCCGGCGCGCGGAGGGTCGGCCGTCGGCCGCTGTCTCGGTCGAGGGGACTGCCGAGTGAGGGCGCGGACGACTAGAGAAGGAGCGGGGATGACACCCAAGCGGATCCTCGTCGCACACGACGGGTCGAAGAACGCCGACGACGCCTTCGAGACCGCTCTCGACTTCGCGGCGCTGTGCAGGGCCCGCCTGGAGGTCGTCTCGGTGGCGACGCCCCCCGAGCCGCCGACGCGGGTCGAAACCGAGGCGGCGCTCGAGGCCGCGACCGAGCACTACGAGGAGGTCTTCGAGGGCCTGCGCCGCCGGGCTCGCGGGCGTGATGTGGACCTCGAGACGCGCGTGCTCGTCGGCCACGCCGCCGAGCAGATCCTCCGGCTCGCCGCCGACACGGGCGCCGATCTGATCGTCGTGGGGCACCGCGGCCGCTCGGCGATCCGGGAATGGCTCTTCGGCTCGACCTCACGCCGGGTTGTCTCGCACGCCCCGTGCTCGGTGCTCGTGGTGAGGCAGCAGTGATGGAGCGGCTGATGCCGTACCTGCTCGTGGGTCTCGGGTCGTTCGTCGGCGGGAATGCCCGCTACATCCTGGCTCGCTGGGTGGGCGGGCATGATCGACGCGCGTTTCCCGCTCGGGACGTTTCATCGTCAACGTGGGCGGCTCGTTCGTGCTCGGGCTGATCGGAGGGTTGCTCGTGGCCCAGCGGGCCGTCCCCCACGCCGACGCCGCTGCGGCTCGGCCCTCGGCGTCGGCTTCTGCGGAGGCTTCACGACCTTCTCGACCTTCGAGTTCGAGACCCACGCCCTCTTCGAGGACGGCGTCTGGCTGCACTGCGGTCACCAACATGTTCCTGAGCCTCTTCGCCGGCCTGCTGGCGGTGCGGTTCGGGGTCGTCGCGGCGAAGACCTGGCTCTAGCGAGGAGGACAAGCTTGAAGCTCGAAGCGGAGCAGGTCCTCTGCCGCTTCCACCTCTCGAACCTCGCGCACCACGGCGCCGAGCCGCTCTATCAGTGGATCGTCGAGACCGCTCACCGCGAGGGCCTGCAAGGAGCCACGATCCTCAAGGGCTTCATGGGGCTGCGGCCCGACGGTTCCATCGTCCAGGAGAACGCCTGGACGCTCTCGCAGGAGGTGCCGGTCATCGTCGAGGTGGTGGACGGGCCCCGACCACATCGAGAGGTTGCTCGCGCCGCGTGGAGCCCGCTATGAAGGGCGGCGACCATCACCCTGGAGCGCGCGCACGTCGCGCTCTACCGGGGCGGTGGGGCCGACCTCAAGCCGAAGGACATGGCGCCCCGGTACGACGTGGTCGCCACCCGGGAAGTCGAGCGCCGCCTGGAGGTGAAGACCATGAACGTGCCCGAGCAAGGCGTCCTGCTGCGCGATCTTCATCGGCGAGAGCGACCGCGAGAAGGGGCGCGACCGGCCGCTCTACGAGGCCATCGTCCAGCGGGCGCGCGAGTCGCACCTCGCCGGCGCGACCGTCCTGAAGGGGTCCGATGGGCTTCGGGAGACACTCGCGCATGCACACGGCCAAGCTCCTCGAGCTCTCCACGGACCTGCCGATCGTGATCGAGATCGTGGACGCGGAGGAGAAGATCAAGGCCTTCCTGCCGATCGTCGACGAGCTGGTGACGGAGGGTCTCGTGACGTTGGAGGCGGTCCGGGTCATCAAGTACGCCGCTGGCGGCGGAGCGCAGCGCGAGCGTCGGCGGAGGATCTTCGACAGCCGGACGCCGGCGCCGGCGATCCCCGAGGCGGCCTCGGCTCCGCGAGCCTGGCTGAACCGCACCACGCTGGGGATCTCGCTCGCGAGCCTCCTCTCGGACATCTCCCACGAGCTGGCCACCGCCGTCCTGCCGGCTTTCCTCGTGAGCGCTCGGCGCGGGGCCGGCGGCTGCTCGGCTGGATCGAGGGCAGCGCCGACGGGCTCTCGGCGGTGGCGAAGCTCTGGGGCGGGGTGGCGGCCGACCGCGTGCGGCGGAGGAAGCCGCTGGCCTCCGTGGGGTACCTCGTGACTGCCGTCGGCACGGCCGGCATCGGCCTGTGCACCGCGGCGTGGCAGGTGCTGGTCTGCCGAGTCGCCGCGTGGATCGGACGCGGCAGCCGCAGCCCGGCCCGGGACGTGCTGATGGCCGAGGGCGCACCAAGCCGAGGCACACGGGCGCGCCTTCGGCATGGAGAGGGCAGGCGATGCGGCCGGGGCGGTGATGGGCCCCCTGCTGGCGATGCTCCTCCTGGCCCGCGGCATGGAGCCGAGACACCTGATGCTGGTCTCGCTCGCTGCCGGGGTCGCTGGCCTTTCTCTCGATCGCCTGGCTGGTCGCGGAGCGGACGCCACGTGCCGCGGCGGGCCGGCTTCAGCCTGCGCGCGGAGCTGGCGGGGACGGGCCGGCCGTTCCGGAGATACCTCGCCGGCATCCTGGTCTTCGGGGCCGGCGACTTTTCCCGCACGCTGCTGATTCTCTACGCGACGCAGCACATCAGTCGGGACGCTGTTCTCGCTTGCGGGCGCCGCGGCCGCGGTGGCTCTCTACGTGCTCCACAACGCGGTGAGCGCCGGCGCGGCCTTCCCGATCGGCGCCCTGGCCGACCGCCTGGGGCATCGCCGCGTGATCGTCTGGCGGGTACGTACTCGCGGCGGCGACCACGCTGGCGTTCGCCCTCGTACCGCCCACGCCCTCGTGGCTCGTGCTGCTCTTCGTGTGCTCGGGCGTGTACATCGCGTGCGAGGAGGTCGCCGAGAAGTCCTACGCGGCGTCGCTCCTGCCTGCAGACCGCCGCGGCGCGGGCATGGGCCTTCTTGCCGCGACGAACGGCGTCGGGGATATGGTGTCGAGCGCGCTCGTGGGCTCGCTCTGGGCGCTCGAGCCCGATCCGGCATTGGGTTTCGGCGCCGCCGCCAGCCTGCAGGCGCTTGGCGCCCTCATGGTCGCGTTCATGGGGAGCGGTGCGGAGTGGCGTGATAGCGGAAGGGAGCAACGTGAGTGACTACTGATCCTCGGTCTCGGAGCCGTGTCCTGCTGGATGGAGCGGACCGCGCCGGCGCGCGCGCGTTTTTCAAGGCCGTCGGGTTCACCGACGCGGACCTCGCCAGGCCGCTCGTCGGAGTGGCCCATTGCTGGATCGAGATCACGCCCTGCAACTGGAACCACCGCGCTCTGGCGGAGAAGGTCAAGGAAGGAGTTCGCGCGGCCGGCGGCACGCCGATCGAGTTCTCGAGCATCACGGTCACGGACGGCATCGCGATGGGCACGGAGGGGATGAAGGCGTCGCTGGTGAGCCGGGAGGTGATCGCGGACTCCGTGGAGCTCGTCGTGCGAGGCCACCTGCTCGACGCCTTCGTCGGGATCTCCGGCTGCGACAAGACCATCCCGGCGATGGTCATGGCGATGGCGCGGCTCGACCTGCCGAGCCTGATGCTCTATAGCGGCTCGATCCACTACGGCGAGCACCGGGGCCGGCGCATCACGATCCAGGACGTCTACGAGGCGATCGGGGCCCACAACGCGGGTCGGATCGACGCGCGCGAGCTGACCGAGATCGAGAACCACGCCTGCCCGGGGGCCGGCGCCTGCGGGGGCCAGTTCACCGCCAACACGATGGCGACGGCCTTCGAGATGCTCGGGGTCTCGCCGATGGGCTGGAACGGCGTTCCCGCCCTCGACCCGCGCAAGAAGGAGGTGGCGTCAGACGGCGGACGCCTCGTGATGGACCTGCTGAAGGCCGACCTCCGGCCCCGCCGGATCATCACGAAGCGCTCGCTCCACAACGCGATCGCCGGGGTGATGGCGACCGGCGGGTCGACCAATGCCGTCCTGCATCTGCTCGCCGTAGCCCGGGAGGCCGGCGTCCGGCTGTCGATCGACGACTTCGACCGCATCGGGCGCAAGACGCCGCTTCTCGCCGACCTACGGCCGTGGGGCCGCTACACGGCGCCCGAAATGTACGAAGCCGGAGGGATGGGGCTCGTCGCGAAGCGCCTGCTGGAGGCAGGGCTCCTGAACGACGGAGAGATGACCGTGACCGGGAAGACCATCGGCGAGGAGGCGCGCCGGGCCACGGAGACGCCGGGTCAGGCCGTCGTGCGTCCGCTCGCGAGCCCGCTCAAGGGTTACGGCGGCATGGCCATCCTGCGCGGCAACCTCGCTCCCGAAGGCTGCGTCGCCAAGCTCTCCGGCCAGACGCGGAGCGAGCACCGGGGGCGCGCGCTCGTGTTCGACCGCGAGGAGGATGCCTTCGCCGCGGTCAAGGCCGGCAAGGTCAAGCCAGGCCACGTGGTCGTGATCCGGTGGGAAGGCCCCCGGGGCGGGCCGGGCATGCGCGAGATGCTGCACGTCACGGGCGCGATCCAGGGGGCGGGCCTCGGCGATTCCGTCGCTCTCGTCACGGACGGCCGCTTTTCCGGCGCCACGCACGGATTCATGATCGGCCACGTCGCGCCTGAGGCCGCCGCCTCCGGCCCCATTGCCGCCCTCAGAAGCGGCGACGTCATCCGGATCGACGTCGGCAGACGCCGCTTGGACGTGGAGCTCTCGGCCGCCGAGATCCGCACGCGCCTCAAGGCCGCCCGCAAGCCGAAGCCGCGCTACCGCTCCGGCGCCATGGCCAAGTACGCACGGTCGGTGTCGTCCGCCTCCGAGGGAGCGGTCACCGAGTAGCCGCGCGGCCGCCGAACGGACCCACGCCGTTCGCTACGGTCGCCCGGCGACCAAGCTCGGCGGCGACCGCATCTCTCATGCCAGAGGGAACCCGCCCACCGCCCGGGCCAGTCCCTGAACCTCGCCCTGCCCCCATCCGAACCCGAGCCGGCGCGAGCACTCCTCGAAAAAGGCCACGGTCGTCGTCTCGCTCAGGTAGCCGAGTCGCAACGGCCCGCCCACCCGCAGCGCCGTGCCGCGCTCGCCTGGTCCAGAAGGAAAGCTTCGGCGATGACGACGACCTGGAACCTCTCGCGCAAGCGGCGGATCGCGTCGAGTCTCTGTGCGGTCAGGCGCGCCACGTTGTCCAGCACCACGACTAGGCGGCGCCGGTCCTCCAGCCTCGGGTTCGAGATCCGGTACCGCAGCCACGTCGCGCTTCCCCTCTCGGTTGGAAGGTGCTCCTGCGCGCTGGGGAAGATCGACGCGAAGAGCTCGCGCCAGAGCTGGCCGGGGGTCCGCTCGAAGTCCGCGAAGACGAAGAGCCAGTCCCGCTCCATCTGCTCGGCCACGCGCTTGACGAGGGCCGTGCGACCGATGCCCCAGATCCCGCTGAGGACGGCGCTGCGTCCCGCCCCCAGCTCGGCACGGACCCATGCCGTCTCCTTGCGGCGGCCGACGAAGGGATAGGGCCTCACGCCGGGATCCGCCACGCCCTGGCCCGGTGGACGATCTCCTCGGCCGAGGCCAGGTCTGCACCGTCGAAGGCCACGTCCAGGCCGTCGAACGCCTCCCCGCCTCCGACCCTCAGGCGCAGCAGCCCCAGGCTCTCCCTGCTTCCGATCGCCGCGCCCCGCACGCGCTCGGGACGTACGACGGTGACGTTGACGCCGAAGCTCAGTCCGGCCGGCGTCGTGCGGGGCTCGCTCGCCGCCCACAGCAGACCCCGCGAGGTCGCGACCAGCAGGCCGGGAGCAGAGGCGCAGACCGGCCGGCGGCCCCACCACCGCTTCTCGGCCGTCCAAAGCTCAGGCGTGCGCAGCACCGAAAGCGGCCGCTCCGTCTCCTCGACCAGCGGCTCGAGCTCGCTGCGGATGTAGATGGGAACATTCTCCCAGACCCTTGGCCAGTCGAGTCGGGCCTCGCTCAGGTCGCTCTTCTCGCCGACCCGCCGGCGATAGGTGCGAACGAGCGCGCGGAAGTGCTCCATGCCCTGGCCCCGGAAGAGGACAGGGCAGGACGCGGGGCCGTGGGGCCCAGCGAAGCGGATGACGAACCACCCGAGGGAGAGGGCGCAGCCGATCTCGATGCAGGAGATGGTATCGAGAGCGATTCTCGAGATCGAACGTCGGGGCTCCTCGGCATGGGGATCGCGCGAGACCAGGAACGCGCTGGCCGTGATGCCCACGGCATGGGAGCCCGGTCCGCCGCCCACGCGGAAGGGGCCGTCGCTCGCGTCGAAGACGGGCGAGTAGAGCAGGTAGTCGAGCGGCTCGTTCGGGTCGAGCACGGACGCGATCAGTCGCGGATGGTGCCCGCAGAGGTCGTCGGGCGTCGCGGCACGGAAGACCCAGGACTCGCGGCCGCTCGTCCAGCGCGGGGCATCCGCCTGCGGCTCATCGGCGTTCGGGGTGAAACCTCGTCGCTCGGCCATTGGCAGCCTCGCTAGAGGTCATCAGCCCTTCGAGGAAGGGCGGTTGACGGCGAACCTCATCGCCGGACGACGAGAGTCAGGTTAGCGACCGTCGAGCGCGGCTGTCAAGGACGAAGACGCGTCGCTTGACCGTTGCGGAACCGCGAGGCAGACTGAACCCAAAGGGCGATGGAGTCCGCCCAGATGCGCCTCGCGGTCCAGAGGCTGATGACTCCTGCAGACGCTCCCGAGAGGCCTGTAGGAGTCTCGATGACACGAACCGCCGGCTCCGATCTCTTCCGCGCCGAAGATCCCGCGCCACAGCTCAACGAGAACCACGTTCGTCGCATCCAGAGCACGTTCTGGTACGTGGACGATCTGCTCCAGAGCATCGAGACGCTGACGCATCCGGACCCGTCGCCTTTCTCGCGGGAGCGGCCGGACCTGTCCCAGGACGAGGCGCGCCTGCTGCTCTCCTTCGTTGGGCTTGCCCGCAGCCGCATGCTCGCCGCGCTCGATCGTCTCGGGATTCCGCGGCCGCAGCAGAACCTCTCCGCCCGCAGGAGCGTCGCCACCGGCCTGCTCTACGCCGAGATCGCCCTCTCCGAGCTCGACACCCGATCGCTCCGGGGCTACGGCGCCATCGGCCTGGCGGCTGGAGAGGAGATCACCGCGCTGTCGGCGGACCTGCAGAACCTGATGCGACGCGGCAAGGCGCTGCTCGGGGAGCAGGAGGAGGGCGGCCTCGTCGAGCAGGTGGCGGGCCTCACCGGTCCCGCTGCGGAAGTCCTCCGCCGGCTGCTGTCGGTGAGCACGGCGCGAGGCCTGACCGAGCTGAGGCCACTTATCGCCGCCGCGGCGGAGCGAGCCGGGTCGACGACGCTGGACGTCGGCGTGTTCGGAAGGGTCAGCTCGGGGAAATCGTCGCTGATCAACGCGCTGGTCGGCGAGAGCGTTCTGCCCGTGGGGGCGACGCCGGTGACAGCCGTGCCGCTCCGTGTCGGCCGCGGACCCCATTCGGTCGAGGTGCGTTTCCGCGAGGGCCGGACGGAGCGGATTCCGCTCTCGGCGCTCCCCGAGCTCGCCACCGAGGAGAAGAACCCCCAGAACGCGCGGGGAGTGCGGTCGATCGAGGTCACGGTGCCTGGGGCCCCCACCGGCCTGCGCCTGCTCGACACGCCGGGGGTCGGCTCGCTCGCGTCGAGCGGGTCCGCTCAGGCCTTCGCCTGGCTGCCACGGTGTGATCTCGGCCTGGTTCTGGTCGCGGCGGGCACGCCCCTGGGCCGTGACGAGACCGCGCTTCTCTCCGGCCTTCGCCATGCCGGCATCCAATGCTGCGTGCTACTGAGCAAGGCTGACCTCCTCGATCCGGCCGACCGCGAACGCTCGCGGGGCTACATCGCCGCCGAGCTCGTTCCAATGCTGGGTCCGGGCGAGCGGGTCGAGGTGCGAGCGGTCTCGACGCGGGAAGGGGCGAGTGCCGGCCTCGACGCGCTGCGTGTCGACGTGCTGCTTCCACTCGCCGCCGACCACGTGCGGAAGGCGACCGAGGCGCTCCGGATGCGGCTTCGCCGGCTGGTGGCCTTGGCAGCGGCCAGCCTGAACGGCGGGCCGCCGGCTGGTGACGCCGCGGCGATCGACTTCGAGAAGCAGCGCGGCGCCGCGGCCGAGACCGTTGGCAAGACCACGGACGCGCTCGCTACCTCTGCGAAGCGCGTCCTCGTCGACACGGCGGAGGCCGCAGCAGCCTGCTGGGCGCGGGGAGAAGACGCTGCCCCGGCCGCGCGGTCGGTGATCGTATCCGCCGCCAGCCGCGGCCTGTCGGCGGTTCGAGAGGCGGTCGATCGGGTCCGTTCCCACGTCGGCGAGGCAGACGAGGCGGGCGCGCGTCGCCTGCCGCCCCTCTTCGACCCCGAGTTCCTCGATGCCATCAAGACCTTGCCCCCGCCCCGGTTCGCCCCCGGCCTGTTCCGGCGCAGCCGGGCCGGCAGCGCGGTGGACCCGCTGCTGCCGTTCCTCGACGAAGCGCTCGCCCGCTACGCCGCCCGCCTGGAGGCCTGGGGCCAGGGCGCCCTGAAGGAGCTGCGCCGCGCCGGACAGTCCGCGGTTCCGTCCGACTCCAGCAGCCCGGAGCTCGACGGGCTCGAGGCCCTGATCGCACAGCTCGGCGCCTTCCAGCAAGCCCGGACGCGTCTCGAACGAGAGACAACCCCGCCGAACGCCCGCTCATAAGGAGAATGACCTCATGTCGACCACGATCACCGCCCTTCACGCCCGCGAGATCCTCGACTCCCGCGGGAATCCCACCGTCGAGGTCGAGGTGACGCTCGCTGGCGGCGCTCAGGGTCGCGCCGCTGTGCCCTCGGGCGCCTCGACGGGAGCCCACGAGGCCGTAGAGCTTCGCGACGAGGATAAACACAGGTTCGGCGGCAAAGGCGTGCAGAAGGCCGTAACCAACGTGAACACGACGATCGCTAAGGTTCTCAACGGACACGACGCCCTGGACCAGGCCGGCATCGACCGGCGGATGCTCGCTCTCGACGGAACGCCGAACAAGGCGAAGCTGGGGGCCAACGCGATTCTGGGTGTCAGCCTCGCGGCGGCTCGCGCGGCGGCGAGCGCCACCGGCCTTCCCCTCTACCGCTATCTCGGCGGCGCGTCGGCGAACCTGCTCCCGGTGCCGATGTTCAACATTCTTAACGGCGGCGTCCACGCCAACTGGCAGGGGACGGATCTGCAGGAGTTCATGATCGCGCCTGTCGGTGCCCCGAGCTTCCGCGAGGCCCTCCGGTGGGGGAGCGAGGTCTACCACTCGCTCAAGTCCGTGCTCAAGAAAGGCGGGCACTCGACGGCGGTCGGCGACGAGGGCGGCTTCGCCCCGTCCCTCAAGGCCAACGAGGAGGCGCTCGTCCTGATCGTCGAGGCCATCGAGGCGGCCGGCTATCGGCCCGGCGAGCACATGGCGATCGCGCTCGACCCCGCCTCGAGCGGCTTCTACGAGGACGGCCGCTACAACCTTCGGACGGAGTCGCGCCGCGTCTCGTCGGAAGAAATGGTCGCGATCTACTCGGATTGGGCCAAGCGCTACCCGATCGCCGTACTCGAGGACGGCCTCGCCGAGGACGACTGGGACGGCTGGAAGATCCTGAACCGCGAGCTGGGCGAGAAGATCGAGCTGGTGGGCGACGACCTCTTCGTCACCAACGTCGAGCGCATCGGCCGGGGCATCCGCGAAAACGTGGCGAACGCCGTGCTCATCAAGCTCAACCAGATTGGCACCCTCACCGAAACCGTCGCAGCCGTCGAGATGGCCCGCAAGGCGGGCTGGGGCTCGATGGTCTCGCACCGCAGTGGCGAGACCGTCGACAGCTTCATCGCCGACCTCACCGTCGGGCTCGGTACCGGCCACCTCAAGACGGGCGCTCCCTGTCGCGGCGAGCGCGTCGAGAAGTACAACCAGCTGCTCCGCATCGAAGAGGGCCTGGGCGACAAGGCCGTCTACGCGGGACGCCACGCCTTTGTCCGTCCGCGCATGTCCAAGTGAAGGCGGCCAACTCCAAGGCGGGAGACGCCTGACGTTGCGCGTGCTCGTCGTCTCGGACCTCCACGGGAACTGGCCGGCGCTCGAGGCCGTCGCTGCGGTGCCGCACGACGCGGTCGTGTGCCTGGGCGACATCGTCGGCTATGGGCCGCAGCCCGCCGCCTGTCTGCGATGGCTCCGCGAGAACGGCGCGCACGTCGTCCAGGGCAATCACGATCGGGCGTTGGCGGACGACGTACCGCCCCGCTGCCGGGCGGACTTCGAGTGGCTGGCAGCGGCGACGGCTGGAATCGCGAGAAGTCAGCTCGACGAGGAAGAGCTGGCATTCCTTCGTTCGCTGCCGCGCACGCGAGACCTCACGCTCGACGGCAAACGACTGCTCCTCCTGCACGCGACGCCCTCGGAGCCGCTCTACAGCTACCTCGACCCCGATCCCGAGAAGTGGTGCGCCGCGGTTGCGGGCATCGACGCCGACATTCTCCTCGTGGGCCACACTCACCTTCCCTTCCATTTCGACCTGGGCGGCCTGCAGGTCGTGAACCCGGGGAGCCTCGGTCAGCCCAAGGACGGCGACCCCCGAGCCGCCTTCGCGTTGATCGAGGACGGCGTGCCGCGGCTGGAGCGGGCGAGCTACCCGGTTCACCGCACGGTCGCCGGTCTGCGCGCGACGGGAGTCGATCCCGTCGCGCAGGAGGCGCTCCTGTCTACCGCCTAACTAGTGAACTGGGTAACCACTAGCCGGCAGAGCGCTCGCACGTGGCGTACCGGCCGAAGCGCTGAGCCAGGGCGTCCTTGCGTCCAGCGGCTGGCCTCAGCCGCTGGACGCACTCAGCCTCAGCCCGCCTTGGGCCCGCGACTCGCCGTGTTGATGCCGAGCAGCGCGTACGGCGGACACCACCCGACGAGGCCCGCCAGCAGAGGGACGATGCCCAGATACCCCACGCCGACTGCGGCCCGACGAACGCCAGCGAGAGGAGTCCCCGTCCGATTGCGACGCGGGCGACTCGGTCCGTCTTGCCGATGTTTGTCTTCATGCCATGCCTCTCGAGGATCTCCCTCGCCTGTGGGGACGCAAGGGACACGGCCCGAGATACACCCTCGAGGGCATGCGCTCGCCTACCGCCTCTTCGGCTCTCCCATCAGCTCGCCCTCGCGCCCACCACGCGCGGCCCCCGGAGGGCGCCTTCCCTCGGCCGCATCGCGCGTCGGGGACTCCGTGGGGAGTGGCGCTTGGCGACCGATGCTCGACAAGTCATGTAGTCTGGATAGAAGAGGCTCGCAATGGCGAAGTTCCTGCTGTGGTGCCTGCTGCTCGTCGTATGTTGGCCGCTTGCCCTCCTCGCCCTCGTGGTGTACCCGGTCGTCTGGCTGCTGCTGCTGCCTTTTCGACTGGTCGGCATCGCAGTGGGTGGCGTGCTCGAACTCGTGAGGGCGATCGTCTTCCTTCCGGCGCGCGTGCTTCGCGGGCCTCGGGCTGGCTGAGTTTCGAACAGCCGGTCTCCTTGTTCCAATCGGAGGACTCGAATGGCGACAATCGGCCTCATTGGCGCGGGACACATTGGGAGTCAGATCGCACGCCTCGCGATGGCAAACGGCTACAACGTGGTGATCAGCAATTCGCGCGGGCCGCAGAGCTTGGCGGCACTCGTCAAGGAACTCGGTGCCAAGGTGCGCGCCGGAACGGCGCTCGAAGCGGCGCAAGCGGGAGACATCGTGGTCGTCTCGATCCCACTGAAGAACTACCGGCAGGTGCCGGTCCAGCCCTTGGCGGGCAAGGTCGTCATCGACACCAACAACTACTACCCTACTCGTGACGGCCACATCCCCGAGCTCGACAATGAATCGACGACGACCTCCGAGCTCCTGCAGGCACACCTACCGAAATCAAAGGTGGTGAAGGCCTTCAACCACATCTACGCGGCCGAGCTCACCACGCACGGACAACCGGCGGGCTCGAGGAATCGTCGCGCGCTGGTGATCGCCGGCGATGATGGGTCGGCCAAGAAGACGGTCACTCATCTGCTGGACCAGTTCGGCTTCGACACGGTTGACGCGGGCCTGCTCAGCGAGGGATGGCGGATACAGCGCGACACGCCCGGCTACGGGCCGCGCCGCACGGCGGAAGAACTGCGGCAAGACCTTGCCGCGGCCAAGCGCTACGCGGATCGATGATCGTCTCGGAGGTGCGTGTCTAGGCGACGAGGCTTCTCGACTCCTGCAGCCGAGCCGCTGATTGAGCAGGTTGATCGCTATCCGTGACGAGAAAGGGGCGGTCCGATGGCCAGCGCACATCGCCGGCCTGCCGTCACTTCATGATGTACGAGCCGTCCTTGGCCCTCACGATGGTCCGGCCTTTGATCTTGAGACGACGTTCGATTCGTTGCAGCCTCATCTCGATTTCGGTGAACCTGGAACCCCTGAACACAACGTCATACGTGGCAGCGTCTGTCGACCTCTTCGGCTTGGTGACCTTGGCCATGCCCCGGATCATACCTAGCGCACGCACAACGGGGCCAGGTGATTCCGCCGCTCATGGTCGCCGTTCAGCCCGCGAGTCTCACGACGATGAGCGAGACATCGTCGTGCCAACGTGCCTCCCCCACGAAGGCTTCGACCGCCTCGAGGAGGTGGTGCGCGACGTCCGCGGCGGGGCGCCCGGCAGTCTCGCGGAGGCTGCCCAGCAACCGCACGTCGCCGAAGAACGCATCGCCCTCATTCAGGGCCTCTGTCACGCCGTCCGAGTACACGACCAGGGTCTGGCCGGCACCCAGATCGAGCGATTGCTCCTCGTGCGTCGCCACCATGGGGATGCCCAGCGCAGGGCCGCCCGCGGGCAGCGGCTGGACCTGACCCGGTCCGACGACCAAAGGAGGCATGTGGCCCGCGTTCACCAGGCGGATCCGCGCCGATCCCGGCTCGAGCTCCAGGTAGACGAGGGTGGCGAAGCGGTTCTCCAGACCCCGCGTGCGGAACGCCTTGTGCAGGCGTGAGGCGAGCGCCGCGAGGGAGGGAAAGTCCGGGACGAAGGCCAAGACTGTCGCCTGGAGCCGAGCCATCAATAGGGCCGCCGGCAATCCCTTGCCGCACACGTCGGCCAGCACGAGCCCTACGCGCCCGTCCTCGTGGGTCACGAAGTCGACCAGATCGCCGCCCACCTCGTTCGCGGGTCGGGTCGAGATCCAGACGTCCCAGCCCGCGACCTGCGGCGCCTCCTTGGGCAGCAGCGCCTGCTGGATCACACGGCCCGCCTGCAGTTCGCTCCTGGCCACCAGCTTGTCCTTCAGTTCGAGCATGAGCAGCAATAACAGCAGGCCGATCGCGAAGCCGCCGAAGTCGACCCGCAGCGCGTGCCCGCCGGAGCCCCACTGGGCGCGGACCCATAGCAGGAGCAGCGCCAGCGCGAGCAGCACCCGCCGCGCGGGGGTCAGGTTCAGGAAGAGGCTCTTGAACAGCCAAGCGCCGAAGTACAGCCAGCGCCGGACCAAGCCCATTCCGGCGAGCCGACGCCGCCTGTCCTCGGAGAGAAAGAATGCTTCCAGATCCTCGAAGGTCCGCGCGACCGAACGCGGAAAGTCTCCCCGCCAAGCCTCGCCGAAGAGCCGGCGCGTGTCCCGCGTCAGCGTGCGGAACAGCCGGAACTCACCGCCGTCCCGAGAGGATTCCGTGACGCCACCCCCGCCAAGGTTACGCCCTTCTGGGCCGAGGGGGGGCAGCAGGGCGCGCCGACTGTCAGGCCTCGGCGCCTAGGCGCGCTCCGCGATGCGCACCGATCACGGCGAGCCCGAGACCGAGCACGAGGACGACGAAGCGCACGAGACCCCCCACGTAGGGAAGGTTGACCGAAACCGCCACGAACACGAGCCCCATGAGCAACACGGGCGCTATGGAGGCGGGCTGGGCATCGGCCTTCTGCAGGAAACCGCGCCCGACCCACGTCGCGACCAGGATCTGCGCGACGTATAGTCCGGCGAGCCACAGCCCCAGGATGAGGAGCCCGGCCGGCAAGCCGATCACCGTCAGCATCAGGAGGAGCGCGGCCACGGGCACCACGACGAGCGCGACGAAACCTAGGCCGGCCGCGCGCAGCAGCGCCACGCTTCCCGGCAAACGCGCCGGAAAGAGCCCGGGCAAGAGCGCGTGCAGGGCGAGGCCGACCAGGAAAGCCGCGGCCAGCCAGATCAGCTTCCACACGTAAAACCCCACCCGGGTGTAGCGGCTCTTCTCCTTCGGAATGAGTCGCGTCTCGGTTTTCCCCGAGACGATCGCTCCTTCGTCCACCTGCACCGCGGCCGCTTCGCGGACACGCGCCAGGAGGTTGCCGCCGATCTTCGCCCCCGCCTCGAGATGCAGGCGGCGCGTCCGGACCGAGGCATTGCGGCCCACGTCTCCGCGCACGTTCGTCATGCCGGCGAACGCGACGAGGTCGCGCCCGACGTGGCCGTCGAGATCGATCGCCTTGGCGAGGCCTACAGTGTCGCCGTCCACGCGCCCAGAGGGATCGAGGCGGATGGTGTCGGCCGCGCAGTGCGCGCTTCGGCCGACGGAGCCGCGGACGAGCACCGTTCCGCCGAGCGTGAAGACGTTGCCGTCCACGGTCCCCTCGATCTCGACCCGCTCGGCGACCGCCATGAGATCTCCCTTAACCCTGCCCCGCAGGATGACGCGATGGCCGGCGGCGAACAGGTTGCCCGTGACCGTCCCGTCCACCGCCACCACGTCCCCGGCTACGGCCAGCGAGTCGTCCACGATCTCGCCTGCGCCGACCACGACCCGATCGTGCTCGCTGCGCGCGCCACGCACCTCGAGCGCCCGCGACGGAGCAGCCGCCGCGAGGAGCGCGCAGAGAGCCAGGGCACCTCCGGCCCAGCGCCGGCGCCGCGAGAGAGCGACGAGACCGCCCAGCACGATCAGGCCGGGGACGACGACCGTCGCGACAATCGACTCCAGCATGGACGCTCCTTCACGCAGCAAGTACACGACGGTGTCGAACAGCAACCCGAGGATGAGCGTGCGGTCGACGATGAGGCCCCCTGGCCATTCGGGGCCGAGGCCGGCGAGCCAGCCCGAGGCCACATGCAGTCCGGCCGCGAGCGCAACCAGCGTGCCGAAGGCGACCGTCACCCCAGGCAGCGCAACGGACCGCGGCTTCCCGGCGTCCGGGATCTCGTCGAGCACACGCGCGAGCAGCCGGTTCTCTTCACGCAGGGCGAGCACGAGGCTTCGGCAGTCCGGGCATCCCGCGAGATGCGCCTCCAGTTCCTGCAGCTCCGCCCGCGGAGACTCGTCGTCCGCGTAGGCGGTCCAGATCTCTACGGAGGGGCAGGTCATGCTTCCGCCTCCTCGGCTCTGAGTACGCGGCGCAGGCTCTGCTTGGCCCGAAACAGGGTGACTGCCACACGCTGGCGGGTCCAGTCCAGCCGCTCCGCGATCTCGTCGTAGCTCAGCTCGCCGTGATAGCGGAGCACGAGCGGGACGCGTTGTCGCTCCGGCAGCGCCGCGATGGCCGCCGCGAGGGCGCCGCGCCCCTCTTTCGCCAGCAGGCCGGCGAGCGGCGAGCAAGCGGATTCGACGATCGCGGCCGGCTCGTCGCGTTCGGTCTCGAAGAGGCGCTGCTCCCGTCGCCGCCGGCGCAGCCGATCGAGGCAGTGCTTGGCTGCGACGCCAATCAGCCAGGGCCGGAAAGGCAACGCGTCGTCGTAGCGGCCCAGCGCCGCGCGCAGCTTCAAGAACACCTCGCTGGTGGCGTCCTCGGCGTCCTCCCGCTTCCCGAGCAGGTGGAGGCAGAGTCCAAGCACCCGACGGGAGAAGCGCCGGTACAGCTCGCCCAGAGCCTCGCTGTCGCCCTCGCGGGCGTGATGAATCACCTCCGCGGGTACGGCGTCTTCCGCGGTGCTGTCGACCACCATTACAGATACGTCCGAGAGAGCCGGAAAATTACGTCCCGGGATCGTTCGGGACCTGAGATGATCGCCCGGGTCCACAGGATCCCGGCCCCGACCAGCCAGACGACAAGAGCGAGTGAAGGGAGGTTGCTCCTCTCCGCAGTCAGGTCGGGGAATCAAACCCCCACCCATTCTAGATCCGCGATGCCGCTTGTTTCTCGGTGCCCCAAGTGTGCGCGCCAGGCGACGCGGCTCTACGTGCCCAGCGAGGATGCCTGGCTAGCCTGCCGGCGATGCTGGGGGCTCACGTAAGAGTTGCGGCAACAGAGGCTGTGCGAGCATCGGTCTGGCCCGATGACAACAGCTACGAGAACGTCTGGAAGAATGGCGGAAAGGCGACGATGACGGCGAAGGTCGTGGTCTCGAACCAGAACAAGACCCTGACGATCACGCAGACTCCGATCGGTGCACAGGGTGCGGCGGCCAGCTCCGTCGCGGCGTACGACCGGCAGTAGGCGCACAGGCGACCGGCTCCCGGTCTTCCAGCGACATCCGTTGCCGATGGTCGGCCGGAGGGTCGGGCGTTGGTCAATGATCATGTGCCCGGGCTCGCCGGGCATGCCCATCGTGTCGACCGAGACGCTGTCAGAGAACCGTGGCGTCGGCACTGGCTGCGGCCGGGGAAGTGCCGCGCGCATGCTCCTGTACCACACAGTCGGTGTGATCAGGTCCGGAAGGGAAGGCCGCGTTCCTCTTGCGACTACGACATCGCCCCGTCTGCAACGAGACTTCGACCAGGACTCGACCAAAGCCTGATGGCTCAGGAACAGGTCGCTAAGTCATTGAAGGTGGTGGACCGCGGGGGGATCGAACCCCCGACCTCCTGATTGCGAACGAGCCTGAGGGGGAGTGAGAAGGTCCCGGACAATCTAAGTGGGCCTCAGGGCAAGAAACCCGACGAGGACGAAAGCGGCTGAGACCCGCCCAGATCGGATGAAGTGGTAGCAAAACGGTAGCAGCGCGAGGCACTAGTCCGCACTACTCTGAGGATCGACCTCGTCGCATGCCCTTCTGGCCGCCCTGCTCGAAGGCCTTCCCGGCGCGCCTTCCACGGATCTGTTCCTGCTGGACCCCGCGACCGGCCGGGAACGGCTGCTCGGAAGACTGGAGCGGGCGCTGTCGGGCGATGGTCTCGCCGTCTCCCCCGACGGAAAGACGATTCTCTATGTGAGGGGATTGCTCATGCCCGACAACGGGGGCCTGATGATGATCGAGAACTTCCGCTGAGGGCTCGTCTCGCGCAACGAGACCTCCGAGTAGCCCCTCGCTGGCCGGGCGCTCGCGCCCGCGGAGCCTTTCGACCTTGATGGTCGCCTGCGGGTGATGTACGGTTCGTACAGCATCGGTGGCCGCAGCCGGGAGGCGTCGGCATTCCCCGCTGAGGGCCGAGCGCCAATCGCGCACGAGACGGCGAGGGATCGTGTTGCCCGGGTCTCAGGGCCGAGGAGTCGCGGCTGGTCTGAGCGTCGCGCTCGCGCTCGCGCTCCAAGGCTGTCACGGCTGTAGGGCGGTCGACTTCCCGGTTTCCTCTCCGCCCGGCGATCCCGGCGGCGCGCATCGGTCGTTCGCGCAGAGCGAGACCACGATGGTGCGCATCGACCAGCCGGTCCGGCCGCGCGGAGAGCCTGCAGCACGCTATCTGAGCGGGTACAACGACGCGACCTCGGCGATGGTCAGCGCTGGCGGCGCGTGCTGGGCGTTCAATGCAGAGCGGCCCAGCCTCGACGGCTGGTCGCGCTCGGACGCGTTCGGAGGCGACTGGCTGCGCCAGGAGCAGCTTCCGGTCGGCGACTCCCTCGCCAGTCGCGGCGTGCACGCCCGGCACGGCGACCCGTGGCTGGCCGCCTGGAGCAGCAAAGGGGCGACCGCCGCCGTAGTCCTGTACGTGAGTGTCGGCCAGGCGGGCCTGACGAGGCTCGGGCCGCCCTGGTTCCTCCTCCTGTCTCGCTCGCGCGACAACGGCATCTCGTTCGAAGACGCGGTTGTGCTCCTTGGCCCGCAGCCGGCGCTGCCCGACGGCCCCAAGGTGGCGATCGCGGGCGACGGCCTGCTCGCGGTCGTGGTCTGGAACGAGGGCTCGGCGGGTATTCCCTATCGGCCGGTGTGGGACCTCACCGGCACGACGATGGCGATGAGCGCCCCCGGTCTGATCCATCCGGAGACGATCGCCGATCCGCCGGAGGCCGGTTGCACGTTTGGCGGCGCGGTGGCGCACCCGCGCGTCGCCGCGGGCCTGTCGACGTTCTACGTCGGGGCCCGCGTCCGCTACAACTGCCCGAGCGGGAGCCGGGATCGGCTCGAGGTCTACCGCAAGTCTATCGCCGGCTTCGCCTTCGGCGACCCGGGGCGGCGCATCCTTTCGGTCGAGACGCCGCCGTCGCTGCCCTCGACGAGCCTCGGCTTCCTCAACGCGCAGAACGTGAGCGCCACCCCGCGTTTCGGGAACAACGTGGACCGCGGCAGCAGCCTGCCGACCCTGGCGGTCGGCCAGGCCCCGGACGGCGAGTTCGTGGTGCTCGCCGACCTCCAGACGCAGGCGGGCACCCTTCCCGACGAGGCGCAGCGCGAGAAGGTGATCCTGTTCCGACTGGGCAAGGCGGACAGCTGCGATGCCGACCACCACAAGGGCGACCTCGACAGCTGTGGCGAGCGGTTGGCCGGTCGCGAGATCGACGCCATCGCCACGCCGGGCAAGATGCGCACGCTCGCGAGCCGCGCCGGCATCTGGGAATCCAAGCCGGCGCTCTTCACCGGCAAGGTGCCCGACGGCACGGTCGATCAGCGGGTCGGGCTCGTCTGGTACTCGCAACCCTACAAGGGCCGGATCAGCGTGACCGACGAGATGCGCGCGCGCACCATCGTCGAGGCGGCGGTGAGCGAGGACGCGGGGCTCACTTTCACCGGCCCCTTCAACCTCAGGGCCGCGCGCGAGGGCGACGGCAGCCTTCCCGAGGACCCGGCGATCGGGACCTACTTCCATCCGTGCCAGATCCTGTGCAATGGCTATTTCGGGGAGTACGTGAGCGGCTTGTTCCAATTCGCCGACGCCGGCCCGACCGCCATCGTCGCCACCTGGGGTGACGCGCGCGAGGGCTGTCTCGACCAGAGCCCGGGCGGCATCCACCATCACCACGTGTGGGCAGGTGCGGTCCGCCCCTACTAGGAAGCCATGCGCCTTCATCCACTCTTGATCCTCGTTCCGCTCGCGCTCGTGGCTTGCGCGCGCCGGCCCGAGCCGTCGAAGCCAAGCGCCGAGGAGCTTGCCCGCGGCCAGCACCTCGCGCGTCCCTTCACCGCGCCGGGGCGGTGCTACGGAAAGCCCTCGCAGTGCGTGAGCGATGGGCAATGCGCGCCGCCGCTGTCTCTGTGCCAGGAGGGGACGTGCTGCTCTGGTGACCTGAATCCCGCAACCTGCCAGTGCTCCTGCGGCGGCGGAGCGCCATGCGGGCCCGGGGAGCTCTGCTGCGACCTGCCCGCCGATGCTCTGGCGCACGGGAGGAGCGAGAAGGACCGGGGCCTGCGCTGCCGCCCCGTCCGAGAGTGCTTCGAGGAGGGGTAAGCAGGGGGGGCGCGGCTGCTCCTCGGCGGGGATGCCGGGGCCCGTGTCGCGGATCAGCACCTCGAGCGTCCAAGCCGGCGCTCTTCACCGGCAAGGTGCCCGAGTTCCTCGCCGCCTCGGTAGGCGTACCCAGAGGTAATCGGTCGGCTCGCGGGGATCAGTCGATCCGAGCCCGCATGACTCCAGCCCAGAGGTTGTAGATGTCCAGGCGGGCGGCCTCCTCGAACTCCGCCTTGGCCCGGGCCTTGTCCTCCAGGCCGAGGTAGCCCAGGCCAACCAGGTAGTGGGCGTTGGACCTGCGGATCTCGTCCGTAGTGAGGTCGCCGAACTTCGCGAAGAAGCTGATGCCCGTGCTCGTCTCGATCTCCGCCAATTCGCGCGTGCCCCGCGCGATCAACGCCTCGAACAGTGGCTTCGCCTCGTCCGGGCGGCCGAGCTTCTTGAGGGCCTGGCCGCGATAGTAATGGGGCACCCCGTACTCGTGGTAGTACTGCCTCTCGGCGACCGCCTTCTCGAAAGCCCCGCGGGCCTCGGCCTGCCTGCCCGTGGCCTCGTAGTAGACCCCCTGCTGGTAGGAGACCTCGCACGACCGGCCGCTCGCGTAGTACTTCTTGGCCTCGAGGTTCGGTGGGAACTCCGCCCGCGCGGCTCGTCGAGGCGCAAGGCGTTGTCATCCAGGTTGGCACCGTAGCTGCGACGCTCGAACTACCGGACGGTCGCCGCTTCTTCTGGACATGGAGTTCCTCGCAGACTGAGCCGCCGAGGCGTGGCGCTCCCTTCCGATTCTGCTTCGACCCAATAGAAAAGCCGGAGCCGCCGCGCCACCCGATCGCCCGCGGCGTGAGGCCCCCTAGTGTCCTTCCAACTTAATTAACCTAGATCGTGGTATCCTCTCCTGGGGAGGAGTGGGATGGCACGAGTCCGGTTGCGGTCGCTGTCCGGAGCCGAGTCGAGGCTTCTCCAGAACAAGCTCAAGGATCTGTCCTTGTCGGCGAGGATCCACCAACGCTACCGCATCATCTCTGACGTACGTGGAGGTCATAGCGTCGCCGAGACGGCCGACCGCGTCGGCTGCCACTTCACAGTGGCGTACGACTGGGTTCGCCGGTTCAACCGCAGTGGCTTCACCACCTTCGAGCAGGTGCCGAATCCCAGGGGTCGTCCTCCGATCCTCAGGTCCGAACAGCTCAGGGAGCTTGTCGAGGTGGCTCTGTCGAGCCCCGCTGAGCGAGGATTGCCCTTCTCGAACTGGTCGGTTCCCAAACTGTCGGAGTACTGTCGCTCGAAGAAGCTCCTGCCGCCTGTGACCGATGAGTGGGTGAG
This sequence comes from uncultured Acidobacteriota bacterium, assembly GCA_963740655.1. Lineage (GTDB taxonomy): Bacteria > Acidobacteriota > Vicinamibacteria > Fen-336 > Fen-336 > DATBSL01. Next base: position 469,159 of record CAVUFF010000001.1, read on the forward strand.
GCGACTACTCAGGCGAGAGGGACTCACCGCACAGCGGATTCGGACCTGGAAGACGTCGCACGATCCGGACTTTGACCGGAAAAAAAACGAATCCGCAGGCTCTACGGGCGCTGCCCGAAGGGCGCGGCGGTAGTTTGCTTCGACGAATGGGGCCCCCTGGAACTCAAGCCCATAGGTGGCTTGGCGTGGGCCAAGAAGACTCGACCCCTGCGGCGACGGGCCACATACCGCCGGCTCAAGGGAACCGAGCAGTTTCTCGGCTTCTACGACGTTCACGCGGATTGCCTCAGTGGGATCTTCAGTCGCCAGAAGCGACTCCCCGATCTCTTCGAAGCTTTCCGCAGGCTCCGCGCCTGTTACCCCCGCAAGCGGCTGCTCGTGATCATGGACAACCTCCACAACATCCACGATCACCCTCGCTTCTTGGCGTTCTTGCGCCGCCTTCGCATCCGCCCCGTCTTCACGCCGATCGAAGCCTCCTGGCTCAACCTCATCGAAGCCCACTTCGGAGTCCTCAAGCGCTTCACCCTCGCCAACACCGACGATCTCGACCACATCGTCCGGCGCCGTCGCGTCTACCGCTACCTCCGGTATCGCCACAAGAAGCTCGACCTATTGACTCACCCGCTCAACCGGGTTCGGACCATTAGGCCCGTCAACTTGGAACAGCACTAGTTCGTACTAATTGGCGGACTCGACCACTTTGGTATTGAGCGGCGCCAGTGAGATCCAGTGCTTCGGCACTATTGGCAGCAGAGAGTGCGCCGTCAACGCCTTGACGGTAACCCGGGCGAAGCGCAGGATCCTCCGCCAGGGTTGTTCGCTAGTAGGGTAGACCGTCAGCCTGCTCGGAGAGGCGAGGAGCAGTCCTTCATGACGCGCTCACAGCGCACCAAGACCACGGCTGCCTGATATACCCCGCAGCTCGAAAGCTGATGCCAGTCAAGCTTGGTGAGTTGCTGCTGAAGGAAAACAATGATTTCTCCTCAAGCTACAACTGGCGCTAGAGACCACCAAAAGTCGGAGGGTGGAACACTCCAAGAGGCCGTCGTCGGCCTCGGTTTCGTGAAGGAGGAGGAGGAGGAGATCGTTCGGCTGCTGTCGCGCCAATACAACGTGCCCTTTCTCGACCTTCACGCAGTCGAGGTGGATCCTCAAGTCGTTAGAATGATCTCCGCCGCGACTGGAATTCCATTGACTCTGCCGTACTGTGAATGGAACGCTAGACTTCAGCAGGGATCGTAGGGAGGATGAGATGAGAGCTACTTAGCTTCGCGCTAGCGCTTCTTCGCGGGCTTCGCGCTCGCGACAACGGCGCGGGCCAATAGATCGCGCACGGCCGCGCCTGTGGTGACGCCGGTCGAAGGGCCGCCCCGCGCGGGGTGGATGAGTTCAGGTGTAGACTCCGGCTCGAATGGCTGCCAAGCGCGTCAAGCTGGAGGGCTGGCAGTGCACCTGCGAACGCTGCGGCTATGTCTGGGTTTCCGTTGGCGAGACACTCCCGCTGCGTTGTCGCCGCTGCAAGACGGCCCACTGGAACAAACTCCCAAGGCGCTAGGTAGGACAGCCTGGCCTGGCTCAGGAGCGAGCCCAAGGGCAACGGCCTTTGGGCGGGATCTTTTGGCGGGCCCGATGCCGCACCAAAGACTCACGGCTCAAAATCAGTCCGGGGAGTGGACCTCGTGACCTCTCAGGTGGTCCGCGAAGTGATAGAGCGCGGGCTGGATTCGATCGAGCGGGACCTGGGTCGGAAATAGCACCTGTTCTCGAGAGGGGATCGAGCGATCGGGCGGATTCGTGGCGTCGGTCTTCTCAGAACTGATCCGCAAACGTGGACCTGCGACTCTCCGGCGCCTCGCGAAGCGGAAGGTCGCCGTATCTGGCCGCTTCTTGTTGCCACAGGCGCTGCAACTCCGTCAGTTTGGAGGGATTCACCGCCGAGAGGTCCTTGGATTCGGTCGGGTCCGCTTCGACATCGAACAGCTGCCAAAGGTCGCGATCGAAATCGCTTCCTGGCTTGTGGACACTCAAGGCGCGCCACCGGTCAGAGGTGATCGCTCGGTTACCCCACAGTTCGAAGAACTGAACGGAGCGTGGAGCCTTGGCTTGCGCAGAAAGGATGGTGGGCACGATTGACCGTCCCGCCACCGGGATCTGCGGACTGCCGTCAACGACCTCGCGGAACGTCGTGCCCGCGGCATCCAGAAGGCTTGGCGCAAGATCGATAACATGCACGTTCTGCGAGCGGAGCGCTCCCTGGTCGGCAATTCTGTCCGGCCAAGCAATGATGAGCGGTGTGCGGATGCCACCTAGGTAGGGCCAGAGCTTGTATCGCCTCAGCGGCGTGGCTCCAGCGTATGCCCACGGGCGCTGATAGAGCGGCTGCGTGGCCGGTCCGCCAAGAGTGGCGAGCTGTTCGTCCATTTGCTCTAGAGTCGTCTCATCGCCGTACGGGATGCGAAATCCACCAGTCTGTGTCTCGCTCGCCGGCCCGTTGTCGCTGAAGAGCACGACGAGCGTGTTGTCCTCGACGCCTTCGAGCCGCAGCGCATCGAGGAGCCGGCCGATCTGCTCGTCGCCATACTGGAGGAAACCGGCGTACGCGGCCATGAACCGGCTGTAAACGCGCCGCTGCTGCGCAGTCAGCGTGTCCCACGCCGGGTCGCCCGATTCGCGCACGGTCAGCGTCGCACTGGACGCGACGATCCCCAGGGTCTGCTGCCTGCTGAAACGCTCCGCGCGAATGCGGTCCCAGCCTTTCTCGTAGACCGGCACGTACCGTTCGATGTACGGACTTGATACCTGAGTGGGCGCGTGGGCCACGGGCATCCCGAGATACAGAAAGAACGGACGCTCAGGTGCGGTCTTGCGGTGGGTCCCGATCGCGGAGATCGCGTGATTGATCAAGTCCGCGGACAACTGGTAGGCCGGCTGGTCCGATGGTTGAGCGGTCGAGTTACCTTCGAAGACTTCGGGTCGGTACTGATCCGTCCATCCCATCTTGAAGCCGTAGAACAAATCGAACCCCCGCTGGAGCGGAAACGAGGCGTTCCAACCCAGCTGCCCCGAGTCGTAGCGCGGACTCAGATGCCACTTGCCCACCGCGAACGTCGCATAGCCCACGCGACGCAATGCCTCGGGCAGAAATTCGACGTTTGGTGGGATCTCGCCTTTGTACGCGCTCGTGTCATTCGGGTCCGGTGCCGAGAGATTGGACGGCAGAGCTGTCATGCGCAGTGTCTGCGCATTCCGGCCCGTGAGCAACGATGCGCGCGTGGCGGAACAGATCGCGTTCGTATCGAATCGTGTGTACCGAAGTCCACGTTTGGCAAGGCTGTCGATGTGCGGCGTGGCGATCTCCGATCCGAATGCCCCTAGATCCGAAAAGCCAACGTCGTCGAGCGCGATAATGACGATGTTCGGTCGTGCAGCTGCGGGCTGTCTTTGTGTGCCGAGGGACCTCGCCTGTGGCACAAGGGAGAGCGTCAATGCAGCGACTGCGAGTAACAGACCCGCCGATGCGAAGGTGGCTCGACGATTGATCTTCACGTGACCTCCTATGCCGCTGGCGCGCCAGCTCGGCCGCCCTGCATCATGCGGCGCCGATCCACGATTTCCTCCGTCGTGCGCCTCAAGTCGGCTGCAAAAGTGTCAAGCAAGACGCGCAGAACTTCCGCTAGGCGTTCGGCCGTCGAGAGTCTTATACCTCTTCCGCGCCTGGCCATAAGGGTGGGGGGGACGGTGGCACGTCACCACGCTCGCCAGGGCCCTCCGGAGGGCCGCTTAGTGGCCCGGCCAGTCGTCGGGGCTGCCAAGGACCGTCAGCTCGTCGTGCGACTGCCTGCGGATCTCCGGGCTCGTCTGGAGTGTGTCCGGGGAGACCCTGTCGTTGCTCGTGCGACGCTGACGGCCAGCTGGCCGGGGTGGCCTCGGCGTCCAAGGTCCCGCTTGAGCCCGCATTCGCGCAGGGATCCTCGCGAGCCATCAAGGGGCGGCCGAGAATCCCTGTAACTCGCAGACTGGCTTGGTGGACCGCGGGGGGATCGAACCCCCGACCTCCTGATTGCGAACCAGGCGCTCTCCCAGCTGAGCTAGCGGCCCGTCGAGAGAGAAGCAGTTTACCACCACGCCCCCTCGGGAGCGAGGCAAACACCGCGGTGATCTGCTAGAGTCCTGAGCCGGCTCACGATACCGGAATGGTCGATTTCAACCGCCAAGAGCGCACGATCCGGGTCAAGATCGCCTACTACGGCCCGGCGGTCGGCGGGAAGACCACCAACCTCAAGGTCCTCTACGAGCGCGCGCGCCAGGGGCGGCGTGGCGAGTTCGTCTCGGTGAACTCGCAGCAGGACCGCACGATCCTGTGCGACCTGCTGCCGCTCAAGTCCTCGGGCTTCATGGGCTACGACCTGCGCTTCCAGCTCGCGGCGGTGCCCGGGCAGGCGATCTACGCGCCGGCGCGGCGCGTGGTGCTGCGCGGATCGGACGGCGTCGTGTTCGTCGCCAACTCGGCGACCGACCGCTGGCACGAGAACCAGCAGTGCTTCCGCGAGCTCTCGGGTCACCTGCTCGCGCAGCAGCTCGACCCCACCACCATCCCGATGGTGATGCAGTACAACAAGCGCGACCTGCCGGACGTGATGGACCTGGACGCGCTCAACCGCGGCCTGAACGCCAGGCGCTGCCCGTTCTTCGGCGCGGTGGCGACGCGCGGCGAGGGTGTGCTCGAGACCTTCACCGAGATCATCCGGATCACGCTCGAGGACCTGTCGCGGCGCCATGCCGCGATCGCGCTGCCGCCGGACCAGACGCTCGAGGAGTGGGCGCAGCAGGCGATCGTGTCGATGTTCGGGGCGGCGCGGCACGCGCCCCCGGAGTCGAGCGACGACCACGTCACGATCGAGCTGGGCGAGGACGCGCTGCTCGGCGAGGGCGAGGCGGCGCGGCACCTGGTGAAGCTGTCGATGCCGGAGGAGCTCGCGCACGGGACGCCCGACGCGCGCTCGAGCGACGTGCTGGCCGAGTCGTACGCGCAGGCGTCGACCGAGCTCGGGGTCCGGGTCAACGACATGCGCGAGGAGCGCGATGTCGCGCGCTCGCGGCTGGCCGAGCTGAAGCTCGCGCTCGAGCTCGCGGAGCAGCCCGCGGCCGAGGGCGAGGTCGAGGACCGCGCGCAGCGGATCCTGTCGATCCTGATGCGGGCGGGCGACGCCGCGAGCGCCAGCCTGCTGCTCACCACAACGGACCCGCCCCAGATCCTGGTGCTGCCGCCGCTCGTCACCGACCCGCTCGCGCGCACGAGCTGGGGCGCGGTCCATCTCCACGAGCTGCGCGGGCTCGCCAAGGCGAAGCTCGAGGAAGGCCGGGAGCTGCCGGAGCTCAAGAAGGCGCTCGGCGACAGCGAGCCCACGTTCGAGTCGGTGGCGCTCGTGCCGCTGCGCTCGGCCGAGCGCGTGCTGGCGCTCGCGCTCCTCTACTACCGGCCGCACATGACGCTGCCGAGGCCGGACGCGCTCGAGCACGTCGGCTTTCTCGGCCGCGTCCTGGCCGGCCCGCTCGAGGCCGCGGCCGCGCGCGAGGCCACGGCCAGCGTGGACCGCATGCGCGCCGTCTCGCGCGCCTCGGCCGCGGCGATCGCCTCGCTGCTCACGCGGCTGCCCGGGGGCTCGACGCGCCGGGCCACGCTGTCGCTCGAGGACGTGCTGCAGCCGCTGCGCGTCCCCGGCGTCACGGTCACGATCCAGGACGGCACGCCCAAGGTCACGGGCGACCCGGCGCTCCTGCGCTTCGGCGTCGCGACCCTGATCGCGCGCTGCGAGGCCGCGGCGCTCGAGCGCTCGATGATTCCCGTGATCGGCGTCTACGCGGGTCCCGAGGACGGCGGGGTCCGCGTCCACGTCTGGGTGGGGGAGTCCGCGGCGGCCGTGGGCGCGCCGGTCGTGGCGGAGGCGTTCAGCGCCGACGCCGACGCCGAGATGAGCGCCGTCTACGCGATCATGGCCATGCACTCGGGCGGGCTGGCGGTGCCCGAGTCGCACGGCGCCGTCGTCCACTACGTGCTCCAGCTCGCCGTCGCCGGCTGAGGCGCGAAGAGCTCGGGGACGGACGCCCATGTCGCTGGTCGATCGCGAGGCGCAGGAGGCACGCGAGGCCGAGCAGCTCGCGCCCTGGGGCATGCGGAGTGCTCTGAGCCGCGGGCGGCGCTATCCCGAGGCCGAGCACGCGATGCGCACCTGCTTCCAGCGCGACCGCGACCGCGTCGTCCACAGCTCCTCCTTCCGGCGCCTCGAGTACAAGACTCAGGTTTTCGTGAACCACGAGGGCGACAACTACCGGACCCGTCTCACGCACAGCCTGGAGGGGGCGCAGATCGGCAGGAGCGTCGCGCGCGCGATGCGACTCAACGAGGAGCTCACCGAGTGCCTCGTGCTCGGCCACGACCTCGGCCACACGCCGTTCGGCCACTCGGGCGAGCGCGTGATGAACGAGCTGATGCGCGATCATGGCGGCTTCGAGCACAACCGCCAGACGCTGCGGATCCTCGAGGTGCTGGAGCGGCGCTACCCGGAGTTCCCGGGCCTGAACCTCACCTGGGAGGTGCGGGAGGGGATCATCAAGCACCGCTCCGACTCGGACGCACAGGCGCCCGCGGAGTACGCGCCCGGCGAGGCGCCCACGCTCGAGGCCCAGCTCGTCGACTACGTGGACGAGATCGCCTACAACAACCACGACGTCGACGACGGGCTGAGCTCGGGGATGTTCTCCGTCGACGCCATCCGCGAGGTCGCGCTCTTCCGCGAGGCGCACGACGCCGTTCTCGCGCGGCGCATCGGCGACGAGCGGCTCGAGCGCCACGCCGTCGTGCGCTTCATCATCGGCCGCTCCGTGGCCGACCTGATGGAGGCGAGCCAGGCCAACCTGAGCGCGGCGGGTGTCGGCTCGGTGGCGGACGTGCGCGGGGTCGGGCGCCGGCTGGTCGGCTACTCGGACGCGATGGCCGCCCGCGTCCGCGAGCTCAAGCAGTTCCTGCTCGCGCGCATGTATCGCCACTACCGCGTGGTGCGGATGGGCGACAAGGCCGGCCGCATCCTGCGCGATCGTTCCAGTCGTACGTGGGCGAGCCCGGCCAGCTGCCGCCGCACTTCCAGGAGGCGCTCGAGCGCGACGGCGTCGAGCGCACGGTCTGCGACTACATCGCCGGCATGACGGACCGCTTCGCGGTGGACGAGCACCAGAAGCTCTTCGACCCCACCGTGCGGGTGTAGCGCCCGGCGGGCCCTCGCGGTGAGCGCCACGGTCCTGCTGCTCGTGCTCTACGGTGCGGCGCTCGTCGCCGCGGGCCTGTGGGCGTTGCGCCGCGTGAGCCGCTCGAGCCAGTTCTTCGTCGCGGGGCGCTCGCTCTCGGGCGGGATGGTGTTCGCGACGATACTGGCCGCGAACATCGGCGCGGGCTCGACGGTGGGCGGGGCCGGCCTCGCCTACCGCGCGGGCCTGTCGGCCTGGTGGTGGTCGGGATCCGCGGCGATCGGCTGCCTGGCGCTGGGGCTCGTCGTGGCTCCGCGGCTCTACCGGCTGGCGGCCGAGCACCAGTTCCTGACGGTGGGGGACTTCCTCGAGTGGCGCTTCGACCGCGCCGTGCGCGTCGTGATCGCCGCCGTGCTCTGGGTCGGGACACTCCGCTGCTTGCCGGACAGCTGCTGGCGATGGCGCGGGCGTTCGAGTGATCGCCGGGACGCCGCGCGCCGCCGGCGTGCTCGCGTCCGCCGCGATCCTGGTCGCCTACTTCGGCCGCGGCGGCATGCAGGCCGCCGCCGTCGTGAACCTGCTGCAGCTCGCGACCAAGCTCGTCGGCTTCGCGCTCGCCGTTCCCTTCGCGTGGCCGCCGCCGGCGGCTGGGCGGGCTCGCCGCCGCGGCGGGTCCCGCTCGGGCGGAGTCGTTCGGCAGCATGGGCGGCATGGGGCTCTCCGGCATCCTGGGGCTGGCCGTCGTGTTCGTGCCGTCGTTCGTGGTCTCGCCGGGCCTGTTGCAGAAGGCTTCTCGGCGCGCTCGGCGGGCGCGGCGCGCGGGGCGGCGCTCGGCAACGCCGCGGCACTCGCCGTGTTCGCCTTCGTCCCGGCGCTCCTGGGGATGGCGATGCGCGCGCTCGAGCCCGGGCTCGCGAACTCGGAGCTGGCCCTGCCGCGGCTCGCGACCGACGTGCTGCCGCCGTGGATCGGCGGCTTCGCGCTGGCCGCGCTCTTCGCGGCGGAGCTGTCGGCCGCGGACGCGGTGCTCTTCATGCTCTCGACCTCGCTCAGCCGCGACCTCTATCAGGCGCTGCTGCGGCCGAGCGCCGACGACGCGGACCTGCTGCGCGTCGGACGGCTCGCGGTCGTCTTCGGCGGGGCGGCGAGTGTTCTGCTCGCGCTGCTGCTGCCGTCGGTCGCGTCGGCGCTGAAGCTCTTCTATGGCGTGATGACGGCGGCGCTCTTCGTGCCGCTCGTCGTGGGGCTGCTGTGGCGCCGGCCCTCGGCGCTCCACGCCAAGCTCGCGATCGCCGCCTCGATCGGGACCACCCTCGGCCTGCTTCTGGCGCTCCGGGGCCGGCCCGAGGCCGAGTGGGTTCCGTCGGCCGCGGGCATCGCGCTCGCGGCGCTCGTCTTCGCCTGCGCCCGCTTCGGGACGCCCGGAGAGCGTGGCGCGGGTGCTAGCATCGGGAAGACATGATGCCGATCGGCCGGCGCGAGTTCTCGGCGGCGTTGGCGACGTCGCTGTCGGGAGCCTGGCCCGCCGCGGCCGGCGACCCGCAGGGCTCGGCCTCGAAGGCTCCCGGAGCCGCCGGCGGCTTGACCGACATCGGCGGGCTGCGCGTCGGGCACTTCACGGACTCGCGCCGGCCGACAGGCTGCACGGTGGTGCTCGCCGAAGCCGGTGCCGTCTGCGGCGTCGACGTGCGCGGCGGGGCGCCCGGCACACGCGAGACCGACCTCCTGGACCCGGCCAACACCGTCGAGCAGGTGCACGCGATCGTGCTCGCGGGCGGCTCGGCCTTCGGTCTCGACGCCGCCACGGGAGTGATGCGCTATCTCGAGGAGAAAGGCATCGGCTTCGCCGTCGGCGACGTGAAGGTGCCGATCGTCCCGGCGGCGATCCTGTTCGACCTGGGTGTCGGCGATTCGAGGATCCGTCCGAACGCGGCCTCGGGCTACGCCGCCGCACAGGCCGCGACGAGCGGCCCGGTCACCGAGGGCTGCGTCGGGGCGGGGGCGGGCGCGACGGTCGGCAAGCTGGAGGGCCTGGGCCGCGCGATGAAGGCGGGGATCGGCACCGCGTCGCAGCGGCTGCCGGGCGGAGGAACCGTCGCCGCGCTCGTGGCGGTGAACGCGTTCGGCGACGTCGTCGACCCGGCGACGGGTCGCATCGTCGCTGGCCTCCGCAGCGCGGACGGCAAGTCCCTGCGCGGGACGATCGCCGCGCTCGTGGCGGGAGACGCGTCTTCGCAGCCGCGCTCGGGCGAGAGCACGGCGATCGGCGTCGTGGCGACGGACGTGGCGCTCGCCAAGACCGAGGCGCGCCGCGTCGCCGAGATGGCCCACGACGGCTTCGCCCAGGCCATTCGCCCCGTCCATACGCCCGTCGACGGCGACACCCTGTTCGCTCTCTCGACCGGAGCGGTCCGGCGCGAGCACGCGGCGCTCGTCGTCGGCTCGATCGCCGTCGAGGTCGTGGCGATGGCCGTGGTTCGCGCCGCCCTTCTCGCGACGGGGCTTCCGGGCCTTCCGGCCGCCGCCGATCTCGCCCGAGGCTGATCGCTTTCGCCCGCGGCGGTGCGGGAGCTGTCGATCACCTGCTGGTTTCCTGTGCATCGCCTGTGGGAAAGGCGCCGCCTGGCTGTGGAACGCCGGTGCGCGGCCTGTGAAGAAGCCGTGGGTCTCCTGTGGAAATCGGCGGGCCGGCGGTGGAAAAATGCCGCTCGGCTGTGGATCGCGCGGTGCACGCGCAGTGGAAAAGCGGGGTGCCGCCGTGGATGACCTGTGCACGACCTGTGGATGACGACTTGACGAGGCGCGGCGGCAGCGAAGCGGTTCTCGTGGCGGGGGTGAGCTTCGGCTCGGCCGCGGTCCTCGCGGCCGCGTTCCTCGCCTGGCTTGCGGGAGCGTTGACGCCGCTCGTCTCCGCGACGTCGATTCTGGCGGGAGCGGTCGCGGCCGCGTACGCCGTTCGAGGCCTGCGCCCGCCGTCGCCGGCCGAGGCCGCCTTCACGCGCTGGGATGCCCTGGCGCTCGCTGCTTTCGCGACCGTTGCGCTGCGCCAGTTCCTCTGGATCGTGTTCGAGGACCGGGGTTGGCTGCTCACGCTCTTGCCTCACAACTTCGGCGACCTGCCGCTGCACTGGACCTACGTCCGGCAGCTGGCCTCGGGAGCTCCGTTCTGGCCCGAGAACCCGATCCTGACGCACACGCGGCTGCGCTATCCGCTGGGCGTCGACCTGCTGACGGCGGCGTTCGTCTCGCTCGGCGCCGGGCTGCCGCTCGTGCTGAAGGCGATGGGCCTCGCCGGCGCGCTGCTGACGGCGCTCGCTCTCCGGCGCTGGGGCGGAGCGTTCGCGGTCGCCGGCTTCCTGCTCTGCGGCGGCCTCGCCGGCCTGCCCGGCCTCTTCCAGCTGCGGCTCGTGGACGTGGACGGCGTGGTGGCCTGGAAGAACCTCTTCCTCGCGCTGTTCGTGCCGCAGCGCGGCTTCCTGCTGGCGCTGCCCGCGGGCCTGCTGCTGCTCGACAGCTGGCGTGGCCGGCTGCTGCGCGGCGAGCCTCAACGCCTGGCGAGCTGGGTGGAGGCGCTCGCCTGGGGAGCGCTGCCGCTCGTGCATCCGCACAGCTTCGGCTTCGTGTCGCTCGTCTTCGGCCTCTGGGCGCTCGGCTCCGGCCGCTGGCGGGCGGCGCTGCCGAGCCTCGGGCTGGCCGCCGTGCCCGCCGCGTGGGGTCTGCTGCTGGTGACGGGCGGCGCGCACGCGGGCGGCAGGCTCGTGGGCTGGGCGCCGGGCTGGGTCATGGGCCAGGAAGCCCCGCTCGGATTCCTCGCGCGGAACTTCGGTCTCTGGCTGCCGCTCGGGGCCGCCGCGCTCGTCGTCGCGGCGCGCGCCCGCCAGCGCGACGCGCTCCTCGTGCTCGTGCCTTCGCTCGCGCTCTTCGCCTCGCTCTTCTTCGTGCGGCTCGCCCCCTGGGCCTGGGACAACACCAAGGTGATGCTGTGGTGCCTGGTGGCCGTGCTGCCCTGGCTGGATCGCCTCGTGCTCGCGCGGCTCGCTCCGGCCGTGCGTGCGCTCGCGCTGGTGCTGCTCTTCGGCTCGGGGCTCGAGAGCCTGCTCTGGGGCTGCCTGGGGCCGCTGCCGCGGCTCGAGCTGCTGAACGCCAGCGAGTACGCCGGCGTGTGCGAGGCGCTCGCGCGCGTGCCGACGACTCGCGTCGCGACGCTCGCGACCTTCAACCATCCGGTGGCGCTCTGTGGCCGGCCGATCGTGGCGGGGTACGCGGGCCACCTCTGGAGCCACGGCTTCGACGCCTCCGTCGTCGAGGCCAGGCTGGCACGCCTGCTTCGCGGCGAGGCGAGCTGGCGAGAGGACGCCGTCGCGCTTGGCGCGAGCCATCTGTTCTGGGGCCCTCGCGAAGCCGCGGCGTTTCCGGCGTCGCCGCGACCGTGGGAGCAGCAGGGGCCGCCCGTCGCGAGCGGGAGCTGGGGCGCGCTCTACAGCTTGAGGTGAATACCCCGCCGGCCGCTCTTCGGGGTCAGGAAGGCCGCGGGCGTGCCGTCCGGCTGACCGCGAGCGCGAGCGCCGCGAGCACGATCGCGCCGCCTGCGAGCGTCGCCGCCGAGAGGGTCTCTCCGAACAACACCAGGGCCAGGAGCGACGCGATCAAGGGCTCGCCGAGCAGGAACAGTCCCACGGTCGGCGCCGGCAGCGAGCGCAGCGCGCGGTTCGTGAGGCCGTGGCCGCCGAGCGTCGGGACGACGGCGAGCGCCGCGAACGCCAGCCAGCTGCGTGCGGGATAGCTGCCGAAGCGCGTGCCGAAGCCCGTCATGAGCGCGGCGAGCGTGAGGCTCGCCGTGCCCCAGACGGCGAGCATGTAGGCGTCGAGCGGCAGCGTGTGGCGCAGGCCCCGGCCGATCACCTGGTAGGTCGCGAGGGTGATCGCGCCCGCGACGGCGAGCAGGTTGCCGGTGAGCGACGCGGGTGAGGAGCCACGGTCGCCGAGCGCGATCACCGCCGCGCCCAGCATCGCGAGCGGGATCGCGATCTTCACCGCGAGCGGCGGGTCCTCGCGCAGGAAGAGCCGCGACAGCACGATCGCGAAGAGCGGCGCGGTGTTGACGAGCAGCACCGAGGCCGCGACCGACGTGTGCGAGAGGCTCGCGATCCAGGTGGCGAAGTGGAGCGCCAGCGCGACGCCGGAGGCCGCGAGCAACAGGCGCGCGCGCGGGCCGAGCGTGGGCCACGAGCGCCGCGCGCCGGCCGCGGCGAACGGCGCGAGCAGCAGCGCCGCGATCGTCATGCGGTAGAAGGCGACCGCGAGCGGCGGCGCTCCCGCGAGCCGCACGAGGATGGCGCCCACGGAAACCAGCAGGACGCCGAGCCCGAGCGTCACGTAGGGCGACACGGCCGCTCAGCGGGCGCCGAGCGCTGCCCGGGCGCGGGCGAGGGCGGCGTCGAGACGCTCGAGGCGCTCGCCGCCGCCCTGGGCGAGGTTGCCGCGGCCGCCACCGCGGCCGCCGAGCTCCTCGACGGCCGCCTTCAGCAGCGCCGGCACGTCGTGCGGGAGACCTTCGGACTGCGCGAACACGAGCTGGGCCTTGTCCGAGCGGCTGGCGAGGAGTGCGATGCACGGCGCGAGCGACACGAGACGCTGCGCCAGGAGCCGGAGCTCCTCGGCGGACCAGCCGTCGAAGGTGGCCATGATGACGGCGGGATCTTCCGGTGTCGGCGGTCGACCTTCGCCTTGGGCTTCGTTCAGCAGGCGGTGCGCATCGCCTTCGATCGCACGCGCGAGCAGGGCGCTGGCGCGCTTCTGCGCCGCAGCCAGCTCGTCCTTGAGCCGGAGCGCGGCGTCGGGCAGCTCGCCGAGAGGCGCCGACAACGTCGAGACGAGCCGGCCGACGACCTGCTGGCGCTCACGGAACGCCGCACGTGCGCGGTGGCCGCAGACGAAGTGCACGCGCGTCCCGCCCTTGTAGCGTTCGAGGCCCGTGATCAGGACGACGCCCACCTCGGCGGTGGTCGCAGGGTGCGTGCCGCCGCAGGGCTGGCGGTCGAAGCCCTCGGCCTCGACGATGCGGATCCCGGTGACGACGCCCTCGGGCGGCTCGAGCCCTGCGGCACGCGCCTCGTCGGCCGTCAGCAGGCTCACGCGTACCGGTCGCGCCTGCCAGACGACGTCGTTGGCGCGGCGCTCGGCCCGGGCGGCGGCCTCCTCGCTCACGAGCCGGTCGAGGTCGATCGTCGTGTCCTCGCTCCCGAGATGGAAGGCGGCCGTTTCGGCCTGCGCCAGCTCGACGAACGCCTTCGAGAGCAGGTGCTGCCCGTGGTGCTGCTGCACGTGGTCGCGGCGCCGCTCGGCGTCGACGCGGCCGTGCACGCGGTCGGTCGCGAGCGGCCGGTCGAGCACGTGCAGGACGTCCGCTGCGTCCTCGATCACCGCCACGACGCGCGCGTCGCCGAGCGTGCCCGTGTCCCAGGGCTGGCCGCCGCTCTCGGCGTAGAAGGCCGTCCGATCCAGCACGACCGCCGGGCGCCCGTCGTGCTCGCGCCGCGCCACGACCGAGGCGTCGAACTCCAGGAGCCGCGAATCGGCGTGGTAGAGCCGCTCGGTCACCGTCACTCCACGCGGAACGACTGCTCCCCGGGAGCGAGCTTGCGGCGGAAGCCGCGCCACGCGAAGTCGCCTGTGAGCCCTGCCGGCAGCTCGACCGTCGCGGCGAGCGCCCGGCCCTCGCGCGTGTAGGAAACGCGGATCGGGCCCCTCGGGTGAGGCAGCGTGGCCGAGGCCCGCTCCAGGGCGCCGAGATGGGGCTCGACGCTCACCGTCGCGAATCCGGGCGATCCGGGCTTGATTCCCGCGACAGTCCGCAGCAGGTCGTAGCTGGGGTGGGCGCTCCAGGCGTGGCAATCGGAGCGCGTCGTCGGGTCCGGGATCTCCGCGAAGGTCGAGAGGCCCACGTCCAGCATCTCGCGCCACGGCTCGAGCTCGGGCAGGTAGCGCTCGCCCTCGCCGAGCGCCTCGAGCGCCCGGGAGAGGTAGAAGCGGAAGTAGACGCTGGCGCGCACGACCTCGGGCGGCGCCGTCCCCCGGCTCGACGGCGCCTTGATCGACGGGGGAGGCAGCGCGAGCAGTCGCTCGAGGAGCGGCTTCTCCTGTCCCGGCGGCACGGCGTGGGCGAGGATCGCGAGGATGTTGGCCTGCTGGCTGAAGCGACCGGAGGCAGGGGAGTCGGCGACGAGGCCGCGCTCGCCACGCCAGGCGAGCCGGCGCACGGACGCGACGACGGCGTCGGCGCTCGCGCGGTAGCGAGCGGCACGCGCCGGGTCGCCGAGCGCGGCCTCGAGCTCGGCGGCTTCCCGCAGCGCGAGCGCGAGCTGCAGCGAGACCGGGACGGAATCCCCGTCGGCATCCTGCGGCGGTACGCCCGCCTCGAAGCCGGCGGCCCAGTCCACGAAGTTCCACCACGGCAGCCGGCCGACGAGCGACGACGGCCGCTGGCGCTGCGTGAACCAGTCGAGCACCGTCCGCGTCCCGGCGAGCTTCTGCCTCACGAACGCCGTGTCCTCGCGCCACATCCAGTAGTCGTGGACCATACCGACCCACAGCAGCGAGAACGTCGGGATGAACTGCTGGGGTGCGCTCGGGTAGCGGCTGTAGGTGAGGCCGTCGGACCGCCGCGAGCGGTCGAAGGCGTCGATGGCCTGGCGGGCGAGGCGGTCGTCGCCCGCCACCGTGTAGGAGATGAGCGCCTGGATGCGCGTGTCGCCCACGTACTGGAGCTGCTCGTAGTAGGGGCAGTCCACGTAGGTCTCGTGCGCGCAGGCGCGCGCCGTGCGCCAGCCCACGTCCCACAGGCGCTTGAGCGTCTCGTCTGCCGCGTCGAAGCTCGCACGCTCCTCGAACGGATACGCGGTGAAGTGCGCCGCGAGCCGGTCGAGCGTGAGCGGCTCGGCCGCGGTCTCGACGTCGATCTTCAGGTAGCGCCAGGTGCGCCACCAGAGCGAGTGGAAGACGCGCGCCGCGCCGCCGTCGGGGAGGATCTCGTCCTGGTAGCCGACGAAGCGCTTGCCTTCGAAGACGTCGCGCGGCCCTTTGCGCCAGGGCTTGTCCGGCTCGAGCAGCGCCTCCTGATAGCCGATCCGGATGCGCGCACCGCGCCCGCCCGAGAACGTGAGCTCGGGGTAGGCGGTGACGAGGGTCCTGCGATCGAGGAGCAGGGACGCGGTGTTGTTCGCCGCGACGCGTGCGGCGCCGGCAGCGGGGAAGCCTTCGAGCACCGCCCCGTCGGACTTCACGACGGCTCCCGCGGCGTCGCCGCGGTACTCCATCGGCGGCAGCTCGTCGGGCACGAGCTGGCGGCCGTCGGGCGTGAGCGCATAGCCCGGCCCTTCCGCGATGGTGCGCGGCGTGGCCGGCGCCGAGACGACGGCGGGCTTCCAGCGCCCGGCCGCCGCGCCAGCGCCGGGCAGCGCGGCCCAGCTCCAATCGTAGAGCGAGGCGTCGAGCCGCTCGCCGGGGCCCACGACGATGTAGGTCGGCTCGTCCTTGCGCAGCGGGCTCATGCCCTCTGGCCACGGTTGGTGCCCCGGCTCCGCCGCGCACTCCCAGGACGTGTCCGTATTGACGTCGCGCTCGGCGTCGCCGTCGCCCTGGAGGACGAAGCCTGTGCGATCGGTGATCTGGGCCGCGGGCGCCTGCGTCCCGAAATTCCAGACGAGCGCGGTCAGCAGGTTCGCGCCCGGCTTGAGGAAGGGAGCGAGATCGAACGTCTCGAAGCGCCAGAACAGGATGTCGCCTCGCGAGGGTCCGATCCCGACGCGGCGGCCGTTGACGTGCAGCACGAAGCGCTGGTCGCCGCTCGCGTGCACCACGAAGCGCTCTGGAACGGTCGCGAGCTCGATCGCCTTGCGGAAGCGAAAGACACCGGGATCGCGCTCGGGCGCGCCGGCGCACGCGATCCACGAGCCGGTCCAGCGCTTCTCGAGGATAGCCTGCGCGATCGGCAGGCCGCTGCCGGACTGGACGGCGGAAGCCGGCTGCGCCGCGGCGAGCACAAGCGCCGCGGACAGCGGCGCCGCCAGCAAGCCGAGGCGTCTGCGGGTCGCGGCGCTCATGGCACGAGCGACGGCCAGTCGAGCAGCACGTGAAGGCGCGAGCGTTCATTGCGGCCGGCCGGTGACTTGAACAGGAAGCGCTGGCCGTCGGCCGAGACGGCGTAGTCGGAGTAGTCGGGGCCGGCGAGGATCACGCCGAGCGTGTTCGGCGGGATGAGCTTCGTGGGCATCCCGACCTCGAGGCCGTTCGCGCCGTCCCGTACGTCCACGGCCAAAAGCCCGCCGTCGAGCGACAGGTAGAAGAGCTCCCTGCCGTCGCTGCGCCACTTCGGCTGTCCGCCGCCGCTCGACGACACGCGCACGCGCGCCCCCTTTCTCTGGAAGGGCTCGAGATAGATCTCGAAGCGTCCCGAGTCGTTGGAGATGTAGGCGAGCCAGCGGCCGTCGGGGGACAGCTCCGGATGGTCGACTGCGAAGCCCTTGTTGAGCGGCTGCGGTGGCGCGCTCCCGTCCAGCGACACGGCCCAGGCCGCGTGCTCGCCGGCGGTCCCGGCGCCTTCGCCGATGGTGATGTAGAGAAGCGTATTGCCTGCGCGCGTCCAGCTCTTCGCGACGTCGCGGACACCCCGAGTCTTGCCGATGCCGTTCGGCAGTGGTGTCGCAGGGTCCGAGGCCGCAAGCCCCTTGCGGACCATGTCCTGGTCGCCGCTTGCGTCCGTGGAGTAGACGATCTCCTGGCTGTCCGGCGACCAGACGGGGTCGCGGTCGTCCGCGGGATCGGTCGTGAGCCGGCTGGCCACGCCCCGCGCCACGTCGATCACCCAAAGGTCGTACCGCCGGTCGTCGCCCGCAATCTCCGCGACGACCCGCTTGTTGTCGGGCGAAAGGGCGATCTGTCCGTAGCGGCCGGGCTCCCCGAGCTCGCCCAACCGTCCTCCCTTGCGGTCGCGCCATTCGAGCCGGGACTGGTCGCTGCCGCCCGAGAGCCAGGCCAGCCGCCCGTTGTCCGACGCCGAGAACCAGCCCCAGTTCGGGACAAGGCCGAACCCCGCCACGGACGTCGCGAGCGGCACGGGCTCGCCGGCCGCCGTGAGACGCCGCGCGTCGAAGCGCTGGGCGCTGAGCGTGCCGTCGTGGACGGAAAGCAGGTGCCCGGACGGGGCGTACAAGAAACGCGCGAGGTCCGGCAGCACGCGCCGCCTCTCGGCCGGCGCCTCGAGGTCGATCACGAACAGCCCCGCGTTCCTCGCATCGCTGCTGCGATGCGCACGAGGACGTGGCGGCCATCGGGCAGGAACTGCGGCCAGGAGTGGGATCCCTCGCCGCGTGCAGTGTCTTGCGTCGTGAACGGCTTCGCGTCACCGCCGGCGGCCGGCACGACAAACAGGCTGGCGCTGGGACCGCCGCTCTCGAACACGATGGTTCCGTTCGCGTTCCAGGAGCCAGCCGGGACTCCGCCCTTGGGGAGCTTGCAGATCCTCCGCACGACGCCGCCGGCGAGGGCGAGCGCCCGGAGCTCCTCGTCCGTGGCGAAGCCCACGCTCTTGCCGTCGGGAGACCAGAAAGGCGCCCGGCCGCCCTCGGTCCCCTCGAGCGGGCGCGCGTCGATCGAGTCGAACGCGCGGAGCCAGAGCTGCATTCCACCGTCTGGCGAGGCGACCGAGAAGACGACGTAGCGGCCGTCGGGTGACAGGGCGGGAGGGCTCAGTTCGGGGAAGGTCCGCTCCTCGGGCGTCTCGACCACGAGGTGAACGGGCGAACGCGGAGCCGCAGTGTCTGTCGAGCGGCGCGGCAGCAGGAAAGCGAGGATGCCGGCGAGCGCCAACGACAAGGCCAGCCAGACCCAGCGCTCGCGGCTCGCGAGACCGCCGCCGCCTGCGCGCGCAGCGGCCGGTGCGGCGCCGTCCGTTGCCGTTCCGGAGAGGGCCTCCTGCAGGTCCAACCTCGCGGCGCCGATGTCGGGAAGCCGCATGCGCGGGTCCTTGCGCAGGCAGCGCGCGATGAGCCGGCGGACGGACGCGGGCGTCTCCTTCGGCAGCGCCTCGAGGTCCGGTTCCCGGGTGACGACGGCCGCGATGACGTCCGTGACCGTGTCGCCGGCGAAGAGCGTGCGCCCCGTGAGCATCTCCCACAGCAGGACACCGAAGGACCACACGTCCGCCCGCTTGTCGACTGGCTTGCCGCGCGCCTGCTCGGGCGACATGTAGGCGGCCGTCCCGAGGATCAGTCCGGCCACGGTGCCGGTGCGAGCGAGCGTGGGGGACTGCGACAGTGCGGACGAGCCGGAGCCCGCGGCGCTGTCTCCCGCCCAGGCCTTGGCGAGACCGAAGTCGAGGACCTTGACCTTCCCGTCCGGAGTGAGCTTGACGTTCGCGGGCTTGAGGTCGCGGTGGACGATGCCCTTGCCGTGCGCGTCCTCGAGCGCCTCGGCGATCTGCCGTGCGATCTCGAGCGCCTCGTCGACGGGGATCGGCCCGCGCTCGAGCCGCTGCTTGAGGTCCAGTCCAAGGACGAGCTCGAGCGCCAGGAAGGGCTGGCCACCCGACTCCTCGAGGCCGTAGATCGCGGCGATGTGCGGGTGGTTGAGCGAGGCGAGCAGGTGCGCCTCGCGCTTGAAGCGCGCGAGCCGCTCTTCGTCCTGCGCGACCTCGGCCGGCAGCACCTTGATCGCCACGTCGCGGTGAAGGTTCGTGTCGGTGGCGCGGTAGACCTCGCCCATCCCGCCCGCGCCGAGCGCGGCCGTGATCCGGTAGTGCGACAGCGTCTGGCCGATCAGGGCCACCTCCAAGGTGCCACGGCTACGTCGTTAGCGTTTCGCGGTCGCGGGATTATAGACGGCCGCGAGAGCGCGGGCTCAGGCCACGACCTGGTCGAGCAGCGTCGCGCAGTCGCATTCGAGCTTCAGGCAGCCGTCGCCGTCCGCGCGCGTGCGGCCGAGGTTGACGAGCGCCACCGGTCGCCCCCGCTCGCGCGCGGCGCGCACGAAGCGGTAGCCCGAGTACACCATCAGCGACGAGCCGACGACCAGCAGCGCGTCGGCCTCGTGGAGGGCGGCGAAGGCGTCGTCGACCCGCGAGCGGGGAACGCTCTCGCCGAAGAACACGACCCTCGGCTTGAGCACGCCGCCGCACTCCGGGCAGTCGGGAATCGCCAGCTCATCGAGCGAGCTCGCGACCCGCGTGTCGCCGTCCGGTCTCGCCTGTTCCGGCGAGGGGGTGCCCGCGAAGCGCGGGTTCCAGGCCAGAAGCAGCGACTGCACGTCGTCGCGGTGCACGACCGCCCCACAGCTCAGGCACTCGACGAGGTCGAGCCGCCCGTGCAGGTCGACGACGCGCCGGCTGCCCGCGCGCTGGTGCAGGCCGTCCACGTTCTGGGTCACGAGGCGGAGGACGCGTCCGGAATGCTCGAGCCGTGCCAGCGCGAGGTGGGCCGGGTTCGCGCGCGCGTCGCGGATCCGCGGCCAGCCGTGCAGGCTGCCGGCCCAGTAGCGGCGCCGCGCGGCCGCACTGCCCGTGAAGTCGGCGAACGCCATCGGCTTCGCGTGCTTCCAGGCGCCGTCCGCGCCCCGGTAGTCGGGAATGCCGGAGGGTGCGCTGCACCCCGCGCCCGTCAAGACCACGAGGCGCTCGTGCCGGGTGAGGAAGCCCGCGAGCGCAGCGGCGGCATCGATCATGGGAGCCTGCGAAGTGTAGCGCGCGGCCGTCCCCGCTGGCTCCTTTGAGGGACCCGGCGGGAGCGGGTCGCCAGTCCACAGTGGCGGAATTCCAGGCGGGAGGCTAGACTCCCTCGCCAAGGAGGACCCTCCATGCTCCTCGCATCGGCCCTCATGGTCGCGCTGCTTCAGGCCGCGCCGTCGACAGCACCCAACCCCGAGACGGAGCCGTTCCAGACGCTGGAAACCCGCGTGTCGGGTGCGATCCAGGCGAAGAACGTCGCCGCCCTGGACGAGCTCCTGGCGAAGGACTTTGCCTTCATGGCCTTCCTCGAGGGGCGGGCACCCCTGGTGCTGAACCGCAGTGAGTGGCTGAAGACCTCCGGGCACTACACGTTGATCGGTTTCGAGGTCCGTCAGCTCGCGGCGCGCGTCTTCGGCAACGTGGCGGTCGTCCGCCTGCAGCCGTACAGCCTGGCGGTGGCAGGAACCAGCGTCGATCGCAGCGGCGAATTCGCCCTCGTCGACGTATGGACCAAGGACGGCGACGCCTGGAAGCTGAGCGCCCGCCACCTCAGCCGACCCGACACCCTGAAGCGCTGAAATACCGATAGCCCGCAGATTGATACCGTTTCGTTGGCGTGACGCGGAGGCAGCGTGGATTTCGTTTTCGCTTACGGGAGCCTGATGGGAGACGCCGTTCTCAGGCGCTACCGTGCCCGTCCGGCCCGGCTGCCCGAGGCTCGCCGCGCGTTCCTGCACGAGTCCAGGCGGCGCTGGGGGACGCCCGATTCGCCCTGCCCGATCCTGGGCCTGACGACGGGGGGCGAGTGCTGGGGGCTGGCCTTCGAGATCCCCGAAGAGGATCGGAAGACCGTGCTGCGCGCCCTCGAGAAACGCGAGGCGGCCGCCGAGCGGCGCCTGGAGACGCGCACGGCCGAGACGCCCGACGGCTCCGTGGACGCCTGGGTCTGTCTGTCGCGGTCTGCGGGCGACGGCGCCCTGAGCGACATGGACGCGCTCGAAGCCCGCCTGCGCGCCGCACACGGGGTGGTGGGCACCGGAGTCGAGTACGTGCGGACGGTCGTCCACGCGATGGAGCCGCACGGTCTGCAGGATCCGCTCGTCGACACGTTGTGGCGGCGGCTGCGGAGCTGAGGAAGCGCATGCTGCTCTACATCACCGCCGAGGACGTCTTCGGCAGCGGTGCACCCGAGCGACGGGGCCCGCGGCCGCTCCACACGATCCCGGAGACGCTCTCGGGCCTCGTCGACCTCGGCTTGCGGCACCACGTTCGCCCCGCGGCGATGACGTGGTGGACGGGCGGCGCGTTCGTGCCGGTCCCCGATTGGAAGCTGGACCGGCTGGCGATTCGAATGGCGCTCTTCGGGCGCGAGCGGCTCGGGCTCGAGCCAGGGGAGCGGGTGGTCGTCATGGGACGGCTCGGCTGGCTGTGGCCGGCGCTCGACTTCGGGGCCATGGGCTTCGGTGTGGTGCCGGTCGGCCTCGAGCACGACCTGTCCGACGACGAAGTCGCGCTCGCCTGTGCCGAGAGCGCGCCCCGGGCAGCCTTCGCGACGGATCCCGAGACGGCGCAGCGTCTCGCGCGGCTGCGACGGACGGGGCGCCTCGGGTCCGCGACCGTCGTGGGCGAAGGGCTCGGCGAGCAGGAGGGCGAGCTTCCCCTCTCCCGGCTCATGGACCTGGCAGCCGTGCTCGACACCCCGGAGCGCGCCCAGGCTTTCCGAGCCTACTCGCGACAAGTCGCCGCGGCGAGCCCGGCGCTGTGGCACGCCGGGGCGCGGGGGCTCGTCCGCCTGACGCACGAGACCGCCATGGCGACCACGGCATCGCGGCTCAAAGCGCGCCCGGCCTTCGAGGGGGACGTCGCCTACGTGGACGGTCCCCGCGTGACACTACGCAAGCGCCTGGCGATGGCGGCCTTCGTGGGCGACGGGCACACAAAGACGGCGCTCGGGTGCGAGGGACGGGCCGCCGAGGACGTGGCCGAGCTCCGGCCGCACAAGCTGCTGGCGTCGGGCCAGTGGCTCGCGGCCGTCTGCGAGGGCCGGGGCCCGCGCTGGCCAGGCGGGCTCGATCGCCGCCAGGCCCGCCGCAGGGTACAGGAAGCGTTCGGGGGACGGCTGCGCTTCGTCGAGGCGAGCGCACCGCTGGCGGGCGACACGATCGGTGCGCTCGCCGCGGCGGGCATCGCCCTCCACGTCCGCGACGAGGACGGGAGCGAGCCGAGTTCGGTGAACCAGGGGGAAGGACGATGCAGCTGATTCAACAGGTCGGCGACCTCGCGTGGCGGGTCTTCCAGTCCGTGAACACCCGTCTCAGCGAGGGGCCGTCGGTGAACCCCGGCTGGGCGCCGGGAGCACTGCCGAAGTCTCACGAGCGGACGCGGCCGCCGCTCGGCTATCCCCGCGAGACCGACTCGCTGTGTCCGCGCTGCGTGATCGAGGCGAGGAAGCAGATCCTGGGCGGCGAGCGCGACGTGTCCGAGCTCGTGAACGGTCACCTCGGCGAGATCCGGGCCACGTTCTACCAGAAGGGCCGCGAGCTATGGGTCACCAAGACCTGCCCCGACCACGGGACCTTCGACGACCTGCGCTCGATCGACATCGAGTTCGACCACGTGATCGAGCGCCGCTACCCGGGCCGTGACTTCCGCACGGCGGGGGACGCGGCCGTCCACCGCCACGGCACCTCGAGCGTCCGCTACGGCCGCGGCGCGGTGCTGACGGTGGACCTGACCAACCGCTGCAACATGATGTGCAACCCGTGCTTCATGGACGCCAACCAGGTGGGCTACGTCCACGAGCTCAGCTTCGACGACGTGAAGAAGATCCTCGACGACTCGATCTCGTTCAAGCCGCGGCGGCAGATGGTCGTGCAGTACTCCGGCGGCGAGCCCACGATGTCGCCCCACTTCCTCGAAGCCTGCGCCTACGCCAAGAAGGTCGGCTACCGCCTGATCCAGGCCGCGACCAACGGCCTGCGCTTCGCGATCGAGCCCGAGTTCGCCTTCCAGGCGAAGGAAGCCGGGCTCGACATGGTCTACCTGCAGTTCGACGGGACCACGAACGAGTCGAACGCCCACCGCCACATCACGAACCTGTTCGACGTGCGCCAGGTCGCCATCGACAACCTGGCGGCGGCCGGCGTCCGCATCACTCCGGTGGTGACGGTCGTCAACGGCGTCAACAACCAGCAGGTCGGGCCGATCTTCGACTACTGCCTCGCGAACCACGACAAGATGGGCGGGCCCGCCTTCCAGCCCGTCTCGTTCACCGGCCGCGACGAGGAGGTGAGCGACGAGGCGCGCCTGCGCCAGCGCTACACGACGTCGCACCTCGCCCACGACCTCGCCCGCTACTACGACGGCCGCATCGATCCCTACCGCGACTGGTACCCGCTCGGGTCGGCTACGGCGCTGGCCGCCCTCGCCGACCACATGAAGGGCCCCGAGGCGGACTTCGGCCAGCTGAGCTGCGGCTGCCACCCCAACTGCGGCGCGGCCACGATGATGGTCGCCAACGCGCGCACCGGGCAGTGGGCGACCGTGATGTCGTTCTTCGACCTGGAGCGCTTCTTCCACGACCTCGACGTCGTCGTCGACTCCGCGCGCGGCAAGGCGCTCACGATCACCCAGCTCGGGCTCTCGTTCCTGCGCAACTTCGACGAGAGGAAGGCGCCGACCGGCCTGACCCCGCTCAAGATGCTCGAGCTGTTCGACAACAAGATGGGGGGCGTCGGCGCCGGCCGTGGCGAGAGAAAGAAGAGCGACTGGCGCATCACCTCGATCCTGAGCATGTGGTTCCAGGACCTGTGGAACTACGACTTCCGCAGGACCGAGATGTGCGTCATTCCCTACGGCACGCAGGAGGGCGAGATCTCCTTCTGCGCGTACAACACCGGCGTCGGCTGGCGCAACATCATCGAGGAGATGCGGCAGGTAGCGAGCACCCAGGACTGGTTCGCGCAGAAGGGCCGTCACGCGATCTACGCCGGCAACCGTCCGATCGCGCTGCCGAAGGCCCTCAAGCGCCAGCTGCCGGTCGTGGCCGTCGAAGGAGGCAACGGGAACAGCAACGGCAATGGCAACGGACACGGCCAGGCTCACGGTCAGGAGGCGCAGGGACAGGGCTGCGGCACCGGCTGCGGCTGCTCACACTGAGCGACTGAGCCGTCGACGGGGACCGCGCCGTCCTGAGAGCTATCATCTCGGCTCGCGCCGGTCGAGACCGGTCAGCCACCATCACCCCGGAGCGCGCCGGAGGCAGCACTATGTCCAAGCCCACGCAGACTGAGGCGCGCTACGGCGCCGTATTCGCGCCGGCCATCGTCGGCTGTGCGGTCTCGATCGTCCTCGTGACGTCGAGCGTGGGTTGCGCCGTGTCCATGCGCGCTCCCAGGGTCGACAGCCGCGCCGAGGTGAGCGTGGCGGTGAACGCCAACCAGGCCCGGCTCAGGATGCGCTCGCTCGTGGGCCCGATGTGCGGTGAGATCGAGCGGACGGCGGACCAGATCGCCGCCGGGACGAGCGATCCCGCCGTCCGGCGGGCGGCCCTCCGCTGGAAGATCGACGCGGTGCCCGCCCTGAGCGCCGCGCTCTTCCAGCCCGAGCCCATGACGGCGGTGCTGGACAGCTGGGTGCTCTTCAACCAGATGGCCGACTTCTTCGAGACCGGGGCCGGAAAGCAGCAGCTCGGTGACGCAGCGCCCGTGGCGGTCGAGGCCAGCCGCCGTCTCGAGCAGCAGATCGCCGACGTGTTCGCCGCCATGACGGTCTCCCACGACGTCTCCCGGGTGCGCGCCTTCGCGAAGAGCTGGGCGGCCGCCCATCCCATCAAGGGCGCGATCCGCGACCGCGAAACGGCGCTTGGCCGCGCGCTCGAGCGGGACGTGCCCGAGTCCTGGTCCACGGGCGAGGCGGTGGCGGAGATCACGACCTCCGTCGACGACCTCAACCGCAAGCTCGACGTCTACAACGAGCACGTGTTCCGGCAGGCGCGCTGGGAAGCGGAGCTGCTCGCTTCCGACATGAAGCTCGCCGACGTGCCGCCGCTCGCCGAGCGCAGCGTGCAGTCCGCGGAGAGCCTGGCGGCGGCTTTCGACCGGATCGCGCCCGGCTTCGAGCGGCTCGCGACCGCCGTCGAGACCGCTCCCGCCGTCGTCGCCTCGGAGCGAAAGGCCACGATCGAGGGCCTGGGCGGCGAGCTGACACGGATGTTCGCCTTCCTCCAGCAGGAACGCATCGTGGCCCTGAAGCAGGTCACCCAGGAGAGGGTCGACGCCATCAGCACCATCACCAAGGCGGTGTCCGAGGAGCGAAACGCGCTCGACCGCGACATGGAGCGCGTCGGGGTCCAGCTGGTGGACCACCTGATCTGGCGTCTGGCGGAGCTCTTTGCCGCAGTCCTGGCGTGCCTCGGTGTCGGGACGGTGGGGATCCTGCTCCTCGTCCGGAAGCTGTTCTTCACGCCCGCCTCCGGAGCCTGAGGGTCCCGGTCCTCGAGCTGCTCTTCTAGCCTTTCGGTGCGGCGAGGTGCTGGCGCGCCAGCTTAAGGTTCTCTTTCACGCCGGTCTCGATCCCGTCCCGGACCTTGCCCATGAGGACCCCCGAAAGCATCCCGGTGGGCGGGTCGATCCGGGTCCGGTAAAGGTTCAGCAGGTAGAGGCCCTTGCCGTCGGCGGTGGGCACGGCAGCCAGAAGCTCCAGGCCGGCATTGAAGAAGTGGCTGGCCCCGAGCAGCTTGTTCGAGATCAAGGTCCCGCGCGGGCTCCTGTAGATGGTCGCGTGGTAGGCGGAAACCACCGGCTTGAGGCCGAAGGTGTCCTTCGCCCAGTAGAGGACGTCCTCGGCCCCGGCCAGCTTCCCCTTGGGCCAGGCCACCAGGTAGTCGTTGAACTCCTTCACGTAGTCGACGAGGTAGGGCGAGTTCGCGAGCAGCGTCCGGTACTCCTGGGCGCGGGACTTCTCCTGCTTCTTGTCGAGCACGTTGCCCATCGCGTCCGTCCCCGCCTGCTGGTAGGCCGCGACGTAGTCGACGATCGCCTGGTTCATGATCGCGATCGCCTGCTTCTCGGCGTCGGGCGCCTTCCAGTCGATCTTCGAGACCCGCTCCAGCCCCTTCGTCCCGATCTTGACGTCGCAGCTTCCCGGCTTGCACCGTTTGAGCGCGGTGATGTCGTCCGGGGGGTGGGTGAGGCCCGTCAGGTCCTCGATCTTCGCGGGGGTGGAGAAGAGGCCCATCTCCGGGATCTGGGGCACCTTCTTGAACCTGCGCACGTCACGGGCGAGTGCCACCAGCTGGTCCGCTGTTCCTCCCGTCTTGACGACGCCGAACGCGGCGATCTCCGGCTTGTCCGTGGTGGGCAGCAGCTTCGTGACCACCTCGCCTTTCTCGACGGCCGCGAGCTGGGCGTCGTCGAGCTGGATCACTTTTCGGAGGAACGGCCGTGGCGGAGCTTCCTGCGCCGGCGCGACTGCCGGCGCCAGGACGGAAAGGAAGCCGGCGCACAACACCCCCGACGAAACGCGCTTCAGGGAGTCGACTCTCGTCATTGAATCCTCCTGACGGCGCGGCATCATATAACCGATCCGCAGGTCGATCCGTAGGTCGTTTGAGGGCGCGACCGGGTGCGCCGCGAGAGGGGATGAGGGCCCCGTGTCACTCGGCGTGGCTGGGGGGAATCCGCATGAACTCCGCGTCCAGAGCGCAGAAGGCGTCGATCACATCGGGGTCGAAGTACGTGCCGCGGCCGGCCACGATCTCGGCGACTGCCTGCGCGTGGGGGTAGGCCGGCTTGTAGACGCGCTTCGACGTGAGCGCGTCGTAGACGTCGGCGAGGGTCATGAGCCGGGCGGAGAGCGGGATCTCTTCGGCCCCGAGCCCATCGGGATAGCCCGTGCCGTCCCATTTTTCGTGGTGGCTGCGGGCGATCTCGCGGGCGTAGCGGAGGAACGACGTGGCGGCGCTGGAGATCCCGGCGCTCGCCAGAAGCTTCTCGGTCGCCACGATCGCCTCGTAGCCGTACACGACGTGCCGCTTCATCTCCCCGTACTCTTCAGGCGTCAGCTTTGCCGGCTTGCGCAGGATGCTGTCGGGCACCCCGACCTTGCCGATGTCGTGGAGCGGCGCCGACTTGAAGAGCAGCTCGATCGCCTGGTCGTCGAGCTCGTCCCGGAAGCGCGGGTGCGTGCGCAGCCTCACGGCCAGGCTGCGCACGTAACCCTGGGTGCGCTGGAGGTGGTGGCCCGTCTCCGGGTCGCGCGTCTCGGCCAGCGTGGCCATGCTCAGGATGGTCGCGTCCTGGGTGGCCGCGAGCTCGCGGGTGCGCTCGAGCACCATGCCTTGCAGCACGCGGTTGCGGTCCTCGATGAAGTCGCGGGCGTGCTTGTTCTCCAGGTGCGCCCGGACGCGAGCCTCGACGATGGGCGGGGAGATGGGCTTCGTGATGTAGTCGACGGCACCCAGGGCGAAGCCCTTCATCTCGTCGCCCACCTCGCTCATCGCGGTCACGAAGATCACGGGGATGTGGCTCGTGGCGGCGTCGGCCTTGAGCTGCCGGCAGACCTCGTAGCCGTCCATCTCCGGCATCATCACGTCCAGCAGCAGGATGTCCGGGCGCGGCTCTCCCGAGGCCCGCTTCAGCGCCTGCTCGCCGTTTGTCGCGACCAGGGTCCGGTAGTGCGGCTTCAGCAGGTCCACCATCAGGTCGATGTTCAGGCGCTCGTCGTCGACGATCAGCACCGATGGTTCGGCGTGGCTCATGGACGGCCTCCTTGCACGGATCGGCCTACGACTCGCCGGTGCGGCGCAGGGCGAGGATCGTGATGTCGTCGGACTGCGGAGCCCCCCCCGCGAACGCACGCACCGCGCGCAGCAGCCTGTCCACCGTCTCGGCTGCGGTTTGCCCCGCTCCGCCGGCAACGCACGCCTGCAGACGCTCCTCGCCGAATAGGGCATTGGCCGCATCCGCGGCTTCGGTCACCCCGTCCGTGTAGAGGATCAGGCCGTCCCCTGCCGCGAGCTCCAGCGTCTCGCTCGAGTAGTGCTGGCCCGGGAAGAGGCCGAGCACCGTTCCGGACGAGGGGAACACCGGCCGGGGCGGCCCCGACGAGCCCACCAGCAGCGCTGCATCGTGGCCCGCGTTGGCGCAGGTGACGCGCCCACCGCGCACCTCGAGGCAGACCATGGTCACGAACATCCCTCGCGGGTTCTGGGCTGCGAGCTCCTCGTTCAGCCGCTCGAGGATCTGCTTCGGTCCCTCGAGCTGGCGGGCCAGCGCGCGGAGCAGCGTCACCGTGACCGCCATGAACAAGGCCGCGGTGATGCCCTTCCCGCACACGTCGCCGACCGCGATGACCAGCCGATCATCGGATGCGCGCAGGACCTCGAACAGGTCGCCGCCCACGTGTCGTGCCGGCTCGATCGTGGCGTGCACGTCGAGCCCCATGTCTCTGCCGAGCGAAGCGAGATCGGAGGGGAGCAGCCCCATCTGGATCTCGCGGGCGATGGCGAGGTCCCGGTCCTGGGCGGCGCGGATCGCGTCCGCATAGGCCTTGGCCTTGAGCAGCGAGCGCACGCGCGCCTTGACCTCCAGGATCTCGAACGGTTTGGTGAGGTAGTCGTTCGCCCCCAGCTCGAAGCCCCGGGCCTTGTCCTGGACGTCGTCGAGCGAGCTCAGGAACATGATGGGGATCTCCTGCGTGGCGGGATCCGCGCGCAGCCGCCGGCACACCTCGTAGCCGTCGATCCCGGGCATCACGATGTCCAGCAGCAGCAGGTCCGGCGCGTTCCTCTCTATCGCGCGCAGGGCGGCCTCCCCATCCAGGGCGACGCTCAGCTTGTAGTCCCCGCGCAGGGCCTCCACCAACATGTCGACGTTGGCCTTGGCGTCGTCCACGACGAGCACCCGGCACTCGGTCAGCTCCTTGACGATCGGCATGGCGCCGTCCCCTAGAGCCCCTTCTCGCCGGCGGCTCGGCGCAGCGCCGCGAGAGCGCCTTCGAAATCGTAGGCGGTGACGAGCTTGGCGAAGCGGGCGAGAGGCTCGGAACTGCCGAAGAGCGCCCGGAGCACGGGGCCGTCCCGCTCGAGATCGTCGATGCTGCCGGCATCGCATTCCGCGAGGAGCCGCGACCAGCGCCCGGCCGTCGCCTTGAGCGCGGCCGGGTCCACCGGTGCCGTGGCCGCCGTCGGCTCTTTCACCGGCGTGTCGGCAGCGTTGGCGACCAGCGGCCGAAGTGCCGTGGACAGCGCGCCGAGGGCCTCGCCAAGCCGCACTCGGAGCGACTCCATACGCGCGGCCTCGAGGCCATCGCGAATCGCCTTCTCCAGCGCGCCCGCAGCCGCCTGGACAGGGCCCGCCGCGAGGTTCCCGGCCGTTCCCTTGACGGTGTGAGCCAGGCGCTCGGCGACCGCTCCCTCGCCCCGCTCGAGGCTCTCCCGGATCCGATCCGCGGCATCGGTATAACCCTCCACGAACTGCCGCAGCAGCCGCAGGTAGAGCGTGCGGTTGCCCGCCACGCGCCGAAGGCCCTGCGCGGCGTCGAGGCCGTCCACCCGCGGCAGCCCCGCGGCGGCGTCGGCCTCCGTCGGTGCCTTCGTCTCGGGACGCTCCGCCGCGGGTGTCGTGGGGCAGTAGTGGCGCAGGGCGTCGTACAAGGCGGCGGGGTCGATGGGCTTGGCCACGTGGTCGTTCATTCCCGCCGCCAGGCAGCGCTGCCGCTCCTCGATCGTGGCGTGGGCGGTCATGGCAATGATCGGCAGCTCGCGAAGCGCGGCTCGGAACGCAGCCGAGCGGTGGCCTGATAGCCGTCCATCTCGGGCATCTGGAGGTCCATGAGGACCATGTCGTAGGGCAAGGGTGGGGGGCGGCCTCCAGCAGCTCCACGGCTTCGCGTCCGTTGCTGGCGACCGTCACCTTGCCGCCCACTCCCTCGAGCAGCTCGACGGCGATCTGCTGGTTGATCTCGTTGTCCTCGGCCAGGAGCACGCGCAAGCCTTCCAGCCGGACGCCTTTCTCCACGGCCAGCCCGCTGACGGCGCGCCGTCTCTCCGCTCGACGGGCGAACACGTGCACCAGCGTGTCCACGAGCATCGACTTCGTGACCGGCTTGACCAGGAAGCCGTCGAGTCCAGCCGCTCGGCTTCCTCGCGCACCTCCTCGCGTCCGAACGCGGTGACCATCACGACGGCCGGCTGCTTGTGGATGCCGGGTCGTCGCCTTGATGAGGCGGGTGGCCTGCAGGCCGTCCATGCCGGGCATCCGCCAGTCCATGAAGACGACGTCGTAGGGCGCGCTGGCGTCGTGCTCCTTGACCGCGGCCAGCGCCTCCGCGCCCCCGCTCACCGCGTCCACCTGCGCGGTCGTGCCGCCGAGCGCGTCGACCAGGATCTCGCGCGCCGCGGCGTTGTCGTCCACCACCAGGGCACGGAGCTTCACGAGCTGGGCCGGGACCATCCGGCCGGCCTCCGAGCCCGACGCCGAGCCAGACCGTGAAGATGAAGGTGCTGCCCACGCCGGGCTCGCTCTCCAGCCAGATCTGCCCGCCCATCAACTCGACCAGCCGGCGGCAGATCGTCAGGCCCAGCCCGGTGCCGCCGTGCTTGCGGGTGGTGGACATGTCGGCCTGGGTGAACGGCTGGAAGAGCTTGCCGACCTGCTCCGGCGTCATGCCGATGCCGGTGTCCCGGACCGAGAACTTGAGCTGCACCTTCTCGCCGGTCTGCTCCAGGAGCTCCATCTCGACCCGGATCTCGCCGTGCTCGGTGAACTTGACCGCGTTGTTGACGAGGTTGGTCAGGATCTGGCCGAGCCGGAGCGGGATCGCCGACGCAGGTTCTCGGGGATCGCCGGGGCGACGTCGGCCAGGAACTCCAGGCCCTTCTCGTGCGCCTTCTGGGCGGTCACCGTCGCGACGGAGCTGCATCACCTCGTCCAGCTGGAAGTCGGTGGTCTCGATGTCGAGCTTGCCCGCCTCGATCTTGGAGAAGTCGAGGATGTCGTTGATGATGCTGAGCAGCGACGTGCCCGGCGTTGTGGACCTTGCTGACGTAGTCGCGCTGCTTGGGGTTGAGCTCGGTCTTCAGGGCGAGGTGGGAGAGGCCGATGATGGCGTTCATCGGCGTGCGGATCTCGTGGCTCATGT
Organism: uncultured Acidobacteriota bacterium; assembly: GCA_963740655.1. Classification (GTDB taxonomy): domain Bacteria; phylum Acidobacteriota; class Vicinamibacteria; order Fen-336; family Fen-336; genus DATBSL01. The sequence goes on from CAVUFF010000001.1 coordinate 500,264, forward strand.
TGGCGAGGAACATGGACTTCATCTGCGTGGCCTCCTCGGCCTTCTGCTGGCCGCCACCAGCTCCAGTCTCGAGCAGCTTGTACTCGGTGATGTCCTGGGTGACGCCGAACATGTGGGCCGGCTTGCCGTCGGCGTCCTTCACCACGTGCCCCAGGGCATGGATCCAGACGACGCGCCCGTCCACCGGCCGCTTGTAGGCATAGATGGCGTCGTAGACCGGGATGGTCCCGGCGATGGCGGCAGAGAAGTTCTCCATCGTCAGCTTGGCAGCAGCCTCGTCGCCCTCGTGGACGTGGGCGGCCCACTCGTCGAGGCGATAACGGTGGCCGGGGCTGGGCAGGTCGCCGAAGATGTGCACCGCCCGCTCCGAGGAGTTGTACCAGCCGGAGCCGTCGAGCGGCACGTGCCAGTAGCCGGCCTTGGTCAGATCGAGAGCGCTGTCCGCCTGGAAGTGGGCGTGCTGGAGGCTCTTCTGCTGCGCTTCCAGCTCCTCGGCCTGGTCGCGCGTCTGCAGGAGCAGCTCTTGCGTGCCCAGGTTGCGCTGGAGCACCTCCAGGCTCAACGCCGCGCCCGGAAGCAGCTCCTCGACGAGCGCCTGCTCCCGCGCGCCGAGCGCGCGAAACGCGGCGACCTCGAGCACGGCGAAGAGCGCATCGCGCGACGCGAGCGGCCAGGCCACCGCCTGGGTCGGCGCAGCCCCGCCCAGACCCGAAGCGATGCGCAGGTAGTCCGGGGGCAGACCCGCGAGGCGGACCGGCTTGCCTTCGCGCGCGCACTGGCCGACGAGCCCGTCGCCGAGTCCCGTCCACCCCTCGGTCGAACTCGACGCCGACAAGCCGTAGTGGGCGATCCGCCGCAGCCGCGTCTCGCCGGATTCCAGGACGTGGAAGGCTGCCACCCCCCCACCCAGCGCCGGCACGAGACTCGAAAGCAGCCGCTCGCCGAACTCGGCGAGGGTCGCGGCCCCCTGCAGGTTGCCAGTGAGTGTCGCCACGTTGGACTTGACCCAGCGCTGGTTCTCCGTGGCCGCGGCCCCGCGCCTCAGGACATCGATCGACCGCGCCAGGGCCCCCGTCTCGTCCACCGCGTGGGTGTAGGGCACGGCGGTGCCGAAATCGCCGCCCACGATCGACTCCACCGAGGTCTTGAGCGCGCGGACCGGCCCGACGATCTTCCGGAAGGTCAGCAGGCCGAAACCGCCTGACAGCAGCAGCGCGAAGGCCAGAGCGACGTAGGTGTGACGCCGTGCGTCCCCGAGGCCGACGAGCGTGGCGGCGCCGGCGCTCGCGGCCAGGTCCTGGTTGTGTGTGATCCACGCGCGGAGCGCGTCACCGGTACGCGCGCCCACGGCGGCCACGCGCGCGCTGGCCAGCATGCTGGCCCCTTCTTCGCGGCGGCCGCCGTCCGCCAGACTCATGATTTCCGTCGCCGCAGAGGTCCACTCAGACCTCTGGACCCGGAACTCGTCGAGCAGCCTGCGGTCCCGGTCGTCCGACACGAGCTTGTCGGCGTAGTCCCGGAGCAGCTGGTCGAGCTCGTCCCTTCGCGTCTCCAGCGCCTGGCGGGCCTTCGCCCGCCCTGCCGCGTCCGGCGCCAGCGCGTGGTCGCGCAGGTCCACGCGCATCTCTTCGAACGCGCGGGAGATGTTCCCCAGGGACGAAAGACTCGGGACCTGCGTCTCGACCACGAATCGGCTGCGAGATTCGATCCTCGCGAGCTCAGCGTAGGTGAGCAGCCCCAGGGCGGCGAGGATCAGCGGGGCGAGGCCGACCAGGAGCAGGATTCGTCGAGCGATGGTCATGGCGGTGTGGCCCCCAGCCCCGTCCCGCCGAGTCGGAAGCTACTCGCCTCCCGCAACCTTCTTCTGCATCGCGTCCAGGTAGGCGTCGAGCTCCTGGACGTTCTTGAACACGGCGCCGAGGTCCGCGACCTTGACGATGTCGAGGACCTTCTGCACCTGAGGCGTCGGGTTGAGCAGCACGGCCTTCCCGGCCCTGGCGTGCATGACCTTCTGCGCGCGGAAAATCGAGCGCAGACCGGCGCTGGTGATGTACTCGAGGCCTGCCAAGTCGAAGACGACGACCTTCACCGCCGAGGCGAGAACCGGGTCGAGCGCCTCGTCGAGCACGCTCACGCTGTCGTTGTCGAGGCGGCCCTCGAGAACCAGCGTCTTGGTCAGCGAGCGGCCCTCCTGGACACGAACCTTCAGGGGCATGCGGCCCGGATTATGTCACGCCACCGTCCGCGGCGCTCAGCCGCTTCGTGAGCGTGAGCACGTTCTCCGAGCCACGGCGGGCATACTCGGCGGCATCCACGAGAGCCAGCGTCAGGTAGATGCCGAGCCCGCCGATCGCGCGCTCTCCGCAATCGGCCTGGAGCTCGCGTGGCGCCTTTGCCAGCGGATCGAAGGGCCGTCCGTCGTCCGTGAACTCGAGGGTCGCCTCGTCGGCGAGGAGTGTGAGCCTCACTTGGATCCAGTGCGGCTCGGCGTCGTCGTACGCGTGGTGTGCGACGTTGGTCAGGACCTCCTCGGCCACGAGGCGCAGATCCAGGACGGTCTCGTCGCGAATGGACGCGCTCCGGAGGGCGGCCTCGAGGGCGTCTAGACCACGGCCTAGCTCCCGCGTCGCGACCCGGAACTGCCTTTCCACCCGATCAGCGATCGCCCCAGAGCGGCGCCATGTTCTCGACGGACATCTCTAGGGGGGTACCGAGAGTCACGGGCGAAGTCTGACAGCCACTTGCGGAGTCAGCAAGGTCACCGAGAGGCACCGGAGGACTCCGAGGGTGCACACCACGATGGACAGCTGGATCGCCGGCGCCATCTGCGGCGACCTCGAAGTGACCCGCGAGGTCGCGGGGCTGGGATAGACTTCCGCACCGGGAGCGCACTCCATGGACGGAGAAAAGCCACACCGTGACGCCCGGGGCGCCGCGACGTGCTCGGGCCGGCTCGTCTCGCTCGGCCTCGGCGCGTGGGCGGCGCTCGCGAGCGCGGCCCCGGCGCAGACGATCCGCGTGGATGTTGTGCGGGACCACGCCGTGCAGTCGTTCGTGCCGACCGCGGCCCTGGGGGCCGGAATCGACCGAATCTCGACGGCCGCGACAGACAAGCTCTTCGATCGGACCGTCCTCGAGAGGGTACTCGAGGCGGGCTGGCAGACGGTGAGCTATCGGCAGAACACCGAGCTGCACGTCGAGGCCTGGCACTGGAACCCGGCCGGGACCTGGAGCGACCCCGCGGGGAAGGGCTACTTCACCGGGAGCGCCGAGCCCGCCGCGCCCGTCCGGCACTCGTTCGGATACTTTCTTCCCCACCGGGGCTTCACCCGCAACGACGGCACGGAGTCGGGCTACTCGCGCCTCACCGACGGCGACCTCGCGAGCTACTGGAAGAGCAACCCCTACCTGACCCGGCGCTTCACAGGAGAGGATGACGGCCTCCACCCGCAGTGGGTGACGCTCGACCTCGCGGCCCCGCATCCGGTGGGCGCGCTGCGGATCGCCTGGGCCGATCCCTACGCACGGCGCTACCGGGTCCAGTACTGGACGGGAGAGGACCCGATCAAGCAGCCGACCCGGGGAACGTGGGTCACGTTCCCCGGCGGGATCGTCGAGGACGGCGAGGGGGGGACGGCGACGCTCCGCCTCGCGAGCTCTCCCCTCCCAGCGCGGTTCCTGCGGATCTGGATGGTGGAGTCGTCGGGCAGCTGCGACACCCACGGCTCCGCGGATCCCCGCAACTGCGTGGGCTACGCGATCCGGGAACTCTTCCTGGGAACGCTGTCGGAGGACGGCGCGTTCCACGACCTCGTGCGCCACGTTCCCGACCCCGATCAGACCGCGACGCTGTGCTCGTCCGTCGATCCCTGGCACGAGCCCGCCGACGTGAACGACCAGCGCGACCAGGTGGGGCTGGACCTCTTCTATACCAGCGGCTACACGCGGGGCCTGCCGGCGATGGTCCCGGTGGCGATGCTCTACGGGACGCCCGAGGACTCCGCGGCCGAGATCGCGTATCTCGAGAAGCGCGGCTACCCGATCTCGTGGATCGAGATGGGCGAGGAGCCGGACGGCCAGTACATGCTCCCGGAGGACTATGGCGCGCTGTACCTGCAGTGGGCGAGCGCGCTCCACCGGGTCGACCCTGGGCTGAAGCTCGGCGGCCCCGTGTTCGAGGGCGTGAACGAGGACATCCTCGCCTGGCCCGACGCGCAGGGCCGCGCCTCCTGGCTGGGCCGCTTCGTCGACTACCTGAAGAGCCACGGCCGGCTCGCCGATCTCTCGTTCGTCTCCTTCGAGCACTACCCCTACGAGCCGTGCGCGATCCAGTGGAGCAGCCTCTACGACGAGCCTGCCCTGATCCGCCACGTCATGCAGGTGTGGCGTGACGACGGCGTGCCGCCCGGGGTTCCGATGCTGATCACGGAGGTGAACATCTCGTGGAACACGGGCGAGTCCTTCGTCGATACCTTCGCGGCGCTGTGGCTCGCGGACTTCGTGGGCGCGTTCCTGGAGGCGGGGGGAAGCGGGCTCTACTACTTCCACTACCTGCCCACCGGCCTCCACCCCGGCTGCCACGGCTCGATGGGGACGTTCGCCTTGTTCACCGTCGACTCCGACTACCGGATCCAGCAGCCCACGTCTCAGCTGTTCGCGAGCCAGCTCATCAACCAGGAGTGGGTCGAGCCCGGCGATGGCCGGCACGAGGTCTACCGCGCCCGCGGTGACGTCGTCGATCCCGCCGGGCACGCGCTCGTGACGGCCTACGCCCTGCGCCGTCCCGACGGCCAGTGGGCGGTGATGCTCGTCAACAAGGACCAGGAGAATCCTCACGCCGTGAGGATCGTGTTCGACGACGGCGGGACGGGGGGCGAGCGCACGCTCGCGGGCCCCGTGGCGTTCGTCAGCTTCGGAAGCGAGCAGTACCGTTGGCATCCCGAGCCGAAGGGAGGGCGAGCCGACCCGGACGGACCCGCCGTGCGGTCGACGCTCACCGCGGACGCGCAGACGACCTATACCCTGCCCAGGGCCTCGGTCACCGTGGTGCGGGGCCGGCTCGCGGGCAGATGATCGCCTGCGAGATCAACCTCGACGACGCGGGCCTAAGGGCCGTCGCGGGGCGCAAGGGAGCCTGAGGATCAGCGCCCGCCCCAGAGGGGCTCCATGTTCTCGACGTACTTGTAGCCGGTGCCCGTGTCGAAGATCACCACGCTGTCCTGGGCGGAGAGCTGTCCGGAAGCGCGGAGCTTGCGCGCCGCGGCGACGCAGGCGCCGCCCTCGGGCGCCATGAACAGGCCCTGCGTCGCGGCGGCGTCCTTCACGCCAAGGACGATCTCGGCTTCCGACACCGCGATCGCCGAGCCGCCGCTCTCGCGCACGCCGCGCAGGATCAGGAAGTCGCCGAGAGCCTTCGGGACGCGCAGGCCGTGGGCGTGCGTCGTGGCGCCTTCCCAGAGCGGCGCGTCGTCCCTGCCCTCCTGGAACGCCTTCACGATCGGCGCGCAGCCCGCGGCCTGCACGGCGAACATGCGCGGCCGCTTCGCTCCGACGAAGCCCATCGTTTCCATCTCGGCGAAGGCCTTCCACATCCCGACGAGGCCGGTGCCGCCGCCGGTCGGGTAGAGGATCGCGTCGGGCAGCGTCCAGTCGAGCTGCTCGGCGATCTCGTAGCCCATCGTCTTCTTGCCCTCGACGCGGTAGGGCTCCTTGAGCGTGGCGCATTCGTACCAGCCGTGCTGCTTCGCCTTCGCAGCGCAGACGCGGCCGGCGTCGGTGATCAGCCCGTCGACTTTCTCGACCTCGGCGCCGTAGGCCTCGGTCTCCATCACGAAGAGCGTCGCGATGTCGCGTGGCAGGAAGACGTGGGCCTTGAGCCCCGCTGCGGCGGCGTAGGCCGCGAGCGCGCTGCCGGCGTTGCCGGCGGAGGGCAGGCAGACGTCGGTGGCGCCGAGCGCCTTCGCCATCGAGACCGCCATCGCCAGCCCGCGCGCCTTGAACGAGCCGGTCGGGTTGCCGGCCTCCTCCTTGACGAGCAGACGCGGCAGCCCGAGTCGCGCCCCGAGCCGCGGCGCGGCGAGGAGCGGCGTGAAGCCCTCGCCGAGGCTCACCTTGCTCGCGTCGTCGGCGAGCGGCAGCACCTCGCGGTAGCGCCACATGGTGGGCTCGCGCAGCTCGAGGTGGCCCGGCCGCATGTCGCGCGCGGCGCGCGCGAGGTCGTAGCGCGCGAAGAGCGGCGCGCCGCAGCCACACACGGTGTGGACGCGGCCGGCTTCGTGGCGCGCGCCGCACTTCGTGCACTCCAGGTGCGTCAGCATGGGAAGTGCCCGTGAGGGCGAGCGGATTATAGCGTCAGCGCGTCGCGGCGAGGGCCTTCATCTCGAAGCCGCGCCCGTAGAGGTCGTCCGATTCGAACTCCCACACCACGGTGTCCCCGGCGACGCAGGCGTTGGCGCGAAGGATCGGCGCCGGCATGACGAGCGTGGCTCGAAAATGGGCCCGCAGCTCGTCTCCGAACGGGCTGGGCAGACCCGCGCGTTCGAGCTCGTCGAGGAGCTGCTCGCCGACCTTGTTGACGCTCGCTTCGGTCGCCTTGTCGATCGACTCGAGCGACACTCCGGAAGTCAGCGCCGAGATCCGCTGGGCGAGGGCCTTCGAGTCGAGGTCGTCGCTTCCGATCCGCTCGAGCTCGTGGCGCTCCCTCGGCCCGAAGAACGGGCGCTCGGCGATCGCAGCGACCGCGCGGGCGTAAGGCTCGGCGAACATTTCGCGGAACAGCCGACTCAGATCGGCGGCGCGCGGGGGAGCCGTGCCGCGGCCCGTCTCCTCCGCGAAAGCCGTCGCGAACGCGTCCGCGAAGGCCTGGTCGCGCTTGAGGGCGGAATGCGAGAGCAGCCGCGCGGCCGCGAGCGGTGACGATGGGTCGAGCAGGACCTCTTGGTACTCGTAGTAGCCCTGGTCGGCCTCGACGTAGGCGGAGACGACGTTGCGGGCCGGCTGCGCGTGCGGGCTGCGGGCGCGGAAGTAGTCGCCGTCCACATCCTGCGGCGAGGCGAGCTTCGCCTCGAGCGCCACCACGTGCAGCCCGAGGTCGGTCTCCTCGGTCTTCTGCCAGGCGTCGCCGGTGGGGAAGCGATACTGCTTGCGCAGTGGGTCGTCGGCGGGCGGGATCGCGACGCGGGCGCCGTCCTTGTCCGTGTCGACGCGCTCGAGGCGGTACTCGATGCGCCGCGTGCAGGTTCCATCGCCGTGGATCTGGGTCTGGATCTCGACGTTCAGCCGGTTCTCGATGCACGCGGCGAGCGAAACGCAAAGAAAGAAGGGAGGGACGCGACGAGCGACGAACCGGAGAGAGTTCACGGACGGGACTAAGGTCCAACGGACTGGCCCAGATATTCCTCGAGGGCGCTCGACTGGCCCTCGAGGAATGTCATACCTCCATGATCTCGGCTTCCTTCTTCTTGAGCGCGGCGTCGATCTCGGCCGTGTGCTGGTCGGTGAGCTTCTGGACCTCGGCGAGCGCGTGCTTCTCGTCGTCCTCGCTCAGCTCGTGGTCCTTCATCAGCTTCTTCAGGTGCTCGTTCGTGTCGCGGCGCACGTTGCGGATCGCCACGCGCCCCTCCTCGGCGTGCTTGTGGGCCACCTTGACGAGGTTCTTGCGGCGCTCCTCGGTGAGCTGCGGGACCGGGACGCGGATCAGCTTGCCGTCGTTCTGGGGGTTGAGGTCGAGGTCGGAGGAGCGGATCGCCTTCTCGATCGCCGGGAGCAACGAGGGGTCCCACGGCTGGAGCGTGATCAGCGTCGCATCGGGCACCGCGAGGTTGCCGACCTGGTTGAGCGGCGTCGGCGTGCCGTAGTAGTCGACGCGGATCGAATCGAGCATCGAGACGGAAGCGCGACCGGTGCGCATCGTGGCGAGCTCGCGCAGCACGGTCTCGAGCGTGCTGTGCATGCGGCCCTTCGCCTCGGCGACGAGCTGCTTCGGGTTCGTGGCCATCGCTACTCCTTCACCAGGGTCCCGATCGGCTCGCCGAGCGCCACGCGCCTGAGGTTGCCCTTGCGTTTCAGGTCGTAGACCACGATCGGGAGGTGGTTGTCCATGCAGAGCGAGATCGCGGTCGTGTCCATGACGCGCAGCCCCTTCTGCAGCACCTCGAGGTAGCTGAGCTCGGTGAACTTCTTCGCCTTCGGGTGCTTGACGGGGTCGGCGTCGTAGATCCCGTCCACCTTGGTCGCCTTCAGGATCACGTCCGCCTTGAGCTCCATCGCCCGCAGCGCCGCGGCGGTGTCGGTCGAGAAGTAGGGGTTGCCGGTGCCGGCGGCGAGCACGACCACGCGGCCCTTCTCCATGTGCCGCAGCGCGCGGCGCCTGATGAACGGCTCGCACACCTCCTGCATCTCGATCGCCGAGAGCACGCGCGTGAAGACCGACGCCCGCTCGAGCGCGTCCTGCAGCGCGAGCGCGTTGATGACGGTGGCCAGCATGCCCATGTGGTCGGCGGACACGCGGTCCATGCCCTGCGCGCTGTCGGAGACGCCGCGGAAGATGTTGCCGCCGCCGCAGACCGCCGCGATCTGGAGGCCGAGATCGTGGACCTCCTTGATCTCGTTCGCCAGGTAGTCGGCGAAGTCGCGGTCGATTCCGAAAGCCTTGTTGCCGAGCAGGGACTCGCCCGACAGCTTGAGCAGCACGCGCTTGTACGCGAGGCCCTTCTTGCTCGCGGGCATCTTCCTTCCGCTCTGGCGCTAACGGCGACCCGGCCGGGACGGCCGGATCGCCCGGAATGGTACTACTGTTCGCCGGCGGGCTTGGCGGCGGCCGCGTCCTCGCCGAGTCGCAGCCGCGCGAAGCGGCGCACGCTGGCCTTGCCCTTTACGTGCTGGCCCAGCGTGATCTTGGGCTCGCGGATGTAGGGCTGCTCCAGCAGGCAGAAGGTGGCGAAGTACTCCTTCAGCTTGCCCTCGGCGATCTTGTCGACCACGTTCTCGGGCTTGCCGGAGGCGAGCGCCTGCGCGCGGTAGATCTCCTTCTCCTTGGCGAGCACGTCCTGCGGCACCTCGTCCTTCGAGACGTAGAGCGCGGCGGCCGGCGAGGCGGCGGCGGCGTGCATCGCCACCTCGCGCGCCAGCGCCTTCAGGTCGGCCGTGGAGCCAGGCGTCGGCTGCAGATCGACGAGCACGCCGACCTTCGCCGCCGGCGGGTGGATGTAGGCGGCGACCACGCCCTGCGCGTCTGCGAGCTCGAAGCGCGCGAAGCGGCGGATCACGATGTTCTCCTTGATCACCGCGATCTTCTCCTGCACGGCCTGGCCCACGCTCTGGCCCCCGGCGAGCGGCTGCTCGAGCAGCGCCGCCAGGTCGGCCGGGGCGCTCTTCCAGACGTGCTCGGCGACCTGCCGGATGAACGCCTGGAACTCGTCCGTCTTGGCCACGAAGTCGGTCTCGCAGTTGACCTCGACGATGGCGCCGCCCCTGGCGTCCTCGATGTGCGCCGCGATCGCGCCGTCCTGGGCCGTGCGACTCGCCTTCTTCGCCGCCGCAGCGAGGCCCTTCTTGCGCAGTACCTCGCGCGCCTTCGTCATGTCGCCGCTCGACTCGACGAGGGCGGCCTTGCAGTCCATCATGCCGGCGCCCGTCTCCTCGCGGAGCTGGCGCACGACCTCAGCCGTGATGCTCATGGCCTTCTTTCTGATTCGAGAGAGTGGGTTGGGCGACCGCGGCGGCCCTAGGCCGTCGCGGCGGATGCGGGCTGCGGCGCCGCCGGCTGGCGCGCGCCGCGCTGGCGGGCCTCGCCGCCCTGAACCGTCTCGGCGAGCTGGGCCTCGCGCAGGCCGCGTCCCGCCAGCACCGCGTCGGCGACCTTGCCGGCGAACAGCCGGATCGCGCGCAGCGCGTCGTCGTTGCCGGGAATCGGCACGTCGACCTCGTCGGGGTCCGAGTTAGTGTCGAGGATCCCGATCACCGGAACCTTGAGCTTGCGCGCCTCGGCGACCGCGATCGCCTCGCGGCGGGTGTCGATCACGAACACCGCGTCGGGCACGCTCTTCATGCTCTTGATGCCCGTGAGGTTCTTCTCGAGCTTGGCGCGCTCCTTGTCGAGGTGCGCGAGCTCCTTCTTGGTGAGCCGCTCGCGCTGCGTCTCCTGCGGCCCGGTGAGCGTCATCTCGAGCTCGCGCAGCCGCTCGAGGCTGCGGCGCACGGTCACGAAGTTCGTGAGCAGCCCGCCCAGCCAGCGCTCGGTCACGAACGGCATGCCGCAGCGCCTGGCCTCCTCGGCGATCGCCTCCTGGGCCTGGCGCTTGGTGCCGATGAACAGCACGTTCTTGCCCTGCGCGGCCATGTCCTGCACGAACTGCAGCGCCTCCTGCAGCAGCCGGTGGGTCTTCTGCAGGTCGATGATGTAGATCCCGTTGCGCTCGCCGAAGATGTACTGCTTCATCTTCGGGTTCCAGCGGCGGGTCTGGTGCCCGAAGTGGACGCCGGCCTCGAGCAGGTCCTTGATCGACACGCTCGTGGCGACGGGCGAAAGCTCGGGTGCGGCGGTTGGAACAGTGGTCTCGGACAACGACGGCCTCCTTCGAAACAGCCCGGGCCCTTGTGGGCCCTCGAGCTTTCCGGCCCCTCGCGGGGCTCGAATTTGACGACTAACGCTTGCTGAACTGGAACCGGCGACGGGCGCCCTTCTGCCCGTACTTCTTGCGCTCCTTGATGCGCGCGTCGCGCGTCAGGAAGCCGGCCTTCTTGAGCTTGCCGCGCAGCTCGGCGTTGAAGACGCAGAGTGCCTTCGAGATCCCGTGGCGGATCGCGTCCGCGTGTGCGCAAACGCCGCCGCCGTGGATCGTGGCCACCACGTCGAACTTGTCGTTCGTCTCGGTGACCGAGAACGGCTGCTTGACGATCTGCTTCAGGGCTTCGATGCCGCCGAAGTACTCGTCGAGACCGCGGTCGTTCAGCTGGAACTCGCCCGTACCGGGGCGGAGGTGCACGCGGGCGACGGAGGTCTTCCGCTTCCCGGTGCTGTAGAAGTCGAGTGGAGTGGTGCTCACGGCTTTGGTTCTGCTCCTGCTACAGGTTGAGAGGCTGGGGCTTCTGGGCCTGGTGGGGATGCTTGGCGCCGGCGTAGACCTTGAGCTTCAGGAACATCGCGCGCCCGAGCTTGGTCTTCGGCAGCATCCCGCGGATCGCCTCTTCGACGATCTTGAGCGGGCGCTCCTTGCGCACGTCCTTGGCGGCGCGGCTCTTGAGGCCGCCCAGGTAACCGGAGTGGTGGCGATAGACCTTGTCGGTCTCCTTCTTCCCCGTCAGCACGACGGCGTCTGCGTTGATCACGACCACGTGGTCGCCGGTGTCGAGGAACGGGGTGTAGATCGGCTTGGCCTTGCCGGTCAGGAGGCTCGCGGCCTTCGTGGCCACCTTGCCGAGCACCTGGCCGCTCGCGTCGATCACGAACCAGCGGCGCTCGATCGCGTCCGCCTTGGGAATGTAGGTCGGCATCCTTGCTCCGAGAACGCTCTCCCTCGGCGCCACTTGGCACGGGGAGCGCAAACCCCAGATTTTTAGGTATTTCGCCCCTTCTGTCAACCCCGAGCGCGAGCGAGGCTCGCGCCTCAAGACGGTGCGAGCGGCAGGCGCGTGTGCGTGAGGGCCGGCAGCTCGCGCCGGAGCCGCTCGAGGCGGGCGAAGTCGAGCTCGGCGAGTGCTATGCCCTCACTGTCCGGCACCTGAGCCACGACAGTCCCCCAGGGGTCGACGATCATGGCCTGGCCGTGGGAGGCGCGCCCGCCGCCGTGATGGCCGACCTGCGCCGGGGCGAAGACATAGGCCAGGTTCTCGATCGCGCGCGCGCGGAGCAGGACCTCCCAGTGCGCCTTGCCGGTGCGCTCGGTGAAGGCGGAAGGCACGCACAGGACGCGCGCTCCGCGCCGGCCGAGCTCGCGGTAGAGCTCGGGGAAGCGCACGTCGTAGCAGATGGTGAGGCCGACCGGGCCGAAGGGCGTCGCGGCGACCACGACCTCGTCGCCCGCTTTGACGGCGCTCGACTCCTTGAGGTGCTCCATCCCCGGCAGGTCGATGTCGAAGAGGTGGATCTTGCGGTAGAGCGCGAGCGTCCTGCCGTCGGGCCCGAGTAGCACGGAGGTGTTGCGCACGCGGCTGTCGCCGGGCGTTCGCTCGGGAAGGCTGCCGAGCAGCAGCGTGACGTCGAGGCGCCGCGCCAGCTCGGCCATGCGGCGCACCCAGGGGCCGTCGGTTTCCTGCGGTTCGGGCACCGGCTGCCCCTCGGAGCGGAGGAACGCGAAGTTCTCGGGCAGCCCGACGAAGCCGGCGCCGCGGCGGGCCGCCTGCTCGACGAGCGCGCAGGCCGCGTCCAGGTTGCGCTCGACGTCGGCGGTCGAGGTCATCTGCACGACGGCGGCGAGCGTGCGCTCGGCGCTCATCGTCGGCTCCGCGCGCGGCCGGTCCGGGCGGCCCGGGACCTCCGAGCGGCCGCGGTTGGCGCAACCGGAGCGCGCCGCGGCGCGGGAGCCCGGGTCGTCGCCCACGCCTGCCGGCTGTCCCAGCGGCAGAGCGCGAAGACCGGGCACACCCCGCAGGCGGGCCGGCGCGCGTCGCACACCTTGCGGCCGTGGAAGATCAGGAGGTCGGTCACCCGCGTCCAGCGCTGGCGCGGGACGAGCTTCATCAGCTGGACCTCGATCCTCGCCGGGTCGTCGGAGTCGACGAGCCCCAGCCGGTTCGCCACGCGGCGCACGTGCGTGTCGACGGCGACGCCCTCGTTCACGTCGTAGGCGTGGCCGAGCACCACGTTCGCGGTCTTGCGCCCGATCCCGGGCAGCGGCACGAGCTCGGCCATCGTCCGCGGCACCTCGCCGCCGTGGCGCTCGACGAGGCCCTTGGCGAAGCCGATCAGGCTCTTCGCCTTGGCGCGGAAGAACCCGGTCGAGCGGATGATCGCCTCGAGCTCGGCGGGCGCCGCCGCTGCGAGCGCTTTGGCGTCGGGGTAGCGCGTGAACAGGGCCGGCGTCACCCTGTTCACGCGCTCGTCGGTGCACTGCGCCGAGAGGATCGTGGCGACCGAGAGCTCGAAGGCGCTCCTGTGGCTGAGCGCGCAGCGCGCCTCGGGGTGCGCCAGCTCGAGGCGGTCGAGTATTTGCGCGGCGAAGCGGGGCGTCGGCCTGGGCTGCGGCTTGCGGGCCACGGCCGAGATCTTATAGCGCGCGGCGGAAGGCCGTGGTGACAGGGAAGAGCGGCGCCTGGGCGCTCTCGGGCCCGAGCCGGGCCAGGCGGACGGAGAGCCCGCGCACCGCGTCGGCGGGCTCGACGAGCGGCAGCGCCAGCCGTCGCGCGGTGACGGCGATCTCTTCCTCGTCGGACGTCGTGTTCGCGAGCGCGGCCGCTCGCCGCTCGCTGTCGCCGGCGCGCCGGACCTCGACCGCTAGCGCCGCCGCGCCGAGCCGGAACGGCTTGAGCCGGCGCGCGGCACGCCGTGCGAGCGCGTCGGCGATCTGCGCGAGTGCGATGGGGTCGCTCGCGCGGTCGCGCACCGCGGCCTCTTCCTGGACGAAGAGGGGCGGCGCCGCCAGCTCGATCTCGGGCTCGCCCTCGCCGCGCGCGAGCGCCCGGACGTGCTCGGCTGCGGCGCCGGCCGCTGCCGCGAGAGCGGTGGGCTCCGCCTCAGCGACCTGGCCGAGCGTCTCGAAGCCGGCCCGCGCGAGCGCCGTCTCGAGGTGCGGCGGCAGGTCGAGGAGCGAGACGGGCCGGGCCGCCACGAACGAGCGCTCGTACCCCGGCAGCACCAGCAGCAGGCCGCGCGGCTTGGCGAAGCCCGAGGCGATCCGCGCGGCGAGACGGGACGACGCGAGACCGAGCGAGGCGTCGAGGCCGAGCCGGCGCTGCAGCTCGTCGCGCACCGTCTCGGCGGCGCGCACGGGCGGGACGGCGCCGTGCGACTCGGGGCTGAGGTCGAGGAACGCCTCGTCGGCGGAGGGGCGCTCGACGCGGCGGCTCGCGGCGAGCAGCACGGCGGTCACCTCCTCGCCGACGCGACCGTAGGTCGCGAGGTCGCCGCGCCTGAAGATCGCCTCCGGCGCGAGGTGGCGGGCCTGCAGCAGCGCCATGCCGACACGGACGCCCGAGCGGCGGGCCTCGTCGCTCGCGGCCGCGACGAAGCCCATGCCGGATCCGTCGCCGCCGATCACGAGCGGACGGCCGCGCAGCGAGGGATCGAGGCTGCGCTCGACGGACACGAAGAACGGGTCGAGGTCCACGTGCAGCACGAACCGGCGTCTCTCCCTCACGAAACCAGTCTAGGCCGGGCGCCGGACGGAGCAGGTCCGCGGAGACGGCCGGCGTCCGCGGGCGGGCCGCTCAGTTCACCTGGCCCTTGGGGGGGCCGAAGGACTCCTGGTAGAGGCGAAAGTTGTCCTGGAGCGCGGCAATCAGGCCCGGGACCATCTGGACCGGGACCACGAGGCGGGCCCGCACGGGGGCCTTCACGGTCTGCGTCGTCTGGGCCTCGCGCACCTGCTTCTCGCCGAGCGGCAACATTTCACAAAACGTCAGCGTGAAGTCGAAAGGCGAGTTCTGGATCGCGCAGAAGTTGCTGTAGACGCGAGGCACCGCGGCCTCTTCGTCGGGCACCACGGTGAAGTTGAGCTGAATCCTGTCTTCGGCCATTCGCCTCGCCTCTCGGGGCGAGTGTACCGCGCGACGCGGCTCAGTACTTGCGGAGCACGCCGATCACGACGCCCTGGATGCGCAGGCGATCCTGGTCGACGTACAGCGGCTTGAGCCGGGCGTTGGCGGGCTGCAGGCGGACCATGCCGCCGCCCTCGCGGTAGAGCTTCTTGAGCGTCGCGCTGTCGCCGTCGAGGAGCGCGATCACCATCTCGCCGTCGCGCGCGGTCTTCCGGTTCTCCACGATCACGAAGTCGCCGTCGCGGATCTGCTCGTCGATCATCGAGTCGCCCTTGACCTGCAGCACGTAGGTGTCGCGTCGGCCGACCATGTCCTCGGGCACGAAGATCGTCTCGCTCGCGCTGATCGCCTCGATCGGCGAGCCGGCGGCGACGCGACCGAGCAGCGGCAGCTCGACCGCCTTCACGGCCACCTGCGTCGGCACGAGCTCGAGGCCGCGGCTGCGGTTCCAGTCGCGCTTGACGAGCCCCTTCTTCTGCAGGTTGGTGAGGTGCTTGTGCACGGTGGCGAGCGAGCTCAGCCCGAACTGCTCGCCGATCTCCTCGATCGTCGGCGCATAACCCTTGCGGGAGATGTGCTTGTCGAGGAAGTCCAGGATCTCCTTCTGCCGCCTCGTCAGGTACATGGCCTGCCCCTCGACCGTCGACGGTAGGCGAAAGTCAGGCGAAAGTCAACGCGGCTCAGCGCGAAGGCGCCGCGACTCCCGCGCTGTGCCGCACGGGCCGCGGCGGGGTCGACGGCAGCGGAGCCGGCGCGGGAGTCGGGTTCGGGCGCATGCCCGGGCCGTGCGACGGCCGTCCGGGCCCGAAGCCGCCCATCCCGCGCCTCGGGCCGATGGGGTGCGCGGGCCGGTAACCGCCGCCGTACCCATAGCCGTAGCCGGGGCCGTAGCCGGGAAAGACGTACGGATAGTAGGGGATGCCCGAATCCGAGTAGTCCGAGCCAGACTCGGCGTCGCGCGCCCGCGCCTCCGCCTCGCGTGCGCGCGCCTCGGCCTCGCGCACGCGCAGGTCGGCTTCGCGAGCCTGCATCTGTGCTTCCTGGTCGGCGGCGCGCTCGCGCATGCTGGCCTCGTGCTCCGCGGGCGTCATCCAGCGGCCGTCGTACTGGACGAGGCCGCGCGCGCGATAGGCGACGTCGGCGGACACCCACGCCCCGTCGAGCGAGACGCGGCCGACCGCGGCGTTCGCCTCGGGGTTCTGCGGGTCGACCGCCAGCACGCGCTGCCAGGCTCCGCGCGACTGAGTGACGAGATCGTGATCGGCGGCCCAGCGCGCGAGGCTCGTCCATCCGGCGGCATCGCCGGGCGCGAGCGCGCCCGCGCGTTCCTGGAAGACGTTCAGGTTGGAGCGCCCGTCCACGATCTTCAGGACGCGCGTCATCGGCAACGTGACGCGCCCGGGGCCGGTCTCGATCACCACCGCCCGCTCGCTGCGCTCGACGACCATGCCGCTCACGCGGCCGCCTCCGCGCAGGAAGACTTCGTCGCAGGGTGCGACCGCGGCCGCAAGACTCGCTGCCAGGAAAAAGCCGTACGACGGGCGGAAATGACGCATGGCCACCCTCCAGAAGATGATCTCGATCCTGCGCCTGCGAGTAGCAGAGTGCAAGGACTATTCCCGCGCATCGGGGGCTCAAGTCCTTGTGAAGCAGCGCTCCGCGGCAGGAGCGACGTCACCCGGAGGACGCACGTTGGCGCCTGTGGAGGGCAGGCTGCGAATGGACTTGCCCATGTCACCGGACGAGAATCGGCCCGGTCCCCGACCCATGCCTTCCTCACGACTGCCGGCCGCGACGACCGGCGCGCTCGGGATCGCTCTCGCCGTGTTGCTGGCTCTCGGCGGGGCCGCTGCGGAGGGAGCGTCGATCCAGCTCGGCCTGCCCTCGACGGCAGCGGTCGCCGTCGCGGCGGCGGTGCTGCTCGCCATCGTTCTCGTTCCCGGAGCTCGCGCTCGGCTGGCGCTCGGAAACGGCCTGCTGCTGCCGCTGGCGCTGCTGCTCTCGGGGCTGCCGCTCGCCGGCGTCCGCGCGCTCTCCGGGCTCCCGCTCGCGGCGCTCGGGCTGACGGCGCTCGTGCTCGTCCTGGCCGGAGTGCGCGGCCGCCTGCCGCGCGCCGCGTTCCTGCCGCTCGCGTTCGCCGTGCTGGTCGTCTTCGCGGGCCGCAGCCACGTCAGGGTCGGCCCGCAGGGCGACGAGCCGCACTACCTGATGGTGGCCGAGAGCCTGCTGCGCGACCACGACGTGTCGCTCGAGCGCGACTATGCCGAGGGCCGCTACGCCGCGTTCCACGACGCGCCGCTCGCGCCGCACTTCCGGGTGCGCGGGCGCGGCGGGGAGGTCTATTCGCTCCACGCGGTGGGACTCTCGGTGCTGATCCTGCCGGCCTGGGTGCTCGCCGGCTACGCGGGCGTCACGGTCTTCATGGCGCTCGTGTCGGCGCTCGTCGCGCTCGAGGTGCGCGAGTGGGTGCTCGAGCTCACGGGCCGCGAGGCGCTTGCGCAGGGCGCCGGCTGGCTGGCGGTGCTGACCCCGCCGCTCGCGCACTACGCCGGTCTCGTGTTCACCGAGGTCCCCGCGGCGCTCGCCTTGTCGCTCGGCCTGCGGCTCGCGCGACGGCCGCAGCCCGGCGGCTGGAACGCCCTGGCGGTCGGGCTGGCGGCGGCGGCGCTTCCGTGGCTGAACGTGCGCTACGGGCTCCTCGCCGTCGTGGTCGTCGCCCACGCGCTCTGGCGTGCTCGGGCGTCGCAGAGGCTCGTGGCGGTGCTCGGACCTTGCGGCGCGTCGGCCGCGGGCCTCCTCCTGTATCACCACGCGCTCTACGGCTTCTGGAACCCGGGCCGCGTCTACGGCCGCAGCCCCGAGCTCGCTTTGGCGACGCTGCGCGAAGGACTTCCGGGGCTGCTCTTCGACCAGGAGTTCGGCCTCTTCGTGTATGCGCCCGTTCTTGCCCTCGGGCTGCTGGGCATCGTCCAGCTCTATCGCCGCGATCGCGCGCTGGCGAGCGCCGTCGTCGCCTCCGCCTCAGCCGTGGCGCTCGTCGCGGGCAGCTGGCACATGTGGCGCGGCGGCTTCAATCCGCCGGGCCGGTTCCTCGTGCCGGTCGCTCCGCTCGGCCTCGTGGCGGCGGCCCTCGTCCTCGAACGGCGCGGGCTCAGCGCCGGGGCGGCGCTCCTCGCCGGCGTCTCGCTCTTCACGGGCCTGGCGGGCGCGGCCGAGCCGCAGCTCGTCCACCGCGACCGCGACGTGACCGCGCCGCTTCTCCGTGAGCTCTCGGGCGCCCGGGAGTGGACGGCTCTCCTGCCGTCGTACGTGCTCGAGGATCCGGATCGCCACCGTCTCGCGGCCGTCTGGGCGCTGGCGCTCCTCGCCGCGCTGCCGTGGCGTCCGCGAGAGGCGAGCGCGGCACGCCTGGCGGGCGCGTGTCTCGGCCTCCTGGCCGCGGCGCAGGCCGCCGCCGTGCTCACGCACCAGCGCACCGGCGATCGCGACGCGGTCCGCCTCGTCGGCCGGGAGGTGGTGCACGTTCCACGGCTCGGCGTGGGTCCGGCCGCCGCGCGGTGGGGGACCGACGCACTCGGCTGGGGTCCTCTTTATGAGCCGCATCGACACCCCGGCGGCGCCGAGGTGGGCCGCCGGCTCTGCCTGCCCGCCGGCCGCTACCGCCTCTCCGTCGCGGGCGAGAGCCTCGGCGAGCCGCCGGAGCTCGAGATAGCACCCGACCGTCCGCAGGCGCCCGTCCGTATCTCCCGATCCCGGGCCGTTCCGGGCGGGCTCGAGGCCGATTTCTCCGTTCTGCCCGGAGACGGTGGCATAAGCCTCGCGCTGCGCGGCGGGGGACCGGCGCTCGTGCGAGGCTTGGTCCTCCGGGTTCAACCCGCGGGCACCGGGCCGGTCTAAAGAGGCGAGTGGGGCGAGAGGACCGACGATGAGGAGCACGACGTGGGCGGCGCTGGGCCTTCTGGCCGCGGCGGGGGTTGCCGGAAAGGTGGCCGCGCAGGACGCGAGCGAGCCTCGCCACAGGGACCGCGAGGCTTGGCGGACCGAGCTCGGGCTGAGCGACGAGCAGGTGGCCGCGATTCGTGAGCTGCGGACGCAGCAGAAAAAGGACGAGGTCAAGCGGCGCACGGACGCGCACAGCGCGCGCCTGGAGCTGGACCAGGCGCTACAGGCGGAGCCGCTCGACGAGGCGGCGGTCGGGGCGCGCGTGAAGGCGCTGGCGGACGTCGAGGCGGCCGGGGCCCGGTCGCGGGCCGAGAGCCGGCTCGCGCTGCGCCGCCTGGTGACGGCGGAGCAGTACCAGAAGCTGGCGCAGGCGCGCGCCCGCATGGTCGGCGCTCGCGCGCGGCGCGGACGCCACTGGCGGCCTCCCGTGGAGGGCGGCGGCGCTCCGGCGACGGAGCCTTGGCCCAGGACCGCTCCGAGCGGGCCGGCGTGACGAGCGCCGCGATCGCGCTGCCGCTCGGCCTCGCCTCGAGCGCCGTCCCGCGCGGCGGGCCGAGCCTCGACCCGGAGGCCGAGCGGGCGGCGGTCGCGGCCTGCCGCCGCGGTGAGCGCGAGGCGTTCGACGTGCTCGTCGCGCGCTACCAGCGGCCGATCTACAGGCTCTGCTATCGCTACGTGAACAACCACGAGGACGCGAACGACCTGGCGCAGGAGGCGTTCCTGAAGGCGTGGCGCTCGATCGCGAGCTTTCGCGGCGACAGCGCCTTCTCGACCTGGCTCTACCGGATCGCCGTGAACGCCTGCCTGAACCACCGGGCACTGCGCCGGCCGGTCACGCTGGAGCTCGAGGACGCCCACGCCGATCCGACGCCGGGCGCCGAGGCGAGCGCATTGCGCGACGACGAGGCGCGCCGCGTGCGCGAGGCGGTCAGCCGGCTGCCGGACCGGCAGCGGGCGACGCTGATCCTGAAGGTCTACCACGACATGACGCACGCCGAGGTGGCCGAGATCCTCGGCTCGAGCGTGGGCACCGTGAAGGCGAACCTGTTCCACGCGCTCGCCAACCTCAGGCGGCACATGCGCGCGGGGGAGGAGAAGGCGTGACGAGCGGCCACGTGACGGAGGAGTCGGTGGTCGAGCTGGCCTGCGAGGAGGGATCGGCCGCCGAGCGCGCGCACGCCGCGACATGCGAGACGTGCGCGGAGCGCGTGCGGTACGCGCAGGAGGCGCTCGCGCTGCTGGGCCGTGCCGACGTGCCGGAGCCGTCGCCGCTCTACTGGGAGGCGCTGCGCAGCGGCGTGCGGCGCCGGATCGCGCAAGAGCGCAGGCGCGCGTCCGCGTGGACGCTCCTCGTGCCGCTGGCGGCGGCGGCCGGGGTCGTCGCGGTGCTTCTGAACGGGTCGACCGCGCCCCGGCGTCCCGCGCCGTCGCCGTCGCTGCCGTCGTGGTCGCCGCTGCCCGCGGCCGACGGCGACGAAGGGCTGCAGGTGCTCGAGGGCCTGGCGGCGGCGGGGCGGGACGCGGGCGACTGGGACGAGCCGTCGGGCCTCCAGCCCTACCTGGCGAGCCTGACGGACGAGGAGTCGCGGGCGCTCGCGGAGTCGCTGCGCCGCGAGGGAGGTGACTCGTGAGCGTGATCCGCCGGCTGGCGCTCGTGCTGCTCGCGGTCTCGGCGAGCGCCTACGGGCAGGAGCAGCCGCAGGGCCCGCGCGCCGCGCGCGAGGAGGCGTTCCGGATGGTGGACGCCTACGTGCTGAGCAATATGCAGGAGAGCCTTGGGCTGAGCGACCAGCAGTTCGCGCAGGCGATCCCGCTCGTGAAGAAGCTCCAGCGCGAGCGGCGCGAGTACCTCGTGGAGCGCGGGCGCCTGGTGCGCGAGATGCGGCGGCTGCTGCAGCAGGGCGGCGCGGTCGAGCCGCAGGTGCTCGACCTGCTCAAGCAGGCGAAGGCGCTCGACGCCGAGGGGCCCGAGCGCGCGCGCCGCAGCCTCGAGGCGCTCGACGCGCTGCTCACGCCGCTGCAGCAGGCGAAGTACCGCGTGCTCGAAAGCGAGGTGGAGCAGCGGATGCGCGAGCTGCTGAGCCGGGCGCGCGCGGCGCGCCCCGGGCAGCGGCAGAGGCCAGCGCCGCCCCAGTGAGGTCGGACGCGGAAGGGCTCGCCCAAACCGGGGCGCAGTATACTGACCCACCTATGGCCAACAGCAAGAAGGCGGCGAGCGGGGGCTCACCCGCGAGGGCCGGAGCCCGCGACGCGCGGAGCGCAGCGAAGCGCAAGGCGCAGAAGGCGCGAGCCGCGGCCGAGCCGAGGGCGCGCGCCACGCGTGCGAAGAAGGCGGCCAAGGCCGCGCCGCGTGCGCGCAAGGACGAGAGCGAGACGCCCCGCGCAGCCGCGAAGCCGCGGGCGGGAGCCCGCCGGGACGCGGCAAAGGCGAAGCCCAGGGCGCCGCGCGCACCCGGCCGCAGCGCGAGCCGCCGCGGCACGGCCGAGAAGCGCTCCGCGGCCGCCGTCGAGCCGCCGCGCGCCATCCCCGGCCTGAGCGAGGAAGACCAGATCCGCGCCGCCAAGTTCCTGCCGCGCGAGCTGCCGAAGCGGCTCTTCGAGGAGGAGCGCTTCCTGTTCCCGGAGTCGTACGGCCAGAACCGCATCCGCCTGCTGGTTCGCGACCCCGAGTGGATCTTCGCGTACTGGGACGTGAAGCCCGAGTCGCTCGAGGAGCTGGCGAAGAAGCTCGGTGAGCGCGCGCTCGCGCTCTCGCGGCTCACGCTGCGCGTCGTCGATCCCGTGAGCGGCGGCTCGAGCGACATCCTGCTGCCGGCCGGCGCGCGGTGGTGGTACGTGCGCACCGACTCGGCGCGCCGCACCTACCGGGCCGAGCTCGGCGTGACGCTGCCGTCCGGCGAGTTCCGCCGGCTGGCCGAGAGCAACACCGTGGTCACGCCGCGCGTCGGACCGTCGCCCGAGCGCGCGCGCCGCCGCATGAGCTACCGGGACGCGGGCGAGCTCGCGCCGGCGGCCGCCGCGGCGGCGGGCGCGGCGGACAGCGAGCAGGGCCTCGCCCACGAGCCGTGGGAGGCGGAGTCGCTCGACGGTGCCGCGGAGCCGGCGAGCGCGAGCTCTCCCGCGCGTGCCGAGCGCTCGCCCGGCGCGAGCGACGCCTTCCGTCCGGGGGGCGCGAGCGACGCCTTCAAGCGTTAGGAGCGGCCCATGCCCGTCGGGTATTGGTGCCCGGTCCTCCACGCCCACCTCCCGTACGTAAGGCACCCCGAGTACCCGTCCTTCCTCGAGGAGGACTGGCTGTTCGAGGCGCTCAACGAGACCTACGTCCCGATCGTCCGCGTCCTCGACGGCCTGCTGCGCGACGGAGTCGACTACCGCCTGACGATGACGCTGTCGCCGCCGCTCGTGTCGATGATGACGGACCGGCTGCTGATCGCGCGCTACCTGCGCCACCTCGACGGGCTCGTCGAGCTGTCGCGCCGCGAGATCGAGCGCACGCGCAACTGGCAGCCCCAGTTTCTCGAGCTCGCGCGCTTCTACCACGCCGAGTTCGAGGACGTGCGCCGCGTCTTCCGCGAGCAGTACGGCAGCAACCTGCTCGACGCGTTCCGCAAGCACCGCGACGCCGGCAAGCTCGAGATCATCACCTGCGGCGCGACGCACGGCTTCCTGCCGCTCATGGACCCGGTGCCGCAGGCCGTGCGCGCGCAGGTGCACGTCGCCGCGCAGCACTATCGCAAGCACTTCGGTCAGCGACGCGCGCGGGATCTGGCTGCCCGAGTGCGCCTACCTGCCCGGGCACGAGGTCTACCTGAAGGAGGTCGGGCTCCGCTTCGCGTTCCTCGAGTCGCACGGGCTCACCGACGCCCACCCGCGGCCGAGCTTCGGCGTCCACGCGCCGATCGCGTCGCCGGGCGGGATCGTGTTCTTCGGCCGCGACATGGAGTCCTCGCGCCAGGTGTGGAGCGCCGAGTCGGGCTACCCGGGCGACTTCGACTACCGCGAGTTCTACAAGGACATAGGCTTCGAGCTGCCGATGTCCGACCTCGAGGAGTTCCTGCCCGGACGGGCTGCGCAAGAACCTCGGGATCAAGTACTACCGCGTCACCGGCCGCGGCACCGACCTCGGCCACAAGCAGCCGTACGTGCGCGCGTGGGCGCTCGAGAAGGCCGCGCAGCATGCGGGCAACTTCCTGCACAACCGCCAGAAGCAGGTCGAGCACCTGGCGCGGAGCCTGGGGCGCCCGCCGATCGTGGTGAGCCCCTACGACGCCGAGCTCTTCGGCCACTGGTGGTTCGAGGGGCCGCAGTTCCTCGACTACCTGTTCCGCAAGATGCACCACGACCAGGACGTCGTGAAGGCGGTGACCCCGAGCGAGTACCTCTCGCTCTTCCCCGAGCTCGAGGTTTGCCAGCCGCCGATGTGCACCTGGGGCGCCTCGGGCTACGCGGAGGTCTGGCTGAACGCGTCGAACGACTGGATCTATCCCCACCTCGACATGGCGGCCGAGCGCATGGTCGAGCTGGCGCGGCGCTTCCACGAGCCGACGGCAGTCGAGTGGCGCGCGCTCAACCAGGCGGCGCGCGAGCTGCTGCTCGCGCAGTCGTCCGACTGGGCCTTCATCATGAAGACCAACACCACCGTGGAGTACGCGAAGAAGCGCACGCGCGACCACGTCGCGCGCTTCGATTACCTGTACCGCTCGCTCACGGGCGCCTGCATGCTCGAGGAGCCGATCCTCAGGGAGTTCGAGGAGCGCGACAACGTGTTCCCGGAGATCGACTACCGGGTCTATCGCTGAGCGGGCCGAGCAGGGAGGTCCTGCATGCCGTTGCTCCCGGACGCCGCAGCCAGCGCGCTCCACGTCGTTTCTTGCGACTGCCGCTACGCGCTGCGGCACTTCCGCAGCAGTCCCGGCTTCACGCTGCTCGCCGTCGTCACGCTCGCGCTCGGCATCGGGGCGACCACGGGGATCTTCAGCGTCGCGTACGGCGTGCTGCTGCGGCCACTGCCTTACCCCGACGCGGACCGGATCGTGGCCGTCTTCGAGCTCACCTCGAAAGGCCATCCGTCGCGCGTCGCCGACCCGAACTTCGACGACTTCCGCGACCAGAGTCACAGCTTCCAGGCGCTCGCGAAGTACAACGACTACGTCGTGTCGGTTTCGGGAGCCGCGCAGCCCACTCGCACCAGGATCGCGAACGTCACGCCCGGCTTTCTGAAGGTCTTCGGCGTCCAGCCGATCCTCGGGCGGGGCTTCGTCGCGAGCGACGGCTCGAAGGGGGCTGATCCCAGCCTGCTCGTGAGCTACGGCTACTGGCGGCAGAGCCTCGGATCGACACAGGACCTCGGGCACTCGCACCTGATGATCGACGGTGCCCTTTTTTCCGTGATCGGCGTGCTGCCGCCCGGGTTTCGTTTCCCCGCGGACGTCGACCTGTGGCTCGCGGCCGATCTCGAGGGTGAGAACCCGAGCCGCACCTCGCACAACTACTATGCCGTCGGGCGCCTGCGCGACGGGGTGAGCGTCGAGCAGGCACGGCAGGACATAAGTGTGATCGCGCGGCATATCCACGAGGCGGCGAGCGAGCGCAGTGATTACCTGCTCGAGGACGGAAGCGTTGTCCCGCTGCGCGACTCGATCACGGGCAGGGCGCGCGCGCCGCTGCTGGTGCTGCTCGGTGCCGTGGGCTTCCTGCTGCTCGTGGCCTGCGCGAACGTGGCGAACCTGCTGTTGGCGCAGGTCTCGGTCAGGAGCCGCGAGATCGCCATACGCCGCGCGCTCGGCGCGCTGCGCGGAGGGCTGGTCCGCCAGTTCCTGACCGAGGCGCTCCTGCTCTCGCTGCTGGGCGGCGGCCTCGGCGTGCTGGGGGCACGCCTCGGCGTAGCGGGACTGCGGGCGCTCGCGCCCGCGAACCTGCCGCGGCTCGATGATGTCTCGATCAGCCTGCCCGTGCTGCTCTTCGCCTTCGTGCTCGCGACGGCGATCGCTGCCGGACTCGGCGCCTTCGCCGCAGCGCGCGCGAGCTCTGGGAACGTGCGCGAGGGCCTCGCCGAAGGCGGGCGCGGACAGGCAGGCTCGCACGGCAGCCAGCGCGTGGGCCGGACGCTCGTCGCGGCGCAGGTGGCGATCACGCTGGTGCTGATCGTGGGAGCGGGGCTGTTCGGGCGCAGCCTGATGAAGGTGCTGGAGGTGGACCCGGGCTTCCGCGTGGACCGGATCCTGACGATGGACGTCTCGCTTCCCACGGCCGAGGACCCGGCTCGGAAGACGGCTCAGGCGCTCTTCTTCGCGACGCTGCTCGACGAGCTGCGGGCCGTTCCTGGCGTGCGCACGGTGGGTGCGACGAGCGGGCTGCCGATGGACGGGGGCCTTCCCGACGGGATGTTCCTGCTCATGGCGCCGGACGGGAAGCCGATCAGCAGGGAGCGCCTGGAGACGCTCTTCCAGCAGAAGGACCGCCTGGGAGTGGCAGACTTCTGCGCCGCCACGGAGGGCTACTTCCAGGCCCTCGGCATCCCCCTGATTCGGGGCCGCCAGTTCGACGCCCACGACGGCGCCGACTCCGCGCACGTCGCCGTGATCAACGAGGCGCTGGCGCGCGAGCGCTGGCCCGGCCAGGACCCGATCGGCCAGACGATCGAGTTCGGCAACATGGACGGCGACCTGCGCCTGATCACGATCGTCGGGATCGTGGGAGACGTGCACGGGGATGCCCTCGACCTTCCGCCACGCCCGACGGTCTACGTGAGCCTGCTGCAGCGGCCGCGCGCGGCCGTGAGCGTGACGATGCGGATCGATACCGACTCGGGGCCGGTCGCCTCGACGGCGCGCGCGATCCTGCAGCGGCTGAACCCCGACGTGCCGGCGAGGTTCCGGACCTTCTCGCAAGTCGTGTCCGCGTCGCTCGGCCCGCGGCGCTTCAACGTGATCCTGATCGGCTGCTTCGGCATCACGGCGCTGCTGCTCGCCACGAGCGGGGTGTTCGGCGTGATGGCCCACTCCGTCAGCCGCCGCACGCGCGAGATCGGCATCCGGCTGGCGCTCGGGGCGGACGCCGCGGACGTTCGCCGGATGATCGTGGGCCAGGGGCTGCGGACGGTCCTGGCGGGCCTGGCGCTCGGAATCGCCGGCGCGCTGGCCCTGACGCGCAGCGTCGAGTCGCTGCTCTTCGGCGTCACCCCCGCCGATCCCCCGACCTTCGGCGCCGTGACGCTGCTGCTGGGAGGCGCCGGGCTGCTCGCCTCCTACGTTCCGGCGCGGCGCGCGACCAAGGTCGACCCGGTCGTGGCCCTGCGCAACGAGTGAGGCCGTCCAAACACGTCTTGTGCCGCTCCTCAGGCAGGTGTATGAGGGAGGAGATGGGCGCCACTCGTCGCGCCGCGTTCGCCGGAAGCTGGTATCCGCGCACCGCGAGCTCGATCGCGGCCGAGGTGGATTGCTACCTCGAGGCGGCCGGCACGCCGCGGATCGAGGGGCGGCTCGTCGCGCTCGTGAGCCCGCACGCCGGCCTCCACTACTCGGGGCCGGTGGCCGCGCACTCGTATGCGCTGCTGCGCGAGCGCCAGGGGCTGACCGTGGTGCTGGTGGGCCCTGCGCACCGCGCGGCGTTCGAGGGCGTGGCACTCTACGCCCGCGGCGCGTGGGAGACGCCGCTCGGCAGCGCCCCGATCGACGAAGAGCTGGCGGAGGCGCTGCTCGCCGCCGATCCCGAGGTGTTCGAGGACGCGGGTGCGCACCGCAGCGAGCACTCGCTCGAGATGCAGCTGCCCTTCCTGCAGCGCGTGGTGGGCGAGCTGCGGATCGTGCCGCTGCTGATGGGGACGCAGTCGCGCGAGGAGGTGGACGCGCTCGCGCGCGCGCTGGCCAAGGTCGCCGCCGGCCGCGACGTCGTGCTGCTGGCCTCGAGCGACCTCTCGCACTACCAGCCGGCGCCGGTCGCGAGCCGGCTCGACGCCGAGGTGGTGGAGGACGTCCGGCGCCTGGACGCCGAGTCGCTGATGCACAGGCTGGAGACGCGCGACAACGTCGCGTGTGGCGGCGGTCCGCTGGTGGCGGTGCTGAAGGCGGCGCGCGCGCTGGGCGCCGACCACGTCTCCGTGCTGCGCTACGCCGACAGCGGCGACGCGGGCGAGCACGACAAGAGCCACGTCGTCGGGTACCTGGCCGCGGCCGTGCTGGCCGGGACGTGAGCGCGCCGCCCGGGCTCGCGCCCGAGGAGCGGCGGATGCTGCTCGCGGTGGCGCGCGAGGCGATCGTGGCATATCTCGCCGGCCGGCGGCCGGAGCTGCCCGCGGCTTCGGGCGGCCTGGCCGCGCCGGGCGGCGCCTTCGTGAGCCTGCACCGCAGGAGCGACGGGGAGCTGCGCGGCTGCGTGGGGCAGCTGCAGCCCGCGGCGCCGCTCGTCGAGACGATCGTGCACGTGGCCGTGGCGGCCGCGACCGAGGACGACCGCTTCCCGCCGGTGTCGGGCGACGAGCTGGCCGAGCTGTCGATCGAGATCTCCGCGCTGTCGCTGCTCGCACCGATCCGCCCGGACGAGATCGAGCTCGGACGCCACGGCCTCGTGGTCCGCTCGGGCGACCGCCGCGGCGTGCTGCTGCCGCGCGTGCCGGTCGATCAGGGCTGGGACCGCGAGGCCTTTCTCGCGCAGACCTGCCGCAAGGCGGGGCTGGTGGCCGACGCGTGGAGGCGGCCCGGCGTGGAGCTGTCGGGCTTCACCGCTACGGTCTTCGCCGAGGCGACAAGGCCTCCAGCCAGTCCCTGAAGCTCGCGAGGCCTTCTCCCGTCCGGGCGGAGACGCGGAGGACCCGGGGCTGCGGACGAACGCGTGCCAGGCCGTCCTCCAGCGCCAGGAGATCCAGCTCGAGGTGCGGCAGCAGGTCCATCTTGGTCAGGACCACGAGGTCGGCCCGCCGGAACATGACCGGATACTTGAGCGGCTTGTCCTCGCCTTCGGTGACCGAGAGCGCCACGACGCTCGCCGACTGCCCGAGGTCGTAGATCGCCGGACAGACGAGGTTGCCGACGTTCTCGATGAAGAGGTAGTCGAGGTCGCGCCAGCGGAATTCGTGGAGCGCGCGGTGCACCATTGCCGCGTCCAGGTGGCAGGCGGAGCCGGTGGTGATGGCGGTCGAGCGCACGCCGGCCGCGCGCAGGCGGTCGGCGTCGCGCTCCGTCGCGAGGTCGCCCGCGATCGCCCCCAGCCGGCGCTCCGAGCCGAAGCGCGAGGCCAGTGGCCTCGAGGAGCGCCGTCTTGCCCGAGCCCGGCGAGCCCATCAGGTTGACCGCGAGCACGCCCTCGGCGGCGAAGTGCGCGCGGTTGTGAAGCGCCGTGCGGTCGTTCTGGGCGAGGATGGGCTCGTGGACGTCGATCGCGACGATCTCGGGGTCGCCGCAGCCGCAGCTGCCGCACATCAGGCCACCTCCATCTCGATCCGGTCCAGGACGATCTCGTCACCCCCCAGGAGCCGCGCGGGCGCGCCGCAGTCGGGACAGGGCAGCACTTCCCCCGCGGTCATGGGCCTGGCGCAGGCCGAGCAGGCCCAGCGCGCTAGGACCGGCTGCACGACGAGCTCCGCCGCAGCGCACAGCGTTCCCTCCCGGCTGGCCTGGTAGGCGCTCTCGAAGAGCTCCCGCTCCACGCCGGCGAGCGCGCCGATCCGGACGCTCAAACGGCGCACCGCGAGCGCGTTGCGTGCGCGCGCCTCGCGCTCGACGCGCGCGAGGAGAGCCCGGACGAGCGAGTACTCGTGCATCAGCAGATCCTCGGGAGCTGCTCGCCGGAGAGCTTCTCGAGCAGGCGGTGGCTCCCGATGCGCGTCCTGCAGCACCACGCGGCCGGGGTCGTCCTCCGTGACCGCGCCGATGCGACGGGCCATGGCGCCTGCGGGGAGGGCGAGCAGGGCCGAGAGCGCGCCCTGCTCGGCGGCCCGTGGCACGATGGCCAGGAAGCGGCCCTCGCAGGCCACGTAGAGCGGGTCGAAGCCCAGGATCTCGCAGGCCCCCTGCACCTCGGGTCGCACGGGAACCGCGGCCTCCTCGATGCGGATGCCGACGTGCGAGGAGCGCGCGATCTCGCAGAGCGCCGTGGCCAGCCCGCCGCGCGTGGGATCGCGCAGCACGTGGGTGTCGGGCACCGCCTGGAGCAGCGCGTTCACCAGGTCCTCGACGGGCGCGCTGTCGGAGACGAGCGCGGTCTCGAACTCGATGCCTTCCCGCGCGGCCATCACGGCGATGCCGTGGTCGCCCACCGGGCCCGACACCAGCACGGCGTCGCCGGGCCGGGCCCGATCGGGAGCGACGTGCACGCCGTCCCTGACCCGCCCCACGCCGGAGGTGTTGACGAACAGGCCGTCGCCCTTGCCCTTGTCGACGACCTTGGTGTCGCCGGTCACGAGCGGAGCGCCGACGCGGGCGCAGGCCTCCGCCATCGACGCCACCACGCGCTCGAGATCGGCGAGGGGCAGCCCCTCCTCCAGGACGAAGGCGGCGCTCAGGAAGAGCGGCTCGGCGCCGCACATGGCGAGGTCGTTGGCGGTGCCGTGGACGGCGAGCGAGCCGATGTCGCCGCCCGGGAAGAAGAGCGGGCTGGACCACGAAGGTGTCGGTGGTGAAGGCGAGGCGCTCGCGTCCGACGGGAACGACCGCGCCGTCGCCGAGCGCCGACAGGTAGGTGTTGCGGAAGGCCGGCACGAACAACCGGCTCGATGAGGCGCGCGCGTCTTCAGCCCGCCCCCGCCGTGCGCCAGCTGCACGACGTCTGCGCGGGTCCGGGGAACCGGGCAGGTGAGCATCGGATTCCATCCTGCGCGTCATGGCGCTCACCTCCCGGTGGCCAGGACCGTGGGCTCGGCCCTGCGGTAGCGGAAGTACGCCGCGCAGGCGCCCTCGGAGGAGACCATGGTGCGCCCCCAGCGGGTGCTCCGGCGTGCAGCGCCGGCCGAACTCCGGGCACTCGGGGGGGCGAGCCGGCCCTGCAGCACGAGCCCGCCCGGCACTCCTCGAGGCTCTCTCGCCTCGATGCCCGCTACGTCGAAGACCCGCTCCGCATCGAAGGCCGCGTAGCGCGGAGCGAGGGCAAGCCGCTCCCGGGGATCGGCCCGAGCCCCCGCCAGCTGCGGTCGGCCACCACGAAGACCTCCTCGACCAGCGCTCGGGCCGCGGCGTTGCCCTCGCGGCGGACCGCCCGCGCATACTGCGTTCTCCACGCGGGCCTCGCCCGCCTCGAGCTGGCGCACCGCGGCGAGGACGCCGCGCAGGAGGTCGAGCGGCTCGAAGCCGGTGACCACGACCGGGACTCGATACCGGGCCGCGAGCGTCTCGTACTCCTCGATAGCCCGTCGACCGCGCAGACGTGGCCGGGCGCGAGCAGTCCCTGGACGACCGCGTCGGGGCAGGACAAGAGCGCCTCCAGGGCGGGCGGCACGAGCACGTGGGCCACGAGCACGGAGAAGTTGGCGAGCCCCAGCCGCGCGGCCCGCTGCACGGCCATGCGCGTTCGCGGGCGCGGTGGTCTCGAAGCCGACGGCGAAGAAGACCACGCGGCGGTCGGGATGCTCGACGCGCCAGCTTGAGCGCGTCGAGGGGCGAGTAGACGACGCGCACGTCGCCGCCGCGTGCCTTGACCGAGAGCAGGTCGCCGCGCGAGCCGGGCACGCGCAGCATGTCCCCGAACGAGCAGAAGACCACGTCCTCGCGCGAGGCGATCGCCAGGGCGCGATCGATCGTCTCGAGGGGCGTGACGCAGACCGGGCAGCCGGGGCCATGGACGAGCCTCACCCGGGACCCGATGAGCGCGTCCACGCCGAACCTGAGGATGGAGTGGGTCTGGCCGCCGCAGACCTCCATGAGCGTCCAGTTCGCCGCGCGTGGCCTCGCGCAGCTCGCGGAGCACCGCGCGCACCGCAGCCGGGTCCCGATACTCGTCCAGGTGGCGCATGGTCAGCCCTCCGGCAGCTCGCGCGGCCCGAGCTCGGCCAGCGTCTCGAAGGTGGCCCGCGCCGACGCCTCGTCGATGCGCGCGATCGCGAAGCCCACGTGGACGAGGACGTAGTCGCCCACCTCCGCCTCCGGGACGAAGACGAGGCTCGCCTCGCGCACGACGCCCCCGAAGTCGACGCGCGCCGCGCGGAGGTCTCCCTCCCCGAGCAGCTCCGCGACGCGACCCGGCACCGCTAGACACATGGCGCGCCCGACCTCACGCGGGCGTCGGCGACGAGGGCCTGTCCGAGAGCGATCCCGCCGTCCCCGGCGGGCACCTCGCGGTGAAGGTGGACCGAGAGGGGAGCGAGCGCGCGGCTCGTGTCTTCGGCCAGGCGCGCGTTCTGGAAGCAGCCGCCGGTGAGCACGACAGGCACGCGCCCGGCACGCGCCACGGCGATCCGCACCAGCTCCGCGGTGGCCGCCGCGAGCGTGGCGTGGAAGCGCCCGGAGATGGTGGCGGGCGAGCGGCCCTCCAGCAGATCGCGGACGGCGGAGCGGGTGAGCGGCCGCAGGTCGAGCTGCGGCGGGCGTCCCGCGGCGGCTTCCTCGACCGCAAATGGATAGCTGCGCCGCTCGCCGGGGTCGGCGGCCAGGTTCCACGCCAGCGCGACCTCCCCCTCGAAGTGCGAGACGGCCCGGCCGAGCACGATGGCACCCACGGCGTCGAAGTAGCGGCCGACGCCGTGCGCCGCGGGAGCGTGGAGCCTCGCGGCGATCATGCGGCGGACGACGTCCCTCCGCGAGCGCGGGATGTCCGCGAAGAGCGCGAGGCGGTGGAGCGGAGGGTCGCCGTCGAACGCGTCGTCGAGCAGGGCGAGCGCCAGCCTCCACACCTCGCGGATGGCCGTGTCGCCGCCCGCCAGCGCCAGGGGCCGGAACGTGGCCACGCGCTCGAAACTCTCGTAGCCGGCGAGCAGGATCTCGCCCCCCCACGCGCTTGCGTCGGTGCCGCAGCCCGTGCCGTCGTAGGCCACGCCGATCACCGTACCGGCCAGGCCGTGCTCGGCCATGGCGCTCGCGACGTGGGCATGGTGGTGCTGCACGGCGATCTTCGTGGCCTCCGGCCGGGCGAGGGCGTAGCGGGTGGAGAAGTAGTCGGGGTGCAGGTCGTGGGCCACCACTTCCGGCGCGATGCCCAGGAAGCGCTCGAAGCGTGGGATCGCTTCCTCGTAGGCCCTGGCGCTCTCGAGCGTGTCGAGGTCTCCGATGTGGGGCCCGAGCCAGGCCTGATCGCGAGTCGCCAGGCAGAAGGTGTTCTTGAGCTGGGCGCCGCACGCGAGCACCGGGCGGGCCAGCGGTCGCGCCAGGGGAAGTCCGCGCGGCACGTAGCCGCGCGCCCGCCGCAGGACGAGGGGCCGTCCTGCGACCAACCGCACCACCGAGTCGTCGCAGCGGTTCTCGATCGCCCGATCGTGGACGAGGAAGAGATCGGCGACACCGCCGAGGCGGGCGAGAGCGTCGGCGTCGTCCTGGACCATCGGCTCGTCCGAGAGGTTGCCCGAGGTCATGACGAGCGGCCGCCCGGTGTCGGCGAGCAGGAGGTGGTGCAGCGGCGTGTAGGGGAGCATCAGCCCGAGGAGCGGACTGCCCGGCGCGAGCTCCGGGGTGAGGCCCGAGCCCGGACGGCGCTCCAGGAGCACGATGGGCCGCTCGGCCGACATCAGCAGGCGCCGCTCCTCGTCGCCGAGCACCGCGAGCCGCTCCGCTTCCCCGAGATCGGCGGCCATCACGGCCAGGGGTTTCCTCTCGCGCCGTTTCCTCTCGCGAAGGCGGCCGACCGCTGCCGAGGAGGTCGCGTCGCAGGCGAGGTGGAAGCCGCCCAGGCCCTTCAGCGCCAGGATGCTTCCCTGACGCAGGGCGACGGCGGCGGTCGCGATCGGGTCGGCGACGAGCACCGCACCCGACCGGTCCAGCAGCCGAAGCTGCGGCCCGCACGCCGGGCACGCGTTCGGCTGGGCGTGGAAGCGACGGTCCGCGGGGCTCTCGTACTCGCGCGAGCAGTCCTCGCACATCGGGAAGCGGGCCATGCTGGTCTTCGCGCGGTCGTAGGGGACGTCGCGCGCGATCGTGAAGCGCGGGCCGCAGTTCGTGCAGTTGGTGAAGGGATAGCGATGGCGCCGGTCGACGGGGTTCGCCACCTCGCTCAGGCACTCGGGGCAGGTGGCGAGGTCGGGAGGGATCGAGACCCTGCGGCCGGCCGCCGCGCGGCTCTCGGCGATCACGAAGGCTTCGCGCCGGCTCCGCGGGAATGGCTCGCGCTGACAGCGAGTCGATGCGGGCGGCAGGAGGAGCGCTGTCGCGCGAGGCGGCGCAGGAACGCGCGGAGCGCGCCCTGCCGTCCGAACGCCTCGATCGTCACCCCCTGCGCGTCGTTGCGCACCCGCCCGGCGATCCCCTCGTCGCGGGCGAGGCGGTAGACCCAGGGCCGCAAGCCGACGCCCTGCACGGTGCCCCGCAGCTCGATCAGGCGGCCTTCGAGGGCTTCGGGCATCGCTCGATCTCCGCGCGCACCATCCGCTCGACGCGCCGCACCGCCCGAGCCACCTCGCGGGAGAGGCCTTCGCCAGGGCGAAAGCAGCGGCCTTCGATCGCGTACACCCGCACCTCGGCGGGCGGGCGGCCGAGGGCGTAGTGGAGCGCGAGCGCCTGAGCGACCCCGAGGGCGTGCGTGGACCCGGCTCGCAGCGTGGTGAGCCGTTCCAGCTCCCCGCCGGGGAGCCGGAGGATGCTGCCCGGCGCGCGGCCGCTGCGCGCGGCGTCCACGAGGATGACGCGTGCACGCCCTTCCAGGGCGGCGAGCAGTCGCACGACCTCTCCGTCGCTTGCGACGAGGTCGGCGCCTCGGGGGGCGTGGCGCCTGAGCCGGGCCACGAGGGCAGGCCCGGCTCCGTCGTCGCCGCAGGCGGGGTTGCCCACGCCGAGCACCAGCGTGGAGCTCATGCCCGCTCCACGGTGAGCTTCAGGAAGTGCGTCGCGCACGAGATGCACGGGTCGTAGTTGCGGACTGCCTGCTCGCAGCGCCGCTCGAGCTCGGCCTCGGGCAGGTCCAGGTACTGCGGCACGAAGCTCCAGAGGTCGTTCTCGATCGTCTTCTGGTTCTGCGAGGTCGGCGGGACGATCCGAGCCTCGACGATGAGCCCCGTCTCGTCGAGACGGTACCGGTGATAGAGGATGCCGCGCGGCGCCTCGGTGCATCCGTACCCGACGCCCGCGCGCGGCTCGGCCTCGACGAAGGGGCGGTCGGGCGGCTCGTAGAGGTCGATGAGCCGCACCGCCTCGTCGCAGGCAAAGAGCGTCTCCACGGCGCGCACCAGGATGCTCTGGAAGGGGTTCCGCACGACGGGCGGGAGACCCGCGGCGCGAGCGGCCTCCTGGACTCGCGGAGGGAGGCGGTCGAAGTTCAGGCTGTATCGAGCGAGCGGGCCCACGTGGTAGGCGCCCCGGTCCCGGTGCACGGCGTGAAGGGCGTTCGAGTGGGGGACGTGGTCCTCGCGGAAGTGCCGCTCGAACTCGCTGCGCTCGATATCCAGCCCCTGGTTCGAGACCAGCCGGCCCTCGCAGAGGGGGTACTCCTCGGGATGCCGCAGCGCCACGAACTCGTAGTCGCGCTCGAAAGCGGGGAACTTGAAGCCGGCCACCGTCTGGAGCAGCGAGAGCGCCTCGTCGCGCGCCACCTCGAGCCGCTCCCGCATGCCCGCGAGCTCGCGCTTTTCGGGCACCCGATAGAAGCCGCCCACCCTGACGTTGACCGGGTGGATCTCGCGCCCCCCGAGGAGCGCCACGAGCTCGTTTCCCGCCTTCTTGAGCCGGAGAGCCAGCCGCACCAGCTCCGGGTGGTCCTTGGACATGTGCACCGCGCTCTCGTAGCCCAGAAAGTCGGGAGCGTGGAGCATCGCCGCGTGCAGCACGTGGCTCTCGATCCACTCGCCGCAGTAGAGCAGCCGCCGGAGCAGGCGGACCGGCCCTGCGACCTCGAGCCCCAGCACCTCCTCCATGGCCTGCACGCTGCTCATCTGGTAGGCGACGGGACAGATCCCGCAGATCCGCGCGGTGAGGTCGGGCGCTTCGTCGTAGCGACGGCCGCGCAGGAAGGCCTCGAAGAAGCGGGGCGGCTCGTAGATACGGAGCTGGACCTGGGTGACCGCGCCGCCCCGCGTCTTGATGAGGAGGCCTCCCTCGCCCTCCACGCGCGCGAGCGCGTCGACCTTGATCGTCCTACTGCGTTTTGCGCTCATGGGTCTCGCTCGCGGCGCGGAAGGCCGGAGCCCAGGCGTTGAAGGACCGGAAGGCGCGCACGAGGTCGGGAGAGGCAACGCCGAGCGCGCGCCAGGCGTCGCTCAAGGCCCCGGTGTTGGGCGACTCCATCGGGCCGAAGCAGCCGAAGCAGCCCCGCTGATAGGCGGGGCACAGGGCGCCGCATCCGGCGTGGGTCACCGGACCCAGGCACGGGATGCCGCGCGCCACCATGACGCACGGCGTGCCGCGGCGCTTGCACTCGAGGCACACGCTGTAGCTCGGGAGGTGGGGCCGGCGTCCCTGGAGCAGCGCCAGCAGCGTCTCGAGGAGCTGGGACTTGCTGATCGGGCAGCCCCGCAGCTCGAGGTCCACGCGCACGTGCTGGGAGATGGGCGTCGAGGTCTCGAGGGCGGACACGTATTCGGGGGTGGCGTAGACCGCCGCGGTGAACTCCCGCACGTCGGCGAAGTTGCGCAGCGCCTGGATCCCGCCCGCGGTGGCGCAGGCGCCGATCGTGACCAGGAGCTTCGACTGCTTGCGCACGGCGCGAATGCGCTCGGCGTCGTGCGGGGTGGTGATCGAGCCCTCCACCAGGGTGAGGTCGTAGGGGCCCTTCTGCACCGCGCGCGAGGCCTCGAGGAAGTGGGCGATGTCCACGGCCTGCGTCAGGGCCAGCAGCTCGTCTTCGCAGTCGAGCAGCGACAGCTGGCAGCCGTCGCACGAGGCGAACTTGAGCACCGCCAGCTTCAGCTTGCCCGGCATGGCGTCACACCTCCCGCATCCCGAAGAAGGGGAGCGTCTGGTCGTAGCGGAAGACCGGGCCGTCCCGGCACACGAAATGGGGTCCGAACTGGCAGTGGCCGCAGAGCCCCACCGCGCACTTCATGTTGCGCTCCATCGAGACGTGCACGCTCTGGGCCGCGACGCCGCGCTGCTGGAGCGCCATCACGGCGAAGCGGATCATGATCTCGGGCCCGCAGACGAAGGCCATGGCGCTGCCAGGGTCGAAGGGCGCGCGCTCGATGAGCCGGGTGACCACCCCGACCGCACCCTGCCAGTCCGCCGTGGCGCGGTCGACCGTCACGTCCACCTCCATGTCGAAGCGGCCGCGCCACTCCCGTAGCTCGCGCGCGTAGATGAGGTCCTTGGGGGTGCGCGCTCCGCACAGCAGCACCACGCGGCCGTACTGCACCCGGTGCAGCAGGAAGTGGTAGAGCGCGGGCCGCAGCGGGGCCAGGCCGATGCCGCCCGCGACCACGACCACGTCGTGCCCGTGAGCCGGCTCGACGGGCCACGCCGTGCCGAAGGGGCCGCGCACGCCGACGAGGTCGCCCTTCTGCAGCTTCTGGAGCGCGCGGGTGGCGGCTCCGACGGCGCGGATCGTGTGCACCAGCAGCTCCGGGCGCGCGGGGTCGCCGCTGATGGAGATGGGCACCTCGCCCACGCCGAAGACGTAGAGCATGTTGAACTGGCCCGGCGCGAAGCGGAAGGGCAGCGGGTCTCCCGCCGGCAGCAGCGTCAGCGTGAAGGTGTCGCCCGTCTCCCGCGCGTTCTGGCGGACCACGAAGGGAACGGGCCGCATCGGGTCGGGCCCGGCGAACGCGTCGCCGGTCCCGAGCGCCGCGCTTTCGCGGAGCTCAGCGGGACTGGCCATAGACGTCCAGGAGCTGCAGGCGCGTGGACTCGAGGCGCGCGATGATCAGCGGGGCGAAGCGCTTCATGAGCTCGTAGCCGAGCGCCTTGTCTTCCTCGCACTTGCCCCGCAGGCAGGCGCCGTCGAGGCTCAGTGCTCGCACCAGCGTGAGGGCGCGCGCGTCGAAGCGCGACTTGTAGGGCGGGAACAGCCACGAGAAGCCCAGCACCTCGCCTTCCTCCAGGGTCTCGATCGTGAGTGGTCCGCCCGCGGGCGGGAAGACCTCCAGCCCCACCCGCCCGTGCCGGAGCAGGTAGAAGCGGTCGGCCGGCTGCCCTTCGCGGAAGATGAAGTCTCCCGCGTTGAACACAGTGTTGGTGGTACACCCCGTGAGCAGCGCGAGGTGCGGCTCGGACAGCCCCTCGAAGAAGGGCTGCGAGGCCAAGCTGGGCTCGAGGGTCGAGATGGACATGATCACCTCCCAGCGGCCGGGCCCGCGACGAGCGCGTTCGCCTCGGCGGTGAGGTCGATGCCCGCCGGGCACCAGGCGATGCAGCGGCCGCACCCCACGCAGCCGGAGGCTCCGAACTGGTCGTGCCAGGCTGCGAGCTTGTGGGTGAGCCACTGCCGATAGCGCGCGCCGGCCGAGGTGCGCACGCTGCCCCCGTGGATGTACGTGAAGTCGAGCGTGAAGCACGAGTCCCACAGCCGGTGTCGCTCCGCCGCCTCCTCGCCGGCCGCTTCTCCGAATCCGAGCCCGGTCGAGTCCACGACCGTCGTGCAGAAGCACGTGGGGCAGACCTGGGTGCAGTTCGCGCAGGCCAGGCAGCGCTGGCCGATCGCGTCCCAGGCGGGATCCTCGTAGCGGGCGTAGAGCCGCTCCTTGAGGCCGGCCGTGGACAGCTGGCGCTGCTGGCGGGCCGCCGCAGCCTCGAGCAGCCCAAAGGCCGCGTCGCGTTCGGCCGTGGACGCGGGCCGATGCTCCAGCCGCTCGACGAGCCCCGCGCCCGCGGGCGTGCCGATCTCGACGATGAGCCGCGCCGCGCCCAGCACGCCGGCGGGAAGCTCGGTCAACGCGAGGTCGAACCCCGCGCGGGCGCGCGGGCCCGTGCCGAGGGAAGCGCAGAAGCAGGTCGCCGCGGGATCGGTGCAGTTGACCGCGATCAGCAGGCAGGCGCGCCTGTTTGCGGCATAGACCGGATCGACGTGGGGACCGCCCATGAGCACGCGGTCCTGAAGGGCGATGGCCGCCAGCTCGCAGGACCTGACGCCGAAGAAGGCTCGGCGCGGGACCGGCTCGCCGGCCCCGTCGAAGCTCATCCCCTCGGGGGTGCGCCGCGCTTTCAGCAGCGTGACGCTCGGCGGGTGCAGGTACCGCTTCCAGGAGTGCGGACCCACGGCGTAGGCGAACAGCGCCGAGTCACCCCGGTCTCGGAGCCGGTAGCTTCCCGGCGCCTGCTCGTCGCCCACGCCTCGAGGCAGATCGGAGGGGGTTTGCAGCGTCTCGTAGACGATGGCGCCGTCGCGGACGGTCGGCCCCACGATCTCGTAGCCTTCCTCGTGAAGGGCGGCGAACAGATCCGCCAGAGCGGCGGGCTCGAGGGTGACTGGCGAGAGGCTGCCCATTGATGACCCCGACGTGCACCCTGCAAGCGCGCTGCCACGCTCGGTCGCAGTGAGCAAGTGGGAGTTATCCGGGACGAGCGCGCAGGGATTGCGACTGTGGTGCAAGTCGAGCGCGGCTGCCCGTGGGCGACTGGATCGAAAGGACTAGAGCCGCGCGCCGCCCGCCACCTCGACCACCTGGCCGGTGACGAAGTCGGCGGCGGGGGAGCAGAAGAAGAGCACCGCGCGCACCACGTCCGCGGCGCAGCCGGGATGGCCGACCGGGACGCGGTCGCTCAGCATCGCGTCGGCCTTGGCCCGCGCCTTGTCGCCGCTGTCGTCCTCGAGCAGGCCGGGCGAGACGACGTTGACCGTGATCCCGCAGCGCGCCTCCTCCAGCGCGAGCGCACGCGAGAGCGCGACGACACCGGCCTTGGCGGCGCCGTAGGCCGTCATCTGCGGCTCGCCCTGCGTCCAGGCGGCTCCCACGGCCGCCAGGTTCACGATCCGCCCGAAGCGGCGCTCGCGCATGTGCGGCACGACCAGCCGGCACATGTGGAAGACGGAGTCGAGGTTGGTCGCCAGGATGCGGCGCCACTCGGCCGGCTCCATCGTGGCGAGCGGGTTCCAGTGGAAGCGCCCGACGGTGTTGACGAGCACGTCGATCCGGCTCCACTTCTCGAGCGCGCGCTCGACGAGCGAGCGCGCCTCGTCGAAGTCGGTGACGTCGGCGCCGACCGCGAGCGCCTCGCCGCCGGCCTTGTGGATCTCGGCGGCGACGATCTCGGCCTCGCGCAGGTCGCGGCGCGCGTTCACGACGACACGCGCCTTCTCGGCGCCGGCGGCGCAGGCGAGCGCCTTGCCCAGGCCGCGCCCGCTGCCCGTGACGAGGACCACGCGGCCCTTGAGGCCGTCGTCGTTCATTTGCCGGTCACCCGCACCATCTCGGTAGTGGTGGTGGCGCCGCGGAAGACCTTCTCGATCCCGGCTTCCTTGAGCGTGCGCAGGCCCTCCTCGCGCGCGGCCCTGAAGATGTCGAGCGAGCCCGCCTGGTTCGAGATCAGGCGGCGGATCTTCTCGCTCATCGGCAGGATCTCGTAGATGCCGGTGCGCCCGAGGTAGCCGGTCTCGCGGCAGTGCAGGCAGCCCTTGCCGCGCCGGAAGCGGTACGGCTTGAGCTTCTCGAACGGGATCTTCATCGCCGCGGCCTCGGCCTCGGTGGGCTCGTACTCCTCGGTGCAGTGCCTGCAGTTCTCGCGCACCAGTCGCTGCGCCACGACGCCGATCAGCGTCGAGGTGATCAGGAAGTGGGGGACCTCGAGGTCGAGCAGGCGCGTGATCGAGGACGACGCGTCGTTGGTGTGCAGCGTCGAGATCACCAGGTGGCCGGTGAGCGCGGCCTGCACCGCGTGGTCCGCGGTCTCCTTGTCGCGGATCTCGCCGACCATGATGATGTCCGGGTCCTGGCGCAGCACCGTGCGCAGGGTCGAGGCGAACGTGACGTCGATCGCGGGACGCACCTGCACCTGGTTGAAGTCCTCGAACACCATCTCGATCGGGTCCTCGATCGTGACGATGTTGACCTCGGGCTTCGACAGGTGCTTCAGCACGGAGTAGAGCGTCGTGGTCTTGCCGCTGCCGGTCGGCCCGGTGACCAGGATGATGCCGGTCGGCCGCGCGATGAAATCGTTGAACTTGGGCAGGTCGTGGGGCGAGAGCCCGAGCTCGTCGATCGTCTTCAGCAGGATGTCGGGGTCGAAGATGCGCAGCACCGCCTTCTCGCCGAAGGCGGTCGGCATCGTGCTCACGCGCAGCTCGACCTCGCGGCCGCCCTGGTCGCGCTTGATGCGGCCGTCCTGCGGGCGGCGCTTCTCGGCCAGGTTGGCGCCGCACAGCAGCTTGATGCGCGAGACCACCGCCTCGTAGACGATCTTCGGGATCACGTGGACGTCGTGCAGCACGCCGTCGATGCGCAGGCGCACGAGCGTCAGGTTGCGCTTGGGCTCGAAGTGGATGTCCGAGGCGCGCTGCTCGAACGCGTAGCCGAGGATGTGGTCGAGCGCCTTCACTACCGGCGCCGCGGCCGGGTCGAGGTCGGTGTCGGCCTTCGAGAGGAACTCCTGGTTGCCGAGGTCGACGGTCGCGATGCGGCTCTCGCTGAGCTGCTTCTCGGCGTGCTGCAGGCTCGACTTCAGGTCGTAGAAGCCCTTGTTGACCGTCTCCACGTCGCTGCGCGTGGCGACGACGCGGTCGACCTCGCAGCCGGTGACGCGCTTGACGTCCTCGAAGGGGAAGGGCGCGAACGGGTTGTGGACGGCGATCGTGATGCGGTTGCCGTTCTTCGCGATCGCGACCATGCCGTGGCGGCGCGCGAAGGGCCCCGCGATCGCCTTCGTGACCACGTCCAGGTCGAGGTCGAGCGGGTTGATCTTGACGTACGGCAGCCCGGCGTGCGCGGCGAGCGCCTGCGCGATTTGCGCGTCGCTCGCGACCCCGAGCTGGATCACGGCCTGCTCCGCGCCGAGCCCGTTCACCTTCTGCGCGCGGCGGACCTTCTCGACCTGATCGGCGCTCAGCACGCGCTGCGCCAGCAGCACGGCGAGCAGCTCCGGGGCCTCCGGCGCCGTCACCGCCGGGGCTTTTCTCGCCTGTGGCGCCGTCATGGCCTAAGATCCCGCGAGGATTATCGGAGCCGCTCCGGGTGAGCGTCAACCGCGCGGGGCGCGCGAGGTGAGCGACCTCACGACGTTGGCGCGGGCGTGGCGCGGCGTGCTAGCGTGATCGGCGCAAGCGGGAGGGCAGCGGATGGCGAAGCCGCGCGTGACGCTGATCGGCGTGCCGCTCGACCTCGGCGCCGGGCGGCGCGGCGTCGACATGGGTCCCTCCGCGCTGCGCGCGGCCGGCGCACAGGCGAAGGTGGAAGCGCTCGGCTACGACGTGGACGACTGGGGCGACCTCCCGGTCAAGATCCAGGAGACGCAGGGGCCGGGAGATCCGCGGCTCAAGTACCTGAAGGAGATCCTCGAGGTATGCGGGCACCTGCGCGACCGCGTCGAGCGGGCGGTGGCGAGCGGCTCGCTGCCCGTCGTGCTGGGCGGCGATCACTCCGTTGCGATGGGGACGATCGCCGGGCTGTCGCGCCACCTGCGGCGACGGCAGCAGAAGCTCGGGCTCGTGTGGTTCGACGCGCACGCCGACTCGAACACTCCCGAGACCAGCCCGAGCGGCAACATCCACGGCATGCCGCTCGCGGTGGCGCTCGGCTATGGCGAGGCGAGCCTGGTGGGACTCGCGGGCGAGGCGCCGATGGTCGAGCCCGCGCGCGCCGCGCTGGTCGGGATCCGCGACGTCGACCCCGCCGAGCGCGAGACCGTGAAGGCCTCGGGGATCGGCGCCTTCACGATGCGCGACATCGACGAGCGCGGGATGCGTACGGTGATGGAGGAGGCGATCCAGCGCGCCACGACGGGCACCGGGGGCATCCACGTGAGCTTCGACATCGACGGCATCGATCCGGACCTCGCGCCGGGAGTCGGGACGCCGTCGCCCGGCGGCATCTCGTATCGGGAGGCTCACCTCGCGATGGAGATGCTGGCCGACACGGCGAAGGTGCTCTCGGCCGAGCTCGTCGAGGTCAACCCGATCCTCGACCAGCAGAACGGCACCGCCCGGCTGGGCGTCGAGCTTCTCTGCTCGCTGCTCGGGAAGAAGATCTTGTAGCGGGGCGCGAGAGCCCGTCTCGGCGGTCGCCCCTATACTCCCCGGGTGCTGCCTGGCCTGCTCACGTTCGCGGCGAGCCTCGTCGTCCTGCTCGCTGCGGCGCGGTTCTTCACCCAGAGTGCCGAGCGGGTCGGGCTCGCCCTCGGCATGTCGCCATTCGCGGTCGGAGTGCTGATCGTGTCGGCCGGCACGTCGCTGCCGGAGCTGGTCGCCTCGATCGTGGCGACGAGCCGAGGCACGTCGCAGATCGTGTTGGGCAACGTGCTGGGCGCCAACCTCTCGAACCTGCTGCTGGTGATGGGAGCGGTGGCGGTGGCGGCGCGCGCCAGCTTGCGCCTGGGCGAGCAGTACATCCTCATCGACCTCCACTTCCTGCTCGGCTCCGCGCTGCTCCTGGCGCTCGCGTTGCGCGACGGTGTGGTCGGGCGGCTGGAGGGCGTCGCCCTGCTGGCGGCCTATGCCGTGTACCTGCTCTACCTCGTGCGGGAGGGGCGCACGGAGGCGGAGCCGACGCGGCGCGGAGCGGCCGACGCCGCCACCGTTGCGTGGCGCGACACCCTGGTGCTCGCCGTCAGCGCGATCCTCATCTACCTGGGCGCGCGCTACACCGTCTCGTCGCTCGAGACGATCTCCCTGCGGGCCGGCGTACCCGCGGACCTCGTCGCCCTCACGCTGCTCTCGGTGGGCACGACGCTGCCCGAGCTCGTGGTGAGCGCCACCGCGGCACGCGCCGGCAAAGCCGACGTCGCGGTGGGCAACGTGCTCGGCTCGTGCGTGTTCAACACCCTGGCGGTCACCGGGACGGCTTCGCTCGTGGGGCCACTCCGGACGACGCCCGAGATGCGGGAGCTGCCCCTTCCGGTCTTCGGAGCCTCGGCCCTGCTCTTCTACCTGCTCACCCTCGACAAGCGCGTTTCACGCTGGGAGGGCGTGCTGCTCCTTCTGGTCTACGGCTTCTTCATCCTGGAGGTGGCACGGCTCGTGTGAGGCGGCGGTTGTGCCGCGCCGAACCTGGCCCATTTCGTTGACTTCCCCCTATCCCTCTGGTAGCTTGAAGCTTCCGGTCGAAAGGCGCGTGGCTCAGTGGTAGAGCGCTTCCTTGACACGGAAGAGGTCGGTGGTTCAATTCCACCCGCGCCTACCAAAGCCCCGCCGAGGGCACGACCGGTTGGAGGAGTGAAGCGGACCTGATGTTGATTCTCTCGTGATGTCGTCGCCGAGTACTCTCGAACCTCTCGACACGACAGGGCCCTCCGGCGAGACGAAGCCCGCCGACTCCCCGATCGAAATCTAC
Source organism: uncultured Acidobacteriota bacterium (assembly GCA_963740655.1). GTDB lineage: Bacteria > Acidobacteriota > Vicinamibacteria > Fen-336 > Fen-336 > DATBSL01. Next base: position 543,372 of record CAVUFF010000001.1, read on the forward strand.
CGCCACTCGTCCGCGCACCTGCTCGCCGCCGCGGTCACGGAGCTGTTTCCGGATGCGCAGTGCGGGATCGGTCCGCCCACGGACGATGGCTTCTTCTACGACTTCCTCGTCGGCCGGCCGTTCACGCCCGAGGACCTCGTCGCCATCGAGAAGAAGATGGCGCACATCGTCAAGCAGAACCGGCCGATCGAGAAGAAGCTCCTCCCGAAGGCCGAGGCGCTCGAGCTCTTCAAGCGGAAGGGCCAGGCGCTCAAGTGCCAGCTGATCGAGGAGAAGTCGGGCGACCCCGTGCAGTGCTACACGATGGGGGATTTCGTCGACTTCTGCCTCGGCCCGCACCTGCCGTCGACGAACCAGATCAAGGCGTTCAAGCTGAAGCCCGAGCCCTCGCAGTCGTACTGGAAGGGCAAGGAAGGCAACCCGGCGATGCAGCGCATCTACGGCTACGCCTTCTTCACGAAACAGGAGCTCGACCAGCACCTTTTCAGGCTCGAGGAGGCGAAGCGCCGCGACCACCGCAAGCTCGGCCGCGAGCTCGACCTCTTCTCGATCGCCGACGACACGGGCGCCGGGCTCGTGCTGTGGCACCCGAAGGGCGGCTTCATCCGCAGGCAGATCGAGGACTACTGGCGCGACCAGCACTACGCGGGCGGCTACGACATCGTCTACTCGCCGCACATCGCGAAGCTCGACCTGTGGAAGACGAGCGGGCACACCGAGTACTACAAGGCGAACATGTACTCGCCGATCGAGATCGAGAACGTCGAGTACCAGCTCAAGCCGATGAACTGCCCGTTCCACATCACGATCTACCGGACGAAGCTGCGCAGCTACCGCGAGCTGCCGTTCCGCTGGGCGGAGCTCGGCACCGTCTACCGCTTCGAGCGCTCGGGCGTGCTGCACGGGCTGATGCGCGTGCGCGGCTTCACGCAGGACGACGCGCACATCTTCTGCCGGCCCGACCAGCTCGAGGACGAGATCCTGCGCGTGCTCGACTTCACGACGAACATCCTGCGCACCTTCGGCTTCGACCGCTACGACATCTACCTCTCGACGAAGCCCGAGAAGGCGAGCGGCAGCGACGAGCAGTGGGAGGTGGCGACGGCGGCGCTCAAGAAGGCGCTCGAGACGCGCGGGCTCGCGTACGAGGTCGACTCGGGCGAGGGCGTCTTCTACGGCCCGAAGATCGACATCAAGATCAAGGACTCGCTCGAGCCGCGCGTGGCAGTGCTCGACGATCCAGGTCGACTTCCACAACCCGACGCGCTTCGAGCTCGAGTTACATCGGCGAGGACGGCAAGGCGCACCAGCCGGTGATGGTTCACCGCGCGCTGCTCGGCAGCCTCGAGCGCTTCTTCGGCGTGCTGATCGAGCACTACGCGCGGCGCCTTCCCGCTCTGGCTCGCGCCGGTGCAGGCGGTGGTGCATCCCGGTGGCGGAGAAGCACCAGGACTACGCGCGCGAGGTCGGCGACGAGCTCCGCGGCGCTGGGCGTGCGGGTGCACGTCGACGACCGCAACGAGAAGCTGGGCTACCGGATCCGCGAGGCCCAGGTGCAGAAGGTCCCCTACATGCTGGTGGTGGGGGACAAGGAAGTCGAGGCGAAGACGGCCTCCGTGCGCCACCGGCACGCCGGTGACCTCGGGGCGCAGGACGTTTCGGCCTTCGGCGCGACGCGTCGTGCGGCTCGCACGCGCGAGCGCGCGGTCCGCGAGGAAGACAAGGCTCCGTCTGGAGGGGGTGTCTCATAGACAGCAAGACGGTCCGAATCAACGACCGTATCCGGGCCAAGGAGGTCCGGGTCATCGACGAGGACGGCGCCCAGCTCGGCATCATGCCGCCCACGCAGGCCGCTGATGCTGGCGGAGGAGAAGGGGCTCGACCTCGTCGAGATCGCGGCCGACGGCGACCCCGCCGGTGTGCCGGATCATGAACTCCGGGAAGTTCTTCTACCAGCAGGCCAAGCGGGAGGCGGAGGCGCGAAAGCACCAGCGGCACATCCAGATCAAGGAAGTGAAGTTCCGGCCAAAGGTCGACGAGCACGACTTCCAGTTCAAGCGGCGCAACGTGGAGCGCTTCCTGCACGACGGCAACAAGGTGAAGTCGCTCGTGATCTTCCGCGGCCGCGAGATCGTCCACAGCGAGATCGGGCGCTAGCATCCTGAACCGGCTGGCCGTGGAGCTCGGCGACAACGTGCTGCGTCGAGTCGCCGCCGCGCCAGGAGGGCAACACGATGGTGCAGATCCTGTCGCCGAAGAAGGAGGCGACCCCCGCCAAGAAGGCAAGGCCGCCAGGCCGCGAAGAAGGAGCGAAGGCGGCAAGAAGGCGGGCGAGAAGACCAAGAAGGCCGCCGGCGAGCGCAAGAAGAAGGCCGGCGGCCGAAGCCGGGGCCGTTGGGGCACGCGCGCGAAGTAGCGACGAGGACCATGAGAAAGCCGAAGACAGAAGGCGAAGCTGAAGCTGAAGAGCAAGCGGGCGCGCGGTCAAGCGGTTCAGGATGACCGCCACCGGCAAGGTCAAGCGCGGCCAGTTCGATGAAGCGGCACATCCTCACCAAGAAGGCCCCGGGCGGAAGCGCGGGCTGCGCAAGGCGGCGCTGGTGTCGGACGCCGAAGTCGGCGCAGGTCAGGCGGATGCTGCTGTCCTGAGCTAGACTAGTCGACCGCCGGCGGGCGCGAGCGCCCCGCCTGGCGCCGGGGCGTCTGCGGCGCCGAACCCCGAAGCGTCGGGACTTGGGGCAGCGGTCGAGCTGCCCGGGCCGGAGTCGCCGCCTGGAAGAGCGACGGGCCGTGCCGCTACTGGCCGGCCGAGACGAAGGGACAGCCGGCCATGCCGAGAGTCAAGCGGGGAAGCCAAGCGCCGCGAGAAGCGCAAGAAGCTGCTGGCGCGGGCCAAGGGGTACTTCCTCGGAAAGAGCAAGCTCTACAAGTTCGCGAAGGAGGCCATCGAGCGCGCGGGCAACTTCGCCTACGTGGGCCGCAAGCGCAAGAAGCGCGACTTCCGCCGGCTGTGGATCGTCCGGATCAACGCCGCGGCGCGCGCCACACGAGATCAGCTACAGCCAGCTCATGCGGGCCTGAAGCGCGCGGGCATCGGCCTCGACAGCAAGTCGCTCGCCGACATCGCGGCGCGGGACGCGGCCGCGTTCGGCAAGCTCGTGCAGGCGGCGAAGGCGGCGCCGGCGACGCGCCTGAGCCTCGCGCCGGACGCCGGCCCGCCGCGCCGCCCCGGCCGAAACGCAGTGATCCCATGGCCGACACCGTCCAGCCATCCGCGAAGACGTCGCGACCGGGCTCGCGCGCTGCGGGCGGAAGTTCCGCGCCCACGCGCGGCGACCTCGGACGCGGCCGCGCTCCAGGCCTGCGCGACCGCTTCCTCGGCGTCGCAAGTCGGGGGCGCTGTCGCGGCCTCATGAAGGCGCTGGGGCGGCTCGCGGAGGCCGGCGGCGCGAGGCCGGCCAGGAGCTGAACGCGCTCAAGGGCGAGATCGAGAGGCACGGCTCGCGGAGGCGCGCGCGGGGCTCGAGCAGGCGAGCGCAAGGAGCGCGGCTTCGCGCGCGAGCGGGTCGACGTGACGCTGCCCGGCCGGCGTCTGCGCGCCGCGGCCGCCGCCATCCGCTGACCGCCGTGCGCCAGGAGCTCGAGGACATCTTCGTGGCGATGGGCTACGAGGTGTACGACGGCCCCGAGGTCGAGGACGACTACCACTACTTCGAGGCGCTCAACATGCCGCCCGACCACCCCGCGCGCGACATGCAGGACACCTTCTACCTCGAGGGGCAGGCAGCGGTCTCCTGCTGCGCACGCACACATCGTCCGCCCAGGTCCACTACATGCTCGACAACCCGCACCCGCCCGACGTGCGCATCATCTGCCCGGGCAAGGTGTTCCGGCGCGACGGCGACATCACGCACTCGCCGATGTTCCAGCAGGTCGAGGGGCTGGTGGTCGGCACCGGCATTACGGTCGGCCACCTGAAGGGCACGGTCGAGGCGCTTCGTGCACGCCGTCTTCGGCGAGCGCGTACCCGGTGCGCTTCCGGGCCTCGTACTTCCCGTACACCGAGCCGTCGGTCGAGGCCGACCTCGCGTGCCTCGCCTGCTCAGGCGCGGGGCGGCTCGCGGACGGCACGCCCTGCCGCATCTGCAAGGCGACGGGGTGGCTCGAGATCCTCGGCTCCGGCATGGTGCATCCCGCGGTCTTCGAGGCGGTGAACGCCCGGCTCGGCCGCGTGGTGTACGACCCCGAGGTCGTGACGGGCTTCGCGTTCGGCCTCGGGATCGAGCGCGTCGCGATGGTGCGGCACGGGATCGACGACATCCGGCGCTTCTACGAGAACGACCTGCGCTTCCTGGAGCAGTTCCCCTCATGAGGGTCCCGCGTCGTGGCTGCGGGAGTTCGTCGACACCGCCGTCGAGCCGCGCAAGCTCGCCGACGACCTCACGCTCGCCGGTCTCGCCGTCGACGCCGTCGAGACGCACGGGGCCGAGACGGTCCTCGAGCTCGACATCACCACGAACCGCGTCGACTGCATGAACGTCTACGGCGTGGCTCGCGAGGTGGCGGCGCTCTACCAGCTCCCGCTGCGCGCGCCCGACGTGACGGTGGCGCCGGCCGCGCGCGGAGGCGAGCCTCGACTTCGACGTGACGATCGAGGCGAGCGAGCTGTGCGGCCGCTTCTGTGCCCGGTTGCTCGACGTGAGGTCGGCCCGTCGCCGAGCTGGCTGCGCGACCGCCTCGAGCTCGTCGGGATCCGCTCGATCAACAATGTCGTCGACCTCACCAACTACGTGATGCTCGAGCTGGGCCAGCCGACGCCACGCCTTCGACCTCGCGCGCGTGCCGGGCGGCGCCCTCGTCGTGCGCTGGTCGCGCGCGGGCGAGCGGCTCACGACGCTCGACGGCCAGCAGCGCACGCTGCCGGCCCGGGTCGGTGTGATCGCGGGCAAGGGCGGCGACCCGGCGCTGGCCCTCGCCGGCATCATGGGTGGCGCCTCCAGCGAGATCCACGAGGGCACCCGCGTCGTGGCGCTCGAGGCCGCGTGGTGGGAGCCGCTGGCGACCGCCGCGCGGCGCGCGCGCTCGGCATGCACACGGAAGCGTCGCACCGCTTCGAGCGAGGCGCCGACGTCGAGGCGGGGCCGACGGCGCTCGAGCGGGTCGCGCACCTCGCCGCCAGGATCGGAGCGGGGCAGCTGCGGCCCGGGCTCGTGGAGCGCCGCGGGGCGGCGCGGCCCGAGCGGAGCCTGCGGCTGCGTCCCGCGCGCGTCGACGCGCTCCTCGGGATCGAGGTCGAGCCGAAGCGGCAGGTCGAGACGCTGGCCGCGCTCGGCTTCGAGGTGAAGGGCGGCGACGGCGAGCGCACGGTGCGCGTGCCCTCCTGGCGCCTCGACGTGGCGGGGGAGGCGGACCTGGCCGAGGAGGTCGGGCGCCACTTCGGCCTGGCGCGGATCCCGTCGGGGCTGCCGCCGTCGTCGCGCATCGGGGTGCTGCGCCGCTCGCAGCGGCAGGAGCGGCGGATCCGTGAGGCGCTGGCCGGCGTCGGGCTCTCTGAGGTCATCAACTACGCCTTCGTGCCCGGCGCGGACGTGGTGCCGGCCCCCGGCCTGGCGCTCGCGAACCCGCTCTCGGTCGAGCAGGACACGCTGCGCACGTCGCTGGTGCTGCCGGGGCTCGTCTCGACCCTGCGCACGAACCTTCGCCTCGGCAGGCGCGACGTGGCCGTCTTCGAGCTGGGCCGCGTGTTCCTGCCGGGCGCCGAGCGCCCGCGCGAGGAGCGGCGGCTCGCGCTGCTGCTCTCGGGCGACGCCTGTCCGCGCGGCTGGGCGGCCCCGGCTCGGCTGTTCGACCTGTTCGACGCGCTCGGCCTGCTCGAGCTGCTGTTCGAGCGGCTCGGAGAGCGAAAGCCGCAGGTCGCGTCCGACGGCCTGCCCGCCTTCCTTCACCCCGGCCGCGGCGTCCGCATCCTGGGCGAGGCCGGCGAGCTCGGCTACGCCGGCGCGCTCGGCTCCGAGCTGCGATCGCGGCTCGAGCTGCGGGACGAGGCGATCGTGCTCGAGATCAAGGTCGAGGCGCTCCTGGAGAGCGTTCCGCGCATCCCGCGCTTCGCGCCGCTCGACCGCTTCCCCCGTCGAGCGCGACCTGTCGATCGTGTGCGACCTGGCGAGCCCCGCGGCCGAGGTGCTCGAGCGCGTGCGGCGGGCGGCGGGCCCGCGGCTGCGCGCGCTGCGGCTCGTCGACCGCTACGCCGGCAGTCCGCTGCCTTCCGGGAAGGTGAGCCTGAGCGTCAGCCTGCGCTTCCAGGACGAGGAGCGCACGCTCACGAGCGAGGAGGTCCAGGCCGACGTCGACGGTGTCGTGCGGGAGCTGCGCGCGGCCGGGCTCGAGATCCGGGGAGAATGAAGGAGGAAGCGTGGAAGACGGCTTCAAGCTGCTCGAGGAACGGATCCAGCGCGCGGCCGAGCGCCTCAAGGAGCTGACGGGCGAGACGAAGGCGCTGCGGGCCGAGGCGGCGCGCGCCAACGAGCGCGCGGAGCGCGCCGAGCGGGAGCTCGGGACGCTCAAGGAGCGCGCGGGCAGCTCGGCCGCGGAGGCCGAGCAAGCCCAGGCGCTCGCGAGCGAGCTGAAGACGCTGCGGGCGGAGCGCGAGGAGCTGCGTGCCCGCGTCGAGAAGCTCGCGGGGCTCCTCGACCGCCTATAATCCGGGAATGGCGGAGAAAGCCAACCAGATCCAGGTCGAGATCTTCGGCCAGACCTACTCGGTGAAGCACGGCGGCGACCCGGCGTACGTGCAGAAGCTCGCGGCCTACGTCGACGAGGCGATGAAGGACGTCAGCCGCGCGAGCGGCGCGGTCGACAGCCTGCGCGTCGCGGTGCTGGCGGCGCTCAACCTCGCCGACGAGTGCTTTGGCGCGCGCCAGGAGGCCGACAGCCGGCAGTCGTCGAGCACGATCGTCGACGAGCGCGCGCAGCGGCTCGCGCGCAAGCTGGGAGCGGCACTCGGGGAGTAGCGGGGCGCCTGCGAGCGCGCGCGGCTTGTCGAGCCCGCGCACCCCGGCTATCATCCGCGTCGAGGCTCTCTGCTCTGCCCGTGATGGTTTCGGAAACCTCGAACCAACGTCCTCAATAAGGGGGTCCGATTCGCCTCGCGGTGAGCATGCCTCCGCGTCGAGGAAGCCTGAAGCGCGGCTCAGGACTCCCACTTTGTGACCCGGTTCAGGTCACCCGCCACACGACAGCGCGGAGAGCCCCTTCTTGAACCCGCTCGCGCAGACTCTCGCCGAGCTCGGCGAGCGCGCGCTCCTGCGCCACATCCGCGGCCGGCTTCCGACCGGCGCCGGCGTCAAGGTCGGCGCGGGCGACGACGCGGCCGCGGTCGAAGTCGGCCCCGTCGCGCTCGTCACCACCGACAGCCTGGTCGAGGGAGTGCACTTCACGCGCGACACGGCGCCGGCGCGGCTGGTCGGCCGCAAGGCGCTCACGGTGAACCTGTCGGACGTCGGGGCGATGGGCGGCATCGGGCGCTATGCGACGGTGAGCCTGCTGCTGCCGGCGGACGTCACGCTCGGCTGGGTGGACGCGCTCTACGACGGGCTGCTGGAGCGCGCCGCCGAGGCGGGCGTCTCGATCGTCGGCGGCAACCTGGCGCGCTCGCGCGAGGGGATCGTGGTGGACGTCACGCTGCTCGGCGACGCGGGGCGGCTGCTGCTGCGCTCCGGCGCGCGCCCGGGCGACCACGTGGTCGTCACCGGCACGCTCGGCGCCGCGGCCGAGGGCGTGCGCCTGCTCGCGGAGGGCGCGCGGCTCGACGAGGACGGCGAGCTGGTCGCGACCGGGATCTGGACGGAGTCGTCGGCGGCGGCGGTGGTGGCCTGCCTGCGCGCGCAGCTCGACCCGCGGCCTCCTTTCGCCGTGGCGCGCTCGCTCGCCGAGCGCGGCCTGGCCCGCGCCGGCATGGACCTCTCTGACGGGCTCTCGAGCGATCTCATCGAGATCTGCTGCGCGAGCGGCGTGGCGGCCGTGATCGACCGCGCGCTGCTGCCGGTCGACCCCAAGGCCGCCGGCCTCGCGCGCGCGAGCGGCGGCGACCCGGTGGAGCTCGCGCTCCACGGCGGCGAGGACTACCAGCTGCTGCTCGCGATCGCGCCCGACGAGCTCGACGAGGCGCGCGAGCTCACCCGCGTGTTCGGCGCGACGCTCACGCCCGTGGGCCGCTTCGTGGAGGGCGAGCCGCAGCTGCGCCTCGTCGACGCGGAGGGCGAGCGGCCGCTCGCGCCCGCCGGCCACGACCACTTCCGGGGGCCCGCCGGCGACTAGCCGGACGCGATGGCCTGGCTGCGGCGCACCGCCCAGATCCTGCTCCAGGTGGAGGGCAGCCCCTCGCGCGTGGCGGCGGCCTTCGGGCTCGGCGTGTTCATCGCCTTCTTCCCGCTGCTCGGGATCCACACCGGCCTGGCGCTGGTGCTCGCGATCGCGCTGCGGCTCAACCGCGTGGCGATCCTGGTCGGGGCCTGGATCAACAACCCGTGGACGCTCGCGCCGATGTACAGCGCCGGCACGCTGCTCGGCTGCGTGCTGCTCGGCGTCACGCCGGCGAGCCCGATCGACGTCGACTGGCACCTCAAGGGCCGCGCGTTCTACACGGCGCTCGCGGAGACGCTGCGCCCGCTCGTATGGCCGTTCGTGATCGGCAACCTCGTGCTCGGCGTGCTGGCCGGGCTCGTGGCGTTCGTGCTGATGCGGACGATCCTGGTGCGGCGCGGCTCGAAGCCGCCGGGCTAGAGAGGCGGCGCCAGCCGGTGGTGCGAGGTCGCCTGCTGGAACGTCGCGCCGAGGCGCAGCAGCGTCGCCTCCTCGAACGGCCGCCCCACGAGCTGGAAGCCGACGGGCAGGCCGCTTGCGAGCCCGCACGGCAGCGACAGCGCGGGAAGCCCCGCGAGGTTCGCGGGCACCGTGAAGATGTCGGCGAGGTACATCTGGAGCGGGTCCTTGGTCTTCTCGCCGAAGCGGAAGGCCGGCGCGGGCGTCGTGGGGGTGGCGATCGCGTCGCACGCGGTGAACGCCTGGTCGAAGTCGCGCCGCATCAGCGTGCGCACCTTCTGCGCGCGCAGGTAGTAGGCGTCGTAGTAGCCCGAGGAGAGCGCGAAGGTGCCGAGCAGGATGCGCCGCTTGACCTCGTCGCCGAAACCGGCGTCGCGCGTCTCGCCGTAGAGCCGCGCGAGGTCGCGCGCTCCCTCGGCCCGCGCCCCGTAGCGGACGCCGTCGTAGCGCGCGAGGTTGCTCGAGGCCTCGGCCGTCGCGACCAGGTAGTAGGTCGGGATGGCGTGCTCGAGGTGCGCGAGCTCCACGGCCAGCACCTCGGCTCCCGCGTCCTGCAGGGCGCGAAGCGCCTCCTCGAAGCTGCGCAGCGTCTCGGGCTCGACGCCTTGCGCCACGAAGCGCCACGGTACGCCGATGCGCAGCCCGCGCGCGCCGCGGCCGAGGGCCGCGACGAGGTCGGGCACGGGCTCGCTCGCGCTCGTGGCGTCGTGCGGGTCGTGGCCGCAGAGTGTCTGCGCGGCGAGTGCGATGTCCTCGACCTCGCGCGCGATCGGGCCCACCTGGTCGAGCGAGGAGGCAAAGGCCACGACGCCGTAGCGGCTGGCGCGGCCCTACGTCGGCTTCAGACCCGAGACGCCGCAGAGCGCCGCCGGCTGCCGGATCGACCCTCCGGTGTCGGTACCGAGCGCGAGCGGGACGGCGCGCGCGGCCACGGCCGCGGCGGATCCGCCCGACGAGCCCCCCGGCACGCGCTCGAGATCCCACGGGTTGCGCGTCGGCTGGAACGCGCTGTGCTCGGTCGAGGAGCCCATCGCGAACTCGTCCATGTTGGTCTTGCCGACGACGATCGCGCCCGCGGCCTCGAGCCGCGTCACCACCGTGGCCTCGAACGGCGGCCGATAGCCGGCGAGCAGCCGCGAGCCGCAGCTCGTCGCGAAGCCCGAGACGTGCAGGATGTCCTTGACGGCGAGCGGAACGCCGGCCAGCGCCGGGGCCTTGCCACCCGCGGCGAGCGAGGCGTCCAGCCGCCGCGCGCGCGCCAGCGCGCGTTCCGGGTCGAGCGCCAGGAAGGCACCGATCCGCGGCTCGAGGCGCGCGGCGCGCTCGAGGTGGGCGCGCATCACTTCCTCGGCCGACACCTCGCGCCGCGCGACGCGCCGGCTCGTCTCCGCCGCGCCCAGGGCGGGGAGATCCGTCATCCCGGCAGGACTCGCGGCACGCGGAAGAGCCCGTCCGTGTGATCGGCGGCCTGGCCGAGCGCCTCGTCGCGGGACAGGCCGTCCCGCGGCTCGTCGTCGCGCAGCCGCTCCGCGGGGGCGCCGCTCATCGGCGGCACGCCCGCGGTGTCGAGCGACTGCAGCGACTCGGCCCAGGCGAGGATCGACTCGAGCTCGCGGGCGAAGCGCGCGCGCTCGTCGGGCGTGAGCTGAAGCCGCGCGAGGCGTGCGACGCCTTCGACCGTGCGCTCGTCGATCCGCGGTTTCATGGCGCGCTACTTTATACTGCGCCCGACGCCCACGCACCGGCCCGGAGACCCGAGCGATGACCTCGTGCCCGCACTGTGGATCGACGCTTCCCGAGCCGGAGCCGGCGCAGTGCCCGAGCTGCGGTGGCGCCCTGGGCGCCGGGAGGGTGTCCGGCGAGCCGCCCCCCGCCGCGCCGCCTCCGCTGCCGCCCGGCCCGGTGACGGTTACGATTCCGCCGACGCCACGTGGCCCGACAGACGACCACGCGCGGGACACTGGAGGATTCGAGCAGCCCCCGGACCCTCCGCAAGCGTGGGAGGATCGCGAGCGCATCGGTTTCGTGGCCGCGTTCGTGGAAACGACGCGGCAGGTGCTGACGGCTCCGGTCGCCTTCTTCCGGCGGATGCCCGTCAGCGGCGGGCTCGGCGGCCCGCTCTTGTACGCGGTCGTGGCCGGCTGGATCGGGATCGCGGCTGCGGCGTTCTATCAGGCGATCTGGGTCTCGATCGTCGGCCCGATCACGCTGCCGTTCGGGCTCGAGCGCCCCGAGCTGCCGAGCGTCTTCTACTGGTTCGAGAGCTGGGCCGGCCTCGTGGCGCAGGTCGTGTTCGGCGGGATCTCCGTCACGATCGGGTGCTTCCTCGCCTCGGGTCTGCTGCACGTGATGCTGATGCTGCTGGGGGGCGCGCGCGGGAGGTTCGAGACCACGTTCCGTGTGGTCTGCTTCTCCCAGGCCACGGGGCTGCTGCTGGTGATCCCCGTGTTCCTGGTGCCGTTCTGCGGGCTCTTCGTGCTGCTGTGGACGCTCGCGCTCTACGTGACCGGCCTCGCCGAAGCGCACCGCATCGGCTACGGTACGTCGCTCGCGGCCGTGCTGCTGCCGCTTCTCGCCGTGTGCTGCTGCTGCGGCGCGGTCGCGTTCACGCTGTTCGGGGCGATCGCGGGCCTCGCGCGCCACGCCGTATGAGCGACGCGTCGCGCGACTCGCTGGCGCCGCTTCCACGCGTGCGCTTCGTCGCGCGCGAAGGCCCGCCGCTCGGCCTCGTCTTCGGGGCGATCGGCGCCGCCGCGACGCTCGCCGTGGGCCTGCTGCATCTCGACCACCTGCCGTTCGCGCTCTGCTACCTCAAGCTCACGACGGGGCTGCCGTGCCCGACCTGCGGCTCGACGCGCGCGCTCGGCCGGCTGTTCGCGCTCGACGTGCGCGGCGCCCTCGCGATGAACCCCGCCGCGACGCTCGCGGCCGCGGCGCTCGCGCTCTGGGCCCTGGCCGACCTCGCGCTGCTTCCGCGGCGGCGGGCGCTCGGCGTGCAGCTCGCGCCGCGGACCGCTCGCGCGCTGCGCGCCCTGGCCGTCGCGGCCGTCGTGCTGAACTGGGTGTTCCTCCTCGCAGCGGGCCGCTGACGGCCGCGCGAAGCCGTCGCTTATACTCGCCTTCGCATGGACGTCGCCGCGCGCGTGGAGATCTCCGTCGTCGTCCCGCTCTACAACGAGGAGGAGAACCTCGAGGAGCTGCACCAGCAGCTGGTGCAGGCGCTCGCTCCGCTCGGGCGGCCGTTCGAGCTGGTGCTGGTCGACGACGGCAGCCGTGACGCGACGCGCGCGCGGCTCGTCGAGCTCGAGCGGCGCGACGCGCGTGTCCACGCTGTCCTGCTGCGGCGGAACTTCGGCCAGACGGCGGCGTTCGCAGCCGGCTTCGAGCGCTCGCGCGGCGCGCTGGTGGTGACCTCGGACGGCGACCTGCAGAACGACCCCGCCGACATCCCGCGCCTCGTGCAGAAGCTCGAAGCGGACGATCTCGACATGGTCTGCGGCTGGCGCCGGTCGCGCCAGGACCCGCTGTCGAAGCGCATCCCGTCGTTCTTCGCCAACCGCCTGATCTCGTGGTCGACCGGTGTCGCGCTCCACGACTACGGCTGCTCGCTCAAGGTGATGCGCGGCGAGCTCGCTCGCTCCCTGCGGCTCTACGGCGAGATGCACCGCTTCATCCCCGCCGTCGCCTCGTGGTCGGGGGTGAGCCTGGCCGAGGTGCCGGTGAACCATCGTCCGCGCACGCGCGGCAGCAGCAAGTACGGCCTCGGGCGCACCGTGCGCGTGCTGCTCGACCTCTTCACGGTGAAGTTCCTGATCTCCTACGGGACGCGGCCGGCACACCTCTTCGGGCTGATGGGCCTCGCGTGCGGCGCGCTGGGGCTCGCGCTGCTCTCGTACCTCACCGTGCTCAAGGTCGGATTCGGCGAGGCGATCGGCGGGCGCCCGCTGCTGCTGCTCGGCGCGCTCCTGTTCCTGACCGGCGTCGTGCTGGTGTGCTTCGGGCTGATCGGCGAGCTGCTGGTGCGCATCTGGCACGAGAGCCAGGGCAAGCCGATCTACGCCGTCCTGGAGCGCCGCCCCGAGCGCACCGAGCCGGGGGCGCCGGCTCGTCGTTGACGCGCGTCCTGTTCCTGGCGGAGTCGTTCCACCCGACGCTCGGCGGCGGCGAGACGCACGTCCGGCGACTCGGCGCCTCGCTCGTGGCGAGCGGCGATCAGGCCACCGTGCTGACGCGCCGCGCGAACGCGGCCTGGCCGGCCGAGGACTCGCTCGACGGGATTCGTGTGCGGCGGGTGGGCCCGGCCGGTCCCGGGCCCAGCGGCAAGTACCGGATGCTGCCCGCCGCGTTCGGGGCGGCGCTCGGCGAGGCGGCCCGCCACGACGTGCTCGTGGTGCGCGGCACGCGCGTCCTCGGCGTGCCCGGGCTCGTCGCGGCGCGCGCGCGCGGCTGCCCGGCGGTGCTCCAGCCGGAGATCAACGGCGAGCTCGACGGCGAGGCCTTCACGTGGGGCAAGCCGTGGGGGAGCGGGCTCGCCGGGCGCGCGGTCCGGAGCGCCGTCCGGGCCCGGAACCGCCTGCTGCGCGACGCGGACGCCTTCGTGGCGATGTCGCGCGCGATCCAGGAGGAGCTGGCCCGTGCGCGCGTGCCGCGCGAGCGGATCCACCTGCTCCCGCACGGCGTGGACGTCGAACGCTTCCGGCCCGCCGACGAAACCGAGCGGCGCGCTCTCCGCCTTGCGCTCGGCCTGCCGGAGGGCGTGCTGGCGGTCTACTCGGGCCGCCTGCTGCGCGGCAAGGGCCTGGAGACGCTCGTCGAGGCGATGGCGTCGCCCGCGCTGCCGCCGGAGCTGCGGCTCGTCTTGCTGGGGTCGGGCGAAGGGCAGCTCGACGTGGAGCCGGAGCTGCGGCGGCGCATGGAGGAGCGCGGCCTCGCGGCGCGCGTCCGCTTCGCCGGCCGCGTGGACGACGTTTCGGCCTACCTGCGTGCCTCCGACGTCTTCGTCTTCCCGTCGCTCTTCGAGGCGCTCGGCATCGCGCTCGTCGAGGCCGCGGCCTGCGGCCTGCCGGCGGTGGCCTCGCGCACGGGCGGGATCGTGGACGTGGTCGAGGACGGCCGCTCGGGAGTGCTCGTCCCGCCCGGGGACGCAACCGCGCTCGCGAGCGCGCTCGCGGCGCTCGCCTCAGACCCCGGCCGGCGGGCCGCGCTGGGCCGCGAAGCGCGCGCGGCCGCCGTGCGCCGCTTCGACGAGCGGGACGTGCTCGAGCGCTACCGGGCGCTCTTCCGGGGGCTCAGCTCGCTGCGCTCCTGACACCGCTCGGCACGTGCTGCTCGTGCAGGTGGAGGCCTTCCTCCATCACGGGCCGCTCGAGCTTGAAGGAGAAGTAGAGCGCAAGCAGGATCACGGTCGCGAAGACACCGACGAAGTGGACCCAGAGGTAGCGCGTGACGCCGTCGACTGGGGCGAGCGCCTCCCCGAGGTCCTGCTCCACCGTGACCAGCCACTCGACGCCGGCGATCTGGTCGACCGGCGCGAAGCCGATGAGGCGGGCCGGCTCGCGCAGCGCGGGCTGGCCGCCGGTGACGGGCTCGCTCACCGCCGGCACGGTCCAGTAGCCGCGGCGCTGGCCGGCGACCCCGAACAGCTGCTGGCCGGACTCGCCGAGCGGGAAGCCCTCGACGGCGTTCTTGAGCGCGGCGAAGCCCGGTAGCGGCCGTGCCAGCACGCGCTCGGTGTCGTCGGAGGCGAGCACGAGCCCGTCTCCCGCTCGCACGAGCACGGCGTGGCCCGTGCGGCCGATGCGCACCGGGGCGACGACGGCGTAGAGGTCTGCGGCGTCGACGAGCGCGCGCGCCGCGCCTCGGAAGCCGCCCGACGCGTCGCGCACCGGGACGGCGATCTCGAAGAGCGCGACCGAGGAGCCGACGGGACGGAACGGCTCGCCCACGTAGTCGCTCGCCGCGCCTTCGGGAGCCGAGAGCGCCTGGAACCACGCGGTCTCGGCGTTGAAGAGGCGCCCCCCGCGCGTCGAGGACGCGACGAGCCGGCCGCTCGCGTCCACGAGCTGGATCCGGCGGAAGGCCGGCCGCAGCTGGACGAGCGAGCGCGTGCGAGCCGCGATGGCCCCCGCGACGATCGTGGACTCGAGCTTCGCGTCCTTGCCGGCGGCCCACGCCTGCTCGAGGCCCCCTCGGACGCTCTCCGGCTCCGGCGGCCTCGACCGGGCGAGCGCGCCTGCGACTTCCGGATCGGCCGCGATGAGTCGCAGCTGGACGACCTGGTCGGCGACGTAGCGCTCGAGCGCGAGCTTGGTCTCGACCGCCCGCTGCTCGAGGCTCGTCCCGACCGACTCCCGCAGCAGGTTGCGGGCCTGGTTGACGACGACGAACGACCCGACGGCGACGAACGGCATCGCCGCCAGGAAGAACGCACTGAGCACCTTCGTGTCGAGGGTGTGGCGCTGCTCGGCCATGACAAGCCTTCCCCAGGAGGGCGGGGAGTCCGGGGTGAGGCTCTTCGGGGAACGGCCCCTCTGGCGTCGACCCCGGGAAGCGGTGCCCGGGCTCGCTCGAGACGACGGCTGCGGCCCCCTGTCGTCGACGAGCCTAGGCCTCCCTGGCGAAGCCGTCAAGGACAAAAGGGTGGAGTGCGCCTGGTCCGCGCGGCTCACGTGGAACGCGAGGCTGCCGTTACACTTCGTGCGAATTGCGAGTGGCACTGACGGGGGCATCCGGATACACCGGCGGGCGCCTGCTCGCGGCGCTTAGGGCCCGGGGCGACGAGGTCGCCGTCCTGGTTCGCGCGCGCTCGCTCTCCGACGCGATCCGCTCGCAAGCGTCGAGCGTCGTCGAGGGCGACCTGGGCGACGAGGCTGCGATCGAGCGGCTCGTCGCGGGTCAAGACGCGGTGCTGCACGTGGCCGCGGTCTACCGGACCGCGGGCCACCCCGACGACTACTACCGCGAGGTGAACGTGCGCGGGACGGGACGGCTGCTCGAGGCGGCGGCGCGTCAGGGCGTCGGCCGCTTCGTCCACACCTCGACCGTCGGCGTGCACGGCCACGTCGCGCATCCCCCGGCGGACGAGACGGCTCCCTACGCCCCGGGCGACATCTACCAGGAGACCAAGGCCGAAGCCGAGCGGCTGGCGTTCGACTACCACCGGCGGCGCGGCGTGCCGGTGGTCGTCGTCCGGCCCGGCGCCATCTACGGACCGGGCGAGACGCGCCTGCTCAAGCTGTTCCGGGCGATCGCCCGCGGCCGCTACGCGATCGTCGGCAGCGGCAAGACCTTCTATCACCCGGTCTTCATCGACGACCTCGTCCTGGGCTTCCTGCTCGCGCTCGACCGGCCGGCGGCGGTGGGGGAGGCGTTCCTCGTCTGCGGGCCCAGCTACGTCTCGCAGCGCGAGCTCGCCGCGCTCGTCGCGAGGCACACCGGGGGGCGCGTGCTGCCGTTCCGGATCCCGGCGCCGCCCATCCAGTGGGCGGGCGACCTGGTCGAGGCGATCTTTGTCCCGCTCGGGCTCGAGCCGCCGCTGCACCGGCGGCGCGTGGACTTCTGGACCAAGAGCCGGGCGTTCTCGATCGACAAGGCGCGGCGGCTACTCGGCTACGACCCGAAGGTCGATCTCGACGAAGGCGTCGCGCGCACGGCTGCCTGGTACCGCGAGGCCGGATGGCTGTGACGGCCCGAAGCGCCAGGATCGCGCTCGCCGCGGCGGCGCTCGCGCTCGCCGCGGCGACCTTCGCGCTCGACCTGCCGCGGGCGTCGGGGGGCGAGTTCTTCGGCGACGGCGCCACCTACTACGCGATGGCCTGGAGCCTCGCGCGCGACCACGACCTGCGCTACGACGAGCGCGACCTCGCCCGCGTCCTCGCCGAGTATCCGCGCGGCCCGCAGGGGATCTTCCTGAAGCGTGCGAGCGGGGGGCTCACCACGGACGATGCAGCGAGCTTCCCGTGGCTGCGCCGCGTGCGGCCCGACGAGGCGCGGCTCTACTTCGCGAAGGCTTTCGTCCATCCGCTGCTCGCGGCGCCGCTCGTCGCGGTCTTCGGGACGCGCGGCCTCACGCTCGCGAACGGCCTGCTGTTCGGCGCGGCGCTGTGGCTCGCGTTCGGCGTGCTGCAGCGACGCGGCCACTCGCCCGGCTCGGCGCTCGCGGCCGCGGTAGCGCTCGGGCCGCTCACGGTGGTGCCGCTCTACCTCGTCTGGCCCACGCCCGAGATGCTCGGTTTTGCGCTCGTGACCGCGGCGCTCGCCGCCTGGGCGGGAGGCCGGCCGCTGCTGTCGGCTCTCCTCTTCGGCGTCGCCGGCTATCTGAAGCCGCCGAACCTGCTGATGGCGGCGCCGCTCGGGCTCGACGCGCTGCTGCCGCCCCCCGGCGAGCGGCTCTTCGGTCCGACGCTCTGGCGTCGCATCGGCGAGGGGCTCCAGCGCGGAGTGGTGCTGGCCGCGGCAGCCGGCGGCCTCTATGCGATGAACGCCGCCTTCACCGGCGAGCTCAACTACCAGGGTGGCGAGCGCAAGACGTTCTACGGCCGCTTCCCGTTCGACGCGACCGGCGCCAGCTTCGACTCGGCGGGCGTCTGGATGACGACCAACCAGATCGGCCCGCTCGTGGCGGGCAGGGACGAGGAAAAGGTCACGCCCGCCAGCGGGCCGGCGCGCGACGCCGGCGAGATCCGCGAGTCGCTGCTGTGGAACCTCGGCTACTTCTGGGTCGGCCGCTACGGCGGCGTGCTCGCGTACTTCTTCCCGGCGCTCGTCGCGCTCGTCCTGTTCCTGCTCAGGCCGCCGCGCGACCGCGCGGGGTGGCTGGCGCTCGCGGCCATCGCGCTGTCGTGGCTCGCCTACATCCGGGCGATCCCGGACAACTGGTACGGGGGCGGCGGGACGGTCGGCAACCGCTACTTCCTCGCGGTGCTGCCGGGCTTCCTGTTCCTCGTCGCGCCGCGGCGCGGTCCCTGGCTGGCCCTCGCGGGGCTCCTCGGGGCGGGCGTGTTCCTCGCCCCGACGCTCGCCTCGCCGATAAGGAGCTCGCTCGAGCCCGGCCGCCACGCGCTCGCGGCTCCCTTTCGCGTGCTGCCGGCCGAGCTCACGATGCTGAACGACCTGTCGATCTTCACCGAGAGCTGGCGCAAGAAGCGGCCGTTCGGGTTCACGGGCGACGCGTCGCGGCACGCCGACGCCGACGCGTACTTCCTCTATTTCATGGACGACGGCAGCTGGGGGCGCGAGGAGTGGGGCGGCCGCGCCGGCTTCTGGCTGAAGGGCGGCGCGTCGGCCGAGCTCGTGCTGCGCGCGTTCGACATCGCGCCCGTGGCGAAGGCAGTGCTGCGGCTGCGCGGCGGGCCGCGCGGCGACGCCGTGGTCGCGCGCTTCGACGGCCACGAGTCGCGCGTGAGCGTCGGTCCGGGCGAGGTGCGCGAGCTCGAGCTTCCGGCCGGCCGCGGCCTGCGCTACTACGACACCTACCTGCACCTGCTGCGGCTCGAGTCGCGGCGCGGGGCGGCGCTGCCCGACGGGCGCGTCGTCGGCGCCTTCGCGGACCTGCGGCTCGTGACCCGGCCGACGGGCCGCGCGGCAGCGCCGTGAGCGACCGGCTCGCGCGGATCGGCCTCGGTGTGGTCGCGGGGCTCGCGCTCGTGCTCACTGCCGTCGTCGACGTGCCGCAGGCCGCCGACGGCCGCTTCTGGAGCGACTGCGCCACCTATCACGCCATGGCGGGGAGCCTGGCGTTCGACGGCGACCTCGCGTTCGAACCGCAGGACCTCGCGCGCGTCCGGCGGGTCCATCCCGAAGGTCCCCAGGGTGTCTTCCTGAAGCGCGTCCGGAGCGGGGACGCAGCCCGCCGGCTCGTCTACGCGAAGCCCTTCCTGTACCCCGCGGCCGGCGCTGCTTTCGCGCGCGTGTTCGGCACGGACCGGGGCCTCCTGCTCCTGAACGGAGCGCTCTTCGCGCTCGCGCTGGGGCTCGGCTACTTCGAGCTGCGCCGGAGCGGCTCGAGCCTGGCGGCCGCGGCCGGCGTGCTGTCGCTCTTCGCCCTCGGTGCCGTGCCCCTGTACCTGCTCTGGGAGACGCCCGAGATCCTGAACCTCGCGCTCGTGACCGCCGGCCTCGTCGCGTACCGCCGGGACCGGCCGCTCCTCGCGGCGGCGGCGCTGGGCCTCGCGGTCTACTCGAAGCCCACGCACCTGGCCGCGGCGCTGCCGCTGCTCCTGGCGCCGCTCGCCTCGGGAGGGCCGGGCCTCGTGCGCCGCGTCCTGGAATCGGCGCGCAGGAGCGTCGTGCTCGCCGCGGCCGCCGCGGCCTGCTTCGGGCTCGGGTGGCTGCTGACCGGTGAGGTCAACTACCAGGGCGGCGAACGCAAGACGTTCTACGACAGCTACCCCTACGACCCCGGCGTGAGCTTCGACTCGGCGGGCGTCTGGATGACGACCAACCAGGTCGGTCCGCTCGTGGCGGGGCGGGACGACGACGTGGGCTCCGAGCGCGTCGCTCCTCCGCGCGCGCCGTCCGAGCTCGGCCGCTCGTTCCTGCTGAACCTCGGCTACTTCTGGGTCGGCCGCTTCGGCGGCGCCGTGCCGTACTTCCCGGGCTTCGCGGCCGCGCTCGTCCTGTTCCTCGCGTTCGGCCCGCGGTCGCGCGACGGCTGGCTGGCGCTCGCCGCGGTCCTGGTCGCGTGGATCGGCACGATCCTCGTGATCCCGGACAACTGGTACGGCGGGGCCGGGACGATCGGGAACCGCTACCTGCTCGGCTTCCTCCCGCTCGGCCTGTTGTTGCTGCCGCGCGGGCGCGGGCTCGCTGCCGCGGCGTTCGCGGCCCTCGTCACCGGCGCGCTGCTGGTGCCCGTGCTGGGCTCCCCGATCCGCCACTCGCTCGAGCCCGGCGCGCACGCGACGCGCCCGGCGTTCCGGCTGCTGCCGGCCGAGCTCACGATGCTCTCCGACCTGTCGGTCTTCACGGACGTGTGGCGCAAGCGCCGGCCCTACGACCAGTCTCAGCCCTCTCCCTACTTCCTCTGGTTCCTCGACGACGGCACGTTCGGGCAGGAGAGCTCGTTCGGATCGGAAGGCTTCTGGCTGCGCGGCGGCGAGCGCAGCGAGGTCGTGCTGCAGGCCGCGCGCCGGCCCGCGCGCCTGCGGCTCGTGGTGACGGCGGGCCCCGCCGGCGACATCGTCACCGTCCGGCTCTCTGGCGCACGCGAGCGGCTGGTGCTGCAGCCGCTCAAGAGCCGGGAGCTGCGGTTCGAGGCGCCGCGGCCGCTGCTCGGCTACTACGGCACGAGCGTCTACCGCCTGCAGCTCGGCTCGCGTTTCGGGGGCCCGACCGAAAAAGACGCGCGCCGGCTGGGCTCGTTCGTCGTCGTGCGGCTCGAGTAGACGCGAGTTGACCGCGCGGGACGCTCGCGCCTATCCTGATCGCGGTAGGGAGTAGCCGCCCGCGCGCCAAGGCGCCGGGAGGCCAGGCCGTCAGCACGGAGCGCCGCCGAGGCGCTCCCGGTCTGGCCGGGTCGCCGCACGGCCCTCGCGAGACTGCCACGTGACCGTGAGTCGCGTGGTGGTCCTTCCGTCCGCCGCCACGCCTCGCCGAAAGGTGGTGGTGGCCATGCCGCTCGACAGCGTCGGCACTCCCGGGCTCTGGCTCGGGTTCACGCTCTTCGTCATTGCGCTCCTCGCGCTCGACCTCGGCGTCTTCCATCGGCGCGCCCACGCGGTGGGGTACAAGGAGGCGCTCGGCTGGAGCGGCTTCTGGACCAGCCTGGCGCTCGGATTCGCGCTCCTCGTGTATCGCTGGTTCGGCCCGCAGCCCGCGCTCGAGTTCCTCACGGGCTACCTGATCGAGGAGGCGCTGTCGGTCGACAACATGTTCGTGTTCCTGGTGGTGTTCCGCTACTTCGCCGTGCCCGCGGAGCTCCAGCACCGCGTGCTGTTCTGGGGCATCCTGGGCGCGCTCGTGATGCGCGGCGCCTTCATCCTGGCGGGAGCGGCGCTCGTCGAGCGCTTCCACGTCCTCCTCTACGTCTTCGGCGGCTTCCTGCTGCTGACGGGGATCCGGCTGCTGCGCGACCAGGACGCCGAGATCGATCCCGAGCGCAACCCCGTGCGCCGCTTCTTCGCGCGCTTCGTTCCGCTCGTGAAGGAGTACAACGGCGACCGCTTCGTCGTCCGCGCCGGCGGGCGGCTCGTCGCGACGCCGCTCTTGCTGGTGCTGGCGGTGATCGAGGCGACGGACGTGGTGTTCGCGGTCGACTCGATCCCGGCCATCTTCGGGATCACGACCGATCCGTTCATCGTCTACACCTCGAACGTGTTCGCGATCCTGGGGCTGCGCTCGCTCTTCTTCGTGCTCGCCGGTGCGATGAGCCGCTTCCACCTGCTGAAGCTCGCGCTCGGGCTGGTGCTCGCCTTCGTCGGGGTCAAGATGCTCGTCGCCGACCTCGTCCCGATCCCGATCCTGGTCTCGCTCGCGGTGGTCGCGGCGCTCTTCGGCGGCGCGATCGCGCTGTCGCTCGTCTTCCCGCGCGCGCCCGGAGCAGCCGCGCTGCCGCGGCCCCAGGACGGAGACGCCTAGGTCTGCTCCTTCTTCAGGAGCGCGTCGAGGCCGCGGCTGATCTTGAGGCAGCGGTCGGGAGCGTTGGCTTCCAGCAGCTTCTGCCGCGCGGAGGCCGTGATCGGGAGGTGCTGGCACGCCAGGTTCACCCAAGACATGGCGTCGCCCGAGCGGCGCTGGCGCTCGAGGTAGCTGCGCAGGTCGGCGTGGGCGTGCAGGTAGCGGGCGAGCGCCTCGACGGCCGCGCCCCACTCCTCGCCCGCGTCGCCCTCGAGCAGCGGGACCGCTTCCGCCACGAGCGCGTCCACGCCGAGCAGCAACGAGACGCGCGCCCGCGTGAGCCCGTCGAGCTCGACGCGGTGCTCGAGCGGGGAGAGCGTGTGCAGGCCGCGCAGCGCGGCGATCGTGCCGACCTCGTGCAGCTCCCGGCGGCCCGGCTCGCGCCGCGCCAGCGCGAGCAGCCGGTCGCCGGTGCGCGTCGCGATCTGCACCGCGGTGGCCGCGGCCGGCAGGCTCACCACGATCGACAGCGATGCGCCCGGCAGCAGGCAGACGTCGTCGAGCGGGAGCACCGGCAGGAGCAGCGTGCCCGCCACTGGCGGCGTCGCTTCGGCGGGTTCCATGCGCGCGGTTGCCATCTCAGCCCATCGCCATCTTACGCCCCTGCACCGCCGAAGCGGCGCCGCCACTTGCGTCCGAGCAGCGACGCCAGGCTGCCGCGGCCGCTCCCCGGCAGGAGCTCCAGGTAGTCCTCGCCGAGCCGCGCGATCCGGCGCAGGTCGCCGCCCGGCCGCGTGATCGGGACGCCTTCGACCTTGCCGCAGAAGGCCGTCTCGTAGCCGGCCTCGGCCGCCAGGCGGCGTGCCGTCTCGCCGGCGACGTGCCAGGGATAGCAGAGGTGGACCGCGGGCCGGCCGGTGCGCTCCTCGATGAGCCGGCGCGCCTCCTTGAGCTCGCGGCGGATCGCGGCCTCCTGCTCCGGCTTCGTCTCGACGCGGCCACGCGCGGGAACGGCGCCGGTGCGCGCCCGCAGCTCGGCCTCCCAGCCCGGGCGCTCGAAGAAGAGCGCGCCGCCGCCATCGGCCACCGCCGCGACGCACGCCCGCCGGAAGGCTTCGTCCTCGAAGAAGCGCGGCTCGTCGGACGTGCGCGGCGCCGAACGCAGCAGCGGAGTGCCGAGCGGAACCTCGTCGCCGATCCGGTCGCGCTCTCCATCGCGCACCAGCGGCTGGTCGAAGGCAGCGTAGCCGGAGCGGGTGGCCGGCGTGACGAAGCCGGCGAGCGCCGGCGCTGTGTGCACGCGGGCGTGGAGCAGCGTGTGGCTCTGGAACTCGAAGAGGCCCGTCTTCGCCAGGGCAAGGACCTCCTCCCACGACAGGAGCGCGGCCTCGCCGCGCTCGCGGTCCAGGACCGCGCTCGCCGCGACGCGTCCCCTGGCGGCGTCGTCGAGGTCCGGGCCCGGCGCTCGCGTGGGCACGCGGCCCGGCACCAGGAACACGACCGCGCGCATGCCGTGGCGCTTCAGGAGCGGCGCGGCGACGCTCCACACGCTGCCGCGGCCGTCGTCGAAGGTGAGCAGCACCGCGCGCTCGCGCGGCGCGAGCCGGCCGCGCAGCATGGCGACGTACTCCTCGAGCGACAGCGTGACGTAGCCGTTGCGATCGAGGTGCTGGAGCTTGCGTGCGAAGCTCTCCGGCTCGGCGGAGTGGAACACGAACACCGGGATCTCGCCGCGCTCGAGCCCGCCGCCGGTCACGAAGGCCGGGTAGCGGCCGAGCAGCAGGTCTCGGGGCACCTCCCAGGCCTCGCGGACGCTGCGGGCAAGGTCGGACCGGCCGGCGGCCACGCTCAGCGCTCCCGCAGCAGGTCGTCGTAGAGCGCCTGCATCGCGTCGACGCAGGCGCGCACGTCGTAGAGCCGCGACGCCTCGCGCGCCCGCATTCCGAGCGACACGCGCAGCTTCGGATCGCCCACGACGCGCTCCAGTGCGGCCGCGAGCGCCGCAGCGTCCTGTGGCGGGACCAAGAGGCCCGTCTCGCCCTCGCTCAGCACCTCGCGGCAGCCGTCGACGGCGGTCGAGACGATCGCCTTGCCCGCCGCCATCGCCTCGAAGAGCGCGAGCGGCGTGCCTTCGTAGAGCGACGAGATGCAGAAGACGTCGAGCGCCCCGAGCAGGTCGGGCACGTCCGTGCGATGCCCGGCGAAAACGGTGCGGTCGGCGATCCCGAGCGCATGGGCCCGCTCGCGCAGCGCCGCCATCCGATCGCCGTCGCCCACGACCAGCAGGCGGGCCGTGCCGTGCTTCTCGAGCACGGCGCGGGCCGCGTCGAGCAGGAAGGCGTGGCCCTTCTGCGTCGCTGAGCCGGCCGATCGTGCCGAGGACGACCGAATTATCGGGCAGGCCGAGCGCCTTGCGCGCGGCGAGCGACCGCTCGCGGGACACGGGCGCGAACTCGTCGAGCGGCGCGCCGTTCCAGATGAGGCGCACGCGCTCGCGCGGCACGAAGCGCTCGCGCACCAGGAACTCGCGCGTCGAGCCGCTCACCGCGATCGCGGCGTCGGTCGAGCCGCGCAGCAGCCGGTCGGCGACGGCCTGGTAGCCGGGCAGCGCCGGGTCCGCGAAGTGCTCGTGCAGGACCAGCTTGCGGCCGGTGAGGCGCGCGGCGACGCGACCGAAGTCGGCGGCGGCGTAGCCGTGGACGTGCAGCACGCGCACGTCACGGGCGTGCACGAGGTCGACGAGGTCGCTCAGGATGCGCGGGTCGAAGCGGCCGCGCCCGAGGTGGCGCACCGGCACGCCCTGCGCCGCGAGCCAGTCGCTCGCCGGCTCGGGCCGCTTGAGGCCGCAGAGCGAGACCGAGAAGCGCGTCCGGTCGAAGCGGGGGAACCACCACGAGAACAGCCGCGACACGCCGTGGATGCTGGAGCCGCGTACGCCGAACTTGTCGCAGACGTGGAGGACGCTGACTGCCATCAGGCAGCGGCGTCCGGTGCCGGGAGCGGACGGCCGCGGGCGAGCCAGGCGACGGCGCCGGAGAGCGAGAGCAGGACCATGAGCCCGGCTCCGACGAGCGAGAAGGCGAGCCCGCTCGGGCGCGGCAGGCCGACCTGCGCGAAGTAGACGGTGAACAGGCCCTCGCGCAGGCCCCAGCCGTTGAACGAGATCGGCACCGCCTGCAGCAGAGTGCAGAGCGGCACCATCAGGAAGGCGGCGGTCACCGGTAGCGGGATGCGGAGCGCCCGCGCGACGCACACGTAGTACCAGACCGCGAGCGCCTGCACGGCGAGGCTCGCGCAGAGGGCGACGAGCACGCTGCCGACCTTCTGGCGGTAGCTGCGGACGGCACCCTGCGCCGCCTCGAACTGCCCGAGCGCCCAGGGGATGCGATCGAGCCGCGTGGCCGCGAGGAGAGCGCGCGCCGTCCCGGGCCGGAAGAAGACGTAGCTCAGCCCCAGGAAGACGAGCGCGAGGCCGCCCAGCACGACGCGCGCCCCCGCGAGCCCGCGCTCGACGGGCCCCCCGAGCACGAACGCGGTCGCGGCCAGCACGTAGAGCGCGCCGAACCCGAGGATGCGGTCGATGCCGACCACGGCGAGCGAGGCGGCCGTCGAGCCGGTGAGCCGCGAGCCGTCCCGCACGCGCACCACGTCGCCGCCGATGTTGCTCGGGAGGAAGTTGTTGAAGAAGGTGGCCACCAGATAAGAGGACAGCAGGCGCCGCATCGGGGCGTCGATCCCGAGCGTCTCGAGCAGGAGCCGCCAGCGCCAGGTGGCGAGCGCCAGCATCGACAAGTAGCAGGCGACGGCGGCGACCAGCAGCAGCAGGTCGGCCGAGCGGACCCGCTCCTCGAGCGCGCGGGTGTCGGTCACGGAGAAGAGATAGGCGAGAAGGGCGAGGCTGACGGCCACCTTGAGCCCCACCAGCGCGCTGCGCTTCATGAGCTAAGGTGCCATGCTACAGTACGTTCCGCGGAGCGCAAAGCGTGGAAGCGGGCCTCGAGCCAGACGACGCGCGCGACTTTTCCAAGCGGCGCCCGGTCGCGATCCAGCGGGCGGTCGAGGGCTCGCCTCTGCGCGCCTACCAGGACCTCGTCGTGGGCAGCCGGGGCCTGGGGCGCCTGCTCGTCTACGAGCTCGTGATGCTGGCGAGCTCGTGGGTCCCGGGCGCTCTCGGGCTCGTGCTGCGCAAAGGCCTCTATCCGCTGCTGCTCGGCGCGTGCGGGCGCGGCGTGATCTTCGGCCAGGGCGTCGTGCTGCGCCACCCGCACAAGATCCGCCTCGGCGACGGCGTGACCCTCGACGACCTCGTCGTGCTCGACGCCAAGGGGGACTCGAACCGCGGCATCGACGTCGGCCGCGGCGCCTTCCTGGGCCGCGGCACGATCCTCTCCTGCAAGGACGGGGACATCACCCTCGGCGACCACGCCAACCTCGGCTTCCATTGCGAGATCTTCTCGGGATCCACCGTGTCGGTCGGAGCGCACGCGCTCTTCGCCGCGCAGGTCTACCTCGTGGGAGGCGGCCACGCGTTCGAAGCGACTGATGCGGCCGTGATCGACCAGCCGCGGACCTCGCACGGGATCCTGCTGGGCGAGAACGTCTGGCTCGGCACGGGAGCCAAGGTCCTCGACGGCGTCCGCATCGGGAAGGACGTCGTGGTCGGGGCGGGCGCCGTCGTGAACGCGGACATCCCGGACGGGGCGATCGCCGCCGGTGTGCCGGCGCGCGTCCTGCGCTCGCGCTCGGAAGCGGCGGCAGCGCCGCGCCCGGCCGACCGCTAGAATGCAGAGAAGAGGCTCCGCGAGGTTCCCATGAGCAAGCTGTTGCAGGACCAGGGCACGGCAGAGGGCGCGGACGCCCGCCACACGACGATCTCCGGACGGCCCGTCGCGGCCGTCTACGGCCCGAAGGACACGCAGGGCCTCGACTACGCGCGCGACCTCGGCGATCCCGGGCAGTACCCGTACACGCGCGGGATCCACGCGACGATGTACCGCGGCAAGCTCTGGACGATGCGCCAGTTCGCGGGCTACGGCAGCGCTGCTGCAGACGAACGCGCGCTTCAAGTACCTGCTCGAGCACGGCGGCGGCGGGCTGTCGGTCGCGTTCGACCTGCCGACGCTGATGGGCCGCGACCCCGACCACCCGCTCTCGCTCGGCGAGGTCGGCAAGTGCGGCGTCGCGGTGTCGTCGCTCGCCGACATGGAGACGCTCCTCGCCGGGATCCCGCTCGACGAGGTCACCACCTCGATGACGATCAACTCGCCGGCGGCGATGCTGCTCGCGTTCTACATCCTGGTGGGAGAGCAGCAGGGCGTCCCGCCCGAGGCGCTCTCGGGCACGGTGCAGGCGGACATCCTGAAGGAGTTCATCGCGCAGAAGGAGTACATCTACCCGCCGAAGCCGAGCATGCGGATCGTGGTGGACATGATCCGCTACTGCAGCGAGCGGATGCCGAAGTGGAACACGATCTCGATCTCCGGCTACCACATCCGCGAGGCGGGAGCGACGGCGGCGCAGGAGCTCGCCTTCACGCTGCGGGACGGGATCGAGTACGTGCAGTGGTGCGTCGACGCCGGGATGGACGTCGACAGCTTCGCGCCGCGGCTGTCGTTCTTCTTCAACTCGCACAGCGACTTCTTCGAGGAGATCGCCAAGTACCGCGCGGCGCGCCGGATCTGGGCGCGCACGATGCGCGAGCGCTTCCACGCGAAGAACCCGCGCTCCTGGATGCTGCGCTTCCACACGCAGACGGCGGGCGTCAGTCTCACCGCTCAGCAGCCGTACAACAACGTCGTGCGCACCGCGCTGCAGGCGCTCGCGGGTGTGCTGGGCGGAACGCAGTCGCTCCACACCAACTCGCTCGACGAGGCGCTCGCGCTGCCGACCGAGGAGGCCGTCACGATCGCGCTCCGGACGCAGCAGGTCATCGCGCACGAGTCGGGGGTCGCGAACGTCGCGGACCCGCTCGGCGGCTCCTGGTTCGTCGAGAAGCTGACGAGCGAGCTCGAGGCCGAGGCGCTCGAGTACTTCCAGAGGATCGACGCCATGGGCGGCATGGTGGCGGCCGTCGAACGCGGCTACCCGCAGCGCGAGATCCAGGAGTCGGCCTTCCGCTTTCAGCAGGCCGTCGAGCGCAAGGACAAGGTGATCGTCGGCGTCAACGAGTACGAGATGGACGAGAAGCCGCACCCGATCCTGTACATCGACGAGCAGGTGGCCGACGAGCAGGTGCGGCGGGTGCAGGCGCTGCGGGCGAGCCGTGACGAGCGCCGCGTCGCGAGCGGCCTCGCGGGGCTGAAGGACGCCGCGCGCGGCACGGACAACCTGATGCCGCCGATCCTCGAGGCCTCGCGTGCCTACGCCACGGTCGGCGAGATGTGCGACGCGCTGCGCGAGGTCTTCGGCGAGTACCAGGAACAGCCGATCTTCTAGCTCCAGCCGTCACGGGGGGCTGGGGGGCGAAGCCCCCCAGAACAAGAAAAAGCTGCGCACATGCTGTTGGCCCGTTTACTCGGGAAGTCCCCTCCATGTAGGACTACGAGGGCGTGCCGGCTCTTCGCGAGTCCCAGTCCGGATGGACGACGCGCCGCAGGCGATGGCCGGTTGCGCCGAATGAATCACCGACAGGATGACGAACGCGTGCCGATGTCCGTATCATTCCCCTCATGACAGACGCCGCCACCCGCCGCCTGCGCGTCGTGATCGCGAAGCCCGGCCTCGACGGGCACGACCGCGGCGCCAAGGTCATCGCTCGCGCGCTGCGCGACGCGGGGTTCGAGGTCATCTACACCGGGCTGCGCCAGAGCCCCGAGCAGATCGTGGCCGCCGCCGCGCAGGAGGACGCCGACGTGATCGGCCTCAGCATCCTCTCGGGCGCGCACCTGCCCATCTGCCGGCGGATCGTCGAGCTGCTGCGCGAGCAGCGGATGGAGGGAGTGCGCGTCTTCGTGGGCGGCATCATTCCGGCGCAGGACATCTCCGAGCTCAGGGAGCTCGGGATCGCCGAGGTATTCCTGCCGGGCGCTTCGACTCAGGACGTCGTGAAGGCGATCCGCGAGCCTTTGGGCTCCCGCGGCGCGAGCTGAGCGGGATCAGTGCCGCTAACTCGTTGACAGGCGGGAGGGACGGGGCTATCTTCATCCGAATTGCCGGTACGGCGTCCCGCCCGCCGGGGACGCCGGGAGTCGGGGACGACTGACGGAGCTTGGGGGCGTCACAAGAGGATGGGCAAGAAGATCCTTCTCGCGGACGACAGCATCACGATCCAGAAGGTCATCGAGCTGACCTTCTCGGACGAGGATTTCGAGGTGGTGACCGTCGGCAACGGGCGCCTGGCGCTCGAGAAGCTGCCCGAGGTCCGTCCGGACATCGTGCTGTGCGACATCATCATGCCGGAGAAGGACGGCTACGAGGTCTGCGAGCAGATCAAGCGCAACCCTGCGTTCTCGCACGTGCCCGTGCTGCTGCTGACCGGCGCCTTCGAGCCCTTCGACCAGGAGCGCGCGGCCCGCGCAGGCTACGACGGCTCGCTCGCCAAGCCCTTCGAGCCCGAGACGCTGATCGCGAAGGTGAGGGACCTGCTGGCGCGCGCGCCGCAGCGGGCTGCGTCGGCCCCGCCGCCGGTCGTGCCCTTCGCGCGGCCCGTGCCGGCCGCTCCACCGCCGCCGGCCTACGTGGTCGAGTCGCCCGTCCACGTCGCGCCTGCGCCCGCGCCGGCCGCCTCCGCTCCCGCAGGCCCGGCGTTCATTCCCGACGAGCCGTTCGAGAGCGCCATCGCCCACGAGCCGCCACCCGCTCCTCCTGTCGCGTCGCTGCGCGTCGCCGCGCCTCCGCTCGCTCCCATGAGCGAGGAGGAGTCGGCGACGCTGCTCGCGGCGCCGCCCGAGGCGGTCGAGCCCGCCGAGCCCGAGTCGACGTCCACCGTGATGTTCCGGGCCGCCGACCTCCCGTGGAACGTCGCGCCCACCGGGTCCCACGCGCCCGTCGCGATGCACGAGCCGCCTGCCCGGCGCGAGCCTCCCGCACCGCACCCCGAGTTCGTCCGCGAGCCCGAGCAGGAGTTCGAGCCCGACGCGCTCGACGCGGCGGAGGTGGTGGACGACGCGGCGGTCTTCGAAGAGGTGGTCGAGGAGAACCTGGAGTTCGAGGCCTCGCAGTCGGCCGCGTTCGACGAGGCCGAGCCCGGCGATGTCGCTGCCACGATGATGTTCACCGGCTCGACGACGCTGCCGCCGTCCACGGCCGCGCCGGCGGCGGTGGACGCCGCCAGCACGGCCTCCTTCAGCGCGATGACCGACGCCTCGCTCGACGAGCCCGAGCTCGAGCCGCTCCCCGCGCCGGAGCCCGAACCCGAGCCGGAGCCAGAGCCGGTTCGAGCCGCGGCGCCGCCGCCAGAGCCGTTGCGGCCCTTCGCGGTACCGCCGCCGCTGCCGCCGTTGGCCCAGCCCTCCTCGCCGCATCCGATGGCGCCCGCGTCCGTGGCGCCGCCCCCGGCGCCCGACCCGATGCGGATGCACACGCCGCTGTCGATGCCGGCGGTCAGCCTTCCTCCGCCGCCCGCGCCGCCGGTCGCTGTCGTCCCCCCGTCGCCGCCTCCGCCCCCGCCTCCACGCGTGGAGCCGCGACCCGCGCCGCCGCCCGTCGAGTCGTTCGCCGACCTGGTACCGGCCGCGGAGGAGACGACGCTGCCGCCGCCGCACGCCTCGGAGGCCGTGGCGCTCGGAGTGCCGGTCGAGATGGTCGAGAAGATCGCGCAGCGCGTGGTCGCCCAGATCTCGGAGAAGGCGGTCCGCGACATCGCGTGGGAAGTCATCCCCGAGCTCGCGGAGGCGCTCATCAAGCAGGAGATCGAGCGCCTCAAGGCCGAGCTGCAGAAGCTCTGACGCCGGCGAGGCTCGCGAGAGCGTGATCGTCACCGTCGACACGGGCGGTCTCGGTCCACACTTCGACCCGAGGCAGGCGGAAGAGAAGTGGGACCGGCTCTGGAGCGAGTGGGGCGTCCACCGCTTCGACGAGCGCGGCAGCGGTCCGCGCTACGTGATCGACACGCCCCCGCCCACGGTGTCCGGATCGCTCCACGTCGGCCACGTCTTCAGCTACACGCAGACGGACGTGCTGGCACGCTACCAGCGCATGCGGGGCAAGAACGTCTTCTACCCGATGGGCTGGGACGACAACGGCCTGCCCACCGAGAGGCGCGTGCAGAACTACTACCACGTGCGCTGCGAGCCCCACGTGGCGTTCGAGCCGGGCCTCGCGCTCCCGATGGCCGACGACGCGGCGCGCAAGCAGCCGGCGCGCCGCATCTCGCGCAAGAACTTCATCGAGCTGTGCATAGCGCTCACCGCCGAGGACGAGAAGGCGTTCAAGGCGCTCTGGCAGCGGCTCGGCCTCTCGGTCGACTGGGACCTCGAGTACTCGACGATCGGGGCGCTCAGCCGGCGGCTCGCGCAGTGGAGCTTCCTCGACCTGCTGCGCAAGGGCCAGGTCTACCAGGTCGAGGCGCCGACGCTCTGGGACGTGGACTTCCGCACGGCCGTGGCGCAGGCGGAGGTCGAGGACCGCCCGCAGAAGGGTGCCTTCCACCAGCTGCGCTTCGGGGTCGAGGGCGGCGCGAGCTTCACGATCGCCACCACGCGGCCGGAGCTCTTGCCGGCGTGCGTCGGCGTCGCGGCGCATCCGGACGACGAGCGGTACCAGCCCCTCTTCGGCAGGAAGGCTCTGACGCCGCTCTTCCGCGTGCCGGTGCCGATCTTCGCGAGCGACCTCGTGGAGCGCGAGAAGGGCACCGGGATCCTGATGGTCTGCACCTTCGGGGACGCGACCGACGTGCAGTGGTGGCGCGAGCAGGGCCTGGCGCTGCGCCAGGTGATCGGCAAGGACGGCCTGCTGGCGCCGGTGCGGTTCGGCACGAGCGAGTTCCCGAGCCAGGACCCGGCGCGGGCGAACGAGGCGTACGCGCGGCTCGCCGGGCTCAAGGTCAAGGAGGCGCAGAAGGCGATCGTCGAGCTGCTGCGCGACCCGGCCGCAGCGGCCGCGGGCCCCGCCGGGCCGCCGCTCGTCTCCGAGCCGCAGCCGATCGAGCACCCGGTCAAGTTCTTCGAGAAGGGCGACCGCCCGCTCGAGTTCATCACCACGCGCCAGTGGTTCGTGAAGATCCTCGAGCACAAGCAGGAGCTCGTCGCGGCGGGCGACCGGATCGCCTGGCACCCCGACTTCATGCGCCTGCGCTTCCGCAACTGGACCGAGAACCTGAACCTCGACTGGTGCGTGAGCCGCCAGCGCTTCTTCGGCGTGCCGTTTCCGGTCTGGTACCGCGTGGGGCCGGACGGCGCGACCGACTTCGCGGAGCCGATCCTGGCCGCGGATGGCGCGCTCCCGGTCGACCCGACGACCGACGTGCCGGCGGGGTTCACCGAGACGCAGCGCGACCAGCCGGGCGGCTTCACGGCCGAGGCGGACGTCTTCGACACCTGGTTCACGTCGTCGCTCACGCCCCAGATCTCGAGCGGCTGGGTGACGGCGCCGGAGCGGCACGCGCGGCTGTTCCCGACGGACCTGCGGCCGCAGAGCCACGAGATCATCCGCACCTGGGCCTTCTACACGGTCGTGAAGGCCTGGCTGCACGAGCGCGAGATCCCCTGGCGCAGCACCGCGATCTCGGGCTGGGTGCTCGACCCCGACCGCAAGAAGATGTCGAAGAGCAAGGGCAACGTCGTGACGCCAGTCCACCTGATCGACCAGTTCGGCGCGGACGCCGTGCGCTACTGGTCGCTCGCGGCGCGCCTCGGCGCCGACACGGCGTTCGACGAGAAGGTCTTCGCCGTCGGCCGGCGCCTCGTGATGAAGCTCTGGAACGCGGCCAAGTACGCGCTGTCGCAGAGCGCCGCCGAGGGACCGGTGTGCCATCCGCTCGACCTCGGCTTCCTCGCGCGGCTGCGCGACACGGTGGAGCGCGCGACCGCCCTCTTCGAGGAGCTCGACTACGCGGGCGCCCTCGACGCCGTCGAGCGCTTCTTCTGGTCGGGCTACACCGACAACTACCTCGAGCTCGTGAAGGCGCGCGCGCGCTCCGAGACGGACGCGGCCGGCCGCGGCTCGGCCGTGGCCGCGGCGCAGCAGGGACTCTCGGTGCTGCTGCGGCTCTTCGCGCCCTACCTGCCGTACGTGACCGAGGAGGCCTGGTCGTGGGGCTTCGCGTCCGCGACGGGGAAGCGCAGCATCCACCTCGCGCCGTGGCCGGGGGCCGCGGAGTTCGAGGCACTCGCGGCAGGAGACGACGCCGGGACGACCTTCGACCTCGCCTGCGCCTTCCTGGACGCCGTGCGCCGCGGGAAGAGCGCCGCGGGCGCGACGGTGGGGCGACAGCTCGCGTCGCTACGCGTGGCGGCGAGCCCGGCCACGGTCGCGCGCCTGCGGCCGTGCCTGCCGGACCTGCGCGCGGCGGCGCGCGGCGAGGGCGACATCCTCGAGCCGCGCGAGGGCCTGGAGCCGCTCGCCTTCGAGATCCTCGAGCTGGTTCCGGCCGACAAGCCGCCTCGCGCCGAGGCCTGAGTGGACCCGGCCGCCGAGCTCGCGCTCGCGCTCGAGAAGCGCGGCGGGCCCAGGCTCGCGGCGCTCGAGTACCACGCCGAGATCGGCTCGACGAGCGACCGGCTCAAGGACTTGGCGCGCGCCGGGGCCGAGGCCTGGACCGCCGTCGTGGCGGAGCGCCAGACGGGCGGGCGCGGCCGCGAGGGCCGGAGCTGGGAGTCGCCGGCCGGGGGCTGCTACCTCTCCGTCCTGCTGCGGCCGCAGGCCGCGCGCACGGCGCTCGTCCCGCTGGCGGCGGGCGTCGCGGTGGCCGAGGCCGTCCAGGGCTTCGGGGTGGCGAGCGAGCTCAAGTGGCCGAACGACGTGCTCGTGGGCGGCCGCAAGCTCGCCGGCATCCTGGCCGAAGCCTCGTCGGGGGCGAGCGGCGTCGAGTGGGTGGCGCTGGGGATCGGCGTGAACGTCGCCGTCGATCCGGCCGTGCTGCCGGGGTCGCTGCGCGAGACCGCCACCTCGCTCGCCGCGTGCGGAGCACGGGGCGCGCGGCCGCTGGACGTCGCCGCGGCCACGCTCGCGCGTCTCGCCGTCTGGTACGATGCACTGCGATCCGAGCCGCAGCGCGTGCTGCCCGCGTGGCGAGCGCGGGCCGTGCCGTGGTGGGGCACGCTCGTCGAGGTTCGCACCGCGGGCGGCGAGCGGCAGGGGCGGCTCGTAGCGATCGACGAGGAGGGCGCACTGGTGCTCGAGACGGAGGCCGGCGAGCGGCTCCGGCTGTTCTCGGGCGAGGTGAGCCGCGTGCGTGCCGCGTCCCGGCCCTGAGCCGGACGCAGCGCCGGCGAGCGCCGATGCCGAGGCCGCGTACTACCAGGCGGTCGAGGAGTACTTCGTCTCGCGCCGCGGCGATCCGCTCTTCCTCTCGAACGCCGACTGGAACCGCGTGCGTGTTTGGCGCCTCGCGGGGCTGCCGCTGCGCATCGTGCTGCGCGGCATCCGCGACGCGCTCGACGCCCACGCGCACGGCTGGAGCCGCGATCGCAAGGTGAAGAGCCTCGCCTACTGCGAGCCGGCGGTGGAGGCGGCAGGGGAGCGCTGGCGGCGGGCGCTCGCTCTCGGGGGAGACGAGCTGCAGGACGCCTCGCAGGCGCTCGTCGGCTTCGCGAGCGACCTCGAGCGCGCCCGCGACGTCGGGCCGCGCGGTCTCGAGGCGGCAGCGGCACTCGCCCGCGAGCTGCGGGAGCGAGCGGGCGCCGGCTCGCTCGACGCGGTGACGGCCTGGCTCGCGGAACGCGAGGCGCGGCTCATCGCGGCGATCCGCGCGGACGCCGGGCCCGAGCGCATGAGCGCGCTCGAAGCCGAGGTCGAGGCCTCGCTCGAGCGCTGGCGCGCGCGGATGCCGGGGCGCGTGATCGAGACGCTGCGGCGCGAGTCGCTCGCGCGGCGCGTGCTCGAGGCGCACGGCCTGCCGCGGCTCAGCCTGTTCCACCTCGAGGGCGGAGGCGTCGCGTGAGGCGTCCCGGCCCGGCCTCGCCGCTGCGGCCGGGAGATCTCGTGGAGGCCGCCGTCGAGAAGGGCGTCTACCGCGGCCGCGGTCTCGCGCGCGTCGGCGGTCGCGTCGTATTCGTCCCGCGCGCCCACCCGGGCGATCGCGTGCGCGCCCGTGTGAGCGAGGTGCACGCAGGGTGGGCGGAGGCGGCGATCGTGGACGTGCTGGAGCCGTCTCCAGAGCGAAGGCCGTCTCCCTGTCCGTACGTTCCGCGCTGCGGCGGCTGCGCCTACCAGGACTACGACGACGCGGCGGAGCTGCGGCTCAAGGAGTCGGTCCTACGCGAGTCGCTGGCGCGCGCCGGAGCGCCCTGGGAGGGCGAGATCGTTCGCCACGCCTCTCTCGCCTCGGGCTGGCGGCTGCGCGCGTCGCTGCACTTCGCGCGCGGCGATGGCGCCCCGCGGCTGGGCCTGCGCCAGGAAGGCACGCGGCGCGTGGTCGACGTCGAGGCGTGCCTGCAGCTCTCCGAGCCCATGAACCGGGCGGCGCGCGCGCTCCACGGCGCCCTCGTCGGACGGCCGCAGGCCGAGCGCGTCCACGGGCTGGAGCTGCTCGAAGCGCCCGACGGCTCGGCGCTCGTGGCCGTGCTGGAGACGGGGCTCGCGAGGAGCGAGGCCCCGGCCCTCGCGGAGCTCGGCGTCGCCGCCGCGCTGAGCGGGCTCGGCGTGCGCGCGCGCGACGGCTCGCTCGAGTGGCTCGCCGGCTCGCCCTTCGTCGAAGCTCGAGCGCTCGGCCTCGTGCTGCGGGCGCACGCGACGTCGTTCTTCCAGGCCAATCGCTTTCTCTACGAAGAGCTCGCCCGGACGGTGGCGGAGCTCGTGCCCGAGGGCGGCTCGCGGCTCATCGACCTCTACGCGGGCGTCGGCCTCTTCGCACTGCCGCTCGCGGCGCGGAGCGGGCGGCCGACGCTTGCGATCGAGCAGTCGCCGCGTGCGTGCGAGGACGCGCTCTTCGCCGCGCGCCGGGCAGGGCTCGGCCACGTGAGCGTGCGGACTGCCGACGTGGAGGCGGGGCTCGCGGCGCTCGCGCCCGAGCCGGGCGAGCGCGTGGTGCTCGACCCGCCGCGTACGGGCGCCTCCCGCGCGCTCGTGGCTGCGCTCGCGGCGCGCCGGCCGGACGCGGTCGTCTACGTGTCGTGCGATCCGCCCACGCTCGGCCGCGACCTCGCGCTGCTCGCCGCGGGAGGGTACCGGCCCGACGCCGTTCACCTCTTCGACATGTTCCCGAAGACGTTCCACATGGAGACCGTCGTCCGCCTGCTCCCGGTGTGACGCTCGGGAAAGCGTTCGGTGCCGCCGTTCGCGCGGTCCGGCCGTGACTAGCCTCGTGCGCGGTGCGCCGTCCGCTCCTGCTTCTCGCCGCGCCTTTCGCCCTGGGCTGCCTGCTCGCGGACCGGCACGCCTGCGGGCGCGAGGTGCTCGCGCTCGTGGCGCTCGCGGCGCTGCTGCTCGCGTGCGCCAGCCGCGTCGCGACGGCGGGGGCGGCGGGCTGGGCGCTCGCGTTCGCGGCGCTCGCGGCCGGCACGGCGTCGGCAGGCGGCGAGGTGCGCGAGCTCGAGTCCGAGTCCCTGCGGGTGAGGCTGCGGGAGGCCGCGCTCGAGGGCCGCGTCGTACGCGCGATCGGGCGCGTGCGCGGCGACGCCGCGCTGCGCGCGGGACGGCTGGAGCTCGCGCTCGACCTCGAGCGCATCGAAGGCCAGGGCGTCGACGCCGACGCCGTCGGACGCATCCGGCTCGAGGTGGGCGGCGAGAGCGAGAAGCCGCGGCTCCTCGACGGCGACCGCGTCGCGGCCTGGACGACGCTGCGCGCCGCGGAGGACGTGACCTCGGGCTTCGCCGCGTGGGGCTATTGCAAGTCGGCGCGGCTCGTCGCGCGCCTGCCCGGCGCCGGGGCGGCGCTGCGAGGCTTCGCGGCGCGTCTGCGCGAGCGGGCGCGCGAGGCGTTCGCGCGCGCGATGGAGCCGGGCACCGAGCGCGGCCTGGTGCTCGCGATGGTGCTCGGCGACCGCTCGGAGGTCGACGACGAGACCGCCGCGGCCTTCCGGGCCTCTGGCACGTATCACGTGCTCGCTCTTTCCGGCGCGCAGGTCGCGCTCGTCGCGGCGCTCGTGGCCTCCGGGCTGCGCCGGCTGCGGGCGTCTCCCTGGCTCGAGGCCG
Source organism: uncultured Acidobacteriota bacterium (assembly GCA_963740655.1). Classification (GTDB taxonomy): domain Bacteria; phylum Acidobacteriota; class Vicinamibacteria; order Fen-336; family Fen-336; genus DATBSL01. Next base: position 579,978 of record CAVUFF010000001.1, read on the forward strand.
GCGTCACGACGCTCGCGGTGGCCGCCTACGCGGGCTTCGTCGGCGGCGACGCGCCGATCGCGCGCGCCGCGCTCATGGCGTCGGCCGTGCTCTTGGGCCGCGCGCTCGAGCTGGACGTGAGCGCCGTCAACCTGCTCGGGCTGGCCGCGCTCGTGCTGCTGGCGCTGCGGCCGTCCGCGGCGCTCGACGTCGGCTTCCAGCTGTCGTTCGGAGCGACGCTCGGGATCCTCGCTCTCACCGGGCCGCTCACGCGCGGCGTGCCGCGCCTGCCGCTGCGGCTCGAGATTGCGCTGGCGGCCTCGATCGCGGCGCAGTGCGCTCTGGCCCCGCTCCTCGCCGGGCAGTTCCACCGGCTGGCTCCGGCCTCCGTCCTGCTCAACATCGCCGCGGTTCCGCTCTCGAGTGCGGTGCTGCTCGCGGGCTTCGCCGTGCTGGGGGCGTCGCCCTTCGGCCTGGGCCGCCTGGCGGGCGGCGCCGCCTGGCTCGCGGCGCGGCTGCTGCGACTCTCGGGGGACCTCGGCCCTGCGGCGGGCTGGCTCGACGTGCGCGTACCGGCGCCTTCGCCGGCGGCGCTCGCGCTCTGGGCGGTCGGGCTCGTGCTCGTCGTCCGCGGCCAGAGGGGGCGCGGACTCCTGCTGCTCGCGGCGTCGCACGCCGCGCTGGCGCTCACGCCGGTCGTACCTGCCGCCGACGGACGGCTGCACCTCGAGGTCGTCGACGTGGGCCAGGGCGACGGGCTGGTGCTGCGCTCGCCGGGCGGCCGTGCGATCGTGGTCGACGCTGGCGGCTCGCGCGACGCGCGCTTCGACCCCGGCGAGCGGCGCATGGCGCCCGCGCTCTGGCGCGCCGGCGTGCGGCGGCTGGACGCGATCCTCGTCTCGCACGCGCATCCCGACCACGCGGGAGGCGTGCCGTTCCTGGCGCGGACGTTCCGGCCCGGCTTCGTGCTCGAGGGCCCTTCGGCGCTCCCGGACCCCTCCTGGCGACGGCTCGACGCCGCGCTTCGAGCCTCGGGGATCCCGAGGCTCTGCGTCGCCCGCGGGGCGCGTTTCGACTGGGACGGCGTACGGCTCGCCGTGCTGGGGCCGGAGCCGCCGGCCCGGCCTCCCGGGCGGATCCGCAACGAGGACTCGGTGGTGCTCGACGTGGCCTTCGGGGAGGTGCACCTGCTGCTGGCGGGGGACGTCACGGGCGAGGCGGAGGGCGCGCTGCAGCCGCCCGAGTCCCTGGTCGTGAAGGTCCCGCACCACGGCAGCCGCACGAGCAGCAGCGAGGGGCTCGTCGCCGCGACGGCCGCGCGGATCGCGCTCGTCTCCTGCGGGGCTCGCAACCCCTTCGGCCACCCGAGCCCCGAGGCGCTCGCCCGCTGGCAGCGGCGGGGCGCCCTCGTGATGCGGACCGACCGCGACGGCAGCCTGTTCGTGGCGACCGACGGCCGGCGGGTGTGGACGAGGACCTCGGAGGAAGGGGAGGAACGGCGCATCCGCTGATCGGAGAGGCACTTGTGCTAAGATCGCCAGGCTGCGGACGGCGCCGTAACGGCCGATACCTCACGCCCGCGACCGCTGATGAGCCAGAGCGAGAAGCCTTTCACCGTCAGCGACCGGAGACACTTCACTCCCGAGGGCCGCCCGCGCGAAGACGCTTCCGAGGAGCGCGAGGACGCTTCCAAGGAGGAAGCCTCCGACACGCAGGCTCCCGAGGCAGAGGCCCGCCAGGCGGAGACCGCCGATGCGCCGGCGCCAGACCCCACGTCTCCAGCCCAGGAGCGGCCGGCCGAGTTCGCCCCGTTCCTGCTGGGGCTCGCCGCGCAGGCGGGACAGCTGATCGCCGGCCAGGGGCTGCCGGAGGGGACCTTGCCCGAGGAAGCGCTCACGGGCGCGCGCGACATCATCTCGATCCTGGAGATGCTGAAGGACAAGAGCGAGGGCCGCCGCACGCCCGAGGAGGACGCGCTTCTTTCCGAGCTGCTCTTCGAGCTGCGGATGGCGTACGTCGGGCGGACGCGCGCGGGGAAGTCGTGATCGCGGCGCTCGCGCTCCTCCTGCTCGCCACACCACCGGCACTCGCAACCGCTGCAGCCCCCGCACCCGCGGTCGCCCCCACGTTCGAGGCGCTCGGGGCGGCCTACGTCTCGGCGGACTCGGCCGGCAAGCCCGAGGCCGTGGCGGCGGCGCTCAAGGACATCCGCCGCGCCCGCATTGAGCGCAACGTCGAGAGCCTCGGCAACGTCGGGCTCGCCTTCGTCGCGCACGGGGCGGCCAAGCTGCAGGCGGGCGAGCGCGAGCACGCCGAGCAGGTGTTCCGCACGGCCGTGGCGCTGGCTCCGGGCCTTCCCGACGCGCACGCCGGTCTCGCGAAGGCGCTGCTCCAGAAAGGCCTGCTCGGCGTGGCGCCGAGCCTCGAGGCGACGCTCGCCGGCCTGTCGACGTTCCTGGACACCGGGCGCGGCGCGCAGAACGCGAGCGAGCTCGTCACGCTCGGAGCGCTCTTCGGTCTGTTCGCGGCCGCGTGGGCGATCGCGCTCTCGCTGCTGCTGCGCCGCGGCGGCCTGCTGCTGCACGACATCGACGAGTGGCTCGGCCCCGCGCACCACCGCTCCGCCTCGCTCGCCCTGCTCCTGCTCGCGCTGCTGCTGCCGGTCGCGACCTTCCAGGGCTGGGGCTGGCTGCCGCTGTGGTTCCTCGCGCTGCTCTTCAGCTACCTCGACGCGCGCGAGCGCGCGCTCGTGCTCGTGCTCGCGGCCGCGACGCTCTTCGTCGGACCGGGCGTGGCGCTGCTCGACGAGCGGCTGCGCACCGCGCGCAACCCGCTCTACCACGCCGCGCTCGCGGTGACCGAGTCGGTGCCCGACGCGGCCGCGGTCGCACGCCTGGAGGCCGCCCGCCAGCAGGACTCGCAGGACCGCGACCTCGCGTACCTGGTGGGCGCGGCGCGCAAGCGCGTCGGGCGCTACGAGGAGGCGGCCGAGATCTACCGCCAGGCGCTCGCGGCGGACCCCGCGGACGCGCTGGCGCGCAACAACCTCGCGAACATCGAGTTCGTGCGCGGCAGCTACGACTCGGCGCGCGCGCGCTACCGCGCCGGCACCGGCTCGCCCGCGCCCGACGTCGCGGCGACCTCGTACTACAACCTCTCGCTCGCGCACCTGCAGAAGTTCGAGTACCAGGACTACAACGCCGCCAAGTCGAGCGCCGACCGGCTCGCGCCGGGGCTGGTGGCCGAGTACGACCGCTGGCGTTACGACACGGGCGACTACGCCGTGGTGGACCTCGGGCTGTCGCGCGATCTCGTCTGGTCCAAGTTCCGCGGCGCCGAGTCCGGCGTCGCCGTCCGGAACCTGCTCCACGGCGAGCCGGCGCCGTCGCCCCCCTGGCTGCCGGGAGCGCTCGTCGGCCGCTTCGTGGTCGCGCTCGCGGTCTTCGCGCTCGCGGGCCTCGTCGTCGCGCGCTGGCGCGGGCGCAAGGCCTTCACGCTCCACTGCCGGCGCTGCGGCACCCCCTTCTGCCGGCTCTGCCACCTCGGCCAGGTGACCGGGGGACTCTGCTCTCAGTGCTACCACCTGTTCGTGGTCCGGGACGGCGTCTCGGCCCTGGTGCGCAACCGCAAGCTCGCCGAGGTGCAGCGGGCCGACAGCCGCCGCGAGCGCGTGACCCGGCTGCTGTCTATCGTCTCGCCCGGGTGCGGCCAGATCTACGCCGGCTGGACGATCGTCGGCGCGCTGATCGCGGCGGCCTGGTACGCCATCCTCGGCCTCGTCGCGGCCGGACGCGTCGTGCCCTTCACCGAGGTGCCGCCGCAGCTGGCGCCGCCGTGGCTGCCGCTCGCGGCCGGTCTGGGGCTGGCGCTCCTGTGGGTGCTCGGCAACCGCCTGCGCTCCGGTGCTTCGGCCGAGCAGCTGCCGCGCGTGCCGGCCAAGCCGCGCGCGCGCGCGTCGCAGGCGGCGAGCTAGCCGATGGCACTGCAGGGGACGATCGGCGACTTCGGGCTGCCCGACATCTTCCAGCTCATCGGGCTGCAGCGGAAGACCGGCCTGCTGACGCTGATCAACGACAAGGACAGGGAAACCGTCACCGTGACGTTCGAGAACGGGATGGTCGTGATGGCCGACTCCTCGCAAAGGCGGCTCGAGGACCGGCTCGGCAACGTGCTCGTCAAGCAGGGCAAGCTCAGCCGCGAGCGGCTCGAGGACGCGCTCGCGACCCAGAAGCAGACGCTGCAGCGGCTCGGCCACATCCTCGCCGGCTCGAGCGCCATCACCACCCGCGACCTGCGTGCCGCGCTCACGGTGCAGGTGGCCCAGATCGTCTTTCGGGTCTTCCGCTGGCGCGACGGGCGCTACCAGTTCGCCGCTTCCGACGCGGTCGACTACGACCGCGAGAACTTCGACCCGATGAGCGCCGACTTCATCCTGATGGAAGGGATCCGGATGGTGGACGAGTGGCCCATCATCGAGAAGAAGATCCCCTCCTTCGACATCGTGTTCCGTCCGGTGGTGGACCCGGCGCAGGTCGAGGTGGGCGGAGCCCCCGAGGAGCCGCCGCCCGAGGTGCGCGCGACGGTGACCTCGTCCGGCAAGATCCGGCTCGGCGCCGACGAGGAGCGCGTCTTCCGCCGCGTCGACGGCGTGCGCACGGTGCAGGCGATCATCGACGCGACGGGCGCCGGGGAGTTCGAGGTCTGCCGCACGCTGTTCGACTTCCTGAACCGGAACCTGATCGCGCCCGCCGGCCAGGGCAGCGCCGAGCGGGCGGAGGCGGCGGCGGACGAGGTCGAGGGCTCGCCGCTCCCGGGCTACGCGGTCATGCTGCTGGTGTCGGCGCTCGCGCTCGCCGGGCTGCTCGTGCACCACGACGCGCCGTTCGCGGTGACCGGGCTCGGCGGCGTGCTGCCCGGCGGCACCGACGTGCTGCGCGAGGGCGCGCTGCGCTCCCGGCTGATGCGGCTGGAGCGCGCGGTCGAGGCCTGGCGCGTGACGCACGGCCGCCCTCCCGCCGCTCTCGACGAGCTCGTGCAGGCGGGGCTGGTGCCGCCCGCGTATCTCGTCGATCCCTGGTCGCGCCCGATCCGCTACGAGGCCGACGCCGCGGGCTACCTGCTCCGCGCGAGCGAGGAGTCCGCCGCCGGGCCCGGTGCCGTCGTCGACCGGCGCGGCGGACGCTAGCCCCGGACCGCCGCGCGATGGAGCGGGAGCGGCTGGGGTCGGGGGGCGCTCGCGAGCGATCCGCTGCCTCGGCCGTCGCCGTCGGCAACTTCGACGGCGTCCACCGCGGCCACCAGGCGCTCGTGGCCGCCGCGGTGACGCGCGCGCGGGCCGCGGGCGAGGCCGCGGTCGTGCTCACCTTCGACCCGCACCCGGCCGCCGTGCTGCGCCCGCAGGCGGCACCGGCGGCGCTCACGACACTCGCGCAGAAGGAAGAGCTGGTGGCCGCCCTTGACGTGGACCGGCTGGTGGTGGTGCCGTTCGACGCGCGCCTCGCCGCGCTCGCGCCCGACGCCTTCGCGACCGAGGTGCTGCAGCAGGCGGTCGGCGCGCGCCACGTGGTGGTGGGCGAGTCGTTCCGCTTCGGGCGCGGCCGCGCCGGCGACCCGCGGACGCTCGAGGCGCTCGGCCGCACGCGCGGCTTCGGCGTCGAGGTGGTGGCACCGGTGCTCGAGGCCGGCCGGCCGATCAGCAGCAGCCGCGTGCGCGACGCGCTCGCGGGCGGCCGCGTCGACGAGGCGCTCCGGCTCCTGGGGCGCGCGTACTTCGTCGACGGCGTGGTCGTGCGCGGGGACGGCCGCGGCCGCACGCTCGGCATCCCGACCGCGAACCTCGCGCCCGAGCCGCAGATCCTGCCGGCGCGCGGGGTCTACGCCGCGCTGTGCCGGCTCGCGGAGGGCTCGTGGCGCTCCGCCGTCGTGAACGTCGGCGAGCGGCCGACGTTCGGCGGCGGCCGCGTCACGCTCGAGGCGCACTTGATCGGCTTCGACGGCGAGCTCTACAACTCGCGGCTGCGGGTCGCGTTCCACGACCGCCTGCGGGGCGAGCAGCGCTTCGCGAGTGCTTCGGCGCTCGTGGCACAGATCCACGCCGACGTCGAGGCGGCGCGCGCGCGGCTTCCGGGGCCCGGCGGCCCGGCGGTATAGTCGGGCCGAGGCCGGATTTGAGCGAGCTTCTGGTCGAGAGCCACGAGCGCGAGGGAGTGGTGCTGCTCTACCCGAGCGGCTTCATCAACGCCCACACGGTGCGTGTCTTCGAGGGCGCGCTGCAGCAGGCGCTCGACGGCGGCCGCTACCGCATCGTCGTGAGCGGCGCGGGGCTGCGCTACGTGGCGAGCGCGGGGCTCGGCGCGCTCATGGGCGTGATCGAGGAGGTGCGCGCGAACGGCGGCGACATCCGGCTGGCCGAGCTCAACGAGACCGTGCGCAACATCTTCGAGATGCTGGGCTTCCACCACCTCTACCGCATCTTCGTCTCCGAGCAGGAGGCCGTGTCGAGTTTCGGGGAGGCGTCCCCACCCGGGCGCACGCCCGCGTGAGCGGGCGCCGGCGAGGGCTGCCGCCCGCGGTCGTGCTGAGGGTCCCCAGCCGCACCGAGTTCCTGGCGGCGATCCGCGAGGCGGCCGCACGCGTGGCCGGGATCTCCGGCTTCGACGCGGCGACGGCCGCGCAGGTGGCGCTGGCCGTCGAGGAGGCGTGCACCAACGTGATCGAGCACGCGTACGCCGGCGCCGGCGACCGCTTCGTCGAGCTCGGATTCGCGTGCGACCCCGACGCGCTGCGCGTCGAGATCACCGACGACGGCCGCACCGTCGACCGCCGCTCGGTGCCGCGCGTCGACCTGCGCCGCTACGCGCGCGAGCGCAGGCGCGGCGGCTTCGGCATGCACCTGATGGGCCGCATCATGGACTCCGTCAGCTTCAGGCGACGCGGGCGCTGCAACGTCTGCTCGATGGTGAAGAAGCTGCCCGTGGCGGAAGCGCACGAGGGGCTTTGACGATCCCCGTCGTCCAGAGGTGCCGCGAAGAGCTCGATTCGCTGCGCCGCGAGGGCCGCGAGCCCGCGCTCGTCGAGCGCTTGTCGCAGCTGGTGTCGCTCTTCGACTTCACGACGCGGCTCGGCTGGACCGCGAGCGGCGACGAGGTGCCGGACGCCACGCTCGGCTTCGTGATGGGGGAGCTCGAGGCGGTGAGCGGAGCCATCTACCTGACGAGCGGCGTGCGCGCCTTTGCGCTGCGTGCCTCGCGCGGCCTCGCGTCGGCCGCGCCCGAGCGGATCGAGCTGACACAGGACCTGGCGGGACCGGGCGCGCCCGCCGGCGAGACGGAGTGTCTCGGCCGGGCAGGCCTGGCTGTCGTCTGCCCGGTGCACAAGGCGGGACGGCTGATCGCGCTCGTCGGGCTCGGGTCGCGGCGGGACGCGCGGCCCTTCGGTCCCGACGACCTCGCGTACCTCGAGAGCCTGGCGGCGACCGCCGCGACGCCGCTCGAGGGGGGGCTCAACGAGGAGGAGCGGCGGCGGGCCAACCGTGACCTGTCCGTGAAGGTCTACCAGCTCCAGAACCTCTTCGACATCGGGCGCGAGCTGGCCGCGACGCTCGACGAGGACGTGATCGAGCGGCTGATCGTGACGACGCTGATGGGCCACTTCCTGGCGGCCCGCGCGGCGCTCTACCACCTGCGCGGGGAAAGGCTCGAGCTCGGGCACGCGCGCGGCGCGCGCGCGGGATCGCTTCCGGAGCGCTTGGCGGCCGATCCTGCGTGGCTGGCGCGCGAGCTGGCCGGCCCGCGCGCGCTCGCGGAGCTGCCGGCCGGCCCGCTGCGCGAGGCGCTCGTCGCCGCCGACTTCGCTCTCGCGGTGCCGCTCGGCGCGCCCGGCCGCCTCGAGGGCCTGCTCGCCGTCGGGGCGCGCCCCGGTGCCCGGGCGCCCGAGCTCGAGGACCTCGACTTCGCGGCAGCGCTCGCGCGCCAGGCCCAGGCCGCGCTCGAGGGGGCGCGGCTGCACCGGCTGCGGCTCGAGACGGAGCGCCAGGACCGCGAGCTGCAGATCGCGCGCACGATCCAGCAGGGCCTGCTGCCGAGGTCCGCGCCGCGGCTGGCGGGCTTCGAGGTCGCGGGGGAGAGCCGCTCCTGCTTCCAGGTCGGCGGCGACTACTTCGACTACGTCCCGCTCGCGGGCGGCCGGCTCGGGCTCGTGATCGCCGACGTCTCGGGCAAGGGCACGCCGGCGAGCCTGATGATGGCGTCCGTCCACGCGTGGCTGCGCGCGCTCGCCGGCAGCGAGCCCGCGCCGCGCGTGCTCGAGCGGCTCAACCGGTTCGTCTACGCCAGCACCGAGACGAGCCGCTACGTCACTCTCTTCTATGCCGAGCTCGATCCGGCCTCGCGCCGGCTGGTCTACGTGAACGCCGGCCACGTGCCGCCGTTCGTGATGCGCTCGAACGGGAGCGAGGAGCGGCTGCGCGCCGGCGGACCGGTGCTGGGGCTGCTGGAGGAAGTCGTGCTCGAGCCCGGCGAGCTGCGGCTCGAGCCGGACGACCTGCTGGTCGCCGTCACCGACGGCGTGACCGAGGCCGTGGACCCGGCGGGCCGCGAGTTCGGCGACGAGCGCGTGCGCCAGGCGCTCGTGGCGCGTCCGCGCGCGGGGGCGGGCGAGGCGCTCGCGTCGCTCGTGGGCGCGGTCGACGCCTGGGCCGGCCCCGCGGGTTGCAGCGACGACCTGACTGCCCTCATCCTCAAGGCCACATGCTGACGACGATCCGGCTCCACGACACGCTCACCGGCAGGATCGAGCCGCTCGAGCCCATCGCCCCGCCCAGGCTCGCCTTCTACGCGTGCGGCCCGACGGTCTACGACCGCGCCCACGTCGGCAACTTCAGGACCTTCGTCGCGATCGACGTGCTGCGGCGGACGCTCACGCACCTCGGCTACCGCGTGCACGAGGTGATGAACGTGACGGACGTCGACGACCGCATCATCCAGCTCGCGCAGCAGGCGGGCCAGGACCTCGCGAGCTTCACGAAACGGCACATCGCGGGCTTCAAGGAGGACATGGCGACGCTCCGGATGCAGCAGCCGGAGCACATGCCGCGGGCCACCGATCACATCCAGGACATGATCGCTCTCGTCGAGCGTCTCACCGCGCGCGGCCACACCTACACGGCCGACGGCTCGGTCTACTTCCGGATCGCGTCCTATCCCGAGTACGGCCGGCTGGCGCGGCTCGACGCCGCCGGGATCCAGGACGGCGCGCGCGTCGACAGCGACAAGTACGACAAGGAGAACGCGCGCGACTTCGTGCTCTGGAAGCTGAAGAGCGACGAGCCCGCCTGGGCGCAGTGGGACGCACCCTTCGGCCGCGGCCGGCCCGGCTGGCACATCGAGTGCTCGGCCATGAGCATGAAGTACCTGGGCGAGACCTTCGACCTCCACGCGGGCGGCGAGGACCTGATCTTCCCGCACCACGAGAACGAGATCGCGCAGAGCGTGTGCGGCACGGGCAAGCCGTTCGCACGGCACTGGCTGCACACGAAGCACCTGCTGATCGACAACGAGACGATGTCGAAGAGCAAGGGCAACTTCGTCACGGTGCCGGCGCTCATCGAGCAGGGGCACTCGGCGGAGTCGATCCGCTACGCGCTCGCGGGCGCCCACTACAACCGGCCCTTCAACTTCGGCATCGAGGCGCTCACGCACGCGAAGGGCGCGCTCGAGCGCGTCCACGGCCTGGTGGCGCGGCTCGACGAGGTCGCGGGCGAGGGCCCGGAGGGGCCCGCGGCGGAAGCCTGCGTCGAGGCGCGCGCCACGTTCGACGCGGCGCTCGTCGACGACCTCAACACGCCGGAAGCGCTCGCCTCGGTTCACGGGCTCGTGCGCCGGGCGAACAGCCTGATCGCGGAAGGTGCCTTGACGCGAGCCGGCGCCGCGCGCGTCAAGGCGGAGATCGCGGCGATGGACGGCGTCTTCGGCGTGCTGCTGCCCGGGGGAGGCGAGGAGAGCCTCACGCCCGCCGAGCAGGCCCTCTTCGACGAGCGGCAGCAGGCGCGCAAGCAGCGCGAGTTCGCGCGGGCCGACTCCGCGCGCGAGAGGCTCGAGGCGCTCGGCGTCGTGCTCGAGGACACGCCGCAGGGCACGCGCTGGCGGCGGCGCCACTGAGCGCGCCGCTGCGCGGCCCGCACCGCGGCGAGCCGGGCGAGGAGCTCGCCTGCGACCACCTGCGCCGCAAGGGCCTACGCATCCTCGCGCGCAACTACCGCTGCCGGAGCGGCGAGATCGACGTGGTCGCACAGGACCGCGGCACGCTCGTGTTCGTCGAGGTGAAGGAGCGCCGCGGCGACTCCCACGGGCTCGCCGTCGAAGCCGTCACCGCGCGCAAGCGCGCCCGCGTGGTGCGGGCCGCGCGGCTCTACGCCGCGACGCAGGGGCTCTCGGAGTCCGCGATCCGCTTCGACGTAGTGGCCATCGACTGGGGGCCGGACGGCCCGGTCTTGCGCCACGACGAGAACGCGTTCAGCGAGGGGTGATCGGCCCCCAGGCGCCCGAGCGGCGCCGGCTCAACTTCAGGAGATGGAGCGGGAAACGGGATTCGAACCCGCGACTTCGACCTTGGCAAGGTCGCACTCTACCACTGAGCTATTCCCGCCCAGAGCGTGAAGCCAAGATAAACCGGCCTCACGGGCGCGGTCAAGTCTCGCACCCGGACGCGCTCGACGCGGAGCACCATCACCAGTCGATAATCCCATGCGGTTGCCGACGGGAGCGCACCTCCCGTATAGTCATCTGCTGAGGCGGCGTAGCCAAGTGGCTAAGGCGGAGGTCTGCAAAACCTCTATTCGCCGGTTCGACTCCGGCCGCCGCCTCCAGACTCTTCAGCTGGGTCCTTTCCTCGGTAGTCGCATCGTCCCTGACACCCGGTGGTCAAAACTCCCTGAAATCCAGGTAGCGGCGATGGCCGCCGGTGCCTAGATTCTGGGCGCGGGATAGCGTGGCGGGCAGCGGACACGTTGGCGATCCGGAGTTTCTTGGGTTTCGGGCTCGAGGCGCGGGTCGGCAATCCAGAACCGCCGTGTGGCGCGTGGGACTGTGCGTCCTGGCGGTCGCCATGGCGCTTCGCTGCGGGGGTGGGCGTTCGCCCTCGACCCCCACTCCGTCGACCAGCCCACCCGCGCCGCCTCCGACGCCGCCGCCTGCGGCCGCGAGCTGCCCGTTCGGCAAGGGCTCGGCCAAGACGGAGTGCTCCCGCCGCACACCGACCGAGCTGCTCTCGGCCATAGACACCGCGATCGATCTCATCGTGAAGCGGCCGACCGGCATCCTGGACCTCACCGACGAGAACCCGCGCGGCTCCCGCCAGTACCACATCCTCAGCCAGAAGGCCTTCATCGACGCCCTGCTCGCGAACCTGAGGGCGGCGGGCCTCTGCGCACAAGCCGACTATGACTTCCCGCTCGAGGCGATCTCGGTGAAGAGCTCCAACGAGTTCTCGGAGGATTTCGTGGTCGTCCAGTGGGGCGAATGGGTCAGGCGCGGGCCGACGTCCTACGTTCGGAACTGCAAGCCGGCTGCCTTTCCCGTCGATCCCGACCCGGACTGGCCGCCTTCCGGAAGCGGGTGCGGGAAACCGTACCCCGAGCCGATCCACCACTTCAACGCGAAGGTCCACCTGAAAGGACGCGATTACCACACGCTCGACTCGACTCCGATCGTGGGCCCGGACGCGAACTACTGCGCTGCCATCGGCTACACGGACGGGCGGGCCTGGTGCCCCGTGCGCACGGAAGGCAGCCGGGACCGCGTGGAATGCGAGAACTGGCGCGTCGGCAAGGCCAAGGACACTGGGCGCGACGGCCCGACCTGGCAGTACAGGAATGGCGACACGCTCGAGTACTGCAAGGGCCTGACAGTGAACGGCTGTGAGAATCATCCCGACAACCAGTACGGGCTGCTGGCCGCCAGGGGCGGCAGCTACGTGATGTGCGCCCAGAACGGCGCCTGCGGCGAGGTCGTGGTCGACCGCTGATGCAGCCTGACACGCTCGCGCTCGCAGCGAAGCTCCCTCGAGACTAGGAGAGCTGCGACGCGACGAGCGCCGCGATGACGCGTTCGCGTGTGGTCCCCCGCTCCTTGGCGACCTGACGCACGGCGTTCGCGAGCGGGCCGCTGAAGCGGACCACGCACGTCGGCGAGACATGAACGTGGCTGCCCTTCGTCCGAGCTGCGATGGTCAGCCGGAGGCGCTCGCCTTTGGTGAGCTTCGGGGTCACACTCTTCTCCTCCTGGGCCGTTGAGCCAGCTCACTTCGAACCTAGACGGCAAGCCCGACCCCTGTCAATGGGCCAGCAGGCGAGGATCGCCAGCACCACCGTCGGGCGGCACAGCGGATGGGAGCTGTGATTCGCCGCGAGGCATCCGCTGCCACGCTTTTCGTTCAGAGTTGGACACGCAGGGCGAGTGACGTTTCGACGCGTCTTTTGACGTGCTCGAGATTCGGTGCGTTTGTCACCGCTCGCGACGTCTCGAGCGGCGGCGCGAGACGCGCGAAGCGCGCAGCGGTGAGGCGCATCACGCGTAACGGACGGCAGTGTCCTTAGGATTCAAACGTGCTCAACGAGGAAGCGCAGAGAAGGTCCGCGCCGGTGCTTCGGCCTTGAAGCGGCGCCGCGTCGTTGCGCGGGAGCCGACGCTGCTCTCTGCCAGGAGCTGCTGGAGCTGCGGGGGCGAGGCCACGATCGCGATCCGCCGCCTCGGGCTGAGCTTCCATCGCTACTACTGCCACGCGTGCTACCGGCCGAAGGACACGACGAGCGCTGCGCGCTCGGCAGAGCGGACCAAGGAGCCTCGGTGACGGACCCGAACATCTTCGGTACGCCGGCGGCTGGACTCACGCCGGCAGGGGGAGTGTCCTCCGACAAGCGGGCGACGTATTACTGCATGTGGTGTCGCTGGCCGCTCGCCGACGACGGACGGACGCGGCTCGAGGGCCTGCGCCTGCACGAGCCGACCGACTGTGCCCTGCTGCGCGTGTGCGAGGACTGCCGGGACTACGGCTGGGTGCGGTCCGCTTTGAAGGCTCGTCACAACTCCTGATAGGCGCTCCGCTTTCGTTAGACGCCTCGCGTCCCCTCGGGAGGACAAGCCGGCGGCGGTACGATTCCTAAACGCGCCCGAAGACGGCGTTTCTGGGGCAAGCACGGGTGGCATTCATCCTGCATTGCCCCACGTCGAGGGGCCCGGACTGGACGAGCGGGCGAAAGGAGACACCGTGCGACGAGCTGCGGCGAGCATCACTCTTCTTCTGGCCCTGGTAGCCGCGTCGCCCGCGGCGCACGCGGGGGGCCTCGACCTGCGAGTCGGCGCGTTCCTGCCGCGCCAGCGCGACTGCGGCGTGCCGTCGAGCGTGCCGGCGGAGTACACGCTCTTCCAGGACGTGTGCGAGCTCTACGTCGTCAACAAGGGCGCCTTCGACGGCTGGTACGGCGGCGCGGAATACAACCACGTCGTGACGAACTACATCGAGGCAGGGATCCACTTCGACTACTACTCGAAGACGGCCGACACCTTCTACCGCGACTACGAGCGGCCCGACGGCACGAACATCTACCAGTCGCTGCGGCTGCGGACCTGGCCGCTCGGCGTGTCGCTGCGCTTCATCCCGACGGGCAAGCACGTCCGGTTCGCGCCTTTCGTCGGGGGCGGCGTCGACGCGGTCTTCTACCACTACGAGGAGTTCGGTGACTTCATCGACTTCTTCAGCCCGGGCCTCGACATCGTCAGCGACCACTTCGTCGACGATGGCACGGCCTTCGGGGCGCACGCGCTCGGGGGCTTCCGCTACTACTTCAACCGCGACTTCGCGCTGGTGGGCGAGGCCAAGTACCAGTGGTCCGGCCACGACATGCACGGCGACTTCTCGCCGAACGGCGCCGGCCTCGTGAACCGCATCGACCTCTCCGGCTGGACCTTCACCGGCGGAGTGCACATTCGGTTTTGATCCGGGGGGGCAAGGGGGGGCGGAGCGCCCCCTTTGCTCAGTCCAGGCCGGTCGTGTCGTTCCGTTCGGTGGTCGTTCGCTGACGCTCTTGCTGGTCGTTGCTTGCAGCTCTTGATTGCGGTTGTCCGTCGATCGCCATCGGTTCTTCGTGCCTGTTGCTCTCCAATGACCATCCTCGCAGGGGGGAGAGCGGCTCGGCTGATGCTGGCTTTCTTTGAGCTGGGGGGTGCTTCGCACCCACCAGGCCCCCCGGAACGGCTGGTGTCTGGGGCCGTCCGTGGTGACAACGAATGGCCGATGGCGGTTCTTCGAACTGCTATCATCTTTCCATGAAGCTTTCGCGGTTCGGTGCCGTGTCCATCGGCTTGGTCATCGGGTCCACGCTCGCGGGGGGAGTGCTCGGCAAGCGCGCGCTCGCCGGCGGCGGGCGGCTCAACGACCAGCTCCATCTCTACACGGCGATGCTGAACACCGTGGAGAACGAGTTCGTCGAGGACGTGCCGAGCGACCGGCTGGTATCGAGCTCGATCCGCGAGCTGCTGCGCACGCTCGACCCGCACTCGAACTTCTTCGAGCAGCGCGACTACCAGACGATGCAGGAGCGGCAGAAGGGCCAGTACTACGGCCTCGGCATCACGGTGCAGTCGGTCGACGGCAACATCACCGTGGTCGCGCCGTTCGAGGGCACGCCGGCTCACCGGCTGGGGATCCGCGCCGGCGACGTGATCAGCAAGATCGAGGGCGAGGACGCGCGCGGCATGAGCATCGACGACGCGGTCAAGCGCCTGCGCGGGCCCAAGGGCACGCCGGTCAAGGTCACGATCGTGCGGCAGGGCTACGACGAGCCGTTCGAGTTCACGGTGATCCGCGACGCGATCCCGCTGCACTCCGTGCCGTACTCGTTCATGGTCAGCAAGGAGGTGGGCTACATCCGGCTCACCGACTTCAACGAGACGACGGCGTGCCGTCCGGGCGAGGGCGACTGCGAGCGCGAACTCGAGAAGGCCCTGCGCGAGCTCAAGAAGGACGGGGCCAAGGCCTACATTCTCGACATCCGCGACAACCCGGGCGGGCTGCTCGACCAGGCGTTCGCGGTCTCGAACCTGTTCCTGAAGAAGGGCCAGCTCGTCGTCTTCACGCGCGGCCGCTCGCGCCGCGACGAGTCGAACTACATCACCGAGCAGGACAGCCCGTGGTCGAACGTACCGCTCGTGGTCGTCACCTCGCGCCACAGCGCGAGCGCGAGCGAGATCGTGGCAGGCGCGCTGCAGGACCACGACCGTGCGCTGATCGTCGGCGAGACAACCTTCGGCAAGGGCCTGGTCCAGACGATCATGCCGCTGCGGAACGTGCGCGGCTACGCGCTCGCGCTCACGACCGCGCGCTACTACACGCCCTCGGGCCGCTCGATCCAGCGCGAGTACGGCGGCGCCGCGCTCGAGGACTACTACGCGCCCAAGGACAGGAAGCCGTGCGACCAGGGCGGCGGCGAGGCCAAGCTCACCGACTCGGGGCGGAAGGTCTTCGGCGGCGACGGCATCACGCCCGACTACTGCGTCGAGCCCGAGACCCCGACCAAGTTCGTCTCGTACCTGATCGGGCGCCAGGCCTTCATCGGCTTCGCGCGCCGCTTCGAGGGCGAGGAAGGCCGCGGCCAGGCGGACATCGCCGGCACCGGCAGCCGGTCGCGCTCCTCGTCGGCCAAGGTGCGCTTCGTCACCCGCGACTTCAAGGCGGACGACGCCGTGCTGGCGGAGTTCAAGGGCTACCTCGACACGCGCAAGCTGCGCTACACGCCGGCGGACCTCGACGAGAACAAGCCGGCGGTCGTGCGCCTGATCGAGGACGAGGTGCTGCGCCAGGCGATCGGCGAGGGCGCCGCCCGGCGCCGCAGCATGAGCTGGGACCCGCAGATCAAGAAGGCGCTCGAGCTGGTGCCGCGCGCGGATCTTCTGCTCAAGGACCCGAAGACCTACGTGGCCGAGCGCACGCGCGAGCAGCGCGTGGCCGACGCCGCCGCGGCGGCCCCGGCGCCGCGCCGCCCGTGAGGCGCGCCGCACAGAGCTAGCCGCCGCTCGTACCGGCGCGCGCCTGCGGACGGGCATGGTACGATGTGAGGTTAAATGCCCGCCGACATCGTCCTGCAGGGCGTCCGCGTCCACAACCTGAAGGCCGTCGACGTGACGATCCCCACCCGCAAGCTGGTGGTGATCACGGGGGTCTCGGGGTCCGGCAAGAGCAGCCTGGCCTTCGACACCCTCTACGCCGAGGGGCAGCGGCGCTACGTCGAGAGCCTGTCGTCCTACGCGCGCCAGTTCCTGGAGCGCATGGAGAAGCCCCGCGTCGACGAGGTGCATGGGATCTGCCCGGCAATCGCGATCCGGCAGCGCACCCTGTCGCGCAGCCCGCGCTCGACCGTGGCGACGGCGACCGAGATCCACGACCACCTGAGGCTGCTCTTCGCGCGGGCGGGCCGCGTGGTGTGCGACGGCTGCGGCGAGGACGTCGGGCGCGACTCGCCGACCCGCGTCGCCGAGGCGCTCTCGCGCGAGCCCGAGGGCACGCGCGTGCTGGTCGGCTTCGAGCCGCCCGCGCCGGCCGAGGGAGTGAGCCCGTTCTCGCCCGAGGGGCTCTCGGCCTTGCGCAAGCGCGGCTTCACCCGGCTGCTGGTCGGCGGGGAAGCGGTCGAGACGGCCGACCTCGCGGGCCCCGTCGCCGAGGACGCGCTCGTCCTCGTCGACCGCCTGGTGCTGCGGGAAGCGGATCGCAGCCGGCTCGTCGAGTCGCTCGAGACGGCGCTGCGCGAGGGCGGCGGCCGGGCGGTGGTCGAGCGGCCCGGGCGCGAGCCGCTGCGCGTCTCCGAGCGCTTCGAGTGCAGCCGCTGCGCGCGGAGCTTCGTCGAGCCGCAGCCGCGCCTGTTCTCGTTCAACAACCCGTTCGGGGCGTGCCCGACCTGCCACGGCTTCGGCAACCTGATCGAGGTCGACCTCGACCTCGTGGTGCCCGACAAGCACAAGAGCCTGGCCGAGGGGGCGATCGAGCCCTGGAACAAGCCGCACTATCGGAACCTGCTCGCTCAGCTGCGCCGCTTCGCGCGCCGGCGCGGGATCCCGCTCGACGTGCCGTGGTCGTTCCTCGACGAGGGCCACAGGCGCCTCGTGCTCGAGGGCGACGAGGAGTTCACGGGGGTGCTGGGCTTCTTCCGCTGGCTCGAGGGGCGCAAGTACCGCGTCCAGGTGCGCGCGTTCCTGGCCCGCTACCGTGGCTACCAGGAGTGCCCGGCCTGCGCCGGTGCGCGGCTGCGGCCCGAGGCGCTGCGCGTGCGCCTCGCCGGGCGGTCGATCCGCGACGTCTCGACGCTGCCGGTCGGGGCCGTGCGCCGCTTCCTGGCGGACCTCCGCCTCGAGGGGGCGGAGAAGGCCGTCGCCGGCCGCGTGCTTTCGGAGGTCGACCGCCGGCTCGGCTTTCTGGAGGACGTGGGGCTCGACTACCTCGGGCTCGACCGCGCCTCCGCCACGCTCTCGGGCGGCGAGTCGCAGCGGATCGCGCTCGCGGCCGCGCTCGGCACCGGGCTCGTCGGCACGCTGTTCGTGCTGGACGAGCCGTCCGTCGGCCTGCATCCGCGCGACACCGACCGCCTGATCGGCATCCTCAAGGCGCTGCGCGACCAGGGCAACACGGTCGTGGTGGTCGAGCACGACACGGCACTCGTCGAGGCCGCCGACCACGTGATCGACCTCGGCCCGGGCGCGGGCGAGCAGGGCGGCCGCGTCGTCTACCAGGGTCCGACCGCGTCGCTCTCGGGTGAGCCCCGCAGCCTCACGGCCAAGTACCTGCGCGGCGACCTGCGCATCCCGGTCCCCGCCCGGCGCCGGCGCGGCAACGGGCTGTTCCTGAACGTGCGCGGCGCCTCGCTCCACAACCTGAAGGCGCTCGACGTGCGCTTCCCGCTCGGGGCCTTCACCGCCGTGACCGGCGTCTCGGGCTCGGGCAAGTCGACGCTGGTCCACGACGTGCTCTGCTCGCGGCTAAGGCGCCGACGCGGGGTGGGCGAGCGCGAGGCGGGCGTCGTCGAGGGCGCCGAGTACGTGGACGAGCTCGAGATCGTCGACCAGTCGCCGCTCGGACGCAGCCCGCGCTCGAACCCCGTCACCTACATGAAGGCGTTCGACCCGATCCGCGAGCTGTTCGCCGCGACCCCCGAGGCGCGCCGCCTGGGCCTCACCGCGCCCGACTTCTCCTTCAACATGCCGGGCGGCCGCTGCGAGGCGTGCGCCGGCGACGGCCGCGTGCGCGTGGAGCTCCAGTTCCTCGCCGACGCGTGGCTGCTCTGCGAGTCGTGCGGCGGGCGGCGCTACCGCGCGCCGGTGCTGCAGGTGCGCTGGCGCGGCCGCTCGATCGACCAGGTGCTCGACCTCACCGTGCACGAGGCGCTGCTGCTCTTCGCCGGCCAGCACCGCGTCGTGCGCCGGCTCAAGGTGCTCGAGCAGATCGGGCTCGGCTACCTGCGGCTCGGTCAGCCGGCGAGCACGCTGTCGGGCGGCGAGGCGCAGCGGGTGAAGCTCGCCGCGCACCTGCTGCGCCGCCCCGGCCCGCGCGTGCTCTACGTGCTGGACGAGCCTACGACCGGCCTGCACCTGGGCGACGTGGCCGAGCTCCTGAACGCGCTGCAGCGGCTGCTCGACGGCGGCGCCACGCTGGTCGTGATCGAGCACAACCTGCACGTCATCAAGCAGGCCGACTGGGTGATCGATCTCGGCCCCGAAGGCGGCGCGGAGGGCGGCGGCCTCGTGTTCCAGGGGACGCCCGAGGCGCTCGCCAAGCACGGCCGCGGACACACGGCGCCCTACCTGCGCTCGGTGCTCGAGCGAGTCGAGGGCGCGACCGCCTGAGCCCGCGGGCCTGCGGCGGGGGCCCGACGCGCATCTGGTATCATCGCCAAATCATGAGAAGTGAGCGTCTCGCCGTACCCTCGACGGGAGACCTGCGACAGGTAGGCTTGCTGGCGGCGGCGCTCGGCCTCGTGCTGGGCGCGAGCGTCGCGCCGGCCCAGGATGCCTTCGACGACCTGGTCGCGAACCTGAAGTCGCCCACGGCCCGCACGCGCGAGGAGGCGGCGCGCAAGCTCGGCGAGAGCCACAGGCGCGAGGCGGTGGCGCCGCTGTCGGCGCTCGTGCGCGACCCCGAGCCGAAGGTACGGCTCGAGGTGGTGCGGGCGCTCACGGCGCTGCGCGACCTGTCCGGCGTGCCGGCGCTCGTGACGTCGCTGCAGGACGGCGATCCGGACATCCGCGACGAGGCGATCTCGGCGCTCGTCGAGGTCTACACGGAGCGCGACCGCACCGGGCCCGTCGGGCGCTTCCTCGAGAGCTTCTCGGACGAGTACGAGCGCTCGTCGGTGCCGCCCTACACCGCGGTCGACCCGACCGTGTACCGCGGGCTCTCGGGCGCGCTCAAGGACGAGAAGTCGCACGTCCGCGCCGACGCCGCCTACGCGATCGGCATCCTGGGCGGCGGCTCGTCGATCCCAGACCTCGTGAACGCGCTCCAGGACCCGTCGGGGGACGCGCGCGCCGCGGCCGCCACCGCGCTCGGAAAGTGCGCCACGGCGAGCGAGGGCCGCTCGCTCATCCCGCTGCTGGCCGACAGCGACACCACGGTGCGCAACCGCGCGCTGCAGTCGATCGGCGTGCTGCGCGTCTACGACGCCGGGCCGGCGCTGCGCGAGATGTTCGTGCAGCACCGCCGGCGCGAGCTCGGCACGCGCGTGCTGGCCGCGCTCAGCCGCACGGGCGACCCGGCGCAGGCCGACCTCTACAAGGAGCTCCTGCTGTCGAACGACCCCGACCAGCGCCGCCTCGCCGTCGAGGGCCTCGCCCGGATCGCCGACGCGTCGATGATGCCGGCGTTCAAGACCGACTTCCAGCGCGAGAAGAACAGCGACGTGCGCATGGCGTACGGCTTCGGCATCGTGCGGCTCGGCGACCGGGCGTTCCTCGACTCGCTGGTGCTCGCTCTCGGCGGCACCGGCAGCTCCGCGCAGCACGCGCGCGACCTGATCCTGGAGCTCGGCCCCAGCCTGGCGCCCGACCTCTATCCGTACCTGAGCGACAAGGACCCGACCGTGCGCGGCGCCGTGTGCGATCTCCTGGCGGCGTTGGGTGACGTGAACGCCGCTGCGAAGCTGACGCCGCTCCTGGCCGACCCGAACTCGAAGGTGGCCGACCGCGCGAACCGGGCGATCGAGAAGCTGCGCAAGGCGGGGCCGGCACCGGCGCCGCGTCCGTGACGCGCGGGCGCGCACGGGCGGCGGCCGTGCTCGTGCTGCTGGCGGCGAGCGCTTCGTGCGCGCGCCAGGGAGGCGAGGGGGCGGCGGGACGGGACCCGCTGGCCGAGGCGCGCGGGCTCGTCGAAGGTCGCCGCTACGACGAGGCGCTCGCCCGTCTCGGCGAGGCGGCCGATCCCGACGCCGCGTACCTGGCGGGGCGCGCCTGGGCGGGCAAGGCCGAAAGCGCGCCGCTGCCCGCTCCAGCGGCCGGTGTCTCGCAGGCCGTGCAGCTGAAGGCCGAGGAGGAGCGCGCGCTCGGCTTCTACGAGCGCGCCGTCGCGGCGCGGCCGGAGTTCGCGGACGCGCACCTGGCGATCGCCGAGCTGCTCGCGCCGCACGCCGCGGCCTCCGCTGCGGCGAGCGGCGGGGCGCGCGTCGCCCCGCGCGGCAAGGCGGCGGCGGCGGCGCCTCCGGCCGACCCGCTCGTCGAGCGCGTGCTGCGCAGCTACGCGATCGCACTCCAGAGCGACCTCGCCGGCACGCAGGCGGGGGAGCAGCTGATCGCCTTCGCGGTCCGCGTCGGCCGGCCGGGCGAGGCCGACGCGGCCTTCCAGGAGCTGGTGCGCCGGAGGCGCGAAGACCCCGCGCTGCTCGTGCGCTACGGCGACTTCCTGGCGGGCCCGGGCGGCAAGCCCGAGGCGGCGCTCTCGCAGTACGCGCAGGCTCTCATCTGGAAGCCCGACGACACGAAGACGAAGCTGAAGATGGCCGACATCCACCTCGCCGCCGCCGCCGAGCACCTGCGCGAGCTGCAGTACGTGGCGGCCGAGGCGCGGCTCAAGGACGCGCGCCGCTACGCCGTCGACCCGGCCTCGCCGCAGGCCGCGCGCCTCGCGGAACTCGAGGGGCGCCTTCGAGACGTGCGAGGCAGATAAGGGAGATAAGCGCGCTCTAGTCCGGGCTGCGCCCGACGCCGTCGTCGTCGACGTAGATGAGCCCGCTCTCGGTCGGCGTGCCGGGCGAGTCCAGCGCCGTGATGGCCTGGCCGCCCACCGAGAGCCGCGCCGCGGTGACCCCGCCGGACGGCGTGTCGCGCAGGTGCGGGTCGTAGACGCGCACGTAGTGCGGGAAGTCGTTGGGCGGCCAGTTGACGGGCACGTGCTGGACGTAGCCCGACCAGAAGTTCGCCCCGAACTGCGTGTCGAGCAGCACCTGGTCGCCCGGGTAGCTCGCGTCGCGGGGCTTCATCCAGCTGCCGAAGAACACGACCCGCGCGTCGCAGGTGCCCTCCGAGTTCTGGCAGCCGGCGGGCTGGCGGTACTCCACCTTCACGGTCACGAAGCGAGAGGACGGCAGGGCCGAGGGTCCCTCGTCCGGGTCCTTCTGGAAATCGCACCCCGACCACGCGAGCGCGAGCGCGAGGAGCAGGATCTGGCGTGTGCGCCTGCCTTGTCGCTCCATGGAACACGATGATAGCATCCGCCGCCACGATGGGAGTCGCCGAGCGCCCGCTCGTCCTCGTGATCGACGACGACAGCGCGCTGCGCCAGATCTGCCTCGACCTGCTCGCGGCCCGCGGCTACCGGACGCTCGGAGCCGCCTCGGTCGGGGACGGGCTCAAGGCGTTCGGCGACAAGCGCCCGGCGGCGGTGCTGCTCGACATGAAGCTGCCGGACGGCACCGGCCTCGACGTGCTGCGCGAGCTGCAGCGGCGCTCGCCGGTGACTCCGGTCGTGGTGGTGTCCGGCTACGGCAAGGTCGAGGACGCGGTCGAGGCGATGCGGCTCGGCGCCGCCGAGTACCTCGAGAAGCCCGTGGCGCGCGACCGGCTGTACGAGGTGCTCGACAAGGCGCTCGCCCCGCTGCCGGCCCGCGAGGGCGGCCCGGCGGAGACCGGGGCGGACGGCGCGCGCTACGGCATGGTCGGGCGCTCCGACGCGGTCCAGCGCGTCTACCAGCTCGTGGACATGGTGGCGCCGACGCGCGCGCGCGTGCTGATCTCGGGCGAGCGCGGCACGGGCAAGGAGCTCGTGGCCCGCGCGATCCACGCGCTGTCCGCGCGCCGCGACCGCCCCTTCGTGCAGATGAACTGCGCAGCGGTGCCGTCCGAGCTCGTCGAGAGCGAGATGTTCGGCCACGTGAAGGGCGCCTTCACGGGCGCCGTCTCCGACCGGCGCGGCACCTTCGAGACGGCCGACGGCGGCACCCTGTTCCTGGACGAGATCGGCGACATGAGCCTGGTGATGCAGGCCAAGCTGCTGCGCGTGCTGCAGGAAGGGGAGCTGACGCCGGTCGGCAGCTCGAAGAGCCGCTCGGTCGACGTGCGCGTGCTCGCGGCGACGAGCAAGAACCTGCTGGAGGAGATCGAGCAGGGGCGCTTCCGCGACGACCTCTACGACCGGCTGAACGTCGTCAACATCGCGCTGCCGCCGCTGCGCGCCCGCCGCCAGGACGTGCCGCTGCTCGCCGAGCACTACCTGAGGCTCGCGAGCGTCGAGAACGGCTTCAAGCCCAAGCGGCTCGCTCCGCGCGCCGTCGAGTTCCTGACGCAGCTGCCCTGGCGGGGAAACGTGCGCGAGCTCAGGAACCTGATGGAGCGGCTGGCCGTGATCGTGGCGCGCGACGCCGTGGGCCACCGCGACGTGATGGAGGCGCTGCACATGACGGCGCCGCAGAGCGGAGACGACGGCGCGCCGCTGCCGCTGCGCGTCGCCCGCTCGCGTTTCGAGCGCCAGTACATCCTGGAGCGGCTCTCGGCGAACCGGGGCAACCTCGGCAACACCGCCAAGGAGCTCGGCATCGAGCGCACGAACCTCTACCGCAAGATGAAGCAGCTCGGGATCGGGCCGCAACCGCGCCGCGCGCGCTAGGTGTTGCTGTTCGGATAATCGAGCGTTGCAGCCGGGTCGCAAACGCGACTGTGTATCGAGGATACGCAGGGCACATAACTAGTTGATAATTCAGTAATTGATCGCAATTGTCCGCCCTGGCCCGGCCTGTGCAACATGGAGCAGTCGAAGCGGGGGTCGCTCCCCGGCCGAGACGCTGCAGCGAGTCGAGCGGCGCCTCGGGATCGGTCAGGGTTTGGAGGGAGCTCTGGTCGGTTCCGCGGCGTCATTCGAGGCGAGGCCCCGGTCGGGAGCGCGATCCCCCTTTTCTTTTCCCCCGGCAGTCACCACGCCCGCCGCCTTTGACCGCCGCGCGAGCCGCGCGGTAGAGTCGTTGGCTTCACCGCGACATCCTTTCCTGCACGGTCGGAGGGCCAGGTTGACGAAGAAGGCGCTCATCACCGGGATCACCGGCCAGGACGGCAGCTACCTCGCCGAGCTCTTGCTCGAGAAGGGCTACGAAGTGCACGGCCTCGTGCGCCGCAGCAGCTCGTTCAACACCTGGCGCATCGACCACGTGCGCGAGCGGCTGGTGCTGCACTACGGCGACCTCGTCGACCAGAACAGCCTGGCGCGCGCGCTCGAGGCGCTCGAGCCGGACGAGGTCTACAACCTGGCCGCGCAGAGTCACGTCAAGGTCTCGTTCGACATGCCCGAGTACACGACCGACGTGACGGCGCTCGGCGTGCTGCGGCTGCTCGACGCCGTGCGCGACCTCGGGCTCAAGGCGCGCGTCTACCAGGCGGGCAGCTCCGAGATGTTCGGGCTGGTGCAGGAGACGCCGCAGACGGAGAAAACGCCCTTCCACCCGCGCTCGCCCTACGGCGTCTCGAAGGTGTACGGCCACTGGCTGGCCGTGAACTACCGCGAGAGCTACTCGATGCACGTCTCGAACGGCATCCTGTTCAACCACGAGTCGCCGCGGCGCGGCGAGAACTTCGTGACGCGCAAGATCACGATGGGCGTGGCGGCGATCAAGCAGGGGCGCGAGAAGGAGCTGCGGCTCGGCAACCTGGACGCCAAGCGCGACTGGGGCTACGCCAAGGACTACGTCGAGGCGATGTGGCGGATGCTGCAGCAGGAGCGACCCTCCGACTACGTGATCGCCACCGGCGAGACGCACTCGGTGCGCGAGTTCTGCGAGGAGGCGTTCGGCTGCGTCGGGCTCGACTGGAAGGACTTCGTGAAGGTCGATCCGAAGTACTTCCGTCCCGCCGAGGTGGACCTGCTGCTGGGCGACGCGAGCCGCGCGCGCCGCGAGCTCGGCTGGGCCCCGAAGGTGACGTTCAAGGAGCTCGCGCGGCTGATGGTCGAGGCCGACCTCGAGTCGGCCGGCGGGCACCCCGCGCGTCCGCGCTGACGCCGCCAATTCCTTGTACGCGCCGCCCGCGCGGCGTCTTTACGCTGCGCGTGCCGAGCGGTAGGCTGCTGCGAGGAGCTCCGCGATGAAAGAGGTGGCTGCGGCCGTCCGCTCCGAGGTGGAGCGCGCGGCGCGGGTCTTCGCAGGCTGGTCGGACGAGGACGCGCTGCGCTCGCGCGGCGAGGGCAAGTGGGTGAGGAAGGAGATCCTCGGCCACCTGATCGACTCCGCCTTCAACAACCACCAGCGCTTCGTGCGCGCCCAGCTCGTGAGCGAGTACACGGGGCCGGGCTACGAGCAGGAGGCGTGGGTCAGGGTCAACGGCTACCGCGAGCGGCCGTGGAGCGAGCTCGTCCGGCTGTGGGTCGCCGCGAACGGCCAGCTGGCGGCCGTGATCGAGCGCGTGCCGAAAGCGAAGCTCGAGACGCCGTGCACGATCGGCGACGACGAGCCCGAGACGCTCGCGTTCGTCATGCAGGACTACGTGGCCCACATGAAGAAGCACCTCGCGCAGATCGAGGCAGGAGGAACGTCATGACGCTCACGGCCCTCATCGTCCTGGCGGCGGGGCTGGCCACTTCCGGGCCTGGCACGGCGGCGTCGGCGAGGCGCAGCCCCGCGGCGCCGATCGGCGCGGTTCGAGACCGGTCCCGGGATGGAGTGACCTGCACCCTGCGCATCGTCCACGCACCGGAGGCGATCGACGCCGGGATGCTCGCGCCGCAGCCCGCGCGTCGCGGGAGCGCCGGGTCCTTCGACGACGGCATCGTCCGCGACTCCGTGTCGCCGTGCGCCGGGGCCACGACGCGGTCTGCCGCCGGAACGGGCGCGGAGAAGCGGTTCTCGCTCCACTTCGTGGGCGCGGAGAGCCACGCGAAGTAGTCAGAGGCGGATCCAGCACCACTCCTTCGTGTAGGGCACGCGGCTCATGCGCCAGCCGCTCTTGCGACCCACCACGATCGTGTCGCTCCAGTTGAAGCCGCAGCCCTTCTCCGAGTCGTAGAGGCCGGGCTCCTCGGAGAAGCACATCCCCTGGCGCAGCATCGTGTGGTCGCCGAGCGCGATGTACGGGGCCTGATGGCCCTCGACCCCTTCGCCGTGTCCGGGCCGGTGATAGATGTACTTCGCGACCCCCTCGGCCACCTGGTACTTGTGGATCGCGTACGCCACCGAGGAGCAGGTGACGCCTTCGCTCGACAAGTCGCGCTGCATGTCGCAGGTCTTCTGGCTCACCTCCCAGAGCTTGCGCATGTGGGCGTCGTAGCTGCACGAGGCGTCGGCCAGGATGAAGGCGCGGTAGTTCTCGCCGCCGTAGCCGCCGATCGAGCAGCCCCCGGAGATCTGCAGCGCCATGTTCTTCCCGATCCGGTTGAACCAGGGCTGGTTCGGGTGCGGGTAGCCGGTCACCGTCCCGGCGCGCACCTCGATGTCCACCGAGGACGCGACACCGTGATGGGCCTTGCCCCCGGCCAGGTCGAGATCCGAGTAGAGGCTGTCGTTGATCCAGCAGGTGGCAGCCACCCCGACCTCGTAGTCCGTCACGTCGGTGCCGTGCGTCAGGATGTAGTCGCGCGCGAACGCGTGCGCCCGGTCCATGTACAGGTAGGCGCGGCGCCAGAGCGCGAGCTCCTCCGGCGTCTTGACCTCGCGCATCTTCATCAGGCTCTCGGAGACATCCACGAACTCCACGCCGCGCAGGATGCCCCTGGCCTTCTCGAGCTGCGACGGATAGAGCTCGCCGTCGACTCCGATCCGCGTGCCCTGGACGCCCTTCTGCTTGATGCCCTCGAGCAGGAAGCGAAACAGATCCACCTTCTCGCCCATCTGCACCTTGCCCTCGTGCGGGAAGGCGTCCTCGCCGTGCTCCATGTCGAAGTACATCCGCCCGCCACCGAACCACCAGCTGGTCACGAGGTCGCGGTCGAGGCCGGGATAGAGGTACCAGGGGTCGGCGTCGTCCTTGTTCATGAACACGGCTTGTGGTCGCTCCGTGTGCGTGTGCCAGTAGCCGGTGAGATACATGATGTTGAGCTGATCCCGGAGCAGGAAGGCCTGGATGTCCTGCTTCTGCAGCAACTCCTTGAAGCGGCCGACGGCCGCCTTGTTCCATTCGACCGCCAGGCGGTCGGCTTTCGCCGGCTCGGGCGGCCCCTCCTCGCCGGGCGCCGGTCCCAGCAGCAGCTTGATGGACGTGCCCGCCTTCGCCTGCTCCGCGAGCAGGCTGCGCAACGAAGGCGGCTGCGCGGCCGCCACCTTGTCGACGCGGGCGAGGAACGCGCTGCCGAGCGCACCGAGACTCGACGCCTTCAACAGCTGCCGGCGACGCAACATGGTCGGAACCTCCTGGCGCGGCGAAGTATAGCCGCGGCGGTCGCCGGCGAGGCTAGCGAACGGCGGCCGTCGCGGCCTTCGCTTCGATCAGGCGGTCGAGCTCGGCCCTGAGGCGGGGCAGGATCTCGTCGTAGGTGTACGCGCCCACCGTCTCGGTCTTCTTCTTGAGGTTGACGTGGGTCGGGCCGCACCAGAGCCCGAGGTCGGCGTCGTCGGTCTCGCCCGGGCCGTTCACGCGGCAGCCCATCACCGCGATCGTGAGCGCGTGGCGCTCGGCGTACGCGGTCATCTCCTTCACCTTCTCGGCGAGCTCGACGAAGCGCTCGTTCTCGACGCGCGAGCAGGAAGGGCACGAGATGATGTTGAGCTGTCGTCGTCGAACACGCGGCACCGAGCGGAAGCGCCCGGCGGCGACGTCCTCGAGGATCTTGCGGCCGACGCCGATCTCCTCGTGCTTGTCGCGGGTTCGGCAGCGTGAGGCTCACGCGCAGCGTGTCGCCGATGCCGCGCGAGAGCAGCTGCTCGAAGGCGACGCGCGTCTTGATCACGCCCTCGGGCGGCATGCCAGCCTCGGTCACGCCGAGGTGCAGCGGCACGTCGGGCCGCGCCTCGGCGAAGCGCCGGTTGGCGTCGATCACCTTGCGCGGGTCGCGAGTCCTTGAGGCTCACGACGTAGCGCGTGAAGCCCAGCTCGTCGACCATGCGCGCAGTGCTCGAGCGCCGACTCGACCATCGCCTGCACGTCGTCCTCGGGGAAGCGGGCCTTCATCTCGGGGTCGACGCTGCCGCAGTTGACGCCGATGCGGAGCGCGAGGTCGTGCGCGCGGGCGACGTCCGACCAGGAAGCGCACCTTCTCGCGCACCGGCTTCTGCTTCTCGTGGTGGTGGAGGTGGCCGGGGTTGTAGCGCAGCTTGTCGACGTGCGGCGCGACGCTCGCCGCGAGGCGGTAGTTCTCCTGCAGGTCGACGACCAGGTTCGCGGAGGTCTGGCGCCGCACCAAGGCGAGCGCCTCGACGTCCTTCGGGCTGTCGACGGCGACCCGCACCAGCGTGCCGCCCGCCCGTCGGATCGCCTCGGCCTGCTCGACCGTGGCGTCGACGTCCTGGGTGCGCGTCGCGCACATGCTCTGGACGGCGACGGGATGGGAGCACCCGAGGAATACGGAGCCAACGCGGACAGAGCGGGTGGGATTACGTTTCATGCAAACATCCATCCTACCAGCTGACGAAATCGCCAGAAAGCGGCGTTCCGCCTCGGCACGACCACGAACCTTGCGCGGAACGCCGCTGACGTCAGCCGAGCGCCTCGAGCGCGCGCACGCCGCGGCGCATGCCGGTCGTGAAGCAGGCGGCGCTCAGAGCGACTGCCGCGGCCAGCGACGCCGCGATCCCGAGCGTCGTGCGGCCGGGCACGGCGAGGCCGCGGTAGTCGTACCAGAGGTAGATCGAGACCGGCCACGCGAGCAGGCCGACCGTCGCGAGGATGTAGAGCACGGCCAGCATCATGAAGGCGACGCCGCCGTAGGAGCCGGCGATCTGGGTCGGGTTCTCGGCGTTGAAGCGCGGGTGCTCGGCGCCCATGCCGCAGGCGAGCCCGACCAGCGCGAGCGTCATGCAGCCGATCGCGACCGCGCACAGGAGCCCGAGCGAGCCCGAGACGCCGAGCAGCTGGTTCGAGGCGATCGTGAGCGCCTCGGCCAGCAGCAGGATCGGGGCGAGCCCCGTCCAGAGCTTCGACCACAGGAACGCGCCGAGCGAGACGGGCGAGGTCCTGACGATCCAGAAGGCGGCACCCTCGGCCGAGACGGCGGGGAAGACGAAGCGCACGGCGACGGCCGCGGTCACGAACGCAGCCATCCCGAGGTTGACGAACGCGTAGGCGTTCTTCACGAGCCGGCTCATGTACGGGATGCGGTCGAGGTCGAGGATGCGGAAGTTGTAGACGTACACGAGCGCGAGCGCGAGCAGCAGCAGCAGCTGCGACCACTGCGTGGTGTCGCGCAGGAAGACCTTCAGGTCCTTGACGAGGAGCGCGCGCCGCGCGGGCGCGAGCGGCAGCAGCCGCAGCAGCGGCTCCAGGAAGCCGAGCCGGGTGAAGCGGGCCTTGCGGGCCTCCTGCGCCTTGCTCCAGGCGGCGAAGTGCCAGCGGCCGAAGGCGGCCCGGGTCAGCACCGTGAGCGCGCCGGCGCTCGTCCAGAGCGCGCCCAGGTGGACCCAGTCGGTCTCTCCGCGCAGCGCCGCGAACAGGCTCTCGCCCGCCCAGAAGGAGGGCAAGAGCGAGGTCAGCGGGGACTGCAGCGTCGCGAAGAAGGCCGTCACGTCCGGCAGCGACTGCACGCTCAGCAGCCGCTCCGGCCGCAGGAAGCGCAGCAGCAGGACCAGCGCGACCGCGAACAGCAGGCCCATCAGCGTCAGCACGTCGCGCGCGCGCCGCGCGGGGAAGACGCTCACGAGGCCGAGCGTGACGAGCGCCCCGAGCGCCGCCGGGATCACGACGAACGGCGCAACGATCAGGACGGCGGTCGCGTAGTACGCGAGCGGCGCGCAGCGCGCGAGCCCGAGGCCGAGCAGCACGGGAAGCACGAAGGCCACCACCATCCAGCCGGCCTGGGAAGCCGCGCGCGCGAAGCGCGAGTAGAAGAGCCGCGCCGGAGGCACCGGGGCGGGCAGCAGCAGCCGCAGGTCCTCGGACAGGAAGAAGGTCGTGAGCGCGGTCACGAGCGCGCTGAAGGCCACGAAGGAGAGGAATGTCAGGAACAGCCAGCCGAGGGCGAGCCGGACGAGGTAGTCGCCGAGCTCCTCGTAGTCGAGCAGCTGCCAGGTGAGCCAGAACGCCATGGCGAAGAGCGTGGCGGCGACGACGAGCGCGATGCCGCCGAAGAGCAGCGCGCGCAGCCCGTCGCCGCGCTCGCGGCGCTGCACGCGGTTGCGCGCGCTCCAGAAGAGCGGCTGCAGCAGGTACGGAAAGGCCGCCGTCACAGCTCGATCTCCTGGAGAGCGCCGCCGCCCGTGAGCTTGAGGAACACCGGCGTGAGCTCGGCGTGCTCCGCGCCCGCGAGCGCCTGCAGCTCGGCGACGCTGCCGCGCGCGATGATGCGGCCGCCCTGGATGATGCTGATGCGGTCGCACATCTGCTCCGCGACCTCGAGCGTGTGCGTGCTCATGAGGATCGCGACGCCGTTCTTGCTCATCGCGCGGAAGACGTCCTTGATCAGCCGTGCGCCGCGCGGGTCGAGCCCCACCATCGGCTCGTCGACCAGCACCGCCTGCGGCCGGTGCAGGAAGGCCGCGCACATCACGAGCCGCTGCTTCATGCCGTGGGAGAAGCTCTCGACGAGCTCGTGTGCCCAGGAGGCGAGCTCGAAGAGCCCGAGCAGCTCGCGCGCGCGCGCCTCGAGCGCCGCTCCCTCGAGGCCGTAGAGGCCGCCGTGGAAACGCAGGAACTCGGCGGCGGTCAGCTTCTCGTAGAGGAAGGGACGGTCGGGGATGAAGCCGAGTGCCCGCTTGGCCGCCTCGGGCGCGCGCGCGAGGTCGTGGCCGGCGATCGTGATGCGGCCCGACGTGGGCTTGAGCAGCCCGGCGATCATGCGGATCGTGGTGGTCTTGCCGGCGCCGTTCGGGCCGAGGAAGCCGTGGATCTGGCCGGGCGCGACCTCGAGGCTCACGCCGTCCACCGCGCGGAACGCGCCGAACGTCTTGACGAGGGACTCGACCGCGATCACGGCGCCCTCCGCGGCGGCTGCGACCAGCAGCCGCGCGCGCTCGGCTCGCGGCGCGGCAGCGGCAGTTCGAGCGGCGCGAGGTCGGTGGTGTCGCGCCCCACCAGCACCGGCACGGCGCCGGGACGGAGATCGACGCCGAGGATCTCGAGCTTCGCCTTGCCGATCAGGCCGACGATCGCGGCCTGCCGGTCGAGGCCGCCGCGGGCGAGCCGCACGTGGGTGGCGTCGGCGGGGAACTGGTTGAGCGTCGGGTCGACCGGCAGCCACACCCCCCGCCCAGGCGCCTCGGCCACGAACACCTCGGGCCACGCGTGGTAGTAGAAGGCGCCGCGCAGGTACACGAGGCCGACGGCGATCCGCGCGGGCAGGCCGAGCGCGCGCGCCATCGCCACGTAGAGGGCCGTGTGCTCGTTGCAGTCCCCGACGCGCGTCCGCAGCACCTCGCGGGCCGAGGGCAGGCTCACGGTCGGGCGCTTCTCCACGATGGCGTGAACGTGGCGCGTGAGGCGCTCGGCGCGCAGACGGGGCGTCTCGGCCCCCGCCGCGGCCTTCTCGGCCTCGGCCCGGATCTCGGGCGCGTCGCTTTCCAGGAACGGCTCCGCGCGGAGGTAGGCGTCGAGGCCGGCCGGGGTGGGCTCGGGCCCGAGGTCGCGCGCGTCGCGCACCTCGATCGTGCCGCCGGCCGCGGTCTGGCCGCCGCCTTCGAGGTCGGCCGGGTCCAGCCCCGCGATGCCGTCGATGCGGACGCGCAGCCGTGCGACCGTGCGCGGGTCGTCGATCCGCTGCGCGTGGGAGGGCACGAGCGCCGCGGCCTCGAGCAGGTCCGACTGCACCGCGCCTGGAACGGCGAGCGCCTGCGCCTGGTCCTGCGTCTCGCGCAGCACCAGGAGGCCCATCGGGCTCTCCTCCTTGACCGATTCGCCGGTGTCGGTGATCCAGGAGCGCGTGGCCAGGCCGGCGAAGCGGCTCTCGATCCGGAACGCCGGCACGGGGCGTCCGGCCGCGCGCACCAGCTCGCGCGCCTGCACCTCGACCGTCATCGCTTCGTTGCGCTGGGTGAGCGGGTCGAACACCGAGACCACCATCGTCTTGCCCGGCTCGAGGCCGCGCGCCGCGAGGGTGCGCGGCAGGTTGAGGGCGAGCGCAGGCGGCTCGACGAGGTCGCGCGTCTCGTGGCGCACGCCGGAGGGGCTGCGGATCGCGAGCTCGAGGTGCCGGCCCTTCAGGATCCCCTCGATCGTGGTGGGCCCGGTCCCCGGGTCGAGCGAGAACGTAAAGCGCCGCAGCGCGAAGGCGCGGTCGACGACGGCGCGGCTCGTCATGCGCACGGCGGTCGTCGCGCCGACGAGCGTCATCGAGAGCCGCGCGTCCTCGCGGATCTCGTAGCCGTCCTCGGTGGCCGTGGTCTGGCCCACCGAGAAGCCGATCTTGTCGCCGCGGTAGTAGATGCCGCGCCACTGAGCCTGCCCCGAGTAGCTCGCGAGGTCGGCGGCGAGCGCGAGCGGAGTAGCGGCGAACGCGCGCTTCAGCAGCACGCCCATCTGGAGCAGCCAGGCGAGGACGACGAGCGCCGAGAGCAGGCGTGCGAGCCGGGCCGGCAGCGGTCGAATGAGCGTCACCCGGAAGACCGCGTGCCGCGGGGGCCCATCGGCGGTCATTATAGACTCGCGGAGCGTGGACCCCTCGAGAGTGGAGATCGTGCTCGTGCGCCCGAGCCGGCCGCAGAACGTCGCCGCGGCGTGCCGGGCGCTGAAGAACATGGGGCTGCGGTCGCTGTGGCTGGTGGACGCGAGGCCGGGGCTCGAGGAGCCGGCAAACCGCGCCCTCGCCTACGGCGCCTGGGACGTGCTCGACGGCGCGCGCCGCGCCTCGCGGCTGCTCGACGCCGTCGCCGCGAGCCACGCTGTCGTCGGCACGACGGCGCTCGAGCAGCCGGGTGCCTGGACCCCGCGCCAGCTCTCCGAGGGCGCGGGGGAACTCGCAGGGGAGGGAACGCTGAGTGTCGTGTTCGGGCCCGAGTCGACCGGGCTCTCGGTCGCGGAGCGCGCTCTCTGCCACCGCCTCGTGCGCATCCCGACGGACGCGGCCCAACCCTCGCTGAACCTCGCTCAGGCGGTGCTGCTCGTGGCGTACGAGCTGCGCCTCGGCTGGCTCCGCGCCGCGGGAACCGTCGCGGCCCGGCCGCAGGAGCCGCGGGCGAGCGCCGGAGACGTCGAGCAGGCCGTGAGCGAGCTCGGCGAGGCGCTCGTCGAGGTCGGCTACCTCGACGCGCAGAACCCCGACCGCATCCTGGCGGAGCTGCGCGGGCTCGTCACGCGCGCGCGCCCGACGCCGCGCGAGGTGCTGCTGCTGCGCGGGCTCGCGCACCAGGTCGCCTGGGCGGGGCGCGTTGCGCACGGGCGGGCGGGCACCGGATAATCGCTCGGGAGCGGGCGCGGATGGCGACGGACGAGAGCGGCGGCGTGAGGCCCGGGGCGGCGCGCGAGTTCCAGGTTCCGCGCCTGCTGCGGGCGGCCGAGGTGCTGGGCGCCGACGGGCGCGTGCTCCGCGGCCGTGTGTTCCTGCCGTCGAGCGCCGCCTCGCACGCCGGGGCGATGCGGGCCGAGGAGTGGCTGAACGACCCGACGCCCTTCTTTCCCTTCCTGCCCGACGGCGAGGGCAGCCCGGTGATCCTCAACAAGCAGGGGATCGTCGTGCTGACGGTGGCGGCCGCGGCCGACCGCGACCTCACGCAGCAGGAGGCCGGCGCCCCGCTGCGGCGCGTGAACGTCGAGTGCGGCACGCTCCGGCTCACGGGCGAGCTGCTCGTCGACATGCCAGCCGGGCACGCGCGCGTGCTCGACCTGCTGAACCGCCCGGGTGCGTTCCTGAACGTGCGCGACGGCGAGCGCCACCACCTGGTCGCCAAGGCCCGCATCACGCGCGTGAGCGAGCTCGGCCCCGTGACGCGGGCCTGAGCGGCGCGCGGTTGCCAGCGGGCATCGCTTCGCGCGGCAAGGCCCGTACGGGGGAGCGCGCGCTCCTCGTCGGCCTGGCGCAGGGCTCGCGCGACCGCGCGCGCAGCGAGGCCTCGCTCGACGAGCTGGCGGAGCTCGCCGCGAGCGCCGGCGCGCGCGTGGTGGGTCGGGAGCTGCAGGAGCGCCCGCGGCGCGACGCCGCGACGCTCATCGGCCGCGGCAAGGTGGCCGAGGTCAAGGCGCGCTGCGCCGAAGAGCGGGCCGAGCTGGTGCTGTTCGACGAGGAGCTGTCGCCCGCGCAGCAGCGCAACCTCGAGCAGGAGATCGAGCGCAAGACGCTCGACCGCACGCAGCTGATCCTGGACATCTTCGCGCGGCGGGCGCGCACACGGGAGGGCCGGCTGCAGGTGGAGCTGGCGCAGCTTGACTACCTGCTGCCGCGGCTCGCGGGCCGCGGCGTGCTCTTGTCCCGGCTGGGCGGCGGCATCGGGACGCGCGGACCCGGCGAGACCAAGCTCGAGACCGACCGCCGGCGGATCCGGCAGCGGATCCAGTCGGTGCGGCGCGAGATCGAGCACGTGCGGCGCGAGCGGCTGACGCGGCGCGAGGCGCGCGCGCGGCGCGAGGCGCCCGTGGTCGCGCTCGTCGGCTACACCAACGCCGGCAAGTCGACGCTGTTCAACGCGCTCACGCGCGGCGGCGCGCCCGTCTCCGAGCAGCTCTTCATGACGCTCGACCCGCTCGTGCGCAAGGTGCGGCTCGGGCCGGGCCGCGAGCTGCTGCTGGTCGACACCGTCGGCTTCGTGCGCAAGCTGCCGCACTCGCTGGTGGCCGCGTTCCGCGCGACGCTCGAGGAGGTGACCGAGGCCGACCTGCTGCTGCACGTCGTCGACGCGGCATCCGAGGGAGTCGACGAGCGCGAGGCCGCGGTCGAGGCCGTGCTCGTGGAGATCGGCGCCGGCGAACGGCCGTCGCTGCTGGTGCTCAACAAGGCGGACCGCGCCGACCCGGAGCGCCTGCGCGCACTCGCCGAGTCGCGGGCGGGCGCGGTTGCGGTCTCGGCCCTCACGGGCCAGGGCCTCGACGAGCTGCTGGAGCGCGCGGCGAGCCGGCTCGAGCTGCAGCCGCGGCGCGTCACGCTGCGCTTCGCCGCGGGCGACCGCCGCGGCATCGCGCGCGTCTACGCGGCGGGCCGCGTGCTCTCCCACGAGGTCGAGGACGGGCAGGTGACGCTCGAGGCGGAGCTGCCGGAGCGAGCGCTCGAGCGCTATCGGGAGCCTCCGGCGTGACGCGCGCGGCCGCGCGCCTCGCCGCGTGCGCCGGACTCGCGGCGCTCGCCGCCTGCGCGACGCACGTGGCTCCGAAGCTGCCCGAGGGCCAGGATTTCGTGTACGCGGCCCCGCTCCCCGGCGAGCTGCCCGCGAACGAGACCGCGGCGCTCGAGGCCGCGTGGCGCGACGTGCTGGCGGGCGACACGAAACACGCCGTCGCCCGCTACGAGAAGCTGCTGCAACGGCACCCGGGGAGCCTGGCGGCGAAGACCGGCCTCGGCTACGCGCGCCTGCGGACCGGCGAGACCGCGCGCGCCCAGGGCGCCTTCCTCGACGTGCTCTCGAAGCGGCCCGAGGACGTGCCGGCGCTCGTCGGGATGGGCTCGACGGCCGTGCGCAACGGCGACACCGAAGGGGCGATCGCCCTCTACAAGCGCGCGGCCGTCGCCGCGCCGGACGACGCGGTCGTCCGCAAGCGCCTCGCCTCGCTGAAGCTCCAGGTGACCGAGCGGCGGATGCTGGAGGCGCAGGCGGCACTCGAGCGCAAGGACGAGGACGCGGCGGTGGTCGCGTACCGGCGCGCGCTCGACGTCGCGCCGGAGGTGACCGGCGTGCGG
The DNA here is from genome assembly GCA_963740655.1 of uncultured Acidobacteriota bacterium. Classification (GTDB taxonomy): domain Bacteria; phylum Acidobacteriota; class Vicinamibacteria; order Fen-336; family Fen-336; genus DATBSL01. The sequence continues at coordinate 615,363 of CAVUFF010000001.1, forward strand.
CTGGCGCTCTCGGAGCTGCTCGCCTCGCGCGGCGAGCGAGCGGCCGCGATCGAGCTGCTCGAGGCCGACGCCTCGGGCGAGCGGCAGACGCTGCTGCAGCTCGGCGGCCTGCTCGAGCAGGAGAAGGAGTACGCACGCGCGCTCGACGTCTACACGCGGCTGCTCGCGCACGGGCCGGGCGACGAGGAGGCGCGGGCCGGCCAGCGCCGCGCGCGCGAGGGCGCCGAGGCGATGGCGATGCCGCAGGAGTACCAGGCGATTCCGGAGGCGGCGCGCGTGTCGCGGGCCGACCTCGCGGCGCTCATCGCGGTGCGCGTGCCGCTGCTGCGGCGGGCCGGCGCGGGCGAGCCTCGCGTGGCGGTCGACATCTCGGGCTCGTGGGCGCGCGACCAGATCGCCCGCGTGCTCGCGCTCGGGCTCATGGACCTGTATCCGAACCACACCTTCCAGCCGGGGGCTATCGTGCGCCGCGTGGACCTCGCGCGCTCCGCCGCTCGCACGCTCGACCTCCTGCACTGGCCGGCCGGCGCGGCGCCGGCGCCGGCCGACATGTCGCGCTCGCACCTCGACTGGGACGTGGTCGAGCGCGTGCTGGCCGCGGGGCTCATGGGCCTGAGCGCCGACGGCGCCTTCGAGCCGTGGCGCCCCGTGAGCGGGCGCGAGACGATCGACGTCGTGGACGCCGTGGCCCGTCTCTCGGGCTCCTAGCGGCCGCCGCGCCGGGCGGCCCGGCCGAAATGCGGTACCATCCCGGCCGAGGGAGGAGCAATGGACGAGAAGGAGCTGCTCCGCAGTGTGCCGCTCTTCTCCGAGCTTTCCGACGCCGACGTCGCGAGCCTGGCACGGCTGACGGCGCGCCGTACCTATCCCAAGGACACCGTGGTCTTCTTCGAGAACGAGGAAGGCGACTTCTTCTTCACGATCGTGGCCGGCCGCATCAAGGTCACGATCCTGGGCGACGACGGCCGCGAGATCATCCTGAGCATGCTCGGGCCGGGCGACTTCTTCGGCGAGATGGCGCTGCTCGACAACGAGCCGCGCTCGGCGACCGCGATCGCCGTCGAGGAGAGCGAGCTTTTGTCCCTGCACCGGACCGACTTCCAGGGCGTTATCGGCGACAACCAGTCGATCTCGCTCGCGCTCATCAAGGTGCTCACCGCTCGGCTGCGCAAGGCGAACCACCAGATCTCGACGCTCGCCCTGCTCGACGTCTACGGTCGCGTCGCGCGCGTGATCCTCGACATGGCGCGCGAGGAGGGCCGCCGGCTCAAGGACGGGCGCATCGCCTTCCGCCGCGCCACGCACCAGGAGATCGCCAACCGCATCGGCACCACGCGCGAGACGGTGACGCGCATGCTGAAGGACCTGGAGCGCCAGAGCCTGATCAAGGTCGAGGGCCGCGAGCTCGTGCTGCAGCCCGGCTTCGAGAAGGCGTTCGACTAGCGCGAGTGGCGGCTGTCCGTCGCGGGCGCTACGTCTGCCGCGTCAGTCCGCGCGGTCGATGCGGATGCGCGTCGTCACGCGCGCGCGCACCTTGGGCACCTCGAGCCTCAGCAGGCCGTCGCTGAAGTCGGCCTTGATGGCGTCGGGATCCACCTCCTCGGGAAAGCGGAAACCGCGCGCGAAGGGTCCGTAGCGGCGCTCCAGGCGGTGGAAGACGGGGCTGCCGGTCGTCGCCGGCCGCCGCTCGCCGCGCACGACGAGCTCGTCGCCCTGGGCCTGGATCGTCACGTCGTCGCGGCAGAGCCCGGGAAGCTCGACCTCGACGAGGTACGCCTCGGGCGTCTCGACGACGTCGGCGAGCGGTGCCCAGGTGCCGTGGAGCATCGCGGGCTCCTCGAGCCGCTCGCGCGTCAGGGTCTGGTCGAAGAGCCGGTTCATGCGCTCCTGCAGGTCCAAGAGCTCGTGCAGCGGATCCCTACGCAGCGGCATCGGGCAATTTTAGCCCGAATCAACAGGCCGAACAGGGGGGCCTGGGGGGACGAAGTCCCCCCAGAACAGGAACGCAAGCCTTTCCTCCCACCTTCAAGAGCCGTACTTGAAGAGCCACGAGCACGGCCCCAAGCCCTCGACCTACGACAGCCGCTTCCGCAGCTCCGACAGCAGGGCGAGCGCCTGCAGCGGCGTGAGCTGGTCGGGATCGGCGCGGCGCAGCTCGTCGAGCACGGCCTCGTCCTGTCCGGTGAAGAGCGCGAGCTGGCGCGCCGCGGGCGAAGGCGCGCCGTCGGAGTGGGCGAGCCGCGGCCGGCCCTCGCGGTCGAACTCGGTGCGCTCCAGGTTGCCGAGGATCTCCTGCGCGCGCACCACCACGCCGGCGGGCAGGCCCGCGAGGCGCGCGACCTGGATCCCGAACGAGCGATCCGAGCCGCCCGGCTCGATCTTGCGCAGGAAGACGACGCTGTCCTGCCACTCGCGCGCCGAGACGTGCAGGTTGCCGACGCCGGGGATGTCGGCCGCGAGGTCGACCAGCTCGTGGTAGTGCGTGGCGAAGATCGTCTTCGGGGACGCCTCGCTGCGCGCCAGGTGCTCGGCCACCGCCCACGCGATCGAGAGCCCGTCGAACGTGGCCGTGCCGCGGCCGATCTCGTCGAGCAGCACCAGGCTGCGCGCGCTCGCGTGGCGCAGGATGTGGGCGGTCTCCTGCATCTCGACCATGAAGGTGGACTGGCCGCGCAGGATCTGATCGCTCGCGCCCACGCGCGTGAAAATACGGTCGACCAGGCCGAGCTTGGCCTCGCGCGCCGGCACGAAGCTGCCCATCTGCGCCATCAGCACCACGAGTGCCGTCTGGCGCAGGTAGGTCGACTTGCCGCCCATGTTCGGGCCCGTGAGCACGAAGAGGCGCGGCGCGCCGTCGCCCAGCGCGAGGTCGTTGGCGACGAACGGCTCGCGCAGGACGCGCTCCATGATCGGGTGGCGGCCGTCGACGTAGACGAGCTCGTCCCCGCGTGACAGCCGCGGCTTCACGTAGTCGAAGCGCGTCGCCGCCTCGGCGAGCGAGGCGAGCACGTCGAGCACGGCGGCGGCGCGCGAGGTCTGCTGCACGCGGCGGGCGGCCGCGGCGACGCGCGCGCGGAGCGCCTCGAAGAGCGCGAGCTCGCGCTCCAGGATCAGCTCGTCAGCGCGCAGCACGCGGTCCTCGTGCTGTTTCAGCTCGGGCGTGATGAAGCGCTCGCCGCCCGCGACGGTCTGCTTGCGCACGTAGTCGGGCGGCACCAGCCCCAGGTTCGAGCGGCTCACCTCGATGTAGTAGCCGAACACGCGGTTGAAGCGCACCTTGAGCGAGGCGATCCCGGTGCGGGCGCGCTCGCGCTCCTCGATCGCCGCGATCGTCTCGCGCCCGCCGCGGCTCGTGGCGCGCAGCTCGTCGAGCTCGGGGTCGACGCCGTCGCGCACGAAGCCGCCCTCGCGCAGCAGCGTCGGCGGCTCCGGCGCCAGCGTGCGCTCGACGTCCTCGGCCAGGTCCAGCGGCGGATCGAGCTCCTTCAGCCGGAGGCGGACGAGCGGCGCCAGGCACTCCGCGAGCGCGCCTTTGGCCGCGGGAAGCGCGCGCAGCGAGGCGGCGAGCGCGATCAGGTCGCGCGGCCCGGCGGTCCCCAGCGTCACGCGGCCCAGGATGCGGTCGAGGTCCTGGACGCGGGCGAGGGCTTCGCGCAGCGCGCCGCGTTCGAGCGCGCGGAACGCCAGCTCCTCCACCGCGTCGAGGCGGTCCTGGATGCGCTCGAGCTCCACGAGCGGGCGCAGCATCCACTCGCGCAGCGCCCGGCCTCCCATCGCGGTCTTCGTGTGGTCGAGCACGTCGATGAGCGTGCCGCCGCGGCCGCCGTCGCCCAGGCTCTCGACGAGCTCGAGGTTGCGGCGGGTGAGCGCGTCGATCGCCAGCACGTCGTGGCCGGTGCGAGTGACGAGTGTCGTCACGTGCGTCAGGTCGCGCTTCTGGGTCTCGCGCAGGTAGCGCAGCGCGGCGCCGGCCGCGGCCGTCGCGCGCGGCAGCGCCTCGCAGCCGAATGCGGCCAGCGTGGCGACGCCGAAATGGGCGGAGAGCTCGCGCCGGGCGCGCTCGAGGTCGAAGCTGCGCTCCTCGACCGGGGCGCGCGGGATGCGGCCCTCGGCCTGCTGCGGGTCGGAGAGCCAGCCGGGCAGCTCGCCCCCGCCGCGCACGAGGAGCTCGCGCGGCCGCGTCGCGCCGAGCTCGTCGCGCAGGCGCTCGAAGCGGGAGGCGCCGTCCCACTCGGCGACGGCGAACTCGCCGGTGGTGGGCTCGAGCCAGGCGACGCCGAGGCTCGTCGGACCCGGGTCGAGCGCCATCACGAAGGAGGTCTCGGCGGCGGCGAGCGCCTCGGGCTCGAGCTGCGTCGCCGGAGTGACGACGCGCACCACCTCGCGCTTCACGACCCCCTTCGCGGTGCGCGGGTCCTCCATCTGCTCGCACAGCGCCACGCGGAAGCCCTGGCGCACGAGCCGCGCGATGTAGGCCGAGGCGGCGTGGTAGGGGACGCCGCACATCGGGACCGGCGTGCCGTCCTTGTCCTTGGAGCGCGAGGTGAGCGCGATCTCGAGCGCGCGCGCGGCCACGACCGCGTCCTCGTAGAACAGCTCGTAGAAGTCGCCCATGCGGAAGAACACGAGCGCCTCCGGGTGCTCGGCCTTCATCCGGTGGTACTGCTGCATGGCAGGCGTGACGCTCAGCGTCGGCGACGACATGGGGGAACGTGGAGTATAAGCTAGGCCGTGCGCGTGCTCGCCCTGGACACCACGACGCCGCGCGCGAGCGTCGCGCTGGCGGAAGCGTCGGGCGTCGTCGCCGAGGAGCGCGCGGTGAGCGAGGCCGGGCACTCGTGCTGGCTCCTGCCCGCGGTCCAGGCGCTGCTCGCCGCGCGCGGGCTCGAGCCCGTGGCCGTCGACCTGTTCGCGGTGACCACGGGCCCCGGCTCGTTCACCGGCCTGCGCGTCGGGCTCGCCACGGCGCAGGGGCTGGCGCTCGCGAGCGGCAAGCGCTGCCTCGGCGTCCCGACGCTCGACGTGCTGGCGCACACGGCGCGCGGCGCGGCAAAGCACCTCGTCGCGCTCATGGACGCGTTCCGCGGCGAGGTGTATTGCGGCGTCTACGACGCGGACGCGCGGTGCGCGGCGGAGCCGCGCGTCGGGACGCTCGCGTCGATGCTGGACGCGCTGCCGGCGGGAAGCGCGTTCGTGGGCGACGCGGCCGCCGCGGGGCGCGCCGCGATCGAGGCCGCCGTGCCGGGGGCCGTCTTCCTGCCCGGGAGGGGCGAGTTCCTCGCCGGGGAGCTCGCCAGGATCGCGCTCGAGCCGGGCCGCGCGGCGGTGGCGCCGCGGGATCTGCGCCCCGTCTACCTGCGCGGCGCGCACATCCTCCCGCCGCGCGCGTGAGCGAGGTGCTGCTGCGCCGCGCGGAGACCGCCGACACGGCGGCGCTCATAGCACTCGAACGGGATGCGTCGCCGCATCCCTGGAACGAGGCACAGCTCCTGGCCGAGCTCGCGCGCCAGCCTCCCGACGGGGTGCTGCTGCTGCAGGCGCGCGAGGGCCCGCGCGGCTTCTGCGCGTACCGCGTCGCGGCGCAGGAGCTCTCGGTCATGAACCTCGCGGTGCGCCAGGGCGCGCGGCGCCGCGGCTACGGTCGTGTGCTGCTCGCGGCGGCACTGCGCGCCGGTGCGCGCGCGGGAGCCTCGCGGGCGCTGCTCGAGGTGCGCGCCTCCAACACGGCCGCGCTCGCGCTCTACGCGGGCTTCGGTTTCGAGCCGCTCGGCGCACGCCGCGAGTACTACCGCGAGCCGGTCGAGGACGCCCTCGTGCTCGCGCGCGCGCTCGCGCTCGGCGCCTGAAACGACCTTGAACTGATCGTCCCGGGCGTGTTAGCTTGCGTTTCGGGGGAGTGGACACCCCCGCCCCCCCGCCAATGCACGACTGAAACCAACTCGAGGGTTCCCCTCTCAACCCTGCAGGAGGCAGAGATGTCGCAGGAACCGGTCTCGCCCACCAGCGTCAAGAGCGACGAGTATCGTCAGCTCGCGGAACAGCATCATCAGTACGAGAGCAGGCTGGGGGAGCTGGCCGACAAGGCCGTCCTGAACGACGAGGAGCAGGTCGAGGAAGCCACGCTGAAGAAGAAGAAGCTCCAGCTGAAGGACCGGATGCAGGAGCTCGCGCGGCAGAGCCGGGGGAGCGCGGCTCACCCCTGAGTCCCACGAGTCCCGAACCCGCCACGCCGGCTGCGGCCACGCCGGGGCGGCGGCGCGAAGCCGGGCGCCGCTTCCGCCGCGGCGCGTCGATCCTCCCCAGCCTGTTCACGACCGGCAACCTGTTCCTGGGGTTCTGGTCGATCGTGCACACGCTCGACGGGCGCTTCGCCGAGGCGGCTCCGCTGATCGGCGCGGCCGTGATCCTCGACATGCTGGACGGTCGCATCGCACGGCTCACCAACACGCAGAGCGAGTTCGGCGCGCAGTACGACAGCCTGGCCGACGCGGTGTCGTTCGGCGTGGCGCCGGCCCTGCTCGCGTACCGCTGGGCGCTCGAGCTCGTGCCGCGCGCCGGCTGGCCGGCGGCGTTCCTGTTCCTCGCCTGCGGTGTCCTGCGCCTCGCGCGCTTCAACGTGCAGCACAACGTGGTCGACAGCCGCTACTTCGTCGGGCTGCCGATCCCGGCGGGCGCCGCGCAGCTCGCGGCGGTCGTGTTCGTGCTGCCGGAGCCGCGCTCCGAGCGCTGGGAGGCGAGCGCGAGCGTCGCGCTGGTGGTGGCGCTCGGCTTCCTGATGGTGAGCACGTTCCGCTACCGCTCGTTCAAGGGCGTCGACCTGCGGCGCCGGCGCAGCTACATCAGCGTGCTGGGCATCGCGCTCCTGTTCCTGATCGTGGCGAGCCAGCCCGAGGCCTCGCTTCTCGCCGCGACCGGCCTCTACACGATCTCGGGGCCCGCCGCGTGGGCGTACTCGGCGCTGCGACGCCGGCCCGAGGCGCGGCCGCCGCTGGCCGTCGACGAGCCCCAGCCGAGCCCGTGAATCCGGGCGCCCCGGTCGTGGGCGTCGGCGGCGTGCTGGTCCACGGCGGCAGGGTGCTGCTGATCCGCCGCGGCAAGCCGCCGCTCCTGGGCCGCTGGGTCGTGCCCGGCGGGACGGTCGAGCTCGGCGAGAGCCTCGAGCAGGCGCTCGTGCGCGAGATGCTCGAGGAGACGGGCCTCGCGGTCGAGCCCGTCGAGCTCCTCACCGTGTTCGATCGCATCGAGCGCGAGGGGGAGCGGGTCGTCTACCACTACGTCATCGTCGACTACCTCTGCCGGCTGGTCGCGGGTGAGGCCCACGCGGCCCGCGCGGCCTCCGATGCGCTCGACGTCGCCTGGGCCGGGCCCTCCGAGCTCGAAGGCTATGACCTGCCGGCGAAGGCGCTCGAGGTCGTCGAGGACGCCTTCCGGCGGGCGGAGAATCGGTAAATCCAGCGCCTTCACGGCCTTTCGTTGCAAATCCTCCGGGAAAGGTTTACCCTGTCGCCAGTGCTCCCCTCTGCGGGAGCCTCTGGGAGGCTCGTGATGAAGCGTCTTGCCCTGGCCGTCGTCGGGATGACCGCCCTCGCCGCCGCAGCCGAGGCCGGAAACCCATTCGAGCCCATCCACCTCGTGAACAACCTCAGGGCCTACAACCGCACGCACTATGCGCGCGGTCCCGAGAAGGGCAAGAGCCACGGCGGCAACAGCACGACCCAGGAGGCGCGCGCCGCGCAGCCCGAGAAGCCCGCCCCGAAGCCGACGCCGCCGCCCGCCCGCGCCGACTGACGCCAGCGGGGGTACGGGGGGCGCGGAGCCCCCCGAAAGCTCGTCCAGAGCGCCCTGGCAGGATCGACAACTCACGCGATCGTTTCGCTGCAGTCATTCACTGGGTACGCCGCCAGACGGCGTCGTGAATGCTCAGAGCCTGTAGAGCATCCAGTAGACGACCACTCCCGAGGCGCAGACGTAGAGCCAGAGCGGCAGCGTGATGCGCGCGAGCCTGCGGTGCGCTTCGAAGCGCGCGGCGCGCGCCCTCGCCAGCGTGACCAGCACGAGCGGGACGATCACCACCGCCAGCAGCGTGTGGCTGATCAGGATCGTGAAGTAGATGCCCCGCACGAGCCCCTGGCGCGTGAAGCGGACCGAGCCGACCTGGAAGTGGTAGGTGAGGTACGAGACCAGGAAGAGCACCGACGTGGCGAAGGCGGCCGTCATCGCTCGCCGGTGGGCCTCGCGTCGCCCGTTGCGGATGAGGACGTAGCCCGTGGCGAGCAGGACGGCGCAGGTGGCGTTGAGCGCCGCGTTGAGCGCGGGCAGGCTGGCGAGGGTCAGAGCTTGGCCAGCAGCAGCGAGGTGAGCGCCGGCAGGTACAGCACCGAGGCGAGGAACAGCGCCCGCGCCGCCACGCGGCTACGGGTGATCGCGAGCCGCAGCGCCGCGAGCGTGAGCGCGATCCCGAGCACGATCGCGCCCGCGAGGTAGATCGCACCGCCGAGCCCGGCCGCGACGGGAGCGAGGCTCACCACCAGGAGCGCCACGCTGTGCAGCACCGCCTGGCGGCCCGTGAGCCGGCCCTCGCGGTCGATCACCGGCAGCAGCGGGAAGCCGCCGCGCTCGTAGTCCTCGCGGTAGAGCCAGGCGATCGCGAGGAAGTGGGGGATCTGCCACAGGAACAGGATCGCGAACAGGATGAAGGCGCCCGGGTCGAGGCTCGCGCTGGCCGCCGCCCAGCCGATCACGGGCGGCAGTGCGCCCGGAACGGCGCCGACGAGCGTCGAGAGATGCGTCCGCCGCTTGAGCGGCGTGTAGAGAAACAGGTAGCTCGCCCAGGTCGAGAAGGCCACGATCGCGGCGAGCGGGTTGCAGAGAGAGGCGAGCAGAGCGAGCCCGACGACCGACAGCAGCGCGCCGAACCAACGGGCCTCGCTCGCCCGGATGCGACCGGCGGGGATGGGCCGCGAGCGGGTGCGGTGCATGAGCGCGTCGGTGTCCCGCTCCATCACCATGTTGATCGCGCTGGCGCCGGCGGCCACGAGGCCGGTGCCGACGAGCGCGGCCGTCAGCAGCGCGCCCCAGGGCGAGGTGGAGGAGGCGGTCACGAATCCGACCAGGGCCGTGAAGACGACGAGCAGCGTGATCCGCGGCTTGGTGAGCTCCAGCCAGTCGGCGGCGGAGGCCCGGCTCAGGGGAAGGCTGGCTTCGGCTTCCATTCGTTGAACGACAAGTCTAGCGGCGCCCCTCGGGCCGTTCAACCGGCGGCGGCGTCGCCGGCGTCGTCGTGCTCTGGCCCTCGACGGGCGGAGGCGGCGGCGCAGGTGCCGTCGCGAGGGCGTAGGCGATGACGGAGCGGTCGCGCAGCCCGAGCACCACGAGGCTTCCGGCGAGGATCGGCGGGGTGCGGATCTCCGCGGGGGTGGTGAAGCCGCCGGCCTTCGTGCCGGTGAGCGCCTCGAAGGCCACCAGCTGGTTCTCGAGGCAGGCGACCAGCACGCGTCCCTCGACGACGATCGGCGCCGACAGCGGGCGCGAGGGCAGCGAGCCGCGCCAGGACAGGTTGCCGCCGCGCTCGAAGGCGTAGAGCACCGCGTCGTACGACGCGAACATCACGCGGCCCTGCAGCAGGACGCCGGCGTGCGCCACGTCCGCGCCGATGCGCCAGTGCCAGCCGGCCGCTCCCTTGTCGAGCGACGCCTCCAGGATGCGCCTGTCGGTCGTGCCGAGGTAGAGGCGCCGCCGCTCCTGGTCCACGAGCGGCGGCGCGAGAAGCGCTTCGCGCGTGCGCAGCGTCCAAAGCGACGTCCCGGTGGCGCGGTCGCGGCAGCGCAGCGTGCCGTCCTGCTCGCCGGTGAGCAGGCGCGCCGTGGTCGCGACGGGTGGGGCGCTGGTCGCCGCGCCGGAGCGGTCGGCCCAGACCGTGGCGCCGTTCTCGAGCGCGATCGCGGCGAGGCCGGCGCCCGCGACGAGCGCGCGGTCGCCGTCCGGGACCACGGGAAGCGTGCCCGCGACGCCCGTCTCGACGCGCCAGCGCACGCCGCCGTCGCGCGGGCGCAGGCTCGTCACGACGCCGGCCTCGTCGCGCACGAGCAGCACCCCGTCGGCCGCGCTCAGCCGTCCGGGCAGGCCTTCGGCCCGCCAGAGCACCTCGCCCGTCTTCGGGTCGAGCGCGCGCACCGCGCCGTCGCGCGTCGCGACGTACACGTGGCGGCTGTCCGCCGCGAGCGGCGCCACCACGGCCTCGCCGACGAGCGTCTTCCAGGTCGCGACCGGCGGAAAGATCGGCGGCCGCGGCGCGGGACGACTTCCCGAGCAGCCCGATGCGGCGACGGCGAGCAGGAGCAAAGGCGCCGCGCGTCGTGACAAGAGCCGCACTATACAACGGCGCCCGCGAGTGCCGCTCTCGCGGCGAGCCCCGGATCGCGCCCGCGGCGCGCCGGTCGCGGGAGGTATAATCGCGGCTCCCCGCGCGTCCATGCAGCGAGACACCATCCTCATCCTCGACTTCGGCTCCCAGTTCACGCAGCTGATCGCCCGGCGGCTGCGCGAGCTCAGCGTCTACTCCGAGATCCTGCCGCCCTCGACGCGCGCGGACGCGCTCCAGGCGCGCCACCCGCGCGGGATCGTGCTCTCGGGCGGCCCCGACAGCGTGCACCAGCGCAAGGCGCCGCGCTGCGACCCGAGGCTCTTCGAGCTCGGCGTGCCGGTCGTCGGGATCTGCTACGGCATGCAGCTCATGAGCCACGTGCTGGGGGGCGAGGTGAAGCGCTCCGGGCACCGCGAGTACGGCCAGGCCGTCTTCTCGCCGCTCGACGGCGGCTCGCTCTTCCGCGGCGTGCCGGCGCGCAGCCGCGTCTGGGCCAGCCACGGCGACGACATCCGCCGGGCGCCCGCCGGGTTCCGCGTCACCGGCGCGACCGAGACGAACCCGATCGCGGCGATCGAAGACCCCGCGCGCCGCTTGTACGGGATCCTGTTCCACCCCGAGGTGGTGCACTCCGAGGAAGGCAGCAAGGTGCTCGCCAACTTCCTCGAGCTCACGGGCTGCCGCCGCGACTGGAACGCCCGCTCCTTCGTCGAGGAGGCTACCGAGCGCGTGCGCGAGCAGGTCGGGCCGAAGGGGCGCGTGATCTGCGCGCTCTCGGGCGGCGTCGACTCGGCGGTGGCCGCGCTCATCGCGCAGCGCGCGATCGGCCCGCGGCTCACCTGCGTCTTCGTCGACAACGGCCTCTTGCGCAAGGACGAGGCGCAGCAGGTGCGCCGACGCTTCGCGGAGCGGCTGCAGCTGAAGGTCGTCTTCGTCGACGCCGCGCGCCGCTTCCTGCGCCGGCTCGCGGGCGTCTCCGACCCCGAGCGCAAGCGCAAGATCATCGGGCGCGAGTTCATCGAGGTCTTCGCCGCCGCGATGCGCAAGACCGGCAAGGCCGAGTTCCTGGCCCAGGGCACGCTCTACCCGGACGTGATCGAGTCGGTGTCCGTGCGCGGGCCGTCGGCCGTGATCAAGAGCCACCACAACGTGGGCGGGCTGCCGCGCTCGATGAAGTTCAAGCTGGTCGAGCCGCTGCGCTTCATGTTCAAGGACGAGGTGCGCAAGGCCGGCCTCGAGCTGGGGCTCGACGAGGAGTTCGTCTACCGCCAGCCGTTCCCGGGGCCCGGCCTCGCCGTGCGCTGCCTGGGGCCCGTGACCGAGGAGAAGCTCGCGCTGCTGCGCGAGGCCGACGCCGTCTTCGTCGAGGAGATCAAGGCCGCCTCGCTCTACCGCAAGCTCTGGCAGTCCTTCGCGGTGCTGCTGCCGGTGCGCTCGGTGGGGGTGATGGGCGACGACCGCACCTACCAGTACACGATCGCGCTGCGAGCCGTGGAGTCGCTCGACGGCATGACCGCCGACTGGGTGCGCCTGCCCTACGACCTCGTGGCGCGCGTCTCGAGCCGCATCGTGAACGAGGTGCGCGGCGTCAACCGCGTGGTGCTCGACGTCTCCAGCAAGCCTCCGTCGACGATCGAGTGGGAATGAGCACGACCCGCGACTTCGTCCACCTCCACCTGCACAGCGAGTACAGCCTGCTCGACGGCGCCTGCCGCATCGACGAGCTGGTCGAGGCGGGAAAGCACCTCGGCATGAAGGCGATGGCGATCACCGACCACGGCAACATGTTCGGGGCCGTCGCCTTCCACGACGCGTGCCGCGAGCGGGGGATGAAGCCGATCCTCGGCTGCGAGATCTACGTCGCCACCGGCAGCCGCTTCGACAAGCAGGCGGCGAGCGCGTCGGAGGCCTACAACCACCTGACGCTCCTGGCCTCCGACGCGACCGGCTACCACAACCTGGTGAAGCTGGTGTCGGCCGGCTACCTCGAGGGCTTCTACTACCGCCCGCGCGTCGACAAGGAGCTGCTCGCGAAGCACAGCGCCGGGCTCGTCGGCCTCTCGGGCTGCCTGTCGGGCGAGATCGCGCAGCACATTCTCGCGGGCGCCGACCAGGCGGCGCTCGAGAGCGTCGGCGCCTTCTCCGAGATCTTCGGCAAGGACCGCTTCTACCTCGAGGTGATGGAGCACGGGATCCCCGACCAGCGCCGCGTCAACCAGGGGCTGCTGCGGATCCGGGGCCGGACGGGTCTCCAGCTCGCGGCCACCAACGACGCCCACTACCTGCACAGGGACGACCACCAGGCGCACGACGTGCTGCTCTGCATCGGCACGGGCAAGAAGGTGAGCGACAGCGAGCGGCTGCGCTTCGACACGCAGCAGTTCTACCTGAAGTCCGGCGACGAGATGGCGGCGCTCTTCCCGGACCACCCCGAGGCGCTGCGCACGACGGTCGAGATCGCCGAGATGTGCGAGTTCAAGCTCGAGGGCGTGTCGACGCTGCCCGCCTTCGACGTGCCGGCCGGCTTCACGACCGCGAGCTACTTCGAGCAGGTGACGCGCGACGGCTTCGCCGAGCGGCGCCGCGCGCTCGAGCCGCTCGCGGCCGCGGGCCGGCTGCGCTATCCGCTCGCCGACTACGAGGCGCGGCTCGACAAGGAGATCGCGGTCATCCACCGCGTGGGCTTCGCCGGCTACTTCCTGATCGTGTGGGACTTCATCCGCTACGCGCGCGAGCGGAAGATCCCGGTCGGCCCCGGGCGCGGCTCGGCCGCCGGCAGCCTGGTCGCCTGGAGCCTGCGCATCACCGACATCGACCCGATCGAGAACCAGCTGATCTTCGAGCGCTTCCTGAACGAGGAGCGCATCAGCCTCCCCGACATCGACATCGACTTCTGCGAAGCGCGCCGCGGCGAGGTGATCGAGTACGTCACGCGCAAGTACGGCCGCGACAACGTGGCCCAGATCATCACCTTCGGGACGATGAAGGCGAAGGCCGTGGTGCGCGACGTCGGCCGCGTGCTGGACATGCGCTACGCGGACGTCGACAAGATCGCGAAGATGATCCCGTTCGACCTCAAGATGACGCTCGACAAGGCGCTCGCCGAGTCGCCGCCGCTCGCCGACGCCTACCAGAAGGACCCCAAGGTCAAGGAGCTCCTCGACATCTCGCGCAGGCTCGAGGGCATGACGCGCCACGCCTCGACCCACGCCGCGGGCGTCGTCATCTCGCCGCAGCCGCTCACCGACCTCGTCCCGCTCTTCAAGGGCAACACCGCGGACATCACGACGCAGTTCGACATGAAGGGCGTCGAGCGGATCGGGCTGCTGAAGATGGACTTCCTGGGGCTGCGCACGCTCACTCTCATCGACCACTGCGTGAAGATGATCGAGGCGCAGACCGGGGCGGTGATCGACCCGGCCGCGATCCCGATCGACGACGCCCGTACCTACGAGATGTTCACGGCGGGCAAGACGAGCGGCGTGTTCCAGTTCGAGTCGGACGGCATGCGCGACATCCTGAAGCGCTTCAAGCCCGACCGGTTCGAGGACCTGACCGCGCTCAACGCGCTCTACCGGCCAGGGCCCATGCAGATGATCGACGACTTCATCAAGCGGCAGCACGGCCAGACCCGCGTCACCTACGAGCACCCGGCGCTCGAGCCGATCCTGCGCGAGACCTACGGCGTCATGGTCTACCAGGAGCAGGTGATGCAGATCGCCTCGGCGCTCGCCGGCTTCACGCTCGGCGAGGCGGACATCCTGCGCAAGGCGATGGGCAAGAAGAAGGCCGACGTGATGGCCACGCAGATGGACCAGTTCCTGAAGGGCTGCGCCACGCGTGGCGTCCACGAGAGGAAGGCCCGGAAGATCTGGGACCTGATGGAGCAGTTCGCCGGCTACGGCTTCAACAAGTCGCACTCGGCCGCCTACGCCTGGCTCGCGTACCAGACGGCCTACCTGAAGGCGAACCACCCCGCGTACTTCCTCGCGGCGCTCCTGACCTCGGAGCGCGCGAACACCGACAAGATGGTGCTCTACATCGGCGAGTGCCGCGAGATGGGCCTGCGCGTCCTGCCGCCGGACCTGAACCAGTCGGACATGTTCTTCACGGTCGTGAGGGCTACCGATGACGGGCAACAGGCTGCGAGCGGAGCGGGATTCACTCCCGCGGAGCGAGCGGGGGGTCTGGGGGGTGCGGCGCAGCACCCCCCAGAAGATATTCGCTTCGGTCTCTCGGCCCTCAAGAACGTCGGCGAGGGGGCGGTCGAGGCGGTGCTCGAGGCGCGCCGCGGGGGCGGGCCGTTCCGCTCGCTCTTCGACCTGTGCGACCGCGTCGACGGCCGCGCCATGAACCGGCGCGTGCTCGAGAGCTTCGTCAAGAGCGGGACCCTCGACGCGCTGGACGCGCGCCGCTCGGCGCTCTACGCGGCGATCGACTCGGCGACGGAGAGCGGGCAGAAGCGCCAGCGCGACCGCGAGTCGGGGCAGGCGAACCTCTTCGGCGGCCCGGACGCCGCGGCCGCGGCCACGGGCGGCACCGAGCGCGTCGCGGACGCGCCGCCCTGGTCGGAGGCCGAACGGCTGGCTTTCGAGAAGGAGTCGCTCGGCTTCTTCATCTCGGGCCACCCGCTCGAGCGCCATCGCGCCGAGCTCGCGCAGTGGGCGAGCGCGACGACGGCGACGCTGGCGCAGCAAGCCGCGGCCGGCGAGGTGAGCGTCGGCGGCCTCGTGACCGCGCTGCGGCTGATCAAGACCAAGAAGGGCGACCGCATGGCGAGCTTCGTGCTCGAGGACCTCGAGGGCAGCGTCGAGACGCTGGTCTTCCCCGAGGCCTACAAGAAGGCGGGCTCGCGGCTGGCGGACGACCAGGTCGTGATCGTGAAGGGCCGGGCGGAGATGCAGGACGACGGCAAGGCGCGCCTGCTGGCCTCGGACGTGATGGCGCTCGAGCACGCCAAGCTGGCCGAGGCGCGCCACGTGACGATCCGCGTGCCGCTCGGGGCCTGGGACCGCGGCAAGGGCGAGCGGCTCCGCGATATACTCGGCGCTCACCGCGGCGATTGCCCGGTCACGCTCGAGATCGTGCGCCCGGGCTCGTGGTCCGCGGCGCTCGCCCCGAGCGCCTACTACCGGGTGCGGCCCGACGCGGTGCTGCGGAGCGAGGTCGAGCAGCTGCTCGGCCCGGGCGCTTTGGTGCTGGCGCGGACGAACGGGCCGCGCAGCGAGCTCTAGCGAGGAGAGGCGGGTCTTGGCCGAAGACTTCGAGGCGCCGCTCGTCGAGCTGCAGAAGCAGATCGACGAGCTCGCGAAGTGGCCGGGCGACCCCGAGAAGGACCGCGAGGCGCGCCGGCTGCGCCAGGAGCTCGAGGCCCGCCGGCGCGACGTCTACGCGAGCCTCAACGCCTGGCAGAAGACGCTCGTGGCGCGGAACCCGAACCGGCCCTACACGCTCGACTACGTGCAGGCGCTCTTCACCGAGTGGATCGAGCTGCACGGGGACAGGCGCTACGCCGACGACCCGGCGCTCGTGTGCGGCCTCGCGCTCTACCACGACGTGCCCGTGTGCGTGGTCGGCCACCAGAAGGGGCGCGACACCAAGCAGAAGATCTACCGGAACTTCGGCATGCCCAAGCCCGAGGGCTACAGGAAGGCGATGCGGGTGATGGAGCTCGCGGCGCGCTTCGGGCGGCCGATCCTGTCCTTCGTCGACACCGTGGGCGCCTACCCCGGCGTCGACGCCGAGGAGCGCGGCCAGGCCGAGGCGATCGCCTGGAACCTGCGCGAGATGGCGCGGCTCGAGACGCCGATCGTCGTGACCGTGACCGGCGAGGGCGGCAGCGGCGGAGCGCTCGCGATCGCGGTCGGCGACCGCGTCAACATGCTCGAGCACTCCGTCTACTCCGTGATCTCGCCCGAGGGCTGCGCCTCGATCCTGTTCCGCGACGCGTCTCGCGCCGAGCAGGCCGCAACCGCGATGAAGATCACCGCGCGCGACCTGCTCGCGATGGAGATCGTGGACGAGGTGATCGAGGAGCCGCCGGGCGGCGCCCACGTGAACCACGAGGCGCTGTTCAAGTCCGTCGACGCCGTGCTGTGGCGCCAGCTGCAGGAGCTGCGCCAGCAGCCGCGTGAGCGGCTGCCCGAGTCGCGCTATCGCAAGTTCCGCGAGATGGGGCGCGCGGGCCGCGAGTTCGTCGAGAGGCCGGACTAGGCGCTGCCGGCCGTTCGCGACGGGGGCGGTAGAATGACCCGTGAGCGAGCGCGCGGCCACATGAGGCACGATCCAGCCAGGACCGCCCGGCGGGCGCTCCTCGGCCTCGTGCTGGTTGTGAGCCTGGCGGTTGCCTGGAGCCTGCGCCGCTCCAGGACGGTAGCGCCCCCGCCCCGGCCCCAGGCGACCCCGGGCGCCGGGACGACGCTCGGGGACGTGTCGTTCATGCGTTTCAAGGACGACCGTCGCGGGATCGAGGTCAAGGCTCGCGAGGCCGTGGGCCAGCCGGGCGACACGATGCAGCTGCGCGGCGTCGAGGCGACGCTGCCCTTCGTGAACGAAGGCCGCTCGGGCAGCCTGGTCGTCCGCTCGGACGAGTGCCAGTACCAGCCGAAGCTCGAGCGGGCCGCCTTCAAGGGCAAGGTCGAGCTGCGCACCGACGACGGCTTCGAGCTCGACACCGACACGCTCAAATACTGGGGCGACAAGCAGCGCACCTTCACCGGCGACCCGCTGCGCTTCAAGCGGGGCCGGATGTCGGGCACGGCCGTGGGGCTCGAGTACTGGCCCGGCGAGGGGCTGCTGCTGCGCGAGAGCGTCAAGATTCGGATCGAGGACCCGGAGGGCACGCCGGCCGACGTCGAGTCCGACAGCGCGACCGCCTCGCGCGAAGAGCGCGTCATCACCTTCACGGGCTCGGTCCGCGCGCAGCAGGGCGCGCGCGAGCTGCGCAGCCGCAGCCTGAGGCTCCAGCTGAGCGAGGCGATGGACGCCGTCGAGCAGGCGATCGCGACGGGGGACGTCGACCTCGTTGCCGGCGCCGGAGCGGCGCTGCCGGGCAGCAGCACCGCGAGCGGCGGCGGCAAGCGCCTGCGGGCGCAGAGGCTCGAGCTCGCCTTCCGCGCGAAGGGCGTGCTGCAGCAGGCGCTGGCGACGGAGGCCGCGTCGCTCGAGCTCGAGCCGAGCCCGCAGGAAGCGCCCGAACGGCGGCGGATCACGGCGCCACGGCTGCGCTTCGACTTCGACGAAAAAGGCGCGCTCGCCTCGGTCCACGCCGCGGGGGCGGGCGGGGCCGGGACGCGCCCGCGCGGCGGCGCGAGCCAGCTCGCGGTACTGACGGCCGAGCCGCTCACCCCCGGCCGGGGCACGCCGCGCCGGGTCGAGAGCGAGACGCTCGACGCGGTCATGGACCAGGCGGGCGCTCCGCAGAGCGCCGAGTTCAAGGGCAAGGTCGCGTTCAGCGAGCCGGGGCGCAAGGCCTTCGCGAGCCAGGCCGTCTACGACGAGGCGCAGGGGACGCTGCTGCTCACCGGCGAGCCCCGGATCGTGGACGAAGGCGAGGGCTCGGAGCTGCGCGCGCCGACGATCCGGATCGGGACGCGGACGCGCGCGGTGGCGGCGACGGGTGGCGTGAAGCACACGCTCGTCCGCCGCATGGCGGCCACAGGCGCGGGAAACACCAGCGGGGCGCGGTCCCTGATGTTCGGCGGCGAGCAGCCGACCGTCTTCGTGTGCCGCGACTTCGAGTACGACCCGGCCACGCGCACGGCGCGCTACAAGGAGAACGCGATGGCGCGCTCGGGCACCGACGAGGTGCGGGCGCCGCTCATCACGCTCGAGGACCAGGGACCCGGCCGCCGCCGGATGACGGCGACGGGCGGCACGCGGTCGGTGCTGCACCCGCGGCCCGCGAAGGACCAGGCGAAAGAGCCCGCCGCGGTCGACGCCCGCAGCGAGGAGATGGTCTACGAGGAGGCCGCGAGCAGGGTCGTCTACACCGGCGACGTCGAGATCCGGCAGGGCGACATCCTGACGAAGAGCCCCCAGGCGACCGCGCTGCTGACGAAGGACGGCGGCTCGCTCGACAAGCTGCTCGCCGACGACGGGGTCGAGGTGCGCCAGGGTCAGCGGCGCGCCAACGGGGAGCACGGCGTCTACACGCCGGCGAACGAGACGTTCGTGCTCACGGGCGACAAGGTCGTGCTGTTCGACGGCGACCGCAAGCTGCTCGGCCGCATCCTCACGTTCGAATCGGGCAGTGATAGGATCCGCGTCGACGGCCGCGAGGAGGAGCGGACGGAGGCCGTCTTCAAGCGGAAGGAGCCTCCCAGGCCTTGAGCGGCCCCCCCGAGAGCCGTCCGGAGGCGAACGACGGCCCGCGCGTGCTGCGCGCTGCCGGCCTCACCAAGGCGTACGGGCGACGGGTGGTCGTGCGCGACGTGGCGCTCGAGATCCGCCAGGGCGAGGTGGTGGGGCTTTTGGGGCCGAACGGGGCCGGCAAGACCACGACCTTCTACATGGTGGTCGGGCTGGCGCGGCCCGACTCGGGCGAGGTCAGGCTCGGGGACGAGGACATCACCACGATGCCGATGTACCAGCGCGCGCGCGCCGGGATCGGCTACCTCCCGCAGGAGGCGAGCGTCTTCCGCAAGCTCACGACCGAGCAGAACGTGCGCGCCATCCTGGAGACGCGCGGGCTCGCCGTCGCGGAGCAGCGCTCGCGCTCGCGCGAGCTCCTCGACGAGCTCGGCATCCGCGCCATGGCCGACCAGCCGGCGTACACGCTGTCGGGCGGCGAGCGGCGCCGGCTCGAGATCTGCCGGGCGCTGGCGGCCGAGCCGTCCTTCATCCTGCTCGACGAGCCGTTCGCCGGCATCGATCCGATCGCGGTGATCGACATCCAGAAGATCATCGCGCACCTGCGCGAGCGCGGGATCGGTGTCCTGATCACCGACCATAACGTGCGCGAGACCTTGAAAATAACGGATCGGGCCTATATCCTCAGAGACGGCAATGTCTTCCGATCCGGCACGCCTTTTGCTCTCGCCTCCGACCCCGAGGTACGCCGCGTGTACCTGGGAGAGGAGTTCCGTCTGGACGGAAGCGAGGCCTGAGCCCTCCGAAGTCGGAGCCTGAGAGCTTTGGCGCTCCACCAGAAGCTCGGGCTCTCCGCGCGGCTGTCGCAGCGGCTGATCCTGACGCCCTCGTTGCAGCAGGCGATCAAGCTGCTGCCGCTCACGACGCTCGAGCTCGCCGAGGTGCTCGAGCAGGAGGTGATGGAGAACCCCCTGCTCGAGGAGGTTCCGCTCGAGGAAACGAAGACGAGCGAAGAGATCTCCCAGGAGGCGCAGGACGCGCCCGCCGCCGAGCGCGAGAAGCCCGACGACCCGCTCAAGGAGATCGAGGTCGAGCGCTTCTTCGAGGACTACTTCGACGACGGCGGCGATCGGCGCATGCGCCCGTCCGAGGTGCCGGAGGTGCCGCCGATCGAGAATACACTCACCGACTCGCTCGATCTCACCGACCACATGCTGTGGCAGCTGCGGATGAGCGAGGAGAAGGACGAGACGTTGCTGCTCGTCGCCGAAGCGATCGTGCAGAACCTCGACGAGGACGGCCTGCTGCGCGTCGCGCTCGAGGACGTGGCCGCGCTCGGCCCGTGGCCGCTGCCGGCGGTCGAGCGCGCGCTCGCGCTCGTACAGTCGCTCGACCCGCCCGGCGTCGCGGCGCGAAGCCTCACCGAGTGCCTGCGCATCCAGCTGCGCGTGCTCGGGCTCGAGGGCGCGCCCGCCGACGTGATGGTGCGCGACCACATGAAGCAGCTCCAGAGCCACCAGTACCAGGAGATCTCGCGCCAGATGGGGCTCACGGCCGACGAGGTGGCGCACCACCTCGAGATCATCCGCGGGCTGTCGCCGCGGCCCGGCAACCGCTACAGCTCCAAGCGCTCCGACTACATCCTGCCGGACGTGTTCGTGGTGAAGGAGGGCGACGAGTACAAGATCCTGCTGAACGACGACGGGCTGCCGAAGCTGCGGATCAGCCCGACCTACCGCAGGATGCTCGACAACAAGGAGCCGGGCTCGGAGGAGACGCGCGCGTACGTGAAGGACAAGCTCAGGAGCGCTCTCTGGCTGCTGAAGAGCGTCGACCAGCGCCAGCGCACGATCTACAAGGTGGCCGAGTCGATCGTGCGCCACCAGCGCGCGTTCCTGGACCACGGCGTCACGCACCTGCGGCCGCTGGTGCTGCGCGACGTGGCGAGCGACATCGGGATGCACGAGTCGACGGTGTCGCGCGTGGTGGCGAACAAGTACATGCACACGCCGCGCGGTGTCTACGAGATGCGCTTCTTCTTCCACAGCGGCATCACGTCCACGATGGGCGAGGCCGTCAGCTCGGTCTCGATCAAGAACCGCATCAGGAAGCTGATCGAGGAGGAGGACGCGGCGCGTCCGCTCTCCGACTCGCGGATCGCCGAGGTGCTGGGCGCCGAGGGCCTGCCGCTCGCCCGGCGCACGGTGGCGAAGTACCGCGAGGAGCTGCGCCTGCCGCCTTCGAACCTGCGCAAGACGGTGCACTAGGCTCCCGGTCCGTCCCCGGGGCGCGGAGCGAGGCATGAAGACGAGACCCGGCGACGGCGCGGGTGTGGCGGTCCGGGAGCTGGGCGAGGGGGCTTTCGAGCCGCTGCGGCTCGCGCTCGCCGCGGGACGCGCCGGGCTCGACAGCCGCGTGCTGCAGGCTCGCGTGCAGCGGCCCGGCCTCGCGCTCACGGGATACACCGACTACATCCGCTACGGCCGCGTGCAGATCGTCGGCAGCAGCGAGGCCGGCTACCTGAGAAAGCTGGGAGCACGCGAGCGCCGCGCGATCCTGGCCAAGCTGTGCCGCTGCCGGATCAGCTGCTTCGTGGTCACGAAGGGGATCCGGCCGGCCCCGGAGCTGGTCGCGGCGGCCGAGGCGCGCGGCATCGCGCTCTTCACGACGCCGCTCGAGACGACGCCGTTCATCAAGCAGCTGCAGGCGCTGCTCGAGGAGCGCCTCGCCAGCCGCCTGCACCTGCACGGCGTGCTGCTCGACGTGTTCGGGCTCGGCGTGCTGATCCTGGGCGAGAGCGGGATCGGCAAGTCGGAGTGCGCGCTCGACCTCGTCGACCGCGGCCACCGGCTGGTGGCCGACGACGTGGTGGAGGTGAAGCGCACGGGCGAGCTGCTGCTCGGGGCGTCGCCGGAGCTGACGCGCTACCACATGGAGCTGCGCGGGCTGGGCGTGCTCAATATCAAGGACCTCTACGGCGTGTCCTCGATCCGGCTCAACAAGCGCGTCGAGCTCGTGATCCAGCTCGAGCGCTGGGAGCCCGGCAAGGAGTACGACCGGCTCGGGCTGCGCGACGAGCGCTTCGCGATCCTGGGCGTGGAGCTGAAGCTCGTGCGCATGCCGGTCGCGCCGGGCCGCAACATCGCGCTGCTCGTCGAGGTGGCGGCGCGCAACCAGCTGCTGCGCGAGGGGGGCTACGACGCGGCGCGGCGCTTCGTCGAGCGCGTCGACTCGCTGGTCGCGGCCGGCGCGCGCGGGCCGCGCGCGGCGCGCCGCAGCCGCGCGCAGCGGCCGCCGGAGAGAGCGCGGCCGAAGCAGCGGGGGGCGACGCGGCCGGGGCCGCGGCGGCGGCGTTGAAGCGGACCGAGCGGCGGCAGCCCAAGCTGCTCGTGATCACCGGGCTGTCGGGATCGGGCAAGACCCACGTCTCGCGCGCGCTCGAGGACGCCGGCTGGTTCTGCGTCGACAACCTGCCGCTCGCGCTGGTGCCGTCGTTCGCCGAGCTCGTGAGCCGCTCGCCCGAGCTGCGCCATACGGCGCTGGTCGTGGACCTGCGCGCGCGCAGCTTCGGGGCGACCTTCCCGGACGTGTTCCGCGCGCTCAAGCAGAAGCCGGGCCTGCAGGCCTCGCTCGTGTTCCTGGAGGCCGACGATCCGACGCTGCTGCGCCGCTTCAGCGAGACGCGCCGCCCGCACCCGATCGCGGGCCGCGAGCCCGTGGCGCTCGGAATCCGCAGCGAGCGCGAGGCGCTGCGGGGCGTGCGGCGCCTGGCCGACACGATCCTGGACACGTCGCGCTTCACGGTGCACGAGCTGCGCGACTACGTGCGCGAGCGCTACGACACGCGCTCCCAGGGCCGCCGCATGCTGGTCGGGGTGCTGTCCTTCGGCTACAAGTATGGTGTGCCGCCCGAGGCGGACCTGGTGTTCGACGCCCGCTTCCTGCCGAACCCCAACTTCGTGCCGCGGCTGCGGCGGCTGACCGGCGCGGACGCCAGGGTGGTCGCGTACCTCCGGCGCCGGCCGGAGACGGCGGCCTTCCTGAGGCGCGTGCTCGCGCTCGTGGGCTTCGTGCTGCCGCGGCACGAGCGCGAGGGCCGCAGCTACCTGACGCTCGCGGTCGGCTGTACCGGCGGCCGCCACCGCTCGGTGATGCTGGCCAACGCGATCGGCGCCGCGGTGCGCCGCAAGGGCTTCCCGGTGCGCATCGAGCACCGCGACGTCACGCAGGAGTGAGCCGATGATCGCAATCGTGGTGGTGACGCACGGCCGCCTGGCCGAGGAGCTCGTGAGCGCGGCGCGCACGATCCACGGCGAGCTGCCGGGGCTTCTGGCGGTGCCGCTCGGCTGGGGCGACGACGCCGCCACCGCGAGCAGCGCCATCGGGCGCGCGATCGTGGACGCGGGCGGCGAGGTGCTGGTGCTGACCGACATGTTCGGCGGCACGCCCACCAACCTCAGCCTGCCGTACCTCTCCGCGAAGGTCGAGATCGTCACGGGCGTCAACCTGCCGATGATCATCAAGGCCGCGTCGCTGCGGGACGGGGAGCTCGCCCAGGTGGCGCGTGCGGTGCGCGACCAGGGCAAGGGCGCCATCTACGTGGCGAGCGAGATCCTGGCGGCGAAGCGCACGTGATCCGCCGCTCGCTGCGCATCCGCAACCGGCTGGGGCTGCACGCGCGCGCGGCCGCCCGCTTCGTGCACACGGCGAGCCGCTTCCGCTCGCACGTGAGCGCGAGTCGCGACGGCCGCACGACCGACGGCAAGTCGATCCTGGGGATCCTGCTGCTGGCGGCGCCGCAGGGGACCGAGATCGAGCTCGCGGTCGAGGGACCCGACGAGGCCGATGCGATGACGGCGCTCGAGGCACTGGTGGCGGACGGCTTCGGGGAGCGCGCGTGACGCTCACGCTGCGCGGGACCGGCGTCTCGGCCGGCGTCGCGGTCGGCAAGGCGCTGGTCGTCGAGCGCGAGGCGGGGCCGGTATTCCGGCTGTCGCTCGCGCCTGACCAGGTCGCGGGCGAGGTGGCGCGGCTCGAGGCCGCGCTCGCCGAGTCGGCGGCGCAGCTGCGCGCGATCAAGCAGCGGCTGTCGCGCGAGGTCGGCGCGCCGCACGCCTACATCTTCGACGCGCACCTGCTGATGCTCGGCGACCCGCTGCTGCACGCGCGCGCGCTCGAGGTGGTGCGCGAGCAGGCGGTGAACGCCGAGTGGGCGCTGCGCACGGTGTCGGAGAGCCTGCACGCGCGCTTCCGCGACCTCCGCGACGCCTACCTGCGCGAGCGCAGCACCGACCTCGACGACGTGATCGGGCGCGTCCAGCTCAACCTGCGCGGCGCGCCCGGCGCGCCGTCGCTAAAGCACCTGCCCGAGCCGGTCGTGCTGGTGGCGGGGGACCTGCGGCCGTCCGAGGCCGCCGAGCTCGACTGGGACCGGGTGCTCGCGATCGTGACGGACGTGGGCTCCTCGACTTACCACACGGCGATCATCGCGCGCTCGCTGGGGATCCCGGCCGTGGCGGGCCTCGAGGACGCCACGCGCCGCATCCCGCCCGGCACCGAGCTCGCCGTGGACGGCGCGCGCGGCGAGGTGGTGGTCGGTCCCTCGGCGCAGGAGCTCGCGGCGCTGCGCGCGGCGCAGGAGCGTCACCGGCGCGAGGAGGAGCGGCTGCGCGGCACGCGCGGCCTGGCCGCGCGCAGCTCGGACGGCGTCGCGGTCGGGCTCGAGGCCAACGTCGAGTTCCCGGAAGAGGCCGCGACCGCGTCCCAGTTCGGGGCCCAGGGGATCGGGCTCTTCCGCTCGGAGTACCTGCTCGGCCGCGGCCTGCGCTTCCCGACGGAGGAGCAGCAGCTCGACGTCTACCGCCGGCTCGTCGAGCAGACCCACCCGTTCCCGGTCACCGTGCGCACCTGGGACATCGGCGGCGACGCGATCGGGCCGGCGGGCCCCTCCAGCCCGAACCCGGCGCTCGGCGAGCGCGCGCTGCGGCTCCTGGGCCGCGCGCCCGAGCCGTTCCGCGTTCAGCTGCGCGCGCTGCTGCGCGCCGGGACGCAGGGCTCGGTGCGGATCATGTTCCCGTTCGTGAGCGGGCCCGCGGACCTGCGGCGCGCGCTCGCGCTCCTCGACCAGGCCAAGGCGGAGCTGCGGGCCGAGGGCAAGGCCTTCCGCGAGGACGTCGCGGTGGGGGTGAACCTGGAGGTGCCGAGCGCGGCGGTGGTCGCCGACCTGCTCGCGGCCGAGGTCGACTTCTTCAGCGTCGGGACCAACGACCTGATCCAGTACCTGCTGGCGGTCGACCGCACCGACCCGCGCGTGAGCGCCCTCTACGATCCCTGGCACCCGGCCGTGCTGCGGACGCTCCACGGCATCGCGCGCACGGCGGCCGCCACCGGGCGCTCGGTCTCGGTGTGCGGCGAGATGGCCGCGGACCCGCTGCAGGCCGTGCTGCTGGTCGGCCTCGGCTTCCGCTCGCTGTCGATGGCGCCGTCCGCGATCCCGCGCGTGAAGGAGGCGATCCGTGCCGTGAGCGCCGGCGAAGCGGGGGCACTCGCCGCTCGCTGCCTGAAGCTCGGCAGCGGCGCGGAGATCGAGGCGGCGGTGCGCGGCGCCCTGCCCGCGCTGGCGCGGGCCGAGCGCTAGTAGGCAGCCGTCTCGCGCATCGCCGCGACCAGCGTCTCGACCTGCGGCAGGATCGCGTCCTCGAGCACCGGGTTGTAGCCGACGAAGGTGTCGAGCGCTCCCACGCGGGCGACCGGGGCGTCCAGGTACTCGAACAGCTCGCTGCCGATGCGCGCCGCGATCTCGGCACCGTAGCCCCAGGAGACCACGTCCTCGTGAGCGACCACCGCGCGGCCCGTCCGCCGGACGCTCTCGGCGATCGCGTCCCAGTCGTACGGGCTGAGCGTGCGCAGGTCGAGCACCTCGGCCTCGATGCCGTCGCTCGCGAGCTGGCGCGCGGCGGCGAGCGAGCGGTGGACGAGCGCGCCGAAGGTGACCACGGTCAGGTGCTGGCCCTCGCGCACGCGCGCCGCCTTGCCGAACGGGATCATGAAGTCCGGGCCCGGGTAGGGCGCGCGGTTGTGCGTCTGGCGGTAGAGATGCTTGTGCTCCAGGAACAGCACCGGGTCGTCGCTGCGGATCGCGGTGCGCAGCAGGCCGTTGGCGTCGAGCGCGTTCGAGGGCAGCACCACGCGCAGCCCCGGGATGTGCGTGAACAGCACCTCGCCGCACTGGCTGTGGTAGACGGCGCCGCCCTGCAGGTAGCCCCCGTAGGTCACGCGCAGCACGACCGGGCACTTGAAGCTGCCGTTCGAGCGCCAGCGGACGAGCGACAGCTCGTTGCGGATCTGCATGAACGCCGGCCAGATGTAGTCGAGGAACTGGATCTCGGCCACCGGCTTGAGGCCGCGGGTCGCGATCCCGATCGCGCGTCCCACGATCGCGGCCTCGGCGAGCGGGGTGTTGTAGACGCGGTGGGAACCGTGGCGCCGCTGCAGGTTGTGGGTGACCTTGAAGACGCCGCCCTTGCCCTTCACCTCGCCGAGGCTCGCCTCGCGCGAGCAGTCGGCCACGTCCTGCCCGAAGACCACGACGCGCGGATCGCGCGACATCTCGTCGTGCAGGCAGGCGTTCAGCAGGTCGACCATCGTCTTCGGGGCGCCCTGCAGCTGCGGCTCGCTCGCGAAAGCGGCGGAGGTCGGGTCGACGTCCGGCGAGTAGACGTGGAGCGTCGCGGTCTGCGGCTCGGGGCCGGGCGCCGAGAGCGCCTCGTCGGCCGCCGCGCTCACCTCGCGGTCGACCTCGTCCCGCAGCTGCTTGAGCTCGGCCTCGTCCAGCGTGCCTTCGGCCAGCAGCTGGCGTGACAAGACGAGCAGCGGGTCGCGCTCGGCGTCCTGCGCGCGCTCGGCCGCCGGGCGGTAGAGCGACTCGTCGTCGGAGAGCGAGTGCGAGTACGGCCGGATCACGCGGGCGTGGACGAGCGCCGGGCCCTGGCGCGAGCGGCACCAGGCCGCCGCCTCGCCCAGCACGGCGAGGCTGGCGAGCACGTCGCAGCCGTCCACCTCGCGCACCAGCAGGTTCGGGAAGCCCGCCACGAGGCGCGAGATGCTGCCGCCGGCGGTCTGCACCTCGACCGGGACCGAGATCGCGTAGCCGTTGTCCTCGATCAGGTAGAGGACCGGCAGCCTCAGGTTGCAGGCGGCGTTGAGGCTCTCCCAGAACTCGCCCTCGGAGGTCGTGCCGTCGCCCGCCGAGCAGTAGACGATCTCGTCCGCCGCGAAGGCGGGCGGCGCGGCTCCAGCGTGCCCCCCGGCGATGTAGAGGCCGGCCTCGGCGCTGCCTACCGCCTGCAGGAACTGCGTGCCCGTGGGCGAGGAGCGCGTCACGACGTTGAGGCCCGGGTGGCTCCAGTGCGACGGCATCTGGCGCCCGCCCGAGCTCGGGTCGTCCTTGGCCCCGACCGCGCCGAGCAGCATTTCGAGCGGGGTCATGCCGAGCGAGAGCAGCAGCGCGCGATCGCGGTAGTAGGCGAAGAACCAATCGTGCCCGGGTCGGAGCACCTGGCCGGCCGCCACCAGCACGGCCTCGTGGCCCGCGCCGCTGATCTGGAAGTAGACGCGGTTCTGGCGCTTGAGCTGGATCTCCTTGTCGTCGATCCGGCGCGACAGCAGCATCGTGCGGTAGATGCGGATGAGCGTCTCCCGGTCGGGGCGCGGACGGCCGTAGGAAGGTAGCGGAGTCACCGGGAGTGCCTGCGGTCGAAGGTGGTGCATCTTATCCCTTTCAGGCCGTGATCAGGTCCAGCAGGAAGCCGGGGCCGAAGGCGGCGCGTGCCGGGACGAAGTCGCCGGCGATGCCCACGAGCCGGTCGGCGAGGTCGGGCCGGCGCCGCAGCTTGCGGGCCATCGCGTTCGCCGCCTCCGGCCAGCCGACCGCGAGCTGCAGCGTGCGGTTGAAGCGGAACTTGGCGCGCGTCGCGGCGTGGCGCGCGCGCTCGTAGCTCGCGAGCCGCGGCAGCGGCCGCGAACCCGAGCGCTCGAGCGCCTCCAGGATGGCGGCCGCGGCGAGCTCGGCGCCGCGCAGCGCCAGCGTCACGCCCTCGCCGGTGAACGGGTCGTAGAAGCCGGCGGCGTCGCCGATCAGCACGGCACCCTCCGCGGCGACGGAACGCGCCGTGACCGCGAGCGGGCCGATCGCGCGCGGCGGCGCGACGAGGCGCGCGCCCTCGAGCCGCTCGGCGATCCGCGGCCAGCGCGCGCGAAGGCTCCGGCGGTAGAAGCGCTCGAGGTCGCCCCTGGCCGCCCGCAGCTCGCGCCGGTCGAGCACGAAGGCGACGTTGGCGAGCGTCGGCGACAGCGGCGCGATGCCGCAGTAGCCGCCGCCGCCCACGTGCATCTCGCCGAGGTCGCAGACCCCCTGGGCGCCCTCCCAGTGCCCGCGCACCGCGAAGCGGCGCAGGTACGCGTGCGGTCGCAGCAGCCCGAGGCCGCGCGCCACGACGCTGCGGCGCCCGTCCGCTCCTGCCACGATCCGGGCCGAGACCGTGCAGGGCTCGCCGGCGTGCTCGGCGACGACGCCCGTGACGCGGCCCGCATCGAAGCTGAGCTCGCGGACGCGGGCGCCCTCGAGGACGCGCGCGCCGCGCTCGCGCCCGGCGAGCGACAGCGCCTGGTCGAGGGCCGTGCGCCGCAGCGCGAAGCCGGGTCGCTCGCCCTGGTAGTGGCCGGCGAACGAGGTGCCGTCGGGAGACACGAGCCGCATCCCGCGCACCGGCTGCGGCCGAAGCGCCCGCACGCGCTCGGCCGCGCCCATCGCCTCGAGGATGCGCCAGCCCTCGGGCGAGACGCTCTCGCCGCAGATCTGGTCGCGCGGGAAGCGGGCCGCCTCGAGCACCAGCGTGTCGACGCCGCGCGCGGCCAGGAAGCACGCGAGCGCCGAGCCCGCCGGTCCGCCCCCCACGATCGCGACGTCGGCGCGCAGCGAGCTCACTCGGGGGCCGTCCCGGCCGTCCGCGCCACGACCAGCAGCCGATAGGGGAAGACGCGGCGCAGCTCGACGGCGGCGAGGCCGGCTTCCAGGAACGTGGCGCGCAGCTCCTCGTCGCGAAAGCCGCGGCGGATGGAGACGAGGCCGTCGTGCACGCTCACGCGGCTGCGGAAGAGCAGCGGGAACACGGCGCGGCCGAACTGGTAGGGGACGACGGCCCGCCGCAGGTCGCTCACGACGATGGCGCGGCGGGCGACGCGCGCCAGCTCGCGCAGGAGTCCCGGCAGCTCGCCGGCCGCGAAGTGGTGCAGGAACAGGCAGGCCGTCACGACGTCGAAGCTCTTCGCCGCGAACGGCAGCCGCCGCACGTCGCCGGCGACGCCGCGCAGGTGTGGAGCGTCGCGCAGGTGCAGCGGCTTGATGTCGAGCCCCGCCGCGAGGCCCGCGCGCGGCAGCCGCGAGCGCAGCCAGCCGAGGACGTCGCCCGAGCCGCAGCCCACGTCGAGCATCCGCCCGCCCGGCGTCACGTGCGAGGCGACGGCGCGGAGCAGCGAGCCGCGCGCGCCGAGCCAGCGGTTGACGAAGCGCAGGTCCGCGAGGCTCTTGCGCACCTCCGGCTCGGGCAGCCGTGCGTCGAGGAGCTCGGGCACGGTCGCGCGCGCGCGGAGGTCGGGCCAGGCGGGGCCGGACGGGATGGCGGGCAGCACGGGCGAGCCGGAGGCGAGACTCACGCGAACTCCAGGAGCGCGAGCTCGGCGGCGAAGCCGGGGCCGAAGGCGCCGAGCAGCCCGAGCGAGCCCTTGGCCGGTCTGCGGCAGCGCAGCACCTCGTCGAGCACGAAGAAGATCGTGACCGAGCTCATGTTGCCGTGCCGGGACAGCACCTCCTCGGTGGCGGCGAGGTCGCCGGGCCCGAGCCCGAGCCGCTCGGCCATCGCCTCGATCACGCGGCGGCCGCCGGGGTGCAGGATGAAGTGCGCGACGTCGTCACGGGCGAGGCCGCGCGCGGCGAGGAAGCTCTCGACGGTCGGGACGATCGTGCGCCGAATGAAGGGAGCGATGCCGCGGTCGAGCACGATCTGCAGCCCCGTGTTGCGGAGCTCGAAGCCCATGAGGTGCGAGGTGCCGGGGAAGAAGATGCTCTCCGCGTCGCGCACCGTCACTCGCGCGCCGGCCGCCCGCGGGTGGCGCGGGCCGGCCAGCACGGCCGCGGCGCCGCCGTCGCCGAAGATCGCGGTCGAGACGACGTTGGTGGCCGAGCGGTCCCAGCGCTGGAAGGTCAGGCTCGCGAACTCGAGCGCGAGCACGAGCGCCGCGCCGTCGGGGTGGGCCGCCAGGTAGTCCGCCGCGCGGGCGAGGCCCACGACGCCGCCGGCGCAGCCCGACTCCGTGATGGGCAGCCGCACGAGGCGCGGCCCGAGCCCGAGCTGCTCGGCGACGTAGGCGTCGACCGCGGGGATCATGAAGCCGGTGCACGACACGCTCACGACGAGGCCGATATCCGAAGGGCCGAGGCCCGAGGCCTCGAGCGCCCGCCGCGCGACGTCGGCTCCCGCGCGGCACGCGATCTCCCGGTAGCGGCGGTTCTGCGTCTCGAAGTCCTTCGGGTGGAAGACCTCCTCGATCGGAACGACACTCGCGCGCGTCTCGACCCCCGCGCTCTCGTAGACCGCGAGCAGCCGCTCGCCCTTCTCGCGTGATTCGGGGGCGTCGCCCTCGCGCGGCTCGACGAGCCAAGCGCGCACCCACTCCGTGACCTCCCGCTGCGGGTAGCGGTAGGGAGGGAGGAAACGCTCGAGCGAGAGGAGCGAGGCCATCGGCCGCGCCTTCAAGTCCGGGAGGGAAGTGCGACGCGCTAGAAGGGGACGTCGTCGTCCGAGGCCTGGAACTCGTCGCTCGGAGGCTCGGGGGTGGTGGCTCCGGCGCCGCCGGCGCCTCCGGCGCCGCCGCCGCCGCGGCTACCGCCACCGCCGCCGCCCTCGCCCCGCGACCCGAGCAGCACGAGGCGCGAGCCGGGCCCGCTCACGCGGATGCGGGTGGTGTTGCGCTTGTTGCCGTCCTTGTCGGTCCACTCCTCGTAGCGGATGCTGCCTTCGATGTAGATCGGCTTGCCCTTGGTGACGTAGTCGCGCACCACCTGCGCGGTCTTGCCGAACACCTCGACGCGGTGCCACTCGGTGCGCTCCTGCCGCTGCCCGCTCTTGTCGTTCCAGACCTCGTTCGTCGCCAGCGTGAAGTTGGCGATCGGCTCGCCCGACTGCATGTAGCGGATCTCGGGATCGCGTCCGACGTTGCCGATCAGGATCACCTTGTTGACGGATGCCATCAGTCTCGCTCCCTCAGGGATTCAGGCGCTCGCGCGCGATGCGGGCCGCCTGGGACGTGGGGTACCGGTCGACCACGTAGCGGTACTCGACGAGCGCCTGGCTGCGCCGGCCGAGCCGCTCGAGCGACATGCCCTTCTTGACCCGCGCGTCGGGCAGCTTGTCGCTCGTGGGGAAGTCCTTGAGCAGCGTGTTCCAGGCCTCGATCGCCTCGGCGTACATCTTCTTGCCGTAGAGGCACTCGCCGATCCAGTACTGCGCGTTGTCGCTGAAGTCGGTGCTGGGGTAGGCGCGCAGGTACTCGCCGAAGCCCTGCATCGCCAGGTCGTAGTTGCCGCGCGCGTAGTCGGCGTACGCCTGGCTGTAGAGCTCGCGCGGCGCGGGCGGCGGCGCCGTGGGAGCGGGGGCCGTCGTGCCGCCGGCCGCGGCACCCGCAGGGGGCGTGGTGCCGGCTGCGCCGCCCGGGACGGAAGCGCTCGGGTCCGGCGCCGGGCCCGCGGGCGGCAGCGGGAAGGTGGCCTTGATCGCCTGGAGCGCCTCGGCCAGCTCCGCCACGCGCTCGGTCAGCTCCTTGAGGCCGGTCGCGAGCGCCTCGTTGGTCTGGCGGCT
Source organism: uncultured Acidobacteriota bacterium (assembly GCA_963740655.1). Classification (GTDB taxonomy): domain Bacteria; phylum Acidobacteriota; class Vicinamibacteria; order Fen-336; family Fen-336; genus DATBSL01. The sequence continues at coordinate 646,950 of CAVUFF010000001.1, forward strand.
GTCGGCGCCGGCCTTGCGCAGGAGCGCGTTCTGCTCGGCCACGAGCTCGGACAGCCGCTTGAGCTCGCCGCGCGTGTCGTCGCCCGTGCGCTGGATCTCGGCGAGCTGCCCCTGCAGCGCGGCGATCTGCACCGCGAGGCGGTCGATGTCCTTGTTGGCGGCGTGCGCGGGTACGGCCGCGAAACACGCGCACGCAAGCCCGACGAACGCCAAGCGTAGGATTCTGGTGGTCAAGCCTGAATCATATCTTGAAGAGCTGGCCGCAACAGACCGCAGCAACCAGGGGGGCCTGGGGGGACGAAGTCCCCCCAGTTCAAGGAAGGAAGCAGCAAGCCCGGCCGTTTTGTCCCCTTCAAGAGCGGTCATTGAAGAGCCACGAGACGGCAGGAACATGCGAGCGACGAGCGACAAACGACGAGCTGGCGAGCGACGAGCCTTCCAACGAAATAGCCAGAGAGTGTCTCTTCTCGCGCTTCGTCAGCGGGCGCGAGAAGAGACACTAGCGGACGGCAAAGTGCGCACGGCGGTTCTGGGCGTACGACGCTTCGTCGGCGCCCGTCGCGAGCGGGCGCTCCTTGCCGAAGGAGACGATCTTCAGGCGGTCGGCCGCGACGCCGAGGCTCACGAGATAGTCGCGCGTCGCGCGGGCGCGCTGCTCGCCGAGCGCGAGGTTGTACTCGACGGTGCCGCGCTCGTCGCAGTGGCCCTCGATCGTGACGTGCGCAGCGCGCTGGCCCTGGAGCCAGAGCGCGTGCTTCTCGAGCGTCCCGCGCGCCTCTTCGTTGAGCGTCGAGCTGTCGAGCTCGAAGTGGATGTCGGCGAGCGGGCCTCCCTCGCCCGACAGGGAGGAGCCGGCGATGTCCGAGCCGGTGGCGCCCTCGCCCTGCACCGCGCGCACGTCGCGCCCCTCGTCGACGGCCTGGGTGTGGCCGCGGGAGCCGGCCGTATCGGAGGCCGGCGGCGCGCCGCCCTGCCCGGGTTGAGCGTCGGCGAGCGCGGGCCGGCGCTTTCCGCCACAGGAGACGACGAGCGCGAGTGCTATGAATACGAGCGGCAGGCGAGCGGTGAGGCGCAACGGCATGAGCCCTCCTCGAAGTGGACGTTGCATCACGGGCCCCAGTCGGGCTGGACGTTGTTGCCCGGTCCGGTGGCCAGGGTCTGGAGCGAGCGGCCATCACGGTCGGCGATCGTGATCTCCCAGCGCTTGTTGCGCTCGCACGAGAAGACCAGGTGGCGCCCGTTGGGCGCCCACGCGGGGTACTCGCACGAGCCGCGGCCCTCGGTGATCTGCCGGACCTGCCGCGTGGCGAGGTCGATGACGGCAATGTCGAAGCCGCCCGCCTCGAGCCGGGCGGTGAACGCGATCTCGCTGTACTGCTTGGCGGGATTCCAGGCGCAGCCGTCGTTGTAGTTGCCGGTGCCCTGGCTCAGGCGGCGCACGTTCAGGCCGTCGACGTCCATCTGCCAGATCTGCGGCGTGCCCGTGCGGTTGGACGTGAACGCGAGCTCCTGGCCCGTCGGGCTGAAGCACGGCGCCGTATCGTTGGCCTGCGTGGTCGTGAGCCGGCGGGGCGAGGAGCCGTCGGCGCCCGCGACGTAGACGTCGGAGTTGCCCGCGCGATTGCTCGCGAAGGCGATCGCCTTGCCGTCGGGGCTGAAGGCGGGCGAGAACGCCTGGCTGTCGCCCTTCTCGCCGGTCAGGTTGGCGACGCTCTGGCCCTCGAAGATCTTGGCGAGGTAGATGAGCGGCGAGCCCTGCCGGTAGGAGACGTAGGCGATCGCCTGGCCGTCCGGCCGCCAGACGGGCACGATGTTGAGCGAGCCGTTCACGGTCACGCGGCGCGGGTTGAAGCCGTCGTAGTCGACGATGTAGAGCTCCTTCGCCCGCTTTTCCTTGGTCGAGTCGCGGTCGGACACGAAGACGATGCGCGACTTCGCGACGCCCTTGTTCTGGGTCAGCGCCAGGATGTCGTCGGAAGCCTGGTGCGCGAAGATGCGCGGGTTGTCGGGCTTGCCCGCGTAGCGCCGCTGCATCATGGCCTGGCCGCTGTCGACGTCGTAGACGCGCGCCTCGACGACGAGCTCCCCGTTCGCGACCTCGGCCGAGAGCGCGATCAGGTACTTGGCTCCGATCCCCTTCCAGTCCTCGAACTTCGGCGACTGCGGGTTGAGCGGCGGCACGGCGGCGATCAGGCTCTCCTGCACCAGCTGGAACAGGTCCTCGAAACGCAGGTCCGCCCGCAGCACCTGCGTGAGCGTGCGGCAGGCCGCGAGGCTCGTGTCGTCCTGGCGCTTCGGCACGCAGTCCGGCAGCACCCAGCGGCCGGCGGCACCGGCGATGATGATCGTGTCGCGCGGCGCCTGCGCTTGAGGTGCCTGCGCCTGCTGCGCTGGAGCCGGCGCGGGCCCCGCGCCGAGCGTGGCGGCCGCCGCGGCGGCTGCAGCCAGCAGCGCTGCGCCCGCGGCGACGCTAAGACGTCGGCTTGAAGAGCGCCTGGATCGTTCGGGGATTCTGACCATACTCTTTCGGGAGCGGGCCGAAGGGCGCCGCGTTGTAGACGGCTCGCTGCGCCGCCAGGTCGAGCAGGGACGAGCCCGACGGCTGCGTCAAGCGGACGTTGATCACGCTGCCGTCGGGCTGGATCGTGAACGTCACGCCCACGGACTGGGTGAAGCCCGTCTTCACCTGCTGGTTCCAGATCATCCAGATCTTCTGCTGCACGCTCGCCAGGTACCAGTCGCCGCCGCTGTCGGTGCCGGTCGGCACGCCGGGACCGGGCGGTCCGAACTCGAGCACACCCGGCGCCGAGGCTGCGGCTTTCGGCGACGGCGCCGTGCCGGCAGAGCCTGTGCTCGGAGTCGTCGAGGGTTTGGCGGTTGCGCGCACCGGCGGCGGCGTCGGCGGAGTCTTGCGCCTCGAGTCGGGGAGCGGCAGCGCGTTCGGTCGCGGCTCGGCCTTGGGCGGCGGCTTCAGCACGACCGGTGGCGCCGCGGGGGCGGCCGACGACGCCGGCTGCGGCTTGGGCTGCGGGGCGGGCTCGGGCGGCTTCGGGGCGGCCTGCGGCGTTCCGCCGCCACCGCGCGGCAGCACGGCCACGAAGCCCTCCTGCACCTGGATCGTCCGATCGTGCGGCAGCAGCAGGGGCATCGCGACGGCGACCGCCACGAGCCCGAAATGGCCGATCAACGACATGAGCAGCGTCGTCGGCAGGCCGTGGTCCAGGCGCTCGCGCTCCTGCAGCAGCCGCGAAACCGAGTCGCTCACGGCCGCTTGTCCTCGGGCAGCACGTAGACGAAGCCGATGCGGTCGACGCCGGCGTGCTTGATCACGTCGACCACCTTGATCACCTGGCCGTAGCGCAGGCCCTCGTCGGCGCGCAGGTAGACGACGGCGTCGGGGCGTCCGCCGGTGAGCGCGCGGATCTGCTCCTCGAGCAGCACGATGTTGACGGGGCGCTCCGCGATGTACACGCGGCCGTCCGCGTTCACGGAGACCGTGACGCGGTCCTGCTGCTGGATCTGCGGCTGGTTCGCGACCGGGAGCGAGACGTCGATGCCGCGGCTCATCATCGGCGCCGTGACCATGAAGACGAGCAGCAGCACGAGCACCACGTCGACGAGCGGCGTGACGTTGATCTCGCCGAGCATGGGCCCGCCGCGCTGCGCGCGCAGCCCGCGGTAGGTGCTGCCCGCGCTCGTCTCGCCGCCGCTGGCCTGCATGCTACGTGAAGTTGCGCTCGACGATGTTCAGGAACTCGAGCGCGAAGTCGTCGACCATCGCGCTCAGCACCTTGACGCGGCTCGTGAACGCGTTGAAGAAGACCGCCGCGGGGATCGCGGCGAAGAGCCCCATCGCGGTCGTGATCAGCGCCTCGGAGATGCCCGGCGCGACGACGGTCAGGCTGGACGAGCCCGAGCGTCCGATCTCGGCGAACGAGTCCATGATGCCCCAGACCGTGCCGAAGAGCCCGACGAACGGCGTCACGCTCGCCGTGGTGGCGAGGAAGCTGAGCCTCCTTTCGAGCCGCGTGACCTCGACGCCCGCGGCGCGCGCGAGCGAGCGCGAGAGCGACTCGAGGCTGCGCACCGTGGGCTTCTGGCCCGCGGCCGCCTGGCCGCCGCGCACCTGCTGGTTCACCTCGAGGTAGCCCGCCTGGAAGACGCCGACGAGCGGGCTCGACTTGAGCTGTGGGCAGATCGCGTTCACCTCGGAGAACTTGGCGCTGCGCCGGAACACGTCGAGGAAGACGTCCGACTGCGAGCGCGCCCGTGACAGTGAAGCACCCTTGTAGAGGATGATCGCCCACGACACGAGCGAGAAGATCAGGAGCAGCACCAGAACCGAGCGGGCGACCCATCCCGCATGGGCGACGAGCCCGCCGACACCTCCCGAGAACGCCGGTTGCTGGGCCAGGATCAGGAGAGGGAGAAAAGGCAATAAAACCTCTCTAAATTGCGCTGTCGGTTGAGGATGCCACAACAGCTAGTGGGTGTCAATTTCCAAGGCGATGAGCGTCTCACACCGGGCCTTCTTCGGCCTTTTGACGTGCCATCATACGTTTACAGCCGCTCGAGCGCTGTGATATTCTCCCGCGGGCGGGGCTCCCTCATGCTTAAACTACTGAGGATCAACAACATCGCCCTCGTCCCCGCCCTCGAGCTCGAGCTGGGCGTAGGCCTCACCTTGCTGACGGGCGAAACCGGCGCGGGCAAGTCCATCCTGATCGACGCGCTCGGCTTGGTCCTGGGTGAGCGCGCCTCGCCGGACCTCATCCGCACTGGCGAGGAGAAGGCGGTGGTCGAGGCCGTCTTCGAGATGCCGAACGCCGGGACGCTGCTCGAAGAGCGCGCGCTGCCCGTGGACGGGGACGAGATCGTGTTGCGGCGCGAGCTGCAGGCGAACGGCAAGGGGCGCGCGACGGCCAACGGGGCGATCGTCCCGGTCTCGCTCCTGCGCGACCTGGCGCCGCAGCTCGCCGCGGTGCACGGCCAGCACGAGCCCCAGGGGCTGCTCGATCCCGCGACGCACCTGTCGCTCGTGGACCACTTCGCGGGCACGGACGCGGCGGAGGTGGGCGAGCTCTTCGGCGAGCTGCGGGCCGCCGAGGCGGCGCTCGAGCGGCTGCGCTCCGACCGCCGCGACGCCGAGCGGCGCCGCGAGATGCTCGAGTTCCAGGCGGCCGAGATCGAGAAGGCCGAGCCCCGCGCGGGAGAAGAGGAGTCGCTGCGGGCCGAGAAGGCGCGCCAGGCGAACGCCGGGCGGCTCGCCGGCCTCAGCAGCGAGGCCTACGCGCTGCTCTACGACGACGAAGCGGCGGCGCTCGCGCGCCTCGGGCAGGTGTTCAAGCGCGTCGAGGAGCTCGCCGCGATCGACGCCGAGTTCCGCCCGTTCCTCGAGGCGCGGGCCGACTGCCTGCCGCCGCTCGAGGACCTCGCGCGCACGCTCCGCGACTACCGCGAGCGGCTCGAGGTGAGCCCGGGACGGCTCGACGAGATCGAGGCGCGCCTCGCGCTCCTCGAGCGGCTCAAGAAGAAGTACGGGGCCACGGTCGACGAGGTGCTGGAGTTCGGCGCGCGCTGCCGGAGCGAGCTCCAGGCGCTGTTGTCGCCGGAGCAGGAGCAGAAGCGGCTCGAGGAGCGCCGCGAGCGGGCGGCCGGCGCCTACCTGGAGCGCGCGCGGGCGCTGTCGAAGCGGCGCCGCTCGGTGGCCCGCGACCTCGTCCGCCGCGTGCAGGCGGAGCTCGCCGAGCTCGCCATGGAGAAGACGCGCTTCGAGGTGCTGTTCACGCCCGCCGACGCCGAGGCCGCGCTCGATCCTGCGGCCTGGACCGAGGCCGGCCTCGAGCACGCCGAGTTCCTGCTGTCGCCGAACCCCGGCGAGGAGCTGCGCCCGCTCGCGCGGATCGCCTCGGGCGGCGAGCTGTCTCGCCTGATGCTCGCGCTCAAGTCGGTCGTGCGCGCGGACGCTGCGGGCCTCACGCTCGTCTTCGACGAGGTGGACGCGGGCATCGGCGGCCGCGTGGCGGAGGTGGTGGGACGCAAGCTGCGGGCACTCGCCGAGAAGCAGCAGGTACTCTGCGTCACGCACCTGCCGCAGATCGCCGCTTTCGCCGACCAGCATCTCGCCGTGCGCAAGCAGATCGCGCGCGGGCGCACCGAGACGGGAGTCGACTCGCTCTCCGAGAAGGAGCGCGTCGAGGAAGTCGCGCGTATGCTGGGGGGCGAGACGATCACGGCGACGGCTCGGCAGCACGCCCAGGAGATGTTGAAGCAGAGCCTTCGGCGCTGACATCCAACCAATGCACGCAAAAGCGAAAAACCGCTATTTCATCCAGACCTTCGGCTGTCAGATGAACGTGAACGACTCCGAGAAGGTCGCGGGCCTTCTCGAGTCGCGCGGCTACACGGCGGCGCCCACGGCCGACGAGGCGGACTTCGTCTTCCTCAACACCTGCGCCGTGCGCGAGAAGGCGACCGTCAAGTTCCAGCAGTCGCTGGTGCGCCTGGGCCGCATGAAGAACGGGCGGCCCGAGCTCAGGATCGGCGTCGGCGGCTGCGTCGCGCAGCTCGAAGGCGAGAGCCTCGCGGCACGCTCGCCGCAGGTCGACGTGCTCGTCGGCACCCACAACCTCGCGAGTGTCCCGGCGCTGCTCGAGCGCGCGCAGGAGGCGCCCGGCACGCCGGCGATCGATCTCGATCGCAAGTCCGACGCCTTCGACGTGCCCGACGCGGTGACCGCGCACGCGAACCCGGTGCGCGCGTACGTCACCGCGATGGAGGGCTGCAATCTCGTCTGCAGCTTCTGCGTCGTCCCGCGCACGCGCGGGCCCGAGGTGAACCGGCCGGCCGAGGACATCGTGGCCGAGGTGAAGGCCGTCGTCGCGCGCGGCTTCGGCGAGGTGATGCTGCTCGGGCAGACCGTGAACGCGTACCGCTCCGATGGCCGCGACTTCGCCGACCTGCTGGCGCTCGTCGACGCGGTACCGGGCCTGCGCCGCCTCCGCTTCACGACCTCGCACCCGAGCCACGTCACCGGCCGCGTCGCTCGCGCGCTCAGGGACCTCGAGCGCGTCTGCCCGTACCTGCACCTGCCGGTGCAGTCGGGCTCCGACCGCGTGCTCGGCTCGATGCGCCGCGGCTACACGCGCGGGCAGTACCTCGACACGGTGGCGCTCCTCCGCGAGCACGTGCCACACCTCGCGCTGTCGAGCGACGTGATCGTGGGCTACCCGGGCGAGACGCCGGCCGAGTTCGACGAGACGCTGTCGCTCGTCGAGGAGGTCGGCTTCGACGGGCTCTTCTCCTTCGCCTACTCGACGCGGCCGGGCACGACCGCGCTGCGCCTCGCGGACGACGTGGCGGAGGACGAAAAGCGCCGGAGGCTCCACGTGCTGAACGGGCACCAGCAGCAGTGGCAGCGGCGGCGCCACGCGGCGCTCGTGGGAACGCGAGACGAGGTCCTCGTCGAGACCGTGGACGGCAATGGCCGCGTCTCCGGCCGCACGCCTCACTTCCGGATCGTGCATTTCGACGGTGCAGCAGAGCTCGTCGGGCGGTTCGTGCCCGTCGAGATCACGGCCTCGGGCCCGAACGCGCTCCAGGCTCGAGTTTCGCAACCGGCGTTGACTGCCCGTTCCGCGGCTCCTATATTCTCGACAGGCGGGGGAGCGGCGCAGTGGAAATCGAGATGAGCATCAAGGGTCTCCGTGTAGACCCGATCACGAACATGCCCATCATCATCCTGCGCGAAACGGGTGGCGAACGCCTGCTGCCGATCTGGGTCGGCGTGTTCGAGGCGAACGCGATCGCGCTGCAGATCGAGAGCGTGCAGACCCCGCGGCCGATGACGCACGACCTGCTCAAGAGCGTCATCGACGAGCTCGGCGGCCGACTCGAGCGCATCGTCGTCTCCGAGCTCAAGGACAACACGTTCTACGCAACGCTCCGGCTGCGCTCGCAGCGCGGGGCGCTCACGCTCGACGCCCGTCCTTCGGACGCCATTGCCCTGGCTCTTCGCTCGGGCGCGCGGATCTTCGTGGAAGAAGCAGTGATCCAGGGCGCGCGCACGATGGAAGAGCCGACGAGCGAGACCGAGGACGTGGGCCGGCTGGCGCGGTGGCTCGAGAACCTTTCGGACGACGACCTCGGAAAATACAAGATGTAGCTGGCTCGTCTCGTCCGACCACTGCCTTTTGAGCTTGACCCCATCGCCCGCCCTCCCATAACATCCGCCCATCGCAGAGGTCGCACGAGGAGCTTTTTGATCGTCATCGCGATCGCAAACCAGAAGGGCGGCGTCGGCAAGACCACCACCGCGATCAACCTCTCGGCGGCGCTCGCCATGCGCGGCCGCAGCGTGCTCCTCGTCGATCTCGATCCTCAAGCCAACTCGTCGATGACGTTCCTCGACGTGCGCACGCTCTCGAAGTCGATGTACGACGTTTTCGTGGGCCAGGCCCAGCTCGCGGACATCGTCCAGAAGACGAAAGTGCCGCGCCTCGACGTGGCGCCCGCGCGCATCGGCCTCGCGAAGCTCGAGAGCCAGCTCGTGGGAGAGATCGACTCGCACTACCGTCTGAAGGACCGTCTGCAGGCAGTGAAGGACAGCTACGAGTTCGCGATCATCGACACGCCGCCGGCGCTCGGGCTCATCACCGTCAACGCGCTCGTGGCGGCGACGCATCTCCTGATCCCCGTGCAGTCGAGCTACTTCGCGCTCGAGGGCACGGACGACCTGCTCGAGACGGTCGACCGCATTCGCGCGCGGCCGAACCCCGAGCTGAAGCTCCTCGGCGCCGTCATCACGCTCCACGACAAGAGAACGACGCTGGCGAAGGACGTTCACAAGGCCATGAGCGAGGTTTTCGGTGATCGCGTCCTGAAGACGACGATCTCGAAGAGCATCCGGCTCGAGGAAAGCCCGGCGCATCGCGAGTCGATCTTCACGTTCGCCCCCCAGTCGAGTGGCGCCTACGAGTACTACAAGCTCTGCGAGGAGGTCATCGAACGTGTCTAGCCCCCGGCGTATGGGCCTGCCCGAGGCCCTTCGCATGCGGCACGATCCGCACTTCGTGGATCAGCTCGTCCGCCCGAGCGGCGAGACGATCGGCCGCCTGATCCCGGTCGAAGACATCGCGCCGAACCCCGATCAACCCCGCCAGGCTCTCGGCGACCTGGAGGAGCTGACGGCGTCCATCCGCGAGAAGGGCGTGCTCGAGCCGCTGCTCGTGCGACGCGTCGGCACGCAGTTCCAGATCATCGCCGGCGAGCGGCGGTACCGCGCCGCTGTCGAGGCCGGCTTCAGCGAGCTGCCGTGCGTCGTGCGCGAAACGTCCGATGCCGAGATGATGGAGCTGGCGCTCGTCGAGAACCTGCAGCGCAAAGACCTGACGCCTTTCGAAGAGGGCGACGGGCTGCGCGTGCTGGTCGACAAGTACGGTTACACGCACGAGGCGATGGCCGAGAAGCTCGGCAAGAGCCGCACGACGATCACCGAAGCACTGTCGCTCAGCACGATGCCGGAGGACGTGCGGCAGCAGTGTCGGCGTGCCGACATTCAGTCTAAGTCAATGCTCCTCCAAGTAGTTAGACAGGGCGATTCCGACAAAATGCATGCGTTCGTCGACCGGCTTCGCCGCGACGGAGGTGCCACCCGCAGCGACGCGCGCCGCTTTGCGCAGAAGGCCGAAGGACGTCGAGGCCGCGGCCGGCCGCGGAACTACGTGTTCCAGTTCAAGCCCCGCGGCGGACCGTTCGCGCTCTCGCTCCAGTTCAAACGGACCGACGTCGAACGCGAGGAAGTGATCGAAGCGCTCGAGTCGGTGCTGCGCTCTCTCCGCGAACAAGCCTGACCGCGAGTCCAACCTCAAGTGAAACTTGAGGAGAGGAGCACCTTGGGGGATTCGGTCTTCCGGACGCTCGTGACGGGCGCCTCGAGCGGCATCGGCCTCGAGTACGCGCGCGCACTGCGGCAGCGGGGGGAAGCCGTCGTGCTGGTGGCGCGGCGCGCGGATCGTCTCGCGGCGCTCGCGAAAGAGCTCGGCGGCGAGCCGCTCGCGGTCGCGCACGCGGCGGACCTCTCGCGCGAGGGCGCCGCCTCACAGCTCAAGGATGCGCTCGACGCGCGCTCTCTCGCGATCGACGGGCTCGTCAACTGCGCGGGGCTCGGCCGCACCGGGCCGTTCGTGTCGCAGCCGCTCGCCGCGGTCCGTTCGATGTGCGACGTGAATGTGCGCGCGCTCGTCGAGCTGACGCGCGTCTTCCTGCCTCCGATGCTCGAGCGAGGCCGCGGGAGGATCGTCAACGTCGCCTCGAACGCCGCCTTCCAGCCGATCCCGTTCCTCGGCGTGTACGCGGCCACGAAGTCGTTCGTGCTGTCGTTCACCGAGGCCCTGGCGGACGAGCTGCGGAGAACGCCGATCCGGGTCCAGGCGCTCTGCCCGGGGATCACCGAGACGGAGTTCCTCGACGTGTCGGAGACGCACGGCGACCTCGGCGTGCGGCGGCTGCCGATGATGACGCCGCGAGAGGTGGTCGCGGCGTCGCTCGACGGGCTCGATCGCGGCCGGCTCAGGGTGGTGGTGGGACTCACGAACCGGGTGCTGGGATTCGTGACCCAGCGCGTCGCACCGGGGTGGCTCGCGCGACGGGTCGCGGGCGGCCTCTACGACCGAAAGGTGACGTGACACGCGTGGGAGCGGGCTGCTATCATTCGCCGTTCCGCGGTCGAAACAGCCGGATAGCACTCGGTTTGCGCCCGGTCCCGCGCGAGACCTGAAAGGGAAGAGACAAGATGGAGGCGGCCCAGAAGACGAGCGAAAAGCCCGAATTCTCGGAATACGACTACAGCAATTTCTACTACGGCGCGGGGGACGACCCGATCAACCTGCTGCGGCCTTATGCCGAGTGGTATCGCGAGTCGCGCCCCGCGGGCTACTACCTCTACATGGAGGCGCTCGAGACGGCGCCCACGACGCAGGTCCGCGTCAAGGACGGCAAGACGGGGGAGGTCCGCGACCTCCTGAACCTCGCCTCCTACAACTACCTCGGCATCTCGTACCGCCCCGAGGTGAAGAAGGCGGCGCACGCCGCGATCGAGCACTACGGGCTCGGCGCCTCCGGCTCGCCGATCCTCTCCGGCACCTTCGACGTGCACGAGCAGTTCCAGAAGGAGCTCGCCGCCTTCAAGGACAAGGAGGCGGTCGTGCTGTTCCCGACCGGCTACAGCGCCAACGTCGGCTTCATCTCGGCGCTGATGCGCTCGGGCGACACCATCTTCCTCGACCAGTACTCGCACGCGTCGATCGTCGACGGCGCGATCCTCGCGAAGTCGAAGACGGTCTTCTTCCGCCACAACAACCCGCTCGACCTCGAGCGCAAGCTCACGGGAGTGAAGGGCAAGAAGCTCGTCGTCGTCGAGGGCGTCTACTCGATGGACGGCGACATCTGCGCGCTGCCCGAGATCCTCGAGACCGCCAAGCGCCACGGCGCGCGCATCCTGATCGACGAGGCGCACTCGACCTTCCTGTTCGGCCCGAACGGCCGCGGCGTCGCCGAGCACTTCGGCGTCGACAAGGAGGTCGACTTCCACCTCGGCACCTTCTCGAAGAGCCTCGGCGGCCAGGGCGGCTTCATCGCCGGCAGCAAGGAGCTCTGCGACTACGTGATCGCGTTCGCGCGCTCGCGCTTCTTCTCCTGCAACCTCTCGCCCGTGCTCACGGCCGGCCTGCTCGCCGGGCTGCAGATCGCACAGAACGAGCCGCAGCTGCGCGCCAGGCTCTGGAGCAACTGCGCGTTCCTGCGCCGGCGCTTCGCCGAGGAGGGCGTCGACATCGGCAAGTCGAACTCGCAGGTGATGCCGGTGATGGTGAACAACGACTCGCGCGTGCTGCAGGTCGCCGAGAAGATGCAGCAGCGGGGACTGTTCCTGAACCCCGTGACCTACCCCGCGGTGCCCAAGCACAAGTCGCGCCTGCGCATCTCCGTCTCCGCCGCCCATACCGAGGCCGAGCTCGAGGCGGCGGTGCAGACGATCGCGGGCGTGCTGCGCGAGGAGGGTATTTGCCGGGTATAACCCGCTACGGCTACCGCGACGCCATCAGCGGCTTCTTCGAGCTCCCGACCGAGAACGCGCGGCGCGTGCTGCCGCGCGGCTTCGAGCCGGTCGAGGTGCACCACGGCACCAGCATCCTCGCGGTCACGGTGTTCGACTTCGACGAGAGCGAGGTAGGCGAGTACGGCGAGGTGGTGTACGCCGTGATCGTGCCGCCGCTCGTGCGCGACACGCGGCTGCCCAAGTCGGCGTTCTTCCCCTGGCAGGTCGCGACCACCACGAAGGCGGCGCGTGAGCACGCGATCGAGCGCTGGCACCTGCCGCACTGGATGGACGACGTGAAGGTGGAGTTCCTGCGCGAGAAGGGCAGGACCACCGCGAAGGTCACGGCCGACGGCGCGCCCGCGCTCGAGCTCGTGGTGACGGACCACTCGTGGCAGCAGGTCTCGCACCTCTACCAGTCGTTCCAGAAGGACGACTCGGGCACCTACCTGGCCAACATCCTGTTCGAGGGCCAGAAGAGCGAGCACGAGGAGGAGCAGGGCAAGCTCGTGCTCCACGACAACGCCTTCAACAAGGACATCCAGGTCTCCGAGGTGTACGACGTGCCGTTCCGCGAGCTGTGGATGCGGAGCGGCTGCCAGCTCTTCGACCCGCTCGCGCCGATCGAGGGCCGCTAGCTGGCGGAGCCGGTCTTCGTCGTCTTCAATCCGCGCTCGGGCAAGGGGAGGGGCGCGCAGTTCATCCAGCCGGTGCTCGAGCACCTCAAGTCCGCGGAGCGGCTCGAGCACGCGCTCACGCAGGCGCCGGGCGACGAGGTGCGCCTCGCGAGCGAGGCGATCGCGCGCGGCTTCCGGCGCATCGTGGCGGTGGGCGGCGACGGCACCTGGAGCAACGTCGGCAACGCCATCCTGCGCTCGGGCGCGCCGGCGAAGCTCGCGCTCGTGCCGGGCGGCACCGGCTGCGACCTCGCCAAGACGCTCGGCATCCCGCAGAGGGACGTCGCGGCCTGCTGCCGGATCGTGCTGAATGGCCAGGTACGCGCGATCGACGTCGGCAAGGTCGAGGACCGCCACTTCCTGAACATCGTCGGCTTCGGCTACGACGTCGCCGTGCTCGAGGACTCCTGGAACGTGTCGTACCTCGAGGGCAGCGCGCTCTACCTCTACTGCGCGGTCCGGCAGCTCGGCTCCTACCGCGGCTTCAAGGTCGCGGTCGAGGCGGACGGCGGTCCCGTCCGCGAGCGCGAGATGATGATGCTGATCGTGGCGAACGCGCGCGTCTTCGGCGGCGGCTTCAAGATCGCGCCCGAGGCCGACCCGGCGGACGGCAAGCTCGACGCCGTCGTCTTCGACAACATGGGTCTCGCGGGCCGCGTCGAGGCGATGGTGCGCCTGCTGCTCGGAACGCATGCGGCTCACTCCAAGGTCGAGATGTTCAGGACGTCGCGGCTCGTGTGCCGCTTCGCGAGCCCCCCGAGCTACGAGACCGACGGCGAGTGGAACCGCGCGGCCTGCGCCGAGCTCGTGATCGAGACGCTGCCGAAGGCGCTCTCGGTGCTCGTCCCCGGGCCATGACGCCGGCGCTCACCACCGAGCCGCTCGCGCAGGCGCTGGCCGGGCGCACGCTCGCGCCCACGGGCGACGCGAGGCTCGACGCCGCGGTCGAGGCGCTCGCCGCGGCCGCCGGCGACACGCTCGTCGGGCTCGTGTTCTTCGGCTCGCGCCGCACCGGCGCCGCGCGCGTCGACGCGTGGAGCGCCTACGACCTGTTCGTGGTGGTCTCGGCCTACCGCCCGTTCTACGCGGCGCTGCGCAGCGCCGGGCTCGTGCGGCGGCAGCCGTGGCTGCTCGCGCTCGCGAGCCGCCTGCTGCCGCCGACGCAGGTGTCGCTGCGCTTCCCGGCGCAGGGCGTCCACGTGAAGGGCTCGGTGATCGACGAGCGCGCGTTCGCGCGCGAGACCGGAGCGCGCCGCCACGACCACTTCTGCATCGGGCGCCTGTTCCAGCCGACGCTCCTGCTGCGCGCGCGCGACGCGGGCGCGCGGGAACGTCTGCTGGCGGGCCTCGTCTGCGCGCTTCGCGAGACCTGGGGCTGGGCGCGGCCGTGGCTGCCCGCCGCGTTCGACGCCGAGGGCTACGGCCGCTCGGCGCTCGCCACCTCGATGCGCTGGGAGGTGCGGCCCGAGCCTCCCGGACGGGCCGAGCAGCTCTGGCAGGCGCAGCGGTCGCTGCAGCTGCCCGTGCTGCAGACGCTGCTCGGGGAGCTGGCCGCCGCCGGGGCGATCGTCGGAGCTCCGACAATGCCCGGGCTCTGGTCGGCCGCACGGCCGGTCACGGCCGTGGAGCGCCTGCGCCGCTCGGCCTACTTCCGTCTCTCGATCCTGCGCGCCACCGTGCGCTGGCTCAAGCACATGGTGAGCTTCGAGGGCTGGCTCGACTACATCGTGCAGAAGGCGAGCCGACACAGCGGCCAGGAGATCCGCCTCAGCGAGCGCGAGCGGCGCTACCCGCTCGTCTTCCTGTGGGGCCGGGTCTTCCGCCACATCGCACAGGCCCGCAAGGGAGAGAGGAAGAGTGGATGACACCGTCGCTCGTGGTGCTCGCGGCCGTGTTCGGGGCGGCCTTCCTGTCGATGCCCGTGTTCGCCCTCCAGCGGCGCGGGAGGCCCGACGCCGACGCGGTGCGGCGCGGCTCGACCTTCCTGCTCGGGGTCGGGAACTTCGTCGTCCACTGGCTGATGTGGGTGATCACGCCGCTCGAGCGCGCGCTCCTCGCGCTGGGGCTCGGCCCCGACTCGATGAACGCCGGCGGGCTCGTGTTCGGGATGCTGAGCGGCGTCCTGATCGCGCTCGGCCAGATCGAGGCGGGCGGCTGGGCGATCGCGCTCGCGGGGATCTGCGACATCCTGGACGGCCGCCTCGCGCGCGCGCGCCAGGTGACATCGCGCTACGGCAACTTCATCGACTCGACGCTCGACCGCTACGTCGAGACCTTCGCCTTCCTCGGCTTCGCGGTCTACTTCGCCGGCTGGCGCTACGGGCCGCTCGTGGTGACGGCGGGGCTCGGCTTCTCGCTGCTCGTGAGCTACGCGCAGGCCCGAGGCGAGTTCTCCGGGATTACAGGCACTGTCGGGCTGATGCAGCGCGCCGAGCGGCTGACGCTGCAGCTGCTCGGCTGCCTGTTCGACCCGCTTCTCTGCCGCTGGTTCGGCCTGCCCCAGGGCAGCGTGCTCTTCTGGGTGCTGGTGCTGACGGCCGTCGGCGCGGCGGCGACGGCCGTCCACCGGACGATCTGGATCGCGCTCCAGCTCCGCCGCTGAACGGCGGCGCCCGCCTCAGCGCCTCTTCGGCCTCCCTCCTTGCGCGGCGGCGCGCGCCAGAGTGACAATCGCCGGCATCCCCGTAAGCGCGCTTCAGGAGGCCCGACCGTGTCCGACATGTATCCCGTGAGACCCGACATCGCCGCGCGCGCGCACGTCCCGAGCCTCGCGGAGTACGAGCGGCTCTACCGCCTCTCGCTCGACAATCCCCACTGGTTCTGGGCCGAGCAGGCGAAGACCCTGAGCTGGTTCCACCCGTTCCAGAACGTGCTCGACGCCGACTACGACGAGGTCGACTTCTCGTGGTACTCGGGCGGGCGGCTCAACGCCTCCTTCAACTGCGTCGACCGCCACCTCGAGGAGCGGGGCGACCGCACCGCGATCATCTGGGCGCAGGACGAGCCGGGCGCCTACCGCCACATCTCGTACCGCGAGCTCAAGCACCAGGTCTGCCGCATCGCCAACGTGCTGCTGGCGCACGGCATCAAGCGCGGCGACCGCGTCTGCATCTACCTCGGGATGATGCCGGAGCTCGCCTATGCGATGCTCGCGTGCGCGCGGATCGGGGCGGTGCACTCGGTCGTGTTCGGCGGCTTCAGCGCCGAGTCGCTGCGCGACCGCATCATCGACGCGCGCTGCCGCATGGTGATCACGGCCAACGAGGGCCTGCGCGGCGGCAAGAAGATCCCGCTCAAGAAGACCGTGGACAAGGCGGTCGGGGGCCTGTCGCTCGTCGAGACGGTGCTGGTGGCTCGCCGCACCGACGCCGAGACGAACATGCAGAGCGGCCGCGACCACTGGCTCGACGAGGAGTGCCGCAAGCAGCGCTCGACCTGCACCAACGAGTGGATGGGCGCCGAGGACCCGCTCTTCATCCTGTACACCTCGGGCAGCACCGGCAAGCCCAAGGGCCTGATGCACACGACCGGCGGCTACCTGGTCTACGCGGCGATGACGCACAAGCTCGTCTTCGACTACCACCCGGGCGACATCTACTTCTGCGCCGCGGACGTGGGCTGGGTGACGGGCCACAGCTACATCGTCTACGGGCCGCTCGCGAACGGCGCGACGACCGTGATGTTCGAGTCGACGCCGGTCTACCCGGACGCCGGGCGCTACTGGAGGATCGTCGACGACCTCGGCGTCAACATCTTCTACACCGCGCCGACCGCGCTTCGCGCGCTGGCCCACGCGGGCGACGACTGGGTGCGGCGCTACAGCCGCCAGTCGCTGCGCGTGCTCGGCAGCGTCGGCGAGCCGATCAACCCGGAGATCTGGCGCTGGTACCACGACGTCGTCGGCGACAAGCGCTGCGCGGTCGTCGACACCTGGTGGCAGACCGAGACGGGCGGGATCCTGATCACGCCGCTGCCGGGGGCGATCCCGACCAAGCCGGGCTCGGCGACGCTGCCCTTCTTCGGCGTCAAGCCCGTGGTGGTCGACCCGGCCAACGGCAAGGTGCTCGAGGGCAACGGCGTGAGCGGCGCTTTGTGCCTCGCGACGCCCTGGCCGGGCCAGGCGCGGACGGTGTGGGGCGACCACCACCGCTTCAAGGAGACCTACTTCTCGCAATTCCCGGGCTACTACTTCACGGGCGACGGCGCGCGGCGCGACGAGGACGGCTACTACTGGATCACCGGCCGCATCGACGACGTCCTGAACGTCTCCGGCCACCGCCTCGGCACCGCGGAGATCGAGAGCGCGCTCGTCGCGCACGAAGCAGTGGCCGAAGCTGCGGTCGTCGGCTTCCCGCACCCGATCAAGGGCCAGGGGATCTACGCCTACGTCCTGGTTACGGCCGAGCACGCCAAGGGCGACCGTGCCCAGCTGCAGGGCGCGCTCAAGGAGCAGGTCCGGCACGCGATCGGTGCATTCGCGTCGCCCGACGTGATCCACATCGCGCCCGGGCTGCCCAAGACGCGCAGCGGCAAGATCATGCGGCGCATCCTGCGCAAGATCGCGTCGTCCGAGTACGAGGGGCTCGGGGACCTGACGACGCTCGCCGAGCCCGAGGTCGTGGAGCGGCTGATCGAGGAGCACAAGGCCGCGCACGCATGAGCCGGTCGCGGAGATGCCCTTCGCCTACTACCAGCGGCTGTCGGCCCGGGACCGGGCGATCTACCGTCGCAGCGACGGCGTGACGTCGCTCGCGCTGGCGCGCCCGCGGGAGCTCCACGGGCTCGTTTCCGAGCTGCGCGCGGCGCTCGAAAGCGAGGAGCGACTGGCGATCGAGGCCGCCGCTCAGGCGCTCGCGTCGGGCCTGGGCGCGCAGCTCGAGCTGCCGCCGGTGCGGATCGAGGTGCTCGCGGTGCGGCCGTCCGCGGACTGGGGCGAGCTGCACGGCCTCTACACGCGCGAGGCGGGCCGCACGCCGCGGATCCAGCTCTGGATGCGCACGGCGCACCACAAGCGGCTCGTCGCCTTCCGCACCTTCCTGCGCACGCTGCTCCACGAGGTGGGCCACCACGTCGACTACGAGCGGCTCGAGCTCGCCGACTCGTTCCACACCGAGGGCTTCTTCAGGCGCGAGTCGAGCCTGTTCCACCAGCTGGTGCCCTCCGCGCGCGGACCGGCCGCGCCCGACGCCGGCTCGCCCGTGGGCGAGGCGTAGCCGCGTGCGACGGCGCCTCGCGGGACGGGGACCGGCGCGCGTGCAGCTCGAGGACGCGCGCGCCTCGCGCCCGCGCGAGGCGCGGCTCGTGCGCCGCGTCGGCGTGCGCGAGGCCGGCCGGCGTGTCGTGGACGTGCTGCGCGACTGGCTGCGCGAGCGCCTGTCGGACGAGGTGCCGATGGCGCGCGTGCGGGCGCTGCTGGCGTCGGGCGGCGTGCGCGTGGACGGCGCGGTGGTGCGTTCGGCCGGCCGGCCGCTGCGCCGCGGCGAGCACGTCTTTGCGCAGCTCGAGCCCGAGCGGCTGCGGCCGCGCGCGCTCGCGCTCGACCGGCCGTTCGAGCTGACGGCTGCGCGCATCCTGTTCGACGACGGGGTGGTGCTCGCCGTCGACAAGCCGCCGGGCTTGCCGACGCACGCGACGGCCGACGTGTCGCGGCCGAGCCTCGTCTCGCACGTCGAGCGCTGGCTGGCCGCCCGCGGCACGACGGGGACCCTGTCCGTCCACCAGCGCCTCGATCGCGACACGTCCGGAGTCGTGCTCTTCGGCGTCGACCCGCGGGCGAACGCCGGCCTCGCGCGCGCCTTCGCGGAGCGGCTCGCGCTGAAGCGCTACCTCGCGATCGCTCTTGCCACGCGCGAGTCGCCGGGCGCGCGCTTCCGCGTCTCGGCGCCCATCGCCCCGGCGAGCGCCGAGCGGCCGGCGGTCCGGATCGGCGGTCCCGATGCGGTCCCGGCCGAGACGGACGTGCTCGTGCGCGAGGCGCTTTCGGGAGCGCTGCTGGTCGAGGCGCAGCCGCGCAGCGGTCGCCGGCACCAGCTGCGTGTGCACCTCGCGCACGCGGGCTTCCCGATCCTGGGCGACGCGGTTTACGGACGCCCGGATCCCGCCGTGCCGCGGTTGATGCTCCACGCCTGGCGGCTGGAGCTGCCGCATCCGACGACGGGCGCGCCGCTCGCGATCGAGGCCCCGATCCCCGCGGACTTCGCGGCCGCCGTCGCCGAGCGGCGTCGACCGTAGGCCGGTGGCGGTGGTCTGACGTCTCGCGACTCCGTCCGGACGGAGTCGTCCACCCGCAGGAGCCGCGGATGAGGGAGCGCGCTTCGCTTCTCGCGCGGGCAGCGCAGGGCGTCAATGACACGACGCCGGAGATCACCCGTCTGAGATCACCCGTCTGAGATCACCCGTCTGAGATCACCCGTCTGAGATCACCCGTCTGAGATCACCCGTCTGAGATCACCCGTCTGAGATCACCGTCGGAGACCACCGATTGCCGTCTTGTTCGTTGCCAGCGTTCGCCCTCCTGTGTGACTCACTGATCGGACCTTGTTTGTCCTGGCACGCGACTACACTCGGCTCATGAACAGTGCGCTCGCGATGGTTCCTGACGACGAACTGCTTCGGCGCCTCGCCGAGGTGCTGCGCCAGTTCCGCCGCGTGGAAGCCGATCTCATCGAGCACGTCGCCGAGGTGGACACGCGCCGCCTCTACGCGCGCGAGGGCGCGCCGTCCATGTTCGCCTATTGCACCGGGTTCCTGCACTTGTCCGAAGCGGAGGCGTACCTGAGGATCACTGTCGCGCGCGCGTCGCGTAGCCATCCGGTGATCCTGGCTCTGTTGCGTGACGGCCGGCTTCACCTGACGGGCATCGCGTTGCTGGCGCCGCACCTGACGGCTGCAAACGAAGGAGAGCTTCTCGCGCAGTCTGTGCACAAGACGAAGCGGCAGATCGAAGAGCTTCTTGCCACGACCTCGCCGCGGCCGGACGCGCCGGCGCTCATTCGTCGTTTGCCTGGGCGGGCCGCCCTGCAGCAGACGGCTGCATTGCAAATCGAGGCCGGCGCGCCGTTGGAGCCGTTCCGGGCCGCAGCGCCGTCCGAGGCGATGGAGCCCCGGGCCGCCGAGCACCCGGCTGGAAGCACCGAGATGTTTCGCGAGCTCCGTCCAGACGGAGTCGTGGGTGTGGCCGTCCCCATTGCGGCTCCAGCGCCGGCGATCGAGCCGCTGAGCACGAGCCGATACAAGGTGCAGTTCACAGCCAGCAAGAGGCTGCGCGACAAGCTCGAGCGGCTGCGATCGCTGTCGCGTGCCGCAATTCCTGACGGCGACCTGGCCACGCTCATCGAAGTCGCCGTGACGGAGAAGATCGAACGCCTCGAGGCCCGGCGCTTCGGTGCGGTGGGGCGCCCGCGTACGACTGTGGCGGCCAGTCGAACCGCGGTCGCCAGCGGAACGGTGGCGGCCAGCGGTACCGCGGCGACCAGTCGAACCGCGGCCGCCTCGCGACACGTTCCGGCTGCGGTGCGGCGAGCTGTGCTCCTGCGTGACGGCGCCCGGTGTGGCTTCGTCGGTGAGAGCGGCCGGCGTTGCTCGGAGCGCGACCGGCTCGAGTACCACCACCGCCATCCGTGGGCGATGGGAGGCGGCCACGATCCGAAGAACATCGGGCTTCTCTGTCGCACGCACAACGCCTGGATGGCCGAGCACGACTACGGGCGGAGGGACATCGATCGCGGCGAAAGCGTACGCGGACAAACGAAGGCCCCGTTCGCATCGGGCGCTCAGTCCGGAATCTTCAGCCTGCCGGGTTGACGGCCGCTCCGGCTACCCAGCCAGCTTGACCTTGAAGCGGCGGACGATCGCGCAGGCTTCGGGGCGACCAGGCCACGGCGAAGCGGAGCGGGGAGCCGGGATCCAAGGATACCGGGCGACCATGACGAGGCAGCCCGCGCGACTCCGCCCCGGGGGCCGCGGAACTCCGCTGAAGCCGCGCAATTCCGAGGGCTGCGAACTCTGTCCGGACAGAGTCGGTGCCGCCGCTCACGATCCGCCCGAGCGTCCTCGGTGGACAGCCTACGCGTCGAAGCGCCACGGGCCGAGGCGCGTCGGCCGCTCGAGCGCACTCCGGAGTGCTTCGAGGAAGTCGCGCCGCGGCCACTCGCGCGCGCCGAAGTGCGCGAGGTGCGGCGTGTAGACCTGGCAGTCCACGAGCGGGATGCCCCAGCGGCCGAGCTGCTCGACGAGCGCGACGAACGCGAGCTTCGAGGCGTCGGGCTCGAGCGCGAACATCGACTCGCCGAAGAACGCGGCGCCGAGCGACAGGCCGTAGAGTCCGCCGACCAGGAGCTCGCCTCTCCACGCTTCGGCCGAGTGCGCGACGCCGCGGTCGTGAAGCTCGGAGTAGGCCTCGATCATCTCGGGCGTGATCCAGGTGCCGTCCTGCCCCGGCCGCGGCACCGCGGCGCAGGCGGTCATCACGGAGCGGAAGTCGGTGTCGAGCACGAGGCGGTACGGCTGCTTCTTGCGGGCCCGGCGCAGGCTGCGCGTGACGTGCAGCTCGTCGGCGAGCAGCACCAGGCGCGGGTCGGGCGAGTGCCAGTGCAAGGGCTCGCCCTGCCACGGAAAGATCCCCATCGAGTAGGCGAGCAGCAGCCGCTCGGGGCGGAGGTCGCCGCCCACCGCGATCGGCCCGCGGCGCGGGCCGCGCTCGGGCGGCGGGAACAGCAGCCGCTCGTCGAGGCGGTAGACCGGCATCGCGTCACTCCCGGGCGCGCCGCGGCTCGCTCCGGCCCGTGAACGCGGCGATCGCGTGCCGCGGCTCGCCCCGGTCCGTGAACGCGGCGATCGCGCGCAGGCACGCCGGCGCGTCGGTCGCCGCGTCGGCCGCAAGCTGCGACCAGGCGAGCGCCGCGGAATAGCCCGCCTCGCGCGCGATCTCGAGCACGCGCTCGGGCGGGACCGAGGCTCCGCGCGTGGGGAACTCGCCGAGCATCGGCGCAGGGCCGCCGGCAACAGAGGGCGCCACGGGGCGAGCCAGGGCCGCGAGAGTGTCGAGGCTCTCGTACCAGTGCACCTGCACGAGGTCGAGCGGCAGGCCATCGACGAGCGAGAGCCAGCGCGCGCTCGCGAGACCCACCGAGAGCGGCTGCGGGGCGCGTGCATGGAAGAGGGCGGCGAGCTCGCCGAGGTACGCGCGCATCTCGGAGCGGGAGATCGACCGGCGCGGGTCGAGCGTGCCGACGCCGAGCGTCGCCCACTCGGGCTCGTTCAGGAGGTCGGTGCCTGCGATCTCGGAAGCGCTCGCGCAGCGCTCCGCAATCGGCGCGAACACGCGCTCCAGCAGGAGAGCGCGCCGCGCCGGGTCGCGCACGTGAGCCCGGCGGCCGCCGAGCCGCACGCCACCCAGGACGCGCGCGGGCGCGAACCACAGGAAGTCCGTGAGCACGAGGTGCGCCCGAAGCCCCGCCTCGGCGAGCGCCGAAAAAAGAACGTCGAGGTCGGCGAGCACGTGGTCGTCGAGCCCGAGGAGCCGTCCCTCCGCGTCCTCGACGAGACCCGCGCGCCCGTCGCCGAGGAGCCACAAACGCACGAGCGTGGCGCCGCTCCGGGCCAGGCGGCCGAGCTCGCGCCGCAGCCGCTCGCGCCTCTCGGGCACGGCGACGCCGCCCGCCGGCCGCCAGGCGCTCGCCCCGAAGTCCTGCCCGTAGTCGAGCCAGGGCAGGTTGGCGCCCACCTCGAGCTCAGCCATTCCGCTGCAGCGCCCCCACGATCTCGGCGACCTGCGCGTCGGCGCTCTCCTGCGGCAGCAGGCAGGCTCCCGCGCCCGCGTGCCCGCCGCCGCCGTAGAGCGACATCAGCACGCCGATGTTGGCGCGCGAGCTCTTGTTGAGGATCGAGCGGCCGGCCGAGACCGCGACGCGCTGGCGGTCGGGCCCGAGCTGCAGGCGCACGGCGACGCTCGCCTGGGGAAAGAGCGTGAAGATCAGGAAGCGGTTGCCGACGGGCAGCGGGTTCACGCTCCGGAAGTCGGTGACGACGACGTTCTGGGCGAGCCGCGAGTGCGCGAGCGCGCGATCCTTGAAGGCCTGGTCCTGCTCGCGCATGCGCGCGACGCGCTCGCGCACCGCGGGCAGCGCCAGCACCTCCTCGATCGACAGCCGGCGCAGCGCGGGCAGCAGGATGTCGAAGTACTCGCGCAGGCTGCCGAGGCCCGTGCGCGGGTCGAGCGTGAACCCGAGCAGCACGTACCCCGCGGGCGAGACGACGTCCTCGAGCGCGAGCTGGGCGGAGTCGAGCCGGTCCGTCTCCTCGAGGAGCGTCTTGTAGCGCGCGAGAGACGGGTGGCTCGCCGCGTAGTGCTCGTAGACGAGGTGCGCCGCGCTCGGCGCCTTGCCGTAGCGGCCCTTGAAGCCGGTCGTCGGCATCGCGTTCGCGTCGGTCAGCAGGTGGTTGTCGAACCACATGCCGCACGCCGGGTGGTAGGGCACGTTCGCGAGCACGTCGGAAGGCCCGATCGCGACGCGCCGCTCGCTCACGTCCTGCGGGTGGACCAGCTCGACCGCGTCGATCGTCTCGCACTCCGACAGCAGCACGGCGCAGCAGAGCCCGTCGAGGTCCGGACGCGTGACGAGGCGCATCGAGTTCGCAGTCAACCACGAAGCCCCGCGCGCGACAAGCGCGGGCGAAGCCGCGCTAGGCGGCGGGGCCGAGGAGCGTCGCGCGCGGGCGGCGCCCCACGCCGAGCAGCACGAAGCCGAGCAGGATCCAGAAGAGGTCCTTGCCGCGCTTCAGCAGCACGAGCGCGGCGCCGACGGTCGTCACGTCGGGCACGCCGAGCGCCTTGAGGCTCAGCACGTAGCCGAGGTCCTGCACGCCGAGGCCGGCCGGCACGGGCACCGCCAGCGCGCGCACGAGGATGAGCGTCGGCTCGATCACCATCGAGGCGCCGAGCGGCGCGTCCACGCCGACGAGGTGCAGGAAGAGCTGGGTCTCGAGCGAGCGCACCATCCAGCCCGCGGTATAGAAGAGGATGGGCAGGACGAACCCGGCCGGGCGCTCCCTGAAGAAGGCCGCGAGCGCCTGGTCGGTGCGCTGGAAGCGGAGCGCGTTGCGCTCGAGCCAGGAGCCCATCCAGCGCCCGACGAAGCGGTCGAGCGTGCGGTGCAGGCGGTCCGCGACCTGGCCCATCGCCGTGGCGGTGACGAGCAGGAAGGCGACGGCCACCATCGCGGCCGCGGTGGCGAGCAGCACGAGCGGCAGCCCGACGCGCCCGATCGCGGCCCGCGAGCCGCGCTCGAGCACCGGCCACGCGATGAAGGTCGCGATCGCCAGGAAGGCGCCGTGCGAGAGGACGACGAAGAACTTCCGCGCGATCGTCGCGACGACCCCGTTCTCGGTCGGCACCGCGCAATAGCGCTTCAGCAGATAGGGCTGGATGGTCTCGGACAGCACCGAACCGGAGGGCACGCCGAGCATCAATGCATCGCCCACTATCCGAACAGTGACCAGACCGCGGAAGCGCGGACGCGGACCGAGCCGGTCGAAGCACAGCCACCAGCCGACGGCCTCCGCGAGCACGGCGACGAGGTTCGGCAGCAGCAGCAGCGGCAGCAGCGGCCAGCGCGAGCGCACGAGCTCGAGCGCGCGCGACAGGTCGGCCGAGCGCAGCACCCAGGCGAGGAGGGCGAGCGACAGCGCGGCCGGGAGGAGCTGCGACGCGTGACGCAGCGCTCGCTTCATTGGGGGCGATTATGTCTCGTTGCCCCGCCGGGCGGCTCGCGCATACACTGCCCGAGTCGAGGAGGTCTTCGATTCCGGACTATACCAACGAGGAGACTTTCGACTCCGCGTTCCTCACGGAGCTCGAGGGGCTCGTCAGCGATTCCGGAATGGCGGTGTCGTCCGTCGCGGCCAGCGGCACGGGCGCGCGCGGCTACCGCGAGACGCTCGCGGCGTTCCTCGCTCCCGCGAGCGCGGGAGGCCGGGGGCTCGACGAGGACGCGTTCCAGGCGCTGCCGCAGGCGACGCTCGCCGAGCGCTGCAACGCGCTCATCGGGTCGGTGCGCCGCAGCCCGCGCCGCGACGCCGGCCAGGCCGCCGAGAGCTTCGTGGTCTTCTTCCAGGCGCTCGTGCCGACGCTCGACCAGGCGTCGGCGCGCGAGGTGAAGGCGACGTTCTTCCGCCTGGTGCCGACGCTCCTGCAGATGGCGTGGGAGGAGTCCGATCCCGGCCACGAGGTGCGCCGCGAGAGCAGCGAGGCGCTCTCGCTCGTCGAGACGATCCTGCTCGAGGTCTCGAGCGTGAGGCTCGCGCCGCTCGAGAGCGGGCGGCTGTTCAAGAGCCTCGACCACCTGGCGACGCTGATGGCGGCGGGCGAGTGGGCGCTCGCGCGCGACGTGGTGGCGACGCCGCTGCTCGCGATCCTGCGCAAGAACCGCGAGAAGCGCTCGCTCTTCCGGCTGATGGAGGTCGAGATGGCGCTGCAGCTCTACCTGCGCGACCGGCTCGGCCACGAGACGCCGCACATCCGCATCCCGGACGACCTCGCGGCGCTCGGCGACTTCGGTCCGCTGCGCGTGTTCGAGGAGGAGGAGCCCGACGGCAGCCACCGCGCGTTCCTGCAGGTGCAGCTGCCCGACATCCCGATCCTGAGCGACATCGTGGTGCACCTCTCGCCCGAGGGCGGCGGCGAGGACCAGCGGCTCCGGCTCGACGGCCTCGGCAGCGTGCCCTTCGACCTGCCGGCCGGGCTCTACCAGATCGGGCTGCTCTACGAGCCGGAGACGTCGCGCGTCTGACCCGGCGGCAGGGCGGGCGGGCCGCTGGAGCTCGGATTCGAAGGCCCGCCGGCGTGGGGCACGCGCGGCGCGACGTCGTGGCCGCGCGTCGCGAAGAAGACCGCGATCGTCCAGGTCGGCACCAGGTCCACGAACGGCACGAGCTCGGTCACGAACGCGGGCAGGAAGGCCCAGTGCCAGCCGAGGAGCGCGATCATCACGAGCGCCACGCCGGTGTCGATCACGTTGTTGAGCGGCGTGAGCGCGGCCGGCAGCAGCGCGAACTGGACGAGGTCCGCCACGATCGCGAGCACGCGCGCGATCAGCACCCGCCGCTGCATCGAGAGCACCATCTTTCGAGGCTACCAGAGCGCGGGGCGGCGGAGAAGCGCTCGCCGGGCTTCAGGCCGGCACGCGCGCGCGCGCGAGCTTCCCCTCGCCTTCGAGCGTGTAGGCGCCGGCCGCGGCGGGGACGAGCACGCTCGTCCCGCGGGCGAGCTGCGTCGTGCCGCCGCCGGTGACGAGGCGCGACGCGCCCGCGAGCTGCAGCAGGATCTCGAGCCGGCCGCCCGAGCCCGCGTAGTCGTGGCCGGGCTCGAGCTCGACGAAGCCGAGCTCGAACTCGCGGGCCGGCGTCGCGAAGCGCGTCTCGCCGGGAGCCGGCTCGGCCGGCGTCAGCACGGCGGCCTCCTGGGGCTCGAAGACGAGCGTCGCCATCAGCTCCTGGACGTCCACGTGCTTCGGCGTGAGCCCGCCGCGCAGCACGTTGTCCGAGTTCGCCATGATCTCGAGCGCCGTGCCTTCGAGATAGGCGTGCAGCTCGCCGGCGGGGAGGTAGAGCGCCTCGCCGGGCGCGAGCGTCACGAGGTTCAGGTATAGAGGCGCGAGCGCGCCCACGTCGCCCGGGTACTTCTCGACGAGCCGTCGCACGCAGCGCCAGGCCGGGTCCTTGGCGCGGCGCGCGGCTTCGGCCGTCGCGCGCGCGATGAGCGGCTGGCGCTCCTCGGGGTCGAGCGTCATCAGCCGCGCGAAGAGCGCCCGCAGAGCGACGGGCGTGCGCTCGCGCGCGACGCGCGAGACCTCGGCCGCGAGCTCGGGCCGCGCCACCGCCTCGAGTGCCCGGCCCGTCTCCTCGAGCGGCCGGAACCCCTTGAGCGCCGTGAACGGAGTGAGCGCGCACACGAGCTCGGGCTTGTGGTTCGTGTCCCGGTAGTTGCGGCGCGGGGATTCGAGCGGGATGCCCTCGGAGTTCTCGCGCGCCCAGCCGGCGCGCGCCTGCTCCTGGTTGGGGTGGGCCTGGATCGAGAGCGGCTCGGCCGCTGCCAGCACCTTGAAGAGGAACGGCAGCTCGTTGCCGAAGCGGTCGCAGACGTCCGACCCGAGCAGACCCACCGGGTCGTCCTGGATCGCCTGGTCGAGCGTGCCGAGGCCCTCGGGAGAGGCGATGCGCGAAGGCGCCCGCGGGTGCGCGCCGATCCACAGCTCCGCTTCGGGGCCGGGCGCGGGCGATCTGCGTCCGAGCAGCTCGGCGATCGCCGTGCGCGAGCCCCAAGCGTAGCCCTGGATCGGGTTGTCGAGGACCAGGACCGGCAGGGGCATGGAAAGCCCGCACTATATGCGCCGCGTCGTCGGCTGTCGAGGCTCCGGTCTCAGCGGGGCGCGGGCGCGGGCGCGGCACGCTCCGGCGCGAGCGCCGCCTGCAGCTCCTTGAGCTTCGCCTGGACCAGGCGAACGTTGCGCGGCCCGATGCGCAGGAACTGCTTCTGCGCCGCGGTGAGGCCCTCGAGCTTCGGGTCCGCGTAGCGGAAGCCGGTGGCGTGGGGAACGAGCTCGGTGTCGTCGGGCAGGACCGGCACCGCGACGAGCGCCCCGATCGCGCTGTCGAGCGCCTTCGCGAAGCCGCCCTCGGGGTGGCCGAGCTCGACGTAAGCGGCCTCGAAGAGCGGACCGAGCGTGCGGTAGCCGGCAGCGGCCAGGTTCGTGTCGACCGAGCCGATCGCGTCCGCGAAGACGTCGTAGCCGGCGAAACCGGCCGGGTCGGCCACGATCGCGTGCCGCGGCTTGCGGGCCGCCTTGAAGCGCTGCTTGGGGGCGAGGAAGTCGAGGTGCGGGCGCGGCGTCTCGCCGGTTACCACGTTGTCGACGACGGCGGTCAGCCGCCGCACGAGCCCCGTCTGCGCGAGCCAGCGCTTGAGCTCGGGGTTCGCGGACAAAGTCGCGGCGATCCCGCGCACGAAGTCGTCGGAGTCCTCGAGCTTCGGAAGCGTCGTGGTGGGGGGCGTCGGCGTGGGCGCCTGGGCGACGGGCGCGATCGGCGCCGGCGTCGGGGTCGGCTTGCCGGGCTTCTGGAACACGAGGAAGAGGACACCGAGCATCGCGAGCACGAGCACCGCGAGCCCGGCGAGGAGCATCGGGAAGCCCATCCCCTCGCGCCGGGGACGCACGCCGTAGGGCTCGCGTGCCGTCTCCTCGTCTTCGAGCCGCCGCGTCCGCTCGAGCTCGTAGTCGTCGAGGTCGTCGTCGTCGGCCATCCGGCGCCTCCGAAGCCTAGGCTACTCCAGCCCCGCATCCCGCGCTAGAATCGCTACCCCTGTCTGGTAGAAGAGCGCCGGTAGAAAGGCGCAGGAGAGAAGATGGCGCACACCTACGACGAGCTGAAGGGCATGACGATCGACGACCTGCGCGAGATCGCGAAGGGCGTCGAGCACGAGGCGGTGAAGGGCTACACGCAGATGAACAAGGAGCACCTGCTGCCGGCGCTGTGCAAGGCCCTCGGCATCGAGTACCACAAGCACCCGCACCACGCCGCGGTCGGCATCGACAAGGGCAAGCTCAAGGCCCGCATGCACGCGCTCAAGGCCGAGAAGGCGAAGGCGATCGAGTCCGCGGACCGCAAGACGCTGAAGGCCCTGCGCCGCGAGTACCACCACCTGAACCGCCGGATCCGGGCAGCCAGCGTCTGAGCGTCAGAGTGAGAGCCAGCGTCTGAGCGTCCGAGGGGTCAGGTCTCGAGTCGACGCTTTCTCGTTACTCTTCGCCACACAGGCAGTGAGCGTAGACCCCGCGCGGGTCGTTCCAGCGCATCGCCTCCCGCAGCTCGCGGTCGATCGCGCGGAGGCGTGAGGCGAGGGAGAACGAGGACCGCTCCGGCGCCTCGGCCCGAACACCCGCCGCCTGCAGGACGGCGGCGGCGCCGGCCGTCAGCATCTCCGCCACCTGCTCCCTGAAGCTCTTCTCCTTCTCGACGTAGAGCACGCGGTAGCCCTTCTCGAGCTTCGCACGCTTCGCCGCCGCGCCGATCGCCGCCTGGAGGTCGCCGAGCTGGTCGACGAGACCCAGCCCCTTGGCGTCCTCGCCGCTCCAGACCCGCCCGCGTGCGATCTTGTCCACCTGCGCGGTCGTCATGTGGCGCGCCTCGGCCACGTGGGCGAGGAAATCGGCATAGCCGTTGTCGATCGACTGCTGGATCACGTCGCCCACCTGGGGATCGAGCGCGCGGTCCGGCCGGATCGCGTCGGTGAAGCGCGTGGTGCCGACGCCGTCGGTGTGGACGCCGAGGTATTTCGCGAGCGGCTTCTCGAAGGTGGGGAACACGCCGAAGATCCCGATCGAGCCCGTGATCGTGTCGGGCGCCGCCCAGATCTCGTCCGAAGCCGTCGAGATCCAGTAGCCGCCGGAGGCCGCGACCGAGCTCATCGAGACGACGAGGGGCTTGCCGGCCTTGCGCACGAGCTCGGCCTCGCGGCGGATGATCTCGGAGGCGAAGGCGCTGCCGCCCGGGCTGTCGACGCGCAGAACGACCGCCTTCACGTCGTCGTTCTCGCGCGCCCGGCGCAGGAGCCGCGCCGTCGAGTCGCCGCCCACCGTGCCGGCGGGCTGCGAGCCGTCGAGGATCGTGCCCTTGGCGACCACCACCGCCACGGCCTTGCCGCGCCCCGAAGCGCCGCTGCGGTCGCCGCCCTTCGCGCGGAGGTACTCGGCGTAGCCGATCTGCTTGAAGGAGTGCTTCTCCTTGTCCTCGCCGGCGAGCGCGATCAGGCGCTTCCTGACCTCGTCGCGCGGCGCGACGTGGTCGACGAGCTTCGCCTGCAGCGCGAGCTTGGCCATGTCGCCGTGCTCGGCGCGCAGCCGATCGGGCAGCGCCTCGACGAGCGCGGTGATGTCGGCCGGTGCCATCTTGCGTGCCTGCGCCACGTCCGACAGCCAGTCGCGCCAGAGGTCGCCCAGGTAGTCGAGCGCCATCTCGCGCGCTTCCTTCGACATGTCGTTGCGCATGAAGGGCTCGACGGCCGACTTGTACTCGCCGACGCGGAAGACGTGCACCTCGATCCCGAACTTGTCGAGGCCCTCCTTGTAGTAGCTGCGCGCGCCGCCGAAGCCCTCGATCAGCACCATGCCCTGCGGGTGCAGGTACACCTCGTCGGCCTGCGCCGCGAGGTAGTACTGCGGCTGGCCGAAGTCGTCGCCGTAGGCGATCACCTTCTTGCCGCTCTTCTTGAACTCGGCGAGCGCCGCGCGCAGCTCGCGCAGCTTGCTGAAGCCGCCCGAGGCCATGTCGTTCGTGTCCAGGTAGACGGCCTTGATCCGCGCGTCGTCCTTGGCGAGCCGCAGCGCGTCGAGCAGATCCTTGAGCAGCGTCTCGCGGGCGATCTGCGGCGCGCCGGAGGCGCCCGCCACCAGGCGCTCGACGGGATCGGCCGCCGAGAGCTGCTCCACGATCGTCCCGCGCGGGTTCAGGACGAGGGCCGCGCTGTCAGGCACCTTGACGCGGCCGCCGAGCGAGGCGGCGACGAGGCCGATCAGGATCCCCCAGAAGAGCACGTTCAGCAGGAAGCGGCGCAGGCCGTCGATCCCACGGAAGATCCGGCCGAGAAAGGACGAGCGCTGTTCGGACATGGGCCCACCTCGATGGCTGCGCCGCGTGGGGCGCCGCTAGTCCGATCTTAGCTGCGGTTGGGAGCGGGGGAGGCGGGCTTCTCGGGCTCGGCCTCCGGCCTGGGCCGGGCGGAGGGAGCCGGCGCGGGCGCGGCCTCGGCCGGCCGCGCGGGGCGCGTTTCGATCGCGATCGCGGTGAAGGCGCCGTCGAGGCTCACCTCGTAGCCGGCGCGGCCGGGCGCGCCGGCTACGCTGCGCTTCACGATGTTGAGCGGGAAGCCGGGACCCTTGACCGTCACCGGCGTTCCCTCGGGCACGATCAGCCGCAGCTCGTTGAAGGCGCCCTTCTGCGCGAGCTTCACGGGCTCCGCGACGGCCGGCAGCGTGAGCTCGGTGGAGAGGAAGGCGCCCTCGATCGTGCCGCCCTCGAAGCGCCCGTGCGCGAGGTCGAGCCGGCTGCGGTTCATCGCGCCCTTGATCCCGAAGCGCAGCGGCAGATCGCTCGGGATGCCGAGGTCCCAGAGCTGCTTGCGGCTCGGCACGAACCAGACCCCGCGGTGCCGCTCCGTGTCGAGGTGGACGCGCGCGGTGTCGTCCTTCTGGTCCACGCTGAGGTGGGATTCGCGCATCTCCTCGATCGAGCGCGCGTCGACGATCGAGCTCGCCTCGAGCGGACGCGCCTCGACGAACACGCGCGAGCCGAAGACGTCGAGGTCGAGCTTCACGCGCTCGGTGCCCGCGGGCCGCGGCATCGGGCCGGCGCTCTTCCAGAGCGCGCTCGGGATCTCGGGACGCACGCCGGTCGCCACCCAGACGAGGCCCGCCAGCACGACGAGCGGCCCGAGCAGCACGAGCCACGGCGCCCGCGTCTTCTCGAACGCGATCTTGATCCCGCCCGACATGATGAGGAGCGGCCAGAGCGCGATCGCGTCCAGCCAGAACGACCAGGGCAGGACGCCGGTGGTGCAGAGGAGCAGGAAGCACGCCATGACGCACATGCCGATGCCGTCGGCCGCGCGCTTCCAGTCCGCCTTCGGTGTCGCGCCGGGTTCGAGCGTCCTCGTACTGGAGCAGCTCATCGCCATTCCTCGTACGAGTCTACGGCACAACGGTTTGCGCCGTTCCCCTCGCGGCCGTCACTCACCGGCCGCGGCCGGTCACCGGCCGATTTGGTCAGGCCGACGAGGGCCAACCCCGCCGTAAGGCCCTGCCGTCGTTAGCGCCCCTTCGTTGCAGCCTCCGGAGCCGCCTCGGCCGGCGGATGCTCCACCGCGTGCGTCGCGTGGCCGCGGTCGATCGAAACCGACCCGTTCACCGACCGCAGCTCGATCCGCCCGCCGCCCGAGCCGATCCGCCCTTCGAGCCGGCGCTTCGAGCGCGTCTCCGACGCAAGGTCGAAGTCGCACGAGACGCCGCCGTTCGTGGTTCGAGCCTCGATCTCGGCCCCGGCATCGGCCGGCAGCGTCAGCCGCACCGAGCCGTTCGTCGTGTGGAGGTCGCTCCTGCCCTGCGGATCGACACGGGCCAGCCCCACTTCGACGCTGCCGTTGACGGACGAGGCCTCCACGGCACCCGCCGCGTCGTGCACCTCGACGCCGCCGTTGACCGTGGCGGCGGCGACCTCGGCCCCGACACCCGTCACCTCGACGTGCCCGTTGACGTTCCCGACCTTGACCCGCGCCGTGCGCGGCACGCGGACGACGTAGTCGACGCGTCCGCCGCCGCCGAAGAGGTGCGCCCGCGGATAGCGCGTCCGCACGCGCACGCTGTCGCCCTCGCCGCTGATCTCGATCCGGATGTCGTCGAGCCGGCGTTCGCTCGCCGCCCGCTTGGTGGCGTCGATCGAGACCTTGGCCTCGTCCCAGGCGCTGATCTCGATCCGGCCGTTCGTGTTCTCGATCTCGAAGCGCCCGTCCTTGGCCAGCGGCCGGGACTCGCTGACGCTCGCCTGGGCGTGCAGCCCCCAGTCGCCCGCCATGCATCCGCCCAGCCCCAGGCCCGACAGGACCACCAGGGAGAGGAGCCTCAAACGCATCTCACACCTCGCTATGCCCGCTAGTACGCACGAGCCCCGGCCGGGGTTCTCGAATTAGTGCGCTCCTCCGTTTCAGGCGAAGCTTGGCGGCGTGCGCGCACCGCCCAGGGCAGCGTGCGTCGTCGGCCTCGCGATCGCGGCGGGAGTGGCGGCCGCGCGCGCCGACGACATCGTCGCCGACCGCCCCGGCTTCGGCGAGAGCGCCAACGTCGTCGCGAGCCGCCAGCTGCAGATCGAGGTGGGCGCCACCTGGACGCTGACCGACCCGATCGACGAGCTGTTCGACGCGCCGCGGCCGCTCGTCCGCTTCGGCCTCGGCCACTCGCTCGAGCTACGCGTCGAACCACCCGACTGGCAGTACGCGCGCGACGCCGGGGCGACCGCTGCCGGCTGGACCGACACGACCGTCGGTCTCAAGTGGCACGCGTCGCTCGGAGCGAGCGACCTGACGCTTCGCGCCACGCTCGTGCTTCCCACCGGCAGCGTCAGCTTCACCGACGAGGACGCGGATCCGTCGGGCGCCGTCGCCTGGAGCCGTGCGCTCGGTGGCCCCTGGTCGCTCGGAGCCACCGTGAGCGCCCGGCACTTCCGCGCCTACGAGACGAGCAGCGTCTCGCCCTCGCTCTCGATCGGCCGCGCACTCGGAGAACACCTCGCCGCATTCGTCGAGTACGGCGGCAGCTTCAACTCCGGCACGCGACCGTTCCACCAGGTGGACGCCGGCTGCACCTGGATCCCGCGTCCAGACACACAGCTCGACGTGTCGTTCGGTTTCGGCCTGTCGCCAGCGGCCCCGAACTTCTTCGTCGGCCTGGGAGTCAGCCGGCGCTTCTGAGGCGGTCGAAGAGTCGCAAGCCTAGGACGACGAGGCCTTGTCGGTGAAAGGATTCACGACGCGGACCGTCTCGTACACCTGGCCGTTGCCCATGTCCTCGGAGTAGAGGATCTCGGCTCCGCACGCTCGCGCCGACTGAACCACGAGCGCGTCCCAGAAGGAGAGGCGGTAGCGATGCTCGAGGGCGATCGCCTCGAGGATCGCGTCGCCGTCGTTGACCACGACTTCCCACCTCAGATAGTCGGCGAGGAGCGCGCGGGTCTCGTCGAGAGCCAGAGGCTTCTTCGCCTTGCGGCGCAGCGAGACGTACAGCTCCTGGAGCACCTGGGTGCTGATGGCGCCGCTGCGGTCCTGCCACAGCCGCTCGACGAGCGCACGCGCCTGCTCGTGCTTGGTGGCCGTGGAGGTGTCGTGCGCGTAGACGAGGATGTTGGTGTCGACGAAGACCCTATCGCTCATGCAGCTCGTCGCGCGAGCGAGGCGGAGTCCAGTGGAGGTCGAAGCCGGCCTTCAGGCGAGCCATGGCCCTCCTGCGGGCGGATTCGTAGGCCTTGTTCCGCCGAACCAGCTCTTCCAGGCGCTCGCGAATGAGAGCGCTCACGGAGGTCCCTTCCTTGGCCGCAAGGACGCGGGCCTCCTGGAGCAGATCCGCGTCGATCGTCAGCGTTACGTTTGACCTAGGAGACACGGCACGGCTCCACAGAAACAGTGTAGCACAGGATCATGTGTCCCCAGGTCCGATCACGTGGGCTGCCGCAGCAGCCGGTCCTTCGCCGCGACCTTGAAGTGCATCGGCTGGAAGGCCGCCTTGGTCGGCCCGCGCGTGACGGAAGAAGAAGATGCGCCCGGCGCGACCGTGATCTCGCCCTTCTTCTCGGTCCAGTGCGCCTCGCACTCGTGCAGCCGGTCATCCGGCCCCGAGACCAGCACCTTCGCCGAGCCGTCCCGCGAGAACGACACGCGCTGCCGCGGCCGCCGCGAAAGCGGCGCGGGGCCCGTCTCCGGACGAAAGACCTGCCCCTCCGGCCCGTCTTCTTCGAAGACGTGCACCCAGCGCGCGTCGAAGAGCGCGGGCGGCGCCTTCACTTCAACCCGGGCCGCGCCGAGTCGAGGGCCGTGCGCATCCGCACGACCTGCTGCGCCGTGAACAGGAACATGGCGGTGTCGTCCACGTAGTCCATGTAGTTCATGAACATGTCGCCGTTCGGTCCGTTGTTGCAGCTGATCGACGGGAAGCTCGGCGCGCCGTAGTTCGGGCCCGCGGCGTTCGGCGTGTCGGCGACGAGGTCGGTGCCGGTGCAGTCCTCGGTGTCGCCCCAGATGTGGCGCAGGTTGAAGTAGTGGCCGATCTCGTGCGTGGCCGTGCGGCCCAGGTCGAAGGGCGAGGAAGCGGTGCCCTTCGTCCCGAACGCGCGGTAGTCGATCACGACCCCGTCGGTCGCGCTCGGCCCACCGGGGAACTGCGCGTAGCCCAGCACTCCGTCCGAGAGCTCGCAGACCCAGAGGTTCAGGTGCGTGTCCGGCTTGTAGGGCGCCTTGCCGCCCGTCGAACTCTTCTTGACCGAGTCGTCCGTCGAGAAGGGCGCCTGCGTCGTTCGCGTACGCGTCGTCCGCGCGAGCTTGAAGCGCAGCCGCGCGTCCGTCACGAGTCCCTTCCACACCACCGGCACCTTCGAGCGGTCCGGGTTCGAGGCCGCGTAGTCGCGGTTCAGCACGTCGATCTGGCTCTTGATCTGGGAGGCCTTGACGTTCTGCGCGTCGGTGCCGTAGACGACGTTCACCACCACGTCCACCGTCACGAGCGGAGGCGGCCCGGCCTTGGCGCTCCGCCGGCGCACCGTTTCCAGCTCGAGCCTCGCCTGCCGCGAGCGAAACGCCACCGACTCCTCGAGCAGTCGCATGTGCACGGCCATCGTCCCGCAACGCCGCCGCGGGGACGCGCCGCCGGGTGCGCTCGTTCGCCTCTTGGCCATCGCACCTCCTCAGGCTTTCGAATAAAGCATAGCGCGCCCGCGCAGGGTCGTCGGAGCTAAAATCGAGCCTCACGTCGGAGGTGCCCGATGAAGCGTCGTGACGTCGTACGCATGGGTGCTCTAGCCGGCGGGACGCTGGCGCTCGGCCACCGTTTCCCGCACGCCCTCTTCGCGAGCGCGAAGCCGAAAGCCGCGACCGACACCGTCAGTCTCGGCCGCAGCGGCATCGTCGTCTCGCGCCTCGCGCAGGGCACCGGGACGCACGGCTTCGGCGGCAGCTCGGACCAGACGCGGGGCCTCGGCATCCGCGGGCTCGCCGACCTGCTGCAGGCCGGCGTCGACAACGGGCTGCGCTTCTGGGACCTGGCCGACGGCTACGGCAGCCACCCGCACGCGCGCGAGGCGCTCAAGGCGGTGGACCGCGACAAGGTCGTCATCATGTCGAAGACGCGCGCCAGCAGCGAGGCCGAGATGCGCGCCGACCTCGACCGCTTCCGGCGCGAGATCGGCACGGACCGCATCGACATCGTGCTCCTGCACTGCATGCTGGACGACGACTGGCCGCGCCGGAAGGCCGGCGCCATGGCTGTGCTGTCGGAGGCCAAGGAGAAGGGCGTGATCCGCGCCCACGGCGTCTCCTGCCACACGCTCGGCGCCTTGAAGACGGCGGCGGCCACGGACTGGGTCGAGGTGGACCTCGCGCGTCTCAACCCGGCGGGCCTCCACATGGACGCCGCGCCCGACCAGGTGATCCCGGTCCTGCGCGAGATGAAGGCGAAGGGCAAGGGGATCATCGGCATGAAGATCCTCGGCCAGGGCGAGCTGCACGGGCGCACGGACGAGGCGCTGCAGTACGCCCTGGCGCAGGACGTCCTCGACTGCTTCACGATCGGGGCCACGAACGGCTCGGAGTTCCAGGACCTGCTGCGCAAGATCCCGGCCGCGAGCGTCCGGGCCTGACGCGCAGCCGATCTCTGGAGGAAGCGTGCGTGCAGCGCGACGAACTCCCACCGGTTCAGGGTCAAGACGGTCCGAGTGGAACGAAGGGCGAAGTCCAGAACGGCTTCGTCGGGAATGCTTTGGTTCGCCTGGCCGGCCTCGAGAGTGGTCAGTACGTCGTGGCCTAGACGCCGGAGGGCATCGACGACTGGAAGGGGAAAGTTCTCATCCGCGTAGAACGCGGCCACGATCTACGCAGCCTCGTTCTGTCGAATCGCCTCCTCGATCTCCTGCCCGTGAGTGTCCACGTAGTCCCAAGCGTGGACAAGGTCCGCGGCGCGCAGTGCCGGGTAGCTCGCGAGGATCTTCGCCTCGCTCCACCCGAGGCGGCGATATCCCTCGAGCACCCAAACAGGGATCCGCGTTCGCACGATGCAGGCTGCGCCGCCGGCCACGCCGGCAGTCTTCTCGATCCCGGGCCACGCGTCGCCGATCTGTTGCGCGAGCTTCTCCACCACCTCGGCCTTTTCGGCCTTGCTCAGTCCTGCAAGCTCGGCGACCAATTCCCGCGGCGTCATGCCCTGGCCCAGTCCCTGACTCGACATAGTGTACCCCCGGGCCCGTCGCCCTCGAGCGACGATGAGTGGCCCGAAGATATCGCCGCCCGCTGCCAGGCCGGGTCCGATTGAAAGCAACTCAAACTCCGCGATCTCGCCCCGGCGGTCGATCACGGGCTCCGGACTCGTGGCGCGAAAGACCTGAACGACGTTGTCGGTCTTCATCACTCACCCATCCGTCATCTAGCCGCTGCCACGAAGCCTGGAGCCGCCCGACGCCGTAGCGGGTCCGGCAGGGAGTGGCCGGCTCAGCGCGACCATCGGCGGAGCAGCTCCGCAGGCCGGGACGGCTCAGGCGTCGACGACGACGAGGTCCGCCGGTCGTGCGCCACGGGCGGCTTTCAGGGGGATCGACCGGTCGAACGTGGCGAGAAAGCCTCCGTGCGCCACTGCCAGCCCGAGCAGATAGACGTCCGTGAGCTGTCGATGGCCGACCGCGAGGTCGAAGACGGTCGTGTCGCACAGCGAAAGGTCGTCCGGCCAGAACGTGTGATGGCCACTGGCGCGGAAGGCCGCCAGGCGTCCAGCCAACTCGATCGGCTGTGTCGTGGACGCGCCGTACGCGGGGTTCGAGAGTATGCGTACCACTGCGTTCTCCGTCAGCGGGCAAGTCGCCCAACCCGAGACGCGTTGGGTTCCGAACCAGGCGTGTGCGGCGTCGTGGTGCACGTGGTCCGGATCGAAAAGCGCGATCAGGACGTTGACGTCGAGAAGGGCGGGGCGCCTCAAGCCTCGTCGCGCAGTCGGTTGACGAGCTCCATGGTGGGCTTTGGACTGCCGCGGCGGCGGCGGGGCAGGACCGGCACTCCGTTTCGTAACGCTCTACGGCCGCCCGGTTCGAGAGCCTTGCGGGCGAGGTCGGAGAGCACCTTGCCGGCAGTGGTCCGGCGGTTGCTCGCCAGCTCCTTCGCCGCCTGTAGCACGTCGTCGTCGATGTCGAGCGTGGTCCTCATCGCTCCGAGCATCACGCATCAGGCATCAGATGTCAAGGCTCGCGGCGAGTGAGGCGCGGCACAGCTGCCATCCTCGATCGCAGCGAGAATCCGTACGCGGCATCGGGCGCGACTCCCGTCTGGTGTGCCGCTCGACTCCAGGAGGCCACTTGATTTCCCTTCGCGCTGACCGTTCCCTCATCCGCTCCGACGCCCCGACGCGCCGCCATCTGGCCGTCGAGCTCAAGCGCACCCGAAGCCGCGCCGCAGAAGGGCCGTCTCCCCGTGAGCCTCGCCTTCGTCATCGACCGCTCCGGCTCGATGCACGGCGAGAAGCTCGACCGGGCGCGCCGGGCGGTGCTGACGGGCATAAGGTCGCTCCGAGAAGGCGACCGCTTCGCCGTCGTGGCCTTCGACGAGGCCGTGGACGTCGTTCTCCCTGGCGCGGAAGCCACGCCCGCGGCCCGCGACGCCGCGGCGGCGACCGTCGAGCGGATCCGGGCGGGCGCCAGCACCAACCTGCACGGCGGCTGGCAGAAGGGCTGCGAACAGATCGCCGGGCAGCTCGCGACGAACGCCGTCGGCCGCTGCCTGCTGCTGACGGACGGCCTTGCCAACGCCGGCGAGACCGACCACGACGAGATCGTCCGCCAGGCCGCCGGCTGGCGCGACCGCCGCGTCGTCACGACGGCCTTCGGCGTCGGCGAGGATTTCGACGAGACGCTGCTCCGGCGCATGGCCGACGCCGGCGGCGGCAAGTTCCAGTTCATCGAGTCCGCGGCGCAGATCACCGACTTCGTGGCGGGGGAGGTGGGCGAGGCGCTCGCGACGACCGTGCGCGAGGCCGTGCTCGTGATGGACGCCGGCCCCGGTGCGGTCGTCGAGTCGCTCAACGACTTCCCGTGCCGCCAGCAGGACGGTGCCTGGCGCATTGCGGTCGGTTCCCTCTACAGCCGCCAGGCTCTCACCCCCGTGCTGCGCGTCACGCTCCCCGCAGGCGAGGCGGGGAAGACGCGCGACATCAGCGTCCGCGCCCTCGACCAGGACCACGCGCTCGACGACGCGACGGCCACGGCACGCTTCACCTGGGCGAGCGAGCACGAGAGCGACCACCAGCCGAGGGACGTGACCGTCGACCGCCTGGCGGCGACCCTCGAAGCCGCCCACGCCGAGCGCGATGCCCTCGAGCTCAACCGCAAGGGCGACTTCAAAAGCGCCCGAAAGGTGATCGACGCCTGCCTCGCCCGCATCCGTGACTACGAAGGCGGCGATGCGGAGATCCGAGGGATCCTCGTCGACCTCGAAAGGAAGCTATCGCGCTACGACCGCCCCATGGACTCGCTGGCGAGCAAGTCGTACCACTCGCTCTCCAGCTCGACCCTGCACGGGCGGATCCGGACCTACGTCCCCTCGGACTGGGACATCCAGGCCGCAATCGCCGAGGTCCTGGGGCGAGTCGCCGCCGCCAGCCCCGACCTCCTGAAGGGCCTCGACCTCAGGAGCCTGTCCGAGCAGCTCGTCCACACCAACGGGCACAGCTGCCTCATGGACGTGTCCTTCAGCGGCACCAGCGGCGTCGAGCTGCACCTCCAGGCCCAGGCCCTCTGTCGCCAGTGCCGCACGGCCTTCGAGTCCGCCGGCCTGCCGCAGGACCGCCTCACCCGCCTCGTCGAAGCCCTGCGGTTACTGGGCGCGCCGAGCGGCGTCGTGCACTAAGACGGTCTCAACCGCAATCAGTCGCGCTTCGCGACCTCCTGCTGAAGCGGCTCGGCTTCTCTTGCTAGCGCGCGCGCGTTCCGCGTTCGGCCGTCTCGAACGCTGCCGGCGTCCGCCCGTGGACAAGCACGTCGGGGTCGATGTCCGCTCCGTTGGGCCACACGATGGTTCCCAGCTCGGTGTCCACACGGACCGCTCGAAAGACGGCGGGGTCGTTGCGAAGCGGCTCGAATACAGGCCCGTTCAAGAACTGCTCGAGGTCCACCTCTCGCGTGGAGCCATCGGTCAGAAAAAGGCGCACGCGGAAGCCATCCAACGCTTCTACGCCGCGAATCCTGATCATTCCGTCACCCAACTCCAGCCCCGGAATCGTGTCGACACCCGCTACGATCTCGAGATTGCTCAGCCCGAACGACGCCTCGTGGGAGTCGTGCACGGCATTTTCTTCCAGTCAGCGGGAAAGGCGGCGGAACAACTCGGCGGCCGTGATGACCTCCCGGCGCTCCACCTCGGCGATCGCCTCGGAAAGCTTGGCCTCCTCGGCTGCGGTCAGCTCGAAGGGAGCCTCAGCTTCGCCGGCGATCACAGTGACCGTGGTGCCCTCCGGCAGCGTGACTTCGTCCTCGAGGACGATCAAATCGTCGCACACCTGCGCCGTGAAGATCTGCATGGACCGACGCCTAGGAAGCAACCTCGACGTAGGCAGCAGTCGCAGAGGGCTCGGGGATCGGCTGATGGTCCTCTTTGAGGCCCTTGATGTGCAGGTCGATGGCCTCGTGCATGCGTGCTCGAGTCTCCTCGATGGTGGCGGCCGTAGCCACGCAACCGGGCAGATCGGGAGAGTAAGCCGAGAAGTTGTGGCTCGCCCTCTCGACGACGATTAGAAAGCGCCGCATCAGCGTTACCTCAACCCCGCCTGTACAAGGATACCCTTCAAGGTCCCTGGAGCAAGGTCATCGTTCGGATGCCCGGCCACGGTAACCCGGCCAGGTTTAGTCGGGTGCTTGAACTGGAGATGGCTGCCTTTGGTGGCAACCTCCACCCAGCCGTCCTCGCGAAGCAACCGAAGCACCTCACGGACCTTCATAGCGGAGCGAAGCGTAGCCCCAACCGCGGACAGCGTAGTTCCGAATCCGTGTGAATCTGGAATGGCGGGCTGAGTGTCTGACACCGCCACTCACGAATCAGGCGTCGAACGCAGCGCCTCGCGTAGCGCGGGCAACTCGTGGGCTGCGACCGGTTCACCGCCGTAGCGGGCGGCGTAGTAGCGCCGGACGATCCGCGTCCCCGCATCGCCCAGGGGCGCCGGGGCGCCGGAGGCGTGCTCGAGAAGCCCTCGCCCCAGCGGGCGCGCGTGTCCCCGCGCGCGCCAGCGGCGCTCCAGCTCGAGCACGACGTCGCGCAGCTCCGTGGGGACCTGAGAGCCTCGTCCCGCGAGGCCG
Organism: uncultured Acidobacteriota bacterium; assembly: GCA_963740655.1. Lineage (GTDB taxonomy): Bacteria > Acidobacteriota > Vicinamibacteria > Fen-336 > Fen-336 > DATBSL01. The sequence goes on from CAVUFF010000001.1 coordinate 687,852, forward strand.
TGGGCCTGCGTCTGCGGCGAGCTCTCCACCAGCGAACGAGAGACGGCGCGAGAACGAGACTCGCGACGACGAGCCAGGCGATCGGCTCGCGCGCCAGGCGGGCGGCAAGCCGGCCGGCGTCGGTGGCCAGCTTGCGGAGAAACGCGATCGGCCCGCGCGCGGTGACAAACGCCCAGGCCGACGCGAGCGCCGCGCGCGCCTGTTGAGCCAGCTGCTCGAGGCGGGGAGCGCGCGGATGCGCGTCGGCGAATTGCGCCGGCGGCGTCGGGTCCTGCTCGACCCAGCCGGACTCCGGCAGCCAGACCTCGATCCACGCGTGGGCGTCCCGCTCGCGGACGACGTGGAGCCCTCCGCCCGCGTCCGTGTTCGGCCCGACGCTCAGCCCCTTGACGAATCGCGTCGGGACGTCCGCGAGCCGCAGCAGCACGACGGCCGCGCTCGCGAAGTACTCGCAGTAGCCCTCCTTCTTCTCGAACAGGAACTCGGCGAGCGGGTCGCCGTTCGTGCGAAACGATCCGGGCCGAAGCGTGTAGCGGTAGCCGGCTGCAGATGGCCGACGTCGCCGCAGCCTGGCGGGAGGCTCGGCCGAGCGGAGTCGCAGACGCTCAGCGAAGCGACGCGCGGGGGTCGACCGCGCGCGGCAGCGCAGGCTCTCCGCGCGCTCTTCGGGGAGAGCGCTCGGCCTCCTCGGCAGAGGCGGACGGAGGCCGAGCGACGACCGCGCCGTACTGGCGCAGGGGCAGGCCGCCGGGCGGCGGACGAGCCCGAAGCGGTCGAGGTCGAGGTAGGAGCGTGAGCGGTCACGGCCTCACGCCCTGCGGCAGGAGGAGGGGCCAGTCGGCCACCTCGGCCTGGGTGACCCGCATCTCGACTCCCGCGGCACGGCGCCCGTCCCGGCGCCTGCGGCCGAAGCGTCCGGACCCGGGAACCAGCTGACCCAGCCCGGCGACGACGGGAGCGGCCCCGGCAGGAGGGGCTTCCGGACGGAGCACGGACGGCCGCACCGGTCGTGCTGCGAGGGCCGCGGTCGGGCGCGGCCGGACGCCCTGGCGTCCGGTCGCCTGCCGGGGGTGGGCCGTTCGTCCACCGCCGCCCGTCGAAGCGCGTGAACACCTCGGCGGGCAGCCGCCAGGGCCCGACCGAGGGGAGCGACGTCTGCAGGTCGAGCACGCGCCGCCGCGAGGGTGACAGCGCCCGCGAGTCGCCGAGCTTCGACTCGCCCGAGAGCCCGGTCGTCCCTGGTCGAGCATCGCCGCGAACGCCCTCTCGATGTGCGGCTGCGCGAGGGGCAGGCCGATGACGGCCGGTGGCCGCGAGTCCAGCGGCCAGGCCGCACGCGGGGGCCACGGCGGAACAGTCGCGCCGCGACCAGCGCGGGCCCGTTCCGACAAGAGCGGCGACCCAGAGCGCGGCGACCACGACGATCGACAGAGCGTGAGGTAGACCTCGGCGAACCCGTTGCGGTCGGCCCCGCTGCAGGAAGAAGAGCCGCGAGCCGCCGTAGCCTACGGGGGCGGGGTTGAGGCCGGCGAGGACGAGGACTCCGACGATCGCCGGCACGAGGGTCCGCCCGGCGGGGAAGGAGCGCGGAGCCAGGGCGAAGCCGATCCGACGGGAGAAGAACCGGCGCTGTCGCGAGCGGGAGCGCCTCGGGCGGAAGGACGAGCACGCCCATCGAGCGGCTGAACCAGGCGGCGAGCGCCGCGATCAGGAGAGCGAGCGCGTGCGCCCGCGGCAGCGCGCGCCCGAGGCGGGCGGGCGGCGACGTCCACTCCACGAACGGAAGCTCGCGAGAGCCGCGAGGCCAGGAGAGCGGGAGGACCGCGAAGAGCGCCGACGCGCGGAGAGAGAGCGCGAGAGCCGCGAGCGCGATGGACGGCGAGCGATCGCGTGCAGGGAGCGCAGCGAGCGTGGGCCGCGCGCGCCTCACGCCCCCTCCTCCGCGGCCAGCCGCTCCTCGATCTTCCGCGGGGTGTACCGCACGATCTCGCCGAGGTCCGCCGAGAAGCTCGCCCACGGCCGGCGCGTCTCCCCCTCGTGGACGAGCAGCACCCGCACCGCCACCCCCGTCGCCCGCACCCGGCGCAGGAAGGCCTCGCGCGCGTCATCCCACTCGAGCATCACGCCCACAACGTCGTCAGGCGCTCCAGCCGCTCGAGGAGCGCCGGAGCCAGCGTCTCGAAGGCGGGCGCCGGCGAGGGCTCGAGGCACGCCAGCACGTCGAGCACGCTGTCGAGCGGTGCCGAGGCTGCGCCCCGTGCTCACCTCGTAGAGGTCCGGGCCCGCGGCAAGGATGTCGACCACCTCGTCGCTCCGGCTGAAGTGGTCGGCGACCGAGGCGAGGAGCGAGATCGCGGCCTCGAAACGCTCGCGCTCGCGGGGCCGCGGCTTGCGGGGGAGGAAGGTGTCGAGCACGAGCGCGATCCGCGAGAAGTACTCCTCCTGGTACTCCTCACCACGGGCTTGCCGAGCCGGGCCGACGAGCGCCAGTGGATGCTTGCGGAGCGGATCGCCCTCGCGGTACTCGCGCGTGCCGACGAACTCGAGCGACTCGCCGACCGCCGAGGCGAGGGGGATCCCGCCGGGCTGGTAGCGGCGGCCCATGGGGAGCGGCAGCTCCTCGAGCGTGTAGTATCGCGGGTAGGCGAGCACCACCTGCTCGGGGAGCCATACGGCCCTGGTGCGGGCGAGGCCGAAGAGGTCGGTGCGAGCGACCTCGAGCCGCGGCAGCACGTAGCGGCCCCGCCGGCGCGGGTGGAGCCGAGGGACGACGCGACGCGCCCCCGAGCCGACCGGCTCAGATACGACTCGACCGGCTGGACCTCGAGGCCCGCCGCGGCCGGCAGCGGTCCTCCCCAGAAGAGCGACAACGGCCCAGGCGAGGCCCGGGGGCTCACGACCTGGAGAAGAGCGGTGACCGGACGCCCCGCGGTGAGGCGCGCGGGGAGCCGTCCCGTGAACCGGACGGGAGGCCGGCGGCGCGAAGATCTGGGCCAAAGCCAGGAGCAGCGGCGGCGCCCCGAGCGCGAACAGCATGAAGACGAGGGCCCGCCGCGTGTCGACGCCCACGAACGCCAGCGCGAGCGACGCCCAGAGCAGGAAGCGTCCCGGCGCGGTGAGCCGCTGGCGGTAGAGGCCGCGCAGGGACCGCAAGAGGAGCGAGCGATCGAGCGGCGGCGCGAGGGGCGTCGTGGCCATGGGCCTCGCGACGTCAGGCCGGAACGGGCGATGGAGTCGAGGAGCTCGCGCACGACGTCCGGCTTGGAGACTCCCGTGTAGCGGGCCTTCGTGTCGAGGCCGAGGCGGTGGGCGAGCACGGGCACCGCCTGAGCCTTCACGTCCTCGGGCACCGCGATAGCGCGCCCTTCGAGGAACGCGCGGGCCTGCGCCGGCGCGGAAGAGCATCAGGCTGCCGCGCGGCGAGCAGCCGAGGCTCACCGACGGGTGGCGGCGCGTGGCGTCGGCGAGCGCGATCACGTAGCGGCCGAGCGAGCGGCTCGACGCGCACCTGGCGCGACGCCGACTGGAGCGCCACCACGTCTTCGGCAGAAAGCACGGCCGTCCACCGACTCGAGCGGGTGGCGCCCCGTCTGCGCTGTAGAGCACCTCGAGCTCGAGGTCCGCTGGCCGGGTAGCCGAGCTCGATCAGGAGGCCGAAGCGGTCGAGCTGCGCCTCGGGCAGCGGGTAGGTGCCGTGGAACTCGACCGGGTTCTGCGTCGCAAGCACCAGGAAGGCGGCCGGCAGCGTGCGCGTGACGCCGTCGCTCGAGACCTGGCCCTCGCTCATCGCCTCGAGCAGCGCCGACTGGGTGCGGGGCGACGCGCGGTTGATCTCGTCGGCGAGCAGCACGTTGCCGAAGATCGGGCCCTTCCTTGAAGCTGAAGGTGCCGTCGCGCGGGTTGTAGGATCGACGCGCCGAGGATGTCGGACGGCAGGAGGTCGGGCGTGAACTGAACGCGCCGGAAGGTCCCCGAGAAGCAGCGCGCGAGCGCCTTGGCGAGCGTCGTCTTCCCGACCCCCGGCTTGTCTTCCAGCAGGAGGTGGTGTCCGGCCAGGAGGGCCACGAGCACCTGGTCGATCGCCTCGGGCTTGCCGAGGATCACGCGGCCGAGCTGCGCCTGGAGCTTTGCCAGATTCTCCGGGGTCTTCTCGCTCATCGCTGCTTCACCTGGTAGGGATGGTCCACGATCGTGAGGCGGGAGGCCTCGCCCGCGAGCGCCCCGGGAGAGAGAGAGCCGAGATCGAGGGTGGCCGGGAGCGACCACGAGCCGCAGCCGCAGCGCTCCCGACGCCTGCGGAGCCTCCACGGTCGCCGACACGATCGCCGGGCCGCCTCCTTCCGGAGCGGGAACGAGCGCCGGCGCCTGACCCAGCGCGGGCCACGCCTGCGACGGCGGCCCGCTCGCCGGCGCCAGGAGCAGCACCACTCGCGCCGGTGCCCGCAGGCTGATGCGCACGGGAAGCATCTCGCCCGGAGCGACGGGCGCGTCGGCTCGTCCTTGGATCTCGATCCCGGCCGGCACCACTTGCTTCTCCGGCAGGCCGAGGAGCGACGCGATGTGCGCCGGCGACAAGGTGGCGCCGGTCGGCCGGGCCGCTGTCGAGAGGTCGGACAACGGCCGAAGTGTGACCAGCGCCAGCCCGACGACCGCGGCGATCGCGAGCCCACCGATCGCGGCCAGGTCGAGAAGCGTCGCCGGCCGCTCGAACCAGGCGCGCACGCGCGCCCAGCCCGTCGGCTGCTCGAGCGCGGCCAGGACCTCCTGCCGCGCCGCGGGATCCTGCAGCAGCTCACGGAGCCCCTCGTCCTCGACGAGCGCGTCGAAGAGCTCCTGGTCGTCGAGCGCCGCACGCAACAGCTCGGCGCGCTCGGCCTCGCCGAGCGAGTCGGTCGCGTAGCCGCCCAGCAGGTGCCTCGGGTGGCGCGCCGTCACGACGCGTCTCCCGAAACGAACGCCCAGCGCTCGGCGAGGAGCGTCTTGAGCCGCTGGTGACAGCGATAGTCCCAGCTGTAGACCGTGTTCACGGGGCGCTTCAGCTCGGCCGCGATCTCCACGAAGCTCGCACCCTCGAGCTTGCGGCGCAGGATGTCGCGGCAGCGCCCCTCGAGCCGTCCCGCGGCTTCGACGAGCATCGCGAGCCGCTGGCGGACGCGGGCGATCGTCTCGGGATCGGGCGCTGCGCTCGGTGCCAGCTCGAACACGTCAGCGGCTCCATCGTCGGCCGAGGGCGCTTCTGCCTCGCCGACGGCGCGGCGTCGCGCGGCCTTGCGCCAGTGTGCGGCGCGCTTGAAGTGGACGATCCGCGCGCCGAGCGCGACGAGCTCCTCGAGAGCGGCGACGTGCGCGTACTTCGTGGTCAGCAGGACCAGCGCGTCCTGGGTCAGGTCCTCGGCATCGTCGGGGGAGAGCCGCGCCCGCGCGAAGGCGAGGATGCGCGCCCGAACCCGCGCGAGCGTCTCGTCGCAACCCAGCGCCGCCGTCCTCTCCGCCATCGCGTGGCGACTATAGCCCGACCCCGGCCAGGGCGAGGACCGCTCGAAGGCAAACGCGTAAGCCGCGCGCATCACACAGTACATGCCGCGATCCGGAGATTCCTTGCACGGCGGCCGCCTCGTCCTTCTCCGTCGTCGTACACACGAAACGGCTTCTCATGACGCTGACGTCGGATGTCAGTGCCGACTCCGCAGACTGTCGCACGCCGCGCCGGAGAGGCCGTACGCTGCAGACAACGGGTCGCGAGACGAAGACCCGAGAGGAGAGCGAGCATGAGTGGCAGAGCGATTGGCGCAGCCGTCCTGAGCCTGGCGGTGGCGGGCCTTGCGGCGTGCGGTGGCGGAGGAAGCAGCCCCAGCGCGCCGACGGTCGCGCCGACTCCACCGCCGAGCGCCGCGATCACAGCGGTGGGCGCGGGCTACGTCGTGATCCACCCGAGTCGGCTCTCGACGTGGGCCTACGCGCTCGCGACGCCGATTCGCATCCGCGAGACGGGCGGCGGCCGTGCGAAGTGGAACTACGCGCGCGTCTCGATCGTCCGCGGCGGTCGCGAGATCGAGCGATCGGAGATCGGGTCGGACATCCTGGAAAGCGGAGGGGTCCTGAGCCAACGTCTCGAACGCCTGCACGAAGTCCCCGTCGCTCATCTCTCTGTGATGCTCGAGTCGCCAGAAGACCATGCGGAAGGGCATGCCCGCCCTCAGGTGGCGCTGGGCGATCGTGTGGATGCCCTGGTCGCACGTGACGAGTGCCCGCCCATGCTCTGCCGCGTATGCGAAGAGGATCTCGTCGTCCGTGGCTTCGGGGAAGACGTCGATCGAGCGCACCACATCCCATCCACGGCGGCGCAGGCCCTCGACGATCTGCTGTCGGACGTGGTTGTCGGTGAAGAGTGGGAAGCGGCCGGCCACTCAGGGCCGGGAACGGCCCTTGAGGTATACGTCCCGGTCCCGTACGCCATCGGCGAACGCCCGCGCGTGCTCGGCGTACTCGGACGCGATCTCTTCGCGGTTCTCGTCCGCGTAGGCGAGCGCCGAGTAGACCTGGGCGAGCGTCAGCTTCACGGCGAAAAGGTCTTGAATCCGCTCAGGCGTGCAGCCTTCGCTCTGCGCCTGCACAACGTCGATCACGCGGATGCGGGTCGCGTCGATGCAAGCCGATCCGCCACACACCTCGGGATGCTTGGTGATATGGGCGTAGACGGGTTTCGCCTCGGTGGCCATCCGTGGACTCATTCTAGCCTCCTCACCCGATCCCAACCCGGCCACCACTCGCCTGGGCGTCCACTCGCACCATGGTCACCTCCAAACGAGGAGATCCTCGCATGGCGAATGGACAGCGAAGGTCCGATCGGAATCGGGCAGACTGGCGTGCCGCGCGATTCCGTCCGAAAGTACGACATTCCCGTCATGGTGCGCTTGCTTCAGGTGCTCTAAGACGACAAGTGTTATCAGAGACTTACGCGGCATTGCTGCAGCGGTGGACTTGGCACGCGACTGGCTAATAGCAGAACACATGGCGGTGAATGTCGTCCCTCCGGCCGCAACCACTCTGCGCGACATCGTCCTGAGGCGCCTCGACGCTGAGACGAAGCCCGAGGATGCCTGGTCCGCTCTCGTCCTCGCGGCCCTCGACGGCCCGGAAGAGCTGGCGAAGCTGCTCGACGAGGGCGATGGCCGCAGCCGCGAGGGGCGAGCAAAGAGCCGTAGAAGGGAAGCCCGGCGCGCAAGGCTCCGAAGCCGCGGCAAGAGAGGTGGGGCACCCGCGAATCGCCTTCCTCAAGAGCATCACCGTCGAAGGCTTCCGCGGCATCGGCCAGAAGGCGACTCTCGACCTCACGCCCGGCCCCGGCCTCACGCTCGTCGTCGGCCGCAACGGCTCCGGCAAGTCGAGCTTCGCCGAGGCCCTCGAGCTGCTCCTCACCGGCGAGACTTACCGTTGGGAGAATCGAAGCAAAGTCTGGAAAGACGGCTGGCGCAACCTCCACCACCCGAAAGCCTCGATCGCCGCCGAGTTCGCGCTCGAGGGGGAGAAGGGCACGTGCACCGTCGCGCGCGAGTGGGCGGACGGTCCCGACCTCGCAGCCGCCACCACCTGGGCCCAGGTCCACGGCAAGCCGCGCGCGGGGAAGGAGACGCTCGGCTGGGAGACGCCGCTCGCCGCCTACCGTCCCTTCCTCTCCTACAACGAGCTCGGCTCGATGCTCGACGAGGGCCCGTCGAAGCTCTACGACGCGCTGTCGAAGGTGCTCGGCCTCGACGACCTGGTGGACGCGCAGACGGCGCTCCAGCAGGCGCGCACCACGCGCGAAAGTGCGCAGAAGGACGCCGACAAGGAGCGAAAGAACCTCCTCGCCCAGCTCGAGACCCTGAGCGACGAGCGCGCCACGCGTGTCCGGGATGCCCTCGGCAAGAAGGACTGGGGCCTGAGCGAGCTCGAGGCCATCCTGGCCGGGATCGCCCACAGGCCGCGAGGCCGACAGCGCGCTCGAAGTCCTGAAGCGCCTTTCCGTCCTTCCGAGCCCCGACGAGCAAGCCATCGCAACGGCCGTCAAGGCGCTGAGAGAAGCCGCCGAGCGCCAGACGCAAGCGGCCCAGACCGTGGCGGGGAAGTCGGACGACCTCGCGAGCCTCCTCGACCACGCCATTCGCTTCCACAAGGCCCACGGCGACGGCGACTGTCCCATCTGCGGAAGGAAAGACGCGCTCGACAAGGACTGGCACGAGGCCAAGGCCAAGGAAGCCGAGAACCTTAAGCAGGTGGCACGAGAGGCGAGCGAAGCACGCGTGGCCACGAAGGCCAGGATGGCCGAAGCCCGAAAGCTAATAGCCATCGATCAGGATCTCCTGAAGAAGGCAACCGCCGCCGGCCTCGAAGAGCTCGCCAACAACGTCCTGAGCCACGCAACGAGAGCCCTCCCGCAGACAGCGGAAGAAACTCCGCAGGCCGCCACGCTGCTCGCCGATGCGATCGAGCGAGAAGCCGGCCAGTTCGTCAGTCAGCTAAACCAACTCAGGCAAGCGACCAGACAAGCGCTCGAGGCGCGACAAGACCTCTGGCGCCCTTACGCCACGGCCCTCAACGAGTGGCTCCCGATGGCCCGCAGGGCGAAGAAGGGCGCCGAGTCCCTCCCGAACCTGAAGGCCGCCGAGAAGTGGATGAAGGACGCCGCCGACGCCATCCGCAACGAGCGCTTCGCACCGATCGCCGACAAGACCAAGAGCATCTGGGACCAGCTCAAGCTCCAGAGCAACGTCTCGCTCGAGAAGGTCCACCTCGGCGGCGCGGGCAAGGCGCGAAAGGTCGAGCTGAAGGTCACCGTCGACGGCCAGGAAGGCGCCGCCCTCGGCGTGATGAGCCAGGGCGAGCTCCACTCCCTCGCGCTCAGCCTCTTCGTGCCACGCGCAACCCTCCCCGAGAGCCCGTTCCGATTCGTCGTCATCGACGACCCGGTCCAGTCGATGGACCCCGCGAGAGTCGACGGCCTCGCCCGCGTTCTGCAGGCCGCAAGCAAGGACCGCCAGGTCGTCGTCTTCACCCACGACGACCGCCTGCCCGAAGCGCTCCGCCGCCTCGGCATCCAGGCGACCGTAATAGAGGTGACGCGTCGCGAAGGCTCCGGCGTCGCGACACGCCCCTCGAAGGACCCAATCTCCCGCTACATCGACGACGCGATCTCGCTTGCGCAGACGAACGACCTGCCGGCGGAAGTCGCGCGCCGCGTCGTGCCCGGCTTGTGTCGGGAGGCGATCGAGGCCGCCTGCATGGAAGCGGTCCGGCGGCGCCGAATAGGCAGGGGAGAGGCGCACGCAGCGGTCGAGGCCTTGCTCGCCGAAGCCGGCACCAGAGCTCTCGCCGCCCTTGCCCTCTTCGACGACACGGAGCGCGCCAGCGAGGTGCAGACGCGCCTCAAGAGGGAGAGCAGCACGGCGGCCGACACCTTCCGTGCCGTCAATGAAGGGAGCCACGTGGCTCTCCCGGGCCCGCCGCTCGACCTGGCGCGCAGTGCCGAGAAGCTGGCGCGCTGGATGCAGACGCTGTCATGACAGCAGCGCAGCTCCTGAAGGCGGCCGAGCAGCTGCTCGCTCGTCCCGACGCGAAGACAGCCGGCGCCTGGCCGCGAGCGGCGGCGTTGCTGTCCCGCCAGGCGCTCGAGCAATCGCTCGACGCGTACTGGAAGCTCAAGGGACTCCCGCTAGACAAGCTGCCCACCGGGCCGCAGCTCATCTGCCTGTCGGAGTACCTCGCCGACGAGTCCCTCGGCGAGCGTGTCAGGCACGCCTGGGGCGCGCTCAGCGATGCCTGCCACCATCACCCGTACGAGTTCACGCCGAGCGCTGGCGAGTTGCGAAGCTGGATCGAGACCGTCTCGGCCTTCGCGCAACAGGCGCAAGCGCCGGGCGCCCCGGAGCCCCGCTAGCTTTGGACCTGCGTCCCGCCCTCGAGGACGCAATCCGCGCGCTGCGCGCCGGCAACCCGCTCCTGCCGGTGAAGGTCGTTGTCCCCAACCACCTGCTGGGCGTCTGGCTGAGCCGGTCGATCTTCAAGGACACCGGCCATATGGCCATCGAGTTCGTGCTGGCCCACGAGCTGGCCTGGAAGATTGCCGCGCCGACCCTGCTCCGCGACGGCCGCACGCGCGTGCCCGAGAACGTGGGCCTGGCGGTGCTTCTCGGAGCGGTCCCGGAGGCCGTGGCGCACCAGGGCACTTCCCCGTACCTGCGGGAGGCGGTGAAGACCGCGGGTTTCGCGCCCGCCGCGCTGCGGACGATCGAGGACCTGGCTGGGGCGAACCTGCGCCCAGAACACCTCGAGAAAGCCGCACCCGCGGCGGCCGACCCCGAGCGGCTGCGCCTCGTGGCCCGCCTCTGGCGAGGGTTCGAAGCCGGTCTCGAGAAGGCCCGCCTGCTCGACCGCGCCAGCCTCTACGGAGCCGCGGCGAAGGCGCTTCCTTCGGACGACGTCGGCGCGGTCGTGCTGTGCGGCTCGGACGTCCTGTCACCAGCGGCGGGAGCTTTCCTCGAGGCCCTTGGCAAGCACCACCCGTTCGCGATCCTGGCCGAAGCATCCACCGCCAGCGCCCCGCGCCACACGTCGCGTCAGCAGGCTCTGGCGGCGCGAGTGCCCACAGCAACCGCCCGCAACCAACAGTCTCCGCAGGAACCGACGGACGCCCTGGCTCGGCTGAAGGCGCGGCTGTTCGCCGCGGCAGAGCCGGCGGCTGCAAAGGCACCCGAGGATAGCGATCGTCCTCTCGACCCCAGCGTCCACATCCTCTCGGCGGCGGGCGAGGCGCTGGAAGCCGTCGAGATCGCCCGGATGATCCAGCAGGCCGCGGCGGGGGGCGTCCGCTACCAGGATGTCGCCGTTCTCCTCCGCAGCCCTGACGCGTACAACGTCGCTCTCGCCTCGGCCTTCGAGCGAGCCGGCATCGACGCGTTCTTCGTCGAGGGCGTTCCCGAGGTCGACCCGGCGGCGCGCGGCCTGTCGCTGCTCCTCGACCTCGTCGGCGCCGACCTCGACCGCGCCCGCGTGATGGAGTTCCTGACCTCGGCGCGCATCCGGTGGGCGAATGTGCTCGGCCCCGAAGCCGAAGATCAGCCCCGCCGGTTGGGACCGCCTCTCGGCCCAGGCCGGCATCGTGGGCGGCCTCGAGGCCTGGCGCTCCCGCCTGGCACAGAAGAAGGCCGACCGTGAGGCCCGCGAGTACGACGACGACCGGGACCTCCGCCTCTACGACAGCCTGATCCGCCTGATCGACCGCCTCGACAAAGACCTGGCTACCCTTCCCGCGGCCGGCTCGTGGGGCGCGTTCCTCGACGCGACGCTCGCCCTCCTCGACGCCTGGATCGAGCGAGGCGCGCTGACGCGCGAACGCCTGGAACGCGTGCTGCGTCCCTTGGCCCAGTACGCTCCGGCCCCGAGCCGCGAGGAGTTCCTGGCCCGCGTCCGCGAGCTGCTGGCCACCCAGCGCTACCGCGAAGGCCAGCTCGGCGACGGCCGCGTCTTCGTGGGCTCGATCGACTCCGCCCGCGGCCTGCGCTTCCGCGTCGTGTTCGTCCCCGGCCTCGTCGAGCGCGCGTTCCCCGGCCTGGTGCGGCCCGACCCGCTGCTGCTCGACGACGAGCGCGAGGCCCTCTCCCCGGACCTCCGGACCACGCGCGACGGCCAGGAAGCCGAGCGGCTGCTGTTCCTCGAGGCGGTGCGAGCCGCCGAGGAGCGCCTGGTGCTGTCGTACCCGCGCTTCGACACGGCCTCGGGCCGCGAGCGCGTCCCGTCCTCGTTCCTGCTGAAGGCGCTCGAGGCCGCCCTCGGACGCCGCATCGACACCGGCGACCTCGCGCGCCTCGCGTCGCCCGGCGCCACGGCCCTGGGCCGCCCGCACCCCGAGGACCCGGCGCAGGCCCTCGACCGCATCGAACGCGACCTGGCCCTCGTCTCGAGCGGACAGCCCGGCGTGGCCCGCCACCTCGCCCCGCCCGACAGCTTCCTGGTGCGCTCGCTCCAGCAGGAGCGCGCCGGATGGGACGCGGCGCTCACGCCCTGGGACGGCATCGTGGACGTGGCCGGGGCAGGGGAGGCTATAGCCCGGTTGCGCCTCGCGGGCCAGCGGTCGTCCGCGAGCGTCGTCGAGACCTTCGCCGGATGCCCGTACCGCCACTTCCTGAAGACCGGCCTGAGGCTCCGCGCGTGGGAGGAGCCCGAGCGCGCCTACCAGGCCGAGCCCAAGGACTTCGGCTCTCTCTACCACTCGGTGGCGCACCGGCTCTTCGCCGAGCTCAAGGAGCAGCACAAGCTGCCCCTCGCACCGGACGCACCCGACCAGCTGGCCGAGCGCATCGGAGCCCTGGTGGACGAGGAACTCGCTCGCTTCGCAGCCGAAGGCGGCATCGTGAATGCCGCGCTCCTCGACCCCATCCGCGTCCGCCTGCGCAGCGACATCGAGGAGATGCTGCGCGACGAGATCGAGTCAGCGGTTGACGGCTTCGTCCCGGAGGCCTTCGAGCAGGAGTTCGAAGCCGTCGAGGTGGCACTGGGCCAAAGCGGATCGGTCTCCTTCCGCGGCAAGATCGACCGCCTCGACGTCGCCAAAGGCGCAAGCCGCGTCCGCGTCATCGACTACAAGACCGGCGGCCACTACTGGAAGAGGGAAGAGGAGTGGAAGGGCGGCAGGGAGCTTCAGCTCGCCCTCTACAACCACGCAGCCCAGCGTCTATTCCCTGACCACGCCGTCGCGGAGGCGGTCTACTACTACGCGACAGCGAAGGGCGAGTACAAGCGCAAGGGCCGCCAGGCCACGCCGGAGGTGGACGCGACGCTGACGGACGTGCTCAAGACGCTCGACGAGCTCGCCGCCGCAGGTGTCTTCCCCCCGGTCGCCGACACCTGCACGTTCTGCGACTTCCAGTCCGTCTGCGGCCCCTTCCGCGAGCCCCGCGCTGCCCGCAAGTCGGCAGACCCAAGGCTCGCGGCCTTCAAACGCCTACGGGTGATCCCGTGAGGCGATGCTACGGCTCGATCTCCCACGGGCGCTCTCACGACCGAAGGGCTCGCTGCCGGGCGATCAGCGGAAGCACGGTCCGCTGCAGCTCCATGACGAGGCGCACCTTCTCCGGCAACGTCAGTCAGGCGCTACCTCGAGCCTCTTGCCTTCGCCCTCCGGGAAGGGCGGGAAGTGCGGCTGTGGCCCACGGGCCTGGACGTCGACCCTGCCTGCTCCGTCACGAGACGCAGGAACTCGCTGTCGGGGAGTCGCGTCGCCTGAAGACCCCACCCGTGGAGACGGTCGGTGTCGGAGCAGGCCTCGATCAGAGGCACGAGACGGTCGGCAAGCTCGGGATGATGCTCGCGCGTCAGCTCGACGCAGAAGGCGCGCGCCTCCGCGACCGCGCCCTCCTGCCGGCCTTCCTGCCGGCCTTCCTTCCGGCCCTGGCTCCTCGCTTCCGCCCACAGACTGGACGCCATGATCGTCTCCCGCGGGACCACTCCCGCCAGCTCGTTGTCAGTGTAGCGTCGTCGGCTGAGCGCCTGCAATATGAACAGCAGGTCGCTCCGCACGACGCCTTCCGTCTCGCGGTGGATCTTGCGCGCGGCCCGAGCGAGAAGAGCGAGCGTGGCCGTCTCCGCGAGCCCGACCAGCGCCGCCGCACCGGGACCGAGCCCAAGTGCGCGCTCCGGGTCCACCTCCCACAGCCTCAGCACGTCGAACCGACGCTCGTGGACGACGCGACCGTCGAGGACCTCGCGGTAGGCCAGCTCCCTTCGCCCCGGCTTCTCCAGCAGCACCACCGTCGTCAGCACCGGCACTCGAAAGCGAGCCGCCAGCCGCGTGGCGTACTCGAAACAGCGAAGCTCGAGCCCCTTGCGGTACTTCATCTCGAACTCGAGGTGACGGAGGTAATCCTGCCGCCCGCGGCGCAGCCTCAAGACCGTGTCCACCCTGCGGCTCAGCGACGGCAGCTCCGCTACCTGTGTCGAGACGAAGGCGGCCCCGGCGTCTCCGGTCAGCGCCAGCAGATCCCGAGGCCGCAGTCGAAGCAGCTCCTTGAGGGGCCGATCCGCATCCACGGCGGGAAGGCTACCTTGGCGAATGGACAGCGAAGGTCCGATCAGACCCCAAGGCTCGCGGCCGCATGACCCACGCACCCGCCGACCAGGCCGTCCGCGACCGCGTGGTGCGCGACTTCGACACCACGTTCCTGCTCGAGGCCGGCGCCGGCACCGGCAAGACCACGGTCCTGGTGAGCCGCATCCTCGCCCTCGTGCGGACCGGCCGCGCCACCCTCGACCGCATCGTCGCCATCACCTTCACGGAGAAGGCCGCCGGCGAGCTGAAGCTGCGCCTGCGCGAGGGCATCGAGGACGCCCTCGAGCGCACGCAGCAGGAAGACGAGCGCCAGCGCCTCCTGGCCGCGGCCACCGACCTCGAGCGCGCGCCCGTCTCCACCATCCACGCCTTCGCCGGAGCACTCCTGCGCGAGCGCCCGTTCGAGGCCGGCCTCGACCCCGGCTTCCAGGTCGCGGCCGAGATCGCGGGCGAGCGCGTCCTCGACGACGCGTGGGACGCCTGGTTCGACCAGAGCATGGCCGCCGCCGACCCCACGCTGCTCCGCGCCCTCACCCTGGGCCTGAAGATCGCCGACCTGAAGAAGGCGGCCGTCAAAATGGCCCACGAGCGCGACGTCCTGGGCAGCCCGCAGCCGCGGCCGCCCTACGCCGCCACGTCCCTGAAGCAGAGAGTCCGAGACGCGATCGCCACGCTGCAGCCCCTCAAGGCCCGCTGCACGAACACCGACGACGACGCCTACCAGCAGATCGAGCGCCTCGAAGCCTTCCTCAAGCGAGCCGAGCGTGCCGACGGCCTGGCGCTCGAACGCCTGCTGCGTGAGCTCTACGTCAACGCCAACAAAGGCCAGCAGGGCAACTGGAATCCGAAGGACGCCTGCAAGCAGGTGAAGGCTGAGTTGAAGGCCCTGAAAGAAGCCAGGGAGCAGTACGAGAAGGCCTCGAACGCCGACCTCGCCTGGGCGCTCCGCGACCGCCTCAGAGGCTTCCTCGACGCCTACGAGGCCCGCAAGCAACAAAGAGCCGTCGTCGACTACGCCGACCTCCTCCTGAAGACCCGCGACGTCCTGACCCGACACCTCCCGGTCCGCCGCTACTTCCAGAAGCGCTTCGACTACATCCTGGTCGACGAGTTCCAGGACACCGACCCGCTGCAGGCCCAGATCGCCCTCCTCCTGGCCGAGGACGAGAATGCCGAGCCCAAGGCCAGGGACTGGCGCGAAGTCCGCCTCAAAGAAGGCAAGCTCTTCGTCGTCGGCGACCCCAAGCAGAGCATCTACAGGTTCCGAAGGGCCGACATCGCGATCTACGAAGAGGTGAAGCGCCTCATCGAAGCGAGCGGTGGGGAAGTCCTGCCGAGCGGCGTCGTTCACTGAACGGCGCCAGGTGCAGTATGTCGCTCATTAGACAGCCGATTGCACTACCGAAACGGCACAGCCGTATCTGGCACGCGATTGGCTATTTGGCGTACAGTTGCCGGTCGTTGTTTAGCGCTCGGTCCTGCGAATTGTCCGCGTGGAGAAGGGGATCAATGTGTGACCCCGCGCTTCGAGACTTGGTCCTGAAGCGGCTCGACCTCTCTTCGCTAGCGCGCGCGCGATCCGCGTTCGGCCGTCTCGAACGCTGCCGGCGTACGTCCGAGGACAAGCACATCGGGATCGATGTCCGCCCCGTTAGGCCACACGATCGTGCCGAGCTCGGTGTCCACGCGGACGGCGCGAAAGACGGCTGGGTCGTTGCGAATCGGCTCGAACACAGGCCCGTTCAGGAACCGCTCGAGGTCCACCTCTCGCGTCGAGCCGTCGGTCAGAGAAAGCCGCACGCGGAAGCCATCCAGCGCTTCTACGCCGCGAATTCTGATCATTCTGTCACCCTACTCCAGCCCCGGAATCGTGTCCAGGGGAAGCCCGGCCCGTGCCATCGTCCAGTTGCCGAGCAGCTCGACAGCGTGCATGCGGGCCCACTCCCGAACCAGACGCGCGGCCCGCGACGGGACGTGACCTTCCAGGATCTCGAGATCGCTCAGCCGGAACGACGCCTCGTCCCCCGAGTAGAAGACGTGAAAATGTGGCGGCGCGTGGTCGTTGAAGTACATCGCCACCGCGATTCCGTAGAACGCACTGACCCGAGGCACGCCACGGATCCTAGCGGCGCCGACTGCCAAAGCGGGTCCGTCTGCCTTCATGGCGTAGGGAGCTCTGGCAAGGGACAGGAGGGCTGATGCAGCGCCTCGACGGTCGCCTGATCGTCAGCGCGAGCGACCTGGTCGGCTTCCTCGGCTGCGAGCACCTGACCGTCCTCGACCAGGCGGTGGCAGAAGAACGAAGGCCAAAGCCCGAGTACCGCGACGACCCCCAGCTCGAGCTGCTCCAGAAGCGAGGCCGCGAGCACGAAGCCCGCTGCCTCGAGCGACTCCGCAACGAAGGCCACTGGATCTGCGAGATCGAGCGGCCCGGCAGCTCCGTCGCGTCCATCGAGGAAGCCGAAGCCGAAACACGAGCGGCGATGAGCGAGGGCCTCGGCGTCATCTACCAGGGCACGCTGTTCGGCGGTCGCTGGCGCGGCCACCCCGACTTCCTGATCCGGGTCGACAAGCCCAGCGCCCTCGGCCCTTGGAGCTACGAGCCCGCGGACGCGAAGCTCGCCAAACGAGTCGAAGCCACGGCGCTTCTCCAGCTGTGCATCTACGCCGACCGGCTGCAGGCCCTGCAGGAAGCGGCGCCCGACCGTGTGCACGTGGTCACCGGCGACGGCAGCCTCCACCCGCACCGCCTGGCCGACTACGGCGCCTACTACCGCGAGGTCAAGCGCCGCTTCGAAGCGCGCGTCTTCGGCGAAGGCAAGCCGGCCGACACCTACCCCGACCCTGTCGAGCACTGCAACATCTGCCGGTGGTGGCTGGACTGCACGGCCCGTCGTCGCGACGACGACCACCTGTGCCGCGTCGCGAGCATCAGCCGACTCCAGACCAAGCGTCTCGTGGCCGCGCAAGTGCCCACGCTCAGCAAACTCGCGACACTCCCGTCGGGAGAGCGAAAGAAGGACCTCGTCCCCCGAACGCTCGACCGGCTGCGTGAGCAGGCTCGCCTGCAGCAGGAGCAGTACCGTGACGGCATCGTCCGCTGCGAGCTCATCCCGCCGGACCAGGACGAGCCCGGTCAAGGCTTGGCCGCGCTCCCCGAACCGTCGGCCGGCGACGTGTTCCTCGACTTCGAGTCCGACCCCTGGGCCATAGAGGACGGCCTCGAGTTCCTGTTCGGCACAGTGACCGAGGCCAGCTACGCGCCCGTCTACACACCCACCTGGGCCCACACACGCGAGGAAGAGAAGCACGCCTTCGAGCAGCTGATCGACACGATCATGCAGCGCCTGGAGGCGCACCCGGGAGCGCACGTCTACCACTACGGTGCGTACGAAGCGACGGCGATCCGACGCCTGATGGGCCGGTATGCCACGCGCGAGGAGGAAGTCGACCGTCTCCTGCGAGGCGGCGTGCTCGTCGACCTCTACCGAGTCGTCCAGCAGGGAGTCCGCGTCTCGCAGGAGTCGTACTCGCTCAAGAAGGTCGAGAAGCTGTACATGCCGGAAAGGGAAGGGCCGACGACGCGCCCCGGCTTCGCTCTCGTCGAGTACGAGAAGTGGCTGGAGAACCAGGACCCAGCGATCCTGGACGGCCTCGCCGCCTACAACAAGGACGACTGCGTCTCGATCTGGAAGATGCGCGCCTGGCTCGAGTGGCTGCGCAAGGAGGCGGAGGCGACCTTCGGAGTCACGCTGGGCCGGCCGGAGCCCGAGTCAGGGAAGCCGCCCGAGGAGCTGGCCGCACATATCGAGGTGACACGCCTCCAGGTCGAGGCTCTGACCCAGGACGTCCCAGCGGACAAAGCCGCGCGATCCGAGGACCAGCAGGCGCGCTGGCTCCTGGCCCAGCTCCTCGACTGGCACCGGCGCGAAGCCAAACCGAGCTGGTGGCTGCACTTCACGCTGATGGCTGCATCCACCGACGAGCTCGTCGCTTCGTCGGACGCCATCGGAGCCCTCACGTTCGAGCGCGAGGTGGGAACGCTCAAGAAGTCGATCCTCTACCGCTACCGCTACGACCCCGAGCAAGAGCACAAGTTCCACGAAGGCGACAAGCCCCTCGACCCCGCGACGGGCAAGGCAGCAGGCACCGTTCACGCCGTGGACACCGGCAACGGCTCGATCGACCTCCTCCGCGGAAAGGGCAACAAGGCTCCGCACCCCAAGGCTCTGATTCCCGAAAAGCCGATTGCGACGACCGTGCTCCGCGAGGCGCTGAGACGGGTCGCGGACGCGGTCCTCGCGAATGGCATGGCCGGTCCGGGAGCCTACAAAGCCGCACGCGACCTGTTGTTGCGTCGACCGCCGTCCATAGCCGGCACGGCGCCAGGCGAGGCGATGACCCGGCCAGGTGAGAACGCTGAAGCCGCTGCGAAGAGGCTCGCTCTGGCCCTCGACGACAGCTGCCTCGCGATCCAGGGACCGCCCGGCTCAGGCAAGACCTATGTCGGCGCGCGCATGATCGTGGAGCTGGTGCGAGCGGGGAAGCGAGTCGGCATCTGCGCCACGTCCCACAAGGCGATCACCAATCTCGTCGACGAGGTCTGTGAGGCGGCCGCCGAGGCAAAGGTCACGATACCCATTCTTCAGAGGTGCGACAACGACGATGGATCGTCGCGATCTGAAGTAGCGCACGCCGAGTCCAACGAGGATGTCGAAACGCGTCTGGCGGAAGGCGTGTACTCCGTTGCGGCCGGTACGCCCTGGCTTTTCGCGCGCGACGAGATGTCGGCAACGCTCGACGTCCTCTTCGTGGACGAAGCCGGCCAGATGTCCCTCGCCAACACCGTCGCGATCAGCGGCGCCGCCCGCTCTCTCGTGCTCCTCGGCGACCCCAACCAGCTCCCGCAGGTCTCGCAAGGCACTCACCCTGACGGCGCCGACGCATCCGCTCTCGAGCACGTCCTGGCCGGCCGCCCGACTCTCCCAGCCGATCAGGGCCTCTTCCTCGAGACGACCTGGCGCCTCCACCCCAAGGTCTGCGACTACATCTCCGAAGTCTTCTACGAAGGCCGCCTTCTGCCCGAGGCCTCGAACGCCCATCAGACCATCGGCGGCGATACACCCCTGTCAGGAGCTGGCCTTCGCCACACCCCAGTGCTCCACACCCAGAACGCCGCCCGCTCCCCAGAAGAGGCCCAGCTCGTGGCCCGAGCAGTGGAATCGCTGCTCGGCAAACCCTGGACCGACGCCAAAGGCCGCACACGTCCGATCCGACTAGAAGACGTCCTGGTCGTCGCTCCGTACAACGCTCAGGTCGGTGAAATCCAACGCCTGCTGCGCGCGCAGTTCGGCGACGCCGCACGCGTCGGCACCGTAGACAAGTTCCAAGGCCAGGAAGGCGCAGTGGTCCTCTACTCGATGACCACCTCGTCCCCCGAAGACGCCCCCCGCGGCATGGCCTTCCTCTACTCCGGCAACCGCTTCAACGTCGCCATCTCCCGCGCCCGCGCCCTGGCCGTCCTGGTCTGCAGCCCCGACCTCCTGAAGGTCCGGTGCCGCACGCCCGAGGAGATGCGCCTCGCGAACGCGCTTTGCCGCTTTGTCGAGCTGTCGGGTGCAGAATCGCCGCTCATGCGTTGGCCGACCCTCCGCCCCCGATCGGACCTAATACGGCAGCAGAGGGTGGATACTGCCAGGCTGGCCAGACGCCAGCAGGAGAGAAGTAAACGTTGGCTAGGCTCGAGGACCTCACTAGAGGAGCGCAGGTCAAGGGCGTCCGCACCGACGGCCCCGTCGAGGTCGTGGACGCCAAGTGGTTCGGGACGAGCGCCATCGAGCTGACCTTCAAGGACGTCCAGGGCAGGCCCGGCAACGAGCTGCTGTACCGAACGGACGAGCCCCGGCTCGAAGTCCAGAAGAAGGGCCCCGCCTGGAGCTTCGACGCCGACGGCGCACCTCTTCCGCCTCGTCAGCGAGGCCTACCGCATCCGCCTCGCCTACCTCTTCGACCCGCTCCTGGCCGTCCACACCAGCCTCGTCGAGCCGCTGCCGCACCAGATCGTGGCCGTCTACGAGGAGATGCTGACCCGCCAGCCGCTGCGCTTCCTGCTGGCCGACGACCCCGGCGCCGGCAAGACGATCATGGCCGGCCTCTTCATCAAGGAGCTGGTGGCGCGAGGCGATCTCAAGCGCTGCCTCATCATCTGTCCCGGGAGCCTCGCCGAGCAGTGGCAGGACGAGCTCAACGACAAGTTCCAGCTCCCGTTCGAGATCCTGACCAACGACAAGCTCGAGTCGGCCCGCACCGGCAACTGGTTCGACGAGAACGACCTCGTCATCGCCCGCCTCGACAAGCTCAGCCGCAACGAGGACGTGCAGGCCAAGCTCGAGGCCAGCCGCGACTGGGACCTCGTGGTCGTGGACGAGGCGCACAAGATGTCGGCCTCCTTCTTCTCGGGCGAGGTGAAGGAGACGAAGCGCTACAAGCTCGGCAAGCTCGCGGGCCGCCTGACGCGACACCTCCTCCTGATGACCGCGACGCCCCACAACGGCAAGGAAGAGGACTTCCAGCTCTTCATGGCGCTCCTCGACGGCGACCGCTTCGAGGGCAAGTTCCGCGACGGCGTCCACGTGATCGACCCGAGCGACATGATGCGGCGCCTCGTGAAGGAGGAGATGCTCCGCTTCGACGGCACGCGCCTCTTCCCGGAGCGCCGGGCCTACTCGCCGACCTACCGGCTCTCGGACGCCGAGGCCAAGCTCTACAAGGACGTCACCGAGTACGTCCGAGAGGAGTTCAACCGCGCCGACAAGCTCGAGGAGGGCCGGAAGGGGACCGTCGGCTTCGCCCTGACCATCCTTCAGCGCCGGCTCGCCAGCTCGCCTGAGGCCATCTTCCAGTCGCTGAGGCGCCGCCGGGAGCGGCTGGAGAAGCGCCTCCGGGAAGAGGAGCTGCTGGCCCGTGGCGGGGCCGTGCTCGACGACGAAGGTCCCCGTGCTGACGGACGACGACATCGAAGACCTCGACGAAGCCCCGGACGACGAGGTCGAGGCGGCCGAGGAAGAAGTCCTCGACCAGGCGACGGCCGCCCGCACACGATCGACGAGCTGCGGGTGGAGATCGAGATCCTGAAGGGCCTCGAAGAGCAGGCCGGAAGGTCCGCGTCAGCAACACCGACAGGAAGTGGGACGAGCTGCGCAGCATCCTGCAGGGCGACAGCGACACGGCGCGCTGATGTTCGACGCCCACGGCCACCGCCGCAAGCTCGTCATCTTCACCGAGCACCGCGACACGCTGAACTACCTGATCGACCGGATCGGCGGCCTGATCGGCAAGCCCGACGCCATCGTCACGATCCACGGCGGCATGGGCCGCGAGGAGAGGCGGAAGGCCCAGGAGCTCTTCACCCAGGACAAGACCGTGGAGGTCCTCGTCGCGACGGACGCGGCGGGCGAGGGCATCAACCTCCAGCGCGCCCACCTGATGGTCAACTACGACCTGCCCTGGAACCCGAACCGCCTCGAGCAGCGCTTCGGCCGCATCCACCGCATCGGCCAGACGGAGGTCTGCCACCTCTGGAACCTCGTGGCCGAGGAGACCCGCGAAGGCGAGGTCTGGAAGCGCCTTCTCGAGAAGCTCGAGGAGGAGCGGCAGGCCCTCGGCGGGGGCAGTCTTCGACATCCTGGGCAAGCTCTTCCAGGACCAGCCGCTCCGCGAGCTGCTCGTCGAGGCGATCCGCTACGGGGACGACCCTGAGGTCCGCGCACGCCTGACGCAGAAGGTCGGACAACCTCGTGGATCGCGAGCGCTGCCGAGAGCTGCTCGAAGACCGCGCCCTCGCTCGCGACAGCATGGACGCGGCGGCCGTCCGGAAGATCCGCGAGGACATGGAGCGCGCCGAGGCTCGCCGCCTCCAGCCCCACTTCATCGCCGGCTTCTTCCTGGAGGCCTTCAAGCTCCTCGGCGGCCGCTGCAGCCCGCGCGAGGAGAAGCGCTTCGAGGTCACGCAGGTCCCCTCGCCGATCCGCAGCCGCGACCGCCAGATCGGCCACGGCAGCCCCGTCCTCGACCGCTACGAGCGCATCACCTTCGAGAAGCAGCTCATCTCCGTCCCCGGCCAGCCGCTCGCGAGCTTCGTCTGCCCCGGCCACCCCCTCCTCGACTCGACGATCGACATCGTCCAGGAACGCTACCGCGACCTCTTCAAGCGCGGCGCCGTCCTCGTAGACCCCGCCGACCCCGGCGACGACGTGCGCGTCCTCTACTACCTCGAGCACGCCGTCACCGACGGCCGCCTCGACAAGAACGGCCAGCGAAGAATGGCCTCCCGCCAGGTCCACTTCATCGAGACGAACCGAGAGGGAGACGTCGCGCCTGGCCGGCTGGGCCCCCTACCTCGACTACCGCCCCATGGAAGAGGAGGAGAGGCCCTTCATCGCGAAAGTCCTCGAAGACGCCTGGCTGAAGCAGGACCTCGAAGCGCGAGCCGTGGAGCACGCCGTCGCCCGCCTCGTTCCCAACCACCTGGACGAGGTCCGCAAGCGCCGCGAGGAGCTCGTCGAGAAGACGAAGGTCGCGGTGAAGGACCGCCTCTCCAAGGAGATCAACTACTGGGACCACCGCGCCCAGGAGCTGAAGGCGCAGGAGCAGGCCGGCCGCACCCCCAGGCTCAACTCAGCGAAGGCCCAGCAACGCGCCGAGGAGCTTCACGCGCGCCTGAAGAAGCGCCTGGCTGACCTGGAACTGGAACGCCAGGTAGCCGCCCTCCCCCCGGTAGTCGTCGGCGCCGCCCTCGTCATCCCCGCCGGCCTCCTGAAGCACCTCCAGGGCGCCAAACACCAGGACGCCGAAGCCATCGAAACCGCCCGCATCGAGAAGCTCGCGATGGACGCCGTCATGGCCGCCGAGCGAGCCCTCGGCAACGACCCCCGAGACGTCAGCGCCGACCGCTGCGGCTACGACATCGAGTCCCGACGTTCCGAACGGCGGCACGCTCCGCTTCATCGAGGTGAAGGGCCGCGCACAAGGACGGCAAGACGATCACCGTGACCAAGAACGAGATCCTGACCGCGCTGAACAAGCCGGAGGACTTCATCTTGGCGATCGTGCAAGTCGGACGCTGACATGGCCGACGCGCCGGTTTACATTCGGCAGGCCGTTCCAGAAGGAGCCCGACTTCGGTGTCACGAGTGTCAACTACGAGGTGAGCAAGTTGTTGGCGCGGGCAAAACGACGTGACCTCGAGGAGCTATAGCGATCGAACGCTGAAGATCCTCTGGGAAGGGCCGCAGGCCGTTGCGGAGCGCCGGAGTGTCGCCGAGAGCTCCTTGTTGACGCAACGGACTACGACCCGATCGTGGTGATAGGGGAGATCGCACACATCGTGGGTGCATCAGCAGATGGACCACGAGGTGATGCGGGAGTGCCGAAGAAGGAGCGTGACGAATACGAGAACCTGGTGCTCCTGTGCAGGAACTGCCACGCTCGCTTCGACGGTCAAAAGACGACCAACAGCGTTGAGAGCATCAAGCAGCTGAAGCGAGATCACGAAGCCTGGGTGCGAAAGAGCCTCCCCGAGCGAGGCATCGGGACCGTTGGCTGGCGAGTCTTGATAATCGAGGGTGCGCAGCGGATCGACGCTGCAAACGCAATTACTGCACTTGATCCTGACTTCAGCTTGGGAGACCCGTTATGCTTGACTGTCGATCCACCGCGCCAACCTTGGCCGTCCCTTGCTGTCGATATACGAGCGGCAGTCGAGCGACTCTTCGGCGAGGCGGATCCTTTTGACGCACGCTTCGCCGTGTTTCCACTGGCGCCGGTTTCCGCCTGCATTGCTGCGGGGTACGAGTTCACCAGTCGACCCCGCGTAAGGCTCTTTCAGTACCACCGCGACCCTCGAAGCTGGCGGTGGCCCGTGGCTGGACGCGGCAGACGAACTACTGGCCCCGACATTTGTCAGTCCGCCGAGCGAAAAAGCCGGTGCGCTTGCAATCGCCTTTAGCCTGAGCGCGACGGTCACGGCGGAACAGATTCGCACGACACTCCCCGACGCGCTTGGCCGCCTTGACATTGCGGTGACGACACCGTCCACAGGCTGGTTGAAAGCTCCCAGTCAGCTTGAGGCGCTCGCCAATTGCACGCGCTCGGCATTCGAAGAGGCGGTAGCAAGATACCCGCGCTGCGTGGAATGGCATCTCTTTTACGCGGGGCCAGCGCCTGGCGCTGTCGTTGTTGGCCAGCAGCTGAACCCGACGATGTGCCCTGCGCGCGCAGCTTTATGAGTTCAGGTTCAACGCCGCCGTGCCGTACGAACGCAGTCTCGTCCTGAACGGTTAAGCACCGATGACGAACGATGAGTACCTGAACGGGCTCCTCCTGGAGCAGGACCTCACCGGAGCTGAAGAGCAGGCCCTGAAGGGGGATTGCGCGACACCCTGGAAGTGCAGATGAAGGAGCTCCAGGGTTCACCGCGGGTTTACTACGGGGGTTCGTACGGCAAGAAGACGATGATTCGGGAGAGCTACGATCTCGATATTGTCGTGTACTGGCCATTTAATAGTCAGTTCACCGTCCATGGGATTTCGGACGGCGTTGGAACAAAGCTGCAGAAACACTGGAACAGCCCTCGCCCCAAAACTCTCAGCTGGGAGCTACGGTTTAAGGGAGGCTTCCATATCGACGTGGTCCCTGGAAGAGCGATCGATCCTGCCTTCCGCGAGGCCAATCTCTGGCGGCGGACAAGGAGTCACACTCAAGACAAGCATCAAGACTCTAGATCAAGACGGTTCGAGACAGTGGTAGGCGTGATGCGATCAGGCTCGTGAAGCTATGGAAGGCACGGCACGGGATCGACTGCAAGACTTTCTGGTTAGAGCTGCTGGTCATTGAGGGGTGTAAGAGCGCGTCGGGTGGCCTGGAAGGCGAGCTGCTGGCCGCCTTTCGCCACCTCAATAGTCGGGCGGTGAGCGCCAGGGTGCTCGACCCGGCGAACGCGAATAACGTCATTTCTGATGACGTATCAAGTGCGACGAACTCCTGATCGCTCGAACCGCGCAAGCGGCCATCGATGCTCAGTACTGGTCGCAGGTGTTCGATCCAAGATGACACATAGGAAGCTCATCGAGGTCGCGCTGCCGCTGGAGGCGATCAACAAGGCGTCGGCGCGGGAGAAGTCGATCCGGCACGGGCACCCGCGCACGCTGCACCTGTGGTGGGCGCGGCGGCCGCTGGCGGCGGCGCGGGCGGTGATCTTCGCGCAGATGGTGGACGACCCGTCGGCGCATCCGGATCTCTTCCCGACCGAGAAGGCGCAGGAGAAGGAGCGGCAGCGGCTGTTCCGGATCATCGAGGAGCTGGTGCAGTGGGAGAACACCACCAACGAGGAGGTGCTGCAGCAGGCGCGGGACGAGATCTGGCAGAGCTGGCGGCGGGCCTGCGCCGAGAACGCCGACCACCCGCGGGCGAAGGAGCTGTTCGACCGGCACAAGCTGCCCGCCTTCCACGACCCCTTCGCCGGCGGCGGTGCGCTGCCGCTGGAGGCGCAGCGGCTGGGCTCGAGGCCTACGCCAGCGACCTGAACCCGGTGGCGGTGCTGATCAACAAGGCGATGATCGAGATCCCGCCGAAGTTCGCGGGCAGACCGCCGGTGAACCCGGAGTGCGCGAGGAGAAGCCGGACGCGATCAGAGCTGCGGAATGGCAAGGCGCGCAGGGCCTGGCCGAGGACGTGCGCTACTACGGCAAGTGGATGCGCGACGAGGCCGAGAAGCGCATCGGCCACCTCTACCCGAAGATCGAGATCACGGCGGAGATGGCGAAGGAGCGGCCGGACCTGAAGCCGCTACGTCGGCCAGAAGCTCACCGTGATCGCCTGGCTCTGGGCGCGCACGGTGAAGAGCCCGAACCCGGCCTTCGCCAGCGTGGACGTGCCGCTCGCCTCCACGTTCATGCTCTCCACCAAGGCGGGCAAGGAGGCCTACGTCGAGCCGGTGATCGAGGACGGCGGCTACCGCTTCACGGTGAAGGTGGGCAAGCCGAAGGATGCCGAGGCGGCGAAGAACGGCACCAAGCTCTCGCGCGGGGCGAACTTCCGCTGCCTGATGTCGGGGACGCCGATCGCGGGCGACTACATCAAGGCCGAGGGCAAGGCCGGGCGAATGGGCGCGCGGCTGATGGCGATCGTCGCCGAGGGCGAGCGCGGGCGGGTCTACTGTCCGCCGACACGCGAACATGGAGGCCGTCGCGCGGCAGGCGAAGCCGGAGTGGAAGCCCGAGATGCGCGATTCTCCGGCAGGACGCTCGATGCTTCAGCGCCGCACTCTACGGGCTGACCGACGTGGAGCGACCTCTTCACCCCCCGCCAGCTCGTGGCGCTGACGACCTTCTCCGACCTGGTGCAGGAGGCACGCGAGCGGGTGAAGCGCGACGCGCTGGCTGCGGCCTGCCCGACGATGGCACGCGGCATTGCAGTCGGTGGCACCGGGCGCCACGGCCTACGCCGATGCGGTGGCGGTGCTATCTGGCGTTCGCGTGTCGACAAGATCGCGGACTACGGACTACGACGCTTTGCGTATGGCAATGGACCCAGCGAGACAGTCGTGCAGCACCTTCGGCCGGCAGGCGCTTCCAATGACCTGGGACTACGCCGAGGCCAATCCATTCGCTGGATGCAGGCGGGGACTTCTGGCAGACGAGTGCAGTGGCTTGCAGAGGTCTTGAGGCAATCAGTGCCGTCGACGGAGTCGGGCGTTGCGACTCAGGCAGACGCGGCTGTCACAGGCAGACCATCGAGCCGACAGGGTCGTCTCCACCGATCCGCCGTACTACGACAACATTCGGCTACGCCGACCTGTCGGACTTCTTCTACGTCTGGCTGCGCCGCTCGCTGAAGTCTGTCTTTCCCGACCTCTTCGCCACGCTCGCCGTGCCCAAGGCCGAGGAACTGGTCGCCACGCCTACCGCCACGGCAGCAAGGAGAAGGCAGAGGCGTTCTTCCTCGACGGCATGACGCAGGCGATGCACCGCCTCGCCGAGCAGGCGCATCCGGCCTTCCCGGTCACCATCTACTACGCCTTCAAGCAGTCGGAGAGCGAGAGCGACGCAGGCACCGCCAGCACCGGCTGGGAGACCTTTCTCGACGCAGTGATCCGCGCCGGCTTCGCCATCACCGGCACTTGGCCGATGCGAACGGAGCGGCCAGACCGGCATCCGAGGCATCGGAGTCCAACGCCCTCGCCTCCAGCATCGTCCTCGTCTGCCGCCCGCGCGCGGCCGACGCGCCGACCGCCACGCGCCGCGAGTTCGTCACCGCGCTCAAGGCCGAGCTGCCGCGGCGCTCGCCCACCTGCAGCGCGGCAACATCGCGCCGGTGGACCTGGCGCAGGCGGCCATCGGCCCCGGCATGGCGGTCTACACTCGCTACGCGCAGGTGCTCGACGCCGAGGGCAAGCCGCTGTCGGTGCGCGAGGCGCTGGCGCTCATCAACCAGACGCTCGACGAGGCGCTGGCCGAGCAGGAGGGCGACTTCGACGCCGACAGCCGCTGGGCGCTGGCGTGGTTCGAGCAGTCGGGCTTCGCCGAGGGCGAGTACGGCGTGGCCGAGACGCTCTCCAAGGCCAAGAACACCAGCGTCGGCGGGCATGGTCGAGGCCGGCATCGTCGCGTCGAAGGCGCGGCAAGGTGCGGCTGCTCAAGCCGGACGAGCTCCCGACGGACTGGGACCCGACCGCTGACCCGCGCCTCACAGCCTGGGAGATGGTGCACCACCTGATCCGCGTGCTGGAGACGGGCGGCGAGAGCGCGGCGGCGGAGCTGGTGGCGAAGCTCGGGTAGCAAGGCCGAGATCGCCCGCGAGCTGGCCTACCGCCTCTACACGCTCTGCGAGCGCAAGAAGCGCGCGACCGGAGGCGCTGTCCTACAACGGCCTCGTGCAGAGCTGGCCCGAGATCACCCGCCTGGCCCGCGAGAGCGCGAGCAAGCCGCACGCCGGCGACAAGCCGCGACTGTTCGAAGGGGCGAGGAGTAGACCGATGGCGATCACCAACCACGAGCGCGTCGGCAAGGCGATGGAGCTGCTCAAGGCGGGCCTCGGGCCGTTCGTCGAGCGCGAGCTCAAGAGCGTCGTACAAGGACCGGCTGCGCCGAGGCACAGGCGCGCGGCTTCCTGGGCGAGGACCGGCTCAACGCGAAGAAGGCCATGCAGCGCAGTGGGACGTCGGCGGCGCTGCTCAAGGTCATGTGGGACTCGTGGAACGACGTCTTCCGCCAGACGCTCGGGCCGGCCGAGCGGAGCCTGGTCAGCGAGCTGCGCGACCATCGCAACCGGTGGGCGCACCAGGAGGCGTTCTCCAGCGACGACGCCTACCGCGCGCTCGACTCGGCCGGCCGGCTGCTGACCGCCGTCTCGGCGCCGCAGGCGGACGAGGTCGAGAAGATGAAGATGGAGCTGCTGCGCCTGCGCTTCGACGAGCAGGTGCGGAGCGAGAAGCGCAAGAGCGCCGGCACGGCGATCGAGAGCGCGGCGACCGGCAGCCTCAAGCCCTGGCGCGAGGTGGTGACGCCCGCACAAGGACGTCGCGAGCGGCCGCTACCAGCAGGCCGAGTTCGCGGCCGACCTGTGGCAGGTGCACCTCGGCGAGGGGACGGACGAGTACCGCAACCCGGTCGAGTTCTTCCGCCGCACCTATCTCACCGAGAGCCTCAAGCGGCTGCTCGTCGGCGCGGTCGAGCGGCTCCCGGGCAGGGCGGCGACCCGGTCGTCCAGCTCCAGACCAACTTCGGCGGCGGCAAGACGCACTCGATGCTGGCGCTCTACCACCTGTTCTCGGGCACGCCGCCAGCGAGCTGGCCGGCATCGACGCGGTGATCGAGGAGGCCGAGGCTCGACGAAGCTGCCGACGTGCGAAGCGCGTCGTGCTGGTGGGCAACAAGATCTCGCCCGGCAACCCGGTCACCAAGCCCGACGGCACCGTGGTGCGCACGCTGTGGGGCGAGCTGGCCTGGCAGCTCGGCGGCAAGAAGGCGTTCGCGCGCATCGACGGCCGACGACGAGAAGGCGACGAGCCCCGGCGACGTGCTGCGCGAGCTGTTCAACGAGTACGGGCCGTGCCTGATCCTGATCGACGAGTGGGTGGCCTACGCGCGCCAGCTCCACGACCAGAGCGACCTGCCGGCCGGCGGCTTCGAGACGCAGTTCACCTTCGCCCAGGTGCTGACCGAGTCGGCGAAGCGCGGCGAAGAACTGCCTGCTCGTGATCAGCCTGCCGGCCTCGGACACGTCGGGCTCGCCGCACGCCCAGGCCGACGACGTCGAGGTGGGCGGCCAGCGCGGACGCGAGGCGCTCGATCGGCTGCGGAACGTGGTCGGCCGCGTCGAGTCCTCGTGGCGGCCGGCGAGCGCCGAGGAGGGCTTCGAGATCGTGCGGCGGCGGCTGTTCGAGCCGCTGGCCGATCCGGCGCAGTTCAAGGACCGCGACGTCGTGGCCCGCGCCTTCGCCGACCTCTACCGGACGCAGCACCAGGAGTTCCCGCCCGAGTGCCGCGACGCCGACTACGAGAAGCGGCTCAAGGCGGCCTACCCGATCCACCCGGAGATCTTCGACCGGCTCTACACCGACTGGTCGACGCTGGTGAAGTTCCAGCGCACGCGCGGCGTGCTGCGCCTGATGGCGGCCGTGATCCACAGCCTGTGGGAGAAGGGCGACCGGAACCCGCTGATCCTGCCGGCGAACATCCCGATCGACGACCCGCGCGTGCAGTTCGAGCTGACGCGCTACCTCTCGGACAACTGGGTGCCGGTGATCGAGAAGGACGTGGACGGCCCGAACTCGCTGCCGCTGCGGCTCGACGGCGAGGTGCCGAACCTCGGCAAGTTCCCGCCTGCCGGCGCGTGGCGCGGACGATCTACTCGGGCTCGGCGCCGACGACCGACGGCCGCGCATCGCGGCCTCGAGGACCGGCGGGTCAAGCTCGGCTGCGTGATGCCGGGCGAGTCGCCGGCGTCTTCGGCGACGCGCTGCGCCGGCTCGCGGGCGCGGCGACCTACCTCTACCAGGACGGCCCGCGCTACTGGTACTCGACCCAGCCGACGGTCACCAAGCTGGCCGAGGACCGCGCCGAGCAGCTGAAGCGCGATCCGGACAAGGTGGTCGCAGGAGATCGACCAGCGGCTGCGCGCCGACCTGCGCAGCACGGGCGACTTCAGCCGCGTCCATCCGCTGCCGCAGTCGGGCCAGGACGTGCCCGACGATCTCGACGCGCGGCTGGTCGTGCTCGGCATCGACCACCCCTACAGCAAGGAGCCGGGCAGCCCGGCCGAGGCGGCGCGCAAGAGCGATCCTCGAGTCGCGCGGCAACACGCCCCGGCTCTACCGCAACACGCTCGTCTTCCTCGCCGCCGACAAGACGCGGCTGCAGGACCTGGACGAGGCGGTCGCGGCAGTATCTGGCGTGGGAATCGATCCTGGCCGAGAAGGAGACGCTGAACCTCGACCCGCACCAGGTGAAGCAGGCCGAGACGCAGAAGACGGCGGCCGACGGCGCCGTGACGGCGCGGCTGCCGGAGACCTACCAGTGGCTGCTGGTGCCGGTGCAGGCATCGCCACAGGCCGCCGTCGAGTGGCAGGCGATCCGGCTCTCGGGCAGGATGCACTCGCCGTGCGGGCGAGCAAGAAGCTGAGGAACGACGAGCTGCTGATCATCGGCTTCGCCCCCACGCTGCTGCGCATGGAGCTGGACCACGTGCCGCTCTGGCGCGGCGACAGCATCACGTCGCGGTCAAGCAGCTCGTCGAGGACTTCGCCCGGTACGTGTACCTGCCTGGGCTTCGGGGCCCTGACGTGGTGGTGCGCGCCGTCGAGGAGGGCGTCGGCCGATTGACCTGGCGCTCCGAGACGTTCGCTCTGGCCGACTCGTGGGATGAGAAGAAGGGCGCCTATCTCGGCCTGCGCGCGGGCCAGTCAGCTCGAGTCTCGGCCGACTCGCCCGCGGTTCTCGTGAAGCCCGATACGGCTGCGGCGCAACTGGACCGCGAGCGCGAGGCTCGACCGATCCAGGCCGAGCTGGGGGAGGGTGATCCCGGTCGGCCCGATTCGCCCGTCTCACCGCCGCCGGAGCCCCGCCCGCGCCTGTCTGCGTCGATTCCACGGATCCGTCGCCCTAGACCCCGAACGCCTCGGCCGCGACGCCGGCCGGATCGCCGAGGAGATCGTCCAGCATCTCGGCACCCAGAAGAACGCGAGCGTCCGCTTGACCCTCGAGATCGATGCCGAACTGCCGGAGGGGGCTCCCGACACGCTCGTCCGGGTCGTCACCGAGAACGCCCGCACGCTGAAGTTCAAGAGCCAGGGCTTCGAGGAGGAGTGAGCGTTGTCGACGACCAACCAGGCGTGCGCTCTCGACCCGCTTGCGTTCCACCGTCAGCACGCGCGCGTGCCGCCGCACCGTGGTACGGCCAGGTTCAGGCTGGGCGATACCGTGGTCTCGGGCGCCGGTGAGTTCCTCCTGCCGGTCGACGGCCAAGCCATCGTGGCCTTCAACACGGAGACAGAACTCGCTTCCCAGGATTTCGGCAACGACCTCGTTATCGACGGGACCTGTGCGGAAGGGTCGTTCCGGATCGAGTGCGCGCACGTCTACGCGCGGCGGTCTACCTCTTCCGGATCAAAGGGTTGGTGCAGCCTGGTCTCTCCTGTCAACGGCCACGTGCGTATTCAGTACAACGCTCCACGCTCTGCAGCCAGGGCCACTGCCGTGCTGACCAACTTCGATTACCGGTGCGGCGATGCAGTGAGGACTGACGGCGGCGGGTTCACGCGAATCGGCACGCCACTGCGACTGGATGCTGGTGGACGGTGGGTGACGGCTCGCTATCGCACCGACCGAGCGCAACTACTGCCGCTGCTGCGGGCCGGCCTCGTCAGCTCTGCCTCGCTTGTCGAGATCGCTCTCGATGCAGCCCCCGAGGAACCCGACGATGCACTGCTGGACTTCAGCGTCGACGTCGCCGCCCTTTGTTCTTTCGCCACCGGAGGGGCGGTTGTCGTTGGCATGCTCGACCTGCTGGATGGGGATGGCGCGCTCGTTCGGCGTGTCGTGCCACAGCCTGTGACGTCACCCTATCGCGAGAGCCGGATCGTCGACGACTTCCTCCTCCCGCGCCTGTTCTCGGAAGGCTTCGGGGAGTACGTCAAGATGAAGCAGGCGCACCCGCCGTGGGCCAAACTGGCCAGCTACTGCGGGTTCCTCGAAGCCCCACCGTTCCTCGAGCAGAAATTTGCCTTGCTTCTGATGGCGCTCGAGTACTTCATGCGCAACAGCCTGATCGAGCGCCCTCCTC
>CAVUFF010000002.1:0-411033 GCA_963740655.1 uncultured Acidobacteriota bacterium
GCGCTACCACTGCTGAAGCTGAAGGCGCGTCGCTCTTCAGCGACGCGATTGCTGTCGTCTGCAGGTGGTCGAGGGTTCCAGGAGGCTACTGGGGGCGTCGCTCTTCAGCGACGCCTTTGTCCGCGCGAGCCAGCGCGTGGTGGGCCGTCAGCCTGCACGGCGTTACCATGTTCGCGGTGGCTGGGCGCAACGTTAGTCGGTGGACAAGGCCAACGACGCTCGGCGGAACAACGAGGCCGCCCAACAAGGGGATGAAGCAGACGAGCGTTGAGCGTATTGGACGCTCGCAGCTTATCCCCGGTGTTGGACGGACCAGTCGCAGGGCCACGGAACGGAACGGCCGGCGTTGCGACGAACAAGCTCCCGCTGCCTGACCTTGGCTGGGGCAGCAGGCACCCGCCTGCAGCTCGGGGCAAAAACACGCAGGCCATCGCGAAATCCAGCAGCTCATGAGCTTTTTCGGCAAGTCATGAGCCAATCGGCCTGGCTTGGGCTTGAGAATCGCCTCGCTCTCCAGCGAGGCGCGCTTCAGTTGCCAAGGCCTCCGCTACCAGCGCTCGAGGTGGAGCCGCGTCGCTCTTCAGCGACGCGATTGCTGTTGCGACGATACTGCCCACGGCCCGAGCTTGAGCTGTCGCTACGGCAGGGGATTGGCATCGGCGTTACCATCGCGGCGGGAAGCGGGGCTTACCATTGCCTACGGCAGGGTCGACGACGTGCGGCGGAACAACGAGGCCGTCCAACAAGGGGATGAAGCAGACGAGCGTTGAGCGTATTGGACGCTCGCAGCTTATCCCCGGTGTTGGACCGACTTGAGGTGGAGTCAAGAGCCTGCTAGCTACAGTGGCGGCCCTGTTTCTGGTTAGCGCCGGCAACAAAGTTGGCGACTGGCTTGTCATCGGCCAGCTCTTTACGGATTATTTCTGCACGACGGCTCATGATCGCGTTAGCGGAGCAATCGTCAAAGACTGTAGCCGGATCCGCGATCCGGAGGCAGCCGTGTCAGCCTTGCGTTCTGACTCCCGGCTTGCGGGCAGTCACGAGTACTCATTCGGCGAGCTATCCGTCCTGCAGTTTGAGCTCTCTGATCCTAGTTGGAAAGCCCGCAAACTGCGTGAGGACCTCGGCCCCACGCCTGGTTGTGACATGGACGACTGGGTCGTGGCCGAGACTCCATCGCCGGAGTGCACTCAGGAAGTCGTCTTTCTCGCGAGCGCTCCAGGCCGCAAGATGCGTCGTTACAACCTGATTTCGTGTTCGACGGAGCAGACGGAGCGTGCGCTTGCTTATGTGCGCGAGGTCTCGCGAGGCCGTGGCCCCACTGTCATCAAGCAGGATCCACGTTCCCACGGGAAGCCAATCGCCGCAGCCGACCTCGGTCGTCTGATAGGAATGTCGTCCGTGGAAGTCATTCGACGATACGGGCTGCCTGAGTGGGTGCGGCCCCGATATCCTGATGGCTTTCGCTGGGTCTTCCCACGTGACGCGAAGAGCGCCGCCGTGGTCGTTGAGTTTGACCGGCAGCATCAGGCACGCACCGCGAGAGTCGTTTGTGACTGAGGTCGAATCACGGGCGGTCCAACAAGGGGATGAAGCAGACGAAGCCGAGCATATTGGAGCTTCGCAGCTTATCCCCGGTGTTGGACGGACCAGTCGCAGGGCCACGGAACGGAACGGCCGGCGTTGCGACGAACAAGCTCCCGCTGCCTGACCTTGGCTGGGGCAGCAGGCACCCGCCTGCAGCTCGGGGCAAAAACACGCAGGCCATCGCGAAATCCAGCAGCTCATGAGCTTTTTCGGCAAGTCATGAGCCAATCGGCCTGGCTTGGGCTTGAGAATCGCCTCGCTCTCCAGCGAGGCGCGCTTCAGTTGCCAAGGCCTGCGTTACCACCGTTCGAGGTGGAGCCGCGTCGCTCTTCAGCGACGCGATTGCCTGTTGCGACGATACTGCCCACGGGCCGAGCTTGAGCTGTCGCTACGGCAGGGGATTGGCATCGGCGTTACCATCGCGGCGGGAAGCGGGGCTTACCATTGCCTAGCTGGCAGGGTCCACGACGTGCGGCGGAACAACGAGGCCGTCCAACAAGGGGATGAAGCAGACGAGCGTTGAGCATACTGAACGCTCGCAGCTTATCCCCGGTGTTGGGCGGACCAATTGCAGGGCCACGGAACGAAGAGTCGGCTGCCGTTGCGACGGATCAACTCCCGCTGCCTGAGCAGGGCAGCTGTCATCGGCTAGGCGTGTCGTCCGAGCTCGTCGTCGGAGCGAACTCCTGGCATTGCGTGGCTCGGGCCTGAGCCGCCTCGCTCTTCAGCGAGGCGCTTGCCTCGTTTATCAACGGCGCTACCACCGCTGAAGCTGAAGCCGCGTCGCTCTTCAGCGACGCGATTGCTGTCGTCTGCAGGTGGTCGGGGGTTCCAGGGAGCCACTGGGGGGCGTCGCTCTTCAGCGACGCCTTTGTCCGTGCGAGCGAGCGCGGTGGTGCGTAGCCAGCCTGCTCGGCGTCGGCGTTACCATGTTCGGGGTGGCTGAGCGGAGCGGGTTTCGGCGGGCACGGCCAACGAAGCTTAGCGGAACAACGAGGCCGCCCAACAAGGGGATGAAGCAGACGAGCGTTGAGCGTAATGGACGCTCGCAGCTTATCCCCGGTGTTGGACGGACCGATGGGAGGGGCGTGAGACGTGGCTAGAGACCTGAAGCCGTACCAAGTCTTCGTCGGCTGCCCGTTTCGTACCCCGATACGCAAGAACTACGACCAGCTGAAGCTCGATATCGAGAAGGACACCCCGCTTCATCTAGTCCTGGCTGATACTACGGCCATCAGCTCCACTGACTACCTCCTTGAGCACATCACCAGGCTGATCAGCGATTCCGCCTGCTGCATCTTCGACGCCACCGGGGGCAACCCGAATGTGTCGCTTGAAGTTGGCATCGCACATGCGTGGCCCACTGACTTCATCCTGACGTTCAACGCACGCAAGCCAAGGTCGCGAGCCGAGAAGCGAGCCGAGAGCGCTGCTTCGCGAGAGGGCGAGGTCAAGCCAATCATTGCTGACCTCCAAGGCCGCAACCGTATTGAGTACAAGACCTACAAGTATCTCAAGCAGCAACTGTCGGCTCGTTACCTGTCTGGAATGCCCTTCATGCAGCGGTGGCACTCCTTCAGCCAGCGACACTCCGCGTTCGTGCCGCCTGCCCTCGACATCTTCCGGGACCTTCGACGTGGGCGAGCGTTGCGCAGCCGAATTGCTTCTCGCCTCTCAGGCACAGGTATCAATGTTGACGACCTTCTTGGCGCTCTGTCCGGAGACAAGTTGGTTGACGTTCGGGTTGGCCGAACCGGTGGCGTCTTCTATCCTCGTAAGTAGCACGAGGCCGTCCAACAAGGGGATGAAGCAGACGAGCGTTGAGCATATTGGACGCTCGCAGCTTATCCCCAGTGTTGGGCGGACGTTGTGTAGGTCGCGCGGACAGAACGGAGGCGCACGGTGGGCGTCAGCGTTTGGGTTCGTTTGAAGAATCCGATTGCCGATGTCGATCCACTTCAAACCGACGGTAAGCTCCTCGCCAAGGCCATGGACGTCCTGGACACCGCATCTCCGCAGCTCAAGATCCGTCCCCTATCGGACTTCTACAGCGTCAGTAAGAAGCAGGCGCTCGCGGAGCTCGAAGGCGAGGACCTTACAGACGAGCAGTGGGAAGCCCTGGCTGACGATCACGTATGGTGGCCTCCGACGGATGGTCTCGCTGCTGTCGAACGCCTCCTCCAATGGGCGACAGAGAACCCCCAGAAGCTGCACAGGCCCGAAGATGTGATGGCAGACCTAGAGAGCTTCAGAGCCGTGCTGCAGGCGGCTGTGCGCGACAACGTCCAGTTCAACATCGCAGTCAGTGCGTGAAAGGGCGGCGCCGCCCAACAAGGGGATGAAGCAGACGAGCGTTGAGCGTATTGGACGCTCGCAGCTTATCCCCGGTGTTGGGCGGACCTGCTGCGGGAGCGACGATGCCCAGGCGCGGTGTCAGAGTGATGGCCGGAGGTGCGGATGGGTCGCAGAGTTCGCGCAGTCGTTGCGGTAGCGTTGATGTGTCTGATAGTGGTCATCCTATCCAAGCGCTTGCCGGCTCCAGCCGCGAACGGCCAAGCGCGTCGATGTGACATCCCAGCGGAGCCACCGCGGCCGTTGCATCTAGACCGCTTCGCCGACCGTGCTCACCTCCGTGCCGAGGCTGCGACGGCGGAGAGTTGGGCCATCGCCTATGCCGATGTGTCACCGCTTCGGCAGCAGGGCGCCCGCCCATATGCGGACGTCCGCGACCAGTGCATGGCGATGCTGTTCGTGAGGATCTCTCACAGTCATGCAATCGACGTCGGTACTGTGCGTGAGTACGTCCAGCAGCGAGACGTCATTTTCGATGCCGCCGTCTTCCTCGTGTTCGCTTTCGCGTACGTGTTGATCGCGTACCAACTGGTGGGGGCAGTCACGCGTCGATTCTCTGAAGATGAGCGAGTCGCTCTAGTAGCCGCAGTGATCATCGTGTCAGTTATGACTGTGTTCGTCGCCGTGCTCGTTGGTGATAGCTGGTCCATCGGCGCTGAGATTCTTCGGGTCGGAAATGGGCATCTCAGCTACCGCACAGAGCGTCTGCCCTGGCGGCAATATCGGCCCGCCATTATTGCCACGGCGCTCGTCGCGTTCTGGCTGGTTGCAGCGGTCAGGGTCAAAACAGAGAGAGTGCAGGCCGCTGAGCGAGGTCCCTCGTAGAATCACGAGGCCGCCCAACAAAGAGTTGAAGCTGACGAAGCCGAGCATAATGGAGCTTCGCAGCTGATATGGCACGCCCCCGTGTCAACCCTGTGAGCGGGTCTGTTCGTCGGTCGCTGTTGGTTCTCTAGGCAAGCCTCCGACAGGACGCCCAGACGGCGGACGAGGCGAAGCGGCGTCGACGACGAGTCACGCTGATATGCGCGGGTTGAGCCGGGAATCGGCTCAGAGCCGCATGACCGTGTTCCGTCGGGAGTGACCGCGCTCTTAAGACGCGAGTCACGGAGTGAGCCCCGTGTCGCAAAGCTGCGTCGCGGATTCTCCGGATCGTTGCTCGCCTCGTCCGCCGTCGGGGAGTTCTGTGCACATGAAGAAGGCTAAGCGGAACGCAGGGCAGCGAGCGGCGACAGCGCTGCCCAGATGAAGCCCGTGAGCTCTCGGGCCATTGCGACGACGGCCTTCTGGGGTGACACACCACGCAGGGTCATGGAGTAGTAGCGTCGGTGCAGGCGCAGCATGGCGCGGTCTGCCAAGGCGATCAGCTTTGGCGACTGGCCCTCGCGGCGACGACGCAGGGCGCTTCCGACGTGGGGACGATGTCTGTAGTTCCAGGCAGCCTCGATCAACAGGCGCCGGACGTGGCTGTTTCCGGTCTTGGTGATGGAGCCCTGACGACGAGTGTCGCCCGAGCTGTGCTCGCTCGGCACGAGCCCGACGAAGCCCATAAGGCGGCGCGGCGAAGTGAAGCGTTCGAAGTTGTGCAACTCGACCGCGAGACCGACGGCGGTCACGGTATCGATGCTGCGGAAACAGCGCAACGCCGCGACGACGGCTGCGTAGCGAGGGTCCTGTGCCAGGCGCTCGAGGTGAGCGAGCAACGCCAACAGACGTTGTTCGCAGTGATCGATGGCGAGAAGGTAGTCCGAGACGACGACCTTCTCGAAGAGATCGTCGAAGCGAAGGGACTCGAGCCAGAGCCGGTGGGTGCTGGTCCACGCGCGCTTGCCCGGAGTGAAGGTGATGCCGCGTCGCAGCAGGTACTTGCTGAGGCGATGGCGAGCACGCATCCGGTCCTCACGCAGGTCCTCGCGAGCGCGAGACAGATCGCGCGCCGCCTCGTCCGCCTGGCTGAGCGGCTGGACCTCGGTGAGAAGTCCGGCGCGCAGCAGCATGGCGAGCTTGCGTGCGTCACGGCGATCGGTCTTGACGCGAGCGCCAGGCTTGGCCGGGATCAGCGACGGAGCGACCAGCATGCAGCTGGCCTCGCTCCAGGACGTGATCTGGCGCTGCAGCGCATAGCCGCACGGCCCGGCTTCGTAGCAGTAGCGCACCTCGCCCCCCGCCGCCTCCCGCGAGATCCGCTGCAGCATCCCGCGAATCGGCTTCGGCTCGTTCGCAACCCGCCACTCCAAAGGCCTCTCCTGACCCGGCAGCAGCACAGCTACCTGGATCCACGCTTTGTGCACGTCGAGCCCCACGAAGGTGATACCCTGCATTGCCGGCTCCTTTCGTATGCGGCTCTGGCGTCTCGCACGCCAATCCGCGCTTTGTGGCGGCCGTTCGCCGCCTGTGTCGCCAGTTGCTCTAGCGACTTTACGATTCGGAGCCGGCACTTCGCTCTTCCCTAGTTCCCTCGCTCGGCGTACTCTCTGCATGCCACGCCCTCCTCCAGGGGCGTGCCATATGGTCTTAACTCCAGTGTTCGACGGACTGTCATGGGAGCGCGAGTGTGACGACCACGCGAGCTGAAGGGTCATCCCGGCGAGCGACTCTCCTGGGGTGGCCGCTCATCGCGGTCATCGGCGGCGGCGCGGCACTGGTCGCTCTGGTTATCCTCGCCATTCTCATCGTCATCATCGACATGTTCATGCTTCCCAAAGGCCCGGTTACTACTGAGTACTCGACTATCGTTGAGACTAAGCACCAGTATGCCGATTCGACGGGCGCCACCGGCTACGTCTACGTTGTGCGTAGAGCAGGCGGTACGCTCACGGACGTGATGTTGCCCTTGCAGGCGAAGCCTGGAGATCGCGTTCGCATCCGCCTGCAGAGGAGCCGCCTCCTCAAGCTGGCCAGCGCGGCTGAGACGCCCGTCCTTTGCCCATCCGCTGGCCCATGCGAGTAGGCTACTCATGCTGTCGGGGTGGGTTCAGGCCATAGGCGGAATCACGATGCCGTCGAACAAGGGGATGAAGCAGACGAAGCCAAGCATATTGGAGCTTCGCAGCTTATCCCCGGTGTTCGGCGGACTAATCGCAGAGCCACGGAACGAAACGGTCCGCGTTCGCAAGCTCCCGCTGCCTGGCCCAGGCCGTGGTCCAGGGCCACCGTCTTGCAGCTCATCGCAAAAACCGACAAGCTATCGTGAAATCCAGCAGCTCATGAGCTTTTTCGGCAAGTCATGATCCAGCCGCCCTTTCACGACGTGGAGCTTGGGCCTGAGAATCGCCTCGCTCTTCAGCGAGGCGCGCGCCAGTTTCCCGAAGCTGGGTGGCCACTGCTAGGGCTGAGGGGCGTCGCTCTTCAGCGACGCAGTTGCCGTTGAACGACACAGCCCACGAACCAGGCCGCCGCTGCTTCTATGGCAAGGCGTGGCTCTGGCGTACCATCGTTGCGGGATAGCGGGGAGCAGCTTGGCCCGGCAAGCAGACTTACGACATGTGGCGGAACAACGAAGCCGCCGAACAAGGGGATGAAGCAGACGAGCGTTGAGCGTATTGGACGCTCGCAGCTTATCCCCGGTGTTCGGCCGACCTTTCGGGAGGGCGCGCAACGGACCTTGCCTGCCACCATGGCGGGGGTAAACTAATGGCTATGGCTACTCGGAGTCCGCGCGAGCAGATCCTCGACGCGCTGCAGGATCTACCGGCCGACGCTACATTCGACGACGCGATCGAGCGCCTGGTGTTCCTAGCCAAGATTGATGCTGGGCTAGCAGAACTTGACGAAGGCAAGAAGATCCCACACGACGAGGTCAAGCGGCGCCTCGGGTTGTGATCCGTCTTTGGTGGTCGTTTCAGGCGCTCCGGGACCTTGAAGCCATCCGCGAGTACATCGCCGTCGACTCTCCCCGCTACGCAGACTTGGTCGTCGAGCGGATCATCGCGGCGGTTGAGCGCCTCCGCGCCTTTCCCGAATCAGGCCGGCTTGTGCCCGAGCGAAGCGATCCCCAGATTCGAGAGGTCATCGTCAAGCCTTATCGCGTCGTGTATCGGCATCGTCAGGGAGCAGTGGAGATCGCCACGGTGTTTCGGGCTTCAAGGCAGTTCCCGGACATAGGGTAGGCGCGGGGCGGCCGAACAAGGGGATGAAGCAGACAAGCGTTGAGCGTATTGGACGCTCGCAGCTTATCCCCGGGGTGGTCTCAAGTGAACGACGCAACATTTCGGCGATGATCCGAGCCGTGTGCTCGGGGAGGCGGAGATGGAGCGTCAATGGTCGGGCAACCCAAGGCGGCTGAGTCAGGCAGACCTGTCTCAGATCGAGCGGTTGATTTGGAGCGGTGAGAGCTTCGAGACGGCGGCGGCGGCGGTGGGCTGCTCGACGAAGTCGATCCAGCGGTTTCTCGCGGTTACAGGTGGGGTGAAGCGGCGGGTGAGCTATAACCGAAAGTTGGGGAATGTCCCGCGCTCTGTTGAGAATTGAGCAGCGGCGGCGGTTGAAGGCTGTCTGACGACGGCTTCGATGTCAACGCCTGTGTTCGTGCCCTCGTTCCCGAATTCCAGCCTCGCACGGGTGAGCGCGAGAGGGACGACGTTCCAGGATGCCTCAGGATCGACGCAAACGGACTTGGACGACCTGAGGGTCGACCGGATTTGCCGCACTTACGGGTCACGCGACCTCGGCCTTGACTTCGACGGCCCGCAGCGCGGCGACCAGCTTGGGCATCTCCCGGTAGCCCTTGATGCGGCGGAAGCGCTTGGCTGCGTTGAAGAGGCCGAGGCCTGCCCAGCGCCGGATCATGTCCCCGCCTCGCCAGCGCTTCACGTTGCGAGTCACGCGGCGAATCGAGCCGACCAGGTTCTCGATGCTGTTGGTGGTGGCGAGCGAGCGGCGCAGCGTGATCGGCAGGTCGAGCTTCACGACCGTGAGCGTCTCCTCGAGGCCTTCGCGCAGGCTGGCTGCCGCATCCTCGTGGCCGTTGGTCTCCAGCCAGGACACGAGGGCGCGGAGCTTCTTGCGTGCGGTGTCGGCGGTGGCGGCGTGGTAGGCATCGCGGATCGTTGAGAGCACGTAGGCGTGGCGTTCCTCGGGCAGATGCTCTCGCAGGTTCCGCTGCTTGTGGACCTGGCAGCGCTGGATGACCGCTCGGTCTCCGAAGACATCGTCCAGCGCCTTTCGGATCCCCTTCCCGCCGTCGATGATGCACAGCAGCTTGTCCTCGACCTTGAGGCCACGGCTCAAGAGGCCCTGGAGCAGGCTCGTACACAGCGCGCCGTTCTCGGTCGATCCCTGAGCGAGACCGAGCGGCACCTTCGTCCCGTCGCTCGTGATCCCCAGCGCCACCACCACGGTTTGCCGCGCGACCTCGACGCCGTCGATCAGAAGACCGATCAGATCCAGCTCGTCAAGCCGTCGGTCCAGAGAGGCAGACAGCCGCTGACGGGTCTTCGCCACGAAAGACCGGCTCGCCGAGCTCTTGCTGCTGCCCCGTGCCTTCACTCCAGTCGGCCGTGGCTCCAGGCTCGCGTCATAACCTCGCGTCGACACGCCCAGCAGAAGCTGGTTCATCACCCGCTCCGACAGCGGATCCCGGTCCCGGAACTCTTCCAGGACGGGCAGGGCTGCCTCACGACCGGCCTTGCTTCGCACTCGCGGCTTGTCAACGCTGATCCGCCGCCCACCGAACGTCAGTTCCGACCTGGTCTTGCCCCAGTAGTGGTGGGTCCGATCCGTCCGGTGCTTGCCCTTCGCCCCGACGATCCTTGCGGCGTCGTCTCGCATCAGCTCGTCCAGAGCCTTGAGCCCGAAGTCATGGACCCACTCGAGCAGTCCCTGCTTCGTCGCCGCAATCCCCGCAACCAGAGGGAGCAGCCTCTGCCCGACTTGCTCGACCAACGACAGCCCGACTTGATTTCCAACGCCCTTGTCTGTTCTTCTCTTCACGGCGGCTCCTTGTTCTCCGGCCCGAACCGGATGGTTTCTAGCAGACCCATTCTCAGGCCCGCCAGGGAGCCGCCGCTACTCAACCAAATTCAACAGACCTTGGGACATCCCCGAAAGTTGTGGATCGACCCACTCATGAAAGAGGCGGCGTACCCTTCCGTGTGCTGAACACGCTCTCCCGGTTGGCGCCGGGAGGAAGGGAGACGCCACCCATGTTGAGGTTAGTCGAGAAGGCGGACGCGAGGGAAGAGGCGGGCGAGCACCAGAGCTTGGACGAGCTGGCTCGGGAGGGTGCCCGCAGGATGCTGGTCGAGGCGCTGGAGGCGGAGGTGGCGAGCTATCTCGAGCGCCATGCCGAGGAGCGCGACGCGGACGGGCATGCCCTGGTGGTGAGGAACGGGCGGGCGCGTCGGCGGAAGGTGACGCTGGGGGCGGGCACGATCGAGATCCAGGCGCCGCGAGTGAACGACCGGCGCCGGGATGCTCGAGGCGAGCGGCAGCGGTTCACGAGCAGCATCCTGCCGCCGTACATGCGGCGCTCGCCGAAAGTCGCGGAGGTGCTGCCGATCTTGTACCTGCGGGGGCTGTCGACCGGCGACTTCCGCCCGGCCCTCCAAGGGCTGCTCGGAGAGAAGGCGGCGGGGCTGTCGCCGACGAACATCACGCGCCTGACGGCTGAGTGGGAGAAGGAGTACCAGGAGCATCGCAGTCAGAGCCTGGCCGACAAGGACTACGTTTACGTCTGGGTCGACGGCATCCACTTCAACGTGCGCCTGGAGGACGACCGGCTATGCACGCTGGTGATGATCGGGGCACGACTGGACGGCACGAAGGAGCTCGTCGCCATCGAGGATGGTTACCGCGAGAGCTCGGAGAGCTGGGCCACCCTGCTGCGGGATCTCAAGCGCCGTGGCATGGCCGCACCACTCGTCGCGGTCGGTGACGGCGCTCTGGGCTTCTGGGCCGCCGCTCGCGGCGAAGTTGGGTTCAGAGAGGCTGTATTCGAGCTCAAGCTGTTCAGCTATACCCCCGTGATGCACGGG
The DNA here is from genome assembly GCA_963740655.1 of uncultured Acidobacteriota bacterium. Classification (GTDB taxonomy): domain Bacteria; phylum Acidobacteriota; class Vicinamibacteria; order Fen-336; family Fen-336; genus DATBSL01. The sequence goes on from CAVUFF010000002.1 coordinate 10,914, forward strand.
CTTCTGCGGAGCTATTGTCAAGTGTTGTGGATCGACCACTCATGATCAGGCGGCCTTCCCCTTCCGTTCCTTGCCCTTGATCTCCCGCTCCTGACGAACGCCGTCGACGAACTTCACTCCGGCTCGGACCTGGGCGAGGAGTTCCGCGCTGTCGAGCTTGCGCCAGCGCTCCTCGGCCATGTCGAGCAGCTTGTAGGCCATGAGCAGCGCCTTGGTCCGTGACCCCGCTCCCTTGGTGACGCGCGTCCGCAGCCGCACCGTCGAGAACGGCGACTCGATGATGTTCGTGGTGCGCAGGTGCTTCCAGTGTTCGGCCGGGAAGTCGAAGTGGACCAGCAAGCGCTCTTCGTCCTCCTGTAGGCATGCGACCGCCTTCGGGTACTTCGCCTCGTACTCCTCGGCGAAGCGCACGACCGCCTCGCTCGCGTGCTCTCTGGTGTCCGCGTACATCACTTCGTGTAGCCGGCTCTTGGCCTGGGCCTGAAGTCGCTTCGGCAGCTTGTCGAGCACGTTGGCGATCTTGTGGCACCAGCAGCGAGCCGTCTGCGTCTCCGGCCACACGTCGCGAGCGGCGGCCCAGAAGCCCAGAGCGCCGTCACCGACCGCGACGAGTGGTGCGGCCATGCCACGGCGCTTGAGATCCCGCAGCAGGGTGGCCCAGCTCTCCGAGCTCTCGCGGTAACCATCCTCGATGGCGACGAGCTCCTTCGTGCCGTCCAGTCGTGCCCCGATCATCACCAGCGTGCATAGCCGGTCGTCCTCCAGGCGCACGTTGAAGTGGATGCCGTCGACCCAGACGTAAACGTAGTCCTTGTCGGCCAGGCTCTGACTGCGATGCTCCTGGTACTCCTTCTCCCACTCAGCCGTCAGGCGCGTGATGTTCGTCGGCGACAGCCCCGCCGCCTTCTCTCCGAGCAGCCCTTGGAGGGCCGGGCGGAAGTCGCCGGTCGACAGCCCCCGCAGGTACAAGATCGGCAGCACCTCCGCGACTTTCGGCGAGCGCCGCATGTACGGCGGCAGGATGCTGCTCGTGAACCGCTGCCGCTCGCCTCGAGCATCCCGGCGCCGGTCGTTCACTCGCGGCGCCTGGATCTCGATCGTGCCCGCCCCCAGCGTCACCTTCCGCCGACGCGCCCGCCCGTTCCTCACCACCAGGGCATGCCCGTCCGCGTCGCGCTCCTCGGCATGGCGCTCGAGATAGCTCGCCACCTCCGCCTCCAGCGCCTCGACCAGCATCCTGCGGGCACCCTCCCGAGCCAGCTCGTCCAAGCTCTGGTGCTCGCCCGCCTCTTCCCTCGCGTCCGCCTTCTCGACTAACCTCAACATGGGTGGCGTCTCCCTTCCTCCCGGCGCCAACCGGGAGAGCGTGTTCAGCACACGGAAGGGTACGCCGCCTCTTTCATGAGTGGGTCGATCCACAACTTTCGGTTATAGCTCCTTCTGCGAATGAATCCCGGCTCCCCAGAAGTCATTGTGGAAGGGCGAGCCAATTGGTTTCCAATCGGCTTCTGCTTGTTGTTCCTGACCTTCGTCTGGAGTACGCCGCAAGCCTGGCCCGTTCTTCCCTTTCTTGCTCTACTGCTAGGTGGCATTGGGGCTGTTCAGGCAAACACCTACCGTAAGGTCGCCCTAATGGCGGCGCAGGGTACCGTTGCGGTCGACAACGAGCGTGAGAGCAGTCCCTGGCGGCGGCGCGCCACCGCAATCGTGATTGCCTTGCTTGCCATCGGCGGTGCGTTTTACTGGTTCAGCAACTGATGCTCGTTGATCGACGAGGCGGCCCAACAAGGGGATGAAGCAGACGAAGCCGGCGCAAGCGTTGGAGCTTCGCAGCTTATCCCCAGTGTTGGGCGGACCTGATCCGGCAGGCGGCCGTGCTAGCTTCGCCTCGTGACTGGCTTCACGCTTCGTGGCGAGATCACCGATGTTGGGATCATTGCCGTCGGCAAGGCGGTCCAGATCCGGAGCAAGCTCGTCAAGGCCTATGGTCGAGGTCGGTGGCGGAAGCTGAAGGGTATCGCGTTGGTGGAGCTGCCTGACGGCACCGTGCACCAGGCTGAGCTACACTGGTACGAGGCTCATGGAATCGGGCGTAAAGACATGAAGGTCAAGCGCCTTCTCAAGTGAAAATGGCCAAGCGAAGGGGTCGTTACGTTCTCTGCGTCAACAACGGGTCCTACAAGGCTTCGCTCGAATTGCGTAAGGTCTATCGTGTGATGGCCGATCCTGCCGCCGAAGCGAAGGCTCTCCTTCGGGTGATCGACGATTCGGGTGAAGACTATCTCTTCCCCGCACGGCTATTCGTGCCGATCGAGGTCCCCGAGAAGGCCGAGCCCGTCTTCGCTCTCGGGGCCTCCGCAGCTCGTTAGAATTGGGCCCTCGTAGTTCGACGAGGCCGCCCAACAAGGGGATGAAGCAGACGAGCGTTGAGCATATTGGACGCTCGCAGCTTATCCCTGTGTTCGACGGACCGTGCCGAGTCCGACGGTGGTAGACTAGCCCCCGTGCACACGACGATCGAAGCCGAAGTTGATGAGCAGGGCAATATTCGCCCGACCGAGCCTGTGGTCCTCGCACCCGGCTCGCGCGTTCTCGTCACCGTCCTGGAGCCGAGCGCAGGGGAGACGGCTCTTCTGAGCGAGCCTTCCCTCGCAGCCGACTGGCAGCGTCCCGAGGAGGACGCCGCGTGGGCCCAGTTCAACCAGGGATAGTCGTCTTCGTTCGCTTCCCGTTCTCGGACCTCTCGGCATCCAAGCTGCGGCCGGCAGCCATCCTTGCGCGTGCGGGTGGTGTGGATTGGGTTCTCTGCCAGATCACGAGTAACCCGTACGGTGACCCTGCAGCGGTTCCGCTCATGTCAATTTCCTTCGCATCGGGTGGTCTGGGGCGCGACAGTTTCGCTCGGCCGGGGAAGCTGTTCACGGCGAGCCAATCGCTGTTCGTGAAGACGGCTGGCCAGCTGACCCAGGCGGCCCATCGCGAGCTCGTCGATCGCGTCGTGGCAGTTCTCAGGTCCGGGGTGCGGTGAGGCCGTCGAACAAGGGGATGAAGCAGACGAGCGTTGAGCATACTGAACGCTCGCAGCTTATCCCCGGTGTTCGCCCGACATCGGCGAGCTACCCAACGAACGCTGGCCTGGCCAATCAAGTCAGTTGCCCGTGATGCGGCCGAGTCTGTCGGCCGTCCCTCTTGCGAGCCTGCTTTGCTGCAGCACGGCGCCTGCAGATTCGGCGAGCTCGGCGAGCAGGCGCCGCGCCGCCTTGCCAGGCACGTTCGGCTCGTCGTCCACGCCCTCGAGAAGCTGCGTCAGGGTGTGGGATGCCACGACAACGATAGCTTCCGTCCGGGCCATGGCGTTGCGAGGCGGACGGATGTGGCTCTTCTCAAGCGCGCGCTGTTCGTGCAGACTTCGGCAAGTTGGCTTGGCTACGGACACCCGGCCTGGTCAGGCAGAAGGTCGCGAGGGGCAGTAGCACGTATGCGCCTCACTGGTACGGACGCTGGGACGCGGGCGGGCGAACAAGGGGTATCTGGACTCCTCCCGTCAAGTTAAGAACCGAAAGCCGTAGGTGTGTTCGGCGCGGAACGGATCGGACTGCAGACGTATCTCCGGCCTCTGCGATGGGACACGAGGTCCCGGGCCATGACGGAATCCGCGCGCGGGAGAGCCAATCGATGCTAATCGGCCTCCAGGGCCACCCTTGTTCTCGGCTGCCCCCGCGCCGGTCCGACCTGTTCTGCCGTCACACCTACGCTTTGCAGTTCCTGGTGGGAAATTCCTCCTAAGACTTAGGACGCGTTGGCAACTAGGCTGTGAGTTGCGGCTGATAGGGCTGTGCGTGGGTCCAGACAGCCCAGACGACCCGGGCCATCTTGTTTGCCACAGCCACTGCAGCCTTGTTGTGGACGTGGCTCTTGGCAATCTGGTGTGCCCACTCGCGGAAGCTGTCAGGCTGGCTGGTTCGCGCGCGTAGTAGGACCGAGCGGGCGCCGTGGATCAGGAGCGTGCGCAGGTAACCATCACCGCGCTTCGAGATGCGACCCAAGTAGCGCCGGAGCCCGCTCGAGTACTCACGCGGCGTCAGCCCGATGTAGCTCGCCAGGTGTCGAGCGGATGGGAAGCGCCTGATGTCTCCGATGAAGGCGAGTAGCGCTGTAGCGGTCAGCAGGCCGACTCCGGGGATGGTCATCAGCTGAGCCACTACTGGCAGCTGCTGACTCATCGCTTGCAGCTGTCGCTCGACCCGTTCGACACGAGCCTCGATCTCGCGGATCTCCTGGCACAGCTCGGCTAGAAAAGGTCGCAGCGTATCGGGCACCTCGGCCTCCGCATCCTCGACGAGCGCCCACACCGCGGGGATCACCGCGCGCGCGCCGGTCGGGATGAAGAATCCCAGCTCCCGAAGCAGACCGCGCAGGCAGTTGATGCGGGCGGTGCGCTCACTCATCCAGCCAGAGCGCAGCCGATGCAGCGAGGTCAGGACTTGCTGGGACACCGTCTTGACCGGCACCGGTCGAATGTCCTCGTTGCGGCTGGCCTCTAGGATTCCCTTGGCGTCGGTGCGGTCCGTCTTGTTGCGTCGCACGTACGGACGCACGTGGTAGGGCGGGAGCAACACCACCCGATGCCCCAAGCCTTCGATTCGACGGCCCCAGTAGTGTGCTGAGCCGCACGCTTCCATCACCACGGTGGCGGCAGGGCGCTGGGCGAAGAAGCTCAAGAACTGAGCCCTCGGCAGCCGCTCGCGCCGCCCAACCCGCCCGGGGCGATCAGACACCGCGATCTCGAAAACAGACTTTGCCAGGTCTACGGCAATGCGCGTATCGTTCTGCATGGATGGGCTCCTCCTTGCCAACACAGCAGCGACTCTGGCACATCGATGCCGACTGAGTCGTTGGAGGAGTCCATCTCATCAATGAAGCAGATGAAGCAGACGAAGCCGGCGCAAGCGATGGAGCTTCGCAGCTTATCCCCGGTGTTCGACCGACGAAGGAAGGGCGACGAGGGCTACGGCTCGCTAATGATCTCGTTCAGCCCTTCGATGACCTTTGCTAGTTCTGCCAAGTCTGCGCGACCGAGACGGCGACCGATGCGCTCTGCCGCGAGCGTGCGGATCTGACTGATCTTGACCCATGAGCGCTTGGTCAGCCCTGGGGCTTTGCTTTCCCATGTGAGAGGGAACCCGGCTCGTGGCTCCTGGCTAGTCATGGCCATGGCGATGACGGTACCTGAGCGTTCGTTGAAGACATCATGGCTCAGAACGAGAACAGGTCGCATGCCAGCCTGCTCGTGCCCTTTGACGGGATTCAGGTCGGCCCAGCGGATGTCGCCTCTCAGTATTCGGGCCACGTGTCCCTACTCCCGGCTAGCCCCTCCTCGGCCAGGGCACGCTCTTCCTTGGGGTCGAGCTTGGCGCACTCGCGGGCCAGGCGTGTCTTCGAAAGCCTCTTGATCTTCTCTGCCACTGCAGTCTCAATCGCCTGACTGCGGTTCGGGAACTGGCGCTCGGCCACCAGGTGGTCGAGCTCTCCCACAAGATCTGCATCTAGAGTTACGGCAAGCTTGGTCTTGGGCATCGCAGGCTCCAGTATGATAGGATATCATACCCTGGCTCGGGAATCACGGCGCGGTCGAACAAGGGGATGAAGCAGACGAGCGTTGAGCCTATTGGACGCTCGCAGCTTATCCCCGGTGTTCGGCCGACTTGAGCGAGTGCGTGCGGGGGAGCCGACGATGCTGAGCGTCGGGTTGTTCGTGGCCGGGATCTTAGCTGTTGCGGAAACGCCCAGGCCACCAGCCGAGATGGTGATGACTGCCGGCTGCGAAATCCAGGCGCGAACACCCGTTGGTATCATTCGGGTTCTTGCCGGCAACGTCGTTCCACCCGGTAAGGACAAGGTCGTCCAGGCTCCCGCCGGCTCGATTACTCTTCGCGCAACCGAGTGGTACCCGCGCACCTATTACTGGGGTCGCTGTAAGGGCACCGTCGAGTTAGAGCCACGGAATGAGCGGTGGCACGGCAGTCTCGGCGCCTATTCTCCCGGGTCCGGGTTCCATTGGCGGGAATGCGAGGGTGTCGCACGGGCGGTTGTAGAGGAAGGGCAACAACACTTCGCGACAGTCGAAGAGGCCGTGGCGTGGGTGCGGAAGAAGAGCGAGTGGATGCCGTATGTCTATCGAAACGACGGGCTGGCAGTAGGCTGGCGCACTGTGAACCCGGATCGGAAGCAACTGAACGTTGACGTCTGGCAGATACTCATCGGAGGCCAGAAGCCAACGCGGCAACCCGGTGCCGATGATGGCGCAATCACGACGACCTGTTCCTGAGCGTGCGCCGGAGGCGGCGGCGCGGCCGAACAAGGGGTATCTGGACTCCTCCCGTCAAGTTAAGAACCGAAAGCCGTAGGTGTGTTCGGCGCGGAACGGATCGGACTGCAGACGTATCTCCGGCCTCTGCGATGGGACACGAGGTCCCGGGCCATGACGGAATCCGCGCGCGGGAGAGCCAATCGATGCTAATCGGCCTCCAGGGCCACCCTTGTTCTCGGCTGCCCCCGCGCCGGTCCGACCTGTTCTGCCGTCACACCTACGCTTTGCAGTTCCTGGTGGGAAATTCCTCCTAAGACTTAGGACGCGTTGGCAACTAGGCTGTGAGTTGCGGCTGATAGGGCTGTGCGTGGGTCCAGACAGCCCAGACGACCCGGGCCATCTTGTTTGCCACAGCCACTGCAGCCTTGTTGTGGACGTGGCTCTTGGCAATCTGGTGTGCCCACTCGCGGAAGCTGTCAGGCTGGCTGGTTCGCGCGCGTAGTAGGACCGAGCGGGCGCCGTGGATCAGGAGCGTGCGCAGGTAACCATCACCGCGCTTCGAGATGCGACCCAAGTAGCGCCGGAGCCCGCTCGAGTACTCACGCGGCGTCAGCCCGATGTAGCTCGCCAGGTGTCGAGCGGATGGGAAGCGCCTGATGTCTCCGATGAAGGCGAGTAGCGCTGTAGCGGTCAGCAGGCCGACTCCGGGGATGGTCATCAGCTGAGCCACTACTGGCAGCTGCTGACTCATCGCTTGCAGCTGTCGCTCGACCCGTTCGACACGAGCCTCGATCTCGCGGATCTCCTGGCACAGCTCGGCTAGAAAAGGTCGCAGCGTATCGGGCACCTCGGCCTCCGCATCCTCGACGAGCGCCCACACCGCGGGGATCACCGCGCGCGCGCCGGTCGGGATGAAGAATCCCAGCTCCCGAAGCAGACCGCGCAGGCAGTTGATGCGGGCGGTGCGCTCACTCATCCAGCCAGAGCGCAGCCGATGCAGCGAGGTCAGGACTTGCTGGGACACCGTCTTGACCGGCACCGGTCGAATGTCCTCGTTGCGGCTGGCCTCTAGGATTCCCTTGGCGTCGGTGCGGTCCGTCTTGTTGCGTCGCACGTACGGACGCACGTGGTAGGGCGGGAGCAACACCACCCGATGCCCCAAGCCTTCGATTCGACGGCCCCAGTAGTGTGCTGAGCCGCACGCTTCCATCACCACGGTGGCGGCAGGGCGCTGGGCGAAGAAGGCTCAAGAACTGAGCCCTCGGCAGCCGCTCGCGCCGCCCAACCCGCCCGGGGCGATCAGACACCGCGATCTCGAAAACAGACTTTGCCAGGTCTACGGCAATGCGCGTATCGTTCTGCATGGATGGGCTCCTCCTTGCCAACACAGCAGCGACTCTGGCACATCGATGCCGACTGAGTCGTTGGAGGAGTCCATCTCATCAATGAAGCAGACGAAGCCAGAGCATATTGGAGCTTCGCAGCTGATATGGCACGCCCCCGTGTCAACCCTGTGAGCGGGTCTGTTCGTCGGTCGCTGTTGGTTCTCTAGGCAAGCCTCCGACAGGACGCCCAGACGGCGGACGAGGCGAAGCGGCGTCGACGACGAGTCACGCTGATATGCGCGGGTTGAGCCGGGAATCGGCTCAGAGCCGCATGACCGTGTTCCGTCGGGAGTGACCGCGCTCTTAAGACGCGAGTCACGGAGTGAGCCCCGTGTCGCAAAGCTGCGTCGCGGATTCTCCGGATCGTTGCTCGCCTCGTCCGCCGTCGGGGAGTTCTGTGCACATGAAGAAGGCTAACAGCCCGTGGTGAAGGAGACAGCCCGTGGTGAAAGTCCTGAACGGACCCGCCTTGGATATTACGTAGTGTAGTTTGCGGGTATGGCGATGGGAAAGAGAAGGAAGCGACCGCAGGAGACGATGTGGGTTGCGACGAGAGACCTGCCGAAGAGCCCTGGGCATCCCTTCTATAAGCGGTTGAATCAGGTTCTGGCGGCAAACAGCTTCGACGCGTTCGTCGAGGCCGCGTGCCGGCGGTTCTACGCGGCGAAGATGGGTCGGCCGAGTCTGCCACCGGGGCGGTACTTCCGGCTGATGCTGCTGGGGTACTTCGAGGGTTTGGGTTCGGAGCGCGGGATGGCGTGGCGAGCGGCGGACTCTCTGGCGATCCGGAGCTTCCTGGGCTTGGAACTGGACGAGGCGGCGCCGGATCATTCGACGATTTCAAGGACGCGTCGGCTGATCGACGTGGGGACGCACGAGCGAGTGTTCACGTGGGTGCTGGAGCGGCTGGCCAAGCAGGGTCTGTTGGTCGGCGCGACGATCGGGATCGACGCGACGACGCTCGAGGCGAACGCGGCGATGCGAAGCATCGTGCGACGGGACACGGGAGCGAGCTACGAAGAGTTCCTGAAGGGACTGGCGAAGGCGTCGGGGATCAAGACACCGACGCGGGAAGCGCTGGCGCGGCTGGATCGGCGGCGCAAGAAGAAGGCTTCCAACGACGACTGGACGAGTCCCTCGGACCCCGACGCGAAGATCACGAAGATGAAGGACGGGCGGACGCACTTGGCCCACAAGGCGGAGCACGCGGTTGACGTGGACACGGGTGCGATCGTGGCGGTGACGGTGCAGGGAGCGGATCAAGGCGACACGAGCACGATCGGCAAGACGCTGGAGGAGGCGCAAGAGCAGCTCGACACGGTGATGGAGAAGGTGGACGAGCTTCACGCTGACGGCCTCTGCGAGGTCGTGGCGGACAAGGGCTACCAGAGCGATCGGATCATGGTCGAGCTCGAGGAGCAGGGGCTGCGTTCGTACGTGTCGGAGCCGGACCGCGGACGTCGCAAGTGGAAGGACGACATCCTTGCTCAGCAAGCGGTGTACGCCAATCGCCGGCGCATCCGCGGTGAGCGAGGCAAGCGGCTACACCGGATGCGAGGCGAACTGATCGAGCGCCCCTTCGCGCACCTGTACGAAACCGGGGGCATGCGACGCACCCACCTCCGGGGTCACACAAGTATTCTGAAACGCCTGCTGATTCACGCGGCCGGCTTCAACCTGGGCCTGGTGATGCGGACCTCAATCGGCGTCGGCACTCCGCGAGGACTCCAGGGAGTGCTGCAAGCCCTCCTCTGCTCGCTTGCGCGCCTCACGAGCTCGCTGGCTGCCGCCTTGGATGGCCTCATCGCCGATTCGGCTGTCGAAACCGCTCCGGCCGCACGCCTGCGAACACATCCGCAGGGCAGGCTGAAGATGGCTTTTGCCACGGGCTGCTAAGCGGAACGCAGGGCAGCGAGCGGCGACAGCGCTGCCCAGATGAAGCCCGTGAGCTCTCGGGCCATTGCGACGACGGCCTTCTGGGGTGACACACCACGCAGGGTCATGGAGTAGTAGCGTCGGTGCAGGCGCAGCATGGCGCGGTCTGCCAAGGCGATCAGCTTTGGCGACTGGCCCTCGCGGCGACGACGCAGGGCGCTTCCGACGTGGGGACGATGTCTGTAGTTCCAGGCAGCCTCGATCAACAGGCGCCGGACGTGGCTGTTTCCGGTCTTGGTGATGGAGCCCTGACGACGAGTGTCGCCCGAGCTGTGCTCGCTCGGCACGAGCCCGACGAAGCCCATAAGGCGGCGCGGCGAAGTGAAGCGTTCGAAGTTGTGCAACTCGACCGCGAGACCGACGGCGGTCACGGTATCGATGCTGCGGAAACAGCGCAACGCCGCGACGACGGCTGCGTAGCGAGGGTCCTGTGCCAGGCGCTCGAGGTGAGCGAGCAACGCCAACAGACGTTGTTCGCAGTGATCGATGGCGAGAAGGTAGTCCGAGACGACGACCTTCTCGAAGAGATCGTCGAAGCGAAGGGACTCGAGCCAGAGCCGGTGGGTGCTGGTCCACGCGCGCTTGCCCGGAGTGAAGGTGATGCCGCGTCGCAGCAGGTACTTGCTGAGGCGATGGCGAGCACGCATCCGGTCCTCACGCAGGTCCTCGCGAGCGCGAGACAGATCGCGCGCCGCCTCGTCCGCCTGGCTGAGCGGCTGGACCTCGGTGAGAAGTCCGGCGCGCAGCAGCATGGCGAGCTTGCGTGCGTCACGGCGATCGGTCTTGACGCGAGCGCCAGGCTTGGCCGGGATCAGCGACGGAGCGACCAGCATGCAGCTGGCCTCGCTCCAGGACGTGATCTGGCGCTGCAGCGCATAGCCGCACGGCCCGGCTTCGTAGCAGTAGCGCACCTCGCCCCCCGCCGCCTCCCGCGAGATCCGCTGCAGCATCCCGCGAATCGGCTTCGGCTCGTTCGCAACCCGCCACTCCAAAGGCCTCTCCTGACCCGGCAGCAGCACAGCTACCTGGATCCACGCTTTGTGCACGTCGAGCCCCACGAAGGTGATACCCTGCATTGCCGGCTCCTTTCGTATGCGGCTCTGGCGTCTCGCACGCCAATCCGCGCTTTGTGGCGGCCGTTCGCCGCCTGTGTCGCCAGTTGCTCTAGCGACTTTACGATTCGGAGCCGGCACTTCGCTCTTCCCTAGTTCCCTCGCTCGGCGTACTCTCTGCATGCCACGCCCTCCTCCAGGGGCGTGCCATATGGTCTTATCCTCGGTGTTAGGCCGACCATCAGGCAGCGGTCGTGCGGCCGCGCAAACACAACGTACGGAGGGCAAGATGGCAGCCACGCTAGAGGAGCGATCCCCCGAGGAGACCAAGCGGGTCGCGCGGCTCGCGGGCGCCGTGTATGTGTCGCTCGGGCTCGCGACGGCCTTTGGCTTCTATCACGCGCCCTTGGTCCAGAGCGACCTCAGCGCCATCGCCCACGGGCTGACAAAGTCCGACCTCCGCTTCCGCATCGGGGTGGTGACCGACGTGCTCTCCGCGGCGCTGTCGGTACCCTTGGCCCTGCTGCTCTATCAGTTGCTCAAGCCGGTCCACAAGATGCAGGCGGTGCTGATGGCCCTGCTGCTGTTGGTCGCGATGCCCATCTCATTCGTCGTCGCGCTCAACTACGTCGCGGCGCAATGGCTCCTTAGCGGGGCCCCCGTGGTCGCGGCCCTCGCCAGCGCGGAGCGGGAGGCGCTTGGGATGCTCTTCCTCCGCCTGCACACGCACGGCGTGCTGGCGGTAGAGATCTTCTGGGGGCTGTGGCTGCTGCCGTTCGGCCTGCTCGTCATGAAGTCGCGTTTTCTTCCTCGCGTGCTGGGCATCCTACTCGTCATCGCGGGCGTGGCCTATGTGGCGCATAGCGTCGTCTCGCTGCTGCTGGATGGGCCACGCATCATCCTGTACGAGCGGGTGACGATGTTGGCGCGCGCCGCCGGCGAGTTCCCGATCATGCTTTGGCTCCTGATCAAGGGAGCGGACGTGCGAGGCGAGCGTGAGAGCGGCCTAACAAGGGGATGAAGCAGATGGAAGTGACCCGCTTTCGTGGACACCCGAGAAGAGGCGTATATGGGTGTTATGGAGCGATGGAAGCGACGGTCGTACACGAGGGAGTTCAAGGCCGAGACGGTCCGGCTGGTGGTCGAGGGAGGACGGTCGATCCCGGACGTCGCGCGGGACCTTGAGCTAACCGAGTCGGCGCTTCGTCTGTGGGTGCATCAGGCGGAGGTCGATGCGGGAAGAGGCAAGCCAGGCGAGCTCACCACTGCAGAACGCCAAGAACTGGCGCAGCTGCGCCGCGAGGTGAAGACGCTGCGGCTCGAGCGGGAGATCCTGAAAAAAGCGGCGGCCTTCTTCGCGAAGGAGAACGGGTGAAGTTTGCTTTCATCCACGCGGAGGGGGCCAAGCTGCCCACGAGTCTCCTGTGCCGTGCCTTGAGGGTGTCGCGGAGCGGCTTCTACGCTTGGAGCAAGCGCCCACCGTCGAGACGAGCCGTCGAGGATTCCAAGCTGGTCCCGGTGATCCGTGCCTGTCACGCCCAGAGTCGGGCGACCTACGGCAGCCCACGTGTGCACAAGGATCTTCAGGCGCTGAGCTACCGCGTGTCGCGCAAGCGCGTCGCCCGCCTGATGCGTCGCGAGGGCCTTTCGGCGCGGCCGCCGCGACGCTATCGAGCCACGACCGAGTCGAAGCACTCCCTGCCGATCGCCCCCAACGTCGTCGCCCGCGAGTTCCACGCCCCGGCGCCAAACCGGGTGTGGGTAACGGACATGACTTACATCTGGACTTGGGAAGGCTGGTTGTTCCTGGCTGCGATCGTGGATGTCTTCTCGCGTCGCGTGGTCGGCTGGGCAATGGCCGACCACCTGCGCACGGAGCTTCCGCTCGAAGCGCTCGGGATGGCGCTCGGCATTCGTCAGCCGGAGCGCGGTCTCGTCCACCACTCGGATCGTGGCTGTCAATACGCGAGCGAGATCTATCGGGCCGAGCTCGACGCGCGTGGCATCGTCTGCAGCATGAGCCGCGTCGGCGACTGCTGGGACAACGCGGTCGCCGAGAGCTTCTTCGCCACCCTGAAGACGGAGCTCATTCACCGACGTCCTTGGCCGACGAAGGCTGAGGCACGCTCGGCCGTCCACGACTACATCGGAGCGTTCTTCAATCCGCACCGGCGTCACTCGTCCCTCGGTTACGTCAGCCCGATGGACTTCGAACGACAACACGCTGCCGCGACCGTGGCAGCATAGCGGGGCTGTCCACGGAAACGGGTCAACTCCAAGACGAAACCTGAGCATAATGGAGCTTCGCAGCTTATCCCCGGTGTTGGGCAGGCTCTTTTCCTAGCATACTTCGTCGCATACTTCGTAGATCGCTGAGGACAGGATGCCAGAGACCTTTGTGGCAGCTCAACCGCGCTGGAGCATCGCACCCTACTTCATAGTCGATGACGTCGTCGCAACGGCCAACTATTACCGCGACAAACTCGGCTTTGCCTAGGAACGCTTCTGGAACGATCCTCCATCCTTCTGCATGGTTCAACGTCGTGGCGTCGTCATCATGCTGGCCCAACTCGAGCAGCCCGGTGTCATGCGGCCTAACCGTCTCGTCGATCCGGAGGGCGGAGCCTGGGACACCTATATCTGGGTCGACGATGCGGACGCGCTGAATGCCTCGTTCAAGTTGAAGGGCGTCAAGATCACGCGAGACATTTGTGATCAACCCTACGGGTGCCGCGACTTCGACGTTGAGGACTGCAACGGCTATCGTCTCTGTGTTGGGCACGACACGGAACGCTGAAGCCGCTCTCTGCTTACGCTCGGTTCATGGTAGCGCTGCCCAACAATGCGTTGCAGCTGACGAAGCCGGCGCAAGCGATGGAGCTTCGCAGCTGAACGCAGTGTTCTGCGGACATGCTGGGTGGAGGAAGCGCTCGCTGAGCCAACCTGCATGAGAACTCGAGTTGCCCACATGGTCGGGGTAGCTGCCTTGGGAATCCTGCTCCTGTCGTGTAGTGACGACTGCCGCGGTATCGAGAGCGCGAGTTGTGCCCCGCAGTTGGTGATCAGAGCCACAATTTCGAGTGCCGCTGACGGCGGGCCGGTACAGAACGTGTTGCTGCAGGTATCGAGTGGTGCCCCGACCATGTGCTCGATTGAAACCAAGGTCACCGTGTGCGATGTGTGGGGCTTTTCAGGTACCTTTACGCTCGTCGTGGCTGCTCCGGGCTTCCAGAGTACCGAGCGCGACATCACCGTCAAGGGCGAGAACCGCCCATGCAGCTGCCCGATAGCGGTCAGAGAGAACGTGGCGGTGTCACTGTCACCCATCCCTTGAGGACCAGGTCGAGCTAGTGCAGGTCAGCTCGTCCGTACGAAGACCGAGCCGCAGAACAAGGGGATGAAGCAGACGAAGCCGGCGCAAGCGATGGAGCTTCGCAGCTTATCCCCGGTGTTCGACCGACCGAGAGGACCCCACCGGGCAGGCCGTGCTGCTAGGCTGACGCCCTGCTCATGGATGCTCCGACCTTCGAGTGGGATCCGGCCAAGGCCGCTGCCAACGCCAAGACGCACGGCGTGTCGTTCGAGGAGGCGGTCACCGTGTTTCAAGACCCCTCTGGCAAAGGTTTTCCCCGATCCCGACCATTCGGAGGCCGAGCGTCGCGAGATTCTGATCGGTCATTCGGCGCAGGTTCGCCTATTGCTCGTGGCGTTCACCGACCGGCAGGGTAAGATTCGCTTGATCAGCGCCCGGAAGGTCACCCGGCGCGAGCGTCGAGATTATGAAGAAAGCCAACAAGCCACTTCCTAGGGCCTCGGACGATCTCAGGTCCGAGTACTCGTTCGACTATTCCAAGGCGAAGGCAAATCCCTATGCAGCGCAGCTCAAGGGCCGCACCGTCGCAGTCGTCCTGGAGCCCGATGTAGCGGCTGCTTTCCCGAACTCGAAGGCCGTCAACACGCAGCTGCGGGCCGTCGTCGCCGCGGTACCGAGACGCTCGCGAAGACGCGTCGCTCCCCGAAGGCGAGGCGGTCGAACAAGGGGATGAAGCAGACGAGCGTTGAGCGTATTGGACGCTCGCAGCTTATCCCCGGTGTTGGGCCGACTTGAGGTGAGGTCGTGAAGAAGGCGAAGGCAGATCCGGCAGTCGACAGCAGGCCTCCGAGCGCGCGAGAAGTCTCTACTCTACTTGGCAGGTCGCACGCCGCGTTCGTCGCCCTCACGCAGCGCGGATCCGGAGTGACGTGCGAATGGAAGCGCTACACTAAGACGTCGCCATGGACCCTGAAGGTCAGCGAAGGCGATCGGACGCTCCTTTACGCTACTCCCAAGGCCGACGCCTTCGAGGCAACGGTTATTCTGGGCGAGCGCGCGACGGAGGCCGCACTGGGCGGGCGTGTCTCGAAAAGGCTCCACGCATCTATACGGGCCGCCAAGTCGTATGTAGAGGGGCGTGTCGTGCGTGTCACGGTTAGGGGCCAGGCCGACGTTGCTGCTGTCGAGGAGCTCGTAGCTGTCAAGCTCAAGCCAACTGGCGGCACAAGTGACGCATCCTCGGGGAAGCGACGGCGCGGCCCAACAAGGGGATGAAGCAGACGAAGCCGGCGCAAGCGATGGAGCTTCGCAGCTTATCCCCAGTGTTGGGCGGACCTCTAGACGAGCGATCGCATGCCGGCCGTCGGGCAGGTGTATTGGTCGAGGTTAGGCTAGTGCGGGTTGTTCGGCGAGTAGGCTACTGGGTGAACGATCGAGAAGAGGACCGCGAACGTTCGCAGGTCGACAGAAGCATCAAGGCACCATCCCCTCAAGTCGACTTTCCTCATCCGGCAGCCATCATCGCTGCCCTGGGCGCCCGCCCTCCCGACGTGCGCGTCGTGCAGTACCTTCGCAATGGGATTCACGCGGACCTGTGGATGGGCTGTTCCTACTGCCGCCTTCGGTGCGGCGTGCCCGATTCGGAGATGGGCAGCTTCGATCTAACGGACGGACTCTGGCTGTGGCCTGAGGGGCTTGTTCACTATGTGGAAGTTCACGGGCTTCCGTTGCCCGAGGAGTTTATTGCGACGATGAAGACGAACGCTTGGCAGCCGCCCGTCGAGCTATCCGACACGGGAGATGGCAAGCTGGACTCGCAGTTCTGGCTCGAGTGGGGTGTTCGGCACTCCAAGGGCAGACTACTGTAGGAGCACGAGGCCGCCCAACAAGGAGTTGAAGCTGACGAAGCATGAGCATATTGGAGCTTCGCAGCTTATCCCCGGTGTTAGGCGACTTTCCGCGACTTCGACGAGGCGAACGCGAGCCGCACGCTGACGCCCAGCCTGGCAAGCATGTCGATCAAGGCATCGGTGCTGAACAGGTCGAGCCTCCCGCGCAGCAGGTCACTGACGCGCGGCTGAGACACGCGCATGATTCTGGCTGCTTCGGACTGCGTGAGGCCACGGGCCTTCAGTAGCTTCTCGATCTTGATCATGAGTTCCGAGCGAATCGCCAGGTGCTCTGCCTCTTCGCGTCCGAATCCCAGATCCCTGAAGACGTTCCCGCTCGAGCGCGTGACCTTGCTCTTAGCTCTTTCCATGGCCTTCCCTCCGCCGATGCTCCAGCAACTCCCGATAGCGTTTTCGCGCCAGCTCGATGTCGGAAGGAGGGGTCTTCCTGGTGCGTTTCTCGAAGGCGTGCAGTATGTAGATGCCCTCAAGGAATCGCGCGACGTAGCAGACCCTATGTTCCGTCTCGGTGTGGATTCGTATCTCCTGGACACCCGCCCCTATGCCGGCCATCGGCTTCCAGTCGTTGGGCTCCAGCCCTTGCTGGACACGAAAGAGTTGGAAGCCGGCTACTCGCCTCGCCGGCCGGGGGAAGCCTCTGATGTCGCGTCGCGACGACCCCAGCCACAGGAGGCGCTTGGCCATTCGCCCTACTATACAAGTACCAGTATACGATCGTCAAGGCGTAGGATGGACCGCGTCGCCTAACAAGGAGTTGAAGCTGACGAAGCCCGGCAAACTTCGGAGCTTCGCAGCTTAACTCCAGTGTTAGCCCGACCTGATGCAGGAGACGAGACGGCAGTGACCAAAGGGAGGCCTACTGCGGGACGAGCCGCGACAGCGATCCTTGGCTTTCTCTCAGAGATCCCGACAACGTTAGAGCGGCTCAACTCGTCGCCCAAAGATCGCGCCCGACAAATCGCTAGCGCGGCCGCGCGCAAGGCCTGCACGATCTCCGGTGCGCTCGCTCTACCTCCAGGTCCCGCAGGCCTCGTGACGATACTGCCGGATCTTGTCGCCGTCTGGCGGGTGCAGGCGCAGATGGTCGCCGACATCGCGGGCGCCTTTGGCAAGTCAGCCGTTCTGTCTCGCGAGCAAATGCTCTACTGCTTGTTCAAGCACACCGCGGCGCAGGCCGTGCGCGACTTAGTGGTACGGGTGGGCGAGAGGTATCTCGTTCGGCGCGGGGGCTTGCGCGTCGTCGAAGCCGTAGCTGCCAGGGTGGGTGTTAAGGTCACCCAGCGCGCGATTGCGACGAGCGTCAGCCGATGGCTTCCTGTCGTCGGGATCGTGGGAGTGGCTGGCTATGCCTACTACGACACAGCTCAAGTTGGAGCTACAGCGATTTCGTTTTTCGAGAAGCCAGTCTTTTCGGACGGAGCCTGAGCATGATTGCTGTAGCGTCGCCTTGGTCCTCAGGCGGACGGGGCGGGCTAACAAGGAGTTGAAGCTGACGAAGCCAAGCGTATTGGAGCTTCGCAGCTGATATGGCACGCCCCCGTGTCAACCCTGTGAGCGGGTCTGTTCGTCGGTCGCTGTTGGTTCTCTAGCAGCCCGTGGTAGAACGCCGCTGTTGCGGCGTGTTGATCGCGAAGGAGGGCGGGGAGTTCCGCATCGCGACGTGAGTCGGTGGAAGGTCGCGTGTGAGCAGCAAGGGTCTCAGGGCGCGATAGAGGCTCAGTAGCAGCGGCAAGAGACGGACGGAACGGCCCTGGAGGCTCCGTGGCGTTCCGATCCCGAGCATCTCTCGCAGCAGCCGACCCAGATTGAACGCACCCGCGTGGACCAGCAGTCGCTTGAGGATGTTCGAGTGGCCGCGTAGATGCGTCCGGCGCATTCGACCGGTCTCGTACAGGTGAGCGAACGACCGCTCGACACGCTCGCCCCGCTGGCGCTGTAGACGCCGAGCGCGACCGCTGCGTGCCCGACGGCGGTTCGCGTAGACCGCCCGCTGGGCCATGACTTGTCCGCGCCAGCGGCGCCGTCCACGCTCGGGCTCCGAGATGTAGGCGCGCAGACCGACCTCGTCGAGGCCGACCAGCACGTCGTCGCTGTGGTAGCCCTTGTCCGCGACGACCTCCTGCATGTCCTGCGCGAGCGCCTCGCGGCGCAGCTTGAGCAACTGTCCCTCGGCCTCCGCCAGCGTCTGCATGATCGTCGCGGTGTCGCCGATGCTCGCGTTCTGCACGGTGACCGCCACGATCGCACCCGACTCGTCGTCCACAGCGTGCTCGGCTTTGTGCGCGAGATGCGTCCGCCCGTCCTTCATCTTCGTGATCTTCGCGTCCGGGTCCGAAGGGCTCTTCCACTCCTCGTTCGAACCCTTCTTCGCACGCCGCCGATCCAGCCGTGCCAAAACGGCTCGCGTCGGGGTACGAACTCCTGACGCCTTCGCCAGACCCGTCAGGTACTCCTCGTACTTCTCCCCGCTGTCACGCCGCACGATGCTCCGCATCGCCGCGTTTGCCTCCAGCGTCGTCCCGTCCACGAGAATCGTCGCGCCCTTCACCAGACCGGCCTCGCCGAGACGCTCGAGCACCCAAGAGAACACCTCGCGGTGCGTTTCAACGTCGATCAATCGTCGCGTCCGCGAAATCGTCGAGTGGTCCGGACCACGCTCCTCGACTCCCAGGCTCAGGAAGCTGCGGACCGCCAGCGAGTCGGCAGCGCGCCATGCGATCCCACGCTCCGAGTCGAGCCCTTCGAAGTACCCCAGCAACAGCAGCCGGAAGTAGCGCCCAGGCAACAGGCTCGGGCGCCCGACTTGCCCCGCGTAGAAGCGCGCGCAGATCCTCTCCGCGAAGCTGTCGAATCCAGATCGCTCCAGCACCGCATTCAGGCGCTGATAGAACGGGTGTCCGGGGCTCTTCGGCAGCTCGCTCGCCGCGACCCACATCGTCCCTTGCCGCTTCTTCCTCTTGCCCATCGCCATATGCCCACAATCTAGGCACACGGCTTCAGCCTCGCTACTAGTGGCCGTGACTTTCACCACGGGCTGCTAGGCAAGCCTCCGACAGGACGCCCAGACGGCGGACGAGGCGAAGCGGCGTCGACGACGAGTCACGCTGATATGCGCGGGTTGAGCCGGGAATCGGCTCAGAGCCGCATGACCGTGTTCCGTCGGGAGTGACCGCGCTCTTAAGACGCGAGTCACGGAGTGAGCCCCGTGTCGCAAAGCTGCGTCGCGGATTCTCCGGATCGTTGCTCGCCTCGTCCGCCGTCGGGGAGTTCTGTGCACATGAAGAAGGCTAAGCGGAACGCAGGGCAGCGAGCGGCGACAGCGCTGCCCAGATGAAGCCCGTGAGCTCTCGGGCCATTGCGACGACGGCCTTCTGGGGTGACACACCACGCAGGGTCATGGAGTAGTAGCGTCGGTGCAGGCGCAGCATGGCGCGGTCTGCCAAGGCGATCAGCTTTGGCGACTGGCCCTCGCGGCGACGACGCAGGGCGCTTCCGACGTGGGGACGATGTCTGTAGTTCCAGGCAGCCTCGATCAACAGGCGCCGGACGTGGCTGTTTCCGGTCTTGGTGATGGAGCCCTGACGACGAGTGTCGCCCGAGCTGTGCTCGCTCGGCACGAGCCCGACGAAGCCCATAAGGCGGCGCGGCGAAGTGAAGCGTTCGAAGTTGTGCAACTCGACCGCGAGACCGACGGCGGTCACGGTATCGATGCTGCGGAAACAGCGCAACGCCGCGACGACGGCTGCGTAGCGAGGGTCCTGTGCCAGGCGCTCGAGGTGAGCGAGCAACGCCAACAGACGTTGTTCGCAGTGATCGATGGCGAGAAGGTAGTCCGAGACGACGACCTTCTCGAAGAGATCGTCGAAGCGAAGGGACTCGAGCCAGAGCCGGTGGGTGCTGGTCCACGCGCGCTTGCCCGGAGTGAAGGTGATGCCGCGTCGCAGCAGGTACTTGCTGAGGCGATGGCGAGCACGCATCCGGTCCTCACGCAGGTCCTCGCGAGCGCGAGACAGATCGCGCGCCGCCTCGTCCGCCTGGCTGAGCGGCTGGACCTCGGTGAGAAGTCCGGCGCGCAGCAGCATGGCGAGCTTGCGTGCGTCACGGCGATCGGTCTTGACGCGAGCGCCAGGCTTGGCCGGGATCAGCGACGGAGCGACCAGCATGCAGCTGGCCTCGCTCCAGGACGTGATCTGGCGCTGCAGCGCATAGCCGCACGGCCCGGCTTCGTAGCAGTAGCGCACCTCGCCCCCCGCCGCCTCCCGCGAGATCCGCTGCAGCATCCCGCGAATCGGCTTCGGCTCGTTCGCAACCCGCCACTCCAAAGGCCTCTCCTGACCCGGCAGCAGCACAGCTACCTGGATCCACGCTTTGTGCACGTCGAGCCCCACGAAGGTGATACCCTGCATTGCCGGCTCCTTTCGTATGCGGCTCTGGCGTCTCGCACGCCAATCCGCGCTTTGTGGCGGCCGTTCGCCGCCTGTGTCGCCAGTTGCTCTAGCGACTTTACGATTCGGAGCCGGCACTTCGCTCTTCCCTAGTTCCCTCGCTCGGCGTACTCTCTGCATGCCACGCCCTCCTCCAGGGGCGTGCCATATGGTCTTAACTCCAGTGTTGGACAGACCTCGTAGATGGGGCGCTTGGGTTGAGAATCACGATCTTCCAGATCAAGCTGGTCCACACCATCATCTTCTGGATCCTGAGCCTGTGTACCGTCTACGCGCTCTTCAGCGGCATTGCCGACCGAATCAACGTCTGGACTTGGGTCGCCGTGGCTTTGCTCCTTTTCGAGAGCATCGTCCTCGTAGTGTCCGGCTGGACATGCCCGCTGACGCTCCTCGCCGAGCGTCAGGGGGCGCTACAGGGTTCCGTGACGGACATCTTCCTCCCGAAATGGTTTGCCGACCGAATCTTCCCGATATGCGGCACCATGTACGCGGTCGCACTCGTCCTCATTCTCTGGCGCGTATTCCGGTAGCATGGCCGGCATGGTTCCGCCGAACGAACAACGGGGCCGACTCAACGGTGCGGCCGAGCGTGTCGTTCAAAGACGGGGCTGCCCAACAAGGAGTTGAAGTGACGAAGGCTGCGCTTCGCGCTGGGTCTTCGCAGCTTAACCCCAGTGTGAGGCGGACCCCGCAGGGCGCGACGCAGACGTACGGTCGCTCATGCCAATCATCTCGACTTTCTTCGGCATCGTGATTCGGATGTACTACAAGGAGCACGCGCCTCCCCACTTCCATGCCGAGTACCAAGGCCAGCAGGGCACCTTCGATTTCTCCGGCCAGCAATTGGCGGGCAACGTGAAGTCAGGCACGGCGGGCGTTACTCTTGATCCGCGAGTGGGCGACCGAACCTCTCGAGTGAGGTACCTCATGAGCTTCTTGCCGAGCGTAGTCAAGGCAGAGTACCGAGGCGGTCACCGCATTCACCTCTGGCTTAATGACGGACAGGAGAAGACCGTGGACTTTGGGCAGTGGCTCCAAGGACCGGTCTTCGAGCTGCTGAAGGACTCCACCTTCTTTCAGCGATTCTTCGTCGAAGCCGGCACCGTCAGTTGGCCCAACGGGGCTGACATCGCGCCCGAGACCCTCTACTCGGCGCAAGGGGTCGAAGAGGCCGCCTAACAAGGAGTTGAAGCTGACGAAGTAGGGTCAACTTCGGAGCTTCGCAGCTTGACTCCGGTGTTCGCCGGACGTCTTGGACGTTCTCGAGCGCGGTCTCTGCGCACACCGTCGTTGCCTGGCAGGCAAGCAGCGCACCGCTCTGGTCGGCTGCATGGTTGCCGTGGCAGAATACGGCCATGGAGAATCGCTACACCGGAGTGTTCGAGCAGGTGGGCGACTGGTGGATCGGGCACGTCGAGGAGTTGCCTGGGTGCAACGTGCAGGAGCGGTCGCTTGAAGAGGCTCGCGAGAGCCTGAAGGAAGCCATCCAGCTCATCGTTCAAGCCAATCGAGAGCTGGCAAGGCGCGAATCGGAAGGTCACGAGGTGGTTCGCGAGGCACTCGCCGTTTCGGTTGAATGAAGCGCGCAGAGCTGGTTCGCCACCTTACCAGCCAGGGCTGCGAGTTGTTGCGCGAAGGTGGCCGCCACTCAATCTACTGGAATCCGGCCAATCGCAATACTGCGGCGGTGCCTCGCCACAGCGAGATTCTCACGCCAGTGGTGAACCGGATCTGCAAGGATCTTGGTATCCCGCGGCCTGGTGAGTAGATCGACGGACGTAGCAACGGAGCGACGCGGACGGCTCATGATCGACCGATGGCTCACCGACCTGACGGTCACGGCCCACTTCGCGTTCTTGGCATTTGTGGTGGCCGGCGGCCTCTTGACACGACGCCACCGATGGATGAGCGTCCCACACCTGCTGTCTGTTGCGTGGGCCGTATACGTAGAGGCAACACCAGGCTTGGTGTGTCCACTGACGCCGCTCGAGAACTACTTCGCGGCACGGGCCGGTCGGGCTGGTTACGAGGGCAGCTTTATCGAGCACTACCTGGTGCCCATCATCTATCCGGATGGGCTAACGCCAGCTCTGCAGCTCACCTTGGCTGGTGTTGTGTTGGGACTCAACTTAGCCGTGTACGCCTGGTCACCGCTGCGCCGGTATTTCAGTCGGGAGCGGCGTGGTGCAGCGCACAGCCCCGACCAGGCCTAAGAGTTGAGTGGAGCGCGGCGCCGTCGAACAAGGGGATGAAGCAGACAAGCGTTGAGCGTGTTGGACGCTCGCAGCTTATCCCCGGTGTTCGACGGACAGCGGCGAGTGCACTGGAGGCCGGGCCGTGTAGGAGTGTTCGGTGACTGAGTTCCTGAGGCAGTACGGCGCGCACGTGGCGGCCTGGGTACGCGTCGGGTCGATCCTTGTTGCCTGTGCCAGTCTAGTAGTCCTGGCTTACGTGGTCTGGTCACGCAGAGCACACGCCTGGTCCGCTCGCCGGAGGCGCACTGTCAGACTGCTGAGCCTCAACGGTCTCGGTATCGCGGTCGGTGGCGTAATCGTGGCGTTCGGTCCAATGAGCCCTCTCTTCGGGACAGCGCGGGTGCTCGACAACCGCGTCGGGACTCCCGCGCCCGAGATGGTGTTTCGGCTCGTCGAGGGTGGGGTCGAGAGACGGTTGAGCGACTTCCGGGGCAAGGTGGTACTGATCAACCTCTGGGCAACCTGGTGCCCGCCGTGCCGTCGGGAGTTGCCGGTTCTGAACCGCTTGCATGGCAGCTACTCGGAGCGCGGTCTTGTGGTCGTGACACTAACGGACGAGTCAGCCGAGCAAGCGCGTGCGGTACTTCATAGCCAGGCGCCCGAGACCGTAAACGGCACCATCGACTCCTTTGGCTGGCTTGCGATCAGGGACTTTCGGCCCTTCACGCTGATCGTGGATCGGAACGGAGTTCTCCGCGAGTACCTGTTTGGGGATCAGGCGTACGAAGCGTTCGAGTCTCGGATCCGTCCGTATCTGTAGATAGCGAGGGAGCTGTCGAACAAGGGGATGAAGCAGACTAAGCCGGCGCAAGCGATGGAGCTTCGCAGCTTGTCCCCAGTGTTGTCCCGATTCCTCAAGGGCGACGCGCTGTCCTGACGTGACAAGGCATTTGCCCGAGTGTGCATGTGGACCTCCTGCTCGAGATCCTGTTTCAGCTCATCATCGAGGTCGGGTTGGACGCAGGTCTCGAGATGCTTACCGACAGCGGCGGCGCCAAGTCCCGCAGCGTTCCCGAGGTAACGGATAGCTGGCTCTTCGTCATCACTCGTCTCTTCGTTGTAGGGGCGCTCTTGGGTGGGCTGAGCTTACTGTTCTGGCCAAAACGAACTGTGTCACCAGGACCCATCCCCGGCCTAAGCTTGATACTGGCTCCCGCTGCCGTCGGTGCCGTCATGCACCTCTGGGGTAAGTATCGAACTGCGCGTGGCCACGCCACGACTACGCTCGCCACGTTCGCAGGCGGTGCCGCATTCGCTCTCGGGACCGCGGTGGTACGCTTCCTTGGTGCGCACTAGGCGATGCAGATCATGAAGGTCGCCTGAACACGATGCGGGACAACAAGGAGTTGAAGCTGACGAAGCCAAGCGTATTGGAGCTTCGCAGCTTATCCCCGGTGTTGTGCGGACTTCCGCGAGTGCCAGCAGGCGGCTAGAATGGCTAGCGGAGGTGGCTGGGTGACGTTCCAGGTTGAACTCGAGCGCGAAGCAGACGGGCGCTGGATCGCCGAGGTCACCGACTTGCCTGGTGTCCTCGCCTACGGCGCCACGCAGGACGAAGCCCAAGCCAAGGTGCAAGCCCTCGCCCTACGAGTTATGGCCGAGCGACTTGAGCATGGCGAAGCCGGCCCTCAACTTCTGGACATCTCCTTTCGAGCGGCGTGACCAACTGGCCGAGCACCAAGGCGCAGAGGGTGCTCGCAGCGCTGCTGCGTATCGGCTGGACCGTAAAGCGTCAATCGGCTTCGCATCGCACGCTTTCTCGGGAAGGCTGGCCCGACTTCGTTATTCGCCTTTCATGATGGCGACGAAATCGGTCCGCAAATGCTGGCCCGCATCGCCAAGCGAACTGGGTTGACCCCTGGTGATCTCTAGAACACGATGCCGCACAACAAGGAGTTGAACCTGACGAAACCCGGTAAACTTCGGAGCTTCGCAGCTTAACTCCAGTGTTGGGCGGACAATTGGGGAGTTGATCGGCGAAGCCGGCCGAGGGCTGTTGTGGCGAAGAAACCACGTACGATCGACGAGTATCTGGCTGGTCAGGACCCCGAGAGTCGCGCCGCCCTACAGAAGGTGCGCCGAGCGATCCTGGCGGTGGCACCCAAGGCCGAGGAATGCATCAGCTACGGCATGCCCGCGTTCCGGCTGAACGGGAAGCTGATCGCCGGTTTCCGCGCCGCGGCAAACCACTGCTCCTTTCATCCGATGAGCGGCACTACGGTGGCGACACTATGGGCAGAGTTGTCGGAGTACGACACGAGCCCCGGGACCATCCGATTCTCGGCGCGCGATCCATTGTCAGCCACCCTTGTTCGCAAGCTGGTGAAGGCGAGACTCGCGGAACTCGCCGGGTGACATGGCTGGGCCCCGCTGGAGGCTTCGCAGCTTATCCCCGGTGCTAGGCGGACCTGTGTTGGGGGCGGGATGAAGGCATCGGTCTTTGTAGGGGCGAGCGTGGATGGCTTTATCGCTCGGCTGAATGGCGACCTCGATTGGCTACCGCAAGATGCTGAGCCTCACGGCTACGACGAGTTCATTGCATCCGTCGACACCATCGTCATCGGCCGGAAGACGTTTGAGATCGTTCTCGGTTTCGACACGTGGCCATACGGCAAGAAGCTGGTTGTGGTCCTGAGCAGCCAGCATGTCGACTTGTCGGTCGCGGTTGCCCGCGGAGGCGTCGTGGAGCAAATGGGGGGGTCGCCGACAGACATCGCGTCGAGCCTCATTGCTCGTGGAGTGCAGCACGTCTACGTAGACGGCGGCATCACGATTCAACGCTTCCTACGGGCCGGCCTTGTCAACCGTCTGGTCATCACGCGCGTGCCGGTGCTCATTGGCGCGGGCATTCCGTTGTTCGGGCCCGTGCCGAAGGACATCCGATTGCGTCACGTCGCGACCCGGTCCTATCCGAGTGGCCTCGTCCAGAGCGAGTATGAAGTGGGAGCCGCCTAACAAGGAGCAGCAGACGAAGCCGAGCCAATGGCGCATCGCAGGCTTATCCCCGTGGTGGGCGGACATCGTAGGCTCTGGCCGGCCAGTCAGGCACCGCGAATCGTGGGGGACGTGCCGTGCGGAATGCTACACTAGCGTTCGTACTTAGAGAGGTAGCCACATGACAGCTGCAGCGAGTCCCTCACTCCGCTTCTCCTACTCGGCGGCGCTGCAAAAGCGTACGAAGGCGGTTGTGGCGCGAATAGAGCGTGACGACGACGCTACTCAGCACGCAGCTGCGTTGTCGAGCATTGTCAGCGAGCTAACCCGAGCCGGGTTGGATTACTACTTCCTGCGTCCGCTCGAGCAAGCGAAGTTCAGCTTCGTGGCTCGACAGACGGCCAAGCTTGGTGTCGCTGGAGCCCTGCACTTCATATCGCCGATGGTCGGCAGAATCCTGGCGGGCGCAGACACACCTCAGCTGCGCGGCGTGGCCGCGCACATCCGCCACCTGACGGAGAGCTCTCGCGGGGAGCGGCGCCGCCCAACAAGGGAATGAAGCTGGCCGTCATAACGCGGCATGGTCGGCCTGCTGGTGTCCTTGTTGGGTGTGGTACGGAAGAAGACTGGTTCGACTACCGCCCAGCCCATCACCCCGACTTCGTCCGTCGCATCCGCAAGGCTAGGGCGGACATCGCGAGCGGCCGTGGCACCAGGCTCGGGGATCTCCCCGCGTGATCATGCGGCGGTGCAACAAGGAGGTGAAGTTGATGAAGCGGGAGCGCGTCCCAGGGGAGCTGTCCTGAGAGAAGGTGAGCCGACCGACAACATGGGGTCCATGGATCGAGATGGTAAGGACGGCGATCTTCGGAGGCGACATCGACGGAGCGATCGCAAGAGCCAGGAAACGACTGAAGCAGATCCAGTGCAACTGACGGTCCCTACCGGCCGAGGTAAACTCCACTCAATCGGTGACTGTCGGGCGCGGTTGGTTCAAAGCCCGGACGGCTCGAGCCGATGAGTTCCATGCACTTCTTCAAGCGTTCAGCGATCTGCTCGACACGACGCCTCCTGCAGGCGTTGGCTGTGTTTTGTCTCGCCGCTCTTGGCCGCGGTCTTGCGGCGGCGCCGCCACAGCACTCAGACGAGCTCCTGCAAGCTGCCGCGGGCTTCGACCAGTTCTTTCTGCACGACATGTGCACGGCGCCATATCCGCCGCAGCCCGATACCTGTCTCCACGAACGGCTCCACGAGCGGTCGTTCACCTTTGGTGGAAAGAGTGGAACGGTCTACGACGTCACGCTGCGCATTCGTGGCATCTTCGAGCCCACCACGATCACCGGCGGCGACACGCCCGACCCCGAGCACCCCTACTTCAAGGTAGGCAAGAGCGCACCGGATCGGCAGCAGATCATCGCAGGTGTGGTCGACCATCCGCTCCCGGGCCAGATGCTGCGCCTGGACGTCGTCCGCATCAAGGCAAGGTAGCAGGTTTCGAGTGATCACAGCCGACCGGCCGGTTGGGCCACCATCACGCCGCTGCGTCGCTGTGGTCGCGTCGGTCGCCATCATGATGGCGGCATGTGCGCACGAGGCGCCTCGCCAATCCAAGCTGACGACGCAACTGACCGTGGCGTCGCTGCGGGTGGGCATGACGGAGCAGGAGGTCACGTCCCGTCTCGGCGAGCCGGTCACGCGGCTTGCTCCGCCGCACGACAGCGGTGAGCGGGTGTTCAGTCGCTATTCGGAGGTGGGAGGCTGGCGCCTGGCGAGGCGTGAGCGGCGGTTCTTCCAAACAGGCTTCAGGCTGTCCGTGGAGTTCCGCTCCGGTCGGCTGTCGGAGGCATGGCTGAGCGATCCTGAAAAGGGTCTCTGCGCCTGCGTGGCTGGTCGTTGCGCACCCGACTGGGCCGCGCAGTGCGGAAGAAAGTAGAAGGATGCGCCCATGCGCGCCATACGGGTCCTGACCGTCATCGGAGGGACTCTTCCCGGGTGCGCTGCGGGCGTGGTGGGCAAAGGACTCGATCAGATCGTCGCCTGGGGTGAGGCTCAGTCCCGCCGATTGGTCTCGCCGACAGAAGCGTCTTGCCTCGGGCTGGAAGCCGGTCGCGAGCCAGCTCAGACACGGTGATGGCATGTGACTGAGCGCGAGTGGGACAAGATGCTGCGTGGCGACTCGTACCTGGCGAGCGACTCGGAGCTCGTGGCGGCGCGAGTGCGGGCCAGGCGGTTGTGGGCGGAGTTCAACCGGAGTGACCCGGCGGACGGCTCGCTGCGCGCCCGAGTGCTCGGCGAGCTGCTCGGCGGCCTCGGCTCGCGCTCCTGGATCGAGCCACCTTTCTACTGCGACTACGGATCCAACATCGTGGTTGGTGACGATGTCTTCGTCAATTTCGGAGCAGTGTTCCTGGACCCTGGGCGAATCACGCTCGGCCATCAGGTGCAGCTCGGGCCCTCCGTCCAGCTGCTGACGGCCGATCATCCGCGAGAGGCGGCCTCGAGAGTCGCGGGCCCGGAGCTCGCTCGGGCAATCACGATAGGCTCGCGGGCCTGGCTTGGCGGCGGCGTGATCGTGTGCCCTGGCGTCACGATTGGCGAGGAGGCTGTCGTTGGTGCTGGCAGCGTCGTCGTGCGGGACGTGCCGGCCGGAGTCGTCGCAGCCGGGAATCCCTGCCGCGTCATCAAGAAGATCTGACCGAATGGCCGAGGCGACGAAGCATCCCAAGGCCGGGCATGAGCGGCGCGTCACGGTCGTCCGACGCCAGGACTGTTCTCACAGCCAGCAGGCCGTTGCTGCCATCGAGAGGCTAGCGGACCGCCTCGCGATTCGGATTCGGCTGGAGGACGTCGTCATTCAGAGCGACGACGAAGCCCACCTCGGGCGGTGCCTCGGCAGCCCGACAGTGCTGGTGGCGGGTCTTGATGTCGAGCCGAGCGCACGCGAGCGCACCGGCTTCGGCGTGACCTGACGGATCTATCCCGGCCCCGAGCCGGGGAGTCCCGGGGTTCCCGGTGACACGATGCTGTTGGCAGCGTTTCGCGAAGCGGGGTGGATCGAAGCAGAAGGCGGGGGGCCGCCCGATCTACGATGAGCGCATGCCGGTAACGTGGGAGTTCCGAGGAACCGTCCTCTGGCTTTCGGTCATAGCATCGGTCACCAACCAGGAGATCGAGCGGGCGATCTCCGAGGCCCTGGCAAGCGCACCAAACCTGCGCGACCTGCGGTTGCTCTGGGACGCTCGCCAGACCGAGACGGCAGTGACCTCCGATGACATGGCGTGGCGTTTCAACCTGGTGTCCTCGCTCGCCGCGCGCGGCGTCATCTCTCGCGCCGCACTACTGCTCGAGAGTCGTGATCGCGCGCTCTTTGAAGTCAGCCGGCTGGAGATCCAAAAGGCGCTCTGGGAGGCGCTTCCCTGTGATGTATTTGCCGACGCGTCGGAGGCGTTGGCGTGGCTGGAGAGATAAGGGCAGGGAGTCACGGAATGGCGCTGCTGGTCGGAGCACTTCCCGCCTTCGCAGTGGGGCTGTTTGCCACGGTGTCCGGGCTGGATCGTGATCGCGGGTTCTATCCAACCGTGGCGATCGTGATCGCGTCCTACTATGCCTTGTTTGCCGTCATGGGAGCCTCGACGCGTGCGCTTGTTCTCGAGTCGCTGGTCGCTTTGGCGTTCCTCGCGGTCGCAGCCCTCGGGTTCCGGTCGTCGCTCTGGCTTGTCGTGGTGGCGCTCGGTGCGCACGGAGTCTTCGATCTGGGCCACGGCGCAGTCATTTCCAATCCCGGGGTCCCGAGCTGGTGGCCAGCGTTCTGCCTCACGTACGACGGCACGGCAGCCGCGTACCTGGCGTGGCTGCTTGGGAGCGGGCGTGTGCGCGCGTCTTTGGAGCGAGCGTGATCTGCAGAATCCGGCTGTATCAGGCGACAGACGCCAGGGGTCTCTTCGAAGCCGCGCGGGAGTCGATCGCCGAGGTGTCGCGCTGGCTTCCGTGGTGTCATCCGGAGTACTCGATGGCGGAGGCCGTGGAGTGGACATCGATTCAGGCTCGACTCGCTGCGGACGGCCGTGAGTTCGCCTTCGCGGTGGTCGGGCCCAACGACGAGCTCCTTGGCGGCTGCGGCGTGAACCAGATCAACCCCATCCACCGGCTCGGCAACCTGGGGTACTGGGTTCGCACCTCGGCGACCGGCCGAGGCGTGGCCCGCGAAGCCGTGCGCCAGACCGCGGAGTTCGCGTTCCGGAATACAGACCTCGTTCGCCTGGAGATCGTGTGCGCCGTCGAGAATCGGCGGAGCCAGCGTGTGGCGGAGGCCGTCGGTGCGGTCCGGGAAGGCGTGTTGCGCAACCGCCTGCAGTTGCACGGCCAGTCGACGGACGCCGTGATGTACAGCCTCGTGCGACCCTGTTAGCTGGACTCGAAGACACGAGCCTTTCTCCAGAATCGCGCCTTCGTGAGAAGGTGAGCCGGGCGGCAACCGCTGCGCAGGAGGCGAGGTCGATGGAGCGAGCGGCCGGGCTGATGGTCCTGATTGCCGGGCCCTATCGGTCGGGGACGGGCGGCGACCCGAACAAGTTGGCCGCCAACGTCCGCGCGATGGAGGCGTACGCGCTGCCGCTGTTTCGGGCGGGACACATTCCGGTCGTGGGTGAGTGGTTCGCGCTGCCCCTCGTCGCACTGGCCGGCTCGCAGCGCGCGGGGGACGCCGCATTCGAAGAGATCTTCCATCCCATCGCCGAGCGCCTGCTCGAGCGCTGCGATGCGGTCCTCCGCGTCGGCGGACCCTCGCAAGGCGCCGATCTCATGGTGCGCATCGGCAAGGAGCGGGGCCTCAGGGTGTTCAACGGGCTCGAGGAAGTGCCGGGCTGCGCCTCGTGACGGCCGAGCTCGATCACGTCTTCATCTGCTGTTCCGTCGGCGGTGGCGAGGCGGACGCGCTTCGCCGTGCCGGGCTGACCGAGGGCAGCTCGAACACGCATCCGGGGCAGGGGACCGAATGCCGGCGCTTCTTCTTCTCGAACGCGTACCTGGAGCTCTTCTGGGTGAGCGACGCGGCGTTGGCGCAGTCCGAGGGCGTCGCGCGCACCCGGCTCTGGGAGCGCTGGTCGAAGCGAGGCGGCGGCGCCTGTCCGTTCGCTCTGATCCTGCGACCGGCGCCGGACGCGCCGGCGGTGCCTCCTTTCCCGAGCTGGCCGTACCGGCCTCGGTACATGCCGAAGGACGTCGCCATCGACATCGCTGTCGACACGCCCATCGAAGGCCCCGAGCTCTTCTACCTCGGGTTTCAAAGCGGGCGGCCACGAGTCGGCCGGGAGCCGATCGATCACGTCCTCGGCTGCCGTCGGCTGACGGGCGTCACGTTGTTCCGGCCGCGCGCCGGGCAGTCGGCGGCCGCGGCGGCCGTCGAGCAGGCGGGGATCGCGTCGTTCCGGGACGCCGACGTTTGCCTGCTCGAGCTTGGCTTCGACGACGCCGCTCGAGGGACGACCGACCTGCGGCCGGAGCTGCCGCTGGTCTTGCGGTGGTAGGCGGATCGATCGAGGAGGAGTGATGGCGGCAGAAGGGCGTGGGAAGGGGAATCCCGAAAGCCAGCTTCGAGGCTTCATCGGCAAGTTCGACCCGGAGAACCAGCGGCTGATACGCGCCGTGCGCAAGGCGCTCCGCGCGCGCTTCTCGACCGCCTTCGAGCTGGCGTACGACAACTACAACTTCTTCGTGCTGGGCTACTCGCCGACCGAACGGCCGTCCGACGCCGTCGTGTCGATGGCGGCCGGCGCGAGCGGCGTGGGCCTGTGCTTCATCCGCGGCGCGGGGCTCCCCGATCCCAGGAAGATCCTGCTCGGCTCCGGAAGCCAGACGCGATTCATCCGGCTGCCGTCGGCCGACGTGCTGAGGCGGCCGGAGGTCAAGACCTTGATCGCGGCCGCCGTGGCGCAGTCACGCGCGCCGTTCCGGAAAGCCGGCAGGCCGACGCTCGTGATCCGCTCGATCTCGGCCAAGCAGCGGCCGCGGCGCAGGCCCGCCGGCCGCAAGAGCTAGAGGCGGGCGTGCTGACCCAGCCGGAGCGAGAGGCGATCGGACGGATCTGGGCGGAGAAGCTGTCGCAGGACGAGCGCGAGCTTCCGAAGGGTGAGCGTCACCGCAACCTGGAGCCCGTGTCGGCCGAGTTCGTGTGCACGCTGGCGGCGGGATGCGGGGCGCGCCGCCTGCTGGAGATCGGAGGCTCGAGCGGGTTGTCGACGATCGCGCTGGCCGCGGCCGCGCGGCAGACGGACGGGCGCCTCGTCTCGATCGAGATCGAGCCGGCGCGACAGGCTCAGGCGAAGGAGCGCCTGGCGGCGCTCGGCCTCGCAGCTCACGTCGACTTCGTGCGGGCCGATGCGGGCGAGGTGCTGGGACGCTACGACGCGCTGGAGCTCGTGCTGATCGACTGCGAGAAGGACGACTACGAGCGATTCCTGGCGATGCTGCGGCTCTCGCCCGGCGCCGTGGTTGTGGCGGACAACATCCTGTCGCACGCTATGGGGCAGTACGTGAGGACCGTCCGGAGCTATCCGGGTGTCGAGTCGGTGACGCTGGCAATCGGCAAGGGGCTGGAGGTCAGCCGCTTCGTGACGGGCTCGAGCGGACGCGGCTGAGCGGGGCCTTCGGCCGTCGACGGTCGCGGGAGGTGTGCGGTGGCGGAGAAGTCGGTCGCGCAGAAGGCTCGGGTGAAGCCGGAGACGGCGATCGCCGTCGTCAACCGCGTGCCGGGCATCGTCGAGGGCCTCGGCCTTCCAAAGGGAGTCGAGTTCGTTCGGCCGGCCAAGGCGGATCTGGTGCTCCTGTTCGTTCGCTCGCGCGCCGAGCTCGACACGCTGATGCCGCGGACGGTCGCGGGCCTTCGGCCCGACGCCGCGATCTGGGTGTTCTTCCGGAAGGGCTCGAAGGAGTCCGGGCTCGACATGAATCGCAACAGCGTCTGGGCTGTCGCCGAGACTCTGGGCCTGCGGCCGCTGGGGATCGTCGGCGTGGACGAGACGTGGTCCGCCTTCCGACTGCGGCCGGGGCGTGAGGGAGATCGACGCTGAGCGCAGGCCGCCGCAACCCGACTTGTCCCCTCGTGTTCTTCTGCGGTGCAGCGCTGCTGCTCGGGGCGAGCGCCGCCCACGCCGCGCCGGCTCCGCTCCGCTGCCAGGCCGATGCGCCGGGTGTCCGACAGGTTCGAGCCGTCGCGATCGGGATCGTCGAGGCCGACAACCGGCGCGACCTCGAGCAGGTGCTTTCCTACTACGCGGCCGACGCGATCCTGCTGCCGCCGGGCGAAGCGCCCGTCGCTGGCCGCCGCAAGATCCGCCCCCGTTACGAGGCGCTATTCGCGGGCTCTTCACCCGAGATCGAGCCGCGAATCGACGAGGCGTGCGTCGCGGAGAGCCTCGGGTTCGTCCGCGGGCACAACGGCGGCCGGCTGGTTCCGCGCTCGGTCGGTGAGCCGCGCGCTCTCGACGACGCGTTCGTCATGCTGCTTCGCCTCGAGCCGGACGGCGCGTGGCGCATCAGCCACCTGATCTGGCATCGCCAGAGCCCGCCTGGCGCGGCACCCGGGCCCACCTTGCGCTAGGCTTCCCGAACGAGGAGTGGAGGTGACGGGTGCGTGAGCTGATCGGGTCGCTCGAGCGCGAGTACCGTCGCTACAAGGCTTACGCGGAGGCGACCTTCGACCAGCTGTCGGACGAGCAGCTCGCCCACGTCCCGGCCGCCGAGGGGAACTCCGTGGCGGTGCTCGTGTGGCACGTCTCCGGCAACCTCAAGTCGCGCTTCACGGAGTTCCTGACGACGGACGGCGAGAAGCCGTGGCGCCAGCGCGAGTCCGAGTTCGACGAGCGGCGCGTGAGCCAGACGGAGCTGCGAGCGAAGTGGGACGAAGGCTGGGGCGTGCTGTTCGCCGCGCTCGGATCGCTCGCGGACGCCGACCTCGCGAAGACGGTCGCGATCCGGGGAGAGTCGATGCCCGTCCACGAGGCGCTGCACCGCTCGCTGGCGCATACCTCCTCGCACGTCGGGCAGATCGTGTTGCTGGGCAAGACGCTGCGCGGGGCAGGCTGGCGGACGCTCACCATCCCGCGCGCCGCGCGGCCCGGCTGACGGGTGCTGCACGGGGGAGGAATGACGAACGCTCCGGCGAACGCCGCCGCGGCACGGCGGCTGGAAACCGTCCTGAATCACATCCGGCTCGAGAACCGCCACGACCTCGCGGGCGTGATGGAGACGTTCCGCATCGCCTCGGCGTGGCTTCGCGGCGGCTC
Organism: uncultured Acidobacteriota bacterium; assembly: GCA_963740655.1. Classification (GTDB taxonomy): domain Bacteria; phylum Acidobacteriota; class Vicinamibacteria; order Fen-336; family Fen-336; genus DATBSL01. Next base: position 44,735 of record CAVUFF010000002.1, read on the forward strand.
GGGCCGCCGATGAGCATCCGCGTCGTGCGGCTCGGCAGCCCGCGGGGCGCGGACGAAGGGCTGCGCATCGGGACCGTGCGGCGGCCGCCGCGCGGCGTGCCGAAGGCCGAGCACGCCGCGCGCGACTTCTACGACGTGTGGCTGCCCGAGCTGGCGCCGTCCGAAGCGCTCGTGACGCAGGCGCTGCGCGCGTCCGACGAGCGCTCGTGGCGCGCCTTCGAGCGCCGCTATCGCGGCGAGATGAAGCGGCCGGAAGCGAGCCGGCTGCTCGACCTGCTGGCGGCGCTCTCGCACCGGACGCCGCTCGCGGTCGGCTGCTACTGCGCGGACGAGTCGCGCTGCCACCGCTCGGTGCTGCGCGCGCTGCTGCGCGAGCACGGCGCGCGCGTGGCGCCCTGACGCGGGTCGCGCGATGAAGCCCGTGATCCGCACGGCCTCGGCGGAAGACGCCCCGGCCATCGCCGCGATCTATCGGCCCTTCTGCGAAGCCACGACCGTCTCGTTCGAAAACGAGGCACCCTCCGCGAGAGAGATGGCCGAGCGGATCCGCACGACGGGCGAGCGCTTCCCGTGGCTGGTGCTGGACGACGGCGGGACCCTCGCGGGCTACGCCTACGCGAGCCGCCACCGCGAGCGTGCGGCCTACGGCTGGTCGGCCGACGTCACGGTCTACGTCGCTCCCACGCACCTTCGGCAGGGCGTGGGGCGGGCGCTCTACACGTCGCTCCTCGAGCTGCTGCGGCTCGCCGGCTACTACAAGGTCCACGCCGGAGTCACGCTGCCGAACCCGTCGAGCGTCGGGCTGCACGAGGCCATGGGCTTCGAGCTCGTCGGCGTCTACAAGGGCGTGGGCTACAAGCTCGGTGCGTGGCGCGACGTGGCGCACTACCAGCGCGCGCTCCAGCCCGAGCAGCCGGAGCCGGCGCCGCCGCGGCCGCCGTCCGCGCTCGCCGGCTCGCCGGAGTGGAGCGCTGCGCTTGCGCTGGGAGCGCAGCTCTATCGGGGCGGGGCCTGAGGAACGGTCGAGCGCAGCGCGCGGAAGATCACGAGGTGCCCGGCGAGGGCCGCGAGCACCATCACCGCCGGCAGCCAGACGTAGGGCGCGTACGCGACGAAGCCGCTCAGCTGGTCGGGGCCGAAGTAGCGCAGGCGGGGCGTCGAGAGGATCGCGACCGCCACGACGTTAGCGAGCAGCGCGAGACCCATCAGGTTCCACGCCGCGACCAGCCGCCGCGCGCCGCCCGAGTGCGCGATCGCGGGGACGGGGAGCGCGGTCGCGCCGGCGAAGTTGCGGCCGGAGTAGCTCATCTGCCACGGCATGATGCCGCGCAGATAGAGTGCGTGCATGGCGAGCTCGAGCGGCAGGCGGAAGGCCTGGGCGAGGACGAGCGCCCAGAGCGGCACGAAGCGCGCGAGGCGGTCGCCGAGCGGCGAGAACGCGAGGACGAGCGCGAGCGCGAGCGTGGCGGCGATCAGGAGGGCGAAGGGCGGCGGCGACCGCCGGGTCGGAATAGTCGGCAGCATCCATGGCGCCCGATTCTAGCGGCTGGGATACGATCGGCCGCGTGGACACGAAAGCGCCGATCAAGCCCGTCGTGACGGTCGCCGACGTGGAGAAGCTCGACGTCCGCGTCGGAACCATCCTGGCCGTGGACGACCTGCCCAAGTCGTCGAAGCTCGTCAGGCTGACGGTGGACTTCGGCGACCACACCCGCACGATCCTGGCCGGGATCAAGGCCGAGCGGAGCGACCCGCAGGAGATTCGCGGGCGCCAGGCGCTCTTCGTCGTGAACCTCGAGCCGAAGCGGATGGCGGGCGAGGTGTCCGAGGGCATGTTGTTCGACATCGGCTTCGCCGACGGGATCGAGCCCGCGCTCGCCGTGCCGGAGCGGCCGGTGCCGAACGGCGTCCGCGCCGGCTGAGGGAGCCCCCGGCTCGCGCGACGCTGCGGGCGATAGAATCGCCGGCAGGGGCACGCGGGGAAGGAGCCGCCGTGGCGACGCCGGAGAAGGTGAACCTCGCCGAGAAGCTCGGCCGCATCGGAGAGCACTGGAGCCCGAAGGCGATCGGAGCGGTCAACGACTTCCACGTCAAGCTCGTGAAGCTGCAGGGCGAGTTCGTGTGGCACTCGCACGAGGTCGAGGACGAGCTGTTCCTGGTGCTGAAGGGCCGGCTGCGCATGCAGTTCCGGGACCGCGAGGTGGTCGTGGAGCCCGGCGAGCTGATCGTGGTCCCGCACGGCACCGAGCACCGCCCGGTGGGCGACGACGAGGTCCACGTGCTGCTGCTGGAGCCCGCGACGACCGTGAACACCGGCACGGCCGGCGGCGAGCGCACGCGCGCCGTCGAGTGGATCTGACGGGCCGCCGATGGCGGGCACGGCCCGCGGCACCACCTGGCAGCGGCTGTGCGCGGACGCCGCGCGCCTGCCGGGCGTCGAGACCGGGACGAGCTACGCGACGCCGGCGCTCTTCGTGCGCAAGAAGCTGCTGGCGCGGCTACGCGAGGACGGCGAGAGCGTCGCGCTGCGGATCGACCTCATGGACCGCGACGTGCTCCTCGAGGCGGACCCGACGGCGTTCTTCCTGACGGATCACTACCGGCCGCATCCCTGGGTGCTCATGCGGCTCGCCGCCGTGCGCCACGCGAGCGCGCTCGAGCTGCTGGAGAGCGCGTGGCGCGCGGCCGCGCCGCGGAGGCTCGTCGCCGGGCTCGGCTCGCCGCGCCGCCCGAGCGGCCGGCGCTAGGGAAGGACGCGAGCGTGAAGCGTCCGGCGCCCACGCGCCTGCCGCTGGGGCCGGAGCGCGTCGAGACGGAGCGGCTGGTGCTGCGCCGGCCGCGTCGCGGCGACGCGCAGGCGATCTTCGACCGCTACGCGAGCGATCCGGAGGTGGCGCGCGACCACGGGCTACGTGCTCGCTCGCGACGCCTGGGGCCAGGGCTACGCGACCAAGGCGCTGCGAGCGATCGTGGAGGTGGCGCGCGGCGCAGGCGCGCTGCGGCTGCAGGCGTTCTGCCATCCTGATCACGCCGCGTCCAGGCGCGTGCTCGAGAAGGCCGGCTTCGCTCGCGAGGGGACGTTGCGCCGCTACGCCGAGTTCCCGAACCTGAGCCCTGGCGAGCTGCTCGACGTGGTGTGCTTCGCCGTCGTGCTGGGGTGAGGGCGGGCATCGCCCGACGGCGCGTTCTCGGCGAGGCGTGCCAGGTAGCGGTGAAGCGCACGCGAGCGCGTGAGCTCGGGATGGAAGGTGGCGGCCACGACCCTGCCCTGGCGCACCAGCACTGGCTCGCCCGCGTGGCGCGCCAGCACCTCGACCTCGGGGAAGAGCGCGCGGAAACGCGGGGCGCGGATGAAGACGGCGTCGAGCGATCCGCCGAGAGCCGGCGCCTCGATCCGCGCCTCGAACGAGTCGACCTGGCGGCCGAAGGCGTTGCGCTCGATCACAGCGTCCAGGAGCGCGAGGCTCGGCTGGCGCGGGCGCACCTCGCGCGACAGCAGGATCGCGCCGGCACAGGTGCCCGCGAGCATGCCGCCCCGCGCGTGGAGCGCGCGCAGCGCCTCGAACCACGGCTCGTCGCGCATCAGGTTGAGGAGCGTCGTGCTCTCGCCGCCCGGGATCACGAGCCCGGCGAGGCCCTGCAGCTCGGCCACGCGGCGCACCTCGCGTGCGGGCACGCCGACGTCGGCGAACGCCGCCTTGTGCGCGGCGAAGTCGCCCTGGAGCGCCAGGACGCCGAGCGTGCCGGCCATCACCAGCCCCGGGTCGCGAGCCTCTCGCCCTCGGGGATCTGCGGGATCTCGAGGCCGGCCATCGCCTCGCCGAGGCCGCGCGAAACCTCGGCCACGACCTTGGCGTCCTGCCAGTGCGTGGTCGCGCGGACCACGGCCTTGGCGCGCGGCGCCGGGTCCTTCGACTTGAAGATGCCCGAGCCGACGAACACCGACTCGGCGCCGAGCGCCATCATGAGCGCCGCGTCCGCCGGTGTCGCGATGCCGCCGGCGGCGAAGTTCGGCACCGGCAGCTTGCCGGTCTCGGCCACGAGGCGCACGAGCTCGTAAGGCGCGCCGAGCGTCTTCGCCTCCGCCATGCGCTCCTCGGGCTGGAGCAGCGTGAGACGGCGAATGCCGGACTGGACCGCGCGCATGTGGCGCACGGCCTCGACCACGTTGCCGGTGCCGGCCTCGCCCTTGGTGCGCACGAGCGCCGCGCCCTCGCCGATCCGGCGCAGCGCCTCGCCGAGGTCGCGGCAGCCGCACACGAACGGGACCTTGAACGCCAGCTTGTCGACGTGGTGCGCGTCGTCGGCGGGCGTCAGCACCTCGCTCTCGTCGATGAAGTCGACGCCGAGCGCCTCGAGCACGCGCGCCTCGGCGAAGTGGCCGATGCGGCACTTCGCCATCACCGGGATCGAGACGGTGTCCATGATGCGCGTGACGACCTCGGGGTCGGCCATGCGCGCGACGCCGCCGTCCCTGCGGATGTCGGCGGGAACGCGCTCGAGCGCCATCACGGCCACGGCGCCGGCGTCCTCGGCGATCCGCGCCTGCTCCGGGGTCGTCACGTCCATGATCACGCCGCCCTTCAGCATCTCGGCGAGGCCGGTCTTCAGCGTCAGCGTGCCCGTCTTCTTCTCGTCCATCCGCGTGCTCCTGGCTCCAGTCGATTGTATCGATACAAGAACTTCGAATTGGATCAGCTACTTGCCAATTTAGAACTGGTCGATCTGGGTGTCAACCGCTATATTGTCCCCATGACAATCTGGCGCCCCCGCCTGGAAGGCCGAAAGGGGCCTCGCTACCTCGCGATCGTCGCGGCGCTCGCGGACGACTTCGCGGCGGGGGAGCTGCAGCAGGGCGCGCGGCTGCCCACGCACCGGGACCTGGCCGACGCGCTCGGCGTCACGGTCGGGACCGTGAGCCGGGCGTACGCCGAGGCCGCGCGGCGCGGCTTGATTTCCGGCGAGGTGGGGCGGGGCACGTTCGTGCGCCGTCCCGCCGCGGAGGCCGAGGCGGAGGACGGCGAGCTCGCCGACCTGAGCCAGAACCACCCGCCCGAGCCCCGGTCGCGCCCGCAGCGAGCGGCGCTCGTGTCGGCGCTCGGGAGGCTCACGGCGAGCGGCGACGTCGGCCGGCTGCTCGACTATCCCGCGGCGGGCGGCGGAGCCCTCGACCGCGAAGCGGGCGCGTCGTGGATCGCGCGCTCGGGCCTGCGCGTGGCGCCCGAGGAGGTGCTCGTCTGCACCGGCAGCCAGCACGGCCTCACGATCGTGCTCGCGACGCTGCTCGAGCCGGGGGACGTGCTGCTCACCGAGTCGCTCACCTACGCGGGGCTCCAGCCGGTCGCGGGCCTGCTGCGGCTGCGGCTGCGGGGCCTCGCGATCGACGGCCACGGCCTGCGCCCCGACGCGCTTGAGGAGGCGTGCCGCGAGGGCGGGGCGAAGGCGCTCTACCTGATCCCCACGCTCCACAACCCCACGACGGCCGTGATGCCGCTCGCGCGGCGGCGCCAGATCGCGGACATCGCGCGCCTTTACGGGCTGCGGGTCGTGGAGGACGACGTGCACGGGCTCGTCCCGTCCGAGCGGCCCGCGCCGATCGCGACGCTCCTGCCCGAGCGCTCGTACTACCTGACGAGCACCTCGAAGACGCTCGCCCCCGGCCTGCGCATCGCCTACGTCGCGGCGCCACCCGCCGACGTGCCGCGGCTCGCCGCCAGCCTGCGCGCGACCACCTGGGCGGTCGCGCCGCTCACGGCGGCCGTCGCCTCGCACTGGATCCGCGAAGGCACGGCGGATGCGATCGTGGCGGCGCGCCGCGCGGAGGCGCGCGAGCGCCAGGCGCTCGCCCGCGAGCGGCTCTCTGGCTTCGACTTCGACTCGCAGCCGGAGGCCTACTACCTCTGGCTCCGGCTGCCCGCGCCGTGGCGCGGCGAGAGCTTCGCCGCGGAGGCGCGCGCGCGCGGCGTGCTGGTGACGCCGGCCGAGGCGTTCACGGTCGATCGCGCGCAGCCGCCGCACGCCGTGCGGATCTGCATAGGCGCCGCCCGCTCGCGCGGCACGCTCGCGCGCGGGCTCGACACCGTGGCGGCGCTGCTGCGGGACGGCGCGGCGTCCGGCCGGGCCGTCGTCTAGCGCCGCTTCGCGCGCGGCTTGTCGTCCCGGTCGCGCGCGCGCTCCCGTGCCTCCTCGGCGTCGTCGTCCGCGTCGTCGCCGTTGTGCGGCCGCACGAAGGCGGCGCGCACCGGGGCCGGCATGACCGAGTCCGCGCCGCGCACCGACCGCCAGACGATCTCGTTGAGCTCGCGCTCGGGGGCGAGGTCGGCCTCGATCAGGTTCATGCGCAGCGAGGCCGAGGCACCCGGCGCGTCGGGGCGGTTCGTCTCGTCGAGCGGGACGCGCGCCGGATGCGCCGCGAAGGGCGCCGCGTCGGGCTTCGAAGCGAACGCGGCGAAGGCCGGCGTCGCGGCCGCGTCGTACTGGCTCATCGGCGGCAGGCCCAGTACGAGCTCGATCGTGCGCAGGACGCCCGTGGTGGTGTAGAGCGTCGAGTCCACGCTGCCCCGCTTCGCCCACGGGCTCGCCACGAGCAGCACCGAGCGGTGCGCGTCCACGTGGTCGGGGCCGTTCTGGGCGTCGTCCTCCAGCACGAACACGACCGACTCGGGCCAGAAGCGGCTCTTCGAGATCGCCTCGACCAGGCGGCCGAGCGCCAGGTCGTTCTCGGCCACGAACGCGCGCGGGGTCGGGCGGCCGGGAGAGGTGCCGGCGGTGTGGTCGTTGCCGAGCCTGACGATGTTGAGGCGCGGAAGCCCGCCCTCCTTCTCGAAGCGGCGGAACTCCTCGAGCCAGACGTCCACGCGCTCGTTGTCGCGAATCGAGAGGTCGTAGGGCGGATAGCTCGGGTGGACCTTGCCGACCAGGCCCGGCACCGTCGCCGTGACCGGGCCGCCCTTCGTCTGCCACGAGGCGAACTCGCCGTAGCTGCGGACCGAGACGCCGGCACGGCCCGCGAAGTCCCAGAGGTAGCCGTCGGCCGGCGCCGCTAGGTTGCCGTAGTTGTTGCGGATCTCGTGGCCGCCCTCGCTCAGGTAGAGCCCGCCGCGCTGGCCGTAGAGCGTGGGCCACAGCTTCTCGACGGCGTCGGTGGCGTAGGCTGCGGTCGAGAACGCGTGGCCGTCGTTGCTCACCTCGGCGTCCACGTAGAAGTTGTCGAGGAGGACGAACTCGCGCGCGAGGGCGTGCGCGTTCGGCGTCACGTCGTCGCCGAAGAGCGTGAGGTTGGGATCGCCGTTGCCCTGCGGCAGGTCGCCGAGCACCTGGTCGTAGGTGCGGTTCTCGCGGATCACGTAGAACACGTGCCGGATCGGCGAGGGCTCGCCCACGCGGCCGGGGATCGGCGAGCCCTCGGGCCTTCCGGGTGGCGCTTCCCGCCGGCCCTCGTTGTAGGCGCTCAATGCGAACACGCGGGCGGTCTGCGTCGCGAGCTCGGCGGCGTCGGGGCGCTTCAGGATCGAGAGCGCCCCGTTCAGCAGCGCCGCGATGTAGCTCGAGTCGTCGCGCGTGGCGACGGGCTGCGGACCTCTCGGGTTGGCGACCGGCGTCAGGCCCTTGCCCGACAGCACGAGCAGGTTCTCGCCCCCGTGGTCGAAGGCGACACCGGTCGGATACCAGCCGGTGGGGACGAAGCCCTGGAAGCGGCTGTCGCCCGGCCGACCGACGTCCACCACCGCGACCGAGTTGTTGTCGGCGTTGGCGACCAGGAGCGTCGCGCCGTCCGGCGAGAGCGCGAGCGCGTTGGGCGTCGAGCCCGGAGGGGCGTTCGGCGACAGCGCGACGCCGATGCGCTCCTCGACCTGGCGCGTCTTCAGGTCCACGACGTAGACGTGGTTGGTGTTGGCGCAGGCGACGAACAGCCGGCGCGCGTCCTTCGAGAACAGCATCGCGTTCGGGTGCTCGCCGACCGCGATCAGGGCGACGGGCGCGAGTGTCGCCGGGTCGAGAACGGCGACCTTGGCGCCGCCCCAGACGGAGACGTAGAGAAGGCGCCCGTCGGGCGCGAGCGCCACGCTGTAGGCCTCGGCGGCGAGGTCGCGGCGCGCGACCACGCGGCCGGACTGGAGCTCGAGCGAGACGACGGCCTTGCCGTAGACCTGGGCCGCGTAGAGCGTACGGCCGTCCGGCGAGACGGCCAGGCCGCCCATGAAGCCCGCGTTCATGAGCAGCATTTCGTCCTGCGTGGTCTGCGGCGGCGAAACCACGAGCTTGCGCCCGAGCACCAGCTTGTCGCCCTTCCACTCGACCTCCTGGATCGAGTTGTCGGCAGCGCCCGAAGAGTAGAGCCGCTTGCCGTCCGGGTGCCAGGCGAGCCCGAGCCAGGCGTTGTCGAGCGGGAGCTTCTGGATCACCTCGCGCCGCTTCACGTCCACGACGCGCAGGCTCGGCTTCGACCAGCCGTTGTTCGTGATCACGAGGTGGCGCCCGTCCGGGTGCAGGGCCATGGCGAGCGGGAGGTCGCCGACGTCGAGGTGGCGGCCGGCGGGCGCGATGCGCCAGCCGTTCGGGAGCAGCGTCACGCCCCCGCCAAGCGGGCCGGGACGCGCGGCTTGCGGGGGAGCAGCGGAAACGGAAGCGACGGACAGAAGGAATGGGCCAAGGACCGCCAAGCGCGAGCCACGAGGTTTCAAAAGGATCTCCGCGAAGAATTCAGGAACGCAAACATAACACCGCGACTGCCAGATCCTTCAGGTCGCGCGCTCGACGGGCGCGACCTGAAGGGGAATCACTCCGCGCGCAGCGCTTCGATCGGGTCGAGCGTGGCGGCGCGGCGCGCCGGCGCGACGCCGGCCACGACACCGGTCACGATGCTCGTGACGACGCCCGCGACCACGAAGCGCAGCGGCGTTTCGACCGGCAGGCCGGGGACCAGCACGCGCGCGAGCGCGCCCAGCCCGAGCCCGATCCCTATCCCGAGCGTCCCGCCCGCGGTCGCGAGCGCCACCGCCTCGGCCAGGAACAGCGACTGCACCTGCGCGGTCGTCGCGCCGAGCGCGCGCAACAGGCCGATCTCGCCGGTGCGCTCGCCGACCGCGATCCACATCATCGTCAGGATCCCGATCGCCCCGACCAGGAGCGAGATCGATGCGATCGCGCCCACGGCCACGTCACCACGTCCATGACGTTGCCGAACACGTCGAGCATCTCCGCCTGGGTCGTGACCGTGAAGTCCTCGTCCCCGTGGCGCGAGGCGAGCACGCGCCGCACCTCGGCCGCGACGCGCTCGGCCACGCTCATGTTGCCGTAGATGAGGTCGATCTCGAACAGCTCGTCCTGGTTGAAGAGCCGCAGCGCGCTCGCCACCGGCACGATCGCGATGTCGTCGACGTCGAAGCCGAGCATCTGGCCCTTCGGCTCCATCACGCCCGATGACGCGGAAGCGCGCCCCGGCGATCCGCACCCGCTCGCCGAGCGGGCTCGTCTCGCCGAACAGCTCGCGCGCGAGCTTCGGGCCCAGCACGGCGACGGCGGCCCCCCGGCGCGGGTCGCCCTTCGGCCAGGAACGAGCCCTGGCGCGCTCCGAACTTCCACAGCGCGGGCAGGTCGGGCGTGACGCCGAGCACCGAGACGCTGCGCCCGCGCTCGCCGGCCTCGACGCGCGCGAGGCCCATGGTCACCGGCACCATGGTCTCGACGCCCGGGATGCGCGCGAGCGCCTCGGCGTCGTCGATGGTGAGCTTGCGCGTCGTGCCGCCGAGGACGCCCGGGATGCCGAGGGTCTCGACCTTGCCGGGGTTGACCGCCAGGATGTTGGTGCCGAACTGCGTGAACTCGCGAAGCACGTAGACGCGCGTGCCCTCGCCGATCGAGGTCAGCAGGATCACCGACGGCGACGCCGATCGCGATCCCGAGCATCGAGAGGAACGTGCGCAGGCGGTGCGCGGCGAGGGCGCCGGACGCGAGCCGGACGAGGTCGCTCACGCGCTCACCGCCCCGCGAGCGCGCGCCACCGGGTCGAGCCGCATCGCGCGCCGCGCGGGCAGCACGCCGAAGACCGCGCCGACCGCGACCGAGACGCGCGAAGCGCGGCCGCGACCGCCCAGATGGGCGGCGAGGCGGGCAGCGCCGGGTAGACCGCGACCAGCGCCAGCACGGCGGCCCATCCGAGGCCGAGCCCGAGCAGACCGCCCGCCGCGGAGAGGAGCACCGCCTCCGCGAGGAACAGCCGACAGGATCTGGCCGCGCCCGGCGCCGAGCGCCTTCAGCAGGCCGATCTCGCGCGTGCGCTCGGAGACCGAGACGAGCATCACGTTCATGATCCCGATGCCGGCGACCGCGAGCGAGATCGCGGCGATGCCGGCGAGCGCCAGCGTCAGCGCGGCGAGGATCGAGTCGAGGGCCGAGACACCGCGTCCTGCGTGATGACGGTGACGTCCTCCTCGCCGTGGCGCTCGGTCAGCAGGCGCAGCACCGCCTGCTTCGCGGCGCCGAGGTCGGCGTAGCCCGCTCACCTGGATCACGAGCCGGAAGAGCCCCGAGCGGTTGAACATGCTGCATGGCGGTGGCGACCGGCACGAACACGACGTCGTCCATGTCCATGCCGAGCTGCGTGGCCGCGGGGCTCGAGCACGCCGATCACGCGCATGCGCCAGTCGCCCACGCGCACCACCTGGCCCAGCGGGATCGTCGGCGGGGAAGAGCTCGTGCGCCAGCTTGCAGCCGAGCACGGCGACCGGCGCGCCGCGGTCCCACGGGATCGCGGGCAGGAAACGCCCGCGCGACATCGACAGGCGGCGGACCTCGAGCGCCTCGTTCGACGAGCCGAAGAGCGACCACCTGCCGGCGCCGCTCGCCCGTAGGCCACGGTCTCGTTGCCCATCGACCATGGGCGCCAGCTCGTCCACCTCGCGCACGCCGCGTGCGACGGCGAGCGCGTCGTCGAGCGTGAAGTCGTTGCGGCACGCCGCCGAACCCCGGCATGGCGCCCGTGGTCTCGGTCTTGCCGGGCAGCACGAGCGACCAGGTTGGTGCCGAGCGGCGGCGAACTGGCCGAGCACGTAGCGGCGCGCGCCCTCGCCGAGCGCGGTCAGCGACGACGGCGGCGACGCCGATCGCGACGCCCGAGCAGGCTGAGCGCGGTGCGCAGGCGATGCCCGCGCAAGCGCCCGCGCGCGAACAGCAGGAGGTCGAGCAAGCTCACGCGCCGCTCCTCGGCGCCGCCGCGCGAGGGCCTCGACCGCCTCGCTGCGAGTCTCGGCTGCCGGGCACGCGGCAGCACGATGCGCCCGTCCTCGAGCATGAGCACGCGCTGGGCGCGGCGCGCGACCGCCGGGTCGTGGGTGACGACGACCAGGGTCAGGCCGCCGGCGTTCATGCTGCTCGAGCAGCTCGAGCACGTGCTCGCCGGAGGCGGTGTCGAGGTTGCCGGTCGGCTCGTCGGCGAGCAGCAGCGCGGCTCGCAGGATGGTCGCGCGCGCGATCGCCACGCGCTGGCGCTCGCCGCCCGAGAGCTCGGTCGGGGCGGTGTTTGCGTCGCGCGGCTCGAGAGCCCGACGGCGCGCTAGCGCGTCGAGCCGCGCGCAGCGCGCCGCTCGGCGCGCGGCGCGCCGGCGAAGACCATCGGCAGCTCGACGTTCGCCTGCGCGCGTCGAGCCGCGCGGACGAGGTGGTAGGACTGGAACACGAAGCCGATCGTGTGGCGGCGCACCAGGCTGAGCGCGGCCTCGTCGAGCCGGGCGACGTCGCGGCCGTCGAGCCGTAGCTGCCGCGCGTCGGCCGGTCGAGGCAGCCGAGCACGTGCAAGCAGCGTCGACTTGCCCGAGCCCGACGGGCCCATGATCGCGACGTGCTCGCCGGTCCGGATCGTCCTCGCTGACGCCCGCGAGCGCGTGCACGATCTCGCTCGCCGACGCGGTAGGTGCGCGAGACGCCCGAGAGCCGGATCATCCGGGCACCGGCTGCGCCGGTCGGCCTCCGCCACGGTGGCGCGCGCGCCGGCCTTGACCTCGGGCCGGTCGAGCGAGGTCACGACGCGGTCGCCGGCCGCGAGCCCTGAGGCGACCTCGGTCCAGTCCCAGTTGCGCAGGCCCACCGCGAGCGTCCGCCCGACCAGCCGGTCGCCTTCCAGCACCAGCACGCGCCCGCCCTCGAGCAGGGCCTGCGGTCGGCACGCGCAGCACGTCGTCGCGCGCGCTCAGGATCACCTCGACGTCGGCCGAGGTGCCGGGCAGCAGGCCGCCGGTGGCGCGGGGTCGTCGAGCTCGACCTCGATCTCGACCGTGCGGTTCTGCTCCGCCGGTCGAGCACGTAGGGCGCCACCCGACGACGTGAGCCGGGAAGTGCTTGCCGGGCTGCGGGTCGACGCTGACGCGCGCCGGCTGGCCCTTCTTGATCCGACCCGAGTCGACCTCGTCCATCGGCGCGCTCACGTAGATCGAGCGCGTGTCGATCAGGTCGAGCACCGGCGGGATCGGCAGCGCCGGGGGCGAGGGCGCCGTCCACTCGCCCTCCTCGATGAAGGTGTCGGCCACCACGCCGTCGAACGGCGCACGGAGCGCCGTCTTGTCGAGCTGGGCGCGGGCCAGCGCCACGGCGGAATCGGAGCGTTCGGCAGTGGCGCGGGCGGCGCGGCAGGCGGCCTCGGTTGTGCGCGCCTGGCTGTCGACGCCGTCGACCAGGTCGGGCGAGACGATGCCCTGGGCGGCGAGCGAGCGCGTCCGGTCCCGCTCGCGCACGGCGCGCTCCGCGGCGAGGCAGGCCTGGTCGGCCTGGGCGAGCGCGGCCTGGCGCTCGTCCTGGGACAGCCGGAGCTGCGCCTTCTGGAGCGCGTCGTCCACCCGCAGCAGCAGCTCGCCTTTCCTGACGCGGGCGCCGCGGCGGTGGGGCAGCTCGAGCACGCGGCCCCCGATCTCCGGCGCGAGCTTCGCCCGGCGGCGGGCCTTGACCGTCCCGGCGCGGGAATTCGTGACCGTCTCCTCGACCCGGCCCCGCTCGACCGCGGCGACCCGCACCGGCAGGACCTTGGGGGCGAAGAAGGTGGCGCGCAGGAGGAGCGCCGCTCCCAGGAGCGCGGCGGCGAGAGCCGCGCGTCCGAGCACGCCCTTGGTTGTCATGGCGGACGCCATTGTCCACCAAGCCATGCCAGGCCCGTAGCCGCAGGTGTCGTCCGTTGTCTCGGGCCGGTGTGATGCGCGCTACGTGTGCGACAACGTGACGTTTTTTGTGCTGGCGTTCGGAGCGAGGAGGGGCCTATATTCGCGCTGACAGGAGGTGAGCGTGAACGCCACCTTCGATGCTCCGATCCGCGCGAGCGCGTCCGTCCTGGAGCGCATCCTGGCGTCGGGCCACCCGGCGCTCGTCGTGTTCGAGACCCCGGGCTGCAGGCCGTGCGAGGCGCTGCGTCCCGCGCTCGAGGCGCTGGCGCACGAGTTCCACCGCCGCGCCGTCGTGGTGCGCGTCGCGGACGCGGCCGAGGGGTGGCTCGCCGCCCGCTACCACCTCACCTGCGTGCCGACGCTCGCCTTCTGGCGGGGCGGGCTCGAGCGGGCGCGCATCCGCGGCAACCCCGGAACGGCTTCGATCCGCGCGCATCTCGACTTCCTTCTGACGGGCGAAGGGCGGCCCGATCACGCCGAGGGCGAGCAGCACACGCTCACGGCCCGCTTCGGCGCGGCGCCTGCGGCCGCGGCGCCCGCGCCCACGACGCCCCGAGCGCTGCTCGCGCGCCCGCTCTAGTCGGCCGGCGCGGTCTCGCCGTCCTTCGGCAGCACGCCCTGCTGCTCGTACTCCTTCAGCTTGTACTGGATCTTGCGAGCGCTGATGTCGAGGATCGCCGCCGCCTTCGCGGTGCTGCCGCCCACTGACGCGAGCGTGCGCAGGATGGCCTCCCGCTCGAGGTCGGCGAGCGGGCTGCCCGGGATGCGTACGCCGGCTCCCGGCGGCGCCGCGCCGCGGCCCGCGCCGGGCAGCGTCGCGTGCACGGTGGGGAAGTGGGCCGGCAGCAGGCGGTCGCCGTCGGCGAGCACCACCGCGCGCTCCATCGCGTTCTCGAGCTCGCGGACGTTGCCCGGCCAGCCGTAGGACAGGAGCAGCGCCAGCACGTCGTCGTCGAGCTCGCTCAGCTGCTTGCCGTTCGCGTCGGCGTACTTGCGCAGGAAGTGCTGGGCGAGCAGCGGCACGTCGCCCGGCCGCTCGCGCAGCGGCGGGATCGCGATCTCGATCACGTTCAGCCGGTAGTAGAGGTCCTCGCGGAAGCTGCCGTCCTCCAGCTTCTTCTTGAGGTCGCGGTGGGTGGCGGCCACGATGCGCACGTCGACCTTGAAGGTCCGGTTGCCGCCCACGCGCTCGAACTCGCGCTCCTCGAGGACGCGCAGGAGCTTCACCTGCACGGTGGGCGAGATGTCGCCGATCTCGTCGAGGAACAGCGTGCCGCCGTCGGCCGCCTCGAAGCGGCCCGCGCGCGTGTGGATGGCACCGGTGAACGAGCCCTTCTCGTGGCCGAACAGCTCGCTCTCGAGCAGCGTCTCGGGCAGCGCGGCGCAGGTCACCCTCACGAACGGCTTGCGGCGGCGCGGGCTCGACTGGTGCAGCGCCTGCGCGAACAGCTCCTTGCCGGTCCCGCTCTCGCCGAGCAGCAGCACCGAGGCCGACGAGCCCCCGACCTGGCGGATGGTCTTGAACACCGACAGCATCGCCGGGCTCTCGCCGACCAGGTTCTCGAGTCGGTACTTGTGCTCGAGCCGCTCGCGCAGCGCGCGCGTCTCGGCCAAGAGCTGCTTGCGCTCGAGCGCCTTCTCGACCACGACCTCGAGCTCCTCGACGTCGATCGGCTTGCCGAGGTAGTCCTCCGCGCCGAGCCGCATCGCCTGGACCGCGGTCTTGACGGTCCCGTAGGCGGTCATCACGATCACCATCGCGTCGGGACGCAGCTCCTTGATCCGCCCGAGCAGCTCGAGGCCGTCCATGCCCGGCATGCGCAGGTCGGTCAGCACCACGTCGGGGTCGTGCCGCTCGAGCAGCTGGAGCCCGGCGCGCCCGTCGGGCGCGCGCTCGACGTCGTAGCCGTCCTGCTCGAGCAGCGCCTCGAGCGCCGCCGCCGCGTTCACCTCGTCGTCGATCACGACGATGCGGGCCTTGCCTGCCACTGCGAGGCATCTTGCCACAAGCACCCGCCCTCGTTGCGCTGCTCACGCCGCGCGCGGCTTCGCCCTTAGCATGGCGCCGTGGCCTCCAGCGGTCCCGTGCCCGCCCCGTGCTTCCGGTTCGGCGCGTTCCGCCTCTCGCCCGCGCGGCGCCAGCTGCTCGAGGGCGAGCGCGAGGTGCCGCTCATCCCGCGCTACTTCGACCTGCTGCTGCTGCTCGTCGAAAGGCGCGGCGAAGCCGTCAGCCGCCGCGTGATCTTCGACCGCGTCTGGCCCGACGTCGTCGTCTCGGACGGCGCGCTCAGCCAGGCCGTGCGCACGCTGCGCCGGGCACTCGGCGACGACCCGCGCGAGCCGCGCTTCATCCGCACGGTCTCGCGCCACGGCTACCAGTTCGTGTTCCCGGACGTGAGCGAAGCGGCCGAGCCGGGACCCGCGCCGGCGCCGTCCGCGGCATCCTCGCCTTCGCGCGACGGGGCCTCGGGCCTGCCGCTCGGGCGCGCGGCCTCGGCCGCGGGCGGCGGAGCGCTCGCCGGGCTCGTCGGCGGCCTGGGCGGCGGGCTGCTGCTGCGCTGGGCCGGCGACTGGAACGTCCCGGCGACGGTCGGCGCCGCGCTCGGCCTGGTGGGAGCGGCAACCGGGGCGCTCGGCGGCCTCGGGGTCGGCGCCGGTCTGGCGCTCGGCGAGTCGAGAGGGCGCGGCTTGCGGCCGCTCGTGCTCATGGCGTGCGCCTCGCTCGGCGGCGGCGCGATCGGGCTCGTCGCCCACGCGCTCTGGCGCTGGACGATCGAGGGTGTGTTCGGGCACGCGGTGCCCGACGTGGGAGGAGCCGTCGAGGGCGTCGCGATCGGGGCGATCGTCGGGCTGGCCTACGGGCTCGCCGCGCCGCCGCCGCAGGGCAGCGGGCTCGACCGCGCGTCGCGCGCGCGCGCCGCGGCCGCGACCGGGCTCGCGACGGCGCTCGGCTGCTCCGCGATCTCGCTCCTCGGCGCGACGCTCGCCGGAGCGAGCCTCAACGCGATCGCGCGCGCGTTCGAGGGCTCGCAGGTCGCCCTCGCGCCGCTCGCCCGCCGCCTCGGCGAGCCCGACATCGGGCCGCTCACGCGCGCGGCGCTCGGCGCGTGGGAGGGGATGCTGTTCGGCGCCGGCGTGGTGCTGGGCTTCACGCGGCGGCGCTGATAGAGTGAAGGACGGAGGACGAGCATTGTCAGCGACAACGGGACGCAACGATCCCTGCCACTGCGGTTCGGGGAAGAAGTACAAGCAGTGCCACCTCGCCGCCGACGAGGCCAAGGCGCGCCAGGCGCGCGAGAAGGCCGCCGCCGCGGCGCCCGCGCCAGCGGCGGCGGAGACGGCGAAGGCCGCGAGCGCACCGCCGCGCCACAAGACGCACCAGCCCTGGAAGAAGACCGCCACGAACACGCAGGGCTTCGGCAAGACGAGCCTGCCCCGCAAGGTGGGCGGCAGTTAGGAGTGGCCGGGGGCCGGCTGGCCGCGGCGCTCGCCGCCGCGCTCGCCCTCGGCTGCGCCTCCGCGCACAACTACCTCGATCCCGGCGGGCCGCGCTACGAGTACGGCCGCGAGGCCGCTGCGCCTCCGGCTCCTTCGGCAGCCGCTCCGCTCCGCGTCGTCAGCTTCAACATCGCCTACGCGATCGAGATCGACCGCGCGCTCGAGGTGCTGCGCGGCACCCCGGCGCTGCGCCAGCTCGACCTGCTCGCGCTGCAGGAGATGGACGCCCCGGGCACCGAGCGCATCGCGAAGGCGCTCGGCTTGAACGCCGTCTACTTCCCGAGCGGCGTGCACCCGAAGCACGAGCGCGACTTCGGCTGCGCGCTCTTGTCGCCGTGGCCGCTCGTCGAGCCGCGCAAGCTCGTCCTGCCCCACGGGGCGCGCGGCAGCGGGCTGCGCCGCGCGGTGACGATCGCCACCCTGGTCCGCGGCTCCGAGCGGTTCCGCGCCTACTCGGTGCACCTGCCCTCGCCGCTCGCGGTCTCGGGCGGCTCGCGGCGTGAGGAGCTGCGCGTCCTGGCTGCGGACGCGTCCGCGTCGACGGATCCGGTGGTGATCGCCGGCGACTTCAACTCGCACGACAAGGTCGAGGAGCTCGAGCGCGCGGGTCTCGAGTGGCTGACGCGCCGGCTCGGGGACACGACGCGTTTCAAGCTGCTCGGGATCCCGATCACGGGGCTCAGCTACGACCACTTCATCGTGCGGGGACTGCGGCTGGCCGAAGGCGACGCGGCGCTCGGCGTCGTCAAGGACAACCGCGGCGCGAGCGACCACCTGCCGATCTGGGCGGTGCTGACGCTGCGTCCGTAGCCGTCAACCTTCGTCGCCGAGGTCGATGTCTTCCGCGGCGACCGGGATCCCGTGACGCGTCAGCCGCCCGGATCGGACCCGCCCCGGGAGCCCTCCGGCTCGCCGCTACCCGTGGCCACCCCGGCGACCCGTCGCGGGGCCGTGCGGGCGAGTCAGGGCTTCGGCGGGGGGTACTTGCCGATCAGCAGCCTCACGGCGGAGGCGGTCTCGGCGTCGATCTTCTGCTTGTCGATCGCCTTGTACTCGGTGGCCGCGCGCCAGACCGCGATGCCGTCCGAGCTGCGCTGCAGCTCGACGAGCAGCGTCCCCTCGACCACCTTCTGGAAGTCGACGCCCGTCGTGAGCTGCCCGGCGCCGCCGGGCAGCGTCGTCTGCCCCTGGGTCGGCGTGCCCTTGAAGCTCTCCTGCTTCTTCGTGTAGTAGCGCACCAGCAGGTCGCCCGGGCCGTCCTTCGCCTTCTTCAGCCCCTTCTTCTCGAGCTCGCGCTCCACGTACCAGACGATGCGCGCGTGCATCCCGGGGTCGGTCGCGACCGCTTCGGTGTCCTTCCAGCTGAAGGTCTTGAAGCTCGCGAAGTCGACCTGCTTGTCGTAGTCGAGGTCGACGCGCGGCATCTTGAACTGCTGCGCGCCGGCCCCGGCGACGACGAGCGTCGCGGCCACCGCCACGAGCGCGAGTCTGCGCACGTGTGGCCTCGCCCGCTTCAGCGCTTCTTGGCGCTCTTGCGCCGGGCCGCCTTCTTCTTGCCCTTGCCCTTGCGCTTGGCGGCTTCCGCCTTCGACGTCTTGGCGAGGTCGGCGCGCTGGGCGCGCTCGTAGGTCTGGATGTCCTTGAATTGGCCGCTCGCGTCGCGGACCGCGTAGAGCTTCTTGCCCTTGCTGCTGCGGTGAGTCGTGCGCCTCGCCTTCGCCATCGAGCCCCTCCCTTTGTCGCCCGGCATCATGCGCGATCCGCGGGACCGAGCGCAAGCGCGGCGCTCAGTCGAGCTTCTTCAGGATCTCCGGGTCCTTCTCGTCCTGCGCGAGCAGCGAGTGGCAGAGACCGCAGTCCTGCGAGACGGTCTTGCCGTCCGCGGCCTTGTGCTGCTCGTCGTGGCAGCGGAAGCAGCCGACCTCGGCGTTCATGTCCGGGTGGCCGAGGTGGTTCGGGTAGCTGCCCCACTTCACGTTCATCGCCGGGAACACGTTCCACGCCCAGATGTCGCCGAGCGCGCGGCCCGCGGCGGCCACCTGGTCCTTCTTCTCCGCGGCGAGCTTGGGGTAGGAGGCCGCGTAGAAGCCGGTGATCGCCTTCGCGATCCCGGCGCGCGCCGCCTCGTGGCTCGGGTAGTCGGCGAGGAGCGCCTGCAGCCCCTCGCGGCGGACGAACGGCAGCGTGGGATCGATGCGGCGGTCGACGAGCGCGGCGTCGAGCTCGCCCGCGGGCTCGCGGTAGACGTGGGTCGGACGGTTGTGGCAGTCGACGCAGTCCATCGTGCGCCACTCGGCCGCGGGCGCGCCGGCAGGCGGCTCGACCGGCCCCTTGTAGCGGTGGACGGTGCCGTCCTTCGCGGCCATCTCGATCTCGTAGACCGTCTGGCGCCTGGAGTCGGCGCGGTAGCGCACGACGTGGTCGGGATCGACGTGCCAGTGGATGCCTTGGCTGCGGCCGGCCTGGTGGCCGCCGACCTTCACGACCAGCACGGTCTTCGTCTCCGTGTTCGCCTCGTCCTCGGAGAAGTGCGTGTTGACCTTGAAGCGGTCGCCCACGAACTTGTTCGGCCAGTGGCACTGCTCGCAGGTCTCGCGCGCGGGCCGCAGGCTGTGGACCGGCGTCGCGATCGGGCGCGGGTAGAGGTTGAACGCCACCGACACGAGCTGCCACGAGCCGGAGATCTTCGACTTCACGAACCAGTTGGCGCCCTCGCCGATGTGGCACTCGACGCACTTGACGCGCGCGTGGGGCGAGCGCTTGTAGGTCGTGTACTCGGGCTCCATCACGGTGTGGCAGGCGGCGCCGCAGAACGGCGTCGACTCCATCACCTCGACGCCCTTGTAGGTCGCCGTCGCGAGGATCACGACGTTGACGACCGACAGCAGCAGGAACACCAGCACGTTGCGGCGCACGCGATCGACGTTCAGGTCCCAGACCGGCAGCACTTCGTCCGCGTCGCCGCCGGCTGCGAGCGCGCGGCGGTGACGGACCCGCTCGCGCCACAGCCCGAGCGGGATCAGGACCAGCCCGAGCAGGAACAGGCCAGGAATGATCAGGAACGCGAGGATCCCGGCATACGGCCCGCCGTGGTAGCCGACGAGGTCGAGCGCGAACAGCGTGAGGAAGAGCACCGCGCTCACCGTCGTGAGGACGGCGCCCGCCATTCCGAAGACGTTGCGAGTGATGTGCGCGAGGAAGCGGGTGAACGCACCGACGACGTTCTTCATTCGGCTCCTCAGGGCTCCAGTGTGGCTCGCATCCTAGGGCAAGCTCCGTTGCTCGTAAAGCTCGATTCGCCCGACATGGTCAATTCGCTCTGGCTGCCATGAGCCGTTCGCCTCTTGGCTCGACCCCGGTTCTTTTGGACACTTAACGCCGTTCGGAGCTCTTGGGCGCGGGGATCGGGGGTGGAATGAATCGTCTCCTGGGGCACAGGGAACACCTCGTTCGCGTCGCGGGGCTTTTCCTGGCCGGCATCGTCTGCTTCGTCGTGCTGCAGGCGCTGCTGACCCCGGAGGGCTTCGGCCGCTACGGCCACTACCGTGCCGGCGCGCTCGACGACGCGCGCGCCCGCGGGCTCACCTACGCGGGGCGGGCGGCTTGCCTCGCGTGCCACGCGGACGCCGCCCAAGCGGCGAAGGGAAGCGGGCATGCCGCGGTCCGGTGCGAGGCTTGCCACGGCCCGCTCGCCGCACACGCCGCGGATCCCGCGAAGCAGAAGGCGGTGAAGCCCGACTCGAAGGTGCTCTGCGTTCGTTGCCACCAGGCGAGCGTGGCCCGCCCGGTCTCGTTCCCCCAGAAGGACGCCGCCGAGCACGCGGGGGGCGAGGCCTGCACCACCTGCCACGTCGCGCATCACCCGGCGATGGGCGGGGAGGAGGCGAAGACGCCGTGACTGCCGACCGACGCGAGTTCCTGGGCCGCGCGACGCACCTCTTGTGGTTGAGCGGCGCGGCGCAACTGGCCTGGAGCGCGGTCGCGCGCGGCGAGCCCGCGGCCGCACCCAACTACACCACCACCGACCACTGGTGGGCGATGACGATCGACGTCGAGAAGTGCATCGGCTGCGGCAACTGCGTGCGCGCCTGCAAGGAGGAGAACGACGTCCTGCGCGAGCCCTTCTACTTCCGCACCTGGGTCGAGCGCTACCACGTCCCGGAGGGCGACGTCGAGCACCCGGAGGTGGACTCGCCGAACGGCGGCTACGACGGCTTCCCCGAGAAGTACCGCGCCGGAGACGCTTCGAAGAGCTTCTTCGTGCCGAAGCTCTGCAACCACTGCGCGCACTCGCCCTGCGTGCAGGTGTGCCCGGTCGGGGCGACCTTCGAGAGCCCCGACGGCGTCGTGCTGGTGGACAAGAGCTACTGCCTCGGCTGCCGCTACTGCGTGCAGGCCTGCCCGTACGGCTGCCGCTTCATCGACCCGCGCACCAACACCGTCGACAAGTGCATCGCTCTGCTACCACCGCATCACGAAGCGGGCTCACGACCGCCTGCTGCGAGGCCTGCCCGACCGGGCCCGCGGGTGCTGGGCGACCTCAAGGACCCGAAGGACCCGATCCACGAGTTCCTGCGCACCCACAAGGTGCAGGTCCTGAAGCCGCAGATGGCGACAGGCTCGAAGACCTACTACAACGGGCTCGACGGCTCGGTCAGGTAGGCGCTATGGAAACCATCCTGCACGGCGTCGAAGGCTACATGTACCCGAACGAGGTGGAGCTGCAGTGGAGCATCCTGATCGTGCTCTACCCGTACATCACCGGCCTGGTAGCCGGCGCCTTCATCCTCGCCTCGCTCGAGCGCGTGTTCCGCGTCGAGAGCGTGAAGCCGACCTACCGGCTGGCGCTGCTCACGGCGCTCGCGTTCCTGCTCGTCGCGCCGCTGCCGCTGCAGCTGCACCTCGGGCATCCCGAGCGCTCCTTGGAGATGTACCTCACGCCACACACGTCGTCGGCGATGGCGATGTTCGGATTCGTCTACCTCTGGTACCTGATGGCGGTGCTGCTGCTCGAGATCTGGCTGGAGTACCGCAAGGACATCGTGCTGCTCGCGCGCAGCACGGTCGGGCCTCTGCGCGGCGTCTACCGGGTCCTCACGCTGGGCTCCGACGACGTCAGCGAGGAAGCTCTGCGGGTGGACGAGCGCGCGAGCTGGTTCGTCAGCCTGATCGGCATCCCCTCCGCCTTCCTGCTCCACGGCTACGTGGGGTTCATCTTCGGCTCGGTCAAGGCCAACCCCTGGTGGTCGACGCCGCTCATGCCGATCGTGTTCCTGTTCTCGGCGATCGTCTCCGGGATCGCGATGGTGCTGCTGCTCTACATGCTGGCGTGCTGGCTGCGCGGGCACGAGATCGAGATGCCCTGCCTCGACACGATTGGCCGCTACCTGCTGTACGCCTTCATCATCGACTTCTCGCTCGAGATGCTCGACCTGCTCCACCGGATCTACGAGGCCGACGAGTCGTTCAAGAGCCTCGACTTCATGGTGCACACCCGGCTCTACACCTCGCAGGTCATCCTCCAGATCGTGCTGGGGACCGTGCGTGCCCATCGCCCTGCTCGCGCTCACCCAGATCGTGACCCTCACCGAGCGGGCGCGGCGCGGGATCTACGTACTCGTCGGCGATCCTGACCCTGATCGGGATCTTCGCCATGCGCTGGAACGTCGTGATCGGCGGTCAGCTCTTCTCGAAGAGCTTCCTCGGCTACACCACGCTACAAGATGGGACTTCGCCACCCGGGAGGGCCTGCTGCCGGCGGTGGCGCTCATGGTGCTGCCGTTTGCGATCCTCTGGGGGCTGCTGAGGCTGCTGCCGCCCTGGGCGGAAGCACGCGAGGCGGAGCAGGCGGCCGGGTGAGCGACACGGGCACCGTGCAAGTCGGGCAGGACCGCAGGGCGGTCCTCGACTGGCTGCTCGGGCTCTCGGCGGTCGGAGCGATGCTCGCGATCGTCTACCCCGTCTTCCACTTCGTCTTCCCGCCGCCGCGCCCCCGCGGCAAGAGCAAGGGGGCGGTGCTGGCCGCTCGCGTGGACCAGATGCCCGCCGGCAGTGGCCTGGTGTTCCCGCTCGGCTCGAAGCCGGCGATCCTGATCCACACCCCGGATGGCAAGTGGCGGGCGTTCTCCGCGCGCTGCACGCACCTCTCCTGCACGGTGCGCTACCGCCAGGACCTCGGTCTCATGTGGTGCCCCTGTCATGACGGGCGGTTCGACCTGACCGGGAAGAACGTCGCCGGCCCACCGCCGCGGCCGCTGCCTGAGCACATGGTGGTCCTCAAGGGAAACGAGGTCTACGTGGCAGAGGCGGAGGTGGGATAGCGCCCCATGGGAATGGCGAGGACGACACTCGCGGGGCTGGGGGCCTGGCTCGACGAGCGCGTCGGCCTCGAAGCGCTCCGCCACCTGGCCGAGGTCAAGGTCGTCCCGCGCCACCGCTTCTCGGTCTTCTACTACCTGGGGGGCCTCGCCCTCTTCCTGTTCCTGATCCAGCTCGGAACGGGCCTGCTGCTCCTCCTCTATTACGAGCCCGGGACCGCGACCGCCTACGAGAGCGTCAAGCGCATCTCGGGGGAGATCCCCTTCGGCTGGCTCGTGCGCTCGATCCACCGCTGGTCGGCGGACATCTTCATCGGGGTCGTGGCGCTGCACATGCTCACGGCGTTTGTGATGAAAGCCTACCGGCGTCCGCGCGAGCTGACGTGGCTCACCGGCGCGGCCATGCTCGGGATAGCGCTCGGCTTTGGTTTCTCGGGCTACCTGCTGCCGTGGGACGAGATCGCCTTCTTCGCCACCTCGGTGGGAACGGCCGTCGCGGGCTCCGTTCCCGTCGCGGGCCAGGCGCTGCTCTCACTGATGCGCGGCGGCGAGGACGTGACCGGCGCGACGCTCGCCCGCTTCTTCGCGCTCCACGTGGTCGTGTTGCCCTTCGCCGCGCTCGCGGTGCTGGGCGCCCACCTGCTGCTCGTGCAGCGCCACGGCATGAGCATTCCGCCGGGCGTGCCGGAGAGCGGGCCGCCACGCCGCTTCGTCCCCGACTTCCTGCTCCACGATCTCGTGGGATGGACGCTCGCGCTCGCTCTGCTCGCAGCACTCGCCGCGCTCGTCCCGGCCGAGCTCGGGTCGAAAGCCAACCCGTTCGCCTCGGCGCCGCCCGGCATCAAGCCCGAGTGGTACTTCTACGCGCCGTTTCAGCAGCTCAAGCTGATCCCGTCCCACGTGGGGCCGATCGAGGGCGAAGCCCTGGGAGCGCTCGGCTTCATGCTGCTCGGCCTCGTCTTTGCCTTCGTTCCCTTCCTCGACCGTCGAGCGGCGCGTGGCGAACGCAGCCCGGCGTTCACGCTCGCCGGGCTTCTCGTCTTCGCGTACTTCGCGGTGCTCACATGCTACGTCTGGCTGCACTGATCCTCGCGGTCTCGACGCTCCGCGCCGCGCCCGCGACGAGCGCGCCCGCCCCGGCTGGGCCCGCGGCGAAGAACACTTGTGTGGACTGCCACGGCGACCTGCTCGAAGAGGCGGGCCTCGACGTCCATCGCCGCGCGGGGCTCTCGTGCGTGAACTGCCACGGCGGCGACCCGACAGCCGAGGATCCGGAGCGTGCCAAGAGCCGGAGCAAGGGCTTCGTGGGGAAGCCCAAGGGCTGGGCGGTGGCGCAGATGTGCGGGAGCTGCCACTCGGACATCGAGCGCATGCGCGTGATCAACCCGCGGCTTCCCACCGACCAGCTCGCCCAGTACCGCACCAGCGAGCACGGCAAGCGCGCGCAGAAGGGCAACGAGCGCGTGGCGACCTGCGCCAGCTGCCACGGCTTCCACGGGATCCGCCCGGTCTCCGACCCTGGCTCGCCCGCGAACAAGACGCGGATCGTCGGGACCTGCACGGGCTGCCACAACCCCGAGTACATGAAAGGCGTCGGGATCCCCACCGACCAGCTCGAGCGCTACAAGCGCAGCGTGCACGGGAAGAAGCGGCTGGAAGAGCGCGACCTCGCCGCGCCCGCCTGCACCGACTGCCACGGCAACCACGGCGCCGCCCCGCCCGGGGTCTACGCGGTGACCCACGTCTGCGGCAAGTGCCACGTGACGCAGGCGGAGCTGTTCGGGGCCTCGAGCCACGCGACCTATTTCCGGGACGGCGGCATGGCGCCCTGCACGACCTGCCACGACCACCACGAGATCCTTCCGACGAGCGACGAGATGCTTGGAATCGGGCCGCGGGGCGTGTGCGCGACGTGTCACTCGCCGGGAGACCGCTGTGATCAGGCCACCACCGCGATGCGGCAGGGGCTCGTTTCGCTCGCCGCCGGCGCCGACAAGGCGCGCGCCGCGCTCGCCCACGCCGAGCGCCTCGGGATGGACGTCGAGCGGCCCACCTACGAGCTCTCCGGCGCCGCTGACGCTCTCGTGCGCGCCCGTGTGGTCGTGCACACCTTCTCCGCCGACGAGTTCGGGAAGGTGATCAACGAAGGACAGTCGATCGCGGCCGAGGTCGACAAGGCGGCACAGGCCCGGCTCGGGGAGTACCGCTACCGCCGCGAGGGCCTCGCCGTCGCGTCTGTGGTGCTGCTGGCGTTCGCCGGGCTGCTCGCGCTCAAGGCGCGGCGCCTGGACGCAGCGCGCCGGCGCAGCGGCGGCTGAGGGAGCTGCGCTCGTGGTCGAGCTCCAGGAACCGCTGCAGTCTGCGGTCGAGGAGCTCACGGAGCGGCTGCGACGGCTCGAGCAGCGGGTGGCGGAGCTCGAGGCCCGCCGGTCTTCTGCGGCCGCCAGCGTCGAGGAGGATGTCCCGCCCCTTCCGTCCCTGCCTCGCGGCGCTGTCGCCTTTCTCGGCCGGACGCTGCTCGTCCTCGCCGGGGCCTACCTGATCCGGGCGTTGACCGACGGCCACGTGCTGCCCGCGACCGTCGGCTTGACGCTGGGCCTCGTGTACGCCGCCGTCTGGCAGCTGGTGGCCGACCGCGAGGCGCGACTCGGGCGGCGCGACAGCGCGGCGTTCCACGACCTCGCGAGCAGCCTGATCGCGTTCGCCCTGATCTGGGAGACCGCGACCCGCCTGGGCCTGCTGGGGCCGCGGGCCGCCTACGCCGCCCTCGTCGCCTTCTTCACGCTCGGCCTCGGGGTCGCCGTGCACCGCAAGCTGGTGGTGAACGCCACGCTCACCACGGCGCTCGCGCTCGTGACCGGCGTCGCCCTGCTCGTGTCCGCGCACGACCTGCTGGCCGCGCTCGGTGCGCTCGCCGCCGTCGCCGTCGTGCTGGAGTGGCTCGCCTTTCGCGACGCCTGGCTGGGCCTGCGCTGGGGCGCGGCGCTCGTACTCGACGCCGTGGCCTTGCTGATGATCGCCGTGGTGACGCGGCCGCAGCTGCCCGAGGGCTACGTCCCGCTCTCGCACGGCACGGCGGCGCTCGCCCTGCTGGCGCTGCCCGCGCTCTACGTCGTGAGCGTGGCCGCTCGCACTCTGCATCACGGCCGCCCGGTGACCTTCTTCGAGGCCGCGCAGGGCACGGTCGCGGTGCTGCTCGGCTTCGGTGGCGCCCTCCGGGTCCTGACCGCCGAGGGCGGCCACGCCCCGGCGCCCGGCGCGCTCGCAGCGTTGCTGGGAGCGCTCTGCTACGCGGTCGCTTTCGCGCACGCGGAGCGCCGGCCGGGGCAGGGTCGCAACTTCTACTTCTACGCGACCGCAGGCGGGCTGCTGCTTCTGGGCGGCACGCTCGCACTCGGGCTCGGGTCCGCGCTGCCGCTGGTGTGGCTTGGCCTGGGCGCCGCGGGGGTCGGGCTCGGGCGCCGCTTCGAGCGCACGACGCTGGGCGTGCATGGCGCGCTGTACTTGGGGGCCGCCGCGCTCGGGACGGGCCTCGTCGCGGCGGGCGCCTTGGCGCTCGTCGGCCTGCCAGCTCGGGGGCTGACGGGTGTGGCCTGGGTGGCCGCCGCGGTGGCAGCGCTGGCCTGGGCGCTGCTCATCAGCGAGCGCGGTGCCAGGTCGCCCGAGGGAGCCCGGTTCCCGCGGTTGTTGCTGGCCCTCGTCTCGGTGCTCTCGCTCGCCGCTGCGATCCATGCGGGGATCGCCTCGGCACTCGGTCGCCCCCTCGCGGCAGACCCGGGCGCCCAGGCGGTCGCGTGCTCCGCGGTGCTGGTCGGCCTGGTCATCGGTCTCGCATGGCTCGTTTCGCGCGGCATGCCGGAGCTCGTCTGGCTGGTCTACCCGCTCGCGGCCGTCGGGGGCTTGAAGCTCCTGCTGCAGGACGTCCGCCAAGGGCGGTCGGCGACGTTGGTGCTGAGCCTCGCCCTCTACGGAGCGCTCCTGGTCCTGCTCCCGAGGCTGCTGCGGACTCGCGAACGGCCCGGTTGATACACTCCCAGCGGAGCGTCTGCTGATGCGAGTGTCCGAACGCGTGGTGACGCTCGCGCTTGCGGCGGTCTCCTCGGCGTGGACGGCGGGCGTCGCCGCGGCCGCGCCGGCCGCACCGCCCGTCGCCGTCGTCTTCTCGGGTCCGACGATGGGCAGCCGCTACACCGTGCGCGTGGTGATGGCGGGGGGCGACGAGGCCGCCGACGAGAAGGTGCGCGCCGCGATCGAGCGCGAGCTGACGCTCGTGGACCAGCTGCTGTCCGGCTGGAACCCGCGCTCGGAGATCTCCCGCCTGAACGCGCACGCCTCGACCGCGCCCTTCCCGGTCTCCGCGGCCACGCTCGAGGCGCTCCAGCTCTGCCGGCGGGCGAGCGACGCGAGCTGGGGAGCGTTCGACGTCACCGTGCAGCCGCTCGTCCTGGCCTGGGGCTTCGGCCCGGGAGGCGGCACGCACCGCGTCCCCGGCGACGACGAGCTCGCGACGCTTCGCGCCCGCGTCGGTTACCGCATGCTCGCCCTCGACCCCGAGCGGGCCGAGGTCAGCAAGGCGCGGGCCGACCTCGCCTGCGACCTCACGTCGATCGGCGACGGCTGGGCGGCGGACCGGATCGCGAGCGCCATCGTGGCGCTCGGGCACCATGACGTCCTGGTGGACGTGGCCGGCGAGGTGGCGACGCGGGGCCGGCGCGCGGACGGCGGGCGTTGGCGGGTGGCGGTCGAGTGGCCAGACGGATCGCCCGAGCGCACGCTGCTGCTCGAGCTCGCGGACGAGGGCGTCTCGACCTCGGGTGACTACCGCAAGTCCTGGACCGACGCCCAGGGACGGCGCCGGAGCCACATCATCGACCCGCGCAGCGGCCGCCCGATCGAGCACGGGCTCGCGTCCGTCAGCGTCGTCCACCGGGACCTCGCGTGGGCCGACGCGCTGTCGACCGCGCTCATGGTGCTCGAGCCCGAGGCGGGCCGCGCGCTGGCGGTCCGCGAGCGGCTGGCCGCGCGCTTCGTCAGGCGGCTCCCCGACGGCAGCCTAGCCGAGTGGTCGACGCCCGAGTTCGAGCGTTCGGTGGCGCAACCGAGCGAGGCTGCGGGCGCGCAGCGCAAGCCGTAGCTTTTCGGTATGCTAGCCGCCACCCCCTGGCCCGTCAGCCGGGACGAGGCCACGGACATGAGCGACGAGCGCAACGGCTGCGACTTCGACCCCGGCGAGCTGCAGGTGGTCGTGCGCAAAGAGGTGCCGGGACGGCTCGAGGCGCTCACGCCCGCCGTCGAAGAGGTCATGGCGCAGGCGCGCGAGCTCGAGTGCTCGCGCGGCAAGGAGTTCGAGATCGAGACGGCGCTGCGCGAGGCGCTCGCCAACGCGATCCGCCACGGCTGCGGCAACAACGCGGACAAGCTCGTCGAGGTGTGCGTCGCCTGCGACCCGGCGCGCGGAATGCTGATCGTGGTGCGTGACCCGGGCCCCGGCTTCGACCCGGGGGCGATCCCGAGCCCGGTGCGCGGACGTAAC
Organism: uncultured Acidobacteriota bacterium; assembly: GCA_963740655.1. Taxonomy (GTDB): domain Bacteria; phylum Acidobacteriota; class Vicinamibacteria; order Fen-336; family Fen-336; genus DATBSL01. The sequence goes on from CAVUFF010000002.1 coordinate 73,231, forward strand.
CTGTTCCGCCACCACGGACGCGGCATCTACCTGATCAACCAGCTGATGGACGAGGTCTCGTTCGACAAGGGCGGCACCGAGATCCGGATGCTGAAGCGTTGAGAGCCAGCCCCTTTCTCCCGCTCCCATGACGCCCGCCGCACGCAGGCGCGCCCTGGCCTTGCTCGCCGCCGTCCTGGTCGCGCTCGCGCTCGGCGTCGTGCTGATGCTGCCTCCGCCCCAACAGGGCACGGCGATGGGCCCGCCGCCGCTCGACTACGTCGGCGTTGCGGCCTGCGAGGGCTGTCATCCCGCCGAGACGAAGCGCTGGCGCGGCTCCCAGCACGAGCGCGCGATGCAGCGGGCGGACGAGCGCAGCGTGCAGGGGGACTTCTCGGGCCGCAGCTTCGAGCACCAGGGCACGCTCACGACCTTCTCGCGTCGCGGCGGCCGCTACCTGGTCCGCACCGACGGCCCCGACGGGCAGATGGCCGAGTTCCAGGTCGCCTTCGTGTTCGGCGTCACGCCGCTCGAGCAGTACCTGATCGAGCAGCCCGGTGGCCGGCTGCAGGCGCTCGGAGTCGCGTGGGACAGCCGGCCGAAGCGGGACGGCGGCCAGCGCTTCTTCCACCTCTACCCGGGCGAGCGGGTGCCGTCGACCGACGTGTTGCACTGGACGAAGCCCTCGCAGAACTGGAACAGCCAGTGCGCGGAGTGCCACTCCACCAACCTGCGCAAGGGCTACGATCCCGTTGCGCGCGTGTTCCACACCACCTACTCGGAGCTGAGCGTCTCCTGCGAGGCGTGCCACGGCCCCGGCTCGCGCCACGTGGAGTGGGCGAGCGCGGCGCGCGAGCGCGGCCGCGCCCCCGAGGGAGACCCGGGGCTGGTGGTGCGCTTCGACGAGCGCAAGGGGCGCAAATTCAAGCTCGACCCGGAGAGCGGCAGCGCCGAGCCGTCGAAGGTCGCCGCCGAGCGGCCGGAGGTCGAGAGCTGCGCGCGCTGCCACGCCCGCCGCGGCGTCCTGAGCGAGGACTACAAGCCGGGCCGACCGCTGGCCGAGACGCATCGCCCAGCGCTGCTCGAGGCGGGCCTCTACTACGCCGACGGGCAGATGCGCGACGAGGTCTACAACTGGGGCTCGTTCCTGCAGAGCCGGATGTACGCCAAGGGCGTCACCTGCTCGGACTGCCACGACCCGCACTCCGCGAGCTTGCACGCCGACCCCGACCTCGTCTGCGGCGCCTGCCACGCGAGCGAGCGCTTCGCGACGCGCAAGCACCACCTCCACCGCGAGAAGAGCAAGGGCGCCTCGTGCGTGGCCTGCCACATGCGGCACGAGACCTACATGGTGGTCGACGTGCGGCACGACCACTCTTTCCGCGTGCCGCGGCCCGACCTGACGGCGGCGCTCGGCGCCGACCAGGCGCCCAACGCCTGCTCGGACTGCCACAAGGACAGGAGCGCCGAGTGGGCTGCGCGCGCGGTGCGCCGCGCCTACCCGGAAGGACGCCAGACGCGGCCGCACTACGCGACGGCGCTTCACGCCGGACGCACCTTCCAGCCGGACGCCGAGCGCGCGCTGGTGGCCGTCGTGCAGAACAAGGCGCAGCCCGGCATCGTCCGGGGTACGGCCGTCTCGCTCTTGCCGCCCTTCCTGGGGCCGGACTCGCTGCGCGCGCTCGAGGCCGCGGCGGCGGACCCCGACCGGCTGGTGCGGCTCGGCGCCGCGGCGGCGCTCGACGCGCTGCCGCCGCGCGAGCGCGTGCGCATCGGGGCGAAGCTGCTCTGGGACCGCGTGCGCGCCGTTCGCGTCGAGGCCGTGGCCGCGTTCCTCGACGTGCCCGACGCCGAGCTCGAGAGCGAGGCGCGCGCCGCCTTCGATCGCGCGCTCGACGAGTACCGGCAGGCCCAGCGAGCCAGCGCCGAGCGGCCCGAGGCGCAGGTCAACCTGGGAGTCGTCAACGTCAAGCGCGGCGACCTCGAGGCCGCGCGGCGCGACTACGACACCGCGACGGCGCTCGCGCCGTGGTTCGTGCCGGCCTGGGTCAACCTGGCCGACCTGCTGCGGATGCAGGGGAAGGACGACGAGGGCGCACAGGCGCTGCGCAAGGCGCTCGCGGCGGCCCCGCAGGACGCTTCGGTTCACCACGCGCTCGGGCTGCTGCTGGTGCGCCAGAAGCGCATGGCCGAGGCGCTCGGCGAGCTCGCGCGCGCGGCCGAGCTCGCCCCCGGGACGCCCGACTTCGCGTACGCCTACGCGATCGGGCTGCACTCCGCGGCGCGCACGGACGAGGCGCTCGCTGTGCTGCGCAAGGCCAGCACCGCGAATCCCGGCGCGCGCAACCTGCTCGTGGCGCTCGTCACGATCAACCGCGAGCGCGGCGCCCTCGGCGAGGCCCGCCGTTACGCGGAGAAGCTGGTCGCGGCCGCCCCGTCCGACCCCGCGGCGCGCGCGCTGCTGGCCTCACTCGGAGAACAAACAGCCGGCCCTTAACTCGCGGGCGGCAATGCCGAGGTCGCCACGGGTAGCGGCGTCCGGAGGGCTCCCGGGACGGATCTCTTATCTCGTTTCTGGATCCGGCACGGGATCCCGGCGCCGCGGAAGGCTGCGACCTCGGCCAAAGAACGAGACGAACCGAACAGAAACGGAGGCAGGGTTCTCTGGACTGAACTGACGGGGGGCTTAGCGCCCCCCGTGCCCCCGCTAACTAGAATGCGTATTCGATGCCGACCAGGGGCGTGAAGCTGTCGCGCAGCCCGTTGCTGTCGAGCTTCAACAGCATGTTGAAGTCGATCAGCAGCTTGCCCGCGGGGTTGAACTTCAGGCCGACGGCTGCGTTCGACAGGCTGTAGGAGTCCTTTTCGAAGCTGATCTGCTTGAACGCCTGCCCGTTCGCCGTGGTGAAGGTGCCCACGCTCATGCGGGGCGAGTCGATGATGTAGGTCCCGAGGAAGTCGAAGGCGAGCGTCAGCCGCTTCGTGGCGCCGATGTCGATGCCGATCGCGTAGGTGACCTGGTCCGGCATGTCCTCCTTGCTGCCCGTGGCGGGGTCGCCGGCGAGGACGCTCTTGCCGTTCCAGAGGTACGCGAGGTTCACGTGGCTGGCCGCGCGGCCGTGGCTGAACGAGGCCGCCATGAACGGCTTGACGCCGTAGGCGCCCAGACCGAGGAAGTCGTTCTCGTCGCCAGTCGGGAAGCGAACGTCGAAGCCGAACGCCAGCGCGCCCGCCTCGCCGCGTACCGGCGCGCCCTTGAAGCGCAGCACGAGATCGCCGATGCCGCTCGCCGAGCCCGACTTGGCGAACGTGTGCGTCGTGCCGAACCCGCCGCTGCCGTCGTCGAAGTAGTGGGTCGCGGGGCTGGTGGACGTGCCCACGCGGTCGATGACCGCGTCCGAGCGCGCGCTCAGGTCGACCGAGACGAAGGGGACGCCCAGCGACAGGTCCGCGTGGCTGCCGACGCCGTAGGTGACGAACAGCACCGACTGGTTGACGTTGGCCGTGATCGAGTTCGTGGTGCTGACGACGTCGGAGCGGCCGCCGCCCAGGTTGGCGCTGTCGTGCGTGAACACGGCCGGGATTTCGTCGAGCGACACGCCCTCCAGGGTGTCGAAGGTGAAGTGCTGGTAGCTGATGCCGGAGGTCAGCTTGCCCTTGCCGATGGTCTCCGCGCGCTCGGTGAGGATCGGACCGAAGCTCTGGGTCGAGCGCTGGAAGACGCCGAGCGAGCTATCGAAGGTGTAGGTGAAGCCGGAGGCGGGCGAGGGCAGCGGCACCGCCGCGAGCTGGCTCGCGAGCGCGATGTTGAACTGCGTGAACTCGGCCTGGAAGGCGTTGTTGAAGTGCGCCGAGTGGTCGCAGGGCGAGCAGGGTTGGGGCAGCTGTGCCTGGCTCTGCACGAACAGCCCGTTGTCGCCGAACAGCGTGGGGATCAACAGCGAGAGCTTCTGGTCCGAGCTCTGAGCCGAGACGGCCGGCGCCAGCATGCTCGCGCCGATCAGCATCCAAGCGGCCTTGCGCAACATCAAACCCTCCTTCGCGGCGACGCGGGCGAACGCGACCCGCTGCTCGCGGCCGACGACCGCGCGACCGGAAAACCTTGGCGGAGATTATAGGGCGAAAGGGCAGGCGCTACTGGCCCATCGACTGGATCTGCCAGCCGGAGCCGGAGCGGACGAGGTGGAAGGTCTGGGAAAAGCGCGGCGTCGGGCGCCCGTTCACGATGTCCTGCCGCGACACCTTGACGGTGGCGCGCTCGCCGCCCGGATCGACCTGCACCGACTCCTCCGTAAGGCCGACCACCTGCGACTTGATCGCCTTGAACGACTCGCGCAGTGCCTTCTCCTCGTTCGTCGTGAGATCGGGCTTGAGCGAGCGGAAGAGGGCGATGTCCTGGCTCTCGATCGCGCGTCTGTAGCTCTCGAAGACCGTGCGGCGCACGGCCATCTGGGCCGCGTCCCCGGACGACGCCGCGGCCGTGGGCGCGAGCGTCGCATAGGGCGACGCCGAAGGCGCGAAGGACGGCGACGGGCTGAGCGCGGCGCTCGGCGCCGGCAGCGGGCTCGTGGCGACCGGGGCGGAACTCGGCGAGGGCGACGAGCCGAGCGGGGAGGCGGACGTCGCGGGGGCCACCTGCGCGTCGGCGCCGTTCGGCCGCGTCGTGGGGACCGGCCGCACCTGCGCTTGCGCTTGAGCCGCCGCGGCGCGCGCGGCGGCGGCGGCGCGCGTCTCGTCGGCCTCGCGCTTCGCGGCCTCGAATCCGATCCGGGACTGCTCGTATTTCTGCGCCGCCGCGGTGAACTCCTCTCGCTTGAAGGCGGTGTCCGCGGCGGTGAGCAGCTGGCTGGCCTGGACGAAGCCGCCGAGCGTCGTGGCACGCGCCTGCTCGGCCGCGACGCGGGCCGCGCCCGCCTGCCGCCGGCTGTCGTCGGCCTGGCGCCTGAAGGCCTTGCTGAGGTTGTCCGACAGCTCGTCGACCACCGGGTTGCGGGAGTCGAGCAGGATCACGCGCTGCAGCGCCTCGGCCGCCGCCGCGGTGTCGCCGCGGCGGTACGCCGTGCGCGCCTCGCCCGCGGCCGCTTCGAGCTTCTGCTGCGAGTCGTGCGCCTGGTCGAGGATCTCCCTGGCGTCGGCGTTGGCGTTGCTCAGCTTCAGGGCATCCTCGGCGTGCTTCGCGGCGGAGGCGTAGTCGTGGTTCGCGAGGTCCGTCCGGGCGAGCTCGACCTGGCTCGTCACCAGCGCGTCGGTGAGGATGCCGAGCTGCTGCTGCTGCACCTCCGCGGGCGGCGGCGCGGCCGGGGCGGGCTGGGAGCGCCTGAGCAGAACGACGCCCGCGCCGCCCAGCACGACCACGGCTCCGATCGCGGCCGAGGCGACGAGCCAGGTGCGCGAGCCCTGGCGCGCGGCCGTGACGCTCCCGGAGAGCGTCGGCTCCGGTCGCACCGTCTGCGGCAGGTGGGTCTGGCCGGAACGCGCCGGCGTGCGCGCGAGCGTGAGCGCGGTGGCGCCGCGGATGCTCGCCTGTGCGGCAGCGATCGAGGGCTCGACGAGCGTCGCGTCGCCGCCCTGGAGCAGCGTCTGCTCGGCGCCCGACGGCCCGAGCATCGTCTCGCCGCCGATCGCCTCGCGCACCTCGATGAGCGCCCGCAGCATCTCGCCCGCGTCCGGGTAGCGCTTCGTGGCGTCCTTCGAGATCGCGCGCTCGACGAGCGCGACGAGGCCCGCCGGTATCTCGGGCTCCCACTTGCGCATCGGATCCGGCTCGTGGTCGGTGATCTGCAGCAGCACGCCGTGCACGGACTCGGCCTCGAACGGACGGTGGTTGGACAGGAGCTCGTAGAAGACAGAGCCGAGCGAGAACACGTCGGAGCGCGCGTCGGCCTTCTGGCCGCGCACCTGCTCCGGCGACATGTAGTGCGGCGTGCCCATGACCGTGCCCGTCTTGGTCATGTCCGAGGCGCCGAGCCGCGCCAGCCCGAAGTCGAGGATCTTCACGTGCCCGCTCGGCTGCAGGTGGAGGTTGCCCGGCTTGAGGTCGCGGTGCACGACGCCGCGCGAGTGCGCGAAGGCCAGGCCCTCGAGGATCTGCACCATCACCTCGAGCTTGCGGCCGAGGTGCCCGAGGGCGCGGCTGCGGATCGCCTCGCGCAGGTCGACGCCCTCGAGCAGCTCCATCGCCATGAAGGTGAGGCCCTGCTCCTCGCCGAAGTCGTAGACGGTGATGATGTTCGGATGGTTGAGCCCGGCGGCGGACTGGGCCTCACGATGGAAGCGCTTCTTGAAGTCGGGATCGGCGGCGAGCGTCGGCGAGATCGTCTTGAGCGCGACGAAGCGGTTGAGGAGCGGGTCTTTGGCCTTGTAGACCTCGCCCATCGCTCCTTTGCCGATCTTCCCTACCACTCGGTACTTACCGATGTGGTCCAGGTTCAGCACTGACCGCACCCCCCACGCTGCCCCACGGACGGCGTAGCGTCCCGCCGGCCGTTCGCCCCGAGGCAGGGCCCCAACCCCCGGAAAAAGCTCGGCAATCGTAGCATTAGAGCCGCCCGGGCTGCACGCACAACCCGGGAGCCCCCGCTCGCGACGGGCGTTAGCGCCCCGCGGAGGCTTCGGCGAAGCGGCCGCGCGCTTCGAGGAACCGGCGGGCCGCCGTCGCCAGCTGTCCCGACTCGAGCGCTCGATCGCCCTGCTTCTCGAGCTCGGCGCCCTGCGCGAAGGCGGTCGACCGGTCCGCGCCGGCCTGCTCGGCCTTCTGGCGCGCCTGCTGGGCGACGCTGCGCGCCTCGTCGACCCGGCTGCGAAACGCGGCGCCCGCGGCGTTGGCCGCCCGGGCGGCCTCGGGCCGGCCGGGATCGACCGACATCAGCTCGTAGGCAGCGGCCGCGAGCTTCTCCTTGTCGCTCCCCGCGGCCTGCACCGCGCCGAGCGCGACCTCGACCTGCTTGAGCGCCTTGTTCGCCGCGTCCAGCACGTCGAGGGCCGGCTGGCTCTGAGGGTCGAGGTTGAGAGCGCTCTCGGCCTTGCGCGCGGCGTCCACGTAGTCGCCGGCGGCCAGCCGGCGCTTCGCGAGCTCGACCTGCGTGTCGATCACCGCCTTCGCCAGGCTGCGGACCTCGGGCGGCGCCTGGGAAGGGGCGGCCGCGGGAGCGCCGCCGCCCAGGTAACGGCTCGCGAGCAGCCCGCCGGCGGCCAGCAGCACGAGCAATACGCCGCCCACGACGAGCAGGGTGCGCGTGCCGCTCGCCTGGGGTGGCGGCGGCACCGGCGTGCGCATCACGCGGCTGCCGCCGGCGCTGCCGCCGGTGCGCGAGGCGCCGCGCGCCGAGGGCCCCGTCCCGAGCGTCGAGGCCGACGGGCCGCGCTCGGCGGCCTCGTGCCCGCGCCCGCTCGCGAGCGCGATGCGCGCCTGGCGCAGCGCGGCCAGCATCTCGCCGGCGCTCTGCGGACGCTCCGCCGGGTCCTTGGCGAGCGCGCGCTCCACGAGCTGCGTGAGCACCGGCGGCACGCTCGGGGCGATCTCGACGATGTGGGGGGGCTCCTCCTGCATCACCTTGAAGAGCACGCCGTGCATCGACTCGGCGTCGAACGGCTTCTTGCCGGTGAGCAGCTCGTAGCAGATGCAGCCGAGCGCGAACACGTCGGAGCGTGCGTCGGCCTTCTGGCCGCGCACCTGCTCGGGCGACATGTAGTGCGGCGTGCCCATCACCGTGCCGGTGCTGGTCATGTCGGAGCCGGCCGTGCGCGCCAGCCCGAAGTCCATGATCTTCACCTTGTCGCCCGGCAGCAGGTGGATGTTGGCGGGCTTCAGGTCGCGGTGGACGATGTCGTTCGAGTGCGCGAAGGCGAGCCCCTCCGCCATCTGCTCCATCACCGACAGCTTCTCGCCGAGCGTCAGCTTGCGGTTGGCGATCACGTGCTTGAGGTCCTTGCCCTCGAGCAGCTCCATCGCCATGAAGGCCTGGTCGCCTTCGAAGCCGAGCTCGTAGACCGTGATGATGTGCGGGTGGCTGAGGTTCGCGACCGCCTGCGCCTCGCGCTGGAAGCGCTTCCTCACCATCTCGTCGGCGTCGAGGCCCGCCGAGATCCGCTTCACCGCCACGTCGCGGTTCAGCACGGGGTCGTGGGCGCGGAAGACCTCGCCCATGGCTCCCTGGCCGAGCTTGCTGACGATCTGGTACTTGCCGATCTTCTCGGGCGTCGCCATGCTGTCGGCCGCGCTTCGCCTCCCGGAAAAACAGGGCCGGAGGCCGCTACGGTTTGCGGGATGATAGCACGCGGCGCGCGGGGCGCCGCCCGACGCGGTCTACCAGGCGTTCCGCGTCAGCTGCCAGCCGTCCAGCGGGATCTCGCGCACGCGCTCGCGCAGGCTCTCGATGCGGGCCTGCGCCGCCGCCGCCTGCCCGCTGCAGTGGCCGGTGCGCAGCACGTTGAGCGCCTCGGCGAGCGAGGCCTCGCGAGCGTCCGCGAGGGGGTGGTCGACGTCGTCCGCGGCGGCGCAGTCGGCGGGGATGCCGTTGAAATAGTCCGCCTGGCCGTTCGCGTTCGTCACCGCGAACACCACCGGGTAGAGCACCTTGTCGCAGAAGTCGAAGTTGTACTGGCCGACCGGCTTGCCGTAGGTGGTGTCGCCGATCACCTTCACGTCCATGTACGGGCGCAGGCCGTTGATGATGGTCTCGGACGCCGAGGCGCTGGCACGCGTCGCGATCACCACGAGCCGCGGCACCGCGAGCGCCTGCGGCTTCGTCTCGAATCGGTAGGTGGTGTTCTGGCTCGACTGCTTGTCGTTGAGCGTGAGCTGCACGAACACCTTGCCCACGAGCGGCGAGCCGGCGATGAGGCTCGAGAGGTGCTGCGCCACCGAGAGCAGCCCGCCGCCGTTGTAGCGCAGGTCGATCACGACGTCGGTCGCGCCCTGGTCCTTGAGCTGCTGGAAGGCGTTCGAGAGCGCGTCGACCGAGGGCTGGACGAAGTTCCTGAAGTGGACGTAGCCGACGCGCGAGGAGCCGACGTTGTAGATCCCCGTCTGCGACACCGTGGGGATCGTCACGAGCCGCTTCGTGACGCTGGCGCTCTGCACCGGGCCGCTCCCGGCGCGCCAGGAGATCGTGGTCGTGTAGCCGATCGTGTCCGGTCCGAAGATCGTCGCGATCTCGCCCGTCTGGATCAGCTCGCCGATCGGCTTGCCGCCGATCGACACCAGGTAGTGGCCGCGGTCGAGGCCGGCGTCGGCCATCGGGCTGCCGGGGAACACCTGCGTCACCCGCATCTCGAGGTCGCCCGTCTGCCTGTAGGCGAGCCCGAAGCCGATGTACTGGCTGTCCGAGTAGAAGGCGTCGCTCGAGGCCTTCGATGTGATGTAGCTGTACGTCGTGTCGAGCGGGCGGTAGCGCACCGCCTCGAGGTACGCCTCGGGCGACGTGAAGCCCGCCGGGTCGGGATCCGGCAGCTGCTGGTACCAGTAGTAGTACTGGCGCAGCACGTCGCGGACGTAGGAGATCTCGCCGCTGGCCGTGCAGGTCACGCCGGCGGCCGAGCTTCCCGGCGCGGGCGACGCCGGCGCTGTGGGGGAGGACGAGCCGCCGCACGACGGCAGCACGAGGGCTAGGAGCAGTGTCAGGTGGCGCTTCGTCATGTCTCGCTTCCGATCGAGTGTGCCGCGCTTACCCGCCCGGCGCAACGGCGAGAGAACATTTCACAAGCCGCGCGGCGGCGGGCGCCGCGCGGGCGCGGGCTAGAATGCCGGCGGAGGAGCCGATGACCCCTCGAGAGCTCTGGGAGCGCTACCAGGCGATGCTGCTCGACGAGCCTTTGCTCGGGTTCCGGCTCGACTTGAGCCGGATGGGAGTGGACGAGCGGGCGTTCGCGGAGCGCGAGCCGCTCGTCGCCCGCGCGCTCTCCGCGATGGCGGCGCTCGAGGCGGGCGCGGTCGCCAACCCGGACGAGAAGCGCAGGGTGGGCCACTACTGGCTGCGCGCGCCGGAGAAGGCGCCCACGCCCGAGATCGTCGCCGAGATCCGGGAGACGCTCGCGCGCGTGCACGACTTCGCGCGCCGCGTGCACGACGGCCGCGTGGCTCCGCCCGCGGGCGGCCGCTTCGCCCACCTGCTCGTGATCGGCATCGGCGGCTCGGCGCTCGGTCCGCAGCTCGTGGCGGACGCGCTCGCGCGCCCGTCGGACACGCTGCGGCCGCACTTCCTCGACAACACCGACCCCGACGGCTTCGACCGCGTGCTGGGCGGGCTCCGCGACGCGCTCGGGGCGACGCTCGCCGTCGTGATCTCGAAGTCGGGCGGGACGCCGGAGACGCGCAACGGCATGCTCGAGGCGAATGCCGCGTACGCGGCGCGCGGCCTCGCCTTCGGCCGCCACGCGGTCGCGATCACGCAGGAGGGGAGTGCCCTCGACCGGCAGGCGCGCGAGCAGGGCTTCCTCGAGCGCTTCCCGATGTGGGACTGGGTGGGCGGCCGCACCTCGGTGACGAGCGCGGTGGGGCTCGTGCCCGCGGCGCTGCAGGGGATCGACGTGGACGCGCTGCTCGCGGGCGCCGCCGCGATGGACGAGGTCACCCGCCGCTCCGACTCGCGCCGCAACCCGGCGGCGCGCCTCGCGCTCGCGTGGCACGCCGCGGGCGAGGGCCGGGGCGCTCTGGCGATGGTGGTGCTGCCCTACAAGGACCGCCTGCTGCTGCTCAGCCGCTACTTGCAGCAGCTCGTGATGGAGTCGCTCGGCAAGGAGAAGGACCTCGAGGGGCACGTCGTGCACCAGGGGCTCACGGTCTACGGCAACAAGGGCTCGACCGACCAGCATGCGTACGTTCAGCAGCTGCGCGACGGCACGCCGAACTTCTTCCTGAGCTTCGTGCGCGTGCTGCGCGAGCGCGAAGGCGCGAGCCCCGAGGTCGAGCCCGGGGCGACGAGCGGCGACTTCCTCGACGGGCTGCTCTTCGGCACGCGCCGTGCGCTCTACGAGGCCGGCCGGCCCTCGCTCACGCTCACGATCCCCGACGTCTCGCCGCGCAGCCTCGGGATGCTGATCGCGCTCTACGAGCGCGCGGTGGGGCTCTACGCGAGCCTCGTCGGCATCAACGCGTACGACCAGCCGGGCGTCGAGGCCGGCAAGAAGGCCGCGGCGTCCGTGCTCGAGCTGCAGCGCAAGGCACTCGCCGCGCTCGCGGCAAGCGGGCCCGCGGGCGCGACGTGCGAGGAGCTCGCGGCCGCGGCCGGCGTGCCGGACGAGGCCGAGACGGTGCTGCACGTGCTCGAGAGGCTCGCGGCGAACCCGGAGCGCGGCGTGACGCGTCGCCCCGGGCCGAGGCCGTCCGCGGCCGTCTTCAGCGTCTCCCGGAACTGAGCGCCCGCTCGGCGGCTTGAAAGCCCGGCGAGCGGCGTGAGAGGCTTCGAGGAGCGATCCCTGGAGGTCAAAGCCATGCTGCGAGCCGCGTCTCTCGCCGTCACGGTGCTCGTCTCGCCCGCGCTCGCCGTCGCGGAGGTCCAGACGAAAGAGGTCACGTACAAGCAGGGCGACACCGAGCTCCAGGGCTTCTTCGCCTGGGACTCGGCTGCCCAGGGCAAGCGGCCCGGCGTGCTCGTGGTGCACGAGTGGTGGGGCCACAACCAGCACGCCCGCAACCAGGCGATCCGGCTCGCGAAGGCGGGCTACGTCGGCTTCGCGCTCGACATGTACGGCAAGGGCAAGCTCGCGACGCATCCCCAGGACGCGCAGGCCTTCGCGACGGAGGCGACGAAGGAGCCGCAGCTCGTGAAGGCGCGCTTCCTGGCGGCGCTCGACGTGCTCAAGCAGGACCCGCACGTCGACCCCGAGAAGGTCGCGGCGATCGGGTACTGCTTCGGCGGCGGCATCGCGCTCGCAATGGCGCGCCAGGGCGTCGACCTCGACGCGGTGGCGACGTTCCACGGCGCTCTCGCCACGCAGCAGCCCGCCGCGCCGGGCGCCGTCAAGCCGCGGCTCCTGATCCTGACCGGCGCCGACGACCCGATGATCGGCCCCGACCAGGTCGAGGCCTTCAAGAAGGAGATGACGGCGGCCGGCGCCAAGTTCGAGGTGGTGAGCGAGCCGCACGCCAAGCACAGCTTCACCAACCCGGACGCCGACAAGGTCGGCATGGCGGCGCTCGCCTACAACGCCGACGCCGACAAGGACTCCTGGGGCCGGATGCTGAAGTTCTTCGGCGAGGTGTTCGGGACGAAGCCTGCCGCCGACTGAGCTCGCGCCGGCTCGCCCGGGCGGCTATTCGGGCACGCCGCCGCCCTTGACGTGCAGCGTCTGGGTCGGGAAGGCGAAGCTGCTGCCCGTCTCGCGCACCACACGCATGATCCCGAACAGGAGCTCCTGGCGTGCGGCGCGGAACTCGGCGAAGTCCGAGCTCGCGATCCAGCACAAGAGCTCGACATCGAGCGATGAGGGGCCGAAGCCGAGGAAGCTCACGACAACGGTGTCGCGCCACACCTTCGGGTGCGCGAGCAGCAGTGCCTCGATGCCGGAGAGCACCTGCCGCAGCTGCGCCTCGCTCGTGTCGTAGACGAGCCCGAGCGTCGCCGCGAGACGGATGCGGTCGCGGGCGGCGAAGTCCTCGACGCGCAGGTCGGCCAGCTTGCCGTTCGGCATCGTCACGAGCGTGCGGTCGGGCGTGCGGATCTGGGTCGATCGCATGCCGATCCGCTCGACGTTGCCCGTGATGTCCTCGACCCGGACCAGGTCGCCGACGCGGAACGGCTGGTCTGCGGCGATCGCGATCGAGCCGAACAGGTTCTCGATCGTCTTCTGAGCGCCGAAGGCGATCGCGATCCCGCCGATCCCGAGGCCGGCCAGCACGGTCGCGACCGGGTAGCCGAAGGCGGCGAGCGCCGCCACCAGCCCCGTGACGGCGACCAGTGTGCGCACGAGGTTGCGGGTCACCGAGAGCAGCGAGCGCGCCGACGGGTTGCCGACCGCCCAGGGCCGCTCCAGCAGGTAGAGGCTCCAGACGTCCACGGCACGCCAGAGCACCCAGAAGACGCCGAGTGTCGCGAGGCCGCCGAGGAGCGAGCGCAGCGCCGCGTGCACGCCGGGCCGCAGCCCGAGCCACGGCAGCATCATCGCGGCGGCGGCGACCGTCCACAGCAGCGTGAGCGCGGGAACGATCTGGCGCAGCAGCCGCTCGTCCCACGCGCTGGGCGTGTGGCGCAGCAGGCGGTGCAGCACGCGCGTCGTCGCGCCGCCCACCAGGCGGCCCGCGGCGAGCGCGAGCGCCGCCATCACCGGCAATGCCAGCCACTGCCACCACATAACGCCCCAGAAGCCGCGGCGCTGCAGCCGCTGCGGCAGCGTGTCGCGGATCCAGCGGTCGGGCAGCGCGTCGTACCAGCCGTCGATGCGCGAGACCGTCTGGCGCGAGAAGGCCCAGTGCGCGCCGCCGGCGTCGCGCGTACGCACCAGGAACACGGTGTCCTCGCCGCCGGCGCCGTCCGGCACCTGGCCGATGCTGTCGACGCCCTCCGGCAGGCCGTCCTGCCGGTTGCCCTCGGATTCCGGCGACAGCGTGTCGATGCGGATGTCGAGGTAGCGCTCGAGCACCGCGCGCAGCCGCCGCGCGAGCTCGGCGCCGCGCGGCTCCTCGCCCGGAGGCACCACGAGGTAGCGCGCCGCCGCCGGGTAGTTGCCCTTCTTCATCGCGAGGTCGGCGAAGGCGCGGGCGGCCGCCCGCGGCGAGTCGGCCGCCTCGACTTCGGGCACCAGCAGAGGCTCGGGGGACGGGGCGGTGCTCGCCGGGGCGGCGGGCTTTGCGAACCCCGGCAGCTGCGCCCAGGCGAGGGTGGCGCTCAGGAGGAGCAGGAGCGTGATCAGTCGCGCGGGACGCACTCAGGGAATACGAGCATGCGGGCTTGGGAGCGTCAAGTTCGGACAACGGACAACGGAGGACGGAGAAAGGACAACGGAGAACGGACAACGGAGAACGGACAACAGAACGTCGCGACGGCCTGGACTGAGCTCAAGGGGGGCGCTCCGCCCCCCCTTGCCCCCCCGGGACTAGTCCAGCCTCTTCCTGAAACGCAGGGAGGCGAGGGTCAGGATTGCAATCCCCATCAGGAGCAGGGTCAGCGCTTCCGGCCACAGCACGTCGATACCCGAGCCGCGCAGGAAGACGCCGCGGATGATCTCCGCGTAGTAGCGGAGCGGGATCGCGTACGTGACCGCCTGGATCGCGGGCGGCATGTTCTCGACCGGGAAGATCAGGCCCGAGAGATAGAGCATCGGCACCATCGCGCCGAAGGCGGCCCCCATCATCGCCTGCTGCTGGTTCTGCACGGCCGTCGAGACGAGCAGGCCCATCCCGAGCGTGCTGAGGATGAAGAGAGTCGTGAGGCCCAGCAGCAGCAGGAACGAGCCGCGCAGCGGCACCCGGAAGCCGAACACGGTGACGGCGGTGGCCAGGCACATCTGGACGAGGCCGATGATCGCGAACGGCGTGAGCTTGCCCACCAGCAGCTGCCAGGGGCGGATCGGCGTCACCATCAGCTGCTCGAGCGTGCCGATCTCCTTCTCGCGCACGACCCCCATCGCCGAGAGCAGCAACGTCATCACCATCAGGATCAGGGCCAGCACCGCCGGCACGTAGAACCAGCGGCTCCTGAGGTCGGGGTTGTAGAGCACGCGCGGCACGAGCCGGACCTGCCCGGCTGGCGGGGCGGCGCCTCCCGCGCCGCGCAGGCGGCGCGCCAGGATCTCGACGCCCAGGCCCTGGACGAGCGTCCCGGCGTAGCCCAGCGCGACGCTCGCGGAGCTCGCGTCGGTGCCGTCGCTCACGACCTGCAGCGACGCCGTGCGCGAGCCGGCGATCTTGTCGCCGAAGCCGCGCGGGATCACGAGCGCCAGCTGCGCCTGCCCGGTCACGAGCCAGCGGTCGGCGTCGTCCGCGCGCGTCTCGGTGCCGACGAGCTCGAAGTAGCCCGAGCGCGTGAAGCGCGCCACCAGGTCGCGGCTCTCGGCGCTGCGGTCCTGGTCGACCAGCACCGTGGGCACGTTCGTCACGTCGGTGTTGACCGCGAAGCCGAAGATCAGCACCTGCACCACCGGCGCCACGAAGATGACCGGGATCATCTTCCTGTCCTGCTTGAGCTGCAGGAACTCCTTGACGATCACCCGCCACAGCACACGCACGGCCTCAGGCCTCCCGCCGCGCGAGCCTCGCCGAGCTGAGGGCGAGGACCGCGAGCCCGTAGACGAAGAGCGCCACCACCTCGGGCCAATAGGTCAGGAGGCCCTCGCCCTTCAGGATGATTCCGCGCAGGATCACGAGGAAATAGCGGTTCGGAACCAGGTAGGTGGTGAGCTGGAGCCACTTCGGCATGATGCGGATCTGGAAGATGAAGCCGGAGAGCAGGATCGCCGGCAGCATCGAGGCGATCAGGCCCGCCTGGAAGGCGAGCGCCTGGGTGTCGGCGAGCGTCGAGATGAGGAGGCCGAAGCCGAGCGCGCCGAACAGGTAGAGCAGCACCGCGACGAACAGCTGCAGGTGCGAGCCGCGGATCTCGACGCCGAAGAGCAGCCGCGCCGCTACGAGAATGATCACGGTCGCGAGCAGCGAGATGCCGAGGTAGGGCAGCGTCTTGCCGACGATCAGCTCCGCCGTGCGCAGCGGCGCCATGCGCAGCTGCTCCATCGTGCCGCGCTCCTTCTCGCGCACGACCGAGAGCGCCGTCGAGAGCACGGCCGTGAGCATCAGCAGGAAGCCGATCAGCCCCGGCACCAGGAACTGGGTGGACTCGAGCTCGGGGTTGAAGAGCACGCGGGGCTCGAGCCGCAGCGGTACGACCGGCTGACTGCCGGCCGCTCCCAGCGCGTCCGCGACGAGCGCGAGGTTCACCTCGCCGACGAGCGCCTGCGCGTAGCCGAGCACCGTCGACGCCGTCGTCGAGTCGGCGCCGTCGAGCAGCAGCTGGACCGACGCGGCGCGCCCGGCCGCGAGCTCGCGGCCGTAGCCCTCGGGGATCACGAGCACCGCGCGCGCCACGCGCCTTTCGGTGAGCGCGACGAGATCGCTCCCGGGCGGCGGGGTCGCCACCTGGTCGAAGTAGGTGGAGTTCGTGAAGGCCGCCACCAGCTCGCGGCTGCGCGCGCTCCTGTCGCGGTCCTGAACGGCGAGGCGGACGTGGCGCACGTCGAAATTGAGCGCGAAGCCGTAGAGCACCAGCATGAACGCCGGCAGCACGATCAGCATCCCGAGCGAGAACGGGTCGCGGCGGATCTGCCGCAGCTCCTTCAGCATCACGGCGCGCAGCCGGATCACGCCGAGGCTCCGTGCTGCGCCGCCTCGGCGCGCTCGACGTGGTGGATGAAGACGTCCTCGAGCGACGGCAGGATGCGCTCGACCGACGCGGGGGGGTGTCCCGCCGCCCGCAGCCGCTCCTCGATCTGGCGCCGCCCGGCCTCGGCGTCGGCCACCACCACGTGCATGCGCGTCCCGAAGACCGAGGTCTCGAGCGCCCAGGGCTCGGAGGCGATGAGATCGAGCGCGTCGCCGACGTTCGGCGCCACGACCTCGAGTACGGCGTGCCCGGCGAAGACGCTCTTGAGCTCCGACACGGTGCCGAGCGCCACCAGCCGGCCGGCGTGGATGAGCGCGAGGCGGTGGCAGTACTCGGCCTCGTCGAGGTAGTGCGTGGTGACGAAGACCGTGATGCCGTTCCCCGACATCTCGTCGATCAGGTGCCAGAAGCGCCGGCGCGAGATCGGGTCGACGCCGCTCGTCGGCTCGTCGAGGAATACCACTTTGGGCCGGTGCATCACGGCGCAGGCGAGCGCCAGGCGCTGCTTCCACCCCCCCGGCAGTTCGCCCGTCAGGCGGTCCTCCTTGCCCTCGAGCCCCGCCATCCCGATCGCCCACTCCTCGCGCTCGCGCGCCTCGCTGCCGTGCAGGTCGTAGACGCCGGAGAAGAAGCGCAGGTTCTGGCGCACGCTCAGGTCGTCGTACAGGCTGAAGCGCTGGCTCATGTAGCCGATACGGCGCTTGACCCCTTCCGGGTCGCGGCCGACGTCGATCCCGAGGACGCTCGCGCGCCCGCTTGTGGGCGCGAGCAGGCCGCACAGCATGCGGATCGTGGTGGACTTGCCGGCGCCGTTCGCGCCCAGGAAGCCGAAGATCTCGCCTTTCTCCACGCGGAGGGAGACCTTGTCGACGGCCTGGAAGCGGCCGAAGCGCTTGCTGAGCTCGACGAGCTCGACCGCGGCGGCCATCGCTAGCGCCCCACGGCCCGCTCGAGCCCGGCGGCGGCGAGCCGCAGCGCCGCGCGGGCCTCGGTCTGGCTGCGCGACGCGCGCTCGTGCGCCACCTCGGCGTCGGTCAGCTCCGAGGAGGGGATGACACCCGCGCGGTAGCGCTCGCCCGCCACGCGGCGGCTCTCGGCGGCCGAGACCAGGGATCGCTCGGCGACCTTGAGCTGCGCCGCCGCCGTGCGCAGCTCGAGCACGCGCCGCGTCACCTCCAGCCGGATCGCGCGGTCGAACTCGCGCAGCTCCTGGCGCACCGCGTCGGCCTCGGCGCGCGCGCGCGCTTCCCCCGCCTGCCGGCGCCCGCCGTCGAGCAGGTTCCACGACACGCCGA
This sequence comes from uncultured Acidobacteriota bacterium, assembly GCA_963740655.1. Classification (GTDB taxonomy): domain Bacteria; phylum Acidobacteriota; class Vicinamibacteria; order Fen-336; family Fen-336; genus DATBSL01. The sequence goes on from CAVUFF010000002.1 coordinate 90,815, forward strand.
GCGCCACGTCCCAGGTGTCCTTCCAGTCGCTGGTCGGCGGGATGATGTCGCGGTTCGGGTTGGCGTAGAGGTAGCCGGCGGTCAGGTCGAGCTGCGGCAGCCGGCCGCCGTGCTCGGAGCGCGCCGCGGCGTCGGCCGCGGCCACGCGCGCGGCGAGCGCCTGGCGCTCGGACCGGGCAGCCTGCGCCTCCTGCACCAGCGCCTCGACGTCGGCGCTCGGCGGGGTGGCCTCGAGCGGAGGCTCGACCAGCTCCACCGGCGCCTCGGGCGGCAGGTCGACGAGCCGCCGCAGGTTCGCCGCGGCGAGCTCGGCACCCGCCTCGGCGCGCAGCCGGTCGAGCTCGGCGCGGTCGCGCTCGACTTCCACCGCCAGCACCTCGCTGCGCGCCGCGAGGCCGAATCTCTCGCGGTTGCGCGCGTCCTCGATGTGCGCGTCGTAGGAGCGGATCGCGTCCTGGAGCAGCGCCGCGTTGGCGCGCGACGTCACGAGCTCCCAGAAGGCCGTCTTCGTCTCGAGCACCAGGTCGGCGCGCCCGGCGCGCAGGTCGTGGCCGGCGGCCGCCTGCTGCTGCGCAGCCGAGTCGACGCTTCCCGAGACGCGGCCGAAGGTGAGGAGCGGCAGCGCGAGCCCCGCGCGCACGCGCCAGTTGTCCTGGATGTTCGGGTAGACGACGATGCGCTGCACGGGCTCGGCCGGGTTGTTGGTGGGTGCGAAGATCGCGAGCTCGGGCACCTCCGAGCGGCGCTGGTAGCCGCCCGCGAGCGTGAGCTGCGGCCAGCGCTCGGACTTCGCGGCCTTGGTGGAGGCGGTGGCCGCCGTCTCGAGCGCGCCGAGCCGCGCGAGCCGCGCCGAGGCGGCGATCGCCCGTTCGACGGCCTCGTCGACGGTCAGCCGCACGGGCGCGGCGTCGGCCGGCAGCGACGTGGCCGCCGGCGCGGGCGCCTCTTGCGCGAGAGCGGCGCGAGCGGCGAGCAGGAACGGCAGCAGCAGGGCGCGTCTCATGGCCTCACCTCGGCAGCACCTTCGGCGCCGCGTTCCCGGATCCGGTTGATGAACACGTCCTCGAGCGACGCCGTCGCGGGCCGGGCCGAGCGCACCTCGATCCCGGCGGCGCGCAGCGCGGCGGCCAGCCTCTCCGCTGCCGCTGCCGCGTCTTTCGGCTCGGCCTTCGGCAGCGCCGCGTGCAGCCGCTCGCCGAACACTTCGACCTCCGCGACGCCGGGCACGGCACGCAGCGCGGCGACGGCGGCCTGGCGCGGCGCCGCCACCAGCTCGACCAGCACGCCGGGCTCGGCCGCGCGCAGCGCGTCGGGTGTGTCGAGCGTGAGCACGTGGCCGTGGTCGAGGAGCGCCACGCGCGTGCAGCGCTCGGCTTCGTCCAGATAGGGCGTCGTGAGCAGGATCGTGAGGCCGTCGCGCTGCAGCCGCGCGAGCAGCCGCCAGAAGTCGCGGCGCGAGACGGGGTCGACGCCGGTCGTGGGCTCGTCCAGCACGAGCAGCTCGGGGGTGTGGACGAGCGTCGAGACGAGCGCGAGCTTCTGCTTCATGCCGCCCGACAGCCGCGCGGCCAGGCGCTCGCGGAAAGGCTGCATGCGCACCAGCTCGAGCAGCGAATCGCGCCGGGCGGCGTAGTCGTAGACGTCGTGCACCTCCGCGAAGAAGGCGACGTTCTCGTCGACGCTCAGGTCCCCGTAGAGCGAGAACTTCTGCGACAGGTACCCGACCCGGCCCGACAGCCGGCGACGCTCGCGGAACGGGTCGAGCCCGCAGGTGCGCACCCCGCCCGCGTCGGGCTTGAGCAGACCGAGCACCATGCGCAGCGTCGTCGTCTTGCCCGCGCCGTCGGGCCCGATCAGGCCGAACATCTCGCCGCGGCGCACGCTGAAGCTGACGTCGCCCACGGCGGTCACGGCGCCGAAGCGGCGGGTGAGGCGGCTCGCCTCCACCAGCACGTCGCTCGGGCCCTGGGCCGGGGTCGGGGCGGGCGGCGCTGCGGCGGTCACGGGTGCGCTCCGGCCGCTTGCAGCCGGGCCTCCGCGGGCATCCCGGGTTTGAACAGCCCGTCGCCGTTGTCGAGCGCGACCTTCACCTTGTAGACGAGCTTCACGCGCTCGTCGCGCGTCTGGACGTTCTTGGGCGTGAACTCCGCCTGCGAGGCCACGAACGAGACGCGTCCCTTGCGCGTCTGGCCGTCGTCGGTCACGACGGTCGCCTCCTGGTCGAGCCGGATGCGTCCGAGGTCGGTCTCGGAGACGTAGACGTTGAGCCACGCGTTCCCGAGGTCGGTCACCACCACGAGGCCGCCGCCGGGCGCCAAGAGCTCGCCCTGCTCGGACAGCTTCTGGGTGACGACGCCGGCGGTGGGGCTCGCGATCACGGCGTCCTTCCGCGCCTGCTCGAGCTGCGCGATGCGCGCGTCGGCCGCCTGCACGCGCGCGGCGGCCGCGTCGATCTCCTCGGGCCGGTAGCCGGCCTTGAGCCGCTTGAGCCTCTCGCGCGCGGCGGCGAGGCCCGCGCGCGCCACGTCGCTGCGCGTGCGGGCGTCGTCGCGCGCCTGCGTGGTGCCCGAGCCCGAGGCGAGCAGGCCCTCCATGCGCTCGAGGTCCCTCGCGGCTCCGGCGAGGTCGGCCTCGGAGCGCGCGACCTGGGCCTCGGCCTCGCGCACGTCCTCCTCGCGCGAGCCCGCGCGCCGCAGCCGCAGCTCGGCGTCGGCCTGGGCGCGGTCGGCGCGCGCGCGCGCGAGCTCGAGCTCGGTGTCGGTCGTGTCGACGCGTGCGAGCTCCTGCCCCGCCCGGACCCTGGTGCCCTCGTCGACCGCCAGCTTCAGGAGCGTCCCCGCCACCTTGGTGGAGATGCGCACCTCGGTAGCCTCGACGTGGCCGGCCGCCAGGATGCTGGCCGTGTCCTCGGCCTTGCGGCAGCCGGCGGAGGCGGCGCCGAGGACGGCGACGACGGCCAGGACGGCGTCTCGGGTCTTCATGCGAGCGCTCCTTTGCGGCGAGGGCGGCGTCGGGCGGCGGAGTGGGCGCGGTCGGGGCGCAGCCCGCGGAGCGTGAGCTCCTCGAGGTAGCGCAGGAACTCGGGAAAGGCGGGCATCGGCGGGACGCGGCCGGCGGCGGCGGCGCGGCCGCGCGCCTTCTCGGTCGCGAGGAAGTAGATCACGCTGCCGAAGAGCCCGAAGTGGAGCGCCGTGGGGTCGACGCGGCGGAAGACGCCCTCGCGCATGCCGCGCTCGGCCACCCGACGCGTGACGCCGAGGATCTCGGCCAGGTAGGGGAGCGCTGCGGGCTCGACGCCGTGCGCGAGCACCTCGCGCAGGAACAGCCGCGGGAACTCGGGGCGCCGCTCGCGGACGCGCACGAACGTGGCGAGCAGCCCGTGGAGCGCGCGGCGCGGGTCCCCGCCGCTGGCCTCGACCGCCTTCAGGTCCTCGAGCATCTCGGCGAACGACGCGGCGAGGATCGCGCGGTACAGCCCGCGCTTGCCGCCGAAGTGGTAGCTGATCAGCGCCTTGTTGACGCCGGCGCGCGCGGCGACCGCCCCGATCGGCACGCCGTCGAAGCCGTGCTGCGAGAACAGCCGCGTGCCGGCCCCGATCAGCGCGCGGCGCGTGGCCTGAGGGTCGCGCATTGTTAATCAACCGGATGGTTAATTTAGAGGATAGGCCCGGCGCGGGGTCGCCGTCAAGGCTCAGGCGTCGCGGCGAGGCTGGGCGAGCCGGGCCCGAGCCTGGCGGACGGTCTCGCGCAGCAGCGGGTCCGGGTCGTCGCGCCACGCCTCGAGGTGGTGGACGAGTGCTATGAGCCCGAGCGAGCCGATCGCATAGGCGGCGCACGAGCGCAGCCAGGGATCGCCGGTGCTCGCGAGCGCGTCGATGCCCTGCTCGGCCGTCTCCACCGGCGCACCCACGAGCCGCTGAGCGAGCCGCACGCGCTGCGGCTCGGGGATCTCGGGATCGACGAGTGGGACCAGGAGCGCCTTCGTAGCCGGGCGCAGCAGGCTCTCGAGCAGGTCGAGCGCCTGGTCGTGGATCACCGCGTTGCCCGACTGCAGCCCGAGCCACGCGGCGCGGAAGTCGCGGCGCGGGTGGATCAGGTCGAGCAGCCGGAAGACGCGCTCGAGCTCCTCGCGCATCGCGGCGCGCAGGCCGCGCTCGACGGGTTCCTGTCCGGGACCGGGGACGCGGATCGTCCCGAGCACCTGGTACGAGCGGTAGTGGCCGAGCACCTCGGCGCCGAGCGCGGCCTCGAGCAGGCGCGGGTCGATGACGAGGTCGGGGTGCGCGTCGCGCGCGGCGGCGAGTGCCGCCAGGATCCGCAGCCGCAGCGCGCCGTCGCCGTCGAGCAGGTTGTCGGCCAGCGCCAGCGCGGCCGCCTCGCCGCCGATGCGCTCGAGCACGTCCGGGACGGCGCGGCGGGTCGCGGGCGGCAGCCGCCGGTCGGCGAGCGCCTGCGCCAGCGGCTCGACCGCGTCCTCGCCGGCCGCGACGAGCGCGTCGCGCACTTCGCCCGCGAGCGCCGGCTCGCCGAGCCGACCGATCAGCAGGTCGACGAAGCCGGCGGCGTCCCGCGCCACGGCGCGCAGCGCGGTACGCGCAACCTCGGCGTCCTCGTCCAGCAGCAGCCGCCGCAGCGGCTCCGGGAACGGCAGCGTCACCCGCTCGGCGAGCCGAGCGGCCTCGAGCCGCGTGCGGCGCCCCGGCTCGCCGGGCTCGGCCACCATCGCGGCGAACAGCGGCTCCGCCGCCTCCAGCCGCCCGTCGCCGAGGCGGGCGAGCACCGCGACCACGGCGGAGCGCACCGAGTACTCGGGGAAGCCCGCGAGATCGCCGAGTCGCGAGAGCGGGTCGACGTGGGTGTGGCGCGACAGGTAGAGCAGTGCCTCGGTGCGCACCTCGGCGTCCGGATCGTGCAGCAGCGCCTCGGCGCGCGAGAGCACCGACAGGTCGGCGGCCTCGCTGAGCAGCGACAGTGCGCGGCGTCGCACCTCGGCGTCCGCGTGGTCGAGCAGCCCGCGCACCGCCGGGTGTGCGGCGGAAGCCTGGCGGCCGCCCGAGCCCAAGAGCTCGAGCGCGTACAGGATCTCCTTGGGGTCCACCGCCGACAACCGCGTGGCCAGCACCGCGGTCGTCTCGCGATCGTAGAGCGAGGTCGTCGCGCGCTCGGCGTCCATCCGGTGCTGTTGCAGGCTCTCCTCGAGCGTCGCGACGTAGCGGTGGTGCGCGCGGGAGGCGAGCAGCAGCCAGACGCCGATCGCGGGCAGCGTGACGAGGCTCAAGTACTTGGGCGCGAGCCCGCCGAAGGTCGCGAGCGCCATCACCGCGAGCCCGGCGAGCCCGTCGCCCGCGCGCCAGGCGACGGTATCGATGAACGACTTGGCCGGCAGCTTGAGCGCGGGCGGCAGCGGCAGGTAGAGCAGCTCCATCGCCGGGCGGTCGATCGAGTAGCGCATCACCTTGTCCGCGCCCTTCAGCAGCACGGCCGCCGCCAGCGTGGCGAAGCCGAGCAGCCACGTCGAGCCCGAGAACAGCACCACCGGCAGCAGGAAGAGCACGGGTCCGAGCCCGAGCCGGCGCAGCACGCTGGCCGTGAACAGGAGCTGCGTCGCCACGCACAGCACGCCGACCCAGCCGTTGAAGGTGCCGAAGAAGGCCGCCATCGCGTCCTTGGTCACGAGCGCCTGCTGCGCGATCGCGCGGAACTGCCAGCTCGCGACGGCGGTGACGAACGACGACAGCACCACGATCGCGCTGATCGCGCGCAGGTGGGCCGAGTCCATCACCATCCGCAGGCTGGCGCGCAGGCCCACGCCCTCGGTCGGATGCGGCCCGCCCGCGTGGCGCAGCGCGGCCGGCCGCGTGCGCCAGAGCTCGCCCACGATCGGCGTGGCCGCGAGCAGGCACAGCGCCATCACGCCCAGCAGGCTCTCCGCGCCGAAGCGGCGGGCGAGCGCGCTCGAGACGAAACCGCCGGCGGTGGCGCCGGCGGTCGCGCCGGCGCCGACGAAACCGAACAGGCGCCGCGCCTCGCGCGGCGTGAGCACGTAGTTGGCGAGTGTCCAGACCTGCGCGGGCGCCAGCACGCCCAGCACGCCGACCCAGATGTAGACGGCGGGGTAGAGCCACGTCGGCGGCGAGCGATGGGCGACGAGCGCGAGCAGGAGGCTGACCGTGCCGAACACGAGCAGGCTGCCCGAGATCAGCCGGTCGAGCGACAGCCGGCGCCCCGCGCGCACGTAGAGCGCCACCACCACCGCCACGCACAGGAACAGCGACATGTCGGCGAAGGGCAGGAGCGCCGCGGAGAAGCGGCCCAGGAAGAGCGCGTCGCGCGCGACCTGGCCCACGAGGTAGGCGCAGATCACCAGGAACAGATGGGCGAAGAGCAGCAGCCCGCGGGGCAAGTCTCCGCGCTGTAGTCGCAGCAGCCGCTCCAGGGCACGCGTCATCGGGGAGGCGGCGGAATTAAACCAGACAGCGCCCCCGGTGTACACTCCTGCCCATCACGTCGGAAAGGAACGGATCCATGCGGAAGCTGCTCGCGTTCGGCGCTGCCGGCCTCCTTGCCGCGGCGGCGCCGGCGGTGACGCGCGCCGCCCACAGGCAGGCCGCGAGCTCTGCGCCGGCCGCCCAGGACGCGGCGGTCCAGCCGGCCGTTGCCGCGGCGATGCCCGAGCCGGCGAGCGGGGCGAAGGTCTGGCTCGGGCGCTACGGCGAGTTCGAGGAGTTCCTGCGTACGGCCGCGATCGCGAAGGTGGGCGACATCCCCGTGGGCGTGACCCACCCGAAGCGGGCGTTCTTCGCGCCGGGCGGGATCGCGGGCAGCGCCGCGCTCAAGCACCTGCAGTCGGGGATCCAGGGCGGCTACTGGGAGTCCTACAAGTCCGAGATCGCCGCCTACAAGCTCGACCGCATCCTGGGGCTCAACATGGTGCCACCCACCATCGAGCGCCGCGTCGGCTCGGACCTCGGCTCGCTGCAGCTCTGGGTCGAGCACTGCTCGCTGCTGAAGGACGTCGACCAGGCGAAGAACCCCGACAAGGACGCGTGGGCGAAGCAGGTCTGGCGCCAGCGCACGTTCGACAACCTGATCGCCAACATCGACAGGAACGCCGGTAACCTGCTGGTCGACGACAGCTGGAACCTGATCCTGATCGACCACTCGCGCGCGTTCGCCACGAACACGATGCCCTTCGTGAAGGAGATGACGCGCATCGACCGCGCGTTCTACGAGCGGCTGAAGGCGCTCGACGAGGCGACGCTGATGCGCGAGCTCAAGCCCTGGGTGCTCACGGGCGGCAACGTGAAGGACGTGCTGAAGCGGCGCGACAAGATCGTGGCCCGCTTCGACGAGCTCGCGCGCCAGACGAGCCCGACCCAGGTGTTCCCGTTCTGAGCTCCGGCGCCATGCGACTCCACGCAGCGAGCGTGCTGGCGGCCGCGCTCCTCGTCCCCGCCCCGCTGCTCCCGGCCGACGAGACGTGCGACGTCAAGGGCGCGCCGCGCGTCGTCGCGATCGGGGACGTCCACGGCGCCTACAAGGAGTTCCTGGCGGTGCTGCGCATCGCGGGGCTCGTGGACGACAAGCAGCGCTGGAGCGGGGGCAAGACGCACTTCGTGCAGACGGGCGACCTGCTCGACCGCGGCGGCGACACGCGCCAGGTGCTGGACCTCATGATGCGGCTCGAGGGCGAGGCGCGAAAGGCCGGCGGCCGCGTCTTCGCGTTGCTCGGCAACCACGAGGCGATGAACGTGATCGGCGACCTGCGCTACGTGAGCCGCGAGGACTACAAGTCGTTCGAGACCCCGCGCTCGCAGGAGAAGCGCGACTCGTTCTACCGCAGGCGGCTGGGCGACGCGCGCCAGGCGGCGAAGGACGCCAAGCAGCCTTTCGACGAAGCGGCGTTCAAGGACAAGTTCGAGGCGGACTTCCCGCTCGGCTTCGTCGAGCGGCTCGAGGAGTTCTCGGCCGAGGGCCGCTACGGCCAGTGGCTGCGCGAGCGCCCGCCGATCGCGAAGATCGGCGGCGTCGTGTTCCTGCACGGCGGGCTCACGCCCGAGGTGGCGGCGCTCGGCTGCGAGAAGATCAACGACACGGTGCGGCGCGAGATCGGGGACGACCTCGCCAAAACGCGCCAGTCGGCGGCCGCGACGCTCTGCGCGGGCGAGTCGGGACCGCTCTGGTTCCGCGGCATGGCGCGCGAGGACGAGGCCGCCTGGCAGCCGTCGCTCGAGCGCGTGCTGGCGGCGATCGGCGCGCGGGCGGTGGTGATCGGCCACACGGTGACGAGCGACGGCCGGATCACGCCGCGCTTCGGCGGGCGCGTGGTGATGATCGACGCGGGAATGAACCCGCTCTACGGCGCCAACCTCGCGGCGCTCGAGATCGGGGCGGACGGCGCGATGGCCGCGCTCTACAAGGACCGCCGCGAGGAGCTGGGCCTGCCCAAGGCAGCTGCGGGCGCCGGGTTCCGCTAGCGTCCCGCCGCAAGGCCCCGGGCCCGCCGTGTGGCGGGGCGTGCCTCACACCGCTAGAATCCGCGTCGCGACGGAGGAACGTGAGGATGGCTGCTGGCGACGCCTGGGTGGTGGTCGGTCTCGACAACGGCGGCAACAAGAACAACGCCACCGTTCTCGACGCCTCCGGCCGCTTCCTGGTGTCGCAGCTCATCGAGAGCCCGAGCCGCGTCACCGAGGGCCCCGAGGTGGCGCTCGCGGCGCTCGTCGCCACCTTCGAGGACGTGCTCGGGCGCGCGGCCGTGGCGCGCGAGCGCGTCCGTGCCGTCGGGCTCGACACCCCCGGCCCGGCGAGCGCCACGGGCGTCATCTCCTCGCGCGGCTCCACCAACTTCGCCCACCCCGGCTGGCGCAACTTCGACGTGCGGGCCGCGCTCGAGGACCGGCTGGCGCTGCCGGTGGTCTACAACAACGACGGCAACGCCGCCGCGCTCTACGCCCACTACCAGCTCTTCGGCCCGCTCGCGCCGAAGCGGGCGTCGGTCTCCGCGATCATCGGCACCGGCTTCGGCGGCGGCGTGATCGAGAAGGGCCAGGTGATCAAGGGCGCCTCCGGCTTCGCCGGCGAGCTCGGCCACGTGCACATCCCGATGCACGGGCTGCTCGAGGCCGACCAGCCGCTGCCGCGCTGCAACTGCGGCTTCGTCGGCGACGCCGAGAGCATCGCCTCGCTCACCGGGATCGAGAAGAACCTGCTGCCCTACTGGCTCACGCGCTATCCCGACCACGAGCTCGGCAAGAGCGAGTCGCTCGCGAAGGCCGCCAAGCTGGTGCGCGCGTACGGCGAGGAGGGCGACCCGATGGCGCTCGCGATCTTCTCGCAGCAGGCCCACGCGGTCGGCGGCCTGTTCACGATCGCGGCGAACTTCACCGACCCCGACGCCTACTTCCTGGGCGGCGGCGTCGTCGAGGCGGCGCCGCACTTCCGCGAGTGGTTCCTCGCGAAGGTGCGCGAGCACACGGCGCTCAAGGAGGAGCAGGCGAAGGCCGCGCGGCTCGAGGTCGTGCCCGACCTCGACATGGCCGGCGCGCGCGGCGCCGCGATCGCCGCGCTCGAGACCGCCCACGACCGCTAGCCCGCGCCTCGCCTCAGGGCGTGGCGGGCGCGCAGCTGCAGGGCGGGCAGCCCTTGTCGAACACGATCCGCCACCGGCCGTCCGGCTCCTTCCGCCAGACTGAATTGAACGTGCCGACGCGCTTCCCGGCGGGATCGAACACCGGCCCGCTCGTGAAGCCGAGCCCGCCCGAATCCAGCACCTCGACGCTCTCCGGCGCCCACGAGAAAGGCGCCGCCTTCTCCGCGTAGAAGCCCTTCCAGGCGTCGGCGACGGCCGTCTTCCCGCGCAGCACGCCGCGCCCGAAGAACACCGTCTCCGTCGCGAGGAAGGAGGCGAAGGCCGCGTGATCGCGGTCCGCCATCGTCTTGGCGAAGGCGGCCTCGGTCTTGCGCACCTCTTCCTTGAGCTCCTCGTTCGTGGCGGCGCCCGCGCCGGACGCAGCCAGGACCACCGACGCCAGGAGCCACAGCATCCTCTTCATCTTCGACCTCCGGGATCCCGCTCGATCGTTCCCGCGCGCGCGAGCATCCCACGCCGCGGCACGAAGTCAATCCAAGCGGCTGTACTCGCGCCGGCGGGTGCGTCTTCGCGCCGTCGCATGTGTGAAAAGGCGTGCCGGCGCGCACTGCCGTAGGACTGCGCACGACCGAGCCGCCCTCCCGCACGTACTCGCTCCTGAGGGGACCGATGTCGTGGGCAGGAGCGCCGTGATGGACCGGACGCAGAAGAGCCGGGCTGCCGCGAACGGACCGTGGCTCGGCGACGAAGACGTGGAGGGCCGGCCGGCCGACGCCGGCGCGCGCCGGCAGGCGGCCGCGTATCTGCGCGAAGCGCGGCTGACGGACGACCCGGCGCAGAAGGAGGCCTTGCGGCGCAGGGCGGCGGAGCTGCTCGCGCCGTCCCGCGGCCGCAAGCCCCGCACGCCGGAACCGCGATAGTCTCGTCTCGATGGAGGAAGTCGGCCGAGGGGACGCGTCCGCCCCGAGCGCGAGCGGCCTCGAGGGTGTCGAGGTCGCGCGCACCGCCCTGAGCGACGTCGACGGCGAGCGCGGACGGCTCGTGGTCTGCGGCCACGACGTCGAGGCGCTAGCCGCGCGCTTCGCGTTCGAGGACGTCTGCGCGCTGCTGTGGGAGGGCCGGCTGCCCGACCCCGCCGCACGCGAGCGCTTGCGCGCAGCGCTCGGCGACGCGCGGGCACGCGCCTTCGCGCAGCTGCCGAAGCTCGGCTCTGCGCTCGAGGCGGACGACGCGATGGACGCGCTGCGGGCCGCCGTGGCGCATCTTGCCGCTCCCGCGGACGAGGGCGCCGGCCGGGTCCTCGTCACCGCAGCGACGGCCGTCTACGTCGCGGCCTGGTGCCGGATCCGCGCCGGCCAGCCGCCGCTTCCGCCCGACCCGAAGAGCGCGCACGCCGCGGACTACCTGCGCATGGCCACCGGCGACCGAGCGCAGGCGCGCGCGCTCGAGAGCTACCTCGTGACGGTGGCCGAGCACGGCATGAACGCGTCCACCTTCGCGGCGCGCGTGGTCGCGTCGACGGGCTCCGACCTCGTGTCGTCCGTCGTGGCCGCGATCGGCGCGCTCAAGGGGCCGCTCCACGGCGGCGCTCCGGGGCTGGTGCTCGAGATGCTCGACGCCGTCGGCGACCCTGAGCGAGCCGAGGCCTGGCTCGAGGGCGAGCTCCAGGCCGGCCGCCGCATCATGGGAATGGGCCACCGCATCTACCGCGTGCGCGACCCGCGCGCCGCGGTGTTCGAGAAAACGGTCGAGTCCCTCGAGCGTGCGGCGGTGGGCTGGCGCCTGGGCCTCGCCCGCGCCGTCGAGCGCTCCGCCGAGGCGCTGCTCGCGAGGCGCCATCCCGATCGCCCGCTGCGGGCCAACGTCGAGTTCTACACGGCGGTCCTGCTGGAGGCCGTTGCTCTCCCGCGCGAGGCGTTCACGGCGACCTTCGCGGTCGGGCGCGTCGCGGGCTGGTGCGCCCACGTCGCCGAGCAGCGCCGCGTCGGCAAGCTGATCCGCCCGAGCTCGCGCTACGTGGGGCCGCGAGCGCCGGCGCGCGAGCTCAAGCGCCGAGCGACACGCGGCGGCGCCGCAGGAAGCCGCGCTCGGCTTCGTTCTCCGTCAGCTCGATCGCGGTGGCGTAGGCGGCGGCCGCCTCTCCGTCGCGCCCGAGGCGGCGCAGCAGGTCGGCGCGGATCGCGTGGAACAGGTAGTACGAGGAGAGCTCGAGCGCGTCCACGAGCGCGAGCCCGGCGGCGGCACCCTCGGCCTCCGCCACCGCGACCGCGCGGTTGAGCCGCACGACGGGGCTCGGGTCGTGCTCGAGCAGCTGGTCGTAGAGCGCGAGGATCTGCCGCCAGTCGGTGCGCTCCGCCGAAGGCGCGTCCGCGTGCACGGCGGCGATCGCCGCCTGGATCTGATAGGGCCCCGGCTGGTTTCGGCGCAGGCAGGCCCGGACGATCGCCTGGCCCTCGGCGACGAGGGCCTGGTCCCAGCGCGAGCGGTCCTGCTCCGCGAGCGGGACGAGCCGGCCGTCTTGCGCGCGCGCGGGCCGGCGCGACTCGGCGAGCAGCATCAGCGCCAGCAGCCCCAGCACCTCGGGCGCGTCGGGCTCGAGCTCGGCCAGCAGCCGGCCGAGGCGCACGGCTTCGGCGCAGAGCTCTCCGCGGACCAGCTCGGCGCCGGAGCTTGCGGCGTAGCCTTCGTTGAACACGAGGTAGACCACGGCCAGCACGGACGCGAGCCGGCCCGCGAGCTCGCCCTCGCTCGGCACGCGGAACGGGATGCGCGCGTCGCGGATCTTGCCCTTGGCGCGCACGAGCCGCTGCGCCATCGTGGCCTGGGGCACGAGGAACGCCCGGGCGATCTTGGCCGTGGTCAGGCCGCCCAGCAGCCGCAGCGTGAGCGCGACCTGCGCCGCGCGCCCGAGCGCCGGGTGGCAGCAGGTGAAGATCAGCTGCAGCCGCTCGTCGCGCACCCGGCCTTCGTCCTCGTCCGTTGGCTGGGCCTGGGCGTGGAGCAGCGCCGCCTGGGCGTGGCGGTCGGCGCGCGACGCCTCGCGCCGAAGCCGGTCGATCGCGCGGCGGCGCGCGGTGGTGACGATCCAGCCGACCGGGCTCGGCGGCACGCCGTCCCGCGGCCAGCGCTCCAGCGCGGCCGCGAACGCGTCCGCCACCGCGTCCTCCGCGACGCCGACGTCGCCGAAGACGCGGACGAGCACGGCCACCGCGCGGCCGTGCTCCGCGCGGAACACGCGCTCGATCCGCTCCGCAGCGCCGGCGTCCAAGGCGGGCTCAGTACTCGGGCGCGTCCTGGAAGGGGCGCACCTCGACCGGCAGCGTGGTCGCACGCGTGGCCTGGCGCGCCCAGCCGAGCGCCACGTCGAGATCCGGCGCCTCGACGATCCAGAAGCCGCCGATGTGCTCCTTGCCTTCGATGTAGGGACCGTCGAGGGTCAGCAGCTCGCGGTCTCGCAGCCGCACCACCGTGGCGGTGCTGGGCGCGTGCAGGCCGCCCGCGAACACGAAGCCGCCCGCAGCCTTGATCTCCTCGTTGAGCGCATGCAGCTCGCGGCCCGCGGTCTCCAGCACCTCGGGCGCGGGCGTGCCGCCGTCCGGCTGATACAAGCTCATCAGGTAGCGGGCCATCGTCGCTCCTCTCCACTGGTCCGTGCGTCACGCGCGGACGGGCTCGTAGGTCGCGATCACGACGCCCGTCGTCGTGGGCACGCTCCTGACGAGGCGGTACTCCTGGCGCTCGCTGCCCGGGTCGAAGAGCCGGCGTCCCGGCCCGAGCACGAGCGGGTGAATCGACAGCACGAGCTGGTCGACGAGGCCGTGACGCATGAGCGCGTGCAACAGCTCGCCGCTGCCGAGGACGACAACGTCCTTGCCCGGCTCCTGCTTGAGGCCCGCCACGGTCTCGGCCGCCTCCCCCCTCAAGAGCGTCGAATTCTGCCACGGCAGGGGCCCGCGCAGCGTCCGCGAGGCCACGTACTTCTGCCCCTCGTCGAGCACCTTCGAGAACGGGTTGTCCTTTCGCGCGGGCCACACCTTGTGGAAGTCCTCGTAGGTCCGGCGGCCGAAGAGCATCGGCGCGCCCTGGCTCATTCCCTCGCCCATGGTCCTGAGCATGACGGGGTCGAAGTAGGGTCCCGCCCAGCCGCCGTGCTGGAAGCCGCCTCGCGGGTCCTCGTCCTTCCGGCCCGGCGCCTGCATCACGCCGTCGAGCGTCAGGCTGACGACGGCCACGATCTTCCGCATGGATGTCCCTCCATCTCCTAAACGAACAGCAGACGCTCGGATCGACACCCGTGAGGTTCAATCCGCGGCGAGGCTCTCTTGTCGGCAAGATTTACAGCCAGTCCGGTCGCCGCTATCCAATTGACCTGACGAGGGTTGTTCAACGCATGCCTTCTGAACGGCGTGATCGCTGTCTAGGTCCTTGGCAATCGGAGCCCAAGACCGCTGCGAGTCCGCCCCTCCATCCCGTTCATGAATCAAGGCTTGCGGCAATCGGACATCGTGGCACGAGTCGTGCCCTCAATCTCGCGACCAAAGGAGACTCGTGATGAGGACTCTCACTCGACTTGCCGGTGCTGGCGCCGCCTGCCTCGCGTTGTCCGCCAGTCCTGCTTTCGCCAACAACATCCTGCCGACAGGTTGGGACCTCATCACGCCGGTCGGCAACTTTGGAGTCCTGCGCGACGCGAATTGGTTGGGGGGATCGTTGCTCGGACCGGTGTCGTCGATCGTGGACGGCAGCTTCCTGCCTGAGACCACCCAGTGGAACTCCGGCAGCTGGTGGTGGGACGAGGATCCGAGCGTCAACTCGGCGCCGGTCGTCACCACAATCCATTTGAACCAGCTCTACAGGATCGACAGCTTCAGTGTTCAGGCGGACGACAACGACACCTATCGGCTCGAGTACTTTGCCGGCGGCTCCTGGCACACGGCCTGGGACGTTCCTACGCTCCCCAGCTTCGGGCTGGTCACTCGCAACTCGGGCCTGCTTCCGAGCTTCACGACCAACGAGCTGCGCTTCACGGCGACGGGCGGAGACAACTACTACGCCGTTTCGGAGATCCAGGCTTCGGGTTCTCCCGTGCCCGAGCCGGGTACGCTGCTCCTGCTCGGCGGCGGCTTGCTGGGTCTGGCGCGACGCCGGAAGACGCAGGCCTAGTCGCGGCGTCTTTCGCAGTCGCCGCTAGACGTCAGCGCTGCGCGCCCACGTCCCTGGGAGTGATCTTCGGGGTGGGCGCGCTCGCGAACATCCGGCGCGCGTAGTTCAGCACGTCCGCGATCTGCTCGTCGCTCAGCGAATTGAGGGGCGGCATCGGGTTCTCGTAGCGCGGGCGGCTCGCCGGCAGCACGGCATCGGCTCCGAACAGCACGAGGCGGACGAGCGCCGTCGGATCGCCAGCGAGGACGCCGCTGCCCTTGATCGCCGGCTGCATGTTCGGCACGCCGCTGCCGTCGGGCATGTGGCAGATCGCGCAGACGTCGTTGTAGACCTTCGCGCCGGGATCCTGAGCGGACGCTGCCGCCGCGGCGGGGGCTGCCGGGGCGGGGGCGGCCGCGGGAGCGGCATTCGCCTTCGCCTCGCCCGTGTAGATGATCCGCCAGACGCGGCCCTTCTCGGAGTCGGCGACGTAGAGCGAGCCGTCCGGGCCGACGGCGAGGCCGCAGGGCCGGAAGCGCGCGTCGCTCGTCGAGGTGAACTCGTCCTTGCCGGCGAAGCCGTCGGCGAACACCTCGTAGCCGCCCTTCGGCATCCCCTTGTCGTCGAAGGGGACGAAGGCCACGTTGTAGCCCTTCTGCGGGCGCGGCGCGCGGTTCCACGAGCCGTGGAAGGCGACGAACGCGCCGCCCTTGTACTTCGCCGGGAACTGCGTGCCGCCGTAGAAGGCCATCTGCAGCGGCGCCCAGTGCGCGGGGAACGCGACGAGCGGGTCGGGGTACTTGCCGGGCTCGGCGCGCTTCTGGTTGTCGCCGCCGTACTCGGGCGCCAGCATGCGCGCGTGCTTGCGCGGGTCGAAGTAGGTGAACGGCCAGCCGAAGCTGCCGCCCTCGCGCAGCAGGTGCATCTCCTCGGCCGGCGCCTCGGCGTTGTCCTCGTCCGTGTAGAACTCGGGCGCCACCGTGCTGAGCTGGTCGCGGCCCATCATCACGACGAAGAACTGCTTCGAGACCGGGTTGCGCGCGAGCGCCAGGATGTGGCGGTGGCCGGTCGAGAAGTGGTAGCCGTCGGCCTGCTTCTGCCCGAGCTTGTTCGGGTCGAAGCGCCAGAAGCCGCCGTGCGTCTTCAGGAACTCGGTCGGGTCGCCGCCCTTGGCGCCCTTCGCGCGGTCGGGGTTGCCGAAGGAGTTCGAGGGGGAGCCGACCTCGACATAGAGCAGGCCGGCCTCGTCGAAAGCGAACGACTTCGAGTCGTGCTGACGCTCGTCGGGCAGGCCGGACACGACGAGCTCGGGCTCGCCCTTCGGCACCAGCTCGCCGGTGGCCAGCCGATAGCGGTACACGGCGTCGTTCGTGGAGTGGTAGAGGTATCCGCCCTGGAGCGCGATCCCGGTGCCGCCGCCGGCGCCGAACGCGGCGCGCGTCTCGGCGCGGCCGTCCCCGTCCGTGTCCCGCAGCGCGATGACGCCGACCGTGCGCATCTTCACGAAGACGTCGCCGTTCGGCGCCACCGTCATGAAGCGCAGCGGGCCCAGGTCGTCGGCGACGACCAGCGCCCGGAAGCCGGGAGGCAGCTTGATCGCGCCGTCGTCCTTGTCGGGCGTCGGCTGGGCCGCCCCGGCGGGAACGGCCAGCGCGACGGCCGCGCTGGCGAGCGCGGCGCGCATTGCAGTCGTGCAGAGCAGTCTTCTCATGCGGGTCATGCGGGAACCACCTGTGGGGCTGTCTCGTCATGTTATCTCGGACGGCCGCTGTTGCGAGGTATCCTCGGAGAGGGAGCCCATGGGGACGGCACCGATCGTGACGATCCACCTCACTGCTCCGCTGCGCCCGTATTCGGGTGGCCGGTCGCGGCTGGAGATCGCCGCCTTTACCGTGAGGGCAGCGCTCGAGGCCCTGGAGGCGGGTCAGGCCGGCCTCTACCGAAACATCTGCGACGAAACGGGTGCCTTGCGGCGCCACTTGAACGTGTTCGTGAACGCCGACAACATTCGTGACCTGCGAGGGCTCGACACCACGCTGTCGGCGGGGGACGTGCTCACGTTCCTTCCCGCGGTTTCTGGAGGCTAACGATGGCGGATCGGGTCGTCGTCACGATCGGGACGAGAAAGGGCGTGTTCGTGGCCGACGCGCCCACGGGGCGGCGGGGCTTCAAGCTGCGAGGTCCCTTCGGCCCCGGCGTCCCCGTCTACGCCACGCTGATCGACGCGCGCGGCAAGCCGCGCCTCTACGCGTCGAGCTGCAATCCCTTCTTCGGCATGAAGCTCCTGTGCTCGACCGACCTCGGCAAGAGCTTCAAGGAGACGCGACAGGCGCCCGCCTTCCCGAAGGAGGACGGCCGCGCGCTCGCGAACATCTGGTCGCTCGAGACGGGCGATGGGCCGAAGGAGCTGTGGTGCGGTGTCGAGCCCGCGTCGCTCTTCCGCAGCCACGACGGCGGCGACTCGTGGGAGATGGTGCCCGGCATCAGCAATCACGAGCACGCGCGCAAGTGGCAGCCGGGCGCCGGCGGCCTTTGCCTGCACACGATCGTGCGCGACGGCAACCGGGTGCACCTGGGCATCTCGACCGGCGGCCACTACCTGAGCGAGGACGGCGGCCGGACGTTCCGGGCCTCCAACCAGGGCGTCGGCGCCGGCTTCGCGCCCGACGCCTATCCCGAGTTCGGGCAGTGCGTGCACAAGATCGTGAACCACCCCAAGGTGCCCGGCCGGCTCTACATGCAGAACCACGGAGGCTGGGCCGATTGGACCGGGCCAGGCGGTCCGCGGCCGAACATCGGCGTCCTGCGCAGCGACGACCACGGGCGCTCCTGGCGGTCGATCGCCCCAGGCCTGCCCACGGACTTCGGCTTTCCGATCGTGGTCGATCCCCGCGACGCCGACGCGGTGTTCGTGATGCCGCTCGAGCCGGCGACGCGCACGTGCCCCGGCGGCGCGCCCGCGGTGTGGCGGAGCGAGGACGGCGGCGGCTCCTGGAAGCGCCTGGCCCGCGGGCTGCCGAAGAAGCAGGCGTACTTCACCGTCCAGCGCGACGCCATGACGATCGACGCGCTGCGCACGCCCGCGCTCTACGTCGGCACCACGACCGGCCAGCTCTGGATCGGGCGGGACGGCGGCGAGCGCTTCGACTGCCTGTTCGACTCGCTGCCCCCGATCCACAACGTCAAGGTCGCGGTGGTCTGAGCTCGGTGCCCCTGCCGAAGCTCGCGCAGTTCGTGCTAGCCGCCGGTCCGACGCTCGTGGTGCTGCAAGCCGCGGGCAGCCCCGGCTCGTCCGCGCCCGACGCGGCCGTGGCCCCTGCGCCCGGTCGGATGGCTCGCGTGGGCAGCGTGGACGAGCGCTACCAGTCGTACAACGTGGAGATGGTCGAGGTCACCGGTGGCCGTTTCTGGAAGCCTTACGACGCGAAGCCGGCTTCCCAGGAAGCCGCCGCCGCGCCGCGCTCCGGCACGCCGTCGGGAATCGATCCGGACCTCTTCGAGTACCGTCCGCCGATCGACCTGCAGAGCCCGCGACTCCGGAAGCTGGCGGCGGCCCTCGGCCCCGCGTACGTACGCGTCAGCGGCACGTGGGCGAACTCGACGTACCTGCCGGAGTCCGACGACGCGCCGAAGACGCCTCCCGCGGGTTTTGGCGGCGTCCTGACGCGCTCGCAGTGGAAGGGGGTGGTCGACTTCGCGCGCGCGGCGGACGCCGAGCTCATGACGTCCATGGCGACGAGCGTCGGCACGCGCGACGAGGCCGGCGCCTGGACGCCCGTCCAGGCCCGCCGCGTCCTCGAGTACACGAAGTCGCTGGGCGGGCGCGTCGCGGCCGCGGAGTTCATGAACGAGCCGAACTTCGCGTCGATCGGCGGAGCGCCGGCCGGCTATGGCGCCGCGGCGTACGGACGCGACTTCAGGACGTTCCTGGCCTTTGCGCGCAAGGACGCGCCCGACCTGCTGGTGCTCGGTCCGGGCTCGGTGGGGGAGACGGCGCAGGGCGGCCTCGGTGGCGGCTCGATCCGGACGCTCAAGACGGCCGACCTGCTGGAGGCCGCGGGACGCGGCGTGGACGGGTTCTCCTACCACCACTACAACACGGTCTCGAAGCGCTGCACGCCGCCGGGCGTTGCGCCCGTGGCTGCGGAGGACGCGCTGTCCGAGGGCTGGCTCGCGCGCCCGGACGCCACGCTCTCCTACTACAAGTCGCTGCGCGACGCGTTCGAGCCCGGCAAGCCGATCTGGCTCACCGAGACCGCGGACGCCGCGTGCGGCGGCAACCCGTGGGCCTCGTCGTTCATCGACACCTTCCGCTACCTCGACCAGCTCGGACGCCTGGCGCGGCAGGAGGTCCGCGTGGTCGCCCACAACACGCTCGTCGCGAGCGACTACGGGATGATCGACGAGCACGACCTCGTGCCCAAGCCCAAGTACTGGGCGGCCGTGCTGTGGCGCCGCCTGATTGGGACGACGGTGCTCGATCCCGGGGTGTCCCCACGTCCCGGCCTGCACGTCTACGCGCACTGCCTGCGCGGCCGGCCGGGCGGCGTCGCGCTGCTGCTCCTGAACACCGACAAGGCACAGCCACAGACGCTCGCGCTTCCGGGCGCGGCCGAGCGGTACAGCTTGAGCTCCGGCGATCTGCTGAGCCGCCGGGCGGAGCTGAACGGAGCCGTGCTCGAGCTGGGCGCGGGCGACGCGCTGCCGCCGCTCGCCGGCGTGGCCGTCGCGGCGGGCCCTCTCACCCTCGCGCCGGCCACGATCACGTTCCTCGCCGTCCCCGGAGCGTCGAACGACGCCTGCCGCTAGCGGCGTCTTCCGCGACTAACGCTAGTTCGTCCGGGCCGCCGCGCTCGGGTCGCCGGTCGGTGCCGGTGCGTGGTCCGTGGCTGCGGGCGGACCCAGCAGCTCCGCGAGGACCGGCTTGAGCCCCGCCGCCCAGATCTCGTAGCCCGTGAGGCTCGGGTGCAGCCCGTCCGTCATCACGCCCTCGTGGAGCACGCCCTTGGCGTCGGCCAGCCCGGAGTTGACGTCGAGGAAGCGGATCGACTTGCCGTCGGCCATCTTCGCCAGGTTGGCGTTGATGCGATCGATCGTCGGCATCACGGCGGCGTTGTCGTTGCGCGGGAAGATCGCGGTCAGCACCAGCGTCGCGCCCGGCGCCTTCTTGCGGCACGCGTCGACGATCGCCTGCAGGCCGCGCGTGACGTCCGCGATCCTGGCGTCGTCGCCGGGCTCCTTGCCGACGTTGTTGGTGCCGGCGAGCAGCACGATGACCTTCGGATTCACGCCGTCGAGCTCGCCGT
Source organism: uncultured Acidobacteriota bacterium (assembly GCA_963740655.1). Taxonomy (GTDB): domain Bacteria; phylum Acidobacteriota; class Vicinamibacteria; order Fen-336; family Fen-336; genus DATBSL01. Next base: position 110,855 of record CAVUFF010000002.1, read on the forward strand.
TCTCGAGCCGCCAAAGGATGTTCTCCGTGCGGTCGCCGCCCCAGCCGAAGTCCGCGGCGTTCCAGCCGTGGAACGTCTTCGTCCAGTGGGCCAGGAAGTCCGGATAGTCGAGGGCACCCCAGCGGCGCGTGATCGAGTCGCCGAGGAGGTAGACGTCGATGCCGCCGCCCTTCGCCTTGGCGACCAGCTGCTGGTGGGCGACGTGCGAGTTGCGGTCGGCGCGCAGGCGCGGCTCGTCCGCGGGAGTGGCAGGCGGCGAGTGGTGCAGCAGTGCGTTCGCCCAGGCGATGAAGTAGCTCATGTTCGAGCGGTCCTCGTGTCCGCCGTCGTGCTGGCGCCAGGCGAGGGCACCGTCGAGCAGGCCCGTGTTGACGGGCGGCAGCCGTGCCACCCGATAGTCCTCGGTCACGCCGAGGTCCTTCGTCCCGAGCAGACGATAGACCGCGCCGGCCGCGACCGTCGCCATGAAGCTGCCCTGCTGGTCCAGCCAGTTCGCGTCGCCTTTCTCCGGCACGCCGTAGCTGATGAAGGTCGGGCGCGGAGCGCAGAGGGCGATGAGCTCGTGCGCGTCGACCGGGAGGTCGCCTGCGTTCCGGGTGCCGAACGCGGCCAGGGCGGCGCCGTACTTCAGGAAGTTCCCCGCCATCCAGTGGTACTCGCCGGAGCCGGTGAGATTCTCGACGGCTTCGCCGAAGTTGCGGCGGTGCGGCTTGGCGCCGCCCTCGCCGGAGGAGCCGACGAGCACGACCGCGAAGCGCCGGTCGAAGGCCATCGTCACGAGCGCCGCCTTGCCGTAGCGCGACACGCCTTCGATCCCGACTCGCTTCGCGTCGACGGCGGGGAGCGTCTCGAGGTAGTCGAGCGCGCGCGCCGCGCCCCAGGCCCAGGCGCGCAGCGATCCCCACTGCTCGGGAGTGCGGCGCCCTCCTTTGTTCGTGAGGCCGATGATCCCGGAGGTGAGACCCGCGCCGTTGTCGGCTTGAATGCTGGTGGTGGCGATGGACACGTAGCCCCAGCCCGCGGCTATGAGCTGCTCGGTCGACGGCGGGGCCGCGGGCTCCGCCAGGCCCGGGAATCGCGGCAGCGGCTCGTCGGGCATGTTGCCCCAGCCGAACATCATCAGCACCGGGACCGGTCCCGGTGCGTGAGTCGGGACGACCACCGCCAGCTTGATGTCCACGCCGATCGCCGGGAGGGCGGAGTTGTCGACGTGGCCGACCACGCGCCGGGCCACGACCGGCTGGCCACCCACACGCGTGCTCACGGTCTCGGCCACCGTCCACGCGACGCGCGGCACGCCCTGCGGCACGCGGCCGACGACCTCGCGCTCGAAGTCCTCGGCGATCTCCGGCCGCCGCTTCTGCCACCACAGCTCGGCGCTCGTGACCTTGCGGCCGTCCTTCAGCGTCAACACGTCCGGCCAGTCGGGATAGGGGTTCGCGCTGGCGGGATCGTAGTTCGCCGCGTTCTCCTCGCCGGGCGCCGCGTGTCCGTTCGGTCCGGGGCGGAGCCTGGTGATGCCGACCTGCCTCAGCATGTCGGCGTGGTCTTCGCGCGTGAGCTGGTCGAGCCGCGCGCGCTCCTCCGCGCTCATCTGGAACGGGTTCGCCGGCTGAGCCCAAAGCCGCGCGGCCGACAGCAGGAGCAAGGCGCACGCAGCAGGAAGACCTCCGAGTGGGCGCATGGAGGCCCATGATACCCGCGGGCTCCTAGTCGCGAAGCAGCGCTCCCGCGACGCTCTGCCACGCCGGCGAGCTGCGCACGCGCGGCGACATCGCGGCCGTCTGCCCGAGGATCAAGAGCGGCAGCGCGTACAGATAGATGGGATGCACGCGCCTCGTCGCGACGAGATCGCGCGCCGCGCCGAGCAGGACCAGGCCGTCGACGCCCGCATAGAACCAGTTGTCGGCAAACACGGGGTTCGGGAAGCGCCCGAAGGCCGCCGCGGTCAGCGCGCAGCTCGCGATCAGCATGAGACGGCGGTGGAGCTCCGGCCGCCTCCGCCAGGCGAACGCGAGCGCGAACGCCGAGGTGAAGGCGACCATGTCCCAGAGCGGAACGATCAGCGACCCGACCGCCTCCACGTTCCCTTCCCTCAGCCGGAATCTCCCCATCGCGATCGCCGTCGCCACGCCGACGATCGGGATCGCGAGTCCCATCGCCAGCCCGAACCAGCCGAGGCGGCGATGGAGCCTGACGTTGCGTGTTCGCACGAGGGCGGTCTGAACGGCGAAGAATGCGAGCCAGCCGCTGAAGAGCGCGGCGTGGACGTAGAGGATCGCCGGCCGCGGCGACGAGGGATGCAGCAGGTTCTGGTCGATCGTGAAGCTGAAGCCGTAGACCACGACCGCGGCGATCACGAGCGACATGGCGGAGTAGAACGAGCGGTCCCAGCGCGCCGCTCCAAGCGGACGCGACCGGAGCGCGGCCGTCGCCTGCGCCTGCGCCATCTAGCGGTCGACCACGCTCATGCTGCGCGGCAGTGTACGCTGAGCCGTCCTTCTCCCGCGCTGCCCATCGTCCGGACGTCAGCCGCGCGCCGTCTGCCGATGGGTCAGCCTGTTATGCTCAACGAGCTGAAGCGCGAGATCGAAACGCACCTGGAGATGGAGGCCGAGGAGCGCGTGGCGGATGGCCTCGCCGAGGCGGATGCGCGCCATGCCGCACGCCGGGCGTTCGGCAACGTGATGCGCACGGAGGAAGACGTGCGGGACGTCTGGACACGCCGCTGGCTCGACGAGCTCGGGCAGGACCTCCGGTATGCACTCCGCGGCCTCCGCAGGGCTCCTGGATTCCACGGCCGTCGCAGTCCTGACGCTGGCCCTTGGGATCGGAGCCAATACCGCCATGTTCTCGGTGGTCAATGCCGCGATCCTGCAGCCCCTTGGGTATCCACGCCTGAGCAGCTGCGGTTCGTGACGACGCGCTTCGATCGCCAGGGGGGCGGGCAGAGCCCGCTTTCGGTGCCGGAGTACTACGAGCTGGCCGAGATGAGCCGCACCTTCTCCGTCATCGGCGCGTTCAACATCGGTGAGGTCAATCTGACCGACACGACACGGCCTGCGTCTCAGGGCCATCTCGCTAAGTTCTTGCTGGAGTTGGTGGAGCTGACGGGGATCGAGCCCGTGACCTCGTGAATGCCATGGTTGTCGTCTCCAGGCTGAGCAACGCCCCTGTTCAAGACCGGCGTGAACTCATAGCGGCCGGTGCGCGAGCAGGTAGAGCGTGACGGGCTGCGTTCCCTGTTCCAAGACCTGAAAACCGGCTTCCTGGAGACGCGCCGTCCACCAGGCGGGGCCGCGGGCGCCGCCGTGCGCGAGCATGGGGCCGTAGGCGAACTTGGCCCAGCGGTCATTGGAAATCAGAATGAGCAGCAAGTCTCCGCCGGGCTTGACGACGCGAAAGGCTTCGGCGAGCGCCTTGGCCGAGCCCTCGCGATTGACGTGATCGACGGCATAGGCGCTGACAACGGCGTCGAAAGAGGCCGAGGGGAAGGGAAGCTGGCGCATGTCGGCCGTCTCGATGGCGGCGCGGTTGTCCACGCCGGCGAGTTTCAGGTTGGCGAGCAGGCGCTCCTTTGGGCTCTGGCCGCGGCCGAAGTGCTCCTCGAAGGACTGGCCGAAGAGATCGGAAGCGACCAGGGTGGCCTGGGGGCGCGCGGCCAGGACCATGATGGAGGAGCGGCCAGTTCCGGCGCCGATATCGAGAACGCGGCCTTTGCCTTCCCGGAAGAAATTGGCGGTGGGCAGCGGAGGAACGCTGTTGATGTTGAGAAGGAACCTGCTCATGAAGAGCGAGACGCCGGACCAGAGAACCAGAACGGCGAACAGGACGATGGCTCCCCTGCCCCATCTCCGGGCGAGCGCCAGCAGCAGGAGCGCGAGGGCGGGGACGAAGACCACGACGTGCCCGTAACTGAGCCACCAGGGATAGCCGAAATCGATGTGTGCGTTCACCATCACGGCTATTATCGCTCGCAGGGACTGAACTGACCGTGAATGGCGCGTTCATGTGGTCTGCCCATGGTTGACGGGCTGAATCTCGCCGCCGCCGGTGCGCTTGTAGTCGTCTTCCTCATCACCCGTTAGCCACGTGACGTGGCGACCCCAACGGGACCCGGTGTGCTGTTGACGAGCCGACGGATGCACTCGCGCAAAACGCTGGGGCTCGTGGATTGGGAGCTTCTTCTGTTCACAGGGCTCTTCGTCGTCAACAACGCGACGCAATCCACGGGCTTGCCGCCGGTCCTCGTCGACCACCTCGCGGGGCCTTGCGGATCTAGGCGCCCCCCACCGCTCGGTTCAGAACCGAACGCGTACACCGCCGATGCGGTTGAGGTGTCCGGCTAAGTTGTTGCTGGAGTTGGTGGAGCTGATGGGGATCGAACCCATGACCTCGTGAATGCCATTCTCTTGGGCTTCCGGCTGCCCCATTCTTGCGCTCGTTTGCTGGGCGCCGGCCCCTTCTTCAGAGGACGACGACTTCCAAGCCCGGGATCCTCGCGAAGCTGCGCCGGTCGCGGGTGGCCACGCGATAGCCCTGCGCAATCGCCGTGGCACCGATCAGGAGATCATGCGATCCAATGGTTGCCCCCTTCGAGGCGAGGCGTGCCCAAAGTGATGCATGAATCCGTGCCGCGCCGAGATCGAAAGGGAAGACGGGGAGCACGGCGAGGAGCCGTTCGACGAACGCTTCCCGGCGCCGCCTTTGCGCGTTGGTTGCCGCGCGGTGGACACCGTGCAGGAGTTCAGAGGCAGTGATCGTGGCAATGCCCACGGGCTCCTGGGCGTGCATGCCCAAGGCGGCGTCGAGATCGAGGATCAGGCGCTCCGCGGCGATCAGGACCGACGAATCGATCAGCGTCCCCACGGCGATCGCGGCCGGCGCCCCTGCCTCCGGGATGCCTTTCGGACGTCGGAGGCGTAGCCGGCGTCTGGCTTGGGGATTTCGCGCAGCAAGGAGGCCAGATCCCGCAAGGTCAGAGCCTTCACCGGCGCGGCCGGAGTCATGCGGCAAATCGCTTCGCCGGCCCGCTCGACGACGAACTCCTCGCCGCGGTAGCGAATCCGGTTCAAGAGGTCCGAGAAGGTCCTGACCGCCTCGGTGGCCGACACAAGGGTAGTCACAAAATCAGATTATCACATTTCCCTGCTCCACGACCCTGACCGACGAGGCTCGGCCGCAGCACTCCGCGGCCTACGCCTGGAACGTGACACCGTCCTTCAACGACGCGGAGTTCACCTTCGACCCGCCCAGCGACGCCAAGCGGATCGTGCTCGCCGAAGTCAGCGCCGCCTCCGGCGTCCAGAAGTTGGGAGTCCACGATGAGGACGACGACCAGCCGACTGCTTGCCTCGATCGCCACCGTCCTGCTATGCGACGGCACCGCGCTCGCGGGTCGCAGGGTGCGGGGCAGCGCGAACACCAGCGTCAACCGCAACGTCAACGTGAACCGCAACGCGAACGTCAACGTCAATCGGAACGTGAACGTCGACCGCGACGTGAACGTGAACGTCCACGGGGGCTACTACGGCGGCTACGGCTGTTGTTACCACCCGGTGGCGACAGCGGCGGCGGTCACGGCGACGGCCAAGGTGACGGCGGCGGTCGTGGGCTCGATCGTCCATTCGATCCCGCCCTCCTGCTCGACGGTCATCGTCAACGGCCTCACGTATTCGCAGTGCGGGAGCACCTGGTACCAGCCTCAGTTCGTGGGGACGACGACGACCTACGTCGTCGTGAACGCGCCTCGGTAAGGACCCCTCGTCTTCGGGCAAGGATGGAAGGAGAGAGGCGAACGTGCGGGCCGCGGCGCACAGCGTGATCGGTCTCCGGCCGTGTTTCGCTGGCTGGCGGCAGGAGTTCGAATTGCCAGGAATAGACACGCCGTAGACACAGAGAGCCAGCGTCTTCGAGGGTGTGCCGCTAACTTGTTGCTGGAGTTGGTGGAGCTGGCCGGGATCGAACCGGCGACCTCGTGAATGCCATTCACGCGCGCTCCCAACTGCGCTACAGCCCCATCCGGGTAACTACTAAGTTAGCAGCTTGGGCCGTGGAGGGTCAACCTCGGCGACGCTCGTCGCGAGCTGGCGCAGAGCGGCGCGGACGTCTTCGGAGCGCTCGCCGACGATCGCGAGTACGCGTCCCGCGGCCGGGACGAAGGCCACCTCCAGCCCGCGGACGCGCGCGGACCAGCCGCTCGCCGCGCGGAGCGGGCCGTGCAGAACGAAGATCGAGACGCTTGCCGGAGTGCCGTCGTCGCCCTGGTAGACCACGTGGGCCGCGACGCGGTCGAGGAGCGCGCAGTAGTGTGCGCCCACGAGGCCGGCCGAGCCGGCGCGCGCCGGCAGCGGCGGCACCGGCGTGCCATGGTGCTCGAGCCATCTGGCCACGACAGCGGGCTCCGAGCTCCACACCCGGCTGCCGGAGCGGCCGCCCTGCCCGTGCGGGTGGATGCGCGCGAGCTGCCAGGCGACGAAAGCAGGGAAGCCGCGCGCCCAGGCGGCCGCGCCGAGCACGCCCAGAGCCAGCGCGAGGAGCAGCAGCGGCCACGCGCGCGAGGCTCGGCGCGCTTCGGGGCGGCGCACGACTTCGACGCTCATCTTCTCCATGGCGCTCGGGCGAGCCCGGATTCTAGCCCCAACGTTGACGGCCGCCGCAGGTGCTAAGAGAATCGCGGCGCATGAGGTACCTGACGACGCTCGAGGTGGCGCGCGAGCTCAACGTCAGCAAGCAGACGCTCCTCAACTGGCTGTATCAGAAGAAGGTGCCCGAGCCGCCGCGCAACCGCAACGGCTACAGGCTCTGGAGCCCGGCACGCGTCAGCCTGGTGCGGCAGCTGATCCGCGAGGGACGTCTCAACCGTCGCACCGTGATCCACCGCGAGCCCGTCGACGACCCGGTGGTCCTGCTCGAGCTCGCGCGCGAGGTCGGGCAGTTCCTGAAGGACGCGCAGATCCCGCTGCGGCGGTTCGTGAGCGAGCTCAACGTCGCCTACAAGCGGAGGACGCGACCACAGAAGAAGCGGAGACGCTAGGAGCAACGAGGAACGAGGAAACAACAACGGAGCTTACGGACTCTCTGGGACGGGCTTTCGGGGGGTTTGAGCACCCCCCGCGCCCCCCGCTGACTATTCCCACGGGATGTCCGGCATCGCGAGGCGATCGATCGGCGGGCCGCCCGCGCCGTGGACGTCGCAGATCTCGGCGAGGTCAGAGGCGGTGACGCCCGCGTACCAGGCGTTGTCGGGCTGCACGGCCACGGTCGGGCCCCGGCTGCAGTGTTTCAGGCAGTAGGTGCGGTTGACCATCACGCGCCCGTCCAGCCCGCGCTCCTTCAACAGCTCCTTCAAGCGCTCGAACAGCTCCTGGCTGCCCTTTTCGCCGCACGAGCCTTTCGGGTTTCCGGGCGGCCGCGTATTGACGCAGACGAGCAGCTGGCGCTCCGGCTTGGGCAAGGCTTGACCGCCTCCGCGGTCGTGGGCGGCCGCACGCGAGCGGTCGTTCGTGCGAGTATACCCTCCGTGGGCGCGCTCGACCGACGCGCCCGCCAGGAGGTTATCGAGCCGATGACGAGAACGCGACTGCCGCTCGCCGCTGCCTGCGCCCTTGCCCTCGCCGCCGCGTCCGTGCCCCGCGCGGGCGGCGAGGACCTCACGCTCGTCTTCAAGTCCACGAGCAAGAGCGGCGCCTCGACCTCGACGAGCTACTTCTCGAGCGAGAAGATGCGCACCGGCGACGCCGAGCACGAGATGATCATGGAGTACGGCCCCGGCAAGATCACGTCGATCGACCACAAGAAGAAGGAGTACTCGGAGATCACGCTCGACGAGATGGAGGCCGCGATGAAGGCCGCCGCGGCCAAGATGGAGGCCGCCAGCAAGCAGATGGAGCAGCAGATGGCCAACATGCCGCCGGCGATGAAGGAGAAGATGCAGGCCATGATGGGCGGCGGGGCGGGCGCCGTCACGGTCACCAAGGGCGGCACGCGCCAGGTGGCGGGCTACAGCTGCCAGGACTACACGATCGCGATGGGCGAGACGCTGACCACCAAACTCTGCGCCACGACCGCGCTCCAGTTCCCGGCGCCGAACGTGGACTACCGCAAGTTCACCTCGTTTGCGAGCTCGGCCGGCGCGATGGCCAACAACCCGATGTTCAAGGGCATGTCCAAGGTCGCCGACGAGATGAAGAAGATCGAGGGCATCACGATCGCCGAGGCGACGTCGTTCAAGATGATGGGCCACAGCCAGGAGACCTCGCGCGAGGCGACCGAGATCAAGAAGGGGCCGATCCCCGCCTCGGCGTTCGACCTCGCGTCGATCGCCAAGGGCTACAAGAAGGTCCCGCACCCGATGACGCAGATGAAGCAGTAGGCGTCTGCTTCGTGGACGCGCTCGTCGACACCGAGACGCTCGCCCGCGAGGTCCTGTCAGCGAGCGCGTCCGCGCCCGTACCGTCGCTGCGCGTGGTCGACACGCGCTTCTACCTCGACCCGTCGCGACGCGGTCGCGACGCCTACCGGGCCGGGCACATCCCGAGCGCCGTCTTCCTCGACATGGACGAGGACCTGTCGGCGCCCGGGGGCGGACGCGGCCTGGCGCTCGGCCGCCATCCCTGGCCGAGCGAGGAGCAGGTCGCGCGCGTAATGGGCGCGGCCGGCATCGGCCCCGGCGTGCGCGTCGTCGCCTACGACGACAACGCGGGCGGATCCGCGGCGCGGCTCTGGTACCTGCTGCGCGCGCACGGCCACGACGCCGTCGCGGTTCTCGACGGCGGCCTCGCGAAGTGGACGGCGGAGGGCCGGCCGCTCACGACCGAGGAGCCTCGCGTCGAGCCGGTGCGCTTCGAGGGTCGGCTCCGCCCCGGCTTCGTGGTCTCGAAGGCCGAGATGGTCCGCGACCACGCGTCGGGGCTCGTGCTCGACGCGCGCGCCGCGGAGCGCTTCAAGGGCGAGAGCGAGCCCGTCGATCCGCGCGCCGGACACATCCCGGGGGCGCGCAACGCGCCGTGGATGGAGAACCTGACCGCCGGCAAGACGCCCTCGTTCCGTCCGGCGGGGGAGCTGCGGGCCCGCTACCGCGAGCTCGGGGCGGAGCGCGACGACCCCATCGTCTATTGCGGCTCGGGCGTCACCGCCTGCCACGACCTCCTGGCGCTGCACCTCGCGGGGCTGCGCGGGAGCCTTTACGCCGGGTCCTGGAGCGAGTGGTCCTCCGATCCGGAGCGGCCGGTCGCGACGGGCGGCGAGTGAGGCGCTCGAGCACGTAGCAGACGGCGCCCTCGGCCCCAGCGTCGAGGTCCACCGCGACGTAGCCGCGTGCGAAGCAGGCCGCGAACGAGCGCCGCACGATCGCCTGCCACTCCTTCGCGAGGGCGAGGTCCCCGCGGCAGACCGCATCCCAGTCGGACGGGATCTGGAGCAGCAGCCGCTCGCCGTCGAGCTCGAGGCGCGGGTCGGAGCTGATCGGAAGGCCGTCCTGCAGGCGCACCTCGTTGATCCGCGCGCCGCGCTCCTTCGCTCTCGCGACGGCGGGAGGCCGGGGCGCCGCGAGGCGCTTCACGCGCGGGCTGTCGAGCTCCCAGCGTGCGAGCAGGCGGTCGGTGGCGAGGCCGTGGTGCAGCGCCGAGCTCGTGCGGCCGTAGAAGTCGGGCAGGTGCTCGCGCACGATCGCTCCCAGCCGGCGCAGGTTCAGCCGCGCGTTCTTCGCGCGCATCGGGTCGAAGGTCCAGGTGACGAGGCGCAGGCCGAGGCCCAGGGCCGTCTCGCGCTGCGCCCACTTGAGACGCAGCCCGAGCCCCTTGCTGCGCCAGGCGGGGCGCACCGCGAGCATGTCGGAGTGCAAGAGCGGCTCGCCGGAGCCGAAGCCCGCGAAGGCGTAGCTGAAGCCCACGACGCCGGCTCCCGGCGCGTTGGCCACGAGCAGCACGCCGCCCGCGTGCACGGTGGCGATGAGCTGGATCGCCGAGGTGATCTCGAGGTCGCTCAGGCCCCAGACCTCGCGCTGCAGCGCGACGCAGGCGTCGTAGTCGGAGCGGTCGCGCGCGGCGCGGATCTCGGGCAGGGCGCTCACGGGAGCGGCAGTCTAGCACTCGCGCGGCGCCCCTCGTGTAGAATCCGGCCCCGCAACGGATGGCAGAAAGCGCGGGCGGACGCAGCGGGAGCCGGCTTGCCGCGCGGTAGGCGCCGCCGCAGCGCGGGATACGGGCTGCTGGACCGGCTGAAGCGCACCGTCTCGCTGCTGCTGTCGCGCGACGTCACGGTGCTCAACAACGCGATCGCCTTCAACTTCCTGCTGTGCCTGTTCCCGCTGCTGCTGGTCGTGGTGGCGGCGGCCGAGCGCCTCGCCCCGGGCAGTGGCGCCGCCAACGCGCTGCGCCAGCTGCTCGCGGAGCTCGTCCCCGTGGGCGGCGACGCCTTCGCGAGCTCGCTGCGGCAGATGACCAAGCTCGCGCGGGGCTTCGAGCTCTTGTCGCTCGGGCTCATCGTCTGGGGCTCGTCGGGCATCTTCATCCCGGTCGAGCGCGTGCTGAACCTGGTCTTCGGAGCGCGTGCCGAGCGCAGCTTCTGGCAGAGCCGGCTGCTGGCGTTCCTGCTCACGGCGGGCGCGGCGGCGCTCGCGCTCTTGTCGCTCTCGCTCACCCTCTTCGGGCGCAGCCTCGCCCACGCGAGCCCGTTCGACCAGCAGCTGGCGGCCCCGCTCGCGCGGGTCGCGTCCTGGGTGGCGAAGCTGGCGGCGCTGGGGCTGGGCTGGGCGCTCTTCACGCTCGTGTACCGCCTGGCGCCGAGCGCGCGCGTCGAGCTCGGCGTCGCGGCCCGCGGCGCGCTCTGGGCGGCGGTTGCGTGGGAGGCCTCGAAGTACGTCTTCGTGCTCCAGCTCGCCCGCATGCACCTACAGACGTTCTACGGACCGCTCGCGTTCGCGGTCGCGCTCGTGCTCTGGGCCTACGTCTCGAGCCTGGTGCTGGTTTTCGGGGCGGGGATGGCCGCGCCGCCGCGCGGCCCGCGCGACGGCTAGAGGCCGATCTCGTCGGCGATCGGCTTGAGCGCCTCGATCACGAAGGCGATGTGCTCCTCGAGCGGACGCCCGATGCCCTCCGCGCCGCCGTAGACGCAGGCGCGGTCAACCGAGCGGGCGAAGGCCTTGTCCTTGAGCTTCTTCGTCACCGACGCGACCGGCAGGTCGGCGAGCTTCTTCGTGGGCCGCACCTTGACGCAGGCGCCGATGAACCCGACGAGCTCGTCGCAGGCGTAGAGCGCCTTCCTGAGCGGCGTGTCGCGCGGCACGCCCATGTAGTCGCCGTGCGAGGCGATCGCGAGCACGATCTCCTCCGGCCAGCCGCGCTCGCGCAGCACGCGCGAGCCCGTGTGCAGGTGCATCTCGGCTGTCGGGTTCTGCTCGTAGTCGAAGTCGTGCAGCAGGCCGACGACGCCCCAGGTCTCGACCTCGGCCGGGTCCTGGATGCCGAACCAGGCCGCATACGCCCGCATCGCCTGCTCGACGCCGCGGCCGTGCTTGCGGAGCGCGTCCCCTCGCGTGAACTCGAACAGCAGCGCCTCGGCCTCGGCGCGCGACTTCGCGCTCACGGATGCCGGCGCGGCAGCGCGAAGAGGACGGGTACCGCGTCCTCGGCGGTGGTCGAGGAGCCCGCGAGGGGCCGGGTGATCGCGCGGAAGAACGACTGCGCGATGATCAGGTAGCCCGAGTCGTTCGGGTGCTTGTCATCCGAGTAGAGCGGCGGCAGGCTGGGCTGCTTCATGAAGTCGGCGTACACGTCGGCGACCGGCGTCCTCTCGGTCGCGGCCATCGAGCGAACGAGGTCGTTCATGCTCTTCACCCAGGCGTTGCGCTCCGTCGGCGAGCGATCCACGTACTGCGGGTTCACCGGCGGGATCGTCGCCACGATCGGCCAGGAGCCGGCGCTCTTCGCGTCCTGGATCATCGAGCGCAGCGAGTCGATCGTGTAGCAGGGGAAGTCGTTGCGGCAGGCCGCCTCGTTCCAGTCGTTCGTGCCGTACAGGATGAGCACGTACGCGGGGCGGATCTCTGCGAGGTGGCCGGGGAGCCGCGAGCGGCCGGCGTTGCTGCGGGTGCCGGGGTCGCCGTCGTTCACCACGTCGGCCTTGCCCCAGAAGCCCTTCAGCTGCGACTCGAGGTAGCCGAGATAGCCGCCGCCGCTCGAGCCCTCGCCATCGGTGATGCTGTCGCCGAAAGCGAGGTACACGTTCGGGCGCTTTCCCGAGCCCAGCACGAGGCGCGCGGGGACCGCGACGTCGCCCGTGGCGGGGACCGTGAGGTTGATCGGTGTGGCCGTGAAGTACGCGGGCAGCGTGTCCGGGCGCGCCTGGCCGGTCTGGGCACCGTTCGGCACGCTCGGGATCGAGTAGCGGCCGCCCGCTGCGGTCGTGGCGTTCTGGCCGCCGATCGCGACGCCGACGCTCGGCAGGCGCACCACCTCGTTCGCGTCCGCCGTGCCGCTGCCGTTCTCGTCGTAGAACAGGTAGCCGCTCACGGGCGAGCCCGGCGCGGGAGGCGGGGTGCCGGGAGAGTCGGGCCCGCCGGGTCCTCCGCTGCCGCAGGCGGCACTCGTGAGGGTCAGCAGGAGGAGCAGGAAGCGCGATCGTGTTGACATCCGGCGGGTCAGGATAGCACAGGAATTGATTCCTTTTCGGCGCGGCGCTATACTCCGCCATCCCTCCGGATTCTGGGCCGCGTTCCACTTCAAGAAGAGAAGCATGGGTGAACCTGCAGTCGTGAGCCGCAGCAACCGGCGCATTACGGCGCGCAAGGCGTGCCTGCTCACCGTCCGCTACCGTGCGGAGGGTGACTGGCGTCCCGCGACGGCGATGGACCTCTCGCCCTACGGCTGCCGTCTCCGTGTCGGCGAGGACATCCCGCGCGGCGCCGACGTCGCCGTCGTCTTCGAAGCGCCGATCCAGGACGGGACGAGGACGCCCTCGGTCGAGGTGCCCGGAACCGCGATGTGGGCGCGGCTCGAGGGCCTCTCGTTCCAGGTCGGCGTCCACTTCGAGGACTCGCCGATGGGGTTGCTCGAGATCCTGTCGGTCCTGTCGTAGTCCGCGAGAGACTCAACCACAAGACGCGGCGCGGCGATCGACGGGTGAGGTGTCGGGTCGCGGGCCTGCCGCAATTGCCACCGGCTCGTCGGTCTTTAGCCTGTCGACTCTCCAATAGCGACCTTCGGAGAGGGGCGAGCGGTCAGGTTTTCGGCCTCCTTCTTTGAGACGAGGGGGCTCCGCCCCCTCGAGCTCCCCCGCGACGTTGCGCTCCAGCTCCGCCCGCTCGAGCTGCCCCGAGGCGAAGGGCTCCGCGGCCTCGAGCGCGCCCGAGGCGAGGCGCCTCGCTTGCTCGAGCACCGCCGGGTGGCTTCGCGTGGGTTTCGAGCTTGCCTTTACGGAAGGCCTTCAGCAGGCTCTCGAAGTCGGGCGGGGGCGGGCTCGTCGCCTCGACGCGGACTCCCGTGATCGGGTGGGCGAACGCGAGCCGCGCGGCGTGCAGCATCGGACGCCGCGCGAGCGGCCGGCCGCCCGCGGGCGGCCCGTACACGGGATCGCCCAGGATCGGAAGTCCCGCGTGGGCGAGGTGCGCGCGGACCTGGTGCTGACGTCCCGTCTCGAGGCGCACCTCGAGGAGCGCGGCCCGCGGCAGCCGCTCGCGCACGCGCCAATGAGTGCGCGCCGCGCGCGCCGCCTCCCCGGGCCGCGCCACGCCCCTGCGGCCTGACGCCCACTCCTCGCGCAGCGGCGCGTCGATCGTCCCCTGCTCGGCCTGCGGCTGGCCCGCGACGAGCGCCAGATAGCTGCGCTCGATGCTGTGGGCGCGGAACGCCTCGATCAGGACGGCACGCGCCTCGCGCGAGAGCGCGAAGGCGATAGCGCCGGTGGTGTCGCGGTCGAGCCGGTGGACGCGCTCGGCGAAGCCCGCGCGAGGGTCCAGGCGTCGTGCGTAGTCCTTCGCGCGCGCGAGAGCCGTGTCCTCGTCGAGGCCCGGCCCGGTAGGGACGCTCAGCAGCCCGGCCGGCTTGTCGAGGACGAGCACGTGCTCGTCCTGGTAGAGCACGGGCAGCGTGGAGCGCGCCTTCGGCAGCGCCTTGCGATTGGGGTCGAACGACACGGCGACCGCCTCGTCGACGTCGCGTCCCGGCTCGCGCACGCGCTCGCCGCCGACGTTCACCTGGCCCTTCTCGATCACGTCGCGCGCCTTGCGGCGCGACAGCTCGGGGTGCCTTTGGATCAGCAGCAGGTCGAGGCGCATCCGGTGCCTAGTGTAGACTCGCGCTCCGTCACCATCCATCCGGAGGTTCCCGCGATGCTCGCGCTCACGCTGCCGCTCCTGCTGCTCGCCCCGCTCCAGGAGCCGAGAAGCAACCCGGAGGAGGCTGCGCCGCGCGCCGCCCCCCAGCGCAGCGAGCGAGCGGCCGAGAAGCCGGCGGAGAAGGGCTCGGAGAAGGGCGCGGAGAAGCCGGCCGAGAAGGCGGACGGCAAGGCGGAGAAGGAGGAGGCGCCCGTCGTCACCCGCCACGAGCTGCGCCTCGCGGGCGGGCGCGTGCTGCGCTACAGCGTGACCACGGGCTTCATGCCGCTGAAGAGCGACACGGGCGAGGTGGAGGCGCGCGTCTTCTTCATGGCCTACACGCTCGAGCGCAGTGGCGGGCCCGAGGCGCGGCCGCTGATGTTCTCGTTCAACGGCGGCCCCGGCTCGTCCTCGGTCTGGCTGCACCTGGGTGCCCTCGGTCCGAAGCGCGTGAAGATGCGCGCGGACGGCGCGATGCCGCAGCCGCCCTATCGGCTGGTCGACAACGACTTCACCTGGCTCGACGACACCGACCTCGTGTTCATCGACCCCGTCGGCACGGGCTACAGCCGCCCCGTCAAGCCGGAGCAGGGCCGCAAGTACTGGAGCGTCCAGGGCGACATCGAGTCGGTGGGGGAGTTCATCCGGCTCTACCTGACGCGCTACGAGCGCTGGGCGTCGCCGCTCTTCCTGGTCGGCGAGAGCTACGGCACGACGCGCGCGGCGGGCCTGTCGGGCTACCTGGTCGAGAAGGGGATCGCGTTCAACGGCATCGTGCTGGTGTCGTCGATCCTCAACTTCCAGACCGCGCGCTTCTCGATCGGCAACGACCTGCCCTATCCGCTGTTCCTGCCGACCTACGCGGCGACCGCGTGGTACCACAAGAAGCTGCCGCCCGAGCTGCAGGCGAAGCCGCTCGCCGAGTTCCTGCGCGAGGTCGAGGCGTTCGCGGCCACCGACTACCCGAACGCGCTCCAGAAGGGCGACCGCATGAGCGCGGCGGAGCGCGAGGAGACGGTGAAGCGGCTCGCGCGCTACACGGGCCTACAGGAGAGCTACGTCGACGAGTCCGACCTGCGCATCGAGATCCAGCGCTTCTGCAAGGAGCTCCTGCGTCGCGAGGGCCGCAGCGTCGGCCGGCTCGACACGCGCTTCCGCGGCACGGACGGCAGCGGCGTCGCGGAGCGGCCCGAGTTCGACCCGTCCATGGCCGCGATCCGCCCGCCCTACACGGCCACCTTCAACGACTACGTGCGCCGCGCGCTCGGGTACAAGACCGACGCCGTCTACCACATCCTGGGCGGCGGCATCGGGACGCCGTGGGACTTCGCCTCGGCCAACGGATTCGCCGACACCTCCGACGCGCTGCGCAGCGCCTTCGCCAAGAACCCCGACATGCGGCTCTACGTCGCGAGCGGCTTCTACGACCTCGCGACGCCGTACTTCGCGACGCAGTACACGCTCGCGCACATGGGCCTCGACGCCGAGGCGCGCGCGCGGATCAGCACCGGCCAGTACGAGGCCGGCCACATGATGTACATCCACGAAGGCGAGCTCGCCCGCCTCAAGCAGGACGTCGCGAAGTTCATCGCGGGTGCCCTGACCAAACCGCAGTAGTCGAGGCGACGTGCAACCCAGGGGGGCCTGGGGGGATGGAATCCCCCCAGATCAAGAAAGGAGCCAGCAGGCCTGGCCGCTCTCCCTCCTACAAGGATGGCCATTGGAGAGCCGGGCGCCGTTCTGCCCCCTACGAAGATGGTGATTGGAGAGCCAGGCGCCGCCCTGTCCCCTCCGAAGGCGGTCATTGAGGAGCCACTGGCCGTACGCTCTATTCCTTCAGTCCCCTGGCGTCGTCCCAGGCCGCCGGGTCCTGGCCGAAGTACTCGGAGAGCAGCCGATAGACCTCGGCGTGCTGCCGCCTCACGCGCTGCGGCACCTCGAAGAACGCCTCGACCGCCACCGCCAGGAACTCGACCGGGTCCGAGGCGCCGTAGGGATCGAAGGCTGACAGGCGCTCGGGCCGCCGCCTGCGTCGACCCTCGGATCGCTGCTCCTCCCGGCTCAGGCGTTCCATCTCGCGCAGGGCGACCTCCGTCCACTCGCGGGCCGCCTTGCCGGCGAGGCCCGCCGGGATCCCGCCGAAGTGCGCCTGCTCGAGGTCGAGGAGGTGCGCGAACTCGTGGAGCCCGACGTGGTAGGAGTCGTCCGGGTACTCGAAGCTCTCCTCGAGCGACGGCACCGACAGGATGACGGTCCCCTCGGGATGGGCCTGGCCGCTCAGCTCGGCTTCCCCGACCTCGTAGTCGCGATCGAAGTCGTCGGGGTACAGCAGCACCTCGCTCAGCTGGTCCCACTCGTACGCCGGCCATCCCACGCTGAGCGTGACCGCCGAGGCGGCCACCAGCAGCCGCAGCTCGTCGTCCACCTCGACGTCGATTCCCGTGATGCGGGTCTCGGCCAGGAAGATCCGCACGTCGTCCTCGAAGTGCCGTCGCCATGCGCCGTCGAGCCGCTCGAAGTGGTCGTACGCGCCGAGCAGGAGCTCGCGCCACTGCGCAGGGAAGGGCTCGGCCAGGAGCGCTCGCCGCCTCCGCGTGCGTCTCAGGAAGCCGCGCCACGAGGCGAGGCCGAGCGCACCGCCCAGCGCCAGCCCGGCGACGGCACCAGGCCATCCTGCCCCCAGCGCTCCGAGCGCCGGACCGAGCACGGCCGACGCCACGGCCGCCGCCAGCGCGATCCGGCGATCCGCCCGCCGCTCGACCCTCACGTCGACGGGGTTGGCGTGGCGAGGTGCCCGAGGAGCCGCGCGAGCACGCGCGCGTCGATGTTGCCTCCGGTCACGATCGCGACGACCGGACCGTCGCCCGCTGCCGCCACCTTGCCGGCCCGCAGCGCCGCCACCCCCACGGCGCCCGAGGCCTCCGCCACCACCTGGTCGCTCGCGAGCAGCGCCACGACGGCCGCCTCGATCTCGTCCTCCGTCACGTTCACGACGTCGTCGAAGAGGTCGCGGTGCGCGTACGCGATCTCGCCGATGCCGCCCGCCAGCCCGTCCGCGAGCGTCGGCGCGGCCGGATACTCGAGGAGCGCGCGCCCGAGCCGGAGCGACTCGCGCGAGCGCCGGCGAGGCGGACGCCTGGACGGCCACGACGCGCGTCCGCGGCGCGCGCTGCTTGAGCACGGTGGCGATCCCCGCAGCGAGGCCGCCGCCGCCCACCGGGACCAGCACGCACGACGGCGCCGGGCACTCGTCCAAGAGCTCGAACGCGAGCGTGCCCTGCCCCGCCGCGGTGCGAACGTCGTCGAAGGCGTGGACGAAGACCGCCCCCGTCTGCCGCTCGAAGGCGCGCGCGGCGAGCACGGCGTCGTCGTAGGTCTCGCCGGTCTCGCGCACCTCGACGGAGAAGCGACGCAGCTTGTCCAGCTTGGCGCGCGGGGCGCTCCTCGGGACGAAGAGCGTCGCGGGCAGGCCGCCGCAGCCGCGATGCCGCGAACGCGACGCCCAGGGCGTGATTGCCCGCCGAGGCCGCGACCACTCCCCGCGCGCGCTCGGCCGCGGAGAGCGAGGCCAGCAGGTTGAGGGCGCCCCGCACCTTGAACGAGCCCGTCGGCTGCCAGCACTCGAGCTTCAGCAGCAGCTCGCGGCCGGCAGCCGCGAGGCTCGGGCGGAGCGGCGTCGGCGCAAGGTGTCTCGCGACGACGCTCGCGCGCGCGCGCGACGTCGTCCGGCGCCAGCCGCAGGTCGGTGCCGGAGCTCACGCCGTCTCGCGCGCGGGTCCGGCCGAGACCAGGTCGAGCCGCGGCTCGCCGCACTGCAGCCGCGACCCGGTCGGCGACCTCGTCGCGCAGCGCCACGAGCGCCGGCATGTCGGATCCGCCCGGCGCGATCGGCTCGCCCACCCAGAGCGCGATGCGCCCGGGCCGCGGCAGCCGCGGGTCCCCGCGCAGCACGCGGCGCGTCCCCCGCAGCGCGAGCGGCACGATCGGCGCTCGAGCGCGAGCGGCGGCCGCGAACGCCCCGAGCCGGAACGGCCGCAGGCCCGTGGCGGCGACGAAGGTCCCCTCGGGGAAGAAGAGCACGCGGGCGCCGGCGGCGAGCGCGCGCGTCGCCTGGTCGGCGTCGGCGAGGCCCTGGAGCGCGTCCGAGCGGTCGACCGTGGGATGGCCGCAGCGGCGCACGAAGCTGCCGATCACGGGGTAGGCGAGCACCTCGCGCTTCGCGACGAAGAGGACACCCGGCGGCAGCAGCGCGAGGAGCGCCACCACGTCGGCGTACGAGGCGTGGTTGCAGGCGAGCACGAGCGGCCCCTGGCGCGGCAGCTGCTCGAGCCCGACCACCTCGACGCCGCAGCCACACAGGCGCAGGACCGCCCGGGCCGTGGCGCGCGCCAGCGCGAAGCCGAAGCAGCGGCTCGGCACGAGCACCACGAGCGCCCAGGCCGGCAGCAGCAGCGCCGGAACGGCGAGAAGCAGCCAGAGCGCGTAGAGGCCGCGGCCGACGCGCCCCGCCAGCGGCCGCAGGCGCTCGGCGCCCGCCGCGCGGAGAAGCCGGAGCGCCTGTGGGAGCGTCGTGCGGGGTCGCTCGCCGAGCGCGCCTTTCAGGTACCGCGCCCGCGTGTCGCCGCGCCGGAGCTTGCCGCTCGAGGTCTTGGGCACGGCTCCGGGAGCGACGAGCACCACCCGGTCGGGCGGGATCTCGACCGCTGCGGCCACGCGCTCGGTCGACCTCGGCCGCCAGGCGCTCGCGCTCGGCCGCTTCCGTCGCCGCGGGTCTCGGCCACGACGACGAGCGCCTCGGTGCCGAGCGACGCGCTCGGCGACGCCGAAGGCGACCACGCAGCCCCGCCGGACGCCCTCGACGGAGGCGGCGGCCTCCTCGATCTCCTGCGGCACCAGGTTGCGGCCGCGCCTTGATGATGAGGTCCTTGCGCGCGGCCGGCGACGAAGAGCTCGCCGTCCGCACGGTAGGCGAGGTCGCCGCTGTCGAGCCAGCCGCCGGGGAGCGTGATGGCCGCGGTGGCCTCGGGCTGACGGTAGTAGCCGCTCAGTCGTCGACGGGCCCCGGAACACGAGCCCGCCCACGACGCGCTCGTCGACGTCGCGTCCCGCGTCGTCCACGAGGCGCACCTCGTGCTCGGGCAGCGCGCGCCCGACGGAGACGAACTCGAGCGCCGCTGGCCGCCCGTCAGCGGCCGGCAGCGCGCGCGCCTCGCGCTCGAACGGCTCGCGGCTCACGCGGTCGACGCGCGGCCCGCGGCCGATCGGCGGGAACGCCAGCGCGACCGAGCTCTCGGCGAGGCCGTAGACCGGCATCATCGCCTCGCGGGCCGGAAGCCGCAGCGGGCGAAGCGGCGCGCGAAGCGCTCGAGCGTCGCCGGGCTCACGGGCTCCGCGCCGTTGAGCGCGACGCGCCACGAGCGACGAGGTCGAGCCCCTCGAGCGCCTCGTCGGCGACGCGGCGCGCGCACAGCTCGTAGGCGAAGTTGGGAGCGGCCGAGAGCGTGGCCCGCCGCTCGTGGATCGCCCACAGCCAGCGCTCGGGCCGCGCGAGGAACGCGAGTCGGCGGCAGCAGCGTGAGCGGGCAGGCCGTGGTGCAGGCAGAAGAGCCACGCGCCGATCAGGCCCATGTCGTGGTAGAGCGGCAGCCAGCTCGACGCCGCACGTCCGTGGGCCGCAGCTCGAGGCCGCGGGCGATCGCGCGGATGTTCGCGAGCAGGTTGGTCGTGCGTAAGCAGCACGCCCTTCGGCTGGCCGGTGCTGCCCGACGTGTACTGGATGAACGCGGGGTCGTCGGGCTCGCCGTCCGGACCCGGCACAGGACGCCCCGGGCTGAGCCAGCTCGTCCGCGGTCACGACGGCGCGCAGCGTGGGCACCCTCGGCCGCAGCAGCGCCGCGGCCGGCCGCGCGCGCGCGACGGTCACGAGCAGCGCGACCTGCGCGTCCGCGAGGATCGCCGACTGCCGCGCCGCGTACTCCTCGAGCCGGTCGAGCCGCAGCGGCGGGTAGATCGGCACCGCCACCGCGCGCAGCGAGCAGGATGCCGAAGAACGAGCGCAGGAAGTCGAGCCCGGTCGGCAGCATCAGCGCGACGGTGTCGCCGCGCGCGATGCCCCGCTCGCGCAGCCCCGCCGCGACGGCGGCCGCCTCCTCGCGCAGGCGGCCGTAGCGGAGCGTCTGCTCGGACGCGTGCGCGGCGTAATCGCGCAGGAACACGTGGGGCCGATCGGGCTCGAGCTCGGCGTGGCGCCAGAGCGACTCGGCGAGCGTGCGCACCTCGCGTCCGAGCGCGCGTGCAGGAGCGGCAGGCACGGCGCGCGCCGGCAGGCCCAGGGGCTCGCTCGGCGCGGCTTCGAGGATGGCGCGCGCCAGCGCTTCGGGAGTGTCGACCGCGAGGCAACCGTCGTCGAGCGGCCGGCCGAACGCGCGCTCGAGGCGCGCTATGAGCTCGACGCGCTCGAGGCTGCCCAGGCCGATCTCGCGCTCGAGCGACGCCCGCGCCGCGACCGCGCGCTCGGCGCGCACGCCGCCCGTCTCGCGCGCGAGCCGGCGCACGACGTCGAGGACGCGGTCCACGACGTCGTCGGGAGCGTCCTCACCGCCGTTGCGCGCGAGCTCCATGGAACGATCACCCTAGCTTCGAAACACGAAGGGCGCGGGCAAGCCCGCGCCCTTCCTTTCTCGTCCTGGTCCGCTCCGAAGAGCGGCGGGGTCCGCTAGAGGACGGAGTCCTTTGCGGCCTTCGCCACGACGAACTTCAGGCGCTTGCGAGCGGGGATCTTGATCGCTTCGCCGGTCTGGGGGTTGCGGCCCATGCGGGCCTTGTAGCTGCGCACGACGAGCTTGCCGACGCCCGGGAACGTGAAGCCGTTCTTGGCTTCCTTGTAGGCCATCTGGGCCAGGGTCTCGAGAACGAGGGCGGTCTGCTTCTTGGAAATGCCCGCCTTCTCAGCAACCGCCGCCACGATCTTCGACTTGGTCATCGCCTTTGCCATCGAGTTCAATCCTCCTCAGGGTCGAGCTTTGCTCTTCCACGAACGCGTTATTTTGTCGGGGATCCGAAACGCGGCCCCATCTAATCGCGTTTTTCGCGCCGCTGTCAAGGGCGAAGCGCATTCCGGGCGCTCCCCTCAAGGGTTTTCGCGCGTCCTTCGGGTCAGGGGCGCTCGTCGCTTCCCGCGTCGCGGATCAGGAAGACCGTCTCGTCGGGGCGTGCGAGGCCGAGCTCCTCGCGCGCGAGTCTCTCGATCGCCCGCGGGTTCTGGCGCAGGTCCGCGATCTCCTGGGCGAGCCGCGCGTTCTCGGCGCGCAGCGCCTCGAGCTCCGACCGCAGCGCCTCGGTCTTCTCGCGCTCGGCAACCATGCTCAGGACCCCCCGGTCTCCGAACACCGACCCCACGCCGAGCGCGATGAGCGCGATCGCCGTGCCGAGCACCCAGGCCCGCATCCGGGTCCGGGGCTCGCTTCGGGGGGAATCCTCTCGCATCGTCTCCTGAGGTTTAGCTTTAACTACAAGCGCTAAATCGCGAGTATAGCTCACTTTTTCACGCCTGAATCCTGACCGCCACGCCGACGCGACGGCTGCCGCGCCGGGTGGTCGCCGCCTGGTATCGCCGCAGCAGCGAGACGAGCTCCTCGTTGACCTTGCGGAGCCGCCGCATGCCGGCGCGGTAGTCGCGGTAGGCCTTCACGAGCGCGCGCGCCTCCCCGAGCCGCGCGCCCTCGAGGTAGGCGAAGCCGCCGTGGCCGCCGCTGCGCGTCGACAGCACGTAGTAGGGGCCGTGCTTCTGCCCGCTGCGGCAGACGCAGCGCGGCTTTCCGCACACGCCGTAGCGCACGAACAGCGAGCCGGCGACGAGCGCCCGCGCGCGCAGCAGCTCGACCACCAGCGCGCGCTGGCGCCCGAGGCTCGTTCTCACGCGCTGCCGAATCTCGTCGGGTGTGAGCGCCATTTCTTACAGTGCAATCTTAAAAAGCACTGCAAGACTACGAGAGGTGCCCCGCGCGCGTCAAGCGCTTTCTGCGCCCGGATCGAACGCGGCGCGCCGGCCGGCCTATAGGCGGCGCGGGTTAAGATCGCGACAGCGGAGGCGAGATCCGATGTGGCTGCTGAAGACGGAGCCCGGCGACTACTCGTGGGCCGAGCTCGAGAAGGCGGGCCGCGCCCGCTGGGACGGCGTGCGCAACCCGGCGGCGATCCGCAACCTCGCGGCGATGAAGCCGGGCGACCGCGTGCTCGTGTACCACACCGGCGACGAGAAGGCCGTGGTGGGCGTCGCGGAGGTGGTGCGTGCGGCCTATCCCGATCCCAAGTACCCCGAGGGCAAGCTGCTGGTGGTGGACCTCGAGCCCCGCGCGAAGCTGGCGCGGCCCGTGACGCTCGCCGAGATCAAGGCGCTCGCCGAGTTCCAGGACAGCCCGCTCGTGCGCCAGGGACGGCTGTCGGTCGTGCCGCTCACCGCGGCCCAGTGGAAGGCGATCGAGGTGCGGAGCAAGGCGTGAGGGGGCGCGTGGTCGCGCTCTCGACCGTGGGCTCGGCCGAGGACGCCGAGCGGCTCGCGCGCGCGCTCGTCGAGCGCCGCCTCGCGGCCTGCGTCAACGTCGTCCCCGGTGTCGTGTCGCACTACCGCTGGCACGGCGAGCTGCAGCGCGACCAGGAGCGCCTGCTGGTGATCAAGACGCGCGGAGATCGGCTGGGCGCGCTCGGCGCAACCCTCGCCGAGCTCCACCCCTACGAGCTGCCCGAGCTCGTGGCGCTCCAGCTCGACGGCGGCAGCGAGCCCTACCTGCGCTGGCTGGACGATTCTGTGCTGGGGGGTGCTGCGTCGCACCCTCCGGGCCCCCCGCTCGCTTCGCGGGAGTCAATCCCGCTCCGCTCGCAGCCCTCGTCTGCTACAGCGCCGACAGCGCGTGCTCGAGGTCGGCGATCAGGTCGTCCGCGTCCTCGCAGCCGACGCTGATCCGCACCAGCCCGTTCGTGATCCCGAGTCCCTCGCGCTCCTCCTGCGTGTAGCCCGCGTGGGTCATGGTGGCGGGGTGCGAGACCAGCGTCTCGACGCCGCCCAGGCTCTCGCCGAGCGAGCAGAGGCGCACGCGCGACAGCACCTTCTTCGCCGCGTCGAGGCTGCCGAGGTCGAACGAGACCAGCGCCCCGAAGCCCGTCGCCTGGTGCTTGTGGACCTGGTGGCCGGGGTGGTCGGGGAAGCCCGGCCACAGCACCCGCTCGACCTTCTTGTGGTTGTAGAGGAAAGGCGCCACCTGGCAGGCGTTCTCCTCGTGCCGTGGCATGCGCACGTGCAGCGTCTTGGTGCCGCGCAGCGTGAGCCAGGAGTCGAAGGGCGACAGGATCGCGCCCACAGCGTTCTGCACGTACTGCAGCCACTGCGCGTGCTTACCGCTCTTCACGATCGCGACGCCGCCGACGCTGTCGGAGTGGCCGTTCAGGAACTTCGTGGTCGAGTGCACGACGATGTCGGCCCCGAGCGCGAGCGGACGCTGGAAGAAGGGGCTCATGAAGGTGTTGTCGACGACCAGGAGCGCGCCCTGCTTGTGCGCGACCTCGGCGAGCGCCCGGATGTCGCAGATCTTCATCATCGGGTTGGTGGGCGTCTCGAGCCAGAGCATCTCGAAGCGGCCGGCCTCGGCCGCGAACGCCGCCGCGTCCGTCGCGTCGAGGAACGCGAACTCGACCCCGTTGCCCGCCAGGATCTTCGTAAAGAGCCGGTGCGTGCCGCCGTAGACGTTGTCCGAGACCACGACGCGCTGGCCCGCCTTCACGAGCGTGAGCACCGCGTGCGTCGCGGCCATGCCGGAGGCGTAGCAGTAGGCGTCCTCACCGCCTTCGAGCGCCGCCAGATTCAGCTCGAGCGAGCGCCGGGTGAGGTTTTGGGTGCGGGCGTACTCGTAGCCCTTGTGCTGCCCGATGCCCTGCTGGACGTAGGTGGACGTCTGGTAGATGGGTACGCTCACCGCTCCCGTGGTGGGGTCCGGCTGCTGGCCGGCGTGGATGCAGTCGGTCGCAAAGCCCATGTTCACCTCGTCGAGGTCCGCGCATTATCGCATCGGCGCGCACGACACGGGGGGTCTGGGGGGTGCGACGCACCCCCCAGTTCAAGGAAGGAAGCAGCAGACCAGGCCGTTCATCCCCCTTCGGAGGTCCTCCCCTTCGAGTCGATAGGCGAACGGCTCTCCAATCACCGCTCTCGAAAGGGAAGCAGCGGCCGAGTCTGTGGCCTCCTTCTTTGAGCTGGGGGGACTCCGTCCCCCCGGGCCCGCACTGGGTTGTTCGAATTACTTGAGCGACACGACCAGGGAGACGGGCTGGCCGGCGCGCGTGACGACCGCGCGCAGCTCGTTGGCGCCCTGGAGCCGCGGCCACAGGCCGATCAGCGTCGCCATGCCGTCGATCGTCGTGCCGTTGACCTGCGTGATCACGTCGCCGGCGCGCAATCCCGCGTCCGTGAGCAGGCTGCCCTCGGCGAGACGGGCGACCTGCACGCCCACGACGTGGCCGTCCTCCATCACCGGCGTGACGGCCGTCTCCGCCAGGATGCGCGGGATCTCGTCGCCGAGCCGGCGCTGCACCTCGGCGCGCTGCATCGTGCGCGCGGGAGTCGCGGGGTCCTCCGGCGGGGCGCCGGGCGGGGCGGGCGGCGCGGGAGCCGCGGCAGCTGGCGGCGTGACGGGGGCGGCGCGCGCGGCGGCCTGACGCTCGCTCGGCAGGCGGAGCACGACCGGCTTGCCGCCGAAGTCCAGCCGGACGTCCTCGGGTCCGACCGCGACCAGCCGGCCGCCGAAAGCCAGGTCGCCGACCGCGACGACCCGGGTCTGGCCGGCCGACGTCAGGATCGCCGTCGAGCGCTCGGGCGTCTTGCGCACGACGACGCCGCTCACGGCGAGGTCGGTGGGCGGCGTCGTCTCGAGCGCGGCGGCGAGCGCCAGTGCCAGGAGCATCCGTCAACCACGCTAGCGAAGGCGTCCGGGGCTGTCAACGCGGCACTCGGCGGATGCTAGATTGGGGCTCGCCCATGCTCTCACCGCTGCCGCTCGCGGCGCCTCCCGCGGCCCGGCCGACGCTCGTCGCGCGCGCGCGCGCGTTTTTCCTGCACCGCTGGACGGGCCGGATCGTGGCGGCCGCCTTCGCCGCGTGGCTGCTGGGCGTGGTCCTGTCCTGGGGCGGCGTCGAGCTGCCCGCGGTCGTCTCTGTGCCCGCGGCCGTCGTGCGCTGGCTGTTCGCGGCGTGGCTCGCGTGGCGCGCGCTGCGCTTCCTGGCCGACCGCCTGCTCTGGCGGATCCGGACCAAGCTGATCGTCTCCTACCTGTTCATCGCCCTCGTGCCCGTCGTCCTGCTGACGGTCTTCATGTGCGTCGCGGGCGTGCTGCTGCTGGGGCTCACGGCGTCGCGCGGCGTGACCGCGGAGGTGGACCGCATCGGCGACGTGCTGCTCGCGACGGCCCGGGCCGCGGTCGCGGGGCTGCCCGCGGCGGACGCGGAGGCGGTGCGGCAGCTCCCGTCCCGGCTCGCGGCGGCGCGCGAGCTGCACCCCGCCGCGGCGTACACGCTCATCCGGTCGGGGCGCGTCGTGGCGAGCGCGGGCGGGGCGCCGCAGGCGCTGCCGGGCTGGCTCACCGCCGCGGCGTTCAAGGGGCTGGTGCCGGTCGAGCGCCCGGGCGAGCGGGGAAGCGAGCGCGAGAACGAGCCGTCCGCCGAGGTGCTGCGCGTGGTGGCGCGGGAGAAGGACGCCGCCCTAGTCGTGGAGCTGCCCATAGACGCCGCCTTCCTCTCCGAGATCGAGCGGCGGACGACGATCCACGTGCTCGAGCGCAGCGAGATCCAGGTCGAGCGGCGGGACGGCAGGCACGGAGTGCGCTTCGAGACGCGCTCGGGCGGCGGAGCGGCCATCGAGGCCGGCGACCGCAAGCTCACGCCGCGCGAGTCGAAGGGCCTGCTGTTCGTGGCGTTCCCCGACCGCACCTCATGGGAGACGGGGAAGACGGAGGCCCTCACCGGCACGCCGTGGCCGATCCAGTACGACCCGCGCCGCCTGATCGGCCGTCTCGCGCCGATCCAGCTGCCGCGCGACGCGAGCGGCCGCAGCGTGCCCGACCTGCTGCTCTACCTGCTCGGCATCGTGGGCGCCGTGTTCGTGGTGATGTACGGCGTGGCGCTCGCGCTCGGGCTGATGCTGGCGCGCTCGATCACGCGCGGCGTGCACGCGCTGTCGCTCGGCACGCAGAAGCTGCGCGAGGGGGACTTCGCACACGTGATCGAGCTGCGCTCGCGCGACCAGCTGGGGGAGCTCGCGGCGTCCTTCAACCTGATGTCGCGCGGGATCGAGCAGCTGATGCGCGAGCAGGCCGACAAGGAGCGGCTCGAGGAGGAGCTGCGCATCGCGCGCCAGATCCAGATGAGCCTCTTGCCGGGCGAGGACCTCGTGAGCGTGCCGGGGATCCGGATCGCGGCGCTCTGCCTTCCGGCGGCCGAGGTGGGCGGCGACTACTACGACCTCCTCCCGCTCGGCCCGACGCGGATGGGGGTGCTGGTGGCCGACGTCTCCGGCAAGGGCACGTCGGCGGCGCTCTACATGGCGGAGCTCAAGGGCCTGGTGCTGTCGCTGTCGCGCATCTACGACTCGCCGGCGCGCCTGCTCGCCGAGGCGAACCGGATCCTGAGCGCGAACATGGACGCGCGCTCGTTCGTCACCATGACCTACGCCGTGGTGGACACCGCCGCGCGCCGCATGCGCTTCGCGCGCGCCGGCCACAACCCGATGATCCAGCTCCAGGCGCGCACGGGGCGCAGTGTCGTCCTGGCTCCGGCCGGGATCGGTCTCGGCCTCGACGACGGCGAGCGCTTCGAGGCGATCCTCGAGGAGGCCGAGGTGCCGCTCGAGTCGGGCGACCTCTTCCTGTTCTTCACCGACGGGCTGTCCGAGGCGATGAACCCGGGCTCGGAGCTCTTCGGCGAGGGACGGCTGCGGCGGATCCTCGAGGAGGGCCGCGGGCTCGGCAGCGAGGAGCTGCGCGAGCGGATCCTCGAGGAGGTGCGTGGCTTCGTCGGCGACGCGCTGCCGCACGACGACATGACGCTGGTGGTGCTCAAGGTCGTGGCCGAAGAGAAGGCGGCGTGACGCAGGAGCGGCTCCTGGCGCTGCGCGAGCTGGAACGCCGGCTCGGACACGGCTTCCGCGACCTGGCTCTCCTCGACCGAGCGCTCACCCACGCGAGCCACGCGAACGAGGCGCCGGGCGGGGCGAAGGGGAACAACGAGCCGCTCGAGTTCCTGGGAGACGCGGTGCTCGGCCTCGCTGTCACCGACCTGCTGCACGCGCACGATCCCGACGGTAGCGAGGGGCAGAAGAGCCGCCGGCGTGCCGCGCTCGTCTCCGCGCCGAGCCTGGCGCGCCGCGCGGACGCGCTCGGGCTGCCGGCCCTGCTGCGGCTCGGCCGTGGCGAGGAGAAGACCGGCGGGCGCTCGAAGTCGGCGCTGTGGGCCGACGCCTACGAGGCGGTGACCGCCGCGCTCTACCTCGACGGCGGGTTCGACGCCGCGCGGCGCTTCGTCGCGGGCGAGTTCGGGCGCGACGTCGCGGCGCCGCAGACCGCCAGCGCGGACGCGAAGAGCGCCCTGCAGGAGCGGCTCCAGGCGCAGGGGCGGCCGCTGCCCGTCTACAGCGTGCTGAGCGAGGAGGGTCCGAGCCACCGCCTGCGCTTCCGCGTCGAGTGCCGGCTCGACGACGGCGCCGTCACGGTCGGCGAGGGCTCGTCGAAGAAGGCCGCGCAGCAGGCCGCGGCGCGCGCGGCGCTCGAGGCGCTCTAGGCGGGACCGGTCTCGCCCACGGCGACCCCCAGCGCGGCGGCGAGCTCGCGGGCGAGCGGCAGTGCCATCTCGCGCGGCGGGCCGGGGAGGTTCTGGAATTCCCGCGTCTGGAGCAGGAGCTCGTCGGAGGGATCGGCCGGCGCGCGCAGGCGCACGAGCACCTGGCTCCAATAGCTGGTCCGGATCATGGCGTGCTGCGCGCGACCCGTCGTGTAGGACTTGTTCCGCAGCAGCACGCCCTCGACCTCCGCGAGCGGGACGACGCGCTTGGCGCGGAGCGTCCCGACGTGCAGGCCGCGGCTGGCCCAGTCGATCCGCACGTGCCGAGGCAGGCCCGACGAGAGGCCGGCCCAGCCGACGAGGGCGAGCATCAGGCCGACCAGGGTCAGCATGACGAGCGCTACGACGCGGGGCAGCGCCGGCATCGTCTGGAGGCTGGGCAGTCGGAAGTAGCAGAACGGCCCGAGGGGCGCGGCGAGCAGGAGCGGGCTCAGCAGGGCCCATGCGCCCCAGCCCTTGTCGAAACGCACCTCGCGCCCCGGCTCCCAGACGGAGATGCGCGCGTCTCCCCGGAACGCCCTCGGGTCGAACGGCGGCAGCCGCTCGCTGGCGACGGCGGCGGCCGCCGCGGCAGAGGCGGCACCTCGAGCGTCCGCGCCCACCAGCGCCGGCACCCGCTCGAACCCCGGCCGTGTGGAAGGGCGCATCTCCACGGCGAAGCGACCCCCCTCGTTCAGCGTCACCCGGTACCACGGCAAACCCGCAGCGGCGGCGAGCCGCAGCGAGAACTCGGCCACGCGCTCGACGGTGTCGAGGCCGGGGAGACGCAGCTCGAACCGCCGCTCCGGAGATCCCGCACGGACGAGGAAGGCCAGCCGCAGCGTGGTGGCCGACCGGCCCGGCGGCGCGGCGAGCGAGAGCCCCTCGAGCGCCTCGAGCGGGAGCGCGCCGCTCCAGCGCAGCAGCCCGAGCACGTGCGAGCGCCGCCATTCGAGGCGGCCGCTGCCGCGATCGACGACGAGGCGTTCGAGACGATGGCCGCCGAGCGTGCTCAAGGTGACGAACAGGCCGCCGGCCGCCCAGATGGCGCTCGGCACCCAGTCGATGCTCCCAGGCGACGCACGCTGCGCCAGCATGCCCCACACGCCGCGCCACGGTGTCGCGACGAGCGCCGTCAGGCCCAGGAGGATCGCGAGGCCCGCCAGGCGGCTGTCCGTCTCCTCGATCTCGAGCCTCTGGCCGGGGTCTTCGTGGGTGATCCGCATGCGCTATGGCTTCGAGGCGCGGCGCTTCTTGAGCTCGTCCTTCAGGCCCTGCGGCACCCGCACGCCTGCCTTCTCCGCGAGCGCCACCTCCGCGTCGGCCTCGTCCAGCCGTCCCGTGAGCATGCAGACGACTCCGAGGTTCAGGTGGCCCTCGCCGAGGTCGGGCTTCTCCTCGAGCGCCGCCCGGTACGCCTTCTCCGCCTCCGCCATGTTGCCCGTCCGGAAGTAGGCGCTGCCGAGAGCGAGCGAGAGCCAGTGCGGCGTCGGCAGCGGGCTCTCGCCGCCGCGGTTGCGTAGCGACTGCAGCGTCTTGATCTGGTCCTGGTTGCGCGTGATCGCCTGCTGAATATCGAGTCTGTCGGGTCTCGCCGCGCGCTGCGCCGCGGCGACGTCGTCCTGCAGCGCCTTGATCTGGTCGTCGAGCCGGCGCTGCATCGTCATCGCGTTGCTCGCCTCGAGCTGTTGCCCCCGGCTGAACGCCTCGCGTGCGGCGACGAAGGCGTCCACGGCCTCGGGGTAGCGCTTCGTCGCCATCATCGTCTGTCCGAGGCCGTGGTGCGCGCCCACCAGCAGCGGATCGAGCTTGACGGCCTGCTTGAACTCCTGCTCCGCCTGGTCGTAGAGCTCGTGCGTCAGCGCGTCCTGTCCGGCGCGGTAGTGCTTGACGGCGTCCCGCGCGTCGCGCTCCGAGCTCGTGGCGGCGGCGACCGCCGGCCGCGGCGCGAGCGAGAGGACGAGGGCGAGGGCGAGGGCGAGGGCGAGGGCGGCGAGCGCGAGAGGGGCGAGCCGTGCGAGGTGTCGCATGGGTTCTCCTTCGTGTGGCTAGAGCCGTCCGAGGAACTCCCGGACCTTCGGCTGGTTGGGGTCGAGCTGCAGCGAGCGGGCGAGGCTCTGGCGCGCGGCGCCGCGGTCGCCCAGGCACAGGTACGCGAGGCCGAGCGAGGCGTAGGCCGGCGCGTGGGCGGGAGCCAGAGCCGTCGCGCGCCGGAAGTCCTCGACGGCGCCGCGGCACTCGCCGGCCTCCACGCGGTAGCGGCCGCGGAAGAGCCAGGCCTCCGGCTCGTCCACGCGCGCGGCGACGGCCGCGTCGAGCAGGCGCAGGCTGCGCGCTGCGTTGCCCTCGCGCTGGTACTCGATCGCGCGCTCGACGAGGAAGCGGCTCGTCTCCGGCGCCCGCGCGGCGAAAGCCCGGACCAGCAGCGCGTCCGACCGGTCCGCGTCCCTCTTCTGCTGGCGCAGCACGTCGCTCAGGTTCCAGAGCGCCGAGCCGAGCTCCGGGTCCAGCTCGAGCGCCTGCTCGAAGGCCGCCTGGGCCTGGGGGAGCTTGCCCTCGGAGCGCAGCACGAGGCCCTCGTTGTTGTAGGAGCCCGCCGTGCGCGTGCCCGTGGCCCCCGAGGGCGCGCGCGTCGCCTCGCCGGCGCCGACGTAGCCGAGCGCCTTCAGCTTCTCGACGGCCTCGGCGTCGCTCTTCGTGGCCGCGGCGGCCGCGGGCGCGGCGGGGTGATAGTGGGCCGCGTAGTGGGCCGCCTTGCCGGACGCGGGCGGGGCGCCTGGCAGGACCGGCTCGGCCAGGCCGAGCCCGCGCGGCAGGCCGACGAGCGCGAGCAGCGTCGAGCAGAGCTGCGTCGCACTGCCTCGGTTCGGATGGCCGGGCGCGCTCGCGATGCCGGGGCCGTCGAGCAGGTAGATGCCGTCCTTGCGGTGCCAACGCGCCGCGGTCGCGAGCGCGACGCTCGACTGCGTCGGCCGCCCCTCCTCCCAGAAGAAGCCGTGGTCCGAGGCGATCGCGAGCACGGCGTGCCGTTCCTCCGCGAGGCGCCGGTAGTCGCCGAGGATGGCGTCGATCCGCCGGAAGTAGCGCTCGGGCACCTCGTGGTAGCG
This sequence comes from uncultured Acidobacteriota bacterium, assembly GCA_963740655.1. Classification (GTDB taxonomy): domain Bacteria; phylum Acidobacteriota; class Vicinamibacteria; order Fen-336; family Fen-336; genus DATBSL01. Next base: position 142,133 of record CAVUFF010000002.1, read on the forward strand.
CTCGTAGTCCTCGGCCGAGACGGCCGGCTGGCGCGGCGGCGCGAAGGGCGCGAAAACGTGACCGATGCTGTCGGTGCCCTGGAGGTAGACGATCGCGAGGTCCGGCTTCTGCTGCGCGATCCACTCGGTCGCGAGCCGGTGGTAGAGCTCGGTTTCGATCAGGATCCGGCGCAGCGCCGCCACCGGGTGCGCGTAGGGATCGGCCTTCTGTCCAGCCTCGATCTTCTGGTACTCGACGTCAGTGAGCCACGGCAGGTAGCCGTGGACAGCGTCGTAACCCGTCGCCTTCTCGACCGCGTCGAGCGTCGAGCGCGCCCAGCTCTCGCGCTCGGCGGGGTAGACGCTGCCCGCGGGCGGCTTCTGCTCGGCGAAGAGGAAGCCCATCATGCGGTCGGAGACGAGAAGGCCCGAGACGCGCTCGGCCGGGTAGGTCGCCCAGAGGCCGAAGGTGGCGGTCGTCTTGCCGCCGTAGGTCGCCATGTTCCAGATCGCAGGCGCCCGCCGCTCGTCGCTCGTGATCGGTTCCTTCTCGCCGCTCACCGGCGAAAAGCGCGTGAAGTCGAGGATGCGGTGCTCGCTCGGCGACACGCCGGTCATCATCGAGGTCCAGACGATCGGGCTGAGCGGCGGGTGGATCGTCTCCAGGGCTCCCCCCGCGCCCTCGGCGACGAGCCGCGCGAGGTTCGGCATGGCGCCCGCGGTCACGTAGCGGTCGAGCAGCTGCCAGTCGGCGCCGTCGAGGCCGACGAAGATCACCGGGCGGCCTTCGCGCGCGCTCTCGGCGATCTCCGGGACGGCCAGCGCGCCCGCCTCGCGCCCCGCGGGCGGGGGCCTGTTGCAGGAGGTCGATGCGAAGCTCGCGGCCACGGCAAGAACGAGCGCGGTGCGGGCGAGCGACTGCGGGGCGTTCATGCGCGAGCTCGGAGGAAGCGCCAGCATACGGGGCGGGTCAGGGAAAACAAAAGGGGCCCCGCCGGAGCGGGGCCCCCTATCACGAGACGATCGAGCCTAGAACGTAAAGCGAACGCCCAGGCGGAGGCTGAAGGGCTGGGTGAAGTTGATGCCCTTCCTCAGGAAGTCCGGGTTGGTCGCGCTGCCCCTGACGTTCGAGATCTGGCCGGCAGCGTCGGTGGTGTTGGGCTTGGCGATCAGACCGCCGTCTCCGTTGCAGAGCCCATCCGGAATCCCCGCGCACTCGCCATCCGAGATCAAGTTGTAGCGCTCGTCGTACTGGATGATCGACTGACGGTTGAAGATGTTGAACATGTCGGCGATCAGGTTGAGCCGCGACTTCTGGCCGATCTTGATCGGGTAGCTGATGTGCAGGTCGGCCTCGTAGTCGGCCGGCCCGCGGCCGAGCGAGCCGCGCGGCGCGAGGAAGTACTCCCAGTTCGAGTACGCGAGCGAGTAGCCGTACGCGTTCTCTGGCAGGCCCGAGTAGTACCAGGTGCTGAGCCCGATGTTGAGGCCGTCGAGCGCGCCCTTGAACTCGTAGCTGCCGTCGAACTTGAACTGGTGCTGGCGCTCGGCCGACAGGCGGCCCTGCGAGTTGACCATGAAGTCGGCGTAGTCGAAAGCCGAGTTGATGTTCGGGTCGAGCTGGCCGGTCGAGTTCTGGAACAGTCCGTCGTAGTTGCCCTCGAGCTTGCTGTACACGTAGCTCGCGAGCATCTGCCAGTGGTTCGAGAAGCGCTTGCGGGCGTTGAGCTCGAAGCTGTAGTTCTTCCGCTGCGCCGCCGGCGCGGGGGCGAAGGTCACGCCGTCGTAGAAGGCGAGCTCCTTGCCGAGCGTGCCCTCCGCCGGGTTGGCGATGAAGTAGTTGCCCTCGCTCGGGACCAGGAAGTCCTCGATCACGCGGCCCAGGTTGCGGTAGGTGAACTTGACGCCGAGCGCGAGGTTCGGAACCACCTCGTACTCGAAGCCGCCCAGTACCTCGTCGATGTACTGGCCCTTGAGGTTCGGATCGACGGGCTCGGAGCCACCGAGCAGCGTGGAGCGACGGGCCGCGTCGTTCGGGAGCGTGTCCGACGCGCTCGAGCTGAAGTTGTAGCAGAAGCACACGACTTCGCCGCCGAAGGAGCGGATGTTGATGTCCTGCGGCACGTTCTCGTAGAAGCGGCCCCAGCTCCCGTAAAGCTTGCTCTTGCCGTTCTGGGTCACGTCCCAGACGAAGCCGAGGCGCGGCGCCCAGTTGTCGCTGATCTTGAAGGCGCTCTCGTGGAACCGGTTCTGCACGTCCTGCTGCTCCCAGCGCACGCCCAGGTTGAGCGTGAACGCAGGCGTGATCTTCCAGGAGTCCTGCAGATAGGCGGAGAGGTTCTTGGAGCGGGGCTCCGAAACCTGCGGCGCGGCGATCACCCAGGTGGCCGGGTTGCCGCGGTCGTAGCCCGGGGCGAGATCGTCGATGTAGTAGCGGTGGCGGTAGTAGATCTGGCCTCCGGAGCCGGCGTTGCCCGGGAGCCTGTAGATTCGCTGTCCGGCTCCGCCCTGGAAATTGTCGATGCTCGTGTCGACGAGCTCCCAGTCGCCGCCCAGCTTGACCTCGTGCGAGCCCGCGAACTTGGTCAGATCCAGCTTGGCGACGTCACGCGAGAGGTTCTCGTCGGCGAAGAAGCCGAAGCCGTCGGCCGTGGTGTTGGGGACGACGGTCGTGTCGATCAGCTGTGCGGCGTTGCGGCCGGGGCCGCCGTAGATGCTCTTCTCCTTGTGCAGGCCGTACATCGCGCGCACCAGGAAGGTGTTGCTGAGGCTGCCGTCGTAGCGCCCCACCCAATCCGTGGCGCCGATGTCGCGCGTGCCCTTCCAGGTGACCTCGGGGCCCGCGATGTTGAACACCCGGCCGTCGATCGTGCCGGGGTCGCCGAAGACCGACGCCGTCAGCCGATGGTTGGGGCTCAGGCTCCAGGTCAGCTTGCCGGCAAAGAGGTCGCGTGTGGTGTCGGCCGGGATCACCGAGCCGACCGACGGGCTGCCCGGGGCGCTCAGCGCCCGGATGACCGTGTAGTTGTCCGTGCGGCTGGTGCGGTTGTACGCGCCGAAGAACCACACCTTGTCCTTCACCAGGAAGCCGCCCAGGTCGGCGCCAAAATCGAAGCGCTTGTCGATGTTGCTCACCGTGGTCGTCGTCGCCGGGCGCTGGCTCGCCGTCGAGTCGTCGCTCTGCAGGCTGCCGCCCTCGTAGAAACCGAAGACGTCGCCCTTGAACGTGTTGCCGCCCGACTTCGTGAGCACGTTCAGCACTCCGCCCGTCATGCGGCCGTACTCGGCCGGAAGGCCACCGGTCTTGACCTCGATCTCTTCGACGAAGTCGAAGTTCAGCGTCTTCGTGTTGTCGCCAAAGCGGATGCCGGTCGCGTTCAGGCCCTCGATGATGTAGCTGTTCTCGGCGCCCGTCGAGCCATAGACCGAAGCTCCCACGCCGTCGTCCTGCGTGCCCGGCGCGACGCGCGAGATCGCGTAGATGTCGCGCTGGATCGGCAGGCGGTTGAAGACGTCCGAGTTCGCGTTTACGCCGGTCGTCGAGTTCGTGACGTCGATGACGGGCGACTCTCCGGTGACGCTCACGGTCTCGGACAGGGCCGCAACCTCGAGCTTGACGGCGAGGGAAACCGTGCGGTCGATCCCGACCACGACGCCCGTCTGGTTCACGGTCTTGAAGCCCGCGATCTCCACCTTCACGGCATAGGTGCCCGGAGGCACGGAGGCAAAGCGGAACTCACCCTTGTTGTCGGTGGTGGTGGACTGGACCCCCTGCAGGCTGGGGCTGGTGGCTGTCACGGCCACGCCCGGCACCGCGGCGCCCGTGTTGTCCGTGACCGTGCCCTGGATGCGGCCGGTCGTCTGGGCGACGAGCGGCGTCGCCAGGCAAAGAAGGGCGAAGGCAACTGCCGAAGCCCTGGAGGAGCGTGTCATTCGATTGCAACTCCTGGTTAGTGGGGGTACGGCCTCAGAGCCGGGCGCCTCGACGAGGCTCAGCCGGCACATATATTCAGCAGTCGACACGCAGGACCCGTGCCAGCATGTCAGGGAACGCAAACCAATATATTTGAGTGTGTTGTGCGCCTTGGCCAGGGTGGGAAAATTCAACCAGGTGAATTCTAGTCCAGTTGATTGAATCGACTGGTTCGGTTCAATCTATCCAGCCGCCGCCCAGGCAGACCTCGCCGTCATAGAAGACCGCCGCCTGACCCGGTGTGATCGCGCGCTGGGGCCGATCGAAGCGAACCTCGGCGGCCGTCTCGCCGTGGGGGCCGATCACGGCGTCGGCCTCGGCGTGCCGGTAACGGATCCTGACGCGCGCGCGGATCGGCTCTGTGGGGGCGTGGCGCGACAGCCAGTTCACGTGGCGAACGTTCAGCCGGTCCGAGAGGAGCTCGGTCTCGTCGCCGACAACCAGACTGGCGGCCCTGGGCGCGACCGCGAGCACGTAGCGCGGGCGCGACTCTCTGAGCCCGAGCCCGCGGCGCTGGCCGACCGTGAAGCGATGGATGCCGGCGTGGCGCCCGACTTCGCGGCCCGAGCGGTCGAGGATCGGGCCCGAGCGGTCGGCCGGGCCGGCCTGGCGCTCCACGAAGGAGGCATAGTCGCCGTCGGGCACGAAGCAGATCTCCTGGCTCTCGGCCTTGTCGGCGACCGGCAGGCCGCGCTCGCGTGCGGCCTGCCGCACCTCGGCCTTCTCGAGGCCGCCGACCGGGAAGAGCGCCGTCTCGAGCTGGCCCGGCGTGAGGCCGAACAGGAAGTAGGACTGGTCCTTCGAGGCGTCGCGCCCCTTGAGCAGCCGCACCCGGCCGTCCGGGCCCCCGCGATCCTTGCGGGCATAGTGGCCTGTCGCGACGTGCGCCGCGCCAAAAGTGCGCGTCTTGTCCACGAGGCTCGCGAACTTGACCTCGGTGTTGCAGCGCGCGCAGGGAAGCGGCGTCCGGCCTGCCAGGTAGTCGCTCACGAAGGGCGCGATCACCCCGTCGTGGAAGCTGCGTTCCAGGTTCATCACGTAGTGGGGGATCCCGAGCCGCGCCGCCACCGCCTTGGCGTCGTGGAGGTCGTCGAGCGCGCAGCAGCGTCCGAACGAGGGCCCGGCGCCCTCGGTCTGGTCGTGGAGCTGCATCGACACCCCGATCACCTCGTGGCCCTCTTCCTTCAAGAGGGCCGCCGCAACCGACGAATCGACCCCGCCCGACATGGCCACCACAACACGCATCAACGGCCAGTATACGGGGGGTCTGGGGGGTGCTTTGCACCCCCCAGCTCAAGGAAGGGGGCAGCAAGCCCAGCGCTCCTTCCCTCTTCGAGGACGGTTCTTGAGGAGCGAGAGGCAGGCCGTGAGTTGCCTTCTCGTCTACATGCGTGGCTCTCGAGGAGCCAGGGCCATCCACCCCGGCAGCCGCTCGCGGCAGTCCGCACAGAACTGCCCGCCGCGCGCGTCGGCGCGCTCGATGCTGCCGGCGAAGCTCATCAGGCAGCCGTGGTCGGGGCAGTGGTCGAGCGCGAGCAGGTGCCCGAGCTCGTGGCGGATCTCCGCTACGACGCGCTCGTCGCGCAGCGCCGGGTCGGCCGCGAGGCCGTAGAAACGCGGGTCCGCGCGAGCCAGCGCGACGACGCACGCGCGCCCGCCGCGGCGCGCGAGGCCGAACACGAAGGTGAAGACGGGGATCGCGATATCGCTCGCCGAGACGCCGACGAGCAGCCGGCCGGCCGTCGCGCGCGACTCGAGCGCCTCCAGCAGCGCGAAGGCGTCGAGCTGCTCGCGGCCCGGGATCCGCGGCAGCCCCAGCTCGAGCCGCCGGCCGACGTGGCACGCGAGCTCGACCGTCCGGCTGAGCCCGCGCGCGATCGCGGGGAGCGCGTCCGCCTCGGGCGGCTCTCCCACGGCGACGAGGTCGATCGCCGCGGCGCGGGGCGGCACGCTCGTCACGGGCGGCCTGGCGCCGTCCCGTTCTCCGGCCGCTTCAGCGCGTACCTCTTGATCTTGTTGTAGAGCGTCACGCGGTCGACGTCGAGCACGCGCGCCGCGTGCGTGATGTTCCAGCCGTTCGCCTCCAGCACCGCGAGCACGTGGGTGCGTTCGGCCTCTGCGAGCGAGCCGGGGGCCGTCCCCGCGGCCGCGAGCTGGGTCACGCGCAGCGGCAGGTCCAGGGCGCGCACCAGCTCGCCCTTGCCCACCACCACCGCGCGCTCGATCGCGTTCTGCAGCTCGCGCACGTTGCCCGGCCAGGGATAGCCGGCGAGCGCGTCCCTCGCCTCGGGCGAGAAGCGCATCGGCCGCCGGCTCATCGACTGCGCGAAGCGCGCGAGGAAGTGCTCGGCCAGCACCGGGATGTCTTCAGGCCGCTCGCGCAGCGGCGGGATGTGGACCTGGACCACGTTGAGCCGCCAGTAGAGGTCTTCGCGGAAGCGTCCCGCCGCCACCGCCTCCGAGAGGTCGCGGTTCGTGGCGACGAGCGTGCGGAAGTCCACCGGCACGGGTGAGCTGCCGCCGAGCCGCGTGACGACCTTGTCCTCCAGCACGCGCAGGAGCTCGACCTGTACCTTCGGGCTCACCTCGCCGATCTCGTCGAGGAAGATCGTGCCGCCCTCGGCCGCCTCGAACTTGCCCTTGTGGCGCGCGCGCGCGCCGGTGAAGGCGCCCGCCTCGTGCCCGAACAGCTCGCTCTCCAGGATGCCCTCGGGCAGCGCGCCGCAGTTGACGACCACCATCGGGTTGAGCCGGCGCGCGGAGGCCGCGTGGATCGTGCGCGCCACCACCTCCTTGCCGGTGCCCGACTCGCCCGTGATCAGCACGGTCGCGTCCGACTGCGCGACGCTCTTCACCAGCTCGAGCACCCCGCGCATCGCCGGCGAGCCGCCGATGCAGCTGCGAGCCCGCGGCGCTCGGTCTCGAGGCTCTCGCTCAGCCGCTGGTTCTCGGCGCGCAGCGAGCGGTGCTCGGCGGCGCGCTTCACCAGCAGCGACAGGTCGTCGGGATCGAAAGGCTTCACGATGTAGTCGTAGGCGCCGGCCTTCATCGCCTGGACGGCGCTGTCGACGGCGGCGTAGGCCGTCATCAGCACGATCGTGAGCTCGGGGTCGGCCTGCGCGAGCCGCGCCTGCAGCTCGAGGCCGTCCATGCCCGGCATTTTGATGTCGAGGAACGCGATGTCGTAGCGCCCGGCCGCCACGAGCCGCAGCGCGTCCTTGGCGCCGGCGGCGGTCTCGACCGCGTGCCCGTCCTGGCGGAACCAGGCCCCGAGCGAGTCGCGCACGATCGTCTCGTCGTCGACGATCAGGATCCGAAGCGCCGCGAACGGCGCCGTCGTGGTCATGGCTCGCCTCCCGCCCGCGCCGCATCCTTCGCGGCTTCCTGCGCCTGCGGCCCGAGGCGTGGCAGCCGGACCGTGAAGCGCGTGCCGCGCCCGGGCTCGGACTCGAGCTCGATCGTCCCGTGGTGGCGCTTGACGATGCCGTAGACCACAGCGAGACCCAGGCCGACGCCCTTGCCCGCCTCCTTGGTCGTGAAGAACGGCTCGTAGATGCGGTCCTGGTGCTCGCGCGGAATGCCTATGCCCGTGTCCGAGACCGACAGCACGGCCGTCGTCTTCCTCGAGCCGGGCCTCGATCGCGACCGAGCCGCCCGCGGGCGTCGCCTCGAGCGCGTTCATCGCGAGCGCGACCAGCATCTGCTGCACCTGGGACGCGTCGCAGACCACCTCGGGCAGCTCGGGGTCGGCCTTCGTCTCGAGGCGCACCGAGAGCATCTCGGCCTGGTGGTGGAGCAGCATGCGGCAGCGCTCGACGAGCGGGGCGAGGCGGGCCGGGGCGAAGGCACCGCCGCCGTCGCGGCTGAACGCCAGCAGGTTGCGCACGATCTCGCCGCAGCGGCCGGACTCGGCGTCCACCATCTCGAGGATGCGGTCGGCCTCGGAGCCGGGCCCGAGCGCGACCGGCGCCGCCGCGCCGGGGGCGAGCTGCCGGCGCAGCACGCGCGCGTAGGTCCTGATGCCCGCGAGCGGGTTGTTGATCTCGTGCGCCACCACCGCCGCCATCTTGCCGAGCGAGGCCATCTTCTCGACCACCACCATGCGGCGGTGGGTCTGCTCGAGCTCGTGCGTCTTCTCGCGCACGCGCTCCTCGAGCGAGCGGTTGAGCCCGTGGAGCTCCTCGCGCGCGCGGCGCAGCTCGTCGGTGGTCGCGTTCCAGGAGCGGGCGAGCGCGCCCATCTCGTCGCTCGACTCGACCGGGACGCGCGCCTGCAGGTCGCCTCGGCCGGCGCTCGCCATCGCGACGCGCAGCCTTCGCACCGGCCGCAGTACGAAGCCCCAGAGCAGCAGGTAGCTGAGCAGCAGCACGCCCAGCCCCGTCGCGTAGAGCCCGAGCTGCATCGTCCGCGCCGAGGCGGTGAGCGCGGCGTCGGCCTGGGCGAGCGACAGCCGCACGTCGAGCACGCCCAGCACCCGCTGCGCGGCGGGATGGCACCCGCTACAGGCCGCCTCGTTGTAGATCGGGCTGATGATGCCGAGCACGCGCGGGCCGCCCTGGTGCGGGAGCATCCGGATCCGGGCCGCGCGCTCGAGGCCCGCCCGCGGCTCGGGGCCCGAGTGGCACGCGATGCACTCCTCGGAGCGCTTGCCGATCAGCATCCCCGCCTCGCCGGCCAGGGAGGACACCCGGATGCGGCCTTCCTTGTTGTAGATGCGGACGCGGTCGATGCCTTCCTGGCCGCCGATGTGGGCGATGATCCGCCGCACGCCGTCCGCGTCGTTGCGCAGCATGCCGTCGTGCGCCGCGCGCTGGATCGTCTCTGCGATGCGGTCCGCCGACAGCCCCACGAGCGCCTCGAGCTCGGCGCGCTGGCCCTCCAGGCTGTAGCGGTCCGCGAGCCAGAGGATCGCCGCCGCGCCCAGCCCGAGCCCGAGGCCGAGGCGCACCGCGAGGCGCCGCCAGAGCCTGGGGCGCCTCGCGTCGCGCACGCCCGCCGTTTCGTGCGTGGTCCTAGCTCCTCGCCGGAAGCGGCGCCAGCGCCGGCGCCTCGGCCGGCCGCTCCGGCGCCTCGACCGCCGGCAGGATCGGCAGGAAGCGCACGGCAGCCGCAAAGGCCGCGATGCCGACCCCGACCAGCATCAGGCTCACGATGCCTTCCGACACGGACGGCACGTAGTGGCCGCCCTGCGCCGACTCGAGGCCGGTGATGCTGACGTCGAGCCTATTCATCACGACGCCCGCGACCACCATCGCGGCCGCCAGGTAGAGCCGCTCGGCGTTGCGCTGGACGGCGGGAAGCAGCAGCAGCAGCAGCGGCACGACGACTCCGAGCGCCAGCTCGAACAGGAAGAAAGAGGCCTCGCGGCTGCCCGTGAACGCCTCGCGCAGGACGCCGCGCCGCGCCATGTCCAGGATCCGCACACCGCCGTAGACCACAAGCGAAACCGCCAGCGCGCGCCCGATCGAGCGCAGGAGCGGCATCTCGAGCCCGCGCCCGAGCGCGCGCGAGGTGAGACGCGACTCGACGATGATCATCGCGAGCCCGCCTGCGAACGCCGAGAGGAAGAACAGCAGCGGCAAGAGCGGCGTGTACCAGAGCGCGTGCAGCTTGCCCGGCACGATCAGGTAGAAGGTCCCGAGCGACGACTGGTGCAGCGTCGAGATCACCGCGCCGGCGACCACGAGCGGCACGATGAGCGCGTGCTGGAGGCGCGCGGCGCGCCGCAGAGAGAAGCGCTCGAACAGGATGCCCGAGAACTCGAGCGCCAGCACCGTGAGGTAGAGCATCACGCACCACGACACCTCGAACATCGCGGAGCGCGGGTTCCACATCACCAGCGGGTGCCAGATGTTCCAGGGCTTGCCGAGGTCGTACATGAGCCCGACCGCGACCAGGATGTAGCCGAGGAACGCCGTCAGGATCGTCGGCCGCACGATCGGCTGGAAGCGCTTGAGGTTGAAGACGTAGACCGCGGTCGTGATCGCGAAGCCGCCCGCGGCCAGCGCGACGCCGCAAAGCACGTCGAAGCCGACCCACAGGCCCCACGGGAAGCGGTCGGAAAGGTTGGTGACCGCGCCCAGCCCCTTCCAGTAGCGCTCCACGGTCACGACGGCGGCCGCGGCCAGGATCGCGCCGAAGAGCCAGGTCCAGAAACCCGGGCGGAAACGCTCGGCTCGTCGCATGGGGCTCACTCCTTTCCGTCGCGCTCGCGGGCCGCGACTTCCTGCCGGCGATGCGTGATCCAGTAGATGGCCGAGAGGCCCACGCTGCCGATTCCCACGACCTTGGGGATCTTCGACAGCGCCTGCCAGGTGAGGTTCGGCAACGGCTCGTTGCCGAGGCCGACCTTCATCCCGAGCTCCTCGAACGGCACGGGCGAGAGCACGAGCACGCACGTCCCGCCGACTTCGTGCTCGCCGTAGACCTCGGGGTGGTAGACGCCTGGGTTCTCGGCAATGCGCTTGTGGGCCTCCGCCAGCAGCTCCTCGCGCGTCCCGCCCACCGTCGCCTCGACCGGGCAGGCCTCGGTGCAGGCGGTCGGACGCCCGGCGCGCTGACGCTCGTAGCAGCCGTCGCACTTGCGCACCACCGGCACCGGGTTCGACCACTCGTAGCGCGGAACGCCGAACGGGCACGCGACCATGCAATAGCGGCAGCCCAGGCACTTCGAGCCGTCGTACACGACGGGTCCGAGCTCGGTCTTGCTGAACGCCGACACCGGGCACGCGCTGGCACAGCTCGGGTCGACGCAGTGCATGCACATCTGGCGCAAGTGCCGGTCCTCGGCCTTGTCGAGCAGGATCGTGTAGGTGTGGGCGTCGAGCTCGGTCTCCTCGCCGGTACCGGAGAAGCCGTGCTCGGCCTTGCAGGCTTTCGCGCATTCGCGGCAGCCGATGCAGCGCGTCACGTCGAACAGCAGCGCGCGCGCCTTCGGGTTGGATAGCAGTGCCATGAGCGTGACTCCTAGAGGAGCAGGAACTCGCGCGCCAGGCGCTCCCAGTCGGCCTTGGGCAGCGCCTTGCCCAGGTCGGCCGCGGGCTCCCCGCCGTCCTGCAGCACGGAGCCGGCGAGCGCCATGAGCCGGAGCTCGAGCGCCTCGCGGCTGTCCTCCATCCACTTGCGAGCCAGGCGCCCGGAGAGCAGGTTGCGCAGGTTCGCCGCGAGCTTCGGCGCCTTCACCTGGATCACCCAGCCGCGGCCGTAGGGGTCGTCCGAGACGAGCCCGGCCTTAGCCGCGAGCTCGGGATTGACGGCGGTCACCTCGCCCTCGACCGGCGAGACGAGGCTCGCGACGCGACCGTCGACCTCGAGCGAGAACGCGCGCTCGCCCTGGTGCAGCCAGTCGCCGCGCGCCGGCGTGCGAGCCTTTGCGCCCGCGCCGATGAGCCGTCGCGCGAAGTCGTCGACGCCCACGAGCGCGGTGGAGGCGTCGAGCGGGCGGACCCAGGTGTGGCCGCGGTGGTAGTAGAGCGTTTCCGGCATCTGGTAGCCCGCGACCCAGGTGGGCTCGACCTCCGGAGCCGGCGCCTCCGCGCCGGCCTGCGCTGCGCGCCTGTGGGCGACGGCGTAGTCGAGCGCGATGAAGAAAGCGAAGAACCCGAGAACGATCAGGACGGTCATCGTGATCACCTCCGACCCTCCCCTCTGCAAGGGGAAGGCCCCCGCGCCGCGTGCGTGGATGTGCGCTCTCAAGGTGCGGGGCGCGTGAGGTTTGCGGGTGGAGGTCGCGTCCGAAGCAGCCGGCCCGAGGGTGTAGAAGATCTCCACGCCCCGCCGCGGCGCTCCGCCGCCCATGTCGCAAGCGGCTGCCGCGCAGCGACTTGCGCGGGCAGATGAGGAATTCAGCGTAACGTTGAAGAGCTCAACGGCCGTATGACACATCGCCCAGTGGCCTCATCCCGCAGGAGGGAACTGCAAGCGAGGAGCCAGGCGACTTTGATCAAACGGCTGGGAGGCTTGGGCTCGGGAGGGCCTGGCTCAGTCGACGTCCGTGACGATGAACATGAGCACGTGGCTGCCGATGCGGAACTCCTGCTGGTTCGACAGCTCGTGCTGCTCGATGCGGTCGAGCTCGATCCAGGTGCCGTTCGTCGAGCCGAGGTCGCGCAGGATCGCGACGTCGCCCACGATCTCGAGAGCGGCGTGCTGGCGCGACGCCTCGGGGTCGTCGAGGTTGATGTCCGAGCCGGAGCGCCCGACGATCGTGCGCGTCTTCGAGATCGGGAAGATCTGCCCCGTCGCGACGCCCTGGATCACCGCGAGCGAGTAGCGCTTGTCCTTCGGGAGCTGGATGAGGCCCATGCGGTGCGCATCGGCGCCACCGAGGGTCGCGCCGGCGTCCTGCGCGGCATCGGCGGCCGGCGCCTGCACGGGCGTCTTGCGCGTCGAGAGCGTCTCGACGGCGGTCGGTGCGGCCGGCGCGGGCGACGCTGCCGGCACGGGCGGCGGAGCCATCGGGCCCGGCGGAAGTGTCGAGGCGCCCATCAGCGGGTTCTCGATCTCGATCGCACCTCCGCACTTCGAGCACTTGGTGCGCGCCTTGGGGCGGTCGCCCAGCTTGGACTCGTCGAACTTGAATCTCGACTGACAGCTGGGACAGACGACGATCATCGTCACCCACCTCCGCGGCCCGGGCGCGCGAGCCGGCCCGGCGCGCCGTGGCCCAGAGGATAATACGAATCCGTCGGACGCTGCAGCGAGATATGCAGCGAGATAAAATGAAGCTTCGGTGCATCTGGCCTGCCCGCGGCCGGACCGCCCCGTCAATGGTCGAGGAGGCGACGTGGAGCGCATGGAGATCCTCTGGTTCGACGGCGACGAGGAAGAGGACATCGAGGACGACGAGATCGAGGACGACGAGGACTTCGACGGGGACGACGAGGACGCCGTCGACGACGACACGGACGAGGACGACGAGGACGAGGACGAGGTCGACGACGACGCAGACGCGGACGAGGACGACGACGACGAGGACGACGACGAGGACGACGAGGACGACGACGACGCGGAAGAGTGGGACGGCGACGACGACGAGGACGGCACCCCCGAGGACTTCGACGAGGACGCCTCCGACGACGCCGACGGCGACGACGAGGACTTCGACGACGAGGAAGACGACGAGGAGGACGAGGAGGCTTGAGCTCCGACGCTTCCATTCCGCTGCTGCCGCGCCCGGCGTGGATCCGTGCGCGCGCACCGCAGGGTCCCGGCTACGAACGGCTCAAGGCGCTCGTCGACGGCCTCGAGCTCCACACCGTCTGCGAGGAGGCGCGTTGCCCGAATCTCGGGGAGTGCTGGAGCCGCGGCACCGCCACGTTCATGATCCTCGGTGAGGTCTGCACGCGGGCCTGCGGCTTCTGCGCGGTCAAGACCGGGCTGCCCAAAGCAGCTCCCGACGCCGACGAGCCGCGTCGCGTCGCAGACGCCGTGGCGCGGATGGGACTGCGCCACGCGGTCGTCACCTCGGTCAACCGGGACGACCAGAAGGACGGCGGCGCAGCGATCTTCGCGGCCACGATCGCGGCAATCCGCGAGCGCGTGCCCGGCTGCGCGGTCGAGGTGCTGGTCCCCGACTTCAAGGGTCACTGGGACGCGCTCCAGGTCGTGCTCGACGCGCGGCCGGACGTGCTGAACCACAACGTCGAGACGGTGCCGCGCCTCTATCGCAGCGTGCGCGCGGGTGCGGGCTTTCAGCGCTCGCTGGAGCTCTTGCGCCGCTCGCGCGAGCAGGGGCTCCTGACCAAGAGCGGAATCATGCTGGGGCTGGGAGAGACTGCCGAGGAGCTCCGCGACACGATCGTCGCGATCCGCTCCGCCGGGACGCAGGTCCTCACGATCGGCCAGTACCTGCGGCCGTCGCCGCAGCACCTGCCGGTGCTGCGCTACTACACGCCGCGGGAGTTCGAGGAGCTGCGCGCCCTGGCGCTCGGGCTCGGCTACTCACACGTCGAGTCGGGGCCGCTCGTGCGTTCGAGCTACCACGCGGAGTCGCACGTACCCGTGACGCGCTAGCGCTGGCGCTGGCGGGCGACGGCAGCGGCGATCACGGCCGCCGCGTAATCCACTTCTTCTTCCGTGGTGCCGCGGCCGAGCGACAGGCGCAGCGAGCTCTGGACGCGCTCGGGCGGGAAGCCCATCGCCTTCAGCACGTGCGAGGGCTCGATGCCGCCCGCGGCGCAGGCGGCGCCCGTGGACGCGGCTACACCCTCCAGGTCGAGCGCGACCAGCAGCGCTTCGGCATCGATGCCTTCGAAGGAGACGTTGGCGGTGTTCGCGACGCGCGGCTCGCCGCCGTTGCGCCGCGCCCCCGGCAGCGCCAGCAGAAGCACCTCCAGCCGGTCGCGCAGCAGCGCGACGCGCGACGCGTCCGCGGCGAGCGACGCGCGCGACGCGCGCGCCGCCGCGCCGAAGCCGACGATGCCCGCCACGTTCTCCGTCCCGGCACGGCGGTTGCGCTCCTGCGCGCCGCCGCGCACGAGCGGCGCGAGCGCCGTCCCGCGCCTCACGTAGAGGCAGCCTGTGCCCTTCGGCCCGTAGAGCTTGTGGGCCGACAGCGTCAGCAGGTCGACGTCGAGCGCGCGCACGTCGAGCGGCGTCTTGCCCGCGGCCTGCACCGCGTCGCAGTGGACGAGCGCGCCGCGCTCGTGGGCGAGCCGCGCGGCGTCTGCGACCGGCTGCAGCACGCCGGTCTCGTTGTTCGCGAGCATCACCGAGACGAGCAGCACCGGCTCGACGAGCGCCGCCCGTAGCGCGTCGAGGTCGAGCCGGCCCTGCTCGTCCACTCGCACGATCTCGACCGCGCGCCCTTCCGCGCGCAGCGCCTTCGCCGAGTTGAGCACGGCGTGGTGCTCCACGGCCGTCGTGACCACGCGCCGGCGGGCGTCTTCGTCCCCGGCGGCCGCGCCGCGCAGCGCGAGGTTGTCGGCCTCGCTGCCGCCCGCGGTGAAGACGATCTCCGGCGCCTGCGCGCCGACGAGAGCCGCGACGTCGGCGCGGGCGTCCTCGACGGCCGCGCGCGCGCGCTGCCCGAACCAGTGCAGGCTCGAGGGGTTGCCGAAGGCCTCGCGCAGGTAAGGCAGCATCGCCTCGAGCGCCGCGGGGTCGAGGGGCGTCGTCGCGTTGTGGTCGAGGTAGACCCGGCGCATTCCCTATTCTGGGGGGTGCTGCGCCGCACCCCCCAGACCCCCCGCTCGCTCTAGGGAAGTGGATTCACCTGCGCGCGCCGCCCGCTGCCTGTTCATTACAACTTAGGGTCTCGCAATCCTCGGGCCTCCAGCACCAGCCGCGTCTTCAGCTCGTGGAGGCCGAGCGAGAGGCCCACCGGGTACTGGTGGGGGTTGATGAAGCGGCGGATGCCGGAGTGGAGGCGGCCGACCTGCGCGCGCGCGCGCGTCTGGATCTCGCCGAGCGTCGGGCGCTCGTAGACGACCGCGCCGCGGCGCACGACGGGCACCAGCAGGTCCTCGAACGGCGTGCCCGGCGCGATGCGCTTGCGCCGCGTCGGGTCGAGCGGGTCCACCACGACGGGGGTCTCGCCGGGCCCGCCTTCCTCGTCGAAGATGAGGTCGGCCACGAAGCCGTCGCCGCCTCCGAAGCGCCGCACCTGCTGCACGCCGGGGTTCGAGGTCTTGGCCGCCTGCTCCGAGATCTTGATGCAGTGGCGCCAGGCGCCGCCCGCCCGCTTCACCGCGGCGAGCTTGTACACGCCGCCGAGCGCCGGCTGGTCGCCGCCGGTGACGAGCCGCGTGCCGACGCCCCAGGCGTCGATGCGCGCACCCTGCTCCTTGAGGCTCGCGATGAGCTGCTCGTCGAGGTCGTTGCTCGCGAGGATCTTGACCTGCGGCAGCCCGGCCGCGTCGAGGATGCGCCGCGCCTCGATGCTGAGGTACGCGAGGTCGCCCGAGTCGAGCCGGATCGCGATCGCCTGGTGACCGCGCGAGCGGAGCGAGAGAGCGGCCTTCGCCGCGCGCCGCACGCCGTCGAGCGTGTCGTACGTGTCGACCAGGAACACCGCGTTGTTGGGCTGGGCGCGCGCCTAGGCGTCGAACGCCTCGTGCCTCGTCGTCGAAGGCCATCACCCAGCTGTGCGCGTGGGTGCCGCTCAGCGGGAGTCCCAGCAGGCGTCCGGCGAGCGCGTTCGAGGTGGCGTCGCAGCCTCCCACGAACGCCGCGCGCGACGCCGACAGCCCGCCGTCGATCCCCTGCGCGCGGCGCAGGCCGAACTCGATCACCTCGTCGCCGCGGGCAGCGAGGCTCACGCG
This sequence comes from uncultured Acidobacteriota bacterium, assembly GCA_963740655.1. Lineage (GTDB taxonomy): Bacteria > Acidobacteriota > Vicinamibacteria > Fen-336 > Fen-336 > DATBSL01. The sequence goes on from CAVUFF010000002.1 coordinate 158,348, forward strand.
CGCGGCCTTGGTGGCGATGAGCGTCTCGAAGTTCACGAAGTTGAGGAGCGCGGTCTCCACGAGCTGGGCCTGCAGCAGGGGGCCGCGCACCCGCACGAGCGGCTCGTACGGGAACACCACGGTGCCCTCGGGCACGGCGTCCACGTCGAGCGCGAGCCGGATCCGGCCGAGCTCGTCGAGGAAGCCCTGGTCGAAGAGCGGCCGGGCGTCGTTGCCCGTGAGCGTCGCGAGATAGCCGAGGTCCGGCTCCCCGAAGCGGAAGCCCTGAAGGAACTCGAGCGCGCGCTCGAGCCCGCAGGCGACGGCGAAGCCTCCGCCGAACGGATTGCGCCTGAAGAAGAGGTGGAAGACCGCTTCGGTGTCGGCCAGCCCCTCGCTTCGGTAGGCCTGCGCCATCGTGAGCTCGTAGAGGTCGGTGAGCAGCCCCAGAGGCAGCGCGTACACGTCGGCGAGGCGGGACATGAGCCCCATGATGCGCCAGGAAGCACCGTCCGGCGAGGGCAGCATGCTAGAATCACCGCCGGCGTTAAGCCCCGGCAGCGGCGCGGGTTGTCGGGAAGCCGGGACGGCGCAAGGCAGCGGAAGGGTGACGCGGATGGCCGACGATTTCGACGAAGACCCCCACGACCAGGACGTCTTCGCGACGGTGAGCTCGCCGACCTTCAAGAGCATCCTGGTCGACACGGCCCAGGGCATCACGCGCATCACGCTCAACCGGCCGCCGGCGAACGTGCTGTCGGTCGACATGATGCACGAGCTGGCCACCGCCATCGAGTCGCTCGAGTACCAGAAGGACGTCAAGCTCGTGACGTTCTTTGCGACGGGCAAGTACTTCTCGGCCGGCTTCGAGCTCAACGACCACCTCGGCGACCGCGGCTACGTCATGCTCGAGAGCTTCCGGCGCATCTTCGAGGCGCTGCACAAGCTCGACAAGGCGACGCTCGCGGTGGTGGCGGGCCCGGCGCTCGGCGCGGGCAGCATCCTCGCTTCGGGCTGCGACATGGTGCTCGCGGCCCAGAGCGCCAAGCTCGGCCATCCCGAGATCCGCGGCGGCGTCTTCAACACGGTGGCGGCGGCGCTCTTGCCGCGGATCGTGGGCAGGAAGCGCGCCTTCGAGATCCTGATGCTGGGCACCAGCCTGAGCGCGGCCGAAGCCGAGCGCGTGGGGCTCGTGACGCGGGCCGTTCCCGACGACAGGCTCGACGCCGAGGTCGCTACGCTCGTGCAGCGCTTCCAGGAGTCGAGCGCGCCCGTCGTGCAGCTGACGCGCCGCGCGATCGTGGGCGGGCAGGACCTGTCCTACGAGGAGGCGGTGCGCCACGCCGAGGACGTCTACCTGAACCAGCTGCTCGCGACCCAGGACGTCGAGGAGGGGCTGCGGGCGGTGGCCGAGAAGCGCAAGCCGGTCTGGAAGGACCGGTGAGCGGGGACGCCAGCGGCTCGCACGGCGACTGGGACCTGGTGCTCGAGACGAATCAGCTGTTCGAGGCGGAGCTCGCGGCGCTGCGCCTGCGCGAGGCCGGGCTCGAGGCGCGCGTGATCGACCAGAGCTACCGCCAGGAGCCGCTGCCGCTCGTGCGCAGCTTCGCCGTGGTGCGCGTGCTCGTGAAGGCGGAGCAGGCCGACGAGGCGCGCCGGCTGCTGGCGGAGCGCCACGAGCTGCCGGAGGACGCGTCGAGCGAGGAGCCATGATCGAGCTTTCGCTGGGGGACGAGCACAAGGCGCTCGTCGAGACGGTGCGCGACTGGACGAGCCGCGAGGTGCAGCCGCAGATCCACGACCTCGACCGCGCGCACCGTTTCAACCGCGACTTCCTGAAGGGGATGGCCGAACTGCAGCTGCTCGGGATCTGCATCCCGGAGGAGTGGGGCGGCGCCGGCATGGACTACCTGAGCCTCGGGCTCGCGTGCGAGGAGCTCGAGTACGTCGACACCCACCTGCGCGTGATCATGTCCGTCCACGTCGGGCTCAACTCGATGACGCTCTGGTGCTGGGGCACGGAGGCGCAGAAGAAGAAGTACCTGGTGCCGCAGGCGAAGGGCGAGAAGATCGCGACCTACGGGCTCACCGAGCCCAACGCCGGCTCGGACGCGGTCGGCATCCAGTCGACGGCCGTGCGCAAGGGCGACCGCTACGTGCTGAACGGCGAGAAGATGTGGATCAGCCTCGCCGACGTGGCCGACCACTTCCTGGTCATCGCCTGGACCGACCAGGAGAAGAAGAAGCAGCGCGACCACTCGGGCATGTCGGCGTTCATCGTCGAGCGCGGCTTCAAGGGCTTCTCCTCGTTCACGATCAAGGAGAAGTGGGGGATCCTCGCCGGCAACACCGGCGGCTTCTCGATGCAGGACGTCGAGGTGCCGGTCGAGAACCGCGTGGGCGAGGAGGGCGAGGGCTTCAAGGTCGCGATGTTCGCGCTCGAGAACGGGCGCTACACCGTGGCCTCCGGGGCGACCGGCCTGATCAAGGCCTGCCTCGACGCCTCGGTGAGCTACGCGCAGGGGCGCAGGACGTTCGGCGTCCCGATCGGCCAGCACCAGCTCGTGAAGGAGATGATCGCGCAGATGGTCTCCGACTACGACGCCTCGCGGCTGCTGTGGCTGCGCGCGGGCTGGCTGAAGAACCAGGGCCTGCGCAACACGCGCGAGACCTCGCTCGCGAAGTGGTTCGCGACGGTGGCGAGCGAGCGTGCCGCCGGCGACGCCGTGCAGATCCACGGCGCGAACGGCTACTCGGACGAGTACCCCGTGGGCCGCTTCTACAGGAACTGCAAGGCCGCGGTGATCTACGAGGGCAGCCGCGAGGTGCACAAGCTGATGCAGGCCGACTACGCCCTCGGCTACCGCCAGGACAAGCCGCGCCGCGTCGAGCTTCCGGCGTACCGCGCGTAGGAGACCAGGGCAAGCGTGGCGCTGCCGGCGAGCGTCCGGGCGACGCTCCGGCTCTCGGCGGTGGTGGTCGCCGCGGCGGCGCTGCACGGAGCCTCGCCGACCACGTCCGACCCGGACGGCTTCTATCACATCCGGCACGCGTGGGTTTACCGCACGCAGGGCCTGTTCGACAGCGCCTTCCCGTGGGCGCGCTTCTCGGCGATCCGCGACCAGGCGAGCGACCTCTGGTACGGCTTCCACCTGGCGCTCGTGCCCTTCACCCTCCCCTCGAGCCTGCTCGACGGCCTGCTCGGTGCGAGCGTCGCCGTCACCGCCGCGGCGCTGCTCGTGGCCTGGCTCGCCTATAGCCGGCTCGGCCTCGTCTGGCCCTGGGCCTGGCTCGTGCTCTTCGTCGCGACGGGAGACGTGCTGTTCCGCCTCACGATGCTGCGCCCGCAGCCGCTCTCGCTCGCGCTCGCGCTGCTGACGCTCGCACTCCTCGGAGCACCTCGCCAGCGCTGGAGGAGCGCGCTCGTCGGCCTCGCCGCCTTCGGCGCGGCCTGGCTGCACCTGGCGCTCGCCTGGCTCGTGCCGCTGGTGTGCGCGATGTACGCAGGAGCTGCGCTCGTCGCGCGCGAGCGCCCGCGCTGGGGGAGCCTCGCGTCGGCGGCGTGCGGCGCGGCGGCGGGTGCCTTGCTCCGCCCACATCCGCTCGGCGCGCTGCGCCTCGCCTGGATCCAGGTCGGCCTGTTCGCGGAGGTGAAGCGCCTGGGCCTGCCGCTGCCGTTCGGGCTCGAGCTCCAGCCCCTCCCGCCGTACGAGATGGCACGTCTCGCGCTGCCGGCGCTCGCGGTGCTGGCGGCCGTCCTCGTCGCGCTCGCGCGGCGCGGGGCCGATGAGCCCGGGCCGCCCCGGGCCGCGGCGTGGGCGTCGCTCGCGCTCTTCGTCTTCTTCGCCTTTCTGAGCTTTCGCGTCGCCAGCCGCTCGGTCGAGCTTGCGGCGGCCTTCGGAGCGGCCTTTGCCGGGCTCGTCGCGAGCCGCGTCTGGCGCTCCGGTTCGCCGCGCGCGCGGCGCGCGGCGGGCGCGGCCGTCGCGGCGCTCTTGCTCGTGCTCGCGCCGCAGGCCGCGCTTCGCTACCGCGACCGCGTGCGCGGCGCGCGGCCGCTGCTCGCCTTCCGCGGCGCCGGCCTGTGGCTCGACACCTACGCGCGTCCCGGGCAGACGGTGTTCCACGCCTGGTGGGACCAGTTTCCCCACCTCTTCTTCTGGAGCCCGCGCAGCCACTTTGTCGGGGGCATGGACCCGCTCTTCCAGTACGCGCACGACGAGTCGCTTTTCTGGAAGGCCTACGGGCTCGCGCGCGACGTGCGTCCGGAAGCGACCTGTCCGCGCCCGGCGTGCGCGGAGGACGACGCGGAGGCGACACCCGTCGTGCTGCGGCGGGACTTCCGCGCCGACTACGTGCTGGTGCACCGCCCGCTCAACCCCCGGCTCGACGGCTACCTGGCGTCGAGCGCCGAGTTCAGGCGCGTGTTCGACGACGGCACGGACGCGCTCTACGCCGTGCAGTATGATGCCCAGCGGCCCCCCGGAGGTTCGCGATGATCCCGGTCGACCTTCCCCTCGAGTTCGTCAGGGTCGTGGAGCGCGCGGCGATCGAGTCGGCGCGCACCATGGGACAGGGCGAGCGCAAGGGCTCCGACCGCGTCGCAGTGGAGGCGATGCGGCACGAGATGGAGAGCGTCGACATCGACGGCACCATCGTGATCGGGGAGGGCGAGCGCGACGAGGCGCCGATGCTGTACATCGGCGAGAAGGTCGGCAGCGGCCACGGGCCGGCGGTGGACATCGCCGTGGACCCGCTCGAGGGCACGAACCTGTGCGCGACCGGCGCGCCCGGGGCGATCACGGTCCTCGCGGCCGCCGAGGGCGGTGGCCTGCTCCACGCCCCGGACATCTACATGGACAAGCTGGTGGTGCCCGGCCCGGCGCGCGGCCAGCTGGACCTGCTGGCGCCGGTCGCGGACAACCTGAAGGCGCTCGCGCGGGCCCTCAACCGCGACGTGGACGACCTCGTCATCATCGTCCTCGATCGGCCGCGGCACGAGACGCTGATCGCCGACATCCGCCGGGCGGGCGCGCGCATCCGGCTGATTGGAGACGGCGACCTCTCGGCGGGGATCTCGGCCGCCGTTTCGGGCACCGGGGTCCACGCCGTGATGGGCATCGGGGGCGCGCCGGAGGGCGTGCTGACGGCCGCGGCGATGCGCTGCCTGAACGGAGAGATCCAGGGACGGCTCGTGACCACCCGCCCCTCCGACGCCGAGCGGATGCGGCGCATGGGAATCACGGACCTCGAGCGCGTCTACCGAACCGAGGATCTCGCCCCCGGGAAGCACATCATCTTCGCGGCGGCGGGCGTGACCGAGGGCCCGCTCTTGAAGGCCGTGCGCTTTTTCCGCGACGGCATCCGGACCGAGTGCCTGGTCATGACGACCGAGCCCCACCGGGTCCGCTTCATCGACACGATCCACGCCGAGGACCGTCCCGACACGGTCATCCGCTTCTAGTTCGCGGGGTAAGAGAGCCGCGAGGGCCGAGGTGCGCCCGAAGGGACGGTGTGACTAACGACACTGCCTCCGTATGGCCATAAGGTGGTTAATGGGCGGCTCGGAGGGTGGCCTTCTGTTCTGGGCGCAGAGGGGAGCTGGGTCCCTGCCAACCCGGCTAGTCCTGTCGGGGGTTTACGTGCAGATTCTTCAGTTTGCGCTTGACAGGGTATTGACTGTCTGTTAGCTTCACCCGGGACTTTAACTCTTCTTGGTAAGTGTGGACCGAAATTGAGTTCCGATTGGAAGGACGTAAGCGAGTTCGGCCGCGGACGAGCAGGGCGCAGTCGTTTTGAGCACGGTCAGTAGAGGAGACGCCCGTGGGCCTTTTCGGTAAGAAAAAGGGGTTGGTCGGCGTCGACATCGGCTCGTCGGCTGTCAAGGCGGTCGAGATCAAGGTCGGCGGCAAGGGAAGCGACGAGTTCCAGCTCCTGAACATCGGGATGGAGTCGCTGCCGCCGGAGGCGATCGTCGACGGGGCGATCATGGACGCCGGGGCCGTGATCGACTCGATCCAGAGGCTCTTCCAGGAGAGCCGGATCAAGACCACCGACGTGCGCCACCGGCGTCTCGGGCAACGCGGTCATCGTCAAGAAGATCAGCCTGCCGCAGATGAGCGCCGAGGAGCTCTCGGAGTCGATCCACTGGGAGGCCGAGCAGTACATCCCGTTCGACATCCAGGACGTCGCGCTCGACTACGAGGTGATCGAGGGCGCGGGCTCCGGCGGCAACATGGACGTGCTGCTGGTCGCGGTCAAGAAGGACAAGATCAGCGAGTACACCTCGGCCCTGACGCAGGCCGGCCGCACCCCGACGATCGTCGACGTCGACGTGTTCGCGCTCCAGAACTGCTACGAGGTGAACTACGGTGTCGACGCGGGGCGCGTGGTGGCGCTGCTCAACATCGGCGCCTCGATCATGAACATCAACGTCGTGAAGGGCGGGGTCTCGATGTTCAACCGGGACATCGCGGTCGGCGGCAACCAGTACACCGACGCGATCCAGAAAGACCTGAACCTGTCCTTCGAGCAGGCCGAGGCGCTCAAGAAGGGGGAGCAGGTCGAAGGCGCGTCGCCCGACAGCCTGCACCCGATCCTGCAGGCGGTTTCCGAGAACATCGCGATGGAGATCCAGAAGACCTTCGACTTCTTCCGCGCGACGAGCCAGGAAGACCGGATCGACCAGATCTTCCTGTCCGGGGGCACCGCCAAGATCGGCGGGCTGCGCGAGCTGCTGGCCGAGCGCTTCTCGACCTCGGTCGAGCTCATGAACCCCTTCCTGAACGTCCGCTACAACGAGAAGGAGTTCAACCCGGACTACCTGGAAGACATCGGGCCCTCGGCGGCGATCGCCGTGGGGCTGGCCGTGCGAAGGCTGGGTGACCGATGATTCGCATCAACCTCGTCGCGCCTGAGCGCACCACCAAGACCAAGACCAAGGCCGCGGCAGGGCCGGCGATGCCTCCGGGCGCGCTGCAGAGCTACCTGCTGCTGGCGCTGCTCGTGGGCGGCGCGCTCGTGCTGTGCGCCGGCGCCTGGTGGCTGCAGTCCAACAAGCTGCGCGATCTCGACACGCGCATCGCCGCCGACGAGAAGCGCATGCGCGACCTGCAGGCGATCGCGCAGCAGGTGGCGCAGTTCCAGCAGAAGAAGGCCGTGCTCGAGAACAAGGTTCTCGTGATCGAGCAGCTGCGGCTCGCGCAGAAGAGCCCGGTACACATGCTGGACGAGATCTCCAAGGGGCTGCCCGACTACGTCTGGCTCACGAGCCTCGACGAGACCGCGGGAAACCTCAAGTTCGCCGGGCAGAGCAACAGCCTCGCGGCGGTCGCCGACTACATCAGCGCGCTCCAGCGCAGCGGCTGGTTCCCGGCGGTCGACCTCGCCACGGCACAGGAGCAGCAGAGCATCGTGAACTTCACGCTGACGGGCGCCTTCCAGGACCCCGAGGTGGCCGCCAAGCAGAAGGCGATCGCCGACGCCAAGGCCGCGGCCGCACAAGCGGTCGCGACCAAGCCCGGGCCGGGCGGAAGGTAGGAGGCACGAGATGGCCGACAACGCGCTCACCCGCCTCCCCCTCGCCGGCCAGCTGGGCGTCTCGGCTGTGATCGCCGCGCTCATCTGCGGGGGCTTCTACTACTTCTGGTACTCCGACGCGCTCGAGCAGCAGCGACAGAAGGAAGCGCGGCTCGGCGACCTCCAGAAGCAGATCCGCGCGCTCGAGGCGACGGCCAACCGGCTGCCGGAGTTCCAGCGCGAGGTGCAGGCGCTCGAGGCGCGCCTCGAGACGCTGAAGCGGATCCTGCCCCCGGAGAAGGAGATGCCCGATCTGATGCGGCGCATCCAGTACCTGGCGGCGCAGTCGAGCCTGCAGATCCGCCGCTTCAACCCGACGAACGTCGTGCAGAAGGACTTCTACCAGGAGGTCCCCGTCTCGATGGACCTCGAAGGCACCTACCACAACATGGGCGCCTTCCTCGACCGTGTCAGCCGCATGTCGCGCCTCGTCAACATGGCGGACCTCAAGATCAAGTCGCAGCAGCAGCAGACGCTCAACAGCACGATCACGGTCGGCGCGACGGCGACCACCTACGTCTATCTCGACACCCAACCCGTGCCCACGGGCCCGAGCGCGGGCCCGAAACGGCCCGGACCTCCGGGAGCGGCGCGATGAAGACCCGGCTTCCGATCGCCGTCCTCGCCGCCGCGCTGGCGCTCGCCCTCGCGGGCACGGCGCGCGCGCAGCAGCCCGCGGCGCCCGCGCCGGCCGAGGCCGCGCCCGCCCAGACGGAGGCCGCACCCGGCGCGGCGCCTTCGGACGCCTCGCGGCCGCCGCTCGACGTCGAGCTCGAGACCGGCGGCTACGCCTACAACTCGGGCGGCCGTCGCGATCCCTTCGTCAGCCTGCAGCGGCCGGTCGCGGCCGACCGCGGGCCGAAGACGCGCAAGCCCGGGATGGAAGGCTTCCTGATCCAGGAGATCGCGCTCAAGGGAATCGTGAGGACCAGCGGCAGCGGCATCGGCGTCGCCGGCAAGTCGGGCCACATCGCGATGTTCCTGGGAGCGGACGGCAAATCGTACTTCGTGACTACGGGGCAGCGGCTCTACGACGGTGTGATCACCGCCGTGGACGCGACCTCGGTGACCTTCCGGCAGGAGGTGACGGATCCCCTCTCGCCGGTGAAGACGCGTGAGGTCCGCAAGAGTCTGTATGCGTCGGAGGAGGCGAGGTAATGAGAGCGAAGCTCGCGGGGGTCTGCCTGTCTGCGGTTGCCCTAGCGCTCGGCACGCAGTGCGCCGGCGCAGCAGGCGGCCACGACGGCGATCACCGACATCCGCCAGGAGAGCAGCGATCGGTCGACTCGGCTCGTGGTCGAGTGCACCGGTCCTCTCGCCTACACCTACTACAGTCCCGACCCGCTCACGCTCGTGGTCGACATCCCCGAGGTGGACGCCTCGCAGGTCCCGGCGCGGGTGAACGTCGGCACGCGCGAGGTCGAGTCGGTCCGAGTCACCAGCCTGGCCCGCGCCGACGGCCGTAACCTCGCACGGGTCGAGGTACGCCTCGCGAGCCTGGTTCCGTACCAGATCTTCTCCAAGGACAAGTCGCTCAACCTGATCTTCGAACGGCCGACGAGCCTGGCCGGCGCACCGGCGGCGGCCCCTGCGGCCCCGCCACCCGCCTCGTCGGCGGTCGCGTCGGCAGCGGTCGAGCCCGCGCCGGCCGAGGTCAAGGCGCAGCCCGTGTCCGCCGCTCCCGAGCCGGCCAAGGTCAAGCCGGCCGTGCTCGAAACCAGCCGGCCGAAGCCGGCGGCCGTCGCCGCCGCTCCGGCCGCGGCGGAGCTGCCGAGCGGTCCGAAGGCCACGCGCATCACCGCGATCACGCGCGACGAGATGGGGACGCTGCTGGCGTTCACCGTCAAGGCCGACGGTCGCCTGACGTACAAGGACTTCCTGCTGCCGAACCCCGAGCGGCTGGTGGTGGACTTCGCCGACGTGACCGCGCGCGCGCCGATGCGCTCGCTCGAGGTGGGCGAGACGCCGGTGCGCCAGGTGCGGCTCGGCCAGTTCAGCGCGCAGGCGCCCAAGGTCGCGCGGCTCGTCGTCGACCTCTCCGCCAAGTCTCCCTACCGGATCATCGACGCGGCGGACGGAGTCAAGATCGTGTTCGGCGAGAGCGGCGACGCGGCCGCCCACGCGCCGCTCGCGGCGATGCGGTCGCCCGAGCCCGAGCCCGCCACGACGGCGAAGGTGATCCCGGTCTCGGCGAGCCCGATCGACACACCGCCCGCGCCGTCGGCGATGGAGCCGCTCGCGATGCCGGCGCTGCCGGAGCCCCAGGCGGCCGCGCCGCCCGCGGCCCACCCGGCCGACGCCGTGGCGCCCGAGCAGGGCAACATCGGCCAGGCCTGCGGCCGGACGGGCGACCTCGGCACACCGATCAGCCTCGACTTCAAGGACGGCGACCTGCAGGACATCTTCCGGCTGTTCTCGGACATCTCCGGCCTGAACGTCGTGGTGAACCCGGGCGTCACCGGCAAGGTGACGCTGAAGCTGAACGAGGTTCCCTGGGGACGCGCGCTCGAGCTGATCCTCAAGAGCAACGGGCTCGGCTGCACGCTCGAGGACAACGTGATCCGCATCGCGAAGCTGAGCGACCTGCAGCACGAGGAGGCCGACCGCCGCAAGCTCGACGAGGAGAAGGCGCTGGCCGGCGAGCTCGTCGACTACACGCGCCGGATCTCCTACGCGAAGGCGGGCACGCTGTCCGGCGTGCTGAAGCAGGCGGGTGCTCTGTCGGCGCGCGGCCAGATCAACATCGACGAGCGCACCAACACGATCATCATCCGCGACCTGCCCAACTTCGTAGAGAAGGCGAAGGGCCTGATGGCCGAGCTCGACACCGCGACACCGCAGGTCGAGATCGAGGCCCGCATCGTGGTGACGAACCGCAACTTCTCGCGCGACTTCGGCATCCAGTGGGGCTTCGCGGGCGAGAAGACCAACCGCTTCGGCAACACCACGAATCAGGTCTTCCCGAACCAGATCGTGGTGAACGGCGGCGGCGTGCCGGGCGCCGGCCTGCCCGCCGACAACACGGGTCCGGGCGGCGCGTCCTCGGGGACCGGGGTCGGCCAGCCGAACCGCGGCTACGCCGTGAACCTGCCCGCCTCGAACTTCAACTCCGCGATCGGCATCTCGATGGGCAACGTGCTCGGCAGCTTCAACCTCGACGTGGCGCTCACCGCGCTCGAGCAGCAGGGCCGTGGCCGGCTGCTGTCGACGCCGAAGGTCACGACGCAGAACAACCAGGCGGCCGAGATCAAGCAGGGCGTCCAGATCCCGATCCAGACGGTGGCGAACAACACCGTGACGACGCAGTTCAAGGACGCGGTGCTCACGCTCAAGGTCACGCCGCAGATCACCGACGCCGGGACCGTGATCCTGACGCTCGAGGTCGAGAACAGCACGCCCGACTTCGGCAACCCGGTGAACGGCATCCCGCCGATCAACACGCAGGCGGCGAAGACGATCGTGCTGGTCAAGGACGGCCAGACCGCGGTCGTCGGCGGCATCTACCAGAGCCAGGAGTTCGTGAACGAGGACCGCACGCCGGTCTTCGGCAACATCCCGCTGCTCGGCTACCTGTTCCGGCGCAAGGGCACGCAGAACGCGAACAACGAGCTGCTGCTCTTCATCACGCCGCGTATCGTCAAGTCCTAAAGGTGACAAGAGCCATGTGGTTGCGAAACCTTGGTCGTGACGGCAAGTCGAGCGGCGCGCCGCTCTCGGTCGGAGCCATGATCGCGCTCGCTGTGGCGCTCGCGATGGCGGGCTGCAGCGCCGACTACGTGGAGAACAGCACGGCGCCAGTGCTCCTGGTGATCAACGAGCTGAACGGCGGGGCCCAGCTGGACTCGGACGTGCGCAACGGCGAGAACAGCGAGTTCGTTTGCGAGAACGAGGTCGACGTCAAGGTCACCGTTCAGACCAAGAACCCCAACGCGCCGTCGGCTCCGTCGTCCGGCGTTCAGCTCGAGAGCTACGAGGTCCGCTACGTCCGTAGCGACGGCCGCGGCGTCGAGGGCGTGGACGTTCCCTTCCGGATCACGGGCACCCTCGCCACCCGCGTCAACATCGGGGACGAGATCACGTTCCCGCTCGAGGTCGTCCGCCGTCAGGCGAAGCAGGAACCGCCGCTCGACAACATCGGCCAGACGACCGTGCTCACGATGTCGGCGCAGGTGACCCTCTTCGGCAAGACAATCGCCGAGCAGCGCGTGTCCGCGTCGGGAGCGATGCAGATCGACTTCGCAGACTTCGCGGACAAAGAAACCTCCTGCCCCCAGCAATAGGAGAAGCGGCCAATGCGTGATCTCATGTCCAATCTCGGAGCGCGCCGAGCCCTCGCCGTGGGCGCGCTTGGGCTGCTTTTCGCGGGCTCCGGCTGCGACCTGAACCGTTCGGGCCGGCCGGACCCGACGGGTCCGGCCGACCAGGGCTTCAACATCGAGCTCGAGGCGCTGCCGGACACGCTCAACGCCGACGGCGTGAGCACGAGCCGGATCCGTCTGGTGGTGCGGAACCAGAACGGCCAGCCCATCTCGGGCTACGCCGTGCTCTTCCTGCACGACGGGGACGGCATCCTGAATCCGGATCCGAGCTCGACGTACGTGGGCCCGATCCAGAGCGGCAAGGTCATGGCGACAGACAGCAACGGCGTCGTCTTCATGGTCTACACAGCCGGTCTCGACACCGGCCGGCTCGTGCAAGTCGCAGTGCGGCCCTACAACTTCGACGCCAGCGACTTCTACGTCAGGAGCGTCTTCATCCTCCAGGGGTGATACCCTCGTCGGGACTGCCTGACAGTGGCTGACACTCGCATCGACGAGCTGCGTCGCCGTCTGGAGCGCGAGCCCGGCTCGCGCCTGTTCGCGCAGCTCGCCGAGGAGCTGCGCAAGGCCGGCGAGCTGGTCGAGGCGATCCGCGTCGCGCGCGCCGGCCTCGCGGTCCATTCCAGCTACCCCTCGGCGCGCCTCACGCTCGGACGCGCGCTGCTCGACTCGGGCGACGCGAGCGGCGCTCGCGTGGAGCTCGAGGCGGCGCTGCGCGAGGCTCCCGACAACATCCTGGCCAGCCGGTTCCTGGCGCAGGCGCGCGAGGCGCTCGGCGACCTGCGCGGCGCGCAGGAGCAGTACCAGAGGACGCTCCAGATGGCGCCGGGTGACGCCCAGCTGCAGGCTCAGCTCTCGGCGGTGGAAACGCGGCTAAGGGCCGCGGCCGCAGCGCCGCCGCCGCCGCCCGCCACGGCCCGGCCGACGGCCGCAGCGCAGCCGCTGGACGCCGCGTCGGGGCTGGCGCCGACGGTGCGCCTGCCGGCCAGCCAGCCGGCGCCCGCGGCTCCGCCTCCCGCTCCAGCTGCGCCGCCCCCGCCGGCGGCCGCGCGATCGGCGGTATCGACGCCGCCGGGTTCGCAGGCCCCGGAGCCGCTGCGGTCGCCCAAGGGAGACTTCGAGCTGGCAGGGACGGCAGCGCCGGGCACGGTGCAGCACACGTGGTTCGCGCCGTCGGAGGTGGCCGCCACCGCGGCGCTGCCGGCGACGCTCGTGGATGCGGCGCGTTCGGCTCCGCAGAGCGAGCCGGGCGTGCCCGCTGCGCCGCCACCGCAACCGCTGCCGCCCGCGATCGCTGCTTTCCCTGCTCCGGCTGCCGCTCCTGCGCCGCCTGCTCCGGCCGCTGCTCCGGCGCCGCCGCCGGCCGCCGTGGCCCGCGACGCACCGGCTCCGCCGCCGCCGCCCGCGGCGACCGAGGGCGCCACGCCCTTCTCCTCGTCGACGCTCGCCGAGCTCTACTACCAGCAGGGACTGGTCGAGCGCGCGGTCGACGTCTACCGGCAGCTGGTGCAGCAGGATCCCGCGAACGAGAAGGCGCGGCTGCGCCTCGTCGAGCTCGAGACCGCCGACGCTCCCGACGACCGGGCCGTGCGTCGGCGCGCGCTCGAGCGCACGATCGCCGGCCTCGAATCGCTCCTCGCCGTCGTCCAGCGCAGGTGAGCATGCCCGCCTTCGCCCAGGCGCTGAAGGACGTCGCGGCGCGGGTGCCGGAGACGGAGGTGCTGATGATCATCGGCACCGACGGCATCCCGATCGAGAAGCTGACGCTGCGGGCCGATCCCAACATCGAGGCGGTCGCCGCCGAGCACACGACGCTCCTGCGCGCGAGCCTCGCGGCGGCGGCCGACACCGGGCTCGGCGCGCTCCGCGAGCTCGCCATCACGACCGAACGGCTGACCACGCTGCTCGTGGCGATCACGCCGGAGTACTTCCTCTTCGCATCGCTCGCGCCCGGAGCCGTGATGGGGCGCGCCCGCTTCGCGCTGCGCCTGGCGGGCCTCGCGCTCGAGCGCGAGTTCGAGTAATAATCTTTTCTCTTCGAGACGGTCCGCCGAACATCCCAGGGAGGGTGCGTGAACCTGTTGGACCTCAAGGAGATCCTCCAGATCCTCGAGGAGCGAGACATCACCGAGTTCGAGATGGAGCAGGGCGGAGTGAAGCTGCGCGTGTGCCGCGGGGCCGGCCGCACGCACCCGCTCGCCGCGGGTCCCGTGGTCGTCGCGCAGGTCCCCGCCGGCGCCGCGCCGGCCGCCGCGGGGTCGCTGCCGCCGCCCGCGGAGGCGACGGCCGCGCCGGTGCCCGCGCCCGTGGAGCCGGCGTCGGAAGGCACGCTCGTGCGCAGCCCGATCGTCGGCACGTTCTACCGCGCCGCCGACCCCAACTCTCCCGTGTTCGTGAGCGTCGGCGACTCCGTGAAGGTGGGGCAGGTGCTCTGCATCATCGAGGCGATGAAGCTCATGAACGAGATCGAGGCGGAGCTGGCGGGCGAGGTGGTCAAGATCCATCCCGAGAACGGACAGCCCGTGCAGTACGGAGATCCGCTCTTCACCATCCGGCCGGCGTGAGGCGCTCCGCAGGCGCTGATGTTCAAGAAAGTCCTGATCGCGAATCGCGGCGAGATCGCGCTGCGCGTGATGTGGGCGTGCAAGGAGCTCGGCCTGAAGACGGTCGCCGTGTACTCCGAGGCCGACGCGAACGGCCTGCACGTGCGCTTCGCCGACGAGGCGGTCTGCATCGGGCCGCCGCGCAACATCGAGTCGTACCTGAACATTCCCGCGATCATCAGCGCGGCGGAGATCACGGGCGCCGACGCGATCCACCCGGGCTACGGCTTCCTGTCCGAGTCCGCGTACCTCGCCGAGATCTGCGAGGCGTGCAACATCAAGTTCATCGGGCCCGGACCGCAGGCGATCCGGCTGATGGGCGACAAGAGCCGCGCCAAGAAGGCGATGATCAAGGCCGGCGTGCCCGTGGTTCCTGGATCGCAGGGCATCCTCGAGGACGAAGAGAAGGCCGTGAAGGTCGCGCGCGACATCGGCTTCCCCGTGATGCTCAAGGCCTCGGCGGGCGGCGGCGGACGCGGCATGCGCGTCGTGCGCGAGGCGCAGGACCTGGCGCAGAGCTTCCGGGCCGCGCAGGCCGAGGCGCAGGCGGCGTTCGGGGTGCCCGACGTCTACGTCGAGAAGTACGTGGCCGGGCCCCGCCACATCGAGATCCAGGTGATGGCCGACAGCAAGGGCAACGTCGTCCACCTCGGCGAGCGCGAGTGCTCGATCCAAAGGCGCCACCAGAAGATCGTCGAGGAGGCGCCGTCGCTCGCCGTGGGCGAGAAGCTGCGCCGCCGCATGGGGCGCACGGCGGTCGAGGCCGCCGCGGCGGTGCAGTACACGAACGCCGGCACGATCGAGTTCCTGCTCGACAAGGACGGCAACTACTACTTCATGGAGATGAACACGCGGATCCAGGTGGAGCACGGCGTGACCGAGCTCGTCACCGGCCGCGACCTGGTCAAGGAGCAGATCCACGTCGCGGCGGGCGAGCCGCTCTCGTTCTCCCAGAAGGACGTGACCTTCTCCGGCCACGCGCTCGAGTGCCGCATCAACGCCGAGGATCCGTGGAGCTTCACGCCCTCGCCGGGCACGATCGTGCACTTCTTCCAGCCCGGCGGCCCGGGGGTGCGGGTCGACACCTTCGCCCACGACGGCTGCGAGGTCTCGCCCTACTACGACAGCTTGATCGCGAAGCTGATGACCCACGGCCGCACGCGCGCGGAGGCGATCGCGCGCATGAAGCGCTCGCTCGACGTGATGGTGGTCGAGGGGATCAAGACCAACATTCCGCTGCACCGCAAGATCCTCGAGGATCCCGACTTCGTCGCCGGCCGCTTCGACACCAGCTTCATGGAGCGCTTCGCGCCAGCCAAGAAGGCGGCCGCGGCGTCGTGACCGCGGGCGCGCAGCCCGGGTCCCCGGCCGCGCCGGTGGCGCTGGGCTTCGACTCGCTGCCGCTCGCCTGCCCGCGCTGCCGCGCGCGGCTCGCCGCGAGCGGCGCCGCGGACGCGCGCTGCGGTGCCTGCGGCGGGGCGTTTCCGCTGCGCGACGGTGTCCTGGACCTGCGCGCGGGACGCGTGGGCACGCCCGGCTACGACCCGCACTACTTCCCGACGCTGGCGGCCGTCGAGCGCGACCACTACTGGTTCAAGACGCGGCGCGAGGTGGTGCGCGACGTGCTGCGCGACGCGGTTCCCGACCTGGGCCGGCGGGCGCTGTTCGACGTCGGCTGCGGCAGCGGCGGGCTCTTCGCGTTCCTCGGGCAGAGCGGCGTGCCGCTGGCCGGCGCGTGCGACGCGTACCCGGAGAGCCTGGCGCTCGTGCGCGGCCGCGTCTCGGCGCCGCTGCTGCTGGTCGACGAAGGGCGCTTCCCGCCGCTCGCGCCGGGGCTCTCGCTGGTGAGCCTGTTCGACGTGCTCGAGCACATCGACGATGACGCCGGCACGCTCGGCCACCTGGCCGAGGTGCTGGAGCCCGGCGGCCTGCTGGTGCTGACCGTGCCCGCGCACCCGTTCCTGTTCGACGAGATGGACGAGATCGCCCACCACCGCAGGCGCTACACGCGGCGCGAGCTGGGGCGCAAGCTCGAGGCCGCCGGCTTCCGCGTGCTGCGGCTCGCGCACTTCATGGCGCCGCTCGTCCCGCTGGTGGCGCTGCGCTGGCTGGCGAAAGCGCTGTCGCGCAAGGACAGCTTCGAGCGGCGTCGAGGGGAGCTGCGCGTGGTGCCCGGGCTCAACGCCCTGATGCGGGGCGTGCTCCGGCTCGAGCGCCCACTGGTGCGACGCGGCGTGCTGCCCTTCGGCTCGTCGCTCGTCGCCGTGGCGGAGAAGCCTCGGGGGCCGAGGTAACATCCGGGCGGTGACGGCACGGCGCCTCGACGGAACGCTGGTCGCGCGACAGATCCAGGACGAGCTGCGCCCGGCGCTCGAGTCGCTGCGCGCGCGCGGCGTGCGTCCCGGGCTCGGCGTGCTGCTCGTGGGCGAGGACGCGGCCTCGGCCGTGTACGTCCGCAGCAAGACGCGGCGCTCCGAGGAGCTGGGGCTCTTCCACGAGACCTGCCGGCTGCCGGCGAGCGCCACGACCGCACAGGTCCTCGACGCCGTCGATGCCTTCAACGATCGCGACGAGATCCACGGCGTGCTGGTGCAGCTCCCGCTGCCGGCGGCGGTCGACGCGCAGCGGGTGCTGGACCGGGTGCGGCCGGAGAAGGACGTGGACGGCTTCCATCCCGCGAACGTCGGCCTGCTGGTCCAGAAGCGGCCGCGTTTCGTGGCGTGCACGCCCGCGGGCATCATGGAGCTGCTGCGGCGCAATCAGGTGGAGCTGGCAGGCCGCCGCGCCGTGGTGCTCGGCCGCAGCGAGATCGTGGGCAAGCCGATGGCGCTCCTGCTGCTGCACGCCGACGCGACCGTCACCATCGGCCACTCGCGCACGCGCGAGCTCGAGGCGGTGACGCGCGAGGCCGACGTGCTGGTGGCGGCGATCGGGAGGGCGGGCCTCGTGCGCGCCCGCCACGTCAAGCCCGGGGCGGTGGTGGTGGACGTCGGCATGAACCGGGTGAGCGACCCCGCGCTGGCGCGCGAGCTGCTGCCGCCCGAGCGGGCGGCCGAGTTCGACGCGCGCGGCTACGCCCTCGTCGGCGACGTGCACGCTCCCGAGGTGGCACAGGTGGCCGGGGCGCTCACGCCCGTCCCGGGCGGCGTCGGACCGCTCACGATCGCGATGCTGATGGCGAACACGGTCAAGGCCGCGCTCGGCTCGCCCTGAGGCGGACGCGTGCTGCGGATCGGCCTGACGGGCGGGATCGCGTCTGGCAAGACGCGCGTGCTGCAGCGGCTCGCTGCGCGCGGCTGCGCCACGCTCGACCTCGACCGGGCGGCGCGCGACGTGGTCGCGCCCGGCAGCCCCGCGCTCGCCGAGATCGAGGCGGCGTTCGGGCCCGACGTGCTGCGGCGCGGCGCGCTCGACCGCGTCGCGCTCGGCGCGCAGGTGTTCGAGGACGCCGTGGCCCGCGAGCGGCTCAACGCGATCGTCCACCCGCGCGTCTGGGCAGTCGAGGCGCGCTGGGCCAGAGCGCAGCCGCGGGACGCGGTGCGGGTGACCGACGCGGCGCTGCTGGTCGAGACGGGAGCTCACCTGCGCTTCGACCGGCTGGTCGTCGCGCACTGCAGGCCGGAGCTGCAGCTCGCGAGGCTTCGCGCACGCGACGGGCTCTCCGAGGAGGCGGCGCGGGCGCGCATCGCCGCTCAAATGCCGGTGGCGGAGAAGCGCGCGTTCGCGCACTTCGAGGTCGATACCTCGGGCTCGCCAGCCGACACGGACCAGGCGGCGGACGCTCTCGCCGACACGCTCTTCGCCCTGTGGCGGGAGCGCCCCATGGCGGGCGGCGAAGCGCTCGAGCGCTTCGCCTCGGCCCTCGCCCACGGGCCGCGCGACGGCCCGCGCGGCTTGTCTGCGGAGCAGGTTCTCGCGGCCGCCGGCGCGGGGCGCGGGATCGACATGCAGGCGCTCGCCGAAGCGCTTCAGCCGCCGGCGCGCGGGCCCTGGTATCGGGCGGCTGGCGGCGAGCCGTCGCTGCCGGCGAGCGGGCTCTGCGTGGCGGCCGCGGCCTGGGCGGAGTGCCGCCGGCCGGCCGACGCGGAGCTGGCGGTCGCGGCGGCCGGATCGATCGCGCGGCTCGTCCACGTCGAGGCAGGCGCGCGGGCCGACGCCTGCCTCGCGGCATTCGTCGCCGCCCGTCTCGCCGCAGGCGGCGACGCGACGGGTGCTCGCGCGCTCGCCGCCGCAAGCGAGCCGCTCGCGGCTCGCTTCGGCGGCGGCGAGCCCAGCGGGCGCCTCGCCGCGGTCTGGTCGGCGCTCGAGCGACATTCCGCGGCGCCCTCGGCGGCCGGTGCGCTCGCCGCGTCGCTCGGGGGTGACGCCGGGACCGCCGCGTCGCTCGCGGGGCTCGCCGCGCCGCCCGCCGCGTCGGAGCGGGCTGCTCGCCTCCGCGCGTCGCTGCGGGCGCTCGCCGAGCGGGCCGCGGAGGAGTGAGCGAGCGGCCGCCGAGCTACCGGCGCGCCTCGTAGACCTGCATCGCCCCGTTGACGAAGCGCAGCTCGAAGAGCGCCTCCGGAAAGAGCCGGCGCCTCGGCACCGGGCCGAGCGTCGGCCCGACGATGCCGTCGTCCACGCTCGACTGCACCGAGTCGGCCACCACCAGCAGCCGCGGCCCCGGGCCGATGGCGCGTCGCGCCTCGGCGAGCGCCTGCGCGTCCGGCCGTCGCAGCAGCCGCTGCTGGAGCGCCACGCGCTCTGGCCAGGGCTCCTCGCCCTCGGCGACGCGCCAGGCGCGGGCCGAGTAGGTCCCGTTCTCGTAAAAGAGCCGCACCTCGCCCAGGGCGGACAGCAGCAGCGAGGGATTGTCGGCCCAGACGACGGCGTCGCGGCTGGCGTGCGCGCGCAGCCAGGCGAGGCCGGCGGCGTAGTCCCGCTCGACGGGCGGGGGCACGTACGCCGCGAGGTCTTTGTCCTGCTCGACGAGCTCCGGCAGCGCCACGTAGACGTGATGCAGGGTGGGCACGCTCGCGAGCGCGAGAGCCGCGATCGCCAGGCCAGAGGCGAGGCGCCGCGGGCGGGCGCAGGCCTCGACGACGGCCGCGCCCGCGAAGAGCGCGAGCAGCAGCTGTCCGTTGTAGAGCAGGAAGAGCTGGGACAGCCCCGGCGCGTTCACGACCAGGCTGGCGGCGAGGCCGCTCGCGGCAACGCCCAGCGCCCAGGCCTGGAGGCTCGTCGCCTCCCGCCCGTGCCGGACGATCCAGAACGCCGCCGCGACGCCGGCGAGCCCCAGGTAGCCGGCGAGCCAGAGGCCGAATGCCGGAGCGGCGAGCACTCCGCCCACGACGCCGGGACCGAGCCACTCCTGGAGCGAGTCGGCGAAGCTCGAGCTCGTGAAAGCCGCGGCGAAGCCGAGCCTGGCCATGGTCGAGTAGCTCTCGGCCCCGATGTTCTGCCAGAGCGTGAACGGCGCGCCGGCGAGCACCGTGACGAGGAGCGCGATCCCGAAACGCCGGGCTTCGGGGCGGCCGCGCCACCGCAGGCCGATCGCCACGAGCGCGAGTGCCGCCACCACCGCGGGCAGCACGGTCGTCTTCGCCGCGCTCGCCGCCGCGGCCAAAATGCCGAGCGCGCCGAGCTGGCGGTGCTCGCCGCTCTCCACGAAGGCGTGGAGCGAGAGCGCGAGCCCCGCGAGCAGCACGAAGCCGCAGAGCGTCGTCGGGCTGCCGTAGAGCCCGGTCGAGAGGTAGCTGTTGAAGGCGCCGTCGCCCAGGCCCAGCACCTGCCCCGGATCGGCATGGAACAGCACGATCGCCGCGGCGACCGCGCCGGCGCGGGCGTCCGCGAAGAGGGCGCGTCCCGCGTTTCGCAGCTGGAGCGCGAGCAGCGCGAGCCAGAGAAGCGGCGCGAGCGAGAAGAGCGTGTCCGCTACCGCGCCCGAGGCGAGGTCCGCCGCCGCGACCGGCAGCGCGTAGGCCAGCAGGTGGTAGCGCAGCGGAACGCCGGCGACGCGCGGATCCTCGAGCGGCCAGCGGTGGCGCAGCTCGGCCGCGTTTCCGCCGTGGAACAGGATGTCGAAGGCGATCGGGCCGCCCGGGCGCGAGGCGCTCGTGAGCGGCAGCAGCAGGGCCGCGACAAGCGCGACGGCGAGCGTCGCCGCGTCGGCGCCGGGCCGCCCGTGCGCGTCGCGCGCTCCCGCCGCCGGCGCGTCGAGGGCGCGGTGCCGGCCGAGAGCGACACCCGTGCCCACGGCCGCGAGGGCGACCAGCGACGCAAGCCCGTGCCAGCCGATCGCCCGTCCGGCGAGCACCGCGAGCCCCTGGAGCGCGAGGCCGAGCGTCGTGCCCTGGCCGAGGAGCAGCAGGAGGTCGCGTCCGTCGACGAGGCCGGCCGCGCGCGCGACGAGCACGCCCGGCAGCACGCACTGGCCGAGGACGACCGCCCAGAAGGCGACGAGGGTCGCGGGCGCGATGCCGTGGATCAGGGGCCGCGCGACGAGCGCGGTCGCGAGCAGGAGCGCCGCGAGCGGCGCGAGGCGCCTCACCGCGTGCCCGCGGCCGGCCCGACGCGCTCCTCGACGAGGGTGTTCCACTCGTGGCAGTGCGGGCAGCGCCACAGCATGTCGTCGGCGCGGTAGCGGCAGGCGGTGCAGATGTGCGGGTCGACGTAGAGAGCGGACTCCTCGACCGCCGTCACGTACTTCTGCTCGTCGGGGCCGAGCTCCGACAGCGCGCCGAGAGTGCGCCAGACCTCCAGGTGGACCAGCAGCACGTGCGGGTTGGCCTCGACCGCGCGCAGCAGCAGCCCGAGCGCCTCGCGCGGCCGGCCGTCCGCGCGCAGCTGGCGCGCGAGGCTGAGCCGGGCGCGCCAGTCGTGCGGGTCCTGGCCCACGAGCCGCTCGCACAGCGACACGAAGCGCGAGGGCTCGCCGCAGGCGGCGTAGGCGCGCTGCAGCGCGCCGAAGGCGAGGTAGGCGCGCTCGGGCACCGCGGCGATCGCGTCCTCGAGCAGCTGGGCGGCGCGGCGCGGGTCCGGCCCGAGCCACAGGTCCGCGAGTGCTAAGTGCGCGGGGAACACGCGCCGGTCGAGCGACAGCGCGGTGCGGAAGGCTTCCTCGGCCTGGTCGCGGCGCCCAGCGGCGAGCGCCTCCTTGCCGAGCTCGGTCTGCAGGAAGCCGAGCACCAGCGCGTCGTCCGACTTGCGCATGCGCGCGATGCGCGTCTGCGTCTCGAAGGCGTCGCGCCACTGGCGCTGGTCCTCGTGCAGCTTCTGCTGGCCCGCGAGCGCGTGGAGGTTGCGTGGCTCGACCTCGAGCGCCTCGCCGTAGGCCTCGGCCGCGCGGTCGACGAAGCCGGCCTTGCGGTAGTCGGTGCCGAGGCTCGCGAGGGCGTAGGCGCGCTCGGCGCGCGTCAGGTCGCGGCGCGCCACGAGCGCGCGGTGGATCTCGATCGCGCGCTCGGTCCGGCCCACCTCGCGCAGCAGGTGGCTCAGCACCTGCAGCACCTCGACCGAGTCGGGGTGCTCGCGCCTGACCTTGTCGAGCTCGTGGATCGCGAGCTCGAGCTGGCCGGTGGCGAGCGCGTGCAGCCCCTCGCTGTAGTGGGGCGAGGAGCGGAAGCCCGGCCGGCGCCGCCGGTCGTCGCGGCCCCGCCCGGCTCCCCACGCGAGGCCCGCCAGCACCCCGCCGACCGCCGCCACGAGCACGGCCAGGAGGGTGGTCTCGCTCAAATCATCTCCGTCTTCCAGAGGTCGTGCAGGTGCAGCACGCCTTCGACGCGGCCGGCGGCGTCGGTCACCAGGAGCGCCGTGATCCGCCGCGTCTCCATCAGGTCGAGCGCGCGAGTCGCGAGCTCGCGGCCGCCCACCAGCACCGGCTCGCGGGTCATGCACTCGGCCGCGCTGCGGTCGAGCAGCGCGTAGCCGTGGCGCTCCATCTGGCGACGCAGGTCGCCGTCCGAGATCACGCCCAGCAGGCGGCCGTCCGGCTCGACCACGGTGGTGAGTCCGAGCCGCTTGCGCGTCATCTCGAACAGCACGTCCTTCATCGCCGTGGCGGGCTCAACGCGCGGGATCTCGTCGCCGCGGTGCATCAAGTCCTCCACGCGCAGCAGCTTCTTGCCGAGCCGCCCGCCGGGGTGGAGCACCGCGAAGTCGTCGACGGTGAAGCCGCGCCGCTCCAGCAGCGCCATGCTGAGCGCGTCGCCCATCGCGAGGGCGGCCGTGGTCGAGGCCGTCGGCGCGAGACCGAGCGGGCAGGCCTCGGCGCGCACGGAGACGTCCACGTGCACGTCGGCCGCCTGCCCGAGCGGCGAGCGCGGCTTGCCGGTGAGCGCGACGAGCGGGACCGCGAGCCGTTTGAGCCAGGGCAGGAGCCCCAGCAGCTCCTCGGTGTCGCCGCTGTTCGAGACCGCGAGCACGACGTCGCCCTTCACGATCCGGCCCAGGTCGCCGTGGATCGCCTCGGAGGGGTGGAGGAACAGCGACGGAGTGCCGATCGAGGAGAGCGTCGCCGAGATCTTCTGCGCGATGATCCCGCTCTTGCCCATCCCGGTCACGACCACGCGGCCGGCGCAGCCGAGCAGCAGCTCGACGGCGCGGTCGAAGCTCTCGTCGAGCCGGGGGATCAGCTCGCGGATCGCCTCCGCCTCGGTCTCGAGCACCTTGCGTGCGGTTTCGCGCGACATCGGGCGCCCCATGGTACCGCGGGAGCTCGGAACGGCAGTCAGGGGTGCGCGGCTCTCTGGATCGTGAGCAGCCGCTTCAGCAGGGCCGAAAGCCGCGACAGCTTGTAGGCGTTGGGGCCGTCCGACAGCGCGCGGGCGGGATTCTCGTGGACCTCCATGAAGAGGCCCGAGACGCCGGCTGCGACTCCCGCCGGCCCCAGCGTGTCGATGAAGTGCGCGTCGCCGCCGGAGCGGTCGCCGAGGCCGCCCGGGCGCTGCACGCTGTGCGTCACGTCGAACACGACCGGGAAGCCGAACGAGCGCAGCACCGGGAACGACCGCATGTCGACCACCAGGTTGTTGTAGCCGAAGGTGAAGCCGCGCTCGGTCACCATCACGCGGCGGTTGCCGGTCGAGGCGGCCTTCTCGAGCACGGACTGCATCTCCCACGGCGACATGAACTGGCCCTTCTTGACGTTCACGATCCTTCCCGTCTCGGCCGCGGCGCGCACGAGATCGGTCTGGCGGCAGAGGAACGCCGGGATCTGCAGCACGTCGGCGACCTCGGCGGCGCGCTCGACCTGCGCGACCTCGTGCACGTCCGTGAGGATCGGCACGCGGTGCCGCTCGCGCACGCCCTTCAGGATCGCGAGCCCGCGCTCGATCCCCGGCCCGCGGTAGGAGCCGAGGCTCGAGCGGTTGGCCTTATCGTAGCTCGCCTTGAAGATCCAGGGGATGCCGAGCGGGCGCGTGATGGCGCGCAGCCGGGCCGCGACGCGGTGCGGGTGGCTGGGGCTCTCGATCACGCAGGGGCCGGCGATCAGGAACAGCCGGCGCTTCTGCGTGAGCGCGCGCCAGAGGCCTTCGGTGCGCAGCAGCGCGGCGTCGCTCACGAGCGGGGAGCGGCGGCTTCGGCCTGGACGAGAGCGGCTCCGCGCGCGGCGCGGTTGTCGCGGCTCGCGCGCACGAAGTCCCGGAACAGCGGGTGCGGTGCGAGCGGCTGCGACTTGAACTCGGGGTGGTACTGGACCGCGACGAACCACGGGTGGTCGGGCAGCTCCGCGATCTCGACGAACTTGCCGTCCGGCGTGATGCCCGAGACCAGCATGCCGTGGCGCTCGATCGCCTGCAGGTATTCCTGGTTGAACTCGTAGCGGTGGCGGTGGCGCTCGCTCACCTCGCTCGCGCCGTAGATCGCCGCCGCGCGCGAGCCGGGCTTGAGCCTGCAGACGTAGGAGCCGAGCCGCATCGTGCCGCCCAGGTCCTCGACGCCGAGCAGGTCCTGGAGCTTGTAGATCACGCGGTGCCTGGCCTCCGGCTCGACCTCGGTCGAGTTGGCGCCCTGGAGCCCGCAGGCGTTCCGCGCGAACTCGACGACCGCCCATTGGAAGCCGTAGCAGATCCCAAAGTACGGGATCCCCGTCTTGCGCGCGTACTCGGCCGCCGCGACCATGCCGACCGTGCCGCGGCTGCCGAAGCCGCCCGGAACCAGGATGCCGTCGACGCCGCCGAGCTTGTCGGCCGCGTTCTGGGGGTCGAGCTCGTCGGACTCGATCCAGCGCCGGACCACCTTCACGTCGTTGCCGAAGCCGCCGTGCGAGAGCGCCTCGTTCAGGCTCTTGTAGGAGTCCTCGAAGGTGACGTACTTGCCGACGATGCCGATCGTGACCTCGCCCTTCGGGTTCTTGATGCGGCGGACGAGGTCCTCCCAGGGCGCCATGTCGCGGCCCGAGCTCTCGAGGCCGAGCTCCTTCAGGATGATCGCGTCGAGGCCCTCGGAGGAGAGCACGAGCGGCACCTCGTAGATCGTCTCGACGTCCTTGGCCGTGATCACGGCCTCCTCCGGCACGTCGCAGAAGAGCGCGAGCTTGGCCTTGAGGTCGGGCGAGAGGAAGCGGTCGGTGCGGCACAAGAGCACGCTCGGCGAGATGCCGATCGCGCGCAGCTCGCGCACGCTGTGCTGCATCGGCTTGGTCTTGAGCTCGTGCGCGGTCGCGATGTAGGGCACGAGCGCCAGGTGCACGAAGATCGCGTTCTCGCGGCCGACGTCCTGGCGGAACTGGCGCACGGCCTCGAGGAACGGCAGGCTCTCGATGTCTCCCACCGTGCCGCCGATCTCGACGATCACGACGTCGGCCTCCTTGCCCGAGGCCCCGGCCACCTGCCGGATCGACGCCTTGATCTCGTCCGTGATGTGCGGGATCACCTGCACGGTGCGGCCGAGGTAGTCGCCGCGCCGCTCGCGCGCGATCACGTTGCCGTAGACCTTGCCCGTGGTGATGTTCGACACCTTCGAGGTCTGGCAGCGCGTGAAGCGCTCGTAGTGGCCGAGGTCGAGGTCGGTCTCGGCGCCGTCCTCGGTGACGTAGACCTCGCCGTGCTGGTAGGGGCTCATCGTGCCGGGGTCCACGTTGATGTAGGGGTCGCACTTCATCATCGCGACCCGGAAGCCGTGCCCCTCCAGCAGCGCCCCGATCGACGCCGAGGCGAGGCCCTTGCCGAGCGACGAGACCACTCCGCCCGTCACGAAGATGTACTTGGTCAAACGCGTGTTCCCTTCTCGGGGCCGAGGAGCGCGCGCACGCGCTCCAGGTCCTCCGGAGTGTCGACCGCCACGCCCGCGTCGCCGTCGTGCGGCACGACGCGGATCCGCATGCCGTGGGCGAGCGCGCGCAGCTGCTCGAGGCCTTCGGCCTGCTCGAGCGGCGATTGGGGGAGCGCGGCGAAGCGCAAGAGCGCCTCCCGCCTGTAGCCGTAGAGCCCGACGTGCTTGCGCGCCAGCCCGCACTCCACGGCGGCCCTCGCCGCGTCCCGGGGGTCCGAGCCCGCCCGCTGGCGCACGTGGGGGATCGGGCTCCGCGAGAAGTAGAGCGCGTCGCCGCGAGCGTTCGTCACCACCTTGACGACCGAAGGCGCCAGCATCTCGTCGAGCGTGCGCAGCGGCACCGAGAGCGTCGCCATCTCGAGCGAGGGCTCGCGCTCGAGGGCCTCGGCCACCGCGTCCACGCCGCGCGGGTCGACGAGCGGCTCGTCGCCCTGCAGGTTGATCACGATCGAGGCGTCGACGCCCTGGGCGGCCTCGGCGAGCCGGTCGGTGCCGGTGGCGTGCGCCTTCGAGGTCATGAGCGCCTCGCCGCCGAAGCCGCGCACGACCGCGGCGATCCTCTCGTCCTCCGTCGCGACGATCACCCGGTCCACCCGCCTGGCCGCGCGCGCCCGCTCGTACACCCGCTCGATCATGGTCTTGCCGTGGATTTCCGAGAGAGGCTTCCCCGGGAGGCGTGTTGCGGCGTAGCGCGCGGGGATGATCGCGACGATGGCCAAATTGGCTTCGGGGCCTTCGTGTATGGCGCATCATACACCGGCCGGGAAGCCCCGAGGGGTCCTATCGCCTTTACGCACCCGCTCGCGCTCGCTAGCATGCCCGGCGATGACCCGGGCCCGCGCGCGCGAGCAGCTGGCGGTGGCGGCCGCGACGCTGGGGCTCGCGGCCGTACTCTACCCGGGCGCGCTGCTGCGCGGCGAGGCGTTCTTCGAGCGCGATCTCCACCTCGACTGGTACGCGCGGATGGCGGCGATCGGCCGGGCGCTCGCGCAGGGCTCCTGGCCGCTCTGGGAGCCGGGGCTCGGCTTCGGCCAGCCGCTCCTGGCCGACCCGAGCGCGCAGGTGCTCTATCCGGTGACCTGGCTCGTGCTGCTCTTGCCCTGGGGCGCCGCCTACACGGGCTTCGTGCTCGTCCACCTCGTGATCGCGGCAGTGGGCACGTTCCGCCTCGCGCTGCGGCTCGGTGCGGGCCGCGCCGGCGCGTGGACGGCGGCGCTCGCGTTCGTGCTCTCGGGGCCCGTGCAGTCGGCGCTCAACCTCTGGCACCACTTCTCCGGCATCGCCTGGATGCCGTGGGTGCTGCTGGCCACGGACACGCTGGTGCGGCGCCCGGGGGCCCGCTCGTGCCTCGCCCTCGCCGGAGCGCTCGCGCTGCAGGTGCTCGCGGGATCGGCCGACCTCAGCGCGATGACGCTCGCCTGCGCGGCGTGCCTCGCCGTCCTGCGACTGGCCGAGCGGCGCCGGCGGATCGCCTGGCGCTGCGTGCTCGGATGGGCGGGCGCCGCGTGCGCGCTCGCGGCCGCCCTCACCTGCGCCCTGTGGTGGCCCGCGGCGGAGATGGTCTCCCGATCCGCCCGCAGCGGCCTCGCGCAGGACGTGCGCGGCGCCTGGTCGATCCCCGCGGCCGGCCTCGCGCGGCTCCTCGTGCCGCTCGACCCCGATCGCGTCGCGTTCGAGCCCGGCCTCTGGACGCGGCTCTACGATCGGCCGGTCCACCCGTTCCTGTTCTCGGCCTATCTCGGCTTGCCGGTCGTGGGCCTGCTCGTCGCCTCGCTCGCGGCCTCCGCACGCCGCGTCCGCGCGCTCGCTCTCGCCTTGCTCACGCTCGCGGCGGTGGCCTACGCGACGGGCCCGCACGGTCCGCTCTACGGCCCGCTTTCGGCCGCCTTGCCGCCGCTGCGCATCTTCCGCTACCCCTCGAAGGCGCTCTGGGTCGCGTCGCTCGCCGCGGCGCTCGGAGCCGGGCTCGGCGTCCGCGCACTCGCCCGGCTCGCGCCGCGGCGGCGCATCGCCCTCGCGGGCTTTCTCGCCCTCGCGGCCGCTGCGGCGGCCCTGACGGCGGCGCGGATCCGCGCCGAGCCGTCGTGGGCTCCCGCGCTGTGTGCCGCGCTCGCCCTGCTGCTGGCGCTTCCGCGTCGGGGCGTGCAGCCGCGGCTCGCCGGCGCGGCCGCGGCCCTCGTCGCGCTCGCGGACCTCGCCGCCGCGCACATGTCCCTGAACGCCACCGTTCCCGCCAGGCTGCTCGTCGAGCCGCCGGCGCTCGTCGACCGCCTGCGCACCGAGGACGGCCGCCGCGTCCACATCTGGGACTACCAGATCCTGCCGGGAACGTCCGAGCGGCTGCTCGGGCGCAGCGACCCCTATCGCGTGGCGAGCGCTCCCGCGGGGGTCGATCGACGCGTGCTCAACTTCGCGGCGCAGCGCCAGTTCCTGGTGCCGCCCACCGCCACCTTCTTCGGCATCGAGACGAGCTACGACCTAGACAACCGCGGCCTCTTTCCCCGCGACATGGACGACCTCTGCCACTTCCTGCGCTACGTCGAGGGCACGTCGGTCCACACGACCCTCTTGCGGATGGGAGCGGTCGAGAAGCTGGTTGCGCTCCACCTTCAGGGTCTCGAGGACCTGCGGGTCGTCGCGACGCTGCCGAGCCTGATGGGCGAGGAGATGCGCGTGCTCGCCGTGGACGGAGCCCAGCCGCGCGCCTGGCTGGTCGGGCGGACGCGGCGGGCCGACGGCGTCGCGGCGCTGCGCGAGCTTGCGCAGCCGTGGTTCGACCCGCGCGACGAGGCGGTGGTTGCGACCGGCGAGCCGCTCGCGGGGGCTCCGGGCTTCGAGGGCCGCGTGCGCTGGCTCGACCGCCGCTCCGACCGCCAGCGGCTCGAGACGACGAGCGCGCGTCCCGCGCTGCTCGTCCAGGCCGATGCCTACGACCCGGGCTGGCAGGCGCGCGTCGACGGCGCGCCCGCGACCGTCGTGCGCACGAACGTCGCGTTCCGCGGCATGGCGCTCGGCGCGGGGCGGCACGTGGTGGAGCTCGTCTATCGCCCGCGCTCCGTCGTGTGGGGCGCTTCGGTGTCGCTCGCGGCGCTCCTCGCTTCAGCGGGCCTGTTCATCGGAGGCGCGCGCTCCCGACGCCTCGCGCGCCGCGCGTCCGGCTAGGGCGCGCGCCGCGCCAGCCAGGCGAGGGCGAGGAGCGCGATTCCGCTCGCGCCGAGCGCGGCGCCGAGCCCGGGCGCGCGGTAGGTCAGCCGCACGTCGTGCCGGCCGGCGGGAAGCGCGATCTCGCGGTACCGGCCGTGCGCCATCGGCACCGTCTCGCCGTCGACGCGCGCGCTCCAGCCGGGGCTCCACGCTTCCCGGTCGATGAGGGTCGTCGGTGAGGGCGCGTCGACTCGAAGCTCCAGCCGGTCGGAGCTCCGCGTGAGCTCGTCGACGCGGCCGGGAGAGCTCAAGACCAGCCGCTCGAGCGGGTCGCGCAGGCGATAGGCGCGGAGCTCCGCAGGCTGCAGCCGCGCGGGCCGGAGCACGAACTCGGGCTCGAGCGCTTCGTGGTCGAGCGGATCGAGCGACAGCACGGTCGTCACGCCCGCGGCGCGCAGGCGCGGCACCAGCGCGTCGAGCTGCCGGCACGCCGTTTCTGCGTCCGGAAGGAGCCTCTCGACGGGGACCAGCATCGTGAGGTCGGGGCTGAGTGCGGTCTCGACGCCGAGCGGGACGTTGCAGGCGGGGCTCAAGGTCTCCTGCAGCAGGGCGAACGTCCAGAGCTCGTGGTCGTGGCCCCGCGCGACGCGGCCCGCCAGGTACGCCGGGCTCGTCTCGACGGGGCAGGTGAACACGCGGCCGACGCGCAGCAGCGGCAGCCGCTCGGTGAGCTCCGGCGACGGGCGAAAGAAGCTGCCCGCGACCATCGGGTTGAGGCCGGCGCCCGCACGCAGCAGGTCCGCCGCCACGAGCGCGGCCGTGAGCCAGGCCGCTCGGCTCGGTGCCATCCGGCCGCGCGCCGCGAACGCGGCGAGGGCGCCGACGCCGAGGGCGATCGTGCCGCCGAGCGCCGCGTCCTCGAGCACCCGGCCGAGGAGCGCCTCGCGCAGCCCCGCGGAGGAGCCCGGCGGGAAGAAGGCGAGCCCGAAGCGGGCGAGCGCTCCCGGCAGGAGGCGCGGCAGGAGAGGAGCGCACCCGAGGAGCGCGCCGGCCGCGAGCGCCGCTGCGGCCAGCGTTCGCGCGCGGCGGCCCTCGGCGAGCGCCGACAGCCCGAATGCCGCGAGCAGCGACGTCGCCAGGTGGACCGTGAAGAAGGCCTTCACCGGGAAGCGGAAGGCGCGCAACACGGCCACGTGCTCGACGAGCGGGCCGAGCGCTCCCCAGCGCCCGAGCGCCGCCACGGTCGCCACGAGCACGAGCACCGACAGGCGGCGGGCGAGCGGGCGGCCCGACAGGGCACCCGCCGCGGCGAGGGCGAGCGTCGCGGCTCCGAGGTAGAGGCTCAGCACGTAGGGGAAGCCGCGCGGGAAGAAGCTCTGGCCCCACCACTCGTTCGCGAGATCGGACGGATTGCCGAAGAGGCCGGCCACGACGGTCTGGACGAGCGCGAAAGGGTGGACCGAGTGCGCCAGCGCCACGTCGGCCGTGAAGCCCGCGCCGCGCGCGCTGCCGGCCACCTGCCCGCCGAGCAGCACCAGCACCGGCGCTGCGACGAGCGCGCCGAGCGCAATCGCCGCGAGGCCGCGCAGCGCCGGCCGGCCGCCCGCGCGTGGAGCGAGCCCGAGCCACAGGCCGGCGGCGATCGCCTGCGCGGCGACCTCGATCCCCGTGGTGGACAGGACGAGCGCCACGGCGATCGCCGTGGCCGCGACGGTTCGCGTCCCGGCTCTCCCGAGCGAGCGCACGAGACCGAGGACCACGAGCGGGGCCCAGGCCGCGGCCTGGACGTAGACGTAGAGGTTCACGGTCGACAGGTAGAACCCGCCGAGCGCGTAGACGAGCGCGCCGCCGCAGGCGGCCTCGAGCCGCAGCCCGAGCCCGCGCGCCAGCCGGAAGAAGCAGACGGCCCCGAGCGGCACGTGCAGCGCCAGCAGCAGCGACAGCAGCGGCTCGTGCGGCCAGGCGACCGCGACGAGGTCGAGCGGGTAGGCGATCGGCGGCAGCGTGAGCGGCACGCCCTCGTGCACGAAGGGGTTCCAGAAGCGCAGCTCGCCGGCGCGCAGGCCTTCGAGCGCGAATCGCCTGAGCGGAAAGAAGTGAAGCGAGAGGTCGCGGAAGTAGAGGCTGGCGCCGGCCAAAGCACCCCGCAGGAAGGGAAGGAACGCGACGACGGCGACGGCCGCCGCGGCCGCCCACTCCCGCCGCCTGGCGCTCGGCACCGGCGCGCTCAGCCGAGCGTGCGCACGACGCGCGCGGGGACGCCCGCGACGAGCGTCCCCGGCGGGACGTCCGCGGTCACCACGCTGCCGGCGGCCACGAACGAGCGCGCGCCCACCCGGATGCCGGGCAGGAGCGTCGCCGCGGCGCCCACGAACGAGCCCTGCTCGACCACGACGGGAGCGGCCATGGCGGGGAAGAGCGCCTGGAGCGGGTGGTCGGCGTAGCCGACGTTGGTGTGGGTGAGCACCAGCACGCGCTCGGCGAAGGTGACCTGGCGCTCGAGCGTGATGCCCTCGGCGAGGTCGAGCAGGCACTCGTCGCCGAGGAAGCACTCCTCGTGGATCTGCAGGCCCGCCAGGCCGCGCCTGTAGAGGTTGAAGAAGCGCACGTCGTGCACGACGCTGCCGCGGCCGACGCGGGCGCCGAGCAGGCGCAGCCAGGGCGCGCGCAGCTGCGGCACCGGCAGCACGCGATAGGGGAGCATCGCGGCCGTGAACCAGCCGAAGCGGGCGGCCTTGCGCCAGCCGATCTCGGCGAGCGCCTTCAACGGGCTTCCCGCCGCAGCTGGCCGCGGAAGCGCACGAGCTGCGTGAAGTAGCGCAGCGAGTCGCGCAGGCCGCGCACCGTCGAGGTCTTGTCCCCGCGCCGGATGTAGGCGCCCGGGACCTCCACGACGCGCAGCCCGCGCCGCGCGGCGCGCACCATCACCTCGGTGTCCCAGAACCAGCCCGGGTCGCGGATCTCGTCGAGCAGCGGCAGCAGCCGCTCGCGGCGGAAGAACTTGTAGCCGGTCTCGGTGTCCCGGAAGTCGACGCCCAGCAGGCGCCGCACCAGGAACGAGTAGCCGCGGCTCATCACGTAGCGGTCGAGCGAGAGCAGCTGGAAGGCGTAGATCCGGCGCAGCGTGGCGACGTCGGCGCCCTTCTCGATCGCGCGCACGAGCGACGGGATGTAGCGGCTGTGCACCTCGAGATCCACGTCGATGTAGCCCGTGATCGCGCCGCGTGCGGCGCGGAAGCCGTCCGTCACCGTGGCTCCGCGCCCGCGGTTCGTCTCGTGCAGGATCGTGCGCAGCGCGAGCTGCGGGTGCGCCGCCACGATCCGCGCCAGGATCGCGCGCGTCGCGTCCCGGCTGACGTCGTCGACGAACAGGATCTCGAACGGAAAGTGCGCCTGCTCCAGCGTGTCCTTGATCTCGGCGAAGCTCGCCTCGAGGTGCTCCGCCTCGTTGTAGCAGGCGAGCACGAGGCTCAGCTGCGGCAGCGTGCTCAACTCAAGCCACCGCCGCGCGCACCGCGTCGATCACGCGGTCGACGTCCGCGTCGGAGAGCCGCGCGTGCAGCGGCAGCCGCAGGAGCGTGGCGGACACGCGCTCGGTGACGGGCAGCTCGTAGTCGGTCCCGATGCGCCGCCCCTGCGGCGCCGAGTGGAGCGGGATGTAGTGGAAGGTCGCCATCACGCCGCGCGCGCGAAGCGCCGCCATCGCCTCGTCGCGCCGCGCCGGCTCGGGGTAGAGCAGGTAGAACACGTGGTGGTTCGCCTCGCGCTCGGGCAGCTCGGCCGGCAGCCGCACGCCCTCGCGCGCCGCCCAGCTCGCGAGCCCGGCGCGGTAGCGCGCGACGACCGCGGCGCGCCGCGCCTGGATCAGCGTGAGCTTGTCGAGCTGCGCGTCCAGGATCGCGGCGAGCACGTCCGACAGCACGTAGCTCGACCCTTCCGCCACCCAGGTGTACTTGTCCACCTCGCCGCGGAAGAAGGCCGCCCGGTTCGTGCCCTTCTCGCGCGCGATCTCCGCGCGTTTCGCGAGCTCCGGGTCCGAGACCAGGAGCGCGCCGCCCTCGCCGCAGCTCAGGTTCTTCGTCTCGTGGAAGCTCAGGCAGCCGGCGTCGCCCAGCGTCCCGAGCGCGCGTCCGCGCCAGCGCGCGGCGATCCCCTGCGCGGCGTCCTCGACCACCCGCAGCCCCCGCCGCCTCGCGATGTCGAGGAGCGCCTCCATGTCCGGCGCCACGCCGGCGTAGTGGACGGGCAGCAGCACGGCCGTGCGCGGCGTCACGCGGCGCTCGACGTCCGCCGGATCGAGCCCCAGCGTCCGGTCCTCGATCTCGGCGAAGACCGGCCGCGCGCCCACCCGCAGCGCCGCGTTGGCGGTCGAGGCGAAGGTGAAGGACGGGCAGATCACCTCGTGGCCGGGGCCTATGCCCAGCGCGAGGAGCGCGAGCTCCATCGCGTGGCTGCAGGACGTGGTGAGCAGCGCGCGGCCGGCGCCGGTGAGCTCCGCGAGCCGCGCCTCGACGCGGCGGCCGGCCGGGCCGTCGCCGGAGGTGTGGCTCGCGAGCGCCGCCCGCACGGCCTCGAGCTCGCGCTCGTCGTACGAGGGTGCGTGGAAGCGGACGTTCGCGCCGCCGGCCGACGTCGTCATCGCGGGACGATGCTAGCAGAGGCCCGTGCGCCCGCGGATCGCGGTCCGCCCTTTGGCCAGCGCTAGAATCCCCCCTGCGATGGCCCCGACCTTGTGCCTCGTGTTCCTGCTGTCCGGCGCGGCCGCGCTCGTCTTCGAGACGCTGTGGTTCCGCCAGGCGGGCCTCGCGCTCGGCAACAGCGTGTGGGCTTCCGCGCTCGTCACCGCCTCGTTCATGGCGGGCCTCGCGCTCGGCAACCTGGTGGCCGTGCGCTGGAGCCGGCGTGTCGCGAGCCCGCTGCGCGCCTACGCGGCGCTCGAGGTCTCGGTCGGCCTCAGCGGCGTCGGGCTCGTCTTCGTGTTCCCGCTCGTCGGCATCGCACTCGCCCCGCTGATGGGCGCGCTCGGCGCCGCCTCGCTGAACGCGCTGCGCGTAACGGTCTCCTTCGGCCTGCTGCTCGTGCCCTCGTGCGCGATGGGGGCGACGCTGCCGTTGCTCTCGGGAGCGCTGTCGCGGCACGACGCCAACTTCGGCCGCTCGCTGGGCCGGCTCTACGGCTGGAACACGTTCGGAGCGGTGCTCGGCACTCTGGCCGCCGACCTCTGGCTCGTCGAAGCCGTCGGCATCCGCGGCGCGGCGTTCGCCGCGGCCTCGCTCAACCTCCTGGCGGCCGCCGGCGCCGTGGTCCTCTCGCGTCGGTTCGCCGGCGGCGACGCGGCGCTCGCGGCGCCGCCGCCCGTGCCGCTCGGCCCCGGCGCGTGGCGGATCCTCGCCGCGGCGTTCCTGGCCGGCGGGATCCTGCTGGCGCTCGAGGTCGCCTGGTTCCGCTTCCTGCTGTCGTTCACGCCCGCGAGCGCCTGGACCTTCGCCGTGCTGCTGGCCGTGGTGCTGCTGGGCATCGCCGGCGGCGGCCTCGCGGCCTCGGTCGTGCTCGGCTCGCGGCCCGATGCCCACCGCATGGCGCCCTTCGTCGCCCTCGGCGGCGCGCTCGGCGTGGTCGCGAGCTACGCGGCCTTCGTCGCCGTGGCGCCGGTGCCGGGTGAGACGCTGCTCACGACGCTCGGTGGCTATTTCCGGATCGCCCTGCCGCTGATGCTGCCGGTCGCGCTCCTCTCGGGGGCGCTCTTCCCTCTGCTCGGCCGCGCGCTGCACGCGCGGCTCGGCGACGCCACGCGCGCCACCGGGCTCGTGACGCTCGCCAACACGACGGGCGCCATGCTCGGCGCGCTCGCGGCCGGCTTCCTGCTGCTGCCGGCGCTCGGCGTCGAGCGCTCGCTCTTCGGGCTCGCCTGCGCCTACGGCCTGGTGGCTGTGCTGGCGCTCGACGCCGAGGCAAAGGCGCGCCAGCGCGTCCCGCTCGCTGCGGCCGCGGCGCTGGCGCTCGCCGCCGTCTCGCTCTTCCCTTTCGGCCTGATGCTGAACCGCTACGTCCCGCTCGTCGCCTCGCGCTGGACGAGCGAGGGGCTGCGGCCGATCGCGTTCGAGGAGGGCCTCACCGAGACGGTGATGCTGCTGCGACAGGACGCGTTCGACCGGCCGCTCGCGCACCGGCTGGTCACCAACGGCATGGCGATGTCGGCGACGAACTACGTCGCCCGCCGCTACATGGGCCTCTACGCGTGGTGGCCGGTGGCCGTGCACCCCGCGCCGCGGCGGGCTCTGCTGATCAGCTACGGGCTCGGCACGACCGCGCGCGCCCTCGTCGAGACGCGCGAGCTCGAGCAGATCGACGTCGTGGACGTCTCGGCGGACGTGCTGCGGCTGTCCGCGCTCGCCCAGGAGAGTCCCGCGCGCGACCCGCTCCACGACCCGCGCGTGCGCGCGCACGTCGAGGACGGCCGCTTCTTCCTGCTCACGACGCGGGAGCGCTACGACATCGTGACCGCCGAGCCGCCGCCGCCGCGGGCGGCCGGCATCGCGAGCCTCTACTCGCGCGAGTTCTTCGCGCTGGCTCGCTCGCGGCTCCGCGAAGGCGGGATCGTCACCTACTGGCTTCCGGTCTACCAGCTCGAGCCCCGCGAGATGCAGGCGATCGTCGCCGGCTTCTGCGCGGTCTTCGAGGACTGCTCGCTCTGGAGCGGCTACCTGCTCGACTGGATGCTGGTGGGCACGCGCGACGCCCGGGGGCCGGTGAGCGTCGAGCGCTTCTCGGCCCAGTGGCGCGACCCGGTGGTCGGCGACCGGCTGCGGGAGGCCGGCCTCGACGATCCCTCGCAGCTCGGCGCGTCGTTCATCGCCGACGCGCCCGCGCTGCGCGAGCTCGCGGCCGCCACCCCGCTGCTCGACGACGACCACCCCTACCGCATCTCCCCGCGCGTGCGCACACCGTACGACGTGCTCCCATTCGTCCGGCTGATGCAGGTCGAGGCGCCCATGCGGCGCTTCGACGAGAGCGAGCTCGTGCGGCGGCTCTGGCCGGAGCCGACGCGAGCCGCCACCCGCGCGGCGTTCCTCGTCCAGGACGCGATCAACGCGGCCGCGATCGGGGATCATGCCCCGGCCGGCTCGGGCCTCGCGGACCTCGACCGGCTGCTCTCGACGACCTCGCTGCGCGCGCCCATCCTGTGGGCGCTCGGCACGAGCGTCGCCGAGGTGCGCCTCGCCGGCGCCGCAGTGGCGCGTGGCGACGACTCGGCGATGGCGGAGGAGGTGCTGGGGATGGACGCCCTCGCCCGACGGGACTTCGCGGAGGCGGACAGGCGCCTCGGGCTGGCCGAGCCCCACGCGGCGCACGCGCCGCGGATCCGGATGTGGCGCGTGCTGGGCCTCGGGCTCGGCGGCGACCGCAAGGGCGCCGCGCGCCTGCTCGCGGCGGCCCCCGAGCTGGCGGGCTTCCGAGCCTCGGACAAGGCGCCCTGGAGCTGGCTCGCCCGACGACTCGATCTGCCCGACCCCAATGAGTCGTCTCCCTGACGCTCTCGATGCCCCGCCCGCGCCGCAACCGGATGTGTCGCGCCGCTGTGCTCTCATGCACCAGACGCGGGCACGCACCGTGCTATCCTGCCCGCTCCGAAAGCGGTGTGTGACCGTCTTCCGGAAGCGGGTGAAAGACGAGAAACGCCTTGACACATCTCGACTTGCGCGTTAGCATCCGGCGACTAAGTGGCTGTAGATCCGTGCTTTTTTGAGTTAAGCGAGGCATGCCAGTCAAACTCGGAGAGTTGTTGCTGAAGGAGAACATGGTGACTCCTCAGCAGCTTCAGGAAGCGCTCAATCACCAGAAGATGGGTGGCGGCAAGCTCGGGAAGGCGTTCGTGGCCCTCGGGTTCGTGAAGGACGAGGAAATCACGAGCCTCTTGTCCCGGCAGTACGGCGTTCCCTCGATCAACCTCGACCACTTCGAGGTTGATCCCTCGATCATCAAGATCATCCCGGCCGAAACGGCGCGAAAGTACCAGGTCCTCCCGCTCTCGCGTTCGGGCGCCGTTCTCACGATCGCCATGGCCGACCCGACGAACGTGTTCGCCATGGACGACATCAAGTTCATGACCGGCTACAACGTCGAGCCGGTGGTGGCCTCCGAGAGTGCCATCGAGGACTCGATCGAGCGCTACTACGGCTCCACGCGCTCGCTGGAGCTGCGTCGCGACACGGCGCCGTCGGGCGGCTACGGCATGTCTGGCGGTGGCAACATCAAGGACGCGCTGGACGGGCCCGGACTGAGCGTCGACGACATGGCCTCGATCGGCGGCCTGTCCGAGATCGACCTCGACTCGATGGGCGATGCCGACGCCGACGTCGAGACCGTGAAGAGCGAGGACGAGGAGATCGACCTCGCCACGATGAGCAAGTCGGCCGACGCCGCGCCCGTGATCAAGCTCACGAACGTGCTGCTCGTCGACTCGCTGAAGCGCGGGGCCTCGGACATCCACATCGAGCCCTACGAGAAGGAGTTCCGCGTCCGCTTCCGCATCGACGGCATCCTGTACAACGTGATGGCGCTGCCGATGAAGCTGAAGGACCCGCTGACGTCGCGCGTCAAGATCATGGCGAAGCTCGACATCGCGGAGAAGCGCCTGCCGCAGGACGGCCGCATCAAGATCAAGATGAAGGTCGAGGACCGCAGCCGCGACCTCGACTTCCGCGTCTCGTGCCTGCCCACGCTGTGGGGCGAGAAGATCGTGATGCGGCTGCTCGACAAGTCGAAGCTGATGCTGGACATGACCAAGCTCGGCTTCGAGCCGCACTCGCTCGAGCGCTTCAAGAACGCGATCGAGAAGCCTTACGGGATCGTGCTGGTGACGGGGCCGACGGGCTCGGGCAAGACGAACACGCTCTACTCCGCGATCGCGAAGCTCAACAAGCCGGACACCAACATCATGACCGCGGAGGACCCGGTCGAGTTCAACCTGCCTGGCATCAACCAGGTCCAGATCCGCGACAACATCGGGCTCAACTTCGCCGCGGTGCTGCGCTCGTTCCTGCGCCAGGACCCGAACATCATCCTGGTTGGCGAGATCCGCGACTACGAGACGGCGGAAATCGCGGTCAAGGCCGCGCTGACGGGCCATCTCGTGCTCTCGACGCTGCACACCAACGACGCGCCGTCGACAATCTCGCGCATGGTGAACATGGGCATCGAGCCGTTCCTGGTCGGGACCGCGGTGAACCTGATCCAGGCGCAGCGCCTGGTGCGGCGCGTCTGCGCCAAGTGCAAGTTCGACGACACCGCCAACGTGCCGACCAAGACGCTCGTCGACATCGGCTTCGCGCCCGACGCGATCGGCTCGTTCCAGGTGATGAAGGGCAAGGGCTGCGCGACCTGCAACGGCACCGGCTACAAGGGGCGGGTGGGCCTGTACGAGGTCATGGAGATCACCGAGGGGATCCGCGACCTGATCATGGTCGGGGCGACCGGCGTCGAGATCAAGAGGAAGGCGCTCGAGGAGGGCATGCTCACGCTGCGCATGAGCGGGCTCGAGAAGATCAAGAGCGGCGTGACGACCGTCGAGGAAGTGCTGCGGGAAACCGTGCTGTGACGCGGCGCTCCGCGGCGCCGGGCGTTGGGTCTCGCGACAAGGGGGTAGGGCGTGGCCGTAAGCCTTCACCAGCTGCTGAAGACGATGACCGAGATGGGGGGCACCGACCTCCACGTCACCACCAACTCGGCGCCGCAGGTGCGCATCGACGGCAAGCTGCGGCCGCTCGACCTGCCCTCGCTGACGGCGGTCGAGACGAAGCAGCTCGCCTACAGCGTGCTGACCGACGCCCAGAAGCACCGTTTCGAGGAGAACCTCGAGCTCGACTTCAGCTTCGGCATCAAGGGTCTCGCGCGCTTCCGCGCCAACGTGTTCATGCAGCGCGGCGCCGTCGCCGCCGTCTACCGCACGATCCCGTACGAGATCCGCGGCTTCAAGGACCTGGGGCTGCCGCCGGTGGTGGCGGGGATCTGCGACAAGCCGCGCGGGCTCGTGCTGGTGACGGGCCCGACCGGCTCGGGCAAGTCGACGACGCTCGCCGCGATGCTCGACAAGATCAACTCGGAGCGCCACGAGCACATGCTCACCGTCGAGGACCCGATCGAGTACCTGCACCAGCACAAGAAGTGTGTCGTCAACCAGCGCGAGGTGCACGCCGACACCCACTCGTTCTCGAACTCGCTGCGCTCGGCTCTGCGCGAGGACCCCGACGTGGTGCTGATCGGAGAGATGCGCGACCTCGAGACGATCGAGTCCGCGCTGCGCATCGCCGAGACGGGCCACCTGACCTTCGCCACGCTGCACACCAACTCGGCCGCCCAGACCATCAACCGCATCGTCGACGTTTTCCCAGCGCACCAGCAGTCGCAGGTGCGGGCGCAGCTGTCGCTCGTTCTGGAGGGGATCATGTGCCAGAGCCTCCTCCCGCGCGCGAGCGGCAGCGGGCGCGCGCTCGCCATGGAGATCCTGGTTCCGAACCCCGCGATCCGGAACCTGATCCGCGAGGACAAGATCCACCAGATCTACTCCTCGATGCAGACCGGCCAGGAGAAGTACGGGATGCAGACGTTCAACCAGTCCCTGGCCAGCCTGTACTTCTCCAAGCAGATCTCGCTGCAGACCGCCCTCGGCATCAGCTCGCTGCCGGAGGAGCTGCAGGACATGATCAATCGCGGCGCCGGCCTCGCCACTCCGCAGGCGGCGGGACGCGCGCCGATGCGGCCGGCGGGCCGCTAGCTCGGGAGGACAAAGGTGCCTGCTTACGTCTGGAAGGGCAAGACCCGCGACGGCAAGGTCGTGTCGGGCGAGAGGGTCGCCGACAACAAGGAAACCGTGATGCAGCTGCTCCGGCGCGACCAGATCCTGGTCTCGTCGGTGAAGGAGAAAGGTCGCGAGCTCGCCCTCCCCAAGCTCGGCGGCGGCGTCCCGTCCAAGGACCTCGCGATCTTCACGCGCCAGTTCTCCGTCATGATCGACGCCGGTCTGCCGCTCGTGCAGTGCCTCGAGATCCTGGGCAGCCAGCAGGAGAACAAGACCTTCGCCAAGGTGCTGCAGCAGACGCGTATGGACGTCGAAGGCGGCGCGAGCCTGGCCGACGCGATGAAGAAGCACCCGAAGGCCTTCGACGACCTCTACACCAACATGATCGCGGCCGGCGAGGCGGGCGGCATCCTCGACACGATCCTGAAGCGGCTCGCGACCTACATCGAGAAGAACGTCAAGCTCAAGGCGCAGGTCAAGGGCGCGATGGTCTACCCGATCGCCGTGCTCGGCATCGCCGGAATCGTGATCTCGGTGATCCTGTGGAAGGTCATTCCGACCTTCGCCGCGATGTTCGCCGGCCTGAACGCCGAGTTGCCGCTGCCGACGCGCTTCGTGATCTCGCTCAGCCAGTGGTTCGGGCGCCTGCTGCCGTTCCTGGTGATCGGCGGCGTGCTGGGCGTGACCGCCTTCCGCCGCTACTACGCGACCCACGGCGGCCGCCGCGTGGTCGACAAGATGATCCTGAAAGCTCCGATCTTCGGCACGTTGATGCAGAAGATAGCGGTGGCGCGCTTCTGCCGCACGCTGTCGACGCTGATCGCCTCGGGCGTGCCGATCCTCGACGGGCTCGAGATCACCGCGCGCACCGCGGGCAACGCGATCATCGAGGACGCGATCATGTCCGTGCGGAAGGGCGTCGAGGGCGGTCTGACGGTCGCCCAGCCGCTCAAGGACACGGGCGTCTTCCCGCCGATGGTGGTGCAGATGATCGGCGTCGGCGAGCAGACGGGCGCGCTCGACGCGATGCTCACCAAGATCGCCGACTTCTACGAGGAAGAGGTCGACCAGGCGGTCGCCAACCTGCTGACGCTGATGGAGCCGGTGATGATCCTGTTCCTCGGCATCACGGTCGGCGGCATCATCATCGCGATGTACCTGCCGCTCTTCGACCTGATCAGCAAGCTGTCCTGATCGGGGCGCCGCCGCGTCCGGGGCCAGGCACGGCCCCGGGCAGGCGCGGCGCGGGGGTCGGGAGCCGATGAACACGGACCTGGAGGCGCGGCTCAAGCGGCTGATGGGGTTCCGGGTGGTGATGGTGACCACCCTGCTCTTCATCGCGACGTACGTCGAGTCCGTCTCCGAGACGCTCTACGCGGTCAACCCGCTCTACTTCGTGATCGGCGCGACGTACGCGCTCACGGTCGCGCACGTGATCGCGCTGCGCCTGGTGCGGCCGCGGCTGGGGCTCGCCCACGCGCAGCTGCTCGGCGACCTGCTGACGGTCACCGCGCTCGTCTACGTGACGGGCGGCGTGCGCACCGGCTTCCTGCTGCTCTACCCGATCTCGGTGCTGTCGGCCACCATGCTCGTCGAGCGGCGCGGGGCGCTGCTGCTGGCCGGAGTCGCCACGGCGCTCTACGGGGGGCTGCTCGCGGCCGTGCGCTCGGAGCTGATCCCGCCCGTCGGGCTGGCGGGGCTCGAGAGCCTGCCTGGTCGCGCGATCGGCTACGCCGTGTTCGTCCTGGGCGTCGCGTGCGCCACGGTGGCGCTGCTCGGGTCCTACCTGGCCGAGAGCGTGCAGCACGCGGGCGTGAAGCTGCGCGAGGCGGCGCTGGAGGTGGCCGACCTGCGCGGGCTCAACCAGGTCATCGTGGAGAGCATCCAGAGCGGCCTCGTCACCACCGACGCCGACGGCCGGATCCTGTTCGTGAACCGCTTCGCCGAGACGATCCTCGGCCGCTCGGCCGACAGCCTGCGCGGCACGCCGGTCACGGAGGTGTTCGCCTCGCCGCTGCTGCGGCCCAGCGAGCTGCAGACGCGCGCGGCCAGCCGCGCGCTCGCGCGGCTCGAGGTCTCCTACCGCCATCCCTCGGGACGCCCGCTCGACCTGGGCGTCTCGGTGACGCCGCTCGCGACCCAGGAGCCGGTGCGCCGCGGCTGGCTTCTGGTGTTCCAGGACCTGACGGAGATCCGCCGCCTCGAGGAACAGGTGCGCACCAAGGAGAAGCTCGCGGCGGTGGGGGAGATGGCCGCCGCGCTGGCGCACGAGATCCGCAACCCGCTCGGCTCGATCCGCGGCTCGGCCCAGGTGCTGACGGCGGAGCCCGCGCTCGGCGAGGAGCAGGGGCGCCTGCTCGAGATCATCTCGCGCGAGTCGAAGCGGCTGTCGGACACGCTCAACCGCTTCCTCTACCAGGCGCGCACGCCGGTCAGCCCGCGCCGAGCCGTCGACCTGCTGCCCGTGGTGGAGTCCGCCGTCACGCTGCTCCGCAACGGCAGCGAGGTCGGGCCCGACCATGTGGTCGGCTTCGAGGCCGACGAGGGCCCGCACGTCTGCATCGCCGATCCCGACCAGATCGCGCAGGTGTTCTGGAACCTGGCCAGGAACGGCCTCGAGGCGATGCCGGGCGGCGGACGGCTGCAGATCGGGCTGCGGCGCGTGGAGCGCGACCTCGTGCTGAGCGTGCGCGACGAGGGCCGCGGCATGGCCCGCGAGGAGCAGCGCCGGCTGTTCGAGCCGCTCGCGCCCGCCGGGCGGGCGGGCACGGGGCTCGGGCTCGCGATCGTGTTCCAGATCGTGAGGCAGCACGGCGGCGACATCACGGTGCTGAGCGCGGCGGGCCAGGGAACCCAGTTCGACGTGCGCCTGCCGCTCGTGTCGGTGCCCGTGCCCGCATGATCCCGCCCGCGCGGCGGGCCGGGCCTCGCGCGATCGTCGTCGCCGTGCTCGCGCTGCTGGTGCTCGCCACGTTCGAGGCGGCGCTGCGGCCCTCGCGCGTGCTCTACGAGCGCGACGTCCACGCCTACTTCTACCCGCAGCGCGAGGCGCTGCGGGCTGCGGTCGCGCAGGCCGGCTCCGTGCCGCTCTGGAACCCCTGGGTCGGCTTCGGGGCGCCCTTCCTCGCCGACGCCAGCGCCGAGCTCGCGTACCCGTTGACGTGGCTGCTGCTGCCGCTGCCGGCGCCGCTGCAGTTCGAGGTGTTCGCGGTCTTGCATGGGCTCCTGGCGGCGCTCGGCGCGGCGGCGCTCGCGCGCCGGCTGGTGGGCGGCGAGCTCGCGGCGCTCACGGCGGGAGCCAGCTACGCGCTCGCCGGGCCGCTGCTGTCGGCGCTCGGGCTCTACCATCACTATGCGGGGGCGGCGCTCCTGCCGTGGGTGCTGTGGGCGCTCGAGGGACTGCTGCGCCGCGCCGACCAGCGCTGCGCGCTCGCGCTCGCGGCGCTGGCCGCGGCACAGATCCTCGCCGGGTCGCTGGACCTCGTGCTGATGACGGGCCTCCTCGCGCTCGGGCGACTGGCGTTCGCGTTCGCGCGCGGCAAGGCGGCGGCGCTCAAGCCGGCTCTCGGCCCGCTCACGCTAGCGGCCGGGCTCGCGCTGGCGCTCGCCGCGGTGCAATGGCTGCCCACGGCCGAGCGCGGGCTCCACGGCCTGCGCGCCCAGCAGGACCTGCGCACGCGCAGCTACTGGTCGCTGCATCCCCGGTCGCTCGTGGACTTCGCGGTGCCGCGGCTGGTGTCGGATGCTCCGCTCAGCGTCCAGGAGCGTGGGGAGCTCTTCGAGGGCCGCGAGCCGCTGCTCGCGTGCCTCTACGTGGGCGTCGTGCCGCTGGCGCTCGCCGGGCTGGCGCTGGCACTGGTCCCGGCGTCCGGCCTGCCGTTGGCCGGCGGCCTGTCGGCTCTCCTGCTGCTGAGCCTGGGACGCCACACTCCGGCCTACGCCATGCTGCTCGCGCTTCCCGGCTTCTCGCTCCTCCGCTACCCGCAGAAGTACCTGCTGCCCGCCTGCCTGCTCCTCGCGTTGCTCGCCGCGCACGGCGCCGCGGCTCTCGCCCGGGACTGGTCGCCGGCGGACGTGCGCCGCGCGCGAGCCGTCGCGGCAGGGCTCGCGGGGCTGGCGCTCCTGCTCGCGTTCGCGGGCGGCGGGGCGGGTGCCGCCGCCGCCCTGCTCAAGTGCGTGCGCAGCTCGCTGTTGCTGGTCCTCGGAGCAGCCGTGTTGTGGACACGCTCCACCGCCTCGGCGGCGCGGCCGCGGCCGACGGCGGTACTCCTGCTCGCGGGAGCGATCGATCTCGTCCTCGTCGGCCACGGAACGAACCCGACCGCGCCAAAGGCGCTCTACGAGCGGCGACCGCCGGCGCTCGAGCTCGTCGGCCGGTCGCCGGGCCGGCTATACGCCGCGAGCAGCCCGGGCTGCCTCGAGCCACACCCCGCGCCGGGCCTCGACCTCGCCGCCGCGGCGGCGCGCGGGTTCCTCGAGACCCTGCGTCCGCCTTCGGGGAGCCGCTGGGGGCTGCGCGGAAGCTACGACGGGGAGTTC
This sequence comes from uncultured Acidobacteriota bacterium, assembly GCA_963740655.1. GTDB lineage: Bacteria > Acidobacteriota > Vicinamibacteria > Fen-336 > Fen-336 > DATBSL01. The sequence goes on from CAVUFF010000002.1 coordinate 202,555, forward strand.
ACCGGCATCGGTCCCCGCTGGTCGGTGCCATTCACCGAAGCCGTCGCGGCGCGATTCGACAGCGGCGACGGTCTGCGGCTGCTCCAGCTCGGCGGTGTGGACCGGGTGCTGTTCGTGGGTCGCGACGCGCCCGCCGGGCTCGATCGCGTGGCGACGCTGCCGACTCCCTACGTGTGCCCGCTGCAGATCCTCCGCGTGCCGGACGCTCTGCCCCCGGCGTTCGTCGTCGCGCGCGAGCGGCGCGAGGGCGACGATCCGGTGCGCGGCGTGCTCGACCCGGGCTTCGACCCGCACGCCGAGGTGCTGATCGCGGGTTCGGCTGGGTCCGCGTCCGAGCCCGGCCGCGGCGCGCCCGCGGAAATCGTGGCTCGCAGCCCCGACACGCTCGAGGTCCGGGCGGAGCTCGCCGCGCGCGGCGTGCTGGTCGTGACCGAGGCCTTCGACGACGGCTGGCGCGCCGAGGTGGACGGCGCGCCGACGCCGCTGCTGCGCGCCAACGGCCTGTTCCGGGCCGTCCGGCTCGACGCCGGTCGCCACCTTGTCGTCTTCCGCTATCGCCCGCGGGCGGTCCTGGCGGGTGCGCTCGCCTCGGCGGCAGGCCTCGTCGCCCTGCTGGCGCTCCTCTCCCGAGGGCGGAATTGAGCCGCGCGCGACACGGCGGTAGCATCGGCGGCGATGAAGCGGGGGAGGGCCGGGGCGTGAAGCGGGTCCTGATCGTCGACGACGAGCAGTCGATGCGCGAGATGCTCGCGATCCTGCTGAAGAAGGAAGGCCTGGAAGTGCGCTCGGCTGGCAGCCGCTCCGAGGCCGCCGAGACGCTGCGCGCCGGGCCGGTCGACCTCGTGCTGACGGACGTCAAGCTGCCCGACGGCGACGGCCTCGAGATCCTGCGCCAGGTGAAGTCGGCGTCGCCGGAGACGGCCGTGGTGGTGATGACGGCCTACGGCACCAGCGAGATGGCGGTCGCGGCGCGCAAGCTCGGCGCCGAGGCCTACATCCTGAAACCGTTCGACGTGGACGAGCTGCGCATCGTGGTGCGCGACGCGCTCGCCAACCGCAGCCTGCGCGAGGAGAACGTGCGGCTGCGGCGCGAGGTCGGCCACCTGTTCGGCCTCGACCGCGTGATCGGCGTCTCCGAGGTGATGGCCTCGCTCTTCGAGATGGTGCGCGCGATCGCGCCCACCAGCTCGACGGTGCTGATCACCGGCGAAAGCGGCACCGGCAAGGAGCTGGTGGCGCGCGCGATCCACGGGCTGTCGGCGCGCGTCGACGGGCCGTTCGTCAGCATCAACTGCGGGGCGCTGCCGGACACGCTGCTCGAGAGCGAGCTGTTCGGCTACGTGAAGGGCGCGTTCACCGACGCGCGGCAGAGCAAGAAGGGCCTGTTCGAGGCGGCGAACGGCGGCACGCTGTTCCTCGACGAGGTGGGGGAGACCTCGCTCGCGATGCAGGTGAAGCTGCTGCGCGCGCTCCAGGAGCGCCGCATCCGGCGCGTCGGCGGGACGGAAGAGACCGACGTCGACGTGCGGGTGATCTCGGCCACGAACGCCCCGCTCGAGGAGCTCGTCAAGCAGAAGCGCTTCCGCGAGGACCTCTTCTACCGCCTGCAGGTGATCCCGATCCGCACCCCGCCGCTGCGCGAGCGGCGCGAGGACATCCCGCTGCTGGCCGAGCAGTTCACGACGCGCTTCGCGAAGGAGATGGGCAAGCGCGTCGCGAAGGTCTCGGAAGAGGCGATGAGCCTGCTGCGCGTCTACGGCTGGCCGGGCAACGTGCGCCAGCTCGAGAACGTCATCGAGCGCGCCGTCGCGCTCGAGAGCTCGGAGGCGGTCCTGCCCGAGCGGCTGCCGGACGCGATTCGGCATCCCGAGCGCTCGGAGCCCCTGCCCGCGATCGGCGACGGCTTCAGCCTCGACAGCTTCATGCTGTCGGTCGAAGGGCGTCTGCTGAACGAGGCTCTCGAGCGCGCGAAAGGGGACCGCGCCGAGGCGGCGCGCCTGCTCGGCGTGTCCGGCCGCTCGTTGCGCTACCTCGTTCAAAAGCACGGCCGCGGGCGGCAGGAAGTGACCGACTGACAGGATTTGTCAGCGGCGGCTGGCGCCGAGTTTCTTGAAGTCCTGTCGAATGAGCTAGTTAATAAATCCGGCGCCACGGCACGAGGCTTGCTCTACTATTCGCCCGAGCCATGAGTGAGTGGCGAAAGGAAGGTTGAGCGTCAATGAAGAAGCAGAAGGGCTTCACCCTGATCGAGCTGCTGATCGTCGTTGCGATCATCGGCATCATCGCGGCGATCGCGATTCCGAGCTTGCTGCGGGCGAGGGTCTCCGCGAACGAGGCCGCCACGATCGGCGACATCCGCACTGTGATCTCGGCGCAGGCCGCGTTCCAGTCTGCGAACGGCGGCTGGTACGCCGGCTCGCTGAGCTGCATGAGCAACCCGCAGGGCGGCAACGCCTGCATCCCGAACTACCCCGCTGGCGCTCCCACGTTCCTCGACTCGAACCTGGCTCCGACCGCTGCGGCTCCTGGCCCGAAGTCGGGCTACTCGCGCAGCTGGGGGCCCGGCGCGACGCCGGCGCCGATCAACACGAACGTCTCGGGTACCAACAGCGTGTCTTCGTACGTGTACCTCGCGACACCGGTGACCTCGGGCCAGACGGGCGTGCGCGGCTTCGGTGGCGACGCGAGCGGCGTGCTGTGCTTCAGCACGAACGGCGTCGCGCCGACGACGACCGGTACGATCGCGCTCGACACGACGACCTCGAGCTGCAACGTCCTGCAGTAACTCGCGAGCCTTCGTCCGTGAAGAGGCCCGGGGCGACCCCGGGCCTCTTCTTTTTCCGCTCGATTCCGCCCTCCCGCAACCCGGCCTCGCCGCGCCAAAAAGTGGCGCCCGGACAAAGAGTGGCTAGATAACGGGTCGAACGGCGGTACCGCGCCGTTGCTTCGATTGGAGTTGCGCTCGAAGCACGCCGGGCACGGCTCTTGCTGCTTGTGACAACCAAGCCATTCAGTCGGTGGCGAAAGGAAGGTTGAGCGTCAATGAAGAAGCAGAAGGGCTTCACCCTGATCGAGCTGCTGATCGTCGTTGCGATCATCGGCATCATCGCGGCGATCGCGATTCCGAGCTTGCTGCGGGCGCGCGTCTCCGCGAACGAGGCCGCCACGATCGGCGACATCCGCACTGTGATCTCGGCGCAGGCCGCGTTCCAGTCCGCGAACGGCGGCTGGTACGCCGGCTCGCTGAGCTGCATGAGCAACCCGCAGGGCGGCAACGCCTGCATTCCGAACTACCCCGCTGGCGCTCCCACGTTCCTCGACTCGAACCTGGCTCCGACGGCTGCGGCTCCCGGCCCGAAGTCGGGCTACGCGCGCAGCTGGGGACCGGGCGCGACGCCGGCGCCGATCAACACGAACGTCTCGGGTACCAACAGCGTGTCTTCGTACGTGTACCTCGCGACACCGGTGACCGCGGGTCAGACGGGCGTGCGCGGCTTCGGTGGGGACGCGAGCGGCGTGCTGTGCTTCAGCACGAACGGCGTCGCGCCGACGACGACCGGTACGATCGCGCTCGACACGACGACCTCGAGCTGCAACGTCCTGCAGTAACGCGCGAGCCTTCGTTCGTGAAGAGGCCCGGGGCGACCCGGGCCTCTTCTTTTTTCCGCTCGACCCCTGCGTTCTTACGACCGGCACGGTCGTCGCCTGACAAAAAGTGTCGCCACGACAAAGAGTGTCGGGGAAGGGAAAATCGGTCGGTCGCTCCAAGTCGTTGTTTCAAATTGGCTTGTGCTCGACACGTGGGCAGGCACACCTCTTGCTTTTTCGCAGCACGCCATGAGTGAGTGGCGAAAGGAAAGGTTGAGCATCACAATGAAGAAGCAGAACGGCTTCACCCTGATCGAGCTGCTGATCGTCGTCGCGATCATCGGCATCATCGCGGCGATCGCGATTCCGAGCCTGCTGCGGGCGCGCGTCTCCGCGAACGAGGCGGCCACGATCGGCGACATCCGCACGGTGATCTCGGCGCAGGCCGCGTTCCAGTCCGCGAACGGCGGCTGGTACGCCGGCTCGCTGAGCTGCATGAGCAACCCGCAGGGCGGCAACGCCTGCATCCCGAACTATCCCGCTGGCGCTCCGACGTTCCTCGACTCGAACCTGGCTCCGCTCGCCGCGGCTCCCGGCCCGAAGTCGGGCTACTCGCGCAGCTGGGGGCCGGGCGCGACGCCGGTGCCGATCAACACGAACGTCTCGGGCACCAACAGCGTGTCCGCGTACGTGTACCTGGCGACGCCGGTGACGCAGGGCCAGACGGGCGTGCGCGGCTTCGGTGGCGACGCGAGCGGCGTGCTGTGCTTCAGCACGAACGGCGTCGCGCCGACGACGACCGGTACGATCGCGCTCGACACGACGACCTCGAGCTGTAACGTCCTGCAGTAACGCGCGAGCATCTGGTTCGTCGAGGGCCCGGGGCAACCCGGGCCCTTTGTTTTTGGCCGGCACTCCGGAGCCGACCCCCGGAGTCGCCCCATTGCCTCCCCGCAACGAGGCCGCTACACTCGCGGGCGCGTGGCGGAAGCGACCGGAAGGACTGGAGCCGATGCCGTCGTCGTGACGCGCGGCCTCAGCAAGAGCTACCGCACCGGTCACGTCATCCAGGGCCGCCGGCCCGCGCTCGTCGATCTGAACCTCGAGCTCTTGCGCGGAGAGATCCTCGGCTACGTCGGGCCGAACGGCTCGGGCAAGACCACGACGCTCAAGCTGCTCACGGGCCTGCTCAGGCCCGATCGCGGAGTGGCCACGGTCCTCGGCGAGCCGCTCGCGTCGCGCGCGTGGCGCTTCCGGCTCGGCTACCTGCCCGAGCAGCCGTATCTCTACGACTACCTCACGCCGCTCGAGTATCTCGACTACGTGGGGCGCCTGTTCGGGATGCCTCGCGGGCGGCGCCGGGAGCGGGCTCGCGAGCTCCTGGCGCTCGTGGGTCTCGAGGGCTCCGCCGCCGTGCCGCTGCGGCGCTTCTCCAAGGGCATGCTGCAGCGCGCGGGGCTCGCGCAGGCCCTCGTCAACGACCCCGAGCTGGTGCTGCTCGACGAGCCGATGTCGGGGCTCGACCCGATCGGCCGGCGTCTGGTGCGCGACCTGATCCTGGGCCTGCGCAAGGCGGGCAAGACCGTGCTGTTCTCGACGCACATCCTGTCCGACGCCGAGACGCTGTGCGATCGCGTGGCGGTGCTGCGCGCCGGGCGGCTGCTGAGCGTCGGCCCGCTCGGGACGCTGCTGCGGCTCGACGTGACGCACCTGGAGATCCTGGCCGCGGGCGTGAGCGCGCAGGCGCCGGGGCTCGAGTCGGCGCGCCGCGCCGAGCCCGTGGGCGACCGCCTGCGGCTCGAGGTGGATGAGGGCGCGCTCGGCCGCGTGGTGAGCGCGATCGAGGCGGCCGGCGGGCACGTGCTCGGCGTGCAGCCGGTACGGCGCACGCTCGAGGACTATTTCTTCGAGGAGCTGGGCGGCGCGAGCGGCGGCCGCGCCGGCGGGGGAGCGGGGGCGTGGGGGGAGGGCTGAGCCGCACGCTGGCGGTCGCCGCGAACACCTTCCGCGAGACGGTTCGCGAGCGGGTGCTCTACAACCTCGTGTTCTTCGCGATCCTGATGACGCTCGCCGGCCTGCTGCTCGGACAGCTCTCGGCGCGGCAGGACGAGAAGATCCTGAAGGACATCGGCCTCGCGGCGATCGACATCGTGGGCACACTGATCGCCGTCTTCATCGGCACCGGCCTCGTGAGCAAGGAGATCGAGCGGCGCTCGATCTATCCGCTGCTCGCCAAGCCGCTCTCGCGCGGCGAGTTCTTTCTCGGCAAGTTCGCGGGCCTCGCCTTCACGCTGGTCGTCAACGTGTCGGTCATGCTGCTCGGTCTGCTGCTGACGCTCGCGGCGACGCGCCGCCAGCCCGATCCGGCCCTGCTGACCGGCGTCTACCCGATCCTGCTCGGGCTGCTGCTCACCGTCGCCTTCGCGATGCTGTTCTCGACGCTGACCTCGGCGACGCTCGCGGCGGTCCTCACGGTGGGTGTCGTGGTGGTCGGCCGCTTCGCCGACGTGATCCGCGGCATGCGCGACGTGGCGCCGCAGGTCCCGCAGGCGCTCGTGCAGGCGCTGTTCGCGATCATCCCGAACTTCTCGAACTTCGACTTCAAGACGAGGGTCGCGTACGGCGACGCGGTTCCTTTCGGGGTGCTGGCGTGGGTCTCGCTCTACGCGGTGCTCTGGATGACGGTCGTGCTCGGCTTGGGTCTCTGGTGCTTCCGCGCGCGGGACTTCCAGTGAGCCTGCGCCTGCTGGCGGTGATCGCATTCGCGGCGTCGCTCGTGCCGCTCAGCCAGGCCCGGATCGACGCCCAGGCGGGGAGCTACCGGGCGCAGGAGGAAGTGCTCTATCTCTGGTCGGGCGAGCAGGTGAAACGGCTCCTGCCCGGCTTCGAGAGCCTCGCCGCCGACATCTACTGGCTGCGCACGATCCAGTACTTCGGCGGTCAGCGGCTTTACGCCAGGGAGAAGCGCTTCGAGCTGCTGCGCCCGCTCGTCGAGATCACGACCAGCCTCGACCCGCGCTTCGAGGTCGCCTACCGCTACGGCGCGATCTTCCTGAGCGAGGCGCCGCCGACCGGAGCGGGTCGGCCGCAGGAGGGAGTCCTGGTGCTCGAGAAGGGGGTGCGCGCGCTGCCTCGGGCGTGGCGGCTGCGCCAGGACCTCGGCTTCTTCTACTACCTGTTCCTCCACGACGCCGAGACGGCCTCGAAGATCCTGGTCGAGGCCTCGAACATCCCCGGCGCCGCCTTCTGGCTGCGGCCGCTGGCAGCCGATCTCCTCGCCAAGGGCGGCGACCGCGAGAGCTCGCGGCGGATGTGGAGGCAGATGTTCGCGCAGGCGGACGACGAGATCATCCGCGACAACGCGCGCTCGCGGCTCCTGATCCTCGACTCGCTCGACCTGCGCGACACGCTGGCGGCGGCCGTTCTGGAGTTCGCGCGCCAGCAGGGGCGGCGCCCGGCGCGCCTCGACGAGCTCGTGACTGCCGGGCTCTGGCGCGGGCCGCTCGCGGACGCGGCCGGCTATGCCTTCGGCTATGATGCGGAGACGGGCCGGGTCGCGATCACCGAAGCGTCGCCGATGTGGCGTCCGCAGTGACCCGGCGGAGGACAGAATGATCCTGCCGACCCGCTTCCGCGCCGCCGCGCTCGCCGCCGGCCTCGCGCTCGCCGCCGCGCTGGCCGGCGCGCAGGGCGCCCAGCCGCCGCTTTCGCCCTCGAAGGGCGACGTGGTGCCGGCCTTCGAGACGCTCGGCGTCGACGGCAAGCCCGCCAAGGTCGACTTCCCGAAGGGCACCAGGACCGTGCTGCTCTTCTTCCTGAGCGGCTGCCCGCACTGCCACAGGATGATCCCGGAGTGGAACAAGGCCTTCGAGCGGCAGCCGAAGGGCGTCCGGATCGTCGGCGTCATCATGGACCCCGACCAGGCTCCCGCCAGCTTCTGGCAGGAGCACAAGATCGCCTTCCCCGTGCTGCGCTCGCCGGGGCGCGAGTTCCTGCGCACGCTGAACGTCAACCGTGCGCCGCTCACGCTGCGCGTGGCCGAGGGAGGCCGGGTCGAGGATGTCGGGCTCGGTGAAGCCTGCTCGGGCGGCGCTGCCGCGGGGACCTGCATCGACGGGATCCACCTCGGCGCCCTGTTCGCGCCGGCGAAGTAGCGAGGACACTTCAGGCCGCGCCTGCGGGCGCCGCGCTCCGGACTCCTCCCGCCGCGTAGAGCGCGCCGACCGCGGCCAGGCTCGCCAGACTGATCGCGAGCCCGGCGGCCGCTCGCGGCGGGGCGTAGCGCAGGACGACCTCGCTCGCTCCGGCCGGGACCCTCACGGCCTGGTGGCGGCCGTTGGCCGGCTCGAGCGCCGCCGGCGCGCCGTTCACGCGGGCGCTCCAGCCCGCAGCCCCGGTGCGCCGCAGGACCAGCCAGCCCTCGCGCGGCGTCTCGACGGCGACGCGCACGACCCCGGCGGGCGACTCGAGATACCGCGCGCCGGCGCCCGCGATCGCGCTGGTGGCGCCGGACGCGTCGACGTCGTCGGGCGCGCTCGCCACCGACGGGTCCGGGAGGCTGCGGGCGAGCTCGTAGACGTAGATCGACAGGGGCGCGATCCGCGCCGGCGACGCGACGTCGACGAGCCGCAGCGCGTCGTTCGCGAACGGCTGCACCGAGAGCACGAAGCGGACGCCGCTCTGCCGGAGCCGCGCGAGCGTGCCTTTGTCCTGGCAGACCACCTCGGCCGTCGTCAGCGTGGCTCGCGCCGCCGCGAGCGCCGTCGCGTCCGCCCCGGCCGTCTCGATCCCCGCCGCCACGTTGGCGTAGGGCGACAGGCTCTCCTGCCACACCGCGGTCGACCAGACCGACGTGTGGCCGACGCGCCGGGCCGCCTCGCGGAAGCTCGGCATCGCCTGCACCAGGCACGTGAAGACGCGCCCGCCGGCGGACCGCAGCCGCCCGGCGACCTGCGTCATCTCCGGTGACAGCGCGTAGAGTCCGGACGCCATCGGGTTGAGCCCCGCGCCCGCGCGGACCAGGTCCGCGGCGACGATCGCGGCCGCGGCGGCGAGGGCGAAGCTCGCGCCGACCCGCTGGCGCGCGGCGAGCCACGCGACCGTGGCCAAGGCGATCGCGGCCATGGCCCCGCTCGCGGCGTCGGCCGCGACGCGGCGCAGGGCTTGCGCGCGGAGCTCCAGCGGGAAGGAATCCCTGAAGAGGCTCTGCTGCAGCCAGCCGTTCACGGCGGGCAGCCACGCGCAGGCGCCGGCCAGCGCCAGCACGCCCAGCCCCAGCCCGCCCGCGACGAGGGCGAGGGAGCGAAAGTGCCCGCGCGACTCGAGCAGGCGCTGCGCGCCGAGGCCGGCCAGGAGCGCGACGGCCAGCGTCACCAGGTAGAACGCCTTCACCGGGAAGCGGAACTTCGCGAGCGCGGGCACGAGCTCGAGCAGGACGTCGAGCCGCGCGTAGCGGCCGCACGCGACCAGGAGCCCGGCGGCGAGAACGAGCAGGAGTCGCCTGCTGCGGCCGTCGGCGTAGAGAGCGCCGCACGCCGCCAGCGCGAGCGTGGCGACGCCGAGGTAGAGGCTCAGGACGTAGGGGAACTGGCCGTTCGACAGCCGGCCGCCCCAGTAGTCGGTCCCGGCCGCGATCGGGTCGCCGAAAAGCCCGGCCACGACCGTCTGGACGAGAGCGCCGGGATGAACGGAGTGGGCGAGGGACTCCGCGATCCGGAAGCCGGACTCGCGCTGGCTGCCGGTGACCTGGGTCGCGAGCCCCACGAGCGGCGCGGCGGCGACTCCGAGACCGAGCGCCACCGCCGAGGCGAAGCGTGCGAGCTCCGGCGGCCGCCGCGAGGCCACGAGCACGAAGGCGCAGAAGATCGCCTGCGCGGCGATCTCGACGCCCGTGGTGGAGACGCAGAGCGCCACGGCCGCGGCGGCGAGCGCGACGTCGCGCAGCGTGCCGCGCGCCGCGCCGTGGACGAGCGCGATCGCGAGCGGCGCCCAGGCGATCGCCTCGAGGTGGATGTAGAGGTTGAGGCTCGAGAGCGTGAAGCCCGAGAGCGCGTAGGCGAGGGCGCCCGTCGCCGCCGCGCACGCTCCGAGCCCCAGCCGACGCCCGAGCGACAGGAACGTGAGCGCCGCGATCGGCACGTGGAGCGCGAGCAGCAGCGAGACGCCCCACTCGCCCGGCAAGAGCGCCTGCAGCGCGTCGACCGGGTAGCCGATGGGAGGCAGCAGCACCGGCGTGCCCTCGTTCACGTAGGGATTCCACTGGCGCAGCTCCCCCTGGCGCAGCCCCTCCGCCACGAAGGCCCGCAGCGGGAAGAAGTAGGACGACAGGTCCCGGAAGTAGAAGCTGGCGCCTCGCGCCAGCCCGGACACGAACGGCACGAGGCTCGCGAGCGCGACCGCGACCCTCGCCAGCAGCCACCCGTCGAGCGGCCTCCTCACGCGCGGGCCCAGACGGCGAAGCCGCGCATCGAGGCGAGCGGAGCGAGGGGCGCGCTGATGCGGTCCACCGCCAGCAGCGGGCGCACGAGCGGATCCGGCAGCAGCGAGGCCTTCGAGAAGCCGAGGCTCAGCAGGTAGGCGAAGGTGTTGAGGCGCTCGACGCGCGGCGCCTCGAAGCCGAGCCTCTGCCATTCGGGCGCGGGCGTGTCGCGCACGAGGCGCCACGGCACGGCGGCGTCGCCGTCGAAGGCCCGCTTGCCGGCGTCGGGAAAAGGGTGCCAGGGATCGACGTCGAGCCGGCACTGCTCCTCGTGCAGGAAGCGGTAGATCGGCCACGAGATCGCGCTGATCCAGGGCTCGACGAGCGCGAGGCGGCCGCCGGGCGACAGCACGCGCGCCGCCTCGCGGAAGAACGCCGCGGGATCGGGGAGGTGGTGGAGCACGTCCAGCCCCAGCACGGCCGAGGCGCAGCCCCCCGCCAGCGGGAGCCGTCCGGCGTCGGCCGCGACGTCGTTCCACGGCAGGGGCTCGAGGTCGGTCGCGACCCAGCGCAGGTCGGGCCGCGCGCGCCGTGCGTACCCGCGCAGCGTTCCCGGCCCCGCGCCGACCTCGACGACGCGCGCACCCCGCGGCGCCACCTCGAGCAGCCGCTCGAACCAGGGCGCGTAGACTCGCTGCAGCGTCGGCTTCGTCTCCCAGAGCCGCCGGTGCTCCTCGAGACGGGCGCGGCTCAAGCCCGGCGCGCTCGCATCAGCATCGAGCCCGCGATCTCGCGCACGAGCGGGATCCGCTCGAGCGCGCGGGAGGCGGCGAGCCCGCGCTCCACCCAGCCCGCGGGGATGGACGGGTGCAGGAAGTCGAAAGGCTCGACGGCCACGTCGGCGAAGCCGGCGCGCTCGAGCGCGCGGCGCGCGCGGAAGCGCGAGAAGGCCATCTCGTCCGGCGACACGCCGAAGCGCTCCTTGAGCGGGCCGAAGCGGAACATCAGCGTGACCTGCGGGTTCAGGATGTTGGGCTCGGCGAAGACGACGCGGCCGCCCGGTCGCAGCACGCGGTGCGCGGCCGCGAGCGCGGCGTCGAGATCCAGGTGGTGGAGCACCGACGAGCCGTAGACCGCGTCGAAGTGGCCGTCGGGATACGGCAGCGCCTCGGCGTTGCCGCGGTCGAGCACGACGTTCGGCAGCGCCGCGACGCGCTCGCGCGCCTTCGCCAAGAGCTCCTCGGAGAGGTCGATGCCGTGCAGCGTGGCGCCGGAGCGCGCGACGCGCTCGAGGAAGACACCCGTCCCGCAGCCGAGCTCGAGCGCGCGCTTGCCGGCCGCGAGCGCGCCGTGCGCGACGAAGAGCTCGGCGCGGCGGTCGGCGCGGCGCCGGCCGGCCGGGCTCTCCCAGAACCAGACCTCCTCGGCGTTGGCGGCGATCTTCCTGCCGTGCTCGATCTCGCGCTGCAGCCGGTCGTCGCTCGAGCGGCCGGCCGTCCCGTCGCGGCTCAAGGCCTCGTCCCTCCTCAGAGCAGCTTCAGCTTGCGGGCCGCGAACGCGCTCATCTGCAGGAGCAGCCAGCCGTGGCTGAAGCGCGAGATGTTGGTCTCGCCGTACGTGCGCTCATGGTAGCGCACCGCCAGGTCTGAGATGTGCAGGTTGAGCCGCGCCGCTCCGAACAGCAGGTCGAAGTCGCCGAAGGGGTCGAAGTCGCCGAAGTACGCGCGGTTCGCCGCGATGCGCTCGTAGTCGAGGCGCCAGAGCGCCTTCGTGCCGCACAGCGTGTCGCGCACCTGCTGCCCGAGCAGCCAGGAGAACAGGAAGGCGAAGAACTTGTTGGCGAGCAGGTTCAGGAAGCGCATCGCCTTGCCCTGCATCGGGTAGACGAGCCGCGAGCCGTTCACCATCTCGCACTTGCCGCGCGCGAGCGCCGCCACGAACTTGGGCACGTCGGCGGGCGCGACACCCATGTCGGAGTCGAGGATCAGCAGCACGTCGCCCCGCGCCTGCGCGAAGCCGAAGCGCACGGCGTCGCCCTTGCCCTTGCCCGGCTGGCGGAAGAAGCGCAGCGGCAGCTCGGGGTGCTCGGCGACCGTCCGCTCGATCACGGCCGCCGTGTCGTCCGTCGAGTTGCCCTCCACGAACAGGAACTCCGAGCCTTGCGCCAGCTTCGGCAGGCCGGCGACGAGCGGCGCGATGTGACCGGCCTCGTTGCGGCACGGGATGACGACACTCACGGTGGGCTCGACGCCCGAGGCGGCGGCGGCTCGTGCCGGCGCGGGCCGGGCCACGATCCCGAACGTCAGCGAGAACCACTCGAGGATCGGGAGCCGGCCCAGGTAGCGGTTCGCGAGGTCGGCCAAGAGCGGGATGCCCACCGGGCAGACGATGTGCGCGTCGTCCCGGACGAGCTCGAAGTCCGCGAGCGCCAGCATCGCCTTGATCTCCTCGGGCGGCAGCCACGCCTCGGGCGGCTGGCGGTACTTCATGCCCACGAGCTCGGCGAGCCGCAGCAGCGGCTGCCAGAGTCGGCTGTAGCTGTAGATCAGGACGCGCGTGCGCGGGTGGCTCACGGCGTGGAGCGCCTCGAGCGTCGCCTGCACGTCCTTCAGGTGGGTGACGAGGTTGACGAGCAGGATCGTGTCGAACGGCCCGCCGGCCCGCGCCAGCAACTCCGGATCCGACGCGTCGCCCTCGAGGAAGGACAGCCGCTCGTTGCCGTAGCGCTCGCGCGCGCTGTGTATCGCGGGCGCCGACACGTCGATCCCGACGCCCCGCGACGGCTCGAGCGCCGCCAGCAGATGGCCCGCGCCACAGCCCAGGTCGAGCACGCGCTCGCCCGGCGGCACCCGCACGCGCAGGATCCGCGTCAGGCGGTCGTAATAGTAGTGATGACGGGCGCGCGAGCGCTCGATCCCCTCGTGGTGGCTCTCGTAGAACTCGCGCACCTCGTCGAGGATCGGATCGGCGCCCTCCATCGGGACACGAGCATACGATCACCGCGAGTGGCGTTCCACCCGGTGCGTCGCGCGACCTTACAGGAACTGTCGGGAGACTTGACGCTTCACGGGATCAGCCGCGCTGGCGGTCCGAGCTCAACTGACTGAGCGGGTAAGCCCTCGACTGCCTGGCACGGGCCATGCACCCGAGGAATCGCCCAAGTCGCGCCGGGGTTCCGCGTACGAAACACGGTTGAGGAGCCGACCAGGGAAGCCATCGTTTCGGGTCGCGAGTCCGAAGTCGCTCTCATCGACACGCTCGGGAGAGTGGATATGAAGCGCGTTCTGACTCTGATGGTATTCGGGCTCGCCTGCTCCGGCGGCCTCGCGCATGCGAACCTGCTGACGAACGGCAACTTGGACCGCACGCATGCCGTGGAGATCGTACCCGGCTTCTTCCTGCCGAAGCCCGACAATTGGGTCGCGGTGGGCACTCGGGCGATCTCCGGCCCATACCATGACGAATTGTCTTCCGAGCCCTGGGCCGGACCCGCACCGACACCGGTCACCACGGACGGCCTGCTCAACCCACCGAGCCCTGACGGCTGCGGCGGTCCGGATTGCGCGGTGTTCTTCAAGGCGTTCTCGGGGAATGCCGTCGACGGCCTGATGACCGGGAGCCTCTATCAGGAGGTCGCCGGCACAGCAGGCCTCGAGTACGTGCTCACGGGATGGGCCGGAGCGGAGGCGAACTTGCTCGCTTTCCAAACCGTTTTCGCGCTGGACTTCTATGACGGCGTCGGCGTGCTGCTGGGAAGTGCGACGGCGGACCTGTTTGCGCTGGGTCTAATGACCCCGAACGGCGAGCCGTTCAACTACAAGCAGTTCACCGTCATGGGCCTTGCACCTCCCGATACGGCGCTGGTGCGAGCGCGAGTCTCCCTGATCGATGGCGTCGGCAATCCGGCCGGCGGCGGCCAGGCCTTCGTCGTGGACGATTTCGAACTGGATACGACCGCAGTGCCCGAACCGGCGACGGGCGGCCTGATGGGCCTGGCCGTCGCGTACCTCGCCGCGAGGCGAAGGCGTCGCGACTGCCCCCCGGGCTAATCGGCGTTCCGGCTCGGCCGGCCATGAACCCACAGCCGGCCGAGCTCGTGCAGCAGCTCCCAGGCGGCCTCGCGCTCGTCGGGATCGAACGTGCGCACGAGCTCGAGCGGCGGCTCCGGCGTCTCGTCGCCGAAGGTGATCGCGCGCGCGCGGCAGTCGGTCGCGGCGTAGACGCGGATCATGGGGGGCAGGATAGGAGCCCCCCGGCGTGATCGGCCGAGCCGCTGGGACGCTTCCGCTACTGTCACACGCGCCACCGCGTCGGCTGCGGGCGACAGGCTGCCGGCCCGCGCGCGACGACGACTCTTGACTACTGGTAGAACCAGTACTGGAAGGACGCGTAGCGGCCCCGCAGCGCGAGGCGCGTGAAGCCGTCGCCGATGACCTCCTTGGGCAGCCGGATGAGGTGCTCGTTCCAGCCTGGCGCGTTCGCAAGCGTCACGCGCAGCTCCGGCGGCGCCCCGGCGGAGATCACGAGCCCCGCCGCGGGGATCTGCACCTCGGTCGCGAGCGGTCCGGCCGCGCGCAGGCCGCGCGCGACGATCGACGAGCGCGTCCGCAGCACGATCACGAGGTCGCGCCCCGCGCGCGTGCGCACGCGGAAGGACTCGCCGCCCAGGATCAGCCGCCCGGCGTCGGCGAGCGAGCGGTCGCCCGCGGGGCCGATCGCGACCGAGCCCGCGAGGACGACCTCGCCGTGCCGCGAATCGTAGCGGTACTCATGGGCCGCCTCGTCCGCGCTGTCGCACACGTCGAGCCGATCCGTGAGCTCGAGCGACGCGACCGCCGCGCGCGCCGGCTCCAGCACCGGCGCATCGCCGCCGTCGAGCGGGCTCCAGCTGGCCCGGAACAGCAGCAGGTCGTCCCCGAAGCTCGTGGTGGCGAAGAGCGGCGCGTCGGGCGCGAGCGCCTGGAAGAGCTCGGAGGCGTCCCGGGCCGAGCGCGTCAGCAGGAGGTAGGGCGGCCGCTCCTCGGCGCGCAGGCGTCCGAGCGACTCGAACATCGAGGCCTCGCGCTCGGCCGTGCGCCCGCCGACGAAGGCGGGGCTCGTGACGCCGTGCAGGTTGAGGTTCCTGTGCCCGGTCAGGTACTCGACGCTGGTCGCGGCGTTCGCGATCGCGACGCCGCGCGGCAGGCGGTCGCGGATGAAGCCCGCCATCGCGATCTCGCGGCGGAATGTGTCGCCGGCGAGCTCCGCGTACACGGCCGCGAAGCGCAGCGTGGAGAGCGCTCCGAGCAGCAGCATGAGCAGAGCTCCCGCGCGGAACAGGCCGCGCTCGAGGCGGTCGTCCCCGCGCCCCACGAGCCGCGTGAGCTCGCCCCAGCCGGCCGCCGCGAACGCCAGCAGGCCCGGGAACGCCCACATCAGGTAGCGATTGAAGTGGACGCCCATGAAGACGTTCGGGCCGGTGAGCGCAAAGACGAAGGCGACGAGCGCGAGCCACGTGCGCGCGGGCCAGGCGCGCGGAGCCGCGAGGCGGACCGCGACGAGCAGGACGAGCGCGAGTGCGAACGGCGGGAAGAAGAACGCCGCCTCCCCGCGCGCGAATCCGATGGCCGCGTCCGGCGGGTAGAGTCCCAGCAGCAGCCCGCGCAGCACGTCGACGCCGTAGCGTGACGCGAGCGCCAGCGTCTCCACCGGGCCGTAGTTCGGCAAGAGCGCCTTCTCGGACACCGACGTCTGCAGCCAGCTCCCCGTCACCGCGCGCTGCAGCGCGAGCACCGCGGCGGCGGCCCCGACCGGCAGCCAGGGCCACGCGCGATCGCGCTTCGCGAGCGGCAGGCGCAGGCTCGCGAGCCCGAGGCCGAGGCCGAGCGGCAGGCCTTCCGGCCGCGCGAGCGCCACGAGCGTGCCCGCGAGTGCTAAGCCGCGCGGCGAGCCTCCGTCGGCGAGCGCCAGCCAGCGGTCGAGCAGCAGCAGCGCCAGGAACAGGAAGAGCGCGATGTCCGAGCCGTAGAGGAAGCCCCAGACGACCGGGCCCGAGAGCGCGACGAGGCCTCCCGCGAGCCAGCCTTCGCGCGGTCCCGAGAGTCGCGCGCCGATGCGCACCGCGAGCGGCAGCGACGCGAGGTAGAGCGCGGCGCCGAGCAGGATCGCGAACGCCACGAGTCCCTCGCGCCGCGCGCCCGCCGCGTGCGCGACCGCCAGCACGGCGGTGTGCAGCAGGCTCGTCGCTCCGCTCGTGGGGGCCTCGCCGGCGTTGTAGCGGAACGGGTGACCCTCGGCCATCGCCTGCGCGTACTGCGCGATGACGTAGAGATCGCTCACCTGCGCGACGCAGTAGCCGCCGGTGGTCCACAGCATGAGCGCCACGAAGAGGGCGGCCGTGACGAACCCCACCAGCAGCAGCCAGCGCACGGGGGGAGATCTTAGCAGCCCGACCGCGGCAGCCTGCGGTGCGCGCACGCGGCTCCTTGACTCGCCTGGAGGCGGACCCCAAGATGCGCACGAGGCATGCCCGCTCCCGACTGGTCGCTGCTGTTGAGGACGCCGGCATTCGAGATCACCGCGTGCCTGCTCGGCCTCGTCGTCGGCAGCTTCGCGAACGTCTGCGTCCACCGCCTGCCGCGCGGCGAGTCGATCGTGAGCCCCCCGTCGCGCTGCCCGGCCTGCGGCGCTCGCATCGAGGCGCGCGACAACCTGCCCGTCTTCGGCTGGCTGCTGCTGCGCGGCCGCTGCCGCGCCTGCCGCGCGCCGATCTCCTGGCGCTACCCGGCCGTCGAGGCGGCAAACGGACTGCTGTGGCTGGCGCTCGCGGCGCTCCACGGTCCGCGTCCGCGCACCTTCGTCGAGATGGGCCTGGTGAGCGCGCTCATGGTCCTGAGCCTGATCGATCTCGACCACCAGATCCTTCCCGACGTGATCACCCTGCCGGGTGTCGTGCTCGGGATCGCCGCGAGCTTCCTGCCGGGCTCGCCGCTGCCGCCGCTGCAGGCCGTGGTCGCGGCTCTCGCCGGCTGGCTGGCCTTCGCCGCCGTCGCCAAGGCCTACGAGAAAACCCGCGGCGTCGAGGGGCTCGGCCAGGGCGACTGGAAGCTCGCCGCGCTGCTCGGCGCGTTCCTGGGCTGGCAGAAGATGCTGCTCACCGTGCTCCTGGCGTCGATGGCCGGAACCGTCGTGGGGCTGCTCGCGATCGCGCTCCGCGGGCGTGACCTGCGCTACGCGCTGCCGCTCGGGACGTTCCTCGGGGCCGCGGGCACGCTCGTCGTCTTCGTGGGCGACTTCGTGCTGGGCTGGTACCGGGGGCTCTTCGGTGGCTGAGCCCGGCCGCGGCTCGCTGCGGCTCGGTGCCGTGCTGGCGCTCGGCGTCGTGGCGCTCTTCGAGCTCCTGGCGCTCGCGCACGGCGTGCGCTCGCAGCGGCGGCTGCGCGAGCGCGCGACCGCCGAGCAGGCGCGACGCGTCGAGTCCGCGCGGCCGACGCTCGACCCTCTGCTCGCGCGCGGCCCCGAGGGCTGGGACGAGGCGGCCCGCACGGCGCTCGCGCTCGCCCTCGCGAGCGAGGTCGAGGTGATCGACGCACAGGGCCAGGTCCAGTTCTCGCGGCCGCACGTGGCACCGGTCGGCCACCGGCCGGGCGAGGCCGAGCGGCGCCAGCTCGCGCTCGGCCACGCCGTGGCCGCGCTCGCCCGCGAGGGGCCCGAGCTGCGCGTGCTCGGCTACCTGTCGCTGCCCGGCGCCGCCTCTGGGACGCTGCGCCTCGCCGCGCGGGCCCCCGACCTCGAGGACGAGGTGCGCGAGTGGCAGACGGTCCTGCTCGGCCACGCCGCCGCGCTCGGCGCGCTCGGGCTCGCGGCGGTGCTGATGCTGTGGCCGCGCGCGGCGTCCGCGCCGGCGCCGACGAGCGGCGCGCTCACCGCGTACGAGGAGGCGATGGGCCGGCTTCGCGACCGCGGGCAGGAGCTGACGGACCGTTACCAGGAGCAGACCGAGCGCATGCAGGCGCGCCTGCGCGAGCTCGAGGCGATGGCGCGCGCCGGCGAGCTCACGGCCGGCATCGTGCACGAGGTCAGGAACGGGCTCGGCACGATCGTGGGCTACGCGCGGATGCTGGAGCGCGGCCAGCGCGAGCCGGCGGGGAAGGAGGCGCGCGCCATCCTCGACGAGTGCGCGACGCTCGAGACGGTGGTGCGGCGCTTCAGCGACTTCATCAAGCTCGAGAAGCTCCAGCTCGCCGATACCGACCTGGGTCCGCTCGCCGCGCGGGTCGTCGCGCGCGAGCGCCGCGGCCACGAGCGGGTGAAGGCACGGCTCGTGGGCCTCGACGGGCCGCTCGTGGTGCGCGCGGACGAGGAGCTGCTCGAGCGCGCGCTCGAGAACGTCGTGCGCAACGCCGTGCAGGCGGCGTCCGCCGGCGGCGGACACCTCGAGCTGCGGGCCGAGCGCTCGGCGGGCGGCGTGGAGCTCCACGTCGAGGACGACGGCCCCGGCCTGGCCCCCGACCATCCCGGCGAGGTCAAGCCGTTCTACACCACGCGCCCGGGGGGCCTCGGCCTGGGGCTGCCGCTCGCGCGCAAGATCGTGCTGCTCCACGGCGGCGAGCTCGCGCTCGAGCGCCGCTCGCCGGGTGGGGCCCGCGTGCGGCTGCGGCTCCCGAGCGACGGGGGTGCCAGCTGACCCGAACGTTACGCAAGGTAACGCTCAGGCGCCCTCAAGCGACGTTCGACGAGACGGTCACTGTTTTTAAGTCATTGAACAAGCTGGTGTTGGCGACCAGCACTGGAGATGGAACGGGGCTTGCTCAAGGGGGAGCTGCCATGAGTCACGACAGGTACGCTAAACCGCGCGCCCAGCAGGGTTTCAGCCTCGTCGAAATGCTGATCGTCGTCGCGATCATCGCGATCATGGCGGCGATCTCCCTGCCGAGCATCGGCCAGTACATCCGCAACTACCGGATCAAGGGAGCGTCGCAGGAGGTCGCGAGCCAGCTGCAGACGGCGCGCGGCAAGGCGGTCTCGACGAACACCAACGCCGGCGTCTCGTTCTTCGTCGTCGACTCCGACAGCTACCGCTTCGTGCAGGAGGACCTGACGACGGCCGAGCCGCGCCAGGTCTTGCGCGACCTGCCGCTCGGCGTGACCTTCGTGGTGGCGACGGCGGCGAACTCCGTGCCCTCCGTGAGGTTCGACCGCATGGGCGGCTTCTGCAGCCCGGGAGTGGCGACGAGCTGCCGGTTCCCGTACAACAACCCGGCCTTCGCGAATCCGTGCGGGACCGAAGCGGCGCGCTGTACGACGAACGCCGGCTCGAACTTCTTCGCTCCGGACACGGTCTTGAACGACGGCACCGTCGTTCTCACGCTTCGCGAGCAGACTACGAACCTGACCCGCACCGTCCGCATCGCGCCCGGTGGGCGCGTGCTGCCCCAGCCGTGAGGGAGACCATGAACGCCTCTATCGAACGACCCGACCGAAGCGGCGAGCGCGGTTTCACGCTCGTCGAGACGCTCGTCGCGATCGTGGTGCTGGTGTTCGGCCTGATGGCCGTCACCAACCTGCTGCTGGTGGCGGCGACCTCGAACACGGTCGCCAACCAGGCGAGCGCCGCGACCGCCTCGGCGTCGCAGGTGATGGACGTGCTGCGCTCGACGCCCTGGAACAACGTGACCGCGGGCGGCAACCTGACCGCGGACACCACGGCCCCCTCGCCCGACTGCCGCGCGCTCACGAGCCCCGTGACCGCCTACAACTGCGACGACTTCATCCCGGGCGTGGGCACGATCAAGACCCGCTGGCTGATCACGGACGGTGTCGGGACCGTGCGCATGCGGATGATCACGGTCCGCTCGGAGGGCCTCGGCGCGATGGCGGGCGCACGCTCGCGCGCGACATTCACGACCTACAGGGGCTGCACGCAGTCGGCGACCGGCTCCTGCGGGCTCGCTCCCTGCTGTCCCACGGACTGATGGAGGGCACGCGGATGGAATCCCCTCGGGCTATCGACGGCAGGCAGCGCGGCTTCAGCATGATCGAGCTGATGGTCGCGATGGTGGTGACCCTCGTCGTCTCGGGCGCCATCTTCGGGCTGCTGACCGCCGGCGGCAACGCGTTCCGGCGCGAGCCGGAGGTGGCCGATCGCCAGCAGAACATCCGGGTCGCGATGGACGCGATCATGCGCGACATCGAGAACGCCGGCTCCGGCATGCCGCTCGTGGCGCAGGTCTTCACGCACACGGACACTCCCGCCGCGGCTCCCGGCCCGACGGGCTCGGGAGCGCCCTACCTGAACGGCCAAGGCGTCCAGGGAGTGATGGGAGCGGCGGGCCAGGCGCTGCGCGGCGCGCCGCCGACCGGCTCGCTCGCCGACGGCTCCGACAACACCGACGTGCTCGAGATCTTGATCGCCGACTCCGCCTGCCCGGTCTTCCGCGTGTGCCTGCCGGCGGGCCTCAACGGCACCGCGGTCGCCAACGTGTCGCTGCGCGAGACGGTTCCCGCGAACGGCTGCATGCTCTCGCCGGGTAGCGTCGGCTCGCGCGGCCTGCTGGTGCTCACCGACAACCGGCTGTTCACGATCCAGCCCGCGCTGCTCAACGCCAACGGCACCGGCTGCGGCGCGGCGACCAACATCAACGGCTCGGTGAACCTCGCGGCGGCGCTGCCGGAGTGGCCGACTGCCGGGGCCGCGGCGCTCACGCCGGCCGCGGGAGCGAACGCGATGGTGTACGCGGCGCACGTCGTGCGCTACATGATCGCGCCCGGCCTCGACCCGCTCGACACCTCGCCGAGCCTGTGGCGCAGCGACACCGGCCGCTACACGACGGCCGGCGCGGCCTCGGCGGTTCCGGCGGCCGGTGCTGCGAACTGGCAGCTGATCGCGCGCGGGATCGAGGACCTGCAGGTCGAGTACCTGAACGGCACCGACCTGTGGTCGAACAATCCCGGCGTCGTGAACGTTTGCGCCGCCGGCGGCTGCACCGCGGCCGACTACGCGAACGTGGTGCGCCGCGTGCGCGTCACGCTGTCGGCGCGGGCGCTCGCGCCGCGGCTTTCGGGCGAGAGCGCGCCCGCCGCCGGCCCGGCCCCGAACGCCGTGCGCGGGCAGCTCGTGAGCGTCGCGACCCCGCGCGCCGCCGTGCTGGGTCTGCAGGCGACCTCAGCCGTGAGTCTCTGGCAATGAGTGGCACGGTCCCGTCCGCCCTCCCGCGACACCCGCTGCGCACGAAGAAGGAGCGTTACGTCATGCACGCACGTGAAGACCGAGGACCGCGGGAGCGCAAGCAGGCGGGGTTCGCCCTGATCCTGGCGATCCTGTCGCTGATGCTGCTGACGTTCCTGGGGCTGACGCTGGCCGCGACGACGTCGACGGAGCTGCAGATCGCGACCAACTACCGCTGGAGCCAGCAGGCGCTCTACAACGCCGAGGCCGGGCTCGAGGCCGCCAAGCTGCTGCTCGCGCAGGTGGCCCAGGTCGACGGCGACTTCCGCAACATCCTGCCGACCGCGCGCGCGGGCTCGTGGAGCTACGGCGTGACGGGCGCGGTGGGCGGTCCGCCGGTCCCCGTGCCCCCGGCGCGCGGGGGGCTCCGCGACTACGAGCGCATGGGCTGCGCCGACCGCGCCGGAGTCGGCTTCGGCCGCGTGCTGACCTCGCCTGCCGGCACGCCGCAGCCGGGCGACTTCCAGGACACGACCTCTTACATGCAGCAGGCGCTGAACGGCGCCTTCACGATCTGGGTGCGCCGCGAGCTGCTCGAGTCGCCGCAGGGCATGCTGTCCGACAACACGGACAACACCGTGCTCGTGGTGACGGCCGAGGGCATCGCGCCCTACACGGCGCAGAGCAACGCCTTCGCGCAGACCAACCAGGCGCGCCGCACGCTCGAGCTCGGGCTGTCGCTGCTCGTCAACCAGGGCAACCGCTGCCAGGGCCTCGCCGGCCAGGAAGGGCTGGGCGCTTCGGGCGAGAACTTCGACCCGTGCAGCCCGCTGACCGGGCAGGGCGTGGGCGCCGCCTTCGGCGGCGGCACGCTCACGGAAAAGACGGGTGTCCAGTGAGGAGCCACGAGATGCAGCCCGCGCTTGCCGCTGCCGGATCCGGTCCGTCCCTCCAGGGAGGTCGTCCCATGACGAGGCGTTTCTCGCTGCCGCGCGCGGGTGCTTTGCTCTTCGCCGGCGTGCTGCTCTTCCTGCTCGCGGGCGACCGCGGCATCACCGCGGTGGCCCTCGGCATCGACCCGCTGGAGGTGCTCGACCTGCAGGTCAAGCCGAACGTCGTCGTGGCGCTCGACACCTCCGGGTCGATGGAAGACCTGGTGGACAACAGCGCCAGCAGCTACGGCGGCGACCACATCCGCTCGAAGATGTGGCAGGCGAAGCAGGTCCTGAAGGCGGTGTTCCAGGCCAACCAGGACAAGGCTTCGTTCATGTTCGGCGTCTATCGCTTCAGCAGCGCGGCGGACCCACGCGGCAACATGGGCGTCGGCAACGTCTCGGGCACCGGCACGCCCAACCGCTTCGCCTACTCGGCGCAGAGCTGGGCCGCGGGGACGTTCCCGAACCCGGCCTGCACGGTCGATCCGACGAGCTGCCCGTCGCCGAACCCGAACACGGTCACGCTGCCGGTCGAGGGCCCGTCGCCGTCGATGGCCACGACGGAGCTGCGCGTCAATTCGCTCTACGCGTTCCAGTACATCCAGAACGGCGGCGGCGTCGTCAACAACACGCTGGTCTTCACCGAGCAGGGCGGCCCCACCTGCACCGTCAACGTGGCGCCGGACTTCTACATCACACCAGCGGACGTGGCGACGGCGATCCAGACCGCGATGAACTCGTGCGCCGGCAAGGCGAACACCTACGACGTCTGGTACGGGAATACGCAGCAGCTCACGCTCACGAGCCTGACCCGCGCCGGTACCGTCGCGACCGCCACCACGCCGACGCCGCACGGCTTTGCGACGGGCGACACGATCGCGATCGCCGGCGCCACGCCGAACGGCTACAACGGCAACAAGACGATCACCGTCACCTCAGCGACCCAGTTCACATACACCGTGGTCAACACGCTTGCGACGCCGGCAACGGGCACGATCACCGCCACCTTGACGGCTGGAACCGCCAACCGATTCTCGTTCCGCAGCAACGGCGTGAAGGCCTTCACGATCAACTGGACGAGCGCGGCAAGCACGATCGACGGCGTCATGAAGCAGACCGCGGACACCGCCGTGACGGGCACCACCGTGGCGACGCTCGGCGACTCCCGCATCAACCTGCTGCGTCGCACCGCGGGCCAGAACTTCAACGAGACCTTCGACCCGGACGGCACCTCGACGACGCTCGCACCGGCGCTCGACAACCCCAGCCCCTCGCGGGGCGTGCGCACCTACAACCTCGACGCCGGCAAGTTCTGGAACGGCGAGACGGTGTTCGTCGATTCCAGCGGAAACGCCTGCGACATCGTGCCCGGCACGCCCACGGCCCAGCCGACCGTGACGCTCGAGCTCACGACCAACTGCGCGAACGGGGCGGCTTCGGGTGACATCAACAACAAGGGCGTCTTCACCTGGGATGGCGGCCGCGTGGGCACCGGCGCCGGGACCTGCCAGGGCTTCACCTCCAAGGTGCCGCTCATTCCCTGCAACCAGCTGACGCCGCCACAGTACACGAGCATCGCGCCGTTCCTGAACAACCAGGTCCCGCTCACGGCAACGGGCACGATCCCGGGATATACCGAGCGCGGCGACGGCAGCGGCTACGTCGCGACGCAGCCCAACCTGACCGACCCGATCGACCCCGGCGGGGTGATCGCCAGCAGCAACACGCCGCTGTCGCAGACGATCAACGACGTGAAGACCCTGTTCGGCGGCAACGGTACGAGCAGCGGCTTGTGGCACGGCGGGCAGACCGCGCCCTTGCCCGTGCTGGACGCGATCAAGCTCCACCTCGCCCCGCGCGAGAAGACGATCTTCATCCTGGTGACGGACGGCGACCAGAACTGCACGCCGTTCACGCTCGGCATGGGCATCCAGGCGCCCTGGACCGGTGTCACGAGCGGAGACGACGAGGCGGCGCTCGGCGCGGCCGCTGCGGCGCAGAAGCTCTACAGCCCCGACGCGCTCGGCAACAAGGGCAACGGCGCGAACGCCGGCACCGTCAACGCCGACGGCACGATCAACGGCGACCCGGCGGCCTCGGTGACGACGTACCTCGTCACCTACGGCGCCGGCGCGTCGAAGTCCCGCTCCGACTGGATCGCGTGGGGCGGCTCCGGGATGCGCCGGGCCTTCGGCACCTTCAGCGGGCAGGACACCTGGACCACGATCCCGACCCAGGCCGAGCGCGACGCCTGCAAGACCTGCATCGACTCGTTCCAGGCGCCCGACGCCGACACGCTCAAGGACGTGCTCACGAGGGTGATCAACCAGGGCGCCACGACGGGCGAGTTCTCGGCCCAGCAGTCGCTCACCGATTCGATCTACGAGCTCGCCGGCGACGCGCCCCAGGGCGCGGCGCCCGCGCCGTGGAGCCCGTTCAACCCCCGGAACCGCTACGACCCGCTGGTCCCGCACCGCTTCGTCTCGACCTTCACGCTGCCGCTCTTCACCGGGCAGATCAAGGCCTTCACCCAGGACGGCCCCGACTCGCTCGCCTCGACGGGCGCGAGCTGCCTCGCCGGCCAGGCCTGCAAGCGCTGGAGCGCCAACGACAAGCTGGTGGCGCGCGTGGGCACCGGCATGGCGGCCGCCTGCCCGGCGAACGCCACGGCGGTGACCACGGTCGGGCAGTGCCCCTTCACGCTGCTCTGGAACGGCGCCGACATCACGAACGTCGGCTCGCGCTCGGGCGTCGGCATCAGGCGGCGCATCTTCACGACGTCGCAGAACGGCGTCTTCGGCCCCACCGTCGACCAGCTGATCGCGGGCCAGAGCCCCTTCCGCGTGGCGCTGTGGCCGCCGCAGACCTCCTCGATCCCGAAGGTGGTCGCACCGGCCAACGACACGGGCGAGGGCCTGTTCGACGGCGAGATGGGCCTGCCGCTCGACTCGGCGTCGCCGATCGACAACGCCTTCCTCGACCTGCGCAAGAACTTCAAGGCCTGCATGGGCGCCAACCTGCCCGCCAGCTGCCCGGCGATGACCCAGACGAGCGGCTTCACGCTCGCGCAGATGCAGCGCGCGCGGCGCGAGGCGCGCGAGACCGTGCTCGCGTTCCTCGCCGGCGCGGGCTTCGCGGCCGACGCCTCGGGCAACCCCAAGCGCGTGGTCGCGAGCTCGGGCGGCTACGTCGCCACCGACATCCTGTACGTGGCCAACACCTCGATCCTGGCGGAGTCGACGCTGGCGACGCCGGCCGTGGTCGGTCCGCCCCAGGAGGAGCTGCCGGAGGCGACCGTCTGGAAGCCGGAGTACCTGCTCTACCGGGACGGACCGCGCGACCACACGAACCCGAACAAGGAGCCCGACGGCGAGAGCTCCTTCTCGGCGTCCATGATCCGCTCCGGCTTCGGGCTGCGTAACCCGGACCGCGACGCCAACAACGTGTCGATCGGCACCGTGCAGGGGCGCGTCTTCTACCAGGACGACGCCCGGCCGATCAAGCCCGTCATGAGCGTGCTCTACGCGGGGTCCAACCTCGCGCTGCACGCCTTCCGCGCCGGCACGAACGTCGCGACCAACATCACGACGGCGTGCAACGACGCGAGCGCGTTCGACGCCATCGACTGCGGCGGCGAGGAGCTCTGGGCCTACGTGCCGTACGACCAGCTCGCCAAGATCCGGAACCGCTACGTCAACAACCCGCAGAAGCGCGACCCGCACGACTACGTGATCGCGCGCGCGATCCGGTTCACGGACATCTTCGTGCCGACGCCGGGCACGGCCGTCGACCCGGATGACACGCCCGTGAGCAAGACGGTCGCGGGCGTCAGCCTCGGCCAGATCCAGGGCCTCTGGCGGAAGGTGCTGTTCGTCGGGCGCGGCAAGGGCGGCAAGTACCTGACCGCGATCGACGTGACCTCGCCGGGCATGTTCACCGACACCGCGCTCAACGACAGCCTGACGATGCCGATCTTCCTCTGGAGCCGCGGCAACCCGGATACCACCAACGGGCAGGCCGGCGGCACGAAGGCGCACGACCAGGCCGACTACGACGCCTACCTGACGATGGGCGAGACCTGGTCGGTCCCCGCGGTGGCGTTCGTCGACCGCACCACGGTGCGCGCCGACGACGCGACCAAGAAGGCGACCGCCACGGTCCGCAAGCCGAAGGGTGTCGACTTCGTGATGTACGCCGGCTCCGGCTACGGCAAGACCGGCGAGGGCACGAGCTTCTACAGCATCGACCCGCTGACCGGCGACATCATCAGCCACGTCGACGTCGACGTCGTGGCTGCGGCGAGCTATCCGTCGATCAACCGCAGCGGCATGGCCTGGGCCAACGCGCTCGTCGCCAACCCCGTCATCTTCAACGCCTCGCGCTTCCTCTACGCCGCCGGCGGCGTGCCGTCGCCGAACGTGGCGGCGGCGCCCGCGCGCCGCGTCTTCATCGCGGACCTCTGGGGCCGGCAGTGGAAGTTCCTGACGGCGGCGCCCGACAAGCCGCTGCCCGTCGCCGACCTCGGCAGCGACCAGCCGGTCGCGACGGCGAACGCGCTGCTCGGCCTGCCCGCGAACGACCCGAACGCCAAGCCGTACGTCTACACGACCTCGGGCAACGAGAACCGCGCCCCCATCCCGAACAGCCAGTTCAAGAACTTCGGCTTCCGCGACGACGGGTCCGACACGTCGCTCGCCGTGTCGCCGTCCGTCACGCAGAACGGCATCGACGTCTTCCCGCCGATGCAGTCGCTGTTCGTGATCCCGTTCCAGGACAACTTCAGGGGCACCGTCCAGCCGGCCACGGCCTACAGCGACACCGTGCCGGGTGCGGGCCGTGTCTTCTTCGGCGGCACGCGCTTCAACGGCCCGAACAGCGCCTTCGCGCCGCCGGTGCCGCCGTTCCCGTGCCGGTCGAGCTTCGACAGCATCCTTTACGCGCTCGGCGCGCAGTCCGGCTTGGCCGCCTACGACCTCGTCGCCGGCAACGCGTACCAGATCTTCACGGACAGCCGCATCGTCGCCGTCTCGACGCAGGCGGCTCCTGGCGCGTCGGTGCTGGCCAAGGACGAGGGACTCTCGAAGACCGGCCAGCCGATCCAGCCGCCGCCGCCGATGGGTCTGTCGCCCAGCACGCAGGCGACGCAGAACATCGTGATGGCCACAGGGCCGGGCATCCCGCAGCCGACCGTCCGCTTCGGCTCGACGGTCTGCCAGTAGGCGCGCGTACAACGCCCCCTCCCTCCCCAGGCCGGGGGGAGGGGGCCCGGCATTTTCCCTTGCTTTAGTAGGCCTTGGGTGTAATCTATTAACGTGGCACACGCGGCTAGTGCCGTCATCTGCCCGGCCTGCCATGCTCAGAACCGGCCCTCGTGGGAATTCTGTGCGCGGTGCGGCGAACCGCTCGACTCCGCCACGACACAAGCCGTCTCGCGCCAGCAGACGGTCACCGGCGTGTCGGCGCTCGCCGACGACGCGGCGCCGCGCGGAGATTCGAGCTCGCTCTGGCTGTTCGTGATGGTGGCGGTCGCCGTGGGCACCGTCATCCTCGCGTGCCGCGACATCGCGAGCCAGCCGCCGCCGTCACCGCCGAGCCCCGGCGTGTTCACGTTCGGCGGCCCGCCGGCCGGAGCGTCTCCTTCGCCGGCCGCGCCGCCGACGATCAACGCCGACGTCGAGGAGGCGCGCCGCCTGATCGGGCAGGGCAGCCTCGCGCAGGCGATCCCGCTGCTGCAGAAGGCGGCGAGCGAGAACCCCGGCAACTCCGAGTTCCAGCACCTGCTCGGCCGCGCGCTCTGGACGTCCGGCAACCGCGACGCGGCGGTGCAGAGCTACTTCCAGGCCGCGCGACTGGATCCGGGCTCGTATCGGCTCGAGTACGCTCAGGCGCTCGAGACGATGGGGCGGGCGGACGACGCCGCCGCGGAGCTCGAGGCCGCGCTCGTCGCGCAGCCCGGGGCGGCGGCGGTCGAGGAGACGCTCGGGCGGATCTATTACAACAAGGGCGAATACGCGAAGGCCGCTCCGCTGCTCGACAGCGTGGCGGCCCGCACGCACGACCCGGTGGTGATGCAGCAGCTCGCCTACGCCGCGGAGAAGAGCGGCGACCACGAGCGCGCGATCGCGACCTACCGCGAGGTGCTGAGCGCCCAGCCGCGCGCGGACGTGGCGCGCGGCCAGCTCGCCGAGAGCCTCCTCGCCGCGGGGCGCGCCAACGAGGCGATCTCCGTGCTGCAGGAGGGCGTGCAGCACACGCCGGAGGTGCCGCTGCTGCAGCGGGGCCTCGGCAGCCTGCTCGAGCGCAGCAACCGTCCGGCCGAAGCCGCCGCCGCGTACCGCGAGTACGCCCGCCTCGCCCCGAACGCGCCCGACGCCGCCGAGGTCTCGGCGCGCGCCGCGCGGCTCGAGGCGACACTCAAGGGATCCTAGACATGCACACGCTCGTCCGCGCGTCGCTCCTGGCTCTCCTCGCCTTCCTGGTGCCGGGGCTCGCTCTTGCACAGGGAATCGGCGACGCCGCGGCTCGCGAGAAACAGAAGCGACAGGCGACACCGGCCAAGGCCAAGCCGAAGGTCCTGACCAACGACGACCTGAAGAAGGACGAGCCGGACAAGCCCAAGACCGAGGCCGGCAGCGGCGCCTCGCCCGTCCTTGAGCCCACGCCCGCTCCGGGGAGCAACCAGGCCGACCGCGAGAGGTCGCGCTCCTCGGAGGGCGGCGAGGGCGAGGGCGACTCGCGCCAGACGTCGGTGCAGCAGTCGGAGGCGCGGGCCGACGCCGCGCGCTCGGCGGTCGTCGACGCCGAAGCCCGCGTGAAGGAGCTCGGGGACAAGCTCAACCCGATGAGCCCGTCCTTCGTCTACGCGCAGCCGAACGCCGCCGACGCGGCCGGCGAGGAGGCGCGGACGCGCGAGGCGCTGCGCAACGCCGAGGCGCAGCTCGACGCCGCGCGCCAGGCGCTGGTAGCCGCAAACCGCGACCTCGAGGACGTGCGCCAGGGCCGCCGGCCCCTCTCCCAGCGCTGAGGAACCCCGGCCCATCCTTGGCCGACATCCTGATCGTCGAGGACAAGGAGTCGCTCCGCACGATGCTGCGGACGACGCTCGAGTCCCGGGGCTACGCGGTCGACGAGGCCGGCGACGCGGACGCCGCGCGGCGCAAGCTCTCGGCCTTCCGCTACCTCGTCGTGCTCACCGACCTGAAGCTGCCGGTCGGCAGCGGGCTCGACGTGCTGCAGGCGGCGCGCGAGGCCGACCCCGAGACGCCGGTCGTGGTCATGACCGCGTTCGGCACCGTGGAGGAGGCCGTGCGCGCGATGAAGCAGGGCGCGGCCGACTTCCTGACCAAGCCGGTCGACACCGACCACCTGCTGCTGCTGCTCGACCGCGCGATCGAGACCCGCCGCGTGGCGACGGAGCTGGTGCTGCTCAAGGAGGACTACCAGCGGCGCTACGGGCTGCCGCGGGTGCTGGGCGAGGATCCGGCGCTCAAGGAGGCGATGCTGGCGCTGCAGCGCGCCGCGGGGACGGACGCCACCGTGCTGCTGCTCGGCGAGAGCGGCACCGGCAAGGAGCTGATGAGCCGGGCGCTGCACCAGCTCTCGGGGCGCGCGAAGGGCCCGTTCGTCGCGATCAACTGCGCCGCGATCCCCGAGAACCTGCTCGAGAACGAGCTGTTCGGGCACGAGCGAGGGGCCTTCACCGGCGCGACGGGCCGCAAGGTCGGCAAGGCCGAGCTGGCCCACCGCGGCACGCTCTTCCTCGACGAGATCGGCGACATGCCGCTGCCGCTGCAGGGCAAGATCCTGCGCCTCGTCCAGGAGCGGCAGTTCGAGCGCGTCGGCGGGCTCTCGACGCTCCACGTGGACGTGCGCGTCGTGGCGGCCACCAACCGCGACCTGCGCGCGCTCGTCGAGCAGAAGCAGTTTCGCGAGGACCTCTACTTCCGGCTCTCGGTGATGCCGATCGAGATCCCGCCGCTGCGGCGGCGGCGGCGCGACGTGCCGCTCTTGGCCGAGGCGTTCCTGCAGCGGCTCGCGCGCGAGATGGGCAAGAAGGACCTGCGCCTGTCCGAGGAGGCGCGGCAGGCGCTCGCGGCCCACTCCTGGCCGGGCAACGTGCGCGAGCTGCAGAACTGCCTCGAGCGCGCCGCGATCCTGTGCGACGACGGCACGATCTCTCCCGCGCACCTGCGGCTCGACCCCGGCCTGCGCGCGGGGCCGTCGCTCGCCGACGTGGTGGATCTGTCGGGAGCGCTCGCCGAGGTGCGCGAGCGCGCGGCCGAGCTCGCCGAGCAGGAGGCGATCGCGCTCGCGCTGCGCGAGGCGGACGGCGACCGCGCGGCGGCGGCCGAGCGGCTGGGCGTCAGCCTGTCGACGCTGAACCGCCGCCTGCGCTCGGACTAGCTAGTCCTTCTTCCACTTCGTGCGCTGGTTCGCGACGAGCGTGCGCTTGCGCAGGCGGATCGCCGACGGCGTCACCTCCACGAGCTCGTCCTGCGCGATGAACTCGAGCGCCTGCTCCAGGTTGAGCTGGCGGTGCGGCGTCAGGCGGATCGCCTCGTCGGCGGTCGAGGCGCGCATGTTGGTGAGCTTCTTCTGCTTGGTGACGTTGACGTCCATGTCGTCGGGGCGCGCGTTCTCGCCCACCAGCATGCCCTCGTAGACGGCGACGCCCGGGCCGACCAGGAGCTCGCCGCGGTCCTCCATGTGCGAGAGCGCGTAGGCCGTCGTGTCGCCCGCGCGGTCGGCCACCAGCACGCCGGTCTGGCGGCGCGGGATCTCGCCTTGCCACTCGACCCAGCCCTCGAGCAGGCTGTTCATCACCGCCGTGCCGCGCGTGTCGGTCAAGAGCTCGGTGCGCACGCCGATCAGGCCGCGCGTCGGCACCTGGAACTCGAGCCGCACGCGCCCCGAGCCGTGGTTCACCATCTTGGCCATCTTGCCCTTGCGCAGAGCCATCTTCTCCAGGATCACGCCCATGTAGGCCTCGGGCAGGTCGATGCTGAAGAGCTCCTGCGGCTCCCTGCGCTTGCCGTCCTCCATCCGCGTCAGCACCTCGGGGTTGGAGATCGCGAGCTCGAAGCCCTCGCGGCGCATCGTCTCGATCAGGATCGCGAGCTGCAGCTCGCCGCGCCCGAGCACCTTGAAGGAGTCGGCCGAGGCGGTGGGCTCGACCTTGATCGAGACGTTCGTCAAGAGCTCCTTCTCGAGCCGGTCCTTGATGTTGCGCGAGGTGACGAAGCGGCCGTCCTTGCCGGCGAAGGGCGAGGTGTTCACCGAGAACACCATCGAGATCGTCGGCTCGTCGATGTGCAGCGGCGGCAGCGGCCTGGGATCGGTCGCCGAGGTGACGGTCTCGCCGATCTCGATGCCCTCGAAGCCCGCGAGCGCCACGATCTCGCCGCAGGCCGCGGCGTCGGCGTCCATGCGCTTCAGGCCGTCGAACACGAACAGCTTCGTGACCTTCGTGGTCTGGAGCCGGCCGTCGCGCTTCGAGACCGCCACCGTGTCGCCGACGGTCACCGTGCCCGAGAACACGCGCCCGATCGCGAGCCGGCCGAGGTAGTCGCTGTAGTCGAGGTTGGCGATCAGCAGCTGGAGCACGTCGCCGGCCGAGCCGGGCGGGGCGGGAATCGCCTCGACGAGCGCGTCGAAGAGCGGCCGCAGGTCGTCGCCGGGGCCGTCGGGCGCCGTCCGCGCGAAGCCCTGCTTGGCGTTCGTGTAGAGCACCGGGAAGTCGAGCTGGTCCTCGGTGGCGTCGAGGTCGATGAAGAGGTCGTACACCTCGTTCAGCACCTCCTTGGGGCGCGCGTCCGCGCGGTCGATCTTGTTGATCACGATCACGGGCGGCAGCCGCGCCTCGAGCGCCTTCCTGAGCACGTAGCGCGTCTGCGGCAGCGGGCCCTCGGAAGCGTCGACCAGCAGCATCACGCCGTCCACCATCTTGAGCGCGCGCTCCACCTCGCCGCCGAAGTCGGCATGCCCCGGCGTGTCGACGATGTTGATCTTGGCCTCGCCGTAGTGCACGGCCGTGTTCTTGGCCAGGATCGTGATGCCGCGCTCGCGCTCGAGGTCGTTCGAGTCCATCACGCGCTCGCGCACCTCCTGGTTGGCGCGGAAGACGCCGCTCTGGCGCAGCATGGCGTCGACCAGCGTGGTCTTTCCGTGGTCGACGTGGGCGATGATCGCGACGTTGCGAAGGATCAAGCGGGTCTCCGGTCGGTTCAGTGGGTCGGTTGCGGGGAGGGCACCGACGAGCCGCAGCGCGTTCCGGCCTGCGGCAGCATCGGGCGGAAGAGATCGCGCCGCGGCAGGAGCGTCGCGGTGACCTCGCCGAAGTAATAGCCGAGCTTGCAGCCGCCGGCCGGGGCGTACGAGCGCTCGGCCGCGGCCCGGTAGCCGCCCGTGTCGGGCAGCGGCCAGGTCCAGATCAGCAGGCTGTAGCGCGCCTCCTCGAGGCGCTGCTCGATGAGCTCCGTGCCGGGGGCGTGCGCGCGGGCGAGGTGGGCGAGCGCGCTGCCCTCCATCTCGACCGGCTGGCCCACGAGGTAGTAGGCGAGCTCGGGCCGCACCGCGAGGATCGGGCCGCGTCCCTCGCGCGCCAGGTCGGCGACGTACGCGTAGAAAGCCCGGCCCGTGCGCTCGTCCTCGGCGGTGGGCAGCGGGAAGGTTCGCGTCAGACTCAAGACGAGCGCGGCGACGGCGAGGAAGGCGGCGCCGGCCACGGGGCGCGGGATCCCCTGGAGCGCGTTCCCGGGAATCGCCCACGAGCGGGCGGACAGCACTGCGAGCGCGGGGACGGCCGGAACCAGGTAGTTCCACGACGCGCCGTACTTCGCGGTGAGCGGCAGCACCGCGAGGGCACCCGCGACCAGCAGCACGGCGCCGTCGCGAAGGACCTGGAGGCGCTCGGCGGCGGCGAGCACGCTCGCGGCCGCGACCAGGAGCAGCGGCCAGGCGAGCTTCAGGAAGTCGAAGGCCACGACACCCGGCAGCCACGCGACGCTCGGGTGGTAGCTCCAGATCCGGTTCACCCACAGGAAGCCGCCGGCGGTGAGCCACTGCAGCGCGAGGACCGCCGCGAGGCCCGCCGCGCCCACGGCGAGCGCGAGCCGGACGGCGCTCCTGCGGTCCACCAGCAGCCACCCCAGCACGAGCGGCGCGGCATGGACGACGGCCGTAGCCTTCGCGAGCGCCGCGGCCACGACGAGCACGGCACCGCCCGCGATGCGTCCGGGCGAGAGCCGGTCAGAGCCCGCGACGAGCGCGGCCGGCAGCAGCGGAATCGCCGCGAGCAGCAGCAGCGCGAGCATGGGCCCGTCCGGCCGCACCAGCATGTGCCAGAAGCTGATGTCGAAGCTGGCGAGCGCGAGCGCGCAGCCGGCGAGCGCCAGCAGCCAGGTCGCGCGGCGGCGGACGAGCACGAACACGGCGAGCGTCCCGGCCAGCGTCCAGCCGAGCGCCACGAGCCGGGCGCCGAAGAGCGCTCGGCCGCCGGCCGCGGCGATGGGCGCCAGCAGCAGCGGCAGCACGGGGCCGTACGCCGAGGGGAAGGGGACGAAGCTGCGCGCGTGGAGGCTGGCGGGGGCCTCGACGAGCCTGCGCGCGTGGTCGAGGTAGAGGCCCTCGTCGGGACTCCAGTCCCAGGGGTAGGCGACGAGCGCACGGGCCCGCAGCAGGTAGCCGGCGATCACCGCCAGCGACGCGGCCAGCGCCACCACGGTCGCGGCGAGAGCGGGCAGGCGCTCCCGCTGCGCTCCAGTCATCCGGACATCGTAGCCGGGCGCCCGACCGCGGTCCAACGCGGCGCCCTGGCGACGCCCTCAGACGCCGCGCGCCTTCGCCTCGTCGAGCCGGCGACGCGCCTCGGCGAGGTCTTCGGGCGTGTCGAGGTCGAGCAGGCAGTCGGGGCCCGCCGCCACGTGGACCACCCACTCGGGCCGTGCCGCGAGCAGGCTGCGGGCGCCGGCGTCCGGCGGGACGGCGCGCAAGGCCGGCCAGGTGTCGCGCGCGAAGCCGGCGGGGTGGCCCCGCCGCCCGGCGTGGGTCGGCACGGCGATGCGGGCGCCGCCGGCGAGCGCCTCGATCACGGCGCTCACGGTCTCGGGCGCGACCAGCGGGTTGTCGACCGGGTGCAGCAGCACTGCTTCCGCCTCGAGCGCCTGCGCCGCGTCGAGCCCGGCCTGGACGGAAGTCAGCATGCCTTCCTTCCAGCGCCCGTTGACGACGACCGCGATCTCGCCGGGGAGGTCCGCCAGCTCGGCGATGCGCTCGGCCGCGGCGCCGAGCACCAGCACGCGCCGCGCGACGTCCGGCCGCGCGAACGCGCGGAGCGCGGCGGCGGCGAAGCTCTCCTCGCCGAGCCTCGCGAGCGCCTTCGGTCCGCCCATCCTCCGCCCCTCGCCGGCCGCGAGCACGATCGCGCAGACGCGCATCGCCTGATTGAAGCACGGGAGCCGGCGCGTCGGCGTTGACGGCCTCGCGAAGCGGCCCGTATCATGCCCGGGCACGCCGCAGGAGGTTCGAGGGACCGCGATGGCGCAGAAGCACTTTCTCTCGCTCAAGGACTGGTCGCGGGACGAGATCGAGCTCCTGTTCGAGCAGGCCGCCGCGATCAAGGCCAGCCCACAGAGCTACGCCGGCGCGCTCGCCGGCCAGTCGCTGGCGATGATCTTCCAGAAGCACTCGACCAGGACGCGCGTCTCGTTCGAGGTCGGGATGTACGAGCTGGGCGGGCGCGCGCTCTTCCTGGGCAACGACGACATCCAGCTGAACCGCGGCGAGACGATCCCCGACACGGCGCGCGTACTCTCGCGCTACGTGCACGGGATCGTGGCGCGCGTGTTCGCACACCAGGACCTGCTCGACCTCGCGCGCCACGGCTCGATCCCGGTGATCAACGGGCTCTCGGACCTGCTGCACCCGTGCCAGGCGCTCGCCGACTACTTCACGCTGCGCGAGCGGCGCGGCAGCCTCGCGGGGCTGAAGCTCGCCTACGTGGGCGACGGCAACAACGTCGCGCACGAGCTGATGTTCGGCGCGGTGAAGCTCGGCATGCGCTGCAGCGTCGGCTGCCCCAAGGGCTACGAGCCCAACCCGCTCATCTTCAAGAGCGCGCTGCGCGAGGCGCAGAAGCTGGGCTCGCCCGCGCCCGAGGTCGTGGCCGATCCGCTCCAGGCCGTGGAGGACGCGGACGTCATCTACACCGACGTGTGGACCTCGATGGGGCAGGAGGCCGAGGCCGAGGCGCGCGTGGCCGCCTTCCAGGGCTACTGCGTCACGCCGCAGCTGATGGCGGCCGCCGGCCCCGACGTGGTCTTCATGCACTGCCTGCCCGCCCACCGCGGCGAGGAGGTGGCGGCCGAGGTGATCGACGGCCCGCAGTCGGTGGTGTTCGACGAGGCGGAGAACCGCCTCCACGTGCAGAAGGCCGTGCTCGTCACGCTCATGGGGACGCCGGCGGACGAGGCGTAGGCGCGGCCGGCCCGCCGCAGCGGGTATCGGCCGGCGGCCGCAGGTAGAGCGGCAGGTCCCGGCGCGTGAACAGGTGCACCGGGGTCGTGGCGAAGTAGAAGGACAGGTTGCAGCCCCCGGCGTGGACGTAGCCCTGCGCCGCGGCCTCCGCGAAGCCGCCCTCCGGCAGCGGGTGCAGCACGACGAGCAGCGTGTAGCGGCGCTCGCGCAGGCGCTCCAGCACGAGCTCGGGGCCGGGCACCTTCTGGCGCGCGAGCGGGGCGAAGCTCGCTCCCTCCATCTCGACCGGCTGCCCGACGAGGAAGTAGGCGAGCTCCGGCCGCGTGGCCAGGATCGGCCCGCCGCTCTGCCGCGTGTGCTCGACCACGAAGGCGTAGAAGGCCCGCGCGGTGCGCTCGTCGAGCGCGCTCGGCGTCGGGAACTCGTGGGTGGCCGCCACGCCGAGCGCCAGTACCGCGCCGGCTGCGAGCGCGAGCGGCCGGCCGGACGTCCCAGCGTCCGTCGGAATCGCGAGCGCCCACGCGCGGAGCGCCAGCACGGACAGCGCGGGCACGAGCGGCAGCAGGTAGTTCCAGGACGCCCCGTGCTTCTCGAGGAAGGGCACGATCGCGACCGCGCCGGCCCCGAGCAGGAGCGCTGGCTCGCGCATCCACGCGGCGCCCCGCCAGGCCGCCATCGCGAGCGCCGCGGCGGCGAAGACGGCGAGCGGCCACAGGCTGGCGGCAGCGTGCTTCAGGATGATGGCCGTGAGACCCGGGATCTTCTCCTGGACGACCCAGGCCCGCAGCAGCCAGAGGAACCCGCCGGCCGTGAGCCACTGGAGCAACAGCAGCAGGGCCAGGCCGCCGCCGGCGAGCGCGAGGACCAGCCGGAGCGCCGACCGGCGGTCGACGAGCAGCCAGCCGAGCACGAGCGGAGCCGCGTGGATCACGACCGTCGGCTTGGTGAGCATGGCCGCCAGCAGCAGGGCGGTGCCGAGCGCGGTCCGCCGCGCGTCGAGGGCGTCGGCTCCGCGTGCGAGACGGGAGGGCAGCAGCGGGACGGCTGCCAGCAGCCAGAGCGCGAGCATCGGCCCGTCGGGGCGCACGAGCATCAGCCAGAAGCTGTAGTCGAGGGGTGCCAAGGAGAGCGCCACGGCGACGAGGCCGGCGAGCGCGCCCGCCGCCGGCCGGACCAGCAGGAATACGGCGAGCGACGCGAGCGCCGTCCAGGCGAGGGCGAGCAGGCGGGCCCACTGCAGCATCGCGGCGCCGCCCGACGCGAGCGGCGCCAGCAGCAGCGGCAGCCCGGGCCCGTAGACCGCCGGGTAGGGAACGGTGCTGCGCCCGTAGAGGCCGAGGAGGCCGTGGAGTGCCCGCCGGCCCCAGTCGAGCTGGAGCCCCTCGTCGGGGCTCCAGTCGAAGGGGTACGAGACGAGCGCGAGCGCGCCGCGCAGGAAGAGCGCCAGCACCGCGAGCACGAAGAGCGCGGTCACGGCGCGGAGGAGCGTGCGCACCGTCAGCCGGCGAGCGCCTCGCGGCCGGCCATGACGCGCAGCGCGCGCCGGATCTCGGGCGGCTTGACGTCGTGCTGGATCACCACGCGGCCGATCCCGGTCGGCAGCACGAACGGCACCCGTCCCGAGCGGGCCTTCTTGTCGTGCGAGATCGCCTCGAGCAGCGGGGCGGGCGGGAGGTCCGAGATCCGCGGCCGCGGGCCCAGCCGGTCGACGCCCGCGGCGATCCGGTCGAAGTCGTCGTCCGCCAGCATCCCGCGGTAGCGGGCGATCCACGAGGCCCCGACCATGCCCCAGCCGACCGCCTCGCCGTGCGTGTAGCGGCGGTAGCGCGTGACCGCCTCGAGCGCGTGGCCGATCGTGTGCCCGAGGTTCAGCACGTAGCGCAGGGCGCCCTCGCGCTCGTCGCGCTCGACCACCTCGGCCTTGATCCGGCAGGCGGTCGCGATCGCGTTGTCGAGCTCCGGCCGCGCCCAGCCCAGAAGCCCGCGCGGCGCGCGCTGCAGCGACTCGAACAGCGCCGAGTCGCCGAGCACCGCGCACTTCAGGATCTCGTAGGCGCCCGAGCGGAGCTCGCGCGGAGGCAGCGTCTTCAGGAACGCCGGGTCGATCACCACCGCGCGCGGCTGGTGGAAGGCGCCGACCATGTTCTTGGCGCGCGCGTGGTTGACTCCGACCTTGCCGCCGATCGAGCTGTCGACCATCGCCAGCAGCGTGGTCGGGACGGCGGCCCAGTCGACGCCCCGCATCCAGGTCGCTGCCGCGAAGCCGGCGAGGTCGCCGACGACGCCCCCGCCCACGGCGACCACCAGCCCGTCGCGGCCGAGCCCGGCGTCGAGGAACGCGTCGTAGACGTGGTCGAGCGTGCGGCGGGACTTGAAGCGCTCGCCGTCGGGCAGCAGGCACAGCCGCAGCGGCCCCAGCGCGCGCAGCGGTCGCTCGAGCGTGCCGCGGTGGCGCGCCCAGACCTTGCGGCTCGCGACCACGACCGTGCGGCGCCCGCCGAGCGGCGTCAGCAGCTCGGGAAGCTGCCGGGCGAGCCCGTGGCCGACCGACACGACGTAGCGCCGGGAGCCGAGCTCGACCGGGATCTCCAGCATCGCGGCCGGAGCATAGCACCCTCCTCAGCGCAGCCATCCGGGCAGCGCGCCCGCGCGTCGGGCGCGCTCGGCGAGGTCCTCCTCGAGCAGCCGCGCCCGCTTCTCGACGAGCGCGAGCGAGGACTGGAGCGAAAGGAGCGACGTCCCGCGCGACGACGACGAGGAGCCGCGGCGGCCGAAAACCTCGCTGCGGCTCGAGCGCTCCGAGATCCGCACGCGCAGCTCGGCGGCGCGCTCCTCGAGCGCCCGCAGCTTCTGGCGCACGCGCTCCGCCTCGGCCCGCCAGTAGGCCTCGCCCTGTCGGAGCGACCGTCCCTCGCGCCGCGGCTTCGTCTCCTCGGCCGGAGTCGGCGAAACCGCGGGCATCGAACGCACGCCGGTCTCGGCGGCGAAGGGATGGACGCGCTCGAGGTCGTCGTTCGTGTAGAGGCGCGCCTTCGGCCGCTCCTTGGCGTGAGCCTGCTCCTCGCAGGCGGTGGGCGCAGGCGGAGCCAGGAGGGGCAGGCCAAGGGCCAGCGCCCGGTACGTCGTCCAGCGTGTCATGGGGACCGACAGCCTTTCCGGGAGAGCAGGGGAAAGGCGGCCCGCGAGGCCGCGAGAACGCTATCAGGGCCGCGCGCGGCGCGTCAAGGCCTCGGGGTGCCGTCTGGTATCATGCGAGGCTTTGGACATTGCGAGCGTGAAGGCATGTTGAGGGCGATTCGTGCGGCCTGGGCGGCCGCGGGAGCGGCCGCCGTCGCGGGCGCCGAGGGCCAGTCGGCCGCCGCGGCGGCGCTCTGGACGTTTCCCGCGATCCTGCTCTCCGCGTTCGTGATCGCCTGGGGCGCCGAGGCGGCCCAGTTCTTCATGAGCCAGGGCCTGGCGCTCGCGATCCTGGCCTGGCTGCAGACGCTGCCGGAGTTCGCGGTGGAGGCGGACATCGCCTTCCGCGGCGACGTCTCGAACATGACCGCGAACTTCACCGGCAGCCTGCGCCTCCTGGTCGGGCTCGGCTGGCCGATGGTGTTCTTCGTCTCGTCGCTCGCCGAGCGCCGGCGGACGGGAACGTGGCAGCGCGAGCTGGTGCTCGGGGACGAGGACGCGGCGGGCGTCGTCGGCCTGCTCTTGCCGATCGCCTACTTCGCCTTCATCTGGTGGAAGGCGACGCTCACCGCGTGGGACAGCCTCGTGCTCGCGGCGATGTACGCGGGCTACCTCTTCGTCCTGAACCGCATGCCGCCGGGCGACAAGGAGGGAGTCGACGAGCTCGACGCCGTTCCGCGCGCCGTGATGCGGCTGCGGCCGGGGGCTCGGGGGGCTGTGATCGCGGGGCTGTTCCTGGGAGGCGGGCTCGTGCTCTACGTGGCCGCCCACCCCTTCGTCGGCAGCCTGGAAGCGCTCGCGCTGTCCGTGGGGATCAGCGAGTTCGTGTTCATCCAGTGGGTGGCGCCCTTCCTGTCGGAGTTCCCGGAGTTCTTCTCCGCGTTCCGCTGGGCGAAGGGCGTGCGCAAGGCGCCGATGGCGCTCATGAACCTCGTCTCCTCGAACATCAACCAGTGGACGATGCTGGTCGCGATGATCCCGCTCGCCTACGCGATCGGGCAGGGCGGCTTCCGGACGATCCCGTTCGACGCCATGCACCGGACCGAGATCCTGCTGACGATCCTGCAGTCGCTCCTGGGCGTGGTGCTGCTGCTCAACATGCGCTTCACTTCGCTCGAGGCGGGGATGGTCTTCGCGCTCTGGGCCGTGCAGTTCGCGGTGCCGTCGCTGCGCGGGCCGCTCGTCTACGTCTACGGCGCGCTCGTGGCGCTGGGCGCCGCGCGCATCCTGCTCGACCGCTCGCGCGCGCAGGCCGTCCCTGCCTTCGCCCGGCAGTGGCGGCGCCACGCGGCTCCGGGCACCGGCGCCGCATAGGATTGGGAAACATGGAAGAACGCGTCTCGAAGGAGATCACCCCGAAGTCGAAGGACTACTCGCAGTGGTACCTCGACGTCGTGCTCAAGACCGACATGGTCGACTACAGCCCGGTCAAGGGCTGCATGATCATCAAGCCCTACGGCTACGCCGTCTGGGAGAACATGCAGCGCGACATGGACCGGCGGATCAAGGAGACCGGCCACGTCAACGCCTACTTCCCGCTCTTCGTCCCGAAGAGCCTGCTCGAGCGCGAGAAGGAGCACGTCCTGGGCTTCTCGCCCGAGTGCGCCTGGGTGACGAAGGGCGGCGGGAGACGACCTCGACGAGCCGCTCGCGATCCGGCCGACCTCCGAGGCGATCATCTGCTCGACCTACGCGAAGTGGGTCGGGCTCCTGGCGCGACCTGCCGGTGCTGATCAACCAGTGGGCGAACGTGGTGCGCTGGGAGAAGGTCACGCGCCCGTTCCTGCGCACGACCGAGTTCCTCTGGCAGGAAGGCCACACGCTCCACGAGACGGAGGCCGAGGCCGAGGAAGAGACGCTGAAGATGCTCGAGGTCTACCGCGCGTTCTCGGAGGAGCAGCTGGCGATGCCGGTGCTCACCGGGCGCAAGACCGAGAGCGAGAAGTTCGCGGGGGCGCTCCGAACCTACGCGATCGAGGCGCTGATGGGCGACGGCCGCGCGCTGCAGGCCGGCACCAGCCACAACCTCGGCCAGCACTTCTCCGAGGCCTACGGGATCGAGTACCTCGACCGCACGCAGCAGCGCGCGAAGCCCTGGTCGACGTCCTGGGGGACCTCGACCCGCATGATCGGCGGGCTCGTCATGAGCCACGGCGACGACCTGGGCCTGATCCTGCCGCCGCGCGTGGCGCCCTACCAGGTCGTGATCGTGCCGATCCCTCCCAAGAAGGGCGACGTCAACGAAGCGGTGCTGCCGAAGGCGCGCGAGGTGCAGGCGATGCTGCGCAGCGCCGGGCTGCGCGTCCACCTCGACGCCCGCGACCAGTTCCAGCCCGGCTACAAGTACGCCGACTGGGAGATGCGCGGCGTGCCGGTGCGGCTCGAGCTCGGGCCGAAGGACATCGAGAAGGACCAGTGCGTGCTGGTGCGCCGCGACAGCCGCGCGAAGGAGTTCGTGCCGCTCCCGGGGACCGCCGCGCGGCTCCACGCGCTGCTCGAGCAGATCCAGCAGGACATGCTCGAGCGCGCGCGCGCGTTCGTCGCCGCGAACACGACACGCGTCGCGAGCTACGACGAGCTCAAGCAGGCGATGGCGGAGAAGCGCGGTTTCATCGTCGCCGGCTGGAACGGCGACCCGAAGGTCGAGGCGCGCGTCAAGGAAGAGACGAAGGCCACGATCCGCGTTATCCCGATGGGCGACCCGGTCGAGGCCCGCTGCATCGTGACGGGCGAAAAAGGCCAGGAAGTGGTTTTCGCGCAGGCTTACTAGCGTCTCTTTTCGCCCCGTCGTTCCCAGGCGAAAAGAGACGCTGTGCTATTTCGTCGGCTCCGTTTCCGTTGTCAGTCTCTGTTTGTCCGTCTCTGTTTGTCCGTTCTCCGTTTCTCCGAGCCTTTCGTTCGCCGGAGGTAGTTCATTAAGCAACTCGGTCCGGACGGAGTTGCGCATCGTGGACTGTCGCGCTGCCGGCTGCTCGACAAGCTGGCCTTCGGCCTCCCAGGAGGGCCTTGGAGTCGTCCGCGAAACGGGCCGGCTTTCTTTCCAGACGCGGGGGCTCCGCCCCCTCGAGCATCCCCGGGGTGCCTGTTTCGCGCCTTGCCAAGATTATATGGATCCATATAATTGTGCCGCCACCCTCATGCCTCCCACCCCCCGGACGCACCACTTCCTGATGCTGCTGGCGCTGCTCGGGGGGGACGCGCACGGCCTGGCGATCGCGCGCGAGGTCGAGCGGCTCTCCGAGGGGCGCGTGCGGCTCTGGCCGGCGACGCTCTACGGCTCGCTCGAGGACCTCGTCGACTACGGCTGGATCGAGGAGGTGGCCGATCCGCCCGGGCAGGCGAGCGAGCGCAAGCGCTTCTACCGGATCACGCGCTCCGGTCAGGCCGTGGCGCGCGGCGAGACGCGGCGGCTCGGCGAGCTCGTGCGGATCGCCCGCACGCGGGTCCGGGCGCGAGGCGAGACGGCGTGAGCCCGAGGGCCGCCGCCCGCGCGTACCGGGCCCTGCTGCGCCTCGCCCCGCGCGCGCTGCGCGAGACGCACGCGGCCGAGATGGAAGCGCTCTTCCTCGAGCGCTGGTCCGAGGCGCGCGGCCTGCGGGCGGGGGTCTGGGCAAGCGCCGCCCTCGACCTGGCGGATGCGCGGGCGCGCGCGCTCGCCCGCGCCCGGGCGCGAGGGCGCGCAAAGGCGACGAAGACCCGGAGGATCGAGATGATCGGACACGACCTGCGCTACGCGCTCCGCTCGCTGCTGCGGCACCGGCTGGCCGGAGCGCTCGTCGTCGCCATGCTGGCGCTGGGGCTCGCCGCGAACGTCGCCGTGTTCGGCCTGATCAACGGCCTGTTCCTGCGGCCGCTGCCGTTCCCGGAGCCGGAGCGGCTCGTGTACCTCAACGAGCGGGCCCCGCGCTGGAACCTCGAGGTGGTCGGCATCAACTACCCGGACCTCGTCCAATGGCGCCGCGAGCAGAAGCTGTTCGAGGCGATCGCCTACTACGACACGGCGAGCTTCAACGCCTCGGACGGCGCGAACGCGCTGCGGCTCGAGGGCGCGCAGGTGACCCACGACTTCGCGGCGGTGCTCGGCGTGAAGCCGGTCGCTGGGCCGCTTCTTCACGCCCGAGGAGGACCGGCCGAAGGGACCGCAGGTGGTCGTGCTGGGCTACGGCATGTGGCAGGACCGCTTCGGCGGCGACCGGGACGTGCTCGGCAAGGCGCTGCGGCTCGACGGCGTCGCCCGCACGGTCGATCGGCGTGATGCCGCGCGGCGTGGACTTCCCGGGCGGCGTGCGGCTCTACGTGCCCCTGGCGGCCGAGGCCAACGGCGACGGCCAGAGCTATTCGGGCAACGGGATCGGGCGCCTCAAGCCCGGCGTCACGGCCCCGCAGGGCGAGGCCGACCTGCTGCGCGCCCAGCAGCCGATCTGGGACGCGCGCGACAAGGAGCGGATCGTCTCGCCGTACGCGGTCCCGCTGCGCGAGGAGCTGGTGCGGGACTTCCGCACGAGCGCCCAGGCACTCGCGGGAGCTGTTGGCCTGCTGCTGGTCGTCGCGTGCGCCAACGTCGCGAGCCTGATGCTGGCGCGCGCGCTCGCCAGGCGCCGCGAGATCGCGATCCGCGTCGCGGTGGGCGCGAGCGGCGGCCGGCTGCTCGGGCAGCTGCTGGTCGAGAACCTGCTCTTCGCCCTCGCCGGCGGCGGGCTCGGCCTCGCGCTCGGCTA
Source organism: uncultured Acidobacteriota bacterium (assembly GCA_963740655.1). Classification (GTDB taxonomy): domain Bacteria; phylum Acidobacteriota; class Vicinamibacteria; order Fen-336; family Fen-336; genus DATBSL01. Next base: position 246,010 of record CAVUFF010000002.1, read on the forward strand.
CGCCGCGCTGCGAGCGCTCATAGGCGCGATCCCCGAGGAGATCCCGAGCTGGGCGGTGTTCGGCCTCGACGCGCGCGTCGTCGGCTTCGCCTTCGCCGCCACGGCGCTCACGCTCGTGCTGTTCGGCTGGGCGCCGGCGCTGCACGCGCTGCGCGGCGACCTGCGCCAGGCGATGTCGACCGCGGCCTCCGGGACCACGAGCTCGCCGCGCGGCCGGCGCACGCTGCGGCTCCTGGTGGGCGCCGAGTTCGCGCTCGCCGCGCTCTTGCTCGTCTGCGGCGGGCTGCTGCTGCAGGCCTACACGCGCGTGCGCCAGATCGATCCCGGCTTCGAGCCGCGCGGGGTGCTGACGTTCGGCGTCTACCTGCCCGCGGCCAGCTATCCCGACGACGCGAAGCGGCTCGCGTTCTGGAACCGCCTCATCGACCGGCTGCAGGCGCAGCCCGGCGTGGCCTCGGCCGCCGCGATCACCTGCGCGCCGCTCGGCTGCCACTGGGGCAACTTCTTCACGGTCGAAGGCGCGCCGCCGCGGGGGAAGGACGACAAGAACCCCGTCGTACTGCAGCGCTACGCCACGGTCGACTACTTCAGGACGCTGGGCATCCGGCTGCGCGACGGGCGGCTCTTCGAGGCTCGGGACTTCGTGCCCCAGGCCGGCCGCGTTGCCGTGGTGAACGAGGCCTTCGTCCGCGAGTTCCTGCCCGGCGAGCCCCGTCCCGTCGGAAGGCGCATCCGCCCCGAGGGCTCGAAGGACTCGCCCTGGACCACGATCGTCGGCGTCGTGGGAGACGTGAAGCACTACGGCCTCGAGCGTCCGATGCGGCCCGGTCTCTACTTCCCGCTGCTGGCGCGGCCCGTCGACAGCCTGACGCTCGCGCTCAAGACGGCGGGCGACCCCGAGAGCCTCGTCGCCGGCGCGCGGGCGGCCCTGCGCGAGCTCGATCCCGACCTGGCCGTCTTCCAGCTGCGGACGATGGAGCAGGCGCTGCGCCGCTCGACGACCGCGCGGGCCACCTACTCGTGGCTGCTCGCGGTCTTCGCGCTGCTCGCGGTGCTGCTCGCGCTCGGCGGCACGTACGGCGTGACGGGCTACCTCGCCTCCCAGCGCACGCGCGAGATGGGCATCCGGATCGCCCTGGGCGCCCGCGCGGCGGACGTCCGCCGCAGCGTGCTCGAGGGCAGCCTGGCCGTCGTGGGCGTCGGGATGGCGGTCGGGGCGCTCGCCTCGGTCGCCGCGGCGAGCCAGATCTCGAGCCTGCTCTTCGGCGTCTCCCCGCACGACCCCATAGCGCTCGGCGGAGCGGTCGTCGTCCTCGGCCTGACCGCGTTCGTGGCGAGCTGGTTCCCGGCCGCGCGCGCCGCGCGGGTCGACCCGATGGCCACGCTGCGCTCGGAGTAGGACGCTTCACACTTCTTCATCCTTCCCACACACGCCCGAAAGCCGTGCGCCCCATCCTGAGAGCGTGGGGTGGCAGCGAAGCCTCGGGGGAAAGGAAGAGAAGCGATGGCCGACACGAATCAGGGGACGCAGGCGGGCGCAACGCCGCTCTGGCGGCGGCGGACGTTCTGGCTGGGCGGCGGCGCCCTGGCCGGGCTGGCCGCGCTCGGGGCGGCGATGCCCCGGGCGATGGCCTTCCACGGCCTCTCGGGCCTGCATGGCAGCTTCGGGCATGCGGGCATGGGCGGGGGCCGGCACGGCTTCGCCCTCGCAATGCTGAAGGACCCGCAGGCCGCCAAGGACCACGCGGGGATGGCGGTGGAATGGGCCCTGCGCGGCGTCTCGGGCACCGACGAGCAGAAGCAGCAGGCGCGCCGCATCAGCGACGCGCTCGTGGACGGGCTCGTTCCGCTCGCGCTGGAGCATCACGACCACCATGCCGCGCTGGTGCGGGAGCTCCAGAAGCCGCAGCTCGACCGGGCGGCGATCGAGCGGCTGCGGCAGCAGGAGCTGGAGCTCGCCGACCGCGCCACGAAACTGGCCCTCGGCAGTATCGAGGACCTGGCAGAGGTGCTGACGCCGGAGCAGCGGGCCGACCTCGTCGCCTTCGCCCGGCGCATGCACGGGTCAGCGGAATAGGGCCGAGGTCGACGTCTTCCGCGGCGACCGGTATCCCGGCTCGCCGCTACCCGTGGCGACCTCGGCCCTGGTGACCTCGGCACGCGCCCTCGGCAGCGGCCCTCTTGTTACGATCCACCCGGTGGAGCGCCTACTCCTGATCGACGACGACGCTGCGCTCGCCTCTCTGGTGCGCGACTACCTGAAGCCCTTCGGCTACGAGGTCGCCGCGGCGGGGACGGCGGCCGAGGGCCTGCGGCGGCTCTCCGAGGGCTGGAGCGCGGTGCTGCTCGACGTGATGCTGCCCGACCGCGACGGCTTCGAGGTCTGCCGCCTGATTCGCGCCGCCTCCGACGTGCCGGTGCTGATGCTGACGGCGCGCGGAGATGACGAGGACCGCATCGTCGGCCTCGAGATCGGAGCCGACGACTACCTGCCCAAGCCCTTCAATCCGCGCGAGCTCGTGGCGCGGCTGCGGGCGGTGCTGCGCCGCCAGCAGTCGGCGGCGCCGCACCCGAGCCTGCTGCGCTTCGGCCGCCTCGAGATCGACAAGGACGCGCGCCTCGTGCGCGTGGACGGCGAGGAGCGGCCGCTCACCAGCTACCAGTTCGACCTGCTCGCGGCGCTCGCGGAGTCGGCGGGCCGCGTGCTCGGGCGCGAGACGCTGATGGAGAAGGCCGGCCACTCCGCGAGCGAGGCCTTCGACCGCTCGATCGACGTGCACGTCTCGCGCATTCGCGCGGCGATCGAGGACGACCCGCGCCGGCCGCGGCGGCTGCTGACGGTGCGCGGGGCGGGCTACGTGTTCGCGCGCCGCCAGGACGCGGAGTGATGCGGCGGCTCGCCACGCAGATCCACCTGACGATCGTGGCCGTGCTCGCGCTCTTCGCGGTGCTCGCGGCCCTCGCCTGGTGGCACCTCGGCGGCCTGCGCGAGCAGCGGCGCTTCGCGAACGCGATCGCCGACACCGCGGCCGAGCTGCTGCCGGGGCCCGAGCGCCCGGCGGCGGAGCTGCAGGCGGCGCTCGACCGGCTGGGGCCGCGCTTCGACCTCGACGCGGCCGTCTACGCGCGCGGCGGAGAGCTCGTCGCGTGGGTGGGGGAGCCGCTGCCGCTGCCGGCGGCGAGCGGGCTGCGCGGCCACTGGACGCGCCTGCGCGGGCACCTGCTGTTCGCGGTGCGGCTCGCGGACGGCCGCCGGCTGGTGGCCGCGCGCCACCCGGAGCTGCGGCACGGCGCGGGCCTGGCGGCCAGCCTGGCTCTCCTCGCGCTCGCCGTGGGCCTCGGCGCCTGGCCGCTCGTGCGGCGGCTCACGCGGCGGCTCGAGCGGCTGCGCGCGCGGGTCGAGGACCTCGGGCAGGGCGACCTCGCCGCGCGCGCGCCGGTCGAGGGCGAGGACGAGGTGGCCGCGCTCGCGCGCAGCTTCAACCGCGCCGCGGAGCGCATCCAGGGGCTCGTCGAGGCCGAGCGCCGGCAGCTCGCCTTCGCCTCGCACGAGCTGCGCTCGCCGCTCGCGCGGCTGCGCGTGGCGCTCGAGCTGCTGGAGGGCGCGCCGGCGTTGCGCGCCGGCGCGGCGCGCGACGTGGCCGAGCTCGACGCGCTCATCGGCGAGCTGCTCGAGGCGAGCCGGCTCCAGGCGGTGGGCCGCGGCGGGAAGAGCGAGCTCGTGGACCTCCTGGGGCTCGTCGCCGAGGAAGCCGCGCGCGCCGACGCGTCGGCCGCGGGCGAGCCGGTGGAGGTGCGCGGCGAGCCGCGGCTGCTGCGCCGCCTGGTGCGCAACCTGCTCGACAACGCCCGCCGCCACGCGGGCAGAGGCGAGGTGGAGGCCCGGGTCGAGCGCACCGCCACCGGCGCCCGGCTGGTGGTGGCGGACCGCGGCCCCGGCGTCCCGGAGGGCGAGCGCGAGCGGATCTTCGAGCCCTTCTACCGCCCGCCCGGCGCGTCCGAGACCGGCAGCGGCTACGGCCTGGGCCTCGCGCTCGTGCGCCAGATCGCTCGCGCGCACGGTGGGGAGGCGCGCTGCCTCGCGCGCGCGGGGGGCGGGACGGAGTTCGAGGTGGTGGTCGAGAGCTGAGAAGCCGTGGACCACGCGGACTACAATGAAGGGCGGAGCACGAGCATGCTCGACGTGCCCCGACTGATCGCCTTGACCGTCATCGCCTCGTGCGGCGCCGCGACCGGGACCGACGACGCGGCCTTCGCCCGCGCGCGCGAGGAGATGGTCGCGACACAGATCGCCGCGCGCGGCGTGAAGGACGAGCGGACGCTCGAGGCGATGCGCAAGGTCGAGCGCCACCTGTTCGTGCCGCCCGAGTCGCGCGCCCAGGCCTACGAGGACCACCCGCTGCCGATCGGCAGCGGGCAGACGATCTCGCAGCCCTACATCGTCGCCTTCATGACCGAGGCCGCCGGGCTGCGGGGCGGCGAGACCGTGCTCGAGGTCGGGACGGGCTCCGGCTACCAGTCGGCCGTGCTGAGCGAGATCGCGGCGCGCGTCTACTCGATCGAGATCGTGGCCCCGCTCGCCGAGAGTGCCGCGGCGCTCCTGAAGCGGCTCGGCCGGACCAACGTCACGGTGCGCGCGGGCGACGGCTATCTGGGCTGGCCCGAGGCCGCCCCGTTCGACGCGATCCTCGTGACCGCAGCCGCTCCGCGCATTCCCGAGCCGCTCGAGCAGCAGCTCAAGGACGGCGGGCGCCTGGTGGTGCCGGTGGGCGACGACTGGCAGGAGCTCATGGTGGTGACGCGGCGCGGCGAGCGCCTCGAAGAGAAGCGCCTGATGCCCGTGCGCTTCGTGCCGATGACGGGGAAGGTGCGGCAGTAGCCGGGGGTCGGCCGGCGCGGGTGGTAGGATCGGCCCATGAGGCTCAAGCGCGCTTTTCCGCCGCTCGCCGCCCTCGCGCTCGCCGGGCGGGCGCTCGCGGGCCCGGCGGTGATCCCGCTGACGCTCCCGTCCGGAACCGTGCTGCAGGTCGAGGTGATGGTGAAGGACGAGGACCGCGCGATGGGGCTGATGTTCCGCCCGTCGCTGCCGAAGGACCGCGGCATGCTGTTCATCTTCGAGCGCTCCGACTTCCACTCGATCTGGATGAAGAACTGCCGCTTCCCGATCGACATCGTCTGGCTCGACGAGGAGCGCAAGGTGGTGCACGTGGCCGAGTCGGTGCCGCCCTGCAAGGCGGATCCCTGCCCCGTCTACAACCCGCTGCGCCGGGCCTCCTACGTCGTGGAGCTCAATGCCGGCCAGGCGCGCCGCGAGAAGGCGGTGCTCGGCTCGACGTTCAGCTTCACGCTCACGACGCCCGAGGCCGAACGCTAGCGGACGGCTGCGGCAGCGCTCAGACCTCGGGCGGAGTCATCCCCATGCCCGCCCAGTCCTCGCGCGCGGGACCGTAGATGCCCGGGACCTTGAGCCCGGCCTGGCGCATCAGCACCGTCATCTGTCCGCGGTGGTGCGTCTGGTGCGTGACGAGCGCAGTGAGCGTGAGGCCGCGCTTCCACTTCTGGCCGTACATGTCGTCCTCTTCCTGGAGCGTCGCGTCGGTCCAGCTGCTCTTCAGCGCGGGGACGAGCGACGCGGCGGCCGCCTCGTAACCCGCCGCGATCGCGGCGGCCGTCGCGGGGAGCGGAGCGTGCTCCGCGGGGCCCGCGAGCTTCAGCCCCGTGCGCCCGATCATCTCGGAGAGCGACGTCGTGATGTGCCAGGCGATGCGCCCGAGCGTGCGCTCCCCCGGCGCGACCGGCTGGGAGAGCGACGCGTCGGTGAGCGCGCGCAGCAGCTTGAGCGTGCCCGCGCTCTCGAACTCCCAGGCGCGCTCGAAGTGAGACAGCTTGCTGAACATCGGATGCCCTCCCCGGAGCGCGGAGCGTAGCACGGGCGCGGCCGCGTCCATGGGTGTAGGCTGTCTCCATCCCTGGAGCCGCCATGGCCAATCCGTCCGCCTACCGGAACCGCATCGAGGTCCTGCAGGGGACGCTCGACCTCATCGTGCTCCAGACGCTGCAGTGGGGCCCGCGCCACGGCTACGGCATCGCCCGCGCGATCCAGGCCGGCTCGGGAGAGCTGCTGAAGGTCGACACGGGCTCGCTCTACCCGGCGCTCCACAGGCTCGAGCGGCAGCGCTTCATCGCGGCGGAATGGAAGACGTCGGAGAACAAGCAGCGCGTGCGGGTCTACCGCCTGACGGCCAAGGGCAGGCGCCAGCTGATCGTGGAGCGCTCGTGGTGGGAGCAGCTCAGCGGAGCGATCGGCGGGATCCTCGGCCCGCAGCCGGAGCGGGGCGAGTCGTGAGCCGCGGGCTGCCGTTCCTCCGCCGCCGGCGGGATGAGGAGCTGCGCGAGGAGATCGAGGGGCATCTCGCCGAGGCCGTTCGCGCGCGCACGCAGCGCGGCGAGAGTGCTTCCGAGGCGGAGGCGGCGGCGCGCCGCGAGCTCGGCAACGCGCTCCTGGTCCGCGAGGTCACGCGCGACACCTGGGGCTGGGGCGTCGTCGACGAGCTCGTCCAGGACGCGTCCTACGCGCTGCGGGTGCTGCGCCGCAACCCGGGCTTCAGTGCGGTCGCGCTGCTGACGCTGGCGCTCGGCATCGGCGCCAACGTCGCGATCTTCGACGTGGTCCACGCGGTGCTGCTGCGCCCGCTGCCGCTGCCGGACGACGAGCGGCTGGTGATCGTGGGTCCCGAGTGGCGGGGCTCGATCGGCAGCGTCGCGCCGGCGGACTTCCTCGACCTGCGCCGGCAGAATACGGTCTTCGCCGGGATGGCCGCCGTCCGCGCTGTCAATCTCGACCTGCGGGCGGGCGAGCAGCCGGAGCGCCGCGAGGGCGTCATCGTCACGCCGGAGTTCTTCGACGTGGTCGGCGTCAAGCCCCGGCTCGGCCGCGGCTTCCTGCCCGACGAGCAGGGCGCGGGCCGCGATCACGTGGTCGTGATCGGCGACTCGCTGTGGCGCAGCCGTTTCGGCGCGAGCCCGGACGTGCTCGGACAGCCGCTGCTGCTCGACAACGAGCCCTACTCCGTGATCGGTGTCGCGCCGCCGGGCTTCCGCTTCCCCGAGGACGCCGAGCTGTGGCTGCCGCCGCGCTTCGCGGTGCCGCAGCGGATCGGCGAGCTAAAGGACCCGTCCCAGAACCGCGGCTCCCACTATTTCGACACCTACGCGCGCCTCAGGCCCGGCGTGAGCTACAGGGAGGCCCAGGCCGATGTCGGCTTGATCATGGCGCGCATCGCCCAGGCGGATCCGACCGCGGACGCCCGCGGCGGTGTCCTCGTGCGCAACCTGCGCGAGCACCTGGTGGGGGAGTCGCGTCGTGCGCTGCTCGTGATGCTGGGCGCGGTCGCGCTCGTGCTGCTGGTCGCGTGTGCCAACGTCGCGAGCCTGCTGCTCGCGCGCGGGGCCGCGCGCCAGCGCGAGATCGCCGTCCGCACCGCCCTCGGCGCCAGCCGCGGGCGCCTCGCGCGGCTCGTGCTCACCGAGAGCCTCGTGCTCGGCCTCCTGGGAAGCGGCCTCGGCATCGCGCTCGCGGGCGCGTGCGTCCCGCTGCTGGTGAGGCTCGTCCCGGAGTCGGCGCAGAACCTCGTGCGGCTCCGGCTGGATCCGCTCGTCCTGGTCTTCGCGCTCGCGACAGCGCTCGTCACGAGCCTCGTGTTCGGCCTGTCGCCGGCCTTCGTGGCGATGGCCGGCCGCGGCGCGGCGGCGCTTCACGATGCCGCGCGCGCGAGCACCGCCGGCCGCGGGCGCCGCAGCTTGCAGCGCCTGCTGGTGACGGCCGAGACGGCGCTCGCGCTGATGCTGCTGGCCGGCGCCGGCCTGCTGGTCAAGAGCTTCCTCAGGATGCGCGGCGTCGATCCGGGCTTCCGGCCGGCGGGCGTGCTGTCGATGGGCGTGAACCTGCCCCCGGCGGCCTACCGCGAAGCGCCGCGGCGGATCGCCTACGCGCGCGAGGCGCTCGCGAACGTCCTGAGGGTTCCGGGCGTCGCCGCTGCGGCGCTGGTCACGCGGGTGCCGCTGCGGCCGGGCAGCAGCTCGCGCGGCGTGAGGGTCGAGGGCCGCAGCTACCCGCCGGAGCAGCAGGTCGAGAAGATCATTCCCAACTACGTGGCCGTGAGCCCCGGCTACTTCCGCACGCTCGGGATCGCGCTCGTCTCAGGGCGCGAGTTCTCGCGCGACGACGGGCCCGATCGTCCGAGGGTCGCGGTGGTGAGCGCCGCGCTCGCCGAGGCGTTCTGGCCCGGCGAGAGCCCCATCGGCCGGCGGCTGGAGCTGAACGACGACAAGCTCGAGGTGGTGGGGGTGGCGGGCGACGTGCACACTGCCTCGCTCTGGCAGCGCCCGCTGCCGTTGCTCTACGTGCCGTACGAGCAGGACCCCTGGAGCTTCATGAGCTTCGTGACCCGCAGCGAGCCGGATCCGGCCGCCGTCGCAGGCGCCGTGCGGCGCGCCATCCAGGCGGTGGACGCCTCGCTGCCCGTGACCGGCGTCCGCACGCTCGAGCAGGTGGTCGCGGAGTCGCTCGCGCCGCGGCGGTTCCATACCGGCCTGCTGGGCGCTTTCGCCGCCCTCGCGCTCGTCCTCGCGATGATGGGTGTCTACGGCGTGCTCTCCTACGCCGTCGCGCAGCGCACGCGCGAGATCGGCATCCGCGCGGCGCTCGGCGCCGAGCCCGGCCGGCTCTTCCGGGAGGTCGTCGTGGAGGGCCTGCGCGTGGTCGGCGTCGGAGCGATCCTCGGCCTCGCGGGCGCCTTCGCGGCGCGGAGCGCGCTCACAACGCTGCTCTTCGAGGTGAGCCCGCTCGACCCGGCGACGCTCGCGATCGTGGTCGTGCTGCTGGTCGCGGTCAGCGTGTCGGCCTGTCTCGTTCCGGCTCGCCGCGCGATGCGCGTCGACCCCGTCACGGCGCTGCGCACGGAGTGATGGCGCGAAGGTTCAAGGCACGGGCGGCAGGCTCAGCGAGGCCTGGCCGAAGAAGTAGCGCCAGCCCCGGGGCGTGCGCTCGTAGCTGTCGCTGAACCAGAGCTTCTTGTCGATCGGCTTGCCGCCGCCGCGGGCTCGGGCGCCGCGCAGGCCGTCTCGGACGCGGCCCGCTCGGCCACGAGCCGCGGGTCCAGGTAGAGCACGTGGGGCGCGCCGTCGAGCGGAGCGAGCCCGGGCATCACGCTCCTGTAGGCTTCGGGCCAGAGCTCGAACTTGAAGCGCGTGCGCAGGTAGGCGATGTCGAGGCGCTGGAGCGTGCGCCACGGGCAGAGTGTCCTCCCGTCCGCCGAGCGCGCCTCGACGAGCTGCAGCTCGCGCGAGTAGAGGCGGTACCCGGCGCCGTCCAGGAAGTAGGTGGCTTCCATGTCCTGGAGCGTCGCGCGCGAGTGAAAGCCCACGCCCGGCGCGACGCGGCTGCGGTGCTGGCTCACGAGCCACTGGTCGCGCGTCATGCGCCACTCCGGCGGCCCCTCGAGCCGGTAGCGCCCGACGTCCATCACCGCGTAGCGCGCGACGAACGCGAGCTGCCGCGGGAGCGCGTCGGGGGCCGCTGCCGGAAGCAGCAGCGCGGCGATCGCCAGGCGGCGGAGCCACCGGGATCCGCCCGCCTCGCTGCGCCAGTCGAGAGCACGTTCCAGGAGGGCCACGAGCGCGGCCAGCGCCAGGGCGACGCCCGCGTAGACGTAGCGCGGGTAGATGTTCGAGCCGAAGAAGAGCGGCCAGGCGAGCACGAAACAGGCGCCGGCGACGAGCGCGTGGCGCAGGAGCGCCTGGCCGCGCTCCGTGGCGCTGCCGAACGGCAGCCGCAGCGCGAGCGCGACGAGCGCGACCAGCAGCACCGGCACCAGCATGAAGTAGGAGTGCCAGCTGAGCATCGGCACGAGCCTTTCCAGGATCGCGCCGTAGTCCGCGAGCGAGGTCGCCCGCCCCGCGACGTCGTCGTAGTAGCTGCCGAAGTTCGCGGCCCAGTAGGTGGAGCGGAGGGGCCCGAGCTGCGCCGGGTGCAGTGGGTTGCCGAAGAAGCGCCAGTTGTTGAGGGCCCAGGGCACGAGCGAGACGAGACCGAACGCGGCTCCCGCGACGAAGGGCCCGAGCTCAGGCAGGGGCGGGGCCCGCCGCGCGGCGACGAGCGAAAGCCACGCCAGCACCACCGCGAACCCGAAAGGCAGCCAGGTCAGCTTCAAGCCGACCGGCGCGACCAGCAGGAACCCGAAGAGCAGCCCGTGCAGCGTTTTTGAGTCGCCGTGGCGCGGGCCGAGCGACAGCTCGAGCACCGCGAAGGCGGCGAGCAGGAGCAGCGGGTCGGGCTTGGCGTTCGGGATCGCGGTCGGGTCCGGGAGCGCGAAGATCGCCCAGGCCACGAGAAGTCCGACGGGCGCCAGTCCCGGAAAGGCGTCCTGGCGCAGCCGCGCCAGGAGCCCGGCGAGCCCGAAGGCGAGGAGCAGCCAGGAGAAGGCGTCGGCCGCGCTGTGGTTGAAGACGTCGTCGGCGAAGAGCGCGCGCGGCAGCGTGAACAGGTACTGGTAGTTGCCGCCGTAGTAGACGTGTTCTTCGAAGATCGGCCCGCGCAGCGGGCCAGAGGCGACGGCCTTCGCCAGGACGAGGTCGTTGTTCCACTGGTCGGGGCGATAGTCCGGAAAGGCGGCGTACAAGGCGCCGGCCGCGAGGACGACGAGCGCGAGCCGTTCGACCGCCGGCAGCGACGGCAGCTTGGGCCTGGGCCGTCGCGCGAGAGCGGCCGCCGCCGCCGCCAGCAGCAGCGCGCCGACCGCGGCGGGAAGCCAGGGGGCGGGGACGAGCCCCTGCCAGGCCAGCAGCCACGCGACGCAGGCGACGAGCGCCGGGTAGGCGAGCGCCCGCTGCTCGCGGGCCACGCTCGCGACGAGCAGCAGCGCGGCGTGGAGGGCGAGCGCGAAGGCGAGCCCGGCGAGCGCGATCCAACCGATGCGGTCCATCCGCGGGGGCGGCCGATTCTAATCCGGCCTTGACACCTATGGCTTCTACAGGTACATATGTCGAAGTCGGAGGTATCGAGTGAACGAGCGCGCGGAGCTGCCACAGGGCACGCTGGAGCTGCTGGTCCTGAAGCTGGTGGCGCTCGGGCCGAGCCACGGCTACGCGATCGCGCAGCGCCTGCAGCAGATCTCGAAAGACGTGGTGCAGGTGCAGCAGGGCTCGCTCTACCCGGCGCTGCACCGGCTCGAGAACCGCGGGCTGCTCGCCGCGGACTGGAAACTGTCGGACACCGGGCGCGAGGCGAAGTTCTACCGGCTCACCGCCCGCGGCCGCGCTCGCCTCGAGCAGGAGGAGGAGAGCTGGCGGCGTCTCACCGAGGCGGTCGGGCTGATCCTCGCGGCGGACGGAGAGCCGGCGTGACCTGGCTCGGGCGCCTGCTGCGGGAGAGGCGCGCGGAGACGGAGCTCGAGCGCGAGCTGCGCGATCACGTCGAGCGACAGGTGGCCGAGCACGTCGCGGCGGGCATGAGCGAGGCCGAGGCCCGGCGCCGCGCACGGCTCGAGTTCGGCACGATCGAGAGCGTCAAGGAGGACTGCCGCGACGCGCGCGGCACGCGGCTCGTCTCGGACCTCGCGCAGGACCTGCGCTACGGCCTGCGCGTGCTGCGCAAGAGCCCGGGCTTCACGTTCGTGGCGATCGCCTCGCTCGCGCTCGGCATCGGCGCGAACACCGCCATCTTCACGCTCGTCGACAGCCTGATCCTGCGCGCGCTGCCGGTGCGCGAGCCGGCAACCCTGGCCCGGCTCAAGGACGGATCCTGGACGAACCCCATCTGGGAGCAGATCCGCGACCGCAAGGCGCAGCTGTTCGAGAACGCGGCCGCCTTCTGCGACACCCGCCTCGATCTGGCCTCGGGCGGCGAAGCGCAGCTCGCCGAGGCGTTCTTCGCGAGCGGCGAGTTCTTCGACGTGGTGGGGGTGCCGGCGATGCTCGGGCGTACCTTCACGCCGGACGACGACCGGCGCGGCGCGGGGGCGACCGGGCCGGTGGCCGTCATCAGCTATGCCTTCTGGCAACGCCGCTACGGCGGCGCGGCGGACGCGCTCGGCAGCGCGCTGACGCTCAACGAGGTTCCTTTCACGGTCGCGGGGGTCACGCCTCCGGGCTTCTTCGGCCCGACCGTCGGCCGCTCGTTCGACGTGGCCGTACCGATCGGGATGGTGGACCGCGTTCAGCAGAACGGCGAGCGGAGCCGGCTCGACGGTCGCTCCAACTGGTGGCTCAGCATCGTGGTCCGCCTGAAGCCGGGACAGACGGTCGAGGCGGCCAGCCAGGCGCTGCGCGCCGTTCAGCCGCAGATCCGCGAAGCCACGCTGCCCGGAAACTGGCGTCCGCAGGACCTCGAAAAGTACCTGCGCGAGCAGCCGCTCACGATCGTGCCGGCCGAGAACGGCTTCTCCGACCTCCGCAGCCGCTACGAGCGCCCGCTGCTGACCGTGATGGGCGTCGTGGTGCTGGTGCTGCTCATCGCGTGCGCCAACCTGGCGAGCCTGCTGCTCGCGCGGGCCAACGCCCGGCGCCACGAGCTCGGCGCCCGGCTCGCGCTCGGGGCGTCGCGCCAGCGCCTGGCGCGACAGCTGCTCGCCGAGTGCCTGCTGCTCGCGCTGCCGGGGGCCGTGCTGGGCCTTTTGGTCGCGCAGTGGGGCAGCCGGCTCCTGGTGCACCAGATCACCGCCGAGCAGGGACTCGTGTCGCTCGACGTCTCGCTGCACTGGCGCGTCCTGCTGTTCACGGTTGCCGTGACGCTCGGGACCGCGCTGCTGTTCGGCGTGGCCCCGGCGCTGCGGGCCACCGGCTTCTCGCCGCAGGACGCGATCCGGCAGCAGGGCCGCAGCGTGGCCGGCGAAGGCCCCGGCGCGCTCGGCGGTCCGCTGGTGGTGGTGCAGGTCGCGCTGTCGCTCGTGCTCGTGTTCGCCGCGGGCCTCTTCCTGCGCACCTTCTCGGGCCTGGCCTCGCAGGACCTCGGCTTCGAGACGGACGCGCTGCTGCTGGTCAGCCTCGACAGCCAGCGCAGCGCGGTTGCTGGGGCCGAGCGCAGCGCGCTCTTGGAGCGGGTTCGCGAGGCGGCCGCGGCGCTGCCGGGGGTGGCCGTGGCGGCCGTGTCGACGGTGGCTCCCGTGAGCGGCCAGGGCTGGGACGAGCGATTCCAGGTGGAGGGAGGGCCGGTGCTGTCCGACCAGGGCGCGCTCTCCTTCGTCAACGCCGTGACGCCGCAGTTCTTCTCGGCCTACCGTACGGCGCTCGTCGCGGGACGCGACTTCGACACTCGCGACCGCCTCGGAGCGACCCCCGTCATGATCGTGAACGAGGCGTTCGTGCGCCGCTTCGTGGCCGCGGGCTCCGGGCTTGGCCGACAGGTCGAGCGCGAGGGGCCGCCCGGCAGGCGACAGCCGCCGCGCGAGATCGTGGGAATCGTGAAGGACGCCGTGTACCGGACGCCGCGCGACGGCCGCGACCCCACGGTGTACCTGCCGATCGGCCAGCTCGCGCCCGAGGACAGCTGGCCCTTCGCCACACTCGCCGTCCGCGGCCGGGCGGCCTCGCCGGCGCTCCTGAGCGGGCCGCTGACGGCGGCCATCGGGCGCGTCGACCCCAGGCTGTCGCTGACGTTTCGGCTGCTGTCCGACCAGGTCGGCGCCTCGCTGATGCGCGAGCGGATCGTGGCGATGCTGTCGGGCTTCTTCGGCTTCCTGGCGCTGTTCCTCGCGGGACTCGGGCTCTACGGCGTCACGTCGCACGCGGTGAACCGCCGGCGGAGGGAGATCGGCGTGCGCATGGCGCTCGGCGCGGACGCGGCCGGCGTCGTGCGGCTCGTGCTGTCGCGCGTGGGCCTGCTGCTCGGCGCCGGCGTCCTGGCCGGCGCCGCGCTCAGCCTGTGGCTGTCGCGCTTCGTCGAGGCGCTGCTCTACGGCCTGCGGCCCCGCGACCCGCTGACGCTCGCGGGGGCGGCGCTCGTTCTCGCGGCGGTCGGCCTGCTGGCCGCCGGGCTTCCGGCCCGGCGGGCGGCGCGCATCGACCCCGCCCAGGTGCTGCGCGAGGGCTAGCGAGCCGCATCAGATCGCTTCGAGGAACTCGACGAGCGACTGCTGCAGGTGCCAGGACAGCCCGTCGAACGCCTTGCGCGAGGCCGCTGCCTGGTTGCCGTGGCGCTTGATCGCGTCCTGGATCGTCGCCGCCGAGCCGTCGTGGAGGTAGGGCGCGCTCTCCTGCAGCCCCCAGAGCGGCGTCGTGCGCAGCTCGTTCGGCCGGGCGTTGCCCTGCGCGATTCCGTCCGCGGTCCCGATGTCGTGCAGCAGGAAGTCCGAGTAGGCGCCCACGCGCTTGCCGTTGATGGCGTCGATCCGGCTGCGGGCGACGAAGCCGGCGTAGTGGCAGACGCCGCAGCCGATCGCCGCGAACACCTTCTCGCCGCGCGCCGGGCCGATGTCGCGATCGAATCCCCGGTCGGAGCCGTGGTCGCGATCACGCTCGCCGTCACCGTGGCCGTCGAAGCCGGAGCCTACCTCCAGCCGGCTCAGCCGCTCGTCCCGCGGCGGCGGCGCCAGCAGGCGCACGAAGTTGGTGAAGAGGGTGACGTCGTCGTCCTTGTCTTCGGGGTCGGCTGCCTTGTCGCACGCCTTGAGCTTCGTCATGTCGCCGTTCGGGGCGTTCTCGTTCGGGAAGAACTTGCTCGTGACGCCCATCTCATTCACGTAGGCGTCGCCGCTGAAAGACAGCAGCGTCGCCTGCTGGTCCTTCCAGCCGAAGCGCCCGACGCGCGACTGGCCTCCGCTCGCGACGTCGAGCACGCGGTTGATGCGGCCGGCCTCCGCCGGGTGGAAGCGCGCCTGCCGGAAGGCGTAGGCCTCGATCTCGAAGTCCGGGATCGCCTCGACGAGCCCGAGGCCGAAGAGCGGCGTCGTCTGGCGCAGGCCGACCACGTTTGCCTCGGCCGGCAGGTTCTCGCGACAGCCGGAGCTCGTGGCGTCCGACTGGAAGAGCGAGCCGCCCGGAAGGTCGAAGAGCTGGTTGCCGACGAGCTTCTGAGCGCGCGTCTCGTTGATCGGGCTGGCGCCGCCTACGGCGGGAGAGGAGTGGCACACGGCGCAGCCGGTGTTGTTGAAGATCGGGCCGAGGCCGTCGGCGTCGGTCTCGACCTCCGCGAACGCGTCCTTTCCGTCGCGGAAGGCCTTGCGCTCCTGAAAGCCGATGCCTTCGAGCGGGCGGCCGAGCTCGGAGCGGCTGGAATTCGCGGTCGAACGGCCCGTGGAGAGAGTGACGAACGTCGCCGCCACCAGCGGAGTGACGACGAGGAGGGATCGGGCGACTCGCATTGTGGAGGCCCCCAGGTTTTCTTTGAGCTGTCGATGCCCGCGCAGGGGTCGATCGAGGCGCCGGCGCAGGGCACCAGGTGTTCGCCGCGTCGGCCGTCCGCGTGAGCCCGCCTCGGACGGCGCGACCGGCTTGGAGTCAGAAACCGGGATCCAGGTTGGTGAGGCGGAGAGTACTGCGCCGGACACACGCTTCACCTGTGACTGCCCACACAGCGCCGCCGCTACTGTGAACTGGCTCACCCGGCGAGGGCGCGAGCCTTCGCGAGCTCGAGGGTCGGCGAGTGACGCCCAGCCGGCCGTTGCGGGCACAATACGTGTCCCGTGACCCGGCCCTACCACGCGCTCCGGCATCCCGAGTTCCGAGCCATCTGGACGTCGCAGCTCGTCTCGCAGGTCGGCTCCCAGATGCAGTCCGTGGCGCTGCACTGGCACATCTACCTGCTGACCGGCTCGCCGCTCGCACTCGGGCTCGTGGGCCTCACGCGCGCGCTGCCGACGGCGCTCTTCTCGCTCTGGGGCGGCGTGCTCGCCGACCGCCGCGACCGCCGGCTCGTGATGCTGGTGGCGCAGTCGGGCATGACGCTGGTGGCAATGGGGCTCGCCGGCCTGACGCTGGCGCACCGCGAGACGCTCGTGGCGCTCTACCTGCTGAACGCGCTCGGCGCGGCGGCCGCAGCCTTCGACAGTCCCGCGCGCCAGGCGCTCGTCCCGCGGCTCGTGCCGGCCCAGAGCCTGCCGGGGGCCCTGGCGCTCAACCTCGCCATGTTCCAGACGGCGCTCATCGCGGGGCCCGCGCTCGCCGGGCTGCTGCTGGCCGGCAGCAGCGCCACCGGCTTCTCGCCGGCGCACGGCGCGGGTGCTTCGGGCGACACGCGGGCGATCGCGCTCATCTACGCCGTGAACGCGCTGTCGTTCCTCGGCGTGCTGGGTGTCCTCGCCACGCTCAAGACCTCGGGCAGGGTCGACGCTCCCGCCGGCGGGGCGCACGAGCCGCCGCTCGCCGCGCTCAAGGAGGGCCTGCGCTTCGTGCTCACGACGCCGGCCATGGTCTGGTCGATGGGGCTCGACTTCGTGGCGACGTTCTTCGCGGGCGCGATGTCGCTGCTGCCGATCGTCGCGGACAAGGTCCTGGGGGTGGGCCCGGCGGGCTACGGCGTGCTGGTAGCGGCGCCGGCGGTGGGCGCCTTCACGGGCTCGCTCTACACCGCGACCCACCCGCTGCCCGCACGCCAAGGGCGGCTGCTGCTGGCGTCCATCGCGCTCTATGGCCTCGCGACGGTCGTCTTCGGCCTGTCGCGCTCCTACGCGCTCACCGCCTGCGCCCTCGCGCTCACCGGCCTCGCCGACCTCGTCTCGACCGTGATCCGCCAGACGCTGCGGCAGCTGCTCACGCCCGACCGCCTGCGCGGCCGCATGACCGGCGTGAACATGATGTTCTTCATCGGCGGGCCGCAGCTCGGCGAGGTGGAGGCCGGTCTCGTCGCGTCGCTCTTCGCGTCGCCGGTCGTCGGCGTGACCGTCTCGATCGTCCTCGGCGGCGTGATGACGCTGGTGGCGGCGGCCGTCGTGGCCTCGGCCACGCCCGTGATCCGCGACTACGTGCTGGCGCCGCCCGCGCCCGAGGGCTGAGCGCGCCTCACTCCTTCGGGGGGCGCTCCCGGCCGAACGCCCACGCGATCAGCACGCCGAGCAGGTAGAGCCCGACCATCGGCGCGGCGAGCGCCGTCTGGTTGACGACGTCGGGCGTCGGCGTGATGAAGGCCGAGATCACGAACGCGGCGAGCACCGCCCACTTCCAGAGCTTCAGCAGCCCGAGCGGTGTGACGAGCCCGAGCCGGGCGAGCACGAAGATCACGACCGGGATCTGGAACACGAGCCCCAGGCCGAGCAGGAACCAGGAGTAGAACTCCCAGTACTCGCCGATCCTCGGCAGAAACTGCATGTCCGAGCCGCCGAAGGTGTAGAGGAACTTGAAGGTGAACGGGAACATGAAGTAGTGGCCGAAGAGCGCGCCGCCGGTGAAGAAGAGCGTACCCAGGCCGATGAACGGCACCGCCCACTTCTTCTCGTTCTTGTAGAGGCCGGGCGCGATGAAGCCCCAGATCTCCCACAGGATGAAGGGCGAGGCCACGAAGATGCCGACGAAGAAGGCCATCTTCATGTAGAGCATCAGCGCCTCGGCCGGGCCCGTGAAGATGAACTTGTCCGAGAAGCCGGCCTTGCGCATCGGCGCGACCATGAAGTGGAAGATCTGCTCGCGGAACCCCCAGCACATCGCGAACCCGGCCGCCAGGTACACGCACGCGCGCACGAGCCGCTGGCGCAGCTCCTCGAGGTGCTCGAGGAACGTCATCTTGTCGGGGTGCGGACGCGTCATCGAGCCGGAGGTCGGCTACGGACGGTCCGAACCGGCCGGGTGGCTCTCGCGGCTCACGGCTTCGGCCACGGGCTCGACGGTCGGTGCGGGCGCGCCTTCCCCGGCTTGCGCGCCGGGCTGCGCTTGGTGGGAGTTCGTGTTGCCCGCGTCGCTCGTGCTGGGGCTGCCGCTCGTCGCCTCGGGAGGCGGCTGCTGGACCGGCTCGACCTTCGGCGGCTCGATCCGCAGCGACTCGCGGATCTTCTCGGCCTCCACCTCGCTCTCGATCGTGTTGCGGAAGTCGTTCGAGGCGCGGCGGAACTCCGCCATCATCTTCCCGAGGCTCTTGCCGATCTCCGGCAGCTTGCGCGGCCCGAACACGATCAGGGCCACGACGAAGATCAGGAAGAGCTCGGGGCCGCCCAGCGTTCCAAACATGGCTATAGCTCAGGATCTTATCACCGCGGAGTGCTAGAGTTGTCCCACCATGCGCGAGAGGTGGCCCGGCGCTGCCGCCCTCACCCTACTGCTCACCGCAGCCGCCCCGGGCTGGGCCGAGATCCCGGTGGTCGAGCTCGACGGTGTCGTCCACGCCGTGAGCGCCGCCCACGTCGTGCAGGCGATCGAGCGGGCGGACGCGCAGTCGGCGCCCCTGGTCGTGATCCGGATCGACACCCCCGGCGGCCTCGACAGCTCGATGCGTCAGATCGTGGACAAGATGCTGAACTGCCGGACGCCGGTGGCCGTGTTCGTGGGCCCTTCGGGCGCGCGCGCCGCCTCGGCCGGCTTCGTGATCACGATAGCGGCCGACGTGGCCGCGATGGCGCCGGGGACCAACATCGGCGCGGCGCACCCGGTTTCCGGGCTCGGCCAGATGGACGAGGTGATGTCGAAGAAGGTCACCCAGGACGCCGCCGCCTACATCCGGGGCAAGGCCGAGCGCCGGGGGCGGAACGTCGAGATGGCCGAGAAGGCCGTGGTCGAGAGCAAGTCGTTCACCGAGAAGGAAGCCCTCGAGCTGAAGCTCGTCGACCTCATCGCGAACGACGTTCCCGATCTGCTCAGGCAGCTGGAAGGTCGCGAGGTCAAGCGCTTCGACGGGACGAAGGTGACGCTGCGCCTCGCCGGTCAGCACACCGTTCCCGTGCGCATGGACTGGCGCCAGGCGATCCTGAGCACGATCGCCAGGCCCGAGGTCCTCTTCCTGCTGCTGCTGGGCGCGCTCGCCGGGCTCGGTGCCGAGATCAGCCACCCGGGGCTCGTGTTTCCCGGCGTGATCGGCTCGATCTGCCTGGTGCTGTTCTTGTTCGCGAGCCAGATCATCCCGGTGAGCGGCGCGGGGGTGCTGCTGATCCTGCTGGCGGTCGCGCTCTTCGCCGCCGAGGTCAAGGTGGCCTCCTACGGGCTGTTGACGGTCGGCGGACTGGTGGCGATGATCCTCGGCGCCATGATGCTGGTGGACTCGCCGCTGCCGGAGCTGCGCGTCGACCCGTGGACGCTCTTGCCGGTGATCCTGGTCTTCGCCGGGTTCACGATCGCGCTCGTGAGGCTGGTGCTCCAGGCGCAGCGCCGCAAGGCGCAGACGGGCCGCGAGGGCCTCGTGGCGCAGCGTGGGCAGGCCGAGAGTGACCTTGCACCCGAGGGCTGGGTGCTTTTGCAGGGGGAGCGCTGGCGGGCGAGCTCTAGGGAGCGTGTGGCCGCGGGCGAGGGCGTCGTCGTCGAGGCGGTAGAGGGGCTCCTGTTGAAGGTCCGAAAGGGGGCGTGATGTCACCCGTGTTTTTCGTCCTCGGCATGGTCGTGTTCTGGCTGCTGCTGTCCGTCAAGGTGCTGAACGAGTACGAGCGCGGCGTCATCTTCCGGCTCGGCAAGGTGCTGCCGATCCCGAAGGGCCCCGGGCTCATCATCGTCGCCTGGCCGATCGACCGCATGATGCGCGTGAGCCTGCGGACGGTCGTCCTCGACGTGCCGCCGCAGGACGTGATCACGCGCGACAACGTCACCGTGAAGGTGAACGCGGTCGTCTACTTCCGGGTCATGGACCCGCTCAAGGCGGTGATCTCCGTCGAGAACTTTCTCTACGCCACCAGCCAGGAGGCGCAGACGACTCTCCGCAGCATCCTCGGCCAGGCGCACCTTGACGAGCTGCTCTCCGAGCGCGATCGGCTGGCGCTCCGGCTCCAGGAGGTGATCGACCTGCATACGGACCCCTGGGGGGTAAAGGTGACCCAGGTGGCGGTGAAGGCCGTGGACCTGCCGTTGGAGATGCAGCGGGCGATGGCGAAGCAGGCCGAGTCCGAGCGCGAGAAGCGCGCCAAGATCATCCACGCCTCGGGCGAGTTCGAGGCGAGCAAGCAGCTCACCCAGGCCGCCGCCGAGCTCAACTCCGAGCCTGTCTCGCTGCACCTGCGCTACCTGCAGACGCTCGTGGAGATCGCGGCGGAGAAGAATTCGACGATCATCTTCCCCGTGCCTATCGACTGGCTGAAGGCGCTCATGGGCGACGGCTCGAGAAAGGCGTAGATGGGCGGAATCGGGCCGGACGCGATGGACGAAGGCCTCACGCTGCGCGGCAGCATCGAGGACACCTCGGTACCCGAGCTGCTGAAGTCGGTGCTGAGTAGCGGCGAGACCGGGATCCTCACCTTCCGCAAGGACGACGTCGTCAAGAACGTCCACCTGCACATGGGGCGGATCGTCTACGCGCGCAGCACCAACCCGGACGAGCGGCTGGGCGAGAACCTGCTGCTGCGCGGCAAGATCACGGTGCGCCAGTACCTCGACGCGAGCCGGATGATCGCGCCCGGCCGCCGGCTGGGCACGATCCTGATCGAGCTCGGCGCGCTCGAGCCCGAGGACCTGATCGGCTCGATCGAGCAGCACGTCAAGGAGATCCTGATCGACGTGTTCACCTGGGCGAGCGGCGAGTACGAGCTCACGATGACCGAGCCCGGCGAGGACGACGTGATCGCGCTCAACCTGGCGACCGAGTCGCTGATCATGGAGGGGATGCGGCGGATGCGCTCGTGGCGCGCGATCTACCGCGGGGTCGGCGGCGACCTCGACTCGATCCCGGTTCCGACCGGCAACCAGGAGGCGCTGCTCAGGGTCGAGCTGAGCGAGGAGGAGCAGGAGCTGGTCGCGCACGTGAACGGCCGCGCGTCGGTCGAGCAGATCTGCCAGGTCTCCTACCTCTCGAACCTCGAGACCTGCCGGCTGCTGTGGATGATGATGGTGCTGGGTGTCGTGCGGCGCGGCCAGCCGGGCGAGGCCGCGGCGCGCGAGGAGGACAACGCGCAGCGCCAGCAGGAGCTCGACCTCGAGAGCATCGTCGAGCGCTTCAACCAGATGATGAACCGCATCCACTCGTTCCTGCAGGGCCGCATCGGCAACGAGGTGGACGCGTTCATGGACGAGGCGCTCGAGCGCATCGCCGGCCAGTACGAGCTGCTCTTCTACGGTGTCGACCTGAAGCAGTACGGGCGCGCCGACTACGACCAGCTGCTCGCGAACGTGGCCGACCTGCCGCCGGCCGAGCGGCGCCGGCTGATGCTGGCGGGGCTCAACGAGCTGGTGGCCTCGATCCAGCTCGGCGTGCGCCAGCGCCTTGGAACGCAGGAGATCGCGGTCGTCTCGGGCATAATCAAGGACGCGTACCGCAAGCTCGGGGTCGGCTAGGGCGGCCACGGCGGCCGCGCGGGAGAGAAAGCGCGTGGCGCAGGACGACTACTATTACGAGATCCAGCTCACCAACAAGCAGCTCGTCTTCTACTTCATGGCGGGCGCGTCGGGGCTGATCCTGAGCTTCCTGGCCGGCGTCATGGTCGGGCGGGGGGTCGAAGGCAGCGCGATGGGCGCCGGCGCCGTGGAGACGCGCCCGGTGGCCGAGGAGCGCGTGGTCGCCGAGCAGTCGCCGGCGGCCGCCGTCGCCACCCCGGCGCCGAGCGACTTCAGCTATCCGCAGCGGCTCGAGTCGGACAAGCCCGAGGAAGGGCTCGAGAAGAAGCCCGCCCAGGCGGCAGCCGGCGCTCACGCGGCGACTGCCGCCGCGACGCCTGCGCACGGAGCCTCGTCTGCGGCGCCGATGCGCTCGGCGAGCCCCAGCCCGACAGCCGCGCGCAGCCAGGCGCAGGCGCTCCCGCCCGTTCCCACGCCGCGTCCCGCGGCGACCGCGACGCCCGCCGCTCCGCCGGCGGCCGTGCCCGCG
Organism: uncultured Acidobacteriota bacterium; assembly: GCA_963740655.1. Lineage (GTDB taxonomy): Bacteria > Acidobacteriota > Vicinamibacteria > Fen-336 > Fen-336 > DATBSL01. The sequence goes on from CAVUFF010000002.1 coordinate 267,926, forward strand.
CCGACGCCGACACCGACGCCCGCGCCCGCTGCCGCGAGGGCCGCAGCGACCGGACCGCTGCCGAAGGCCCAGCCGACGAGCGCGGCCGGCTTCGCGATCCAGGTGGGAGCCTTCAAGGACAAGGCGAGCGCCGACACGGTGGTCAAGGGACTCAAGACCCGCGGCTTCCCGGCCTATGCCGTGGCACCGGCAGCCAAGAGCGGAGGCCTCTTCACGGTGCGCGTGGGCATCTACCGCGACCGCACCGACGCCGAGGCGGTGCAGGTCCGCCTGAACGACGACAAGTTCAAGCCCTACATCATCAAGCAGTAGCGACGTCTCGAGTGAAGCACCAGGCATGCGTCCAGTCCAGGAGCGTGAGCCCGCGGTCTCGGGTTTCGTCCTCGGCCGCGTCCTCTACCTGGTCGACGGCTTACGTTGAGGCGGCAGTGGAGGGAGCGGGCCACGAGGTCCTCGATCTCGGGCCGGCGAAGCTCCGGGGCCGGAGACGCGGCAGGGCGCGATGCCGTCGTAGGCCGGTTAGCGCCGGTTGAAGCGCGACTTCGTCGAGGCTGTCCGAGGTGTTCCTTGCCGAGGCCCTGCGCCGCTATCAGCGTGAGCTGCCGCCCGGGCAGACCGGATGGCTGGCCGGCGCGCGCGAGCCGGCAGTAGGCCGTGCCCTGATGCTGATGCACCACCGGTCGGCGCACCCGTGGACCATTTCCGGGCTGGCCCACGAGGTGGGCGTCTCGCGCACCGTGCTCGCCGAGCGCTTCCGTCACTATCTGGGCGAATCGCCGATGGCCTACCTCACGCGCTGGCGGCTGCGGCTGGGCGCGCGTGCGCTCACGTCCACGACCAAGAGCGTGGCGCAGATTGCCGGCGAGGTCGGCTACGAGTCTGAGGCCTCCTTCAACCGCGCCTTCAAGCGCGAGTACGGCCTCCCGCCCGCACGGTATTGCCGTGAGCAGCAGCCGTCTCAATAGGCGAATCGCTCAAGCAAGGCTGTCTTCTGGTTGCCGCGCACGCAGCCGAAGTGAACACAGGGAAAAGCGCTGAGCTGCCGCCGCGGCGGCGTTGTTCGCCTTGACAAGACACTCCGTGTTGGTCATATGATTTAGTCGGATGCCCAAGTCGCGCGAAACGTCGTTCCCCGAAGAGCGCTCTCCCCGCACCCGGGAGCGCATCCTCCGCGCGACCGTGCAGCTGATGGCCGAGATCGGCATCGACCGCGTGAGGACCCGGGCCATTGCCGACCGCGCCGGGGTCAATCCAGCCCTCGTGCACTACCACTTCCGCTCGGTGTCGGCGCTCGTGATGGAAGCGGCCGAGGACGCCCTGCTGCGGGAGCTCGGACCCTCGATCGAGGTTTTCCAGTCGGGAGGGACCATCGGCGAGTCCGTCCGGGCCATCCTGGAGTGGATCGAGAGCCACGGTGAGCGCAGCCCCGGGTCGACGATCCTGGCCGAGGCCATGGTGAAGGCGACCCGGAGCTCCTCGTTTCGCCGGTGGACGACGAGGGCTTCCCGCCGCTTCCGGTCGGCCATCCGGACTCGGCTCGAGGACGCTCGGAAGACCGGCGAGCTGGCGCCGGATCTCGACCTGGACGCAACCGCGCTGCTGCTGGCGGCGGCCCTGGACGGACTGCTCTTCCACCGCCTTGTGGATCCGAGGCTCGACGTCGTGCAGGCGGCGGCCCCGCTCGAGGCCCTGCTCAGCGGCCGCCCCGGGCCGGCCGGCCGCACCGGGCGACGCACCGAACGAGGAACGAGGTGAGCCGGTCGTCCAGGCGAGAAAGCGAGGGGATCGAATGAGGCGCCGAGGATTCGTGGTCGCCCTGGTGTCGGCGGCGCCCTTCTCCGTGCTGGTCCTGGAGGCAAGGGCGCAGGAGGCGCGGGGAGGGAAGGACGCCCGCGAGATCGTGAAGGCGGCGATCGACTACTGGCGCGACACCTCGTCCTTCCTCGAGATCGCCATGACCGTCCACCGTCCCGAGTGGGAGCGCAAGTCGGTGATGAAGAGCTGGACACGGGGCGAGAAGGACGCCCTGGTGCGCTTCGTGGAGCCGGCGAAGGACGCGGGCAGCGCCACCTTGAAGGTGGGCGACGACATGTGGATCTACACGCCCAAGCTCAGCCGGGTGATCAAGCTGCCCTTCAGCATGATGGCCCAGAGCTGGATGGGGTCCGACTTCTCCTACAACGACCTGGCTCGCTCGGACGAGCTCATCCTCCACTTCGACAACCGGGTGGTCGGGGAGGAGAAGCACGAGGGCCACGCCGTCTACGTCATCGAGGCCCTGCCCCACCCCAACGCTCCCGTCATCTGGGGCAAGGAGAGGGTCAAGATCCGGGACGATCATCTCCTCCTGGAGGAGAACTTCTTCGACCAGGACCACAAGCCGGTGAAGACCCTCAAGGCCACCGCGATCGGACACCTGGGAGGGAAGCTCTACGTGACGGGGCTGCGCATGGAGAAGCTCGAGGAGCCCGGGCACTGGACGGACCTCCAGTACGAGCGCGCGCGGTTCGGCCTCGATCTGCCCGAGTCGCTCTTCACCCAGGCCAACCTGCGCAACCCCCGCAGCCAGTGGGAGCGCGAGTGAGGCCGAAGGGCGACGCCGAGCACCGCCGTGGCACGAGGTCGCGGGTGACCCTCGGGCTGCGCCTGGCCTGGCGGAACCTCTGGCGCAACCCGCGACGCACCGCTCTCACCCTCTCCGCGGTGGCCTTCGCCACCCTCATCCTGGTCTTCATGGTCGCGCTCCAGCGCGGCGGCTACGGCGCCATGATCGAAAGCGCCGTCAGCGTCTTCACCGGCCACCTGCAGGTGCAGGCGCAGGGGTACCACGACGACCCTGGTCTCGAGAAGACGCTCGACGATGCCTCCGCGCTCGAGGCCCTGGTGGCGGGGGTCCCGGGGGTGGCGGCCGTCGCCGCCCGCGCCGAGTCCTACGCCCTCGTGAGCTCCCCCTCCCACACCTACGGCGCCGCCATCGTCGGCGTCGAGCCGGAGAAGGAGCCCGCGCTGTCCACCCTCCCCCGCTCGGTCCGGGAGGGGCGGTTTCTCGCCTCGCCGGGGGCCTCGGAGGCGGTCGTGGGAAGAACTCTCGCCCGCAACCTCTCGCTCTCCCCGGGAGACGAGCTCACGCTGCTCGGACAGGGGCGCGACGGAGCCCTGGCGGTGGCCACCCTCTCGGTCGTCGGCATCTTCGAAAGCGGCTCGCCGGATCTCGATCGCACGACGGTCGAGATCCCGCTCCGGCAGTTCCAGGACACCTTCGCGCTGGGCGACCGGGCCCACGCCCTCGTCGTTCGCGCCCACGACCTCGCGCGCGTCGACGAGGTCGCGCGAGCGGTGAGGCGGGCGGTCGCCGAGCGACCCGGTGTCGCCGTTCTCACCTGGGACCAGCTCCTCGAGGGCCTCAAGCAGGGTATCTCCATGGACGCCGCCATCGGATGGTTCCTCTACGCCGTGCTGGTCTTCGTGGTCACCTTCAGCATCTTCAACACCTTCCTCATGGCCGTGCTCGAGCGCACGCGCGAGTTCGGCGTCCTGCTGGCCCTCGGCGCCCGGCCCGGCTTCCTCGGGGCCGTGGCCATGGCCGAGTCGCTCCTGCTCCTTCTGCTCGGCCTGGCCGCGGGGCTGGGGCTCGGAGTGGGCCTCGGTGCGGTCGCCGCCCACTACGGCATCGCGTTCTCGAGCAGCGAGGAGCTCCTGACCCGCTGGAGCCTTCCGGGCCGGATCTATCCGCGGCTCGACGCGTTCTCGCTCACCGTCGGCCCGGCAGCCGTCCTCGTCGTCACCAGCCTCGCCGCCCTGTTTCCCCTCCTGCGCGTCAAGCGCCTGCGTCCGGTGGACGCGATGAAGGCGGTGTGACGTGAAGAGGTGGCGACTCGTCTTCCGCCTGGGCTGGCGCAACGTGCTGCGCAACCGCCGGCGCAGCGCGGTGATCCTGGTCGCGATCGCCGTGGGGCTGTGGTCGATGCTCGTCTTCGCCGCCTTCACCCGCGGCTGGAGCAACGACGTGCGGCACAACGCCATCGAGACCCTCACCGGACACCTGCAGGTCCACGCCCCCGGCTACCTGGACGACCCCTCCGTCGACCGCACGCTGGGCCCGCCCGACAAGGCGCTCCTCGCCCTTCTCGACGGCCCGCAGGTCGCGGCCTGGGCGAGTCGGGTCCGGGTGCCAGCGGTGGTGATGAGCGAGCGCGAGACGGCCGGGGTCACGCTGGTGGGGATCGATCCCGCGCGCGAGGCCGGCCTCTCCTTCGTCGCACACGCGGTGAAGGGAGCGAGCGGCCTCGCCGGCCCCGACCGAGACGGCATCCTCGTCGGACGCAAGCTGGCGGAGCGGCTCCGAACCGGCCTCGGCAAGAGGGTGGTGATCATGAGCCAGGCCCGCGACCACTCCGTCGCCGACCGGGGATTCCCCGTCGTCGGCGTCTACGACGCCGATCGGTCGAGCACCGAGATGAGCTTCGTCTTCGTGGGACGGGCTCGCGCCCAGGCGATGCTCGGCCTGGGGTCGCGCGTCTCCGAGGTCTCGGTGATGTTGCGGGATCCCTCCCAGCTCGACGCGTTCTTCTCGCGGGCGCGAGCAGCCGCCGTCGGCGAGGACGTCGAGCCCTGGACCGCGCTCGAGCCGATGGCCCAGGCCATGGTCGCCCTGGGCGAGGCCTGGATCTGGATCTTCTACGTCGTGATGTACGTCGCGATGGCCTTCGGGCTGGTGAACACGCTCCTGATGGCGGTCCTCGAGCGCACGCGCGAGTTCGGGCTCGTCCAGGCGCTGGGCATGAAGCCTCGCCTGATCCTGGAGCAGGTCCTGGCGGAATCGTTCGTCCTGCTCGCGGCGGGACTCCTGGCGGGGGGGCTCCTGGCCGGGGTCACTCTCGCCCTCCTGCGCGGGGGGATCGACTTCTCCGCCTTCGCGGAGGGAGCGGAGATGTGGGGCATGAGCAAGGTCATCTACCCGACCCTGGGCCTGGCCGACGTCGCCTCCGCCGTCGCATTCGTGGTGGTCCTGGGGGTGCTGGCGAGCCTCTATCCGGCCCTTCGCGCGGCGCGCAAGGTGCCCGTCGAGGCCATCACGAGAGGATAGGAGCGGGCCGTTGGAAGACATCGTCGTCTGCCAGAAGGTCTCCAAGACGTACCACGCCGACCACATCGGGGTGCCCGCCCTGCGCGAAGTGGACTTGAAGATCGCGCGGGGGCAGTTCGTCACCCTGGCCGGGCCCAGCGGCTCCGGCAAGACGACGCTGCTCAACGTCATCGGCGGCCTCGATCAGCCCTCCTCGGGCGCGGTCACCCTCGAGGGTCAAAGGGTCGACCAGCTCTCCCCGGGCGCGCTCGCCGACCTGCGCCTCGAGCACGTGGGCTTCGTCTTCCAGGCCTACAACCTGATCCCGGTCCTCAGCGCGAGGGAGAACGTCGAGTTCGTGATGGAGCTGCAGGGGATGGAAGGCGAGAAGCGCCGCCAGCTCTCCCGGGAGATCCTGGAGGAGGTGGGCCTTTCCGGGATGGAGGACCGCCGGCCGGCCGAGCTTTCCGGCGGTCAGCAGCAGCGGGTGGCGGTAGCCCGCGCCATCGTCTCCCAGCCGACCATCGTCCTCGCCGACGAGCCCACCGCCAACCTCGACTCCCACACCGCGCGCGACCTCGTCGAGCTCATGCGCGACCTCAACCGCAAGCGCCAGACCACCTTCGTGATCTCCACCCACGACCCCATGGTCATGGAGCTGGCCCCGAGGCGGATCAGCCTGCGCGACGGCCGCGTGGTCGACGACCAGGCCGTCCCTTGAAGACCGCCGGGGTCCTGGCCGCGGCCCTCGTGGCCGCGGTGCCGGGTGGCGCCGCGGACTGGACGCTCGGCGGCCACGCCAAGGGGCAGTCCTCCCTCCAGCTCTTCAGGCCGGACGAGGTGGGCGCCCTGCTCGTGGGCGAGACCGTCTACCTGAACACCGGCGACTTCCGGCTCAAGGCGGACTTCCGGCACGACGCGTGGGACGTGGACGCCCAGGGGCAGCTCTTCGTCCTCCAGGGCAATCTGCTCGAGGCCCGAGGCGACCCCCGGCTGGGAGATCTCGGGTCGTCGCTGTTCCCGATTCCCGACCCCTCCGACTCCCGCCAGGTCCTCGATCTCAGCTGGACGCTCTCCGACGGCGACTCCCACCTCGTCTTCGGCCGTATGGACCGGCTAGCGGTCGGCTACACCCGCGGACCGCTCTCGCTGCGCGTCGGCCGTCAGGCCCTGAGCTGGGGCAACGGCCTCGTCTTCCAGGTCCTGGACCTCTTCAACCCGTTCCCCCCGAACGCCGTGGACAAGGAGTACAAGCCCGGGAGCGACATGCTGTCCGCGCAGTGGCTGTTCTCGAACGGGGACGACCTGCAGGGCATCGTCGTGCCCCGCCGTGCCGACCGAGGCCAGCCCGTGACCGCGGACGAGAGCTCCGCCGCGCTCCAGTGGCGTCACCTCCACGGCTCGCTGCAGGTGGAGCTCCTCGGCGCCCGCCACTACCGGGACACGATCGCGGGGGCCGGCCTCAGTGGCAATCTCGCCGGAGGCGTGTTTCGGGTCAACTTCTCGGAGTCGTTTACCCAAGATGCCGACGCCGTGACCTCGCTTCTCGTGAACTTCGACCGGTCCTGGGTCTGGGGAGGGAAGAACCTCTACGGCTTCGTGGAGTACTTTCGCAATGGCTTCGGGCAGACGTCCTTCGACCAGGGTCTCGAGGGCCTGGACCCGCGGCTCCTCGACCGCCTGGCCCGCGGCGAGGTCTTCAACCTGGGGCGCGACGAGCTGGCCGCGGGCCTGCGGTTCGAGTGGACGCCCCTGACGAGCCTCGAGCCCACCGTGCTCGTCAACCCACGTGACCCGAGCGCCTACCTGCTGCTGCACCTGCACCACGACTGGAGCGAGAACGTGTCTCTCGACGCGGGGGTCCAGGTCGGCCTCGGGCCCCATTCCACCGAGTACGGCGGCGTGTACTCGTCGGACCTCGACACCTACCTCGCCCCCGGCCGGACCTTCTGGGTCCGGGTCGCGCGGTACTTCTGAGCGCTCGGGACCACGATCAGGATCGACGTCGATCGCGTGATCGACCCGGCCGGGTCGTTCGCGGGGCACGGCGGAGGCAGATGCTTTCGCTACGCGTTCCCGCCGCACTCGTTCACGCAGATCGTGGTCGACGTGAAGCGCTGAAAGCGGAGCCAGGTCGGCGGCGGCGGAGACGGCCGGCCGCGCCGCGGCCTCTGTCCGAGCAGCGAGAGGACCTCGACCCGGTCGGGCTGTCTCGCCGGGAGTCGATTCGAGAGGATCCGCCCCGATTCCTGGAGCAGCCCATAGCTGCCAGACCGGTCACCCCTCGCGGCAGCCAGCCGTGCCTCCTCGAGGAGCAGGACGCCGAAGGCCGGACCGTCGGGGCCGGTCGTCGCGCCGAGGATCGCGCGCGCTTCATGGAGCGATGCGGCCGCCTCGGGCTCGCGATGCGACAGCGTGAGCAGGCGGGCCAGCAGGATCAGCGCACGGGCGCGCTCGACGTGCGGCAGGGTCTCGGCGTCGGGGAGCAGCGCCAGCGCAGCGCGAAGCTGTGGCTCGGCCTCCGAGAGCCGCCCGCGGTCGATCAGCACTTCCGCGAGGCTGCGACGATACGCCGGGATGAGGTAGTGCCGCGGTCCCTTCGACGCCAGCTGATGCGTCAGAGCGGAGCGAAGCCGCCGTTCCGCCGAATCCAGGCGGCCGAGATCGCGATCCAGCAGGCCTCGTTGGCGCTCGAGGCTCGCGGTTGCCTGCGACTGCGCGCCCAGCGTGCGCCGGGTGCGCGGCTCGAGCTCGGCGAACCGGCGCTCCGCTTCCGCGTAGTCACCCTCGAGGTAGCGGTTGAAGGCGAGGTCCCGCTCCAGTCCCAGCACGCGGCTGTAGGTCGGCCCGACGAGCGGCAGCGCCTGCTCGCGCGCCGTCTCGAGCAATCGATCCGACTCGCGGAGCTCGCCCATCTCGCGGCGGATGCGTCCCACGCTCGCAAGGGCCCACACCGTCGAGCTCTGATCCGGCGTCCGGGCCAGCTCGGCGTGGGCCCGGGTGGCAAGCTCCAGCCCCTCCTTCAGCCGGCCCTGCCGGTACCTGAGCAGCGCCAGGTTGCTGAGGGCCACGGCGTCGTCGCCGGGGCTGCTGTGCACCCGCGCGTGCATCGCCACGCTCGCCGATTGCAGGTCTTCGGCTTCGCGATACTTGCCCATCTCGATCGCGAGGATCGCGAGATTGTTGTAGGAATCGGCGAGCTCATAGCTGTCGCCCGCGACATGGCGGCGCCGGATGGCGAGCGCTTCGCTGAGGAGCGCGAACGCCTCGTCGAAGCGATTGGCCCTCCGCAGTACGTCGCCGAGGCGGTGGAGCGCTTCCGCCGTCTCGAGCGAGTCGCGGCCGTACGCCCGCTCCCTGTCCTCGATGCTGTGGCGGATGGCGGCGATACCCGGCCCGAGCTGCTCCAGGTTGGCGAGAGCGAGGCCCAGGGTGAGATAGAGATCGCCGCGCACGCGCAGGTCCAGCTCTTTGTCGGCTCCGAGCTGCGCGATGCCCGACTGCAGCAGGTCGGATGCGGTGACGTTCTTGTTCCCGGCCTGACGCGGATCGGCCGTCGCGAAGAGCTTCGTCAGGAACGCAGCGTTGGCAGACGCGCGGCGTTCCGCGACGACGGCGAGGTCGCGCTCCTGAGAAATCAGCTTCTTCTGGCGCAGCGTGATCAGAGCGAAAGTCGCCAGGGTCACCAGGAAGAGAGCGCTGGCCAGGCTCGCGAGCGGATGTCGTCCGACGAACTTGCGCACGCGATAGCGCCAGGTGTCGCGTTGGGCCCGGACTGGCCGGCCCAGCAGCCACGCCCGAAGATCCGCCGAGAAGGCCGCCACCGACGAGTAGCGGCGCTCCGGTTCCTTGCGCATCGCCATCAGGACGATGCGGTCGAGATCCCCTGCCAGCTGCCGGGCGAGCTTTCGCTGCGCGCCGGGCGAGCCGCCCGGCGCGCGAGCCGCACGTCGGACGGCCTCGCTCGGCGCGACCGGGTCTCTGCGCACGATCTCCTGCGCCAGCTCGAACGGACTCCTGGAGTCCGACCGCATCGCTCGCTCGCCGGTCAGAAGCTGGTAGAGGAGCGCGCCCAGGGTGTACACGTCGCTGGCGGTCGTCACGGGCCAGCCCTGGATCTGCTCCGGGCTCGCATACTCGGGCGTCATCGGCGTGTGCGACGTCGCCGTCAGCCGAGCGCCCGCGTCGAGCTCGTCGGTGAGCTTCGCGATCCCGAAGTCGAGCAGCTTGACGCGGCCGCCGCTCGTCACGAGCACGTTCGCCGGCTTGATGTCCCGATGCACGACCAGGTTCTGGTGCACGAACTCGATGGCGTCGGACAACTCGAGGAAGAGCTCGATCACCTGGCGCACGCTCAGCCGTCGCTGTCCGACGTAGGTCGTCAGCGGCACGCCATCCACGTACTCCATGACGACGAACGGCACGCCTCGCGGCCCCGTGCCGCCGTCGAGCAGCCGCGCGATGGCCGGATGATTGAGCCGCGCCAGGATCTCCCGCTCGCGCCGGAAGCGCTCGAGCCGCTCCTGGGACTCGAGCCCCGCCGGGATCGTCTTGATGGCGACGGTCTGCCGGAACTCGTCGTCGGCGCGGGAGCCCAGGTAGACCGCACCCATCCCGCCGCGGCCGATCACCCCGTCGACGCGGTAGGCGCCGAATCGCTCGCCGACGAGCGCGTCTTCGCTCTCGACGACGCCCCGGGCGGTGTCGGCGATGACCTGACCCACGACGGCCGAGTTGGCGTCGTCGCCGGCCAGCAGCGCCGCGAGCCGCTCGGCCAGCACAGCGGAGCGCGTGCGCAGCTTGGCCACGAAGGCGGTGCGGGCGGGGCCCGACAGGCCGACGGCCTCGTGGAAGAGGCCTTCGAGCTCCTCGAACTCACCCGGCGTGAGCGGCGATGCCATGACTCGGGTCCGGTGCCGTCGGAGGGCCCTGATAGGATGGGTGCGGCGCATGCCGGAGGAACACGCCCGCACGGTAACCCGGCTGCTTCACGAGTGGCAGCAAGGAGACGCGACGGCGCTCGATCGTCTGATGCCGCTCGTGTACGACGAGCTGCGCCGCATCGCGGCCCGCCTCATGCGGTCCGAAAGGCGCGAACACACGCTGCAGCCGACCGCGCTGGTCCACGAGGCCTACGCGCGCCTGGCCGGCAGCGCGGCATCGGCCGCAGACCGCGTTCACTTTCTGAGCCTCGCCGCCCGCGTCATGCGCCGGGTGCTGGTCGACCACGCGCGCGCCCGGCGACGTCTCAAACGCGGGAAGGGCGAGCTGAAAGTCAGCCTCGAGGATGTCGCAACCGCACTGCCTGCCTCTGGCGACCGCATGATTGCGATCGACGAAGCCCTGGGACGCCTCGAGACGCTCGATCGTCGGAAGCTTCGCGTCCTCGAGATGCGGATCTTCGGCGGTTTGAGCCACCTTGAAATCGCCAACGTGCTCGCCGTCTCCGTCCCGACCGTCGAGCGAGATTATCGAATGGCGCGCGCCTGGCTGCAATCCGAGCTGACCCGCCCGGGGTCCAGCTAGCGGCAGCCGCCGTCCCCGTCAGCCGGAGCTCGGTCTTCTTCCGCGGGGCGTGATGGCTTTGCCCGCCTGGCGTCGCTTCCCTGAATAGGAGCGACCCAGGTGACCGAGGGACGCCCGGAAGGGGAGAGCCATGCAGATGTCGGCAGTGTCGCGCACGGGGCTGTATCTCTGGTGTCTGTCGGTGGTCGCGTGCGGCGGCGGTGGAGGATCGCCCACGTCCTCGTCCGGCACCGCGGGCAACACCGGGAGCGGCTCCATGCTGAGAGAGGTCCAGTTGAACCGAACCGACTGCGGCGAGCCGTGTCACCCCGTGGTCCCGGGCGACCACGCGCAGTTGAAGGCCGAGGCCGTCTACTCCGACGGTTCCACCGCCGACGTGACTTCGCGCAGCACGTGGTCGTCCAACAATCCCGATCACGCCACCGTCGACTCGAGCGGCCGCGTGACGACGATCGCGGTGGGGGAGGTCGAAATCACTGCCAAGTTCGAAGGAGCGACAGGACGCTACCGTCTCGAAGTCGCTCACTACGTGACCGCCGGCATCACTCTCGAGCGGTTCGAATGCATCGCGGACTGCGAGGACTTCACGCAGGGAGCCGGCGACTTCACCTACTCGGGCACCATCCACGCCGGCAAGAATCCGGCGCTGGAGTCCACGCAAGATAGCGTGGTTCGTGTGGCCAAGGGCGAGTCCCGCGCCATCAACGCCCGATTCGACGTGGCCGTCCTGGATCAGTCGGGTGAGGAACTCGGCATCGAGTTCTGTGCGACGGAGTGGGACGCGAGCCTGACCGGCGACTCTCCCGATTCGAGGATGAACCACCTGTGCAGGACCGCACACTACCGCCAGGCCACGGGCAACTGGATACCCGAGGGTCCGAACTACATCACGCTCGGATCGGGCTCCTGCATCGTCCGGCTGCACTACTTCATCTCGGACGTCGCTCGTCACTAGCCCCGCTGTGCCGACAGCGAGCATCGGCCGGCGTCCGATGTGCTGTACGATCTTTTGGCCACCATGCCCAAGTGCGAACCCGCAGGACTAGGCGATGGCTGCAGCGAGCTACAGTCGCCGGCTGAATTGCTCGCCCGTTCGATGCTTTCGGCGAGGCTCCAATTGGGCCCGACATCGGAGTCGCGAGCCTCGCTTCTGAGATGCGTCGAGCACGGCCCTAACGTGGTGGAACCAAAGTTCGAGGTGTGATCAATCTGTGAGCCCCAAACGAGCCCTGCGGTCTGTAAGACATAAGTTATTGATTCATGTAGATGTCTTCTGCAAGCAGTAGGGTGAGCGAGACGGGCGTCCTGCGCCTGCCGGTCTGGGCGCGCAAGTCCTCGCCGCTCGCTCCCGGCGCGCGAGCGATGCGCGTGCTGCTGCGCGACGGCGCGCTCAACACCGTCTGCGAGGAAGCCCGCTGCCCGAACCTCGGCGAATGCTTCAGCCGCGGCACGGCGACCTTCATGCTGCTCGGCGACCGTTGCACGCGCCGCTGCGCGTACTGCTCGATCGGGACCGCGAAGCCGCTGCCGCCCGATCCCGCCGAGCCCGAGCGCGTGGCCGAGGCGGCGGCCCGGCTGGGCCTGCGCTACGTCGTGCTGACGTCCGTCAATCGGGACGACCTCGCGGACGGGGGCGCCGCGCACTTCGCGGCCACGATCGGCGCCGTCCGGCGCGCGCTGCCGCAGGCTGGAGTCGAGGTGCTCACGCCCGACTTCAAGGGCGATCGCCGCGCGCTCGCCACCGTGCTCGAAGCCGAGCCGACCGTCTTCAACCACAACATCGAGACGGTGCCGCGGCTGTTTCCGCGCGTGCGTCCGCAGGGCACCTACCTCCTGAGCCTCGACGTGCTCGCCGCGGCACTCGCTCTTTCGCCGGGCACGCCGACCAAGAGCGGGCTTATGGTCGGGCTGGGGGAGACGGACGCCGAGGTGCTCGCGGTGCTGCGGGACCTGCGCGAGCACGGCGTCCGGATCCTGACGATCGGCCAGTACCTGCGGCCCACGCGCCGGCACGCGCCCGTCGACCGCTACCTGCCGCCCGAAGCCTTCGACGCTCTCGCGGCCGAGGCGCGCGCGATCGGCTTCGAGACGGTCTACGCGGGCGTCTTCGTGCGCTCGTCCTACAACGCGCACGAGGTCTTCGAGTCGGGGGGCGCGCGCTGAAGGACGGCCTGCGGCGCGAGGCGCTCGCGGCGCTCTCGGGCGTGCTGCTGGTCCTCTCGTTCCCGAAGTTCGGGCACGCCGCCTTTGCCTGGGTGGCGCTCGTTCCGCTGCTCGTCGCCCTCCACGGCGCGACCGGCTGGCGCGCGGCGCGCCTCGGATACGTGACCGGGGCCGTCTCGGCGATCGGCCTTCTCTACTGGACGGCGTTCGTCGTCTTCCAGTACGGCGGCGGGATTCCGCGTGTGGTCGCGGTCCTCATCACGCTTTCGCTCTGTTTCGCCTTCGCGGTCTTCCCACTGCTCTTCGGCTGGCTGGCCGGGCGACTGCTCGCGGCCTTCGGCAGCACAGGTCTCCTCGCACTGCCGTTCGTCTGGGTGGCGACGGAGTACCTGCGCGTGAACACGTTCTTCGAGTTCCCCTGGTGCCTGCTCGGCTACAGCCAGCAGCCGTTCCTGCCGGTGATCCAGATCGCATCGGTCACCGCGGTCTACGGCGTGTCGTTCATCCTCGTGCTGACCTCCGCGCTCGCGACCCTGGCGATCGTGGCGCCGTCGCGGCGAGCGGCCGCTGTGGTGAGCCTGGCGGCGCTCGTCGCGCTCACCTGGGGCCTCGGGTCGTGGGCCCTGAGCCGGCCACTTCCCGAGACAGGGCGCATCACCGTGGGCCTCGTGCAGGGCGGCATCCGCCAGGAGGACAAGTGGCTGCCCGAGAACGCCTGGAGCAACGTCGGCCGCCACCTCGAGCTGACGCGCGAGGCCGCGCGGCGCGGCGCGCGCCTCGTCGTGTGGCCCGAGTCGGCGGTGCCCTTTCTCTACGACGAGGAGCCCGCGCTCGCGGCACAGCTGGAGGAGCTGGTCCGGCGCGACTCGCTCTACCTGTACTTCGGCAACGACGACCGCGAGCCTTCGCCTCCGCCCCGCGGACGAATCTTCGTGGGCGCGAAGCTGCTCGGCCCGAACGGGGAGATCACGGCCCGCTACCGCAAGATGCACCTCGTCCCCTTCGGCGAGTACGTGCCGCTGCAGTGGCTCTTCACACTCGGCGGGCGTGTCGCGGCCAAGGTGGTGCAGGAGGTCTCCGACTTCACCCCCGGCAGCGAGCCGGTGACGGGCGAGGTGGAGGGCCACAAGATCGGCGGCTACATCTGCTACGAGGCGATCTTCCCGGGCCTCGTGCGACGCTTCCCCGCGGAGGGCGCCGAGCTCCTGGTCAACATCACGAACGACGCCTGGTACGGCACGACCTCCGCGCCCTACCAGCACCTGGCGATGGCGGCCTTCCGTGCGGTCGAGAACCGCCGCTACATGGTGCGAGCCGCCAACACGGGCATCACCGCCGTCGTCGACCCCTGGGGCCGGATCCTGGAGCCGACGAAGCTCTTCGACCGGACGGTGCTCGTACGCGAGGTCCCGTTCGTCGCCGAAACCAGCTTCTACACCCGCCACGGCGACCTCTTCGCCCAGGCCTCCTCGGCGATCGCCCTGGCCCTGCTCGCCGCGACGTTCGGCCGCCGGCGGCGTTCACCCGCCGATTCGCCAAGCCCTTGACGCCCGTCGGCGTCGGTCCGGCGATGCCGACGGACATCCCAGTGGCTTCTCAGTCAATCCATACTTTGGTTGCTTGCACTCAAGAGCCTTGAATCGCCTATGAGAGCAGAATCTCAAGTCATTAATCCTGCGGTATCAGGGCCATATACTTCCTTGTTCTGCGGACTGCGCTAGGGTGCGAGGAGGCTACATGCGGCTAGGTTCGTGGCGCGACCCTGAAGTTGCGCGAGACGTGAAGGTGGTCGCCGCCATCGGCGGCTTGGTGTCCTTTGCACTCGCGCTTCCTGCAGGCTTTGAAGGCTTGGCTCCAATACTGGGGCTGCTTGCAGCCCTGGCGGCCGTAGCTGCCTTGCTCATGCATCGTCGTGGGGGGCCAGAGGCGTCGCCCGTTGACGCCAACTCGCAGACGCCACACCGCGGGCCAAACATGAGCCGCATCGCCTTGGGTGGCTTCCCTGGTCTCATCTTCGCCGCAGGGTTTGTCTGGATGTTCTGGTTGGGCCTACCGGCGTTCCGTCCGATCGTAATCGCTCTGGGTGTCTTTGGCCTGCTGGGCGGAGCAATCCTTCTGCGAATCGGCCGCCGGCACCGCGCGATCTCCTCAAACCCCTTGGGCCTGCACGGCGATGCCCACTCAGGGCAGTCACGGCCTGACCGATGAGGCGGGAGCCACGAAGCCGCAGAACAAGGGGATGAAGCAGACGAAGCCTGAGCATATTGGAGCTTCGCAGCTTCTGCTTATCCGGGGTGTTCGACGACTTGCGAGGAAGACCACGCTGAAGCCCATAGGCTGGGCCGCTCTACTGATCCAGGTCCATCAGTGGTGGCGGTACGACCCCGACTACGCTCCGCCGCTACCTAGCGGTGCACTTCGTGGCGACGTGCGGAAGCAGGTCTTCCACCCGACGTGTCATGTGCCGAAGTACTTCTACGTCGACGAGGCACGCAGCTGTCTGCAGTGCGGTGAACGCTTCACGTTTCGGGCTGCGGAGCAGAAGCACTGGTACGAGACGCTGAAGTTCAACTTCAGGGCGGTGCCGGTGCGCTGCTTGGCATGTCGGCGGCGCCGTCGTTCGGAAGGTGTACTTCGCGAGCAAATTGCCATGGCTAGGGAAGAAATCTGGCAAGCTCCGTCGGATCCAGCTGCGCAGTTGGCGTTAGCGCGGGCGCTTGTCGAGTATCACCAACGGACCAACCAAGGCGATCTCGCAGCGGCAGTGGCAGCAGCGCGGAAAGCGCACAAGCTCTGGCCGGAAGCAGCTGAACCGTTGTACTGGGAAGGTATGGCTCAGGTCGAGGCGAAGCGGAGCGCAAAGGCCCGCGAATCCCTGGCTGCGTTTCTGGTACATCCAGCCATTCGCGCCGGCGCCCTCAAGCGAAACGCTGAAGTTGTGATTCTGGGACTCGAGCCGGTGGGAGGGCAAGAATGAAGACGGCGAGCTGGATCTTGCTGACGGTGGCCGGTGCGTTGACCCTGTTGGGGAGTGTCGCTTCAGTGGGAATCGCGTATGGAACGGACCGCGACCAGGTAGGTCCAGCGAGCCTCAGCGAGCTGTCGGCCGGCAGGCCGGACGTGACGACAGCCGTGCGGGCGCGGCGGGCAACGGCGGCCGCTTATGGCGCAGGGTTCGCGACGCTCTTCCTTCTGATCACCCTCGGCCCCTATCGTCGAGGCGACGTGTGGGCTTGGTGGGCTCTACTCGCTGGCATGCTGGTCGTTACGGTGCTGATCGTGCTGCGAGTACCGTTCCTCGGCATTCGACTGACGACGCCGTCTGCGGTGACCGGGGCGGGGACGGCGCTTGCGTCCCTCGTGCAGCTCCTCTTGGTGGGCCTGGGCCTCGGCCTCGGTGCGGAGCGTTTGAGGCAACCCGCCTGAGCAGGCCGGGCGATGGCCGGCGCGAAGGCGGGCGAAAGCGACCTCGAGGCGATGCTGCGGACCGCCGGCTGGGAACCTCTGCCTGCGGAGAAGACTGCCGATGCGACGGTTCGGCGCTACCGGAAGCGGGATCTCCGAGGCTCGCTGCGTGCGGCCGGGCACCAGGGAAACTGTGAGCGAAGCTTCGTCTTCGACTTGATCGCGCCGCTCTGACCGATCGAGTTCGCTGTGTCCCGCTCGCTCCGATGCTAGGCTGACCATCGTGCCACAGCGGCGAGCACACCGAATCTGAAACGGGGGTGCCATGCGTTACAGGTTGAGCGTTCCAATATCTGCCGCATTCCTGGCCGTCGGTGCGTTCTCCTTCGCGCAAGATCCCGTCGTCGCCGCGACCGACGTCGAGTCGCTTTTCCGGAGCAGCGACCCGAAGCTGCACGTGAACAAGCAGGCGGCCTACCACATCGAGAAGGACCTGCTCGAGGCGGGGCACTGGGAGCTGGCAGACCAGTACCTGACGGAGCGGTACATCCAGCACAACCCGAACGCAGCGTCGGGGCGCGCCGGGGTCGTGAAGTTCTTCACCGAGGTGCTCAAGGTCAAGCCCAAGCCGATACCGGAGAAGATGGCGACGAAGGTCGTCTCGGTGGTGGCGGAGGGCGACCTCGTGGTGGTGGCGACCGTGCGCGACGTGAAGGATCCCAAGGATCCGACGAAGAGCTACACGACGACGTGGTTCGACATGTGGCGCTTCAAGGACGGCAAGGCCGACGAGCACTGGGATCCCGCAACGAGGATGGGGCAGTGACGCCGGACCGAGCGAGGAGGAAGGCCATGAGGATTCGCAGCCTGGCAGGAGCGGCGGTGCTGTTTGCCGGCCTGGGCGTCTCGGCGGCAGCGGCCGACAAGCCCGAGGACCAGGCGCAGGCGGCGGCCGAGGCCTGGCTCAAGCTGGCGGACCAGGGCGATGCGGGCGCGACCTGGGATCAGGCGGCCAAGCGGTTCCAGGCAGCCGTCACCAAGGACCAGTGGAAGCAGGCGTTTGCCAGCGCGCGATCGCCGCTCGGCACGATCGTGTCGCGCAAGCTGCTGTCACGGCAGTACGCCGAGAACATGCCTGGAGCGCCCGACGGCAAGTACGTGACGATCCAGTACGAGACCGTGTTCGAGAAGAAGGCGGCGGCGGTCGAGACCATCACGCCCCTGCTGGATTCGGACGGGTCCTGGCGGGTGGCGGGCTACTTCATTCGCTGAACGGCGCTTTGCCAGATCCACGGCACTCCGCGTATCGTGGTGAGTGGACGGCATCCCGGAGGAACGAAGCGTGAGCGCAGATCTGAGGCAGCAGCTGGCGTCGCTGCAGGCGAGGGCCGCGGACATCCGCGGCTACCTTTGAGGAAGCCAAGCTCCGCAAAGAGCTGGACGGGCTCGAGGGTCGCATGTCCGATCCCGCGTTCTGGAACGACCAGAAGGCCGCGCAGACCGTCATGCAGCGGCGCAAGCGCCTGGAGTCCGACCTCGAGCTGCTGAAGCGGCTCAAGTCGCAGGAGGACGACGCCCAGGTCCTCGACGAGTGGCTGGCCGGCGGCGAGGACGTGACGAAGGACCTGGAGGCGGCGCTCGCGGCGCTCGAGGAGACGGTCGAGGAGCTCTGAGTTCCAAAAGATGCTGGGCGGCGACCACGACCGTGCCAACGCGATCCTGACGATCAACGCCGGCGCCGGCGGCACAGACAGCCAGGACTGGGCCGAGATGCTGCTGCGCATGTACCTGCGCTGGTGCGACCGGCACGGCTACAAGAAGGACATCACCGACCTCCAGGCGGGCGAGGAGGCCGGCATCAAGAGCGCGACGGTGCTGATCGGCGGCGAGTACGCATTCGGCTACCTCGCCGCCGAGGCCGGCGTCCACCGGCTGGTGCGGATCAGCCCGTTCGACTCGAACGCGCGGCGCCAGACCTCGTTCGCCTCCGTCTTCGCGTGGCCCGAGATCGACGACGAGATCGAGATCGACATCCAGGACAAGGACCTGCGCATCGACACCTACCGCTCGAGCGGCGCGGGCGGCCAGCACGTCAACGTGACCGACTCGGCCGTGCGCATCACGCACCTCCCGAGCGGGATCGTGGTCGCCTGCCAGAACGAGCGCAGCCAGATCAGGAACCGCGAGGTCGGGATGAAGATCCTGAAGGCGCGGCTCTACGAGCTCGAGCTACAGAAGCGGCGCGAGAAGCTCGACGCCGTCGAGGCCGCGAAGAAGGACATCGCCTTCGGAAGCCAGATCCGCTCGTACGTGCTGCACCCGTACCGGATGGTCAAGGACCACCGCACGAAGCACGAGACCGGCAACCCCGACCGCGTGCTGGACGGCGACCTGGACGACTTCATGAAGGCGACCCTCGCGGCCAAGGCGAAGGGGACGCTCGGCCAGGCGACGGCGGCCGAGGACTAGCGCGGGAGCGATGCGCGGGCGCGAAGTCATGACGCGCCTGCTGCTGCTCGTCGCGGCGGCCTGCGCTGCAGCGGGCTGCACCGGCCGCGAACCGAAGCGCAAGGCCAGGGCGGCGCCGGTCTCCGGCGAGGCGTCGGCCTCCTCGTTCGAGCTCGTGTTCGAGCGGGAGGTGGCGGGCAACCTCGACCTCTACCTGATTCCCGCGGGCGGCGGCCCAGAGCGCCGCCTGACCGACGCGCCGGGCGAGGACGGACTCGCGCGCTGGAGCCCGGACGGCAAACGCATCCTCTTCACGTCGCTGCGGACCGGCAACTACCAGCTGTTCGAGGTGGACCCCGCGACTGGCAGGCAGCGGCAGGCTCCGCACCAACTCCGCGACCGAGTACCAGGCCGACGTACTCGCCCGACGGCAAAGAGGTCGCGTTCCTGACGAACCTCGGCGGGCCCGAGCGCCTCGTGATCCAGGACCTCAAGACGGGCGCCGTGCGCGAGCTCGTGAACCACGGCGAGGGTGTCATCTTCGGCAACCCGCACTGGAGCCCGGACGGCCGGCAGATCACGTTTTCTTCGAACCACCGGATCGGCCACCAGATCTACGTGGTGGAGGTGGCGACGGGCGCGCAGCGCCGGATCTCGCCGGTCACGAGCGGCGGCTGCGAGCCGCACTGGAGTCGCGACGGAAAGAGGGTCGTCTACGTGAGCCGGCGCCACCTCGGCAGCGAGTCGCGCCTCGTCGAGCACGACCTCGCGACGGACGAGGAGCGTGCGCTCGTCTCGTGGCCGGCGCTCAACTACGACCCCGTCTACTCGCCGGACGGGAGCGAGCTCGCGTTCGCCTCGAAGATCACGGGGGAGTACCAGGATCTACAGGCAGCGGCTCTCGGACGGGAAGGCCTGGCGCGTCACCTTCGGTCCGGGCCCGGCTCGCTATCCCGACTACCGGCCGTCGCGCTGAGCGGGCCTCCCGAAGCACCGACGACGTCCGGCAGCTCGGGCGCGCGCGGCTCGGTGCCGGCCACGAAAGCCTCCATGTGCACGCCCGGCACTCCGGGCACGCCCGGACGGCCCATCTCGTCCACCGGGACGAAGACGACGTTGCCCGGGATCGAGAACTCCTCGATCGGCTTGCCGCCCATCGTCTTCTCCCAGAACTCCATCCAGATCGGCAGCGCGGCGTCGGCGCCGGTCTCGCCGCGGCCGAGCGAGTCCTTCTTCTCGTCGAACCCGACCCAGACGCCGGCCGCGAGCGACGGCTCGTAGCCGATGAACCAGGCGTCGGTGAAGTCGTTCGTGGTGCCGGTCTTGCCGGCGATCGGCCGGTGCAGGCGTCGCGCGCGCGCCGCCGTGCCGTGCTCGGCGACGCCGCGCAGCAGCGACGTCAGGATGAAGGCGGTGTCGGCGCGCAGCGCGTCGGCGGCGTGCGGCAGCCCCTGCTCGATCACGTTGCCGTCGCGGTCGCTGATGCGCTCGATCAGGTACGGCTTCATGCGCAGCCCCTGGTTGGCGAAGGTCGCGAAGGCGGCCGTCATCTCCGTGAGCGTCGCCTCGCCGGCGCCGAGCGCGATCGGCAGGTAGGGCGGCAGCTCGCCCGCGAGCCCGAGCTTGCGCGCGTACTCGATGCCCTTCTCCACGCCGACGGCCTGCAGCGTGCGCACGGCGGGGATGTTGCGGCTCTGCTCGATCGCCTTGCGCAGCGGGATCGGGCCGAGGTAGGCGCCGTCGTAGTTGTGCGGCGACCAGACCGTGCCGTTCCACGGGTTCGGGAAGCTGAGCGGCGAGTCCACCAGGATCGTGGCCGGCGTGTAGCCGAGCGTCTCGAGCGCCGCCGCGTACACGATCGGCTTGAACGCCGAGCCGACCTGGCGCATCGCCTGGGTGGCGCGGTTGAACTTGCTCGTCTCGAAGTCGTAGCCGCCGACCATCGCGCGCACCGCGCCGGTGCGCACGTCGAGGGCCAGGAAGGCCCCCTCCACCTTCGGCTCCTGCTCGAGCCCGAGCTTCGCCTCCTTGCGGCCGCCATCGTCCGAGAGCGCGAGGATCCGGAAGGGCGCGATCGCACCGCGCGGCAGCACGTCGGAGACGGCCGTGCGCTTCGTCCAGGCGACGTCGCCGGGCAGCAGGCGGGCGCGATAGTCGCCGAGCTGCACGACGGCGCTCATGCGGTCGGAGGCCACCACGACGCCCCGCACCACGTCGCCCACGCCGAAGGGCCAGTCCCACTCGTCGAGGTGCAGCGGGTCGGGCAAGGAGCCCGTCCGCGCCGATGACCGTCGCCTCGGGCTTCACGAAGCCGCGCGCCCGGCGGTCGAGCACGCGCAGCCCCTCGCGCAGCGCCCGCGCGGCGGTTCGCTGCGACTGCGGATCGAGCGTCGTGTACACGCGCAGCCCGCCCTGGTAGATGCGCTGGCTCCCGTACTCCTTCTCCAGGTACTTGCGCACCTCCTCCAGGAAGTGCGGGGCGATCGAGGGCGCCTCGTGGCGCGGGCGCAGCCCCAGCGGCTTGCGCTTGGCCGCCTCGGCCTCCTCGGCCGAGATGTACTTCTCCTCCGCCATCCGGTCGAGCACGTGGTTGCGCCGCACGAGCGCGCGCTCCGGGTTCTCGATCGGGCTGTGCGCGGATCGGGCTCTGCGCCATCCCGGCCACGAGCGCCGCCTCCTCGAGCGTCAGGTCCTTGACGGGCTTGCCGAACAGGAACCGGCTCGCCGCCTCGACGCCGTAGTTGCCGTGCCCGAAGTAGACCTGGTTGCAGTAGAGGGTGAGGATCTCCTCCTTGGTGAAGTTCTTCTCGATCTGGAACGCGAGGATGATCTCCTTGATCTTGCGCTCGGGCGTCTTCTCCGGCGTCAGGAAGAGCAGCCGCGACAGCTGCATCGTGAGCGTCGAGAAACCCTGGCTGTAGCGGCCCGAGCGCAGGTTCGCGAACGCGGCGCCGGGCACGCGCCAGAGGTTGATGCCGATGTGCTTCCAGAAGTCGGCGTCCTCGACCGCCACGATCGCGTTGCGAAGCACCGGCGGGATGTCCCGGAACGACACCACCACGCGCTTCTCGATCGCGAACTCGCCGATCACGCTGCCGTCGTTCGCGAACACCTGGGTGATGATGTTCGGCTGGAACTCCTCGAGCGAGGTGACCTGCGGCAGGTCGCTCTCGAACGCGAGGAAGACGCCGAGCAAGGCGCCGCCGCAGATGGCGGCGGCGAAGAGCGCGGTCACGACCACCCGGCGCAGCGTCAAGACTCGCGGCGGGGCCGCGGGGACCGGCATCAGCCGCGATTATGACGCGGCGGCCTCAGTAGGTCACCTCGATCACGGACAGCTCCGGCGGGCACAGGAAGCGCAGCTGCGGCGCGGTGCCGCGCTCCATGCCGATGCCGGCCGAGACGTGGAGCGGCACGCCGCCGTAGTCGTGGAGGCCGGACGCGTAGAGCCGCGGCAGGCGCGACTTGATGTAGGGCGCCCCGAGCCAGGGCAGCACGACCTGCCCGCCGTGCGTGTGGCCCGCGAGCGCGAGGTCGACGCGCTCTCCCGCCAGGTCCTGGACGAAGTCCGGGCCGTGGCCGAGCGCGATCCGCAGGCTGTCGGGAGGGGCGCGCCGCACGAGGCCGGCGACGCCGGCCGGGTCGCGGCCGTGGCTCATGCGCGTCGTCAGGCCGATGAGCGACAGCGTGCGGCCGCCCGGCAGCGTCCGCGTGGCGATCTCGCCCGCGAGCGCCGTCACCGGCGTCCCGGCGAACAGGCCGTGCCAGTCGGCGTCCACGTCGCCCTTGACGGCGAAGACGCCGAGCGGGGCGTCGAAGCGCACCTCGCGCAGCAGCCGGTTGAGGGCGGCGGTCGTCTCGGCGCGCGTCGGCGCGAGCCGCGGCTGGACGTAGTCGCCCGTGAGCACGACCAGGTCGGGTTTCTGCGCGGCCGCCGTGCGCAGCGCCTGCTCTTCGTAGGGGCCGACGTGGTCGGTCTGGATGTCCGAGAGCTGCACGATCCGGATGCGCCCGTGGGTCGAGCCGCCGTGCGACGTGTCGACGGCGTAGCGCCGGACGTGCAGGTCGGTCGGCTCGTGGTGGTAGGCCTCCGCGTAGGTCGCGAGCAGCGTGGTGCAGGCGAGCGCCGCGGCCGCCGCCAGCGGCCGGTGGCCGCGCCGCCAGAAGAGCGCCGCGGTCCACGCCGTGAGCACGAGCAGCTCGCCGAAGAGCGCCTGCGACAGCAGCCGAACGGCCGTGAAGCCGTTCGAGCCAAAGAGCGCGGCGAGGAACGCCAGGAGGACCGCGCAGCTCGTCCAGGCTCCCGCATCCGCGAGCGCCGCTCGCAGCCGTCCCGCTCGCGGCGAGCCGGGAGCCAGGCGCCTCTGCCAGCGCAGGCCGACCTGAGCCGACACCGCGAGCATGACGGCGTGGAAGACGGCACAGCCGATCCAGAAGCGGGCGGCCACTCATCGATGGTACCCGCCGCCGGACCCGGATTCGCCCCAGGCCCGAGCCGGCGGCTGCCGGCTCGGTACCGTGTCCGGCTAGTTCGAGCTCCGGGAGCGGGCGCCGGCGTGTCCGCCGCCGCCGCGCGATCCGCCGTCTGCGCGGGGCTGGGCCTGGTTGGCGTGCGCCTGCGCTGCGCCGTGGCTCTGACCGCCGTCAGCTTTGGTCTGACCGCCGTCGCTGCGTCCGGCGCGCGGGCTCTCGGGCTGCCTCTGCGGACGGGGAGCGGCCGCCTCGGGCCGCGCGCGCGCGCCGTCGTCGCGGCTGCGGTAGCCCTCGCGTGGCCGGCTCTCGCGAGGCTGAGCCTCGCGCGGCGGCGCCGCAGCGTCGTTGCGCGGCGCTTCCCGGCGATAGCTCGGCCGGTCGGACTCCGGGCGCCGCTCGCTTTCCTGTCGCGGGGGCCGCTCGGCGCGCGCGGCCGGGGCCGAGCGCGCAGCGTCGTCGGCGCGCGGCGTCGGTGTGTACCACGGCGCCGAACGCGAGCGGCGCGGTTCCGCCGCGCGCGGCACCTGCGGAGCCACCGTCTCGCCACCGGTCGCGGCCCGGCCGTCGGCACCGGCGTCGCGTCGCGCGCGCGCGCCCGCAGGCGCGCCGTCGCGCGCGTCCCGCTCCCGCGAGCCCGAGCCCGAGCCCTCGTCGCGCCGCGGCCGCGCGTGCAGCCAAGTGGCGGGGATCGTGGTCTTGTTGTCGACCGACAGCTCGCGCACGAAGTCGCCCGGCGACGGCCGCCGGCTGATCGCGCGCGCCTCGGGGTTCGCCGCGGCGAGCGCGCGCACGTCGCGCGTCGGCCGCAGGTTGGGGGAGTCGGCGACGCGCACCGCGCTCGCGTCGATCCCCGTGAGCGGCACGCGGCGCTGCGCGAGATCGGTGCGGCCGAAGTCGGAGCCGCGCACGACCATCCAGCTGCCGTAGGTGCCGCGGCGCGGCTCGGCGAAGCCGTGGTTGCGCGCGTTCCAGCCGCCCCACGCGTAGACGGGCCTGTCGTGCGCGCCGAGCGGGCACCAGCCGACGTAGCCGTTGCCGACGCCCCAGCTCACCCAGCCCGGCCCCCACACGTGGCCCGGCGCCCAGTACCAGCCGAAGGCCGCGGAGAAGCCCCAGCGTCCGTAGTGGAAGGGCGCCCAGCCCCAGGACTCGTTCGGGATCCAGGTCCAGCCGTAGGCCGTCCAGCTCCAGTGGCCGTTCGAGTAGGGGCTCCAGCCCACGCCGACGCGCGGCGACCACACGTAGCCGGCCTCGGCCTCGAAGCGCCAGCTGCCGTTCGTCTCGAACTCGCCGGCGTAGGGATCGAGCTCGCGCGGCAGGTACTCCGACGAGCGCGCGACGCGGTCGTCCTCCGCGTCGCGGTCCGCGTCCCAGCGCGAGAAGTCGTCGTCCTCGCCCACGTCGAACGAGCGCGGCTCCTCGGCCTCTCCGCCCCAGCGCGCGAAGGTGCGGTCGCCCTCGCCGATCCGCACGCGCCTGTGGCCGTCGTCGAGCATCGCTTCGCCGCGGTAGGTGCTCACGCGCGCTTCGCCGCCGTCCACGTCGACGCGCACCATCGCCTGGTCGAGCGCCTCGACCTTGCCGGCCGGGGTCTCGATCTCGAAGTGCCCGGCGTCCCGCGTGCGCACCCGCACGATCACGCTGCCGGACCACAGGCGGAGCACGATCCGCTCCGCGCTCCCCTCTTCGTGGCCGGAGTAGTCGAGCTTGCTGCGCGAGTCGAGGCGGACCGTCGTCCCGTCGGGGAACTGGAACTCGACGCGGCCGCTGCCGTCGGTCCAGACCCGGTCGCCGGGCAGGAACGGCTGGTTGGCGAGCGCTTCCTCGGCGCTGGCGTCGGTCGACCGCTGGAACGTGACCCCCGGCTCGACGAAGCGCACGCGACCGTGGCGGTAGCCGTCGTCGGCGCGTGCTGGCGCCCCCGAGAGCACCGCCGCGGCCAGGAGACCGCCGGCTCGGACGAGTGAGGCAAACCGCATGTCGCTTCTCCAGGGAGCGGACCCGCTCCGAACGGATGGAGAGCAAGGAGCGTGCCGCGACCAAGCCCACTCAACTCGTTGGTGTGGTTGGCGTTGAGGCAGGTGGCCGCACCTCGTTGTCTCGGGACGAGGCCAGGAGCGTCCTCGTCCGAGAGCAGCGCCCGCGCCGCGCCGCGTCGGAAGCGCATCGCTTGCCCGACGAGGCAGCCTCCTGTTAGAGTGGGCACTTCACCCGCTGCCGGAGTGGCGGAATTGGCAGACGCGCACGGTTCAGGGCCGTGTTGGCTTCGGCTAGTGTGGGTTCAAGTCCCACCTCCGGCACCATCCCTTCCTTCCGGTTGGATTCTCCGAGGCTCAAGTGTTCCCGTCGTCCTTACAAGTGTCGCCCGCCTTTACAGCCCCGCCATCGGGAAGCTAGCGTTTCCTCAGTGCCATGTTGATGTTAGCGACTTCGTCACCCTGGCCCGAGCATTGCTAGTACGTTGTTCGGAGGCCGACATGAAGAAGATGGCTGTCACCCGCTGGGCCCTGATCGCGGCGAGCTTCGCGGTCCTCGTACTGCTGGCGGCGCCGAGCGACGCAGGAGTCATCTTCGCCGACGACTTCGACGCCAACGCCCTCGGCCTCAACTCGACACCTGCCGGCTGGACGATCTCGGACGGCGGTACCGTCGACATCGTGGGCACTCCCGCGTTCTTCGCCGAGCTCTGCGCCGGCGGTCCGTCCCCGACGCGCTGCATCGACCTCGACGGCAGTACGGGCAACGCCGGGAAGCTCGAGCACACCGTCGCGATCCCGTCGGCGGGCACCTACGAGCTGAGCTTCTGGCTGCAGCCGAACGATCGCGGCGGCCTACCGGACGAGGTGACTGTCTCGTTCGGCAGCTACTCCGAGCTCTTCACCCTGCCTTCCGCCGGCAACAACGCCGACTCCTGGACGCTCTACGAGCGCCAGGTCTCGTTCGCTGGGCCGGGCGTCGCCACCCTCGCCTTCGACAACGCCGGCGGTGACAACGTCGGGGCGCTGCTCGACAACGTCGCGGTCGAGACCGCCGTGCCGGAGCCGGCGTCGCTGCTTCTGCTCGGCAGCGGGATCACGGGCCTGGCGCTTCGCCGCCGCCGTCGCTGAGAGCCGAGCGGAAGTCGGAGCGTTCTCCGGCCTCGCCGCCCCGTCGCGGCGGTCGCCAGCTGAAGTGCGGACCGGCGCCTCCGAACTGAGCCGTCGTCGAAGGACAGGCCGCCGTCGCTGACGCAGCGGCCGGGTGGTCAGACCGCCGCGTTCGGTGCTACAGTCACTGAGTCGGTCGACCCCGATTCAACGGAAGTTTCCCCAATAGACAACGCCGCCAGCCTCGAACGCCGGGTACTCGACTTCGTGTCGGGACTCGGCAAGCCGGTTTCCGTCCGGGAGCTCGTGCGCGAGCTGTCGCTCGACGCGCCGGCCCGCAAAGAGCTCAAGTCCGTGCTCCGCCAGCTGATCGGGACGGGCGCGGTCGTCAAGCTGCGCGGGGCCCGCGTCGGCCTGCCCGAGCGCATGAACCTGGTGGTGGGGCGGCTCGCCTGCAGCCCCGCAGGCCACGGCTTCGTCGTCCCCGAGAAGCGGCGCCAGGGGCAGCCGGACCTCTTCGTCGCCCCCTCGAACATCCGCGAGGCGCTCCACGGCGACCGGGTCGTGGCGCGTGTCGAGCGTCACGGACAGCGGGGCCCCGAGGGGCGCATCATCCGGGTACTCGAACGAGTCAATCAGCGGGTCGTCGGCCGCTACGAGAGCGACGGGCGCTCCGGCGGCCGCGTCGTGCCGTTCGACCGTCGGGTGCTGCACGAGCTCCTCGTCGCCGCGGGCGACGAGGGCGGTGCGGCGGGAGGTGAGATGGTCGCAGCCGAGATCACGCGCCCGCCCACGGCCACGCGCAACCCCGTGGGCCGCGTCACGCGCGTGATCGGACCCCTGAGCCGGCCGGGCGTGGACCTCGAGGTGGTGGTCGAGAAGTATGGCCTGCCCGACCGCTTTCCCCCCGCGGTCGAGAGCGAGGCCGAAAGCGTGGCGCGGCCGGTCTCGGCGGTCGACACGGCGCGCCGCACCGACTTCCGCGGCTGGCTCACCGTCACGATCGACCCCGAGACGGCGCGCGACCACGACGACGCCGTCGGCATCGAGCGGCGCCCCGGCGGCGGCTATCGGCTGGCGGTCCACATCGCCGACGTCGCCCACTACGTGCGCGAAGGCGGCGCGCTCGACGAAGAGGCCTACCTGCGCGGCACGTCGGTCTACTTCCCCGACCGCGTGGTGCCGATGCTGCCGCACGCGCTCTCGAGCGACGTCTGCAGCCTGGTCGAGGGCAAGGACCGTCTGACCCAGTCGGTCGTGATCGAGCTCGACGCGCGCGGCCGCGTGCTGCGGAGCGAGTTCCACGACGGCGTGATCAGGAGCGCGGCGCGGCTGTCCTACCAGCAGGCGCAGGCGATCGTGGCCGGCGACGCCGCGGCGCGCGAGCGCTTCACTGCGCTGGTGGACGCGCTCGTCGCGATGGACGAGCTCGCCAAGCTGATGCGCGCGCGGCGCTACGAGCGCGGCTCGCTCGACTTCGACCTGCCCGAGCCGAAGCTCGTGCTCGACGCGCAGGGCGAGATGACCGGGATCGTGCGCCACGAGCGGCTCGACAGCATGCGGCTCATCGAAGAGTTCATGCTGGCGGCGAACGAGGCGGTCGCCGAGAAGCTGCACACGGCCGGCGCGGGTGCGCTCTACCGCGTCCACGAGCAGCCCGACCCCGAGCGCATCGAGGAGTTCGCGCAGCTCGTGGCCTCGCTCGGATACCGCATGCCCGCGAACCAGCAGGCAGTGAAGCCCGAGCACTTCCAGCTGATCCTGCGCCAGATCGCGGGCAAGCCCGAGGAGAAGCTGGTCTCGTACCTGCTGCTGCGCACGATGAAGCTCGCGCGCTACCACGAGGCGAACCTCGGCCACTTCGGGCTCGCGACCGACATGTACGCGCACTTCACGAGCCCGATCCGCCGCTACCCGGACCTCGTGGTGCACCGCGCGCTGCGCGCGCTGCGCGGCGGGCCCGACGCGGAGCGCGCCGCGTGGCTGCGCGAGCGGCTGCCCGAGATGGGGCTGCACCTGTCGGAGATGGAGCGCCGCGCCGCCGAGGCCGAGCGCGAGCTCGTCGAGTGGAAGAAGGTCCGCTTCATGGCGGGCAAGCTCGGCGAGGAGTTCGCGGGTTACATTACAGGTGTACAAGCCTTCGGCCTGTTCGTGGAGCTCGAGGAGGTCTACGTGCAGGGCCTGGTGCACGTCTCGTCGATGAGCGACGACTACTACCGCTTCGACGAGAAAGCGCACCTGCTGAAGGGCGAGAACACGAAGAGGACCTACCGGCTGGGCGACCGCGTGTCGGTGCAGGTGGCACGCGTGGACCTGGAGCGGCGCCAGATCGACTTCGTGCTGACCTCGGTCATCGAGCGCGCCGGCTCGGGCCGGGGCGCACGGCCGCGAGGGGAAGGGGGGACGGCGAGGGCCGCGGGCGGGGGCGCGCGGCCGGCGCCGGCCAAGGCCCGGGCGGTGCAGCGCGGGCGAGGTCCGCACGGCCGCCGGGGACGTCAGAACTGACAGTTGGAGTCGGGGCTGGCGCTGTCTAGAATGGAAAGGGAGCCAAGCGTGAACACGAGTACCCAAAAAATCCCGCCCGCCCGTACTTCCGAAGTCCGCATGGTCACGCTCAACCTGTCGGCGAAGGAGCTGGTGTTCCTCCAGAAGGTGACCCGCCAGGAGTACCACTTCATCACCGACGACGAGCAGCAGGCGCGGCTCAAGCTGCGCGACAAGCTGGTCGAGGCGTCGATCGACCAGAAGAGCGGCCGCGTGGTGCTGAACCTGAGCCGGGACGAGCTGCTGTTCCTGATCAAGGTCGCGCGCGAGAACTACTCCTTCATCGCCCGCGCCGAGAAGGAAGCCCGGCTCGCGCTCGCCGCCAAGCTGCACAAGACCGCCGAGTCCGTCTTCGGCGTCACGACCACGCGCGAGGACTGAAGCCAGGGCTGCGTTCCTTCGTCGTCGGGACCGCCGGACACATCGACCACGGCAAGAGCGCGCTCGTGCGGGCGCTCACCGGCACCGACCCCGACCGGCTGCCCGAGGAGAAGCGCCGCGGCATCACGATCGACCTGGGCTTCGCCCACGCGCCGCTCGGCGCGGGAGTCGTCGCCTCGTTCGTGGACGTGCCGGGGCACGAGCGCTTCGTGCGGCACATGCTGGCCGGCGCCCACGGCGTCGACGCCGTGGTGCTCGTGATCGCGGCCGACGAATCCGTCATGCCGCAGACGCGCGAGCACTTCGAGATCTGCCGCCTGCTCGGCGTGCCGCGCGGTCTCGTTGCGCTCACCAAGTGCGACCTGGCGCCGGCCGCCGCGCAGGAAGTCGCCGAGCTCGAGGCCAGGGAGCTCGTGGCCGGCTCCTTCCTGGCGGGCCGGCCGGTCGTGCGCGTCTCCGCGCGCACGGGTTTCGGCCTCGACGCGCTGCGGGCCGCGCTCGTGGAGCTCGCGCTGGAAGCGGAGCCCCGCGCCGCCGACGGGCTCCTGCGGCTGCCCATCGACCGCGTCTTCGGCATGAAGGGCTTCGGCACCGTGGTGACGGGCACCCTCGTCGCCGGCAGCCTCGGTGTCGGGGACGAGGTGGAGATCCTGCCGGCGGGCCGCCCGGCGCGCGTGCGCGGCCTGCAGGTTCACGGCGAAGGGGTCGCGCGCGTCTCCGCCGGCTCGCGCGCCGCCGCCAACCTCGCGGGAGTCGAGACGGCCGACGTGGCGCGTGGGGACGTGCTCGCCGCTGCGGGCACGCTGGCAGCCACGTCGATGCTCGACGTCGAGCTGAGGCTGCTGGCGGACGCGAAGCCGCTGCGCGACGGCGCGCGCGTGCGCGTGCACGTCGCGAGCGCCGAGACCCTCGCCCGCGTCCGGCTGCTGCAAGCAGGCTCGCTCGTGCCGGGGGCGAGCGCGCTCGCGCAGCTCCGGCTCGAGCAGCCGGTGGCCGCGGGCCGTGGCGACCGCCTGGTGCTGCGCTCACCCTCGCCGGCGCTCACCATAGGCGGGGCGCTGGTGCTCGACCCGTTGCCGCCGCGGCGGCGCGCGCGCGACCTCGCCGCGGTCGAGCGGCTGCGCGCGGCCACAGGCCCGGCGGACGTCGCGCTCGCGCTCGCGGCCGAGGCCGGCGCCCAGGGGATCGAGGCGCCGCGGCTCGCGGCGCGCCTGACTTCGCCCGTCGCCACGCTCCTCGCGAGCCTGGCCTCGCGCCCGGGCCTCGTGGTGCTCGGCCAGCAGCCGGCGCTGGTCGTCGCGCAGAGCGGCCTCGCGGCGCTCGCCGCGAGGACGCTCGAGATCCTGGAGGACTACCACCGCGCGGAGCCGCTTCGCGCCGCGATGCCGCGCGAGGCCTTGCGCGAGCGCGCCGGTCCGGCCGCGACCGCCGTCTTCGAGCGCGTGCTCGCCGATCTCGCGGGAGCGGAGCGGATCGTCGCGCGCGCCGACGGAGTGGCACTTCGGGGGCACGAGGTGCGGCTCGATCCGGACGAGGAGGCGGCGCGACGCCTGCTGCTCGACTCCGCGGCGGAGGCCGGCCTCGCGGGGATCGAGGTGCGGACACTCGCCGTGAGCGCGGGAAGGGAGGCGCCGCTCCTCGAGCGCGTCGCTCGCGTGCTGGTCGCCGAGAAGGCGCTCAGTCGCGTGGGGGAGCGCGGCCTCGTCGCGCGCGGCGCGCTCGACACCCTGGTCCGGGCCCTGCGCGAGCGCTTCGCCTCCGGAGCCAGGCTCGAGGTGGGAGCGCTCAAGCAGCTGACCGGCCTCACGCGCAAGCACGCGATTCCGCTGCTCGAGTACCTCGATCGCGAGCGCGTGACGCGCCGCTCGGGCGCAGACCGGATCCTGCTCTAGTTGCCCTTTCGACTCGCGCCTGTAGAATGCGAGCGCGATGGCGGCAGGCAAGGGCGAGGAGAAGCGCAGGAGCGGTGGCGCGATCCGCGTCCCGTTCGTGAGGCGCTGCTCGCTCGACTACGGCGGCGGGCAGGCCGAGAGCGCGTTCATCGTCAACATCAACCTGCTCGGCGCGTACGTGGCGCACGATCGGATGCCGGCGCTCGGGCGGACACTCGTGTTCAGCTTCCAGGTTCCGGGCAGCGAGCGCGAGCTGGTGGCCGACGGGGTGGTCGCCTGGACGAACCCGCAGCAGGAGCACCCGGTGCACAGCCTGCCGCCCGGCTTCGGCGTGGCGTTCCGCAACCTCTCCGACGAGTCGCGCGCGCGGATCGAGACGATCGTCGCCGACTACCTGGCGCGTCAGGCGGCGGACTAGCCGCCGCCGGCCGGCGCTTGCGCTGGGGCGCTTTTCTAGAGCGCTGCCCTAGAGCGCTGCCCTAGGGCGCTGTCCTAGGGCGCTGTCCTAGGGCGCTGTCCTAAAGGAAGAGGCTGACCGGGCTCTCGAGCAGCCGCCGCACCTCGGCCAGGAACTGCGCCGCGAGCGCGCCGTCCACCACGCGGTGGTCGGAGCTGAGCGTGACCTTCATGCGGTGACCGACGGCCAAGGCACCGTCCTTGACCACGGGCTGCTGGCGAACCGCGCCCACCGCCAGGATGCAGCTCTCGGGGGGGTTGATGATCGCCGTGAACTCGGTGACGTCGAACATGCCGAGGTTCGAGATCGTGAAGGTCGAGCCCGCGAACTCCTCGGGCTTGAGCTTGCGCTCGCGCGCGCGAGCGGCGAGGTCCTTGATCTCGTGGGCGATCTCGACGAGGGGCTTGCGATCGGCGTTCCTCACGACCGGCGTGATCAGGCCGTCGGGGATCGAGACCGCGATGCCTATGTGCACGTCCGCGTGCGTCTGGATCGCCGCGTCGGTCCAGGACGCGTTCACCGTGGGGAAGCGCGCGAGCGCCTTGGCGCACGCCTTCACCACGAGGTCGTTGTAGGAGAGCTTGACCTCCTCGGCGCGGATCAGCTGCTCGCGCAGCGCCACGGCCGAGTCCATGTCGATCTCCACCGTCACGTAGAAGTGCGGCGCGGTGAAGGCGCTCTCGGACAGGCGCTTCGCGATCACGCGGCGCATGCTCGAGACGGGAATGGCCGTGCCGGGCGCCACCGTGGGGACGGGGGCGGCCGGGCGCGGAGCCGCCGCGGGGGAGGCCGCCGCGACCGGCCGCGGCGACGCGATGTAACCCTCGACGTCGCGCTTGACGATCCGGCCGCCGGGGCCGCTGCCCGGGACCGCCGCGAGCGGGACGTTGCTCTGCGCGGCGATCGCGCGCGCGAGCGGGCTCGACTTGATCCGGCCGCCGGCTACCGGAGCCGGGCTCGGGACTGCCGCGAGGGCCGAGGGAGCCGGCGCCGCGCCGGGCCTCGGCGCCGCTGCCGGAGCGGGAGCCGGGGCGGCGGGCGCCGGTGCGGGCGCGGCCGCCGCGGGAGCGGGCGCCGGAGCGGCCGCGGGCGCCGCCTTGGCGGCCTCGGCGAGCGTCGCCTGGATGTCCTCCGAGGGGTCGGCGATCACGCCGATGAGCGCGCCCACCGGGGCCTTGCCGCCCGCGGGGACCAGCAGCTTGCGCAGCACGCCGGCGCCGAGAGCCTCCATCTCCATGTTGGCCTTGTCGGTCTCGATCTCGGCGAGCACGTCGCCCACCTTGACCGTGTCGCCTTCCTTCTTGTTCCACTTGACGATCGTGCCCTCCTCCATCGTCGGGGAGAGCTTCGCGAGCACGACGCGCGTGATCATCGGTAGAGCACCTGGTGCGCGGCCTCGACCACGCGCTCGGGCTGCGGCAGGAAGGCCTTCTCGAGCATCTTGGAGTAGGGCATCGGCACGTCGGCCGCCGTCACGCGCACCACCGGCGCGTCGAGGTCGTCGAAGCACTCGCGCTGCACGCGGTCGGCGATCTCGGCGCCGAAGCCGGCGTAGCGCCAGCCCTCCTCGACCACCACGCAGCGGTTCGTCTTGCGCACCGACTCGAAGATCAGCTCCTCGTCGAGCGGGCGCAGCGTGCGCGGGTCGACCACCTCCGCCTCGATCCCCTCCTTGGCCAGGAGCTCCGCCGCCTGCAGCGAGAACTGCGTGGAGCGGCTCCAGGCCACGATCGTGACGTCCTTGCCCGCGCGCTTCACGTCGCCCAGGCCGAGCGGGATCGTGAACTCCTCCTCGGGCACCTCGCCCTTGAGGTTGTAGAGCACCTCGTTCTCCATGAAGATCACCGGGTTGTCGTCGCGGATCGCGCTCTTCAGGAGCCCCTTGGCGTCCTTCGGGGTCGACGGCATCACCACCACCAGGCCCGGGATGTGCGCGAACCAGCTCTCGAACGCCTGCGAGTGCTGCGCGGCGACCTGCGCCGCGGCGCCCGAGGGGCCGCGCATCACCATCGGGCAGCGGATCTGGCCGCCCGACATGTAGCGGTACTTCGCGGCGTGGTTCACGATCTGGTCGAGCGCCAGCAGCGAGAAGTTGAACGTCATCATCTCGGCGATCGGGCGCATGCCGACGAAAGCCGCGCCGACCGCGACGCCGGCGATCGCCTCCTCGGCGATCGGCGTGTCGCGCACCCGCCACTCCCCGAACTCCTGGAACAGCCCCTGCGTGATCTTGTAGGCGCCCTGGTACTCGGCCACCTCCTCGCCCAGCAGGAACACACTCGGGTCGCGGCGCATCTCCTCCCGCATCGCGGCGTTGAGGGCGTCGCGCATCGTGATCACGGGCATCTCAGCCCTCCACCTTGGCCGGCGCGGCCGGCTGGACCCACGGCGCGAAGCTCTCCGGCACGCGGTCCTCCTTCCGGGATGCGCGCCAGGCGGGGTCCCTGTCGGCGCTGCGGGCGTGCACGTAGGGCGAGCGGACGTAGACGTCCTGGTAGAGCTCCTCGGGCGTCGGCCAGGGGCTGGTCTCGGCGAACGTCACCGCGTCTGCCACCTGCGCCTGCACGTCCTTGTCGATCGCCTCGAGCTCGCTCTGCTCCACGCGGTGCTGCTCGGTGAGGACGCTCGTGAAGCGCACGATCGGGTCGTGGCGCATCATCGCCTCGACCTCCTCCTTCGTGCGGTACTTGCCCGGGTCCGACATCGAGTGGCCGCGGTAGCGGTAGGTCTCGACCTCGAGCAGCGTCGGGCGCTTCTCGCGCCGCGCGCGCTCGATCGCCTCCGCGAGCGCGCCGCGCACGCTCAGCAGGTCCATCCCGTCCACGTCGCGGCGCGGGATGCCGTAGGCGCTGCCGCGCTGGTAGAGGTCCTTCACCGACGACGCGCGGTCGAGCGACGTGCCCATGCCGTAGCGGTTGTTCTCGATGATGAAGACGACCGGCAGCCCCCAGAGCGCGCTGACGTTGAGCGTCTCGTGGAACGCGCCCTCGTTGACCGCGCCGTCGCCGAAGAAGCACGCCACGACCTGGTCGGTCTTGCGCAGGCGGATCGCGTAGCCCATGCCGGCGGCCATCGGCAGGTGGCCGCCCACGATGCCGTCGCCGCCGAAGTTGCCGCCCGGCACGTCGTAGAAGTGCATGCTGCCGCCCTTGCCGCGGCTGATGCCCGTCGTCCTGCCGAAGAGCTCCGCCATGAGCGGGCGCGGGTCGGTGCCGCGTGCGAGCGCGTAGCCGTGGTCGCGGTAGGAGCCGAGGAAGTAGTCGTCGGGCCGCAGCAGGCTCATCGCGCCGACCGCGACCGCTTCCTGGCCGATGTAGAGGTGGAGGAAGCCGCCGATCTTGCCCTCCACGTAGACCTGCGCGCAGCGCTCCTCGAAGCGCCGGATGAGGAGCATGTCCCGGTACAGCCTGAGCGCTTCGTCTTTCGTCATTCTGGCCCCGTCCCTCCGCCGCCCGTTTGCAGGCGAAACTCAATTTCTACAGGGAATTAGGGCGGGCGTCAATGCTGACGCGCGACGGCGCGCCGGCTGAGGAACCGGTGCTCACGTCGGGGTACGAGCCGACCGTCTGCGGTCCTTGGAGCGCGCGCGAGCGCGCGGCGTCAGCGGCGGCGCTTGCGGAGGCGGAGCACCCCGAGCCCGCTGCCGAGGAGCAGCAGGCTGGCCGGCTCGGGCACCGCCGCGGCCTGGGTCTCGAGCGAGCGCACCTGGAAGTCGCCGCCGGAGTGGCCGAAGACCCACTCGTCCGGCGCGCCGCCGAGCGTGGTCACCGCGCCGCCGAGGGCGAACAGCCCGCCGAGCGAGTCGTTGATCGCCGCGATGCCGGCCGCGTTGAAGACGATCGACACGAGGCCGCCCTCGCTCGCCTCGCTCATCACGACGGATCCAAACGAAGGGCCGGAGCCGAGGTCGCCGAAGGCCGAGGCGCCGCCGGCTCCGCTCGTGAGCGTGGCGACGGGAGTCGAGACGTCGAAGATGGAGAAGGTCTCGGTCGCGTCGGGGCTGAAGAAGCCGTCGGTGGGAGTGAAGAGCGTCAGCACCGCGCCCGTCACCGGCGCGACGCCAGCGAGATCGAACACGAAGAAGTCGCGATACTCGCCGACGAGACCGCAGTTGCTGCACTCGCCCGCGATCCAGTTCGGATTATCCGGGTCGTGGAAGCCGCCCTCGTCGTACCAGCCCGAATCGGAGGCATTGAGTACGACGGCCTCGGCCGCCGGAGCGATGGACAGCGCGGCGGTCACGAAGAAGGCGGCGAGAACGACCCGTAAGCAGTTCATACGCATCACCTCACTTAGGCAAGGCGTTGCAACGGGCGAGCCAGAAAGAGTGTCTCGGACGGCCCCCCTTGCGTAGGCCGGAAAAATGCTTTCGAGTCGCGCGGATTGAGCGAGGAATTGCGACTTTTTACCGAAGCGGCCGATCGGGCGGTTTGTAAGAACCGCCCGCCCCGTTCAAAAGTTTGTAAGAACCGCCCGCCCCGTTCAAAAAAGGAGAGCCGCTATCGCCAAAAGCGCCAATCCGAGCACCAGCATCCCGACGAGAGAGAGCGCGAACGTGGGCTCGGCGGAATCCGGGCTCGCGGCGCCCGAGCGCTGACCGTCGAAGGCCGCCTTCACCTCCGACCGCTTCATGTAGAGCAGCACCGTGGCGGCGGCGAGAGTGAAGGGACACACGAGGAGCCCCAGCGCCGCGGTCGCGATCTGGAGCTGGCGTGCCCAGGGAGCGAGCGCGCGAAGGCCGAGCGCCATCGCCGTCCCGAGCCCGGCCAGGGCCACGGCGGCCGCGCCAGCCGCGACCCAGCCGACCGCACCGTGCGCGTAGCGAGCCGCCGCGAGCAGCGCGCCGGCGACGGCGAGCGGCACGAAGAGCGCCCAGAGGCCCGCGAGCAGGCTGACCGTGGCGGGACGCCGCGGACGAGCCGACGGCGGTCGCATCGTGCGTGGCTCGCGGCTCGGCGGACGTGGGCGCGCGGCCGCTCGCGGCGCGGGCGCGGCGGATCGGGACGGCGCCGGCGCGGGCGGCGGCTCGGCGGGGATCGCGGCCGGCGGCACGATCGGCGTCGGAGCATCCGGATCGACGGGGACGGGCGGCGCGGGCGGAACGGCGAGAACCGGCCTCTCGGCGGTGTCGCCGCCCAGCTGGCTGGGGCCTGCCCCGAACGCGTCGCCGAGGCCATCCGGGCCGACGATCACGGTCTCGCCGATCTCCGGCAACAGCCGCAGGGTCACGTCGCCCATGCGCACGGTGTCGCCGGGGTGCAGCGGCGCGCGCTCGACCTTCTTGCCGTTCACGTAGATGCCGTTCGCGCTGCCCGAATCGCGGATCGCGAGGCCCTCGCTCGAGTCCTCCACCACGGCGTGGCGGCGCGAGCACTTGGCGTCGTTCAGCACGATGTCGCAGCCCGGGTCGCGCCCCACGACGCACACGCTGCCGGTCAGCTCGACCTCGTGCGTGGTGCCGCCGTGATAGGAGATCTCGAAGCGCATCGGGCCCGCCAGCTCCGGGCGCTGGATTCTAGCCCGGCCGGCCTCGACTTCCGAGGACGCGCCAGTTTAGGATCGAGCGTCGACTGCGTGGAGGTGGCGAGGGATGCACCACGACGATGCCCAGGAGCGCTCGGCCCGCCTCGAGCAGGTGCTTCAGGTCCTGGGGCGCGAGGCGCCTCCCGAAGAGCGCGACCTCGTGCTCTCGCTCGCACGCATCCTGTTCCCGGGCATGCCTCGGCGCATCGGCCTCGGCATGCCGCCGGAGGTCGTGGCCGCCCGCATCCTGCGGCTGCACTATTCCTTCGTGGCGCGCGAAATGCCGCCGGCGCATCAGCTCTACAAGGGCCTGCCCGGCATCCACGTGAGCGCCGTCAACCTCGCCGAGGCCGAGTCGCGCGCGATCGGCGGCGGCCAGGGCATCCCGCTCGACACCACGGTGCTGCGCACGCATACCGCGGACCGCCCCTTCATCTTCGACAGCCTCAAGAACTACCTGCAGAAGGCCGGGCTGCGCGTCTACGCCGCGTTCCACCCGATCTTCACGGTGCGCCGGCAGTGGGAGCGCGTCGTCGGCTTCGGGGACGTGCACGACGAAGGCAGCAAGGAGAGCTACTGCCTGTTCCACCTCGAGCCGATCCACGAGAAGGAGCGGCTGCGGCGGATCGAGCACGAGGTCTTCTCGCTGCTCAAGGCGGTGTTCCTCGCGGTCGACGACTTCAAGGACATGGGCCGGGTGTGCCGGGAGCTGGTCCCGCGGCTGCGCTCCAAGCGCGGCGACCCGGCCGAGCTGCAGTCGGCGCGGACGTTTCTGGAGTGGCTGCGGGACGACAACTACATCTTCATGGGCACGGTCTCGTACTCAGCCGCGCCTGACGGAACGCTCGCCCGGATCGACGAGACGGCGACCGGCGTCTTCACCGACCCCACGCTGCTGCCCGTGGTGTTCCCCGGCGTGTCGGAGCACGTCGAGTCGCACCTCGGACCGCAGCCGCAGCACCAGCAGATCCTCGAGCTGGACTTCTGCGCCAATGCCTCCGCCATCTACCACCTGGAACCGATCGAGGACCTGACGGTGCGCGAGTGGGGCGACGACGGCCGGCTCGCGGGCGTCACGCTGCTGCTCGGCCGCTTCGCGCGCGGCGCTTTCGCGCAGCGGGCCGACCGCATCCCGCTGCTCAAGGAGAAGCACGACCGCATCCTGGCGGCCTGCGGCGCGCTGCCGAGCTCGCACATGTGGCGCGAGACGCGCGCCACTTTCAACAACTTCCCGAAGACGGACCTCTTCTACGCCAGGGTCTCCGACCTCGAGCGCGTGATCCGCAGCATCGTCGAGGTGTCGGGCGACGAGGAGATCGTCGTCGAGAGCCGACAGGGCGCCGGCTACGAGGCGCTCTACGTGGCGTTCTCGCGGCTGCGCTACTCCTACGAGACCGAGTCCGCGCTGCGCCGTGCCTTCTCGGACGCCTTCGGCCCGGTCGCGTTCGCCACGTCGGTCGACTCCGGCCCGGTGACGCTCTTGATCTCGTACTTCAACTCGAACGAGCTCGAGCATCCCGTCGACCCGGACGAGGCGCGCCGGCTGACCGAGCCGCTCGTGACGTCGTGGGAGGACCGCGTCTCCGTCGCGCTCGAGGCCGAGTTCGGGGCGAGCGAGGGCCGCCGCCTGTTCCAGCGCTACGTGACGCCGGAGTCGAGGAGCGGCCTCTACCGCGAGGTGACCGCGCCCGAGCAGGTGCCGGGCGACCTGCGCCAGTTCGAGGCGCTCGAGAGCCGGCTCGAGATCGGGATCAGCGTGAAGGGCGCGGAGCAGGCTTCCGTGCAGCTTTGCTCGGTGCGCTCGCTCGACCTCACCGACATCCTGAAGACGATGCAGAACCTCGGGCTCACGGTCACCGAGGAGCTGCGCATCCCGCTGACGCTGCCGAGCGGGCGGCGCTGCCTGCTGTACCGCTTCGGGATCGAGGCTCCCGCCGAGCGCATCGCCTCCCTGCGCGAAGGGGAGCGGCGCTTCGTCGACGCGCTGCGCGCGCTCGACGAGGAGCGCGCCACCGACGACCCGCTGAACGGGCTGATCCTGTCGGCGGGCCTGAGCTGGCGCGACGCGGAGCTGCTGCGCACGCTCCGCAACCACCTGCTGCAGATCCGCACCCACTGGAACGCCGAGACCGTGAATGGGGTGCTGGTGCGCAACAGCACGGCGGCGGGCGCTCTCTGCCGCGCCTTCGCCGCGCGCTTCGACCCCGCGCTCGCCGGCGACCGCGCCGCGGCGACCGCCGAGGCCGACGCCGGCTTCACGCAGGCGCTCGACCGCGTGCGCAGCCTGGCGGAGGACGAGGTGCTGCGCGCGTTCGCTAACCTGACGAGCGCCGCGCTGCGCACGAACGCCTACCAGCGTCCCGAGCGGCCGGTGTTCTCGATCAAGGTGGACTGCAAGAAGGTCGAGGCGATGCCGTCGCCGCGGCCGATGTTCGAGATCTACGTGCACTCGCGCCGGCTGGAGGGGATCCACCTGCGCGGGGGCAAGGTGGCCCGCGGCGGCATCCGCTGGTCCGACCGCCACGACGACTTCCGCACCGAGATCCTCGGGCTCATGAAGACCCAGATGGTGAAGAACGCCGTGATCGTGCCGGTCGGGTCGAAGGGCGGCTTCGTGCTGAAGGGGGAGGTGCCCGGCCGCCCGGCGCTCGACGAGTACCTGATCGATCGCTACCGCGAGTTCGTCTCGGGACTGCTCGACGTGACCGACAACCGCGCCGACGGCAGGGTCCTCCACCCGCCGGAGGTCGTGCGGCTCGACGGCGACGACCCGTACCTGGTGGTGGCCGCCGACAAGGGCACCGCCCACCTCTCGGACACCGCCAACAGCGTCTCGGCGCAGTACGGCTTCTGGCTCGGCGACGCGTTCGCGTCAGGCGGCAGCGTCGGCTACGACCACAAGAAGATGGGCATCACCGCGCGCGGCGCCTGGGAGTGCGTGCGCCACCTGTTCCGCGGCATCGGGATCGACGTGCAGACCCAGCCGGTGACGGTCGCGGGCGTCGGCGACATGTCGGGCGACGTGTTCGGCAACGGCGTGCTGCTGTCGCGCGCGATCAAGCTGGTCGCCGCCTTCGACCACCGCAACATCTTCATCGACCCCGACCCCGACCCCGAGACGAGCTTCAAGGAGCGCGAGCGGCTCTTCGGCCTGGCCCGCTCGAGCTGGCGCGACTACGACGCCAAAACGCTCAGCGCCGGCGGCGGCGTCTACGACCGCTCGGCCAAGTCGGTTCCGCTCTCGCCCGAGGCGCGCAAGCTGCTCGAGATCGACGCCAAGGCGCCCTCGGGCGAGGACGTGATCCGCAGGATCCTGACGGCGCGCGTCGACCTGCTCTACAACGGCGGCATCGGCACGTACGTGAAGGCCGAGAGCGAGGAGCACGCCGAGGTCGGCGACCGCGCCAACGACCGCGTGCGCGTGAACGGCGGCGAGCTCCGCGCGCGCGTGGTGGGGGAGGGCGGCAACCTCGGCTTCACGCAGAAGGGCCGGCTCGAGTACTGGGCCACGGGCGGGCGCCTCAACACCGACGCGATCGACAACTCGGGCGGCGTCGACACCTC
Source organism: uncultured Acidobacteriota bacterium (assembly GCA_963740655.1). Lineage (GTDB taxonomy): Bacteria > Acidobacteriota > Vicinamibacteria > Fen-336 > Fen-336 > DATBSL01. The sequence continues at coordinate 308,453 of CAVUFF010000002.1, forward strand.
CGACCACGAGGTGAACATCAAGATCCTGCTCGACCAGCTGGTCAAGCGCGGCCTGATCAAGGGGCGCGAGGAGCGCAACCGGATCCTCGCCGAGATGACCGACGACGTGGCGCAGCTGGTGCTCGCGGACAACGAGGGCCAGGCGCTGGCGCTGAGCCTCGACGGCCTGCGCAGCGCCCGCCGCTACGAGGAGTTCGTCGGCCTCGTCGACGACATGGTCGGGGCCGGGCTGCTGAACCGGCACGACGAGTCCGTCCCCGCGCGCGAGGAGCTGCTCGCGAGCCCGCACCGCGAGCGCGGCCTGCCGCGGCCGCTGCTGTGCGTGCTGCTCGGCTACTCCAAGATGTCCGCCTTCCAGCTGCTGCTCGAGAGCGACTTCCCGGACAGCCCGGCCGGCCAACCCTTCCTCGACGGCTACTTCCCCAGGCTGCTGCGCGAGCGCTTCCACGATCGCTTCCCCGAGCACGTGCTGCGGCGCGAGATCGTGGCCACCTGCGCCGTGAACTACCTGGTCAACCGCGGCGGCATCCTGCTGCTGCCGCAGCTCGAGCAGGGCGCGACGCACGGGATCGGCGAGGCCGTCGCGGCCTGGGTCGAGGTCGACCGCGAGGCCGGCGCCCAGGCGCTGCGCGACAAGCTGCTGGCCGCGGGGCGTCCGGCCGCCGCAGAGCAGGCGGCGCTCCTCGAGCTCGAGGACGCGCTCGCGGCCGCCGCGCGCGAGCGGCTCGAGGGCGGCCGCAAGACCGAAGCGAACAAGGCGCTGCGCGCGACCTCGGCCCGCCTGGGGCTGTGAGCCAGGGCCGGCGGGGCCTCGGCGCCGGGCTCTGCGCCGCGTTCCTCTGCTCCGGCGCGGGCGCGCTCTTGTTCGAGTCGCTCTGGTTCCGCCTGGCGGGCCTCGGGCTCGGCAACGGCGTCTGGGCGTCCAGCGTGGTGCTGGCCGCGTTCATGGCGGGGCTCGCGCTCGGGAACGCGCTCGCCGCGCGGCTCGGCGGGCGCGTGGCGCGGCCGCTGCGGCTGTTCGCGGGGCTCGAGTCCATAGCCGCTGCGCTGTCGCTGCTGCTCGTGCTCGTGCTGCCGTCGCTCGGCGTCGCCATGGCGCCGTCGTTCGCGGCCCTGCGCCAGACCCCCTGGCTCGGCCGCCTCGCGCTCGGCGGCCTGGCCTTCCTGCTGATGCTGCTGCCCGCCTCCGCGATGGGCGCGTCGCTGCCGCTCTTGGCGCGCGCGCTCGCGGCGCGCGGCGAGAGCTTCGGCGTGGCGCTCGGCCGGCTCTACGGCTGGAACACGCTCGGCGGCGTGCTGGGCGCGCTCGCCTCGGAGACGCTGCTCGTCCCCGCGCTCGGGCTGGCGCGCAGCGGGGGCGTGGCCGCGGCGCTGCAGCTCGCCGGCGCGCTCGTCGCGTTCACGCTCGACGCCCGCTACGTGGCGCTCGTCGCCGAGCCCGAGGCACGGGCGGACGCGACAGAGAGCCGCGCGCGCCGCGGCCGGCTGCTCGCGGCCGCCTTCCTGGGTGGCGGCGCGCTGCTCGCGCTCGAGGTGGTGTGGTTCCGCTTCCTGCAGCTCTTCGTCTTCGGCACGCAGCTCGCCTTCGCGCTGATGCTCGCGACGATCCTCGCCGGGATCGCGCTCGGCGGCCTCGCGGCGGCCGGCTGGCTGCGGCGCCGCCCGGGCGCGACGCTGGCGCTGCCGTTCGTGGCCCTGCTCGGCGGGATCGCGACGGTCACGAGCTACGGCGCCTTCGAGCCCGGCGCGCCCGCTGCGGCCGGAGCCGCCGTGCGAGTTCTGTGGCTCTCGCTCGCGCTGATGCTGCCGGCCGCGCTCGTGTCCGGCGCCCTCTTCACGCTGATCGGGACCGCCGTGCGCGAGGAAGCGACGGGCGACGCGGCGGCGGCGGGCTGGCTGACGCTCGCCAACACCCTCGGCGCGGCGCTCGGCGCGCCGCTCGCGGGCCTGCTGCTGCTGCCCTCGCTCGGGGTGGAGCGCTCGTTGTTCGCGCTCGCGCTCGTGTACGGCGCGGCCGCGCTCGCGCTCGCTCCGTGGGCGGCGGCGCTGCCGCGCCCCTGGGGCCTGGCCGCTGTCGGGCTCTACGCGCTCGTGCTCGTGCTGTTCCCGTTCGGCCTGATGCAGGGCCGCTTCGTGCTCGGCCTGGTGCGGTCGCTGGCCGGCGACGGCGTGCACGTCGTCGCGCTGCGCGAGGGCCAGACCGAGACGGCGATCCTGCTGCAGACGGACTGGGGCGGGGCGCCCGTCTACGACCAGCTGATCACGAACGCCCACTCCATGACGAGCAGCCTGTTCTACGCGCGGCGCTACATGAAGCTGTTCGCGTACTGGCCGCTCGCGCTGCGGCCGCAGTCGAAGCGAGCGCTGCTCGTGAGCTACGGCATCGGCAACACCGCCGAGGCGCTTTCCCGCGACGGCCGGCTCGAGCACGTCGACGTCGTGGACATCTCGAGCTCGATCCTGTCGCTGAGCCCGCTCGTGGACCGCGCCGGCGCTTCGGACCCGCTCGACGACCACAGGCTCCTGGCCCACGTGGAGGACGGCCGCTTCTACCTTCGCGCGGGCGGGGCGCCCTACGACATCGTCACCGCCGAGCCGCCGCCGCCGCTCGCGGCGGGCGTCGCGGGCCTTTACTCGCGGGAATACTTCGAGCTCGTGCGAAGCCGCCTCGTGCCGGGCGGCATCGCGACGCACTGGCTGCCGGTCAACCAGCTCTCGCGGCGCGCCGCGCGGGCGGTGGTGGCCGCGTTCTGCGCCGTGTTCGAGGACTGCACGCTGTGGTCGGGCGCGGGCTACGACTGGATGCTCGCGGGCACGCGCGGCGCATCGGCTCCCGCCGAGGAGGCGTTCGCGCGGCTCTGGGCCGACCCGCAGACCGGTCCGGACCTGCAGGAGCTCGGGATCGAGCGGCCCGAGCAGCTCGGCGCGCTCTTCATCGCCGACGCCGCCCAGCTGGGGCGCTGGACGGCGGGCGCGGAGCCGCTCGTGGACGACCGGCCGGGCCGACTCGACCCGCGGCCGCCCGACGCCGCGGACGCGGCGGCGTACCGCGAGCTCCAGGCGTCCGACGCCTGCGCCGAACGCTTCCGCGCGAGCGAGACGGTGAAGCGGCTGTGGCCGCCCGCGCTGCGCGAGCGCACGCCGGACTGGTTCGAGTGGCAGGGTGTCTTCAATCGCGACTACGAGGCCGCCGGGCGCGGCGAGGCGCTCGCCGAGCTCTGGGCCGTGCTGGAGCGGACGCGGCTCACGACGCTTCCGCTGCTGCAGCTCGACAGCGAGCCGCGGCTCCGGGCGACGGCGCGCACGCGACACCTGCAGGGCGGCTCGCATCCCGCGCTCGCCTTCCACCTCGGCGCGGCCGCGCTCGCAGACCGCGACTACGAGTCGGCGGCGCGCTTCTTCGCTTCCGCGGGAGAGAGCGGCAACGGCTTTCAGTCGCCGCTGCTGCTGCGCGCGCTCGCGCTCGGGCTGGCAGGCCGTAGCGCCGAGGCGCGCGTGGCGGTGGAGTCGATCCCCGCCTCGAAGCTGCCGCCCCACGCCCTCCCGTGGTGCGAATGGCTCCGGGAGCGCCTGGCGAGCGGCAGCGGAGCGGCCGCGGGCGGCGCTCGCACTGCGGGCCCCTGACGGCGCGAGCCCACTTCGCTTCCGACCACCACGGTCCGCCGCGTTCCCGTTCCACGCGCCGCCCCACCAGACGGCGCCCGACCGGGCAGCGCTCGACGGCGTGAGCGTCGCGCACGCAGCGGCGCCTGAGCCCGACCAGCTAGTCTGTCTTGGCGGCAACGGCGTCGACCGCCGCGTTCGCCAGCGCCAGTGGCCGGGCGGCGTCCGTTACCGCGCCGATCTTGGCCGCATAGCTCGAGCCCAGCGCCAGGTCCTCGTCCGTGACGTATTGCACGTCGAGCAGGCCGTCGCGGCGGTAGCCGGTGCGCAGCTCGTTCATCTCGGCGAGCGCGCGGCTCCAGCCGTCGAGCCAGGCGGCGAGCGTCGCGCGACGGCCATCCGGCGCCTCCACGTGGAGCAGCAGGTCGATGTCGCTCGCCGGACCTGCCGTGGCGTTCTTGGTCGAGCCGAACACGTACGCGGCCTTCACGCCGAAGCGGACGGGATCGAGGAGCGCCGCGATGCGCTGGGCCATCCGCAGCCGCCAACGTGAGTGGTCCTCGGGCCGCGACGGGGCGGGCGGCTCGCTGGCCAAGGTGGCCTCGCCGCCCGGGGCGGGCGTCGCGAGCAGGCCCACCGCCTCGTCGAGGTCGCCGTTCATCAGGAGCCGGAGCACGCGGCCGCCGCTCGCAGCGGGGACGTCGATCACCCGAACCACGTCGGCAAGCGAGGCGCAGTCGGGGGCGAGGCTCGCCAGGGCGTTCGGCGCGCTGCAGAAGAAGACCTCGTTGAAGATCACGTCGGGGTCGCCGGGGTAGAGCGGCAGGTACCGGATGTTGGACTCGACCAGGTCCTGGAAGAAGTGCGTGCCGAAGGAGAGGTCGGGGACGTAGCCGCCCTTCTTGCGCGCGATCTCGATCAGCACCGCGGCGTTGCTGATGTCGGCGTAGGTGACGGGGACGCCGAGTCGGATGTCTCCCCGGCTGCCCCAGCGCCCTGGGCCCATGAGAGCGAACTGGCGCTTCGGCAGCAACCGGTTGAGGCGTCCCACCGCACGGCCGATCTCCCGGATGCGGTCGAGCTCGAGCCGGCCGTAGGCATCGGGCTCGATGTAGACGACATGGCTGATGTCGCGAACGCGACCGTTGGAAACGTAACGACGCGCGCTGAACAGCACCCGGTCGAGCGGCAGGTCGCGCGGGATCGGCGCCGGAAGGGCGTCCTCGGTCGCCCCCTGAGGACGACACTGCAGCAAGTAGACGCAGCGCCCGTCGCTGGCGAACTCGATGTCGACCGGCGTCTTGAGCTTCTCGCGCAGCACCTGCAGCAGCGTGCGCATGCGCGTCAGGAACGGGCTGTCCGAGAGGAGGCCTTCGAAGGTGACCACGAGGGCGTCCTTCGAGAAGTCCACAAGCCCGACCGGGCGGCGCAGGCGGTCCTGGTCCGCGATCGAGACCATCTGGCGCACGAGCGGCACCTGGTCACCGAAGCGCTCGAGCAGCTCGCGCATGTCGACAGTCTCGAAGACCCCGGTCTCGAGGTTGACGACGTCGGCCTTCTTGGGCGAGTAGCGCCGCGCCTCCTCGGGGGTCTGGTTGACGCGCAGCCCGGGCTTGCCGGGCGCCACCAGCACGGGGTAGTCGTCGGCGAGGCGGTCGACCGCCCGCGTGCCGAGCCCGGGCACGATCCGAAGCAGGCCGTCGTCCCGCTCGATCCGGGCGGACCAGCGGAACTCGTTGGTGGAGAAGCCGACGCCGGAAAAGGCCGGCATCCAGTACGGACCGACGCGCGTGCCGACCACCTCCTGGATCAGGATTCCCATCTCCTCGTGCAGGTCCAGCAAGCCCCGCAGCGCCCGGTACTCGATCGGGTCGGGGCTGAAGACCGAGGCGTAGACCTCCGCGATCGCGTCGGTGAGTGCCGCCATCCGCTCGCGCTTGCTGCCGGTGTTGGCGAGGAACAGGCTCTTGTACTTCCCGGAGAAGGCCGCCCCGAGCCGGTCCTCGAGCAGGCTCGAGCTGCGCACGATGATCGGGCGGCCGTCGAGCTCGTCGAGCACGTCCGACAGCCCGCGCAGGATGTCCGGCGAGAAGAACGAGTTCTTGAACAGCTGGACGATGTAGGGGTAGTCGAGCCGCACGCGGTCGGGGTCGACGTACTTGCGGCTGTAGACGTCCTCGAGGTCGTTGTGGTGGATGAAGTCGAGGATCCCGTCCGAGGGGATGTAGAAGCTACGCGGCAGCCGGATCTCGCCGAGCGCGTCCTTGTACTCGGGCGAGCGCGCCACGATGCGCGAGGCCAGGAACAGGCCCGCGGCCTTGCCCCCGAGGCGCCCGTGGCTGCGCGGCGGGTAGACGATGCGCTGGCACAGCTCGTGGAAGTCGGCCACGGTCAGGTATTCCTTGGCGATGTTCACGAACTCGAGCTGGTCGGTGAGGAAGCGCCGCACGAGCGCCGCGCGCAGGCCCGTCTGGGTGGCGCTCGAGAGCTCCTGCTCCTCGACCCCGCCGTGGCGGAAGCGCTGCAGCGCGTCGGCCAGCTCGGCAAGCGGCGTGTCCATGCGCTCGAGCGCGTTCTTGAGGAAGGTGGACTTGTCCTCCTTGATCCACCGGTGGACGCAGCTCAGCACCTCGGCCTCCGGCAGCTGCGCTCCGGCGATCCGGAACGCCGCCTCGGTCGTCTCCGGGTCGGCGGCGCCGGTGGTGCGAGGCTGCGGTCGGTTGTCGTCGAGCGCGTCCTCTCGGCTCGCCGTGCGCGCCGGGACGGTCGAGCGCAGCAGCTGCTCGGCCTCCGCGATCCCGCTCCAGCACAGGTGGTTGATCATCTTGCGCCCCAGCCGGCCGAGCAGCGCGTGGTCGGTCTGCCGCAGGAAGTCGAGCACCACCCACCACTCGGGCATCGGAGAGCCGGGGCTGTCGTCGGCCGCCAGGACGCGCTGCAGGCGCCGGCGCGACACGAAGTGGCCGATGCGCTCGGCGATTGCGTCGAGGAGCTTCCGCTCCTCCGCCAGGAACGGCCCCTCGTCCGAGCGCGGCATCGCCTCCGTGTAGTAGACCTCGAGCTCGCCCGCGGTCTCGCCCTGGGCCTCGAGCCGCGAGGCCATCCGGTGGGGCGAGGGCTGGAAGCCGGGCGGCTCGTAGACGCGCTGCCCGAGCACGATGCGGGCGACGCACACGTCGGGGAACTGCCAGCCGGCCGGCAGCGTGCGCACGAGCTCGCCCAGGATCTCGTCGACGGGCGTGCCCTCGCGCCCGAGCAGCTCGTCCACGCGGTACAGGCAGTTGAGCTCCTTCGCGCGCTCCTGGAGGTCGTGGAGGATCCGGTCGAGCGGCTTGTCGGGGGGGCTCATCGGCAGGCCACTCCTCGTCGGGAGCGTCCGTCCACGCGCAGGACGAGGGCCGCTCGCGTGCGTACGTGCCGGACGTGGTCGGTTCGGGCCACGAGCTCCTGGCTGGCCAGCCAGTCCCAGTCTATGCCCCGCGTGCCCCGGAGCGGCACCGTGTAATAAAGGACCGAGAAGCTGGAGAGGTTGTGGAAGAAGTGCGAGCCCTGGCTCGGCTCGGGGTTCATCTGGGGCAGCGTCGCTTCCACGATCCCGCGCGCTCCCGAGATCTGGTCCCAGCGCACCGGGATGCCGAGCCAGGGATCGGTCGAGCCCCAGCGTCCGAAGCCGATCAGCAGGTACGGGCGACCGGCATCCAGCAGGCTGCGATTGACGGTCTGGATCTCGCCGGCGATCTGTGGCGTGAGGCGCGGCTCGAAGCTCCCGGGCTCGACGTACACGACGTCCCGTACCTCGTGCCGGCCGTTGCCGAGCGCAGCCGTCGAGGCCACGACCGTTGCCGGCGCCGCGAGCTCGTCCTCCTCGACCTCGGACCGCCTCCCCCGAGACGACCAGCGGTCGGACCTGCAGGAAGCCGAGCCGGGCCGGCCGGCCTGGCGGGATGGACAGCGCGAACTCGATCTCGACCGGCGCCGCGAGCTCCTCCTCGCACACGGCGAGCAGCCGTCGCAGCCCCGGGACCAGCGGCAGCTCGTCCCAGACCAGGATCGGGGCGAAGTCGAGGACGCGCGGTCCGAGCCGCCCCATGCCGGGTACGAGCCGGTCGGACCCGGCGTCGTAGGTCGAGGCCGCGTGGCGGAGCGTTCCGTCCGCCTCGGCGTCGGCGAGTCCGCGCTCAATCAGGAACTCCGTCTCCGCCATCGGGTCGTACGGCGGCGGCGGGCCGACGTTGACCGCCCAGAATCGCGATTGCGTAGCCCCGATGAGCTCGCGCACCGATCCCACCGGAGGCGGCAGCTTGGGGTGGGCGGGGGAGAACGACCAGCAGGCGCCCCCGTCCACGATCGTCTTGCCGAGGCCGACGGCGAGTTCCACGACACCCTCGCGCGGCTCGGCGGGCCCCATGGGGTAGAAGTTCCAGGAGCGTGCCACGCCGGAGATGTCGGGGTAGAAGCGCTCGCCGTGCTTGCGGCCGACGACCTCCTGCACGACGACGCCCATCTTCTCCGGCTCGGGCAGCTCCCCGGCGGCGCGCCGGTAGGCTCGCGCCTCCTGGAAGAACGTCGAGGCGAACACGAACTTCACCGCGTCCGTCAGGCTCTTGAAGCGCCCGGCCACGTCGGGCTGGTTGCCGGGGATCATCTTGGTCCCGTAGACGCCGGCGAACGGCCGCCCGAGCGCGTCCTCGAGCGCGCTCGACGAGCGGCAGGCGAGCGGCACGCGAGCGTCGTCGGCGACCGAGCGGAGATCCCCCAGCCACTCCGCAGGCAGCGTCGCGCGCTGGAAGGCGAGCGCCACCGCCTGGTCGGAGGGCTCGTCCGCCAGCATCTCACGCAGGCCGTTGCGGTCGAGGAAGCTGTCGAAGACGGAGCTCGCGAGAACGCAGAGGGCGGGGACGTCGAGAGCGACGCCCTCGAGCGCGAGATCCGCCCGCCGCTCGTTCAGGACGCGGGCGGCGGCGACGAGACCGCGCGCCTTGCCTCCGAGCGAGCCCGTTCCGATCCGGCTGATCCGGCGCTCCGGGTCGAAGAGCTTTCGACCGAAGGGAGGAACGTGCGGGGCTTCGGGGATCACACCCAGCCGCGGTCGCGGCAGGCCTGTGCCACCCGGTTGATCGCGATCACGTAGGCCGCGTCGCGCATGAGGAGCTTTCTCTTCCTCCCAAGCTCCGAGACCGCGTGGAATGCGGCGGTCATCTTGGTGTCGAGGCGGGCCAGCACTTCGTCCTTCTCCCAGAAGAAGTTCATGTTGCTCTGGACCTGCTCGAAGTAGCTGCAGGTGACGCCGCCCGCGTTGGCGAGGAAGTCCGGGATGACGAAGACGCCCTTTTGCTGGAGGACCTGGTCGGCCTCCGGCGTCGTAGGCCCGTTGGCGCCTTCCGCGAGGAGCTTCACGCTCGCGTGGACCTTCGGGGCATTGTCCGCGCGCAGCTGGTTCTCGATCGCCGCGGGGATCAGGATCTCGACCGGCTGCTCGATCCAGGCGTCGCCGGGCAGGATCTCGTAGCCCAGCTGCTTCGCCTTCGCCTTGTCGATCCCGCCGAAGCGGTCGGCGATCGCGACCAGCTGGTCCGCATCGACGCCGGAGTCGCGGCGGAACGAGTACGCCAGCTGGTCGGCCTCGTCCCAGCACGCCACGCAGGTGACCGTGCCGCCGATCTGCGTGTAGAGCCGGATCGCGTACTGGGCGACGTTGCCGAAGCCTTGAACACTGGCGCGCGTCGCCTTGACGTCCAGCCCCAGCTCCTGGAGCGCCTCGCGGATCGTGAACACGACGCCGTAGCCGGTCGCCTCGGTGCGACCTTCGGAACCGCCCATGCCCACGGGCTTGCCGGTGATGAAGCCGGGGTAGTGGCCGCCGTGAATCGTCTCGAACTCGTCCAGCATCCACAGCATGTGCTGGCCGGAGGTCATGACGTCGGGGGCGGGCACGTCGGCCACCGGGCCGACGTTGCGCGCGAGCTGGCGCACCCAGCCGCGGCAGATCTGCTCCTGCTCGCGCTGCGAGAGGTGGTGGGGGTCGCAGACGACGCCGCCCTTGCCGCCGCCCAGCGGGATGTCCACCACCGCGCACTTCCAGGTCATCCAGGTCGCGAGGGCGCGGACGGTGTCGAGCGTCTCCTGGGGGTGGAAGCGGATGCCGCCCTTCGCGGGGCCGCGGGCGTCGTTGTGCTGGACGCGGAAGCCGCGGAACACCCTGACGTGCCCGTCGTCCATCCGCACCGGGATCGCGAAGCTGTACTCGCGCAGCGGCCACCGCAAGAGCTCCCGTGTCGCGGGATCGAGGTCCAGGATCGCCGCCACCTTGTCGAATTGCTTCTGCGCCATCTCGAATGCGTTCACGCCCTTGATCGCCATGCTGCAGGCCTACGCTTCGATGCTACGGACGGCATCGCTCCGGGTGGAAGATCAGCAGGCACCGGATCCTCGGGCTCATGCTGTGGGCTTCCGGAGTGCTAGTGCCGACGGATCATGCGGTGCGCTCCCCGTCCGCCCGTATCCATCGGGGCAGCCGGGCCGTGGTCCGCTCGGCCGGCGTGCCCTTCGCCCCACGGCCGCGAAACAAGAGGATTCCCACCATGCATGAGCGTGAGTACGTCTCGCAGCTAATGGCGGACATCAAGGCCAAGAACCCGGCCGAGCCCGAGTTCCACCAGGCTGTCCAGGAGGTCGTGGATTCGCTCGCGCTCGTGCTTGAGCGGCACCCCGAGTATCGGCAAGCGAAGGTTCTGGAACGGATCGTCGAGCCGGAGCGGGTGATCATGTTCCGCGTGCCCTGGGTCGACGACCAGGGCAAGGTGCAGGTCAACCGCGGCTTCCGGATCGAGATGAACAGCGCGATCGGCCCTTACAAGGGCGGGCTGCGCTTCCATCCCTCCGTTAACCTGGGGATCCTGAAGTTCCTCGCCTTCGAGCAGGTGTTCAAGAACTCGCTCACCACGCTGCCGATGGGCGGCGGCAAGGGCGGCAGCGACTTCGACCCCAAGGGCAAGAGCGACAACGAGGTCATGCGCTTCTGCCAGAGCTTCATGGCGGAGCTGTTCCGCCACATCGGGCCGGACACCGACGTCCCGGCCGGCGACATCGGCGTGGGCGGGCGCGAGATCGGTTACCTGTTCGGGATGTACAAGAAGCTGCGCAACGAGTTCACCGGCGTCCTGACCGGCAAGGGGCTCAACTGGGGCGGCTCGCTGATCCGCCCGGAGGCGACCGGCTACGGCTGCGTCTACTTCGCGCAGGAGATGCTCGCCACGCGCAAGGAGACGCTCGCGGGCAAGACCTGCCTGGTCTCCGGGAAGCGGCAACGTCGCCCAGTACACGGTCGAGAAGATCCTCGACCTCGGCGGCAAGGTGGTGACGCTGTCCGACTCCTCGGGCTACGTCTACGACGAGGCCGGCATCGACCGCGAGAAGCTGAAGCTTCGCCATGGAGCTCAAGAACGTGCGCCGCGGGCGCATCAAGGAGTACGCGGACAAGTTCAAGACCGCGAGTCTACGTGCCGGTCGACGCGAAGCTCGACCACAACCCGCTCTGGAACCACAAGGCCGACTGCGCGTTCCCGAGCGCGACGCAGAACGAGATCAACGCCAAGGACGCCGACAACCTGCTCCGCAGAACGGCGTCTACGTCGTCGCCGAGGGCGCGAACATGCCGAGCACGATCGACGCGGTCAACCGCTTCCTGGACGCGAAGATCCTCTACGGGCCGGGCAAGGCCGCCAATGCCGGCGGCGTGGCCACCTCCGGCCTCGAGATGTCGCAGAACAGCATGCGGACTGTCGTGGACCGCGAGGAGGTGGACAAGCGCCTCCACCGCATCATGCGCAGCATCCACACAGGCCTGCTTCGAGACCGCCGAGCGGTTCGGCACGCCGGGCACTACGTCAACGGCGCCAACATCGCCGGCTTCCTCAAGGTCGCCGACGCGATGATGGACCAGGGCGTGGTGTAAGACAGGGGGCGCGGGGCGGCGCTCCCCGGAGCTCCGCCCGGAAACCGCATGCCGTGGCGCGGGGACTAGCACGAGTCCCCGACTGGGACTCGACAACGCCATCGTCTCCGCGGGGAGGGCGGGCGCCGGCCGTCGCCGGCTTCTCGGGGTCGGCGCGCCGTGTAGGCCCCCGATGAGGCGCGAGCGACGGGAGCCCCCAGCCGCCGGCGCTCCCACGAGTACCAGGACCTGATGCGCCACCGCATCATGGACATCCTGCTGGTCTCGAGCGCCCTACGACACGTTCATCCTCGAGGAGATCGGCGAGCTCTCGGAGCGGCTGCTCGGCGAGTTCCGCAACCTCGACCTGCACTACGCTCCGGCGCTCACGCGCGTCTCCGCGGGCGACGACGCGCTGCGGATCGCCCACGAGCGGCACGGTCAAGCTGATCCTGACCACCCCGCATCTCGCCGACATGGACGCCGCCGAGCTCGCCCGGCGCGGGCGCGAGCGAGGGCCTCGACGTGCCCGTCGTGCTGCTGGCGTGGGACGCGCGCGAGCGTCAAGGAGTTCCGGAGGCGCGAGCGACGTCGCGGCATCGAGTGGACGTTCCTCTGGCAGGGGGACTCCCGCATCCTGGTGGGCGATCGTCAAGTCGGTCGAGGATCGGCTCAACGCGCCGCACGACACCCGGGTCGGTGCGGCGTGCAGATGATCCTGCTGGTCGAGGACAACGTCCGCTACTACTCGTCGTTCCTGCCGGTCATGTACACCGAGCTGCTCCACCACTCCCAGCGCGTGATCACCGAGGGTCTCAACCTGTCGCAGAAGATCCTGAGGATGCGGGCGCGGCCGAAGATCCTGTTGTGCACCGCTGGGAAGAGGCGGAGGCGGCCTTCGAGGATACGCCGAGGACGTGCTCGGGATCATCTCGGACGTCGAGTTCCCGCGCGGCGGGGCCAAGTACAGGAGCGCCGGCGCGGACTTCGCGCGCCAGGTCGCGGGCCGCCTACCCGGACGTCCCGATCATCCTGCACTCCTCACGGCCGGAGAACGAGGCGCTCGCGAGGAGCGTGGGCGCGAATTTCCTGCTCAAGGGCTCGCCGCTCCTGCTCCAGGACCTGCGCGAGGTCATGCTCTCCGACTTCGGCTTCGGGGACTTCGTGTTCCGACGGCCCGACGGCAGCGAGGCGGGACGCGCCGCCGACCTGCGCCAGCTCGAGCAGGCGCTCGGATCGGTGCCGGAGGAGTCGATGGTGCACCACGCCGAGCGCAACCACTTCTCGCGCTGGCTCAAGGCGCGCACCGAGTTCGCGCTCGCACACGAGCTGCGACCGCGTCGGCTCGCGGACTACGGGAGCCCACAGGGCCTGCGCCAGAGCCTGATCCGCTCGATCGCCGACTACCGGCGTGACCAGAGCCGGACGCTCGTCAGCGACTTCGACCGCGCCTCGTTCGACCTGTCGAGCGACTTCTACCGGATGGGCGGGGGATCGCTGGGCGGCAAGGCCCGCGGCCTCGCGTTCGTGCGGCGGCTGCTCGCGGAGCAGGGGCTGCGAGACCGCTTCGCCGGCGTCGAGATCGCCGTGCCGGTCACGGCCGTGCTGGCGACCGACGTCTTCGACCGCTTCCTCGACGACAACGAGCTCAGGCACTTCGCTATCGAGTGCGAGGACGACGGCCAGATCCTGGAGCGCTTCCAGGCGGCGCGCTTCCCCGAGGAGGCGAGGCGTGACGTGGCCGCCTTCCTGGAGCGGGCGCGCTGGCCGCTCGCCGTCCGCTCGTCGAGCCTGCTCGAGGACTCGCAGCACCAGCCGTTCACGGGCGTCTACGACACGCTGATGCTCGCCAACAACGCGCCGAGGCTGGACGAGCGCATCGGCCACGCGCTCGCCGCGATCAAGCGCGTCTACGCCTCCACCTTCTCGCGTCACGCCAAGGCCTACCTGAAGGCGACGGCGTACCGGCTCGAAGAGGAGAAGATGGCGGTGATCCTGCAGCGGATCGTGGGCGCCGCGCACGGGCCGCGCTTCTACCCCGACTTCGCCGGGGTCGCGCGCTCGCGCAACTTCTACCCGGCGCCGCCGATGGCGGCCGACGACGGGCATCGTGGCGGTGGCGCTCGGGATGGGTCGGGCGGTGGTCGAGGGCGCCGCGTGCCTGCGCTTCTGTCCGCGCCATCCCCGCCACGTCCAGCAGCTCTCGGCGCTCGACCATGCCCTGGAGACGACGCAGCGCGAGTTCTGGGCGCTTCCGCTCGACGGCTCCGGCGACGAGGCGAGCCATGCGCGAGGAGAGCTTCGGGCTCGAGGCAGCCGAAGCCGACGGCACGCTCGGGGCGGTGGCCTCGACCTACTCGGCCGAGAACGAGGCGATCTACGACGGCCTCGCGCGCGCCCGGACCGCGGCTCGTGACCTTCGCGGGGATCCTCAAGCACGGCTTGTTTCCGCTTCCCGACGCTCGTCGCGACGCTGATGCAGGCGGGCGAGCGCGGGATGGGCACGCCGGTCGAGATCGAGTTTGCCGTGAGCCTGGCGCCGGTCGGCAGAAGACCGGCGCGAGTTCGGGTTCGTGCAGATGCGGCCGCTCGCCCTGATGCGCGAGACCGAGACGCTCGAGATCGGGGAAGTGGCTCCCGAGACGGTGCTGTGCCGGAGCCAGCGCGTGCTCGGCAACGGGCGGCTCGAAGGGATCCAGGACCTGGTGGTCGTCGATTTCCAGCGCTTCGAGCGAGCCCGGAGCCGCGAAGCGGCGGCGGAGGTCGGACGGCTGAACGCCGCGCTCGTCGCTTCGCGCACGCCCTTCGCGCTCGTGGGGGTGGGGCGCTGGGGCTCGCGCGATCCGTGGCTAGGGATCCCGGTGACCTGGGACCAGGTCTCCGGGGCGCAGGTGATCGTCGAGGCGGGGCTGCGCGACCTCGCGGTGACACCGTCGCAGGGCACGCACTTCTTCCAGAACCTCACCTCGTTCAACGTCGGCTACTTCACCGTCAACCCCGAGGCGGGGGACGGTGTCGTCGACTGGGGGTGGCTCGACGCGCAGCCGCCGGCGTCGAATGCCGCCCACGTCCGGCACATTCGCCTCGAGCGGCCGCTGCTGGTGCTGATGAACGGCAAGCGCAACGAGGGCGTGATTCTCAAGCCCCCGGCCTGATGGAATCCGCGCCGAGGCCGGCTCAGGAGAGCGGGCCGCTCTTCGAACCGGCGGGCGACGGCGACCGCCCAGAGCTGGGCCGCGAGGGCGGCCAGGAGCGGAAACGCGATCACGACGTAGCGCGGCTCGGGCGCCGGCAGGCGCGTGACGAGCGCGGTGCGCAGCAGCAGGTAGACGACCACCATCCCGCCTCCGGCGCGCCACGAGACGCGGAAGAGGCCCACGATCGCGAGCGCGACGTAGGCGAGGTCGAGCACGAAGAGGGCGATCGAGACGCTGAAGTCGCGGGGGTCGTCCTCGAAGGCCTCGGCGATCGGCAGCACCTCTCCCGAGAACGGCAGGAGCTCGAGCCGCGGGCTCACCCACATCGTCACGGCCCGCGCGAGCGGCACCCGCAGGTACGTGCGGAGCGGGTCGCGCGCGGTTCTTTCGCGCGCGAGGCGCGCGAAGCCCTGGTCGAGCTCGGGCGTGAGCGTGAAGTCCTCGTTGTGCATTGCGAAGAGCCGCGCCACCTCGCGCCGCTCCCCGGGGCCGTCGTAGGCGGAGGGTGGCAGCGCCTCCAGCTCGAGCGGCTCGTCCTCGATCTTGAAGGAGAAGTCGTAGATCTGCTGGTTCGTCGTGAGCCAGGTGTTGGTCCACGCGTTGAAGCCGAGCGGCGCCATCTCGTCGGGCAGGTTCGCCTCGGGCGGAGGCAGCACCTGGAGCGCGTGCAGCACGCGCAGGTTGCGGACCCCCCAGGGCGCGAGCGCCATCGCGAGCCCCAGGCCCAGCCAGAGGCCGGTGCGCACGAGCCGCGGCCAGTCGCGCGGGCGCCACCACAGCGCAGCCAGCGCGATCGCGGCCGCCATCAGCACGAGCGGCGTCTCGGGACGGAAGTAGCAGCCGAGTCCCGCGCACACGCCCGCGAGCGTCAACGCCCCCGCCGCCGGGCCCGGAGCGAGCACGCCGGTTTGCCTCGCGACGCCGTAGAGCAGGAGCGCGAAGCAGGCGGCCGTCCAGAAGCCGCCGACCGTTTCGGCCAGGACGGCGGCGGCGTAGTTCGCCGTGAACGGGCAGAGCGCGGCGAGCCAGAGGCCGGCGAGGAACGCGCGCCGGCGCCGCTCGGGGGCCGCGAGCAGGGCGGCCGCGGCCCCGGCGAGGAGGCCGGTGAGCGTGTCGACGATCGCCTGGACCGCGCGCACGGGCCCGAAGCCGGGCCCGAAGAGCGCGTGGCTCGCCGCCAGGAACGCCGGGTAGCCGGGCATCCGCACGTTCACCGGCAGGAGCTTGTCGTCCACCTCGAGCGCGTAGGCGCGGTGCTCGAGCAGGTTCTTCGCGAGCGCCTCGTAGAGCGGCGTGTCCCCCGCCTCGTAGGGAAAGCTCGCGACGAGCCACAGCCGGAAGCCGAGCCCCACGACGAGCGCCGAGGCGGCGAGGAGCCGCCCGCGGCTCATTGACAGCCCCGGCATCGTCCCGTAGCTTGGGCCATTCGCGTGGATCCGCACAAGCCGGTCTTCCTGGACGAGCGGCGCGTCCGCTGGCGCCGCACCCGCCGTGCCGGGGAGCTGATGAGCGCGCTGCTGAGCGTCGTGCTGCTCATGTTCCTGGTGAACGTCGCGCGCCGCCCGGACCTGCCGCGCCTGATGCTGCCCGAGTCGCGCCCCGCGCTTCACGCCGTGCACGAGCGCAGCCGCTCGCAGCCGGTCAAGA
This sequence comes from uncultured Acidobacteriota bacterium, assembly GCA_963740655.1. Lineage (GTDB taxonomy): Bacteria > Acidobacteriota > Vicinamibacteria > Fen-336 > Fen-336 > DATBSL01. The sequence goes on from CAVUFF010000002.1 coordinate 324,833, forward strand.
AGCGCCCGGCGCGCCGGCGCGCGGTGCTGCCGGTGCGCTCGAGCGCTGCGAGCGGCGCGCCGCTGCGCGCCGCCTTCTACGTGTCGTGGGACCCGGCGAGCTACGCGTCGCTGCGCCAGCACGTGGCCGACATCGACCTGCTGGTGCCGGAGTCGCTCCACATCACGAGCGCGGACGGGCGGGTGGCGGTGGAGCACGACGCGCGGCTCGAGGAGTGGCTGCGCGCGTCGGCGACGGACCTCGCGGTGATGCCGCTCGTCAACAACAGCGACGGCACCGCCTGGTTCGCGGCCGAGCTCGGTGCCATGCTGGCGAGCGCCTCGGCGCGCGCCGAGGCGGTGGCGCAGCTCGTGGCGCACGTCGCCGGCTCGCACCGCCCCGGGCTGGTGCTGGACTTCGAGGAGGTGCCGGGGGCGCGGCAGGCGGACTTCACACGCTTCGTCTCCGAGCTGGCGGCGGCGCTCCATCGCTCCTCGGCGCAGCTGCTCGTGGCGCTGCCCGCGGCGGACCCGGCCTACGACTACGCGGGAATCGCCAGGGACGCCGACGCCGTCGTGCTCATGGACTACGACCAGCACTGGCTCACCTCGCCGCCCGGCCCGATCGCGGCGCAGGACTGGTTCGTGCGGAACCTGGAGTCGACGCTCGCACTCGTGCCGCGCGAGAAGCTGATCGTGGCGATCGCGGGCTACGCCTACGACTGGACCGAGGGCCGCCGCGCGGCCGGCGAAGCGCTCGCGCAGGCCGCGAGCTTCCAGGAGGCGATGGTGACGGCGCGCGAGTCGGGGGCCACGGTCGACTTCGACGCCGACTCGATGAACCCGCGCTTCTCCTACGGCGACGAGCACGGCCGCACGCACCAGGTGTGGATCGCGGACGCCGTCACCGCGTACAACCAGCTCTGCGCCACCGATGCCACGGGCGTGCGCGGGACCGCGCTCTGGCGCCTGGGCAGCGAGGACCCGTCGCTGTGGCGGTTCTGGGGAGAGAAGAGCGCCGCCGCCGTGGACCCCGAAAAGCTGGCGGTGGTGCCACCCGGCTACGACCTGGTGCTCGAGGGCAACGGCGACATCTGGAGGATCCTCTCGACCCCCGAGCCGGGCCGCCGCGAGGTGCGGCGCGACCCCGCGAACGGACTGATCGTCGGGCAGAGCTATGCCAGCCTGCCGCGCCCCTGGGAGATCGACCAGATCGGCGCGCAACCCAAGCAGATCGTGCTGAGCTTCGACGACGGGCCCGACCCGCGCTACACGCCGCAGATCCTCGACGTGCTCAAGTCGCGGCAGGTGCCGGCCACGTTCTTCGTGACCGGGCTCGCGGCCAACGCCGACCCCGCGCTCGTGCAGCGCGAGTACGACGAGGGGCACGAGCTCGGGAACCACAGCTACACGCACCCGCACTTCGACCGCATCAGCCACGCCCAGCTGCTGGTGGAGCTGAACCTGACGGCGCGCCTGTTCGAGAGCCTGGTCGGCGCGCGCACGCTGCTCTTCCGTCCGCCGTACGGCATCGACCACCAGCCGGAGACCGCCGAGGAGGTGGAGCTGCTGCCGGTCCCGCAGTCGCTCGGCTACGTGATCGTCGGCGCGCGCATCGACCCGCACGACTGGGGCGAGCCCGGCGGCGGCGCGCCGCCCACGCCCGAGGAGATCGCGCGCCGCGTGCTCGAGGCGGCCCGCCGCGGCACGGGCAACGTGGTGCTGCTGCACGACGGCGGCGGCGACCGCAGCGCGACCGTGCAGGCGCTGCCCGCGATCCTGGACGGGCTGAAGGCCGAGGGCTTCGCGATCGTGCCGGTCTCGCGGCTGCTCGGCCAGTCCCGCGAGGCGACCATGCCCCCGCTCACGCCCTCCGAGCGCTGGGCGGCGCGCGTCGACCGGCTGGTGTTCGACCTCTACCACTGGGCCCGGCTCGGTGTCGCCTCGGTGTTCATCGCCGGGATCCTGCTCGTGAGCGGGCGCGCCATCGTGATCGGCCTCTTGGCCGTGGCCGAGAAGCTGCTGCGGCGGAGGCCGCAGCCGGCCTCTGCGATCCCGCTCGTGAGCGTGCTGATCCCCGCGCACGACGAGGAGCAGGCGATCGCAGAGACGGTGCGCTCCGCGCTCGCGAGCGACCACCCGGCGCTCGAGGTGATCGTGGTGGACGACGGCTCGTCGGACGCGACCGCCGAGCGGGCGAGCGCCGCCGGAGCCGGCGACGCGCGGCTGCGCGTGCTGCGGCAGCCGAACCGCGGCAAGGCGGCCGCGCTCAACCGCGCGCTCGCCGAGGCGAGCGGCGAGATCGTGGTCACGATCGACGGCGACACGGCGGTCGAGCCGGACGCGATCCGCCTGCTGGTCGCGCACTTCGCCGACCCCGAGGTGGGCGCCGTCGCCGGCAACGTCAAGGTCGCCAACCGCGACCGCTGGATCACCCGCTGGCAGGCGCTCGAGTACGTCACCAGCCAGAACCTGGAGAAGCGCGCCTTCGACCTGCTCAACTGCATCACGGTCGTGCCGGGCGCGCTCGGATCCTGGCGCGCCGCGGTGCTGCGCGAGATCGGCGGCCTCACGCCGGACACCGTGGCCGAGGACGCCGACCTCACGATCGCGGTGCGGCGGCGGGGCTGGCGCATCCGCTACGACGACCACGCGCTCGGCTGGACCCAGGCGCCCGTGGACGCGAAGGGGCTCGTGGCGCAGCGCTTCCGCTGGACCTTCGGCACGCTGCAGGCGGTCTACAAGCACCGCGACACCGTGCTGCGGCCGCGCTACGGCACGCTCGGGCTGGTGGCGCTGCCGAACGTGCTGGTGTTCCAGATCCTGCTGCCGATCTTCTCGCCTCTCATCGACCTCTTGTTCTTCGGCTCGCTCGCGCTCTTCGGCTTGTCGCAGCTCTCGGTGACGCACGTGCCGGAGCTGTGGACCACGAACGACGTCGCCCGTGCCGCGGTCTTCTTCCTGGCGTTCCTGGCGATCGACTTCGTGACCGGCGTGCTGGCCTTCGCGCTCGAGAAGGACGAGGAATGGACGCTGCTCGCGTCATTCCTGTTCCAGCGCTTCTACTACCGCCAGCTGATGTACGTCGTGCTGGTGCGCGCGCTGCTCGCCGCGCTCCAGGGCAGGGCGGTCGGCTGGCGCGGCCCGCTGCGCACCGAGCCCGCGAGCTGACGGGCCGGGGCGCGTCGGCCGGCCGGCCGGTCCGGCGGTCGCGCAAGCCGCCTGAATCAGTCGATCCATTCCAAACCGCTCGACCGGTGTGGCACCTTCGAGCCGAGCGGAGCTTCGACGATGGTGGCAGCCGATCGTGCGTGACAGACGTGCCCACGCTCTCGGGACGAGACGGCGGAGAGGGCGCCGCTGGTTTGCGCTCGCGGCGATCGGCGCGCTTTCGGCCCCTGCCTCGGCTGCCGACTGGCCGCAGTTCCGCGGCCCGAGCCGGGACGGCGTCTCCGCCGAGACCGGGCTGCTTCACGCCTGGCCTCCGGGCGGGCCCAGAGTCCTCTGGTCGACGAAGGCGGGCCCGGGCTACGCCGCTGCCGCGATCGCCGGCGGCCGCGTCTACTTCGACGACTACGACGAGACGGCCGGCGACTACCTCGTCCGCTGCCTGACGCTCGCCGACGGCAAGGAGCTCTGGCGCTTCAGGGAGAGCCGGCGCATCCGCCCGAACCACGCGATCACCCGCACGGTGCCCGCCACCGACGGCCGCTTCGTCTTCTCGCTCGATCCGAAAGCGGTCCTCCACGCCCTCGACGCCGGAACGGGCCGCGAGCTCTGGCGCAAGGACCTCGTGCAGGTCTACGGCAGCCAGATCCCGCCCTGGTACAACGGGCAGAACCCGCTCATCGAGAAGGACCGCCTCCTGGTCGCCCCGATGGGCAAGTCGGCGCTGGTCGTCGCACTCGACAAGGCGAGCGGAAGAGAGCTGTGGCGGACGCCGAACCCCGACGGCTGGCTGCTGTCGCACTCCTCTTTGATGCCGGCGAAGCTGGGCGGCGTCGATCAGTACCTCGTCAACGTGCTCGAGGGCACTGTCGGCGTGGCGGCGGCCGACGGCAGGCGGCTCTGGCACTTCCCGTTCAAGTTCAACCTGGCGGTGCCGCCCTCGCCCCTGGTCGTCGACGCCGAGCGGGTCTACGTGACCGGCCCCTACGACTCGGGCGGCGCGATGTTCCGGGTCAGGAGGTCCGCGCAGGGCTTCACGACCGAGCGGACGTTCGTGCACGCGCCCGAGGAGTGGAACTCCGAGGTCCAGACTCCGATCGTCTTCCAGAAGCACCTGTTCGCGGTCGGGAAGAAGAAGCGCGGGCTCTTCACCTGCGTGGACCTCGACGGCAAGCAGGTCTGGACGAGCGAGGGCCGCGCGTCCTTCGAGCTCGGCTCCTTCATGCTGGCCGACGGCATGTTCCTGATCCTGGAGGGCAAGACCGGCGTGCTGCGGCTGCTGGAGGCGAGCACGCGCGAGTACAAGGAGCTGGCGAGTGCCCCGGTCCTGAGCGGCCCCGACGTCTGGGCGCCGCTCGCGCTGTCGGACGGCAAGCTCGTGATCCGCGACCTCGGCCGGATGGTCTGCCTCGACCTGAAGGGCCGCTGACGCGAGGGAGGTGGCGCGGATGGAATACCAGCTGATCCGCCGCATCGGGGGCAGGGGCGCCGCGGCCGGGCATTTCCGCGAGGCGCTGCGAGGCGTGGCAGTGGGCGGCGGGCGCGTCTACGCGGTGGGCGACTCCGCGCTCGCGGTGTTCGGTGCGGACGGAGACCTCGTCGCGCAGTGGCCCACGTCCCGTCCCGGCGAGTGTGTCGCCGTCGACGGCGAGGGCCGGGCCTGGGTCGGCGAGTGGAAGCAGGTCGAGATCTTCGACGCGGAGCGGGGCCTCGTCTCGACGTTCCGCGATCCGCCGCGCGTCGGCCGGGTGACCTCGATCGGCTTCGCGAAGGGGGACGTGTTCCTGGGCGACGCCATGGCCCGCTGCATCCGCCGCTACGACGCCGGGCGCCGCTTCCTGAACGACATCGGCGACCGCCACCGGAAGGGCGGCTTCGACGTCCCGAACGGCGTCGTGGACTTCGCGGTGAGCGCCGCAGGAGAGTTGCACGCGGCGAACCCGGGGATGCACCGCGTCGAGCGTTACACCGCGGACGGCTCGCTCGTCTCACAGTTCGGCCGCTTCGACGGCCGCCACCCGGCGGGCTTCGGGGGCTGCTGCAACCCGACCAACGTGGCGCTGGACGCGCGAGGCCGCGTGATCGTGAGCGAGAAGGCGGGGCCGCGGGTCAAGGTCTACGACCCCGCGGGCGCGCTGGTCACCGTGGTGGCCGACTCGGCGTTCGACGCGGGCTGCCGGAACATGGACGTGGCGGTCGACGCGCAGGGCCGCATCTACGTTGCCGACACGGTGCGGCTCGAGGTCTGCGTGTTCTCGCACGTTCCTGCGGAGGCCGCGTGAGCCAGGAGCACAGCCGGCGCGAGCTGCTGGGGCACGCGGCGCGCGGAGCCGCGCTCGCGGGCCTCGGCGGGATCACCGGGCTGCTCTGGCTCAAGGCGGACGTGACCTACGCCTGGACGATCGACGCCACGCGCTGTCTGGACTCGAAACTCGGCGCGGTCGGCGTCGGGGTCTGCGAACGCTGCGCTTCCGAGTGCGTGCTGGGGCTGTCGGCGGTCCGCGCGGTCAACCACTTCAAGCAGTGCGGGCGCTGCTACGTGTGCCCGGCCTATTTCAAGATCACGAGCGCCGTGGGCCAGGACGGCCTGCCGTGCGAGAAGCTGTGCCCGCGCGACGCGATCAAGCGGCAGCCGATCGGCTGGGTCGACGCGAGCGACCCGGCCAACAACTACTACGAGTACACGATCGACGAGAAGCTCTGCAACGGCTGCGGCCGCTGCGTGCTCGAGTGCAAGGAGCCCGCCGGCCTCGGCTCGATCGTGCTCGAGGTGCGCCACGACGCCTGCCTCGACTGCAACCGCTGCGCGATCGCGCAGGCGTGCCCCGAGGACGCCTTCGACCGCCTCTCGCGCGCCACGCCCTAGCGACCGCTCCGATGCGCTACCTCGCCGTCACCAGCCGGATGCTGCTCCTGCTGCTGACGCTCGGCGCCGCGCCGGCCCTCGCACAGCAGTACCAGTACGAGCGGCCGGTCGACACGGCGCCCAGCGAGAAGGCGATCGGCGGCGGCTACGTCGCGCCTCGAGTCCAGCACCCGCGCCCGCGAGCGGTCGCCTGGCAGGTCGCCGACGTGGGGCTGCTGGCCGTTGCCCTCGGCGTCTCGGCCTGGCTCGCGCTCTGGCGGCGCCGGCGCGCCTGGCTCGTGGCGCTGAGCGTCTTCTGCCTCGCGTACTTCGGCTTCTACCGCGAGGGCTGCATCTGTCCGATCGGCGCGACGCAGAATGTCGCCGTGGCGCTCGTCGACCCGCACTACGCCGTGCCGCTCTACGTGGTCGCCACCTTCGTGCTGCCGCTCGCCGCGGCGCTCCTCGTCGGGCGTGTCTTCTGCTCGGGCGTCTGCCCGCTCGGGGCGATCCAGGAGCTCGTGACGCTGCGCGCGGTCACGGTTCCTGCGAGGCTCGACAAGGCGCTCGGCTCGCTCAAGTGGGTCTACCTTGGGGTGGCTCTCTACTACGCCCTGCTGCCGGCCGCGAGCCGTGACTTCCTGATCTGCCGCTTCGACCCGTTCGTGGGCCTCTTCCGCTTCACGGGCTCGGCGTGGCTGCTGGTGGCGGGCGGCGCGCTGCTGGCCACGGGCGTCTTCGTCGGCCGCCCGTACTGCCGGTGGCTCTGCCCCTATGGGGCGCTGCTGTCCGCTTTCTCGCGCTACGCCTGGCGCAGCTTCTCGATTACTCCGGATCGCGAGCTCGACTGCGGCCTGTGCCAGAGCGCTTGTCCCTACGGCGCCATCGAGGAGAGGCGCGCCGTCCGCACCGCGTGCTTCGCCTGTGGCCGCTGCTACGGCTCGTGCCCCGTCCACCCTGCCGAGCCGGCAGTCTCCCTCGTTCCGGCGGCGACCCTCACGCGGCGCGCCGCACCGCGCGAGCCGTGACGAGCGACGGCCGGCTGAAGCTCGCCCGCCGCGCCGCGCAGGCCTCGGCCGTCGCCGCCCTCCTGTGCGTGAGCGCCCTCGTCGCCGACCACGCCCTCGCCGTGCGCCGAGCGCCCGCCGAGCAGGACCGGGTGCGGCGGCTCGAGCAGAGCGTGAAGACGAGCGCCAAGCTGGCGGCGGCGCTTCACGAGGAGCGCAGGCTGCAGACCGACGCCTCGCGCAGGCGGGATGCGCGCGGCCGGGTGCTCGCCTGGTTGCTCGTCGTCGCCGGCGCGCTCTTCGTCGGGTCCGCAAAGTGGTGGCTCGCGCTGCGGCCGCCGCGCCTGCCGTCGCTCGACGAGCTCGTGGCGGTCCGCTTTCCGCCGCCGACGCCCGCGCGGCGTGGCGGGCCGATCGGCGCCGGGCCTGCCGCCGACCCGGCGGCCGGTGTCGACCACGCGTTCGTCGACGCGCTGGTCGAACGCTTCGGGCGCAGCCGCGAGGCCGCGATTCCCATCCTGCAGGCGATCCAGTTGCACTACCGCTACCTGCCGGACGAGGCGCTGCGCCGCGTCTGCGCGCGAACCGAGATCACCCCGGCCCAGGTCGCGGGCAACTCCAGCTTCTACGGGCGCTTCCGCCGCTCGCCGGTCGGCCGCCACGTGGTGCGGGTGTGCCACGGCACCGCCTGCCACGTCGCCGGGGCGGAGCAGATCACCGAGGAGCTGCGGCGCCACCTCGACATCGCGAACGACGCCGACACGGACGCGCGCCGGCTCTTCACGCTCGACGCCGTCGCCTGCATCGGCTGCTGCAGCCTGGCGCCGGTGATGACGATCGAAGAGGAGACGGCGGGGCGCCTCACGCCCGCTGGCGCACGCCTGGCGGTCGACGTGGTGGCGGCGCGGCCGTGAGCGCGCGGTCGCAGGTCGAGTTCCGCGTCGGCCTCGCGTCCTGCGGTGCCGCCAACGGAGCTCGCCCGGTTCACGAGGCGCTCGAGCGGGCGATCCGCGAGGCCGGCCGCGGCGTCGCGAAGGCCGTCGGCTGCGGCGGGATGTGCCACCGTGAGCCGCTCGTGGAGGTGGTCGACGCCCTCGGCCGCTCGACCGTGTACACGCACGTCACGCGTGAGGCGGTGCCCGAGATCGTCCGCCGCCACCTTCGGCCGAAGCGACTCGCGACCCGCGCCCGCTGGTTCGCAGCCGGACTTCGGAGCCGCGCGTCGGGCAACGGAGCCCTGCGGCTCCTCGAGCGTCCGCGCGACGTCGACGCGGCAACCGCACACTCGCCTCGCGTCGTGCTCGAGAACTGCGGCCGGATCGACCCGCAGAGTCTCGGCGACGCCCTGGCCCACGGCGGCTACGCGGCCCTGCGCCACTGCCTCGAGCGGCTCACGCCCGACGAGGTCGTCGAGCGCATCACGGCCTCGGGCCTGCGCGGGCGCGGGGGCGCGGGCTTTCCGACCGGGCGCAAGTGGGCGCTCGCGCGACGTCAGCCAGGCCCCCGCTACGTGATCGCGAACGGCGACGAGGGCGACCCCGGCGCCTTCATGGACCGGCTGGTCCTCGAGTCCGATCCGCACCGCGTCGTCGAGGGCCTCGCGATCGCCGCCTACGCGACGTCCGCCGAGGAGGGCTTCTTCTACATCCGCGCCGAGTATCCGCTCGCGGTGCGCCGCGTCCGCGAGGCCATCCGGGCGGCGGAGGCGCGGGGCCTTCTCGGCGAGCGCGCGTTCGACGGAAGGCTGCGGCTGCGCCTCGAGGTGCGCGAGGGCGCGGGCGCCTTCGTCTGCGGCGAGGAGACGGCGCTCATCGCCTCGCTCGAAGGCGAGCGGGGCATGCCGCGCCTGCGGCCGCCGTTTCCCGTCGAGCGCGGCTTCCGCGGGCGTCCCACGGTGATCAACAACGTCGAGACGCTCGCCTGCGTGCCGTGGATCGTGCGACACGGCGCGGAGGCGTTCGCCGCGCTCGGCACGGCGGCCAGCAAGGGGACCAAGGTCTTCGCGCTCGCCGGCAAGGTCCGCCACGGCGGGCTGATCGAAGTCCCGATGGGGATGACGGTCCGCGAGATCGTGCACGGTCCGGGCGGCGGCGTGGCGAAGGGAAGGACGCTCAAAGCCGTCCAGCTCGGCGGCCCCTCGGGCGGCTGCCTTCCCGCGAGCCTCGGCGACACGCCGGTCGACTACGAGGCGCTCCGCGCGAGCGGGGCGATCATGGGCTCGGGCGGCCTCGTGGTGCTCGACGACCGCGACTGCATGGTCGAGATCGCCCGCTTCTTCCTGCGCTTCACCAGCCACGAGTCGTGCGGCAAGTGCACCTTCTGCCGGATCGGGACGATGCGCATGCTCGAGATCCTCGAGCGCCTGTGCGCCGGAGGCGGCCGCCCCGAGGACCTCGCGGACCTCGAGGAGCTCGCGGACCGCGTGTCGCGCACCAGCCTGTGCGGGCTCGGGCAGACGGCACCCAACCCGGTGCGGACCGCGCTGCGCTATTTCCGCGAGGAGTTCGAGGCCCACGTGAGCGAGAAGCGCTGCCCGGCCGGACGCTGTGCGGCGGTCACGGACTACCGCATCAACGACTCCTGCATCGGCTGCACGCTGTGCGCCCAGGTCTGCCCCGTCGGCGCGATCGCGTACCGCCCCCACGAGCCGCACGCGGTCGACCTGGGGGCCTGCACCCGCTGCAACATGTGCTTCGAGGCCTGCCAGGACCAGGCGGTGGAGGTGGTGTCGGGAGGTGTCCTCTGCGCCACGTCGCCACCGCCGGCGGCGAGAGCGAGCTGACGATGGCGGGCGTTACGCTGACGATCGACGGCCGCGAGGTGCAGGTGGAGCGCGGCCGCACCGTCCTGGAGGCGGCCCGGCAGCTCGGCGTGGAGGTCCCGACGCTGTGCCACGTGTCCGGGATCGAGCCGGTCGCGGCCTGCTTCCTGTGCTGCGTCCAGGTCGAGGGCGCGAGAACGCTCGCGCCCTCGTGCGCGCTGCCCGCGGCCGAGGGGATGGTCGTCACGACCGACAGCGACGACATCCGCGCGGCCCGCCGGATGGCGCTGGAGCTGCTGCTCTCCGACCACGCCGGCGAGTGCATAGCACCCTGTGCCGCACGCTGCCCGGCCGGGCTCGACGTGCCCGGCTTCGTCTACGAGATCGCGAGCGGCGAGAACGAGCGGGCGATCGAGCGGATCTACGAGCGGCTCGCGCTGCCCGGCTCGCTCGGGCGCGTCTGCCCGCGCCTGTGCGAGGAGAGCTGCCGGCGCTGCGACTACGACCGCGAGGGGCTCGCGATCGGCGCGCTCCACCGCTACGCGAGCGACCGCAACCTGGCGGCGGCACGGCCCGCCGTGCCTCGCAAGGACCCGCCGAGCGGCAAGCGCGTGGCGATCGTCGGCGCGGGACCAGCCGGGCTGAGCGCCGCCTTCTACCTGCTCCAGCGCGGCCACGCCTGCACGCTCTTCGATGCCCACGAGCGGCCCGGCGGGATGCTTCGCTATGCGGTCCCGGCGTACCGCCTGCCGCGCGAGGTGCTCGATGCCGAGGTCCGCATCGTCGAGCGGCTGGGAGCGTCGTTCCGCATGGGCCGGCTCTGGGGGCGCGACTTCACGCTCGCCGAGCTGCGGCGAGAGCACGACGCCGTCTTCCTCGGCATCGGCGCGCAGCTGTCCGCGAGCCTGCGCTGCGAGGGCGCGGAGCTGGCGCTGCCGGGGCTGGAGCTGCTGCAGCGCGTGGCCCAGGGCGAGGCGCCGCCGCTCGGCCGGCAGGTGATCGTGATCGGCGGCGGCAACACCGCTATGGACTGCGCTCGGACGGCGAGACGCCTCGGCGCCGAGGTGCGCGTGCTGTATCGGCGCACGCGCCGTGACATGCCGTGCCTGATGGATGAGGTCGAGGGGGCCGAGGCGGAGGGCGTGGCGCTCGAGTTCCTGGTCGCGCCGCTCCGCCTGGCGCGGGGAGCGAGCGGCCGCGCGCTCAGGCTCGTCTGCCACCGCATGGCGGCGGGCGAGCCCGACCCCTCGGGCCGCCGCCGCCCGGTTGCAGTCCCCGGGTCGGAGTTCGAGCTCGAGTGCGACAGCGTGATCGCGGCTCTCGGCCAGGAGGTCGACCGCGAGCGCGCCGCGAGCGAGGGGCTGGCGCTCACGCCGCACGGGCTCGCGGCCGATCCCCGGACGCTCGCGACCAGCCTGCCGGGCGTCTTCGCGGGCGGCGACGCCGTGCTGGGCGCCGACCTCGCGGTGCGCGCAGTCGCGGCGGGACGCATCGCGGCGGTCTCGATCGACCAGTACCTCCGCGGCCGGCCCGTGACGGGGCCGGAAGAGCAGACCGCGATCGCGCTCCGGCCGGTCGACGAGGAGGAGCGGGCGGCGATCTTCCGCGAGATCGAGCGGGCCGAGCGCGTCGAGACGCGCTCGCTCGATCCGCAGCTGCGCCTCGCCGGCTTCGAGGAGATAGCAGCCGGCCTCGCCGACGAGCCCGCTCGGCGCGAGGCCCTGCGCTGCCTGAGCTGCGGCTGCCTGAAGGCCTCGGGCTGCGGGCTGCGTCGCTGGGCGACGGCCTACCTGGCCGACCCCTATCGCTTCCTCGGCAAGCGGCGGCGCTTCGAGCGCGACACGTCGCACCCCGAGGTCGTCTACGAGCCCGGCAAGTGCATCCTGTGCGACGCCTGCGTGCGGATCGCGGCCGAAGCGGGGGAGGAGCTCGGGCTCGCGATCGTCGGCCGCGGCTTCGAGGTGAGCGTCGCCGTGCCCTTCGAGGCCCCGCTCGCCGACGGCCTGCGCCACGCGGCCCGCCGCTGTGCCGAGGCTTGCCCGACCGGAGCCATCGCCCTGCGCACCGCTCGCGCGTGCGACCTCGCGAGCTGCGGTGGCTGCGGCGGCTGAGGCGCGAACGGCGACTGGGCTCCGGGCGTGTGCCGCGCACCGTTCGACGGGCGCGGCACCCGCCCGAGAGGGCCTAGTACCGATAGCGATCCGACTTGTACGGGCCCTGCTTGTCGACGCCGATGTACTGCGCCTGCTTGTCCGAGAGCTCGGTCAGCCTGGCGTTGAGCTTCTTCAGCTGCAGCCGCGCCACCTTCTCGTCGAGCTGCTTCGGCAGCGTGTAGACGCCGACCGGGTACTTGCCGCTGTCGCGCTCGCCCCACAGCTCGATCTGCGCGATCGTCTGGTTGGCGAACGACGACGACATCACGTAGGACGGGTGCCCGGTCGCGCAGCCGAGGTTCACGAGCCGGCCCTTCGCGAGCAGGATCAGCCGCTTGCCGTTCGGGAAGATCACGTGGTCGACCTGCGGCTTGATCTCCTCCCACTGGTATTTCTCGATCGAGGCGACGTCGATCTCGTTGTCGAAGTGGCCGATGTTGCAGACGATCGCCTGGTCCTTCATCTTCGCCATGTGGTCGTGGGTGATCACGTGGTAGTTGCCGGTGGCGGTGACGAAGATGTCGGCCTTGTCGCAGGCGTCGTCCATCGTGACGACGCGGTAGCCTTCCATCGCGGCCTGCAGCGCGCAGATCGGGTCGATCTCGGTGACCCACACCTGGGCCGACAGCGCGCGCAGCGCCTGCGCCGAGCCCTTGCCCACGTCGCCGTAGCCGCACACGACGGCGACCTTGCCGGCGACCATCACGTCGGTCGCGCGCTTGATGCCGTCGACGAGCGACTCGCGGCAGCCGTAGAGGTTGTCGAACTTCGACTTCGTGACGGAGTCGTTGACGTTGATCGCCGGCATCTTGAGCTCGCCCTTCTGGTGCATCTGGTAGAGCCGGTGGACGCCCGTCGTCGTCTCCTCGGTCACGCCGCGCACCGAGGCGAGCTGTTTCGCGTACCAGCCCGTCTTCTCGGCGAGGCGCTTCCTGATCGAGGCGTAGAGCACGCGCTCCTCCTCGCTCGTGGGGTTGGCGAGCACGGACGCGTCCTTCTCCGCCTTCGTGCCCAGGTGGAGCAGCAGCGTCGCGTCGCCGCCGTCGTCGAGGATCATGTTGGTCGAGCCGCCGTCGGGCCACTCGAAGATCCGGTGCGTGAAGTACCAGTACTCCTCGAGCGACTCGCCCTTCCAGGCGAACACGGCGGTGCCTGCCGCCGCGATCGCCGAGGCCGCGTGGTCCTGGGTCGAGAAGATGTTGCACGAGGCCCAGCGCACCTGTGCGCCGAGCGCCTTCAGCGTCTCGATCAGCACCGCCGTCTGGATCGTCATGTGCAGCGAGCCCGAGATGCGCGCGCCCTTGAGCGGCTGCTTCGCCGCGTACTCCTCGCGGATCGCCATCAGCCCGGGCATCTCGGTCTCGGCGATCCGGATCTCCCTGCGGCCCCAGTCCGCGAGCTTGAGATCGGCGACCTTGAAATCGCCCGCCATGGTGCGGGCCTCGACTGTGGTGGACATTGGCTCTGCTCCTTCCGTCCCGGGAGCGCCACAAAGTCGAAAGGCGCCCGAAACCGGTCCGTTGGTTTACGAGCGCCGTTGTGTACGCTGAGCCTGGCCCCACTCCGACGGCGGGGTCGCAGCGCCCCTCAGCTGGAGAGATTGTCGCCGATTCCCCGCCGTCCGCGCAAGCAGGTGCTCGTGGGCGGCCGCTTCTGGAAGGCCTCCGCTTCTGGTCTTGACGGCCAGAGCAATTACACCTACGATGTATGAGTAATGGCTGGATCGTCTGCGCTCGGCCCATTCGAGCAGGTCGTCCTGACGGCGATCGTCGAGCTTGCCGACGAGGCCTACGGCGTGACGATCCATCGAGCGGTCGGCGAATTCTCGAAGCCCCGCAGTGTCTCGCTCGGCGCCGTGTACGCGACGCTCGACCGACTCGAGGACAAGGGGCTGATCACGTCCTGGCTCTCCGATCCGACGCCGGAACGGGGCGGCCGATCCCGCCGCCACTATCGTCTCGAGCCGGCGGGCATGCGCGCGCTGCACGAGTCGGTCCTGATGGCGAAACGGATCTGCGAATGTATCGAGAGCGCTTGGGGAGAAAGCATATGGAACGCCGGCCCGGCATGACATCACGTCCGCCAGCGGCACTCGAATCGGTTGTCGGCTTTTTCGTGCCGCCGCTCACGCGCGAGCATGTGCTCGGCGATCTGGCAGAGCGTCACACATCGCCGGGACAATACCTGCTCGACGCGCTCGGGACCGTGCCCGCCGTCGTCATCAGCCAGATCCGGCGCACGTCCTTCTTCCCGCTGTGGCCGCTGATCGGCTTCGCGCTCGCCATCGCCTTCGGCCGCGGTGCAGAGGACGGGTGGCCGCGCGCGGTGATCCCGGCGGTCATCACGCTCCTTGCCTTCATGTTCCGGGACGCGTACCGGGTGCCTGACCTGAAGCGCCCTCGACGGAAGGGGTTCGTGGACGTCGCGATCGTCGCCCTGGCGGTGCTTGCGTCCCAGGCTGGCCTCGCGCTGTGGCACCCGGAATGGCTGATCACGTCCGAGGGGCTGCGCGGTGGCGCCTTGGCACTCGCCGTCCTGTATCTCCTGCGCCTCCAGAATCCGACGGGCCGCGTTGCGCGCTCGGCCTGATCCCGAGACGCCCCCAGCTGATAGAATTCGATCACTCGCAGGGTAGTCCTGTGGCTCCGGCTCGAGCGCTCGAGTCCGCCGTCGTGCCGGAGGAGGAGGGCGCGGACCTGGAGCTCCGGTGCCGCGGCATGCGGCGCCGGTGCGATTCACGCCATGAAGAGGAACTTGCTGCTGCCCGCCCTGGCGGGCGTGGCACTCATGTCCGCTGCGTGCGCCAAGGAGCCGAGCGACGCCATCGGCGCCGCGAAGGCCTCGCTCGAGGCGGCGAAGACCGCAGGCGCCGCGGACTACGCCCCCGGCGCTCTCGCCGGGGCCGAGACGCAGGCGGCGGCGCTCGACGCCGAGCTCAAGGCGCAGTCCGAGAAGTTCGCGCCCACTCGCTCCTACGCCAAGGCGAGCGAGCTCGCGGCGGCCGCGAAGGCGGCGGCCGACAAGGCTGCGGCCGAGGCCGTCGCCGGCAAGGAGCAGATGAAGGCCGAGGCGACGACGTTGATCGCCGGCGTGCGGGGCAGCCTCGACGCGGCCAAGCAGGCGCTCGCCAGGGCGCCGAAGGGCAAGGGCAGCGCCGCCGACCTCGAGGCGATGAACGCCGACGTCGCCGGCGTCGAGAGCTCGCTCCCCGCGATGGACACCGCGATGGCGGCGGGCAACTACAAGGAGGCCAAGGTCAAGGCCGAGGCGGCCCGGCAGACGCTCGACAGGATCGTGGCCGACGTGCAGGCGGCGGTCGCGGCGAAGAAGGCCGGCCAGAAGCGCTGATTGCCGCGCCTCGCACCCGGCCGCTGGGCCGCGCTCGCCGCGCTCGCGCTGGCCGTCGCCGGCGCCGCGGCGGGCGTGGAGATGACGGCGAGCGGCCGCGCGCGCCGGCCCGTGGCGGTCCGGGAGCGGGCGCTCGCCGCGTACCAGCACGCGCGGCGGGACCCCGGCGCACGCTGGGCGGCGGACGAGCTGCGCGCGGCCGACGCGGCGCTGCGCGCGGGGCTCGTCCAGTACAGCCGCGAGGAAAGCCGCCTCTTCGTGCTGCGGGACTTCCGACCGGCCGCGCTCGTGCTGCAGTCGGCCGAGGCGGCCGCCCGCGACGCCGAGCGCACGGGGGACGCGCGTCGCGCCGACGCGCTCGCCGCCGCCGCCGAGGCCGTGGACGAGGCGAGCGCCCTCGAGGCGCACGGGCTGGCGCTCGTGGCCGCCACCAGCCTGCCCGCTCCTCAGCGGACCCGCCTGGCCGTGGCGCGCCTGTTGCTGCTGGAGGCCCGCGCGCTCGTCCAGAGCGGCGACGCCGAGCTCGCGCTCGAGCGCGCCGAGGGCTCCGAGACCGAGCTGCGCGGGGCGCTCGGGCCGGCTCTTCTCGCCGCGGGCCGCTACACCGAGAAGGAGCAGGTCGAGACCTGGAGGCGCTGGATCGAGGAGGCGCGCCGGCAGTCGCGCGTCACGGGCCAGCCCGCCATCCTGGTGCTGAAGGAGAAGAACCTGCTCGTGCTGCTCGTGAGCGGCGAGCCGCTGCACCGCTACCCGGCGGAGATCGGCAGGAACGCGCTCGGCTCGAAGCGTCAGAAGGGCGACGGCGCGACGCCCGAGGGCCGCTACCGGATCGTCGAGAAGAAGGACCTCGGGCGCAGCAGCTACCACCGCGCGCTGCTGCTCGACTACCCGAACGCCGCCGACCGCGAGCGCTTCGAGGCGGCCCGGCGCCGTGGCGAGATCCCGCGCGGCACTGCGATCGGGGGCCAGATCGAGATCCACGGCGAGGGCGGCCGCGGGCAGAACTGGACGGACGGCTGCGTCGCTCTCGCCAACGCGGACATCGACGACCTCTTCGCCCGCGTCCGCCCGGGCACGCGCGTCACGATCGTGGGCGGCGACGGCAGCAACGGCGCGTTCTCGTCGCTGCTCGCGCGCCTCAAGGACCCGGGGCAGGGATCGTGAGCGACTCGGCCGGGGCGGCCGCGCCGGCGCGGCGTCACTGGGAGGCGGCGAGCTCGCGCGCCTTGGCGCTCTGGGCCCGCCGGCGCGTGCGTGCCGCCGTCGCCGCGCTGGCGCTGCTCGTGGTCTTCCTCGCCGGGACGGGCTGGGACTACACCACGGTGCGGGCGCAGCCACAGCCGTCTCGCGGCGCACCGACGTCGCGCGAGGCGCTGCGCCTCGCGGGGGAGCGCGAGCGGCTGCTGGCCGCGCTCGGACGCCGCGTGCCGCGCGGGCCGTGGATCGTGATCGACCAGACGCACAACCGGCTGCGCCTGATGCGCGGCGAGACGACGCTCGTCGAGGCGCCGTGCTCGGCGGGCTCCGGCATGGTGCTGAAGGAAGGGGCGAAAGGCCGGGTGTGGGTGTTCGACACGCCGCGTGGGCGCTTCGAGGTGCTCTCGAAGACCGAGAATCCCGTCTGGAAGAAGCCCGACTGGGCCTTCGTCGAGGAGGGGGAGCCGATCCCCAAGGACCCGGCCGACCGGCTCGAGTACGGCTCGCTCGGCGAGTACGCGCTCTACTTCGGCAACGGCTACATGATCCACGGCACGCTCTACGAGCGCCTGCTCGGCCGGCCCGTGAGCCACGGCTGCATCCGCCTCGGCCGCGACCCGCTGCGGGAGGTGTACCGGCAGGCGCCGCTCGGGACGCCGGTGTACATCTACTGATGCGGCCCCTTTCTCTCGCCGCGCTCGCGGCGGCGCTCGCGATGCTGGCCGGGCACGCCTCCGTCGGAAAGGCGGCGCCCGACACGGCCGGCGCGCGCGCGCCGGCCGAGCTGCGGCGCGAGGTCGCGCGGCTGCGGCTCGAGCGCGACGCGTCGGCAGGGAAGGGCTTCTACCTGCGGCTCGACGCGGGGCGGCGGCACCTTTCGCTGATGCTTCAGGGAGTGACGCTCGACGACTACGCCACGAGCGCGCTCGAGCTGGGCGTGCCCGAGGTTCTGTTCGTCGACCGCTCGCCGCGCAGCGGCTGGGACACCTCGCCAGTCACCGCCGGTCGGCTCGACCCGGGGCGGCAGCGCGACCGGATCGAGGTGGTGGCTCCCGCGCCGACCGCGAGCCCATCTCCGGGTGCGGGGCCGTCGCCGTCGCCCTCGCCGCCGCCCCTCCCGAAGAGCGCGGAGGAGACCGTCTCGGTGCCGTCGCCCTACCGCATCGTGTTCGCCGAAGGCGTCTCGCTCGAGGTCCGCTCGACGAGCGCCGGTGTCCGCAACCGCTCCTGGGCGCGCCGGCTGGTGGACGCGCTGGGCCTGCGGCTGTCGGACCTCGCCAGCGCGCTCGGGCTCGGCGCCCGCGAGCGCGTGCGGCTGCGCGTGACGCTCGCGGACGCGGACGCGGCGGCGCTCTACCGCTCGCTGCCGCCCGACGTCTCTCTGGTCGTGGCCGGGCTCGCGCCGCGCTGAACGCCGTGAGGACGACAGCCGTGTCCGCCAGGAGGACGCGTCAGGCCGGCTGTTCCAGCCGTCGTCGGATCGCGAACGCATCGGCCGGGTTCAGCACCAGCAGCCGCTCGACGTCCGCTTCCGTCAGGCCGGCGGCGCGCAGCGCCGGCACGAAGCCGTCGAAGAGGAACGTGTGGGAACGGTAGCTGCCGCCGCCCGGCTCGCCGACGTGATACCAGCCGGCGTCCTGCGACACCAGCACGCGGTCGAGGTGGCCGCGGCGCCGGAGGTCGAGCAGCGCCGCGACGTGCGCGTCGAGGCTTCCCGGCGAGACGCCGTCGAGCTCCACGAAGACGCCCTGCTGCGCCGCCCAGGCTCGGGTCGCGGGGTCGGGCTCGTTCTGGGCGTGCACCCAGACGTAGGCGTCCGGCGCCACGCCCCGTTCGGCGAGCACACCCACGATATCGCGGGCGGCGCGTCCGTCGCCCGTGTGAACCGCGATCGTGAGGCCGGTCTCGCGGTGCGTGAGGGCTCCCGCCTCCACGAGCTTCCGGTCGATCGGGGAGAGCGGCCCGGCGTCGACGCCGACCTTGACGAAGCCGGGCCGGATGCCCGTGCCCTCGATGCCGTGGCGGAACTCGGCGACGAAGCGTGCCGCGAGCTGCTCGGCCGACTCCGCGTAGGCGTGCATCGGCACCGCGATGTCCTTGGCTGCGCCGTAGTAGCCGGTGTTGGTCACGATCTGCAGCCCGCTCGCGTCGGCGAGGCGGCGCAGCAGGAGCGGGTCGCGGCCGAGGTAGGCCGGCGTGCACTCAAACAGCGTGCGGCAGCCGCGCTTCGCGAGCTCCTCGAGCTGGGGAAGAACGGTGCGGAAGACCGCCTCCGCGTCGTAGCGCGAGCGGCTGGCCGTGGCGGCACCGCCGAAGTCCACGAGCACGTGCTCGTGGACGAGCGTCGTGCCGAGACGCGCCGCCTCGAGCGGGCCGCGGACGCTCTCGACGACGGCCGCGGGAGCCGCCGCCCGGGCCCGTCCGGCCGCGAGGGCGTGACACGCTCCGCCAAGCGCAGCGGTCAGGAAGCCGCGACGGCGCAACTCAGGCCTTCTTCAGCACGTCCTTGTCGAAGTCCCAGGCGACCGGGCCCTGGCGCTTGATCGACTCGTTCACCATGTGCGCGACCGCCGCGGCGCGGTGCCCGAAGCGCCCGTCCTCGACCGGCGGCTTGCGGGTGCGCACGCACTCGACGAAGCGCTTCACGTGGACGTCGGTCGAGTCGGGACCGACCTCGGTCCAGGACTCGCCCTGGCTCTCCATCTGCGCCGGCCAGGTGTCGGGCTTCTCGAGCTTCTGCACCGCGGGATCCGCCCAGTAGGCCTGCTCGAGCGGCGACGGCCAGGACGACACGATCCAGCCGTTGCCCTCGCGGCGGTGCTCCGGCGCGAACGTCATGCGGCTGCCGCGGAACACCAGCGAGCCCTCGTTGCCCATGATCGCGAAGCCGCTTTCGCCGCCCGAGGAGCTGTTGAAGGTCCCGGAGAGCGAGACCATGAACTTCTCCTTGCCGTAGACGGCCGAGGCGTTGAGCGTGTCCGGCACCTCGTGCGTCTTCTGGTGGCGGTAGTTGGCGCCGGTGGCGACGACGCTCTCCGGGGCGGTCGCGCCCATCACGTAGTGGATCGTCGTCATCAGGTGGACGAACAGGTCGGTCGCGATGCCGCCCGAATAGTCCCAGTAGCAGCGCCAGCGGAAGAAGCGCTCGAGGCTGAACGGCCGCTTGGCCGCCGGGCCCACGAACGCGCTCCAGTCGACGGTCGTGTCGTTCGCGTCCGGCGGGATCGGGTAGAGCCAGGCGCCCGAGTCGCTGTTGCGGTCGTAGGTCGCGCGCACCAGCGTCACCTGGCCGAGCTTGCCGGACTGCACGATCTCGCGCGCCGTCTGCTGCAGCTTCGAGCTGATGCCCTGGCTGCCGATCTGCAGGATGCGCCCCGCCTTCTCGGCGGCCGCGTACATCTCGGGGCCCTCGTCGATCGTGAGCGTCATCGGCTTCTCGAGGTAGACGTCCTTGCCGGCCGCGAGCGCCGCGAGCGTCATCTGCTTGTGCCAGTGGTCGGGCGTCCCGATGATCACCGCGTCGATCGTCTTGTCCGCGAGCAGCGCCTTCCAGTCGCCGTAGTCCTTCGCCTTGTTGCCGAGCCGCTCGAGCGCGCGCGTCACGCGGCCCTTGTAGGCGTCGCAGACGCCGATCACCTCGGCGCCCGGCGCGGCCACAGCGGCCTCGAGCAGGCCCGACTGGACGCGCGCGCCGACGCCGATGATGCCGATCTGGATGCGGTCGTTGGCGGAGGCCGGCTGGGCCTCGGCCTCCGACTCCGCGCCCAGCACGTGCACGATCGCAGGCGCCGCCGCCACGCCGGCGAGGCTCCTCTGCATGAACTGCCGGCGGCCGATCCCTGGCTTCATGGCTCCACCTCGCGAAAACGACTGCACGTTACGTCCGGGCCGCCGGTCGGTCAAGAGCACGGCGCACTAGAGCCGATTGACCGCCTGCCGGGTGCCCGTTAGCCTTGCGCGTTCGTCCGTCCCACCCCCGAGCGCGAGGTGAGCATGAGCGACAGGCAGCAGGCGCTCGCGGCGCTGGCCGCGGCGCAGTGGAAGCTGGCGCTGCGGCTGACGGCAGCGATGATGGCGATCTACTTCGGTTTCATCCTGCTCGTGGCGTGGGACAAGCCGCTGCTCGGGCGCCAGCTCGTCCCGGGCTTGAGCCTCGGGATCCTGCTCGGCGCGCTCGTGATCGTCACGGCCTGGGTGCTGATCCGCGTCTACGTGCGCTGGGCGAACGGACACTACGACCGCGCCGTGGCGCGGCTGCGGGAGACGGGCCGGTGACGGGCGGCTTCGGCGCCACGAATCTCGCCGCGATCCTCTTCTTCTTCCTGTTCGTCTCGGTGACCCTCGTGATCACGGCGTGGGCGGCGCGCCGCACGCGCAGCACCGAGCACTTCTACGCGGCCGGCCGCAGCGTGACCGGCCTGCAGAACGGCCTGGCGCTGGCCGGCGACTATATGAGCGCCGCGAGCTTCCTGGGCATCGCCGGGCTCGTCTCGCTCTCGGGCTTCGACGGGCTCATCTACTCGATCGGCTTCCTGGTCGGCTGGCCGGTCGTGATGTTCCTGATCGCGGAGCCGCTTCGGAACCTGGGCCGCTACACGTTCGCCGACGTGGTGGCGTACCGGCTGCGCCAGTCGCCCGTGCGGATCGCGGCCGCGATCGGCACGCTCGCGGTCGTCACCTTCTACCTGATCGCGCAGATGGTGGGGGCGGGCAACCTGATCAAGCTCCTGTTCGGCCTGCCCTACGAGTGGGCGATCGCGATCGTCGGCGCCGTCATGATGGCGTACGTGCTTTTCGGCGGCATGCTGGCGACCACCTGGGTGCAGATCGTGAAGGCCGTGCTGCTGCTGGGCGGCGCGCTGATGCTGGCTCTCCTGGTGCTCGCGCGCTTCTCGATGAACCCGCTCGCGCTCTTCGCTGCGGCCGCCTCCCGCTTCGGCGAGCGCGTGCTGGCGCCGGGCCAGCTCGTCGCCGACCCGCTCGACGCGCTCTCGCTCGGCCTCGCGCTCATGCTCGGCACGGCCGGGCTGCCCCACATCCTGATGCGCTTCTACACCGTGCCCGACGCGAAGACGGCGCGCAGCTCCGTGAGCTACGCGACCGCCTTCATCGGCTTCTTCTACCTGCTGACCTTCGTGCTCGGCTTCGGCGCGATGGTGATCGTCGGTCCCGACGCGATCAAGGCCGTCGACAAGGGCGGCAACATGGCGGCGCCGCTCCTGGCCGAGGCGGTGGGCGGGCAGGCCTTCCTCGGCTTCATCGCCGCTGTCGCGTTCGCGACCATCCTCGCCGTGGTGGCCGGGCTGACGCTGTCCGGCGCCGCGGCGCTGTCGCACGACCTCTGGGTGAACGTGGTGCGCGCCGGCAAGGCCGAGGAGCACGAGCAGTTCGTGGTCGCGCGCGTGGCCGCGGTCGTCGGCGGGCTCGTCTCGATCGCGCTCGGGATCGTCTTCAAGGGCCAGAACGTCGCCTACATGGTGGGGCTCGCCTTCGCGATCGCCGCGAGCGCCAACTTCCCGGCGCTGGTGCTTTCGGTCTTCTGGCGCCCGTTCACGACGCGCGGGGCGCAGGCCAGCATGCTGGTCGGGACGTTCTCCGCGCTTCTGCTGATCTTCCTGTCGCCCACGATCCAGGTGAGCGTGCTCGGGCACGCGTCGGCCCCGTTCCCGCTGCGCAACCCGGGGCTCGTCACGATCCCGCTGTCGTTCGTGGTCGGCGTGGCGGTCTCGCTGCTGGGCGCCGAGCGCGAGGCGGGCGACCGCTTCGACTCGATGCAGGTCCGGCTCCACCTCGGGCCGGAGTCCGAGGAGGCCTGAGGCCGGGCGAGGCCTCCGCGGCCGCCTGGTCGATCAGGAGCCCGTCGCCGCGGCCTTGGCCAGCGACCTCACGAAGCCGGCGAGCGGTGCGTACTCTTCCTCCTGGATCACGCCGTCCCAGGTGGGCATCGCGATGCCGGGGCGTATGCGCTCGGGATGCTTGATCCAGGCGATGAGCTCGTCGTCGGTCGGGTACGTCTGCGGTCCCTTGCGCAGGTCGTACTGGCCCTGGCCCGTGTCGCCGTGGCAGCCGTTGCAGCCGTACGCGTAGTAGATCTGCTTGCCGCGATCGCCGGACACGATCTGCACCTCGGGGGGCTTCACGGCGTTGCGCAGCGCGGGCACCGAGCGCAGGTAGGCGAAGATCGCGTCCACCTCCTCGTCGGCGAGCGGCCGGTAGGGGACCATCGGGTAGCGCAGCGGCCGGTTGTCCGGGCGGATGCCTTCCTGGAGCGCCCGGCGGAACTCGGCCTGCGTCCAGCGGCCGATCCCCGTCTCGACGTCCGGCGTGAGGTTCGCGGTGGTCACGGTCTTTCCTCCCGCGTCGGGCATCGGATTGCCGCCGCCGAGATAGCCGGGCGACCGCTCCGGATGGATGTCGTCGTTCGTGGCGAAGTCGCGCGAGTGGCAGCCGTAGCAAAGCAGGCGCGCGTTCACCAGGTAACGCCCGTAGGCCACCTTGTCGGAGGGCGCGGGGGCTTCGGTCTCTCGCGAGGGATACGGAAACGGCTTGAACGCCACGCGGCAGAGGAACTTGGTGAAGAAGCTCGGCTGGGACTCGCGGTTGTCCACGGCGCGGGCCTGGACCAGGGGGTCGTCGGAGCGGAGGAACGCGATGATGTCGCGCAGGTCCTCGTCGGAGGCGTACGGCAGCTTGACCATCCAGGGCGGCGTGTAGCGGCCGTCGCGGGCGATTCCGGTTCGCAGCAGGTACGCGATCTCGCCGTTCGTCCAGGAGCCGATCCCCTTGACCGGATCGGCCGTGATGTTGCGGGACCAGGCCTCTCCGAACTGCGGCGGCAGATCGGGCATGCGCCTGCCCGCTGAGCGCGCCGGTGGCCGGATCCATGTGGCAGGCCGCGCAGAGCATCTCGACGCCGCGCTTTCCGCGCGCGACGCGCTCGGGCGTGACGTCTACGTCGAAGTCGACCTTCGCGGTCGGATAGTGGGGGATCGGCGTCGCCGCCACGTAGCCGGCGGCGAGTGCCGCGACCGCGGCGATCGCAGCGAGCGCGATCGCGAGCCATTTCAGGGTCTTCTTCATGGAGTTCCTCGGAGAAGCTTTCGGAGTTCCGGCAGAGGGTATGAGCGTCCGCGCTGCGGGTCAACGCCGCGGGCGACGCTGGCGGCGTCGACCGTGGACCCGCTGGAGGTCGCGACCCTGCTCCAGCAGATCGTCGAGGCCGCGCCGATCGAGCGCTCGGCGCGCTACGGCGTCGGCCTGCGGGGGGGTGGGCGCTTCGCGGCGCGGACGCCGAGCGCCGCCAGCCCGGAGGCGAGCAGCAGCAGCGAGCCCGGCTCGGGCACGGCCGGCGAGTAGCTGAGCGTGGACATCGCGTCGTAGCCGAGGCGCGTCTCGAACGACGCGACCGGCGTGCTGCCGAAGTAGGCCACGTCCCCGTCCGCGAACTCGCCGATCACGTTGCCGCGCGCGTCGAAGAGCGTGGTCGACGTCGGAGCCGCCATCAGGTCGGTGCAGCAAAAGTCGATTTGTAGATTCAGCACCGAGACCGGAGTCGTCGTGCCGGGGATCACGAAGCTGCCCCGGAACGCGCCCTGGAAGTCGTCGACCGCGACCGAGTCGGCCCCGAGGCACGAGGCGATGCCGCCGCAGCCGACGTTGAAGGCGATGCCGTCGACCAAGGTAAACAGCAAGCCCTGCCCCACGAACTCGTTGCCGGCGATCTCGCCGTCCGCGCCCCCGGCGTCCGCGAGGTGTCGGAAGTCCACGGTCACGGCGTGCGCCGGGCGCGCCGCGGCCGTCACCACGGCGAGCAGGCAAGCGGCGACGGCCAGACGCATCCCGGGACCCTCTTTCAAGTTCCCCCAGGCGCTCGACCGAAGCAACTTCGAGACCAGCCTGGACTCTTGCGAAGGGCTGGAGGGAACGGCGTGGCCCCCGTCAACGAGCCCTCAATGATTGCCTTCCGAAGTGGCCGATGGCTGTGAAGAATCTCACTCGCCGACGCCTGGGCCGTCTTTCCGACGACCCTGGAAGGTCGCCGGTGCGCACGCTCCGACGTAGTTGCGTATCGCCCAGTTGCCGGAAGGTGGATTCCAAGCCCGCGCGCGACGTCGGCTGATGCGGCCGGGCACGGTTACCTCCAGCAAAAGTAAGTTACGACGTTTGTAACTTGACCTGACGCCGCCCGAGGAGCACCGTGCGGGGGTCCTCAAAGCGCGCGGTCACCCCCCGGGATGAGTTTCGCGCCATTCGTCGCGTTTCGCGGACGCTGCCGCCGGGCTCCCCCACCGGTGGCGAGTCAGAAGTCTGCCGGGGGGGGCAGATCAAAGGAGAACCAAACATGTTGCGAGCCGCTTCGAGCACGTGGCGTGCTTTCGTGGTCGCTGCCGCATCCCTGTGCTTGGCGAGCGCCGTTGCCGCACAGTCGAGCCAGTCGAAGGAGACGGTGCCGGGAGGCACGGCGAAGGTCAAGACGTCGCAGGTGCACGGAGAGCTCGTGGCCAAGGGCTCGAATTGGCTGATCGCCAAGGACATGCACGGCAACTACAAGCTCTACAACGTCGAGGCGGGGCGCAAGGCCATCATCGACGGCCAGCCGAAGACGCTGGACGAGCTCCAGATGGGCACGATGCTGACGTCGACCGCGACCACCACGGAGACGCCGCTCGTCAACCGGACCACGACGATCACTCAGGGCACCGTCTTCTGGGCCTCTCCCAAGAGCATCATCGTGACGCTCGAAGGCGGCGTGAACAAGCAGTACGAGGTTCCGGACGGCTTCAAGTTCGACGTCGACGGCAAGCAGATCTCCGCGATGGAGCTTCGCCCCGGCATGAAGGTCACCGGAACCAAGATCGTCGAAGAGCCGGTCACAGTGATCACCAAGGACGTCGTCGTCACGGGGGCCGCCCCCAAGTAAGCGCTGGTCGCCCACTCCGGCCGGGTTCCCGGCCGGGGGCAACCCCGGTGCCGCCGGGGCCCGCACGTCCCCGGCGGCCAGTCCCCGTGGGTCGGGGATGGATCGAAGGAGAGAAGCATGTTCCGAGCCATCGGCAGGTGGCGGATTGCCGTCATCGGTGCCGCAGCAGTGAGCTTGGCGGCGGGCGCCGCCCGGGCCCAGTCGTCGAAGACGACGCAGGTCAAGTCGTTCGAGATCGTCTCCGTGGAGGGCAACGTCCTGGTGGTGAAGGAAGCGGACGGCGCCCGCGAGGTCACCGTGCCTCCCGACTTCCTCTTCACCGTGAACGGGAAGCAGGTGCCCGTCTCCGAGTTGAAGGCCGGAATGAAGGGCAAGGCGACGATCACGACGACGGTCACCGAAAAGCCGGTGTACGTGACCGAGGTGAGGAACGGAGAGGTCACGAAGGCCCTTGGCGGAGGGAGCGTGATCATCCGAAGCGAGAAGGGCTTCAGGATGTTCTCGCAGGGCGAGATCGACAAGAGGGGGATCCGGATCTACAGGGGCGGCCAGCCGGTACAGCTGTCGCAGCTGCGCGAGGGCGACAAGCTCACCGCCACCCTCGTGACGGAAGGCCCGCCGCAGGTCCTGACCGAGAAGCAGGTTGAGGCGACGGTCGCGGCAGCTGCCGCGGCGCCTGCTGCAGCCGCCGCGCCCGCGGCTGCCTCCAGCGCTGGCTCCGCAGCCGGCCCGCCACCGACGAGCGCGCCGGCAGCCGCCGCGCCGGCTCCTGCGGGAGCCGCAGCGACTCCTGAGGCAACCGCGGCGGAACCCGCTGCACCGGCGGCCGCTACGCCCGCAGCTGCGGCGCCCGCGGCGCCCGCGAGCAGCGAGACTTCCGAGGGAGGCACGTCCTGGGTGATGTGGGGTTTGCTGATCCTCGTGATCGTGATCGTGGCCTTCTTCTTGCTCCGGCGTTCCGGCAGCTGATCGATCGATTGATAGCATAGAAGGATCAGGATCGCGCCGGTGCCGTCGAGGCACCGGCGTGGCCTGTTGGAGGACGATGATGAGCAGGACGAAGACGTTCGCGATGTTCCCGACGTTCGTGGTCGCCGCGGCGCTCGGGTCGAGCACCGCTCT
Organism: uncultured Acidobacteriota bacterium; assembly: GCA_963740655.1. Taxonomy (GTDB): domain Bacteria; phylum Acidobacteriota; class Vicinamibacteria; order Fen-336; family Fen-336; genus DATBSL01. The sequence goes on from CAVUFF010000002.1 coordinate 351,332, forward strand.
TGCGCAGGCCCCCGCCGCGACAACGACGGCCACACCGCCGCCCGCCGCCGCGATGAAGCCCGCCGCGCTGGGCCTCGCCGTTTATCCCGGCAAGGGCCAGGATGCGAACCAGCAGGGCAAGGACGAGGGCGAGTGCTACGGCTGGGCGCGGCAGCAGACCGGGATCGACCCGACGGTTGCGGCGACTCCCGCCCCCGTGGCGGACGCGCCGAAGGGCGGGGCGGTCAAGGGCGCGGCCCGCGGGGCCGCCAAGGGAGCGGCCGTCGGCGCCGTCGGCGACGACGACCGGGTGCGTGACGAGGGAAACCTCGACGCCGGAGAAGGCGCGGCCGCTGGCGCTGCCGCAGGCGCCGCGAAGGGACGCCGGGCACAGAAGAAGGGCGAGAAGCAGGCCGAGGCCCAGGCGAAGCAGACCGCGCAGACCCAGACTGCCGCGTCGAAGGACACGTTCAAGAAGTCCTGGGGCGCCTGCCTCGAGGGGCGCGGCTACAGCGTGAAGTAGCCCAAGACTCCGATCTGCATGAGCGCGGAGACCGCCGACCCGTCAGTCGCTCCGTCCCTCGTCGACGACATGGCGCTTCGGCTGCAGCGCCACGTGGGGCTCGTCCCCGCGCGGGGGCTTGGTGTCGTTCGCCGTGCCGTGTTCTTCGCGCTCCTGACGTGGCTGCCGCTCGTCGCCTGGGCCGTGTACAGGGGCCGCATCCTGCCCGGTGCCGTCGACGAGCCGCTGGTCATGCACTTCGGCGTCCACGTCCGTTTCTTGCTTGCCGTTCCGGCGCTCATCCTGGGCGAGGCCATGGCCCACCGGGTGAGCACGACGCTCATTCCCTACTTCCTGACGTCAGGGGTGGTCCCGCCCGCGCAGCGGGGCGCCTTCGTCCGAGTCGTCGGAAGCGTCGCGCGCCTGCGCGACCGGACCTTTCCCTGGCTGGCGATCGCCGTGGTCGTGATCACCTGGACGATCCTGCAGCCGACGGGCGCCGGGACCGAGGCGGGGCACGAGGCCCAGTGGGCGTCGGAGAGCGGCGGCCTCGGATTCGGAGGCTGGTGGTTCATGTACGTGAGCCGGCCGATCTTCGGGGCGCTCCTCGCGGCATGGCTGTGGCGCCTGGCTCTTCTCTTCCTGCTGCTGAAGCGAATCGCACAGCTGGATCTCTCGATCGTGCCGACGCATCCGGACGGGGCCGGCGGCCTGGGATTCCTGAAGGACATGCCGAAGGCCTTCAGCCTGCTCGCGTTCGCGAGCTCGGCGGTGGTGGCCTCGCGCCTGGCCCACGACGTGATCTACCACGACGTGCCGCTGCAGTCGCTGAAGGTGGTGCTCGGCGGGTTCGTCGTGCTCGTGATCGTCCTCTGTATCGCGCCCCTGCTCGCCCTCATCCCTCCCCTGGCCGCCGCCAAGCGTCGCGCGCTCCTGGAATACGGCGCCCTGGTCGGCGCGCACGGGCGTCTCGTGCGGCAACGCTGGATCCTGGGGGAGACGCCGAGCGACGTCAGCCTGCTGCAGGCGCCTGAGATCGGCCCGGTGGCCGACACGCTGGCCCTCTACGACGCGGTCCGCCGGATGAAGCCCGTGCCCTTCGGGAAGTCCACCTTGATCGCCGTCGCGGTCCCGACGCTCGTTCCCATCATCGTGCTGCTTTCCACACAGGTTCCGATCAAGGAAGTCTTGAAGAAGATCGTCGGCGCACTTCTCTAGCGACCCCAGCGGCTCGCTCTTCTCTGGGCACCCAGGACGGTCGCAAGCAGACCTCGCTCGCGGCGAGGATTGAGGAGACATCGGCATGACGAAGAGACTGGGCGCGGAGTTCCTGGGGACGGCGTGGCTCGTGTTCGGAGGCTGCGGCAGCGCGGTGCTCGCCGCCGCTTTCCCCGGGCTCGGGATCGGGTTCGTCGGCGTCTCGCTGGCATTCGGCCTCACAGTGCTGACGATGGCGTTTGCCGTCGGGCACATCTCGGGCGGCCACTTCAACCCCGCGGTGACCGTGGGCCTGTGGGCGGGCGGCCGCTTCAAGGCCGGCGACATCCTGCCTTACTGGGCTGCCCAGCTGCTCGGCGCGGTCGCCGGGGCGTTCGTCCTCTCGCTCATCGCCAGCGGCAAGGCCGGCTTCGACCTCGCCGGCAGCGGCTTCGCCGCGAACGGGTATGCCGAGCACTCGCCGGGAGGCTACTCGCTCGTGGCCGGCTTCGTGGCCGAGGTCGTGCTGACGTTCTTCTTCCTCGTCGTCATCCTGGGCTCGACCGACCGGCGCGCCCCCGCCGGCTTCGCACCGATCGCGATCGGTCTCGCGCTCACGATCATCCACCTGGTCGGCATTCCCGTGACCAACACCTCGGTGAACCCGGCGCGCAGCACGGCCCCGGCGCTATTCGTCGGCGGCTGGGCGCTCGGTCAGCTCTGGCTCTTCTGGCTGGCGCCGATCCTCGGCGCTGCCGCGGCCGGCGCCGTCGGACGCTGGCTGTGCGAAGCGGACGGCCAGTAGAGCCTCGGGCTAGAACGACCAGCCGAGGCCGAAGACGAGCCGGGTATCGTCCTTCTTGGGGAAGCTGCCGTCCGCGAGCGCGCGCGGATCCTGGACGTAGTCCCACACCCAGGAGGCATTGACGTTCAGGTCGCCGGTCAACTCGATCTTCAGGCCCATGTCGAAGTGGTGGGTGTAGCTGCCCGATGCTTCGTCCGTGAAGAACGCGTTGTAGTACGTGTAGTAGTCGATCGACTTGGTGAACTCGTGGTCGAGGCGGGTGCCGACGCGCAGCGCCGCGCTGCTCGCGGAGTCCTCGTCGCCTGCGGGCACGCTCTTCCAGTCGGTCGATTGCCACGCCGGGCCGGCCGTCACGCTCCAGGTCGTACGCGCAGTGTCGACGAGCTCGTAGCCGACGCCCGCGGTGACCGTCCAGCGGTTGGAGACGTTCTGGAACGGGTCGCGGTACCACTCGAGGCCGATCAGGTTGAGGAACAGCCGCTTGTTCAGGAAGCGGTCCCAGCCGAGCGTGACGCGGTGGTTGTTGGACGTGTCCTCGTCGTGGATGCGGGTGATGTTGCCGATGTAGTCGATGCCGGTACGGTCCTTGACCGAACGACGCACCGTCCCGAGCCGCGCTGTGTAGTCGATCTGCTCGCTGTTGCCGCTGCGGATGGTGCCGCCCAGGTTGGCGTAGCCGGACCAGTAGTCGATCTCCCGCCTGGCGCCGACGACGATCGTGAGGATCTCCGAACGGTCGAGGGCCGTCTCGCCCGTCTCCGCGACGACTCGCGCGGCCTTGTCGGCCACGATCAGACGGCCGGTGACCGGCTGACCTGCCGCGCGCCCGACCTGGACGACCCGCGACGTGCGCAGCTCCTTGATGTCGGCGAAGTCGAAGGTGTGGACGCCGAGCTCCTCGCTGTCGAACTCGAGCTTGCCGTCATACATCGAGACGAGCTTGCCCTTGAGCCACTCGTCCGACGGCAGCCGGATCCAGTCGAAGTCTGTCGGCGAGCCGTCGGACGCCTTCGGCTGCCAGGGGACCTTGGCGTCTTCGGCTCGGGATGGTGGCGTCGTGAGCAGCGAAGCCGCGAGACCGGCAGCGACCAGGCAGAGGACGGGGGCGCGTCGTACCCGCCCGCGGAAGGCCATGTCAGTCACGCGCATGTCTTCGCACCACCTCGACGGATTAGACCACCCGCGTTTTCGCGGCGTCAATCTCACAGCTTGCGTCGAGCCGGGCTCAGTCGGACCAGATCATCCGGCTGAGCCCGGACTCCGAGAAGCGGTCCTACTGGACCGGCGGCAGGCCCGAGGCCACGGGCGGCTTGCCGGCAGCGGCTGGCGCGGATGGCGGGTTGCTCAAGCAGGTCGGATGACCGAACCCGGTCGAGCTGTTTCCCGTCCCGCCGGCCGGGTTCGGGGTGATGTCGAAGATGATGTTGTCCGGATGGGACACGTCGCCGGCGAAGAGCTGAGCGACACCCGGAATGACGCTGGCCAGGTGGTCGAGATTCAGGTTTCGCCGCGTGCGCCACGCGATGTTGTGGTCGGAGCAGGAGGTGTCGCCGCTGACGCCCACGCCGCCAACCAGCTTGTTGGTCGCGTCGTACAGCGCGAGCCCGCCGCCGAACACGTTGATGCCCCCGATCTTTTCGCCCACCATCGGGTCGTTCGACGTGCCGTACTTCGACGACGGCCCTTTGTAAGCGACGGCCGTGTCCACGGGGTTGCTCTCCTGCAAGCCGAACAGGCTGCCCCCGGGCTGAACGGCCGAGAACAGGTTCGCGGTCGACAGCGCGAGCGGGCCGCCGTTCCCGCCGCTCGCAGCCGACGCGTCGAGGCTGAACGCGTTCGCCGTATTGGCCTTCTGTGCCGAGATGACGCGGCTGCCGGGCCACTGGGAGCCGCGACTCGTCCCGGTGAACGCCACGGCGCACACGACGCCGTCGCGGTTCACGATCGTGCCCCACATGTTCATGTTCAATCCGGTGCTCTCGGCGCTCGCCGCGTCCGCCAGGGCCGCTTGCAGCTGGGAGTGACTCGGCAGCCCTCTACACGCGTTGGCTCGATCGTTGGCTCGCTCGTCGTCGGGGACCGCGGTGGTACTGCTCGCAAGCAGGAAGGCTACGGTCAATAGCGGTGCTCCGCAGCTTCCAAGAGAAAACATCATCTTCATACGGGATCTCCTCAGGGCAGGGGCGCTCCAGGTCCCCCTGGGCCTGATCATATGTCCTGCGAGAATTGCGGCAGCCGGTTCCGACGGTGGGTGGTCGACGAAACAAGCGACGCCTTCCGGTCGTCATCGCCGGCGGGTGTAGCATCGGGCGGAGGGTCCGCATGAGGACCTGTGGCGCCGCGCTCGCCCTGTGGTTCGCTGCCTTCAGCCTGAGCTGCGGCGACAGCGCACCGACCGCCGGCCCCACGCCGGCACCCACGCCGACACCGACACCCGGGCCCGCGTCGGTCGTGGCCGGCGGCCACAACGGGCCGACCGAGATCACGTTCCTCTCCGCCGAGCCGGCTCCAGGCTCGACGATCACGGGCTGTGGCCGAGACGCGAGCGGCTGCAGCGGACGGGTGCAGATGCGCTTCCGGCTGCTGTCCGCCGGCGGTGGACCGGTGCTGTCCTCGATCGCGTTCCTGCACGCGACCAACAAGATCGCCTGCGAGCTCGGGACGACGGGTCCGTTGCAGCTTCAACCCGGCGTCCCGACCGAGCTCGTGATCGTGTACGACCAGGCGGACCCCGCCTGCGGAGTCCCCGCGACGATCTCCGACATGAAGCTCGTCGTCGAGGGGCCGGTCCAGACGGCCTCGCTCCAGGAGTGGACGATCCGCTACGAGCTGCGGCCGTAGGAGCGCTCCTTGCCGACCACCTGAGATGGCGCGGTCGCCGTTGGCACGCCCGCTGCAATGGTGCCTGTACCGGGAGGCTTCCGATTGGGTGTCTCCAAGGGCTACGCAAGAGACCGGACGATCTCGCCACTCGTGCTGCGATCGAGGGTGTGAGCGCCGCCTTCGCGTCCTTAGGTCGGCGCCAGCTCCTGCTCGCGGGCGAGCGTCGGGAGGGATGGCGCTCGACGCTCACCGTGGCCGGGACGAAGCCGAGGCTCGTCTCGCTGACCGCGGCGCACTTCCGCTCGGATCCAGGGAGCGTCTGCGATCCGCGCGTCGCCTACATCATCGTCCTGCGCCCGGCGGAGGAAGACCAGGTCGCGGCAGGCGCTCCGTCGCCGTTCCCCGGCCTGATCGGCCGCTCGCCAGCGATGGAGAAGGTCTTCCGCCTCGTCGAAAACCTGGAGCAGAGCGAGGCCACCGTTCTCCTCACCGGTGAGAGCGGCACGGGCAAGGAGGTGCTCGCGCGGGCGGGGTTTGTGAGAGAAGCGTTGGGTGCGTGCTGCGCTAGTCTTGTCGTGGCGCCGCTACCACTGGAAGCGGGCCCCGAGCAGGACCTGCCTGGGCGTCTCGAAAGCCGTCTGCTGCGAGCCTCCATATGCTGCGGGCTTCCCGAAGTCCGGGTTCGGGACGCCGAACTCGACTTCGGTATAGGTGTCATAGGTCAGCGGGTCGCGGCTGTTGAGCAGGTTGAAGGCGTCCGCGATCAGCAGGAGTCGCCGTGTTCCGCCGAGCTTGAAGGTGTAATCCAGGTGCAGGCCGAGGATCACCTCGGCCGGGCCTCGCTGCCGGAAACCGTCCAGCGTCTCGATCCCGGCGCCTCGGAGCGTCTCGGGAATCTCGCCCGTGCTGCCGTAGTAGGGGTTGGCGGCGAGCGCGGTGAGAGGCGCGCCCGATCCGGCGCGCAGAGCGAGGCCTGTGGTGAGGCCACGCCAGGCATAGGCGCCGTAGAGCTTGAGCTGGTGTGGACGGTCGTTGGGCAGCGTGCCCGCTCCGAGCGTCGTGCCCTGATAGCGGATGTCCCCCCGATAGCCGAACTGGGGCACTCCGATCTGTGTGTAGCTGGGGTCGTTCGTGGGAAAGTCGAACAGCGAGCCGAGCACCGGGGCCGAGTCGTCGTTGTCCGAGCGGTAGAAGCCCTCGTAGTTGCCGCGCAGGCGCGACCATCGATAAGAGGCGAAGAGCGACCAGTTGTTCGAAAAGCTCTTCTGGGCCGTCACCACCAGGGCGTCGTAGCGGTGGACCGGGTCTTCGAAGAAGGCCTGCGGCACGCCTTGCGCGCTGAAATCAAGCGTCGTGAGGCTGTGGTTGATGTTGCCGATGAAGTAGGGGACGTCCGAGACCAGGCCGAGGTCGTAGAGCACCGGTTGGGCCGCGCCGTAGTCCTCGAGCACACGCGGGATGCTGCTGTGTACGTAGCTCACCCCGAGGCTCAGCGACGGCACCGCCTCGATCTCGAAGCCAAGGACGAGCTCGTTGCTATAGGTCGAGCGCGAGCCGTTCGCGAACTGTGCGGGATGCCCGCCGAGGACCTGGTAGTGCCGTGTGGAGTGCAGCGCCACGGTGCCTTCCGGTACCGGCTGCGTCAGCGCGGCGTCGAAGTAGTCCGCAACGGCCGAAGCCGCGTCCGACAGCGCGAAGACGGCCACGTCGTTCGGGATCTTGGCGTAGAAGCGGCCCCAGCTCGCGTACAGCCTCGACCGACCGTTTCCGATGACGTCGAAGACGGCGCCCAATCGGGGGCCCCAGTTGTTGCTCCAGGTGTACGAGCAGTTCACTTCGTTGCCGGCCGTGCCGTCACCGGCGCCCACGAAGGACTCGTCGGAGTAGCAGATCGGCTCATTGCCCTCCAGGCGTTCGCGCTCCCAGCGGATGCCCGGCCGAAGCGTCAAACGGCCGATCCGCCACGAGTCCTGGGCGAACCAGCTCAGGTATCTCTGGCTCGAAGCGGGAGGGTCGCCGAGCGCGCCGAAAGCCTGGTAGATCGCACCGAAGACGGGGTCGCCGAGGACGTTCACGCGGATCCCCGTGCGGCTTCGCGCGCCATCGGGGAAGCTGAAGCTCGGGCCGGTAAAGTTCGTGGCGATCGTGAAGGCGGCGTCTTCGTACTCGACGCCGTAGCGCAGCTCGTGGTGGCCCGCGGCGCTGAAGACGTTCGTCGATCTAAGGGCGAGCTGCCAGCTGGAGCCTGAGGTGCCCGCTTCGTAGCGGCCGATCCCGCCGGTGAAGACGGCGGGGACGGTGGTGAAGTCGTTGAAGCGGCGCTGGTCGATCGTGGGACGCTCCGTGTGGCTCGTCCCCGCGTGACCCAGCGTCGCCTCGACCAGCCAGCTGCTGCCGAAGACGCCGTTGTAGCGCAGTGCCTGGTTGTGCCCGCCATAGCTCACGAGCTCGCTGAACGCCGTGGTGTCTTCGAACAGGAGAGCCAGCGGACGCTGGGCGCCCGGCGGCCCATGCGAGGGATCCCCAAAGGCCGAAAAGTCGAAGCGGTGCGCGGAGCTCATCTGCCAGGTGAGCTTTCCCGCGTATGCCAGGGTCCGGCGCTTCTGGTCGATCTCGCCCAGACTCTCGAGTGGGAACCCTTCGGGCGCGGTCAGGGTGCGGGTTTCGTACTGCGGGTTGAGGGCGCCGAAGAAGAACAGCCGATCCCTCACGAGCGCCCCTCCGAGACTGACTCCGACGTCGAGGGATTGCGTTGCCGTCATGTTGACCTCGCCGGCCGCCGTCTGTTGTTGTCGCCACGCGCCCTCGAGCGCCGGCGGACGCCAGTAACCGAACAGGTTGCCGTGAAATGCGTTGCTGCCGCTTCGGGTGACGACGTTGACGACGCCACCGGTGGCCTCCCCGTACTCCGCCTCGAAGCCCGCCGTCTTGACCTGTGTCTCCTGGACGAAGTCCGTGGTGACCCCGAGACCGAGCGAGCCGTACACCTGGGTGTAGACGCCCATACCGCCAAAGCCGGGGTTGGTGATGTCGACCCCGTCGATGGTGTAGTTGTTCTCGAGCCCACTCGCACCGCCGATCGATGGGTTGGCCTCGCCCGCCCCGCTCGAGCTGCTGACGCCCGGCACCATGTAGAGCGTCGACGTCAGGCGGCGGGGCACGGGCAGCCTCGCGAGCTCGGCACTGTCGAGCACTCCGCCCGCCACCGTCGAGGAGGTGTCCACCACGGAGGCATCCGCCAGGACGTCGACGAACGTCTCCATCCTGGCCGGCGTCAGTGTCAGACTCAGCTCGAGGCGCTGGCCCAGGTGAAGGCGAACGCCATCCTGCTTGATCGGCGCGAACCCGGACACCTCCACCCGCGCGGAGTAAACACCCGGCGTGAGATAGGGCGCCAGGAAGCGCCCCTGGGCGTCCGTCACGAGGGTCCTGGTTCCCTGTTCGGAGCCGAGCGTCACGCTCACCCCGGGCGCCACCGCACCCAGCGTGTCGACCACTCGTCCGGCAATGGAGCCGGTCGTCGTTTCCTGCGCGGTCGCCGCACCGGCGATCACGAGCGCAGCCCACGCCAGCTTGGCGGCCAGAAGCCGGCGCGTCACCTTCCCGTACCTTCCGACATCACCACTCCGGCGGCTTCGCCCAGCCGGGGAACGGGCCGGGCTCGAGCTTGTAGCCGGTAGACGAGACCGGATCAGGGATCGCGCGCAGGTTGGTGTGGCTGCGGAGCAGGCTCAGAAGCTCGGCGCGGGGCCGCCGGTGCAGCGGCAGCTTCGACGCGTCCGGCACGGGCCAGAGGCGAATCGTGAACTCGTCACCCGCTGACGCGAGCCAGTGGCCATCCGGCGAAAACGCGACGGTCTGGACGTCACCCTCGTGGCCGAGAAGGAGATGGGGCTCCGCGCCAGTGACCGGCCCGATCCGGATCGTGCCGTCCGTGCTGCTGGTCGCGACGAGGGAATCGCTCGGATCGAGGGCGACGGCGTTTGGATGCGTTCCATGCGACGGGAGGGGCGCTGTCGTCCCGTCCTGGAGGTTGAACCGGACCACCCGCCCGGGCAGGCCGCCGGCTTCCAGGTCCGTGGCGATTCCGAAGCGGCCATCGCGGCTCACACTGAAGTCTCCGATCAGGGACGGCTGCGCAGCCACGACGTGGCTCGCGCCGCTCGTGAGATCGAAAGAGACGATGCCCACGCCGCTCACCGAAGCGAGCAAATGGTCCTGCCCGACGAACCGCACTCTCGCGATGCCGCCGTTGGGCCCGTTGCCGGCGCCGGGCAACGGGCCGAAAGCCCGAGCGGCGCCCGATTCCAGGTCCCAGACGCGGATCACCTTCTGGTCGCGAGGGCCGGTCGCGGCCCCGGCGGCGACGCGCCGTCCGCTCTCATCGAATGCGGGGACTCCGAGATCCGCATTCTCGGAGAAGCCTTCGAACGCCTGCACGGTGCTTCCGTCAAGAGGCACCACGTAAAGGCGTCCCGTGGAGCCTACGGCCAGCCGCCGGCCCGGGAGATCGAGGGCCATGCCCCCTGGGACGAGGAGGGGGGGCTTGAGGAGGATGCGGACCTCGCCCTCCGGATCTCCGAGGGGCCACGCCCGTACGGTGTTGTCCTCGGAAGCCGAGAGGAGCCACTTGCCGTCCGGGGTGAACAGGAGCGATGAGACTGCGCCGCGGTGCCCCCGGAGGACGAGCGCGCGGGCGGAGTCCAGGGGCCAGAAGGCCGCGCCGTCGCCGTGGGCCGTGGCGAGCCAGCGTCCCGAGGGGTCGAAGCCCACCAGCCCAAGGAAGCTGATGTCGCCCCGCTGCAGGAGCAGCGGGTCTGCCCCCGGTGGGGCCGTGAGGTCGAAGAGCCGGACGTTGGGACGGCCACGCACCGTGGCGGCCGCGGCGAGCCAGCGACCCACCGGGTCGAAGCGGAGGAACTGCGTGTCCGGCGCCTGGAACACTCGCTGGGGTCGGCTCGCTCGGGTCGCGGTCGGCCATATCCGGATGTCGCCAGCGGCGTCGATCGTTGTAACCCGCGCGCCATCCGTGGAGAGCGCGACGCCCTGCACCTCGGTCGGCTGCTCCAACACGAGCCGGGGCGGCACGGACCAATCCTCGATCGACCGCAGGTGGACGGCTCGGCCCTGCCCGTAAGCCAGAGCGCGGTCGGTCGCGTCCCGGACCCCCGTGGCCTCGATCGACCCCACGAGCAACGGCTCGCCGGAGACGATGGGCCAGGAGCGGACCAGATCCCGCTGGCCGACCCTGGTCAGAGTCAGGAAGCCGTCCTTCCGGGTGCGCAGGCTGGAAGGGCCGTCGTCCACTTGTACGCGACGCAGCTCGCGCCCGTCGGGGATCGACCACACTCGGATGTCCCCTGAGCGGTCGGCCACCAGGGTGTCGCTGCCAGTTCCGAAGCGGGCCCGCATGAGGTCAGGGGATGGACTGTAGGCGTCCAGGACTATTCGCTTCTCGCCGTCCCGCTGGAACACCTCCACCTTCATACGGCCTCCCAGAGCCACCCACTCCCCGTTTGGGCTGAAGTCCACGTCAAAGGCCAGATTCCCGAGCCCCTTCGAGATCGGTGCCAAGCGTGCGACAGGCGCACGCTGCAGCACGCGGAGGGCAAGCAGCCGTCCGGCCTCGGTATCCAACAGCTCCAGGCTCCTCAGGGTGTAGGCGAGGGCCCCCGTGGGGAAGGTGGGGAGCTCGCGCTCGCCGAGGACCAGGAGCTTGCTGGCCTCGGCATGGAGTGTCTCGGTCTGGGCTTTTCGCCAGAGGACCGACGTGGCCGTGGCCACGGCGACAGCGACGCCGACGACGGCGGCCACGGTGGCCCGGCGCCTTCGCGTTCGACGCGTGGCGTTGCTCTGCAGGGCACGGGCGAACGCGTCCTCGGTGGTGGTCAGGGGCACGGGATGGCGCTCCCGCCACAGCGCGAAATCGCGGTAGGCCTGTCCGGACCAGAGCAGGTCCTCGTGCTGACCGCGGTCCTGCCAGAGCTGCGCCGCCTGGCGCAGCTGGTCGCGAAGCTGCGCCCCGTCCGCATCCTGCGTCTGCCAGCGTACGAGGCGCGGCCACGCGCTGAGCAGCGACTCGTGGATGATCTCCACCTGCTGGTGGCTCTCGCCACCCTCGCCGGCGCGCTCGTACGACGTCAAGAGGCGCGCGTCGATGAGAGCGTCCAGCACCTCTCCAGCGGCTGCCGTCGCCTTCGGGTCCTGTTCGCTCGCGAACACCGACAGAAGCTCCCCCCGCTCCCGCACCGCACGCGTCCCCTGCGACGTCACCAGGTTGCGGAAGAGCTCCCGCACGAGCGGGATGCGCTCGGTCCCGATCCTGCCGAGCGTGGCCTCCGCGTGCTGTGCGAGCGCGCCAGCCACGCCGCCGATCTCCGTGTACGCTTCTCGCGTCAGGAGCCCCCGCTCGCGGTCCCGCTTTTCCCAGAGGCGGGACGCCGCAAAGGCGAGCAGTGGCAAAGCGCCCCGCTCCCTGGCCATCCCCGCGACCATCTCGTCGACGAGAGACTCGTCCTCGAAGCGGTACCCGCAGGCGAGAGCGGGCTGGACCAGGGCCCGGCGCAGCCCGCTCTCACCCAGTGTCCCGAGTGGAGTGAGGTCCGAGAAGGCGGGGGCGAGCGACTCGTGTGCGTGGCAGCGAAGGAGGAAGTCGTCCCGCAGAGACAGGACCACGTGGACGTCGGCGTCGAGGACCAGCCTTCCCAGCAGGCGAGCGAAAGCGTCCTGCACCTCGGTTGGATTGAGGGTGAACAGCTCCTCGAACTGATCCACGATGACGAGCACGTGCTCGTGGGACGTGCGGAAACGCTGGAAGAGCTGTAGGGCCGTCTCGGGATCCTCGAAGCGGAGCAGCGCCTGCAAGGCCTGGGTGTCTCCGGAGAATGCGGGGACGAGCGCCTCGGCGAGGGCCTGGAACGGGTGAGAGCCGGGAGTCGTGATGACCGCCTTCCACGTGCCGGGAAGCGTGGGAAGCAGACCCGCGCGCAGGAAGGAGCTCTTGCCCGCTCCGGAGGGCCCGACGAGCGCGAGCAGCCGCGGTCGCTTCAGCTTCTTCCAGACCGCTTCGACCTCGACCTCGCGGCCGAAGAAGTACTCCGCGTCCTGCTCGGTGAACGAAGCCAGGCCGGGATAGGGACGTTTCTCCTCGAAGCCAGGGAGACGGAGAGTGACCTCCTCGAGTGCGCGGGCGAGCGCGTGGGCGGAGGCCTGGCGCTCCCGAGGATCGCAGGCGAGCGACTGGCGCAGCACCGGCGCCCACGGTCCGTCCGGTACGCGGGGCGGGGTCTCCCGCACCGCGCGCCACAGCGCCTGGCGAGCCTCGAGGTTGGCCTCGCCGCCCACCGACAGCATCTCCGACAGCACGACACCTGCCGCGAACACGTCCGCGCGGGCGTCGACCGCATCTCCGCGTGCCTGCTCCGGCGCCATGTAGGCCGGGGTTCCCGAGATCGTCCTCGTGCTCCCCTCGCTCCTCGCCTTCGCGAGGCCGAAGTCCATCACCACCACCCGCCCCGCCCGGGTGATCATCACGTTCTCCGGCTTGAAGTCCCGGTGCACCAGGCCCGCCTGGTGGATCGCTTCGAGGCCCGACAGGAACTGCGACGCGATCTCCCGGGACTCCTGGAGCGCGAGCGGCCCACGTTCCTTCAGTGTTTCGCTGAGGGTCTGGCCGTCGATGTACTCCATCGAGACGAGCTCCTCGCCCTCTTCCTCGACGAGGTCGAAGATGCGGCAGACGTTGGGGGAGACGACCTCGCGGGCCGAGCGCACCTCGCGACGCAGGAGCTCCTGGGCCGCTTCGTTCTCGAGCCGCCCTGCGCGCACCGCTTTCAACGCCACGTCCACGCGCAGCTTCAGGTCGAAGGCGCGGAAGACCTCGCCCATCCCCCCACGCCCCAGCATCTCCCGGACCTGGTAGCGCTCGCCGAGGATGTGTCCCGAGACGGCGCGGTGGAGGGTCTCGGCCTCGTCAGAGTCGGAGGACGCTCCCGAGTCCTCGAGCGCCAGGCTCAGGAGGCACTGGGTGCACAGCCCGAGGATTCCCGGCTCCGCGACGAGCTCCGCACCGCAGTCGGGGCAGCGCTCGGCTTCGGAGGGTTCGCCCACTCTCTAAGGTGTGACCGAACGGAAAGGAAAGGTCACGCTGGATAGGGCTCAGGAGGGCGGACGAGCCCAGGGTGCCATGACTCCGAGGAGGTACTTGACCTCGTCGTCGACCTCCTCCGGGCTCGCCACCGTCTCGGCGATCTGCCCGCGCAGCAATAGCCCGAATCGCTGTCTCAGGCGGTGGACGGCAGCCTTGATCGCCGCCTCGGAAGTCGAGAGCTCCGCCGCCACGTCGCCGTAGGACGCCCTCGCCTCCTGTCCTGTCAGGAATCCTTCGAGCCGCTCGAACTGCGTTGCTCGGCCCGCCTCGGCCTGTTCGGCACGGAGCCGACCGAGCGCACTCTCGAGCACGGTGAGCGCCCAGCGGCGCTCGAAGATCTCCTCCGGCGTCAGCCGGTCCGCCGGCTCCTGGAGGTAGCGACCCTCGCCCTCCTGGGAATCGAACGAGATCGTCTCCGTGCGCCCGCCGCGCTTCCAGGTCCGTGCGTGCTCGCGCTGCTTCGAGAGGAAGTTCTTGACCGAGGCTCGCAGGAAGACGCGGAAGCGCCCCCGCGCCGGGTCGTAGTCCTCGAGGTAGCCCTTCTCGATCAGCTCGGCGAAGTAGGCCTGGGTGAGGTCGCTGGCCTCGTCGGCGGCGTGCCCCTGGCGGCGAACGTAGGCGTAGAGCGGGTACCAGTAGATGCGGCACAGGGACTCGAGCGCCTGACGCGCCTCCGTCGACGGCGCCTGACGCGCGGCCAGGACCTTTGTCCAGCTGGTCGTCGTGAACCGCGATTGCATCGGCTCGCTCCCGCGCCAGCGCACGCGTCTCGGGGAGCAGAAGACCACCTCGACTCGCCATCGCCGTTCGCCCGAGGCGGATTGCGATCGATGCTACTCCCCGGCCGGAACACGGGTCAACCGCGTCCGAGCGCGAGAGGGCGACCGAGCGAAGCGACGGGAGCCGGCCGCGCCGGCTCCCGCCACGGAGGTCGCGCTAGTGCCGGACGCCCCGGTACAGGCTGCTCATCCGGAAGGAGCGGTAGTCGCGAGCCGCGACCTCCTGCACGTAGGTCTTGGTGCCGTCGGGGAGCACTTCGATCGACTGGCCGAACTGGTTCGGATTGGGTCCCTGAGAACCCGAGTCGAAGACGTAGTTCCCGTTCGGCATCTGCTGGGCAGCCCCGAGCTCGGGGGAGTAGTTCCCCAGGTCCACGTTGAACTCGAGGGTCGCCGTCATGGCGTCCTCGTCGAGCTTCCAGACCTGTCCGCGACTGTGCGCGCCCGGATCGCTGGCCCGGCGCGTATTGCCGTTGTCGAAGAGCAGCACCGTCGAGTCGTCGAGATAGTGCGAATGGTGCTGATGGGAGAACCACGGGCTGGGATCCGAGGAGACAACGCTGAAATCCCCGCCCTGACCCAGCCGCCAGATCAAGTGCCCGTCGCCCGTTCCGCGCGCGTAGTCGATCTTGATCACCCAGTCCTGGTGACGAACGGAAACCAGGAGGTTCCCGTCCGCCGGCGACCAGCTCACTGCGTTGTCGTGGAGCCAGTCGACCGCGCCGGGAATAGGGCACGGCCCGGTGCAGGGCTCCCCCAGGATGGGCGCGCGGTTGACGTCGAGATGGTCGAAGGCATCCCACGTCCAGACCACCTGGAGATCCTGGTCGAGCACCATCAGCAGGTCGCCCGCGTATTGCGTGGGAGTCCCGGCCACGGCGACCGTCCTCTGCGTCCAGCCGAGGGTCACGATGTTCCCGTTGGGCAGGCGCAGGAACTCGTGGTGGAAGCCGTAGATGATCTCCCGGCCACGCGCCTTCAGCTGCGCGTTCACGGCATCGATGTTGGTTTCGCGCAGCGGGTTGCCGGCGAGGTCGATCTCCCGCATCACGTTCAATCCGAGCGTGCGATGGCTGTCGCGACCGCCCAGCATCACGGTGCCGGCCGGGAGCGGCGCGCTTCCGGGATTGCCGATCGCGACCAGGCCAGACGCGAGCGGATCGTAGTACCACTCGAGGCGCGCGCTGAGGTCGGTCGCCAGCAGGTTGACGGCGTTGGTGGCTGGCCGTGCCCCGAGGTTGTGGTAGAGGAGGCTGCGACGAGGCTCCGCGCCTGGACCGGGCGCTTGTCGAACGGTGAACGCCGGAATGCTCAGCGTCGCGGGCGGCGTCCCGGTCGTGAAGAGCAGGGGCACCACGGAGGCGTCGTCGTCTCGGCCGCTGCGATGGACCATCTCGTAGGTGGTGTCGGCCAGCATCCCCGCCACGATGAAGTTGCGGCTCTCGCCTCGCACACAGGGCAGCGAGTTGGTGCTCGTCCACGGGGCGTCCGGGGGCCCGTTCGCGGGCCGGAACCGCACGTGCATCGAGCCGTGCCTGCAGGAGGGCGCGCTGTAGAGAGCGACCAGTGGGTTCCGCGTCGGCGTGACCAGCGCGTCTTCCCCCGTCACGCGCGACGTCACGCGCTCCGAGACGAGGGTGGACGCAGCCTGTACGGCATCGAAGCCGTTCTTCACCTTGACCCGGACCTCGTACGAGCCCTCCTGCATCGGCGCCCAGGCGAAGGAGTTGTCGAGGCTGAAATCGCGCACCATCGCGAATTGGTGGCGGCTCGGCCCGTGGCTGGGCCCCTCGTGGTTCCCGCCCTCCACGCGAGCCGCGATCGCGAACTGGAAGACAGGAGCCGCCCCGCAGTTCGACGCCGTCGCAGTCCAGACGATCCGCTCACCGACGAGCAGGGTGGGTGAGGCGCTCGAATGCAACGAGATCGCGCAGAGGCTGGGCTCGGCGTTCGCCGTCGCTGCGTGCACGAGCCTTACGATCGACACGGCAACCAGAGCCGTGATCCCGGATGCCATCTTCATGGCTTCATCTCCTTGCAGGTTCTACCCGCTGACAGGAGATGACCGAACGGGAGGGAAAGGTCACGCCGGCGCCGGGACACCGCGCAGATCGCGAGGCAGCCCGCTCGACCACGTCGATCTTCACCTCGCGCGGGTCGCTGCGGTGCCCCTTCTAGACCGCGAACACTTCGACCTCACTACCGCTCGAGCCGGTGGCGGTGATGCCGCCGTTGACGCCCTTGATCTCGATCGCCTGGCCGGCCGCGACCTTGCCCGCGTAAGTTGAAGTGTGCGTGGTGGCCTGGGACGGAATCGAACGCCGACACGCGGATTTTCAGATCTCTCCGCTTGGACACCCATATGTGCGAACCAGTAGGAAGAGTCTGCTGAAACAGGCACTTGGGCGGAGTGGCTCGAAGCGTTCCGCCGCGTTCGGACGCCATCTTGCGTGCGCGTAAGCTACGGTTCGTCTACAGGTCGCTATTGGACTGCAAGCCCTTGATGTCCCGGGAGGGATCCGTGAGAACGCCCGCGTGAGGGCCCGAGCCCGCCCGGCCGCGCCGGATCTCTTCGCCTTCGCGGTGAGCGTGCGCGATGGTGAGCCGGATGCCGCAGAGGTCCGGCGCGCGGCCTCAGATCCCAGGTCGTCGATCAACCTTGCCGGCGGGTCTGTCGGGTGTCACGATCCCCCGGCTGATGGAGAGAAAGGTCCTCCAGAGCAAGTTCTGGCAGGAGGTGTCTCTACGCTCGTCCCTCCTGTGCGCCGCCGCCGTCTTCTGCCTGTTCGCCCCCCTCGGCTTCCTGGTGGACGTGCTCGACGCCGGCCGCAACACAGGGCCTCACCTCGCCTTCATCGTCGTCCTATCCGGAGTCATGTCGGTTGGGTATTTCGTGACCGGAACCAGGCGCTGGATGTGGGCGCTCTTCGGGTTGGGGCTTGCGCAAATCGCGATTACAGCCTGGAGCGTTCAGTTCTTCCCAAGGCCAGCCGAAGCGCTGGACATCGCCTCCCTCAGGTCGCGGCTCATCCTGGACGGATTGGGAGTCACCTTCGGCATCCTGGCGAGCTACAGCCTGTTCATGGCATTCATCGCGACGGAAGGCATCCGGCAAGTGCAGATGCGGACCGAGCTCGCGCTCGCCGGAGAAATCCACGAGACCCTGGTGCCACCCATCGCCCTTTGGACTCCGGCCTTCGAAGTGCAGGGTCGCGCGGTCCCCGCCAGTAGCGTCGGCGGCGATCTGGTCGATGCGGTGGTCGTCGGCGGAACCCTGGTCGCCTATGTGGCCGACGTCTCGGGACATGGGGTGCCCGCGGGCACGCTCATGGCCGGTCTGAAGACCGCCGCCCGCATGCGGCTGCGGAGCCCGGTCTCGATCAGCCAGCTTCTCGACGACCTGAACGCCGTGCTCCTGGAGGTCGCACGACCGAACATGTTCGCGACCGCGGCCTGCCTCCGCTTAGATACAGGGGGAGAGTCGACCTATGCGCTCGCGGGACATCTCCCGGTGCTCCACTTTCGAGAGGTGACGGGAACTGTCCTTCGCCTCACGAACGGCCAAGTGGCCCTCGGAATCCTCGCCGGAGCGACGTATTCCGAGACGGGGGTCAGCGTTCAGGAGGGCGACATCCTCGCGGTGGTAACCGATGGCCTCACGGAGGTCGAGGACCGGTCCGGGCAGGAGCTTGGTCTCGAAGGAATCGAAGCGGTCCTGCGGGCCCACGGCCATGAGCCCCTCGATCGTCTGCTGGATGCGATCCTCGCGGCCGCTCGCGAACACGGTCCCCAGCTCGATGATCAGACCGTCCTGCTTGTCCGCATCCGACGTGCAGCCGATCTGGCCTGAGTCTTTTCAGGGCCGGTAGGGCCCGCCGGGGACGCCCCAGTCCCAGCGCGGCATGGGCTGGTCCTCGTCCTTCACCTCCGCCCCTGGTTGGGAGTTCAGGAGCGCGAGTCGCGATCCCCACTCGAGATAGGCCACGAAGGCTGAGCGGAACTCGGGATCGGCGGGCAGCCCCGTGGCGTCGGCGCAGTCGATCATCAGCTCGATCCAGCGCCGGCGCTGAGCCTCCGTGAGCCCCCGGCCGAGGTGGCGTCGGATCATGTGGGCGTGCCCCCCCTGCCGCTCCGAGTATTCGGCCGGACCACCGAAGACCTCGGCGATGAAGCGGGCCACGTGCCTAGCGTGCTCCGCCGACATCGAAGCGAAGACGGGCCCGAGCAAGGGGTCCTGCGGAACCCGCGCATACAGTTCCGCGGTGAGGCGCTCGAAGGCCGCCATGCCACCGGCCCACTCGAAGAGTGTCGGTACGTCGCGCCGGCCGTCTCCATCGTCCACGGTCACCTCCTTTGGAGTGTTCCGTCGAACCGTCAGCTGGCGGCGTGCGGCCTCCGACCGTTCGCAGCTCTAGTCATCATCTCGCGGACCGCGTTGCTGTAGGATCGTCGCGAGTTCTGGCGCAAGTACACGCTCGACGCGCCTGAGGTCATCATGTTTCCTGCCCATGTCGCACTGGTTGTTCTCATGTCGCTCATCGCCGTCATGTCAGGCGTGGCGAAGTTGCGGCACGATCCCAAGGTCGTGAGGATCATTCACGAGGTGACTCGTGTCCCCATGAAGTGGTTTCCTTGGCTTGCGGCGTGTGAGATTGCAGGGGCCGCCGGGCTCCTGCTTGGCCTGGCATGGCCCCCCCTCGGAACCGCTGCCTCAGCGGGCCTTGTTCTCTACTTCGTAGGTGCCGTGGTTGCACACTTGCGGGTCGGTGACTTCAGCGGTATCGGGACACCGTTTGTGCCTTTACTGCTGGCGATCGGGTGTCTCGTGACTCGTGTGCTCACCAACTGACAGAGCGCACAGAGTGACCGCGAGCCACACCCCGGCCAGGAGGGACGAATGGAGCTCGAAGGTCGCAGGATTGCGCTCTTCGGCGCCGCCGGAGCGATCGGCCAGAGCATCGCGGAGGCGCTGCGGAAGGCGGGCCGTACGTATCGAGTGGTGGGCCGCTCCCAGGCGTCACTGACGCGGTCGTTCGGCCACGATCCATTGGCGGAAGTCGTCGCCTGGAACCCGGACGACGCGCAGTCGGTACGCGCGGCCGCCCGTGGCATCGACACGATCGTCTATCTCGTCGGCGTGAACTACTGGCAGTTCGAGCTGCATCCGCAGCTCATGGCCAAGGCTCTGGCCGGCGCGACGGCGGAAGGCGTAGCGCATTGCCTGTTGATCGGCACGGTCTACCCCTATGGTCGTCCCCGCACCGATCCCGTGCGCGAAGACCATCCAAGGGAGCCCCATACGTTCAAAGGCAGAATGAGGATGGCGCAGGAGGACTTGCTGCTCGAGGCCCATGCCGCGGGCCGGATCAAGGGTGCCGTGCTGCGGCTACCGGACTTCTACGGCCCCGGCGTGGACAAGAGCTTCCTCCACGGCGCCATTACGGCGGCCACCCAGGGCGGCCCTGCCAACATGATCGGACCGCTCGACCGGCCGCACGAGTTCGTCTTCGTTCCCGACGTTGGCCCGGTGGTTTCCCGCCTGGTCGAGACGCCTGGGGCATGGGGGCACGTCTGGCACCTGGCCGGAGCAGGCGCCACGACTCAGCAGGCTCTACTGGACGAGATCGCCCGCCAGTCCGGGCGGCCGTTGAAGGTGCGGGTCGCAGGAAAGGGGATGTTGCGTCTCATCGGGCTCTTCAATCCCATGATGCGCGAGATGGTGGAGATGCACTACCTATTGACCGAGCCGGTGATCATGGATGACTCGGCGCTGCAGAAGCTCATCGGCCCCATTGCCAAGACACCCTACTCGGAAGGTATTCGCCAGACGTTGGCTGCCGCGCGCCCCACCGCCGCGACCAGCACCTCGCGGACCACGTGACGCGTTCGGCTTCGCAGCCCCCAAGCAACATAGGATTCGACCCGATAGCCCATTAGGCCACGCGCAGCGCGCTGGGAGGCAGCTACGTGAGGGACTACGAGGACGTCGGCTACAGGCTCGAGATCCGGTGAAGAGCTGGCGCCGTCATCGTCGAGGATTACCCAGTCATGGTCACCGAGGCCCACCTCGCCGAGGGCGTGCGAAAGGCGTACGGGCCCGGTCGATCGGCGAGGTCCAAACTAGCTCCAAGCTGGGTCGGCGAGCGCGCGGCCGGTGAATCAAACGAGTCACATCCTCGCCGCACTCGCGGGCGTAGGATGGATGGAGGAAAGACAGCACCATTCTGGTGCGAAGGTGCCCTTCATGTCCGTACAGATAGAGTGGCAGCCGCCTGTGGTCTTGGAGTTTCGGAAGCAGGCGAAGTGGGAGTGGATCATCCGGCGCGAGTTGGGCGACATCGACGATACGCTTGAGCTGAGCCTACGCTTCGAAGAAAACAGGCTGGGATGGACGGTGGACGCGGCGGCGCCTTTGGAAGGACCCCAGTTCGCCCGGCGCTCGCGTGATCGCGTGGCGACCAAGCTCCGCTCCGCCGGCATGCCTGCGCTCTAGGGACCTGACGCGAGCCTTCCCCTGGAAGAATAGCGCTGTTGCTTCCGGCCTAGTACCGCTCCTTCGAATCGAGGCCCTGCTCGAGTTCCCCAGGTAGACGCGGTCTCACCGATCCTATTGGTGACAATACGGCTCCGTGAGAGCGACTCCGTGAGTGCGAGCAGAGGCTGAGGCATGCGCTGAAGGTGCTGGCATCTGTCCGTCGCCTCCACTGACGACAAGTTGTTGAAGGGTTGGTGGCCTGGGACGGAATCGAACCGCCGACACGCTCCTGCTGGGCCGATTGCGCACGCATCTGGCGAACCCGCTGACGAGGCTGCGGCTGTGAACGCTCAGCTACCCCTTTGTGGGTAACGTCGGACTGACCCTGCAGCAGGCGAGCCTGTTCTCTAGATAGAGCACGCCGATGAGCGTGGCCTGGTTCATGAGCGGTAGGCAGAACACCGAACGAGCGTGGTGTGGAGCGAGATGGGGGTCCTGCGAGAAGGGGTTCGGGTCGGTTGCATCGTCCAGGACCACGCTCGTGCGGGCGCGCAGGACGTAGAACAGGAGGGTTTCCGGTAGGTAGCCGGTCACTGGCTCGTCGCACAGGCGGACTGTCACCGTGTCAGCCCGGGTGGTCGCTTCCGCTACGACCCGCTGCTCGGCAGTGCGCGAGAGAATCAGGAGTGCGCGTTCCGCTCCAGCATGCTGGACCGCGGTGGATCAGGGTGTCGAGCAGCCGCTCGAGGACCATCTCGCCCGAGACGGTCTGCGATATCGCGATCACCGTGGCCAGGTCGAGGTGCTCGGCCGGCGCGTCGATGGTGGCGGTCGGGCCGGCCGCGGCTTTGCTCGACGCTCGAGCGGTGGACGTCCTGCTCCAGGATCTGCTTCCGCAGCGTCCCCAGATCGAAGTAGATGCGTGCGGCCGTGATCTGCAGCCTGGCGGGGTCGTACTCATAGACTCCGCAGCCGGGTAGATCGACGTGGGCTTGGGTTGCCGCATGCAGCGAACGCGCCGGTGTGCTCCGCTTGAAACACGAATTCGACGATCACCGCATCGCGCCCAGCGATCGTCTTCTTTACGACGTGACGATTGCCAGGAAAGGCGGCGATGAACGGCCGGACGAACTGCTCGCGAAGGGCCGCCTTCCCCTGCATGAGAGTGCCCGGAATCTGAACCGTCACATCGTCCGAGTAGAAGGACAGGATGCGGTCCTCATCCGTCCCCTGCCACGCTCTGTAGTACTCGTTTATGAAGGATTCGACGTCGAACCCTGCGAGGGGCTGGTCCTTCCTGAGCTGGGAATGCTTTCGACCCAGTCGGTGCATCTTCCCGCGACTCCCCAGGGAGACAACGCTTTGACGATACCGTTCGGGCGAAGTAGGCGTCAGCGATTTAGGCGGCGGCCGAGACCGACGCCCAGCGAGACGGCCCCAGCGGCGTGGCTTGGTTCCCCGGGGTCCACCTCCCGGCCGGTTCGCGGCCGGTCGGGCACGACACTACCGTCGCTACGCGATCGTGGCGGAGCGGCACATCGCCGACGGCCTCAGAAAGGTCGTCGTCTTCCGGCGCTGGGCCAACTCAGGGACAACTTGGAGACAGATTTTCCGCTGTTCTCGCGGTCGCTGAGGAGTGGTGGCCTGGGACGGAGTCGAACCGCCGACACGCGGATTTTCAGCTCAAGACGAAGACGAGCCCAAGAAGGACGATGACGCTAAGTAGCTGCAGATAAAGCATCGAGTGCGTCGCTCCGGGGGCGATGAGGTGCGATGGACGCGGGTGTTCGCGGCTCCGTCGGGGACAACTCGGGGACAGCTCGTCCGAGTTGCACTAGTTCGCACTACTTTGGGACGGCTTGTCGCCGACGTCAGAGCGTGGCCGCCGTGACCCGGTCCACGATCAGGGCCGAGCACACGCGGCAGAAGGGGGACGTGAGGTACCTCATCTTGCACGCCGCCATCGCGCGATAGAAGAGGCGGCCCCGGCCATCTTCGTACTCGTCGCAGGGTGCCTTGACGGACGGATCGATGTCCTGACACCCCCAATAGAGGCCCAGCATCCCGTTGAACGACGGCGTCGCGTCGAAGATCGGCGTGTGCGTGGTCGAGGTGAAATGGACGTGCGGGTCCCCGTACAGGTGGACGGCCTTGAAGCCACCGGCCGCCTTCAGCTCGCTCGGCTTGGCCAGGGACTGCCAAGGCACCGTGCCCGCCAGCCGCTGCGCCTCCGTCGCCTGGTTGGGATACGTCTTTCCCGGGGTGGGCCCGTCGCAGTCCTCGTACTCCTCCGCCAAACGGGCAATGGCGTGCCCGCACTCGTGGGCGGCGTAGTTGACGAGGTCGGCGTCCGTGTGGTGCAGGCCGGTGAACGCGAGCTGCTGCTCGGGAAAGGCGCTGGCGGCCAGGGCCTTCACGTTGACCAGCACGATGAACAGCTCGAGGTGTTCCAGCGGGGCGATCTGCTCGGCGGCGGTGAGGATCGTCTCGGGTGTGTCGGTGCCCAGGAAGCTTGCGGGCGTCTTATCCAGGCCCGGGAAGTCGAAGTGCCCCCTCACGCCGTAGAAGGTCTTCTTCTTGACCTTCGCGTCGGGGAACCCGCTCACCCCGGAGTCGACGGAAGCGGTGCGCACCGTGTGCACGTTGATGAGATGCGCCACGCTGTCGAACGGAGGCATCGCCAGCAGGCGCTGGGCCAGGACGCCCGCCTTCTCGTCGAACCGGTCCAGCTGGCTCTGCTTGAACCCCTCCCCCAGGATGACGATGTCGTAGCGAGTCGACGGAGGCCCATTGTTGACGATGGTCGGCGTGTTGACGATGCTTCCGAAGCCGGGCACTTCAGTGCGGCCTGGGCAGGGTGGCCCGGCCGGGCAGCGGCCGCAGCGGCAGATCGCGTGCGAAATCCGGCAGGCGCGGCGGGTGCGGGACCGGTGAGACGCGGGAATAGAGCGTGAGGCCCACGCGCTTCACGGACTCCGGTCTCCGCTGTCGTCCGAACACCGCTATGGACTTGGAGAACAGCAGGAAGGCCGCCGGCCCGGGGACGGGCACGCGCAACAGGCGCAGGGTCTCGGCGGTCGGGGACCGGAACCGGCCGGCCTTCTTCCCCTTGTGCTCCTTCGTGGGCGGCCGGTCGAAGAAGGCCTCCGCCGTCCAGGGCCAGCCGAAGGAGTCGAGGACGCGCCCGTCGGGGCCCAGCAGGTCGAGGACCAGCTCGGACAGCGACTTGGTGACGTCCTTGAGCGTCTCCCGGTTCAGGTACGGCGGCTGCACGAAGCGGCGCGGCGCGTTTCGGATCTCTGCCGAGCGCAGGACCTCGCCCAGGTCTCCGATGACGAGGTGGAGCCCGGGCTCTGGTCTCACGCCGGCCGCCTGCGCGGCTCCGGCCGCGGCTTCCTTCGTGGCCGCGCGAAGCCCAGCCGCGCGCGGAGATCCTGCGCCATGGGCCCGTCGATGAGCCGGTCTCGCGCTGCCGGCTGGAACGGGAAGCGCTCACGGTACTTCAAGGAGACCAGGTTGTAGGCGCACTGGAAGTCGGGTACCCGGTGGGGATCGGTGTTGCCGGGTTGGTGCCCGATGGAGACGGGGCACACGGTGCAGCTCCCCAGGAACCGGCACTCGCCGCACCGTCCGTAGGACGAGTACTTGTCCTGCTTGTCATCGAAGATCGCGGCCGCCCTGGCCGCGGCCGGATAGGCGGCCATGCGCCGGGGGAGCTGCGGATCCCGCAGCCCGCCCATGCGCATGGCGTCGAGGCGCGTACGCAAGAACTCCGTCGGGAACGTCTGGTAGGAGTCCACGAACATCAGGCAGCCGTGGACCTGCCCGTCCACGTCCACCGCCGGCGTCTCGCCCTGTCCGACACCGCACATGGAAATGTTTTCTGGTCGCCCGCCGGACTCTCCCCGGTGCCGCCGGAACAGCTGCAGGGGCACCTCTCCCGTCCTGCGGTAGTGGCGCAGGCTGGCGCGGAAGACGCGCGCAAACTGGCCGTCCAGCGCCGCCATCAGCTCGTCGCGCCAGGCGGGCTGGTTCGTGAGCGCCGGCGTCACCGCGATGTGCTGCACCTTCTTGTCCAGGAAGTAGTCGATGGAGTCGGCCAGGAACCCGATGTTCGGGGGCAGCAGCGTCAGCGCGACGGTCAGCTTTTCCGAGAAGAAGGCGGGGCGCGTCTCACGGAGGCGATCGAGCAGCCGGTCCAGCACCGCAAAGGTCCCGGCGCCACGCAGGGCCTGCGCCGACGGGACGCCGTCGAAGCTCAGCTGGATCTCGAAGTCGTGCTCGGTGAGGAACGCCACCTGCTCCTCACGGAGCAGCGTGCCGTTGGTGACGATGTTGTAGCGTACCGCCAGTCGGCGCGGCCGTGCCGCCTCGACGTACTCGACCGCGCGCCGGATCAGCGGGAACTCGAGCAAGGGCTCACCGCCGATGAACAACATGCGTACTTCGGGACGGCGCGACCGCAGCACCAGGTCCGCCGTGGCGCGCAACGTCTCCCAGTCCATGCTGCGCGGCTTCTTGTCGTTCTGGTAGCAGTAGCCGCAACGCAGGTTGCAGCCGGCCGTCAGGACGACGTCGACGGACTGGATCTCGCCGGGGCTGGCCATGGACGTTCGCCGCTACTTCTTCTTCTTGTCCTTCTTTCCCTTCTTGGGCGCCCTCTTCTCGGTCTTCCCGGGAGGACACTGTCCGCCCTTGACGTGCGTGGCCATGGCCCGGAGCTCAGACTTGACGTCCAACGGCTGCTCCAGGTCCACCGTGGCCAGCGCGTCGCGCAGCTGGCGCGCCCACAGCTCCATGGATTCGAGGCCCCTCACGACATCCATGATCGTCAGATCGGCATTCCTCGTGGCATCGAGCATGTGACCCTCCGCTTCAATACGGCCGGTCCTGGGACTCGAGCACCCAGACGTCGCCGCGCACCTCGTCCTTGCTGAAGGCCAGGCGCCCGTCCCGAGAGATGCTGAAATCGATAAGTGTCGGATTCTGGCCGAAGCGTATCGGGCGGTCAAGACGCATTTCGCTTCCGGTGTCCAGGGCGTATTTCCGGACGGTCACCCACTTGTCCCATCGACCGCTGACGAAGAGGGCTTTCCCGCTCCAGTCCCAGACCGCGCGCGACGCCCTTCCTTCGGTGGCCAGCTTGCGGGGCGGTCCCGCACCCGCCGCGTCCACCACCCACACGTCCGCCAGAAGAGCCGACCCGTATCCGACGTACGCGATCCATTTCCCATCGGGCGACCAGGCGGGAGCCTGGTCGCCGGTGGCGCCCGCCGTGACCCTTCGCGCCGGCCCCGCGGGCCGACCTTCGGCCACGGGAGCCACCCAGATGTGCGAGCGCCCATCCCGCTCCGAGCCGAATGCGATCTGCGAACCGTCCGGCGACCAGGCAGGATGGAAGTCGGCCGCCGGGTCCTGCGTGAACTGAACGGGCGTGCCGCCGCCGGCGGGCACGATCCAGACGTCCCGCTGGCCGGACACGACCCGGTAGTAGGCCACCCAGCGGCCGTCCGGCGAGAAGGCGGGCGCGGCGGCGGATCCGGGATGATCGGTCAGCTGCCGCGGAAGGCCGGCCGCGTCCATGGCGACGACGTTCTGGGTCCAGAGGTCGAAGCGCCCGCCAATCAAGGCCGAGCTGAAGACTAGGCTGCGGCCATCGGGCGCCCAGGCGGGACTGAGCGGCTGGAGGCCGCGGAGCCGGGCTTCCTTGCGCGTGGAGAGATCGAGGAGAGTGAGGTCGGGGTTCTCGTTCAGCGTCGCGAACGCAAGGCGCCGGCCATCGCGCGCGATGCTGGGATGCTGTTCCGCTCCCGTGCCCTGCGTCACGCGGCGCGGCCTGCCGCCCGCGAAGGGCACGCGCCACAGCGCCCAGGCGCCCCCGCGCAGCGACGAGAAGTAGACGTAGCGGCCGTCGGACGACCACGCGGGCTCGACGTCCCGCTCGTCGTCAGCCGTGAGCCGATGGGCTCCCTGGCCGAGGACCGGCACCAGCCACAGGTCGCGCTCCGCGTGGTAGCAGATCGTCCGGCCGTCCGGCGAGAAGGCCGGGTCGCGATGGTCCCACAGGCCGTCGCCGTCACCGGTGAGCACTCGTGCGTGGGCCGTGTCGGACATGGGGGCGATCCAGATCCTGTGGTTGGCGGCGGCGGACCGGGCGAACGCGATCTGGGTGCCGTCGAGCGAGATGGCCGCGTCCGCCGCATCCGGCACGAGCATGGAAGAGGATCCGCCCAGACGCAGGACCCTCCAGATCGCGGTCCCGCCGCCGCGGTCCGACGTGAAGGCCAGCGCGCTGCCGTCGGGAAACCACGCGGGATCGGTGTCGGAGGCCGGATCGTCCGTGAGCCGGATCGCGTTGCCTCCCCTCGCATCGACGATCCAGATGTCCGCATTGCCGGACTCGTCGGAGGAATAGGCGATGAGGCTGCCGTCCGGCGAAAGGCGGGGCGCCGATTCCCAGCTTGGGGCGATCGTGACCTGGCGTGGCGACGCGTTCGGCAGCGGGGGCTCACTCGAGCGGTGGATGAATGCGGCTGTCACCAGGGCGGTGGCCAGCGCCGCGCCCGCGGCCCAGCCCAGGGCGCGAAACGAACGCCGCCCCGGGCCCTCGACGGCCGGCGCCCGCGCGACCGCCCACTTCAGCTCGATGGCGAGATCCTGGGCGGTCTGCCACCGTTCACCGGGCTCCTTGGCCAGGCAGCGGGCGACGAGATGATCGAGCTCGGGCGAACACTGCGGCTCGATGCGGGAGGGCGGCGGCGGCTCGGACGAAAGGATGGCGGCGATAAGCTGCGCCTGGCTCCCAACGAAGGCCCGCTGCTGCGTCAGCATCTCATGCAACATGGCCCCGAAGGAGAAGATGTCGCTGCGGGCGTCCACGGGCTTGCCCTGGACCTGCTCCGGGGACATGTACGCCATCGTCCCCACGATCTGGCCATCCACGGTGATCGCATCCGAGACCGTGCCTGTGGTGTCGCTGTCCGGTTCTTTCAGCTTGGCCAGCCCGAAGTCCAGCAGCTTGGCACCGGCGGCCGTCAAGACGACGTTGCCCGGCTTGAGGTCGCGGTGGACGATCCCCGCGCGGTGGGCTTCGGCCAGCGCGCTGGCGATCTCGATGGCGTATTGGAAGGCGTGATCCCTGCGCAGCGCGTGCCGGGCCAGGCGTTGGGCCAGCGACTCGCCCTGCAGGTACTCCATCACGATGTACTCGATGCCGTCGTCCTGGCCCACGTCGAAGACCGCGCATATGTTGGGATGGCTCAGGCTCGAGATGGCGCGCGCCTCGCGCTCGAAACGGAGGCGGGCCGCGGGCCGTTCGGAGACGGTCGCGGCCAGGACCTTGACGGCGACGATGCGGCCCAGCCGTGTGTCGCGGGCGCGGTAGACCTCGCCCATTCCGCCCGCCCCGATGAGATCGAGGATCTCGTACGGGCCGAAGCGTCTCCCGTGAGAGAGCGGCATGTTGCGTGGAACGGGCAGAGTATAGCGGGTGGCGTCGCGGCCATGTTAGATAATGGCCTCCCGCCCGGCGAGGCAACGGAACGCAGCTCTCCGACCCGGGCCCCATCGGATCGCTCGCCCGGACGTCAAGGAATGCTCGAAAAGGTTTCTTCGAGGAAGGGGACTACGAGCGGGTCCTGGCGAAACTACCCGACGACGTGAGCCCCCTCGTGCAATTCCTGTGGTGGACGGGCTGGAGGAAGGGCGAGGCCCTTGGACTACAGTGGAGAAGCGTGGACTTCGTCAGCGGCACGATCCGCATTGAGGACACGAAGAGCGGTGAGCCGAGGACCCTGCCTTCCACGCGTTGCCAGAACTGGATGCACTTCTTCGTCGCCTCCGCGAGCGGACAGAAGCTCTAGAGAGACGGCGAGGCAAGATCGTTCCCTACGTCTTCCACCGCGAGAACGGTCAGCCGATTCGGGACCTCCGGCGGGCATGGGTTGCCGCCACGCGGGCGGCGGGGGTGCCGGGCCGGATCCTCCACGACTTCCGCCGGACCGCTGTGCGCAGGATGGAACGCGCGGGCGTACCGCGGTCGGTAGCGATGAAGATCAGCGGCCACAGGACCGAGTCGATCTACCGGCGGTACGCCATCGTGGCCGAGCGCGACATCGCCGACGGGCTCCGGAAGGTCGCTGCCTTCCAGCGGCGCGTCAACTCGGGGACAAGTCGGGGACAATCTGGAATCCCCCGGGTGCCTCGATCCTCGCAAGTTGTTGAAGGATTTGGTGGCCTGGGACGGAGTCGAACCGCCGACACGCGGATTTTCAGTCCGCTGCTCTACCAGCTGAGCTACCAGGCCATCGGGCGGAACGCCGATCGTAGCACAACGATGCGCGATCCCGGGACGCACCTCAAGTCGATCCAGTCGCAGCTCATGAAAGACGAGCCTGGCCGAGCACACGTCGAGCGACAGCGCGTCGGGAGCGCCGCCGAAGTCTGTCCGATTTCTCTCTAGCTGTTGCGCCGTCGACGCAGGGCCAGAGCGGAGAACCCGCTGCCGAGCAGCAACAGAGTGCCAGGCTCCGGGACGGCACTCGCCACATCGTTGTCGGTGTCCTGGATGAACCCAAAGCTTTCCAAAGGCGCGCTGAAGCGGACGTCCACGACGTGCCACAAGTCGCCCTGCGGGGGTGATGCGCCCACCGCTACGACGTGACTGTAGGTGACGTGCGCGTCCTGGCACGCAGGAGGCCCGAGAAAAGTACAAGCCCAGGAAATGCCGCCGCCGGAACCTGGGGTATCGGCGGCGGCGTCCACGTCGAAGACCGTCCCCACGCCCACGCCGCTGAGCGACAGGCCGTCGATGGCTGTGGTGCCGGTGAAGCTCCACACCCCCGCGAAGGTATCCCCGGCGAACGTGAGAGACCATCCCGTGCCGGAGGCCGCTCCGGCGAAAGGTCCGGTATCCGCCCAGGTCTTCGTTTCCTGACCGCCGCCCGAAAAGAACACGGTCACCTTCAGGCCGTCCATCGTGTCACCGAAGACCGTGGCGTTGGTCACCCCAGTCGTCACGTCCACGATGCTGCTGTCGAACGAGTAGCTGGCTGCATGTGCGTCCGTCGGAGCGAGCGTGACGAAAGCACCGACCATCAAGGACGCAACAGCGAGGAACTCTTTCGTCGTCCGCCCCCCGAGCCTCGGGGAATCCTCCGCGGGCGGGCTCGCGGGCCTTGTTAGCAAGCTCATGTTCGCCTCCGTGGGTGGGTTTCCACCAGCAAGGCTCACGCCAGTCGGGGGAGGAGACCGTCAAGTCAAACCAACAATGAAGGATGAGGGCTTTCAGTCGCTACAGGAGGATCCACCAGGTTGTAAGGATTCACGACGGGTCACATCGAACGGGTCGCATGGCTTACAGAGCGCCAGTAGGCAAACCTCGAAGCTCGAGCGCGATATGAACGCTTTTCGGTTAGCGAGCCTTGCGACCCGCGCGCGAGATCGAGAGCTGGTGCGCGCTCAGGCGCTCGCGAAGCCCTGTTCTTTGAAGTGACGGTCGAAGTGGAACGCGCGCGACAGGCCGCGCCGGCGCATGCAGGCGAAGCTCACGCAGTCGACGAGGCTCAGCTCGCGCCGTCCGGCGGTGAGCAGGGCGGCCGTGCCCTCGGCGTGGAGCGCGGCGTCGATCCACACGACGCCGAGCACAGGCAGGACCTCGTCGTGGAAGAGGCGCGCGGCCGCGAGGCCGAAACCGTGCTGGAGCAGTGCCATCGTCTCGACCAGCACGTAGCTCGTGGTGACGAGGTCTTCCTTGGACTCGAGCAGCGTCCGGAAGGCGCGGGCCGCACGCCCGTGGCTTTCGTCGCCCGCGTGGAGAACCGCGACGAGCGCCGAGGTGTCGACGAAGGTGCTCACTCGAAGGCCGCGGCGAGATAGTCGTCGTGGCGGCGTGCGAGATCGCGCGGTCCCTTCCGGCCCAGGCGGCCGATCGCCGCCAGCGCGCGGCGGCGGCGTTCTTCGAGGCTCGGCGTGGCGCCGGCCGCGAGCGACTCGTCGACGAGGACGCGGATCACGTCGGCCATCGAGCGGCCCTCGGCGTCGGCGCGGTCGCGCACGGCCTGGATCTGGGCCTCCGTGAGCTGGATCTGCGTGCGCACCATGCTTACAGATTAGCACACATGATGTAGGTACGCGCTTGGGTCCAACCGGCTACTCAGGATATTGACGATCGCCGTACTTGAGCTCGGGCCAGTCGAGGGCATACCCGAAAGCGCGTTTCAGCTCGCCGACACGCGAGGCCGACAGTGCCCCGATTCGGGCAGCGAGGGCGCTGCGCGCGACGACGTGGACATTGTCGAGATTGGCGACGGACCGCTGCGGGAGGCCCTCCCGCGGTCCGAGGCGCACCTCGACGGGGATCTCGCGAACCGTCGAGGTCACTTCGGCAACGATCACCTTGTTGAGAACGGCGTAAGCGGAATCGCGCGAGAGCAGCAGCACCGGCCGCCGGCCGACCGGCGGCGGAAGGCTGGCCCACCAGATCTCGTACTGCTTCACCGTCGTTTCCGCTTGGAGGCTCGCGAGACGATTGCCTGCTCCCAGACGCGTGGGTCGAAGTGCGCGGGTTCGACATCCGGCCGAGCCTTGTAGGCTTCCGCCATGCGCGCCTCGGCCAGCTCGTCCAGCGCTCGCCGCAGCGCCGCCCGCACGAAGGAGGAGCGGCGCCGCGAGCGCGCTGGCGCGGCGCGCTCCAACTCCCGCGCCAACGGCTCGTCCAACTCGACTATGAGTTGTCTTGCCATACTTCTAGTATAAGCAACGCCCCAACGTCGAAGCAGAGACGCATGCTCGCGCCGGCGGAAGCGACCCGGAGCGCGAGCGTGCGAGGCGTTACGCGCCCTTCTTCTTCTCCGGCATCGGGAGGACGGCGCCACCCTTGCTGCCGCCGGCCGCGGCCAGGGGCTCGGCAGCACCGGCGTCCACCACCGGAAGCCCGAGGCCCTGGCGCAGGCGGTTCTCGATCTCCTGGCGGATGTCCTTGTTCTCCTTCAGGAACGCGCGGGCGTTCTCGCGGCCCTGGCCCATGCGCTCGCCGTTGAAGGCGTACCACGCTCCCGACTTCTCGATGATCTTGTGGTCGACGCCGAGGTCGAGCAGGTCGCCTTCCTTGCTGATGCCCTCGCCGTAGAGGATGTCGAACTCGGCCTCGCGGAAGGGCGCCGCGACCTTGTTCTTGACGACTTTCACCTTGGCGCGGCTGCCGACGACCACGTCGCCCTCCTTGAGCGACGCGATCCGGCGGATGTCGAGGCGCACCGACGAGTAGAACTTGAGCGCCCGGCCGCCGGTCGTGGTCTCGGGGTTGCCGAACATCACGCCGATCTTCTCGCGCAGCTGGTTGATGAAGATCAGGCTGGTCTTGCTCTTCGCGACGATCGCGGTGAGCTTGCGCAGCGCCTGGCTCATGAGCCGGGCCTGCAGGCCCATCTGCGCCTCGCCCATCTCGCCTTCGAGCTCGGAGCGGGGGACGAGAGCCGCGACCGAGTCGACCACCAGCACGTCGACCGCTCCGGAGCGGATCAGCACCTCGGCGATCTCGAGCGCCTGCTCGCCGCTGTCGGGCTGCGAGACGAGCAGGTTGTCGATGTCGACACCCAGCTTGCCGGCGTAGGTCGCGTCGAGCGCGTGCTCGGCGTCGACGAAGGCCGCCATGCCGCCGCGGCGCTGCGCCTCGGCGATCACGTGGAGCGACAGCGTCGTCTTGCCCGAGGACTCCGGGCCGAAGATCTCGATCACGCGGCCGCGCGGCACCCCGCCGACGCCGAGCGCCGCGTCGAGCGAGAGGGCGCCCGTCGGGATCGCGGGGACGTCGATCGTTTCGCGGCTGCCGAGCCGCATGATCGATCCCTTGCCGAACTGCTTGTCGATCTGGGCGAGCGCCGCCTCGATCGCCTTGGCGCGCTCCTGCTTGTCGTCAGCCATCGTCGTCTCCTCGTCCTTTCCGGGAGAGCGGCGTGGCCCTCCACGCCGCACGTTTCGGGGCGATCCTAATCCGAGGAGCGGCCCGCAGAGGTCCAGTCGAAACGCCCAATCCGTTGAGGCTCCGCGATCACGACGGACACACCCGTTTCGGAACATGCGAAAAATCTGCATTAGCTAATCCAATATTCCGGTTCAGATGTAAGTGAAGTAAAAACAGCAACATCGGCTCTGTCCGGAGGCGGGATTCGGACCTCCGGAGCGGCCTCCGAAAAAAGAGCTAGGGGCCCGGGAAGGCGCCTGTTACACTTATGTTACTGACGTAGCGAGGGTGGCGGCCGGTCACCCACCGCACGCCGGGGTCAAGATCCAGGACAAGGGGAAGCAGTTGAAGGCAGCATCGCACTCCAAGCTCAAGGGCAAGGCTCGTCGTCCGTCCCAGCGCTCCAAGCCGCGGGCCAGCAAGCGCACGCGGCCCAGGCCGGCTCGCAGCCGAAGCCACGCGCGGTCGAAGGCCCCCCACCGGGCGTCCGTGTCGCGGTCGCGGGCGTCGACGCCGGCGCGCTCGACGCACGGGGCTTCGGTACCGGCGAGGCGCGCTCCGATCCCGTCGCCGCTTCCGACCAAGCACGTCGCGTCCGTGCGCGTGGCGGTGTCCCTGCCCGCGCGCTCCATGCCGCCCGGTCGCGAGCAGCGCAAGCCCATCGCGGTCGTGGCGCCCGCGGCGAAGCCCGCCGTGGTGTCGCTGCCGGAGTTCGGCGAGGCGGGCGTGCTGCTCGCGATCACGTACTCGATCCGCGAAGGCCGGCGCGGCGAGTTCTTCGATCTGATGCGCGAGCTGAAGCCGATGCTCCAGACGATCGGAGGCGGGGACGTGGCGATCTACGAAGACCGCAGCCGCCCGAACTACCTCATGGAGGTCTTCCGCTTCAAGGACGAGATCGAGTTCACGGCCTTCGACGACAAGTTCCACAAGGACCGCAAGATCGCCGCGATCTACGCCCTGCTCGACGACATCGTCGAGGCCGAGAAGAGCGACTTCAAGATCTTCGAGCGCAGGCTGTAGCAGCCGCTTCGGCCGAGTGCGCCTTGACCCGGTGCGGGGGCATGCTTCGGCCCCGCCTCACGGGAGGCTCGGAATGGCACGTGGCTTCGAGAGCAAGTCGGTCGCCGACCAGCAGGAGAGCGCGCAGGCGCTCCGGGAGCGCCGGTCGGACCCGAGCGTCGACCCCGTGCTCGCCGCGCGCAAGCGGCGTCTCGCGCTCGCGCACGCCGACGTCGCGTGCCGGCTCGCGACGGCGAGCGTCCCGGCGCACCGCCAGATGCTGGAGCGGGCGCTGCGCGCGCTCGACCACGACATCGCGTCGCTGGACTGACGGCGTGGCGCGACGCGCGGCCGCTGCCGCCTTCCTCGTGCTGCTCTGCCGGTCCGCCGGGGCGGACGGCCTCCCGGCGGCGGCCCCTCGCGTAGCCGATTACGACATCAAGGTGCGCCTCGACGCGGCCGCCAAGACGCTGGCGGGCGCCGAGCGTGTCACCTGGCGCAACCCGGGGGCGGAGCCGGTGGGGGAGCTCTGGTTCCACCTCTACCTGAACGCGTTCAAGAACTCCGAGAGCACGTTCTTCCGCG
The DNA here is from genome assembly GCA_963740655.1 of uncultured Acidobacteriota bacterium. Lineage (GTDB taxonomy): Bacteria > Acidobacteriota > Vicinamibacteria > Fen-336 > Fen-336 > DATBSL01. The sequence goes on from CAVUFF010000002.1 coordinate 385,590, forward strand.
AGTCGGGCGGCCAGCTGCGCGGCGACCGCATGCCCGACGAGGGCTGGGGCTACATCGACGTGAAGTCGGTGCGCGGCAAGGACGGCGTCGACATCGCGCCCGCCGGCCGTTTCGAGCAGCCGGACGACGGCAACGCCGCCGACCGCAGCGTCTGGCGCCTGCCGCTCAAGACGCCCGTGCCGCCGGGCGGCAGCGTCGAGCTCGACGTCGAGTTCCAGGCCAAGCTGCCGCGCGTCTTCGCGCGGACCGGCTACTTCCGCGACTACGTCCTCGTCGGCCAGTGGTTCCCGAAGCTCGCGGTCTACGAGCCCGCGGGAATGCGCGGGCGCGCCGCGGGCGGCTGGAACTGTCACCAGTTCCACGCCAACTCCGAGTTCTACGCCGACTTCGGCCGCTATCGCGTCGAGATCACGCTGCCGAAGGACTACGTGGTCGGCGCCACGGGGTCGCGCACGGCCCGCCGCGACAACCCCGACGGGACCTCGACCCACGTCTTCGAGCGCAGCGACGTGATCGACTTCGCCTGGACCGCGTCGCCGCGCTTCGTCGAGGTGAAGCAGCGCTTCTCGGGCGAGCAGGACGTGAGCGAGGCGGAGTACGCCGAGGTGGCGGCGTTCCTCGGCCGCACGCGCGAGGAGGTGCAGCTCGGCGACGTCGACGTCGTGCTGCTGCTGCAGCCCGAGCACCTTCCGCAGCGCGAGCGGCACCTGCGCGCGGCCAAGGCGGCGATCAAGTGGTTCGGGCTCTGGTACGGCCGCTACCCCTATCCGACGATCACGATCGTCGACCCCGCCTTCGGCGCCGGCGGCTCGGGCGGGATGGAGTACCCGACCTTCATCACCGCCGGTACCTCGGTGCTCTTCAATCGCTGGCCGCTCGACAGCGTGCTCGCCCCGGAGGAGGTGGTGGTGCACGAGTTCGGCCACCAGTACTGGCAGAGCATGGTGGCGTCGAACGAGTTCGAGGAGTCGTGGCTCGACGAGGGCTTCAACAGCTACTCGACGGGCAAGGTGATGGACAAGGTCTATGGCGAGTTCCTGGTCGAGGCGCTCGGGCTTAGGATCGGCGGCCTCGAGCTCGCGCGCATGCAGAACTCGGTCGAGCGCATGTTCGACCGCATCCGCACTCCGGCCTGGGCCTTCTCCTCGAGCAGCAACTACGGCTTCAACTCCTACGCCCGCACCGAGCTCACGCTGCGCACGCTCGAGGCGCTCGTCGGTCCGCAGACGTTCGCGCGCGCGATGCGCACCTACCACGAGCGCTTCCGCTTCCGGCACCCCTCGAGCGACGACTTCTACGCGGTGGTGAACGAGGTGGCGGGGCGCGACCTGTCCACCTTCTTCGCCCAGACGAGCGAGCGGCCGGGGATCCTCGACGACGAGGTCTCCTCGGCCACGAGTGTCGAGGTCGAGGAGCCGCGGGGCGTCTTCGGCGAGGGCGGGACGAAGAAGACCGTCACCAGGGAGGACGCGCGGCAGAAGGATAAGGAGGCCGAGGCCGCCGGGCGGCACAGCTGGCGCACGACCGTGATGGTCAGGCGCCGCGGCGACGTCGTGCTGCCGACGTCGCTGCGGCTCGAGTACGAGGGCGGCGAGGCGCAGACGCTGCCGCTCGTCGAGGGCGAGCCGGCGGGCGCCGTCGAGAACGCGGCGCTCGGTCCAGCGGCGGCCGCCCCTGGCGCGCCGTGGCGCGGGCGCTTCAAGAAGGTCGAGCTCACCGGCCAGAAGAAGCTCGTCAGGGCGACGGTCGATCCCGAGGACCGGCTGCTGATCGACGTGAACCGGCTCAACAACTCGCGCCGCGTCGAGCCCGGCTCGCGCGCCTCGGCGCGGTGGGGCACGCGGCTCGTGTTCTGGCTGCAGCAGCTCGCCGGGCTCGCGGGGCTCTAGAGTGAGCTGGCGCGCGACGCGTCGCGGCATCACGGCAGCCCGCAGGAACAAGCCCCTCGTGTTGACGCTCTGGCTCGCCAGCCTGGCGCTCGCGCTCGCGGTGGCGCTGCCGCAGTGGCTGGCGCTCTCCGACGCCATGGGACCGCTGCCGGGGACGGACGTGCTCGCCGAGGCGCTGCGCCTCGGGGTGGTGGCGGACCTCGAGGAGCTGCACCCCGGGCTCGTCGTGGGCTTCGGGCGCGCGGGGCTCGCCGCGTTCGGCCTGGCGTTCCTGGTCGGGCTCGCCACGACCGGCGGCACGCTCGACGTGCTCACGAGTGGTCACGACCGCCCGTTCGCGCACCGCTTCGGCCGCGGCGCCGGCCGCTTCTTCGGGCGCTTCCTGCGGCTGTCGCTCGTCACGCTCGTGGCGGCTGCGCTGCTGCTGGCGCTCACCGCCGCACCGCTCCTCGCCTGGAGCCGCTATCTGCGCCGCGAGTCGGGCTCGGAGTGGCTGGCGATGGTGGTGTGGCTGTCGGCGATCGTGGCGGCGGGGCTGGCGCTGCTCGTCGCGCTCCTGGTGCAGGACGCGGCGCGCGTGCGCGTCGCGCGCGAGGACGAGCGCCGCGTCTTTGCGCTCTGGCGCTCCTCGGCAGGGCTGGTGCTGGGGCATCCGCTCAAGTGGCTGCGCGTGTGGTCGTGGAACGCCCTGCTGCTGCTGGCGTGCTTCGTCGTCTATGCGGCGCTCGCCGAGACGATCCCGGCGGGCCCGGGCCCGCTGCTCGTGGTCCTGGTGGCGCTGCAGCAGGCTTTCGTGCTCGCGCGCTGCGGCCTGCGAGTGGCCCTGCTGAACGCGGAGATCGAGCTCGTCGGTACGCTGCGGCCGACGAATCCGCCGATCGTTCCGCCTCAGGACGAGCTCGTACTGCCTCCGCCCGTGCCGGAGACCGGCGCTCCCGCCGTTCCCGCCTGAGCGGCGGCGAAGCGCGCGAGGTAGCGCCCTGCCGCCTCCTCGAACGCCGTGCGCAGCTCCGAGTCGCGGATGGCTCGCGCCGCGTCGAGGACCGCCGCGGGCGGCGGGACGAAGACGGGCGGCGGGGGCGGCGGCGCGGCCGGCTCGGGCGCCGCGACGTCGCCCGTCACGAAGCCGAGGGCCCGCGGCGCCGCCCTGCCGGCGACCTTCCGGAGCCGGGCCAGGATGTCCCCGCGCATCCGCAGCAGGCTCCGCTGCCAGCCCGCGTCCTTCACCATCACCCGCAGCACGCCCGCGTCGAGCGCCACGAGCCGCGTGCGGCGCGCGAGCTCCTCTCCGACCGCGGACGGCCAGGCGGCGCGCAGCAACGCGAGCGTGTGCCCGGGCTTCGCGCCGAACAGTCGAAAGGCGAGGTCGGGGCTGCGCGGACGGTCCATGGGGGGGAGCCGTCTACGTTATACTCGCGCCTCGGCCCGAGGCGCCAGGGGAGAGGTCGGTCCAATGAACTGCCCGCGCTGCAAGACGGCGATCGGCCCGCTCGGCAGCCCCGACGCGATCGTCACGTGTCCGGGCTGCGGCTCGCGGCTCATGACGCGCTCGGCCGCGCTGCGCTCCGGAGCCACCCAGGGCGCCGCCGTCCCGGCGGCGCAGCTCACGCGGCCGGGCCTGCCGCTCAAGGCGGCGACGGGCGGCGACTCGGGTGAGGTGCCCGGCGCGCGCACCGCCGTGAAGATCGGCCAGACCACGATGTCGGGCAAGGCGGGGAGCGGCTCGAAGGCCGGCCGCAAGGCGGCCGCCGCCGACGCGGCCACGCTCGAGACGCTGCTGCGCGAGGTCCAGGCGCTGCGCGAGACGCAGCAGCAGATCCTGGAGGCGCTCGACGCCCTCAGGCGCCGGCCGACGGTCCTGGCGCCGGCCTCCGACGACCCCCCGTCGGACGCGGGGCTCGGCGCCCAGCCGCTGTCGGTGATCCGCGCGACGCAGCGCAAGTCGGCAGTCCTGGTGGACGACGACGAGGCCACGCGACAGGCGGTCACGGCCGAGCTCGCGCGCGCCGACATCCCCGTGCGCGCGTTCGCGGAAGGAAACAAGGCGCTGTCCGCGATCGCGCAGCAGAAGCCGGACGTGATCGTGCTCGAGATCGGCGTGCGCGGCGAGCTGGCGGGCAAGGACCTCGTCAACATGATCAAGGCGACGATGGAGTGGGTGGACATCCCCGTCGTGCTGTGGACGCGCGAGAACGTGTCGAACCAGCGCGAGGCGCGCCAGATCCACGGCGCCGACGAGGTGGTCGCGAAGTCGCAGGGCGCGGCCGCGCTCGTGGCCCGGGTGATCACGCTCTTCCGCCGCTAGGGCCCGGGCGTGGAGCCGCGGCTCGTCCTCGCGTCGGCCTCACCCCGCCGGGCCCACATCCTGCGCGAGCTCGGAGTGCCGTTTCGCGTGACGGTGTCGCACGTGGACGAGGCGCTGCGCTCGGGCGAGAGCGGCGCCGCCACCGTGGAGCGGCTCGCGCGCGAGAAAGCGTCCACGGTCGCGCGCGGCGAGACGCTGCCGGTGCTGGGAGCCGACACCGAGGTGGTCTGCGACGGCCGCATCCTGGGCAAGCCGAAGGACGTGGCGGACGCCCGCGCGATGCTGGAGGGCCTCGCCGGACGCGAGCACGAGGTCGTGACCGGCCTGTGCCTCGCGCGCGGCGGCAGCCTGCACTCGGCCGTCGAGCGCACCTGCGTGCGCTTCGCGCGCATGAGCGCGCACGAGCTGGCGTGGTACGCCGGGACGGGCGAGCCGCTCGACAAGGCTGGCGCGTACAACCTCTACGGCCTGGGCGGCTTCTTCGTGGAGTCGCTCTCGGGATCGCCCTCGAACGTGGCCGGGCTGCCGGTGCGGCTGCTGCTGCGCCTCGCCCGCGAAGCCGGCCTCGACCTCGGCTGGCCGCCGGGGTGAGCCGGGGCCGCCGCCCGCGGGTGCTATCATCGCCGCGCGCCGGGAGAGGCTGCGCGCTTCTGGAGAGGGCATGTCCGAAGAGGTCCCCGAGATACCCTCGATCCTGGTCGTCGGAGGCATGCTCGACGGCCACGACGTCAAGCTGAACCCCGGGCTCACGCTCATCGTCGGCTCGGGCCGCCTCGCCAACCTCCGGCTCGACCACCCCGAGATCGAGCTCGCGCACATCAAGATCCGCTGGGACGACCTCGGCATCTCGATGGTCGACAACGGCAGCCGCAAGGGCACCTGGGTGAACGGCGACCCCGTCGAGACGGCGGGTCTCATCGACGGCGACGTGATCGCGTTCGTGCCGCCCGACTACAAGGGTCCCGCCGCGCCCAGGATCAAGCTGCGCATCCCGAAGGGCTCGGTGCCCGATCCGCCGCCGCTGCCGCCGCCGCCCCCGGGCGAGGTCGCTGCGCGGCCGGCGGGCGCTCCGTCGCGCGCCGGCGCGAAAGCCCGCGGGCCCGCGCGCCGCAAGCGCAGCGGCTTGCGGATGCCCGCCGTCGACCCGCGGCTCGTCGCGCTCGCCGCCATCGGGCTCGTCGCCCTCGTGGTCGGCATCTGGGGGGTCAAGCGCTACTTCTTCACGGTGCCCGGCCTCGCCACGGTGAAGCCGAGCCCCGCCGAGATGGGCCAGACCGTGACGCTCACCGGCGCGCGCTTCAGCCGCGACCCGGCCGACAGCAAGGTCTGGTTCGGCAACATGGCCGTCGTCCCGACGGGCGGCGGCGGTGACACGCTGCAGGTCCGCGTGCCGCCGCTCGCGGCGGCAGGCTCGGTCGCGGTCTCCGTCGAGACGTCGGTCGGCCGCTCGCGCTCCGTCTCGCTCCGCGTGCTGGCCCCGTTGCGAGTCGCGTCCGTCGACCCGGAGGGGGCGCTGCCGGGAGACGAGGTGACGCTGAACGGCAGCGGCTTCGCCGACGGAATGACGGTGACGGTCGGAAGCCGCTCCGCGACAGTCGCGAAGGCGGAGGCGCACGTCGCGCGCTTCTCGATGCCGAAGCTCGACGCCGCCGTCGGCAGCCAGCTGGCGGTGATCGTCACCGTGAGCGGGCGCAGCTCCGCTCCCGTCCGGATGTACCTCGGCCGCCTTCCGCTCGTCGCGTCGCTCGAGCCGCCTCGGGGCGTGGCCGGAGACCTCGTGCGCGTCAAGGGCGCGGGGTTCGGCGCCGCGGGCGCGGTCACGTTCGACGGCGTGCCGGCGCTCGTCGTGGCCGGCTCGCCGAACGAGCTGGTCGCGGTCGTGCCGCCGTCGCCGCGGGCGCAGGCGGAGGCGCAGGTGCCGGTGGTGGTGCAGGCGGGAGCGCGCAGCTCGGGCGAAGGGCCGAGCTTCACGCTGCAGCGCCTCGTCGAGGGCGCCTGGGTACCGCGCTTCCTGGTGGGAGCCGTTGGGGAGGGCGGCGCCCCCGGGCAGGCGACGATCGGGACCGAGCTCTCTCCGGTGCTGCTCATCTCGTGGAAGGGCGACTCGCGCTCGGTCGGGGAGCGCGCGCTCGCGGTGGCGAAGGAGCTGAACGCCGCCGTCGACCGCACCCGCGTCGGCCAGACGGTCGGCTTCGAGGCGCGCGAGGACCCGCAGGCGTGCGTCGGGCTCGCGGGCGCCCCCGACACGATCGTGAGCGTTTACCCGGAGGACGCGGCCGCCTACGAGACGCCCCCCGGCTACCCGCCGCGCGGCGCTCCGCCGCAGGCGATCGCGCTCGCGCGCCACTGGGCGGCGCTGCTCAACGACACCGTCGCGATCGGCACGAGCGGCGCCCAGCCGAAGGCCACGGCCGACATGGGTCCGCCCGCCGCGCCGGCGTTCGCCCAGCTGCGGACGCTGCTGCCCTGGCAGTACGGGCTCGGAGTGCCGAGCGCGCGCGTGCTGGCGGTGCCCGCCGATCTGCGGCGACGCCTGCGCGAAGCGGCGCTCCGGGTGCCCTGAGTGTTTTGGGGCGCTGCGTCGCGCCCCCCAGACCCCCCGCTCGCTTCGCCCGAGTGAATCGGGCTTTGAGTATTCTGGGGGAGCGCTGCGTCGCGCCCCCCAGACCCCCCGCTCGCCTCGCCCGAGTGAATCGGGCTTCGAGTATTCTGGGGGAGCGCTGCGTCGCGCCCCCCAGACCCCCCGCTCGCTTCGCCCGAGTGAATAGGGCTTCGCTCGCAGCCTGTAGCCTGCTATCTCCCGAGCGCGAGGCGGTCGGCGAGGGGCCGCGGCAGCCCGGCGTCGAGGATCTTGCGCTGCGCGCGCTCGACCTTGTAGGGCACGCGGTAGATCGTGACGCTGCGCGTGTCGCTGTCGAACATCGCGAACGAGGCGAGCGGGTTGCCGTCTCGCGGCTGGCCGATCGAGCCCGGGTTGACGAGGTAGCGCACGCCGGGCTCGAGCCGGAAGCGGAAGGACGGGGTGTCCGTGAGCACCGTCTGGATCGCGTCGGGCGAGAGCCCGAAGAGCACGGGGAAGTGCGAGTGGCCGAAGAAGCAGAGCGGGAACGCCGTCTGCCGGAACACGTTGAGCGCCTCGATCTCGCCGAAGATGTAGGCGTCCTCGTCGATCGGCGTGCCGTGCGCGACGGCGAAGGTGCCGTCCACGATCACGGGCCCCTCGGGCAGCGACTGCAGCCAGCGCAGGTTCGCGGGCGTGAGCTTCTGGCGCGTCCACATCGCGGCCTGCAGCGCGACGCGGTTGAACATCTCGCCGTCCTCGACTCCCGAGCAGACCTTGTCGTGGTTGCCGCGGATCGCCACCAGCGGCCGCAGCTGCCGCAGCATCTCGACGGCCTGGTTGGGATTGGCGCCGTAGCCGACGACGTCGCCGAGCACGACCACCTTGTCCCAGCGCTTGCGCTTGACGCGCGCCAGCACCGCGGTGAGCGCCTCGCAGTTGGAGTGGATGTCCGAGAGGATCAGGTATCTCATCGCCGCGCGGACTTCTTCCCCCGCTGCCCCTCGATCAGCTCTACGATCCGGTCGACCACCTCGCGGGGCGTGCGTCCCGAGGTGTCCACCGCGACGTCGGCCTTTCGATAGGAGGGTTCTCGCTCGGCCAGCAAGGCCCGCATTATCTCACGGTTCCCGGCAAGCGGACGGCTGCCGTCGGTCGGGACCCGGCGCAGCACGTCCTCGAGGCTGCACTGCAGCCACACGCGTGAGCGCGCCCTGCCGCAAGAGCGCGCGCGTCGCGGGCGCGGCGAAGGCGCCGCCGCCGGCGGCGACGACGGTGTCCGAGAGCGAGGCGACCGAGCGCGCCGCGTCCTCCTCGAGCGCGCGGAACGCGGCCTCGCCCCGCTCGCGGAAGAGCGCGGCGATCGTCGCGCCCGTGCGCTCCTCGATGCTGCGGTCGAGGTCCACGAAGCGCCAGCCGAGCCGACCCGCGAGGCTGCGCCCGACGGAGCTCTTGCCCGCCCCCATGAAGCCGACCAGCACCACGCGCTCTTTTCGCTCAGCCACGGCCCGTGGCGCGCCCGAGCACGGTGTAGAAGCTCGGGAAGGAGACGGACACGCACTCGGCGCGCGCGATCTCGCTCGTCCCGCTCGCTGCGAGCGCGGCTACCGACAGCGCCATCGCGATCCTGTGGTCGTCCTCCGAGTCGACGCGGGCTCCGCGAAGGGGCGTGCCGCCCTCGACCACGAGCCCGTCGGGCCGCTCCTCGACGCGCGCGCCGAGTGCCGTGAGCCCGCGCGCGAGCGCCGCGATCCGGTCGGTCTCCTTGTGCCGCAGCTCGCCGGCCCCCGTCACCTCCAGCCGGCCCGCGGCGAATGCACCCGCCACGGCGAGCGCGGGCACCTCGTCGATGAGCGACGGCACCAGCGCCGGGTCGATCCGCGTCCCGACGAGCTGGGACGAGGAGGCCACGATCGTGCCGACCGGCTCCGGCTCCGTCCGCTCGACAAACGCCTCGACGCGGCCTCCCATCGAACGCAACACTTCGAGGAACGCCGTGCGCGTGGGGGAGAGCAGCACGCCCTCGAGCCGCACCTCCGAGTCGGGCAGCACGAGTGCCGCCACCACCAGGAAGGCGGCGCTCGACGCGTCGCCCGGCACGTCGACGGCGGCGGCGCGCAACCGCGTCCCGCCGGCGACGCTCGCCTCGAGCCCGTTGCGCTCCACCGAGGCGCCGAAGAGCGGCAGCATCCGCTCGGTGTGGTCGCGGCTCGGCATCGGCTCGCGCACGCTGGTGCGGCCCTCGGCCTGCAGGCCGGCGAGCAGCAGCGCCGTCTTCACCTGCGCGCTCGCGACCGGCAGCTCGTGGCGCAGGCCGCGCAGCGGCCCCCCGGTGATCGTGAGCGGCGCGTGGCCGTCGGTCGTTTCGAGCCGCGCACCCATCGCGCGCAGCGGCGCGGCCACGCGCTCGAGCGGGCGCCGGCTGAGGGACGCGTCTCCCGTGAGCGTCGTGCGGAACGGCCGCCCGGCGAGGGCGCCTGCCAGCATCCGCATCGTCGAGCCGGAGTTGCCGGCGTCGAGCGGCGCGGCCGGCGCGTGCCAGGCTTCGAGACCGCCACGGACCGTGAGCTGCGTGCCGTCGTGGCGCGCGACTTGCACGCCCAGGCCCTGGAGGCACGCGAGCGTCGAGGCGCAGTCGGCTGCGGACGAGAAGTTGCGGATCCGCGTCTCGCCCTCGGCCATCCCTCCGAGGATCGCGGCCCGGTGGGAGATCGACTTGTCGCCGGGGAGCGTGAAGGTCCCCCGCACGCGAGCGCGCCGCTTCGACCTTCATTGGGGCGGCGATCGTAGCATGCGGCCAGAGAGGGACTTGCGTCCTTGACCCTCGTGTGACCGCCATGCTAGCGTCCCGCGTCGCAACGGCCGTCCAGAAAACTGAAGGCGCAGCCAGCATGAGCAAGGCCCAGCAAGAGCGGACGGTCACCCTCGACGTCTCCAGCCGCTTCGAGATGCTGGACGTCGTGCAGACGGTCCTCGTCCAGTGCTGCGGGCTCGTGGGCTTCGACGAGGAAGCGTCCCACTACATGTCGGTCGCGGTGCGCGAGTCGGTCGTGAACGCGATCAAGCACGGCAACCAGCAGGACGAGTCGAAGCGCGTCCAAGTGCAGTTCACGCTGCGCGAGCGCGCGCTCGAGGTCGAGGTGCGCGACCAGGGCAAGGGCTTCGATCCCGGCGAGGTGCCCGACCCGCTCGCCCCCGAGAACCTGCTGAAGGCCTACGGCCGCGGCATCTTCTTCATGCGCCAGTTCATGGACGAGGTCCAGCACTCGTTCCCGCCCCGCGGGGGGACGATCGTGCGCATGCTGAAAAAGGTGCCCGCGTAACAGGCAACCCCGGGGGTTTGGGGGGCGAAGCCCCCCAATTCAAAGAAGGAAGCCACCAGCCCCGACCGTTCTCTCCTCCTAGCACCATCGCTATTGAGGAGCCGAGGGCTGTGATTGAGGAGCCGAAGGCTGTATCGGGGAGCCGAGTGCTGTGGTGGAGGAGCCCGCGGGTGGCGCCCTTCCGAGATCAGTCGGCCGGCACCAGCCTCACGATTCTTCCCGGGTTGTTGAGCGCGACGTACAGGTAGCCGTCGGGACCGTTCACGACCGAGCGCACGCGCCCGATCTTGCGAAAGAGCACCTCCTGGTGCACGACCTTGTGGTCCTCGATCACGAGCCGACGCAGCTGCTGGCCGACGAGGCCGCCCAGGAACAGGTCGTTCTTCCAGCCGGGGAAGCGCTCGCCGGTGTAGAAGGCGATGCCGCACACCGCGAGCGACGGCGTCCACTGGACGACCGGGCTCTCCATCCCGGCCGCTTCGGTCTTGTCGCTGATCGGCGTGCCGTCGTAGTTGATGCCGTTGGTCACGGCGGGCCAGCCGTAGTTCTTGCCGGGCTCGATCCGGTTGAGCTCGTCGCCGCCGCGCGGGCCGTGCTCGGATTCCCAGAGCTCGCCCGTCACCGGGTGGAACGCCAGGCCCTGCGGGTTGCGGTTGCCGTAGCTCCAGATCGTCGGGTCGGCGCCGGACCGGCCCGCGAACGGGTTGTCCTTCGGCACGCTGCCGTCGTCCATCACGCGGTGCACCTTGCCGGCCGGGCCCGCGAGGCCCTGCGCGTCCTGCATCTTTCCGCGGTCGCCAATCGAGTAGAAGAGGTGCCCGCTCCTGTCGAAGAGGAGCCGCGTGCCGTAGTGCTCGTTGGCATCGCCGAAGCTCTCGGGGTGCGGCTTGTAGAGGTACTCCTGGTCGACCCAGGCGTTGTCGCGCACGCGCGCGCGAACGATCGTGGTCATCGAGCTCTGCCCGGCGCCCTGGACCGAGTAGCCCAGGTAGATCCAGCCGTTCGTCGCGTAATCGGGGTGGAGTGCTATGTCGAGGAAGCCCCCGTCCTGCTGCACCCACGGTCGCGGAACGCCGCGGACCGGATCGCCGAGCGGCTGGCCGGGGGCGAGGATCCGGATCCGGCCGGGCCGCTCGCTGACGACGATGCGCCCGTCGGGCAGGAAGGCGAAGCCCCATGGCGTGTCGAGCCCGTCGGCCACGAGCTCGAGCTTGAACGCGTGGCGCTCGCTTCTGACCACCGAGCCGATCGCGGGACCCTCGGACTTCACGCCCTCGACCCTGGCGCGCTCCGTGAGCTCGCGGATCAGGACCACGAGCGAGCGGATCTCCTGCTCGCTGAGCGCCCCCTTGAACGGCTGCATCAGCGTGCCGGGGCGGCCGTCGCGGATGCTCGCGGCGATCTCGGCGTCGCCGCCGCCGTAGAGCCACTTGTCGTCGAGCAGGCTCGAGGCGCGGCCGCCCGCGAGGTCCTCGCCGTGGCAGGCCGAGCACGTGTCCTTCGCGAGCTTGGCCGCGGCCCCCTCGCCGACGCCGTAGGCGACTGCGGGCTGCTGCGGCTCGGCGCGCGAGCTCGTGCACGCGGCGGCGAGTGCGGCCAGCCAGGCCAGGATGAGCGGCGTACGCCTCATGGGTTCTTCTCTCTCCTCCGCTCGACGCGCACGAGCGCGTCGTCGCGCGGGCCGCTCGCGAGCACGTGCACCTCGACGCCGCCCATCGCCTCGAGCCTGCGGCGCTCGGCCGGCCCGGCGAGGACGAGCGTCGGCCCGCCGTCGACCGCCGCCAGCACCGCACCTGCGTCCTCGACCTCGCGCACGCGGCCGTCGTTGTAGAAGTAGCCCGCCATCCACGCCGTCCGCCACGCGCCCCAGGCCAGCACCTCGCGGCCCATCGCCGGAACGAACAGCCGGCGGCCGGACTCGCGCCGGGCCAGTATCGGCGGAGCTGCGAGGGCGATCAACACGACGAGGCCGGCGGCGCCCACGCGCAGCGCGCGCAACGCGCCCGCCGCGTCCGCGCCGACGCGCCGCGAGAAGAGGAACGCCACCACGAGCGCCCAGACGCCGAGGGGGATCGCCGAGCGCCAGAGCGGCTCGCCCGCGCGGAAGAGCCATGCCGGCGCGGTCGCGACGAGCGCGGCGAGCGCGAGCCCCACGAGACCGACGACTCGCGCCGACAGCGCGCTCTCCCTTGTGTCGGCCTCGTTCACGAGCCGGTCCGCGGCGCGGCCCATCAGGATGGCGAGCGGCGGCACGCACGGCAGCACGTAGCCGGGCAGCTTCGAGCCGGCGAGCGAGAAGAACGCGAGCGGGAGGAGCAGCCACAGCAGCACGAAGCGGTCGGCGCGCGACGCGCGCGGCGCGGTGCGCAGCAGGCCGGGGACGGCGAGCCCCGACCACGGGAAGAGGCCCAGGAGCAGCACCGGCAGGTAGTACCAGAACGGTCCCGGGTGGTTGTGGACCGTGGAGGTGAAGCGCTGCAGGTTGTGGTTGAGCAGGAACACCGAGACGAAGCGCTCGCCCTGGTCGGCGAGGATCGCCGCGTACCACGGCGCGGCGACGACGGCCACGGCGACGATCGCCCGCAGGCTCAGCAGCTCGCGGAGAAAGCGCCACTCGCGCGTCGTGGCCAGGAAGCCGAGCGCCACGAGCGCGGGGAGCAGCAGGCCGAGCGGGCCCTTGGCGAGCGTCGCGAGGCCGGCGGCTGCCGCCGCCGCCACGACGGCCGTGCGGCCGGCGATCCCCAGGAGCCGCAGTCCCAGGAGACCCACGGCGAGCGTCACCGAGGCCGCGAGCAGCATGTCCATCGACGCGGCGCGCCCGTAGGCGAAGGGCAGGAGCGACGTGCCGGCCACGAAGCCGGCGTGGAGCCCGGCGGCCGAGCCGTAGAGCCGCGCGCCGAAGAGCGCGGTGGCGAAGCTGAGCACCACGAGCGCGGCGCACGAAGGCAGCCGCGCGGCCGTTTCCGTCTCGCCGAGCAGCCGGTAGCCGAAGCCCGCGAGCCAGTAGTAGAGCGGCGGCTTCTCGAGCCACGGCTCGCCGCGCAGCGTCGGCCGCACCCAGGCGCCCGCGCGCTGCATCTCGACGGCGACGCGGGCGTAGCGCGGCTCGTCGGGGCCCACGAGCGGCACCTGACCGAGCCGCAGCGCCAGGAGCGACAGCACGAGCGCGAGCAGAATCGCTGTCGGCCGCGGCGGCAGGCTCGTCGACATCCGCCGGATCCTAGTTCATCTGCACGAGCTTGGCGCGGCGGACGCGACCCATGACGGAGCCCGCGGCCCCGACGGCATGGCTCGAGCGGCGGGCGCTACTTGCGGCGCGACAGGTAGAGCCGGAGCACGTACCAGAACATGAGCGCGATCGAGGCGAACAGCTCGAGCGCCGCGGCCACGTAGCGGTCCTCGGGGAAGTGGCGCAGCACCTTCGAGGTGTCGTGGAGCACCGCGCCGCCGGCGAGCGCGATCATCGCGACCGAGAAGAAGGTGCCGAGCTCGAAGCCGAACACGACGCCCGCGACGACGATCAGGAGCGCCACCACGCCGCACCAGGCGAGCAGGCTTCCCAGGAACGAGAAGTCCTTGCGCGTCGAGAACACCACGACGGTGAGCGCGGTGAAGCCCAGGAGCGTCACGAGGGCGGCGCTCTCGATGACGCCCGGCGCCTCGAGCTGGGCGATCACCAGCAGCGGCACGAAGATGATCGACTCGGCCAGCACGTAGGCCGCGAGCGCGCCGTACTGCGCCGCCTGCGCCTCGGCCGCGTGCGCCACGCGCGACGCGAGCCAGCTCACGACCACGAACCCCCCCAGCACCAGGAGCCAGGAGGTCGACAAGAGGGCGCGCGCGATCGGCAGCGCGAGCCCGGCCTTGAAGTAGCCGGTCTCGAGCAGCATGAAGGCGACGATCGCGCCGAAGAGGTGAAGGTAGGTGCGCGTGATGAACTCGGCGCGCACGTCCTCGGAGCGGAGCGCGACGGCCTGGCTCGCGCCGTCCCAGCCCGCGGGGCGCGGGCTGAAGCGCGAGGCCGGACGCGCGCCGCGGGCAGGCGGGCTCTGGGCCATCGCTACTTCTTCTTCTCGTCGACCGTGAAGTACTCCTCGCCCGAGCGCTTGTTGACGCAGGCGACCAGGGCGCTCGCGTCGAGCCGCGAGGCCGCGCGGCTTCCGCCGGCCCCGTAGGCCGAGTCGAAGCAGCCGTCGTAATGGGTCTGCACTGCGCTCTGGCACGACGCATCGCCCGCGCAGAGCTCGATGAGCCTCGTCCGCACGTCGTCGTGCGCCGAGGCCTTGCTGTAGAACCTCATGCTTGCGATCACGGCGACGCCGACCACGAGCCCGGCCAGCCTCTTCATCAGGCCCCCTTCCGCCGCGGGCACGACTCCGGACACGCGCCCCGGCCGGGCCCCGTCTGGTGCAAGACGCCTGCCGAAGGGAGACTCGCCTCGAACTCGCACGTGGCTCGGCACTTGGCGCGATGGCTCTCTCCGAACCATTGTCCGAACACCGGCCGTCCGGGCCGGCTCCGGGTAGAATGACGTTTTCGGAGGAGGGGCATTGGGCTGGCGCTACCTGGCGGTCGCGACCGAGGCGGTGCTGCGCGCCGGGCGGCTGCAGAGGGAGCGCTACGCGAGCGGCGTCGCCGTCGAGTACAAGGGCGAGATCGACCTCGTCACCGAGGTGGACCGCGAGTGCGAGCTCACGATCCTCGAGACGATCCGCGGCCGCTACCCGGACCACGACATCGTGACCGAGGAGACCGACCTCGCGCACACCGGCTCGCGCCACGTCTGGTTCGTCGACCCGCTCGACGGCACGGTCAACTTCGCGCACTCGTACCCGTTCTTCTGCGCCTCGGTCGCGCTCGCGCGGGACGGCGAGATCGTGGCCGGCGCCGTCTTCGACCCGATCCGCGACGAGCTGTTCACGGCCGAGCGCGGCAGGGGCGCGCACGTCAACGGCCGTCCGCTGCGGGTGTCCCAGGCCGCGGCGCTCATCGAGAGCCTGCTGATCACGGGCTTCCCCTACGATCTGCACCAGCGGCTCGAGGAGCGGCTGCGGCTCTTCTACCGCGTGATGGGCAAGGCGCGCGCGGTGCGGCGGGACGGCTCGGCCGCACTCGACCTCTGCTACGTGGCGGCCGGTCGCGCCGACGGCTTCTGGGAGGAGGTCCTGAAGCCCTGGGACATGCACGCGGGACGGCTCATACTGGCCGAGGCCGGAGGGCGCGCGACGCGGCTCGACGGCTCGGCGCTCGGCCTGGAGACGGACGGCATCGTCGCGACGAACGGCCGCATCCACGAGGCGCTCGTCGCCGCGCTGCGCGAGGAGCTGAAGCCGGCGCTGGTGTAGCCCAACTGGCAGAGGCAGCCCACTTAAAATGGGCCAAGTGCTGGTTCGAATCCAGCCACCAGCACCACCACCGGACGCGATGCGCGCGGTGAATCGGCGCGATCGACGCGGGCCGGGGCCGGAAGTTGAACGCCGTCAGGGCGGTGCTAGAGTCGGCCGGATCCTCCCTTGAGAGACTCCTCGTTCGTTCGTCCCGCAACCCCCGCCGCGACCGTCGAGCGCGAGTCGGGGCAAGGCGCAGCTCCTCGTGGCGCCTCTGGCTGCTGGGCCGCCCGCTGCCGACGGCGGACGCGCCGCACGAGGCGATCGGCAAGGCCGTCGGGCTCGCGGTCTTCGCATCGGACGCGCTCTCGTCGACCGCCTACGCCACCCAGGAGATTCTCGCGATCCTGGTGCTCGCCGGCGCGGCCGCGCTGCCCCTCGCCTTCCCGATCTCGCTCGCGATCGTCGGGCTGCTGCTGCTCGTCACGATCTCGTACGAGCAGACGATCCATGCCTACCCGGGCGGCGGCGGCGCCTACATCGTCGCGCGCGACAACCTCGGCGAGCTGCCGGCTCAGATCGCAGCCGGCGCGCTGCTGATGGACTACGTGCTGACGGTGGCGGTCTCGATCTCGTCGGGCGTCGCGCAGCTGGTCTCGGCGTTTCCGACGCTGCTCGAGCACAGGGTCGGGCTCGCGGTCGTGCTGGTCGGGCTGGTAATGCTCGTCAACCTGCGCGGCGTCCGCGAGTCCGGCGCCGTGTTCGCGATCCCGTCCTATTTCTTCATCGGGATGATGTACCTGACGGTCGGCAGCGCGTTCGTCCGCTACCTAGCGGGCAGCCTCGCTCCGCTCAGCGACGCGCCCGAGCTCCACACCACTCACGCTTCCGCACTGACCGTGTTCCTGGTGCTGCACGCCTTCTCGAGCGGC
Source organism: uncultured Acidobacteriota bacterium (assembly GCA_963740655.1). GTDB lineage: Bacteria > Acidobacteriota > Vicinamibacteria > Fen-336 > Fen-336 > DATBSL01. The sequence goes on from CAVUFF010000002.1 coordinate 401,926, forward strand.
ACCACCGCGCTCACCGGCGTCGAGGCGCTCTCGAACGGGATCACCGCCTTCAAGGAGCCGCGCAGCCGCAACGCCGGCATCACCCTGATCTGGATGGCCTCGATCCTGACCTCGCTGTTCCTCGGCATCAGCTTCCTGGCCGGGCCGATCGGAGCCGTGCCGTCGGAGCAGGAGACGGTGATCTCCCAGCTCGCGCGCGCGGCCTTCGGCGGGCGCGGGCTGCCGTACCTCGCGACGATCGGGGCCACGACGCTGATCCTGGTGATGGCCGCCAACACCGCCTATGCCGGCTTCCCGCGCCTGGCGGCGCTGCAGGCCGGGGACGGCTACCTGCCTCGCCAGCTGACCTACCGCGGAAGCCGCCTCGTCTTCTCGCGTGGGATCGGCGTGCTGGCGGTGACGGCGTCGCTGCTGATCGTGGTGTTCGACGCGAGCGTCACCAACCTGATCCCGCTCTACGCGATCGGCGTATTCCTCTCGTTCACGCTGTCCCAGCTCGGCATGGCCCGACGCTGGTGGAAGTCGGGGCGGCTCGCCGCCGACGCGGAGGCGAAGGAGGCGGGCTCGGTCGTGCGGCACGACCCGCGCTGGCGGCTCAAGCTGGTGGTGAACGCCACGGGCGCGGCCATCACCGCCGTGGTGACGGTGATCTTCGCGGTCACCAAGTTCCACGACGGCGCCTGGGTCGTGATCCTGGTGATCCCGGCGCTCGTGATGCTGTTCTACGCGATCCACGGGCACTACCGCGTGCTCGCGCAGCAGCTCTCGCTCGAGAAGTTCGGCCCGCCGGCGCGCGTCGACCGCCACCGCGTGATCCTGCCGATCAGCGGTGTCCACCGCGGGACCGTGGCCGGGCTGCGCTACGCGCGCGCCCTCTCGGAGGACGTGACGGCGCTCTACGTGTCGACGGATCCCGAGCAGACCGCGGCGGTGCAGAAGAAGTGGGGGCTCTGGGGAGCCGGCGTCCGGCTCGTGGTGCTGGGCTCGCCCTACCGGCTGCTGCTCGAGCCGATCGTGGCGTACATCAAGGAGATCGCCGCGCGGCGCCAGCCGAACGAGGTGATCACGATCGTCGTGCCGCAGTTCGTGCCGCGCCGTCCCTGGCACAACCTGCTGCACGCGCAGACCGCGATCACGCTGCGGCTCGCGCTCCTGTTCGAGCGCGGCATCGTGATCACGAGCGTGCCATACCAGGTGGGAGAGGCGGGGGACTAGCCATGTACGTGATCGTGGTCGGCTGCGGCAGGGTGGGCGCGGAGCTCGCGATGCTCCTGAGCCGGCGCCAGCACGACGTGACGGTGATCGACCAGGTGGGCTCGTCGTTCTCGCACCTCGACCCCGCTTGGCGCGGGCGCACGATCGAGGCCGAGGCGATGGCCGAGGGTGTGCTCGAGCGCGCGGGCGTCCGCCACGCGCAGGGCCTCGCGGCCGTCACCAACTCCGACGCGGTGAACGCCGTGGTCGCCCACGTCGCACGCACGGTGTTCGAGGTGCCGGCGGTGGTCTCGCGCAACTACGACCCGCGCTGGCGCAACCTGCACGAGGCGATGGGGCTGCCGATGGTGAGCTCCACGGCCTGGGGCGCCCAGCGCGTCGAGGAGCTGCTCGAGTCCGGCCGGCTGCGGCCGGTGCTGTCGGCCGGCAACGGCGAGGTCGAGGTCTACGAGCTGGCGGTGCCCGACCTGTGGCGCGGCCGCACGCTCGGCGATCTCGTGCAGGGCGTCGAGTGCGCACCGGTCAGCTTGACGCGGGGCGGCCGGGCCTCGCTGCCTGCCGCTTCCGCCGTGCTCGAGGCGGACGACGTGCTGCAGGTGGCCGTGAGCCTGGAGGCGGCCGCCGAGCTGCGCCGCCGCCTGTTCGGCGAGGAGGCCTGAGGCCATGTACGTCCTGATTGCCGGCGGCGGGCGCACGGGCGCGACCCTCGCCCTCACGCTGCACGCCCAGAAGCACGAGGTGCGGCTGCTCGAGCACCGCCAGCAGGTGCTGAACCACATCCACCGGGAGCTGCCCACCGAGCTCGTCTACGAGGGCAATGCCACCGACCCGCGCACGCTCGAGCTCGCCGGCGTGGACCGCGCGCAGGTGCTGGTGGCCTCGATGGCCAACGACGCCGAGAACCTGTCGCTCTGCTTCGTCGCGCGCGAGCGTTTCCGGGTGCCGCGCACGATCGCCACCATCAACGACCCGAGGAACGCCTGGCTGTTCGACGGCAAGTTCCGCGTCGACGTCGCGCTCAACCAGGCCGACGTGCTGGCGAGCCTGATCGAGCAGCAGATGTCGCTCGGCGACATGCTGACGCTGCTGAAGCTGCGGCGCGGCAGCCACTCGCTGGTGAGCGAGACGCTGCCTCCCGGCTCGCGCGCGGTCGGGCTCACCATCCGGCAGCTGCCGCTGCCGCGCAGCTCGGTGATCTGCGCGATCCTGCGCGGCGGCGAGGTCGTGATCCCGCGCGGCGACGTGCGGATCGAGGCCGGCGACGAGGTGCTGGCGCTCGTCGACGAGGCCTCGGCGGCTGAGCTGGCGGCGCTCTTCGGGCCGGCTCCGACACCCGCTCCCTGAGGTCGGCCGCCGCAACCGGAGCGGGGGTTGTGGCATCATCGGCGCCGGAGATGCTCGACCGAACACCCGCGGCGGCCGTGGCCGGCCCGATCCGGCTGGTGGCGGCCTACCGCAACGCGGAGGCGCTGCTGCGCGAGCTGTCGCGCGCCGTGAGCCAGGGACACACCGTTCTGCGTGCCGATAGCGGGCTGCCGGCCGGGACGAGGCTCGTGCTCGTGATGACGACGCCGTCGCTCAGCTCGCCGATCGAGGTGCAGGGCGTCGTGACGCACTGCCGCCCCGCCGGCGCGAAGATGGCGATGCGGCTGCGCTACGACTTCGACCCCGGGGCGCAGCGGCGCCGGCTGCGTGAGGCGATGGCCGAGCTGCGGCGGCTCAACTACCGCCCGCGGCGCGAGACGCGCGTGCCGCTGGCGCTCAAGACCGAGGCGAAGGCGCTGCTACGCGGCCTGTCGGCCACGGTTCACAACGCGAGCCGGACCGGCGCCCGCCTCGAGCTCGTCGGCCCACGCCTGCCCGAGGTCGGCTCGGGCGATCGGCTCGTGATGCGGCTGGCCGGCAGCCGCCGCGGCACGCGCCGGCCCGTGCGCCTGGTGCTGGAGGCGCTCTGGGTGGGGAAGCAGCGCCGCTCGGGGACCGAGCGGCGCCAGGAGGTCGGAGGGCGGTTCATCGGGCTGTCGCCTCTGCTGCGGGACCGCATCGGCGCGATCCTGCGCTTCGACGACGCCCGGCCCGCCTTCGAGCTCGTCCGGATCCTGACCGCCGCCCGGTCCCGCTGAGCGGCGCGCGACGGCCGCGGCCCTACTTCATCGAGCCGAGGTAGGCCACCAGGTTGTCGAGGTCGGCGTCCGAGATCTTGTCGGCGCCGAAGGCCGGCATCATGCCGGTCTTCTTCGTCTTCGCCAACATGTCCTTCGGCGTCCGGACCCAGGCCTTCAGGTCCTCGGGCTTGTTCGTGGCGCCCACCTTGGCGAGCGAGTTCTTGGCGTCGGTGTGGCAGCCCTTGCACGGGGGCTTGGCCGAGTCGAAGACCGCCTTGCCGGCGGCGGCGTCAGCGGCGAACGCGGATCCGGCAAGGGCTACGGCCACGCCGGCGACGGCGACGATCAGGGCACGACGCATGCTCAAACCTCCTCGGGAGAAGGGACGACGGGGCGAGCCTATCTTCTTGTTTCTATTGACTACTGAACCCGACGCTCTATCATTCGGTGCGATTGTGTCATTTCTCTGTCGAGGCCTGCAGCATACCGTAGGCGGCGTGAAGAATGAAGAAGGACGCGTCAGCCGAACCGGCGCGACGCCGTTCCTGACCCGTTCGGAGGTTTCGAGGCTTTTGGGTGTTTCACCCAACACGGTCACCCGCTGGGCCCGCGAGGGCCGCCTGCCCTGCCAGGTCACGCTCGGCGGACACCATCGATTCGACCGAGAGCTCGTCGAAGAGCTGCGCAGAAGCCTGTGCCGGACCATCAAGCCTTGAGCGACGGCATGTGCGCCGTGACGCGGGAGCGTCATCGGCACGGCAGCCATCGTAAGCCAAACATCCCCGCGCGGCAGCTCGTCTGCCGCGACCAGCCCAAGACCCGCTCATCGCAGGTGCGGGCGGCAATCAGCAGCGTCCCCTGACCGGGGCCGCCAGGAGGAACAGATGCGCGCGAACCGGTGGACACTCGCTGCGGCGGCCGCATCGGCCGTGCTGCTCGTGTCCGGCATCGGCTGGGCGCAAGCCCAGGCACCGCCCACGCCACCGCCCACGCCACCGCCCGCGGCCATCGAGCAGGCGGCTCCGGCTCCCGGCTACGTGGGGATGGACATGTGCGCCCAGTGCCATGAGCCCGTGGTCACCGCATTCAAGAACACCCCGCACATCGCATCTGGCCAAGGCTGCGAGGGCTGCCACGGACCGGGCCAGGCTCACGTCGAGAACGGCGGGGACAAGACGAAGATCCGCGTGTTCAAGGGCCTGGCCGCCGCCGAGTCGTCGGAGGTCTGCATGACCTGCCACAACAAGGGCAACCAGAAGCACTGGGCAGGCTCGATGCACGACACCCGCAAGCTCGCCTGCACGCAGTGCCACAACCCGCACCCCGCGGAGGGCGTTCACGAGAAGGCGCTGCTCCGGCAGCCGCAGATGAAGCTGTGCACGAGCTGCCACGTGCAGAAGAAGGCCCAGCTGCTGCGCCCCGGCCACATGCCGCTGCGCGAGGGCAAGCTCGTGTGCACGACCTGCCACAACCCGCACGGCACGACCAACGAGCGGCTGCTGTGGCAGACCTCGGTCCAACAGAACTGTTACAGCTGCCACGCCGAGAAGCGCGGCCCCTACCTCTGGGAGCACGCCCCCGTGCGTGAGAGCTGCCTCAACTGCCACGACCCTCACGGCTCGATCAACGAGAAGATGCTCAAGGTCAAGGTGCCGCTGCTCTGCCAGCAGTGCCATCAGACCTCCAGCCACCCTGGCCCGGCCTATCCCGCCCAGTCGCGCTACGCCTTCAACCAGGGCTGCCTGCACTGCCACCCGGCGATCCACGGCTCGACCCACCCATCGGGCAACCGGTTCTTCAGGTAAGGCGAGGAGAACGACCATGACCACGAAGAACACGGTTCGCCTTCTCGCCCTCGTCGCCCTCGCGAGCGCCTGCGCTCTTCCGGCCTCGGCCCAGTGGGGGCCCGAAGAAGAGAAGAACTGCGTCACCAGGCCGGGCACGAGCGGCAGCCTCACCCTTTCCGCCCAGGGCGCGAGCGGCCTCGAGGACTCCTCGAAGTTGCAGGAGTACGAGACGATCCCGAAGGGCGTCTTCGTCCCCTGCGCCACGTTCGCCTGGACGAACGACAAGGACTACTTCGTCGATGCCAGGGGCACCAAGCTCGGGCTCGACGACCAGTTCGCGTCCGTCTTTGCCGGCAAGAAGGGCGGCGCGCGACTGGCTCTGATCTGGGACCAGAACCCCAACTGGAAGTCCAACACCGCCCAGACCCCCTATAGCGAGACGATCTCGGGCAACACCGCCACCTACCACGTGCCCGACGGGATGCGGCTCGCGCTGCAGAACGTCTACACGCCGTGGGTGGCTCCCACGTCCAGCAACCCCGCGGGCGTCGGCTCGTCGCCGGCCAACCCGACCAGGCCTGGCTTCTTCGCCGTGGAGCCGTGGGTCACGGGCGCGCCGGAGATCGACCTGCGCTACGTGCGCAAGACCGGCAAGGCCGGGCTCGACATCCCCGTCGGCGACAAGCTCGTGCTGAGGGCGGGCTACTCCCACGAGACGCGCGACGGCAACAAGAACACGACCTTCTACGGGGGCTCGGCCAACTATGAGGTCGCGACCCCGATCGACTACAAGACCGACGACTTCAGCTTCAGCGGCGACTACGCCAACGGCAGGCTCTTCGCGAACGTGACCGCGGACTTCAACAAGTTCACGAACGAGGTCCTCTACGCCGAGATCGACAACCCCGAGCGCCTCCAGCTGAACAACCCCAACTTCCCGACGGCGCGCACGGTCTACAACGACGTCTCCTTCTTCCGGCTCTGGCTGCCTCCTGACAACAAGGCCTATCAGGTCGACTTCACGGCCGGCTACACGCTGCCGGCGCACCACAAGATCACGGGCTCGCTCTCCACCGGCCAGATGAAGATGGACGAGAATCTGCAGAACCTCTCGACGAACCCCGACCTCGGGCTGCAGCCGCCGAACCCGGCCTTCACGATCGTCCCGCCCTACGGCAGCATCGAGGCCAAGTACGACACCTTCATGCTCAACTTCCGCCTCACCGGCGACCCCTTCGCGCACTTCGGCTACTACGCCACCTACCGCAAGTTCGAGATGAAGGACAAGACGGAGGAGTACGAGTTCCTGAGCGTCGTGCGCGGCGACGTCGGCGCGAGCCAGCGCGTCGAGGGCGGCACGGGCGAGTCCGGTCCGCTGATCCGCGAGCACTTCGGGTGGTCGGTCGAGACGCTGCGCGGCGAGGTCCACTTCCTCCCGACCACGAACATCCGCCTCTCCGCCAGCTACGGCGAGGACAAGCGCAAGTTCGACCTCGGCCTGTACGAGGAGGTCAGCGACAAGAGCCTGGTGATCAACGCCGACCTCAACTGGCGCTTCGTCTCCTTCCACGGCGCCTTCACGAACTTCGACCGCGACCCCGGCACGCCGAACGAGCCCCCGATCTGGCAGGGCGCCACCTTCACCGACGTGAGCCAGCGCGGCCGCAAGACCTGGAACGGCCTCGTCACGCTCACGCCCACCGATAAGATCGCGGTGTCCGTCAACGGGCTCACGCAGCAGAACGACTTTCCCCCGAGCTCGGTGACCGGCCTGCTCGACCAGACCTTCGACACCTTCGGCGTCGACCTGACCTGGGCGCCGACCGCCAGGCTCAACCTGATGGCTGGCTACGTCTACGAGAAGTACTTCTTCGACATGTCCGCCGCCTACATCCCGCGCGGCCAGAACCCTCCGTTCGACCCCGCCAACCAGTGGAACAACGCCACCAACGACAAGATCGACACGTTGCGGGCGGGCGTGACCTGGAACATCGTGCCGGACAAGGTCGATCTGGACGCCACCTTCGACTACACGAAGCCGCGGAGTGACTCGCAGTACGACTTCGCCCTGCCCGGCACTCCGATCGGCGGGCTCAACGAGGCGAACGGGATCTTCCCGGCCAACGTGCCGCCCATCCCCGGCTTCCCGGTCACGACCTTCGACAGCTTCCCGCTCGTCGACAAGAAATTCATCATGGCGAAGGTCCGGCTCGCCTACCATGTGGCGAAGAACCTCACGGCGAGCGCCATGTACTGGAAGCAGAAGTACGACAACACCGACTGGCAGACCGACCTGATGCAGCCGTACATGGGCCACGTCGATCCCGGCGCCAACCGCTGGTTCTTCCTGGGCGCTCGCGTGCCGAGCTACGACGCGAACATCTTCCGTGCCTCGCTGACCTACACCTTCTAGAAGCGGCGGACTTCGAGCCGTACCCACGGCCCGCGTCCTTCGGGACGCGGGCCGTGCCTTGTCGCCGGCGTCTTTTTCGCTTGCGCGGAGCGCACCGCCTGTGGCAAGCGCGTGGCGGCGTGGAAAGAGCTTGACGCGCTCGGGTGGGCGGGCGCAAGGTAGTTCGCAAGAGGAGACGATGGCGGTCCGAAGGAACGGCGCGAGCGGGAACAGTAACGGAGCGAGCGGGAACGGACGCAAGCCACGGCGCGGCGCGCGCCGCGCGCTGCTGTCGCCGCCGCCGCCGCTCGAGCGGCACGAGGACTCGCCGACGGCGGTTGCCGCCGAGGCACTGCGCTCCGGCGTGCTGCCGCCCGCCTCGAAGCACCGCGACCGCATCCCGCACGAGGACGAGACGATCCAGGTCGGCGATCCCGACGACGACAGCCTCGCGAACGAGTACGTCGGCGAGGACCTGCCGGGTGGCAGCACGCCGACGCCCGACCAGAGCAACGTCGACGAGATCGGCCGCGCCTACGGCATCCAGGACGAGGACAGCGGCGCGCTGCGCACCAGCAGCGAGATGCTCGCGCGCCGCGACCGGCGCCGCTCGGAGCTGCGCCCGCCGCGCCGGCCCGGGCGCTGAGCCGCGGCCGCGCGCTCCGCGCGGCCTCCTGCGTTTGAACCGCCGCACGCCGCAGAGCAGAATGCCGCGCCATGGCCACCGACCTGTCGCGCGCGCTCGCCTCGGCGATCGCGGCCGCGCGCGACGCGGGCGACCTGCTGCGCGCGGACCTTCACCGGCCCGACGGGCCGCGCGGGGCGGTCGACAAGGCGGACGCCGACACGGAGGCCGAGCGGCTGATCCGCGCGCGCCTGCTCGCGGAGCTGCCGGGCGCGGGATTCCTCGGCGAGGAGACCGGCCGCGTCGCGGGCCGCGCGGGCGCGCCGCTCTGGATCGTGGACCCCAACGACGGCACGCGCGACTATCTGCGCGGGCGCCGCGGCAGCGCGGTGTCGATCGCGCTCCTGGCGGAGGGCCGTCCGGTCCTGGGTGTCGTCTTCGCATTCGCGTATCCCGACGACCGCGGCGACATCTTCGCATGGGCGGAAGGCTGCGGCACGCCGACGCGTAACGGCCGGCCCGTCGCGGCCCTCGCCGCCCGCCCGCTCGAAGCGCTCGACGTGGTGCTCGTTTCGAGCGCGGGCGACGCCGATCCGGAGGGCAACGCCGCCTGCGTCGCGCCGCGCGCTTCCGCTGCGTGCCGAGCATCGCGCACCGTCTGGCGCTCGCAGCCGCAGGCGAGGCCGCGGCTGCAGTGTCGCTCAACGCGCCCTCCGCCTGGGACTACGCCGCGGGCCACGCGCTCCTGCTCGGCGCGGGGCTCGGCCTCGTCGACGAGCAGGGGCGGCCCGTGGGCTATTCCGAGGACGGCGAGAGCCACTGCGCGCTCGCCTTCGGCGGCGGATCCGCGGTGGTGGCGGCGCTCGTCGCGCGGCCCTGGCACACGCTGCGAGCCGCCGGCGGCGGAGGAGCCCGTTCGAGCGTGCCCGTGCGCCTGCGCAAGGGCGAGCTAGCCTTTGATGCGGGCCGCCTCGCGCGGGCGCA
>CAVUFF010000003.1:0-451427 GCA_963740655.1 uncultured Acidobacteriota bacterium
CCCCGCCGACGTGGCGGCGGAGGTGGTCGCCTCCTTCGCGGAGCAGGCGGCGCGCAAGCCGCTCGCGCTGCGCCACGAGGCGCGCGGCGCGGTCACGGTCGTCAGCGACCGCGAGCGGCTCCGCCGCATCCTCGAGAACCTGGTCGACAACGCCGTCAAGTACACGCCGGCGGGCGGGCACGTGGTGGTGACGAGCTTCGTCGGGGCCGACGGCTCCGCGCGCCTCGAGGTGAAGGACGACGGCCCCGGCATCGGCCACGAGCACCGCGAGCGCATCTTCGAGCGCTTCTACCGCGTCGACAAGGCGCGCAGCCGCGAGCTGGGCGGCACGGGGCTCGGGCTCGCGATCGTGAAGCACCTGGCCGAGAGCATCGATGCCACGGTGTCGGTCGAGAGCGCTCCCGGCAAGGGCGCGTGCTTCACCGTGTCGCTGCCCGCGCGCGCCTCGCTCGCGCGCGCGAGCTCGCGGCCCGCCTGATCCCGCGCTAGAGCTCGAAGCGGGAGCGCAGCTGCTTCGGGATCACCGGGCACGCCTCGGGCTCGCGCCCGAACACGCGGTAGCGCACGCGCGCGACGAGATCGTAGAGGAGGTCGCGCAGCACGCGCGGCACCACGCGCGCGAGGCGGCCCACGAGCCGCCAGGGCTGTCCCAGCCGCTCGAGCACGCGGATGACGGCGTCGCTGCGGGTGAGCAGCCGCCCATCCGCGGTCTCGACGACGAGGCTGTCCGGGAGGGTGGCGCGCAGGGCGGGCGGGGCCACGCGCCGGAAGGCGTCGCTGTCGAGCGGCGCGAAGCGGAAGGCGCTGCCGTCGCGGTCGCGCGCCAGCACGAAGCGCACGGCGCCGTGGCAGAGCGCGCAGGTGCCGTCGTAGAACAGCCGCTCGGGCGCGGACGCCATCGCTCCTCCCCTTCAAAACTGTAGCACCCGGCCTCGGGACCCCTCGTGCTCGCGGGCGTTGGCCGGTAGGATTGGCCGCCATGAGCTCTCCGAGACGCGTGCCGGTGCTGTGCCCGGCGATCCTGCTCGTCCTCGCCTGGGGCGCCGCGCGCGCGGCCGCGGCCGCCGAGCCCGTCGATCTCCTGCTCTCGGGCGGCACGGTGGTGACGATGGACGCGGGCTTCCACGTGCTCGAGGACGGCGCCGTGGCCGTGCGCGGCGAGAGCATCGTCGCCGTGGGGCCCGCGCGCGAGCTCGCCGCCCGCTACGCCGCGGCGAAGACGATCGACACGCGCGGCCGGATCGTGATGCCCGGCCTCGTCAACACCCACACCCACGTCCCGATGACGCTGCTGCGCGGGGTGGCGGACGACGTCGAGCTGATGGTGTGGCTGACGAAGTACATCTGGCCGGCCGAGGCGGCGCACGTGACACCCGAGTTCGTCACCTGGGGCACGCGGCTCGCGGCGTGGGAGATGATCCGCACCGGCACCACCACCTTTGCGAACATGTACTTCTACGAGGACAAGGTGGCGGAGGCCGCGAAGGAAGCGGGCCTGCGCGCGTTCTGCGCCGCGACCGTCATGGACAGGCCGGTACCGGGCCTGAAGGACGCCGACGAGGGTCTGCGCGTCGCCGAGGCCTTCCTCAAGAAGTGGTCGGGAGACCCGCTGATCGTGCCGGCGGTCGGTCCGCACGCGGCCTACACCGTGGGGCCGCAGACGCTGCTGCGCGCCAAGGCGCTCGCGGACCGCTACGGCGCGCCGATGACGATCCACGCCGCCGAGAGTCCGAGCGAGATGGCGCTCGTCAAGGAGAAGTACGGGACGAGCACGGTCGCGCACCTCGACAGGATCGGCTTCCTGGGGCCGAGGCTGACGCTCGCGCACGCGATCTGGCTGAGCGACGACGAGATCGCAACGATCGCCGCGCGCGGCGTCGGGACCGCGCACTGCCCGTCGAGCAACATGAAGCTCGCGAGCGGCGTCTCGCCGGTGCCCAAGCTGCGCAAGGCCGGCGTCCGCGCCGGCCTCGGCACCGACGGGCCGGCCAGCAACAACGACCTCGACATGTTCGAGGAGATCGACCTCGCGCTGAAGCTGCACAAGATCACGAGCGGCGACCCCAAGGTGATGAGCGCGCGCGACGGCGTCGAGATGGCGACGATCGGCGGCGCGCGGGCGCTCCACCTCGAGGCGCTCATCGGCTCGCTCGAGCCCGGCAAGCGCGCGGACCTGATCGTGCTGGGGACCGACTCGCCCTGGGCGCAGCCGCTCTACGACGTCTACTCGCACCTCGCGTACGCGCTCAAGGGCTCGGACGTGCTCACCACGGTGGTCAACGGCCGCGTGCTGATGGAGGACGGCCGCCTGCTCACGCTCGACACCGCGGCGGTGGCGGCCCACACGCGCGAGTACCGCGAGCGGATCGCGGCCTGGCGGAGCGCGCAATGAGCGCGGGCGGGCGCGACGCGCGCGGCACGCCGGCGGTGCACGAGCTCTTCGATCTCTCGGGCCGCGTGGCGATGGTGACCGGGGCGGGCGGCGGCATCGGGCGCGCGATCGCGGCGCGCTTCGCCGAAGCCGGAGCGCGCGTCGCGGTGCACTACCGCCGCAGCCGCGAGGGTGCGCTCGCGCTGGTGCGCGAGATCACGGCCGCGGGCGGCGAGGCACAGGCGTTCGAGGCCAACCTCGCCCGACCCGACGAGCCGGCGCGGCTCGTCGACGCCGTGTCCGCGGCATTCGGCAGCATCGACGTGCTGGTGAACAACGCCGGCAGCTATCCGCTCGCCGGCCTCATGGAGCTGTCGGCCGCCGACTGGGACGCGGTGCTGGCGACGAACCTCAGGAGCGCGCTCCTCTGCCTGCAGGCCGCGGGCCGCCAAATGATCGGCTCGGGCGGCGGCGCGATCGTGAACGTCAGCTCGATCCAGGGGTTCCGCCCCGCGCCCGAGCTCGCCCACTACAGCGCGGCCAAGGCGGGGCTCGAGCTCTTGACGCGCTCGGCGGCCGTGGAGCTCGGACCCCAGGGCGTGCGCGTCAACGCCGTCGCGCCCGGCCTGATCTGGCGCGAGGGCATCGAGGCGGCGTGGCCCGACGGCGTCGCGCGCTTCCTGGCGCGAGCGCCGCTCGGACGCCTGGGCCGGCCCGAGGACGTGGCCGACGCCTGCCTGTTCCTGGCCTCGGACGCCGCGCGCTTCGTCACCGGCACGACGCTGCTGGTGGACGGCGGCGTGCTGGCGGCGCCGGCCTTCTGAGCGCGCCCGTGGAGCGGCCCTTTTCGCTCGGCGACAAGGCCGTGCTCGTCACGGGCGGCGCCCGCGGCATCGGTCGCGGCATCGCCGAGGCGCTGGCCGAGGCCGGCGCCGACGTGGCGGTGGGCGACCTCGAGCTCGACGGCGCGCGCGAGACGGCGCGGCTCGTCGAGGCGGCGGGCCGGCGCGCGCTCGCGCTGGCGCTCGACGTCACGCAGACGGCGAGCCTCGAGGCGGCGGCTGCGGCGACGACGGCCGCCTTCGGCCGCCTCGACGGCTGGGTGAACAATGCCGGCGTGCTGCGGATGGGCGCGGCGCTCGACGCGAGCGCGGCGGACGTCGAGGCGCAGCTGCGCGTCAACGCGCAGGCAGTGCTCGCGGGCTGCCAGGTCGCGGCCCGGCGCATGATCGGCCAGGGCGGCGGCGCGATCGTCAACGTCGCGAGCAACGCCGGCAAGGTCGGCTACCGCAACATGGCCGCCTACAACGCCAGCAAGGCGGCCGTCATCTCGCTCACGCGCTCGCTCGCGCTCGAGTGGGCCGAGCACGACATCAACGTCAACGCGGTCTGCCCCGGCGGCGTCGACACGCCGATGCTGCGCGAGGTGGCGGAGTGGCTCGCGCCCCGCCTCGGCCAGGGCATAGACGCGCTCCACGCCCAGATGAGGCCGCAGCAGCTCGAGCGGCGCATCCGGCCCGTCGAGGTGGGGCGCGTGGTCGCCTTCCTGCTCTCGGACGCGGCCGCGATCATCCGCGGCCAGTCGATCAACGTCGACGGCGGCGACACGCCCTACTGAGGAGGCAGAGGTGAAGGCCACTCGTTTCACCGGCCCGACGCTCGCGGCGATCCGCGACGGCAAGATCCTCGGCATCCGCGCCGGCACGAAGCCGCACCGCGTGATCGGGATCTGGGCCGTCGTGGTCGAGGGCCGGGTCTTCGTGCGTTCGTGGACCGTGAAACCAGGCGGCTGGTACCGCGCGCTGCGCGAGGAGTCGCAGGGTGTCGTCGAGGTCGAGAAGCGCCGGCTGCGGTTCCGGGCGGTCTTCACGCGCAGCGAGCGGCTCCGGAAGGCGGTGGACCGCGCCTACGTCGCGAAGTTCAAGACGCCGTGGGCGGCGAAGCTCGCGCGCGCGTTCGACACCCCCAGGCGCCGCGCGACGACGACCGAGCTCGTGCCGCTGTGACGATCAGGGCTTCGCGGCGGGTTCGGCCAGCACGCGCTTGACGGCCTCGACCAGCGAGTCGCTGCGCAGGCCCGCCTTCTTTCCATCCTCGATCGCCTGCTCGAGGCTCTTGCCGTTCCTGGCCTCGATCACCGCGATCACGGCGCCGACCCGGTTCGAGGAGGCGCAGTGCAGCAGCACCGGGCCGGACGCCGGGTCCTCGAGGACACCCTTCACCTTGAGCGCGTCGGCCAGCGTGAAGCTCTGCGCGGTCATCGGTACGGACACGTAGCGCAGGCCCTGGCCCTCGACGCCCGCCTTCTCCTCGGCCAGTCCCTCGCTCTCCGAGCGCAGGTCGATCACGGTCTTGAAGCCCTGCTCCTTGAGGCGGGCGACCGCCGCCGGGGACGGCTTGCCGGCGACCGCCAGCCCCGGCTTCAGCAGCTGGTAGTTGGGGATCGCCGCGGGATCCATCGACGCCGGCGGGTCGCTCGCCAGGAGCAGCATTGCCAGAAAGATCACACTCATCGTCACACCTCCGGGGCGATGCGGCTCAAAGCCCCTCGAACTTGCCGCGCTCCCGCGCCGAGCCGTGGCAGACCATGCACGAGCGGCTGCCGGTGACGGCCAGGTCCGACGCGAGGGCGTAGGTCAACCCCTTGTCGCTCCAGGTGATCACCTTGAGCCCCGCGACCGACTCGATGTGGAACGTGAGCCCGCCCTGGGCGACGGCCTCGCCGCCCTCGGGCCGGACGCGCTCGGCCGACGTCACGAGCAGCGAGATCGGCCGGTCGCTCATCTGGTACGCCACGTAAGCCGCGTAGTCGTCCTCGAAGGCCACGAGCCGGCCACCGACGAGCCGGTAGGGCTTCTGCTCGCCCGGCCCGACGGGATAGTCGGGCAGCGTCAGGTGGAAGGGCACCCGCCCTTCGAAGAAGCGGGAGACCTCGGACGCAGCCTCCGAGCGCACTTCGAGCGGCAGCTGCCCGCGGGCGTGGCGCAGGTGGGTGTCGACCGCGAGCGACGCGAAAGCGCCCGCGGCGCGCGGCGGCTCCGCGGACCGCGGCGCGCGGAAGAGCAGGCTGGCCGCGAGGGCGAGCGCCGCGACCGAGCCGGCGAGCAGGCCGACGACGAGGCGCGAGGGACGGGCGCCCGCCGCCGTCGGCCCGGGCGGCGCGGCCGACACGGCCGGCTCCGGCAGGCGCGCGAGCTCCGCCACGCGGCGGCGCAGCGACTCCGGCGCCTGGTAGAGCGGCAGCGACTCCTGGACCGCGAGCACCACGGCGTGTTCCTGCTCGAGCGAGGCGGCGCAGCTCGCGCAGCCTCGCACGTGCGACTCGAACGCGGCGCGGTCCTCGCCGAGCAGCTCGCCGTCGAGGTAGGGCGAGACCAGCCGCCGCAGCGCGTCGCAGCCCGTCGCGCTCACGCGCCCTCCCCCGTCCGGCCGCTGCGCGGACCGAGCGACTGGCGCAGCAGCGCGCGGGCGCGCCCCAGCCGGCTCATCACCGTGCCCGCCGGACAACCCACGATCGAGGCCACCTCCTGGTAGCTGAACCCCTCCACGCAGCGTAGCACCACGACCTCGCGGAAGGCGTCGGGCAGCGACAGCAGCGCGCAGCGCAGCCGCTCGCGCAGCTCCCGACGGTCGAGCGCCGCCTCGGGTCCCTCGAGCCGGGAAGGCGCCAGGCTCTCGACATCGGCGACCGCTTCCGGCCGGCGCCGCTTGCGCTCGTTCTTCCAGACGTTGGCGAGGATCGTGAACAGCCAGCCGCGCAGGTTCTCGCCGGGCGCGGGCCGTCTGGCGCTGGCGAAGGCTCGCGCGTAGGTCTCCTGGACGAGGTCCTCCGCGGCGCGCCGCTCGCGCGAGAGCGCGAGGGCGAAGCCGTAGAGCCCGTCGAGGCAGCCGACCGCCTCGCGCCGAAACACCTCGTCGCTGTCCTGGTCGGCCAAGCGGGCCTCCGCACTCGGCTTCTCCTGCGCAGCTTAACAACCAGGGGCGGCGTTTCATCCGACTGGAGCTCCCCGCGCGGCGGATGAGCCAAGGGCTTCATTGTCGGCGTTCGAACCCCGTGCAGGAATAAACGATCGGCTCAGTTGTTGAGCCGATTGAACGAGGGACCAACCATGACGCGTGCTCGCCCCCTCCTGGCGCTCGTCCTGCCCTTCGCCCTCGCCGGCGCGGCCTGGGCCGCCGATGCCTGGCCGAGCGGACTGCCCAAAGACCTCTGGGAGATCCTCGTCCCCGAGAACAACCCCGTCACGCCCGAGAAGGTGGCCCTCGGCCGCAAGCTCTACTTCGACAAGCGCCTGTCGAAGGACGGCACCGTCTCGTGCGCGACGTGCCACGACCCGGCCAAGGGCTTCTCGGACGGCGAGAAGGTCTCCGAGGGGGTCGGCGGGCGAGAAAGGGACCCGCAACGCGCCGACCGTCCTGAACGCGATCTTCTTCGAGTTCCAGTTCTGGGACGGGCGCGCGGCGAGCCTCGAGGAGCAGGCGAAGGGGCCGATGGTCAACCCGGTCGAGATGGGCATGGCGAGCCACGACGACGTCGTGAAGGTCGTGCGCGGCGTGCCCGAGTACGCGGCCGCCTTCAAGGCCGTGTTCGGCCGCGAGCCGACGATCGACGGACATCGTCGCCGCCATCGCCACCTTCGAGCGCACGGTGGTCACCGGCAACTCCCCCTTCGACCGCTTCATGGCCGGCGACAAGGCCGCGATGTCCGACTCGGCGCAGCGCGGCTGGGCGCTCTGGAACGGCAAGGCCCGCTGCAATACCTGCCACCCGTTCGGCAGCGCCACGCCGAACTTCTCGGACAACAGCTTCCACAACATCGGCGTCGCGGCGAAGGGCCGCGACTTCGGCGCGCTCGCCCGCCAGGCCGCGCAGGAGACCGATCCCCAGAAGCTCGCGTTCCACGCCGACTTCAGCGAGCTCGGCCGCTTCGTCGTCGACGAAGCAGCCCAAGGACATCGGCGCCTTCAAGACCTCGGGCCTGCGCGACATCGCGCTGTCGGCCCCCTACATGCACGACGGCAGCGAGGCGACGCTCGTCGACGTCGTGAAGTTCTACGACAAGGGCGGCGAGCCGAACCCGTACCTGGACGGCGGCGTCGTGCCGCTCAAGCTCACCGACCAGGAGATGAAGGACCTGGTGGCGTTCATGGAGGCGCTGACCGGCGAAGGCGACGGCGCCGCCACGCGCGCGGGCTCCGGCCGATCCCGCGAAGTGAGGAGACTCGAGATGAAGAAAGACCGTTTCGAGAAGTACCTCGAACGAGCGCGACGCCTACTTCGAGCGCGTGCGTCCGCCTGGGCCGGCGCGACTTCGTCAAGGTCGCCGGGCTGGCAGCGGCGGCGGCGGCGGCCACCGGCAAGGTGCTGCCGCACTCCTTCCAGCCCGTGGACGTCGTGCGCGCCGACGGCGGCCCGTCGTTCCGCTTCGCCTACGTCTCCGACAGCCACCTCTACGAGAAGACGCTCAACGAGCGCTTCGTACGCGCGATCCTGAAGGCGGTCGACGACGTGAACGCCATGAGCCCGCAGCCCGACTTCGTGCTCTACGGGGGCGACCTCGCGCAGCTCGGCCAGCCCGGCGAGCTCGGGGAGGGCGCCCAGATCCTGAAGGCGCTCAAGCCGAAGACCTACATGATGGTCGGCGAGCACGACTGGTACCTCGACATGGGCGAGAAGTGGCGCTCGCTCTTCGGGAAGGACATCTACTCGTTCGACCACAAGGGCGTGCACTTCGTGGTGCTGAACTCGGTGATCGTCGAGGACTACTGGACCGGCCCGGGCCTCAAGCCGATGGAGCGCATGCTGGCGATGGCCCAGCTCGACAACCCGAACGGGCGGCCCTTCACGGTGGGCGCCGCCCAGCGCGACTGGCTCGGGAACGACCTCGCCAAGCTCAAGCCCGAGACGCCGATCATCGTCTTCTCGCACTCGCCGCTCTACAAGATCTACAAGAGCTGGAACTTCTGGACCGACGACGCCGAGCAGGTGCAGACGATCCTGGCGCCCTTCAAGAACGTCACCGTGATCCACGGCCACACGCACCAGATGCTGTCGAACCGCATCGGCAACATCCACTTCCACGGCATGCTCTCGACCGCGTGGCCCTGGCCGTACGCGCCGCAGGGCCTGCCGAAGCTGACGGTGCGCATGAACCGCGCCGACCCCTTCGACGAGCTCGACGGCTGCGGCGACGGGTTCGTGGACGTGCTCGGGGCCGGCCACGTCGACAAGCAGTACAACCTGTGGAGTCGCAACCCGGTGAAGGTGACTGCCGCCTACCTGGGCTCGGACGGCGCTTCGGAGCGGCCCGCTTCCGAGAGCGACGTCAACTACTAGTGGAAGGATCTGCCATGGCCACGAAGACCCTCCGCAACGTTCTGGGCGCGGCGCTCCTCGCCGCGGCGTTCTTCCCGGTCGTCCGGGCCGACGACTCGACCAGCGTCTCGCTGTGCGACGGGCAGTCCGTGATGACGATCCCGGGCCTCAAGGCCGGCGAGGTGCTGCCGCCCGAGCGGGCGCGCAGCGTCGCGGCCGACATGCTGCAGCTGTGGGCGAAGAGCGCGGGCGAGGAGCGCTGGGCGTCCTGGAAGTCGGAAGCCGCGCTGGCGGTGCCCGCCGCGGCGACGCCGGAGCCGCAGGCTCCGGCCGCGGCCGCGCCCGGCCAGCCGACCAAGTTCACGAAGCGGGACCTGCAGCTGTGGAACCGCGAAGAGAAGAAGTGGATCGAGGACGGTTACAAGGCCTTCCACAACGCCAAGGCACTCGGCGGCACGATCGGCATCTCGTGCGACATGTGCCACCCCGACGCCAGCAACACGCACCCGGAGAGCTACCCGAAGTACCAGCAGCAGACGAAGAAGGTCGCGCTGCTGCGCGACATGATCAACTGGTGCATCGAGAACCCGCTGAAGGGCAAGCCGCTCGCCGAGAACGACCCGACGCTGCGCGCCGTCGAGGCCTACATCCTGTCGGCCAGGAAGGGCATGGCGCTCGAGCCCGGCAAGCACTGAGCCGGAGCGAGCTCAGCCCCCCACGAGCTTTTCCATCTCCTGGCCCGTGACGTTGCGGGCGAGGGTCGCGAAGGTGCCGCGCCCGGCAATCTCGCGCGCCGCTTCGAGAAAGCCCGTCCACGCCGCGCGGGCCAAGGCCCCACCGACGCTGATGCGTCGGACGCCGGCAGCGGCCAGGTCGGCCACGGTCGTGAAGTCGCCGTGAACGAGGACGTTCACGGGGCGAGGCGCCACCGCCTTCACGACAGCGAGCACCTCCTCCCGCGTGCGGATCCCCGGCGCGTAGAGGCACTCGGCGCCCGCTTCCGCGTACGCGACCAGGCGGCGGGTCGTCTCGCCGAGATCCGGGCGGCCGGCGATGAAGCCTTCGGACCGTCCGGTGAGCAGCACACCCGTGCCGCTCGCGTCGATGGCGCGGCGAGCGGCCCGTATCCGCTCGACCGCCAGCGGGAAGTCGAAGAGCGGATTCGACGGATCGCCCGTCGAGTCCTCGATCGAGATCCCGGCGAGCCCCGTCTTCACCGCCAGCGCCACGTTGGCGCCGACCGCTTCCGGCTCGCTGGCGAATCCGTCCCGGAAGTCCCCGTTGACCGGAGCCGGTACGCTCTGCGTGAGCGCGCGAAAGTGCGCGAGCGTCTCGTCCAGCGACGACTGCGCGTCGCGCCGCCCCGCCGACCACGCGAACCCGGAGCTCGTCGTGGCGAGCGCCTGAAAGCCGAGGCCGACGAGCACGTGCGCGCTGCCGACGTCCCAGGGGTTGGGAATGACGAAGCAGCCCGCCTCGTGGAGCTGGCGGAAGCGACGAACGCGATCGGCTGCGTCAGGCATCAGTGGATTGTCGCATCCGCGGATGACAGCAACACTTCTGCGTCGGTGCGGCGTCTCATCGAGGGAGCCTCAGGGGAGGTGTGCATGCGCGATCGGCGGACGGGCCTCTTTCGCGGCCTCGGCGGCGACCTCCGCTACGGGCTACGGTCTTTGCGCCAGCACCCGGCTCTCGCCGCGATCGCACTCGTCACGCTCTCGCTCGGGATCGGGGCCAACGCCGCCATATTCAGCGTCGTGAACGCCGTGCTGCTCCGGCCGCTACCGTTCGCGGAGCCGGACCGCATCGTGGCCTTCTGGGGCTCGGTGCCGCAGATGGGCATCCCGGTCCTCGACTACCCCGACGCCGCCTACGTCTACTACCGGACGCGCAGCCAGACGCTCGAGCACGTGAGCGCCTATACCTCCTTCAGCACGACGCTCACCGGCGCGGGCGACCCCGAGCGGCTGAACGCGACCGCCGTCACGGCGGACTTCTTCCCGCTGCTGGGGCGCATGCCGCATCACGGCCGTGCGTTCCTGCCCCAGGAGGAGGCGAAGCACCGGAACATCGTCGCCGTGCTGAGCCACGGCCTGTGGCAGCGCCGCTTCGGCGGAGACCCGCAGGTCATCGGCAAGCCGCTCACCCTCGACGGCGACCTCTACACCGTCGTGGGTGTGATGCCTTCCGGCTTCGACTTCCCGAGCCGGTCCGAGCTGTGGATTCCGCTCGGCACCGACCCCTCGAGCGCCGACTGCTGGTGCTACTCGATGCTCGGCCGCCTGCGCAAGGGACGGAGCGTCGACGACGCCCGGCGCGAGATGTCACGGCTGAGCGACGATTTCGGCCGCGAGCAGAGAGGCCTGCCGCCGACCGATCCGAGCCAGCCGCCGGAAGCGATCATCGTCGCCAAGACGCTGCCGGAGAAGCTGGCGGACGAGGTGCGGACACCGCTGCTCCTCATCCTGGGCGCCGTCGGCGCCGTGCTGCTGATCGCCTGCGCCAACGTCGCCAACCTGCTGCTGGCGCGCGCCACCGCCCGCGGGCGCGAGATCGCCGTGCGCTCTGCCCTCGGCGCGAGCCCGTGGCGGATCGTGCGCCAGCTGCTGGTCGAGAGCCTGCTGCTCGCCGCGACGGGCGGCGCCCTCGGCCTGGCGTTCGCGTTCGGGGGCGTGCGGGCGCTCGGCGCCCTCGTCGTGGACCGCGTGTCCTACGTCCACGAGATCGTTCTCGACCCCGCGGTGCTGCTGTTCACGCTCGGCGTCACGGTCGTAACCGTCGTGGTCTTCGGCCTCGCTCCGGCGCTGCGGGGTGCGCGCGTCGAGCCGCAGCAGGCGGTCAGGGAGGGCGTTCGCGCCGGCCGGAGCGCGACGAGCCGCCGGCTGAACGGCGCTTTCGTGATAGCACAGGTCGCGACGTCGCTGGTGCTGCTGGTGGGCGCCGGCTTGCTGCTGCGCAGCTTCCGCAACCTGCAGCAGGTCGAGCTGGGCTTCGAGCCCCACAACGTCCTCGTCGGCCGCGTGTCGCTGCCCGACGCCTACGGCGAGCCGGCGCGCGTGCGCTCGTTCTTCGAGGAGCTCCGCGGCCGCGTGCGTGCGCTTCCCGGCGTGAAGACGGTGGGCCTCGCGTCGATCGCGCCCTTCAGCAACGGCGATAACGGTCAGATCTTCCGGATCAAAGGCCGCGAGCCGGCGCCGGGCCAACCCGAGCTCGTCGCCCGTTTCCGCGCCGTGAGCCCCGAGTACTTCGCCGCCGTCCGCACTCCCCTCGTCCGGGGACGCGCGCTCGACGAGGCCGATGCGGAAACGAGCCCGCCGGTCGCCGTGGTGGACGAGACGCTCGCCCGACGCTTCTGGGCGGACGGCGACGCCCTCGGCCGGGAGATCCGGCTGGGCGACGCCAGGAGCACGAAGCCGTGGATGCGGATCGTCGGCGTCGTCAAGACCGCCAAGCACGGCGAGGTGACCGAGGAGGCGACGCGCCACGTCTACGTTCCGATGGCACAGTCGAACGTCCGCTCGATGGACCTGGTGATCCGTACGACCTCCGACCCGGCAGCGCTCACCCGCTCGGTCCGCAGCCAGGTCCAGACGATGGACAGGAGCCTCCCCTTCTACGACGTCCATACCCTGGAGGCCCAGGTCGCGCGCACGCTCGCCACACGCCGCCTCACCAACCAGCTCTTACTCTTCTTCGCGGTGACCGCCCTCCTCCTCGCCGCCATCGGCATCTACGGCGTGATGGCCCTGGGCGTCGCCGACCGCGTCCACGAGTTCGGCATCCGTCTCGCGCTCGGCGCCGCGCCCGCCGATGTGCTGCAGCTGGTGTTCCGTCAGGGATTGCGGCTCGTGGGCCTGGGCGTCGCGCTCGGTGCCGCTGCCTCGCTCGCCCTGACGAAGACCATCGCGGCGTTGCTCTTCGGCGTGAAGCCCCTCGACCCGGTAACCTTCGCGATCGTTGCCGTCGCGATCGTCTCGGTATCCGCGGCCGCCTGCTACGTCCCCGCGCGCCGCGCCACGGCGACGGACCCCCTGGCCGCGCTGCACCACGAGTAGCGCGTCGCCGTTCGCGCGGCGTCTGCCCTAGCGGCTGCCGTCCAGTGCCTGCACGAGGTCTTGGATCAGGTCATCGGGATGCTCGAGCCCGACGGACAGCCGGAGCAGATCCTCTGGCGTCCGCGTGGTCGGTCCTTCACTCGACGCACGATGCTCGAGAAGGCTCTCTACGCCGCCCAGGCTCGTCGCGTTGACGAACAGCTTCACCCGCGCGGCCGCGTCGAGTGCCTTCGCGCGACCGCCCCTGACCCGCAGCGAGAGCATGCCGCCGAACGACTTCATCTGCCGCCGCGCCACCTCGTGGCCGGGGTGCGAAGGCAGCCCCGGGTAGAGGACGGCGTCGAGCGCGCGGTGACCGGCCAGCGCCACGGCGAGCGCCCGCGCATTCGCCGAGTGCCGCTCCATCCGGCACGGTAGCGTGCGCAGCCCGCGCAGGACGAGCCAGCAGCCGAAGGGCGATGCCACGGCGCCGAGCACGTGCCGGATGTGCTCGATCCGCTCGACGGTCGAGTCGCGCCGTGCGAACACCAGGGCACCTCCCTGCACGTCGCTGTGACCGCCGAGGTACTTGGTGCTCGAGTGCAGCACGACGTCGGCGCCCAGCTCCAGGGGTCTCTGCAGGATCGGCGTTCCGAACGTGCCGTCCACGAGGAGCTGCGCGCCCGCGCTGTGGGCGATCTCTGCCACGGCGGCGATGTCGACGACGTTCATCAGCGGGTTGGACGGCGTCTCCATCCAGACCAGCCGCGTGTTGCGGCGGATCGCCTTCCGCAGCGCGCCCGGGTCGCACAGGTCCACGAACTCGGCCTCGCATCCCCAGCGATCGAGGAACTCGGTGCCAATCACCCGGAGCGCGTAGTAGACGTCGTGGTGGAAGAGGATGTGGCTTCCTGCGGGCAGCGATTGGAGGTAGGCGCTCCCCGCCGCCATCCCCGACGCGAACGCCAGCGCCGCGGGGCCCCCCTCGAGCGCCGCGAGCGCCTGCTCCAGTCGCGACTGCACCGGATTGCCCTCCCGCGTGTAGAGATATCCGTGGAGCGCTTCGGAGGCGGGCCCGTGCTCGAACGTCGTGGACAGGTGGATCGGAGGCGATACGGAACCGGTGGCCGGGTCGACGTCCCCGCCGGCGTGGATGGCAATGGTTTCGAGCCGCATGCCCCGCAGGATATCTCCGGCGGCGGCCAGCCCGGGATCGACGTCCCCGACCAGAGCTTCGCGCTCGGCTCGGGACGACAGCTCGGCGACGCCGACCGGGTGCGGTCGCCCGACGCTACGGCTCGCGCAGCGCGACCATCGGTTGGACGCGCGCGGCACGCAGCGCGGGAAGGGCCGCGGCCAGGATCACGAGCGGCAGGGCGACCAGCAGGACGGCGGCGTAGGTCGGCGCATCCGTCGGCTCGATTCCGCTGAGCATGCTCGCGACGACGCGGCTCGACGCGAGCGCCAGCAGCAGCCCCAGGCCCACGCCAGCGGCCATGAGCCGGGCGGCCGAGCCCAGCACCAGCCGCGCCAGGTCGGAAGCGCTCGCGCCGAGCGCCATCCGGAGTCCCATCTCGGTCGTCCGCTGGCTCGTGACGTAGCTCATCACGGCGTACATGCCGGCTACGGCCAGCATCAGGGCGAGCGTCGCGAAGGACGAGACGAGCGCCATGCGGAAGCGCGGGGCGGCGATCGAGTCGCCGACCGATCGCTCGAGGGTCGTGAACCGCGTCGCCAGCTCCGGGCTCAGCTGTCGCGCAGTCTGGCGAACGGCCTCCGTCAGCGACTCGGGCGGGACGCTGGTCCGCACCACGATCTGCACCTCGTTCGCCGCGTACGGGTGCTGCCGCAGCGGCATGTAGAGCTGCGGCCCCGGGACCGAGGCGGGCGAATCCTGGCGGACGTCGCCGACCACGCCGACGATCG
This sequence comes from uncultured Acidobacteriota bacterium, assembly GCA_963740655.1. GTDB lineage: Bacteria > Acidobacteriota > Vicinamibacteria > Fen-336 > Fen-336 > DATBSL01. Next base: position 14,648 of record CAVUFF010000003.1, read on the forward strand.
TCATCCACTTGTCGCTCGCGTCGAAGCCGCACATGATGCGGTGGCCGATCGGGTCTTCCGAGCCGAAGCTCTCGCGCGCCAGCGATTCGCTGACGATCGCCACGAAGGGCCGCTCGTAGACGTCGCCCTGGTCGAACCCCCGGCCGTGCCGCACGGGAATCCCCATCGTTTCGAAATACCCGGGGCTCGCGAGGCGAAACCCCGCCGACGGGAGCCGGCGGAAGTCGCCGCCGAAGACGTGCTTTCCCTCGACGGCGTAGGAGCCGTCCGAATCGTACTGACCCGTCGGCATCCCCATCGCTCCCGCGACGGAGGTGACGCCCGGGATCTGGCGCAGCCGAGCGAACAGATCCTCGAAACGCTGTCCCACCCGCAGGTAGTTGTCGAGGCCGCTCTTGTCGAAGATGGACCCGCGCGCGGGCGCATGCGCGTACACGACGAGGGCGCCGTCCGAGCGGAAGCCGAGCGGCGCGTCCGTGAGCGCCACGAACGAGCGGAGCAGCAGGCCCGCGTCGATCGCCAGCAGGAACGAGAGCGCGACCTGGGCGACCACGAGGGCGCTGCGGACGCGCGACGAGCCGGAGCCCAGCGTGCCGCACCTCCGCCTCCGAGGGCCGCTTGCGGATGCCGGCGAGCAGCGGCGTCTCCCAGCGTCGTCGCCGCAGCCGCCTGTTACACTCCGGCCACGAGAGCTTTCGAGGCTCAAGGCATGACCGGACATCGCTTGGGTCGTCGACCGTTCCTCGCCACGGCGCTCGGAGCAGCCGCCGCGATCCTCCCGGCACGCGCACGAGCCAAACGCATGGAGCCGACCGTCCCCACGGGACCGATCCGCCTGGGCGGCCCGATCTTCGTGACGAGCGACGACCCCGAGGTGCTGGCGCGTGCTCACCGCGCCAAGGGCTACCGAGCCGCGTACTGTCCGAAGCTGTCGGTGGCCGACGTCGGCAAGGTCGAGGACACGCAGCGGGCCTTCGCGCGCCACGACGTGGCGATCGCCGAGGTCGGCCGCTGGGTGAACCTGCTCGATCCCGATCCCGAGAAGCGCCGCCAGAACCTCGCGACGGTCACGGACGGGCTGGCCCTGGCCGACGCCATTGGCGCCCGCTGTTGCGTCGACATCGCCGGCTCCTTCAGCGCGACCAGCTGGTATGGCCCCCATCCCGACAACCTCTCGCCGCGCTTCTTCGACGCCGCGGTCGAGAACGCCCGCAAGATCATCGACGCGGTCAAGCCCACGCGAACAGTCTTCACGTACGAGATGATGGCCTGGTCCCTGCCGGACAGCCCCGACGCCTGCCTGCGCATGATCGAGGCCGTGGACCGCGCGGCGTTCGCCGTGCACCTCGACCCCTGCAACCTGATCAACTCCCCCGAGCGGAGCTACCGCGCGAGCGACGTCATCCGCGAGTGCTATGCCAAGCTCGGACCTCGCATCGCGAGCGTCCACGCCAAGGACCTGGCCTGGGACGTCGAGTACGCCGTCCATTTCCGCGAGGTTCGGATCGGCCTCGGGAACATCGACTACGGCGTCTTTCTCGCCGAGCACGCGACACACGCCCCCGACGTCCCGTTGATGCTCGAGCATCTGCCGAACGAGGCGGAGTACGACGCCGCTCGCGCGCAGGTGATGGCGAGCGGCAACCGCCTCGGTCTCCGGTTCGAATGAGCGGTCGAGACAGCGCCGACTGAAGCTCAGGCCGCCGCGCGGCTGCCGATCGCGACGAAGAGGCCGCCTTCGCCGCCGAGGCTGCGCATCCATGTGAGCTGCGCGATCAGCCCCTCGAGCGCCCAGTCGTCCGGTGACTGGGCGAAGAGGTCCGGCTCGTCCCCGGCGAGGAGCGCGCTCGGCAGCGCACGCAGGTACAGGACGCCGTTCTCGCGGAACCAGCGCTGCACCTCGCCGAGCGTGTGCCGGTGCTCCTCCACGTGCTGGTACTGGTCGCGCAGCCACGCCTCGCGCCGGGCGGGCTCGGCCCGCCGGTCGCGAAGCACCGGGTCCCCGGGGATGAAGCGAAAGCCCGTGAGCCGCGCCAGGCTCCGGCGCAGGCGCAGCGGGACGCGCGCGTAGGCGTTGTACACCCCGATCGCCACGACACCTCCGGGACGCGCGAGGCGCGCCACCGCGGCGAAGGCGGCGGGCGGGTCCGGCGTGTGGTGCAGCACGCCGGAGCAGATCACGACGTCGAAGGCAGAGCGCCGCAGCCCCGGTGTGCGCAGGTCCGTCTCGACGAACTGCACGTTCGGCACGCCGTAGCGCTCCGCCGCCGCCTGGGCCAGCTCGAGCGAGGGCCGCGCCAGGTCGGCGCCGACCACGCGCCGGTCGGCGCTCGCGAGGAAGAGGCTGAGCTGCCCGGTGCCGCAGCCGAGCTCGAGCACGCGCGCGTCGCCGGGGATGGCCTGGTCGAGCCCGCGCGCAAACTCGCTGCGGCGGGCGCGGGCGCGAAGCGCCAGCAGGCTGTCGCGCGACGGGTACCCCGGGAAGGGCGCGCGCGCGTAGAACTCGCGCACCGCCTCGGTGCGCGCGTCGGCGGGCAGGCGCAGGTCGGGGATGCCCCCGGGCGCCGCGTACTGAGCGCCGCACGAGCCGCAGCGCAGACGGCGGAGCTCGCCGCCACAGCGGGGGCAGGCGAGCAGCTCGTGCTCAGAACATCGCATACACGAAGGGGGCGATGGCCTCGACGCCCGCCGCGACGATCAGCAGCAGGCCCGTGAGGCACAGGAAGACCAGGAGCGGCACCATCCACCGGCGCCCCGAGTCGCTCCTCCAGATTCCCCCCGCGCCGTCCGCGATGGTGGGCCCGGTACTTCGGAGCACGGCCAGCGTCCGCGCCAGCTTGCCTCGCCGCCTCATCATACGGCCACCTCCTCGGGCGCCGCTTCCGCCAGGCGGCGTTTGCGGACCAGTGCGCTCCCCGCGACCAGCACGTCGATGCCCGAGCGTCGGAACGTCGAGTACCCCTCGGCCGCGCGGTTCACGATCGGCTCGCCGGCCAGGTTGAAGCTGGTGTTGAGCAGCACCGGGACGCCGGTACGCGCTCCGTAGGCCTCGAGCAGCGCGTGGAAGCGCGGCGCCATCTCGCGCTCGACGGTCTGGACGCGTGCGGTTCCGTCGACGTGCGTCACGGCCGCGAGCCGCCCGCGCCACTCGGGCCGCACCGGAAAGACACCGGACATGAAGCGGCCCAGCCGCGCGCCGCCACGCGGCAGGTCGAAGAAGCGCTCCGCGTGCTCGACCGGGACCGCGGGGGCGAACGGCCGGAACTCCTCGCGGTACTTGATGCTCCGATTCAGCCGGTCCCGCATGCCCGCCTCGTGCGGCGCGGCGAGGATGCTGCGGTTGCCCAGCGCGCGCGGCCCGAGCTCGCTGCCTCCCTGCATCCAGCCCAGGATCTGCCCCGCGGCGAGCGCCTCCACCGCACGCGCGACGAGGTCCGCCTCGCGAGGAAGCTCTTCCAGCTCCAGCCCGTCCTCCCGGGCCAGTCGAGCGAGCTCGCCCGCGTCGACCTCCGGGCCCCAGTACGGGTGGTCGGGCACCTCGCGGTGCGCCCGCCCGAAGTGCAGGCGGTCGGCGTAGAGGGCTGCGCCGAGCGCGCAGCCGGCATCGCCCGGCGCGGAGGGCACGTAGAGGTTGCGGAACCCCGACTCGCGCAGGACGCGCGTGTTGGCGCAGCCGTTCAGAGCGACTCCGCCACCCAGGCACAGGTCCTCGAGCCCCGTCTCGCGCTGGAGGGATCGCGCCAGCTCGACGAGCACGTCCTCCAGCACGACCTGCACGCTTCGGGCCACGTCGGCAAAGCGCGCCCCCTCCGGCGTCCCGAGATCGATGGGCTCCCAGGGATCCCGCGGCGGCCCGAGCTCGGCCACGAGCCGATCGGAGAAGCTGCGCCGCGCGCCTTCGTGAAACTCGAAGAACGACAGGTCCAGCGCGAAGCCCCCGTCCGGCGTGCGCTGCAGCATCCGTCGCAGCTGCGCCTCGAACGCGGGCTTTCCGTAGGAGGCGAGACCCATCACCTTGTACTCGCCCTCGTTCACGGGGAAGCCCAGGTAGGCCGTGAAGGTGGAGTAGAGCATCCCCAGGGAGTGCGGGAAGCGCAGCTCGCGGACGAGCTCGAGCGACGCGCTGCCGTCGCCGGCGATCGAGCCGTGTCCGAGCGTGAGCGTCGCCCACTCGCCGACGCCGTCGGCGGTCAGGATCGCAGCCTCCCGCGTCGGCGCGCCGAAGAAGGCAGCCGCCGCGTGCGCCCGGTGGTGCTCGGTGAACAGGATGCGGTCGCCGGGGACGCCCAGCTCGGCGGCGATCGTTCCCTTGACCCAGAGCTTGCCGCCGAGCGCGTTCTTCATCGCCTGGGGGAAGCTGCCCCTCGAGCGCGGGAAGCCGCGCAGCGCCATCGTCAGGATGCGCTCGAACTTGAGCATCGGTTTCTCGTAGAAGACCACGGCCTCGAGCTGGTCCGGCCGCACACCCGCGCGATCCAGGCACCACTCGATGGCGGCGAGCGGAAACGCGGCGTCGTTCTTGCGCCGGCTGAGGCGCTCCTCCTGCACGGCGCACACGGGTACGCCGTCCTCGACGAGCGCCGCGGCCGAGTCGTGGTAGTGCGCCGAGATGCCGAGGATGGCCATCAGTATTGTCGGCGCAGCGGGGTGGGGGCGCGCGCGGGGTGGAAGCCCGGCGGCTCGCGCCGCGCGTTCCTCCGGGCCAGGAGCGCGAACGGCGGCAGCAGGACGAAGTACTGGACCGCGAGCATCAGCGTGCCCAGCACCGAGGCGAGCGCGCTCGCCAGGCGCAAGTACGCCTTCCAGAGTCGTCCCGCGCGCGCTTGCCACAGCCGCAGCCCCTGCTGGCGCGGCGCCAGGCGCGCGAGCTGCGTGCGCGTGTAGTTCATGTGGAACACCTCGTCCTCGAGGACGCGCGCGAACACCGTGCGCGTGTCCGGATCGCCGTCGAGCACCTGCCCGTAAAGCGCGAAGCGCCCGGCCGCCGCCTTCTCGGAAAGGTGCAGGAAGGCGAGCAGCGACTCGTCGCTCGCAGCGTCGACCTGCAGCTCCTCCAGGCCGCGCTCGCCGGGCGCCAGCCAGTTGGCTTCGAAGCGGCCCGTGTGCGGCGCGGTCTTCAGCAGCTCAAGGCCCCGCTCGCGAAAGAGGTCGGCGTGCCGCTGCTCCTCCACGGCGTGGCGCAGGAAGAGGCGGCGCAGCAACGGGTCGCGCGTGCGCTCGGCGGCGCGGGACAAGTCGCGGCCGCCGGCCGCCTCGGTCTCCGCGAAGCGCAGGAGCTTGCGGGCGCGGCGGTTGGCGTCGGCCCAGACCTGGCGGTGCAGCGGCCTGAGCAGCCGGTCGACCGTCGACGGAACGGCCAGCATGAAAAAACGTTAGCACACGGCGTGCTAGGCTGCCGGTTTGCTGGCCTGGATCGTCCGCGCAGCGCTGCTCGGGCCGAGCGCGCTCCTGCTCGCCTTCGCAGCGACCGCGGACAGCGCATGGTTCGAGCACCACGTCGTGCTGCCGGCGCTCTACCCTCCGCCGCCGCCCTGGACGCTGCCGGCGCTTCGGCTCGCCGCCGCGGCGCTCGCACTCGTGCTGGCCGCCTGCGCCGTCGTGGCCGCGCGGCGTGCGACACCCGGCGCTTTCGCGCGCGTCGCGCTGGCGGTTGCGCTGTCGCTGTGCGCGTGGGAGCCGGCGCTGCGCATCCTGTACCGGGTGCTGCCGGTTCCCGAGACGCGCCTCGAGGCGCGCCTCGCCGCGCCCGATCCCCGGACCGGCTGGGCGTTCGTACCGGGCCGCTCGCTGGACCTGCCGACGCCCGGCGGTGGCCGCGTCATCCGCTACGCGATCGACGCGCACGGCGACCGCGCCGCCGCCGCGAGCTGGGTCGAGGATCCCCAGGCTGCCACGCTGTTGATCACCGGCGAGTCGATCGCGACCGGCCACGGGCTGCTCTGGGACGAGACGTTCGCGGCACGCCTGGGCGACCTGCTGCACGCGCAGGTGGTCCTCACGGCCGAGGGCGGCTACGGCAGCGACCAGGCGCACCTGCGCGCGGTCGACGCGCTCGCCCGGCTCGCCCGTCCGCTCGCCGTCGTGACGACGGTGCTGCCCGTGCAGCTCTGGCGCAACCTGCACGACGATCGGCCGCACCTGGTGCTGCGCGACGGCGCGCTGGAGCTTCGGCCTGCGTCCGGCTCGAAGCTGCGCCTGCGGCAGCTGCTGGTCAACGACCTGCCGTACCTGAGCGACGCGAGCCTGCGGAGGAGCCTGGAGCTCACGCGCGCCATCCTGCACGCGACTGCGGCCGCGGCCCGCGCGCGAGGTGCAAAGGCCCTTTTCGTCTTCCCGAGCTTCGGTCCTCCGCGGCCGCTCGAGGCGCACGCGGAGGCCTTCCTGGTGAGCGCGCTCGTCGACGACCTTCCGCACATCGTCGTCGACATCGACCCTTCGCACCGGCTGCCCGTCGACGCCCACCCCGACCCCGAAGGAGCGCGTCAGATCGCCGCTGCCATCGCGGAGGCGCTCGCGCACCGGGCCCGCGCTGGCACGATCGGCGCTTCGAGGAGAGCGCCGGCTCGTCCACGGGATGCTGGGTCAGAACACTCTTCCGACGGTCGCGATCGGAAACGGCGTTCCGCTGCCGGTCTCGTAGAACGGGATCACCGCGCCGAGGTCGAGCGACCAGCGGCCGAAGTTCAGCCGCGTGCCCGCCATCAGCGTCTGCTCGGGCAGGCCGAAGGCCTTGCCGCCGAGGTATCCCTCCAGGAGGAGACGTGCGCGCGTGCCGATGGCCTTCTCGGCGCCGACGAAGACGACGGCCTTCGAGCCCCCCGAGTCGACGACGTCGCCATAGCCATACCCGAGACCGACCGTGGCTGAAGTGTTGCGTCCCCCGATCGTGACGACGCCGTAGCCGACTCCACCCCAGCCCGACCCGAACTGCTGGAACACGCCGATGGCCGCCTGAATGTGTGACTGCCGGACGAGCTGAAGCTTCGGCCCGACGACGATTCCGGCGTTCGTCAGGTCCTCCAGGGGAGGTGTCACGAAGGTTCGAACGCTGATCCGGTCGAGCAGGCCGACCTCGACCCATGGAAACGCGACCTCGGTCAGGCCGACAGAGCCGTGGCCGCGCGGCACCGAGCGGGCCGTCGGTGCGAGGAAGAGCCGGGTCGGCTCCACGCCCCACGACGCGAGCGCGGGCACTGCAGTGGCTGCGACCGACTGCGCGCGGAGAGCTACCGGCCACAGATCCATGGCGGCGACCAGCACGACGAGCACGGCCGTCTGCCTCGGCATGGCTCCCCTCCCGTCCCAGGCGGGTTGTCCGCTCGTGTGGGTATGAAGGGAATCGGCGACTTCGTTTCAACCCGGGCCGGAGGGACGCCCCCGCGGACGAGGCTCGCGTTCGCGCGCACGGTGGTATCGTCCCCGCCACAGCGTTCGACCCAGGAGGAACCCATGCCACGGTTGCCGAGGACGACTGCGAGCGCCGCCCTGCTGGTCGCCCTGGGCGTCGCGAGCCCGGCGCGCGCCCAACAGCGGAACATCGTCTTCATCCTCGCCGACGACCATCGCTACGACGCGATGAGCTTCATGGGAAACACGATCGTCGAGACCCCCAGCATCGACAGCATCGCGCGCCGCGGCGTCCACCTGCGCAACGCCTTCGTCACGACGTCGCTCTGCTCCCCGAGCCGGGCGACGATCCTGACCGGGCTCTACGCCCACCAGCACAAGGTGGTGGACAACAACACCCCCGTACCGGCCGGGACGACGTTCTTCCCGCAGTACCTCCAGCGCGCGGGCTATCAGACGGCGCTCGTCGGCAAGTGGCACATGGGCGGCGACGACGGCGGCCCGCAGCCGGGATTCGACCACTGGGTGAGCTTCAGGGGCCAGGGCAGCTACCTGCCGTCGCCGGACGGCCTGAACGTGGACGGCCAGAAGGTCCCGCAGCGGGGCTACATCACCGACGAGCTCACCGGCTACGCGCTCGACTGGCTGAAGGCGCGCGACCGCAAGCGGCCGTTCTTCCTGTACCTGTCGCACAAGGGCGTCCACAACGACTACGTCCCCGCCACGCGCAGCTCGGACTTCATTCCGGCCGAGCGACACCGCGGCACGCTGGACAGCCGCGTGTTCACGCCGCCGAAGAGCCAGAGCTACACGCCCGAGCTCGAGGCCGAGCGGCCGCGCTGGGTGCGCGACCAGCGCAACAGCTGGCACGGCGTCGACTTCCCGTACCACGGCACGCTCGACGTGTCCTACTTCTTCAAGCGCTACGCCGAGACGCTCATGGGCGTCGACGAGAGCGTCGGCCGCGTGCTCGACTACCTGGAGAAGGAGAAGCTGCTCGACTCGACGCTCGTGATCTACATGGGCGACAACGGCTTCGCCTTCGGCGAGCACGGGTTGATCGACAAGCGCACCGCGTACGAGGAGTCGATGCGCGTGCCGATGGTCATGCAGTGCCCGGAGCTCTTCCCCGGCGGCCGCACCGTGAACGAGGTCGTCGCCAACCTGGACATCGCGCCGACGATCCTGCAGGCGGCCGGCCTCGAGGTCCCGGCGGCGATGATCGGCAAGAGCCTGCTGCCGCTGGCGCGCGGCGAGCACGTCCCGTGGCGCACGGAGCTCCTCTACGAGTACTACTGGGAGCGCAACTTCCCGCAGACTCCGACCGTCTTCGCTCTCCGCGGCGACCGCTACAAGTTCATCCGCTACTACGGAGTGTGGGACGTGGACGAGCTCTTCGACCTCCAGTCCGATCCGCAGGAGATGACGAACCTCGCCTACTCCCCCGACCAGGCCCAGCGCGTGAAGGAGATGAGCGACCACATGTTCGCGCTCCTCGCGGAGACGAAGGGCACGAGCATCCCGCTCTACCCGGACCGAGGCCCGGTCTTCGGCCTGCGATCCCCCGACGCGCAGAAGGCGGCGCCCTTTCCTCCCGTCTTCGTCTCGAAGCCCCGGTCGGAGCGCTGACCCCCGAGCCGGCCGGCACCATGGATCACATCCGCAACTTCTGCATCATCGCCCACATCGACCACGGCAAGTCGACGCTCGCCGACCGCCTCATCCAGCGCTGCGGGGCGGTGGCAGACCGGGATTTCCGCGATCAGATCCTCGACTCGATGGACCTCGAACGGGAACGCGGGATCACGATCAAGGCCAACACCGTCACGCTGCCATACACCGCCAAGGACGGAAAGACGTACGAGCTCAACCTGATCGACACGCCCGGGCACGTCGACTTCTCCCACGAGGTGCGCCGCTCGCTCATGAGCTGCGAGGGTGCTTTGCTGGTGATCGACGCCTCACAGGGGGTCGAAGCGCAGACGGTCGCAAACCTGTATCTCGCGATGGAGTTCGGGCTGCAGGTCGTGCCGGTGATCAACAAGATCGACCTGCCGTCCGCCGACGTGGACCGGGTGATGGAGGAGATCGACCGCGACCTCGGGCTCGACCCGTTCGCCGCGGTCCAGGTCTCGGCCAAGATGGGGACGGGCATCGACGACCTGCTGGAGGCGATCGTCACGCAGCTTCCACCGCCGAAAGGCGATCCGCATGCACCACTGCGGGCACTGTTGTTCGACGCCCAATACGACTCCTACCGCGGTGCCGTGCTGCTGGTGCGGCTCTTCGACGGCACTCTGAAGGCCCCGACGCGCGTGCGGCTGATGCACTCGGATGCCGAGCACAAGGTAGAAGAAGTCGGCTGCCAGCGCCTCAAGCGCGTGCCGGTGCCCGAGCTACAGGCCGGAGAGGTGGGCTACGTGCTCGCGGGCATGAAGAGCCTCGCGGGCCTGGCCATCGGCGACACGCTCACGGAGGCCGAGCGGCCCGCCGCGGAGCCGGTTCCCGGCTATCGCGAGGCGAAGCCCGTCGTGTTCTCGTCGATCTACCCGATGGCCACCGACGACTACGAGGACCTGACGAAGGCGCTCGAGAAGCTGAAGCTCAACGACGCGTCCCTGATCTACGAGAAGGACGCCTCGGCCGCCCTGGGCTTCGGCTTCCGCTGCGGGTTCCTGGGGCTGCTCCACCTCGACGTGGTGCAGGCTCGGCTCGAGCGTGAGTACGACCTGTCACTGATTCTCTCTGCCCCCTCGGTGCGCTATCGGATCGTGCGCAACGACGATTCCGAGGTCTGGGTCGACAACCCGACGTTCTATCCGGACCCTGGCTCGATCAAGGAGGCGTACGAGCCGTACATCAAGGCGACGATCATGACGCCGGAGCGCTATCTCGGGACCGTGATGGAGCTGTGCCGCGAGCGGCGCGGTGTGGACACCACGTACAACTACCTGGCCGCGGGCCGGATGGAGGTCGTGAGCCAGCTGCCCCTGGCCGAGGTCCTCTTCGATTTCTACGACCGGTTGAAGTCGATCACCCAGGGCTACGGATCGTTCGACTACGAGCTCTTGGACTACCGCCTGGGCGACATGGTGAAGGTGGATATCCTGGTCAACGGCGAGAAGGTCGATGCCTTGTCGCAGCTGGTGCACCGCGAGTTCGCGCGGCCGCGGGCGCTGCGCTACTGCGAGCGGCTCAGCAAGAAGATCCCGCGCCAGCAGTTCAAGATCGCCATCCAGGGCGCGATCGGGGGCCAGATCATCGCCCGCACCACCATCAACCCCTTCCGCAAGGACGTGACCGCGAAGTGCTATGGCGGCGACATCAGCCGCAAGCGCAAGCTCCTCGAGAAGCAGAAGGAAGGCAAGGCGAAGATGAAGATGGTGGGGTCCGTCGAGATTCCGCAAGCGGCCTTCGTGGCGGTGCTCCGGACCGAGGACGACGAGGACCAGGGGTAGCGCCCGATGCGTGAGGCTCGATCCTCGGCTCCCGGGCTCTACCTCCACATTCCCTTCTGTAGGGCGATCTGCCCGTACTGCGATTTCTCGGTGATGCACGCGGCATCCCCGGCCCGCCAGCGCTTCGCCTCTCGGCTGGTGGCGGAGGTCTCACTCGCCGCGGCCTCATGGCGTGACCCGCGGCCTTTCGACACCGTGTACTTCGGCGGCGGAACGCCCTCGGAGCTGCCCACCGAAGAGCTCGCGCGCGTGCTCGGCGCGTGCCGCACGCACCTCGCATTCGCGACATCCGGGCCGTGGGTGTTCCTCGAGGCCAACCCCGAGGACGTGACGCCGGAAGCCTGCACCGCATGGCGGGCGCTCGGCGTGCGCACTCTGTCTCTCGGCGTGCAGTCCTTCTCGGACGAGACGCTGCGCTTCCTCGGCCGCCGTCACAGCGGACGACAAGCGCGTGCCGCGGTCGACACGGCGCTCTGCGCGGGCTTCGCCACGGTGTCGGTCGACCTCATCTTCGGCCTGCACGGGCAGACCGCGCAGGACTGGCGGCTCGACCTGGCCACGGCTGTCTCTCTGGAGCCGCAGCACCTGTCGTGCTATCAGCTCACCATCCACCCGCGTACGCGGTTCGGAGTGCTGGCGAAGCACGGCCAGCTCTCGGAGCTTCCCGAGGAGGAGCAGGCGGAGCTCTTCGAGCTCACCCACCTCTTCCTCGCGGATGCCGGCTGGCCGGCGTACGAGGTCTCCAACTTCGCGCGCGGCCCGGTCCACCAGTCACGCCACAATCGCAAGTACTGGGACCACACGCCGTACCTCGGCCTCGGCCCGTCGGCGCACTCGCTCGCCGCCTCGGACGCTTCGTCGCCTTTCCGCCGCTGGTGGAACGAGCGAGGCACGCCGCGCTGGGAGCGACGACTCGCGGCAGGGGAGCGCCCGATCGAGGCGCAGGAAATCCTGGGGTCGAAGGACCTGGCCGCGGAAGCGCTGCTTCTCGGCCTGCGCACCACGGCCGGCATCGACCTCGACGCCTTCCAGGCGCACTACGGTGTCGACCTGGTGGCCGCGAACGACAGCCTCGTCGCTCGCCTCGTGGACGAGGGCCGCATCGTCGTGAGCGCCGACCAGGAGGGCGCCCGCCGGTTGGTGCCGACGCTCTCCGGCCTGGCCGTCGCAGACGGCCTGGCCGCAGCCTTCGACCTGTCCCTTACGAACTGAGCTTCTCCATCTCCGTCCCGAGACGTTGCGGGCGACGCTCGAGAAGGTGCCGGAAGACCGTCCACCCGAGGATCATCTCGGACGCGAGCGCGTCAAGATGCCGCACTCCGTCTTGCTGCGCAACCTCGAGCAGAACGCCACGCCCGGGAGTCAGTTAGAGGCACTTACGTGGTTCACTAAGAGGAGTCTTACCAGCGCCCCAAGCTTCTCGGTCTCCGCCGCTAGGTCTGTCCCTGGCCGCGGCTCACCCCTGTGAAGCATCTTGCTCCGGATGTCGTACATGCGCGCAAAGTCCGTCGCCGCCACTTTCCCAACGTGTTTCTGCACGAGCGCTCGACAGGCTTGGGAGATCGACTCTCTCCTCAAGTAGCCGAGCCCGCTGCGTAGGGCATGCTGTTCGGCCTTGCCCAGATCAGTCGCGGTCTTGGCCATCTGGATCATCTGCTTGACCAGCGCAGTTACGGCCGGCGATTTCTTGCCGGACGCGGCCAGGGCCTCTACAGCCGAAACCAGACCAATGAACCGGGTGGCGTCTGATGACTCGAAGTGCGATTGGTTCCAGAGGAGTACGGCCAGGCTCTGTTTCTTGGTAAGTGGCCTGCCCACCGTGTAGCTGTTCGCGAGCGCCTTCTCGAAGTCACTCAAGGGAAGCGGCGTTTTCCGGATTGGGCGGCCGGCGTAGAGAAAACCGAACATTGTCCCCTCGATCTCGGGAAAGACCTGGAGGCCGTGTACGTGCGGCTGCAACCTCTTGTCCGGCTTGCCGTCCGCTCGCCGTGCCCCAGGGCTGAGCACCTTGTCCCTTCCTGTGTCAATCCCCACACCGAGGAGCGGTCCCGTGAGCATCACGGCACTCTTCACGCGCTCGCCAGCGCCACGTGCATCATCCGCCGACGGGAAGCCGTCGCCGAACACAGTCAAACGTCGGGCACGCGCCTCATCATCGGGGTCTGTCAGCGACACATGAATCGTCGGTGCAGGTGCGGGCAGTGCGACCGGCACCTCGGTTCTTGTTTCGAACACTCCGCCGACGAGTTTGCAGCTGATCCGGAAGGCGTAGGTCGGCATATGGTGGTCGCCGCCTACTCCACCAACGCGAACGAGATGATGCTCGGGCCTGACGCCACGGCGATGTGCTGCGTGCCGTCGAACACGTAGGTCATGGGGGAGGCTTTCCAGAGCGCGTTGGTCTGGAAGTGCCAGAGCGGGGTTCCGCTCGAGGCGTCCACCGCCGTGAGGGCGCCGCTGTCTTCGCCGAAGAAGACGAGGCCCGTGGCGGTGGCGAGGGTGCCGCCCCAGGAGCGGGCCGGGCCGGCTTGCGGCAGCTCCCAGGCGATGGCGCCGGTCTTCACGTCGATGGCCCGGAGGACCTTCTGGGCCGGTTCTTCCGGCGGCTCCTTCGTCGACCCGCCGTAGTAGGACTTTCCGGCCTGCCACTCGCCGGGCGTCTTCGTGTAGACGGTGCACTTCTCGAGCGTCTGGACGTAGTAGAGGCCCGTGGCCGGGTTGAACGAGGTGGAGAACCAGTTGGTGGCGCCTTCCACCGCCGGGCAGACCCTGGTGCCGCCAGCAGTCGGCTCCTGCCCGGGATTGAGGACGGGGCGGCCGTCGGGTCCGATCTCGCGTGCCCAGGTCAGCTTCTTGACGAAAGGCTTCGCTCGGAGAAGCGCCCCGTTCGTACGGTCGAGCACATAGAAGAAGCCGTTGCGGTTGGCGTGCAGCAGCAGCCGGCGCGGCTGCCCCTGCCAGTCGGCGTCCACGAGCACCGGCGGCTGCTGCGCGTCCCAGTCCCAGAGGTCGTGCGGCGTGTACTGGAAGTACCACTTCAGGCGGCCGCTCCGAGCATCGAGGGCCAGGATCGAGTCGGAATACAGGTTGTCGCCCATGCGCTCGCTGTCGTCGTAGTCCGGGCAGGGATTGCCGGTCGGCCAGTAGAGCGTGTCGAGCTCGGCGTCGTAGCTGCCCGTCAGCCACGTGGCCGCGCACGGGCGGTCGATGTCCTTGCCCTTCCAGGTTTCCGATCCCGGCTCGCCTCGCTTCGGTACGGTCCAGAAGCGCCACGCCTCCTTCCCCGTCGCTTGATCGAAGGCGGCCACGAAGCCGCGAACGCCTTCGTCCCCTCCCGAGATGCCGGAAACCACGAGGCCGCCCACGGCCAGGGGCGCCGAGGTCGCGCCGTAGTTCTGTCGCCAGTCGGCCATCTCGGTGTCCCACAGCAGCCTGCCCGTGAAGCGGTCGAGAGCGAGGAGGTGGGCGTGGTCGGTGACCATGAACACGCGGTCGCCGGCCACGGCCACGCCGCGGTTGATGCCGCGGGCCGCGTCGCCGGCCAGGCCCTGCGTGCGCGGGCGCCTGTAGTCCCAGATCCTTCGCCCGCTGCCGGCGTCGAGCGCGTGGCACTCGTTGGCGTCGGTGACGTACATGACCCCGTTCACCACCACCGGGGTCACTTCGAGCTGCGAGGCGTCGGCCAGCGCGTACGTCCAGCGGGGAGCGAGCCGCGTCACGTTGCGCTTGTCGATCTGGTCGAGCGTGCTGAAGCGGTTGCCTCCGATCTGCCCGTTGTACGTGGGCCAGTCCACCTGCGACGTCACCGGCCGGTAGCGGTCGCCGACCTTGCGCAGCAAGTGGATGTTGTGGTCGTCGGAGAGCAGCTGCAGGTCAAAGGACGTCTGGTTGAGTGCGAGACCCGTCGAGCGTTCGGCCGTCGGTCGTCTCGACCGTCACGCGTGCGGGCCCCGAGCCATGCCTGGGCCGCAGCGTCCGGAGAAAGGCCACGAGCGCGCGAGCGTCCGGGTCCGGGATCGGGAAGCCGGGCATGCCGGCGGCGGGCAGCCCGTCGCGCACGAGCGTCGCCAGCCCCTCGTCGTCGCGCGCGAAGAGCCGCGTCGCGATGCCGGGCCCGAGCTCGCCGCCGTTGCCGTCGGCGCCGTGGCAGCGCGCGCAGAGACGCTCGTACTGGCGGCGGTCGGCTTCGTGGGGCTGCGCGAAGACCGCGCCGGTCGAGAGCAACGTGCCGAACACCGCGGCGGCGATCCGCATTGCCGTGGAACCCGTTCAGAGGCCGCGCTTGCGGCGTTCCTCGCGGATGGCCTCGAGCTCGGCGATGGCCTCGAGGTCCTTGTCGGCGGAGACCAGGGCCCGCAGCAGGCCCGCGAAGTCAGTCTCCGAAGGCGGCGCGGCCGGCACGCCGCACCTCCGCCGCGAAGCGCTGGACGGCGACGAGCTGACGCAGCCGCTCGTCGATCGTGAGCTTGAGGTTCTCGACGATGAGGCCGCGGTCGACGTCCTTCTTGTAGGCTTCGATCACCGGATCGGGAGCGAATGGAGGATCGCCCGTCAGCGGAGCGAAGGCGATGACGAAGCCCTCGGCGGTTCGCTTCACATCGCTCACGCGAGCCAGTCTAGTACAATTGCAGCTGCATGGATCGCCGTGACGAGCGTCGCCAGGGAACGGCCCGAGTGGTGGGCCTCCACGCCGACGACGGCTCGTTCGACCGCGAGTTCTGGCGCGGGATCCCACCGAAGGAGCGTCTCGAGCTGGTCTGGGCAATGACCCTCGAGGCGCGACAGTGGCGAGGAGAGCGTGGCGGTCAACCCCGACTTCAGAGATCTGTTTGCCGCGTTGAACGCCGGGGACGCTAGGTACCTGCTGGTCGGCGGCTACGCCGTTGCCTTCCACGCGGAGCCGCGGTTCACCAAGGACCTCGACGTCTGGGTGGAGCCCTCTCCGGCCAACGCCGCACGCGTGCACGATGCGCTTCAGGCGTTCGGGGCGCCGCTCCAAGAGCTGACGCAGGGCGATCTCGCTCGTGCCGGCCTCGTCTTCCAGATCGGCGTACCCCCGAACCGGATCGACATCGTCACGGCCATCGACGGTGTCGAGTTCGCCGAAGCCTGGTCGGGTCGCGCCGAAGCGACCTACGGCGACCAGGCGGTTCCGGTCATCGGGCGTAACGAGCTGATCCGGAACAAGCGCGCCTCAGGCCGCCCGCAGGATCTTCTGGATCTGGAGGTCCTCGAAAGCGCCTGAGCGGGCGCACGTCATCCTCGAAGGACTTCCTCGACCACATGAACACGATGAAAGCGGCGGTCTTGGAGAAAGCGCCGGGCGGGATGCGGATCGAAGAGATCCCGGTGCCCGCGCCGCTCGAAGGCGAAGTCTTGGTCAAAGTGCACGCGTGCGGCGTGTGCCACACCGACCTGCACGTCATCAAGGCGGAGGTCGCGTTCCCGACACCCGCGGTGCTCGGCCACGAGATCTCCGGCACGATCGTCGAGCTGGGCAAGGGGGTCGCCGGGCCGGCCGTCGGCACCAAGGTCGTCTCGGCGTTCATCATGCCGTGCGGCCGCTGTCGGCGCTGCGCGATCGGGCGGGACGATCTGTGCGACAACTTCTTCGCGATGAACCGGCTGCGCGGCACGTTGTACGACGGCACGTCGCGGTTGCAGCGTGCCGACGGCACCCCGATCGCGATGTACTCGATGGCGGGCCTCGCCGAGTACGCGGTGGTGCCGGCGACCGACGTCTTCCCGCTGCCGGAGGCCCTTCCGCTCGCGGAGTCGTCGGTGCTGGGCTGCGCGCTCTTCACGGCCTACGGCGCCGTCCGGCACGGCGCCGACCTGCGCGGCGGCGAGCGCGTCGCCGTCGTCGCCGCCGGCGGCGTCGGCGTGAACGTGATCCAGATCGCGCACGCGTTCGGCGCGTCGCAGATCATCGCGATCGACGTCAGCGACGACAAACTGGAAGTGGCGCGCCGCGTCGGCGCGACCGACGCCATCAACTCGAAGACGACGAACGCGGCCGACCGGGTGCGCGAGCTGACCGACGGCCGCGGCGTGGACATCGCGTTCGAGGTGCTGGGGCGGCCGGAGACGTTCACGCTGGCGCTCGAGATCGTCGGCGACGGGGGCCGCATGGTCGCGGTCGGCATCGCGCCCGGCAAGACCGCCGCCCCGGTCGAGATCACGCGCCTGGTTCGCCGCGGCCTGCGGATCATCGGTTCGTACGGTGCCCGCACACGCGCCGACATGCCGGAGATCATTCGCCTCGCCGCCCGGGGCAGCTTCCGCCCGGAAAAGACCGTCACCCGGCGCTTTCCGCTCGTCGACGCCGACGCCGCCTACCAGGCTCTCGACCGCGGCGAGATCCTCGGCCGGGCCATCGTCACAACCTGAAAGGCAATCATGCCGGCTTCTCGTCGACCACCACGATCGTCCGGGCGGCGAGGTCGCCGAGGCGCTGCCAGTTTTCCGTGAGGGCCACGAGCAGCGCTCCCACCAGGAAGCTGAAGAAGCCGTCGGCGAAGGTGAGCAGGTTCCGGAGCAGGGCGCGGCCGAAGCCGCACGGCCGCAGGTCCGTACCGAGCACGCGAATGCCCAGGAGCCACTTGCCCGGGGTCTTGCCGAAGCGGCCCTCGAAGTAGCTGTAGGCGATGAGGACCAACAAGCCGCAAGCGAACGCCGCGGCGAACAGGCCGAAGAACCAGAGCATGAACGCGAAGCCGCGCTCTTCCAGGAACTCCTCCGGATCGGAGAACATCCGCCACATCCAGAGCATCGGCAGCGCGAACGCGGCCACGAGCGGGACGGCATCGACGAGCTGCGCGAGCGCCCGCTGCCAGAGCGTCGCAAACTGTCTCCGCGAGCCCTCGAGCACGTAGTCCGGCACCCTGTGGCGCCGCATCTGGCCCGTGAGAACGAGGGCCAGCACCAGCGAGAGCAGCATGGGCAACAGCTGCGGGACGAGCATCAGCAGCATCACGTTGGGGCCAAACGGGAACGAGCCCGACCTCCTGAACGAACGAACGACGCGTCCGCCGGCCACCTCCGCGACCGCGAGGCTGCCCGGCATCCCGGAAGAGGCCAGCAGCAGACGATCCCCGAGGGGGAGCGCACGCCAACGATTGAAGTCCAGGCGCTTCTTCCTCCCCGTCAAGTCGAGGCGCTGGCGCTCCACGCCGCCGTCGCCGATCACGATCAGCGTGAGCGCCCGCTCCCTGCCATCCTGTCGCTCCGAGATCCCCACAGCGGGCCGCGATCGCCAGGCGAACGCATTCCAGCTGGCGCACGAGCACGCATCCGCGACGAGGGGAACCCAGGTCTCCTGCTCCACCCCGCGATAGCTGAGCGAGCACTGTTGCGGCTCCTCGGTGCAGAGCTCGGCAATGAGATAGAGGTGGCCATTCACCTCGACCGCCTGCAAGGCCTGCAGCGAGCCGCTCTCCGAGGAAAGGCCCAGCGAGAAGTCGCGCCCAGTCCATTCTGCGCGGCCGCCTTCCGCGGCGAGGGTGGCGAGGGTGGGGCTCTTGCCGAGCGTGATGACAGCCGGCCGTCCCTGGTAGGCGAACGGCCGCGAGGCGCGCGCGGGTCGACGTCCGCCGCTGAGCGGTACGAGCGCCCCGCCTTCGTAGTAGCCGACGCTGTCGGCTCCGATCAGCCAGAGCCGGTCGCCGATCGGCAGCAGCGTCGCGCTCGCGTCATTGCCGACACTCAGGGGAATGGCCGGCCCGGCGGGCTCGAGATCCACGAGGTTCACGTGCTTGAGGGCTGCCTGGGTGGTCGAGGCTTCGGGATTCCGCCAATTGAGATTGGCCGTCCGCTCGACGAACCAGAGCTCATTACGCCAAAGCGCGGCTTCGTCCAGGTCCGCCGTGGCGATCGCGCCCCCCATCATCGTCGGCATCATGACGAGGAACATGAAGAGCATGGGCAGCACGAGCTGCGCGAGGAAGAACAGGGCTCCGAGGACTCCCGCGACGATCGTGAAGCGCCGCTTGGATTCCAGGGAGAGGTAACCGCGTGTGGATTCGCTGACGGGATCTGCGCTGGCCATCGCCGGCTGCCTCCGTTGCGACGCATTGTGGCCGGAGTCGCGAGAGGCGCGTAGCAGCGCTGCTTGCAAATCATGAATTCACTGCCTACATTAAATGCATGCAGTACACGATTCGTGGAGTCCCGCCGGCAGTCGACGAGGCGATTCGTGAGCGGGCGCGGGCTGAGGGCAAGAGCATCAACGACATAGCTGTGGCTGCCTTGACGGACGGCGTCGGGCTCGGCGCCGCCGACATCGTCCGGCGCGACCTGTCCGACGTCGCCGGGACCTGGGTGGACGAGACGGACGTGAATGCCGCCATCGCCGCACAGGACCAGGTCGACGAGAGCCTCTGGAAGTGAGGCTGGCGCTCGACACGAACCGGTATGCGGATCTCTGCAGGGGTGTCGAGGCCACGGTGCGCCTCGTCTCGACGGCCGAGGCGGTGTTCCTTCCGTTCGTGGTCGTGGCCGAGCTGCGGGCGGGGTTCGCCTTCGGGAAAAGGAGCGCCGAGAACGAGAGCGTGCTGCGCCGCTTCCTGCTCAAGGAAGGTGTCGCGGTCCTGTACGCCGACGACCAGACGACGCACCATTACGCTGGCGCGTACCGCCAGCTCCGGGTTCAGGGAACGCCGATTCCGACGAACGACCTCTGGATCGCCGCGCTGGTGCTGCAGCACAACCTGAGCCTGCACGATCGCGCCCGGCACTTCGAGCACCTGCCGCAGATCGTCCGCGTCTGACGCCGAGCCGCCTCGCGCTTCAGCGCTGGGCGGCAACCCAGTTGTCGACGACGTGCTCCAGCACCGTGAGCGGCACGGTGCCGGCGCGCAGCACGGTGTCGTGGAATTCCTTTAGCGAGAACTTCGGCCCGAGGGCCTGCTGCGCTTTCGCGCGCAGGGCGAGGATCTTGAGCATGCCCAGTTTGTAGGAGCAGGCCTGGCCCGGCATGACGATGTAGCGCTCCACCTCGGCTACCGGGTTGTCGACGGGCAGGCCGTAGTCCAAGGCCTGCTGGCGGCTCCAGCCCATGGCGTGCAGGCCCGTGTCCACCACCAGGCGCCGAGCGCGGAACAGCTCGTCGTTGAGCTGGCCGAGATGGCCGGCGACGTCGCCCTCGTACCAGCCCGCCTCGGCGGCGAGCGACTCCGCGTAGAGCGCCCAGCCCTCCCCGTAGGCGGAGATGAAGCCGAACACGCGGTCGCGGCGGAAGCGCGGCAGGTCCGTCATCTCGGCCTGGAGCGCGACCTGGAAGTGATGGCCGGGGATCGCTTCGTGGTAGACGAGCGTCTTCATGCCCACGGTACGGAACTTCGGCCCGGGCAGCGGGGCCCAGAAGATGCCCGGACGCGAGCCGTCGCGCGCCGGCGGCGTGTAGTGGGCGGCGGCCGTCTTCTCGGTGAAGGGCGGCTCGCGCTTGACGACGCACGGCGCCTTGGGCCGCAGCTCGAAGAGCGACTCCGACCGCTTCTCGGCGTCCTTCAGGATCTCGTCGTAGCGGGCCAGCAGGGCGGGGCGGGGATCGGGTTCGGCGGGCGGCTGGAGCTTGGCGCCGAGCTGCTCCATCCGCGCCTGGATCGAGCCGTCGACGTAGCCGAGCTGGCGAAGATAACCATCCATCTCCTTCTCGATGCGTTCGACCTCCTTCCGCCCGATGCTGTGGATCTCCGCCGGGCTGTAGTCGGTGGTCGTCAGCTGGCGCAGCGCCTGGGCGTAGGCCCGGTCGCCGCCGGGAAAGCGCGACATGCCGACGGCCTCGTCGGCAGTGGGCAGCTGCGCTTGCAGGAGCCCCTGGGCGCGCTGGAAGGCGGGGATGACGGCGGCGGCCACGGTCTTCTCGGCGCTCGCGACGAAGGCGGCGCGATCTTCCGGCGAGACGTCCTCGAGCTTAACGGAGCGTTCGTCGAGCGAGCTGACGAGCACGTTGGCGCGCGGCGGTCCGGCAAGGAAGCGGTCGAACTGGGCGATCGTCGAGACGAGGATCGACTTCGGCGGCACGAAGCCGCGGCTGGCCCTGTCCTTGGCCTGCGCCACGCCTTCGTCCATCTGAGGGGCGACGAGCTGGAGCCGCGCGAGGTAGTTCTCGATGTCGCGCCGGTTGCGGATCGGGTGCGTCTGGCTCAGGAAATTGACGAGCCCGACCTGCAGGCCGCTGAACTGCTGGAAGACGTAGCGGTAATCGTTGAAGGGCTCGGCCTGCACGATCATGTCGAGCTGCCACCGCAGCATGTCGGCCGAGATGCGCTGGCTGGCGCTCAGAGTCTGCGGAGCGAAGGCCGCGAGCGCCGCGAGCCCCTGCTTCGCCCGCGCCACGCGGGATTCGCGGTAGGCCTTGGTGATGGGCGTCAGCTGGCGGTCGAGGGCGTCCTGCTCGGCGCCGCTGAAGTACTGCGTGACCGTGGCGCTCGTCGGGTCGGCGCGCACCCAGTCCGCGGCGAAGCTGTCCGCCCACTGGTCGAACGGGACCGAGGCCGCGGACGCGGCAAGACCCAGGCCCAAGGGAAGCAGCAGGCAGGCGACGAGACGGGTGATCTTCATGGCCCGAGGCTAGCGGGGTGGCGGGGTGGAAGTCCAGACGGCATCAGTGCGGTCCGATCGATCGCGACCGAACGATCGAAGGGTCCCATCTTCCCTTGATCCGCCGCGAAGAGCTGCGTGGCGACGACGTGCGCGACCGACGCTACACTCGTCGGAGACGATCGCTTCATGCAAGACCTGCTGCTAGAAGTTCGCTACGCATTCCGCGGGTTACGCAAGTCCCCGGCGTTCACGCTCGTGGCCGTGCTCTCCCTTGCGCTGGCGATCGGGGCCAACGGCTTCGTGTTCGCGGTGCTCGACACGATCGTGCTGCGCCCCTTCGAGGTGAGCGACCCCCAGAGCCTCTATCAGATCCGGTACGGGCCGCGGATGAGCGGAAGCAATCTGACGACGTCGTATCCCGCCTTCCAGGACCTTCGCCGGCGAAACACCAGCTTCAGCGACTTGGTCGGGATCTACGCGTACTCGGAAGCGAGCCTCGGTGGGCGTGACACGGGGCCGAAGCTCAGAGGCGTCGCGGTCTCCGGCAACTACTTCGACATGCTGGGAGTGCAGCCCCAGGTCGGAAGGCTCTTCCATGCGACGGACGAGCAGGGCCTGGACTCGGCGCCGTATGTCGTGTTGAGCGACGCCCTCTGGCGACGGGCGTTCAACGCCGATCCCGGCGTCGTCGGGACGACGGTGGGGCTGAACGAGCAGCCGTTCACCGTGATCGGCGTGGCCGCGGCGAGGTTCCACGGAACGGAGCGGCTCTGGTGGCCGGACTACTGGATACCCATCGTCAACAACCTCGGGGGGTCGGAGTACCTGCAGAGCCGTGAGGGGCGCGCGGTCCTGGTGGTCGGCCGGCTCGAGCCGGGCGCGACGCCGCAGCAGGCGACGGCCGATCTGAACGCGATCACGGCCGAGCTGGCGAAGGAGTATCCGAAGACGGACCAGGTCGTACGGGTGCGGCTGATCCGCCCCGGTCTGATGGGAGACGACGGTGAGGGCATTCGCCGGTTCCTCTACAGCGTGAACGTGCTCGCGCTCCTGCTGCTGGCGGCGGTCTCAGCGAACCTGGCCAGCGCCTTTGCCGCGCGCGCAGCGGATCGCAGCCGCGAGCTGGCGCTGCGCGTGGCCCTGGGCTCGAGCCGGCTGCGGCTGGTTCGGCAGCTGCTGACGGAGGCGCTCGTGATCACGCTCATCGGCGGCGCCGCGGGGCTGACGGGCGCGCGCGTGCTGTTGGCCGCGCTGAACCGGTGGCCGGCAGCTTTGGGCTCGGGCCACGAGCGGCTCGACCTGGACCTGGATCCGCGCGTGTACCTCGTGGGTCTGGCGCTGACCGTGGCCAGCGCGCTGCTGATCGGGCTGGTCGCGGCGCGACAGGCGTGGGCGGGCAGCCCGCTGCAGCTGATCAAGAGCGGACCGGCCGACTCGGCGCGCCGGCGCTTCTCTCTTCGGGACGTGTTGCTCGTCGCGCAGATCGCGACCTGCGCGCTCCTGGTCACGGCGTCGCTGGTGGCACTGCGCGGCATGCTGCGGGCGCTCGATGGATCTTCGGCGGGCATCAAGCCGCAGGGCGTGATGCTGGCGGCGACGACCCTCCCCGAGGGGCTCGAAGGGGATCGGGCGCTCGAGACGCAGAAAGACCTGATCGACGCGGTGCAGAGCATTCCCGGAGTGACGGCGGTGGGAGCCGTGCGCGAGACGCCGATGAGTTGGCCCAGGCGTGTGATTCCGGTCTACCGTCCGGGAACCACGGAGTTCACTCCCGAGAACCGCGCGCTCACCACCCACGTGTATCCGATGTCGCCGGAATACCTCAAGGCGGCGGGCACGCGGCTTCTCCAGGGGCGCGACGTGTCCTGGCACGATGCGAAAGAGGCGCCGTCGGTGGCGGTCGTGAACGAGACCTTCGCGCGGACGATGTGGGGCGACACGCCGGCGATCGGGCAGCGCTTCCTCCTCGAGGAGCGTTCGACGGAGGTCGTGGGTGTGGTCGAGGACGGCAAGTACTACAACCTGATGGAGTCGCCGGAGGCGGCGGTATTCGTGCCGCTCGCGCAGGCGGCGGGCCAGGTGGTCCTGGTGGTACGGTCGTCCCTGGCGCCGAAGGAGGCCGCGACGGCGCTGCGCCGCGCGCTGGGCCGCGTCCAACCCGGTGTGACGGTCACGCTGCGGACCTGGCCCGAGGCGCTCGAAGGTGTGTTGTACCCGGCCCGGGCAGCCGCCGTCGCACTGGGCGTCATGGGCCTGTTCGCCGTGATGCTCGCCATGACCGCCATCTTCGGCACGGCCGCGCACAGCGTGAGCCGCCGCGTGAGAGAGCTGGGCATCCGCATGGCATTGGGCGCCCGCGACGCGCAGGTGGTGTTCGCGGCGGTCGGGCGACTCACAGTCCTGCTCGGGATCGGATCGGCGCTCGGCTTTCTGGCCGCCGTCTCTGCCAGCCGCTTCCTGGCACGGATGGTATATCAGGCCGAACCGAGCAGTCCCGCGGTGTTGGTCGGCTCGGTTCTGACGATGGCACTGATCGGAATCGCGGGGTCTGCGATTCCGGCGCTCCGCGCGCTTGCCGTGGATCCCTCGAGGCTCATGCGGGACGAGTGAGCGACGGCTTCGAGGCCTTTCGGCCAGCCGGCGGCGCGCTTCACCTCGATCGGCTTCTCAAGCTCCAGCAGTTGCTCACCTCGTGGCGGCGAGGACACCCGCGTCGACCAGGAACGAACGCACGGCCTCGAAGGCCTTCAGCTCCTGCTCGTCGGTGAAGCCGCCGTGGCCGGCGCCCGGCAGGGTGAGCAGCTGGTTGCGGACCCCCGCGTTCGTCAGCGCCTCGTGGAGCCGCACGGCGTGCGAGTACGGCACCAGCTTGTCGGCGTCTCCGTGGATGGTCAGGATGGGAGGTAATCCGGACCGCACGTAGGTGAGCGGCGAGACCCGTCTCGCCAGGTCTTCGCGATTCGGCGCGCTGCCCAGCCACGAAACGGCGTAGCCGTGCGTGTTCGGCCCCTGGATCATGTCGAGGACGTCGGTGATCCCGAACCAGTTGACGACGGCCGCCACCTTGGGTCGCGACTCGACGAACGTGCCGGTCCAGCCCTGGTCGTCCTCGTAGGCGCACTCGTTCTCGAAGCCGGCGGATGGCGGGATCATGGCCGTCGCCAGCGCCAGGTGCCCCCCCGCGGACCCGCCGGTGATCACCACCTTGCCCAGGTCGAACTGGTATTTCTTCGCATTGCGGCCGATCCAGTGCAGCGCACACAGGCAGTCCTCGACCGCCGCCGGCGCCAGCGACACGCTGCCCATGCGGTACTCCACGTTCACCACGGCGAATCCCAGCTGCAGGTACGGCAGGAGGTAGAGGACCGAATCCTCCTTCGAGCCGAACAGCCAGCCGCCACCGTGGATCATCATGACGACGGGCGTCGCGGTCGCGGCGTGCGACGGACGATAGACGTCCAGCTTGGCCTCGTAGCGGCTCGCGACCTTGTAGACGATGCTGGTCTCGACGAGGAAGTGCTGGCCCAGAAGCACCGCCGCCTTCTCGGCGTCGGTGAGCTGCGCGTGGCCGGTGAGCGCTCCGCCGAGGCACAGCCCAACCGTCAGGACGGCTCGGAGTGTCCGCATTCACACCTCCACTCCCGAGTGACCACTCGTGTCGTCGTCGTGATCACGGGGCGGGCTGGAATTCCTTGTGTCCGGTCTGCCAGAGAGCGAAGGCGAACTGGCCGGCGAAGTTCTTGAAGGTCACCAGCTTCTCTTCGGTGAAATGGCCGTTGTCGTAGTTGACCTTCAAGAGCGCCGGCTTGCCCGAGGCGCTCGCGGCCTGCACGGCGGCGATGAACTTGCCCGGCTGCCAGGGTGAGACGCGCGGATCGTTCCAGCCGGCGACGCCCAGCACTGCCGGGTATTTCACTCCCGGCTTGACGTGCTGAACGCCGTCCATCTCGAACAGCGCCTTGGCCTCGACGGGATCGGTCACGCTGCCGAACTCCGGCGTGTTCACCGGGCCGTTCGGGCTGAACTCCATGCGCATGGCGTTGGCGCAGCCGACGTTGCAGATGGCGGCACCGAACAGCTCCGGCCGCTCGGTGATGGCGCGGCTGATCAGGATTCCTCCAGCGCTCGTGCCCGTGCCGGCCAGCCGGGCGGGGCTCGTGTAGCCGTTGTGGGTCAGGTACTCCGCGCAGGCGATGAAGTCCTTCCACGTATTCGGCTTGGTGGTCTTGTAGCCGGCCTTGTACCACGCCTCGCCCTTCTCGCTGCCGCCGCGCGGATGACAGTAGCCGAGCACGACGCCGTGCAGCGCCAACGAGTGGCGCACGTTGAAGCGCGGCGTGTGGCTGATCCCGTAGGCGCCGTAGCCTTCGAGGATCGCGTTGGAGCTGCCGTCGAGCTTCAGGTCCTTGCGACGGATGATCGAGAGCGGAACCATCGTGCCGTCGTGCCCCTTGGCCTCGACCTCCTCGGTCATCAGGTTCTCGAAGCCGGGATAGCTCACGGCGGTGTTGAAGATGCTCTTCGCGAAAGTGTCCTTGTCGGCGTCGAAATCCCAGAGCGTCGTCGGCTGGATCCACGAGCTGGTGAAGACGATGCACTGGTTGCTCTTGAAGTCCGGACAGCTGATGTCGACGGTGCCCGAGGTGGGGAGCGCGACGTCTGCATCCTTGCCGCTCGTCAGGTCGTGCTTGACGATGCGACCGGTGATCCCGTCGGAGTAGACGACGAACAGGAAGCTCTTCGACTTGACGATCGACTGGATCGAGTCCTTCGCCTCAGCCAGGACGGTCTCGGCCCTGGACCAGTCGGGATGCTTGATGCTGGTCCGGACGAGCTTGTACCTGGGCGCGCCGCCATGCGTCACCGCGAACACGTGGTCTCCGTAGAAGGCGAGGCCGCGCACCAGATTGTCGGTGGTCCTGGCGAGCACGCTCCACTGGAGCTTGCCCTCCTTCATCTGCGAGGACGGCGCGTAGTAGAGACGCATCTCCTGCTGCACGGTGTTGACATACCCGAGCACGTAGTCGGGATAGGACTCGTCGATGAACGCCGTCGGGAATTCCTTGGGCGTGATTCCGAGGTCGGGATTGGCTTCGTTCGAGAAGAAGTCGACGTCGGCGGCGACCGGTGTCCCCAGCCGGTGGAGCTTGATCTTGCGGTTGAGCTCGATCTCGGGACTCTTGATGTCTTGGACCTTGCCCATGTCGTAGAGCAGCGACTGCGAGTCCAGGGTCCAGCCCGTCGGACCGTACGAGGGATACCAGCTCTCGGGCAGCAGCTCCTGCTTGGCGACGTCGATGATCTTCATCTCCGAGTACTCGGCACCCGCCGCCGAGAATCCGAGCGCCACGAGCTTCCCGTCGGGCGAAGCCGCGATTGCCTGGATCGTGGTGACGTCCCCTTCCTTGGCCCCCTTGGGCTTGAACGTCGACGGATCGAACAGCAGCTTCTCGGCGCCCCGCCAGCCGTCGCGGTAGTAGAGCTTGCCCACGTTCTCGCCGCCGAGCGTCTTCTTGTAGAAGACGCGGCCGCTCTCGAACAGGATCGTGTTGTACTTGGCGGGCTGGAGCTTGTCGAGCTTCAGCCACTCCTCGGCCAGCGCGTCGCGCGCGCGGATCTTCGCGAGCCGGTCGTCGGTGAGGGCGGCCTGCGACTTGAACCAGCCCTGGACGGCCTGATCCTTCAGGTCCTCCAACCAGCGATAGGGATCCTTGTAGGTGATGCCGAAGTAGGTGTCGCTGACGTCGACGGTTCGCGTCGGCGGGTACTGGACCTGGGCGAACGACGGGCTCGCGATCGCGAGCACGCCGACCAACGCGACGAGCTTCATGAGTTCCTCCGAAGGCCTTCCGAGGTCGAGTGATTGCAGCACAACGGAAGTTGGCGGTCCAGCTTCATTCGCTAGCGGGCGAGCCCGGCGATCCCAGGTCCGGCAGGCCCGTGCGGCGCAGCAGCTCCTGGAAGCGCGAGTCATTCCTCAGTTTCTCGGAGAACGGGATGACGCTGACGAATGCCATGTTGGGGTCGTGCCGGGCCTCGTCCATCTGCCGGTCGGCCGGCTCGAAACGGCCGAGCAGCGTGAGCATGTGGGCGTGGAAGGCGAGGGCGCGTGCGTTGGAGGGATTGGCACGCGCCCCACCTGCATGCGAGCGGACCACAGCTCGGCGATACCGACGTGAGCCGCGGCGTAGTCGGGATCGATCGCGAGCGCGAATGCGAACGGGACGTGCGCCTTCCGGTCGAGTCTCGCCGTGTCACAGGCTTCTCCCGGCGCTAACGGCCTTTCACACGCGCGAGGATGTTTCCATGCGCGCGATCCCCAGGAACAGCACCGCCATCAGCGCGTAGCCGAGCGCGCAGCCCGGCGCCGCGCCCCAGCCGATGCGGTCGGCGTGCATGAGGCCGATCCACGAGAGCGCCGCGGCGGCGCCGGCCCAGCCGGCGGCCGCATCGAAGCGCCGGTCTATGAGCGCGATCGTCGTGGCGCACAGCACCATCGAGGTCACGAGCGAGCCCTGGCCGAGCGTGCGCAGGCCCGTGTAGCCGAGGCCCGCGCGCTGGATCGCCTCGGGGCCGATCGCCTGCACCGAGGTGCCCGCCGCGGTGGCGAGCGTGTCGAGGATGCCCGTCCCCCACGCCGCGAGGTGCGGCACGAGCCCGAACGCGACGGCCGGGAAGTGGCGCGGCTCGGCGACCTCGAACGCCTGCGCCGTGATCACGAGCCCGACGAACAGCAGGATCGCCGCAGCCGACTCGCGGGGCACGATCGCGAGCACGAGGCCCATCAGGCCGGTCGTGCAGACGAGCGCGATCACGATCCCGTTGAGCGTCGAGTAGCCCTGGCGCGCGCCGAGCGCCTTCCAGGCGGGGTGGCCGATGTAGACGGTCGTCGGGAAGCAGGACCCGAGCAGCGCCCCGACCATCGTCGCGACGCCGTTCACGATCATCGTCGGGAACGGGGCGAAGCGGTCGCCCGCCGCGGCCGCGCTCTCGACGCACTGCAGCGTGCCCATGAAGTTCATGATCGCGAGCGGTGCCACGGCGGACAGGAACGGCAGCACGTCGGGGAGCCCGCTCCAGACCGCGGCGAACGACGGGTGCGGCAGGTAGAGCCCGAAGCTGGCGGCGGCGGGCGCGAGCTGGTCCGCCCGCATCATCCCGGTCGCCCAGGCCAGCGCGCTGCCCACAGCGACCGCCACGAGCCCGGCGGGAAGGTTGAGCGGCAGCCGCACGCGCGCAAAGTAGCCGACCAGGATGATCGCGAGCGGCACGAGGCCGACCACGGGCCGCCCGAAGAGGTCGAGCGTGGGCAGGAGCGCGATGTAGGCGAGCGCGGCGCCGGCGAGCGTCGCGAGCAGCGCGGCCCGCGGCGTCACACGCTGGAGCGCGGCCCCGACGAATGCCCCGGCCGCCTCGATCACTCCCGAGAGGAAGCAGGCCGCGACCCCGACCTTCCAGGCGAGCTCCGGGTCGTGGCTGCGCACGTAGACCGGGTACATCACCAGGTACAGGAACAGGAACACGGTCGGCGTGTTGAGCCCGAAGGGCTGCGCCGTCACGTCGTCGCGGCCCTCGGCGTGCGCGAGCTGGCGCGCCTGCCAGGAGTAGTAGAGGTTGCCGACGAGCAGCGACAGGCCCGCGCCGGGCAGGATGCGGCCCAGGATCAGCGCGTCCGGCAGCTGCAACAGCGTGCGCCCGACCGTCGCGATGATGATCAGGTCGACGAGGTTGTTGATCGCGAGCCCGAAGAAGGCGTCGAGGTCGCGGCGGACGAAGAGCGGGTAGCGCAAGCGGGGCCGAGTTTCACCCGCCTCGGCAGTCCCCGCAACACGTGCGGTCGAGTCGGAGAAGCTCGGCTACGAGCGGCGGCGCCGCCGCGCGCCGAGGGCGAGCCCGGACCCGAGCAGCAGCAGCGTCGTCGGCTCTGGGACGGGTTGCCCCGCCAGATCCAAGGCTCCGCCGATCGCCCACTGACCGCCTCGGCCGCTGAGCGCGGCAATGGCCGCGGCGTCGAGCGGGATCTCGACGAAAGTCCCGTTGTCGCCTGCCGACACGATCCGGCTGCCGAAGAGCGTCCCCGATCCCAGGTCGTCGAAGATGCCGGTCTCGCCGACCTGACTGGCGATGAGATCCACGATGTTCGTGCTCACGTCGAACAGGTTGTAGAGCTCCGAAGGGTTGGGGCTGATATAGCCGTCCTCGGGGTTCACGGCATTCGGTGGATTCATCAGGCGGAGCATGGCGGAAGAGACGTCGACTCCTTCGCCCAGGTCGAAGACGAAGAAGTTGTTGTGAACGAGGTCGTCGCCCACGCATGGGTCCGGAAGAGCGCTGCACAGACCCACGATGTAGTTCGGGTTCGAGGCATTGTGGTTTCCGACGTCGGAATACCAGCCCCGGCTGACGGCGCTCAAGATGGTCGTGCCTCCGTTCAGCACGAGCTGGACGTCTTGCGCCGTGACGTTGTTCGTGTAGGCGAACATCGCCCGGCTCGGAACCGCCAGCGCGGGAGCCGCGGCAACGATGCATCCCAGAGCGGTCAGCAGCAGCATCCGGCTCTTCATGACGCCTCCTCGGGTTTTCCTTGTAAACCTGACGCGGTGGATTTGAGCAAGCAAGAGGCGCGCCGCGTCCAGCCGTCGACGGCTCCCCGATCGTATCTGGCTGTCGCGGCATGTCTTACCGAAGACGCGACGACGCGCGCGTGGCGGAGGCGCGCGCCTGGACTGTAAAGGGCGCCGACGGCGACTCGTCGAGCCTTTCGGGAAGCGATTTCTACAATCCCGCGGCGCCACGTGCGCGCGATGGGCTCGCGGAAGGCGAGAGGCCGCGCAACGGTTACGCAATTCGGCAGAGAGCCTCGCGCGTATGGTTCTTGCTTCACCAGCTCGGGGGCGGAGGAGGGAATTACACGCCATGGCTTTTGACGTTCGTCCGCTGGCCATCGTGACCGGCGCCTCGAGCGGCATCGGCCTCGAGCTCGGCCATTGCTGCGCCGAGCAGGGCATGGATCTCGTGATCGCGGCCGACGAGCCGCAGATCGAGGAAGCCGCGGCCGAGCTGCGGCAGCACGGAGTCGACGTCGACTGGGTGCAGGCCGACCTGTCCGCTGCGCAGGGCGTCGAGCGGCTCTGCGCCGCGACCCGGGGCCGCTCCGTCGACTGCCTGCTCGCCAACGCCGGGCACGGGCTGGGCGGTGCGTTCCTCGACCAGGCGTTCGAGCAGGTCGAGCACGTGATCGACACCAACGTCACGGGGACGCTCCGGCTCGTGCAGAAGGTGGGGCGCGTCATGCGCAAGCGCGGGCGCGGTCGCATCCTGATCACCGGCTCGATCGCCGGCTACATTCCCGGTTCCTTCACGGCCGTCTACGACGGCACCAAGGCTTTCATCGACTCGTTCGCGGCCGCGCTGCGCAGCGAGCTCAAGCACACGGCGGTCACGGTCACCTGCCTTTTGCCGGGGCCGACGGAGACGGCGTTCTTCGAGCGCGTCGGGATGCGGGACACGAGAGTCGACCGCCAGAGGAAAGACGACCCGGCCGAGGTCGCCCGGATCGGCTTCGACGCGATGATGAAGGGCGAGGCCGACGTGGTGAGCGCCTCGAGAACAAGCTCGAGACGGTGATGGCGAGCGTCACGCCCTCGAGCGTGCTCGCCGAGAGGCACCGCAAGCTCGCAGAACCCGGATCAGGCGAGGAGTAGTAGTAGTCACCGGGCGCCGCGGGCAACTAGGCGTAGCGGCCCTCGATGTACTCCGCGGTGCGCGGGTCGCGCGGGTTCAGGAACAGATCCTCGGTGCGGGTGTGCTCGACCACCTCGCCCAGCAGCATGAAGATGCACTCGTCGCTGGCGCGGCGGGCCTGGGCCATGTTGTGGGTGACGATCACGATCGTGTAGCTGCTCGCGCAGCTCGAACATCAGCTCCTCGATCGCGCGCGTGCCCTCGACGTCGAGCGCCGAGCAGGGCTCGTCCATCAGGATCACCTCCGGCTTGAGCGGCAGGAGCCGGGCGATGCACAGCTTCTGCTGCTGCTCGAGCTGGAGGCGGCGTCGCCCTGTCGTCGAGCCGGTCCTTGAGGTCGTCCCACAGGCCCACCTCGCCGAGCGCCTTCTCGACCGCCTCGTCGAGGCGGCTCCTTCGAGAGCTCGCCGCGTCGGGTGTGCATGCGCAGCCCGAACACCACGTTCTCGTAGACCGAGATCGGCAGCGGGTTGGGCCGCTGGAACACCATGCCCACGCGCCTTGCGCAGCTCGACCAGCGAGACGTCGGCGCGTAGATGTTCTTGCCCAGGACGCGGATCTCGCCCGTCGGTGCGTGACGTTGCCGTAGCGCTCGTTGATGCGGTTGAAGCAGCGCAGCAGCGTCGTCTTGCCGCAGCCGGACGGGCCGATCAGCGAGGTGATGAGCCCGCTGGCGCATGCGAGACCGTCACGTCCTTGAGCGCCTGGAAGCTGCCGTACCAGAGGTTGAGGCCTGCGCGTCTCGATCGCGTGTCCGCCTCGGCGGTCGCTCATCCGAACATCCCGCTCACGTAGTCGCGGGTGCGCTGGCTGCGCGCGCGCGCTGGAGAAGATCACCTCGGTGCGGTCGAGCTCCACGAGCTCGCCGTCCAGCAGGAACATGGTGCGGTCGGCGAGCCGCCGCGCCTGCTGCGTCAGGTTGGTCACCAGCACGATCGTCATCTCGCGACGCAGCTCCTTCAGCACGTCCTCGATCCGCATCGTGGTGACCGGGTCGATGGCGATCGAGAACTCGTCCAGGCACAGGATCTCGGGCTGGTGCGAGAGAGCGCGGGCGATGGTGAGCCGCTGCTGCTGGCCGCCCGAAGAGCTTGGTGCCCAGGCTGTCGAGCCGGTCCTTGACCTCGTCCCACAGCGCGGCCTGGCGCAGGCAGCGCTCCACGAGCGCGTCGAGCTCGGACCGCGCCGTGCAGCCCCGACGCAGCGCGGCGCGAAGGCCACGTTGTCGTAGATCGAGAGCGGCAGCCCCACCGGCAGCGGCGCCACCATGCCGATCTTGCGCCGCAGCGCGAACACGTCCCGGGTGCGCCGCACGTCCTCGCCGTCGACGCGGATCGAGCCCGAGACGCGGGCGCCGGCCGTGAAGTCGATCGTGCGGTTGAGGCAGCGCAGCAGCGACGATCTTGCCCGACTGGGCGGGCCCGATCACGCCGAAGATCTCGTTCTGGTAGACGTCGAACGAGATGCCGTGGATCACCTCGCTGCCGCCGTACGCGAGGCGCAGCTCGCGCACCTCGATCCGCTTGACGAACGCGGCGCTCACGCGCTCACCAGCGTTTCCGCGCGCGCAGCAGACGCGCAGCGCGATCGCGGCCGCGTTGACCAGCAGCACCGAGCCCAGCAGCACCACCGCCGTCGCGTACGGCAGCGACTCCTTCACGTTCGGCACCTGCGTCGCGAGCGTGTAGAGGTGCATCGACAGCGCCATGCACTGGTCGCTCAGCCCGTAGGGGAAGAGCTGGCCGCGCTCGACCGCCTTGAAGAACACGGCGCCGGTGAACATGATGGGCGCGGTCTCGCCCGCCGCGCGGCTCACCTGCAGGATGACGCCGGTCAGGATGCCGCTGATCGAGTTGGGCAGCACGACGGCGCGGATCGTCTGCCAGCGCGTGGCGCCCACGTTCCAGCAGGCCTCGCGGAACGCCATCGGCACCGAGGCCAGCGCCTCGCGCGTGCTGGCGATGATCACCGGCAGGGTCATGATCGCGAGCGTCAGCGAGGCCGACAGGATCGAGTAGCCGAAGCGCGCGGCGTACACGAAGGCCCCCAGGCCGAACAGCGCGTGCACGATGCTCGGGCACGCCGGCCAGGTTGATCACGGCCAGGTTGACGACGCGGTTGAACCAGTTGTCTCTCGCGTACTCGTTCAGGTAGACGGCGGCCAGGACGCCGATCGGGGCCGAGACCAGGAGCGAGAGGCCCACCAGATAGAGCGTGCCCACGAACGCGGGCCAGATCCCGCCGTCCGTCATCCCGCGCCGCGGCACGTCGAGGATGAACTCGAGGCCGAGCGAGGGCCAGGCGCGCCAGACCAGGTAGCCGACGATCAGCAGCAGCGGCAGCACCATCGCGGCCGCCATCGCCGCGAACAGCGCCCGCGCGAGCGCCTCCGCCCGCTCCTTGCGCGCCACGTGCGGCGTGCGCGCGAAGCGGGTAGTCGCGGGAGCCGGCGCCAGAGCCAAGCTGCTACCTCCTGCGGATGCCGCGCACGACGAGGTCGGCGGTCAGGTTGACGGCGAACGTGATCACGAACAGCAGCGTGCCGGTCAGGAACAGCACGCGGTAGTGGTCGGAGCCGGCCGGCGCCTCGCCGAGCTCGGCGGCGATGTTGGCCGTGAGCGTGCGCACCGAGTCGAGCACGCTCCCCGGCATGTGCACCGCGTGGCCGGTCGCCATCAGCACCGCCATCGTCTCGCCCACCGCGCGGCCGACGCCCAGCAGCACCGCCGCCAGGAGCCCGTTCCTCGCGGCCGGCAGCAGCACGCGGTAGACGAGCTGCCAGCGTGTGGCGCCGAGTGCCGGCCCCGCCTCGCGGTACGAGTCGGGCACTGCCTTGAGCGCGTCCTCGCCGATCGACACGATGATCGGCACGCTCATGAGCGCGAGGATGATGCCGCCGTTCAGCACGTTCACGCCGACCGGGGCGCCGGTGACCGTCACGATCAGCCGGCTCATCAGCGTGAGGCCGATGAAGCCCCACACCACGCTCGGGATCGCCGACAGCAGCTCGATCATGATCTTGAGCGTCTCGCGCAGGCGCGGAGCGCAGAACTCGGAGACGAAGATGGCGGCGCCGAGGCCGAACGGCACCGCGATCAGCATCGCGAGCGCGGTCACGCTCAGCGTGCCGACGGTGAGCGCGAGCGTGCCGTAGCGCACGTTGCTCGCCGAGGTCGGGTACCACTCGGTGCTGAACAGGAACTGGCCGAGCTAGAAGTCGTCGCTTCACCAGCACCGGCGCCGCCTCGCGCAACACGAAGAAGAAGATCGCCGCCACGAACACGATGGCGCTCACGCCGCACACGCGGATGAGCGCTTCGAGCGCGCGCTCGCCGTAAACGGCCCAGGCGGGCCTTCGCGGTCGCGCTGCCGAGGCTGCGGGGATCGGGGCGTCGTGGCTCATGCGTGGGTCGCGGCCCGCAGCGAGGCGGCGCTGTCTGCCCGCCTTCGGGCGGACCGCCTCAGGGCTTCCTGGCGCGCTGGTCGGGCGACAGTGGGACGTAGCCGCTGTCCTCGACCACCTTCTGGCCGGCGTCGGACAGCAGCCAGTCAACGTAGGCCTTCACCGCCCCCTGCGGCTCGCCGAGCGTGTAGACGTGCAGCGAGCGCGCGAGCGGGTAGGTCTTGTCGTGGACCGTCGCCACCGTGGGGGCGACGTACGCCTCGCCCTGGGCCTTCGCGACCTTCAGCATCTTGACCGCCGGCGTGGCGTAGCCCATGCCGCTGTAGCCGATCGCGGTCGGCGTCGAGCCCACCAGCTCGACCACTTCCTTCGAGCCGTAGAGGTCGCGCGAGCCGAGCCGGAAGTCCTTGTTCTTGAGCACGTGCTCGCGGAAGAACTCGTAGGTGCCCGAGCTGGACTGGCGGCTCACGCGCACGATCGTGTCGTCGGCGACGCCCGGGATCTTGACGCCGAGCTGCGACCAGCGCGCGAGCGTGCCGCCCTCCGCGTAGAGCTCGTCCAGCTGGTCGAGCGTGACCTCGGAGAGCGGGTTGTCCTTGTGGACGTAGACCGCGAGCGCGTCGTAACCGACCGTGAAGCCGACCGGCTGCTTGCCGGTGTTCTTCGTGGCCTGCTCGACCTCGGACGGCTTGATGTCGCGGCTCGCGTTGGCGATGTCGACGGCGCCCCTGACGAGCGCGGCGATGCCTACGCCCGAGCCGCCGCCCGAGACCTCGACCTCGACGTCGGGCGCGACCTTCCGGTACTCCTCGGCCCAGACCTGGGCCACGTTCACCATCGTGTCCGAGCCCTTGTTCTGGATCACGCTCTTCGACGACTTGCCGGCCTGCTGGCCGCCGCCGCAGCCGGCGAGCATCCCCGCGGCCACGAGCCCGACGAGCCGCAACCAGGGCTGTCCGCACGCAAGTGGGTTCATGTCGGCTCTCCTCGGTTTCGGGCTTCGGACTACTCGATGCGCACGCCCAGCACCGCGCCGACGAGGTCGCGCACGTGGCTGGACAGGAAGCGGAAGGTCGCCTCGTAGGCGGCGCGGACCTCGGCGTCCGCACCCTTGACGTGCGACGGGTCGTCGATGCTCCAGTCGATGTAGACCATCTTGCGCGGGCTGCGCGGGAAGGCCTGCTGCGCCTCCTTCGCGACACCCACGATCACCTGGTAGTGGTCGAGGTTCGGCACCTGGTAGATCGCCTTGGGCGCCATGCGGCCCATGTCGAAGCCCTTCTCGCGCATGAACGCGAGCGTGCGCGGGTCGATCGCGCGCGGATCGATCCCGGCGCTCGAGAAGATGAACTTGGTCTGCCCGAGCGAGTGCGCGATCGCCTCGGCCATCTGGCTGCGGCAGGCGTTGTGCTCGCCGACGAACAGCACGCGGAAGGTTTCGGCGCCCGGGTGCTTGGCGTACTCGCCCGTGCACATGTAGATCGTCTCCATGCACACGTTGCGCGCCTGGTCGGCGACGCGCTCGAAGCGGCGGCCGATCGTCACGATCGGCTCGGCCATCTCGGGCAGGATCGCCTGGCTCCTGAGCGCCTCCACCACCTCGGCGTTGAGCTTGCCGAGGAGAGCGTCCACCGCCGGCTCCGCGAGGATCACGCCGCGCGCCAGCGTCGGGTCCTGGCGCACGAAGGCCTCGATCGAGTCGTGCAGCATCGGGATCGCGAGGTTGGCCATCTCGACGAGCCGCTCGCCGAGCGCGTCGGGCAGCTCCGGCGGGCCGCCCAGGCGCAGGATCTGGCGCGCCACACTCTCGGCGTAGTCGCCGACGCGCTCGAGCTCGAGGTTGATCTTGATCGTGCTGTACGCGAGCCGCAGGTGCAGGCCCACCGGCTGCTGCCGCACCAGGAACTCGAGGCACAGCCGGTCGATCTCCTTCTCCTTCTCGTCGATGTACTGGTCGCGCAGGATGACGGCGTACGCCTGCTGCCGGTTGCCCTCCTGCAGCGCCGCCACGCAGTCCTTGAGCGCGCGCTCCGCGAGCGACGACATCTCGAGCACCTGCTGGCGGATGCGCTCGATGTCGCGCTCGAGCGACTCCTCGAGTCGTGTGGGCATGAAACCACGACGACCATAGTCAGGCGTCACGGGTCTGTCAAGAAAACGCCCGCTCTGCGTCACGCGAGCGCTTCGCCGCACCCCGCGCGGCGGACGAGCCGTATCATCGAGGGTCCGCGCAACGAGAGGAGGGTCCCGTGTCACGCCTGGCGTCCGTGTTTCCGCTCGCTCTGCTCCTCGCCGGCGGCCCGGCCTTCGCGCAGCTTGTGGGTCGCGGCCTCGCCGACGTCGTGGCCGTGACGGACGATCCGCTCGCCGACGTCGCCGCGCTGCAGAAGGTCTCGTTCGTGATGAAGGGCGGCGCGGTGGTCCGGCGCGACTGAAGGCTGCGGCGAGGCGCGGTCAGGCGCTGGTCGCCGGTCGCGCGTCCCCGGTCAGCGGGACCCCGCAGCTCGGGCAGTTGCTCCATCCCGGCTCCACGGGGCCTCGGCACTGGGCGCACGCGCGGCGCACGGCGGCGCCGCAGCGGGCGCAGAAGGCGTGGCCCTTGGACGACGGCGCGCCGCAGCTCGGGCACGGAACCGGCACCGGGTCGCGCAGGATGAAGTAGAGGATGATCCCGATCGCCGAGGGGATGAAGATCGCGAGCAGCACCCAGAGCAGCGCGTTCATCCCGCGCCGCTTGGCGTCGCCCCACACGTAGCCGACGAGCAGCACGTAGAGCGCGAGCGGCACGATGCCGAAGAGCGTCAGCAGGAAGATCGGCCCGAGCGCGTAGAGCGCGTGGGGATCGTGGGCCGCCCACGCCGGCAGCAGGAACACCGCCGCCATCAGGGCCGCGAACGCCAGCGCGGCGAACGCCGCGATCCAGCGCGCCGCCTGCGGAACGAGCGCCCACTCCTGATCGAACCGGCTCATACCGTCCTCCCCTCTTCCTGGACGCGGCGGCCCAGCAGCACGGCCGCGACCGCCGCCGCCAGCCACCCCGCCAGCAGATACGCCCCGTACCACGCGGCCAGCGAGCCGAGCGGCCGCGCCAGTCGCAGCGCCAGCTCGCCCGCCACGAGATCGAACACCAGCCAGCCGAACACCGCGAGCGTCCACGCGAGCCCCACGACGAACGCGAGCGCCGCGCGGTTCCACGCCCGCTCCGCCCGCTCGGCGACGAGCGCCGCAACGGCCTCCCGCGTGCGCGCGACGAGGGCCGGCGCGGGCCTCGGCTCCGGCAGCCTGCCGAGCGCCTCGGCGAGTGCCGTCCACCCGCGCGCGGCGGCGACGCAGGCCTCGCATTCCGGGAGGTGCGCGGCGACGCGCGCGGCCTCGGCCGCGTCGAGCGCGCCGGCCGCGTCGAGCGCCAGCAGCTCGGAGACGTGCGCGCTCATCGCCAGTCCCCCGCCGGGGCCTTCGCCAGGAG
Organism: uncultured Acidobacteriota bacterium; assembly: GCA_963740655.1. Lineage (GTDB taxonomy): Bacteria > Acidobacteriota > Vicinamibacteria > Fen-336 > Fen-336 > DATBSL01. Next base: position 52,611 of record CAVUFF010000003.1, read on the forward strand.
CCGGGCGCGCAGGCGCTCGAGCGCCCGGTAGAGTCTCGCCTTCGCGGTGGGCAGCGGCACTCCGAGCGTCCCCGCCAGCTCCAGGAGCTCGAGCTCGTCCTCGAAGCGCAGCGTGAGCACCTCGCGGTCGAGCGGGCCGAGCGTGCCCAGTGCCGCCTCCACGCGCGAGGCCAGCTGGCGCGACATCGCGCGCGCCAGCGGGTCGGAGGCGGCCGCGGGCGCCGCCGGCTCCTCCGTCTCGTCGAGGCTTCCCGGCTGGCGCCGGCGCAGCCCGTCGAGCGCCAGGTTGCGCCCGACGGTGATGAGCCACGGCGCAAACGGCCGCGACGGGTCGTAGCGCCGGATCCGTTCGGCGACGTTGACCCAGGTCTGCTGAAAGACGTCCTCGGCCACGCTTCGGTCTCCCAGGAGCCGCAGCAGGTAGCGGAAGAGCCGGTCCTGATACCGCCCCATCAGCCCCGCGAGGCCGGATGTGTCGCCGCGGCAAAGCCTTGCAGCATCCTCGCGGTCCGCGTCCAAGGGCCTCCCCCTCCGGCGTAGCGGCCTGTTCTACCCTGGATACGGCCGACCCCCGACGGAAGACGCAGCTCCCCTCAGTCGGGATGGACGGGGCCTGCCTCCGGAGCGCGGCGCACGATACGAACCCCCGGAGCAGGGGCGAGCGAAACGCCGTCCCGCCGGCCGATCTCCAGGATCTCGTCCGGCCGCGTATCGAGCACGAGCAGCGCGAGCGTTCCGGGCCGAAGCGCGCAGACGGAGGCGGCCAGCTCGGGCCCGGCGATCAGGAAGGCCGTCGAGAGCGCGTCGGCGACGGCGGCTTCCGAAGCGACGACGCACGCGCTGCGGACGCCCTCGGCGGGCCAGCCGCTGCGCGGGTCGAGCACGTGGCCGTAGCGCCGACCCGCCTCCTCGAAGTACTGCTCGCCCGCGCCGCTCGTGGCGAGTGCTGCGTCCCGCAGCCACAGCCTGCCGAGCGGCCGCCGCGCGGGCTCGAGCGCGAGCTCCCAGTCGACGCCGCCCCAGGCGCGCTGGCTGCTCCCGCCCGCGGAGACCACCGCGCGGCCGAGACCGCGCTCGCGCAGCGTGCGGGCCACGCGGTCGAGCGCCCAGCCCTTGCCGACCGCCCCGAAGCTCAGCTCCACGCCGGGCACCGCGAAGCGCACGCTGCGACACGCCTCGTCGAGGACCACCTTGTCCATGCCGGAGCGCGCGCGAGCCGCGGCGAGGTCGACGTCGGAAGGCCGGCTCGGCCGTCGCTCCAGAAAGCCCCAGGCGCGAGACAGTGCCGTGCTCGCAGGATCGAAGGCGCCGCCCGTCGCCGCGTGGAGCTCGCGGCAGAGCGAGAGCAGCTCGAGCAGGAAGGGGCCAATCGGCACCGGCGCCATGGCCGCCGCCCGGTTCACGCGCGAGAGCTCGCTCGTGTCGCGGAACCAGCTGAGCGCGGCCTCGATCGCGTCGACCTCGTCGAGCGCCGCGCGCGCGTCCTCGACGTGCCGGGCGTCCTGCTCGTCGAGCGCGACCTCGAAGCGGCAGGCCATCGCGACGCGGTGGACCTTGATCCAGTGGCCGGCGGCCCGGTCGCGGCCGCGCAGCCGCTCGAACAGCTCGCGGCGGCTCGTGAGTCGCGGGGCGCCGCTCATCTCCGGGCGCTCGAGCTCATCCGGCGGGCGAGCGAATCGGCTCGAGCGTGACACCGGTGCCCGCGCGCTGCCGGTCGAGCGCGCGCTTGGCCTCGCGATAGAGCTCGAGCTGCGAGCGGTAGGCCTCCTCGCCCTTCGCCGGGCGCTTGCGCTTGTAGCTGCCGTCGGCCTGGAGCCGGCGGGCCTTGACGTTGTCCTGGAAGATGGCGTCGAGCGCGTGCAGCACCTTCTGCCGCCCTTCGGGCGCCTCGACCGGAAACAAGAGCTCGATGCGGCGGTCGAGGTTGCGCGGCATCCAGTCGGCGCTCGCGAGGTAGACCTCTTCGTCCCCGCCGTTCCTGAAATAGAAGATGCGCGAGTGCTCGAGGAAGCGGTCGACCACGGAGACCACCTCGATCCCGTCGCTCGTGCCCTTGAGGCCCGGCCGCAGGCAGCAGATGCCGCGCACCGCGAGGCGGATCTTCACGCCCGCCTTGGCGGCGTCGTAGAGCGCGCGGATGATGTCCTCGTCCACGAGCGAGTTCACCTTGGCCCGGATCTCGGCCGCCTGGCCGGCTTCGGCGCGCTGGCGCTCGCGGCCGATCAGGCGCACGACACGCTCGCGCAGGTGCGTCGGCGCCATCACCAGCTTGCGCATGCGCGGCGGGTCGGAGTAGCCGGTGAGCGCGTTGAAGAAGGCCGAGGCGTCCTCGCCGATCTCCGCGTCGGAGGTCATGAGCCCGAAGTCGGTGTAGGCGCGCGCGGTGCGCTCGTTGTAGTTGCCGGTGCCGAGGTGCACGTAGCGCCGGATCCCCTGGCGGCCGCGCCGCACCACCAGCAGGATCTTCGAGTGGGTCTTGTAGCCGCGGATGCCGTAGATCACGTGGCAGCCCGACTCCTCCAGGCGCTTGGCCCAGCGGATGTTCGACTGCTCGTCGAAGCGCGCGAGCAGCTCGACCAGCACGGTCACCTGCTTGCCGTTCTCGGCGGCGCGCCCGAGCGAGCGGACGAGCGGCGAGTCGCCGCTCGCGCGGTAGAGCGTCTGCTTGATCGCGAGCACGTCGGGGTCGTCGGCGGCCGAGGCGACCAGCGCGGCGACCGGGTCGAACGACTCGTACGGATGGTGCAGCACCACGTCGCGCTCGTCGAGCAGCTGGAACAGCTCGGGGCCGGCGGCCTCCAGCACGGGCACCGGCTTGAGCGGCGGGTCGCGCAGGTCCTCGAACAGCGGCACGTCGACGAGCTGCATCAACGGCCGGATGTCGATCGGCCCGTGGATCGGGTAGACGTCCTCGCGCCCGACCTCGAGGCGCGAGACCAGCAGCGCGAGCAGCGCGTCGCTCACGCCGTCCTGCACCTCGAGCCGCACGATCCCGCTGCGCCGCCGGTTCTTGAGCTCCTCCTCGATCACCTGCAGGAAGTCGCGCCCGCCCTCGTCGTCGAAGTCGAGCTCCGAGTCGCGCGCGATGCGGAACGCCGCGACGTCGCGGATCTCCTGGCCGGGGAACAGGCCCTGCAGCTCGGCCCAGATCACGTCCTCGAGCAGCACGTGCACCAGGCCCTCGACGCCCGGCGGCCGCACCAGGCGCGGCAGCCGGCCAGGCACCTGTACCACGGCGAGGCGCGGCTCGTCCTCGCCCTCGGCCGGCCCGACCAGCACCGCCAGGTTGAGGCTCAGGCTCGCGAGCATCGGAAACGGCCGCGAGGCGTCGATCGCGAGCGGCGTGAGCGCGGGTAGCACCTCGTTCTTGAAGAAGCGCGTGAGCGAGGCGCGCGCGGCGGGATCCAGGTCGCCCGGCCGCACCAGGCGCAGGCCGCGCTCCGCGAGCGGCGGCAGGATCTCGCCGGTCAGCGCGGCGTAGAGCTGCTCGACCATCGCGTGGGCACGCTCGCCGATGCGCTGCAGCTGCTGGGCGGGCGTGAGGCCCGCGACGTCGGGCGCCGTGTCGCCCTCGGCGAGCGCGTTCTGGAGCGCGGCCACCCGCACCATGAAGAACTCGTCGAGGTTGCTCGCCACGATGCAGGCGAACTTCAGCCGCTCGAGCGGCGGGTTGGCGGGGTCGCACGCCTCCTCGAGCACGCGCCCGTTGAACTCGAGCCAGCTCAGCTCGCGGTTCAGGAACAGCTCGGGCTCGCGCTTGCGGGTTTTCTTCACCCGCGCCCCCCGGCCTCGCGGAAGCCCACCTTGCTGCCGAACACGTCGGTCAGCATGTCGGCGCGCGCGAGCGCCGCCAGCCGCTCGAGCGTGAGGTCGCCGCCGCCGTCCACCTCGAGCACCCACTGCTCGTCCTCGCGCAGCAGGCGCACGGCGCGCACCTTCTGCAGGTGGTCGGCGTCGAGCGCGTTCGCCACGCGCAGGATCGCGCCGAGCTTGTTCACCACCACGCGCGCGTCCGAGTCGAGCGCCATGTAGGCGAGGTGCGACTTGTTCGGCCCGCCGCGCCGGTGGTAGCGCGCGATGTTGGAGATGATCGCCATGTCGTCGCGCGAGAGCCCGAAGATCTCCGAGACCGACAGCAGGTACTGGGCGTGCTTGTGGTGCCCGCGCAGGCTCACGAAGATGCCGATGTCGTGCAGCAGCGCCGCGACCTCGAGCCGCAGCCGGTCGCGCACGGAGAGGCCGTGCTCGGAGCGCAGCTCGTCGAAGAGCGTCACCGCGAGCATGGCCACCTGCTTGGCGTGCGGCGCGTCGTAGCGGTAGCGCTCCCCGAGCGCCGCGGCCGAGGCCAGCACCTGGCGAGAGAAGTCCTCGATCCCCTGGCCCTCGTCCGAGCGCTGCATGTCGAGCAGCAGCCCGGCGCGCAGCGTGGCTTCGGGCACGAGCACCGTCGGGGCCTGCGTCTCGAGCAGCAGCTCGCGGTACACGATCAGCGAGGGCACGAGCGTCTCGACCTCGGCGAGCGGCAGCCGGTAGGCCTCGACCAGCTCGTCGTCGTCGAGCGCCACCGTCTGCTCGCAGAACGACAGGAAGCGGTCGCGCGGCACGCCGCGCACGGCGTGCGGCTTGTCGTCTCCCGCGACCTGGGCCGCGGCGAAGCGCGCGTCGCCGCCGAGCGCCAGGAAGTGGCGCGCCTCGCGCAGCGGCAGCTCGCGGCGGATGTCCTCGACCACGTTGCGCACGGTGCGGTGATAGAGCCGCGTGCGCTGCTCGTGGCTGCCGTGCCAGGCTGCGAGGTTCTGCCGCATGCGCACGGCGCCGAGCGCGTACGTGCCCGAGTAGACCGGCTCGCCCTTGCGCAGGTACGAGAGGTCGGCGCTGCCGCCGCCGACCTCGACCAGCAGCGTGTCGCCGTCCTTCATCGCCTCGTGCTCGCGCAGCGACTCGCGCACCGCGAGGTAGGTCAGGCGGTTCTCCTCGGAGCCGTCGATCACCTCGACGTTGATCCCGGCCCGCAGCCGCACGCGGTCGAGGAAGGTGTCGCGGTTGACGGCCTCGCGCACGGCGCTCGTCGCCACGGCGCGGTAGCGCACGACGCCGTAGGAGTCCATGATCCTGCGAAACCCCTCGAGCGCGCGCAGCGTGGCCTCGACCGTCGGGGCGCCGAGCCGGCCGCCGCCGAAGGTGTCCTTGCCGAGCAGCACCGCGCGCGACGCCTCTTCGAGGATCCGCGGCGGGCAGCCGGGCGCGAGCTCGGCCACCACCAGCCGGATGGCGCTCGCGCCGAGGTCGAGCACCGCGACGGGGCGCGCGGCCGTCGCCGCGGCGGGGGTGGGACGATCGCTCTCAGGACCGGTCATGGGGTTGTCTCCAAGCAGAACCACCATTCTAGCGGGGCCGCGACCCGTGTTGCGGGTGGCGCCCAGCGGCCGGGATCGAGCGGAGCGAGAAGGGCTTGGGGGCATGACAGACCGGGATGAACGGCGTGGTACGTTACGGGCTTCCGGTGACAAGCCCGTGACGCTCAAGACCGCACGAGACGACCGCTCGTCCCAGCTGCTCGAGGACCGTATCAGCCGTGTTTTCCACGAGTTGCCGGGAGCCGTCGCCGGACAGGAAGAAGCCGTCCACCAGGTGCGCGTGGCCGGCCGCCGGCTGCGCGTGGCGCTGCCACTCCTGGCGCGCAAGGGCGACGGCCGCACGGTCACGAAGGCCGTAAAGGTGCTGCGCCAGCTGACGCGAAGCGTCGGGGCCGGACGCGACATGGACGTGGCGCTGGGCCTCTTCCACGACCGCTTCGAGTTGCTCAGGAGCTCGAGCGCCGAGCAGAGGGCGCTCCTGAGCCGCCTGCGTGCGGCGCGTGCGCGCAGCCGCAGCCAGGTCGCCGAGAACGTGTTCGACCTGGACATCGACGGCCTGCGCCGGAACCTGCGGCGCCTGCTCCGCGAGGGCGCGGTGGACGCCCCCACGGCGCTCGCGCGCGTGCTGGCGCTGCGCGAGGAGGAGGGAGCGGCGCTCCTGCGCGGCTTCAGCCAGATCGGCGAGCGCTTCCTGCCCGACCCGCTGCACGCGCTGCGGCGCCGCGCGCGGCGGCTGCGCTACGCGGCCGAGATCGAGGACGTGGTACGCGGCGACGAGTCGCGCGCGCCCGCGCTCTGGAAGCGGCTGCAGGACTCGATCGGCGCGATCCACGACCACGACATGCTCGCCGACTGGCTGGAGGCACAGTCGCGGTCGGCGGCCGCGCGCGACAACCTGCTGCTGTCGCGGGCGGCGCTGCGGGAGCGGCACGCGTTCGTTTCGATGGCGCGGCTGCTGCACCGCGCGCTCCTGGAGGTGAAGCCGGCCGACGTCGCATTGCGCGCGCTCATCGCGATGGCGCGGGGCCGCTCGATCCATCCGCGCCGAGGAGAGGGAACATGAGGCTGCTCGTGGTCCGTCACGCGATCGCGGTCGCCCACGGGACGCCCGGGGTGGCCGACAACGACCGTCCGCTCACGCCGGAAGGCGAGACGAGGTTCCGCGAGGCCGCGCGGGGCCTCGCGCGGATCCTCGACGCTCCGGACGCGCTGCTGACGAGCCCGTGGCTGCGCGCGCGCCAGACGGCGGCGCTCGCGGCCGAGGCCTGGGACGGCCCGCAGCCGAAGCTCACACCCGCGCTCGCGAGCGGGTCGTTCGACGAGCAGGCCCGCGTGCTCGACGAGTACCCGGAGGACGCGACCGTCGCGATCTTCGGCCACGAGCCGTGGGTCTCGGAGCTCCTCGCGCGGCTCCTCGGGACGCGCGCGAGCGACCGCTTGACGTTCAAGAAGGGCGGCGCCGCGCTCCTCGAGGTTCCGGGCCGACTGGCGGAGGGCGGCGCGCTCGTCTGGTACCTGCCGCCGAAGCTGCTGCGCAAGCTCGCCTGAGCGGCGGCATGAGCAGGCCCCGGCCGCCTGACGAGGTGCTGGCCTTCTACGCGCTGGGCCTGGAAGCGGACCGGCTCGAGCTCGACCACAATCGGCTCGAGCGGGCGCGCACGCAGGAGCTCGTCCAGCGACTGCTGCGCCCGGCTCCGAGCGTCGTGCTCGACGTGGGTGGCGGCGCGGGAGTCTACGCGCTCTGGCTCGCCGAGCAGGGTCACCAGGTGCACCTCGTCGATCCCGTGCCGCTGCACCTCGAGCAGGCCCGCGCCGCGGCCGGGCGACGGCCCGGCGCGCGCCTCGCGAGCGTGGAGATCGGCGACGCTCGCGCGCTGCCCTTCGCCGACCGGAGCGCCGATGCGGTGCTGCTGCTCGGCCCGCTCTACCACCTCACCGAGCCCGAAGGTCGGGCCCGGGCGCTCGCCGAGGCGCTGCGCGTGCTGCGGCCAGAGGGGCTGCTGTTCGCGGCGGCGATCTCGCGCTTCGCGTCGTTTCTCGACGGGCTGCGCGGGGCGCTCTTCGAGGACGCTGCGTTCGCCGGGATCGTCGAGCGGGACCTCGCCTCGGGTCTGCACCGCAACGAGACCGGCAACGCCCGCTACTTCACGACGGCGTTCTTCCACCACCCGGCCGAGCTCGCCGTGGAGGTCGCGTCGGCCGGATTCGCGCTGCTGGACGTCTTCGCGGTCGAGGGCCCGGCCGCCTGGGCGCCGGACTTCGCCCGGCGCTGGGACGACCCCGCCTCGCGCGAGCCGCTGCTCGCGTTCCTGCGCACCATCGAGACGGAGCCGTCGCTCCTGGGAGTGAGCCCGCACCTGCTGGCGGTCGGTCGAAAGACGAGTTGAAGAAAGCTGGCCCGGCGCCCAGACGGCGCGCTTGCCGTGGCGGCGCAGTCGAAAGCATACTGGACGCTTAACCAAGGGTGCCCATGTCCAAGCTGCTGAAGCCACGATCCGTTCTCGCGGCCGCGTTCGTGCTGTCCGCGCCGGCCGCCTTCGCTCAAGCGCCGCAGGACGCACAGCAGAACCCCCCGGACAAGCCGCTGCACTACGAGGACACCACGAGCGTCGAGGCCAAGGCGCCTCCGGTGCCGCCGCCGACGGACGCGGCCACGAAGCTCGAAGCCAAGGTGCTCGACCTTCCCCTCAGCGTGTCGGTCGTCTCGGGCCGCCTTGCCGCCGAGCAGGGCGGCCTCGTGCTGGGCGACGCGCTCAAGAACGCGAGCGGCGTCAACGTCGCGACCGGCTTCGGGCTCTTCGACTTCTTCGTGGTGCGCGGCTTCGACTCGCTCGAGACCGGGCTCGTGCTGGTCGACGGCGCGCCCGAGCTCGAGGCGCCGTTCTATCCGCTCTACAACGTGCAGCAGGTCGACGTGCTGAAGGGGCCGGGCGCCTTCGCCTGGGGCGGCGGCGCCCTCGGCAGCGCCGTGCAGGTCGTGCGCAAGCGGCCGGTGGCGGCGCGCTTCGCCGACGTCACGCTGTCCTACGGGCGCTTCGGGACCTACGAGGCCGCGGGCGACGCCAACCTGGCGAGCGCCGACGGCACGAAGGCGTTCCGCCTGAACGCCGCGGTCCAGGGCAGCGACGGCTTTCGCGACGGGCGCGACGGCACGCTCGGCGCCTTCAACCCGACGTTGCTCTGGAAGCCGAGCGACCGCACGCGCGTGGCGCTGTCGTACGAGTACCTGAGCAGCAACCAGTCGCCGGACTCCGGGCTTCCCTTCCTGAACGGCTCGCTCGCCGGCCCGTCGCGCGAGACCTCGTTCCAGTCCGCCTCCGACTTCTCCGAGCAGGACGCCCAGCGCGCGCGGATCGACGCCGAGCGGCGGCTCAACGACACCTTCGTGCTGCGCGACAAGCTCTACCTGGGCGCGCTCGACTGGAAGACGGACGGCACGCTGGTGCTGGGCGCCTTCCCGTTCCCCGACGGCAACACCTACGTGCCGCGCACGCAGGGGCTGCTCGACGACAGCCAGCGGCTCTACGGGAACCAGCTCGAGCTCGTGGCGTCGTTCCACACCGGCAGCGTCTCGCACGAGCTGGTGACGGGCTTCGAGGCGAGCCGGATGACGGACGTCTACACCCAGGACGCCCTGCTGCTCCAGCCGCTCGACGTCGCGGCCCCGATCGAGGGCGAGGTCGGGATCTACCCGATCCCGCTGCCGCAAGCGCACCAGGCGGGCGACTCGACGAGCCGCGTGCTCGCGCCCTACGTGATCGACCGCTTGAGCTTCGGGCCGAGGCTCCAGCTCGTGGCGGGCGCGCGCTTCGACGACGTGCGCTTCGAGGACGCGAGCACGAGGACGACGCGCGACGACTCGCGGCTGAGCCCGCTCGGCGGGCTCGTCTTCAAGCCGGTGCCGACCGTGTCGGTCTACGCGAACGGCAGCCTCGGCTTCGCGCCGCCGTCGATCCAGGTGGTCGGGCCGCGCGACCCCGAGGAGAGCCACCAGTTCGAAGGCGGCGTGAAGCTCTCGTTCCTGAAGGGCAAGGGCTACGCGAGCGCCGCCGGCTACGAGCTCGTGCGCGACAACGTCGCGATCCCCGACTCGACCGGGCTCACGCGCCAGAGCGGCAGCCAGCGCTCGCGCGGCTTCGAGTTCGAGCTCTCCGCCGCGGCCACCGACAAGGTCAGCGTGCGTGCGACGTACGCCTTCACCTCGGCCGAGCTCACCGAGTTCTCCGAGCTCGTCTCGCTCGGGCAGAGCTTCGTGGTGCTCGACCGCTCGGGCAACGTGCCGGCGTTCGTGCCGCGCCACATGGCCTCGGTCTGGGTCACGACCGAGCTCGGCGCGGGCTTCACGGTGGCGGCAGGCGTGCGCTGCCTGTCCGACCAGTTCGTGGCGCCGGACAACCGCAACACGATCAGCGCCTACGGGCTGCTCGACGCCGCCGTCTTCTACACCTACGAGCGGGCGCGGCTGGGGCTGCACTTCCGCAACCTGACGGGCGCCGACTACGCGACGCGCGGATACGGCTCCGACTCGGCGATCCCGGGCCGGCCGTTCGAGATGCTGGCGCGGCTCGAGCTGGGCTTCGGCAAGCGCTGAGCCGGCGCTCTCACTCGACCGGCAGCTCGTAGGCCGCGGCCTCGCGGTCGTTGCGCACGAGGATGAGCGCGCCCGCGAGCGCGGGCGGGTTCCAGGTCTTGCCGTCGAGCGCCGCGAAGCGCGCGAGCTCGCGGTAGGCGTCCGGATCCGGGTCGACCAGCACCAGCTCGCCCTCCTCGGTCTGCACCAGCAGGAGGCCGGCGACGAGCAGCAGCTGGCCGTGGCCCTGGCGTCCGCTCTTCCAGCGCCTCTCGCCCTTCGTCGGGTCGAGGCAGGTGAGGACGCCGTCGTCGAGCCCGTACACGTAGCCGTCGCGGACGATCAGGTTCGCGAACTTCGACTTGAGCCGTGGGCTCTCCCACTCGAGCGCGGCGCGCAGCGCCCCTTCGCTCTCGGCCACGCGGTAGGCCTTGCTGCCGACGCCGTAGCCGACCGAGGCGAGCAGCCGGTCGGGGCCGAGCTGCACCGGCATCGACACGTTCGGCTGGCCCGACGGGAAAGGCTGCTCCCAGAGCAACGCGCCCGTCGCCGGGTCGTGGCCGCTCAGGCTGCGGGCGTTCAGCACCACGACCTGACGCCGCCCGGCGAGCGTCATGAGCGTCGCCGAGCTGTAGCTCGCGCCGCCGTCGCCGGCCGACCAGAGAGGCTCGCCGCTCGCCGCGTCGAAGGCCACGAGCGCGCTGCCGGGACCGCCGCCCGGCACGATCACGCGGCCGTCGGCCACGAGCGGCGAGCTGCTCTTGCCCCAGTCCGGCAGCGTCGCGCCGGTCTCGCGCACGACATCGTGCGACCAGAGCCCGCGGCCGCTTCGCAGCTCGAGCGCGTTCAGCAGGCCGGTCGCGCCGAGCGTGTAGACGCGGCCGCCCTCGATCGTCGGCGTGGCGCGCGGGCCGACACCGGCGATCACGGTCGCGTAGCGGGCCTGGTCGGCGTGCGACCAGAGCGGCCTGCCCGAGCGCAGATCGTAGGCGACGACGCGCTCCTCGCTCGCGCGCTGCTCCTGCGTGACCGCGATCCCCGAGGCGACCGCGAAGCCCGACCAGCCCTCTCCCACCGCCTGGCGCCAGAGCGGGCGCGGCGGGTGCTTTGACCAGTCGCGCGCGAGGCGCGGCCCGGCGAGGGTCGCGTCGCGCGACGGACCCAGGAACTGCGGAAAGGCCGGCTCGGCCGGCGCCGCGGCGAGCGCGGGCGCCACGCGCGGAGCCTCGCGCCTCGACGGTCGCGTCGTCCCAGCGGGACCCTGCATCCTGCCGACGGGCGGCGTCACGGCCGGGGGCGGCGTCGGCGCAGACGGCTCGGCCGGCGCGACGGCCCCGGCGCGCGCGGGCGTGTCGCGCAGCGGAGGCGGCTCGGGCAGCGCCGCGGGCCGGCCGAAGCGCAGCTCGACGATCGGCCGCAGGTCGCCGGTCACGCCGCGGATGCGGAACAAGCCCGCCACCAGCGCCAGCAGCGCGAGACCGAGGCCGCCCGCCGCCAGCCGGACGCGGCGCGGAAGGCGCGAGAAGAGCGTCAGCCAGACGAGGAGCGCCAGGACCACCAGGATCGAGGCGACGATCGTGAACAGCACGCGCTGCTGCCGGATCGCGTCGCCCGTGAGCCAGGTCGCGAGGACGAACAGCGTCCCGAGCGACAGCACGAGGGCCGCGGGCCAGAGCCGGGGGCGGGGCATGCCCTAGCGTAAGCCTGCGCCGGCACGCCGCGGCGGCAGGAGCGCGGCGGGCGCGATCAGGGAACGACGCGGATGATCAGGCGCTGCTCGGACGCGTCGTAGTAGAAGGCGCTGTCGTCGGTGCCGCTGGCGTCGGCCTCCGACTCGACGCGGTCCATGTCGCCGCCCTGGTTCACGGCCACGCTCGCGCCGAAGACCCCCACCGACTCTGGCGTCGTGCTCCAGCGCGCGACGCGGAAGATCACCGGTTCGTTCGGCAGCCCCGGGTCGGCGATGAGCGTGAGCCGCTCGTAGGACTGCGCCGCCGTGAACGTGATCCAGCCGGCGAGCGCGTCGGGCCGGTAGCGGAACGTGGAGTTGTCGCTCGGGTACACGAGCACGGTGAGCGCTTCGGCCGACTTCGCGCTGCCCTGGCCGGTGTAGTCGCGCTCGACGCGCAGCGGGATGATCGCGCCGCGCCGGACGAAGACCGGCTCGCGCCCGAGCGGGACCGGGTAGCCGGCGAGGCTGCCCGAGAGCAGGCGCGACTCGTCCCAGTAGTCGATCCACTCGCCGGGCGGCAGCTCGATGTCCAGCGTGTCGAGCAAAATACTGTGAATGCGAGCCGCCGGGCAACCGCACCCCTTGGACGCGGCGCTTTCCAGCGCGCCGCGGTTGCGATAGAAAGGTCGACGGACCCTTTTCCGGAACGGAGGCCCGATGCCCGCCGGACGCGCATTCGTCGTTGTGTCGTGCCTGGCGATCGGCTTCGCGAACGCGGGTGTGCGAGCGGCCGCCGGCGCCGACTGGCGCGAGTGGCGCGGCCCGCTGCGGACGGGCGAGAGCCCGAGCGCCGACCCGCCGATCGAGTGGTCGGAGGGCAGGAACGTCCGCTGGAAGGTCGAGGTCCCGGGGCTCGGCCTCGGCACGCCGATCGTCACCGGCGAGCTCGTGCTCGTCTCGACCGCGGCGCCAGGCGAGAAGGACCCCGCGGCCAAGGCGTTCGTCGTGATGGCGTTCGACCGCAAGGACGGCAGGCTGCGCTGGAAGAGCGCCGTCCACGAGGAAGTGCCGCACGAGGGCATCCAGCAGAACAACAGCTACGCCTCGGCCTCGCTGCTGACCGACGGCAAGAGGATCTACGCGTCCTTCGGCTCGCGCGGCCTCTACGCGCTCGACCTCCAGGGCAAGACGATCTGGGAGAGACAGCTCGGGAGGATGCAGACGCGGATGGGCTTCGGCGAGGGCGCCTCGCCGGCGCTCCACGGCGACACGCTCGTCGTCACCTGGGACCACGAGGGCCCGGACTTCGTGGTCGCGCTCGACGCCGCGACCGGCAACGAGCGCTGGCGCAAGGAGCGCGACGAGCCCACCACCTGGGCGACGCCGCTCGTCGTCAGCGCGGAGGGCGCGCCGCAGGTCGTCGTGGCGGGCACGAACCACGTGGTGAGCTACGACCTCGCGACGGGCGCCGAGCGCTGGCGCGCGGGTGGCCTGACGCCGAACGCGATCCCCTCGCCGGTCTACGCGGACGGGATCGTCTACGTGACGAGCGGCTTCCGCGGCAACGCGCTGCAGGCGATCCGCCTGAGCGCCGCGAAGGGCGAGGTCGCGGGTGCGCCGGCGCTCGTCTTCCGCTACGACAAGGACACGCCCTACGTGCCGTCGCCGCTCGTCTATCGCGAGAAGCTCTACTTCCTGAAGGGCAACACTGGCATCCTCACCTGCCTGGACGCCAAGAGCGGGGCGGCGCTCTTCTCCGAGCGGCTCGAGGGCGTGCCGAACGTCTACGCCTCGCCGGTGGGCGCCGCCGGCCGCGTCTACGTGGCGGGGCGCGAGGGCGCCGTGGCCGTGCTCGCGGCGGGCCCGAAGCTCGAGGTGCTCAAGACGAACACGCTCGACGACGGCTTCGACGCCTCGCCGGCGCTCGTCGACCGCGAGCTCTACCTGCGCGGCAGGAAGTACCTCTACCGCATCTCCGCGGACTGACGGGCCGCGAGCGAGGAGCGAGACACTTTGGCGACCACCAGCGCGAAGACGCCCCCGAGCCGCCGGATCGCGACGCGCGGCGAGGCCGCCCGCGACCGGCTCGACGCCTGGGTGCGCGAGGTGGTGGCCTGGCACTTCGACCCCAAGCAGGGGACGCCCTTCTGGCTCGACTGGGCGAAGCAGGCGGGCTTCGACCCGCGCCGGGTCGTCAAGGGCTACGCCGACCTCGACCGCTTCGGCTTCTTCCAGGACGAGTGGCTGCGCGGCGGCCCGGTGCGCCGCTTCGTGCCGAAGGCCTACGCGAAGAAGCCGATCTCGATCTTCGAGACCGGCGGCCGCACGGGCGTGCCGAAGTCGCGCATCAACATCGACGACTTCCGCATCGACTACGAGATGTTCAGCGACACGCTGCCCGACGACGCTCTTCCCGAAGGGCGCCGACTGGCTGCATGGTCGGCCCGAGCGGCCCGCGCCGGCTGCGGCTCGCCGTCGAGCACCTGGCGCAGCACCGCGGCGGCATCTGCTTCATGGTCGACCTCGACCCGCGCTGGGTGATCAAGCTCGATCAAGCGCGGCGACGATCGCGGAGATGGAGCGCTACAAGCAGCACGTCGTCGACCAGGCGCTCACGCTGCTGAAGGCGCACGACGGCATCCGGTGCATGTTCACCACGCCGAAGCTGCTCGAAGCCTCTGCGAGAAGGTGTCGCTCGCGAAGCTCGGCATCACCGGCGTCTTCTGCGGCGGCACCGAGATGACGCCGCAGTTCCACCGCTTCGCGGTCGAGGAGCTGCTCGAGGCGAGGTCTACTTCGCGCCGACCTACGGCAACACGCTGATGGGGCTCGCGGTCCACAACGCCCGCGCGCGAAGGGCGACGACTGGGCCATCATCTACTACCCGCCGGCGCCGCGCGCCATGATGGAGGTCGTCGACCCGAACGACCACGGGCGCGTGGTCGGCTACGGCGAGACCGGCCGCGTGCGGCTCACCACGCTGACCAAGGAGTTCTTCATGCCGCGCTTCCTCGAGCGCGACGAGGCCGAGCGCGAGCCGCCCTGCGAGACCTACCCGTGGGACGGCGTGCGCAACGTGCGGCCGTTCCACGGCTTCGCCGCCACGGTGGTGGAAGGGGTCTACTGATGCTGCACCTGCCGCTCCTGCGGCGCGGGCGCCCGTACCGCAGCGTCGACCGGCGAGCGTCGTCGCACTTCGCACGCGGGAGCCGTTCGTCGAGCTCAGCCAGGCCAACGCGGGGCTCGATCCGCCGCGACCTCTCCGAGCCGTCGCAGCAGGCGATGCGCGCGTCGCTGCCGGGAGCTCCCGATGCGGGAGCTGGTGGCGCTGTGCGGCGCGCGCGGCGGACCTCTTCGCGAGGCCACGCTGCCGCTCGGCGACGCGACGCAGACGCCCGAGGAGTACGTGCGCCAGCTCTCCGCCACGACGGGGCTGCCGCACGTGATGGTGCGCCGGAACATGGAGAAGATCCGCGCGGTGCTCGGGACTGCGAGCGCGTGATCTGCGGCCTCACGCGCGGCCTCGACATGGAGATCCTCGACCGTGGCGATCGGCGAGGCGGCGGGCTCGGCGGTCAGCTTCATCCCGAGGACCGACACGCTCGGCGTGGTGCTGCCGAGCAACTCGCCCGGCGTGCACGCGCTCTGGGTCCCCACGATCGCCCTGCCGACGTCCGCTCGTGCTGAAGCCCGGAAGCGCGGAGCCCTGGACGCCCTACCGCATCGATCCAGGCCTTCGTGAAGGCCGGGCGCTGCCCGAGACGCCTTCGGCTACTATCCCACCGACCACGCCGGCTCGGGCGAGATCCTGCGCCGCTGCGGCCGCGGCATCGTGTTCGGCGACGTGGCCTCGACGCGGCCGTGGCAATCCGACCCGCGCGTCGAGGTCCACGGCCCCGGCTACAGCAAGGTCGTGCTGGGCCCGGACGCGAGCCGCCGACTGGGAGCGCCATCTCGACTGATGGCCGCGTCGATCGTCGAGAACGGCGGGCGCTCCTGCATCAACGCCTCGGGCGTGTGGGTCACCGCCAACGCGCGCGAGATCGCCGAGGCGCTCGCGGCCCGGCTCGCGGCGGTCACGCCGCGCGCGACCGAGGACCCCGAGGCGCAGCTCGCGCCCTTCGCCAACCCCGAGGTCGCCGAGCGCATCTCGGCCATGATCGATCGCGAGCTCGAGGCGCCGGGCGCCGAGGACGTGACCGCGCGGCTACGCGGCAGCGGCCGCGTGGCGCGGCGCGGCAACTCCACTTACCTGCTGCCGACGCTCGTGCGCTGCGACTCGCCCGATCACCCGCTCGCGAACCGCGAGTTCCTGTTCCCGTTCGCGAGCGTCGTCCCGGTGCGGCCGGAGGAGATCCCCACGCGGCTCGGCCCCACGCTCGCCGCCAGCGTGATCACGGCGGACCGGGCGCTGCTCGACCGCATCCTCGCCTCGCCGCTCGTGCACCGGCTCAACCTCGGCGCGCTGCCGACCTGGAAGCTCGCCTGGGACCAGCCGCACGAGGGCAACCTGTTCGAGCACCTCTACGTGCGGCGCGCTCTCATCGGGCGGGCCGGCGTGGCCTAGGGCCGCCCTTGCGCCTGCTCCTCGTCACGGCCGGCGCCGGGGGCATGTACTGCGGCTCGTGCCTGCGCGACAACACGCTCGCGAGCGAGCTCATGGCGCGCGGCCACGACGTCGTGCTGCTGCCCGTCTACACGCCGACGCGCACCGACGAGGCGAACGTCTCCGACTCACGCGTCTTCTTCTCGGGTATCAGCGTCTACCTCGAGCAGCACGTGCCGCTCTTGCGGCGGACGCCCGCGCTGCTCGACTTCCTGTGGGACACGCCCGCCGTGATCCGGCTCGCGACCGGCCGCGGCCTCTCGGTCGATCCCGAGCTGCTCGGCGACGTGACCGTCTCGATGCTGCGCGGCGAAGCCGGCCACCAGGCGAAGGAGTTCCGCAAGCTGCTCGCGTACCTGAAGCAGGAGCCGCCCTTCGACGTGGTGATGCTGCCGACGTCGCTGCTCGTCTCGCTGGCTCCGCCGCTGCGGCGCGAGCTGCGGCGCCCGATCGTGTGCACGCTCAGCGGCGAGGACCTGTTCCTCGAGGGACTGCCTTTGCCCTACCGCAAGCAGGCGAAGGCGCTCATCGCCGAGGCCGCGTCCGCGGTCCACCGCTTCGTCGCGACGAGCGACTACTATGCCGACTTCATGGCCGGCTACCTGGAGCTGCCCCGCGGGCAGGTCGCGGTCGCGCCGATCGGGATCCGCTTCGACGGTCTCGAGCCCCCCGCTCTGGCCACCCCGGCCGCCGACCGGCCCTTCACGATCGGCTACCTGGCGCGGATCGCTCCCGAGAAGGGCTTGCACCTGCTGGCCTCGGCCTACATCCGGCTGCGCCGCCAGCTCGGGCTCGAGAACGCGCGGCTCGAAGCGGCGGGCTACCTGGCGCCCGAGTACCGCACCTACCTCGACGGCGTGACGAAAGCGCTCGCGGCCGTCGGGCTCGAGGGCGAGTTCCGCTGCCACGCCACGGTCGACCGCGCGCGGAAAGTCGAGTTCCTGAAAGGGCTCGACGTGCTCTCGGTCCCGAGCCCCTACGCCGAGCCGAAGGGGCTCTACCTGCTCGAGGCGCTGGCGAGCGGCGTTCCGGTCGTCGAGCCGCGGCACGGCGCCTTCCCCGAGATCGTCGCGGCGACGGGAGGGGGCGTGCTGTTCGCTCCCGGCGACGTGGCGGACCTGGCGGCGAAGCTCTTCGAGCTCGCCGGCGATCCGCAACGCCGCAGCGTGCTGGGGCGTTGCGGTAGCGACGGCGTGCGCCGGCACTACTCGGCCGCGCGCATGGCCGAGCGCACGCTCGAGATCTGCGCCGAGGCGCAGGCGGCCTTCGCGGGGGCGCGATGCTGAAGGCAGAGGGTCTCTCGAAGGCCTACCCGACGCCGCGCGGGCCGCTGCCGGTGCTCGAGGACGTGAGCTTCACGCTCGAGGCCGGCGAGTCGCTGTGCGTCGTGGGCCCCTCGGGCAGCGGCAAGAGCACGCTGCTCTATCTGCTCGGCACGCTCGAGCGGCCGAGCGCGGGTCGCGTGCTCGTCGACGGCAGGGACGTGAACGTGATGGCCGAGGCGGAGCTCGCGGCGTTCCGCAACCGCGAGATCGGCTTCGTGTTCCAGGACCACTTCCTGCTGCCGCAGCTCAGCGTGCTCGAGAACGTGCTCGCACCGACGCTGGTGGCGGCCGCGGCGGACGACTACGCGCGGCGGGCGCGCACGCTGCTGGAGCGGGTGGGCCTCGGCGACCGGCTGGGGCACCGGCCCGCCGAGCTCTCGGGGGGCGAGCGGCAGCGGACGGCGCTCGCGCGCGCGCTCGTGCTGCGGCCGCGGATCCTGCTCTGCGACGAGCCCACCGGCAACCTCGACGCGGACTCCGCCCGGGTCGTCGCTGACCTGATCCTCGAGCTGCACCGCGCGGAGCCGAGCGTGCTAGTGCTGGTGACGCACAGCGCGGAGCTCGCCGCACGGCTGCCGCGCCGGCTGCGCACGAGCGGGCGGCGGCTCGAGCCGGCCTGATGCGGCCGCTCACCCTCGTCCGCAGGAGCCTCGTCCACTACCGCCGCACGAACGCCGCGGTCGTGTTCGGCGTCGCGGTGGCGGTCGCCGTGCTGGCGGGTGCTTTGCTCGTGGGCCGGTCGGTGCGGGAGAGCCTGCGCGCACTGGCGCAGGCCCGGATCGGGCGCACCGAGGTCGCGCTCGTCGGCGCGCGGCCCTTCCCCGCCTCGCTCGCCGAGCGCCTCGCCGCGCCGGGCGCCGCGAGCGCGCCCGTGCTGTCGCTCCGCGCCGCCGTCACCGAGCCCGCGTCGGGCCGCCGCGCCGCGCCGGTCGAGGTGTGGGGCGTGGACGGGCGCTTCTGGGCCTTGCATGGGAAAGGCGCGCCCGCGCTCGGCGAGCGCGACGCGCTCGCGAGCCCGGCGCTCGCGGAGGAGCTGGGAGCCGCGGCCGGCACGACGCTGCTCGTGCGCGCCGAGGCGGCGCAGGCGATCCCGGGCAGCACGCTGTTCGGCCGGCGCGACGATCCCGGCCGCGCGCTGCGCCTGCGCGTGAAGGCCGTGCAGCCCGCCACGGCCCTCGGCGAGTTCTCGCTGCGGCCGAGCCAGGAGGCCACCCGCGCGCTGTTCGTACCGCTCGCGTCGCTGCAAGCCGCCTTCGGCGGGCGGGACCGCGTCAACCTCGTCCTGAGCCGGGGCGTCCCGGCGCCCGCGCTCGCCGCCGCGCTGCGGCGAGGCGCGACGCTCGAGGACCTCGGCCTGCGGCTGCGGGAGCTCGAGCCCGGCCGCTCGTGGTCGCTCGAGAGCGACGACGCGCTGCTTTCCGACGCCGTCGTGACGGCCGCGAGCGAGGCCGCGGCGAGCGCGGGCCTCGACGCCTCGGCGTCGCTCGTCTACCTCGCGAACGAGATGCGCGTCGGCGAGCGGTCGGTACCGTACTCGCTCGTGGCGGCGGTCGACGCTGCGCTCTGGCGAGCCGTCGCATGCGCAGGTGCGGCGTGCGGCGAGACGGCCGGCACGGGGCCGGCTCCGATCGCGCTCAACGCCTGGACGGCGCGCGAGCTCGGCGCGCGGGTCGGCGACCCGCTCGCGCTTCAGTACTACCTCTGGCACGAGGAGGGGCGGCTCGAGACGCGGAGCGCCGACTTCCGCGTGACGGCGATCGTCCCGATCGAGGGCGCGGCCGCGGACCGCGAGCTCGTGCCCGACTATCCCGGCATCACGCGCGAGACGAGGCTCGCCGAATGGGACCCGCCGTTCGAGGTCGACCTCTCCCGCGTGCGACCGCAGGACGAGGCCTACTGGCAGCAGTACCGCACGACGCCCAAGGCCTGGCTGCCCCTCGCGGCCGGCCAGTCGCTCTGGGGCCACCGGCTCGGCCGCGTCACGTCGCTCCGGCTCGCGGCCAGAGGCGCGACGGCCGCAGCCGACGCGACGGAGGCCTTCGGCCGCGATCTCGCCGCGCGGCTCTCGCCCGCCTCGCGCGGCCTGGCGGTCGAGGACGTCCGCGCGCGCGCGCGCGACGCCGCACGCGGCGCCACCGACTTCGGCGAGTACTTCGCCTACTTCAGCTTCTTCCTCGTCGCGGCGGCGCTGCTCCTGGCCGGCCTCTTCTTCCGCTTCGGCGTCGAGCAGCGGCTGGCGGAGGTCGGTGTGCTGCGCGCCGTCGGCTTCACCGACGCGCGGCTCGGCCGCCTCTTCGTCGCCGAGGCCGGCCTGCTCGCCGCCGCGGGCGCGCTCGTGGGAGTCCTGGGCGCGGTCGGCTACGCCTCGCTCATGCTGCTGGGCCTGCGGACGGTGTGGCTGGGCGCGGTCGGCACACGTGACCTGGCGCTCGCCGTCGGGCCGCGCGAGCTCGCCCTGGGCGCGCTCGGGGGCATCGCGGCCGCGCTCGGCGCGGTCGTGCTGACGCTGCGCGGGCTGCGTGGGCGCTCGGTGCGCAGCCTGCTCGCGCGCGCGCCGCTCGAGTGGCGGGCGTCGGGCGAAAGGCGGCGCCGCCTCGTCCCGGTGCTGCTCGCCGCGGGCGCCGCGCTGCTGCTCGCCGCCGGGGCGCTCGGCCGGGTGGACGCGACCGCCGCCTTCTTCGGCGCCGGAGCGCTGCTGCTCGCCGCGAGCCTGCTCGTCGTCGCCGCACGCCTCGCCGGCGAGCGCCGGCGCGCCGGACCGGCGGGCACGTCGAGCCTGCGGGCGCTGGGCTTCCGCCAGGCCGCCTTCCGGCCGGGTCGCAGCGTGCTCGCCGTCGCGCTCGTCGCGTTCGCCGCGTTCGTGATCGTCGCGGTCGGCGCGTTCCGCCACGGCGGCGCGATCGACACGGGGCCGCACTCCGAGACGGGGGGCTTCGCGCTCCTGGCGCGCTCCGTGCTGCCGCTCCACCACGACCCCGAGACCCCGGAAGGGCGCGCCGCGCTCGGGCTCGACGGCGTCGCGGAGCTCACCGGCTCGCGCATCGCGCGCTTCCGGCTCGCCGCGGGCGAGGACGCGAGCTGCCTCAACCTCTACCGACCCGACCGCCCCACGGTGGTCGCCCCGACCGCCGCCTTTCTGGCCGAAGGCCGCTTCTCCTTCCAGGCGAGCCTGGCGGCGACGCCGGAGGAGAAGGCGAACCCCTGGCGGCTCCTGGAGCGGGCCGCCGCGGACGGCGCGATCCCGGTGATCGCGGACGCGGGTGCCCTCGAGTACGTGCTGCACCGGAAGCTCGGCGAGGTCTTCTCGCTCGGCGACGGGGCCGGCCGCGCGCGCGTCGTGGGCGCTTTGCGGCCCGGGCTGCTGCAGGGGGAGCTGGTGACGGGCGAGCGCCACTTCAAGGACCGCTTTCCGGGCGCCGATGGCTATCGCTTCTTCCTGGTCGAGACACAGGCGGGGCACGAGGGCGCGGTGGCGGCGGCGCTCGAGTCGCGCCTCGCGGACTTCGGCTTCGACGCAGAGCCCTCGGCGGCGCGCCTCGCCGCCTTCCACCGCGTCGAGAACACGTACATCGCCACGTTCCAGACGCTGGGTGCGCTCGGGCTGCTGCTCGGCACGCTCGGCATCGGCGCCGTGCTGGTGCGCAACGCCTTCGAGCAGCGGCGCGAGCTGGCCCTGCTTAGAGCTGTCGGCTTCCGCGCGCGCGACGTGCGCACGCTGGTGCTGGCCGAGACGGGGCTCTTGCTGTTCCTCGGCCTCGCGATCGGGACGGGCACAGCACTCGTCGCGATCCTGCCCGCGCTCGCCGATCGCGGGACGCTGCCCGCGCTCGCGCCGGTCGTGGTGCTGCTGGGGGCGGTCGCGGTCGCGGGGCTCGCCGTCGCGCATGTCGCGGCGGGCGCGGTCCTGCGGCTGCCGGTGCTCGAGTCGCTGCGCTCCGAATAGGCGGCGGCGCCGGAGTACGATGGCCTCGTCCTTTCCGGAGGTTCGCGATGCGTCGTTTCGTCCTGTGCCTTGGACTCGCCGCGCCGGTCCTGGCGCCGCTCACGGCGGCGCCTGCCGCGGGGCAGGAGTGGCCGCAGTGGCGCGGGCCCGCGCGCGACGGGCGCGCGAGCCTGAAGCCGCGTGCGAGCTGGCCCGAGTCGCTCGCCCCGGCATGGAAGCTGACGGTCGGCGTCGGCCACGCGTCGCCGATCGTGTCGGCGGGACGCGTGTACCAGTTCTCGCGCGAGGGCGAGGCCGAGGTCGTGCGGGCGCTCGAGCTCGGCTCCGGCCGCGAGCTCTGGAAGGCGAGCTACCCCGTCGCCTACGAGATGAACCCCGCGGCGACGGGCCACGGCAAGGGACCGAAGGCGACGCCGGTCGTCGCGGACGGACGCCTCTTCACGCTCGGGATCACGGGTGTCCTCTCCGCCTGGGACGCCGCGAGCGGCCGGCTGCTGTGGCGCCGAAGCTTCGAGAAGGCGCACCGCACGACGGCGCCCGACTTCGGGACGGCGGCTTCGCCGGTGGTCGACGGCGAGCGGCTTATCGCCTTCGTCGGCGGCAACGCAGACGGCGAGCTCGCCGCGTTCGACGTCAAGACGGGCACGACGCTCTGGGCCTGGAAGGGGGACGGCCCTGCCTACGCGTCGCCGGTCCTCGCGACCTGGGACGGCGTGCGGCAGGTCGTGACGCAGAGCCAGAACGCGCTCGTGGCGGTCGCCGCCGACTCGGGAGCCTTGCTGTGGAAGACGGAGCTCAAGACGCCCTACGAGCAGAACTCGGTCACGCCGATCGTGGGCGACGGGCTCGTCGTATACACCGGCCTCGACGCGCCGCTCAAGGCCGTGCGGCCCGTGAAGCGCGGCACGGCCTTCGCGCTCGAGACGGTCTGGAGCAATGCCGACGTCGGCAGCTACCTCTCGACTCCGGTCCTCGTCGACGGAAGGCTCTACGGCCTTTCGCACAAGAAGAAGGGCCAGTGGTTCTGCGTCGACGCGAAGACGGGCCGCACCCTCTGGCTGAGCGACGGGCGCCAGGCCGACAGCGCCGCGCTCGAGGCCGGGGCGGGTGCGCTTTTCCTCCTCGACACCGCGGGCTCGCTCACGGTGGCCGCGGCGGACGCGACCGCCTTCCGCCCGCTGCGCACGTGGACGGTGGCGGCGTCCGCCACCTGGGCGCATCCCGTCGTGCTGGACGAGGGCGTGCTGGTAAAGGACGTGGACACGCTGGCGCTGCTTCGCATGAAATAGCCTCCCCCGGCCGAAGGCCGGAGCGGAACCGAGCAAGGAGCGAACTCGAATGAACTGGCTGCTCTTCGTCGCGGGTGCCGTGCTGTCGTGGGGTGTCTACGGGTCGCTGCTGCACCGCGGGCAGCTCGCGCTCGGCAGCCCGACCAAGGCGCTCCTGTGCGTGGGCGTCGCCTACTTCCTGATCGGCGTGCTGGCGCCCTTGGCGATGCTGCTGTCGCAGGGCGCGCTCGGCGGCTTCAGCCCGGCCGGCACCACGACCGCGACCTTCGCGGGCGCGCTCGGCGCGATCGGAGCGCTCTGCATCATCCTCGCGTTCCGCGCCGGCGGCTCGCCGCTCATCGTGATGCCGCTCGTCTTCAGCGGAGCCCCGCTCGTGAACGTGCTGTTCACGGCGCTCCAGCACCCGCCGCGCACGGCGCCGTCGCCGCTGTTCTACCTCGGCTTCCTGCTCGCGGCGGGCGGCGCGTTCATGGTCCTGTACTTCCGGCCGCAGGCGTAGCGCCCTCGAGCGGCTATAGCCGTTGACAATATAGCCACGCTGGCTATATTGGGCGCATGAGCTTCGCGCGCGCCGAGGTCGAGGCGCTGCTGCCGCTGCCGCTCGCCACGTTCCACATCCTGCTCGCGCTGGCCGACGAGGACCGCCACGGCTACGCGGTGCTGCGGGAGGTCGAGCGCCGCACCGGCGGCGAGCTGCGGCTGAGCGCGGGCACGCTCTACCGCTCGATCCAGCGCATGCTCGAGCAGGGCCTGCTCCTGGAGCTGCGCGAGCGGCCTGCCCACGAGCAGGACGACGAGCGGCGCCGCTACTACCGGATCACGCCCTTCGGCGGCGCGGTGGCGCGCGCGGAGGCCGCCCGGCTGCACGCGCTCGTGCGGATGGCGCGGGCCAAGGGCCTGTCGCCCGAGCGGGCCTGATGCGGCTCTACCGCGCGCTGCTGTGGCTGCTGCCGGCCTCGTTCCGCTCCGAGTACGCGGACGAGATGGCCGCGCTGTTCGCACGCCGGCAGCGCGACGCGCACGGCCGGCTCGGCCGCGCCCGGCACTGGGTGGAAGCCGCCCTGGACGTGGTCGGGAGCGCCGCGCGCGTGCAGCTCGACCTGCTGCGGCAGGACCTGCACCACCTCGACCGCAGCCTGCGGCGCGCGCCGGGCTTCGCGCTCACCGTCGTGCTGGTCTCGGCGCTCGGGATCGGCGCCACCACCGCGGCGTTCTCGGTCACCGACCACGTGCTGATCCGGCCGCTGCCGTTCCCCGAGCCGGACCGGCTGGTGGAGCTCTGGCAGAGCGACCGCGCGGAGGGCTACCGCAACGAGCTCAGCCCCGCCAACTACCGCGACTGGAAGCGCCTCACCGCCTCGTTCGAGGCGATGGGCGCGTTCTACAAGAACAGCGTCAACCTGGTGGGCGACGGCGACCCGGTTCGGCTGCAGTCGGCGGTCGTCACGCACGAGGTGCTGCCGCTCGTCGGCACGCGGCCGCTCCTCGGGCGCGCGTTCGCGGCGGACGAGGACCGGGAAGGCGCCCCGGGCACCGTCCTGCTCAGCCAGGGCCTGTGGCGCGAGCGCTTCGGCTCCGACCCCGGCGTGCTGGGCCGCACGCTGCGGCTCGACGACGAGCCCTACCGCGTGATCGGCGTGATGCCGGAGGGCTTCCACTTCCCGCAGCGCGGGACCGAGCTCTGGCTGCCGCTGCGGTTCGAGAAGGACGCCTTCGAGCGGCGCGACGACCTCTACCTGTATTGCGTGGCGCGGCTGCGGCGCGCGACGACACTCGCGGCCGCGCGCGGCGAGCTCGCTCTCGTGGCGGCGCAGCTCGAGCGCGAGTACCCGGTCGAGAACAAGAACGTCGGCGCGAGCGCCATCGGTCTGCGCGACGAGCTGTCGCAGCAGTCGCGCCTGCTGCTGCTGGCGCTCTTCGGCGCCGCGCTCGGCGTGCTGCTGATCGCCTGCACGAACCTCGCGAGCCTGTTTCTCGCGCGCGCGCTCGAGCGCCGGCAGGAGCTCGCCGTACGCAGCGCGCTCGGCGCCGGCCGCGAGCGGCTCGCGCGCCAGCTGCTGACCGAGAGCCTGCTGCTGGCCGCAGCGGGGGGCGCGCTGGGCGTGCTGCTGGCGTTCACGGCGCTGCCGCTCGTGGTGCGGCTGGTGCCGAACGCGCTGCCGATCGGGGAGGCTGCGCCGCTCGACCTGCGCATCCTCGGCTTCGCGGCCCTGATGACGCTCGTGACCGCGCTCGGCTTCGGCCTCGCGCCCGTGCTGCGCGGCCTGGGCGACAGCGCCGCCCAGTCGCTGCGCGAGGGCTCGCGCACGCTCGCGGCCGGCCGCGAGCGCCTGCGCTCGGCGCTGGTGGTCGCCGAGGTCGCCGTCTCGGTCGTGCTGCTGGTCTCGTCCGGGCTGCTGATCCGCGCACTCGTCCGCGTGCAGTCGGTCGACCCCGGCTTCGAGCCCGCCGGGGTCGTCACGCTGCGCACGACGCTGCCGATGCCGAAGTACCAGAGCGTCGAGAGGCGCGCGGCCTTTTGCGCGGGCGTGCTCGAGGAGGTGCGCGCGCTGCCGGGCGTCGCGAGCGCGGCCTACATCAGCGCCCTGCCGATGGTGATGACGGGCGGCATCTGGCAGATCGAGGCCGAGGGCCACCCGAGCCAGGCGGGCGAGGGGCGCACCGCGAGCGTGCGCTACGTGACGCCCGGCTACTTCGCGACGCTCGGGATCCCGCTCGTCGCGGGCCGCGACGTGAGGGACGCGGACGCGGCCGGCGCGCTGCAGGTCGCCGTCGTGAGCCGCTCGTTCGTCGAGCGCTACTGGCCCGGCCAGGACGCGCTCGGCCGGCGCTTCCGCTTCGGCCTCCTGGGCGGCGAGACGATCACCGCCGCCGAGCCCTTCCAGGACCGCACCATCGTCGGCGTCGTGGGCGACGTCAGGGTGCGCGGGCTCGAGCGCCGCAGCGAGCCTCAGGTGTACCTGCCGAACCGCCAGCAGCCCGGGGAGGCGATGGGCTGGTACACGCCGCAGGACCTCGCGGTGCGGCACAGCGGCGACGCCGCGCTCCTGCTGCCGGCGCTGCGGCGGATCGTCGCGCGCGCCGACCCGGCGCAGCCGGTGGCCGACGTGCGCACGCTCGAGACGATCCTCGAGGGCCAGACGGCGCCCCGGCGCGTGCAGGTCCGCGTGCTCGCCGGCTTCGCGGCGCTGGCGGTGCTGCTGGCCGGCGTCGGCATCCACGGCCTGCTGGCGTTCCTGGTCGCGAGCCGCGCGCGCGAGATCGGGGTGCGCCGCGCGGTCGGCGCCGGAACCCGCGACATCCTGGGGCTCGTGCTGCGGCAGGGCGCGCGGCTGGGGGGCGTGGGGATCGCGCTCGGGCTGGCGCTCGCGTGGGCCGCCGGCCGCAGCCTCGAGGCGCTGCTCGCCGGCGTCAGCCCGCGCGACGCCGCGGCCTTCTTGGGCGCCGCCGCGCTCGTGCTGCTGGCGGCGCTCGCGGGCAGCCTGCTGCCGGCCCTGCGGGCGGCGCGCGTCGATCCGCTCACGGCGATCCGCGCCGAATAGGGGCCGGCCGGCGCCACGTTGACGGTCGCAGCGGGCGCCCGTACGCTCGCAGCGTGGAGCGGCGAGCGCGGCGCCGGGAGGCGTCCGACAAGGGCCTCGTGCCCCGGCTCGCGGCCGAGGCGCGCCCGGCCCTGCCCCAGTCCGAGTGGCTGGAGGCCGAGGACGAGGCGCTCCTGGAGCTGCGGCTCAACGAGCTCGAGCTGCGCCTCGAGGGCAGCGGGCTCGAGGAGCGCATCGCCGAGCTCGGCAAGGAGCTCGAGGCCCAGGGTCTGCAGTTCCGCCCGCACTTCTGGCTGGCGGACGAGTGGTTCTGCCCCGACGGGGTGCCCGGCATCGCGATCCCCTTCTACCTCGCCCACCCGCGCCTGCGGCGGCTCGAGCTCACGCAGATGCTCGAGATCGAGGGCGGCACGCGCGAGTGGTGCATGATGATCCTGCGCCACGAGGCCGGCCACGCGATCGAGAACGCCTACAAGCTGCGCCGGCGGCCCAAGCGGCAGGCGCTCTTCGGCAAGAGCTCGGAGCCCTACCCGGACAGCTACGCGCCCAAGCCCTACAGCCGCAGCTTCGTCGTGCACCTCGACTCGTGGTACGCGCAGAGCCATCCCGACGAGGATTTCGCCGAGACCTTCGCGGTCTGGCTGACGCCGGGCTCGAACTGGCGCGAGCGCTACCAGGGCTGGCCGGCGCTCAGGAAGCTCGAGTACGTGGACCAGCTGATGCGCCAGATCGCCGGCCGTCCGCCGCTCGTCGCCACGCGCCGCACGCCCTTCTCGCTCGCCAGCCAGAGGCGCACGCTGCGCGTGCACTACCGCCGCAAGCGCCGCCACTACCGCGTCGACGGGCGCGACACCCACGACCACGACCTGCGCGCGCTGTTCTCGGACCGCCCCGAGCACGCGGGGAACCTGCCCGCGGCCCGGTTCCTGGCGCGCATCCGGCGCGAGGTGCGCCTGCGCGTGCGGCGCTGGACGGGAGAGCGGCTCTACGTGATCGACCAGGTGCTCGGCGACATGCTGGCGCGCTGCCGCGAGCTGGGGCTGCGGCTGGCGGGGCCGGAGGAGGAGGCCAGGCTCGAGTTCACGACGCTCGTCACCGCGCGCACGATGACCCACCTGCAGCTCGGGCGCCACCGGGTGCCGCTGTGACGCCGCGGCGCGTGCGGGAAGCGCGCCGCAAGCTCCGGGTGCTGGCGCTCGTCCACGAGGCCCTGGTGCCGCCGGACAACGCGGACAAGCGCAAGGCGGCGCGCGCCGACTGGAAGACCGAGTACGACGTGGTGCACGCGCTGCGCGCGCTCGGCCACGAGGTGCAGGTGCTGGGGATCGGCGGCGACCTCGGCCCGCTGCGCACGGCGATCGCCGACTGGAAGCCGCAGATCGCCTTCAACCTGGTCGAGGCCTTCGACGACGTGTCGATCTGGGACGCGAACGTGGTCGCCTACCTCGAGCTGATGAAGGTGCCCTACACCGGCTGCAACTCGCGCGGCCTCGTGCTGTCGCGCGACAAGGCGCTCGCGAAGAAGGTGCTCTCGTACCACCGCATGCCGCTCGCCGACTTCGCCGTCTTCCCGCGCGACCGCATCGTGAAGCGCCCGCGCAGGCTGCGCTATCCGCTGATCGTCAAGTCGCTCACGCTCGACGCCTCGATCGGCATCTCGCAGGCCTCGGTGGTCGAGGACGACGCGAAGCTCGTGGAGCGCGTCGGCTTCATCCACGAGACGATCGGGACCGACGCCCTCGTCGAGGAGTACGTCGAGGGCCGCGAGCTCTACGTCGGCATCCTGGGCGACAAGCGGCTCGAGGTGTTCCCGATCTGGGAGCTGTCGTTCGACGGCATGCCGGAGGAGTCGCGCCCGATCGCCACCGAGCGGCTCAAGTGGAGCCTCACCTACCGGAAGAAGCACGCGATCGTGAGCGGCCCGGCGCGCGAGCTCCCGGACAAGGTGGCGGCGAGGATCCGCGAGACCTGCCGCCGCGTGTACCGCAACCTGATGCTGAGCGGGTACGCCCGCGTCGACCTGCGGCTGCGCGAGGACGGCACCCCGTGCATCCTGGAGGCGAACCCCAACCCGCAGCTGAGCGCCGACGAGGACTTCGCGCTCTCGGCGCGCGCCGCGGGCGTCGAGTACTGGTCGCTGCTGCAGCGCATCGTCGAGCTCGGCCTGCGCTTCGAGCCGTCGCAGCTCGGCTAGGGCGTCAGGCCGGCTTGCGCACGTCGTAGACGTAGAGCGTGTCCTGCTCGCGCAGGTAGAGCTTGCCGCCCACGACCACGGGGTGGGACCAGCTCGGCTTCTCGACCCCCGGGATCGTGAACGAGCCTTTCTCGTGGTAGCCCTCCGGTGTCGCCTGGACCAGCAGCACGACACCGTTCTGGTAACGGTAGTAGAGGTTGCCGTCGGCGTAGACCACGGCGGCCGAGCCGGTGCCGGCGTTGCGGATGTCGCCGCCCCAGGCCACCTTGCCGGTCGTGAACTCGATGCAGATCGGAAAGCCCTTGCTCTGGCCGTTGCCGCTGTAGACGTGGTTCCCCACCAGCACCATGCCGCCGTGGTGGTTCTGGAACGTCCTCGCGGGCAGGAAGTAGATCTCGCGTGCCTGGACGCCCTCCGCCGCGGACTTCTGGAGCTCGACGAGCGCGGCGCCGGCCTGGTAGGCGGTCGACGCGAAGACCCAGTTCGCGCGCACGACCGGCGTCGCGATGTTGGCGACGTCGTTGGCTACCTTGTTGTAGCCCCAGAGGAACTTGCCGTCGCTCGCGCGCACGCCGACCAGACCACGGCCCATGAGCTGCACGTACTGCTTCACGCCGGTCGCGTTCGAGATCACGACCGAAGCGTAGCCGGCGCCGTCCTTGCCGGCCGGGCCGAGGTCCGGGACGGCACTCCTCCAGACCTCCTTGCCCGTGCTCTTGGCGAGCGCCACGAGCGCCGCGTCCTTCGCGCCGGGCGTCACGATCACGCGGTCGCCGTCGACCAGCGGCGACTCGGCCCACTTCCACATCGACATCACCCGCCCGCCGAAGTCGGAGGGCAGGCTCCGGCGCCAGCGCTCCCTGCCCGACGCCGCGTCCACCGCCACCAGGTCTCCCTCGGTTCCGAGCGCGTAGACCATCCCGCCGTCCACGCTGGGCGTCCCGCGCGGACCGCCGTACTCGTCGCTCCAGACCGGCCCGACGCGGCTCTTCCAGACGAGCGCGCCGTTCGTCGCGTCGAGCGCCAGCAGGTACTGCGCGCCGTCGCGGTCGCCCATCGTGTAGATGCGGTCGTCCACCACCGCGACGCTCGAGAAGCCCGCGCCCATCCCGCTCGCCTTCCACGCGAGCGGCGGGCCGCCGGCCTTCCACTCGCTCGCGAGACCGGTCTCGGTCGAGAGCGCGTCGCGCGACGGGCCGCGCCAGCCCGGCCAGCCGGGCGCGGCGGCGCGCAGGTCGGGAAGCACGGCGAGCGAGACGGCGAATGCGAGAGCGGCACGGCGGCGTGGCATGTTCACTCCTTTGAACGCGCGATAGCGGCTTCCAGGATTCTGCGGGCGCCCGGGAGCGCTTGTCGACCCCGCGCTTGACGCCGCGGCGGACGCAGGGAAGGATCGACGACCGGACCGCGTGACGCCATGAAGAAGACACTCCTCGCGCTCGCGACGCTCGCGCTCTACCTGCTGCACCAGGACTTCTGGTTCTGGACGAGCGCGCGGCCCCTCGTGCTCGGCTTCCTGCCGATCGGGCTTTTCTACCACGCGGTCTACTGCCTGCTCGCCGCGCTCCTGATGCGGCTCCTGGTCCTGCACGCGTGGCCCGCGCAGCTCGAGCGCGGCGTCACGCCCGAGCGCGTGCGCGAGCCGCGCGCGTGATCCCGACCCTCGTCGTCTTCGGCTACCTGGCGATCGTGCTCTACATCGGCGTCTTCGCCTTCCGTCGCGTAGCGGCTCGTCCGGGGGCCGAGGACTACTTCCTGGCGAGCCGCACGCTCGGCCCGTTCGTGTTCCTGATGTCGCTCTTCGGCACCAACATGACCGCGTTCTCGATCCTCGGCTCCTCGGGCCACGCCTTCGCCAACGGGATCGTGACCTTCGGCCTCATGGCCTCGCCGGCCGCGCTGGTGATGCCGCTCATGCTGTTCCTGGTCGGCACGCGCGTGTGGGCGCTGGGCAAGCGCCACGGCTTCATCACGCCGGTGCAGCTGTTTCGCGATCGCTGGGAGACGAGCCACGTCGGCACCGTGATCTTCGCGGTGCAGGCGGCTCTGCTCGTGCCGTACGTGATCATCGGCGTGATGGGCGGCGGCACCACGCTCGCGGCCGTGAGCGGAGGACGCGTGCCCTACTGGCTGGGCGGCGCGCTCGTGGCCGTCGTGGTGATGAGCTACGTCTTCTTCGGCGGCATGCGCGGCACCGCCTGGGTGAACACGTTCCAGACGACGCTCTTCCTCGTCTTCGGAGCGGCGGCCGTGCTGGTGATCGGCTGGGGCATGGGCGGCTTCCGGGCCTCGGCCGAGGCGCTCTTGGCCTCGCCGCAGTCGTACCTGCTGACGCGCGAGCGCTTCTCGCCGCTCGACTTCTTCGCCTACACCTTCATCCCGCTCTCGTCGATCGCGTTCCCGCACATCACGATCTTCTGCCTGACCGCCGAGCGCATGGCGCACTTCAAGAAGACGATCGTCTTCTACCCGCTCTGCCTGCTCGCGATCTGGCTGCCGTGCAGCTTCCTGGGCGTGATGGCGAACCGGGCCAGCCAGGTGCCGGAGATCCGCGCCAAGCTCGAGGCGCGCGCCGCACTCGCGAGCCCGACGCCGCTGCCGGCCGCCGAGCGCGCGGCGCTGCGGGCCAGGGCCGCGGGCGACGACGTCGTGATCGTGCTCCTCAACCACTACGCGCCCGCCTGGCTCGCGGGACTGCTCGCGGCCGGCATCCTGGCCGCCGTGATGGCGACGGACTCCCAGATCCTCGCGCTGTCGACCATGTTCACGGAGGACGTCTTCGCGCATTACGAGGGCAAGGCCCGCTTCGGCGAGGCCGCGCAGGTCATGACCGGCCGGGCCTTCGTGATCGGGCTCACGATCGTCGCCTACTGGATCGCGCTGCGGGCGCCCGAGAGCATCTTCACGATCGCGACCCAGTACGCGTTCACGGGCTACGCCGCGCTCGCACCGCTCCTCGTGGGCGCGCTCTTCTGGCGCGGCAGCACGAAGTGGGGCGCTCTCGCCTCGACGCTCTTCGTGGCGGCCGGCGTCGTCGGGATCGCGCTCGTGAACGCGCGCGTGCCGGCGCCGGCGCCGGGCCACGCGACCCCGGTCTGGTCGCTCGCGGGCCACGACGTGATCGCCCGCACGGCGGGCGGCCTGAGCGTGCTCGGCCTGATGCCGGTCGTGCCGATGGTGCTCGTCTCGTCGCTGCTGCTGGTCGTCGTCTCGCTCGCGACCCCGCGCCCGAGTCGCGCGACGCTCGCGCGCTACTTCGCGGACTGACCCGTCGCCCGGCGGCGATGCGGGCGCTAGCCCCGCACCACGGCGACGCGCAGCTCCACGTCGCCCATGGACAGCACGTCTCCGTCCGTGAGAGGCGTGAGCTTCTCCACGAGCTTGGCGTTCAGCCGCGTGCCGTTGAGGCCGCCCTCGTGGCGCAGGTACGCGGCCGTGCGGTCGTCGCTCACGATCACCGTCGCGTGGCGACGGGAGACCGTCGGATGGTCGACGCGGAGAGCGGCCTCCGGCGAGCGGCCGATCGCGTGCTCGCCGGGCCCGGAGACGACGAGCGCCAGGGTTTCCGACGAGAAGCGGATCTCGCGGATCGGGCGCACGACGGCTGCGGCGGGCGTTGGCGAGGCTGGGACGGGCGCCTTCGGTGCGGGAGGCGGCGCCGGCGCGGCGGGCTTCGCTTGCGGCGGTGACGCGGGCGCCTGCGGTGCGGGAGCTGCCGGCTCCTTGTCAGCAGCTGGCGCCGCGGGAGTCTTCGGCGCAGCTGCAGGCGTCGGCTTGGCGGACGGAGGCGGAGCGGGTGCCGCAGGCGCCGGCTTCGCGGACGCTGGCGGCGCGGGCTTCGCAGGTGCCGGCTTCGCAGGCGTGAGCGGCGTGGCCTTGGCGGCCGCTACCGGCGCGGGCTTGGCGGGCGCGGCCGGCGAGGGACGGCCCACGGCGGGCGATTTCTTCGTCTTCTCGAAGGCGCTCGCCGCCTGCTCGGCCTCCTTCTCGCGCAAGCGCTGCCGAAAAGCCACGACGCGCTCGCGCTCCTCGCCGGTCAGCAGGAAGCGCGTCTTCCAGTCCGCGGAGAAGCGCTGCCGCTCCGCGCGCGCCTCGCGCGCGAGCGTCTCGCTGTGCCGCCCCGAGGCACCCGCGACCGTGCCGGTCTCGATCTCCACCCGGAACGACTCCGTGCCGCCAAGACGGACCACGTCCCCCGCCTTCAAGAACACGGTCTGCACTCGCACGTCGTCGACGAAGCTGCCGTTGGCCGAGCCGAGGTCCTCGAGCAGGAGCTGGTCGCGCGTGCGCTCGACGCGCGCGTGCACCTTCGACACGTCGCCGGCCTCGCAGACCACGTTGCACGAGGGCGAGCGGCCGAGCGTCACCTCGCCGACCGCGATCTCGTGGACGGTCCCGTCGCCACCCAGCTCGACGAGCTGCGCGCGCAAGATCGCGAGGCGCGGCGCGGGCGGCGCCTGGGCCTCGCTCGTCAGGAACACGAGCTCGACACCCTTCCCGAGCGTCACCACGTCGAGGTGGCGCAGCTTCTCGCGCGACACCGGATGCCCGTTCACGAACGTGCCGTTCGTGCTGCGCAGGTCCTCGAGCCAGTGGCTTTTCCCGTCCCAGGTGACGCGCGCGTGGCGGCGCGAGACGCCCTCGGCGGGCAGCGCGACGGCGAGGCCGGGCTCGCGGCCCAGCACCGCCTCGGCCTCCCGCAGCTCGAACGAGAGCGTCACGCCCGCACGCAGGCGACAGACGAGCCGGCCGCTCACGGGGACGCCTCGGGGTGATAGCGGTGGCAGGACGTGCAGTCCGCGCGTACCGCGCGCGGGCCGTGGCACTCGCGGCAGCTCGCGATGCCGGGGACGAAGACGTCGGAGGCCTGCTTGCTGTTCTCGATCCCCTGGTGGCAGCGTGCGCACTCGGCCTGCATCAAGTGCGGGGCGTGCACGAAGCGGGCCCGCACGAGCCGCGGCCGCGCGGCGTGAAGCGGAGCGAGTGCCTCGCCTCGCAGCAGGTGGCACTTGCGGCAGGCGGCGCTCAGCAGCTCGAGCGCAGCGCGCCGGCGCGCGCGGGTGGCCTCGTCGAGCGGCGCGCCCGGGCTCGTCTGGTCGAGTGCCGCGAGCCGCTCGCGCACCGAAGCCAGCGCGTCCTTGAGCGCGCTCTCGTCCGCGGCCAGGAGCGCCACGGCGGGCGGCCGCACGCCGCGCTCGCGCAGCGCCAGCTCGTCCTGCACTCGCGACAGCTCGGCGCGCCGCTGGTCGCGCACGCGCTCCAGGAGCTGCGCCGCGGGCTCCCCCGGCGCGAGCGCGAGGAGCCGCCGCCGCAGGTCCTCCGCGCGCGCCCGCAGCTCCGGGTCGGCGGCGGCCGTCGCATCGAGCAGCGTGAGGATCTCCTTCCGCCGCGTTTCGGCCTCGGCCGGCGGCAGCGAGAGGGGGGCGGCAGCCGTCGCGCGCAAGGGCTCGCCCTGCGCCGCGAGCGCCTGCGCGGCGGCGGCCGCCTCCGAGTCCCCGGTCGCGGACGCCGCGGCGGCGACCTCGCGCAGCCGATCGACGCCGGCGCTCGACGAGCCCGCCTGCGCCTGCCCGGCGAGGCGCGCGTCCAGCCCCTCGAGCTCCGCCGCGAGCGCCGCCTCCCGCGAGCGAAGCGCCTCCTCGTCGAGGCCGGCGAGCGGCGCGGCGAGAGCCAGCCGACGCGCGAGCTGCGCCTCGCGGGCCGAAAGCGCCGAGCGCGCCGCCGCGAAGCCCGCAGCGTCCAGCTCGCGCCACAGCTGCCGGAGATTGAAGACGACCCAGTCGTCGCGGTGGCGCAGAGCTGTCTTCGCGATCCGGCCGCGGCTCTCGTCGAACTCCTCGAGGCGGAAGTTCACGCCGCCACGGGCCAGGAGCTGCGCCGGAGCGACCACGTCCTCGAGCGGGATCGGCTCGACCAGGCCGACCGAGCCGTCCTTGGCGTGGCAGGACGCGCAGTGGCGGTCGAAGGCGATCGGCTGCAGGTCGCGGCCGGGACCGGCGGGCTCGTGGCAGCGCAGGCAGGCGTCCTTCTCCGCGACCCCCTGCTTGCGCAGCTCGCGCATGTGGCGCTCGTGGGGGAACCTCACTCCGGGTTCGTCCGCGGCCTTCTCGCGCAGCAGCGCGAACTCCGGGTGCGCCGAGAAGCTCCGGAAGTGGCAGCTGCCGCACTGGCGCTCGTCCACCGCCGCGAGGTGCCGGTCGCGGCCGTGGTGGTCGACGTGGCAGCCGACGCAGGCCCGCGGCTCGCTTGCCGCGGCCTTGCGCGCGTCGCCGCTGCCGAACAGCACGTGCGCCGCGCCCGTGAGGCGCCCCGCGCCCGAGGCGTCGTGGCAGCGCTGGCAGCGCCGGTCGGCGACGCCCGCGCGCGGCGTGTGGCACTCCTCGCAGCGGGCTTCGAACGGAGCGTGGGGGCTGGTCAAAGCACCCGGAGAGAGGCTGCCACGCCAGCCGACCACGTGGAGCGCGAGCGGAAGGACGAGCGCGGCCACGCCGAGAACGAGCGCGGGACCGACGAACGCCCACTTCGCGCGGAGCGGCGCGTAGTGGCTTGAGCGGCCCGGCGTGCCCCAGCTCACCCCGCGCGGCATCAGTACCAGATCCAGGCGAACACGTGGACCACCACGAGCCCCATCAGCAGGCCGGCGGGCGGGACGTGGATCCACAGCCAGCGGCGCAGCACTCCCTGGAGCGCCAGCTGCGCGTCCAGCTCCAGCTTGTCGGTGAAGATGCTCTCGAGGTCCGCGAGCTTCTCCTTGTCCTCGAGCGGCACGTACGTGCGCATGCGGCGGAAGGGCTCGAGCGCCGCCTCGCGCCCGGCGCGCACGTCGAAGACGTAGGCCCAGGACGGCTTCTGCACCGCCAGGCGGTCGCGCACCTCCTGGCGGTAGAAGCGGTCGAGCGCGTCCGAGGCGTCGGCCACGACGCCGTCGGCCTCGCCCAGGAGTCCCTCCGCGAGCTCCGGGATGCGCTCGTAGAGCGCCTCGACCTGGAGCCCGCTCGCCGTCGCCGCCGGGATCCACTTCTGCAGCCACACGCCCAGCAGCCCGCTCGCCGCCGTCCAGGCCGAGAGCAGGAGCAGCAGCCAGCCGAGCGTGCCGCCGGGCCAGCGCAGCCCGGCGTGGAGCAGCACGCAGACGAAGGCGAACGCCCCGAGGTAGACGTGTGCCTGCAGGAAGCGGAGCGCGTTGCCGAGCGGGCGCGCGCGCGAGCGGCGCGCCGGGTAGGCCATCTCGAACACGAAGACGAGCGCGGCGACGATGCCGAAGGCGAGGCCGAGCCCCCGCTTGGGGCTCCAGGCCCAGCGCCAGGAGACGAGCAGGAACAGCGAGAAGGCGAGTGCTGTGGCGACGAGGGTCGCGTGCAGGTTGCGCGGGACCTTGGGCCGCAGCACCTGGGCGAGGCTCAACGCTCCTGCCTCACTTCACGGTGGAGACCACCCGCTCCATGTCCTTGAAGGAGATGCGCACCGCCGAGCCGTGCGGACACATCTGGACGCAGGCCGGCCCCTCGGCGCGCCCGAAGCACAGGTCGCACTTGGTCGCGACCTCGACCGGCTTGCCGTCGGGGCGCTTCTCCTCCTGCTCGACCATCACGATGTTGCCCCACGGGCAGCGCTTCGCGCAGTTGCTGCAGCCGATGCAGGTCGCGGGGTCGATCTGCACCTCGAGCGTCCCGACCGAGCGCGTGATCGCGCCGGTCGGGCAGTCCACCATGCACACGGGGTCGGTGCACTGGTAGCACGCTGTGGGCACGAGCCAGTTGCGGTAGCGCTGTCCCTCGCGCACGAAGCGCGCCTCGCCGGCGTGCGCGTCGGCGCAGCCGCGCACGCACTCGTCGCAGCGCGTGCAGGTGGCGAGGTCGATCAAGAGCACGCTCTCGCCGTGGATCAGGCCCGTGTCCATCGCCATGCGCATGTACTCGGACGAGACCGGGCTCCGCAGCGCCGCCCCGCGCTGCTTCAGGCGCTCGAGCGTCGCGGCCCACAGCCGCTCCTCGATCGGCGGGTGCGCCGCGAGCACGCGCCGGAAGTCCTCGCGCGTGATCTTGACGAGCTCGACGTGCTCGAGCGCCTGCAGCGTGAAGGGCCAGGGCTCGTCGAGGACGAGCGCGGCCTCGCCGGCGAAGTCGCCGGTCCGGAGGTACGTGATCGCGAGCTCCGACGTGCCCGCCGCGGCGCTCACCTTGACGTAGCCGCCGCGCACGAGGAAGAACGCGTCGGCCGGCGTCCCCTCCTCGACGATCACCTGCCCCGGCTCGAACGCGACGAGCTCCGCCTTCTCGCGCACCGCCTCGATCACGGCCGGGCTCACGTCCTCGAACAGGCTGACGCCACGCAGGTGGCGTCCGAGGGTGCGCTCGCGGTAGCGGGTGTCGAGGAACTTCTTGAAGTCCTTCGATGCCGCCTGCAGCATGCGCAGGCCCGGCAGCCGGATCTCGAGCAGGCGCAGGTCGGTGGCGGCGCGCACCGTGGCCGAGATCGGGTAGCGCGAGAGCGCGCTGATCTCGCCGAACACCTCGCCGGCTTCGAGCATCGCCTTGCCGCCGGGCGCGACCTCCGCAGGAAAGGCGGACAGGATCACGGTTCCGGTCACCAGGCCGCGGCCGACCATCCCCGCGGCACCCGGCCTCGCCCCGGGCGGCGACTGAGCGGGCGCCGCGTGCGCGCCGCCCCGCACGCGCGGGGGTGCGCGACGGCCCGCCGAGGCGGGCCGTCCCAGTAGCACTTCGGCGCTGCCCTTGACGACGTAGTAGGCCGAGTCCCCGTAGTCGCCCTCGCGAAGGATCACGTCGCCGCGCCGGTAGGTGCCGAAGTGCATGTACTTGCGTACCTTCTCGAGCACCTTGTCGCGCGCCTTCTCGGGGATGCCCGCGAAGAGCGACAGCCCCTGGAGGGCGTGGACCTCCGCCGGCACGCGCAGCTGCAGCCGCTCCTCGTAGCGCCGTCGTAGCTCCGTGCGGTCGGCCGTGTTGCTCAAGGGCGCCTCAACGCCTCGAGCGCGAGTGCCAGCGCCTCGTCCTGCAGGCGCAGCAGCTCGCCGTCGGGCCCGGCGAACTCGAGCGGGCGCGACGGCGCGGCCGCGCCGGGGCTCCTCGCTCCGCTGCGGAGGAGCCGCTCCAGGAGCGCTGCCGCCCGCCCGCGCAGCTCGGCGATCTCGGCCGCGCGGGGGCGCAGCCGCGTCGGCTCCGGCGAGGCCGTGACGGCCGGCGCGGGAAGCGCGCGCGGGACCGGCACGTCCTCGGCGAGCGAGAGCGGCACCGTGGTCGCGACGCGCGCGGGCGGGGCGGGCGCGGTCCTCGGCGCCGAGGTCGTCCCCGCCTCCGGAACGTAGTCCTGGGGCAGGGGCCGGACCGGCTGATTCCAGTCCCACGGCGCGACCGCGGCCGGAACCCTCGCGGGCCCGGCGGCGACGGGCGCCGGCGCGCGGCCCGCCCCGGCCGAACGTCCCGCGGCGCTCACCTGCGCGAAGTCGTAGCCCCGGCTCCAGTGCACGAGCTTTCGCAGCGAGACGCCGGCGTCGAAGGTCTCACCGGCCGGATGGCCCGCGGCCGCGAGGCGACGGTCCGAGACCACGTGGCACTCGACGCAGACACCCGCGATCGCGGCCGGCTTGTCGCGCAGGTCCCGCATCCCGGCCGCGACCGCCTTCGCGTAGGAGCCTTTCTGCTGGTGAAGCTCGTTCCAGCCGGTCGCCGGACCGTGGCAGCTCTCGCACGACACGCCCGCGTTCGCGTCTCCGCGGAACACCGTCGCGTGGCACCTCACGCACGAGCCCGTGAGGGCGTACGGGTCGGCGAGGCCCACTGCCTTCGCGAAGCCCGCGGCTTTCGTCCCGTCGAGCTGCTTCAGCGCGGCGAAGTGCGCCTTGCCCTTGAAGGCCAGCGGCTCCTCTTTCTGCCACTTGGCCGCCTGGCGGTCGTGGTCGTGGCACTGGACGCACTTGCTCGGCCCCAGGAACGTCTGCGCGCCACCCGGCCTCGCCGCGGCCAGCAGCACGAGCCCGAGCCCGAAGCTGCGCCACCTTCGGGCCCGCGCGGGCCGCTCCCAGGCCATCGCGGGCATTGGACCGGATGGTCCCCGCGGGTGTCAAGACGACGGGAGCGACCGCCGTCACAGACGAAACCCGACTGCTTCCGCAGCATCTGGCGAGCTTGACCGTCTCCGGGGGCCGCTCTAGAGTTCGCAGCATCCGAACGCCACGGCCCACGGGCTCGCAAGCCCCCGCGAACCGCGACCCAAGGCACGGCCCCGCCGTCGCGGGCCTGCTGCTTCTGGCCGTGATGCTCCCGAGCTGCGGCGGGGGAACCGCGTCTCCCGTCGCTGCGTCCGGCACGGCCGCGTCCTCTTCCTCGCTGACGGCGGACGACGCGCGGCGGATCGTCGAACAGGCGGCCGCAGCGGCTCGCGCCGCGGGCCTGCCCTCGACGATCGCGGTGACCGACGCCGAGGCCAACGTGCTCGCCGTGTTCCGAATGGACGGCGCCCAGCCGACGAGCCGCGTCGCAGGCGACGGCGGCGGCCTCGAAGGCCGGGTGTTCGGCTCGGACACTGTGGCCGTCGCGAAAGCCGCGAGCGCGACGCTGCTCTCGAGCGGCGGCAATGCGTTCTCGACGCGCACCGCGAGCTTCATCGTGGAGTCCCACTTCCCGCCCGGCGTCGACTTCACTCCCGGGGGTCCGCTCTTCGGCGTGCAGCTCTCGAGCCTGCCCTGCGGGGACGTGAAGCGCCCCGGCTCGCCGCTCGGGATCGGCGGCGACCCGGGGGGCGTTCCGCTCTACCGCGACGGCGTTATCGTCGGCGGCCTCGGAGTGGAAGCCGACGGCGTCTACGGCATCGACAACGATCCCGCGAGCGCTCCGCCCGAGGAGAGCGTCGCGCTCGCCGGGGCCGCCGGCTTCGACGCGCCGGCGCTCGTTCGCGCGAGCGAGATCCTGGCCGACGGCATCCGCCTGCCGTACGCGAACGGATCGGCCGCTCCGGCCGGAAGCGGAGCCGGCAGCGGGACCTGGATCGCCCTGCCGAGGTCGGCGCCGCCGTCGGCGCTCGTGCCGGCCACCGTGGGCGGCGTCCCGGGACGGAGCGACCCGCGCTTTCCGACGCGCGCAGGCACGCTCCTCGCCGCGGCCGAGGTGGCCGCGATCCTCGACCAGGCGGCGGGCCAGTCGGCAAAAACACGCGCCGCGATCCGCCAGCCGCTCGGCTCGAGCGCGCGCGTCTCGATCGCCGTCGTGGACACGACGGGCGCGGTGCTCGCCTTCTTCCAGGTGGGCGACGCGCCAAACTTCGGCCTCGACGTGTCGGTGCAGAAGGCGCGCACCGCCGCGTTCTTCAGCAGCGACAGCGCGGGCGTCGAGCTCGCGCGCGCGGGTCTCGGCGCCTACCTGGCGGACGACGTGCCGCTCGACGGCCGCTACGCCTACACGTCGCGCGCCATCGGCTTCCTCGCCCAGCCCTTCTACCCGCCGGGGATCGGCGGTGCGGGCTTCGGCCCGTTCTCGCGGCCGATCGAGGAGTGGAGCCCGTTCGACACGGGCCTGCAGCTCGACCTCCTGAACCTCGCCGGAGCGGGGTCCTGCACCGCGATCGCGCGCCTGCCGAACGGCATCACGCTCTTCCCGGGCGGGATCCCGCTGTTCAAGGACGGGCGACTCGCGGGTGCTGTCGGGGTGAGCGGCGACGGCGTCGATCAGGACGACCTGATCGCCTCTGCGGGCGCGTCCGCGTTCGAGGTTCCCGCCGAGAAGCGCTCCGACCAGCTCGTGGTGCGCGGGACGCGCCTGCCGTGGGTGAAGTCCCCGCGGCACCCGGAGCTCTGAGCGGCGATGCGGCGGACGTTCGCGGGAGCGCTCGCGCTCGTCTTCGTCGTCGTTGCCGCTCTTGCAGCAGCCGACGAGGTGCTGGTCCTGAAGGACGGGCGCCGGATCCCGGTCACCCGACTCGCCCGGCGCGACGGGCAGGTCGTCTTCCAGACGACTCGCGGCGAGGTCTTCTCGGTGCCGGAGAGAGACGTCGTCGCGCCACCGCTCGCCTCGATCGCCGTCGACGAGAGCACGCTGCTCGTCCTGAAGGACGGGCGGAGGATCCAAGTGACGCGGCTCGCGCGCCGAGGCGGGCTCGTGCTCTTCACGACCACGCGCAACGAGGCCTTCTCCGTCCCCGAAGACCAGGTGGTCTCGCCGCCGCTCGCGTCGATCCCGAGCCTCGACGCGCCGACGCCGAGCGCTCCGAACCCGGAGCCGCAGGCGGTCGCGCCCGAGCCGCCGCCGGCTCCCGTTCCGGCTCCCCCGACGCCGCCCGCGCAGCCACAGCCGGCGACGCCGCGCGCCCCGTCGCGCGAGCCGGAGTTCGTGCCGCTTCCCGACCGCTGGTCGATTCCCTACCCCGCGAGCCCGCGCTTCGTGAAGGGCCGTGCGCTCGACCCCTACAACCAGAACGTGCTGAAGGGCGACCGGCCGGTGATCGGAGACTCCATATTCCTGGTGCTCGGTGCGACGCTCGACGTGCCGCTCGAGGTCCGCGGGCTGCCCGTCGGCAGCGGGGTGAGCACCGCCGACCCAGGAAGCCTCGAGTTCTTCGGCAACGGCCGCCAGCTCTTCACGACGCCGCGCGCCCTCGCCTCGGCTGAGCTCTTCCGCGGCCAGACCGCGTTTCGCCCGCGCCGCTGGGCGCTCAAGGTCGAGGGTGTCTTCGACCTCAACTACCTCAGCGTGGAGGAGCAGAACCTCGTGAACCCGGATCCACGCGAGGGCCGAAGCCGGCGGCGCGAGGACGTGGCACTCCAGGAGGCCTTCGGCGAGCTGAAGCTCAAGGACCTCTCGCCGGCCTACGACTTCGTCTCGCTCCGCGGCGGGATCCAGCCTTTCGTCTCGGACTTCCGTGGCTTCGTGTTCAGCGACGAGAACCTCGGCGCGCGGCTCTTCGGCAACGCCGCCTCGAACCGCTGGCAGTACAACGCGGCCTTCTTCGACCTGCTCGAAAAGGAGACCAACAGCGAGCTCAACACCCTGAAGCGGCGCGAGCAGCAGGTGGCGGTGGCGAACGTCTACCGCCAGGACTTCCTCGCCCACGGCTACACGCTCTCGCTGAGCTACCACTGGAGCCGCGACCACGCAGGCGTGCACTACGACGCGAACGACTTCCTGGTGCGGCCCGCGAAGATCGGCAGCGCGCAGCCGCACGAAGTGGAGACGCACTACGTGGGCTTCGCCGGGGACGGCCACCTCGGGCGGATCAACCTGTCGCACGCCTTCTACTGGGTGCTCGGCACCGACTCGCTCCAGCCGATCGAAGGCCGGCCGGTGGACGTGAGCGCGCAGCTGGCGGCGCTCGAGCTGTCGCTCGACCGCGACTGGGCGCGCGTCCGGCTGAGCGGGCTCTTCGCCTCGGGCGACGACGACCCGCGCGACGGCAAGGGCCGCGGCTTCGACGCGGTGTACGACAACCCGAACTTCGCCGGCGGGCCGTTCAGCTTCTGGGCGCGCTCCGGCATCGCGCTCACGCAGACGGGCGTGCTGCTCAAGGCGCCGGGCAGCCTGCTGCCGAGCCTGCGCGCGAACAAGTTCGAGGGCCAGGCGAGCTACGTCAATCCCGGCCTGCTGCTCCTCGGAGCCGGGCTCGACCTCTCGCTGACGCCGAAGCTGCGCGCGAGCCTGAACGCGAACTACCTGCGCTTCCACGAGACGGGTGCCCTCTCGTTCCTCCTGTTCCAGCCGGGGATCCGGAAGGACGTCGGCCTGGACCTCGGCGGCGGACTCGTCTACCGGCCGCTGCTGAGCGAGAACGTCGTCGTGCTTGCCGGCTTCGCCGGCCTCCTGCCCGGAGCGGGCTTCGACGACCTCTACTCCTCGAGCTGCGGCGTGCCGGGCTGCGGCGCGCCGAGCGCGAAGCTCTACAACGGCTTCGTCCAGCTGAAGCTCTCGTTCTAGCGAGGTCCTCGAATGCTTGATCCCCGGCGGGTCGTGATCGTGCTGCTCGCTTTCGCAATCGGCCTCGCCGGGCTCGCGCGCGCGCGGCTCGGCCTCGCCCAGGGCTCGCCGCTCTCGAACCAGACGCAGGCGGAGGCCGAGCGCAAGAGCGCGGGCTGCCTCTCCTGCCACACCCAGACCGACGCGCGCACGATGCACGCGGCCCCATCGGTGCGGCTCGGCTGCACCGACTGCCACGGCGGCGACGTCGCCGTTCGGAAGGCGGGGGCGGAAGGCTCGCCCGACTACCAGGCCGCGCGCGACAGGGCGCACGTGAGGCCGAGGCATCCGGAGCTCTGGAAGACGAGCGCAAACCCGGAGCGCAGCTACACGGCACTCCTCGACGAGAGCGTCCCGTTCGTGCGCTTCGTGAACCCCGGCGACCTGCGCGCGGCGCCGCTCGCCTGCGGCCCGTGCCACCGCGAAGAGGTGCGACGCGTCAGCAAGAGCCCGATGACGCACGGCGCGATGCTCTACGGCGCCGCGCTCTACAACAACGGCGTGCTGCCCGGGAAGGACCCGACGATCGGCGAGAGCTACGGGCCCGACGGCAAGCCGCGCATGCTTCGCACGGTGCCGGACCCGATTCCGGAGCAGACGCGCACGCAGGGCGTCCTGCCCGCGCTCGCTCCGTTCCCGCGCTGGGAGCTCGGGCAGCCCGGCAACCCCTTCCGCGTGTTCGAGCGCGGCGGCCGGCGTCGGCTCGAGGTCGGCCCTGCCCGATCCCTTCGAGGAGCCGGGCCGTCCCGACAAGGGCCTGTCACCGCGCGGCCTCGGCACGCTCAACCGCACCGACCCGATCGTGCTCGGCGCCCAGAAGACGCGCCTCGTCGACCCGCTGCTGTCGCTGCTCGGAACCAACGACCATCCCGGCGACTACCGCTCGAGCGGCTGCAGCGCCTGCCACGTCGTCTACGCGAACGACCGCTCGGCGGCGAACTCCGCTTCCTACGCGGACGCTCGGGAACCGCGGGCAGTCCCAGAGCGCCGACCCGACGATCCCGAAGCACGAATCGGGCCACCCGCTGCGCCACGTCTTCACGCGCTCGATCCCCTCGAGCCAGTGCATGACCTGCCACATGCACCCCGGCACCAACATGGTCGCGACCTACCTCGGCTACACCTGGTGGGACAACGAGGCGGACGGGCAGGCGCTCTATCCGAAGACGAA
This sequence comes from uncultured Acidobacteriota bacterium, assembly GCA_963740655.1. Taxonomy (GTDB): domain Bacteria; phylum Acidobacteriota; class Vicinamibacteria; order Fen-336; family Fen-336; genus DATBSL01. The sequence continues at coordinate 96,241 of CAVUFF010000003.1, forward strand.
GCGCTCGCTCTCGCCGCACGAAAAGGACGCGATCGAGCGCAGGAACCCCGAGGGCGCCGCGCTCAAGGGCCTCTGGAGCGACCGCGAGTTCCTGAGCGAAGCCTCGAAGCTCAACGCGAAGCTCGAGCGGACGCAGTTCGCCGACTTCAACGGCCACGGCTGGCTGTTCCGCGCGGTCTACAAGCGGACCGCAAGGGCAACCTGCTCGACGCGGCCGGCCAGCTCGTCCGGGCGGACGACCCCGACCAGCTTCAAGAAGGCGGTGCACCTGAAGGACATCCACCTCGAGAAGGGCATGCACTGCGTGGACTGCCACTTCCAGCAGGACAGCCACGGCAACGGCCAGCTCTACGGCGAGCCGCGCGCGGCCGTGGAGATCGACTGCGTCGACTGCCACGGCACGATCGGCGGACCCGCGACGCTCGTCACGAGCGGACCGGCCTCGCGCGGCGCCGACCTACAGGCGCTCTCGACGCCCTTCGGCCAGCCGCGTTTCACCAGCCGGCGCGGCCGGGTTACCCAGCGCAGCATGGTGACGGAGGGCCTCGAGTGGGAGGTGCCGCAGGTCGTGGACACGATCACCCCCGGCCACCCGCGCTACAGCGAGCGCTCGCGGCTGGCGAAGACGATCCTGCGCGACGGCATGACGCTGGGGCGACGCGGCCGCCGACTCGAAATCGCTCGCGCACGCCAACTCCGCGATGACCTGCTACGCCTGCCACTCGGCCTGGACCACGAGCTGCTTCGGCTGCCACCTGTCGATGAAGGCCAACCAGAAGAAGCCGATGCTGCACGACGAAGGCGGCGAGAGCCGCAACTGGACGAGCTACAACTTCCAGACGCTGCGGGACGACATCTACTTCCTGGCCCGGGACGGCACGGTCACGAAGAGCCGCATCGCCCCGGCGCGCTCGTCGTGCGCGATCGTCGTCTCCTCGCAGAACCAGAACCGCGAGTGGATCTACTCGCAGCAGCAGACGGTCTCCTCGGCCGGCTTCTCGGGCCAGGCCTTCTCGACCTACGTGCCGCACACGGTGCGGTCCAGGGAGACCAAGGGCTGCAGCGACTGCCACCTGTCCGCGGCGGGCGACAACAACGCCTGGATGGCGCAGCTGCTGATGCAGGGTACGGGGCTCGTCAACTTCGTCGGTCGCTACGCCTGGGTGGGCGAGGGCACGGGCGGCTTCGACGCCGTCGCGGTGACCGAGCGCGACGAGCCGCAGGCCGTGATCGGCAGCCGCCTGCACGAGCTCGCCTACCCGGAGGAGTACGCCGCCCACGCGGCCGGGGGACGGACGCTGCGCGAGGCATACCACCACGGCGGCGAGACGCTCTCGCTCCAGCTGCGCGGCGAGTACCTGTTCGCGGCGCAGGGCCGCGGGGGGCTCCGCATCTACGACGTGGCGCAGGTCGACCACAAGGGCTTCTCCGAGCGGCTCGTCTCGGCTCCCGTCTCGCCGCTCGGTCAGCGTCTCTACGTGGACACCAAGGACGCGACCTCGGTCGCGCTGCCGGCCACGATGACGATCGACCCGGCGCGCGCGTCGCCTCCGGCCAACGAGGAGCAGCCGGTCCACCCGCTCTACGACTATGCGTTCGTGACCGACCGCGAGGAGGGTCTGGTCGTGGTGGGCCCGCTCCACCGGCTGCTCGACGGCGACCCGACCAACAACTTCGTCGAGCGCGCGGCCACCTTCGATGGCGGCGGGGCGCTCCGGGGCGCTTCCTCCATCTGGCTCGCGGGCACGACCGCCTACGTCACGACGCCGCGCGGGCTCGTGGTGCTCGACCTCGACGACCCGCGGCGGCCGCGGCTCGTCGCGCACGTGGGGGCGCCGCTGCGCGCGCCGCGCGCGGTGGCGGTCCAGCTCCGCTACGCATTCGTGCTCGACGAGGACGGGCTCAAGGTCGTGGACGTGACGCGGCCCGCGGCGCCGCGCGTCGTCGCCGGCGCCGCCGTGGCGCTCCCGGGAGCGCACGCCCTCTACCTCGCGCGCACCTACGCCTACGTCGCGGACGGAGCGAAGGGCTTGGCGATCGTCGACATCGAGCGTCCCGAGCAGCCGCGGCTCGACCAGTCCTTCGATGCCGGCGGTGCGATCGACGACGCGCGCGACGTCAAGGTTGGCATGACCAACGGCAGCGCGTTCGCCTACGTGGCCGACGGCAGGAACGGCCTGCGCGTTGTCCAGCTGGTCTCGGCGAACGAGACGCCCGGAGCCTACGGCTTCAGCCCGCGGCCGACGCCTTCGCTCGTCGCCACGTACAAGACCCGAGGGCCGGCGCTCGCGCTCTCTCGCGGCCTCGACCGCGACCGCGCCGTCGACGAGACGGGGCATCAGCTCGCCGTGTTCGGTCGCCGCGGCGCGCGTCCGCTGAACGCCGAGGAAGCGCAGCGCCTCTATCTGCGCGACGGCAAGCCGTTCAGCGTGACCGACGCGCCGCCCGGCCCGCCGGGCGCGCGGGCGCCCCGGAAGTAGCACAAGCTTCCGGGCCGGACTGGTGCGAGAATCCGGAAGCACGCGACAAACCCGGGGAGGCACCGCCATGGCCACGCTGAAGCTGCACGTCAACGGAGTCGATCATTCGATCGACGCCGATCCGGACATGCCGCTCTTGTGGGCGCTGCGCGACCTGCTCGGCCTCACCGGCACCAAGTTCGGGTGCGGCGAGGCGCTCTGCGGCGCGTGCACGGTTCACCTCGACGGCATGGCGGTGCGCTCGTGCCAGACGCCGGTGAGCGCCGCCGCGCGCCCGAAGGTCAAGGTCACCACGATCGAGGGGCTCTCGGCCCACGGCGACCACCCGCTGCAGAAGGCCTGGTGCGATATCGGCGTACCGCAGTGCGGCTACTGCCAACCCGGACAGATCATGAGCGCCGCGGCGCTTCTCGCCGCGAAGCCCAAGCCCACCGACGCCGAGATCGACACGGCCATGGGAGGCAACCTCTGCCGCTGCGGGTGCTACCAGCGCATCCGCGAGGCGGTGCACGTCGCCGCCGGCCAGCCGGTGAAGGGCGGTGCCCGATGACGACCGCACCGACGCTCCCCGAGCTCGCGCTCAGCCGGCGCGTCTTCGTCGTCGCCCTCGGCGGCGCCGTCGGCGGGCTGGTTCTCGGCCTGCGGGTCGCGCCTTCGGCCGCTGCGGAGGGCCAGCCGGACTCCCCCTTCGCCCCCATCCACTTCGTGAAGATCGGCGCGGACGGCATGGTCACGATCGTCTGCTCGCGCTCCGAGATGGGCCAGGGTATCCGCTCGTCGCTGCCGTTCGTGCTGGCCGACGAGCTGGGCGCGGACTTCGCGCGCGTCTCCATCGTCCAGGGCGACGCCGACGCGAGCTACGGCGACCAGAACACCGACGGCTCGCACAGCGTCCGCGACTTCTACAACGTGATGCGGCTCGCGGGCGCCACTGCGCGCGGCATGCTCGTTTCCGCCGCGGCCGCGCGCTGGGGCGTCCCCGCCGACCGGCTGATCGTGCACGACCACGCGGTCCACGATCCCGCGACCGGCAGGAAGGCCGGCTTCGGCGAGCTGGCCGAGGCCGCCGCCGCGCTGCCGGTTCCGGATCCCAAGAGCGTCACGCTCCGGCCGGACGCCGAGCTCGTGAAGAGCAAGGGCCACCTGCCGCTCATCGACGGCCCCGCGTTCGTGACCGGCAAGGCGCACTACGGCGCCGACACCCGGCTGCCCGGCATGCTGACGGCCGTGATCCTGCGGCCGTCGGTGGTGGGCGGGCGCGTCAAGCGCGTCGACGACGCAAAGGCGCTCGCGGTGCCGGGCGTGCGCAAGGTCGTCACGCTGCCCGAGTGGAAAGCGCCCGCGAAGTTCCAGCCGCTCGGCGGCGTCGCGGTCGTCGCGGACCACACGTGGGCCGCGATCCAGGGCCGCAAGGCGCTCGTCGTCGAGTGGGAAGACGGCCCGAACGCGCTCTACGACTCGGAGACCTACAAGCAGGCGCTGCGTGCGGCCGTGAATGCGCCCGGCACGGTGGTCCGACAGGTGGGCGACGTGGATGCGGCGCTCGCCGGCGCTTCGAAGGTGGTGAGCGCCGAGTACCACCTGTCGCACCTCGTCCACACGCCGATGGAGCCGCCGGCCGCGGTCGCGCGCGTAGACGCGAAGTCGTGCGAGGTCTGGGCGCCCACGCAGGACCCGCAGACCGCACAGAAGGAGCTGGCGCAGGCGCTCGGACTCGAGCCGAAGCAGGTGACCGTGCACGTCACCTTCCTGGGCGGCGGCTTCGGGCGCAAGTCGAAGTGCGATTTCATCCTCGAGGCCGCGCTGCTGTCGCGCGCCGCCTCGGCGCCGGTGCGCGTGCAGTGGACGCGCGAGGACGACGTCCGCCACGGCTACTACCACGCGACCGCCGCCTATCGCATCGAGGCCGGGCTCGACGCCGAGCAGAAGCTCGTCGCCTGGCGCCAGCGCGTGGCGGCGCCGTCGATCGGCTCCACCTTCGACGTCAAGGCCGACCGCCTCTCGGGCTGGGAGCTGCAGACGCTCAACGACCTCCCGCTGAGCGCGGGGGCCGTGCGCATCGAGAGCTGCCGCGCCCCGGCGCACGTGAGGATCGGCTGGATGCGCTCCGTCTACGACATCAACCATTGCTTCGCCGCGCAGAGCTTCGTCGGCGAGCTGGCGGCGGCGAGCGGGCGCGACCCGAAGACGGTGCTGCTCGACGTGCTGGGCCCCGCCCGCAAGCTCACGGCGCAAGAGGTCGGCACGAAGGAGCTGATGAACGCGCCAGAGGGCTACACCCCCGACGTGGGCCGCCTGCGCCACGTGATCGAGCGCGTGGCGGAGCTCGCCGGCTGGGACGCGGCTCGCCGCGCCGGCAAGGCGGTCGGGATCGCCGGCTATCGCGGCTTCCTCACGTACGTCGCGGCGGTCGTCGCGGTGTCGTACGACGCGAAGAAGCAGCTCAAGGTCGACGACGTCTGGCTCGTGGCCGATCCCGGCAAGGTGGTGAACGCCGACCGCGTGCGCTCGCAGCTCGAAGGCGCCGTCGTGTTCGGCCTCAGCCTGGCGCTCTACGGCAAGATCACGGCCAAGGGCGGCGCGATCGAGCAGGGCAACTTCGACGACTACCCGCTCGTCCGCATCTTCGAGGCCCCACGCACGCACATCGAGCTCGTCGCGAGCCAGGCGCCGCACGCGGGCGCGGGCGAGCCCGGCGTGCCGCCGGTCGCGCCGGCGCTGGCCAACGCCATCTTCGCGCTCACCGGCAAGCGGCTGCGCGAGATGCCGTTCGCGGCGGCGCTCAAGGCATGACCCCGGGGGGCTCGGGGGGCGGGTGAGGCCCCCCGAAAGCCCATCCCGTTGACTGGCTGCTGTCGTGGCCGTTGCGTCGTTCCTTCGTCAGCGGAGGAGTCCGCATGAGCCAGCTCGCGGAAGATCTCGCACATGCGGCGCGCCGGCTGGCGCGGCGGCCGGCGTTCGCGGCGGTAGCGGCGGCCACGCTCGCGCTCGGGATCGGCGGCGCCGTCGCCATCTTCAGCGTGGCGCGCGCGGTCGTGCTGCGGCCGCTGCCCTACGCGGAGCCGGAGCGGCTCGCGCTCGTCTGGCAGCGCGACGCCGAGCGCGGCCAGCCGTTCGTGGAGATGTCCTACCCCACGTTCCGGGACTGGCGCCAGAGCAACCCGTCCTTCGAGGACATGGCCGGGCTGCCGAGCACGAACCAGAGCTGGACGCTCAGCGGCCGGGGCGAGCCGGTCGAGCTCGTGGGAAGGCTCGTGTCCTGGAGCTTCTTCGACGTGCTCGGGGTGAAGCCGGCGCTCGGGCGCACGCTCGCCGAGGACGACGACCGCCGCGGCGCCGCGCGCGTCGCGGTGCTGTCCCACGCGCTCTGGCGCGACCGTTTCGGCTCGGATCCCCGCATCGTGGGTGCCTCGCTGGCGCTCGACGGCGAGCCCTTCACAGTCGTCGGTGTCATGCCCGACGGCTTCGCCTACCCCGCCGGGGCCGAGCTCTGGACGCCGCTCGTGCCCGGCGTGAGCGAGCTCGCGGAGAAGCCCGGCGTGTGGTGGATGAGCGCCCTCGGCCGGCTCAAGCCGGGGGTCTCGCTGGCGGAGGCGCGCCGCGACATGGCGGCGCTCGCCACGCGCTACAACCGCGAGAAGTACCAGGCGCCGGGCGTGAGCGCGGTCCTGACGCCGCTCGCCGAGGCCGTGCTCGGCCCGACGCGCCAGGTGCTGCTCGCGCTCCTGGGCGGAGTCGGGCTGGTGCTGCTCGTGGCCTGCGCCAACGTGGCTGCGCTGCAGCTCGTCCAGGTCGACGAGCGGGCCCCCGAGCTGGCGCTTCGGCTCGCGCTCGGCGCCAGCCCCGCGCGGCTCGGGCGCGCGCTCCTGGCCGAGAGCCTGGTGCTGGGCCTGCTCGGCGGATCGCTCGGCGTACTCGGCGCGCTGGGCGGGATCCCGCTCCTGATCGCGCTCAGCCCGCGCGAGGTGCCGCGGCTCGCCGAGGCGTCGCTCGACGCGACGACGCTCGCGCTGGCGCTCGGCTTGACGCTGCTGGCGGCGGGCCTGGGCGCGCTCGCGTCGATCGCGGTCGGCCGGCGCCTCTCGCTGCGCGACGCGCTCGCGGGCGGCTCGCGCAACCTCGCGGCGGGCGGCAGCCGGCTGCGCGCGGCGCTCGTCGCGGGCGAGGTCGCGCTGGCGCTGGTGCTGCTGGTCGGGGCCGGGCTGCTGCTGCGCAGCTTCGTCGCGCTGCGCGGCGCGCCGCTCGGCTTCGAGCCCCGACAGCTCCTCGCCTTCGACTGCGACGCCTCGCAGAAGCGCCACCCGGACCTCGACGAAGCGCGCCGCCACGTCGAGGAGCTGCTCGCGCGCGTGCGGGCACTTCCCGGCGTCGAGGCGGCGGCCGCCGTCACGCTGCGGCCGCTCTGGGGCACGGTGGGCATGGACTGGCCCTTCACGGTGGAAGGCCAGTCGCCGAAGGACGCCGAGCGCAACCCGCTCCTCAACTTCGAGACCGTCACGCCGGGCTACTTCGGGACGATGGGGATCCCGCTCGGGCGCGGACGGGACTTCGACGCCTTCGACCGCTCGGGCCGTCCGGGCGTCGCGATCGTGAGCGACGCGCTCGCCCGGCGCTACTGGCCCGGCATGGATCCCATCGGCAAGCGGCTCAAGATCCCGCTGCCCCCCACCGAGTACCACGACGCCTGGCTGACGGTGGTCGGCGTCGCGGGCGATGCCCGCTACCGCGAGCTCACCGCCACGCGGCTCGACCTCTACATGCCACAGCTGCAGTCGGACCACCGGCCGCATCACGTGGTCGTCCGCGCGCGCGGCGACGGCGCGGCGGTTTCGGCCTCGCTGCTCGCGACGCTCCGCGCGCTCGACCCACGGCTGCCCGCACCGCGGATCGTGGCGATGACCGACGTGGTGCACGAGGCGCTCGCCGGGCCGCGCTTCGCAGCGCGCGTGCTCTCGGCCTTCGCGATCGTGGGCCTGCTTGCTCGCCGCGCTCGGGCTCTACGGGCTCGTCGCCTACTCCGTCGGACGCCGCTCGCGCGAGATCGGCCTGCGCGTCACGCTCGGCGCGCGCCCCGCCGACGTGGTCCGGCTGGTGCTGCGCGAGGGCCTCGCTCCCGCTGTCGTCGGCGTAGTGCTCGGCCTCGGCGGCGCGCTCATCGCCGCCCGGCTCGTCGCGAAGCTGCTCTACGGAGTCGGCCCGACGGACGGCGCCACGCTCGCGCTCGCGGCCGCGCTGCTGCTCGCGGTGGCGGCGCTCGCCGCGGCGCTGCCGACGGCGTGCGCGCTGCGCGTGCAGCCGTCCGTGGCGCTGCGCGAGCCGTAGCGAGCCTCGCCGGAGCGGCGCGGGGCAGGGCCGCGCCACGTCCTGACGAGGTCCTGAGCGCTCACACCTGCGTTGACCGGGCAGCTCAAGGGACGTACTCTCCCGCCCGACAGCGCGACTCGATACCGGATCCCCGCGACTGCCGCACGCCTTCGGAGGCGCATCAATGATCGGCAAGACGCTGTCTCACTACCGCGTCGTCGAGCAGCTCGGCGGCGGCGGAATGGGTGTCGTCTACAAGGCCGAGGACACGCGGCTCGGCCGCTCCGTGGCCCTCAAGTTCCTGCCCGAGGGCCTCGCCGCGAAGCCCGAGGCTCTCGAGCGCTTCCAGCGTGAGGCGCGCGCGGCCTCGGCGCTCAATCACCCCGGCATCTGCACGGTGTACGACGTCGGCGAGCACGAGGGACAGTGGTTCATCGCGATGGAGCTGCTCGAAGGACAGACGCTGCGGGAGCGGATCGGCGGCCGGCCGATGGAGCTGCCGGCGCTCCTGGATCTTGGCATCCAGATCGCGGACGCGCTCGACGCCGCGCACGGCAAGGGCGTCGTCCACCGCGACCTGAAGCCCGCGAACGTGTGGGTGACGCCGCGCGGGCAGGCGAAGGTCCTCGACTTCGGCCTCGCCAAGCTCAGCCACCAGGGAGCTGTGTCGGAGTCGTCGGAGCGGCCTACGGAAAAGCCGCCCGAGCTCACGACCGCAGGCTCCGTGATGGGGACCGTCGCCTACATGTCCCCCGAGCAGGTGCGCGGTGAGCCGCTCGACGCGCGGACGGACCTCTTCAGCCTGGGGATCGTGCTCTACGAGATGGCGACGGGGCAGCAGGCCTTCTCGGGGACGACGACCGGCGTCGTGTTCGAGGCGATCCTGAACCGCGATCCGCCTCCCGTCTCCGAGGCGAATCCGGCCCTGCCCCAGGAGCTCGCTCGGATCGTCGGCAAGGCGCTCGAGAAGGACAAGGACGTCCGCTACCAGACGGCCAGGGACCTCGAGGCGGATTTGAAGCGCCTGCGCCGCGACACCACGTCGGGCCGGAAAGCCATGACCACGAGCTCCGTCGCCGTCTCACCGTCGAGCGGCGCCGCTACACCGGTCGTACCCGTGACGACGGCCGGAGGTCGTCGCCGGCTCGTCCTCGCGGGGGTGGCGCTCGTAGCGGTTCTGGGATCCGGCGCGTTGGCCTTCCGCCTCGCCTCGGCCCCCGCTCCCCTGAAGGTCAAGCAGGTCGTGCAGGTCACGTCCGATCAGGCAACGAAGGGGCGCCTGCTCACCGACGGGACTCGCCTCTACTTCGGAGAGGGGTTGGGGGCGACGCTCCGCAGCGTGCTCACGCAAGTGGCCGTCACCGGCGGGGCCACCGGCACGATCCCGGTTCCCTTCCCGGCGCCCTTCCTCGCCGACATCTCCCCGGACGGAACCGAGCTGCTCGTGCTGGCCGATCGGCAGATCAGGGGACTCGTCTCCGCTCCCAGCCCCCTCTGGATCGTCCCGTTCCTCGGCGGAACGCCGCGACCGGTCGGAGAGCTGCAGGCCGGCGACGCCGCCTGGTCTCCGGACGGTCGGACGATCGCCTACACCTTCGGCAATGAGCTGTTCCTCGCGGGCACGGACGGATCCAACCCGCGCAAGATCTGGACGGCTGCGGGCGGTGTCCAGTATCCCGTCTGGGCCCCCGACGGCCGCCGCCTGCGCCTAACGGTCGTCGACCCGAAGAGCCGGCTGTTGTCGTTGTGGGAGATGGGAGCCAGCGGCGGCGACCCGCACCCCGTCCTCCCTGGCTTCGACGGGTCGGCCTGCTGCGGACGGTGGTCGCCGGACGGACAGCACTACGTTTTCTCGGCGGCCCCCCCGGCGCCGGGCGGAGTCGCGCCGCTGGTGCCCGCGGGAAGGGATCTGTGGGTCCTGACGGAGCGCAGCGGATGGCTGTCGTCCAAGAGCGCCCAGCCCGTACGACTCACGCAGGGTCCCTTGAGCTACAACTCGCCGGTGTGGAGCCGTGACGGGCGGAAACTCTTCGCTGAGGGATCGAGACAGTCCGGCGAGCTCGTCCGCTGCAAGCTGGGCTCGGGCGAGTGCGTGGCACACCTTGGCGGCATGGACGCCGAGGGCGTGAGCTACTCCCGGGACGGGCAGTGGGTGGCCTGGGTCACGCCGGACGGGGGCCTCTGGCGCAGCCGCGCCGACGGGAGGGAGAAGCTGCAGCTCAGCTTCCCTCCGCTCTGGGCGGCGCTGCCGCAGTGGTCCCCCGACGGGAAACGGCTCTGCTTCGCCCGGCTGGAGACGGTAGCGCCCACGAGGCTCATGCTCGTGTCCGCCGAGGGCGGTGCGCCGGAGGAGGCCCTGCCGGGGGACAAGGGGGCCCAGGTGGACGGTGAGTGGTCGCCCGATGGCCGTCGGCTGGCCTTTGGCCGGCTGACGACGGGCGGCCCGCAGGACAACGAAATCACGATCCAGATCGCGGACCTCGAGACCGGCGAGATCACGGCAGTGCCGGGTTCGAAGGGCCTCTTCAGTCCGCGCTGGTCGCCCGACGGGCGACACATTGCGGCGCTGTGGCACGACTCGCTTCGCCTGCTCCTCTACGATTTCGCGTCGCAGCAGTGGCGACCGCTGGTTGACCGAACGTACGTCGGCTACCCCGCCTGGGCGGCCGACAGCACATCCGTGTTCGTGACGGAAGACGGCCGGAGGGTGCGATATCGGATCGCCGACGGCCATAGGGAAGTCGTTCACTCGTTCGAGGGCCTAAGGCAGATCAACCGCCTGCTCGGCCCCTGGGTCGGCCGCGCCCCCGACGACTCGATCCTGGCTCTGCGCGACACGAGCCTCGACGAGGTCTTCGCGCTGGAGCTCGAATGATCGGCCAGGTCGTGTCCCACTACCGCGTGCTCGAGAAGCTTGGCGGGGGCGGGATGGGTGTCGTCTACAAAGCGGAGGACTCGCGCCTGGGGCGCGCCGTGGCGCTCAAGTTCCTGCCGCTCGAGACCTCGAAGGACCCGAGCTCCGTGGAGCGCTTCCAGCGCGAGGCGCGCGCGGCTTCGGCGCTCGCGCACCCCAACATCTGCGTGGTCCACGACGTCGGCGAGTACGAGGGGCAGCACTTCATCGTGATGGAGCTGCTCGAGGGCGCGACGCTCAAGCACATGATCACGGCGCGCCCGCTCGAGACCGAGACGATCCTCGAGCTCGCGATCCAGATCGCGGACGCGCTCGACGCCGCGCACGCCAAGGGCATCGTGCACCGCGACCTGAAGCCCGCCAACATCTTCGTCACCAGCCGCGGCCAGGCGAAGGTGCTCGATTTCGGCCTCGCCAAGCAGCTGGCGCCTCGGGCCGAGGTGCCGGGCTCGGAGTCCGCGCTCGCGACGGCGGTCGCGAACGAGGATCACCTCACGAGCCCGGGCGCAACCGTGGGGACGATCGCCTACATGTCGCCGGAGCAGGCCAAGGGCCGCGAGCTCGACGCGCGAACCGACATCTTCTCCTTCGGCGTCGTGCTCTACGGGATGGCGACGTGCCGCCAGGCGTTCGGGGGCTCCACCTCGGCGCTGGTGTTCGACGCGATCCTCAACCGGCCTCCTGTTCCGCCGCTGCGGCTCAAGCCAGAGCTGCCGCCGGAGCTCGAGCGGATCATCCTCAAGAGCCTCGAGAAGGACCCGCGGCTGCGTTACCAGACGGCAGCCGATCTCGAGGCCGACCTGCGCCGGCTCAAGCGCGACAGCGAGTCGGGGCGCTCCGCCGCGGTGAGCGCCGCTTCCGTGGCGCCGGTCTCCGGCAGCGCGCCTGCGGCTTCCGCTGCGGTCTCGGCCCCAGCGGCGGCCACCGCCAGCGGCCTGCTGGCGTCCACCTCGTGGGTCGTGTGCTCTCCGCGCACCCTGATCGAGCTCCATCGCGACAACGCCAAGGCGGCGCTCGATCGGCTCGAGACGACGGCTCCCTACGAGCGCGCGCCCCGCGCGGCTTACTACATCCATTACGTCCGCGGTCTCGCCCAGCTGCGCCTGCGCGCGGGCAGTGAGGCCGCGGCGCAGTTCCAGAAGATCCTCGACCATCGCGGAATCGATCCGCTCTCCGTGCGCTCTACCCGCTCGCACAGCTCGGCCGCGCCCGCGCGGCCACGGTCAATGGCGACGTGGCCCCCAGCCGTCGCGCCTACCAGGACTTCCTGGCGCTCTGGAAGGACGCCGACCCGGACATCCCGATCCTGCGCGAGGCGCAGGCGGAGTACGCGAAGCTTCGAAGCTGAGCCCGCCGTCGGTTCGACCGGCCCGGTCCCGGGTCAGGGCAGGCTGATCTGCCAGATCTCGCCGTAGTTGCGCGAGCGCAGCACGTAGAGCGACCGCCGGTCGGCCGGCAGGTCGAAGGCCGAGATCAGGTCCGTCGCGCGCGAGCCGCTCGGGCCGGGCGGCACCACGACCTCTCCCACGCGGCGCGACTCGAGCTGCAGCCTCATCAGCTCCCGCGGAAGACGTAGAGCAGGTCGCGGTCGCCGGGCCACGCGATCGGCAGGACATTTCTACCTTGCGGGGTAGGACATTCTCATCTTGCGCTGACAGCCGGCGGCGCGCGCGTTGACCCTGCCCCGCGCGCGGCTTAATCTGCCCGGGACTCCCTGCGCTGAGGCGCGATGACCGAGAAGAAGACGCAGGACAAGTACGACGTGCTCGTGGTCGGCTCGGGGGCTTCCGGCGGCTGGGCCGCGAAGCGGCTCGCGGAAGCGGGAGCGAGGGTCGTGCTCGTGGACGCCGGCCGGCCGCAGTCGATCACCAGCTTCAACGAGCACGAGCCGGGATTCCGGCTTCCCTACCGCGACCAGTCGCACGAGCTCATCAAGCGCACGCGCCCGACGCAGAAGGACTGCTACGCGTGCATGGAGTGGAACTACGACTGGTTCTGCAACGACCTCGAGGAGCCGTACTCGACCGCCGAGGACAAGCCCTTCAGCTGGCAGGGCCGCATGCGCGTCACCGGCGGGCGCACGAACGTCTGGGGGCGCCAGAGCTACAGGCTGAGCGACCTCGACTTGAAGGCCGCGTCCTTCGACGGCTACGGCGAGGACTGGCCGCTCGCGTACGCGGACCTCGCACCCTACTACGACATCGTCGAGGACTACGTCGGCGTGAGCGGCCAGGCCGAGGGCGTCGACGAGCTGCCCGACGGGCGCTTCCAGCCGCCGATGGCGATGACCTGCTCGGAGCGCGTGCTGCGGGACAAGGTCCAGCGCGCGCTCGGCCGCACCATCACGATCGGCCGCACGGCGAACCTCACCAAGGGCATCAACGGCCGCGCCGCGTGCCACTACTGCGGCCCGTGCGAGCGCGGCTGCGTCACACGCTCGTACTTCAACTCCGCCTTGACGACCGTCCCCGACGCGATCGCGACCGGACGCTGCACGCACGTCCCGAACGCGATGGTCTACAAGGTGCTGGTCGACCCCGACACGGGCCGCGCGACGGGGCTTCTCTACATCGACCGCGTCACGCGCGAGCCCCGGGAGGTCCGCGGCCGCGTCGTGGTGCTGTGCGCGCAGGCGCTCGAGTCGGCCCGCATCCTGCTGAACTCGGCCACGCGCCAGCACCCGCAGGGCCTCGCCAACTCGAGCGGCGTCCTCGGCCACTACCTGATGGACCACCTGACGGGCGGCGGCGCCTGGGGCGACTTCGAGGAGGCGGCGGACACGCCCTCGCTCGCCACTCCGAATCGACCGAACGGCATCTACGCGATCCGCTTCCGCAACACCAGGGCCGGCGGGCGCGACAAGCGCTTCCTGCGCGGCTACGGCATGCAGGGCGGCGGCGACTCGGGCTTCAACTGGAAGGCGGCCGGCTTCGGCGCCGCCTACAAGGAGGCGCTCTTGCGGCCGGTCACGACGCTCGGCCTCGGCGGCTTCGCCGAGTGCCTGGCGCGCTTCGAGAACCGCGTCGAGATCGACCCTTCGGGCCAGGCGGACGTGTTCGGGATCCCCATCCTCAAGATCCACATGACGTGGAGCGACAACGAGAAGGCCCTGCTCGTGGACATGGCGGAGACCGCGGCCGAGATGCTGGACGCAGCCGGCGTGAAGGACATCGGGACCTACGCCGAGGCCTCCGTCCCCGGCTACGGCATCCACGAGGTGGGCGTCGCGCGCATGGGCAGGGACCCCAAGACGTCGGTCTTGAACGCGTTCCAGCAGACGCACGACGTGAAGAACCTCTACGTGATGGACGGCTCCGGCTTCACCTCGAGCGCCTGCCAGAACCCGACGCTCACGATCATGGCGCTGACCGTGCGCTCGAGCGACCACCTGCTCGGCGAGATGAAGCGCGGCGAACTCTAGCCGCTCGCTACTGCTACCCATATCGGCTAATATGGGTAGCAGTATGAAGACGACGGTCGAGCTCCCCGATCCCCTCCTCGAGGCGGCAAGGCGGGCCGCAGCGCGCCAGGGCACGACCTTGCGCGGGCTGATCGAAACCGGCCTCCGGCGACTGCTCGCCGAGCTCGGAGGACAGTCGACGGACGTGTTTGAGCTTCGCGACGCGAGATTCGAGGGCGAGGGCCTACAGCCGGGCGTCTCGAGCAGCGACTGGGAGGCCATCCGCGCGGCCGCGTACGAAGGCCGCGGCGCGTGATCGCGATCGACACCAACGTCCTCGTCCACGCCCACCGCAAGGACTCGCCCTGGAACGCGGAGGCGTTCGCCGCGCTGAAGCGGCTCGCCGAGGGGCACGTCGCCTGGGCGGTACCGTGGCCATGCGTCCACGAGTTCCTGGCGATCGTCACGCATCCGCGGATCTACAAGCCACCCACGCCGGTCGCCCGGGCGCTCGACCAGATCGAGGCGTGGCTGCAGTCTCCGAGCCTCGTGCTGCTCGGCGAGGCCGACGGCTACTGGCAGCGGCTCAAGGCGCTCGTAGCGGAAGGCCGCATCGAAGGAGCGCAGGTGCACGACGCGCGCGTCGCCGCACTTTGCCTGCTCCACGGAGTCGACGAGCTCTGGACCGCGGACCGCGACTTCAGCCGCTTCCCGGAGTTGTCGGTGCGCAACCCGCTCGTCGGCGCGCCGTGACCGACAGGCTGCCGAGGTCTCCTCCGGCTACGGGCGCGGCGGCACACCCACGGGCCGGATCTCGTAGCCTTCCTTGTCCTTCGCCTCGCGCACGATCCGCTTCACGTCGGCGAGCAGCTTGCTCGCGTCGTACACGATGCCGTCCTTGATCGTGTAGCGGATGCCGCCCACGCGCACCAGCTCGTTGGCGGCAGTGAGCTTCACGGCCCCGGTGCCGTACAGCACCTTCAGGTTCTCGACCGGGTTCTCGGCCACTACCACCATGTCGGCGAGCTTGCCGGGCTCGACGCTGCCGACGGTGTCGGCCATGCCGAGCGCCTCGGCGCCCTTCAGCGTGGCGGCACGGATCACCTCGAGCGGGTGGAAGCCCGCCTCGCGGAACAGCTCCATCTCGCGCACGAACGAGAAGCCGTACAGGTTGAAGAGATATCCCGAGTCGGTGCCGATGCCGACGCGGCCGCCGCGGTTCTTGTACTCGTTCACGAACGTCATCCAGAGCCTGTAGTTGTCGCGCCAGGCCACCTCGTCGTCGGTCGTCCAGTAGTAGAAGAACGAGCCATGATTGGCGCGGTTCGGCAGGTAGAAGCGCCACAGCGACGGCAGCGTGTACTCCTCGTGCCACTCGGCGCGGCTCGTGCGCATGAAGTCGCGGCTCGTCTCGTAGGCGTGGAAGGTGGGCGAGAGCGTGAAGTCGAGCTTCAGCAGCTCCTCCATCACGGCGTTCCAGCGCGGACTGCCGGGCGGCGCGGCCTGGCGCCAGAGCCGGCCCGCCTCGGCGAAGCGGTCCTGCTCGTCGTTGTAGTTGTAGTCCCGCGGGTAGTCCTGGACGCTGCGGTCGGTGAAGAGCGCCTCGGGCAGGCCGTACCAGTGCTGCATCGAGGTGAGCCCCATGCGCGCGGTGTCGAGCACGTTGAGCCGGGCGACCGCGAGCTGCGCGTGGTGGCAGGTCGTGCGCAGGCCGAGCTTCTTCGCCTCGTCGATCGCCGCAGCCATCAGGTCGGGCCTCAGGCCGAAGAACTTGAGCCCGTCCGCCCCGCGGCGCGCCACGTCCTGCACGAAGGCGCGCGCCTCCTCCGGCCGCACGATCGGCTCCTTCACGCCCTGGCCGAAGGTCACGTACGGCTTGAGACGCGGCGCGGTGATCTGGTTGAGCTCGCTCTTCCTCTTGTGCTCGACCATGAAGTCGAGGCCGTTGCCGCTGCCGGGATCGCAGCTCGTCGTGATGCCGTGGCCCATCCACAGCTTGAGCACGTACTCGGCGGGCGTGCCCTGCTCGTAGCCGCCCATGTGCCCGTGCAGGTCCACGAAGCCGGGCAGCACGTACTGGCCGCTCACGTCGATCTCGTGGTCGCCCGGCTCGAGCCTCGGCCGCTTCGTCTGGTCGATCGGCGACCCGGGCGCGCCGACGCTCTTCACGTCCTTGATGCGGTTGCCCTCGACCACGATGTCGACGGGCCCGGCCGGCGGCGCGCCGGTGCCGTCGACGAGCGTCGCCCCGCGCAGGATCAGCCGCTTCCACGGCCCCTCGCCTTCGGCGCGCGGCGGCGCGGGCGGGATGCTCCGGACCTCGCTCTGGGCGGCAGCATGACCACCGCCGAGCAGGAACAGGCTGGCGCCCCACGCCAGCCACGACCAGTGCCCGAGCTTCATCGTCCTCTCGCCTCCGCGTCGCCTGACCGCGGCGCGAAGTATGCTCCGAGCCGGGGGCGCGACGCGAGCGGGCCGGAGCCGGGCAGGAACGCGGTGCTGTAGACTGCCCGCCACACGAAGGAGGCTCCCCCGCATGCGACTCTCCGCCACGGCACTGCTGCTCGCGCTCGGCGCGCTCGGCGGCGCGTCCGCCCAGGAGCCGCCGCTTCGCGAGGCGTACGCCGTCGACGACTTCACGCTGCGCGAGGCGATGGTGCCGATGCGCGACGGCGTGAAGCTCTACACGCTGATCCTGACGCCGAAGCGCGCCGCGGGCCCGCTGCCGATCCTGCTCGAGCGCACCCCGTACGACGCCACGCGCGCGATCGGCGGGCGCGCGACGCAGCGGCTCGAGGTCGCGCGCGGCGCGCGCTACGCGGGCGGCGGCTACATCGTCGTCTCGCAGGACCTGCGGGGGCGCTACAAGTCGGAGGGACGCTACGCGATGTACCGCGTGCCGCGCGGCGCCTTCAACAAGACCGAGACCGACGAGACCACCGACGCCTGGGACACGATCGACTGGCTGGTGAAGAACGTCACCCCGAACAACGGCAAGGTCGGGGTGTGGGGCACGTCGTATCCCGGCTGGCTGACGCTGGCGGCGCTGCGCGATCCCCACCCGGCGCTCGCCGCCGCGGTGCCCTTCAACCCCGTGGTGGACACCTGGAAGGCGGACGACTGGTTCCACTGGGGCGCCTTCCGCGCCGCGTACGCGTTCGACTACATCTACGACATGGAGACGCGCGCGGGCGGCTCGGTCAGCTATCCGTACGAGGCGCGCGACCTCTACAGCTGGTTCCTGCAGCAGGGCGCAGCGGGCAACCTGGGCAAGCGCCTCGACGACCGCCACGAGATGTGGAAGGAGCTGATGGCGTACACGAGCTACGGCCCCTACTGGAAGGACTGCGCGGCCGACCGCTGGTTCGAGGCGCCGAAGCGGATGGTGCCGACGCTGCACGTGCACGGCTTCTGGGACCAGGAGGACATCTACGGGTCGCCCGCTGCCTACGCGGCGCTCGAGGCCCACGACCGCGCCAACGACACGAATTTCTTCGTCGCGGGGCCGTGGTACCACGGCCAGCACTTCGCCGACGGCTCGCGGCTCGGCCCGCTCGAGTTCGGCGAGGACAGCGCCCGCCGCTTCCGCGAGGACGTCCTCGCGCCGTTCCTCGCGAAGTACCTAAAGGGAGCGGCCGTCGCGGCGCCCTCTCCCGTCACCGTGTTCGAGACGGGCCAGAACCGCTGGCGCCGCTTCGACCGCTGGCCGCCGGCGGGCGTGGAGCTGCGCCGGCTCTACCTGCAGCCGGGCGGGAGGCTCGCGTGGACGGCCCCCGCGGGGAGCGAGGCGACCGCGTTCGTGTCGGATCCCGCCAAGCCCGTCCCCAACACGCCGCGGCCGATGCTGGGCTTCGACTACAACACCCCGGCGGTGATCGCCGCCTGGCGGCGCTGGCTGGTCGAGGACCAGCGCTTCGTCGACGGCCGGCCCGACGTGCTCACCTGGACGAGCGAGCCGCTCGCGGCGCCGCTCACGCTGCGCGGGCCGGTGAAAGCGCGGCTCTTCGCCGAGACGACCGGAAGCGACGCCGACTGGGTCGTGAAGCTGATCGACGCCTACCCGGAGGACGACGCGGAGTCGCTCGCGATGTCGGGCTACGAGCTGATCGTGAGCGCGGACATCTTCCGCGGGCGCTACCGCGAGAGCCTCGAGGAGCCGAAGCCGCTCACGCCGGGCGCGGTGCTCGCCTACGAGATGCCGCTGCCCCAGCTGGACCACACCTTCCGCCCCGGCCACAGGCTGATGGTTCAGGTCCAGAGCAGCTGGTTCCCGCTCTACGACCGGAACCCGCAGACCTTCGTGCCAGACGTCATGACAGCGCCGCCCGAGGCCTACCGCGCGCAGACGCACCGCGTGCACCACGGTGCGTCCCACGCGACGCACCTCGAGCTGCTGGTGGACACGGCCGCGCGCTAGGAGCGCTACTCCTCGCGCAGCGCCACCATCGGCTCGACGCCCGCGGCGCGCCGCGCCGGCGTCCAGGCCGCGACAAAGGCGACGCCGAGCAGCAGCGCGAGCACTGACGCGAAGGTGAGCGGGTCGAGCGGGCTCGTGCCGTAGAGCAGGAACGCGGCGAAGCGCGTGACGCCGGCCGCGAGCGCGAGCCCGATCGCGAGCCCGGCGCCGGCAAGGCGCAGGCCGCGCCCGACCACGAGCCGGACGACGTCCTCGCGCCGCGCCCCGAGCGCCATCCGCACGCCGATCTCGCGTCTGCGCAGCTCCACCAGGTAGGACAGCACGCCGTAGAGACCGATCGCCGCCAGGAACGCTGCGAGGACACCGGTGAGCGCCAGCAGCACGGCGGCGGCCCGCGCCGGGTACAGCGCCGTGCCGAGGTGCGCCCGCAGCGTCTTGACGTCGTAGACGGCCAGCGCCGGGTCAAGCGCGTGGACGCGCCGCTGCAGCTCGGGCGCGAGCGCGGCAGAATCGCCCTGCGTGCGCACGACGACCGCCATCTGCGAGCGGTAGAGCTGGCGCTGGGGGTAGAAGATGTAGGGCGTCGGCTCCTCGCCGAGCGAGCCGTACTTGCCGTCGCGCGCGACGCCGACCACCTCCATCTCGACCTCGCCGCCGTGCCACGGCGCCACGAGCCGCTCACCCAGGCCGTCGCGGCCGGGCCAGAAACGGCGGACGAACGCCTCGTTCACGACCACGACCGGCCGCGTGCCGGGCGCGTCCTGCTTCGTGAACCCCCGCCCGCGCGCGAGCGCCGTGCGCATCGTCTCGAAGTAGTCGGCGCCGACGAAGCTCGACGCGACCTCCATGTCCTCGCCGGGACCCGGCTCGTAGCCCACCGCGCGGAAACCGCGCCGCTCTCCGCCCAGGGTGAGCGGCAGGTAGCTCGAGAAGCTCACCGCCTTCACGCCCGGCATCGCGGCGATCCGCTCCTGGAGCGCGGCGTAGAAGGCCGCGCCGCGTGCCTCGTCGTACCCCTGCGCCGCGAGGTCGAGCGAGAAGACGAGCGCGCGCTCCGGGTCGAAGCCGGGGTCGATCGCCTGCGCTCGCGAAAGGCTCCGCAGGAACAGCCCCGCGCCGACCAGGAGCACGAGCGATCCCGCCACCTGCGCCACCACGAGCGCGTCCCGGAGCGCGAGCGTGCGGCGGCGGGGGGCCGCGCCAGCCGAGGCCTTGAGCGCCTCGAGCGGCGAGCTGCCGGAGGCGCGAAGCGCGGGCAGCAGGCCGAAGCCGACGCCGGTCGCGACGGACACGACGAGCGCGAAGAGCGCCACGCGCACGTCGAGCTCGAGCCCGAGCGCCAGCGCGAACGGCAGCGGCGGCTGGAGGGCGAGGATCAGCTTCAAGGCCAGTGCGGCGAAGGCCACCCCCAGCACCCCCGCGAGCAGGCTCAGCAGCAGGCTCTCCGTCAGCAGCTGGCGCACCAGCCGCGAGCGCTTCGCCCCGAGGGCCGTGCGCACCGCCAGCTCGCGGCGCCTCGCGCTCGCCCGTGCGAGCAGGAGGCTCGCGACGTTCGTGCAGGCGATCAGCAGCACCAGGCCGACGGCGGCGAACAGCACCGCCAGGAAGGCCGCGATCGGCCCACGCAGCATCGGCAGCACGCGCGAGGCATCCTCGGGCAGCACGCTCACGACGCGCGGCTCGCCGCGGCGGTTGCTCCACGGCTCGGGGTCGCTCGCGTGGAGCCGCCGCGCGGCCACGTCGAGCTGGGCGCGCGCTTCGTCGAGGCGCGCTCCCGCGCGCAACCGCCCGATCAGCAGGAGGTCGCGGCTTCCGCGCGAGTCGAGCGCGTCCCCGGTGAGCACGGGGTCCATGGCGATCGGAACGAAGGCGTCGACCCGGATGCCACGCACGAGCCCCGCGAAGCCCGCCGGCCCCACGCCCACGACCGTGAACGGCTTGCCGTTCAGAGCCACGGCGCGGCCCACCACCGCCGGGTCGGCGGCGAAGCGGCTGCGCCAGAACGCGTCGCTCAACACCACCACGGGGTGCGGGCCGGGCGGCTCCTCGGCCGCGAGGATCGTGCGCCCGTAGCTCGCGCGCAGCCCCAGCACGTCGAAGAAGTTCCCGCTCACGAGTTGCACCAGGAGCCGGCGGCTCTCGCCTCCCTCCGTGAACAGCAGCGGCTTGATGCCGTAGGCGGCCAAGCCCTCGAACGCGGGGCTCGCCCGGCGGAAGTCGAGATAGTCGGGAAACGAGGAGGTGCCGTACAGCGGACCGCTGTAGTCGCTCGTGTAGACGGTCGCGAGCCGGGCCGGCTCGCGGCCGGGCAGCGGCTGGAGCAGCAGCGCGTTCATCAGGCTGAAGATCGTCGTGTTGGCGCCGACCCCGAGCGCGAGCGAGAGCACGGCCATCGCCGTGAAGCCCGGGCTCCTGGCGAGAAGTCGCACCGCGAGGCGGACGTCGCTCAGCACCTGCTCCAAAGGCACACCTCCCCGAAGTTCTGCCGACAGTACGCGACCGGAGGGCCGCCGGTTCAAGGAATCCGTCGTCGCGTCCTGAAGTAGACTTCCGCCTTCCTCGGGGGGGGCGGCATGCAGCGTCGCGCATTCGTGTCTTCCGTCGCCAGTGCCGCCGGGGCCGCGAGCCTTGCCTGGCCGGCGCCTACGACCGCCGCACCGGCCGCTCCCGCGAGCGCCAGGATGGTCGTGGGCTGCCAGCGCGGGCCGACCGACTCGCGGCTGCTGCAGCACCTCAAGCGGCACGGTGTCGACCACGTCTGCGGCTATCCCGCGCGCGAGGACGACCCGGCGAGCTGGACCCGGGAGTCGCTCGCGCGGCTGCGCGACCTGTGCGAGGCGCACGGGGTGACGCTCGCGATGACGCAGTTCCCGATGCTGTCCTCGAACCCGATCGACTCCGCTGCGCGCAAGGGGATCATGCTCGGGCGCGAGCCGCAGCGGCAGCGCGAGATCGACGAGGTCTGCGCGATGATCCGCGCCTGCGCCGAGACAGGCATCCCGGCGGTGAAGTACAACATGAACCTGCTGGGCGTCCTGCGCACGGCCGACACGCCGGGCCGGGGCGGCTCGCGCTACAGCACCTGGCGCCTCTCCGAGGCCCGCGAGGAGCCGACGCTCACCGCGGCTGGCCGCGTGGACGCGGACGCGGCCTGGGAGCGGATCGCCTACTTCCTCGAGCGCGTCGTCCCGGTGGCCGAAGAGCACAAGGTGCGCCTCGCCTGCCACCCGCACGACCCGGGCGTGCCGGCCGCCGGCTTCCGGGGCGTGGTGCGCGTGCTGGGCACAGTCGAGGGAATGAAGCGTCTCATCGGGATCCGGAAGAGCCCGTACCACGGGCTCAACCTGTGCCTCGGCTCGACCGCCGAGATGCTCCAGGATCCGCGGAGCGAGATCCACGACGTGATCCGCCACTTCGGCGCGCAAGGCACGATCTTCAACATCCACTTCCGCAACATCCGCGGCCGGCGCGACTCCTTCCAGGAGGTCTTCCCGGACGAGGGCGACATGGACATGCCGGCGGTGATGCGGACGCTGAAGCAGGTCGGGTACTCGCACATGGTCATGCCCGACCACATGCCGCGCCACGACGACGACCCGCGCCAGGACCAGGCCTTCGCCTTCGGCTACGGCTACATCAAGGCGCTGATCCAGGCCGTCGCGTGAGCTACTGCGGACCGAGCCCCCGGATGAGCGCGTCGAGCTCCTCGGCTTCCGCGGGCAGCAGGTCCGTGAGCGGCGGCCGCACCGGGCCCGCGTCGTGCCCGACGAGGCGCGCACCCGCCTTCACGATGCTCACGGCGTAGCCCGCGCGCCGGTTGCGGATCGCGACGTACGGCAGGAAGAACGTGTCGAGCAGCCGGCCCATCGTGGCGTGGTCGTCGCGCGCCAGCGCCGCGTGGAACTCGAGCGCCGTTCGCGGCACGAAGTTGAAGACGGCCGAGGAGTAGACGGGAACCCCCAGGGCCTTGTAGGCCGCCGCGTAGACCTCGGCCGTGGGCAGGCCGCCGAGGTAAGCCAGGCGCTCGCCCAGGCGGCGGCGGATCGTCAGCATGAGCTCGATCTCGCCGACGCCGTCCTTGAAGCCCACGAGGTTCGGGCAGCTTGCGCACAGCCGCTCGAGCGTGTCGGCCGTCATGCGGCTCCCGCCGCGGTTGTAGACCACCACACCGATGCGGACGGCCGTGCAGACGGCCTCCGCATGCGCGGCGAGGCCCTCTTGCGAAGCCTCGGTCAGGTAGTGCGGGAAGAGCAGCAGGCCCGCGGCGCCGAGCCGCTCCGCCTCGAGCGCGAGCGCGACGGCGGTCCGCGTCGGCCCGCCGGCCCCCGCCAGGATCGGGACGCGGCCGCGGCAGGTCTCGACCGCGGTGCGTACGACGTCGGCGTGCTCGCCGGGAGTGAGCGAGAAGAACTCGCCGGTGCCCCCGGCGGCGAAGAGCGCGCTCGCCCCGTACGGCGCGAGCCATTCGAGCCGGCGCGCGTAGCTCTCGGGGCGGAAGTCGCCCGCGGCGTCGAAGTCGGTGACCGGAAAGGACAGGAGCCCGGACGACAGGATCGTCTTCAGCTGCGATGGTTCCACGCCTGCTGGGCGGTCTCGAGTCGAGGCTGCCATGGAGTCTGCGGTGATTGTAGTAGCGGAGCCCATATAGTCTCGGCATGAGCTTCGACGTCGTCGATCGGAGGCTCGTCAACCAGCAGATCGCGGGTCCGCGGCTGCGCAGCGTCCCCGAGCTCGTGCGCTGGATGGGCGCCATCCAGGCCCAGGACTACCGGGGCGGCCTCTGGGCGACGGGCTTGCGGCTCGCCGGCGCCGACGCCGCGGCGGTCGAGGCGGCCATCGCGGCGCGCCAGGTGGTCCGCACCTGGCCGATGCGCGGCACGCTGCACCTCGTGCCGGCGGAGGACGCGCGCTGGATGCTGGACCTGCTCGCGTCCCGCGTCGACGCCGGCGCGGCCGGCCGCTACCGTGCGCTCGGCCTCGACGAGGCCGCCTTCGCGCGCGGCGCCCGGCTGCTCGTCCGCGCGCTCGCGGGCGGACGCTCGCTCACCCGGCCGGAGGCCTACGCGTTATTGGAGCGCGGCGGCGTCGCGGCGCATTCGCAGCGCGGCCTACACGTGCTCTTCCACCTCTCGCACGTCGGGCTGATCTGCCAGGGCCCGCAGCGCGAGCGCCAGCCCACGTTCGTGCTGCTCGAGGAGTGGATCCGCAAGTCGAAGTCCCCGACCCGCGAGGAAGGCCTCGCCACTCTCGCCACGCGCTATTTCTCGAGCCACGGCCCCGCGACGCTGCCCGACTTCGTCTGGTGGTCGGGGCTTCGGGTCAACGACGCGCGCCTCGCGATCGCCGCGGCGGGAGCCCGGCTCACGAAGGAGAGCTGGGACAGACGCGACTGGTGGTCGGGCCCACGGACGCGCGCGCGCCGCAGCCGCAGCGGCCAGGCCGTGCTGCTGCCGCCCTGGGACGAGTACATCGTCGCCTACAAGGACCGGCAAGCCGCCACGGGCCACCTCTCGAACTACGCCGCGGAACGGCTGCGGACGGTCGGCAGCGCGCTGCTGCTGATCGAGGGGCGCGTGCGCGGAGCGTGGAAGATTGAGGCTCGTGCCGGCTCCGCGCGCTTCGCTGCCGAGTACTGGACGACCGTCGCGCACGCGGAGAAGGAAGCGGTACGCGAGGCGGCTCGGCGCTACGGCCGCTTCTTCGGGCTCGAGCTCGAGGCCTAGGCGTCCCTTCAGGGCTTGGGCGCGCTCTTCAGGTAACCGCCCGCGCGCAGGCGCTCGACGACCCTCTGGGCGAGCAATGATGCACGACTGATCGCCTGCTGCATCGCGTCCTGGGCGAGCTGTGGCGCCGTCACGGCCAGCTTCCGACCCGCGGGCGTTTCGTAGAACCGGATGAACTCGCGAATCTCGTCGTGCGTGAAGTACTTGTCGTAGAGGAAGACGACCACCTCGTCCAGGTGCTCTGCCTTGAACTCCTGCATGAACACGTCCCAAAACGCGCCCGGCGTATTGGGGCGCGCCTGCGCGCGCAGCCTCTCAATCATCACCTCGGCAACCTTCTCGGTGGAACCCTGGGAACGCGGCGGCAGATCCGCCCGAAAGCTTGAAGTTGACGGTCACCGTCATGATCACCGGGACCGGAACGTTGTTCAGCAGTGTGGGCGTGTAGACCCACTGCTTCACGGCATCGACTGCCGCCTGGTCGAGCAGCGGTACGCCCCGCAGCACCTTCACGTCCACGACTCTCCCCGCCGGACTGACGGTGCACTCCAGGATCACGACGCCCTGCACGCGGGCCTGCTTCGCTGCATCCGGGTATACCGGGGGCACGCTGACGATCTTCGTCGGC
Source organism: uncultured Acidobacteriota bacterium (assembly GCA_963740655.1). Classification (GTDB taxonomy): domain Bacteria; phylum Acidobacteriota; class Vicinamibacteria; order Fen-336; family Fen-336; genus DATBSL01. The sequence continues at coordinate 121,107 of CAVUFF010000003.1, forward strand.
TCCTTGATCTCCCCGCCTACACGGACCACGGGTGTCGGCGTAGGCGTCGGCGCCGGCGTCTGCCGTGGGAAGGCTCGCGCATCGGCGGTCAGGCAGGCGAACACCATCAACGACGTGCAGGCCAGAGCGCGCACGACGCCCTCCCTTCGGTCAGTCCGGCACGCCGCTCCCCAGCTTGTAGCGCGCGGCGAGCGCGATCGGAAGCCCAACGAGGAGCGCGTGGCCGAGCATCGGCGGCCAGGCGAAGCCGCCCGCGCGCGCGCGCGACAGCGGCACCACGACGAATCCCATGAAGAAGTAGACGGCGATGCCGAACGCGAGCCCGCAAAGAGCCCACTGCCTCAGCAGAAGCTTCAGCCTCGAGCTGGCGACCACGTAGACGAAGGCCGCCGACGTCGCGATGAAGAAGTGCAGGAACATGCCGAGCGCCGCGGTCGCGAGGCCGCCTGACACGGCAGCGTCGCGTCCGAGCCAACCGGCCGCCACCGACTGGTAGATGCGGACGAGGCTTACGGGGTAGAGGATGAGCGCCAGCACCGAGTCGCCCACGCCGGCGGCGATGCCGCCCAGCAGCACGGCCGTCCACGCGCGTCGGGAGAGGGACATGGACCCGAACGATACGCGCACGGGCGCAGTCGAGGCAATCCGTGATATCCACGCCCTGGTGAGCGCGCCGATCACGGTCGCCGGCAGCCTGAACATGGACTTCGTGGTGAAGGTCGAGCGGCTGCCGCGTGCCGGCGAGACGGTGATCGGCTCGGGCTTCGTCACGCTGCCCGGCGGCAAGGGCGCGAACCAGGCCTATGCCGCGGGCCGCGCCGGCGGGCGCGTGCGTATGCTCGGGCGCGTGGGGGACGACGCGTTCGGCCGCGACCTCGTCGCGAGCCTCGGCCGGGCGGGCATCGAGACCGGCGGCGTTCGCGTCACCGCGCGGACCGCTTCCGGAGTGGCGCTCATCTTCGTGGAGAAAGGCGGCCAGAACCAGATCGTGGTCGCCGCGGGTGCGAACGGCCGCTTCGCGCCGGAGGACGTCTCCGAGGATCTCGGCGCGGGCGGCGGCCTGCTGCTGCTCCAGCTCGAAACGCCGCTCGAGACCGTCGAGCGCGCGGCGGCGCTCGCGGTCGAGCGCGGCATGAGCGTGGTCCTCGACCCCGCCCCGGCGCGGCCGCTGCCCGACGCGCTGCTGGCGCGAGTCTCCGTGCTGACGCCGAACGAGAGCGAGGCGCTCACGCTCGTCGACCGGGGCGGCACCAGCCTGTCGCTCGCCGACGCGCCCGAAGTCGCCCGCGCGCTGCGCCGGCGCGGCGCGGGGGCCGTGATCCTCAAGCTCGGGGCGAACGGCGCCTGGCTCGAGGACGCGGACGGCGGCCGCCACTTCCCGCCCTTCGCGGTGGCAGCCGTCGACGCGACCGCCGCCGGCGACACGTTCAACGGCGCCCTCGCCGTCGCGCTCGCCGAAGGCCGGGCGCTGGCGCAAGCCGTCCCCTTCGCAAACGCCGCCGCGGCGTTGTCGGTGACGCGGCTCGGCGCGCAGGCTTCGATGCCCGAGCGCCACGAAGTCGACGCGCTCGTCGCGAAACGATCCCAGCAACGAGGTGCCCCGTGACCCACGCCATGGCTTTGCGTCCACTCGCAGCGATCGCGGCCCTGGCCGCGCTCGTGACCCTGCCGGCGGTCGCCCGCGCGCAGCACAGCTTCGACGACGACGTCGCCTTCCTGCGCCAGAAGCTCGAGGTCGTGGTGCTGGGCGACGACGGGGGCGCCCGCGTCGCCGTGGTGCCGGCGTGGCAGGGCCGCGTCGCCACATCGACCGTCGGTGGCGCCCAGGGGCCGAGCTACGGCTGGATCAACCGCGAGCTCGCGGCGTCGGGCAAGCTGCTGCCGCACATGAACGCGTTCGGCGGAGAGGACCGCCTCTGGCTGGGGCCGGAGGGCGGCCAGTACTCGATCTTCTTCAGGAAGGGCGATCCCTTCGACCTCGAGCACTGGCAGACGCCGCCGCTCATCGACTCCGAGCCGTGGACGGCGGCCGAGCGGTCGGCGCGCCAGGTGACGTTCAAACGCGACGGCCGGCTCGTGAACTACAGCGGCACGCGCTTCGACTTCCGCCTCGAGCGGACCATCCGGCTCCTCGAGCGCGAGGCGGCGGCGAAGGCGCTCGGCGAGCCGCTGTCCGACAAGCTGCACGTCGTCGCCTTCGAGTCGGAGAACACGCTCGTCAACACGGGCAGCGCGGCGTGGACGAAACCGGACGGCCTGCTGTCGATCTGGATCCTCGGCATGTTCCAGCCCACGCCGGGCACGACGGTCGTCGTCCCGTACCGCCAGGGACCGGAGTCCGAGCTCGGGCCGATCGTGAACGACGCCTACTTCGGCAAGGTGCCCGCCGAGCGGCTGCGCGCGAAGGACGGCCTGATCTTCTTCAAGGGCGACGGCCTCCACCGGAGCAAGATCGGGCTCTCGCCGCGGCGCTCGCTGGGCCGCGCCGCGAGCTACGACGCGACGCGAGGCGTGCTGACGCTCGTGCGCTACAGCCAGCCCGAGGACGCGCGCGACTACGTCAACTCGATGTGGGAGATCCAGAAGGAGCCCTTCCGCGGCGACGTCGTCAACAGCTACAACGACGGCGCGCCGGCGCCGGGCCAGAAGCCGCTCGGCCCCTTCTACGAGCTCGAGAGCTCGTCGCCCGCGGCGGCGCTCGCGCCGGGAGCGCGCCTGACCCACACTCATCGGACCTTCCACGTCCAGGGCGACCGCGCAGAGCTCGACGCGCTGGCGCGCCGCCTGCTGGGCGTGTCGCTCGAGGCGGTCGAGGGCGCGCTCGTCGGCGCGGCCGGCCGCTAGCGGTCGGGCGCGCCTTGGCGACCGGTCAGGGCTTCAGCGGCCCCGCAGGAGGCTTGCGCGGTGTTTCCGTCTTGTGGCCTTTGGCCTTCCAGTCGTTGAGCGGACAGAAGGTAGCGGTCGTGTAGCCGTTCTTCTCGAAGAGCTCCGCAGCACGGGAGCTCCTGCCCCCGCCGTTTCAGGTGAAGACGAGCTGCACGTCCTTCGGGACGTCCTTCATCCGCGCCTCGAGCTGGTCCATCGGGATGTGGATCGCCCCGGGGATCGAGCCGGTCTTGACCTCCTCGTCGCTGCGCACGTCGATCACGAGGACCTTCTCGCCCTTGTCGAGCTTCGCCTTCAGGACGTCGGCCGGGGTTTCCTTCGCCGTCACCGAGCGCTGGGCTGCGGCCGGGTTGGCCGTGAGCGCCAGGCCGAGGACGAAGCACGCGGCCGTCGTGAGTCGCATCGATCGTCCCTCCTCAGATGGCCCATCGTCCCTCCAGGGTGCCCGTCGCCGCAAGCACGAATGCAGGCGGCTCGCGTCGCCCGCTCAGCTGCGCGCTTCGGCCGCTGCCCGGCTACTTCTCCCGCTTCTCGTTCCCCCAGAGCTGGCTGCCCGAGCCGTTCGCCTTGCGCCACGCGTCGCGCCACAGGTGGATCTCGACCTCGCCGATCTTCGGCTTGGGCTTGCGCGCCTCGCGCGACGGGAAGGGCGGGAACGCCTTGTGCGGCTCGCCCTGGTACCAGTAGGCGACGCTCGAGAGGTCGAGCGTCAGGTTGTCGTCGTGGCCGTGCTCGATCGAGAAGCGCAGCGAGCGGTCGAAGTAGATCGGGTCGGCCAGGTGGAAGCGGTAGACGTGCGTGCGCCCGAGCCAGCCGGTCTGGCCGTTGACGCGGGCGTAGCCGTAGTAGGGGTGCTGGAACAGCACGTTCGGCGACCACGAGGTGTTGAAGTAGTCCTCGGTGCCGGTGCCGTGCAGCTGCGGCGGCCAGCGCGTGCCGTCGATGAAGAACATGTCGTCGCCCTCGCCGTACCACATCGGGCTCGGGCAGTCGACGTAGTAGTTCACCCCGACGTACTGGCCCTTGCCTTCGATGTCGGCGATCAGGTAGTTGCGCTCGCCGGTCGTGTTCTTGCCCTGCGGCCCGAGCACCGACCATTCGTTCTCGCCGTCCGGCGGCGCCTCGGTCGTGGCGTGGTTGTAGAAGGCGTGGAAGCGGCCGAGGTCGGCGGGCAGGCTCGCGAGCTCCTGGTAGTCGACGTAGTAGTAGAAGGCGTCGACCTTCTGCGTCGAGTCGTTCTCGATCTCGATCCGCGCGCCGCTCGCGAACGGCATCGGGAAGTAGCTGACCATCGCGCGCCCCTCGCGCGGTCCCGCGGCGAGCGGCAGCGCGGCGAAGGGATAGCTCTCGTCCCAGCCCTGGCCGAAGAAGTCGCCCACCGGCGCCTCGACGCTCGGGCTCGTCTCGCCGTCCCAGTACATGCGCAGGATCAGGTCGTGGCGGCTGAGCGCGGGCGGCGGCGGGGCGATCGTGATCCAGATGTGGTCGATGACGCCCGCGCCCTTGACGTCGAACAGCGTGGCGCGCTGGCCGGGCGCGATGCCCGCGAGGTGGTCGCGGTTGCCGCCCGTGGTGTCGTAGCTGCTCACGCGCCGGCTCCTCACGCCCTGCTTGAGCCGCGCGAGCTCGAGCGTGGGGATCCCGGCTCCCTGCGCGCGGACGGCGGGTGGCGCCATGAGCACGAGCGCCGCGAGCGCGGCCAGGCCTTGGGCTGCGGCTTTCAGTCGCATCGGTCCTCCTTCTTGCTGCCCTGCTCCGGCTCCTTGTCGCCCTGCTCCGGCCGGCGACCCGCTACTGGCGTGGGAAGCGGAACTCCCCCGACGGGTCGGTCTGCGTCATCGCCTTGACCTTGCCGTCCTCGACCACGAACGTGATCACCACGTCCGAGAATTCCTTCACGCGGAAACGCTGTGGCTTCCACGGCACCAGCGCGCGGAACGGCTGGCCAGGCGCGGCGATGCCGAGCGTGCCGTCCTGCTTCAGCACGACCTCGATCTTCGCGCCCGTCGGCGTCTCGTAGCGGCCGGCGTACTGGCGCAGCGTCTCGAGCGAGCGGAGCACGGCCGGCACGCGCCGCACGAACAGGGCCTCGGCCTCGTCGAGCGACATCTGCGCCTTGTCGATCTCGCCGAGCGCGCTCGTCTCGAAGTTGACCGACCACTGGCCGTCCTGCTCGTCGTCAGGGGTGTCGAAGCGGTCGTAGTGGAAGTGGCGCAGCGGCAGGCGGATCTTGTGGAAGTCGAAGCCGAGCTCCTCGCCGTTGCGCGTGACCGTCAGCATGCCGTACGCCGGGTGCTCGAATTCGCCCGTGTAGTCGTCGAGCGGGTGCGACGGTTTCGTGCCCTCGACGCGCCCCGCCCCCGCCTTCGCGCGCGCCTGCTTGCCGGCCTCCTTGCCCTTCAGCCGGATCTCGAGCCCGCGCGCGCTCCACGGCGTCTCCGAGAGCCCGAGCAGCCGCTCGTACACGTTGTAGGAGACGTAGTTGTAGAGCGGCGCGCAGTGGTCGCCGATCACGAGCACCACCACGCCGATGCCGTCGGTCGGCAGCATCGAGACCTGCGAGTGGAAGCCGTTGATGTCGCCGCCGTGGTAGGCGATCAGGTGGCCGCGGTAGGACGCCGTCCAGCGGCCGGTGCCGTAGGCCGGGTTCAGGAGCTCGCCGTACCCGCGCGTCTCGAGCTGGGTGTTTGCGAGCGCGATCGCCGGCGCGAGCGTCGCCTTGAGCACGCCCGCGGGAAGCACCTGCTTGCCGTCGAGCCGGCCCTCGCTCATGAGCGCCGCGAGCCAGCGCGACATGTCCTCGAGGCTCGAGTTGATGGCGCCGGCGGGGCCGATGCCCGCCGCCTCGCGGTAGTAGGGAATCTCGTAGAGCTCGAAGCTGTCCCGCCGCTCCGTGAACGGCACGCCGTGCTCCGGCTGCTTCACCATGTCGTCGATCGAGAAGGTGGAGCTCGTCATCCCGAGCGGCGTGAAGATCCGCTCGCGCACGAAGTCTTCCCAGCTCTTGCCGGACAGAAGCTCGACCACGCGGCCGGCACCCGCGTACATCATGTTGTTGTAGAGGAAGAGCGTGCGCGGTGGCTGCGTCGGCTCGAGGTAGCGCAGCCTCTCGAAGAGCTCCTGCCGCGTGAAGTCCGACTTGTACCAGATCGTGTCGTGGCGCGTGATGCCGGTCCGGTGCGAGAGCATGTCCCGGATCGAGACCGTGTCGTCGAGCGCGTCATTGTAGAAGCGGATGCTCGGCACGAACTGCCGCACCGGCTTGTCCCAGTCGAGCTTGCCGTCCTCGACCAGGAGACCCGCGGCGACCGCGGTGAAGAGCTTGGTGTTGGAGGCGATCGGCGCGGTCGTCTTCGCCGTGAAGGGCAGCTTCCGGCCGTAGTCGCGGTAGCCGTAGCCCTTCGCGAACACGAGCTCGCCCTTCACGACGATGCCGACTCCGATGCCGGGGCAGTTCCAGTCCTTGACGATCTTCGGCATCGCCGCGTCGAACGCGGCGAGCTTGGCGGCCAGGGCCGGGTCCGGCGCGGCAGCGAGCGCGGTGGCGAAGAACAGCAGGCCTCCGCCGGTGAAGGCAGCGATCGTGGCTCTCGGCATGGGCGTCCTCCGGTCGGGCCGCATCCTACTCCAGGCTCGTACCCGTCATTCGAACGGTGTACCACGGCTCTTGCGGTGTCGTCGCAGCGGCCTGCCGCAGCGACGGCGTCGAACCTCAAGTGGTTCCTGAAGCTACTCTGTCCGGACGGAGTTGCGCTGGAGCAGCGCCTCGTTCAGCGCAGGCAGACGACCAGCCCGTCCTCCGAGCCGATCACGAGCCGCGACGCGGCGAGGGCCGGCGAGGCGGTGAGCGGCGCGCCGATCGCATGCTCCTGGACGAGCGCGCCCGTCGCGAGCTCGAGCACGTAGAGCCGGCCGTCGGAGGAGCCCACGTAGACGCGGCCGCCCGCCACCGCCGGCGAAGAGTCGACGCGCGCGCGCGTCGTGAACGTCCACTGCGAGGTGCCGGTCTCGGCGTCGAGGCAGTGCACGAGCTTGTCGCGCCCGCCGAGAACGACACGGCCTTCGGGCAGCGCGGCCGAGGAGTAGAACGGGAACTTGCGCTCCGGGTGCTCGTATTGCCACGCCTGCTTGTGCGCGGCGAGGTCCACGGCCAGCACCTGGTTCTCGAAGTTGCCGTAGTAAGCGCGCCCGCCCGCGAGCGCCGCGGAGGCGCCGGTGTAGCCGCCCGACGAGACCTGGAACAGCTCGCCGCCGTCGGTGACCCGGATCGCGCGCAGCAGCTCGTCGCAGCCGGAGACGTAGCAGGTGCCGTCGGCGACCGAGGCGGTGGCGTGCACCGGTCCCTCGGTCTCGTGCTTCCAGACGACGCGGCCGCTCTTCGCGTCGAGCGCGTAGAGCGACTGGTCGTACGACCCCACCAGCACGCGGTCTCCCACGAGCACCGGCGAGGACTTCACCTCCTGGGCCGTCCTGTGCGTCCAGAGCGCCTTGCCGGTGGCAGCGTCCACCGCGTGCACCTGACCGCCGAGGTCGCCCACGAAGACGGCGCCCCCCGCCACGCAGGGCGACGACTCGCCGACGCCGTCGCCCGTCACCTTGTAGCGCCAGGCGGGCTTTCCCGACGCGAGCTCGAGCGCCACCAGCTCGCCGGCGCGCGTGCCGACGTAGACGACTCCACCCGCGATCGCCGCCGAGGACTCGATCGCGTCGCCCGCCTCCCACTGCCACGCGACGCTCAGCTTGTCGGGAAGCGTCGTGGCCGAGAGGCCCGACAAGGTCGGCGTGCCGCGAAACTGCGGCCAGGCGTCGGCGGGGGCCACGGCCGGCGCGCCGGCGCGCGCGCGGCGCGGGGCGAGCAGGGTCGCGGCGGCGCCCACGCCCGCCCGGCGCAGGAAGACGCGGCGCGTCTCAGGCGAACGCGGCACGGTAGAGCTCGCGCGCGCCGCCCGCGTCGAGCGGACGCGGGTTGTAGCGGCCGGTCCACTGCTGCGCGGCCTCGTCGGCGAGCGACTCGAGGTCCGCCTCCGGGATTCCGGCGCCGCGCAGCCCACGCGGCAGGCCGCCCGCGACGGCGAGCGCCTCGAGCCGGGCCGCGAGCGCTTCGGCCGCGTCTTCCGCGCGGGCGAAGCGTCCGGTCGCCGCGAGCAGCTCGGCGTAGCGCGCGCCGGCGACACCGCCGTTCCAGCGCACTACGTGCGGCAGCAGCAGCGCGATCGCGACGCCGTGCGTGGTGCCGTAGCGCGCCGTGAGCGGGTTGGCGCAGGCGTGCGTGGCGCCGAGCATCGAGGCCGAGATCGCTGCGCCGGCCCAGTGCGCGCCGAGCAGGGTGGCGGCGCGCGCCTCCAGGTCGCTGGGCGCCGCGAGCACGCGCTCGTAGCCGGTCTCCAGCAGGCGGAAGGCCTCGCGCGCGAAGAGGTCGGAGGCCGGCGTGCGGGCGGTCGTGACCCAGGTCTCGACCGCGTGCGCGATCGCGTCGTAACCGGTCGCCGCGGTGACCGCGCGCGGCAGCGACAGCAGCAGCTCCGGGTCGAGGATCGCGATGCGGAAGGCCGCGGTGGGATCGCCGCAGGCCATCTTCTCGTGCGTCGCGTCGTCCGAGACGAGCGCGTACGCCTGCGCCTCGCTGCCGGTGCCCGCCGTGGTCGGCACGCCGATCATCGGCGGCAGCGGCGCCTTCGCCTTGCCAAAGCCCTGGTAGTCGGGCATGCGGCCGCCGTTCGCGAGCAGGAAGCCGATGCTCTTGGCGCAGTCCATCGAGCTGCCGCCGCCCAGCCCGACCAGCGAGTCGACGCCCGCGGCGCGCGCCGCGCGGGCCCCCGCGTCCGCCATCGCCGCGGTCGGGTCGTGGTCGAAGCCGGAGAAGATCGAGACGGCGACGCCCGCCGTCTCGAGCGACGTGCTTGCCCGCGCCGCGAAGCCCGCCGCCACGACGCCCGGGTCGGAGACCACGAGCGCGCGGCGCAAGCCCAGCTCGCGCGCGAGCTCGCCGAGGCGCCCGAGCGTGCCCGGCCCGAACACGAGCCGGGTCGGGCTCGCGAGCTCGAAAGGCTTCACGGGCCGGTCGGCCCCGCGCCCCCCTCGGCCAGCGCCCAGAGCTGGTTGCGGTTCATCAGGAAGAGCGCGCCGTTCGCGGGCACCGCGCTCGAGTAGACCGAGCTGCCGAGCATGTTCTCGGCCAGGACTTTCTTCTCCTTGCCGGCGGCGAGCACCACCACGTCGCCGTCCTCGTCGCCCAGGTAGACCTTGCCATCGATCACGACCGGCGAGGCCCACACCGCGGCCAGCATGTCGTGGGTCCAGTACTCGGCGCCGGTCTTGGCGTCGAGCGCGTGCAGGAAGCCGCTGAAGTCGGCGATGTACACGATGCCGTCCTTGATCGCCGCGGTCGAGATCGTGCGCCGGATCTTGTCGAACTGCCAGACCTTGCCGCTCTGCGTGATGTCGCCGCGCTTGCTGGCATCGATCGCGTAGAGGTGGCCGACGCCCTCGCCGTGCTCGGGGTCCTGCCCGTTGGCGAGGTAGACGAGGCCGTCGTAGACGACCGGCGTCGCGATCAGCTCGTTGCGGTTCTTGGGCCAGACCGAATCCTTCGGGTTGGCGTCGAACTCCCAGAGCTTCTTGCCGGTCTTGGCGTCGAAGCCGCGCACCCAGCCGTCGCCCTGCGGGTGGATCACCTGCACGACGCCGCCGATTTCGGCGACCGCCATGGCCGCCCACTGCCCGTGCAGGATGCGGTCGCCCGGCGAGTTGTCGTCCCAGAGCGACCTTGCCCGTCTTCTTGTCGACCGCGATGATCGCGGGCGCGCGCGGCGATGGGGATGTTGACGTGGCTCTCGTCCTGGCCGTTGCTGGTGCCGACGAAGAGCAGGTCGCCCCACGAGACGGGCGAGGAGTTCGACATGTTGTGCGGCGAGACGCCGAGCTCGTCCATCATGTCGAGCTTCCAGACGATGTCGCCGTCGGTCTGGCCGGTGAGCTTCTCGTCCTTGTAGGGTCCGTCGTTCTCGCCGTCGCGGAAACCCTCGGTGTCGAGGCACATGAGCTCGCAGCGGTTCGAGACGTAATACAGCCGGTCGCCCTCGACGAGCGGCGAGCTCGCGATGCCCTGGTAGGGCCAGTCGTTCGCGCGCCCGCCCGGCAGCTTCTCGTGCGTGATCTGCCACAGGAACGCGCCGTCCTTCTCGCTGAAGGCCATCAGCACGCCGCGGTCGCCGGGCTGCTTCGGGTCGCGCAGGCCCTCGTTGTTCGTGCCCAGGAACACCTTGCCGCCGGCCACGACCGGGTTGCCGTAGCTCTGCGAGCCGAGCGTCGCCATCCAGCTTGACGTTCTTCTTCGTCTGGATGTCCCAGCTCACCGGCAGCCCGTGCATGTCGGAGACCATGTTGCGGACCTGCGTGCCGCCCCACATGGGCCAGTCGCCGGTCGCGCCGGCCGCGCGAGTGCGCGGCGTGAGCGCGAGGCCGCCCACGAGCACGACGGCCAGGTAAAAGAGGCCAAAGCGCCTGACGGACACGGGTAGCATCCTCCTCACTGGTTCGCGGTGACCTTGACGTTGTCGAAGTAGATCTCGGCGGCCGCGTCGGCGTAGATGCCGGCGGCACCCTGCCGGTGCGGCATCGCGTCCACGTGCTCGATCGTCCACGCCGCCGGCTCGGCGTCGGCGACCGGCCAGGCCTTGCCGTGGAGCGCCGTCGTGCCGTCCTTGCGGTTCTCGACGCGCAGCTTGACGCGGTACCAGGTCTCGGGCTTCCACTGGAACTTGGCCTCGACGGTGCGCGCGGGGTTGGCCTGCCACGGATGCAGCTCGAGCTTCTGCGCGTTGCCGAACAGCACGAGAGCGTAACGCTGCGCGATCACGCCGCCGTCGCCCATGTGGCGGTGCTGCTCGGTGGCGAGCACGTCGGCCTCGACGGTGTAGTCGGACGCGTCGTCGGGCCCGAAGAAGAGTCGGCCGCGCTTGGTGAGCTGGACGTCGTTGCGCTTCATGAGCGCGCGCGTGCCGGCGTGCTCGCGCACGTAGAACTTGCCGGTGGAGTTGATCCAGTAGGATGGCGGCGCCTCGCCCGTCCCGCCCTCGAAGTCGAAGCTCCACGGCAGCGCCGGCGCCACGCGCACGCGCGCCGTGGCGGTGAGCGCGCCGGCGGTCGCCTTGACGACGCCCGCCTGCCAGCCGGCGTCCGCCGCTGGCGTGAAGGCCTCGCCGGCAAAGGCCCCCTTCAGGCCCTCGAGCGTGAACGTCGCCGAGGGCTCCTCGCGCACGAAGCGCCCCTTGTCGTCGAACAGGCGGACGCGGTAGTGAACCGCCTCGCCCGGCTTCACCAACACCTCGAAGGGCACGAGCTGGGCGACGGCGGGGGCACCGGCGGCGCCGTTGTCGCCCGCCGGCCTGGCCGTGACGGCCACGGAGCGCGCCGCCGCCTTCGGAGCGCCCTTCGGCCCGATCGCATAGAGCGCGTCCATCGAGGCGACGTACACGCGGCCGCGCGCCACCGCGGGAGACGCGATGATCGCTTCCGGCACCGCCTCGGTCCCGAGCTGGACCTCGCTCAGGATCTCGGGGCCGCTCGCCGTCGGCTTGATGACGTAGAACTTGCCGTTCTCGGTGCCCGTGTAGAGCTTGCCGTCGGCGAGCACCGGCGAGCCCTTCTGGATCGTGCCGAGCGCCTTCTCCCAGACCTTCTTGCCGGTCTTCAGGTCGAACGCCATCAAGACGGCCCCGTTGTCCATCACGTAGAGCCGCTCGGCGTCGGCGACGGGAGAGGCGAAGCCGCCCTGGATACCGAAGCTGCGCCAGGCGAGCTTGTCGGGCGTGATCTTGCCGGAGACGGCCGCGTCGAGCGCACCCACCATTCCCATCTCGCTCGTGTCGAGGTTCTCCTCGCTGTGGGTGAGGTAGAGCGTCGTGCCGCGATAGGCCGCGCTCGTCAGGATCGCGCGTTTGCTCACCTCGAGCTGCCAGATCGAACGTCCGGTGGTGGCCTCGAGCCCGTAGAACGTACCGTCGCTGCCGCCGACCACGAGCAGGCGCCGGCCATCGACCGTGAGCACGGTCGGCGTCGAGTAGTTCGTGTCGTAGTGCTTCGGCTGCGGCGAGCTGATCCAGACGACCGAGCCGTCCTTCTTGTCGAATGCGAAGTAGCGGTTCATGCCGCGTGCCTGGTCGCCCCAGCCCGAGCTCAGCGTGCTGACGATCACGAGGTCGCCCTCGATCACGGGCGAGACCGTGCGTGCGCCGTGGGTCGAGATGGCGCCGAACTCCTCGGTGAGCTGGCGCTCCCAGAGCAGCTTGCCCGTCGGGTCGAGCGCGTGCAGGTGCTCGTTGACGCCGAACACGTAGACGTTGCCGGTCGCGGGGTCGACGCTCGGCGAGGCCCAGGCGACGCGGTGCGCCGGCGCGTCCGAGTGGAAGACGTTGAAGCGCTTCTCCCAGACGAGCTTGCCGGTGTCGGCGTCGAGACACAGGAGCCGCTCCTGGACCTTCTCGCGCTCCTTCGCGGGGTCGGCGCTGCCGTCGAAGAGGTAGAGCCGGTTGCCGAAGACCGCCGGCGTCGCGCGCGCTCCGTAGGGCGCCTTCCAGGCGAGGCCCTCGCCGGTCGGGGCCCACTTGGTCGGGAGACCCGTCTCGGTGGACACGCCGTCACGGTTCGGCCCGCGCCACTCGGGCCAATCGGCTGCAGTGGCCGGCAGCGCGGCGGCCGCGGCCAGTGCGATCGAAGCGACGACTCTCCTCATGTCCTGTGATCCTTTGGGGTTGCCAGAGCCAATGTGCGACGAACGCACCCTCCGGCGATCTAAGCACCAGCTTCCGGTAGCGTCAAGCGAGCGGGTGCTATCATGTTCCGCTTCTCTTCCGACAAGTAACGCATCCAAGCAGTTGCACGGAGGTTTCCTGATGCGTGCTCTCCTCCTCCCCGGCCGACTCGGCCGGCTCGGTCCGCTCGCCGCCGGGCTCGTCCTCGCGGCGACGCCGCTCCTCGCCGCGCCGCCCCACTGGGCGCAGTGGCGCGGCCCCGACGGGCTCGGCATCGCGTCGGACCCGAACGTGCCGCTCGAGTGGAGCCCGACCAAGAACGTGCTCTGGTCGGCGGAGATCCCCGGCCGCGGTCACTCCTCCCCCGTCGTCTGGGGCGACCGCATCTTCCTGACGACCGCGATCGAGGGCGAGGTCGTGCCGGGCGCGAAGCCGGTGCGGCACCTCATGGAGGGCCAGGACTTCCAGCATCCCGACGGCGTCGGGGCCGACCGCATGCAGACGCTCGAGGTGCTCGCGCTCGACGCGAAGAGCGGAAAGATCCTGTGGCAGAAGACCGCCTGGGAAGGCACGCCCTACGACACGCGCCACAAGCGCGGCAGCTTCGCCTCGCCCACGCCCGTCACCGACGGCGCGCTCGTCTACGCCTACTTCGGCTCGGAAGGCCTCTACGTCTACGACTTCAAGGGCGAGCTGAAGTGGAGCTGGAAGACGGGGGGGATCGCGAGCTTTGGAGTGGGCGTCGGGACGTCGCCCGTGCTCTACGAGAAGCTCGTGATCTTGCAGTGCGACGAGGACAACGGCGAGAAGTCCTTCATCGTCGGGCTCGACCGCAAGACCGGCAAGGAGGCCTGGCGCACCGCCCGCAGCGTCGAGGTGAGCTGGGCGACGCCGATCCTCGTGACGAGCGGCGGCCGGCGTGAGCTCGTCACCGCCGGCAACCAGGCGATCGTCGGCTACGACCCGGCGACCGGCAAGGAGCTGTGGCGGACAAAGGGCCTCGAGAGCAACGCGGTGCCCTCGCCCGTGGCCGGGAACGACGTCGTGGTGCTGTCGGCCGGCTATCCCACCAAGATCGCCTTCGCGATGCGCCCGGGCGGCACGGGCGACGCGAGCGACCGCGTGCTCTGGCGCTATGACAAGGGCACGGCCTACGTGCCGTCGCCGATCCTCGTGGACGGGCTGCTCTACCTCGTCACCGACAAGGGACTCGTCACCTGCCTCGACGCCAGGACGGGCAAGGTCCACTACGAGGGCGGGCGGCCGCCGACCGGAGCGAGCTTCATGGCCTCGCCCGTCGCGGTCGCCGGCCACGTGCTGCTGTCGAGTCTCGACGGCGACACGATCGTGCTGAAGGCGGGGCCGACGCACCAGGTGGTGCGCAGCAACCCGCTCGGCGAGCCGATCGCCGCCTCGCCCGCCGTCGCCGGCGGCAGGATCTACATCCGCGGCGAGCATCACCTGTTCGCGATCGGGACGCCGTGAGCGGCGCGGCGCTCGTCCTCCTGCTCGCGCTCGCGGCGCCTGCGGCCGCCGCGACGCCCGACGACCTGCTCGAGGCCGTCCGGAAGGGCGACCTCGCCGGCGTGCGCGCGGCGCTCGACGCGGGCATCCCGGTCGACACGCTCTTCCGCTACGACCGGACGGCGCTGTCCTTCGCGGCCGGCCGCGACAGCGTGGAGGTCGTGAAGCTGCTGCTCGACCGCGGCGCCGACCCCAACAAGAAGGACTCCTTCTACGGCGCGACGCCGCTCTCGTGGGCCTTCGACAAGGGCAACGTCGCTACGGCCCGGCTGCTGATCGACAAGGGCGCCGCGGCGCGCCCCGAGCTGCTCGAGGAGGCGATCGACAAGGGAAGCCCGGAGCTCGTCGGCCTCGTGCTCGAGAAGGTCAAGCTCGGCGCCGACGACCTCTCGGGCGCCCTGGCGTCCGCGACCGAGGCGAAGAACGACACGGTCGCCGAGCAGCTGCGCAAGGCGGGCGCTACGCCGGCCAAGCCACCCGAATTCCCGATCGACGCCGCGACGCTCGGCCGCTACGCCGGCAGCTACGCCGCCGACAGCGGCAACGAGCTGCGCTTCGACGTGCGCGAGGCGAAGCTCGTCTGCCTGAACTGCACTCCGCAGGGGGTCGTGCTCGGCGCCGAGGACGCCGCCACCTTCCGCCCGCTGACGCGGCCCAAGCCGCATTTCCGGTTCACGCTCGCGGACGGCCAGCCGAGCGGCTTCGTGCTCGACTTCGGCGACCGCCAGGTGAGCTACAAGCGCCGGGCGATCGATCCGCCCAAGGACACGCCCAAGGAGAAGCCATGAGGCTCGCCACCCGCGCCGCGACGGCGCTCGCCTGCCTCGTCCCGACGCTCGCCCTGGCCGAGAGCCCGCGGCCGGGTGTCGACTGGCCGTCCTTCCGCGGCCCGGTCGCATCCGGCGTCTCGGACGGCTTCGCCGCCCCCGAGAAGTGGGACGCGACGAAGGGCGAAGGCGTGCTGTGGAAGACCCCGATTCCCGGCCTCGCCGTCTCGAGCCCGATCGTGTGGGGCGACAAGCTGTTCGTCACGACGGCGGTCAGCAGCGACCCGAACGCGGTCTTCCGGCACGGCCTCTTCGGCGACGTCGAGCCGTCGAAGGACATGACGCCGCACTCCTGGCGGCTGCTCTGCCTCGACAAGAAGACGGGCAAAGTGCTCTGGGAGAAGGTCGCCCACGAGGGCGTGCCGAAGACGAAGCGCCACCCGAAGTCGAGCCAGGCCTCGGCGACTCCCGCCACGGACGGGAAGATCGTGGTCGCGCACTTCGGGTCAGAAGGCCTTTACGCCTACGACATGGACGGCAATCTGCTCTGGAAGCGCGACCTCGGCGTGCTGAACGCGGGCTGGTTCTACGACCCCGACTACGAGTGGGGCGTCGGCAGCTCGCCGATCCTGTGGCACGACCTCGTGATCGTGCAGTGCGACATCCAGAAGGGCTCGTTCGTCGCGGCCTTCCGCGCGAAGGACGGCGAGGCGGTGTGGCGCACCGAGCGCGACGAGATCCCGTCCTGGCCGACGCCGACGGTCGCCGAGACCTCTGGCAAGGCCGAGCTCGTGACCCACGCGACGAAGTTCATCCGCGGCTACGACCCGGCGACCGGCAAGGAGCTGTGGCGGCTCGGGCCGAACTCCGAAGTCACGACGCCGACGCCGATCGTCGCGCACGGGCTCGTGTACGTGACGAACGGCTACCGCGGGATCCAGCCGATCTACGCCATCCGCCTCGGGGGCGCGGGCGACCTGACGCTGCCCGAGGGCAAGGACTCGAGCGAGTTCGTCGCCTGGAGCAAGAAGAAGGGCGGCCCCTACACGCCGACGCCCGTCGTCTACGGCGACCAGCTCTACGCGATCTCGAACAACGGCGTCTTCACCTGCTGGGACGCGAAGACGGGCCAGCAGCTCTACCAGCAGCGGATCGGCGAGCAGGGCGGGGCCTACAGCGCCTCGCCGGTGGCGGCCGACGGCAAGATCTACCTGTCGATGGAGGACGGCGAGGTCAACGTGGTGAAGGCCGGCACCGAGTTCCAGCTGCTCGCGCGCAACCCGATCGGCGAGGTGCTGATGGCGACGCCGGCGCTCAGCGAGGGCGTGCTGTACGTGCGCGGCATGCAGAGCGTGTTCGCGATCGGCAAGCCGGCAGCGGCCCCCGCCGCGAAGGCCGCCAGCAAGCCCTGACGCGCGTCACCTCGCCGCGCACTCGAAGCTCAGGGCGTCGTTCGTGTCGCCCTGGCCTCGGTACACCGCAAGCTCGGGATAGGGACAGAGCGGCCGCGTCATCCCCGGCTTGCCGCGCCCGGGTGCCTCTTCCGGATCGTCCTCGTACTTCGTCGCGACGATCGCGGCTGGCGCGGAGCCGCTTTCCACCCAGCTCCGCAGGGCGAGGAACGAGTCGCGGCGGGGATCCGTGGCCTGCGGGTCGAAGGAGCTCGGGCCCGGGCCGTCGCCGCAGTGCTGCACGCCCGGGAGCAGGTAGAGGCGCAGGAACCCGGCGGCTCGATCCCGTCCCATCGCGCTCACGACGCTCTCGTAGTAGTCGACGCTGTTGAGGGCCGAGATGGCCGGGTCGTTCCAGCCGTGGTACAGGATCAGCTTGCCGCCGCGCGCTTCGAACTGGCCGAGGTCCGGGTCGACGGCGTCGAGCACGCGGCCGGTCCTCTCGACGGCCCTCGCGAGGGCCGAGCCGAGGCTCGCGGTCCTGTAGCTCCAGTCGCGGTCCTCGTACACCATGTTGGCGAAGAAGCCGTTGGCGAAGCCGAACAGCAGGCTCGTGCCCGGCGCCGTGCCCGTGATCCACTCGCTCCAGCCCCCGTCTCCCTCCTCGGCGCCGGGGAGGAAGCCGGGAAAGATTGCCTGCCCCTTCGCGTCGCGGGCGCCGGCGTAGAGGCTCGCGAGCGCCTTCGCCTGGGAGACCGTGAGGCAGCTCGGCGCATCGCCCTTCTGGCAGAGGAGCGTCGACGGGTCGAAGCGGCACGAGCGCGGGTCCGCCAGGATGCCGTCGCGCACTCCGTCCTCTGCGTCGCAGGCGGCCTCGACCGCGCGCGCGACCGCCGGGAGCTTGCTCTTTGGGATGTAGCTGGCCGCGTCGCCGGTCGTGACCTGCGCGTCGAAGACGGCACTCGTGAGCAGACGCGTCCACGCGTTCGCCGGCGCTCCGGCCAGGAGCCCGTCGAAGTCCTCGGGGAAGCGCAGCGCCTCCATCAACGCCTGGCGTCCGCCGTTCGAGCAGCTCGCGAAGTACGAATGCGCCGGCCCCTTGCCGTAGAACGCTTGGACCGCGGCCTTGGCGGCTCGCGCCATCTCGTGGATCGCTCGGTAGCCGAAGTCCGCGACCTTCTCGGGGTGACCGAGAGCCCATCCGGCGTCGATGAACGACGCGGAGTGACCGGTGTCGGTGGCAGCCGTCGCATAGCCCTGCCCGAGCGCGCTCGCCAGCCCACGGTAGGCGATCTGTCCCGCGAAACCGCCGTTTCCCACTCCACGGAATCGGCCGTTCCAGTCCGCGGCCGGCAGCCAGACCTCGATCCGGATGTCCGAGTCCTCGCTCGGCCGGGCCGTGAGCTGGACGCGACAGAAGGCGGGCAGGGCCTCGTAGGTGGAAGCGTCCCCGACCAGGAACGGCGGCAGGTTGGAAGGTGGCGTGAACGCCCCGCTCGCGACGGACTCGGCGGCGCTCACGGCCATTCCCGCGATCGCCAGGGACTTCAGGCCCTCGCAAGCCGTCTCGGCACGTCCATCCGGGGAGAGGCCGGAAGCCAGCGCGAGAGCCAGGAGTCCCAGCCACTTGCTCACGGTCGCCTCCCCGAACGCCTCGTTCATACCACGTCGCTCGCAGCCGGCGTACCGTCTCCTCCGGCCTGCAACCGAACGGGTCCCCCGACTCGTCTTACGGACGGCGACGGTCCGCGAGGGAGGACGCCATGGACATGATGATCTTCACGCTCTTCTGGGTGTTCGGGTGGGTGATCCTCCTGCTCGTGGCCTGGCACATGAGGAGCTCGCGGCGCCAGCGCCGGCTCGAGCTGCAGCACAAGGAGAGAATGATGGCGATGGAGAAGGGCATCCCGTTGCCCGAGCTGCCGGCGGACGACCCGCCGTCGCGGCCGGGCCTGGTGGCCGAGGTGATCGGCTCGATCCGGATCAACCCGCGCTGGCCGCTCGGTCTGGGCGCGGTCTTCGTGATGTTCGGGATCGGGCTCTCGGCGGCGCTCGCGCTGTCGCAGGAGCCCGAGCACTACCGGGTCTGGTCCTTCGGCCTGATCCCGCTGTTCTTCGGTGTGGGTTTGATCTTCCACTACGCGCTGACGCGGCCGGGCCAGCCACGCTGATCGCACCTTGTGGAGGATGAGCCCGCCGTCGCGGAGTATCTCCGGGACCGCGACCCGGAGATCTTCCGCGTGCTGGTCGAGCGGCACCAGGCGCGCGTCTTCCGGCTGGTGGCGGGACTGCTCGGTCCGTTCGCGGACAGGGACGCCCAGGAAGTGACGCAGGAGGTCTTCCTTCGCGCGCACCAGCGGCTCTCGAGCTTTCGCGCCGAGGCGCGCTTCTCGAGCTGGCTCTACCGCCTCGCCTACAACTACACGCTGCAGCACCGCCGGCGCGCGCGGCTGCGGCTGCCTCACGTCCCGGTCGCGGAGCTCGAGGCGCGGGCGTCCGCCTCCGGTCCTCACGAGGCGGCGGCCGAGCGCGAGCGCCGGGCGCAGGTGGCGCGGCTGCTCGAGCAACTGCCCGAGCTCTACCGCACGGTGGTGTACCTGCACTACTGGCTCGACGCCGGCGTCGAGGAGATCGCCGAGCTGATCGGGGCGCCTGCGGGGACGGTGAAGTCCTACCTCTCGCGCGCCCGCGTGCGCCTGCGGAAGCGGGCGCGGGCCATGGGGATCGAAGGAGTCGCGTGATGGCGATCGAGAACGAAGACGCGCTCAGGCGGCTGCTGGCCGATCGCCCTCGGCCACGCCTCCCGGAGGACTTCTCGCGCGAGCTGATGCGGCGCGTGCGGCAACAGCAGGACGCCGACGCGCGCCAGCACGGCGTCGGCACCTGGCTCGTGCTGGGCGTCTACTGGCTCGCCGCCCTCCTTGCCTCCGCGTGGATCCTGCGGCAGGGACCGCTCCCGGACTGGGCGACGGCGCTCCTCTGGG
This sequence comes from uncultured Acidobacteriota bacterium, assembly GCA_963740655.1. Lineage (GTDB taxonomy): Bacteria > Acidobacteriota > Vicinamibacteria > Fen-336 > Fen-336 > DATBSL01. The sequence continues at coordinate 140,411 of CAVUFF010000003.1, forward strand.
CCGCCGGCCTGCTGCTGGTGCCGGCCAGCTACGCGGTCGTCCTCTGGTCTAGCATGGGATCGCTCGGCAGCCGCGAGGGGGGGATCTGAGATGCGTCACGCGTGGCTGCTCGTCGGGGGGGGGCTGGCGCTCGTCCCCGCCGCCCTCGCCCAGCTGCCCGATTCCGACGACTACACGCGCTACGAGCTGCTCGCGCCCGAGACGGCGCAGTTCCGGATCGTCTACGAGGTGACGGCGACGAGGCCTGGCGCGCTCTACTACTTCAACCCGATCCGCAAGGGAAGCGAGGCGAGCGACGAGGCGGTCCACGATCGCGCGAGCGGCAAGCCGCTGCGCTTCGAGATCGTCGACGGCGCCGCCGCGCGCGCAGGCGGCGAGAAGGATGCCGACCTCGACACGCGCTACATCCGGGTCGAGCTGCCGCGGCCGGTGCCGCAGGGCGGCGAGCTGCGGATTCGGATCGACAAGACCTACCGCGACCCCAAGAGCTACTTCAGCGAGGGCGAGCGCGTCGTGTTCGCGCGCTCGCTCGGCGTGCGCCGCAACGCGGTGGTGCTGCCGAAGGGCTACGAGCTCGTGGCGTGCAACGTGCCCGCGCAGGTGCTGGAGGAACCGGACGGCCGCCTCAAGGTGAGCTTCGTGAACGCCGGGCCGGACGCGGCGTCGGTCGTGGTGAAGGGCAGGAAGCTGCCGTGAGAGCGCGCGTCGTGGGAGCGCTGCTGCTCGGCGCCGCGCCGCTTCTCGCCCAGAGCGAGCGCGCGGCCCGGCTCGCCGAGCGCGCCCACCAGGACCGCGAGATCGTCTACTTCCTGAAGCCGCCCGAAACGCACGCGTTCGAGCTCTACCACGACGTGACCGAGACCGAGGGGGCGGATCACTACCTGAACGTCGTGCGCGCCGGCAGCACGGTACAGGACCCGAAGGCGGTCGTTCTCGACACCGGCGAGCCGCTGCCGGTCGAGACGCTCAAGGGCGACGCGATCCGCAAGGCCGGCCTCGACACCGGCGAGCCGGTGCGCCCCGACAGCGAGGTGGTCGTGATCCGCTTTCCGAAGGTCGGCCCCGGGCAAACGCTGCGGCTGCGGATCTCCGAGACCTACGAGGACGCCGCGCGCTATCGGCTGGACGGCGACGAGCTCGTCTTCGACCGCAGCTTCGGCCGCCCGCTCAACGCCGTCGTGCTGCCTTTGGGCTATGCGCTGACGAACTGCTCCATCCCGGCCACGGTGTCGGAGACGGAGGACGGGCGCATCCGCCTCGACTTCGTGAACCCGCGGCCGGACGAGATCGCGGTGCTGCTCACGGCGAAGAGACGGCGCGCGAGGAACTAGCGAGGACACGGAAGGAAGCGCGGCGCGGCGCGGCGAACCGGGGGACTCCTAAGCCGTCCCCCCAGACCCCCCTGCTTGGCGCAGGTACGCGTCCGTTCCGTCGAGCCAGTCCTGGCGCGGCGGGCAGAAGACGTCGACACTCAACGAGTCCTCGAGCGCCAGAGCCTTGTGCGGCAGGTTCGAGGGGATCGTCAGCACCTCGCCCGCGCGCACCACGAGTTCCTCCTTCTCGTCGGCGCCCAGCCAGAAGCGGAGCGCGCCCTCGAGGATGTAGCTGAACTGCTCGTTCTCGTGATGGTGGAGCGGGACCAGGCAGTCCTTCTTCAGGTAGACGTGCGTGAGCATGATCCGCTCGCCCGTCACCATGCGCCGGTCGAGTTTGTCGTTGAGGCGCTCCCTGGGGATGTCGTTCCAGCGGAAGAGGCGGGCGGAGGTGGGCATGGTCCTCATTGTATAAAGACGCCGTGGCGACCGCCCCGCCCGCACCCGAGAGGCCGGCGGCTATTCGGTCTGGCGCGTGCGCGTCCCGAGCTTCTGAGCGCCGCTCGCCGCGGCCTAGGACGCGGCGAGCGAGCGCAAGGGCTGGGGGATCGAGCGCCAGCCGACGTTGGCGCCCGTGACCGGGACGAGGCTGCGCAGCTCCACGGCCTGCTCCGGGCCCAGGATCGCGGCGATGCGCCCCTCCAGGAACGCGGACATCATCTGCTCCTGGTCCAGCAGCCGCCGCTCGCGCAGGCTCAGGTCGAGCACCGCGGCGGAGTCCGGCGTCGGCGGATGCAGCGCCTCGCTCAGCTCGGCGCGGCAACGCTCGAGCTGCGTGGCGACGGCCCCTCGCTGCCGCCTGTCCTCCCGGAGCAGCAGGCGCACGAGCTGCGCCTGGCGCTCGTCCAGGGTGAGCCGCCGCAGCACCCTGCGGATGCGACGTCGCGTCACGACACCCATCGGAATCCTCCCGATGCCCCAACTTCAAGAATTCAGACAAAAGATGGTGTTCAGGCGGGCTCCTGTCTTCATGGCCGTGCAAGCCAGATGCAAGGCGTGTAAAGCGAGCGGCTATACTGCGCGGCTCGCGGCGCCCTCAGGCGGTCGCGCAAGGAGGACGAGATGCGGCTCCTCGCACCCTGGCTGCTGGCCGTGGCATTGGCCGCTCAGAACAGCGTCGACGAACGGTTCGATCTCGTGATCCACGGCGGCCGCGTCGTGGACCCCGAGAGCGGCACGGACGCCGTGCGCGACGTCGGGATCACGGGCGGACGCATCGCGCGCGTCTCGGAGAGCCCTCTCGCAGGCCGCCGCCAGATCGACGCCAAGGGCCTCGTCGTGGCTCCCGGCTTCATCGATCTGCACCAGCACGGCCAGAACCCCGAGAACGACCGGCTCAAGGTGCAGGACGGCGTGACCACGGCGCTCGAGCTCGAGATCGGGGTGCCGGAGATCGAGGCGTTCCTGAAGCTGCGGGAGGGCCGCGCGCTCCTGAACTACGGCGCCTCGGCCAGCCATCCCTGGGCGCGGGTCGCTGCCTGGGGCGAAGCGCTTCCCGCCGCGACTGGGAACGAGATCCTGCCTGCGGCCGGGCCGGCGACCGACGAGGCCGCGTCCGAGGAACGGATCCGCAGCATGCAGGGGCGCCTGCGCGGCGAGCTCGCCAGGGGTGCGCTGGGGATCGGTGTGGGCATCAACTACACGCCTGGCGCATCGCGGCTGGAGATGATCGAGATCTTCCGCGTGGCGGCCGAGCGCGCCACGCCTCTCTGGCCTCACATGCGCGCCGCGGGCTACAGCGAGCCGGGCTCGAGCGTGGAGTCCGTCGGCGAGGATCGCCGCGGCCGCCGTGACGGGCGCGCCGCTCCACATCGTCCACATCAACAGCATGGGGCTCGGGCAGGTGGCGGAATGCCTGAAGATGATCGAGGGCGCGCGCGCCCGAGGCCTCGACGTGACCACCGAGGCGTACCCCTACGGCTGGGGCATGACGATGCTGAGCTCGGCGTTCTTCAACCCGGGTTGGCGCGAGCGCATGCGCATCGACTACTCCGACCTGCGCCTGGTCTCGACCGGTGAGACCCTGACGCGGGAGAGTTACGAGCGGCTGCGCGCCTCGAGGCAGCCGCTCTCGGTGCTGATCCACAACAACCCCGACGAGCGCGTGGACGCGGTGATCCGCCATCCGCTGGTGATGATCGCGAGCGACGGCTTCGTGAGCGGAGGCAAGGGCCACCCGCGCACCGCGGGCACGTACTCGCGCATCCTGAAGCGCTACGTACGCGAGCTGCGCAGCGTGACGCTGATGGACGCGATCCGAAGGATGTCGCTGATGCCGGCGCAGCGCCTCGAGGCGGCGACGCCCCAGGCACGAGACAAGGGGCGGATCCGCGAGGGCGCCGACGCGGATCTCGTGGTCTTCGACCCCGAAACCGTGGCCGACCAGGCGACCTACGATGAGCCGGCCCGCCCCAGCACCGGCTTCCGCTACGTGATCGTGGGCGGCGTGCCCGTCCTCGACGAGGGCCGGTTGCTGGGGGACGTCCATCCGGGACGCGCGCTCACGGGGCGCTGAGGGGAGTCCGAAGCCGGCTACTTCCGATCCGGCCCCTTCAGGTACTTGAGGACGTCGGAATCCGTCGAGAGGATGAGCCAGGTCTTGTCGTCCAGGCCGGCCAGGAGCGTGTCCAGGGTCTTGGTGAACTGATAGAGCTCCGGGTCCTTGCCGTAGGCCCGGCCATAGATGGCCGTCGCCTTGGCGTCGGCCGCGCCCTTCAGCTCCTGAGCGCTCCTGTAACCGACCGACGTCGCCGCCAGGATGTCCCGCTCCTTCTGGCCGCGGATCTCGGCCGCGCGTCCCTGGCCTTCCGAGCGGCTGCGCTCGGCGATCCTCTTCCTCTCGGAGATCATCCGCTCGAAGACCTTCTGCTGCACGCTCTCCACGTAGTTGATGCGCCGGAAGCGCACGTCCACGAGCTCGATCCCGAACTCCGGCGTGATCTTCGCGGCCTTCTCCAGGATCGCCATGCCGATCTTCTCGCGCCCGGTGCGAACCTCGGCCATCGCCTCGGCCGCGCCGATCCCTTCGAGCTCCTCGGTCTTCTGGAAGGGGCGGTTGCTGGAGCGGACCAGCTCGATCAGGTCGAACGAGGCCACCGCGTTGCGGGTTTCGCCGTCCACGATGTCGTCGAGCCGGCTCTGCGCCCCCCGCTCGTCGCGCACCGCCTGGTAGTAACGCAGCGGATCGGCGATCCGCCAGCGCGCGTAGGTGTCGACCCAGATGTACTTCTTGTCGCGTGTGGTGATCTCGCGCGCATCGCCGTCGAACTCGAGCCAGCGCTTGTCGAAGCGGTGGACGTCCTGGATCAACGGGACCTTCACGTGCAGGCCCGGTTCCTTGACGAGGCCTCCCACCGGCCTGCCGAACTGGGTCAGGATCACCTGCTCCGTCTCGGAGACCGTGTAGACCGAGAAGAGCAGCAGGAGCGCCAGCAGGACGGCCGCGGCGACGGCGAGCCGCACCTTCACGGCTTCACCTCCTTGCGCTCGCCTTCGATCTGCAGCAGCGGCAGGATGCCCCGCGCCTTCTCGTCGAGCACCAGCTTGCGGCCCAGCTTCGGCAGCAGCTGCGCCATCGCCTCGAGGTAGATGCGCTTTCGCGTGACCGCGGGGGCCTTCTTGTACTCCTCGTAGACGGCATCGAAGCGCCTGGCGTCGCCCTCGGCCTTGTTGACCCGCTCGAGGGCATAGCCTTCTGCCGCGCGCACGGCCTGGTCGGCCTCGCCCTTGGCGCGCGGGACCTCCTTGTTGTAGTCGGCCCAGGCCTCGTTGATGGACCGCTCCTTCTCCTGGATCGCCTGGTTGACCTCGTTGAACGCCGGCCTGACCGGGTCCGGCGGGTTCACGTCCTGCAGGATCAGCTGCTGGACGACGATGCCGATGCCGTAGCGGTCACACAGCCGCTGCAGCTCGTCCTTGGCCTGGCGAGCGACCGCCTCGCGTCCGATGGTCAAGACCTCGTCGACGCTGTGGTCCCCGACCACCTGGCGCATCGCGGCCTCCGACATGGAGCGGAACGTCCGGGGCACCTCGCGCACGTCGAACAGGAACTTCTTCGGATCCTTGATGCGGTACTGCACGATCCACTCGACGACCGCCACGTTGAGGTCGCCGGTGAGCATCACGGACTCGCCCGTGGTCTCGGCCGAGGGGGCCGCGTAGGTGGACTTGATCCCCGGGCGTCGTGGTCCTGAAGCCGAACTCCATCTTGAGCGTGCGCTGGACCGGGACCTTCGTCACGGTCTCGACACCGAAAGGCAGCTTCAGGTGAGGCCCCGGGTCCGACGTACGGACGAACCTGCCGAAGCGCTGGACGACGCCCACCTCGTCGGGCTCGACCTGGTAGTAGCCCGTCAGCAGCAGCAGCAGCACGGCGGCGACGGCCAGGACCCAGCGGAGGACCGATAGGCGGAAGAACGGCGGGATCCTCGGTCCCCCGCCGCCACCGATGTCGATGATGGGCCCTGTGTTCCAGCGCGTGCCGGGCATGATCTTTCCCCTCGCGAGCGTGCACGATAGCACTCATTCACGGGCGGCGAGGCGCAGGCCTGCTGCGATCGAGGGGCGGCGGGTCGGAGTGCGCGGTGGCCCAACATATAACTGCCTCGGGAGGTGGTCCCATGGAACGCCGAACTTTCCTTCAGGCGCTGGCCGCGGCGAAAGCCCTGGCGTTGCTTCGTCCCGCGCCTGCACTCGCCGATCTTCCGCGAGCGACGATCACGCGCGTGCGGATCTACAAGCCGCCCGAGCTCAACCCGCTCTTCAACCAGAGCAACATGGTGGTCACGGTCGAGACCGACATCGGGATCACCGGAATCGGCGAGGGCGGCGCCAGGGACACGCTCGAGCAGTGCGCCGGCACGCTGATCGGCAAGAACCCGTTCCGGATCGAGGCGATCTGGCAGGAGGCCTACATCGCCTGGTTCTATCCGCCCGGACGCGAGAAGGCCCACGCGCTCGGCGCGCTCGACATGGCCCTCTGGGACATCAAGGGCAAGGCGCTCTCGCTCCCGGTGCACGAGCTCCTGGGCGGCGCCACGCGCGACTACTGCGAGTGCTACGCGACCGGCGGAGTGGTCCCGCCAGGCACGCCTGCCGACGCGAAGATCAGCCTGAAGGAGCGGGCGCGCGCGACGATGGAGGCCGGATATCGCGCGTTCCGGATGGGCGCGGGCGACGTGCCGATCGGGGACGTCTTCGACACGCGCGCGGCGGTGCGATGGATCGCGCAAGACTGCCGGGACGCGCGCGAAGGCGTCGGCGCGGACGGCAACTGGTGTATCGACTTCCACCAGCGCTTCGATCTCAACGACGCGCTGCGCTGCTGCCGGGCGATCGAGGAGTACGAGCCCTTCTTCGTCGAGGACCCGGTGCGCGACGAGCACGCGCTCATGGACATCCCGAAGCTGCGGCAGCTGACGAAGGTGCCGCTCACGCACGGCGAGGAGTGGGGTCTCAAGTGGGACTTCAACCGCCTGGTCGAGAACCACGACGTCGACTTCATCCGCTCGACGCTGCCGAACGTCGGCGGCATCACCGAGCTCATGAAGGCCGCCGCGATCTGCGAGACGCACGCGGTCGGCATCGTCCCGCACTTCACCGGCCCGATCGCCACGGCGGCGCTCGTGAACTGCCTGTCGACCTTCTCGGGACCCGTGATGCTCGAGTACAACTACGGCGGCCGGCCGATCGACTACCTGCCCGAGTGCCTGGACTTCAAGAACGGCAAGGCCTACACCAACCAACGACCGGGGTTGGGCGCGACGCTCGAGATGAAGCTCCTGACCCCGATCGCCGAGGTCACGACGCCGGGACGCAGGAACGTGTTCCGCCGGCCCGACGGCTCGCTCACCCACTGGTAACGGGCCGCGGCGGCGACGACTCAGGCCGCCGAGGCGGAGACCTCTTCCTCGAGCGCCTTCGGGCTCTTGAGGAAGGTCTCGCCGATGTGCCGCGCCGTCTTGTCCGGGAAGACATCCGGCGTGCCTGCGGCAAGACCGTCGAGCATGGCTTCCGCCACGTCGGCGGTCGTTGCCTTCTCGAACGGGAGCTTGGCGGCCATCTCGGTGTCGACCGGGCCGGGATACACGCCGAAAACCTGCGTTCCCTGCTCCCGCAGCGCGGTGCGCAGACCCTGCGTCAGCGAGTGCAGCGCTGCCTTCGAGGTGCTGTAGGAGAGAAAGATCGGAAAGTTCACGAGGCCGGCGACCGAGATGATGTTCGCGATCGCCCCCCCGCCCTGGCGCGCCAGGATCGGCGCGAAGGCCTGGCTCATCGCGAAGGAGCCGAACAGGTTCACCTCGATCTCCCGGCGGCCCGCGCGCAGCCACTCCGTGTCCGTGGCCGGCGCCCCCATGAGCAGCGCGACGCCGGCGTTGTTGACCAAGAGCGCCACGTCCGTCGCCTCGCGCGCCGCGGCCGCCACGTCGTCCTCGCGCGTGACGTCGAGCTGCAGCGCCCGCAGTCTCTCGCCGTAGCTCGCCTTCAGGTCGGCGAGCGCGTCGGCCCGACGCGCGCCGGCCCACACCCGGGACGCGCCGCGCTTCAGGAGCGCTTCGACCACCGCCTTGCCGATGCCCCTATTGGCGCCGGTCACCAACGCAGCCTTCCCCCGGATATCGAAGCCCATGGCCCGCCTCCAGTCGAACAGACTGTCTTGTCTATTGTCTAAACACAAAATAGACCTCGCGGTCTATACTGTCAAGCGTGGCCGTCGTGAAAAAGCGCGGGCGTCCCCGGAAGGACAAGGCAGCGCCGGTGAGCGTCGAGCGGCGGATCCTCGACACGGCGTGCCAGCTCTTCTACGAAGAGGGCCTGCACGCCGTCGGCATCGACCGGCTGCTGGTCGAAGCCGGCGCGGCGAAGGCCTCCCTCTATTCCCACTACGCGTCGAAGGACGAGCTCGTGGCCGCCTACCTCGACGCGCTCGGCCGGGGATGGAGGGCCCGGGTCGAAGAGCGCATCGCCCCGACGGACGGGCGAGCCGGCCTGCGTGCGCTCTTCGAGCTGGTGGAGGAATGGGTGCGCAGCAAGACGTTCCGCGGCTGTCCGTTCCTGAATGCGGTGAGCGAGCTGCCCGATCCCGCGCACCCCGGCCGCGGGGCGGTGCGGCGCCATCGCGAGTGGCTGCACGGGCTCGTCCGCGGGCTGGTGGCGTCGGCCGGCAGTCGCGACGTCGCGCGCGTCAGCCGGGCAATCGTGGTTCTCTACGACGGCGCGATCGCCTCGGCGGTGCAGGACGGCGACCCGGGCGCGGTCGCGGCGGCGAGCCATGCCGCGAGCCGACTGCTCGACGCACAGCCCCGCTAGAGGTTCGCGCGCAGGAAGGCGAGCGCCTCCTGCCGTCCCTCCGGCGTCTCCTGGTGGGCGACGTCGTAGCGCAGGAGCTTCCAGCGCTCGGGGTGGCCCGCCTCGGCGTAGACGGCCTTGAGCTCGCGGTCGATGATGTCGAGCCCGGCCACCGGCGTGAGCGGGTCGCGCAGCCCCGCGAGGCCGAGGTGCGCGCGCGGCGCGATGAGCGCGTTGACGTCCGACGCGGTGAAGTGCTTGAGCAGAGCAGGGACGTAATAGAAGATGCCGTGGCCCTTCAGGCCCTTCTCCGCGATCAGCGTGTGGTACTCGGTGAGGCAGCAGATGTCGACGGTGGCCTTCACCCGCTCGTCGAGCGCCGCCAGCCACTGCGCCATCGTGCTGCCCATCGACATGCCGAGCGTGCCGAGGCGCGCCGGATCGACGTCCGCGCGGGCCGCGAACCAGTCGAGCGCGCGAATCGAGTCGTAGACCATCATTCCCCAGAGCACGCGGCCCTGCCACAGCATGGCCTTCACGGTCTCGAGCTCGGTCTCGTGCGCGCGCTCCCCGAAGCACCAGTGGTCGATGCAGAGAGCCACCCAGCCTTCGGCCGTGAGCGCCTTGGCGTAGGGCATTGGCTGCAAGTAGCTCCGGCCTTCGACGAACTCCTTCTTGCCGATCGTGTAGCCGCCGCCGTGCGAGTGGTCGAAGAGCACGGAGGGCACGCGCCCGCGGAGCGTCTTCGGCTTCGCGACGAGCGCGGGCACGGGCTCGAGACCGTTCAGGTCCAGCACCCAGGACTCGAGCACGTACCCGTCCGCCTCGCGCTCGTCCTTCTTCTCGGCCGTGATCGGTCGCTCGCGGTCCGGCAGGTCGCCGAGCAGCGCGTAGAGCTCGGCCCGGCGCGCGGCGGCGTCCTTGTAGAGCCGGCCGGTTGCGGGCGGAACCGGCAGCTGCGACCACGCGGGCGTCGCGGCCGCCGCGAACGCGACGCCTCCGATTCCGGCGGCGGAGGCCTTCAGGAACGATCGGCGCGGCAGGTTCGACATGGACTCCTCCTCGTCAGTGTCGGCTCGTGCGAAGCGTCAGGATCAGGACGCCGGCGGCAGCCAGCGAGAGCGCGAGGTAGAGCATCGCACCCGTGAAGGAGCCCGTCGTCTGTCGGGCCCAGCCGGTGACGTACGGGCCGACGAAGCCGCCGAGGTTGCCCATCGAGTTGATCAGGCCCACGGCGCCGGCGGCGGCGAGGCCCGAAAGGAAGGTCGTCGGGTACGACCACCACACGGACATCGGCGCATAGGTGCCGACGGCGGCCAGCACCATGAAGGCGCAGAACAGCCAGGGATCCTTCGCAAAGGCGAAGCCGGCGAGCCCGATCGCCGCCAGGAACATGTGCAGCGCGCCGTGCCAGCGCTTCTCGTCCCGCTGCGAGGACGAGTGGCCCGTGTAGACCGAGGCGACGAGCGAAACGAGCATCGCGACCGCGATCGCGCGCCCGACCGCGACGTTCGACCAGCCCGAGAGCTCCTTCAGCACCGTCGGCGTCCAGTAGCTGAAGCCCCAGAAGCCGGTGATCCAGAGGAAGTAGGTCAGGCAGAGCTTCAGCACCTCGCGGTCGCGGAGCGCCGCGACCACCGTGTAGCGCCGGACCGAGCCCTGAGCCGCGCGCTCGGCTTCGTACTGCGCCTCGAGGTGTCGCTTCTCTTCCGGGCTCAGCCAGCGCGCGTCGCGCGGACGGTCGGCCATCCAGAAGCCGACGATCACGCCGAAGACGACCGCCGGCACGGCCTCGACCAGGAACAGCACCTGCCAGCCCGCGAACCCGGCGAGCGTGACGGTCGTGAGCCAGCCTGCAAGCGGCGCGCCGATCACGCTCGCGACCTGCAGCGAGGTGAGCAGTAACGCGATCGCCCGCGCCCGCTCGGCGGGAGGGAAGAAGCGGGGGATGCAGCTCGCGTAGATCACCGGGTAGAGGCTCGCCTCCGCGGCGCCGAGCAGGAAGCGCAGTACGTAGAACTGCCTCGCCGTCGTCATGAAGGCCATGAGCCCGCTCACGAGGCCCCAGCTGATCATGATCCGCGCGAGCCAGAGGCGCGGGCCGTAGCGCTCCGCGACGAGCGCGCCCGGGATCTCGAACAGGAAGTAGCCGGCGAAGAAGATGCCCGCGCCGCTGCCGAAGACCTGCGCGTCGAAGCCGAGGTCGGCGTTCATGGTGAGCGCGGCGTACGAGATGTTCACGCGGTCGAGGTAGGCGATCGTCGAGACGACGAAGAGCGGAAGCACGACGTGGCGGTAGGCCTTGCGGCCGGCGCTCGCCGCGACTGTGGGTGGAGGCGCGCTCGTGTCCACGCGCCCGCACTATAGACTCCTCCGCGAGGCTGGCGCCCACGAGCCGCGCGCGCCGACGTCAATCGCGACGCGGCCTGCTAATCGAAGATCTCGTCGACCAGGAACGTCCAGCCGGGGAGTGCGGGCTCGGCATCGGCCACGCCGCCACGGGCGAAGAGCGTCGGGGAGTCGGGGCTCGCGGCCCGGCACACTCGGATCACACCGTCACGAATCACGTCGACGTCCCACACAACTGTCGTTCCGGCGGCAAAATAGTCGGCGCGCTTCGCTGCCATCGCCCTCTCGGCGGCCGGACCGTATTCCTCTTCGCTACGAACTTCCACCGCGAAGATCGGAGCGCCCGTGGGAAACCTGGGGCCGGCGGGAGGACCGACGTAGAAGGAAGCGTCGGGGCTGAAGCTCTTGCGACCGGGAAGGTCCACCAGAAACCCCACGTTGTCGGTGTAGGCCCAGCCGGACTTCGTCTGCCGTTCGTACTCCCACAGGCGGCGGTAGATCGCCCCGGCGGCGCGGCTCGGGAGTCCGCCGGTGGGCGACATCAGTACGATCTCCCCGCCGACGATCTCGGCCTTGCCAGAGGTTCGATAGAGGGCCGCCACCAGCTCGGCCGTCGAAGCCTGCGTTGCCATGACAGCGATCCTCTCGACACGAGGCTAGAGCCTCGCACTGCGCGCGGTCAAGGGAGGTCCGACCGCACGCTATACTCCGCCGGATTTCATGCCGCTTCAGGCCGGCTCGCGGCTCGGGCCGTACGAGCTGCTGGCGCCGCTCGGCGCCGGCGGGATGGGCGAGGTCTGGCGCGCCAAGGACACTCGGCTCGGTCGCGACGTCGCGCTCAAGTTCCTGACGCAGGCCGTCGCCTCCGATCCCGACCGCCTGGCGCGTTTCCGGCGCGAGGCGCAGCTGCTCGCGCTGCTCAACCACCCGAACATCGCCGCGATCTACGGGCTCGAGGAGGCGGACGGCGCGCCGTTCCTGGTGCTGGAGCTGGTCGAGGGCGAGGACCTCGCGGCGCGGCTCAAGCGCGGCCCATTACCCGTCGACGAAGCGCTCGGCGTGGCGAGAGGCGTCGCCGAGGCGCTCGAGGAGGCACACGAGAACGGCATCGTCCATCGCGACCTGAAACCCGGCAACGTCAAGCTCACTCCGGACGGCAAGGTGAAGGTGCTCGACTTCGGCCTCGCCAAGGCCTGGTCGGGAGAGCTCGCGACGGGCTCGAGCTCGTCCTCCGACCTCTCGCAGTCGCCCACGCTCGCGCGAACCGGCAGCGAGGCCGGTTTGATCCTGGGCACGGCCGCCTACATGTCGCCCGAGCAGGCGCGCGGCAAGAAGGTCGACAAGCGGTCGGACGTCTGGGCGTTCGGCGTCCTCGTCTTCGAGCTGCTGACGGGGCGGCGCCTGTTCGACGGCGAGACGGTGAGCGACGTGCTCGCGGCCGTGCTCACGCGACAGCCCGAGTGGACGGCGCTGCCCCCGGCGGCGCCCGCGAGCGTGAGGCTCCTGCTCGAACGCTGCCTCGTGCGCGACGCGAGGCTGCGGCTGCGCGACATCGGCGAGGCGCGCATCGCGCTCGCGAGCGCGGCACCGGCCACCGGGGCCCCGGCCGCCGCCTCTGCCTCGAGCCGCGGCCCTCGCGCCTGGCTCGCCGCCGGTGCGGGTATCGCCGCTGCGCTGCTGCTCGTCGCAGGCTACGAGCGGCTCCGCTCGAGGAGCGCCGTCGAGCTGCCCGTGCGCAAGCTCGAGCTGGCCGTCGAGGGCTTCGCCTTCAGCATGTTCGGCAAGTCGCCGGCGATCGCGCCCGGCGGCGAGCGCATCCTGTATAACGCCGCGGGCCGTCTCTTCGTGCGCGAGCTCTCCGGGCTCCAGGCGCGCGAGCTGCCCCAGAGCGAAGACGCGCTCTACGCGTCGTGGTCTCCCGACGGACGCCGCGTCGCCTACATCCACAGCGGAAGGCTTTGGACGGTCTCGGTCGACGGCGGCCAGCCGTCCGAGGTCGGCGCGGTGCCGGCGGACCTCGCCGGCTCCGGCGGCACGGCCTGGAGCGAGAACGGCCTGATCGTCGCCGCCGGCAGCGACAAGGTCGGGCTCTTCGCGATCCCGGCCCAAGGCGGCGAGGGTCGGGACCTCGCCCCGCTCGACCGCGCCAAGGAAGCCGACTACCACGAGGTGAGCGCGCTGCCGGGCGGCCACGGCTTCTTGTTCACCGTGCATCGCCAGGAGGGGCTCGACACGATCTGCGTGCTGGCGAACGACAAGAAGCGCGTGCTGCTCCAGCTTCCGGGGGAGAGCCTGCGCTCGCCCGTTTATTCGCCGACCGGCCACGTCCTCTACCGCCGCGAGTCCACGAGCCCCGGGCTCTGGGCGATCGGCTTCTCGCTCGATACGCTGGCCGTCTCGGGCGCGCCGTTTCCGGTCTTCCCCGGCGGATCGGCGCCGAGCCTCGCGACGGACGGCACGCTCGCTCTCGTACGCGCCTCGGAGACTCCGTCGGAGCTCGTGTGGGTCGGCCGCGACGGTGCGGTCGAGAAGGCGGCCGACCTGCCCGGGCCCGCCAACGACGCCGCGGAAGGCCTCGCGGCGGTCGCGCTTTCCGTGGACGGGCGGCGCGCGGCCGTCAACATCCTGCGCGAGGGCTACGGCGACCTCTGGGTGTGCGATCTCGCGCGGGGCTCGACATCGCGCCTGATGTCGACGCGATCCGACGCGCTCGGCTCCGTCTGGACGCCCGACGGCCGCGTGATCTTCACCTCGCTCTTCGGCGGACGGCGCTGGAACCTGTGGCGCGCGGCGACGGACGGGGGCGCGCCCCAGCGGCTGTCCGACTTCGACGGCATCCAGAACCCGCTCGCGGTATCGCCGGACGGCCGCTTCCTCGCCTACGCCCAGGGCGCGGGCGGCGTCGCCGACCTCTTCGTGCTCCCGCTCGACGGCTCGCGCGAGGGCCGGGCCTTCCAGCAGACGCCCGCCAAGGACGCGATCCACGCGAGCTTCGCGCCCGACGGGCGCTTCCTCGCGTACGAGTCGGACGAGACCGGCCGCTCGGAGGTCTACGTGCGGCCGTTCCCCGAAGGCGAGGGGCGCTGGCAGGTGTCGACGGAGGGCGGCGCCGCGCCCGCCTGGTCGCGCGCGGCCCCCGAGATCCTCTTCCGCTCGCGCGACCGCATCATGGCGGCGAGGCTCACGGCGCACGGCAAGGGCCTCGAGGTCGAAAAGCCGCGCACGCTCTTCGTGGCTGGCGCGGAGCTGTCGCACGCTTTCGGCCTGGCGCCTGACGGCTCGCGCCTGCTGATGACCCGTTCGCGCCAGCAGGATCGCCTCACGCTCGTGCTGAACTGGCCGAAGGAGCTCGCGCGGCTCGCGGCCGCCGGGCGCGAGGCGCGCTAGCCCGGAGCTATACTGCCGCATGGCCGAGCCGGAGGCCGTCGCCGACGAGGCGCGCCGCGCCGACGCGCTCCGCCGCACGGTCGACGTCGCCTGTGCGCTGCTGCGCCAGGCGCGGCTGCCACGCGACGAAGCCGAGTCGCTCGTCGCCTTCACGAAGGCGCGCGTGCTCGAGCTGTTCCCGGGGAAGGACGACGTCTTCGAGCTGGTGCTGCGGCCGCGCTTCACGCGCATCCTGGACGAGTACTGTGCGCCGCCGCGTGCGCGGGTTCTCCCGTTTCGGAAGAGCTGACGGAGGTCACGATGCGTAGCCTGACCGGATGGACGTTGCGGGCTCTCGCCGTGCTGCTTCTCTCTGCGGCCATCCCGGCCGCGCCCGTGGCGAAAGCCGCGGGGGCGCATCCGGCGACGCCCGCTGCCGCCGCTGCGCAGGACGCGCCGCCTGCGAAGTGCTGCTTCTCGAACCCCGGCTACAGCGGGACCTGCGAGGTCCAGCCCACGAAGGACGAGAGCTGCGGGCAGATCCTCGCCTACCTCAACAACCCGATGGCGCAGGGCAAGAGCTACTGCGGCAACACCACCGTTCGCAGCGGCTGGAAGCAGGCCAGCTGCGAGAAGAAATAGAGGCTCGATGACGGACGCCGACCGGCGGGCCTTTCCCCTCCTGCTGCTGAGCCTCTCGATCCTCCCGCCGCTCGGCGCACTGCGGTCCGCGGCCGCGGCTCCCGGACCGGCCTTCACGCTCGAGCAGGTGAAGTCCTACCCGTTTCCGGGCGAGCTCGTGGCCGCGGCCACGGGCAGCCGGATCGCCTGGACGCTCGACGAGCGCGGCGCGCGCAACGTGTACGTGGCCGAGGCGCCGGCGTGGAAGGCCCGGCGCCTGACGCGCTACGACAAGGACGACGGCCAGGAGCTGACGTCGCTGCAGCTCACGGCCGACGGCCGCTACGTCGTCTACGTGCGCGGCGGCGACTACGGCTCGAACTGGGACGAGAGCCTGCCCGTGAACCCCGCGGCGGCCGCGGAGCCGACGAGCGTCGGCGTGTGGGCGCTGCCGTACGACGGCGGCGAGCCGAAGCTGCTGGGCGAGGGCGACCACCCGGCCGTCTCGCCGCGCGGCGACGTCGTGGCGTTCGTGAAGGAGCAGCAGGTCTGGTCGGCGCCGATCGACGGATCGGCGGAGGCGAAGAAGCTCTTCACGGCGAGGGGCGACAACGGCGGGATCACATGGTCGCCCGACGGCTCGCGGCTGGCGTTCGTCTCGCTGCGCGCCGCGCACGCGCTCGTCGGCGTCTACCAGGACGCGGCGACGCCGATCGTGTGGATGGCGCCCAGCACGTCGCGGGACTCGAGCCCGCGCTTCTCACCCGACGGCCGGCGGCTCGTGTTCGTGAGGCGGCCGGGCACGGGCGGTGCGCCGCCGCTCCTGCTCGAGCCGCGCCACCAGCCCTGGTCGCTCTGGACGGCCGACGCCGCGACCGGCGCGGGCGCCCTGCTCTGGACGGCGCCGCAGACGCTGCGCGGCTCGTTCCCGACCACCCACGGCGAGGCCAACCTGCACTGGGCCGCCGGCGACCGCGTCGTGTTCCTCTCCTACGAGGACGGCTGGCCGCACCTCTACTCCATGCCGGCCACAGGCGGAGCGCCGCTGCTGCTGACGCCGGGTGAGTTCATGGCCGAGCACATCGCACTCGCCGCGGACGGCCGCTCGCTCGTATTCGCGGCCAACACCGGGCCCGCGCCCGACGACCTGCACCGGCGCCACGTCGTGCGCGTCGGGGTCGACAAGCCGCAAGTCGAGGTGCTGACGCCGGGGAGCGGCCTCGAGTGGTCGCCCGTCGAGACGGGCGACGGGCAGTGGGTCGCCTTCCTCGCGGCGAGCCCGCAGCGGCCGCCGCTGCCGAGCGTGCGGCCGGCGGCAGGGGGTCCCGTACGCGCGCTCGCCGAGGAGCAGCTTCCGGCCGACTTCCCGACGGCCGCGCTCGTCACGCCGCGCGCCGTGAGCTTCCGCTCGGAGGACGGCGTCCTCGTCCACGGCCAGCTCTTCGAGCGCGCGGGCGGAGCGGCGAAGAAGCCGGCCGTCGTCTACGTGCACGGCGGGCCGCCGCGCCAGATGCTGCTCGGCTGGCACTACTCGGCCTACTACGCGAACGCGTACGCGCTCAACCAGTACCTGGCGAGCCGCGGCTTCGTGGTGCTCTCCGTCAACTACCGGCTCGGGATCGGCTTCGGCTACGAGTTCCACCGGCCGCGGCGAGCCGGGTCCCAGGGCGCCTCCGAGTACCTGGACGTGAAGGCGGCGGGCCTCTACCTGCGGGGCCTGGCGCAGGTCGACCCCGCGCGGGTCGGGATCTACGGCGGCTCGTACGGCGGCTACCTGACGGCGCTCGCGCTCGGTCGCAACTCGGACGTGTTCGCGGCCGGCGTGGACATCCACGGCGTGCACGACTGGACCGCCGGATCCGCGCTGCTGTCGCCGCCCGCCTCGGCGTCCCTGCGCTTCGAGCCGAACGACCGCGAGGAGGCTCTCGCGGTGGCGTGGCGCTCCTCGCCGGTCGCGAGCGTCGCGGGCTGGACGTCGCCCGTGCTGCTCGTCCACGGCGACGACGACCGCAACGTGCGCTTCACCCAGACGGTCGACCTGGCGCGCCGGCTGCAGGCGCGCGGCGTGCCGTTCGAGGAGCTGGTGATCGTCGACGACACCCACCACTTCCTGCGCCACGCGAACCAGCTGCGCGTGGACGCGGCGATCGCGGGCTATCTCGAGCGCCGGCTCGCAGCTCGCGAGCCGGCGCCGAGGTGAGCGGGTGAGCGGGTCCTACTTGACGTTCCCGCCCTTGACGCGGATGTCCTTGGCCATCATCTTGCCGTCCTTCTCCGCGTACGAGACGTTGACATCCTGCTTCGCGGCGAGGAACTCGCTGAGCTGAGCCGGCTTGCCGTCGGCCTTGACGGCGTCCATCTTGTGGCTGCCGCCCTTCACCAGCACCGTGGTGTTCTTGTCGACCTCGAAGTTCCAGTCCTTGCCCGCGCTGTCGGTCACGACGAAACCGCTGCCGGCGACGGACTTCACGGTCCCGTTCGCTTCCTTCATGTCGCCGGCGACGGCGAGGTGCGCGACGAACAGGAACGCCAGGCACGACACGATCCTCCGTACCATCTTCATTTGCCTCCTTGGTTCGCTCGAGTGCGCGTCCGTCAATGGATCTCGGGCTCGGGCACCGGCGCCGTGCCCTCGCAGGAAGTCGAAGTCGCAGCCCTGGTTGGCCTGGGTGACGTGGCGCGCGTAGAGCGCGCCGTAGCCGCGCGGGTGCGGGAACTCGGGCTGGCGCCAGCGCGCGCGTCGCCGCGCCAGCTCCTCGTCCGGGACGCGCAGCTCGAGGCGGCGCGCGTCGACGTCGAGCTCGATCAGGTCCCCGTCCTGGACGAGCGCGAGCGGCCCGCCCACGAACGACTCGGGCGCCACGTGCAGCACGCAGGCGCCGTAGCTGGTGCCGCTCATGCGGGCGTCGGAGATGCGCAGCATGTCGCGCACGCCCTGCTGCAGCAGCTTCTTCGGGATCGGCAGCATGCCCCACTCCGGCATGCCGGGGCCCCCGAGCGGCCCCGCGTTCTGCAGCACCAGCACCGAGTCGGGCGTCGCCCCGAGCGCGGGGTCGTCGACGCGGCGGTCGAGGTCGTTGTAGTCGCGGAACACGACCGCCTGGCCCGCGTGGCGCAGCAGCCGCGGCTCCATCGCGCTGTGCTTGATCACGGCCCCGTCCGGCGCCAGGTTGCCGCGCAGCACGGCGAGCCCGCCCTCGGTGCTCGAGCGGCTTCTCGCGCGTCGCGATCACGTCGTCGTTGTGCACCAGCGCGCCCTCCAGGCTCCCGCCGAGCGCTCCGCCGGTCACGGTCCCCGCGTCCAGGTGCAGCAGGTCCCGAAGCCGCGCCATCAGGCCGCGCAGCCCGCCGGCGTAGTAGAAGTCCTCCATCAGGTACTCGCCGGAGGGCCGGATGTTGGCGAGCATCGGCGTGGTGCGGGAGAGCGCGTCGAAGCGCTCGAGCGGCAGCTCGACCCCGGCGCGGCCCGCCATCGCGATCAGGTGGATGATCGCGTTGGTGGAGCCGCCGAGCGCCATCGCCAGCCGTGATCGCGTTCTCGAAGGCCTGCGGCGTCAGCAGGTCGCGCGGCTTCAGGTCCTCGCACACCATCTCCACGATGCGCCGGCCGGTTGCGGTCGCCATCCGGGAGTGGGCCGAATCGGCGGCGGGGATCGAGGACGCGCCGGGGAGCGACAGCCCGAGCGCCTCGGTCGCGATGGCCATCGTCGAGGCGGTGCCCATGGTCATGCACGTGCCGGGGGAGCGCGCGATGCCGTCCTCGATCTCGCGCCAGGCGCAGTCGTCGATCGTCCCCGCGCGCAGCTCCGCCCAGTACTTCCAGACGTCGCTGCCGCTGCCGAGGATCTCGCCGCGGCAGTTGCCGCGCAGCATCGGGCCGGCGGGCAGGAAGATCGCGGGCAGGTTCATGCTGGTGGCGCCCATCACCAGGCCAGGCACGGTCTTGTCGCAGCCGCCCATCAGCACGGCACCGTCGATCGGGTTGGAGCGCAGCAGCTCCTCGGCCTCCATCGCCAGCAGGTTGCGGTAGAGCATCGGGCTCGGCTTCATGAACGTCTCGCCGAGCGAAAGCGCCGGCATCTCGAGCGGGAAGCCGCCCGCCTGCCAGACCCCGCGCTTCACCTCCTCGGCGCGCGCGCGGAAGTGGGAGTGGCAGGGATTGGCGTCGCTCCAGGTGTTCAGGATCGCGATCACCGGCTTGCCCGTGAAGTCGTCGGTGCCGAAGCCGAGCTGCTTGGCGCGCGAGCGGTGAGTGAACGGGCGCACGCCTTCCGCCCAGAACCAGCGGTAGCTGCGCAGCTGCTCGGGCGTCTTGCGGCGCAGAGCGCTCACTCCGGCATCATACAAGACGAGCGCTGCGCGGGAGCCGGCACGGACTAGAATGGGCGCCCGGCGCCGCCCGCGACGAGCGCCAAAGGAGCCGCGCGCATGAAGACGACCGCCGTCACGCTCGAGGACCTTTCGGGCGTCTTCGCCGTGCCGCCGCTCGCGCGCCGCGCGGACACGGAGCGCTCGCTCGACCTCGCCGAGAACGACCGCATCGTGCGCCACATGTCGGAGGGCGGGCTCTCCCGCTTTCTCTACGGCGGCAACGCCTTCCTGTACCACGTGACGCTCAAGGAGTACGAGCAGCTCGTCGATTGGATGAGCGGGATCGTGGGCTGGACGATCCCCAGCCTCGGCCCGTCCTTCGGCCGCGCGATGGACCAGGCGCCGCTCCTGCGCCGCTACGCGTTCCCGTGCGCAATGGCGCTCCCGTGCGGCGACCCGCGCGATCCGCGCGGGCTCGAGGCCGGGATGCGCGAGATCGCCGCCGCGGCGGGAACGCGCCTCGTGCTGTACCTCAAGTCCGAGGGCGGCTTCGGCGCCGACGCCATGGCCGGGCTCGACGCCGTCGCGCGGCTCGTCGAGGACGGCACCTGCGTGGCGATCAAGTACGCGGTGGTGCGCGAGGACCCCGGCGTCGACCGCTACCTGGGCGCGCTCGTCGAGCGCGTCGACCGGCGCCGCGTCGTGAGCGGCATCGGCGAGCGGCCCGCGACCGTGCACATGCGCAGCTTCCGCCTGCCCGGCTTCACGACCGGCTCGGGCTGCGTCGCTCCGGGCCTGACGAGCG
The DNA here is from genome assembly GCA_963740655.1 of uncultured Acidobacteriota bacterium. Taxonomy (GTDB): domain Bacteria; phylum Acidobacteriota; class Vicinamibacteria; order Fen-336; family Fen-336; genus DATBSL01. Next base: position 160,523 of record CAVUFF010000003.1, read on the forward strand.
CGCTCTTCGCCGCCTGCGCGCGCGCCGACTGGAGCGCCGCCGAGTGGCTGCGCTCGCAGTTCCTGCCGCTCGAGGACCGCCGCGACGCCTGGGGCCCCGCGCGCGTGCTGCACGCCGCGCTCGAGCTCGCGGGCATCGCGAAGACGGGCCCGATCCCGCCCTTCGTGACCGCACTCGCCTCCGACCAGCGCGCGGCGCTCGAGCCGCTGGCGCGCGACCTCTTCAGGCTCGATTCCGAGAAGCGGACTGCGCCGGCGGCCCGAGGCTGAACGCTACTTCGTCTCCAGCCGGCCCACGAGCTGGGGACGCTTGCGCTCGCCGAAGCCGACGTTGTACTCGGTGTCCACGAGCAGCTCCGCGCCCTTGAACTGGAGCGCGACCGTCATGACGAAGGGCGTCTCGTAGGCGGCGAGCTTGGCGGTGTAGGTCTCGTCCGCGGTCCAGGCGCCGCTGCCCGCGATCTTCTCGGCGACCCCGTTCGTGAGCAGCGCGGCGCCGCGCCGCCAGCTGCGGCCGCAGGGCACGCGGCTCAGGCGCCCATCCTGGCGCGCCGTCAGCACGGCGCCGTCCGGACCGAACGCCAGCTCGAGCGATTCCAGCTTGGCGTCGTTGGCCGGGAAGACGTAGCGCTTGCCGGACACCTTCGCGGCGAGGGGCTTCTTGAGGTCGCCCGTGGGAGCCTTGAGTGCGAGCCCGGCGAGCTTGCGGCGCAGCGCCGCCACGGCCTCCTTGTCCTCCGGCAGCGGATCGGGCTGCAGCGCCGGCAGGATGTGCTCCCAGACCAGGTTCATGACGCCGGCGAGGTCGCGTGTGCCACTCGTGATCGCCACGACGGCGTCCTGCTTCTCCATGACGATGCAGAACTGCCCGAACGCGCCGTCGCCGCGGTAGAGCCCGTGGCGGCAGCGCCAGAACTGGTAGCCGTAGCCCTGCTCCCAGTCGCTCGTCGGGCTGCTGCCGTTCGAGGTCTGGCGCGCGGTGGCCTCGGCGATCCACTCGGCCGAGACGAGCCGCTGGCCCTGCCACTCGCCCTTCTGCAGGTAGAGCTGGCCGAAGCGCGCGATGTCCTCGGTCCTGACGCGCAGCCCGAAGCCGCCGAGCGTGATCCCCTGCTTGCTCGCGTCCCAGGTCGGGTTCTGGACGCCGAGCGGCTCGAAGAGGCGCGGCCGCAGGTAGTCGAGCACCGTCTGGCCGGTCGCCTTCTGGACCATGGCGGACGCCATGTAGGTCGCGGGCGTGTTGTACCAGAAGTGCGTGCCCGGCTTGTGCGCGACCGGCAGCGACAGGAAGACGCGCGTCAGCGTGTCGTCGGAGTCGAAGTGGAAGGCCGAGACGTCCTCCGCGTGCTGGCCCGTGTTCATCCTCAAGAGATCGCGCAGCCGCATCGCCTTCAGGTTGTCGCTCGGCTGCGCCGGCGCGTCCTCGGGAAACGCCGCGAGCACGCTGTCGTCGAGCGCGAGCTTGCCCTCGGCGATCGCCATCCCGACCGCGGTCGAGGTGAAGCTCTTGCTGAGCGAGTAGAGGACGTGCGGGTCGTCCTTGCCGTAGGGCGTCCACCAGCCCTCGGCGACCACCTTGCCGTGGCGCAGCACCATCAGGCTGTGGACGGCGTCGATCTTGGCCTCGGCGGCCTCCACGAAAGCCTGGATCGCCGAGGAGCGGATGCCCTGCGCCTCGGGGTCGCTGCGCGGCAGGTCGTTGGGCTTCGCGGCGTCGGCCCACGCGGTCGAGCCGCTCGCGACGAGGAGAAGGACCAGGATCGCCTTCGAGAGGAAGCCCCGGATTTTCATGCGCGAGATTCTACGCCTCGGACCGGGACGAGCCGACGAACGATGGCGTCAGGGCGCTCCGGGCCGGTCCGTCGGGGGGCCGAGCGCCCCCCGCGCCCCCGCTGGCGTCGGCAGCCGCAGCGACAGCACGAGAGCGCCCTGCAGCACGAGCGCGCCCGCGAGGAGCAGCAGGCCGCCCGTGTGGCTGTGGGTCAGGTCGCGGAGGGCACCCATCGCCCACGGCCCGACGTAGCCGCCCAGGTTGCCGATCGAGTTGACGACCGCGATGCCCGCGGCGGCCGCGGTGCCGCCGAGGAAGAGCGGCGGGATCGCCCAGAACGTCGGCTGGACCGAGCGCTGCCCCATCTGGCAGATCGTCAGGCTCGCGATCAGCATCACCGGATCCGCCCGGAACGCGGCCGCGAGCCCGAGCCCCACCGCCGCGACGAAAGCGCTCCCCGCGACATGCCGCTTGCGCTCGCCGGTCCTGTCGGAGTGGCGGCCCACCAGCAGCATCGCCACGAGCGCGAAGGCGAACGGGATCATCACCGCGACGAAGCTCCGGTGCCCGAGCGTCTCCTCGATCATCTGCGGCAGCCACAGGAAGATCCCGTAGGTCACGGTCGTGTTCAGGAAGTAGATGAGGCACACGAGCAGCAGCTTGGGATCCAGGAGGCTCCGCCACGAGGCGCCGTGGCGCCGGCGCGCCTGCTGCTCGCGGGCCATCTCGCCGGCGAGCCACGCGCGCTCTTCGGGATCGAGCCAGCCCGCCTGCTCGGGCCGGTCGGTCAGCACGACGAGCGCGACGAGCCCGAGCACGACAGCCGGCAGGCCTTCGACGACGAAGAGCCACTGCCAGCCCGCGAGGCCCAGCCAGCCGTCGAGCCGCAGCAACGCCTCCGAGACCGGGGCGCCGATCAGGATCGCCACGGGCGCCGCCATCATGAAGAGCGCGCCGCTCTTCGCGCGCTCGCGCGCGGGGATCCAGTACGTCAGGTAGAGGACGATCCCGGGAAAGAAGCCGGCCTCGGCGAGCCCGAGCGCGACGCGCATCGCGTAGAAGCTCCGCTCGCCGCGGACGAAGACCGTCGCCATCGACACGAGCCCCCAGACGACCATGATCCGGGCGACCCAGAGGCGCGCGCCGACCTTCTCCAGGATCAGGTTGCTCGGGACCTCGAACAGGAAGTAGCCGAGGAAGAAGAGCCCGGCGCCGAAGCCGTAGGCGGCGTGGCTCAGCCCCAGCTCGCGCTGCAGCACGCCGCTCACGAAGCCGATGTTGATGCGGTCGACGTACGCGACCACGTAGCAGGCGAAGCTGAAGGCGACGAGGCGCCGCGTGACGCGCGCGAGCGTGCGGGTCTCGAGGTCCGACGCGCCCCCGTGCGCTTCGCTCATCCGCGCTACGGGCGCTTGCGCGGGATCACGACCGCCGTGCCGTCGTAGACGAGCGTGGCCGCCGGCTCGGGGGTCGCGGAGTGCGGCAGCGCGGCGTCCTTCGAGACGAACACGACGCGCAGCTGCCGCTTCGCGAGCATCCCCGGGAAGCTGCCGCTGCGGGCGCCGACCGTGAGAGCGCCCTTCGCCTCGTCCCAGGCGAGCGGGATCGTCGCGAACTGTCCCTGCTCGTAGCCGTAGCTCACGCCGTCGTCCTCGTAGAGCTCGAAGCTCGCGTCGCGGCCGGTGTAGACCCAGAGCGTGAGCGGGTCGGCAGGCTTCTCGGCCGCGTACTGGAGCTCGGGGCCCATCGGCAGGATCGAGCCGGCGCGCACGAACACCGGCAACGACTCGTAGGGCGCCGGCGCCATGAAGCGCTGGCCGCCCGCCTTGAACGCTCCCGTCCAGAAGTCGTACCAGCCGTCGCCGGTCGCGCGCGCGGCGAGCGACGGGTCGCGCGGCAGGTAGACCTCGCGCCGCGTGGCGCCCCGCTCGCTGACGGGGCTCACGAGCAGGGAGGGCCCGAGCAGGAACTCGTCGCCCACGTCGCTCGTGTCGGGATCGGCCCGGAACTCCGCCACCAGCGGCCGCATCAGCATCGCGTCGTGGCGCGTCACCGCGGCGGCCAGCGAGTACGTGTACGGCAGCATCCGGTAGCGCAGCTTGTCGAAGGCGAGCTGCGTCTTGTAGGCCCTGTGCTCCTCGCCGGCGACGTTCCACATCTCGCGGTAGGGGAACTGGCCGTGGACGCGCAGCAGCGGGCAGAAGGTCGCGTACTGGAACCAGCGCGTGACGAGCTCGCGCCACTCCTCGACGTCCTCGGGCTTCGGGTCCTGCCGCGCCCACTTGCGCGGCACCGCGAAGCCGCCGACGTCGGTCGTCCACCAGGGGATGCCGGAAAGCGCCATGTTGAGGCCCGCGGGGACCTGGCGGCGCAGGCTGTCCCAGTTGGACGACACGTCGCCCGACCAGGTGGCCGCGGCGTAGCGCTGGCTGCCGGCGAACGCCGAGCGCGTCAGGATGAACACGCGCTTGTTCGGATCGGCGCCGCGCTGGCCCTCGTAGAAGGTCTGGCTGCTTGCGACCACGTAGGCGTTCGCCATGCGCGCGCCCGAGCCGAGCGCCGTCGGGTTCATCGCCGCCTTGAGCGCGCCCGGCGTGCCCTCGCCCACGAGCTCGGGCTCGGTCGAGTCCAGCCACCAGGCATCAATGCCCTTGCTGAAGAGCGCCTCGTTCACCTGCTGCCAGAAGAGCTGCCGCGCGTCGGGATTGAAGGCGTCGTAGAAGGTGTGCACGTGGCCGAGCCAGTCGGTGGTCGGGCGCTTGAGCGTCTCCGGATAGAGAAAGCCCTTCGCCTGCATCGCCTTGAAGTTGTCGGTCGTGGTGTAGAACTTCGGCCAGACCGAGATCATGAGCTTCGCGTTCCAGCGCTCGTGGATCTCGCGGATCCAGCCCGCGGGGTCGGGGAAGCGCGCGGGGTCGAACTGGTGCGAGCCCCACTGGTCGGGCTTCCAGTACTGCCAGTCCATCACGATCGTGTCGAGCGGGATGCCGCGCCGGCGGAACTCCGCGAGCGTGTCCGTGACCTCCTTCGCCGTCTTGTAGCGCTCGCGGCTCTGCCACAGGCCGAGGGCCCAGCGCGGCATGAGCGGCGCCGTGCCGGTGAGCTTGCGGTAGCCGGCGACCACGTCGCCGAGCTCCGGCCCGTAGACAAAGTAGTAGTCGATCCCGTCGCCGACCTCCGACCAGAGCGAGGTGTCGGGCGAGCGCGGCGGCGTCTTCCACTTGAGGCGCAGCGTGCCCTCGCCCTCGTCGCGGTGCCACTCGACGCGCAGCTTGTGCCGCTGCTTCGGCGCGTCGAGCGTGAGCCGCGCCTCGTCCCACCACGGCAGCCAGCCCTGCCGCCAGGTGCCGAAGAGCAGGCGTCCGTCGAGCCAGACGCGCACGCCGTTGTTCGCGAACGTCATGAGGTCGTACTCCCCGGGCCGCTCGAACTCGATCGCGCCGTCCCAGGTGACGCACGCCTCGCCCGTCGCCAGCTTCGGATGGAGCGCGGGGTTCGCGACCTGCGGCGCGTTGTGGATCTTCGAGATCGCCGGCCGGTCCTCCGGCGCGCCGAACGCCAGCTGCGCATCGACGCGCGTCGCGACGACCGTGCCGCTCGCGCAGTCGCCCTGGCGGTAGGTGCCGGTGAGGCCGCCCTGGCGCCCCTCGGCGTCGTAGAGGTTCGCGGCCGGGACGTGCACCGGCTCGCGCGTGTCGCCGAACTTCGTCTCCGACGTGTTGTCCCAGAGCAGGCCGTAGCCCCGGCTCGAGACCAGGAACGGCACGACGTCGACGATGTTGAGCTGGTAGAGGTCGAGGTCGCGGCCGGCGTAGTCCATGAGCCCGTTCTGGTGCGCGCCGAGCCCGTAGAAGGCCTCGCCCGGGTAGTGCTCGAACGCGGCCTGCACGTGGGCGGTCTTCTCGCCCATCACCTCCGCCGGCGTGATCGTGCGTCCGCCGCCTTCCTTCTCGGCGAGCAGCGTGCGCCCGTCGCGGTCGAGGAACGTGAGACGCCCTTCCGGCAGCCGCACGCGAACGACGAGCCGCTTGGTCGCGAGCTCGAAGCCGTCGGGCCTCGCCTTCACCTCGAAAGGCGTCGGCCGGCAGGCGTCGGCCACCGTCGCGATCGAGCGGCGCGCGAAGTAGGCGCCCGGCGCGGCGTCGAGCACGCGCACGACGTCGTCGCGGCAGGCGCGCAGCTCGAGGCGCCGGCCCGCGAGCGCGAGCGCGACGCCGTCCGGCAGGCGCTCGGCAACGTCCGCCGCGCGCGCGGCACCCGGAAGGAGGAGGGAGATCGACAGGACCCGACCCGCGCCGCGCAGCCGATCGAGCCGTCTCGCGCTACGGCCGCAGTCCTTGCTTGCGTAGCTCATTCGTCCTCCTGATCCTGGAGCGCGGCTCGCATCATAGTCGGCAGCGGGCGTCGTTGACAGATCTTCGGCTGCGGAGCTAGCGTCCGACGCAAGACCATGAAGACCGCCTCGCCCGCCTGCCTCGCCCTCCTCGTCTGGTCCGCTGCCGTCGTGGCCGTGGCCCAGACGACATCTGCCGGCTACCCGTTCCAGGACCCCGACCGCCCGACTGAAGAACGGATCAGCGACCTCGTCTCGCGCATGACGCTCGAGGAGAAGATCGACTGTCTCGCGAGCCGCGCCTCGGTGCCGCGCCTCGGCGTGAAGGGCTCGCCGCACATCGAGGGCTACCACGGCGTGGCGCAGGGCGGCCCGAGCAACTGGGGCCGGCGCAACCCGACCGCGACCACGCAGTTCCCGCAGGCCTACGGCCTCGGCGCGACTTGGGACCCCGAGCTCGTGCGCAAGGTCGCGGGGCAGGAGGCGCAGGAGGCGCGCTACCTCTACCAGAGTGCCAAGTACGACCGCTCGGGTCTGATCGTGCGCGCGCCGAACGCCGACATCGCGCGCGATCCGCGCTGGGGCCGCACGGAGGAGGTCTACGGCGAAGACCCCTACCTCGTGGGAACGCTCGCCGTGGCGTTCGTGCGCGGCCTGCAGGGCGACGACCCGCATTACTGGAAGGCGGCGGCGCTGCTCAAGCACTTCCTCGCCAACAGCAACGAGGACGGCCGCGAGAGCTCGTCGTCCAACTTCGACGAGCGGCTGTGGCGCGAGTACTACGCCAAGGCCTTCGAGATGGGCGTGCGCCAGGGCGGCGCGCGCGCGATGATGGCCGCCTACAACGCGGTCAACGGCGTCCCGGCGCACGTCCACCCGATGCTGCGCGAGATCGTGGTGAAGGAGTGGGGCGAGGACGGCATCCTCTGCACCGACGGCGGCGGGCTCCGGCTGCTGGTGACGGCGCACAAGGCGTTCCCGGACCTCGCGAGCGCGGCCGCGGCCTGCATCAAGGCCGGCATCAACCACTTCCTCGACCGCCACAAGGAGGCGGTTGGCGAGGCGCTCACGCGCGGCCTGCTCAAGGAGGCCGACATCGACCAGGCGCTGCGCGGGCTGTTCCGGGTATCCATTCGCCTCGGGCTGCTCGACCCGCCGCAGCGCGTGCCCTACTCGGCGATCGGCGCTCCCGGCGACCCCGAGCCGTGGGCGCAGCCCGAGACGCGCGCGCTCGTGCGCGAGGTGACGCGCAAGTCGATCGTGCTCCTCAAAAACTCGGCCGGCCTGCTGCCGCTCGAGCGCGGCCGGTTCAAGTCGATCGCGGTCGTCGGCCCGCTCGCGAACACGGTGCTGCTCGACTGGTACTCCGGAACGCCACCCTACGCGGTCTCGCCGCGCGAGGGCCTCGAGCGCGCGGCCGTGTCGGGCCCGCCGCCGGCGCCGAGCGCCTTCGGTGTCAACTGGGTGGGCGACATGAGCGACGCGGCGGTCGAGCAGGCGAAGACGCACGACGTCGCGGTCGTGTGCGTGGGCAGCCACCCGGAGGGCAACGCCGGCTGGGCGGTCGTCGACTCGCCCAGCCAGGGCAAGGAGGCGGTCGACCGCAAGGCGATCACGCTGCCGGCCGGGCAAGAGGACTTCGTGCGCCGCGTCTACGAGGCGAACCCGCGCACGGTCGTGGTGCTGATCAGCAGCTTCCCGGTGGCGCTGCCGTGGGCGGCGGCGAACGCCCCGACGATCCTGCACGTCACCCACAACAGCCAGGAGCTCGGCAACGCGCTCGCCGACGTGCTGCTCGGGGACGTGAACCCGGCGGGCCGGCTCACGCAGACCTGGCCGCGCGCGCTCGAGGACCTGCCGCCGATGATGGACTACGACATCCGCCACGGCCGCACCTACATGTACGCGCGCGCCGAGCCGCAGTTCGCCTTCGGCCACGGCCTCAGCTACACGACGTTCGCCTACTCCGGCATCCACGCGAGCGCGCCGAAGCTCAAGCCCCGGGCGCCCGTCGCGGTGAGCGTCGAGGTGACCAACAACGGCGCGCGCGCGGGCGACGAGGTGGTGCAGCTCTACGTCCGTTACCCGGACTCGAAGGTGCCGCGCCCGCAGAAGCAGCTGCGCGGCTTCCAGCGTGTCGCGATCATCCCGGGCCAGACGCGCACCGTCACCTTCGACCTCGCGGCCGAGGACCTCGCCTACTGGAGTCCCGAGAAGCACGTCTGGGTCGTCGAGCCGGGCAAGGTCGAGCTGATGATCGGCCCGTCCTCGGTCGACGCGGACCTGAAGCAGCGGCAGACGATCGCGGTCGCGCCTTAGCTCCGGCGCTTCAGGTGTTCAGGCCCGCGAACGCAACGGCTTTCTAGCCGCGTATGTGCAGGTCCTCGTAAGCCACCTGGCCGAGCGTCGCGGAGATCGAGAGGCCCTCCACCTCGGGGCGGGCGAAGCGGTAGGCCTGTTCGTGGAAGAGCGGGATGAGCAGCGCCTCGCGGGTGATCGTCTCCTCGATCTCGCGGTAGATCGCGTGGCGCGAAGCGGGGGTCGTCTCGGTCCGCCCGAGCGCGATCAGGCGATCGATCTCGCTCGTGCCACACAGACGACCGAGGAAGCCTCCCTGCGACTGCAGCGCGTAGGCAAAGGTGTCGGCGTCCGGGTAGTCGCCGTTCCAGCGCCCGACGATCAGATCAGCGCCGCCCTGCGTCACCGCCTCCAGGTACGCGTCGTAGCTGCCCGTGGCCTCTCGAATCGTCACCCCGGCGCGAGCGAGAGCGGCCACGAGCTCGCGCGAGAAGGCCGCGTAGCCGGCGGAGAAGACCGGATGGATGGCCGCGCTGAGCTCCGCTCCGGCAGCGACACCGGCGTCTTGAGCCAGGGCTTTCGGCTCCACCCGGGATGCGAGCGTTGGGTCGTGGCCGAGCAGGCCGGGCGGGATGAGGCTGGCCGCCGGCAGGGCCAGGCGCCCCAGGTTCTGGCGGACGAGCGCGGGAACGTCCACCGCCCGCAGCAGGCGCTGGCGCAGGGCGCGATCGGCGAGCGGACCGCGGCGCGTGTTGAACGCCACGAAGTAGGTGGTGAGCCGTGGATTCTCGCGGTAGCGGGAGGCGAAGCCGGGCTCGCGCCGAAGGGCATCGGCATCGGCCGGGAAGAGGTCGCCCGCGAGCGAGAAGCGCCCCGCACGGAAGCCCGCGAGTATCTCCGCGGGCGGGACGCCGACGTCGAACACGAGCCCCTCGCTCCGCGGATACCCCTCGCGCCAGTACGACCGGTTCCGCTCGAGCTCGACGCGGCGACCCGGCTCGAAGGCGACGACGCGAAACGGTCCCGTGCCGACGCTCTCGCCTGCCCCGGTCGCGGGATCGCTTCCCTCCGGCACGATCGACGCCGACTCGAACGCCAGCAGGGCGGGGAAGAAGGCCACCGGCTCTTCCAACTCGATCGAGAACTCGCTCGCCGAGTGGATCCGGAAGCCCTCGAGGTCCTTCCGCTCCCCATTCAGGAGCGAGCGCGCGCCTCGGATCGGGGAGTAGAGCCAGCGGGCCTCGCCGCGGGACTGCAGCAGCCGCTCGAACGAGTGCCGCACGTCGCGGGCGCCCAGCCTGCGGCCGTCGTGGAAGCGGACGTCCTCGCGCAGACGGAAGCGATAGCTCTGCCCGCTTTCCTCGACGCGGCACTCGGCGGCCAGCCACGGAACGATCCGCGCCCCTTCCGCGCCGCTCATCAGCGTCTCGTAGATGCAGGGGATGACGTCCATGTACTCGAGCCCGAACCCCAGCGCCGGGTCGAGCGTGCTCACGTCTCCGGCCAGGGGAACGTGCAGGACGCCGCCGCCGGGGCTGGCCGCGATCTCGCGCGTGCCGGCTTCGAGCCGGCCCAGCTCCGAGTAGTTCACGTAGGGCGCCGTGCCCCGCAGCGTGAGGCCGCGCAGCGTCGGCCCCGCCAGCCGGTAGTCGACGTCGTGGAAGAGCGGCAGGAGCGCGCCGGCCTCTTGCAGCAGCGCTTCGAACTTGCGGTAGTGGGCCTCGCGGGCCGCGGGCCGGCTCTCGGTGCGCGCTTCCTCGAGCAGGTGGTCCGCCGCAACCGAGGAGAACCACGTCCGGTAGTGGCCCGCTTTCGAGTGGAACAGGGTGTGGGTGAAGTTGTCGGGGTCGTCGTAGTCGGGGTTCCAGCGCCCGATCAGCAGGTCGAGGCCGTCGTTCTTCTCGAACGACGCCAGGAAGCCAGCCATGTCAGGCGTCTCGACCGCGACTTCGACGCCCAGCTCCGCCCAGACCGCCCGCAGCGCAGCGAGAAGCGTGCCGTAGCGATCCTGGAGCACGGGGTGCACCGAGGCGCGCAGGCGGGTCCCCGCTGCGATGCCGGCCGCGGCGATGGCCTGGCGGGCCTCGTCCGGAGCGATCGGTCGCACGCGCCTTCCGGGGTCGTGGCCGAGCAGGCCCGGCGGAATCAGGCACACGGCGGGCGCGGCGAAGCGTCCGAGCGTGCGCCACACCAGCTCGTGCGTCCGCACCACGCCGGAGAGAATGCGGCGAATGGCCGGGTCACCGGTCGTCGGCCCGCTTCGGCAGTTGAACAGCACGAAGTAGGTGTTCTTCTTGGCGGCCTCGACGAATCCCTGCCGGAAGCGGCCGTCACGCAGCACCGCCTCGAGATCCTGGGGCAGGAGGTCGCGGGCGAGACCGATCTCGTCGGAACGGAAGCCCCGGGCAATCGCGGTGGCGGCGAGCCCCGGCCGGAACTCGACGGCGTCCAGCCGTGGCCAGCCGCTGCGCCAGTAGCCGGCGTTGCGCTCGAGCACGATCCGCGCCGGATCGCGCGAGGCCACGCGGAACGGCCCGGTGCCGAGGGCCGCCGCGCCCTCCCCGCTCCCGGAGGCAGGAGCCTGGGCCACGGCCGTGCGCTGATGGGTGAGCAGCGCGGGATAGATGGGAAGCGGCTCGCCGAGGCGGATCTCGAGCTGGTCCTCCGCCCGCACCACGACGCCCTCGATCGCCGGCGAGCGTCCGGCACGAAACTCTGCGCTGCCGCGGATCGCTGCGAAGGCCGGCGCGAGATCCCCCGCGGCTCCCGAGACGCAGGCCTCGATCGAGGTCTTGACGGCCTGCGCGGTGAGCGGTGTTCCGTCCGAGAAGCTGACACCGCGGCGGAGCGTCAGCAGGAACCCGCGCCCGCCGTCGAGTGCCTCCCACCGCTCGCACAGCCACGGAACGAGATTGCCTGCCGCATCGGTGACGAGCAGCGTCTCGTACACGTTGGCGGCGATCTCGATCTCCTCGTCGATCCCGATCGCGACCGGCTCGATCGAGCGGACCGTGTTGGCGAGGCCGACTACGAGCCTGCCGCCGGCGGGGATCTTGTCCTCGCGCGCGGCCTCCCCGGGGGAGGCCGCGAGTTCGGACGACTCCTTCAAGTACTCGTTGGCCTTCGCGTACTCGCCGCGCAGCGTGGCGAGCATGGAGGCGAGCGCCAGCAGCGGCGCCAGGCTCTCCGCCGCTCCCGCTTTGCGTGCCGCCGCGAGGCCCTTCTCCACGAAGCGCGCCGCGTCCTCGCTGCGGCGCGCCCGCCACGCCGTCTCCGCCGCGAGCAGCAGCGCGGCCCCGGCACGGTCCAGCTGCGCCTGCTGCTCGAAGATCCGTGCCGCAGCCGCCGCCGCCTCGAGCGTCGTCTCGGTGTGCCCCGAGATCTGCTCCGCCCGTGCGAGCAGCATCCGGGCCTCGCCCTCGAGCCCGCGGTCGCCCTGCCACTCCTCGTCGAGGCAGTCGAGCACGGTCCGCGCCGCCCGCGCCGCCTCTTCCGCGCTGAAGGCGTCGATGAGCGCCCGCGTGAGGCGCAGGCCGTACTCGACCGCCTTCTCCGGAACGTCGCCCTGGTAGAAGTGCTGGACGAGCTGCGGCAGCACGCGGTCGGGCCGGCCGGCGTGCCGCGCCTCCAGAGCCTCTCCGCACTTGCGGTGGAGCGAACGGCGCTTGCGCGGCGACAGGCCGGCGTAGAGCACGTCGCGGACGACGCCGCTCGAGAAGCCGAGCTGCTCGCCGCGCGATTCGCGCTCTTCCTCGATCAGCCCCTGCTCGACCAGCCGGTCGATCGCGTCGTCCACGTCTGCATCCTTGACGAGCGCCTCGAGGTCGCGCGTGTCGAAGGCGCGGCCGATCACGGCTGCGGTCTGCAGGAGCTCGCGCAGCTGCTCGGGGAGCTGGCGGATCCGCTTCTCGACCGCCTCCTGGATCGTGGCGGGGAGCGCGTCGGCCCCGATCTCCGCTTCGCCGGAGAGACCGAAGCGCCCGCTCGCCTCGCGGGAGATGCTCCCGGCGTCCAGCAGCGAGCGCACCAGTTCCTTGGTGAAGAAGACGTTGCCCTTCGTGGCCTCGTAGAGCCGCTCGACGAGGGCGTCGTCCAGCTCGGAGCCGCCCACCAGAGTCTCCAGGAACGAACGATGCTCCGAGGGTGAGAAAGGACCGAGACTCACGTGCGAGAAGCGACGGTCACCACGGAAGCCGTCGAGAACGCGGGTGAGCGGGTGGCGCTCGTCCACCTCTGTCGAGCGGTAGCTGCCGATGATCAGGGTCGGCGTGGGACTGAGGCGCGTCACGATGTACGAGATGGCCTCGATCGTCGCTTCGGCGCCGTGCAGGTCCTCGAGCATGAGCACGAGCGGCCGGCCGGCGGCGATGCGGGTGAGGGTGCGGGCGAGCAGCTCGAAGATGCGAGTCTTGTTGTCGGGGCTCGGCGCAGGCTCGGCGGCCCGCAGCGCCTCGCCCGACGCCGCCTTGCGGATCTCGCTGATCTCGTTCAGCACCGGGAAGTGCGCGAGCAGCTCGGCGGCGAGGTCCGACAGGTCGGGGACGGGCGCGCTCGCCCGGTCCTTGAGCCGGAAGTGCTCCTGGATGATCTCGCAGATGCCCTGGTAGGCGAAGGCGCGGTCACGCTCGACCGAGCGACCGCGCAGCACCCGGATCTGCCGCGCAGCGGCGAGCGTTTCCAGCTCGTCGAGCAGCCGCGTCTTCCCGATCCCGGGCTCGCCCGAGACCACCACGAACTGGGCCTCGCCGTCGAGCGCGGCGTTCAGGCGGCGCTGGAGCTCCGCGAACTCCTTGGCGCGCCCGACGAACGGCGACAGCACCGGGCGCGGCGTCGCGAGCGTGAGCCCGGTGAGCGGCCGCTCGCGGTCGCTGGCGCGCAGCCGCGCGCGGTAGCGCTTCAGCCCTTCCGCCACCTCCGCCGCCCGCTGCGGGCGCCTGGCTGGGTCCTTCTCCAGGCACGCCAGGATGACGGCCTCGAGCTCCTCGTCGATGTCCGAGCCCAGCGAGCGCGGCGAGCGCGGCAGCTCGTGCACGATCCGGTAGAGCACCGACTGCGCGTCGCCCTGGAACGGTGGCGATCCCGTCACGCACTCGTAGAGCACCACGCCCAGCGAGTAGATGTCCGAGCGCCCGTCGAGATCGCGGGCCGCCACCTGCTCGGGGCTCAGGTACGCGAGCGTCCCGACCAGCGAGCCGGTCTTCGTGAGCCGCGACTCGCTCGAGGCGCGCGCCAGGCCGAAGTCCATCACCCGCACGCGCAGTGTTCCCGCCTCTTCCGCCACCATCACGTTGTCCGGCTTGACGTCCCGATGGACGACGCCGCGCGCGTGGCTGTACTCGAGCGCTTCGGCGATCTGGATGGCGATGTCCACCACCTCGCCGAGCGCCGAGCGCCGGCGCCGGAACTGGTGCAGGTTCATGCCCTGCACCAGCGGCATCACGAAGAACAGCGACCCCTCGTCGCGGCCCAGGTCGTGGATCGAGACGATCGACGGGTGGTCCATCTGGGCCACCACCTGCGCCTCGCGCTGGAAGCGCTGCTCGGCCTCCGGGCTGAGCTGGGCGGGCGGGATCAGCTTGACCGCGACCTCGCGATTCAGCAGCGGGTCGTGGGCGCGATACACCACCCCCATGCCGCCGCGACCGAGCTCGCCCGTCAGCTCGTAGCGGCCGGCCAGCTTGCTGCCGATCAATCGAACCTCGAGTCGTCGGGCCGCGGGGCCGATGCCGTCGACGGCTCAGCCCGGGACGGCCGTCTCTGGATGGGATCGCGAACGCTGGATGCTAGCACCCGCCCTCGACGAGTGACAACGCTCCCGGCGCGTCAGTCGACGTCCAACTCGAGGGCGCCCGGCTCGAGGCGCGCCCTCGCGCCCGCGGCGAGCGCCGCCGTCTCGAGGGCTCTCGTGATGATCGTCTGCACGTCCGGACCGTGGTCGAGGCGGCGCAGCAGCGCCTCGCCCTGCTTGTCGCCGATCGCGAGCGTGAGCTTCAGGCCCTTGCGCTTCAGCAGCAGCTTGCGCCCATCGGGCAGCGTGAGCTTCGAGGCCTTGGCGATCACGTCGACGTAGTTCACGCCCACGCCCGAGCCGTCCGGCATCGCGCCCTGGAGCGTGGCGTCGGCCTTGGCCTGGTCGAACGCGATCGTGACGGTCATTTCCTCGTCCTGGTGGGTGCTGCGTCGCAGCCCCCGGACCCCCCGCTCACTACGCCCGAGTGAATCGGGCTCCGTTCGCAGCCTGTTGCCTGCCATCCAGTATCTGACGAAACAGCCGGATGTGGTCCGGCGTGCTGCCGCAGCAGCCGCCCACGACGCACGTGCCCGCGGCGAGCAGCGCCGGCAGCCCCGCCGCCATCTCCTCGGGCGTCTCCTTGTAAAGCACCTGCATGTCCTCGAGCACCGGCTGGCCGGCGTTGGGCTGCGCCATCACCGGCAGGCCGCACGCCGCGCGGTAGCGCGCGACGATGCGCGCCGCCATCGCCATGTCGATGTAGGTGCCGCAGTTGAGCGCGGCCACGTCGCAGCCGTGCTCGGCCATGAACTCCGCAGCCTGCTCGGGCGAGACGCCCATCATCGTGCGCACGTCGTCCTCTTCGACCATCTTGTCGAACGCGATCGAGCCGATCACGACACCGGCGCCGGCCTCCTTCGCCGCCTCGATCGCGAGCGCGAGCTCCTCGAACGCGGTCTGGGTCTCGACGATGACGCCGTCCGCTCCCGCCTCGACAAGGGCGCGCGCCTGCTCCTTGAAGGCGCGCTCCACCTCGGCCGGAGCGATGTCGCCGTAAGGCTCCATCAGGCCGCCGAAGGGACCGATGTCCCCGAGCACGTAGCCGGCTTCGCCGAGCGCCTCGCGCGCGATCGCGACCGCGGCCTTGTTGATCTCGACCGTGCGCTCGCCCTCGCCGTGGCGGTTCAGCATGATGCGGCAGGCGCCGAACGTGTGCGACAGCAGCAGCTCGGAACCCGCCTCCACGTAACGCCTCTGGATCGCGAGCACGCGCTCGGAGTGATCGAGGTTCCAGGCTTCGCCGCAGCCGCCCGACTCGAGGCCCGCGCGCTGGATCTCGGTGCCCATGGCGCCGTCGCCGAGAAGCACGCGCTCGCGGAGCGCCTCGAGCAGCGGCCGCCGGCTCACGCGCTCGCCCGTCCTCTCGTTTCGCGCGCTCGCGCCGCGAGCGATCCCGGCGCGCGGCGAAACGCGCAGGGATCGAGATCGCAGCCGCGGCACAGGGTCTCGGGTGTCGTCGCCTCGAGCGCGTGGCGCGTGACGCCGACCACGGCGAGGAGCGAGTGCGCGGGGTCGAGCGCTCCGCTCGGCAGGAGCTCGACCGGCCCCAGCGCGACGCGCTCACCGAGCGGTACGCCGCCCAGCAGCGCCATCAGCCGGTGCTGGTCGCCGATCTCGAAGTCGGAACATCCCGGCGAGTGCGGCGGCAGGAGCGTCTCGCCCAGTCCCGAGGCGGCACGGCATTCGGCGCCCGACGCCTGAAGCACGAGCGCTTCGGTCACCGCCGTCGCGAAGCGGTCGAGGAAATACGCCTCGTCGGGACGGCCCTCGGCCCAGGCGCAGGCCACTTCTTCGGCCACTTCGCGCCCGGCGCTCAGCGCCAGCACCAGCAGAGCGTGGCCGTGCGCCTCTCGCAGGCTGCCCGCCAGTCGCGCGCTCCTCAGCTCGGTACCGTCGGCGAGCGTGACGCCGGAGGCCGTCACGTCCCGCATCTCGAATCGTCGCGCGTGGGCGAACGGCCGTCCGTGCGTCGCGTACCAGGCCCGCGCCGCATCCGCCCGCGCGCGAAGCTCGCCCTCGAGCCCGCGGCCCCGCGGCATCCCCAGCAGCCGCAGCAGCTCGCGCTCGTCGACGGCCGCGGCCAGCTCGGCGGGGTCGGGGCGCTCCGGCGTCATCGCCCTCATCGTAGCAGCACGCACACACGCGGCCAGCCGACCGGAGACGACTGCTCGCGAGCTCGAGCGGAGCGCGAAGCGGCCCGAGGGCTTAGGATGCAGGCATGCATCGGCTCGCGGTCCTCTGCTGCCTCGCGCTGCCGGCCGCAGCTCTCGCTCAGGCACCCGGCCGCTCCGTCCACAAGGAGAAGGCTTCGGGAGCGGAGATCGAGTTCGTCGATCAGCCGTGGCGACCGGACGTCTTCGCCGCACTCGAGTCGGGCGGGTCCGAGAGCCAGCGCGCGTGGGCTTTCGCTCGCCTCACCACCTCCTGGTACGTCGCGATCGACCGCACGCTCCTACCGCCCGGGCGTTACGTGCTCGTGCTCACGCCGAAGGCGGGAGATCTCCCGATGAGCCTCGAGCTGCGCCGCGGCGAGGGGCGCGAGATCTTCGCGGACCTCTCCGTCATGGCGCCGCCGGCGGGCGGGGAGACCGTGTACAAGTCCGCGGCGAGCTTCGCCACCGGGACGGATCCGGTACCCGTGCTCGACATCACGCTGGCCGGCTGGAACGACGGCATCGTCCTGACCGTGCGCTACGGAAACCGCAAGCTGACGAAAGAGCTCGCGCGGGCGGCGCCGTGACGTGGAGCAGCCGAGGCAGGGGTGACGTCATGAAGCGTGCGGCCGTGCTGGTCCTCGCTGCCTCGACGCTGGCGGCCCCCGGATCCGGCGAAGAGCGATTCGCCTTCAAGCTCGGGACCTTCGAGCGCGACGGCAAGCGTTTCGTGGGCGTCGTCCTGCGCGACGACCTGGTGATCGACCTCGCAGCGGCCGACGCCGCGGTGCCCGGCCAAGGTCGCCTGGGGCCGATCGGAGACATGAAGGACGCGATCGCACGTTACGACAGTGGGCTGCGCGCGCGCATTCTGGAGATCGTTGACCACACGCCGCTCAGTCCGCCCCGGCCCTCCTGGGTCGCAGCGCTGGCCAGCGTCAAGACGCTGCCGCCGATCGTCTACCCGACGACCATGCTCAACGTCGCCGTCAACTACCGCGAGCACGGCCGCGAGATGGCCGGCCGCACGACCAACCCGTCGGGCGCGTCCGAGCCCGGAACGGCCCCGCCCGGCAGCGCGAGCATGCCCGGCATCTGGGAGCGCAAGCCCGACGACGCGCGCTGGAATCCCTACATGTTCGTGAAGCTGCCGAGCGCGGTGATTGCCTCGGGCGAAGCGATCCGCATCCCGGAGGGCCGCACGCAGATCGACTGGGAGTGCGAGCTCGGCGTGGTGATCGGCCGCGAGGCGCGGGGGGTCGACGTTGCGCACGCCGCCGACCACATCTTCGGCTACACGCTCGAGAACGACGTCTCGGACCGCGGCGGGCGCGGCGACACGCGCCACGGCAGCGACTGGCTGGTCGCGAAGTCGCACGACACCTTCGCGCCGCTCGGGCCGTTCGTGGTGCCGAAGGAATTCGTGCCTGACCCACAGAAGCTCGCGATCCGCTTCACCCTCAACGGCCAGCTGATGCAGGACGCGAGCACTGCTTCGATGATCCACGACGTCTACGAGCTCGTGGCTTACGCGTCTCACATCACGACGCTCCGGCCCGGCGACGTGATCGCGACCGGCACGCCGCCCGGCGTCGGTTCCGGACGCACTCCGCCGCTGTTCCTGAAAGCCGGCGATGTCTCCTCGTGCACGTACGAGGGCGTCGGCACCCTCGTGAATCCCGTCGTCGCAGCGGACGCCCGCTAGCCTGGACATCAGATGCTCATCTTGATAACATCTGATGTGTGAGAACGACGTTCGACATTGAGGATGCCGTCCTCGCGGAGCTGCGCCAGCTACAGCGGCGTGAAGGTGGAACGCTCGGAGAGCTGGCGTCGCGTCTGCTGGCCGAGGCTCTCGCGCAGCGGCCGAGGCCGGTCACACCTCCCCTCGACTGGACGTCGCGGCCGATGGAAGCGCTCGTCGACCTGGAAGACAAGGACGTCGTCTACGCCATCCTCGACCGTCCGGACCGCGCGGCCGAGCCGTGAGCTTCTCCTGCGACGTGAACGTGCTGCTCTACGCCTCGGATTCGGCGAGCCCCGTTCATGGGAAAGCGCAGGCGTTCCTGACACAGGCCTGCAACGGCGGCGACCTCTTCTGCCTGAGCTGGCCGACCGTGATGTCCTACCTGCGCATGGCCACGCATCCCGGGATCTTCAAGGCTCCGCTCGCGCCCAGGGATGCCTTCGGCAACATCGAGGCGCTGGTTGCCCAGCCACGCGTGCGCTTGCTCGCCGAAGCGGATGGTTTTCTCGCTGTCTACCGCACCGTCACTCTCGACTTCCCGGTGCGGGGCAATCTCGTCCCCGACGCGCACCTCGCGTCGCTGCTCCAGCAGCACGGCGTTCGCACGCTCTACACGCGCGACGCCGACTTCCGGAAGTTCACGTTCCTAGACGTGCGCGATCCGTTCGCCGCGTAGGAACTCAGGGCCGGGCGGCCGCCCGGGGCGCCAAGGCCCCGAACGGCTCGAGCTGGCAGCCTTCGACGAAGAACTCGAAGAAGCGCTCGTGCGTCTCGAGCCGGACGTGCTCGACGCGCCTCACGAGGCCCTCGAGCTCAGCGCGGCGCGAGCGCGACAGCAGCGCCATCGACGCGCCGAGCAGCGCAGCGTTACCGACCTTGACGATGCGCTCCTCCGGCAGGTCGGGCACGAGGCCGATGCGGCGCGCCGCCCCGACGTCGATGTGGCGCGCGAAGCCGCCGGCGAGGTAGAGCTTTTCGATCCGCTGCAGCGGCACGCCGTACGCCTCGGCGAGCACGCGCACGCCCGCGGCGTTGGCGCCTTTCGCCTGCGCCAGCTCGTTGACGTCGGCCTCGCTCAGCGCGAGGCCGTGACCGAGCTCGAACGCGTGGCTGTCGTCCGCGAAGCGGCCCTGGCCGTTCATGCGTTCGGTACGTCGCAGCTCCGAGAGCAGGTCGACGAGGCCCGAGCCGCAGAGCCCGATCGGCGTCGCGTCGCCGATCACCTGGACCTCGACCGTGCCGTCGTCGCACAGGCGGGCGCGCTCGATCGCACCGGTGAGCGCCGGCATGCCGAAGCGGACGCCGCCGCCCTCGAACGCCGGGCCCGCCGGGCAGGACGCCGCGAGCAGGCGCGAGCGGTTGCCGATGAAGGCCTCCGTGTTCGTGCCGATGTCCACGATCGCCGCGAGCGCGTCGTGCTCGGCGATCCCGGTCGCGAGCAGGCAGGCCGCGGCGTCGGCGCCGACGTGGCTGCCGACCAGCGGCAGCCCGTAGACCCTCGCCTTCGGGAAGATCGGCAGCCGCAGGCGCCGCGCCTCGAGCGACACGCTCGTGGTCGCGGCGCGGCCCTCGTGGAGCGCCGCCTCGGTCGTCGAGCGGTACGGCATCACGCCGATCGGCTGCACGTCGAGGCCGAAGAAGAGGTCGCGCATCGTCGGGTTGCCGGCCACGACGAGCTCGTAGATCGTGAGCGGGTCGGCCGGCAGGCTCGCGATGGCGCGCGTCAGGTAGCCGACGAGCGTCCGCTGCAGCAGCCGGCCGCGGTGCTCCCCGTCGTAGTGGATGCGCGCCATGATGTCCGAGCCGCCGAAGCGCTGCGGGTTCTCGAAGGAGTGGGTGGCGCGGAGCCGGCCACTCTCGAGGTCGTAGAGCCGCAGCGCCACGGTCGTCGTGCCGACGTCGAGTGCCACGCCGTGGAGCGGGCCCGCGGCCTCCGCGAGCGGCTGGCCGTCGAGCAGCACGTGGCGGCCGGCGCGGGTCACGGCGGGATCGAGCCGGAGGCGACTCGCGTCGAGGCCTTGCGTCTCGGTCTCGATCCGCAGCGCGCCGCGCCGCAGCGTGTGGCAGCGCACCTCGCCCGCCGCGACGAGCCTGGTGCGGCACGCCAGCCGGAAGCGGCCCGCGAGGTGGCTCTCCTGCGGGGCGGGGGGCGAGAGCAGCTCCGCCCCGGCCTCCACCTCGACCAGGCACTCGCGGCACTTGCCCTGCTTGACGCACGAGGTGGGCACGTGGACGCCGAGCGCCTCGGCGCGCTCGAAGAGCGACTCCTCGGGGCCGATCGCGGCCGTGACGCCGTCGATCGTCAGCGTCGCGGGCCCGAACGAGCCGGCGGGCACGACCTCGTTCACCTCACCTCGGCCGCGGGCGCCGCGGCTCTGGCTGCGTCCTGCGCGGCGATCAGTCGCTGGAAGAGCTGCACGGCGCTGGCGGCGTCGGCCGCGTAGCCGTGGGCGCCGATCAGCTTCGCGTAGTCGGCGCTCACCGGTGCGCCGCCCACGCAGAGAGGCACGTCGCCGAGCCCCGCCTCCTTGAACTTCTGCACTACGGTCTTCATGTAGACCATGGTCGTGGTCAAGAGCGCGCTCATGCCGACGATGCGCGCCTTGTGCTCGCGCGCCGCGCCGATGAACTTGTCGGCGGACGTGTCGGTGCCGAGGTCCACGATCGTGAAGCCGGCGCCCTCGGCCATCATCCCGACCAGGTTCTTGCCGATGTCGTGGAGGTCGCCCTTGACCGTGCCCATCACGATCACCGCCTGTGCCTTCGCGGCCTCGTCCTTGCGCTCGGTCAAGAGCGGCTTCAACACCGCCATGCCGCCCTTCATCGCGCGCGCGGCGAGCAGCACCTCGGGCACGAACACGCGGTTGTACTTGAAGTCCTCCCCCACCACGCGCATGCCGGCGATCAGCCCGTCCTCGAGCACCTCCAGCGCCGGTCGGCCCTCGGCGAGCGCGGCCTCGGTCATCTGCTTGACGGGCTCGTGCTTGCCCTCGAACAGCAGCTGGTTCATGAGCGCGTAGTCGGGCGGCATCAGGCGCTCTCCACGAGCGCCGGCAGCGTGAAGGCCTCCTCCTCGCGGCAGGTCTTCTCGAACATCGCGCGGATTTCGGCGTGCTGGGACTCCGGCAGCGGCTCGACCTCGTAGCTCGCGAGCGTCTCGTCGATCGCCTGGTTCGCGCGCGCGCGCCAGTCGCGCGCCCCCTGCTCGCTCCACTGGTCCCAGTTGGTGCGGTCGACCATCGGCCCCGGCAGGTAGAGCTCCTCCGGCCAGCGCGCGAGCGTGTGCTCCGAGGTGAGCAGGTGCTTGTCGCGCACCAGCTCGGCCAAGAGCTCCGCGGCGGGCAGGTCGTCCTTCACCTCGACCGGCCGCACGAAGCGCTTCGCGTGCGCCACCACCTCGTCGTCGAACACCAGCTTCTCGAAGCTGAAGCAGTTGACGTAGTCGAGCATGCCGGGGCCGGAGACCGAGTTGATCCCGGCGCTCGCCGCCAGGAAGGCGCCGACGCCCGTCTCCATGCCGGCTTGCGGGTCGTTGAACTTCGCGTCGGAGAGGGCCATGTACGCCTGCGACGGCAGCTTCAGGTGCTTTGCGACCTGCGCATAGCCGCAGTAGACCTGCAGCGCCTCGACCGCCGTCATCGGATTGGTCATGAGCTGCATGTGGAAGGACGCCGGCGCGCCGCCGAAGAGCACGGGCGTCCCGGGCCGCACCGTCTGCGCGATCGTGAGGCCCGACAGCACCTCGGCCGTGTGCAGCACGAGCGCGCCGATCGTCGTGGTGGGCGAGATCATCCCGAGCAGCAGCACCGGGACGATCTCGATCGGGATTCCCCACTCCGCGCAGTCCATGATGTTCGCGATCGGGTCCTCGCCCCAGCGCAACGGCGTGTTCGGGCAGCAGGTGAAGATCGCCATCGGCTTCCTCACCAGCTCGTCCTTGCCCGAGCGGAACATCGCCATCAGCTCGCCCATCCGCGGCACGCCCCAGGACGTGAAGGCGCCCGACACGATCGGGCGCTTCGAATGGGCGAGCACGAGGTAGAGGCGCCAGGCGTCCGCGATGTCCTGCGGGATATCCTTCGGGATGAAGGCCGTCGAGAGGTAGTCGATGTTCCTGAGCCCGTCCGCGAGCTTCACGTACTCGATGAAGTCGGCCGTTTTCGGCTCGCGCTGCTCCTGGGTCCTGCGGTCGAGCACGCGCAGCGCCGAGCTCGCCGGCACGAAATGCACGCGGTCGCCTTCGAGCGTCGCGTAGGGCTCGCCGTCGCGGTCGTGGAGCTTCACCGCCGAAGGCGCCGACGCGAGCGCCTTCTCGACGATCTTGCGCGGGAAGAGCACGCGGCCGCTCTCCGCGTCCGGCGCGAGCCCGACGCTCGCGAGCCGCTTCAGCGCGTGCTCGTCTTCGATCAGCACACCCGTCCGCTCGAGGACCGTGAGGGCTTCGTCCACGATCCTCGGCGGCAGGGAGGGCTCGAGCACTCGCAGGTTCGGCCGCATGTTCGTTCGGCGATCGTAGCACCGCGGATGCGGGGTATCATCGGCCCGCATGGACGCTCGTGCGCGCGACACGTTCCTGGCGAGCTTGGGCCGCTGCCGCGCCACGCCCGGCTTCCTCGACGCCTTCTACCAGCGCTTCGTGGGCTCGTCCGACGAGGTGAAGGCGAAGTTCGCGGGCACCGACATGAAGCGCCAGGTGCGGATGCTCGAGGACTCCCTGTTCGTGGTAGCAAACGCCGTGCAGGGCGAGGAGGGCAGTCCCGCCCGCGGCGACCTGCCGCGCATCGCCGCGCGCCACAGCCAAAGCGACCTCGACATCCGGCCCGGGCTCTACGACCTCTTCGTCGAGTGCCTGATCGATATCGTGCGGACGCACGACCGGCAGTTCTCGGCCGAGGTCGAGGCCGCGTGGCGCAAGACGATGGCCTTCGGCATCGACTACATGCGCGCCCGGTACTAGGCACGCCGAGATGGATGATCGGGGCATGATGCGAGTGCTCCGGCCGTTGCTCGTCGCCGCGTGCCTCCTGGCCGCCGGGGCTTCGAGCCATTCCGCCCCCGGTCCGCGCGTGCGCGCCTTCACCGGGGCCCGCATCTTCGACGGCAGCGGGCGCGTGCTCGAGCGCGCGAGCCTGCTCGTGCGCGAGGGCAGGATCGTGGCCGTCGGGAGCGTGGCCGTCCCCGCCGATGCCGAGCGCGTCGACCTCGCCGGGCGGTTCGTGATGCCCGGGCTCGTGAGTGCGCACGGCCACGTGGGAGCGACCAAGGGTCTGCGCTCGGGCCCCGAGTTCTACAGCCGCGAGAACGTCCTCGACCAGCTCGCGCTCTACGCGCGCTACGGCGTCACCAGCGTGACGAGCCTCGGCGACGACCGCGAGGCGGGCTTCCGCGTCCGCGACGAGCAGGCCGTGCCGTCGCTCGATCGCGCGCGGCTCCACGTGGCGGGACCGGTGATCGACGCGACGACGCGGGAGGCCGCGCGGAGCCAGGTCGCAGCGGTCGCGGCAATGAAGCCGGACTGGATCAAGATCCGCGTCGACGACACCCTCGGCACGACGAAGAAGATGCCGCCCGAGGTCTACCGCACCGTCATCGAGGAGGCCCACCGGCGCGGGCTCCGAGTGGCGGCTCACCTCTTCTATCTGGCCGACGCGAAGGACCTCGTGGCTTCCGGCGTCGATCTCGTCGCCCACAGCGTGCGCGACCTGCAGCTCGACGCCGCGTTCGCGACCGAGCTCGCCCGCCGCGGCGTCTGCACCTGCCCCACGCTGGTGCGCGAAGTGTCAGCGTTCGCGTACGCCGAGGAGCCCGCGTTCTTCAGCGACCCCTTCTTCCTGAAGGAGGCCGATCCGGTCGTGCTCGCGGAGCTGCGCTCGCCCGAGCGGCGCGAGCGCGTGCGCGCGAACCCGGCGACGGCCCGCTACAAGGAGGCGCTCCGCACGGCGAGCCTGAACCTGAAGACGCTGGTGGACGCGGGAGCCCAGATCGCGTTCGGGACCGACACGGGTCCGCCCGCGCGCTTCCAGGGCTACTTCGAGCACGAGGAGCTCAGGCTGATGGTCGAGGCCGGTCTCACGCCGACGCAGGCGCTCGTCGCGGCGACGAGCGGCACCGCCCGCTGCCTGGGCACCGGCGACGTCGGCCGGCTGGAGCCGGGCGCGTGGGCCGACTTCGTCGTGCTGCGCGAGGACCCGCGCAGCGACATCCGGCGGACGCACGGCGTCGAAGCGGTGTGGATCGCGGGCAACCGCGTCCCGGAGCGGGTCCCGTAGGCCCTCCTCGCGTATCGTTGATGCCTGTCGTCCATCATGATATGTCTAGACATATGCGGACCACCATCCGGCTGGACGACGCCCTCCTGGATCGGGCGCGACGGGAAGCCTCGCGGCGCGGCGAGACCCTGACGGCCCTGATCGAGCGCGGTCTGCGTCTCGTGCTCGCGCGACCCGAGCGCGCCGCGCAGAAGCGACACGTCGAGCTTCCCGTCTGCCGTGAGGGCGGCGGCACGCTGCCAGGCGTCGATCTCGACGACAGCGCGACGCTGCTGGATATCGTCGAAGGACGACGTTGATCCTGGCCGACGTCAACGTCCTGCTCTATGCGTTCCGAAGCGACAGCGTGAACCACACGGCGTGTCGCGCGTGGCTCGACCGCGTGATCAACGGCGACGAGGCCTACGGCATGTCGCCGCAGGTGCTGTGCTCCGTGGTGCGCGTCGCGACGCACCCGCGCATCTTCGCGAGCCCGAGCCGCCTCGAGGATGCTCAGCGCTTCGCGCGCGTCCTGCTCGAGCAGCCCACCTGCACGGCGATCCAGCCGGGGCCGCGGCACTTCGCGATCTTCGAGGAGCTGTGCCGCAGCAGCGGCGCAACCGGCAACCTGGTGCAGGACGCCTGGTTCGCGGCCCTGGCCGTCGAGTCCGGCTGCGAGTGGATCACGACCGATGGTGACTACGCGCGCTTTGCCGGCTTGCGCTGGCAGCGGCCGTTCTGAGCGGCGGCCACCGAGTGTTGACAGGCCTCGATGCGCGCCTAGAATGGCCGACCGACCGTGCGACCTCGTTGCCGTCCGCGGCCGTGGCCTTCGAACAAAGGAGATGACGAATGCGCAAGCTGATGGTCGGAGGCGCCTGGCTGGCGCTGTGCGCGGCGGTCGCCGGCGCCGCGGACGAGAAGCCGTTCGCGATCGTGCAGAAGTTCATCGACAGCTTCAACAAGGGTGACGCCGCAGCGGCGGCCGCGACGCACTCGGCGTCGGCGGACCTCGCGATCGTCGACGAGGTGCCGCCCTACCAATGGACCGGGCCGCAGGCGTTCCAGTCCTGGGCCACGGCACTCGAGGCCGACTCGAAGAAGAACGGCATCACGGAGGAGAAGGTCGTGATCAGCGCACCGACCCGCGAGCTCGTGAGCAACGACCAGGCCTACCTGATCGTGCCCGCGGTCTACAGCTTCAAGCAGGCCGGCAAGCCGATGAGCGAGAAGGCGCAGATGACGGTCTCGCTGAAGAAGGAAGCGGGCGGCTGGCTGATCCACGGCTGGACCTGGACGGGCCCGAACCCGAAGCCCGCCGCAGCCGCCAAGCCCTAAGCCAAGTCTCGCAATATCTCCCGCGCCGCGTTCGCGCCCGGGCCACCCGTGACGCCGCCACCCGGGTGGGTGCCGGCGCTGCAGAGGTAGAGCCCGCGCACCGGCGTGCGGTAACGGCCGAAGCCGAGGAACGGCCGCGCGAGGAAGAGCTGGTCGAGCGAGGGCTCGCCGTGCGACGGGTGGCCGCCGGTGATGCCGTAGGTCGCCTCGAGGTCGCGCGGCGTCAGCACCTGCTGACCGACGACGAGCTGGCGCAGGCCGGGAGCGTGCTCCTCGAGCCGCGCGAGCACGTTCTCGGCCAGCTCGCTCGCTCGCTCGGGCCAGGGTCCGGCCGTGAGGGCGTAGGGCGTGTACTGCACATAGACCGACATCACCTGCCCGCCCGCCGGCGCGAGCGCCGGATCGCTGAGCGACGGGATCGTGACGTCGAGGTACGGCCGGCGCGAGATCCCGCCGTACTTCGCATCGTCGAACGCGCGCTCGAGCGTGTCGATGTCGGCGCCGACGTGGATCCGGCCGCGCAGCGCCGCCTCGCCGGGGGCGCCCGCGAAGCGCGGCAGCGCGGACAGCGCGAGGTTGACCTTGGAGGCCATCCCGGCCGAGCGGAAGCTGCGGATACGCTGAACGTCGTCGGGGTCGAGTGCCATCGGGTCGAGCAGCCGCAGGAGCGTCTGCTGCGGGTCGACGGCCGAGGCCACGGCGCGCGCCTCGATCTCCTCGCCGCCCGCGAGCACGACGCCCGCGACGCGGCCGTCCTTCTGCAGCAGCCGCTCGACGGCCGCGCCGGCGCGGATCGTGGCGCCGAGCCCGCGCGCGGCGCTCGCGAGCGCGGCGGTGAGCGCGCCGAGGCCACCCTTCACGAGCACGGTCGAGCCCGCACCGTTGCCGTCGCCAAAGGCGGCCTGCAGCAGCAGGTTCGCCGTGGTGCCGGCGGACCACGGGCCCGCCATCATCCCCTGGATGCCGCGCGCCGCGACGATCGCCGCGAGGAGCGGCGTCTCGAACCACTCCTGGGCGAAGTCCGCGACCGCCATCGGTCCCCAGCGCAGCAGGTCCTGACCGTCGCGGCGGCCGAGGCGCCGCAGCGCCCAGCCGAAGCCCGCGAGCGGGAACAGCTCGCGCAGCTCGAGCCGCTCGACGTCGGGAGGCGTCAGCTCGACGAGCCGGCCGAGGACACTCGCGATGCGGCCGAGCGAGGCGTGGAACGCCGGGTAGCGCGCCGCGTCCTTCGCCGAGAGGTGTCCGAGCCCGCTCGCGGTGCGGGCCGGGTCGCCGTAGAGCGCGAGGCCGCGTCCGTCGGGCTGCGGGGCGAACAGGCGCGGCTCGGGCCGGATCCACTCGAGGCCGTGGCGCTCGAGCCCGAGCGTCGAAACCAGCCCGGCACGCAGCGGGCCCGCGGTGTGCGCGACGGTCGAGACGCGGAAGCCCGGGTGGAACTCCTCGGTCACGGCGGCGCCGCCCACCACGTCGCGCCTCTCGAGCACGAGCGGCTTCAGACCCCCCTTCGCGAGCAGGGCCGCCGCGGCGAGACCGTTCGGGCCGCCGCCGACGACGACGACGTCGGCCTTCACGCCGCTCCCCCGACGTCCTTCAGCACCTCGAGCGCCGCGAGCCGCCCGGGCGCTCCCATGATCCCGCCGCCCGGGTGCGTCGCCGAGCCGCACAGGTAGAGCCCGCCGAGCGGCGTGCGGTAGCGCGCCCAGCCCGGTACCGGCCGCAGGAAGAAGAGCTGCTCGAGGCTCAGCTCGCCCTGGAAGATGTTGCCTTCGGAGAGGCTCCAGTCGCGCTCGAGGTCGAGCGGCGTCAGCACCTGGCGGTGCAGGATGATCTTCTTGAGGTTCGGCGCGTGCTCCGCGATCGTGTCGACGACCGCGTCGCCGAAGGCCGCCCGCTTCTCGTCCCAGCTCCCCTCGCGCAGCTTGTAGGGCGCGTACTGCACGAAGCACGACAGCACGTGCTTGCCGGGCGGGGCGACCGAGGGGTCGGTGAGCGACGGGATCACCATGTCGATGTACGGGCGGCGGGAGAACTCGCCGTACTTGGCGTCGTCGTAGGCGCGCTCCATGTACTCGACGGCCGGCGAGATCGAGATCGCCCCGCGCAGGTGCGCGCCGGGGCCGGGCAGGCAGCTGAAGTCCGGCAGCGCGTCGAGCGCGAGGTTCACCTTGCCCGAGGAGCCGCGGTACTTGTAGCGGCCCACGTCCTCGAGGAACTCCGCGGGCAGGTCGCCGGGCTGCATCAGCTTCTGGAACGTGATGCGGGGGTCCGCGCTCGAGAGCACGAGCTTCGCGTCGATCTCGTCGCCGTTCGGCAGCACCACTCCCGTCACGCGGCCGCCGCGCGCCTTGATCCGCGCGACCGGCGCCTCGGTGCGGATCTCGACCCCCGCCTCGCGCGCCGCGCCGGCGATCGCGAGGCTGATCGCGCCGGTCCCTCCCCTCGAAAATCCCCAGGACCGGAAGGCGCCGTCGATCTCGCCCATGTAGTGGTGCAGCAGCACGTAGGCGGTGCCGGGCGAGCGGACGCCGAGGAAGGTGCCGATGATCCCGCTCGCCGACATCGTCGCCTTGAGCACGTCGGTCTCGAACCACTGGTCGAGCAGGTCGGCCGCGCTCATCGTCATCAGCTGCAGCAGGCTGTGCTGCTGCGCGCGCGTCAGCTTTCGGAAACGCTGCCCCAGCCCCGCCAGCTTGCCGAGGCCCTTCACGTCGTAGGCGAACGGGTCGGGCGGCACCATCGACAGGATCGGCTTCACGAAACGCGCCATCTCGACCATCGCCTTCGCGTACTCGTCGTAGGCCTCGGCGTCGGTCGGCGAGTGGCGGCAGATCTCGCGCCGCGTCTTCGCGTGGTCGCTCATGCGCCACAGGTGGTCGCCGTTCGGCATCGGCGTGAAGGTGCCGTCGAGCGGCAGGATCTCGAGCCCGTGGCGCGGCAGGTCCAGCTCGCGGATGATCTCCGGCCGCAGCAGCGACACCACGTACGAGCAGACCGAGAAGCGGAAGCCCGGGAACACCTCCTCGGTGACCGCGGCGCCGCCCAGCACGTGCCGGCGCTCGAGCACGAGCACTTTCTTGCCGGCGCGGGCGAGATAGGCCGCGCTCACCAGCCCGTTGTGGCCGCCGCCGATCACGATCGCGTCGTAGCTCGTCGCCATCCGGGCGGCCATTCTATATGATCGCTCTCCGATGCCGATCGGAACGCCGTTCCACCCGCGCACCTCCGCTCTGTGCGAGAGCATGAGCTGGCGCGAGTGGGCCGGCTACTTCGCCGTGAGCCAGTACGAGGCCACGCACGAGCGCGAGTACAACGCGATCCGCAACGCCGCGGCGCTGATCGACGTCTCGCCGCTCTTCAAGTACCGCATCTCGGGCCGGGACGCGACGCGGCTCGTCGACCGCGTGGTGACGCGCGACGTGCCGAAGATGGCGGTCGGCCAGGTGTCCTACACCAACTGGTGCGACGGCGACGGCAAGGTGATCGACGACGGAACCGTCTCGCGGCTCGGTCCAGAGCTCTACCGCTGGACCGCGGCCGAGCCGAACCTGCGCTGGATCCGACAGAACGCGCACGGGCTCGACGTGCTGGTGGAGGACATCTCGGACCGGCTCGCGGCGCTCGCGCTCCAGGGCCCGACGAGCCGCGAGATCCTGAAGAGCTGCGTCGAGGGCGACGTCGCGGAGCTCAAGTACTTCCGCGTCATGAGCACGCGCCTGCGCGGCATCCCGGTCGACATCTCGCGCACCGGCTACACCGGCGACCTCGGCTACGAGATCTGGGTCGCGTCCGAGCAGGCGCTCGCGCTGTGGGACGCGCTCGTGGAGGCCGGCCGCCCCTACGACATCACGCCGACCGGCATGCTCGCGCTCGACGTGGCGCGAATCGAGGCCGGGCTGATCCTGCTCGACGTCGATTACACGAGCGCCAAGCGGGCGCTCATCCCCTCGCAGAAGTACTCGCCCTACGAGATCGGGCTCGGCCGCCTGGTCAGCCTCAAGAAAGCGCCGTACGTCGGCCTCGCCGCGCTGCGCGAGGAGGAGAAGCGCAGCGCGCGCCGCGAGCTCGTCGGCCTCGCCGTGAGCTGGGACGACGTCGAGCGGCTGCACGACGAGGCCGGGCTCGCGCCGCAGATCCCGCTCACGGCTTCGCGCGTCTCGGTGCCGGTGTTCCGCGACGGGCTGCAGCTCGGCCGCGCCTCGAGCACGACGTGGTCGCCGACCCTCAAGAAGATGATCGCGCTCGCCACCGTCGCCCGGGACGCCGCGCAGCCCGGCACCGCGCTGCAGCTGGAGCTCACCGTCGACCACCGCCGCCGCGAGGCCGGCGCCGTGGTCACGAAGCTGCCCTTCTTCGACCCCCCGCGCAAGCGCGCCTAGGACGGCCGCCAGCCGGCGAGGCGTCCGAAAGTGTGACAGGCGCGCCGGTGGCTCGGCGCTCACTAGGCCCGTCGATTCAATGGCTTGGCTTCCTGCCCGCGCGGGCACGATCGTTGCTCAAGAGCGCTGTCGATGCCTAGCCTGGTCGTGTTCCCCCTCCTGACACTCGCGGCCGTGGCCTTCGTCATCCTGTCGCTCGCCGTCTCGAAGCTGAACCGGCGGATCCGCTCGCTCGAGGCGGCCGAGCGGACGCTCGAGCACGAGTTCGCGGCGGCGCGGGCCAAGGCGTCCGAGATGGAGGCCGCCCAGCAGTTCCTCGCCCGCTTCGTGCGCGAGCTGCCGCCGGTCGTGCACGGGCTGCTGCTGAGCGGCGGAGGCCGGAACATCCCGGGGCTGCTGCTCGGCGCGGTGACGCGGATGGTCGAGCCGCGGCGCACGGTCATCGCCGTGCGGCGCCGCCCGGCCGAGACCGACCCCGACCGCCACATGCGGATGGCCGTCGCCGCCGTCTACCCCGAGGGCTTCCTCGACCTCGGCCACGAGATCCGCATCGGCACCGGCGAGGTGGGCTACGCGGCCGAGCTCCAGCGCGTGATGGACCGCAAGGACTTCGACGGCCAGCAGCCGCACATGCGCAAGAAGCTGCGCGAGGAGACGAGCGGCGGCTTCCAGCCCGACCTCGTGGCGCCGATGGTCGTCGACGAGGAGGTCGTGGGCGTCGTGGCCGTGGAAGGGGTGAAGCGGCGCGCGAGCGATCTCAAGGACGCCCTGCGGCTGCTCGCGCAGGTGGGGGCGATCGCGGTGCACACGCAGGCGCGCTACACGGAGATGAAGGCGACCGCCAGCATCGACGGCCTCACCGGCGCCTTCAACAAGCGCTACCTGACGCACCGGCTCGCCGAGGAGCTGACGCGCGTGCTGGAGGAGTCGAAGACGCTGTCCGTGTTCCTGTTCGACGTCGACCACTTCAAGCGCTACAACGACCAGAACGGCCACGTCGCCGGCGACCGGCTGCTGCAGGCGCTCGCCAAGCTGGTGCAGGACAACCTGCGCCGCAACACGATCTTCGGGCGCTACGGCGGCGAGGAGTTCCTGGTCGTCTTCCCGGACACCAAGCGCGAGCAGGCGCTGGCGGCGGCCGAGAACATCCGCGCGGCGATCGCCGCCTACCCGTTCACGCACGCGGCCGGGCAGCCGCTCGGCTACGTGAGCATCAGCGGCGGAGTCGCCGCGTGCCCGCTCGACGAGCGCAACGCGGTCGGGCTCGTGCGCGCGGCGGACGAGGCGCTCTACCGCGCCAAGCGCTCCGGCCGCAACCGCGTGCTGGCGCACGAGCCGGTGTACCTCGGCGACCAGGCGCTCGAGCCGCTCGCTCCGGCAGGGGAGGCGTTCGACCCTCTCAAGCGCGCGGCGCTCGAGCTGCGCGCGCGGCTCGAGGCCCCGGCCGCACAGCTCGTCGCGCTCGAGCCCGGCGACACGCCGCCGCCGGGCACGCTGCTGTCGCTCGCGGCGATCACGCCGCCGACCGGCATCCCAAGCCTGGCGACGGTGCACGAGGCGCTCAACAAGGCGCTCGAGGCGGCCGGCGCGGCGTCCGAGGCGAAAGCGCCGGCCGATCGAAAGGCCGATGCCCCCGAAACGACCGCGGCCGCGCCCGAACTCTCGCCCGGCGACACGCCGCGCGCGCTGCCCGCTCCGGACAAGGCCAAGAGCGCCTGACGGCGCACGGACGCCGCGCGAGCCGGAGCGACGAGCCTCAGCGCGACGTCGAGCCCAGGAAGCCCACGAGCTCGCGGTCGAACGCCTGCGGGCAGTCCGCCATCGGCACGTGGCCGCAGCCGTCGAGCAGCGCGAGGCGTGCGTGCTGGAACTCGGCCGCGAGCGGCGCCGCGTACGCGACGGGGATGAGCGTATCCTGGCGGCCCCAGACGACCAGCACGGGCATCGTCGCGCGTCCGAGCGTTCCGTTCAGCCAGTCGCGCCCCGGCCGCATCGACTCGAGCGCGCGCCGCACCACCCACTCCTCGCGCAGCCGCTCCTTCAGGATGTCGCGCGCCAGGAAGCCGGGGAGGGCGGGTGGCTTGTGGCGCACCGCGGCTATCAGGCGCCGCACGCCCGCCTCGTCGTGCGGCAAGAGCGTCTCGGCCGGGATCGGGCTCGTGTCGAGCGGCCGCATTCCCGCGGCGTCGACGAGGACGAGCCGCTCGACGCGCTCGGGCTGCTCGCTCGCGAGGCGCGCGGCGATCCAGCCGCCCATCGACAGCCCGGCGACGCGCGCGCGCCTGACGCCGACGGCGTCCATGAACGCGGCGAGCGCCTCGACCTGCATCGGGATCGAGTAGTCGGCGTCCGCGGGTCGCTGCGAGCGGCCGAAGCCCGGCAGGTCGGGCGCGTAGACGTGGTAGCTCTTCGCGAGCGGCGCGACCAGCCGTCCCCAGTCGTTGGCGGCGTCGCTGCCGAGCCCGTGCACGAGCACGAGTGGCGGCCCGCCGCCCGCCTCGAGATAGCGAAGCTCGTAGCGTCCGGCCCGGACGTGGCGGCTCTCGACGCCCGACAGCCGCAGCGCCAGCTCGCCCGCCGTCCGCAGCGCCGCGAGCGGCCAGGCGACGAGCGCGACGGCGGCCACCGCGAGCAGCCCGACCACGAGCGCGGCGAGGCGGCGCCGGTCCCGCGCCACGCTCAGGCGGCCCGCGGCTCGGCGCTCAGCGCCCGCGAGCTGAGCGCCGCCACCAGGTAGAAGAGCGCGCCGCCGAGCATCGCCCAGGTGAAGCCGAAGACGACCGCGCTCACCATCGTCGCCATCGAGCCCACCACCGAGAACAGCCCGTTGAGCCCCCAGTAGAGCGGCGGCCCGGGGAACGGCCCCACTCCGGTCGCACGCAGGCCCTTGGGAAACGGCATCCCCATCAGGAAGCCGAGCGGCGCGACCAGCAGGATCGCGATCGCGATGCGCGCCGGCAGCGGCAACGGCAGCAGCGCCGGCACGACGCGCGGCAGCGCGAGCGCGTAGAGCGCCGCGACCACGGCGGTCGCGAGGCAGACGCGACCGAGCCCGAAGCGGCCGGACGCGAAGCTGCCGACGCCGCCCGCGGCCAGGAGCGTGAAGAGCAGGATGGAGAGCGTGAAGATCGGGTGGCCGAGCAGCAGCGTCAGGTGCTGCAGCAGCGCGAGCTCGACGGCGATGAACGCGATCCCGAGGCTCGCGAAGTACACGATCGAGCCGGCATACGGCAGCGCGCGCTCGCCGCGCGGCTTGCCGATCGCCACCACCAGGAGCCCGAGCGGCAGCAGCACGTCGAGCACGTACACGAACTGCTCGCGCATCTTCTTCGGCAGGCCCCAGGGCTTGACGTTGGCGAAGAAGAACGGACGGTCGTCGTAGACGGGGTCGACGCGCGTCTGCGCCTGCTCCACGTAGTCGGCGAAGCGGGTGCGGCCGGAGAAGACGGAGGCGTAGGGCTCGTCCACGTGGAGGCCCGGTACGATCAGCGGCTGCGCGCGGTCCCAGGACGCCATGCGCGCGATCTCCGCGGCGGTCCAGGGCCGCTTCTTCAGCATGAAGATCATCTGCGGCGGATCCTCGCGGTCGCCCTGGCGCTTCTCGAGCAGCACGGCGACGCGCTCGCCGGCGGCCTGCGGGCCCAGCAGCGCCACCGCATTCGAGACGAGCCGCGGCACGTCGACCGGCCAGCGCAGGATCACGAGCTGGCCGTCGTCGCTCAGGTGGTCGAGGTAGGCGCGGAAGGCCTCGACCGTGTAGAGGTGGTTCTCCGAGAGCGACAGCCCCCCCGACGCGACGGCGGCCCACGAGTCGACGAAGCCCATCAGGATCACGTCGAAGCGGCGGTCGCTGCGCCTGATGAAGGTGCGGCCCTCGGACAGCACCGCCTCGATCCGCGGGTGGTCGTAGATGTTGCCCGCCTGCGCGCCGAAGTGGCGCACGAAGCGCAGCATCAACGGGTTCATCTCGACCGCGGTCACCGTCTCGGAGCCGGCGCCGAGCGCGACCAGCACGTCCGAGCCGCCGCCGGGCCCGATCACGAGCGTCTTCGCCCGCTCGGGCGCGACCTGGAACGGCAGCGCGCGGTACCACTCGCGCTTGCTCGCGAGGCTCGCGACGTCGCCGTCCCAGGAAAGGATGTTGGTCCAGGCGTCCGAGTCGATGTAGAGCCGCGCGAGGTAGGGAGGCTCGAAGCCGGTGACGGCGTCGATCCGGGAGTAGGCGTTCCAGCCGGTGAGCGCGATGCGCGTGCCGGGCGTCGCCGCCATCTGCCGGTAGAGGCCCTTCGTCGGCGCCGAGCGGATCTTGAAGAGGCCGGCGCTCTCGTTCAGCCGGAGCGCCCCCAGCACAAGCACCGCGAGAATCGCGGCCGGCACCCACAGGCGCCTCGAGAACGCGGCCGCGGCGGCGAGCGGCGCGAGCGCCACCGCCAGCACGGCGCTCTCGCCGCCGAGCCAGGAGAGCAGGAACGTCACGGCGAGCGCCCCGAGCGACGCGCCCGCGAGGTCGGCGAAGTAGAGCCGGGCGGCGTGCTCGCGCTCCACCGCGAACAGCATCGACAGCGCCGCCCCCGCCAGCAGGAACGGCAGCAGCGAGACCGCGAAGTAGACGAGCAGCCGGTCGGGGTGGAACGGCACGCGCACGATCAGCCACAGCGCGAGCGGGATCGAGAGGCCGTAGAAGAGCGTCAGCGTCGCGGCGCGCTCGCGCGACAGCCGCGTGCGCCCGCGCAGCAGGTGGACCGCGAAGCCGCCGAGGCCCCAGCCGAGCAGCGCCACCGAGATCGCGACGAACGCGTAGTGGTACCAGATCGTGGCCGAGAAGATGCGCGTGAGCCCGATCTCGAACATGAGGCCGGACAGGGTGACGAGGAAGATGCCGAGGTAGAGACCCATGAAGGTGCCGCGCCTCCTTGGGCGGGCGGCGCGCGAAGGTATTTCCTAGCGCGGCGGCCCGTCAAGTCGCCGCGCCGCCGGGCGGATGCTCCCGGTGCAGTACGATCGGGCGAGTGCCGAACACGCTCGTCCACTTCGCCGCGCAGGGTGCCGCGAGCCACGCGCTGTGGCGGCGGCTCGACCCGCGCTTTCTCTACCTCGGCTGCGTGCTGCCCGACCTGCCCTGGATCCTGCGCCGCGCGGTCGTCGCGGCGCGGCTGCCGGTCGACGCCTTCGAGCTGCGCCTCTACACCATTGGCCTCGCCTCGCTCGCCTTCACGCTGCTGCTGGCGGCGGCGATCGCCGCCCTGACCGCGGCACCGCGGCGCGTCTTCGCCTGGCTCGGCCTGAACGCGCTGCTGCACCTGCTGCTCGACGCGACCGAGATCAAGTTCGGAAACGGCGTGCACCTGCTCGCGCCCCTCACCTGGCGGATGACGAGCTTCGACCTCGTCGCGGGCGAGAGTGTCCTCTACCTGGCGCTGACGCTGGCCGGCGTCGTGATCGTGCTCTTCGACCTCGCGCGCGGGAGCGAGGGCTTCGTCCGCCTGGACCGTCGTCCCGGGCGCGTCGCGCTCGCCGCGGCGCTCGCGGCCGCGTACCTCGCCGCGCCGCTGCCTTTTCTCCGGGCGATCGAGGCGAGCGACAGCTACTCGGTGAGGACGATCCGCGAGCGCGCGGCGCGCACGGGCCGCCGCGTCGGCCTGGACCGCGCGCGCTTCCTCGCGACGCCCGCGGGCGGATTCGTGGAGCTCTGGACCGGCGAGCGCGTGCGGGCCAGCGGTGCCTTGCCGGACCACGACGCCATCGTCTCGCTCTACGGCACCTTCCTGGCTCCGGACGTGCTGCGAGCCGACACGCTCGTCGAGCAGCGCCACAGCCGCGACTGGCCGAGCTACCTGGGCCTCGCGCTGCTGGGCCTCGTGCTCGCGCGCGGGCTCTGGCAGAGAGGCGGCGGCGCGCGGGGCATAATCCGCGCCATGCGCCCGAAGCTCCTCGCCGCCCTGCTGGCCGGGCTCGCGCCCCTGGCCGCCGCCGCAGCGGCGCCGAAGCCCGCCGCGCGGCCGCCTTTTTCCGTCGTCGAGGCGTCGATTCCGGAGCTGCAGGCCGCTCTGGCCGACGGTCGCGTGACGACACGACGGCTGGTCGAGCTCTACCTGCAGCGGATCGCGACCTACGAGGACCGGCTGAACGCGGTGATGAGCGTGAACCCAGGGGCGTTGCAGCAGGCGGACGCGCTGGACCGCGAGCGCGCCCAGGGCCGGCTGCGCGGGCCGCTGCACGGCATCCCGATCGCGCTCAAGGACAACATCCAGACGACCGACATGCCCACGACGGGCGGCGCGCTCGCCCTCGCGGGGCTGGTGCCGCCCTACGAGGCGACACTCGCGCGGAACCTGAAGGAAGCGGGTGCCTTGATCCTGGCAAAGACGGTGATGACCGAGCTCGCCAACTGGGTCGCGGGCCCGCCCTCGCCGATGCCGGCCAACTACAGCGCGCTCGCGGGCTACGGCTTCAACCCCTACGATCCGCGCCGCGACCCGCGCGAGGCCAGCTTCGACGGCCGCCCGGCGCTCTCGACCGGCGGCTCGAGCTCGGGCATCGGCACCGCGGTGAGCTTCTGGGCCGCGAGCGTCGGGACCGAGACCTCCGGCTCGATCCTGAGCCCGTCGAACCAGAACATGCTCGCCGGCATCAAGCCCACGGTCGGGCGCGTGAGCCGCCACGGCGTCATCCCGATCACGGCCGACCAGGACACGCCGGGACCGATGGCGCGCAGCGTGCGCGACGCCGCGATCCTGCTCGGTGCGCTGGAGGGTGCTGCGCCCGATCCCGACGACGCCGCGACGAAGACGTGCGCGCCGCCGCCGGGGCGCGACTACACGCGCTTCCTGGACGCCTCGGCGCTCAGGGGAGCGCGGATCGGAGTCCCGCGCGCGTTCTACTTCGACAAGGCGACGCCGCCCGGCGCCAAGGAGCCGCGCGGCGGTCTCAATCCCGAGCAGGCTCGCGTGATGGCGGACGCGATCGGCGTGCTGCGCGCGCAAGGGGCGGTGGTCGTGGATCCCGCCGACGTCCCGAGCGTCACCGACCCGGACGAGCGCAGGAACTTCCTGCTCTGGGGCATCTGCGGCGGCGCGGACGACGCGAAGGGCAAGGACGCCTCCTGCTCCGTGGTGTTCAAGTACGGCATGAAACGCGACTTCAACATCTGGCTCGCGAGCCTCGGCGAGCGCGCGCCCGTGAAGTCGCTCACGGAGCTGCGGCACTGGAACGCCGAGCACCAGAAGGCGGGCGCCATCAAGTACGGCCAGTCGCTGCTCGACATCTCGGACGAGATGGACCTCGAGTCCGACCGCACCCGCTACCAGGCCGACCGGGCGAGGGACCTCGAGCTCGGGGGCGCGCACGGCATCGAAGAGGTGATGAAGCGGCGGTCGCTCGACGCGCTGCTGTTCCCGGGCGGAAGCGGCGCCGCGATCGCGGCGCGGCCCGGCTACCCCACGGTGATCGTGCCGTTCGGGATGGTCGACAACGCGCCGACGCCGCCCTTCCCCGAGGGCTTCGCGGCGCAGCAGGCGCCCTACGGGGTGAGCTTCACCGGCCTCTCCTGCAGCGAGCCGCGGCTCATCGCGCTCGCCTACGCCTTCGAGCAGGCGACGAAGCGGCGCCTGCCGCCTCCAGCGTTTCCCTGATCCAGCACCAGGCCGCGACGCTGGCCGGGAAGCCGATCGTCGACGCGGCGAGCGGCACCACCTGCTCGAGCTCCGCGGCCGTCACCCCCGCGTCGCGCGCCTTGCGCACGGCCGAGTGTACGGCGCTCTCGCGCAGGGCACCGACCGCGACCGCGAGCTTGACGAGGCGCTGCGTGCGCTCGTCGAGCGGCCCCGCGGCCGCCGCGTCGTTCGCGAGCTCCCAGGCCGCGGCGAGCTTCGGGAAGCGGCGCCGAAACGCTGGTGGACGGCGGGCGGCTGGCTTCGCTTCATGCCCGCGATGCTGTCGCGTTCACCGCCTTGAACGCAAGCGCCCACCGCGCCGAGCGGTGCTAGCATCCCGAAACAAGGGTTCAGACGACCGACGTGGCGGGTGGCCGCCGGGGCAGAAAAGCGGCCGCCCTGAAAGGCCCGGGCATGGGTACCCTGCTGCAGGACTTCCGTTTCGCGTGGCGGCTCTTGCTGAAGAGCCCGGGCTTCACCGCAGTCGCGGTGCTGTCGCTCGCGCTCGGCATCGGCGCGAACAGCACGATCTTCACGCTCGTCAACGCGGTGCTGCTGCACCCGCTGCCGATGAAGGATCCCGACTGCGCTCGTCGCGGTATTCACGACCGACGAGCGCAACCGCGGCACCTTCTTCAACCTGATGCCGACCTCGCCGCTCAACTTCGCGGACTACCGCAAGCTGAGCGACGTCTTCACGGGGCTCGTCGCCCACCAGGGCCTGGCGCTGTCCTTCTCCGGCAAGGGCGAGCCCGAGCAGATCTTCGGCGAGATCGTGACCGGCGACTTCTTCAATCTGCTCGGCGTCGCGCCCGCGCGCGGCCGCGGCTTCCTGCCCGACGAGGACAAGCTGCCGGGCGCCAGCCTGGTGACCGTGCTCTCGGACAACTTCTGGCAGCGACGCCTCGGCGGCGATCCCGCGGTCGTCGGCCAGACGATCACGCTCAACGGCCACGCCTTCACCGTCGTCGGGATCGCCCCCAGGGGCTTCAAGGGAGTGAACGCCATCGGCACGCCCGCCCTCTGGGTGCCGTTCATGGCGCACCCGCAGCTCGCGACCGGCTTCCTGAAGGAGGCCATCGACTCGCGCCGGGCGCTCGTCTTCAACGTCGCCGGGCGGCTGAAGCCGGGCGTCACGCTGGCGCAGGCGGAGGCGAGGATCAAGACGCTCGCGGGCCAGCTCGCCAAGGAGTACCCGAACGACAACGGCGGCCGCAGCGTGGCGCTCTTGCCGCTCGCCCAGGCGACCGTCAACCCCGGCTTCCGCCAGAACATGGTGAGCGCCGCGGGCCTGCTGCTCACCGTCGTGGGGCTGGTGCTGCTGATCGCCTGCGCCAACGTGGCGAACCTGCTGCTCGCCCGCGCGTCGGTCCGCCGGCGCGAGGTGTCGGTGCGCCTCTCGCTCGGCGCCTCGCGCGGCCGCCTCGTGCGTCAGCTGCTGACCGAGGGGCTGCTGCTGGCGTCGATCGCGGGCGTGCTCGGCATGGCGATCGCCTGGTGGGCCCAGGGCACCCTCTGGTCGCAGCGGCCGCCCGCGCTGGCGGTCGACGCGATCGACCTCACGCCCGACCTGCGCGTGCTCGGCTTCACGCTCGCGGTCTCGCTGGTCACGGCAGTCGTCTTCGGGCTGGCGCCGGCGCTCTCCGCCTCGCGCCCCGACATCGCCTCGGAGCTGAAGCAGCGCGGCGGCGCGGGGACTTTCGGCAACCGGCCGTGGAGCCTGCGCAACCTGCTGGTGGCCTCGC
Organism: uncultured Acidobacteriota bacterium; assembly: GCA_963740655.1. GTDB lineage: Bacteria > Acidobacteriota > Vicinamibacteria > Fen-336 > Fen-336 > DATBSL01. The sequence goes on from CAVUFF010000003.1 coordinate 199,974, forward strand.
AGGTGGCGCTCTCGCTCGTGGCACTCGTGGGCGCCGGGCTCTTCGTCCGCAGCCTCGCGAACGCGCAGAAGATCGACCCCGGCTTCGACTACCAGAAGCTGGCGCTGCTCTCCGTCGACCTCGGCGCCCAGGGCTACGACGAGGAGCGCTCGCGCGACTTCCACCGGCGCGTGCTGGAGCGCGTGCGAGCGCTGCCCGGCGTCGAGCGTGCGACGCTCGCGAGCGGCGTTCCGCTCTTCCAGGGCTCCTTCCTGCGCACGGTGTTCCCGGAGGGGGTCGACACCTCGGACCGCAAGAACGGGAAGCTGGTGCAGCTCAACACCGTCGAGCCGGGCTACTTCGAGACGATGGGCATACCGCTCAAGCGCGGCCGGGACTTCGCCGCGACCGACCACAAGGACGCGCCGCACGTGGTGGTGATCAACGAGACGATGGCGAAGCAGTTCTGGCCCGAGCAGGACGCGGTCGGCAAGCGCTTCAAGTTCTTCGGCCAGGACTGGTGGAACGAGGTGATCGGCATCGCGAAGGACGGCAAGTACAACTTCCTGGGCGAGACCCCGCAGCCGCACATCTACCTCTCGCTCGAGCAGACGTTCGAGTCGGCGGTGAGCCTGCACGTGCGGACGTCGGGCGACCCCGCGACGGCGCTCGGGATGGCGCGGCGCGAGGTCCAGGCGCTGGACCGGCTGCTGCCGATCACGGGCGTCTTCACCTACGGCGAGATCCTGCGGCAGTCGCTGTGGGCGCCGCGGATGGGAGCCGCGCTGCTCGCGGTCTTCGGCCTGCTGTCGCTGGTGCTGGCGGTGATCGGGATCTACGGGGTGATGTCGTACTCGGTCAGCCAGCGCACGCGCGAGATAGGCCTGCGCATGGCGCTCGGCGCCGATCCCGGCGAGGTGCTGAAGCTGGTGGTGCGCCAGGGGGCGCTGCTCGCGGCAGCCGGGATCGCGATCGGGCTGGTGCTGGCGTTCTCCCTCTCGCGGCTCGTGCGCGAGCTGCTGTTCGACGTGTCCGTCGCCGACCCGCTGATCTTCGTCGGCATCCCGCTGCTGCTCGCGGCCGCGGCGCTCGTCGCGAGCGTGCAGCCGGCCTGGCGCGCCTCGCGCGTCGACCCGACCGTGGCGCTCAGGATCGAGTGAGGCGGCCAGGCGCGGGCTTCCGCTCCCACACCGCGGCCGCGCTGCTGCTGGGCCTGGGGCTCGCGGCTCGCGGCACGGGCGCGGACGAGGAGCTCGCGCGGCTGCCGGCGCTGCCGGCGGGAGCGATCCGCGTCTACCTCGTGCGCCATGCGCAGTCGCTCTCCAACCTCGACCCGCTCCCGCCGCTCCGCCCCGATGAGCTCGACCACCTCAGCGATCTCGGCAAGCGCCAGGCCGAAGCGACCGGGCGCGCGCTCGGCGGCGCCGGCGTGAGCGCCGTGCTGAGCTCGCCTGCCTCGCGCGCGCGAGAGACGGCGGCAGCCGTAGCGCGGACGCTCGGGCTCGGCGCCGCGGGCGTCGATCCGCGGCTGCGCCCGCTGGCGCTCGGGCACGGCGCCGATGGCCGCTCGCTCACCTGGAAGGACCGCGGCGCGGAGTGGGAGGCGGGGCGTGACGTGCGCCCGGCCGCCGGCGAGTCGCTCGAGGACGTGGGCGAGCGCGTGGGCGACCTCGTCCTGGGCGTCGCTCGCAGCCGCCGCGGCACGAGCCTGGTGCTGGTCGCGCACGCCGAGGTAATCGCCGCCTACCTGGGCCGCGTGCGCGGGACGCCGGCCGCGAAACGCTACCCGTTCTCGCTCGTGAACGGCTCGATCAGCGTGGTGGACGTTCTGCCGACCGGCTCGGAGACGCTGCGGCTCGTGAACTACGCGCCCGCGGTCCCCTGAGCCCCGCGCTCAGAGCTTCGCGACGGCCTCCAGCACCTGCTCGGCGTGGCCGTCGACCTTGACGCGCGGGAACACCTTGCGCACGACGCCTTCGCCGTCGATCACGAAGGTCGAGCGGATCATTCCCACGCTCTTCTTGCCGTAGAGCACCTTCTCGCCCCAGGCGCCGAACTTCTTGGCGACCGCCTTGTCGGGATCGGAGAGCAGCGGGAAGTTGAGCTTGTATTTGCTCTTGAACTTCTCGTGCGAGGCGAGCGAGTCGCCGCTCACGCCGAGCACGACCACGCCCTGCTTCTTGAGCGCCGCCTGGCTGTCGCGGAAGGCGCACGCCTCGCGCGTGCAGCCCGGCGTGTCGTCCTTGGGATAGAAGTAGAGCACCACGGTCTTGCCGCGCAGGCCCTTGAGGCTGACCAAGCCTCCCTCGGACGACGCGAGATCGAACTCCGGCGCCTGCTTGCCTTCCTGGACCATGGCCATGGGCGATCTTACTTCACGAAGCGGTAGCCGAGCCCGACCACCGTCTCGACGTGGTGGCGGGCCTCGCCGAGCTTGAGCCGCAGCCTGCGGATGTGCGCGTCGATGCTGCGCGCGTCGATGTCCTTCTCCCAGCCCCAGACACGCTCGAGCAGCCGCTCGCGCGTGAGCACGCGGCCCGGACGCTCGACCAGGTAGCGGAAGAGCTCGAACTCCTTGTGCGTGAGCCTCACCTCCTGGCCCTTGTAGCGCACCACGTAGGCGTCGAACTCGATCTCCCAGTTCTCGTCGCGGTAGCCCTGTGCCGGCTCGCCGCCCGCGGCGTTGCGCCGCAGCGCCACCTTGGCGCGCGCGGCGAGCTCCTTCAGGCTGAACGGCTTCACCACGTAGTCGTCGGCCCCCATCTCGAGCCCGAGCACGCGGTCCACCTCGTCGGCGCGCGCCGAGACGATGATGATCGGCAGGTGCGCGGTCGTCTGCTGCCGGCGGATCATCCGGCACACCTCGAGCCCGTCCATCCCCGGCAGGTTGAGGTCGAGCAGCACCAGGTCGACGCCCCGGCGCACGGCCTCGAGCCCCTCCTCCCCGGTGCGCGCGACGCGCACCGAGAGGCCGGCTTTCTCCATCTGGTAGCCGATCGCCTCGGCGATGTCGGCGTCGTCCTCGATCAGCAGCACGCGGCGCCGCGTGTCGCCGTTCGGCGGCGGCGGCGCCTGAGGCCGCGCGCCGTGCTCGGACCGCTCGTTCACCACCGTGCCGCCCGCCCGCGCGGGCTTCACTGCTTCTCCACCACCGGGTGCTCGGCGTGGTGGCGCACGTCCTTGGCCTCGGCGATGAAGATTACGTCCTCCGCGATGTTGGTGGCGTGGTCGGCGATGCGCTCGAGGTTGCGGCTGATCAGGATCAGCGCCAGCGCGCGCTGGATCGTGCCGGGGTCCGCCATCATGTAGGTCAGGAGCTCGCGAAACACCTGGTCCTTGAGCTCGTCCACCTCGTCGTCGCGGCGCAGCACGTCGCGCGCGAGCAGCGCGTCGCGCCGGACGAAGGCGTCGAGCGCGTCCTTCACCATCTTCTCCGCGATCTCGGCCATGCGCGGGATGTCGATCAGCGGCTTGACCGGCGGGTGCGGCAGCAGCACCAGCACGCTCTCGGCGATGTTCACCGCCTGGTCGCCGACGCGCTCGAGGTCGGCGTTGATCTTCATGGCCGAGGTGATCAGCCTGAGGTCGACGGCGAGCGGCGTCTGCGTCGCGAGCAGGCGCAGGCAGCGCTCGTCGATGTCGATCTGCAGGTCGTTGATCTCCTTGTCCGTGGCGATGATGCGGCGCGCCTCCTCCTCCTTGCGGTGGATCAGCGACTGCACCGCGCGGTGGACGCGCTCCTCGACCAGGCCGCCCATCGTCAGCAGCTGGTTGCGCAGCGACGCGAGCTCCGTCTCGAAATGATGACGTTCCATTCAGCCTCTCGACATCACCCGAAGCGGCCGGTGATGTAGTCCTCCGTGAGCTTGTCCTTGGGGGCGGTGAACATCTCCGCCGTCGGTCCGAACTCGACGAGCCGCCCGAGCCAGAAGAACGCCGTCTTGTCCGAGACGCGCGCTGCCTGTTGCAGGTTGTGCGTCACGATCACGATCGTGTACTTCTCCTTCAGCTGGTAGATCAGCTCCTCGACCTTGAGCGTCGCGATCGGGTCGAGCGCGGAGCAGGGCTCGTCCATCAGCAGGATCTCGGGCTCGACCGCGATCGCGCGCGCGATACAGACCCGCTGCTGCTGCCCGCCGGACAAGCCCAGCGCGCTGTCGTCGAGCCGGTCCTTCACCTCGTCCCAGAGAGCGGCCCCGCGCAGGCTGCGCTCGCAGGCCTCGTCGAGCCGCGAGCGCTCGCGGATCCCCGCGATGCGGAGGCCGTAGACCACGTTGTCGTAGACGGACTTCGGAAAGGGGTTCGACTTCTGGAACACCATCCCGATCCGGCGCCGCACGTCGATCACGTCGATGCCGGAGCCGTAGATGTCCTTCCCCTTCACGCGGATCGTTCCCGTCACCTGGGCGCTGTCGATCAGGTCGTTCATGCGGTTCAAGCAGCGCAGGAGCGTCGACTTTCCGCATCCCGAGGGGCCGATGAGAGCGGTGACCCGGCGCTCCTGCATGTCCAGGCTGACGTCGTGGACCACCTGGTTGTCGCCGTAGGCGACTCCGACGTTCTTGATCTCGATGGCGACGGGTGAGTCCACGGGCCCCGTGCCAGTCCTGACTTCGGTCCGGATGCGGATTCCAGGCTGTGCGCCCGCGGTTTCGGACGACATGGAGACCTCCCGTAGGGTCGTCAAGGCCGGTGCATCCTTTCCAGCCGGTGGGTCACGGTGCGGGCCATGATCGAGAACAGGAGCACGGCCCCGATCAGGACCAGAGACCCGGCCCAGGCCTGGCGGTGCCAGTCCTCGTAGGGTCCGAGGGCGTACGTGTAGATCTGCACGGTGAGCGAGGCGATGGGCTCCGTCAGCTTCGTGGTCCAGTACCGGTTGTTGAGGGCGGTGAAGAGGAGCGGCGCCGTCTCCCCCGCCACGCGCGCGAGCGCCACCAGGACGCCGGTCACGATGCCGGGAGCCGCGGCGGGGAGGATCACGCTCCAGACGGCGCGGCCGCGGGTGGCTCCCAGAGCGAGGGCGCCCTCCCGCAGGCTGGGCGGCACGAGGGCGAGCAGCTCCTCCGTCGTCCGCACCACGATCGGGATCATCATGACCGCGAGGGCGAATCCGCCCGCGAGAGCCGAGAAGCGCTTGAAGGGCAGCACCGCGATCACGTAGGCGAAGATCCCCACCACGATCGAAGGCACCCCGTTCAGGATGTCGGCCGCGAAGCGGGCGCTCAAGGAGAGACGGTTCTTCGGGTACTCGGCGAGATACACCGCGCACGCGACTCCGAGCGGCACCGCGATCGCACCCGCGATCCCGAGCATGATCAGGGTTCCCATCATCGCGTTGGCCATGCCTCCGCCCGTCTCCCCCACCGGCTTGGGCATGGCCGTGAAGAACGCCCAGTTGAGCGCGGGCAGGCCGCGGCTGAAAACCCACCACAGCACCAGGGCCAGGGGGACGAGCGCGACGACCACGGCCCCCGCGCAGGCCAGCTCCACGAGGCGGGAGAGCAGCCGGCGACGGCTGTCGTTGGCGGTGACCTGGAGGGCCATGGTCAGGCCGCGAGAGCCGGCTTTGGCTTCGCGACGGGGCGCCGGGCCGGGGCCTTCTCGCTCACGCTCCAAATCAGGAGCTGCGAGAAAATGTTGATGATGATGGTGATCGCGAACAGCACGAGCCCGATCTCCACGAGCGCGTCCAGATACAGCTCGTCCGCGGCCTCCGTGAACTCGTTGGCGATCACCGCGGCCATCGTGTACTGGGGGGCGAAGAGCGACCAAGAGACCTGGGGGTTGTTGCCGATCACCATGGTCACGGCCATGGTCTCCCCGAGGGCGCGGCCCAGCCCCAGCATGACCGCGCCGATCATGCCCGTGCGCGCGTAGTACATGGCCATCCGGATCGCTTCCCAGCGCGTGGCCCCCAGCGCGTAGGCCGCCTCGCGCTGGTTCTGCGGGACCGCCTTCAGGATCTCCCGGGCCACCGAGGCGATGAATGGCACCACCATCACCGCGAGCACGAGGCCCGCGGCCAGCATGCCCACCCCCAGGGGAGGTCCGCTGAAAAGGGGAAGCTTCCTCAGCGGATCGGGCGTCCAGACCTGGAGCTGGCGCACGAACGGGACCAGCACGAACATGCCCCAGACGCCATAGACGATCGAGGGGACGGCCGCGAGCAGCTCGGTCAGGAAGATGAGCGGCTGCTTGAGCACGTTCGGCGACAGCTCGGACAGGAAGATCGCGATCCCGAGGGCGATCGGCCCGGCGATCAGGAGCGCGATCAGCGACGAGTAGAGCGTCCCCCAGATGAAGGGAAGCGCGCCGAACTCGCCGGCCACCGGGTCCCAGGTGGTGCCCTTCCAGAAGGAGAAGCCGAACTTCGTGATCGAGAGCTGGGACTGGAATGCCAGCACGATCCCGATCCCCACCACGATCAGGCAGACGAGAACGGCGAAGGCGCCCGTCCCGAGACGAAATCCCAGGTCGACCCGGAAGTCGCTTCGGGACGGGCGTGCGCTCATGGATGCTCCGAGGTCCTACTTGACCTTGCCGAGGGCCGCCATCTCCATCTTGACGACGCTCTCGGGAAGCGGTGCGTAGCCGAGCTCGGCGCAGTACTTCTGCCCGTCGGTGAGCGCCCACTTCATGAAGTCGACCATGATCTTGGACTTGACCTTGTCGTTGGGGTACTCGTACAGGAGCAGCCACGTGAAGGACGAGATCGGATAGGCGTTCGTGCCCGGGGCGTTCGTGATCGAAACCCGGAAGTCCGGGGGCATCTTCCCTTCCGCCGCCGCCGCCGCCGCCGTGACCGACTCGAGCGTGGCCTTCAGGTACGCTCCGTCGGCGCTCTTGACCGAGCCGTAGGAGATCTTGTTCTGGAGGGCGTAGATCAGCTCGACGTATCCGAGCGAGCCGGGGGTCTGGCTGACGAGGCCGGAGACGCCTTCATTGCCCTTGCCGCCGACGCCCACCGGCCAGTTGACCGAGGTGGCGACCCCGACCTTGCTGTGCCACTCGGGCGAGACCTTGCCCAGGTAGTCGCAGAAGATGTACGTCGTCCCCGAGCCATCCGAGCGGTGGACGACCGCGATGTCCGTCTCGGGCAGGCTCACGCCGGGATTCTCGGCGGCGATCGCCTTGTCGTTCCACTTCGTGATCTTGCCCAGGTAGATGTTCGCGAGCATGGTGCCGGAGAACTTCAGCTCTGCGCTGACGCCAGGGATGTTGTAGACCGGCACCACGCCGCCGAGCACGCTTGGGAAGTGCATGATCTTGCCGGGAGCGGCCCCGAGCTGCTCGTTCGTCATCGGCCCGTCGGAGGCACCGAAGAAGACGGTCTGGTTGGTGAGCTGGCGGATCCCGCCGCCGGAGCCGATCGACTGGTAGTTGATCGCGACGTCGGGATGCAGTTTGTTGTACTCCGAGAACCACTTCGAGTAGATGGGGTAGGGGAACGTCGCTCCCGCCCCGTCGATCTGGGTCGCCGCCACCGCCCACGTCGAAAGGAGCGCGAGGCCGGCGAACGCGAGGAACTTCTTCATGGATCCTGTCCTCCTTGATCCGAGCAGCGTCCGTGAGCGGGGAGCCTGAAGCCACGATAGCCGGCCGCCGCAAACGGGCCGTTTCGCCCGGGTTAAGTCCGTGTTAAATCGCTCTCGGAACCAACGGCAGCGGGTCAATAGTTGAAGAGCGTCTTGATCTCGAAGCGCTTCTCCGTGGGCTTGTTGAGGAGCGTGTCGTACTTGACCTCCTCGTAGTCGGCCAGGATGGCCGCGGCCAAGCCCGGCTTGGGCAGCTTGAACCAGTAGGCGATCCCGCCGAGCGTCCGCTTCTGTCGAGCATCCACGTCCTTGTTGGGCTTGTAGTTGTCGTAGCGGAAGAGCGCTTCCCATCCAGCTTTGGTCCGCGGCGTCGCCCAGAAGGACCAACCCTCGCCGTCGGTCTGCGGCTTGCCCGCGAGCCCACTGGCCTGGTCCTTGTTCTCGAGGTAGTCGAAGCCGAAGTTCAGGTTCGGGTGCTCGAAGGTCGTGTTGGCGATGAAGCGCTCGCGCTCGCCGTTCTTCACCGGCGAGTCGTGGTCGTAGAAGGCGGTCAAGCGCCACCCCTTGAGGATCTTGGCGTGCGGCAGCGGCCGCAGCGTGCCGCGGATCTGGAACGCCTTCTGGTCGTTCACCTCGGCCTTGCTGTAGGTGTCGCCGTTGTAGTAGCCGAGGTGGACGTCGCCGTAGTTGTTCGGGAAGCTGTAGTGGCCCGAGAGGCCGACGTCCGAGGAGCTCAGAAGCCCCACCCGCTCGGGGAAGATGGTTCCCTGGAAGCGATAGCGGTAGATCCCCTCCATGTAGTCGACGTAGGGCGTGTGGTGCTGGCCGAAGCGGATCCACGAGCCGTGGCTGTGGAGCGAGTCGTCCAGGTTGAACTGGCCGTAGGCGTACTTCAGGCGGAAGACCTCACTGCCGTCGTAGTTGGTGGACGCGGAGGTCGTGGTGAATCGGCTCGCAATGTCGGGCGTGATGCGGAACGACACCAGGTGGTTGAGCTGGCCGGTGACGTTGATGTACGCCCGGCGGACCTCGAACTCGCTCTTGTTGACGCTGTTGCCGTCTGCGTCCTTGATCTCGGGCGCGTCGTTGTAGGTGTAGTCGGCGAAGATCGTCACGCCGACGCCGATCTTCGGGGTGTCGTCCGGAGGTGTGTAGCCGGCAGCGGGGGTGACCTGGGCACTCGCGCCTCGGGCGGCGAGTAGCGCCGCGCCCAGGACGAGCGACATGAGCGCTCGGGTGAGAAGCTTGACCGCATCGATGCGCACGAATCCTCCTTGTTAGCTCGGCCCCAGAGGGCAGCTTCGGCTTGTGTTCGGAGACTCGGCCCGTGTGAACGACCGGATTTCTGCGGAGATCCTAGGTAGGTCGGGTGACGACGATGTGACACCCGCGTGAACTCCCCGTGAAGAGCCGGCCTGTCTGGCGGCCTTCTTTCGCGCTCCAACTCCGGAAACCGGACGACCGGATGACGTTTCGTTGGCTCGGACTGACGATGTACGCTCCGGGCCATGGCCAGCCTGTCGCCCCCCGGAGGCGTCTTGTCGGTGCGCTCGATCCTGCTCGGCGAGCGGATCGACCTCAAGGGTCTCGAGGCGACCGACCGCCTGGCCGTGAACCCGCTCGTGATCGCGGCAGGCGACAACCAGTACGCCGCGCTCTTCCGCTACGGCGCGGTGGTGCTGTTCGGCGTGAACCCGCTGCAGGAGGTGACGTTCCTCGACCAGCTGACGCGGCTCGTCGGCCAGCCCTACGCCAAGCGCGAGACCGAGGAGTCGCGGCTGCGCGTCGACCCCGCCAGCGAGGACAAGGTCGAGAGCGGCGAGATCGTGCTCCACGCGCTGAGCGTCGAGTCGCTGCAGGTGATCGCCGACGTGCTCGCCAAGAGCGTGGTGCTCGCCTACTACGAGGCGAGCCTGGCGGCCGCCTTCGACGCCGTCGAGCCGTTCGCGCTCGGCCTCACGCGCGGCGGCCAGGCCGCCCCCAAGGACCGCGACCTGCTGCGCTACATCGGAGACACGCTGCTCACGCAGCACAAGATGGTCGGCCGCGTCGAGGTCGGCGAGAAGCCGGACGTGCTCTGGGACCGGCCGGGCCTGAACCGGCTGTTCTCGCGGCTCGAGGACGAGTACGAGCTGCTCGAGCGGCGCCTGGCGCTCGAGCGCAAGCTCGACCTCATCTCGCGGACGGTCGAGACGCTCGTCGACCTGCTGCAGAACAAGCGCTCGCTGCGCGTCGAGTGGTACATCGTGGCGCTGATCGTGTTCGAGATCTTTCTGACGCTCTACCAGCTCGCGTTCGTCGGGCCGCATTAGATCTCTCTGTCGGTCGGGGCGCACGCTCGAACTTCAAGTCGTCGATCGGAGGTGAGCGATGAGCAGACGCAAGCCAGCAGGCGATCTCCTGCGGTTGCTGGCGGTGACCGTGCTGGCCCTCGCCGGGGCCGCTTCCGCGGCCAGAGCACAGACCCCATCCGAGATCCAGGGTGCCCTCGACGCCGCCTACGCGAAGTACAAGGACCTCCAGGAGGGGAAGAACGCCGACTACATTCCCGCCCTCGCCCGGGTCGACCCGCACATCTACGGCATCGCCCTGGTCACGACCGATGGCAAGGCCTACACCGCCGGCGACGTGCAGGCGCGCGTCTCCATCCAGTCGATCTCCAAGGTGTTCACCATGGCCAAGGTGTTTCAGGAGTCGGGCCCCGACGCGATCGCGAACACGATCGGCGTCGATGCCACCGGCATGCGCTTCAACTCGATCGTCTCGATCGAGTTCGCGCAGCTGATGGGCGGCCCCGAGATGAATGCCCTCGTCAATCCCGGCGCCATCGCCGCGACCAGCATGGTCAAGGGCAAGGACCGGGACGAGATCTGGAAGAGCCTTCTCGCCTACTACTCGGAATTCGCCGGCCGCCCGCTCGCGGTCGACCAGGAGGTCTTCAAGTCGGAGGCCGAGACAAACCAGCGCAACCAGGCGATCGCCGCCCTCATGTACGCCTACGGCTACATCAAGGACAACCCGGCCCGAGCCACGGATATCTACACCGAGCAGTGCGCGGTGAGCGTGGACGCCAGGGACCTCGCCACGATGGCAGGGACGCTCGCCAATCGCGGGACGAACCCGGTGACGGGCAAGCGCGTCCTCGAGGCCGAGTACGTGCCCAAGGTCCTGGCGGTGATGGCGACCGCGGGGCTCTACGACAACTCGGGCAAGTGGCTGTTCCGCACCGGCCTGCCCGGCAAGAGCGGCGTCGGCGGCGGCCTCATCGCGGTTTCACCGGGCAAGTTCGGGATCGCGGTGATCTCGCCGCCTCTGGACGCGGCCGGCAACAGCGTTCGGGCGCAGAAGGCCATCGAAGACGTCTCGAACGCGCTCGGCGCGAATCCCCTGGCCGCTCCTCCGCACTAGAGGGCGATCGCATGTTCGAGCTCGACGCACGGCAGGTGCTTCACGTCCGCCTGTTCCTCTCCGTCACCGGGGGAATCGTTGGTGCTGTTCGTCGGCAAGGCGCTCAACCAGCGCTTCGCGCTGGTCCGCGAGTACGCGAGCGTCACTTGAATCGAATGGCCAAGCTCCTCGAATGCGCGCTCTGCGGCTGCCTGGTGCTGGCGGTCCTGACCCTGGCGCAGGCGCAGGCGCACGCGCAGGAGGATCCGGAGAACGAGAAGGGGTTCGGAGTCTGGCTGGACCAGGGAGTCTCGGCCGCGCTCTCGCCGAACCGGTCGTTGGAGTTCGAATTCCACGAACGGTTCGACGATGGAGCTTCGAACCTGTACGAGTACTTCGTCCAGGGCGGCTTGGCCTTTCGACTGCGGCCGTGGCTCGCGATCACTCCGATCTATCGCTATCAGCGGTACCCGGACGCCCCCGTTTCCCACGAAAGCCGCCTGATCCTCAACGTGACGCTCGTCGCGAGGGAGGGCCGGTGGCGGCCGACCTTCCGCTTCCTGACCGAAGGCCGGTTTCCCGAGAGCCAGGACGCTTCGGCACGGCTTCGATTTCGGCTGGGCATCGACTACAGCCTGCCGCTCCGAATGACCCGCCCGCCCGTCCTGGTCGTCAACAACGAGTTCTTCATCACCCTCGGGACAAACAGCTTCGCCGCCGGGGGTGCGTTCACACAGAATCGCTTCCAGGCGGGAATCCGTCTGCCCGTCGCGGACAGGATTGGCGTCCGGCCATACTTCATGTTGCGCTCGGTGAATCTCACCAACGGCTGGGAAACGAACAGCGTCGTTGGCTTTTCGCTCGCTCTCCGGTTCTAGCGAAGCACACCCGGTAGCGCTCCCCCGCTTGCTGGGGATCGGGAGCTACTTCACCGAGTAGCCGCGACCCTCCAGGCACACACCGGCCGCCTTCTTGAAGCTGTCGAGGGCCTGCTGGTTCTGCGCCTGGGCCCTTTGGGCGCCTTGCACTCCGGCCTGCTGCTGCGCCTGCCTGCGGGCGCTGAAGCCGCCCATCGCGCCGGCAACGGCACCGATGGCCGCTCCCTTGCCCGTGTTCCCCGCGATGGCACCGATGGCGGTGCCGGCGAGGGCGCCCTGGGCCGCACCGAGCACCGCGGCGCCTTCAGTCGCCTTTCCTGCCTCTTTGGAGGCCGCCTTCGCCGCAGCTTGCGTGTCGACGCTCCCGGCCTTGAGCTCGAGCCCTGTCTGGGCCTCGGCCCAGTGGGTGCAGGCCTCCTGGTCCTTCGCCAGCTGCTCCGGGCTCTGTCCCTGGCCCGGGTAGATGAACATGCCGATGTCCGACAGCGTCGGAGGCCGGGGCGTCGGGGAAGGCTGCGCGGGAGGCTTCGCGACCTGGGCCGCGACGGAGACGGCCACGGCGGCGACGGCCGCTGTGGCGAGCAATCGCTTCTGCATGAGTCTCTCCTTCGAGCGATGCGCGAGAACGGCGCGTCAGTGCGCGATCGACTGGTGCGCGTGGACGGCGCGCCAGACGCCGTTCTCGCGCACGAAAACGACGGTCAGGGCGAGCCCGACCGGCTGGGACGTCCACCCCGCCTTGTCGGTGTACGTCCCCTCGCCCGTGGCCATCACCAGGGCCACGTCGGGAGCGAGAACCCGCACCCGCTTCTCGCGGATCGTGTGCTTCTGGTTGGCCAGGCCGGAATACGTGTCAGCGAACCGCGCGCGGATGTCGCCGAGCCCGCTGAGGATCACGTCCTCCGTGATGAACGTCGCATCGTCGGCGAAGCCCGAGACCACCTGCTCGGTATCCGCCTTCGCCGCGCCGTCCATCGCGGTCTGCAGGCGCGACTCGATCGTGGCAACGATGGCGGGATCGTTGGGGTTGAAGGCTGGCTTCGCTTGGCAGCCGACGAGCAGACCGGCACCGGCAATCGCTAAGACAAGGGGACCGCGCATTCTCCCTCCTTGGATCGACATGGGTGTCCGAGGTGGTGCGCCGGGCGTGAAGAGTCCGCTCGTCGAATATACACCGCGGAATTCGCGTCACACGCCGAGAATTGCCCGCGATGGTTGCCAGGTCGCAGGTGTCTGCCGAGAATGATTCCCTGATGAGAGTGGTGACTGCGAGCTTCGTCGTCGTGCTGGCGGGCTCCGGAGCCATGCGGGCGGCTGCCCAGGCGCACGTGGCCGCGCCGCCCGATGCCGACTGCTGCCGTCACGAGGATCTCGCAAGGGAGTACGGCGTCATCTGGACGGGCAACGACCCGACGATGACCATCGAGCGCCTGGCGGCGTACGCAGCGCCCGTGCTGTGGTTCTCCCCCGACGAGCCGCTCTTGAAGCTGCGCCGCAAGCAAGGGAGCGCCAGGGGCAGGGAGATCCTCATCCCGGAGCCGTTCCCTTTCGAGGCCGACCCTGGAGTCCCGGTCGTCTACTACAGGGTGCGGCGGATCCTGCAGAGGATCGACGAACCGGGGGCGGGGACGTACGTCGCGGACTCCGATCTGCGCGGGCATTCGCTGATCGACTTCGGGAAGGTCGTCGGCATCGACCTCGACTTCTTCTTCTATTACTCGAAGGACTTTGGCGGTGGTACCCACGTCCACGACGTCGAGTCCGTCGAGACCCGCCTCGCGGTGGCTCGTCGCCCGGGCTGTCAGGAGTGCCCGTGGGTGCTCGGCCTGATGCGGGTCACAGGCAAGGCCCACGGTATTCAGTGGTACGACAACACGCTCACCGTGGACGGGGAGACGAGCCTTCCCGTGCATATCCTGGTCGAGGAAGGCAAGCACGCCTCCTGCACCGACCGCAACGCCGACGGCCATTACACGCCCGGCTTCGACGTGACCGAGCGCGTCAACGACGCCTGGGGCGTGCGCGACACGCTCGGGACGGGCACGTTCTTCACCGGTCACTACCAGTCGTGGATGACCAAGGTGCGTGACGAGAGCACGCGCGTGTTCCCTCCGCTGCCCGAGGACAGCCCGCTGCGCGAGGCTCACACGCGGGACGGGCGATACGCCCCGGACAACGCCGTGTACGTCCTTCGGCCGTATCCGCCGGCGGACCAGGCGGCCCCCGACCTCAAGCCCTTCATCGCCGACAAGGGCGACCCGAGCTGGCCGCAGGTCGTGCCGGACACCGACCTCGAGCGATTCGAGAGGTGGGTGGGGGACGAGTCCTTCGCCAAGTCGTGGGCGCTGTCGTTTCGGGCGGACGGGGACCTCGGCTTGTCTCTGGCCTTCCCGCTGCTGATCGTGAAGAACGTGCAGGAGCCGCTGGGCGGAGGCTGGATCGTGCATCGAATCTACTTAAAGGACGAGAAGCTGCGCGACTTCGGCTGGCTGCTCCATTACACGAGCTCCGCTTCCCGCTGGGTGGACGGCTATGTCGCCCTAGGCTGGGAGCGCGACGTCGTCGACGTGGCGGAGGGCGGCACGCGCGCGCGAAACCTGTTCGTGACCGAGACGGGGATTAAGCTGAGGGTCAACATCCACCACACGCCGTTGAAGCTGCTCGCCAGGCTCGGCACGGATTTCTGGGGGCTGCGCGTGGGCATCCGCACGGTGGATCTGTGGGACTTCGACCGGATCGGCTACGTCATCGAGTTCGGCGCGGGGAGCTGGTAGCTCCGCCGCGACCGCAATCGCATATGCTGCGGCGAGGCCCGGCGTGGGGCCATTGTGACAGTCCTGTGACGCCTGCTCCTCGTTGCCCGAGGGACCGATGATGAGGAGCGGCAATGAGCATGCGAGGGAGGAAACCATGATTTCGATACCGACGACGAAGGCTCCGCACGCGTCGATCGACCGTCGTCGCTTCGTCGGCACTGCCGTCGGTGCCTGGGTCCTCGCCCCCATCGCGTCCTCGTCCGCCCAGAGCCAGACTGGCAGCGGTGCCTTGACCAAGGAGGCGCGCGACCGCATGACGCCGGACCAGGTCATCGCCGAGATGAAGAAGGGGAACGAGCGCTTTCGAGCGGGGAAGATGATGCCCCACGACTACGTTGCCCAGCAGCAGTCGAGCGCCGCCGGTCAGTACCCGGCCGCGGTCGTGCTGGGCTGCATCGACTCCCGCGCGCCGGGCGAGATACTCTTCGATCAGGGCATCGGCGAGGCCTTCAACACTCGGATCGCGGGCAACGTCGTCAATGACGACGTGCTCGGAAGCATGGAGTTCGGCTGCGCCGTCGCCGGAGCCAAGGCGGTCGTTGTCTTGGGGCACACCGCGTGCGGCGCCGTCAAGGGCGCAATCGACGACGTCGAGCTGGGCAACCTCACCGGCCTTCTCGCGCGGATCAAGCCGGCGCTCACCGCGACCACTTTCGACGGCGAGAAGTCCAGCAAGAATCCGGCATACGTCGACGCCGTGGCCCGGACGAACGTCGTGGTGACGCTCGAGAACATCCGGCGGCGGAGCCCGATCCTCGCCGATCTCGAGAAGAAGGGCTCGATCCGCATCGCCGGCGCGATGTACGACGTGGCCACCGGGAAGGTGGAGTTTGTCGCCTGAAGCGAGCGACGCGCGGTGAAGGCTGCCGCTCTCGCGCATTGGACCGTCGCAGTCCCTGCCGCTTCGGCGCTGTTGCTGGGCGCAGCCCTGTATCTGTCCCCGAACCCCGTCGTGACTATGGCGTGCGTCGCAGCGCTGATGGCCGTCGTGGTGGCGGCCGTGCATCACGCCGAGGTGGTGGCGCACCGGGTGGGCGAGCCCTTCGGAACCCTGGTGCTGGCGCTCGCGATCACGGTGATCGAGGTGGCGCTGGTCGTGTCGATGATGCTCGCCGGCGGGCCGGAGAAGGCCGCGCTCGCGCGCGATTCAGTGTACGCGGCTGTGATGCTCATCTGCACGGGGGTGATCGGTGCCTGCGTGCTGGCCGGCGCGCTGCGCCACCGCGAGCAGTCGTTCCGCATCGAAGGGGCCGGGCCGGCGCTCGCGGCCCTCGTCACGCTGGCCACGCTGGTGTTGATCCTGCCGGTCTTCACGACGTCGGCTCCCGGGCCGCGCTATTCCAAGGCCCAGCTCGCCTTCACGGCGGTCGCCTCGCTATCGCTCTGGGCGGTTTTCGTGTTCGTCCAGACGGTTCGCCACCGCGACTACTTCCTGCCCGCGGAGGGCGTGGAGGACGAGAGCGCCCATGCCGCGCCGCCCACGCTGCGCCAGGCCTGGATCAGCTTCGCGCTCCTGTTCGTGTCGCTCGTGGCGGTCGTCGGTCTGGCAAAGGTACTCTCGCCAGCGATCGAGGCCGCGGTCGAGGCGGTCGGGGCGCCACCGGCCGTCATTGGCGTCGCGATCGCGGCGCTCGTGCTGCTGCCCGAAGCGTCCGCTGCCGTGCGTGCGGCGCTCGCCAACCGGCTGCAAACGAGCATGAACCTCGCGCTGGGCTCCGCGCTCGCCTGTATCGGGCTGACGATCCCCGCGGTGGCGCTGGCTTCGGTGCTGCTGGACCTGCCGCTGGTGCTCGGACTCGAGCCGAAGGACCTCGTGCTGCTGATGCTCGCGTTCGTGGTCAGCACGATCACGCTGGGCACCGGCCGCACGCACCTGATGCAGGGAGCGGTCCACCTCGTGATCTTCGCGGCGTTCCTGTTCCTGACGCTCGTGCCCTGAAGCCGGGATCGCGAGTCTGGTTATCGGCGCTGGTTGCGCGCTCGCTTCCAAACGCGTGACGTGAGCGGCGCGACTGGTGCTAGCGGGGATTCAGAGCGCGGGCTTGCCGGCGGCGCGCAAGGCCTCGACCACGCGGGCTCGCGAGTGGGCGGCGGCGTGGGCCTGCGCGGGCCGCTCGGGCTGCGTCTCGACCTTCCATCCCAGCGTGTCGGCCTCGAAGTGCAGGCTGACGTCGAGCGAGTCGTCGATCTCGCCGAGCTCGGAGCGAATGATCCGCTCCCACTGGACCCTCTTGCGCTCCTCGAGGACGAGCGGGTTCTGCCAGCGGATCCTGACGGCCATCGACACCTCGATCCTATGTGTCGAGCCTAGGTCAGGACGCGAGGGCTTGTCCACTCAAGAGTCGCCGTCGGCGCTGCAGACCGCATCGAGGATGCGCGCCGCGAGGCGGGCGCCGTCGCCGCCCTGTGGCCCGAGCGCCAGCACCCGCGGCGCGAGCCGGTGCTTCAGGCAGACCTCGGCCAGGAGCGTGTAGAGCCCGCCCCGCGCGCGCCCGCTCTCGAGCGTGACCACCAGCTCCGCCGGACGAGCGGCGTCCACGAGCGCGTCCTCGTCCAGCGGTTCGAGCGAGCGCAGGTTCACGAGCCGCACCGGGACGCCTCGTTCCGCGAGCCGGCGCCGCGCCGACTCCGCCTCTCCGAGCGAGGAGCCGCAGCTCAGGATCGAGACCCCGTCCTCGCTGGCGACGACCTCGGCGCGCCCGATAGCGAAGCGCTCGACGTGCGCGACCGCCGGCTCGGCAGCGGTATAGCGGACGTAGGCGGGACGGCCGCTCGCCACGATCACCGGCAGCGCCTCCAGCAGCTCGTCGCGGTCGGCCGGGCAGAAGACCTGCAGCCCCGGCACCGCGCGCATGAGAGCCACGTCCTCGAACGTCGGCACGGCCGGTGAGGACACGGCCCCCTGGATGCCCACGAGCGTCACCGGCAGCTGTCGCGAGCCGATCCAGGCGCAGAGCTCGAAGGCATGCTGCGCGAGCACGGCGGCGTTCGCGTGCACCACGGGCATCCGGCCGCGCAGAGCCATGCCGGCGGCGGCGCTCACCAGGGCTTCGTCGCTGGCGACGTCGACGAAACACGCCCCGAGTGAGGCGTCGACGCCCACGAGCGGCGTGCCGCCCTGCGCGGCCATCACGACGACGTCGTGGCGCTCCGCCGCGAGCGCGGCGAGGGCTCCCTCGTAGCTCGCGCCCGGCCGACCCGACAAGGGCTCTT
The DNA here is from genome assembly GCA_963740655.1 of uncultured Acidobacteriota bacterium. Lineage (GTDB taxonomy): Bacteria > Acidobacteriota > Vicinamibacteria > Fen-336 > Fen-336 > DATBSL01. The sequence continues at coordinate 217,785 of CAVUFF010000003.1, forward strand.
CGTAGCTGTGCAACAGCACGTTGTCCATCTTCCACCTCGATCCTCGAGACGACAGCCGCGGCTAGACGTGGAGCACCATCCAGGCGACGACACCGATCGAGGTGCCGACGATCGCGCCCGCGACGACGTCGGAGGGCCAGTGCAGCCCCAGGACCACGCGCGAGGCGGCGACGTTCGCAGCCACGAAGAAGGCAAGCGGCGCCGCGAGCGGGTAGCCCAGCGCGAGCACGCTGGCGAGAGCAAAGGCATTGAGCGCATGCCCGGACGGAAACGAGAAGCGGTCGGACGGGAACCGGAAGATCGCGTCCACGTCGAAACCCGGCGCGCGCGCGAGCTCGCACGGCCGGGGCCGCCGCACCCGGCGCTTCACGCACACGACGAGCGCGCTCGCGATCGCGGCCGACAGCAAGGCGGCGCCGAGCACGCGCCGGCCGTGCTCGCCCGCCACCGGGAAGGCGAGCGCGCCGGCGAGCTGCAGCCAGCCGTCGCCGAGGCGCGTGGCCGCGACCATCCAGAGCCGCAGCCAGCGCGGCGTGCGCCACTCGACGAGCCGCCCCAGCAGCCGGTCGTCCGACGCGAGCACGTGCGCGAGCACGCTCACGCCGCCTCCTCGAGGCCGCGCGAGCCGAGCGCGCGGCGCTGCGCAGCGCGCGCCGGCCAGCCGAAGGCCTCCTGGAAAGCACGGAACTGGCGGCGCCCGAACGCGAGCTCGTGCGCGTGGATCGCGAGCGTCACGAGCGGGATGAGCGGCACGAGCGGCAGGAGCGCAGCGCTCGCGAGGAGGCGCAGCGGCGGCGCCTCGCCGCGGCGAAGCTCGCCGAGCGTCTCGGCGTAGCCCGCGGAGAAGATGCGCGCGACCTCGCTCGTCAGCCGTGCGTAGCTGCCCGAGCGGCCAGCAGGGACGCACAGGCCCGCGCGCAGCCCGGCCAGGAACTCCTGCCGGGTCCGCGCGCCCGGCACGCAGGTGTACGCGCGCGCGACGTGCGCGAGCGAGTGGGCGTCGCTGCCGCCCACCGGTCCCATCCTGACCACGCGCCCCACGAGGCGCGCCTGCTCGTTGTGGCCCTCGGGCATCGCGCCGTTTAGCGCCTCGATCAGCGGCAGCCGGCCGAGCGGCAGGCGCAGGTCCTTCGTCTCGCGCGCTCCGGTGAGCGCCGAGAACAGGTGGTTGACGGCCGCCGGAATGCGGCGCTCGGCGAGGAAGGCGAAGAGCGCCTCGGGGTCGCGGCGGCGCTCCTGGAGCTGGAGGTGTTGTGGCTCCGCGATGCCGAACACGTTCACGTGGAGCTGGCGGCCGGCTTCCAGCTCCACGGTCAGCTCCTCGGAGAGGAAGCAGTCCGGAAGGTGCGCGAGGCGCAGCGCACCCTCGATCGTGTCGTGGTCGGTGAGTGTCACGAGGTCCATGCCGCGCCGGTGCGCGAGCTCGCGGACCTCGAACGGATCCGAGTAGCACTCCCGGCCCAGGTGGTCGAGCACGGGCACGCCGGCCCGGCCGGAGGACCAGGAGTGCACGTGCAGGTCGCAGCGCATCAGCCCCGCACCGTCGGGTTCATGGCCACCTCCCCTCGTGGGTCAGTCACTCGACGCCACCACCATTTGAGGCGAGCGCCGTTGCGACTGCGTGATCGGCACGGAAACTCGGCGTGACCGGCAGGTGACGGCCCCGTCACGCGTTCGTCGCGCGGCGACACCGCGCGGTCACGCGGCCGCCATGGAGCGGGCGGGTTAAGATGCCTTGGCCATCCCGGGAGTTCCCCTTGTCCAAAGCGTCTCTGCTCGCGGCGGCTTCGTTCGTCGTGTGGCTCGCAGCTCCCGCGGGCGCGCAGGACTCCCACTACTGGCAGTTCGGCTATGGCCCGGTCGGCCAGCTGACCGAGGGCACGCTGGTCGGGGGCGTCAGCGACCTCTCGGCGACCTACTACAACCCGGCCGCCGAGGCGCTCATCGACCGGCCGCGCTTCGTGTTCAACCTCACCTCGATCGACATCGCGCGGGTGGACGTGCCGAACGCCGCCGGGGCCGGGCTCGACTTCGACCAGCTCGTCTTCCGGCTAGTGCCCGCGATGCTGGCGTTCCACATCGGACGCCACGAGGACACCGGCAACCACTTCGCCTTCGCGTTCCTCGCCCGCTACGACTCGGACTTCGACCTCGGCTACAGCGCCGCCTCGGTGTCGGGGCTGGTGCCCGACGCCAGTGCCGGCTTCGGGCGCTTCAAGCAGCGCGTGCTCGAGTACTGGGTCGGCGGCAGCTGGTCGCGCCAGGTCGCGCGGCGCGTCTCGCTGGGTGTCTCGCCCTTCGTCGCCTACCGCGCGCAGCGCAGCCGCCGCTCGCTCGCGCTCGAGCAGCTCACGGACCAGGTCCAGAGCGGCGCCTTCGTCGGCAGCGACAACGAGTTCAACCACGTGCGGGTGCTGGCGAAGCTCGGCGTCGCGTGGCGGCCCGGGGGCTGGGAGCTCGGCAGCACGCTGACGACGCCGGGCGTGAAGGTCTGGAGCGACGGCAAGGCGGTGTTCAACGCCACCGCGACCTCGGCTTCAGGCCAGGGTCTGCTGGCCGCCTCGATCCAGGAGGGCCTGAAGTCCAGCTACCACGCGCCTTGGTCGGCCGCCTTCGGCGCCACGCGCCGGTTCCGGAACACGGCGATCCATTCGACGCTCGAGTGGTTCTCGGCCGTCGCGGCGTACGACATCCTGCCGCTCGAGCCGGCCGAGGTCGCCGGCCGCCCCGAGACCATCCCGCTCGCGTTCCGCGGCGAGGCGCCGAGCGTCGTCAACTACGGGATCGGCTTCGAGCACCAGCTGGGCGACAGCGTCCACGCCTACGGCGGCGCGGCGCGCAACTTCTCGGTCTACGTCCCGGCGCGCGACAGCTTCTCGCCCTGGGACCTGACCGACGTCACGGCGGGGCTGAGCGTCGACCGTGGCCGCACGCGCCTCGCCTTCGGCGTGGGCTACGCCTGGGGCAAGGGCGAGCTGCAGCAGGTCGTGTCGCCGCCCGACGCGAGCGGCGCGCCGCCCGTGATCGAGGCGAGCTACCACCGCTGGCGCATCTCCGTCGGGGCATCCTTCCGGAACGAGTGAATTAGGGAGGGCCCTGCGCCGGGCCCCCCCTCACAACCCCCCCGCCGCTCCGACGAAGTGAATTCGGCTGCGCGGCGAGCCAGTGGCCTCAGCGCCCGCCTCTCACCCCCCGCTGCCGGCGGCCCTCACGCCGCTCCGCGAAGTATTCAGCTCCGCGGCGAGCCAGCGGCCTTTTGCCCCTCTGCTATCCTGCGCGCGCGTGGTCCTGCTCTTCACGATCGACGCGGGTGGAGGCCACCGCGCGGCGGCGCGGGCGCTGGTGGCGGCGGCGGAGCAGACGAGCGCGCCCTTCCGCTTCCGGGTCGAGAGCTTCCAGCAGCTGCTGCTGCCGCTCGACCTGCTGAAGCGGACGACGGGACTGTCGCTCGAGGCCGCCTACAACCTGATCCTGCGCCGGCGCGCCAGCGTCCTGATGGTCCCGCTGCTGCGCGTGATGCACGGCGCCATCCGCCTGCGCCGGCGCACCCTCGTGCGCACGCTCTCCGCGTGGCTCCGCGCCGAGCCGCGCCCGCAGGCCGTCGTCTCGGTGTTCCCGAACTTCAACGGCGTGCTGCAGGACGCGCTCGCCGCCACGCTGCCCGGCGTGCCGTTCGTGGTGGTCCTGACCGACCTCGCCGACTTTCCGCCGCGCTTCTGGATCGAGCCCGGCCTCAACCGCGTGGTGGTCGGCACGCAGGAGGCCGCGCGCCAGGCGCGCGAGCTGGGGCTGCCGGCCGAGCGGATCTCGGAGGTCTCCGGGATGGTGCTGCACCCGCGCTTCTACGAGGGCGAGCACGGCGCGCAGCGCCAGGGTGCGCGGGCCGCGCTCGGCGCGCGCGAGACGGACTTCGTCGTCACGCTGCTCTTCGGCGGCAAGGGCTCGCCCGAGATGGCGCCGCTCGCCGAGCGGCTGCTCGCCCAGCCGGGCGCGCTCCGCGTGGTGGCCGTGTGCGGCGACAACCTCGGCCTCGTCTCGGCTCTTCGCCCGCTCGAGAGCGCGAGCGCGGGACGGCTGCGGGTGTTCGGCTTCACGGACCGCGTGAGCGAGCTGCTGGCCGCGAGCGACCTCCTGGCGACGAAGCCGGGGCCGGCCTCGCTCTCGGAGGCTTTCCAGAAAAGGGTGCCGGTGGTGGTGACGCGCGACGTGCACACGATCCCGCAGGAGCGCTTCAACACCGAGCTCGTCGCGCGGCGCGGGCTCGGGCTCGTCGTGCGCGGCTGGCGCGAGATCCCCGCCGCGGTGGGCCGGCTCGCGGGCGATCCGGCCCGGCTCGCGGCGATGCGCGCCGCGATCGCCGCGCTGCCCGAGAACCGCGCCGTCTACGAGGTGCTCGCCGTCATCGGCCGCGAGATCGCGGCGTCATCACGGGACTGACTGCACGGGGATGTTATAATTACGAGCTCTAATGGCTACGGCGAAGCTCCTCTACCGTCGGCTCGACGCGCTGTTCGGCTCGCTCAAGACGAAGCGCCCGCAGTCGAAGCTCGTCGAGGGCTTCGTCGAGGACGCGCTCGCGAGCCTGAAGGACGACCTGCACCTGCGCGCCGGGCTCGTGTACGCGGAACGGCGCGACAACTTCGCGCTCGTCAAGACGCTCGGGGACACGGGCGCGCCGGTGGCCGAGGCGCTCGAGCCCGCGGTGACGCCGCTCGCGGAGATTGCGCGCCACCGCGTCTACATCTTCAGCTCCCCGGAGGCCGCCGGCTCGCCGCAGCAGCTCGGGCTGCTGCCGCCCGGCGCCGCGGCGGGGCTGATCGTGGGCCAGCGTCCGCACCGCCACGCGATCCTGTTCCAGCTCGCCGAGGGCTGGCAGCTCGAGGAGCTCGACTTCGCGCTCAACACGATCCGCGCCTCGCTCGACGCGCGGCTCGTCGATGCGCGCGTGCGCGGCTCGTTCCGCGAGGCGGCCGAGATCCAGCAGAGTCTGCTGGTCGAGGAGCCGCCCGCCTTCCCCGGCTTCCAGATCGCGGCGCGCTCGCTGCCGGCCGAGGAGGTGGGCGGCGACTTCTACGACTTCCACGACCTCGGCGAGAGCACGCTCGGGCTCGCGATCGGCGACGCGAGCGGCCACGGCCTGCCGGCGGCGCTGCTCGTGCGCGACGTCGTCACCGGCCTGCGGATGGGGATCGAGAAGGAGCTCAAGGTCGCGCACGTTTTCGAGAAGCTCAATCGCGTGATCCACCGCTCGCGGCTGTCCAGCCGCTTCGTGAGCGTCTTCTACGGGGAGCTCGAGCGCGACGGCAATCTCGTCTACGTGAACGCCGGGCACCAGCCGCCGATCCTGTTCTTCCGCGAGCAGGTGCCGGGCAAGGTCTCGGAGATCGAGCTCAGCAACGGCGGCACGGTGATCGGTCCGCTGCCCGAGGCGCACTTCCACCGCGGCTTCGCGCGGCTGCGGCCCGGCGAGGTGCTGCTGATGCTCACCGACGGGATCCTGGAGCGCCGCGACAAGGCGTCGGAGTTCTTCGCCGAGCACGTGCGCGGCGTGGTGCGCCAGCACCAGTCGGAGCCGGCGGAGACGATCCTGGCGAAGCTCTTCGACGCGGCGCTCGCCTGGGGCGACGGCCGGCCCTGGGAGGACGACGCCACGATCGTGGTCGTGAAGCGGGAGCTTCAGTAGGGGGGACGCTGCGCCGCGTCCCCCCTCTCACCCCCCCCGCCGCTATGCCGAAGTGAATTCGGCTTCGCGGCGAGCCCGTTGCCCTGTTGCTTCGGCTTCGCAGTCGGTCGAGCTTCGTGATCGCCTCGCCCGGCGGGCCGCCACCTTCAGGGCGGCGTCTCGGCCAGGAGCTCGGCGACCCGCGCCTCGATGCTCGCGACCGGCGTGAAGCCCTCGCGCCGGTAGCGCAGCAGCACGCTTCCGTCGCGGCTGAGCCGCCGCGCGTCGAGGATCAGCTTGGTCGGGAAGGCTCCGAGCTCGAAAGGCTCGACGAGCGCGTCCGCGAAGTAGACGGGAAAGCCGATCGGCGACGCCTTCAGGAAGCGCGCGACGTCTTTCGCCTTCTCGCCGACGTTGAAGCTCAGCAGCACGACGCGCTCCTGGCCCTCGAGGCGCCTATGGTAGTCCGCGAGCTCCGGCAGCTCGCGCACGCACGGCTTGCACCAGCTCGCCCAGAAGTCGATGACCGCGACCTTGCCCGCGAGGTCGGCGAGCCGCAGCGGCCGGCCGGCCGTGTCCTTGACCACGAACGGCTTCACGGGGACGCGCAGCACCTCCCAGTCGTCGACCGAGTCGGCCGCCGCGGCGAGCGAGCCGAGCAGCACGAGGGCGAGCACCTCGCGCAGGGGGGGCATGGCTTTCGAGGCTAGCAGATGGCCGGGAGCGGTGTCGCGCACCCTGTCTTGGCCTATCCTCTCTGTAGGCATGGACGACGCGGGCAAAGGCGCGCGGGCGAGAACGCGCCTCGAAGCGGACAGCTGGGGCGAGCTCGAGGTCGACGCCGAGCGCCTGTGGGGCGCTTCGACCGAGCGCTCGCGCCGCAACTTCCGGATCTCGGGCGAGCGCATGCCACGCGACCTCGTGCATGCGCTCGCGCTCGTGAAGAAGGCCGTGGCACTCGTGCACGTCGAGCTCGGGCTGCTCGACGCGCGCAAGGGCGGCGCCATCGTCGAGGCCGCGGACGAGGTGCTGGCCGGACGCTGGGACGCCGAGTTCCCGCTCGTGGTCTGGCAGACCGGCAGCGGCACCCAGACCAACATGAACGTGAACGAGGTGCTCGCGAACCGCGCGAGCGAGCTCATGGGCGGCGGGCGTGGCCGCGCTCGCCTCGTGCACCCGAACGACGACGTGAACCGCGGCCAGTCCACGAACGACGCGTTCCCGAGCGCGATCCACGTGGCCGTCGCGCGGGCGTGCCACGCGGACGTGGTCCCGGCCGTTGCGGCGCTCGGCGACACGCTGCGCCAGAAGGCCGCGGCCTTCGCAGACGTCGTGAAGATCGGCCGCACCCACATGATGGACGCGACCCCGCTCACGCTCGGGCAGGAGCTGTCCGGCTGGGCGCAACAGCTCGAGCACGCCAGGGCCCGGCTCGAGCAGGCGCTGCCGGGCCTGCTGCAGCTGGCGCTCGGCGGCACCGCGGTCGGCACCGGGCTCAACGCGCACCCCGAGCTCGGCGCGCGCGCGGCCCGCAAGCTCGCCGAGCTCACCGGGCTGCCGTTCACGAGCGCGCCCAACAAGTTCGAGGCGCTCGGCGCGCGCGACGCGCTCGTCCACGCGCACGCCGCGCTGCGCACCGCGGCGGTGTCGCTGTTCAAGATCGCGAGCGACGTGCGCCTGCTCGCGTCGGGGCCGCGCTCCGGCATCGGCGAGATCGCCATCCCGGAGAACGAGCCGGGCAGCTCGATCATGCCCGGCAAGGTCAACCCCACGCAGGCCGAGGCGCTCACGATGGCCGCCGCGCAGGTGATGGGCAACGACGTGGCCGTCGGCACGGCAGGGCTGTCGGGCCAGCTGCAGCTGAACGTGTTCATGCCCGTGATCGCGCACGCCGTCTTGCAGAGCTGTCGGCTGCTGGCGGACGGCTGCCGGAGCTTCCGCGAGCACTGCGCGCTCGGGATCGAGCCGAGGCGCGAGCGGATCGCGCACAACCTCGAGCAGTCGCTGATGCTGGTGACCGCGCTCAACCCCCACATCGGCTACGACAAGGCGGCCCGCATCGCGAAGGCCGCGCACGCGAGCGGCAAGACGCTGCGCGAGACCGCGATCGAGCTCGGGCTCGTCACGGGCGAGCAGTACGACGCGTGGGTCAGGCCGCAGAAGATGACGGGAGAGTGATGGCCGCGCGAGGCACGCGAGCGACGCAGGCCCACGCCGCCGAGGAGAGGGCGCTGCGCGCGCACGCGCTCGCGTACCCGGGGGCCCACGAGGCCTTCCCCTGGGGCGAGCGCGTCGTGAAGGTGGGCGCGAAGGTCTTCGTGTTCATGGGCCGGCGGGACGGCGGTCTGGGGCTGAGCGTGAAGCTGCCGGGCTCGGCGAGCCTGGCGCTCGCGCTCCCGTTCGCGTCGCCGACGGCCTACGGGCTCGGCAAGAGCGGCTGGGTGACCGCACGCTTCGCGCCGCGCGAGAGGCCCCCGCTCGAGCTGCTCAAGCGCTGGATCGACGAGAGCTACCGCGCGGTCGCTCCGAAGCGCGTCGTGGCGACGCTCCGAGTGGCGCCAGACGGCGCCGCCCGAACCGCCAAAGCACCCCGGCCGAGGCGGTTAGGGTAAGATGTGAATTGGTGTTTCGAAGCTCGCGCCGGCCTTGCGGGCGACCTCTGATCCGTTAAACTTCCAAGGCCCCGAAGTCCCGGGGAACTGACTAGGGAGTTTGTTCGTGATATCGAAGCCCTCCATCGTCCTGGTCGTGGCGAGCGCGCTCATCGCGCACGCCGCCTGCGGCGGCAGCCCCGCCACGCCGACGACGCCGGTCCCCACGCCGATCGCGACGCCTGTGCCCACTCCGACGCCTACGCCGCAGCCCGGCGTCGGCATCCCGCCGGAGAGCAGCGGCTGCGGTCAGCCCTACCCGCCGCCGCTCAGCGAGATCCGGATGAAGATCCACGTCAAGGCGCCCGAGTTCTGGACGCTCGACGCGACCCCGATCGTGGGACCGAACCTCGAGTACTGCGCCGCGATCGGTTACTGGGACGGGCGCGACAGGTGCCCGGTCCGGCTCGAGGGCGACCCGCAGCGCAAGCCCTGCGAGGCGTGGATCCTGGGCAACGCCGAGGACACCGCCAAGCCGGGGCCGACCTGGAGCCGCGACTGGGAGTACTGGTGCACGACCTTCGAGGAGAGCGGCTGCCAGCACAACCCGGACAACCCGCTGTCGCTGTTCATCCAGAAGGGCGGGCACTACCAGGCCTGCCGCGGCGAGGACGTCTGCGGCAACCTGCTGGTCGACCGCTGAGGACGCCGGCCGGCTAGACGAACGGCTTCCAGTCGATCTTCGGGTCGGCCACCTTCTTGGATTTCAGCAGCTTCTCCCAGGTGAGCTCATCGCCCGAGTAGACGGCCTCGCGCCCGAGCAGGCTCGAGAGGGCCGACTCGGCGCCGGCAGCGGCCTCGCTCAGCAGGCGTCCGCTCGTGAGGCTCTCGATGAAGGCCTTTTCCTTGTTCGCGTCGGCGTCGTCGAGCGCGCCCCGGAAGGCGCCGGTGACGGCCTGCTGGGCGTCGGTCGCCTCGGGCTTCTTGAGGCCGGGGAACTCCCACGGCGAGTCGCCGAGGATGCGGACGGGGGCGTCGTAGCGCGCCTCGGCCGTGCCCTTGGTGCCGAAGTAGAGCATGCCGACGTTGTAGGCCGCGCTGCCGAACTGCGTCGAGGCGAAGCTGACGTGGACGTTGCCGGGGTAGGTGAAGACGCAGTTGTAGTGACCGTAGCAGTCGCCGGCGTCGCTGCGGCCCGCGCGGCCGCCCGAGCCCACCGCCTTCAGCGGGTGACCCTTCAGCATCCAGTTGGTGACGTCCACGATGTGGATGTTCTGCTCGACGATGATGTCGCCCGAGAGCGCTATGTCGTGGACCCAGTTGCGCAGGCGCTTCTCGGCGGCGGACGCGTCGGGCCACTCGGGCCGCTTGAGCGCCGAGGCGAGGTAGTGGACCTCGCCCGAGACCGGCTGCCCGATCTGGCCCTCGTGGACCCGCCGGGCGAGCTCGACATAGGGCGAGGCGTGGCGGATCTGGAAGCCGACGGCGAGGCTCAGCTTGCCCTTGGCGCGCTCGCCGAGCTCGATCACCTTCTTCGCGCCCGGCACGTCGACCGCCACCGGCTTCTCGAGGTAGACGTGCTTGCCGGCGGCGATCGCGGCCTCGAGGTGCGCCGGGTGGAACCAGGGCGGCGTCGCGACGTAGAGCGCGTCCACGTCCTTGCTCGCGAAGAGCGCCTCGTGCGCGTGCAGCCCCTTGAAGAGCCGCGACGCCTCGACCGCCGGCTTGCCGAACTTCGCGGAGACCTCGTCGAGCCGCTGCTTGCCGGACTCGAGCTGGTCGGAGAAGGCGTCGCCGATCGCGACCAGCACCGCGTCCGTGTGCTCGAGGAACGAGCTCATCACGCTGCGCCCGCGGCCGCCGCAGCCGAGCAGCCCCAGCCGTACGGCCGAGTTGGCCTGGCTGCCGAACGCGACGCGCGGACGCAGGATCGTGATCCCCGCCGCAGCCACCGTCTTGCCCACGAACTCACGCCGGCCGATCCCTTCGCTCCTGGGCTTGCTCATGGCTCGCGCTCCTCCGTCGCGCGGATTCTAGTCCCCGCCGCGCGCGCGTTGTCAATGGACCCTTGAGCCAGACGGGCCCTTGGGAGTAGCCTCCCGGGCGAGCGGAGGACCCCATGAGCACGACCGACCGACGCGCGTTCCTGGAGACGGCGCTCGCAGCCTCGGCCCTGGCCGCGCTGCGGCCGCGCACCGCCGCCGCGGCCGGCCCGATCCGGAAGGCCGTGGAGCTGTCGATGCTGCCGAAGGAGCTGTCGTTCCGCGAGCGCTTCCAGCTCGCGCGCGACGTCGGCTTCGAAGGCATCGAGATCCTGACCGTCTCGGACCCGAAGGAGGCCGACGAGCTCAAGGACGCCGCGCAGAAGACCGGGCTCGTGATCCACTCGGTGATGAACGCCGAGCACTGGCGCTCGCCGCTGTCGAGCGCGGACCCGGCCGTGGTCGCGAAGAGTGTCGCCGGGATGGAGACGTCGCTCAGGAACGCGACGCTCTGGGGCGCCGAGGTCGTGCTGCTGGTGCCGGCTGTCGTGGGCCCCGAGACCGGCTACCAAGACGCCTGGACGCGCTCGCAGACGGTGATTCGCGAGCGGATCCTGCCGCTCGCGACCGAGCTCAAGGTGAGCGTCGGGATCGAGGAGGTCTGGAACAAGTTCCTGCTCTCCCCGCTCGAGCTCAACAGGTACGTGGACGAGTTCGCCTCGCCCTGGGTGCGCGCCTACGTGGACGTCGGCAACATGGTCTTCTACGGCTACCCGCAGGACTGGATCCGCACGGTCGGCAAGCGCACGGTGCGGCTGCACCTGAAGGACTTCCAGCTCGACCGGCCCAACGGCAAGTTCAACTGGAAGAACCTGGGCGAAGGCGACATCGACTGGCCCGAGGTGCGCAAGGCGCTCGCCGACGTCGGCTACCAGGGCTGGGCCACCGTCGAGCTCGAGAAGGGCGACGCCGCCTACCTGAAGGACGTCTCAACACGCTTCGACCGCTTCCTCGCGGGGCAGAAGCCGGTGGCGACAGGAGCCTGAGCATGGCCGTCACGCGGCGGGACGCACTGCGGCTCGGGGCGGCCGCCGCGCTTGTCCCTTCAGCCGCTCGGGCGGCCGAGGAATCGACGCCTGCCAGGCCTTCGCACGTCGCGCTCGCGGTCTCGACCTACTCCTACTGGCACTTCAAGACGGAGAAATACCCGATCGAGAAGGTGATCGCGAACGCCGCGTCGCTCGGCTTCGAGGGCGTCGAGGTCCTGCACCGGCAGATGACCGACGAGACCCCGGCCTACGTCAACGGCCTGAAGCGCGCGGCGTTCCGCAATGGCCTGGCGCTGCCGATGCTGTCGATCCATCAGGACTTCGTGGACCCCGATCCCGCGGCGCGCCAGAAGGACGTCGAGCACACGAAGCACTGCCTGGAGCTCGCGGCCCGGCTCGGCTGTCCAGTGGTCCGGCTCAACTCGGGGCGCTGGAACACGGTCAAATCCTTCGACGACCTCATGAAGCTGAAGGGCGACGAGCCTCCGCTGCCCGGCCACACGGACGACGAGGCCTTCCAGTGGTGCATCGAGGCGATCGAGGCCTGCCTTCCGACCGCCGAGAAGGAGGGCGTGATGCTGGCCCTCGAGAACCACTGGGGCCTCACGACTCGCCCGCAGAACCTGCTGCGGATCTACAACGCGGTCCGCTCGCCGTGGCTCGGCATCAACCTCGACACGGGCAACTTCCCCGGCGAGCCGTACGCGGGGATCGAGCTGCTCGCGCCGCACGCAGTGATCGTGCAGGCCAAGACCTACTACGGCGGAGGCGAATGGTACACGCTCGACCTCGACTACGCGCGGATCGCCTCGATCCTCGGGAAGGCCGGCTTTGCGGGCTGGGTCTCGCTCGAGATGGAAGGCAAGGAAGACCCGCTCGTCGCGGTCCCGAAGAGCTACGACGTGCTGCGCCGGGCGTTTCGGGGTCAGGTCTTGAACTGACGCATTCGCGTTAACGAAGAACCACACGCCCGCGCCTCTCGACCGGCAGCTTCGGCCTTCGCGACCAGGCGGCGAGTGGTCTACGCTACGAGGAGCGTCCCCGGAGGTTCGACGATGCGGAAGCACCCTCTCGCAGCGCTGGCCCTGCTCGCGCTCGTCGCCGCCCCCGTCCCCGCGCCCGCAGCCGACTGGCCGCAGTGGCGCGGCCCCGAGCTGCGCGGCACGAGCCCCGAGACGGGGCTGCCCGTGAAGTGGTCGACGAGCGAAGGGCTGGTTTGGACGCTCGACCTGCCGAGCGCGAGCGGGTCGACTCCGATCGTGAGCGGCGACCGCGTCTACCTGAACGTCGTCGAGGGCGACACCGTCTCGCTCTGGTGCCTCGAGCGCAAGACCGGAGCGGCCCGCTGGAAGCGGCCGCTCGGCGCCTCGGCCGGCCACGCGCACAAGAAGCACAACATGTCGACGCCTTCGCCCGTCACCGACGGCCAGCGCGTCTACGCTATGACGGGGCAGGGCGCGCTCAAGGGCATGAGCGCCGACGGCCAGGAGCTGTGGGCGCGCGACCTGCAGCAGGAGTACGGCCCGTTCGGCACCAACTGGGGCTACGGCAGCTCGCCGCTGCTCGTCGAGGGCACGCTCTACGTCCAGGTGCTGCACGGCATGAAGACCGACGAGCCGTCGTACCTGGTCGGCATCGACGCCGCGACCGGCAAGAACCGCTTCCGCGTGGAGCGGCACACCCGGGCCCAGACCGAGTCGCCCGACGCCTACACGACCCCGACGGTGGCGCGCCGCGGCCAGCAGGTCGAGATCGTGCTGACGGGCGGCGACGTGGTGACCGGCCACGACCCGGCGAGCGGGCGCGAGCTGTGGCGCGTCGACGGCCTCAACCCCGAGAACAACCCGTTCCAGCGCATCGTCGCCTCGCCGGTGGCGGTGGGCGACCTCGTCGTCGCCCCGACGCGCGTCAAGCCGATGCTGGTCGTGAGGGCCTTCGGCCGCGGCGACGTGACGAAGAGCGCGGTCGTGTGGTCGTTCGACCGCGGCCCCGACGTGCCGACGCCGGCGACCGACGGCACGCTGCTCTACGTACTCACGGACAAGGGCCTGCTGTACTGCATGGACCTCGCTACGGGGAAGCCGCACTACGGACCCGAGCGACTCCGCACGGGCACCTACAGCTCCTCGCCGCTGCTCGCGGACGGCAAGCTCTACGTGACGAACGAGGACGGCGTGACGAGCGTCGTCAAGGCGGGCACCGCCTTCGAGCTGCTGGCCGAGAACGCGCTCGAAGGCTTCACCGTCAGCTCCCCCGCCGCCGCCTCGGGGCAGCTCTTCATCCGCACGGCCAGCCACCTGTACGCGATCGGCGCGAAAGCGCGCTGATCAACGCCCGAACCACCAGGCGAGCTTCACCAGCAGCACGTCGTCGCCCGGCGCGGCGAATAGCTGGCCGAGGTCGCGGCCGAAGGACGGATCGCCGGGGTTGCGGCCGTCCTGGCGCCGCTCGGTCCAGACGAGGTAGGCGGCCGAGCCGGGCCGCAACTCGTAGCGCAGCACCGCGTTCACGCGCAACGACTTGAGGTTGAAGTCGGGCAGTGCGAGCCGGAAGGACGGGGCCGTCCCCGCGCCGTCGGGATCGATCGTGTAGAACGGCAGCTCGGGGTCGCGCACGATCGTGCCGACATCCCGTCCGTAGACCGGGAAGTCGTACGTTCGTGGCGCGGCGAGCTGCTTGATCTCCGGGTAGTCCCCCGCCGAGAGCAGCACCTGCGTGTAGAGCTGCAGCGACAGCTTCGGCGACAGCGCGAGGCTGAGCCGCAGCGGGAGCGAGGTCTCGCGCTGCTCCAGCCGTCCGAACACGTAGCGGCCGCCGTAGGTCGCGCTGGCGGTCGGGTCGAGCACGGTCTGCAGGTACTGCGCCACGGTCAGGGCGCGCAGCCAGTAGGGCGTGGCCTGCAGCGTGAGCGCCGTGAACGGGCGGTAGTTGACGGTCGCGAGCAGCTGCCGGCTCCGGCTCCCGAACTCGCGGTCGGAGGCCACGAAGGAGAGGCTGGTCCACAGCCGGCGCCGGACGTCGCTCGTGTAGGCGAGGCTCACGTTCTCGATGCCGGGCCGGATCGTGGTCGGACCGCCGCGCGTCAGCTTGTCGTCGAGCGTGTTCCAGGACTTGCCGAGCGTGAGGTCGAGCTTCGAGTAGTTCCGCAGCAGCGTGCTCGCGGCGAGCTGCACGCCGTCGCCCTGGCACTCGCGGCCGTAGTTGAACGTCCACCACTTGGCGACGGCGAGCTGCCGGCTTCGCGTCACGCCGTCGGGCGTGAGCTTGCGGAAGAGCACCTGCAGGTGCGCGCCGCCGCGGTCGGTCTGCGTCGCGAAGCCGAGGTCGTTCGGCTCGAAGCCGGGGCTGATCCCCCACAGGCCGGCGTTCACGGTCAGGTTGCCGCTGTTCTTGTTGAGCCCGAGCCGGCCGTTCCAGCCCGAGAGCGAGCTGGCGAACGGGTCGACCGAGACGTGCGGAGCGTCCGGGCGCTGGTAGTAGCGCTGGGCCGCGCGCTGCAGGCGCAAGATGGCGGCCGGGCTGCCCGAGACCGTGCTGCCCGCGAGGCCGCCGAACAGCACAAAGTCGCGGCGGCCATCCAGGTACAGGTGGCCGTCCAGGCCGGCGACGTACGCCTGCTGCGGCAGCTGGGCCTCGAGGTTCGCCGCGCGCAGGTCGCGGTTCGTTGCGGTGGCGAGGACGCCGAGCGCGCCGCGCGCGCCGAGGTCGCGCTGCGCGCGCAGCACCAGGTCGTTCGTGAGCGGCTCGACCTCGAGCTCGCGCCGGTCGGCGCCGTCCGCGATGCGGGCGTACTCGCGCCCGGTGAGCGCCTCCAGCGCCCCGAGGTTCCAGCCGTGGCTGCGGCCGACGAGCTTGGCCGCGCCCAGGATCGTGGTCGACGCCGGCGAGTCCACGAACGGCCCGGTCGCCCGTCCCTGGGGCGCCCTGCCGATGCGCCGGGAGTAGAACAGCAGCGGCTCGGGGTAGAAGAACGTGGTGTAGTCGCTCGCTCCGCTCCGGCCGAAGCGCAGGAACACCTGGCTGCCCTCGGTGAAGAAGGGCCGTTTCTCCTCGAAGAAGGTCTCGAACGCCGTCAGGTTGACGACGGCCGGGTCGACCTCGACCTGGCCGAAGTCGGGGTTGAAGGCGCCCACCAGCGTGAGGCCGGTGCCGAGCCCGTACTCGAGGTCGAGCCCGGCGCCGCCCGATGTAGCGCGAGCCGTCGTTCCAGGGATCGGCCGGGCTCGCGGGCTCGACGTACTCGGCCGATGCCGATGCGTAAGGCACGAGCTCGAGGTGCCGGCCCGGCCGGATGCCGGCGATGCCTTCGAGCCGCGCCATGCGTGAGACGAGCCCGCTCTCGTTCTTGGGCACGAGCTCGAGCCAGGCCGTCTCGTTCTTGCGATGGACACGCGGCGCGCGTTCACGCCCCAGCTGTGGCCGTCTCCGGACGGGAAGCGCAGCTGCGCGAACGGCATCCGCAGCTCGAGCGACCAGCCCTCGGAGTCCCGGTCACCGCCGACTCCCAGACCGCGTCCCAGCTCGTGTCCTCGAAGTTGTCGTCGTAGAGCGCGGCGTCGCGCTGCACGCCTGCCGCGCTCACCTCGAGCAGCACCCCGGTGCGGCGGTCGTGCTGCGGGTCGAGGTAGAGCGCGAAGCTGTCGGCCTCCGGCACGCTCGTCGCGCCGCGAGAGCTGCCGCGACACGCTCGCCGCGCGCGCTGTCGTGGAGGCGCACGCCCGCGTAGAGTGCCTCGTCGTCGAACAGCAGGCGCAGCTCGGTGCGCTCGCTGGCGGGACGGCCCTGGTCCGGATCGCGCTGCAGGAAGCCCTCGGCCGGCTCCACCGCGAGCCACGCCGGCTCGTCGAGACGTCCGTCGACGCGGATCTCGCCCTGCGCGCGCACGGCCCGCAGCACGCGCGGCTCGGCCGGCGCCGCCGGAGCGGCCGTGGCGAGCAGCAGCGCGAGCGTGCCCGCCGTCAGGCGCACGCGCGGCCTGCGCGCCCCGTCAGACGAGCCGCGCCAGCCGGTCTCGCACCTCGTCTTCGAACCTCCGGATCAGCCGCTGCGTGTACGCGAAGACGTCGAGCGCGTCGTCCTCGACGAGCGGCGTCAGGTCCATCGCGAAGTTGAGCGCGTCCACCGTGTCGACGGCGTGCGACTCGAAGAAGGTGGCGTGCGCCATGCGCCGGCCCGCCACCGCGGCGTCGTAGCGCTTGCCTCCGGTGATCTGCGAGTCGAAGACACCCGAGAGCGCGGCCGCCAGGTTCTTGTGGCGGTCGACCGGCAGCACCTGCTTGTCGCCGTCGTTCAGCCAGTCGAGGTCGCGCCAGATCTCGCAGCCGAGCACACGGCGCGGGCGGCGGCCCTTCGGCAGCGAGCGGACCGCCGCGAGCGTACGCAGGCAGCACGCGACGTGGGTGTCGTGCTTGTCGGCCGGGTTGTGGAGGTAGAGCACCTCGGGCCGCACCGTCTCGAAGATCGCCGTGAGGTCGGCGAGCACGCCGGGGTGGCCGGGCTTCTTCACGTCACCGCTCGGGTGCATCAGCTGGATCTCGCAGGCGTAGCCGCCCACCACGGCGGCCTTGCGCTGCTCCGCGACGCGGACCCTTATCATCTCGGCGTCGCTGTAGTCGGCGTAGAGCCCGGTGCGCGAGCTGCCGCCGCCGTTCGTGACCACGACGCCGGCGTAGCGCTTGTCCCTGCTCCCGAAGCACTCGGCGATGCCGTGGAACGCCATGAACTCCTGGTCGTCCTGGTGGGCGCCGACGCAGACGTGGGTCGCGCGCCGCAGCGCCTCCGGCATCGGTGTCGCGTCCGGCACGAAAACGTCGGCGTCGGGGCGGGAGAAACGCATCATGTCCTCTTCCTTGGAACGATTCACCTTCCGCGGGTTTCAACCCGGGGGGCGCTCTTCCGCCGCGCCCCCCGGACCCCCCTGGGCGGGACTACCGGCAGGCTCGCGGCCGCGATCGCCTGGCCGTGCCGCTTCTCCGTCTCGTCCGGCGTGCGCAGGCGGATGCGCTCCGTGAGCGCCGGGAACTCGTCCTTGAGCACGCGCGTCGCCCGCTCGACGATGATGTTGCCGCCCTCGCCCGAGGTCACCCGCCCGAGCACCAGCACGTTCTCGATCGCGTAGAAGTCTGCGAAGTGCGCGACGCCGTAGCCGAGGTAGATCCCGATCGCGTCGTAGATCTTCCGCACGCGCGGGTCGCCCTTCGCCATCAGCTGCTGCACCTCGACCAGGCGCTCGGCGAGCGGCATCTCGGCGGGCAGCGAGATCCCCGCCGCGGGCAGCAGGCGGCTCACCGCCTGCTGCGAGAAGTACTGGGCGCCCACGCCCGGGTCGCCCGACCACTCGTCGGCGGGCGCGCCGGACCGGTAGTCCACCGGCACGAACGCCAGCTCGTTCAGCCAGGGCGTGATGTTGCCGTCGGGCGTGACGTAGCCGGCCGCGGTGCTGGTGCCGAGCGAGATGCCCAGCACGCCGTTCGAGCGCAGTGACATCGAGCCGGCGAGCGCCGTCACCTCGCCGTCGTTCACGACCTCGAACGGAACGCCGCCCCACCACTGCTGCAGGGCGCGGAACAGACCCCGGATGTGACGGTCGAAGTCGGGCTCCGAGATCCCGCGGTAGAGCGAGCCCACGCGCGGCTCATTGTTGACGTAGACGCCGGCGGCGCTGCCGCCGATCGCGTCGATCCGCGGCAGGTGCTGCGCCGCGCGCCTGATCGAGTCGTTCAGGCCCTCGAGGTGGTAGGCGGGGTCCTTCTCGAAGTACGGGTTCCACTGCACCTCGTCCGAGAACACCACCTTGCCGTCCACGAGCGCCGCGGCCTTGCGGTCGCTGCCGCCGAGGTCGAAGCCGATGCGGCAGCCGTCGAGGTGGCGGCCGAGCGGACGCTGCGACTCGCGCGCGGGCGGCAGCTTGCGCGCGGCGTTCACCCGGATCGGCGCACCGAACACGCGCCGGCCGAGGAAGTCCCAGTCGAAGGCGCGCGCCCCCCTGGCCGAGTAGTGCGCCGCGAGCGAGCGGGCGATGCCGTCGGCGCCCTGCACCAGCACCTTGCCCGCGCCCTTCTGCCAGAGCAGGAACTTGAGCAGCCGCTCGACGTAGGTGAAGTTGAGCGCCGCGTTGCTGACCGTCGCCGGCAGGATCCGCGCGGCGTGGCGGAACACGGTGCCGTCCTGGCGCACCAGCGCCAGGCCCAGCGACACGCCGCCGCGGCTCGCGCGGACGGCAGCGGCGTAGGCGCGGTTCCACAGCACCGCGGGCAGGAAGCCGGGGTCGAGCTCCGGGACGTGGCGCGGGTGGACGTCGAGGCGGATCGACAACCGGGCCCCTCCTGGAAGGCGGCGGCGCACGGACGGCGCCGGCTACGCTACGGGACGCCCTCCGCGGGTGTCAAGGCGCCTATAATCCACGCGTTCGAAGGCGACGCGGCAGCATGAGCCAGGTCGAGACGGAGATCCGCGAGCAGCCCGACGTGCTCGCGCGGCTGCTGCGCGAGGCGCGGCCCGCCGCGGAGCGGATCGCCGCGCGCATCCGTGAGCGCGCGCCGCGCTACGTCGTGATCGCCGCGCGCGGCAGCTCGGACAACGCCGCGCGCTACGCGCAGTACCTGTTCGGCGCGCACAACCGGCTGCCGGTCTGCCTCGCAACGCCGTCGCTGTTCACGCTCTACGAGGCGGGGCCCTCGCTCGCAGGGGCGCTCGTGGTCGGCGTCAGCCAGTCGGGCCGCTCGCCGGACATCGTCGCGGTGCTGGAGGCGGCCCGTCGCGACGGCGCGCTCGCGATCGCGATCACGAACGAGCCCGAGTCCCCGCTGGCGCGCGCGGCCGAGCACGTTCTGCCGCTCGGCGCGGGGCCCGAGCGCGCCATCGCGGCGACCAAGACCTACACCGCCTCGCTCGGCGCGCTCGCGATGCTGAGCGCCGCGCTCGAGGGAGGCGGCGGCGCCCGCTTCCGCGAGCTCGAGGCCCTGCCCGAGCGGCTCCGCGACACCCTCGAGCTGAACGCCACGCTCGACGACAAGGTCGCTCGCTACCGCTACGCGGAGCAGTTCGTGGTGGTCGGCCGGGGCTTCAACTACTCGACGGCGTTCGAGGTCGCGCTCAAGATGAAGGAGACGAGCTACCTCCTCGCCGAACCCTACTCCCCCGCCGACCTGCTGCACGGCCCGGTCGCGATGATCGACCGCGGCTTCCCCGCCCTCGTGATCGCGCCCTCAGGCCGCGTGCTGCCGGACCTCACGGCGCTGATGGGGACGCTCCACGAGCGGCGCGCCGAGCTCGTCGCGATCTCGGACGACGCGTCCGTGCTCGCGCGCGCCCGCGTCGGGCTGCGGCTGCCGCCCGGGGTGCCCGAGTGGCTTTCTCCACTCGTCGCGGTGGTGCCCGGCCAGCTCTGGGCCGCCGCGCTCGCGCGCTCGCGCGGTCTGGACCCCGACAAGCCGCGCGGCCTCTCCAAGGTGACCGAGACGCTCTGAGTTCGTCCCAGTACGTGTCAAAAGATGCAAAGCGCCGAAGCCAAGTCACAGAAATGGAATCATTTCCGTGGATCGGCTCGCCGCGCGACGCAGGCTGAGGCATCCAACGCGCTGAAAGGTCATGGGTTGACCTGACCACCGACAGCCCGCGCCCTCGAGGCACGACAGTTGCCTATTCTCCCGCTGGGTCTTGTCGCACACGCTCGCGCCAAGGCCCGGACGCCTCCCGACAAAAAGACCCCAGGAGGAGAACAGTGGCTCACATCACCCGCTTTTCCCGGCGAACGGCCACGGCATTCGCGATCGCCGCGCTGCTCGCCCCGATTCCCGCCAGCGCGCAGGCGCTCTACGGCTCGATCGTCGGCAATGTCGTCGACAGCCAGGGCGCCGGCGTCCCCGGCGCCACGGTGACCGCGACCAACACCGGCACAGCGCTCACGGTCACCGCCGTATCCGGCACGGACGGGGCCTATGCCTTCCGCAACCTGCTGCCCGGAAGCTACGACCTCGCCGTCTCGCTCACGGGCTTCCGCGAGCTGAAGCAGCTCGGCCTGCGCGTCTCGCCCGGCAACCCCGTCCGCCTCGACCTGAAGCTCGAGGTGGGCGCGCTCGCCGAGAGCGTCAACGTGGTGAGCGAGTCGACGCTGCTGCAGACGGAGAAGGCCGACCTCTCGAGCGAGCTGAGCTCGAAGCAGATCGTGAACCTGCCGCTGAACCAGTACCGCAACTACCAGAAGCTGATCGACCTCGTTCCGGGAGCGACGCCCTCGCAGTTCCAGAACGCCGAGATCGACACCCCCGGCCGCTCGCTGCGGACCTGGGTGAACGGCGTCCAGCCGAACAGCAACGCGACCCGGATCGACGGCGCGGTCTCGGTCAACATCTGGCTGCCGCACCACGTGGGCTACGTCGCCCCCGCGGAGGCGATCGACACCGTGACCGTGTCGTCCAACAACTTCGACGCCGACCAGGGGATGGCGGGCGGAGCGGCCACCACGCTCGTCACCAAGTCCGGCACCAACACGCTGCGCGGCTCGGCCTTCGTGTTCCACAACTCGGAAGGGCTCAACGCGAACACGTTCTTCAACGACGCGTTCGGCCTGCCCAAGCCGGACCTGAAGAAGGACATCTACGGCGCCACGCTCGGCGGGCCGATCGTCAAGAACAAGCTGTTCTTCTTCGCGTCCTGGGAGCGTTACGCGCGCGACAACAAGTACAACGACACCTACGGCGTCCCGACCGCCAAGATGCGGGCCGGCGACTTCAGCGAGGTGGCCGCGGCCTACCCGAGGTTCCAGCTCTACGACCCGCGCACCGGCGCCGCGGACGGCACGGGCCGCTCGCCGTTCCCGAACTACGCGATCCCGGGGAGCCTGATCAGCCCGAACTCCCAGGGGGTGATGCAGTACTACCCGGCTCCCAACACGAGCCAGGACCTGAACGCCAACGGGCTCGCGGACGACTACGTCATCACGCGCAACCAGTACCAGCACCGCAACAACTACGACGTCAAGCTCACGTACCAGCGCACGGCCGCGCACTCGATCTGGGGCAAGTTCGGGATGCTCGACAACGAGGGCACCGGCAACAACTTCGTGGTCGGCTTCGACAATCCCTCGCTGGGCGACACCAAGATCTACGTCGGGACGGTCGGCCACACCTGGACGCTCAGCCCCAGCCTCGTGCTCGACGGCAACTTCGGCGTCGAGCAGATGAACCAGACGGTGACCGGTCCCGACTACGGCACGAACTACGGCCTCGACATAGGGATCCCGGGCGTGAACGGCAGCACGGAGCGCTACAGCGGCCTGCCCACTTTCGAGATCGGTGGATTGAACACGCCCAACGGTTACTCGATCGGCGGCACGCCGAACTGGATGCCTCTCTTCCGGCACGAGCGCAGCTACACGTTCACGACCAACCTGACCAAGGTCCTGCCCAAGCACGAGCTGCGTTTCGGCGTGGACTTCGTGCGCCACGAGCTGAACCACTACCAGGCCGAGTTCGGGAACTACGGGCTGAAGGGCGGCTTCCGCTTCGACGGCCTCGTCACCGGGGCCCCCGGCTACACCCAGCTGCTGTGGAACCAGTTCGCGGACTTCCTGCTCGGCATGCCGAACTTCTACGCGAAGGACTTCCAGGAGCTCGAGATGACGGGCCGCGAGAATCAGTTCGGGCTCTTCGTGCGCGACCGCTGGAACGTCAGCCAGAAGCTGACCCTGAGCCTCGGCGTCCGGCTCGAGTACTACCCGCTGATGAAGCGCAAGGACAGCGGGATCGAGCGGCTCGACTACGACAGCTACACCGTGCTGCTCGGCGGTCGCGGCGACGTCCCCGAGGACGTGGGCATCAACCTCAAGGCCTGGTACTTCGCGCCGCGCCTGGGTGCCATGTACCGGCTGAGCGAGAACAGCGTGATCCGCGCCGGCTACGGCCGCACCATCAACCCGCTGCCCTGGTCGCGCCCGATGCGCGGCTCCTTCCCCTACGACATCAACCTGAACGCCGTTTCCGACCCGTACCGGCCCGTGACCACGCTGTCGGCCGGCATCCCGGCGTTCACGATGCCCGACCTCAGCAGCGGCCACGTGCCGCTGCCGCAGGGCGTCTTCTTCCGCTCGCCCAACCCGAACGACGTGGACCGCGGGATCATCCAGCAGTGGAACGTGGCCTTCGAGCAGCGGCTGCCGGGCGACATCTCGGCCCAGATCGCGTACGTCGGCACGGCGACGGACGGCGGCTACGCGGACCTCAACGTCAACTACGGCACGCCCGGCGGCGGCAACGCCAGCCGGCAGTACTTCGCGCAGGCCGGCACCACCGCGATCAACGACTGGGCCTCGCGCACCAAGTCGCGCTACAAGGCCCTCCAACTCGCCCTCAACCGCCCGTTCAAGAACGGCCTGATGCTGAAGGGCGCCTACACCCTGAGCCAGGCGAAGGACATGACGACGAGCGGCGAGGACGGCTGGGTTGGCCTCCAGTGGAACAGCCCGATCAAGTACGACGACAACTTCGACATCGCGGTCTTCGACCGGACGCACATCGCCCAGCTCGGCTTGGTGTACGAGCTGCCGTTCTTCAAGGAGTCGAAGGGGGCCGTGCACGCGATCCTGGGCGGCTGGCAGGTGAACGGCATCGCGGCCTGGTACTCTGGCACCCCGTACCCGATCACGGGCACCAACAACGCGCTCAACTGCCCGGCGTGCGGCTCGATCTACATCAACTACGCCGGCGACTCGGACAAGCCGGTCGGTAGCGTCGGATCCTCCAGCGAGACCTACTACGACAAGTCGCTGTTCTCGCAGCCGACGGGCGTCGGATACGAGGGCTTCGGCAACACCGGCCGCACCTTCTTCCGCCGGCCGAGCTCGTGGAACGTGGACATGTCGCTCTTCAAGGGGTTCCAGATCAGCCCCCGCTTCCGCACCGAGCTGCGGATCGAGGCCGCCAACGTGTTCAACCACCCGAACTGGGGCGCTCCGGTCACGACCTTCACCGCGAACAACTTCCTGCAGTTTGCTCCCGGGGGAGCCGACAGCGGCACCGGCTCGGCCCAGGACCGCTTCACCAACACGCCCGGGCCGCGGATCGTGCAGATCGGCCTGCGCTTCGAGTTCTAGCCGTCCGCAAGCCGACTCGTCCACGGGCCGGGGCGCCGCAGGGCGCTCCGGCCCGTCCCGCTTGAGGACGGCGAGGCGCGAACGCGCGACAATGCCCGGGCCGAGGGCCGCCTCCCCGGCGGGGCGGCGCTTGGGCGGGCAAGACATGGGCGCGACACCGGCCGACACGCGCGATCGCCGCACGCAGCGCCTGCTGTTCAGCGCCGTGACGCTCTTGGCCCTGCTGCTGCTCCAGGCGCTGCCCCAGGCACGCGCGCAGCGCGCGAGCGACATGCTCCA
Organism: uncultured Acidobacteriota bacterium; assembly: GCA_963740655.1. Classification (GTDB taxonomy): domain Bacteria; phylum Acidobacteriota; class Vicinamibacteria; order Fen-336; family Fen-336; genus DATBSL01. The sequence goes on from CAVUFF010000003.1 coordinate 241,439, forward strand.
GCTCGTGCTCGCCGCCGCGGCGGCCTTCTGCTGCTGGCGCGCGGGCCTGCGCGATGCCGGGCTAGCGCGCTTCTTCTTCGCGCTGATCGGCGCGTCGATGCTGCTCTGGGCGCTGGCGCAGGCGGTCTTCATGCTGGGCGCCACCGCGGGCTGGCCGGTCGTGCTGCAGGACGTGCTGTTCGTGAGCAGCGCGGCGCCCCTGATCATGGCTTGCGTGCTGCGACCCGACCGGCCGCGCGCCGGAGCGCCCGGCTTCGCCGCCGACGTCGGGCTCGTCTGCGTGGTGGCGCTCTTCGTCTACGCCTACTTCCCGATCGCCCGGCTGGTGCTGGGCGCGGGCGATCCGTACCAGAGCCTGTCGCCGGTGTTCTACAACCCGCAGCGGCTGGCGCTGCTCGGGCTGCTGCTCTGGCTGCTGCGCGGGTCCGCCGGCCGCTGGCGCCGGCTCTACGAGGAGCTGGCGATCGCGATGGCCGTCTTCCACGGGCTCGGGCTCGCTCCCAACTTCGCGATGTTCTGGGGCACCTACAGGCCGGGCCTCTACGACCTGCCCTGGGTGCTGCCGTTCGTCTGGGTCGCGCTCGCCGCGAGCGAGTGGCAGCCGCTCCCCGCGGCGGAGGCCGAGGCGCACTCGGCCCCGGGCTTCTCCGAGCCGGGCTGGAGAGCGGCGCGCCAGGGGAACGTGCTCGCGCTCGGCGCGGTGACGCTGGTGCCGGCGCTCCACCAGCTCGCGACGCTCCTGGGCTCGCCCGAGCCCGCGCTCGCGGAGCTGCGCGGCAGGATCGCGCTCGGCGGCACGCTGCTCGTGGGCGGGCTCTACCTGGCGCGGCAGCTGCACACGCTGCGCAGCGCCGAGCGGCGGCAGCTGGCGCGCGAGGAGCGTTTTCGCGCGCTCGTCGAGAACAGCGCCGACGCGATCGGTGTCGTGGACCCGGCCGGACGCTTTCGCTACCTGAGCGCCTCGAGCGAGCGCGTCACCGGCTACCGCCCGGACGATCTCGTCGGCCGTTCGCCGCTCGAGCTCGCCCACCCCACCGAGCTCGAGGCGCTCCAGGGCATGCTCGCGGAGGTGAGCGGGCGGCCGCGCGCGGAGGCGAAGGGCTTCCTGCGCTACCGCCATCGCGACGGCAGCGTGCGCGACGGCGCGATCGAGGCCTTCAACCGCAGCGACCTGCCGACGGTCGGCGGCGTGGTGCTGCACCTGCGCGACGTGACGGAGCAGAGGCTGGCCGAGGCGGAACGCGGCCGCTCGCTGTCGCTGCTCGAGGCGACGCTCGAGTCGACCGCCGACGGCATCCTGGTGGTCGACGGCCGCGGCCGCATCACGAGCTACAACCAGAAGTTCGCGGCGCTCTGGCGCATCCCCGAGCCCGTGCTGGCCTCGCGCGACGACGAGCGGCTGCTCGCCTACGTGCTCGATCAGCTCAAGGAGCCCGAGCGCTTCCTCGACAAGGTCCACGAGCTCTACGCGCGGCCCGAGTCCGAGAGCTTCGACACGCTGCGCTTTTGCGACGGCCGCATCTTCGAGCGCTACTCGCTGCCGCAGCGGCGGCTCGGCGAGGTGGTGGGCCGCGTCTGGAGCTTCCGCGACGTGACCGAGCGCGCGCGCGCCGAGCAGGAGATGGCCCGGCTCGTCGCCATCCTCGACGCCACCCCCGACTTCGTCGGCACGAGCGACGCGGGCGGCCGCCCGCTCTACGTGAACCGGGCCGGGCGGCGCATGGTGGGGCTGCCGGACGACGGGCCGCTCGCCGACCGCCACATCGCCGAGTTCCACACCCCGGCCGCCGCGGCGCTCGTGCTGGAGGAGGCGATCCCGACGGCGCTGCGCGAGGGCTTCTGGAGCGGCGAGAGCCGGCTCAAGGGCGGGGACGGCGGCGAGGTCCCGGTGCTGCAGGTGGTGCTCGCGCACCGCTCGGCGCGCGGCGAGGTCGAGTTCCTGTCCACGATCGCGCGCGACATCTCGCAGCGCGTGCGCGACGAGCAAGAGCTGCGGCGCAGCCACACGATGGCCGCGCTCGGCTCGCTGGTCGCGGGCGTGGCGCACGAGGTGCGCAACCCGCTGTTCGGCATCAGCTCGACGCTCGACGCGCTGCAGGCGCGCTTCGCCGGCCACGACGACCACGGCGAGTACGTCCAGCGGTTCCGCGACCAGCTCGAGCGGCTCAGCGGCCTGATGAACGACCTGCTCGAGTACGGCAAGCCGACGCACCTGCGGATCGGCGCGGGCCGCTTCGAGGACGTGGTGTCCCAGGCGGTGGCGGCCTGCGCCGCGCTCACGCGCGGCGCCGGCGTGGAGATCGAGACGCGCGTCGCGGGCGCGCTGCCCGCGCTGCGCATGGACGAGCGCCGGCTGACCCAGGCGATCCGCAACCTGCTCGAGAACGCCGTCCAGCTCTCGCCCGCTCGCGCGCGGGTCAGCCTCGACGCGGCGCTCGCGAGCGACGCGGACGGCGCGTGGCTGCGCTGCTCGATCGAGGACCGGGGCCCCGGCTTCGCCCCGGGGGACCTGCCGCGCCTGTTCGAGCCCTTCTTCACGCGCGGCGCCGGCGACACCGGCCTGCGCCTGTCGATCGTGCACCGGATCGTGTCGGACCACGGCGGCCGCATCGAGGCCCGCAACCGCCCCGGCGGCGGCGCCTGCGTGACGCTGCGGCTGCCGCTGGCAGGCGCAGGAGCGGACGTCGCGTGAGCGGAGCCTCCGCCTTGCGGCGCTTCGCGGTCCCGATCGCGTCCGGCGCGATCGTTGCGCTGCTCGGGCTGATGGAGGCCGGCTTCATCCCGGCCGGCCTCGCGCAGCCCGTGAGCGACGTCCTGCAGCTCGCGCTCGCGCTCTTCGCCACCCTCGCCTGCGTGTGGGCGGCGCATCGGCCCGCGGCGCGGGCGTTCTGGACCGGTCTCGCGCTCGCGTGCCTGGCCTGGGCGCTGGGCCAGCTCATCTGGGTCGTGCGCGGCGTGCCGTTCGGCTCCGATCCGGGCTACGCCGAGGCCGACCTCGCGTTCTGGGCCTCGACCGCGCTCTTCGTGGTCGCCTTCGTGCTGCGGCCCGACCGGCGCGACTCGCAGCCGCGGCTGCTCGCGATCGACGTGCTGGTCGCGGTGGTGGCGCTCGTCTACCTCTATTTCGAGATCGCCTACGTCCATCTGCTGCTGGGCGACCTCCCGGCCTACGAGGCCTGGTCGACGTTTGTATTCGACTTCCGCGGCCTCGCGCTCTTGCCCGCGGTGCTGTGGGCGCTGCACTTCGCCGACGCGCGCCTGCGGCCGCTCTACCTGCGGCTCGCGAGCGCCTTCCTGCTGCTCCAGCTCGGCGGCAGCGTCACCAACCAGTCGTTCACGTCGGGAATCGGGGGCCCGTACCACGCGGGCTTCTACGACCTGCCCTGGACGCTGCCCTTCGTCTGGATCGGGCTGCTGGCGCTGCGCTCCGCGCCCATCGACGCCGAGCCGGTGGTGCCGCATGCCGAGCGCTGGCAGGACAGCGCGCGCGCGACGATCGTCGCGTTCGTCGCGGTGCTGCTGTTCCCGGTGGTGCAGGTGCTGCTGGGCCTGGAGGGAGACCCGCAGTCGCGGGTCACCCGCCTGCGCGCCGCCGCGGCGCTCGCGGGCACCTTGGCCGTCGCGGGGCTCTACCTGCTGCGCCAGCTCGTGGTGCTGGGGCAGGCCGAGGCCACGCTGCGCGAGGGCGAGGAGCGCTTCCGGGCCCTCCTGGAGAACACCGAGGAGGGGGTAGGGGTCTACGGTGCCGACCTCAAGGTCCAGTACGTGAGCGGCGCCATCGAGCGCATCGCGGGCAGCGCGCCGGAAGAGCGCGTCGGGCAAAACGCGCTCGACCTCGTCCACCCCGACGACCGCGAGAAGGCGCACGCGATCCTCGGCGCGGTGCTGCGCGCTCCCGGCGAGCGCGTGAGCGGCTCGCTGCGCTTCGTGTCGGGCGCGGGCGACGTGCGCGAGCTCGAGGTCGAGGCGGTCAACCGGCTCTGCGAGCCGGTCGTGCAGGGCATCGTCGTCAACTTCCGCGACGTGACCGAAAGGCGCCGCGCCGAGGACGAGCGCGAGCGCTCGGCGTCGCTGCTCGAGGCGACGCTCGAGTCGACCACGGACGGCATCCTGGTCGCCGACCTCGACGGACGGGCGCGACGCTTCAACCAGAAGTTCAGCGCGATGTGGCGCATGCCGCGCGAACTGCTGGCTTCGAGCGAGGGGGAGCGCGCGATCGCCTCGGTGCTCGACCAGCTGGTCGAGCCGCATGCGTTCCTCGACCGCGTGCGCGAGCTCTACGGGCGCGTGGACGCCGAGAGCCTCGACACGCTCCACTTCCACGACGGCCGCGTGTTCGAGCGCTACTCGCTGCCGCAGCGGCTCGGCGGCGAGGTGGTGGGCCGCGTGTGGAGCTTTCGCGACGTGAGCGAGCGCACGCACGCGCGCCAGGCGACGGAACGGCTGGTGGCGATCATCGAAGCCACCCCCGACCTCGTCGGGACTGCCGACGCCACGGGGCGCCCGCTCTACCTCAACCGCGCCGGGCGCCGCATGCTGGGCCTCGCCGACGCCGCGCCGCTCGACGAGAACATCGAGCGCTACTATCCCCCGCGCGAGGCCGCGCGCGTGGCGCGCGAGGCGCTGCCCACCGCGATCCGGGACGGGTCGTGGAGCGGCGAGACCGCGATCCGCCACCGCGAGGGCGGCGAGATCCCCGTGCTCCAGGTGATCGTGGCCCATCGCGACGACGCGGGCGAGGTGGAGTTCCTGTCCACGATCGCGCGCGACATCCGCGAGCGCAAGCAGGCGGAGGAGGAGCTGCGCCGCGGGCAGACGATGGCGGCGCTCGGGTCGCTGGTGGCAGGGGTGGCGCACGAGGTGCGCAGTCCGCTCTTCGGAATGAGCGCCACGCTCGACGCCTTCGCGGCGCGCTTCGGCGAGCGCAGCGACCACCGCCCGTACCTGCTGGTGTTCCGCGAGCAGCTCGAGCGGCTCAGCAGCCTGATGAACGACCTGCTCGAGTACGCCAAGCCCGCGGGGCTGCGGCTCGCCGAGAGCCCGCTCGAGCCCGTGGTGCAGGAGGCGCTCGACGCCTGCAGCGAGCTCGCCCGGCGCGGGGGCGTGAGGCTCGAGACGCGCCTCGCGCCCGGACTGCCCGCGCTGCGCATGGACCCGAAGCGGCTGATGCAGGCGTTCCGCAACCTGGTCGAGAACAGCGTGCAGCACTCGCCCACCGGCGGCGAGGTGCGGATCGGCGCCGAGCTCGTGCGCCGCGGCGACGAGGCGCGGCTCGAGTGCGTGGTCGAGGACCAAGGGCCGGGCTTCAAGGCCGAGGACCTGCCCCACGTCTTCGAGCCGTTCTTCACCCGGCGCCTCGGCGGCACCGGGCTCGGGCTGTCGATCGTCTACCGCGTGGTGACCGACCACGGCGGCACGATCGACGCGCGCAACCGCCCCGGTGGCGGGGCCTGCATCACGCTGGGCCTGCCCGTCGCGGGCGGGCGCTAGGCAGCGGCGCCGAGCGGGCTCAGGCGGGAGCGGCGACCGGGGCGACGATCGCGCGGAAGCGCGCGTCGTCGCGCAGCGGCTCGAGCGCGGGCTCGAGCGCTGCGCGCGCCGCGGTGAGCCGCGGCCGGCGCTGCGCGGCGCGCTCCAGCCGCTCGAGCGCCAGCTCGCGCTCGCCGCGCAGGGCGTGGGCGCAGGCCACGTAATACGGGCTCATGGCGTCGTCGACGCCGCTGCGCAGCCGGCGCTCGTACGCCTCGAGCGCGAGATCGAGCGCGGCGTGCGCGGCCTTGGTCTCGCCGAGCCGCAGCTGCGCCTCGCCGATCCGCTGCTGCAGCTCGATGAAGATGCGGCCGCGCAGGGCGTGGTCCACCGTGCGCACGAACTCGACCTCCTGCTCGAACTCGGCGAGCGCCTCGGCGTGGCGGCCCTGCAGCGCCGCGGCGTGGCCGAGCCGCATGTGCGCGCCGACGATCACCATGCCCGCGCGGCCCGAGACGAACGCCTGCTGCAGCTCGACGGCCCGGCGCGCGGCCGCCTCGGCGCGCGCGAAGTCGCGCGCCAGCGTGGCGCAGTGCGACAGCTGCAGCGCGCTCCAGCCCGCGCGGGGGTTGAGCGCAAGCGCGCGCTCGTAGGACGGAATCGCGCGCGCGAAGTCGCCGCGCAGGATGAAGTGCACGCGGCCGATGCCCGAGTGCGCCGAGGCGTCCGTCGGGTTGAGGCCGAGCGCCAGCTCGAAGGCCGCGAGCGCCTCCGCGTCGCGCCCGAGCGTCGTGAAGGCGCCGCCGCGGTAGCGCCAGACCTCGGCCCAGTCGGGCCGCAGGGCGAGCGCGCGGTCGAGCGAGGCGAGCGCGCGCTCGCTGAGCTCCGGCGTCGACAGGTAGTCGCCCTTCAGGTCGAGCGTCGCGCCGAGCATCATGTGCGCCCGCGCGTAGTCCGGATCGAGCGCGATCGCGCGCTCGAAGAACACGAGCGCGCGGTCGATCGCCTCCTGGCTCTCGGCGCGCAGGTTGAGCATCGCCTTCGAGAAGGCCTCGTAGGCCGGCAGGCTCTGCGTCTCCTCGGGCCGCGCGGCCTCGGCGGGCAGCTTCTGGCGCAGGCCGCTCGTGATCGCGGCCACCAGCCGGTCCTGCAGCTCGAAGATCGCCGCGCGGGCGCCGTCGACCTGCGGGTGCAACAGCACGCGGCCGCTCGCGGTCTCGCACACGCGGGCGGTGACCCGCACGCGCTCGCCGAGGCTCTGGTAGGCCCCGGTCACGACGCCGCGCGCCCCGACCTCGCGCCCGACCCGCACCGCGAGCGCCGCGTCGTCGCGCTCCGCCGGGAGCCCCAGCTCGCGCAGCGCCTCCAGCACGCGCTCGCGCGAGACCACCACCAGTCCCGGCACGGAAGCGAGCCCCGCGCTCACGCTCTCGGCGAGGCCGGTCCCGAGCCAGGCGTCCTCCGCGCGGCCGGTGACGTTGGCGAACCCGATCACGGCGACGGTGTGGTCGCGACCGGGGGCGCTCGCGGGGGCCTCGCCCTTCGAGAGCGCCTCGAGATCGCGCAGCACCTCGCGCATGTCGCTCGGGCGCCGCGCCGGCTCCTTCTCGATCATGCGCAGCGCCAGCTCGCCGAGGCCCGCGGCGAGCGGGCTCTCGGCCGAGATCGGCTGCGGCTCCCTGGTCAGGATCGCCTCGACCTGCTCGACCGCGTTCCTGCCCACGAAGGGCCGGCGGCGCGTGAGCAGCTCGTACAGCACGACGCCGAGCGAGAAGACGTCGCTGCGCGCGTCGACCGCGCGGCCGCGCGCCTGCTCGGGCGACATGTAGGCGAGCGTGCCGACGATCAGCCCCTCGAGCGCGCCGTGCCGGCCGCTCCAGGTGAGCGAGTCCTCGTGCGCGGGCGGGGCGTAGCGCGCGAGCCCGAAGTCGAGCACCTTCACGACCCCGCGCTCGCCGAGCATCACGTTGCCTGGCTTGACGTCGCGGTGCACGATCCCGTGCTCGTGCGCCTCGGCGAGCGCCTCCGCCACCTGCTCGACGATCTGGAGCGCCGCCTCGGGCTCGAGCGGCCCCTCGCGCAGCCGCTCGGCGAGCGTTCGCCCGCGCACGTACTCCATCGCGATGTAGGCTTCGCCCTCGCCGCCCGGGGCGGCTTCGCCGACGTCGTAGACCACGGCGACGTTGGGGTGGGTGAGGTTCGAGGCGACGCGTGCCTCGCGCAGCAGCCGGGCCTCGGCCTCGCCGTCGCCCATGGCACCCGGCGCGAGCCGCTTGAGCGCCACCAGCCGGTGCAGCCGCGTGTCCTCGGCCAGCCACACCTCGCCCATCGCACCCGAGCCGAGGCGGTCCTTGAGCCGGTAGTGACCGAGGCGCTGCTCTTCCGGCATGGCTGGTCTTCCCATCATACGCACGCCGCGCGGGCTCGCGGCGGACGACGGCGCCGCCGTCAGAAGCGCTTGCGCGAGTCGAGCAGGATCGTGACCGGCCCCCGGTTGACGAGCGACACGTCCATCTCCGCGCGGAAGACGCCGGTCGCGACCACCAGGCCCGAGCCGCGCAGCCGCTCGACGAACGCGAGGTAGAGCCGGTCGGCGTCCTGCGGGCGGGCGGCGTCGACGAACGACGGGCGTCGGCCCTTGCGCGCGTCGCCCAAGAGCGTGAACTGCGAGACCACGAGCAGCTCGCCGCGCGTCTCGAGCACCGAGCGATTCATCTGCCCGGCCTCGTCCGGGAAAACCCGCAGGTTCAGCACCTTGTCGGCGAGCGCCCGCACGTCGGGAAGGTCGTCGCCCAGCTCCACGCCGAGCAGGACGAGGAGCCCGCGGGCGATCTCGGCCTTCGGCTCGTCCGCGACGCGCACCGACGCCTGGCTCACCCGCTGCACCACGGCGCGCACGGGCCGGAGGTTACCACCCGCTGAAGGCGCCCGGCTTTTGGGCTACGATTCCGGGATCCGAGCCCCGGGGTTGTCCGGGACGGGGAGTCGCAGAAGGAGGGGTCGTTTCATGGCGTATGTGATCGCCGAACCGTGCATCGACACCAAGGACACGGCCTGCGTCGAGGTCTGCCCGGTGGACTGCATCCACCCGAAGAAGGACGCGGCCGACTTCGCCACGGAGAACAAGCTCTACATCGACCCCGAGACGTGCATCGACTGCGGCGCCTGTGTTCCGGTGTGCCCCGTGCAAGCGATCTTCCCGGTCGAGGAGCTGCCGGAGAAGTGGACGCAGTTCACCAAGATCGACGCGGACTGGTACGTCAATCGGAAGAAATAGCGACGAGAGCAGAGCGTGTCTGCCTCCGAGCGCCGCCGCGACCCTCGCATGGGCATGAACGTGACCGTGCAGGTGCGCGGGCACGACCAGGACGGTGCCGCCTGGGAGGAGATGACGGCGAGCGACGACATCTCGTACGGCGGCGCCTCGTTTCCGCTGCGACACACCCACGGTGTGGGCCAGGTGCTGCTGTTGTCGGCGCCTTTGCCCCGGAACTTCCGCCGCTACGACCTGCAGGAGACGTCCTACAAGAGCTACGCGCTCATCCGCAACTCGCGCGCGACCGACAGCGGCACCCGCGTCGTCGGAGTGATGTTCCTCGGCCGCGTTCCGCCCAAGGGCTTCGAGGCGAAGCCCGGCGGGCGCTACCGCCTGCCCACCGACCCGCGCGCCGCGAACGCCCCCGCCGAGCCGCAGCCGCCGCCCGGCGAGCGGCGGCGCAACGAGCGGCTGCAGCTGTTCGTGGACGTGCGCCTGCGCCGGGCGGCGGTCTCAGGCTTCACGGAGGAGCAGACCGTCACCGAGAACCTGAGCCGCGGCGGCGCGCGCGTGTTTACCACGCTGCCGGTCGCGCGCGGCGAGACGCTCACGGTGAGCGACCTCGACGGCCGCGTGGCGTGCGAGGCCGTGGTGCGCAACGTCTTCGTCGGGCCCGACCGCGTGACCCGGCTCAACCTGCAGTTCCCGGACCTGCGCGCGTTCGAGCGGCTGCTGCAGGCGGCGGGCACGCCGCCGCTGCCCCCCGACGCACCGGCCTGAACGGGTGGGTGACCTTGGCCCGGGTCGAGATCCGCTTCGGCGAGCCGCGCGCTCTCGGCCCCTTTGCGCTCGTCGCGCTCGAGGACTACGCACGCGAGCTGACGCGCGCGCAGGCTGCCGAGGCGCTCGTGGCGCCGGACGACGCCGGCCGGCTGCTGGGCCTGGCGCTCGAGGAGCCGCTGGTGTCCCCCCAGGGCGGCGTGCTCGACGACATCGAAGCCTTCGCACGCGAGCTACAGGAGCGCGCGGGCGACGGGCTCGGCTGGTCGTAGCAGGAGGTCAGGCATGATCCGGGAGTACACACGGCTGGCGCGGCCGTTCTTCGTGCTGCTGGCGATCGTGACGCTCGGGCGCTGGCTGATGGGCAACGCGTTCCACGTTCCCTACGAGAAGGGCACGAATGCGCTCAGCATCGTCACGCTGACGCTCTTCGCCTCGATCTTCTCGGCGGCCTTCGCGCGTCGCTGGCTCGGCTACCGGCTTGCCCAGGCGGCCGGCTTCGCCATGTACATGGCGCTCGTCTCCCAGCTCGTGGTGCTGGCCTCGACGATCGTCTCCTACGCCCTGGGCATCTCGAGCTACTTCAACGAGCCGATGGCGCTCAACCGCCAGCTCGAGCCGATCGGGTTCGCCGCGGCGCTGGGGTTCCGGGCCGGCGGCCTCGTCGTCAACACCATCCTGAACGGCATCGCCGGCTCGCTCGGCTGGTCGCTCGGCGGCCTGCTGCCGCCCCGCGAGCGCTGATTTCGGTCCTTGACGCGCCAAAACCACATTTGTTAGGTTGTGCGCGCCCTGGTGATTGTCGCTCTGGCGCCCGAGACGGCGCCGCTCACGGTGGGCGGCGACGGAGCGCGAGCGCGCACGTAGCTTTCGCCAGGCAAGGCTAGGGAGGCCTATACGTTCATGGTCGAAGGTACGGTGAAGTGGTTCAACGAGTCGAAGGGTTTCGGCTTCCTGTCACGCGAGGGGGGGCCGGACGTGTTCGTCCACCACAGCGAGATCAAGGCGGAGGGGTTCCGAACGCTCAACGAGGGTGACCGCGTGCGGTTCGACGTGGTCGACAGCCCGAAGGGGCCGCGCGCGGCGAACGTAACCAAGATCGGCTAAGGGACTCTTTCGAGCCACTGAACCGAGAGGCGCCCGGGGCCGCGAGGCTCCGGGCGTTTTCTTTTCTGGGGGGCGCTGCGCCGCGCCCCCCAGACCCCCCGCCGCTACGCCGAAATGAATTCGGCTCCGCGGCGAGCCCGTTGCCTGTCGACAGCCTTGCGCCGCCCTTCAGACTCCCCGCGCCCTACGGTGGAGTGAATCCACCTCCCGTGTGCGGCGGGTTCTCGACGGCCCTTCGGCTCTGGTCGCTTTGTGCACGCCGGGAGTGCACGAAGCACGAGCGGCGAAGCGGAGACGCCGACCGCGCGAGAGGCTCACATTGCGGTCTCCGGCACCGCGACGGTTAGCTCTTGCCGGTCTTCTTGAGCTCCGCGAGCACCGCGAAGGGATTGTTGAAGGCCTGGCGCCGGGGCTCCGTCCGCCGCTCGGGCGGGCGCTCCCGCGCAGGCCGCGGAGCCTGAGGCGCGGGGCGGGCCCGCTCACCGGGAGCCTCGCCGGGCCTGGGGCGCGGCCGTCGCGGCGGTGCCGCGGCGCGGGGCGAGGCCGGCCGCGCCCCCGCGTTCGTCTCGGCGGCGTCGCGGGCGGCCTTCGCCCGCTCCGGCTTTCGCGCGGGTGTGCGCCGCGGCGACGAGGGCGGCTTGCGGGCGGGCGGCCGCATCGTGAGCGATACCTGCTTCTTCTCGAGGTCGACCTTCAGCACGCGCACCTCGACCCGGTCGCCGGGCGCGAGCGGCTCGGGGCCGCGGGCGCGACCGAGCTGGGAGACGTGGACGAGACCGTCGTGCTGCGCGCCCACGTCGACGAAGATGCCGAAGCTCGTCACGTTCGTCACCAGGCCCGGGCAGGTCATCCCCGGCTTCAGCTGGTCGAGCCCGTGCACGTCGTCGCGGAACGCGAACGGCACGAAGGCTGGCCGCGGATCCCTGCCCGCCTGCTCGAGCGCGGCCGCCACCTGGGCGTGCGTGCGCTCCCCGAGCTCGGCGGCGAGCTCGCTGGCCTCGCGCACGCGCACGGATCCCGGCCCCAGCAGCTCTCCCACGCCCGTGCCGGCCCGCGCCGCGAAAGCCTCGAGCGGCCCGTAGCACTCGGGGTGCACGGCGCTGTCGTCGAGCGGATGCTCGCCGGCCTTGACGCGCAGGAAGCCGGCCGCCTGCTCGAAGCTCTCTCGCGTCACCTGCGGCCGCTCGCCGAGCGCGCGGCGCGTGGCGAAGCGGCCCCCCGCCTGCCGGTGCTCGAGGATCGCCTCCACGGCCGCGGGCTCGAGCCCCGGCACGCGCGCGAGGAGCGCCCGCGGCGCCGCGTTGAGGTCGACGCCGACGCTCGCCACGGCGTCCTCGATCACGGCGTCGAGCGCCCGCAGCAGCAGCGCGTGCGGCACGTCGTGATGGTGCTGCCCCGCGCCGAGCGACTTCGGGTCGAGCTTGACGAGCTCCGCGAGCGGGTCCTGCAGGCGGCGTGCGACCGAGACCGCCGCCCGCACGCGCGGCTCGACGTCCGGCAGCTCGGCGCGCGCCGCCTCGCCCGCCGACCAGGCGTTCGCCCCCGCCTCGCTCACCAGCACGACGGGCGCGGCGTGGCCGGCCGCGCGCAGCGCGGCGCGGGCCAGGAGCTCGACCTCGCGGCCGCCGGAGCCGTCCCCCACCGCGACTGCCGCGGCTTTGTGCTCGCTCGCGAAAGCCGCCACGAGGCCGCCGGCCGCCGCCTTCTGCTCGTCGCTCGCGAGCTCGACCACGCGGCTCGCGGCGAGCGCGCCTGTCGCGTCGAGCGCCGCGAGCCGGCACCCGCCGCGCGGGTCGGGATCGATCCCCAGCACCGCGCGCGCGCCGAAGGGAGCCGCGAGCAGCCGCCGGCGCGCGCTCTCGGCGAAGCCGGCGGCGATCACCGCGTCGGCCGCGTCCTTCAGCACCCGGTGCACCTCGTTCTCGATCGCGGTGCGCACGTCGTTCTTGAGCGCGATGCGGCCGGCGTGGCGCAGCACCTCGGCGCCCGGCGAGTCCGGCACGCTGCAGGCGGCGGCCTCGAAGGCCTCGACGAGGCGCGTCTCGAACGCAGGGTCGTCCGCGGCTCCGCCGAGCGCGAGCGAGAGCTCGTCCTCGGCCAGGCCCCGGCGCAGCGCATGGTAGACCGGCGCCTGCTGGGGCTCGCGCAGCAGGGCGACCCGCGCCTCGAACGCGAAGTAGGGCTCGAAGCGCGAGTGGGGCTTGGCTTTCGCCGTCCGCGTCGCGCGCAGGCAGCCCTTCTCGAAGTACTCCCGGCGCACCATCGCGCGCAGCTCGGGCGCCGACGCCAGCCGCTCGACCAGGATGTCGCGCGCGCCCTCGATCGCGGACTTCGCGTCGGGCACGCCCTTCTCGTCGTTGCGGAACGTGAAGGCCCAGAGCTCGAGCGTCTGACCCTCCTGCGGCTGCTCGCTGCCGTGGCCGCAGCTCCAGATCCAGTCGGCGAGCGGCTGGAGCCCCGCCTCGCGCGCGGCGAGCGCGCGGTTCTTCTTCTGCTGGCGGTACGGGTGGTAGAGGTCCTCGAGCGCGTCGGGATCGAAGCTGGCGAGGATCCGCTCGCGCAGCTCGGGCTCGAGCGTGGCGTGGCGCTCGATCGACTCCAGGATGATGATCTGGCGAGCGCGCACCTTGGCGGCGAGCTCGCCCGCCTCGAGCACGCGCCGCACGGCGCGCACGTCGAGCCCGGAGGTCTTGTCGCCCCGGTAGCGGGCGATGAAGGCCGCGCTCGCGCCGGACGCGGCGAGCTCCAGCACCGCGCGGGCGGCCGCGACGGGGATGTCGGGGTGGCGGCTGGCGAACCAGGTGTCGAAGGCGGAGGGCAGGGTTTCGGCCACGGCGTCGGGAATGGGCCCCATGCTGCCATGTCCCGGCGCCCGGGGGAAGCCCGTCGCGTGGGGCGCCGGTCGCATGGCCGGGATTCGCTGCGTGGCGGGCCGCGCGGCCGTGCTAACGTGCGCCGGTGGCGCAGGACTCGGTCTTCCCGGCTCTGCACCCGCTGCCGCCCGACGCAGCAGGTGCTCTCCGCGAGCTCGAGAAGGTGGAGCTCCACCAGCACGTGGACGGGTCGATCCCCGCCGACGTCACCTGGCAGCTGATGCACCACTACCGGCTCAACCCGGCGGACTCGCTCGAGGAGATGCGGCAGCACCTGGAGATGCAGGAGGGCGAGCAGGGCACGCTGCTCGCCTACCTCGACAAGATGCACTACCCGCTGTGGGTGACACAGTTCTACGAGAACATCGCGAAGGTGGTCGAGGAGATCGCACTCGCGGCCGCCGAGTCGGGAGTGAGGACGCTCGAGCTGCGCTACGCGCCCCTGATCCACACCTACGCGGGCCTCACGCCGCGCCAGTCGATCCGGGCGGCGCTGTCGGGCATGAACCGCGCGCAGCGCAAGCACCCGGGGCTGAAGCTGGGCCTGATCGTGATCACGATGCGCCAGCACGGCCCGCACATCGCGAAGATCCTGGCGCGCCAGGCGCTGGCGGAGGCGCAGCACCTGCACGAGCGCACCGGCGTCGTCGGCTTCGACATCGCGGGCCCCGAGCGCGGCAGCCCGCCGCGCCTGTTCCGCAGCGCCTACGAGATCGCGCGGCTCGGGCGGCTCGGTCTCACGGCGCACGCGGGCGAGGACGCGCCGCCCGAGTACGTCTGGCAGGCGGTCGACGAGCTGGGCGTCGACCGCATCGGCCACGGCTGCTCGGCCGCGGCCGACTCCGAGCTCGTGAAGCGCCTCGCGCGCGACCGCATCGCGGTCGAGGTCTGCGTGTCGAGCAACTACCACACCGGCGCCGTGCGCCGCGGCGAGCGCCACCCGCTCCACGCCTTCCTCGACGCCGGCGTGCCGGTCGCGCTCTGCAGCGACAACAGCACGGTCTCGCGCACCGACGCCGTGCGCGAGTCGCTGCTGGCGGCGGCGCAGGTCGGCCTCGACGCCGTGGTCGAGATCCACAAGGGCGCGTCGGCGCACTCCTTCATCCGGCCCGAGATGGCACTTCCCGGACGGCCGGAGAGCCGACCGGCCTGACGCGAAAGCGGACACGAGCGCGGCCGGCGCATCCGAGCAGCGGCCACCGCCACGCACAAGTGCTTGCGGCTCAGCGCGGGCACGCGCGGCATCCCGCTTGCTATCTCCATGGCGGGGTCGCGAGGACGCGGCCGACCGCCGCCGGGAGGCGCGCTGGGGTGGGGTTGGAGGGAGCCCTGTTCCGATGCGCCAATCACCTGGAATGGCGGAGCGGTGATCAGCGTCCGAGACGGCCCCCTTTTTTTTCCTCTCGCAAACGCGCATGAGCGACGCGACCTCGTGCCCGTTCTGCGGAGCGGGCCTCGCGCACGTCGCGGGAGCCGAGCGGCTCCGTCCGGAGGCGCTCTTGCTGGCCGTCGCGAACAACCCGTGGTGGCGGCCGCAAGCGGGCGTGTGCGACGAGTGCGCCTTTGGACTCGAGCGCGCGCTCGACTACGTTCGCGCGCACGCGCCGCAGCTCGGGCACTCGGGCGTCCCGATCCTGCCGACCCCCGTCCGGCTCGGCGCGCCCGAAGGCCGGAGCGGGCGCGGGGTCACGGTCGCGTTCCTCGACTCGGGCTTCTTCGCGCACCCCGACCTCGTGCGCCCGCGCAGCCGCATCCTCGCGTACGTGGACGTGAACGACCCGCGTGCGCGGCTAGGGGACCTCGAGCGGCCCGACGTGTCGAGCTGGCACGGCATGATGACCTCGGTCGTGGCGTGCGGCAACGGCTGGCTGTCCGGCGGCCTGTATCGGGGGCTCGCGTCGCGCGCCCGGGTCGTGCTCGTGAAGGTGGGGACGGCGAGCCGCATCCGGCACGACGACATCCGGCGCGGACTCGAGTGGGTGACGCGCCACCGCAAGCGCTACGGTATCCGCGTCGTCAACGTGAGCTGCGGCGGAGACTACGAGGCGAGCTACCTCGAGGACGGCCTGTCGCAGGCCGCGGAGGCGGCCACGCGCGCGGGGCTGCTGGTCGTCGCCGCCGCCGGCAACCTGGGCGACAAGCCGGGCCACCCGGTGCTGCCGCCGGCCTCGTCGCCCTCCGTGCTGACGGTCGGCGGGCTCGACGACAAGAACCGCCTGCCGTTCTCGGGCTACGACATGTACCGCTCGAGCTACGGACCGACGCTCGACGGGCTGCAGAAGCCCGAGGTGATCGCGCCGGGCATCTGGATCGCGGCGCCGATCCTGCCGGGGACGCCGACGGCCGGCCAGGCGGCGCTCCTCGCGCGGCTCGCGGGTGCTTGCGACGCCGAGCTCGCCACGCTGATCGAGGCGAGCCCGGGGACGGACGCCGACCTCGACGCGGCGCGCGCGCTCGAGCCGCCGCTCCTGCGCCAGCTCGTGCTCGCGAAGATCCGCGACCACAACGTGATCTCCGGCGCCTACAAGCACGTCGACGGCACGAGCTTCGCCGCGCCCATCGTGTCGTCGCTCGCGGCGTTGCTGCTCGAGGCCGACGGGACGCTCGGGCCTTCCGAGCTGAAGCGGCTCGTGCTCTCGACCGCGAGCCGGCTCCCGCACGTCGAGGTCGACCGCCAGGGCTGGGGCGTCGTCGACGTACGCCGCGCCTGTCTCGCGCTGGCCTCGCGCCCGAGGCGCACGGCGAGGCCCAAAAAAACGCGGGGCGCCTGAGGCGCCCCGCACATGCAGGCGATCCCCTGTTCGGGGGGTAGGAGGTTCTAGAAGGGAGTTCGGGAGGTGGGAGATTCCATAAAGGAATGCATTGGTGCGTCCTGACAAGCCTTTCGAGCAAGCCTTGTGCCGGCAGGACGCCGGCAAGGGGGATCGCGCCAATTCACTAGAAAGACACGCCTTAGCGGGACGGCGTTCGTCGCCGTGCGGCCCGATCATTCCCGGAGCCGGAACGAAATTCCGGCTACTAGACCACCCGCCGGCGTTTCTTGCGCGGCCGGCGGCCGCGCCCTTCGCTCAGTGGCCGACCTTGAGGCGAGCCGTCTCGAACTCGCGGGCGCAGTCGTGGCAGACGAAGTCGTAGCCCGAGCAGATGTCGTAGACCCGCAGGCAGTCGGCGCAGGCGTAGCGCTCGCAGATGTCGCACTGCAGCAGGTCAGAGTTGTGGACGACCGCGTCGCCCCTGCGGTACTCGAGGCGGCTCTCGGTGACAGCCTGCCGACACGACTGACAACTGCCAGGTGGTTGCATAGGGGCTCGGCTCGACGAGGGCGAGGCGGCGCGAGGTGCGGCTTTTACGATAGCATAGTCCCAACGGGGCGTCAGACGGCCGAGCCGGCCCGCTAGGGGACTCGGGACGGTTAGCTGTGCGCCTCTTTACAAACGCGCTGGATACAACGACATAGCCAACCGCCGACGGAGCCCCGAATGAAGAGAGCCTCGACGACCCTGGCCGCACTCCTCGCCCTCGCCTCACCCGCGTTCGCCCAGTCGAAGCTCGACCAGGCGTATGCGAAGGCGCTCGACCAGGTCGTCAAGGGCAAGCCGGACGAGGCGGTGAAGACGATGTCCAAGGCAGCCGCCGACAGCGGCGCCGAGGGCCAGGTCGCGCTCGGCCGGGTCCAGGAGCTCGTCGGCAACCTGGACGAGGCGCAGAACGCCTACAACCAGGCCCGCAGCTCGGCGAGCGGCGCCGGCAAGAGCGAGGTGCTCGCGGCCGTCGCGAACTTCACGCTGCGCAAGGGGACGGCCAAGGACGCGCTCGCGATCGCGAACGAAGCCATGGCAGCCTCGCCTTCCGCGGCCGCGCTCGCGGCGCTGGCGCGCGCGCTCGTGCGCAACGAGGACGGGCCGGGCGCGCTCGCCGCCGCGGACAAGGCGGTGGCCGCGGGCGCTTCGAGCGCGGCCGCGCACGAGGCGCGCGGCGAGGCGCTGATCGCGCTCGGGAAGTTCCCCGACGCCGAGCAGGCGCTCAAGAAGGCGGTCGAGCTCGACCCCAGGTCGGCGCTCGCCTACTCGCGCCTGGCGCGGGCGCAGGTCTCCCAGAACGGCCGCGTCGCCGACGCCATCGCCTCGGCCAAGAAGGCGACCGAGATCGACGACAAGTTCGGCGAGGGCTTCGCGATCCTGGGCGTGGCGACGCTCGCCGAGAACCCGAAGAACTGGAGCGACGCGATCGCCCACGCGCAGCAGGGTGCCTTCCTCGACCCGAACAACCCGCTGGTGCAGGTCGCGGTCGGCAAGATCTTCGAGGCGAGCGGACAGCTCGAGCAGGCGGCGGGTGCCTATCGAAACGCGCTCAAGGCCGACAACGGCTTCGCGCCGGCACGGCTCGCTCTCATCCAGGCCGAGCTCAACCGCGGCAACCGCGACGCGGCGCTCGCCGAGGCCCAGAAGGCCGCGGCCGAGATGCCCTCGAGCCC
The DNA here is from genome assembly GCA_963740655.1 of uncultured Acidobacteriota bacterium. Taxonomy (GTDB): domain Bacteria; phylum Acidobacteriota; class Vicinamibacteria; order Fen-336; family Fen-336; genus DATBSL01. The sequence goes on from CAVUFF010000003.1 coordinate 259,398, forward strand.
CGAGATCCAGATGCTGATCGGCGAGGTCGCGATTCGCAAGGGCGACTACGCCGCGGCGCTCGGCGCGCTCGAGAAGGCGACCAAGGGCCTGCCCGGCAACGCCGACGGCTGGGCGCTGCTCGGCCGCGCGTACCACTACAACCGCCGTTTCGACGAGGCGGCCGAGGCCTACAAGAAGGCCGTGCAGCTGTCGCCGCTCAACATCGGCTACCGCACGACGCTCGGCCTCATCCTCGGCCAGGCGGGCGACCTCGAGGGCGGGCTCGCCGAGCTCACGAAGGTCACGAGCACGCCGGGCTACAAGGACGCCGCCGGCTGGGTCAACCTCGGCTGGATCTACCGCAACATGAACAAGCCCGACGAGTCGATCGCCGCCTACAAGAAGGGTCTCGAGCTCGACCCGACCCAGGAGCAGGCGGCACTCGGCCTCGGCTGGGCGTACTCCTACACCAAGAAGTACGACGACGCGATCGCCGCCTACCAGAAGGCGATCCAGATCGACGCTAAGGAGGCGGCAGCCGACGCGAACATCGGCCTCGCCTGGAGCTACTTCTTCAAGAAGGACATGGCCCAGGCGCGCGCCTTCGCGGACAAGGCGGCGGCCTCGGGCCGCAACGTGGCGGTCCTCAAGGAGAACATCGACAAGTACGAGAAGGCGGTCGCGAGCGGCGCGGCCCAGACCGAGGCCGAGATGGAGAAGGCGCGCGCCGACCAGCAGGCCTACGAGCAGAAGGCCAAGCAGCTCGAGCAGGCGAACAACGCCCTGCGCTCGCACAGCCCCCAGGCGCGGATCAAGGCGGCGCACGACATCGCGGCCGCGGTCGGCGCCGACGCGGTCCCCGCGCTCGTCGTCATGATGCAGACCGACACCAACTACGACGTGCGCATCGCCGCCACGAACGCGCTGGCCTCGCTGGGGCCGGCCGCGAAGGCGGCGCTGCCGAACATCAACGGCATGCTGCGCCAGCCGCCTTACGAGCCGCCGATCAACGCGAACGCGGAGCAGCTCGACGCGCAGATGAAGGACGGCGACTACCGCCGCGCGCTGCGCGACGCCCTCGCCAAGATCGCGCATTGATGTCAGGGGGGCGCGGGCGCTAAGCCCCCGTAAGCTCAGCCCAGGCCGGCGCGTCGATCCGTTCTTTGTTCGTCGTTGTTCGTCGTTGTTCGTCGTCCGTTTCCTCCGCGCTCTCCAATGACCACTCTTGGAGGGGATCGAACGGCCAGGGCTGTTTCTTCCTTCTCTGAGATGGGGGACTCGTCCCCCCATGCCCCCCTGGTGGCTCTTTAGGCCCAGATCCCCGGGATCGCCTGGCGGCAGTCGGGGCAGCGGCCGCTCGCGTCGATGCGGTTCCGGAGCACCCGGTAGCCGAGACGCTCGACCAGCACGCCGCGGCAGCCGGGGCAGCAGGTGTTCTCCCAGCTGCGCACGGCACCTGGCAGGTTGCCCGCGTAGACGTAGCGCAGGCCCTCGGCGGCGCCGGTCTCGGCCGCACGCAGGAGCGCGCGCACGGAGGTCCCGGGCCGGTCGTCCATCCGGTAGTCCGGGTGGAACGCGGTCACGTGCCACGGGATGTCGGGCGAGACCGAGACCAGGAAGCGAGCGATGTCCCTGAGCTCCTCGACCGAGTCGTTCATGCCCGGGACGACGAGCGTCACCACCTCGAGCCAGAAGCCCTTCTGGTGCAGCGCCCGGATCGTCCAGGTGACCCGCTCGAGCGTGCCGCCGAGATCGCGGTAGGGCCGGTCGCGGAAGCCCTTGAGGTCCACCTTGTAGAGCGAGACCCACGGCCGGATGTACTCGAGCACCTCCTCCGTGCCGTTGCCGTTCGAGACGTACGAGCAGACGAGGCCGGCGGCCTTCGCCTGCCGGAACACCTCGACGGCCCACTCGCTCGTGATGAGCGGCTCGTTGTAGGTCGAGGTCACGATGCGCGCGCGGGCGCGCTGCGCGGCGCTCACGATCGCCGCCGGAGACATGGCCTCGTGCGGGGCCGCGGCCGACGTGTCGCGCAGCGCCTGCGAGGTGATCCAGTTCTGGCAGTAGCCGCAGTGGTAGTCGCAGCCGAGCATCCCGAACGACAGCGCCCGGGCGCCCGGCAGCGCGTGGAAGAACGGCTTCTTCTCGACCGGGTCGAGCTGCAGCGCCGCGACGTAGCCGAACGGGACCCTGAGCGTCCCCTTCTCGTTGAAGCGCACGCGGCAGACGCCGTCGCGGCCGGGCGGGATCACGCAGCGATGGCCGCAGGCGAAGCAGCGTACGCGGTCGTTCGGCAGCCGCTCGTAGAGCTCGCCCTCGCGCGTCCGCTGCGCGAGCCGCTCCGCGAGCGGCAGCTCCACGCTCGTCATCGGCAGGCTCCTCTGTCGATTATGCGCCCCCCGCGCCCGCGCGGCGCCGGCCGCTATACTCGGGCGCGGAGGACGCAGGATGAGCGGGGCGCGCGTCGAGAGGGACGGCCGGGTCGCGGTGCTGCGGCTCGACAAGCCGCGCGGCAACGCGATCGACGAGCCGCTCGTGGAAACGCTCGCCGCCGCCGCCGCCGAGCTGGCGCGGGACGACGGCGTGCGCGGCGTGCTGCTCGCCTCGGGCCACCCCAGGCTCTTCTGCCCGGGGCTCGACCTCGTGGCGCTCGCCGAGTACGACCGGGCGTCGCTGGGCCGCTTCCTGTCGGCGTTCACGGTGGCGGTCTGGGCGCTCTACGGCCTGCCGAAGCCGGTGGTCGCCGCCGTCTCGGGGGCCGCGGTCGCCGGGGGCTGCATCCTGGCGCTGACCGCCGACTACCGGGTGTTGAAGCGCGGCGCGGCGATCGGCCTCAACGAGGTCAAGGTGGGAGTGCCGCTGCCGTGGTCGGTGACGCGCCTCCTGCGCGCCAGCGTCCCGCCGCCGGCACTCTCGAGGATCGCGCTCCTGGGCCGCAACTTCAGCGACCAGGCGGCGCTCGAGGCCGGTCTTGCCGACGAGCTCGGCGAGGCCGAGGGCTTCGAGGCGCTCTGCCGCTCGCGGCTCGAGGAGTTCGTGGACAAGGACCCGGGAGCCCTCGCGGCCACGAAAGCCTGGTTGCGCGAGGGCGTGCTCGCCGAGATGATGGCGCACGAGAGCGAGCGGCTGGACGCCTGGCTGGACGGCTGGTTCTCCACGGGGACGCAAGAGCGGATCCGCGCGACGGTCGCGGGCCTGAAGGCGAAGGGCTAGGCGGCGCGGCGCGAGCGCCGCCACAGCCAAAAGGCGGCGAGCGCCGTGGCGACGAGCGCCACGATCCCGAGCACGCGGTTCGTGGAGTTGACGACCGCCTTCACCGCCTCCCAGTTGTCGGCCACCGCATAGCCGGCCCAGGCGAGAAACGCGTACCAGATCGCCGAGGCGATCGCCGCGGGAACGAGCGCCTTGCGCGGCGCCAGCCCCGCGATCCCGGCGAAGGGCGGCACCGCGGCGCGCAGGCCCGGCAGGAAGCGGCTCACGAAGATGCCCGCGGTGCCCCAGCGCGCGTAGCCCTCGTCGAGCGAGGCGAGCCCGCGGGGCGGCAAGAGCTTCGAGCCCCAGCCGGCCTCGAAGAAGGCGCGGCCGTGGCGGCGTCCGACGAAGTAGGTGAAGGCTGCGGAGCCGAGGTTCGACAGCCAGCACAGGAACGCCAGCGGCACCACCGAGACCTCGCCGCGCCGCGCGAGGAAGGCGCCGAGCGCGACCGCGGTGTCGGCCGGTACGGGCGGGAACACGTTCTCGAGCGCGGACAGCGCCATCAGCACGAGGTAGGTGGGGACGAGCGGCAGCGACGCCAGCGCGTCGACCAGCCGCTCAAGCACGCGCGATGGCCTCGTGCACCAGCGCGAGCAGCGGGCGGAACGCGCGGCCGACGGCGCGCGACATGCCGATCTCGCAGGTGCGGCAGGTCGAGTAGCAGCCCGCGTTCGGCTCGCGCTCGAGCAGGCCGCGCACCTCCGCGGCCTCTGCCGCGGTCGCGCTCGCGGTGAGCTCCGGGACCAGGAAGCCCTTGTCGCCGGCGAAGCCGCAGCACTCCGCGGCGAGCGGCAGTTCCACGCTATCCGCGTGCGCGCGCGCGACCGCGAGCAGGTCGGCGAGCCCGCCCGCCTTCACGAGCGTGCAGGTCGGGTGCAGGATCGCGGTCCCCGCGCGCCGCGGCGGTTCGCCGAGCGAGGGCAGCACCTCGCGCGCCCAGAAGACCGGAAAGTCGTAGCTCTGGATCTCGTGCCCCGTCTCGCGCAGGACCTGGGCGACCGCCTCGGCGAGCGTGCCGGCGCAGGGCGAGGCGTCCGTCACCACCGGCAGCCGCCCGCCGCTCGTCGCGCGCCAGAGCGCCTCCGCCGTGCTGCGGGCCGCGGTCCGCGCGGCCTCCGCGTAGCCCTTGCTCGAGAACGCCATGCCGCAGCACAGGCCCGAGACGCCGTCCGGCACGCGCACGCTGAAGCCGGCCCACGCCAGCACCTCGCGCATCGCGCGCGAGGGTGGCAGGCCGTTCTCGCCGGGGAGCGGCCCGACGATGCGCGTCAGGCAGCTCGGGAAGTAGACGACGCTGCGCCGCACCGCGGTCTCGCGCGTCGGCGGGTCGCCGGACCACAGCCGCGGCGCCGGCCGGGGCAGCGGGAGCGAGGACGGCAGGCGCGGAAGCGCGGGCAGGAGCGCGCTCGCGCTCCCGGCGGCGAGCTCGACCGCGCGGGCGCCGAGCCAGCGCGACCGCAGCAGGGCGGCGGCGCCCAACCCGGCGCGCGCGACGCTCGCGACGGCGCCGAAGCGCGTCGCGGCGAGCGCCGCGAGCGAGCGCGCGGCCTCGGAGTGGGCGCGCGCCCTGAGCTCCTTCATCAGCGCGCCGGTGTCGATCTTCACCGGGCAGGCCGACTCGCACATCGAGTCCCCCGCGCAGGTCACGACGCCTTCGTACGCGAAGTCGGCCTCGACCGAGTCCCGGAAGGCGGCGTCCACGGGGTCGCCCGAAGCGGCGAGCCGCGCCAGCTCGCGCGTCACCACGATCCGCTGGCGCGGCGTCAGCGTGAGGTCACGCGAGGGGCAGCGCGGCTCGCAGTAGCCGCACTCGATGCAGCGGTCCGCGAGCGGCGAGATCGTCGTGCTGGGCTTCAGGTTCTCGAGGTGGGCGCGCGGGTTCGGGTTCAGCACCACGCCGGGGCTCAGCATCGCGTCGGGATCCAGCAGGCGCTTCACGCGCTGCATCGCGCCGTAGGCGCGCTCGCCCCACTCGCGCTTGACGAACGGCGCCATGTTGCGGCCCGAGCCGTGCTCGGCCTTGATCGCGCCGTCGTACTTGCCCACCACCAGCTCGACCAGGTCGTGGCTGAACTGCGCGTAGCGCTCGATCGCCTCGGGGCTGCGCACGTCCTCGGCCATCACGAAGTGCAGGTTGCCGTCCTTGGCGTGGCCGAAGATGGCGGTGTCGGGCATCCCGTGGCGCCCGAACAGCGCCTGGCAGTCGCGGATCGCCTCGGCCAGCCGCTCGACCGGGAACGCGATGTCCTCGCTCATGAACGCGGTGCCGGTCGGGCGCAGCGCGCCCGTGCGCGCCGCAAGCCCCTTGCGCAGGTGCCAGAGCGCCGCGCGCTCCGCGGCGCCGGTCGTGAAGCGCGGCCGCACGACGAGCGCGTGGCGTCCCAGGATCGCCTCGACGTCGGAGATCGCGCCGCTCAGCGTCTCGAGGTCGCGGCGCCGGAGCTCCACCAGCAGGCCCGCGTGCCGCTCCTCGACCTCGAACGGCAGCGGGTGCTCGGCGGCGATCGCGCGCAGCGAAGCGGCGTCGAGGATCTCGAGCGCGTCGGCACCCGCCGCGGCGAGCGGCGCGACCGCGCGCCCGGCGTCCTCGAGCTCGCGCAGGAACACGAGCGCCGTGGCGCGTGCCGGCGGCTCGGGCAGCGTCCGCAGCGTCAGCTCCGCGACGAAGCCGAGCGTGCCCTCCGAGCCGACCATCAGGTGCGCCAGGATCTGGGCGGGGTCGTCGTGGTCCAGGAACGCGTTGAGGCTGTAGCCGCTCGTGTTCTTGGTCGCGAACTTCTTGCGGATCCGGCCGGCGAGCGTCACGTCGGCCCGGATCTCGTCGCGTAGCGCGACGAGCTCGGCATGCAGCGCCGGCCGCACGCGCCGCAGCTGGGCGTCCGCGTCGGGCTCGCGCGTGTCGACCACGGTGCCGTCGGTCAGCAGCAGCACGGCGCTGTCGAGCGTGTGATAGCTGTTCTGCGCCACCCCGCAGCACATCCCCGACGAGTTGTTGGCGACGATGCCGCCGATCATCGCGGCGTCGATCGAGGCCGGGTCGGGCCCGATGCGGCGCCCGTGGCGCGCGAGCATCCGGTTCAGGTGCCCTCCGACGACACCCGGCTCGCTCCAGATCCGCGCGCCGTCGTCGAGCACGCGCGCCGAGCGGAAGTAGGGCGCGAGCTCGACGAGCACGCCGTCCGTCACCGCCTGGCCGCACAGCGAGGTGCCCGCGGCGCGGAAGGTGAGGTGGCGGCCGCGGCATCGCGCCCAGGTGAAGAGATCGCGTACCTCGGCGAGGCCGCGCGGGCGCACGATCGCCTCGGGGATCAGGCGGTAGATCGAGGCGTCGGCCGAGCGGCCCAGCCGGTCGATCGGCCGCGACAGCACGCGCTCGGGCGCCATGATGCGCTCGAGCTCCTCGACCACACGCGGGTCGGGCTCGCGCAGCCGCATTCCGTGCGCGGCGGGAGCGCTCACGGCGCGGACTCCGCCAGCGGGACCTGGAAACGATAGCGTGTGCCGCCGGCGTTGAGCGTGATCGTCACCGGCTTGCGCGCGGTCAGCCGGTCGCGCGTCATGCCCGAGACGTCGGTGACGAGCACCTTGCTCGCCGAGTAGAGCGAGCCGCCCGAGCTGTGCAGCCGGACCTCGACGCCGGGGAAGCGCCTGCCGCCGAGCTTCTGGACGCGCACCAGGATCTGGACCTGGCCGCCGCCGGGCGGCAGCTCCTTCGGCTCGGCCCAGGCGGCGACCACGATCGGCTCCGCCACCGGCGTGACCGGAAGCGGCGCCTCGTCGACCGTCTCGGGCTGAGGCTCGGGCTGGGGCGGCAGCGGAGTGCCCGGCGGGGGCGGCGGCGGCAGCGGCTTCTCCTTGTGCCCGAACGTCTCGCAGCCGCCGGCGAGCAGCAGGAACGCGACAAGCTGGGCGAGCGCTACGCGGCGTCGGAGCATGAAGACCCGCGCGCAGGGCGCGGGCCACGTCTATCGTACAGGGACTTGACCTTCCCCGGCTGCGCGCCCAGGATTCGCAGTAGTCGGCCTTCAAAGAGGAGCGGCGCATTGCCGAGCACTGAAGCCGTGCGGCTGGCGCGCGCGCGGGCCCTGAAGCTCGCGGCGGCGCTCGCGTTCCTGGCGCCGCTGCTGACGCGGCTCGTGATCGGGCAGGCGTTCCACCAGACGGGCTCGGGCAAGATCGAGAACTTCGCGAACACGGTGGGCTTCTTCACCGAGCTCGGCATCCCGATGCCGCAGGCGAACGCCTTCTTCGTCTCGCGGCTCGAATACTGGGGAGGCCTGCTCCTGATCGTCGGCCTCCTCGCGCGGCTGGTGGCGGCCGGGCTCGCGTCCACCATGGTCGTGGCGCTGCTGACCGCCGACCGCGAGACCTTCCTGGGCGCGCTCAAGGGCACGAGCGAGGCGGGCCTCACCGACGTCACGTCGTTCGTCTACCTGCTGTTCCTGGTCTGGCTCGTGCTCTTCGGCCCCGGGCTCGTCAGCCTCGACGCCGTGCTCGTGCGCTTCGTCGAGCGTGGAGAACGCACATGACCACCATAAGGCAGATCCTCTCCGGCAAGCCGGACATCTACTCCATCGACCCCGAGGCGACCGTGCTCGACGCGCTGCGGCTCATGGAGCAGAAGAACATCGGCGCGCTGCTCGTGATGCGCGGCGGCTCGCTCGCGGGGATCTTCTCCGAGCGCGACTACGCGCGGCGCATGATCCTCCACGGCCGCAGCTCGAAGGAGACGCTGGTGCGCGAGGTGATGACGCCGGACGTGTTCGTGATCTCGCCCGACACCACCTCGGGCGAGTGCATGGTGCACATGACCGACCGCCACATCCGCCACCTGCCCGTGGTCGAGGGCGGGCGCGTGGTGGGCGTGATCTCGATCGGCGACGTGGTGCGCTCGGTGATCGACGACCTGCGCTTCACGGTGCGCCAGCTCGAGAGCTACATCAGGAGCGGCGGCTAGTCGAGCTCGCCCTCGACGAACCACTCCCCGCGCAGCCGGTCGAGAAACAGCCGGAACGCCGCGCCCGCGACGCGTTCCGGCCGGTCCGCGAGCGCCACGTCCCACTCCTCGCGCGAGAACGACTCGTCCCACCAGTCGCCCGAGACGCGCCACGGCCCGGCCGCCGCAGCGACCGTCCCGCGCAGCCCGGCCGCCTCGACGAAGCTGGGCACGCCGGCTCGCGTGTGGACGCGGGCGACGAGCGGCGGCCGGTAGGCGCGCAGCGCCACGCGCGGGCCGGGAGCGGCCGTCTCGCGCCGCCCGCGCGGCAGCGGTCCCGGCGCGAAGCTCGTGACGACGAAGGCCCCTGGCCGGTGCGTGTCCACGAGCTGCGGCGAGCCGCCGCGGCCCGCGGCGGTCCACGCCTCGAGCCGCGCCAGCGTCTCGGCGAGCTTCTCCGGCGCGGGCTGGGCCGGGTCGAGCAGCGAGAACTGCGCGGCGCGAGCCGGCACGGGCTCGGCGCGCAGCGTGACGCGCGCGATCGCGTCGCGCGGCGGGCGCGCCTCGAGCTCGAGCAGCACCAGCGTGCGCCAGGTGCGGGCGTCCCCCGTGGGCGCCGCCGGCCGCAGCGCGCGCGCGTGGAGCGAGCCGTCGGCGAGCCCGAGCTCTAAGCCGAGCGCCGCGGCCTTCGCGCCGCGCGCGTCGAGCGCGCGCATGAGCGGCTCGAGCGCGCGCGACAGCAGGAACGCCAGCGGCTCGAGCCCGTCGACCGGCCAGTCGAGCTCGAGCGTCGTCTCGAAGCGCGGGGCGGGCGGCGTCGTGCGGAAGACGCCCGCGTCACGGCCGTGCGCGAGCTCGACGAGGCGCGGGCCGTCCGGGCCGAGCCGCGCGGCGAGCGCCGCCGGCGGCAGGCGCGCGAGGTCGCCGATCGTGCCGAGGCCCCAGCGCGCGAGGAGCTCCTGCTGCTCCTGCGGCAGCTCGAGGAGCGCGAGCGGCAGCGGCGCGAGCGCCCGCGCCTCGCCGCCCGCGGGCACCACCGTCAGCCCCGCGCAGCCGCGCGCGACCACGAGCGCCGTCCCGCGCGAGAAGGCGAGCGCCGCCTGCGCCTCGATCGTCCGCGCGGCGGCCGCGGCGAGGAGCGCGTGCCCGAGCGCCTCGGGCGTCGGCCAGAGCCGGCCCAGCCCGGAGAGGTCGAGCAGCACCGGCGTCGGTACGCTCGCCTCGACGCGCGGCGTGAAGCTGCGCGCGATTGCGACGAGCGCGCCCGGGTCGGGGAGGCCGCGAGGCGCGTGCAGGCCGCCGAACAAGGGCTCGCTCCGGCGTCAGACGGCCGCGAAGGCGATCTCGGCGCTGTCGCGGCCGTGGCGGCCGGCGCGGGCGAGCGCGGCGAGCGCGCGCAGCAGCCGCGCCGGGCCGGGCGGCTCGGAGAAGCGCGGCCCGAGCGGCTCGAGCGCGAGCGCACGACCGCCGGGGCTGCAGGCGACGTGGGCGTCGGCCACCAGCACGAGCGCGGTCTTCGAGTTCTCCACGAGCCGCTGCAGGCGCAGCCAGGTCGTGGCCGGCAGCCGCCTTCGCTCCGCGTCGGCGCCGGCGAGATCGAGCGCCACGACGTCGAAGAGCCCGGACCCCGCGAGCGTCGCGACCGCCGCCGTCGCGGAGGCGAGCGCCTTCGCTCGCGGCTCGTCTCCGCCCGTCGTTCCCGAGGGCCCGCGCGAGGGCGTGCCGCGCAGCCAGAGCAGCCGCTCGAGGTCGCTTCCCGCGGCGGCGGCCGAGGCGGGATCGAGCCGGTCGAGCGGATCGACGAGCGCGGCGAGCGCGCCCGCGCGCGTCGTGTGCGCGAGGAGCGCGAGCAGGACGCCGGTGCGGCCGGAGGAGGCGGGCCCGTGGATCTCGCTCTGCTCGCCGCGCGGGAAGCCGCCGACGAGGATGCGGTCGAGCGCGGCGACGCCGGTCGCGATCGGCCGCAGCCTCGCGTCCTCGCCCCTTAGCGGCGGCGCCTCCGCCTGCAGCCGGCGCGCGCGCAGCAGCTCCTCGAGAGCGCGCTTGCGCTCTGCGAGATCGGCGGCGACCGGCGCTTCGGAGCGGACGCGCTCGGCGACGCCGTCGACAGTCGGCGGAGCGGAGCCAGGAAGCCTCTCGCCTTCCAGCGACGGCGTCCACGGCAGGGCAGCGGGGAGTGTCGCGGCGCTCATGGTTGTGTTTCTCGCAGCTCCGGGCTCGAACGACTTTCGCTTTTATTTCGCTATCTCAATATGCGCGCGATCTCCAGTCCCGTCAATCGCGAAACCTTGTGGGGATGGGCAGCGGGCTACCAGCTGTAGCCGTTCGCGGCCGGCGAACTCTGTCCGGACAGAGTTCGATTCCGGCTCGAAAGCGAAAGGCGGGCGTCGACACGCCGGCGCGGGTAGCGGCTGCTACTCGGCGCCCGCGCTCGGCTCATCACCACATGGAGTCTCATCGTCCATTGTCTCGAGCGGCCTCGTCGCTTTGTGCGACTGCTGTGGCGTACACGGAGCCGCGAGATGTATGTTTGGGGGCATCGGATGATCCCCCAAAACATGATCGATCTTGGTTCGTTCGGTATGCGCTCGCGTTAGGGGGGGTCGCCGAGACGCGAAGGCATGAACGACTCTCGCGCGATCTGGGGGCTGGTCGCAGCGTCGACGCTGCTCGGCTGCCTGACGGTGGCGCGGGCCGCCGAGGCGCCGACCGAGCACCAGGTGAAGGCCGCGTTCCTGTTCCACTTCGCCAAGCTCATCGACTGGCCGAACTGGCCGAAGACGGATGACGCGAACGAGCCGTTCGAGATCGCCGTCGTCGGCCGCGACCCTTTCGGCGGCGAGCTCGAGGCGACGATCGGCGCGGGCCAGGTGCAAGGCCACCCGATCCGGATCCGGCGCGGGCCGAGCGCGGGCGCGCTCGAGCGGCAGCCGCAGATCCTGTTTCTCGGCGACGACAATCCAGAGCAGGTCCGCCGAGCGCTGAAGGCGCTGCGCGGCCAGCCGGTCCTGACCGTCGGCGAGTCGAGCGGCTTCGCCGAGCGGGGGGGAGTCGTGGGATTCCGCCTGAGCGACGACGGCCGCGTGGCCTTCGACGTCAACCTGGAGCAGGCCGGGCGCGCGGGCCTCAAGGTGTCCTCGCAGCTCCTGCGCGTCGCGCGCGTCGTGGAGACGAGGCCGTGAAGCGCTTCTCCGACCTCCCGATCCGGCGCAAGCTCACGATCGTCACTGCGCTCGCGAGCGGGGCCGCCCTCCTGCTCGCGAGCCTCGCCTTCCTGCTCTTCGACCGCAAGAGCTTCGAGGAGGCGCTGGTGCGGCGCCTGCGCACGCTGGCGGACGTGACGGCCTGGAACGGCGCACCGGCCGTGGTGTTCCACGACCCCGAGTCCGCCCGCACCACCCTGCGCGCGCTGCGCGCGGAGCCCGAGGTGCTCTACGCGGCGTTCTACGGCCGCGACGGTGGCCTGTTCGCCTACGACCTGCGCTCCGACGCCCGCGCGGTCACGCTGCCGGGCCGCCTCGACTCCGCGAGGCTCGAGGCCCCGGCGCAGGCGTTCGAGGAGGGGGCGCTGGTCGTGCGGAGCCCGGTGATGCTCGAGGGCGAGCGCGTCGGCACGCTCGTGATCCGCTCGGCGCTCCGCGAGCGGACCGAGCGCGGGCTGCGCTTCGCCACGATCGCGACCGTCGTGTTCGCGGCCTCGCTGCTGATGGCGCTCCTCGTCGGCCGGGTCGTCCAGCGCTCGCTCTCGGAGCCGATCCTGCGGCTCGCGCGGACCGCGCGCCGCATGTCGCTCGAGGGTGACCTGTCGGCGCGCGCGACGGCCCGCGGCAGGGACGAGGTAGGCGAGCTCGTCGACTCGTGGAACGGCATGCTCGACGCGCTCCAGCGGCGCGACGAGGACCTGCGCCGGACCCACGCCGAGCTCGAGCGCCGGATCGACGAGGGCGTCGAGCTCTACCGCAAGGCCGAGGAGGCCAACCGGCTGAAGGACGAGTTCCTGGCGACGCTATCGCACGAGCTGCGCACGCCGCTCAACGCGATCGTGGGCTGGTCCGAGATCCTCCAGCGCGGCGCCGACCCCGCGACCACGCGCAAGGCCGCCGAGACGATCAGCCGCAACGCGCTCACCCAGGGCCAGCTGATCGCGGACATCCTCGACATGCAGCGGATCAACTCCGGAAAGCTGTCGCTGTCGCTCGCCGCGCTCGAGCTGGCGCCGGTCGTCGAAGCGGGCGTGGACACGCTGCGCCCCGCCGCCGCGGCCAAGGCGGTGGCGATCGAGACGACCGTCGAGGCGGACGGCGGCCTCGTGCTGGGCGACCGCCAGCGGCTGCAGCAGGTGGTCTGGAACCTCGTCTCGAACGCGGTCAAGTTCGCCCCGAGCGGCGGGCACGTGGCGGTGCGCCTGCGGGGCGACGCGTCGCACGTCGAGCTCACGGTCGCCGACGACGGGCCCGGGCTCGCGCCCGAGTTCATCCCGTACGCGTTCGACCGCTTCCGCCAGGCGGACTCCTCGAGCACGCGGCGCCACGGGGGACTCGGGCTGGGGCTCGCGATCGTGAAGAGCCTGGTCGAGCTGCACGGGGGCTCCGTCTCGGCCGCGAACCGCGAGGATCACGCGGGCGCGATCTTCCGCGTGCTGCTGCCGCGCGCCGGGCTGGCCGCCAGGCACGGCGAGCGGCGGCGCGATGCGGGGGCCGACCACGTGGTGCCGCTCGACGACGCGCCCTCGCTCGCCGGCGTGCGCGTGCTCGTGGTGGAGGACGACGCCGACTCGCGCGAGCTGGCCGCGGCGGTGCTGCGGCGCTGCGGCGCGGAGGTGGCCACGGTCGCCGGAGCGCCCGAGGCTTTCGAGCTCGTGCGCCGCTCGCGGCCCGACGTGCTGCTGAGCGACATCGCGATGCCCGGCGAGGACGGCCTGGCGCTGATCCGGCGCCTGCGCCAGCTGCCGGCCAGCGACGGCGGGCGGACGCCGGCCGTGGCGCTCACGGCGCTCGCGAGCGCGGAGGAGCGCATCCAGGCGCTCGCCGCCGGGTTCCAGATCCACGTCGCCAAGCCGGTGCAGCCGGCCGAGCTGGTGGCGGTCGTGGCGAGTCTCGCGGGCCGCTCGCGGCTCGCGACGAGGGGGGAGCAATGACAGGTCCACGTGGACGGCTCGTACTCCTGGCCGCTGCGCTTCTGGCCGCGCAACCGGCCTCCGCCGACCCGCAGCCGACCGTGCAGACCCCGTCCGACCTCACCAGGCTCAGCATCGAGGAACTCGCCGGGCTCAAGGTCACGGTCGCGGCGCGGCGGCCTCAGCGGCACTGGGACGTCCCGGCGGCGACGGCAGTCGTCACGGCCGAGGACGTCGAGCGCTCCGGGCTCACCAGCCTGCCGGAGGCGCTGCGGCTCGCGCCAGGCGTGCAGGTCGCGCGGGCCAACTCCAACCGCTGGGCGGTCGGGATCCGGGGCTTCGCGAGCACGCTCTCGCGCTCGGTGCTGGCGCTCGTCGACGGCCGCAGCGTCTACACCCCGCTCTTCGCGGGCGTCTACTGGGAGCAGCAGCAGCTGCTGCTCCCCGACCTCGACCGCATCGAGGTGGTGCGCGGCCCCGGCGGCACGCTCTGGGGCGCGAACGCGGTGAACGGCGTCGTCAGCGTGGTGACCCGCAGCGCCCACGACACGCGCGGCGTCTACGTCGAGGCCGGCGGCGGCACGACCGAGCGCGCCTTCCTCGGACTGCGCTACGGCGGCGCGCTCGGCGCCGCGACCGACTACCGCGTCTACGGCCGCTACTTCGACCGCGGGCCCGAATCGCACACGGACGGCGCCGACTTCGACGCCTGGAGCATGGGCCAGGGCGGCTTCCGGCTCGACTCGCGGCGCGGGACGCGCGACTCGTTCACCGTGTCCGGCGACCTCTACGACGGGCGAGCCGGCCAGCGCCACACGGTGGCACAGTACACGCCGCCCTACGCGCAGGTGGTCGACGACAAGGGCGATCTCTTCGGCGCCGACCTGCTGGGCCGCTTCACGCGCGGCTCCGACGGCGGCGGCACGCTGTCCGTGCTGACCTGGTACGACCGCACCGACCGCAAGGAGGCCTACCTCGACGAGTCGCGCGACACGTTCGACCTGGAGCTGCAGCACGACTTCGCCTTCGCGAAACGGCACCACCTGGTCTGGGGGCTCGGCTTCCGCGTCAGCTCGGACTCGACGTCCGGCCTGCCCGGTCCGTTCTTCGACCCCGAGGACCGCACGGACCACATCTACTCGGGCTTCCTGCAGGACGAGTTCCGCTTCGCCTCGGACCGCCTCGCGCTCACGGCGGGAGCCAAGCTGGAGCACAACGGCTACTCGGGCTTCGAGGCCCAGCCGAGCGTGCGCCTGCTGTGGGCGCTGACCCCGCGCCAGCGCGCGTGGGTGGCGGCCTCGCGCGCCGTGCGCACGCCCTCGCGGGCGGACACGGACCAGGTGCAGACCGTGTTCCTGCAGCAGCAGGCGCTGCCGATCTTCGTGCGCGCGGTCGGCGACCAGCAGTTCGAGTCCGAGACGACGCACGTCGTCGAGGCCGGCTACCGCCTCCAGCCGCTCGAGCGGCTCTCGCTCCGGGCCGCGGGATTCTACGACCGCTATTCCGACCTGCTCGGCGGGCGGATCGGGACGGTGTTCGTGGAGGACGGGCCGCCCCCGCCGCGGATCGTGGTGCCCGTCCTGTTCGGCAACTACCTCGAGGGCGAGACGTGGGGCGGCGAGCTGTCCTTCGACGCGCAGCCGCTCGCGAGCTGGCGGCTGCACGGCGCCTACTCGTACCTGCGGGTCGCCGTGCGGCCCGAGGAGCCACAGCCGCCGCGGCTCACCGCCGACACGACGAACGGCGCGAGCCCGCGACACCAGCTCTTCGTGCGCTCGTCGCACGACCTGCCGCACGGCCTCTTCTTCGACGCCTTCTTCCGCTACGTGGACGAGGTCCCCGCCCAGCGCGTGCCCGCGTACTCGAGCCTCGACCTCCGGCTCGCGTGGCGGCCGAGCGCCGGGCTCGAGCTCGCCGTCGTCGGGCAGAACCTGCTCGACGCGAGCCACCTCGAGTGGGGCGGCGTGGCCGTGCGCCGCGGCGTCTACGGGCGCCTGGCCTGGCGCCGCTGAGCGCGCGTCAGGCCGGGGGGCGAGCGGGCCCTCGACGAGGGCGCGATAACAACTTCTAAGTTTTCAACAAGATACGGTCATGGCTGTTGATTAAGGCCGTCGACCTCATTCCTTTATGCGTACCGGACGGCATGGGGGTTCCGTTTCTGTCCGTTCCGCCTAGGAGGGCTGTGTTACGCTTCCGTCATCCCCGAGGCCCGGGTCCTCCCGGGCGCACTCCGCCCCGGACCCGAGGGTCGAGAGGGAGGGGAAGGGATCCCCGACAGGAGGAAGTTTGGCAGGCAGTGCACAGGACGAGCAGCGGCTCGCCCTCTTCATCGACTTCGAGAACATCGCCATCGGCGTCCGCGACGCCCACTACCGCAAGTTCGACGTGAATCTCGTGCTCGAGCGGCTGCTCGAGAAGGGAAAGGTCCTGAGCAAGAAGGCCTACGCCGACTGGAGCCGCTACTCGGACTACAAGCGCTCCTTCCACGAGTCCGCGATCGAGCTCATCGAGGTGCCGCAGAAGTCGGTCGGCGGCAAGAACTCGGCGGACATCCGGCTGGTCGTGGACGCGATGGACATGTCGTTCCAGAAGGAGCACATCAACTGCTTCGTGGTGTGCTCGGGCGACTCGGACTTCTCGCCGCTCGTCTCCAAGCTCAAGGAGAACAACAAGTACGTGATCGGGCTCGGCGTGAAGAACTCGACCTCGGACCTGCTGATCGAGAACTGCGACGAGTTCATCTTCTACGAGGACCTGGTGCGGGTGCAGCAGCGCCCGATGCCGGCGATCACCGGCTCGCTGACCGAGAAGCTGCAGGACTGCTTCGGGCTGCTGGTGGACGCGGTCGTGGCGCTGCAGCGCGAGAACAAGGAATCGCTGTGGGGCTCGATGGTCAAGGAGACCATGAAGCGCAAGCGGCCCTCGTTCAACGAGAGCTACTACGGCTTCCGCACCTTCTCGCACCTGCTCGAGGACGCCCAGCGGCGCGGGATCGTGATGCTGCGGCGCGACCAGAAGTCCGGCAGCTACGTCATCGAGGACCTCGGCCCGGCCGCGCGCACCGAGACGGCCGCGACGGAAGCGGGCGGCGAGCGCAAGCCGGAGCCGGCTGCGGGCGTGCCGGCGGCGCCGGCCGCAGCGGCCGAGCCGGACGCCACCAACGGCGGCCGACCCGGACGCAGGCGCCGCGGGCGTGGCGGTCGTGGGCGGCGGCCCGGCGGGCCCGCCGCACCCGGCGCGCCGTCCGAGCCCGGTCAGCCGGCCGTGGACGAGGCGGACGACGAGGACGACGACTCGGAAGAGATCGCGGCGGCCGAGGAACCGGCTCGCGAGCCGGCTCCGGCGCCGAGCCACGCAGCCGCGGCGCCCGACCCGGAGCGGCCGGCCTTCTCGCTCTTCTCCTGGCTCAGGCGCGACCAGGAGGAGAAGAAGCCGACCTAGGCGACCGGCAGCGTCAGGATCACCTCGCCCCGCGCGGCCTCGTCCTCGAGCGTCCCGCCGTGGAGCTCGGCGATCCGGCGCGCGAGCCCGAGGCCGAGCCCGGCGGTGACGGGGCCCTGGCCGTTGCCCGCCCCGCCGCCGTGCGAGCGCATGACGAGCCGGACGCCGTCGGTCCAGGCTCCGACGTGGATCGCGAGCGGCGCGGTGTTGGCGCCGCAGCGCGAGCGCATCTCGTCCGCGAGCGCGCGCAGCGCGACGCGCAGGAGCGCGGCGTCGGCCGGGACCGTCTCCGCCGCGGGATCGAGCTCGACCGTGACCTCCGGGGTGCGGAGCTCCGCGAGCAGGTCCTCGAGGTAGACGACGTCCTTGCGGATCTCGCCGCGGCCGAAGGCCAGGAGCGAGCGCGCGTCGCCGAGCGACGACGCCAGCGCCGGAGCCAGCCGCACGTAGTGGTCGGCGAACCAGGCCGGCACGTCCTTGCGGCTGCGGATCTCGCCGAGCCGGTCGCGTAGCGTCTCGATCGAGGCCACGAGGTGCTCGAGCCCGCCGATCGAGGCCGTGCCCGCGAGCGCGAGCTCGAGCGCGCGCTCCGCGGCCTTGACCGTGTGGAGCGTCGCGTAGAGCTCGAGCGCGACCGCGATCGCGCGCGGGATCTCCGCGAGGTGCTCGAGCGCCTCGGGGCCCGGCCGCGCGGTGTCGGCGCCGTAGTAGAACACCCCCAGTCCCTGCATGCCCGCGGGCGTGCGGAACGGGACCACGAGCAGCGCGGCGAAGCGGCCCTCGGGGCGGTCGAGCGCCTGGTCCAGGTCGCGGTTCTCCGCCGCGAACGCGAACGCGGGCTTGCTGCCGCCCGCCGCGTTCTCGATCACGTGCCTTAGCGCCGCGGGCGACGACAGCACGGGCTCGCCGGCGAGGCCGACGAGCGCCGCGGCGCGCGGCGGCTGCGCGGGCTGCGGCACCCAGAAGGCGGCGTGGTCGACGCCCGCGATGCGTGCCATGCGTGCGAGCACCGGCCCCATCGCCTGGTCGAGCGGGTGGCCGCTCAACAGCTCCTGCGCCGCCGTCATCGTGCGCCTCACGTCGTCGAGGCGCTGGCGCGCGACGTCGCGCTCCTCGCGCAGCTCGGTGAGCGCGGCGCCGAGCTGGGCGGAGGCCTCGGCGTACGTCTCGACGAGCTCGCCGGCGCGCGCCTCGGCGCCCGTGCCGCGATCCTCGGGCGCAGGCGGCGGCGCCACGCGCACCACGTGGTGGCCGCCCGTGATCGCGGCGAGCGGAGGGCTCGTCAGGCTCGGGTGGCTCCCGGTCGTCGGCGGCTGCCCTTGCGAGGGAGCCTGCGCCGGCGCGACGGGGCCCGTGAGCGCGTCGACCGCCTCGGGGCCGAGCCGCGTGCGGCCGAAGAGGTCGACGAGCGCCTGCTCCGCCCACTGGCGGGCCGGGGCGGCCTCCTTGACGTCCAGGATCGCGTAGCGGCTGGCGAGGTCCTGGACGGTGCGCGCCAGGATCACGCCGAACGTCTCCAGCACGCCTTCGCCGCGCACCGCGACGGCGGGCACCACCTCGGCGTGCCGCGCGTTGAGCGCGCGGTCGAGCGCCTCGACCTCGAGCACCTGCGGAAGGTCGCGCTTGTTGTACTGGAGCACGAGCGGCATCTGCAGCGGGTCGAGCCGGTGGGTCTGGAGGTTCTGCGTCATCTCGCGATAGCTCTGGATGTTCTCTTCCCAGCGGTCGAGCGCGGAGTTGGCCACGAACACCAGCGAGTCGGCGCCCTTCAGCACCAGCCGCCGTGTCGCCGAGTACATCGCCTGCCCCGGCACCGCCAACACCTGGAGCCGCAGGTCGAAGCCGCGGAAGCCCGGCGTGCGGAGCGGCAGCAGGTCGAACAGGATCGTGCGGTCCTGGGCGGAGTTGATCGAGATGAGCTCGCCGCGGCGCTTGGCGGCCGCCGATCGGTGCAGGATCTGCAGGTTGGTCGTCTTCCCGCCGACGGGGGGCCCGTAATACACCACCTTGACCTTGATCGTTCGGTCGCGGTGATTCAGCTCGACCATCGCCTGCTGCCGGGTGTGCGAGTCTACCGCGAAACCCGCGGCCGCCCCGGGTGACGGCACGTGCTCGAGCTACGCGAGCGCGACCGGCTCGAGGAGGACGAGAGCGGCGATCCGCCCGAGCTCCTAGAGCCGGGCGCCGGCGAGGCGCCGGATCTCGCCCTCGAGCACGTCGGCCGCGGCGCGGTGCCCGGCGGGAGCCAGGTGGCCGGTCGCGTCGAGTGTCGTCTCGGACGCGCGCAGGCCGCGCGCGCGCAGCTCGTCGCGGAGCTCGACGGTCCGGACGCCGGCGAACCGCAGCGCGGCGTGGAAGCGGCGGTGCAGCTCCGGCTCGGAGTCGTAGCTGTGCTCGCTCGGGAACGTCGCCACCAGCAGCTCGCTGCCGTGGTCGCGGCAGAGCCTCCGCATCTCGAGCACGAGCGCGACCGAGAGCCGAAGCGCGTAGTCCTCGTCGCGGAGCGCCTCCTGCTTGCGCACGCGCCAGCTTTCCTCCGATGGCTGCGGCTGCGCGGCCAGCAGCCGCGACAGCCGGTTGTAGAGGTGCGAGTAGTCGCTCAGCCAGCCGACGACGCGCGCGGGCGCGGAGAGCCGCAGCGCCGCGTCGTCCAGCAGCAGCGTGTCCGCCACCAGCTGGTAGCGGGGCCGCGGGTTCACCCCGTTGTAGAGGGCGACCGGCAGCACGGCGTCGGCGAAGTCGTTCCGCAGGCAGACCGCGAGCACCACCACGTCCGGCTCCGCCCGCAAGCCGTCGCGCTGCAGCACCAGGAGCTCCTGGCCCGGGCCGAAGCCCTGCACGCCCATGTTGGTCGCGTCGATCCCGTTGTCGCGCGCGTCCAGGATGTGCGTGAAGGTCTGCTCGTCGGCGACGCCGTAGCCGAACGCGATCGAGTCGCCGAGCACCACGACGCGCGTGGCGCCTCTGGCGCGGCGTGCGGGCAGCTCGCGCCCGCGGTATCCGAGGCGGTTCAGGGTCACGCGGCCCCCGCCCATCGCGGCCGCGGCACCCGGCCTTCCGATCCAGCCGTACGCGCTCGAGAAGACGTGGATGCCGCGCGTCTCGACCAGGTAATCGGGCGCCACGCGCCGGGCGGCCCACTCGCTCGCTACAATCGCGAGTGCGAACACGGCGCAGCTCGCGGCCACCAGGGAGACGTTCCCCAGGAGCGACCGCAGGCGGTGCGAATCCGGGACGGCCTGCGGGCGTGACGCGGCGACGGCCATTCCCGAGTGTAAAGGATCGATGAACGTTCAGTACAGAGCCGCTGAACGAGTCGTTCGTGCCGGCGCGGCAGCCGCGGCGCTCGTCGCGCTCACGGCCTGCGCCGGCGGAAGCGGATCGCCCGTCGCGTCGGCGACGCCTTCTCCCGCCTGCGGCAACGGCGTCGCGGAAGGATCCGAGGAGTGCGACGACGGCAACGCCAGCAACGCCGACGGCTGCCTCGTCACGTGTCAGCGGCCGGCCGCGTGGGTGACGAGCGACGTTCACGTCCACAGCACCGGCTGCAGCCAGTACGCGAGCCCCGCCCGCCTCGCCGAGCTGCTCAAGGCGCAGCAGATCCAGGTCGGAGCCGCGCTCGTCTGGGGCGAGGGCTACGCGAACGACGCGGCCTTCTTCACGGGCCGCGACCACGCGCTTTCGACACCGGGCTTCATCCTGCACTACGACCTCGAGGTCTCGCACTTCGAGGCCGCGAGAGGCGGCCACCTGGTGTTGCTGGGACTGGACTCGATCGCGTTCTCCGACGACGTGTTCCACGCGCCGAACTCCGGCATCCCCGTCGTCGAGTGGGCGCACCGGCAGCCGCGCGCTCTGGTCGGGATGGCCCACGCCCAGTTCTGGCCGGCGGACCAGATCCTGGACCGGCCCGGCGGCTGCTGCACGCCCTGGGACGCCGTCGTCCACGCCGTGCGAGGACGGCTCGACTTCCTGTCGCTGGAGCGCATGCCCGATGAGGAGCCGGCCAGCTTCCGGCTCTGGAAGGCGCTCGAGAACGCGGGCTTCCGCGTGCCGATCACCGGCGGCAGCGACTGGTCGTGCATCGCGGACCGCTTCCACGAGCGCACGCCCCGCACCGACGTGATCGTCGACGGTCCGCTCACGTACGAGAGCTGGCTCGCGGGCATCAAGGCGGGCCGCACCGTCGCCGCCACGCGCGTCGGCACCCGCCTCAACGTTCGCGTCGACGGCCACCGGCTCGGCGAGGAGGTGCCGCTTCCCGGCCCGCAGAGCGTGACCGTGACGCTCGAGACGGCCGGCGTCGCGGCCGACGTCGAGGTGCTCGTGAACGGCGAGCCGCGCGCGCGGGTGGCGCTGCCGGAAGGGCGCCAGCTCGCGCAGCTGCAGGTCCCCGTCACGCAGAGCTCGTGGATCACCGCACGCAGCCAGAACGCCCTCACGAGCCCGGTCTACGTGATCGTCGGCGGCAAGCCGGTGCGGGCGTCCGCGGACGACGCCTGCTACCTCTGGCGCTCGGTCGAGAAGATCGAGCAGCTGGTGTCGATCCGCATCCTGAACCTCTACGAATCCGAGCCGGCGGCGCTCGCCGCCTACCACGAGGCCGCCGGCGAGCTGCAGCGACGCTTCGTCGAAAGCGGCGGCGGTGTGTGTCGCTGAGGGCGACGTCGGTGCGACTCCCGCAGCGTGCCGGGGCCTAGTCCCGGACGAGCGTCCAGGGCCTGTCGGCGGCGTCGCGCACGTTCGCGCTGCCCACGAGCGTCATGACGTCCGGGCCTGCCGTTCCCGTGAACCTGACCGGGGCGAGGCCTGGGCGCGTAATGGTGAAGGTCACCCTCCCCGTCTCGCTGACCCTTCCCTCGACGATGCCCTGGCGCGAATCGTCCAGGTACCTTCCGTGGAGGTCGAGACCGTCCTGCGTGATCGACACCCGGCCGTAGTCTCCCGTCCATCGGGCGGTGAGGTTCCTGACCGGGATGTTCATGCTCGCCTGGGCCGAGCCTGCCTCACTGCTGTTGACGGTCACCGTGGCCACGAAGACACCGGCCTCGGCGTAGACGTGAGTCATCGCCTCGCTGCCCATCGCGGTGGAGCCGTCTCCGAAATCCCAGTAATAGATGAGGGGGCTGCCCGTGGGATCCGACGCGAGCCGGCTCTGCAGAGTCACCGACGTGCCGACGATCGCCCCGGCCGGCGCGATCTCGATCGAGCCGGCCGAGAACCCCGGGGTAGGTCCTGCCGGCGAGAGCCCCGACTCCGTACCGCAGCCGGCTGCGATCACAGCGAGGCTTCCGACGACCACCCTGACTGCCCGCACTCTGAATCGCTCCATGTCCGCCTCCTTGCTGTCTGCAGACAAACATCGTCCGTCAGCGCCACGGGCGCCCTATCGAAAGCCTCACTTTTGCCTGGTGAAGTGGATGCCCTGGCTCCCGCCCTGCCTTAGACTCAGGCCTCGGAGGCGGCGGTGGCGCAGACCGTGCAATTCGCCGGGTTCCTCTTCGACGAGGATCGACGCCAGCTGCTCCACGGCCGTGAACTGCTGCACGTCGAGCCAAAGGCCTTCGACCTGCTGGCCCTGCTCCTCTCGCGTCGGCCGAACGCTGTCTCGAAGGCGGAGATACACGAGTCCATCTGGCGGGGCGCCCACGTGAGCGAGTCCTCGCTCCCTGGCCTCGTCGGCGACCTGCGCACGGCACTCGGCGACGACCCGAAGCAGCCTCGGTTCATCCGGACGGTGCCCCGCTACGGCTACGCCTTCTGCGGGGAGGCCCCCGTCGGCGGCGTGGGTCCGGCCCAGGCTCCCCGCTGGACGGCCGTATGGGCGGCACGAACGATCCTTCTCCCGGACGGGGAGCACCTGATCGGACGGGGCGGGGACTGCCGCATACGGAGCGACTCGACGAGAGTCTCCCGCCATCACGCGTTGGTGCGTGTCAGCTCCGAGCGGCTGCTCGTCGAGGACCTCGGCAGCCGGAACGGTACCTGGCTGAACGGCCGCCGCATCCTGGGAACGGCGGAGCTCACCCCCGGTGACGCGGTGCGCGTCGGCCCGGAGGAGATCCGGTTCGCGATGGCGGGCGCCGACGAATCGACGATCTCGGACTGAGGCGCCCGCAGGCCACGGGCTCCCTCGAGCCTGCCGCCTAGGCGACCTCAGCCAGGTCGAACGACCACATGCGCGTCGCCTCGCCGTAGCCGGCGGCGTCGCGCGTCCGCTTCAGCAATGCCACGAGCGGCTCGGTGCCCGCGGCGTCGGCGATCGTGAGCATCAGGCTCGAGCTGCCCGGGTGCACGCGGTCGCCGGTCTTGAGGCCGTGGCGTCCGCTGCCCGCGACCGCCGGCACCACGGTGAAGCCGTGGTGGCCCTCGGCGACGAGCACGCGCTCGAACTCGCGCATCGCCTCCGAGTCCGTGATCAGCAGGATGGCCTTCATCGACCGCTCACCGGCGGACGGCGGCCGCCTCCTGCCGGCGCGCACGCGGGCAGGCCCAGCTTGCGGAACAGCCACATCGCGGGGCAGGCGTTCGTGAAGGCGGACTGCAGCAGGTTGAGGCCCACGAAGGCCGCGAAAAGGAACCAGCCGGGGTGGACGAAGTAGCCGAGCGCCACGCTCAGCGTCACGAAGAAGCCCGCGAGCGCGCGCAGCGCACGTTCGATCGTCATGGTCCATCTCCTCTCATGAAGCGACTGCCTGCTCCGGCAGTGCAGCCGCCCGCGGATCGGCCTCGGCCGGGATCAGGGCGTCGCGCCGCAGCTCTTCGGCGCGGCCCCGGCGGGCGATCATGTAGTACACGACCGGGACGGCGAGCCGCGAGAGCAGCGTGGCCGCGACCTCGCCCATCATCAGGCTGATGGCGAGGCCCTGGAAGATCGGGTCGAACACGATCACGAACGAGCCCACGACCACCGCGGCGGCGGTGAGCAGCATGGGCCGGAAGCGCACGGCGCCGGCCTCGACCACGGCCTGCTCGAGCGGCATGCCCTGGCGCAGCTTCAGCTCGACGAAGTCGACGAGGATGATCGAGTTGCGCACGATGATGCCGGCCCCGGCGATGAACCCGATCATCGACGTCGCCGTGAAGAACGCGCCGAAGGCCCAGTGCCCGGGCAGGATGCCGATCAGCGACAGCGGGATCGGCAGCAGGATCGCGAGCGGCACGGCAAACGACTGGAACCAGCCGACGACGAGCACCGCGATCAGCACTAGCACGACCGCGAACGCGATGCCGAGGTCGCGGAACACCTCGTACGTGATCTGCCACTCGCCGTCCCACTTCATGGCCGCGCGCTCGGAGGTCTCCGGCGCCTCGGTCGAGTAGCGGTCGAGTCTGGCGCCGCCCGGCAGCTCGAGCGCGTCGAGCTTCCGGTCGAGCGCGAGGATCGCGTAGACCGGGCTCTCCTTCTCGCCGGCGAGGTCGCCCATCACGTAGGTCACCGGCTTCAGGTCCTTGCGCACGAGCGGCTGCGGCTCGGCGACGCGCTCGACGCGCGCGAGCTCGCCGATCGCGACCTGCCCGCCGAGCGGCGAGTCGACCCGCAGCGACAGCCGGCGCGCTCGGCTCGCCCGATCGGCGGCCGACAGCCGCACCCGCACCGGCACCGCTTCGCGCGTCCTCGGCGCGTCGATCCGAGCCACGACGCGTCCCGCGCCGGGACCGGCCAGCGCTTCGACCGCGGCGGCCGTCGGGATGCCCTTGAGCGCCGCCTTCTCGCGGTCGAGGCTCACCAGGATGCGCTCGCGCTCGGCTTCGGTCGAGTCGTGCACGTCGACGACCCCGGGAGTCGTCTCGAAGAGGCCGCGCACCGCCTTCGCGGCGGCGAAGCGCGCAGGCTGGGAGGGGCCGTAGATCTCCGCGACCATCGTGTCCATCACGGGAGGCCCCGGCGGAATCTCGACGACCTTCACGTGCGCTCCGCGCTGCCTGGCGATCTCGACGAGCGCTGGGCGAACGCGCTTGGCGATGTCGTGGCTCTGCGCGGCGCGGGCTTCCTTGGGCGCGAGGTTCACCTGCAGGTCGGCCAGGTGGGGGGCGCGGCGAAGGAAATAGTGGCGGACCAGGCCGTTGAAGTTGAAGGGCGCGGCGTTGCCGGCGTAGAGCTGAACGTCCTTCACCTCGGGGACCTGCGTCGCGAGGTAGGCGCTCATGCGTCGCGCGGTCTCGAGCGTGACCTCGAGCGGGGTGCCCTCGGGGTGGTCGAGCATGACCTGGAACTCGCTCTTGTTGTCGAAGGGCAGCATCTTGACCTTGACCAGGCCGACTCCGACGAGGCCGGCGGCAGCGAGGAAGAGCGACGCGACCAGGGCGAAGAAGCCCCAGCGCGCGGCCGCGCTCGCCACCAGGCGGCCCATCACGCGCCGGTAGACCCGCGTCGAGAGGCCCTCGGGCGCGTCGTGGCTCGCGCCCGCCAGGTGCTGGTGGCTGAACACGCGGTACGCGGCCCAGGGCGTCACGATGAAGGCCACCGCGAGCGAGAACAGCATCGCGGCCGAGGCGCCCGTGGGGATCGGGCTCATGTAGGGGCCCATCATGCCGCGCACGAACGCCATCGGCAGGATCGCCGCGATCACGGTGAACGTGGCGAGGATCGTCGGGTTGCCGACCTCGTCGGTCGCCTCGACCGCGGTGCGCGCGAACGACTGCCCCTTGCGCTCGCGGTGGTGGCGCTCGATGTTCTCGACCACCACGATCGCGTCGTCGACCAGGATGCCGATCGAGAAGATGAGCGCGAAGAGCGTCACGCGGTTGAGCGTGTAGCCCGCCAGGTAGTAGATGAACAGCGTGAGGGCCAGTGTCACCGGCACCGCGATTCCCACGACCAGGCCGCTCCGCCAGCCCATCGCGAGCGAGATCAGCGCGACCACCGACAGGGTCGCGATCAGCAGGTGCTGGACGAGCTCGTTCGACTTCTCCCTGGCGGTCTCACCGTAGTTGCGCGTCACGTCGAGCCGGAGCTCGGCCGGCAGCAGCCGCGGCCGCAGCCTCTCGACCTTCTCGAGCACGCGCTCGGCGAGGGCGGTGGCGTTCGCGCCGGAGCGCTTCGAGATCGCGATCGTGACGGCCGGCTGCTCGGTGCCGGAGAGCGCGGCGGCCGCTGCGTCGCGGTCGCGAGATGCCGCGCCCGCTGCGAAGAAGACGGCGTCCTGCGCCTCGTCCGGTCCGTCCACGACGCGCGCGACGCTCGACACGTACACGGGCCGGGAGTCCTTGACGGCCACCACCACACGGGAGACTTCGTCCGAGCTGGCGAACAGCGGACCGACCTCGACGCGGACCTCGCGGTTGTCGCGCACGGCGGTGCCGCCGTCCTGGCGCAGGGAGGCCGCCTGAAGCGCGCCGGTGAGCTGGGCCCAGCTGACGCCGGCCGCGGCCATGCGATCGGGATCGGGCTCGACTCGCACCACGCGGGGCTGGCCCCCGATCAGCTGCACGCGGCTCGTCTCGGGGACCTCGGACAGCTCCTGCGCGAGCTCGGAGGCGAGCGGCCGCAGCCGGTCGCTCGTGAGGCCGCCGCCCCAGAGCGTGAGGGTCAGGAACGGGACGTCGTCGATCGAGTGCAGCTCGACGGTCGGCGTGAGCGCGCCCTGCGGCAGCACCCAGCCCATCGCCGACTGCCGCTCGTAGAGCTTGACCAGGCTGTCCTCGTTCGACTCGTTGACCTTGAAGCGCACCGTCACCATGGCGAGGCCTGGCCGGGACACCGAGTAGATGTGCTCGATGCCGGTGACGCCCCACAGGATTCGCTCGATCGGCTCGACGATGCGGCTCTCGACCTCGGCGGGCTCGGCTCCGGGCCACGCGACGATGACGTCGACCATCGGCACCCGGATCTGCGGCTCCTCCTCGCGTGGCGTCGCGAGGAGCGCGAGGGCGCCCAGGCCCAGCGATGCCGCGATCACGAGCGGCGTCAGCTTGGAGCCCAGGAAGGTGCCCGCGATCTTTCCGGCGAAGCCCACGCGCACCGCGCTACTCCCGCGCCGCGGCGCTCGCGATCCGAAGCGCGGCGCCATCGGTCAGGTCGCCGGGATCGAGCACGACCTGCTCGCCGGCCTCGAGCCCGGCGCGCACCTCGAGGCGCTCGCCCGCACGGTCGCCCGCCGCGATCCAGCGCAGGCGGGCCCTCCCATCCGTCGCGACGAAGACGCCCGTGAGGCCGCCGCGCTCGAAGACCGCGGCCCCGGGTACGGTAAGCCTCGGCTCGGCGGCGACGCCGGGGACGAGGAGCCGCGCGAACAGCCCCGCGCGCAGGCCGGAGGCGGCCGGCAGGTCCGCCTTGAGCTCGAAGCGGTGCGTCGTCGGATCACCCGAGGGGGCGATCGCGCTGACGATGACGGCGAGCGGTCCGGCCTGGCCGTCGACCAGGGCCTTGAGCCTCGCGCCGGGTCGCAGCGCGGCCGCGACGGCGGACTCGACCGTGGCCTCGAGCTCGAGCCCGCCATCGCCCTCGATCTCGACGAGCGGCGAGCCGGGGCTCACGACGTCGCCCAGGTTCGCGCGCCGGGCGGCGACGCGCCCCGCGAACGGCGCGCGCAGCGCGGAGTAGGACAAGGCGTCCTTCGCCGCGGTGAGCTGCGCCTCGGCGGCGCTCGCGGCGGCGGTCACCTGCTCGAGCTCGCGCGGCGTGGCGGCGCCCTTGCCGAGCAGGGAGCGCGTGCGGTCGAGGTCCGCCCGGGCCGCCTTCAGCCCGGCCTCGGCGGCCGCGACGCTCGAGCGGAACGCCGCGTCGTCGAGGCGGACGACCACGTCCCCCGCGTTCACGCGTTGTCCTTCCCGGTACGGCAGCTCCACGACGGACGCGGGCGCACGCGCCGAGAGCGCGGCGCGCCGCCGAGCCTGGACGACGCTCGGCATGGCGAGCTCGCTCGCGTCGGATCGCACGACCTCGCCGGTCCGCACCTCCCGGACGGGTCCCGCCGAGACGTGGGGCTTCGGGTTTTCGGGCCGCCCGCAGGCCACGGCGCCGAGCGCCGCCAGGGTCAGGGTCAGCAGGCCACCACGCCGGTTCATCTTCAGATCTCTCCCGCGGCACGCGCGAGCGCCGCATCCGCCACGGCCACCTCGGCCGCGGCCGTCAGCTCGGCGAGCGCCGCGCCGAGCGCGGCCGTCTCGGTCTCGAGCTCGTCGGTGAGCGTCGCGAGGCCCGCCTGGCGCCGCTCGTGGAGCACGCGCAGGGCCTCGCGGCCCTCCTCGGCGCCGCCACTGGCCGCCGCGTGCCGCTCGCGCGCCGTGACCGCCCGGCGGAAGGCGAGCGCGACCTCGAGCCGCACCTGGTCGGCCGCCGCGCGTACGTCCTGCTCGGCCGCGCGCTGCTCGGCGCTCGCGGCCGCCTCGCGCTTGCCGCGGCCGGCGTCGAAGGGCGCCCAGCGCAGTCCGACGCCCGCTGCCCAGGCCTGCGAGCTGCCGCCGGAGATGCGATCGTCCGATACGAGTGCATAGCCGCCGATGTCCGGCAGCAGCCCGTTCTTCTCGGCCTTCGCCATGGCCGCGGCGGCGTCCCGGCGGCGCCGTGCGGCCTCGAGCAGCGGACGCTGCCGCAGCGCGCGCGTCGTCCATTCGGCCTCCGCTCCGGCGAGCGCGCCGACGGCCGGCGGCGCCTCGGTCGGGACGTACGTGACGCCATCCGGCGCTCCGAGCAGGCGTGCCAGGCGCGCCTGAGCCGCCTGCTGCTGGCTTCGGCGCTCGGCCACGTCCGCCCCACGCTCGCGCCGTCTCGCGCGCGCCCGCAGCAAGTCCGCCTGGAGTGCGCCGCCCGCTTCGACGCGCGCCTCGATCTCCCCCTCGCGAGCCCGGGCCACCGCCAGCACCTTCTGGGTGACTTCGACGGCGCGTCCTGCGACTTCGGCCTGGCGGTAGGCTTCGGCGACTCGAAGGCGGACGTCCTGCGTGGCATCGCGCGTCTCCGCCGAGGCTGCGTCGCCCTGGGCGGTCATCGCCCCCGCCGTCGTGCCCACCTTCCCGAACACGTCTATCGGCACCTCGAGGAGCGCGCTCGTGCCGAGGTGGCTGAGGGCGCCCGGGTCGTTGAGCGTGACCGGGTCGAAGTCGGCCGCCGAGAAGGCGCCCGAGTTGAGCTTGTTCGCGAAGACCCCGGCCGGCAGGTCGCTGCGCGACCACGTCGACTGGACCGTGGCGCGCGGCCAGCGCGTCCGGCGCACCGAGTCGCCGCGCGCGCGCTGGGCCTCGACGCGCAGGGCGGCGGCCTGTAGCTCGGGGTTCGTCTTCTCGGCCAGGGCCGTGGCTTCCGCGAGCGAGACGCGGATCTCCTCGCTGCGCGCGAGAGCGCCGAGCGCGACGAGCACCACGGTGGCGAGCGCGCTTCTAGCCACTCTTGGCCTCCCGCGCGCGCGCCGACGTGGCTCGCTCCCGACGCGGGGACGCCGCACGCCCGGCGCGGGCGCGGGGGAGCGCGGCGCCCCGAGCCTGGCGCACGCTGCGGCAGACCGCGTCGCAGATCCGGCTCAGGTAGGGGTCGCAGATCCGATAGAAGACGCGCGCGCCGTCGCGGCGGGGCTCGACGAGCCCGGCGTGCGCCATCTCCTTGAGGTGCTGCGAGACGTTGGGCTGCGTGCGGCCGGTGAGCCTCACCAGCTCCGACACGCTCCGCTCGCCATCCTGCAGCGCCACGAGCAGCCCGAGGCGCCCCGGTTCGCCGAGCGCCTTGAAGCGCCGGGCCACGAGTGGGATCAGCTCGGGATCGATCATCTTCGCTCTCCGTCCTGTGGAAGTGGGGCTCGCCAGACCATCTAAATATAAGCATATGCGAATATAGTGTCAAGTGGCCGGCGCACGAGAAGCCGCTGCGGCCCGGCCCGCACTTCACATCGTGGCGCCCCGTGCAGACTCGGCCAGGGCCAATGCGCCAGGCAGGGGCGCCTACGCGATCGCCTCCTTCACCTGGCTGCTGCTCTATCAGCACCCCAAGGACGCGGAGCGCGCCCGCACGCTCGTCGACTTAGTGAAGTGGGCACGGACGGACAGAACTACTGCGGTGAGCTCGGCTACGCTCCGCCGCCGGCGAGCGTCGTCAAGCTGGAGCAGTCCGCCCTTCTGAAGATCAGGCTGTAGGCGTTTCCGGGATCCGCGTGCCGCCCCCGTCCCGCCGACGGCCTGACGACCTCATCCTGTACGTCGGGACGGGCGCGTGCGCCTTGCTGATCATTGTCCTGTCGCGGCGAGCGCGAGCCCGAGCACGAGAACCAGCACGAGCGCCGCATGATCACCGGCAAGACCTCGCTGCGCCGCAGGCTCGTCTCGAAGGCCGTTGTGGGCTTCTGCGCTTTGTCGGTGGCACTCGCGTTGCTCCCGGTCGTGCTGGTCTTCGCGTTCATCCTCGGTCGCGGTGCCTCCTCGCTCAACCTCGACTTCTTCACGAGGCTGCCGAAGCCGGTCGGAGAGACGGGCGGCGGAATGGCCAACGCGATCGTCGGGACCCTGATCATCGTCGGCATCGGTGGCAGCCTGGCCGTGCCCGCGGGCGTGCTCGCGGGCGTCTTCCTCTCCGAGTTCCCTCGCTCGCGGCTGGCGACCGCCTGCCGCTTCGCGGCCGACGTCCGCACCGGCGTTCCCTCGATCGCGGTCGCCGGATCACTGCGCGAGGGGGCGATGGCCCTCGGCGCCACCCGCCGCCGAGCGGTGTTCAGCGTGCTGCTGCCCGCGGCGCTGCCGGGCGTCCTGACCGGCGTGCTGGTAGCCCTCGCCCGCATCGCTGGAGAGACCGCTCCCCTGATCTTCACGGCGTTCGGCAACCGCTTCTGGTCCATGGACCCGACGCGCCCGATGGCCACGCTGACCGTGCAGATCTACACCTACGCGATCTCGCCGTACGACGACTGGCATCGCCAGGCGTGGGCGGCGGCCGCCGTGCTCGTGCTGCTGGTCTTCGCGCTGTCGATCCTGTCGCGGCTCGCCACGAGCCGTCTCGAGCGCATGCGCGGCTGACCGTCGGCGCCGCGCTCGAGCCGTTCGGGCGAGCCGCTCGTCGAGCTTCAGGGGTCGACTCCTTCGAACAGGTCCGTCTCGCGCACGCGTCCGCCGTTGACGAGGCTGAACGCGCGATAGAAGGACTGGCGACCCCAGAGAGCCTTGTGGTGCTCGGGCGGCAGCTGCTTCAAAGGCTCGTAGGCGGCGAGCTGCGACGCGTGGCACGACACCGCGCGCCAGACCGTGGGCCACGCGTCGCTCGTGTCGATGACGGTGGTGATGGCCCAGTCCGGCCATGGCGTCGCGTGCCGTTCGACGCCATCCACCGTGGAGGACAACGTTCGGACCGCCGCCTGGTAGGCACTCCACATCGAGCTGGTCCAGGCGAGGTAATAGAGCTTCGAGACCGAATGCGGGGGCGCTCCGGCGTCGGTGCCGCCGGAGGCAAACCCGGCGTCGGCCGCCGCCATCACCGCCGCGGTCGTGAGCTGCGAGATGGCGACGTGATCCGGATGTCCGTAGGCGCCGTCCGGGCCGAAGGTCACGACGACGTCGGGGCGATGCCGCCGCAGCTGGCTGACGATGCGCGCGATCGCCTCCCGCGGATCGGCGCTGTCGAGCCGCTGGTCGGGATAGTCGAGGAGCGCGACTTCGCGCACGCCCAGCGCCTCCGCTGCGGACCGCAGCTCCGCCTCGCGGATCGCCGCCAGCGCCTCGGACCCGGGATGCTCCCGATCACCGGCGCGATGGCCGTGGAAACGGCCCGCGTCGCCGCGCGTGGCGGTGACCAGAAACACGTCGACGCCCTGCGCTGCGTACCTGGCGAGCGTGCCGCCCACCCCGAGCGACTCGTCGTCGGGGTGGGCCAGCACGGCCAGCAGGCTTCGAGCCGATCGAGAGCTCATCGCGTGCCGCCTCTCATTTCGTGATCACGGTCTCCAGGTACTCGCCGGGGACGACGAGCCCCTCGCCACCCAGGCCCTGCGATCGCAGGAGCGCCAGCAGGTCGGCCTCCAGCGCAGCCTGCCCCTTGGCGTCGAGCGCCAGGAATGCGGTGTGGGTGGGCCCGTAGAAGGCGCGAAACACCTCCACCCAGTGCTCCGGCGACCGGTAGCGGAATGCAAACGAGCGAGCCGTGTGCTCGACCTTCGTCGCGCTCGGGAACAGCTGGCGCACGTGGGCGTCGGTGCCCCACAGCAGCGGAGACTCGACTCCCGGCGGCGGCGGCACGTGCCGGGCCACGAGACGCAGCAGCTGTCCGACGAAGCCGGCCGGGGTCCAGTTCGCCAACCCGATCCGGCCCGCGGGCCGGCACACCCGCATCATCTCGGCGGCGGCGCGCTCGTGGTCGGGCGCGAACATCACGCCGAAGGTCGAGAGCACGACGTCGAAGCTCGCGTCCGGAAAAGGCAGCGCCTCGGCGTCGGCGACCTGGAAGGTGACGTTCGCCAGCCCTTCGGCGTCGGCGCGCTGGCGGCCGCGTTCGAGCAGCGCCGGGACGTAGTCGGTGGAGGTGACGCTGGCGAAACGGCGGGCCGCCGCGATCGTGGCGTTGCCGTTGCCGGCCGCGACGTCCAGCACGCGATGCACGGCGCGCACGTCGGCCGCTTCGTTCAGCAGCTCGCCCACGATCTGGAGCGTCGCGCCGATCACCGCGAAGTCGCCGGACGCCCACGTCGCCTGCTGCCGCGCCTTGATCGCGCGAAAGCGATCCGCCGGCCTCTCTGTATCGCACGAGATCATCGTCGCCATTGGGTGCCTCCTTGGTTACCGGCCGGCTGCTTCGAGCGCGGCGCGGATACGCGCGAAGTGGTGATAGCTGTGACGCACGGCGTGGTCCTCCAGGAAGAACTGGCAGGTCAGCGGCGCGTCCGCGTTGAGCGACACGGCAGCGGCCCGATCGAGCTCCTCGTCGCCGAGGCTCCGGATCGCCGCCGCGGCCGCCGCGCTGTTGCGCTCGAGCAGCTCCAGCGCGGCGTCGTGCGTCACCGCGTGGTGCTCCTTCGCGTGCCCGGCGTTGAGCGCATGCACGTCGTCCCAGCTCACGCCGGCGATCGGCTTTCCCGCGGCCAGGCTCTGCGCCAGCTGGATCTCCAGCGGATACATGGACGCGACGTGATGAACGACGACGCCGACGGGTCGCCCGTCCTTCGGGATGCGCACCTGCCACTGCTCGGTGCTGAGCGCGCTGGCGAGGGCGGCGAGCGAGCGGGCGCCCTGTTCGAGCCTTTCCGCGAGCGCGTTCGCGCGCCGGCTCGTCGGCGGAGTGAAGGCCGTCTGCGAGGCGACGGTGGTCATCGGATCTACCTCCCTGCGCGCGTCAGATTGCGCGGCAAGTTCAAGGTACGTAAGGTATCGCGATGCGGCCAGTGTCAGCGTCCGATTCGCATGGCAGGCCGTCCATATGAGCGAACCACTTGCCCCTCCGTCCGAACCGGATGCTCGCGCGTCCGGCACGTGGGACGCTGCGGGATCGGCCGACGTCCTGTCGGACGTGCTTCGGTCGGTCCGCCTCACCGGGGTCGTGTTCTTCGACTTCGAGCTGAGCTCGCCCTGGGTGGCGGAAGCTCCCCCGGCCCACGAGATCGCGGGCAGCGTCATGCCCGGCGCGCAGCGCGTGATCGAGTACCACCTGGTCGCGAGCGGCGCCTGCTGGGGGAACGTCGTCGGCGAGCCGCCCCTGCGCCTGAAGGCCGGCGACCTGATCCTGTTCCCGCAGGGCGACCCGCACGTGCTGTCGAGCGAGCCGGGCCTGCGGGCCGCGCCCGACATGAGGCTGTTCGCCCGGCCGAAGACGCCTTTGCCGCTCGTCTACGAGCGCGGCGGCGGCGGCCCGGATCGCGCGCGGCTCGTCTGCTGCTTCCTCGGCTGCGACGAGCGGCCGTTCAATCCGCTGCTCTCGGCGCTTCCACGCACGATCCACCTGTCGGGAGCAGGCAACGAGGCGACCAGCGGATGGCTCGCCACGCTGCTGAACATCGCGGTGCGGGAATCCGGCACCGCGCGGGCCGGCCGCGACAACATCCTCGCGCGCCTGTCGGAGCTGATGTTCGTCGAAGCGATCCGCCGGTACATCGAGGCGCTCCCCGGCGCCGAGACCGGATGGCTCGCAGGACTGCGCGACCCCGTCGTCGGCCAGGCGCTCGCGGCGCTTCACGCCGAGCCGGCGAGTCCGTGGACGGTCGAGGGCCTGGCGAGAGGAGTCGGCGTCTCCCGTTCGGTGCTGGCCGACCGGTTCACCGAGATGGTCGGACAGCCTCCGATGCAGTACCTGGCGCTCTGGCGCATGCAGCTCGCGTCGCGGCTTCTGCTCGAAGGTGAATCCGTGGCGGCGACGGCCGGTGTCGTGGGCTACGAATCGGAGGCGGCCTTCAGTCGCGCGTTCAAGAAGATCGTCGGCGAGGCGCCGGCGACGTGGCGCCGGACTGCCCTGACGCCGCAGAAGGCCCCCGCGCGGACGGCCGCGACGGGTTCGCGCTCGACGTGAACAGGGGCCTTCGAGGCCTGTCCTCTACCTCCAGACATACGGAGTCCGCGAGCCGGCCGAGGTGACGCCGGCCCGCTCGTTGTCACGTTTTGCCCTGCGCGGACTCTGTTGTGATGGAGGGTGTAGCCATGAAAACGCGTTCCCGTAAGGGGCGACTCGTCCTGATGGCGGCGGCGGTGCTTGCAACGGCGAGCCTGGCCGGCGTCGAGGCGGCCAGGGCTCAAACGAGCAAGACGCCGACGGTCGTGGCGGCCGGTCAGCACAGCCTCCACGCAGCGATGCGGAAGCTCTGGTCGGACCACGTGATCTGGACCCGCGAGTACGTCGTGGCCGCGATCGACGGTCCTGCGCCAGCGGCGGAGGCGGCGGCCGCGCGGCTGATGAAGAACCAGGAAGACATCGGCAATGCCGTCGCGTCGTACTACGGCGCGGAAGCAGGCAGCAAGCTGACGTCGCTGCTCAAGGAGCACATCCAGATCGCTGTGGAGCTGGTCGCCGCTGCGAAGGCGGGCGAACAGGAAAAGGTGAAGGCAGCCGACGCGAAGTGGCACCAGAACGCCGACGCGATCGCGGCCTTCCTGAGCCAGGCCAACCCCAACTGGCCCCGCCAGGCTCTCGCCGACGCCATGAGAATGCACCTCGAGACGACGACCGCCGAGGTCCTCGCACGGCTCCACCACGAGTACGCGAAGGACGTGGCCTCGTTCGATGCCGTCTACGAGCACATCCTGCACATGGCAGACGTGCTCACGGACGGCATCGTCAAGCAGTTCCCCACGAAGTTCGCGAGCTGAAATCTCGCGCAGGGATCCGGGCTTGAGGGCGCGGTAGCCGGCCCACGGGCGACGCCTGGTGCATCTACCCGATGGACGGGCTTCGCCTCACCGGCTGGTGTCGGAATGGGCGGAACGAAGGAAGTTTGGTAGCGCTACAGGGAATCGAACCCTGGTTTGATGGCTGAGAACCATCCGTCCTAACCCCTAGACGATAGCGCCACTCTCCATTCTCCAGTCTATTGAGGGGCCAAGAGGGCGTCAAGCACACGCCTGAGCCACCGCAGGCCTTGTGATAGCCTCAACGGTTCCATGACGGTCCGCACGCGCATAGCCCCGAGCCCCACCGGCGATCCGCACGTGGGCACCGCGTACGTCGCGCTCTTCAACTACGCGCTCGCGCGCAAGCACGGCGGCCAGTTCATCCTGCGCGATCGAGGACACCGACCGCGCAGCGCAGCCATCCCGCCGAGCGAAGCGCATGATCTTCGAGGCGCTCTGCGCTGGCTGGGCCTCGAGTGGGACGAGGGGCCGGACGTGGGCGGGCCCCTACGGCCCCTACCGCCAGAGCGAGCGGACGGCGATCTACCGCGAGCACGCTGCGGAGCTCGTGGCGCGCGGCGCCGCCTATCCCTGCTTCTGCACGCCGCGAGCGGCTCGAGGCGCTGCGCGAGGAGCAGAAGGCGACAGAAGCGGCGGTCTTGGGCTACGACGGCCGCTGCCGCGGGCTCGGCCCCGGCCGAGGCCGCAGCGGCGTCGCGGTGCGGGAGAGGCCCACGTCATCCGCCTGGCGATGCCGCGCGAGAGGCCAGACCGTCGTCCACGACCTGCTGCGGGGCGACGTCGCGCTTCGAGCGCCGCGCAGATGGACGACCAGGTGCTGCTCAAGAGCGACGGCTTCCCGACCTACCACCTCGCCAACGTCGTCGACGACCACCTGATGGGCATCACGCACGTGATCCGCGCCGAGGAGTGGCTTTCGTCGCTGCCCAAGCACGTCGCAGCTCTACGGGCGCTTCGGCTGGGAGCCGCCCGTCTTCTGCCACCTGCCGCTGCTCCGCAACGCCGACCGGTCGAAGATCTCGAAGCGCAAGAACCCGGTGAGCCTCAACTTCTACCGGCGCGCGGGCTTCTTCCCTGAGGCGCTCTCAACTACCTGGCGCTCATGGGCTGGGCGATGCCCGACGAGCGCGAGGAGTTCACGCTCGCGGAGTTCGTGGCCGCCTTCACGCTCGAGCGCATCTCGCTCGGCGGGCCCGTCTTCGACCTCCAAGCTCACCTGGCTGAACGGCAAGTACCTGCGTCGGCTACGCCCCCGGAGTTGCTCGCCCGGCTCCGCCGGGGCCGCTTTCGGACGCGTATCTGCTCGCGGTGCTGCCGCTCGT
This sequence comes from uncultured Acidobacteriota bacterium, assembly GCA_963740655.1. Classification (GTDB taxonomy): domain Bacteria; phylum Acidobacteriota; class Vicinamibacteria; order Fen-336; family Fen-336; genus DATBSL01. The sequence continues at coordinate 295,694 of CAVUFF010000003.1, forward strand.
CCAGGAGCGGATCGACACGCTCGAGGGCTTCTTCGACTACGCGGGGTTCTTCTTCACGGGCGAGGTCGCCTACGACGAGGACGCGCTCGCGGCGCTCGTCCCGAAGGGCCGCACGGCCGGCGAGACGCGAAGGCTGCTGCGGGCCGCTCTCGAGGAGCAGCGTCGACCCGCTGCTCGACTGGCGGCCGGAGGCGCTCGAGGCGCGCATCCGCGGCTTCGCGGAGAGGCGCGGGCTGGCCCGCGGAGGAGCTGTTCATGACGCGTGCGCGTCGCGCCACGGGCCGGGCGGCCTCGCCGCCGCTCTTCGAGACGCTGGCCGTCCTCGGCAAGGAGGTCTGCCGCCGGCGGCGCGCGGCCGCGACGCGCGCGAGCGTATCCTGAAGGACGAGGAGCGCCGCATGACGAATGAGCACGACCGAGACCGCCCGCGAGCCGGAGCGCGAGCGACTTCATCCGCGAGATCGTCGCCGCCGACCTGAAGAGCGGCAAGCCAGCGACGGTCGTCACCCGCTTCCCGCCCGAGCCCAACGGCTACCTCCACATCGGCCACGCCAAGTCGATCTGCCTCAACTTCGGCGTCGCGCAGGAGTTCGGCGGGCCGCTGCCACCTGCGCTTCGACGACACCAACCCGACGAAGGAGGAGCAGGAGTACATCGACGCCATCCAGGCCGACGTGCGCTGGCTCGGCTTCGACTGGGGCGACGCACCTCTACTACGCCTCCGACTACTTCGAGCAGCTCTACGCGTGGGCGCTGCACCTGATCCGGAGCGGGCAAGGCCTACGTCGACGACCTCTCGGCCGACGAGATCCGCGAGCACCGCGGCACGCTCGACCGAGCCGGGACGGAACAGCCCCTGGCGCGACCGCCCGGTCGAGGAGAACCTCGACCTCTTCGAGCGCATGCGCGCCGGCGAGTTCCCGGACGGCGCGCGCGTGCTGCGGGCGAAGATCGACATGGCCTCGGGCAACATCAACCTGCGCGACCCGGTGCTGTACCGGATCCTGCACGCCTCGCCACCCGCGCACGGGCGACGCCTGGTGCATCTACCCGACCTACGACTTCGCCCACGGCCAGTCGGACGCGATCGAGGGCATCACGCACTCGATCTGCACGCTCGAGTTCGAGGACCACCGGCCGCTCTACGACTGGTTCCTCGAGAACCTGCCGGTGCCGTCGCGGCCGCGCCAGTACGAGTTCGCGCGGCTCAACCTGAGCCTACACCGTGCTCTCGAAGCGCTTCCTGCTGCGGCTGGTCGAACGAGAGGCCGCGTGCGCGGCTGGGACGACCCGCGCATGCCCACGATCTCGGGCCTCCGCCGGCGCGGTTTCCCGGCCCGAGGCGATCCGCGACTTCGCCGAGCATGATCGGCGTCGGCAAGCGCGACGGCGTCGTCGAATACGCGATGCTCGAGCACTGCGTGCGCGACGTGCTCAACACGCAGCGCCCTCCGGCGCATGGCGGTGCTGCGGCCGCTCAAGGTCGTCATCGACGAACTACCCGGAGGGCCAGGTCGAGGAGCTCGACGCCGACAACAACCCCGAGGACCAGGCGGCGGGCACGCGCCAGGTCCCGTTCTCGCGCGAGCTCCTGGATCGAGCGCGAGGACTTCATGGAGGACCCGCCGAAGAAGTTCTACCGCCTCGCGCCCGGCGCGCGAGGTGCGCCTGCGCTACGCCTACTTCATCACCTGCCAGCGAGGTCGTGAAGGACGCGCGCGGGCGAGGTCGTCGAGCTGCGCTGCACGCTACGACCCCGCGACGCGCGGCGGCGACGCGCCCGACGGCCGTCGTCCGAAGGCGACGCTCCACTGGGTGTCGGCGCGCGCACGCGGTGCCCGCCGAGGTGCGGCTCTACGAGCACCTCTTCACGCGTCCCGACCCGGGGGCCGAAGGCGACCTGCTCGCCGACCTCAACCCGCGTCGGAGGAGGTGCTCGAAGGACTGCGCGCGTCGAGCCGGCCTGGCGGCGTCCCTGCCGGTGGGTGAGACGCTGCAGTTCGAGCGGCTCGGCTACTTCTGCGCCGATCCCGACTCACAGCCGGGCCGCGCCCGGTCTTCAACCGCACCCTCACCCTCAGGGACACCTGGGTGAGGGTGCAGGCCAAGGGCCAGCAGAACGAATGAGCAGGGGGGTGCTGAGCCGCACCCTCCTGAAGCCCTAAGAAGCCGACTTGAGCCGCGACTTGGGCACGCGCTCGCGCGGGATGTTGTAGCGCTGCAGGCGCAGGTAGACGGTGCGCCGGGTGACGCCCATCATGCGGGCGACGCGCGCGATGTTCCACTCGTTGCGGTTCAGGAGCAGCAGCAGCTTCTCGCGCTCCATGTCCTCGACCGGCGTGCGCTCGAGGTAGGCCTCCCACGAGTCGCCGCCACCGCCGCCGCCCGACGCCGGGCGCGGGGAGCTGCTGTCCTGGACGGACTTGGCGACGATGCGCGAGAACTTGCCGAGCCGCTCGAGGTCGTGAGCGTCGCAGAAGTGGGGGTCCTGGCTGTCCACGTAGATCACGGCGAGGAGGACGCCGTCTTCCAGCACGGGCACGATCACGAAGCTCGCGGGTCCCGGCCGGTCGGCCGGCACGGTCGGCACGCGCCGCTCCGCGCTGCGGTCCGGGACGTAGACGAGCTCGCCGCGCCGCAGCGAGTCCTTCTGCGTCGCCCAGGCGAGCGGCACGATCTCCAGCACCGACTGGTCGATCCCGCGCGAGGCGAACAGCGCGACCTCGCTGCCGTTGCACGTGAAGACGGCGCTACTGCGTCCGTTGAGCAGCGACATCACGACCTCGAGCGTGCGCTCGGCGAGACGGCGCGGGTCGTCCGCTCCCACCACGAGCTCCGTGAACTGATCAATCAGGTCCATGCGTCTGGCCATGACCCACCACCTCTTTCGGGACCCAAGATATACGCTTCAGGACTCCCTGTCAAGTATAATGTTCATTATTATCCCTCCGATTCGCGCCTGTATAACTGATTTATGTATCCTTCTCGAACGATCACGCTCAGATCGCGCCTGGACGATGTGGCTCGGCGTGGCGTAACGACACGACGACTCGAAGCGCTCAACCACTTCGACGGGCTGAGCGTGAGCCGTGCCTCGGTCTACGATAGGGGCTTCGCGGGCCTCGGCGGTCGCGCGCCGACTCAGGAAACGCATTTGGCGGAGAGGGGGGGATTCGAACCCCCGGTACAGGCTTTAATCCCGTACAACAGATTAGCAATCTGCCCTGTTCAGCCACTCCAGCACCTCTCCGCGGAGGCTCACGTCTCGTGAACGCTTGGAGGACCCGGACCGACAAGACTAGCACAGCCGCCGCGCTGGGGGCGCTCGCCGTCGCGCTCTGGGGGATCGCGGGATGCTCCGACCGGAAGGAGCGCTCGCCGAGCGTCAGACCAGCCTCTCCTGCTCGTCCGTCGATCCTGCTCGTGACCCTCGACACGACGCGCGCCGACGCCGTCGGCCCCGACGCCCGCGGCGTCGAGACGCCCGCCTTCGATGCCCTCGTCGCTCGCGGTCTGCGCTTCCGGCAGGCGTACGCCACCGTCCCCGAGACGCTGCCGTCGCACGCCTCGATGCTGACCGGTCTGCTCCCGGCCGGACACGGCATCCACGAGAACGCGCGCTCGCTCGCGCGCGACCGCGTGCTCGCCGCCGAGCGGCTGAAGCAGGCGGGCTACCGCACGGCGGCGTTCGTGTCGAGCTTCGTGCTCGCGCGCCGCTTCGGCCTCGCGCGCGGCTTCGACCTCTACGACGACGCGATGCCCGACGGCTCCGCCGAGCGCAGCGGCCACGACACGACCGAGCACGCGCTCGCCTATCTCGCACGCGAGCCGCAGCAGCCGCTGCTGCTGTGGGTCCACTACTACGACCCGCACCATCCCTACGCGCCGCCCGAGCCCTTCCGCAGCCGCTACCGGGCCGAGCCGTATCGGGGCGAGGTCGCCGCGATGGACGCCGAGCTCGGCCGGCTGGTGGCCGCGTTCGAGGCTCGCGCCAATGGAGCCGCGGCGATTCTGGTCGTCGCCGACCACGGCGAGGGGCTCGGCGAACACGGCGAGGCGCAGCACGGACGGCTGCTCTACCAGGCGACGATGCACGTGCCGCTCGTGCTGGTGGGCCCTGGCGTGAGCGCGGGCGCAAGCGACGTCCCGGTCAGCACGCGGCGCGTCTACGACACGCTCGTCGACTGGGCGGGGCTCGGCGGCGAGGCGAGCCTGCGCGCTCCGAAGGTCGAGGTCGTCCTCGGCGAGGCGATGAAGCCGTTTCTCGACTACGGCTGGCAGCCGCAGGTGATGGCCGTCGAAGGGCGCATCAAGGCGATCCGTGCGGGGCGGCTCGAGGCGTACGACCTCACCCAGGATCCGGCCGAAGCCCGCGACGTCGCCGAGACGGCGCCGCCGTCGCGCGCGGCCCGCACGGCGCTCCTCGACTACCCGATCCCGTCCGCCACGGCGCCGCCCGCGCTCGAGGCGCTCGGCGAGGAGGAGCGGCGCAAGCTCGCGAGCCTCGGCTACCTGGGCGCGGGAGCGTCACCGGTCGTGCGCCCGGACGCTCCACGGCCCGCCGACCTGAGCGCGCTCTTCGAGGTCATCGAGCGCGCGTCGTTCCTCTTCGTCGAGGGCGACTACGCCCGCGCGCTTCCGCTCTTCGAGCGCGTGCTGGCGGCCGATCCCCACAACCTGGACGCCGCGCTGCGGCTCGCCGCGGCCCACTCGGCGCTCGGCCACGACGCGCGCGCGCTCGCGATGTTCGATCGGGCCGCGGCGATCGCCCCGGGCTCGCCGGACGTCCTGACCTACCTGGCGCTGCACTACGCGCGCGGCCCGGAGTGGCGGCGCGCCGAGCCGCTGCTCGAGCGCGTGCTCGCCACGGCGCCCGACCGGCTGCCGGCGCTCGAGGCGCTCGCGGTCGTGCGCGAGCGGCAGGGCCGGATCGCCGACGCGGTCGCGCTGCGCCGCAGCATCTACGCGCTGCGCGAGCCGTCGGCGGCCGAGCTGGTGCGGCTGGCCGAGCTGTCGATGAGCGCGGGCCAGACGGGTCCGGCGCTCGACGCCTTCGAGTCGGCGCGCCGGCTCCAGGGACCGGCCTTCGGCCACGAGCTGGAGCTGGGCGTGCTCTACCTGGCGGCGCGTCGGCTTCCCGAGGCGCGGGACGCGCTCGAGCGCGTCCCGCCCGGCGACCCCGGCTACCCGATGGCGCTCTTCAAACGCGCGCAGGTGAGCGTGCTGCTCCGCGAGCCCGACCAGTCCGCGCGCATCGACGCGGCCCGCCGGCACGCCGACGCGACCACGCGCGAGCTGATCGCGAAAGAAAGACTCTTCCGGCAAGGGGCTGACGGGGGGTCCTAGGGGGGCGAAGCCCCCCTAGATCAAGGAAGCCGACCACCAGCCTGGCCGTTCCATCGCCTCTGGACCATCGCACTTGAAGAGTCAAGAGCGGCCAGTGAAAAGCCACGGACCGATCGGACCTGGGGCCGAGCTATCGGGGCCGTCCCGGCCCCCCCCACCCCCCGGGCATCAGAACTGTATTCGTGCCGCGAGCTGGAAGCGTCTCGGGTCGAAGTACGTCCTCGGCGTGCCGAAGGCCGAGTTGTGGAACTGCGGCTCGATGTTGTAGCCGGTCTGTTTGTCGAAGACGTTGAAGAGGTCCGCCGCGAGCTGCAGGTTGAACCGCTGGCTCAGCCGGAAGTTCTGGATGTAGTTGAGGTCGAGCTGCCAGTGCGAGTCGGAGCGGCGCGAGCCGGCCGGCTCGGCGTAGCGGTTGGAGTCGCTCGTGCTCGTCGTCAGGCTGCGGTAGGGCTCGAAGCTCTGCATCTGCCACGGCTGCCCGGACTGGGCGACGAAGAACGCGCCCACGCTCGCGTGCCAGTCGAGCTCGCGGTAGCCGTAGAGCTTCACCAGGTAGGGGCGGTCGCCGCGCAGCGTCCCCTCCTTGAAGTTCCAGAGCTGGCGCCCCGCGCCGTCCCCGATGTTGGAGGAGCCGATGAAGGTGTTCATGTCGTTGTTGGCGCCCGTGCTGTCGTCCTGGTCGAAGTTGCCGTAGTACTTGTTCCAGGTGACGGAGCCGCGCACGAAGGTCTTGTCGCCGCGCCACTCCGACTCGAGCGTCGCCTCGTAGTACTGCGTGTAGGAGCCGTCCAGGTCGGCGATCACGTAGGTCGACCCGCTGCCGATCTGAGCGAGCTGCGCGGCGAGGTTCGGGATGTAGAGCTCCTGCGGGATCCCCGGCGGCGGCTGGAACGCGACGCGCGCGGTGTTGTTGGTGTCCTCCCAGAAGTGCGTCGCCTTGCGGTAGCGGCCGTAGAGCCGCGCGGTCCAGCGCGGCCCGAGCTGCCGTGCGGTGCCGGCCAGGTACTCGTTGACCGTGCGCGGCGTCAGGTCCGGGACGAACAGCTTGCCCGAGGAGGAGCCGACCGGCACCGCCGCGAACGCCACGCCGTTGGCGTCGAAGTGGACGTCGACGAAGGTGCCGACCAGGTTCCGGTCCCACGAGGCGGCGCGCGGCAGCGAGCTCGCCGAGGGGTTGTAGCGCGCGTAGCTCGCGTAGACCGTGCTGGCGCCGTCGTAGGCCCACGTCACGCCGACGCGCGGCTGGATCATCTGGCCGAACCCGATCTCGTACATCTTGTACTTGCTGCCGGGCGCCGACACGTAGCCGGACAGCGCCCCTGCGTCCTCGCGCAGGCCCTGGCCGTAGAGCGTGTCCTTGCTTACGACGGCGCCGGCGTTGACGGTCCAGTCCTTCCACTTGATCGTGTCGTTCAGCTCGAAGTTGTGGGTCTTCGACTCCGAGTGGATCACCGCGTCCTGGCCGTTCAACTGCTGCTGGATGCGCGCCGTGTAGAAGGGCAGCTGGCCGTTCACGGCCGCGACGCGGCCGCCCGGCACCGAGATCGCGCCCCAGCCGTTGGCGGCGCGCTGCAGGTCTTCCGACTCGGACAGGAACTGGTAGCCGAAGTGGAGCTCGTGCATCACGTTCGAGCCGAGGTTGAGGTTGTAGGCGATCTGCGCGCCGTCCCGGTAGAAGTCGTCGTTGTCGAACTGCAATCCGTAGCCGGCGGTGCCGCCGCCCACGTGGACGCCATTCTGGACATAGCCGTAGCGGTCGATCAGCGGCTGGACGAAGGCGTTGTAGGCGGGGTCGCCCGCGGCCGGCACCGGCACCGTGAGCCGTCCCTGCGTGTCGAGGCTGTCGACGTCCAGCACGGTGCCCGGCGCGGTCGAGGGCACGACGTCGGCGACGTGGTCGGGCCGGCCCTGGGTCTGGTTCGCGAAGTGGGTGAACTTCGCGGTCAGCAGGCTCCTCGAGTTGATCACCCACGAGGCGTCGCCGTTGAAGATCTTGAGCCGCGCCTCGGAGCCGGTGCCCGTCGTCGGCGAGGCGTTGGAGGCGAACTGGGCGCCCGTCTCGACGCGCTTCGAGTCGCGGTAGCTGGCGTTCAGCAGAATGTTGCGCGTGGGGGTGAAGGTCAGCTTGCCGAAGCCCTCGTTGCGGGTGCTGTCGTACTTGGGAAGGTCGCCGTACAGGTTCGCCTGGTTGCCCTTCGACAGCGTCGGCCGGTAGTAGGAGCCGTAGAAGAAGAGCCGGTCCTTCAAGATCGGGCCGCCGAGGCTCGCGTTCAGCCAGTCGCGGTCCTGCTCGTAGCGGGACTGGATGCCGCTCGCGAGGTCGGAGGCCATGTCCTTCGTCTGGAACTGGTAGCTGAGCTCGCCGTGATACTGCGCCGTGCCGGACTTGCTGACCGAGTCCATCGAGAAGCCGCCGGCGCGGTCGAAGTCGACGGCCCGCGCCCCGCCCTTCAGCACGGTGACCTGGGCGATGTCGTGGGCGGCCGGCTCGGCCGAGAGCGTGCCGTACTGCGGCAGCGTGACGTTGACGCCGTCGAAGCTGTAGACGTTGTCCTGGCCGCTGCCGCCAGCGCTCGGCCCGCGCACCTGGTCCTGCGTGTACTGCACGCCAGGGATCAGCTTCTGGATGTCGCGGTACTCCTGCGCGAGCGGCAGGCCGGCGATCTGGTCGTTGCTGAGCGCGGTCACGATCGCGGCCGAGTCCTTGTCGATCACGGACGACTCGGCCGTCACGGTGATCGTCTCGCTCACGCTCACGCCGAGCGTGACGTCGAGCGGCGTCTGCTGCGCGAGCTGGACCTCGGCCTTGCGCGTCTGCGTCTGCATCCCCGAGAGCGCGAACTCGAGCGTGTACGCGCCCGGCGCCAGCGCCGGCAGCAGGTACTCGCCGTTGCCGCCCGTCACCGTCTCGCGCGGCTGCGGCAGCACGTCGGAGCGCGCCGTGACCGTGACACCGGGCAGCAGCGCGCCGTCCGGGGTCGTGACCTTGCCGCGGATCGCCCCGGTCTGCTGTGCGTGAAGCGGCGCGGCCGCCGCCAGCAGCGACACGAGCGCGAGCGCACGGCGCGCGGTGGGGAGCAAAGGCACCATCGTGGACCTCCGAGAGCTCACTACTATAGCGGCAGGCGTGCCGGCACCGCGAGCGCCTCGCGCGGTGGCGGAGGGCGGGGGACTCGAACCCCCAAGGGCCGTGAGGCCCGGGAGCTTTCAAGGCTCCTGCCTTACCAGTTAGACTAGCCCTCCGCCCCGATTATGCGCCCGTCCGGCGTGGGCCGTCGCGCGGCGGCGGCGCGCCGAGGTGGGGTCGCAGGCGACGCAGCAGGCGCGCGACCAGCTCGGGATCGCCGCGCGGCCAGCGGTCCTCGACGTCGAGATCGACGATCGGGCGGTCCACGTCGGGGAACTTGATACGGATCAGCGTGCGGTGCTGGTCCTCGCGCTCGTTCATCACGAACACGCGGTCCGCCCACAGCAGGAGATCGCGCGTCAGCACCACGGTGGCGAAGGGCGCAACACCCGCCGAGCGCACCTCGTAGCGCCGGTCGTCCTTGTAGAGGTCCTCGGCGGTGCGGCTGCGGTCCACGTTGGCGGTGCACACGAACAGGATCCGCTCGCGCGGCGCGGGGTCGGCGGCCACGGCTTTCGATTGTAATGCCGGGTGCTACACTGCACCGCTTGAACATCGACAGGCTGCTGCGCGACGTCGAGAGCCGGCTCGGCGCCTGGGACGCGCCGCACCGGGTCGAGGCCATGGACGTGCTGCGCGAGGCGCTGGCGCGCGAGCGGCGCTCGCTCGACCCCTCGTTCACGGTCGAGCGCGAGCGCGAGCGGCGCCAGAACGCCGAGGAGCTGCGCGACGCCCTCGAGGCGATCCACAGCCCCGTGCGCCCGAGCGAGGCGCTCGACGAGGCGCTGAAGCAGCTCGAGCGCGTGGTGCCGAGCGACTTCGCGGTGCTGGCCGTGGCCGAGGCGGGCGGCTGGCTGCGGGTGGCCGCGGCGCGCGGGGCGGAGCCGGGTGCCTTCGCGGGGGCCCTCTTGGCCGACGACGCGCGCGTGGCCCGCGCGCGCGACGAGCGGATCGCCGTCGCGGTGGCGGACGCCGAGGCGGAGGCGGCGCCCTTCCCGTTCTCGGGCGCGCCGTCGCTGCGGTCCTGGCTGGCGCTGCCGCTGCTGCACGAGGGCGAGGTAGTGGGGATGCTGCTGGCCGGCCGCCAGGCGCTCGACAGCTTCAGCGACGACGACCTGCAGCGCGCGAAGGCCGTCGCGTTCTGGACCGCGGCGGCGCTGCGGCGCGCGCAACAGCTCGAGCAGCTGCGCCGCTACACCGCGATGCTGGAGCAGGCCGCCGAGATCGACCAGCGCGTCTTCCGCGGGCGGCAGCCCGACGCGATCGCCCCGCTGATCCTCGAAGGCGCCTGCCGCATCGGCAGCTACCGCGGCGGCCTCCTGGTGCTGCAGACGCCGCGCGGTCCCGTGGTGGCGGCAGGACAGGGCGAGGGACTTCCGGGCGCCGTGGGCCGCAGCGCCCCGGCCGACCTCGCCTCGACCGTGTCGCGGCGGCTGCCGGCCGCGCGCATGCTGGACGTCGCCGAGTCGCTCGGCATGGAGCTGCCCGCCGAGCAGACCTACCTGGTCCCGCTCGGGTCTCCCGACAGCTACGTCGGCTGCCTGACGCTCTTCGACCCGAACGGCGAGTCGCCCGACGACCGGCTGATCGAGGCCTACGCGGAGCGCGCCGCGCTCGCCTACCGCTACGCCGCCGCCCACAATCGGGCGTGAGCTCGTTTTAGACTCGGCCGTGCCCTCCCCGGAGGAACCCATGAGAAGACTGCTCCTGGCCGGCGTGCTCGCGCTCGTCGGCTTCGAGGCCGAGGCGCAGCAGGCCGACACCCACGCCATCGTCGGCGCGCGCGTGATCACGGTCTCCGGCCCCGTCTACGAGCGCGCGACGGTCGTGATGCGCGACGGGCTCATCGCCGCCGTCGGGCCCGACGTCGTGCCGCCTCCCGGCGCCCGCGTGATCGACGGCAAGGGGCTGGTCGTCACGCCGGGCCTCGTCGACGGGCTGTCGTCGATCGGACTGCCCGGACCGGCGCGGGGCGCGGCGGGCTCCGGCCCGAGCGGCGCTGGCGCCGCGGCGGCTCCGAGCTCACCGCCGCTCGCGCCGCAGGCGCTCGCCCTCGACCGCGTGAAGGTCGCCGACGTCGCGAAGGCGCGCGACGGCGGCGTCACCACCGCGCTCGTGATCCCGCGAGAGGGTGTGCTCCCGGGCCAGAGCGTGCTCCTGAACCTGGCGGGCGACAGGCCCGAGGCGATGGTGCTGCGCGAGCCGGCGGCGCTCCACCTGCACCTCGCCTCGCTCGCGCGCCAGTACCCGGGCTCGCTGATGGGCACGCTCGCCTACGCGCGCCAGGCGCTCTACGACGCCGCCCGCGCGCGCGAGGCCTGGGCGGCGTGGGAGAAGACGCCGCGCGGCCAGAAGCGCCCGCGCTACGACCAAGCACTCGCGCCGTGGCAGCAGGTGCTCGCGGGCAAGCTGCCGCTCGTCGTGACCTGCACGCTCGAGAACGACGTGCGGCGCGCACTCGCGCTCGCCGACGAGTTCAAGCTCCAGGTCGTGCTCGCGGGCGCGCCGCTCGCGTTCCGCTTGGCCGAGCTCTTGAAGGCTCGCCACGTGCCGCTCCTGGTGAGCGTCAACTTCGATCCGCCGCGGGCCGCGAGCATCTTCTCGGGCTTCGACGAGGAGCGGGAGCGGCGCCGGATCCAGGACGCGGAGCGCAATCCCGCGGAGCTCGCGAAGGCGGGGGTGCCGTTCGCGCTCGCCTCGGCCTGGGCCCCCGACTTCGCCGCGGGAATCCGCCGGGCCGTGGAGAAGGGTCTCGCGGCCGACCAGGCGCTGCGCGCGGCGACGCTCGGCGCGGCCGAGGTGCTCAAGATCGAAGGCGCCACGGGCAGCCTCGAGCCCGGCAAGCTCGCGAACGTGGTCGCCTGGTCCGGCGAGCCCTTCGCGAAGGACTCGAAGCCGCGCTACGTGTTCGTGGACGGCCGGCTCTACGAGGTGGAGGAGGAGGACAAGAAGGACGCCGGCAAGCGCGCGGCTGGCGCCGGCGCCGCGCCGGCCGCCGAGGCCGAGAAGGGCGAGAAGGCCGACAAGGACGCAGAGCTGCCGCCGCTGCCGCTCCCGCCGCCGCCCTTCCCGGCCGGCAAGGCCGTCGCGATCACCGGTGCCACGATCCTGACCGTGGGCCCGCAGGGCACGATCGAGAGCGGCACGCTCGTGATCAAGGACGGCCGGATCGCGGCCGTGGGCAAGGACGTCGCGGTGCCCGAGGGCGCGGTCGTGATCGACGCCAGGGGCCGCTACGTCATGCCCGGCATCATCGACACCCACTCCCACACCGCGATCGATGGCAGCGTCAACGAGTGCACCGACGTGATCACCGCCGAGATCCGCGTCCGCGGACGTGATCGACCAGCACGACGGTCAGCATCTATCGCCAGCTCGCGGGCGGCGTCACCACCGATCAACGTGCTGCACGGCTCGTGCAACGCGATCGGCGGCCAGAACGCGGTGCATCAAGCTGCGCTGGGGCCGGCCGCCCGAGGAGCTCGTCGTTCAAGGAAGCGCCGCGCGGGATCAAGTTCGCGCTCGGCGAGAACGTCAAGCGCTCGAACTTCAGGGTACCCGGCGAGCCGCGCTATCCGGGCACGCGCATGGGCGTCGAGGTGGTGCTGCGCGAGGCCTTCCTGCGCGCGCGCGCCTACAAGACGCGAGTGGGCCGACTACGAGGCGAAGCTCAAGAGCCTGCCCGCCAAGGCGGACAAGCCCGTGCCGCCGCGGCGCGACCTGCGGCTCGAGACGCTGCGCGGACATCCTGGACGGCAAGGTGTTCGTGCACTCCCACGGCTACCGCGCCGACGAGATCCTGATGCTGATGCGCCGTCGCCGACGAGTTCGGCTTCAAGGTGCGCACCTTCCAGCACGGGCTCGAGGCCTACAAGATCGCGAGCGAGATCGCGCGCCACGGTGCCGGCGTCGGGACCTTCATCGACTGGTGGGCGTTCAAGATGGAGGCGATGGGTGCCATTCCCTACAACCCGGCGATCCTCGCGAGCAAGGGAGTCGAAGGTCTCGCTCAACTCGGACTCGGACGAGCTCGCGCGACGGCTGTACTGGGACGCGGCCAAGGCGGTGAAGTACGGCGGCGTGAGCGAGACAGGAGGCCCTCAAGATGGTCACCTGGAACCCGGCCTGGCAGCTCGGGCGTCGACAGCTACACGTCGGCTCGCTCGAGCTCGGCAAGGAGGCCGACGTCGCGATCTTCAGCGCGCACCCGCTCTCGGCGCTCGCGCGCTGCGAGATGACGCTCGTCGACGGGCATCGTCTATTTCGACCGCGCCAAGGACCTCGAGGCGCGGCGGGCGGTGCCCGCGTGGGCGCCGCTCGCGGCCGGAGCGGCGCAGTGAGGCCGCTCGGCGCCGTCCTCGCTTCCGCCGCTCTCGCGCTGGCCGTGCCGTCCCTTGCCGCCGCGCAGCAGCAGCCGCTCGCGATCCGCGGCGCGCGCGTGGTGACGGTCTCGGGCCCGGTGATCGAGAAAGGCACCGTGCTCGTCGAGCGCGGCAAGCATCGTGGCGGTCGGCGCCGCCGCCGACGTCGCGGTCCCGGCCGGCGCCAGCGTCGTCGACGGCAGCGGCAAGACGCTCTACCCCGGCCTGGTCGACGCGCTCACGACACTCGGGCTCGCCGAGGTGCAGGCCGTCCAGGCGACCGTCGACACGACCGAGGTCGGAGACATGAACCCGCAGGCCCACGCGTGGGTCGCGCTCCACCCCGACAGCGAGCTCATCCCCGTCGCGCGCGCCAACGGCGTCACCACCGTCGTGAGCGCGCCGGCCGGCGGCCTCGTCTCCGGCCAGAGCGCGCTCGTGCGGCTCGCGGGCACGACGCCCGCGTCGATGGTGGTGAAGGCGCCCATAGCGCTCCACGTCGTCTACCCGAGCGGCCGGCCGCCCGCCGACCTCGCGCGGCTGTTCGAGGAGCCGGAGCTCAAGACGCTGGCCGAGCGCGTCAAGGACCAGGAGAAGAACCAGAAGAAGGCGCTCGACCGGCTGGCGAGCCTGCTCGCCGAGGCGAAGGCGAACGCTGCCGCCGAGCAGGACCGGTCGCGTCCCGCCCCGGAGACGAGCCTCGCGCTCGACGCGCTCGCGCCCTTCGCGCGCGGCGAGGCGCCGGTCGTGATCCGCGCCGACCAGGAGAAGGAGATCCGCGCCTCGGTGCGCTTCGCCGCCGACAACGGCCTCAAGCTCGTGGTCGCCGGCGGCCTCGAGGCGTGGCGCTGCATCGACGTGCTGAAGGAGAAGGACGTCCCGGTCCTGTTGAAGGTGGAGCGGCTGCCGGAGCGCGAGTCGGACCCCTACGACGCCCCGTACGCCAACGCCGCCGCGCTGAAGCGCGCGGGCGTGCGCTTCGCGATCGTGAGCGACGACTCCGAGAACGTGCGCAACCTCCCCTACGAGGCGGCGATGGCCGCGGCCTACGGGCTCGGCGAGGCGGAAGCGCTGCGCGCGATCACGCTCTCGCCGGCCGAGATCCTGGGCGTCGCCGACGCCGTCGGCTCGATCGCTCCCGGGCGCGAGGCGAACCTGGTCCTCGCGACGGGCGACATCCTCGACACGCGCACCGAGGTGACGCACGTCTTCATCCAGGGCGTGGCGCAGCCGCTCGAGACGCGGCACACGCGGCTGTACGACCGCTACAAGGACCGCCCGTGACGCGCGCCTCGTCGGCGCCGCTCGTCGCGCTGCTGCTCCTCGCCGCGGCGCCGCGCGCGAGCGGACAGCACCACCAGTCGGACTTCCCGCCCGAGGAGTTCAAGGCGCGCTGGGCCGCGGTCCTCGACAAGATCGGGTCCGAGGCGGTCGCGGTGGTCCAGGGGGTGCCGCTCACGAGCGGCTTCCAGCTGCCGCGGCAGACGAACTCGCTCTACTACCTGGCGGGCATCGAGACGCCGCACGCGTACCTGCGGCTGGACGGCCGGACGCGCAAGGTCGCGCTCTACCTGCCTCCGCGCAACGAGAGGCTCGAGCGCTCGGAAGGCAAGGTGCTCTCGGCCGCGGACGCGGAGCTCGCGCAGCGGCTCACCGGCGCCGACGAGGTGCTCTCGACCGAGGCGATGGACGCGCGCTGGCCGGTCGGCGACGGCCCGCCGGTCGCGATCTACGCCGAGAGCGCGCCCGCCGAGGGCCACGCCGAGAGCCGCTACGAGCTCCAGGCGCGCGACGCGGCGGTCGCCAACGACTCCTGGGACGCCCGGCTGCCGCGCGAACGGCGCTTCGCCGAGCTGCTGCGTACACGCCACCCGCGCGCGGAGCTCCGCGACCTCACGCCCGTCCTGGACGAGCTCCGGAGCGTCAAGAGCCCGCGCGAGATAGCACTCGTGAGACGCGCCTCGCAGCTCGCGGGGCTCGGCGTGATGGAGGCCGCGCGCAGCACCGAGCCCGGCGTCTACGAGTACCAGCTCGAGGCCGCCTGCCGCTACGTGTTCCTGCTGAACGGCGCGCGCCTCGACGCCTACCGCTCGATCACCGCCTCGGGCACCGACAACATCTGGAACGCGCACTACTACAGGAACGACAGGAAGCTCGAGGCGGGCGACCTCGTGCTGATGGACTACGCGCCCGACTACCGCTACTACGTGAGCGACATCGGCCGCATGTGGCCGGTCGACGGCCGCTACCGGCCGGCCCAGCGCGAGCTCCTGCAGTTCGTGCTCGACTACCGGAACGCCGTGATGACGCGGATCCGCCCCGGTGTGTCGGCCGACCAGGTCCGCGCCGAGGCGAAGCAGGCGATGGACGCCAATTTCGCGCGCACTCGGTTCTCGAAGCCCGTCTACGAGGCGGCGGCCCGCAAGCTCGTCGAGACGGGCGGCGGCGTCTTCTCGCACACCGTCGGGATGGCCGTCCACGACGTCGGCAGCTACCGCGAGCTGCTGAAGCCCGGCCAGGTGTTCTCGATCGACCCGCAGCTCTGGGTGCCCGAGGAGAAGCTCTACTTCCGCTACGAGGACACGGTCGTGGTGACGGACGAGGGCGTCCTGAACTTCACCGCCTTCCTGCCGACGGAGCTCGACGCGCTCGAGGCCCTCGCGCGCGAGAAGGGCCTCGTGCAGACGCTCCCCGCGCTCGGCGAGGCCGGCTTCGAGCCGCTCGCGAAGGGCTTGCGCCCGATCGTCCCTATCCCGCGCCGGGATCGCTGAGCACGTAGCCGGTCCCGTGAATCGTGCGGATCAGGACCGGCCGCTGCGGGTCCGTCTCGAGCTTGCGGCGCAGCCACGCGATGTGGACGTCCACCGTTTGCGGGCTCGGCGTCGCATCCTCTCCCCAAGCGCAGTCGAGCAGCTCGAAACGGCTGACGGGCCTACCCGCGCGCTCGACCAGGCAGCGCAGGAGCCGAAACTCGCGCGGAGACAACGGGACGGGCCGTCCAGCCTTCGCGACGCGCGCGTCGCACAGGTCCACCTCGACGTCGCCGAAGCGCAGCGTCGGACCCGCGGGGGCGATGTGTGCGGGCCGGCGCCGCAGGCAGGCCTCGATCCGGGCGCAGAGCTCGACCAGCTGAAAGGGCCGCGTGAGGACGTCGTCCGCTCCAGCGCGAAGGCCGAGCGCGCGGTCGCGCTCGGGGTCCGCCAGCAGGATCAGCGTCCCGGTGTAGCCGCACCGGCGGAGCTCCTCGCAGACGGAGAGGCCGTCGCGGTCCGCGAGCGCGACGTCGAGCAGCACGAGGCAGATTCCCCCCTCGAGCACCCGACTCACCGCCTCGGCGCCGAGGGCCGCCGTCTCGACGCGGTGGCCTTCCTCCACGAGGCGGTCCCAGACGTCGAGCCGCCGACGCGCGTCGCCGTCCACGAGCATGATGCTGGCCATGGCGTCGCTCGCAAGCTAGCGAGTCCGGCGCGTGCAGTCTTCATGGCGACGCAAACCCGTTGTAAGCACTGCAAAGCGCTCGAGTGTGCGCACGGAGCCCGCGCGAACCGCGAGCGCATTGCGCGTCCGACCCACTCGGAGGCGGCCGACACGGACAAGCTGTTGCCGAGACTCACATGCTCTTGCCGGGACGTTGCACGGCCTTAAGGACTCCGAGCCCGGCGCGCCCGCATCGTGGCGGCCGGCATGAGGACCTTCAAGCGTCTTCCAGCCTTGTCGCTTCTGGCCGCGCTTCTCGGGCCGCGCACGACGCCGGGCTGGGCGCAGGGCACCTTCACCGACGACGGCGCCAGGACCGCGCGGGTGATCGTGAGGTTCAGGGCGGACTCTCCGCTGCTCGGCGAGAGCGGCGTCTCCGCCGCCTCCGTGCCGGCGGCCCGCGCGGCGGCGCTGGGGCAGCGGCTCGCGCTGCCGATGAGCGCCGGCGTCGCCGTGTCGGATCGGTCGCAGGTAACCTTCGCCGCCGGTGTCACGTCGGCCGAGCTGGCAGAGCGCCTCGCGCAGGAGAGCGACGTCGAGTATGCCGTGCCCGACGAGCGCCGCCGGATCGTGACCGTCCCGGGCGACCCCCTCTACGCGGCCGGCGTGCCCGGCAACGGTCCAGCCACCGGGCAGTGGTACCTGCGTGCGCCGTCGGGCGAGGTCCTGTCGTCGCTCGACATCGAGCAGGCCTGGGCCGTGACGGCCGGCAGCCGGAAGATCGTGGTCGCCGTCGTCGACACCGGCGTGCGCTTCGAGCACCCCGACCTGCTGCCGGTGGCGGGCGGAGGCCACCTGCTGCCTGGCTACGACATGGTGAGCGACTTAGCCGCCGCCAACGACGGCGACGGCCGCGACGCGGACGCGTCCGACCCGGGCGACTGGGTGACGCGGGCGGAGATGTCGGAGCCCGGCAGCTCGCTGTTCCGGTGCGCGACGTCCCCGGAGAGGAGCTCGTGGCACGGCACCCAGCTGTCCGGCCTGATCGCCGCGCTGACCAACAACGGCATCGGCATGGCCGGCGCGGCGCCCGGCGTCCGGGTGCTGCCCGTGCGGGTTCTCGGCAAGTGCGGCGGCTACGACTCGGACATCATCGCGGGGATGCGCTGGGCCGCGGGCCTCTCCGTGCCCGGCACGCCCGCCAACCCGTACCCGGCGCGCGTGATCAACCTCAGCCTCGGCGGCATCGGGGCGTGTTCGGCCGCGTATCAGCAGGCTGTCGACGAGATCACGGCCGTGGGCTCGCTGATCGTGGTCGCCGCCGGGAACTCGGGGCACGCCGTCGCCCAGCCGGCCAACTGCGCTGGCGTGGTCGCGGTCGCGGGGCTGCGTCACGCCGGCACCAAGGTCGGCTTCTCCGCTCTGGGCCCCGAGGTGGCGATCAGCGCTCCCGGAGGCAACTGCGTCGACACGGACGCGGGCTCTCCGTGTCTGTATCCCATGCTCACGACCACGGATTCGGGCCAGACCGGGCCTGTCGGACCGGCCTATACCGACAGCTACAACGTATCGGTCGGGACGAGCTTTTCGGCGCCGCTGGTCGCCGCGGTCGCCGCGCTGACGCTGTCGGTCGGCCCCACGATCACGCCGCAGCAGGTCAAGGAGCTGCTCCAGGCCACGGCGCGCTCGTTCCCGCCAATCGGAAGCATCGCCTCCCGCAGCGGAGCGCCGCCGTGCACTCCGCCGCAATACAGCCTCGTCGGCCGGCCGGTCGACCAGCAGGAGTGCTACTGCACTACAACGACCTGCGGGGCGGGCATGCTCGACGCCGGATCAGCTGTCGCGGCGGCGGCGGCGGGAGCGCTCGCGATCCCTCGGCTGCGCTAGCAGGACGAGCCGGCTCAGCGCGGCGGGGTCGCTGCCGCCGCGGCACGGTCGTAGATGCGCTTGAGCTCGAGCTTGCCCGCGGGGCCGCCCTCGATCCGAACCATCAGGATCAGGCGGCTTCTGTCGGGCACGCGCTCCCAGCTCTCGCTCACGCTCGCGCCGCTCGCGCCGCGCGTTTCGACGCGCAGCTTGCCGTCCTTCCAGTAGGTCTTGACCTCGCCGTTTCCGTTGTCGGTCTTGTACGTCCTTCCGTCAGGGTGCAGGCGCCTCGAGCGACCGAACGCCTCCTCAATCGCGATCTCGGACGCCGACTGGGTGACGACGATCTCCTCGGCCGGCTCGAGCAGCGAGCGCATCGCCTCGGGCGACGAGTCGGGAGCCCCGCCCGGCGGGTCGCCGGGGCCGCCACTCGGGCCGCGCCTCGCGCCGGGCGGCCCCCCTCCCGGCGGCAAGGATCGTGCCCCCCTCTCCGCTGCCTCGCGCATCTTCTGCCGCGCGTCGTCGCTCAGCTCCTTGTTCAAGGCGAAGCGGCCTGAAAGGTCAGTCTCGGTCGCCGCCTTCCGGTCGTTCGCCCTCAGCGCCTCCGGCCAACAGGAACACAAGCCGATGGCGAGTGAGAGTCCGGCTGCACAGCTGGCTCGAAGTGTCATGGGCCTCCGTCGTGGTTCGTGCGCATCCTCGGTGGCCGGGACACGCGTGTCTTCATGACAACGAAAAGGTTCTGTAAGGGATGCAATCCGGAGGTCATCCCTGGCGGCGACTTACAGGATTTGCGTGCGGCTTACCGATCCTTAAGGCATCGATGCGGCGACCGCAGCCACACTGCTGGACTCGTACGTGTGACCGAAAGACCGATGGATCGACACCGCTCAGCCGTGATTCGTGCCCACGCGCTCGCGGCGCTCGTCCCGCTCTTTCCGTTCGTACAGCAGGAGCCTCCCGCAGCGGCTGTGCCGCGCATCGACCGCATCGAGATCCTGAACAACCAGTTCCTGCAGCGCGAGACGCTGCAGTTCTACATCGCCGACGAAGCCGGGCGACGCCTTCGACGAGCGCAAGCTGCGCGAGGACTTCAAGCGGCTCTGGGACACGGGCTTCCTCGACGACCTGCGGATCGAGGCCGTCGACGGACCGAACGGCAAGGTCGTGAGCTTCGTGGTCACCGAGCGGCGCCGGATCCAGATCGTGGACTACCGCGGCACCAAGGAGCTCACCACCAGCACGATCGAGGACGAGCTCAAGAAGAAGGACGCGCAGGTCAAGATCGACACCTTCTACGACCCCGCCAAGGCGCGCAAGGTGGAGTCGATCATCAAGGAGATGCTGGCGGCGAAGGGGCGGCCCTTCGCCACCGTCAAGCACGAGGCGAAGAACGTGGGCGCCTCCGGCCAGCAGCTGTCGTTCGTGATCGACGAGGGCCCCAAGGCGAAGGTGAAGGAGATCGTCTTCGACGGCAACGAGGTGTTCAGCGACGGGACGCTGCGCGGGAAGATGAAGAAGATCATGCAGCCCGGCTTCTTCAACCTGAGCTGGCTCGGCGGCAAGACCACCTACACCGAGGACAAGTGGCTGGGCGGCCAGGAGGACCCGCGCGGCGACCGCGGCCGGATCGAGGACTACTACCTGAACCACGGCTACGTGACCGCGCGCGTCGGCCAGCCGCGCATCACCTACACCGACAAGCCCGGCGCCAGCAAGAAGAAGCCCGCCAAGAACATGAAGCTCGAGATCCCGATCACGGAGGGCGCGCAGTACAAGATGGGCACGCTCAAGTTCGAGGGGCTCACGGTGCTCAAGGAACCCTTCGTGCGGGCGCTGTTCAAGATGGGCGAGGGCGACGTCTACAACGACTCGCGCTTCAAGAAGGCGTACGAGAAGCTGCGCGACATCTACGGTTCGCTCGGCTACTTCCAGTGGACGGGCGGCACCGAGCGCAAGCCCGACGCCGAGCGCAAGGTGGTGGACGTCACGGTGAAGATGGAGGAGGACAAGCAGTACTTCCTCGGCAAGCTCAACTTCACCGGCAACGACTCGACGCGCGACAAGGTGATAAGGCGCGAGATCTACATGAACGAGGGCGACGTCTTCAACACCGAGGCGCTCAAGATGTCGATCAAGCGCGTCAACCAGCTCGGCTACTTCAAGGCGATGGAGAGCGCGCCCGACATCCAGCCGAGCCAGGAAGCCGACAACAAGGTCGACGTGACCTTCAAGGTCCAGGAGCAGAACCGCAACCAGTTCACCTTCGGCGGCGGCGTCTCGGGCTACGAGGGCGCGTTCCTGAACGCCTCGTTCTCGACCACCAACTTCCTCGGCGCGGGCGAGACCGTCGGACTCGCCGTCCAGACCGGCAGTCGCACCAAGAACTATTCGCTCAACATCTCGGAGCCCTACCTGTTCGACCGCCCGATCACGGCCGGCTTCAACGTGTTCCTGAACCGCATCACTTATCTCTCGTACGGCACGACCGTGGGATACGGGCAGCAGACGCAGGGGCTCAGCCTGACGGGCGGGCGGGCGGTCGGGAAATTCTCACGCCTGTTCATGGGCTACTCGTACCAGATCATCGACATCTACGACGTCGATCAGGCCACGCTCGACGCGCTGCAACGGGCGAGCCAGCAGACAGGAACGACGCTGCCGATCATCGATCCTTCGTACATCGGCGCGGACGGGCGGCGGCGGGAGAGCGGCGTCAGCCCCTCCTACGTGCGCAACACCGTGGACAACCCGTACATGCCGCGGAGCGGCTCGCGCCACACGGCGAGCGTCTCGGTCATCGGCGGACCGTTCCAGGGCACTGTGAACTACATCCGGCCCACGCTCGAGAGCATCTTCTACCACCCGGTGCGCCGCCGGATGGCGCTCGGCGTCCGAGGCCAGCTCGGGCTCATCCACCCCTTCGCGGAGACCACCGAGATCCCGTATTACCAGCGCTACTTCCTCGGCGGCGAGACCCAGATCCGCGGCTACAACGTGCGCAGCGTGGCCCCCTACGACGCGGCCAATCGCACTTCGGTGGGCGGCGACAAGTTCGTGCTCTTCAACGCCGAGTACTACTTCGACGTCTTCGGCCCGCTGCGCCTGCTGCTGTTCTTCGACGCCGGGGAGGCCTACGCCCCGGGGCAGAGCTTCTACTGGAAGACCGTGAGCACGTCCACCGGCGTCGAGGCCCGCTTCACGATGCCCGTGCTCAACGTGCCCTTCCGCCTGATCTACGCGTGGAACCCCAACCGCGACTTCTACCAGCCGGCGACGGCCTTCAAGTTCGCGGTCGGGACGACCTTCTGAAAACCGAGGAGATGACCGTAATGAGAAGAGCCGCACGCGCCGTCCTGCTCGTCGCCGCCAGCCTTGTCCCGGCGTGCAGCGCGCCGACGTCCTCCAGCCCGACGCTTTCGGTGACGATCACCTCGAACCCCAACCCCGCGAATGCCAGCGGTCCGACCGGAGTCCAGTACAAGGTGACGAACGCCGACTCCACCGTCTCGCTCTATGAGTACGACTACCGGACCAACTTCACGCTGACGATCCAGGAGACGGGAGGGCTGGCGCTCGACATCACGGCCATCAACCTCACCGTCCAGCAGGCGACCGGCGGGATCGTGATCCAGCCGTCGGGCGGCGACCAGGTCTACTACAAGTTCAACTCGTCGGCGCCAACGAACCACATCAACGCCAAGGGCTCGGCCTCGGTGGGATTCGACGTCTGGTACGACCTCCCGAACACCGGGCGCGAGGCGCTCGTAACGGTCGGGTTCTCGTTCAAGGACAGCGACGACAACACCTACTCCCAGACGGCGCAGGTCAAGGTCGCTCCTTGAACGGAGCCGCCAGGCTGGCGGCGGCGGCTAGCGCTTCGTGATGCGCTCGAGGCCGCCCATGTACGGGCGCAGCGCCTCGGGCACGACCACCGACCCGTCCTGCTGCTGGTAGTTCTCGAGCACCGCCACGAGCGTACGCCCGACCGCGAGCCCGCTGCCGTTGAGCGTGTGCAGGAAGCGGGGCTTGGCGCCCGGCTCGGGGCGGTAGCGCAGGCCCGCGCGGCGCGCCTGGAAGTCGGTGCAGTTGGAGCAGGACGAGATCTCGCGGTACGCCTGCTGGCCGGGCAGCCAGACCTCGATGTCGTAGGTCTTCGCCGCGGAGAAGCCCATGTCGCCCGTCGAGAGCACCACCACGCGGTACGGCAGGCCGAGCCGCTTCAGCACCTCCTCGGCGTCGGCGGTCAACGTCTCGAGCTCCGCCATCGACGTCTCCGGCGCCGTGAGCTTGACGAGCTCGACCTTGTGGAACTGGTGCTGGCGGATGAGGCCGCGCACGTCCTTGCCGTAGGAGCCCGCCTCGGAGCGGAAGCAGGGCGTGAAGGCGACGTAGCGCCTCGGCAGCTCGGCCGCCTCGAGGATCTCCTCGCGGTGGAGGTTCGTGAGCGGAACCTCGGCGGTCGGGATCAGGTAGAGGTCGCGGTCGCCGGTCGAGGTCTTGAAGAGGTCGCCCTCGAACTTGGGCAGCTGCCCCGTGCCCGTGAGCGTCTCCGCGGTGACCAGGTACGGCGGAATCACCTCGGTGTAGCCGCGTGAGGTGTGGAGGTCGAGCATGAGCTGGACGAGCGCGCGCTCGAGCCGGGCGCCCGCCCCCCAGTAGACGGCGAAGCGCGCGCCGGAGATCCGCGCGGCGCGCTCGAAGTCGAGGATCCCGAGCTCGCTGCCGAGTGCTATGTGGTCTTTCGGCGTGAAGTCGAAGGCGCGCGGCTCGCCGATCTTGCGCACCTCCCGGTTGTCCGCCGCGTCCTTGCCGACCGGGACGGTCGCGTCGGGCAGGTTCGGCACCACCATCAAGAAGCGCTCGACCCCGGCCTTCACTTCCTCGAGCCGGGCTTCCCCCTGCTTGATGCGCTCGGCGACGCCCTTCATCTCGGCCTTGAGCGCCGAGGCGTCCGCCTGGGCCTTGCCGCGGCGCGCGATCTCCTCGCCGACCGTGCGCTGCCTGTGGCGCAGCTCCTCGGTCTCCTGGATGAGGGCGCGGCGCTCGCCGTCGAGCGACCACGGTTCGACGCCCTCGAGACCGGGGAAAGCCTGGATCGCCTCGAGGCTCTGCCCGCGCGCGGCGAGCGCTCCGAGCACGGCGTCCTTGTTCTCGACCACGAACTTCAGGTCCAGCATGACCGCGCAGGATAACACGCCGCTACCGGGCGCTCCGGACCCGCGTGGTACGATCCGACCAGATGTCCGCCCTCCGCAAGATCCGCAAGGCCGTGTTCCCGGCGGCCGGGCTCGGCACTCGCTTCCTGCCCGCCACCAAGGCGCAGCCGAAGGAGATGCTGCCGCTCGTCGACAAGCCGATCATCCAGTACGTGATCGAGGAGGCGGTCGCCTCGGGCCTGACCTCGATCATCATCGTGACCGGCAAGGGTAAGAACGCGATCGAGGACCACTTCGACGTCTCTTACGACCTCGAGCGCCACCTCGAAGCGCGCGGCCAGACCGACCAGCTCGAGCAGGTGCGCGCGATCTCGAGCATGATCAACGTCTCTTACGTGCGCCAGGGCGAGCAGCTCGGGCTCGGCCACGCGGTGCTGCAGGCGCGCGACCTCGTGGGCGACGAGCCCTTCGCGGTCATGCTCGGCGACGACATCATCGACGCGCCGGTCCCCTGCATGAAGCAGATGATGAACGTCTTCGAGAGCTACGGCGGACCGGTGGTGGCGGTCCAGCAGGTTCCCCGCTCGGAGATCTCGGCCTACGGCGTGATCGACGGGTCGCCCGAGGGCGACAGCGGGCGGCTCTACCGCGTGAAGAACATGGTCGAGAAGCCGAAGGCCGAGGAGGCGCCGAGCGACCTCGCGATCATCGGCCGCTACCTCCTCACGCCGGACATCTTCGACGAGATCGAGCGCACCGAGCGCGGCACGGGCGGCGAGATCCAGCTGACCGACGGCCTGCGCCGGCTCGCCGACGCGCGCCCGCTCTACGGCTACCGCTTCGAGGGCACGCGCCACGACGCCGGCAACAAGCTCGGCTTCCTGAAGGCGACCGTGGAGTTCGCGCTCAAGCGCGACGACCTGGGCGGGCCGTTCCGCGAGTACCTGAAGTCGCTTTCTCTTTGATGGGGGGTGCTGCGCCGCACCCCCCATACCCCCCGCTCGCTACGCGGGAGTGAATCCCGCTTCGCTCGCAGCCAGTTCCTGTTAGGCCGCTGCTCCGTCACTTAGGCGGGCATTCGAGGCCCCTTTGACCTAACATCACTGCGTCCTGCTGCGGGCTACGGCTCGTGGAGGAGGCGCCCGTGCGGTTCGAGACCACGAACTGGAGCCTGATCCTGCAGGCCAGGGGCGGCCAGGCGACGCCGGCGCGCGAAGCGCTCGCGAGCCTGTGCACGAGCTACTGGCCTCCGGTCTACGCCTTCATTCGCCGGCGCGGCCGCGCTCCCGAAGACGCCGAGGACCTGACGCAGGCCTACTTCGCGCGCTTCTTCGAGAAGGGCTATGTGAACGCCTTCCGCCCGGACGTCGGCCGCTTCCGGACGTTCCTGCTCACCTCGGTCACGCACTTCCTGGCCAACGAGTGGGACCGCGGGCAGGCGAAGAAGCGGGGCGGCGGCGTGCGTCACCTCTCGCTCGACGCCGCGAGCGCCGAGGAGCGGCTGCGGCTCGAGCCGGTCGACCGCCTGACGCCCGAGGCGATCTTCGAGCGGCAGTGGACGGCGGCACTCATCGCCCGCTGCCTCGAGCGCCTGCGTGCGGAGCAGTCGGCCTCCGGCACGCGGGCCCGCTTCGAGCGGCTCAAGTCCTTCCTCACCGGCGAGGGCGCGCCGGGCGACTACGCCGGGCTTGCGCCCGAGCTCGGGCTCAGCGAGTCGACGGTGCGCGTGGCCGTGCACCGTCTGCGCCGGCGCTTCGCCGAGCTGCTGCGCGAGGAGGTCGCCAGCACGCTCACGGATCCCGCGGAGGTCGAGGGCGAGATCCGCTGGATGCTCGACACGCTGCGGAGCGACACGTGAGGGAGGAAGGAACGACATGACGGCGGTGGTCGGGGCCCGGCGCTGCCCGCAGTGCGGGGCGCTGCTCGCGGGCGCGGCCGCCGTCGAAGACCTCTGCTCGACCTGCCTGCTGTCGCAAGCGCTCTCGCAGGACGAGATCCCGACCGAGGCCGCCTTCGACCCACTGCGCGAAGCGGGCTCGGGGCAGGTTGCTCGCCCGGGGGCACGGGCTCGGACGCTGAGCCCGGTGGGCTCGGGGCTCGTCGCGCCTACCTGGGCGATGCCGGCCGAGCTGCTGCGGCAGGCCGCGCAGCGGCTCCGCCTCGCCGCGGTCGGGGTAGCGCTCTTCTTCGCCGGCAGCATCGTGTACGTCAACCTGATCCAGGCCTCGGGTTGGCACACGCCCTCGCGGCTCGCATTGCAGAACGTGATCGCCGCCAGCATGGTCGGGGCCTCGGCCGTGGTGGCGTGGCTCGCCCACTCCGGCCGGCTCACGCCGGCGCGGCTGCTGCGCGCGAGTCTCGCCTACGAGGTGCTGGTGGCTCTCGCCACCTCGCTGAGCGACCACATGGAGCCGATGGGCAACGCGGTGACGATGGTCACGGTCTCGTGGCTCTGCGTGTGGATCGTGATCTTCCCGGTCTTCGTCCCGGCCTCGCCGCGCTGGGCGTTCGTCGCGGGCGTCGTGTCCGCCACCACCTGGCCGCTCGGCTATTTCGTCGGCCTGGCGCTCGGTAACGCGCCGGCGCCACTCCACGTGCTGGTGCTCAACTCGCTCGACGGCTACATCGCCGCCGCGGTGGCAATGTTCGCGACGGGTGTGATCCGCGGGCTGCAGGAGCTCGGCTGCTACCACCTGGAGGAGAAGCTCGACCACGGCGGCATGGGCGAGATCTGGCGCGCCCGCCACCGCATGCTGGCGCGGCCGGTCGCGGTGAAGCTGATCCGGCCCGAGCTGCTCGGCGTGAAATCGCCCGTCGAGGCGGCCTCGCTCGTCGCCCGCTTCCAGCGCGAGGCCGAGGCGACCTCGGCGCTCCACTCCTCGCACACGATCTCGCTCCACGACTTCGGCGTGACACCGGAGGGCGCCTTCTACTACGTGATGGAGCTGCTCGACGGGCTCGACCTCGAGACGCTGGTGCGCCGCTACGGACCGGTGCCGCCCGAGCGCGCGATCCACATCCTGATCCAGGCCTGCGACTCGCTGGCGGAAGCGCACGCGACGGGCCTCGTCCACCGCGACGTGAAGCCCTCGAACATCCTCACCTGCCACTGGGGGCTCAAGTGGGATTTCGTCAAGGTGCTCGACTTCGGGCTCGTCAAGACCGCCTGGAGCATGGGCAACGACGACCGCCTGACGTCGGAAGGCACCATCACCGGCACGCCGGCCTACATGGCGCCCGAGGCCGCGCTTGGCGGGGTGCCGGTCGACGCGCGGGTCGACCTCTACGGCCTCGGCTGCGTCGCCTACTGGCTGCTGACGGGCGAGCGCGTCTTCGTCGGGCGAACACCAGTCGAGGTGCTGATGCACCACATCAAGACGCGGCCCGTGCCACCCTCCGAGCGCACGGGACGCGAGATTCCCGCGGCGCTCGAGACGGTCGTGCTCGCCTGCCTCGCCAAGGACCCCGACGAGCGCCCGCAGTCCGCCGAGTGGCTGGCGGAGCGGCTTGCCGAGTGCGTCACCGCGGAAGCCTGGACGCCGGCGCGCGCGCGCGCCTGGTGGGAGGAGAATCGGCCGACGGCGGGGGCGGAGGCGGCGGCGCCCACCCGGACCACGGTCACGCCCGCCAGCCCACACGGTCGCTGACTCCCCGCGCTGAAACGAATCCCGACGGCTGCTTCACACACAGCCGAAGGGGTTCGATGCCATGGAGTTCGCGACCGCTGTCGGTATCCGAACCAGCCTGCCACGCGAGCACGGCGCGGGCACCGAGCGAGAGTACCAGCCGTTTCCGGACCAGTCGCGCCGCAACAGGTGGCAGGAGACGCTCGAGGTTCCCGCGCTAGCCTGGACGCTCGCTCTGCCTGCGGGCGGCCGCGCTTCGTTCACGAGACGCGCGTGTGCCAGCTCTTATCGCATCCCGTGCGCTCGTGGGGACTCAAGCTCCCCTGGCACGTCGTGCCCGCGCTGGTGGCCGAGCGTCACGCGCTGCTCTGGGCCAGCCGCGTCAAGCAGCGGCGCTGACGCCGGCTCGCGTTCGCTCTTACTTCTTTGGGGAGTCCTTGGAGGAGCTCGCGGTCTTGCTCTCGCTGGTGGAAGAGCTCGAGGAGGTCGCCTTCGAGGTGTCGGACGAGCCAGACGTGCCTTTGTCCTTGCTGCCAGCCTCCTTGCTGCCAGCCTCCTTGCTACCGGGGTCCTTGCTGCCGGCATCTTTGTTGCCGGCCGCTTCGCCGCCCGTGGACTTGCGCGCGTAGTCGGTGATGTACCAGCCCGTGCCCTTGAACTGGATCGCGGGTGCGGAGACGAGCTTCTCGATCGGTCCGGCGCAGGTGGGGCAGGCCTCGAGCGGCGGGTCCGAGAACTTCCTCACCAGCTCGAAAGTCCCGTCCTTCGGGCAGTGATACTCGTAGAGCGGCAACCCTATCGACCTCCCAATCTTCTTCTTAGCACCCGGCGGACGGGTCGGTCAAAACCGGCTCAGTGCACCTCGGCCCAGTTGCGGCCGAGACGGGCGTCGGCCACGAGCGGCACGACGAGCTCGAGCGCGCCCTCCATCACCTGCTTGACGAGCGCGCGGCGGCCTCGGCCTCGGCCTCGGGCACCTCGAGCAGGAGCTCGTCGTGGATCTGGAGGATGAGCCGGGAACGCAGGCCGCGCTCGCGAAGCGCCGCGGTGGAGGTCGATCATGGCGCGCTTGATGAGGTCGGCGGCCGAGCCCTGCACCGGCGTGTTCATGGCCTGCCGCTCCGCCTCCATCCGCACCGGGAAGTTCTTCGAGCGCAGGTCGGGCAGCCGCCGCAGCCGGCCCGAGGAGCGTCCGCACCTGCCCGTCTCGCGCGCCCGCGCGATCGTCTCGTCGATGAAGCCGCGCACCTTCGGGTAGCGCGCGAAGTAGGCCGTCGATGAACTGGGCCGGCCTCCACCGCGCGAGACGCCGATGTCCTTGGCGAGGGTGAAGGCGCGTCTTCCCGTAGAGGAGGGCGTAGTTGACCATCTTCGAGATCCGGCGCTGCTCGTCCGGCGGGATCGGCGAGAGCGCGACCGAAGATCTCGCGCGAGGTGCGGTCGTGGACGTCCTCGCCCTTCCGGAAGGTGTCGATGAGCGTCGGGTCCTCCGACAGGTGCGCGAGGACGCGCAGCTCGATCTGGCTGTAGTCGGCGGAGAGCAGCAGGTGGCCCGCCTCGGCCACGAAAGCCTCGCGGATGCGGCGGCCCTCGGCGGTCCGGATCGGGATGTTCTGGAGGTTCGGGTCCGTGGCGGAGAGCCGCCCAGTCGCCGCCACCGTCTGGTTGAAGGTCGCGTGGATGCGGCCGGTCTCGGGGCTCACCAGCGCCGGCAGCGCGTCCACGTAGGTCGACTTCAGCTTCTGCACGGAGCGGTACTCGAGGATCTTGCGCGGCAGCTCGTGGACGAGGGCGAGCTCCTCCAGCACGTCCTCCGCGGTCGAGGCGGCGCGGGTCTTGGCCGTCTTCTTGCCGCTCTTCATCCCGAGACGGTCGAACAGCATCTCGCGGAGCTGGATCGGCGAGTTGATGTTGAACTCGCCCTTCGGCGAGGCGGTGGATCTCGCGTCGTGAGCGCCTGTAGCTGGACGCTCCATGTCCCGGCTCATGTCGCGCGAGGAGCGCCGTGTCGATCTTCACGCCCGCGCGCTCCATGTCCGCGAGCACCGCGACGAGCGGCAGCTCCATCGACTGCGAAGATCTCGAGCAGGCCCTCGCGCGCGAGGCGCTCGCCGCATCGGCGGCTCGAGCCGCAGCACGAGCTCGGCCTCGGCGCCGGCGGCGCGCGCGGTGGGATCGGCCGCCGCGTCCGGGGCGGCGATGCCGTCGGTGCCCGGCGCCCGGCGCTCGCCGAGGTGCTCCATCGCGACGTCCTCGAGCGCGTAGGCGCGCCGGCCCGGGATCGAGCAGGTAGGCGCGCGAGCAGCGCGTCGAAGCCGAGGCCCCGCAGCGTGACACCCAGCCGCTCGAGCACCAGCGTGTCGCGCTTGGCGTGCGCCGAGACCTTCGCCACGGCCGGGTCCTCGAGCAGCGGCCGCAGCAGCGCGACCGCCTCGGCGCGCGGGATCGCCTGCGGGCAGCTCGATCGCGCGAGTGGCCGAGCGGCACGTAGGCCGAGCGGCCCGGCCGCCCACGACAGCGCCAGCCCGAGCGGCTGGGCGCGCATCGCCTGCTCGCTCGTGACCACCACGGCGAGCCCGAGCCGCGAGGCGGCGCGCGCGTCGGCCACCACGGCCGCGACCTCGGCCGGCGTCGCGGCCAGCCGGTGCTCGGCGGTCTCGTTCGGCAGCTCGGGCGCGTACTCGCGCGCCAGCGCCTGGAACTCCAGCTCCTTGAAGAGCGCGTGCGCGGCCGCGTTGTCGGGCCCGACGGCCCGCAGCCCCTCGAGGTCGAGCTCCACCGGCACGTCGCGCCGCAGCGTCACGAGCTGCTTCGAGAGCAGCGCCTCGGCGCGCTGCGCCTTCAGCCCCTCGCGGTATGCCGCGCGCTTCACCTTGTCGGCGTTCTCGAGCACGGCCTCGAGCGAGCCGAACTCGCGCACCAGGTCGCGGGCTCCCTTGTCGCCGATGCCGGCGACGCCCGGGACGTTGTCGACCGAGTCGCCGACCAGCGCCAGCACGTCGACGATGCGCTCGGGCGGCACGCCCCACTTCTCCTCGACCATGCGGCGGTCGTAGCGCGTCGCGCCCGCAGCCCTCGCGGCCCGGGTTCAGCACCCGCACGTTGTCCTGGACGAGCTGCAGCAGGTCCTTGTCCGCGGAGACCACGACCACCTCGAGCCCGCGCTCGACGCGCCTGGCGCGCGAGCGTCGCGATCACGTCGTCGGCCTCGAAGCCCGCCACCTCGACGACCGGCATGCGCAAGCGCCTCGCACACGCGCCGGATGTAGGGCAGCTGCACGCGCGAGCGCGTCTGTCCATCGGCGGGCGGTTGGCCTTGTAGGCGGAGAACTCCTCGTGGCGGAACGTCCTGCCGGGCGGATCGAAGCACCACGGCGACGTGCTCTGGCTTCTCGTCCGCGAGCAGCTTGCGCAGCATGGTGGTGAAGCCGTAGGTCGCGTTCGTCGGCAGGCCCTTGCTGGTGGCGAGGCCGCGGATCGCGTGGAACGCGCGGTGGAACTGGCCGGTGCCGTCGACGAGGTAGACGGCGTTCGAAGCGGGCATCCGTCGGCGATTCTGGTCCGGCGGTCGGTGCTTCGTCCAACCCTCCAGGGGGTCGGCTAGAATCCCCCGGCCATGCTCTCGCGTCTCGTGGCCCTGCTTCTCGCCGCGACCGCGCTCCGCGGCTGCGTGAGCTACGAGTACGAGCACGAGATCTGGCTGCGCGTCGACGGCTCCGGCACCGTCAACGTCACCGGGCGGCCGGCGCTTTGGACCGCGTTCAAGAGCCTGCCTCTCGATCCCCGGGGCGACCCCGAGGTGCTCAAGCAGAAGGCGCGCGAGCTATTCGAGCGCTCGGGCCTCTCGGTCACGCGCGTCACGCTCACGACGCGGCGCGGCCAGCGCTACCTGTTCGTGTCCGCGGACTTCCGCGACGTGAACCGCATCTCCTACACGCCCGCGTTCCCGGATCTGCGCGTGGGCGTGCGCCGGGAGGGCGGGCGGCTGCTGCTCGACGGCAGCTGGCAGCGGCCGCTCGACGCGCTCGCGGGCGGCGAGCGCGACCGCGAGGGCCAGATGGCGGTCCGCTTCCACCTCCCGGCCAAGGTCTACGGACACAGGAACGCCGCGGACGGCGTCGAGCGCGGCAACATCCTGGGCTGGCGCCAGGACACGGCGGCGGCGCTCGACGGCGGGCGGCTCGAGTTCGGCGCGCAGATGGACGAGCGCAGCATCCTGTTCTCGACGGTGATGCTCTTCGTCGGCGCGGTGGTGCTGGCGGTGGTGCTGCTGGCGATCGCGCTCTGGGCCGTGGTGCGGCGCGGGCGGCGCGACCTCGCGCGCGGGACGGGCGGGCGGCCGCGCGGCGGGGCGGTATAATCGCCGCCGATGAACGTCAAGCTCTCCTTCGCCCCCGTCTCGCGCAGCTCGTTCGACCTGCTGGCCGTGGTGCTCGACGAGGGCACGACGCTCCACGCCGTCGACGACGCGCTCGTGGCCTCGCACGTCGAGCGCGCGGCCGCGGGCTTCCGCGACAAGCAGCTGAAGCGCGAGTACTACGCGACCCTGCCCGACGGAGCCCCGGCCAGGGCGCTGGTCGTCTACTGGAGCCCGCAGATCAAGAGCTTCAACCTGTGGGAGAACGTCAAGACCTTCACGGCGCGCGCGCTGCGGCTGGCGCGCGACTACCACATGCCGCAGGTCGGCATCGTGCTGAATGGCGGCGACTCGGCTCCGCTCGTGGGCAAGGCCGTCGAGGGCGCGACGCTCGGCAGCTACGTGTTCGACCGCTATCGCCAGGAGAAGGACGACTTCTTCTCGCGCGAGGCCTCGCTCACGATCCTGGCCCACCCCGACCACCAGGCGGACGCCGAGGCGCGCCGCGCGCGCTACCTGTGGGTGTCCGAGAACGTCAACCGCGCCCGCGACCTGATCAACGAGCCCGGCGCCGCCGTGACGCCCGAGGTGATCGCGCAGACGGCCTTCGACGTCGCTCGCGAGGTCGAGCTCGAGGTCGAGGTGCTCGACCCGGCCGCGCTCAAGGCCAAGGGCTACCAGGGCATCCTGCACGTGGGCGCCGGCAGCCCGCACCCGGGCCGGATGGTGGTGCTGCGCCACATCCCGCGCAAGTCGTCGAAGGAGACGATCGCGCTCGTCGGCAAGGGCATCACCTTCGACTCGGGCGGCATCAGCATCAAGCCCAGCGACAAGATGTGGGAGATGAAGGGCGACATGGCGGGCGCCGCCGCGGTGCTCTACGCGATGCGCGCGCTCGGCAAGATCCGTCCCGACGTCAAGGTGCTGGGCGTGCTGTGCTGCGCGGAGAACCTGCCCGACGCCAACGCGCAGCGCCCCGGCGACATCTTCGTCGCGAAGAACGGCAAGTCGGTGATGGTCGACAACACCGACGCCGAGGGCCGGCTGGTGCTGACCGACGGGCTCGCGCGCGCCGGCGAGGAGGGCGCGACGCACGTCGTCGACATCGCGACCCTCACCGGCGCGGTCGTGCGCGCGCTCGGGCCGAGCGTCGCGGGCGTCATGGGGACCGACGCCGCGCTCGTGAAGCGCGTGATCCGTTCCGGCGAGAACCACGGCGAGCCCTTCTGGGAGCTGCCGCTCGTCGAGGAGTACAAGGACTCGCTCAAGACCCCCTACGCCGACCTCAACAACATCGCCGCCGGCGGGCTCGCCGGCGCCATCACCGCCGGGCTCTTCCTGCGCGAGTTCGTGCCCTCGGGGGCTGCCTGGGCCCACCTCGACATCGCCGGCCCGATGTTCAAGGAGAAGGAGTGGAAGTACTTCGACGCCGGCGCCATCGGCTTCGGCGTCAAGACGCTCGTGGACCTCTGCGAGCGCTTCCGGGATCCACTGGCGTAGCGAGCCGGGCCACCACGGGCCCGTGAACCCGGTATCTCGAGCGCGATGGTTCCAGGGACACGAGCGGCCAGGCCTGCTGCTCCCTTCCTTGTTCTGGGGGATTCCATCCCCCCGAGACCCCCTTGGGTTGCTCTTTGCGCCGTTCTCGACCGGTGGAGGGCGTGCGTTCACCGATCTGGCGGAACAGGCCGCGGCCACCTCGCGTAGGCTAGTTCTTGAAAGGCGGGGGCTTTCCCAAATGGTCCGAGTCGACGGCGTCGGCAGCAGCGGCTCGCTCATCAGCGTGCGCGGGCTCGACAAGAGCTACGTGCGCGGGGGCGAGGAGATCCACGTCCTCCAGGGGCTCAACCTGGACGTGGGCGCGGGCGAGTTCATCGCCTTCATGGGCCCGAGCGGGTCGGGCAAGACGACGCTCCTGAACCTGCTGGGCGGCCTGGACGTTCCGAGCTCGGGCACCGTGAGCGTCGCCGGCGACGAGATCACCGCGATGTCGCGCCGGCGCCTCACGGCCTGGCGCGCGCGCCACGTGGGCTTCGTGTTCCAGGCCTACAACCTGATCCCCGTGCTGACGGCCTACCGAAACGTCGAGCTGCCGCTGCTGCTCACGCCGCTGCCGAAGGCGGAGCGCCGCCGCCACGTCGAGGCGGCGCTCAGGATCGTGGGGCTCTCGGAGCGCATGCACCACTTCCCGCGCCAGCTCTCGGGTGGGCAGGAGCAGCGCGTGGCGATCGCGCGCGCGATCGTGGCCGACCCCACCTTCCTGCTGTGCGACGAGCCCACCGGCGACCTCGACCGAAGGAGTGCCGACGAGATCCTCGACCTCTTGTCGCTGCTCGTCACCGAGCGCGGCAAGACGATCCTGATGGTGACCCACGACCCGCGTGCCGCCGAGCGCGCGAGCGCGCTGCTGCACCTCGAGAAGGGCGTGCTCGTCGAAGCCGGCGAGCACAAGGCCATGGTGGCGTCGTGAAGTACCTGCCGCTGCTCTTCGCCAACCTGAAGCGCAAGAAGATGCGCACGGTTCTCACGATCGGGTCGTTCGCTGTGGCGATGTTCCTGTTCGGCCTCCTGGCCGCGGTGCGCGCGGGGTTCCGTCAGGGGATCGACGTCGCGGGCGCCGATCGCCTGGTCGTGGTCGGGCGGACCGGTCTGATCCAGCCGCTGCCGCTGCCCTACATGGAGCGGATCCGCCGCATCCCGGGCGTGAAGGACGTCGCGAGCGCCACCTGGTTCGGCGGGATCTACCAGGACCCCAAGAACTTCTTCGCGCAGTTCGTGATCGACCCCGAGGACTGGCTGCGCATGTACCCGGAGTTCAAGCTGCCCGAGGCGCAGTGGCAGGACTTCCTGGCGGACCGCCAGGGTGTCGTGATCGGGCAGAAGCTCGCGCGGCGCTTCGGCTGGAAGATCGGCGACCACATCCCGCTCAAGGCGCCCGGCTACCTGGGCGCCAGCAGCTGGGATTTCAACGTGCGCGCGATCTACCACGGCACGCGGCCGTCGGACGACGAGGGCCAGCTCTGGCTCCAGCACAAGTACTTCTACGAGAAGGCGCCCGAGTACTGGAAGGGGATCGTGGGCTGGTACGTCGTGCGGGTGAGCGATCCGGCCCGGGCGCTCGCCGTCACGAAGGCGATCGACGGCGAGTTCGCGAACTCCTCCGGCGAGACACGCACCCAGACCGAGTCCGCCTTCGCGTCCTCGTTCATGAAGCAGATGGGCAACATCGAGTTCCTGATCATGGCGATCGGCTCGATCGTGTTCTTCACGCTGCTGCTGGTGACCGGCAACACGATGGCGATCGCCGTGCGCGAGCGCACGGCCGAACTGGCCGTGCTGAAGGCGGTCGGCTACTCGGACCGCTTCGTGCTCGGCCTGGTGCTCGCCGAGTCGCTGCTGATCGCAGCCATGGGCGGTGCGCTCGGCTTGTGGCTCGCCTCGATCGTGGCCGGCAAGGACATCACGAGCGGGATCCTGCCGACCTACCTGTCGGGCGTGTCGATCGCGGCCGGCGTGGCGATGGCGCTCGCGACCGGCCTGCTCGCAGGCCTGCTGCCGGCGATCTCGGCGATGCGGCTGCAGGTGGTCAACGCCCTTCGGAGGGTGTGAGCGTGGCGATCCCCGTCTCATACAACCTGCTGAGCGCGAAGGAGCGCTGGACCTCGTCGGTGGTGGCCGTGCTCGGGATCGCCGGCACCGTGGGTGTCTTCGTCGCGATGCTCGCGCTCGCGCGCGGCTTCAAGGCCACGCTCACGAGCTCGGGCCAGCCACAGAACGCGATCGTGCAGCGCTCCGGGTCGGACAACGAGATGACGAGCGTGCTGCAGCTCAACGAGGTCCGGATCCTGGAGGACGCACCCCAGGTCGCGCGCAGCGCCGAGGGCCCGCTCGTCAGCCCCGAGGTGGTCGTGATCGCCGCGATCGCCATGCGCGGCAGCGACGGCGAGGCGAACGTCCAGGTGCGCGGCGTCTCCCCGCGTGTGCTCGCGGTGCGCGACAACGTCAAGCTGGTCGAAGGCCGCTTCCTGACTCCGGGCCTGGCCGAGGCGGTGGTGGGCAAGGGCGCACGCTCCGCTTACCAGGGGCTCGACCTCGGCGCGACCGTGCGCCTCGGTGCCGGCACCTGGAAGATCGTCGGCGTCTTCGACGGCAAGGGCACCGCGTTCGACTCCGAGGTCTGGGCCGATGCGGCGATCCTGAACGGCTTCTACCAGCGGCCACCCTCCATCTTCCAGGCGGCGACCGTGCGGCTGCGCTCCGCGGACGACTTTCCCGCCTTCGAAGCGACGCTCAAGGGCGACCCGCGCCTCAACCTGCAGGCGACGCCCGAGCCCCAGTACTACGAGAAGCAGTCGGTCGTCGTGACGACGCTCATCACGGTCCTCGGCACGCTGGTCGCGGCGGTGATGGCGCTCGGCGCCGTCTTCGGCGCGCTCAACACGATGTACTCGGCCGTCTCCGAGCGCTCGCGCGAGATCGCCGTGCTGCGCGCGCTCGGCTTCGGCGGCGGCGCGGTCGTGCTGTCGTTCTTCGTCGAGTCGCTGCTGATCGCGCTCGTGGGCGGTCTCGTCGGCTGCGTGGCGGTGCTGCCCGTGAACGGCCTCACCACCGGCACCATCAACTGGCAGACCTTCTCCCACCTCGCGTTCGCCTTCCGCATCACGCCGGATCTGCTCGCGCTCGGCATGCTGTTCGCACTGGTGATGGGTGCGGTCGGCGGCTTGCCGCCCGCGATCCGCGCCGCACGCGCGAACGTGGCCCATACGCTGCGGGCGCTTTGATGTTCTGGGGGGTGCTCCGTCGCCCCCCCCAGACCCCCCCGCCACTGCGCCGAAGTGAATCCGGCTCCGTGCCGAGCCGGTCGCTTGTGACAAACACCTACCACCAGGCGACGATCCGCAGCGGGCCGCCGCTGCCGCCGGCGATCTTCATCGGCAGCGCGGCCACCACGAAGTCCTTGACCGGGAGCTTCTCCAGGTCGGCGACGTTCTCGAGCGCGGGCACGTTGGCCTTGAAGAGGGCCACGTGGCTCTCGAACAGCTGCGACGGGCCGTGGTCGATGCTCGCGGTGTCGATGCCGATCGCCTTCGGCTTGCGCGACTCCGCGAGCCAGCGCGCCGCTTCGGGATCGAGGCCCGGGAAGTGGAGCTCGGGCACGGCCTCGGGGCCGGTGCGCGAGGTGCCGAGGTACGCGGCGCGCTCGCTCCAGCGCGCGGACCAGCCGGTCTGGAGCAGCACGATGGCGCCCTGCGGGATCGGGCCGTTGCGGATCTCCCACGCAGTGAGGTCGGCGACGCTCACGCGGTAATCGCGGTCCTTCGCGCACCTCTCGCTCACGTCCACGCGCACGCCCACGCCGATCAGCTGCTCGACCGGAATCGCGTCCGCGGCGCGGCCCGTCTCGGAGAAGTGGATCGGCGCGTCCAGGTGCGTCCCGCCGTGCTCGGCGGCGCAGAAGCGGTTCGCGGCGTAGAAGTAGCCCTTGTCGGTCACGCCGTGCGCGACCGACTCGAGCACGAAGCTGCCGGCCGTCGGCCAGTAGATCGTGTCCTTGTCGAACGGGTGGGTCAGGTCGACGACCGTGCCGGGCAGCTTCGGCGCACGGCGCGGCGTCGGAGGCGGCGGAGCGGCGGCGAGGAAGAAAACGACCGCGGGCAGCACGACGATCAGGGCCGATCGCATCACGGACCTCCTGGGCTTGGGCCGAGTCTATTCCCTGCGCAACGCTTCCACCGGGTCGAGGCCCGCGGCGTGCCAGGCCGGATAGAAGCCGAAGCCGATCCCGACGGCGAGCGCCACCACGAGCGCCACCACGAGCATCAACGGGTGGACGGCCGTCGGCCAGCCGGCGAAGGCCTGGATGAGAGCCGCCCCCACCAGTCCGAGCGCGCTGCCGAGGACGCCTCCCGTCGCGGTGAGCAGCGAGCTCTCGACCAGGAACTGCGCAGCGACGTCGCGGCGGCGCGCCCCGAGCGCGCGGCGCACGCCGACCTCGCGCGTGCGCTCGGCGACGCTCGCGAGCATGATATTCATGATCCCTATCCCGCCCACCAGCAGGCTGATCGCGGCGACCGCGCCCGTCACGACGTCGAAGACGCGCTGAGCGCGCTCGCGCTGGCGCAGGATCTCGCGCGGCACGACGAGCTCCGGCGCGCGCCCGGTGCTGCGGCGCACCAGCGCCTGCGCGACGCCCGCCGACGCGACCACCGACTCGGCGCTCCCCGCGCGGAACACGACCTCGTCGACGCCCGCGGCCTTGCTGTCGCCGCCGCGGTCGAGCGCGGGCAGCGGCACGATCACGGCACGGTTCAGGTCGCGGGCGCGGATCGCGGCGCCCCGTGCGCGCGGCGACGCGCGCTCCTGGAGCGTGCCCACCACCCGGTACCAGTCGCCACCCAGGCGCAGGCTCTCGCCGAGCGGGCTCTGCAGCGGAAACAGCGCGCGCACGACAGACGCGCCCAGCACGGCCACGCGCTTGCGCTCGGTGACGTCGAGGTCCGCGAGAAAGCGGCCCTCGGCGAGCTCGAGGCGTGCCGCCTCGGAGTAGCCGGGCGTCGTGCCGATCGCGACCACGGCGCTCGTGCGGCCGGCGGCGTCCGCGGCGAGCTCGGCCACTCGCAGCGGCGCCACCGCGCGCAGGTCCGGAACCACGCGCGCGAGCGACTCGGCGGCCGCGAGCGGCAGCGAGACGGCGGGCTCGCCTGCGGCGACGGGCGCCGGCTTGATCGTCACGGTGTCGATGCCGAGCGCCGCGATCTGCGCGAGCGTCTCGCGACGAGCGCCTTCGCCGACCGAGGACATCGCCACGACCGCCGCCACGCCGAATACCACGCCCAGGATCGAGAGGCTCGACCGCAGCTTGTGCAGTCGCAGGCTGCGCGCGCCGAGCCGCAGCAGCACCAGCGCCGCCGGGCTCACGGTCGCTCCTCGGATTCGATGCGCCCGTCGCGCAGGCGCACGACGCGCTCGGCGCCGCGCCCGAGCGCCTCGTTGTGCGTGACCAGCACCACCGTCGCGCCCTGGGCGTGGAGCGCATCGAGCAGTGCGGCGATCTCCTCGCCCGTACGGGTGTCGAGGTTGCCTGTGGGCTCGTCGGCCAGCAGCAGGCGCGGCTGCGTGACGAGCGCCCGCGCGATCGCGGCGCGCTGCGCCTCGCCGCCCGAGAGCTCGGACGGCCGGTGGTCGGCGCGGTGCCCGAGGCCCACGCGCTCGAGCGCGCGGAGCGCGCGCGGCCGCCATTCGTGGAGCGGCGCGCCCTCGTAGAGGAGCGGCGTCTCGACGTTCTCCACCACGCTCAGCTGCGGGATCAGGTGGAACGCCTGGAACACGAAGCCCACGGCCCGGTTGCGCAGGCGCGACAGCGCGTCGTCGCCGAGTGCCGCGACCGGCTGCCCCTCGAAGAGGTGCTCGCCCGCGCTCGGGCGGTCGAGGCAGCCCAGGATCGACAGCAGCGTCGTCTTGCCGGAGCCGCTCGGCCCCATGATCGCGAGCTTCTCGCCGGCGCGGATCTCCAGGCTCACGCCCGCGAGCGCCAGGACTCGCGCGGCGCCGCGCGGGTAGGCGCGCACCACGTCGCGCAGCGCGACGAGCGGGGTGTTTCCTTGATCGGGGGGGTGCGCCGCGCCTCCCCGGCCCCCCCGGGTTTCAGGGGGCAACGCTCGTGTCCGGCGCGCCGCGGCCGGGGTCGCGCAGCAGCACGCGCTCGCCGCGCGCGAGGCCCTTCTCGACCACCACGAAGTCCGCGTTCGAGGGACCGAGCACCACCTCGCGCGGGCGGGGCGCGCGGCCGGGCAGGAAGACGACGCTGCGCCCGTCGCGCTCGAACACCGCTTCGAGCGGCACGAAGAGCGCCTGCCGGCGCTCCTCGACCTCGATCTCGACGCGCGCGGTCATGCCCGGCCGCAGGCGCGGCTCGCTCTCCTTGATCGCGACCCGCACCGAGAAGAACTTCGTCCCGCGCCGCTCCTTCTCCTCCTGCGCCAGCGTGCCCACGAGCGACACGGTGCCGGTGAGGCGCAGGTCGGGGTACGCCTCGACCCGCACGGAGACTTTCTGGTTGCGCTCGACCTTGTGCACGTCGGTCTCGCGCACGCGCGTCTCGACCTCCATCCTCGAGACGTCGGGCAGGATCACGAGCGGCTGGTTGGCCCAGACCTGGTCGCCCACCTGGGGCTTCCTCTGCTCGGAGCCGAAGAAGACGTCCTTGTAGACCACGATGCCGGGCACCTCGGCGCGCACCTCGCAGCGCGCGAGCTGCTGCTTCGCGAGCTCGAGGCGGGCCGAGGCCTCCTGGATCCGGCTCTGCGCCGCGACGATCGCGGCCTGCTTCTGCGCGACGCGGTAGGAGGCCGCGCTTTCGAGCTGGCGCAGCGTCTCGCGGCTCGACTGGGCGTCGGAGCGGGCCTGGCTCAGCTCGAGCGGCCGCCCGAAGCCCAGGAGCGCGTCGCGGCGCCGCCTCGCGAGCTGCAGGTCCTCGCGCGCGCTCGCCACCTGCTGCTCGGCGCGCTCGAGCTCGGTGCGCGTGATGAAGCCCTCCGCCAGCAGCGGCTTGAGGTCCGCCAGCGCCGTCTCGGCCTTCTGCAGGTCGCGCTCGGCGGTCGCCACCGCCTGCTGCGTCTCGTCCTCCTTCACGCGGCCCTTGCCCTGCTGCACGTCCTTGAGCTCGAGATCGCTCTTCTCGACCCGCAGCTCGGC
The DNA here is from genome assembly GCA_963740655.1 of uncultured Acidobacteriota bacterium. GTDB lineage: Bacteria > Acidobacteriota > Vicinamibacteria > Fen-336 > Fen-336 > DATBSL01. The sequence continues at coordinate 335,647 of CAVUFF010000003.1, forward strand.
CGCGAGCAGCTCCTCGCGGTTTTGCAGCCCCTGCAGCTTCAGGTCCTCGCGCGCCTTCGAGAGCTCGGCCTCCGCCTGCGACAGGAGCGCCTGGTTCTTGCGGATCTCCTCCTCGAACGGCGCCGCGTCGAACAGGATCAAGAGGTCGCCCTTCTGCACCGGCTTGCCCTCCGGCGCCAGCGCCGTGATCTTGGCCTGGTTGCTCTGGATCGTCGACGCGTACGTCAGCGAGCGCACCGCCTGCAGCGTGCCGGCCTCGACGATCGAGACGCGGAACGGCCCCTCGCGCACCTCGGCGCTCGGCGCGTCGGAGCGCGCGCCCGCGAGCGCCCAGCCGAGGAGAAGCAGCAGCGCGAGCGCGCCCCCGAGCGCGCCGGCCGCCCGACGGCGGTCGCGGCGCAGCCACGAGGCCGCAGGCCGCGCGAGGGCGACGACCCGGCCGAGCGCTCGGCGCGCAGAGTCGGGAGCGAAGGCGGCCTTTGCCTCGGACGGCGCTTCGGTCACGGTGCGAACTCCGTTTCGACGTCCAGTGTACCGGTGACGCGCTTCAAGTCGAGCCGCGCCACCGCGTAGCTGGTGAGCAGCTGCACCAGCGCACTCCTGGCCGTGACCAGGCTGCTCTCGGCGTCCACCACGTCGAAGTTGCTGCCGAGCCCGCGCTGGTAGCGGAGCACCGCGAGGCGCCGCTGCTGGTCGGCCACCTCGACGGCCTTCTTCTGCAGCTCGACGCTCTTCTTGATCTGCTCGAGGTCGCGCAGCGCCTGGCGCACCTCCTGCTCGACGTCGAGCTCGCGCTGGCGCACGCCGCGCGAGCGCGAGCCGAGCTCGAGCTCGGCGACCGCGCGCGTGGCACGCTCGCTCGCCTGCGGCAGCGGGATCGACGCGCTCAGGAACACGTTCACCTGGCGGTCGCCCGCGCCCCAGGCGGTGCCGAACGACGAGCCGAAGCCGAGCTGGGTGACGCCGACGTTCAGGTCGACCTGCGGCAGCAGGTTCTGCTTCGCGAGCGAGGCGCTGCGGCGCGCGTCGTCCACGCGGTCGCGCGCCTCCAGCAGCTCGAGCCGTGCGTCGAGCGCGCGTCTCACCAGGGCCTCCACGGGCTCGAACAGCTCCTGCGTGTCCGGCAGCGCGACCGCCTCGGGCTCGACCGCGTCGCCGGGCGGCAGCGCCAAGAGCGCGCGGAAGCGCTCGAGCGCGGTCGCGAGCGCCGACTGCGAGCGGACCATCGCGTCGCGCGCCTGCGCCGCCTGCAGCTCGGCGCGGAACACGTCGAGCTTGCTCGCGAGGCCGACCTCGAGCCGCGCCTCGGAGGACTTCAGGAGCGCCTCGGTGCGCTCGAGGCTCTGGCCGGCCACCTCGAGCAGCTGGCGCTGGGCGATCACCGCGTAGTACGCCGAGGCCACGTCGACCGCGGTGCGCTGGCGCGCGAGCGCGAGGCTGCGCTCCTGGCCCTGCACGGCGCGGCGGGCGTTCCTGAGCTCGAAGAAGCTGGCGTTCGGACCCACGCCGCGCAAGAGCGGCTGCGTCAGCAGCAGGCGCAGGTCGGTCGTGCGCGGGAAGGGCGCGTCGGCCGTCGGGTCGGTGAGGTAGCGCCCGCTCGCCGTGAGGCTGCCGCCCGTCCACGGCAGCTTTTGCGACAGGTCCGCGCCGAAGACGTTGCGGCCTTCGCCGCGCTGGTAGAGCGGCGTCACGGCCGGGAGGAAGTCGGAAAAGGCGGTGCGCTCGCGCCAGCGCGACGCGGCGACGGCGTCCTGGGAGTCGAGGAGCGTGAAGGCCTGGCCGAGCGCCAGGCGCACGGCCGCGCCGAGGCTGATGAGCGGCGCGCCGGGAGTGGGGCCGGCCGCGCGCTCGGGCGCGGCCGGCTCGGCCGGCGGCAGGGCCGGCTCCTGCGCTGCGGGGGCGGGGCGGGCCGGTGCGACGGGCAGCGTCACCTGCTGCGCAACCGCGGCCGAAGCACCCGCCTGCAAGACGGCAAAGAGCACGGCCAGCCAGGCGCGGGTCACGTCGGGGGGAAGCCTACTTCGACTTCTGGAACGCCGCCACGAACTCCTTGAGGAGCATCGGGTTGTTGCTCTTGACCTTGCCCGTCAGGAAGTCGGTCGCGCCGAGCTGGTGCTTCCCGTTCCAGACCTCCAGGAACAGACCGGCAGACGACTTGAAGAAGCAGTCGGCGTCCCCGTTCTTGCCCGGCTCGACCGTGCACTTGCCCTTCGCGAGGTGGACGGTCCACTTCTCCTCGTCGCCGAGCGAGAAGTAGTAGCTGCGCGCTTTCTTGACCTTCGCCTTGTTGAAGCGCTTGGGCAGCCCCTTGAAGATCCTGGCGATCTCGCTCACGCCCGGCCAGCCTTGAACGCGCCGGGGAGCTGCTTGATGTAGTCGTCGACGAGCTGGCGCTGCGCCTCCGGGCTCAACGACGACTTGACGATGCGCGCGGCGGCCTCGACCGCGATGTCGGCCACCTGGCCGCGCAGTTCTGCGAGCGCCTGCTCCTTCTCGCGCTGCAACTGCTCGCGGGCGCGGGCCAGGATCGCGTCGGCGTCGGCGCGCGCCTTCGCCTGGAGCTCGCCGCGCACGGACTCGGCGTCCTTCGCCGCCCGCGCCAGGATCTCGTCGCGCTCGCGCCCGGCGCCCTGCAGCAGCTCCTGGTGCTTCTGAAGCGAGGCCTTGGCGTCGGCTGCGGCCTTCTCGGCGGAGTCCACCTGCTCGCGGATCGCCTTCTCGCGCTCGTCGACGATGTTGAGCAGCGGCCCCCAGGCGAACTTGCCCAGGATCCACGCGAAGATGGCGAAGGCGACGAGCGTGGCGACGAAGAGCGTGGTGTCCACGCTCATGATGTTGCTGCCCGCGCCGCCCTCCGCCGCCGCGAGCAAGCCCGCGACGTGACTTGCCATGGCCGCCTACTTGATCGCGAGCAGGATCGTGACGATGAGCGCGAAGAACGTGGCGCCCTCGATCAGGCCCGCCGCGACGATCATGGCGCCGCGGATGTCGGCGACCGCGTTCGGCTGGCGCGCGATGCCCTCGAGCGCCGCCGCCGCCAGGCGGCCGATGCCGGCGCCGCCGCCGATGATCGCGAGGCCGGCACCGATGCCCGCGCCGAGATACGCCAGTCCCTTGGGATCCATTCTGGTTCTCCTCCTAAGCCGGTGAAGTCATGAGTTCGCGTGCTAGTGCGCCGGGTGCGCGTACATGCCGATGAAGATCGCGGTGAGCAGCGTGAAGATGTAGGCCTGGATGAAGGCGACGAGCAGCTCGAGCAGCATGATGAAGACCGCCAGCACGAGCGAGACGGGCGTCATCGCGACACCCGCCAGCCAGTGCAGCTGACCCATGAGCGAGATCAGCAGCAGGAGCGTCGTGATCACCATGTGGCCCGCCAGCATGTTCGCAAACAGCCGCACCGTGAGCGCGAACGGCTTCGTGAACATGCCCAGGATCTCGACCGGGATCATGATCGGCAGCAGCAGCACCGGCATCCCCGGCGGCACCATGTTGTGGAAGTGCCCGTACACCCCGTACTTCGAGATTCCGGCCCACTGCTGGGCGGCGAACGAGATGGTGGCGAGCGCGAGCGTCACCGCGATGTTGCCCGTCGAGGTGGCGGTGAACGGCACCAGGCCGAGCAGCGCCGCCACCAGGATGAAGAAGAAGAAGCTGCACAAGAGCGGCGTGTACTTCCGGCCGTCGCTGTGGCCGATGTTGGGCTCGGCCACCTCGTCGCGGATGAACACGACCAGGCTCTCGACCCCGGCGCCGAGCCCTTTCGGCACGCGGGCCTTGTCGTAGCTGCGCACCGCGAGCTGCGCGAGTGCGATCACCAGGAACGCCACCACGAACACGTACAGCAGGTGCTTCGACTTGACGAGGCCGCCCCAGTAGGGCCCGTCGGTCACGTGGTGGAAGATGATCTCGGCCGGACCCTCGGCGTGCTCGGCCTCGCCGCCGCCGTGGACCTCGCCCTCGGGCGCGTGGGCTTCGGCGGCGGGGGCCGCGTTCGCGGCGGCGGGCGCGGGATGCTCGGCGATGGGCGGCTCGGCGGCCGGATGCTCCGGGGCGGGCGTCGCCGTCTCGAGCGCCGGGCTCGGCGAAGGCGCCGGCTGCGCCGGCGTCCCCTGCAGCAGCAGCGCCAGGACGAGCGCGCTCATCGCGTCTCTGCCGGCCGCCGCGCGTGGCGGTGCTGCACCGTGAGCTCCATGACGAGGAACAGGCTGAAATAGCCGAGCAGCGCGATCACGAGCGGCAGCCGCGGCAGGCCGAGGACGAGCACGCCGGCGACGACGGCCGCGAGCATGATCGCCATCCGGCCGACCATGCCGCCCAGCACGGCGGAGAAGAACGCCGGCGTCGAGCGGCCAAAGGACCAGCCGACGAGCGCGTGCGCCGTGAGCGTGTTGAGCGTCGCGAGCGCCGCGCCGAACAGGATCGCGGCGCGCACCGGCACGTCGGCGGGAGCCACGAGGCCGATGGCCGCGAGCGTCGCGCCGGAGGTGAACAGGACCAGGATCGCGTAGCGGGAGAGGCTCACTTCGTTCGGCTCATCGCTTCTGCAGTCCCGCTACCGTTTTCAAGAAGTGGTACAGCCCCGCGGCCAGCCCGAGCGTGCCCCCCAGGAGCAGGAACCAGGGGCGGGTTTGTAGCCGACCGTCCAGCCAGTAACCCCCGCCCAGTCCCGCGAGCACGGTGACCGCCAGGGTCGTTCCGAGCCCCAGAAGAGGCGCCACGTCGCGCAGGCCCTTCGCATAGCCTCGATCGTCCCCGTTCGAGCCCGGAGGCTTCACGGACGGGTCCGTTCGCGACGACAACGGCCTAAGAACGTATCACGTGCGCGGGGACCCGGCAACAAAGCCTAAGCCGCTGACTCGGTTGTGGATCGCGCCTCGGACGAGACGCCGGAAGCGCTCGTCTGCACGCTCATCACGCGCAACACGTCGAGCCTGTAGATCCGGATCGCCGACAGCACGAGCGACAGGACCACCGGCCCGATCAGGAAGCCGAAGACCCCGAAGGCGAGGACACCGCCGATGATCGACAGGAAGCCGAGCAGCGGGTGGATCTTCGCCGAGCCGCTCAGCAGCAGCGGCTTCACCACGTTGTCGCTGCCGCTCACGACGACGGTGCAGTAGACGAGCAGCCCGATTGCCGGCCCCGTCGCGCCCTGGACCAGCAGGTAGGCGCACGCCGGCAGCCAGCCGAGCGGCGAGCCGATCAGCGGCACGGTGGCGGCCAGGATCACCGCCGTGCCCCAGACGAGCGGCGACGGCACGCCGAACATGAAGAAGCCGATCCCGGCCAGGATCCCCTGCACCACCGGCACCACCACCACGGCCTGCAGCGCGCCCTTGATGGTGTGCTCGAGGTGGTCGAAGATCAGGTGCTCCTGCTCCTCGGAGAAGGGCGAGATCGGCCGCAGCTCCTTCTTGAGCCGCCCTCCGTCGCGAAGCAGGAAGAACAGCATCAGCAGGAAGAGGCCCAGGTCGACGGCCGCGTGGGTGACGCGGCCGAGCACGTTCTGCAGGAGCCCGTTGGCTCCGCCGGCGACCTGCGCCAGGCCGCCGGAGAGCAGCGGCGCGATCTGCGCCTGCAGGAACGCGATCCAGTTCCTGAGCCCCGGGTAGCGTCGCGGCAGCTCGTTCCAGAAGCGCTGCATCTCGTCGGGCCCGAGCAGGGGCTGAATCCTCACCCAGTCGAGGAAGAGCGCCGCCTGGCGCGCCAGCAGGAAGAGCGAGGTGAGCACCGGCACCAGGATCACGACCGTCGTCACCAGCACCAGCACGACGGCGGCGAGCGTCGGGCGGTTGCCGAGTGCCATGCCCAGCCGCCGCTGCGCCGGCGCGAGCAGCAGCGCCACGCAGGCCGCGACCGAGAACACCAGGATGAAGGGCTTGAACACCCAGAACGCGAGCAGCAGGATGAGAGCGAGCGAGACGATCAGCGGAGTGAGCAGGTCGCGGCGGCGGCGTTCCGGCATGGCCTCGTGCGTCATCTTACCGCCCCGCTCCTAATCGCGGCTCACGGAGTCGGGCAGCTCGTTCACGTCCGCTTCCCCCGGCCGGCGCGGGAAGTGGCGCTCCAGCTCCTCGCCCACCCGCGCCAGCACCTTCACGATCCCGGGGGTGAAGCGGCCGGCGGCGAACTCCGCGCGCAGCTCCGCCGCGAGCTCGTCCCAGAAGCCCTCGGGGCAGCGCTCGTGGATCCCGCGGTCGCCGATCACCGCGAACGACTGGCTCTCGGGCGCGATCAGCACCAGCACCCCGTTGCGCTCGGCGGTCTTCGCCATCCCCAGCCGCTCGAAGTCCGCCTCCGCCGCGCGGCGCGGGTCGCTCACCAGGCCCTCGGCCACGTGGACCCGGACCTCGCCGCGCGAGCGCGCCTCGGCGCGGCGGATCGCCTCCACGATCGCCGCTTCGTCGATCGCCGCGAGGAACGCGTCCTGCCTCAAGGCTCCCCCCTCACCAGCTGCTCGAGGCGCCGCCGCCGCCGAAGGAGCCGCCCCCGCCGGAGAACCCGCCGCCGCCTCCGAACGAGCCGCCGCCCCCGCCGCCCAAGAAACCTCCCGAGCCGCCGCCCCACCCACCGCCACCCCAGTAGCTGCCGTCGCGGCGCGGGCCGCGCCGCGAGTACGTGTAGCCGCCCGGCATCTGCCGCGCTCCCTGGCTCGCGAGCCAGATCACGAGCACCGCGAGGAACAGGACGATGACGAGCGTGAGCGGCGACAGGCCCGGCGCCTTGTGCTTTGCGGGCGCCTGGTACTCGCCGCGCGTCGCCGCCAGGATGCCGTCGATCCCGGCCTCGAGCCCGCCCGCCCAGTCGCCCTGGCGCAAGCGCGGCACGACCCGCTCGTCGAGGATGCGGCGGCAGAGCGCGTCGGGCAGCGCGCCCTCGAGCCCGTAGCCGGTCTCGATGCGGAGCTTCCTGTCCTTCACGAACACGAACAGCACCGCGCCGTTGTCCCACTCCTTGCGCCCGACCTTCCACGACTCGGCGGTGCGTACCGTGAAGTCCTCGAGCGACGGCGAGGGCAGCCGGTCGAAGACCGCCACCACGACCTGGGTCGAGGTCTCCTTCGCGAAGGCGGCGAGCTTCTGGTCGAGCCGCTGCGCGTCGGCCGCGGACACGACGCCCGCGTAGTCGTTGAAGTAGGCCGCGGGCGAAGGCGGCAGCGCCTCCTCGGCCCGCAGCGCAGCCGGGCAGGCGAGCGCCGCTACGGCGGCGAGCGCGCGAAGCTGCGCGCGCGTCACGGGGCGCCTCGTCCTAGCGGCGCTCGGCGGGAGCCGGTGAAGGCGAAGCGCCGAAGTTGAAGTTCACGTTCGGCGGCTGCTGGCTGCCGGGCGCCGACTGGAAGTAGGCCTTCTCCTTCATCCCGAGCAGGTTCGCGAAGATCACGGTCGGGAAGCGCAGCCGCGCCGTGTTGTAGGCCTGCGCCCGCTCGTTGAAGCGCATGCGCTCGACGGCGACGCGGTTCTCGGTGCCCTCGAGCTGGGTCTGCAGGTCGCGGAAGTTGGCGTTGGCCTTGAGCTCGGGGTAGCGCTCGACGACGACCAGCAGGCGCGACAGCGCTCCCGAGAGCGCGTCCTGCGCCTGCTGGTACTTCGCCATGGCGGCCGGGTCGTTCGGCAGGTTCTTGGGGTCGATCGTGGCCTGGCCGACGCTCGCGCGGGCCTTCACCACCTCCTCGAGCGTCGACTTCTCGAAGTCGGCGGCGCCCTTCACGGTCGCGACGAGGTTCGGCACCAGGTCGGCGCGCCGCTGGTACTGGTTCTCGACCTGCGCCCACTGGGCGTCGACGCCCTGGCCGAGGCCGACGAGGCTGTTGTAGGCACCGACCCCCATCCCGGCCGCGACGAGCGCGATCAAGACGAGCACGCCGAGCACGCCGAGGCAACCCAGCCATTTCATGAGGCTTCCTCCCCCAGGTTCAAGGCTATCCGATCAGGAGCGCGCTGCGTAGCTCCCGAAAAAGTGACACGTCCAGGCGTGGCCGGCCCGGAAGCCCTCAGCGCGACGCGGCCGCGGGGGCGGGCGCGCTCTCCGCGGCGGGTGCTGTGCCCTGTCCGGCGGGTGCCACCTCCGCCCCGGCGGTCGCGAACTTCGCGGGCTGCACGATCGCGGCGATGCGGGCGGCCGGCTGGTGCAGGAACTCGAGGAACGGCTTCGGGTAGACGCCGATCCAGAAGCAGAGCACGACGAGCGGCACGAGCGTCGCGAGCTCGCGGGCGTCCAGGTCCTGGAGCCGCTGGTTCTCCTCGTGCGTCAGCTTGCCCCAGAAGACGCGCTGGTAGAGCCACAGCAGGTAGGCCGCTCCGAGCACGACACCGAGGACGGCCCAGCAGGCCCAGACGCGGTTCGCGGCGAAGGCGCCCTGCAGGATCATGAACTCCCCGACGAAGCCGTTGAGCAGCGGCAGCCCCATCGAGGCGAGGAACACGACGAGCGTCAGCGTCGCGTAGACCGGCATCACGTGCGCGAGGCCGGAGTAGGCCGCGATCTCGCGCGTGTGGCGCCGCTCGTAGAGCATGCCGACGATCAGGAACAAGGCGCCCGTCGACAGGCCGTGGTTGACCATCTGCAGCACGCTGCCCTCGAGCCCGAGCGGGTTGAGCGCGAACATCCCGAGCATCACGAAGCCGAGGTGGCTCACCGACGAGTAGGCGATCAGCTTCTTCATGTCCTTCTGCACGAGCGTGACGAGCCCGGCGTAGACGATGGCGATGATCGAGAGCGTCGCCATCCAGGGCACGGCGTCGAGCGTCGCCTGCGGCAAGAGCGGAATCGAGAAGCGGATGAAGCCGTAGGTGCCCATCTTGAGCAGCACGCCGGCCAGGATCACCGAGCCCGCCGTGGGCGCCTCGACGTGGGCGTCGGGCAGCCAGGTGTGGAACGGGAACATCGGCACCTTGATCGCGAAGCCGAGGAAGAAGGCCAGGAACACCCAGAACTGCAGGTCGGCGGGCACCTGCAGCGAGAGCCAGGCGGTGTAGTCGAAGGTGCCGGTCTCCGCGTACGCGGGCTGCGTCCGCGCGTGGAAGTAGAGCGCCAGGATGCCGAGCAGCATCACCACCGAGCCCACGAGCGTGTAGAGGAAGAACTTGATCGCGGCGTAGAGCCGCCGCGTGCCGCCCCAGATCCCGATCAGGAAGTACATCGGGACCAGCATCACCTCCCAGAACACGTAGAACAGGAACATGTCGAGCGCGCAGAAGACGCCGATCATCCCGGTCTGCAGCAGCAGCAGGAACACGTAGTACGCGCGCACGCGCTCCGTGACCGCCGACCAGGACGACAGGATCGCGAGCGCGCCGAGCAGGGTCGTGAGCAGCACCAGGAGCGTCGAGATGCCGTCGACGCCCAGCAGGTACTGGACGCCGAGCGAAGGGATCCAGGAGGCGCGCTCCACGAACTGGAAGCCCGCGGCCGCGCGGTCGAAGCGGAACCAGAGCGGCAGGCTGACCAGGAAGCCCAGCAGGCCGAAGGCGTTCGCGACGACGCGCACGGCGTTCTCGCGCTCCTTCTCGCGAAAGGCGGGCAGCAGGAGCACGAGCGCGCCCAGAAGCGGCAGGAACGTGATCACGGACAGCAGGTGCTCGCGGAAGAAAGCCATGGCTCCTCTCGCTTCTCCTAGTAGAGCCCGAGCAGGAAGCGCCCCGCCGCGATCAGCAGGAACAGCCCGATCAGCATCGACAGCGCGTAGCTCTGCACGAGACCGTTCTGCATCGCGCGCAGAGCGTAGCTCAGGTTGTCGAGCGCGAACGCCGCGAGCGTCACGGCGCCGTCCACCACGTAGCGGTCCCACAGGTTCGACGCGCGCGCCAAGATGTCGCGCACCGCCCAGGCGAGGCCGTTCACGCCGAGCCCGGGCCCGAGCTCCCCGTCGCCGCCGTCGATCACGAAGCGATCGTTCGTGTGGAGCGCCGCGCCGCCGCCGAGCGCGAGCCCGCGCACGAACACCTTCGCGTAGACCTCGTCCACGAAGTACTTGCCGACGAGCGTGCGATAGGCGAGCGGGAAGGAGGCGGCGAGGCGCGCCGGGACCGGCGAGCTACCGTTGTAGAAGCGGCGCGCCAGCGTGATCCCGGCCGCCGCGACCAGCACGCTCAGCACGACGAGCGCCAGCTCGACGCCCGCTCCGGGGGCGGGCGCCGCGAACACCTGCGCGAGCGCGCGGTGCGCCGGCTCGAACGAGGGCTCGAGGAAGTGCTCGATGCGGTTCGAGCCGCCGAGCACCGCCGGCACGCCCAGGTAACCGACCAGGATCGATCCCAAGCCCAGCACCACGAGCGGCACGAGCATCGTGGCCGGCGACTCGTGGACGTGGTGCTCGGCCTCGGCATCGCCGCGGAAGCGGCCGCTGAAGGTGAGCGTGTAGAGCCGGAACATGTAGAAGGCGGTGAGCGCTGCGGTGGCGATCCCGAGCGCCCACACGGCGCGACCGTAGCCGCCGACGCGGTACGCCGACCACAGGATCTCGTCCTTCGAGAAGAAGCCGGCCAGGAACGGGACGCCGGCGATCGCGAGGCAGGCGACGAACATCGTCCGGTGCGTCCAGGGCAGCTTCGGCCGCAGCCCGCCCATCGCGCGCAGGTCCTGCGTGCCGCCGAGCGCGTGGATGACCGAGCCCGCGCCGAGGAACAAGAGCGCCTTGAAGAAGGCGTGGGTGAAGACGTGGAAGATCCCGGCCGCGAACGCGCCCACGCCGCAGGCGAGGAACATGTAGCCGAGCTGGCTCACCGTCGAATAGGCGAGCACGCGCTTGATGTCGTTCTGCACCAGGCCGATCGTGGCCGCGAAGAACGCGGTCAAGGCACCCACGACCGCGACGGTGAGCATCGCGTTCGGCGCGTGGGCGTAGATGGGCGCCGAGCGCGCGACCATGTAGACGCCCGCCGTCACCATCGTGGCGGCGTGGATCAGCGCCGAGACCGGCGTCGGACCCTCCATCGCGTCGGGCAGCCACACGTGCAGCGGCAGCTGCGCGCTCTTGCCGCAGGCTCCCACGAACAGCAGCAGGCCCGCGAGCGTGAGCGGCCCGCCCCAGCCCGTCTCGACCGGCAGCGCCGCGGCGCCCGCCGCGAGCGAGCGGAAGTCGAGCGTGCCAAAGATCACGAACACCGTGAAGACGCCGAGCAGGAAGCCGGCGTCGCCGACGCGGTTGACGATGAAGGCCTTCTTGCCCGCGTCGGTCGCGCTCTGCCGGTCGAACCAGAAGCCGATCAGCAGGTACGAGCAGAGGCCGACTCCCTCCCAGCCCACGAACAGCACGGCGTAGTTCGCGGCCAGCACCAGCGTCAGCATCGCGAACATGAAGAGGTTGAGGAACGCCATGAAGCGCGGATAGCCGGGATCCTCGCCCATGTAGCCGATCGAGTAGACGTGGATCAGCAAGCCCACGAACGTCACGAACAGCACCATCACCGACGAGAGCGGGTCGAGCAGGTAGGCCCAGTCCACGCGCAGGGCGCTCGCGCCGGCCGCACCGCCCACGGCCGTCTCGGCGAGGCCGCCGGGGAGCCAGGTGTAGAGCGTCTCGACGAGGGCGTGGCCGGGTGCTGCGTGCGCCGCGAGCGCGGCGCGCACAGCCAGAAGGAAGGAGGCGAGCACGCTGCCCGCGGCGACGAGCCCGACGAGCGGGTGCTTTGCGCGCCGCCCCAGCACCCGGACCCCGAGCGTGAAGTTGAAGAGGAACCCGGCGAGCGGCAGCAGGGGGATCAGGACCAGGGACGGCCGCATGTCACCTCGGACGAACGTCGAAAGCCGCGCGGATCATATGGGACGCTTCGAAACAGCGTCAAGACCAGCAATTGCCTCATCCGCCCCGGTGGCCGGTGCGGCCCTCGAGCAGGTCGACGACGTGCGGCAGCAGCGGGACGAGCGCGGCGAGCCCGCTCCGGACGCCCCTGGGCGAGCCGGGCAGGTTGACGACCAGGCACGCGCCCACGAGCCCGGCGCGACCGCGCGAGAGGGGCGCGAGCGGCGTGTCGGCAAGGCCGCGCGCGCGCAGGTGCTCGGCGACGCCCGGCGCCTCTTTCTCCAGCACGTCGAGCGTCGCCTCCGGCGTGACGTCGCGCGCCGCGAAGCCCGTCCCGCCGGTCGTGACCACCAGCCGCGCGCGCGCCGCCGCGGCGCGGATCGCGGCCGCGATCGCGGGGCGGTCGTCCGCGACGACGATCGGCGCCTCCAGCTCGAACCCCGCTTCGGCGAGCAGACGACGCGCCTCGGCACCCGAGACGTCCGCGCGCTCCCCGCGCGCGCAGGAGTCGCTCACCGTGATCACGGCGCCGCGCGGCATCCTTGCCTCCCAGGTTTGCGCTGCCTCTCGGCGGAACCTATAGTGGTTCTGAGGATACGGCATGTCGGCGCTAGCACTCTCTCTACTGCTGCTCGCCCAGGGCTCGGCGGCGGCGGCGACCGGCACCGAGATGCGCGCGCTCACGGTAACCCTCGTCGACGACAAGGGCCAGGAGGTCGCGGACGTCTCGACCGACGACGTGGCGCTCGTCGAGAACGGCGTCCACCGCGACATCGCCTCGTTCAGCCGGGACGAGCGGCCGCTCGTGGTCGCGGTGCTCGTCGACTCGAGCGCCGCGGTCAGCAGCGCCTACCGGCTCAACATCGTGGACGCCGTGCTCGGGCTCGTCTCCCGGCTGCCCTCCGGCACGCGCTACGCGGTCTGGACCACCGGCGACCGGCCGATGAAGCTCGTCGACTACACGGACGACCGCGCGGCTGCGGCGACGCCGCTGCGCCGCGTCGCGCCGCAGGGCGGCAACTACATGCTCGACGCGCTCGCCGAGGCCACGGCCGACATGAACAAGCTCGCGAAGGAAGGCGAGCGGCGCGCGGTCGTGGCGGTGACCGGCGTCGGGCCCGAGTTCAGCTACCGCGACAAGCAGGCGGCGGCGGAGAAGGCAGAAGGCCGCGCCGACCTGTTCCTCTCGGTGCAGGTCGACCCCTCGGCGGGCGACGAGGACGCGCGCGAGCGGCTGGCCTACACGCTCGACCGCCTCGCGGGCGCGAGCGGCGGCAGGGACGAGCACGTGCTCTCGTACATGGCGCTCGACGGCGCGCTCAAGAAGCTGTCCGCGTACCTGGTGTCGGCCTACCGGCTGCGCTACGCGAGTGTTGCGGACCTGAAGAAGCGCAAGCTCCAGCTCACCGTCGCGCGTCCCGGCACCAAGGTCCTGATCCCGCAGCTCGTGCCGCAGGACGACGCGCGCGCCCAGCGCTAGCGAAGCCAAAGCCCACGATGAAGACGCGCATCGCCATCGCCGTCCCGCTCGCGGCGGCGCTCGCGCTGCCGCCGCACGCCTCCGGCCAGGCGCGCCCGCAGCAGCAGCAGGGACCCATCTTCGGGACGCAGATCGAGATCATCAACCTGAGCCTCTCGGTCACCGACGCGCGCAACAACTTCGTGACCGACCTCGTGCAGAACGACTTCGCGGTGTTCGAGGACGGCATCCGCCAGGAGCTCAGCCTGTTCACGCACGAGAACCTGCCGATCTCGCTGGTGCTGATGATCGACACCTCGGCCTCGATGGAGGAGAAGCTCAAGACCGCGCAGGACGCCGCGATCCGCTTCACCAGGACGCTAAGGCCGCAGGACCTCGCGCAGGTGGTCCAGTTCAACGAGCGCGCGACACCGCTGCAGACCTTCACCAACGACCTCGCGCTGCTCGAGAAGGCGATCCGCTCGACCGAGGCGTCGGGGCCGACCGCGCTCCACAACGCGCTCTACGTCTCGCTCAAGGACCTGACGCGCGACAAGAAGGCCGCCGAGCTCAGGCGCCGCGCGATCATCGTGCTGTCGGACGGCGAGGACACGGCCTCGCTCGTGACCGACGACCAGGTGCTCGACCTCGCGAAGAAGAGCGAGATCAACATCTACACGATCATGATGCGGCCCGCGCGCGTCCAGGACCGCCAGCGCGCCGCCTTCAGCCAGGCGGAGTACCTGTTCAACGCGCTCACGCGCGAGACCGGCGGGCGCGCCTACTTCCCCGCCTCGCTCGGCGAGCTCGAGTCCGTCTACGACCGCATCGCCGAGGAGCTGCGCACGCTCTACAGCGTGGGCTACGTCTCCTCGAACGCGCGCCGCGACGGCAAGTGGCGCCGGATCGTGGTGCGCGTGCCCGAGCGCGAGGGCATGCAGGTGCGCCACAAGCTCGGCTACTACGCTCCGCCCGGGTAGGCGCGTGACGCCGGACGGTTTCCGCAGGCTGGCGCTCGGGCTGCCCGAGGCGGAGGAGCGCGCCCACATGGGGCATCCCGACTTCCGGGTGCGCGGGAGGATCTTCGCGACGCTCGGCTATCCGGACGCGGGCTTCGCGATGGTGAAGCTCACGCCCGAGCAGCAGGAGGCCGTCGTCTCGGCCGAGCCCGAGGTCTACGTGCCGGTGAAGGGCGGCTGGGGACGCAAGGGCGCGACCGAGGTGAGGCTGCGCGCGGCGCGGGCGAAGAGCCTCGGCCTCGCGCTCACCCTCGCGTGGAGGAACGCGGCACCCCCGGCCGTCGTGCGCAAGCTCGCGTGAGGCGCCCGCTGCCGCTCGTCGGGGCGGCGCTCCTCGTCCTCGCCGGCGGCGCCGCCGCGTGGCCCGCGGAGCGGTCGCTGGCGGTGACGTTCGACGACCTGCCGGGCAGCGAAGCGGCGCTCGTCGCGAACGATCCGCGAGCGCTCGCGGAGACCACGCGCCGGCTGCTCGCCGCCTTCGCCGCGCACCGCGTCCCCGTGGTCGGCTTCGTCAACGAGGGGAAGCTCTTCCACGAGGCCGAGGGCCCGCAGCAGGCCGAGGCGCGGATCGCGGTGCTCAAGCTGTGGGTGGACGCCGGGCTCGAGCTCGGCAACCACGGCTACTCCCACCGCGACCTCAATCGCACGCCGCTCTCGGAGTTCGAGGCCGACGTCACGCGCGGGGAGCCCGTGACCCGCCGGCTGCTCGCCGCGTCGGGCCGCACGCTGCGCTACTTCCGCCACCCGTTCCTGCACGTCGGCCTCGAGCTCGACAAGCGTCTCGCGTTCGAGGCCTTCCTGGCGCAGGCCGGCTACCGCATCGCACCTGTCACGATCGACAACGACGAGTGGATCTACGCCGCGGTCTACGCGGACGCCCTGCGGCGCGGCGACCGCGCCCTCGCGGACCGCGTCGGCGCGGACTACCTGCGCTACATGTCCGAGGTGTTCGCGTTCTTCGAGGACGTGTCGCGCCGCCTCACCGGCCGCGAGATCCGGCAGGTGCTGCTGCTGCACGCCAACGCGCTCAACGCCGAATACTTCGGCCGCCTCGCCGACGCGATCGAGGCGCGCGGCTACCGCTACCGGACGCTGGACGACGCGCTCACGGACGAGGCCTACCGCCTGCCCGACAGCTACGTCGGCGAGTGGGGCATCTCGTGGCTCCACCACTGGGAGCTCGGCGCCGGGCGGAAGCGCTCCCCCTCGCCCGACCTGCCCGACTGGGTGACGAAGGCCTACGACGCGCGCGCGCGCTGATCAGAATCGGAAGTAGAGGCCGATCCCGAAGTGCGGTCCGCCGTAGACGGGCGGCGGGTACGCATAGGGCGGCGGAGCCGCGTAGTAGGGCGGCGCGGCGTAGCCGTAGGGCGCGTAGTAGTAGGGCGCGTAGGACCGGTAGTAGCGCCGGTAGGGCGCCGCGTGGTAGCGGCCGCCATAGTAGCCGTGGCCGTGGGAAGAGCCATGGCCGTGCGAATACCCGCGCGAGTCATAGCGATATCGGCCATGGTCGTCGGCGCCGGCCGCCGGAGCGAAGAGCAGCGCGCCCGTCAGCGCCAACGCCGGGATCAGGGCCTTCAAAGCAGCTCTCATCGAAGTCCTCCGTCTCTGGTCCCTGTCGAAAGCAAGCGCCGTTCCCGATGGCCACGTCTTGTGGCTCAAGCACTTCCACGACGTCGGGCGCCCGGTCGTCGCCTCCGGAGCGCAGCGCCTGTCGTCGTGGGAGGACGGGCTTACTCGACCCAGACCTTGACGGTCGCCTCGTCGTCCTCGATGTCGACGAGGGTCTGGCCGGAGTCGAGCGCGCGCAGGACGTCGCCGAGCGTCAGGTGGCAGCGGTCGTGCTGGCGACAGGAGGGGCCCGTGGGAATGGGCCAGTCGTCGCCGAACATCCGCACGAGGCCGAGCGGGACGTTCACCGACACGCGGCCGCTCTTGCCGCCGGCCTTCGGGGCGACGCGCACGTGGAGCCACTTGAGGTCGCTGCTCTTGAGCGGCCGGCGAGTCTGGGGCGGCTGCGGCTCCTCCTCGGCCGGCGGACGTGACTTGTCCTTGGCCTGGGTCTCGACGGAGGAGGACGCCACCGTCTTGCCGACGGCCTTGCGGACCGCCTGCAGGTCGTCGTCGGCGCGGTCCGCCGCGGCGGGCACCGCGATCGCCGCCCCCAGGATCGAATACGCCAGCATCCGTCGCATGTGTCTTCCTCCCCCTCCAGCCAGACCTGGCTACTCCAGCCAGACCTGGATCCGCTCGCCGTCCTTGCCCTCGACCGTCAGGATCTCGGCCGGCCCCGTCTTCTTGAGCGCCTCCCAGAAGCTGCGTGCGTCGTAGCCCTCCTTGCGCAGGTCCTGGATCGAACTGTCGGGCAGCGACTTGAAGACGAGGTCGGCGAGCGCCACCGGCAGGTTGATCGCGACGTTCGGCTTCGACTCGCCCTTCTGGTAGATGCGGATGTGCACCCAGCTCGCGGCCTTGGCGCTCGAAGCTGGCCGGGCCGGGATCGGCGCGGGCGGCGGCAGCGCTTGAGGATCGCACTTCAGCAGCGCGAGCTTGGCCCGCTCGACGAGGTCCTCGTCCTTCTCCTTCGCCAGGATCTCCTTCAGCACCGGGATGGCCGGCCGGCACTCCTCCGCGCCGAGCGAGCCGACCTGCAGCGCCGTGAAGTAGCGCACGGTGCGGCTCACGTCGTTGAGCGAGTCGAGCGCGATCCGCTTGTGTGCCGGCTGGCCCTGCTTGGCGAGCTTCACCGCGAGCGAGACGCGGCTCGTCTTGGCCTCCTCGACGAGCGCCCGGTCGGCGGGCTTGGTCGCGAGAAAGCGGCCGTACTCGCCGAGCGCTCGCTCGCTCTCGCCCAGGCTCTCGCTGCAGCGCGCGATCCAGTAGGGCGCCGCCGGCGCGTCCTTGAGGCCGCCGGCGTCGAGGATGCCCTGCCAGGCCGCGCGCGCCTCGGCGTACTGGCGGTCGAAGAAGAGGGCCTTCGCCTGCCGGAGCGCCTCGGGGTCGGGCGCGGCGGGTGCGGCGAGGACGGACAGCAGCCACACCGCGAGAAAAGCAACCGCGTGCCGCCTCATCCCTCGAGCTCCCGCTGCATCAGCCGGATCCGCATCAGCAGCTGGCGCGCCTCGACGTCCTTCTGCACCTGCTCGACGTCGCGGCGCTTCACGCACGACGGCAGCTCCGCCACCTGGCGCAGCGCGAGCTCGACGTCGTCGAGCACGCCGCGCGCGCTCGCCACCGCCTCGCCGCCCGCGTCCACCACCAGCTGCCGCTTCTCGAGCAGCTCGCGGCTGCGCTCGGGCGCCTCGCCCACGTCGAGCTTGTCGTCGGTGCGGTTGCAGTCGATGCCGGTGGCCGCGACCGTGACCAGCACCTCGCCGGCCTCGTTCAGGTAGCGCGCGGCCTGCTCGCGCGCCAGGTTGCGCTCGATGCGCGCGACCGCCTCCTCGCTCAGCAGCGTGTTCGGCTCGGACGGCGGGATCGCCGCGCGCGCGGGCTCGTGCCGGAGGCGCTCGAGCAGCGTCGGGGCCAGCAGCGCGGCGACCAGCGCCGCGGCCGCGACCGGCAGCGCGGCCAGCCAGTAGCGCGGGCGCGGCGCGGGCAGAGCACCGCGCTCGAGCTGCCGCAGCACGCGCGCCGTGAGCGCGGAGGCGGCGAGCGGCGGCTCGGCCGAGCGCAGCGGGTCGCGCTCGAGCCTCGCGACCACTACCGCGAGCGCCTCGTGCTCCGCGCGGCAGCGCGCGCAGGCCGTCAGGTGGGCGAGCGCCTCGGCGCGCTCGCGTCCCTCGAGCAGGCCCGCGGCGAGCAGGCTCGTGCGGCGGCGCTGCCGCTGGTGGAGGAGGATCACGAGCCGGCCTCCGTGAGCACGGCGCGCATGCGGTGCAGGGCCCGGTGCAGGCTGCTCTTCACGGTCCCGAGGCTCATCCCGAGCGTCGTCGCGATCTCCTCGAGGCTCAGCTCCTGGTAGTGGCGCAGGATCACGACGGCCCGCTGGCGCTCGGGCAACGCGCCGAGCGCTGTCCGCAGCCGCTCGCCGCTCTCGCGCGAGGCGACGCCGCGGTCGGGCGCGGGCCGCGTGTCGGCCAGCACGTCGAGGTGGTCGCCCTCGGCGAGCGGCGAGAAGGTCTGGCCCCGGCGCTTGTTGCGGCGCCAGCGGTCGATCGAGAGGTTCACGGTGACACGCGACAGCCAGGGGCCCGCGTCGGCCGAGCCGTCCCAGCGCGACGCCGCCTGGAAGACCTTCACGAACGCCTCCTGGACGACGTCGAGCGCGTCCTCGCGCTGGCGCAGGTAGCCGAGGGCGATCCGGTAGAGCCTGCGGTAGTGGCGCTCGACGAGCGGCGCGAGGGCGTCCTTGTCGCCGCGCGCCAGGCGCGCCATGAGCTCCCTGTCATCGGCTCCACTTTCCGAGGCCCCCATCCGCCCCTTCGCCCTCTCGCGCCCCTTCGCCCGATCGAGTCATTGGAACACGGTCGCGGCCGTCGCTTCCCTCCGGCTTCGTAACGCGCGGGCGGCTTTCCCGGTTCCGCGCGACCGCCTCTCTTTGCCTCGGCGGCGGCGGCGGTCGATAATCCAGAACCCATTGAAGGAGAGGACCTTGCAGGAGCAGGCCGCCGAGTTCATCCGGGAAGACACCTGGCGCATCTTCCGCATCATGGCCGAGTTCGTCGAGGGCTTCGAGACGCTCTCGTCGGTCCCCCGCGCCGTCACCGTGTTCGGCTCGGCGCGCGCGCGGCCGGGCGACCCGGACTACCGCTACGCGGAGGCGCTCGGCCGGGCGCTCGCCAAGGCCGGCCACGCCGTGATCACGGGCGGCGGGCCCGGACACATGGAGGCCGTCAACAAGGGCGCGTTCGAGGCGGGCGGCCAGTCGATCGGGGCCTGCATCGAGCTGCCGCACGAGGAGCGGCCGAACGCCTACCTGACGCGCGTGGTGAGCTTCCGCTACTTCTTCGTGCGCAAGGTGATGTTCGTGAAGTACACGAAGGCGTTCGTGATCCTGCCCGGCGGCTTCGGGACGCTCGACGAGCTGTTCGAGGCCGTCACGCTCGTGCAGACGAAGAAGGTGCCTTCCTTCCCGGTGATCCTCGCGGGAGAGGACGACTACTGGGACGGGCTCGTGGAGTGGGTCCGCTCGGCGCTCCTGGGCCGCGGCAAGATCGCGCCCGAGGACCTGGCGCTGCTGCAGCGGGCGCGGACGCCGGAAGAGGTGCTGGCGCTCGTCGCCACGAGCCCACTCGCCTGAGCCGGCCCGCCGGGGACTACTTCTTGCCCGGCAGCAGCAGGTGCACCACCCAGTTGACCGCCATGATCACCAGGCTGCCGAGGATCCCGGCCCAGAGCCCGCTCACGTCGTACCCGGGCAGGACCTTGGAAAAGCCCCAGAGCAAGATCCCGTTCAGCACGAAGTAGAACAGCCCCAGCGTCAGCACCATGAACGGCAGCGAGAGCACCATCGCGATCGGCCGCACGATCAGGTTGAGCAGGCCGAAGATCAGGCCTGCGATCAGCAGCTGCACGGGGCTGCCCGTGAAGCGGATGCCCGGCACGAAGTACGCCGTCGCCAGGAGCGCGAGGGCATTGACGACAATCGTCAGGACGAGCCTCATCGGTTGGGACCTCCTTCGTTCTGCGGCGAGCTCGGCTGGACGCGCCAGCCGCTCGGGATCTCGAAGAGCGCCTGGGGCTGCGGCCCGATCCGGATCGTGGTGACCGTCGACAGCGTCTCCTGCGTCTCGCCGAGGACGCTCACGCGCGTGCGCGTCTCGAGCGGGAAGCCCGGCAGCTCGCGGATCGCGCCGACCAGCCCCGGCAGCGCCTGCGACGCGCCCGACCACTCGAGGAAGTCCGCGAAAACCGACGCGCCGCTCGGCAGGTCGGGCGCCACCCACAGCTCGACGCTGGCGGAGCGGCTCCGCAGGCGATAGCCGCGGCACGCATGGCCGGCGATCGTGCGCTGGCCGTCGAGCGGTGCCGTGCGCAGCGCTTCGCCGCCGCCGAGCAGCGTCGCCACGACGGAGGCGTCCTGGTGCGAGCGCGCGCGCAGGCCAGCCGGGTCGATCTCGAACGCCACCTTCGCTCGGGTCGAGCCGCAGCACGCGGCCCTCGTCGAGCCGAGCAGCAGCGCGGGGCCGCCCTGCGCGTCGTCCGCCTCGAGCCGCAGGCGCCGCGCCGAGTGCCAGACGCGCGACCTCACGCCGGGGCTCCGGGCGCCTGGCCCTGCGGCAGACGACGGTCGTCTGCTCGAAGTAGAGTCCCGCCGGCGCGGCGCTCGAGCCGGAAACGGGCGCGCCGCTCGCGAGCGAGGCGGCGATCAATGCTTCGAGAATCACTTTGCAGCTCCGAAAAAGGAGTTCTGGACAAGCGCGAGCGGGTATCATACAGTCTCGTCCCGCGCCGTGACCCCCGCCTCCATTTCGCAACGTGAAGAGCGCTGCAGAGTCGCTGAACTTTCGCCAATCGCTGCTCGAGTTCCTGGAAGCAGGGCCAGGTCACGAGGAAAGGCTCGCTCGAGGAGTTCGAGCGCCGCAGGGAGCACGGGCGATCCTCTCTACTCCCGCTCCTCTACCTGCTCACACACCTGAACTTCACGGAGCGGCAGGCCGCGCGTCACTGGAAGAGGTCCAAGAGCACCGGGATACACTCCGCGCAGCGATCGGTCGGGATCCGGGCCTGCGCGTCGCGATCCTCGACTACTTCGTCAACGTGAGCCACGAGCTCAAGAACCCCATGGTGATCGAGCTCGCGGTCTACGAGCGCACCGAGCGCTCGGCGGTGACCGACGGCCTGACGGGCCTCTACAACCACGCGTTCTTCCTGCAGGCGCTGCGCCAGGAGCTGCTGCGCTCGAAACGGCACTGGCTGCGCGCGGCGCTGCTGCTGCTCGACCTCGACAACTTCAAGCGCGTCAACGACGAGCGCGGCCACGTCGAGGGCGACCGCGTGCTGATGCGCGTCGGCGGCGGTGGTGCGCGAGGGTGTCCGCGAGATCGACGTCGCGGCGCGCTACGGCGGCGAGGAGTTCGCGGTGCTGCTGCCGGACACCTCGAGGCTCGGGGCCTTCGTGGTGGCGGAGCGCATCCGGCGCCGGATGCAGGAGCGCTTCGAGCGCGGCCGCTCGCCGGTCACGGTCTCGGGCGGGATCGCGGTCTTCCCGGACGATGCCGGGACACCCGCGGACCTGATCGTGCAGGCGGACGCCGGGCTCTACGGCGCCAAGGCCGCCGGCAAGAACCGCATCCTGCTGCCCCAGGGCGAGCGCCGCCGCTTCCGGCGCCAGATGTCGCCGCAGGGCGTGACGGTCGCGAGCCGCGCGGGCGCGCCCCGCGCGCGTCAAGAACGTCTCCGAGGGCGGCATGCTCGTGAGCCTGCGCGAGGCGGTCCCGCTCGGCAGCGCGGTGAGCCTCACGATCGAGCGCGTGGGCGGAACGCCCGTGGCCCTGCGCGGCGAGGTCATGCACGTCGAGCGCGTGCCGGGGCGAGAGGACCCCGCCTTCGACGTGGGCGTGCGCTTCCTCGACCCGGGCGAGGCGGCGCCGCTCCTGACGGCCAACTGACCGATCGAGCTGTGGTAAGCTCCGAGGTTGGAATGTCGCTGAAACCGCCCGTCTGGGCCCTCCCTGCCGCCTTGGCACTCGGTCTCCCCGGATGCGGCGGCGGCAGCCCGACCGCTCCCGGGCCCGCCCCGACCCCGGCCGTCCCGACCTACTCGGTGAGCGTCACGGTCTTCTACGACCAGAACCGGAACGGCCAGCTCGACGCGAACGAGGCCGTGCGCATCCCCGGCGTGGACGTGGTGATCGGCGGCGGGACCGGCAAGAGCGCGCCCGGCACGGGCCTCGCGGTCGTGAGCGGCGTCGTCGAAGGCAGCCAGACCATCTCGCTGCGGACCGAGACCCTGCCCGCCTACTTCCAGCCCGAGAACCCGGTCTCGGTGCAGGTGCCGGCCACGGGCGAGGTGCGCGTCCCGCTCACGCTGCCGATCGGCGACAACAACGCGAACGTGTACCTCGGCTACGGCGACAGCATCACCTATGGCGACGGCTCGAGCGACGCCAGGGCTACATGCTCAAGCTGCAGAACCTGCTCGGCCCCTACCTCGGGCGCGCCGAAGTGCGCTCGTGGGGCCGGCCCGGCACCTACAGCAACACGGGCGAGGACGCCATGCGCGTGACGCTCGGCTGGTTCGACCCGGCCTACATGCTGATCCACTACGGCACGAACGACTGGCAGGACCAGAGCTGCCAGCACCAAGCACCCACGAGCTGCTTCACGATCGACGCGCTGCGCGGCATGCTCGAGGAGGCGAAGGACCGCGACACGCTGCCGGTGCTCGCGACCCTGATCCCGACCCATCCGAACCTGACGCCCCCAGCCCGCAACAAGTGGATCGACGACCTGAACGTCCAGATCAAGGCGCTCGCGCAGCAGCAGCAGGTGCTGCTCTGCGACATGAACGCCGAGTTCAAGGCCCAGTCGAACCTGGCCTCGCTCTACGCCGACGACGTGCACCCGAACGACGTCGGCTACCAGGTGATGGCCCAGGGCTGGTTCAAGGCGATCACACGCGGGCGCGCCCAGGCCGCGAGCGCCGCCCAGAAGCGCTTCGGCTTCTCGATCTTCTAGCCGCTTCGCCTCGCCCTCCGGGGGGTGCCAGACAGCAATGTCGCGCGCGGAGCCGCGCGGCCTACATTTCTGTAATAATGCGCCGATGCCCCCGAAGTCCCCGGACCCGCGCCAGCTCTCCGACCTGCTGGAGGTGAGCCAGACGCTCGGGGCGACGCTCAACCTGCGCCAGGCGCTTCAGCGCGTGCTCGCGATCCTCGAGGAGAGCCGCGGCACGCTCTCGGGCGTGGTGGTGCTGCGCGACGAGACGGTCTCCGACCTCGCGGTCGAGGCCGCGAGCGGCGCCTCGGCCTCGGTGCGAAACACGCGCTACCGCGTGGGCGAGGGCATCATCGGCCGCGTGGCGCAGAGCGGGCGTCCCGTGGTGGTGCCGCAGGTGAGCCAGGAGCCGCTGTTCCTCGACCGCTCGGGCGTCTTCCGCCGCTCGGGCCGCAGCGAGATGTCCTACGTCTGCGTGCCGATCCGCGCCGAGCAGCGCACCGCCGGGGCGCTCGGGGTGGCGCTCGCGTACCGCAAGGATCGCGTCTACGACCACGAGGCGAAGTTCTACGGCCTCGTCGCCTCGATGGTCGGCCAGGCGCTGCGCGTGCACCACCTGGTCGAGGCGGAGAGGAAGCGCCTGCTCGACGAGAACACCAAGCTGCGGCGCGAGCTGACCGAGCGCTACGACATCCGCAACCTGGTGGGCTCGAGCCGGCCGATGCAGGCAGGTCTACGAGCAGGTGGCCCAGGTGGCGCCCGCCAACACCACGGTGCTCATGCGCGGAGAGTCCGGCACCGGCAAGGAGCTGGTGGCGCACGCGATCCACTACTCCTCGCCGCGCGCCAAGCAAGCCCGTTCGTCAAGGTGAGCTGCGCGGCGCTGCCCGGAGAGCCTGATCGAGTCGGAGCTGTTCGGCTACGAGCCGGGAGCCTTCACCGACGCGCGTACCGCAGAAGAAGGGCCGCTTCGAGCTCGCCCACGGCGGCACCATCTTCCTCGACGAGATCGGCGAGCTGTCGCCCTCCACGCAGGTGAAGCTCCTGCGCGTGCTGCAGGAGCGGAGGTCGAGCGGCTGGGCGGCGTGCAGCCGATCAAGGTCAACGTGCGCGTGATCGCCGCGACCAACAAGGACCTCGAGCTAGGCCGTCAAGGAGGGCGGCTTCCGCGAGGACCTCTACTACCGGCTGAACGTCTACTCGCATCTACCTGCCGCCGCTGCGCGAGCGCAAGACCGACATCCCGCTCCTGGCCGACCACTTCGTCGAGAAGTACGCCGCCGCCCACGCCAAGGACGTGCGGCGCATCGCCACCTCCGCGATCGACATGCTGATGAGCTACCACTGGCCGGGCAACGTGCGCGAGCTCGAGAACTGCATCGAGCGCGCCGTGCTCGTGTGCGAGGGCGGGGCGCATCCACGCCCACCACCTGCCGCCGACGCTGCAGACCGCCGAGGTCTCCGGGACGCTGCGCACGCCAGTCGCTGAAGGAGGCGATCGACGCCTACGAGAAGGACCTGGTGCTCGACGCGCTCAAGAGCGCGCGCGGCAACCGCGCCAAGGCGGCGCGGCTGCTCGACACGACCGAGCGCATCCTCGGCTACGCGGTCAAGAAGCACCGGCTGGACCCCGAGCGCTTTCGCTAAAGACCGGGCCATGACGACAGTTCCGTAGCCACTTCGCCGACGGCCCGACAATCGTGTCGCCTTCCATGGGCGCGTACCGGCGCCGCGGGGCGCCGCGGATCGCGCTGAGCCGCAGCGCCTTGCGTCCCGAGCCGGCCGCGCGCGCGCCACGGGCGCGCCTGGCACGCTCGTCGCAAGAGTGGAGCGCAAGGAGGTTTTCCCGTGCAGACACCGGCGATCGTCCCCGCGGACGTGGCCTTCATGCTGGTCGCGACCGCGCTCGTGCTGCTGATGACCCCGGCGCTCGCCTTCTTCTACGGCGGCCTGGTGCGCTCCAAGAACGCGCTCAACACGATGATGATGAGCGTCGCGGCGCTCGGTTTCGTGGGCGTGGCCTGGGCGCTCGTCGGCTACAGCGTTGCCTTCGCCGAGGGCGGGCCGCTCGTCGGCGACCTGTCGCGCGCGTTCCTGAACGGCGTCGGCCTCGAGCCGCAGGGCACGATCCCGCAGCTGCTGTTCATGTCCTACCAGGGCACGTTCGCCATCATCACCGCGGCGCTCATCTCGGGTGCGATCGTCGAGCGCATGCGCTTCGGGCCCTACGTGCGTTCATCACGCTCTGGAGCGTCGTGGTCTACGGCCCGATCGCGCACTGGGTCTGGGGCGGCGGCTTCCTCGCCAAGCTCGGGGCGCTCGACTTCGCCGGCGGCACCGTCGTCCACGTCAACGCGGCGACGGCCGCGCTCGTGGCGGCCCTGGTGCTCGGCCAGCGCAAGGACTACGCGCGCCAGGCGATCCTCCCCCACAACGTGCCGTTCGTGCTGCTCGGGGCGGGCCTGCTCTGGTTCGGCTGGTTCGGCTTCAACGCCGGCAGCGCCCTGGCCGCGAACGGGATCGCGAGCCTGGCGTTCGCCAACACCATGCTCGCCCCCGCGGCCACGCTCGTCGTGTGGACGCTCCTCGACCTGTCGCGCAACGGCAAGGCGACCGCGGTCGGGGCCGCCACCGCGATCGTGGTCGGCCTGGTGGCGATCACGCCGGCGGCGGGCTTCGTGAGCCCGCTCGGCGGCCTCGCGCTCGGGGCGATCGCCGCGGTGCCGAGCTACTTCGCGATCCTGTTCCGCGCGCGCACCCGGCTCGACGACTCGCTCGACGTGGTGGCGGCGCACGGCGTCGGCGGCACGCTGGGCGCGCTGCTCACCGGCGTCTTCGCGATCAAGGCCTGGAACGGTGTCGCCGACGGCGTCGTGGCCGGCAACCCGGGACAGCTCGGGATCCAGGCGCTGGGCGTGCTCGCCACGATCGCGTACAGCGCCGTCGGCAGCTTCGTGCTGCTGAAGCTCGTGGGCGCGGTGACGGCGCTCAAGGCCGGCACGCGCGAGGAAGGCCTCGGGCTCGACGTGAGCCAACACGGCGAGGAGGCCTACGCCGACGGCGAGGGCGCGATCCTGGTGCTGCAGCGCAGCGACGCGGCCCCGACCAAGGGGCGCGAGGCGCTCGCGCCTGCCGCGGAAGGAGGTCGCTCGTGAAGCTCGTGGTGGCCGTGGTGCGCCCGGAGAAGGCGAACGACGTGCTCGAGGCGCTCTTCCGCGCCGACGTGCAGGGTTTGACGATCAGCCGCGTCCAGGGCCACGGCGGCGAGACCGAGCAGGTCGAGACGTACCGCGGCACGACGGTGAAGATCGAGCTCGCCGAGAAGGTCCGCTTCGAGATCGGCGTGTCCGACCACTTCGTGGATCCGACGGTGAAGGCCATCCTCGCCGCGGCGCGCACGGGAGACGTCGGCGACGGCAAGGTGTTCGTGCTGCCGGTCGAGAGGATCTTCAGGATCCGCACCGGCGAGCAGGACCAGGCCGCGGTGACGCCCGTGCAGGTGGTGGCCGCCGGCCGGGCCTGATCGTCTCCGCTTCCCGACGCGACCCGCGTCCGCTCTTCGGACAAGGGCGCCGGAGCGGCGCGGGTCCCGTCGCTTCAACGCTCGGGGAATGCACCGCTTCCGCCACGCGGCCCGTGGCACGCGGCTTGCTCTTTCTGCGCCGGAATGAGTCCGAGCGCCGCGACCACCTTGATGCTGCTCCAGAGGCGGGGCTCGCCGGCCCTGCCCGACGCGCCCGCCGAGGACTTCGCGCTGCGCTGCTCGACGGCGGAGCTGATCCTGGAGCTGGTGCGGCGCATCTCGAGCTCCGAGACGGTGCGCCTCGGGCTCGGCAACCTCGACCGGCGCGTGGCGAAGGTGGCCGAGCCGCTCGCGCGGCTCGAGCTCGCGGGCCTCGGCGCCGCCGACCGCTACGTGATCGCGCGCGCAGACGGCTCGCGCACGGCACGCATGCTGCTCGAGGGCGCGAAGCTCCCGCTCGAGCTCGTGGAGCGGAGCCTGCTCGGGCTGCTGTTCACCGGCGCGCTTCGCCAGCTGCCGCTGCTGCCAAAGGCCCCGCTCGCGTTCCACGGCGCGCCGGCGCTGGCGGGCCCCCGCCGGGGCTGAGCCGCCGCCCGCAAGGCGGCCGCCTGGAGCCGCCTCGACAACGGCGCGCGGGCGTGTAAGCTCACCGGCGATGGCTCCCGCCAACCTCGACTTCGGCCGCTCCTTCACCTTCACGACGCAGGACCCGGACTGGCTCAAGAAGGTCCTGATCGGCGGCGCGTTCACGCTCGCCTGCAGCGCGCTCGTGGGCGTCCCGTTCGTGCTCGGCTACGTCGCGCGCATGCTGCGCCGGGCCGCCGCCGGTGCCCCCACGCCGCTGCCCGAGTGGGACGACCTGGGCGGGATCTTCCGGGAAGGCCTGCGTCTCACGGCCGTGTACCTGATCCACATGCTCGGCGTGATGGCCGTCGCCCTGCTCTTCGTCGGCATCCTGCTGCTGCCGATGCTGCTCTCGGGCGGGCGGCGCGACCCGATGGAGGCGCTCGGCCCGTTCGGCGCGCTGCTGCTCGCGGCGCTCTACGCCCTCGTGCTCGTCGTCGCGCTGGCGACGGCCGTCTACCTGCCGGCGGCGATGGTCCGCGCGGCGCTCGCCGACAGCGTGGCGGCGGGGCTCGAGTGGCGGCACAACCTCGACTTCATCCGCGCCAACCTCGCCAACTACGCGCTCGCGCTCGTGAGCTACCTGGTCGCCGGCTTCGTGGCGCAGTTCGGCGTGCTGCTCTGCTGCGTGGGCTTCTTCCCGGCGGCGTTCTGGAGCTACCTGGTGCTCGCCGTCGCGCTCGGCCAGACGGTGCGCCTGGCGGCGACGCCGGCCTCATAGGAGCTCCGCGAGCGTCCGCTCGCCGGCCGCGGCGCGCCACTGCGCCTGCAGCGCCTCGAGCGCGTCCCATTCCGGACCGGCGCGCGGCGGGGTGCCGAGCGTCGAGCGCCACGCCAGCTCGAGCAGGCGCCGCAGCGGGATGCGGCCGGGGTCGAGCGCGAGCGCGAGCCCGACGTCGTCGCCCTGGCGCGAGACCTGGTGGACGAGGCCGTCGGCCTCGAGCCGCCCGAGCAGCTCCGTCACGGCCTCGAGCCGCAGCTCGAGGTCCTCGGCGAGGTCCTGCCGGCTCACCGGTTGTCCGTCGTGGCCGCGGCGCGCGAGCGTCACCATGAGCGGCACCAGCCACTGCGGATCCGCCGCCTCCAGGGCGCCGCGGCCCTCCTTCTGCTCGAAGACGCGACCCTTCATCGCCTGCAGCGTGAAGGCGATCTCGAGCCCGAACAGCACGATCAGCCAGCCGAGGTAGAGCCAGAAGAGGAAGAGCGGCACGAGACCGATCGCGCCGTAGAGCTTGAGGTAGGGCAGCGCCTGGCTCACGTAGAGGCCGAAGCCCCATTTCGAGGCCTCGGATAGCACGGCAGCGACGAAGGCGCCCCAGAACGCCGGCCGCCAGCGCACGTGCGTGTTCGGCATCAGCTTGTAGAGCAGGCTGAACGCCAGGAAGCTGCCGAAGAGCGAGCCGAACTCCGCGACGAGCGCGAAGAACGGCCCGACGAGCGGCAGCGCCACGGCGCGCGACACCCAGTACTGCGCGGCGTACAGGACGACCACGAGCAAGATGGGACCGAGCGTCAGCACGGTCCAGTAGATGCCGACCCGCATCCCGAAGCGGCGGCCCTTCGGCGCGCGGTAGATGCGGTTGGCCGAGTTCTCGAACGACACCAGCAGCCCGAGGGCGGCCCAGATCAGCAAGAGCGCCCCGACCGCGCCGATCGCCTGGAAGCTGAGCCCGCTGACGCTGTGCATCACGTCGAGCAGCCGCTCGTCGAGCGCGTGCTTGAACGCCGCGGCCTCGGGCCGCGTCGGGTCCACCTGGTAGTTGAAGAACGTGTAGGCGGCCGACTGCAGCCTCTCCCCGGCCGCCTCCATGTCGCCGAACATGCGGAACGCCAGCATGCTCACCATCAGGAGCGGCACCAGGCCGAACATGGTGCGGTAGGTGAGAGCGGCCGCCATCTGCGCCGCGTCGTTGTCCCTGAGCTCGCGGCTGCAGTGGCGCACCAGGTTGACGCTGAAGCGCAGCGAGCGCTGCGCACGCGTCAGCTCGGCCACCGGGTGGCTGACCAGCCAGTGCAGGTACGACTGCAGCCGGACCAGCGGGTCCATGGCGCGATTATCGCCGAGCGCCGCCGAGGCCCGGTGCTAGCATTGGCCGAACGGTGAGCCTTCGCCCTCTCGTCCTCCTCACCCCTTCCTCCGCCGCCGCCGTCGAGCTGCCGCGCCGCCTCGCCGCCGCGGGCCGCGCCGTGGCCTGCTACCGATTCCCAGAGCCCGGGCCAGGTCATCACACAGCCGCACATGATTTCGCGCGGGCTGTCGTGGAGCCGGAGCTGCTCGGCAAAGGCCTTGCCCCCTGGGACGGGTCGCACGATGCGCGCCTGGCCGCGCGCCTGCTCGACGAAAGCGCGGGCGCCGGCCTTCACCTCCCCGGCGACGTCCCACGCGGACCGGTCGCAGGCGCCCTGGCGCGGACGCTCAGGGATCTGCGGCAGGCCAGCATCCCCCCCGAGCACCTCGAGGCGCTCGCCGAGCGGGCACGCGAGGCCCCCGAGGATCGAGACCGTCTGCGCGCGCTCGCGCATCTCTACCGCGAGTTCGAGGCGAAGCGCGAGGGTCAGGTCGCCGACGCGGGCACGGTGCTTCGGGCGGCCGCGACCGCGCTTGCCCGAGCACCGTGGCTCCAGGGCGCGGAGATCTTGATCGTGGAGGACCTCGAGCTCGACGAACGCGAGAAGGAGTTCCTGGCCGCGGTCGCTCGGCACTTTCAAGTGACGCTGCTGCGCCGGGAGCTGCCGCCCTCCCTTGCTCCGTCGTCCTTCCGGACCTGGGCGCGTGACCACGGAATCAGCGAGGTCGAGTGGGAGGAGACCGTTCTCGAGCCGCTCAAGCCGCGTCAGTCGTTGGCGGCCAGTCTGCAGCGCCTCCGCCAGCGGCTCTTCGAGCCTCCGCAGGGGCCACCGACGCGGGATGACGCGGTCGAGCTCGTGACCGCCCCCGGCGAGGCGGGAGAAGTGCGCGCGCTCGTACGCCGGCTTCTCCGGGAGGCGGGCCGCGGCGTCGCCTTCGAAGACATGGGTGTCATCCTGCCTCGCGCTGACCGTTACGCGCCGCTCTTCGCCGACCTGTTCGACCGTCTCGGCATTCCCTTCCAGCTCCATCCCTCGCTGCCTCTCAGGAGTGGTCGCTTCGCGCGATCGCTGCTTCTCCTCTTCCGCTGCCGGGGGCTCCTTCGCACGGCGGTGATGGAGTTCTTGACGTTCGCACCGATCCGGTTCGCGTCCCTCCTCGAGCCCGCGGCACGCGCCGAGCCGTCGAGATGGGACCAGATCTCTCGGGATTCCCGCATCGTCTCCGGGCTCGACCGCTGGCAGGCAGGGCTCGGCGCCCACGCGCGCGCGGAGCGGGAAGCGGCGGCGCGCGACACGGACAAGGAGCGGGCCGAAAGGCGGCGCCGCGGCGCCGACGACGCCGACGTCTGCCTGCGCGTGGTGGAGGAGCTCGCCAAAGACCTCGATCGCCTGAGTGGCGAGGCGCCGTGGCAGGAGTGGTCCGACCGCCTCCGTGAGGTTGCAACGCGCTGGCTCGGGCCGGGGGGCGACGACCCCGACAGCGAGTGGGAGGCAGTGCTGAGCGTCGTGGACGCGTTCGGTGGCCTCGGGCGCGTCGAAGCGCGCGTGCGCTGGGCCGAGGTCGAGGCCGTGGTCGAAGAGCGTTTCGAGCGGCGACGCATCCCGCTCGTGCGCCCCAAGGCGGGCGCGGTTCACGTTGGAGCCCTCGACGCGATGGCCGGCCTTCCTTTCCGCGTCCTCGCCATCCCCGGACTCGTCGAAGGCGGCTATCCGGGCGTCTTGCGTCCTGATCCGTTTCTCCTCGACGCGGAGCGGGAAGCCCTCGCTCTGGCAACGCCAGCGACTGCGCCGGGGAGGAAGCGACCGGCCCAGCTCGCGCTCTTCGGACCGGAGGAGAAAGCGCTCGCCACGACCCAGGACCGCCTTCGCGAGGCGAGACGGCTGTTCGCCCGCGCCCTCGGCCAGGCCAGCGAGCGGCTCTTCCTCTCGTACCCTCGAGCCGACCCTCGTTCGGGACGCGAGCGGATGCCGTCGCTCTTCTTCGCGGCAGCGGCGTCTGCTGTCGAAGGTCGGCCGCTCTCAGGCGCCGAGCTGCAGGCTCTCGTCGTCGAGGACGAGCCGCGCGACGTGGACGACGCGCTCGACGCGGGCGAGCGCGACCGCAGACGGATGCTGCAGGACCCGAACGTCGCGGCGAACGCAATCGCGACCGGATCGCTCTTCTTCCGACAGTCGCGCGGGGCCATCCAGAACCGCATCTCCAGCCGCCTCACCGCCCACGACGGCTTCCTGGGCTCACTCGACGAGGAGGCCCGACGCCGCCTCGACCCGGTCGCCTCGTCGATCTCCGCGAGCCGACTCGCCACCTTTTCGCGCTGCGGTTTCCAGTACCTTCTTCAATACGTCCTCCGCATTCCTCCGACGCTCGAGCCGGAGGAGCGGAGGAAGCTGGAGCCACTCGAGCGCGGCGACCTCTTCCACCGTGTGGCCGAGCGATTCCTCCGCGAGATGCGCGATCGAGGCCAGCTTCCTGTCCAGGACAAGGAAGAGATGCGCGAGCGGCTGGCCGAGATGGCCGAGGAGGCTCTCACCGAGCACGTCGCGGGGAGCCCTCCGCGCTTCCGCGCGCTCTGGGAGCGCGAGAAACGCCGCTTCCACGCAACGCTCGGCGACTGGCTGGGTCGCGAGGCGAGGAACGCAGCCAAATCGACTCCCGCGCACTTCGAGGTGGCTTTCGGTCTGCCCGTGGCACAGGGCGACGACGGCGAGCCCCATAGCGCCGAGCCTCTCGAAGTGGACCTCGGCGACGGACGGCGACTGCGCGTGCAAGGGAAGATCGACCGGATCGACCGGCGCGAGGACGGCTCGCTCGTGCTCCGCGACTACAAGACCGGCAAGGCCCCGAAGGACGAGGGCGGGCTCTTCCGCGGAGGCAAACAGCTCCAGGTTCCGTTCTACATCCTGGCGGTGGAGAAGCTCTTTCCGGGCGCGCTGGTCGTCGATGCCTTCCTCGATTACGTGGACGGAGGCCGGCAGGTGGCAGTCGATCCCGCCCACGTCCGCAGCGAGCGCTTCCAGAAGATGCTGCGCGAGCTCGTGGACCTCGTGGGCCGTGGCGTTTTCATCCAGGAGCCGGCGGTGTGCGACTGGTGCGACTACACCGCGATCTGCGGCCCCAAGGGCCTGCTTGCCGCGCGCCGACGCTTCAAGCTGGGCGATCCCGAGCTGCAGCGCGCACTCCACGCGAAGGATCTCGGATGAGTTTTCGTCCCGTCGACCACGAGGCCCGCGAGCGCGCTCGCCGTGACTTCACGACGAGCTTCGTGGTGGAGGCGGGGGCGGGCACGGGCAAGACGACGCTGCTCGTCGACCGGATCGAGTGCCTCGTGCGCTCGGGGACCGCTCTTCTCACCGAGATTGCGGCCGTGACGTTCACCGAGAACGCGGCCGCCACCATGAAGCTGCGGTTGCGAGAACGGCTCGAGAAGGCACGGGCGGAAGCATCGATTCCCGACGTCGAGCGAGTCCGCGCCGCCAACGCCCTCGACGTGCTCGAGCGCGCTCCCATCTCCACGATCCACGCGCTCTGCGCGGCAATGCTGCAGGAGCGCCCGCTGGAGTGCGGGGTCCATCCGGGCTTCCGCGTGGCTGACGACGGCGAGATGGAGGTGCTCTTTTCGGCCGCCTGGGAGGAGTGGCTGGCCGAGCGCTTCACGGACGGCGATCCGATCCTGCTCGAGGCGCTCGACCGCGGCATCCCTCTGGAGCCCGACAATCCATTCGGTGACAAGGGCTCGCTGCGAGGACTCGCCCGTGTGCTGCTCGAGCAGCGAGACCTCGCGCCTCTCGTGAATCCGGCGGACGTCGACCCGGGTGCCTGGCGAGAGGAGCTGCTGGCCAAGGCCGCGCGCGCGCGCGAGCTCGTTGCCGGTGTACGCGAGGGCGACCAGCTCCGGCTGCGCCTGCTGGAGTTCGCAAACATCGCCGAGCAGGCGCGGTCCCTCGAAGGCGAGCAGCTCGTGGACCATCTCTTTCGATTGAAGGAGATCCCCAGGAACTTCGGGCACAAGCCGCACTGGCCGACTCCTGAAGCGCTCGGCGAGGCCCGCAAGATCGCGGAATGGACGAAGGTCGGCCCCGCGTCGTGGAGCCTCGCGAGAGGGGCGGAGCTCCACGGCCGCCTCATGACCGCGCTGCGAGGAGTCGTCGACATCTACGACAGGAAGAAGCGCGAGCAGGGGCTCCTCGATTTCGTGGACCTCCTGCTGGTGACACGGGACGCGCTTCGCGACCGCGAATCCGTCCGCCGCTACTTCCGCCGGCGATTCCGCTTCCTGATCATCGACGAGTTCCAGGACACGGACCGGCTTCAGGTCGAGATCGCCAGGCTCCTGGCGGGGGATCAGGCCGGGGGACTGGTGGTGGTGGGAGATGCAAAGCAGTCGATCTACCGCTTTCGGCGTGCCGAGGTCTCGCTCTTCCGTCGTCAGTCGGAGGAGGCGTCGCGCGAGCCCGGCCGGGCGGTGCTGCACCTCACGCAGAGCTTCCGTGCCCGTCCGGCGATCCTCCGATTCGTGAACCGCGTTTTCGCGGACCTCATCCAGTCCTCGGTCGAGACGGATCAGCCCGCGTACGAAGCGATCGAGGCCCCTCCCGGGCTCGACGACGGACCTGCGGTGATTGCGCTTCGCTTTCCGGCGCGCTTCGCCGCGTTCGAGGATCTCCTCCGTGCCGAAGCGCCCGCTGTTGCCCGGCTGGTGAGGGCGGCTGCCCGTGGCGGGTACGAGGTCCGCGACGCCGTTACAGCTGCCGTACGTGCGAGCCGCGCCGGCGACGTGATGATCCTCACGCGCCGTCTCACGCAGGTGCGCCCGCTCGAAGAGGCCTTGGAGGCGGAGGGCCTGCGCTTCACCACCGAGGGCGGCAAGTCGTTCTTCGATCGCCAGGAGGTGCACGAGGCTCTTGCGGTCCTCCGGGCGATCGACGATCCGTCTGATCGTGTCGCACTGGTGGCCGCGCTCCGCTCGTCCTTCTTCGGAGTGAGCGACCGCGACATCGTGGCCTATCACCTCGCGGGAGGCGGGCTCTGGCTCGGTCAGGTGGACTCGTCCAAGCCCGGAGCGTCTTCGCTCGGTCCGGCGTTCGAGCTGCTCCGGGAGCTCCACGGTGAGCGGACGCGGCGCAGCGTTCCCTTTCTCCTGGAGCTGCTCTACGACCGGACGCGCGTGCTCGCCGCGCTGACCGGAGCGCGGCGCGGCGAGGGTCAGGTCGCGAACCTGGAGAAAGTCGCGGCCCTGGCGAGGCAGGCGACGGACCTCGGCGTTCTGACGCTCCGCGGCTTCTGCACGCTCCTCGCCGAGCGAATCCAGAATGCGCGTGAGGAGCCCGACCTTCCCGCGACACGCCCAGCCGATCCCGAGACCGTGCGCATCCTCTCGATTCACAAGGCAAAGGGACTCGAGTCTCCCATCGTCGCGCTCTACGACAGCGCGGACCGAGCCTCCGTGTTCACGGGCACGGTTCCGCTGTGGGACGAAGGAAGAATCGCGATCGGCTTTCGCGCAGGCTGCCAGCCTCCAGGCTGGGACGCGCTCGTCAAGAAGGAGGAGGGCCGCGCGCGCGCGGAGATGCGCCGGCTCCTCTACGTGGCGGCCACGCGTGCGCGCGACTGGCTCGTCGTGCCGAAGCCGTCGGCCGACGCCAGCCCCGGCGACTTCTGGCGCGACCTCTCGGCGCGGCTTCCGGCGACGAGCGACGCCGACGTGCTCGTGGTGGATGCGGACACCCTAGCTGCGCCCGAGCCACTGCCCCGGCCGGAGTACCTGGTGATCGAGGGCGGGGGAGGCAGGGACGCGGTGGCGGCGCGCTGGGAGACCGCGCGCCAGCGGCTGCTCGAGGAGGCATCGTTCCAGCCGTTCCCTCGCAAACGCATCACCGATCTCGTTCAGCTGACGGAGACGGCGGGGCCCACCTCCGGAGGCAGCGGCCGCAGGTTCGGGGAGTTCGTCCACCAGCTCCTGGAGTGGGTGGCCTTCGACGAGAAGGCTCCGCAAGCCGTGCAGCGCATGGCCGAGGCGCTCGGCCCCTCGTTCGGACTCGATCCGAGCGCCATACGAAGAGCCTCCGAGCACGCGGTACGGGCTCTAGCTCATCCCGTGATGGACCGCGCGCGACGTGCGACGCGGGTGTGGCGTGAGCTGCCGATCGCATTCGCTGACGACGGAAGCCTGAAAACGGGCGTTGTGGACCTGGTGTTCGAAGAGGACGGGCAGCTCGTGGTCGTGGATTACAAGAGCGACTCCGTCGCCACGGAAGAGGCCGCGTTTCGTCGCGCGGACCCCTACAGAATCCAGCTGCAGGACTACGGTCGCTGCCTGACCCAGGCGCTGGGCCTGCCGGTGCGCGAGCGGTTGATCCTGTTCACGGCCCTCGGCCGCTCGGTGCCCGTCTAGGTGTCCACGCCGGAGGCGACGCCGTTCCCCTCTTCCGCGACACGACGGTGCTCGGCGTGCCCGTCCCGTTCCACCGGAACTTCGAGGAGGTCAACCTGCGCTTCTACGTCCGCCGGCGTGTCGCGGACGGATGGCGGCGCGCCGTCGTGTTCGTTCGAGAGATCGTTCCCCGCGCCGCGATCGCGTTCACGGCCCGCACGCTCTACAACGAGAACTACGTCGCGCGGCCGATGGACCACCGGCTGGAGTGGGCCGACGACGATCCTCGCCGCCTGACCGCGGTCGCCTACCGCTGGCGCCACGCGGGAAAGGAGCTGGGCCTTCGGGTGGCCGTCGGCGGTGGCTTCGCGCTGCCCGCGCCGGGGAGCGAGGAAGAGTTCGTCGTCGAGCACTACTGGGGCTACACCGCGCAGCGCGACGGCGGGACGGTCGAGTACAAGGTCGAGCACCCGCCGTGGCGGGTGGCCCCGGCCGCGAACGCCGAGCTCGCGGGAGACGTGGGCGGCTTCTACGGGCCGCCCTTCCAGGAGCCTCTTCGCGAGCCGCCCGCTTCGTGCTTCCTGGCCGAAGGGTCGGCGGTCGTCGTGCATTCGGGCCGGAGGATCGCCTCCAGCCAAAGCTGACCTCTCGTGGCTAGGGGCCGTGGTAGGGTCTTTTCGGTGCAGAAGCCCTTCTCGTGGTCGGCCTCGCGCCACGACACCTTCATGTCGTGCAAGCGGCGCTACTACTACTCGTACTACGCCGCGGCGGACGATCCCGAGATCTACCGGCTCAAGAAGCTCTCGGCGCTGCCGCTCTGGGCCGGCAGCGTGGTGCACGACGCGATCGAGTCCTTCCTGCGCGAGCACGACAGCCTGCCCTCGCCCGAGGAGCAGGAGGCCCTCATCCGCGCGGTGGTGCACTCGGGGATGCTCGCCGACTGGCGCGTGAGCGAGGCCGGCGGGACGGACGGCGAGCCCGTGCCCGCCCCGCCGCCGCCCCCGCGCGCGGACGCCGAGGCCACGCCCGAAGCGGCGCCGCTGCCGTTCCGGCTGTTCGAGCACGAGTACGGCGTGCCGGTGGAGCAGGAGGACAAACGCATCGCCGTCAACGTGGTGATGCGCTCGCTCAAGAACTTCTTCAAGAGCGAGACGCTGCGGCGCGCGCTCGCGGTCGGGCGCGAGCGCTGGCTGGCGCTCGAGGACCTCGTCTCGTTCCACGTCGGCGAAGTCGAGGTGCTGGTGCGGATGGACCTCGCGTACCGCGACGAGGACGGCCGCGTCGTGATCGTCGACTGGAAGACGGGGCGCAACGAGGGCCGCTTCAACGAGGTGCAGGTGGCCGGCTACGCGCTCTTCGCGGCCGAGCAGGGCTGGGTGCGGCAGCCCGAGGAGATCTCGACCGAGCTCAACTACCTCGTGGTGCCGAAGGCGGTGCGGCGCCCGGTCGACGGCCGCAAGATCGACGAGGCGCGCCGCTTCATCCAGAAGAGCGCCTCGAACATGAAGGCGCTGCTGGTCGACCCGCTCGGCAACCTCGCGCGGCTCGAGGACTTCCCGATGGTCGAGCGGCCGTCGCTGTGCCGGCGCTGCAGCTTCCGCAGGCTGTGCTTTCCCAAGCAGGCAACGAACGAGAGGCTGCGGAGCGAGCTGGATTCATTCCAGCGAGCGGAGCGGGGGGGTGAGAGGGGGGACGCGACGCAGCGTCCCCCCTACTAGGGTCGCGGGACGACGGGAAGCACGACGCGCGAGGCGTGGGCGGCGTCGTGCAGGACGCGCTGCTGCGCCCGTAGCGTCCTCGCCTCGGTCGCGATCACCCCGCCCGTGTTGGGATTGCGATCGAGGTGCGGGAGAAGCGAGCTCGTCACCACGAGCCCGATGCGGTGGCCGGCCTTGAACACGTTCGACGTCATGCCGTTGGCGAGGCGGAGCTTGACCGGCTGGCCGGGCTCGAGCAGCTGCGGGCGGTCCTCGCCGCCGCGGTAGCGCGCCCGCAGCACCTCCAGCGTCGGGCTCATCAGGTTGTAGGCCTTGCCGTCGGGGTGGACGTCGACGAGCCGCGCGACGAAGTCGGTGTCACGTGCGCTCGAGCTCACCCACAGCTCGACCTCGATCGGGCCGGTCACCTCGAGGTCGCCCGCGAGCGGCTCGCTCCGGTAGTAGAGGACGTCCGGCCGCGCGGCGAGCGGGCTCTGGTCGAAGGGGCCGAGCGTCCCGCCGTGCGGGTCGACGACGGGATCGGCGGGGTCGTAGACGTAGCCGTCCGCGGGCTCGGCGGCGGCGGGGGCCCCGCTCGCCAGGCGGCCGGAGGCGCGCAGGTAGTAGGCGGTCGGGCGCGCGCGCGCAAGCGGCCATTCCTGCTCGTCGCGCCAGACGTCGTCCCCCATCACGAAGATCCGCACCGGCGCCTCGCGCTCGAGCCCGTTCGCGACGCCTTTCAGGACGCGGTCGAAGAAGCGCAGCAGCAAGCCCTCGTAGTCGAGGCCCGCGTCGGCGCCGAAGTCGAGCTCGCCCACGCGCATCTTGCGCGGCGTGGGCGTCCCGTGCGTCCAGGGGCCGATCACCAGCCGGCCGCCCCACTGCCGCGTGCCCGCGAAGTTGCGCGCGGCGCCGAGCGGGCCGTAGCCCTCGTCGTGCCAGCCCGAGAGGTTCAGCACCGGGATGCGCACCCGGTCGTAGCGGCTCTCGATGCGCAGGAAGTCCCAGTAGGGCCCGTCGTCCGGGTGGTCGAGCCACTCGAAGAACGCGGGCGCGACCCCCGCGAGCGCCGGGTGCGACCGCAGCGGCAGGAAGCGCTGCCACTCGTCGCCGTGGGCCTTCCACTCGCGCGCCGCCGCCTCGGCGGTCTTCGGCCCCGGCAGGTCCAGCCGGCGCCGGACGTCGGGTGCTATCTCGAGGTAGAAGTACGACAGCCACGAGAGGTCGAGCGCGCCGCCGAAGTAGCAGAAGGCGCGGCCGGTCGAGAACGTCATCGCGGGCGCCATCGCCCTGAGCTGCGGCGGCGCCTCGACGGCCGCCAGCCATTGCACGGCGGCCGGGTACGACAGGCCCGTGGTGCCGACCTGCCCGTCGCAGTAGGGCCGGGCCGCGAGCCACGCGATCGTGTCGTAGCCGTCCCGACCCTCCTGCCGGTACGGGTCGAAGACACCTTCCGAGCGGAAGCGCCCGCGCACGTCCTGGACCGCCACCACGTAGCCCGAGCGCGCGGCGCGCAGCGGGAAGTCGTCGTCGTTCCACTCGGCCTTCTTGCCGTACGGCGTGCGCACGAGCAGCGCCGGGAAGCGGCCGGGCTCGTCGGGGCGCAGCACGTCGGCGCGCAGCACGACGCCGTCGCGCATCGGCACCGCGACGTCGCGCTCGATGCGCACCGCGCCGGCCCCGGCGGCGCTCGCGCAAAGCGCGAGCCAGGCGACGAGCGACGTCGGCGGCAGGCGGCTCATGGCGAGCGAATTCTAGCCGCGCCGAGCCCCGCCCGCCTCGAGCCGGCCGCGGGGCCGTAAGTATCCTGAACGCTGTGCCTCATTGACGCCAAAGCCCCGGCATCCCTAGAATCGGCAGCGACTTCCGCCCCAGCGCGGGCAGAAGCAAGGCGAGGTGTCCGAGGATATGGCATCGCTAAGGCTCGTGCCCGTCTCCGGTCCGCCGATCGACGTGGTCAAGGACCAGACGGTCGTCGGTCGCGATCCGAGCTGCGAGATCGTGGTGGCGGACGGCTCCGTCTCGAGACGCCACGCGCGCCTCGAGCGGCGCGACCTCGCCTGGTGGGTGGTCGATCAGGGCAGCGCGAACGGCACCTACCTCAACAGCCAGCGCATCGCCGAGCAGGCGCTCAAGAACGGCCAGGAGCTGCGTTTCGGCGCCCTCGCGTACCGCGTCGAGCTGAAGGAGGACCCCGAGGCGACCGTCGCGACGCCGCTCCACATCGACGACTCGGCCACCGTCATGGCCATGCCGGAGCCGACGCCGCCCGGCAAGCCCGCTCCGCCGCCGCCCATCCCGAAGCCGGGGTCGCTGCCGCCGCTGCCGCCCGCGGCGCCTCCGAGCGCCGCGGCCGCGAAGGAGCGCTTCAGGGGGGCGGGTCCCGCGGCGTCCGCCGCGCCCGTTCCGCAGATGCCGGCCGGCCCGGCCCCGATGAGGAAGGGAAAGAGCCCGCTCGTCTGGATCGGCGTCGGCTGCTGCGGCTGCCTGCTGCTCGTCGGCCTCGTGGCGGCCGCGATCTTCGGCGGCACCTACATGGCGACGAAGGGGCCCTCCGACGCCGCGCACGCCTGGATCGTCGACGTGCGGCAGGGCCAGACCCAGGCGGCGCAGGCCGGCATGAGCGACGGCTACAAGAGCCGCGCCGACGCCGAGGAGCTCGAGCGGCTCTCGCAGGCGGTCGCGCACTCGAAGGACGCGACCTTCCCGATGCGCTCGGTCGAGAACGACCGCGCGACGCTCACGGGCGTGCTCACGGGCGGCGGGCCGCCGCAGCCGATCGTGATCCACCTCGTGAAGGAAGCCGGCGCCTGGAAGGTCGACAAGGTCACGCTGGGCACCGAGTAGCGCCCGCGCTACCCTGTTGCCGTGACCACGGCCTCACCCGAGCCGCTCGAGATCCGCCACGAGCGCGCCGCCCGCCGCGTCGTCGTCTCCTGGGACGACGGCCACCAGTCGGTGTTCCCGCTCGACTACCTGCGCAGCTGGTGCCCGTGCGCGAGCTGCCAGGGCCACGACCCGGTCGCGCGCTACCTCGGGCTCGAGGGCCAGGAGCTCGTGCACCTCGACGGCGTCGGCAACTACGCCGTCGCGTTCAACTGGCAGGACGGCCACAGCACCGGCATCTACAGCTTCCGGCTGCTGCGCAGGCTGTGCCCCTGCGCCACCTGCGGCGGCGAGAAGCGCTAGCGCGTCGGGCTTGACACCGGCAGACAGGGACTCAGCTCGCCCGCGGACGGGCGAGCTCGGGCTCGAGGTGCACGAGGACGTCCGCGATCTCGGGGTGCCGCGCCTGCAGCGCCGCCTCGATGCGGTCGGCCACGTCGTGCGCCGCGGCGAGGCTCATGCCGCCGTCGAGCCGCGCCACGAGGTCCACGTAGACGGCGTCGCGCCGGCCCCGCGTGCGCACGCCGAGGACGCTCACGACACCGTCCACGCCGAGGGCGATGCGCTCGATGTCGGCGGCCGGGATCGCCGCGCGGTCGGTCAGCACGTCGAACGCGGAGCGCAGGATCACGAGCGCCTGCCAGGCGATGATCGCCGCGATCGCCACGGCCACGAGCGGGTCGGCCCACGACAGTCCGGCGGCCGCGGCCACGAACGAGGCCACGACGCCGAGCGAGACGTAGAGGTCCGCACGCGTGTGCGCGGCGTCGGCGACCAGGAACGCGCTGCGCAGCCGCCGCCCCTCGCGCGCCTCGTAGAGGCTCACGAACAGGTTGACGGCGAGCGTGCCGGCCATCACGACCCAGTTGACGAGCGAGATCGCGGGCAGCGCCCGGTGCGTGCTCCTGTCCCAGGCCGAGGTGAAGAGCTCCCAGGCGAGCGCGAGGAGCGCCGCGCCGATCGCGGCGGTGGCCGCGGTCTCGAACTTGCGGTGGCCGTAAGGGTGTCCAGCGTCGGGCGGCCGGAACGCGAAGGCCGCCACGATCAGGCCGATCACGTTGTTCGAGCCGTCGACCAGGCTGTGGTAGCCGTCGGCCACCATCGCGAGGCTGCCCGACAGCTGGCCGACCACGATCTTGCCCGCCGAAACCAAAAGGTTCAGCCCCAGCGTCACCAGCAGCACGCGCCGCACGCCCGCCGCCTGGCCCTCCTGTGCGGGCCGCGGGATCGGCGGCGCGGCTTGGCCCGTGCTCAGGCCTCCTGCTGGCGCGGCACGAGCCAGTCGTAGCTCTGCGCCAGGGACATCCCCGCGGTGTAGAGGAAGCCCCACTGGAAGATCGCGATGAACGGCAGCGTGCCCACGAGCCCGTTGGCGAGCGCGTAGATCGAGGTGAAGGTGAAGTAGCCGGCGAGCAGGAGCTCGACGTAGGGCACCCAGTTCGACTTGCCCTTGTAGGCTTTCTGCTTCCAGGTGTCGCTCGCGCCCTCGATGCCGTACTTGGGGGTGCGCGCGAACTCGGAGGGCTTGCCGAACAGGCCCTCGATCACGGCGAGCGCGTTGTTGATCGACAGCCCGATCCCGATCCCGAGCACCGCCGGGATGTAGCGCAGCTTGCCCTTCCAGGCGTCCTTGAACTGCTCCTTCTGCGACAGCGCGTAGAAGGTGCAGACGGACGCGGTCGCGGCGAGGAAGATCGGCACGTCGACCATCAGCATCTCTGCCAGCCCATGTTGTAGCGCATCACCATCGCCGGGAACATCAGGCCGGCGAGCAGCACCATCAGCGGGTAGGCGAGGTTGGCGGTCAGGTGGAAGGTGGCCTCCACCTTCTCGCGCCAGGGCAGCTCCGACGCGAGGACACCCGGGGCAGCAGCTTCTTGCACGATCTGCACCGAGCCCTTGG
The DNA here is from genome assembly GCA_963740655.1 of uncultured Acidobacteriota bacterium. Taxonomy (GTDB): domain Bacteria; phylum Acidobacteriota; class Vicinamibacteria; order Fen-336; family Fen-336; genus DATBSL01. The sequence goes on from CAVUFF010000003.1 coordinate 377,543, forward strand.
CCCAGCGCTGCTGCTGCGTCTTGAAGGCGTTCATCTCGACCGGCAGCTCCGCCGGGCGCCACCAGGTCGGGCAGATAGACGAAGCGCCAGCCCTTCATCTGCGCGCGGTAGCAGAGGTCGAGGTCCTCGGTGAGCGTGTCGTGCTGCCAGCCGCCCGCGTCCTCGATCACGCTGCGGCGCCAGACGCCGGCGGTGCCGTTGAAGTTGAAGAAGCGGCCCGCGCGGCTGCGCGCGCCGTGCTCGAGGACGAAGTGCCCGTCGAGCATGATCGACTGCACCTGGGTGAGCAGCGAGTAGTCGCGGTTGATGTGGCCCCAGCGCGCCTGCACCATCCCCACCCTGGGGTCCGCGAAGTGGCCGAGCGTCTGCTCCAGGATGTCGGGCGGCGCCACGAAGTCGGCGTCGAAGATCAGCACGAACTCGCCCGTCGCCCGCGCGAGGCCTTTGTCGAGCGCGCCGGCCTTGAAGCCGGTGCGGTCGCTCCGGTGCAGGTAGTGGATGTCGAAGCCGAGCGCCCGGTAGCGCTCGACCGCGCGGCTCGCGATCGCGGTCGTCTCGTCCGTCGAGTCGTCGAGCACCTGGATCTCGAGCCGGTCCTTGGGATAGCGGATCGCCGCCACCGAGTCGAGCAGCCGGTCGAGCACGTACATCTCGTTGTAGATCGGCAGCTGCACGGTGACGCGCGGCAGCACGGCGGGCGGCGGCGCCGGGCCGCTTCTTGTCCTTGTGCTTGATAGTAGAGCCAGACCATCACGTAGCGGTGGAAGCCCGATGATGGCGAGGATGACCAAGGTCAGGAAGTAGAGCCCCAGGATGCCGAACTCGACCACGCTCATCGCCTCGATACCCTCATGGCTCGCGCCTTCCGCACTCCCGCGCTCGCGCGCGGGGTCGATCGCGCCTTCCTTGACAGTCTCCGAAACGGCGAGTGGAAGATCCCGATTCCGGGTGCTCGCGCGGCCCGCAGGCCGCGCGACACTACCCTTACTCTATCGGAGGCGCGCCGCAAGTCAATGGATCCCCGGGACCTTCGTGAGCTGCTCGAGAAGGTCCGCTCGGGCGCCGCCAGCCCCGACGAGGCCTTGGCCCGCCTCGCCACGCTGCCCTACGAGGACCTCGGCTTCGCGAAGCTCGACCACCACCGGGCGCTGCGGCGCGGCTTCCCGGAGGCGGTCTTCGGCGCCGGCAAGACAAAGGAGCAGGTGGCCTCGATCGTGGAGCGGATCTCCTCGCGCGGGCAGCGCGTGCTCGTGACTCGCACGACCGCCGAGGTCCACGCCTTCGTGGCGGCCCGCTTGCCGGAGGCCCGCTTCCACGAGGTGGCGCGCTGCCTGACGCTCGCCGCCCGCGAGCCGGCGCGGCCGCTCCCGGGCCGGATCGCGATCGCCGCGGCGGGCACCTCGGACCTGCCGGTCGCGGAGGAGGCGGCGGTCACGGCCGAGTTCCACGGCGCGAGCGTCGAGCGCATCTACGACGTCGGCGTCGCCGGGCTCCACCGGCTGCTGGACCGTGCCGAGGCGCTCCGGAGCGCCGATGTCGTGATCGTCGTGGCCGGGATGGAGGGGGCGCTGCCCTCGGTCGTCGCCGGCCTGCTCGACACACCCGTCGTCGCCGTGCCCACGAGCGTCGGCTATGGGGCGTCCTTTCAGGGCCTTGCGGCGCTCCTGGCGATGCTCAACTCCTGCGCCTCGGGGGTGGGGGTCGTCAACATCGACAACGGCTTCGGGGCCGCCCATCTGGCCTGCCTGATCCTGCGGGGCCGGACCGCCCCGTAGGGTGTCAAACCTACGTCATAGGACCCCCGGCGTCCTTGACAAAAGCGTTGATTCTGCTGATCTTGTATTCTGTTCTGTCCCGCCGTGTCCCACCCTGCGACGCGCAAGAGGGCCTCGGCTGTGCGCGATATGCGACCCCTTGGGGGACGCCGGAGCGCGGTGGGTGACGAAACGATACGGCCGGGCCAACGAGCGTGAACGCCAACTCATTTAGAACACTGGAATTCGACCGCATTCGGGCGCTCCTGCTGCAGCAGGTGGGCTCTGTCCCCGGGCGGACGCGCATCGAGGCGCTCCAGCCCCAGGTCGATCCGCAGGCCGTCCGGGGGGCCCTCGGCCGGACGAGCGAGGCCGTTTCGCTCCTCCGGACGCTCGGGCGCCAGCCGCATCACGACCTGCCGGACTGCCGGGAGACGCTCGCCGCTGCCCGGGTCCGGGGCTCCCACCTCGAGCCGCGGGCGCTCGCCGACCTCGCCTCGTTCGTCGAGGGCGGCGTCGAGATCGCCCGCCGCGTCGCCAGGAGCGAGGACGCTCCCTCGCTCGCCCGGCTCGCCTCCGGCGTCGAGGACACGAGCCCCGTCGCGATCGCGATCCGCCGGGCGCTCCTGCCGTCCGGAGAGGTGGCCGACGACGCGTCGCCGAGGCTCGCCGAGCTCCGGCGCACGCTCGCCCGGCTGAAGGCCCAGCTCACGCACGTGATGGAGGGCTACCTCCGGAGCCCCGAGAGCGAGCGGCTGCTGCAGGACCGGATCGTCACCACGCGCAACGACCGCTACGTGCTGCTGCTGAAGGCCGAGCAGAAGGGGCAGCTGCCGGGCATCGTCCACGGCAGCTCGGGGTCGGGTGCGAGCCTGTTCATCGAGCCGCTGCCCGCGGTCGAGCTCAACAACGACATCGTCGAGCTGCAGGACGCCGAGCGGCGCGAGGTGGTGCGCATCCTGCAAGAGCTCACGGCCCGCGTGGGCGAGCGCGCCTTTGCGATCGCGGGGATGGCGGAGGCGCTCGGCGAGCTCGACGCCCTGCAGGCGATGGCCCTCCTGGCGGTGGCGATGGACGCCCACCCGCCCGAGATCGTGGACGACGATCTCGACGACGAGCAGCAGGCTGCGGAGTTCAGGGAGGTGCGGCGCAGCACCCCCCTGCTCGAGCTCATCGACTCGCGCCACCCGCTGCTGATGCCCGAGCTCGCGGCGCGGCTCGGCGTCGAGCGCGGGTCGGAGCCGGTGCCGGTGAGCCTGCGCGTCGGGGGCGAGCACCCGGTGCTCGTGATCTCGGGCCCGAACACCGGCGGCAAGACGGTCGCGCTCAAGAGCGTCGGCCTCTTCGCGCTCATGGCCCAGTGCGGCCTGCACGTGCCGGCGGCGCCCGGCAGCCGGCTGCCGGTGTTCCGCCGCGTGTTCGCCGACATCGGCGACGAGCAGTCGATCGCCGAGAGCCTGTCGACCTTCTCGGCGCACCTCGCCGCGATCGTGGAGATGACGCGCGAGCTCGAGCGGCCCGCGCTCGTGCTGCTCGACGAGGTGGGCGCCGGCACCGACCCGACCGAGGGTGGTGCCCTCGGCGTCGCGATCGTGGACCACTTCCGGCGCGCCGGAGCCACGGTGATCGCGACGACGCACCACGGGCTGATGAAGGCCTACGCGCAGTCGACGCCCGGCGTCGAGTCGGCCTCCTTCGGCTACGACCCCGCGAGCTACCGGCCCACCTACCGGCTGAGCCTCGGCACGCCCGGCCGCAGCCTCGCGCTCGAGATGGCCGAGCGGCTGGGGCTGCCGGCCGAGGTCGTCGCCGACGCGCGCGCGCGACGGGACGACAAGGCCGAGCAGGCCGAGGCGCTCCTGGCGCGGCTCGAGCGCGAGCAGGCGGCACAGCAGCGCGACCGCGAGCGGCTCGACGCCCTCACGGCCGAGGCCCAGACGGCGCTCGCGCGCGCCGCGGCGGTCGAGAGCGAGATCCGATCGAGCAAGCGCCGCGAGGTCGAGCTGTTCGCGAAGGAGCTTCGGCGACGCGGTGCTGCGGCGGAGCAGCAGGCCGACCTGGCGATCCGCGCGGCGGTGACACGCCTGGAAGCCGCGCAGAAGACGGCGGCTGCCGCGCCGCGTCTCAAGAGCGAGGCCGTGGCCGCCGTCCGCGAGGCCCACGACGCCGTGCTGAAGGACCCCGAGCTCGGAGTGCCGCAGGAGCAGGAGGCGCCGTCGCTGCCGCTCGCGGTCGGCATGCGCGTGCGCGTCCGGCCGATGGGCGTGACGGGCGAGGTGACGGCGCTCTCGGGCGACAAGGCCGAGCTCGCGATCTCGGGCAAGCGCCTGAAGATCGCCACGAGCGAGCTGGTCGGACTGGCCGACAAGCCACCCAGGGGGGCCTGGGGGGGTGGAACCCCCCCAGAACAAGGAAAGCCGGGCAAGTCCGTTGTCGTGTCGGGTCCCTCTTTGCACCATCGCCCCCCTTCCGGCTCCGGATCCGTTTCCTATCCCACGAAATCCGTCCCCGCCGAGCTCCACCTGATCGGCCTGACGGTCGAGGAGGCGCGCGAGCGCGTCGCGAAGCTGCTCGACGACGCGGCGCTCTCCGACCGGCGCGAGCTGCGGCTCGTCCACGGCTTCGGCGAGGGCAAGCTCCGCAAGGCCGTCGCGCAGCTGCTCGAAGAGCACCCGCTCGTCTCGTCGTGGCGGCCCGGCGGGCCGAGCGAGGGCGGCGGCGGGGCGACCGTCGTGGAGCTCAAGGACTAGCGATGGCGTTTCCCGAGAGCTTCGTCGAGGACGTCCGCCGAGTGGCGGACATCGTGCGCGTGATCTCCGAGCACGTGGCGCTCAAGAAGACCGGGGCGTCGTGGAAGGGGCTGTGCCCGTTCCACCAGGAGAAGAGCCCGTCCTTCAACGTGCGCCAGGAGCCGGCCGTCTTCCACTGCTTCGGCTGCGGCGAGGGCGGCGACGTGTTCAAGTTCGTGATGCTGCGCGAGCGCACCAGCTTCCCGGAGACCGTCGAGATGCTGGCGCGCCGCTTCGGCGTACCCGTGCCCGAGGGCCGCGTCGAGGCGGGGCCCGACCGCAAGGAGCGCGAGGAGCTGCTCGCGCTCATGGAGGCGGCGGCGCAGCACTTCACGCGCACGTTCTGGACGGCCCAGGGCACGAAGGCGCGCGAGTACCTGCTCGGCCGCGGCTTCCAGAAGCAGACGCTCGAGAAGATCCGGGCGGGCGCCGCGCGCGATGCCTGGGACGACCTGCTGGGCGCGCTGCGCGGAAAGTTCGCCCCCGCGCTGCTGCTGAAGGCGGGCCTGGTGCTCGAGCGGCAGGGCAAGGAAGGCCACTACGACCGCTTCCGCAACCGCGCCGTCTTCCCGATCCTGAACGAGCAGGGCAAGGTGGTGGCCTTCGGCGCGCGCAGCCTCGACGGCAGCGAGCCCAAGTACCTGAACTCGCCCGAGACGCCTTTCTACTCGAAGAGCCGTATCCTCTACGGCCTCAACTGGGCGCGCGACCCGATCGTGCACGGCAAGCGCGCGGTGCTGATGGAGGGCTACCTCGACGTCGCGCGCGCGATCGAGCAGGAGGTCGCCGAGGTGGTAGCGACCTGCGGCACGGCGCTCACCGGCTCGCACGCGCGGCTGCTCAAGCGCTTCGCCGAGACGGTGGTGTTGAACTTCGACCAGGACGAGGCGGGGCAGAAGGCCGCGCGCAAGAGCCTCGAGCTGCTGCTCGAGGAGGGCGTGCGCGTGCGGATCGTCGAGCTGCCCGAGGGCCACGATCCCGACACGTTCCTGAAGGCGGAAGGCGCCCTTGCCTACCGCAAGCGGCTCGACGAGGCGCCGGAAGCGGTCGAGTGGCTGATGCGCCGGGCGCTCGCGCGCCACGCGGTCACGACGCCCGCGGGCAAGGCGGCCTTCTTCGCCGACGTGCTGCCGGCGCTCGTGCGCACCGAGAACGCGGTCGAGCGCCAGGCCTGGCTCGCACGCGTGGCGGAGCGCGGCGGGCTCGACCAGGCGGCGGCGCGCGAGGAGCTGCGCCGGACGATCGCCGGCCGGCCTGGCAAGAGCTCGGTCGTGGCGGAAGCCGCGGCCCGCAAGCCGGCGGTCTCGCAGGTACGGACGCTGCTGCCCGCCGAGCGCTGGCTGCTGGCGCTCGTCGCGCAGAGCGCGGCGGGCGTCGAGGAGGCGCTCAAGGAGCTCGAGGACCAGCACCTCGAGGGCCTGCGGGCGGCCGAGCTGCTGCGCGCGGCGCGCGCTCTAGCGCAGCGCGACGAGCGCGTCACGCTGCCGCTGGTGCTCGCCGGCCTCGACGAGGACGCGCGGCGGCTGATGTCGGAGATCGCGGTCGCGGGTGCGCCGTCGGAGCACCTGTCGGCCGAGGAGTGCGTGCGCGTGCTGCGGCGCCAGCCGCTCGAGGCGCGCATGGCGCAGATCCAGAAGAGTCTGGCCGGGGCGAGCGGGGAGACCGAGAACGAGCTCCTCGCGGAAAAAATGCGCCTCAGGCGGCAAATGGCGGAGCTTTAGCAGAAGGAGCAGGCGGAACGGCATGGCGCTCACGATTGAGGAAAAGTACGACGAGGTCAGACAGCTCATCACGATGGGCAAGGAGAAGGGCTATCTCCTCTACGAGGAGGTGAACGACCTCCTGCCCTCCGACATCGGCTCGTCGGACGAGCTCGACGACATCTTCTCGATGTTCGGCTCGATGGGCATCGAGGTGGTGGACTCGGAGCAGAAGTTCCGTGAGAAGTCGGAAGAGGAGGGCGTCGAGCTCGACCTCACTCCCGGGACGCTCGACAAGACGAACGACCCGGTGCGCATGTACCTGCGCGAGATGGGCACCGTGCCGCTCCTGACGCGCGAGGGCGAGGTCGAGATCGCCAAGCGCATCGAGCGCGGCAAGAACGCGATGCTGCGCGCGATCTCGCGCACCAACATGGCGGCGCAGGAGGTGGCGCGGCTCGGCGAGCGGCTGGGCGCGCGCGAGATCGGCGTGCGCGACGCGGTGGTGTTCAACGAGGAGGAGGTCACCGAGGAGAAGCTCGAGGCCAAGATCAAGGGCACGCTGAAGCTGATCGGCAAGGCCAACGACGCGCACTCGGAGTACCTGGCCTACCGCAAGCACTTCGTGAAGCTCGAGAAGAAGTCGCGCTCGTTCGTGAAGGGCAAGTGGCGCCTGGCGCGGCTGCGGATCCGGATGTCGCTCTCGATCCGGCGCATCGACTTCGCCGAGGCCTTCAAGCGGCGCCTGGTCGAGCGCGTGCGCGAGGCGGTCGACCGCATCCGCGACGCCGAGGAGCGCATCGCGCGGCTCGAGCAGAAGCTCCGGCGCGACGTCTCGGAGGACTACAGGAAGCAGGTCCGCCAGATGGTGCGCGACCAGAAGCAGCTGCTCGACCAGATCCAGGAGGAGTTCGACGCCCGGCCGGAGGAGATCAAGCGCTCGCTCGACGTCGTGATCCTGGGCGAGGCGCAGGCCGAGCAGGCGAAGAAGGAGCTGGTCGAGGCGAACCTGCGCCTGGTTGTCTCGATCGCCAAGAAGTACACGAACCGCGGGCTGCAGTTCCTGGACCTGATCCAGGAGGGCAACATCGGCCTGATGAAGGCGGTCGACAAGTTCGAGTACAAGCGCGGCTACAAGTTCTCGACCTACGCGACCTGGTGGATCCGCCAGGCGATCACGCGCGCGATCGCCGACCAGGCGCGCACGATCCGCATCCCGGTGCACATGATCGAGACGATCAACAAGCTGATCCGCACCTCGCGTGCGCTCGTCCAGGAGCTCGGGCGCGAGCCCACCTCGGAGGAGATCGCGAAGCGGATGGACATCCCGGTCTCCAAGGTCAGGAAGGTGCTGAAGATCGCGCAGGAGCCGATCTCGCTCGAGACGCCGATCGGCGAGGAGGAGGACTCGCATCTGGGTGACTTCATCGAAGACCGTTCCGCTGTGTCGCCCGCCGAGAACGTGATCAACCTCAACCTCAAGGAGCAGACGGACGCGCTCTTGAAGACGCTCACGCCGCGCGAGGAGCGCGTGATCAAGATGCGCTTCGGGATCGGCGACGGCTCCGAGCACACGCTCGAGGAGGTCGGCCAGAGCTTCCAGGTGACGCGCGAGCGCATCCGCCAGATCGAGGCGAAGGCGCTCCGCAAGCTCCGCCACCCGAGCCGCAGCCGCAAGCTGAAGGCGTTCCTCGAGGGCAGCCGGATCTGACGCGCGTCGCCTGACCGTCGCGCGCCGTCCCGAGTGTGGTTCCCAGGCCGGCGCGCGAGGGATCCGCCGTCCTGCCGCCGTGCATCCGAGGCGCAAGCCCCGGCGCGCCCGCAGATCGAACGGACTATCGCTCGGTCGACGAGGGGCGTGGTAGCCGTATGAACGGCATGAAGGACGCTTCCGCCCACAGGACGCGCTGGATCCTCGACGGCTTCCATCTGGCCATCGCGGTCGCGGCCTTCTCGTCCTCGTTGTTCAAGTGGGACAACCAGGTCTGGATCGCAGCCTGGGCGGCGCCCGTGCTTCTGCTTCGCTTCACACGGACGCACAGCTGGCTGCCCGCGACGCTGTGGGGCTTTGCCACTCTGCAGCTCGCGCTCGGAATCGGCTTTCTGCAGATGTTCGCGAGACTGGACATGCAGACCATGGCCGGGAACATGAGTCCCGCCCTCATGATTGGGGGTGCCCTCAGGGCCGGAACGATGGTGCTGGCTCTTGCGTTTCTGGCGCCATTCATCGCGGACAAGGTCCTCCAGCGACGGCTGCCGCACGCTGTCTCCCACCTTGCCTTTCCCTCGGCATGGGTGACGGTCGAATGGTTCTACTCCTTCAACGTCGGAACGCTTTATTGCCTGGGACAGTCCCAGGCGGCTCTGCCTCCTTTGGTCCTGGCCTGCTCCATCTTCGGGATGCACGGCTTGTCGTTTCTCATCGCCTGGTCGGCTTCCATGATCAACCTCCTGTGGGAGAACGGCTGGAACGTCAGAGCACTCCGCGCTCCCGGATGGGTCTACGCCGGGACCGTCGCGCTGACCTTGACCTACGGTGCGCTTGCGGTTGTCCTTCCGAGGCGCGCGGCGAGGACGGCGTCCCGTCGCGGGAATCGTCCTGGACGCCCGATTCGAGGAGCGCCTCTACGCGTCGGGCTTCAGTTTCCTGGATCCGAAGGTGAGTCTGGCAGAGTACAGCGCGCAACTGCGTAGCCCCGCCGCCCACATTGACGAGGTCCGCCAGAAGACCCTGGACGCCGTCAGGGCTGGGGCGAAGATCATCGTCTGGCAGGAGTATGCGCTCACGCTGGACGCAGTTGTGGCCGATGCGCTACTCGTCGACATGAAGAACCTCGCAGACGAGGCGGACATCTATCTTCTGGTCTCGTACGCGCGACTTCTGACTCAGGACGAGAGACACGGCAAACAGATCCTGCGGAACCTCGGCGTGCTCTTCACGCCGGAGGGACGGAAGGCTTGGGAGTACGCCAAGGCCTATCCCATCACCGGCACAGAAGACTACGCGGTGGAAGCCGGTGCGAGGAGGATCCCGCACCTTGACACTCCCTACGGACGCATCGGTCAGGTCATCTGCTTCGACATGCACTTTCCCCAGTACTTGAGGCAGGCGGCTCTCGACCACATCGATCTCCTGTTCTCGCCGTCGGTCGACGGGCGCGCTTTCACCCCTATGGCCACGCTCAACCATGCCTATCGGGCCGTAGAGAGCGGCTTCACCCTGGTAAGGATCACGGGCGACGGCTTGAGCGTGGTCGTCGATCCGTCGTACAGGTTCTGGGCGACTCGGGATACGTTCGAGCAGGGGACGGGGAGCTTGTACTGCGATGTCCCGGTGATCTCACGGAGGACGTTCTACGCGGGTTATGGCTTCCTGTTGCCTCACGGCGTCTGCCTGCTGCTGATCGCGCTGATCGCGGTCGCCTCCATTCGATCTGCGCGACACATGTCTGGCGCTGGCCCGGTTTCGTCAGCCCGAGGCTCGGGCGCCGCGGATACCCCCGCGCAGTAGGATCGGCACCAAGCGCAGGTGACCGGCCAAGGCGACGAAATTGGGTGAAGCCTTCATTCGTCCTCAAGTACTACTTGAAGCAACTCGTTCCGGAACGAGTTGCCGCGTCACGTCCTCTGGCCGGGGGTCCACGGCAGGCTGCGGCTCGTGAAGCGGGACACCGGCTCGAACGAGTGGCGAAGAAGATGCGCTTCGGGATCGGCGACGGCTCCGAGCACACGCTCGCCGATTCGGACCTCCCGGGCACTGCGCACGCGTGAGCCACGAGCGCTCGCAGGCCTGGGTTGGACCGATGCTAGGATGCCGTCGTGGCCGAAGCCGAAGTCTTCATCGCGAGCGTGAAACGGTGCCTCGAGCGCCCCGAATTCCTCCTCGACTTCTACGGCTTCTTCATGGACTCGTCGGAGGAGGTGCGCCGGAAGTTCGCGAACACCGACTTCAAGAAGCAGACTCGCGTCCTCGCCGACTCCTTCTGGGCGATGTCCGTCGCGGCGCAGGGCCCCAGGACGAGCGCGGCGTGGGGCGACCTCCCGCGCCTGGCCGCCCGCCACGGCCGCGGCGACCTGGACATCCCGCCCCACCTCTACGACGCCTGGCTCGACTGCCTGATCCAGGCCGTGCGCAAGCACGACAACCAGTTCTCCGCCGAGGTGGAAGCGGCATGGCGCAAGACGCTGGCGCCGAGCATCGACTACATGCGGTCGAAGTACTGAGCCAGTCCCGGCGGAGCGCCGCCGGTGCGCGCGAGACGACGAACGCCACCACGCCGTAGATGCCGAGCGTGGTGGCCGAACCCGACATCGCGCGGCTGATCTGGCGGCTCCACGACCTCTTCGGTTCGGACTCCCGGCTTGAGGGCCAAGTGCGGGGTGCCGGCCTAGAATGCCGGCCATGGCGATGAGCCCGGCGGGGGCAGACGTCGCGAGCGTGGTGCGCGAGGCCTACCTCGCCTACCTCGAGGGCTTCCACGGCTTCACGGCGCGGGCGCGCGCCCACTTCGAGACCGCCGACTGGCAGGGCGCGCAGCGCGCCTCGAGCGAGCGTCTCGACCTCTACGGCGCCTGCCGCAACCAGGCGCTCGACCAACTGCGCGAGGGCCTCGGCGAGCGCTTCCAGGACCGCGAGCTCTGGCGCGCCGCGAACCGCGCCTACGCGCGCGCCCTGTCGGGCCAGGGCGACGCCGAGCTGGCCGAGACGTTCTTCAACTCGATCAGCCGCCGCGTGTTCGCGCATGTCGGCGTCGACTCCGCGATCGAGTTCGTGCACCCGGCCGACACGCGGCCGCTGCCCGCGGACTTCCGCTCCGTGACCCGCGTCTGCTCCAGGCGCCAGGACACCGCCGGCCTCGTGGCGCGCCTGCTCGACCACCACCGCTTCGCCTGCGGCTACGAGGACCTCGGCCGCGACGCGACCCGCATCGCCCGCGAGCTGGACGCCGTCGACGCAGCCCCCCTCGTCGCGCTCGAGACCGCCCGGCCGGCCTTCTTCCGCAACAAGGCCGCCTACATCGTGGGACGGGCGCTGCGCGCCGGCGGCCACAGCCATCCGGTGGTGATCGCGCTCGCCAACCCACGCGGGCGGGTGGCGGCCGACGCGGTGCTGCTCACCGAGAACGAGGCCTCGATCGTGTTCAGCTTCACGCGCTCGTACTTCTTCGTCGAGGCCGAGCGCTCGCGCGAGCTCGTGGCGTTCCTGAGCAGCCTGATGCCGCGCAAGCCGCTCAGCGAGCTCTACGACGCGATCGGCCTCAACAAGCACGGCAAGACCGAGCTCTATCGCGCGCTGCTCGCCCACATCGAGGGCTCGGACGACCTCTTCGAGACGGCCCCCGGCCAGAAGGGCATGGTGATGGTCGTCTTCACCCTGCCCTCCTACGACCTGGTCCTGAAGATCATCCGCGACCGCTTCCCGCCCCCGAAGACCGCCACGCGCCGCGAGGTGATGAGCAAGTACGAGCTCGTGTTCCGCCACGACCGCGCGGGGCGGCTGGTCGACGCGCGCGAGTTCGAGCACCTGCGCTTCGACCGCCGCCGCTTCGCCGCGCCGCTCATCGAGGAGCTCGCCCGCGAGGCCGCGGCGAGCGTCGAGATCGGGGACGAAGCCGTGGTCCTGCACCACCTCTACACCGAGCGCCGGCTGCGTCCGCTCGACATGCACCTGCGCGAGGCCAGCCCGCGCGACGGCGGCCTCGCGATCCTCGACTACGGCGAGGCGATCCGCGACCTGGCTCGGAGCAACATCTTCCCCGGCGACATGCTGCTCAAGAACTTCGGCGTGACCCGCCACGGGCGCGTCGTCTTCTACGACTACGACGAGCTCGCGGTGCTGACGCACTGCCGCTTCCGCGAGGTGCCGCGGGCGCGCTACGCCGACGAGGAGACGGCGGGCGAACCCTGGTTCTTCGTGGGCGAGAACGACGTGTTCCCCGAGGAGTTCCTGCCCTTCCTCGGGCTCGAGGGCGAGCCGCGCCAGGTGTTCCTGGAGCGGCACTCGGACCTCCTCGGCGTGCGCTTCTGGACAGACATGCAGGAGGAGCACCGGGCGGGCCACATCCCCGACATCTACCCCTACCCGGCGCACCGGCGCTTCGACCCCTGAAGCCGGCGGCCCGCACCGCGCGGCCATTCGACCCAATGCGTACGAACGAGCGGAATCGTCCGCTCGCACGGGGGTTCCTCGGGTTCATTGACTCCGCCGCGGCCCGGTACGCAGATGGGAGAGCATCGCTTCGAGGAGGACTGCCCATGACTCTCCCTGCTCGCGCCGTCGCCGGCCTGGTGGTGCGGGGCCCGCTCGGCGCCGCTCACGAGGCGATCCTCACCGGGGACGCGCTCGACTTCGTGGCCGGGCTCGTGCGCGACTTCGCCCCGCGACGCGACGAGCTGCTCGAGCGGCGACGCGAGCGGCAGCGCCGCTTCGACGCCGGAGAGCGGCCGGACTTCCTCCCGGAGACGAAAGCGGTCCGAGAGGGCGCGTGGACGGTTGCGCCGCTGCCCGAGGACCTGCTCGACCGGCGCGTCGAGATCACGGGACCCGTCGACCGCAAGATGGTCATCAACGCGCTCAACTCGGGCGCGCGCGTCTTCATGGCGGACTTCGAGGACTCGAACTCGCCGACCTGGGACAACGTCGTGCTCGGCCACCAGCACCTGATCGACGCCGTGCGCGGCACGATCGAGTACGAGGCGAAGGACACCGGCAAGCGCTACCGGCTGGGGCCGAAGCCGGCGACGCTCCTGGTGCGACCCCGGGGCCTTCACCTGCCGGAGCGCCACGTGACCTTCGGCGGGCGGCCGATACCCGCCTCGCTGCTCGACTTCGGCCTCTACTTCTTCCACAACGCCCAGGCGCTCCGCGCCAAGGGCAGCGGCCCCTACTTCTACCTGCCGAAGCTGCAGTCGCACCTCGAGGCACGGCTCTGGAACGACGTCTTCGTCGCCGCGCAGAAGCGGCTCGGCGTCGCGACGGGCACGATCAAGGCCACTGTCCTGATCGAGACGCTGCCCGCCGCCTTCGAGATGGACGAGATCCTCCACGAGCTCCGGGAGCACTCGGCCGGCCTCAACTGCGGCCGCTGGGACTACATCTTCAGCGTGATCAAGACGCTGCGCGCCGACCCCGCCTGGGTCATGCCCGACCGGGCGCAGGTGACGATGCAGCAGCCGTTCATGCGCGCCTACACGCAGCTGCTGATCCGAACCTGCCACCGGCGCGAAGTCCACGCCATGGGCGGCATGGCCGCGCAGATCCCGATCAAGGACGACCCGACCGCCAGCGCGGAAGCGCTCGAGCGCGTCCGCGCGGACAAGCTGCGCGAGGTGACGGACGGCCACGACGGGACCTGGGTCGCCCATCCCGGGCTGGTGGCGCTCGCCACCGAGATCTTCGACGCGCACATGAAGACGCGGCATCAGATCCACCGGAAGCGCGAGGACGTGCGGGTCGGCGCTGCGGAGCTGTTGCAGGTCCCGCAGGGGACAAGGACCGAGGCGGGGCTGCGCCACAACCTGCGCGTCGGCGTCCAGTACCTCGAGGCGTGGCTGCAGGGCAACGGCTGCGTGCCGCTCTACAACCTGATGGAGGACGCGGCCACCGCAGAGATCTCGCGCACGCAGGTGTGGCAGTGGCTGCACCACGGGGCGGTGCTCGTGGACGGCCCGCCGCTCTCGGCGCAGCGGCTGCGCCGCGTGCTCGACGAGGAGCTCGCGAAGCTCAGGGCGGCGCTCGGGCCTCGCTACGACCTGGGCCGTTTCGCGGAGGCGCGCGGCCTCTTCGAGCGCCTGTCGAGCGCGGACGAGCTCGACGAGTTCCTCACGCTGCCCGCCTACGACGAGCTGATCCGGCTCACCCGCACGCTGCCGGCCGGAGAGAGCCAGGAGGCATGACCATGTCGACCTCGACGTTCCTGCAGAACCCGCCGCCCGCGGACCTGCGGCAAGAAGGTCCGGACGGGCGCTGGAACGGGATCGCGCGGCCCTACGCCCCCGCCGACGTCGAGCGCCTGCGCGGCTCGGTGCGAATCGAGCACACGCTCGCGACGCGCGGGGCGCGGCGGCTGTGGCGCCTGCTCGACCAGGAGCCCTACCTGCACGCGCTCGGCGCGCTCACCGGCAACCAGGCGGTCCAGATGGTGCGCGCGGGCCTCAAGGCCGTCTACCTGTCGGGCTGGCAGGTGGCGGCCGACGCCAACGACGCCGCCCAGACCTATCCCGACCAGAGCCTGTACCCGGCGGACAGCGTCCCGAACGTCGTGCGTCGCGTCAACCGCGCGCTGCAGCGGGCCGACCAGATCGAGCACGCCGAGGGCGGCGCCACGCGGGAGTGGCTCGTCCCGATCGTGGCCGATGCGGAGGCGGGCTTCGGCGGACCGCTCAACGCCTTCGAGCTGATGAAGGCGATGATCGAAGCCGGGGCCGCCGGCGTGCACTTCGAGGACCAGCTCGCCGCGGAGAAGAAGTGCGGCCACATGGGCGGCAAGGTGCTGGTGCCGACGGGCGCCTTCGTCCGGACGCTCGTCGCCGCGCGGCTGGCGGCCGACGTCCAGGGCGTTCCCAGCGTGCTCGTGGCCCGCACGGACGCCCAGAGCGCCAAGCTGCTGCTGTCGGACGCCGATCCGCGGGACCGCGAGTTCGTCGCGAAGGACGAGCGGACTCCCGAGGGCTTCTTCCGGCTGCGCGGCGGGCTCGAGTGCGCGATCGCCCGCGCGCGGGCCTACGCGCCGTACGCGGACATGCTGTGGTGCGAGACTTCGACCCCCGACCTCGAGGAGGCGCGCGCGTTCGCCGAGGGCGTCCACCAGGCGTTTCCGGGCAAGCTGCTCGCCTACAACTGCTCGCCGTCCTTCAACTGGAAGCGGCACCTGGACGACGCCTCGATCGCGCGCTTCCAGCGCGAGCTGGGAGCGCTCGGCTACAAGTTCCAGTTCGTGACGCTCGCCGGCTTCCACGCGCTCAACCACTCGATCTTCGAGCTGGCACGCGGCTATGCCGAGCGCGGCATGTCCGCCTACACCGAGCTGCAGCAGGCCGAGCTCGACGCGGAGGCGAGGGGCTACACCGCGACGAGGCACCAGCACGAGGTCGGCACCGGCTACTTCGACCTGGTCGCGCAGGTGGTCTCGGGCGGCACCGCGTCCACGTTGGCGCTCGAGCACTCGACCGAGGCGGCCCAGTTCCGAGCTGCGGAGGGATGACCATGACCGAGACGCGGTCGCCACAGGAGGCGAGCCTCGAGCTCGTCGAGGACCATCGACACCTGCACGTGCTCATCGACCGGCTGGAGGCCGCTGCGGACGTCCCGGCGTTGGCGGCAGCGCTCGCGGAGCTGCACGCGGCCCTGACGCGTCACGTCAACGAAGAGGAGAAGCCCGGCGGGCTCTACGACGCGCTCGGAGTCTGTGCGGCGGAGTTCCGCGGGCGCCTCGCCGTGCTGGTCGACGAGCACTTCCGCCTCGCGGGGGTGCTCCGCGATCTCGCCGCGCGGGCGCTCGCCAGCCCTCCGCGGGCGCTCACCGCGCTGCGGCGGGATGCATCTCACGTCGCCGCGGCGCTCGCGGATCACGAGCGCCGCGAGCAGGAGCTGGTGAAGGCCGCGGGCGGGTGATCGCCGCGCCTCATGGCAGAATGCGCTCCTCGCGTTCGGAGGAGACTCGCATGGCCCTGATGCTCAGCCTGGTGCTCGTCGCCGCCGCCGACGCGACGGCGGCGCGCCTCGTCGGCTACTACCGCCATCCCGCGATCCACGGCGACACCGTCGTGTTCGCGGCCGAGGGCGACCTGTGGCAGGTGGCGCGCGCCGGCGGCGGCGCGTCCCGGCTGACGACCCACCCGGCCGAGGAGGCGAACCCGGCCATCTCGCCGGACGGCGCGACGCTCGCCTTCTCGGCCGCGTACGAGGGCCCGACCGAGGTCTACACGATGCCGCTCGCCGGCGGAGCGCCGCAGCGCCGCACGTACGACGGCGGCGGCGCCACGGTCGTCGGCTGGACGCCGAACGGCGAGCTCCTCTACGCGACGCGCCGCTACAGACGCTGCCCGACACGCAGCTCGTGCGCCTCGACCTCGCGACGGCGCGCGCGCACGCCGGTGCCGCTGGCGCAGGCCGCCGACGGCAGCGTACGCGGCCGACGGGCCACGCTCTACTTCACGCGGCTGCCGTTCCAGGGCAGCCACACGAAGCGCTACCGCGGCGGCACCGCCCAGAGCGTCTGGAGTACGCGGACGGCGAGGCGGAGGCCGTGCCGCTCACGGCCGACTACGCCGGCACGAGCCGGCCGCCCATGGTCTGGAACGGCCGCGTCTACTTCGCTCAGCGACCGCGACGGCACGCATGAACCTCTGGTCGATGGACGCAGAGCGGGCGGCGACCTGCGCCAGCACACCCGGCACAAGCGGCTGGGACGTCCAGTCGCCGTCGCTGTCGCAGGGGCCGCATCGTCTACCAGCTCGGCGCGGACCTGCGCCTGCTACGACATCGCGAGCGGCAGCGACGCGGCGCTCGACGTCCGGCTCGCCTCGGACTTCGACCAGGTGCGCGAGCACTGGATCAAGAAGCCGATCGACTACGTGACGTCGCTGGCGCTGGCGCCGACGGCGATCGGGTGGTGCTCACGGCCCGCGGCCAGGTGTTCGTCGCGCCGGCCAAGGCCGGGCGGCTCGTCGAGGTGACGCGCAAGCCCGGCGTGCGCTACCGCCGCGCGACGTTCCTGCCCGACGGCAAGACGCTCGTCGCGCTCTCGGACGAGTGCGGCGAGGTCGAGTTCTGGACGCTGCCCGCCAACGGCGTCGGCGCGCGCGAGCAGCTGACCGGCGACGCGACGGTGCTGCGCTGGGAGGCGGTGCCCTCGCCCGACGGCACGCTGGATCGCCCACCACGACAAGAATCGGCGGCTGTGGCTGCGGAGCGACCGCGCAGAACGAAGCAACCGACGCTCATCGCGACCTCGTCGCCGTCGGGGACTTCCGCGACCTCGCCTGGTCGCCCGACAGCCGCTGGCTGGCCTACACGCGCCGGCCGACGAACATGCTCGACCAGCTCTGGCTCTACCGCGTCGACGGCGGGACACACGACCGCGGTCACCAGCGACCGCTTCGACAGCTACGGCCCGGCCTGGAGCCCGGACGGCAAGTGGCTCTACTTCCTGTCCGACCGCCACCTCGAGTCGCTGGTGCGCGCGCCCCTGGGGTCCGCGGCAGCCGGAGCCCTTCCTCGACGAGCCCGACCGAGATCTACCCGGTCGCGCTGCAAGAAGGGCGCCCGCTCGCCCGTTCGCCCCGCCGGACGAGCTGCACCCCCGAAGAGCCGAAGAAGGAGGAGAAGAAGGACGAGCAAGAAAGCGACCCCGGAGACGAAGGCGCGACGCGAAGCAAGGACGACGCCAGAGAAGCAGGCCCCCGAGGCGCCGGTCCCAAGCCCGTGCGTCGATCGACCTCGACGGCATCGCCGGCGCGGCTCTGCAAGGTCCCGGTCCCGCCGGGCAACTACACCGACGCTGCGCGACGGACGGCAAGCGGCTCTACTGGCTCGCGCACCGACGACGCCTTCGACGCGAAGAGCTCGCGCTGCAGGTCGCTCGCGATCGGCCGCGAGAAGCCGGAGGTCAAGACGGTGCTCGAGAGACGTGCGCAGCTACGAGCTGTCCGCGGACGGCAAGAAGCTGCTGGTGCGCCGCGAGAACGACCTCTTCGTGTTCGACGCGGCCGACAAGGCGCCCGACAAGCTCGACGAAGACGAGGTCGATCTCGAGCGGCTGGACGCTTCAGCTTCGACCCGCGCGAGGAGTGGCGGCAGATGTTCGTCGAGGCCTGGCGCCTGGAGCGCGACTACTTCTACGACCGCGGCATGCACGGGCTGGACTGGCCGGCGATCCGCAGCCAAGTACCAGCCGCTGGTCGAGCGCGTGACCAGCCGCGACGAGCTGCGCCGACCTGCTCGGCGCAGATGGTCAGCGAGCTGTCGGCGCTGCACATCTTCGTCCGCGGCGGCGACGTCGCGGACGGGGCCGGACGAGATCGAGGTCGGCTCGCTCGGCGCGGCGCTCGCGACGCGACGAGGCGGCCGGCGGCTGGCGCGTCGACCGCATCTACCGCGCGATCCCGACTACCCGCAATCGGCTGTCGCCCGCTGCCGCGCGCCGGCGTGCGGCGTCGAGGAGGGCGACGTGATCGAGGCGGTCAACGGCGTCTCGACGCTCGTCGCGTCCCGACGCCGTGGCGCTGCTCCGCAACCAGGCCGGCCGGCAGGTGCTGCTGCGCGTCAAGCCGAAGGCGGGTGCCGTCCGCGACGTCATCGTCGACGCCGATCGACGCCGCGCAAGGCGCGACCTGCGCTACGACGAGTGGGAGTCTCGCGCCGCCTGCGCGGTCGAGCGAGCAGGGCAACGGGCAGATCGGCTACGTGCACCTGCGCGCGATGGGCGGCGACAACTTCGCGAGTGGGCGCGCGACTACTATCCCGTCTTCCAGCGCCAGGGGCTGATCATCGACGTGCGCCACAACAGCGGCGGCAACATCGACAGTTGGATCCTGGGCAAGCTGCTGCGCAAGGCGTGGTTCTACTGGCAGCCGCGCGTCGGCGAGCCGTACTGGAACATGCAGTACGCCTTCCGCGGCCACATGGTCGTGCTCGTGCGACGAGTGGACCGCCTCCGACGGCGAGGCGTTCGCCGAGGGCTTCCGGCGGCTGGGCCTCGGCAAGGTGATCGGCACGCGCACCTGGGGCGGCGAGATCTGGCTGTTCGAGCAGCAACGTCCTCGTCGACAACGGCATCGCCACCGCCGCGGAGTTCGGCGTCTACGGGCCGGAGGGCCAGTGGCTCATCGAGGGCCACGGCGTCGATCCGGACATCGTCGTCGACAACCTTCCGCACGCGACGTTCGACGGCAGGGACGCGCAGCTCGACGCCGCCATCCAGCACCTCGAGCAGCTGATCCGCGAGCAGCCGGTGAAGGAGCTGCCGCCGCCCGCCTTCCCGAGGAAGGTTGTCGAGTAGAGAACCCGTCCGCTGGCGGGGTCCTTGTCTGGGAGGCCTTACAGTCTGACGCGGGCGGTTCTTGTCGTTGAAGGATCGGCAGTTAAAGCGCCGCGCCATCCGACGGTCGAGATAGGAACGTAGCTTTCTCTTACATCTTCTGGAGATGAGTCGTGCTGAATCCGGTTCGCCTAACCCTTCATGGATAAGTGAGATCCGGATAGGGGACCACGCGACGGCACACGATGTGCTACGAAACGCTGCGGAGGGTTCGATGCAGCACGCCCGAGTCTTGGCCGTTTGGTTGATCGTCGGCTTGGCATCTTCGCCTGGGCTGGCGGCAACGATCACGTTCGACGAGTTCCCGGCAACGAACAACAACGCGCCCGTAACCAACGCCTACGCAGGTCTGGGCGTCTTGTTCGACGGGGACAATTCCGGCACGTTTGGAGGTCTGTCGGCTGGTGATCCCGGCAACTGGGATCTCGAGGGCACGAACGGCCCCGCCTTCCTCGGCAACAACGGCATAAACAACGCATCCTCCTATGTGTCGACCATTCACTTCACTTCGGGAACGGGCTTCGTTTCCTTTGACGTTTCCCGCTCCGCCGGTTCGGCTGACGGTCAGACCTTGACGGCCTCTGTCTTCAACGGAGCAACGCTTCTGGGCACGACCGTCCTGACGCTCGGACCCATCAACGCCTGGACAACGCTGTCGTTCACCGCGGTGGGCATCGACAGGCTGGTGCTGGACGGGTCACAGACGGGCTTCAGCCCCTACGGTGTCGACAATCTCGTCTTCGACCATGCGCCCGTGCCGGAGCCTACGACGCTGTTGCTTGTTGGAAGCGGGGTCCTCGGCCTCGTGAGATCGCGGCGGAGGCAGAGGCGCGATTCCTGTCCGCCGGGGGCCACAGCTCACGAGCGTTCGCCCGCGCCGATGAGCCCGGCCGCCTCGCGGTAGCCGAAGCCGATCCGCTCGGCGAACGTGTGGTCGAGCGTGCCCGTGCCGACGAGCAGGCTTCGGCTCGGGTCGAGTTGGTGGGCAATCACGAGTTCGACGCCGAGGCCCGGCAGCGGCTTCCTGCACCAGCAGGCGGGCGGGCCGCCGGGATGCGCACAGACCGAGACGGGTAGCGGCTCGCCCACCCTGTCGCCGAGCTCGGCGACGGCGCTCGCGAGCGCTTCCTGCGCCAGCTGGCCTGTCGCGAGATCTGGCTGCCACGTGAGCCCGAAGAGCCGAAAGCCCACCGCCGCGAAGCGTCGGAGCGCATCGGCGCTTCCCGGCACAAGGTCGAGGTCCTCCGCTCCGCGCGGCGAGCGCGCCGCCGCTCGGCTGCGCCACACGACGCCGTCGAGCCACACGACGACGCCGCGGTTCACGAAGGACGCATCCCACTCCCGGTTGAACGGCACCCGTTCGATGGCCGAGAAGCCTTCTGCCGCGTGGGGCGGCTCGAGCGTGCGCTCGTAGCGGAAGAGCACCCCCGGCGGGAAGACACCCGGGTCGTTCCGCGCGGCGGCCTTCATCTCCTCGGGGCCCAGCAGCCGGCCGTAGCGGGCGAGCATGCGCGTGACGGCGTTCACCTGGGCGTCCTCGGCGCGCGTGTCGAGCCAGAGGCAGCGCACGGGCACGCCGCGGCGCCAAGCCGCCTCGACGACCGGCGCGCGCGCCTTGCGCGTCGCAAAGGTGTTGTCGAGCACCACGCGCGGCCGCCCCGCCGCCAGTCGCCGCTCGAGCTCGGGCAGGAGCGACGCGAGCGTGCCGCCGCGCTCGTCGCGGTTGAGCCGCTCGTAGCCGTCCTCCACGTAGCGCCGCGCGAGCGTGCTCTTCCCGGCGGCGGGCAGGCCCATCAGCAGGAGCACCTCGCCGTGCGCTGATCCGATCGCCGGCGCCCGCGGACGACCGCCGCGGAGCGCGCGCGCGGCCGGGAAGCGCTCGTCGAGGCGCGCGCGGTCGTGTTCGTCGAGCACGATCGCCGCGGCACGCACCGACGAGCGCAGCGACTCGAGCCGGGTCGCTCCCGGAATCGGCAGCACGACCGGCGACAGGTCGCGCAGCCACGCGAGGGCGATCTCGTGAGGCGTTGCACCCCGGCGCCGCGCCAGCTCCAAGAGCACGGGCTCGCGCGCGAGCCGCGCGCGCCGCGCAGGGCCTCCGAGCGGGCGGTACGCGAGGAGCGGGATCCCCTCGGCCGCGCAGCGCGCCACGAGACCGCTCCAGAGACTCTCGTCGTGGAACACGCTCAGCTCCACCTGCACCGCGTCGATCGGTGTTATTCCGAGCGCCTGCTCGAGCTGTCGCAGGCCGACGTTGCACAGCCCGATCCGCTCGACGAGCCCGTCGCGCCGGAGTGCTTCGAGCGCGCGCACGCTGGTCGCGAGCTCAACTCGCGGGTCGGGGGCGTGGAGCTGGTAGAGCGCGATGCGCGGGGCGCCGAGCGCGCGCCGGCTCGCGGCGCACGCCTCGCGCAGGTGGCGCGCGCGGCCGTCCGCGACCCAGCGGCCGCCCGGGCGGACGAGCCCGCCCTTCGTCGCGACCACGACCCGCGAAGGGTCGCCGACCCAGGACGCGAGCGCCCGCGCGATCAGCCGCTCGTTGTGGCCGGCGTCGGCCGCGTCGCGGCCGTAGGCGTCGGCGCTGTCGAGGAAGTCCACTCCCGCGTCGAAGGCGGCGTGCAACACCGCGATCGCGGCCGCGTCGTCACGAAAGGCCTCGGTCGACAGCCGCATGCAGCCGAGGCCGAGCCTCGGCAGGAGGGGGGCGCTCAGTAGTAGATCGTGACGCGGAAGCTGCCCCGGTTGTCCTGCAGGTAGTCGTCGTTGAGGCCGAGGCTGAGGCGGCCCGATTCGCGCATCCGGATCGGGCCGCGTTCGTCGCCGATCAGGAAGGGCTCTCCGTTCCCGACCCGCCCGATGAGCGCGCCGCCCGGCCGATTCGGCATCGGCCGACCCGCGTTTCTGTGGTTGCCGCCCTCGCCCGCGGGCCCGTCCTTGCGGTCGGGTCCCCACTGGACCTTGCCGCTCGCCTCGAAGAAGACCGTCATGCCGGAGCGCACGTCGATCCCGGCGTCGCTCCAGGCGGTCGCGGCGTCGACCGAGGTCGACCGCTCGCGCAGCCCCGCGGGCCGACCGCCCGGGTGCGAGCCGGAGTAGCCCGAGCCGGAGCCCGAGCCGAGCTCGATCCGGGCCACGTCGGAGCGGTCGTAACGCCGCGTCGAGCCGCCGCTCTCGGCGAACTCGATCGTGCTGCCGCGGACGCTCACGAGGTCGCCGTCGACCCTGTTGCCGGAGCGCATCACGAGCGTGTCCGCGGGCGAGCTCACGGCGAGTGCGGAGGCGGCGCAGAGCAGCAGCAGGTGTCTCTTGGACAAGCGGTCTCTCCTCGCGGCTCATCGTGCGGGCGCGGGCCGGTCGAGTCAAGCGCCACGACGATGCGCGCGGGCGAGACGCCGACTTCGCGGATGGAGCTTCAGACAGGAGCGGGTATGCGGCACGGGCGGCGGTGGCGTCGTCGAGAGAACGAGCGGCTGTTCTGCTAGGCTTCCCGACGGGCCTGTAGTTCAGCTGGTTAGAACGGCCGGCTCATAACCGGCTAGTCGAAGGTTCGAGTCCTTCCAGGCCCATTCCTCCTCCCGTCCGGCCCTCGCCGCGCAGCGATGCTAGAATGCGGCTCCTACCGTGCCCGAGCCGCGCCGCTCCTGCCCATGAACCCAGACCTCGAGAAGCTGGTCCGTCTCCACAACGCCGAGGTGGACTTGAAGCGCGTCGAGGCCGAGCTCGCCGAGGTCCCCCGCAAGAAGCACGCGATCGAGGAGGCGCTGGCGCACGACCGCGCGCGGCTCGACGCGGCGCGCACGGCACTCGACGCCTCGCAGAAGGCCAGGAAGCAGCACGAGGCGCAGGTGCAGGACCTCGAGACCAAGCGCTCGAAGTACAAGGGCCAGCTGATGGAGGTCAAGACCAACAAGGAGTACACGGCGATGCTCCACGAGATCGAGGGCGTGGAGCGCGAGATCAAGGGCCGCGAGGACCTGATCCTCGAGGAGATGGAGAAGGCGGAGGGCCTGCAGGCGACCGTGCGGCGCGAGGAGGGCGACTTCAAGACGGTCGAGAACGGCGCCAGGAAGTCGGTCGGCGAGCTCGACGCCGCGGCAGCCAGGCTCGAGGCGGAGGCCTCCCGGGTGCGCGGCGAGCGGGACGCCGTGGCCGCTTCCGTTCCCGAGCAGCCGCGCGAGCTCTACGCGCGGATCGCGAGGCAGCGCGGCACCGCCGTCGCGGAGGCGCGCGACGGCATGTGCGAGGCCTGCCACGTGCGGATGCGGGTCCAGATCTGGGCCGAGGTGCGCCACAACGCCACGCTCTTCCAGTGCGAGTCGTGCAGCCGCATCCTCTATTACGCGCCGCCCCCGCCCACGGTCGTCGCCGAGCCGTGAAGCCGGCGCTCGCGCTGCGCCTCCACGTGGACGGCGCGAGCCGCGGCAACCCGGGAGAAGCCGGCTTCGGCATCCACGTCACGGACGCGGCGGGCGGCGAGCTCGCGTCGCTCTTCGGCTACCTGGGCACGGCCACCAACAACGTCGCCGAGTACCAGGCGCTCTTGCACGGGCTGCGCTACGCGCTCACCAAGGGCGCGCGCGCCGTCGAGGTCTTCTCGGACTCGGAGCTGCTGGTGCGCCAGCTCGAAGGGCGCTACCGCGTCAAGCACCCGGGGCTCGTGCCGCTCCACCGCGAGGCGGTTTCGCTGCTCGCGCGCTTCGACAAGAAGCGTGTCGCGCACGTGCCGCGCGAGCAGAACCGCGAGGCCGACGCCCTCGCCAACCGCGCCGTGGACGAGAAGGGGTCGAACGTCTAGGACCCGGGCAATCCACGGGGGGTCTGGGGGGTGCAAAGCACCCCCCAGAACAAGGAAAGCCGACAACGAGCCTGGCGGTTCGTGGCCCTTCGAGAGCCGCTCTTGAGAAAGCGGATGCTCGTGGCTCCTCAATTGCCGCTCGTGAAGAGGGGCGAACGACAACGGGGCTGTTTCCTCCTTCCTTGAACTGGGGGGACTCCGTCCCCCCAGGCCCCCCTGGGCTGCCTATTTCGCGAAGCCGACGAAGCTCAGCATGCGGCCGGCGCCTGGGCCGTCGCGCCTGTATGAGTGGTAGCGGTCCGCTCGGCAGGCGGTGCACTCGGCGACGTGGTGGATCGACGCCGGCCGCAGCCCGGCTTCCTCGAGCTGGCGCACGTTCGCCGCGCGGACGTCGAGGTGAGGCCTGCCGCGCGGGCCCGGGCGGAAGAACGGGGCGCCCGACGCGCCGAAGGCCTCGCGCAGCTCCTCGCCGACCTCGTAGCAGCAGGTCCCGATGCCCGGCCCGAGCGCCGCCACGACATCGGCGGGCCGTGAGCCGCGCGCGACGAGCGCGCGGAGCGCCTCGCGCGCGACGCCCCGCGCCGTCCCGCGCCAGCCGGCGTGCGCCGCTGCGACCTGCCGGCGCACGGGGTCGACGAGCAGAACGGGAAGGCAGTCGGCGGTCTGGATCCCGAGCAGCAGCCCGGCGCCCTCGGCCACGGCGGCGTCGGCGTCCGGCGGCTCGTCCCAGGGCGCGCGCGCCACGCGCGAGCCGTGCACCTGCCGCAGCAGCAGCAGGCGTCCCGCGCCGGAGAGCCGCGCGGCGACGCGCTCGAAGGTCTGCTCGCGCGTCTCGGCCGGGCCCGGGGCACGGAGCCCGAAGCCATGGGCGAGGCCGGGGATGGCGGCGAGCGCTTCGACCGTCGCCTCGCTCTCCACCGCGACCATGCTAGCAGCGGCCGGCGGACTACACTAGGTCGCATGGCGGAAGCGGCGAGTCGCCCGGCGGCCGAGGACGGCGTGATCGCGAGCACGGTCGAGATCGTTACGCTCGCGGAGGCCGAGGCGCTCATGGCCGCGGGCGACGAGGCGATCTTCAGCCCGGACGAGCTCGCCTTCGCCAGGGCCCGCGTCGACCCGGCGCGGCGCCTCGGGGCGCGGCTCGCCGCCAAGCGCGCCGCGGTGCGCCTGCTCGGGGGCGGGGCCGCGCCGCGCGAGGTCGAGGTGGTGCGGGGCGACTACGGCCCGCCGCGCCTCCGGCTCCACGGCCGCGCCGGCGAGCGGCTGCGCGCGCTGGGCGCCTCGCGCGCGCTCGTGAGCCTGACCCACGAGCGGCACGACGCGGCCGCGCTGGTGCTGCTGCTGCGGGACGAGGCTTGAAGGCCGGGGCGCTCGTCGCGCGCCTGGCGGCGCTCGCGGTCGTGCTCGGCGCGGCGGGGCTTGGCTACCTCGCGTTCGCGCCGTTCGGCGACTCCTCCCCGCATCCCTTCAACCACGACAGGAATGCCGTCTGGCTCGAGCACCGCTGGCTCGAGCAGCCGCAGAGCGTCCCGGAGATGGAGGCGCTCTTCGCGAGGCTGCACGAGCGCGGGATCGCCTATGTCTACCCCCACCTGATCCCGTTCGACGCGTCCGGCCAGCTGCCGGCCCACAGGCGCGAACAGATGCGCCTCTTCCTCGCGACGGCGCGGCGCGTGACGCCCCAGCTCAAGCTGCTGCCGTGGATCGGCGGCCTGCGCAGGGGCGTGAAGCGCCAGCGCCCCGGCACGATCGAGCTCATGGACCTCACGCAGCGCCAGCGCATCGTGGCCGAGGTGCGCGGGCTCGTCGACGAGGGCTTCGACGGCGTGCACCTGAACGTCGAGCCGGTGGACGACGACAACGTCGAGTTCCTGGCGCTCCTGCGCGCGCTGCGCACGGCGGTGGGAGAGCACCGCCTGCTCTCGGTCGCGGCCACGCGCCCGGCCCCGCTCGGGCTGCCGCGCGCGCCGAACTTCGCCTGGAGCCCGGACTACTACGCGCGCGTCGCCGCGATCGTCGACCAGCTCGTGATCATGGCCTACGACACGGCGCTGCCGACCTCGGCGCTCTACAGGCGCTACGTGAGCTGGGCGGCGCGCTCGGTGGCGGGTGCGCTCGACAGCTCGGGCTCCCAGGCGCGCGTGCTGATGGGAATCCCGACCTACGAGCCCTACAGCTTCATGCACCGAAAGGACGTCGAGACGGCCGACAACGCCCTCGCCGGTGTCGTCGCCGGCCTGCGCGGGCTCGGCGCGGGCGGCACCTTCGAGGGCGTCGCGATCTACGCGGAGTGGACGACCGACGAGGCCGAGTGGCGCGCGTACGAGCGCCGCTGGCGCAACCGGGCCGACTAGCGGCCACGCGCGGGCGGCGTCAGCGCGCCGCGAGCTTCTCGTAGAGCGGCAGCACCGCGCGGCCCTGCCACTTCTCGGGCACCGCGTAGGACGGGTTCGGCGTCTCGATGCAGACGCCGCAGCGGATGCAGCCCTGGAGCTCCGGGCAGTGCGGCGACAGCTGCTCCCGCTCGCTCTTCACGAGCTCGCGCCAGAAGTAGTCCTTGCTGACGCCGTTGTCGACCAGGTCCCAGGGCAGCACCTCCGCTTTCGGCCGGCGGCGGAACAGGTAGAACGCCGGGTCGAGCCCGCTCTCGCGGAGCGCGCGCTTCAGGTCGAGCCCTCCTGTCGCCTGGAGCTCGAGCGCGTCGCCGACGCGCCGATCGCCCACGGCGAGCACCGACTGCACGGCGCCCGTCCGCGCGCTCTTGCAGATCGCGTCGACGTTCGGCATGCGACCGAAGGCCTTGCGCAGGTACTGCAGCTTGCGGTCGGTCTGCTTCGGGTCCTCCATCGGCAGCCACTGGTAGGGCGTCCCCGGCTTGGGGATGAACGGGTTGATCGAAGGGTGGATGCGCCCGATCCGGCCGCGGCCGCGCGCGACCTCGAGCATCCGCTCGCGGATCTCCCCGGTGAGCGTGACGATCGCCTCGACGTCCTCGTGCGCCTCGAACGGCAGCCCGACCATGTAGTAGAGCTTCAGGTTCTCGATGCCGTTCTTGAAGATCCAGCCGGCCTTGTCGAGGATCTCGGCGTTCGTGAACTGCTTGTTGAGGATCGTGCGCATGCGGTCGGAGCCGCACTCGGGGGCGAGCGTCAGCCCCTGGACGCCGGTGTCGGCGAGCTTGAAGACGAACTGCGGCGTGAGGTCGTCGAGCCGCAGCGAGGCGACCGACACCTCGTAGTCGAGTCCGGCCAGGTCGTCCACGATCCCGTCGATCTCGGGATGATCGCAGACCGCGGTCGAGACGAGCCCGATCTTGCTCGCGACGCCGCGCACCTCGCGCGCCCGCGCGACGAGCTCCGCACGCGTGAAGCCGCGCACGGGCAGGTAGTTGTAGCCCGCCCAGCAGAAGCGGCACATGCACGGGCAGCCGCGCGAGATCTCGACCATGTACTTCATCGACATCTCGGTGTGCGGCGTCAGGATCACCGACTGCGGGAAGCCCATCGCTCCCGGCCAGCCGCGC
This sequence comes from uncultured Acidobacteriota bacterium, assembly GCA_963740655.1. Taxonomy (GTDB): domain Bacteria; phylum Acidobacteriota; class Vicinamibacteria; order Fen-336; family Fen-336; genus DATBSL01. The sequence goes on from CAVUFF010000003.1 coordinate 405,144, forward strand.
TGGCGGACGATCCTGCCCGGGCCGTCGTAGGCGGCGACGGTGCCGTCGTCGTGGTAGCGGACCTCGTAGCGGCTCGGGACGTAGAAACCGTCCTTCGCCTGGAGCGACTCCAGGCCCGACCGCGGGTCGCTTGCGCCGAGCAGCGCCTCCAGCATGCGCGGCACCATCGGCTCGCCCTCTCCGACGGCGACCAGGTCCGCGAACGCGGCGAGCGGCTCCGGGTTCAGGAACATCGCGGCGCCGCCCAGCACGACGAGCGGGTCGCGCGGGCCGCGGTCCTTCGCGCGCAGCGGGATCCCGGCGAGCCGCAGCACCTGCAGCACGTGCAGGTAGTCGTTCTCGAAGGAGACCGAGAAGGCCACCACGTCGAAGTCGCGCAGCGGCGTCCCGCTCTCGAAGCTCACGAGCGGGCTAGAGGCGCGCTCGAGCTCGGCCTTGTCCTCGTCGTCGGGCAGGAACGCCCGCTCGCACACCACGTCGGGCGTGCGGTTCAGCAGCCGGTAGATCGCCTGGAAGCCGAGGTTCGACATCCCGACGAAGTAGAGGTTCGGCCAGACGAGCGCGACCCGGAACGATCCCCGTCGCGGCACGTCCTCCAGGAACACCTCGGCCTCGCGCAGACGGCGGTGGCGTTCCTGCAGGCGTCGGGACATAGAAGGGCCGGCCCTCCGAGGAGTGGCCGACCCTCTATTCTAGGCCTTCTTCGCCTCGTCCTTCGGGGTCAGCACCAGCCTCTCGGTATTGACGCTGCCGGGGACGAAGGCGGAGACGAGGCCCCCGCAGGCGCAGCGCACCCGCGTCGGGCCCTCGGTCTCCGCGCCCGGGTTGAGCGCGACACCGGTGATCTTGAACTCGCGCCCGCAGCTGCTGCAGCGCCCGTCACGCTCGAAGGGCTTCACTCGCCTCCGCTCGCCGGTTCGCTGCCCTTCCTCCGCAGGAAGGTCGGGACGTCGAGGTCGAAGCGGCTGCCGCCCGCGGCCGCCTTGGCGTTCGGGGTCTTCCGGTAGAAGTCGCCGCCGCCCGCGGCGGCGGCCGCCTGCTGCGCGGCCGCCTGCGCCTGCGGGGTCGTCATGTAGTTGGCGAGGTCGACGGGCGTCGACGCCGCCTTGCGCGGTCCCTTGCTGAAGCCGGTCGCGATCACCGTCACCTTCACGGCGTTGCCCATCGACTCGTCGGTGACGATGCCGTAGATCACGTTGGCGTCGGGGTCGGCCACCTTGGTGATGAGCGCCGTCGCCTCCGCGGCCTCCGACAGCGACAGGTCGGAGCCGCCGGTGATGTTGACGATCACGCCCTTGGCGCCCTCGATCGAGGAGTCCTCGAGCAGCGGGTTGGACACCGCGCGCTGCGCCGCCTCGGTCGCGCGGTTCTCGCCCTGGCCGACGCCGGTGCCCATCACGGCCTGGCCCATCCCCTTCATCACCGCGCGCACGTCGGCGAAGTCGAGGTTGATCTGGCCGGGGACCGTGATGATGTCCGAGATGCCCTGCACCGCCTGGCGCAGCACGTCGTCGGCCACGCGGAACGCCTCGGTCACGGGCGTGTTGCGCGCCACCGAGTTCAGCAGGCGGTCGTTCGGGATCGCGATCACGGAGTCGACGCACTCGCGCAGCTGGCCGAGCCCGTCGAGCGCCTGCGCCATGCGCCGCTTGCCCTCGAGCGCGAACGGCAGCGTCACCACGGCCACCGTCAGCACGTTGCCGGTCTCGCCGCCGAGCTGGCTCGCGATCGAGGCCACGACCGGCGCGGCGCCGGTGCCGGTGCCGCCGCCGAGGCCGGCGGTGATGAACACCATGTCCGAGCCCTCGAGCGCGTCGCAGATCTTCTCGGTGTCCTCGATCGCCGCCTGGCGGCCGACGTCGGGATTGGCGCCGGCGCCCAGCCCCTTGGTGAGCTTGTTGCCCACCTGGATCTTCACCGCCGCCCGGTTCGCGCGCAGCGCCTGCAGATCGGTGTTGACCGCGATGAACTCGATCCCCTGCAGCCCCGACGCGATCATGCGGCTGATCGCGTTGCCTCCTCCACCACCCACGCCCACCACCTTGATGCGGGCGCCGTGGACCTCGTCGTCGGCGAACTGGATGCGGCCCGGACGATCGGTCTCTTTGGTCATGCTTCTCAAATCCCCTCGGAACAGCCGGTCATGAACCCGCAGTGGAGGCAGATGCGCTTGCAATGGTATGCGACAACGGCCGCCCCGCACATCTCACACGGCAACTCGCCGCCGTCACTCGTCGGAAAGGGGCTGCGCCGGGCCCGCGTCACGCGCGGATCGGCGACCGGCAGCGGCGGCAAGGCGGCGCCTTCGCGCTTCGTTTCCATCTCCCCTCCCTCAGAAGAAGTCCGACAGCCAACCCATGAGGCGCCCGGTGACCTTGCCGAAGGTCCCCGTCGCCGCCTGGCGGCCGCCTCCGAGCGCGCGGCCCGCCCGGTTGCGATAGCCGCACTGCACGAGCCCGACCGCCGTCGCGTAGACCGGGCTCGCCACCACGTCGACGAGGCCGCCGATCCCCGTGGGCGTGCCGCGCCTGACCGGCATGTCGAAGATCTGCTCGGCGATCTCGGGCAGCCCCTCGAGGATCGCGCCGCCCCCGGTGAGCACGACGCCGCTGTTGAGGCTGCGCTCGAAGCCGGCGCGGCGGATCTCGGTGAGTGCCAACTGGCAGATCTCCTCGGCGCGCGCCTGCAGCACGTCGCCGAGCACCTGGCGCGCCATGATGCGGGGCTTGCGGCCGCCGACGCTCGGCACCTCGATCGAGTCCTCCTCCGGGATCATCGAGGTGAGCGCGCAGCCGTGCTTCTTCTTGATCTTCTCGGCTTCGTTGACCGGCGTCCTGAGCGCCACCGCCACGTCGTTCGTGAAGTGCTCGCCGCCCACCTGGAGCACCGCGGTGTGCCAGAGCGAGCCTTTCTCGAAGATCGCGAGGTCGGTGGTGCCGCCGCCGATGTCCACGATCGCGACGCCGAGCTCCTTCTCGTCCGGCGTCAGGCACGCCTCGGAGGCGGCGAGCTGCGTCAGCACCGTGTCCACCACCTCGAGCCCGGCGCGGTTGACGCAGGTGACGGTGTTCTGCGCCGCGGTCGTGGAGCAGGTGATCACGTGCACGTTGACCTCGAGCCGCGTTCCGGTCATGCCGCTCGGGTCGCCGATGCCGTCCTGGTCGTCGACCACGAACTCCTGGGGCAGCACGTGCAGGATCTCGCGGTCGATCGGGATCGAGACCGCCTTGGCGGCGTCGATCACGCGGCGCACGTCCTCGCGGTCGACCTGGCGGTTCTTGCTCGAGACCGCGATCACGCCGCGCGAGTTGAAGCCCTTGATGTGGGTGCCGGCGATGCCGACGTAGACCGAGTCGATCTCGACCCCGGCCATCAGCTCGGCCTCCTCGAGCACGCGCTTGATCGCGTCCACCGTCGCCTCGAGGTTGATCACGACGCCCTTGCGCAGGCCCTTCGACTCGGTCTGGCCGATGCCGATCACGTCGAGGCGGCCCTCGTCCGTGAGCTCCGCCACGATCGCGCAGATCTTGTGCGTGCCCACGTCGAGACCGACGATGTAGCGGTCCTTCTTCTTGGCCAGGGCTAGCCTCCAGACAGCATTCGGGATGTGACGAGCGTCGCGATCGGCGTGGTGGTGGAAGCGGGCGTCACCGCGCGCGGCGCGACGGTCCTCTTGTTCTCCGCCGCCGGGTGGGAGGGTGCGGCACCCGGCTCGGAAGGAGCGGCTGGGGGGTTCGGCTGCTTGGCGAAGATGCGGCCGCGGAAGCGCAGGTCGAAGTGCTCGGCGTCCGGGGCCTTCGCCGCGAGCTCCTTGCGCAGGCCCAGGAAGGTGACGAGCCGCGCGCGGTACGGCGGCTCGCCGAACAGCAGCACCTCGCCCGCGCCGCGCAGCACCACGCGCAGGTCGCCCGAGGGCAGGACGAACACCTCGGAGATCTCGCCGCCCAGCTCGCCGAGGTCGGCGAGCAGCGCGCCGGCGCGGCGCGCGCGCTCGCGGCGCGAGACCTCCTCGACGCCCACCAGGCCGCGCACGATCGGCAGGTCGAAGGCGCCGGTGCGCGGCCCGTAGATGTCGATCAGGCCGCCGTCCTGGTCCATCAGGTAGAGGTGGTCGAGCTCGGCGAGCGCGAGCGGCACGCGCTCGCGGATCTCGACGCGCACGGTGTCGGGCAGCGCGCGCGTGACGGTCGCGTCGGCCACCCAGGGCGAGGCGCGCAGCCGCCCCTTCAGCGCGTCGATGTCGAGCGCCAGGATGCTCTCGCCCACCGCCGGCCCGATCAGCTCGCGCACCTCGCCCTCGGAGAGGAAGTGGCTGCCGCGCACGTCGAGCTTTCCGACGCGCAGCCGGTCGCTGGCGAAGACGCGCTGCCACGCGGTCCAGGCGCACGCGACGGCGATGAGCCCCACCGCCGCGACCTGCAGCGCCACGAGAGCGCGGCCGGGGAAGCCGCGCCGGCGCGGGCGCAGCGGCGTGCGCCGCCGCGGCCGCAGGAACGGCGACTCGTCCTGCGGTGCCTCGAGCGGGAGGTCCACGAGCTCGTCGGGCGGAGGACCGACCGGCAGGCCGCGCCGCGTCACGTGCGCAGCCTCCGCAACAGCTCCTCGCCGGCGGTCCAGACGTTGCCGGCGCCGAGCGTCAGCACCACGTCGCCCTCGCGCACGTCCTGCGCCAGCCGCTCGCCGGCGGCGCGCACGTCGCCCGCCCAGGCCACGTCCCGATGGCCCCGCCCGGCGATCGCGCGCGCGAGCGCCTCGGCCGTCACGCCCGGGATCGGGTCCTCCGACGCCGGGTAGACGTCGGCGAGCCGCAGCACGTCGGCGTCGCCGAACGCGCCGCAGAAGTCGTCCCACAGCGCCTGCGTGCGCGTGTAGCGGTGCGGCTGGAACAGCACCAGCGTGCGGCGCGCGCCGGCGCGCAGGCGCAGCGTGTCGAGCGTCGCCTTGATCTCGGTCGGGTGGTGGCCGTAGTCGTCGATCACCAGCACGCCTTTCGCCTCGCCGCGCACCTGGAAGCGGCGGTCGACGCCGCTGAACGAGGCGAGCCCCCGCTGGATCGCCTCGAACGGCAGCTCGAGGTCGAGCCCCACCGCCAGTGCGGCGAGCGAGTTCGTGACGTTGTGCGCTCCCGGCACGGCGACCGTGACGGGCCCGAGCGGGCGGCCGCCCTGGGTCGCGGTGTAGCTCGAGCCCGTCGGCCTGAGCTCGAGGTCGCGCGCCGAGACGCTCGCGCGCGGCGTGAGCCCGTAGGTCACCACGCGGCGCTCGACGCGCGGCAGGATCGCCTCGATCGGCGCGTCGTCGAGGCACATCACGGCGCAGCCGTAGAACGGCACCTTGTTGACGAAGCCGAGGAAGGCCTCCTGCACGTCCGCGAGATCGCGGTAGGCGTCGAGGTGCTCGCGGTCGATGTTGGTGACCACCGCCAGCGTGGGCGTGAGCTTCAGGAAGGAGCGATCGGACTCGTCGGCCTCGGCGACCAGGAACTCGCCCTTGCCGAGCCGCGCGCCCGAGCCCAGCACGCCGAGCCTGCCGCCGATCACCACCGTCGGGTCGAGGCCGCCCTTGTCGAGCACCAGCGCCACCATCGAGGTGGTGGTGGTCTTGCCGTGGCTGCCGGCCACGGCGACGCCGTACTTGAGCCGCATCAGCTCGGCCAGCATCTCGGCGCGCGGGATCACGGGCACGCCCAGCCGGCGCGCCTCGGCGACCTCCGGATTCGTGGGCCGGACCGCGGTCGACGTCACCACGACGTGGGCGCCCGACACGTGGCCCGCGGCGTGGCCCTCGAAGACGCGGGCGCCGAGCGCCTGCAGGTGCCCGGTCGTGGGCGTGAGCTTGAGGTCGGAGCCCGACACCGTGTAGCCGAGGTTCAGCAGCACCTCGGCGATGCCGCTCATACCGGAGCCGCCGATGCCGACGAAATGCACGTGCTGGATGCGCCTAAGCACGTCCACCCCCGGGCTCCGCGAGGAGGTCGGCGACGCGCGCCGCCGCGTCCTTGCGGCCGAGCGTCCGCGACGCCCGGTCCATCGCCGCGAGCGTCTCGGGCGCGTCGACGAGTGTCGCGATCGCGCGCGCCAGCGACTCTCCGCCGAGCTCGCGCTCCTCGATCACGCGCGCCGCCCCCGCCGCCTCCAGCGCGCGCGCGTTCCGCGTCTGGTGGTCGTCGGCCGCGTGCGCGAACGGCACGAGCAGCGCGGCGCGCCCGGCCACGGTCAGCTCCGCGCAGGTGGTGGCGCCGCTGCGCGACAGCACGAGGTCGGCCTCGCCCAGGCGCCGCTCCATGTCGTCGACGAACGCCACCACCTCCGCCGGCCGCGCCGCCGCGCGATACGCGGCCTCGACCTCGTCCTGCATCGCGCGGCCGGTCTGGTGCACGATCCGGAGGCGATCCGGACCCGGCAGGTGCGGGAGCGCCGCGACCAGGGCGCGGTTGAGCGCGCGCGACCCCTGGCTGCCGCCGAACGCGAGGAGCGTCAGCGGCGGGCGGTGGGGCTTCTGCGGCAGCGACGCGAAGCCGCCGCGCACCGGGTTGCCGGTCAGGACACCCTTGGCGCCGAACGAGAGGCGCGCCTCCTCGTACGCGCAGGCGGCCGCGTCCACGAACGGCCTGAGCACGCGGTTCGTGAAGCCGGGCCGCGCGTTCGGCTCGAGGATCACCGCGCGCACGCCGATGAGCGCCGCGATCAGCGTCACCGGTCCGCCGGCGTAGCCGCCGATCCCGAGCACCGCGGCCGGCCGCAGCCGCAGCACCACGAGCGCCGACTTCACGAGCCCCCACGGCAGCGCCAGCAGCCCGACGAGCGTCCGCGCCAGGCCGACGCCGTTCAAAGGCAGGATCGGCAGGAGCTCGAGCGCGTAGCCCGCCTTCGGCACGAGCCGCGACTCGAGCCCGCGCGCGGTTCCGGCGAACACGACGCGCGTGGCGGCGTCGCGGCGCACCAGCTCGTCGGCGACCGCGATGCCGGGGAAGATGTGCCCGCCGGTGCCGCCCGCGCCGATCAGTACCGTGCGCGCCACGTCAGTCCCCGTGCTGCGACACGTTGGCCACCAGGCCGACGCCGAAGAGCGCGAACACGAGCGACGAGCCGCCCGCGCTGATGAACGGCAGCGGGATCCCCTTGGGCGGCAGCAGCCCCAGCACCACCCAGACGTTGATGAGCGCCTGCAGCACGATCGACAGCGTGAGGCCGGCGGCCAGGAAGCGGCCGAACTCGTCGGGCGCGCTCCAGGCGGCGCGCAGCCCCCGCCACAGCAGCACCACGAACGCCAGCACCACCGCCATCGCACCCAGCAGCCCGAGCTCCTCGCCGATCACCGCGAACACGAAGTCGCTGTAGGGGTAGGGCAGGTAGAAGAGCTTCTGGCGGCCGTCCATCAGCCCGACGCCGGTCACGCCGCCCGTGCCGACGGCGATCAGGCTCTGGATCACGTGATAGCCGGCGCCCTGCGGGTCGGCCCACGGGTTGATGAAGCTGGTGATGCGCACGCGCCGCCACGGCACCGCCATCACCGCGGTGTAGAGCACGAGCAGCGCGGGCACCGCGAGCGCCGCGAAGTACTTGAGCCTCACTCCCGCCGCGAACAGCATCACGGCGCCGGTGAGCACCAGGCAGAACGCGGTGCCGAGGTCGTGCTGCACCAGGATCAGGAAGCCGAACCACGAGAGCAGCAGAAGCGCGGGGAACAGCGTCACGAGCTCGTTGATGCGCTCGCCGCGCCTTTCGATGTGGTACGCGAGGAACAGCACGATCGCGAGCTTCGCGAGCTCGGCGGGCTGGAAGCTGAGCGCGCCGAGCCGCAGCCAGCGGTGCGTGTTGTTCACGGCCGGCAGGAACAGCACCACGATCAGGAGCAGCGTCGAGACGATCACGAGCGGATAGACGACGGTAGGCCGCCGCAGCGTCTTGTAGTCGATCCGCAGCGCCAGCACCATGCCCACGAGCCCGATCGAGCCCCAGCCGACCTGCTTCACCAGGAAGTAGTAGGGGCTGTCGTGCCGCTCCTGCGCGAGGGCGGAGCTGGCGCTCCAGACCATCACCAGCCCGAAGCCGAGCAGCGCCAGCGTGACGCCCAGCAGCACCATGTCGGTGTTGAGCTTCCTAGCCACGCGCGCCCCCGCGGAGCTTCGCGACTTCCGCCTTGAACGCGCGGCCGCGCGCGGCGTAGTCCTCGAACATGTCGAAGGACGAGCACGCCGGGGCCAGCAGGACGACATCCCCCGGCTGGGCCAGGGAACGAGCGCGAAGGACGGCGTCCTGAAGCGACGAGGCGTGCTCGGTGGGGAGAGTCCCCGCGAGAGCGGCAGTGACGCGCTCCGCCGCCTCGCCTATCGCCACGACCGCACGGCCGTGGCGGCGAAGTGGCGGGGCAAGCTCGGCAAACTCGCCGCCCTTGTAGCGGCCGCCCAGGATCACGACGAGCGGCTGCTGGAAGGCCTCCAGGCTGCGGCGCGCGGCCTCGACGTTCGTCGCCTTGGAGTCGTTGTAGTACGAGACGCCGTCGAGGGTGAGGACGTGCTCGAGCACGTGCTCGGCGCCGCGGAAGCCGCGCACGGCGCGCGCGATCGCCTCCGCGGGCGCGCCCAAGAGCCGCGCCGCCGCCGCGGCGACCAGCAGGTCGCCGTGCAGGTGCGCCCCCGGCAGCGCCAGGTCGGCGCGCGCGAAGAGCGTCTCCTCCTGCTCGCCGCGCCGCAGCCGCGCGAAAGCACCCGCGAAGAAGGCGCCGTCGCCTTCCCCGAGCGGCTCGCCGGTCACCCGGAACGGCAGCCGGCGCGCCCGCGCGCGGCGCGCCTCGGCCAGCACGACCTCATCGTCGGCGTTGACCACGGCCCAGTCCTCCGGCCCCTGGTTCGCGAAGATGCGCGCCTTGGCGGCGACGTAGGCCTCGAGCGTCGGGTGGCGGTCGAGGTGGTCCGGCGAGAGGTTGAGCCACACCGCGACGCGCGGCCGGAAGCGCTCGGTGCCCTCGAGCTGGAAGCTCGAGACCTCGACGGCGAAGGCGGTGGCCTCGGTCGAGCCCTCGACGAGCCCCACGAGCGGCGCGCCGATGTTGCCGCCCACGCGCGCGTCGCGGCCCGCCTCGCGCAGCATCGCACCGAGCGCGGCCGTGGTCGTCGACTTGCCCTTGGTGCCGGTCACGGCCGCGAGCTCGCCCTTCAGGTGGCGGAACGCGAGCTCGATCTCCGCGATCACCGGGATCCCCGCGTGGCGCACGGCCTCGAGCTCGGGAAGCTCCCACGGCACTCCCGGCGAGACGACCACGAGCGAGGCCGCCCGGAAGGTCTCGAGCCGGTGCGGTCCGAGCTCGAGCCGGACGCCCGCGGCGCGCAGCGCGAGCGCCTCCGCGGCGAGCTCGCCCTCGCTCTTGCGGTCGACGGCGGTGACGGAGGCGCCGCGGCGGGCGAGGAACGCGGCGGCCGCGATCCCCGACCGCGCCAGCCCCACCACCAGCACGCGCTCCCCGGCTCCCGTTGACGCGCTCATCGCAGCTTCAGCGTCATGAGCGTGAAGGTGGCGAAGATGAACGCCACGATCCAGAAGCGGATGATGATCTGCGGCTCTTTCCAGCCGACGAGCTCGAAATGGTGGTGCAGCGGCGACATGCGGAAGATGCGCTTGCCGGTGAGGCGGAAGGACGTCACCTGTAGCATGACCGAGAAGGCCTCGATCATGAAGAGGCCGCCGACCAGGAACAGCAGCAGCTCCTGCTTGATCAGCAGCGCCACCGTGCCGAGCGCGCCGCCGAGCGCGAGGCTGCCCACGTCGCCCATGAACACCTGGGCCGGATAGCAGTTCCACCACAGGAACCCCATCGCCGCGCCCACCATCGCCCCGCAGAACACCGTCACCTCGCCCGCGCTCGCGCGGTGCAGCAGGTCGAGGTACTCGGAGAAGCGGAAGTGGCTGGTGACGTAGGCGAGGCCGGTGAAGGCCGCGGCGGCGATCAGTGTCGTCCCGATCGCGAGCCCGTCGAGCCCGTCCGTGAGGTTGACGGCGTTCGACGACAGCGTGAGCAGCCAGACCGCGAAGGCGATGTAGAAGAGGCCCAGGTCCGGCACCAGCTGCTTGAAGAACGGGAACTGCACGCGCGTCGAGTACTCCTTGGGGTCGGCCTGCGCGAGCGCGTACACCGCGAGCCCGACCGCGAGCCCGATCGCGATCTGCCAGGCGAGCTTGCGCCGCGCGCTCAGGCCCAGGTTGCGCTTCTTCACCACCTTGATGTAGTCGTCCGCGAAGCCGACGGCGCCGTAGGCGAGCGTCGAGAGCACCAGGATCCAGATGCTGCGGTTCGTGAGGTCGGCCCACAGCAGCGTCGGCACCAGGATGCCGACGAGGATCAGCACCCCGCCCATCGTCGGGGTTCCGGCCTTCGTCTTGTGCGCCTGCGGCCCCTCCTCGCGGATGTACTGGCCGATCTGCAGCCGGCGCAGGCGCTCGATCACCCACGGCCCGAGCACCAGCACCAGGAAGAGCGCCGTGAGCGCGGCGACGGCGGTGCGAAACGTGATGTAGCGCGTGACGTTCAGCACGCTGAGCTCGCCGCGCATCCTGTACAGCAGGTGGTAGAGCATCAGCGCGCTCCACCCGCGGCCGTCTCTCCGAAGCGCGCGGCGAGCGCGTCCACCACCCGCTCCAGCTGCATCCCGCGCGAGGCCTTGACCAGGAGCGCGTCGCCGGGCGCTGCCAGGCTCGCGACGGCGGGCGCCGCGGCGTCGGCATCGGCGTGGTGGGAGAGTGCCGCGGCGGGAAAGCCCGCGGCGCGCGCGCCTTCCAGGAGCTCGGCCGCGAGCGGGCCGATCCCGACCACGACGTCGACGCGCCCGAAGAGCGAAAGGCCCGCCTCGCGGTGCAGGGCAGCAGCGCCGGCGCCGAGCTCGAGCATGTCGCCGAGCACCGCGACCCGACGCTTCCCCGGCACGAGCCCGAGCGCCACGACAGCCGCCTCGAGCGCCGTGGGGGACGAGTTGTAGCAGTCGTCGAGCACGTACACGCCCTCGCCGAGGCGCAGCAGCTCGCCGCGGTGGCGCGCCGGCGCGAGCGTGGACGCGGCTTGCGCGATCGCGTCGGGTGCTATGCCGAGCGCGTGCGCCGCGGCGGCGGCCGCGAGGAAGTTCTCGACGAAGTGCGGAAAGGCGAGCGGCAGCGAGACGTCGAGCGCGCGTCCGGCGATCCGGAGCTCGAAGCGCATGCCGAAGCCGCTGCCGCGCCAGCGCTCGGCGGAGACGTCGAAGCGGCGGTCGCGCCCGAACCAGAGCGTGCGCCCGGGGAAGCGCGCGCCGATCCGCTGCTGGCGCGGGTCGTCGCCGTTCAGCACCGCGGTGCCGCCGGGACCGAGCCCCTCGAGGATCTCGGCCTTCGCGTCGGCGATCGCGTCGAGCGAGGCGAAGAACTCGAGGTGTACGGGCGCGATGCGCGTGATCACGGCGACGTCCGGCTCGGCGAGCGCCGCGAGCGCACGGATCTCGCCGGCCCTGGACATGCCGAGCTCGAGCACGGCCGCCCGGTGGCGGTTCTCGAGCCGCAGCAGCGTGAGCGGCAGGCCGTACTGGTTGTTGAGGTTGCCCTCGGTCTTGAGCACCGGCCCGAGCGCCGCGAGAAGCGCGGCGGTCATGTCCTTGGTGGTGGTCTTGCCGACCGAGCCGGTCACGGCCACGACCGGGAGCGCCGCGGCACGACGGGCGTGGCGGGCGAGGTCTGCGAGCGCGCGCGTGGTGTCGGCGACCAGCACGAGCGGCGGCGCCTCGGCGCCCCCTGCCTCGCGCTCGACGAGCGCCGCGCGCGCGCCCCGAGCGCGCGCCTCGGCCAGGAAGTCGTGGCCGTCGAAGCGGGGGCCGCGGATCGCGACGAACAGCGCGCCCGGCTCGAGCGTGCGCGAGTCGATCGAGACCGACTCGAACACGGTGGCGGCCGGCAGCGCAGAGAGCGCGCGGCCGCCGGTCGCTTCGAGGACACTCGCGAGCCGGAGCTCCTCAGCGGCCATGACCGCGCTCACCTCTTGCCCCCCGCCCCGGCGAGGCGGGCGAGCACGTCCCGCGCCACCTGGCGGTCGTCGAACGGCACGCTGCGGTCGCGCAGCACCTGGTAGGTCTCGTGGCCCTTGCCGGCGATCACGACGCAGACGCCCTCGCGGCCCATCTCGAGCGCGCGCGCGATCGCGTCGCGCCGGTCCGGGATCACGTGCGTGTCCTGCGAGCGCGCGGCGGGGATGCCGCGGCGGATGTCCTCCAGGATCGCCTCGGGCGGCTCGCTGCGCGGGTTGTCGGAGGTCAGGATCACGACGTCGGAAAGCCGTGCCGCCACCGCGCCCATCAGCGGCCGCTTGGTGCGGTCGCGGTCGCCGCCGCAGCCGAACACGGTGATCACGCGCCGCGGCTTCAGCCCGCGCACGGTCTCGAGCAGGTTCCGCAGCGCGTCGTCCGTGTGCGCGTAGTCCACCAGCACGGTGAAGTCCTGCCCGTGCGTCACCTTCTCCATGCGTCCCGGCACGCCGGGCAGGGACGCGATCCCGCGCTGCGCCGCGTCGGGCGCCAGGCCCAGCGCGAGCCCGGCCCCGAGCGCCGCCAGCACGTTCTGGACGTTGAAGCGGCCGACGAGAGCGGTCTCGAGCTCGAGCGAGCCCTTCGGCGTGCGCGCCCGCAGCCGCGTGCGGTCGAGCCCCAGCCGCAGCTCCTCGGCGAACAGGTCGGCCTTCGGGTTGGCGAGCGAGTAGGTCCAGACGCGGCCGCGGCTCGCGCGCAAGAGCTCCGGCGCGCGGTCGTCGTCCAGGTTCACGATCGCGTGGCCGTCGGCCGCGAGCAGCGTCTCGAACAGAGCGCGCTTGGCGGCGAAGTAGGCGTCCATGTCGCCGTGGAAGTCGAGGTGGTCGCGCGTCAGGTTGGTGAACACGGCCACGCGGAACTCGAGCCCGAAGACGCGCTCGAGCGCGAGCGAGTGCGAGGAGACCTCGAGCACGGCGTAGCGGCAGTGCGCGTCCACCATCTCGCGGAAGAGCGCCTGCAGATCGGAGGACTCGGGCGTCGTGCGCACCGCGTCGAAGACGCGGCGGCCGATCCGGTACTCGACGGTGCCCACGAGCCCGACCGTCTCGCCGGCCGCGCGCAGCGCCGAGTCGATCAGGTAGCTGGTCGTGGTCTTGCCGTTGGTGCCGGTGACGCCCACGAGCTCGAGCGAGCGCGCCGGGTCGCCCAGCACGGCCGCCGAGAAGAGCGCGAGCGCCCGGCGCGCGTCGGGCACGCGCAGCCAGGTGCCGTCCCCGCGCGGCGGCTGCTCGGACACGATCGCGACCGCGCCCTTCTTGCGCGCCGCCTCCACGAAGTCGTTGCCGTCGCTCGCGAGCCCGCGGATCGCGACGAACAGCGCCCCGGGAAGGGCGCGGCGCGAGTCGTGCGTCACCGAGCCGATCTCGAGCGTGGCGTCGCCCGTGAGCTCGCTGCCCGGCAGCCGCTCGACGATGCGGTCGAGCCTCACGAGCGCGGCTCCCGCCCGAGCGTGAGCAGGCAGGTGAGCCCGGGCTCGATCAGGGCGCCGGGCTCCGGGCTCTGCGCGATCACCTGTCCCGAGCCGCTCAGCTCCACCACCAGCCCGCGCCGCGCCGCCGCGATCGCCGCCTCGCGCGCGGGCCGCCCGCGCAGGTCCGGCATCAGCCCCGGCTCCTCTTCGGCGGCCACCGGCAGCGACCGCGCCGGCGCCTGCGGCCGGTAGACCGCGGGCGTGAGCGTGTCGGGGACGGCCGCCACCGCGTGCATCACGCGCGCGGGGTCGTCGGGCGGCACGGCCAGCACGCGGAGCGCGTCGGCGGTGACGCGCTCGAAGAGCGGCGCCGCGACGTCGCCGCCCTCGTTGCGCGCGCCGCGCGGGGTGTCGAGCGAGGCCAGCACCACGAGCGCGGGCCGCGCCGCGGGCGCGAAGCCCACGAACGACGCCACGTGGTCGATCATCGAGTAGTGCCCGCTCGCGTCGACCTTCTGCGCGGTGCCGGTCTTGCCCGCGACGACGTAGCCGGGGATCGCGGCGCGGCGGCCGGTGCCGCCGCGCACCACCTCCTGCAGGATCGCGGTGAGCGTGTCCACGGTCCCCGGTTCGAGCACGCGCCGCACCACGAGCGGCTTCGTCTCGCGCAGCACGCGGCCCTCGTTGTCCTCGACGCGCTTCACCACGAACGGCTTCATCAGGTAGCCGCCGTTCGCGACCGCGGCCGCCGCCATCGTGATCTGCAGCGCGGTGACGCCGATCTCCTGGCCGAACGACAGCGTCGGCAGCGACAGCGCGCTCCAGCGCGCGATCGGGCGAAACAGGCCCGCCGACTCGCCCGGCAGGTCGACGCCGGTGACGCTGCCGAAGCCGAACGCCTTCACGTAGCGCGCGAAGTTGTCGCGCCCGAGCCGCTGCGCCACGCGGATCATGCCGATGTCGCTCGAGTGCGCCACCGCCTCGGTGAAGGTGAGCTGCTGGAACACCGCGTGGTCGTTGATCACGGTGCCGGCGATCTCGATCTTGCCCCCGCCGCAGTCGATGAGCTCCGAGGGCGCCACCACGTTCTCCTGGATCCCCGCGGCGGCGGTGACGATCTTGAAGATCGAGCCCGGCTCGAAGGCGTCCGAGACGGCGCGGTTGCGCCAGCGCGAGCTCGGGTAGGCGTTGTAGCGGTTGGGATTGAAGCTGGGCTGCCCCGCCATCGCCAGCACCTCGCCGGTGTAGGGCTCCACCACCACCACGGTGCCGGCCTGCGCCTGGGTCTCGGACATCGCGCGCTCGAGCTCGCGCTCGGCGATGTGCTGCACGCGCTCGTCGAGCGTGAGGCTGACCGAAGCGCCGTCCGTCGAGGGGCGCTCGGTCTGCGCCACCGGGCGCCGCCGCGCGTCGGTGTGGACGACGACCTTGGCCGCGCGGCCGCGGATCTCCTTCTCGAGCGCGTGCTCGATGCCGGACATGCCGTCGTTGTCGACGCCCACGTAGCCGAGCACGTGCGCGGCGAGCTCGCGCTGCGGGTAGTAGCGGCGGTGCTCGGTCAGGAAGCCGACGCCCTCGAGCTGCAGCTCGCGCACGCGCTGCGCGGTGCCCGGGTCGAGCTTGCGCTGGATCCAGACGAAGGCCTTGGCGCGCTGCTGCAGCCGCGACAGCACCTCGCGCCGCTCGGCCGCGTCGAGCGAGAGGGCGCGCGCGAGCGCCTGCGTGGTGGCGACGGGATCGGCGATGTCCTGCGGCACGGCGTACAGGCTCTCGGCGTCGACCGACACGGCGAGCGGGCGCCCGGCGCGGTCGAGGATCGGGCCGCGGCGCGGGTCGATGTTGAGCGTGCGCTCGCTCTGGCGCGCGCCCTGCTGCTCGAAGAACTCGCGCCCCAGCACCTGCAGGTGCACCAGGCGGATGAAGATCACGAGCGCCCAGAGCGAGATCGTGAGCGCGAGCAGCATCAGCCGCAGCCGCGTGCGCCGCTCGCGCGGCTTGCCCGGCTCCGCGACGCTCGCGCGCGGCACGAGCGGCAGGCGCTGCTGTCTCAGGGCCGCGCCTCCGGCTCGCTGGAGCCGCGGGCCTCGCGCCGCGCGACCGTGGTGCCGGCGGGCTTCGGCTTCTCGACCTCCACGACCACCGAGCGCTCGGGCGCGGGCGCCTGTAGGCCCAGCTCGCGCGTGGCCACCTGCTCGACGCGGCGCAGGTTCTCGAGCGCCGCCTTCTCGAGCCGCAGCTTGCGGTTCTCCTCGACCAGGCGCTGCTTCTCGCGGTCGAGCCGCGCGCCCGTCTGGCCGGCGCGCCGGATCTCGAGCGCGGGCCAGGCGTAGAGCCCGAGCCCGGCGGCGAGCACGCTCACGAGCAGGATCAGCAGCAGCAGCTCGCGCCGCGAGCGCGGGTCCACCTGGCGCACCACGCGCGAGTTGTCGATCGGCCTGCCGAGCCGCACGACACCGGCATCCCTCATGCGGCCTCCTCGCGAATGAGCGCGCGCAGCCGTGCGCTGCGCGCCCGCGGGTTGTCGCGCGTCTCCGGCTCGCCCGGTCGCAGCGGCTTCCTGGTCAGCACCCGGAAGCCGCGCGTCTCGAGCGAGCGGAACGCCTGCTTGGCGGCGCGGTCCTCGAGCGAGTGGAACGCGATCACGGCCATGCGCCCGGCGGGCCGCAGGCACAGAGCGGCGCTCTCGAGCGCGGGCTCGAGACGGTCGAGCTCGCGGTTGGTGCGGATCCGCAGCGCCTGGAAGGTGCGCGTCGCCGGGTGGAAGCCGGGGCGGCGGCTCCTCGGCGCGGCGCGGCGCACGATCTCGGCGAGCCGCGTCGTGGTCTCGATCGGCGCCGTCTCGCGCTCGCGCACGATCGCGCGCGCGATGCGGCGCGAGAAGGGCTCCTCGCCGTACTCGTGGAAGAGGTCGGCGAGCTCGCGCTCGCGCATCCGGTTCACGAGCTCGGCGGCGCTGCCGCGCTCGCTGCGGTCCATGCGCATGTCGAGCGGGCCCTCGCGCTGGAAGGAGAAGCCGCGCTCGGCGTCGTCGAGCTGGAGCGAGGAGACGCCCAGGTCGAGCAGGATGCCGTCGGCGGACTCGCCGGCGAGGCGGTCCGCGAGCTCGCGGTAGTCGGCGTGCTCGAGCCGCACGCGGTCGCCGAACGGCGCCAGGCGCGCGCGCGCGCGCTCGAGCGTCTCGCCGTCGCGGTCGAAGCCGCGCAGGCGCCCGTCGGGCGCGCTCGCGCGCAGCACCGCCTCCGCGTGGCCCCCGAGCCCCACGGTGCCGTCGACCCAGAGCCCGCCCGGCCTCACCGCGAGCAGCTCCAGCACCTCCGCGACGAGCACCGGGACGTGTCCCGCATCAGATCCCATACTCCGCGAGCAGCCTCCCGTCGTCGTCGCTGAAGGGCTCCTTCTTGAAGCGGTCCTGGAGCCGCTTGAGGTTCCAGACCGCGAGGTAGTTGTGCTGGCCGAGCACGCTCACGTCGCCCGCCATCGCCGCGCTGTCGCGCAGCGGCTGCGGGATCACGACGCGGCCCTGGCGGTCGAAGACACCCTGCTGGCCGAAGAAGTTCACGCGGTCGAGGAAGCGCAGCTTCGAGGGATGGGCGCTCGGCACCGCCGCGAGCCGACGCTCGATCTCCAGCCACACCGCCATCGGGTAGAGCCGCACGAACTCGCCCGACACGCTCGTGATGAAGAGCTCGAGACCCCACTGCGACTCGATCGCGGTGCGGAAGCCGTTCGGGATCTTGAGCCGTCCCTTGTCGTCGATCCGCGCCGGGTGGTTGCCGCGCAGCATCCCTTCGCTCGCCTCGAATGGAGTCGTCCCCCCTCGCCCACTCTGGGCGACAGTTGGACCACTTCTCTCCACAAAATTCCACAGGCAGTCTAGTTCCCGCGGAATCGCGGTGTCAAGCGAAACTGCACTAGCGGCTGGAGTTCGCCTGTGGATCGCGGCGTCCCGGCCGCGGCCGGGGGGGGCCCTCGGCCGGCGGGGCGGGGGAGGTCGGCGGGGGGGGCCACTGCACGTCGAGCGTGACGTCCTCGAGGACGCGCTCGGATTCGCGCACGAAGGTGTCCCAGGCCTCGGGAGCCCAGAGCTCGAAGCGGTTGAGCACGCCGATCACCACCGCGTCGCGCGCGAGGCCGCAGGCGGCCCGCAGGCTCGCCGGCAGCAGGATGCGGCCCTGGACGTCGATCTCGCAATCGGCCGCGCGGCTCGCGATGAGACGCGTGAGCGCCTTCACCGGCTTGCTGAACGCGGGCAGCGCGGCGAGCTGCGCCTCGAGCTTCGCCCACTCCTGCGGCGGATACGCGGCCAGGCACTGGTCGAGCGGCGTGACGACCACACGCCCCTCGTCGCCGAGCTGCCGCCGAAACGCCGCCGGAATCGGCAGGCGCCCCTTGCCGTCGATCCTGTGCCGATAAGTCCCTTTGAACACAGCAGCCTAAGAATATTCCACACTTTCTTCCACTTTTCCACACGTCATCCCGAGAAGCCCCTCCCGCCGGGCAGAGAGGGGCTTCGAGGGATATCTGGCTATTTCGTCGGCTTGTTCGTTGTTCCTTTCGGTTCTCCAGCCGGCACATGGCTCCTCAAGCGCGATGATCCGGGAGGCACGTCCACGCTTGCTTTCCTTGATCTAGGGGGTGCTTCGCACCCCCTAGGACCCCCGTGGATTGCTCGTGGTCGTCGCTCGTCGTTCAGCGCTGATCGCTCGCGAGGCCGTTGTTCTTGCTCCGCAGTCGTTGTTACCCTCGTGCCCCGCATGACCCGCCTCTCCCCCCACCGCGTGGCCGGTCTCTATCTCGCGCGGCGCATCCGCTTCGGGATCAAGTTCGGGCTCGAGACGATGCGCGCGCTCGTGGCGGAGATGGGGCACCCCGAGCGCAGCTTCCCGTCGCTGCTGATCGCGGGGACCAACGGCAAGGGCTCGGTCGCCGCATACTGCGACGCCGCTCTGCGCGCCTCGGGGCTGCGCACCGGGCGCTACACCTCGCCCCACCTGGTGCGCGTCAACGAGCGCATCACGGTCGACGGGCGGCCGATCAGCGACCTCGCCTTCGCGCGCGCCGTGCGCGAGGTGAAGCGCGCGGCCGACCGCCTCGTGAGGCGCCGCGTGCTGCGCGGCCACCCCACCTTCTTCGAGGTGCTGACCGCGGCGGCGTTCGCGCACTTCCGGCGCGAAGCCGTGGAGGTGGCGGTGCTGGAGGTCGGGCTCGGCGGCCGGCTCGACGCGACCAACGTCGCCGAGCCGCTCGCCTCGGCGATCGTGAGCGTGGACCTCGACCACGAGGTCTACCTCGGCCGGACGCTCGCGAAGATCGCGCGCGAGAAGGCCGGCGTGCTGCGCGCCGGGCGTGTCACCGTCGTGGGCCCGCTCGCCGGAAAGGCCGCGCGCGCCGTCGCGCGCGAGGCCCGCGCGCACGGGGCGCGCGTGGTGGAGGCCCGCCGCGGAGCGCGGCTCGCGCTCGCGGGCCCGGCGGGGACCTTCGAGCTCCAGACGCCCGCGGCCCGCTACGCGCGGCTCGCGCCGCTGCCGGGCGCGCACCAGCGCGACAACCTGCTGGTCGCGGTGCGCCTCATCGAGGAAGCGCGGCGCGCGGGCCTGCCGGTGAGACTCGAGCGCGTGGCCGACGCCGTCGCGCGCGTCGAGTGGCCGGGCCGCCTGCAGCGCCTGCCGGGCCGGCCGGCGATCCTGCTCGACGGTGCCCACAACCCCGCGGGCGCGAGGGCACTCGCCGCGCACCTGCGCGACGGTCCGCCGTTCGTGCTGGTGTTCGGCGCGATGGCCGACAAGGACGTGCGCGGCCTCGCGCGCGCTCTCTTCCCGCTCGCGAGCGGGATCGTGCTGACGCGGCCGCGCCTGCCGCGCGCCTCGACGCCGGACGCGCTCGCCCGCCGCGCCGGCCGCCTCGCCCGCGGCGCGCGCCGCGAGCCGCAGGTCGGGCGCGCGCTGGCACTCGCCCGCCGCCTCGCGCGCGCCCGCGGCGCGGCGACCGAGGTCGTGGTCGCGGGCAGCCTCTACCTGGTGGGGGCCGCGCTCGCGCTCCTCGAGCGCGAACAGGCGCGGCTCAAGGCCGCAGCTCCTCGCGGAAATCGCACGCACGCTCGACGCGCGGCCAGACGATCGCGTGGCCGATCCCGGGCCCCTCGGGCACGCGGATCGTCCCCCGCGGCATGACCACCACGGGCGGGTCGACGAGGTCCTCCTCGAAGTAGCGCGCGCTCGCCGACGTGTCGCCGGGCAGCACGAAGCCCGGCAGCGTCTGCAGGTGCACGTTGGCGAGCCGCCCGATGCCCGACTCGAGCATGCCGCCGCACCAGACCGGGGCGCCCTTCGCGACGCAGACGTCGTGGACCGCGAGCGCGCCGGCGAAGCCGCCCACGCGGCCGACCTTGATGTTGACGATCCGGCACGCGCCGAGCTCGAGCGCGCGACGCGCGTCGTCCGCGCCGTGGATCGACTCGTCGAGGCAGATCGGCGTCCGCAGCCGCCGGGCGAGCGCCGCGTGGTCGACGATGTCGTCCCAGCCGAGCGGCTGCTCGATCATCGTGAGGCCGAAGCGGTCGAGCCCGGCGAGCCGCTCCGCGTCGGCGAGCGTGTAGGCGCTGTTGGCGTCGACCATGAGCGGCAGCTCGGGGAAGTGCCTGCGCAGCGCCTCGACGGCGCCCGTGTCGCGGCCGGGCTTGATCTTGATCTTGACGCGGCGATAGCCGGCGGCCACCTCGCGCGCGACCGCGTCCACGAGCCGCGCGTCGTCCTGCTGCAGCCCGACCGAGACGCCCGCCTGGATCTCGCCCGCGCGCCCGCCCAGCACGCGGTAGAGCGGCTCCGCGGCGCGCCGCGCCCAGAGCTCCCAGACCGCCATCTCGAGCGCCGCCTTCGCCATCTCGTGCCCGCGCACGCGGGCGAAGGCCGGCAATAGCTCGCGCGGGTGGCCGAGCTCGAGCGCGAACGCGAGGGGCGCCAGGAAGTCCCGCAGCACGTGGAGCACGGTCGCGTTGGTCTCGGGCAGGTAGTAGGGATCGACGTCCGCCACGCATTCGGCGTGGCCGCTGACGCCGTCGGCGGAGGCCGACACCAGCAGGAACACCTTCTCGGTCGTGCGCGCGAACGAGGTCTCGAAGGGCGTCCGCAGCGGCAGCCGCAGCCGCCGCACCTCGATGCGTTCGAGCTTCAAGAGGCCGGGGCCTGTGAGCTACGAGCCGCTAGCGCGGGCGGCCGGCGGGCAGGCCCTTCTGCGCGCACTTGCTGCAGCGTCCGAAGATCGTGTGGCGGTGGCCCTCGATCGTGAAGCCGAGCCCGCTCGCGATCTCCTCCTGCAGCCGCTCGATCTCGGGGCTCTGGAACTCGATGATCTGACCGCACGACACGCACACGAGGTGGTCGTGGTGGTCGCGGTTCCAGAGCGGCTCGAAGCGCGCCTCGCTGCCGAGCAAGAGCTCGCTCGCGAGACCCGCCTCCTGGAACAGCTTCAGCGTGCGGTAGATCGTGGTGCGGCCGACCGCCGGCTCGCGCCGACGCACGATCTTCAGCAGGTCCTCGACCGAGACGTGGCTGCCGGCGCGCACGAAGGCGTCGAGGATCGCCTCGCGCTGGGTGCTGCGCTTCAAGCCGTGGCGCACGAGGTACTCGGTGAGCACGCGCTGTTCCTCGCGCGGCGGTGCTGCGGGTTCGCGGCTCGCGGCGACGCCCATCGCGAGATTGAGCCTATGCCCCGCGAGGAAGGCCTGTCAACGACGCGCGAGCGCCGCGCGCACGGCGCCCCAGGCGAAGAGCGGCGAGTACGCGGCCTCGGCGCGGGCGCCGCGCGCTCCCGCGAAACGCACCGACCAGCGCCGGCTCGCCGGGTTCCAGTCGACCTCGACCTCGAGCACACCCGCGCCGCGCGGCAGCGGCTCGAGCGGCAGGAACGTCGGCAGCCAGTGCGTGCCGCGGCGCGTCGAGAGCGAGACGCCGGGCGCGAGGCCGATCCGCACCCACAGCGCGATCCCGCCCACGGCACGTCCATCCGCGACGCGGAAGCGCGCGCGCCCGGTGGGCAGGCGCTCGCGGCCGCGCGCCTGCTGCAGGTCGACGTGAAGGAGCGTGCGGCCCGGCGCGAGTGCCTGGAGCTCGGACGGGCGCAGGTTGCGCGGGGCGTGGGCCGTGAGCGCCGCCACGCTCTCCGCAGGCACGAGCGCGGGCGTCACGCCGATCGCGCACGGCGCGCGCACCGGAGCGGCCTCGAGCGCCAGCGCCTCCGGAACGAGCGCGCCCCCCGGGCGCAGGAAGCGCTCGCGCGCGCGCTCGAAGACGGCGACGATGCCCTCCTCGAAGGCGTCGTTGCCCACGAGCTCGCCCACCACCAGGTCGAACTCGCGCCGCAGGCGCACCCGGCGCGCGTCCGCGCGCACGACCTCGACTCGCTCCGCGACGCCGGACTCGCGCGCCAGCGCCTCGATCACCGGCACCAGCACCGCCTCGCGCTCCACGGCCACGACGCGCCGTGCCCCGAGCGTCGCCGCGAGCACCGCCCAGACGCCGGTGCCCGCCCCCAGGTCGAGCACACTCGCTCCCGGCCGCACGCGCGCGGCGAGCGCCCGCGCGAAGGCGCGGTTGCGTCGCGCGTCGCCGAGCATCACCTGCTGGTAGGCGAGCGCGCCCGCGAGGCGCGCCGGCGTCGGACGCGCCGGGCCCGCGGCGCCGCTCACGCGCTCTTCGGCGCGCGCGTCACGGCGTCGACTTCGACGAGCGTCTCGACGAGCTCGAGGTAGTCGTGCTCGGCGCGCGCGCGGTCGACCTCGAACGCCTCCACGACCGCGTCGACCACCTCGGCGCCGCTGCGCGCGCCGTCGAGCCGCTCCCAGACGAAGGCCGCGACCTTGTTCAGGTTCAGGATCGCGTCGAGGTCGGCGCCGCGGTCGGCGAGCGGGACCAGCACGTACTCGGAGCCGATCTTGCGGCCCACCATGCGCGGCGAGCGCGCCCACACGACGTCGAGACGGCCGCGGCCGGCGGCCTTCACGGGAGCGCCTCGGCGCCCTGCGCCGCGACCCGCGCGCGAGCGGCGATGCCGCGCGCGAGCGACACGAGCGCCTGCAGCGCGCGCCGGGGCCGCGCGCCGGGGCGGCCCTCGACGCTCACGACCCTGGCGAGCACGTCGCCCGCGGCGAGCGGCGGATCGAGTAGCTGCCCGCGGTCCGCCATCGTGCGCCAGTGGCTGCCGGGCGGCGCGATCGGCGGCCCGAACACCAGCCGGTGCAGCCGCAGGCCCTCCTTCTGTCGCGACAGCACGACGTCGCCCACCCGCGGCGGCCGCCGCGCCGCGCTCACGAGCTGCACCTTCTCGCCGTGCGCGATCGCGGGCTCCATGCAGCGGCCCGTCACCGTGAGCCGCACATGCGGGAAAGAGGCGAGGCAGTCGCGCAGCAGCTCCTCGCCGAACGGCACCTCGACGCCGTCGGGGACGTCGGCCTGGGGCTCGCCCAGGTCGTGGACGCCCGCCGCGGAGACGGCCGGCGCGGCCACGTCGCGCGCCAGCCGCAGCGCGCGCGAGAACGCGCAGCGCACGCGGGCGACGAGCCGCGCGTCGCCGTCGGGCGTCTCGGGCAGGACGAGCGTGCGCCAGGCGAGCTCGAGGCGGCGGCCCGCGGCGAGCTCGAGCCGCACGCGCGCGAGCTCGGGCTCGGCGGGAGCCACGAACGCGAGCGGGTCCGAGAGCCGGGAGGCGAGCCGGCGCGCCGCGGCGCGCGGCAGCCCCGCGCGGAGCGCGTCCGGGACCTTCGCCCCGACCACCGCTTCCGCCACCGCGAGAGCGGCGGCGAGCGGCGCCCGGGCGCGCGCCGCGGCGGCCAGCGCCGCGACGCCGGCGACGTCGAGCGTCTCGCGTTCGAGCAGGCGCCTGAAGTCGAGCCACTGCACGAGCGACAGCACGAGCCCGTGCTGGAAGGCCGCGTGGAGCGCGAGCTGCAGCAGCAGGTCCTCGGCCGACGGCCACGCCTCGAGCTGTCCGCGGCCCGGCGCGCCGGCGCCGCCAGACTCCCTCCGCGTCCAGGGGAAAGAGCCCGGGCGCCGACGTCACGCTGCGGTGCAGCTCGACGATCCCGCCCCCCGCCGGGTCGCGGAAGGCCAGGGCGTGGTCGCCGCGCGCCACCTCGGCGAAGCCGTCCGCGCGCAGCGCCGCCACCGCGTCGGAGAAGCGCTCGAGCGCGAGCACGTCGACGTCGGACATCGGCCGCTCCGCCTCGACGTCGTAGACGCTCTCGGCGAGCACGGCGCCCTTGAGCGGCAGCGCGCGAATGCCGCGCGCCCCGACCAGCCGGATCGCCCGCGCGGCGAGCGCGATCTGCGAGAGCGTGCGCACCAGCAGCGCGCGCCGATCGGACGAGAGCGCTGGCTCGACTCCGCGTGCCCAGCCGGGACGGTCGCGCTCGAGCGCCCCGAGCAGCAGGGCGCCCATGCCCTGCTCGCGGGCCGCGTCGACCAGGGCTTGCGGCGCGAGCGCCGTCGGCAGGGGCGGCAAAGCGCCCTCGAGCACGAGCTGTCGCACGAACGCCCGCGCTTTTGACGGAACCACCGAAGGAGCGTAGGGTTGCCTTTGCGGGGTTGTCAAACCGCAGGGGGTGGCGCGTGCGGCCGTGGCGGGCCCTGGGGCTCTTGGGCGGAATCGCCTTGGCGGCCCTCCTTCCCCTTTACGGCGACGTGCGGCCCAACGAGGTCGTCAGCCATCCGGAGTGGGCCCGCATGATGCTGCGCGGGCTGGACTTGCTCCGCGACTCGCCGGGCCTCAACGACTCCGCCGCCCAGGTCTTTGCCACTCTCTCGGGCCGCGAGAGCCGCTCGTGGCCGGCGCCCCAGTACGTGCGCGCGCTGCGGGTCGAGCGCGTCGCCGAGCCCGGTGGGGGACGGATCCGGCCGCAGGGCGGCATCGGCGAGGCGAGCTACGCCTTCGGCGTCGCGCGCGGCGGAGACTACAGGCTGCGGCTGCACCTACAGGCGCCGGCTCCGGCCGAGACCGAGATCACGCCGGCGGGATCGGACGAGGTGCTCCGGTCGTTCAGCGTCCCGGCGGCGCCCGTGATGGGCTGGGTCGACGCCGGCGAGCTGCACCTCGATCCCGGCGCCTACGAGACCACGGTGCTGCTGCCCGAGGGCAGCGCGCTCGAGTACGTCGAGCTGCAGCCGCCCTGCGTGCACCCGATCGAGCCGCCCGGCGGCTGGAAGCCGACCGGGATCGCCTCGACCGAGGACGTCGCGTCCACCGTGCTCCAGGCCCTCGACCTCGAGTCGGAGCTGCCGCCGGCGGCACCACCGCTCGAGTTCCAGGGCGGCGACCTGCGGCCCGAGGAGGGCAAAGACGCGGACGTCGCGTCGTCGGAGGGCAGCTTCCGCGCCGGCTCGCACGGCTCGCGCGTCGTGCTCGTCGTCGACATCCCCGTGACGGGGCTCTACGCGCTCTCGGTCTTCGGCACCGGATCGGGCGGCCAGCGCTGGCTCGCCGACGGCTGTCGCAGCAGCACCGTCTGCCCGAACGTCGACCCGGTCGCGCGCTGGCGCGACGTGCTGAGCGGCGTCTTCCCGAAGGGGCAGCACTACTTCTCGGCGACGCTCGGACCCGACACGGTAATCGAGCGCATCAAGATCGAGCAGAAGAAGAATGCGCCGGCCGACTACCTGGGGACGGTCGAGCGCCTCGGCCTCGAGCTCGGCGCCTCGGGCCCGATCACGCGCGACAAGGCCGACGAGGCGCGCCGCTTCCTCGAGCGCCGACAGGCCGCGCGCGAGCGCGAGCTGTGCGGCGACATCCTGCGCCCGGGCACGCTCGTCGCCGAGATCGCGACGACGGGCGGGCCCGCAGGCGCCGGGCAGGGCCCCGGTGGCGGACCGGGCGGCGGCGGTGGCCCCCAGGCCGGCCCCGCCAACGGCCCGGTCGGTCCTCCCGTGATCCCGCCGCTGCCGCCCGCGAGCCCCGTGACGGTCGCGACGCCGAGCGACGCTCGCTAGCGTCCCACCGAGCAGATGAGGCCCGCGGCCGACGGCAGCCCTTCGACCCCCGCGCCGTCGCGCGTCGCGACGCGCCAGCGGTAGGTGCCCGAGCCAAGGCACTTCGAGCCGCGCGGGCGGCGCGGCCACGTCGCGCGCGAGCAGCACGAAGTCGCGATCGAGCGCCAGGAGCTCGACGTGGAACGCGGCCGGAGCCGCCGCCCAGCGCAGCTCGACCGCGTGGCCCTGGCGCACGTAGGCGGGGTCCGTGCCGGGCTCGAGCCCCGCGGGCGGCGCGGGCAGCGGCCGCGCCGGCTCGGGCGGCCGGCCGTCCTGCACCACCGTGCCCTCGCCGGCCTTGAGCTCGACCGTGCGGCCCGCGGCGCGCAGCTTGAAGCGGCCTTCGAGTGCCGCCGCGCTGGTGCGGCCCACCGAGCGGCGCAGCACCAGGTGCCCGCCGCCGCGCACCTCGCCCTCGCCGACCCTGATCTTGACCATGTCACGGCCTTCGCCCGAGAACTCGGCGCGGCCCTGCTCGAGCACGGTGGAGAGCACCGTGCTCGAGGGGATCGTGAGCAGCGTCGAGCCGCCGAGCGTCACCGCCATCCACGGGAACTCGAGGCGCGCAGTGGCGTCGCTGCCGGTCTTGAAGCTGTCGCCGGTGCGCAGCTTGTCGCCTTCGCGCAGGCGCTGCCAGGAGGTCTTGGCCGGCAGCTCCGCGCGGTCGAGCTCGCGGTCGAGCCACGCCAGGGTGCCGATCCCGATCCCGGCGCCCTTCGGTCGCGGCGAGGGCGAGGGCGACGGTGCGGGTGCGGGCGCGGCGGGCGTGGCCTGGGACCGAGCCGGCCGGACCGAGACCAGGACGAGCAGCAGCGACGCGAGCGTAGAGGCGAGCGCGCGCGTCGCTCCCCGGCTCATTTTGCCCCGGAGCCGACGCGCGCCGCCGGCCGCGCGGGCTTCTTGCCGCGCTCGCCGTGGGCCTCGCGGTGCGGGTAGTAGTAGTAGTGGTAGCCGCGGCCGCGCACGTCCACCACGTTCAGCACCGCGCCCAGCAGGTTCGGGGTCACCTTGCGCAGCGCGGCCACGCTGCGCTTCACCAGCTTCTTGTCGACCTTGTCGTGCTGGACCACGAGCACGGT
Organism: uncultured Acidobacteriota bacterium; assembly: GCA_963740655.1. Classification (GTDB taxonomy): domain Bacteria; phylum Acidobacteriota; class Vicinamibacteria; order Fen-336; family Fen-336; genus DATBSL01. The sequence continues at coordinate 431,688 of CAVUFF010000003.1, forward strand.
GTGGTCGGCGTGGCGCGCCAGCAGCAGCGCGTCGGTCACCGACGCGAGGGGCGGCGAGTCGACCAGCACCCACTCGAACTGCGCCTGCAGCTCCGCGAGCAGCGTCGCCGAGCTGATTGCGCGCCAGGAGCGCCGGCGGATTGGGCGGCAGCGGCCCCGCGGTGAGCGCGTAGAGGTGCGGCGTCTGGTGTCGCGCGCAACGAGCGCGGCGACCGGCTCCTTGCGCACGAAGGAGTCGGTGAAGCCCGGCTCGCGCGACAGCTGCAGCCGCTGGTGCAGCTGCGCGCGCCGGAGGTCGCAGTCGACCACCACCGTGCGCTCGCCCGACCCGGCCAGGAGCCGCGCCAGGTTCACGATCGTCGTGGTCTTGCCCTCCTGCGGCGCCGTGCCCGTCACCAGCACCACCTGCCCGCGCTCGTCGCGCCGCGCGAAGATGAGCGCCGTGCGCAGGTTCTGGTAGGCCTCGGTCGCGAGCGAGTCCTGCTCCTGGTCGTAGCGCGGCACCGCGGCGAGCAGATCGAGGTGCAGGTAGCGCTCGACCTCCTCCGGGTCGCGGATCGTGTTCGCGAGCTGGTCGCGCACCAGCACCAGGCCCAGCCCCGGCGACGAGCGCCAGCACCATCGCCGCGAGCGCGATCTTGCGCTTCTGCGGGCGCACCGGGTACTGCGGCGGGCTCGCGCGGTCGATCACGGTCACGTTGTTGCTGCGGATCGAGGCCGCGATGTCGGTCTCGTTGAGCTTCTGCAGCAGCACCTCGTACAGGCTGTTCTGCGCGAGCCGCCTCCTTCTTGAGCGCCTCGAGCTCGGTCACCTTGCGGCTCTGGTTGGCCGCCTGCGACTTCTGCGCTTCGATCGCGCCCCGCAGCTCGTCCTCGCGCTTCTTGAGCTGCGTGTACTCGGCGTCGAGCCCGTCGAGGATCTGCGCCGCGCGCGCCTGGCGCGCCTTCTTGAGCTGCTCGAGCTGGGCCTTCACCTTCTGGACCTCGGGGTGGCCCTCGCGGTACTTCTCGCCGAGCCGCCCCAGCTCCACCGAGAGCGTCGCGATCTGCGAGTTGAAGCCGGCCACGACACTGTCGGCGGCGACCTGCGGCAGCGAGTCGAGCTCCTGGTGGTTGCGGCGCATGTCGGCCGCCTGCTTGAGCGCCGCCTCGATCGCGATGCGGCGCGCCTGCGCCTGGACGAAGTCCTCCTGCAGCTTGGCGATCGAGGTGCTGACCGCGGCCACGCTGCCCTCGGGCACGAACAGGTCCTGCGTCCTGTAGCTCTGGAACAGGCGGTCCTGCGCGTCGCGCATGCCCTGCTGCGTCGAGGCGAGGCGCTCCTGCAGCCACTCTATCGCGCGGCGCGCCGACTCGACGCGCGTCGCGAGCGACTGCTCGATGTAGACGTCGCCGAGCGTATTGGCCCAGAGCGACGCCTCGCGCGGGTCGCGGTGCGTGATCGTGACCATCACCAGCCGGCTCTCGGGCACGGGCTCCACGCCCACGTAGCTCATGAAGAGTGTCGCGGGGTCGCTCGAGGACTTGAAGGGATCGCGGTCGGTGAGCTTGAGCCGCGCGACCACCTTCTCCCCCAGGCCCTTCGAGCGCAGCACCTTGAACTGCGTGTTGTAGAAGTCGGTGTTCTGCCAGTAGTTGCCCGACCCGACCAGGAGCGCGTCGGAGACGGACGCGAAGGTCGGCGGCGGCGGCTCGATCTGCAGCATCACGCCGGCCTGGTACTCCGGCGTCTGCACGAGCGCGATCACGAGCCCCACGAGCAGCCCCACCGCGGCGCAGGCCGCGAGGAAGGCGCGGTGGCGCATCAGCAGCCCGGCGTAGTAGCGGAGGTCGATGTCGCGGTCGCCGACGAGCGGCGGATCGATGCGGGGCGCGGGCGGGCTCGCCATCAGAACACCCGCCGCGAGACCGTGACGACGTCGTTCGGGAGCAGCGGCACGTCGGGCTTCTTGCCGTTCTGCACGTCCTTCAGGTCCACCTCGATGATCTTCGCCTTGCCCGTGGCGGGGTCGGTGCGCCGCACCTTGACGTCGTTGCTGCCGAAGCGCGTTCGCCCGCCCGCGAGCGAGACGGCGCCCGTGACGGTGAGGTCCGCCTCGATCGCGTAGCGGCCGGGCTTGTTCACCTCGCCGTCGACGGTCACGAACGCCTTGGGCAGCGCGCTGACGATGTCGCCGTTCTTGAGCCGCATCTCCAGGTTGATCTGGTCCTGGATCGTGGCCGCGCTCGAGATCCGCACCGTGACCGCCCGCTTGCCGTCCTCGAAGCTGCCGTCGGTGCGGGTGATCATCACCTCGCCGGAGGACGAGGTCTTGAAGCCGCCCGACTCGAGCAGGGCGTCGAGCAGGCGCATCCTGCCGCGGATGGGCTTCCTGCCGGGGCTATTCACCTCGCCCACGACCGAGATGTACTGGCTCTGGTACTCCTTGACCTTCACCTCGACCTGGGGGTTGATCAGGTAGTCCTTGGCCAGCAGGTTCGTGACCTTGCGCTTCACCTCGGCGATCGTCAGCCCGGAGACCTGGACCTCGCCGAGCAGCGGCAGCGAGACGGAGCCGTTCGTCTGGACGGTCGGCACGCGCGAGAGGTCGTCGTTGCCGAACACGTTGATCTCGAGCACGTCGCCGGCGCCCACCTCGTACTCGCCGTCCTGGGTCGGGTCCGTCGCGGCGGTCGCGGGCGGCGGCGTCGGCTTCGGATCCGTTGCCGCCGGAGGCGCCTGGAGCATGGCGATCAGGGCCAGGAGGACGAGCATCAGCGGCTCGGCCCCGGGCCGAACAGGCCCACGCCGAGCTGGATCGAGAAGCCGGAGGTCGTGACGTCGTAGCCCCGGACGTTCGACTGGCGCCGGTCGCGCCGGTAGTCGGCGCGGACGGAGGCGCGCCAGCCGAGGTTGCGGCCCGCGCCGACGCTCCAGCCGAAGATCTCGTCCCGGCGCGGCTCGGACAGGCCCGTCCCGGGGTTCGGGTACTGGTTGCGCAGGAACCCCAGAGAGCCGCGGATCCAGAACTCGAACGGCAGCGGCGCCGTGAGCGACGCGGCCGCGGCGTTGTTCACGTAGTAGGCGTTCGTGTCGTAGGCCGAGGGCTCGGTGTTGCGGTTGAGCTGCAGATCGACGCTCGTCGCGCGGCCGAGCTCGCGGCGCAGCGAGCCGCCGAGCGTGAGCCCGTCGTAGGTGCGGCTCTCGCCGCTCGCGAGCGGGTTCTCCTGGCGGCGCAAGCCCGCCGTGAGCGTCGCCTGGGTGAGCGTCCCGATCTCTCCCGCGAGCGTCGCGAGCACGCTGTGGGCACTCGACTCCACGAGCTCGCGCTGGGGCGAGGGCGGCAACCGATCGTAGGCGTAGCTCACCGTCGCGCTCAAATTGCTGCCGATATCGTAGCCCAGCCCGGCCCGCAGCGCCCGGCTGTCGTAGTCGATGAAGCCCGCCTGCTGCGGGTCGTCGAAGCGGTTCCAGCCGAGCCGTCCCTCGCTTTCGGCCCAGAGCCGCGCGCCGAGCTCGACACGGGCGAACGCCAGGCTTTCGTTGTACGTAAAGCGCTCGAGGCCGAAGAAGTACTCACGCCCCGGATCGACGACGGTCGTCTCGAGCGTCGCGCGCGTGTAGTGATGCGTCAGGCGCACGATCGTCCGGCTGCCGAGCGGCAGCTCCAGCCGCGCGCCGGCGAAGTGCGAGGTCTCGCCGACCTCCGGGATCGTCGCGAAGAAGCGCAGCCGTGGCTCGTACTCCGCCGAGAGCTCGCCCTGCCCCAGCGGCAGCTTCGCCGTCACGCCGGGCGCCAGCTGCAGGTAGCGGTCGCGGACCGGGACCGGAGCCGAGAACGCGAGCACGTCGGCGTTCACGAAGGACGCCGAGACGTAGGGCCGCAGCGCCAGTCGCCCGATCATGATGCCCTCGCCGGCGGGCGCTCCGCCCTCCACGGCTTCAGCCGCCCCTTCTTTGCCCGCGCCGGCGCTGCCCGTCGGGAAGAGCTGCGCGTAGAGCTCTGGCGTGACGGGGCCCCGCAGCTCCGGCGCCGGCAGCTCGCCGAACACGACCGTCAGCATGCCGGGCTCGTGGCTCGCCTCGAACGGCACCTCGGGCGCGACCTTCACCTTCACCACGCTGCGGCTCGCCTCGCGCTCGAGCGTGATCTCCTCGAGCGGCGGCTCGAGCTTCGGCAGCGGCAGCGGCTCGGCGGCCGTGCCCGGGATCCGGATCGACACGAACTCCCCCTCGCGCACGACCTCTCCCGCCGGCAGCTCGGGTGCGATCAGCAGGCGCAGCGCCGGCCGATAGTCGAGCGTCGTGAACCGGACGGCGCGCAGCTCGGGCTCGGCCGCACCGGCGGTCGTCGCGAGCAGGGCCACGAGCGGGAGCGCACGCGTCACGGCCCGTCCACCTGGCTCCCCTCCACGCGCCGCTCGTAGAAGAGCAGCACCAGCACCACCGCCACGACCGCGAGCGCCTGGACCAGGATCAGGAGCGCATGCACGAGGTCGGCGTGCGCGAGCCCGACCGCCCCGAGCCCGATGCCGAGCGACATCAGGTAGATCGTCGCCACCGCGAGCGGCGGCCGCATCCCGAGCGAGACGAGCCGGTGCGACAGGTGGCGGCTGTCGCCGACGTAGATCGGCCGCCCCTCGCGCCAGCGGATCACCACGACCGTCGCGGTGTCGAGGATCGGCAGCGCCAGCACCAGCACCGGCATCAGCACCGGGAAGTAGGTGGAGGAGGCGTGCGACACGAAGCGCTGCAGGAGCGTGAGCGAGGCGAGCGTGAAGCCGATGAAGAGGCTCCCGCAGTCGCCGAGGAAGATCGAGGCCGGGTGCCAGTTGTAGACCAGGAAACCGAGCAGGCTCCCCATGAGCGCGACCAGCACCAGGCTGATGAAGAACTCGCCCAGCAGCCACGCGTTCAGCAGCAGCACCAGGCACGCCGCGAACGCGACGCCCGCCGAGAGGCCGTCCATGTTGTCGAGCAGGTTGAAGGCGTTCGTGATGCCGACCACCCACAAGAGCGAGAGCACGACGTTGAGGGGCTCGTAGTAGAGCACGTCGGTGCGGATCCCGCCCAGCACCAGCACGAGCGCCGCGAGCAGCTGGCCCGCGAGCTTGAGGCCGACCGGGAAGCGGCCGCCGAGCACGTCGTCGACGAGCCCGACGCCGAACATGATCGCGCCGCCCAGCATCATCGCGAGCAGCTTGGTCTCGACCCGGTTCGCCTCCTGCAGCATCGCGAGCGGGCCGGCGAGGCGCGTCTCGGCCCACGCCATCCCGCCGAGCAGCGGCGCGCCGAAGTAGCCCGTGAACACGACGAGCGTGAACGCGCCCCAGACGGCGAGGCCGCCGAAGCGCGGCGTGGGCGCTGCGTGCACCTTGCGCGGCCCGGGCCCGTCGAGGATCCCGAAGCGGCGCGCGAGCCGCGCCGCGAGCGGAACGATCGCCGCCGCGAGCGCGAAGCTCGCGACCAGCACCAGCGTCGGAAGCAGAGCGGTCGTCACGTGGAGAGCGTCAAGCCGCCTGCGGGCCGAGCTCGCGGTAGAGCGCGTGCATGTCCCGGAACAGGCGCTCCGACGAGTGCTGGGCGACCACGTGCTCCCGACCAGCCTGCGCGCGACGCCGCGCGGCCTCGGATCCCTCGAGGACGTCCACGACCGCCGCGGCCAGCGCCTCCGGCTGGCCCGGCGGCACGAGCAGCCCGCGCTCGTTGCGGCCGAGGAGGTCGGGCGTGCCCCCGACCGCCGTCGCCACCACCGGCCGCGCCGCCGCGAGCGCCTCGATGAGCGCGACCGGCGTGCCCTCGTTACGCGAGGCGTTGACGACCACGTCGAGGTCGCCGTAGACCTGGGCGAGGTCGCGCCGCCAGCCGAAGAAGTGCGAAGAGTCGGCGAGGCCGAGCGCCCGGCACTGCGCCTCGAGCGCCGCGCGCTCCTCGCCGTCGCCCACGATCGCGAAGCGCGCGTCCGGCCGCCGCTCGCGCACGCGCCGCGCGGCCTCCAGGAACGTGGGCACGTCCTTGATCGGCACGAGCCGCCCCACGACCCCGATGAGGGGCGCGTCGGCGGCGATTCCCGCCTCGCGCCGCAGCGTCCCGCGCGGCAGCTCGCCCGCGAGTGCCGCGAGCTCGAGGCCGAGCGGGATCACGCGGATCTTGCGCTCCGGAGCGACTCCGAGCTCGACGAGGTCGCGCTTCACCGCGTCGGACACCGCGACGAGCGCGTCCGCGGCCTTCGCCAGGAACGCCTCGAGCCCGCGGAAGAACGCCTGCTGGGGCGGCGAGAAGTAGCCGCGCAGCACGTGGCCGTGGAAGGTGTGTACGACCGTCGGCACGCCGGCCGCGCGCGCGGCGAGCCGGCCGAGGAGCCCGGCCTTGGCGGTGTGCGTGTGGACGATCTCGGGGCGCCAGGCGCGGATCAGGCGCACGAGCCCGAAGAGCGCGCGCAGGTCCTGGAGCGGCGCAATCTCGCGCCCGAGCCCGGCCATCGTCTCGCAGTCCACTCCCCGCTCCGCGGCGAGCGCGAGCAGGTTGCCCTCGCGCGGCGCCTCGCGGCCGATCACGAGCCGCGTGTCGTACCCGAGGGGCCGAAGACCCTCGCTCAGGAGGATCACGTGGACCGACGGCCCGCCGATGTTCAGGCGAGAGAAGAGCCGCAGGACTCGCGCCCTCGACCCTCGCTCATGCACCCCAGTTCCCAGTCATTCCCACCCATGCCAGAGGGATACACGCCGGACGGCTGGCGGAGGGTAGCATTCCACTCGAAGTCAGTCAATCTAACTTGCTACGAATGAGTGAGATTCGGGCTTCTGGCGGGTCTTCGGGCTCAGGCCCAGCCCCGCAAGATGTAGTAGGCGAGCTTCAGGTACTCGCCAAGGACGATCCGGCGGTTCCCGCTCGTCTTCCACCAACCTTCCGGACGCCAGGAGGACGGATCGGCCGGCCGGCTGAGGATCAGGACGCCCGGGAGCGTCCGCCGCGCGGCCCACACGGCGCGGCGCTGGTGGTAGGGAGACGTGACGACAACGAGACTTCGGACCTGCTCGCGCGCGAGGATGTCGCGGATCGCGAGGAGCGACTCGTGGGTACTCGTCGAGACCTGCTCCATCCGGATCGCTTCGGGCGGGACGCCCATGCCGAGCGCGACGTCGCGCAGGCTGGTCGCGCTGTCGCCGGGCCCCGGCTCTCCGCCCGTCAGGATCAGGAGCCGCGCCTCGCCCGCGAGCACGAGCCGCGCGCCGCACTTCGTCCGCTCGTAGCCGGGGTCGCCGGCGAGGACGAGCGCGGCGTCGGCCTTCTGCGGTGGGTCTTTCGCGATCAGGTAGCGGGCCGGCTCGTCGGCGAAAACGGCCGCGAGCGCGAGCCCCACGGCGAAAGCGCTCGGCAGCGTGGATGCGCTGCCTGCTCGCCGAGCGCTACTGGCAGATGCCAGTGACACCCGTGCAGATCTTGGTCAGGCACTCGGACTGCGCGAGTTGGAAGCAGGGCTGGCCAGCATTCGTCGTGGTACAAGCCAACTCGGGAACGCAGGTCGCGGCGGCTTCGGCGGGGGTCGGCACCACGAGCGAGGTCACGAGCGGCGCGAGCGCCACGGCTCCGAGGCCCAGCTTCTGCAGCGCATCACGGCGGGACGAGACGACTGGGCTCCTCGGCATCGGCTCAAGCAGGCCGGCATCCCCCAACCGCTCGACCGTCCAAGAAACCTTGGCGGTGTCGTCAGCGGTTCCGGTCTGCGCGGCCAGCTTCGCCGCGATCGCTTCGATGCTGGCGCTCCCGTCGGCGGCCTGGAACACCAAGGCGGCCTCGCGGCTCAGGCAGTGGGCCTGGTGGCTCGCGGGATCGTAAACGACGATCTCCTCACCGACTCCCCGCACGACGAGGCCGGCGCGCGCGCGCGGTTTCGCGACCTCCTCACCCGACACTCGTCTCACGACCCGCAGAGCCTCCGGCCGATGAAGGTACCACATCGGTCGCGGCTCCCCAGGCCTTCTCCTGCCGCAGCCAGCTCTCGAGCGTGAGCAGCGCCCAGATCTGCGCGCTCAGGTCGGCCCGCGCGCTGCCGTGGCGCTGGAGCACCGCCTCGACCGCCTCGGGCCGCAGGTACGCGTAGAGCGGGCTCTCCCGGTCGAGCAGCCGCTCGCGCACGAAGCCCTGGAGGTCGCTCCGGAACCAGGCGCCGAGCGGCGCGCCGAAGCCGAGCTTGCCGCGGTTCAGGATCGACTCGGGCAGGATGTCGCGCATCGCGCGGCGCAGCAGGATCTTGCCCTTGCCGAGCCGCATCCGCAGCCGGTCCGGCAGGCTCGCGCCGAACTCGACGACCGCCGTGTCGAGGAACGGCGAGCGCGCCTCGAGCCCGTGCGCCATCGACATGCGGTCCATCTTCACGAGCAGGTCGTCGAGCAGATACGTCTCGAAGTTGAGCTGCAAGAGCCGCGCGAGCGTCGAGCCGCTGCCGTTCCCGTAGCCTGCACGGAAGCTTTCGAGCAGCCGCTCGCGATCGAGCCCCTGCGCGAGCTCGGGGCGCAGCAGCGCGGGCAGGTCGCTCGTGAAGTACGCGTTCCAGCGCAGATAGCGGTCGAGCAGCGGCAGGCTCCCCGCCTCGGCGAAGCGCTTGGCGAAGCGCAGCGGGTGGCGGCGGTCCTTCGGCTCGGGCAGCAGGCCGAAGAGCCGCGCCGCGGCACGGAACGCCCCGCGCGGCACGCGCTCGGAGAGCGCACCGCCGTAGAGCCGCAGGTAGCCGGCGAACACCTCGTCGCCGCCGTCGCCGTTCAGCGCGACGGTGACGCTGCGTGCGGGTCAGCTCCGACAGCAGGTAGGTCGGCACCGCCGACGAGTCGCCGAACGGCCCGTCGTGGTGGTAGACGAGCCGGTCGACGAGGTCGAGCGCCTTCGGCTCGACCACGAACTCGGTGTGGTCGGTCCCGAAGCGCTCCGCGACGACCCGGGCGTGCTCGCGCTCGTCGTACTCGCTGTGGCCGGCGAAGCCGATCGTGAAGGTCTTGACGCGGCCGCTCGCGGCGCGCGCCATGAGCGCCACGACGGTCGACGAGTCGAGCCCGCCCGAGAGGAACGCGCCGAGCGGCACGTCCGCGACCAGCCGCCGCTCGACGGCGCCCTGGAGCAGCGCCCGGAAGCGCTCCTCGGCCTCGGCGTCGCTCATCGCCCGCGTCGCGTGCTCAGCTGTCGGATCGCTGCCGTTGCGCCAGCCACTCGTGAAGTGCGCCCGCCAGTAGCGCCGCGGCGGCTCGGCCCCGGCCTCCGTCACCACCAGGCTGTGGGCCGGCGGCAGCGAGCGAATGCCGCGATAGAAGGTGCCGGGCGTGCGGAACGTAGCCGTAGGTGAGGTAGAGAGGAAGCGCGTCGGGATCGCGCTCGTGCGGGACGTCGGCGTGCGCGAAGAGCGCCTTCACCTCGGAGGCGAAGGCGAAGACGCGCGGCCCGTCGTGGTAGAAGAGCGGCTTCTTGCCCGTGCGATCGCGCGCGAGCAGCAGCCGGCGCCGCTTCGAGTCCCAGAGCGCGAAGGCGAACATGCCGTCGAGCTCGCGCGACGGCGTCGTCGCCCTTCTCCTCGTAGAGGTGCAGGATCGTCTCGCCGTCGCCCTGGCTCCGGAAGCGGTGGCGGCCCTCGAGCCGCTGGCGCAGCTCGCGGAAGTTGTAGATCTCGCCGTTGAAGACGAGCCACAGCGTGCCGTCCTCGTTCGTCATCGGCTCGCTCGCGGCCTCGGAGAGGTCGATGATCGACAGCCGCCTGTGGCCGAGCGCTATCGGCGCGTCGACGTGGACCCCCTCGCCGTCCGGTCCGCGGTGCGCCAGGGCGCCCGCCATCGAGCGGAGCGTCTCCGCATCGGGCGCTCCGCCCCGCGACAGCAAGCCGCAGATCCCGCACATGCACGGCAAGGATAGCCCGGCGCGCACCGAGGCTCGTCGAAGGGACGGCTAGAATGGCGGCCGAGGAGGCGCCTTCCGTGAGCTCCGAGCCGGCCGGGCCGGCGGTGCCGGGGCCAGGATCGAAGTTGGCCCTCGGCGTACTGGTGGGGCTTGCGATCCTCTCCCCCTGGCCGTTCGGCAGCGTCGATCCGTGGGCGACCCGCACGATCGCGATCACCGCGCTGTCGGCGGCCCTCGTCGCGATGGCGTGGGATCTGCAGCGCGGCTCGCTCCGCCTCGCCCGCGGACCGGCTCTCGCCTGGATCGGCCTGTGGTTCCTCGCAATCGTGCAGCTCGTCCCCTTGCCGGCCTCGCTGCACGCCTGGCTCGCACCCGGCTCGGCGGCGGTCTGGCATCCCGACGTCGCGCAAGCGGCGGCCGTGCTCGGTCCCGGGCCGTTTCCGATCTCGCTTCACCCCGAGGCCACGCGGCGTTGGCTGGCGTTCGCGACCGGGCTCGTGGCGCTGGCGTTCGCGGCCGCTCCGGCGCTGCGCGAGCGTCGGCTGCTCGTCCGCGCGTCGGTCGCGGTCGTCGCGGGAGCGTTGGCGGTCGCGCTCTACGGCCTGGTCGCTCGGCTCGCCTTCGGCGACAGGCTCTACGGCATCTGGCGCGTGCCGACGGTGGCTCCGTTCGGCCCGTTCGTCAGCAAGAACCACTTCGCCGGCTACGTCGAGCTGGCGGCGCTCCTCGCGGTCGGCCTCGCGGTCGGCCTCGCCGAGGAAGCGCGTCGCGATCGCGGCTGGCTGAGCTGGATCGAGAGCCGGCGCGCCCGATGGATCGTGCTCGCCTGGGGCGTCGCGTTCGTGCTCGGGCTGTCGGTGCTCGTCTCGCTCTCGCGCGGCGGGGTCGTCAGCCTCGCGGCCGGCCTCGTGGCGTTCGTCCTCGTCCGGTTCTGGACGCTCGGCCCGGCGCGCCTGTCGCCGCGCGGGTTCATGGGAGTGTCTGCCCTGCTGCTGTTCGGGTCGCTCGTCGTCGTCTCTTTGCTGCCACCCGAGGCGCGCGCTCGGATCGCCTCGCTCGTCGCGGTCACGTCCGAGGCGTCGGGCTCCTATCGGCTCACCGTGTGGCGAGACACGAACCGCCTCATCGCCTCGAGCCCGCTCCTCGGCTCGGGTTTCGGCGCCTACGAGGACGCGCTACGCCGTTTCCGAACGGCTTCGGGCGAAGTGGCGGTCGAGCACGCCGAGAGCGACGTGCGCGAAGCCGTCGCGGAGGGAGGGGCACTCGGCGCCCTGCTGATCGGGGGCCTGGCGATGGCCGTCCTGCTGCCCGGTCTGCGCTGCGCGCACTTGGAACCCCAGCGCCTCACGCGCGCGCTCACGACCGGCGCGCTCGCCGGCGGCGTGGCGCTAGCCGTCCACAGCCTGTTCGACTTCAACCTGCATCTGCCGTCGAACGCGCTGCTGTTCGCGGTGCTCGCCGCGGTTCTCGTCGCGCCCGCGGCGGGGGTCGCCCCACCACGCGCGCTGTGTGTCCTGTCGATCGTGGTTATTTTCGCGAGCCTGGCGCTGTCGCTCGCCACGTCGAGGCGACCGGCACACCTAGAAGGTGGCTCCCTGCTCCGCGCAGCCCCCGCTCCGGCGACTGGCCTGCGACGAGCGGCCCTGGACGGAGATCTCCTCGAGCAATTGCATCGCCGGCCCACCGATGCCCCCTCATGGTTGGCTCTGGCCTGGGTCCGGCAGGCCGCGACGGGAGAACCTGCCGGTCCATTGGCGCGCTGGTCGGTCCGCCTCGACCCGACCAGCCGGGGAGTCCGAGAGGCCGCCTCGCGCCTCACTGAGCTGACCGAAGCCCCACAGCACTGAGGCTGCGCTCACAGACTCTGACCTGGGGGATTGCTAGACTTACAGAATTGCTCGTGTATACTCTCAGCCCCTGAGGGCTAATGGTGCGCTACTCTTGGATGTCTAGTCCTTCCACAAGGCGGCGGATTCAAGGACTGTCGGGGCTTGGTCTTATGGCCCTAGCCCTCGGCCTGCTTGTCCTCCTCAAGGCGCTGCCGTACTCGACGGTCCGCCTCGCAGCCGTGGACGCCTCTGAGGCGACGAAGCGCCCGGATCCCGGTTTCAGCATCGGTCCTTTGCGCTGGCCCGTCCGCGAACTCGCGACGGTGCCGGAGCTGCAGCCCTTCCGCGAGGCCATGCGCGCCTCCTGCGGCGACCGGACAGGATTGGCTGCCGCGGAGTGCGTTTCGGGGGTCATGTCCGAGCGATTCCCGAACGGCGAGCCCTCGAGCGAGTTCGTGAGCTCGAATTTCAACCCGCTCGCTCACTTCAAGGAGCACATGGCCGGCGCGCCCGGCCACTGCCTCACCCGCAGCGCGATCCTGGCCACCGAGCTCTTGTCCGTCGGCATTCCGGCGCGCGTGGTCCAGTTCGTGCCGGTCGAGGAGAAGGGACACACCCTAGTCGAGGTTTGGGACGAGGCGAGCGGCTGGACCATCGTGGATCCTTCGACCTCGGGCGTCGTGGTGAGCGCGAGTGGACCTGCGATGTCGGCTGCGGACCTGCTCGAGAATCCCTCGGGCGCCGCGTGGCGGCCGTTCGGCTCGGCATCCCAGAGTGCCGACGCTGCTGCCGAGACACGACACTTGCGAGCACTCCTGTCGGGCAACGTCCTCTATCCGGAACCGTGGCTCTATCTGCGCCACGGCGAGCGCACCGCCCCGTGGCCGTTCCGCGGCGAGTATGTCCGCGTCGGGCGCATGTTCCTCACGCTGGGACCGCTCCAGCAGCTCCTGTTCTGGACGATTCCAGGCCTCGCCCTGAGCGGATTCGCCCTCGTGGCCCTGAGCCGCAGACGCGCCGTTACCGTACGCGAGGCGGCGTGGGACACGCTGCGGCCCGAGATGCGACCCGTAAGCGAGCTCGACCTACTCCCGCCAAGCTAGTCGTGCCGTCGAGCGCGATCGCTTCGAGACCCAGTCTCCGGAGCGCTGTGCGACCTGGCGGACTCGCCGGGCGTAGGCCAGGACTCTGACGCTCAGCGGCGGCACCGTTCGAGCGCTGACCAGAGCACGCCTTAGGCCGGGGCTTGCCGCCAGCGCTTCCAAGATCGGTTCGGCGCTGTTCCGCCCATCGGCAGCCGAAACTCGACCGCCGCGATCAGCCAGAGCAGAATGCTCCCGTCGCAGTCACCGGTCACTGCTGTCGGAGCAGTCCGACGGCGGTCATCTCCAACGACGCCACCCTATCGAGATGCTGCCGCTTCTTCTCGACGATCCCCGCGGCCATGAATATGAAGAAGAACATCGTGATCTGGGTTCGCTGGCGATACGCGGTACCGATGTTTCCCTGCATCAGCGCATAGGCGAGCGTCAAGCTCAAAGCGAAGACGGCTATCGGCAGAATCGCTCGAAACTGTCGCTTCAATCCAAATGCCAGCCCTCGAACGAAGGATGGCATCAACGCGTACCAAACCAGCGTTTCCGGAACCACAAGAGCCTGGCGCAGGCCCGATATCGACCATGGAAAGGGGGCGAATAGGAGGTACACGAGTCCTACGGGAAGTGTGGCGAGCGCGCCGGCAGGCGTTGAAACGTCGTATTCCTGTCCGAAGCCTGAGCGGCCCCACATCGCCTGGTCCTCACGCGTCACCTGGAGTCGCTCGAGCGTCAGGTAGGTCGTCTGCTGTTCGAGGGTCTCGCGCTTGACGGCGACGTTCAGCGCGCCGAACAAGAGCAAGCCCAGCAGGCCGTAGGTCACCACCATCCGGACGCCGCCGCGGCGTTGTGCCGAACACGAAGGTGGCGAGCGCCGCGAGGATCGACGAAGTACGCGATGTAGAAGCGCAGCGTGATCAGAACGACCTCCGCCACGACGAACATGACCATCGGCGACACGGACAGGCTGTCTCGAAGCGCGGAGAACCGCAAACATGGCCACGGCAATGCAAAGCAGGATCGCGGGGTCCTTGTACATGCCGGTCGACCAGAACACCATCTGCGGAAAGAACGCCATGAACACGGCCGCCCATCGAGCGACTGAGCGGTCGAAGAGCCGCGCGGCGATCGAATAGATCACCAAGACGGTGAGTCCGCCCATGAGCCCGTTTAGCAGCTGGACCAGCAGCTGGTTCCGGCCGAAGACGTAATAGATGGATCCAACGAAGTACACCCAGCCATATCCGCTGATCGAGGTCGACATGTACGCGCTCGTGATCGGCTCACCTGACCACCGAAGAGAGAGCTGGTAACCACCGATGTCATACGAGCCCGAGTCTCCCCAGAACGCCGCTGCGACCGCCGAATCGGTCACAAAGACGTTCAGCAGCACGGCGAGCGAGTAGCGGATCAGAACCGTCCAGAGGTAGACCCTCACGAGGAACCCAGACTCACCCTGGGGCGCCCGGGCACGGATCCGATAGATGACCACCAGGTTGAGAGCGGCCGCCACGAGGATCGCCAGCAGGCCGTCCAGAAAGCCTGTCATCGATCAGAGGCTCCTCAGCATCGCGGCGAGGCGAGGTGCCTGGGTCTCTGCCGAATAACGCGCTTCGACGACGGCCCGTCCCGCCGCTCCCATGCGCAAACGCAACGGGTCGTCATCGAGGCAGCGCTCGAGCGCCTCAACCCAGTCGTCCTCGGTTCGTGCATGAAAGCCCGTGACGCCGTGCTCGACGACTTCCTGGTTCGCGCCGACCGGGCTCACGACCGCAGGAACCCCGACGCCGAGGTACTGGATGGCCTTCATGGCGCACTTGCCGAGCGTCCAGGGATCCTCGGTGAGTGGCATGATGCCCACGTCGAGCGGCCAGAGGTCTTCGACTTCGGTCTCAGCCTTCCAGGGGCGGCACTCAACGTCCACTCCGGGGATCGAGAAGTCTTCGACACCGATGACTCGCAGGCGAAAGCGTCGACGGCGGGCCAAGCGCTGCAGCGCGCCTTCGACAATCCCGAGGTACTGGATCGAACTGTGGCTGCCTGTCCAGCCGATAATGCGCTCGCTCGTCCGTGCCCTGCGACGGTGCCGGTCGGTACTGCCGCAGCGACACCGTCGACGGAACGATCGTCACGGCTGGATTGTAGCGCCGCGCAACTGCGCCAGGTGCTCGTTGCCCACGACGACCGATGCCGCCAGGCGACAGAGCGTGCGCGTCTTTCCCGGCGCCTTGAGATAGGAGAGGTAGCGGTTCCGCGGACTCACGTACCTTAGCCAGATCGCGTCGTCGAAGTCATAGACGAGCTCTCGGGTTGCGCCAGTGGATCAGCCGCTCCAAGAGAGCTGGCCCGACGAGCGCGGCTTCGCGATACAGGTAGACGACATCAAAGGCTGCGGCTCGCCAGGCGTGATCGATGCCCGCCAGCCACGCCTGGGTCCATCAGCGCGCCTTGGCAGCTTGCGCCCCGTCTCGTAGATCGTACTTGCCCAGCACGGCCGAGCAAACGGCGTGAAATGGACCTCGATCCCGCTTCACGCAGGTAGGGCGCCCACTGCTCGATGCGGTAGCGCTGCCCGGGCGCCATGCCGAGCGGGTAGACAGGAACGATGGCGAGCATGTGGATATCGGTTGTTGTCATTGCTCGAGATCGCCGCCGCCGGGGTGTCGCTCGGGTTGGTCGCCCGATCTATTGGTGGTGACTCGTGGTCTGTGGTGATCCCGGTAGTCGCTCGAGAGGGGCCAACGGTGGAGAAAGCGTCTACCCGAGTGCATCGCATCCCTGCTCGTGGGCTGCTCTACCGATGGCGGAGGACGATGGCGATGTAGCGGAAACGTTGAGCACATGAAGATTGTACCGCCGTGCGAGACACCCGAGTTTCGTGCTGGCCTCTGCACCGTCGCGGAGGATCACCAATGCATCGGGCTTGACGGTCCCCACGATACAACACCTTGCCCAAACGCTTAGATTGGAGGCATGCTTCCGACGGGGGTCCATTCGATCCGTTATCCGGGGCACGGGTCAAGCCATGCGCATCCTTGGGATAGCCAATGCCAGCATTAGCCACACTCAGAAGTGGGCGAACTATCTGGTCCGACGGGGTCATGCCGTAAGGATTCTTTCGTTCGAAGACTACTCGCCGGACAAACTCGGCGGATACGAAAGCCAGGTGATGGTGGATCCTTGGGTACTGCCACCCTTTCACCTAAAGCGTGCGTGGCATACAGCACTCGCCCTAAGGCGTCTGCGTCGGATCATCGCGGCTTGGCTTCCGGACTTGGTTCAAGTGCACTTCCTGGGCCGTGGCGCCTGGTACGCAGCCCTTGCTGACAAGGCACCTCTGGCGCTCTGGGTCATGGGCGGCGATATCGTGGGCACTACGTGGCGGCCGGCGTCCCTTCGCGAAAGGGCACTGACCCCCCTTGCACTTCGCCCGGGCAAAGCTTGTGCTCACATGGTCTCGCAACTTGAGTGACGTCGTCACGCCCTCTGACACCAGCCCCACGTCCCCCTAGAGGTGGTCGTGGGTGGAGTCGACTCTGACGTCTTCTACAGGAGTCAAGACACTTCGCTCCGAGCGCGACTTGGGTTTACGCCGAACCACTTCGTCGTTCTAAGTTGTCGGCTTCTCTGGCCACTTTACAACATCGCCACAATTGTTCAGGCCTTCGAGAGACTTGTTCCTCTGTGTCCCAATGCGCGCCTCCTGATGGTCACCTATCGCTCCGAGGCTTTCCCGCAATACAGAGCGCTTGTCGAGGCGGAGATCGATCGGTTAGGGCTTCGAGAGAGAGTGCTTCAGGTGCCGGAAGTGCCAAATCGTGAAATGCGTGACTACCTGAATGCAGCCGACTGCGTAGTCTCAATCCGGAATACTGACGGAACACCCATGACTGTAATGGAAGCCGCGGCATGCGGAACACCTGTAGTAATTAGCGATTTGCCGCACTATGACCCGGCTGTGTTCGTGCACGAAGAGACGGTGTTGCGTGTCTCAGCCCGCAACCCGACGGCCCTCGCAGGCGCCATCGAGAGACTCGCAACTGACTCTTCTCTTGTCCGCGTCTTCGCCAAGGAGGACTACGGATGGTTCGTCAGCATGCCGACTACGAAACAGAGATGGCACGTATGGAACGGCTCTATATGAGGGTGATTCAGTTGAGTGACGCGTCAGCGTGACCTTCGTAACCGGTGTCGGAAGACAGTCTGGTTCGAGTACCGTCGTCCCACCCAATCCGTTTCGATTTGATCCGCGTCTCGACCGCCTGGTCCAAGAGCTTTGCGCCACTGTCGGTCCACGAGAATGGGCTCTGAACCTGGGTTCGGGGACAACGAACCTGGGCGCACGGGTGCTCAATGTCGATATCGAAGCGTTTGGGGAAGTCCGTGTCGTCGCTGACGGCCATCGACTGCCATTCCGAGATGCCTCTCTGGCCGTTGCAGTTCTGCGTGGCGTACTTGAACATGTGGCGTCGGCGGATCAGGTGCGCGACGAGGTTCCTGAGAGTACTGTCGCCGGGCGGCTTCGCTTATGTGGAGGTGCCCTTCTTGCAGCCCTTCCACCTCAGCCCACAAGACTATCGGCGCTTCACTCTGCCTGGCTTGCGCCTGTTTCTGTCAGACTTCAAGGAGATTGCCTCGGGCGTCCAGATCGGGCCCGGCTCAACTCTTGCCTGGATTCTCCGGGAGACTCTCGCCAGCCTCTGCTTTCGTTTGGCTCCTCTCCGTTGTACACACGACTTCTCACAGTTGTGGGCTGGGTTACGTTTTCGATCAAGAATCTGTCAGATCTGTTGATGGTTCCTTCACCACACGTCGCTCACAGTTCGAGCGCTTTCTATTTCTTGGGCCGTAAGGATGGCTGAGATTCCTGTCAGCGTAGTCATGCCAACTTACAACCGGGCGCGCTTCATCGGCGAGGCGTTAGACTCACTCTTGCTTCAGCATTACCCGCCAACGGAGGTGATCGTCGTCGATGATTGCTCTAGCGACGATACGGCGGACGTTGTAAGAACGCACCCTCTTGGCGGCCGGATCCAATACCGACTCCAATCCATTAGGAGTGGTGCATCTGTGGCGCGTAACATCGGCGTGGAAATTGCGACGGGTGCCATCATTGTCTTCCTTGACAGCGACGATATTCTCGAGCCGGGGCATCACGAGGCTGCAATCAATGCCTTCGATTCTGACTCCACGGTAGGCCTTTTCTGCTGCGACTCCCGAATGATTGGGCCAACCGGCGAGGTGCTCGGAGATAAGCCTGGACGATGGCTCAATGCGATATTAGGGATCTATCAGATAACGACAGGCCGCCGCTCGCTGGCGGACGTCTTCTTGTTCTCTACTCCCTTCCCTGGCCTTTCGGTCCGACGACGTGTCTACCGAGAAGTCGGGGGGTTGGACCAGAGCCTGTTTCCACTCGATGATCTTCATTTACAGCTCAAGGTTGCTGGGCACGGCTACGGCGTTCAGTACCAGCATGAAGCTCTGGCTCGGTATAGAGTCCACGACTCAAACGAGTCTGGTTTTGCGAACGCGGTCCGTGTGGGCGAACAGAAGCTTGCCTGCATACGGGTCTGCATCGATCGTTACCCTGAACTACGGGGACTCAAGCGCCGAGCCACAAGGCGCCTCGGGGAAGTCCGTCGCGAACTGGCGATCGCGCACCTTCGACGGGGAATCTCGCAAGGGGTCTGATTGGCCTTGGTCGATCTCTGGCCGAGGATCCTTGGGGTTTCGAGGAATCTAGGCGACCTACGTCGGCGCTTTCGGGGGGCTTAGCAGAGGCGGCTGCCCGACCAATCCTCCGCAACGGAACGGTCTAAACTGGTGCTCGAAGGAAGTCGATGGCGAAAGATCTGTCCCCGGGCGTCGGGACAAAGGACGCCGCAACAGAGCGCGAAGCCGTCGGCAGGCGCTTTCAAGCCGCCTTGCCATCAGCGGAGCCTGGGATGACTTGTACGACGGCCCCGCGACTGCCGGTAACATTTCATTTCGAGTCCGCCTCAGGCGGACCTTGGAGTTGTTGCCGCCAGGGCCCATTCGAGTCCTCGACGTCGGGTGTGGACCCGCACCACTGGCACCGAGGCTGCCAATCGCCTCGTGTTACACGGGAGTCGATCTCGTTGACGCGATGCTCCGAAGAGCGCGCGCCCGTGCCACAGCGGCGCGCCTCGTGCGAGGTGGGGCCAAATTGCCGTTCCTTGACGGCGCGTTTGATGCCGTAGTGGCACTCGGTTTCATTGAGTACCTGGAGGATATCCCCAGCGCCCTGAGTGAAATGCGCCGTGTCGTACAGCACGGAGGTACAGTCATCGTCTCCACACCAAAGAAATACCACCTAGACCGCGCCATGATCGGGGTGATGAGTCCCGTGCGCGCCGTCGCTGGGGCCGTCCTCGGCAGGCGTAGCGACAGCCTTCGACGGACGCTCCTGACGGTAAGGGACCTTGATCACCTTGCAGCCCGAGCGCATCTGCGCCCCTCAGGTGGTATCCACTATCACTATTTACCGCTTCCCTATCCGTTCACCGTGCTCACGCCAAGGCTCAGCCTATGGGCGACGTGCTCCTTGGAGCGGTGGTTGTACGCCAACAGCCTATCCTTCCTCGCTCATGGATATCTTGGTCGCTACCAGCGTGACTGAAGGAACGCTCAAGCGCATCGCTTTTGCATCACTGTCTGGTCTCGGGATTCTGAGGATCGCCGAGTTTGGAGCTCGAGGCGTTCCTCTGCTGGCCTACCATGGAGTGACGGCCAGCAACAGCCTCCCTTACAATAGGCGACGGCTTCATGTTCCGGCGCGATTGTTTTCGTGCATGTCCGATCTCTGTCGACGCGCTGGCACCGAATAGCGCTGTCCGAATACCTCGCCAGGCTGAAGGCGCGGCAGCCGCTTAGCCCACGGACTGTCGTCGTGACCTTCGACGACGGATACCGCAACTTCCTTACGGTTGCT
>CAVUFF010000004.1:0-261086 GCA_963740655.1 uncultured Acidobacteriota bacterium
CGCACATGCAGCTCATCATGGGCATCGGCTCGCAGGAGGAGATCGCACTCGCCGAGGTCAAGGCCGAGGAGCAGCTCAAGACGACGAAGGTCGAGGGGCACGACGAGGACCAGGTCGCGGACACGGGCGAGGTGGCGACGAAGTGCCCGATCACGGGCCGCGTCGGCAGCCGCCCGCGCGCCGCCACCGACCCGATCGTCTGGACCGAGGAGTCGTGGGACCGGCTCCGGGCGGTGCCGCTCATCGCGCGGCCGCTCGCGCGCAACACCGTCGAGCGCTTCGCCAGGAACCACGGCATCTGGCGCATCACCACCACGGTGATGGACGAGAACAAGCAGGCCATGATCGAGGCCGACGAGTTCGACACCGAGACGATGATGGTGATGTTCCGCGAGCTGCGCGCCAAGCAGATCCGGGCCGAGGCCGAAGGCAAGGACGCGCTCTCGCCCGAGATGCGCCGCTTCATCGAGGAGGCCAAGGCTGCGGGCGTCAGCCGCTGCCCGATCCGCGACATCGAGGAGCAGATGGGCAAGTGCCCGGTCGACTTCGCCAAGGTGACGCCGGCCGAGGCGAAGAAGGCCGTCGAGCAGCTCATGCAGCAAGCGACGGCCGCCGTTGGAACGGCCTCGGGGGACGACAAGAAGGGCTCGTGACGGACGCCCGGCCCAGCGCGCTGCTTCTGGCCGAGCGCCCCGAGCAGAGCGAGTTCCTGCCGCACGTCGTCGCCTGGAACCTGACCAGGCGCTGCAACCTGCGCTGCAGCCACTGCTACATCTCCGCGGGCCCTTTCGAGACCACCGAGTCCGAGCTCACGACGGCGGAGAGCCTGCGGGTGATCGACGAGCTCGTCGCCGTGAACCCGTCGCCGATGCTGATCCTGAGCGGCGGCGAGCCGCTGGTGCGCGACGACCTCGCCGAGATCGCGTCTTACGCCTCGGGCCGCGGCGCGACGGTCGTGGTGGGCACGAACGGCACCACGCTCAGCGAGCCGCGCGTCGCGATGCTGGCGGGCGCGGGGGTGTCGGGCGTGGCCGTGAGCGTGGACTCGCTCGACGCCGGCACGCACGACCACTTCCGCGGCGGCGCGCACGCGCTCGAGCGCACGCAGGAAGCCCTCGGCCGGCTGCGCGAGCACCGCATCGACTTCGTGGTGCAGACGACGGCCACGCCGCAGAACGCCGCGGAGATCCCGAAGCTTCTCGAGTGGGCGGCCGCCGAGGGTGCCGTCTGCTTCAACCTCTATTTCCTGGTGCCCACCGGGCGCGGTGTCGACCTCGTCGACCTCGAGCCGCGCCGGATCGAGACGCTGCTCGCCGAGCTGGCCGCGGCCGAGAGCCGCTACCGCGGCACGATGATGGTGCGCGCGAAGTGCGCGCCGCATTTCATGCGGCACGTCCACGCGCAGGACAACGACTCGCCGGTGCTGAGCTACCGCACGCGCTGCCCGTGCGGCATCGACTACTGCCGCATCACGCCCGACGGCAAGCTCACGCCCTGCCCGTACATGCCGACCGAGGCGGGCGACCTGCGGCGCCAGTCGTTCGGCGAGATCTGGTCGGGCTCGCGGGTGCTCGCGGACCTGCGCGAGCGCAAGCTCCGAGGCCGCTGCGGCAGCTGCGAGTACCGGCTGGTGTGCGGCGGCTGCCGGGCGCGCGCGCTCGCGACGCGCGGCGACTACCTGGCCGAGGACCCGGGCTGCGTCTACGAGCCGCCCGGCGACCGTCCGCTGGTCGAGCGCAGGAGCGTGACGTACGGCAGCGCCGCGCGCCCCACGCTGCGCTGGTCGCCGGCCGCGAGCGAGCGCGTCGCGAAGATCCCCTCGTTCGTGCGCGGCGTGGTGGTCGAGCGCGTCGAAAGTTTCGCGCGCGAGCGCGGGCTCGACGAAGTGACTCCGGAGCTGCTGGGCGAGATTCGCAAGGCGCTGCCCGTCGACTTCTCGAAGCGCCGCCCGTTCTTCCTGAAGGACTGAGCCGGCGCCTTCGTTCCGGCCCCGCCGCCGGCTAGTGCGGCCGCTCCGAGACCTGCTCCAGCACCTCGCCGCCCAGCTGCTCGTCGCCCGCCCGCAGGGCCAGGTCGCCCAGGGAGACGATGCCGACGAGCCGCTTGTCGCGGTCGAGGACGACCAGCCGGCGAATCTGGTTGTCCTCCATGAGCCGCCCCGCCTCCTGCACGCTCTGGTCCTGGAACGCGTAGATGACGCTCGGCGTCATCACGTCGGCGACGCGGGTGGCGCCGGGGTCGCCCGACCGCGCGGTGGCGCGGGTCGTGATGTCCCGGTCCGTGATCATTCCCACGAGCTTCTCGTCGTCTCCGCAGACGGGGAGCGAGCCCACGTCGAGCTTCTTCATGCGGTCGGCGGCGTGCGCGATGCTTTCGGTCGGGCGGATACACTCGACCCTCGGAGTCATGACGTCCTTCACGAGCATCTTCGTAACCTCGCCAAAGAAGAGCCCCCTTCGAACCTCGGAGCAATGGATGTGCCATCTTGAAGGCTCCCGACCGGCGGCCCTCGGCGCCGCGGACCGCCCGCGTCGTCCCTGTCGCCGAGCCGCCGGCGGTCCGGAGGGACGAGGCATTTGTAGAATGGCAAGGGCCCCGTCGACGATTGAACTATTGACATCCCCGCAGGGCAGCGCGCACCAAGGTGGGGGAGACCTCGCGTGGTGGTGCTCGTGCCCGGCTCGCGTTTCGGTGCCTTCGAGATCCAGGCTCGCCTCGGCTCGGGAGGGATGGGGGAGGTCTGGCGCGCCCGTGACGACCGGCTCGGGAGGGACGTGGCGCTCAAGCTGGTGGGCGAGGCTTTCGCCGCGGATCCCGAGCGGATGGCCCGCCTCGAGCGCGAGGCGAAGCTGCTCGCCGCCTGCCACCACCCCAACATCGCCGTCCTCTACGGCCAGGAGGAATCCGGTGGCCGCCGCGCGCTGGTGCTCGAAATCGTCGAAGGGCCCACGCTCGCGGAACGGCTCGGCCAGGGACTCGTCCCACCCGGCCGCTGACCGCGACGCGTTCAAGATCGTGGACGCCGCCGACCCGCTCATCTTTCAAACCCCGGCTCGTGCCGTCTCGTCCTAAACTCGAAGCACCCATCCGCTCGCACCGCTCCGAGGAGGAACGATGGAAGAACTCTGGCGCGACGTTCGCTTCGCGGCACGCACGCTCCGCGGCTCGCCGGGCTTCACGCTCGTCGCCGTGGCGACGCTCGCGCTCGGGATCGGAGCCAACACGGCGATCTTCTCCGTGATCAACGCGATCCTGCTGCGTCCGCTGCCCTACCCGCAGGCCGAGCGCCTCGTGTTCCTGACCGAGTGGTCCGAGCAGGTGCCCGAGATGAGCTTCTCGGTCGCGAACCTCAAGGACGTGCGCGACCAGAACCAGGTGTTCGAATCGCTCGTCGGCTTCAACGGCGCGGATTACATCCTGAGCTCGGGCGCCGATTCGGGCGGCTCGTCGAGCCTGCCGGAGCGCGTGAGCGGCCGCCGGGTCACCTCGGGCCTGTTCCGGACGCTCGGCAAGCAGCCGATCGTGGGCCGGGCGTTCGGCCCCGAGGAGGAGAAGGCCGGCGCACCCGGAGTGGTGCTGCTGGGGGAAGGCTTCTGGGAGCGGCGCTTCGGACGCGACCCGAGCGTCGTCGGGCGGACGCTGGCGCTGAGCGGCGACACGTTCACGGTCATCGGCGTGATGCCGAAGACCATGCACACGAGCTTCCGGAACACCGAGGTCTTCACGCCGCTCTTGCGGATCGAGGACCGGATCGGCGGCGAGAGCAACCGCGGCAACCACCCCGGCATCTACGTGATCGGCCGCATGAGGCCGGGCGTCGACGTCGGCCGGGCGCGCGCCGACGTGAAGGCGATCGCCGCGCGGCTGGCCGAGAAGTACCCGAACTCGAACGCCAAGCAGAGCATGACGGTCGAGCCGCTGCAGGAGGCGATCGTCGGCGACATGCGCCCGGCGCTGATGCTGCTGCTCGGCGCCGTCGGCTTCGTGCTGCTGATCGCGTGCGCGAACGTCGCGAACCTGCTGCTCGCCCGCGCCGCGGACCCGGCAGCGCGAGATCGCGGTGCGCCTGGCGCTCGGCGCCCGCCGCGCGCGCGTGCTGCGCCAGCTGCTGACCGAGAGCGTGCTGCTGTCGCTCTTCGGCGCCGTCGCCGGCGTGCTGCTCGGCTATCTCGGGCTCCAGGCGCTGCTCGCGTCGCTGCCCGCCAACGTGCCGCGGGTGGACGAGGTGAAGGTCGACCTGGGCGTGCTCGCCGTGACCGCGGCGCTCGCGGTCGTCACCGGGCTTGCGTTCGGGATCGTCCCGGCCTGGCGCGCGCTGTCGACCAAGCTCCACGAGCCACTAAAGGAGTCCGGCCGCGGCAACAGCGGCGGGCCCGGCCAGCACCGCGTCCGCAACGGGCTCGTGATCGCCGAGGTCTCGCTGGCGCTCGTGCTGCTGGTGGGGGCCGGCCTGATGCTGCGCAGCTTCTATCGGGTGCTGCACGCCGACGCCGGCTTCCGCTCGGAAGGGGTAGTGGTTGCCAACGTTGCGCTGCCGCAGACCGGCTACAGCGAGCCCGCCAAGCGGGCCGCGCTCTTCGAGCGCGTGCTCGCCGAGCTCAGGAGCCGGCCGGGCCTCAAGGGAGCGGCCGCGACGCTCCCGCTCCTCGGCGGCTGGCAGAGCTCGTTCAGCGTCGAGGGCAAGCCCGAGCCGCCGCCGGGGCAGCGGCCTTCCGCCGACATCGCCCGCGTCAGCACGGACTACTTCTCGGTGATGGGCATCCGCGTGCTCGAGGGCCGCGTGTTCGAGGAGCGCGACCGCGACGGCGCGCCGACGGTCTGCATCGTGGACGAGCGCTTCGCGAGGACGCACTGGCCGGGCCAGAGCCCGCTCGGCAAGCGCCTGAAGTTCGGGTCGCTCGACAGCAAGGACAACCCCTGGATGGAGGTGGTGGGGCAGGTCGCGCACGTCAAGAACTACGGCGTCGACGAGGAGTCGCGGGTCGAGCTCTACCTGCCTTTCCTGCAGAACACGGGCAACGCCTTCACGCTCGTGGTCAAGACGGACAACGCGGCCGGGGTCGCGGCCGACTCGATGCGTGCCGCGATGCGCGCGGCCAACCCGGAGATCCCGCTCTACCAGCTGCGGACGCTCGACGAGCTGGTGGCCGAGCGCTCGGCGCAGCGGCGCCTCGCGGCCCAGCTGATCACCGTCTTCGCCGCGGTCGCGCTGCTGCTGGCCGCGGTCGGCATCTACGGCGTGATGTCGTATGCCGTGGCCCAGCGCACCCAGGAGATCGGCATCCGCATGGCCCTCGGCGCGGGCGAGGAGGGCATCCTGCAGATGGTGCTGAAGAGCGGCGCGACGCTCGCCCTCGTCGGAGTCGCGATCGGCCTCGCGCTGGCCTTCGGCCTCGCGCGGCTCGTCGCCTCGATGCTGTTCCAGACGAGCACCACCGACCCGCCCACCTTCTCGCTGGTGCCGCTCCTGCTCCTCGGCGTCGCGCTCCTCGCGTGCTGGCTGCCGGCGCGGCGCGCCGCACGCGTCGACCCCATGGTGGCGCTGCGCTACGAGTAGGAACCGGCCGACGCCTCGCGACTTGAGCCCGCGGCCGTTCGGGATCGAGCGCTACTTCGCGCGCTTCGAGTTCACGACCCGCCACCTGCTCGCGAGCTCGGACTGCGAGGCGCTCACGCTCGCGGAGCTCGTCGAGCTCGCGGACGAGGCCGACCGCGCCGCGTGGAGCGGCCTGCGGCTCGGCTACACCGAGTCGCCGGGCCTCTTGGAGCTGCGCGAGCAGATCGCCGCCGGCTACCCCGGGCTCACCGCCGCCGACGTCGTGACCGCCGCCCCGGAGGAAGCGATCTACCTGCTCGGGCGCACGCTCTTCCGCACCGGCGACCGCGTGATCGTCACCTTCCCGGGCTACCAGTCGCTCTACGAGATCGCGGCCGCGTGCGGAGCGCAGGTGCTGCGCTGGACGCCGGAGGAGCGGCCCGACGGCTGGTGGTTCGACCCGGCCCGGCTCGCCGAGCTCGCGAAGGACGGTGCCCGGGCGATCGTGGTGAACTTCCCGCACAACCCGACGGGCGCCCTGCCGCGGTCCGACGAGTGGGCGGCGGTTCTCGGGGTCGCCGAGGCCGCGGGTGCCACTCTCGTCTCGGACGAGATGTACCGCGGGCTCGAGTACGAGCCGCGCCGGCCGCTCACGCCCGGCGCGAGCGCGGGAGAGCGCTTCGTGTCGCTCGGCGGGCTCTCGAAGGCCTACGGGCTGCCAGGGCTGCGCGTCGGATGGCTCGCGACGCGAGACTCTGCGCTCCTGGAGGCCGTGCAGTGCTACAAGGACTACACCACGATCTGCGCGAGCGCCCCGAGCGAGCGCCTGGCCGTGATCGCGCTCAAGAACGCGGCGCGTCTCGTCGCGCGCTGCCGGGAGATCGTGGCGGCGAATCGACCGCTGCTCGAGGCTTTCGCGGCCCGCCAGTCGCGCCGCTTCGCGTGGCGCGCGCCGCTCGCCGGGCCGATCGCGTTCCTCCGCTTCCACCCGGCCGACGCGCCCGCCTTCTGCGAGCGGCTCGCGAGCGACGGCGGCGTCATGCTGCTGCCGAGCACGGTCTTCGAGTGGGGCTCGGCCCACGTGCGCTTCGGCTTCGGCCGCCGCAGCTTCCCCGAGGCCCTGGCGGCGCTCGAGTCCTACGTCTCGGGCTGAATCTCCGCGATCGGGCGCGGCCGGCCGTAGTAGTAGCCCTGGGCGTGGGTGAAGCCGATCCGCATGCAGACGTCGGCCTCCTCGGAGGTCTCGACGCCCTCGGCCACGGTGTACACGTACAGGTCGCGCGCGACCGCGACGAGCGAGGTGAGCAGTCGCTGGCGCGACTCGGGCGCCGCGTCGATGCCGCGCACGAAGCTCATGTCGAACTTCAGGTAGTGCGGCGGCACCTCGGCGAGCTCGAGCAGCCGCGCCTGGCCGGCGCCGAAGCCGTCGTAGGCGATCCCGACGCCGGCGTGGCTCAGCTGCGTGCGCAGCCGCTCGACGCCGTCGCGGTCGGCGAGCGCCCGCTCGTGAACCTCGAGCGTGAGCCGCAGCTGCGGGCAGC
Organism: uncultured Acidobacteriota bacterium; assembly: GCA_963740655.1. Lineage (GTDB taxonomy): Bacteria > Acidobacteriota > Vicinamibacteria > Fen-336 > Fen-336 > DATBSL01. The sequence goes on from CAVUFF010000004.1 coordinate 7,078, forward strand.
GCTCGCGCAGCTGGACGACGTCCGGGACGAGGCTCGGCGTGTCGAGCTCCTTGGGATGCACGTTGACGAAGAGCGCGGGGAAGGGGAGGCGCTGCCGGACGAGCTCGACCGCGGTCTCGCGGAAGAGCCGGCTCAGCTCCGCTTCGGCGCCGACCGCGGCCGCGACCTTGAAGAGCTCGAGCGGCAGCTCCGGCAGCCGCTCGTGGCAGCCGCGGCCGAGCGCCTCGTAGCCGGCGATCGCGCCGCTCGGCAGGCTCACGATCGGCTGGAAGAGCGCCGTCACGCGGCGGGTCTCGATGAGCTCCGGCAGCTGGCGCACGCCCTCGACGAACTGCTGCGGCAGCTTCGTGTCGCCGAGCGAGACGGTGGGCGGCTCGAGCCCGGCGTCCTCCACGTCGTCGAACTCCTGGCGCCCGACGCGGAACTCGACCTGCGCGAAGTGCAGGATGTCGCCCTCGTGGAGCCGCGCCTCGCTCACCTTCTCGCTGTTCACGAAGGTGCCGTTCTTGCTTCCGAGGTCGCGCACCACGAGCGCCTCGTCCCGCATCACGATCTCGGCGTGCTCCTTGGAGACCGAGTCAGAGGCGAGCGCCAGGGCCAGGCCCGACGACGACTGGCCCGAGAGCCGTCCGACCCGGAAGGGCAGCGGGTGCACGGCGATGCGCCGAAGCTGGCGTCCGCCCTCGACGAGGCTCTCGAGGTAGAAGCGGACCATGCGAGGCCAAGGGTATCACCCCGTGCTCGCCGCCTGGATCTCGTACGACGTCGTGAGCTCGATGTCCTCGCGCAGCGAGTGCCACACCGAGCAGTAGCGGTCGCGCGAGAGCTGGATCGCTCGCTCGACGCGGTCGGCAGGCACCGTGCCCTTCAGCGCGAAGCGCAGGTCGACCTTCAGGATGCGACGCGGATCGCCCGGCGCGCGCTCGACCAGCATGCGGGCCGTGAGCGCCTCGAGCGCGTAGCGGCCGCGCTCCATCACGAGCAGCACGTCCATCGCCATGCAGCCGGCGAGCGCGAACGCCAGCGTCTGCACGGGATTCGGGCCCGCCTCGGGCGGGCTGTCCATCACGATCTCGGCGCCGCGCGAGCGGCCGCGCAGGCGGTTGCCGCCCAGCCACTCGATCTCGAGCACCTCGTCCGGCCTCATGCGACCCGTCGTCTCGTCGTTCATCGCTCCACCCGGTGGGGGGGCTAGAGTACGTCGTCTCACGAGGGCGACCAATGGGTTGCATGAGCCAGCGGACGGCGCCCGCGCGCGCTTGACAGGCCCCCGCGACGTCCTCTAGAGTCGGGGGTCTCGGAAAGCCACAAGGACCATGACTCCGCGCGCCACGACCGCTCGAAGGATCGATCGCGGCGGAGCCGTGTGCCGGTGGCGTCCCGTGTTCCATTACTACTGGCACCCGTAGCGGCGGTCCCTTGGGGCCCGCCGCCACGATGCGGGTTCCCTGGGGATGCGGACGGGCCTTACGAAGCCTCTTCAGGGAACCCCGAAGAGGCTTTCGTGCTTTTGGGCAGTCGAACGAATCGCGCCGTCCGAGGCGCCACGGAGCGCCCGCGGTGAAGATCTGCGTGGCCCTGGCCGAGGCGACGACGGCGGCGTTCGCCGCCCGCATGGCCGATCTCGCGGCGCGGGCCGACCTTTTCGAGGTGCGGGCCGACCACGCCTGCGACCTCGACCTGGCCGCGCTCCTCCGAGCCCGCACGAAGCCGATCCTCTTCACGTGCCGGGCGCAGTCCGAGGGCGGCCGCTTCCCGGACCGGGACGCCGCCGCGCGCCGCAGGCTGCTGCTCGAGGCCGCCGAGCGCAGCTTCGACTTCGTGGACGTCGAGGCCCGCGCCGGGTTCGACGACGTGGTGGCCGCGCGCAGGGGCCGCGGGCTCGTGCTGTCGTGGCACGACACCGAGGGCACGCCCGACGACCTCGATGCCGTCTACGAGCGCATGGCCGCGGTCGGGCCCGACGTCGTGAAGATCGCCGTCACCGCGCGCTCGGTCCGCGACCTCGGCCGCGTGCTGGCGCTCGCCGCGCGCCACGCCGCGGACGAGCGGCCGCGGCTGGTCGCGCTCGCCATGGGGCCGCTCGGTGTCGCGTCGCGCGTGCTCGGCGGGCGCTACGGCGCGCCGTTCGGTTTCGCCTCCGCGGCCGCCGGGCGCGGGACCGCTCCCGGCCAGCTCACGGCCGAGACCCTGGACGGCGTCTACCGCGCGCGCACGATCGGCCGCGGCACGCGGGTGTACGGCCTCCTCGGCAGCGACGTGCAGCGCAGCCTCTCGCCCGCGATCCAGAACCGGGCCTTCGCCGAGCGCGGGATCGACGCGGTCTACGTCCCGGTGCAGGCCGAGTCGCTCGAGGCGTTCGTCGAAACCCTGCCCGCGCTCGGTTTGTCCGGCTGGAGCGTGACGCGTCCCTACAAGGGCGGGATGCTGAGCCACCTGGACTCCGTGACGCCGCACGTCGCCGAGGCCGGCTCGGTGAACACGGTGGTGGCGCAGGACGGGCGGCTGGTCGGCCTCAGCACCGACGGCGACGGCGTGCTGGTTCCGCTACGCCGGCGGCTCGATCCGCAGGGCCGGCGCGTCGCGCTCCTCGGCGCGGGCGGGGCCGCGCGCGCGGCGGCGTTCGCTCTCGTCCGGGCCGGGGCCCGCGTTTTTGTGCTCGCGCGGCGGGCCGAGCAGGCGCGCGAGGTCGCGTCTCTGATCGGCGGCGCGGCCGCGACGCTGGACGCGCTCGAAGACGTTCCGTACGACGTGCTGCTGAATGCCACGCCGGTCGGATCGGGCGCCGGTCCGAGCGCCCTGCCGGTCCCGGCGAGCGCGCTGCGCCCGGGCAGCGTCGTGTTCGACATGGTCTACGAGCCGCGCGAGACGCCGCTCCTCGTCGCGGCGCGCGCCCGCGGCTGCGTCACGATCGACGGCGTCGAGATGCTCGTCGCCCAGGCCGTCGGGCAGTTCGAGGCCTGGAGCGGCACAGCGGCGCCCGTCGCGGCGATGGCCGAGGCGGCGCTCGGCGCCATCGAGTCGGCGCGGCTGCCGCAGGCGACGGAGGCGGCGTCGTGAGCGGGCGCGAGCGGCTGGCGCAGGTGCCGCCCGGCGTGCAGTGCTTCGTCGGCGACGAAGCGCGACGGCGCCGCGGGGTCGAGGAGACGGTCGTCGCCGTCTTCGAGGGCTGGGACTACGACGAGATCATCCCGCCGCTCTTCGACTACGCCGACGTCTTCGCCGGCGAGGCGCTCGCGAGCCGCACGTACTCGTTCGTCGCCCGCGACGGCAGCGTGCTCGCGCTGCGGCCCGACTTCACGAGCCTGATCGCGAAGATCGCCGCCGGCCGGCTGCGCGGCCGCCAGGCGCCGCTGCGTCTCTACTATTCCGGCGAGGTGGTGCGCTACGAGCCGGTGAAGGCCGGGCGCCAGAACGAGCTCTACCAGATGGGCCTCGAGCACCTGGGCGGCGACGCACGCGAGGCCGACGCCGAGGTGCTCGCGATCGCGGCCGAGTGCCTCGAGCGGCTCGGCGTGCAGGGCTTCGTGCTGGCGCTCGGCCACGTGGGCGTCTTCGCCGGGCTCGTCGAGGCCGCCTCTCTCGCGGCGGACCGCATCGAGCTGCTGCGCGACCGGGTCGAGTCGAAGGACCCGGCCGGGGTGCGCCAGGTGCTGCAGGCCGCCACGGGCGTGCCGCCGGACGTGGCGGCGGCGCTCGAGCGGCTCACGCTCATCGGCGGCGGGCGCGAGGCGCTCGCCGAGGCGCGCTCGGCGCTCGCGTGCTGCGCGCCGGCCCGTGCGGCGCTCGACGAGCTCGGTGCGGTCGCCGACGCGCTCGTCTCGGCCGGGCTCGGAGCGCACGTGGCGGTCGACCTCGCCGAGGTACGCGGGCTCGACTACTACACGGGCCTCGTCTTCCGCGTCTTCGCCCCCGACCTCGGCTTCGAGGTGGGTGGAGGCGGACGCTACGACGCGCTGCTCGCGCGCTTCGGGCGGCCGCTGCCGGCCGTCGGCTTCATGCTGGGGCTCGACCGCGTGGCGCTGCTGCTCGATCGCCAGGGACGGCTCGGCGCTCCGCCGCGCGCCGCGGAGGCGGTCCGCGGCGGCACGCTCGGCGAGGCGCTCGCGCGCGCGGTGGTGCTGCGGGGTCGGGGCGAGCGCGTGCGTTTCGGGAGCGGAGGGCCAAGGTGAGCCTCACGCTCGCCCTGTCGAAGGGCAAGCTGCTCGCGGGCTCGGAGGAGCTCTTCAAGCGCGCGGGGCTGCCGTTCCCGAACGGCGAGGGCCGCAGGCTCGTGGTGCCCGTCGGCGAGCTGCGCTTCCTGTTCGTGAAGGACATGGACGTGCCGACCTACGTGGAGTACGGCGTCGCCGACTGCGGCATCGCCGGCCGCGACGTGCTGCTCGAGACCGGCGCCGACGTGCTCGAGCCGCTCGACCTCGGCTTCGGCCGCTGCCGCTTGGTGCTGGCGAGCCCGGCGGGCCGCGGCTTCGCGCCCGACAGCGCCTCGAGCACGCGCGTCGCGAGCAAGTACGCGAGGCTCGCGGCGGCGTACTTCCAGGGCCGGGGTCTCGGCGTGGAGGTGGTGAAGCTCGCGGGCTCGGTCGAGATCGCGCCCGGCCTGGGGCTCGCCGACGGCATCGTGGACGTGGTCGAGACGGGCCGCACGCTGGCCGAGAACGGGCTCGAGGTGATCGAGACGGTCGCCGAGTCCTCGGCGCGCCTGATCGTCAACCGCGCGAGCCATCACGCGCGACGCGCCGAGGTCCAGAGGCTCGTCGACACGCTCCGGGAGGCCTGCGCCCGTGAGGACGGCCGCTGTGAGGACGGACCCGTGAGGACGGACCCGTGAGGACGGATCTGTGGGGACGCTCGCCTTCGGCGGTGCGTCGTGGCGGCGCTGGCTGGCGCGGCTGCCGCGCGCGAGCCGGCCGCGGCCCGAAGCGGCGCGCCTGGCCGAGCGCGTGGTGCGGGCCGTGCGCGAGCGCGGCGACGCGGCGCTCGTGCGCTTCTCGCGCCAGTTCGACGGCGTGCGGCTGACGCCGGCGCGGCTGCGCGTCACGCCGTCCGAGATCCGCGCGCTCGCCGAGCGCGCCGACCCGGCGGTGGTCGAGGCGCTCGCTCGCATGGCGCGGCGGATCGAGAGCTATCACCGGCGCCAGCTCGCGCCGGGTTTCCGCATTCGCCTCGACGACGGCTCGCTCCTCGAGGAGGCGGTCCGCCCGCTCGGCTCGGCCGGCCTCTACGTGCCCGGGGGACGCGGCGCCTATCCCTCCTCGGTGCTGATGGGAGCGATCCCCGCGCGCGTGGCCGGCGTGGCTCGGCTCGTGATCGTCACGCCGCCGCGCACGCTCGAGGAGAACCCGGCGGTGGCCGCGGCGATCGCCGTCGCGGGCGCGGGGGAGCACGTCTACCGGGTCGGAGGGGCGCAGGCGATCGCGGCGCTCGCGTTCGGCACACGCACGATCCCGCGCGTCGACAAGATCGTGGGGCCCGGCAACGCCTTCGTGGCGGCCGCCAAGCGCGCGGTGCGCGGGCAGGTCGAGATCGACACGGACGCCGGCCCGAGCGAGGTGGTGGTCCTGGCGGACGCCGCCGCGGACGCCGGGTTCGTGGCGGCCGACCTCCTGGCGCAGGCCGAGCACGGCAGCGGCGACGAGACGGTGGTGCTGGTGACGCCGTCGCGCGAGCTCGCGGCCGAGGTGACGCGTCTCGTGGCCGAGGGACGCGCCTCGGTCGCGAACCGCGCGAGCACCCGGCGCGCCCTGGCGCGCCACGCCGCGGTGGTGCTGGTGCGCGACATGGCCGAGGGCGTGCGTGCCGTGAACGCCCTCGCGCCCGAGCACGTCGAGGTGCAGGCGCGAGGTGCCTTGCGCCTGGCGCGCGGGATCGTCGCGGGGGCGGTCTTCGTGGGGCCGGACTCGCCCGTGGCGGTGGGGGACTACGGCGTCGGCCCCAACCACGTGCTGCCGACGGGCGGCGCGGCGCGCTTTGCCTCGCCGCTCTCGGTGCGCGACTTCGAGCGCCGGCAGAGCCTCGTCGCATTGAGCCGCGAGGGCCTCACGCGCATCGCCGAGGACGTGGTGCGCGTCGCGATGGCCGAGGGCTTCCGCGGGCACGCCCAGAGTGTCCTCACGCGCTTCGAGGGCGCCTGATGGACCCGCTGCGCCATGTGAAGCCCGCTGTTCGTGCGATCAGCGCGTACACGCTCGCCGAGCGCGAGGCCCGCGTCAAGATCGACCAGAACGAGAACCCGCGCGAGCTGCCCGAGTCGCTGAAGCGGCGCGTGCTCGAGCGCGCGCTCGCGCGGTCCGTGGTCGCGCTATCCGGCCTTCGACCCGCGCGAGCTCACGGCGGCGCTCGCGCGCGCCTCGGGCTGGCGCGCCGACGGGATCCTGGCCGGCAACGGCTCGAACGAGATGATCGCCGCGCTGCTGATGGTGACGGTCGGCGAGCGGACCGCGGTCGTCATCCCCGAGCCGACGTTCACGCTCTACGCGCTGCTCACGACGGTACTGGGCGGCCGCGGCGTGCGCGTGCCGCTGGCGCGCGAGGCGGACGGCCGCTTCGTCTACGACGGCGAGCAGCTGCGCGAAGCCCGCCGCCGTCACGAGGCGCCGCTCACGATCGTCTGCTCCCCGAACAACCCGACCGGAACGGTCCTGCCGAGCGGCGACATCGAGCGGCTGTGTCGGGAGTCGGACGGCCTCGTGGTGATCGACGAGGCGTACCACGAGTTCGCCGGGCGATCCGTGGCGCCGCTGCTCGAGCACCACCCGAACCTGGTGGTGCTGCGGACCTTCTCCAAGGCGATGGCGCTGGCGGGCCTGCGCGTCGGCTACCTGCTGGCGTCGCCGGAGCTGGTGCGCGAGGTCAACAAGGCGCGCCTGCCGTACAACATCAACACGCTGTCGCAGGCTCGCCGCCCTCGCGGCGCTCGAGGAGCCGCAGGCTCCTGGCCGACGGTGTCGCGGCGCTCGTGGACGAGCGCGAGCGGCTCTGCGGCGTCTCGCGGACGTCCCCGGCGTGCGCGCGCTGCCGTCGGAAGCGAACTTCTTCCTGCTCGAGCTCGAGTCGGCGAGCCCGAAGGCCGTGTTCGCCGGGCTCTTCCGCCGCGGCGTCCTGGTGCGCGACGTGACGTCCTATCCGCAGCTCGAGCGCTGCCTGCGCGTGAGCGTCGGCGGCCCCGAGGAGAACGACGTGTTCCTGCACGCCCTCGGCACGGCCCTGACCGAAGCCGGCCAGCTGGTTTCAAGGCAGAAAGCATGAAGGCCGGAGCATGAAGCCAGTTGGCAGCAAGCCGCCGTTCACGGGGGCTGGGGGTGCCCCGCACCCCCCAGAACAAGAAAGGAAGCCGTTTCTCCCACTGCGCGGGGACGCGCTTGAGGAGCCACGGGGAGGCAAATCGTGGCTGTCGTGAAGAAGCGAGCGGCGCCGAATGCCCGGCGGATGGCGAAGGTCGAGCGCAACACGAAGGAGACTCGGATCGTCCTGGCGCTGAACCTGGACGGCTCCGGCCGCTCGCGGATCCGGACCGGCATCGGCTTCCTCGACCACATGCTGACGTCGCTCGCGACGCACTCGCGGATCGACCTGGACGTGCTCTGCAAGGGCGACCTGCACGTGGACGCGCACCACTCGATCGAGGACGTCGGGATCGCGTTCGGCTCGGCGCTGCGGCAGGCGACCGGCGACAAGAAGGGCCTGGTGCGCTTCGGCCACGCCTACGTGCCGCTCGACGAGGCGCTCTCGCGCGCGGTCGTCGACCTGTCGGGCCGGCCGTGGCTGCACTTCGGAGTGCAGTTCAAGGTGCAGCGCATCGGCGACATGCCGACCGAGCTGTTCGAGGACTTCTTCTGGGCGCTCGTCGATCACGGCCGCTTCAACCTGCACCTCGACGTGCTGCGCGGGCGCAACAGCCACCACATCGCGGAGACGCTGTTCAAGGCGACCGCGCGGGCCCTGCGCATGGCCGTCGCGCGCGACCCGGGCGTCACGAGCGTCCCGTCCACGAAGGGCAGCCTGTGATCGCGATCGTCGACTACGGCATCGGCAACCTCGGCAGCGTGACGAAGGGCTTCCGCCACACGGGCGCCGAGGTCGAGCTGAGCGGCGACCCCGCCGTGCTGCGGCGCGCCGACGCGCTGGTGCTGCCGGGCGACGGCGCCTTCGGGGCGACGATGGCGGAGATCGAAGGCCGCGGGCTCGTTCCGCTGCTGCGCGAGGCCGTCGCCGCGGGCAAGCCGCTGCTCGGCATCTGCATCGGCATGCAGCTGCTGTTCGAGGAGAGCGAGGAGCACGGCCGCCACCCGGGGCTCGGCCTGCTGCCGGGCCGCGTGCGCCGCTTCGACGACTCGCTGACCGTGCCGCACATGGGCTGGAACACGCTGCGCGCGCGGCGCGCGCACCCGCTGCTCGACGGCATCGCCGACGCCGCGCACGTCTACTTCGTGCACTCCTACTACTGCGACGCCCCCGACGAGGTCGTGGTCGCCACCTCCGACTACGGCGGCGACTTCGCGGCGATCGTCGGCCGCGACAACGTGCTCGGGCTGCAGTTCCACCCCGAGAAGAGCCAGGCCGTCGGCCTGCGCCTGGTCGCGAACTTCGTGGCAGGCGTCGCCTCGCGGAGGGCCGCGTGATCGTCGTTCCCGCGATCGACCTGCGCCGGGGCCGCGTCGTGCGCCTGCACCAGGGGCGCGCGCAGGAGGAGACGGTGTACGCGCTCGACGCTGCCGAGGTCGCGCGCGGCTTCGAGGCCGACGGTGCCCAGCGCATCCACCTCGTCGACCTCGACGCGGCGATGGGCGGCCCGGCGCAGCAGCTCGCCGTCGCGAGCGTGGTGCGCGCGGTGCGCATCCCGGTAGAGGTCGGCGGCGGCGTGCGCACGCTCGAGCACGCGCTGGCGCTCCGCGAGGACGGCGTCGAGCGCGTGATCTTCGGCACGGCGGCGGTCGCGCGGCCCGAGGTCGTCAGGGCCGCGCTGGAGCGCCTGCCGGCGCAGGCGGTGGCGGTGGCGATCGACGCGCAGGACGGCCGCGTCGCGGTCGCGGGCTGGACCGAGGCGACGGCCGTGGGCGCGCTCGAGCTGGCGGCGACGGTCGAATCGTGGGGCGTGCCGCGCGTGCAGTTCACGGACGTCCGCCGCGACGGCACGCTGAAGGGCCCGAACCTGGTGGCGATCGAGGCGCTCGGCCGCAAGGTCCGGCTACGGATCACCGCCGCGGGCGGCGTCTCGAGCGCGGAGGACCTGGTGCGGCTGGCCGCGCTCGAGCCGCTGGGAGTGGACGAGGCGATCGTGGGCAAGGCGCTCTACGAAGGCCGCGTCACGCTCGCCGCCGCGCACGAGGCGCTCGCCGCAGTGGGGAAGCGCTGATGCTCGCCAAGCGCCTCGTCCCCTGCCTCGACGTCGACCGCGGCCGCGTGGTGAAGGGCGTCCGCTTCGTGTCGCTTCGGGACGCGGGCGACCCCGTCGAGGCTGCGGCGCGCTACGACGCCTGCGGCGCCGACGAGCTCGTGTTCCTCGACATAAAGGCGTCCGCGGACGCGCGGCCGATCGTGCTCGACATGGTGCGGCGCGTGGCTGAGGCCGTCTACCTGCCGTTCACGGTGGGCGGCGGCGTGCGGAGCCTCGACGACGCGGAAGCGCTGCTGCGCGCGGGGGCCGACAAGGTCGCCGTGAACACCGCCGCCGTGAGCCGCCCCGAGCTGCTGCAGGAGCTGGCGCTGCGTTTCGGCTCGCAGGCCGTCGTGCTGGCGATCGACGCGCGCGCCGCCGCGTCGGGCTTCGAGGTGTTCGTGCACGGCGGACGAACCGCGACCGGCAGGGACGCGGTGGCCTGGGCGCGCGAAGGCGCCGAGCGAGGGGCCGGCGAGATCCTGCTCACCAGCATGGACCGCGACGGGACGAAGGACGGCTTCGACCTCGCGCTGACGCGCGCGGTCGCGACAGCCGTGCGAGTGCCGGTCGTGGCCTCGGGCGGCTGCGGCAGCGTCGCCCACATGGCCGAGGCGCTCACCGTCGGTCGCGCGAGCGCCGCGCTCGCCGCGTCGGTCTTCCACTTCGGCGAGATCCGCATCCCCGAGGCGAAGGCCGAGCTGCTGGCGCGCGGCGTCTGCGTGAGGCCGCCGGCGGAGTCCGTCGGAGGAGCGCGCTGATGCCGGTCGCGATGCCCGAGGGCCTCGTGTTCGACGCGAACGGCCTGCTGCCGGTCGTGGCGCAGGACCGCGAGAGCGGCGACGTGCTGATGCTGGCGTGGGCGAACGCCGAGGCGGTCGCGCGCACGGCCGAGACCGGCCTCGCGCACTTCTGGAGCCGCAGCCGCCAGGCGCTCTGGCGAAAGGGCGAGACCTCGGGCCACGCGCTGCGCGTGGTCGAGGCACACGCCGACTGCGACAAGGACACCCTCCTGCTGGTGGTCGAGCCCGCCGGGCCGGCGTGCCACACGGGCGCGCGAAGCTGCTTCGGCGAAAGCTCGCCCACCGCCGCCGGCATGCTGTTCGAGCTCGCGCGGGTCGTGCGCGAGCGGGCGCAGGCTTCGCCGGACGAGTCGTACACCTCGCGCCTGCTCGCGAAGGGGCAGGCAGCCGTGCTCAAGAAGATCGGCGAGGAAGCGACCGAGCTCGTGCTCGCCGCGAGCGGCGAGAGCGACGAGCGGCTCGCCGAGGAGTCCGCCGACCTCGTGTTCCACCTGCTGGTGGCGCTGCACCAGCGCGGCCTGCCGCTCGCGCGCGTGATGGACGAGCTGCGCCGCAGGCGCGGCGCGGGCGCTTCGCCGAAGAGGAGCGACGCATGAAGGCGCTGTCGTACGACGACTACCAGCGGCTGTCCGAGGGCGGGCTCTCGGTGCCCGTCTTCCGCGAGCTGCCGGGGGACCTGCGGACGCCGGTGTCGGCCTTCTTCTCGCTCGGCGCGCGCGCCGAGCGCGCGTTCCTGCTCGAGAGCGTGCTCGGCGGCGAGCGGCTGGCGCGCTACTCGTTCCTCGGCCGCGATCCCGTGGCGCGGCTCGAGGTGCGCGGCGGGAAGGTCCTGGTCCAGGACGCCTCCGGCGAGCGCGAGGCGACGGGCGGGCTGATGAGCGCGCTGCGCGAGCGGCTCGGGCCGCCCCCCGCCGAGATCCCCGACCTGCCGCGCTTCACCGGCGGCGCCGTCGGCTACCTGACCTGGGACGCTGCGCGCCTCTTCGAGCGGCTGCCGGACAATCACGGTGCCGCCTCGGGCACGGTCGCTTCCTTCTCGTTCTACCGCTCGCTGGTGGCGTTCGACCACGTGCGCCAGCGGCTGGTGCTGATCGCGCTCGCTGCGCCCGGCAGCCGGGCCGAGTACGACCGCGCACGCACGCTGCTCGACTCCTTCGAGCAGGACCTCGGCTGGGAGAGGCGCCCCTCGGACGCCCGCCGCGCCGAGCCGCCGGCGGCACTGCCGTTTGCGGACGGCCAGCGCTACCGCGACTCCGTGCGCGCCGCCAAGGAGCACATCGGGAGGGGCGACATCTTCCAGGTCGTGCTCTCGCGCCAGCACACGGTCGACTGCGCGCTCGACCCGTTCAGCGTCTACCGCGCGCTGCGCATGATCAACCCGTCGCCCTACATGTACTTCCTGAAGGACGGCGAGGCCTCGATCTGCGGCGCGTCGCCGGAGATGCTGGTGCGCGTCGAGGGCCGCCGCGTCGAGACGCGGCCGATCGCCGGCACGCGCGCGCGCCGGGACGCCGGCTCCGACGAGGCGGTCGCGCGCGAGCTCTTGGCCGACGAGAAGGAGCGCGCCGAGCACCTGATGCTGGTCGACCTCGGCAGGAACGACCTCGGCCGCGTCTGCCGCTTCGGCAGCGTGCAGGTGGCCGAGCTGATGAAGGTCGAGCACTACAGCCACGTCGCTCACATCGTGAGCTCCGTGCTGGGCGAGCTCGCCGAGGGCAAGGACGCGCTCGACGCGCTCGCGGCGACTTTCCCGGCCGGGACGCTGTCGGGCGCGCCCAAGATCCGCGCGATGCAGATCATCGACGAGCTCGAGCCGACGGCGCGCGGGCTCTACGGCGGCGCGCTCGGCTACATCGACCTCGGCGGCAACCTCGATTTCTGCATCGCGATCCGCACGCTCCTGATGCGCGCGGGGCGCGCGACGCTCCAGAGCGGGGCCGGCATCGTGGCCGACTCCGACCCCGAGAGCGAGGAGCGCGAGACCGAGGCGAAGGCGCAGGCGCTCTTCGAGGCGATCGCGGTCGCCGGGGGGCTCGCATGATCCTGCTGGTCGACAACTACGACTCGTTCACCTTCAACCTGTACCAGTACCTGGGCGAGCTCGGCGCCGCGGTGAAGGTGGTCAGGAACGACGCGCTCTCCGTGGACGAGGCGCTCGCGCTCCGGCCCGAGAAGATCGTGATCTCGCCGGGGCCCGGCACCCCAGACGAGGCCGGGATCAGCCTGGAGCTCGTGCGCCACTCGCCGGTGCCGCTGCTCGGCGTCTGCCTCGGCCACCAGGCGCTCGGCCAGGCGTTCGGCGGCCAGGTGGTGCGGGCGGCGAAGCTGATGCACGGCAAGACGAGCGAGATCCGCCACGACGGCCGCACCATCTTCGCCGGCCTGCCCGACGTGTTCACGGCCACGCGCTACCACTCGCTCGTGGTGGCGCCCGAGAGCGTCCCCGACTGCCTCGAGGTCTCGGCCTGGACCGACGGCGGTGTCGTGATGGGCCTGCGCCACCGCGAGCGCCCGCTCGAGGGCGTGCAGTTCCACCCCGAGAGCATCCTGACCACTGCCGGCAAGGACCTGCTGCGCAACTTCCTCGGGCTCGGCGCGAAGGTCTCGATCAAGCGCCACCTCGGGAAGCTCGCGCGCGGCGAGCGCCTCCAGGAGGACGAGGCCGCCCAGGCGATGGGCGCGATCATGGACGGCGACGCCACGCCCGCGCAGATCGGCGCACTGCTCGCGGCGATGGCCGCGCGCGGCGAAAGCGAGGACGAGGTGGTGGGCTTCGCGCGCACGATGCGCGAGCGCGCCGTGCCGCTGCGGTCGAGCGGGGCCGTGGACACCTGCGGGACGGGCGGCGACGGCGCCGGCACCTTCAACATCTCGACGGTCGCCTCGTTCGTGGTCGCGGCGTGCGGCACGCCCGTGGCCAAGCACGGCAACCGCTCGGCGAGCGGCACCTGCGGCTCGGCCGACGTGCTCGAGGCGCTCGGGGTGCGAATCGACGCGCCCACGCCCGTCGTCCAGAAAGCGCTCGACAGCGTCGGCTGGACGTTCCTGTTCGCCCCGCGTTTCCACGCCGCGACGCGCCACGCCGTGGCGCCGCGCAAGGAGATGGGCGTGCGCACGGCCTTCAACCTGCTCGGACCGCTCACGAACCCGGCGCGGCCCGACGCCCAGGTGGTCGGCGTGCCGAAGGCGGAGCTCGCGCCGTTCGTGGCGCGCTGCCTGCAGCGGCTCGGCACGAGGCGCGCGTGGGTCGTGAACGGCAGCGGGCTCGACGAGCTCACGCTCGGGCCGACCACGGTCGCCGAGCTGGACGGCGGGACGGTCCGGACCTTCACGGTAAATCCCGAGGAGGCCGGCCTCGCGGCGGCGCCGCTCGAAGCGCTGCGCGGCGGCGACCCGCAGGCGAACGCCGCGATCGCGCGCGACGTGCTCGCCGGCGCGCCGGGACCGAAGCGCGACGTGGTGCTGCTGAACGCGGCCGCGGCGCTCGTCGTCGCCGGACGGGCCGGGAGCCTGCGCGAGGGCGTGGGGCTCGCGGCAGCCGCGATCGACGACGGCCGGGCGCGGGCGCTCGTCGACCGCGTCCGGGAGGCGCTGGCGTGAGCGGAAAGGCCGCCTCGCTCGGCGTCCTCGACGCCATCCTCGCGCGCACGCGCGAGACGGTCGTGCGCGGGAAGGCGCGCCGCCCGCTCGACCGGCGCCATCCGGACGTTACGGGCGCGCCGGCGGTGCGCCCGTTCGCGACGGCCCTCGCGCGGCCGGGCGAGATGCGCGTGATCGCCGAGCACAAGCGCCGCTCGCCGTCGCGCGGGCCGATCCGCGAGGACCTCGCGCCCGCCGAAGTGGCCCGTCGCTACGAGGCGGCCGGCGCCGCCGCGCTCTCGGTGCTCACCGACGAGCCTTTCTTCGGCGGCCGGCTCGAGCACCTGACGGAGGCCCGCGCGGCCACGGCGCTGCCGGCGCTGCGCAAGGACTTCGTCGTCGACGCGTGGCAGGTCGCCGAGGCGCGCGCGGCCGGCGCCGACGCGGTGCTGCTGATCGTCGCGGCGCTCTCGGACGGGGAGCTCCGCGCGCTGCTGGGCGAGGCGCGCGCGGTCGGGATGGACGCCCTCGTCGAGGTGCACGACGGGGTCGAGCTCGCGCGGGCCCTCGCGGCGGAGGCGCGCGTCGTCGGCGTCAACAACCGTGACCTCAAGACGCTCGCGGTCTCGCTCGAGACGTCCCTGGCGCTCGCGCCGCGCATCCCCGACGACGTCGTCGCGGTCGCCGAGAGCGGCATCCGGGGCGGCCAGGACCTGCGCCGGCTGCGCGAGGCCGGCTTCGACGCCTGCCTGGTCGGCGAGCACCTGATGGCCGCGCCGGATCCCGGAGACGCGCTGCGGCGCCTGCTCGAGGAGGGCCGGTGAAGCAGCTCGGCAGGCTCGGCGAGGTCTCGAAGACCGGGCGGCTGCTCGTCAAGATCTGCGGCATGCGGACGCTCGAGGACGCGCGCTTCGCAACGAGCGAAGGCGCCGACGCCCTCGGCTTCGTCTTCTGGCACATGAGCCCGCGCAAGGTCGATGCCGAGCAGGCCGCCGCGATCGCCGCCGAGCTGCCAGCCTCGGTGCTCAAGGTCGGCGTGTTCGTGGACGCGCCGCGCGACGCGATCGAGCGCGTCGCGGACCGGGTCGGCCTCGACGTGCTCCAGCTCCACGGCGAGGAGCCGCCCGAAGCGCTCGCCGGGCTGTCGCGGCCTGCGCTCAAGGCGCTGCGCGTCGGCCCGCGCTTCACCGGCGACGAGGCGCTGCGCTACGCCGACACAGCCGCCGGAATCGTGGTCGACACGCGCCTGCCCGGAGAGACACAGATGCCGGGGGGCACGGGAGTGTCCTTCGACTGGTCGCTCGTCGCCGACCTCGCGGGCCGGGTGCCGTTCCTGATGCTCGCGGGCGGCCTCTCGCCCCACAACGTCGCGTCGGCGGTGCGGCAGGTGCGGCCGCATGCCGTCGACGTCTCGAGCGGTGTCGAGCGGATGCCGGGGCGCAAGGACCCCGCCCAGGTGAAGGCGTTCATCGAGGCCGCGCGCGCGGTCGCGGCCGAGCTCGGGAGCGAGCGCCGATGAGCGGCCCCGGGACGACGCCACGCCACGCCGAGCTCTGGCCGGACGCGGCCGGACACTTCGGCCCCTACGGCGGCCGCTACGTGCCCGAGACGCTGATGGAGCCGCTGCGGGAGCTGGAGGCGGAATGGACCGCGGCAAGGCGGGACCCCGGCTTCCAGGCCGAGCTCGCGCGGCTGCTGCGCGACTACGTCGGTCGCCCGACGCCCCTCGGGTTCGCGGGGCGGCTGTCGGAGCGGCTCGGCTGTCGCGTCTGGCTGAAGCGCGAGGACCTCTGCCACACGGGCGCGCACAAGATCAACAACGCCATCGGCCAGGCGCTGCTGGTCAAGCGCATGGGCAAGTCGCGCGTCGTGGCGGAGACCGGCGCCGGGCAGCACGGCGTCGCGACCGCGACCGTGTGCGCGCTCCTCGGCCTCGAGTGCGTCGTCTACATGGGGACGGAGGACATGGCGCGCCAGGCGCCGAACGTGGCCCGCATGCGACTGCTCGGCGCCGAGGTGCGCGGCGTCTCCTCGGGCACGCGCACGCTCAAGGACGCGATCAACGAGGCGATGCGCGACTGGGTCACGAACGTGCGCACGACGCACTACCTGCTCGGGTCCGTGCTCGGCGCGCACCCGTACCCCGCGATGGTGCGCGAGCTTCAGGCCGTGATCGGCCGCGAGGCGCGGGCCCAGGTGCTCGAGGCCGACGGGCGGCTGCCGGACTGGCTCGTGGCCTGCGTCGGCGGCGGCTCGAACGCAATCGGCCTCTTCTTCGCCTTCCTCGACGACGCGTCGGTGCGGATGGTCGGCGTCGAGGCGGGTGGTCGCGGACCGCGGCCCGGCGACCATGCCGCCCGGTTCCTGGC
The DNA here is from genome assembly GCA_963740655.1 of uncultured Acidobacteriota bacterium. Lineage (GTDB taxonomy): Bacteria > Acidobacteriota > Vicinamibacteria > Fen-336 > Fen-336 > DATBSL01. The sequence goes on from CAVUFF010000004.1 coordinate 23,205, forward strand.
AGACAAGGGAGCCGGTGCGGGAGTCGGCGTGCTACAGGGGACGAGCACATATCTGCTCCAGGACGAGGCGGGCAACGTGCTGCCGACGCACTCCGTCTCTGCGGGGCTCGACTATCCGGCGGTCGGGCCGGAGCACGCGCTGCTCCACGACGCGGGACGCATCCGCTACGACTCGGCTCGCGACGACGAGGCGCTCGCCGCCTTCCACATGCTGGGCGAGACCGAGGGCATCCTCCCGGCGCTCGAGTCCGCGCACGCCGTGGCGTGGCTGGTGCGCGAGGCGCAGTCGCTCGCCGGGGCGACGGTGATCCTCAACCTGAGCGGCCGCGGCGACAAGGACCTCGGAATACTGGAGCGGCAGCGATGAAGCGTCAGAACGTCAAGGGCAACAGCCCCTACGAGCCGATCGTCGGCTACTCCCGCGCCGTTCGTGTCGGGACGCACGTCAGCGTGTCCGGCACGACGGCCACGGGCGACGACGGAAGGCTCGTCGGCAAGGGCGATCCCTACGCGCAGGCGGTGCAGTGCTTCCGCAACATCGAGCAGGCGCTCCACGAGACGGGCGCGAGCTTCCGCGACGTGGTGCGGACGCGCATGTACGTCACCGACATCTCGCGCTGGGAGGCGGTCGGCCGCGCCCACGGGCAGGTGTTCCGGGACATCCGGCCGGCGGCGACGATGGTCGAGGTCAAGGCGCTCGTGGACCCGGACATGCTGGTCGAGATCGAGGTCGACGCCGTGGTGAGCGAGTCGAGCACGCAGCGGCTGCCGAGGAAGAGGTAACGGGAGTGGGACGGATCGCCGACAGGCTCGCGCGCTGCAAGGCCGAAGCACGGCCGGCGTTCGTGGCCTTCCTGACGGCGGGCGACCCCTCGCTCGAGCGCACGCTCCGCGCGGCGCTCGAGCTCGACGCCGCGGGTGTCGACGTGCTCGAGCTCGGAGTGCCGTTCTCCGATCCCCTCGCCGACGGGCCGGTGATCCAGCGCTCGAGCGAGCGGGCGCTCGCGCGCGGCGTCACGCTCGCGCGCGTGCTCGAGCTCGTGCGCGAGATCCGCCAAGAGAGCGAGCTGCCGCTCGTGCTGTTCAGCTACCTGAACCCGCTGCTCCAGCGCGGGCTCGCGCGCGTGGCCGTCGAAGCGGCGGCGGCCGGGGTCGACGGCGTGCTGGTGACGGACATGCCGCCGGAGGAGGGCAGCGAGTGGATCGCCGCGGCGCGGGCCGCGGGGATCGACACGATCTTCCTGGCGTCGCCGACCAGCCCCGACGAGCGCCTCAGGCGAGTGGCGGAGGCGAGCCGCGGGTTCGTGTACGCGATCAGCCGCACCGGCGTGACGGGCGAGCGCCAGTCGCTGTCCGACGACGCGCGGCCGCTCGTCGCCCGGCTGCGCGGCCTGACGCAGGTGCCGGTGGCGCTCGGCTTCGGCATCTCGTCGCCGGAGCAGGTGAAGCAGGCGGCGGCCGCGGCGGACGCCGTCGTGGTCGGGAGCGCGCTCGTGCGCTTCCTGGAGGAGCACCCGCAAGGCGACCTCGGGGCTCGTGTGCAATGGCTGACCAGCACGACGTAGACGGCGGCGACGCGCGCGTGGCCGAGCTGCGCCAGCGCATCGACCAGATCGACGACCAGCTGATGAAGCTGCTGAACAGCCGGTCGGCGTGCGCGGTCGAGGTGGGACGCATCAAGCGCATCCTCGGCATGGCCGTCTACCAGCCCGATCGCGAGAAGTGGATCCTCGACCGTGTCGAGAAAAACAACCCCGGCCCGCTCGACAGCAACGCCTTGAGGCGCGTCTTCGAGCGCGTGATCGACGAGAGCAGGCGCCTCGAGCGCCTCGCCGGCGAGGCGGGGGACAAAGGGCAGAAGGCAACGTAGGGGGTCTGGGGGGCGGAGCCCCCCAGCTCAAAGAAAGAAGGAGGCGCGGTTTCGCGCACCCTCGATGGTCGAAATTGAAGAGTAACGGGAAGGGACGAGGAGATATCGCATGGTCATCGTGATGGAGCACTCCGCCAGCGAAGAGCAGGTTCAGCGTGTGATCGAGACGCTGGTGGAGGCGGGCTACGACGTACACCGCTCGAGCGGGGTCGACTTCACGGTGCTGGGCGCCGTCGGCAACCCCACGAAGCCGATCGACCCGCGGCTGATCGAGGTGCTGCCCGGGGTGCGTGAGGTGGTCCGTATCTCGGAGCCCTTCAAGCTCGCCGGGCGCACCTTCAAGGCCGAGGACACCGTGGTGGACATCGGCGGAGTGAAGGTCGGCGGCTCCGAGGTGATCGCGATGGCCGGGCCGTGCTCGGTCGAGAGCGCCGAGCAGGTGGCGTCCGTGGCGAAGTCGGTCGCGGCGTCCGGCGCGCGGATACTGCGCGGCGGCGCGTTCAAGCCCCGCACCTCGCCCTACGCGTTCCAGGGCAAGGGCGAGGAAGGCCTCAGGTGGATGCGCACCGCGGCCGACGCGAACGGCATGGCGGTGATCAGCGAGGTGATGGACTCGCGCCAGATCGAGATGATGATGCGCTACGTCGACTGCCTGCAGGTCGGCGCGCGCAACATGCAGAACTTCGACCTGCTGAAGGAGCTCGGCAAGGTGCGCAAGCCCGTGCTGCTGAAGCGCGGCCTCTCGGCCACCTACGAGGAGTGGCTGCTCTCCGCCGAGTACGTTCTCGCCGGCGGCAACGGCCAGGTGGTGCTGTGCGAGCGCGGCATCCGCACTTTCGAGACCTATACCCGCAACACGCTCGACATCGCCGCGATCCCGGTGATCAAGGCCCGCAGCCACCTGCCGATCGTGGTCGACCCGAGCCACGGCACCGGCCGCCGCGAGAAGGTGATCCCGATGGCGCGCGCGGCGGTCGCCGCCGGCGCCGACGGCCTCATCATCGAGGTCCACAACAACCCCGAGAAGGCGCTCTCGGACGGCCCCCAGAGCCTGTACCCCGAGCAGTTCGATCGCCTGATGGGCGAGTTGCGGATCATCGCGCCCGTGCTCGGCCGCACGCTGCCGCTCGCGCGGGGTTAAGGCGTCGGAACGGCTCGGGCTTGAACGGGTGCCAACATGATGTTACTGTGTAGATCACAGTCTACATGTAGGTAGCATGGCTCTGAACATCCGAAATGAAGAAGCCGAACGACTCGCCGAGGCGCTGGCAAAGCTGGCAGGGGAGACCAAGACCGAGGCCGTGACACGTGCGCTTCGCGACCGCCTCGCTCGGCTGCGCCGCGAAAGGGCCGGACGTCCCCTCGCGGACGAGCTCGACGAGATTGCGAAGCACTGTTCTCAGCTGCCGGTTCGGGATGCCCGGACTCCCGACGAGATCCTGGGATACGACGAACACGGCGTTCCCCGCTGATGGTCGTCGACACATCCGCTCTGCTGGCGATCCTTCAGGACGAACCCGAGCGGCGCGGTTTCAACGAAGCCCTCGAGTCGGCCGACTCACGCTTGATCTCGGCGGCGACGTTCGTCGAGGTGTCGATCATCATCGAGTCGCGCTATGGAGCGGAGGGTGTGCGCGACCTCGACCTCCTGCTCGAGCGGGCCGGCCTCGAGCTCGTCCCCGTGGACGTCGAACAGGCGCGCGCCGCGCGCGCGGCGTACAGCCGCTTCGGCAAAGGGCGCCACCCGGCCGGCCTCAACCTCGGCGACTGCTTCTCGTACGCCCTCGCGCGCGTGCTGGGTGAACCGCTGCTCTTCAAGGGCGCCGATTTCTCGCAGACGGACCTCCGGCCCTTTCAGCCGGATCGGTAGGTCGCAAAGGAGCGAACCATGACGAAGCGCCTGGCCATGGGCGTTGTCGCCTGTCTTCTCGGAACCAGCGTTCAGGCGGGAGTGACCGCCATTCGCGCCGGCCGCCTGGTCGATCCCGAGCGGGGCAAGGTGGAGGCGAACCAGGTAGTGCTCGTGGACGGGGAGAGGATCGTGGCCGTCGGCGGCGACGTCGCGATTCCGCCCGGGGCCAGCGTGATCGATCTTTCCGACGAGACCGTGCTGCCCGGACTCGTCGATACCCACACGCACCTCGGGATCACCTACAAGGACGTGCCGGAGCACGACTACTACTACCTGACCTACGTGATGGACTCGACGCCTCTCAGGGCGATCCAGGCCGCCTCGAACGGCATCCAGCTCTTGAACTCGGGCTTCACGGTGGTGCGCGACCTCGGGAACAACGCGCTCTACGCCGACACAGCGCACCGCGTGGCGGTCGACCAGGGCTGGATCCCGGGCCCGACGCTCGTCAACTCCGGTCTGATCATCGGCGGCCTCGGCGGGCAGTTCTGGCCGACGCCGGAGATGGCGAAGCAGCACGACATCGTCTACCCGGAATACCTCGAGGCCGACACGCCTGACGAGATCGTCAAGGCAGTCCGGCAGAACGAGCTCTTCGGCGCGAAGATCATCAAGATCTGCGTGGACTGCAAGCCGTGGGGCTACTCGGTCGAGGAGATGAGGCTGTTCGTGCGCGAAGCCGCCAAGGCGGGCCTGAAGGTCGCGGGGCATGTCCAGACCCCCGAGGGCGCCACCCGCGCAATCGAGGCGGGGATCTGGTCGATCGAGCACGGCTTCGCGCTCACCGAGGAGCACCACAAGCGGATGGCGCAGCAGGGCATCTTCCTCGCATCGACCGACACGCCGAAGGAGTTCGCCCGCAGCCCGGAGGAGTACGCGAACACGGTCGCCAAGCTGAAGAGCGCGTGGAGCCACGGCGTGAAGATCACGTTCTCGACCGACATGGACTACTGGCGCACGGGCGACACGCGCAGCCGCGGCGAGCTGACGATCGCCTTCCTCTCGACCTGGAAGGACGCGGCGATCCCGGCCGCGGACACGCTCAAGGCCATGACCGTCACCGGCTACGCCTGTGCGCAGGTGGAGAAGGAGCGCGGCGCGATCCGGCCCGGGCTCTTCGCCGACCTGATCGCCGTTCGCGGCAATCCGCTCGAGGACATCGATGCCCTGCGCGACGTCCGCTTCGTGATGAAGGACGGCCTCGTCTTCAAGCGCGACGGCGTCATGACCCCGGCGGCCTTCTTCCACGCCGGCCCGGTCAAGGGCTGGCGCAAGCGCTGACGGAAGCCTGGGGGCGAGCGCCCGACAAGCCGGCGGGCGTCTGGTAGGAGCATTCATCTGGCCTCATCGGAGGCCTACGCCCAGGCGTGAGACAATTCAAGAATGCGGGCCGTCGGGCGTCGGTCAGTGCGCGGCGACGCGTGGGAGGACCAGGGCCGCCTCGTTCGCACCGCGGCGTTTCTCCGAGGTGGACACGGCCTCGTTCCGCGGGGCGTCTATCGCTTTTCCTCCTTCGAAGAGGCGGATGCGTGGATGATCCAGATGATGATCGCAGCGCAAGAGCGCCGGAGCCCGACGACGTCGTCCGCATCTGCCGGGCGCTGAACGAGTCCGGCGCTCGCTACCTGCTGATCGGCGGCTTTGCGGTCATCGCCCACGGCGCCGGGCGCTTCACGAAAGACATCGACCTTCTCGTCGACGACGCACCCGACAACATCGTCCGCGTCAAGCGAGCGTTGTCCGTGCTTGCCGACAACGCCGCCGCCGAGGTGGCGGACGACGACATCCGCCGCCACGTGGTGGTACGCGTGGCCGACGAGGTGGTCGTGGACCTCATGGGTCGTGCGTGTGGACTGAGCTACGCCGATGCCGCGCAAGACGCCGAGACGTTGGAGCGCGACGGCGTCCGCATCCCGGTGGCGAGCCCGGCGACGCTCATCCGTACCAAGGACACTGCCCGCCCACAGGACGCGATCGACCGTGCCTTCCTCGAGGGAATCCTGCGCGAGCGCGCCAGCCGTCGCGAGAAGAAGTAGGCCTGCCTGCTGCGGCTCAGCGGGCCCTACCTGAGCCACCGTCAGTGCTTCGCCGGCAGCCGCAGCTCGACGCGGAACGAGTCGGCGCTCGGCTCGACGCGCACCTCGGCCTCGTCGCCGTGGAGCGCCGCGAGGCGGCGTCTGACGTTCTCGAGCCCGATGCCGGTGCCGGGCCGGGAGGGGGCGTCGGCGTCGCGGGGGTTCGTGATCGCGATCAGGAGCTCTGCGCCCCGGCGCTCGGCCTCGATCCGGATCTCTCCGCCCTCGAGGCGCTGCGCGATGCCGTGGGTGACGGCGTTCTCCACGAGCGGCTGCAGCAGCAGCGGCGGCACCACGCAGGCGCGCGCCTCGGCGTCGGCCACGGTCGCGTGCGACAGCCGCTCGCCGAAGCGCACCTTCTCGATCGCGAAGAGCTGCTCGGCGAGCTCGAGCTCATCGGCGAGCGGGATCGCCTCGCGCTGGCCGAAAGTCAGGCTGCGGCGCAGGAAGTCGGCGAGCCCCACGCAAAGCCGCCGCGCCTCGGCGGGCCGCGCGGCGATGAGCGCGTTGATCGAGTTCAGGCTGTTGAAGAGGAAGTGCGGGTGGATCTGCGCGCGCAGCGCGCGCAGCTCGGCCTCGCGCGAGCTGATCTCGAACTGCAGCGCGCGGCGCTCCGCCGTCTGAGAGGCGCCCATCGCCATCAGCAGGTAGTGAAGCGCCGAGGTCAGCAGGAAGAGCGCGACCCCGAGGCCGAGCAGCAGCGGGGCCGCCTGCAGCTGCTTCGCCACGAGGCCGGGGAAGACGTCGAGCCGCTCGAGCAGCATCGCCCAACCGCGCCCGGCAGCGAGCCAGAGCACGCCCGAGATCACCGCCGCGAGCAGCTGCGTTCCGAGCGAGCGCACGACGCGCGCCAGCTCGAGCGGAGCGGCCTGGCAGACCCAGAACGCGCCCAGCCCGGAGAAGCCGAACGCGAGCGTGAGCGGCACCGCGAAACCGAGCGCCTCGGCCCAGCCGAACGAGCCCGCGAGCACGAGCTGCGCCGCGATCAGCGTGCCGACCAGGCCCCACGCCACGAGGTAGGCGGCCAGCCTGCGCCCGTCCGCCAGGATCGGGTGCATGGGTCAGTTCTTGACCTCGACGCCCCCCATGATCGCGAGCCCCGTCACCACCAGCCGGCGCTTGGCGCCCGGCAGCGAGCGCGCGTTGTTGACGAAGCCGCCGAGCGCGGCGCCGCCCTGGCTCACCACCTCCCAGTCGTCGGGCACCCGGATCTCGATGCCGCCCCAGAAGGCGAAGGTGTCGATCACGGCTGCGCGGCCCTCGGGCATCGACGCGTGGCGCAGGTCGATCTCGCAGCCGCCCATCACCGCCGTCGCTTGTCCGCCCTTGAAGTCCTGTGTGGTGACCACCGTCTTGGTGCCGCCCAGGAACTGCATGAGGTCGATCACCGAGGCGGCATCTCCCGGCAGCGGCCGCGGTCGCAGCGCCTTCCAGGCGATGTTGGCGCCGATCAGGAACAGGAGCGCCGCCCATACGCCGCCGAACGACATGCGGCCGAGCGCCACGAGCTGGAACGCCACGCCGGCCACGATCCAGATGAAGGCCGACATGTGCTGCGGCACCGGGGAGAACCACTTGGCGACGCCGACAGCGATCAGCAGCAGTGGCCAGAAGCGGAACACGTTTCCGGCTTCGACGAAGCCGAGACTGTCGAGCGCGAGCAGGAGACCCGCGAACATCACGAGCAGCCCAACCACCAGGCGGGGAGTCACCTTGACGTCGCCTGTCGTCTCTTCGGGGTTGAGCGTCGGGTTCATCGTCCGCCTCCGCCCATAACCTACGGCAGAACAGGGTCTTCCGGAAGGTGCTTATCGGCCAGTCTCCGGCCGCGACCGGCGGGTCACGGTGTCTTTCGGCCTAGAATCCCGTAGGTCTTCGGGAATGATCGGAAAAACCCTCTCTCACTACCAGGTGCTCGAGGAGATCGGCCGCGGCGGCGTCGGAGTGGTCTACCGCGCTCTCGACACGACGCTCGGGCGCGAGGTGGCGCTCAAGGTGCTCGGCCCGGCCGCCGGGCGCGACCCGGAGCAGGGCCGCCGCCTCGAGCAGGAGGCGCGCGCGGCCGCGAAGCTCGCGCACCCGGCGGTCGCGGTCGTCTACGAGATCGCGGAGGCGGAGGGAGTCACCTTCATCGCGATGGAGCTGGTGCGCGGGCGGCCGCTCGCGGCGCTCGTCGCGGGGACGCCGATCGAGCCGGAGCGGGCGCTCGAGCTCGCGCTCGAGGTCGCCGAGGGCCTCGTCGAGGCCCACGCGCGCGGCATCGTCCACCGCGACCTCAAGCCCAAGAACGTGATGCTGACGGAGTCGGGGCACGCCAAGATCATCGACTTCGGCCTCGCCAAGCTGCTGCGGCCGCGCCCGCCGTTCGAGAGCGGCGCCGACACGCCGCAGTGGGCCGACACCGATCCGGGGCGCATCCTCGGCACGGCGGCCTACATGTCGCCGGAGCAGGTGCGCGGCGGGGAGGTCGACGCGCGGAGCGACGTCTTCGCCTTCGGCGCGCTGCTCTACGAGATGCTCGCGGGCGAGCCCGCCTTCCGGCGCGAGACCGGTGTCGAGACCCTGCACGCCGTGCTCAAGGAGCCGGCGCCGCGCCTGCCTGAGGCCGGGCTCGGGCCGTCGCTGCCGGTGCTGCAGCGGGTGCTCGACCGCTGCCTGGCCAAGGCGCCGGCCGACCGCTACGCCAGCGCGAGCGAGCTCGTCGCCGACCTGCGCGAGGCGCGTCGCCGGCTGGTGGCGTCGCCGTCCGCGGCGGACGCAAAGCCGGCGGCCCGTGCGCTGCGTTCGGAGGCCCGACCCGCGCCGAGCGGGCCGCTGCGCGTCGTGATCGTGGACGACGAGGAGCCCGCGCGGGCGGTGCTGCGCGAGTACCTGGAGAAGGCCGGCGGGATCGAGATCGTCGGCGAGTGCAAGAACGGCTTCGAGGCCGTGAAGGCCGTGAACGACCTCTCTCCCGACCTGCTGTTCCTCGACGTGCAGATGCCGAAGCTCAACGGCTTCGAGGTGCTGGAGCTCTTGGGCCGCGACGTGGCGGTCGTCTTCGTCACGGCGTTCGACGAGCACGCGATCAAGGCCTTCGACGTGCACGCGGTCGACTACGTGCTGAAGCCGGTGTCGCCCGAGCGGGTGGCGAAGGCGCTCGAGCGCGCCCGCCAGCGCGTCGCGCCGCGCGAGAGCCCGCCGCCCGTGGCGGGGCTCGTGGCGGCGGCGCGCCCCGCGGGGCAGTTCGTGAACCGCATCGTCGTGCGCAACGGCGCGCGGGTCCACGTGATCCCGGCCGAGAAGCTCGACTACGCCGAAGCGCAGGACGACTACGTGAGCCTGCATGCCGAGGGCAAGGCGCACCTGAAGCAGCAGACGCTCAGCGACCTCGAGGGCTCGCTCGACCCGGCCCGCTTCGTGCGCGTCCACCGCTCGTACCTGCTGAACCTCGACCGCCTCTCACGCATCGACAGCGAGGGCGGCGAGCCCAAGGCCGTCGTGCTCGCGGACGGCACCCGCCTGCCGCTGAGCCGCTCCGGCTACGGGCGGCTCAAGGGGATGCTGTAGGTGCAAATCGGCTACGCTTGCCGCGATGGATGCGATCGTCGTCGAGGGCCTGACGCGCGTCTTCCGCAAGCAGAAGGCCGTCGACCACGTGTCGTTCCGCGTGGCGCGCGGGCGCTTCTTCGGCTTCCTGGGCCCGAACGGCGCCGGCAAGAGCACCACGATCCGCATGCTCACCGGGCTGCTGCGCCCGAGCGCCGGCGAGGCCTGGATCGAGGGCCTGCCGCTGGGCGGCGACCTGCTCGCGATCAAGCGCCGGATCGGCGTGCTCACGGAGGAGCTGCCGCTCTACGAGCGGCTGACCGGCGAGGAGCACCTGCTGTTCGCCGCGCGCATGCACGGCCTCTCCGCGGCCGAGGCGCGGCGGCGCGCGCAGGAGCTCCTCGAGTTCCTGTCGCTGGCCGACGAGCGCGGCAAGCTGGTGGTCGACTACTCGCTCGGCATGCGCAAGAAGCTCGCGCTCGCCTGTGCGCTCGTGCACGGGCCCGCGGTGCTGTTCCTCGACGAGCCGTTGAACGGCATCGACCCGGTCTCGGGCCGCGTGGTGACCGACCTGCTGCGCCGGCTGACGGCGCGCGGCGTGACGCTCTTCTTCACCTCGCACGTGCTCGACGTGGTCGAGCGCCTGTGCGACGAGGTGGCCGTGATCGACCACGGCCGGATCGTCGCGCAGGGCTCGCTCGACGAGATCCGCGCGCAGCGCGAGCTCGGCGGGCGGGCAACGCTCGAAGAGGTGTTCCTGAAGCTCGTCTCGGCCGACGTCCGGCGCGAGGACCTGTCGTGGATCGGCTGATCGCGATCGTCGCCCTCCGCTTCCGGCTCGATGCGCGCGCGGCGCTCGGCTCGCGCGGCCGCGCGCTGGGGCTGCTCGTCGCGCTGCCGGCGCTCGTGCTCTTCTCCGGAATCGCGTCGCTCGCCGCGCTCGCGCTCGTGAACGTCGTCTCGCGCGCCGAGCCGTCGCTGCTGCTGCCGGCGCTGTCGGCGGCGGCGACCTTCTTCGGCGTGAGCTGGGCGCTGTCGCCGCTCGTCGCCGGCGTCGCCGCCACCGCGAGCCACGACCTGACGCGGCTCATGTCCTATCCCGTGCCGCTCGCGACGCTCGTGCTGTCGACGCTGGTTGCGAACCTGCTGCAGCCGCTGGTGCTGGCCCAGCTGCCGCCGCTCGCGGCGCTCGCCTACGCGCTCGGCGGGCCGCTCGGCGCGCCGCCGGCCTTCGCGGCGCTCGCGCTCGGCCTCTTGCTCGTGGTCGCGGCCGGCCAGACCACGGGCCTGCTGCTGCACGCGCTGTCGCGGAACCGCCGCTGGCACGACCGCGCCGTGTTCCTGGGGATCGGCGTGGGCGTGGCGCTCAGCCTGGCGCCGGTGCTGATGCTGAGCCGCGGCGGCTCGGCGGCGCGGCGCGCGCTCGGCGCCCTGCTGCGGCACGACGTCTTCCTGTTGTCGCCGTTCGCGTGGAGCGCGCGCGCGGCCGTCCACGTCGGGCGCGGCGACTGGGGGCTCGCCGCCGGCCTCTGCGCCGCCGTCGCGCTCGCGGCCGCCGCCAGCGTGGGCGTCTCGACGCTGGTCGCGCAGCGTCTCTACCGCGGCGAGCTCGACGTCGGCGAGGGCACGGCCGGCGCGGGCCGGCGCGCGCGCGTTCGGCTCCCGGGCGCGCTCGGGGCGCTCGTGGAGAAGGAGCTGCGCGTCGTCTGGCGCGACCCGCGCCTCAAGGCGGTGAGCCTCAGCGGCGTGATCGGCCCGCTGCTCGTGCTGTTCCTGCTGGGCCAGGGCGCCCCCGGCGGAGCGGGCCCGGGCCAGCTCTTCGCCGTGGCGCAGATGGCGGGACTCGGCGCGATCGGCGCGAACGCGCTCGCGGTCGAGCGGCAGGGTCTTGGGCTGCTGCTCGGCTTTCCGGTGGACCGGCTGCGGGTGCTGGCGGGCAAGAACCTGGCGCTCGTCGTGCTGCGCGGGCCGGTGCTCGCGGCGCTCGGCCTCGCCGGGCTGGTGCTCGGCGGTCCGCTCGTCGTGCTCCCCGTCGTCGTGCTCGTGCTCCTGACGCAGCTGCTCGCGAGCGCCGCCGACAACTACCTGTCGATCCTCTTCCCGATGCCGGTGGCCGCGGCCGGCCGCGACCCGAATGCGCCCAGCTCGGGGACTCGCGGCCTGGGCGCCGCGGTGATGGGCCTCGTCGCGATGGCGGCGGCGCTCGCGGCCTCGAGTCCCTTCGCCTTCCTGGTCTGGCTGCCGCACCTGCTGGGCGAGCCCTGGCTCTGGGCGGCGACGCTCCCGCTCGCGCTCGCCGGGGCCGCGGCCGTCTACTTCATGGCCGCGACGGGCGCGGCGCGGCTGCTGCAGCGGCGCGAGCCGGAGCTCTTGGCGCGGCTGCGCGGGGAGGAGTGACCTGCGCCGCCCGAGCGTCGCGATCGTCGGCCTCGGCCTCGTGGGCGGCTCGCTCGCGCGCGCGCTCACGCGCCGGGGCTACCGCGTGACGGGCATCGACTGGCCGCTGGTCGTGGGCCGCGCGCTGCGGACGCGGTCGATCCGGCACGGCGCCACGCGCGCGGAAGCGGCCGTGAAGAGCGAGCTGGTGGTGCTCGCGGCGCCGCCGGCCACGAACCTGCGGCTGCTGCGTCGGCTCGCCCGCGTGGCGCCGCCCGAGCTGGTGCTGACCGATGTCTCGAGCGTCAAGCGCGAGATCGTGGGCGAGGCCGCGCGGCTCGGGCTGCGCGGCTTCGTCGGCGGACATCCGATGGCGGGCACGGAGAAGCGCGGCTTCTCGGCCTCCAGGGCCGAGCTCTTCGAGGGCGCCGCCTGGTGGCTGGTGCCCTCGCGCGACCGCCGCGCCAACCGCCTGGTGCGGACGCTCGTCGAGGACGCCGGGGCGCGTCCCGTCAGGACCGACGCCGCCGCGCACGACCGCGCGATGGCCTTCCTGAGCCACGCCCCGCAGGTCGTGGCCTGGGCGCTCTTCGACTCGGCGCGTCGGGACGCGGTGGCGCGGCGCTACCTGCGCCACGCCGGTCCCGGCTTCCGCGGCATGACGCGGCTCGCGCGGAGCCCGCGGGCGCTGTGGCACGACATCCTCGCCGCCAACCGCGTGGAGGTCGGCCGGGCCCTCGGCGCGCTGGCGCGCGCGATCGCGAGGAGGCGGCCGTGAGCCCTAGAGGAGCCCCGGATCCGCGCGCCGCGCTCTATGCGGTGCCGCGCGCGCTCCTCGGCAGCGGCGCGGCGATCCTCGGAGTCGCCGCGGTGGTGCACGTGAACCGGCCCCTGGCCGGGGGGTCGGGCGAACTCGAGGTGATCTCGTGGATGGCGGTCGCCTGGGCGGCGCTCGCGCCGCTCGTCGCGACGGCGGTGCGGCGGAAGGGGCTCGTGGCACCCGCGCCCGGCCCCGCAGAGGCGCCCGACGCGCTCGCGGCGCGGCTGCAGCTGACGATCGTGTTCTTCGGCGTACTCGAGAGCGCCGTGGTGTTCGCGGCCGCGGCCCTCATCGTGAGCCCCGTGCCCTGGCCGCTCGCCGCTGCGTGCGTCCCGCTCGCCGTGATGCTGCTCAACCTGCCGCCGCGGGCGGCTTGAGGCGATGAGGCCCGCCCGCCTCCTGGCGCGCTCGCGTACGCTCGTGGTTCTCGCCCTCGTGCTATTCGCCACGGCGGCGTGCAACCGGGGCGCTGCCGAGGAGGCGCTCGCGGCGGCCGACAACGCGTTCGCCGCGGCGCCGGAGGTCGCGGCGTACGACCCCGAGGAGTTCCAGGCGACCCGCCAGGCGCTCCAGGACGCTCACGCGAGCTTCGACGCGGGCCGCTACACCGACGCGCTGCGGGCGTCGCAGCTGCTGCCGGACCGGATCGCCGCCGCGGCGCACGAGGCCGCGAAGCGCAAGCAGCATGCGGCCTCGGCCTGGAGCGAGCTCGCGACGCGCATGCCGCTCTTCTTCGAGGCGATCGGCATGCGGCTGGAGGCGCTCCGGCCCTCGGACGGCAGCCCGAGCGAGCGGCTCGCCGCGGCGCGCGACGAGCTCGAGTCGCTCGGCACGGCCTGGAAGGAGGCGAGCGCGACGCAGGAGCGCGGCGAGCTGCCGCAGGCGGTGGCGCTCGGCCAGGACGTCGCGACGCGGGCCCGCGCGCTCGCGCTGCGGCTGGGCGTTCGCCTCGGACAAGGCGGCGCGCCCGTGCCCGCGCCGACGCCGCGTCCGGCGCCGAGCGCGAGTCCGAGCGCCGCCCCTCCGCGCGCGCAAACGGCCCCTACCCCCTGACCGGGGGCGGTCATCGCCCCTGCTATCATCGACCCGACCGGGCCGACGCCCGGGGAGAGCCCATGAACAAGGTGGTGGCGAGCGCGGCTTTGGCCGTGCGCGACGTCCCGGACGGCGCTTCGATCATGGTCTCGGGCTTCGGGCTCTGCGGCATCCCCGAGAACCTGATCCAGGCGCTGCGCGACCAGGGGGCCAAGGGCCTTACCGTGATGTCGAACAACGCCGGCGTCAACGACTTCGGCATCACGTTCCTGCTGCAGAACGGGCAGGTCAAGAAGATGGTCTCGACCTACGTGGGCGAGAACAAGGTGTTCGAGAAGATGTTCCTCGACGGCGCCGTCGAGGTGGAGCTCAACCCGCAGGGCACCTTCTCCGAGCGGATGCGCGCCGGCGGCGCCGGAATCCCCGCGTTCTTCACGCCCGCCGGCTACGGGACACTCGTCGCCGAGGGCAAGGAGGTGCGCTGGTTCGCGGGCCGGCCGTACGTCCTCGAGACGGCGCTCGTCGCCGACTACGCGTTCGTGAAGGCCTGGAAGGGCGACAGCGCCGGCAACCTCGTCTTCCGGCGCACGACCCGCAACTTCGCGCCGATGATGTGCCAGGCGGCCAGGGTCGCGATCGCCGAGGTCGAGGAGCTGGTGCCCGCCGGTGCCATCGACCCGGACGCGGTGCACGTGCCCGGGATATTCGTGAAGCGCCTCTTCCAGGGCTCGCGCTACGAGAAGCGGATCGAGAAGCGCACGCTGCGCGGCTCGGGCCAGACGGAGACCGACCCCAAGCGCGTGCGCATCGTGCGCCGCGCCGCGCTCGAGATGAAGGACGGCTTCTACGTGAACCTCGGGATCGGGATGCCGACGCTCGCCTCGAACTACGTGCCGGCTGGAGTGTCGATCGTGCTCCACTCCGAGAACGGCATGCTGGGCGTCGGCCCCTACCCGGAGCCGGGCCAGGAGGATCCCGACCTGATCAACGCCGGCAAGGAGACGGTCACCGAGCTGCCGGGGACCTCCTACTTCTCGAGCGCCGAGTCGTTCGGGATGGTGCGCGGCGGCCACGTCGACCTCACGATCCTCGGGGCGCTGCAGGTCGACCAGGAGGGCAACCTCGCGAACTGGACGATCCCCGGCAAGATGGTGAAGGGGATGGGCGGTGCGATGGACCTCGTCGCGGGCGCGCGGCGCGTGGTGGTGACGATGGAGCACGCCGCCAGGGACGGCACGCCCAAGATCCTGACGCAGTGCACGCTGCCGCTCACCGGCCGGCGCTGCGTGGACCTGATCGTGACCGAGATGGCGGTGATCCAGGTGACGAAGGACGGGCTCGTGCTCAGCGAGCTCGCGCCCGACACGACGCTCGAGGCGGTGAAGCAGGCGACCGGCGCGCCGCTGCGGGTGGCGCCGGAGCTCAGGAAGATGGCGTTCTAGGAAGCCGCCGCCCGCCGCCGGGAAGGGAGACGACGACGCGCGGAGTCGCGATCGACTGGGACGGCCTCGAGCGGGCGCTCACGCGCCGCTCGCGCGAGTCGGAGGCCTTCCTCGACACGCGCACAGGCGACGTCGTCTACGTCACGCGCGGCTGGAGCAACGACCACGCCTTCTCGGATCAGGAGCTCGACGAGGGGCTCGCCGCGCAGCGCCTCGTCCCCGTGCTGCCGGTGCCGCCGCAGACCGAGCAGCACTGGATGCGCAGCTTCGTGCAGACGCTCGAGGACGGCTGGCCGCGCGACATGCTGGCGGCGGCGCTCGAGCAGCCGGCCCCCGACCTGCGCTTCGAGGACGCCCTCGGCTACTTCCCCGAGGACCGCCAGCGCTGGCTCGCCTGCCGCAACGCGCGCATGGCCGCGGTGATCCGCGCCTGGCTCGAGGCGAACGACATCGAGGCGACCAGCGAGCCGCCCAAGCGGTACGCGCCTTGAGTAGGCCTGGGCCATTCTCCTGGCAGCGGCTTGCCCGGCACGGGCCGGCAGCTCCTGGCCCTCAGTCGCTCCTCGCTGGAGATTCCGAAGCCTTGGGGTCACGAAGTCGGCGGCGGATCGCTGCCTGGCCATAGTCATGCTCGGCCAGCAGGCGGTTGTGCGCCGAGTATCTCGAGCCGCTCCAGCTTCTCCGTGACGGCCCGTTCGATGACGGCAGCCAGATCGCCGTCGGGGACCTGCGTCCGCAGGAGCGCGGTGAGCCGCTGGAGCTTGTCGTGCAGCTCGGCGCTGGCGGTGAACTGCACCTTGTAGCGCGCGGGAGCCAGCGGCGCGACGACGGTCGTTCGGCTCCCGACGCGTCGCGCGACGAGTTCAGCGGGCGGGACCGCCGCAGGGAGCGCCGCGACTCGTTCCGCGACGAGTCCACCGGGTGAGGCCGCCGAGGCGCCCGCCACCGGGCGGCTCTGCGGGAGCTTCCGCATCGTTGCGGGCACATCCGGCCGGGGCGCGAGCTCGGCGACGAGACTCTCGACCTGCCGCGTCGTGAGATGTTTTGCCCGCTCGATGAGTACGGCGGCGTTGTCCGCGGTCAGGAGCGGCACGAGCCTCGCCAGGCCGCTCAGGTGGAGCCGGCCGGCTCGTAGTGCCTCGAGGACCTGCGGGTGCGTACGAGCCGCGCGAGCGACGGTGATGCGGCGATAGGCTTCGGCTTCCGAAAGGTGAAGGCTTTCGGTGCAGTAGGCAAACATGGACGGGAACGCCTGACGGGCGAAGAGTCTTCGCGCGTCGACCTCGCCGATGTGGGCGACGAGGTCGGCCTCGACTCGCCGGGAACGGGAGACGAGGTCGGAGAGCCGACGGAGCAGCTCGTCGTCGGGCACGGCGTAAAGCGCGCGAGTGAGTTCGGAGTCCATGCCTCCAATATAGGCGGCCGCTTCGCCGCTTCGCGGGAAGTCGCGACGCGATCGGAGTGACGGCGGCTCGACTCGCGCGGATCTCGCGGCGACCACGCGGCGCGGGTGGCGCGCGCGTGCGTCACAGGAGCATTCAGCAAGGCGATCCAAAGAGCGCCGGAGGTCGCTCCCGAATCTGTCAAGGGGGGCGCCAGGAAAATCGGTGAGAGCGGCAGGCTGACCCATGCCCGTGTACTCTCCGGCTGCTTGCAGCACCAGTCGAGGCTCCTGACGGGGTCAGGCCCGGGGAGCCGCTGGCTCAGGCGCGGCTTCTCGACGGCCTCACTCGAAAGCCATCGATCGGCTCCGGATTCGCTGACCGCTGTCGAAGGGACAGAGAGCGGTAGGCTCGCGACTCTTCAATGACCGCCCTTGAAGGGGGAGGGCTGAGACCAGCAGGCCCGTCACTCCTCAATGACCGCTCTTGGAGGGGGAGGGAACGGCAGGGCTTGTTGCTTCCGTCTTTGAGATGGGGGGACTCCGTCGCCCCGAACCCTGGTACCGCGGACGGCCTGTGGGCGAACGGACTACAGGTTGCCGCGTTTCATCTCGGCTAGCACGTAGTCGCTGGAGCGGACGGTGAGGGCCATGATCGTGAGGGTCGGGTTCTGGCAGGCGCCCGAGGTGAAGCCGGCGCCGTCCATCACGAACAGGTTCTTGACGTCGTGCGCCTGCTGGTACTGGTTGAGCACCGAGGTCTTCTTGTCGTTGCCCATGCGCGCGACGCCGAGCTCGTGGATGCCGAAACCGGGGACGCGGTCGTTGAAGGCGAACGGCTCGATGTTCCTGGCGCCGGCGGCGTCCATCATCTCGGCGGCCGAGACCGCCATGTCGGGGATCATCTTGCGCTCGTTGTCGCCCCAGCCCATGTTGATCTTCAGGACCGGGATGCCGTAGACGTCGGCCTGCCCCGACGGGTCGATCTCGACGTAGTTCTCGAAGTACGGCAGGCACTCGCCGAAGCCCACGAGCCGCACGGACGAGTCACGGGTTCCTGACCGCACTCTTGTACGCGTCGCCGAAGCCGGGCGCCTCGAAGCTGAAGCCCGTGCCCTGGCCGCCCTGGAAGCCGTAGCCGCGCAGGAAGTCCTTCCACTTCGGCCCGTCCTTGGTATTGCGGAAGCGGACGACGTAGATGCCGGTCGGGCGGTTGGGCCCGTCGAGCGAGGGCTTCTCCTCGAGCCCCGGGAACTCGCCCGAGGCACCGCCCGCGACCCAGAGGTGGTCCATCAGGTAGTGGCCGAGCGCGCCGCTCGAGTTGCCGAGGCCGCCGGGGTTCTGCTCGTTCTTCGAGTTGAGCAGGATGCGCGCCGACTCGAGCGCCTGCGCGCACAGGATCACCACGCGGCCGCGGATCTCCTTCGCCTCGCGCGTGACGCGGTCCACGTACAGCAGGCCGGTCGCGCGGTTCGTGTCGCGGTCGGTCAGCACCTTGTAGACCATCGCGTTCGGCACGTGGGTGCAGTTGCCGCTCGCGAGCGCGTCGGCCACCGTGGTGAACGCCGAGTTGAAGTACGAGTTGGTGACGCAGCCCCAGTAGCACGGCCCGCAGTAGTGGCAGGGCGCGCGGCCGTTGAGAGTGCGCGTGAGGTTGGCGACGCGCCCGATCGTCACCGTCCAGCCGAGCTTGCTCTTGACGCGCTCGCGCAGCCGCCGCTCGCCGCACTTGAACGGCATCGCGGGGTGGAAGCGGCTGTCGGGCAGCTCGTAGAGTCCCTCGGCCAGACCCGAGATCCCGACGTAGTCCTCGACCTGGTCGTAGTAGGGCGCGAGATCGGCGTAGGAGAGAGGCCAGTCGACGCCGAAGCCGTCGTGCGAGGCGGCCTTGAAGTCGAGGTCGCCCATCCGGTAGCTCTGCCGTCCCCAGACGACGGTGCGCCCGCCCGTGACGCGCATGCGTCCCTGCCAGCTGAACGGCTTGCCGCTGGCGGTGGTGTAGGGCTCCTCGAGGTCGTTCGCGAACCACTCGTAGTTGCGCTCGGTGCAGGCGTAGCAGTCCTTCTGGACCGGCCGCGTCCGGCGCACGACCTCCGACGACTGGCCACGGTAGGGGAGCTCGAGGCCCGAGCCGTGCTCGTTCAGGTCCGTGACGCGCAGCGGCCGACCCGCGTCGACGAGCGCGACCTTGACGCCGGCTTCGGCGAGGCGCTTGGCGGCCCAGCCGCCGGAGGCGCCGGAGCCGACCACCAGCACGTCGTAGCTCATTTCCGTCTTGCTCGCCAAGCCGCCTCCTCGCTGCCCGCCACGAACCGATCGGGTGCTGCTGCCCGTCGGATCGTGCTGACGCTAGCAGCCGATCCCGCGGGGGTCAATCGGTGGTACCTTGGCCGTCTCTCTCTTCGATGCTCACCGCCTCGCTGCTCGCCGCCGCGGCGGCCGCTGCCGCACCTGCTGCCGCACCCGCGCCAGCCGACCGCTTCGACCCGATCGTGTTCGAGCTCGTCAAGGGCAGCGGGATCGACTTCGTCACGAACTCGGGCCGCTCGGCGCACCGCCACCAGCCCGAGACGATGGTGGCCGGCATCGCGCTCTTCGACTACGACGACGACGGGCGGCTCGACGTCTTCCTGACGAACGGCGCGCGGATGCCCGAGCTCGACAAGTCCGAGCCCGTCTACTGGAACCGGCTCTACCACAACCTCGGCGACTGGAAGTTCGAGGACGTGACCGAGAAAGCCGGGCTCAAGGGCCGAGGCTTAGACCTCGGCGTCGCCACCGGCGACTTCGACGACGACGGCTTCGCCGACCTCTTCGTGGCGGGGCTGCGGGAGAACATCCTCTACCGGAACCGCGGCGACGGCACGTTCGAGGACGTGAGCGCGAAAGCGGGCCTGCGCCGGTCCGACCCCGACTACGGCGCGCTCTGGTCGGTGGCGGCCGCCTTCTTCGACTACGACAAGGACGGCGACCTCGACCTGTTCGTCTCCAACTACGTGGTCTGGGATCCGAAGACGGAGCCGCTCTGCGGGCCGCAGGGTATCCACGTCGAGCGCGGCTTGCGCGAGCTCGAGCTCGCGGCGCAGCTCGAGCCGGGAATCGCCGAGATCCACTGGGCCCTCGCGAACGCCTACGCACGCGCGGGACGGGACACCGACGCCGCGCGCGAGCGGGAGGCGGTGCGTACGCTCGAAGCGCGTCGCAGCGGGCGCGAGGCTCCCGCCCCGCCCTGACGCGGTTTGCAGCGCGCCAGGGCTGGTGCTAGCGTCAGGCCGAAGTCTGAGCTTCGAGAGCGAGGCGACGCATGGCCGACAGAACCCGACCGACTCCGGGCCGCCGCCAGGTGCTGCAGGTGATCGCCGGCGGTGTCGGCGCGGGGCTCGCGGCACCGGCGCTCGTCGCGGGCGAGGCAGAGGCGCACGCCCACGGGGCCGCGCCGGCCGCGGCCAGCGCCGCCGAGCCGACTGCGGCGGCGCTGCCCACGCTCCTCGACAAAGGCGAGCTCGAGCTCCTGAAGTCGCTCGCCGAGGCGATCGTTCCGGGCTCGACCGAGGCCGGCGTCGCAGCCTTCGTGGACCAGCTGCTCGCCGTCGACACGCACGAGCACCAGCGCGATTTCCTCGCGGCGCTGGGCGCGATCCAGGGCGAGGCGCTGCGCCGCTACGGCAAGTCGTGGCTCTCGCTCGACAAGGCGCAGCAGAACGAGCTCCTGACGGCGGCAGCGACGGGGGACCGCTCGCGCACGCCGCGTTACTGGAAGCCGGGCGAGCCCGTGCTCGTCCCGCCGCCGCCGAAGGTCCCGCCGACGCTGCGGGACCGCTTCGAGCTCGTCAAGGACCGGATCGCGACGGCGTACTACAGCTCCGAGAAGGGCATGAAGGAGCTGGGCTGGACCGGCCAGATGGTCCACACCGGCTTCCCCGGCTGCACGCACCCGGACGGGCACGCTTCGGGCGACTGACCAGCGCGCCGCGGCCGCGCGCCGCGCGGGCAGCGGTTGACAGCCGCGCGCGTCCTCCACTATCGTTGGCCATCCCAGTGCGGGTGAGGTCGCCCGCGTCTCCCCATTCCGTGTCCGCCAGGTAGACCGCAAATGGCCAACGACGATCCGTCGTCCACTCCGCCTCCCGAGGAGGGAAGGAGCGACGCCGCTCCGGTCGCCGCGGCCACGGCTCCCGCGCCGGCCGCGCCGCCCGAGGCGCGCAGCGGCGGGCCACGGCCGGAAGGCGGGCGCGGCGACGGGCCTCGCGACCACCGCGGCGCACGCCGCGAAGGCCACCGCCGCGGGCGCGGGCCGAAGGGCGGCGGCGAGCCGCGCAAGCCGCGGCTGCCGCAGCGTGACGTCGCCGACGACGAGCCCTACGAGCCGAAGCCCGTCGCGAACGCCTCGAGCGAGGAGGCCGAGGGCGACGACTCGCACCGCCTCGACCTCGCGGTCCTCAAGGAGATGGGGATCCAGAAGCTGATCGAGGTCGCGAAGGAGCTCGAGATCACCGGCGCCACCTCGATGAAGAAGCAGGAGCTGGTGTTCCAGATCCTGCGCGCCCAGGCGGAGAAGGAAGGGCTGATCTTCTCCGAGGGTGTGCTCGAGATCCTGCCCGACGGCTTCGGCTTCCTGCGCGCGCCGGAGTACTGCTACCTGCCGGGCCCCGACGACATCTACGTCTCGCCCTCGCAGATCCGCAAGTTCGACCTCAGGACCGGCGACACCATCAGCGGCCAGATCCGCCCGCCCAAGGAGGACGAGCGCTACTTCGCGCTCATCAAGGTCGACGCCGTCAACTTCGAGCCGCCCGACCGCGCGAAGGAGAAGATCTTCTTCGACAACCTGACGCCGCTCTACCCGCAGGAACGGATCCGGCTCGAGACGACGCCGGAACAGCTGACGACGCGCGTCATGGACCTCTTGGCCCCGCTCGGCAAGGGCCAGCGCGCGCTGATCGTCGCCGCGCCGCGCACCGGCAAGACCATGATCCTGCAGGCGATCGCGAACGCGATCACCACCAACCACCCCGAGGTGGTGCTGATCGTGCTGCTGATCGACGAGCGGCCCGAGGAAGTGACCGACATGCAGCGCTCGGTCCACGGCGAGGTGATCTCCTCGACCTTCGACGAGCCGGCCGACCGCCACGTGCAGGTGGCCGAGATGGTGCTCGAGAAAGCGAAGCGGCTGGTCGAGCACAAGAAGGACGTCGTGATCCTGCTCGACTCGATCACGCGCCTCGCGCGCGCCTACAACACGATCGTGCCGCCCTCGGGCAAGGTGCTCTCGGGCGGCGTCGACTCGAACGCGCTGCAGCGCCCCAAGCGCTTCTTCGGCGCGGCGCGCAACGTCGAAGAGGGCGGCAGCCTGACGATCATCGCGACGGCGCTCGTCGAGACCGGCTCGCGCATGGACGAGGTGATCTTCGAGGAGTTCAAGGGCACCGGCAACGCCGAGATCGTGCTCGACCGGAAGCTCACCGACAAGCGCATCTTCCCCTCGCTCGACATCAACCGCTCGGGCACGCGCAAGGAGGAGCTGCTGGTGCCGGCCGCCGAGCTCAACCGCGCCTGGATCCTGCGCAAGGTGCTGTCGGCGCTCTCCTCGGTCGAGGCGATGGAGCTCCTGATCGAGCGCCTCTCCAAGTCGAAAGGCAACAAGGAGTTCCTCGACAGCATGTCGGCTGGGGGCTAGTCTCCCGGATCCGGGCTCGTGTCCCCGAGCCCCGCGCGGATCGTGAGCGTCATGGTCTGCGACAGGAGCTGCTTGCCGGTCTTCCGCAGCGTGGCCTTCACGCGATAGACGCCCGCGAACTGGAAGGTGTGGTTCGCGGTGAAGCGCCGCTCGATCTTGGCGCCTTCCGTCCACGGGTCGCAGTCGCCTTCCTTCACGCTCTTGCCGCCGTCGCCCCACTCCCACTCGACCTCGGGGCAGTAGAGCTCCTCGACGTCATCGCCGCCCTTGAGCTCGGCGGTGAAGAGGACGTTCGCGGGAGAGAAGGCGAAGCGCGGCGAGGAGCGCAGCTCCATCGCCGGCCGCTTGCCCCCGCCCTTCTTGGCGTCGTCGTTCTTGTGGTCATCGGCTCGCGCGAGCGTCGAGCCGCCCGCGCACAGGGCGACGCAGGCGACGACGGCGGCGGTCTTGTACCGCACGGGACACCCCTTTTCGGCTACGGCTCCCAGTCGCCATTAGATCAGAGTTCCAAGAGCGGCGAAAATTGGGGCAGATGGGCCTGCGCCTGGAGCCGAGCGTCGCCGTCCGGGAGCGGCGCCTCGCGCGCCTGCTCGCCGAACGCGGCGTGGCGAGGGACGACGCGCGGCTCGCCGCGCTCGTGGAGGACGCGCTCGTGGTCGGCAGCCTCGAGCTCGCGGGCATCCCGGTTTCCTGGGAGGCGGCGCGCGCCGCGCGCGGCACGCCGACGGAGCCGCGGGAGCTCGCGGCGCTGCGGCGCGGCCGAGAGGCCGTAGCGCGCGAATCGCCCGTGAGCGCCGAAGCGATCCGGGCCTGGCACGAGGCGGTCGTCGGGTCGGCCGGCTTCCGGACCGGCGCCGACGACGGCGGGGTGCAAAGAGGCGCCCCGGCGGAGCTCATCGAGGGTCGGCTGTCCGAGCTCGCGCTCTGGCTGGCAGCGGAAGGGGGAGCGGCGCTCGGACCCGCGCCGAGGGCCGCGCTCGCGCTCGCGCGCATCGTCGAGATCCGGCCTTTCGCCGCCGCCAACGGTCGCGTGGCGCGGCTGGCCGCGTCGCACCTCATGGCGCAGGCCGGGCTCTCGCCGCCGATCCTCGTGAAGGGCGACGCGCCGCGGCTCCAGGCCGCGCTCGAAGCGGCCGTCGCGCTCGAGACGGGACCGCTCGTCGAGCTGGTCGGCGAGGCCTCGGGCCGCGCGCTCGAGGTCATGGTCCAGGCTCTCGAGCGCGGGCTCGTCTGAGCGTCGCCTGTCAGTGCTGCGCGGGCGGTGCCGGGAGCAGGACGCGGCGCTCGCGCGTCGACGGATCGAGCCGCACCAGCTCTCCGGCGTCGGACAAGAAGAGCTGCGCGCTCGCCGGGCTGCGGCGCGACTGGCCGGCCGCCCAGCCGAAGCCCCAGTCGAACGCCGGAAGCAGGCCCGGCTCGCCCCCGCGCGGCTCGGCCGTGTCCGTCGAGAAGAAGAGCGTCTCGCCGGCGCGGCCGACACGCGAGAGCTCGAAGCGTCCGACGGCCAGGAGGCCCGGCGGGCCCGCGCTGATCAGCGCCGAGCCCTGGGGCAGCTCGGCCAGCCGGTCGGGCTGGCCTTCGCGCGCGAGGCGCAGCCTCCGCGACGGCGCCAGGGTCTCGATGAGCGCGACGCCGCCGTCCTCGAGCAGGCGGGCGCTCGCGACCTGGAAGCCGCCCTCGCCGGAGAAGGTCCGCAGCCGCCGGCCGGTCCGCGGATCGTGCAGCGAGAAGACGCTGGGCGCCAGAGGCTCGTGCAGCAGGACGAGGTCTCCGTCGGCCGGTGAGCTCAGGAAGGCGAGTCCCACGGCGTCGAGGCGCGTCGCGCTGTCGGGCACGCCGCCGGTGAGCGAGACGACCTCGACGCGCCCCGGCACGACGCCCTGGCCGGGCGCTCCCAGGGCCGTTCGCACGCGACGGAACGCCCGCAGCTGGCCGTCCTCCAGGAACGCGGCCGCCATCCAGTCTCCGTCGGCGGCGGCCGTGCTGCTGAGCGCGCGGCCCGAGGGGATCTCGTAGACCGACAGCGTCGTGTTCTGGACCACGGCCAGCCGGTCGGCTCGCGGCGACAGCGCGAGCCCGTGGATGTCTCCGGCCGGCAGCCGCGTGGCGAGCTCCACGGTCTCGGTCGCGATGCCTCCGTCCGCGGGCCGGGCGAGCTGGACCTCGGTGGCGCGATCGTGACGCCAGAAAGGCGCCTCCTCCACCCAGGCGGCGAAGCGGCCATCGCCGGAGAAGGCCGGCCGGCTCCCGAGCCCGAGCCGCAGCGACCGGCCCGTGACGGTGTCGAGGACGAACGCGGCATAGGCGCCGCGACGGCTGCCCACGAGGCTGATGAGCCGGCCGTCGGGGGAAGCGGCCGTGACGCCGCGGTCGGCGAGCGCGGCCGGCGTCACGGCGCGCTCGCGCAGCAGCAGCCCGGCGAGCACGGCGAGCCAGACGAGCACTCCGCTCCAGAACGTGAGCGAGAGCGCCTTGTGCCCGCGCCGCAGGTCGCTGCGGCCGGCCGCCACCTGCGCGACCGCCGCCGAGAGCGGCACGGCCGCGACCAGCAGCAGCAGCGGCACGACGGACCACGTACTCGCCGGCGGGCCGCTCAGCACGATCCCGAGCCGCTTGAACGCGTAGAAGAGCCAGACGCCTCCCCAGACACAGGCGCCGACGAGCACGAAGTCGATCGCCGCCCACGTCGAGCGCGCGCGGTAGACGACGCTCGCCACGTGCCCGAAGCAGACGAGCGCCAGCAGCAGCGCCAGCAGCAGGGCGAGGCCGCCGCCGGTCACCAGCTGGCCGAGGCCTTCGGCGTCCTTCGCCGGGTTCCAGTCGAAGATCACCGCCGGCAGCAGGCCCGCGATCGGGGCCGCGACCGACATCAGGAAGGCCGCGAGCAACTTGCCGCCGGCGATCGACCACCACGGCACGGGACGCGCGAAGAAGAACGCGAGCCGGCCGTCGGCGAGGTCGCGCGCGATCACGGACCCGCCCATCAGCAGCGCGATTCCCCAGGCGCCCGCCACCGCAGCCATCGTCGCGAGCGGCCGCGCGGTCACGTCCACGTAGCGGACGAGGAAGAGGAGAGCGAAGCCCCACACGAACATCGCGAGCGGCAGCGTCCAGCGCTCGCGCAGCTCGCGCGCCGTGATGGCCAGGAGCGCCCTCACGCCCGCGCTCCCGCCGCGACGCCCTGCCGCGAGGCGTCGCCGGCCCGATCGCCGGCCACCGCAGCGAAGATCTCCTCGAGCGAGCCGCCGTGTTCGGCCTTGAGCGTCTCGAGTTCGCCTTCGAGCGCGAGACGGCTCGCGTGCAGGATCCCGATGCGGTCGACGACGCCCTCGACCCCCGCGAGGTCGTGCGTGGTGACGAGCACGGTCGTGTTGCGGTCGGCCAGCTCGCCGATCAGCTCGCCGAAGACGGCGCGTCGCGCGACGACGTCGAGCCCCAGCGTCGGATCGTCCAGCAGCAGCAGCTCCGGGTCGTGCCCGAGCGCGAGCGCCAGCATCACCGCCCCTTTCTGGCCCTTCGACAGCCGCTGGAACGCGGTCTGCAGCGGCACCTGGAAGCGCTCGAGCCGACCGACCACGGCGGCTTCGTCCCAGCGCACGTTCAACCGGCCGCAGAAGAGAACGAGCTCGCGGGCGCTGAGCTCCGGCGGCGCGTCCGGCTCCTCGGGCACGTAGCCGACGCGCTCCATGAGCGCCTGGCGGGAGCGCCAGGCGTCCTGGCCGAAGAGGCGCGCCTCGCCGGCGCTCGGTCGCTGCTGCCCGAGCAGGCAGCGCAGGAGCGAGCTCTTGCCGACGCCGTTGCGGCCGAGGAGCGCGTACACGGACCCCCGCGCAACCGACAGCGAGACGTCGTCGAGGACCAGACGGCGCCCGTAGCGCACGGTCAGTCCCCGCAGCTCCACGACAGCGCTCGACGTCGTCCGCGGCGCGGCCTCGCTCGTCGCCTGCGTGCTCACCTTCGACCTCCCTTGTCGTCCCCGTCCGGCCAGGCCGTGGACAGCACGGTCGCGGCCTCGGCGCGACTCGCGCCGAGGTTCACGGCCAGCGACGCGTAGCGCAGCGCTCCGTCGCGCAACGTGCGGGCGCGCTCGGCGGCGGGCATCGCGGGCGGCCGCTCCGCCACGAACGTGCCCTCGCCCCTCCGCGTCTCGAGCACACCGGCCTCGACCAGCCGCTGGTAGGCCTTCGCGGCGGTGTTGGGGTTGATGCGCTCGGCGCGCGCGAGGTCGCGCACCGAGGGCATCGCCTCCCCCGGAGCGAGCGCGCCCGCCGCGACCAGCTGCCGCACGCCGTCCTCGATCTGGCTCCAGATCGGCACCGGCAGCGCGGGGTTGACCCGGATGCGCGGGCTCTGGGGCCGTGGGCTCATCTGTACCAATGTACTAGTACAGTGAGACGCTGTCAAGCGCGCGCTTTCCAGGCGCTTTCGGGGTGCTAGGCTGCCGCGGTGCGCCTCGAGCTGCCACGCGGGCTGGAGCGGCTCCTCGCCGCGCTGCGCGAGGCCGGCGGCAGGCCGCTGCTCGTCGGCGGCGCCGTGCGCGACGCGCTCCTCGAGCGGCCGACCACGGACTTCGACGTGGAGGTGTTCGGCCTGCCGGCCGGGCGGCTCGAAACCGTGCTCGCGGGCCACGGCCGGGTCGACGCGGTGGGGCAGGCCTTCCGCGTCTACAAGCTGTCGGGCGTCGAGGGGGTGGCGGGCGCGCTCGACGTCTCGCTGCCGCGGCGCGACTCCAAGGTCGGCCCCGGCCACCGCGGCATCGCCGCGGCAGCAGACCCGGACCTGGACGTCGCGCAGGCGGCGCGCCGGCGGGACTTCACGATCAACGCGCTGCTCTTCGACACGGCGTCGGGCGAGCTCCTCGACCCCTGGGGCGGCCAGCGTGATCTCGCCGCGCGGCTGCTGCGTGCCGTCGATCCCGACAGCTTCGGCGACGACCCGCTGCGGGCGCTGCGCGCCGTCCAGTTCGCCGCCCGCTACGAGCTGCGCGTGGACCCGGCCACCGCGAGATTGTGCGCGTCGATGCCGCTCGGCGAGCTGCCGGCGGACCGCGTGTTCGGCGAGATCGAGAAGCTGCTGCTGAAGGCCGTGCGGCCGTCGCTGGGCCTCGCGCTGCTGCGGGACTGGGGCAAGCTCGAAGCCGTGGCGCCCGAGCTCGCGCCGCTCGCCGAGACGCCGCAGGACCCCGAGTGGCATCCCGAAGGCGACGTGTGGACGCACACGCTGCAGGTGGTGGACGAGGCCCGCGCTCTACTCGCGGGGCTCGAGTCCGACGCGCCGCGGCAGCTCGCCGTCATGCTCGCAGCGCTGTGCCACGACCTCGGCAAGCCGCCGACCACGCGCTTCGAGGACGGACGAATCCGCTCGCGCGGGCACGAGGAGGCAGGCCTGCCGCCGACGACGGCGCTGCTCGACCGCTGGAACGTCCACACGCGGCAGGGCTACGACGTGCGCGCGCAGGTGCTCGCGCTCGTGGCGCAGCACCTCAAGCCCGGCCAGCTCTACGACGACCGCGAGCGCGTGTCCGACGGCGCGATCCGGCGGCTCGCGCGCAAGTGCGAGGCCGACCTGCTCTACCGCGTCGCGCGCGCCGACTGCCTCGGGCGCCGGCCGGGCCGCTTCGAGCCGGTGGCGATGGAGTGGTTCCGCGAGCGCGTGCGCGCGCTCGACGTCGCGGTGCGCCCGCCCGAGCCGCTGCTGAAGGGCCGCGACCTGCTGGAGCTCGGCCTCGGTCCTGGGCCTCGCATGGGCGAGGTGCTGCGCGAGGTCTACGAGAAGCAGCTCGACGGGAGCGTGACGACCGTCGAAGAGGCGCGTGCCGAGGCGGCCCGGCACATCGCCGACGCCGTGAGCGGGCCGGGCGAACCGCCGGCCGGCGCGCGCTGACGCCGCCGAATCGCCCGATTCGTCCGCCGGCGGCCGAGTTGCTTGGAATGTAAAGCGGAGCACCGCGACGCCTGACACGCGCTCACAGCGTTTGGCTTGTTCCGGCGATCGGCTCCGCGATCTACTGCGAGAGATCCGACGCAACGAGATCTGAGGAGGGCAAAAGCCGATGGACTCGGAACAGCCGACGCGCAGGCAGTTTTGCCGGCAGTGCTCCGCGGGTCTGGCCGCGCTCGGCGGCGCAGCGATCCTGCAGGCGTGCGGGGGCGGCAGCCCCACGTCCGCGAGCGGCGGCGGCGGCTTCGCGTCCACGCTGCCTCGCGTCAACGGCGCCGCCGCCGGCGGCGGCATCCAGGTGAGCGTCGACGCGGCGTCGCCGCTCGCGTCGCCCGGCGCGATGGCGCTCGTGCAGAGCTCGGCGGGCTCGGTGCTCGTCGCCCGCACGGGCACGGACAGCTTCACGGCCGTGAGCGCGACCTGCACCCACCAGGGCTGCGCGATCACCGGCTTCTCGGGATCGAGCTACGTCTGCCCCTGCCACGGCTCGCAGTTCGACGAGAGCGGGCGGGTGCTGAGCGGGCCGGCGAGCCGCTCGCTCCAGCAGTACCACACGCAGTTCGCGAACGGGGTGCTGACGATCACGGGTTGAGCGGGCTCTCGGCGCGCGCCTTGATCGCGCGCAGCCAGTTGCGGCGGATGAGCGCGCTGCCCGGGTAGATGAGCCGCCAGTAGAGGGCGAAGCGCCGCTCGGCGGGCGCGTCGCTCGCGGCGACGCGCGTCTCGGTCACGAGCCGCGAGCGCCCGCCTCCCGCGTCCGCGACGTGGAAGTTCATCGCGGCGCGCGCGAACGAGCCGCGGAGCGACTCGAACTCGTCTGCATTCCGCGGCGGCTGGCGCGGGCCGCAGCAGACGACCGCCCCGAACACGACCTCGCGTCCCGGCTCCGCTCGCAGCAGCAGGAACCCCGAGCGCAGCGCCACGTCGAGGATCGGCTCGTCGGGCGACGGGTTCAGGACGCTCTCCCGCGCCTGCCCCAGGTGCGGCGCGCGCAGCCAGGTCAGCAGCCGGAACAGCCGGATCTCGCGCGCGCTGACGGCGCGCACGGCCTCCATCACGCGCTCGGGCGGCGCGGCGATCTCGATCTCGTGCCGCTCGCCGAACTGGTACGCCGGCGCGATCTCGTCGATCGCCATCGGCGGACCCGCGAGGCGAACGGGCGTGACGGGCAGCAGCAGGCCGCTGGCGGCGAGCGCCGCGCCGGCGAGCGCGAGGAGCGCCGCGGCGCGCCGGCTGCGGACACCGAGTAAGCGCAGCGGCCGCACGAGCGACAACGCACCCAGCGCGAGGATGGCGAGCGACAGGTCGACGAAGAGGACGTCCATGCGGGAAGGGAGGGCCGGCTCTTCAGCCCGCGCGCCTAGTGGCCATACGCCGTCTCGCGGTCGAGCACCTCGAGCGTGTGCGCGTAGAGCTCGTCCACCTGCGCGGGGCTGTTCGCGATCGCCGTCAGGCCGAGCTTACCGAACTCCGACAGCGCGCCGATCAGGTGGAACAGCACGCCCGACTCGGTGCCGTGGCTGTAGTGCAGCTTGTTCACCGTCAGGAGGTCCACGAGGTCCTCGGGCAGGAGGCCCCGGTAGCGGTCCGAGTAGAGGTTGTCGGTCGCCTTGTAGTACTTGGCCTGGCCGCTCGGCGCGCGGAAGAGGCCGGTCTCGGGATCGAGGCTGCCGCCGGTCAGGAACTGGAGCGCGAGGTAGGGGTGGGTGGTGCCGCCCATGCGCAGGTTGATCTCGAGCGCGGTCGTGGTCCAGGGTGCCTCGGGCGCGTCGCGGTGCACGAGGAAGTCGACCCCGAAGCGGCTCACCACCCCCTGCGCCGACAGCTGCATGCCCACGCGCTGGCCGGCCGCCTGGATCGCGAGGCGGTAGTCGTCGCGAGCGGGGAAGCGGCAGCCCAGGAACACCTGCCCGCTCGGCCCGCCCAGGATCTGGTCGTGGGTCGAGATCGCGTAGACGTCCCCGCGCGGCCCGATCCGCAGCTGGGCGCTCGGCGACATCTTCTCCTCGGCCTCGATGAACTCCTCGACGATGCCGCCCATGCGGGCGAGCTTGTCGAAGTAGGCCTCGTGCGTCTCGGTCGCCACCGCGAACTCGACCTGCCGCAGCGCCTCGCCGAGCGCCGCGCGCGAGCTCGACTCGGGGTAGCGGTAGAGCGCGTTGCCCTCGCCGGAGAAGCTCTCGTCGAGCTTCAGCACCGCGCGGCGGATGCCGGGACGGCGCGAGCGCAGCTCGGCGAGCGCCTCCACGATCTCGTGCGCGGTGTGCAGGTCCTCGAAGCCCTCCGGCAGGGCCACCTCGGCCTCGCGAAACAGCTTGCGGCTGCCCGACTTGGTGCCGAGCCGCGCCAGCTGCGGGTCGCAGCCGTTCAGCGGGATCCCGAGCAGCACCGCGAGCCGGCGCTCGAGCGGCGTCGAGTTGAAGACGGTGAGGTACGCGCGCTGCGGGTCCACGATCCCGGCCCGGATCCGCTCGACGAGCCGCGGCCGCTCCAGGATCTTCTCGGTGAGCGAGCGCGTGGAGGCGTCGTCCGCGCACAGCAGCGTCAGCCGCGAGCGCGCGTGGCTCGCGGGGATCCCCGCCAGGAACTGGAGGTAGTACTCGAGGATGATCGGGTGGATCGGCTGCGAGGTCACGTAGACCATCCGCGCGCGCGGGTTGCGCAGGCGGATCAGCAGGAACAGCAGCCGCTCCTCGTAGAAGCTCGCGCCCGAGATCTTCCTGAGCTCGCTCTGGTCGAGCGTGAGCGACGGCACGACCACCGCCGTGTGCGGCTCCTCCTCCCGCATCGTGAGCGCGTCCCACACCTCGGCGAGCCGCGGCTTCAGCCGCTGGAACTCGGCGATCTCCTGCTCGGGCGTGAGGTCCCTCGCGAAGGGCGGCTTCGGGATCATCGCCGCGCTTTCAGAACACCTCGCTCGCGCGCCCTGCCGCGACCGGCTCCCCTGGCAGCCACTCGAGCACGCGGCTCTCGTGCAGCGCGACCGGTGAGCCGAGCGCCTCCGCGCGGCGGCGCAGCGCGCGGAACAGGTGGAAGCGCAGCGGGCCCAGCAGCGTGAAGTCGGACGTCAGGTGCAGCCGCTGGTCCACGTCCTCTTCGGGGAACTGGCGCGTCAGGATCTCCAGGCGCTCGCGGCACCAGGCCTCGCTCACCTCGCCGCGCTCGCGCTTGCGGTTGAGGATCATCACCTGGCGGAAGCGGTCGAGGATCTCCGGGTGGTGGTTGACCGCGAGTATCCGCGGCATCACGCCCGTGGCGTCGCGCGCGAACTCGATCATCGTGACCGCCTCGCCCGCTCCGCCGCCCACCTCCGCCTCGAACGCGAGCGGCACGCAGCCGGCAGGGAAGCCCGCGGGCGCCGGGATCAGGTCGAAGAGACGGTTCTCGACCACGCGCAGGCGCGCGCCCGGGCCCAGGAGCTCCGCGAAGCGCCGGAACCAGGGGTGCGACGCGGCGGGCCGGGCGAGCACGTTCTCGAGCACACCGCTGCACTTGCCCTTCTCGGGACCGCGCAGCACGGGCGCGGCCGCGCCGGCCCAGCGGCACAGCACGCCGAAGCTGTGGCACACGGCCACGAGCGCGGCGTGCTCGTCGCCCCTTATCGCGTCGAAGAGCCTGAACGCCGGCGCTTCCCACGCCGGGTCCTCGCGGACACCCTGCGCCTCCGGCCGCGTGCCGTCGTTCGCGCGCGGATCCAGGTGGCCGGGCCCGCCAGTGCCGACGTAGAGCGAGAAGCGCCCCCCCGGCGGCTCGGGCAGCATGCCGGAGCGGCGGACGTCGAACGACAGCAGCCGGACGCGGAGGCCGGCCGCTTCCAGCTCCTCGGTCACCTCGCAGGCCGCGTCCATCACGACGTGGACGAGCGAGTCGTGGCCGAGGTTGGGCCAGCCGTGGTTCATGTCGAGCACGGCCACGTCGAGCGTCCGTGGCTCGGCGGGAGCCACGTCGGACGGCTTCTCGACGCGGACGTACTCGAAGATTCCGCCAGGCTCGCTCGCCGGGCAGTCCGTCACGCAGAACTCCCGGCCGTGGCGCTGCTTGTACGCGCACTCGAGCGGCATTCCGCGCCCAGTCTACGCGAAATGCCGCTTGCTGCGGGGCCACGGCCGGGGGAACACTCTGGCTTGGGGAGGTGGTCATGAGCCTGGTCCTGACGTCCGCAGCCTTCGCCGCATTCGGGGCCATCCCCGCGCTCCACACCTGCGAGGGGCGGGACGTCTCACCCGCGCTCGCCTGGACGGGCCTGCCGGCCGGCGCCAAGAGCCTGGTCCTGATCGTGGACGACCCCGACGCACCCGACCCGAAGGCGCCCAAGACCACCTGGGTCCACTGGGTGCTCTACGACCTGCCGCCCTCGGCGCCGGGCTTGCCAGAAGGCGTCGCCGCGAGCGCGCTGCCGGCAGGCACGCGCCAGGGCCGCAACGACTGGAAGCGCACCGGCTACGGCGGACCGTGCCCGCCGATCGGCCGCCACCGCTACTTCCACAAGCTCTACGCCCTCGACCGGGTGCTGGGCGACCTGGGCGACGCCACGAAGGCCGACGTCGAGGCGGCGATGAAGGGCCACGTGCTGGCCCAGGCCGAGCTCGTGGGGATGTATCAGAAGCAGAAGTAGCCCCTGCCGCGCGTCGGAGGAGGCCGAGCTAGCGGCCGAACTCGTCGCGCGGGAACAGGTCGCGGTTCAGCTCGCCCTCGATCGGCCCTTCCGCCGGCTTGAGGGCGGCGAGGCGCCCGCCGATCTGGTACGCGCGCAGCTCGCCGAGATAGGGCGTTGCCGCCTCGAGCCGCGCCTGCCACGCACCCGGGTCGATCTGCAGCGGGTACTCGCTGCCGATCAGGATCGCTCCACCGTCGGAGTCGAGCACGTGCGCGAACGCGCTCCGGAACGTGGCCCGCACCCGGGCGCTCGGGGACCACGTGCACATGAGCCCGCCCGGGCGCAGCCGCCGGGCGCAGGCGCGGAAGAACTCGAGCGAGTAGAGGTTGCCGCTGCCCGCTGCCTCCGGCCAGATCGCGTCGGTCTCGATCGTGTCGTAGGCGGCGGGGCTCGCCTCGAGCGCTCGGCGCCCGTCCTCGAGCCGCAGCTCGACGCGCGGGTCGCGCAGGAACGTGCGCAGCTCCCCGAGCGGCTCCTGCGCCGCGAAGCGCCGCAGCAGCCGCGGCTGCGGCGAGGAGATCTCGAACACGGTGACCGACTGCGTCTCGCGGCGGCAACCGGCCGCCCAGGCGGTGTCGCCCGAGCCGAGCCCCACGACGGCCACGCGCCGCGGAGCCGGGTGGACGATCGCCGGCAGCGCCCCGAGCACGGTGTGCACGCCGCCGAACGGCAGCCAGGAGTTGCCCTTGCCGTTCACCGAGAGACGGTGCCGCACGCCGTTGCGGGTCACGAGCGCGACGACGCCGGTCGCGTCCTCCTCGAAGAGCGAGCGCTCGGCGGGATCCGTCTGGCCGTGGAGCCGGCGCCAGAGCTCCTCGCCGCCGGGCAGGAACGCCGCCAGCAGCACGAGCGCGACCGCGGCGAGCGCGAAGCGCCGGCCCTCGTAGACGAGCCCGACCGCCGCGAACGCGAGCCCCGCCAGCACGAGGAGCCGGAAGGACGTCGCCGTTCCGAGGCGCTGGAGCGCCAGCAGGCCCACGAGCAGGCTGCCCGCCACGCAGCCGGCGATGTTGGCGGCCTGCAGCGCCCCGACCTTGCGCCCGCTCGTCCTGAGCTCGTCGTGCACCGCCCGCTGCAGCACGGGGAACGCGAAGCCCATCAGCAGCGTCGGCAGCCCGAACAGGAAGAGCGGCAGCAGCACGTAGAGGTGGACGACCGCGCCGAGGTCGAAAACGTGGCCGAAGCGGAAGAAGCGGTAGGTGGGCCAGTATTGGACCAGCCAGGCGTAGCCCGGAGTCGCGGGCGGCAGCCGGACCAGCGCGACGACGGCGAGCCCCGCCAAGAGCAGGATCGCGCACTGGCAGGCCAGGAAAGTGGCGAGCGGACGGCTCAGCCGGTCGACCCGGCGCACCGCGACCAGGCAGCCGGCGGCGGAGCCCAGCAGGTAGATCGCGAGCACGGTGCCGAACGTGAAGGCCGTCGACTTCACCGCGACGTCGAGCAGCCGGAACCAGAGCACCTCCAGCGACAGCGCCACGAAGCCCGACAGCGCGTAGAGCGCGAGCCAGAGCCCGAAGGGGTGCGGGGGGGCGAAAGGCCGCGCTGTGGCCGGTAGCCCCGCCGCCGCGGGCCGCGAGCCGGGCGCGCGCGCGAGGACGAGAGCGCCAGCGCCCGCGACGACGTTCGAGGCGGCCGCGACGAGCGTCGCCCCGCAGATGCCCACGCGCGGGATCAGGAGCCACGGAGCGGCGAAGGCGCCGAACGCCGCGCCCAGCATGTTGACGCCGTAGAGGACGCCGATCGTGCGGCCGGCGCTGGCGACGTCGCCGAGCATCGCCCGCACCAGCAGCGGCAGCGACGTCCCCATCAGCAGCGTCGGGGGCAGGAGCGCGGCGAAGTGCGCGAGGCCGGAAGCGAGCGAGGGGCTCTCGAGCCGCGACGCGAGCGGGTAGAGCCAGTCGTAGTAGAGGTGCGGGCTCGCCGCGCCGAAGGCGGCGATCGCGAGCTCGACGAGCGCGAAGAGCCTGAGCGACGCCTGTGGCTCGAGCCGGGCGCTGAGGCGGCCGCCGAGGTGGCTGCCGATGCCGAGGCCCGCCATGAACGCCGCCACGATCATCGCGACGGAGTAGAGGCCCACCCCGCTGTGGAGCGCGAGGATGCGCTGCCAGGCGACCTGGTAGACGAGGGCGGAGGCGCCGCTCAGCAGGAACGACAGCGAGGCGAGCGCGACCCTGCGCGCGTCAGGCGTCGCCAAAGAGCCTCGTCCGCATGAGCGCCGCAAAGGTGACACTTCTCGCCGGGCCGCGCAATGCTTGACAGGAAACGCGCGAGCCCCGGTAAGATCCGCGAACGCGCATGGAGCAGGGGGAAGGGGCAGGGCTGCGTCGGGCGGCGTGGCTCGCCGCCGTCTTCCTGCTCGCGTTCCTCGTCCGCTCGCTCTACGCCGTCGACCTCGCGCCGCAGATGTACACGGCGGAGCAGACGGGGACCCGCATGGCGCAGCGCTACGACGACGCCGCGCTCGGGATCCTGCAGGGCGAGGGGATCCTGTGGCCGCGGGTGCGTGACAAGGAGCGCACCGGGCTCCTGGCCCGTCCGCCCGGCTACGCTCTCTATCTCGCCGCCGTGTATCGCGCGCTCGGACACAGCTTCTTCGCGGCGCAGCTCGTGCAGAACCTGCTGACGTCGGCCGCCTGCGTGCTGCTCGTGCTCGCGGCGTGGCGGCTCGCGTCGTGGCCGGCGGCCGTCGTGGCGGGGGTGATCGCGGCGCTCGCGCCATCGCTCGGCTACGTGTCGAGCCTCGTGCTGCCCGACGCGCTCTCCGCGCTGCCGCTGCTGCTCGCGCTCGTGGTCCTGGCGCGGCTGCATCCCGAGTGGGATCGTGGTTACGCGGCGAGCGCGCTCGCGGGCGCGCTCGTGGGCGCGGGGGTCTGGCTGCGCCCGAACGTCGTGCTGCTGGCTCCGTTCCTGTCGCTCACGGTGCTGGCCGTGGCGCCGGAGCGCCGCCGCGGGCTGCTGCACGCCGTGGCGTTGTCGCTCGCGGCGGCGCTCGTCGTCGTGCCGATCACGATCCGGAACTACGTGGTGTTCGGCGCGTTCGTCCCGGTCTCGATCAACGGCGGTCTCACGCTTTGGCAGGGCGTCGCCGACGCGGGAGGACGGGAGCTCGGGGCGCGCCGCCACGACACGCTCGTGGCGGAGGAGGAGGCCGTCCGCTACGGCGACGCGCGCTACCGCGACTGGTGGGCCGAGCCCGACGGGATCGAGCGCGACCGGGATCGCTACGACAGGGCGCTCGCCGTGATAGCCGCGAATCCCGGCCGCTTCGCCGCCCTGGCACTCGGGCGCATGGGGGAGATGCTGAACTACGCGGCCGCCGAGGCGCCCCCCGTGGAGCGGACGCCCGCCACGACCGGCGCGGCGGGCGCGCCGGCGCGGCCGGAGGCGGAGGGCTTCCTCGCTCCGGGCCGCGCGGCCGCGCCGCTGCGGCCGGCGCTCGGCGTCGTCCAGCCGGCGCTGTCTTTCGTGCTGCTGCCGCTCGTCGCAGCCGGCGCGCTGCTGCTCCTGGCCCGCGACTGGCGCCGGGCGCTGCTGCTGCTGAGCGTGCCGCTCTACTACCTGCTGAGCGAGAGCCCGTTCATCTACGAGTGGCGCGTCGTGGCCCCGATGCACTACGGCCTCTTCGGCGTCGCCGGCGCCGCCGTGGCGGCCGCGGGCTCGCTCGGGCGGAGGCGCGCCGCGTGAGCGTCTGGCGCCGCCTGCTGACGCCGCCGGTGTTCGAGGACGAGTCGCTGACGCACCAGGCCTACACGCTGCACGTGGTGCTCTGGGCGCTCGTCACGCTGCCGGTGGCCTACCTGGCGCTGGCGGTCGTGGTCATGCCCGAGCGCGCGGGGAGCGCCCTCGTCGAGGCCGGCGCGGGACAGGCGGCCAACATCGCGCTGATCGTGCTGCTGCGGCGGGGAAGGGTCGCGCTCGCGGCCGCGCTGCAGGTCGTGGCGTTCTTCAGCTTCTTCACCGTGCTCGCCGTCACCGGCGGCGGCGTGCAGGGGCCGGCCTACATGCTGGGCTACGGCACCACGATCGTGATCGCGGGTGCCTTGCTCGGCGGGCGCGGGGCGCTGGCCGTGACGCTCGTGGCGATCGCGGCAGGCGGCGTGCTGCTCGCCGCCTTCCCCGGGCCGAGAGCGGGCCCGCCCGGCCGGGGGCTGTTCGTGTGGGGCGTGAGCGCGCTCATGTTCGGCGTGAGCGCGCTCGTCCAGAACCTCGCCTCGCGGGCGGTGCGCGAGGCTCTCTCTCGCGCGCGGGCCAGCGAGACGCGCTACCGCGAGCTCGTCGCCGAGCTCGAGGCCAAGAACGCCGAGCTCGAGAGCTTCAGCTACACCGTCTCGCACGACCTCAAGAGCCCGCTCTTCACGCTGCGCGGCTTCCTGGGCTACGTGCTGCGCGACCTCGAGGAGGGCAACAAGGACCGGGTGCGCGCCGACATCGCGCGCATCGCCGACGCCGCGGACAAGATGCGCCGGCTGCTCGACGACCTGCTGGAGCTGTCGCGCATCGGGCGCTTCGTGAACCCGCCGCAGGACGTGCCGTTCGAGGTGATCACGCGCGAGGCCGTCGAGCTCGTGCGCGGCGGGCTCGACTCGCGCGGCGTGAACGTGCGGATCGCGACCGGGCTGCCCGTCGTGCGCGGCGACCGCAGCCGCCTGGTGCAGGCGCTGCAGAACCTGATCGACAACGCCGCCAAGTTCATGGGCGACCAGGCGCGGCCGCAGATCGACGTCGGCATCCGCACGGGCGGGTCGCTGCCGACCTTCTTCGTGCGCGACAACGGCGTGGGCATCGCCCCGCGCCACCAGGAGCGCATCTTCCGGCTCTTCGACAAGCTCGACGCCGACAGCGAAGGCACGGGCGTCGGCCTCGCGCTGGTGAGGCGCATCGTCGAGCAGCACGGCGGCCGCGTCTGGATCGAGTCTCCCGGCCCGGGCGGCGGCTCCACCTTCTGCTTCACGCTGCCCGTGAGCGCCGAATCGCCATAGAATCGGCGCAGAGCCGCCGGGGGTCGGGAGCGCGATGAGGTCGGGCATTCGCTGGCTGCCGTGCGCGCTCGCGGGTGCGCTCGCCGCGCTCGCCGGGCATGGCGTGGCTCGCGCCGAAGGGCCTGCGCCCGACTTCGAGCGCGACGTGCGGCCGATCCTCGAGGCGCGCTGCGTCTCGTGCCACGGGCCGAAGCAGCAGGAGAGCCTGCTGCGGCTCGACACGCGCGGGCAGGCGCTCCAGGGCGGGCTGTCGGGCGCCGTGATCGTGCCCGGCAGGAGCCACGAGAGCCCGCTGGTGCAGCACCTGACCGGCGCGCTCACGCCGCGGATGCCGAACGAGAAGCCGCCGCTGCCCGCCTCGGAGATCGCGCGGATCGCCGCGTGGATCGACGCGGGCGCACAGGGGGCGGAGGACGTTTCCGGGCAGCCGCAGGCGCCGGGCCGGCACTGGGCATACCTGCCGCCGCGGCGCCCGGCCGTGCCCGCGGTGAAGAACGCCGCCTGGGTGCGGAGCCCGATCGACGCCTTCGTGCTCGCGCGGCTCGAGCGCGAGGGCCTGTCGCCCTCGCCCGAGGCCCCGAAGCAGACGCTGGTGCGCCGCCTCAGCCTCGACCTCGTCGGCCTGCCGCCGACGCCGCAGGAGATCGACGCCTACGTGGCCGACCCGAGCCCGCGCGCGTACGAGGCGCTCGTCGACCGGCTGCTGGCGTCGCCGCGCTACGGCGAGCGCTGGGCGCGACCGTGGCTCGACCTCGCGCGCTACGCCGACACGAACGGCTACGAAAAGGACCAGCGCCGCAGCGCGTGGAAGTATCGCGACTGGGTGATCGACGCGCTCAACCGCGACCTGTCGTTCCGCGACTTCACGATCGAGCAGCTGGCGGGGGACATGCTGAAGGACGCGAGCGCCTCGCAGCGGATCGCGACCGGCTTCCACCGCAACAGCCAGCTCAACCAGGAGGGCGGCATCGACGTCGAGGAGTACCGCTTCGAGACGCTGGTCGACCGCGTGGCCACGACGGCCACCGTCTGGCTGGGCAGCACGCTCCAGTGCGCGCAGTGCCACAACCACAAGTTCGACCCGTTCTCGCAGGCCGACTACTACCGCTTCATGGCCTTCTTCGACAACGGCGAGTACGCGGTCCACGGCCAGGGCGAGGAGGTGGTCGACAAGTGGATCGTCGAGCCCGAGCTCGAGCTCGCGACTCCCGAGCAGGCCCGCCGCCGCGAGGCGCTGCGCAGCGAGGCCGCGGCGCTGCGCCGCGAGATCGACGGACGCGACCTCGCGGCCGAGCTCGCCGCGTTCGAGCGCGAGACGCAGGGCCCGCCGGCGCCGTTCACGGCGCTCCGGCCGCTGCGCCTCGAGGCGAAGAGCGGCGCCACCGCCGAGGCGCTTGCCGACGGCTCGCTGCGCGTCCTGGGCAAGCCCGCGGACAAGGAGGTCTACACCGTCACGGTGCGCACCGCGCTCGCGGGGATCCGCGCGTTCCGGCTCGAGGCGCTGCCCGATCCCGAGCTGCCGCAGCGAGGGCCGGGGCGCGACAACTCCGGGGCGTTCGTCCTCACCTCGCTGTCGGTGAAGGAGAACGGCCGCGCCCAGCGGCTCGCGCGGGCGGCGGCCGACGTCGCGGAGAAGGGCCGCACGGCGGCGCTCGCCCTCGACTCCCATCCGGCGACCGGCTGGGGAGTCACGTCGGACGCCGAGGTCGGCCGCCCGCACGCGCTGATCGTGGCGCTCGAGCGCTCGCTCGGCGGGGCTGGCGGCGGCGGGGCCGGGACCCCGCGCACGCTGACCTTCACGCTCGAGTTCCAGGCCGGCTGGCCGTTCGCGCAGGCGAGCCTCGGTCGCTTCCGGCTCTCGGCCACGACGGCGCCGCGGCCGTTCGCGGGCCTGCCGGCCCCCCAGGACGGGCGCGCGCTGCTCGCGATCGCGGCGTCCGAGCGCACGCCCGAGCAGAAGCAGAGGCTCGTCGCCTGGTTCCGGCCGCTCGCCCACTCGCTCGACGCCGCGCGCGACCGCACGCGCGCGATCCAGGGCGAGCTCGACGACATGAAGGTGGTGACGGCACTCGTGATGCAGGAGCGCGCCGGCTTCGAGCGGCCGTCCACGCTGCTGCGCAACAAGGGCAGCTTCACGAGCCCGGGCGAGCGCCTTTACGCCGCGGTGCCGGCCGCGCTCGGCCGGCTCGGCGACGACGCGCCGCCGAACCGGCTGGGCCTCGCGCGCTGGCTGGTGAGCGCCGACAACCCGCTCACGGCGCGCGTCACGGTCAACCGGCTCTGGGAGACGCTCTTCGGCCGCGGGCTCGTGCGCACGCTCGAGGACTTCGGCAGCCAGGGCGAGCGGCCGAGCCACCCGGAGCTGCTCGACTGGCTGGCGGTCGAGTTCGTGGAGAAGGGCTGGAGCCAGAAGCAGATCCTGCGCGAGATCGTGAGCTCGGCCAGCTACCGCCAGCGATCGGAGTCGGACGCGGCGCTGCGCGAGCGCGATCCCGACAACCGGCTGCTCGCGCGCGGCGCGCGCTACCGCGTCGAGGCGGAGATGGTGCGGGACGTGGCGCTCGCGGCCTCGGGGCTGCTGCAGGACGCGCTCGGCGGGCCGAGCGTCTACCCCGAGCAGCCCGACGGCGTCTGGAACGTGCCCTACAGCGACATGAAGTGGGAGACGAGCGCGGGACCGGACCGCCACCGCCGGAGCCTCTACACCTTCTACCGGCGCAGCTCTCCCTACCCGAGCCTCGTGAGCTTCGACGCGCCGAGCCGCGAGCAGTGCACGGTGCGCCGCGTGCGCACCGACACGCCGCTGCAGGCGCTGACGACGCTCAACGACCCCGTGTTCGTCGAGGCCGCGCGCGCGCTCGCGCGGCGCATGCAGCGGGAGGGCGGCCCGCGCGCCTCCGAGCGGATCGGCCATGGCTTCAGGCTCTGCACGGCGCAGCGCCCTGGGGAGGCCGAGCTCGCCGCGCTCGTCGCGTTCCTCGGCCGCGAAGAGGACCGCTTTGCGCGCGATCCGGAGGCGGCGCATGCGCTCCTCGGAGCGGCGGAGGCGCAGCCGCAAGGCGGCGATCCCCGAAGCGCGGCCGAGCAGGCGGGGCTCATCATGGTGGCGAACGTGCTCCTGAACCTCGACGCCACGCTCACGCGGGAGTGACCGGATGAAGCAGGCGCCGCTCGACCAGGCGCGACGCGAGGCGCTGCGCGAGCTGACGCGGCGGCACTTCTTCCGCCGCTCGGGCTTCGGCATCGGCGCGCTCGGGCTGCTGAGCCTGCTCGAGGAGCGGCTGTTCGCGGCGGCCCTCGCCGACGCCGATCCGTTCGCGGTCAAGCCGACGCACTTCGCGCCCAGGGCGAAGCGCGTCATCTACCTGTTCATGGCCGGAGCGCCGTCGCAGGTCGACCTCTTCGATCCCAAGCCGCAGCTCAAGCGCCACGACGGCGAGGCGATCCCCGAGGAGCTCGTGAAGGGCGAGCGCTTCGCCTTCATCAAGGGCACGCCGCGCCTGCTCGGCTCTCCCTACGCGTTCGAGAAGACGGGGCAGTCGGGGCTCGAGGTCTCGGAGCTCTTGCCGCACTTCCGGACGATCGCGGACGAGGTAGCGGTACTGCGCTCGCTGCACACCACGCAGTTCAACCACGCGCCGGCGCAGATCTTCATGAACACCGGGCACCAGGTGGTGGGCCGGCCCTCGTTCGGCTCGTGGCTGAGCTACGGCCTCGGCAGCGAGAACCGCGACCTGCCGGCGTTCGTGGTGCTGATCTCGGGCCAGAACAACCCGGACGGGGGCAAGAGCTGCTGGGGCAGCGGCTTCCTGCCGACGGTCTATCAGGGAGTCGAGCTGCGCAACGTCGGCGAGCCGGTGCTGTTCCTGGGCGACCCGCCGGGCGTGTCTCGCGAGGCGCGCCGCGACTCGCTGGACGTGCTGCGCCAGCTCAACGAGCGGCACCGGGCCGAGACGGGCGACCCGGAGATCGACACCCGGATCGGCGCCTACGAGCTCGCCTACCGCATGCAGACGAGCGTGCCGGAGCTCGCCGACCTCTCGCAGGAGAAGCCTTCGGTGCACGAGGCGTACGGGACCGAGCCCGGCAAGGTCTCCTTCGCCAACAACTGCCTGCTCGCGCGGCGGCTCGTCGAGCGCGGCGTGCGCTTCGTCCAGCTATACCACCGTGGCTGGGACCACCACGGCACGAGTAGCGGCGACGACCTCGTGACGAGCCTGCCGAAGCTCTGCCGCGAGGTCGACCGCGCGAGCGCCGCCCTCGTCAAGGACCTGAAAGAGCGCGGC
Source organism: uncultured Acidobacteriota bacterium (assembly GCA_963740655.1). Classification (GTDB taxonomy): domain Bacteria; phylum Acidobacteriota; class Vicinamibacteria; order Fen-336; family Fen-336; genus DATBSL01. Next base: position 65,183 of record CAVUFF010000004.1, read on the forward strand.
CTGCTCGACGAGACGCTCGTCGTCTGGGGCGGCGAGTTCGGCCGCACCCCGATGATCGAGGGCCGCAACAACTCGAAGTTCCTCGGCCGCGACCACCACCCGCGCGCCTTCAGCGTCTGGCTGGCGGGCGGCGGCATCAAGCCCGGCGCCGTGGTGGGTGCGACCGACGAGCTCGGCTACAACCCGGTCGAGGACGCCGTCGACGTGCACGACCTGCACGCCACGCTGCTGCACCTGATGGGGCTCGACCACACGAAGCTCACCTACCGCTTCCAGGGGCGCGCCGTTCCGCCTGACCGACGTCTCGGGCAACGTGATCACCAAGGTCCTGGCCTGAGCGCGCCGCGCGCCCGGCCGCCGGCTAGCGCCGGGCGATGTGGAGGCCGCCGTTGGTCGTCTGGAGGTGCAGCAGCGCACCGCCGTGGCCGAGCTCGAGGGCGACCGTGCCGCCGGTCCGGCGCGAGCGGCTCGCGACCGGCACGTCGCTGCTGACGCCGCCGTTCACGGTGCTCGCCTCGAGCCGGGCGTTGTAGTCGGCCGGCAGCTCGATGTGCACGCCGCCGTTGGTGGTCGCGAGGTCCACGCCGTCGCCGTCCCACTCGCTGCCGGCGAGCTCCACGTGGATCCCGCCGTTGACGGTGCGTCCGTGGACGCGGCCGCCCACCTCGTCGAGCTGGAGCCCGCCGTTCACGGTGCTGAGCTCGACGTCACCCGCGAGGCGCGACAGGTGCAGCCCGCCGTTGTCCGCCTGCAGGCGCAACGCCTGCTCCCGCGGCACGTCGAGCCTGAAGCTCGCCCACCAGCCGCTGCGGTGGCCGCCCTCGGGGCCTGTCGCACGCACGCTGCCCGAGGTCTCGACCTGGACGCGCTGCGCGAGCGCCTGCGCCTCGGCGTCGCTCGCGCCCGTGGCGACGACCATCACGCGCAGCCGGACCTCGTTCCGGTCCCAGCCGCGCACCTCGATCCCGCCGTTCGGACGCGCGTCCACGGCGAGCGTGCCGCCGGCCGCGAGCGCCGTCTCGCGGACCTCGCAGTGACGCGGCGCGTGGCGCCAGCCGCCGGTGTCCTGGCGGCACCAGCTCTCGTCCGCGACCACCCGCATGTCGCCCGCCGACGACGGCACCGCGGCGAGCACGCCGAGTCCCAGCAACGTCCAGCAGCTTGAACGCATGGTCCTCTCCCTCGTGCCATAAGGACGCTCCGCGGTGCCCGAAGGTTGCTTTCAGGCGTACGCGGAAGCCGACAGGCCGGCGGCCCGCGCGGCCGCTGCCGCCTGCTCGAGCCGCTCGGGAGCGAGCGGACCGAAGCGCGGATCCGCCGGCGTGCGGGCGATGGTGTAGACCTGCACGTGATCGATCCGCCCGCCCCCCGCGACGATCTCGCGCATGCGCTCGACCCAGGCCGCGAGCTCCGCGTCGTCCGGCCCGCTACCGTCCACGGTGAGCAGCATCGCCTGGATCACGATCGGCCGCTCGAGCGCCACGAGCTTCAGGTTGTCGAGCACTCGGCGCAACGGCAGCCGCGTGCCGTCGACGAGCTGGAAGTAGGCCTCGCTCCCGGCGTCGAGCTTGCACCAGAGCTCGTCGAACGCGGCGAGGCCCGCCCGGACCCTGGGCTTGTGGAAGAGCGTCGCGTTCGTCAGCAGCCGCAGCGGGACGCCCGGCGCCAGGCGATCGCGCGTCGCCCGCGCGGCGTCCGCCGCCGCCTCGAACTCGGGCGGCGTCGTGGGCTCGCCGTCGCCCGCGAAGGCGATGTCCGCGACGCGCCGGAGCGCCGGTTCGACGGAGTCGAACGGCGGCTCGCGGAAGAGCGCGCCGCGCGCGCGCTCGAGCACGCGGGCGAGCTCGCTTTGTAGAACGTGCACCTCGACGCGCGGGGAGCGGCCCGGAGTCGTACGGTCGACCTGGCAGTAGGGGCAGTCGAAGTTGCAGGCCTTGTCCGGGTTCAGGTTGACGCCGATCGAGAGGCCGCGCGCACGCCGCGACACGACCGCGTAGACGTAGCGGTTCTGGTCGAGCTCGCGGCGGTGGTCCTTGAAGTCGAGTCGGCGAGCCACGGGCTTCATCGTAAGGCCTGGAGCCGTGACGCGCGACGAGTCCCGTAAGGCCTTACCGTGGCCGTCGGCGCGGAGCCGCCCGGCGCGCCGCGCCGCAACGACTTGCGAGCGGTCGCGTGCGGGCACAGGGGTTGCTTGGCCATGAGCGGGGGCAATCGTCGAGATCGAAAGTGGGGTCAGCCATGCGCATCGAGCCGAGGGCTTTCGTCCCGCTGCGTCTTCTGCTCGTCGCCGGCTGCGCGTTGCTCGCGCCGCGGGCCGAGGCGCAGCACTACACGCAGACCAACCTCGTCTCCGACCAGTCCGGAGCGGCGGTGCTGGACGCGAACCTGCAGAACCCGTGGGGGCTGTCGCGGAGCTCGACGAGCCCGTGGTGGGCGGCCAACAACAAGACGGGCACCTCGACGCTCTACAACGGCAACACCGGTGCGGCTGCGTCCCTGATCGTGACGATTCCGCCCATCAGCGGAAGCGACCCGGGCGTTCCCACGGGGACCGCCTTCAACTTCACGGGCGGGTTCGAGCTCACTCCAGGGAATCCCGCCCGCTTCCTGTTCGTGACGGAGGACGGCACGATCTCAGGCTGGAACCCGTCGGTGGATCCGACGCACGCCGTGATCAAGGTCAAGAGCCCGGGCTCGGTCTACAAGGGCATCGCCCTCGCGATGCGCGGCGGCGCCCCATACCTCTACGTGGCGAACTTCTCAAGGCAGCGGATCGAGGTCTACGACACGGCATTCCACCGCGTGCAGCTCAAGGCCGACCACGACGATGACGGCGAGCACGACGACCGCGGCGGCCCGTTCGAGGACGCACACCTGCCCCGCAGCTTCGGCCCCTTCAACGTCCAGAACATCGGCGCAGAGCTCTACGTGATGTTCGCGAAGCGCGATCCGGCGACGAACGACGAAGTGGCCGGCGCCGGGCTCGGCTACGTCGACGCCTTCAGCCCGAACGGCCGGCTGCTGCGCCGCTTCGAGCACGGAGCCTGGCTGAACGCGCCCTGGGGCGTGGCGCTCGCGCCGGGCGACTTCGGTGCGTTCAGCCACAACCTGCTGGTGGGCCAGTTCGGCAGCGGCGAGATCGCGGCCTTCGACGTGGTGAGCGGGGCGTTCCTCGGCAGGATGCGCGAGCCGACCACGAACAAGGTGCTCGCGATCGAAGGACTGTGGGCGCTCAGCTTCGGCAACGGCGCCACGGCCGGGCCGCTCAACAGCCTCTTCTTCACCGCCGGGATCGACGACGAGGAGCACGGCCTCTTCGGCAACCTGATGGCCGTGCCGGCCGAGCAGCCGGGAAACGGGAAGTAGCGCGTCACGCCGCGAGCGGCTCGAAGAGCGCCGTGAAGTGCCGCAGCACCGCGGGAGCCTTCGCGATCCGATAGCCGCGCAGCTCGTGCTTGAGCGAGGCGACCCCGATCACCGCCTCGGCCACGTAGTCGATGTGCGACTGCGTGTAGACGCGGCGCGGGATCGCCAGGCGCACGAGGTCCATCGCGGCGGCGCGCTCGCTGCCGTCGGCCTGGCGCCCGAACATGACGGTGCCGATCTCGACGCCGCGGATGCCGGCCTCGACGTAGAGCGCGTTCAGGAGCGCGATGCCGGGGTACTCGAGCGCCGGCACGTGAGGCAGCAGGCTGCGCGCGTCGATGTAGACGGCGTGGCCGCCCGCGGGCTGGATCACCGGCACGCCGGCCGCCGCGAGCCGCTCGTGCAGGTACTCGGTCGAGCGGATGCGGTAGCGCAGGTACGGCTCCTCGACCACCTCCTCGAGCCCGCGCGCCACCGCCTCGAGGTCGTAGCCGGCGAGGCCGCCGTAGGTGGGGAAGCCCTCGGTCAGGATCAGGAGGTTGCGGCAGCGCTCGGCCCAGCCGTCGTCGTTGAGCGCGAGGAAGCCGCCGATGTTGGCGAGGCCGTCCTTCTTGGCGGACATCGTGCAGCCGTCCGCGAGCTCGAACATCTCCCGGGCGATCTCCTTCGGCTTGCGGTCGGCCTGCCCGGGCTCGCGCGACTTCATGAACCAGGCGTTCTCGGCGAAGCGGCAGGCGTCCAGGAAGAACGGCTTCTGGTAGCGGTCGCACAGCCGGCGCACGCCGCGCAGGTTCTCGAGCGAGACCGGCTGGCCGCCGCCGGTGTTGTTGGTCACGGTCGCCATCACGAGCGGCACGCGGTCGCCGTCCTGCTCGAGCGTTCGCTCGAGCGCCTCGAGGTCCAGGTTGCCCTTGAACGGGTGCAGCGCCGCCGGGACGCGGCCCTCGGGGATGACGAGATCGCGCGCCTCGGCCTCCTCGACCTCGACGTTCGCGCGCGTGGTGTCGAAGTGGTTGTTGTTCGGGACCACGTCGCCCGGCGAGAGCACGCTGTGGAACAGGATCCGCTCGGCCGCGCGGCCCTGGTGGGTCGGGATCACGTGGCGGAAGCCGGTCAGGTCCTGGACCACGTCGCGGAAGCGGTAGAACGAGCGGCTGCCCGCGTAGGTCTCGTCGCCCTGCATGATCGCGCCCCACTGCGCCGCCGACATGGCGCCCGTCCCCGAGTCCGTGAGCAGGTCGATCAGCACGTCCTCGCCCGCCAGCAGGAAGACGTTGTAGCCGGCGTCGGCCAGCGCCCGCTCGCGCTCCGAGCGCTCAGTGAACTTGACCGACTCGACCGACTTGATCCGGAAGGGCTCGATGATCGTCTTGAACTGCAGCATGGCGGCGCCTCGCTTCGTCGCGGGCCAGTATAGCCGCCGGCCCGAGCTAGCGGCCCCGGCTCCAGGGACCGAGCAGCTCGACCGGATCGCCCTCCGCGATCCGCGCCGGCTCCAGCACGAGCGCGTTGAGGCCCAGCCGCCCGTCGAAGCGGCTCGCGATGTCGCGCAGCACGCCGATGTCCTGCTGCTGTGTGTCGGGGTCGAAGGTCGTCATCACGCAGCGCCCGCGCAGGTCGGCGAGGCCCACGACCGCGGCGCCCACGCGGATCGCCCGGCCCTCCCACTCCCGCTCGGCGAGCCCGGCGACTCCTTCGATGACGAGGTTCGGCCGCAGCCGTCGCGAGTCGCGGCCGAAAGCGGAGAGCGCGCCGTCGGTGAGCACCAGCAGCGGCAGGACGTCGAAGCGCTGCTCCTCTTCGAAGCGTCGCAGGCGCACGCCGGGGCCGGCCGCCTGCTCGACGCGCCGGGTGACCTCGGGGTCGGTCCACGGCAGGCCGTCGACGCGCGGCTGGCCGTCCTCGCCGAGTGCCGCGCGCAAGCCGAGCAGGCCCGGCCGCGTGCGGGCCGTGACGATGCGCTCGCGCGCGTCCCAGGCCTGGACGAGCCGGTCGCCCTCGATGCCGCCGCGCCGCAGCTCGGCCGCGGCCAGCCGCTCGCCGGCCATCGACTTCACCGGAAAGCGCCAGATCTCGGCGAGCCGCATGACGTCAGCCCGCGGCTCTGGACTCCCGCCGCCGCGCGAGCAGCAGCAGCCCGACGCCGGCTGCGATCGTCCCGAGTGCGACGTACGCTTCGTTTCGGTTCGCTCCGAGCGCGACGAGCAGCGCGGCCACGGCGAGGGTCGGGACCGCGGGCCACGCCAGGAGCGGCGCGAGGCCGCGCTCGCGTCTGAACGCCAGCACCAGCAGCGCGAGGGCGCTCGTGCCGAACTGCGCGAGCACGGCGATGCTCGAGAGCGCGAACAGCTCGCGCAGCTCCCCGAGGCTCACGATCAGCACGTCCACGGCCCACGTGACGGCGAGCGCGCGCAGCGGCACGCCGCGGTCCGAGACGCGTTCGAGCCCGAAGCAGGCCCGCTCGCCGGCGGCGAGCGCCGACAGGTAGCGCGGTGTCGTCACGATCATGCCGAAGGCGATCCCGAGCGCGGAGACGCTGGTGCCGGCGGCGACCAGTCGCGCGAGCTGCGGCCCTGCCAGCGCGCCGGCCGTGTCCGCGAGCGGCGCCTGCGACGTGGCGAGGTCCGGCAGCGCCGAGACGCAGGCGAGCACCAGCAGGACGTAGAGCGCGACCGCGAGCAGGAGCGATCCGACCGTCGCGAGCGGCACCGCCCGAGCGGACGAGCGCACCTGGCCGGCGATCACGGGAACGATCTCGAAACCCTGGCAGGCGAACACCACCACCAACGCCGCGCGCAGCCAACCGCTGTTCGCTGCGCCTACGGCGGGTGCCGCGAGCCCGCGGCCGAAGGCGACGAAGGCCAGCACCAGCAGCACGAGCGGCAGCAGCTTCAGCACGGTGAGGCTGGTCCACACGCGGGCGCTGAGCCGCAGGCCGGAGGCGACCACGGCGGCGATCAGCGTGACGACGAGCGCCGGGGCGGCCTGCGCCAGCGGGCCGCTCGCGAGGTCGAACGAGGAGAGCACCGCACGGGTCAGGCCGACGATCACCGCCGAGCTGCTGAAGAGCGCGCTCACGTACGCGATCCAGCCCACCAGGAACGACACGTTCTCTCCGAACGCGGCGCGCGCGAAGACCACCGGGCCGCCGTCCTCGTCGAAGCGGCGTCCGAGCGTCGCGAAGGTGAGCGCGGCCGGAAGCAGCGCCATCCCGGTGAGCGCGAAGATGGCGACGGCGGCGAGCCCGGGCGCGCTCGCGGCGACCGCGGCCGGCACGAAGAAGATCCCCACGCCGACGATGCCGTTGACTCCCAGCGCGAGGAGCTGGAGGCCGCCGACGGGGCGCGACGCGGAGCTCGGGGCGGCAGGCATGCGGACGGCGCGAGTTGACCACAGGCGGCGCCGGGCGGCAAAACGCATCTTGCCCGTCGAGCGAGCCGCGACCTATGATCGGTGGGCGCCTTCGCGTCGAGGGCGCCTCGGTTCGACGCTGGAGGACGTCTCATGCGGCTCCTGCGGCTGGCTCTGCTGGTTAACGTCGCGGCGCTCGCGTCGGGCTCGTCCGAGGGCCAGGCGCCGGCGCCGAAGCTGCCGGAGCCGCAGCCGCCCGCGTCCCAGTCGCCGGCGCAGGCCGTGTCGGGCTCCTACACCTTCAAGACCTACTGCGCGACCTGCCACGGCGTGGACGGGAAGGGGGACGGCCCGCTCGCCGAGAGCCTGCGCTTCACGCCTCCCGACCTGACGCTCATCGCCAAGAGGAACGGCGGCGAGTTCCCGGCCGAGAAGATCCAGCGGATCGTGGACGGCCGCAACCCGATGAAGGGCCACGGCGGCCCCGACATGCCGGTGTGGGGCGACGCTTTCCGCAACGCCGACACCGGCTACGACGACGCTCACGTACGCGAGAAGATCCGCGTGGTGGTGGAGCACCTGAAGTCGCTGCAGGCGCCGGTGAAGTAGCGGCGGGTCTCGCCGCCGCGGCCATGGCCGACCCGGTAGCGCCCCGAGATCCCGTGCTCGACATCCGCGTGCGCTGGCGCGCGGGCCAGGTGCTGCTCGGGCTCGCGGGCTTCCTGACCCTCACGGCTCTGCTGCGGCCGCTCGCGGCGTGGTCGCCGGGCTGGCTCAAGGCCGCGGACGCGCTCGCGATCGGGCTCGGGGTCTCGGCCGCGGCGTTCCTCGCGAGCCTGCGCGGGCGCAAGCTCGCCGAGACCGTGGCGCTCCACGCGTTCCTCGTGCTGTCGGTCGACGCGCTCGGGCAGCTGATGGGTGCGCACGGCTACCCGGTGTGGCCGCTGATGGCGCTCCTCGTGGCGGCGCTCGCGGTGGCGGAGGGGCTGCCGCTCGCGCTCGGCGTGGCCGGCCAGGCGACGCTGCTCGCTCTCGCCGCCGCGCTGCGGCCGCTCTTCGCGCCCGTAGCACCGGGCGTCGCCGTCTTCGACGCACGCCCGGTGGTGGCGGCGGCCTTCGGCTACGGAGCACTCGCGCTCGCGGTGAACCGCGCGCTCGCCGGCGAGAAGCGGCGGCTCTCGGCGACGCTCGCCGAGCTGGCGCGGCTCAAGCACGGCATCGACCAGCTCGCCGACGCGCCGAACGAGACGGCGCCGCGCGCGAGCGCCGCCGAGGCGCTGCGGCAGGTGACCGGTGAGGGACGCCGCGCGCGCCAGCTGGACCGCGCGAGCGAGCTTGACGAAGCACTCGGGCGCATCCTGGACGTGGCGCTCGAGGCGACGGCCGCGCACGCCGCGCTCTACTTCGACCTCGACCGCCAGCGCGAGCAGGCGCACCTGCGGGTCATGCGCGGACCGGCGTCGCTCTTGCCCGACTGCGCGGTGCCGCTCGGCGACGACCCGTTCTCGTTCCTGGTCGAGCGCGGCCAGACCTTCTACGCCACCGACTTCAAGCGGCTGCTGCACCAGCTGCCCTGGTACAAGGGCCAGGTGCAGATCGGCACGCTGGTGGCGGTGCCGGTGCGCGTCGGCGACGTGATCGTCGGCGCGCTCTTCGCCGACAAGCTGGAGACGCAGGCCTTCACGGGCCGCGAGCCGCGGCTGCTCGCGAGGATCGCCGAGCTCGCGGCGGAGGCGATCCGCGGCACGCGCGCCTCGCTCGGGCGCGAGGAGCTCGACGCCGAGTTCAAGGCCGTCTACCCGATCTCGCAGCGGCTCGCGACGCTCGCGCGCGAAGCCGAGGTGCGCGAGCTGCTGCTACGAGCGGCGCGCCACCTCGCGAACCTGGACGCCGGCGCGGTGGTGATGGCGGACGAGCTCGACACCCGCTACTCGGTCGAGGCGGGCTTCGGCTGGCCGTCGGAGTTCCTGAAGCGCGAGGTGGCGCTCGACGAGCGCACCTGGGCGGCCTGGGTGCTGCGCAGCGCCGAGGAGGCCTACCTGCTCGAGAGCCTCGCCGGCGAGGCGAACGGCATGCCGGTGCTGGTGCTGGACGAGCCCGCGGGCCGTGCCGAGTCGCTGCTCGCGCTGCCGCTGCGCGCGCGGGGCCGCACGCTCGGCGCGCTGCTCCTGACCGGTGCGCGCGGCACCTTCGACGCCTCGTCGCGGCGCGTGCTCGAGATCCTGGCGAACCAGGCCGCCGCCACCGTCCAGCTGATCAAGGACAAGGAGCAGCAGCGGCAGCTGGCGGTGCGCGACGGCCTCACCGGCCTCTACAACCGGCGCGCGTTCGGGGAGCTGCTGGTGTCGGCCGTCTCCAACGAGGACCGCCGCGAGACCGGCAGCCTGGGGCTGGTGATCCTGGACGTCGACCACTTCAAGAAGCTCAACGACACCTACGGGCACCCGGCGGGCGACGCGGCGCTGCGCTCGCTCGCGCGCCTGCTCGACCAGCACCTGCGCAAGGGCGACCAGGCGGCGCGCTACGGCGGCGAGGAGTTCGTGGTGATCCTGCCCGGCGCCGACGCGGAGCGCTCGGTGGGCGCCGCCGAGCGGCTCCGGAGCGCCCTCGAGCGGCACCGCTTCGTGTTCGAAGGCGCGCGCATCCCGCTCTCCGCGAGCCTCGGCGTCGCCGTCTTCCCGGGCGACGGCCGGGACGCGGAGACGCTCCTGGCGGCGGCCGACCGCGCGCTCTACGCCGCCAAACAGGCGGGCCGCAACCGCGTGATGGCGGCCGCGAGCCTTCTGGAGCCGAACGCGCCCGAAAAGGCGTGACGTGCCGGTCGCTCCGAGACGGTGCAGCGACAAGCGAGCCGCCGGCTGGACTGTGGCCTGCCGATCGTGGTAGAGTAAGACCAGTAGGAGTCTTACACGCGCATCACCTCCAAGGGCCAGGTCACGATCCCGCAGGAGATCCGACACCGCCTCGGGCTGCAGCCGGAGACCGAGGTGGAATTCGACGTCGTCGGGAACACGGTCCGGATCCGCAAGCTCGGAGGACGCCCGGGCCGCGGGCGCGGGATCGTCGATCGCCTGCGCGGCCGAGCCACCACGCGACTGACGACAGACCAGATTCTCGCGCTCACCCGTGGGTAGCGGCGATGTCGGGGGTCCTCGTCGACAGCAATGTCCTTCTCGACGTGCTGACCGAGGACCCGAAGTGGCTCGCCTGGTCGTCCGACGCCCTGGCGCGCTGCGCCGACGAATCCGGGCTCGTGATCAACTCGATCGTGTATGCCGAGGTCTCGATCGGGTTCGATCGGATCGAGGACGTCGAGTCCGCCCTCCCGCCCGAGGTCTTCGTTCGGAGCCCTCTGCCCTGGGACGCGGCCTTTCTGGCTGGTAAGTGCTTCCAGACGTACAGGCGGCGCGGCGGTCAGAAGCGCTCTCCGCTGCCGGATTTCTACATCGGCGCCCACGCGGCCGTGGCGGGTTTGTCGCTGCTGACCCGCGATCCCATTCGCTACCGGACCTACTTCCCGACGCTCGGCTTGATCGCACCCTGATGCGACGTGCGCGGGCTGCGCGCCGCGCTTCACCCGACTGCGGCGTGAGCGGAGCCTGACTCTTCTGCTCCGGGGGCGAGGCATGCCGAGACGTCAGGCCGAGGACCGAGGCACCGTTCAGAACGACCAGCGTGTGCCCAGCGTGAGCTGGCGCGCGGGAAGGATGTCGACGGGAGCGCCGAAGAGCACGGGTGTCGGCACTCCCTCGATCAACAGGCTGGGGACGCTGATCGAGGCAAGCCCCAAGGCGCTGTCACACGCCGAGCTGCGGGACCGGTTGTGGCCGACCACTCACGTCGCTTACACCAGCCTCGCGCGGGTCGTGAGCGAAGCGCGCCGTGCGCTCGGCGACGATCGCCGCGACCCGAAGTCGATCCGCACGGTCCAGCGCTTCGGCTATGCGTTCGTGGCGGCGGTGGCGGACCAGAAGGAGGCCGTGGCGAGTGCGTTCCTGTTGGTGCGCGGGCGCCAGCAGATCCCGCTGCAGGCCGGCGAGAACGTGATCGGCCGCGCTCCCACGTGCCTGGTCCAGATCGATTCCGAGCGCGTGTCGCGCCGCCACGCGCGCATCGTGGTGGAGGGCACGCGCGCGACGCTTCAGGACTTGGACAGCAAGAACGGCACCTTCCTGGATGGCCGCAGGATCAGCGGCGCCGTGACGCTGCGACCGGGCCACCTGATCGGCGTGGGCCGGGAGACATTCTTCTTCCGCAGCGGGCCCGGACAGGGCCCGACGCGGAGCGACACGCCACCCGCGGGGACGACGCCTGCCTGACGTCGTGGTGATCCTGCCCGACTCCGACGCCGAGCGCTCGTTCGGGGCGGCCGAGCGCCTGCGCAGCGCGCTCGAGAAGCACCGCTTCGTGTTCGAGGACGCGCGCATCCCGCTCTCCGCGAGCCTCGGCAAGCCCTCCGACCCGGCGCCGGTCCGCGGCTAGGCGGGCCGCACGCGCAGAGTCTTGTGGCCACATTGGTAGTACCATGTGGCTACAAGGAGGATGCCATGGGCAGCGTGGGCGTGCGTGAGCTGCGGGACAACCTGAGCGAGTACCTGCGCCGGGTCCGCGAGGGTGAGCTCCTGGTGATCACCGATCGGGGCCAGCCGATTGGCGAGCTTGGGCCTGCCGCGGCAAGCCGGAACTCGCAGCGAGCGAGGGCGCTCGCACGGAAGGGCATCGCGAGCTGGAGCGGCGGGAAGCCGAAGGGCCTGCTTCGCGCGCCGCGGCCGCGGGCGGGGCTGGTGTCCGACGCAGTGATCGAGGACCGACGTTGATCCTGTACCTGGACACGAGCAGCCTGGTCAAGCTGTACGTGGAGGAGCCGGGCTCCGACGACGTCCGGCGACTCGTGGAGCAGGCCGAGATCGTCACGAGCTCGGTCGTCGCGTATCCCGAAGCGCGGGCAGCGCTTGCGCGCCGGTGGCGAGAACGGAGCCTGACGGTGGCGGGCCACAGGCGTGCGAAGACGGCTCTCGAGGCCGACTGGCCCCACGTGCTGGCGCTGGACGTTGGCGTAGCCGTAGCCCGCAACGCCGGCGACCTCGCCGAGCGTCATCGGCTGCGCGGATTCGACGCGCTGCACCTCGCGTCGTATCTCAACATCGTGCGTGAGTTCTCCGGCGAGGAGGTGCGCTTCTCCTCCACGGATCGCACGCTCGCAGCCGCGGCGCGCAATGCCCGGAACGGAAGGCGCCGCCGCTAGCCACGCCTCGACGCGCACCGCGCTCAGTTCGGGCGGGATGGGGTCTGCGGTCATGGGCGATCTGCGGGCTTGCGGGCAGGCACGTAGCTGTCCGCCTTCTTCAACGCCGCGGCCACTTTCTCGGGCTGCTGCCGGCGGCTGTAGACGTCCGCGAGCAGCAGCCAGCCGAGCGCCTTCATGTCCGCGCTCACGGCGAGGGAGAGCCCCTTCTCGACGAGAGACTGGATCTCGTCGATCGGTGCGTTTGTCTTGAGCAGGCCACGCGCCTCGAAAAGGTAGCCCTGTGGCAGGTTCGGGGCAAGCTTCACGACCTCGCGCATCTCGTCGATCGCTGCGGCGTCGTGCCCCAGCTGGAAGAGCACCTTTCCGAGGTTGAAGCGCGCCTTGAAGTGGCCGGGATAGGCCCCGACCTCGGCCGCATAGGCGGCCCTCGCCTCCTCGAGCCGGCCCTGCTCGTCGTAGAGCAGTCCCAGGTTGAACTGGGCAAGCGGGAACCGTGGATAGTCCCGGACGATCTCCTCGAGCAGCGTCTGCGCCCGTGCGAACTGCTTCACCTCGATCAGGCAGCCCGCCAGGTTCAGGCGGTTCTGGGTGAGCTTGGGCTGGATCTCCACGGCCTTCTCGAGATAGGGCAGCGCCTCGGACGGCTTCTTCTGGCCCGTGTACACCTCTCCGAGGAGGGCGTACGCCTGGGTGTTGTGATCGTCGAGCGAGAGCGTTCGCTTGCTGAGCGCCACGACCTCGCCGGTCTTGCCTTCCTTCATGAGAACGCTGGCCATCCCGACGAGGGCCTGGACGCTCTTGGGGTCGCCCTTCAGCACGCGGTCGAACTGGGCCTTGGCTTCCTGCGTGCGGCCGAGCTCGGCGTATGCCCCCCCGAGCATCAGCAGCGCCTGGGGCATGTCGGGGTCTTCCCGCAGCGCCGCCTCGAGCGTGCGCGCGGCGGCCGCGTGCTCCTCGCGGAGGATCATCTCGCCCGCCTGCTGGACGCCCTCGAAGACGCGCAGCTTGTCCTTGGGGTCGGCGAGCGACGCGTTCGCGGTGGACGTCCGCGGCGCGACCGGCGCGCCCACGTACCCGAGCGCGGCCAGCTTCTCGACCGTCTCACGGTCGAGATCCGCGGACTCCGGAGACGGCGCATCCCGGCCGGTCTCGGCCATGAGCCGCTCGAGCCTCGCGGCCATGCGGCTCGCCACCTCGGGGTTGCGGTCGATGACGTTGGTCTCCTCGCCCGGGTCCGCCCTGAGGTCGTAGAGCTCGGGGCGGGGTGCCTGGATCAGCTTGTATCGCGTCGAGCGCAGGCCGTGGAGGGCACCCCATCCGAACTGGAGGTTCGGCGTCATCGACTCGGAGTAGGCGTAGCTCTCTTCCGGGGCCTGGGGATGGAAGAGCGCCGGAAGCAAGGAGCGGCCCTGCACCTTCGGCCCGCCGCCGATGCCACAGATCCCGAGCACGGTCGGGAACAGGTCGACCGAGCTCACCTGTGAATCGATCCGGATGCCGCGCAGCTCCTCGAACGGCGTCACGACCAGGAACGGCACGTGCGTGGCGTAGTCGTAAACGAAGTACCCGTGGGTTCCCTCGCCGTGGCTGCCGAGGCCCTCTCCGTGGTCGCCGATGATCACGAGCACGGTCTTTTTGTCGATCGCTGCGGCCCGCAGCCAGCTGACGAGCCGGCCGACCTGCAGGTCGGCGAAAGCGATCTCACCGTCGTAGAGACCGGCCGGCCCGCGTCCCTGGTACCTCGAAAGGAAGGGCTCGGGAGGCTCGTAGGGAGAGTGGGCGTCGTAGAGGTGGATCCAGGCGAAGAAAGGACCCTGCTTGTGGCTCTCCAGCCAGGCGAGGGCCGCGTCCATGACCTCGTTGCCCGGCCTCTGCACGGCCGCGAGGTCGAGGTGCTTGTACTTCTTGAGGTCGAAGCTGTCGTCGTAATGGTCGAATCCCTGGTTGAGCCCCCAGCGGCCGTCGAGCACGAACGCCCCCACGAAGGCCCCCGTCTGGTAACCCTTCCCGGAGAAGACCTCGGCGAGCGTTTTCTGCGACTGGCCGAGCGCGGTGCTGCCGTTGACGCGCACGCCGTGGAACGTGGGCTGCATGCCCGTCATGATCGAAGAGTGGGCGGGCAGCGTCAGCGGAGCGACCGAGGACGCGTGCGTGAAGACGACGCCGTGTCCCGCGAGCCCGTCGAGGTTCGGGGTGGTCGCCTGGGAATAGCCGTAGCATCCCAGGTGATCGGCGCGCGTGGTGTCCAGGGTGACGAGGACGACATTGGGCTTCGCAGCACCGAGCCCGGCCCAGCGCCGCTCGAGCGCGGCGGGAGTGAAGACACGGCCGGGGCGCGGCAGCGCCCAATACGCGAGCCCGCCAAGGAGTAGGGCGCTCGCCAGAGCCGCTCCGACCCGCCCGAGATGGCGCGTCTTGACCTTCATCAGCTCCAGCGCCGGCGGGCCCCGCACCATTCTAGCCTTCGGGCGAGACGCCCATTCTCCTGGATGCCCGACGTTCGCGCTGGTTTCTGCAGCCTCACCGCGGATAGCACGAATGGCCTAAAAGAACGATTGACCCGCTTTCACTATCGTGTCAGATTTTTTTGAACGGCTCGGCACTTCCTACCTGGTTCCGGGCGAGCTGAGTCGGCCATTCACCAGAGTTGGGTCAAGAAGCATTCAACAAAGTTGGGTCAAGAAGGAGGACGCTGATGCAGTTAGGAAAGGTATCCTCGACTGCCCTTTGCCTGTGCCTCCTCCTCGTCGGCGTAAGCGTCGGTCCGGTGCGTGCCCAAGCCATTCTCGAGGGCAAAGTGACGGGGACGGTGACGAGCGAGGACGGTGTGCCCCTCCCCGGGGCGGCCGTGGAGATTGCGAGCCCCGCGCTCCTCGCCGGCACGATGACGACCACGACGTCGGCGAGAGGAACGTACGTGTTTCTCAACCTTCCCCCGGGCAAGTACCGGGTGACCGTGTCCCGCGATGCCTTCAAGACCGTCGTGCAGGAGAACGTCGATGTCTCCGCCGCCTCGGTCTTGACCGTCGACATGACCCTGCCGGTCGGCACCGTCCAGGAGAAGGTGATGGTCACGGCGGAGGGTCCGATCGTCGACACCAAGACCTCGACCATCGACGCGAAGATCGACCAGGACCTGATCCAGAGGCTGCCGACGAGCCGGGACGCGTTCCTGGATCTCGCGCTCACGACCCCCGGCATGGCCCCCGGGTCGGGTGCGCCCAGCCAGACCACCGAGTTCCAGAGCCCCACCGCCTACTCGAGCGCGACCAACGAGAACGTGTTCCTGATCAACGGCGTCGACGCCACCAATCCGCGCGCCGGGGCCTTCGGCTCGCTGGTCAACGTCAACTACGACGCCGTCGAGGAGGTGCGGATCGTGGCGCTCGGATCGCGGGCCGAGTACGGGAGCTTCTCCGGAGCGGCCATCGACGTCGTCACCAAATCCGGCAGCAACGAGTACCACGGCAGCGCGGCCTTCTACTCCAAGCTCGGCTCGGTCGCGAGCAACCAACCCGCTGCGGGAGAAGATCTCGGGGCCCCCTTCCTCCACGTGGGCGAAGGCGACGTGCTCGCGGGCGACATCAAGACGGACTGGGAGGGCTCGGGAACGGTGGGCGGGCCGATCGTGAAGGACAAGCTGTGGTTCTTCGGCGCCTTCAACTACCTCCGCGGCACCAGCGTGCCTCCGCTCTCGTCAGTGAACAACGAGTCGTGGGGACGCTACGCCGACCTCAAGCTCAACGCGGCGCCCTTCAACAGCCACCGCGCCTTCGTCGCCTACCACTACGAGTGGAACGATGGCAGCGGCTGGAGCTGGGGCAACCAGCCGGGATGGGACACCTCGATGACGTACGGCTCCAAGACCAAGAACAACACCGTGTCGGCGCAGTGGCAGTGGTTCGCCGGCCACAAGACGACGCTGTCCGCCAAGTGGCTGGGCTTCTGGACCGAGGACACGCCCTACATCCCCCAGGATGCTCCCAGCCACCCGGGCTACATCAACTGGTGGAAGTGGACCGACGCCTACGGCAGTCTCGGCGTCAATGGCGCCTTCCCGTACGTCGAGGCCTACCAGTCGAACCGCAACACGCTGCAGGCCGACTTCTCGCACTACGCGGAGGGGTTCCTTGGCGAGCACGACCTCAAGTTCGGCGTCCAGTACACCAAGGGACGCAGCAACTCCCAGGGCGGCTACTTCCAGAACTACGTCAACTTCCTCTACCCGTACCGCTGGACCCAGAGCGTCCAGTACATGCAGTCCTGGTACGGCGACACCGGGCTCCTGTTCTACAACTACAAGGACACGATCAATCCCTCCCTGACCGTGCGCACCGGTGACTCCCAGGGCGCATTCTTCGACGACCAGTGGTCGCCCACCAAGCGGCTGACGATCAACCTCGGGCTCCGCTACGACAATATGAGCGCCAAGTACGGAGCCGGGAAGGTCTACGACTTCGCGGCCTCTCCCGCGGACTTCGCCAACCTGACCGTGCTGCGCGACCGTGCCTCGACCGGCGACATCTTCAACTTCAAGACCTGGTCTCCGCGCGTCGGCCTCACCTACCAGCTCACGGCGGACGGCAAGACCGTCGCGCGCGCGTCCTGGGGCCGCTACTACCAGCCGCTCAATGCCGAGTCGCTGCGCCGGTTCGGCCCCGATATGCCCCCCGTGAGCCGGGACTTCCAGCTCTTCGAGGTCGGGCCGTGGAGCTCCGTCGACACCAACGGGGACGGCGAGATCGACTCGTTCGAAAACCTCGCGGCGTCCCGGAGGGTCTACGGGCTGACCCCGATCAGCGAGGAGCAGCGGACCATCGACTACTCGTGGACGCTCAACACGGACCCCAACATGAAGGATCAGCACACGGATCAGCTCACGCTGAACCTCGAGCGCGAGCTCGTCAAGAACTTCTCGGTGAGCGCCACGTACATCTACAAGCACACGACCGACATCTTCGCGAGCGTCCCGATCAACCGCGTGACGGGCCAGGAATGGGAGTACGAGCGGATCCCGTTCACGACGTCGGCCGGCCAGAACGTGCAGCTCTACAGCGTGATCCTGAAGGACTACGACGGCAACGGCGTCGTCGACGGCGACGACATCGCGTGGATCGGCGACAACAGCACCTCCCGGGTGCAGAACCTTCCGGCCTTCGACGGCAAGACACCCGTGCGCGACTACCACGCCGGCCAACTCGTCTTCCGCAAGAGGTACGCCGACCGCTGGCAGGCGCTGGGCTCGGTCGTCTACTCGACCTCCAACGGCATCGCCCGCCGCTCGCTGCGGCAGGACTTCAACGTCGAGAGCCCGATGTTCTACGACGACAACTGGCTGCAGAACTTCAACTCCACGATCAACAACATGGAGGGCCCGCTGCCGTTCACGCCCGAGTGGGAGTTCAAGCTGTCCGGCTCCTACACGCTTCCGAAGATCGAAGTCGATCTGGGCGCGCGGCTCCGGTTCATGACCGGGCGGCCGATGTGGATGCTGGACAACTATCCCCAGCACACCCAGTTCGGCGATCCGCCGGGAGGCGTCATCGACCCCGGAGGGCTGAGCCAGGTCGTGGCCATCGATCCCAACAGCCCGGACCACCTTCCCGACCTGACTCTCCTCGACCTGCACGCCGAGAAGGCCTTCAAGCTCGGGGGTGTGAAGCAGCTGAAACTGGTCGTCGACGGCTTCAACATCTTCAACACCAACACGGCCACCGACATGAACGTCAACTCGGAAGGCTACGGCCGGATCACGAACATCCCGCAGGGCCGGCGCTTCCGCGGGGGTGTTCGCTTCCAGTTCTGACCAGGCGCGGCGCTCGCGCCTCGTAGAGATCGTCGCCGAGAGGCCCGGGGGGCAGGAGCCCTCCGGGCCTTTCGCTCAGCGCCGCAGGCCGTCGAACAGCGCTCCCAGGAGCGCCCCGGTCGGATCCTCGGTGTACTCCCAGAACATCGCGCCGCCGAGGCCGTGCTCCCGGATGTAGCGGCTCTTCACCGTCAAGGATTGCGGGTCTTCGTACGTCACGAACAGCCGCTTGTGCGCGTTCCAGAGATAGGGGACCTGTGCCCAGGTGTCGAAGTGGCGCACGAAGCCGTCCTGCCCGACGAGCGCCGAGAGCGCGCCGTACGACGTATCGAGCCGCTCGGTCGGTGATCCGCCGGGCTGCCACAGGCCGTCGCCCGTTCCCTGGACCTGGCCCCAGACGCGGCCGTAGAAGGGCACGCCCAGGACGAGCTTGTGGGGCGGCACGCCCGCGGCGAGGAAGTCGCGCACCACGCTGTCCGAGGAGAGTGGCTTGGGATCGTCCGGGTTGCGATAGAGCGGCGCGTGGTGTCCCGCCTGGCGGTCGTTCTCGGCCTCCCGGAAGTCGTAGGTCATCAGATTGACGAAGTCCACGACCGCCTGCACCCGGTCCATCTCGATATGTGCCAGGAAATCGGGAAAGGCGCCGGCGGCGAAGCTCAGCAGATAGTGTCGGCCCCGCGCACGGCCGGCGGCGTCGAGCGCGCTGCGCAGCTCCGACATGAGGGCGGTGAAGTTCTCGCGATCCTCGGGCCGGTGGACGTTGCCGTTGCCGCGCAAGCCGGGATACTCCCAGTCGACGTCGAAGCCGTCGAGGTCGTGGTCGACCACGTAGCGCACGGCGCTCTCGACGAAGAGCCGACGGCTCTCGGGGGTGAGCACCGCGTCCGAGAAACCGCCCGACCAGGTCCAGCCTCCGACCGAGACGAGGATCTTGAGCTCGGGGTTCACGCTGCGCAGGCCCGTCAGCACCTTGAGGTTGTCGCCGTCGCGGGCGAAGCCCTCCACCACCTTGCCGTCCTTGACGTTCGCGAACGCGTAGTTGATGTGGGTGAGCTTGTCGGCCGCGATCTGCTTCGGGTCGATCCCGGCCTCCTTCGAGAAGACGTAGGCGATGATCACGCGGCCGCCGGATGGCGGCGGCGGGGAGGCGGGGGCGGCGTTCCCCGCGGCGACCGCCAGCAGATACCAGGTGGCGTGGGGCAGCCACTGCTCGCCCCAGCGCCAGTCGTGGTCCGCGCCCGTCACGCTCTGCGGAAGGTTGAAGTCGATCCCGTTCGGGTCACGGAACCCCGCGGTGATGCCGTTCACGATGCCGCCCGGAGCGTTCGTGTACTCGTAGGACCCGAAGAACAGGTACTCGGGGTTGTTGCGCCCCGTCCCCTGCAGCAGCGAGGCGTCGAAGGGGTTGCGGCCGAGGATCCAGTCGAGCTGGTCCTGGCCGTAGCGGCGCAGGCGGGCGGCAAAGGCGGGATCGCCGGCGAAGTACGCGACCGCGCGGCGCGCGGCGTAGGCCAGGGACGCGAGCCGCGCGTCCTCTCCCTGCCACCAGGGAGCGGTCTCGGTGTCGTGGGGGAAGAAGAAGCGGGTCTCGCGAATGCCGGCGGTCGTCTGGACGAGCTGCCGCGCATACCCGAAGGGATTCGCGACCTCGCCGGTCACGCCGAGCTCCCACTCGAGCGAGCGCCGGACCGCCAGCAGGACGTCCTTTCGGCGCCCTGCTTCCGCGACCTCGAGGTACGCGAGCAGGCTCGTCACCGGAAGCCCCGCGTCGGCGGCGTGGAAGAACGGGCGCGACCCGTCGTCCGCCCTCCAGTAGGCCCTCGAGCCCGTGGCCAGACGGGCCACGAGGCGTGAGGCCCGCCCATCTGCGGCTTCGCGGTACGCGGGTTTGTGGGTGGCCCGATAGAGCTCGCTCGCCGCGAGCAGGGCGCAGTAGTCGTCGACGATGTTCTCGCGCCCGTCGTTGGTGAGCGACGCGTTGTTCTTCGCGAGGAAGGCCCACGCGTCCTCGGCGGCGCGCAGGTAGTCGCCGCTCCTTTCACCCTTGATCTCCATCGCCGCGGCACGCGCCAGAGCGGCGATGGCGACGCCGCCGCCAGCGCGGAAGCTGCTCTGGTACTCGGCCGTCCCGGGCGCCCCTGGTTCCGCGCGTACGCCCGCTCGATCCTCCACGGTCTTGATGGCGAAGGCCTGTGCGTCGCGCCCGATCTGGCGGTCCTCGGGGCGCTTGGCGGGACCGGGGGCGGAGACGGAGCGATAGAACGAGCCCCCCGGCACCTTCACCCTCACGAGGTAATCGGCGCCCCAGGCGGCCTCGTCCCGCAGCAGGCGAAGGTATTGGCGGAAGGCGGGATCTGCCCGACGCTCGAGAAGTGCCGTCGCCTCGAGCAGGCCCCAGGCCGTGAGCGACAGCTGCTGTGGATTGAAGTACGTCGAGAAGGAAAGGTGCGAAAGGTGCTTGCCGTAGTCTCCGGTCGCGTCGTACCAGCCGCCGTGGGCGTCCACGCGGGTCTGGGGCCGGTCTTCGAGCGTGAGCGCGTGATCGGCGAGGTCGAGGAGCCCGGATGAGCGCTGTCCCTTGAAGTAGCGCAGGACGTCGGCGAGCGTGTGCCGCTCCAGCAGGTCCTGCTCGATGAGGAACGGAGACGAGCGCAGCTCGCCGGTCCCGGTGGTGCAGACGAGCCTATAGCGTCCCTCCCTTTGCTCGCCGGAGAAGTCGACGGTCCAGTAGAGCCAGTCGCGCCAGCGGGACACTCGGCCCACGAAGACGGGCGCGTCGGTCGGGACGCGGCCACCCTCGCGGCCCTCGAGCGCGCACGCGCTCACCCGATCGCCTTCCTGCCCCTGGATCACGCTGCGCTTCGGTCCCAGCCGCTCGTAGCCGAGATGGTTCGTCAGGATCACCGGCTCGCCCGAGAGGGAAGGCGACACGAGCAGAGCGCTGCCGACGATCAGGGATATGGTTCGGGTCACGGCTCCTCCTTGCCTCTCACAGCTGGACGGAGACACCCCGTGAGCGCATCCAGCCGCTGAGGCGCACCACGAGCCAGGCGAAGACGGCCGAGCGCACGAGCCCGACACCCGTCGTCGCGCCGAGCGCCGCGTAGACGTTGGTCCCCCCGACGAGGGGCGCCGAGAGCTCGAAGAGCGACAGCAGGAACGGCGCCATCAGATAGGCGAGCAGCGGGTTCTCGCCGGCGATCGTGAAGGACCGCGGCCAGCGCCTGTGGCCCAGGATGTCCACCAGGACGAAGACGACCACCCAGGCGCCGCAGGTGAGGGCCGACGAGACGAGGCCCCAGGGCACGGTCGCATGGTTCTTGCTGATGATGAACGCCGGGTGCAGTCCGTTGAGCGAGCGGAGCAAGAGGCCGGCCGCGCCGAGCGCGGCTGCGTACCCGAGCATCCGCGCCGCGAAGCGCCAGGCGGATCCGCCCGCCTGCGTGTGCCCTTTCAGCAGCACGCCGAGGAGCGCACCGGCGAGCACGAGCGAGCCGTGCGTGCCGATGACGGGGCCCACGATCGGCTTGAGCGCCGCGAGCCAGGTCAAGCTGCCGGCGGTCGTGGCCAGGTCCACGCAGTAGAAGAGCGCCATGGCGCCCGCCAGGATGGCCGGACGGTCTCCGGCCAGCAGGTACACGGTCGCGACGCCGAGGTAGGCCCAGCCGATCAGGCCGAGAATGCCCCACCAGTAGGGCCGCAGCTGCAGCCAGCCGGTGAGCTCGGGATTCCGGTACGCGAGCGCGACGAGCAGGATCAGGGCGAGCCCGGCGGCACGCAGCCAGGATTTCTGGACCCTGCCCCATCCGCTCCCGGGTGTGGCCCAGAGCAGCAGGATGCCGAGGGTCGCGAGCACGTTCCAGAGCGGCTCGGAGAGCACGCCGCTCACGCCCTGCTCGGCGTTGACCATGAGCACGCCCATCACCACGAGTGCCAGGACCCTCGCGAGGACGTGGCGCCAAACCTGGCTGCGGCTCTCGCCGCGGCGCAGCCGCCCGCCGAGGGCGAACGGGACGACGATGCCTACGATGAAGAGGAAGGCCGGGAACACCAGGTCGGTGATCGTCATGCCGTCTACGTCGCGCGGCTTGTGCAGCAGGAAGCCGGGCGCTCCGCTGACGCCGGCCACCTCGTTGACGAACAGCATCAGCAGCACGTCGGCCCCGCGCAGCAGGTCGATCGACAGGACGCGCGGGGCGCGGCGGCCCTCCGGGACGAACGGCGTCGCAGCAGCCACGCTCTGACCTCCCTGTCGGGCGGAGCGTAGCCCCCGAGCCCGCGAGCCTGCAATGCGCCGAAGAGTTCAGGCCGGGACGCGCTCGGGTCGTGGCCCTGTCGGGCCGCTCACTTCGTGATGCCCACCTGCTTCAGCATGAAGGCGAGCTCGAAGGCGCGATCCTTGAGCGCGTCGTAGCGGCCGCTCGCGCCGCCGTGGCCGGCGGGCTGCATCTTGGTCTTGAGCACGAGCGGGTTCTGGTCGGTCTTCAGCGTCCGCAGCCGGGCCACGTACTTGGCGGGCTCCCAGTACATCACCTGGCTGTCGTTGTAGCTCGTGGTCACGAGCAGCGCCGGGTACGCCTTCTGCGTCAGGTTGTCGTAGGGGCTGTAGGAGAGCATGTAGTCGAAGGCCGGCTTCTCGTTCGGGTTGCCCCACTCGAGGTACTCGCCGACGGTGAGCGGCAGGCTCGCGTCCATCATCGTGTTGATCACGTCCACGAACGGCACCGCGGCGTGCGCGGCGCGGAAGAGATCGGGCCGCTCGTTGACGACCGCGCCGATCAGCAGCCCGCCCGCGCTGCCGCCCTCGATCAGCAGCCGGTCGGGCGACGTCCACTTCTGCTTCACCAGGAACTCGGCGCAGTCGATGAAGTCGAAGAACGTGTTCTTCTTCTTCATCAGCATGCCGTCGTCGTGCCACGCCTCGCCCATCTCGTCGCCGCCGCGCACGTGCGCGATCGCGTAGGCGAGGCCGCGGTCGAGCAGGCTCAGCAGCCGGCTGTCGAAGCTCGGGTACATGCCGTAGCCGTAGGAGCCGTAGCCGTAGAGCCAGAGCGGCGCGCGGCCGTCGCGCACGTGCCCCTTGCGGTAGACGATGCTGATCGGCAGCTTGACGCCGTCGCGCGCCGTGGCCCAGAGCCGCTCGGTTGCGTAGCGCTGCGGGTCGTAGCCGCCCAGCACCTCGTCGCGCTTCAGCAGCGTCGACTGGCCGCTGAGCGTGTCGTAGTCGAAGACGCTCGAGGGCGTGACCAGGCTCTGGTAGTTGTAGCGGAAGCTCTTCGACTCGAACTCGGGCGTGCCGGCGGCAAAGGCCGCGTAGACGGGCTCCGGGAAGCTCACCTCGCGCCAGCTGCCGCTCGCGAAGTCGTGCACGCGCAGGCGGTTCAGGCCCGCCTGCTTCTCCTGCAGCACCAGGAAGTCCTTGAAGACCTCCATCTCCTGGAGCAGCACGTCCGCGCGGTGCGCGACGAAGGGCTGCCAGCTCGCAGGCCGCGGGTCGGAGAGCGGCGCCTTCACCAGCCGGAAGTTCTTCGCGTCCTTGTTGGTGCGGATGAAGAGCGTGCCGTCGCGGTGCTCGACGTCGTACTTGTGGCCCTTCTCGCGCGGCAGCACCACGCGGAACTCACCGAGCGGGTGCTCCGCGTCGAGGAGCCGCGTCTCCCAGGTGTCGGTCGAGCGGATGCCGAGCCCGACCAGCTTCCTGTCCTTGGTGCGGCCGACGCCGATCGAGAACAGCTCGTCCTTCTCCTCGTAGAGCTTGACCGCCGCCGTGCCGGGAGCGAGGCGAAAGAGCGAGTCGGAGCGCTTGGTGACCGGGTCCTCCGTCACGTAGAAGAAGGTCTTGTTGTCCGCGGCCCACGCGGCGCTCGTGACGCGCTCGGCGAGCGGCCCCCGCACCTCGCCGCTGCCGAGGTCCTTCTGGAACAGCTTGTACTGGCGGAAGCCGGTCTCGTCGGTCGAGAACAGGAGCTGCGCGGCGTCGTCGCTCACCTCGAACTCGCCGATCGCGAGGAAGGGCTTGCCCTTCGCCATCTCGTTCTGGTCGAGCAGCACCTGCTCCGGCGCGTCGTCCCTCAGGCTGCCGTCGGGAGCGGCGGGCTTGCGGCAGCGGATCGGGTATTGCAGGCCCTCGACCGTGCGCCGGTAGTAGAAGAAGCGCCCGAGCCGCGTCGGCACGCTCAGGTCGGTCTGCTTGATGCGGGCGAGCAGCTCCTGGTAGAGCGCCTCGCTGAAGGGCTTCACGTCCCGGGTCGTCGCCTCGGTGTAGGCGTTCTCCGCCTCGAGGTATTTCTCCACGTCGCTCGCGCCTTTTTCGCGCAGCCAGTGGTAGGGGTCGGGGAAGCTGCGGCCGTGGTAGACGTGCGTGAACTCCTTGCGAGGCGCTGCGGGCGGCGTCGGCGCGGGGCTCGTGCCCATCAGGAGAAGACCTCCGGCGAGGGTGACGGCGAGGCGACGGCTTCGGTTCATCGGGGAGCGTCTCCGGGAATCGTATACAAAGGCGGCCGCTCCGGCAGCGAGCCAGGGCCTCACGGCGCGAGCTCGACGCGGTTGCGGCCGTTCTGCTTGGCGCGGTAGAGGGCCGCGTCCGCCGCCGCGAGGGTGGCGTGCCAGTCGGCCGAAGGCGACGGCTCCGCCCACGCGACGCCCAGGCTCACCGTCACGACCGGCGCCACCGCCGAGGCGGGATGCGGCAGCGCCAGCTCCTCGATCGCGGCTCGCAGCCGCTCCGCGTAAGGCACGGCGTGGTCGCGCTCGAGGCCGACGAACAGGCAGGCGAACTCCTCGCCGCCGTAGCGCGCCACGAGGTCGCCGGGGCGCTGGGCAAGCCGCCGCAGCGCGCCCGCGACGCGTCCCAGGCACTCGTCGCCCTTCAGGTGGCCGAGCGAGTCGTTGTAGGCCTTGAAGTGGTCGACGTCGAGCATCACGAAGCTGAGGCTGCCCTTGCCGCGCGCGAGCCGGCGCCACTCGCCCTCGACGTGGGCGAAGAGCGCGCGG
This sequence comes from uncultured Acidobacteriota bacterium, assembly GCA_963740655.1. GTDB lineage: Bacteria > Acidobacteriota > Vicinamibacteria > Fen-336 > Fen-336 > DATBSL01. The sequence goes on from CAVUFF010000004.1 coordinate 89,947, forward strand.
CGGTTCGCGAGCCCGGTGAGCGAATCCGTGACGCTCAGCTCCGCGAGCCGCGCGTTGACCTCGGAGAGCTCGTGCGTGCGCTGGGCGACGAGCGCCTCGAGGCCCTCGGCCCGCCGCCGCAGCGCCCGCTCGCGCGCGCGCAGCAGCACGAGCCCGAGCCCGACGCCCGTGAGCGCCTGCAGCCCGATCGCCCACGGCCGCAGCCACGGGCTCGGCTCGACCGAGAAGGACAGCTCGACGGGGCCCGAGTGCTGCCCGGTCGCGTCGCGCGCCTCCACGCGGAACACGTAGTGCCGCGCGGGCAGGTTGGTGTACGCCTTCTGGTAGGCCGCGACCCAGGCGGACGGGCTCGCGTCGTAGCCCACGAGCTGGGTGCGGTAGCGGATCGCTCCCGCCCGGCGCGGCGTGAGCAGCGCGTACTCGAAGAGCACGTCGCGCTCGCCGTACGCCAGCGCCGTGCCCGCCTCGATCGGCAGCCCGCTCGCCGTGGCCTGCGCGCGCTCGATCGTGAGCGGCGCCTGCGGCGCGATGTAGCCGGCCTCGCGCTCCGGGTCGAGGAGAGCGATGCCGCCGGTGGTCGGGATCCAGATTCGCCCCTTCGAGTCGACGAGCTGCCCCCAGTTGGAAGTGGCGCTCGGCAGGCCGTCGGCGACGCCGAAGCGCTCGCTCGTGAGGTCCTCGCCGCCCGCGTCGGAGCGGACCACGGGCGTCAAGCGCACGACGCCCCGCTGCGTGCCGAGGTAGATGCGCCCGGCGCGGTCCTGGCCGATCGAGAGCACGGTGCCGGCTGGGCCGGAGGGCGTCATGCCGGCCACGAGCCGCGACCAGACGGGAGACGGCGCGTCGAGATCGCGCCGCGCGACGCCGGAACGCGTCCCCACCCAGAGCTCGCGCCGGCCCCCGGGAAACCGCAGCTCCGCGAGCGCCAGGGCGTCGTCCGCGGCGAGCGCGGAGCTGCGGTCCCAGGTTCGCGCCACGTGGCCGTCCACGACCTCCGCGAGGCCGCCGCCGCGCGTCCCCACCCACAGCGTGCGCTTGCCGGCGGATTCGGTCTCGAGCAGCGCGACCACCTGGTCGGACAGCAGGCCGTCCTTCACCCGCAGCACCGTCCAGTGCCCCCGCTCGAAGCGCGCGAGGCCGCTGCGGTCGGTGCCCACCCACATGACCGCCGCGCCCGCCCGGGTCGTCGAGGCGAGCAGCCACGCGCCGTGGTCGGCGTTGAACGCGGGCCGCGTGTCGATGGGCACCCAGCGCTCGCCGACGCGCCTCACCAGGCCGAGACCCACGACGGAGGCCCAGATCTCCGGTGGCCGGCCGTGCTCGCGCAGCTCGGCGAGCGCCACCACCTGCGGGCCCGGCAACCCCTGTGCCGCGCCCTCGACGCTCACGCGGCCGCCGCGGATCACGGCCAGCCCGTTCGCGGTTCCCACCCAGAAGACCGACTGGCCAGCCGCGTCCGTCGTCTCCAGCAGGCCGAGCACCTGGTCGGCCGGCAGGCCCGACGAATGGTCGAGCGCGAGCCACGCTCCCGCCTCGAGCCGGAGCAGTCCGGCCGTGCGCGTCCCGACCCAGAGCGCCCCGGGGTCGGCCTCGCCGCCGCCGCGCAGCGCGTACACCTCGGAGATCGAGGGACCGAGCGGCACCGAGCGGAAGCGGTCCTCGTCGAGGCGGAACAGCCCCGCGTCGCGCGTGCCGACCCACAGCACCTCGCCGCCCGGACCGCGGCGGGTGAGGGCGAGCGACGTGACGAGCCGGCTCGTCAGCCCTTCCGCGGGCCCGAAGCGCTCGACGCGCCCGAGCCGGAGGCGCAGCACGCCGTTGCCGTAGGTCCCGACCCAGAGCGTGCGCACGCCGGCCGCGTCCTTCGTCTGCAGCAGGCTGTTGACGCTGCCGACGAGCGCGCGGCGCCCGAGGTCGACCGGCGCCCAGCGGCCGTCCTCGAGCAGGAACAGACCGGCTTCGCCGCCGACCGCGATGCGCTTCTGGCCGGCGTCGTTCTCGATCTCGGAGACGACCCACAGCCGCGGGTCCGTGAGGCCATCCTTCACGGCCTCGAAGCGCTCTCCGGCAAGGCGCGCGGCTCCGCCGCCGGTCGCGACCCAGAGCGTGCCGTCGCTCGCCTCGAGCACCCAGGTGACGCGCGGGGCGGGCAGCCCCTGGGCCGCTCCGAACACGCTGAACGCCTCGCGGCGGGGCACGAGGCTCTGCGGGTCGCGCCGCAGCCGAACCACCCCGCCGGCCTCCCGCCCGAACCACAGGCTGCCGTCGCGCCCCGCGACGAGCGAGCGCACGTAGTTCGACACGTCGCGGTCCGGCATGTCGATCGTCAGCCACTCGCGGCCGTTCCAGCGCGAAGCACCGTCCTGGGTGCCGACCCACAGGTAGCCGAGCGCGTCCTTCGCGATGCCGTGCACGGTGTTTTGCGGCAGCCCGTCGCGGTCGGAGAAGCCGCGCACCGCCGGGTGCGCGAGGTCGAAGGGGTCGCCGGCGCGAGTCGCGGGGGCGGCGTGGGCGAGGGCGCCCGAGAGCGCGGCCACGACCGCGAGGCACGCACTCCGGGCGGCCGCAAGTTGCGGCCGTCGAGCCGACCGGCGGCCCGTCGTTGGCAAGTCGCTCATGCTGCTGTCCGGAGAGCGCCTAGGCTATAAGCGGGGCACCGGCCGGTCAATCGACCGCGCGGGAGAGCAACCCGCCGGCGCGGGCCGGATGAGATAGGCTTGGGCGGTTTCAACCAGGAGGTCACGCCATGAGCGCGTCCGGGATCACGCGTCGCGAGCTCGTCCGCCGGGGAGGGCTGCTGTCGCTCGTCCCCGCGCTTCTTCGCGGTGGGACTGCGTCCGCCGAGCCTGCGGCGAAGCCGTCGCGTCCCATGGCGCCTCCGCCGCCGGGGCTGCGGCCGGGGCCCGAGGTCTACGAGTCGATCGGCGTCCGGCCCTTCGTGAACGCGCGCGGCACGTACACGATCCTGACCGGCTCGATGGCCCTTCCCGAGGTGCGCGCGGCGATGGAGGCGGCCTCGCACCACTACGTGCACCTCGACGAGCTGGCCGAGGCGGTCGGCAAGCGCCTCGCCGAGCTCACCCAGGCCGAGTGGGGGATGGTCACGAACGGCTGCTCGGCCGCCCTCACTCACGCGACACTCGCCTGTCTCACCGGCGGCAACCCCGACCTGCACGTGCGGGTGCCCGACCTGCGCGGATTCCCCAAGGACGAGTGCATCATCCCCAAGCACTCCCGCAACGTCTACGACGCGGCCGTGCGCGCGACGGGCGTGAAGGTGATCGAGGTCGGGACCGCCGACGAGCTGGAGGCGGCGTTCGGTCCGCGCACGGCACTCGCCTACATCCTGGCGGGACCGAAGGCGGACGACGGGCCCACGAGCACGAAGGCGGTCTGCGAGGCGGCCAAGAAGCGCGGCGTGCCGGTGCTGGTGGACGCGGCCGCAGAGGGCCTCACGGTGCCGAACGTGCACATCAAGCTCGGCGCCGACCTCGTCGGCTACAGCGGCGGCAAGTGCCTGCGCGGCCCGCAGGCCGCCGGGCTGCTGCTCGGCCGCAAGGACCTGGTGAAGGCCGCCTGGGTGGGCAGCGCGCCGCACCACGGCTTCGGGCGCGGCTTCAAGGTCGGCAAGGAAGAGGCGCTCGGCATGCTGATGGCGGTCGAGATGTGGTTCCGCCGTGACCACGAGGCCGAGTGGAAGCAGTGGCAGGCGTGGCTCGACCACATCGCGCGCCGCGTGGAGACGGTCTCCGGCGTGACGACGTCGGTCCGCCAGCCCGAGGGCCTCTCGAACCGGATGCCCACGCTAGAGATCCGCTGGGACAAGGCGGCACTCGGCGTGAGCGGGGACGCCGTGGCGCGCCAGCTCTTCGACGGCGTCCCGCGCGTGTCGCTCTTTCCGGAGCGCGGCCGGCCCGGCGGTCCGCCCGAGAACGGCGTCTCGATCGGCCCCTACATGATGGCGCCCGGCGACGAGAAGATCGTGGCCGAGCGCCTCGTCGCGGCGCTCAAGAGCCCGTCGCCGAGCGACGCGAAGCCGGCGGCCCCTCCGGCCGGCGACCTGACCGGCTCCTGGGACGTGCGCATCCAGTACGCGGCGAGCACGTCGACGCACGCGCTCCACCTGCGCCAGCGCGGCGGCGAGATCGACGGCATGCACCAGGGCGACTTCGCGACGCGCGAGGCGCGCGGCACGATCGACGGCAGCGCCGTGCAGATCCGGAGCAACTATCCCGAGTCGCACGGCGACGCGCTCGGCTTCACGTTCAACGGAGCCCTCGCGGGCGACACGATCGAGGGAGAGCTGGACATGGGCGAGTACCTGAAGGCGCGCTTCACGGCGAAGCGCCACGAGAGCCGCAGGGCCTGATGCGCGCGGGCTCGCGGAGTCTCAGCCTCGGCGGGGCGCTCTTGTGCCTGGCGCTCGCGGCGCGCGGCTTCGGCGCCGAGCCGGCCTACGACCTGCTGCTCGCCGGCGGCCACGTGATCGACGCGAAGAGCGGAACGAGCGCGGTGCGCGACGTCGCGATCGCCGGCGGCAGGATCGCGGCGGTCGCGGCGAAGATCGACCCCGCGCAGGCCTTCAAGGTGGTCGACGTGTCCGGCCTCTACGTGACGCCCGGGCTCGTCGACCTGCACGTGCACGTCTACGCCGGCACCGGCGAGAAGGACTCCTACGCCGGCGACAACAGCGTCTACCCCGACGGCTTCACGCTGCGCGTCGGCGTGACGACGGTCGTCGACGCGGGCTGCGCGGGCTGGCGCAACTTCGAGGACTTCAAGGACCGCGTGATCGACCGCTCGCGCACGCGCGTGCTCGCGATGCTCAACATCGTCGGCAACGGCATGCGCGGCGACAAGCGGGAGCAGGACCTCGCCGACATGGAAGCGAAGCCCACGGCCGAGATGGCGATCAAGCACAAGGGGCTCGTGGTGGGCGTGAAGACGGCGCACTACAAGGGGCCCGAGTGGGCGCCCGTCGAGCGCGCGGTCGAGGCCGGCACGCAGGCGGGCATCCCGGTAATGGTCGACTTCGGCGATCAAAGGCCGGAGCGGCCGCTCGCCGAGCTCGTCACGAAGAAGCTCCGGCCCGGCGACATCTACACGCACTGCTTCTCCGGCCTGCGCGGCGAGCTCACGCCGGAGGGACACGTCAACCCGGGAATGGTCGAGGGCAGGAAGCGCGGCGTGCTGTTCGACGTCGGTCACGGCGGCGGCAGCTTCTCGTGGGGCGTCGCGGTGCCCGCGATCAAGGAGGGCTTCCTGCCCGACACGATCTCGACCGACCTCCACATCGGCAGCATGAACGCGGGCATGAAGGACCAGCTCAACGTGATGAGCAAGCTGCTCGCGCTCGGGCTCTCGCTCGAGGACGTGGTGGCGCGCGCCACATGGAACTCGGCGCGTGCGATCCACCACGAGGAGCTCGGCAACCTGTCGGTGGGGGCGCCGGCCGACGTCTCGGTGCTCGCGCTGCAGACGGGCCGCTTCGGCTTCATCGACTCGTTCGGGGGGCGGCTGCGCGCGGACAGGAAGCTCGCGTGCTCGATGACGCTCCGCGACGGCAAGGTCGTCTACGATCTCGACGGACTGGCGCGCCCCGACTGGGAGACCCTGCCCAAGGGCTACCGCAGCACGGGCGACCCGCGCTGGGACGCCTACAGCAGGAGGTAGCCGTGGCCAAGACCAATCGCAGGAAGTTCGTGCTCGGTGCCGGAGCCGCGCTGGCCGCCGCCGCGCCCGCGCGTGCGCAGGACGCGTCGAAGCCGGTCAAGAAGGTGCACTGGCCGGGCGGCAAGAAGCCGGACAAGACCCCGCTCTTCAGCGGCGTCACGTCCTACGGCGGGCTCGTGTTCATCGCCGGCGTCGGCGCGCACTTCGAGGGTGACATCAAGGCGCACACCAAGCACGTGCTCGACGAGGTCAAGCAGAAGCTCGAGAGCGTCGGCTCCTCGATGGAGAAGGTGCTGAAGGTGAACGTGTACCTGAACGACCTCAAGGACTACGCCGGGATGAACGAGGTCTTTCTCGGCCGCTTCGGCGAGGAGCCCCCCGTGCGCACGACGATCGCGGCCGCCGGCGGCATCCCCGGCAACTCGCTCGTCGAGATCGACTGCATCGCGACGATGTGATGGGGGGCTCGGGGGGCGATCAGCCCCCCGAATGCTGTAAAGAAACTCAGTCCAGAGCGTCCGTCGGCTCTGTTGTCTCTAGTCAGTTGGTCGGCTCTCTCTTGAGGCTCTCCATGAGGCTGCTTCTTCGCACTGCTGCGCTTCTCCTCCTCACCCCTTCGGTCTTCGCTCAGGCGAAGCCAGCCCCCAAGTACCCCGGGCTGCCGAGCGAGTCGCCCGCGTCGTTCGTCCCGACCTACGCGGGCTTCGAGTACGAGCGGCGCGAGGCGATGATCCCGATGCGCGACGGCGTCAAGCTGCACACCGTGATCCTGGTGCCGAAGGGCGCGTCGCGCGCGCCGATGCTGCTGACACGGACGCCGTACGACGCGTCGGCGCTCACCACGCGCCGGAACAGCGCGCACCTCGCCCCCGCGCTCGACGGCTACGACAACGCCGTCGAGACGATCGTCGAGGGCGGCTACATCCGCGTCGTCCAGGACATCCGCGGCAAGTACGGCTCCGAGGGCGACTATGTGATGAACCGCCCGCTCTCCGGGCCGCTCAACCCGACGCCCGTCGACCACGCCACCGACACCTGGGACACGATCGACTGGCTCGTGAAGAACGTGCGCGAGTCGAACGGGCGCGTCGGCATCCTCGGCATCTCGTACGACGGCTTCCTGCCGCTGATGGCGCTCGTCAACCCGCACCCGGCGCTCAAGGTCTCGGTGCCGATGAACCCGATGGTCGACGGCTGGAAGGGAGACGACTGGTTCCACAACGGTGCCTTCCGCCAGCAGGGGCTGCCCTACATCCACGACCAGGAGGCGACGCGCGGCAACAGCGTGAAGTGGTGGACAACCCACTACGACGACTACCAGATGTTCCTCGAGGCGGGCAACGCGGGCGAGCTCGCGCGCCGCCGCGGGCTGGAGCAGCTCGGCTTCTGGCGCAAGATCCTCGAGCACCCGGCCTACGACGCCTTCTGGCGCGAGCAGGCGGTCGACCAGATCCTCGCGAAGCAGCCGCTCACGGTGCCGGTGATGCTGGTCCACAGCCTCTGGGACCAGGAGGACATCTACGGCGCGCCCGCCGTCTGGAAGGCGATCAAGCCCAAGGACACCGCGGGCGACAAGGTCTTCCTGGTGATGGGTCCGTGGCACCACGGTCAGGAGATCCGCGACGGCAGCGCGCTCGGCGCGATCCCGTTCGACAGCGACACCGGGCTCGCCTTCCGGCGCGAGATCCTGCGGCCGTTCCTCGACCAGTACCTGAAGGAGGGCGCGCCGAAGGCAGACATCGCGACGGTCATGGCGTTCGAGACGGGAACGAACAAGTGGCGCAGGCTCGCGACGTGGCCGTCCGGCTGCGAGGGCGGCTGCGCGCCCAAGGCGACGCCGCTCTACCTCGGCGCGGGCGGGCGGCTCGGCTTCGCGGCCCCGAAGGCGGGCGAGGCGGAGTCCTCGGAGTACGTGTCCGACCCCGCGCGGCCGGTGCCGTTCATCCGCCGCCCCGTGGTGCCGGAGGCCTACGACGGCGGGGCCGGCTGGCGCCCCTGGCTCGTCAGCGACCAGCGGGACGCCTCCAGCCGGCCCGACGTCGCGACGTTCGTCTCGGAGGCGCTCAGCTCGCCCGTCAAGGTCAGCGGCGAGCCCGTCGCCAACCTCGTAGCTTCGACGAGCGGGACCGACTCGGACTGGGTGGTCAAGCTGATCGACGTCTGGCCGCCGGAGGTCTCGGGCCGGCCCGAGCTCGGCGGCTACGAGCTCGCGATTGCGATGGACGTGTTCCGCGGCCGCTACCGCGAGAGCCTCGAGACGCCGAAGCCTCTCCAGCCCGACGCGCCGCTCGTCTACCGCTTCGGCCTGCCGACCGTGAACCACGTGTTCCTGCCCGGCCACCGGATGATGGTGCAGGTGCAGTCGAGCTGGTTCCCGCTCTACGACAGGAACCCGCAGACCTTCGTGCCGAGCATCTTCTGGGCGAAGCCGGAGGACTACAAGAAGGCCACGCAGCGCGTCTACCACTCGCCCTCGCAGGCGAGCTACGTCGAGCTGCCCCTCGTCACTCCGTAGCGCGGGCCGCGCGCCTCACGGCGTCCCGGGCAGGCGCTGCTTGTAGTCCGGGTAGGGCGGGCGCACGAGCTTCGCGGGCGGGTTGGCCTTCAGCAGCTCGAGCGCCAGCGCCGCCGCCTTCTCGAGCTGCGGGTCGTGCCCTTTGCGCACGAGTGCCGGGTCCTGCTCGACCTCGACGTCGGGCGCGATGCCCTTGTTCTCGACCTCCCACTCTCCCTTGGTGCCGTAGAGGCCCCAGCGCGGCGCCGTGACGGAGCCGCCGTCGAGCAGCGGCGGGTAGCCGCCGATGCCGACGAGGCCGCCCCAGGTGCGCACGCCGACGAGCGGCCCGAGGCCCGCCTTCTGGAAGAGCCACGGCAGCGCGTCGCCGCCCGAGCCGGACATCTGGTTCGCGATCATGACCTTCGGCCCGTAGATGCCCATGGCGGGCTCGACGACGTCCTCGCCCTCGCGCGAGGCGTTCGCCATCTGCGGCGTGCGCTTCAGGTAGTCGACGATGTAGTCCGCGATCGAGCCGCCGTGGTTGAAGCGCTCGTCGAGCACCACCGCGTCCTTGCCGACCTGGGAGAAGAAGTAGCGGTTGAAGTTGGCGAAGCCGCCGGCGAAGGTGTCGGGGATGTAGACGTAGGCCACGCGCCCGCCGCGTCATCTGGTCGACGCGCCTGCTGTTGTCCTCCATCCAGGCGCGCAGCCGCAGCCCCGACTCGGACGCGACCGGAACGACCGCTCACCTGCCGCGAGCCGGTGCCCCTGGCGTCGCCGGCCACCGTGAGCACGGTCTGCTTGCCGGCGGTGCCCTGGAACAGCCGGTAGACGTCGTCGTCGCCGCGCAGCTCCTGCCCGTTCACGGCCAGCAGGAACTCGCCGACCTTCACGTTCACGCCGGGCTGGGTGAGCGGCGCCTGCAGCTTGGGGTTCCAGTTCTCGCCCGCGAGGATCGCCTGCGAACTGGTAGCGGCCGTCCGTGACGCTGTAGTCCGCGCCCAGCAGCCCCACCGCGACGCCGTCCTGCTTCGGCTGGGTTCCGCCCGCCACGAACGTGTGCCCCAGGACCAGGTGGCCCGTCATCTCGCGGAACAGCTGGTTGAGGTCCTCGCGGCTCGCGACGCCCTCGAGGAACGGCGCGTAGACGCGCTCGCGCCCGCGCCAGGTCGAGCCCGTGGAAGTTCGGCGCGTAGAGGAAGTCGCGCTCGAGCCGCCACACCTCGTGGTACATCTGCCGCCACTCGGCGCGCGGGTCAACGTAGACCTCGACGGGCGCCTTGAGCTCGCCCGCGCCCTCCTTGGGGGCCTTCTCGGAATCGACGACGAACCACTTCTTGCCCCTGGCGAAGAGCAGCTTCGTGCCGTCGCTCGAGACCGTGAACGTGGCGAGGCCGCCGTAGACGGCGCTGCCGCCGTCGATCTTCTCCAGCAGCTTCTCGGTCTTGCGCGTCTTCAGCTCGAAGCGGGAGACCGCCTGTGACGGAGCCTCCTCGAGCTCGGTGTGGTCCTCGTCGGTGAGGACGGTCGGGTTCGCGACCAGGAACAGGACGCCCGCGTCGCCCGCCTCGAGGTCCGTGTAGTTGGCGCGCTCGATCGGCAGCGAGACGATGCGCTGGTCGAGGCCCTCGAAGTCGATCGTCACGGGCTCGGGCGGCTTCTTGTCCTCGGCCTTCTTCTCCTTCTCGTCGGCCTTCGGCGCGGGCTTGTCCTTCTCGTCCGCCGCGTCCTTCGCCTTGGCCGGCTTGGCGTCCTGCTTCTCGTCCTTGTCCTTCTTGTCCTCGCCCTCCTCGTCGCTCTCGGGCGCCACCGGCGAGGGCAGGTCCTTGCGCAGCACCGCCGCCTACACGCTGCGTCGTCACCGAGCGCGCCATGCTCGTCATGTCGAGCCAGCCCTGCGAGAGCCCGGCGCTGGTGGTGGCCAGGAAGTAGAGGTACTTGCCGCTGCGGTCGAAGCGCGGCGAGAGCGGCGTCGCTGCGGCCGTCGGTCACCTGGCGGCTCTTCTTGTCCGAGAGCGAGTAGACGAACACGGCCCGCAGGTAGTTGCGGAGCTGCTTGGTGTAGGCGATCCAGCGGCTGTCCGCGGACCAGGCCGGATCGAGGTAGTGGAACGGCGTGTCGTAGAGGTCCTGGTCGATCTTCACCGGCGCCTCGTGGTCGAGGTCGACCAGCCACAGGTTCATGCGCTTGTCGGCGTAGGCGATCTTCTTGCTGTCCGGCGACCAGCGCGGGGAGTAGAAGAAGGAGGGCGGCTGGCCGAGGGCGATCTTGCGCACGGGCCCGACGCCGTCGGGCGCGCGCAGGTGGAGCGCGTACTCGCCCGACTCGTCCGAGAACCAGGCGACCCACTTGCCGTCGGGAGACCACGCCGGGTCGCGGTCGGCGACGCCGGGCGAGCGCGTCAGGTTGCGGACGTCGCCCTTCTCGGCGGGAGCCGCCAGGATCTCGCCGTGCGCCTCGAGCAGCACGCGCTTGCCCGATGGCGACAGCGCCGCGTGCAGGATCTGGCGGCCGTCCACCTTCTCGAAGCGCGGGCGCAGCTGGGGCAGCTCCGCCGCCAGGTTCACCTCGACACGCTTCGCCTGGCCGCTCGCCAGGTCGTAGAGGTAGAGCGCTCCGAGCTGGTCGTAGACGATCCCGCCCGGTCCCGCCGACGCCGACTGGATGTCGAAGCCGTCGTCGTTCCTGACCAGCTGCTTCACCGTGGCAGCCTTGGTGTCGTAGGCGTAGAGCGTGAACGGGCCCGAGCGGTCGGAGAGGAAGTAGACGCTGTCGCCCACCCACATCGGGCACTTGTCGTTCGAGCCGTCGCGCGGGACCTTCGTGACGCTCGAGTCCGCGAGGGCGGTGATCCAGATCGGCGTCGTCTGGCCGCCGCGGTACTTCTTCCAGGCCGGCTGCCACTGGAACCAGGGCAGGTAGGCGAGACGGGTGCCGTCGGGCGAGAACGCCGCCTCGTGCCCGGACGGCAGCGGCAGCTGCGTGGGCAGGCCGCCCGCCAGGGGAACCGTGTAGAGCTGCAGCAGGTCGCGGAACGTCCGGCGCGCCGAGCGGAACAGCACGCCCTTGCCGTCGGGCGTCCATCCGATCGCCTCGTCCGGGCCGGGGTGGTAGGTGAGCCGCGTCGGCTGGCCGCCCTCCGCGGGCACGACGTAGACGTCGGCGTTCTCGTCGTAGACGCCGGTGTAGGCGACGAGCCGGCCGTCGGGTGAGAAGACCGGTCCGTGGTTGCGGCCCTGGCCCGCCACCAGGCGCCGCGCGACGCCGCCCTCGCGCGCGACCACCCAGACCTCGCCGGCGAAGTCGAACGCGATCGCGTCCTTCGAGAGCGACGGATGCTGCAGCAGCAGCGGGGGCGCGCCGGCCACGGCCGTCGCGCTCGCAGGCAAAGCCGGCAACGCCGCCATCGCGAGTGCGAGCGTCACGATCTTCCTGCTCACTGTGCGCCTCCTCCTCGGGCCGCGTCCGCCCGATCGGTGCTCGAGGCCGGACACTACGTGGGTTGCCGCGCGGAGGTCAAGCGGGCCGCGATAGCATCGGTCGTCGTGGGCGCTCTCGCGATCCGTGTTCGTCGCCCGGCGTCGCTCGCGGCCGCGCTGTACCTCGCGGCGCGGGTGAGCGGCTCGGCTGCTCCCGCCGAGTGGGTCTGCCACGAGGCGACGCGCGCCTCGATGGGCAGCGCCGCGACGATCCGCGCCTGCGGCCCCGACGCCGCACGGCTCGCGGAGGCCGTCGCGGCCGGGCTCGACGAGGTCGACCGCCTCGACGCGCTGCTCAGCCATTACCGCCCCGAGACGCCGCTGTCGCGGCTCAACCGCGACGCGGCGCGAGGCCCCGTCGCGGTCGCGCCTGAGCTCGCCAGTCTCCTGGACGTCTGCCTGCGCTGGAGCCGCGACTCGGACGGCGCCTTCGACGTGACCGTCGGCCCGCTGATGAAGGCCTGGGGCTTCTTCCGCGGCGACGGTGCGATGCCCGACGACGCGCGGCTGCGGGCCGCGCTGGACGTCGTGGGCTTCCGACACGTTCGTGTGGACCGCGAGCGTCACTGCGTGCGCTTCGACCGACCCGGCGTCGAGCTCGACCTGGGCGGCATCGGCAAGGGCTACGCCGCCGACCGCGTGGGCAGCGTGCTGCGCGCGCGCGGCGTGAGGTCGGCGCTCGTCAACCTGGGTGGCAGCAGCGTCTACGGTCTCGGGGTGCCGCCGGGAGCAGCGGGCTGGGAGATCTCGATTGCGGATCCGACCGCGCCCGACCGCAAGGCGGCGAGCGTGGTGCTCCGCGACCAGGCGCTGAGCGTGGCCGGTGGCTACGAGCGCTATTTCGTGAAGGACGGCGTCGCCTACTCGCACATCATGGACCCGCGCAGCGGGCGCCCGGTCCAGGGCGTGCTGAGCGTTGCCGTGGTGAGCGCGAGCGCGACCGACGGCGACGCGCTCGACGACGCGCTGTTCGTGCTGGGGCTCGCGCGAGCGCGCGCGCTCGTCGCGCGGTTGCCGCGCGAGGCGGGGGCGTCCGTCTACTATTTCCTGCCCGCGGCGGGCAACGGCTTCAGGCTCGAGCGCTTCGGCTCGCGCGACTGAAGTCTCTCAGCGGGCGGCCGTCAGGTCCACGACGGCGTAGGGGCCGAGCGCGGGCAGCGAGAACTCGGTGGCGTCGTCCTCGAGCTGCGGGGCCTCGACGGCGACGGAGCCGCGCGGCAGCACGAGCGCCGCGCCGGGTGACCAGCGCCCGCGCAGCCGGACGCGCAGCCCCTGGATCGAGCGGCCGCCATAGTTCAGCAGCTGCACCCGGCGCCGCTCGGCGCTTCCGGTCAGGCGCGCGATCACGATCTCGCTGCCGTAGACGCGCAGCGTGCGCCGCTCGTCGCCCAGGCGCGTGCGGATCTTGAGCGCGAGCGCGTCCGGGTTGGCGGCCTCGCTTTCGGGGTACTCCTTGGTGCCCAGCTGCACGACGAGCGGCAGGTCCGCCTGCGCGCGCTTCAGCGGCTGGAACAGCAGGTTGCGGCGGGCGAGCAGGTTCATCAGCTCGCCCGCGAGCGGCGAGCCGTCGTCCACCACCCCCAGGTCCGCGACGTCGGGCAGCTCGACCGCGGGCACCTCCCGCAGGAAGGCGAGCGCCTCGCCGAGCGCCGCGAGGTCGGCAGGGTCGATCGCGAGCACCAGGTCGGCGCCGTAGGCGAAGGCCTCGGCCGCCGCCAGCACCGCCGCGTCCTTGGGTGTCGCCTCGAAGAAGCGCGCCTGCGGCGCGCGCCGGTAGCGCCAGCCGTTGGCGTCGATCCAGGGCCTTCGGGTGGCCGAGGCCGCGTCGGCGCGTCCGGCGAGGCCGGGCGGCTTGAGCACGGCGCGCTCCGACCGCTCGCTGTCGGGGAGCGGAGAGGCGTCGAGCCCCGCGGCCTTCCACGCGGCGGCGGAGCCCGGCGGCACGCGCAGGCGCTCGATCCCGGCCTGCTTCAGGAGCACAGCGGTCGCCGGCGGCTGCTCCCAGTAGAGGACGGGCAGGGCCGCGACCAGGAGCGCGAGGCTCACACCTCGATCTCCTCGATCTTGATCTTCGCGAGCTCCCACTCGCCGAGCCCCATGCGCCCGGCCACCTCGACGTGCCGCGGCTCGCGGATCAGGATGTTGACGTTGGGGTCGCCGTCGCGGGCGATGTTGTCGTTCGGCTTGAGGTACTTCGGGTCGCGGTCCCAGATCGAGATCGCGCCCTCGGCCTTGCGCTTGTCGTCGATCACGCCGAGCAGCAGGCGGTCGATCGCCACCGGATCGGTGCCGATCAGGATCTGGCGCGGGAAGAACAAGAAGCGCTGCGTGGGCGCGAACGGCCCGCCGTGCCAGACGGCGCGCAGGCCGTCCATGATCTGCAGCACCGTGCGCGAGCGCAGCGGCTCGACCGCCGCCAGCGTGCCGACCGCGGTCAGCGTGTGGCTCACGCCCTGAGAGTGGGTACGCGCCACGTTCGAGAAGCTGCCGTAGGCGACGTTCTTCAGGCAGCCGGTGACGCCGGTCGCGCCGTGGTCCTTCATGTTCGGCACGTTGACGATCTTGGTCACGCGCTCGCTGACGAGCCGCATCATGTTCGAGCGCGTGTCCTCCTCGCCGAAGAACTGCGCCTCGACGTAGGTGAGCGGGTCGTAGTCGCGCTCTTCCGGCGCGCGGTTGCCGCGCTCGGCGGCCTGGATCAGGACGCCCTCGGGCAGCTGCGGGGCGTAGTTCACCTCTGCGAGCTGGCCGAAGAAGCGCTCGTAGAGCACGATCTGCGAGGGCTTCACGCCGACCGCCATCAGCTGGCGCACGATCTCGGCCACGATCACGGGCGACGAGACGCAGTACGGCCGGCCGCCAGCGTTGACCTTGATCCCGACCGTGTCCTGCGGCTCGAACAGCCGCCGCCACGCCGCGAGCGAGGACGACTCGCCGGTGAGCGCGCGCATGCCGCGCTCGATCATCTCGCTCACCACCCCGGCGTCGACCGGCACGTCGGACGCGCCCGGCAGCCGCGAGGAGCGCGCGCGCAGCACGCGGCCCGGCCAGGGCCCGGGCATGCCCGGAACGGCGGCGGGCGCGTAGCGCGTCACCACCTTGTAGCGCGGCGCGGGGAGCGGCTTCTCCGCCGCACGCGCCGGCAGCGCCGACACGAACGGCGCCTGTGCGACGAGCTCGAGGAACGCGCGGCGCTCCATCCTCCCTCCGGGTCTTGCGGCCGGCCGATTGTATTACCCTTCGCGCGACACGAGGTGGAATTGGCCCGCATCCGATCGATCGACCTGCTGCGCGGCGCGGACGTGCTGCTGATGCTGTTCGTCAACGAGGTCGCCGGGGTCAAGGACGCGCCCGCGTTCCTGCGCCACAAGGGAGTGCTCGACGACGGCATGACGATCACCGACGCGGTTCCCGGTCTTCCTGTTCGTCGTGGGCCTGGCGATCCCGTTCGCGCTCGTCGTGGTCGGGGTGCTGATGGTGAATGCGGAGCATGGCGTGCCGGGGATCGTGTCGATGCCGTATTCGTGGCGGCCGACGTCCTCGGACGCAGCCGCTGGCTGAAGTCCGTCCAGATCGCCGGCGAGAACCCGCTGCTCGCCTACCTGCTGGCGCCCTTCCTGCTGTCGCTCGTCGAGATCGCCGGCGATCTCGTCGGCGGCCAGAACCTGTACGACGCCGCTCGCCAGTACGGCACTTCGCTCGGTCTGCTGGCGTCGGCGGTGTTCGCGTGGGTCGTGGTCCGCCTCACGGGCTGGCTGCGCGAGCTAGGGCTGCGCTTCCAGCTATAGGCACGAAGGGGTCTGACCCCAAGCAGCACCGCGACGGTGTGCCGCAGTAACTGAGAGCAGGGCGAGCAGACAGCCCAGGGAACGGCCCGGGGGGGCTCCTGTGCCGTCCCCCCGGACCCCCCTGCACGTCAGAAGTAGAACTTCAGCGCGAGCTCCACGACGCGCGGCGAGCTGACCGTGGTCGTGATCAGGCCGAAGGTGTTCGGCACCGAGATGTCGCGCGCGGGCGGCCCGAAGCTCGGGGTGTTGGTCACGTTGAAGGCTTCGACCCTGAACTCGAAGTAGCGCTCGGCGCCTGCGTTGAAGCGCTTCGAGATCGCGGCGTCCAGGTTGACGTAGCCCGGCGCGCGCGCGATCCCGATCCCGCAGTTGCCGAACGTCCCGAGCGCCGCGGCCTCGAAGGCGCCAATGTTGAGCCAGCGCGAGTCGCCCGGCGATTTCGCGTCTGGCGTCACGCTCTGGTTGGACGGCACCGGGTCGCCGACGCAGTTCGGCCGCTCGAAGCCGCGCTCGCCCTGCAGCGAGCGCGCGCGTCCGTCGATGACCGTGACCGGGATGCCGGTGCGCGCCTGGAAGATGCCGCCGAGCTTCCAGCCGCCGAGGAGCGCGTTCGTGAGGCCGCCCCAGTCGGAGCCGTACTTGCGGCCGTGGCCGAACGGAAGCTCGTAGGTTCCCGAGAAGATGAAGTTGTGGCGCACGTCGTGGAACGCCGGCCCCCACTCCGCGTCGGGGTCGTAGGTGTTCGCCCAGTAGGCGCCCTCGGACGCGACGACACCGCCGCCGCCGTAGTAGCCGCGGTTGTTGCTGTAGGCCTTGGCGAAGGTGTACGAGGCCAAGAACTCGAAGCCGTGCCACTCGCGCTGGCGCACGCTCGCCTGGATCGAGTTGTACTCGCTGCGGGCGAGCGAGGCCGTGGTCGCGATCGTGGTGATGAGCGGCTGCGCGCCGTAGAGCGGCCGGCGCGTGGCCTTGGGCGCCCAGGTCGACGGGTCACCCACGCCGGGGAGCGCCTGGTTGCCTTCGACCGGGGCCACCAGGTGGTTGGCGCGGTTCCCGACGTAGCCCACCTGGGCCGACATGCCCTCGGTCAGCCGGTACTCGGCGAACACGTTCCACTGGTGGGTGAACTGCGGCCGCAGGTTCAGGTCGTACGCGCGCACGTTGCCGGTCGGCGTCGTGCCGGGCACGAGGTCGGCGAAGCCGCTCGCCATCGAGCCGGCGCCGGTGGTGGTGTCGTAGTTCACGTTCGACTCGAAGAAGAACGGCGGGTTGAGCGGCAGCCGCAGGTTGGCGCCGGTGCCCTCCATGTACTGGGAGATCCCGTAGCCGCCGCGGAACACCAGCCGGTCGCTCGCGCTCCAGGCGACGCCGACCCGCGGCTCGAAGCCCTTGTAGTAGGGGTGGTAGAGCGCGCGGTCGAAGCTGCTGCCGTCCTTCGCGAAGGTCTGCACGCCGGTCCCCCCGCCGAAGGGCACCGCCACGTCGAAGTTCGACTGGCGGTTGTCCTTCTCGACGAGCGGCGACGTGTAGGCCCAGCGCAGGCCGAGGTTCAGCGTCAGGTTCGGCCTGACCTTGAAGTCGTCCTGCACGAAGAGCCCGATGCGGTTCTGCAGGTGGGTCCACGGGTCGTTCGGGTCGCCGCCGCCGCGGCCCTTGCTCGACACCTTGTCGAGCAGGAAGTCGGCGAAGGCGTTGCCGCTGAACGCGCCGTTGAAGTTGATGAAGCCGAGCAGGCCGTTGTTGCCCGCGTAGAAGCGCTGCTGGTCGTAGCGCAGGAACTGGCCCCCGAACTTCAGCGTGTGGCGCCCCTTGAGCCAGGTGAGCTTCTCGTTGAGCTGATAGGTCTTCGCGAGCGTGTCCGAGTCCGTGGCGATGGCGCCCGGTGTCGTGAGCCCGCCGCCCCAGCCGATCGAGCTCATGCCCTCGATCGGCTGGCCGCCGGCGATGCCGTACGTGGCGTTGGCGTCGCCGATGCCGGCCCAGTCGAGCGTGTCGGCGATGACCTTGGTATTGCTGTAGCCGACCAGCACCTCGTTGATCAGCGTCGGCCCGAACACGCGGCTCCAGTTGACGCCCGCGTTCCAGAACGGCTGGTCGTTGAGCGTCGTGATCATGAGCGGGAAGGGGTTCTTGTCGCGCTGGTCGGTGTAGGTCGCGAAGGAGACGCGGGCGAACAGCTTGTCGTTCGAGGAGGCGTTCCAGTCGAGCCGCAGGTCGCCCTGGTGCGCGCGCGTCGTGAGCTGGGTGTCGCCGACGTAGTTGCCCGTGACGCCGCTGACGTTGCGGTTCGGCAGCGGGTAGTTCGCGGTGTCGTTCAGGATCGCGAGCGCCGATGGGCTGATCCGGCCGAGCGGGATCTGGTTGCCCGGGAAGGGCAGCCCCGTGAGCGGATCCTTGATCGGCGTCGTGATGCTCGACAGGTCGCCGTGGCGCCAGGCCTCGGGTGCGACCGACGCGGTCGTGGCGCCGGGCGCGTCCTGACGCGAGCCCTGGTAGTCGGCGAAGAAGAACAGCTTGTCCTTGATCAGCGGGCCGCCGAGCGTCGCGCCGTAGATGTGCTGCGTGCGCTCCTGCTTCGGCGCGTTCGAGCGGTTGTTCTCCCAGGTGTTCGCGTCCATGCCGCTGTTCCGGTAGAACTCGAACACGTTGCCCTTGAACGTGTTCGCCCCGGACTTGACCACGTTCGAGATCACCGCGCCGGCGACGTTGCCGGTGTCGGCCGCGTAGTTGTTGGTCTCGACGCTGATCTCGGCGAGCGCGTCTGGGGTCGGCTGGTACGAGATGCGGTTGTCGATCGTCTCGTTCACGTCGAGGCCGTCGACCGTGTAGTTGTTCGTCTGCTCGCGGTTGCCGTTGACGAACGGCCGGTTCAGGTTGACGTTGCCGATGTTGGTGAAGCCGCGGGGGTTGACCGTGACCGTTCCGGGGAGGAGCAGGGCCAGCTGGCCCGGGTTTCTGCCGTTCAGCGGCAGCGACTGGACGGTGTTGCCGGAGATCACCTCGCCGACGGTCGCCGACTCGGTCTGCAGCGTCGGCGCCTGGCCCACGACCTCGACCGTGTCCTCGAGGGCGCCCACCTCCAGCTTGAAGTCGAGGCGCGCGATCTGCTTCGCCTCGAGCGTGATCGGCTTGGTGGTCGACGTCTTGAAGCCTGTGAGCGCCGACTTGACGACGTAGGTGCCGACGGGGAGCGCCGTGATCGTATAGTTGCCGGCGTTGTTCGACGTGCCGATGTACTCGATGTTCGTCGCCTTGTTCGTCGCCGTCACGGTGACGCCGGGGGCCGCCGCGCCGGTCGAGTCGGTGACGAGGCCGGTGATGGACGCCGCTCCGGTCTGGGCGTGAGCCGGCGCGAGCCCTACGGCGAGCGCCAGCAGCACGAGCCCAGCGGCTCGCGCGTGTCTCGGGAATTTCATTTCTCTGCCTCCGAAAGATCTGCGGCCGCGCCCAGCGATCCCTCTCCCCAGGGAGACCTCCGGCAACGCGAACGCGATCGCTATAGAACGATCCTAGCCCCGCGGAGGCCGATGTCAATAGTTGTGAGGCATCAGTAGCTCTCGCGTGATCAACGAGATGGACGGAGGCTGTCGAGGATCGTGCGCTCGGCGTCGCGGTGGGCGTGGTAGGCGATCCGCTCGGGGCGCAGCGCGTCGCTCGGGAACAGAGAGCGCAGCAGGCTCGGACCGTAGCGGCCGCGCCGGACCGCGAGCGTCCGACCCGCTGCATCCGCGAGGAGTGCCACGGCCAGGAGGGCCATGGACGGGCCGAGCGGGTCCCCGGGCGGGCCGGGCAGGAACGACAGCACGTAGACGGCCACCGCGGCCGACAGCGCGGCGCTCCAGAGCGTCGCGCGCCTCGCAGCGGAAGGACCGCCTCGGTGGTCGAAGGCGCGCTCCTGCAGCTCGCGGCCGAGCAGGCTCGTGACCCACACGAAGCCCACGTTCCACTCGTCCCACTCGCGGCGCACCTGGGCCAGCACCTCGTCCGCGTAGGCCAGGGGCGACGGCGGCTGCGGAGCCGCGCCGGCCAGAGGCTCGGTCAGCGGAACGAGGCGACAGGCGTGCACGAGCCGCCCGCGATCGAGCGCCGGCGGCTCCGGCTCGGGCTGCCAGAAGTCGCCGCCGCTCTCCAGCCGGTGGGAGCCGTCCCAGCTCAGGTGGGGGAGCAGGCCGCGATAGACGAGCGACCCGTCGGGCGCGGACGTCACCGTGTCGGGGCGGGCGAGCCGCTCCCAGAACGCCTCGCGCGTGAGCGGCAGCACCGTCCGGTCGGGCCGCGCGCGCCCGAGCCCGAGCGAGCGCAGCGCCTCGACCAGGACGACGATCGGCGCGGAGCCGCCGGTTTCGCGCAGGAAGAACGCCCCGAAGGCGCGGCCAAGCGCCGGCAGCGCGAGCAAGCTGAAGGCCGCCGACGTCGAGACGGCGCCGATCGCCGTGGCGGGCCCGAGCCGCGCCGCGAGCACCGGGGCCAGGAGGATCACGAGCGCTTCGGCGAGTCCCGAGACGAGCGTCGCCGTGACCGCGTAGAGGCCGAGGCGCTCGGACCAGACGACCTGGTCCTCCTCCGGCAGCAGGCCGACGAGCGGATAGAGCAGCGCGCGGAACGGGCGCGCCCGCGCGCGACTGCGCGCGACGTCGCGGCGGTCCCGGGCGGCGCGCACGAGCGCGGCTCCGTAAACCACACGGTCGCGAACGACGTCGCTCTCGGGCCAGAGCCGCAGCCGGTAGACGAACAGCCCGTCCTCCGGCAGCTCGGTTTCCGAGAGCACCTCGTAGGTGCGCGAGCCGAGCGCAACGGCCGTGCCCGGAAACGCCGGGCGCAGCCGGAAAGCACCCTCCGAGCGCACCCGGAACGGCAGCGAGCCGCGGCTCCAGACCTCCGCGTCGGCGCCGCGGCCGGGCGTCAGCCGGGCTTCCTCACCGTCTGCGATCCGGAGGCGCCACGCGTCGCTCGCCGTGGTCGAGGCTCCGCCGCTGCCGGCTCCGGCTACTTCTTCTTGCCGAAGAGCGCGTCGAAGGACGCCCGCGCGCGCGCCTCGTTCGACTGAGCGCCCTGGCCCGGGTGGCCCAGCGCCGAGATCTCGCGGAACTCGAAGAACTCGCAGAAGTTCGCCTTGTCCTTCACGGACTGCCACTCGGCCTGCGGCTCCCGGCACTCGTTGTTCGCGCCCGGGTCGTGCAGCCGACAGTTCAGGCAGCACTTGAGATCGGAGTGGCAGTAGGGGCAGCCCGCCGTGCGCTCGACCTTCGCCGAGGAGACCTGGAGCTCTCGCCCGCAGTGGTGGCAGACCCGCATGCGCGAACTCTACTCCCGGGCCGGCGCGCGGAGCGAGCGGCTCCGCGCGACCGCCATGGCGAGCCCCACGTAGAGCGCCGCGTCCACGAAGTAGATGCCGCGCAGCGCGGCGTGGGCGACGAGCCCGGCGACCGTGGGCGAGAGCGCGCCGCCGAAGAGCGCGGCGCCCGAGAAGAAGCCGAAGGAGGTCGTGCGCACCTGCTCGGGGACCATCAGGCCTCCGATCGTGTAGCAGAGCGTGAGCGAGCCCCCGCCCACGAGGCCGAGCAGCGCCGCGAGCAGCAGCACGAGCTCGAAGCTCGGGACGATCGCCATCGGCGCGACGATCAGGGCGCCCCCCACGAGGGTGGCGAGCAGCAGCCGCAGCGGAGGCTGCGTGCGGCTCAGCTTGCCGAGGCCCCAGGCCGACGCCGCCGCGGCGAGCGAGTAGACCGAGATCAGCACTCCGGTCGCGGAGGCGAGCCGCGCCGGCGGCACTCCCAGGTCCTGGAGGTGAAGCGGCAGGATCGGCGTGAAGGAGCGGCCGATGAAGTTCACGACGAACAGCACGCCGAGGAGCGCCGTCACCCCGGGCACCGCGATCACGGCGCCGAAGCCGGCGCCCGCCGCGCGCGCCGCGCTCGCGCTCGGCCCGCGCTCCTCGTAGAAGGCGAGCAGCAGCACGAGCGCGAGCGCGCAGAGCGCCGCGGTCACCAGGAAGGTCCGCCGGATGCCGATCGCGTCGGCGAGCAGGCCGCCCGCGAGCGGTCCGATCGCCGCCGACAGGATCTGGGCGGCCTGGACCAGCCCCACGGCGCGGCCGGTGTCCTCGCGCGGCGACTGCGCCGTCGCCATCGCGAGGCCGAGCGGACCGATGCCGCCGAAGAGGCCGACCCCGATGCGGAGCGCGAGCAGCTGCGTGACGTCGCGGACCGCGGCGCTCGCGGCCAGCAGCACGACGTAGGCGACCAGCGCCTTCACGGCGATGCTCTTCTGGCCGTGGCGGTCGGCGAGCCGGCCCCAGGCCGGCGCGAGCAGCCCCGCGAGGAGCGGCGCGATGCCGATCAGCACTCCGGCCCAGAGCGCCGCCTGCTCCGGCTCGCGCACGCCGAGGTCACGGACGAACAGCGGCAGGAACGGCAGCACGAAAGCGAACCCCGTGAAGACGGCGAACACCATCGCGACCGTGACGAGCAGGTTGCGCTCGGCGTGCGACCGCGCCTTTGCCTCGGGCGGCGTCACGACAGCAGCCAGTACTCGCCGATCACCAGCGCGCCGCGCCGCTCGAGGCGCAGGCGGCCGCGCCCGCTCGAGCCACGCGCGCGGGCGACGGCGGCCGCGCGGCCCACGAGACCCACCGACGGCTCGGGGCCCTGCGTCACCACCACGTCGCGCCAGCGCACGCCCTGGCTCCAGCCCGTGCCGAGCGCCTTGCTGGCGGCCTCCTTGCCCGCGACGGCGAAGGCGAGCGCGAGCGAGCGCTCGGCAGGCGGTGCGGGAAGCCCGGCAGCCTCCTCGGGGTCCATCAGCTTGCCCACGAAACGCGCGCCGAAGCGCTCGAGCGCGCGCTCGACGCGGGCGGTCTCCACGAGGTCGAGGCCGATGCCGATCACCATAGACGCGAGCGCGCAGGACGGCGCGTGGAAGCTCGGCCACGATAGCACGCGCCGTCGCCGGGCTTCTCGGGAAGCCGGATAGAATCACCCTTCCGGGAGGCCGTCTGGAGACGCCCAAGTCGTTCGGTCCCTTCGAGGTGCGCGGCGAGCTGGGGCGCGGCGCGGGCGGCGTCGTCTTCGTCGCCTGGCACGCCGAGTACGACCGCACCGCCGCGGTGAAGCTCTTCACAGGCGCGCCGAAGAGCGCGAGCGGCGCGATCACGCGGCTGAAGCGGGACGCGCAGGCCGCCGGAGCGCTCGGCCACCCGAACATCGCCGCCGTCCTGGGCGTCGGAGACCACGAGGGCTTCCCCTGGGTGGCGACGGAGTTCGTGCCCGGCGTGAGCCTCGGCCAGGTGCTGCGTGGCCGCGCGCTGCTGCCGATCGAGCGCGTGCTCGACGTGTGGCGCCAGATGTGCGAAGGGCTCGCCCACGCCCACCGCGAGGGCGTGCTGCACCTCGACCTCAAGCCCTCGGACGTCCGCCTCGCCCCGACCGGCGAGGTGAAGCTCGTGGACTTCGGCTCGTGGCACCTGAAGGCCCTCGAGCAGGGCGTGGCGGGGGACGGCGGGCTGCACTACCGCGCCCCGGAGCTGCTCACGGGCCGCAAGCCCGACCACCGCGCCGACATCTTCTCGGTGGCCGCCATCATCTACGAGCTCGTCGCCTACCGGAAGGCGTTCCCGGGCGACACCACGACCGACGTCGTCCGCGGCATCACGCGCAGCGAGCCGGACCTCGCCTGCCTGCCGCGCAGCGCCTTCACGCCGGGATTCGAGCGGGTGCTGGCGGCAAGCCTCGCGCGCCAGCCCGACTCGCGCCACCCGTCGTTCGAGGAGGTCCACGCCGACCTCGTCCAGCTCGTGCGCGAGACGGCACCGCGGCTGCGGGAGCAGGCGGGCGAGGCGAGCGAGGCGACGGCGCCGGAGCGCGATCAGCTGCTGTCGAACGTCACGCGCGCACGGGCCGAGGACCGTCTCGAGGACGCGCTCGACTCCTGCCGCAAGCTGCTCGAGCGCGACTCGGAGGACGAGGCGGCGCGCCGGGCGATGGGCGAGATCGAAGCCGTGCTGGTGGAGCGCGAGGTCGACGCGCTCGTCGGGATGGCGCTCGCGTACGCGGCCGACGGGCAGCTGGAGCTCGCGATGGGCATCGCCGAGAAGGTGGAGCGGCTGGCTCCGTGGAGCCCGCGCTACCTGCAGCTCCAGGTCTACCTGGACGATGAGACGGCGCGGCACCGGGCCGACGATCTCGTCGCCGTCGCGCGCGCGCACGCCGCCGCCGGCCGCCGCACCGACGCCGAGGCGTCGGTGCGGGAGGCCCTGCAGGTCCTGCCGGGCCACACGGCGGCCGTCCGGCTGGTCGACGAGCTGGCGGATGCGGCGACCGCGCCGGGCGTCGCGGTCGCGGTCCCCGCGCCGGAGGTCGCACCCGAGGTCCCTGTGCCGCCGCCGGCGCTTGAGCCGGCACCCCAACCCGCGGCCGAGCCTGCGTCCGAGCGCGCGCCCGAGCCCGAGCGCGCATCCCCTCCCGAACCGTCCGAGCCGCTCGTCGTCGAGCCGCTCGCCATCGAGGCATCCGAAGCCGAGCCAGCCCCTGCCGAGGCACTTCCCGAAGAGCCCGAGGCAGCCCGTGCTGCGGAGCCAGCCTCGGTCCCCGAACCTTCGACAGCGGCCGCGGGCACGGTCGAAGCGGCCGAGCCCGAGCCCGAGCCGACCGCCGTCCCCACAGCGACCGCCGAACCCGGGGAGCCGGCGGCCCTTGCCAAAGCGCTCCCAGTGCCGCCCGAGGCGGCCCCGGTGCCGCCCGAGGTGCCTGCTGCGGTGCCAGAGAGGCCCCAGGTCCAGGCCCCCGAGACGTCCCCAGCGCCCGCCGAGACGCCCCCAGCACTCGCCGGGCCAGCGCCTCCTGCACCGCCCGAGACCCCGGCCGCTTCCGCGGAGAGTCGGGCGAACGAGGCCGGAAGGCTCAGTGCCGCCGCACTCCAGCGCTTCCTGGACGACGATCACGAGAAGGCCCGCCAGCTGGTCGAGCGGGCCCTGGCCCTGGATCCCCGCAACAAAAAAGCCCTGGAGCTCGAGAAGATCTTGCGCGTCCTGGGCTGATCTTCGCCCTATAATCTAAGGGAGTTATTCAAGGAGGTAGGGATGCGGTTGCTGCATGCCGCGACGCTTGGAGGGGCAGTGCTGGTGCTGCTAGCCTCGGTTGCCTCCGCCCAGGGTATCGGTGACGCCGCGGCGAAGGAGAAGCAGAAGCGGAAGGCCTCGCCGAAGCCGGCCAAGGTCTATACCGACGCCAGCATCGGGCGCTCGATGGCTCCGGTGTCGTCGTCGGACGTGCAGACGGCGGACGCGGCCGGCGCGAAGGGCGACAAGCCCGCCGAGGGCGCGGCCGCAGCCCCCGGAGCAGCTGGCGACAGCAAGGAGAAGCCCGAGGAGGATCCCCGCCTGAAGGCGCAGGCCGACTGGCACCAGAGGGTCGACCAGGCGCACAAGGAAGAGGCGGCCTACCAGGATATGGTCAACAAGGTCCAGCTCGCGCTCAACGACACGGCCGCGCTCTATGGACCGGGCCGCGCCGCCAACGTGGCGCTCCTGGAGGAGAACCAGAAGAAGCTCGCCGACGTCAAGACGCGCATCGCGAGCCTCGAAGAGGAAGGCCGCCGCAACAGCTATCGCTGAGGCGCGCCCCCGGTCCGCTCCATCTGCGCGAGCAGGCCGCGGTCCTCGTTGAGCTCGATCCGGCGCGGGCTCTCGCGCGTGTCGAGCGTGAAGGAGCCGCCGTCCGGCGGGAGCTGGACGCGGCGCGACTCGGTGCCGGCGTTGGTCGTGACGCTGATCAGGAGCGGCAGCGGACCGGGCAGGTTGCGCGGCCGCACGGCGACCGTCGTCCGGAACCCGCCGGCCGTGCTCGCGGTGCCCGCCGACCAGCTCAGGGCGGGCAGTCCGGTCTCGTAGACCCAGCGCTCGAAGTAGGGCTTGAGGTCCTGGCCGCTCGCGGCCTCGAGCGCTGCACGCAGATCCTCGGTGGTCACCTTCTCGTAGCGGTGGCCTTCGAGGAAGGCGCGCGCGCCCTTGAAGAAGGCCGCGTCGCCGAGGAGGTTCCGCAGCATGTGCAGCACCCAGGCGCCCTTGTCGTACACGACCGACCGGAAGTAGCGCGGCTCCTGCTTCACGTGGCCGAGCCGCTGCCCGAGGTGGATCGGGCCCATCGCGTCGTGGCGCAGCGCCCAGCTGCTCATGCGGTCGAGCATCGAGAAGAACGCCCGCTCGCCGAGCCGCTCGCGCAGCCACAGCGCCGCCGAGTACTGCGCCCACGCCTCTGACAGCCAGCGCTCGCGGTAGTTCGCGGGCGCCGTTCCCTCGCCCCACCACTGGTGCGCCGCCTCGTGGGCGAGGAAGTAGCCCGGCAGGTCGCTGAAGTTCGAGGGGTCCTCGACGAGCTGGCGCGAGCGCAGGATCGGCGGCCGCTGCTGCAGGTAGAGCAGGCCCGGCGGGCTGTGTCCCCCCGGCGTCTCGGCCTCAGCGACCACGAGACCGAGCGTGGGGTAGGGCGAGGGTCCGAATTTCTCCGCGTAGAAGGCGAACATGCGCTGGAGGTCCTGCATCGCCTCGAGCGTGTCCCGCCGCGTGCGCGGCGTTGCGTAGCCGCGCACCGACTGCTCGCCCTCCTGGCGCAGCCCGACGTCGCTCAGCCGGCCCACGATCGCGGTCAGGTACTTGCCGGGCTTCGCCAGCCGGAACTCGGCGCGCGTGCGGCCGTCCCGGGTGCGGAGCGACACCTGCTCGCCTCCTGTCACTCCCAGCCAGCCCTCGGGAGTGTCGAGCACCATGTGCGCGGTCGCGTAGTCCTCGTTGGGAGGATGCGGATACCAGGCCGTGCGGTTGGCGTAGACGATCGGCGGCCGGTCCAGGAACACCGTCGCCTCGCTGCTGCTGTCCACGACCGGCGTGCGCTGCACCTGGAGCAGCTCCTGCTCGACGGGCGCCGGGTTGTGCCGCCCTGCGTAGCGCGTCACCAGCGTGAAGGGCTCACGCTGGCCCGCGAGCGGGCCGAGGGACACCACGATCGTGCCCTGGTCGCGCACGCGGAAGAACAGCAGGTTGCCGCCGTCGGCGGACTGGACCGAGCTCACCCGGAAGTCGTCGTCCAGCCGCAGCCTCAGGGTCGAGGTCGGGTTGATCAGCCGCACCCACATGCGGTGCGTCGCCGTGAGCCCGTAGCTGTCGGGCTCGAACCGCGCGGTGATGTCGTGCTCCAGCACCTCGAGCGAGCGGCCGTCGTCTTCGTTGTAGGGGACGCTGCCCGCCGAGGCGTAGCTGCAGATCTGCAGCCGGCGGTCGCGGTCGAACAGGTTCACGTCCTCGGCTTCGTTGGAGGTGAGCGCGTAGGTCAGCACGCGCTTTCTGCCCCAGGGAAAGTCGACGACGGCGTCGCCGTAGCTGGGCATCAGCCACCACGGCGAGCGCGGCAACGGCGCGTCGACGATGAAGCTGCGCTCGGCGCGCTCCTTGAAGACGCGCTGGGCGTCCTCGCGCCGCCTGCCGGGGTCGGGCTCCGGCTCGAGCGTCTGGGTTCCGAGCGCGCGCTGGAACTCGGCCGGGTGCATGCGCAGGAACGCCCAGTCGATCTCGCGGTCGATCAGCGGCTCGCCGGAGAACTGGCGCAGCTGCTCGGCCTCGGCCGCGGGCCCGGGCTTGAAGCGCACGCGCCCGTGGCCCACGAACACGAGGAGCGTCCGGCCCACCTCCTCGGGCGACGAGAAGAGCGTGCCGTCCTCGAACAGGAGCTCGAAGTCCTTCTGGCGCAGGCTCAGGCCGCGCGCGCGGAACGCCTGCGGTGCGAGCGACAGGTGCACCAGGCCTTCCATCTGGCCGCCCTCCTGGCGCGAGGTGATCCTCCACTGCGCGGCGCGGCGCTCGAGCTGCAGCGACCAGAAGACGACGCGCGCGCCGGGCTCCTTGGCGATGAAGAGCTGCGCTTCCACCAGGAAGCGCGTGGCGCCCGGTGGCGGGGCCGGCCGGCGCAGAAGCGTGAGCACCACCTCGTCGGAGGCGAACCAGCCGCGGACGAGCTCGGCCTCGCGCCCGCGCTCCTCCTCGGACTCGAACTCGCGCAGCGCCAGCCAGGATTCGAGGTCGCGCGTCTGCCAGGCGGCCTCGAGCCGGTCCAGGAACGCCGGGACGTCGCCGGCCGCGGGCTCCGGCTCCTGGGCGCGGGTGGGGACGCAGAGCCACGCCGCGGCGGTGACGGCCAGGGCGAGGCGCAGCAGCCGGGGTGTCGTCATGCAGGGAGCGCGAGGGCCTCGAGACCGCTCAAGTCTACAATCACGGGATGACCTCGAGCGTCTCGCTGGTCGCGGCGTTCGTCGCTGGCCTCGTCTCTTTCGTCTCGCCGTGCGTGCTGCCGATCGTGCCCGGCTACCTGTCGTTCATCAGCGGCGTGAACGTCGCGCAGTGGAAGGGGAACGCGGCCCCCTCCGAGCTGGTGCGGCGCGTAGCGCTCGCGAGCCTCGCGTTCGTGCTGGGCTTCTCGACCGTGTTCGTGGCGCTCGGGGCCGCGGCGACGCTCGTGGGCGCGCTGCTTCAGGAGCACAAGCGCGCGCTCGGCATGGCCGGCGGCGTCGTGATCCTGGTGCTCGGGCTGCACACGATGGGTGTCTTCAAGATCCAGTGGCTGCTCGGCGAGAAGCGCGCGAGCGTCACCACGCGCCCGCTCGGCCCGCTGGGCGCGTACGTGGTGGGCCTCGCCTTCGCGTTCGGCTGGACGCCGTGCATCGGGCCGATCCTCGGGGCGATCCTGCTCTACGCGTCGCAGCAGGAGACGGTGTGGCAGGGCGTCGTGCTGCTGTCCGCGTACTCGGCGGGCCTCGGCATCCCGTTCCTGCTGTCGGCGCTGGCGGTCAACTGGTTCTTCAAGGCCGCGGGCGGGCTGCGCAAGTGGATGCACGCGGTCGAGGTGGTCTCGGGCGTGCTCCTGGTCGGCGTGGGGCTGCTGCTGGTCACCGATCGGCTGACGCTGATCGCGCAATGGGTCTCTAGGGTTTTTCCCGGATTGGCGAGCATTGGATAGGGCCTCGGGCCGTCCGGCAGCAGATATACTTGCAAGATGGGTCGTCGATTCGGTCCTCTGCTGATCGCCGCGGCGCTGGCGGTCGCCTGCGGGCAGGTGCGGCAGGCGAAGGACGTCAAGCCCGCGCCTCCCTTCGACCTGCCCGATCTCAATGGCGGCCGGGTGAGCCTCGACTCGCTCAAGGGCAAGGTGGTGGTCGTCGACTTCTGGGCCACCTGGTGCGGGCCGTGCATCCGCGAGATCCCCGACTACGCGGACTTCTACCGCAAGAACCACGCGCGCGGGGTCGAGGTGATCGGGATCGTGATGGACTCGGGCTCGCCGCAGGAGATCGACGAGTTCGTGCGCGCGCACCAGATCCCCTACCGCCAGCTGATCGGCGACGAGCAGACCGGCGACGCCTTCGGCGTGACGCAGGGCTACCCGACGACGTTCGTGATCGACGGCACCGGCAGGATCCGCAGCAAGATGCTGGGCAGCCCTCCCACCAAGTTCGAGGTGCTGCAGGACGTCGTCGACAAGGCCGCGGTCGCGTCCTGACGCTTCCCCGGAGAAGGAGACGGACGTGAGCGTGACGAAGGACGAGGTGCTCTCCGCACTGCGCGGAGTGCAGGATCCGGACCTCCACAAGGACATCGTGACGCTGGGCTTCGTGAAGGACGTCCTCGTCGAGGGCGGCGAGGTCGGCTTCACGATCGAGCTGACGACGCCCGCCTGCCCGGTCAAGGACCAGATGAAGGCGCAGGCCGAGGCGCTCGTGGCGGCGCTTCCGGGCGTCGTCGCCGCGCGCGCGAAGATGACGGCGAACGTCAGCACGCGCGGCGGCCTCGGGCGTCAGCAGGTGGCGGGCATTCGCAACATCATCGCGGTGGGCGCGGGCAAGGGCGGCGTCGGCAAGTCCACGACCGCGGTCAACCTCGCGGTCTCGCTCGCGCGCCGCGGCGCGCGCGTCGGGCTGCTGGACGGCGACGTCTACGGCCCGAACATCCCGCAGATGCTGGGAGCGAAGGACACGCCCGAGGTGAGCGCCGACAAGCGGATCGTTCCGCCGCAGGCCCACGGCATCAAGCTGATCTCGATGGGCATGCTGGTGCCGCCGGACCAGCCGATCATCTGGCGCGGGCCGATGCTGCACGGCGCGGTGCAGCAGTTCATGCGCGACGTGCTGTGGGGCGAGCTCGACTACCTCGTGGTCGACCTGCCGCCCGGCACCGGCGACGTCGCGCTGTCGATGGCCCAGAGCGTCCCGATGGCCGGGGCGGTCGTGGTGACGACGCCGCAGGGCGTCTCGGTGTCCGACGTGCGCAAGGCCGTGGGCATGTTCCGCCAGCTCAACATCCCGCTGCTCGGCGTGATCGAGAACATGAGCTACTTCGTGTGCGGCCACTGCCAGGAGCGCACCGAGATCTTCGGCAACGGCGGCGGCCGGCGCATGGCCGAGGAGCTCCAGATCCCGTTCCTGGGCGAGGTGCCGATCGACACGCGCGTGCGCTCGGGAGGCGACGAGGGACAGCCGATCGTCGCGGCGGTGCCCGACGCGCCGGCCGCGCAGGCCTTCGACGCGGTCGCGAGCCAGGTCGCCGCGCAGGTCTCGATCCAGAACCTGCGCGTGCTGAGGGTCATACAAACGGCGTAGCCAAGGGGGTCGGGGGACGCCATGGGGGGTTCGGGGGGCGATCAAGCCCCCCGAAAGCCGGTCCAGAGCGTCCGTTAGCCCTGTCCCGGTTCGTCGCGCGTCCTAGCCTCCGTTCAGTTTGCTGGACGAGAACCCTCCCGCCTTTAGTGGCGTCTCACTCGTGTGATCTGGACGCTTCTGCTCGCCCTGGCTGCACCCGCGGGCGCGCAAACACCCCAGGCAGCGGCCACGCCGCCGCCACGTCCCGAGGTCGCACCCGTGCGGGTCTCGACGCCTCCCGTGATCGACGGCGTGCTCGAGGACGAAGCCTGGAAGGGCGCCGAGCTGCCGCTGTCGGAGTGGCTGACGTACAACCCGATGAACGGCGACCGCATCGCGCAGGCGACCACGGTCCGCGCCGCCTACGACGACCGCAGCCTCTACTTCGCCTTCCACTGCGTCGACGCGGAGCCCGCCAGGGTGCGCAGCACGCTCAGCCGGCGCGACACCATGTGGAACGACGACTGGGTCGGCCTGAGCCTCGACTCGGTGGGAAACGGCCAGAGCTCGTACGACCTCTTCGTGAATCCCCAGGGCGTGCAGGCCGACATCCTGACGACTCCCAGCGCGGGCGAGAACTCGGCGCCCGACTTCGTCTGGCAGAGCGCGGGCCGCAGGACCGCCGAGGGCTACGACGTCGAGCTGCGCCTGCCGCTCACCAGCTTCCGCTTCAAGAGCGGCGACGAGGTGCGCATGGGGATCCTGTTCTGGCGGCGGGTGAGCCGGCTCGGCGTCTCGGTGTCGTGGCCGGACGTGCCCGCGGGCAAGAGCTTCATCGAGCGCCACGCGCTGATGCGGCTCCAGAACCTGAAGCAGCCGCTGACGCTCGAGGTGATCCCGAGCGCCACCTGGTCCGTGCGCCAGACGCGCGCGGACCCGAGCCGCTTCGGCGCGACCGACTCACAGCCCGACGCCGGCATCTCCGCCAAGTACGGGGTCACCTCGGCGATCACCGTCGAGGGCACCTTGAACCCCGACTTCAGCCAGGTCGAGAGCGACGCCTTCCAGGTCGAGGTCAACCAGCGCTTCTCGGTGTTCTATCCGGAGAAGCGGCCGTTCTTCATGGAGGGCATGGGCACCTTCGAGCTCGCGGGCGCGGGCGGCGACTCGAACATGCGCACCGCCGTCCACACGCGCGTGATCGTCGACCCGCTGTGGGGCGGCAAGTCGTCGGGCAGCGCCGGCAAGGCGACCTTCGCCGTTCTCGCCGCCGGCGACGAGGCGCCGGGGCGGCAGGCGATCGGGGAGGCGCCGAACCCCTTCCTCGACGACCGCAAGCAGTACTTCGTCGGCCGCGGCCAGTGGAGCCTCGGCCGTGCCAGCTACGTGGGCGCGATCCTGACCGACACCGCGTTCGGGGACGGCTGGAACCGCGTGGCGGGCACCGACGTGTCGCTCAAGAAGGGAAGCCACTCCGGCAGCGCCACGTTCCTCGCCTCGTCTAGCCGTACGGAGGACGGGCTCGCCGAGAAGGACGGCGTCGCCGGGCAGCTGACCTACGCCTACGAGACCAAGGCGTTCGTGTTCGTCACGCAGGCCGAGCACTACGACAGCGACTTCCAGATGGACACGGCATTCCTCAACCAGACGGGCGTCACGCAGGGCTGGAGCTTCCTGGCGCCGAGCTTCTACCCCGACGCGAAGAAGCACGGCTGGCTGAAGCGCGTGGTGCCGTTCGTGTTCACGAACTACGGCAGGGACCGCATCCAGGGCGGCAACAAGTACTTCGTGCTGCCAGGCCTGCGGCTGCACACGACGCGCCAGGGCTTCTTCCGGATCGACGGCGGCTGGGGTCAGGAGCCTTGGGCCGGCCGGGTGTTCCCGACGCGGCACCTGCGCGTCTTCGGGGGCGCGCAGCTCGTCCATTGGCTGAACGTCTTCGCCTTCACCCGTGTCGCGCGCGCGGTCTACTACGACGCCGTGGACCCCTTCCTGGGCAAGGAGCGCGACCTCAACCTGGAGCTCAGCGTGCAGCCCAGCGCCCGCTTCAACGAGTCGCTGTCCTGGAACCACGTGCGCTTCGACCGCGCGAGCGACGGCACGAACGTCTACACGGTCGACGTGCTCAACACGCGCACGACGTTCCAGATCAACAGGGAATTCGCGCTGCGCGCGATCGTCCAGTACGACAGCTCGCTGCGGCGCGTGCTCACCGACTTCCTGGCGTCGTGGGAGCTGCGGCCCGGAACCGTCGCCTACGCTGGGTACGGCTCGCAGATCGAGAAGCACGGCTGGGACGGCGCGCAGTGGACCGACCAGGCGCCCTGGTCCTATCGGACGGCGCAGCGCGGCTTCTTCTTCAAGGCCTCCTACATCCACAGGTTCTGACGCCGCAGGGCCGCCCCCGGCTCAGCGCGTCGTCGTGATCGTCGTTGTCGCGGCGGCCAGGCCCTCCGACTCGCCATTCACCCCGATCGTTCCGGCCTCGCCGCGGCGCGAGCGTACGACGACGAGCGCCATTCCACCGAAGGCCTTGCGCTCCGGTGCCTGGAAGGACTCGAGGCTCGCCGCGATTGCCGTTGTCGACGGCCACGATGCGTCCGGGCCCCGTGACCGAGAAGCGCACCAGGTTGTCGGCGTCCGGCACCAGCGTGCCGTCCTTGTCCTCGATCGCGCACGGTCACGAAAGACAGGTCCTCGCCGTCGGCGCCGATCGTCGCGCGGTCCGGGAGCGAGCGCGACCCGGGCCGGACGTGCCGGCCGTGCGCACGCTGGCCTTCGCGACCGGCTTGCCGGCCGTGTAGGCGACCGCCTCGAGCGTCCCCGGCGCGTAGGGGACGTCCCACACCAGGCGGTACTTCGTCGTGAAGCGCAGCTCGTCGCTCGTCCGCTTGTTGGTGGGGATGACGTAGGGCTCGCCCTTCCGCTTGCGGCCGAGCGAGCGGCCGTTCAGCGAGAGCTCGACCTCCTCGGCGTTCGTGTACGCCATCACCGGGATCTTCTGGCCCTCGCGCCCGGCCCAGTTCCAGTGCGGCAGCAGGTGGACCATGGGCTCCCGGGTCCACTGGCTCTGGTAGAGGTAGTAGCGGTCCTTCGGAAAGCCGGCGAGGTCGATGATCCCGAAGTAGGAGCTGCGCGAGGGCCAGTCCTTCTCGTCCTTCGGCTTGTCCCAGGCGAAGTACGGCGTCGGCTCGCCCAGGTAGTCGAAGCCGGTCCAGACGAACTCGCCGAGCATCGCCGGATTCGCCGCTTGCGCGGCGAACTCGACGTCGGGGCAGTAGGCCCAGGGCGCGGCAACCACGTCGTAGCTCGAGATCTGGAGCGAGGGATGTTTGTAGTAGGCCTCGAGCGGCAGGTGGTAGACGCCGCGCGAGCTGACGCAGGAGGCCGTCTCCGACGCCACCACCGTCCAGCCCGGGTGCTCGGCCAGGACCTGGGCGTACTGGCGCACGCCGTAGTTGAGGCCGGGGATGTCCACCTGGTCCGCGAGGCGGTTCTTGATCGCGTTGTCGATCTGGTTGAAGGCGGCGGTCACGGGGCGCGTCTTGTCCTCCTCGTGCGCGATGTCGGTGAGCCGACGCGCCACCTTCCAGCCCTCGGGATCGGACTGTTCGCTGACCTCGTTCCCGATGCTCCACATGACGACGCTCGGGTGGTTGCGGTCGCGGTGGAGCATGTCGCGCAGGTCGCGCTCGCCCCACAGGGCGAAGTACTTGCCATGGCCGTTCGGCACCTTGGGCTTCCCCCACATGTCGAAGGCCTCGTCCATCACCAGGAAGCCCATGCGGTCGGCGAGCTCGAGCAGCTCCGGCGCCGGCGGGTTGTGGCTCGTGCGGATGGCGTTCGTGCCCATGCGCTTCAGGATCTCGAGCTGGCGCTCGAGCGCGCGCCGGTTGACGGCGCTCCCGAGCGCGCCCAGGTCGTGGTGGTCGCAGACGCCCTGGAGCGGCACGCGGCGGCCGTTCAGCAGGAAGCCCTTCGTCGGCCCCCACTCGATCGTGCGGATCCCGAAAGGTGTCTTGTACTCGTCGAGCGTGCTCGCCCCGCGCTTCACCGTGCTGACTGCCGTGTAGAGGTACGGGCGCTCGACGTCCCAGCGCGTGGGCTTGGGGACGGTCACGCTGGCGGTCACGCCCGTCGTCGCACCCGCCGGAAGACTCGCATCGGACGAAGTGCGCGCGACCTCGCTGCCGTCCGCGGCGAGCACGGCCGTCTCCAGGACGACGCTCGCCGCCTGGGCTTCGCCGTTGTGCAGCTCGGTGCGGACCGCGACGGTCGCCTGCGCGTCGCTCACGGTCGGCGTCGTGACGTACGTGCCCCAGCGTGCGACGTGGATCGGCCCAGTCGCGTCGATCCAGACGTGGCGGTAGATCCCGGCCCCGGGATACCAGCGCGACGAGTGCTCCTCGGGCGCGAGCCGCACGGCCAGCACGTTGTCGCCGCCGACGTTCAGGGCCGGCGTCAGGTCGACGGCGAAGCCGATGTAGCCGTACGGCCGGCCGCCCAGCTCGCGCCCGTTCAGATAGACCGTGGAGTTCGACATCGCCCCGTCGATCTCCAGCGTGTAGGTGCGTCCCCGGCTCGCGGCCGGTACGGCGAAGTGCTTGCGGTACCAGGCCACGCCGAAGAACGGGAGCGAGCCCTGGTGCGGGCTGATCTTCGGGTCGAACGGGCCCTCGATCGCCCAGTCGTGCGGCAGGTCGAGCGCGCGCCAGGACGCGTCGTCGAACGCCGGCTGCTCCGCGCCGGGCAGCTCGCCCTTCTGGAAGCGCCACGCGACGTCGAAGGAGATGCGGCGCTCGCCAGCCGTCGGCCAGTCGCCTGCGACCGCGGCCGCCGCTCCGGAGATGAGGAGAGTGACGGCCCACGCGAGCCTGCCCATTCGAGAGTCCATTGCGACCTCCGGGCCGGGATTCTACGTCTTGGCTTTGCGAAGCCGCGTAGTGCAGCTGCTCCAGGCCGGTCGGTCGCAAGCGGCGACGCGAGGGACAGAGGCTATCCCTCGCAAGCGACTGCGACCGCCGGCGCGCGGCACACCGCCCGCATCTTCTCAGGTGCGAGGCTCCCCACGTAACCGGCGAGGCGCGCCTTCTCGACGGTCTGTACATGGTCGAGGTTGACCGCCGAGGAGTGCTTCAGGCCTTCGGCCACGCCAATCGGCACTTCGCTCGGAGCGCCACGCACGGTCGACGTCACCGGCGCGACCATCACGGTGTGCAGCAGGCCGATCACCCCGGGACGGCTCAGCACGACCGCCGGGCACATCTTGTCGGGCGCCTTGAAGCGGTAGCGCCAGACCTCCCCGCGCCTCACCTCGCGGGCCACGCGCCCTCGTCCTCCCAGCCCGCCCAATCCTCACCGAGGCCTGCTTCACCTCCGTAGGCCTGCGCCGCCACTGTCAGCGGCGTGGGCGTGGGTCAGGCCGCTCGACTACTTGATCTGCTCCATCGCCTTCTTCGCCATCGTCCCCATCTCGCCGTCGGGCTGGAGCTCGACCACCTTCTGGAAGTCGGCCTTGGCTTCGGCCGTCTTGCCCTGGCCGAGGTAGGCGAGCCCGCGGCGGAAGTAGGCGTCCACGTAGGCGGGATCCTTGGCGATCGTCTTGCCGAAGTAGGTGATCGCGTCGGCCGCCTCGCCGGCGTTGAAGAAGTTCACGCCGATGTTGAAGAAGACGTCGGGGCTCTCGATCCTCGACTCGTCGAGCCCCGCGAGCAGGCTGCGTCCCTTGTCGACCATGCGGCCCTCGAGCGCGGCCTGCGCCGCGATCGCGCGCACCTGCGCGTTCTGGGGATCGGCCGCCAGCACCTTCTCCAGCGACTCGACGGCTTTCGGGTAGTCCTTCTCCTGGACGTAGGCGAAGCCGATCTGCTGGTGGATCGTCGGGCGATGTCGGGACGCAGCGCGAGCAGCTTCTCGTACTCGGCGCGCGCCTCGGCGAAGCGGCCCTCCTTGTAGGCGGCGTCCGCCTTCGCGGCGGCCGCCTGCAGCTCCGGCGAGGCCGCAGCGGCCGCAGCCTTCTTGAGCGGCACCTTCAGGGGCGCAAGGCGGGCCGCCTCTGC
The DNA here is from genome assembly GCA_963740655.1 of uncultured Acidobacteriota bacterium. Lineage (GTDB taxonomy): Bacteria > Acidobacteriota > Vicinamibacteria > Fen-336 > Fen-336 > DATBSL01. The sequence goes on from CAVUFF010000004.1 coordinate 126,060, forward strand.
CGGCAGGTTGATCGAGATCTTCTTGGACTCGTAGCCGGCGGCGTCGATGTCGAAGGCCCAGGGGCAGCCGACCACGCCGCCGAGGACGAAGTGGCCCTTCTTGTCGGACTTGATCGTGGTGCCGCCGCCGCGCCCGGCGCAGAAGGCCTTGAGCGTGGCGTCGACGATCGGCTGGCCGGACTCGTCCTCGACGAAGCCTTCGATGCGGCCGGTGCCCCGCCAGTCCTGCGCGCGAGCGGCGGTCGCCAGCGAGAGAGAGGCCGTGACGGCGCAGCACGCGACCGCGGCGCGAGCGTTGAAGGACCGCATGACGACCTCCTGATGCGGCCAGTATAGGGCGAAGCCGCGGCAGCGCGGCGCCTTCCACGCGGCCATTAGAATGGAGCTCTCCGGAGTCCCCGCTGGGAAACAAGAGCCGTTCCACTCCGACGCCGACGACTGCGCTCGCCGTGGTGGCGGCCCTCGTCGCCGCGGCGGCGCTCGCGTATCTCGGCTGGAGCCGGCTCGCAGCGGGGGCCCTGCCGCGCGACCCCGGGCTCTCGGTGCTGCTCGTGACGATCGACACGCTGCGCGCCGACGCGCTCGGCGCCTACGGCAACGCGCGGGCGCGCACGCCGTGGATCGACCGCCTCGCGCGCGAGGGCGTGCGCTTCGACGCGGCGCACGCCCACAACGTCGTGACGCTGCCGTCGCACGTGAACATCCTCACCGGCCGCTTGCCGTTCGAGCACGGCGTCCGCGACAACAACGGCTTCCGCGTCCCGAAGGGCACGCCGACGCTCGCGGGCCTGCTCAAGCCGAGAGGCTTCAGGACGGGCGGCTTCGTGAGCTCGTTCGTGCTCGACGAGCGTTTCGGGCTCGCGAGCGGCTTCGACCGCTGGGACGGCCGCGTGGCGGGCGGCGAGTGGAGCCGCGGCTTCCTGATCCCCGAGCGGCCCGGCACGGCGACCGTGAGCGTGGCGCTCGGCTGGCTCGCGAGCGGCAGCGGACAGAGCTTCACCTTCGTGCACCTGTACGAGCCGCACTCGCCCTACGAGCCGCCCGCGGAGTTCGCCCGCGACGCGCCGGATCCCTACCACGGCGAGGTCGCGGCGGCCGACGCGGCGCTCGAGCCGCTGCTGCGGCCGATCCTGGAGCGGGGCAAGAGCGGCCGGACGCTCGTGATCCTGACCTCGGACCACGGCGAGTCGCTCGGCGAGCACGGCGAGGCCACCCACGGCGTCTTCGCCTACGAGGCGACGTTACGCGTGCCGCTCGTGGTCTACGCGCCGTCGCTCTTGCGCCCGCGCGTCGTGGGCGAGCCCGTGCGTCACGTGGACCTCGTCCCCACCGTGCTCGACGTGCTCGGGGTCGAGGCGCCTCCGGGCCTCCCGGGCCGGAGCTTGCTGGGGCTGCTGGTCGGACGGGACACGCCGGGGGCGCCGCCGTCCTCCTACTTCGAGGCGCTCACGGCCTCGATCAACCGTCGCTGGGCGCCGCTGCGTGGCGTGCGCGACGGCGGGCTCAAGTACATCGACCTGCCGTTGCCGGAGCTCTACGACCTTGCCGCGGACCCGGCGGAGTCGCACAACCTCGCGCCGTCGCGTCCGCAGGAGCTGGAGCGGCTGCACGCCTTTCTGCAGGCGTTCCAGGCGCGCGACCGCGGCCCGGCGCCCGAGCGAGAGAGCCCGGAGACGCTCGAGCGCCTGCGCGCGCTCGGCTACGCGGCCGCCTCGCAGCCGCTCGCGCCGAAGGAGCGCTTCGGCCCCGCCGACGACCCGAAGCGGCTGATCGAGCTCGATGCGAAGACGAACCGCATGCTCGTGCTGTACCGCGAGGGCCGGATCGCCGCGGCGATCGCCGTCGGCAAGGAGGTCGTGGCGCGGCGTCCGGACATGGACATAGCACAGCTGCAGATCGCGTACCTCGAGCGCGCGCGCGGCGACATGGCGGCCGCGATCGCCGCCGCCGAGCGGGCGGTGGCGCTGCGGCCCGGCGACGCGGAGTCGACAGCACTCCTTGGCGTGTACCTGACCGAGGCCGGTCGCGCGTCCGCGGCCGTGACGCTGCTCGAGCCGTGGCTGAAGCGCGACGACGACGACCTCGACGTGCTGAACGCGCTCGCGATGGCGCTCGCGAGCTCGGGCCGGCCGCGCGAGGCGCTCGAGGTGCTGGCGCGGGCGGGGCGCGCCCACCCGCACAACACGCAGGTGCTGGTGAACGTCGGCACCGTCCACCTCGCGGGCGGCGACCTGGTCCGCGCGCGCCAGGCGTTCGAGGCGGCGCTCGACGTCGACCCGGACGTGGCGCGCGCGCACAACAGCCTCGGCGTGATCGCGGCGCGCGAGGGCCACGTGCCGGAGGCGATCGAGCGCTGGAAGCGCGCCGTGGCGCTCAACCCCGGCGACTACCAGACGCTCTTCAACCTCGGCTCCGAGCTCTGGCAGTCGGGCCGGCACGACGAGGCGCGGCCGTACCTCGAAGGCTACCTGCGCGAGGCGCCGCCCGCGCTCGAGGGCCGCGACATCGCGCGCGTGAGGAGGCTCCTGCAATGACCCGAGGCGGCGAGCTGGCGGCAGCGACGCGAGCCGGCCTGGCCTGCGCGGCTCTCCTCGCGATCGCCGGCTGCTCGCGCGGAACGGGTCCGTTCAAGAACGCCCCCGTGGTGCTCGTCTCGATCGACACGCTGCGCTCGGACCGCGTGGGCTGCTACGGCTACTCGAAGGCCGAGACCCCCACGCTCGACGCCCTCGCGCGCGAGGGGATCCTGTTCCAGGACGCGTTCAGCCACTGCCCGCTGACGCTCCCGTCCCACGCCTCGCTCTTCACCGGCCTGTTGCCGCCGATGCACGGCGTGCGCGACAACCTCGGCTTCGCGCTCGATTCGAAGCACCGGACGCTCGCGCGGCGCTTCCACGACGCGGGCTACGCGACCGGGGGCGCGGTCTCGGCCTACGTGCTGCGGCGCGGCACCGGCATCGCCGACGGCTTCTCGCTCTGGGACGACACGATCGACTCGCCGGCCGGCATCGAGGCCGTGGAGGAACTGCAGCGCGACGGCGCCGTCGCGACCGAGGCGATCGCGCGCTTCGTCGAAGCCCAGGCCGGGCGTCGCTTCCTCGCCTTCCTCCACCTCGACGAGCCGCACGCGCCCTACGCTCCGCCCGAGAGCCACCGCGCTCAAGCCGACCCCTACGACGGGGAGATCGCCTACGCGGACGAGCTGGTCGGCCGGCTGCTCACGCGCCTGCGCGGGGCCGGCGTCTACGACAAGGCGATCCTGGCCGTGACCTCCGACCATGGCGAAGGGCTGATGGAGCACGGCGAGCAGGAGCACGGCTTGTTCGTCCACCGCGAGGCGCTTCAGGTGCCGCTCGTGCTGAGGCTGCCGGGCGGCGCGCGCGCGGGCACGCGCGTCAAAGGCGTCGTCGGCCTCGCGGACCTCACGGCGACGCTGCTCGACCTCGTCGGGCTGCCGGCCGACGAGATGGAGGGCGAGTCGCTGCGCGGCGCGATCGACTCTGGCCGGGCGACGGGCCGGCAGGTCTACTCCGAGAGCTTCTACCCGCGCTACCACTTCGGCTGGAGCGAGCTCATGGCCGCGACGGAGGACCGCTACCGCCTGATCCGCGCGCCGCACAGCGAGCTCTACGACCGGCAGCGCGACCCGGGCGAGCGCCAGGACCTCGCGGCGTCGCGCGCCGACGCCGTCGGGGCGATGACGGCGTGGCTCGAGCAGAAGGGCCGCGCAGCACTCGCTGCGCGGCCCGGGGCCGTCTCGAACGAGGCCCGCGAGGCGCTGGACGCGCTCGGCTACGTCGGCGGCGGCGCGGTCGCCACGACGGCCCCTCCCTTCACGCTGCCGGATCCGAAGAACAAGCTGCCGGCTTACTCGGCCTATCGCAAGGCGATGCAGGCGCGCGAGGAGGGCCGGCTGGAGGAGGCTCTCGCCGGCCTGCGTGCCGTGGTCGTGGACAGCCCGGGGCTGCTCGACGCGTGGCAGGCGCTCGGCACGAGCTACGGGCGCCTCGGGAAGGAGCAGGAGGCGATCGCGGCGTTCGAGGCGATCGTCAAGCAGGATCCGACGAACCCCGAGGCCCACATCGGGCTGGCGCGGATCCACGCGCAGGCCGGCCGCCGCGACCGGGCGGAGAAGCACGCGCAGCTCGCGTCCGAGAAGGAGCCGGCCCGCGGCTTCGAGACGCTCGCGCAGATCCACCTCGACCAGAACCGGGCCCCGGAGGCGGAGGCCGACGCACGCCGCAGCCTCGCCGCCGACCCCGGCCGCGTGACGAGCCGCTACGTGCTCGCCACGGCCGTGAGCAAGGCGGGGCGCCACGAAGAGGCGGCAGGGGAGTACAGAAAGGCGATCGAGCTCGCGAGCCGTCAGCAGGGCCTCGTCGTGCCCGGGCTTCACGCCGGCCTCGCCGACGCCCTGGTGCGCCTGGGCCGCGACCAGGAAGCCGAGGCCGAGTTCCGCAGGGAGATCGAGGCGATCCCCTTCTCGCGCGAAGGGCGCGCGGGCCTCGCGCAGTTGCTGCGGTCGCAGGGGCGCGCCAAGGAAGCACGCGACACGCTCGCAGGGATCGTGACAGCGAATCCCCGCGCGGGCGCCGACGAGTACGCCGTCGTGGTGCGCACGCTCGCGACGCTCGGCGACGCCGAGGCCTCCCGCGACTGGGCCCGCCGCGGCCGCGCGCTCTACCCGCAGGACGAGCGGCTGCGCTGAGACGAACGGCTGCTCCAGTGAGACTTGGCTGTTCGCTTCCGGGCAGCTACCTGGGCTGTTCGAGGACGAGGTCGCTGCCCGGCTCGAGCAGGCCCGCGGCGCAAGGCGCTCCCTCGGCGCGGCCGAGGCGGAGAGACCTGTCGCTCGTCCAAGCGCCGCTGGCCGGCGCCACGACGCAGGCCGTATAGCGGCCCGGCTCCAGCATGGGAAGGGTCCACGACAGCGAATCAGATGAGGGGCCGCCACCGCTCACCAGTGTCGAGCTCGTCAGGGCGGGAACAGCCAGGGCCATGCCTCCGTGGTACAGGAGCGGGAGCGCGTCATCCTGCAACGCGGCGGCGAACGTCAGGCGCAAGGTGCCCCCTTGGCGGCTCAGCTCGAGCACCGTCACACCTTCCGGAGACAAGGCCACTCTCGACATTCGAGACGCGTAGCCTGCTGCGCCAACGCCAACCAGGACCTCGACCGTGCCGTTCGGCAGGGGCACCGTGACCTCGCCCTTCAGGTCGGACACCTCGATGGGCGCGCCTGCGTCGGGCGACTGTGCGGGCAGGACGTAAAGGCGCGCGCCTGGAACGGGTGTTCCTTCGGGAGACTGAACTCGAAGGGTCACATCCGTGGTCCTTCGCAGCACGAGCCGGACGCTCGCTTCGTTCCCCTCTTCTTCGAGCGTCACGGGGACCTCGTTGGATTTCAGGTTCACCGGCGCTTCGGCGGACACGTCGTACGATCCCGGCGCAAGCCCGTCGAACTGGAACTCGCCCTTCTCGTTGTGGACCTTCTTCTGTTCCAGTGGTGCCTTCTCCTTCCGGCTCACGTAGACGACGGCCAGGGGCACCGGACGGCCAGCCTCGTCGACCAGCGTCCCACGCAGCGAGGTGCCGGGCAGGACGATCTCGACATCCTGCTCCGGGTCCGAAGGCAGCACGACGTTCTCCACGTTGCGGGCCACGGCAGGGCGAGTCCCGTCCACGAAGACGGTCCACTGGGCATCCTCGGCCGGACGCTCGGGGATGATCCCTTCGAACCGGCCGTCCTCGTCGAGCGGCAGAGACAGGCGGACGGGGCCGAACTGCCCGCCCCAGACGATCCGACCCTCCACCGGCGAGCTGCCGAGCCGCACGCTGCCGCGGACGCGCCGTGCCTGCGCGTCGACTTCGACCCGGTGGTCCCCGCTCTCTATTTCGATCGTCTTGACGAGCCACCGCCCGGTACGATCCGACAGCTCCAGCCGGTAGGGACCGGGGCGCAGATTCGAGCGCTTCCATTCTCCGCGTGAGTCGACCGGCGCCTCCGCGACGGCCCGCGCAGTGGAGAGCTCGGTTCGCCTGAGCGTGATGCTCCAACGACCGCCTCCAGGCGATGTCTCCGGGTTGACGTGCAGCGTCAGAGCTGCCGGCGCGGCCAGGACGAGCGGGGTCTTGAGGCGGGACTCGGTGTTCAGCTCTACCGCGACGTCGACTACGGCGTCGACACCAGCTCTGCCTTGCGCGAGCACCTGGTAGCGGCCAGGCGGCATGCCGACGAGCTGGAAGAACCCGCGCGCGTTCGTCACGGCGCTCACCGCCGGTTGCGTTGCCTCCGAGGCGCCAAGCGGCTGGCTGCTGCCGGGTGGCGCAAGAGCCACGGGCACGCGCTCGGCAGGAGTGCCGTTCCCCTGGTGAACCTCGCCGCTCACCGAGGCTGCCCGTCGCAGCGGAATTGCCGGCAAGCGAAGGACGCCGTCGGGCGCGATCGGCAGGCCCCAGTGATACTGGGGGACGAATCCGGCGACACGAATCTCGACGTCGAACCGGCCGGACGGCACGTCGCAGCTCCACTCCTTGAGGGCGGCGGAGCAGCTGAACACCTCTTGCGCGAGGCGCCCGCTCGGCGACGCGGCCGGCTCGTCGGGGGCCGAGGTCAAGACCGCGCGTATGTCAGGAGAGCCCTCGCCCTCGGCGCCGGACGCGCTGCCGGCCAGCCGGCCCATGCGCCGCACACAGATCGTCGCAAGCGCGTCCTCGCCGCTCTCCTGGACGACGACGTCCTGGACGGGCGCCCACAGGCCGGGTGCGTTCAGGGCGGCCCGCCACACGGCCGGGGGCAGCGTCAAGTCCGCGGATCCGTTCCGGACCGAGATCGTCCTCTCCGAAGGCGATGATCCGATGAAGCCGATCGGAGTGAGCCGGACTAGCGCCTCATCCGGACTGGCCTTTCCGTTCTGCGTGCAGAGCTCGACTTTGATGTGGACGGGGATCGCCGCGACAGCGGTAGCCGTGGACGCGAGGCAGAACACAACCGGGAAGACGGTTGGTCGGACCATGACGACGTTAGGCGATGGTTCCTACTGGACCTTGACCGCCGTACGCGAGCTCGCGGACTCGCCCGCGGCGCTCTTGAAGCTGATCTGCAGCGCGTAGTCGCCCGCGGGCACGCTCTTCGGCGCCAGCCCGAGGACGTATCGCTGCAGCCCGTCGTTGTCGGGCACCACGCGGGCCGGCCCGCTGAGCGGCAGTTCGACGGCCGCGCCCGCGGCATTGACGAGTTGCGCTTCGACCTCGAACTCGGACTTCGTGCCGAAGCGGGCGGAGCCTCCCCAGGCCATCACGCACACCTCGCGCCCCTTGCCGTTCAGCAGCGTGGGCATCGCCTCCGCCGTGAAGGGGGCGTCCTCCAGGCGAAACGGGATCTCGAGTGCCGGCAGCCCCCGCGACGCCGCGGGCAGCACGAGGCGCGAGTGCGGATCGTCCATCGCGAGCGGGGGCGACAGGACCAGGTGTCCGGGCTTGAAGCCTGGCACCTCGAGCAGGAGCCGCAGCGAGCCCGCGCGGCGCGACGCGGGCTCCCGCACCAGGAAGCGCAGGTCGATCTTGCCCTCGGGGACCGCGAACGACGTCAGCACCTGCAGGCCCTTGGCCTCGAGCGAGGCCTTCGTCGCCGAGACGTCGAGCGCCGGTGACAGGCCCACGGCGTCGAAGATGCGCCCGTCGGCGTCGAGGGCGTAGCCGAAGATCTCGAGCTGGAGCTGCTTGGTCGCGCCGCCGGCGAGCAGTGCCTTGCCGTCCACCTCGAGCACGACGGGCAGCGACAGCCGCCCCTTGGCGTTGCGATAGGGGACGGCCACCGCGCGGAGCCCGATCGGGCCCCCGCTGAGACCCTTGGCGATCGCCTCGGCCGCCTGCAGCTGGCGCGTCCCCGGATCGATCTCCCGCTTCGGGTCCGAGATCACGTAGCCCTTGCGGTGGGAGACGTCGAGCCCGGGGCGCAGCACACGCACCTTGAGCTTGCGCAGCCGGTCGAGCTTCTTGTCGGGGTCGAGCGGCTCGAACGCGAGCACGTAGTAGTGGCTGCTGGCCGCGAGCACCTCGCCCAGGCCCGCGCGCAGGTCGTTCGCGTCCTTGATGAAGCGGCCGCCGCTGTTCGCGGCGAACTGGGCGAGCGTGTCGCGCCCTTGCCCGGGCCGCGCCGGCAGGGCCTCGTCCACGGCGGCGCCCGCGGTGAGGCCGGTCACGTCCACGCTGTGGATGACGGTGTCGGAGGCGCTCAGCGCCTGGAACAGGCCGTCGAGCTCCTCGCGGGAGCGGGAATCCCCGAAGTAGCGGTCGGACTGCACGTCCCACAGGCGCCCCTCCGCCACGGCCTGCGCCGCGTCTTTCGCCTCCTGTCCCGTGGCGCCCGCGAGCACGCTCGAGTCGAAGCCCGCCGAGAGCAGGATCACCTGCTTGCGCCCCTGCACGGCGTCGAGCATCTTCGCGAGGTTCTGAAGCCCGCCCAGGAAACTGTCCACGCGCTGCCGGTAGAGGCCTTGCTCGGCGCGGCTCATCTGCTGCGCGACAGCGCGCAGCTCGTCGAGCATCATCTGCTCGCCCTTCCCCGAATCCTCCGGCCGGGACGCGCTGCCCGGGACCTGCGGGGGCGCGCCGAGCTCGTAGGCGATGTTGAGCGGGTCGCGCAGGCGCTGGGTCTCGGTGACCCCGAGCGTCTCTACGGCCCGCGCGACCTGCTCGCGGTCGGAGGTGAACCCCACCAGGATGCGGACCCCGCTCTGGCCGAAGGTGGCGGCCGCGGCGAGGTCGCTCGGTGCGAGCGACTCGCGCACGAAGCGCATCGCGGCCTCCCGCGCGTGCATGATCCCGATGGGGCTCGAGAAGGTCAGGTCGAACAGCAGCAGGAACTGCCGGCGCGCGGCGGCCTGCATCAGCGAGCCACCCGCGGCGGCAGGGCTCGGGCTCGAAACGTCCACCTCCTGGAAGGCCACGACGGGCACTTTCTTGCCCTGGTCCTCGATCTCGAAATCGGCGGCGCTGAGGCCGGGCACGGCCTTGCCGTCCTTGTCGGTCACGAACACCGGCACGGCCACGACGCCAGCGCCCGTTCCGAAGACCGGCAGCTCCTGGCCCTTCGCCGACTGCGAGCCGAGCGGCGCCGCGACCGCGAGGGCCAAGGCCGCACACAGTAGAGAGCCGCTCGCAGAGCGCATCGATCACCCCCGGGAGGAGGGGGCAAGTATGGTCCACCCGTGCGGCGAGGAAAAGGGGCGCCCGCGGCGCCGGCGCCCCCGGGATACACTCATCAGGTTTGGGGCGAAAGCAGCTCAAGAAGAGGCGGGGCCCGCCGGAGACAGCCCAGACAACCAGCGAGGCCGTCAAGCCTGCCCGCCGCCGCCTCTTGTGGGGCCTGATCGTCGGCGTCGCGACCTTTGCGGCGCTCTGGGGCCTGCTGGGCCTGCGCTCTTCGCACGAGACCCGCGAGCGCGGGCTCTCGGTGCTGCTCATCTCGATCGACACCCTGCGCGCGGACGCGCTCGGCGCCTACGGACGACAGAACGCCGGCACGCCCTGGATCGACCGGCTGGCCGCCGCCGGCGTGCGCTTCGAGGACGTCCACGCGCACAACGTGGTCACGCTGGCCTCGCACTCCAACATGCTCTCGGGCCGCTACCCCTTCGAGCACGGCGTGCGGGACAACAGCGGCTTCCGCTTCCCGAAGGACGTGCCGACGCTCGCCACGCTGCTCAAGCAGCAGGGCTACGAGACCGCCGCCTTCGTGAGCGCGTTCGTGCTCGACTCGCGCTTCGGTCTCGACCGCGGCTTCGACGTGTACGACGACCGGCTGGGCGGCGCGGAGGCGCGCGGCGAGTTCCTGGTGCCCGAGCGTCACGCCGACAAGACCGTGGCCGCCGCCAGCGCCTGGCTGGCGCGTCCGGGCTCGGCGCCCCGCTTCCTGTTCGTGCACCTCTACGAGCCGCATTTTCCCTACGAGCCGCCCGAGCCCTATCGATCGCGCTTCGCGGGCGAGCCCTACCAGGCTGAGGTCGCCACGGCCGACGCCGCGCTCGCGCCGCTCCTCGGCCCGCTGCTGGAGCAGGGCGACAAGGGCCGCTTCGTCGTCGTGCTCACGGCGGACCACGGCGAGTCGCTCGGCGGCCACAGCGAGATGACCCACGGCACCTTCGGCTACGAGGAGACGCTGCGCGTGCCGCTCGTCCTCTACGCGCCGCGCCTCGTCCGGCCGCGGGTGGTGAAGGACCCCGCTCGCCACGTCGACCTGCTGCCGACGCTGCTCGACGCGCTCGACCTGCCCGCTCCCGAGGGCCTGTCCGGTCGCAGCCTGTGGCCGCTCGCCTTCGGCCGGCACCTGGAGCCGGCTCCGCTCTACTTCGAGGCGCTCTCGTCCTCTCTCAATCGCGGCTGGGCCCCGCTCTACGGCGTGCTCGCGGACGGGCTCAAGTACGTCGACCTGCCCGAGCCGGAGCTCTACGACCTGCGGGCCGACCCTGGCGAGCAGACGAACCTCGTCTCGCGCCGGCCTGCCGACCTCGAGCGCCTGAAGGCGGTGCTCGCCGGCTTCCGCGCCCGCGACCACGGCATCAGCCGGGTCGCGGAAGAGCACGAGGCGCTCGAGCGCCTGCGTGCCCTCGGCTACGTCGCCTCGGCCGCGGGCCAGGTCAAGCAGAGCTACGGCAAGGCGGACGACCCCAAGAACCTGGTCGCGATCGACACGCGGATCCGCGAGGTGGTCCGGCTCTACCGCTCGGGCGAGCTTCAGGCCGCGATCGCGCTCTGCCAGCAGAACATCCAGGAGCGCCCCGAGATGCCGGTGAGCTACCTGCACCTGGCGTACCTCGAGCGCGGGCTCGGCCATCTGGACGCGGCGGTCGACGCGGCCCGGCGTTCGTTCGAGCTGCGGCCGCTCGACGGGGAAGCGGTGTCGCTCTACGCGGTCTACCTGACCGAGGCCGGCCACGCGGCGGAAGCCGTCAAGGTGACGACGCCCTATACCGGCGCCGGCGTGGAGCCCGACCTCGACGTGCTGACGGCGCGCGGCATGGCTCAGGCGCGCCTCGGGCGCTTCGACGAGGCGCTCGCCACGTTCGACACCGCGCGCGGGGCCGATCCCACGAACGCGCTGACGCTCGTCAACGTCGGGACCGTGCAGCTGATGGCGGGCGACAAGCCGTCGGCCCGGCGTTCCTTCGAGGCCGCCCTCGCAGTCGACGCCGGGGTGGCGCGCGCCCACAACAGCCTCGGCGTGATCGCGATGACCGAGGGGCGCGCCGACGAGGCCGTCGAGCACTGGCGCCGCGCGGTGGAGCTCGACCCGCGCGACTACCAGACGCTCTACAACCTCGGCGACACGCTGCGCCGGATGGGGCGCACGGCCGAAGCACGAGGGTATCTGGAAGCCTACCTGCGCGAGGCTCCCCTGGCACTCGAGCGGCGCGACATGGAGCGCGTGCGGGCGTGGCTCGGCCAGGCCTCGTGAGGCGCGCCGCGCGGGCCGTCCTCGCGCTGCTCGCCGTCGCCGTCCTCACGAGCTGCCGGCGCGACGCGAGCGGGCCGTTCCCGAGCGCCCCGATCGTGCTGGTGTCGATCGACACGCTCAGGGCCGATCACCTGCCCGCCTACGGCTACGCGAAGGGCGAAACGCCGCGGCTCGACGCGCTCGCGCGCGAGGCGGTGCTGTTCGAAAACGTGCTGAGCCCGTGCCCGCTGACGCTGCCCGCCCACGCGTCGCTGCTGACCGGTCTCTTGCCGCCGCACCACGGCGTGCGCGACAACCTCGGCTTCACGCTCTCGGCGGATCAGCCGACGCTCGCGACGCGCTTCCAGGCGGCGGGCCGGCCGACCGGGGCGGCCGTCTCCGCCTTCGTGCTGCGCGCGGCCACAGGCATCGCTCGCGGCTTCGACCAGTACGACGACGCGCTCAGCGTGGACGCCGCGGTGGGCGCGCTCGGGGCCCAGCAGCGGGACGGCGCGCGCGCGGTCGAGTCGCTGCTCGGCTGGATCGCGCCCCGGGCGGGGAAACCTTTCTTCGCCTTCCTCCACCTGTACGAGCCGCATTCGCCCTACGACCCGCCGCAGGCCTACCGCCGCCTCGCCGATCCCTACGACGGCGAGATCGCGTACGCGGACGAGCTGGTGGGACGCTTCCTGGACGGCCTGCGGCGGAGCGGCGCCTACGAGCGCGCGGTGATCGTGGTGACCTCGGATCACGGCGAGGGCCTCGGCGACCACGGTGAAAGAGAGCACGGCTTCCTGCTGTACCGGGAGGCGATCCGGGTCCCGCTCTTCCTCCGGCTGCCGCACGGCGTGGGCGGCGGCACGCGCGTCGCGAGCCTCGCGCGCCTCGTGGACGTGCCGGCGACGCTCCTCGACCTCGCCGGGATGTCTGTTCCGGGGCTGGACGGCGCCTCCCTGCGAGGTGCGCTCGGCGGCGGACGGCTCGAGTCCCGCTCCGCCTACGCCGAGACCTTCTATCCCCGCTTCCACTTCGGCTGGAGCGAGCTCGTCTCCGTGAGCGACGACCGCTTCCAGCTCATCCGCGCCCCGCGACCGGAGCTCTTCGACGTGAAGACGGACCCGCGCGAGACCCGCAACCTGTCCGGGGAGCGGCCCGAGACGCTGGCCTCGATGGACGCCTGGCTCGAGCGCGAGCTCGACCGGGCGAAGCCCGCGGCGCCGGAGGCGGTCCGCCCGGAGGTCGAAGAGGCGCTGCGCGCGCTCGGCTACGTGGGCGGCGGCGGCGCTCGAGCCAGCGCGGCTCCGGATGGCGCGCGCGCCGACCCGAAGGACAAGGTGGCGGTGTACGAGGCCTACCGGGCCGCGGCGGGGCTGCGCCTGCGCGGCGAGCACGCGGCAGCGATCGCCGCCCTGCGCGAGGTCGTGGCGAAAGAGCCGGGGATGAGCGACGCCTGGGAGGACCTGGGCGCGTCGCTGCTTGCCGAAGGGCACGCGCCTGAGGGGATCGCCGCGCTCGCGCGCGCGGTGGCCGGAGATCCCGAGCGCGCCGCGCCGCACCTGGCGCTCGCGCGCGCTCTCTCGCTCGCTGGAGAGCGCGACCAGGCGATGAAGCACGCGACCGCGGCCACCCTGCAGGATCCCGGCGCGGCCTTCGAGCTCCGCGCGGAGCTGAAGCTCGCGAGCGGCGATCTCGCCGGAGCGGCCGAGGACGCGCGCCAGAGCCTGGCCGCCGACGCCGGCCGCGCGATCGCCTCCTTCGTGTTGGGTGTGACCGCGCAGCACGGCGGCCGCTGCCCGGAGGCGATCGAGTCGTTTCGCCGCGCGGCCGCGGCGCAAGCGCTCCAGAAGCGTCTCGTGATCCCCGGCCTGCACGCGCGCTCCGCCGACTGCCTGGCCCGCCTCGGCCGCGAGGCCGAGGCCGAGAGCGAGTTCCGTGCCGAGATCGCCGCGATCCCGCACACGCGTGAAGGCCGGGTAGGCCTCGCACTGCTGCTCCGCGCGCAGGGACGCGACGCGGAAGCCCGCGAATCGCTCGCCGGTATCGTGACGGCGCATCCGCGTCCGGGCCCGGAGGAGTACTGGGCCGTGGTCCGCACGCTGGGGGTCCTGGGCGACCGCGAGGCGGCCGGAGAGTGGGCGGCGCGCGCCCACCGCTTGTTCCCGCGCGACCGCCGCTTCGGGTAGCAGGCGCCGACGCGAGGCTCAGCGCTCGCGGCGCAGGATCACGTAGCCACCGGGGGTCCGGATGACGCCGCTCGTCTCGCCCGGTCCGAGCGCGGCCGCGGCCGAGCGCAGCGGCTCGGCCAGCTCCGCGGGCGACAGGCTGCCCAGCCATCCACCCGCCGCGGCCGTCGCGTCGACCGACGCCTGGCGCGCGAGGGCGGCGAAGTCCGCGCCGCCCCGCAGCCGCTCGAGCAGCGCCTCGGCTCGCGCCCGCTCGGGAACGCGCAGCAGCCGCAGCCCGATAGCACCCTCGGCCGGCGCGGTCTCCCGGCGCGCGCCCGCGAGCGCCTCCGCCGCTCCCGGGTAGGCGGGCGTCGTCGCCATCAGCCGCTCGAGCAGCGGGACCGCCCGGGCGGGGCGCCCCGCGCGCCGCTCCACCGCGGCCAGGTAGAAGAGCGCGTCCGGCTGGGCGGGCTCCAGGCGCAGCGCCTCGCGGAACTCCGCCGCGGCTCGCGCCTCGTCGCCGCTCGCACCCAGGGCGAGGCCGAGGGCGAGGTGCGCCCCGGCCCACGCGGGATCGGCGCGCACTGCAGCCTCGCCCTCGGCGAGGGCTGCGTCGAGCCGTCCCGCGCCGCGGTGGAGGTCGGCGAGAGCCGCGTGCGGCCGCGCGTCGCCGGGCTCGAGATCGCGCGCGCGCTCGAGGTCGGATCGGGCCGGCTCGATCCGCCCGCGGCTCCTTTGGAGCTGGCCGCGCGCGAAGAGCAGCTCGGCGTTCTGCGGCGCGAGGGCGATGCCGCGGGCGAGCGTGGCCTCCGCCTCGTCGAGTCGCCCGCTCGCCCGCTGGGCCTCGGCGAGCTGCGCGTAGACGAGGGGCACGTTCGGCGCGAGGCCGAGCGCGCGCGAGAGCGGTCCCGTGGCTTCGGCCGGGCGCCCGAGCTGCAGCAGGCCGCGTCCGAGGTAGTAGCTCACGTTGAACGAAGCGAGGCGGCTCGATTCCAGCCTGCCCAGCAGCTTGACCGAGCCCGCGACGTCCCCCGCCCGCACCAGGCGCAGCGCCTCGCGCATCCCGCGCTGCTCGGCCTGGAACGCGTCGAGCCTGTCCTTGGGGTCGGCGCCGGAGGGCCGCCCGCGGAAGACCCCGCCGCCCACGTAGCCGAGCGCCGCCAGGCGCTCGCTGGCGGCCGGGTCGATCGCGGCATCCGTGGAGCGCTGCTCGTCCGCTGCGGGCAGGCGGCCGCGCATCGCCGAGGCGACCGGGCCGCGGGCGTCGATCAGGTTGCGGGATTCCGCGGGGTCATCGCGCACGCGGTAGAGCTCGGCGCGCGGGGCGTCGATGTACTTCCAGCCCTCGCCACGCAGCGCGCGCAGCGCGGCCCAGCCGTAATGGATCTGGCCGTAGAGGCTCTCGGCGTAGGACTCGTTGTCGGGGATCGCACGGGCGGCCCGGATCTCGGCGGCGCGCGAGACGCCGCGCAGCGCGGGAGGCGTCTGCCCGACGAGCTCGAGCAGGGTGGGCATCAGGTCGATTCCGCGGAACTGACCTCCGACGCGCGCGCCGGCCGGGAGCCGGCCCGGCCAGCGCAGCACCAGGGGGACGCGCAAGGTCGAGTCGTAGACGAGCAGCATGTGCTCGTCCTCTCCGTGGTCGCCGAGGCCCTCGCCGTGGTCGGAGGTGACCACGACCAGCGTCGTGTCGCGCAGGCCCCGCTCGTCAAGGAACGCGAGGAGCCGCGCGAGCTGGGAGTCGGCGTAGGCCACCTCGCCGTCGTAGGGCCGCTTGGCGAAGGCCGCGGCGAAGGGCGGCGGCGGCTCGTAGGGGGCGTGGGGATCGAAGAAGTGCACCCAGAGGAAGAAGGGGCTGCTGCGCGGGCGCTTCAGCCACTCGAGGGCCTTGTCGGCCACCGCGCCCGCCCGTCGCTCGCTCGTCGCGTCGCGAGTGGTCGCGCCCTGCCACGCGCCGAACGGGTCGTCGAAGAAGGCGAAGCCGCGGTCGAGCCCCGAAGGCCGCGAGACCGGGTAGGCGCCGATCGCGGCGCCCGTGTCCCAGCCGGCGCCGCGGAGCCGTTCGGCCAGCGTGGGCCAGCGCGGAGCGAGCGGCCCCTGCGCGTTGTCGCGGACACCGTGCTCGTACGGATAGCGGCCGGTGAGGAGCGTGACGTGCGAGGGCCGCGTCTGTGGCACGTGCGCGACGGCGTCTTCGAGGAGCACGCCGTCCTTCGCGAGTCCGTCGAGCGTGGGCGTGCGGCCGAGGCTGTAGCCATAGGCGCCCACGTGGTCCGCACGCAACGTGTCGATCGTGACGAGCAGCAGGTTGGGACCGGGCGCGGTCGCCGCGGCGGCCGCCCCGACCGCCAGGGACAGGGCGATCAGCATCGGGCTTTTGGGGCCCAGAATAGCCCATGCTCGGCTTGTGGATCGCCGTCGCCTCCGCGCAGCCGTCCGCGGCGCAGGTCCCGTCGATTCCTTCCGCGAGCGAGATCGTCCAGGTGGACGTGATCGTGACGTCGCGCCGCGGCGCGCTCGTGCGCGACCTGCGCCGCGAGGATTTCGTGCTGCTGGACGACGGAAAGGCCGTCCCGATCAGCGCGTTCCAGGCTCCGCCGGCTCGGCCTGCGCCGGGCGCTGCCCGCTCCGCCGCCGCGCCGGACGCGCCGCCGGCCGCCGCAAGCGGGGCAGCGGGAGCGCGCGACCTCGAGACGCTGGTGGTCTATGTCGACAACCCGAACCTCAGCATCGGCGGCCGTCGCCGGCTGCTCGCGGGGCTGCGGACGTTTCTGCCGGCCCAGCTGGCGGGCGGCCGCTTCCGGGTGCTCGTGCTCTCGGAGGAGCGCGGGCTGCGCGCGCTCAGCGAGCTCACGACGAGCGAGGCGGACGTGTCGCGCGCCCTCGCCGCGGCCGAGCAGGCGCTGCCGGGCGGCCAGCTCGCGCTCCAGGCGGAGCGGACCACACTGGACCAGGTCAAAGGCGTGATCGAGAGCCTGCCCTGTGACTCGGGCTCCGATTGCGTCTGCCTGCTGCCGCTGCTGCAGAACGTCGTCCGCAGCTACGCCAACGAGCGCCAGCAGCAGCTGCGCCTTGTCTTCGCCCGCCTCGCGGAGCTGGCGGCGGTGCTAGGGACTCTTCCGGGCCCGAAGACGCTCTTCTACCTGAGCGACGGCGTCGAGCAGCGTCCCGGGGCGCATCTTTTCGAGCAGCTCGGCGACATCTGCCCCGCGGTCTATCAGAAGGACTTCTCGACGCTGCTGGCCCCGATCCAGGAATACGACCTCTCGCGCGCGCTCCAGGAGCTGGCGGCGCGAGCCAACAGCGCGCGCCTCACGATCTACCCGCTGGACGGCGCCGGCCTGCAGGCGCCCTCGCTCGCGGACGTCTCCCAGGGCGACCGCCGCTACACGCCGTCGCCGAAGACCGACGCGCTGAAGAAGGCCAACGGCG
Source organism: uncultured Acidobacteriota bacterium (assembly GCA_963740655.1). Taxonomy (GTDB): domain Bacteria; phylum Acidobacteriota; class Vicinamibacteria; order Fen-336; family Fen-336; genus DATBSL01. Next base: position 143,091 of record CAVUFF010000004.1, read on the forward strand.
AGGCCGGAGAGTGGCTGCTCGGCGAAGGGACGGGCGGCTTCCCGATCCTGAACACCAACAACCCCGCGCGGGCCCTCGCCGGCGTGGCGGACGAGCTCGAGGCCCGCTACGTGCTGGGGTTCGTGCCGGAGCGCGAGCCGGACGGGCGCCTGCATCGCATCGGCGTCGAGCTCAAACGCAAGGGCCTGCGCGTGCGGCACCGGCAGAGCTACTTTCACGGGGACCGCGCGCCCGAGGTCGTCGGGCGCACGCTCGCCGCGCTCGTCGCGGGAATCGAGGAGAACGCTCTGGGCGTCACGCTGACCGCGAGCATGGAGGCTCCCTCCTCCGCGGACGCTCGGCAGCCGCCTGGCGCGAGCGTGCGGATCCTGGTCCCGCTCGAGCGGCTGGCGGCGGTCGGCGAGGCCGGCGCGCGCCACGGCCGGCTGCAGGTGGTGATCGCGGTTCGACGACGCCAGCCCGACCGGGCGGGTCTCGCCGAGGTGCGCGAGAAGGAGGTCGACGTGCCGCTTCCGGAGCCCGGCGCGGCCGGCGTCCCCCACGAGATCGTCGTCTCGGTGCCCGACGCGGGCACGGGAGAGCTCGCGGTGGGTGTCCGGGACCCGGTCTCGGGCCTCGCGAGCTATGGGCGGCGGCGGCTCGAAGTCGACACTCCCCGCAGTTGATGCAAGAAGCCTGACCCCACAAAAAGGAAAAGCCCCGGGGCGGACCCCGGGGCTCTTCCGAGCGTCAGGAATGGAACGCTAGAAGCTGAAGCGTGCTCCGAGCCGGAACACGCTGGGCGCGAGGATCTCCTCGACCCGGCCGCGGTCGGAGGTCGCTCCCTGGGACGTGTTGGTGAAGCTCGAGCTGTTGGCGTAGCGGTAACGGCCCAGGACGAAGTTGTTGTTGAACACGTTGAACCACTCGGCCGCCAGGGTCAGACCGGCGCCGTGGCCGAACTTGATCGTCTTGGCGAGCCGCAGGTCCGCGTCCCACACGTCGTCGTAGCGGAGCGAGTCGATCGGGATCGTCGCGAGGGCGTTGTTCGTCCCGTCACCGCCGCCGCTGAGGCGCACCGACACCGGGTAGACTCCGCCCTTCTTGGCGAAGAACGAGGCCGAGAGGTCGAGCCCCCAGGGCATCTGGTACAGGCCGTTGGCGTAGAGCTGCCAGGGGACGTTCGTGTAGAAGCTGGCCTTGCCCGAGCCGCCGGACAGGAAGGCCACCGGGCCGCCGTTCTGCAGCGGGTCGTTCTCGGTCGGCGTCGGGTTTCCGGGGTCGGTGCCGAGCGAATACGGCGTCCCGTCCCAGTTCTCCTTCCAGTCGTTCCACGAGAGCGCCACACGGCTCATCCACTTGTTCGAGAGGCGCTTGACGAGCGTGAACTCGAGGCCGTTGAAGGTCGTGGAATAGCCGGGGGCGTTCGTGCGGAACCGGCCGCCCCCGCCTGCGCTCACGAGAGCGGGATTGGGCGAGTAGGTGTAGGCGGTATACCCGTTGGAGGTCGTCGGTGCGTTCTTGGTGTAATCGCTCGGCTGCATGATCGGGCAGTTGGCGAGGGACGGCTCGCCGCTGCACTTGGCGGCCAGGCGCGGACGGTACGACCAGTCGGAAGCCGTGCGCCAGGTGTAGGCGAAGCCCACGGCGAAGTTGGCGCCCAGCTCGCGGTCGAGCCCGATCACGACCTCGTTGTCGTGCTTCGGCTTGTAGTTGCGGTCGATCTTGTTGGGCGTGTCGGACACGGCGCCGGGGTTGTCGGGGTCGATGTTCACGTTGTACTGGAAGTTGCTGAAGTCCACCTCGGCGGGCTGAACGAAGCGGTCGCCGTTGAGGTCGTTCCACCCGTAGGCCAGGTAGCCGAACTGCGACGGGTTCTCGTTGGCCACGTCGCCGAACGAGAGCTGGCCGGCGTAGTAGGCGTACGAGGCCCGCAGCACCGTACGGCGCGAGGCGTCGAGCGCATAGCTCATCCCGAGCCGCGGGGAGACGTCGCTAAAGTTGATGATGTTGTCGCTGCCGCCGAAGGTGAGCGCCGGCACCGCGTTCGGGAAGGAGGCGTTGGCCGGGGCCTCGCTCGGCAGGTTCTTGGCCTTCTGGCCGTCCCAGCGCACGCCGGCGTTGAAGGTGAAGCGATCCTTGGTGAAGACGTCGCCGAGGTACGCGTTGATGTACTTGCCGCCGTAGACGACCGGGCCGTCGCGAGCCACCCAGGCGATCTTGTCGGTGGGCGAGTTGATGACGCCCACGAGCTGGTTGCCGCCGTAGTGGGTGATCGAGGTCGTGGTGTAGTCGCGGTAGCCGAAGCCGAACTTCAGCTCGTGGTTGCCGCCCGTGCCGCCGAAGAAGTAGCTGCCGCTGGCGTTGAAGTGCCACTGCGGCCGGACCGCGGTGTAGGTGATGTAGGAGCCGAGCGCGTCGCCCTGGTCGTAGTCGAGCGTGAAGCTCTTGTCCGCGCCGCCGCGCGGCGACAGCGTGAAGCCGGTGTTGTAGTAGGCGCCGTTCACGGACATGAAGAAGCTCGGGGAGAAGGTGTGGTCGACCTGCAGCTTCCAGAGTCCCGGCGGACGGTTCGGGCCGTTCACGTCGCTCTCGTAGGCGTCCTTCTGGTCCCAGTTGAACTCGTCGGGGGTGTTCACGCCGAAGCCCGCGAGGCGGCCGAACTTCTCCTTGGCGCCGTTGAACCAGAACGCGGAGACCGTGGTGCTCCCCGACGGCTGCCAGGTGAGCTTTGCGTTCATCGCGGACACCAGGGTCTTGTCGTAGTTCTGGATGTAGAGGACGTTGCGGATGTCCTGCTTGCCCCACCCGAAGTAGAACCACAGCTTGTCCTTGAGGACCGGGCCGCCGAGGTCGAAGCCGTAGTCGCTGAGCTGCTGCAGGTGGTCGGCCTTGCCAGTGTCGAGGCCCTGGTGGAGGCGGCTGTCGAGCTTGAGGTCCGAGGGCACGTTGTCGAACGCCATGTCGTCGTGGGCGAGCATGTAGCGCGCCCCGCCGTGGAACTTGTTGGTGCCGCGCTTCGTGGTCAGGTTGATCCCGATGCCGCCGGACTGGACCTGCAGGTCGCTGCCGCCGGTCACGACCGAGATCTCGTTGAACGCCTCGAAGTCGAAGTAGGTGGGCGAGGCGCCGGTCGCGGACATGTCGGTGATGATCAGGCCATCCATGTTCCAGACCTTGTCCGCGGTTGTCGTGCCCTTGCCGGCGACGGAGGCCTGCTGGCCGTTCTCGTTCCCGGCGATGTTCACGCGGTCGACGAGTATGCCCGGAACCGCCCGGAGTACGCCCCAGGGGTCGCGGGCGTTCGGCACGCTCTGCAGCTCCTCGGTGGTCATGGTGGTGGCGGTGCCGCGCTTCTTCGTGTCGACGAGCGGCGTCTCACCCGTCACCTGCACCGTCTCTTCGACGCCGGACACCTTCATGGCGACCGCGAACTCGACGTTTTCACCCGTCGTCACGTGGATGGCGCGCGTGGCCTTGGCGAAGCCGCTGAGCGCGATCGTCAGCGTGTAGTCGCCCCGGGGCACGCTGATGAAACGGAAGGTGCCCTGCGCGCCGGTCGTGGTGGCGCGGTTGCCGAGCTCGCCGGCGAGCGCGACGTTGACGCCGGGCAGCACCGCACCGGATTCGTCGGTCACGGTGCCGTAGATGTTGCCGCCCGAGATTTGCTGAGCGTGGGCGGTGGAGGCCAGCGCGAAGACCGCGCCGACCGCCAAGGCCAGTAGCCTCTTCATTATTGGACCCCCCCGAGAAATGAGCGCACCCCGCCTGTGGCCTGGAAGTAGCGACCGACGGCGCGCAGCGATTTGACACGGATTTACTCCAATCGCCGTGCCAAGTCCAGCGGCTAGGGGAGCTGAGGGTCCATTGTCTATTTATGTCAACGAGTTACGGCGAGCAGCCATCCAAATGTGTGGACACCGATCCGGCGGATGCATTCAAGCTGATGAACTCGCTTCAAAAAACTGCACCGCGTTCGCCAGTACCGATGGCCGCTCGAGCCGAAGGGCGACGTCGACCTTTACAGTGGGTTGACCGTTGTGTTCCGATTCCTCATCCAAGATCGACCGCGCAAGGGGTCGAAGTACTGGGGGCGCTGCATGCGATTCTCGGCTGTCGTCGGAGTGCCGCTCGGGATCACGCTCCTGGCGGGCTCTGCTTTCGGCGCCGACGGGCCTGCCGTCTTCGGTACCGACGTCTCGCTCGTGCTGGTGCCGGTCTTCGCCGTCGACGCGCAGGGCCGAGCCGTGCGCGGGCTGCGCGCCGAGGACTTCCAGGTCCAGGAAGACGGACACAAGGCGAAGATCGTCTCGTTCCGGTACGTGGACACGACCGACGACGACGAGACCGAGCAGCTGCGCCAGGCGCCCGCGGCGCGCCGGCGCTTCCTGCTGCTGTTCGACATGTCCTTCACGACCATCGGCGGGCTCAACCGTGCGCGCCGGGCCGCCGGTGCGTTCGTGCGCCGGAGCCTCGCCGAGACCGACCTCGCGGCGGTCGCCACCTTCGACGCCAACCGCGGGCTGCAGCTGGTCGCGAACTTCACCGACGACCGTGCGCTCCTGGCCCACGCCGTCGACAGCCTCGGCGTCCCGTCGCTGTCGAAGATCCACGACCCGCTCGCGCTCGCCGCCGACCTGCAGATCACCGACATCGCGACCGCCGGGTCGCTCGGCGAGACCGCGGTGCCCCAGGTGATGCTCGACAGCTACGCCGCCGTGATGCTGCGCCGGATGCAGGCCGCCGATCGCGAGCAGTATCGCAGCCACATCGAGCGGGCGGCGGGCGCCCTCGAAGAGCTCGCCCGCGGCTTGCGCAACGTAGCCGGGCGCAAGCAGGTCGTCTACTTCTCCGCCGGCTTCGATTCACGGCTGTTCGATCGGCGAGGAAGGCTACGAGCGGCAGGACAGCTCGACCGCGATCGTGGAGGGGCGGCTCTGGGACGTGGATGGCCAGTCGCGCTACGGCGACTCGCACATCCGCAGCCTGTTCGGCGACGCGACGCAGAGCCTGGCGCGCTCGGATGCCGTGGTGCACGCGATCGACGTGACCGGGTTCGGCGAGGACGAGATGATCTCGCGGGCTGCACCCCAGATCAATCCCGGCTCCGGAGCCACCATGAGCGTGCGAGGGTCGGTGTCCGGCCGCGAGTCGCTCAACTTCATCTCCGCGGAGACCGGCGGCCGCTTCTACAAGGACGCGAACGACCTCAAGCCCGTGCTCGACGAGATGCTGGAGATGACCAGCCGCTACTACGTGCTCGGCTTCCAGCCCCTGGACGAGAAGGGGCCGGGCACGTTTCACAAGGTCAAGGTGCGGCTCGCGCGCAAGGGCGTCAAGCTGTCGCACCGCCCCGGCTACTTCGAGCGCGAGACCGGCCCCGGCGTGCCCATGCTCCAGCGCAAGTTCGACGCGGCGCAGCTCGTCGTCACGGGCCTGGGCGAGAACGACCTCGACTTCGACGCCCTGTGCGTGCCGTTCCCCCGCCCCGGCGAGCGCCAGGCGCTGAGCGTCGTGCTGCAGGTCCCGAAGGCCTCGCTCGCCTGGCAGGCCGGGAAGGAGCTGGCGGTCGAGGTCTACGGCTACGTCGTGGACCAGAAGGACTCCGTGGTGGACCATTTCGCTCAGCTCGCTCGCATCGATCCCGCCAGGCTGGATCCCGAGGCGAGCCGCGAGGGGCTGTCGCTCCAGGGCACGTTCAACGTGCGCCCCGGGCGCTACACGATCCGGCTGATGCTGCGCGACCGGGACAGCGGAGCGTCGGGCGTGAAGTTCCTCGACGTGAGCGTGCCGCCCTACGACGCGAACGTCGCCTTCGTGCTGCCGCCGATGGTGGCGGACGAGCCGGGCCGCTGGATCGGCCTCGACATGGGAGCGGGGAAGGCGGAGGCGAGCGAGCAGCCCCTGCCGTTCGAGATCGACGGCAAGCCGTTCCTGCCCCGGGCGAGCTTCCGCGTACGGCCCGGCGAGCCGGAGCGGCTCGTGCTGATGTCGTTCGAGCCGCGCATCCTCGGCGACCCGGCCGCCGACGTGGAGATCCGCTCGTCGCTCACGGGCAAGGACGGCCGGGTCGAGCCGCCCGGACGGCTGCGCGTCGAGCGCGTGCAGAGGGACCTGCTGGGCCGCCGGACCTACGTCTTCTCGTACACCCCCGATTCGCTCGAGGCGGGCGACTACACGCTGCGGATCGGCCTCGGCGAGAGCGGGGCGCTTGCCCAGTCCTATGCGCTCCTCCGCGTGCGCACCGGCTCCTGAGCCAGGCTCTCGTCCTGGGCCCACCTCTATAATGAAGTGTGTCTGTGTCTGTCGCCGACCTCGAGGCTCGCCTGCGATCGTTCCTCGAGGCTGATCCGCGGGGTGCCGTCGCGGTCTATCTCTTCGGCAGCGTCGCGCGCGGCGAGGCACGGGCCGGAAGCGACGTCGACCTGGGCGTCCTGTTCGCGGTCCCGCCGCCGGCGAAGCTCGACGCGCCGCAGTTCGCACTGGAGGCGGGGCTGGAGCGGCTGCTGCGCGTGCCCGTGCAGGTGGTCGTCCTCAACCGCGCTTCGGCCGACCTCGTGCACAGGGTTCTACGTGACGGGCGCCTGCTGCTCGACCGTGACCGCGCCGCCCGCATCCGATTCGAGGTGCAGTCGCGCAACGAGTACTTCGACATGGCGCCGATTCGGGCGCGCTACCGTCGCTACCCGGCACCCAGCCGGCCCGGGATCGACCGCGTGGCGGAGCCTCGCGGGTGACCGACTCCGAGCTCGTCGCCAAGAAGCTGGCGTTCGTCGAAACCTGTGTTCGCCAGCTTCGCACCCTGGCCCGACCGGAGCGGCTGGCGGAGGACGTCCGCGAGCAGCGCTTCGTCGAGCACACGCTCCAGCTCGCGATTCAGGCGGCGCTCGACGTGGCCTCGCACCTCGTGTCCGACGAGCGCCTCGGGGAACCCGAAACGAACCGTGAGGTGTTCCGGCTGCTGGAGCGAGCCGGCATCGTTGCAGCGGATCTCGGCGGGCGTCTGGAACAGATGGCGGGCTTTCGGAACGTGGTGGTTCACCTCTATCAGGAAGTGGACCTCGGGATCGTCAGGGACGTGGTGGAGAACCGCCTTGACGATCTCCTCGAGTTCGTGGCCGACATCCGCCGGCGCCTTTGAGTTGCTGGTCGCCACGAGCCATTCGATCGACATCAAGAGCTGCTCTGGCGGCGCTCAGCCGTAGCTGACGAGCTCGAGCCGCGGAACGCGCGACAGGTGCCGCGAGTTACGGCTCACGACCGGGATCGCGTACGCGATGCCCGCCGCGGCGATCCAGAGATCGTTGGCGCCGATCAGCAGGCCGTTCGCCTGGAGGTATCGGAAGGCGCTTCCGTACTCCCAGCACACGGCGCGGCTCAAGGCCAGCACATGAAAGGGAGCCACGAACGTTTCCCAGCGTCCGCGCTCGGCCATGGAGGCGCCCGCCGCCAGCTCGCCGGCGATCGTGGGAGTGATGTACAGCCTGTCACCAGCGTGGCGCACGAGCACGTCGTGCGCCGCTCCCTTGGCGCCGCGTCTCGCCTCGCGCTCCAGGTCGATCAGGAACGTGGTCTCGAGGATCAGCGCTCCTTCCACTTGTCCTCGGGCGGGCGGTCGGCCGCGACGGCAGCCTCGACGGCCTCGAGCTGCTTGTCGGTGAATGAGGGGCCGTGCGTCTCATAGCGTTGCAAGAGCTCGGCGCCGGTCAGGGTGTCCTCGGGCCATCGCGCGCGCAGGATGACCTCACTGAAGGACTCGCCCGGATAGCGTCGGGCGGCCCTGAGGCGATCATATGCCTCGACTTTCAAGGACACGGTCTTGACGGCCATGTGCGAAGTGTACATCGCACAGGATACCTGTCAAGTAATTACTGATAATGAACTTATGTCGGCACCGCGTGGCTTGGTGCGGCCGCCCGCTACTCCTCCGGCTCGAAGCAGCCGCGGTCGGGCTGGCAGCCCTCCGGGCTGCAGGGCAGCTCGTCCGGCCCCATCACGGTGGCCGTGAGCGAGCACCAGTACTGCGCGGTGGGCGAGGAGACGCGCAGGTTCACGTGCTCGCGGCCGAGCACGTAGTACATCTTGGTGCGCAGGCGTCGGCAGACCGGTGTCTCGGCCTTCTCGGCCGTCGCGTCGTGGGTTCCCGTGGCGTCGTTCGCGTCCATTTCGGTCCTCACGCGAGAGAGGCGACGGTGCGGCGCACGAGCGTCGCCAGCAGCTCGACCTTGTAGCCGTTGTCGGTCATCGGCTGTGCGCCTTCCACCGCGGCCTTGCCGGCGGCCTCGGCGCTCGACGCGTTCACCGGCTTGCCGACGAGGGCCCTTTCCGCCGATTCGGAGCGCCACGGGATCGTCGCCACCTGCCCGAGCACGACGCGGGCCTCCTTCACGGTCCCGCCCGCGCTCTTGACAGCGATCGCGGCCGAGACGAGCGGCCAGTCGAACGCCTGGCGCTCGCGCACCTCGTAGTACGCGGACTTCCAGCCGGCGGCCGAGGGCACGCGGATCTCCTTCAGGAGCTCGCCCGGCTGCAGCGCGTTCTCGCGCGTCGGGTCCTGCGCCGGCAGCAGGAAGAAGTCCCCGGCCGGTACCACGCGTCCGCCCTTCGGCCCGTCGAGGACGAAGGACGCGCCGTACGCCACGAGCGGCACGGCCGCGTTCGAGGGGTGGGTCGCGAAAGCCGGCCCGCCGCCGAAGATCACGTGGTAGCGGTTCTCGCCGGCGACGGCGAAACAGGTGTCCCCGCCCTTCTTGAAGCACTTGTACGACTCGAGCCGGTAGTACCAGCAGCGCGGCCGCTGAAGCAGGTTGCCGCCGATCGTGGCGACGTTGCGCACCTGCGGCGATGCCGCCTCGCCGCAGGCGCGGGCGAGCGCGGGGTGGCTCGCCTTCACTCCGGCGTGTGCCGCGATCTGGGCGAGCGTCGCGAGCGTGCCGATCCGCAGCGAGCCATCCTTCTCGACCACGATCTGCGACAGGCCGGGCACGGACTTGAGGTCGACGAGTCGCGGCGGCTCGACGAGGTGCTCCTTCAGGTGGTCGAGCAGGTCGATGCCGCCGGCCTTGGCGACGGCACCCGGCTTCTCGGCGAGGAGCTCGCGGGCCTGGGGGAGCGTCTGCGCGCGGACCAGCTCGAAGCGGTTCATGGCTCAGGTCCTCCGCGCCTCGGACAGGGCCTGGAGCACCCGGTCCGGCGTGATCGGCAGCTCGCGGATGCGCACGCCGATCGCGTTGTAGACGGCGTTGGCGACCGCGGCGAGCGTCGGCACGATCGGCGGCTCGCCGATGCCCGCGGTCGAGGTGTTGTTGCCGAGGTTGGCCTGCGGCGTGAGGATCGACTCGGCCTCGAACATGTCCGAGGGCGTCAGGACCTTGTACCACTCGAGATTGGGGTTCACCATCGTGCCGACGTTCCGGTCGAGCACGCGGTTCTCGAAGAGCGCCCACGAGGCGCCCTGGATCATCGCGCCGAGCACCTGGCTCTGCGTCGTGAGCGGGTTGACCGGCAGCCCGCAGTCGTTCACCGACACCATCTTCACGACGCGCACGACGCCCGTCTCGGTGTCGACCTCGACCTCGGCGAACTGCGTCCCCGCGAGGTCGCCGCGGTAGGTCTCGTACTGCTTCGGGCGCTTCGCGGTGAACTCGATCGACTCGCCGCTCATCTTCGCGGCAGCCTGCTTGAACGTCAGGGCCTTGGCGGGCTCCTTCAGGACGAAGATCTTGCCGTGCGCCGCGTCGAGATCGGCTGCGCTCGCGCCGAGCTGCGCAGCCGCCAGCTCGAAGAGCTTCGTGCGCGCCTGGTTGGCCGCGAGGCGCACGACGGGTGCCATCGAGTTGGTCGTCACGCTGCCGCCCGAGCCGGGGCCCTCGGGGAACTGCGTGTCGCCGAGGCGCATGGTGACGTCGGCGGGCTCGATTCCGAGCTCCTCGGCGGCCACCACCATCATCGCCGTCCGATAGCCGCTACCGATGTCCTGGCAGCCGGTGACCACCTCGACCGAGCCGTCGCGGTGCACGCGCACCTGCGCGTTCGAGTTCTCCGAGGCGAACACGTACCAGTTGCCGTTGGCCATTCCGATCCCTCGCTTGCGCGAGGACGGTGGCGCCGGCGCCTTCGCAGGAGCCGAGGCCGCCCAGCCGCCCGTCGAAGTATCGCCGGCCTTCTTGTTCCGGCGCTGCCAGCCGATCGCCTTGGCGCCGGCGTCGTACTGCGCCATCCGCACCGGGCTCGCCTCGTTCTTCCGGCGCAGCTCGAGCGGGTCGATTCCGAGCTTCTCCGCCAGCTCGTCCACCGCCGACTCGATCCCGAAGGCGCCCTGCGAGTGGCCGGGCGCGCGCAGCGGCGCCGAAGGGCCGGCGTTCGTGAAGACGTCGTACTCCTCGCCCTTGAAGTTCGGGTTCTTGCCGTGGAGCGCGCCCGCGGGCCCAGCCGTCCCGGCCCCGCCCGCGACCCCGGCCGAGCCCCACGACTGGTAGTGGACGGCGGTGAGCGTGCCGTCCTTTTTCGCGCCGACCTTGACGGTCATGAGCGCGCTCGGCGCGTTGCCGGTGCAGAGGTGCTCCTGGTGGCGGTCGAGGAACAGCTTGACCGGCGCGCCGGCCATCCGCGCGAGGCGGCACGCCACCACGGAGAAGGCGCTGCCGGTCGCCGACGGGCCGAGCTTGCTGCCGAAGCCACCGCCCATGTGCTCGCAGACGACGCGCACGTTCTTGCGGTCGACGCCGAGCGCCTCGGCGACACCCTCGCGCACGGCGAAGAGCGCCTGGGTCGAGGCGTAGATCGTGAGCTGGTCGCCTTCCCAGGCTGCCACGACGCCGTGCGTTTCGAGGCAGGAGTGGGTGTGGACCGGACAGTAGTAGCTCGCCTCGTGCACGACCTCGGCCTCGGCGAAGCCCTTCTCCACGTCGCCGCGGTTGGCGCGGCTCTGGCGCGGCCCCGCCACGTTGCCGTTTCGGCCCATCTCGCGGCCGACCGGCAGGCGGTCCATGTCGAAGACGCGCGGCGCCGCGGGCTTCATCGCCTCGCGCAGCTCGTGCGTGAACGGCCGCTCCTTGTAGCGCACCGTCACGAGGCGCGCGGCGTCGCGTGCGACGTCGGGCGAGACGGCGGCCACGGCCGCCACGTCCTGGCCGGCGAAGCGCACGACGCGCGAGTCGGTGGTCCACACGGCCTTCACCCCGGGGAGCGCCTCCGCCTTCGAGGTGTCGATCTCGAGGATCAGGGCGGCGGGCACCGACGCGCCGATCATGCGGCCGTAGAGCATGCCCGGCAGCTTGATGTCGTAGGCGTACTTCGCGCGTCCGGTGACCTTGAGCGGGGCCTCGACGCGCGGGCGCGGCTTGCCGACGTGCTCGAAGCCCGCGACGCTGTCGAGGTCCCACGGCTTGATGTCGTTCGTCGGCGCGTGCACCTCGAGGGGCTGGGGCGAGCCCGGCAGTCCAGCCTTCGCCGCGAAGGTCTGGGTCGGCTCCGGCTTGGCTTCCTGCGGCATGGCTAGCTCCTGTGGGGCGAGGGCTTCGCCAGCGACGCGGCGTGCACCGCCTCGAAGATGCGGCCGTAGGTGCCGCAGCGGCAGATGTTGCCGGCGAGGCCGGCCTTGACCTCCTCGAGCGTCGGGTGCGGGTGCTTCGCGAGCAGCGCCGTGCCCGAGACGATGAAGCCCGGCGTGCAGAAGCCGCACTGCAGCGCGTCCTTCTCGACGAAGGCCGCCTGCAGCGGGCTCATCGTCTCGGGGCTGCCGATGCCTTCGACGGTCGTGATCTCGTGGCCCTCGGCGTCGGCGGCCAGCATCAGGCAGGAGACGACGGGCGCTCCGTCCAGCAGGACGGTGCAGGCGCCGCAGCCGCCCCGCTCGCAGACGGGCTTGGCGCCCGTCAGGTCGAGCTGGTTCCTGAGCGCCTCGAGCAGCGTGACGCGCGGCTCGACGCTCACGCTGCGTGCCGTGCCGTTCACCTTCAGGCTCAGCGTGACGGCGTCCGGCCCGAGGACACTCGGAGCGGCAGCCGTGCGCTCGGCCGCTCCCACGAGCGTGGTCGCGGCGGCCGAGACGCCGGCCGACTTCAGGAAGCTGCGTCGCGAGAAGGCGGGTGACTCACCCCCTCCGTCGTCGGGGGGCGGGGGTCTGCGGGCCATGGGCGTACCTCGCTTCGTCTCTGTAGGGTGATTCTGTTTCCGGCGCTTTCCGCTCGTCAAGCTGGAATCGATCGATCCGCCTGGAGCGCGGGTACCACGCGGTGGTCCGTCGTGTTCAGGCGGCTGAACCGCGCGCGAGCGGGCGAGTGTCAACATTTGTGATGGCGGGATCCGCTGATTGAGTCGAGGCGTCATAATGGCCGACATGCCTCAAGCGCAGGACTCCGGCCTGGTCGGCCGCACGCTCGGCGCCTACCGCGTGCTCGAGGCGCTCGGCTCGGGCGGCATGGGCCAGGTGTACCTCGCCGAGGACCCGCGGCTCGGCCGCCGCATCGCACTCAAGGTGCTGCCGCCCGAGACGGCGTCGCAGGGCGAGAAGCTCGCGCGCTTCGAGCGCGAGGCGCGCGCCGTCGCGCAGCTCAGCCACCCGGGCATCGTGATGCTGCACTCGATCGAGGAGGCCGACGGGCTGCGCTTCCTGACGATGGAGCACGTCGAGGGCGAGACGCTCAGCAAGGCGATCCCGCCGCGCGGCTTCGTGACCGAGCGGCTGCTCGCGCTCGCGATCGGGCTCACGGACGCGGTCGCCGCGGCGCACCGCCAGGGCATCCTGCACCGCGACCTCAAGCCCGAGAACGTGATGCTGACGCCGGAAGGCCGGCTCAAGGTGCTCGACTTCGGGCTCGCCAAGCTGCGCGACGACGGCTACATGGGCGACCGCACGCTGCGCGAGACGCAGTCGGTGACGCAGGACGGCCGCATCGTGGGCACGGTCGCGTACATGTCGCCCGAGCAGGCGCAGGGCCTGCCGGTCGACAACCGCTCCGACATCTTCACGCTCGGCATCCTGCTCTACGAGATGGCGACGGGCGAGCGCCCGTTCCGCGGCGGCACCAACCTCTCGGTGCTGTCCTCGATCCTGAAGGACACGCCGCGGCCGGTGAGCGAGCTGCGCGACGACGTGCCGCGCCCGCTCGCGCGCATGATCGAGCGCGCGCTCGAGAAGCGCCCGGAGGACCGCTACCAGTCCGCGACCGACCTGCGGCGCGACCTCGAGGACCTGAAGCGGGACGTCGACACGGGCGACCTCGTGCTGCGCACGACCGCCGGCCGCCGGCGGCTCGTGGCCGAGGGCGGCGGCCGGCGCTGGGCGCTTCCGGTCGCGGTGGGCGCCTCGCTCCTGGTGCTCGCGGGGATGGCGGGCGTCTTCCTGCACGGGCGCGTGCCGGCCGCGGCCGAGGACGGGCGCCACTCGCTCGCGGTGCTCTACTTCGAGAACGTCACCGGCGACCCGAGCGTCGACTGGCTGCGCACGGGCCTCACCGACATGCTGGTCACGAACCTGTCGCAGTCGCCCGACCTGCGCGTGCTGAGCACGCAGCGGCTCTACCAGATTCTCGACGAGACCGGCCACCGCGACGACCGCTCGCTCTCGGGCCAGGTGGTGGCGACGGTGGCACGCCAGGCGCAGGCGACGACCGCGCTCGTCGGCAGCTTCGTGCGCGCGGGCGAGCGGATCCGGATCCAGGCGAGCCTGCAGGACCCGCGCACCGGCGAGGTGATCGCGAGCGAGCGCGTCGAGGGCGACCCGGACGCGGGGCTGTTCGTGCTCGTGGACGACCTCACCGGCCGGCTGCGCAAGCGGCTCGAGACGCCGTCCTTCGTGAAGTTCGCCGAGAAGAAGGAGAAGAAGCTGCAGGAGGTGACGACCGCCTCGCTCGAGGCCTACAAGGCCTACGCCGAGGGCAGCACGCTCCACGAGCGCATGCAGGAGCGCGAGGCCAGGGCATACTTCGAGAAGGCGGTCGAGGCCGACCCCGGCTTCGCGATGGCGCTCGCCAAGCTGTCGGTGGTCAACGCCAACCTGGGCGACGCCGACAAGGCGCGCGAGTACGCGGCGAAGGCCGTCGCGAAGGCGGAGTCGCTGCCGCCGGGCGAGCGCTACTACATCGAGGGCCGCCACTACTCGCTCGACCCGCGCTCGACCGAGAAGGCGGTGGCCGCCTACCAGAAAGCCGTCGACAGCGCTCCCGACCACACGGCCGCCCGCAACAACCTCGCGCAGGCCCTGATCGGCCTGCGCCGCTATCCGGAGGCGCTCGTCCACCTCGAGGAGCTGCGCCGGCGCGGGATGTCGTTCCCGGGCAGCTACATGAGCCTCGCCGAGACGTACCTGGCGACCGGCCAGCCGGACAAGGCGCGCGAGGCGCTCACCGGCTACATCGCTGCGCACCCGGAGAGCAGCGCCGGGCTCGAGAACCTCGGCTTCTTCGAGCTGATGCAGGGCCGGACGGACGAGGCGCTCGCGGCCTTCGACAAGGCGGCGTCGCTCGGCCCGTCGGAGGTCACGAAGCTCGAGATGGGCCGCGCCGTGGCGCACGCGCTGCGCGAGGAGTGGCCGCAGGCCGAGGGCTGCGCGCGGCGGCTCATGAGCTCGCAGGACGCGCGCGAGCGCTGGGAGGGCGGCGCGACGCTGGCGATCGCGAGCCTCTACCGCGGCGACGTCGGCGCGGCGCGGCGGCTGTCGGCGCAAGGCGCCACGAGCGGCGCGAGCTCCAACGAGCGCATCGCGGCCCGGCTCTTCCACGCGCGGCTCGAGTCGGACCTCGGGCGCCACGGCGAGGCGCTCGCCGAGGCGGACAAGGTCGTGGCCGAGGCCGGCGCGGAGCCCAAGCAGCTCGCGGAGGGCCAGGGCATGCGCGCGCTCTCGCTCGCGCACCTCGGGCGCGCCAAGGAGGCCGCCCGCAGCCAGGCCGCGGTCGAGGCGTTCCTCTCGACCATCCCGAAGGTGATCGGCGAGCCCCACCGGCTGCAGCTCGAGGGCGAGCTCGCGCTCGCGCGGGGCGACAACGACGCAGCGCGCGAGGCGCTCGAGAAGGCCGCGTCCCTCCTGCCGCCGAAGTCCGTCTCGATGGACACGGCGCCGGTCGAGGTGCAGTTCTCCCTCGGGCGCGCCGCGCTCGCCGCGGGGGACGACGACGGCGCCAGGAAGGCGCTCGCGTACGTGGTCGGCGCCGGGCCGCTGCGGATCGGGACCCCGATCCCGTACGTGCGCAGCCTGGCGCTGCTCGCGGCGCTCGAGGAGAAGCAGGGCCGCGTCCCCGAGGCGCGCAAGCTCTACGAGCGCTACCTGAGCTACTGGAAGCACGGCCAGATCGACCGCGCCCTCGTGGCGCGGGCCGGCCAGCGACTCGCGGCCCTGCGCACGCGCCCGCTCGCCTGACCGCCACACGGCGCGCGGCGGGCGGAGCGGGTTCCACGGGGTAGACTGGCGGGATGTCGGCCGCTCCGGCCACCGCCCCGGCCCAACCCGTGCCCGCGCCCGCACCGGCGCCGGCCGCGAAGCGGCGCGTGCTGCCGTACATGGCGCTCGGGATCGTCTGGCTGGTCTGGGGCTCGACCTACCTCGCGATCCGCGTGCTCGTGCACGAGGCGCCTCCGCTCGTCGCGGCCTCGGTGCGCTTCCTGTGCGCGGGCCTGCTGATGGGCGGCGTCGCGCTCGTCGTGGACCGGCGCCACGGGCGGCCGTCGCGTCAGCAGTGGTTCGACTACTCGCTCGTCGGCGTGCTGCTGCTGGCAGTGGGCAACGGCCTCGTGATGTGGTCCGAGCGCACGGTGCCGAGCGGGACCGCCGCCCTCATCGTCGCGACCGTGCCCGTCTGGATCCTGGTGCTCGACGGCCTGCGCCCGCACGGCGACGCCTGGACGCTGCGGGTCTGGCTCGGCACCGTGATCGGTCTCGCGGGCGTCGCGCTCGTCGCGCGGCCGGAGCGGGGAGTGACGCACGGCCATTGGCTGGCGATGGGCGGGCTTCAGGTAGCCTGCCTCGCCTGGACGCTCGGCTCGCTCTACGCGCAGGCCGTGCCGCGCAAGCTCCCGCTCGCCTCGGCGGCCGCGATCGAGATGGTCGCAGGCTCGCTGGCGCTCGCGGTCCTCTCTCGCGTCTTCGCCGAGGACCCCGCGCGGCTCGCCGCGCTCTCCTCGCGGGCCTGGGGCGCCTTCGGTTACCTGATCGTGTTCGGCTCGCTCGTCGGCTTCACGGCCTTCGCCTATTGCCTGAACGAGCTGCCGGCGACCACGGTCGGCACGTACGCGTACGTCAATCCCGTCGTCGCGGTGTTCCTCGGGTGGCTGATCCTGGGCGAGTCGCTCACGCCAGGCCTCGTCGCCGGCGGCGCGCTGATCGTGCTGTCCGTCGTGCTGACGACCCTGCGCAAGCGAGCGTGACGACTCTCGACTCTTCGACTTCGGACCTTCGCCCGCACTCCAGCGGTATAGACTTCCGGGCCAGCCCTCGCACTCTCCCGCGTCGGCTCAGAGGAGGATGATCGTGGCCACGGGAGATCAGGTTCTTACCGCCATCGCTCGGCTCGAAGAGCGGCTCGCCGGTCGGCTCGACGAGCGTTTCGAGTACTTTCGGCGCGAGCTTCAGCTGGACCTCGACGGGCGCTTCGATGCGGTGCACAAGAGGCTCGACCGTCTCGAACAGGAGTACGAGATGGTCAAGCTGGGCCTCGCCCGTCTCGAGGCGAACGTCGGCACCCTGAAGGCCGATGTCGAAACGCTGAAGGCCGACGTCGGGATCCTGAAGGCCGACGTCGGAATCCTGAAGGCCGACGTCGGGATCCTGAAGGCTGACGTCGCGAGTGTGTCTCAGTCGGTCCGTCGAATCGAGAGCGAGATCGTTTCCGTCAAGCAGGCGATCGAACGGCTCGAGGCCCAGATGGAGCGGGAGCACTCGAGCCGCGAGGATCTGCAGCACGAGGTCCTCGCGCTTCGCCACAGGCTAGGCGAGCTCGAGGAGCGCGTCGACGAGATCCAGAAGCGGCTGCCGCGGGAATGAAGCGCACGCTCACGGCGACGGCGTTCCTGCTCTAGCGTGCTTTCCGAGCCGCCACGAGCAGCGCGACGCCGCTCTGCGCCAGCGCCTCGAAGATCGCCGACGTCTCGCCCGGGACGCTCGGGTCCGCGAGCGCGCGCGGGATGTGGAGCATCAGCACCCAGAGGAAGATCATCAGGCCCGACAGCAGGCCGGCCAGCCTCGCGGTGCGCGGGACGAGACTTCCGATCCCGCCGGCGAGCAGGCAGACGCCCGCGAACTGCGCCCAGAAGCGGTGGGCCGGCAGGTAGGGCGGGACCAGCGTCTCCACGAAGGGGAGATACCAGAAGTGCTGGATGCCGCAGACCACCAGGAAGGCGGCGAGGAACCAGGGTGCCAGGGCTCGCCCCTGCTCGAGGAGCACAGCGCCGCCCGAGCCGGGTCCTGTCGGCAGGAGCGGGACGATCAGCGTCACGCCGCCGACGAGCGCGAGCAGCTTGAGCGGGTTCGTGTACACGAAGCCGGCCCAGGGGTTGGTCGCGATCTGTGGGACGTAGAGCAAGAGCAGGATCGCGAGCAGGAGCGCCGCGAGCACCCACGCGGCGAGCCGCGCGCGACGGCCGGTCAGGAGCGCGACGCCGATCGCGACCAGCAGCAGCCCCCCGAGGCGGGCGAGCACGGGCTGCGCCGGAATCCAGTCCGGCAGCTTCGGCACGATCCTGACGAGCTGCCCGATCGCGAGCTGCTGCAGCCCCGACCCGATGACTGCCACCGCGAAGAACACCCCTCCGAGCACCGCGGGGGGGTATGGGGGGGCGGAGCCCCCCCATACCCAGGAAGGAGACAACATGCCTGACCGCTCGTCCCTTTTCGATGATGGTTGTTGAGGAGCCATCTGCTAGAGCTTCCGCAGCCTCACTTCCTCGACCGCGTGGTCCTTCCCCTTGCGCAGCACGAGTGAGGCCCGGTCCCGCGTCGGCAGGATGTTCTGCACCAGGTTCGGCTCGTTGATCTCGGCCCAGATGCGGCGGGCCGTGCGGTCCGCCTCCTCGTCGGAAAGCGACGCGTAGCGGTGGAAGTACGACGTGGGGTCGCGAAAGGTGGTGGCGCGCAGCTTGAGGAAGCGCTCGACGTACCAGCCGCGCACGTCCTCGACCTCCGCGTCGACGTAGATCGTGAAGTCGAAGAAGTCCGAGACGAAGAGCCTCGGCTGGCCGGGCAGCGCCGGCCCGCTCTGCAGCACGTTCAGGCCCTCCACGATCACGATGTCGGGCTGCTCGATCGCGATCTCGGCGCCCGCCACGATGTCGTAGGCGAGGTGCGAGTAGACGGGGCTCGTCACGCGATCCTCGCCGGCCTTGAGATCGCGCACGAACGCGACGAGCGCGCGCACGTCGTAGCTCTCGGGGAAGCCCTTGCGCTGCATCAGCCCGCGCTCCTCGAGCACGCGCGTGGGGTAGAGGAAGCCGTCGGTCGTGACGAGGTCCACGCGCGGCGTGTTCGGCCAGCGCGCGAGCAGCTCGCGCAGCACGCGCGCGGTCGTGCTCTTGCCGACGGCCACGCTGCCCGCGAGGCCGATCAGGAACGGGACCTTGTGCTCGCCGTGGCCGAGGAAGGTGCTCGTCGCGCGGTAGAGGCCCTGCACCGCCGCGACGTACAGGTTCAGCAGGCGCGAGAGCGGGAGGTAGACCTCCTCGACCTCGCCGAGCGAGATGCGCTCGACCAGTCCGCGGATGCGGTCGAGGTCGCGGTCGGTGAGCGTGAGCGGCGTGTCGGCGCGCAGCGCGGCCCACTCCTCGCGGGGGAAGCGCAGGTAGGGAGAGAGGCTCAAGCGCTGGCGCGGCTCAGTAGAGCAGGTATGGGCGCCGGCGCCGCCGGAACGCGGCCGCGTCCTTCCGGAACCCGGGCACCAGGCGCTTCGGCGAGACCGAGGCCTCGAGCGCCTCGCGCACGCGGCTGGTGCCGCACAGGATGTCGATCGGCCGCTTGACGTACTCGTACTCGTAAGGCGGGTCGCGCCACGCGAAGCGGCGCGGGTCCTGGAGCCGGGCGTGGTGGATCAGCAGCAGGTAGGTGAGAAAGGCGGAGAAGCGCCCGCGTTCGGTCACGTGCACCTGGACGCCGTGGCAGATCAGGTCCTTGTGCTTCTGGAAGGTCGGCTTGAAGGCGGCGGCGCGGAAGCGCACGCCCGGCAGCCGCTCGCGCTCGAGCGCGCGCGCGAGCGCCTTTGCGTCGAGCCAGGGCGCCCCGACGAGCTCGAACGGCCGCGTGGTGCCGCGGCCCTCGGAGAGGTTCGTGCCCTCGATCAGGCAGCCGCCCGGATAGACGAAGGCGGTGTCGACGGTCGGGATGTTCGGCGACGTCATCACCCAGGGCAGGGCGGTGTCCTCGAAGTGCATGGCGCGGCGCCAGCCCTCGAGCCGCACCACCTGGAGGTCGACGTCGAGCGCGAGCTCGGCCCGGAACAGCAGCGCGAGCTCGCCGGGCGTCATGCCGTGGCGGACGACGAGCGGGTGCATGCCGACGAAGGAGCGGAACTGGGGCTCGAGCAGGTTGCCGTCCAGCTCCTCGCCGCCGAGCGGGTTGGGGCGGTCGAGCACCAGCATGCGCTTGCCGTCGCGCGCGCACGCCTGCATCACGTGCAGCATGGTGTAGACGAACGTGTAGTAGCGCGCGCCCACGTCCTGCACGTCGAACAGCAGCGCGTCGAGCTCGGCCAGCATCGCGGGCGTCGGCACGCGCGTCTCGCCGTACAGGCTGTGGACGGGAAGCCCGGTCGCGCGGTCGCGCGAGTGGTCGACCTCGACGAGGTCCTGCGCGTCGGCCGCGATGCCGTGCTCGGGCCCGAAGAGCGCCGCGAGCTTCACCCCCCGGCGCTCGTTGAGCGCGACCGCGGCGTGGACGAAGTCGCGCGTGATCGAGGCCGGATTCACCACCAGGCCCAGGCGCAGGCCGCGCACGGGCTCGGGGCGCTCGAGCAGGCGTTCGAGCCCTGACACGACGCGCGCCACGGGCGCTACTCCACGAACTGAAGCGTGAACGGGACCGGCGCCTTGCCGCTGCGCTCGATGTTGCCGCTCACGGTGTTGTTCTCGAGCGTGCCCTTGAACCGGAAGGGCGTCCCCTGCAGGTTCGCGGTGAAGCGCACGCTGCCCTGGTCGAAGCCCAGCTCCCGCAGCGGCGAGCGCAGCTCGATCGAGCCGCTCCGCGTCGTGAGCGTGCCCGCGAGCTTGCCGGCTTCGTTGCGCAGGAGCACCTGGAACGTGCGCACGCCGAGGTCGGGATCCTGCATCGAGCCGTCCCAGCGGCCCTCGACCGCCACCGCGGCGTGTCCGGCCTCGCCCGACACCACGAGCGCGGCCTTGCGCAGTCCGGCCGCCAGGCTCGTCGAGGTCGGCAGCACGATGCTGGTCGGCACGTTCCGCCCCTCGGGGCTGCGCCGGTTCGCCTCGCCGTAGATCTCGGAGAACACGCGGCCGTTCGGCGAGATCGCCGCCAGCTTGAGCGGCCGCTGCTTGTAGAGGAAGAGCCCGAAGTAGTCCTGGAGCAGCGCGGCCCAGTGGCGGGCGAGCGCCGGCTGCGCGACGCGCCGGCCGGCGCCGCGGCCGGTCTCCCAGTTCTTGGAGTAGGCCTCCGCGTCCTCCGGCGTCGGCACCAGGAACGTCCGCACGTCGCCCACGACGCCGACGCCGGGCTGCGGCTTCTCGCGCAGCTCGAAGGCCGGCGGCTTCGACTGCGCGCCCGCCACGAGCGCGTTGAGCGCCGCCGCGACGGCCACCGCGCGCTCCGCGGTCGAGGGCGACTCCCCCGTGCCGGCGAGCAGCAGCACCGGGCCGATCTCGGTCGAGACGAAGGCGTAGCCCGAGCCGGGGAAGTCGACGACCGGCGCCGCGAAGAACACCGGCACGAAGCCGGAGCTCGAGCCGCGCGTCAAGGCGAAGCCGGCGAGGCCGGTCGAGGCGCGGCCGGCCGCCGTCACCACGATCGGCAGCTCGGGCAGGATCTCGCCCTGCGGCGGCGGCGGCGCGACCGTCGTGAGCTCCGTCGTGCTCGCCTTCAGGACGAGCGCCGGCTGGCCGGCGAACGTGACCGCGTTCTGCTGCGGCTCGGGCATGAAGCCGCGCCCGCGCAGGACCACGCGCTCGCCGATCCCGCCGTGCTTGGGCTCCACCTCGAGCACCAGCGGCAGGCGGCCCAGGTAGATGTCGAAGGTCCGCGGCGCGCCGCTCCCGGTGCTGAGCACGAGCTCCGTCTTCGTGCCCTCGGGCAGCGGCACCGCCGGGATCGTCACGCGTGCCCCCCGGCCACGGCCTCGACGCTCGGCGAGCTCACGCCGGCGACCTGTGCGCTGAGCGTGCGGCCCTGGAGGCCCTCGCCACGCACGAGCACCACCTGTCCCGGCATCGCCACGTCGGGCGAGACCGCGGTCGCGGTGGCGTCGAGCCGCACGCTCACGTTCACCGGCCGCGAGCGGCCCTGGCTGGTCTGGACCACCACCGGCACCTGCGCCTTCGCCCCTGCGGGCACCACGGCCTTGAGCGAGGTCTCGCCCGCCTCCGTGACCTTGGCCTTGACGGTGCCGAAGAAGACCGCGTTCGACGCCGCGTCCTTCGCGAAGTTGCGGCCCGTGAGCGTCACGGTCTCGCCGGCGCCGACCGTGAGCGGTGCTATCGCGGCGAGCTCCGGCGGCGTCTTGCGCAGCACGAGGTACCAGACGAGCGCCCCCACGAGAGCGAGCGCCGTGAGCCCTCCCGCGATCGGCACGACGGGAATCCGCGGCATCGAAAAGCCGCGGCTCTTGGGCTTCGGCTTTCCCTTCGCCTTGCCCGCCGCGGGCCGCGCGGCTGGCCGCGCCGCGGGCCGCAGCGCCGGGAACTCGGCGCGGTCGGGCTCGCCCTCGCGCTCGACCTGGATCGAAGGCAGCTCGCTCTGGTAGTCGGGCTTCGCCGGCGGCTCGTGGGTGCGCGCTGCCGGCGGTGGCGGCGGCGGCGGCGCGGCCGCGGGCGGTGGCGCAGCGGGCGGCGGGGCTGGCGGCTGCGGGGCGCTATAGGACGGCGCCCGAGCGCTGAAGGCCGGCGCCGGAGCGTGAGCCGCGACCGGCGGCGAAGCCGGCGCTGGTGGCGGCGCCAGGGGCGCCTGCGGAGGCAGCGGGGTCGAGAAAAGCGGCTCCTCTCCCGCAAGCCCCGCCTCGGCCTCGGCACCGAGGTCGAAATGCGGGACCGTCCCCGCGTCCTCGGCGCTGCCGAACGCGAGCGCCGGCGCCTCCCCCCGGAGCGAGGGAGCGGGAATCGCGCCCGAGAGCGACGGCATCCCCGTCGCGAGCGTCGGCGTCTCGCCGACGCCCGGCAGGAGCACCAGCAGCTTCGCGCTGCCCTTGGCCCCGGGAGGGCCCAGGCAGACGCGATCTCCGGACTGAAGCGGGTGCTCGCCCTCGACCCGCTCGCCGTTCACGAAAGTCCCCGTCGCGCTGCCGGCGTCGGAGATCGCGAGGCCCGACTGGGTGAATAGCAGCCGCGCATGGAACGGCTCGACGTTGCCGAGCATGATCTGGACGCCCGCGTCCATGCTCGATCCCATCACCACCTCGCGGCTGGTCATGGGGATGGGATAGGCGGTCCCGTCGAGAGCGCCTCCGGTCATCACGAGCGTGGGGACGGTGACCCGTTCAGCGGGCACGCGACTGGCCTCCCAAAAGACAGAAGGGCAAGGAGATGCCCCCTCCGGGCGCGATTCAAGCACGCGCGTCCGGCTGTGTCAACGCGCGTTGACACCCGAGCGTGCCGGGTGCTAGCGTGCCGGACGCTCATGACCCCGGCCCCGTCGTCCGCGCGGGACCAGACGCCGCCCGAAGGCGTGCTGCAGCAGCTCCGGATCCCGTTCGTGAGGCGCGTGACAATGGTCCTCCCCAGTCGCAGCGAGGAGGCTTTCATGATCGACATCGGACTCGCCGGCGCGTTCATCGAGCGCGCCGAGCCGATGCCGGTCGACCAGTCGATCGAGATCCACGTGCCCTGGCCGGGGTCGGAGATCCCGTTCAAGGCGACCTGCCGCGTCGCCTGGTGGCACGCCCAGGGCGCTCATCTCGCCTCCAAGTCGCTGCCGCCGGGGGCCGGGCTCCAGTTCGTCGACATGTCGGCGGCCGACCGGGAGCGGCTGCGCGGGCTGCTCGTCGAGTACTGCCGTCAGAATCCCCGCGTGCGGCGCTTCCTGCGCCACTGGCCGGACGAGCGGCAGGGCGACGACCCCACGGCCGGCTGACGCGCATGCCGCGCGTCCGCGTCGTGCTGGTGCGGCCCGAGACGGCCGCCAACATAGGGGCCTGCGCGCGCGTCGTCCGCAACACCGGCTGCGACGGGCTCGACCTCGTGAGCCCGGGCGACTACCGCACGGTCGAGTGCTGGCGCACCGCGTGGGGAGCCCACGAGGTGCTCGAGGCCGCTCGAGTGTTCCCGGACCTGAGGGCGGCGGTCGCCTCCGCATCGCTCGCGGTCGCGCTCACCGGCCGGCGGACCGGCAGCGCCCCTGTCGAGGACGTGCGCGACGCCGCTGCGGCTGTAGCCGGGCTGGGGCGGGAGCAGGAGGCGGCGCTCGTCTTCGGCCCCGAGACGAACGGGCTCACGAACGACGAGATCGGCCTCTGCGGCCGCGCGGCGACGATCCCCGCCGACCCCGCCCAGCCCTCGTTCAACCTCTCGCATGCCGTCGCGATCGCGGCCTACGAGGTGCGCCGGGCCGCGCGGCGCGCGCCCTCGCGGCCGCGCGCGCTCGCCACGCACGAGCAGAAGGAGCGGCTGCTCGAGCTGCTCGAGGCGGGGCTCGTCGCGGTGGACGCGCTGCCGCGCGCGAACCGGACGTCCTACTTCGCCGAGTGGCGCGCGCTCGTGAAGCGGATCGACCTCGGGCCCAGGGAGCTGAGGCTGCTCGAGCACCTGGCGCGCAAGCTGAGGCGGGCCGGTGCGTGATGGCCGAGCAGCAGGAGCCGTTCGCCGACGTGGAGCTCGTCCTGGGCGGCTTCTCGCTGCCGGAGCTCAAGTGGCGGGAGCTCCTGTTCGTCCGCGCGCTGGTCCCGGACGGCGACGCCTACGTCCGCGACCCGTCCCGCCCTCTGCCGCCCTTCAAGCGGGCCGGCCTCTTCCCGGAGGGCGTCCGCTTCCGCGTGGAGCGCCACGGCGGGAGGGTCGTGGTGCTCGCCTTATAATCACTGCGTGACCGCTCCCCTCAACACGGCGCCGCGCATCCTCTCGAGGCCCGAGCACAACGTCTCGCGCAAGAACATCGATCCGGACGCGCTCAAGGTCCTGTACCGGCTCAAGAACAGCGGCTTCGTGGCGTACCTCGTGGGCGGAGGCGTGCGCGACCTGCTGCTCGAGCGCCAGCCCAAGGACTTCGACGTGAGCACGAGCGCCCACCCGCAGCAGGTGCGCAAGCTCTTCCGCAACTGCTTCATCGTCGGCCGCCGTTTCCGGCTCGCCCACGTGCGCTTCGGCCGCAAGGTGATCGAGGTCTCCACCTTCCGCCGCCAGGCCGAGCCCGAGGAAGGCGACACGCTGATCCGCCGCGACAACACCTTCGGCAGCCCGGAGGAGGACGCGTTCCGCCGCGACTTCACGGTCAACGCGCTCTTCTACGACATCGCGACGTTCTCGGTGATCGACTGGGTGCACGGCCTCGACGACCTCACGCAGCGCGTGATCCGGACGATCGGGGACCCGGTGGTGCGCTTCCGCGAGGACCCGGTCCGGATGCTGCGCGCGGTGGCGCTCGCGGCACGGCTCGACTTCACGATCGATCCCGACACCGCCGAGGCGATCCGCTTCCTGCGCGGCGAGATCGTCAGGAGCAGCCCCGCGCGCCTGCTCGAGGAGCTCTACAAGATCCTGCGCCAGGGCCGCTCGCAGCGCACCTTCGACGAGCTCCACGCGCACGGTCTGCTCGCATACCTGCTGCCCGAGGCTGACCGCGCGCTCGCCGCGGGTGCGCCCGCGCTCGCGGGCTCGCTGGCGCGGCTCGACGCCCACCGCCAGGCCGGGCTCGCCGCGCCGGAGCAGCTCACGAACGCGATCCTGATGGGCTCGCTCCTGGTCCCGCTCGGCGTGCCGCTGCGGCGCGTCGCGGTGGTGAGCCGGCGCGCCGAGGTGCCCGTCGAGCCCGGACCCGAGCCCGCAGAGGCCGAGCCCGAGTCGCCGCGCGAGGAGCTCGCGGCCGAGATCGCCGAGCTCGGCGCGGAGGACGAGGCCGAGCCCGCGAGCGAGCCGGAGGCCGCGCCGCTGCTCTTGCCCTTCGCGCGGCGCGACCTCGAGCGGCTCCGGCTGCTGCTGCTCGCCCAGCGGCGTCTGCGCGAGACCGACGTGCCGCAGCCGTCGCGCCAGTCGATCGCCTCCAAGAGCTACTTCGAGGACGCGGTGCGCTGGCTCGAGATCCACGGCGGCCCCGACGCTCGCGAGCTGGGGGAGCGCTGGCGCGCTCTCGCGGCGGCGCCCGCCGCGTCCGCGCCGCCAGCCGCGCTCGAGCCCGGAGCGGTCGAGCCGGGAACTGCCGAGCCCGCGGGCTCAGCCCGCAACGGCCAGCGCCGCCGCCGCCGGCGTCGTCGTCGCCGCCGGCCGCGCTCGGAGCCCGCGGCGCCCGCTTGAGGCGTCGTCGCCGTCGCGCGTTTCCCGGGAACGGAGGACGAAGATGGCCCTTCTCGACGAGAAGCAGATCCGGGAGAGCCTCGCCAGGCTCTCCGGCTGGGAGCGGCGCGGGAACGAGATCACCCGCACCTTCCACTTCGCCGACTTCAAGGAGGCGATGGCCTTCGTGACGCGCGTGGCCCTCGTCGCCGAGGCCGCGAACCACCATCCCGACATCGACATCCGCTACGCGAAGGTGACGCTCACGCTCACGACGCACGACGCCGCCGGGCTCACGGCCAGGGACTTCGCGGTCGCCGAGTCGATCGGCGCGTGAGGGCGCTCGTCGCGGGTGCCGCGGGCCAGCTCGGCCGCGAGCTGTGCAGGCACCTCGGCGACGAGCTCGCGTGGTCGGGCGGGCGGGAAGCGCTCGACGTCACCGACGCCGCGGCCGTGCGAGCGCTCGTGGCGCGGGTCAAGCCCGACGTCGTCTTCAACGCGACCGCGTACAACCGCGTCGACGCCGCCGAGGCCGAGCGCGAGCGCGCCTTCGCCGTGAACGCGCTCGCCACGCGCACGCTCGCCCGCGCCGCAGCGCACGCGGGCGCCCGCCTCATCCACGTCTCGACCGACTACGTCTTCGACGGCGCCGCCTCGCGACCCTACCGCGAGGAGGACGAGCCGCGCCCGCTCTCGGCCTACGGCGCCTCCAAGCTCGAGGGCGAGGGTCACGTGCTCGCCGCGGCGCCGGAGCACCTGGTGGTGCGCACGAGCGGCGTCATGGGCCGTCGCGGCTCCGCGCAGAAGGGCGGCTCCTTCGCCGCGCGGATCCTCGCGCAGGCTCGGGCCGGCAAGCCACTGCGCGTCGTCGCGGACCAGGTGTTCGCGCCGACGTTCGCCGCGGAGCTGGCCGAGGCGCTGGTGGCGCTCGCGCGCACGCCGGCGGCCGGCCTGCTGCACGTCACGAACGAGGGAGCGTGCTCGTGGCACGAGCTGGCGCTGGCGACGCTCCGCGCCGCGGGGCTCGACGCCCCCGTCGTCGCGATCGCGGCTGCCGAGCTCGAGCTCCCGGCGCGGCGTCCGCCCTACTCGGTGCTCGACACCTCGCGCTACCGCTCGCTCGGCCTCACGCGTCCGCGCCGCTGGCAGGACGCGCTCGCCGAGCTGGTCCGCGAGGAAAGCGACTAGCGGCGCAGCAGCCAGAGGATCCCGCTCAGCAGCAGGCTCAGCAGGATCGAGGTGACGATCGGGAAGTAGAAGGTGAAGTGGCCGCGCTGCACCACGACGTCGCCGGGCAGCCGGCCGAGCGGCGTGCGGCCGACGAGCGTGAGCGCGGCACCGAGCAGGAACAGCAGGGCGCCCGCCAGCATCAGCACGCGGCCGAGTCCGGCGGTTCCACCTGGCATCGGCAAGCTCCTTGCGCCTCTTTCGTCATAATGCGGGAGGAGGCCAGCCGATGACCAGCCCTGTCCCGGAACCCGTCGGGAGGGAGCGCTCGCTCGTCAACTGGACCGCTCTCATCTACGCGCTGCACGCGTTCAGCCTCGTGACGGGGATCCTGGGCACCGCGACCGTGATCGGCGCCTTCCTGACCGGCTGGCCGTCGATCATCGCCGTCGTGCTCAACTACGTGAAGCGCAGCGAGGCGCGCGGCAGCTGGCTCGAGTCGCACTTCCGCTGGCAGATTCGCACCTTCTGGTTCGGTGCGCTCTGGGTCGTGCTGTGCGGGCTCCTGGTCGTGCTGACGCTGGGGCTCGGCCTCGTCGTCGTCTGGCTGCCGCTCGGCCTCGTCGCGCTCTGGTTCGTGTACCGCGTCGCGCACGGCTGGCTGCGGCTCAACGCGCGGCGTCCGATGTACTCGTAGATCAGCTCGAGTCACTTCTCGAGCAACTCTGTCCGGACGGGAGGTCGCTCGAGCTCCACGAGCGCGTTTGACGGAGGTCGGCCTTTCGGATAGTTTGATGGATCGTCCGCCTGGGCGGTTAGCTCAGCGGTAGAGCACTGGTCTTACACGCCGGGTGTCACAGGTTCGAATCCTGTACCGCCCACCAGGACTTGGATCCCCGAGGCCCGGCGCTACCCAAGCGGGGTGGTAGTTCAGCTGGTTAGAACGCCGGCCTGTCACGTCGGAGGTCGCGGGTTCGAGTCCCGTCCACCCCGCCAATCCTCGAACAAGTTAGCGTCCACCGATACGACTTCTTCGGATCGGGCCATGTCGCCGTCGGCCTCGACGGGAACACGCACGACGCCGCGCACGCAGGACGGGGAAGGCGCTCGCGGGGGTACCATCCGCTCAGGCCGTAAGACGGTACCATTGGGGATGTATGGCCATCACGCTGCAACTCACCCCTGAGCAAGAGGCAAGGCTCCGGTCCGTGGCGGGTGACCTCAAGGTGTCTCCCGAGGCCCTTGCCGAGACGGCGGTGCGGGACCTCCTGACGCAGCCGAACGACGCGTTCTTGAAGCTCGCGCGGGCCGTCGTCGAAGAGAATCGGGAACTCTACGAGCGCCTGAAATAGTGCGCTACCTCAGCCTGGCTGAGGTGCTACTCCTCCACCGGCTGGCGATGGAACAGGGCGGCCAGCGGCCGCTCCTTCGCGACCTCGGAGCACTGGAGTCGGCCGTCGCACAACCGCGGCAGACGTTTGGCGGCGAAGACCTCTATCCGGGTCGTGCGGCGAAGGCCGCAGCCCTCGGGTTCTCGCTCATTCAGAACCATCCCTTCGCCGACGGCAACAAGCGTGTCGGGCATGCCGCCATGGTGGCCTTTTTATGAAATTGTGTCGACCCACTCATGAAAGAGGCGGCGTACCCTTCCGTGTGCTGAACACGCTCTCCCGGTTGGCGCCGGGAGGAAGGGAGACGCCACCCATGTTGAGGTTAGTCGAGAAGGCGGACGCGAGGGAAGAGGCGGGCGAGCACCAGAGCTTGGACGAGCTGGCTCGGGAGGGTGCCCGCAGGATGCTGGTCGAGGCGCTGGAGGTGGAGGTGGCGAGCTATCTCGAGCGCCATGCCGAGGAGCGCGACGCGGACGGGCATGCCCTGGTGGTGAGGAACGGGCGGGCGCGGCGGCGGAAGGTGACGCTCGGGGCGGGCACGATCGAGATCCAGGCGCCGCGAGTGAACGACCGGGCGGGATGGTCGAGGCGAGCGGCAGCGGTTCACGAGCAGGATCCTGCCGCCGTACATGCGGCGCTCGCCGAAAGTCGCGGAGGTGCTGCCGATCCTGTACCTGCGGGGGCTGTCGACCGGCGACTTCCGCCCGGCGCTCCAAGGGCTGCTCGGAGAGGAGGCGGCGGGGCTGTCGCCGACGAACATCACGCGGCTGACGGCTGAGTGGGAGAAGGAGTACCAGGCGCATCGCAGTCAGAGCCTGGCCGACAAGGACTACGTTTACGTCTGGGTCGACGGCATCCACTTCAACGTGCGCCTGGAGGACGACCGGCTATGCACGCTGGTGATGATCGGGGCACGACTGGACGGCACGAAGGAGCTCGTCGCCATCGAGGATGGTTACCGCGAGAGCTCGGAGAGCTGGCTCACGCTGCTGCGGGACTCAAGCGCCGTGGCATGGCCGCACCACTCGTCGCGGTCGGTGACGGCGCTCTGGGCTTCTGGGCCGCCGCTCGCGACGTGTGGCCGGAGACGCAGACGGCTCGCTGCTGGTGCCACAAGATCGCCAACGTGCTCGACAAGCTGCCGAAGCGACTTCAGGCCCAGGCCAAGAGCCGGCTACACGAAGTGATGTACGCGGACACCAGAGAGCACGCGAGCGAGGCGGTCGTGCGCTTCGCCGAGGAGTACGAGGCCAAGTACCCGAAGGCGGTCGCATGCCTACAGGAGGACGAAGAGCGCTTGCTGGTCCACTTCGACTTCCCGGCCGAACACTGGAAGCACCTGCGCACCACGAACATCATCGAGTCGCCCTTCTCGACGGTGCGGCTGCGGACGCGCGTCACCAAGGGAGCGGGGTCACGGACCAAGGCGCTGCTCATGGCCTACAAGCTGCTCGACATGGCCGAGGAGCGCTGGCGCAAGCTCGACAGCGCGGAACTCCTCGCCCAGGTCCGAGCCGGAGTGAAGTTCGTCGACGGCGTTCGTCAGGAGCGGGAGATCAAGGGCAAGGAACGGAAGGGGAAGGCCGCCTGATCATGAGTGGTCGATCCACAACACTTGACAATAGCTCCTTTCTCAACGGCCGCCGGCTCAACGCGACGGTGGACGAGGCCGAGCGAACGATCGTCCAGGTAGCGTCAGGAGACCTGGACCGGGGCGGGCTGCAGGCTTGGCTCGCCGCCCATGAGGCGCCCGCCTAGCGATGCGGGGCCGTCTCGTCCCCTGTGCACTACGCGTGTCATTTCGGCCCGTCGGAAGGCGTCTTCGCCTGTCACGTCGGAGGTCGCGGGTTCGAGTCCCGTCCACCCCGCCATTCCCGAACAAGCGTCCACCCGGCCAATATCGAACAAGTCAGCGTCGTCCTGCTCCTCCTCGGGCGCTATCATGATGGGCTCGAGTCATCGGTCGGGGCGCCCGGCGCGGTACAATGCTTCTAGAGGCGAATGAATCGCATGGTACAGGTCACCGAGGCGATCTTTTCGCAGGGCGTGTTGAAGCCCGTCGATGAGCTGCAGCTCCGAGAGGAGCAGCGGGTACGCCTGATCATCGAGCCGGTCGACGTCGGAGGGGGCTCCGACCGGACGGCGGCATTGAACCGCTTGCGCCGGGGCATCGCGAGCATGAGTTTTTCCTCGTCCGGAGCGCTGCCCACCCGAGACGAGCTGCATGATCGCTCTTGACACCAACGTCCTGATCTACTGCTGCGACTCCCGGGACCCGCGCCATCAGCAGATCGCACTGGACCTTGTCGCCGGCACGACCGATGGGATCTTGCCCTGGCAGGTCGCGTGTGAGTTCATCGCCGCCTCGCGAAAGCTGGCTGAGCAGGGCTTCACGGCCGTGGCGGCCTGGCAGCGGCTGGCCGAGTTTCTCGCTCTCTTCCCATTGATCATGCCGACACCAGCGGTCCTCGAGCGCGCTCGCGAGCTTCACCTCCAGCAGGGGTGGGCGTTCTGGGACGCGACCCTGGTTAGCGCCTGCATCGAGAGCGGCGTCACGAGGCTCTACTCCGAAGATCTGCCGGGACGAACGAAGATCCAGTCCCTGGAGATCGTCAGCCCCTTCGTCTAGAGACGCCGCCGTCGTCGAACGTGCAACTACGGACGTACCCTGGGGGCGCCATGAGGGCGCTGTATCTCGCATGGAAGCGGCGGGACCACCGCTGGTGGCCCGTGGGCCGTCTGTCGCGCGAGGGATCGGACTACGTGTTCACCTACACGCAGGGGGCAGGGTCGGCTGAGAGTGCCGGGTTCCGCCCGCTCAGCAGCTTCCCGGACTTCGACGAGGTCTACGTCTCCACGCAGCTGTTCCCGATGTTCCGGAATCGACTGCCTCCCGTGACGAATTCATCGAATGGCTCGATCTCGAGCGCGGGGAAGCGGACCCTCTCGTCATGCTCGCCCGAAGTGGCGGACAGCGCGAGACCGACATGTTCGAGGTCTTCCCGGTTCCAGCGCCGAATGCTGAAGGCCGCTACCGGTCAACTTTCTTCGTTCACGGGCTGCGCCACCGAGGACCGTCTGCTGAGGAGGAGGTTCGTCGCCTCCGTCCGGGAGACGCGCTCGCGCTCGAAGCGGAGCCAACGAATCCTCACGATCCGCGGGCGTTGCGAATCCATACAGTGGTTCGAGGCGTCCATATCGGGTTCGTGCCGCGCTATCTCTGCCAGGACGTGCACGCGCTCCTGGCGTCGGCGGGCGAACAGGCGCAGGCCCGCGTGCAGCGCGTCAACCCGCCTCCCACGCCGGCGCAGTTTCGTGTGCTCTGCTCCCTGGACGCGCCTTGGCCCCAGGGGTTTCGTGCGCTGGCCAGCCCCGACTTCGCAGCACTCCACGCATTCGTCCCCGCAGGGCGCCCCTGAAGATCGCCAGCCGGCAAACGTCGCGCGCCGCCTGACCCCAGACTGTTGGCCGGATGCCACAATGGAGAGCAGGGCTCCCGCTGCTCCAGCCGCCGGGACACTTCGTCGAGACGCCATACTCATCGGGCGCCTATCCGCGCCCGCAGAGCAGTGTGGGTCGACCGAGCCGAGGTCGAGTGCTTGATCGCCGCTTGTCGGTGAGGCGGGGGTGGTTCGCGAAGGTGGAGACACTGAGAAACATCACGCGGCAGGTCGACGCGTGGTCCGTGCAGGTGATACGCGCGGGCCATCCTTTCACCGGGTGGTTTGCCGACGCGGTGTGGGGAGGCAAGCGCAAGGGCTTGGTGGTGGCGAAGCGTTTCAGGGACCAACTGCTACTGCGGATCGGCCCGGACACACGCGTACGGCGGGTGGCGCCGAGAGGGACGCGCAGCAAGACGGGTGTCGTGGGCGTGAGTCTGGAACCACACCTGGTGGAAGGCCGCACGTACGAGCGCTACGTCGCCCACTGGAGCAACGAGGAGGGTCGGGTCCGACGCCGCCGCTTCTCGGTGGAAAAGTACGGACGAGACCGGGCCATCGCGATGGCGATCGACGCACGTGAGGAGGGGTTGGCGCGGAGCCACGCAGCTCGATTGGCCCAGCAACGTCACGAAGCAGGGCGGCGCCTCCTGAAGGCGCCGCCGATGCCTCGACAGGTCCGGGCGTCCCGCAGCCGAAAGGGGATCAGCATGGCGAACAGGCGCACGCAGCTTGGTCGACCCCGTTAGGCCAAACGAAGGTCAGCCTGTGCCCTACGCGTGTCACCAAGGCCCGTCGGGATGGGTCCTTTCATGTCGCCCCGTGTCGACCCGCGTCGCTCGAACTCGCTGACGAAACTCTGTCCCGACGAACAGTGGCTTGCGGAGATCGGCAAGCGAGTTGCTTTGCTCTCACCCACGATGCCCGCATTCGGTACAAGCCGAACGAGCTTGCGGCGGTGGTCCGGCATCGCGTGCGACCCCGCCATTCACTCACTCTGTTCGTGATGGCGCGTGCGCTGCTTCGATCCTCGCGTTGCGACGACAACTCGGTCCGGACAGAGTTGCTTCAGAAACTACTTGAAGTGATGGGCCGGCACAGACGGGCACCGCTCAGCCGGGACGCGAGGTCGACGCGATCGAGTCAAAGCGCGACACCCCAGACGCGCTTGGCCGCCAGGCCGATCGAGTAGGTCACGACGATCGCGATCCCCGTCACGAGCGCGTTCTGCGCGATGCGCCGGCGCACGTCCATGCCCGAGATGAACGCGACGATCGCGGAGACGGCGATGATCGTCGTGCCCGCGGCGAGCACCGTGGGCAGCATGCTCTTGGCGCCGAAGAGCACCGGGAGCACGGGAACGAGGGCGCCCGCAAAGTAGCCGAGGCCCACCACGAGCGCGGAGGCCATCGGACTCTGGCCCTCGGCGGCCACGACGGGCTCGCCGAGGAAGCGCCGCCGTGCGTCCTCCGTAGCCTGGACCTCCGCCTGGGAGCTCGCACCGATGTAGGCGCCGGCAGCCATCGAGAGCGCGCCGGCCACCGCCACGGTGAACCCCGCAGCGAGCACGGCGATCGAGCTAACGAAGGCGGCGAAGAAGCCGCTGACCGCGCCGAGGATCTCCACGAGGCCGTCGTTCAACCCGAGGAAGACGTTCCGCACCGTCTCGGGGTTGATCCGGCGCTCGGCCTCGCCGGTCACGAGCATGTCCTCGTGCTTGAACTCGTCCTCGAGGATCTCGCGCACGGCGCCGCCGAGCGCGCCGTCCCGGTAGCGCTCCCAGACGCGCAGGTACTTGCGCACGCCGTGGACCTCGATCGCCTCGAGCACGACGTGGATGGCCGTGTTGCCGAAGACTCGACAGACGCCCGAGAGCACCGCCAGCCTCAACCGGCGGCCGAAGTCGAGCGCTACGAGATCCTTCAAACCGAAGAACTCCTGCCAGAAGGCGACGTGCCGCGTCTCCGTCTGGATCAGCTCGTCGAGCACGGCGCGCAGCCGGCCCGATGCGACGCCCCGCAGCGCGCGGTAGAGCGAGAGGTCGAAGATCTCGTCGAGGACGAGCTGGCGCGCGAGAGGGTCGGAGGCGGGCAAGGTCGCGTCGAGGCTCAACGGGAGTCGAGCCGGAGAAAGCGGGCCGCGTTGTCGTAGAAGATCGCCTGCTTCTGGGCAGGGGACAGGAAGTCAGCCGACTCGATCCCTTCGATCGCCGCCGCGATCGCCTCCGGCCACTCCATCTGGTCCGAGCCGAACAGGATGCGGTCTCCGAAGCCCGCTTCCACGAGCCGCCTCAGGTAGCCGTGGAACTCCTTGCGCTCGATCGCCCAGTCGATCACGCCCACGTCCACGTAGACCTGGGGATGGGCCCAGAGCAGCCCGATCATCGCGTCGATCATCGGCCAGCCCGCGTGCATCACGTAGATCCGCAGCTTCGGATGGCGCAGGAGAACATCCTCGAGCAGCAGTGGGTTGCTGAGGCTCATTCGATACTTCGGGCTTCCGTGGTACGCCGCCCCCGGCGGGCCCAGACCCATGTGCAGACCCACGGGGACGTCCAGCTCCTCCGCGAGCGCGAAGTAGGGCTCGAGCGCGGGGTCGCCCGGACCGATGCCCTGGTACTGCGCACCCAGCTCGGCCATCACGGCCCAGCGCCCGGACTTGAATCCCTCGCGGAGGATCGGTAGCGGCGTGAGCGGGTCCGTACAGATCGTCGCTGCCAACACGCGGTGCGGCGCGGCCTTTCGCCACTCGGTCAGGACGTCCGCGGACGCCTCGCAATGGCTGACCACCGCCTTGACGATGTTGAAGCGCTCCATCACCGCGAGCGTGGCCGCGAGGTGGTCGCGGCCGGTCTTCACGGCGTCCGGTGCGCCCATCGCGGGAATCTGGGCCCGGACCGCGACCAGGCTCGCCGTCGGCTCGTAGGCGTGCACGTGCATGTCGATGATGGGGGGCCGGGCAGGCTGGCCCTCGGCTCCCTGGAGGGTGGTGGCCCAGCAGAACCCGGATAGCAGGACCGCGCACCGTCTCGTTCTCGACCCAGTGACTGGCGCCATCGTCCTCACCCCGCCGCTGATCGTACAGGGCTCGAGGCTCGATGCGGATGGGCGACCGCTTCCGATTCGTTACTTCAGGGCCAGGACGACCACCGACTTCGCGGGGAGCTTCACCTCGAGCGTGTCGCCCTTCAGCGTGGCGCCGTTGAACGCAGTCGGCTGCACGGCGTTCGGGGCCTCGAACGTGTTGTGCGCGTCCATCGCAGCCGCCGTCAGCACGCGTCCCGTGACCGACTTCGGCGACACGCCCGCGAGCTTGACGCTGAGCGTCGCCGCCTGCGCGGAGCTGGCGTTGGCGAGCGAGAGCTGCACGGCCGAGCCGTCGGCCGAGCGCGTGGCCGACGCGCTCAGCATCGGGATCTTCTCCTGGCCGAAGACATAGTCGGGCGAGTGCAGCTCGACCGGCAGGAGCGTGCCGCCCTGGTGGACCTTGAACATCTCGAACACCCAGTAGCTGGGCGTCCGCAGCATCTTCTCCTTGTCCGTCAGGATCATCGCCTGCAGCACGTTCACGGTCTGGGCGATGTTCGCCATCACGACGCGGTCGGCGTGCCGCTGGAAGACGTGGAAGTTCAGCGCGGCGACGAGCGCGTCGCGCAGCGTGTTCTGCTGGTACAGGAAGCCGGGCTTCGTGCCGGGCTCCGGGTCGTACCAGGCGCCCCACTCGTCGACCGCCAGTCCGATCTTCTTGTCGCCGCCGGGCCGGTTCGCAGGCCCGGCCGCCTTCATCTCGGCCTCGGCCTTGTCCATGATCTCGGCGTGCTTCGTGATCAGCTCGTCCATGCGCAGCGTCCGCTGCAGCGTCCCGAACCACTGGTCCTCGCCGAACTCGGTCGCCGAGCCTTTCGCGGCCCAGTTGCCCGTCGGCAGCGTGTAGTAGTGGAGCGACAGGCCGTCCATCCGTCGCCCGATGCCGCTCATCAGCACCTCGGTCCAGTGGTAGTCGAACGAGTTGGCGCCGGCGGCGATGCGGTAGATGGGCTTCGTGCGGTCGTAGTTCTTGACGAACGTGTTGTAGCGCCGGTACTCGTCGGCGTAGTACTCGGGGCGCATGTTGCCGCCGCAGCCCCAGGGCTCGTTGCCGACCCCGAAGTACGGCACGCTGCCACGGCTGCTCGCGGCCGTTCTGGCGCCGCAGGTTCGCCATCGGCGAGACGGCGTCGGAGGTCAGGTACTCGACCCACTCCATCATCTCCTGCGGCGTGCCGCTGCCGACGTTGCCCGTAGATGTAGGCGTCCGTGCCGAGCTGCTCGCACGAGGTCCATGAACTCGTGGGTGCCGAAGCTGTTGTTCTCGACGACGCCGCCCCAGTGCGTGTTGATCATCGACGGGCGCTTCTCGCGCGGCCCGATGCCGTCCTTCCAGTGGTACTCGTCGGCGAAGCAGCCGCCCGGCCAGCGCAGCACCGGGATGTGAAGCTCTTTGAGCGCGGCGACCACGTCGTTGCGGATCCCGCGCGTGTTCGGGATCTTCGAATCGGGTCCGACCCAGATGCCCTCGTAGATGCCCCGGCCGAGGTGCTCGGCGAAGTGGCCGTAGATGTTCTTGTTCACGACCGGGCCGGGCTGATCGGCGTGGAGGATGGCGGTGGCGCCGGCCGCGGGCGTGGGTGCCTGGGCCTGGCCCGCGGCGCCCGCAAGCAGCAGGGCGGAGACGATGGCGAGCGCGCTCGGAGTCGCAGTCTTCATGAGTGTCCCTCCTCGAATCCCTACTTGAAGAGCCGGGGAGCGAAGTCCTTGAGATCGCGCCGCCACGTCTGCCACTCGTGATCCGTGCCCGGCGACTCGTAGTAGACGTGCTGGATCCCCGCATCCAAGAGCGACGCGTGCAGCCCCTGGATCCCGGTGCGCATCCGCTCCG
This sequence comes from uncultured Acidobacteriota bacterium, assembly GCA_963740655.1. Lineage (GTDB taxonomy): Bacteria > Acidobacteriota > Vicinamibacteria > Fen-336 > Fen-336 > DATBSL01. The sequence continues at coordinate 179,548 of CAVUFF010000004.1, forward strand.
GCTCCACTGTCCCGACTCCCAGCCACAGCAGGTGCACCTTCTTCGCGAAGGCGGCCGGGTCAGCGAAGACGCCGTTGTACGCGGCCTTCCAGTCCGGCTTCTGGTCGCTCATCATCTGGAGCCCGCCCGCTCCGCTGAATCCGCCTATGTAGGAGAAGAGGTCGAGGTGGTTCAGCGTGACCTGGAACGTCTGCATGCCGCCCATCGACAAACCGGCCATGGCCCTGTGGTCGCGGTCGGCGATCGTCCGGTAGCTCGCGTCCACGAACGGGATCAGCGCCTGCGTGACGTCGTCCTCGAACGCCGCCGCCATGTCCTGCATCGCCTTCCTCATCTCGGGCGAGCCGAACGGCTTGCCGGTGAGATCCGGCGCGGGCACTCCAGCGCGCCGCGCGTAGCCGTACGCCATCACCACGATCATCGGCTTCGAGCTTCCGGCCGCGATCAGGTTGTCGAGGATGAAGTTCGCGCGACCCTGGCGGATCCAGCCGGTCTCGTCCTCGCCGCCGCCGTGCTGCAGGTAGAGCACGGGGTAGCGCGTTTTCGTCTGCTGCTCGTAGTCGGGAGGCAGGTAGACGAGCGCGTGGCGCCAGCCGCCGGTCACCTTGGAGTCGTACCAGACCTCGCGTACCTGGCCGTGGGGCACGGCTCGAATGTCGTAGTAGTCCACGCCTGGCTCGGGGACCTCGACGGCGCTCGCGTGCTTGCTGCCGCCGAAGAACGCGTGGCTGCCAGGGTCGCTGAACTCCCCGCCGTCGACGATCACGGTGTAGTAGTGGAGGCCGGGGGCGAGCGGCGGCGTCGTGAACGTCCAGAACCCGTCGGCCTGCTTCTCCATGTCCGCCTTGGGCCCGCTCCAGAAGTTGACGCGGACCTTGGTGGCGTCGGGAGCCTTGATCCGGATCTCCACCCTGCCCTTCGCGTCGACGCGGGGATACTGCGCTCCCCAGACGTTGGTGGTCGCGGGCTTGAAGTCGCCCGAGTCCTGCGCGGAACAGACGCTCGCCGTGAGAACGAGCGCCAGACCCAGCCTTCTCATGCTCTACCTCCTCGCGTCACTCGACGCGTCCTGTTCGCTTCACCTGGGCAGCGTCCGCTCGCCCTGAATCTCGACGCTTCCCATGACCACCGGTGCGCCCGTGCCGGGCTGCCCGCCGCCGACGCTGACCTCATAGCGGCCGCTGCTCACGAGGTGCATGCCGTCGACGCTCACGTGGCTCAGGTCCCGGTCCTTCAGGCTGAAGCTCACCGTCCGCTGCTCGCCGGGCTTCAGGTGGACGCGCGTGAAGCCGCGCAGCGCCCGCAGCGGAGCGCCGGGCAGCTTCGGGAAGGTGAGGTACAGCTGCACCACCTCGTCGCCCTCGCGGCTGCCGGAGTTTCTCACCTGCGCCGCGACCTGCAGCGGATCGCCCGCTGCGAGCGTAGCCGGCAGCTTCAGGTCGGAGTAGGCGAAGCTCGAGTAGCCGAGCCCGAAGCCGAAGCGGAAGAGCGGCTCGCCGTCGAAGTAGCGGTAGGTGCGTCGGGCCATCGAGTAGTCGGTGAACTCGGGCAGCTGGTCGACGCCGGTGTAGAGGGTGATCGGCAGGCGGCCCGACGGGTTGTTCGTCCCGTCGAGGGTCTGGGCGATCGCCGTGCCGCCCTCTTCGCCCGGATACCACGCCTGCAGGACGGCGTTCGCGTTCTGCTTCGCCCAGTTGAGCGCGATGGCGCTCCCGCTCATCACCACCACGACGAGCGGCTTGCCGCCCGCCTTCACGGCCTCGAGCAGCCGCTGCTCCTCGCGCGGGAGGTCGAGGCTCGTCCGGTCTCCGCCCTTGAAGCCCTCCTGCTGGACGCCGGATTCTTCACCTTCCAGGTCCGAAGTGATGCCGACGACAGCGACGACGACGTCCGCCGCGCGCGCTGCGGCGACCGCACGGGCTTCGACGTCCGGCTGCGGCGGCATCCAGACGAGACGCGTCGAGGCGAACCGGCGCGGGAGCGACTCGACCCGGATCGCGTAGCGGTGGCCCTTCTCGAGCGGGACCTCGACGACGCTCGGGGGCGGCGGGAAGCCGCCGGTCTGGTCGACCAGCTTCTTGTCGTCGAGGAACAGCCGGTTGCCGAAGCCCTCGACTCCGAGGCGGTACGTGCCGGTCTCGGGCGGCGTCAGGAAGCCGGTCCAGCGCGTCGGCCGCGCGGGCGCCGGCGCCGGGGCGTCGAAGCCCGGCGGCGGACCCTGGCCGCGAACCCGTCCGACGACCACCTGCGCGTCGGTCCGAGTCTCGACGGGCGTGCCGCTCCAGTCCGGCTTCTCGAACACCTCGGCCTTGAGGCCCGCAGCGCCGGTGTCGGTGGCGAGCGCCGACGTCGGTACCGGCACGTCGGGCCGGAGGAACGTGGTGCCGGGCTCGAAGACGACGCGCGCCTTCGGGAACTGCTTCTGGATGCCCGCGAGCGCCGTGGTCGAGCGCGACGGCCAGCCGTTGTAGTTGCCGAGCAGCACGCGGCTGTTGTCGGCCAGCGGTCCCACGACGGCGATGCGCACCGGCGGCTTCGCGAGCGGCAGCAGACCGTCGTTCTTCAGCAGCACGAGCGACTCGCGCGCGAGCTTGAGCGCGAGCTCGCGGTGAGCCGGGCTGTCGAGCTCCGTGTCGGGCAGCCGCGCGGCCTTCACGCGGTCGAGCGGATCGAAGAGGCCCACCTCGAAGCGCACGCGCAGCATCCGCTTCAGGGCCACGTCGATCTCGGCTTCGGTCAAGAGCCCCTGCTTGACCGCGTCGATGTAGCGCTGGAAGTCCGGGGCGCCGCCCTGGTCGAAGAGGCCGCTCGTCGTGCAATCGCTGTCGAGGCCGGCCTTGATCGCGAAGGCTCCGGCTTCGGCGGCGGACTTCGCGTACTTGTGGCCGGTCTCGATGTCCCGCACGGCGTCGCAGTCGCCGGTGACGAAGCCCTCGAACTTCCACTGCTCGCGCAGCGTGGCGTCGAGCAGGAACTCGCTCGCGCAACCGGGCACGCCGTTGACGGCGTTGTAGACGCACATCACCGACTTGACCTTCGCCTCGACGACCGCCGCACGGAACGCGGGGAGATAGGTGTCCTCCATGTCGTGCGCCGACGCCTTCGCGTCGAAGCCGTGCCGCAGCGGCTCCGGCCCCGAATGCACGGCGTAGTGCTTCGCGGTGGCGGTCACGACCGGGTGGTCGAGGTCGTCACCCTGCATGCCGGTGACGAAGGCCACGCCGAGGCGCGCCGTCAGGAAGGGGTCCTCGCCGTAGGTCTCCTGCCCGCGGCCCCAGCGCGGGTCGCGGAAGATGTTGATGTTCGGCGAGAAGAACGTCAGGCCGCCCATCATGCGCCCGGCCCGGCCCGCCCGCGCGGCCTGGTTGTACTTGACGCGGGCTTCGCGCGCGATCGCCGCGGCCATCTCGTGGAGTGTGGGGGCGTCGAAGGTGGCCGCGAGCCCGATCGCCTGCGGGAACACGGTTGCGAAGCCGCCGCCGGCCACGCCGTGTAGCGCCTCGGACCAGATGTTGTACTCGGGCACGCTCAGCCGCGGGATCGCGCGCGTTCGGTTGACCAGCTGGGACGCCTTCTCCTCGAGCGTCATGCGGCCGACGAGATCGTCGACGCGCCTGTCGATCGGCAGCGTCGGGTCCTGGAACGGGAACGAGGCCTGCTGTGCGTGAAGCGTGGGTGGCACGCACACGAGGGCGCTCGCGAGGACGACGAACAGCCGAGGAGCCCGGAATGGAGACACGCGACCCTCCCTCGCCAAGCCGGCGGCGATGTGTTCCCGGTTGGTCACTTCAGGCAGAGACGACCACCTTGGTTCCGACGGCGCCGATTGTAGCTCCGACCTCACGGCACTACGCTCCTCACTCGGCGCGGCTGGCTCGTGACCTCTATTTGCTTGACAGGCTCGGCGACCAGGAACGAGGCTGGCGTCAGTCCCGGGCTCCGCCGTTTCTGCTGCGGACCGAGCGTCCTGGATACTACCGAAGAACCATGACCAGAGGCGTCATCTGCGGGGTGAGCCTCGTGCTGGCGGTGGCGTGCGGCCGGCGACCGGAAGCTGTCGACCTCATCCGTTCGCAGCGGGCGCGGCTCGTCGAGGCTTCGGCGGGTGGGCTGACCCCGGACGAGGCGCGGGCCAGCGTCGCCAGGCCCCGGCGCATCCGCAACGTCGTGCGGGCGTCGCTGCCCGCGGCGCCTCCGAGCCGCTTCCGCTTCGTCACGGACGTGCCCCCGGACGGCCGGCTCGTGCTCGCCGCCGGCATCCCCGGCCGATACCAGGACGCGAGCGCCGTCGAGTTCGTGGTGAACGTGCGTCGCCGCGGTCGCGAGGAGACCGTCCTCTCGCGTCTCGTGGACCCCGCGAACCGCGAGGCCGACCGCGGCTGGGTGCCCCTCGAGGCGGACCTGTCCAGCCACGCCGGCAAGGGCGTGGAGGTCGTCCTGGAGACGCGGGGCTTCGAGAAGACGGATGACCGCGACCGCGCCTTCTGGGGCACGCCGACGATCGCGTCGGCACGCGACACCGAGGCCCCGCTGGTCGTCGTCTACCTCGTCGACACCCTGCGCGCCGACCACCTGCCGCTCTACGGGTATTCGCGCGACACGGCGCCCGAGCTCACGCGTTTCGCGCAGGACGCCGTCGTCTTCGACCAGGCGATCGCGGCTGCGCCGTGGACGAAGCCCTCCGTCGCCTCGCTCTTCACGTCGCTCCTGCCGCGCGAGCACGGCTGCGTGCTCTTCCGCGTCCCGCTCGACCGGACCCTCGTCACGCTCGCCGAAAGGCTGCGCCAGGGGGGCTACGGGACGGGCGCGGTGGTCGCGAACCCGCAGATCGGGGCGGCCGAGATGCACTTCGACCAGGGCTTCGACCACTTCGACGGCGCCCAGCCGAGCCGGCGCGCCGACGAGCTCGTCGACGCCGCGCTCTCGTTCCTCGACGCCCGCCGCGGCCTGCCCACGTTCCTGTACGTGCACACGATGGACACGCACCAGCCCTACCGCCCGCCGCCCCCGTTCGACCGGCGGTTCCCCCCTTTCCCCCTGCCTGGGCGCGACGCCTCCAGGGAGAAAGACGACGTCGAGCCTGCCGACCGCGACCGCGTGATCGGCCAGTACGACGGTGCGCTCGCGTACGGCGACCAGGAGTTCGGCCGCTTCGTCCAGGCGCTGCGGGAGCGGGGGCTCTACGAGCAGGCGACGATCGTGTTCGTGGCCGACCACGGGGAGGCATTCCTCGACCACGGCCTGTGGGATCACGGCAACACGCTCTTCGACGAGCTCGTGCGCGTTCCCCTCGTCCTGAAGTACCCCGGCCGGCGCGAGGCGGGCCGGCGCGTCGCGCGACAAGTGCAGCTCGTGGACGTCCTGCCGACGCTCCTGAAGAACCTGGACCTGCCCGTGCCGGCCGGGATCGCGGGCCGCGCCCTCGAGGAGAGCTTTCGCGCAACAGGCCCCGAACGGCCGGCAGTCGTCGAGACGAAGTTCTTCGAGCACGTGGCCTACGGCGCCCGCACGTCCGAGGCGAAGTACGTGCGCGTCTTCCACCCCGCGAGCGCGGAGCTCTTCTTCGACCTGCGGCGCGATCCCGGGGAGCAGGAGCCGCTGGACGCCGCGCGGATGCCGCAGGCACAAGCCTTGAAACACCTGGCCGAGAGATCGCTGTCCTCGGACCTGCACCACCGCGTGCGGCTGGATGGAGCTGGCGCGTACGACCTGCGGCTCCGTTCGACGGGCTGGATCGAGATCGTCGATCGCGTGGGCCTCGTCGCGGGGGACGCGGCTCTCGTGGCCGACGACGGCCACGAGCTCGTGCTGAAGACGCGGACGGGCGCTCCCGAAGTCGAGTTCGTGGTGCGCCCCTACGGCGCGCCGGTCTGGGTCGACGGGACCCACGGCGGGCGGCGGCTGCGGCCTTCGGAGGTCCACCTGGCGGCGCAAGCGCGGGGGGTGCCGACGCTCCCGTTCCTCGTCCCCGACATCGAGGATCTCGGCACCGCGCTCGCTCCGCCTCCGCCGGCGGCCTCGGGCGTCTCCGTCTGGCTCGTCATCGCCCACCCCGGCCGCGGCATCGTGGCGCCCGACGCCGAGCGCGAGGAGAGGCTCAGGGCACTGGGATACTCGCAGTAGACGTGCGCGGCTCGATGCACGTTTACTTGCCGAGCAGCTCCTGCGCGGCGTTCGCGAGGAAGACGTAGCTCGCGCCGATGCCGATCACGTACTCGTTCTCGCCCCAGAGGAAGGGCCAGTCGTCCATGTTCTCGGGATAGTCGGGCTTCAGCACCAGCACGCCCGGCACGATGCCGCCCGCGATGAACGTGAAGTCCGCGCGGTTGTTGCCGTAGGCCACGTGCTTCGAGCGGTTCCCGACGGCGGACACGAACGAGAGGTTGTGGGCCGGATGCGTGCCGAAGAGGTAATCCAGGCCGCGGGTGACGAGCTCGGTACCGACGAGGTCCGGGTAGGCCTCGTGCAGGTAGTAGTTCGTGGTCGCCCAGCCGATCACCTGTGCATTGCCGGCCCAGCCGCCGGTTCCGATCGGCACGCCGTAGGGATTCTGCTTGAGCATGCCGTCGAGCTCGGTCTTGTACTTCAGGGCGTACGGCCGCAGCTTCGCCGCATAGGCCGCGTCCATCGCGGGGATGGCCCGCAGCGCGGGCTGGAGCGCGAAGCCGGCGTTCCTGTCGAGGGCGGGCCAGATGAGCTCGTCGAAGCGGTCGCGGTACGGCTGCTCCCGGGTCGCGGTCATCAGCGAAAGCGCGGCCGAGAGCTCGGCGAGCTGGCCGAAACCCGCCCCGAAGCCGGTCGTCGGCGCCGCCGGCGCGGGCCGCGCCCGCTCCTCCGCGTACGCCTTCTTCGCGAGCGCGAGGCACTCGGCCGCCAGCGGGTCGTTGAACCCCCGCAGCGCCCGGCTGGCCGCGGCGAGAGCCCCGATCCCGGAGTCGTTCGCGAACGGCGTCGCCTCCGTGTAGACCCAGCGGTCGTCGGGCGTGCCGCTCCTGTTGCCTTCGACCTGGTACGGCTGCAGCGACGGGTCGTAGAGCAGGTTGTCGGTCTGCGTCGACGCGTCGCCGAGGTGGTGATAGCGGTGGAGCTCGCTGTCGACGATGCCGCGCACCAGGCGGCCGATCGTCCGGTACTCGGCCGCGAGCTGCAGCGCGCCCTGCTCGATCTGCTGCAGCACGTCGGGCTTGCCGTCCGGCCGGTGGATGTCGACGAAGCGGAGCTGCTGGTCGACGAGCGTCTGGTCGTGCTGCGGGTGGAACGCCTCCCAGGTCGCCACGAGGCTCGTGACCGTCGCCGCGTGCGAGCCGCCCTGGATGTCGAAGTCGCCCGCGTCGAACCAGCCGCCGACGGCCAGCCCCGGAATCCGCTCGCCGGGCTTGTAGGGACTGTTGGTCGCGTCGCCCGTCCGGTAGCCGTCGAAGTGCCGCTCGGCGAGCGGCGCCTGGAGCGCGTCGTCCAGGTGCGCAACGCCGTGCCACACGCGGTAGGCCTCGTTCACGAACATGTGGTCCATCTGGACCGGGAAGAAGACGTCGAGCGTCGGGTGCCAGACCCGCTCGTAGACGTTCGCCGCGACCGGGAACGAGCCGGTCTTCTGCGTCCCGTACTGGATGAAGTAGAGCCCCGGGTCCCTGACGGACGAGAAGTCCGCCACGACGTAGTTGTAGCGGAGGTACTGTCCCCACGGCTCCGCCCTGGCCTTCAGCTTCTCGACCTGCCGGCCGTCCGGCCGGACCTCGACGAGCGAGGCCGTCTCGAGCGGCGTGTCGTTTGCGTCCAGCTCGATCACGGCGCGCTTCGGCTGCGAGGGGTGGTAGCCCACCTGCGAGAAGCCGATGACGGGCGCCCGGATCCAGCCCGGGATCGTGTGCGGCTCGACGTACCACTCGGCGACCTTCCCCGTCGTCTGCGTCGCCAGCAGCGAGCGCACGACGTACCAGCCGTTCTGGGCGAGGTTGCGGCCGTCGAAGAGCGAGAGCTCGCCCGCGAGCGACCGGATCGTGACGAAGCGCTCGGGATCCTCGGGCGCCAGCACGAGGGTCTTCCCGGCGGCGATCGGGAGCGCCTCGATATAGTCCTTGTGGCCGTGGAGGTCGAAGGTGGAGAAGCCCTCGAACTGGCGGATCTTCTTCTCGGGTGGCAGCGGTGCCGTCGGGCCGGCCGGGTAGCGCGGGAAGATGCCCGCCTTGCCGTCGACCAGGTAGGTGTGCTCCCAGTACTGCGAGGGCCGAAACTCGAGGTTGAGCCCGGCGCGGCCTTCGAGCTCGGCCGGCACCGGCTTGTCGACGAACACGGCGATCTTGAAGCCGGCGCCGTCCGGGGAGACGACGAGGCGCGAGTCGAAGTCGAACGCCTCGTAGCGAAGCCTCGCCTCGACGGTGTTCGCCTCTCGATCGACCTTGCGATCGACCAGCTTCGGGATCTGGTCCCACTGCTCGGGCGTCGGGCTCAGGCGGACGGCGCCACCGGTCGCCGAGCGGACGCCGTGGTGGATGAGCTCCACGCCGGCCGTCTTCTCGTCGAAGAACAGGCCGTTGTACTCGTTCGTGAAGACGAGGACGTTCAGGCCCCGCTTCTCGAAGTACTGCTTGTCGTTGAGCTTCAGCGGCTGGTCCTGCGCGAGCGCGCTCGGAGCGGCGAAGCCGAGCGCGGCGATCAGGGCCGGGACGAGTTTCGGCGCGACGGGCGAAGCAGCCACGCTCAGATCCGGCCGAAGAGCTCGATCGCCTTGCGCAGCGACTTCTCCCGCTTGATGAACGGGAACATGCCGCGCTCGCGGTCGTCGATCTCCTTCGCCTTCTTCAGGACCTCCTCGGCCCGCTCCTGCGGGACGACCACGACGCCGTCCTCGTCGGCGACGATGATGTCGCCCGGCCGCACCGTGACGCCCGCGCACTCGACCGGGACGTTCTTCGCCACCGTCGCGTAGTGGCCGACGGCGGTGGCGGGAGTCGACGCGCGCGCGTAGACCGTGAGGCCCATGCGCCGGATGTCCCAGATGTCGCGGATCGCGCCGTCGAGCACCATCCCGGCCATGCCCCGCACGATGGCCGTCGTGCCCATCAGGTTGCCCATCGCGGCGATGTCGAGCGTTCCCTCCATCACGATCACGCCGACCTCTCCGGGCTTCGCCTCGTCGATCATCTCGACCGAGTGCCTGGTCGACAGCGCCGGAGTCGCCGCCTCGGGCGGCGCCGGCTTGGCGAGCGCCGTCGTGGCGCGTCCGACCATGGGCTTGCCCGTGACCAGCTTCATGTCGTGGCGCATCGTGCCGCTCTTGCCGGTCACGAGCTCGACGGCGTCGGAGACCGAGGCCGGGTAGGTCGCCTTGTAGCCGGCGATGAGCGGGTCGTCCGGCGCCGCGGCCGCCTTCTTGTCGGCGGCCGCGGCCACGATCACGGCAGGCACCGCGATCGCTGCGGCCGCCAGGAGCAACGCACGTCGAGTGATCGGCAGTCTCATGGCTCGTGCTTCCTCTCTCGTTCGAACCCGCTTCCGGAGCTCGGGACTCCGCGGATCTTACGCCGCGGAGGCGTGCGGCTTCCTGGCCATGGTCCGGTCCCGGCCGGTGCTAAGCTCCGGCCCGTCGGTAGCAAGAGCCGACCCCCGAAGGAGCCGACCATGAACCCACGCGTCCGCCACGCTCTGGCCGCTGCCCTCCTCGCGTTTCTCGCCGCTCCCTGCCACGCGCAGCTCTTCAAGCTGACGCGCGAGCAGCTCGTCGAGATCACGGCCGACAGCCCGTTCGAGCGATTCCCCGACGGGCGTCCGAAGATCCCCGACGCCCTGCTCGAGCGTGCGAAGGGGCTCTCCGCGGAGGAGGTGTGGGCGGTGCTCCCCGGCAAGGGCTACAAGTACCAGTGGGCGGACGGCTTCCAGATCCTCCACCCCGGCATGAAGCTCATCGGCCGCGCCTTCACCGTCCAGTTCATGCCCGCGCGCCCCGACATCATGGGCTCGCTCACGGCGAACGCCACCAAGGCCGGCATCGCGCGCTACAACCACCAGTACGCGATCGACCAGCTGCAGCCGGGCGACGTCTTCGTCGCGGACATGTTCGGGAAGAAGGACGACGGCCCGATCGTCGGCGACAACCTCTTCTACTACATCATGAAGGCGACGCGCTCCGCCGGCCTCGTCGTGGACGGCTCGGTGCGCGACCTCGAAGGCCTCGTGCCGATCCAGATGCCGGCCTACTTCCGCCACGCGCACCCGACGCCGATCCGCGACGTGATGCTCACGGGCATCAACGTCCCGATCCGCATCGGCGACGCCACCGTGAACCCGGGCGACCTCGTGTTCGGCGATCGCGAGGGCGTCTACTTCGTTCCTCCGTCCCTCGTCGAGACGATCCTCGACCAGGCCGACGTCACGCACATCCACGACGAGTGGACGAAGAAGAAGTTCGACGAGGGCAGGTACAAGTCGCAAGAGATCTACGGGTCCCCGACCGACCCGGCCCTCAAGAAGGAGTACGAGGACTACCTGGCGAGGCGGCTGGCCGAGATCAAGGCGAAGCGCTAGCCGGCTCAGCCCGCGGGCTCGAACCAGGGCGTGCCCTTGATCTGGGCCTTGCGCGCCGCCTCCTCGTTCATCTCGACGCCGATTCCCGGACGCTCGGGCAGGTTGATCCAGCCCTTGTCGATGATCTCGCCTTCCTTGACGAAGCTCTTCCACAGCTCGAGGCGCTGGATCCAGTGCCACTCGAGCACGAGGAAGTTGGGCACCGCCGCGCAGACGTGCGCCGACGCCATCATCCCGATCGGCGAGACGACGCAGTGCGGGGCGAACGGCACGTAGTAGGTGTGCGCCATGTCCGCGATCCTGCGCGCCTCGAGCAGGCCGCCGCACTTCTGGATGTCGGGCATGATGATGTCCGCGGCCCGCTTCTCGAGCAGCTCGCGGAAGCCGTGCCGCAGGTAGAGGTTCTCGCCGCAGCAGATGGGCGTCGTGGTCGACTCGCGGATGTCGCGCATCGCGTCCACGTTCTCCGGCCGGCACCGGCTCTTCCAGCCAGAGCAGCTTGAAGGGCTCGGCCTCCTTCGCCACGCGCTTGCCCGTCGTCATGTCGTAGCGGCCGTGCATGTCCACCGCGAGGTCGACGCGCTTCGGGAAGAACTCGCGGACGAAGCGGATCTTGCCCATCATGGTGTCGATCTCGGCGTTGCTGGCCGTCCAGTTCACCATGTCCCAGCGGCTCGGGTCGCTCGCGCTCGTCGATGTCGATCTTGACCGCGGTGAAGCCCATGTCGCGGATGCCGGCGAGCTTCTCCTTCGCCTTCGGGTCGTTCGGGTCCTCCGTCTGCGAGTCGCAGTAGACGCGCACCTTGTCCCGCATCTTGCCGCCGAGCAGCTGGTAGACCGGCAGCCCCAGCGCCTTGCCCGCCAGGTCCCAGAGCGCGATCTCGACGCCGGTGAGCGCCGTGACGTACTGGCCGGCCTGCGCGCCCGCGAAGATGCCGAAGCGTGCGCATGCGCTCGAAGAGCGCGTCCACGTTGAGCGGGTCCTGTCCGACCAGGATGCGCTTGAGGGGCCCGTTGATGAGCGGCGGCGAGCCGACCGCGGCGTCGGTCGCCTCGCCCTGCCCGATCAGGCCCTGGTCGGTGTAGACGCGGATGTGCACCTGGTGGCCGTGCGCCAGCACCTGCGCCGTGCGCACGTCGGTGATCTTCAGCTTCGGACGACGATAGGGCGAGCTCGTCTCCTGGATCGCGCGGGCCAGGCCGGGCAAGCCCAGGACGCCGCCCGTCGCTCCGAGACCGCCGAGGAAACTCCGTCTCGACATCTCATGGCCTCCCTGCGCCGGCCGAGCCGAGCGCGCTGCCGATCCAAACGAGCGATGAGCTACATATCATTGGTCCCATGGCAAGATCCAATGACGTGACCAGACGGCTTCTGCTGACGACGCTCGCGGCGAGCGCGCTCTCGCTGCCGGGGCTCGCGGCACAGGTGCAGACGGAGGTGCCGCCCGTAGTCCCGGGCGCGAAGCCGGTCGCCGTCGAGCGCATCGAGGTCCACGGTGCGTCCCTGGAGGGCAACCTGGAAGGCGATGCCGCGGATCGCGACGTGTTCGTCTTCCTGCCGCCCAGCTACGCGAAGGAGCCGAAGCGGCGCTATCCCGTCGTGTACGCCCTTCACGGCTACTCGATCGGCGCCGAGCAGTGGACCCACGAGATCCACGTGCCGCAGACGATCGAGGGCGCCTTCGCCTCGGGCGCCGCCGAGATGATCGTCGTGCTGCCCGACTCGAAGACGGCGCACAACGGCTCGATGTACTCGAGCTCCGTGACCACGGGCGACTTCGAGCGCTTCGTCGCCCGCGACCTGGTCGCCTACGTCGACGCCCACTACCGTACGATCCCCGCGCGCGCCAGCCGTGGTCTCGTGGGGCACTCGATGGGCGGCTACGGTGCCAGCCGCATCGGCATGAAGCACGCCGACGTGTTCGGGAGCCTGTACGTCATGAGCCCGTGCTGCCTCGCGCCTCGCGCCGGCGGTCCGGCGAGCGCGGATCTCGAGAAGGCGGCCTTGGCCATGAAGTCGCCCGCCGACGGCGCGAGCCTGCCGTTCTTCACCCGTGCGCAGCTCGCCACGGCCGCGGCCTGGTCGCCCAACCCGCACAACCCGCCGCTCTACCTCGACCTGCCCACGAAGGACGGCGTGCCGCAGCCGGACGTCCTCGCCAGGTGGGCCGCGAACGCGCCGCTCGCCTTCGTGGACCAGTACGTAGGCGAGCTGCGGCGGTATCGCGCGATCGCGATCGACGTCGGCGACCAGGACGGGCTGCGCGCCGACGCCGCGCGGCTGCACGAGCGACTCGACACGTACGGGATCCCGAACAGCTTCGAGATCTACCCGGGGACTCACACGAGCCGGGTGGCGGATCGCTTCCAGAACCACGTCCTGACGTTCTTCGCCCGCAGCCTGTGCGCCACAGACGGCTGCCGCTGAGGTCGAAACCTCAGCGGCGGGCGCGAGTCAGCAGCTTCAGATCGATCGACGTCGCCATCGCCTCGTAACCGGCGTCGTTCGGATGCAGGTGATCGCCCGAGTCGTAGGCCGCCTTGAGAAAGGACGGGCGCTCGGGATCGCGCAGCAGCGCGTCGAAGTCGAGGATTCCGTCGAAGGCTCCGCTCGCGCGGATCCACTTGTTCACGGCCTGGCGCTTCGTCTCCTTCGCCGCGGTGTAGTAGCCGGCGAGTGGAGAGCCCTCGAAGGTGTCCGCGAACGGCGTCAGCGTAGCGCCGATGACGCGGAAGCCGTGCAGGTGCGCGCGAGCGATCAGCTGCTCGTAGCCGGCGACGACGTCCTCCGCCGAGGGCGCGGGAGCGTTCGGCTCGAGGACGCTGTCCGGCCAGCCGATGTCGTTGATGCCCATCATCAGGATCACGGTGTCGGCGTGCCGGTGCCGCAGGACGTCGCGGTCGAAGCGCGCCAGCGCGCTCTGGCCCATCCGGTCCCTCAGCACCCTCGCGCCGGAGATGCCCTCGTTCAACACCGCGACCGGCGGGCCGCCCGCGTCGACGAGTCGCCGTGCGAGCACGTCGGGCCAGCGCCGGTTGCCGTCGTTCGTCGACCCGTCGCCGTCCGTGATCGAGTCGCCGAACGCCACGACCGCGCGGGCGCCTTCGGGAGCGTCGACCAGGATCTCGCTCAGCAGGATCCGGGCCGTGACCGTGGAATCGGCCTTGAAGTCGCGCTCGGCCGTCTTGTCGCCGGCGACGACGTACGCAGTCTGGCGCGCGTCGAAGTGAAACGTACCCACGGGGGTCACGTCCGGCGCGAAGACGCTCACGGCGACGGACGCGAGCGGCGCCAGCGAGAGCTCCACGGGGTCGCTGACCACGGGCGCGCCGGGCGGGATCACGATCGACGTCCGGCCGGCGAAGGTGAGCGGCCGGCCCGAGCCGGCCACGATCGCCGATCCCGTGTCGCTCTTCGCGATCTGCGCCGCGCCGACCTTGAACGGCCAGCGGCCGCACTCGTTCGAGAGCACGACACGAACGCGCCGGCCGCCGACGCTCACCCGGGCGACCTGTCTCACCGTCTCGCCCCACAGGTTCCGCGGCACCTTGACCGCCGCCGGGAAGTCCGGCGCCCACACCTCCTGCGGGCTCGCGGTCCAGGTGGCGATCCAGTCGTCGTCGGCGCGCGCGGCGCTCGTTTGCGCGGCGGCGAGCCAGAGAGCGCAGAGCGGGAGAGCGAGAGGAAGCCTTCGAGGCATGTATCCCTCCACGGGGAGCCAAAGGTACTCCGGTCGGGGGCCGGAGAGGAGGTGCTATAGACTCGTCACGCGACGGGAGGCAACGATGGAGCGGACGAGGCGGCAGTTCATTCGTGAAGGCAGCTCGCTCCTGGCGGCAACGGCGCTCCTGGCCGACGCGCCGTCGCTCCTGGCCGCAACGGACCCCGCCGCGCGCTGGCCGATCGGCTGCATGAATCGGCCGTGGACGAAGTGGAGCTTCGACGACACGCTGAAGGCGGTCAAGAGCGCGGGCTACGCGACGATCGGGCTGCTCACGCGCACGAACGCCGACCCGTTCATCGCGGCCGACGCAACCCCCGAATACCTCGACGGCCTCAAGCGCGCCCTGGCGGCGAGCGGCCTCGCCGCGAACATGGGCGCCTTGCGCAGCCGCCACGACGTCCCGGTCGACGAGACGGTCAGGGGCCTGCAGCAGGAGATCGACAACGCGGCGTTCCTCGGTCTGCGCTTCGTCATGACGTTCGGGGTCGACGAGCCGGCGCAGTACGACAACTACTGCCAGTCGATGGCTCGCGCAGCGGCGTACGGCGCCGAGAAGGGCGTGCAGGTAGTGATGAAGCCGCACGGCGGCAGCAGCGGCGCCTCGGACGAGATCCTGCTGGCCCTGAAGAAGGTCGGACACCCGAACTTCAAGCTCTGGTACGACGCGGGCAACATCGTCTACTACACGGGCAAGGACCCGGTCGAGGAGCTGAAGCCGATCGTCCGGCACGTGACGGGGTTCTGCGCGAAGGACTGCGCCGCGCCGAAGAGCGAGGTGATGATCCAGTTCGGCGCAGGCAAGGTGGACTTCGCGCGTGTCTTCGCCGTGCTGAAGTCGGCCGGTTTCGGCGGCCCGATCATGGTCGAATGCTGCGCCATAGGCGACACGCCGGAGGCGACGGCCACGGGCGCGCGCGCGAACCGCGAGTTCCTCGAGACGCTGCTCGCGACCATCTGAGGCGCCGCGAACACCCGCGGCTTCCTCCTGGAGGAGACCTATGGCTCTTGTCCGCGTCCGGCTCTCCCGCTTCGGGCGGCAGCTCGCCTGCGTGGTGGCGGGAGTGTCCCTGGCCGCTCCCGCGCTGAGCGCGGAGAAAGTCGCGCTGTCGATCGACGCGTCCCGGACGGGCGCGAGGATCGACCGCAACATCTTCGGCCAGTTCGCCGAGCACCTCGGCCACGGCGTCTACGAAGGCGTCTGGGTCGGCCCGGACTCGACGATCCCCAACACCCGCGGCATCCGCAACGACGTCGTGGCCGCGCTCAAGGCGCTCAAGGTCCCCAACGTGCGCTGGCCGGGCGGCTGCTTCGCGGACGAGTACCACTGGCGCAAGGGCGTCGGCCCGCGCCGCACGGTCACCCTCAACCCCAACTGGGGCGGCGTCACGGAGCCCAACAGCTTCGGCACGCACGAGTTCATGGACTTCCTCGACCAGATCGGCAGCCGTGCGTACCTGAGCGTCAACGTCGGCTCGGGCACCCCGCAAGAGGCCGCGGAGTGGCTCGAGTACCTGACGACACCGCTGCAGACGACGCTGGCCGCGGAGCGCGCCGCCAACGGCCACCCGGCTCCGTACGAGGTCCCGTACCTCGGCATCGGCAACGAGAGCTGGGACTGCGGCGGCAACATGACGCCCGACTACTACCTGAGCCAGCTCAAGGCCTACAGCCGCTTCGTGAGGAGCTTCCATCCCGAGCAGAAGGACGCGCGGCGCATGCTCAAGATCGCCGTGGGCCCCGGCGGCGACGGGCCGCGCTGGACCGAATGGACCGAGGTGGTGATGAAGGCGTGGAAGGACCACACGTGGAGCTGGGACATCGACGGGCTGTCGCTCCACAACTACACCGTCGTGAAGTGGCCGCCGGCCTACAAATCGACAGGGTTCGGCGAAGCCGAGTACGCACAGATCCTCAAGTCCACGCTGGAGATGGATCCGCTCATCGCCACGCACTCGGCGATCATGGACAGGTACGACCCGCAGAAGAAGATCGCTCTCGTCGTCGACGAGTGGGGCGCCTGGTACGCGCCGCTCGCCGGCTCCAACCCCGGCTTCCTGGTGCAGCAGAACAGCCTGCGCGACGCCATCCTGGCCGCGCTCAACCTCAACATCTTCGCGCGCCACGCCGACCGCGTCCGCATGGCCAACATCGCCCAGATGGTGAACGTCCTGCAGGCGATGGTGATGACGGAGCAGGAAAAGATGGTGCTGACGCCGACCTACCACGTGTTCCGCATGTACCTGCCGTTCCAGGACGCGAGCTTCGTTCCGGTGAGCTTCGACGCCGGCAGCTACGTCCAGGGCGAGATCCGCCTGCCGCGCCTGGACGCGATCGCGGCCAGGGACACGGCCGGCACGCTGTGGCTCGCCGTCACCAACCTCGACGCGACGCAAGGCGTCGAGGTCGAGGTGGCGCTCGGCGGTGTCGCCGCCCGGTCGGCGGCTGGCGAGACGCTGACGGCCGCGACGGTGGACAGCGTCAACAGCTTCGAGGCACCCGGCGCCGTCGCTCCGAGGCCGGTCGCGGCGAAGGCGCAGGGCGGCAGGCTCACGCTCGCGCTGCAGCCGAAGTCGCTGACGGTCGTCTCCGTGGAGCGCTGACGCTGCGGCTGGCTGGAGCCGCGGGCGGCCTCCGCTAGGGCTGCGGCGTTCGAGCGGCCGCTTCCACGAGCGGCGCGACCGGCGGCGGTGCGGCGACGGCCGCGAGCTCCTCGGGCGGCAGCAGCTTGACCCGGTAGCCGAGCCTGGGGGCGAGGTTCTGGAAGTGCTGCTCGACGCTCGCGCGCAGCGCCCAGGCCTCCTTCGGGTCCACCGCGAAGAAGCCCACGCGGTGGCGGTGCGGCGGCACCTCGACGACCGCGACCCTCACCCACTCGGGAGGGATGAGCGGGCCGACGACGCCCCAGCCGAGCTGCAGGATCGCGGCCTTGGGGCGGTAGGGCGCCGTCCAGGCCGTCACGTCGCGGCTCGTGTAGGTCGCGTGCCGCATGATCCGGACGGGCTCGATGTCGCCGAGCCCGACCAGGTCGAGGATGCGCGCCTCGGTGTAGTACGTGACCGCGCCGAGGTCGTTCACGATCACGGCGTCCGTCGGGTAGTAGAGCCGGATGAACTCGGCGGTCTGGTACTCCTCGAGGTAGGTGTTCCGGACTCCCTCGACCTCGGCCGCCGGGAAAAAGCCTTCGCGGACGTCGGCGACGAGAGGCACCAGCAGGGCGAGCGCGAGAGCCGGCGCCGCGCCGCGGCCGAAGCGCCAGGAGCCGGGCAGGTCGGCGAGCACGACGGCCGCCACGAACAGCCCGAAGCCCACGAGGTAGGCGTCGTAGCGGTACGCCCAGTAGAGCGGCGAGAACACGAAGTGGCCGTGCAGCAGGATCATGCCCGCGAGCAGCAGCGGCATCAGCACCGACGGCCGCGCGAGCTGGCGGTGCGCTCGCCACTGCGCGAGCGCTCCGAGGAGCGTCAGCCCGAGGAGGATCGGCATCGCGCGGTTGTTCCGGAAGAAGGCGAGGTCCTCGCTGCCGAACGGCTTCAGCAGCGCCGCGAGCGCCCCGGCGTTCTCGCCGACAGCCTTGACCATCAGCGGATTCGGCAGGAAGTACGAGCCGTTCGCGACCGAGACCGCGCCGAAGGCCGCGACCGGCAGCAGCGCGGCAAGGCCGATCGCGACGGCGCGCGCGAGCTCTCGGCGCGCCAGGAAGGCGAGGCACACGAGGCCGACCAGGAAGAAGCCCTCGTAGCGCGAGCCGGCGACGAGCGCGGCGAGCGCGCACTGGACGAGCGTGGCCTGCCATTCGACCCGAGGTTCCTGCGCGGGGGTAGCGAGCGCGAGCACCGCCGTCGCCGCGAAGGCGATCGTGAGCAGCAGATGGAGGATGTGCTCCATTCCGAGCAGCACCATCCCGGGGAGTGGAAAGGCGACCACCAGCCCCACGAGCGCGGCGGCACGCATGAGCGGCGAGGCGCCGAAGCGGCGAAGCGCGGCGTCGGCGACCGCGAGCGCGGCGAGCGCGAACACGACGTTCAGCGCGAAGGGCGTCCAGTCGCGCACGCGCGACACCCAGTAGGCGACACCTAGCCCGAACGTCCACAGCAGCGACGACGACGAGGACGAGAAGTGGTAGGGCGTGCAGCCCCAGACGCCGTGGCTCGCGAAGTTCCGGGCCACGGCCATGTGGATGTAGGTGTCGTCGAGAGCGTAGACGAGGCGGCCGTCCGTCCACGACAGCGCCGCGCGCAGGGCGATCAGCAGCGACGCCAGGAACACGCCGGCCGACAGCAGCAGCGGCCAGCGCGGCGTCAGGGCCAGAGGTGTGCGCAGGACCGCAGTCTAGGAAGCCGGCTTCAGGAGTCAAGCCGGCCACGCGCCACGCTTCGTCGACGCGAAGTCACACCGCCGTCGCTACAGCCGAATGCCCGCACGCCTAGAGTGCGGCGTCCCGGAGGGAAGACATGAAATCGATGAGGTTCTCTGTGCTGGTCGTCGCGACCTCGATGGCCGTCGTGGCGGGGGCGGACGGGCGCCGTGACGACGGCGACGACGCGCGGGAAGGCTACGCGATCGGTCTCTGGGGCGACCTGCCCTATTCGGACGTCCAGGCGCTGGTTGGCGTTCCCAACCTGATCGCGGACATGAACCGCCAGCAGCTCAGGTTCACCGTCCACGACGGAGACCTGAAGGGCGGCAACGGCACCGTGGGCTCGCTCACGCCGACCACCTGTGTCGACGCGCTCTACGTCCAGGCGCAGGGCTTCTTCGGGGCGCTGCGGGCGCCCGTGATCCTGACGCCCGGCGACAACGACTGGACGGACTGCGACCGGCCGTCGAACGGCGGATTCAACTCGCTCGAGCGGCTCGAGCACGAGCGCGAGGTGTTCTTCTCCGACGCCCGCTCGCTCGGGCAGCGCCGCATTCCCATGGTCGTGCAGCAGGAGCCGCTGTGCCTTGGCACGTCCGGCAGCGTTGCCTGCGTCGAGAACCGCCGCTGGCACGCCGGCGGGGTCACCTACGTGACGCTCGACATCCAGGGCTCCTGCAACAACCTGTGCGACACGGCGCCCGATCCACTGGAGTGGGCGGCCAGGAACGCCGCGAACATCGCGTGGCTGCAGGAGACGTTCGCGGTCGCCAAGCGGCGACACTCGGCCGCCGTGATGATCATCTCCCAGGCCAATCCCGGCTGGCACCCCTTCGAGAACGACGCGTCTCCGCGCGACCCGGTGACGCTCACGCAGCTCGACGCCAAGCCCGACGGCTTCATCGACTTCCTGAAGGCGCTGCGCAAGGAGGTGATCGCGTTCCAGAAGCCGGTGGTCTACGTGCACGGGGACACGCACACCTTCCGGATCGACAAGCCGTTCTTCGACGGAAGCGGCCGCCGGCTCGAGAACTTCACGCGGCTCGAGACCTTCGGCGACAACGCAGGCAACGGGACGAACGACGTCAACTGGGTGAAGGTGCTGGTCGACCCGTCTAGCCGCGAGGTCTTCGCGTTCCAGCCCCAGATCGTCCCGGCGAACCGCGTCGCGCATCCGTAGTGGCGCGCCCGGTCAGGACCGCCTGGAACAGCCCCATCGCCGCCCACTCGCGGAACAGCCGGAAGGCCGCTTCGGCTCCCGCGAGCCGGGCGGCGCCGCGGCGCCGGAGCGCGCGCTCGAGAGCGCGGCCGAGTGTGAGGCCGGCCACTAGATCTTCGAGCAGGGCGTACGCCGCGGCGTCCAGGTCGCGCCGCATCACGGCGTAGTTGCGGCGGTAGACGACGAGGCGCGTGCGCTCGCGGCGCAGCGGCGGGTGGCGGTGCGTCTCGCCCTTCAGGCTGTCGAGGTAGGCGCCCGCGTCGTAGGCGAGCACGAGCAGGCGGAGCGCGGCCGCGGGGACGAGCCTCGCGCGTTCGAGCCGCCGGGGTCCGAGCGCGGCGATGTCCACTCCCGCGAGCCGAGGCGATTCGGGGGCATCGAACACCTGGCTCACGGTCCACTCGAGCCGCGCCAGGTCGTGGCAGTAGGCGGCGCGCGGCAGGCCTGACGCACGCACGAACTCGGGCAGACGCCGTCCGAGCTCGTTGAGCGTGTAGCTGCGCGAGGGATGGGCGGTGAGATACCTCCGGACGAGCAGCGTCCACCGGGCGTGGCCGAGGAAGTGGGCGAGCCCCGCGAAGTCCGACTCGAGCGCTTCCTGCATCCGCGGCAGGTACATCCCCTGGTAGATGCCCACGCGCTCGGCCGCCCGGAGCCCGCGGTGCGAGGGGAGCACGACGTCGCGCGTCCGGCCCGGGCGCACGAGGCGAGCCGCCTCCGGCGTGCGCAACGCCGCGTTCACGGAGCCGGGCGCCTCGATCACGGCCTGCAGCCAGCGCTGCAGCCCGCCGAGCGCCAGCTCAGGCGCCATGTGTGCCGGTGGCCTTCGCGGTGGGAAGGAAGCGACGCGCCTTCGCCGCTTCGCGAACCACGGTGGCGAGCGGCGGGATGTCCGCGTCCCACTCGAAGAGCGTCGAGACCGGCCCGGTGCGGGCGAGGAGCCGCTCGTAGAGCTTCCAGACCGGCGCGATCGCCCGGCCGCTGTGCGTGTCGAGGATGTGCGTGCCCACGTTCGTATGCCCGGCGAGGTGGACCTGCACCACCCGGTCCGCCGGGATGCCGTCGACGTAGCGACGCGGGTCGAAGCCGTGGTTGTAGGCGCTCACGTAGACGTTGTTCACGTCGAGCAGCAGGCCGCAGCCGGTCGCCTCGCAGAGCTCGGTCAGGAACTCCCACTCGCTCATCGAGGAGCGCGCGTACTCGAGGTAGGTCGAGGGGTTCTCGAGCACGAGCGGGCGCTCGAGCTCGTCCTGGACCTGCTTCACGCGCCGCGCGACGTGGCGCAGCGTCGCGGCGTCGTACGGCAGCGGCAGCAGGTCGTGCGTGTTGCGTCCGACGACACCCGTCCAGCACAGGTGGTCCGAGACCCAGTGCGCCCGTGTCCGCGCGGCGAGCGCCTTCAGCTTGCGGAGGTAGGCGCGGTCGAGCGGGTCGGTGCTGCCCACCGACAGCGACACGCCGTGCAGCGCCACCGGGTAGCGCTCGGCAACGCGGTCGAGGACGAAGAGCGGGCGTCCGCCGGTGTCGAGGAAGTTCTCGGAGAGCACCTCGAACCAGTCGAGCGCGGGCCTGCCCGCGAGGATCTCTCCGAAGTGGACCGTGCGCAGGCCGATGCCCACGCCGAGCTGGGGCAGGCCGAAGCGGTTCATGAGGGAAGCGTACGTCGGGACCGCGGAGGCTGCCAGGCCTCCGCGGTCCGCTCACTGTGCGCTTCTGGTCGCTACGGCTTCTTGGGCTCCGGCGGGACGGCGCAGCCGCCCTTGCCCTTGCAGGAGTTCTTGCCGGCGCAGCCGTTGTCGCCGGTCTTGCAGCCGCCCATGCCCTTGCACGAGTTCGAACCCTTGCAGGAGTGCTTGGCTTCCGCGGAGGCACAGCCGCCCTTGCCCTTGCAGGAGTTCTTGCCGGCGCAGCCGTTGTCGCCGGTCTTGCAGCCACCCTTGCCTTTACACGAGTTCTGGCCTTTACAGACGTGCTTGTCGGCCTTGTCCGCGGGCTTTTCGTCCGCGCGGAGCACCGAGCCGGCCGCCAGACCCGCGGCAACCGCTCCCACCACCTTCGTGAATTCGCGACGCTTCATGAGGGACTCTCCTCCTTGGAAGCCTCCCGCGAAAAGAGGGCGACCGGCCCGCTCGCGCGGACCCGCCCGACCGAACCTTCTCCAAGGAGGCGACTAACCCCAGATTCTTGTTTACGCCATCCCGAAATTGCAATTCATTATCGACTTTCATCGACGGCCGCGGCGGCATGCGAACGACGACTGTCCAAGGCCTCGGACCGACGGCCGCTTAATTCGCTGCAGTCCTTATGCGCTCAGAACGCCGACGGGCCGGCTTTGCTTCCCGGCTCAGCGGAGTTTCGCGACCGGTCCCGCTCCCTCCTGGGACGACAAGGCCTTCACCAGCCGGTAGAGGAACTCCTGCCCTTCGTAGAACGAGGTCACCCGCAGGCGCTCGTCCCGGCCGTGGGCGCGCACGTCGTCCACGTCGTCGAAGATCCCGTCGACTCCGTAGACCGGGATGCCCGCTCCCCGCAGGTAGAGGGCGTCCGTCGCTCCCGAGCTCATGGTCGGGATCACGGGAACGCCCGGCCACATCGAGGACGTGATCCGCTCGATCGGCGCGAGGATCGCCGCGGTCGGAGGCGACGGCGGGCTGGGCTTGGCCGGCGCCACCGGGGTGACCGAGATCTTGTCGTCGGCGAGCGCCGCCACGAGCGCCGCTCTCACGTCCTCCGGCTTCTCGTCGGGAAGTATTCGGCAGTTGACGGTGGCTCGAGCCGTCTGGGGCAGCGCGTTCTCTGCGTGGCCGCCTTCGAGGAGCGTCGGCACGCACGTCGTCCGCAGCCGCGCGTTCAGGTAGGGCATCGCGGAGAGCCGCTCGGCGGCGGCCCGATCCGGCGGGTCCTTGGCGACGGCGCGGCGGTCGGAGGCCTCGGGCTCGGGCACGGTCGCGGCGGAGCGCTCGAAGAAGAGGCGCGTGACCGGGTTGAGCCGCACGGGGAACCGGTAGCGCGCGAGCCGCGTGAGCCCCTCCGCCAGGCGGTAGATCGCGTTGTCGGGGACGGGCAGGGAGCTGTGGCCTCCGGGGTTCTTCACCTCGAGCCGGAAGCTCTGGAAGACCTTCTCGCTCGCCTGCACCGTGTTGGCGACGCGGCGGCCGTCCTTCATCTCGCCGCCGCCGCCCTCGTTGAGCCCGAACTCGGCCTGGATGAGCTCGCGGTGGTTCGCGACCAGCCATTCGACCCCGTTGAAGCGCCCGCCTTCCTCGTCCGCGGTCAAGGCGAGGACGATGTCGCGGTCGGGCCGGAAGCCTTCTCGCAGGTAGCGTGCCAGGTTGGCGACGAAGATCGCGGCCATCGCCTTGTCGTCGCTCGTGCCGCGGCCGTAGAAGTAGCCGCCCTCCTCGCGGAAGACGAAGGGATCGAACGACCAGTCCTCGCGCCGCGCCTCGACCACGTCGAGGTGGGCGAGGAGCAGCAGCGGAGCGAGCCGTCCCGTGCCGCGGAGGCGCGCGACGAGGTTGCCCTTGCGCGGATCCGGGCCCAGCACCTGTACGTCCGCGCCGGGCAAGCCCGCGCTCTCGAGCCGGGCGGCCATGGCCTTGGCGGCCTCGGTGCAGTTGCCGGAGGAATCCGTCGTGTTGATCTCGATGAGCTGCTGGAAGACCGCGCGGGCGAGCTCGCGGTCGACCGGTGGCGAAGCGACGTCGGCGGCACGGGCCGCTGCGGAAGAGAGCGCAAGCAGGAGGAAGAGCCGCAGGAAGGGCAGGCGGAAACGCTGGGGGAGTCGCATAGGGTCTGCTGATCTTATCTGCAGCCGCGCGGCTGCCGACGGCGCGTGTCAGCCGCGGACCGTCCAGCCTTTCGCCGCGAGCAGCGGCCGCAGGCGCTCGCGCTGGTCGCCCTGGATCTCGACGGCTCCGTCCGCCGCGGTGCCGCCTGTGCCGCAGGCGCGCTTGAGCTCGGCCGCGAGCGCCGCCAGGAAGGCGTCGTTGCGCGGCAGGTCGGCGACGACAGTCACGCTCTTGCCGCCGCGGCCCTTCTTCTCGAGCCGCAGCACGCAGCGCAGCTTGAGCGGGACCGTCTCTTCGGCCGCCTTGGAGCAGCGGCAGTCGTCGGCCGGCCAGCCGCACTTCGGGCAGAGCCGCCCCTTGCCGGTCTCGTAGACGGAGCGAGCGATGGCCATCGGGCCGGAGTCTAGCGCACGAGGCGCTACGCGAACCCGCTCGCCGCCGGATAGACGTCGCCCTTACCGCGGACCGGCTCGGACGACGCTCGCCGGAGACCCGGGATCGAGGCCTTCGGCGTCGCGCAGGTGGCGCTGAGCCGCCTTCCACGTCGTCTCGAAGCTGTACTCGAAGCGTTGGATCGACGCATCGCGCGTAATGGCCGTCTTTGGCTCGGCGAGGACCTCGCGCAACGTGGCGAGCGCGCGGCGCGCGAGCGCCAGGCGCCGGCTCAGCTCGTCCACGGGATCCCGTCTCGCTCCACGCGCTCCCGGAGCGCCGGCTCGGCAGTGGACAGGTCTACGAGGTCGACGGCGTAGAGGACCAGGCTGTTCTCGAGCGCCTCTTCGACGCGGGCCAGCGTGCCGGCGGGCAGCGGCTCGAGAGGAAGGATGGCCACGTCGATGTCCGAGGCCCTGCCGCCCGACCCTTGAGCGCGCGATCCGAACAGCCACACTCGTGCGGGATGCGAGCCGAGCCCCTCGAGAACGATGCGCTTCACCTCCTCGATGTCGGCGTGCAGACGCGAATCCGCGGGCGCCGTCCGGGCCTGCGGCGTCGTCATCAGTACGGATTATAGACGTACCGAGCGTGCTACCCTCGTCCCTTTGCCATGATCTCCTTCACTCGCATCGGCAAGCAGTACGGCCGCCAGGTGCTCTTCGTCGAGGCGTCCTTCCAGCTCAACCCGGGGGAGAAGGTCGGCCTCGTCGGCCCGAACGGAGCCGGCAAGACGACACTCTTCCGCATGATCGTCGGCGAGGAGGCGCCCGACGAGGGCGAGGTGTCCGTCCCGAAGAAGCTCACGATCGGCTACTTCCGCCAGGACGTCGAGGAGATGAAAGGTCGCTCGGTGCTGGACGAGGCCATCGCCGGCAGCGGCCGCCTCGGCGAGCTGCACCACGAGCTGGAGGCGCTCCAGCAGGCGATGAGCGACCCCGCGCGGCAGGGCGAGCTCAACGAGATCCTGGCGCGCTTCGGCGAGGTGCAGCAGGAGTACGACCACAAGGGCGGCTACGCGCTCGAGGCCCGGGCGCGCGAGGTGCTCCACGGGCTCGGCTTCGACGACGAGCGCGTCGCCCTTGACGTGGGCGCGCTGTCGGGCGGCTGGAAGATGCGCGTGGCGATGGCGCGCGTGCTGCTGGGCCGGCACGACGTGCTGCTGATGGACGAGCCCACGAACCACCTCGACATCGAGTCGATCCTGTGGCTCGAGGGCTTCATCAAGGCCTACCCGGGGGCGCTCTTCATGACCTCGCACGACCGCGAGTTCATGAACCGGATCGTGACCCGCGTCGCCGAGATCGACGACGGCGAGATCACCGCCTACTCGGGCAACTACGACTTCTACGAGCGCGAGCGGGCGCAGCGCGACCAGAACCGCGAGGCCGCCTACGCGCGCCAGCAGGCGATGCTCGCCAAGGAGAACCGCTTCATCGAGCGCTTCTCGGCCCACGCGGCGAAGGCCGCCCAGGTCCAGAGCCGCGTGAAGGCGCTCGAGAAGATCGAGCGGATCGAGCTGCCGAAGAAGCGGCAGGTGGTGCGCTTCGACTTCCGCCGCCCGCCCCGCTCGGGCGAGGAGGTGGCAACACTCGCGGGCGTGGGCAAGCGCTACGGCTCACGCGTCGTGCACGACGGGCTCAGCCTGACCATCCGCCGCGGCGAGCGCTGGTGCGTGATGGGGAAGAACGGCGCGGGCAAGACGACGCTGCTCCGCATGGTGGCCGGCGCCCTCGCGCCCGACGCGGGCGAGGTCAGGCTCGGCGCCAGCCTCAAGCTCGGCTACTTCGCGCAGCAGGCGCTGGACCTGCTCGACCCGTCGCTCACGGTCTGGGAGCAGATCCAGTCCGACTTTCCGCACGAGAGCGTGGGAGCGCTGCGCAACCTGCTGGGCGCTTTCCAGTTCTCGGGCGACGAGACGGACAAGCGAATCCGCGCGCTCTCGGGCGGCGAGAAGTCGCGGCTGGTGATGGCGCGGATGCTCTACGACCCGCCGAACTTCCTCGTGCTCGACGAGCCGACGAACCACCTCGACCTCGCCACCAAGGAGATGCTGGTGGAGGCGCTCGCGCAGTTCGAGGGCACGATGCTGTTCGTCTCGCACGACCGTACGTTCCTGCGCGGGCTGAGCAACCGCGTGCTCGAGCTCGGCGGCGAGACCGGCACGGACCCCGAGCCGCACCTCTACCCGGGGTCGTACGTCGAGTACGTCGCGCGCACCGGCCACGAGGCGCCGGGAGTTCGCTCGTAGTTATTGCGCTCCCGTGCGGGCGGCGCGGTGGACGGCCAGCACGCGGATGAGCACGCTCATCTCCAGCCGGTACGCGCTCGATCCGGCGGCGACTTCCCTCCAGGCCGGCACCGCGCCGGCGATCCGCTCCCAGCAGAGCATCGGCTCGCGAACGCCGGGCCGCGGGATGAACGCGACACGCTCGGCGGCGCCGCGTCCCTGCTCCTCGAGGCTCGCGCCGCCCCGCAGCTCCACCCGGTAGCGCATGAGCTGGTAGAGCCCGCTGCGCGCGGGGTTGACGTAGAAGAGGTAGGAGCCGCGCTCGGTCTCGGTCTCGAAGCTGCCGGTCACGACCTGCCAGCGCGAGACGTCGACGACGCCCGGGGGCAGGCTGGGCGCGAACAAAGAGGAGCCGTCCTGCCCCAGGGCGCCCGCGGCGCCGGCGAGAACCAGGACCGTCGCGAGCCAGCGCCGCATCGAAAGAGAGTAGCCGATCCGGTCCTCTCCCGCCCTGTCGGGCCCTTATGATCAGAGGCCGTGAGCGAGCTGGATCTGGACGCAGGGCTCGAGCGTCTCGGCTACCAGGCCTTTCGGCCGGGCCAGCGCGAGGCGATCCTCGCCCTCCTCGCGCGCGGCCGCCTGCTCCAGGTCGCTCCGACGGGCGGAGGCAAGAGCCTCACCTACCAGCTTCCGGCGAGCCTGCTGCCCGGCACCAGCCTCGTCATCTCGCCGCTCGTCTCGCTGATGCAGGACCAGGTGCAGGCGCTCGAAGCGCGCGGCGTACCCGCCACCTTCCTGGCCGCGACGCTGCCGGCCGACGCGATGCGCGAGCGGCTCGCGGGGCTGCGCCGGGGCGCCTTCAAGCTCGCTTACGTCGCACCCGAGCGCCTCGCGTATCCGGGTTTTCGCGCGCTCGCGCTCGAGCTCAAAGCACCCCTCGTGGCGGTCGACGAGGCCCACTGCATCAGCGAATGGGGTCACGACTTCCGTCCCGAGTACCTGCAGATCGGCGGGCTCCTGGCCGAGCTGAAGCCGCGCTTCGTGCTGGCCTGCACCGCCACCGCGACGCCGGTGGTGCGCGACGAGATCCTGGTGCGCCTGGGCCTCGGCGCGGACACGCCGCAGCTCCTGCAGGGCTTCGCGCGCCCGAATCTGGCGCTGCGCGCGCGGCTCGTGCCGTCCGAGCGCGAGCGCGACCGCGCGGTCGACGCCCAGCTCGACGAAGCGCTCGGCGGCCCGGGGGGGTTGCGCGGAGCGGCGATCGTCTATGCCCCGACGCGGCGCCTGACCGAGGACCAGGCCGTCCGGCTCGCCGGGCGCGGCTGGCGGACCGGCGCCTACCACGCGGGCCTGGCCGGCGACGAGCGCTCGCGCGTGCAGCGCGCCTTCGCCGACGGCGCCCTCGAGGTGGTGGTCGCCACGAACGCGTTCGGCATGGGCATCGACCGCGCCGACGTCCGCGCGGTGGTGCACCTCGCGCCGCCGGGGTCGGTCGAGGCCTACTACCAGGAGGTCGGCCGCGCCGGTCGCGACGGGGCGGATGCCTTCGGGCTCATGCTCCACTCGCCGGGCGACCTGCCGCTGCGCCGCCGGCTGATCGAGTCGGGCGGGGGCGGCGAGGCTCCGCGGCCCGAGGTCGTCGAGCACAAGTGGAGCCTGTTCCTCGACCTCATGCGCTGGGCCGAGGGCGGCTCGTGCCGGCACGACGCGATCCTGCGCTACTTCGGAGACGAGGCCGAGACGCTCGCAGGCTGCAGCCGCTGCGACGTGTGCCGCCAGATGGACGGCGACACCGCGAGCGAGGAGGAGACGACCCTGATGGTGAGGAAGGCGCTCTCCGCGGTCGCGCGCGTCGACCGCCGCTACGGACTGACCGCGGCCGTGAAGCTGCTCGCGGGCCTGCCCGACCCGCGCCTGCAGCGCGCGGGGCTCGACCTCACGCCCACCCACGGCGCCCTGCGCGGGCACTCGGAGGCCTGGCTGACACAGCTGCTGCGGCGCTGCGTCACCGCGGGCTGGGTCGACTTCACGCCGGGCGAGAAGCCCGTCGTGCTCCTCACGGGGTCCGGCCGCGCCGTCATGAAGGGCGAGCGGCCCGCGCGGCTCGTCCTGCCGCGGGAGCACCCGGCCGAAGCGGCGCCGCGGGGCTCGCGCGCGTCGGCCGGCGGGCGGCGCGCGAGCGACGCCGGCGATGCGCTTCCGCCCGAGGCGGTGCCCGTGTTCGAGGCGCTGCGCGGCCTGCGCAGCGAGCTCGCGCGCGAGGAGAGCGTCCCCGCCTACGTGGTGGCGAGCGACCGCACGCTGCGGGACATCGCGCTCCTGCGCCCGAGCGGGCTCGAGACGCTGAAGCTCGCCCACGGCATCGGACCGGCCAAGGCCGAGCGCTACGGCGCGCGGATCCTGGCGGTCGTGGCTCGGTCCGCGGGGTCTCCTTGAGCCGCCCAGGCGTAGAGGCGACAGAGGGCGACGGATAGAGGGCGACGGCCTGGGGCGAGTGCCCTTTCGGGAGAGGCTGCTACTTTTCGTTACTCTGTCCGGACAGAGTAACCGAAGGTAACGCGAGCGCAATCGGCCGGGACCGTCCGCGACCGCGACAGTACGCTATACATCAGTCATACTCATCCGATGAGTATTCGGCTGCAGGTGGTGCTGGAGGAGTCCGAGCTGCACGCGATCCAGCGGGCGGCGCGGCGCGAGCAGCTGACCGTCTCGGAGTGGGTGCGCCGCGGCCTGCGCGAGGCGCGGCGCCGCCAGCCCGCGCGCGACGCCGGCCGCAAGCTGCAGGCGATCCGCGCCGCGGCGCGCCACCAGTTCCCGACGGCCGACATCGACGCGATGCTCGCCGAGATCGAGAGCGGCAATCGCAACGGCCCGGAGCCGTCTTGATCCTGATCGACTCGAACGTCCCGATGTACCTGGTCGGCGCGCCGCACCCCCGCAAGACCGACGCCCAGCGGCTGCTGGAGCAGTGCGTCGCGGACGCCGAGCGCCTCGTCACGGATGCCGAGGTGCTGCAGGAGATCCTGCGCCGCTACGCCGCGATCGGCCGCCGGGACGCGATCGCCCCGGCATTCGAGGCGCTGCTCGGCGTGGTCGACGAGGTGCTTCCGATCGAGCTCGGCGATGCCGAGCGAGCGAAGGACCTCCTGCTCGCGAGCCCCGGGCTCTCCGCGCGGGACGCGATCCACGTCGCGGTGATGCAGCGCCACGACGTGGCGAGCGTGCTGTCGTTCGATCGCGGCTTCGACAGCGTGCCGGGAATCGAGCGGCTCAGCTGACGGCGCGTGCCGCGCCGACACGGAGCGGCGTCAGACCCTGGCGCCGTCCTCCTGCAGCACGTCGTCGAGGATCGCGAGGAAGAGCGCCGCGTCCTCTTCCGAGAACACGAGCGGCGGGCGCAGCTTGATCACGTTCTGGAACGGCCCGTCGCTGCCGGTGAGCACGCCGCGCTCGCGGAGGCGATTCACGACGTAGGCCGTTTCCGCGGTCGCCGGCTCGAGCGAGGCGCGGTCGCGCACCAGCTCGACGCCCAGGTAGAGGCCAAGGCCCCGCGCACGTCGCCGACGAGCGCGTGGCGCGACTGGAGCTCGCGCAGGCCGCGCGCGAGGAAAGCGCCGACCTTCGCCGCGTTCTGCTGCAGGCCCTCCTCCTCCAGCACCTCGAGCACCGCGAGCCCCGCCGCGCAGGCGACGGGGTTGCCGCCGAAGGTGCTGAAGAACTCCATGCCGTTGTCGAACGCCGCGGCGATGCGGCTCGAGGTGACGACCGCCCCGAGCGGGAAGCCGTTCGCGATCGGCTTGCCGAGCACGACGATGTCCGGCACGACGTCCTGGGTCTCGAAGCCCCAGAAGGCCTCGCCCAGCCGGCCGAACCCCGTCTGCACCTCGTCGGCGATCGCGACGCCGCCGTTGACGCGCGCGTACCGGTAGGCGTCCGCGAGGTAGCCCGGCGGGAACACGACCTGGCCGGCGACGCTCGGCAGCGTCTCGGACAGGAAGGCCGCGAGCTTGCGCCCCTGGGCGGACAGCCGCGCCCCGATGGCACCCACCTCGCGCGCGTAGTTCGGTCCGGCCTGCGGGTCGTCGCGCCGGAAGCGGCCCCGGTAGCCGTCGGGAAGCGGCGCCACGTGCACGTGCTCGCGGCGCCCGCCGCCGCCGGGGCCGAGGAACTTGTAGGGGCTCACGTCCACGAGCGCCGCGGTGTGACCGTGGTACGCGTGCTCGAGCACGATCACGTCCTCGCCGCGCGTGGCGGCGCGCGCCAGGCGCAGCGCCAGCTCGTTCGCCTCGCTGCCGGAGTTCACGAAGTACGAGACGCGCAGCGGCTCCGGCAGCAGCCGGGTCAGCCGACGCGCGTAGCGCAGCACGAGGTCGTGGAGGTAGCGCGTGTTGGTGTTGAGGAGCGCCAGCTGCTGCTGCGCGGCGCGCACCACCTTCGGGTGGCCGTGGCCGACGAGCGGCACGTTGTTGTAGAGGTCGAGGTACGCGCGGCCGCTGTCGTCGTAGAGCCGCGAGCCGAAGCCCCGAACGACCTTGAGCGGGCGCGCGTACGAAAGCCGCAGGCTCGGCCCGAG
Organism: uncultured Acidobacteriota bacterium; assembly: GCA_963740655.1. Taxonomy (GTDB): domain Bacteria; phylum Acidobacteriota; class Vicinamibacteria; order Fen-336; family Fen-336; genus DATBSL01. The sequence goes on from CAVUFF010000004.1 coordinate 210,399, forward strand.
CAGGCGCCGGCGGGCCGCGAGCGTCTCCTCCGCAGGCGGCTCGCTCGCGTCCGAGTCGAGCGGGATCCGCAGCAGCAGGTTGGGATCCGGCGAGAAGGCCTCGAGGAGGCGCCTCTGGCTCGGCAGCGCCACGCCGGGGAAGTCCTGGTCCTGCTCGAGCAGGTCGAGGATCAGCTGGAAGTGCAGGTGCGGGGGCCAGTCGCCGTTCACGGGCGGTGCGCCGACCCGCCCGATCGCCTGTCCCTTCGCCACGGCCTGCCCCGGTGAGAGGCCTTCGAGCGTGTCCTCGGTGAGGTGGCCGTAGAGCGTGAAGAACGGCGTGCCGTCGTCCGCGGCGTGGCGCAGGATCACGAGCGGACCGTAGTCCTGCGGCGCGCGGTTGTGGGCGAGCACGTGCACGACGCCCGCGAGCGGCGCGCGAACGCTTCGAGCCCGGCGCGACGAAGAGGTCGACGCCGAGGTGGACGGTGCGCCGCTCGTCGGCGGCGGTCCCGCTCGCGAAGAGCGGCGACAGGTAGATCGCGCGCGTCTCGCCGTAGCGTCCGACGCCGAACACGGCACCGGCCTGCGCGAGTGCTTCGTCGATCCGCGGCGCGAGCACCTCGGTCCGGGCGTTGCGCGGGTCGGCTCCGAGGAAGCTGCTCGAGACGCCGAGGTCCACGACGAGGTGGCGGGCGCTGCGCAGGTCGAGGTCGAGGACGCTCGCGGCGTCCACGCCGCCGAGCCAGGCCCGAAGCGTGGCACCCTGCGCGAGCGGGGGCAGGGCGCACGCGTCGCGCAGCAGTGCCGAGACGAAGCGCGGGTGGAGCGCGTCCAGCTTCTCGAGCGCCGCCCACGCGGGCGCCTCGCTCACGCTCGCGTACGCGTCGCTGCGGCCCGCGCTCGTGCGCGTCGCCGACACGACGACACTCACCGCCAGGCGCGCCGCCACGAGCGCCGGCACGAGAGCGATCTCCGCCTCCTCGAGCGGCAGCGCGGCGTGGTAGCCGGAGACGACGGCGGCCATCGCCGCGAGCGGGTCTTTCTCTCCGAGCAGCGCGTAGGCCGCGGCGATCGCCGGCTCGGCCACCAGCAGCCCGTGATGCATGTCGCCGAAGTCGAGCAGGCCGGCCACGGGGCGGGGAAGTGCCCGCGCGTCGCCCAGGAGCACGTTGTGGTCGTTGGCGTCGCCGTGGATCACCTGGCGGCGCAGCCGCGGCAGCGCCGGTGCCACCTCCTCCCGGAAGCGCGCGAGAGCGCGTGCGGCGAGGCGGCGCCGCGCGGGATCGGCGATCCGCTCGAGCGCCGGGACGAAGGCGAGTGCCCGCGACAGGTCCCAGGGAAGCTCGCGGCGCGCGGCCGGGTGCGCGAAGTCGGCGAGTGCCCGGTCCAGCTCCCCGAGCAGGCGCCCGAGCGCGGCGAGCGTCTCCGGCGAGCGCGGCCGCGCTCCGGAGAGGGCCTGCCCCGGCAGCCAGCTGAGCATGCAGACGAGCCGCTTGCTGCCGTCCGGCCCCCGCAGCTCGCTCACCGCGGCGCCGCCCCGCGTCTGGACGACGCGCGGCAGCGGCAGCTGAGGCGCGCGCGCCTCGAGGTGGACCAGCACCGCGCACTGCATCGCCACGAGCGCCCGCTCGCGCGCGGGGTGCATCGCCTTCAGGACGAACGAGCGCCCGTCGGAGGCGGTGAGGCGGAAGTTGTCGTCGAACTCGCCGGGCAGCGCGCGCGCCCACGCGTCGAGCCCGTAGAGCGAGGCCGCGATCCGGGTCGCGTCGCCTTCGCGGAGCGGGCTCTCGGCGCGGCCCTCGGGGTGCACGGGAGCGATAATAAGTTGTGTTAGACTCAAATCCTCTAGTTGCCGTTGACTGGCGTTACCCCGGAGTTTGGGCTGCCCAATGGGGGGCGGTGCTCGACGTTCGTGGCGCACAGCCGACGAGGCTGCTAGGAAGGGCCGAAGGAGGCCGTACGTTCATGATCGAAGGCACCGTCAAGTGGTTCAACGAGTCCAAGGGTTTCGGTTTTCTCTCGCGCGAGGGTGGTCCGGACGTTTTCGTCCACCACACCGAGATCAAGGCCGACGGCTTCCGCACCCTGAACGAGGGTGATCGCGTGAAGTTCGAAGTGGTGGACAGCCCGAAGGGGCCCCGCGCCGCGAACGTCACCCGTATCTGACGGCTCTCGAACCGCTGTAAGAGACGCCCGGGGGCTCACCCCGGGCGTTTTTCATTTGTGGATGGGGTCAGACCCCTTGGCGCGTGAGGGGGTCTGGAGGGCAGCCTGATCTGAGGCGCGTCGCCTGACGGTAGAATCAGGCGTGGACCGCCTGACACCCGTTGCCGCCTCGGCGCTGCAGGCCCTGATCGACGAATACCGGGCGCGCTGCCTCTGGTTCCTGGAGCCAGACTACTACCCGGCTACGCAGGCCGAGGCGCTGCGGGTGCTCGACGCCATCGAGCGCCACGGCGACCGCGCGGCTTTTCAGCGCTCGTCCGAGATCCGGCAATGGCTCTTACAGAGTTCCAGCGCGGCGTCTGCCGGCTCCTAGCCCAGAACCGCATTCGCAGCGGCGAGAGCTACGTCGCCGGCGGGGCGGCTCTCAACGAGCTGCTGCGGGCCCCCCGGCGCTCCCGCGACATCGACCTGTTCCACGACACGGAGGCGGCGCTGGCGGCTTCCTGGCGAAGCGATCGCGAGCTCCTCGAGGCGAACGGCCACAGCGTGTCGGTCGTGCGCGAGCGGCCGACCTTCGTGGAAGCCGAAGTGCGACGCGGATCCGACTCGGTGATCGTGCAGTGGGCGCACGACAGCGCTTATCGCTTCTTTCCTCTGATCAAGCACGACGAGCTGGGCCTCGTCTTGCATCCGTTCGATCTCGCGACCAGCAAGGTGCTGGCTCTCGTGGGTCGCGTCGAACCGCGCGATTTCGTGGATACGCTGACCTGCGACCGCGAGGTGCAGCCGCTCGGCTGTCTCGCGTGGGCGGCCTGCGGCAAGGACCCCGGGTGGAGCCCGGCGGCGATACTCGAGCAGGCCGCGCGCTCGGCCCGTTATTCCGACGCCGAGCTCCTCGGCCTGGACTTCGAGGGCGGAGCACCGCGAGCCGCCGAGCTGTCGCAACGCTGGCGTGCCGCGCTCGAAGCGGCGCGCGAGATCGTCCGTCTTCTGCCCGCGCGGGAAGCGGGCCGGGCGCTGATGGTCCGAGACGGAGGGCTCTTCCGCGGCGAGCCGCTGGCGCTTCGCGAGGCCCTCCAGGAGGATTCTCTCGTCTACCACGAGGGAAGCATCGGCGGGGCGTTTCCCCGGATCCTGCCGACGCGCTGATCCCTCAGGGCTTCTGGATGTAGAGCGCCGGGTCGCCGAGCAGGTTCCAGCCTTCGACGACCGGCACCGCGCGCGGGTCCTCGGCGACCGCGCGCGCCTTGGCGCGCTGGATCGCCTCCCCGAGCGTCGTGCCGCCGGGAGCGAGCTCCGTGTAGAGCCGCTGGTACAGCACCGCCTGCAGCGGCGCTTCCGTGATGCCGGCGGGACCGAAGGCGGCGAGGGCGCCGGCCGTCGGGTTCAACATGAGCGCTTCGTTGACCGACGGGCCGAACAGGTACTGGTAGAACTCCGTCAGGCAGGTCCAGCTCAGCACCACGGTCCCCGAGCCCGGAAGCGACGCCGCGTCCTCGACCGTCAGCAGCCCCTCGTCGGCCCAGGTCTGCGGGCCGCCGTGGCCGAAGTAGTGCGTGAACGCCGCGCCGCCCGCCAGGCCCGCCGCGAGCTCCGCGCGCGCTGTCCCGATCCCGTGGTTGAGGTCGGCGAAGGCGGCGCTCGTCGAGGGCAGCCGCGACGCCACGCTCCGGGCCTCGGCGGCGAAGTCGAAGCCGTCCTTGCCGGTGTTGTCGACGGCGTACAGCTGGCGGCCGGCGACCGCCGCGAGCCGGGCCTGCTGCTGCTCGACCTTGGCGACGAGCGCCTCGGCCTCGGCGGCCGTGCTCGCCGGGAGCCGGCCGATCGCGAGGTCCGGGCGGCCGTCGCCGTCGACGTCCGCGTAGCGGTTCTCCGACGCGACGCGCCCGAAGACGCCGTCCCAGCCGTTGAGCGTCGGCACGAAGGTGCGCGCCCCGAGCCCGACGCGGTCGTCGGGATCGAAGCTGTCGTCGCCCAGCAGCAGCACGAAGCGTGCCCCGTGCTCGTGCATGCGCCGGACCTCCTCGGCCACCGCGTTCGCCTCCGGGATGCCGGCGCTCCAGCGGTCGTAGAGGTGGAGCACGTCCACCGTCGCCACGCGCAGGCCCTGGCGTCGCTTGGCCGCCGAGAGCCGCACGGCCTGGTCGGCGAAGTCGGGGTGCGTCACGATCAGGTAGTCGGCGCTCTTCTCGCTGACCGAGTCGTCGAACGGCCGCGGCGTCGCCTCGACCGCCTGCGGCACGAAGCCGAACGGGCGCGCGGCCTCGAAGTAGTCGAGGTACGCGTAGGCGTTGGGGTCGCCGTCCTGCGGCGCGTACTCGATCCGCAGCTCGTTGCCCGCCGGCCGCAGGTTGGACGCCGTCGCCTCGAGGTAGCCCGAGCTCGTGCCGTCGAACGTGATCTCGCCGAGGCTCGCGCCGTTGAGCGTGACGCTCACCTGGTGGCGGTGGTCGGTCATGCCCTGGAAGCGCAGCCGCACCGGGACCGTCACGCCGGTCGCGGGCCAGCCGGGCAGGTCGAAGCGGCCCGCGTCGGGATCCCAGTCGTACGGCCACGGCCCGCTGCCGGCGAGCAGCTGGTCCCAGAGCCAGGGATCGGTGCCCTGCGGCACGCTCGCGACGTAGAGCACCGGCCGGTCCACGCGCTCCCAGCCCGCGCGCGGCGGGTCGCCCTCGTGCGTGAGCGGGACCGCGAGCCGCGGCGCCGCCCCCGACCAGGTGAGCACGTATACGTTGCGGCTCGTGTACGGCGTCTCGAGCCCGATCGCGTCGAAGGAGAGCGCCTCGCCGGGCCGTCCGCGGTCGAGCACGCGGAACGCCACGTTGCGGCCGGCGTTGGTGAGCGTGCAGCGCGCGAGCGCCACGTCCGACGGCAGCCCGAGCCCGAGCAGCGCGCTCCGCGGCACGGTCGCGACGCCGGTCCCGGCCGTCTCGATCGCGAGGCGCGTCGGCACGAGCGGCGAGGCGCGCTCGAACCGGCGGAGCGCCCCGAGCCGGCGCGACTCGAGGTCGCGCCACCCGCGGCGCAGGCCCCGCACGCGCAGCTGCCCGCTGAGCGCCGTGTCCTGGACGCCGCTGCGCTCGAGGCGTCGCTCGACGCGCTCGAAGAGCCGCGCCAGGCGCTCGTCGCCGACAGGGAACGGCCCGAGCCGGTTGCGCCTGCCGCTGCGCTCGAGCTCCTCGATCACGACAAAGCGGCCCGTGATCGCGCCCGTGCGGACCGAGTAGAGCATCGGCGTCTGCGAGTCGGGCCGCGGCGCGGGCGCCATGTCGTCCGTCAGCCGGCGCAGGCCCGTGCGGCCGGCCGGGTCGTCGGTCTCGTAGAGCAGGAAGCCGCGCGTGCCCTGCTGCCAGCCGGTCGCGAACTCGACGAGCCCGTCCGCCGACACGCGCAGGCCGCGGATCGACGCGCGCGTGAGCACGAACACCGGCGAGGCGATCACGTTCGACATCGCCGTCGTGTTGTTGGGCGCGTAGGTGTCGATGCTCGCGGTCGCGACGCTGCCGGTGATGCTCAGCACCGTGCCGGGCGCGGCCGCGCAGTCGACGCGGACGTCGAGCGTGAAGCTGGCCGAGGCGCCGGACGCGAAGAGCGACGTCGTGCAGCTCGCCGTCCCGGTCCCGCCCGCCGCGGGCGTCGAGCAGCTCCAGCCGGCCGGCGACGCGAGCGACTGGAAGGTGGTGTTGGCGGGGATCGGGAACGAGGCGACGGCGTCGATCGCCGAGTCCGGGCCGCCGTTCGTCACGGCGAACACGTACGCCGCCTCCGAGCACGGGTCGACACTGCCGGCCGGGCCGGTCACGTCGATGCCGAGGTCGACCGAGGTGAGCGCGAGCGGGCCGCACGCTCCGGTCGTGTCGACGGCCGTGACGTCGGCCGCGGTGACGTCGGTGGAGACACTGCCGGCGCCGCCGTCCGAGGCGCCGTAGGTCTCCGCCGTCACGCTCGTGGTGCCGGAGATCCCGCCCGTCACCACGGCTGCGGCCGGAGTGCCCGAGAGGAACACGCGCCCGCCGCCGCCGCCGCCGCCGGGGCCGTGACGCTCGCCCGGGTAGGCGGTCGCCGCGACGGTGGGCCAGGCGTCCGAGCCGCGGCCGCCGCGGGCGTTCACCGTGAGGCCGGCGAAGCCGCCGTTCGGCGCGTAGACGAGCACGCTGCCGCCCGCGCCGCCGCCGCCGCCGCCGTCGTTGTCCGGCGTCGTGTCGGCCGTGTTGGCCGAGAGCCCGTCCGCGGTGATCGTGCCCGTGCCGGTGAGCGAGTCGGCGCGGATCATCACGATCCCGCCGCCCGCGTTGCCGCTCGACTCGTCGCCCGCCGAGTTGTTGCGCGCGCCGGCGCCGCCGCCGCCGCCGAGCGTCATCAGCCCGGCGTCGGACGCGATCCCGGCGCCCCCGAACCCGCCCACGGGGGCGTTCGAGTTCCAGGCGTTGCCGCCGCGGCCGCCGAGCCCGCCGTTGCCGCCGCCGCCGCCGCCCGAGTTCTGGTCGTTCGCGTTCGGGTTCGAATCGGTGCCGCCGCCGCCCGCCGTGCCCGGCGCTCCGCGCGCGTAGCTGCCGCTGCCGGTGGGGTAGCCCTCGGCGCCGAGGTCGACGACGGCGGCGGTGTTCGGGTCGTACACGTAGCGCGGAGTGCCCGCGACACCCTCGCCCTTCGAGCCGTGGTAGGCCGTCGTGGCGAGGCTCACGTAGTCGGTGCCGGTGCCGCCCGCCTGGCCGGCGAGCTGCCGGCCGCCGCCGCCGCGGAAGCCGCGGCCGCTCAGGTCCACCGTCGCCCCTCCGAGCGCGAGCGCGCCCTGCACGTCGAACGCGAGCACGCCGCCCGAGGCGCCGTCCCAGTAGGCTGCGGTGAGCGTCGGGCCGAGCGTCGCCGTCGTGTACTGCGGCACGCGGATCACCTGGAAGCGGCGTTGCCCCAGGTCGCCGTCGCGGCGGCCGTCGTGTAGGTGTTGAAGAGCGCCTGCGTCACGGTGAGCGTCCCGCCGCCCACCGGGACGGCGCTCGCCGCGACAGCGTACTCGTAGAGCCCCGTGCTGTTCTGCGCCGTGGCGCCGCGCGCCTCGCCGTCTCCCGCCGTCCCGTCGCCGTAGGCGTCGGTGTCGGTCGTATTGATCGCGGCGTCCTGCATCTGGACGATCAGGACGAGGTCGCCGATCGCGATCGGCGTCGCCGCGCCGCGCGAGGCGCCGAGGGTGATCGACGTCGAGCCGGCCGCCGAGGTGCCGGTGCCGGGGTAGTAGGTGTTGATCGTGCCGGCGAGCGTGCCGCCGGCGCCGCTCCTGCCCGGCGTCGGGCAGGTGTTCGCGGCGGCGACGGTGGTGGTGACCGGGCCCGAGGAGTTGTTGCCCGGGCACCGGGTCCGTGACGGCGTTCGTCACGCTCGCGGTGTTGCTGACCGAAGGCGGCGGCACGCCGCCGGCGTTGACGCGCACGCGCAGGATCAGCACCGAGTTCTGGCCCGCCGCGAGCGTGGGAAGCGTGCACGAGATCGCGCCCGTCCCGCCCACGGCGGGCGTCGTGCACGACCAGGCCTGCGCGCTGCCGATCGAGCGGAACGTGGTGCCCGCGGGCACCGTCTCGCTCAGCACCAGGTTGAGCGCCGTGGCGGGGCCCGCGTTCGAGACCGTGAGCGTGTAGGCGATGTCGCGCCCGCCCGCGACCGGGTCGGGACTGTCGGTCTTGGTGATGCCGAGGTTGGCCTGCGCGGCCGGCGAGGCGACGGTGGTGGTCATCGTGAGCGTGTTGTTCGTCGTGTCGGGATCGACGTTCGCGCTCGCCACCGTCACCGTGCTCGTGAGCACGGTGGCGTTCGGCACCGTGGACGGCACGTTGACGACGACCGTGAAGTTGGTATTGCCGGTGCCCTGCGTCGCGGCCGAGCAGCGCACCGTGCCCCCGCTGCCCACCGCGGGCCCGACGCACGTCCACGCTCCCGAGGAGGCCGACGCCGAGACGAAGGTCGTCCCCGGCGGCAGCACCTGCGTGATGGACGGGTTGGTCGCGGTGCCGGACAGCGTGTTGGTGCGGTAGGTATAGGTGAGGTTGGTTCCCGCGGTCACCGGATCCGGCGCGTCGGTGATCCCGGCGCCGCCCGGCGCCCGCACGCGCAGGTCGATCGAGGTGGCCGCGTTCACCGACAGCTCGCAGATCGGCCCGAGCGTCTCGCTGCGCGTGAAGGTGGCCGACTGCGACGCCGGGGTGTACTGCGCCCAGACCGTGGTGTTGGGCGGCGGCGTGCCGGCGGCGGGCGCCCCGGTCAGGTCGCACAGGCCGGTTGCGGCGGGCTGGAAGTCCACGTCGATCGTCAACGAGGCGTACGAGCCGGCCGCGAGAGTCGCGAAGGTGCAGCGGCGGAAGGTGCCCGTCGAGGCGTCGGTGCAGGCGGCCGCCGCGCCGTCGATCGTGCTCGTCTGCGTGACGAACGTGACGCCCGCGGCGATCGGGATCGTGATCTGGACGTTCGCGATCGCGCTCGTCCCGGGGTTGGCCACGGTGGCGGTGAGCGCGAAGCGCGTGGTCGCTCCGCCCGGCAGCGGCGGGTTCTCGCCGCTCACCAGCACCGCGCTGCCGGCGAGCACCGGCTCCTGCGGCGCCGTGAGCGAGCAGCCCGTCGCCGAGCAGCCGGCATACGCGTTCGGCAGGTAGGTGCGGATGGGCGACGTCGGGTGCCGCGGCAGCGTGGCGGGTGCGCCCGCGGTCGAGCCCTGGAAGTCCGCGATGCGCCAGTCGACGTGGTTCTGCGCCGTCGCCCACTCGTCGAGCTGCGTGGTGAGCGTGTACATGCCGTAGTTGTTCGAGATCGGGTTCGCCACCGTGGCCGATTCGACGGCCACCGTGGTCGTGGCGACGTCGTTGTTGTCGCTGCGGGCGAGTGTCGTCGAGACGCCGAGCGTGTCCACGAGCGTCGCCACCGAGCCGTTGCCCTCGGCGTTGTCGGCGTCGAGGTCGAAGTTGATGGCGTCGATCGAGCAGCCCCGGTTCACGTACGGGAAGAACGCGGTGTAGCCCGCGACGTTCGCCGTCGGCCGGTCGCCCGCCACGCCGCCGCTGATCATCGAGGTGTCCGTGGCGGCCACGGTTGCGATGGTGTCGTCGGCGGCGCCGATCGTGTAGGCGTTGTACGGGTTGCCGGCCGAGTCGCGGAACTCGACGCCGAAGGCGTTGCGGCCCTCGACCGCCGCGTTGCTCTGGACGGTGACCTCGAAGATGTAGAGCCCCGCGGGCCGCGCCGTGCAGTTGCCGCCGGCTCCCGCGCCCCAGATCCGGTTGGTGCCGCTCGCCGCGGCGTTGACGGCGTTGAAGAGCGCCGCCGTGCCGCCGGCGTCCTGGCAGGCGAAGCGCACGAGGCTGTTCTCCGTCGTGGCGGTGTCGGCGGTCAGCGTCAGCATGCCGAGCGTGGCGTTCGCGGGCGTCGCGAGCCGGTACTGGAAAGTCGCCGCGTTGCCGAGGTCGCGGGCTCCCGAGAGGCCGGGATCGAAGACGCGGATGTCGAGCGTCGTGCCCGTGACCTCGACGAAGAAGCGGACCTGGTGGACGACGTCGCCGTTGGCGGAGCCCGAGTTGAGCCGCTCGAGCACGAGCCAGCCCGGCGGGTCCTCGCTCACCGCCGTGCAGCCCGCGGGAGTGCCTACCGCCGTGCACACCTGGCCGGCCGCGTTCAGGTTCGTGGGGACGCCGAAGATGGCGGCGCGGGCGGGTGACGCCAGCGCGAACGCGATCGCCAGCAGCCAGCTCGCCCGTCTATATGTATCGAAGCCCAGTCTCACGCCCGCAATAGTGCCAGAGTCGGCAGCGAAAACCAGCCTGGAATCAGCGGATTGGGGTGCGCCGGGTGATAGCTGTCACCTGGCGCGGGAAAGGCGCTCCGACGCCCGACCACAATCCGTTCAGGGGCTACTCGTCCTCGGCGGCGGCCGTCCGCGCGCGTTTGACCGCGCTGCGCTCGTGCTTGCGCCGCAGGCGGCGGTCGACGGCCTTGCGGCTCGGCTGCGTGAGGCGGCGCGGCCGCGGCTCTCGGAGCGCGCGCTCGACCAGCTTGCGCACCTTGTCCCTGGCGTCCTCGAGGTTGCGGAGCTGGTCGCGCGTGCGCTGGCTCGTCACCGCCAGCTTCCCGTCCGCGTCCAGGCGGGCGGCGGCGAGCGCGTCGAGCCGGGCGCGCGCGCCGGGCGTGAGCCCCGTGACAGCGCCCAGGTCCACGCGCAGGTCCACCTTCGACGCGACCTTGTTCACGTTCTGTCCGCCCGGGCCCGACGAGCGCACGGCGCGCCAGGAGAAGGCGGCCTCGGGGATCAGGATGCCGCGTGCGATCCGGATCGGCTCGGACATCGGAGCTCCTAGCGCTTCTTGAACGGCTGCGCGCTGAGCCCGGCGGTGAGCAGCGCGATCGTGTCGAGCGTGCGCGCGGCCTTCTGCAGGTGCACGCTGGCCTTCTGCGGCTCGCGCGCGGCCGCGCGCAGCAGCTCGCCGACCAGCCGCATCACCCGCTCGATCTCTGGCAGCGCGTCGCGCGCCGTCTGCGCTCCGGCCTCGAGGCTCTGCGTGTGGCGCACGACGAACCAGGCTCCGAGCGCGCGCGCCATCAGGCTCACGTGTCCGAGCGCGATCGGCGCCGGCAGCGGGTCGGTCGCGCGGAAGTAGAAGAGCGCGAGCCCGTGCAGCCCGAAGCCCGAGCGGACGGGCACGACCAGGAGCGCGGCGGTGTCGGGATCGAGCGCCTTGACGATCGGCGCCACATCGGGGGCCTGCTCGAGGCTCACGATCGAGGGGTTCTTGAGCGGGACGAAGCGCTGGCGGACGACCTTGAAGGCGTCGGCGTTGTCGATGAAGGGATCCTTCGTCATCGCCACCGCAGCGAGCATGCGAAGTTTGTGGTCGGCCCCCGCGGCGATCAGGCTGCCGCGCGCGCAGCCGACCGCCGCCACCAGGTGGCCGAGCGCGGCGTTCAGCGTGTCGCCGGGGGGCTTGCCGTCGTTCAGCTCCTGGATCGACTGCAGCGTGAGCTCGAGCTCCCTGACGCGGCGCTGCGACTCGTCGCGCTCCTGGCGCATCGAGTCGAGCGCCTCCGAGAGCGAGAGCGACGTCTCGACGTAGGAGTCGACGAGCGCCTTGTCGAGCTCGGCGCCCTGGGCGCCGCGGGAGATGCGGGGCGCCGCCACCTGGACGCGCCGCATGTCGTCCGACTTCTGGCTGTCGACCGGGCGCACGCCGGCGCCCGCGAGCGTCGAGCGGCCGAAGACCTGCTGGATGGCACCCCAGGCCCAGGTCTGGACCGTCTCGCCGGGGTCGAGCGCCAGGCTCTTGTACCGCGTCGACAGCTCGGCCATCGTGGTCGCCATCAGCGTACCGAGCGTCTCGAGCACACCCTCTCCGTGGAACGCCACGGCCTCGAGCTCGGGCGCGCCGCGCGCGTTCAGCGCGGACGACATCTCCTCGATCGGCGAGATCTCCGGCAGGTCGCGCTTGTTGTACTGGAACACGAGCGGGATCGTCGCCGGGTCGCGGCCGAGCGCCTTCAGGTTCTCGTGCATCTCCGCGAGGCTCGCGCGGTTCTCCTCGATCCGGTCGCTCGCGGAGTTCGCGACGAAGACGACGGCGTCGGTGCCCCGCATCACCAGCCGGCGCGTGGCGGCGTAGGGCGCCTGCCCCGGCACGGCCACCACCTGGAAGCGCACGTCGAAGCCGTGGAAGCCGACGCCCCGCAGCGGCAGCAGGTCGAACAGGATCGTCCGCTCCTGCTGCGAGTTGACGGTGATCAGCTCGCCGCGGTGGCGGCCGAGCGCCGCCGCGTGCAGCAGCTGCAGGTTCGTGGTCTTCCCGCAGACGGCGGGGCCGTAGTACACGAACTTGAGCTGGACGATGCGATCACGCGGCTTGATCTCCACGCAGTCTGCCTTCCCCTTTGCGCCGCTCGAGTCGGAGGGAAGCCCGACACGGACAGAGGGGGAGTATACCCGCAGCCGCGACGCCGCCCGAGATGCGAGGCCCCCGCGGCGAGGGATCGCCGCGAGGGCCGCAGGGCAGTCTACGTGAAGGGCGTCAGCTGCGCCGGCGCCGCCGCAGGACGAAGCCCGTGATGCCGCTGCCCAGCAACAGCAGCGTTCCCGGCTCGGGAACCGGGGCGATCTCCCGCTGCAGCTTGCCCTGGATGGCGTCCCCGAAGTCGTCGAAGTTGGCCACCGACACCACGAAGGAGCCCGCGCCGCCCGCGACGTTCGTCTGGTAGTAGGTCAGGAGGCCCAGTTCACCGAGGATCGCGAGGCCGTTGACAGTGTCGACGCCAGCCCCGAGCGCCGAGTCGCGCCCGCAGGCCGCGTTGAGGGTCGTGTCGCAGACCGTTGTGGCGTTGTCGGCGCCGTCGCCGGAGACGTCGATCACCTGGCGCGGAGCGTCGAAGTCGTTCGTCCCGAACAGCCCACCTCCGAAGCTCATCGCCGCCTGGATCGCCGTGTTGCCCCCTATGAACGCGCCGCGAGGTGCCGTTGATGGCGTCCGCGAACGCGTCGGCGGTCGCCGCGCTGTCGATGAGCGTCCACCCGACCTGCGACGACTGCTGGGTGTTGCCCGACCACTCGACGTACGTCACCGCGATCGCTCCGCCGACGCTGCCGAGTATGGCGTTCTGCACGGCCGCGCTGTGGAAGGCGTCGATGTAGCCCTGCTTCTGCAGGTTGTACTCGGTCGCGTCCACGCTGCCGGACACGTCGACCAGGAGCACCAGCTCCAGCCCGACGGGAACGGCCCAGGCGCTGCCTGATGCTAGGAACAGGCCCGCCAGAGCTACCAAGATCCGCCGTTTCATGACCCCTCCGAGTGCTGGCGCTCATGACGAGCCTGCTGGTGGCGTCGCAGGATCGGCGCGCCTCGGATCCGCTTGGTTCTCGGGAAAATGCGCTCGACAGCAATCGCCGTCGTCGCCGGTTCGTCGCTGATGGAGCGTTTAGCAATCGGCTTGCCAGTGCTCCGCTGCGTGCCGCTGCGGCCGTTATCTACCTGAGACGCAAAGCCCTACGACGTCAAAGCCCGCGAGCGCCGGAGATCCCGCCACGAAGCGAAGGCGTAAGGTTTGTAAGAACCGGCCTGTCAACCGCTTGAGGGATGGTGGGTCGTCCTTTCCTTCGGCCTGGGGATAATGCTCGTCAGGCGATGAATCGTCCGCTCATCACCGTCGCGATGCCCTGCCTCAACGAGGCCGGCTTCATCGAGTCGTGCCTGCGAAGCGTCCAGGCCCAGACCTACCCGCGCGACAGGATCGAGATCCTCGTGGCCGACGGCGGCAGCACGGACGGCACGCGCGAGATCCTCGCCCGCCTGGCGAAGGAGGACGGACGGATTCGGGTGATCGACAACCCGCAGCGGATCCAGGCCGCCGGCCTGAACCGCGCGATCCGCGCTGCACGCGGCGACGTGATCGCCAGGATGGACGTCCACGCCGACTACGCCCCCGACTACCTCCAGAAGTGCGTCGAGGTGCTCGAGCGCACCGGCGCCGACAACGTGGGCGGGGCCGCCCGCGCCCGCGCCAGGACGAGCGTCCAGCGGGCCGTCGCGGCCGCGCTCGCGAGCCCGCTCGGGTTCGGAGGCGCTTCGTTTCGAAACGCCGACGCCGAAGGCTACGTCGATACGCTCTTCCCGGGAGCGTTTCGGCGGGAGATCTTCGACCGCGTGGGCGTCTTCGACGAGGGCGCCCGCACGAACGAGGACGCCGAGATCAACCAGCGCATCCTGCAGGCGGGCGGCCGCATCTACTTGAGCCGCGACATCGAGTGCTACTACTACCCGCGAGACAGCCTGGCGGGCCTCGCGAGCCAGTACTACCGCTACGGCCAGGGCCGCGCGCGCACGCTGCTGAAGCACGGCCGCTTCGTCCGGCTGCGGCCCGCGCTGCCCTTCCTGGCGCTCCTGACGGGGATCGCCGTCACCGCCATCCGTCCGCGAGTCGCGGCCGTCCTGGCCGTGCTCTACGCGGCGGCCGCGCTCGTCGAGGCCGCCCGCGTCGCTCCGCGGTTCGAGGCGCCCGTGCCGACCACGTGGCTGGCGTTCCCGATCATGCACGTCTCGCACGGCCTCGGCTTCGGCGTCGGTCTGGTGCGATTCCGGCTCCGGCCGAACTGGACGCGCACGCCGCAGCCGGGATCGTCGAAGGCTCCGGCGAGCGAGCCCTGAAACGAAAACCCCCGCGCCGTGGGCGCAGGGGCGGTTCGAAGGGTTCGAAGCTGCGGGCTACTTGCGAAGAGCCGCCGCGCCGCGACGAGGCCCGCGCCGAGCAGCACGAGCGTGGACGGCTCGGGCACCGTCACGCGCACCTGGCCCGGAAATGCGACCTCGAGACCGGTGAAATAGGCGCCGAAGGCCGCGACCGGCTGATCGAAGGTGAACGTGAGCGTCGCCGAGGCAGATCCGAACGCCGGCCAGAACTCCAGGTGCTGGTCCCCCCCCCGGCGTCGTGTTGTAGCCCAGATTGGTCGTGTCCACATCGCTAATGAATCACTTACGTCGGCGTGTGGTAGCCTCGCCTTAGCTCCCCTTCGCTCTCCATAGTCGGGGAGACTTCCCTATGTGCGGCATCGCTGGAATCGTCGGTAAGGCCGCCGGCCAGACGTCCGCTCACGCTCGCGCGAGCGCGCTCGATCTCATGCGGCTGCGGGGCCCCGACTCCGCCGGCGAGTGGCAGGGGAGCGACGCGTGGCTCGGCCACCGGCGGCTCGCGATCATCGATCTCTCGCCGCGCGGCAACCAGCCGATGGTGTCGCACGACTCGCGCTACGTCTGCGTCCTGAACGGCGAGATCTACAACTTCCGGGACGTTCGCGAGCGGCTCGAGCGAAAGGGCGTCGACTTCCTCGGCGGCTCGGACACCGAGGTGCTGCTCGAGGCCTACGCGAACTGGGGCGCGTCCGTGCTGACCTCGCTCGACGGCATGTTCGCGTTCGCGATCTGGGACGAGCGCGAGCGCAAGCTGCTCGTCGCACGCGACCGCTTCGGCGAGAAGCCCCTCTACTACGCCCGCTCCACGGACGGCTCGTTCGCCTTCGCCTCCGACCCGAAGGCGGTCCTGGCACTCGCGGGCCTCGCGCCGCGCGTCGACGTGGGCGCGCTCGTCGGCGACCTCGTCTACGGCTACCAGCTGGAGCCGGCCACGGCATTTCGTGGCGTCAGGATGTTGCCGCCGGCCAGCCACCTCACGATCGACGCCGAGGGCCGCCCGGGCGAGGAGACGGCCTACTGGCAGTGGCGGCCGGCCGAGCCGGCGCGCGGCCGCTACGAGGACTACCTCGCGCGGCTCGAGGACGCGCTGCGGGTGGGGATCAGGAGACGCCTCATCAGCGACCGGCCGCTCGGGGTGCTGCTGAGCGGCGGCGTCGACTCGAGCCTCACGGCCGCGATCGCGGCGCAGGAGGCCGACCGCGTCGTCGACGCGTACACGATCGAGTTCGACGACAGCACGTTCGACGAGGGCCCGCACGCGCGCGCGGTGGCCGAGAAGGTGGGGCTCCGCCACCACGTCCTGCCGGCCGACGTGGCGCGCCTCGAGAGCCTGCCCCGCCTGCTGTGGCACTACGGCGTCCCCTTCCACGACTTCTCGTGCATCCCGACCGCGGCCGCCTTCGAGGCCGTGTCCACGCACTGTGTCGTCTGCCTCACGGGCGACGGCGGCGACGAGATGTTCGCGGGCTACAGCGAGCCGCTCCTGTTCCGCCGCTTGTCGGAGTACGCCCGGATCCCCGCGCCGGTGCGCTCAGTGTTGCGCGGCGTGCTTCGCTCCGCAGGCGGCCTCGGCCGCCACGGGCGCCGCGCTGCGAAGTGGTCCGAGCTCGGAGCACTGCGCCACGAAGACGTCGTTCGCCCACATCAAGGACTTCATCTGGAACGGCGAGAATCCCGCTGCAGGCGCGGCGCTTCCGCGGCGAGGAGCAATCGGCGCGCTCCGGCGATGGCCGAGGCGTTCCGCCGCACGAGCGGCATGCTGTGCACCGCTTCATGCAAGCGAACGCGGCCACGCAGTTCGCCCACGACTTCCTCGTCAAGGTGGACGTCGCCGCGATGGCGTACTCGGTCGAGGGTCGGACGCCATTCCTGAGCCCCGAGGTCGCCGAGCTGTCGGCGAGCGCGCCCACGCAGTGGCTCCTCGACGGCGGGCGGCCAAAACGGATCCTCAAGGACCTGGCGCTCAAGTTCCTGCCCGCCGAGGTGGTACTACGGCCGAAGCAGGGCTTCACCCCGCCGCTGCGGAACTGGCTCCGCGGCCCGCTCCGGGGCTCGCTCGAGCGGCTGCTGCACCCGAGCGTCGTCGAGCGGCGGCGGCTCTTCGAGCCGGAGCCTGTCGCGCGCCTGCTGGCGTCCCACCTCGACGGCTCGGCCGACGTCACCTACCCGCTCTGGGTCCTCGCGAGCCTCGAGATCTGGTGGCGGCTGTTCGTGGACGCCTCGGCGACGCCGGACACGACGCTCGACGAGCTCTCGCGCCAGGAGCCTCGCCTTTCGATCGAGGACGCCGCCGCCTGAGATGCGGGCGCTCTTCCTGCTGCCCTGCCGCTTCTGGGGCGGTCCCGAGAAGCAGACGCTGCGCCTCGCGGCCCGGCTGCGCGACGAGCACGCGGTCGAGCCGGTGCTGGCCGTGATGCCGTTCGACGACGCGAGCGTGGACGAGAACCCGCTCGTGCTCCGCGCGCGCGAGGCGGGTTTCGCGGTCGAGCCGTTCGCCCAGAAGCGGCGCTACGACCTGGTGGAAGGCGTGCGCGTGCTCCGGGGCCTGGTCTCGCGCCACCGCGCTGACGTGGTCTGCGCGACGGGCTACAAGGCGGACGTGATCGCCGCCTGGCTCGGCGTCGTTCCGACGGTCGCAATGCTGCGCGGCTGGACGGGCGAGGATGCCAAGGTGCGACTCTTCGAGTGGCTCGACCGCAAGACGCTCCGGCGCCACGACGCGATCACGGTCGTGTCGAGCGCGCTCGGTGAAGCGGCCATCCGCGAAGGCGTCCCTCGCGAGCGCGTCTTCCGGGTCCCGAACGCGATCGACCTCGCGGCGCTGCCGCCGCCGCGATCGCGCGAGGAGCTCGCCGTCGAGCTGGGCCTCGACCCGGCGAGGCCGATCGTCGGAGCGGTCGGCCGCCTCAGCCCCGAGAAGGGCCACCGGGTCCTGCTGGAAGCGTTCCACGCCTTGCATCAGACCCTGCGCGACGCACAGCTCGTGCTGGTCGGCGACGGCCCGGAGCGGCCGGCGCTCGTTCGGCGCGCGGGTGAGCTCGGACTATCCGCCTGTACGACGTTCGCCGGACTTCGCAAGGACGGCCAGCAGATCATCGGCGCGCTCGACGTGATGGCGCTGCCGTCCTTCAGCGAGGGCATGCCGAACGTCGTGCTCGAAGCCTTCGCCTACGGAACCCCCGTCGTGGCCACGGCCGTCGGCGCCCTCCCCGACATGCTGGAGGACGGCCGCTCCGGCTGGCTCGTCCCGGCGGGAGACCCGGGAACGCTCGCCGCCGCGCTGCGGCAGTCGCTCGAGGATCGGCCGGAAGCCTTGCGCCGGGCGACCGAGGCTCGAACCGTGCTGGCGAGCCGCTTCACGGTCGAGAGGCAGGCCGAGGCCTGGCTCTCCGCTTCGCGGGCCGCCGTCGCTTGAGCGCTGAGGCCCGATCGGGCGAGCCGCTCCGCGTCTGCATGGTGCTGCCGACTCTCGCGCGCGCCGGCATGGAGATGGTCACCGTGCGGCTCGCGATCGGCCTAGCTGGCCGTGGCCACCGCGTGTCCGTTGCGTGCATCGAGGACTCTGGGCCGCTCGCGCCGGCTCTCGAGGCAGCGGGGATCGAGGTGCGCGTAGTGCCGGCTCGGGGCTTGTCGACGCTCGTCTGGGCGCCAGCGCTCATCGCGTTCCTCGCCGAGCGCAGGCTCGACGTCGTACACACGCACAGCGGGACGTGGCTCAAGGGCGCGCAAGCGGCGCGCGCCGCGCGTGTGCCGGCGGTCATCCATACGGAGCACGGCCTTCTCGATCAGGAGCCGTGGTACTCGAGGGTTCTCAAGCAGCAAGCAGGAGCACGCACTAGTACCGTGGTTGCGGTCTCAAACCCGCTGCGGCAGTACTTGATCGACGTGGCACGCCTGCCGGCGTCGAAGATATCCACGATACCAAACGGTATAGACACCGCCGTCTTCGCGCCTGGGGCATCCGAGGCGCGCGCGCGGCTGCCCGACCGGGGCGTCGGCCGGTTGGTGATCGGCTGCGTTGCTCGCTTCGAGCCGGTAAAGAACCACGAGCTCTTGCTAAGAGCCTTCTGCGACGCGTATCGGGTGCACAACGAGCTGCTGCTGGTTCTAGTGGGCGACGGTACGCTGCGCCCTTCCCTCGAAGAGCTGGCCGGCAAGCTCGGGATCGCGGAGGCTGTTGCGTTCGTCGGCGACCAAGAGGACACAGCCCCGTGGTACCGCGCCTTCGACGCATTCGCCTTGTCGTCCCATGCCGAAGGTACGTCGATGAGCATCTTGGAAGCCATGGCTTCCGCCTGTGCTGTGCTCGCCACCGACGTGGGTGGCAACGCGGCGTTGCTCGCCGGCCAGGAATGCGGGAGGCTCGTGCCTCCCGGCGACCGCACGGCACTGGCGTCGGCCATTCTCGACGTTGCAGCTTCGCCGGAGTTGCGCCAGCGACTCGGGACCTCCGCGCGGGACCGAGCCAACCGCCACTATAGCCAGCGAGCCATGGTCGAGCGCTACGAGGCGCTCTACCGCGAAGTACTGCATTAAGGCTCGCGTTCGCCCCCTAAACTCTTGGCACTCGTATCGCGCCGCTGGCTGGGTCAGTGCGGTCAGCCGATCCGATAGGCCTGTTCGGTCTTCTCGACTATTCTCTCCCAACCGTACTCGGCCTCGACGAGCCTTCTGCCTGCGACGGCGAGCGCCGCGCGCAGCTCGGGCGTGCGAAGAAGCCGGAGGTCGATGCGGCGAACGCCTCGGCTGTATCCGCGACCAGGAGGTTCTCTCCGTCTCGCGCGGTCAGGCCTTCGCAGCCCTTGGTCGTCGACACGACGGGTATCCCCATCGCCCAGGAGTTGAGGATTTTCAGGCGGGTTCCGCCTCCGAAGTGGAGCGGAACGACGCTCAGCCGCGCGTCGGCGAAGAACGGCCGCACGTCGTCCACTTCGCCAGAGCACACGACGCCGCCGCGCGAGCGCCATTCCGAGACGGGCGCCTCGCCCATCCGGCCGACGAGCTTCAGAGTCGCCGCCGGCTCCGCCTGGCGGACGCGAGGCCAGACCTCATTGACCAGCCAGCTCGCCCCGTGGAGGTTGGGCGCCCAGTTGAGGCCGCCGACGTGGACCACGTCCATTGCCCCGTTCCGTGCATCCTGACGCGGAGCGAAGTACTCGAGGTCGACTCCGTTCGGGACGACGCAGACAGCCATGCCTCTGCCCATGATCTCGATCAGCCGCCGCGCGTCCTCGGCCGAGCACGCGATGTGCGCGCCGAACCGCGGTCCCATGTGCCGCTCGAAGCGCTGCATTTTCCACGTGTCGAGCCGGGTGAACAGCCTTCGCGCAAAGACGCGATCCGCGGCCGCTCGCTGGCGAAACAGGTCCGACTCGACGTTGTGGTGGACGAGCACGCGCGCGCCCGATCGAACGTGGGCGACGTGGCCGCCGAGCGTCGTGTTCTCCACGTGTGCCACGTCGATCGGTCTGTCCGAAGCCAGCTCCGCGATCCGACGCAAGGCCGGCTGCGAGCGGTAGACCCGGCACGAGAACGGCAGCGTTCCGATCAGGCTGGCGGCGCCCGTTCGTGCGAGCGCGACGCGCGAGCGCTTCGAGGGAATCTCGAACACGTCGACGGTCGCGCACAGGTCGCGCAGGCGCGCCTCCGCCACGCGCCTCCGCTCGGTCGGATCCTCGCTGTGCCTCTGGTCGAAGCACACGAGGTGGATCTCGTGGCGCGCGGCCAGTCCGCGCAGGACGTTGTAGGTGCGCAGCATTCGCCCGTCCTGCGGGGGATACGACAGATCCGTCGTGACGAACAGGATTCTCATTCGGATACGAAACGTTCCTTAACAGTACAACCAATGTGGCGCGATGCAACGACGCCGGTATGGTTGTCGTTTGACGAAGATTTCGCTCGCACCTTGAGGTGTGTGAGGTATGCTGCGCGACCAGTTCTGAGTCCAGATTCCAGCGTGTTCGGGGTCACTCGTGCAGATCTCAGAAGCCGTGCTGTTGGGCGTTTCGGGCCACTTGGGGGAGGCGTGGCGAACCGCTGTGTTTGGAATCAGATAGCGGCACGGACTGAATCCCCCTTCGAGTGACATCCAACACCGACACGGGAACGAAATTTGCCTAGTGTACGGTGTACGACTACGGCCCGCTCAGGCTGCGAGTGACAGCCTGGGAGAGGGTGCAAGCAAAGCGGGGGTTCGAGCTCATCGAGCCGAACCCGGAACATCAGGGAGGCGCACCCTCCATGCGCATCGGTAGTCACACGACCTGGGCATACACCATCACCTTGCTGTGCGTCCTCGCACCGGCTCTTTCCTTCGGCCAGTCGCTCGGCGAAGCGGCAGCGGCGGAAGAACGCCGCAGGGCCGCTCGCGGTGCGACGGCGAGCTCGGACAATTCCGCACAGAGCACGACCTCGAATGTTAGCAGCAGCAAGACGGAGGGCACCTCCGAGGCGAAGCTCTCGGCACCGGCTTCGGCAACGGCAATGGCTTCGTCCACGGGCACGGGCAAGGGCGCCGCCGTCACGACTTCCGATTCGTCGTCCTCAAGGGCTTCCGCCGGAGGCGGAGCAGGCGTGACCCGCGACGCCGCTCGGGATTTGAAGTCGACGTCACTTTCGGATGCTGCGCCATCGCGCGCGGGCCGAGCGGCGGCCGGGGGCGGTAGCGGGACGGCGAGCGGGCTCACGGCGGCCAGCGCGCGCCGGGTCTTCAACAACCAGGCGCTGCTCGAGACCCGTGACCAGACCACGAGCCGGGGCACGTTCTCGCAGGGCTCCGAAAATACCTCCAGCTCGACGAGCACAGACTCGACGAGCAGCCCGAGTGGCCCCTCGTCGACGTCGAGCCCCTCGCCGTCCTCGCCCAGCTCTCCGTCGTCGCCGAGCCCGAGCTCGCCGTCGTCGCCGGCGACGTTTCCGACGCCTGCGCCCTCAGGGCCGAGCGCGACGCCTTCGCCGACACCTGCTCCGACGCCGACGCCTCCGTCACGCGGGGACGCAGATGCAGTCCCGATCCCTGAGCTCTCCCGATGGAAGGCGCAGATGGTCCAGTTCGGCCAGCGCGCCTGCTGCGAAATACGACGACACGTCGCTGACGTACGACGAGCAGGCTGGGCCTCACCTATTACGACGGCACCCGAGTCTTCGAGCAGATCGCGGATTACACGGGTGATTCGGTCTGGGACGACTGCGCCGCGAAGGCCAAGGTCCGTCTATCGAGGCTGGGTGATGCGGGAACGATGGGCAAGTGCCCGGCTACTGGAACTTCACGACCGGGCTGAAGATGGACTGGGAGCGGAACTCGGACCTGCTGTCGAAGCAGGCGGCGATCGCGCTTTCCCAGAACGCGGCGTACTGTCCCGACATCACTCCCCTCGACGTGGACCAAGGCCACCGTACAAGAGCCGCGAAGTGGCCTATTGCATGATGTCCTTCCTGAACGCGGAGGCGCTCGGCGAGCCGAGGCGCACGCGTCTCCTGTCTTTTGCCGATCAGGCGCTCGGGCCACATCGATCAGTGGTTCGTCTCGAAGACGAGCCGAGCGTCCGGACCCGTTCCCCCTCGTGCCAGAGGCGGCCGGCCAGTACTACGTCCAGCCGTTCATGGTGGGCCTCACGACGCAGGCGCTCATTCGCTACTGGGAGGTCGACCCACGATCCTCGGGTTCAGCCTGCGATCAAGATGGCGCTTGACTGGCTGTGGCAGCGGGCCTGGGTCGCGTCCGATCAGGCCTTCTGGTACCAGAACTGGGTTTCTGATCCTTCGAAGACGTTTCCGATCAAGCCCGGCGCTCCCGATCTCAATCTCCTGATCGCGCCGGCCTTCGCCTGGATGTATCACCAGACGGGAGACACCACCTATCGCGACCGTGGCGACCAGGTCTTCGCCGGCGGAGTGAAGGGTGCGTGGCTCCAAGGAGCGAAGCAGTTCAACCAGAACTATATGTGGAGCTTCGACTACGTGAAGTGGCGGTCGGAGTAGGCTCGTCGGGGCGGCGTGTCTCAGCTGGAAGGGATGCGACCGACCGCCCCGTTGATTGCCGCCCGCAGCAGCCCCGCGAAGCGCTCCGCTCGATTCCGGTAGCCGGCCTCGGCAAGCCAGGCGGGGCGGTCGATGCGTGCGCTCGCGCCCCTCTCGAACGCACGGTGGAACGCGTCGAGAGCCGCAGCGACCTCGATCGGACGTCTCGGCGACCACGCAGCCCTCTAGGGGGCGAAGACATCTGCTGTGGCTCCGTCCCGCTCCGTCATCGCCAGTATCCTGCGTCCCGTCGCGAGATAGTCGTAGGTCTTGCCCGGAACCTGCAGCGGCTGCGCGTTCGCGAACGAAAGCAGCACGAAGTCGTCCCGGATCAGCCGTCGGACGTGCGTGCGCGGAACAGGTGGATGGAGCTTCACCATCTCGGACAGCCGCAACCGCGCGAGCTCCGGGCTCACGCCTTCGAATCCACTTCCCACCAAGCGGACGGAAAAGCTCGGCTCGGCCCAGGTGCGGACGTCCAGCCAGGAACGAGCCCTCGAGGAACGTCGTGCTGCTGCGCCGACCCATGATGTTCCCGTAGTAGCCCATGCTGAAGGCGCGCGCTACTCGGGATCGATCGGCGCTGCCCATTCGGGCTCGAAGCCGTTCGGCACGCAGTGAGCCTTTTGGACGGCATCACGGCATCGACGGCGCATGTATGCCGGCGAAGCCGCTCGGTGTTGTGTACGATCACGCGCGCTGCGTCGACACACTTCGAGAAGAGCCGAGTCCTTGTGGCGGGCGACGAGCGCAGAGGCGCCGACGGCGCATCCCAGTTCCTTCGGTGCCATGGGTCACGAAGGTCCATCAGCCATGGCAGGCCGTGGCGCCGCGACAGCTCGCGCGCGACCAGCGCACAGACACGCGGAGGCGACGTGGAGACGAGGACGTCGAAGCCGACCTCGCGGCAGCCCTTGCTCGGCGCGCCGCAGCGCGGCCCGATACCATCCGATGTGCGTGTCGGTGTAGTCGAGCCACGAGAGCACCCAGTTGCGCGCGCGCTTGGACCTGGAGTTCGACCTCGCGTGTTCAGCCGCGCCCGGCGGCGCCATGACGGCCCGCTTCGGTTGCCTCGCGTACCATCGTCCGCCGCCAGAGCTGCCTTACCCGATCGGCGACCGTCGTCTCGACGGGAGAGCGCCAGATGCGCGACTGCTGCAGACCCTGCGGCTGGAACGCCGCGTCGGCCTGTTCCGCGTGCTGCGGCTCGACGGTGAGGATCCAGGGCTCGACGCCGAACTCCGGAAGATGGCGCGCCAGCTGATAGGGCCTCACGCCTCCGATCGCTCCGTCGGGCGGGAAGTGATAGGCGATGAAGAGGGCCTTCAGGCTTCTTTGCACCACGGCTCCACGAGTCTATGCACGCAATCCCAGTTCCGCATGCCACGTATCTAGGCTATTCTCGGATCAGCCGTCCCCCCAACACGCGCTCGTCGAGATGGGAGTCCCAAGCTGGCTGGTGAACTCGGTGAATCATGAGTTTCGCCCTCTTCCTCGTCTACGTCCTGATCAGCTTCGTGCGCCCGGCCGAGCGCTTTTACTGGGCTCCAAGACTGGCACACGGTCGAGCTCGCGACCGGCCTCGCTCTCGCGGGGTGCGGGCTTCCAACTTTTGACACGAGAACGTCTGCGTTTTCGTTCGGCACAGGTGATACTGGTGTTCCTGTTCGCGAGCGTGGCTCGGGCTGACAGTCGCCTTGAGCCCGCTCCGGTCCGCAGATGCGTTCGCCGAGGTACTGGACCTTCGCGAAGAGCAGCCTGGCGATGTTCCTGCTCGCGATCGTCAACCTGACGACCGTGCGCCGCGTCCAGGCGCTCGCCGCGGTGTTGACGCTCTCGGCCATCTTCCTGTCGGTCGAGGCGGTCCAGGCTTACAACCGTAAGATGGAGGGGATCGCTGAAAGCCAGCCGCGGCGATCTCCAGTCGGCCGACCGTCGACGGAATGGGACTCGTAATCGGACGGACAGGCCGCCGGCCGACCGGCTTTCACAGTGGAAAACCAGAGAGCGGATCAAGAACCGGAGCCTGTTCGGCGATCCGAACGACCTCGCTTTGTCGCTGATCGCGATCCTGCCGTTCACGCTGGCGCTCCGGCGGAAGGGAGCGTTCATCCGCAATGCGCTCCTCGTCTGGCTGCCGACTGCGGTGATCCTGTACGGCGTCTACGTCACACGGTCGCGCGGAGGCGTGCTCGCCCTGGCATGCGTCCTCGGCCTGCTCTTGCGTCACCGCTTCGGCAACACGGGGTCGCTGGTGACGGCCGGCGGCGCGGTGTTCCTGCTGCTCGCAGCCGGTTTTGTGGGCAGCCGCAGCATGTCGATCGACGCGTCCGCGGCGAACCGCATCTGGTATTGGTCGGCCGGCCTGCAGATGCTGAAGGGCTCGCCCGTCTGGGGCGTTGGCTTCCACATGTTCACGCAGTATGCCGGAAAGGCCGCCCACAGCGCGTTCGTTCAGTGCTTTGCCGAGCTCGGGCTTGTGGGCTACATGCTGTGGCTCGCGGTGCTCGTGCTGACGCTCGACGACATGCGCTTGACGCTGGCGTGGACCGACGAGGAGGCGGAATCCGTGCGCGCCTGGTCGCGCACTCTGATGGTCTCGCTGATCGGCTTCCTCGTCGGCGCCATCTTCCTGTCGCGAGCCTACGATGTTCACCTGTTCCTCCTGATCGCGACGGGGACCGCGCTGGCGAGCCTGGCGCGACGCAAAGGATGTCCGCTGCCCGGCCGAGGCCTGCTCTTTTGGACCTATCTGATTGCCATGGCGGCAATTGGCTCGATCATCGGCTACTGGCTCTACATGCGCTTCAGGAGCGCATGAGACGCACTCAAGAAAGGCGACGCGGATTGAGCCGACACCGAACTACCGACGTGAAGAACTCCTGCGTCAGCGGATTGGAGAAGTAACGCAGCCGTCGAATCGGCACCTTTTCCAGGCTCTCGAATTCCCAGTCACTGCTCGCAACGATCTTCTCGAAGCGGCGTATCGTCATCTGATTGAGTCCACCCGCAACCTCGCTGAAGCGAGTGGCACCGTCGGTCTTGAAGTCCGAGCGCCATCGGATGAGCGCGGTTTCCGTGAAAATCAGGTGTGCCCATGGGAACACCGAGAACAGGTGTCCGCCGAGCGGGTGGTACCACGTGGGGCCGAAGACCACGCGAGCGTATCCTTGCGCCGTCACCAGACCGCGCATCGCGCGAAGGACCGCGGCTGGATCCTGAAAGTGCTCGAAGGCATCCAGAGAGAAGATGAGATCAGCGCGCTCGTCGGTGCTGGTCGTGAAGGTGCACCGGTCTGACACTCCGGCCCTCATCGCACGGTCATGTGCTTCGCTTAGCACGTCCTGACGAATGTCGATGCCCAGGACTCTGGCAGCGCCTCGCGTTGCCATCTCGACGGCTTCGGTGCCGGTTCCACATCCAAAGTCAATGACGACTTTGTTGCGGATCTCGTCCCAGATCGAGTGTCCGAACAGGTGCGCGAGCTTGCTTCGCGTCTCGCGAGGCGCGTGGTCGTCTTCAGCGGGCTTGAAGCGTCGGAGCAGCCGATAGCCGAGCGTTCCACCGAGGAGGGGCATGCATCCAATTATCATGGGGGCCGCGCGCTTGACAGTCGGTCAGGGGACCAGTCAATCTCGGAAAATGTCCCACCAGGCCTCTCAAAGGGTCGCCCGCGCTTCATCCAGCCCGAGGTCTCGAAAGACCCACGCTCAGCCGATCGCGCCGCAGACCGCGCTCGTGTCGTCGGGGCTCGTCGACTCCTCTTCACTGGGCAGATGATGGACACCTGCCCGGACCGCTGAGGGCCGCCTTCGCCGATGGACGCCTGCCGCACTCGCCCCGGCAGGCTCGCCGACGCTGAGCCAGGGTTCCTCGCCGACGGCGTGGCGACGGCGCTCACGTTCGCCTTCGTTAAGCCGGCTGGAGGGACCGAAGGTCGGGGCCGCCGGTCGACGTTGGACTTGCCGGACGCGGCCGGCGCTGCTGGCCTGGTGCGCAGACGCGTACACCGTCGCGCATCACCGTACGTGTCGTGGAACACCAAGAAGTCGGAAAGAGGCTCTTCGGCGCTTTGTACCGGTCGCTACGTGAGACAGTGCTCGGCCCCTAGCTCCTGCCCGTTGCGACTCTGAACTCGTCGAGCTTGCGTTCGACAGCAGCCAGCAGGTCCTGACTGGTCCGGTCGGAGCTCAAGCATGGCCTTACGGTGCGGGCGATCCGCCTCAATTGGTGTCCCACGATGGTCGCCTTGGCCCACGCTCGCGCACTTCCGAAAACCGTCCTTCCCGCGAAGGCGCCCAGAGGGACGCAGTCGACTGCGGGGAGTAGGGCAAGCCAATCGAGTCGCACCAGTCGAGCCACTTGAAAGTGAATACACCCGGGGCACTGCAAACCGGAATCCAGGCACGCGCAGAGCATCTGCCACGATGGCACCGTGCATCGCCTCGGCGAGAAGGACGCCAGTCTCGCTGATCGCACGCAGCACCCTCTCCACCGGCCAGCGGGCATCGATATACCCATCTCCTTCTCTTGACAGAGACTCTCGATCCAGGAGTTAGCGTTGACAAAATGCGGCATGAAGGAGCAGCGCGTCCTGGTTGCGAGCCGCTCGCGCCAGACACGCGATACGAGAATCGCCGGATCGGTCAGCCCGACGTCCGGTGGAAGACCGAGTGCCGCGGCGCTTCGCGGTCCCCGGACGAAGTAGATCTGCCAGCTGGAATCCGGAGTGGGCACTCCCGTGCCGTAGCCGACACCTGAACCGAAAACGATTGTTCGGCTCGCTTTAGGGAGACGATCGTTGAGCAGCGTACCGATTCCCACGAATAGCCAATCAGGAGATCCGCGCTGGTCGAGATCAGGAAGAAGACGGTCCCAAAGATAGGGATTCAGCTCGTCGCCGAAGTTGCCGACCCCACCTAGTCCCTTGTAGTAGAAGAGCCTCACCGGCGGAACTCGACGATTCCTACCCGGCCGACTTCGACGCTGGCTGCAGCCGGGCATCATCACGAATTCTGTTCCAGCAGGATCGCATGTCTGATGTGAAGTCTATGTCGTCCAGTAAGACGAGCCCACCTCCGGAGACATCACCGCGACGGCTTCGAACTGAGGAATGACAAAGGCAGAGGTGTGAATCGCGTCGATGAACACAACGTCAAGCGTTTCTTGAGGAGACAGGACGCCGTCGAACTTCTCCTCGAACGTCCCGACGATGAGTTCGAACCGCTTGCCAATGGCGGCGAGGTTCGGCTTGGCGATGTGCGCCCAGACCTCGTTTGGCTCGAAGGTCAGGAGGCGGCCGGCGCCGTTCATCTCCAGGCCCGAAAGCCAGTACATCCCGGAGACGCCGAAAGCCGTGCCAAACTCCACGATAAGTGACGGCTTCCGGTGGGTCACAAGCCAAGAGAAGAACCGTCCCATCTCGGGCGAGGTACGTACCGCGTCGGATGATCGAGTCGAACCTCGGGAGGGCCCCCCGCTAGTGTCCCCGACCGAAGCGTAGCGAGACCACAGGGGCTGCTCACCGAGCCGTTGCGTTTGCGCGGCCCTGTGCTCGATTCGGTGTGACCAGTTCCCTTCTGCAAGCTGAGAAGCCTCAATTCGTAGATGGGCATGAATACCACGTGCCTCTTTCGGCGCGGAGCGCATGGACGCGCAGAGTATCGGGCGCTCTGCCAGCGTGAATGTGCAGGAGGGAGTGGAGGTAATTCAACGCCTTACGAGCCACGCGCAACACGTCACCTCCCAGGTAACAATCTTACGCGCCCGACTGCGGACTGAATCGATCAGTGACCAGAGTCCAGACTTCACGCTCGAATCCATCTGGGCGCTTGGACGCATACCAGAGAACGACGAGCATGATCGAGAAGACGAGGGCGCCCAGCAGCACGTCCGCGGCGAGAGCCAGCACGGGAGCGGAGATGCCTTGCCTCGCCGGGCTGGAGTGCCAGATGAACGAGACTCCTGCCATCGCTGCTGTGGCAACGATCGTCCGAGCGTGCGGCATTACGAGGTCTCTCGCTGAAAGGCCCAACTCGCGGCACAGCAGCCGTGTGTTGATGCTGGCCATGATTACTGCGGAAGCGAAGCGCCCGATCAGCAGCCCGACCAGACCTCCGAAGTAGAGCCCGCCAAACACCAGGCCCAGGCGAACGATCGCCGCAATCGTCTGGCGCGCAAAGATCGGGCGGGTGCGTTGGATCGAGAGCAACGCGTCGTCCATGCCGATGGTCACCAAGTGAACTTGGAATGCCAGCGAGAAGATGGCGATGATGGGCGCTGCCAATTCCCACTTAGGGCCGAGCACGGTTCTCACGAGCCCATCCGCAACCAGGCTGAGCCCGACCCCAACGGGCAAGCATACTCCTACGAGAACCTCTCTCGCCTTGCGAAAAGCTCGAAGGTGGGCTTCGCGGACGTCGACGAGTCGCGCAAGGCCCGGGAACAGGCTTGCGAGCAACGGCATGACGACTTGACTGTAGAACATCTCGCCGAT
The DNA here is from genome assembly GCA_963740655.1 of uncultured Acidobacteriota bacterium. Taxonomy (GTDB): domain Bacteria; phylum Acidobacteriota; class Vicinamibacteria; order Fen-336; family Fen-336; genus DATBSL01. Next base: position 239,262 of record CAVUFF010000004.1, read on the forward strand.
GTTGCTTCCCCATGTTGTAGATGCCGGCCATGCTCAGGCCGAGGTAATGATTCACGAAGAAGATATCCGCTCGGCTGGAGACTGTACCAACGAGGTTGCCCCCAGCCAGCCATCCGGAGAAACGCCAGAGCTTGCGCCAGCTACTTAGGCTGACCCTCGGGCGGTAAGCGGAGGCAACGAAGGTGCCCACGAGGTTCGCCGCCGACAGCAGCACCGGGCCGGCGACGAGGGCCCAGTAGCTGCGAGTAAGAAACGCGACTGTGACGGCTCCGAGGGTTCCGAGCAATTCGCTCGTCAGCGCCACAAACATGATGGGAAAGAACTGGAGACGCTTCCGAAACACCGCCATCCCGATATTGCGCAGGCCATCGAGCAGGGGCAGGATGGACAGCCCCAGGAGGATCTGGGGGACCTGACCAAGACTGCCCCAAAGCAACGTGGCGAGCGAAGTGCAACAGATCGCAAGGGCAAGCAGACTGCCCTGGGCTGCGTTCAGCGTCCAGGCCGTGTCATAGTCCGACCGCTCGGGCTCCGGCAGGCTTATCACCGCCGTAGAGAAGTTCGTGGCGAGCGCCGACGTCACCATGCCAGACGTAGCTGAAGCTAGAGCGACGAGGCCGAAGTCGCTCGGAGTCAACAAGCGCGTGAGCAACCCCAGGCTCACGAGCCCGAGCGCGCGCTCGCCGAACTGTAGGAGCAGCATGGTCGGCTTGCCCCGAATCATCTGCTGCTTGAGGCTCCCGCGGCTGGTCACCAGGCTGGCCACATTGCTCTGCCGAACAGGATCGCGGGGCCGTGCTTGCTAGTCTCGTTCACCACAGGCGCTTGTCGAAGTAAGGTGTGAGGAGGTCATTGCGGCGTCGACGGCTCGGCCGCCCTCGACCCAAGGGTACGCCCTACCGGGCGAATCTCCCGCCTAGACAGGCAGGAGGTTCCGGAGCGCAGCTCATGCGTTCGTCAAGAGGAGGGTCTTCAGCCACGCAATGCTCGTGCGGATGTCCGGATGCCAGCGCATCGATTGATAGTACGCCACTCGAGCATGTGGCGTGTTGCCTTCCTTCCAGAGTCCGTAACCCAAGTCGAAGAAGAGCGAAGCGATTCGAGCACGGTAGCGCCTACGTAGTTGCCGGGAGAGCTTTGCACGTGCACGAGAGTAGTTGCGCGCATGTGCCTTGGCTGTACCAATCGTGGCTCGCGTGCCCGATCGCATGAGGCTGGTGGGATGCTGTCGATAGGCGTTCAGCGGTTCATCAATGAAGGCAACGCGCCCGTTCTCGATGATGCGAAACCACAGGTCCAGGTCCTCTCCGATCGACAGGTCCTCGGCGAACCACTCCGTGAATCGCGCGAGCGCGGACCGCCGCAGCATCACGCCAGACGTGCTCGGGCCGGCGATCTCGGCGGAGGTGAACGCGAAGAAGCTGGGTCGGCTCAGGTAGACGCCCGAGCCCACCGCCTCGAGGTGCGCTCCCGCCCGCGTGAGGTAGTTCACGCGCTGCAGGTAGCGCTCGCCCGTCGACGCGCCGGACTCGTCGACGAGGAGGTAGTCGCAGAACACCATGTCGACGTCCGCGTGCTGCCGCATCACGTCGAGCCCGCGCGCCAGCCTCCCGGGAAGGTAGTAATCGTCGGGATCGAGAAAGCTCACGAAGGCGCCCGCCGACAGGGCGATCACCGTCTGCGAGGACGGCCGGCGTTCCGGAGTTCGGCTGCGTGAGCACGCGGAACCTGGGATCGCTGTGCGCGAAGCCGCGCGCGATCTCCAATGTGCGGTCGGTCGACCCGTCGTCCACGATCCAGGCGTCCCAGTCTGGGACCGCCTGCGCGCAGAGCGAAGACAATGCAGTGGCGATGAAGCGTTCGGCGTTGTAGGCCGGGATCACCACGCTCAAGAGCGTCTGAGCGCTCGCGCAGCCGGCCCGGGGCGACATCCGGGCAATCTACCTTCGGCCCTGCGAAACTGCAAGGAACCGAGGATCGGAGCCCTGCAAACGAACGTCTTGAGTTGAGCCCTGCGCTCGGCTCGAGCGTTGGAGCTTGAACAGATAAATCAGCCATGGCTGAATCGACAGGCACTTACGTCTTGGTGTTGCCTTGGGATCCGAGCCATCAGGGTGGCGTCACGGCGGTCGTGCAGCAGCTCGAAAGGAACATCGCGGGCACAGAGTTGGCTCACTCCGGTGATTGCGGTCGACACCTGGGAGGCACTCGTCCCGCGTCGCCGTCGGTGCGGTATGGTATCTGCGACTTGCCACCGGCAGGCAGTCCCGATCTCGTCGGAATCTTGAAGTCGCTGCTTCTCTTGCCCGTCGTGCTCTTGGGGCCTGCACCGATGGCTCAAGACGGTTGACGCGAAGGTCGGTCAATTTCCACTTCCCGGCCCTGTCGCCTCTTGGGTGTCCTGGCCCTGAAAGTGTTGCGACTCTACAACGGGGGCGTCTCATCCTGTCCTTTCATGGCTTCGGATGTTCGGCCCCCGGGTGACCGGCTCGAGCGGTGGTTCAGGCTCACGGTGCTCGAAAGAGCCGGACGCCATAGTCGCGTGTTCGGCAAGCCTCGCCGACCGCCTGTCGGACACGTTTGCCATACGGAGGAATCGAGTGGCCGTGATCTACAACAGGTGTGGATTCCAGCGTGTTCCGTCCGGACGCTCCTCGGCCTGGACGACATGCCGGAAGCGCGGTTCCGGCGTCGTTCCTGCTGAACGTCGGGTCGTTCAAACCAGGAAAGGAGCAGAAGACGCTGCTTACGCATTCGCGCGTATCGCGGACCGGCATCCCCAGCTCCACTTGCTGCTGGCGGGCGCTGACGGTCCAGATCGGGAGCTCGTCCTGGGCCGAGGTGGGAGGAGCCTCGGCCTTGGCGATCGCTGTCAAGGGTATTCGTGGGACTGAACCAGGCCCAGGTCGCCTGGCTGCTATCGAAGTGCTGCATCTGCGTGCAGCCCCCTCTCTGTCGGAATCCCTTCCGCTCGCGAGTCCTCGAAGCAGCGGCGTCAAGGGCACCCATCGTCGCGTCACGAATTCCGGGGCACGAGAGGTCATCGACGAAGGCGTGAACGGCTTGATGTTCCCTGTGCGCGACGCCGAAGCGTGCGCCGCGGCAATTGAGGCCATGCTGAGCAACCCGGTGAAGGCACGCGAAATGGCCGAGTTGCTACGCGCCAAAGTGGTCGCTCGCTTCACCTGGTCGGCGTGTGCCGACGCCTATCGAAGCCTCGCTATCGGCGAGTGACCGGGCTCGCGCAATGAGCCCCGTCGGACGGCGATCGAAGGTCAATGCTCATCGAATCGCACTGAACGCGGAACCGGCGGTTTGACAGTCGCGGGCGGGAGCGGGCACTCTCCGGGAATGTCCCCCGAAGCCTCCGAAAAGCTGGCCCGGTTCATCCAGGCCGAGGTTTCGAAGGACCCTCGCCAGCCGATCGCGCCGCAGACCGCGCTCGTCTCCTCGGGGCTCGTCGACTCGTTCTCGCTCATCAAGGTGCTCGCCTTCATCGAGGACGAGTTCGGGATCGTGATCCCGGACGAGGCCGCGACCGCGGCTGCCATGGACTCCGTCGAGCGGATCGGGCAGCTGATGGACACCTACCAGAACGGCTGAAGGCGCTCGCGAACGATGGACGCGATGCCCGACACGCTGCGAGAGGCGGTCCTCGCGACACTACCGCGAGCGGCCCGAGCGGCTGTACGTCCGCTGCTTGATGCCGGACGGGACGGTGGCGCCCGTGACGTACGGCGGGCTCGTGGCGCGCGGGAGCCAGTTCGCCGCGCGGTTCGCTGAGCTCGGCGCGGAGCCGGGCGACATCGTCATCGTCGTCCTGCCGCACTCGCCCGACCTCTTCTGCTCCTTCTTCGGAGCGGTGCTGGGCGGCCAGGTGCCCTCGATCCTCTCGCCGCCGAGCTTCAAGCTGAACCGCGAGCACTACCGCACGGAGCTCGAGGCGCTTCTGCGCCGCATCGACGCGAAGGTGGTCGTGACCGACGCGGAGACCGCGGGCATGATCGGGGCCCGGGACGGCCGGCTCGCGGACGCTCCGCTCCTGCTCGCCGACCGAGCTCGCGCCCGGCACCGCGCCGCTGCCGGAAGCCGCGCCCGGCCCCGACGACCTCGTGCTGCTGCAGCACTCGTCGGGCAGCACCGGCCTCAAGAAGGGCGTCGCGCTCTCGAACCGCGCCGTGCTGCGGCAGCTGCGGAGCTACCTGCCGACGCTGCGGCTCACGCCGGACGACGCCATCGTCTCGTGGCTGCCGCTCTACCACGACATGGGCCTCATCGCCTGCACCGTCCTGCCGGCCGTGGCCGGCGTGCCGGTGACGGCGATCAGCCCGCTGCAGTGGGTGACGCGGCCCGGCGCGATGCTGCAGGCGATCTCGGAGTACGGCTGCACCCTCGCCTGGATGCCGAACTTCGCGTACGACTTTCTGGCCCAGCGCGTGCGCGCGTCGCAGCTCGGCGCCGTGCGGCTCGACGGCATGCGCGCGTGGATCAACTGCGCCGAGCCGACGATCGCGCAGTCCCACCGCCGCTTCTTGGAGCGGTTCGAGGCGCTTGGGCGTCCGGCGCGAGACGCTCCTGACCTGCTACGCGATGGCCGAGACCGTGTTCGCGGTGTCGCAGTCGACTGAAGCCGCTCCCGCGAAGGTCGAACGGCTCGATCGCGAGGCGTTCCAGTCCCGCGGCGCGGCCGTTCTCGCGGCCGACGGTGTGGCGAGCGTCGAGACGCTGTCGGGAGGCGAGCTCATTCCCGGGACCGAGGTCCGGATCGTCGACGAAGCGCGCCGCGACCTGGGGCAGCGCCAGGTGGGCGAGATCGCGATCCGCTGCCCGTCGCTGTTCTCGGGCTACTTCCGCGATCCCGAGACCACCGCCAAGGTGCTCGCGGACGGCTGGTATCTACTCGGGCGACCTCGGCTATCTGGCGGACGGCCACGTATTCGTCACGGGCCGCAAGAAGGACCTGTTGATCATCGCGGGCAAGAACTACTACCCGCAGGACATCGAGCGCATCGTGTCGGGAGTGCCGGGCGTCTACCCCGGACGCGTGGTCGCGCTCGGGCTCGACGACGCGGCGATCGGGACGCAGCGGCTGATCGTGCTCGCCGAGGTGGAGGACGAGTCGCGCGTCGACGATCCCGCGCTCGCCGCCGCGGTCCGGTCCGAGCTGGCGGGCGAGCTCGACTGCGTGATCGACGACCTGCGGCTGCTGCCGCACATGTGGCTGCTCAAGACATCGAGCGGAAAGATCGCGCGTGCGCCGAACCTGCAGCGGTTCGTCGAGGCGTTCCGCAAGGCCGAGGCCTGAGCACCTTGGCGAGTCCCGGGCCGATCTGGAAGAGCGGGCCGCATCGCGGGACTGGCTCGTGGCCCTGGCCTCCGCCGTGCTACTGGGCATCTGGCAGCCCCTGGGGCTCGCGGTCACGCTCGCCCTCACGGGCGTCGCCTGGCTGGCGCTGCGCTACGGCCGGGAGGACCGCTGCCGCGCCTGCCCGCATGGGTGGCCGTGACGCTCCTCGTCGCTGACGCTGGCGTGGTTTAATACGTTCCGGGCGGCTGGGCGGCGGTCGTGCCGCTCGGCCTCTCGTTCACGGTCTTCCGCCTGATCGGCGTCGTGCTCGACGTCAACGCGCTGCGCGCGCCGATCGCGACGTCGCGGCTCCTCGCGATGTCGCTCTTCCTGCCGACGCTGCCGGCGGGGCCGATCACGACCGTCCGGTCGTTCCGCGACGCGCCCTCCGAGGAGCTGGCGTGGGGCATCGTCGGCTCGCGCGTCCTGCGCGGACTCGCGCGCAAGTTCCTCCTCGCGGACACGCTCTACGCGCTCGTCGTCGCTCCCTGGCTGCTGAAGGGCGTCGCGAACCTCGAGCCCTACCAGTGCCTGGTCCTGCCGGTGGTCTTCGGCTTCTACGTTTACTGGGACTTCGCGGGCTACACCGACGTCGCGATCGGCGTGGCGCGCCTCTGGGCTACGAGGTGCCGGAGAATTTCGACCGGCCGTACCTGAGCCGGAGCGTGATCGAGTTCTGGCGCCGCTGGCACATCACGCTGTCCGAGTGGATCCGCGGCCGGCTGATGATGAAGCTGACGGGCCGCCGGCCCTCGGAGTGGCGCCTTCACGCGGCGACGCTCGTCTCGATGGCGCTCTGCGGGGTCTGGCACGGTGCGGGTCCCGGGTACCTGCTGTGGGGGCTGTGGCACGGCTTCGGCCTCGTGGGCGTCCACCTGTTCGAGGGCGCGCGGCGGCGCAGCGCTCGCGTGCAGGAGCGTGAGCCAGAGGTTCGTAGGCGACGGCGTGGCGACGGTGCTCACGTTCGCCTTCGTGACGGCCGGCTGGATCCTCTTCTTCCTCTCTCCGCCGGACGCGCTCGCACTCGTGAGAGGTGCTTTCGCGTGGCGCGGGGGAAGCCCGGCGGCCGTCGGCGTGCCCGCGCTGGTGGCAACGGCCCTTGCCGTCGGCTATTTCGCCTCCGAAACCCTGCGCGGCCTGAAGCCGCCCGTGCCCGCGCTGCTGCGCCTTTCGGCGCAGACCGTGCTCCTCGCCCTCCTGACCTATGCGCTGCTCCTGACGCGCGGCGGCCGACAGGGCTTCTTCTACGCGCAGTTCTAGAGTGACCCCGCTCGCCCGCAAGCTCGGCGTCTCGATCTTCCTCGGGAGCCTCTTTCTGGCGACGCTCGAGCTCTGCACGCGCGTCGAGGCCTGGTGGCGCTGGGGCGCCCCCTTCTGGGGGGCCTACTCGAGCGAGATGCTGCAGGTCACCGACGAGCGCGGGACCCACAACCGCCCAGGCGCGCGCTTCGAGAAGTGGACGATCAACAGCGCGGGCTTTCGCGGGCCGGAGGTATCGGTCGCGAAGCCGGCCGGGGTCGTGCGCGTCGGGCTCGCCGGAGCGTCGGAGGTGTTCGGTCTCTACGAGAGCGTAGACAAGGAGCTCGCGGCGCAGCTGCAGGCCCAGCTCACGGCCGCCGCGCCCGGCCGCTTCGAGGTCGTGAACCTGGCCGCGGCGGGGATGAGCCCGCCGCGCATCCGCGAGCTCTTCGAGCGCTGGGCCGGCCGGTTCGGGTTCGACATCGTCGTCATCTATCCGACGCCCGCGTTCTACCTCGACGTCGAGCCGCCAAAGCACGACCTCCCGCCCCCGCACGCTGTCCCCGTCGGCCGCGCGGGTGTCAGGCCGCGACTGCCGGACAAGTTGTGGAGGGTGCTGCGAGAGGCGTTGCCAGCCGCGCTGCAGTCGCGGCTCAAGCGCGCGGAGGTCGAGCGCGTGCGCGGGGCGCATCCTCCCGAGTGGGTGTGGAACGCGGCGCCGCCTGCTCGCGTGGAGCTTTTCGCTTCGGAAGTGCGCGAGCTCGTCGACACGATCGAGCGGACGGGAGCGCGAGTGGTACTCGCGACTCACGCCAACCGCTTCGGCTCGCCGCTGCGCGCGGAAGACGAGGCGCAGATGACGGGGTGGATCCGCTTCTACCCCCGGGCGTCACCCGAGTGCCTCGTCGACATGGAGCGGAAGGCCGAGGGAGTCGTTCGCCAGATCGGTCGGGAGCGCGGCCTGGAGGTCGTGGACGTCCAGGCCGCGCTCGGGAAGGATCCGCGCTACTACGCCGACTTCTCGCACTTCACGGATGACGGGGCCGCGCGTGTGGCCGCGACGCTCGCGGGGCCAATCGTGGCGCTCGCGCGCGACCCGCGGCGCGCCGCGAACTGAGTGCCTAGTACTCTGTACCGTTGACTTCGGAACTATGGTGATGCATCATTACCCATGCGCTCCAAAGACCCCATTCGACTTACAGCTCAGGACCGAAAGGTCCTTGAGACGCGCGTACGCTCGCGTAGCGGTCGAGCCGATGAGGCGCGGCGTGCACGTGTGGTCCTGATGCTGGCCGACGGCGAAACCTACGACGGTATTCAGGAAACTCTTGGCTGCGGACGTGCCTACGTCAGCCGCTGGCGGGGGCGTTTTCTCAAGCATGGCATCGCGGGGATGTACGCCCGGCACAAGGGACGCAAGCCGACGGCGATGACCCCGAGGATGCAGGCGCGGATTCTGGCGCGGACCCAGGGCAAGCCCGCTGACGGCTCGACCCACTGGAGCACCCGCAAGCTTGCCCGGGAGCTTGGGGTCAGCCACATGCTGGTGCAGCGAGTCTGGAGCCGGGCTTCCATCAAGCCGCATCGGACCAAGAGCTACATGGTGTCGGACGATCCCGACTTCGAGAGCAAAGCCGCCGACGTGATCGGCCTGTATCTGAATCCGCCCCAGCATGCGGCGATTTTCTCGTTGGACGAGAAGACGCAGGTTCAAGCGCTCGACCGCTTGGATCCGGTGTTGCCCTTGTCGCCAGGTCGCCTGGAGCGGCACGGTTTCGAGTACTACCGGCATGGAACCCTGTCTCTCTTTGCTGCGCTGAACACGCGCACGGGCAGAGTCATCGGCACGCCCGTGGAGCAGCACAACAGCGCGGCCTTCGTGGCCTTTCTCGAGAGCCTTCTCGCGAGTGTGCGCGGCAAGCGTGAGGTCCACGTCATCCTCGACAACCTGTCGGTCCACAAGAGTCGTCACGTCGAGCGCTTCCTCGCTGATCATCCGAAACTTCACTTCCACTTCACACCCACGTACTCGTCATGGCTGAATCAGGTCGAGATCTGGTTCTCCAAGATCGAGCGGGATGTGATCGCTCGCGGTGTCTTCACCTCGCTGAAGGACCTCGCACGCAAACTCATGCGCTACATCAAGCGCTACAACCAACACGCCAAGCCGATCAAGTGGCGATACTCCGATCCTTCACACAGGATCCACAGTTCCCCTTTGCCGGTTACAGGCAACTAGGGCTCGGCTTGGCCGCTGCGGAGCAGCAGGTGACAATGCAGGATCTTCATCCCGGGCTCCCCGCCAGGTCGGAGAAACGGTGCGTGCGCACGCTGCTCATCTGTCATCACGACGCTCGGCTGGACCGCGAGTTCCTGCCGAGATGGCTCGCGAGCTTCTCGGAGCTCGTCGGGGTGGTGGTCATTCGTGACTCGCGGCGCCAGCTCTGGCGGCGGGCACGCCGCGAGATCGGAAGGAGCGGGCTCCTGGGTTTGCTCGACGTCCTGGCGTATCGCGCTTACCACCGTGTGCGGCTCTCGGGCGACGACGCGAAAAGGCATCACGCCCTCGCGAAGCGCCTAGCAGGAGAGTATGCGCTTCTCGCGGGGGGCGTCCCCGTCCTCGAGACGGGCAGCCCGAACAGCCCCGAGGCGTCCGCATTCATGCTCGCGTCGCGGCCCGACGTCGTCCTGGCGCGCTGCAAGCACCTGCTGAAGCGCGAGGTGTTCTCGATCGCGCGCACCGGTACTTTCGCGATGCACCCGGGCATCTGCCCGCAATACAGAAACGCCCACGGCTGCTTCTGGGCGCTCGCGAACGGCGACCGCGACAACGTCGGCATGACACTGCTGAAGGTCGACGCCGGCATCGACACCGGGCCCATCTACGGCTTCTTCCGTCGGCCGCTCGAGGATCCCGCGGAGAGCCACAACAGCATCCAGGACCGCGTCGTCTTCGAGAACCTGCCCGCGATCGGGGAGACGCTGCTCGCCGTGCATGACGGGCGTGCGCGGCCGATCGAGGTGTCGGGCAAGCCGTCGGCGGTGTGGGGCCAGCCCCGACTGACGGCGTACTGGCGCGGGAGGCGAGCGTCGTGAGTCCCCGCGGCCTGTGCACGCTGCTTTACCACGACGTGGTCGAGCCCGGCCGCGCCGACGCCTCGGGGTTCGCGGGCGGCGCCGCCGGCCTCTACAAGCTGACGACCGCGACGTTCGAGCAGCACCTGTCCGAGCTGCGCTCTGCAGCCCCGGGCCCTCCAGCCGTCTCGACCGCGAACGGCGGGGCGTGGATGCTCCACTTCGACGACGGCGGCGCGAGCGCGCTGTCGTTCATCGCGCCGCGGCTCGAGGCGCTCGGGTGGCGGGGACACTTCTTCGTCGCAACGCGCTATCTCGGCACGAGCGGCTTTCTCGAACCGGAAGGGGTGCGCGATCTCCACCGCCGCGGGCACGTGGTGGGGTCCCACTCCTGGTCTCATCCCGAGCGCATGGCCGACCTGCCGCCAGAGCAGATCCTCGAGGAATGGAAGCGAAGCCGCGGGGAGTTGGAGGCGATTCTCGAGGCACCCGTGACGGTCGCATCGGTGCCGGGCGGCTTCTATTCGCGAGAGGTGGCGCGGTCGGCGGCGAGAGCGGGGATCCGGGTCCTGTTCAACTCCGAGCCTATCCAGGCGTGCCGGACGGTGGACGGGACCGAGGTCCGCGGCCGGTTCAACATCAACCGCAGAACCAGGCCTGCAAGCGCGGCGGGCCTCGTGCGCGGGCGGCTGCACCTTCGCGCCTCTCAGTACGTACTGTGGAATACCAAGAAGGTCGGTAAGAGCCTGTTCGGCCCACTCTACCGATCGCTCCGCGAGACGATGCTCGGACCCTAGGAGTACGCATGAGACAAGAGCACGAACTAAGTAGTAAAGGCGACCTCAAGGCGACCTATGAGCAGCCTTCCGTGCATCAGAGATGGAAGGCTGCCTATCGCGGAAATCCGCTGCAAGACCGCTTGAACGCGGCCATGCTCGACCGTGTCTTCGGAGGTGTCGGGGCTCAGCACGCCATGCGCGTTCTGGATGCGGGTTGCGGCGATGGCACGCACACGATCGCGATCGCGCAGCGAGGCTACGACTGTACGGGCGTCGATATCTCGCAAACGATCCTGCGATCGGCGCAGGCGAACATAGTAGCTGCCGGTCTCGGCGCGTGCGCGCGCGTTGCCTGCAGCTCACTCGAAGCGCTCGCCTTTCCGAATGACTCATTCGACCTGGTTCATTGCCGTGGAGTGTTGATGCACATCCCGCGGTGGGAAGACGCCCTGGAGCAGTTGGTCAGAGTCCTCAAACCTCGAGGGCACCTCGTACTCTTCGAAGGAAACACGCAGGCACTGGAGGTTTCGCTAGTGCGGGCCCTGAGGTGGGTCCGCAAGCCTGTTTCGCGTGTCCAGGAGATGCCCGGAGGCGTCGAGTTTTGGGCGGTACTGGAGGGCCAACCGTTCGTCGTGCGCGTAGCCAGAATCGCGTACGTGCAGCAACGACTCGCCGGCTGGGGCTTGGCGTCGCAGCAGCGCTGGGCCTCTGAATTCTGGGATGTTCATCGGTTTCCCGCTGGACTCATCCGGAACATGGTTATCCGTTTCAATAGCACTTGGTTCCGTTGGCGTCTGCCCAGCCGTTGGAGCGTGGGAAACATTCTGCTTGCGCAGAAGCTGCCCTGACGCTGTCGTCGCCCGACAACTCCTCGCTTCCGAGGACGGCAGTTCCTAACGCCGGAGTCGGCCCTCGCGCATTGGACGTGCACTGCCACTCCTCGACACTCCGCCCACGAAGTGCAGGGGGCCTCATGACCGTGACGTGTCGACCGTGTTAGCCTCGAATTCCCTCCACTTCGCGACGTCCGTGGCCGAAGGAGCCGCGTAAGGGGATCCGTTTTGGAACGAGCAGAGATGAGGAGTCGTCTTGCGATGCTGTGGACCGGCGCGATCGCGCTGCTCCTGGGGGGGCTCTATGCCGGCGTCGTTCCGCACCTCGTGGAGCAGTGGGCGAGCGACGACGACTATACGCATGGCTTCCTGATCTTGCCTCTCGCGCTCTACTTCACCTGGGAGAAGCGCGACACTCTCAGGCGGCTGACGCCTGTTCCCAACCCGCTCGGGGCCGCGCTCCTCGCGCTCGGGCTGCTGATGCTCGTCGTTGGCAGCATCGGCGCTGAGCTCTTCCTGCAGCGCTTCTCGCTCATCGTTGTGCTCGCGGGCCTTGTGTGGTTGATCCTCGGCACTCAGCTCCTCCACGAGCTCGCGTTCCCGCTCGCGTTCCTCGTGTTCATGGTCCCGCTGCCCGCGATCGTGATGAACGCGGTGGCGTTCCCGCTGCAGCTCTTCGCCGCGCAGACGGCGACCCTCTGCATGGAGACCGCCGGCATTCCGGTGCTCCGAGAGGGGAACACGATCGTGCTCGCCAACACCACGCTCGAGGTGGCGGAGGCCTGCAGCGGCATCCGCTCGCTGCAGGCGCTGCTCGCGCTCGGGGCCGTGTACGGCCATTTCACGCAGAAGGTGGCCTGGAAGAAGTGGGCGCTCGTCGTGCTCTCGGTGCCGATCGCGATCGCGGCGAACGCGTTCCGCGTGGCCGGCACCGGCTTCCTCGCGCACTACGTCGGCCCCGAGGCGGCGCAGGGCTTCTACCACTCGTTCGCGGGCTGGCTCGTGTTCGGCGTGGCGTTCGTGCTGCTGCTGGGCGCCGGGACGCTGCTCTCGAAGCTCAAGGACGCTCCGCTCGCGCGCTCCGCGGAGGCGGCGGCATGAGGCGCTGGCCCTTCGTCGTCGCCACGCTGATGATGGCGGGCACCTGGGCGCTCGTCGCGTCGCGCTCCCGCGCCGAGGCGCCGCTCGATCGCAGGCCGTTCTCGGAGCTGCCGCTGCGGCTCGGCGACTGGACGGGTGAGGACCGCGCGATGGAGCGCGACGTGCTCGATCTGCTCAAGCTCACGGACTACGTGCTGCGCGTCTACGTGCCGGACTCGGCGCGGCGGCAGGCGGGCGTTTTCGAGAGGCAGGCGCGCCAGGAGGCGGCACCCGTCTACCTCTACGTCGGGTACTACGGCAGCCAGCGCACCGGCGCGACCTACCACTCGCCCAGGAACTGCCTGCCCGGCGGAGGCTGGATCTTCAAGTCGATCGAGCCCGTCACCGGCGTTCTGCCGGGCCGGCCGGACGCGGTCGTCAACCGCGTGGTGATCGAGAAGGGCTTCGACCGCCAGCTGATCCTCTACTGGTACCAGGACCGCGGGCGCATCGTCGCGAGCGAGTACGCCGCCAAGGGCTACCTGATCCTCGACGCCACGACGCGCAACCGCACGGACGGGGCGCTCGTGCGGATCACGACACCGGTCGTGGGAACCGAGCCGGAGGCCTTCGCGCACGCGACGGCGTTCGTGAAGCAGGCGTACCCGGCGCTCGGCCCGCACCTGCCGGGCTAGGCGCGGGCGAGCGATGCTGGCGCCGCCCGATAGCATCTGGCTGCTGCCGTTCGCGGCGACGCTATGCTGCTCGTGGCCTCGCGTTCCTCGGCGTCATCGGACGCAGGCGCAAGACAAAGGGCTGTAGTCATGGCCACATCTCAATACCTGTCTGGCATGGCCGACGTCGATGCAGACTCGATCTGACGGGGCGGCCACCCACCGGCCTCGGCGCTTGAATCTCGGCTGTGGCACGGACATTCGTCCGGGATGGGTCAATCTCGACAGCGCGAGTCTGCCTGGCGTCGACGTCGTGCATGACATCAACCAGACGCCCCTTCCATTTCCGGATGAGTCATTCGACGAGATCCTTTGCTATGACATCCTCGAGCACGTGGACGTCGTTCCCGTGCTGCGGGAATGCCACCGCATTCTCGTCCGCGGAGGGCAGCTCTCCATCGAAGTGCCGCACTTCACCTCGAACAACAACTTCGTCGATCCCACGCATCGGAACCGCTTCTCCGTGAAGACGTTTCGCTTCTTCGTGAGGAACTCGTTCGAGGGACGTCAGCGAGGGGGCTACTACTTCGACTTCCTTTTCGAGGAGATCCTAGGCACACGGTTGACTTTCAACCGCGGCTGGCCGTTCTTCTGGAACTCGATCGTGGCTCCTTTCGTGAACAGCCGCTATTCCATTCAGTGCTATTACGAGGCCACGGGGCTTGCGTACCTGTTTCCGGCTACCAATATCCAGCTTACGCTCATCAAGTAGCGACCAGCAGCGTGACTGCATCGCCAGGCATCAGCTCCCGCTATTGACCTTGACGCCGTAGTCCCTCTCGCAACGCGCTTCCTCCTCCTTCAAGGCCGATCGTTGGTCGGGATTCACGACGATGAAATCGAAGTTTCGACAGAAGAACGGCGGGATGTCGACCGTCCACGTCTCGTCGCGGCTGCTGGCCCCGGCACGCATGAGGGCATTCCAGCGACCGACATTGGCTTCGGCGCTCCACTCCGTCCTCGCCCAAGACGCCGGATCCATGCTGTCTGACAGCACGAGACACTGCATCAGCTGCTCCCCGAGGGGCAGGCGAGGAGACAGGAGGAATCCGGTCTGCCGATTGATGCATTCCCGCGATCCGATCTGCGCGTTCTCGTACATCGCCACGGAGGCGCCAGCCATGAGTGCCTCCGCCACGCCGATGTAGGAGCCCTCCTTATGGCTCGGTGCAACGACGACGCGCGCCCTGCCAAGCAGAGCGCGAACCTCGTCGTTTGATGGATTCTCGACGAATCGGATGCGCGCTTCGACGCCAAACGCACGCGCTTCGCGTCGCAGCGAGTCGAGATTACGGTCTTCGAGCGGACGACCGGCCACGACGATTCTGGCGTCGCTGGCCATCGAGAGGAGGGCCTCGAAGAAGCGCCAGTGCCGCTTGTACTTGCTGAAGTTGGCGAGCATCAGGAAGTCGATGTCACGCGCCGAGCCGGAGCCGAAGCCGAAGCTCTTGGGTACCCAGCTCGATGACTGGAAGGGAAGCGGCTCGCAGAGAGGAGAGGTTTGGCGACAGAGTTCCATTTCGCTAGAGCAGGAAGGCATAACGAAGAACGGCCGGCGTGCGCGGCGGACGAGCCGGAAGAAGGCTCCTGAGTAGAACGGTTGCCAGGTCGGTAGAAACGCGATCTGGTAAGCTCCTTCGAGCTCACCAAAACTCTCCGCTCGCACGAGCTTCTGGAGCTCCGGCTCGAACGAAACGAGCAGTACACCACGCTCGCGGGGGGACTGTGGCGCCTTCAGGATGACGCTGCAATTGAGCTCGACTCGGCTGCACAAATCATCAGCGCTCACGCGCGCCGCGGCAAGGGCCGCTCGGATGAGCGACGCGCGAAAGCTGCTGGGATGACTGGCGACCAGGTAGCGGGCGAGAGCATCGGCTGTGTCCGGCTTGCGCCTCAGCCACGAGTCGGCACTCCGAAAGGCCGTCGGCAGGATGCTCGCCTTGTGGGTACGCGCATAGTCTTCGAGACGCAGCAGCAGCCGCAGGGAGATCGCGGATGCCGACATCGGGACCATTACAGGAATCCTAGCTTGATTCCTCGTCCGAAAAGGCTCGCCCGCTTCATCCAAAGCGAGGTTTCGAAGGATCCGCGCCAGTCAATCGCCCCGACAACCGCGTTGATCTCCTCGGACTCGAGGACTTGTTCTCGCTCACCAAGGTGCTCGCCTTCATCGAGGACGAGTTCGGGATCGTGCCCCCGACGAGGCGGCCACCGCCGCGGCCATGGACTCCATCGAGCAGATCGGGCAGCTGATGGACATCTACGGGAGCGACTGAGAGCCGCTCGCGAGCGATGGACGCGAAGCCCGAGACGCTGCGAGAGGCCATCCTCGCGCACAAGCGCAAGCGACCCGAGCGGCTGCACGTCCACTGCCTGATGCCCGACGGGGGCGTCGAACCCGTCACCTATGCGGGTCTCGTGGCGAGTGGAAGCCAGCTCGCCGCACGCCTCGAAGAGCTCGGCACGCGTAAGGGCGACATCGTCATCGTGATCCTGCGGCACTCGCCCGACCTGTTCTCCGCCTTTGGGGGGCCGTGCTGGGCGGCCAGGTGCCCTCGATCCTGTCGCCGCCGAGCTCAAGCTGAATCGGGACCACTATCGCGCGGAGCTGGAGGCGCTCCTGCGGCGGATCGACGCCAAGGTCGTGTCACGGACGCGGAGACGGCGGCGACGATCGGAGCCGAGGCCGAACGACTCAGCGATGCGCCGCTCCTGCTCGCGGATCAGCTGCCTGCGGGCGACGCGCCCCTCCCGACGTTGATCCGTCTCCCGACGATCTCGTGCTGCTTCAGCGCTCATCGGGCAGCACCGGCCTCAAAAAGGGCGTGGCGCTCTCGAACCGCGCGGTCCTCCGGCAGATCCGCAGCTACGCTCCGACTCTGAGCCTGGGCTGCGACACGCCTGCCTCGATCCCTTCGGGGCGCTCCGTGGTCTCGCGCATGACTAAGACCGGGATGCCGAGCCCGGAGCCTCCTCCTGCACACCGCCCGAGTGCGTCAGGATCACCGCCGCGCCGGCCATTGCGGCGACGAACGACCCGTAGTCGAGAGGCTCCGATGAAAGCGGCTGTCAATCCCGGCAGCGTTTGTTTCGGGTCATGGGGTTAAGATCGATGTCAGTCTGATACCGAAGAACCTAAGGGCCTGGGCGAGCATCTCGCGCTGCTGGCGGTCGAGCAGAGCGCGGCGTCGAAAGGGTCCCTCGGCTCTGCGGCTCTCGCGCGACGGGAGCAGTCTTGACGGCCTCCGGACAAGTCTTGGAAGTGACCCGCTTTCGTGGACACCCGAGAAGAGGCGTATATGGGTGTTATGGAGCGACGGAAGCGACGGTCGTACACGAGGGAGTTCAAGGCCGAGACGGTCCGGCTGGTGGTCGAGGGAGGACGGTCGATCCCGGACGTCGCGCGGGACCTTGAGCTAACCGAGTCGGCGCTTCGTCTGTGGGTGCATCAGGCGGAGGTCGATGCGGGAAGAGGCAAGCCAGGCGAGCTCACCACTGCAGAACGCCAAGAACTGGCGCAGCTGCGCCGCGAGGTGAAGACGCTGCGGCTCGAGCGGGAGATCCTGAAAAAAGCGGCGGCCTTCTTCGCGAAGGAGAACGGGTGAAGTTTGCTTTCATCCACGCGGAGGGGGCCAAGCTGCCCACGAGTCTCCTGTGCCGTGCCTTGAGGGTGTCGCGGAGCGGCTTCTACGCTTGGAGCAAGCGCCCACCGTCGAGACGAGCCGTCGAGGATTCCAAGCTGGTCCCGGTGATCCGTGCCTGTCACGCCCAGAGTCGGGCGACCTACGGCAGCCCAAGTGTGCACAAGGATCTTCAGGCGCTGAGCTACCGCGTGTCGCGCAAGCGCGTCGCCCGCCTGATGCGTCGCGAGGGCCTTTCGGCGCGGCCGCCGCGACGCTATCGAGCCACGACCGAGTCGAAGCACTCCCTGCCGATCGCCCCCAACGTCGTCGCCCGCGAGTTCCACGCCCCGGCGCCAAACCGGGTGTGGGTAACGGACATGACTTACATCTGGACTTGGGAAGGCTGGTTGTTCCTGGCTGCGATCGTGGATGTCTTCGCGTCGCGTGGTCGGCTGGGCAATGGCCGACCACCTGCGCACGGAGCTTCCGCTCGAAGCGCTCGGGATGGCGCTCGGCATTCGTCAGCCGGAGCGCGGTCTCGTCCACCACTCGGATCGTGGCTGTCAATACGCGGCGAGATCTATCGGGCCGAGCTCGACGCGCGTGGCATCGTCTGCAGCATGAGCCGCGTCGGCGACTGCTGGGACAACGCGGTCGCCGAGAGCTTCTTCGCCACCCTGAAGACGGAGCTCATTCACCGACGTCCTTGGCCGACGAAGGCTGAGGCACGCTCGGCCGTCCACGACTACATCGGAGCGTTCTTCAATCCGCACCGGCGTCACTCGTCCCTCGGTTACGTCAGCCCGATGGACTTCGAACGACAACACGCTGCCGCGACCGTGGCAGCATAGCGGGGCTGTCCACGGAAACGGGTCAACTCCATCTCGACCACGGTGAGAATGAAGCAGCTGATGCGCGAGCCGGGCGCCGGCGTCGCGTTCGAGTCCTGGAGCGCTCCCGCGCTCGAACAGAAACTCATGCTCCTTCTCAACGGCGGCGACCACGCGACCATGAGCGCGAACGGTACGAAGGCGTTCCGGACCCGCTACCACCGGGAGCAGGACGCGGCGCGGATGAGGGGCGTTATTGCGCCTCTACCTGGCCGGGTGCTCTATGCCGCGGCGGTGGCCGAGACCGAAGGCCACGAAGCCGTCACCGTCATCGAATTCGGTGTCGCCGAACGCTACGACCTTCTGGCGCTTCAGCGCCATGCCCGAGCCTTGGAGCGCGAGACCGGCGTGAACAGTGTACGTGCACGGCTTTGACTCCGGAAGCGGCCTGCCACTCGGATCCGGAGACAACCGCGATTACAGCGGCTGGTGGCAGGCCGGCGCCTATACGATGAGCTGCAAGTGGCGGAACCCCCACCAGCTCGACCACGACCGGACCGAGCTCCGTCTGGGAACGTCGCCAAAACCGTCTACGAGACGGGGTCGATCCCTGCGCCGATCGGCTTTGTGGCCTGGGACTTGGACCTATACAGCAGCACGGTCGCCACCATGCCGATCCTGACCCTGGCGGAAGTACCGCGCTTACGCCGGGTCGCTCTCTACTTCGACGACATCGACGAGCACTACAACCACAGGTTCGCCGGCGAACTGCTGGCCATCCGCGAGTTCAACAAGAGGTACGACCCTCGGTGAAGATCGACCGTTGGCGCGGCATCCGTACTACCAGCCTTTCCCCGACGCGCCCTGGCTGAAGTCCATGGTCATGGCGCACGATCTAAGCCGATAAGCTCCGTGCGGCCGAGGCGCCCGGCCGCCCAGATGCGATGAATCTAACGAGAGGCGCCTGTGCGCGCTTCTACGTCACGTGCACTAGCGGGCCGGAATGGTTCGTGCCGGCAACACCGTCGCAAGATCCCTCGCCAGGGCGGTCGTGTACGTATCGCGACCATGCGTGCTCAGGTGGTATCCGTCCGGACCGAAGTCCGAACGTTGCAGATCGGTGTCGTTGACGGGCGTGAGCACTACGACGCCCTGATCGAGGCCACCCTTCCGGATGACCTCGGCCTCCTCGCGGCGGACAGGGGGAATGAGAGCCAGTACGAACCGGACGCCGTAGCGTTCCACCTCCTGCCGGAGTGCCGCCATGCGCAGCGCACCGGTGCTGGACAGCTCCGACAGACGCCGTCGCGGCACTGGCGCGGTCCGCGTCATCATGGCGGCCAGTGACGGGAAGGACGGCATCAGCCGACCGAGGAGATTCTTTCTCACTTCTCGGCGCAAGGCCCAGAAATCGCTGACGTTCGCAAAGAACAGCTCCGACGTTTCCGTGGGGCTGAGGCCTACGGCTTCGGACACAAGGAAGATGTCGCGCAGCTGCATGTTGTAGTGCCCGAAAATCTCGTCGCGGACGCCGTTGCCGAGCAGATGACGCGGCTCGAAACACAGGACGACCGCCTCTGGACGCGAGCCCGCATTCAGCAGGCGACGCAGACCGAAATACCAGTCGTAGTAGGTGGTCTGCTCGATCGCGAACCGCGCTGCGCGGTGGTCGGGTCGAAGGGCAGCATCGAGTGCTGCGACGTCGACGCCGGCTACCAGAAGCGAGTTGCCCACCAGAAGGACGGGTGGTGGCAGCGCTGTCGAGGAGCTGAGACGGACGGCCTCGCGCGATTCGCGCCGCATTCGGCTGAGCAGGTTGCTGAAGTCGTAAATGAAGGTGCGCGTACCGACCTCGGCGGCGACCAACAGCAGCAGCGCGCCTGCCAGCAGCACGGTGGAGGCAAGCCCCGGCGACGCGAGGAAAGGGAGTTTCGGCTCAGAACTGGAAGTAGATGAATGCATTGGTCGAGCTGCCCGCGAAGAGAAGCGTGGCCACCAACAACGACATCCCCACCGCGACTCGAGTCGAATAGCTGGTGCCCGCCAGCACATACTCCTCGCTCCGCCGTTCGTTCAGGTAGTCGATGCAGAACATCGGGAGCGCTGCAGCCGCGAGGAAGGCAAGAGCCGTGGCGTACTCCGGAACCCAGCTGAACCGGCCGACCCCTCCGAGGAACGAGAACGCGTCCTGGATCGAGGGCGCCCGAAAGAAGATCCAGCTGAGGCAGACGAGGTGGAACACGAACACACGACGGACCCACGCCCGCAGCGATGCATCGTGCGACAGCATACGGTCCTCGGACCCCTGCAATCCCGGCACTATGCTGCGGAGGAAGCGCTCGATGGCGAGGCCGACGCCGTGTATCGCCCCCCAAATGACGAACGTCCAGTTGGCTCCATGCCAGAGTCCGCCGATCAGCATTGTCAGCATTAGGTTGCGGTAGGTCTTGCGCTCGCCGTAGCGGCTTCCGCCGAGCGAGATGTACAAGTAGTCGCGCAGCCACGTGCTGAGGCTGATGTGCCAGCGCCGCCAAAACTCCTGCAGGCTCTGGGACAGGTACGGCTGGCGGAAGTTCACCATGAAGTGAAACCCGAGGAGCTGCGCGGACCCGCGTGCTATGTCGCTGTAGCCGCTGAAGTCTCCGTAGATCTGCCACGCGAATGCATACACGCCAATCCCAACGACCGCGAGACTCGGCGCGCCGAGCGCACCATTGAACGCTGCATTCGCGAGCAGCGCGCAGTTGTCGGCGACGACGACCTTGCGAAAGAGACCGCTGATGATGAGCTGTAGGCCATCGAAGAACTTGCTCGCATCGAACGCGCGCGCCTTCTGGACCTGAGGCAGGAGATGCGAGGGCCGCTGGATCGGCCCGGCGATGAGGTGCGGAAAGAGACTGATGAAGAGCGCATAGTCGAGGAGCGAGCTGGCCGGTTTGAGGCGACGAAAGTACACATCGACGATGTACGCCAACGCCTGGAACGTGTAGAACGAGATCCCAGGCGGGAGGAGGATCCGAAGGGTCGAATGCGGAACGTCGATTCCCAGGCTGCTCATCAGACTGGCGAACGAGTCGATAAAGAAGTTGAAGTACTTGAAGACCCCCAGGAATCCCAGGTTGAGCGCAACCGAGAGCGTAAGTGCGGCCCTGCGCTTGAGGGCGTCTTGCGACCGGTCGACGATGTGGGAGCAGTAGTAGTCGACGACGGTCGACAGGAGGATCAGCGCGAGAAAGCGCCAGTTCCACCACGCGTAGAAGAAGTAGCTGGCGGCAAGGAGGAAGACGTTCTGTACTCGCCACTCCAGCCGCCAGTACAGGATGGCGACGGCCGTGAGGAACAGGACGTAGGCGGGGGTATCGAAGAGCATCTCTAGAGGGCTGGGAAGCCTCGTCTACGCGAGCCAATGCCTGGGTCATGCGCGCGCAGCCGCGCATCAAACCACGACGAATCGAGAATGCGACTCCAGCGGGCGTTCTTCAAGTATAGCCTTACGGGCTGAGACGATTCCTAGATACGGAGAACGTTCGCCCAGTAGAGTTCGAAGCGGAATTGAGCGATTTCGCCGAGCTTCTGAGATCGTTGCGGCGCGGGTATCCTGACGACGGCCAGAATATGAGCGTTTCCAACGCGTCTGCACGCGGCCACTGATGCTGTCGGGTCCTTCGGCGTCGCGCTCGTGATGATGGCGGGGCGCCTGGGCGCTCGTCGCCTCGCGCTCGCGCGCCGAGGCGCCGCTCGATTGCCGGCCGTTCTCGGAGCTGCCGCTGCGGCTCGGCGACTGGACGGGCGAGGACCGGGCGACGGAGAGCGACGTGCTCGACCTCCTGAAGCTCACGGACCACCTGAAGCTCACGGACTACGTGGTGCGCGTCTACGTGCCGGACTCGGAGCGGCGGCCGGCGGGCGCTTTCGAGCGGCAGTCGCGCCAGGAGGCTGCACACGTCTTCCTCCACGTGGGTTACTACGGCAGCCAGCGCACCGGCGCGACTTACCACTCGCCCAGGAACTGCCTGCCCGGCGGAGGCTGGGTCTTCAAGTCGATCGAGCCCGTCACCGGTGTGCTGCCCGGCCGGCCGGAGGCGGTCGTGAACCGCGTCGTGATCGAGAAGGGCTTCGACCGGCAGCTGATCCTGTACTGGTACCAGGACCGCGGGCGCATCGTGGCGAGCGAGTACGCCGCCAAGGGTTACCTCATTCTGGACGCCACCACCCGCAACCGCACGGACGGGGCGCTCGTGCGGATCATTGACGCCGGTCGCGGGGACCGAGCCGGAAGCCCTTC
>CAVUFF010000005.1:0-117794 GCA_963740655.1 uncultured Acidobacteriota bacterium
GCGCGTCTCGTCCGGCTCCGGCGCACGCGCGCTCGACTCGAGCCGCGACAGCTCGAGCAGGTCCTCGACGAGCGCCGCCATGCGGTCGGCGTGGGTGCGGATCTTGCCGAGGAAGCGCTCGGCCGTGCCGGGCTCGTCCTTGGCGCCGTCCTCGAGCGCCTCGACGAAGCCACGGATCGAGGTGAGCGGCGTGCGCAGCTCGTGCGAGGCGTTGGCCACGAAGTCGCGGCGCATCGCGTCGAGCCGCTGGCGCTCGGTCGAGTCGTTGAAGGTGAGCACGGCGCCCGGGGGCACTCCCTCCGCGCCCGGGAACGGCACGCCGGTGATCGTGAAGGCGCGTCGCAGCTGCAGCAGCTCCACCTCGAGCTCGCGCCGCTCGCCGCTGCGGAGCACGTCCTCCACGAGCGCCGCCACCTCGGGCTGGCGGATCGTCTCGAGGTAGTGGCGCCCGAGCGGTGCGCTGAGCGCGAGCGCGCGCGTCAAGCTCGGGTTCGCGAGCGTGACGGTGCCCTGGTGGTCGACGGCCAGGACACCGTCGTCCATCGCCGACAGGATCGCGTCGGTGCGGCCGCGGTCGCGCGCGATCTCGGCCATCCGCCGCTGCAGCTCGTCCGCCGACTGGTTCACGATCTTGCTGAGCTCGCCGAGCTCGTCGTCGCGGCTCACGCGGATGCGCGCGGCCAGGTTGCCGGCGGCGAGCCGGCGCGCGGTGTCCATGATCTCGGCGAGCGAGCGCCCGAGCGAGGCCGAGAACGCGAGCGAGACCCCCGCGGTGGCGAGCAGCGCGAGCAGCAGGGCGAGCGCGGCCGTGCGCCAGAGCTCGCGTCCCTGCTGCTGGATTTGCCCGATGCCGCGGCTGAGCCGCGCCACGCCCACGACGCGTCCCTCGTGCCGGATCGGCACGGCCGCGTAGAGCAGCGGCTCGCTCACCGTCGCGCTGGTGCGCTCGGCGCGCGTGGCTTCGCCGGCCAGGGCTCCCTTCACCTCGGGCCTGCCGCCGTGGTTCTCGAGCGCGCGTAGCTCCGCCCCCGACAGCGCCGAGTCCGCGAGCACGCGGCCGTCCGGGGCGACGATCGTGACGCGCGCGTCCACCTCGCGCGCCGCGGCGTCCACCTCGCGGTCGAGCTCGTCGTCGGTGGCGCCGCGCGCGAGCGACTCCTCGGCCACGCGTGCCATCAGCCAGGCCTGTGCGGTGAGCGTCGCGAAGGCGTCGTCGCGGGCGCGGCGCTCGAGCGTCGGGCCGGCCCAGACGAGCAGCACGCCCAGGACCACGGCCGTCGCCACCACGGCCGTCACCACCATCCGGCCCCGCAACGACAGCCGCCGCTTCATTCGCCGCCCTCCCGGGCGATACGGTACCCGAGCGATTTGACGGTGATGAGACGATCCGCCAGGCCGGGCAGCTTCTCGCGCAGGCGGCGGACGTGGACGTCGACCGTACGGGTGCCCTCGGCGTACGAGTAGCCCCAGACGCTCTCGAGCAGGGCCTGGCGCGAGAGCACGCGGCCGTTCGCCTCGACGAGCGCGACGAGCAGCGCGAACTCCTTGGCGGTGAGGTGGACGGGCTCGCCGGCAACGCGCGCGGTGTGCCGGGCGCGGTCGATCTCGACCTCGCCCAGCACGAGCGGCGCCTCCGCCTCGTCCCCCTGGCGCTCGGCGCGGCGCAAGAGCGCGCGCACGCGCGCCACCAGCTCCTTCGGGCTGAACGGCTTCACGACGTAGTCGTCGGCGCCGACCTCGAGGCCCACCACGCGGTCGGCCTCGTCGCCGCGCGCCGTCAGCATCACGATCGGCAGCGCGCTCGTGCGCTTGTCGCGGCGCAGCTCCGCGCACACCCGCAGCCCGTCGATGCCGGGCAGCTGCAGGTCGAGGATCAGGACGTCGTAGCTCTCGGAGCGCAGCCGCTCCAGCGCGAGCCGCCCGTCCGCGAGCGACTCCACCTCGAACCCCTCGGCCTTCAGGTAGTGGTCGATGAGCTCGACGATGTCCGGGTCGTCCTCGACAACGAGGGCTCGCTTCACGAGCCCAAGCATACCGGGCCCAGCGGCCGTTGCTGTGTTTGTGCGGTATCCTGTTCGTCTCGGATGCGCGCATGAGCGACGGCCAGCAGACCTACTTCCAGAAGGGCTTCAACCTGAAGGCCGTGGTGCGCCCGGTGCTGGCCCAGAGCTACCACTCGCAGGTGGTCGAACGGCTGAAAGGCCTCGGCTACGACGCGCGCGCCGGCGAGGTCCGCGTGAAGCTCGCCCGCGAGTTCGGCTTCTGCTACGGCGTCGAGCGCGCGGTCGAGTACGCCTACGAGACGCGCGAGCAGTTCCCCGACCGGCGCATCTTCCTGTCGGGCGAGATCATCCACAACCCCGAGGTGAACGGTCGGATCGAGGCGCTCGGGATCCGCATCCTGCCCGACAGCAAGCAGCCCGCCGAGCGCTACGCGCCGGTCGAGAAAGCGGATGTCGTGATCCTGCCGGCGTTCGGGGTCTCGGTGGCCGAGCTCCAGCACCTGCGCGAGAAGGGCTGCGTGCTCGTGGACACGACGTGTGGCAGCGTGCTCAACGTCTGGAAGAACGTGACGCGCTACGCGCGCGACGGTTACACGGCGGTGATCCACGGCAAGCACTACCACGAGGAGACGAAGGCGACCGCCTCGCAGGCGCTGACGCATCCCGGCGGGCACTTCCTGTGCGTGAAGGACCGCCCGGAGGCCGAGCTCGTGTGCGACTTCATCCGGGGCGAGCTGGACGCGGGCGCGATCGCCGCGCGCTTCCAGGAAGGGGCCACCAGCCCCGGCTTCGTGCCCGAGCGCGACCTGCAGCGGATCGGGATCGCGAACCAGACCACGATGCTGATGACGGAGAGCCTCGAGATCCAGGAGCTGCTGCGCGCCGCGATGCGCGAGCGCTGGGGCGAGTCCGAGCTCGAGCAGCGCTTCCGCGCCTTCGACACCATCTGCTCGGCGACGCAGGACCGCCAGGACGCCGTGCTGAAGATGCTCGGCGAGGGCGGGCTCGACGTGATGGTGGTGATCGGCGGCTACAACAGCAGCAACACGCAGGCGCTCACGCGCATCTGCGCCAAGCGGCTGGCGACCTTCCACATCAGCGGCGCCGACGGCATCCAGGGGCCGTCGATCCGCCACCGGCCGGTCGGCGGACCGGGCGACGCCGTCACCACCGCGTGGCTGCCCGAAGGCCCCGTGACCGTGGGCCTCACCGCCGGCGCCTCGACGCCCAACAACGTCGTGGGCGAGGTGATCGAGCGCATCCTGGCGCTCCGCGGCCGGCGCGCGGACGAGCTCGTCGCGGCCTGAGCCTCACAGCTCCGCGGCGAGCACGCGGCGCAGCGTCTCGCGGTCGATGTTCGCTCCCGAGAAGACGATGCCTACCGTCTTGCCGGCGAGGGTCTCGCGCAGCTTCAGCAGGCCGGCCAGGCCGGCGGCGCCCGCGCCTTCCACGAGCGTGTGCGTGGCGCGGTGCGCGAGCCGGAGGGCTTCGGCGAGCTCGGCCTCGCTCACCGTTACGAACCCCGCGAGCCCCTCGCGCAGCGCCTCGAACGTGAGCGCGTAGGTGTTGCGCGTCGCGAGGCCGTCCGCGAAGGTCGCGGCGGTCGGCTTCGAGACCGGCCGGCCCGCGTGCCACGCGTCGTGGATCGCCGAGGCGCCCGCGGCTTGCACGCCGTAGACCGGAAGGCCCGGCCGCAGCGCGCGCGCCACGGTGAGCCCGCCCACGGCCTGCGAGCCGCCGCCGATCGAGTAGACGAGCGCGTCGATCTCGCCCGCCTGCTCCAGCATCTCGAGCGTGAGCGTCCCGGCTCCCGCGATCACCGAGGCGTCGTTCGTCGAGTGCACCATGTGCAGCCCGGACTCGCGCACCAGCCGCTCCGCCGTCGCGACGGACTCGTCGTAGTCCCGGCCCTCCTCCACGAGCCGTGCGCCGAGAGCGCGCACAGCCGCGTTCTTCTCCGGGTTGTTCCCGAGCGGCACACAGACGGTGACGGGCGCCTCGAGCCGAGCCCCCGCCCACGCCAGGCCCAGCCCGTGGTTGCCGCGCGTCGCCGCGACGACGCCCTGCCGCCGCCGCTCGGCCGGCAGCGCCGTGAGAGCCGCGAGGCAGTTGCGAACCTTGAAGGCTCCCGTGGGCTGGAAGTTCTCGTGCTTGACGCGCACGCGGATCCCGCGGCCCACGGCCTCGTCGAGGAGCGCGTGCGAGCGGAGCGGCGTCTCCAGCAAGTGCGGCCGCAGCCGCTCCCTCGCGGCACGCACGTCCTCCAAACTGATGGGCCAGCTGCCCATGCGCGGAGCCTCTCTGTCCTTTTCGACCGTGCAAAGGATTTTACGCCGGGGCTGTGACGAGGGCCTCTCTGCAAAGCGCCGACCTGTCCTACGCTGATGGGGAGAGGTGGACCATGAGCATGCCCAGCCTTTCGCTTCGGTCCGTCGACGAGAACGAGCCAGCGCGGCGCGGCGGCAAGCTGCGCGCCGCTCTCGTCGCCCTGCTCGTCCTGCTGGCGGCAGCCGTAGGATCCGTCGGCTACTGGATCGAGGAGCGGATCCGCGCCTTCGAGAGCCGGCAGGCGCTGATGGCCGCTCGGATGGACGAGGCGGCCGCGCTCGCGCGGCAGGCGGCGGAGCGCGCCGCCGCTGCGGAAGCCGCGTCACGCGCGGCCGCCGCGGGACGCACGCTCGCGCAGGCCGAGACCTTCGACGCGCAGCAGCAGGCGGATACGGCGCGCCAGGACGCCGACACGGCGCGCCAGGAAGCGACGAGCGCGAACGCGAAGGCGGCGCAGGCGCAAGCGGAGGCCGAGCAGATCCGCAAGAAGGCCGAAGCCGAGGTGAGCCGCCTCGAGACGGCCCTCGGGCAGATCGCCGAGACGCGGCGCACCGCGCTCGGGCTCGTGATGAACCTCGGCAGCGACTACCTGAAGTTCGAGTTCGACAAGGCGGAGCTGCGGCCCGAGGACAAGGAGCTGCTGAGCCGCGTCGCCGGGATCCTGATGACCTCGCACGACTACACGGTTTCGGTGAACGGCTACACCGACGACGTCGGCACCGACGCCTACAACCAGAAGCTCTCGGAGCGCCGCGCGCAGGCGGTCCGCGACTACCTCGTGAAAGCCGGCCTCTCGGAGAGCATCCTGAGCGTCGAGGGCCACGGCAAGTCACGCCCGCTCGTGCCGGGCACCTCGGAGGCGGCCCGAGCCAAGAACCGCCGCGTGGAGCTCGGTATCGTCAACATCCAGATCCGCTACGGACGCTGACGGCCGGGCGGCCGCTCATGCGCTACCTCGAGGGTGAGGTCTGGCCCCGCGTCCCGAAGCGGGCGCTCGGACGGCGGCTCACACGGCGCGAAGAGGATCGCATCCTGGGCTACGGAAGGGACGGGGTGTGATCCTCGACAGCTCGGCGATCGTGGCGATCGTGTTGCGAGAGCCAGGCTTCGAGGCAATCGTGCGCAATCTGGCGGCCGCAAAGGCGGTTGCCGTGGGGGCCCCTACCCTGGCGGAGGCTGGGGATCATGCTCAGCGCACGGCTGGGGCGCGACGCGCGCGGCCTCCTGCAAGGACTCCTGCTCGAGTGGGAGGCCGAGACCGTCGCGTTCGGCGAGGAGCACTGGCGCGAGGCCGTGAGTGCGTACGCACGCTTCGGCAAGGATCGTCACAAGGCGCAGCTCAACTTTGGCGACTGCATGGCTTATGCGGTCGCGAAGCTGGCCGCCGAACCGCTGCTGTGCACGGGCGACGACTTTCCGAAAACGGATCTCGCGCTGGCCTGACGGCTCCAGCCGCCTGCGCTACCGGCCGCTCGCGCCCCTGACGTATAGTGCCCATCGGCATCCCGGAGGATTCTTCGCATGCTACTTGAGGGCAAGCGCGGCCTCGTCCTGGGCATCGCGAACAAGCGCTCGATCGCCTGGGGCATCGCGCAGGCCGCGCAGCGAGAGGGCGCGCGGCTCGCCGTCACCTACCAGGGCGAGCGCCTGCTCGAGAACGTCCAGGAGCTCTCGCAGCAGCTGCGCGACCCGCTGGTCCTGCCCTGCGACGTCGCGAAGGACGAGGACCTGAAGACGCTCGCCGAGTCCGTGCGCACGGAGTTCGGCACGCTCGACTTCGTGGTCCACGCGGTGGCGTACGCGCTGCGCGACGAGCTCGACGGCGAGTTCGTCAACACGTCGCGCGAGGGCTATCGCCTCGCGCAGGACATCTCGTCCTACTCGCTCACCGCCCTCGCGCGCGAGACGGCGCCTTTGATGTCCGGCGGCGGCAGCATCGTCACGCTCTCCTACCTGGGCGGCGAGCGCGTGGTGCCGCACTACAACGTGATGGGCGTCGCCAAGGCGGCGCTCGAAATGTCGGTGCGCTACCTCGCCTCCGACCTCGGCCCGAAGGGGATCCGCGTGAATGCCGTCTCGGCCGGCCCGATCAAGACGATCGCGGCCTCGGGCGTCCATGGCCTGTCGAAGATGCTCGAGTACCACCGCACGCACGCGCCGCTGCGCCGCAACACGGACCAGGACGAGGTGGGAGACGCCGCCCTGTTCCTGATCTCGCCGCTGTCGCGCGGCGTGACGGGGGAGGTCATCCACGTGGACGGCGGCTTCCACGTGATGGGCATGGCCGCCCTCTAGGGCGTCTCGAGAGAGCGCGCGTGCGCGAGAGGCTCACGCTCGTGATCCTGGCCGCGCTGGCGCTCCGCGCCACGCCCGCGCGTGCCCAGGCGCCGAAGCCCGAGGCCGAGACGCCGGCCGCGCAGGCCCCTGCCGCCCAGGCGCCGGCCGCCCAGGCGCCGGCCACACAGGCGCCGGCCGCGCAAAAGCCCTCGGCGCAGAAGCCCCCGGAGAGCAGCGCGCCCGGCGCGGTGGAGGAGGACGAGACGAAAGCGGGAAGCGTGCCCGCGACGCCGCCCGCCGACCCCGGCGAGCTCCACGTGCGCGCCGAGTCCTACGAGCAGGTCGAGAAGGGCCACATCGAGGCGCGCGGGCTCGTGGACCTGAACCTCGCCGGCATGCGGATCCAGGCCGACAAGGCCGACATCTACGAGGTGACGCACCCGGACGGCAAGCAGGGGCACCGGCTCGTCGCGGAGGGCAACGTCGTCTTCATTCGCGGCGAGGAGCGCCTCGCCGGCGAGAAGCTCGAGATGGACGACACGGGCCACGGCTTCCTGACGAACGCGAGCGGCTTCATCGAGCCCGGCGTGTTCGTCGAGGGCCGGCGCGTCGAGCGCGTGGACGACCGCACCTACAAGGTCGAGGGCGGCCACTTCACCTCCTGCAGCCAGCCCAACCCGCGCTGGGGCTTCCAGTCGAGCAAGGCCGAGATCGACGTCGACGACAAGGTCAAGGCGACGAACACCATCTTCAGGCTGAAGGGGATCCCGATCTTCTACCTGCCGTACATGGTCTACCCGATCCGCCGCGACGGCCGCTCGACCGGGTTCCTGGTCCCGCACATCGGCTACTCGTCGTCCCGCGGCTACAACACGGGCGGGGGCTTCTTCTGGGCGATGGGCCGCAGCGCCGACCAGACCTTCTACGCGGACTACTGGTCGCGGATCGGGTACGGCTTCGGCCACGAGCTGCGCTACGCGGAGCAGTCGCCTTCGCGCGGCAACTTCCGCACCTACGTGTTCGACGTGAAGGGCGTCTCCGATCTCGACTACGACCTCGACTGGAACGCGCTGCAGATGCTGCCGGGTAACGTGAAGGCCGCGATCAACGTCCGCCAGTACAGCGACCTCCTGTTCCGCCAGCGTTACCAGGACGACTTCAACGCCGCCACCAGCCGCACCCAGCGCTGGTCGGGCTCGATCGAGAAGGACCTGAAGCTCGCCGTGCTCTCGGCCTACGCCGACACCACCAGCACCTACTTCGGCACCGACTACACGCACGTGAACGGCCGCCTGCCGGGGCTGAGCCTCAGGCGCTTCCCGCGCCAGATCGGCTGGGCCAAGGTGGTCGTGGGCCTCGACGCGACCGCCGAGCGGCTCCAGTACGGAGACGAGGCGCACGTCGACTACTGGTCGCGCTTCGACGTCGCACCGTACGTCTCGCGGCCGTTCTCGCTGAGCTTCCTCGAGTTCACGCCGTCGGCGCGCTACCGCTACACGCACTACGCCTCGAGCTACGGCACGACGCTCGACGAGAACGGCGACGACGTGACCCAGATCATCGGCCCGCCGATCGACCGCCAGTTCTTCGAGACGCAGGTCGAGATGCGCGGGCCGACGTTCGCGAAGGTCTGGGACACGCCGGGCTTCGGCTACTCGGAGCGCTTCAAGCACGTGATCGGGCCCGAGGTGGCGTGGACCTACCGGACGCGCGTCGACGACTTCAACGGGATCCCGAAGTTCGACGGGAACGACTACTACCTCGGCACCAACCAGATCGCCTACTCATTGGTGCAGCGCTTCTACGCGAAGCGCCGCAGCCGCTCGGGGAAGTACCAGCCCTTCGAGTTCCTGAACTGGCGCCTGATGCAGACCTACTACGTGCAGATCTCGGACGGCCAGAACAACTTCGACCCGAACTATTCCTCGTCCGCGTTCGGCCCCGGCTTCAAGCCGGAGCACCTGTCGCCGCTCTTGTCGCGGCTGAAGTTCAAGCCGAGCACCGCCTTCTCGGTGGACTACCAGGTCGAGTACGACGTCAACTTCAAGCAGTTCCGGCGCAACAGCGTCTATCTCCAGATGTCCGAGCCGCGCTTCTCGCTCTCCGGCGGCTGGACGCGCTCGGTGCGCCTCTCCGAGAACGCGGACGAGCGCACGGTCGGGGCGCACACGCTGCGCGGCCAGACCGCGATCGAGCTCTGGCCGAAGCGCTTCTTCCTCGAGGGCTCGGCCGACTACGACATCAAGAACGACATCCTGTACCAGTCGCGCGCGCAGCTGCGCTACGCGGTGCAGTGCTGCGGCTTCACGGTCGAGTACATCCGCTTCAACTACAACGGCCGCGACGAGAAGCAGTGGCGCTTCAACCTGAACCTCGCGAACATCGGCTCGATGGGCAACTTCCTGGGGGCGGGCATGGGCAGCGCGGGCGGAGCCTACCGTTGAGGCTGCTCGTGACGGGCGCCGGCGGCTTCGTCGGCGGCCACCTGCTCGAGCTGCTGCGGCGCGAGCCGAAGCCGCCGCGGGTCACGGGCGTCGTGTCGCCGCGCGGCAGCCTGCCGCAGGCGTCGCGCTCGGGCGCGCGTCTCGTCGAGGCCGATCTCGACGACCCGGCCGCTGCGGCGGCCGTGGTCGCCGAGGCGAGCCCGGACGCGATCGTGCACCTGGCCGGCCAGTCGAGCGTCCAGCAGTCGTGGCTCGATCCCGGCGGCACGCTGCGCACGAACGTGCTCGGCGTCGTGCACGTGCTCGACGCCGCGCGCCAGGCCGGCCTGCGGCCGGCGGTGCTGGTGGTCGGCAGCGCCGAGGAGTACGGCAGCGTGCCGGAAGCCGAGCTGCCGATCCGCGAGACGCATCCGTTGCGGCCGGCCTCGCCCTACGCCGTGAGCAAGGTGGCGCAGGGCGCGCTGGCGCTGCTCTACGGGCCGGCGGGCGGCATGCGCGTGGTGCTGACGCGCACCTTCCACCACACGGGTCCGGGACGCGGCGAGGCGTTCGCGGAGAGCTCGTTCGCGCGTCAGGTCGCCGAGATCGAGCGCGGCCTGCGAGCGCCCGTGATCGAGGTCGGCAACCTCGATGCGGTGCGCGACTTCACGGACGTACGCGACGTGGTGCGGGCCTACCGGCTGCTGCTCGAGCAGGGCGGGGCGGGCCAGGCCTACAACGTCTGCAGCGGTCGCGGCCGCCGGATCGGCGAGGTGCTCGAGATCCTGCTCGCGGCGTCGACGGCGAAGGTCGAGGTGCGCGTCGATTCCGCCCGCCTGCGTCCCGCGGACGTGCCGGCGCAGGTGGGCGACCCTTCGCGGCTGCGCGAGGCCACGGGCTGGCGGGCCGAGATCCCGCTCGAGCAGTCGCTCGCCGATTTGCTCGAGGACTGGCGGGCGCGCGTCGCGGGCGCCGCGGGAGGCCGCGCGTGAAGGTGCTGGTCACGGGCGCGACGGGCTTCCTCGGGCGCACGGTGGCGCGGCGCCTCGCGGCGCGCGGCCACGCGCTGCGCCTTCTCACGCGGCGCGCGACGAACCTCGCCGGCCTGCCGGACACGACCGAGGCGGCGATCGGCGACGTGGCCGACCCGGCGTCCTTCGCGCGCGCCGCCGAGGGCTGCGACGCCGTGCTGCACCTCGCGGCGCTCGTGAAGCTCTGGGTGCCCGACCCCGAGCGCTTCGAGGCCACGAACGTCGGCGGCATTCGCAACGCGCTGGCGGCGGCGAGCGGAGCGGGGGCCCGGCTCGTCTACACCTCCTCGTTCATCGCGCTCGGCCCGTCGGGGCCGGGCGTGCTCGACGCCTCGCGGCCGCACCCGGGCCCGCCCTTCCGCAACGCCTACGAGCGCACGAAGGCGCTCGCCGACGCCATCGCCCGAGAAGCGGCGGCGCGCGGCGACGACGTGGTGATCCTCTATCCGGGCGTCGTCTACGGCCCGGGCGAGATGACCGAGGGCAACCTCGTCGCCCGCATGGTCGCGGACCACCTGAACGGGCGGCTGCCCGGTCTCGTCGGCCCCGGCGACCGCCGCTGGTCGTATGCCTTCGTCGAGGACGTGGCCGAGGGCCACGCGCTCGCGCTCGAGAAGGGACGCGGCGGCGACCGCTTCGTGCTCGGGGGCGAGAACGCGACGCTCGCGCGCTTCTTCGAGCTGCTGCAGGAGGTCGCCGAGGTCGCGCCCCCGCGCCGGCGCATCCCCTACGCCGTCGCGTCGGCGGTCGGGCGCGCGCAGTGGCTGTGGGCGGAGCTGACCGGCCACCCGCCGCAGCTCACGCACGGCGAGGTCGGGGTCTTCAGGCAGGAGTGGGCCTGCGACAGCGCCCGCGCCGCGAGCGAGCTCGGCTACGAGTGGCGGCCGCTCGCCGAGGGTCTGCGCGAGACCGTGCGCTGGCTGCGTGCCACGGGCCAGGTGGCCGGGGCGGGGAGCGCCGCGTGAGCCTCGGCCGAGGCGAGCTCGCGCGCCGGATCGTCCACGTCGCGTGCGTCGGCTTCGCGCTGCTGCTGCGCGTCCTGAGCTGGCCAGAGGCCGCGCTCGTGGCACTCGCCGCCTTCGTCTTCAACTGGCAGGTGCTCCCGCGCCTCTTCGGCCGCGGCATGTGGCGCGCGGCCGACGTCGAGCGCGGCTACCCGGTCGGGATCCTCGCCTACCCGCTCGCCGTGCTCGGACTCGTGCTCTTCTTCCGCGAGCGGCTGTGGATGGCGGCGGCCGGCTGGGGCATCCTCGCCGTGGGCGACGGCATGGCCGGGCTCGTCGGCCAGCTCGCCGGCGGGCCGCGGCTGCCCTGGAACCCGCGCAAGGGCTGGGCGGGGGTCCTGGCCTTCGTCGTCTTCGGCACCGCCGCCGCGGCGTTCCTCTCGGCGTGGACCGCGGGCCTGTCGCTCGATCCTGCTGCCGCGCACTGGCCGCGCACGCTCGGGATCGCCTTCTTCCTGGCCTGCGCCTGCGCGCTCGTCGAGTCGCTGCCGACGACGCTCGACGACAACGTGACGGTGCCGCTCGCGACGGCGTTCGTGCTGCCGCTCTTGTCCGCGGCGGAGCCGGGGCTGCTGGCGGCCGATCCGGAGCTTCCGCGCCGCCTGCTGCTCGGCCTCGCCTTCAACTCCGCCCTCGCGCTCGCGGCGTTCCTGGCCCGCTCGATCGACGCGGCCGGCGCCGCGTCGGCGATCGTGATCGGCACCGCGGTCACCGCGGGCCTCGGCCTCGCGGGGCTCGCGCTGATGATCGCGTTCTTCGTGCTCGGCAGCGCGGCCACGCGGCTCGGCTACGCGCGCAAGGCCGCGCGCGGCATCGCGCAGGAGAAGGACGGCGCCCGCGGCTGGCAGAACGCGTGGGCGAACGGCGGCGTGCCCGCGGCGCTCGCGCTCGTCGCCGGCATGGCGCCGCCGGGGCTGCGCGGCCTGCTGGGCGTGGCCTACGCGGCGGCGGTCGCGACCGCAGCGGCGGACACCTGCTCGTCCGAGGTCGGCAAGGCCTACGGCCGCCGCACGTTCCAGATCACCACGTTTCGGCCGGTCGCGGCCGGCACCGAGGGAGCGGTGAGCCTCGAGGGCACGCTCGGCGGCTTCGCCGGCGCCCTCGTGGTCGCGGCCGTGGGGGTCGCGGGCGGCCTCTTCGGCTGGGCCGCGGCGCTCGTCGTCGCCGTGGCGGGCCTCGTGGGCTGCCTGGCCGAGAGCCTGCTCGGCACCGTCGCCGAGAGCCGCGGCTGGCTCGACAACAACCTGCTGAACGCGGCCAACACCGCGATCGGTGCGCTCGTGGCCGTCGCGCTCGTGCGCCTGCTCTAGATGAAGAAGCTCGCCACCTACGTCGACTTCGCGCGCCCGTTCACGCTGCTGCCCCCGGCGCTCGGCGTCGTGAGCGGCGCCGTGACGGCGTGGGGCTCTCACGGCACGCGCGCGGCGCCGACGGCCGCGCTGCTGCTGCCGGTGCTCTGGGGGGCGCTCATGGCGGGGGTGCTGAACGCCGCGAGCAACGCGATCAACCAGATCTACGACCTCGAGATCGACCGCGTGAACAAGCCGAAGCGCCCGCTGCCCGCGGGCGCGCTCGGCCTCTCCGAGGCCTGGGCGTTCACGCTCGCGTGCACGCTCGTCGCCTGGCTGTTCGCCTGGCTCGCGACTCCCGTCGGGCTCGAGGCCCGGCGCGAGTGCTTCTGGATCGTGCTGTTCACGAGCGTCCTGGTCTGGGCGTACTCGGCGCCGCCGCTGCGCACCAAGCGCCACGGCCTGTGGGCGAACATCACGATCGCGATCCCGCGCGGCATGCTGCTGAAGGTCGCGGGCTGGTCCACCGTCAAGACCATCTTCGACCCCGAGCCGTGGTTCATCGGCGCGATCTTCGGCCTGTTCGTGCTCGGCGCCTCCTCGACCAAGGACTTCGCGGACATCGAGGGCGACCGCGCGGGCGGCTGCGAGACGCTGCCGATCCTCTACGGCGTGACGAAGGCCGCCTGGATCATCGCGCCCTTCTTCGTGCTGCCGTTCCTGCTGATCCCGGTCGGGGTGCGGACGGGCCTGCTGAGCGGCAACCCGCGGCTGCTCGACCTGCTGGCGGTCGGGCTCGTGCTCTACGGGAGCTACACCGTCTACCTGCTGGTCCGCAGGCCCGAGGAGCTCGCGTTCACGGAGAACCATCCGTCGTGGACGCACATGTACCTGATGATGATGGTGGCGCAGGTCGGCTTCGCGCTGGCGTACGCGCTCTAGCGAGCGACCTGTCCGGACGGCTTCAGCTCTTGTCGGGATCGGGCTCGTCGTCGTCCGGGCTGCTGAAGAGCTCCCGCATCGTGGCCTCGTCGATCGGGGTCGTGTCCGCGAGCGCGTCCGTGGCCGCGGCGGCCACCTCGTCGTCCTCGGCGCCGGCTTCGCCGGCGGCGCGTCCCGCTTCGGCCGCTTGCGCCTCGTCGGCGCCGATCCGGTCCTCCTCGGCGCCGGCGTCGGCCACGCCCCCGGCCACGAAGCGGCCGACGAAGACGCGGGAGGGGCGTGCGATGCGGCCGTGCAGCCTGTAGCCCCGCAGCAGCTCCTTCACCACGACGTGGTCGTGCTCCGACTCCTGCACGGGCTGCGTGCCGACCGCCTCGCTGAGCGCGGGGTCGAAGGGCAGCCCCAGCACCGGGATGCGCTCGAGCCCCTCCTGCTGCAGCGTCTGCAGCAGCTGGGTCCGCACCAGGATCAGGCCTTCGATGAGCGGGTTGCCCGCGTAGGTCCGCTCGGCGGCTTCGAGCGCGCGGTCGAGGTTGTCCAGGATGTCGATGAACTTGAGCAGCAGCTTCTCGTGGCGCCGGCCGAACGAGCGCTCGACGTCGCGGGTGACGCGATCGCGGAAGCCTTCGTTCTCGGTCTTGACCTGGCGGTAGGCGGTCAGGACCTCGGTCAGGCGATCCTCGGCAAGGCGCGCCCGACGCTCGAGGTGCCCGGCTTCGCCCGTTTCGGGAGGAAGCTCGAGCGCCGGCTCGGCGGCGGCTTCAGCGTTGGCGGTGCTCTTCTGCCCGTCGGGATCGTCGACGGGATCCTGGCTCAAGGTGCCCCCCGGGCAAATACCGCGCATTATAGCCTTTGCGACCGCAACGGGGTGCCGAGGAGGGCGACCACGTCCGCGACGTTCGTGCCGGTCGGACCGGTGAGGATGAGGTCGCCGAGCGGGCCCAGGTAGTTGCGCGTGTCGTTCTCGGCGAGGAAGGCGGCGGGGGGCGCGAGCCCGAGCCGGCGGCCGCGCTGGGCGGTCGTGTCGTCCACGATGCCGCCGGCGGCGTCGCTCGCTCCGTCGACGCCGTCCGACGCGAGGCTCGCGACGACGGCCGCGGCCGGGAAGCCGTCCAGCGCCTGTGCCGCGGCGACGGCGAGCTCCTGGTTGCGGCCTCCCTGGCCCGCGCCGCGCACCGTCACCGTGGTCTCGCCGCCCGCGAGCAGGCAGACGGCCGGCCCGCCACGGGGGGCCGCCTCCACGCGCTCGCGCAGGATCGCGACCAGCACGCGTGCCACCTCGCGCGCCTCGCCCTCGAGGCGGGTCGTGAGGATCTGCGGGCGCAGGCCGCGCCGGCGCGCCTCGCGCGCCGCGGCGAGGACACTCGTGCGACCGCCGCCGATCACCAGCGTGCGCGCGCGACGAAAGGCAGCGTCGCCGGGCTTGGCGGTCTCGGCGAGCTCGCCGCGGGCGCCGGCCGCGAAACGCTCCCGCACCGCGCGCGGAACGGCGTCCGCGACGGCGCGGCGCTCGAGCACCTCCAGGGCCTGAGCGAAGGTGGTGGGGTCCGGCACCGTCGGTCCGGAGCCGATCGTCGAGAGGTCGTCGCCCACCACGTCGGAGAGTGCCAGCGCCACGACGCGCGCCGGCGCCCCGGCGCGTGCGAGACCGCCGCCCTTGAGCCGCGACAGGTGCTTGCGCACGGCGTTGAGCTCGTGGATCGTGGCGCCCGCACGGAGCAGCAGC
Organism: uncultured Acidobacteriota bacterium; assembly: GCA_963740655.1. Classification (GTDB taxonomy): domain Bacteria; phylum Acidobacteriota; class Vicinamibacteria; order Fen-336; family Fen-336; genus DATBSL01. The sequence goes on from CAVUFF010000005.1 coordinate 15,024, forward strand.
GAGGTGGTGCGCGCCTTCTCCTCGAGCGTGACGCCCTCGGCGGGCGCCGGCAGCAGCGCCGAGGCGCCGCCCGAGAGCAGCACCAGCAGCAGGTCGTCCGCGCCGAGCCCGCGCGCGAGCGCCTCCACCTCGGCGGCGGCCGCGAGCCCGCGCGCGTCGGGGATCGGGTGGCCGGCGGTGCGCACGAGCACCCGCCCGAGCGCGAGCGGGGAGGCGCCGGCCGAGGTGACGGCGAGCCCGGCGTCGAGCCTGGCGCCGAGCCGCTCCTCGGCGGCCGCCGCCATCGGCACCGCGGCCTTGCCGACCGCGACGACGACCAGGCGGCCGCGACCGATCCGCTCCGAGACGCCGCCCGCCACAAGCTCGGGCCCGCGCCGCTTCAGGTTGCGGCCGACGAGGGGGCCGGGATCGGCGGCTCGCAGTGCGGCCTGCAGCAGGCCGGCGGCCGACGCGCGCAGTTGCGCGCGCGCGTTCAATGAGACAGCCGGTGGTCGCGGTCGCTCAGGCGGCTGAGCGCGTCGAAGCTCTGCAGGACGGTCTCGGCGAGCTCCGGAAAGTGCGCGTGGCAGCAGAGCTCGTCGAGGCGGGCGCAGAAGGCCCGGCACCGATCGGCCACCTCTCGGTTCGACTCGTCGAGGATTCCTGCCGCCTGCAGGTACTCGATGTGCCGAAGAATCTCTTCCCGGTAGAAGTTCGAGAGGGCCGATCGTCTCGCGACGTCCATCCTCGCCTCCGGCGCCCGTGTTTACGATTTTTCACGTTAGACCACGATCCAGCGCGCTGTCAAGCGGGCAAGCCCCGTTCGCAGAAGGTTTTTTCGGGCACTCCACCAGTTGTGGTTTCTTGTGTACGCGGGCGCTACCCCAGGGCCATGTGGGGCTCGGCGTTGAGCGCCGCGTCCCCGTGTTCGCCCCGGCGCAGGCCGACGTAGCCGGCGGCCGCGATCATGGCGGCGTTGTCGGTCGTGAGGTCGAGCGGCGGAATGAAGACCGGCAGGCCGACGGCGCGCGCCGCCCGCTCGGTCTCGCGCCGCAGCACCGAGTTCGCAGCGACGCCGCCCGTCACGATCAGGCTGCGCGGCCGCTGCTCGCGCGCCGCGCGCTCGAGGCCGCGCACGAGCGCCTCGACCACCGCCCGCTGAAAGGAGGCGACGAGATCGCGCACGGCCGGCGGAGCCTGCGCGGGATCGAGCACGGGCGCGATCCGCTCGCGCTTCACGTGGAGCAGCACGGCGGTCTTGATCCCGCTGAACGAGAAGTCGCTCGCCCCGTCCTTGATGCGGGCGACCTTGAACTCCACGGCGCGGTCGTTCGCGCCGCGAGCCAGCCGATCGATCACGGGACCGCCCGGGTAGCCGAGGCCGAGGAGCTTCGCCACCTTGTCGAACGCCTCGCCGGCGGCGTCGTCGCGCGTGCGGCCGATCCTCCGGTGGACACCTTCCTCTGGAACCTCGAAGAGGCTCGTGTGCCCTCCCGAGACGACGAGCGCGATCGCGGGCAGCGGGATGTCGCCGTGGGCCAGGAACGCCGCGGCGACGTGGCCGGCCACGTGGTGGACCGGCACCAGCGGCTTCCCGTGCACGAGTGCGATCGCCTTCGCGACCTGGAGCCCGACGAGCAGCGAGCCCACGAGGCCGGGGCCTTGAGTCACGGCGACCGCCGCGAGCTCCTCGAAGCGCGTTGCCGCGTCCGCCATCGCCTGCTCCACGACCGGCACGATCGCCTCGACGTGGTGGCGCGAGGCGAGCTCGGGCACGACGCCGCCGTACGGCGCGTGCAGCGCCGCCTGGCTCGCCACCACGCTCGACAGGATGCGGCGACCGTCCTCGACCACCGCGGCGGCGGTCTCGTCGCAGGAGGTCTCGATCCCGAGCAGGCGCCGTGGCCCCGGCAACGGTCGGCTACTTGGACGCGGCCGGCGGGGACGCCGTCGGCGCGCCGCCCGCGAAGCAGTAGAGCGCGCTCCGCGTCCGCAGGTAGATCCGGCCGTCGGCGAGGGCGGGGGTCGCGGCGACCTCCTCCGCGAGGTCGGCGACCGAGATGGCCTCCTGCTCGGCTCCGGCCTTGAGCACGCTCGCGATCCCGCTCTTGCTGACGAAGTAGACCTTGCCGTCGCCCGCCACGGGCGAGGCGAAGTACTGGTCGACCGCGTCGCGCAGCCGCCCCTGCTTGAGGGCCGCGCCCGTCGCGGGATCGAGCGTCGTCAGGATGCCGCCGTCGTTGATCACGTAGAGCACGCCGCGGTAGAGCACAGGCGTCGGCAGCTGCGGGATCGAGCGCCTGTACGTCCAGATGAGGCCGCTGCGCGTGACGTCGCCCCGGCCGTCGCTCTTGAAGGCGAGCAAGCCGTTCTCCGCGGCCATCATCGCCTCGTTCGTGTGCCACTCGCTCCCGGAGATCGAGCCGTCCCGGTCGAGGTCGATGAAGTCGAAGTAGTCGCGGCTTACGGCGTCGGCTTCGTCTTTCGTGACGCGGCCGTCCTTGTCGCGGTCCTGGGCGGCGCGCCAGTCCGCGTAGGACGGCAGCTTCGGGTGCTGGCCCGGCTCGTTGAGCGGGCTGCTGTAGCCGACCACGTACACCGCGCCGTCGCCCAGCACGGCGCCCGACTTCATCTCGGAGGGCAGCCCGTTCGCGAACCAGACGCTCGCCCCGCTCTCGAGGTCGTAGGCGTCGAGCCGGAACGAGCCGGGCACGATCAGCTGCGGCCGCGCGCCGGGCCGCGCCAGCACCACCGGCGTCGCGTGGCCGGAGAGCGCCTCGGGCCGCGGCGAGCGCCAGCGCTCGCGGCCGCTCCGAGCATCGAACGCGGCGACGAACGAGCCGCGCGACTGGTCGCACGAGAGCACCACCAGCCCGCCCGCCAGGATCGGCGAGGCGCCCATGCCGTAGACGTTGTCGAAGGGGCCGAGCGGTGTGCGCCACAGCTCGCGGCCGGAGTGGTCGTAGGCGATCAGGCCGAAGTCGGGGAAGAACGCCACGACGCGGGCGGTGTCGACGGCGACGCTCGGCGAGGCGGGACCGTTGCGCTTGTCGAGCTTCTCGACGCGGGGTCGCGGTGCTGTGCGGCGCCAGAGCTCGCGGCCGTCGGCACGCGCGAGGCACAGCACCAGCAGGTCGTCGCCCTCGAAGGCGGTGAGGAACAGCCGGTCGCCGAACAGGATCGGCGAGGAGTAGCCGCGCGGCAGCGTCACCTTCCAGAGCGCTCCCGCCGGGTCGAGCGAGGCCGGCAGCGGCGAGCCGTCGGCGATGCCGGAGCCGTTCGGGCCGCGGAAGCGAGACCAGTCCACCGCGGCGAGCGGGGCGCCGAGCGCCCCCAGCGCAGAGGCGAGCGCGAGTGCCGAGGCCAGGCCGCGCGGGCTCACGACGCCGCGAGCCTCGCCAGGCTCTCGCCGAACGGCGGGCGGGCGACACCGCGCTCGCAGACGATCGCGGTTACGTAGCGGTGCGGCGTCACGTCGAAGGCCGGGTTGCGCACGAGAGACCCTCCGGCGCCACGCGCTGGCCGGCCACGTGCGTGACCTCGTGCGCGGGGCGCTCCTCGATCGGGATCGAAGCGCCGGTCGGCGTGCGCAGGTCGAAGCGTCGAGACCGGCGCGGCCACGTAGAACGGCAGGCCGTGCTCCTTCGCGAGCACGGCGACGGCGTAGGTGCCGATCTTGTTCGCGACGTCGCCGTTGGCGGCGATCGCGGTCGGCCCCCACGATGACGGCGTTGATCTCGCCCTTCGCCATCAGGTGGCCGGCCGCGCCCTCGGCGATCAGCGTCGCGGCGATCCCGTCCTGCATCAGCTCCCACACCGTGAGCCGCGCCCCCTGCAGCCAGGGGCGCGTCTCGTCGGCGAACACCGCCTTCACCTTGCCGGCGCGCGCCGCGGAGCGCACGACACCGAGCGCCGTGCCATAGCCGGCCGTGGCCAGGGCGCCCGCGTTGCAGTGGGTGAGGATGCGCGCCTCGTCCGGCAGCAGCTCGGCGCCCAGGTCCCCCAGCCGCCGGCAGGCCGCGAGGTCCTCCTGCTGGATCGCGAGCGCCTCGGCCAGGAGCGCCTGGCGCAGCGCCACGCCGCCATCGGCGGCGAGCGCCTCGAAGCGCCGGCGCATGCGCTCGATCGCCCAGAACAGGTTGACCGCCGTCGGCCGCGTGGCCGCGAGCTCGGAGCACATGTCGCTCCACTCCGCGCGCAGCGCCGCCCCCTCGGCGTGCGTGTTGCGCGCCCCGAGCGCGAGCCCCAGAGCGGCCGCACGCCGATCGCCGGCGCTCCCCGGATCGCCATCTCGCGGATCGCCTCGGCCACCTCGTGGTGGTCGCGGCAGCGCAGCACGACTGCTCCCCGGGCAGGCGCCGCTGGTCGATCATCACGACGACACCGTCGTCCCACGCCACCGTCGGAGATCATCGGGAGGGCCTCCAGCGCATAGACAGGCGGCCCGCGCGGCCGGGCGGGGCCGACCGCGGCGCACGGGCATACAATCGCGTCGGCGAGCGATGCATGATATCCGTCGAAGAGGCGCTCGAGATCGTGCTGCGGGAGGCGAGACCGCTCGCGGCCGAGCAGGTCGCGCTCGCGGACGCGCTCGGCCGCGTGCTGGCCGAGGACGTGGCCGCCGACCGCGACCTGCCCCCTTCGATCGCTCGGCGATGGACGGCTACGCCTGCGCGCGGCCGACGTGGCGGAGGCGCCGTCGCCCTCGAGCTGGTGGGCGAGGTGCGCGCGGGCCAGGCGGCGGGCTTCGAGGTCGGAGCCGGCCAGGCCGCGAAGATCCTGACCGGCGCCCCGCTGCCGGCCGGGGCCACGGCCGTGCAGCAGGTCGAGAAGACGCGGCCGCTCGACGAGTTCCGGGTCACGATCCTCTCGCGCGTGGAGGAGGGCAGAACGTCGCGCCGCGCGGGTCGGAGGTGCGGGAGGGGGAGCGCGTGCTCGCGCGGGGCCGCGTCGTCGACCCCGCCGCGATCGCGGTGCTCGCCGCGACCGGGCCCGCGCGCGGGTCGAGGTCGCCCGTCGCCCGGCGGTGGCGGTGCTCGTGACCGGCGACGAGATCGTGGCCATCGCGGTCGACTCCCGGGCCGTCGCAGATCCGCAACAGCAACGGCCCGGCGCTCGTCGCGCTGGCGCGCCTCGCGGGCGCCAGCGTGCGCGTGCTGGGGATCGCGCCGGACCTCCCGCAAGCCACGCTGGCGGCGCTGCGCGACGGTTTCGACGGCGCCGACGTGCTGCTGGTGTCGGGTGGCGTCTCGGCCGGCGACTACGATCTCGTCGAGCCCGCGCTCGCCGAGCTGGCGCACGACGTTCTTCTTCACGGGTGTGGCGATCAAGCCGGGCGCGCCGCTCGTGTTCGGCCGCCGCGGGGACGGACGCTCGTCTTCGGGCTGCCCGGCAACCCCGTCTCGGCGCAGGTGACTTTCGAGCTGTTCGCGCGCGCCGCGCTGCTCAGGCATGCAGGGCGCGCGCGTCTCGTCGCGGCCGCGCGTCGAGGTCGAGCTCGGCTCGACGGCTTGCGGAACCGCTCGGGCCGCGAGTGCCACGTGCCGGCGCGGGTGCGTCTCGAGCGCGGGCGCTTCGTGGCCCGCGGGCTGCGCTCGATGGGCTCGGGCGACCTGGTGGCGCACGCGCGTGCCAACGCGCTCGTGGTGCTCGACCCCGCGCGCAGCGAGGCGGCGCCGGGCGAGACGGCCGAGGCGATCCTGCTCGGCCGCTTCCTGGACGACGACGGCACAGCGGAAGCGGCCGTCGCGTGAGCCCGCGCGTCCCCTCGCGCGCCCGCAAGCTCAGCCACCTCGACCGTCGCGGCACGGCGCGGATGGTGGACGTCTCGCGAAAGGCGGTGACCGCCCGCGAGGCCGTGGCGCGGGGACGGATAAGGATCGCGCCCGCGGCGATGCGGCTCGTGCGCGCGGGGCGGCTCGCGAAGGGGGGCGTCGTCGAGGTGGCGCGGCTCGCGGGCATCCTCGCCGCCAAGCGCACCGCCGAGGCGATCCCGCTCTGCCACCCGCTGGCGCTCGGCCACGTGGACGTCGAGCTCGTGCCGCGGCGCGACGGCTTCCGGATCGAGGCGCGCGTCCGCACCGAGGCCCGCACCGGCGCCGAGATGGAAGCGCTCCACGCCGTCGCCGTGGCGGCGCTCACGGTCTACGACATGGTGAAGTCGGCCGACAAGGCGATGACGATCGGCGAGATCCGCCTGGTGCGCAAGTCGGGCGGCCGCAGCGGCGACTATCGGGCCCGCTGAAGCCGGCGAGCCTGCGCGGGCTCAGATCCGCGGCGACGGGTTCTTGCGCAGAGCCGCCTCGAGCTTGCGGCCCTTCGCGGCCTCCTCGTCGGCCTTGCGTGCCTGGCCGCGGCGGCTGTAGACGTCGGCGAGCACGAAGTGGCCGAGCGGCGCCGTGTCCGAGCGCGGCTGCGCCTCGAGCCCGCGCTCGGCGAGGTCGGCGGCCGGGTCGAGACGGCCGGCGTCGAGCTCCTCCCGCGCCAGGAAGAAGTAGCAGGCCCCGAACTCCGCGGCCTTCGCGACGCAGTCGCCGAGCTCGGACAGGTAGCCCTGGCGGTCGCCGCGCGCGCGCCGCAGCTGAGCGAGGTTGAAGCGGGCGCGGCCGCTGTCGGCGTAGGTCTGAAGCTCCTCGCGGTAGAGCGCCTCGGCCCCGGCCCCGTCGCCGCGCGCCTCGCGGATGCGCGCCAGGTTGTAGCGCGCGGTGCGCAGGCGCGGCTCGAGCTCGAGCGCTCGCCGCACGAGCGTCTCCGCCTTCTGGAGGTCGCCCGCCTGGAACGCGATCGCGCCGAGGCCGTTGAGCGCCGCCGCCTGCTTCGGGTTGGCTGCGAGCGCCTCGGAGAAGCTGCTCCTCGCCTCGTCGAGGCGCCCGAGGTCGAGATAGAGCGTCGCGAGCTGGTACCACGACTGCGGGTTCCTCGGGTTGACGCGCAGCGCCGTGCGGAACACCTCGAGCGCCGCGAGCGCGTCCCGCTGCTTGCCGTGCGCCATCAGCACCCCGGCCAGGTTGCCGAGTGCGATGTCGTCGTCGGGCTTGAGCGCGAGCGCCTGCTTGAACGCTGCCGCCGCCTCGTCCGGCTTGTGCAGCCGCAGCAGCCAGTTCCCGAGCGTGATCTGCGCGTCCATGATCCTGGGGTCGCGCTGCAGCACCTCGCGCATCTTGGCGACGCCGTCTTCCAGCCGGTCCTCGTCCTGCGCCAGGCGCTTGGCGGCGTTCATCATCGCGAAGAGCGGCAGCTTCTCCTTGGGGTCGGGCAGCACCGCGCTCGCGTCGACGTCGATCACGTTGCCGACGTAGCCGAGTGCCGCCAGCCGCTGCAGCGTCTCGGGGTCGAGGCTCCTGCGCTCGGGTGCGGTGCCGCTCTCCAGCTGCGTGAGCTCCGCGAGCCGCTGGCGCAGGGGCTCGGCGCGGCGCGAGAAGGCGCGGTAGATGTTCTTCGTCTCGCCCGGGTCCTGGGCGAGGTCGTAGAGCTCGGGCTCGGGCGCGTCGATGTACTTGTACGCGCGGCTGCGGATCGCGCGCAGGTGCTGCCAGCCGAAGTGGTAGCGTGGGAAGTAGGTCTCCGAGTACGCCGTGCGGTCGCTCTCGGCGGCGGGATCGAGGATCTCGCGCGCGAGCGAGCGGCCGTCGATCGCGGGCTGCGGCGGCAGGCCGAGCAGGTCCAGCACCGTCGGCAGGATGTCGACGCTCGAGACCTGCGCCGCGCGCCGCCCGCGCAGGCCCCACGGCGTCCGCACCACGAGCGGCACGTGGGTCGTCGCGTCGTACACGAAGTACGCGTGCGTCGACTCGCCGTGGTCGCCGAGACTTTCGCCGTGGTCGGCCGTCAGCACGACGAGGGTCTTCTCGAGCAGCCGCTTCTGGCGCAGCCAGCCGACGAGCCGGCCGACGACCTGGTCGGCGTACGCGATCTCGCCCAGATAGGGCTGGCTCGGGTAGCGCGAGGCGAAGGGCTCGGGCGGGTCGTAGGGCGAGTGCGGGTCGTAGAGGTGGACCCAGGCGAAGAAGCGCCGCCTTTCGACGCCGTCGAGCCACCGGATCGCGTTGTCCATCACCTCGTCGCCGGGCTTCTGCACCGTCCCGAGCGAGACGACCTTGTACTTGGAGAGGTCGAAGGCGTCCGAGTACTCGTCGAAGCCCTGGGCGAGGCCCCACTTGCGCTCGAGCACCCAGGCGCCCACGAACGCGCCGGTCGCAAACCCCCTCTCGCGCAGCCGCTCCGCGAGCGTCACCCGCGAGTCGTCGAGGAAGAAGCCGCCGTTGTCCCGCACGCCGTGGTGGGGCGGCACCAGCCCCGTGAAGATCGAGGAGTGCGACGGGAAGGTGAGCGGGACCGTGGCGGTCGCGTGGTCGAAGACGACGGCGTCCCGTGCGAGGCCGTCGATGTTCGGGGTCTCGATGCCCTTGAAGCCGTAGCAGCCGAGGCGGTCGGCGCGCGTCGTGTCGAGCGTGACGACGACGAGGTTCAGCCCGTTCGCGTCCGGACGCAGCCGCGACACTGCGACGCGCGCTTCAGCCTCGGTGCGGGGAGGCCGCCGCGTGTACCAGACGACGGCCGCGAGTGCCGCGACGCCGACGAGCGCGACGGGAATGGCGACCCGCCGCCAGGCGCGCGTCGGCCTCGGGGGTGGATCAACGGCCGAGGGCGCCGCAGCGGGAGTGCCTCCCGCCGCGGGTTCACTGCGACTGCGCTGCCGCCGCTTGCCCATTCCTTCGGACGCTAGCCCGCCGTCAGGGGAGCGTCAACCGGCTCGCTTCTTCAGCCAATTGAATCCAAGAGTCCGGAGCACAACAATCTGGTCCCGCCGCGGAGGGTACAAGCTACTGGAAGTCCAAGGTTTTGTCGTATAGGCTCGCTGGCACGTCGGTTGCCACTTCCAAGTCAACACTTGTAACCGTCACTTCGGCGGAAAGCCCGTGCCGATCCAGCATCTTGGACGGTCGGACAGTTAGGAGGATGAAGTGAGACGACGATTCGGATCGTGGGCCAGGCCGACGGCCGGCCTTCTGGCCCTCACACTCACTCTCGCGATCGCGGGACCCGCTGCCGCAGCCGAGCCGACCTCGAAGCTCGCGCGGCCCCAGACCCTCGTCGCATCCGCCAAGGCGAGCGTCGCCGCGCTCGCCCTGCCCGTCGCGAGCCAGGCGCAGGCACAGGCCCAGCCGACGGCGACCACGACGTCGACTTCGAAGGGCTTTTTCGGCACCGGCGCCGGCAAGGCGGCGATCGTGCTGATGGCCGCTGGAACGGGCTTCATGGTCTACTCCGCATTCCACGACAACAACCCCGTCCACTCCCAGTTCCGCTGAGGCAAGAGCCATGAAAGCACTCACGAAGTCCTTCGCGCTGCTGCTCCTGGTGCTGGCCGCGGCCACCGCCGGCGCACAGAGCTTCACGGGCACCGTCAGCGGCACCGTCACCGACGAGCAGGGCGGCGCGCTTCCGGGCGCCACGGTCACGCTCACCGGCAAGGGTACCCCACGCACCACCGTCAGCGACGCCAGGGGCGAGTACCGCTTCACCGCGGTCGATCCCGGGACCTACAGCGTCAGCGTCGAGCTGACCGGCTTCCGCAAGATGGAGATCACGGGCATCCCGGTCTCGATCGGCAAGACGGCCGAGGGCATGTTCACGCTGAAGGTCGGCGGCAAGGAAGAGTCGATCGAGGTGCTCGGCGAGTCGCCGCTCGTGGACGTCACGAGCAGCGCCACCGACAACAACCTGTCGCAGGACATCCTGTTCAACTTCCCGATCCGCTACGGCAACGTCGCGACCGCGCTGCTCAACAACCTGCCCGGGGTCAACAACCAGTCGGCATACGGCGGCGACTCCTCGTCCGGCAACGCGCTGCTGATCGACGGCGTCGACACGCGCGACCCGTCCGGCGGCACCGCCTGGACCTTCTACAACTTCAACATCGTCCAGGAGGTGCAGGCGGTCGGCATCGGTGCGCCCGCGGAGTTCGGCGCCTTCTCGGGCGCCGTCATCAACACCGTCACCAAGTCGGGCGGCAACCGCTACGGCGGGCTCTTCGACGTCACCTACACGAACGACAGCCTGGCGGGCGACAACATCAGCGACACCGTCAAGCGGCAGAACGCGACGCTGTCGGACCCGGCCAAGACGACCCAGCTGCTCGACGTCACCACCCAGCTCTCGGGACCGCTCATCAAGGACAAGCTGTTCTTCTTCGCGAGCGCGCAGCGCTACCACCTGAAGCAGAACCCGACCGGCCCCACGACGCTGCGCGACGAGGTGAGCCCGCGCTTCAACGGCAAGCTCACGTGGCAGCCGAGCCCCAACGACATCGTGAACGGCAGCGTCCAGTACGACTCCTACAACATCATCGGCCGCTGCGGAGTGTCGGCCGCCCAGTGCACGGACGACCTGACGAACCAGGAGGACGCGCCCGAGTGGGTCTGGCTCACGTCCTGGCGCCACCTGTTCGGGTCGAAGACCTTCACCGAGATCAAGTACACCGGCTGGTGGGGCTACTACGACCTGACCCCGAAGGTGCAGGCGCCGCAGCACAACGACGCCGCCACGAACCTGATCTCCGTCTCGCAGGGCTGGGCGTACGCGGCCGACCGCGGACGCCACCAGGTGAACGCGTCGGTCACGCACTACGCCGAGGGCTTCGGCCGCCACGACCTGAAGTTCGGTGTGGAGGTCGAGCGCAGCAAGACGCGCGACCGCTACTCGTACTTCAACAACACCTACTACTACGACTACGGCGGCCAGCCCTACTACGCGTACGGCTACGGCTACGACCTGAACGGCCGCAACCGGCGCGAGTCGGTGTTCGTGCAGGACGCCTGGAAGCCGAACGATCGGCTGACGCTCAACCTCGGCGTGCGCATGGACCACCTGGGCGGCGGCGCGCCCGGCCAGGACAGCGTCTACAGCAACACGATGCTTGCGCCTCGCCTCGGCTTCGCCCTGGACGTGACCGGCGACCACACGACGGTGCTCAAGGGAAGCTACAGCCAGTACTACGAGGGGATCTTCAACGACGTCTACAAGTCGGCGACCACCGGCTACGCGGACCGCATCTCCTGGGACATGGCCGGCTGTCCGGCCTACGGCCCGCAGGGACCGACCGCGGACTACCGCTGCTCGCTCGCCGACCGCTCGGAAGTGAACCGGGTGTCGCAGCCGATCGGCCGGATCGACCCGAACATCAAGCACCCGCGCGTGGACGAGTACAGCCTCGGCCTCGAGCGCCAGTTCGGCCAGAACTGGCGCCTGTCGGCGACCGGAATCTACCGTGAGAACAAGAACTTCATCGGCAGCGTGCTTCCGGACGCACGCTGGACGGCGACACCCGTGACCAGCACCGAGAGCCCGACCGTCGAAGGCTGCGCCGAGTGCAGCGCGCTGCCAGCGACGACGGTCACCGGCTACCGCTGGGCCAACCGCGACAGCTCGGCGGAAAACCTGCTGGTCACCAACCCGGACGGCTTCCGCTACCTCGACCCGGACGGCAACCTGATCGGAACCATGAACGCGTACCGCAAGTACAAGGCGCTCATGTTCACGCTGAGCCGCCGCTACGCGAGCCGCTGGCAGGGGCAGGTGTCCTACGTGTACTCGAAGTCCGAGGGCACGGTGAACAACACGTCGGAAGGCCTGTTTGCGCGGAGCGCGTTCTACGAGACGCCGACGCTCGCGCTCACCAACGCGGACGGCATTCTCAGCAACGACCGTCCGCACGAGGTGAAGGCGTTCCTCGGCTACGAGATCCCGAAGCTGGACATCTCGGTGAACGCGATGTTCCGATCGATCTCCGGGCCCACCTACACGCCGTTCCAGCGTTTCTCGTCGAGCACGCTCAACTACTCGACGACCGGCTACTACTTCGGCTTCAGCAGCGGCCGTCAGCCGAACCTGGAGCCGCGTGGCAGCCGCCGTTTGCCGACGGAGAGTGTCCTCGACCTGCGGCTCGAGAAGGTGTTCAACATCGGCGGCAGCAACCGCCTCTCGATCTTCGGCGACTTCCTGAACGTCACGAACTCCGGCACGGTGATCGGGCGGCTCTCGCGCGTGCCGTCCACCACGCTGGCGTTGCCGCCGCCCGCCGAGATCGGGACGACCGACGCGATCGCTTTCGAGGCCCCGAGCGCGATCCGCGCGCCGCGGCAGATCAACCTCGGAGCGCGCTGGAGCTTCTAGCTTCCGCCCGCTCTCGCGCAGAAACGGCCTCGGGGCAGACGCGCCCCGGGGCCGTTTGTTTTTGTCGGAACCCGCCACCCGGCGAGAATGGCGCGCGCATGACCACCCGCGGCCGAAGCCGGCCCGTGAAGAAACGGCTCGTCGTAGCCGGCGCGGTCGCCGTGCTCGGGCTGGCCGCCGCCGCGTGGCTCGCGCGTGGAGACCGCCCGGAGCTGCCGGACGGCCTGGCGGGCGCCGTCGTCTACGTGAGCGACCGCGACGGCATCCCGGCCCTCTACTGGCGGCGCTTTCCCGGCGAAGGCGAAAAGCGGCTCACCTTCGGCAGCGAGGCTGTCGCGGAGCCCGCGATCTCTCCCGACGGCTCGAGAGTCGCGTTCTCGATGAACGGCCGCATCGGCCTCGTCTCGCTCGCGAGCGGCGACTCCCAGGTCCTGACGCTCGGGGTCGACTGGAAGGACGCGCAGCCGGCCTGGCTGCCCGACGGACGCCGGCTCGTGGTGGCGTCGCGGCGGCGTGTGGGCGAGCCCGCGAGCCTGCACCTGCTGGAGCCGGCCGCCGACCACAGCGTCGCGCGCCGCGCGCTGACGCAGGCGCGCGCGGGCGACGACCAGAGCCCCGCGCCGAGCCCGGACGGCACCTGGGTGGCCTTCGTGCGCGAGGACCGCCTGATGCGCGTCGAGCTCGTCGGCGGGCGCGTGACCCGGCTGAGCGGCGGCTTCAAGCGCGACCGCTCGCCGCGCTTCCTGGCGCGCGACCGCCTGGTGTGCGCGTGGAGCGAGGACAAGCGCCACGGCATCGACGCGATCGACCTGCAGACCAAGGCGCGCCAGACGCTCGCCGAGGGCGGCGTCTACTACCGCACCGTCGTCCCCTCGCCGGACGGGCGCTTCCTGGCGGCGACGCGCAGCTGGGACGGCGCGCTGCAGCCGCTCGCGGTGTTCCTCGGCGGGCCGAAGGAGGAGGTGCGCGTGCTCGAGGCGTCGGGCCGCGAGCTCTTTCGCCTGGCCGCCTCGCGCCGGCACGCCAACCACTCCCCGGACTGGGGGAGGTGACCGCCGCCGCAGGCTGCAGATATGATCCGGACGGAGACCCCATGGCCGTCTGCCCCGAGTGCGAAGCCGACGTCGAGATCGACGAGTACGACGTCGACAAGGGCGAGATCATCAGCTGCCCCGAGTGCGGGGTCGAGCTGGAGGTCGTCGGCCTCGCGCCGCTGCAGCTCGACGTGCCGCAGGACGAGGAGGACTGGACCGAATGAGCGGCGGGCCGGCCCTCGCCGGCAAGCGCGAGGCGCTCGAGCGCATCCTGCACGAGATGGGCTCGGTGATCGTCGCCTACTCGGGAGGCGTCGACAGCTCCTACCTTGCGGTCGCCGCGCAGCGCACGCTCGGCGATCGCGCCCTGGCGGTGACCGCCGACTCGGAGTCGCTCGCCTCGGAGCAGCGCGAGCTGGCGCTGGAGGTGGCACGCCGCTTCGGTCTGCGCCACCGCATGGTCCGCAGCTTCGAGACCGCGGACGAGCGCTACCTCAGGAACGACGCCGAGCGCTGCTACCACTGCAAGCGCGCTCTCTTCGAGACGCTCTCTCCGCTGGCCGAGGCGGAAGGCTACGGTCACGTCGCCTACGGGCTGATCCAGGACGACCTCTCGGACTTCCGCCCCGGGCAGCGCGCCGCGAGCGAGGCGCACGCCCGGGCGCCGCTCGCCGAGGCGGGGCTCTTCAAAGAGGACGTGCGCGCGCTCTCGCGCGAGATCGGACTGCCCACGGCGGAGCTGCCGGCCTCGCCCTGCCTCGCCTCCCGGCTGCCCTACGGGACGCGCGTCACGCTCGACGCGCTCGCCCGCGTCGAGCGCGCCGAGGCCGCGCTCAAGGCGCTCGGGTTCCGGGAGCTGCGCGTGCGGCACCTGGGCGAGACGGCCCGCGTCGAGATCGCCGTGGCCGAGCTGCCGCGGCTCGGCGAGCCGGGGACGCGCGAGGCCGTGGTCGCGGCGGTCCGCGCCGCGGGCTACGCGGACGCGCACGTCGACCCCGAGGGGTACCGGCGCGGGAGGCTGAACGAGGCGCTGAAGGTCGTGGCCGTGTCGGGTCGCGGCGGCGGGGGTATATGATGCGTCAGGCGGTGCGCACACCGCCCGGAGGCTAGATCCATGTTCGGTCTCGGCGTTCCCGAGCTGCTGCTCATCCTCGTGATCGTTGTGCTAATCTTCGGCGCCGGACGCCTGCCGCAGCTCGGAAAGGGCATCGGCGAGGGGATCCGCAACTTCAAGGACTCGATCCGCGGCGAGGAGGCGGACGACCGCAACAACAAGAAGAGCTGAGCGGGCTCCACGGCCCGCATCACTCGGATCCGCCACGGAACCGCGGCCGCGGGCCCGCGCGTCCGGCGGCGAGGAGGTCTGATGAAGAAGACGGCGCTCGTTTTGCTGGCAGCGGCTTCAATCGCCTGGGCTCCCGCGTGCGGGAAGAAGACTCCTCCCTCCGCGCCTATCCCGCCCCCGCCGGTCGTGCCGGAAGCGCCGCCTCCCGCGCCGCCTCCCGCCCCGCGCGCCGAGGCGCCGGCGCAGGTCGACGAGTACGCGCGGCTTCACGCGATGAGCGCGGACGAGATCGAGAAGTCCGGGCTGCTCGGCGAGGTCTACTTCGACTTCAACAAGGCCGACATCCGCGACGCCGACCGCGACACGCTCACGAAGAACGCCGCCGCGCTCAAGCGCTTCGACTTCCTGCGCATCACGATCGAGGGCCACTGCGACGAGCGCGGCACGGTGGAGTACAACCTTGCGCTCGGCGAGCGTCGCGCGAAAGCGGCCTACGACTACGTGGTGTCGCTCGGCGTGCCCGCCGACCGGCTCAAGACCGTTTCCTACGGCAAGGAAGTGCCGGTCTGCCAGCAGTCGACCGAGGAGTGCTGGCAGAAGAACCGCCGTGCCCACTTCACGGTGACCGGCAAGACGAAGTAGCTCGCGCAGTCGAAGACGGACCGTCGGGCAAACCTCTCGCGAGCGCGGAAGTTCGCCGCGCGAACGGCTATGTTTCGCGCCGCGGCAATTTGACAGTCCCGGCGCGGTTGCCTTCTAATCCTCTGTCTTGAGGGGATTTGTGCGTCTTCATGGCTGAGCCCAGCGATCCGAGCAAGCCGGTCGACAAGCCGCTCTCGGGCAAGGTTGGCCGGTACGAGATCAAGGGCCCCCTCGGCAAGGGCGCCATGGGCCAGGTCTACCTGGCCCGCGACACCATGCTCGACCGCGACGTGGCGCTCAAGGTCATGGTCGCCCAGATCGCCGACGACCCCGAGCTCAAGGCCCGCTTCGAGCGCGAAGCGAAGGCCGTCGCGAAGATGACGCATCCGAACGTCGTGAACGTTTACGACCGGGGCGAGCACACGGACGGCTCGCCCTTCATCGTGATGGAGCTCCTGAAGGGGAAGGACCTCCACAAGCGGATGCGCCAGTCACCGCCGCTCACGCTCGAGGAGAAGGTCGGCATCATCGGCCAGGTGCTGAAGGGCCTCGGCCACGCGCACAAGGCCGGCGTCTTCCACCGCGACATCAAGCCCGCCAACATCTGGATCCAGGACGACGGCGCCGTGAAGCTCATGGACTTCGGCGTCGCGCACCAGACCGGCCAGTCGATGACGGGCACCGGCAACGTGGTCGGCACGGCCGACTACATGTCCCCGGAGCAGGTCCAGGGCAAGAAGGTCGACGGCCGCAGCGACCTCTTCAGCGTCGGCTGCATGCTGTTCGAGCTGGCGGCCGGGCGGCGGCCGTTCCACTCGGACAACCTGATGGCGATCTTCTACAAGATCACCCACGAGGAAGCGAACTTCGACCTGATCCCGCAGGGCGCCGACTACGACGCGCTCATGCCGGTGCTGAAGAAGGCGCTCGCCAAGACCCTCCCCGAGCGCTATCAGTCCGCCGAGGAGTTCGCGGTCGACCTGCGCGAGTGGCTGAAGGCGCACGCCACCACCAGCTCGTCCCAGAGTGTGCTCGAGGCGCTCGTGGACCTCGAGGCGCCGACCCACCCGCCGGCGGCGATGACGGAGACGGGCGGGCCGGGCGAAGGCGGGACGGTCGAGCTCGCGCCCGGCCGGCGACCGACCGTAGTCCCACGCAAGCCCACGCTCGCGCCCACGCGCGCCGGCGCCAAGACCGTGGTCGAGACCGGGCCGACGCTGCGGCCGGGGCCGACGCGGGTCCTGCCGACTCCACAGCCGTCGCGCGCGCCGGCGCGCGTCCAGCCGGAGGCGCGGCCGAGCGTCCTGCCGTGGGTGGCGATGGGCCTGGCACTCGTGGCCGTGGGCGTCGCGGGCTACCTCGCGTGGAAGAGCCAGCAGCCCCAGCCCGCGGCGGTCGCGGTCGTGACCCCGACCACCACGCCGCCGCCTCCCACGGCGCTCGCCACACCGACGCCGACACCGCCGCCCGTCACCGCCGCGCCCGCGCCGGAGTTCGGCGAGGCCGGCGGCAAGGCGGCCGCGTCCGTCAAGCAGGCACAGTCGGCGTTCGCCGCCGGCAACTACGACAAGGCGGTGGCGGCCGCGCAGGCGGCGCTGCGCGAGGACGCCGCGAGCGCGCCCGCGAAGAAGCTCCTGGAGCAGGCTCTCGTCGGGCAGAAGGCCGCCGACCAGGTGCGCACGGGCGACGCCGCGCTCGGCAGGGGGGACACCGCGGCCGCCGAGGCGGCCGCGGACGAGGCCTACCGCATCGCGCCGTGGGACAAGGGCGCCGTGGGCCTGCAGCGCCGCATTGCCGAGGCGAAGGCGCAGGCCCAGCGCGACGCCGACGCGAGGGCGGCGAACGCGCGCACCGCGCAGCTCACCGCGGCGCTCAACGACGCCGGGACCGCGCTGCAAGCCAAGCAGTACGAGGCGGCGATCGCCGCCTACGACCGCGCGCTTCAGCTCGAGCCCGGCAACGCCGCCGCACAGACCGGGCGCGCGGCCGCGATCGGGGCCAAGTCGCTCGCGGACGCGGCGGCCTCGGGAGCGCGCAGCGGCGGGCCCGTGAAGAGCTTCGTGCAGGGCCGCACCGAGGCCAAGGCGGCGGCCAGCAGGGGCATGGCCGGCTTCGACGAGACGGCCGGTGTCACGGTGCACCAGGGCACCTCGGCCGTCGGGCTGCCGGGGACGATCGTGTTCGAGGCGACGCCGCAGGTGCCGAAGCCCGGCGAGGGCTTCAAGGTCTCGGTCTACCTCTCGAACGAGGGCGCGCAGCCCATCCCGCTCGCGCCGACGATCACCGTCTCGACGACGCTCGACGGGCGGCTGCAGCGCGGGCCGATCGCGCCTTCCACCGCCACCGTCGCGCCGGGGCAGCGCGGGCTCGTGTACCAGACGCCGTCCGGCATGGTGTGGAAGGACAACACGCAGTCGTGGGTGATGGAGGTCCTCGTCACCACGCAACGCAACGAAACGTATCGCAACACACTCACCTGGAAGTAGCCCGGGCCCTTTCGCTAAGATAGCCGCGCGCGGAGGGCTGATGACGAAGCGACTGGTGCCGGTTCTGCTGCTCCTGACGTCCAGCCCGGCGCTCGCCAACGACCCGCCCTCGATCGACCACCAGCCGGCCCTCTGCACCGTCGCGGACAAGCCGATCGCACTCTGCGCCGCGATCAGCGACGACGGCCAGGTCGCGGTCGCGCGCGTCTACTTCCGCCGCGAGGGGGAGGACTTCTACTCCTTCGTGCCGATGACCTTCACGGGCGTGAGCTACTGCGGCACGCTGCCCGCGCCGCGCGAGAAGGCGAAGGTGATCGAGTACTACGTCAACGCCGTCGACGACAGCTACCAGCCGCAGCGCACCAGCACCTTCCGCCTGCCGGTGCAGGCGGAGGGCGTCTGCGAGTTCCCGCCGCTCGAGAAGGACCAGGCGCGCGCGGCCGCGATCAAGGTGTTCGCGACGAACCGCAAGCAGGGCAAGAAGCTCGACGACGCCTTCGCGCTCGCCGGCGTGACGTTTGTCCCGCTGCCTTAGCCTCGGCCTCGCGCTCGCCGGCCTGGCCGCGCCCGCCTTCCCGGACGCCGCCATCGACGTGTCGGGAGCGGTCGTCGCCACCACGCCCAGGCTGGTCGTGCGCGTCGCGCTCACGAACCGCGGCGACCGCCCCGCGGGGCCGATCGACGTGGAGGGCGAGCTCTTCGGCGAGACCGAGCACGCGCGGCACGCCTCGGAGCTCGCGCCGGGAGCCTCGGCCGACGTCTCGCTCGAGTTCGGGGCGCTGCCCCGCCAGCCCGGCCTGCACGCGCTCGCGCTGCGGCTCGAGCACCCGGTCCCCGGGCCGGCGGACGCCGCCAACAACCCGCCGCTCGCGAGCCGGCGCGCTTTCCTGCTGCTGGCGCTCGGCGCGCAGCCGACGCCGGCGGTGCGCCTGCGCGCGGAGCCGCTGGCGCTCGACGTCCGCGGCGCGCTCGTCGTGCACCTCGCGGCGAGCGACGAGGCCGCGCGCGTCACGCTGCGCGCGCTGACCCCGCGCGGGGTCCGGGCCGAGGGCGGTCCGCTCGAGGTCGCCGTGCCGGCGCAGGGCGAGGCGAAGGCGCTCGTTCCGCTCGTGCGCGCCGGCGCGCCGCGCGGATCTCGGCTGGAGGTGCTGCTCATCGCGGAGACGAGGAGCGCTCCGCTCGCGCGCAGCTCGGTGGGATTCGCGGCCGTCCGGGTGGCGGACGACCCGGCGCTCCTGCCTCGACTGCGCACGCCGCTCTTCGTCGTGGGCGTGGGACTCCTGGCCGTCGCCCTCGGCTACGAGCTGCGACTCCGACTCGGTCGACGCTCTGCTGATCCTGCTTGACACCCGATTGGACCCCAACCTATGGTGTACGGCGGGATGGAGAAGCCCAAGGACTATTACCAGCTCCTCGGCGTTCCCCGCGACGCCAGCCTCTCCGCGATTCGTCGCGCATTCCAGAGGCTCGCGCGGCGCTACGCGCCGGAGCGCGCGGACTCCGGCTTCGCGGAGCTGAAGGCGGCGTACGACACGCTCACGGACGCCGAGCGCCGCCGCCGTTACGACGACGAGCTCGGCGGTTCCGAGCGCAGCTTGCCGCTCGACTGGTCCTTCACGCGGCGGCCGGCCGCCGGCGACCTGCGCCGGCCCCTGGCTCCGACGAGCCTCAGCGCCGAGATCGTGCTGCGCCACGAGGAAGCCGCCTCGGGCACGGTGCTCTCGCTCGACGTGCCCGTCACCGCGGCGTGCGACGCCTGCTCGGGCACGGGCGGCAGCCTCTTCGACTGCGGCCGCTGCGGCGGCGAGGGCCGCGTGATCCGGCGCATGCCGGTGCCGATCCACGTGCCGCCAGGGCTGCGCGAAGGCTCGGTGTTCCAGGTGCGCACGGACGAGCCCGCCGTGCCGACCATCCTGCTGACGGTGCACCTGCGCAGGGTGTGACGCCTCGCTGATTGGCCGCAGTCGAGAGGTCGCCGATAATCCTCCGGGCAGATGACTCGAGAGGAACTACAGCGGCTCGTCGCGGACAGCGTCGCGCTCAAGCAGCGCTTCTTCGGCGAGAGCGGGCCGAGGCTGCTGGAGCTCGGCGGCCGCATCGCCGAGCGCTTGAACGCGGGCGCCCGCCTGCTGGCCTTCGGCAACGGCGGCTCGGCCTCGGACGCGCAGCACTTCGTGGCCGAGCTGGTCGGCCGCCTGGCGCACGAGCGCGCCGGCCTGTCGGCGATCGCGCTCACGAGCGACGCGTCGGTCGTGACGGCGGTGTCGAACGACATGGGCTACGCGGCGGTGTTCCGCCGCCAGCTCGAGGCGCACGGGCGGCAGGGCGACGTGGCGCTCGGCATCAGCACGTCGGGTCGCTCGCCGAACGTGATCGAGGCGCTGCGCGCGGCGCGCGCCCGCGGGCTCGTCACGGTCGGCCTCACCGGCGAGGGCGGCGGCGAGCTCGCGGGGCTCGTCAACCACCTGATCGCCGTGCCGCACCCGGACACGCAGCGCGTGCAGGAGGTGCACTCGATGGTGCTGCACGTGCTGGCGCAGGTGATCGAGGAGCAGGCGCGCCCGTGAGCCGAGCCGCCCGGCGGCCGCGCGGACGGCCGCTGCGCCCGCTGTCGCTCGACGCGGTGCGCACCTACCCGCTCGCGTCGCGGGCGAGCAAGGTGAGCCACGCCGACTTCGCGCGTCCGCACCGCAGGGGCGGCTCGCTCGCGGCGTTCCTGTCGGGGCTGCCGCACATCCTCGCCGGCTCGACGCTCCTCGAGCTCGTCGACGCGGTGCTCAAAGCGCGCGCCAAGCGACGGCCGATCGTGTGGGGCCTGGGCGCGCACGTGATCAAGGTCGGTCTCTCGCCGCTGCTGATCGACCTGATGGAGCGCGGCCTCGTGACGGGCCTCGCGCTGAACGGCGCCGGCATCGTCCACGACTTCGAGCTGGCGGTCGCCGGGCAGACGTCCGAGGACGTCGAGGCCGGGCTCGGTCGCGGCGAGTTCGGCATGGCGCGGGAGACCGGCGAAGAGCTGGGCCGCGCCCTCGTCGAGGGCGACCGCGACGGGCTCGGGCTCGGAGCCGCGGTCGGCCGCCACCTCGCGCGGCGGCGCCCGCGCCCGCGGCACCTCCGGCTGAGCCTGCTTGCGGCGGCGCACCGTCTTGGCCTGCCCGCGACCGTGCACGTCGCCGTGGGCACCGACATCATCCACGTCCATCCGGCCTGCGACCCCGCGGCGCTCGGGCGCGCGACGCACCTCGATTTCCGACTGCTCGCCGCGCAGGTGGCGCGGCTCGGCGGCGGCGGCGTGTACCTGAACGTGGGCTCCGCGGTCGTGCTGCCGGAGGTGTTCCTGAAGGCGGTGACACTCGCGCGCAACCTCGGCCACGCGGTGAGCCGGTTCTCGACCGCCAACCTCGACTTCATCCAGTCGTACCGGCCGGGCGTCAACGTCGTCGAGCGGCCGGTCGCCGGCCACGGCCGGGGCTTCCGCCTGACCGGGCACCATGAGATCCTCGTACCACTGCTCGCGGCGGCGCTCGTGGAGCGCGGCTCCGGGCGGGGGAGAGCGCGTTGAAGAGCGACGGCCGGCTCGACCAGCAGGACCTTCCCGACCTGATCCAGGAGCTGAGCCGCGAGCGCTGGAGCGGCACGCTGCGGCTCCAGCGAGACGACCAGCGCATCGGCATCGTCGCCGAGAACGGCCGGCTCGTGTTCGCGACCTCCTCGAACCCCGACTACCGGCTCGGGCCGCGGCTGCTGCGGCGCGGGCTCATCACGCTGCGCCAGCTGGAGGACGCGGGCCGCGGCATCGGACCGGGCAAGCGGCTCGGGACCGTGCTGGTCGAGCGCGGCGTCCTCGAGTCGAAGCAGCTCGTGCAGGGCGTCGTCGAGCAGACGCGCGACATCGTGCTGCTCGCGTTCCACTGGGCGAGCGGCAGCTACAAGCTGGAGCCCGGCGCGCCCGCGAGCGAGGCGATCAAGCTCGACATCGGCACTCCGCAGCTGATCCTCGACGGCGTCGCGCAGGTGGAGGCGTGGAGCCGCGTCGAGCGCGGCTGCGGCGGGCTCGCGGCGCGCTACGCGGTCGTGCCCGGCTCGGAGGCGCTCTTCAACCAGCTGACGCTCGACGTCGACCAGTCGGCGCTCGCGCGCGCTGCCGGCAAGGGGCGCGCTGTGGAGGCGCTCTGCGCGGAGTCGGAGCTGAACGACTTCGAGGCGTGCCGCACGCTCTGGGCGTTCCGCGTGATCGGCCTGGTGAAGCGGCTCGAGGAGTCGCTCCCGCTCGACGAGGACGGCCTCGAGTACGTGCTGCCGGCGGACGGCCACTCGTGACGAAGCCGAGCTTCAAGCTGGGCCTGGTCCAGATGTCGATGTCCGCCCGGCCCGACGAGAACCTGGCGAAGGCCGTCGAGCGCGTGCGCGAGGCGGCGGCGCTCGGGGCGGAGGTCGTGTGCCTGCCGGAGATGTACCGCACGCCGTACTTCTGCCAGACCGAGGATCACGCCAACTTCGCGCTCGCGGAGAGCGTGCCGGGGCCGAGCAGCGAGGCGATCGGCCGCGCGGCGAAGCAGGCCGGTGTCGCGGTGGTGGCGCCGATCTTCGAGCGCCGCGCCGCGGGCGTCTACCACAACAGCGCGGTCGTGATCGATGCCGACGGATCGGTCGCGGGTCTCTACCGCAAGATGCACATCCCCGACGACCCGCTCTTCTACGAGAAGTTCTACTTCGCGCCCGGCGACCTCGGCTTCCTGGCCTTCGACGTCAAGCCGGGCCGCATCGGGACGCTCATCTGCTGGGACCAGTGGTACCCCGAGGGCGCGCGGCTCACAGCGCTGCGCGGCGCGTCGGTGCTGTTCTATCCGACGGCGATCGGCTGGCACCCGAGCGAGAAGGCCGAGCACGGCGTGGCGCAGCGCTCGGCCTGGCAGACGATCCAGCGCTCGCACGCGATCGCGAACGGCGTGTACGTGGCCGTGGTCAACCGCGTGGGCCACGAGAAGCCGGCGGGCGGTGACGGCCTCGAGTTCTGGGGCACGAGCTTTCTGGCCGACCCGTTCGGCGTGATCGTGGCCGAGGCCTCGACCGACCGGGAGGAGATCCTGACGGGCGAGGTCAGCCTGGCGCGCATCGACGAGGTGCGCACGCACTGGCCGTTCCTGCGCGATCGCCGCATCGACGCCTACGCGGGGATCGAGCGCCGCTTCCTGGACGAGCGCGGCTAGCCCGCGTGGCGACGCCGAAGGGCGACCGCGGCGCGACGGGCTTTCGCATGCCCGCCGAGTGGGACGAGCACGAGGCGACCTGGCTCGGCTGGCCGCACAACCTGTCCGACTGGCCGGGCCGCTTCGCGCCGATTCCCTGGGCGTACGGCGAGATCGTGCGCAAGCTCGCCGAGGGCGAGCGGGTGCGGATCCTGGTCCCGTCGCGGGCGCACGAGGCGAAGGCGCGCCGGATCCTGGAACGGGTGGGCGCTTCGACCGAGCGGGTCGAGTTCTACCGCTTCCCGACCGACCGCGGCTGGACCCGGGACTTCGGGCCCATCTGCGTGCGCCGCGCGGCCCCGCGGCCGGAGGTCGCGGTCGCGCGCTTCCGCTTCAGCGGCTGGGCCAAGTACCGAGACCACCGGAAGGACGACAGGGTCGCCGAGCGCGCGGCGCGGGCGCTCGGCCTCGAGCTGCGCCCCGCCGTGCACCAGGGCCGGCCGGTGGTGCTCGAGGGCGGCGCGATCGAGGTCGACGGCGACGGCACGCTCGTCACCACCGAGGAGTGCCTGCTCGACCCGCTGGTGCAGGTGCGCAACCCCGGCTTCGCGCGCGCCGACTACGAGGAGGTGTTCGCGCGCGAGCTCGGCGCGCCGCACGCGATCTGGCTCGACAAGGGCATCGCGGGCGACGACACCCACGGCCACGTCGACGACCTCTGCCGCTTCACGGGTCCCGGCACGCTGGTGCTCTGCCGCGAGCGCGACCCGAAAGACGCCAACTACCGCGCGCTCGAAGCCAACCGCGAGCGGCTGCAGCAGGCGCGGCTCGCCGCCGGGACGAAGCCCGAGGTGGTGGAGCTGCCGATGCCGGCGCCGCTCGTGTTCGACGGCCGTCGGCTGCCGGCGAGCTACGCCAATTTCTACATGGCGAACGCGGCGGTGCTCGTTCCGACCTTCAACGACCCGAACGACCGTGTGGCGCTGGGGATCCTGGCCGAGCTGATCCGGGACCGGCCAGTGGTCGGGATCCACGCCGTCGAGCTCGTCTGGGGGCTCGGGACGCTGCACTGCCTGACGCAGCAACAGCCCCGCGCCTGAGCGCCGGCAGGCCGTGCGCGGCCTCGGCCGGCTGCGGCCCGTCTCCCCGGCAGCGTGGCGCGGCCTCGAGACGGCGAGCCACGACCCGGACGAGGCAGTCCGCGCGAAGGCCTCGAGCCTGCTCGCGCGCAAGCGGCTCTAGCGGCCCGAGCGCACCGCGCGACGCCCGGCCGTCCGCCGCAGCAGCGGTGCCAGGAAGCGGCCGGTGTAGCTCTCCGGCACCGCGGCCACCTGCTCGGGCGTGCCCTGCGCCACGATCCGGCCGCCGGCGTGGCCGCCCTCGGGGCCCATGTCGATCACCCAGTCGGCGGTCTTGATGACGTCGAGGTTGTGCTCGATCACGACCACGGTGTTGCCGCCCTCGACCAGCCGGTCGAGCACGCCCAGCAGCTTGCGGATGTCGTCGAAGTGCAGCCCCGTGGTCGGCTCGTCGAGCACGTAGAGCGTGCGGCCGGTCGAGCGCTTGCTGAGCTCGCGCGAGAGCTTGACGCGCTGCGCCTCGCCGCCCGACAGCGTGGGCGACGACTGGCCGAGTGCTATGTAGCCGAGCCCGACGTCGGCCAGCGTCTCGAGCGCGCGCCTGATCGTCGGGTGGTGCTTGAAGAGCGCGTGCGCCTCGTCGACGGTGAGGTCGAGCACGTCGGCGACCGACAGGTTGTTGTACTTCACGGCGAGCGTCGCGTCGTTGAAGCGGCGGCCGCGGCACACCTCGCAGGGCACGTAGACGTCGGGCAGGAAGTGCATCTCGACGCGCTTCACGCCGTCGCCCTCGCAGGCCTCGCAGCGGCCGCCCTTGACGTTGAACGAGAAGCGGCCCGGCGTGTAGCCGTGCATGCGCGCCTCGGGCAGCTCGGCGAAGAAGTCGCGGATCAGGTCGAACAGCTTGGTGTAGGTGGCGGGGTTCGAGCGCGGGGTGCGCCCGATCGGGCTCTGGTCGATGTCGATCACCTTGTCGACCTCGGAGAGCCCGTCGACGCGCTCGTGCGTCCCCACCGCTCGATCGCTTCCGTGCAGCGCCCGCGCCACGGCCGGGTACAGGACGTGGTTCACGAGCGTGCTCTTGCCGGCGCCCGACACCCCGGTGACGCACACGAAGAGCCCGAGCGGGAACGCCGCCGTCACGCCCTTCAGGTTGTGCTCGCGCGCCCCGACCACCGAGAGCGCGCGCCCGCTGCCCCGGCGCCGCTGCGCCGGCACCTCGATCGCGAGCTCGCCGCGCAGGTAGCGGCCGGTCAGGCTGGTCTTCGACCTCTTGACCTGCTCCGGCGTCCCCGCCGCCACCACCTCGCCGCCGTGGCGTCCCGCGCCGGGCCCGAAGTCGATCAGCCAGTCGGCCTCCTCCATCGCCTCGTGGTCGTGCTCGACCACCACCACCGTGTTGCCGATGTCGCGCAGGTGCTTGAGCGCCTCGAGCAGCTTGCGGTTGTCGCGCTGGTGCAGCCCGATCGACGGCTCGTCGAGCACGTAGACGACGCCGGTCAGCTCGGAGCCGATCTGGCTCGCGAGCCGGATGCGCTGGCCCTCGCCGCCCGACAGGCTGGGCGCCGCGCGATCGAGCGTCAGGTAGTTGAGCCCGACGTCGAGCAGGAAACGCAGGCGCGCGCGGATCTCCTTGAGCAGCTCGGCCGCGATCCTGGCCTCGGCGCCCTCGAGCGCGAGCGCGTCGAAGAACGCGTAGGCGTCCGCCACCGAGAGCGCCGTGATCTCGGCGATCGTGCGCCCGGCGATCTTCACGCCGAGCGCCTCGGGCCGGATCCGCCGCCCATCGCAGGCCGAGCAGGGCCGCGAGGAGAGGTACTTCTGGTAGTGCTGCCGCATCTCCTCCGACTTCGTCTCGCGCATGCGGCGCAGCATCGAGTTGATCGCGCCCTCGTAGCGCATCTTGAAGGCGCCCGAGCCCCACGAGCTCTTGAGCTTGATGCTGACGCGCTCCTCGCCGGTGCCGTACAGGATCACGCTCCGCTGCGCCTCGGAGAGCGACCTCCAGGGCTTGTTGAGGTCGATCCCGCGCTCGCGCGCCACCGCGCGCACGATGTCGCTGCCCCAGGTGGTCGCCTCGCCCACGGCGCCGAGCGGCTTGACCGCGCCCTCGTTGACCGAGAGATCGGGGTTCGGAACCACGAGGTCCGGGTCCATCTCCATGCGCGTCCCGAGCCCCGAGCACTCGGGGCACATCCCGAGCGGCGAGTTGAACGAGAACAGCTGCGGCGACGGCTCCGGGAACGAGATCCCGCAGTGGTGGCAGGCGCGGTGCTCCGAGAGCACCTGCTCCTTCTGTCCCTCGGCGGCGATCACGAGCGTTCCCTCGCCGAGCCGCAGTGCCGTCTCGACCGAGTCGGTGAGCCGCTGTGCGAGCCCGGGCTTGGCGACTAGGCGGTCGACGACGGCGTCGATCGTGTGCTTCTTCTTCTTGTCGAGGCGAACCTCGTCGTCCTCGAGCGAGAGCACGCGGCCGTCGAGCCTGACGCGCGCGAAGCCGGCCTTGCGCACCTGCTCGATCACGTCCCTGTGCTCGCCCTTGCGCTCGCGCACGAGCGGCGCCAGCACCAGGAACTTCGTGCCCTCCGCGAGCCGCATCACCTCCTGCACGATCTGCTGCGCCGACTGCTGCGAGACCGGCCGGCCGCAGCTGTGGCAGCTGAGCCGGCCCACGCGCGCCCACAGCACGCGCAGGTAGTCGTGGATCTCCGTGACCGTTCCCACCGTCGAGCGCGGGTTGGTGCTCGCGGTCTTCTGCTCGATCGAGATCGTCGGCGCCAGGCCGCGGATCGAGTCGTAGAGCGGCTTTTCCATCTGCCCGAGGAACTGGCGCGCGTAGGCGGAGAGGCTCTCGATGTAGCGGCGCTGGCCCTCCGCGTAGAGCGTGTCGAACGCGAGCGAGGACTTGCCCGAGCCCGACACGCCGGTCAGCACGACGAGCGACTTCTTGGGGATGCTGACGGCGATGTTCTTCAGGTTGTGCTGGCGCGCGCCAGTGATGACGATGCGATCGGGCTCCACTCGGGACCTCGGGTGCGAAGGAAAACCGAAACCCTCATCTTAGGCCGGGAAGCGGCCCGCGTCGAGCCTCAGAGGGCCGCCGCGCCTAGCGTCCGGTCGAGCCGAAGCCCGCGTCGCCGCGCGCCGTGTCGGCCACCGCGGGGGCGGCCGCGAAGCGCACGCGCTCGACCTTCTGCACCAGCAGCTGGGCGACGCGGTCGCCCGGCGCGATCCGGAAGCCCTCGTCGCCGTGGTTGACCAGCACCACCTTGAGCTCGCCCCGGTAGTCGCTGTCGATCACGCCGGCGAGCGTGTCGATGCCGTGGCGCACGGCGAGCCCGCTGCGCGGCCAGACGAGCCCCACGTGGCCTGGCGGGATCTCGAGCCGCAGTGCCGTCGAGACCGCGGCGCGCGCGCCGGCCGCGATCTCCACCGACTCGCTCGCGCGGAGGTCCGCTCCCGCGGCCGCCGCCGAGGCGTACTCGGGCAGGGCGCCTCCCGGACCGACCACGACCCTGAGCTCCGCGCCGTCCGCGTCCGCCATCGCACCGCCTCGCTTCGCTTCGCCGCGCGCGATCGTAGCACCGGCGCGGGTTATGATCGCGGGATGGGCAGGCCCAACCTGTTCGGCATGGGCGGCGCAGCCCTCGCGCGGCTCGTGGCGGAGCGCGGCGAGCCCGGCTTTCGCGCGCGCCAGCTCTACGGCTGGCTCTACGAGCGCCGCGTGCGCGAGCTCGGCGCGATGACCGACCTGCCGCAGGCGCTGCGCGCGTCGCTCGCGGCCGAGTACGAGCTGCGCTGGCCCGACGTGCAGGAGCGCTCGCTCAGCTTCGACGGCACGCTCAAGTACCTGTTCCGGCTCGACGACGGCGCGACGGTCGAGGCCGTCTACATCCCCGAGGACGACCGCCGCACGATCTGCATCTCGACCCAGGCCGGCTGCCCGCTGAAGTGCGCCTTCTGCCTGACCGGGATCGCGGGCTACAAGCGCAACCTGAAGCCGTCGGAGATCCTGGGCCAGGTCGCGGTCGTGATGGACGAGCACCCGGTGCGGGCCACGCACCCCGACCGGCGTGCGCAGGACCCCTTCCCCTGGAACGTCGTGATGATGGGCATGGGCGAGCCGCTGCTCAACTGCGAGGCGACGCTCGAGACGCTGCGCGTTCTGATGGACGAGGCGGGCTTCGGCGTGCCGCCGCGCAAGCTGACCTTGTCGACGGTCGGGATCCTGCCGGCGCTCGAAAAGCTGGCGAGCGAGCCGGTGCGGCCGAACCTCGCGATCAGCCTGCACGCCCCGGACCCGGGCTTGCGGCGCGCGCTGATGCCGATCGAGGAGAAGTACCCGTTCGAGGCCGTCGTCGACGCGGCGCTGCGCTACCCGATCCCGCGCGGCGGCCGCGTGACGTTCGAGTACGTCCTGCTCGGCGGGGTCAACGACACGCCCGCGCACGCGCGCGCGCTCGCGCGCCGGCTCGGCGGGAGGCGCGTCAAGGTGAACCTGATCCCGCTCAACCCGGCGCCCGAGATCCCGTTCAAGGCGCCGCGCCCCGAGGCGGTCGAGGCGTTCCAGGCCGCGCTCGCCGCCGCGGACGTCCCGGTGTCGGTGCGCCGGCCGCGCGGGCGCGACATCCTGGCCGCCTGCGGCCAGCTCCACCTCAAGAAGGGCGCCGCTCTGCCCGTCCCCGCCCGGCCCTGACGCCTCCGCCGCTCGCCGCCTCCCGCTTCGCCGCCGGGCTCGCCTGCCTCGGGGCCGTGCTCCTCGCGCTGCTGCTGCCGCAGCTCGGGGCCGCGCCGCTCGTGCGCGCCGAGATCTACTTCCTCGACGCGGCGCGCGCGATGCTCGAGACCGGCGACTGGCTGGTGCCGCGCTACGAGGGCCACGCGTTCTTCGACAAGCCGATCCTCACGTACTGGGCGATGGCTGCGGCGATGAAGGCGCTCGGCCCCTCGGCGGCCGCGGCCCGGCTCGTGGCCGTGCTCGCCTCGGTCGCCCTGGCGCTCGCGTGCGCGTGGCTCGGGACTCTGCTGTACGACCGGCGCACGGGCCTCGCCGGCGCGCTGGTGCTGTCGACGACGCTCGCGTTCCTCTCGTTCGCGCGCGTCGCGATGTCGGACATGCTGCTCGCGCTCTTCGCGACGCTCGCGGTGAGCCTCGCGCTCCTCGCGCTGCGGCCGCGGCCGCGGCGCGGTGGCGGTGCCGCTGCTCGGCGCGGTCGCCGGCCTCGGCTTCGCGACCAAGGGGCCGATCGCGCTCTTGATCCCCGGCCTCGCCGTCCTGCTGCTGCTCCACGAGAACCGCCGCCGGCCGCTGCCGGGCGGGCTCACAGCGCTCGCGCTCGGTGCGCTCGCGTGCGCCGTGCTCGGCCTCGGCTGGTTCCTGCTCGTGTACCTGCGGCTCGGCAAGGACCCGCTCGTCTACTTCTTCCTGCGCGAGAACCTGGAGCGTTTCGCGGCCGAGACCTACGACGTGGGCCGCCCGTGGTGGTTCTACCTGCCGACCTACCTCGCCGAGGGGCTGCCGTGGTCGCCGTTCCTGCCGCTCGCGCTCGCGCGGCTCGTCCGCTCCGGCGACGACGAGGAGCGGCGGCGCGCCCGCTTCCTCGCCGTCTGGGTCGCGCTCGCGCTCGTGCCGCTCAGCCTCTCGCGCGGCAAGCTCGACTACTACCTGCTGCCGCTCTACCCGGCGCTCTCGCTGCTCGTCGCCCGCTACCTCACCGCCGTCACGTGGCGGAGAGCCGACGCCGGCTGGGCGCGCGCGGTCGCGCTGCTGCTCTCGGCGGCTTTGGCGTTCGTGGCGCTGCGGCCGCCGCGGCTGCCCGCCGAGTGGCTGCCAGGAGACGCGGCGCGCGCCGTCCTGCTCGCGGCGCTCGTGGCGGGCGCGCTCGGCCTCGCCGCGCTCGCGCTCGGCCCGAGCCCCGGGCGCGCGCTCTGGTCGCTCTCGCTCGCGGTGGCCATGCCCTGGCTCGCGGTCGTGACGCTGTTCCTGCCGGCGTTCGCCGCGGGGCAGCCGAACCGCGAGATGGTCGACGACGTGGCGCGCGAGCGGCGCTACCGGCCCGACCTGCGGATGGCGTTCTGCTCGGACCCGACCCGTGTCC
Source organism: uncultured Acidobacteriota bacterium (assembly GCA_963740655.1). GTDB lineage: Bacteria > Acidobacteriota > Vicinamibacteria > Fen-336 > Fen-336 > DATBSL01. The sequence goes on from CAVUFF010000005.1 coordinate 44,990, forward strand.
GCCGCGACGTCCTGCTCGAGGTGCGCATGGCGGCCGTCTCGGAGTGCGACCTCTGGAGCCTGGCCGGCTCGCGCGAGCCCTATCTCTTGCTCGCGACGCCGGCCCAGAACGCCTCGTTCCGCGTCGACCCGCGCTACCGGCACATCGCGACGTACCGCTACCTACCCGCCGACACCCTCACGCTCTCGGGCCTGGTCGGCGTGGCGGAGCCCGGCGAGATCATGCTCGGCGCCAACTTCCCAACCCCGGACCCCGTCGCCAAGGCGAAGCGCAAGCGCGAGAACCGCCGGAGGGTGTACCGCGAGCTGGGGCTCTTGCCCTGAGGGGTCGCGGCCTCGTCAGCGCGTTCGCGCCTTGAAGCGCGAGCGGCGCCCGCGGCCGCCGAAGGGCCGGCGCCCCGGGCGTGCGCGCCCGGGCGCGTGCGTGCGGCTCGTCGCGGCCTCGAGCCGGCCGGCCCAGGCGCTCCCGGGCTCCCGCGGCTGGCGCAGCGGCTCGGCGCGGCGCGGTCGCGCCGCCGGCTGCCGGCGGGCGGAAGGCGGCGCCTTCGTCTCGTCCGCCGCCTGACGGTAGTCGAAGTCGCTCAGCATCACGCGCGGCAGCGGCTTGCCGACCGCGCGCTCGATCGCGCGCAGCGCCGCCTCGTCCTCGGGAGCGACGAAGGTGAACGCCTCGCCCGTCGCCTCGGCGCGCCCGGTGCGGCCGACGCGGTGGATGTAGTCCTCGCTCGCCGCCGGCACGTCGAAGTTCACCACGTGGCCGAGCGCCACGACGTCGATGCCGCGCGCGGCGATGTCGGTCGCCACGAGAACGTCGTAGCGGCCGGACTTGAACCCCTCGAGCGCCTGCGTGCGCTGGCTCTGGCTGCGGTTGCCGTGGATGCGCGCGACGCGCACGCCCTTCCCGCCGAGCCACTCGGCGAGCCGGTTCGCGCGGTGCTTGGTGCGGGTGAAGACGAGCGCGCTCGCCATGTCGCCGCGGCGCAGCAGCGCGAGCAGCAGCGCCGGCTTGAGCCGCGCCGGCACCGGGTACGCGGCCTGCGTGATGCCCGCCGCCGGGGCGGGGCGCCGCTCGAGGTCGATGCGCACCGGGTCGTTCAGCATCTCGCGCGACAGCTCGACGATCGGCGGCGGCATGGTCGCCGAGAAGAACAGCGTCTGCCGCCGCGCCGGCAGGTGACGCAGCACGCGGCGCACGTCCGGCAGGAAGCCCATGTCGAGCATGCGGTCGGCTTCGTCGAGCACGAGCCACTCGATCCCGCGCAGCGTCGCGTACGAGAAGCGGAAGTGGTCGAGCAGCCGCCCGGGCGTCGCCACGATCACGTCCACGCCGGAGCGAAAGGCGTGCTCCTGCGGACCCATGCCGACGCCGCCGAACACGGCCGCGCTCGTGACCGGCGTGTGCACGGCGAGCTCCGAAACGTGCCGGTCGATCTGCGCGCACAGCTCGCGCGTCGGCGTCAGGATCAGGGCGCGCGTCGTGCGGCGCGGCTTCGCCATCAGCCGCTGCAGGATCGGCAGCCCGAACGCCGCGGTCTTTCCGCTGCCGGTCGCCGCGCAGGCGAGCAGGTCCCGTCCCGCAAGCGCGGGGGGGATCGCCTGGGCCTGGATCGGCGTGGGTCGCGTGAAGCCGAGCTCGCGGATGCCGTGCAGCAGCAGCGGGTCGAGGCCGAGCGAGGTGAAGGGCAAGGCTGCGCTCAGCGAGCGGGCAGCGGAGCCCGCGGCTTCTTGGCGGGGGCGCGGCGCGCGTCGCGATAGCGGTCGAGGTCGTCGGTCGTGATCACGAGCGCCGTGCCTTCGGGCAGCTGCGCGTTGGCCTCGAGCTCGCGCTGCAGGCGCTCGAAGCACAGCTCGGGAGCGTCCTGGAAGCGGGCGCGCCGCGTGTCGAACGCCTCGCTCGGAATCGCGACCGTGTAGAGCCGCGGCGTCTCGACGCCCGCGTCGACACGCAGCCGGTAGATGCGACCCTCGCTCGTGCACTCGAAGCCCAGGTAGCGGACGGTCGGCGGCCGCACAGCGACTCTCGGCACCGGGGGTGCGTCGGGCGTGGCGACGGGCGATACGAGGGGAGAGGTGTCGGGCGGGATCGAGCTCATGGCCGGTACTCCTTGGGAGCGCGGAGGACCGGTTCGGCCCGCGTGGCTCGCACCGAAGAGGTTACCACGGGCGCGCTCGCGCCCCGCGCCGGAGCCCGGGCTCAGGCGGCGTCCTTGAAGGCGCCGGCCGCGGCCGCGATCGTCTCGTCGATCTCGCTCTCGCCGTGGGCGAGCGACACGAATGCCGCCTCGAACTGCGCCGGCGGCAGGTAGACGCCGCGCCGCAGCATGGCGTGGAAGAAGCGGGCGAAACGCGTCGTGTCCGAGCGCTTCGCGCTCGCGTAGTCGACGACCGGCCCGTCGCAGAAGAAGACGGTGAGCATCGAGCCCACGCGGTTGATCGTCACGCGCGCGCCCGCGTCGCGCGCCGCGCGCAGCAGTCCCGCCTCGAGCCGTGCGCTCAGCGCCTCGAGCGCGGCGTAGCTCCCGGGCCGTGCCAGCAGGTCGAGCATGGCGGCTCCCGCCGCCATCGCCAGCGGGTTGCCCGACAGCGTTCCCGCCTGGTACACGGGGCCGTCGGGAGCCACCGTGGCCATGATGTCGGCGCGCCCCCCGTAGCCCGCCGCCGGCAGGCCGCCGCCCATGATCTTGCCGAGGCAGGTCATGTCCGGCCGGATGCCGAACAGCTCCTGCGCGCCGCCCGGCGCCAGGCGGAAGCCGGTCATCACCTCGTCGAAGATCAGCACGCTGCCGCTGCGGCGCGTGATCTCGCGCAGCGCCTCGAGGTAGCCCGGGCGCGGGGCGACGGTGCCCATGTTGCCGCACACGGGCTCGACGATCACCGCGGCGAGGTCCGCTCCGTGGACGCGCACGACCTCTTCGACGGCGGCCGCGTCGTTGAACGGAGCGACGAGCGTGTCCGCGACGGTTCCCTCGGGCACGCCGGGGGAGCCCGGGATCCCGAGCGTCGCGACTCCGGACCCCGCGCTGACCAGCAGCGAGTCGGCGTGGCCGTGGTAGCAGCCGTCGAACTTCAGGATCTTGCGCCGGCCGCTGAAGCCGCGCGCCACCCGCAGCGCGCTCATCGTGGCCTCGGTACCGGAGGAGACGAAGCGCACCTTCTCGATCGACGGCACGAGGCGCACGATCCGCTCCGCGAGCTCGACCTCGGCCGCGCACGGCGCGCCGTACGACGTCCCGCGCTCGGCGGCCGCGCGCACCGCGGCGAGCACCTCGGGGTGCGCGTGGCCCACGATCATCGGCCCCCACGAGCCGACGTAGTCGACGAACGCGCGGCCGTCCTCGTCCCAGAAGCGCGCGCCCTCGGCCCGCGTCACGAAGAGAGGCGTTCCGCCCACGGCCTTGAACGCCCGCGCCGGACTCGAGACCCCGCCGGGGATGACCGCCTTGGCGCGCGCGAAGAGCTCGTCGGATCTCATGGCGGGGGGTGCGCCGCTCGCGCACGCGCTACGCGCGGCGCGCGAAGTCCTTGGCGTGGTAGGTGAGGATCACGTCCGCGCCCGCGCGGCGGATCGAGGTCAGGATCTCGCGCAGCATGCGCTCCTCGTCGATCCAGCCGCGCGCGGCCGCCGCCTTCACCATCGCGTACTCGCCGGAGACGTTGTAGGCGGCGACCGGGCGGTCGCAGCTCTCCTTCACAGCGCGGATCACGTCGAGATAGGGCAGCGCCGGCTTCACCATCACGATGTCGGCGCCCTCCTCGACGTCGAGGCGCACCTCGCGCAGCGCCTCGCGCACGTTCGCCGGGTCCATCTGGTAGCCGCGCCGGTCGCCGAACTGGGGCGCGGAGTCCGCGGCCTCGCGGAACGGGCCGTAGAAGGCGGACGCGTACTTCGCCGCGTACGACAGGATCGGCAGCGCCGCATAGCCGGCGGCGTCGAGCGCCCCGCGGATCGCGCCGACGCGCCCGTCCATCATGTCCGAGGGCGCCACGACGTGCGCGCCGGCCTTCGCGTGCGACACCGCCATGCGCGCCAGCAGCGCGAGCGTCGGGTCGTTCTGCACCTCGCCGTCCGCGACGACGCCGCAGTGGCCGTGCGACGTGTACTCGCACAGGCACACGTCCGTGACGACGAGCAGCTCTCGGCAGGCGCCGCGGATCGCGCGGACCGCCCGCTGCACGACGCCGTCGTCGGCGTAGCCTTCGGATCCGGTCGCGTCCTTGGCCGCGGGCAGGCCGAACAGGATCACGCCCCCGATCCCGAGCGCCTCGACGGCCTCGGCCTCGCGCGCGACCTGGTCGACCGAGAGGTGGTAGCAGCCGGGCAGCGAGGCGATCTCCTTGCGCACACCCTCGCCGGGCGCCACGAACAGCGGGTAGATCAGGTTCACGGGCGAGACGGACGTCTCGCGCACCATCGCGCGCAGCCGCTCGCTGCTGCGGAGCCGCCGCGGCCGTTCGTCCGGGAAACTCATGAGGAAGCCATTCTAGGCCACGGAGACGAGCAGGGCACGGAAAGGGGAAACGGACAAGGACGGCGGACAAGCACGACGGACAAGCACGACGGACAAGGAACCCTTCAGGGGGGTATGGGGGGACGAAGTCCCCCCATCTCAAAGAGGGAAGCAGCAGGCCTGGCGTTCCGGTCCTCTTCGAGAGGGGTCATTGAGGAGCACGCGTGGGCTTCGACTCTCCAATGATCGCTCGTGAAGGGGGTCGAATCGCGAGGCTGGTGACTTCGTTCTTTGAACTGGGGGGATTCCATCCCCCCAGACCCCCCTTGGGTGCGCGTTGCGCCCGGGCCTCAGTCCTCGTCGTCGCCGAAGAAGAAGAGGTGCGCGCAGCGCTGGCTGCAGAAGGTGCGACCGTACTCGCGCTTGCCGCAGTCGTGGCAGACCCACTTGAAGCAGATCGGGCACTTCTGCAGCGTGACTTCCTCGTCGCTCTTCTGGCAAGTGACGCAGGTCGTAGGAGTCAATCGGGCGCAGTATATAGCAGCCAAAGAGGGCGCTTGGTTTCGTAGTATGCTGCCAAGTCGCGGAGACGGGCCCGTTTCTGCGAGAGTCCGCCCGTGGCGGTGTAGCTCAGTTGGTTAGAGCACGCGGCTCATATCCGCGGCGTCCGGGGTTCGAATCCCTGCACCGCCACCATTTCGATCGCCGGGGAGGCTCGAGCGCGTGAGGATGCCGCCTCTCGTCGCGGCCGTCGACCGGGCGCTGGTGGCGGCCGGGCTTCCCGCGCGGGGGGAGACGCTGGTCGTCGCCCTTTCGGGCGGCGCGGACTCGGTGGCGCTCACCGCCGTGCTCGCCGCGCTGCGCCGCCGCCGCGGCTTCGCGCTCGTGGCGGCCCACCTCGACCACGGCCTGCGTCCCGGCTCCTTCGACGACGCGGCCTTCTGCCTGGAACTGTGCGCCGCGCTCGGCGTGACGTTGCGCGCGGGGACGGCGCGCGTGCGCGAGCGCGCGCGCCGCGAGAAGGGTGGGCTCGAGCAGGCCGCGCGCCGCGAGCGCTACTCGTTCCTGCGGCGCGTCCAGGAGGACGAAGGCGCCGCGGCGATCGCGGTCGCGCACACGCAGGACGACCAGGCCGAGACGCTGCTGCTGCGCCTGCTGCGGGGCAGCGGCTCGAGCGGCCTCGCGGCGATGCGGCCGCGCAGCGGCGAGCTGCTGCGGCCGCTGCTCGCGGTCTCGCGGCGGGAAGTGCTCGCGTACCTCGCCGAGCGCGGGCTCGGCTGGCGCGAGGACCCGTCGAACCGCGAGCTCGGCTTCGCGCGCAACCGCGTGCGCCACGAGCTGCTGCCGTACCTCGAGGCGCGCTTCAACCCGCGCGTGCGCGAAGCGCTCGCCCGCACCGCGCACCTGGCCGCGGACGAGGCGGCCTTCGTCGGCGCGGCGGCCGCGCGCGCCCTCGCCGAGGCCGCCACGCGTGACGGCGACGCGCTGGTGCTCGACCGCGGCGTGCTCGCCCGCGCTCCGATCGCGGTCGCGCGCGTCGCGCTGCGGCTGGCCCTCGCCCAGGCCGGCGGCCTGTCGGGCGTGGACGAGGGCCACGTCGAGCGGCTCCTCCGACTCGCGACCGCGCGAGCGCCGTCGGGTCGTCGGCTGGACCTGCCGGGCCGCCGTCGCGCGCTCTTCACCCACCGCGCGCTGCGGCTCGAAAAGCGTTGAACCGCCGGACGAAATCCGTATCATCGTCCCTACCGAAGCCATGAGGGACACCATCTCCGTTCTCTTCGACGAGGAGCGGATCGCTCGCCGCGTGAAGGAGCTCGGCGAGGAGATCACGAAGAGCCTGGCGGGGCGGGAGGTGTGCGTCCTCGCCCTCTGGAAGGGGAGCCTCGTCTTCATGTCCGACCTGATCCGCAGGATCCCGCTCGACCTGAGCGTGCACCTGGTGCGGGTGACCTCGAGCCTGGAGCAGGCCGCCGGCGGGGTCCAGACCGAGATCGTGTTCTCGACCGCGGTGCCTCTCGAGGGGCGGGACGTGCTGCTGATCGACGACATCGTCGACACCGGGATCACGCTCAGCTACCTGCTCGCGCACATCCACGAGCAGGCCCCGCGCACCCTGAAGGTGTGCGCCCTCATCGACAAGCCCGAGGCGCGCAAGATCGACGTCCACCCCGACTGGACGGCGTTCCCCGTGCACGAGCCGCTCGCCGACCGCTTCCTGGTCGGTTACGGGCTCGACTGGATGGAGCGCTTCCGCGGCCTGCCCTTCATCGGCACCCTTCCCCGCCCCGCGCGCGCAGGGGCGCCGCAGGAGTAAGCTAGGATAGGTGTTTCCTCGCGGACCGCTCGGGTCTGCGGGGAGCGGTGACGGTGGGGTAGCCGTCCGGAGGCCAATCTCGTGAACGCCACGTTCAAGACGGTAATGCTGTGGATGTCGTTGCTGGTCGTCGTGTTCCTGGCCTGGCACTTCGCCCAGTTCCAGAAGCGCGAGACGCCGATGAAGTTCTCGCGAGTTCATGGCGCAGGTCGAAGCCGGCCAGGTGCAGGACGTGACGATCACCGGCAACGAGATCAAGGGCCAGACGGTGAGCCACGAGCACTTCCGCACCTTCTCGCCGCAGGGCTACGACAAGGTCAACGATCGCCTGCTCGCCAAGAACGTGGTGGTGACCGTCCAGCCCGACACCACACCCACCTGGGCCAACATGCTGATCTCCTGGGCGCCCTTCCTGCTGCTGATCGGCTTCTGGGTCTTCTTCATGCGCCAGATGCAGAGCGGCGGCAACAAGGCGCTCTCGTTCGGCAAGTCGAAGGCCAAGCTGCTCGCGAGCCAGCAGAAGAAGGTCACCTTCAAGGACGTGGCCGGAGTGGACGAGGCGAAGGAGGAGCTGCAGGAGATCATCGAGTTCCTGCGCGAGCCGCAGAAGTTCCAGAAGCTCGGCGGCCGGATCCCGAAGGGCGTGCTCCTGATGGGCCCCCCGGGATCGGGCAAGACGCTGCTCGCGCGCGCGATCGCGGGCGAGGCGAACGTGCCCTTCTTCTCGATCTCCGGCTCCGACTTCGTCGAGATGTTCGTGGGCGTGGGTGCTTCCCGCGTGCGCGACCTGTTCGAGCAGGGCAAGAAGAACGCGCCCTGCATCATCTTCATCGACGAGATCGACGCCGTCGGCCGCCACCGCGGCGCCGGCCTCGGCGGCGGCCACGACGAGCGCGAGCAGACGCTCAACGCGCTGCTCGTCGAGATGGACGGCTTCGAGTCGAACGACGGTGTCATCCTGATCGCGGCCACCAACCGGCCGGACGTGCTCGACCCCGCGCTGCTGCGCCCGGGCCGCTTCGACCGCCGCGTGGTGGTGTCGCGGCCCGACGTGCGCGGGCGCGAGGGCATCCTGCAGGTCCACACGCGCAAGATCCCGCTCGCCGAGGACGTCGACCTCTCGGTGCTCGCGCGGGCGACGCCCGGCTTCTCGGGCGCCGACCTCGCGAACCTGGTGAACGAGGCGGCGCTCCTGGCCGCGCGCATGAGCCAGAAGTTCGTCTCGATGAAGGACTTCGAGTCCTCGAAGGACAAGGTCCTGATGGGCGCCGAGCGCAAGAGCCTGATCATCACGGACGAGGAGAAGAAGATCACCGCCTACCACGAGGCAGGCCACGCGCTCCTCGCCGCGCTCGTGCCGCACTCGGACCCGCTGCACAAGGTGACGATCATCCCGCGCGGGATGGCGCTCGGCCTCACCCAGCAGCTGCCGAGCGAGGAGAAGCACAACTGGTCGAAGGAGCAGCTCGAGGCGCGGATCGCCGTCTGCATGGGCGGCCGCATCGCCGAGGAGACGACGTTCCAGCAGATCACGACCGGCGCGCAGAACGACATCGAGCAGGCGACCGAGATGGCGCGCAAGATGGTCTGCGAGTGGGGCATGAGCGACTCGCTCGGCCCGCTCACCTACGGCAAGAAGGAAGAGGCGATCTTCCTCGGCAAGGAGTTCAACCGCCACCAGGACTACTCGGAGGCGACCGCGCTCAAGATCGACGCCGAAATCAAGCGCATCGTGACCGAGCAGTACGAGCGCGCGACGCGGCTTTTGACGGACCAGCGGCCCGCGCTGGTGCGGATCGCCGAGGCGCTGCTCGAGCACGAGGTGCTCGACGCGCCGCAGCTCAAGCAGCTGCTCGCCGGCGAGCCGATCACGGTCAAGGTCCCGCCGGCGCCCGCCGCGCCGGCCAAGCCGCGCGACACGCGCGCCGAGGAGGGCCGCCCGGCCGGGATTCTCCCGCCGCCCGTGGCGGATCCGCGGCCGACGTCATAGGCCGCCGCCACAGGGGGCGAGCTTGACCACGGAGCGCCGCCTTTTCCGCATCCCGCTCCGGGGCGCCTCCGTGGTGCTCGGCGAGCGCACGCTCGTGATGGGCATCCTCAACGTCACGCCCGACTCGTTCGCGGGCGGGGCCCCGGACGACCAGCAGTCCGCGCTCGCGCGGGGCTTGCGGCTGTTCGAGGACGGGGCCGACTGGGTGGACGTCGGCGGCGAGTCCACGCGCCCGGGCGCCGAGCCGGTCGCCGAGACGGAGGAGCTGCGCCGCGTGGTCCCGGTGGTCGAGGCTCTCAGGCGCCGCGGCGCCGGTCCGATCTCGGTCGACACCACGAAGGCCGCGGTCGCCGCGGCGGCGCTCGACGCCGGGGCCGACGTCGTCAACGACGTGAGTGGGTTCGGATACGATCCCGCGATGGCGGCGCTCGTGGCCCGGCGCGGCGTGCCCGCGGTGCTGATGCACCTGCGCGGCGGCGCGGCCGAGCGCCATCGGGCGCCGGCTTACGCCGACGTCATGGGCGAGGTGAAGGCCGAGCTGCTGGCGGCGCTCGAGCGGGCGCAGGCCGCGGGAGTGCCTCGCGCGCACACGCTCGTCGACCCCGGGATCGGCTTCTCGAAGGACGCCGCGCACAGCCTCGAGACGCTGCGCCGGCTGCCGGAGCTCGCGGCGCTCGACCGCCCGCTGCTGGTCGGACCCTCGCGCAAGAGCTTCATCGGCCGGGTGCTGGAGCTGCCGGTCGAGCGCCGGCTGCTCGGTACGGCGGGCGCCGTCGCGGCGTGCGTGATGCTCGGGGCGCACGTGGTGCGCGTGCACGACGTGCGCGAGATGGTCGAGGTGGTCCGCGTCTGCGACGCGATCCGCGGCGACGCCGCGCGGAGGGCCGCGTGATCGCCGAGCGGCTCTCCGCCTTCTTCAGCGGCACCGAGTTCGGCTGGTGGGACCTGCTCGACATGCTGATCGTGGCGTTCCTGGTCTACGAGCTGCTGCGCTTCCTGCGCGGCACGCACGCGGTGCAGATCGCGCTCGGCGGCGCGGTGCTGGTGCTGCTCTACTGGTGCTCGGTCCTGCTCAACCTGCAGACGGTGAACTGGCTGCTGCGCACGTTCCTGCCGTTCCTCGTGTTCGGCATCATCGTCGTGTTCCAGGCCGAGATCCGCAAGGGGCTCGCGCACCTGGGCCGCGCGCCCTTCCTCGGCGGTGCCGCGCGCCGGCGGCAGGAGGAGGTGGTGGACGAGATCGTGCTCGCCGCGACGCGCCTCGCCTCGGAGCACACCGGCGCGATCGTGGCCCTCGAGCGCGAGATGGGCCTGCGCAGCTACATCGAGACCGGCATCGCGCTCGACGCGGTGGTGACCTACGACCTGCTGGTGAGCATCTTCCACCCGGCGACGCCGCTGCACGACGGGGCCGTGGTGATCCAGGGCAACCGCGTCGCGGCCGCCGCCTGCTTCCTGCCGCTCACGGTGCACCCGGAGCTCAGCCGCACGCTGGGCAGCCGCCACCGCGCGGCGATCGGGCTCTCGGAGGACACCGACGCCGTGGCGATCGTGGTCTCGGAAGAGACCGGCACCATCTCGCTCGTCGAGGGCGGCCGCATTCGCCGCGGGCTCGACGGTCCGGCCCTGCGCCAGGCGGTGCTCTCGTCGCTGGGGCTCAGCGAGGCGACCGCCGCCGAGGCGCCGCAGGCGGCCGCGACCGAGGCCAAGCAGTGAAGCTCGGGAGCGACAACGCGCTGCGGCTCGCGAGCCTCGGGCTCGCGGCGGGGCTGTGGTTCGTGATCGTGGGCCGCCAGACCGCGGAGCGCGGCGTGACGGTACCCGTCGAGCTGCGCAACGTGCCGCGCGACCTGGAGCTCACTGGCGACCCCGTCAACGCCGTCGACGTGCGCGTGCGGGCCTCGCCCGGCCTGATCAACAGCCTCGAGACCGGGAAGCTGCTCGCCACGATCGACCTCGCCGGCGCCGCCGAGGGCGAGCGCATCGTGCAGCTCACGCCCGCGGCGGTCCAGGTGCCGTTCGGCTTCCGGGTGGTGAAGATCACTCCCTCGCTGCTGACGCTGAACCTGGAGCGCACCGAGCGCAAGTCCGTGCCGGTGCACCCGCGTGTGACGGGCCGGCCCGCGGCGGGCTTCGAGATCGCGAGCGTCGCCAGCGAGCCGCCCGAGGTGCGCGTGGCCGGCCCGCGCAGCCGCGTGCGCGAGATCGAGAGCGCCTTCACCGAGCCGGTCTCGATCGAGGGCGCGCGGGCGGACACCAGCGAGTCGGTGGCGGTCGGGCTCGAGGACCCGCTGCTGCGGCTCGAGGGCGGCAGCCGCGTGAGGGTCGACGTGGGCGTGGGCGAGGTCAAGGGCCCCGAGGGCCCGCAAGCGCAGCCGGAGAAGAAGAGGAAGGAAAGCGCGCCATGAGCAGCCGTTCCCTGTTCGGCACCGACGGCATCCGCGGTGTCGCCAACGTCTACCCGATGACGCCCGAGGTCGCCCTCGCACTCGGGCGCGCGGTGACGTTCGTCGCGGGGCGCGGCCAGCGCCACGCCCCGCGCGTGCTGATCGGCAAGGACACGCGCCTGTCGGGCTACATGCTCGAGACGGCGCTCGCGGCCGGCGTCACCTCGATGGGCGGGCGCGTGCTCCTGTGCGGGCCGGTGCCGACGCCGGCCGTCGCCCACCTCACGGTGAGCATGCGCGCCGACGCCGGGATGGTGATCAGCGCCAGCCACAACCCCTACGACGACAACGGCATCAAGGTCTTCGGCCGCGACGGCTTCAAGCTGCCGGACGCGGCGGAGGTCGAGATGGAGACGCTGATCCGCGAGCCGGAGCGGCTGGGCGAGCGGCGGACGGGGCCCGCGATCGGCCGCGCGCTCAAGCTCGAGGACTCGCGCGGGCGCTACGTGACGTTCGTCAAGAACACGTTCCCGCGCGACCTCACGCTCGACGGCGTGCGCGTGGTGGTGGACGCCGCGCACGGCGCCGCCTACGTGGTGGCGCCGCTCGTGTTCAGCGAGCTCGGGGCGCGCGTCTTCCCGATCGGCGTGCGGCCGAACGGCACCAACATCAACCGCGAGAGCGGGGCGCTGCATCCGGAGCACGCCTGCGCCGAGGTGGTGCGGCGCGGGGCGGGCATCGGGATCGCGCTCGACGGCGACGCCGACCGCGTGATCGTGATCGACGAGAAGGGCGCGATCGTCGACGGCGACGCCGTGATGGCGATGTGCGCCTCGCGCATGAAGCACGACGGCGAGCTGCGCCGCGACACCGTGGTCGCGACGGTGATGAGCAACCTCGGGCTCGAGCGCGCGCTCGAGGCGCAGGGGATCGCACTCGTGCGCACGCCGGTCGGCGACCGCTACGTGGTCGACGCGATGCGGCAGGGCGGCTACAACCTGGGCGGCGAGCAGTCGGGGCACCTGGTCTTCCTCGACCACAGCTCGACCGGGGACGGGCTGATCGGGGCGCTGCAGGTGCTCTCGCTCATGATTCGCACCGGCAAGCCGCTCTCGGAGCTCGCGCGCCAGGCGATGGAGCGCGTGCCGCAGGTGCTCGAGAGCGTCACGCTCGCGGCCAGGAAGCCGCTCGAGGACATGGCGTCGCTGCAGAAGCTCGTCGACACGGTGCGCTCCAGCCTGGGCAAGGAGGGGCGCGTGCTCGTGCGCTGGAGCGGCACCGAGCCCAAGCTGCGCGTGATGGTGGAGGGTCCCGACGCCTCCCGCATCGGCTCGCTGGCGCGCGAGCTCGTCGACGCCGCGCGCAAGGACGTCGGCTAGCGGAAAACCCTCGCGCGCGGCCGTCCATCGCTTGGCAGCGCGTGCCGGAGGCGTCCGACCTGTTTGTGTCGGGGTCGGCTTTCGGCGTATAGGGTACGCGTCAACGGAGGCTGGGAATGAAGCTGCGCCGTGCGTCGCTCCTCGCGACCGTCGTACTGACGCTCCCCGCGCTGGCCCGGGCGGGGGATCGGCCGCTGCGGGTGTCCGCGGCCTCCGGCGGCGCGCTCGCGCAGTGGGCGGCGCGTGTCGACGGGCTCGTCGCGTCCCGCCAGCTGGTCCCGCGCTCGGTCCGCGACGACACGATGATCCCGGGCCGGCGGCACGAGCGGCTGGTTCAGCACCACCTGGGGGTGCCGGTCTTCGGCGGCGAGCTCGCGCGCCAGAGCGACGCGGCGGGCACGCTCACCGTGTTCGGCACGTTCTACGAGGGAATCGACGTCTCGGTCGAGCCGCGCCTGGGTGCCGGCGACGCGGCGGCGCGGATCGCGGCGCGGGGCGGACAGCCCTTCGGCCGCGCGGGCGGGCCCGAGCTCGTGGTGCTGCCGCTCGGCGCTGGCTACCGCCTGGCCTGGCGCGTGCGCGCGTTCTTCGAGCGTACGTTCGAGCTGCGCCAGGTGTTCCTGGACGCGGCCACCGGCCTGACCCTGCTCGAATACGACGACCTGCAGAAGCAGGAGGCCGCGATCGGCACCGGTGTGTTCGGAGACCAGAAGAAGCTCAGCGTCTCGAGCTCGGGCGGCTCCTACACGACGGCCGACCGCCTGCGGCCGCCGCTCATCTCGACCTACAACTTCGCCTTCAACGTGAACCGCCTGATCCTGTTCCTGAACGCCAACGACCCGGTCGCGAACCTGACGGCCGCCGACCTCGGCCGCGACGGCGACAACGTGTGGACCGACGGGGCGCTCGTCGACGCACACGCGTACGCGGGGCTCACCTACGACTACTACTACACCCGCCACGGCCGCCTCGGGCTCGACAACGCGAACATTCCCGTCCACGTCATCACGCACGCGCTGCTGCGTGACGACTGGGTGTTCTACACCACCGACACGGTCGACACCTTCTTCGCGAACGCCTTCTACCTCGGCGATGGCATCGTGTACTACGGCGACGGCCTCCCACCGGGCGTCGTGTTCTTCGGCCAGCACGTGAACTACCTCGCCGGGGCGCTCGACATCGTCGCCCACGAGCTGAGCCACGGGGTGACCCAGTACTCCTCGAACCTGATCTACTTCGGCGAGTCGGGCGCGCTCAACGAGGCGTTCTCCGACATCATGGGGACGGCGGTGGAGTTCTACTTCCAGCCCGCCAAGGCCAGCTACCAGCTCGGCGAGGACTCCTTCACGCCCGGCGGCATCCGCTCGCTGCAGAACCCGCAGGCCTACGGCGACCCCGACCACTACTCGATCCGTTTCACCGGCACCGCAGACAACGGTGGTGTCCATACCAACTGTGGGATCCCCGACAACGCCTTCTACCTCGCGATCGAGGGCGGCACGCACCGGCTGGGCACCAGAGTGCAGGGCGTGGGCGGAGCCAACCGCGCGCAGATCGAGCGTGTGTTTTACCGGGGCTTCACCGCGTTCCTGACCCCGAGCGCCACCTTCTCGCAGGCGCGCGCGGCGACGATCCAGGCGGCGCGCGAGCTCTACCCCGGCAACGGCGCGGTCGAGGCCGCCGTCACCCAGGCCTGGACCGCCGTGGGCGTCAACTGAGGTTCCGCGCCATGAACCGACACCTCGCCTGCTTCGCTGCCACCCTGACGACCGCCCTCGCACTGCACGCGCCCCCGGCGCGCGCCCAGGCGACGACGGTCCCGCCGCGGCCCCCGAGCCGTCTCGCTAAGTCGAAGGCGCCCGCCGAGCCGCGCTTCCGGCTGGTGCTCGACTTTGCGGCGCTTCCGGGCGCCTCGAGCTACGGCGACGTGCGCACGCCGATCGCGTACGCCGAGCCCTCGCGGATCGCGACGAGCTACGACGCCGCCACCGGCCTCGGCGGAGCGGCCGCGCTCCAGGCGAGCCTCTACCGCGGTCTCGGGTTGCTCGTCGGCTACTCGCACCTGAGCCGCGACGCCTCCGGGACCGTGGACGTCTCGCGTCCCCACCCGCTCTATCTCGACCGTCCCCGCAGCGCCACGGCCGAGCTCCCGGGCAGCACCTACTCGGAAGGCGCCTTCGACGTGGACGCGGCCTACGCGCGGTCCAACGGGCACCTCGACTGGGCGCTCTTCGGCGGCGTCACGTTCTTCAGCGTCGAGGCCGAGCTGCTCGACGTGCCGACGTTCAACGAGGTCTACCCGTACGACACACTGACCATCCTCTCGACGCCGAGTGTCGCCGTGAAGCAGAGCCCCACCGGCTGGAACCTGGGGGGACGGCTCGACTACCGCTTCGGGCAGCAGAAGCGCTTCGGGGCCGGCGTCACGCTGCGCTTCAGCAGCGCGAGCGTCGAGCTCGCGGGCACGCAGGCGGCAACCCCGGCGACGCTCGACGCCGGCGGCTTCTCGGTCGGCGGGGGGTTCCGCGTCTACTTCTGAGCGCCCGCTCCGCGCGCTCGTCCTCGGACCCGCCGCCGCCGGCTTCGCGGCCCCGGGTTGACGACCGCGCGCAGCCGCCGGAACAGGTCGTCGATCATCGCGCCGACGCTCGGCGGCCGCTGGTCGTACCAGACGTTGAAGGCGGTGTCCAGGAGTGCGCGCGCGAGGAACGCGAGCAGCGCGGGCGTCGGGTCGCGGCGCCGGTCGACTCCCGTCCGCACCGCGATCAGCACGGCCAGGCGCTCCTCGAGCCGCGCGTGGCGCTCGAGCAGCGCCCGCCGCAGCGTGCGGCTCTCGCGCAGCAGGCGGATGATCGCGCGCGACTCCGCAGCGTCAGCGAGCCGCGTCTCGATCGCGGGCCGCAGCGCGCGCTCGATCGCGACGAGCGGCGGCTCGTGCTTCGGCCGGCTGGCGAAGGCGGCGAGCACGTCCTCGGCGAGCGCGTCCGAGGTGCCGACCACGACGTCCTCCTTCGAGGAGAAGTAGCGGAAGAAGCTGCGGCGCGAGACGCCGGCCGCGCGCGCGATGGCCACCACGGTCGTGTCCTCGTAGCCCCGCTCGGCGAACAGCAGCCACGCGGCGCGCGCGATCTCCTGGCGCACCAGCTGCCGCTTGCGCTCCGGAAGCGGCAGCGTGCGGCCGGGGGCGGGCGGCGCGCGTCTCGCGATCGGCATCAGCGCGCGCATTCTAACACCAGGTGTTGACACTGGCACTCGGTGTCAATAGGATGCGCGCGAGCGGAGGGACGCGATGCGCCGTGGTGCCACGGTCGTGGCGGGAGCCGTGCTGGGAGCGGTGCTGGCGTCGGGGGCGGGCGCTTACGCCCAGGCTCAGGCACCGGCGGGCGACGCCCAGGTGAAGGCGCGCGTCGACCTTCTCCTCGCGCAGATGACGCTCGAGGAGAAGGTGGGGCAGCTGAGCCAGGCCGGCGGCATAGCGTTCGGCGGCGCCCCCGAGCCGGAGGAGGCCCTGCGCAAGGGCGCCGGCTCGGTGCTGTGGATCAACGACACCCGGCGTTTCAACGAGCTGCAGAAGATCGCCATGCAGTCGCGTCTCAAGATCCCGGTGCTCTACGGGCTCGACGTGATCCACGGCTACCGCACGATCTTCCCGATCCCGATCGGGATGGCGTCGTCCTGGGACCCCCAGGTCCACGAGCGGGCCGCCGAGATCGCCGCGCGCGAGGCGCGCGCGGCCGGAATCCACTGGACCTTCGCGCCGATGGTGGACGTGGCGCGCGACGCGCGCTGGGGACGCATCGCCGAGGGCGCGGGCGAGGACCCCTACCTCGGCGCGGCGATGGCGGCCGCCCAGGTGCGCGGCTTCCAGGGGCCCTACCTGGGCGCGCCCGACCGCCTGCTCGCCTGCGCGAAGCACTTCGCCGCCTACGGCAAGGCCGACGGCGGGCGCGACTACGACCCCGTCTACGTCTCCGAGACCGAGCTGCGGAACGTCTACCTGCCTCCGTTCGCCGCCGCCGCGAAGGCGGGCGTCGGCTCGTTCATGAGCGCGTACATGGACCTGAACGACGTGCCGGCGGCCGCCAACCCCTGGCTGCTGCGCGACGTGCTGCGCGGGGAGTGGGGCTTCACGGGGTTCGTGGTGAGCGACGCGCTCGCGGTCGAAGAACCTGCTGCTGCAGGGCTTCGCCCGCGACGCGAAGGACGCGGCGGCGCGCTCGCTGCTGGCCGGGCTCGACATGGACATGGCGAGCGGGACCTTCGTCCAGAGCCTGGCCGCGCTCGTGAAGGACGGCGTCGTGAAGGAGGCGCAGGTCGACGACGCCGTGCGCCGGGTCCTCGCCGCCAAGGTGCGGCTCGGGCTCTTCGAGCAGCCCTACGCCGACGAGGCGCGCGCCGCGTCCGTGCTCGCCGACCCGAAGAGCCGCACCGAGGCGCGCCGCCTCGCGGAGCGCTCGATGGTGCTGCTCAAGAACGACAAGCAGCTGCTGCCGCTCAAGGCCTCGCTCGCGAGCGTCGCCGTGATCGGCCCGCTCGCCGACTCGAAGGCCGACACCGAGGGGTCGTGGATGGTGTTCGGGCACGTGCCGGCCGCGGTCACGGTGCTCGAGGGCCTGCGCGCCCGGCTCGGCGGCGCGAAGGTCGCCTACGCACCCGGCCCGGAGATCCGCCGCGAGGTGCCGTCGTTCTTCGAGGACCTCGTGCCGGGTCCCAAGCCCGCGCGGCAGACGCCCGAGCAGGCCGAGGCGGCCTTCGAGCAGGCGGTCGAGACGGCGCGCGGGGCCGAGCTCGTGGTCGCGGTGATGGGCGAGCGCGCCGACATGAGCGGTGAGGCGGCCTCGCGTTCCTCGCTCGAGCTGCCGGGCCGGCAGCGCGAGCTGCTGCAGGCGCTCGTCGCGCTCGGCAAGCCCGTCGTGCTGGTGCTGATCGGCGGACGGCCGCTCGCGCTCGAGTGGGAGGCGGAGAACGTCCCGGCGATCCTCGAGGCCTGGCAGCCCGGCAGCGAGGGCGGCAACGCCGTCGCGGACGTGCTGTTCGGCGACGCCAACCCCGGTGGCAAGCTGCCGGCGACGTTCCCGCGCCGGACGGGCTCAGACCCCGCTCTACTACGCGCGCGTTCTCACGCACCAGCCGGAAGGCTCGACGATGTACCGCTCGCGCTACTGGGAGGGCCCGATGTCGCCGCTCTACCCGTTCGGCTACGGCCTGAGCTACACCACGTTCTCCTTCGCGAACCTGAAGCTCGGCGCGCCGCAGGTGAGGCTCGGCGCCTCCGTCTCCGTCTCGGTCGACGTGACGAACAGCGGCGCAGTGGCGGGGGACGAGGTGGTCCAGCTCTACATCCACCAGCGCGCCGGCAGCGCCTCGCGCCCGGTGCGCGAGCTCAAGGGCTTCCGCCGCGTGACGCTGAAGCCGGGCGAGACCCGCGCCGTGAGCTTCCCGCTCGGCCCGGACGAGCTGCGCTACTGGAGCTCGTTCGAGCGCAAGTGGGTGCAGGAGGCCGAGGCCTTCGACGTCTGGGTGGGGGCCGACTCGCAGGCGACGCTGCACGCGGACCTGGCGGTGGTCCGCTAGGCGCGGGCCGCAGGAGGAGGCAGGATGAGGACCATGAGGCTTCGCAGCTCGCTCGCGCCGGCGCTCGGAGTGGCGTTCGCGGCGTCGGCATCGCTCGCGGCGGCGCCCGTCAAGACCGAGAGCGGACTCGTCGCGGGCTCGATCCAGGACGGCGTCCAGTCCTGGAAGGGGATCCCTTACGCGGCCGCGCCCGTGGGGGAGCTGCGCTGGCGCGCGCCGCGGCCCGCTCCCGCCTGGACCGGCGTCAAGCAGACGACGTCCTACGCGCACGACTGCATGCAGCTGCCGTTCCCGAGCGATGCCGCGCCGCTCGGGACGCCGCCCGACGAGGACTGCCTCTACCTGAATGTCTGGGCGCCCGAGAAGCCGGCCGCCGCGAAGCTCGCAGTGATGGTCTGGATCCACGGCGGCGGCTTCGTGAACGGCGGCAGCTCTCCCGCCGTCTACGACGGCTCGGCGTTCGCCCGCCGCGGCGTCGTGTTCGTGAGCTTCAACTACCGGCTCGGCCGCTTCGGCTTCTTCGCGCACCCCGCGCTCGCGAAGGAGAGCCCGGGCGCGCCGCTCGGCAACTACGGCTATCTCGACCAGATCGCGGCGCTCCACTGGGTGCAGAGGAACGTCGCCGCGTTCGGCGGCGACTCGACGAACGTGACGCTCTTCGGCGAGTCTGCCGGCGGCGGGTCCGTCAACACGCTCATGGTCTCGCCGCTCGCGAAGGGGCTCTTCCAGAAGGCGATCTGCGAGTCCGGCGGCGGGCGCGCCAACGGCCCGCTCTCCGCGCCGAAGCTGCGCGAGCCGGGCCCGAACGGCCAGCCCTCGGCCGAAGCCGCGGGCCTGGCGTTCGCGAAGCTCGTGGGGGTGGAAGGCGACGACGCGGTGGCGCTCGCCGCCCTTCGCAAGGTGAAGGCGGCCGACGTCGTGCGCGGCATGAACATGATGAACATGGGCCAGCAGCGCGACAGCTACGCGGGCCCGATGATCGACGGCACGGTCGTGCCCGAGCCGGTCGAGGACGCCTTCCGCGCCGGGCGCCAGGCCCGCATCCCATACCTGATCGGCGCGAACAGCCGTGAGTTCGGCTTCTTCACGCCGCCGCCGCCGATGGTCGAGGGCATGCTCGCGCGCTACGGCGCCGACAAGGACAAGGTGATCGCGGCCTACGACCCGGCGGCGACCGGCGACAAGGGCGAGGTCGGCGTCGGCCTCTCGAGCGACGGCGCGATGGTCGAGCCGGCGCGCATGCTCGCGCGCTTGACGGCCCAGGCCGGGCAGCCGACGTGGGCCTACCGGTTCTCGTACGTCGCCTCGTCCCTGCGCGCGACGACGAAGGGCGCGCTCCACGCGACGGAGATCCCGTTCGTGTTCGCGACGGTACGCGCCAAGTACGGCGACGCGACGACGGCCGAGGACGAGGCGATCGCAGCGCAGGCGAACGCCTACTGGGCGGCGTTCGCGAAGAGCGGCGACCCGAACGCCGTAGGCCTGCCGAAGTGGCCGGCCTTCACCGTCGCGGGCGACGTGGTGATGGACCTCGGGATCGGAGGCGCCAAGGCGGCGCCCGACCCATGGAAGGCGCGGCTGGACTTCGTCGAGAAGGCCGCCTCGACCCCGCCGCCTCCTCCGACCCGCTGAGGATGTCCGGGCTCCGCGGCGCTCGTGGCCTCCCGCAGGCGACGCGCGCGGCGCTCGACTGATGCGCCGCGCGAGGCTGCTGCCCGACGGCATGCCGAGCCGCAGCCGCGACTTCCTGATCGGCAGCGCCGACCGCTTCACGGCCCTCGAGGAGGAGGACCTGAAGACGCTGGCAGCCGCGCTCGAGGAGAACGGCATCCTGTACGCGTTCCATCTCTACGACCCGTGGGAATACACGACCTATCGCGTGAACAAGGGACGCTACGCCTATCCGGACCGCCTTCCCGGTCCGGACGGGACCCTCGTGCGCTGGGACAAGGACAGCTTGCGCGCGCGTGTCGCACCGGTCGCGCGCTGGGCGCGGCAGCACGCGATCCCGAAGACGCGGATCGTGGCCGCGGAGTTCGGGGTCGACAGGCGCGTGGGCGGGGCGGCGGCGTACCTCGCGGACCTCGTCCAGGTCCTGAACGAGGGCGGCTGGCACTGGGCCTTCTACGCCTTCCGCGGCGACGGGGACTGGACCGGCCTCGACTACGAGGTCGGCGAGGACAGGGACGACCCGCGGCTCTGGGACGCCACGGAGCGCGGCGAGGATCCCGAGCGCTACAAGAATCGTCACGACAACCCGCTCTGGCAGGTGCTGCGGCGCGAGTTGGCCAGCGCGCCCTAGGCGATATACTCGCCGCCGGCATGCTGCGCCTGGGCGTCAACATCGACCACGTGGCGACCCTGCGCCAGGCGCGCCGGGCGCACGCGCCGGATCCCGTCCACGCCGCCGTGCTCGCGGAGCTGGGCGGCGCGGACGGCATCACGGTGCACCTGCGCGGCGACCGCCGCCACATCCACGACCGCGACGTGCAGGTGCTGCGTCAGACGGTCCGCACGCGCCTCAACCTCGAGATGGCGACCACGCAGGAGATGACGCACCTGGCGCTCACCGTGAAGCCCGACCAGGTGACGCTCGTGCCCGAGCGGCGCGAGGAGCTCACGACCGAGGGTGGGCTCGACGTCGTGCTGAACAGCGTACAGGTGCGGCCGCTGATCAAGACGCTGCAGGAGGCCGGGATCGAGGCGAGCGTGTTCGTCGACCCCGAGCTCGAGCAGGTGAAGGAGGCGCACAAGCTCGACGCCCACGCGGTCGAGCTCAACACCGCCGCCTGGTCGGAGGCGGCGAGCGCCAGGGCGCGCGAGGCGGCGCTCCGCAAGCTCACGGACGCGGCCCGGCTGGGGCGGAAACTCGGGCTCGCGGTACACGCCGGGCACGGCCTCGACTACCAGAACGTGGGCGAGATCGCCGCCATGAGCGAGCTCGGCGAGCTCAACATCGGCCACGCGATCGTGGCGCGCGCGGTGCTCGTGGGCATGGAGCGGGCGGTGCGCGAGATGGCCGACACGCTGCGAGCGGCCCGCTTCGGGCGCGTTTGACCCTCTTCCGGAAACCCCCTATGCTGGGCGCACTTCCATGATCGAGGCGTTCGGACGGACCGACGTGGGCCGGCGCCGGAAGATCAACGAGGACAGCTACCTCGTGTCGCCGGAGTCGAAGCTTTTCGCCGTCTGCGACGGCATGGGCGGTCACAACGCGGGCGAGGTCGCCTCGAAGATGGCGATCGAGACGATCGAGGCGTTCATCCAGCGCAGCGGCGTCGAGAAGGAGATCACCTGGCCCTGGGGCCTGGACGCCAACCTCTCCTTCGAGGGCAACCGGCTCAAGACGGCGATCCGCCTCGCCAACGCGCGCGTGTTCCAGGCCGCGGACAACCGCGAGGAGCTCACGGGCATGGGCACGACCGTGGTGGCGCTGGTGCTGTCGGGCCAGGGCATGACGATCGCCTCCGCCGGCGATAGCCGCTGCTACCTGGTGCGCGGCGGCCAGCTCAAGCAGCTCACGCGCGACGACTCGTGGGTCTCGGCGGCGCTCGGCGAGGGGATCCTGAACTCGGACGACGTCGAGCACCACCCGCTGCGCAACGTCATCACGAAGGCGGTCGGCGCCCGCGACACGATCGACCTCGACGTGGTCGAGCACGACCTCGTGCCGGGCGACGTGGTGATGCTGTGCTCGGACGGCCTGCACGGCATGATCCACGACCAGGAGATCACGCGTATCCTGGCGAGCGGCGACACGTCGCTCGAAGACGCGAGCGCCAAGCTGATCGAGGCGGCGAACGACGCCGGCGGGCGCGACAACGTGACGGTGGTGCTGCTGCGCCACCCGGCGTAGAGTCGCGGCGGGATCGCGAGGTCCAATGCCCCTCACCAGTCGCGAGAAGCGCGTGATGCTGCAGCTGCCGGTCGAGGTGCGCGGCGAGGACGCCCGCGGCGTCCCCTTCACCGAGCACACGCGCTCGCTCAACGTGAGCGGGGGCGGGATCTGCTTCGAGAGCCACCGGCGGCTCGCGATCGGGTCGCGGGTGCGGCTCGCGATCGAGCTGCCCGTCAGGTTGCGCCGCCATTTCGGCAACAAGGGTGTCTACCGCGCGCGGGCCGTCGTCTGCCGCGTCGAGCGCCAACCGAGTCCGGAGGCGACCCGGATCGGCGCTCGCTTCCTCCGGGAGGAGGCCCCGGAATAGGTGGTATGATGTAGTGTTCCGCACCCGATGAATGAGCCGCGGTTTGCCGGAAGGGTCGCCGTGGTCACCGGAGGGGGGCGGGGCCTGGGGCGTGCACTCGTCCGCGCCCTGGCCGGGGAAGGGGCCGACGTGGCCTTCTCCTACCGGGAGAGCCGCCGCGGCGCCCTCGAGGAGGCCGAGGCGGCGAGGCGCCTGGGGCGCCGGGTGTTCGCGGGTCCCGCGGATGCGCGCGTCCCGGGCGAGATCGCGGCCTTCGTGGACGAGGCGGCGGCCGCGCTGGGCGGCTTGGATTTCCTGGTCAACAACGTGGGTGTCTTCCGGCGCATCCCGCTCGACGAGCTGAGCGAGGAGGTCCTCGACGAGGCCTTCGACGTGAACGTCAAGGCCGCGGTGGTGGCCTCGCGCGCCGCCGCGCCGCACCTGAAGCGGCGCGGGGGCGGCGCGATCGTCAACGTGGCGAGCCTCGGGGCGCTGCGGCCGTGGCCGGCGCACCTCGCGTACTGTGCGTCGAAGGCGGCGCTCGTGATGGCCACTCAGTGTCTCGCGCTCGCGCTCGCGCCCGAGATCCGGGTGAACGCCGTCGCACCCGGCATCCTCGAGCCGCCCGGGGCCGAGGAGCCGCTGAAGCGGCGCGTGCCCATCGGCCGCTTCGGAACGCAAGCCGAGGTCATAGGAGCCGTGACGTACCTGCTCGCGGACGCGAGCTACACGACGGGCGAGGTGCTGAAGCTCGACGGCGGCCGCAGCCTGCGCTGACGGCCGCGGCATCTCAAGAAGACACGGAAGGAGTAGCATCGAGGTGAGCATGACGGTGACGCGGGAGGACGAGAAGCCCTGGAAGACGGACCTGGCGCGCAAGGCGGCGCAGCGGCGCGAGCAGGTCGCCCTGGAGCTCGACGAATTGATCAAGAAGGCCCCCTCGTTCGAGGAGGCCCTGCGCCAGTCGGTGGAGCTGATGAAGTCGCGCTTCGCGCGCTACTCCTCGGTGACTGCCTACGTCGCGGACGGCGAGGAGCTCGCCGTGCACACGGCGCTCGAGCGGCCGCAAGGCCCCGAGCGCGTGGCCTCGGGCGGCGGGCCGCTGGCCGAGGCCGCTCAGGGCCAGCAGCCCACGGTGTTCTCCGACCTCACGGCGACGCCGGCCTGGGCGGCGGTAGGGCTCGCCAGCGGCAGCGCCATGGTCGCGCCGGTCCGCACCGAGGCGGGGCTCTGGGCGATCGTCGAGGTCTGGAGCGACTTCCGCGCCGCCTTCTCGCCGCAGGACGTGAAGCTGCTCGCCCGCGTGGCGCAGGGGCTCGCCAAGAAGACCCCGGCGGCCTGACGCACGTGTCGCTTCGCGGCGTCATCCCGCCGCTCGTCACGCCGTTCCACGCGGACGGCGGGCTCGACCTCGAGGGCTTCACGGCCGGCCTCGAGGCGCTCGCCGTCCACGCGTTCGCGGGCTTCCTGGCGCTCGGCTCGACCGGCGAGGCGGGCAGCCTCGACGAGGACGAGAAGCTCGCGCTCGTGAAGGCCGCGCGGCGCACGGTGCCGAGCCGCTTCCTGCTCGTCGGCAGCGGGCTCGAGTCGACGCGCGCCACCGTCGCCTTCACCCGCAAGGTCGGCGATCTCGGGGCGGACGCGGTGCTGGTGCTGACGCCCTGCTACTACAAGAACCGCATGACGGTCGACGCGCTCCGCCGCCACTTCGAGACGGTGGCCGACGCGTCCGCGGTGCCCGTCTACCTCTATTCGGTGCCGGCGTTCACCGGCCTGCCGTGGCCGCCCGAGCTCACCCCGCAGCTCGCCTCTCACCCGCGGATCCGCGGGCTCAAGGAATCGAGCGGCGACATCAACCTGTTCTCGCGCATCGCCGCCTCGGTCCCGAGCGGGTTCGAGACCGCCTGCGGCAACGCGACGGTCTTCTATCCCGCTCTCTGCCTGGGCGCGGCGGGCGGGGTGCTCGGGGTCTCGAACTGCGCGCCGCGCGCGACGCTCGCGCTCCACCAGGCCTTCTGCGCCGGAGACCACGCGAAGGCCCGTCGCATCCAGCGCGCGCTGCTGCCGCTCGCGAGCGCGATGGCGGCAAACGGGATGGCCGGGCTCAAGCTCGCGATGAGCCTCGCCGGGATGCGCGGCGGCGCGGTCCGCGCGCCGCTCTTGCCGGCCCCCCCGAGCCTGCTCGAGGAGATCCGGCCGCTGCTCGCGGCCGTCGACGCGGCGCTCTAGACGGCCGGCGCCGGAAGGGCGAACGGCCCGCTCGGGTCCGCCACCGCGGCACCCGAGGCCAGCACGGTGATCGCACGCGGCCGGAGCGTGACCTCGACACGCTCGCAGTCGGGCTCGGGGTCGCCGTCGCGGTGCGCCACGAGCGGCGCGTCCCCGGTGATCACGAGCCGCGTGGCGGCGAGCCGCCGGTAGCCGCGCATCCGCTCGATGCCACCGAGGAAGAGGCGCGGCGCGGCCGCCAGCAGCGCGACGGCGGGCCGCTCGTCCACCACCACCAGCTCGAGCCGCCCGTCGTCCAGCTTGGCGCCCGGGTTGATCACCGCCCCCGCGCCGTACTGCGGCCCGTTCGCGAGCACCAGCACGAACGGCCGGACCTCGAGCCTTTCGCCCTCCGTCTCGACCACGACGTGCGGCGCCCGATAGGCGCCCATCTCGCGCAGGCTCAGGCGCAGGTAGCTGAAGAGCCCGCGCCGGCCGCCGGCCTTGCCGCTGTCGTGGAAGGCGCGGCTCACCGCGGCGTCGAAGCCGATGCCGGCGACGTTCAGGAACGGCCGCCCGTTCAGCATGCCGACGTCGATCGCGCGCCGCACGCCCGTCTCGAGCACGTCCAGCGCCTCGAGCGGGCGCAGCGGAATGCCGAGCGCGCGCGCGAGGCCGTTGCCGGAGCCCATCGGGACGATCCCGAGCGCCGCCGAGCGGCCCAGCAGGGCGCTCGCCACCTCGTTGGCGGTGCCGTCGCCACCCACCGAGAGCACGACGTCGGCTCCCGCGTCCGCGGCGGCGCGCGCCAGCTCGGTCGCGTGGCCTGGCCCCTCGGTCACGCTCAGGTCGAAGTCGTCCCAGCGCGGGTGGCCGCGCTCGGCGGCGCGCCGCGCCTCGTTCGGCGAGACGCCGGCGCGCGGGTTGAGGATCGCCCGCACCTTCACGACGCGCGCTCCGGGACGCTCCGCACGACGCGCAGCGTCTCGTCGACCATGCGCTCGCTCGTGAAGCACTCGAGGTAGCGCCGGCGCCCGGCCTCGCCCCAGGCGCGGCGCTTCGGCTCGTCGGCGAGCGCGTCCGCGAGCGCCTCCGCGAGCGCCCGCGGGTCGCGCGGCGGGACGACGCGGCCCGTCACGCCGTCGAGCACGGCCTCGGGAATGCCGCCCGCGGCCGTCGCCACCACGGGCACGCCGAGCGCCATCGCGTCGAGCACGCTCGTGCCGAGCCCCTCGAGCCGCGACGACAGGCAGAAGACCGCGAAGGCCGGCAGCAGCCGGTCGAGGTCGCGGCGGAAGCCGGCGAAGACGACGCGGTCGGCGACGCCCAGCGCGCGCGCCTGCGCCTCGAGCGCGCCGCGCAGCTCTCCCTCGCCCGCGATCACGAGCCACGCCTGCGGGTGGCGGGCGCGCACCACCGCCATCGCGTCGACGAGTGTCGCGTGGTCCTTGTGGCCGGTGAGCGCCGCGGCGTTGCCGATCACCGCCGCCCCCTCGGGGACACCGAGCGCCGCGAGTGCCTCGCGCCCGCCGGGCGCCGGGCTGCGGTCGGGCACTCCTTCGTAGACCAGGTCCAGGCGCTCGCGCGCGATCCCGCCTTCTTGCATCGCCGTCCCGATCGCACGGCTCACGACGATCACGCGGTCGCAGGCGGCGTACTTCGCGCGCGACAGGACGCCGCGCAGCGGGAAGTCGACGCGGCGCACGGCCACGAGCGGGACGCGGCGGGCGAGCCGGGTCGCGACGAGCCCGGCAGAGACGGCGTGGGGATCGTGCAGCACGAACACGCACGCGGGCGCCTGCGCCGCCCGGCGTCGCAGCGCCAGGATGCCCGCCGGCCACAGGTCGCCCCGGAACGACACCGGACGGACGACGGCGCCCGCGGCGCGCGCGCGGGCCTCGAGCTCGCCGCCGCGGCGGCAGGCGATCTCGGTCGCGACGCCGCGCTCGGCCATGCCGAGAGCGGTGAGCAGCACCTGGTTCTGGCCGCCGCGCCAGCCGCGCGCGGTGTCGACGTGGACGACCGCGAGGCTCATCGCGAGGCGTCGCCGGAGCTGGCGAGCTCGCGCAGCTTGGCGAGCTTCACGAACGTGTAGTGGGTGTTGAGGACCGAGACCAGCAGCCCGGCGCTGCCGAGCAGGAAGCCCCGCTTCAGCACGTAGTTGCGGAAGAAGGCCCAGGTCGCTCCCGCGAAGACGTCGACCACGTTCGTGCGGCGGCCGGCGCCGTGGGCCTGGCGCGCCCAGAGCGTCGTGTAGGAGTCGATCTTGCGCAGGTGGTCGGAGATGTCGGAGTACGGGTGGTGCTCGAGCTCCCCGTGCAGCCGCCCCACCGGTCCCCGCACCCCCACCGACTCGTGCACCAGGTCTCCCTGCCACGCGGCGCGCGTTCGGTCGAACAGTCGCACCTGCCAGTCGGGGTACCAGTCGGTGCCGCGGATCGAGCGCCCGAGGTAGAAGGCGACGCGCGGCATCCGGTAGCCGGCCACGCCGAAGCCGCTCGCGCGGAGCGTCTCGATCTCGACGCGCAACGCGTCGCCCACCCGCTCGTCGGCGTCGAGCGCCAGCACCCAGTCGTGCCGCGCCGCGCGCACGGCGAAGTCGCGCTGCGCCACGAAGCCCGGCCAGGGAGCGTTCACGATCACGCGCGCCCCCGACTCCGCCGCGATCTCGCGCGTCCGGTCGCTCGAGCCCGAGTCGACGAGCACGACGTCGTCGCAGAAGGAGACGCTGCGCAGCGCCGCCTCGAGCATCTTCTCCTCGTTGAGCGCGATCAGCACGGCCGACAGCGGGATCATCGCTCCAGCAGTATACGAATTGGAGGGGGAACCCCGCTCGCCGCGGACCACTGAATCGCGCGCGCTCGCGGCTCGTGGGCCGCGGCGAGGTAGGATGCCGCCGTGGACGACGAGCCTCTGACGAGCCAGTCGTTGCTACGAATCTTCGAGGAGCGCGGAGCACTGCTGCAGGGGCACTTCCTGCTGTCGTCGGGGCTGCACTCGCCGCGCTACCTTCAGTGCGCGCGCGTGCTGATGGACCCTCCGCTCGCCACCCGGCTCGGCGCGGCGCTCGCCGCCCGGCTGCGGGCGCTCACCGGCGGCGAAGCCCCGAGCGGTGTCGTGGCGCCGGCGCTCGGCGGCGTGCTCGTGTCGCACGAGGTCGCGCGCGGGCTCGGGTGCCCGGGGCTCTTCACCGAGCGCCAGGACGGCCGCATGGCGCTGCGCCGCGGCTTCGCGCTCGAGCCCGGCGCGGGCGTCGTGGTGGTCGAGGACGTGATCACGACCGGCGGCTCGACGCGGGAGGTGATGGACGTGGTTCGCGCCCAGGGTGCGCGCGTGCTGGTCGCCGGCAGCCTGGTCGACCGCAGCGGCGGCAAGGCCGAGCTCGGTGTCGCGTACGCCAGCCTGCTCGAGCTCGAGGTGCCGAGCTACGAGCCCGCGGCGTGCCCGCTGTGCGCGCAGGGCGGAACGCCCGTCAAGCCGGGCTCTCGCCCCGGGCGCTGAGGCCCCCCCCGGCCGAGGCCTTGGCCCGCTACCGCGTCACGCTCGCCTACGACGGCTCCGACTTCGCGGGCTTCCAGCTCCAGCGCGGCGCGGGCCGCACCGTCCAGGGCGAGCTCGAGCAGGCGCTCGGCCGTCTCGCGGGCGGCGAGCGCGTGGCCGTCGCCGCGGCGGGCCGAACCGACGCGGGCGTCCACGCGCTCGGACAGGTCGCGGCTTTCGAGCTGGCGCGCGCGCTCGAGCCCGCCCAGCTGCAGCGCGCGCTCAACGGCCTGCTGCCGGAGGACGTCCGCGTGACGCACGCCGCCCTCGCGCCGCCGGGCTTCCACCCGCGCAAGAGCGCGACGTCCAAGCTCTACCGCTACGTGCTCGACTGCGGCGGCGTCCAGCCGCCGCAGCGCCGCCGCTTCGCGGGCTACTGCCCGGACGCGCTCGACGAGACGGCGGTGCGCGCCGCCGCGGCGCTCTACGTCGGACGCCACGACTTCGCCTCGCTCGCCTCCTCGGGCTCGTCCGTGAAGACGACGGTGAGGACCGTCACGCGCTCCGAGCCGGCGTTCGAGCCCGGTACGCTCGTCTACGAGGCGGCGGCGGACGGCTTCCTGCGCAAGATGGTCCGCAGCATGGTGGGCGGGCTGATCGCCGCGGGCCGCGGGGCGGCCTCCGTGGGCGAGCTCGAGCGAGCGCTCGCGGCGCGCGACCGACGGCTGTGGCCGGCCCCGGCGCCGGCCTGCGGGCTCACGCTGGTGCGCGTGGACTACCCGGCGGATTACCCGCTCGCTCCGCGGCGGGGCTAGGATAGACGACCGCGGCCATGGCGCTACAGGAGCTGCTCGAGGTCGTCCAGGCCGGCACCGGCGAGGAGGATCTGCTTCGCGCGATCGACTTCGCGAGGCTGCCGCGCCACGTGGCCGTGATCATGGACGGCAACGGGCGCTGGGCGCAGCTGCGGCAGAAACGGCGCGTCGAGGGCCACCGCGCGGGGATCGACGCCGTGCGCGACACGCTCGAGACCGCCGCACGGCTCGAGCTCGAGGTGCTCACCCTCTACGCCTTCTCGATCGAGAACTGGAAGCGGCCGGAGAGCGAGGTCGCGACGCTCATGGGCCTGCTCAAGCACTACCTGCGCAGCGAGCTCGACACGCTGCTGCGCAACAACATCCGCTTCCGGGTGGTGGGCCGCGGCCAGGAGCTCGACACCGACGTGCGCGACGAGCTCGGGCGCGCCGTCGAGCGCACCGCGCGGAACACGGGGCTGCAGTTCAACATCGCTCTCAACTACGGCGGCCGCGCCGAGATCATCGACGCCGTGAGGCGCCTGTGCGCGGAGGTCGCACGCGGCGCCGTCGACGCCGAGTCGATCGACGAGGCTGCGCTCGCGAGCCGGCTCTACACGGCCGGACAGCCCGACCCGGACCTGCTGATCCGCACGAGCGGAGAGCTGCGCGTCTCGAACTTCCTGCTGTGGCAGATCGCCTACTCCGAGATCTGGGTCACCGATGTGCTCTGGCCCGACTTCCGGCGCCGCCACCTGCTCCAGGCGATCCTCGACTTCCAGAAGCGTGAGCGACGCTACGGCGGAATCGTCCCGGCCTGAGCTGGGAGCGCCGCGCGGCCGGCGCGCACCCGGCTTCGCCAGGAACCTCGCGCTGCGCGTGGGGACGGCACTCGTGGCGCTGCCGCTCCTGCTGGCCGCGCTGCTCGTCGGTCCGTCCTGGCTCGCGCTCGCGATCGTGCTGGCCGCGCTCGGGCTGGGGCTCGCCGAGTTCTACGCGCTCGTGGCCGCGCGCGGGATCCGGCCGATGCCGCTCGCCGGGGCGCTGCTCTGCGCCAGCTTCTTCGCGGAGGTCGCCGCTCCCGGCTGGCTCGCGCTGCCGCCCGGCCCGCTCGCCGCGCTCGTCCTGCTCGTCGCCATGCTGCGTCGAGGCGTCGACCGGGACGCGGTCGGCGCCGGAGCCGCGACGCTGCTCGGCGCGCTCTATCTCGGGGTGCTGGGCGGCACGCTCGGCGCGCTGCGGCTGCGCCCGCCCGTCGAGGCCGGCGGCCGGCGCGTCGTGCTGCTGCTCGCGATCGTGATCCTCGCCGACACCTTCGCGTTCTTCGTGGGCCACGCGCTCGGGCGGCGCCGTCTGGCCCCGAGCCTGTCGCCCGGCAAGACGGTCGAGGGCGCCATCGGCGGGCTCGTGGGCGGCGTGCTCGGAGCGCTGCTGGTCCAGAAGCTCGCGCTCGCGGAGCTGCCGCCGCTCCACGCGGCGGGCCTCGGTGTCGCCGTCTCCGCGCTGGGCATCGCCGGCGACCTCGAGGAGAGCCTGCTCAAGCGCTGGGCGGGCGCGAAGGACTCGGGCCGCCTGTTTCCCGGCCACGGCGGCATGCTCGACCGCCTCGATAGCTTGCTGTTCGGCGCGCCGGTCCTGTACTATTATTTCCAGTATCTGCGCTGAGCGCCGTGCCTCGCGCGGCTCCCCATGAAAGGCCTCGCGATCCTCGGCTCGACGGGCTCGATCGGCGCGAACGTGCTGCGCGTGGTCGACGCGTTCCCGGGCCGCTTCGAGGTCACGGGCCTCGCCGCCGGCAGGAACGTCGAGGAGCTCGCCGCGCAGGTCGCGCGGCACCGGCCGCGCGTCGTCTCGGTCGCCGACGCGGAGGCGCGCGAGCGGCTCGGGCGGCTCGTGGACCTCTCCTCGGTGCGGGCGCTCACGGGGACCGAGGGCATGGTCGAGGTGGCGACGCACCCCGAGGCGCGCATGGTGGTGGCCTCGGCGGTGGGTGCCGTCGGCCTGGTGCCCACCTATCGCGCGCTCGAGAGCGGCAAGGACGTGGCGCTCGCCAACAAGGAGACGCTCGTGATGGCGGGCGAGCTGATGCTGGCGCGCGCGCGGGAGACGGGGGCGCGCATCCTGCCGATCGACAGCGAGCACTGCGCGCTGCACGAGTGCCTGGACGGCCGCCGTCCCGAGCACGTACGGCGGCTGATCCTGACCGCCTCGGGGGGCCCGTTCCGCAACCGCCCGCGCGACAGCTTCCTCGAGATCACGCGCGAGGAGGCGCTCGCGCATCCGACCTGGCGCATGGGCCGCAAGATCACGATCGACTCCGCGACGCTCATGAACAAGGGGCTCGAGGTGATCGAGGCGCGCTTCCTGTTCGGCGTCCCCGCGGCGCGCATCGACGTGCTGATCCATCCGCAGTCGGTCGTCCACTCGATGGTGGAGCTGGTGGACGGCACCGTGCTGGCGCAGCTCGGGGTCACCGACATGCGGATGCCGATCCAGTACGCGCTCAGCTACCCCGAGAGGTGGGAGGCCGCGATCCCTGGGATGGACTTCGGCAAGCCGCTGCAGCTCGACTTCGCGCCGCCCGACCGCGAGCGCTTCCCGTGCCTTTCGCTCGCGTACCGGGCGCTCGAGCTCGGCGGCACCGCGCCCGCGGCGCTCAACGCCGCGAACGAGGAGGCCGTGCAGGCCTTCCTCGACGGGCGCGTGCCGTTTCTCGCGATCCCCGAGTCGATCCAGGAGGTGCTCGAGGGCGAGCCGTGCGCGCCGGTCGCGACGCTCGATGACGTGCTGGCGGCCGATCGCCGGGCGAGGGAGCGCGCCCGGCAGGCCCTCGCGCGCCGCGCCGTGGCGCGCGCGATCCACTAGGCGGCGCTCCGCAGCTCATCGGAAACGGAACTCATGGACTTCCTCAGGACCTCGCTCGCTTTCGTGGCCGTGCTCGGCATCATCATCTTCGTGCACGAGTTCGGACACCTGATCACCGCCAAGGCGTTCGGGATGCGCGTCTTCATCTTCTCGTTCGGCTTCGGCAAGCGCCTGTTCGGCTTCCAGTGGGGCGACACCGACTGCCGCGTGTCGGCGATCCCGCTCGGCGGCTACGTCAAGCTCGAGGGCGAGCCCGGCGACAACCTGAGCGAGGACACGAGCGCGCGCGGCGACGGACGCGACTTCGTCTCGCGCCCGCGCTGGCAGCGCTTCCTCGTCTACCTCGCCGGCCCGATCATGAACGCGGCGCTCACGATCAGCGTGCTCACCGGCTTCTACATGGTGGGCTTCGCGGTCGAGGCCAGCCGCTACGACCGTCCGATCATCGGTGCCGTCGACCCCGGCTCGCCCGCGCAGAAGGCCGGGCTCGTGCCGGGCGACGAGATCCTGTCGATCGACGACAAGGCGCTGCCGTCCTGGGAGGACGCGCAGTACCACATCCTGATCCGGCCCGACACCACGCTCAAGCTCCACGTGCGGGGTGTCGGCGGCGAGCGCGACGTCACGCTGCGCTCGGAGGCCACCACGGCCGAGCGGATCGGCTCGATCGGCGCCCACCCGCTCGTGCGCGTCGGCCTGGTGGTCGCCGGCCAGCCCGCCGAGGCGGCCGGGCTCAAGACCGACGACGCCATCCTCGCGATCGACGGCAAGCCCGTCACCAGCTTCTCGGAGATCCCGCCCATCGTCGGCGGCGCAGCCGGCAAGGCGCTCGCGTTCCGCATCTACCGCGACGGGCAGACGCTCGAGCTCAAGATCGCGCCGAAGGACACGAGCTCGGGACCGCGCGTCGGGATCGGCCCGAAGACGGTCCTCAAGCAGTTCGGCCCGGGCGGGGCCTTCGTCGAGGCGCTGCGCTGGAGCTGGGACATGACGAAGCAGACCTTCGACGTGATCGGGCGCCTGGTGACGGCGCGCATCTCGCCGAAGTCGATGATGGGGCCGCTCGGGATCGCGCAGGCCTCCGGCGACGCCGCGCGCAACGGCCCCGGCACGCTGCTGTTCCTGGTCGCCGTGATCAGCCTGCAGGTCGGGATCCTGAACCTGTTCCCGCTCGCCCCGCTCGACGGCGGGCACCTCGCGATCCTGGCGGTCGAGGGCGTGGCGCGGCGCGACATGAGCCCGCTCATCAAGAGCTGGATCATGAACGCAGGCGCCGCCGTGATCTTCCTGCTGATCGGCCTCGTGCTCTACTCGGACATCAGCAAGATGTCCTTCGTCCAGCGCCTGCTCCAGTAGCGGGCGCCGGACCCCTCACGGCTTGGGCGGTGGCGGCGGCGGGGCCGGCGTGCGGCCCCAGTCGGGGGTGAAGCCCGGGTCGAGCGCGAAGGCCTTGGCGAAGAGCTCCTTGGCCTGCTGCTTGTCCGCCGTCAGCCGCTTCGTCGGCTCGGCGATCTTGTAGTGCGTATAGCCGAGGTAGAAAGCGGCCGCGGCGCTCTGCGGGTCGGCGGCGAGTGCTTTCTCGAAGTCCGCCTGGGCGGCCTTGAAATGGCGCTTCTTGAAGGCCGCCTGGCCGGCGGCGATCGCCGAGGGGGCGTCCGCGGCCGAGGCGGGAGCGTCGGCGGCGGGCCGGGCGTGCGGCTCGGCTGCGGGGGGCGGCGCGTCCTGCGGCAGGAGCGCGGCGAGCACGAGAAAGGCGGCGAGCGGCATGGCGTGCCTCCTCTGAAGGGTAACGAGTAAGGAGACTTCTATCTTACGCCGGGCCGGCTGTGAGGGCCCTCACGGGCTAGCTCTGGGGTCCGAGGACCTGGATGCGCCCGATGCCGACCCCGCCTGGCACGCGGTTCGTGAACGGGAACACCGTCAACCCGAGCTGGATCGAGACGGCCTCGGTGTTGTCGCTGCCGTTTCCGGTGAGCGGGTCGCGCGGCACGTTGTACAGGACGAGGTAGTAGGTGCCGGAGTTGAGCGAGGTCGTGACGAGCACGCGCGGCTTCGGGTCCTTGGTCTCGGACATCAGGAAGAACGGGCAGCTGCGGCCGGCGAGCTGCGAGTAGCTGCAGTTCGTGTCGCTCATGTAGACGTACATCCACGTGTTGTCGAACGTCCAGTCCACCGAAATGTCGACGATGCCCTTCTGCGTGATCGGGATCTCGAGCGACACCCAGGTGTCCGTCTGGAAGCCCGAGAAGGAGGTCTGGGCGATGACCCCGCGCACGGGCTCCGGCGTGATCACGGCGACGGGCGGACGCACCGTCTCGTCGCCGCCGCACGCCGAAAGCGCGAGGACGACCGCGGCCACCCAGGCCCGGCGAAGCGTTCTACCCGCGCCGAAGTTCATTCGCTATGACCCCCGGCAGATTCTAGGACCCCACCCTCGAGAGCGCAAACGGCGGAGGCTCCGCCGCCCACCGGCCCCGAGCCCTTCCTCGCCACCGGCCGTTCCCATAGAATGCCGCTCGAGCGACTCGACCGCCGTGACGATGCCCCTCCTCCCGTGTCGCGCGGTCCTGGCCCGGCTCATGGCCTGTGGCCTCGCGTCGCTCGCCGCCGGGCCGGTGCGCGCGGCGGAGTCCCCCCGGCCCGCCGCGGCGCCGCAAGCCGCGGCGCAGCCGGACGTGATCGACATCGAGTACACGGCGCCCGCGTGCGTCGCGGCGGGCAAGTACTCGCGGCTCGCCGCCTGCTTCCGTCCCGCCGGCCAG
Source organism: uncultured Acidobacteriota bacterium (assembly GCA_963740655.1). Classification (GTDB taxonomy): domain Bacteria; phylum Acidobacteriota; class Vicinamibacteria; order Fen-336; family Fen-336; genus DATBSL01. The sequence goes on from CAVUFF010000005.1 coordinate 79,374, forward strand.
CTGGCGCGAGCGCGCGTCTACTTCCGCGCCGCGGGGACGACCGACTGGTTCTACGTCGAGATGACGCGCGACATGCCGTGCTACCGCGCCCTGCTGCCGCGCGTCCGCAAGGAGGTCGCCCGCATCGAGTACTACATCTCGGCGACCGACCGCCGCTCCTCGGAGTTCCGGACCCGGGACGGCTCGCTGCGCGTGACGGCGGACGGCCGCTGCGCGGAGGGTCCGCTCGCGCCGATCGCGGATTCGGGAAGCGTCGTGATCGGCTCGGTCTCGGGCGCGGCGCCCGCCGGCTTCGTCACGGGCGGCGGGCTGTCGCCGCTGCTGGTGGCGGGCGGCGTCGCCGTCGTCGGCGGAGGCGCCGCGGCGGTGATCGTGAAGGGCGGCGACGAGCCGACCACCACGACGACCACCACGACCTCGACCACGACCGCCACGACGACCACCACGACCACCGCCACCACGACCACCACGACGACGCTGCCGCCCGTGACCACGACCACTACGACGATGCCGTGCGAGTCGCCGAACCAGAAGCCGGTCGCGAACATCACGAGCCCCTCGACGGGGCCCGTCGGGAACCCGGTCGCGATCGTGGCGACCGCGAGCGATCCCGCTCCCGGCTCGGGGGTGAAGGAAGTGCGCTTCGGCTACCAGTACTGCCCGGGCGGCGTGTGCGGAGCCGAGGTCGCGATCGGCACGGCGACGAGCGCCCCCTACAGCGTCTCGTGGTCGAACCAGCCGAGCTGCGGCGCGGCCCCGGAAGACCGCTTCAAGCTGCTGGCGCGCGCGGTCGACAACTGCGGCAACGTGAGCGATCCGGCCTTCGTCGACGTGCGCTCGGTCGGCCGCGGCTGCTTCCGCTTCGCCTCGACCGGGGCGCGCAGCGTCGCCTGGCAGAGCGAACTGCAGCTCGAGGGCGGCAGAGGCCAGGTCGTCGTGGACGGCACCGAGGCGGTCTTCCCGGACGCGGGCTTGGCGTCCTTCGCGAGCGCGCTCGGGCCGGGGGCGCACCGCTTCGAGGCGACGCTCGTGGACGCGCGCAGCGGCGGCCGGCGCGAAGGCGGGGCGGCGGGGATGTGGCGCTTCGACCTGTCGGCGCTGCGCGTGCGCGCGGGGTCTCTGCGCGTCGTGGCAGGCGAGGTGGCTCAGCTGGCCGCCGACACCGTGGCGTTCCGGCTGCACGGGCGCTCCGGCGAGCGCGTCGTGTTCGCGTTCGAGGTGGTGGGCCCTTAGCCGCGCCCGGCGGCTAGCTCGCCCCGTAGAAGGCGCGGATCTCGCGCGCGATCCGCTCGACCGCCTCGAGCGGCAGCTCCGGGTAGAGCGGGATCTGCAGCACCTCGCGCGACAGGCGCTCCGAGACCGGCAGGTCGCCCGGCTTGCCGCCCGCCGCGGCCATCGCCGGCTGCAGGTGGATCGGCCGCGGGTAGTGGAGCGCGGTCGCGATCCCGCGCGCCTGGAGGTGTGCCTGGAGCTCGTCGCGCCGCTCGGCGCGCAGCGTGTAGAGGTGCCAGGCCGAGCGGCCCCAGCCCTGCTCGCGCGGCAGCACGAGCCCCGGCGTGCCGTGGAGCAGGCGGTCGTAGGCGAGCGCGCGCTCGAGCCGCTCGGCCGTCCAGCGCTCGAGCTGCCGCAGCTTGACGCGCAGCACCGCGGCCTGCAGCGCGTCGAGCCGGCTGTTGGTGCCCAGGACGACGTTGTCGTACTTGTGCGTCCCGCCGCCGTGGTTGGCGATCTGCCGCACGCGCGCCGCGAAGTCGTCGTCGCTCGTCGTCACCATCCCGGCGTCGCCGTAGGCGCCCAGGTTCTTGCCCGGGTAGAAGCTGAAGCAGGCCGCGTGGCCGAGGCTGCCCGCGCGGCGGCCGCCTGCCTCGGCGCCGTGGGCCTGGGCGGCATCCTCGAGCACGGGCAGGCCGTGGCGGGCCGCCAGGGCGCCGATCGCCGCGACGTTCGCGGGGTGCCCGTAGAGGTGGACGAGGAGGATCAGCTTCGTGCGCGGGGTGAGAGCCGGCTCGATCTTCGCGGGATCCATCGTGAACGAGGCCTCGTCCACGTCCACGAACACCGGGCGCGCCCCGTTCAGCAGGATCGCCTCGCCGGTGGCGATGAACGTGTTCGCGACGGTCAGCACCTCGTCGCCCGGCCCGATGCCGTACGCCCGCAGCGCCAGCGTCAGCGCGTCGGTGCCGTTCGCGACACCCACGGCGTGGCGCGCGCCGCAGAAGGCCGCGAACTCCTGCTCGAACAGCCGGCACTCCTCGCCGCCGATGAACCGCGTGCTCGCGACCACGCGCGCGATCGCCTCGTCGACCTCCGGCTGGATGCGCTGGTACTGGGCGCGCAGGTCGACGATCGGGACATTCATGGCCGCGAGCAGTCTACCTTTCGCGCGCGGAAGCGACCAAGCGCAGCCCCGTCACGATGACCGGCTCGCGGGCGGCGCGCTCGCCCCGGCCCTCATCCAGCACCAGCACGACCGTGCTGAGCCCGCCGGTCAGGTCGAGCGGGATCGCGGGCTCCGTGTCTCCTGCGAGCGGAACTGTGGCGACGGCGCTCTCGGCGGCCGCCAGCCGGACGCTGCGGTGGCTGTAGTCCTCCCGCGCGAGGTAGACGACAAGCCGGGTGCCCGGCCGGCCGGGATAGGGCGAGAGCCGCAGCGCGAGCATCGCGCGGAGCGGCGCCGGCGCGAGGACCACGAGCTTGGTGCGGCCCTCGCCGATCGCGAACGAAAGGGCGCCGGTCGCGTCGTCCCGGCGAACGCCCGACGGGTTGACGACGTGCAGCAGCGTCAGCCCGACGGGCTGCCGCAGCCGCGCGTATCCGAACCCCAGCCGCTCCGTCCCAGGCTGCTCGATCGGTGGCAGTCCCGCGACGAGCGGCACGAAGCGGCCGTCGTCGCGGCGGGCGAGCGCCTGCTCGTAGAGGGCCTCGCCGTAGACCGGGTGGTTCGAGATCGACGCGCTGTCGACCCAGTCGCCGACGATCGCGCGCGGGTACGCCAGCAGCCCGGTATAGGCTGCGAGCCAGCGGTTCGCGTTCGCCGGGCGCCCGACCACGAGCAGCGTGCCGGCCGGCTGCTCGAGCACGCGCCGTTTGAGCGCGGGCAGGTTCCGCATGGGCGTCGTGTCGGGGAGGATCTCGCGCATCGTCTGGCCGAGCGTCTGGCTCCAGGCCCAGTGCGCCGGCGCGAGGGTGAGCGGCACGAGCACGGCGAGGGTCGTCAGCAGGCCGCGCGCCCGCCCGGCGTGACGCGCGAGCGCGCGCACGCCGAGCGCGGCGGCGAGCAGCAGGAACGGCAGCGACCACTGGCAGAGCTTGAAGATGTTCCAGGTGTGACCGCGGCTGTGCGTCCACGGGTCGGCGACGAACCCGGCGTAGTAGCCGATGGCCAGCAGTAGCAGAGCGAAGCTCGCCCCGAGCGCCCGGCTCGGCGCGCGCCGCAGGGCCAGGGCCATGCCGAGGAGCGCGAGCGCGAGGACAAGGGGGGAGAGCAGGCGGTTGAGCAGCGTTCCTGGCACGACCTCGACGCTCGACCAGCCCGGCGCAAGGATCCGCACGCCCAGCCCGAACTGGAGGAACTCGAGCGGGCCGTAGGGCACGTGGCCGCCGGCGGCGTCGGTCATGAAGTTGTGGAGCCGCAGCGCCACGCCCACGAGGTCGCGCAGCCCCAGCAGCACGAAGCTGGCGCAGGCGACCGCGACGAAGGCCGCGAGGCTCGCGACGCCGCCGAAGCGCCGCGCCCGAAGCGCCGCTCGGGCGAGGGTCACCGCCGCGGCGACGCCGAGCGCCGGGAGCAGTGGCAGATAGACGATCAGCAGGAAGACGAACGGGAGGGCGACCAGAAGGGCGTCGCGGAGGTGCAGCCGCCGCGGCCGCAGCCCGCGGGTGAGCAGCAGCGTACCAAGCAGCAGGACGCCGAGGGCGTAGGTCTGCTGCAGGAAGCCGTTGTGGTGGCCCCAGTAGAGAGCGTGCGGCACGAGAGCGAAGACGAGCGCGACGGCGCCGGCGCCCGTCGCGCCGAGGCGCAGCGACTGTCGCGCGACGAGGAAAATCGCGGAAGCGAGCGTAACCATGCCGAACGCCGCGGTCGCCGGGAAGGCGAGGAGGGCCACGGGCGCTCGCATCGCGGCCTGCACGAGAGCCAGCAGGTGGGCGATCCCGAGGTCGTAGTGCTGGCTCTGCCAGAGCCACGGGATTCCTGTGACCGGCGAGAACGGGTCGAGCGCGCAGGTCTCGGAGAAGCCATGGTACTGCAGCCATTCGCTGAACGCGCTGTAGGTGTAGGTGTCGTTCCCGATCGAGAAGCCGTCCGTGCGCAGCACCGGCAGGTGCGAGACGAACGCGCAGAGGCCGGCCGGCACGCGAGCGCCAGCCAGTCGCGCCGCCGACGACCGGGCGGAACACGTCGAGCCGGCGACGCGTCCAGGCAAGCCACAGAAGCGCGAGCACCAGAGCCGGCAGCAGCCGCAGCACCTCGGGCGCGGGAAGCCCGACGCCCGACAGGCCGACGCTCGAGAGCGTCAGCAGCGCGCCGCCGAGGACGAGCGAGCCGGCGGTGCTGGCCGGGTCGAACCGCTGCAGCAGGTCGGCGCCGAACGCGCCCACGAACGCGCGCGCCAGGAAGAGTGCGCAAAGCGCAAGCGCCGCGGTGGCGAGGAGCGAGCCCACCGCCGTCACCGGTCGGCACCTCCGGGTTTGGGCGGCACGACGCGCTCCGGCGGCTCCGGGTTCGTCCCCGGCTGCAGCCGCACGAAGAGGAAGTCGCGGTCCGCGCTCTCCCAGGCCTCCTGACGGCCCGCCTGCGCCAGACCGTCGCGTAGCTCCGCGCCGCCGTCGGCGTAGGCCTTGCGGTTGACGAGCACGCCGGCGAAGCCGATCCGCTCGAGCGCCGCCGCCATCGCGGCGGGCTCGAGCGCTTCAACACGCCGCTGCCACGCCTCGCGCTGCCGTCCCTTGTCCGAGCCGTAGCTGAAGCGCAGCCGGTCGGCGTGCAGGTAGGGACGGAGGTGCTCGTAGTCGCCGGAGCTCTGAAGCCGCTGGCCCTCGGGATAATCGACGGCCGGCAGCTGGAACAGCATGGCTCCCGTGGGCAGCGCGGCCTCGAGCGAGCGCACGAGGCTCGCGTCTGAAGCGACGTGCGCGCCCTGGTCGCGGATGGAAGCCAGGCTCCTGCGGGGCGGAAGCTGATCGGCAAGCGTCAGCACCCCCACGACCGCCGCCGCGGCGACGCTCGTAGCGCGGTGCCGGGCGAGCGCCGAGCGCGAGACCGCGCTCGCGGCCCAGAGCAGCACGAGCGCATGGATCCAGACGACGTTTCGGCCCCCGGCCCGAAGCCAGACGAAGCCCGTCAGGCCCAGGAGGCCATTCAGGCCGCCGACCACGGAGTAGCCGAGGATCCAGGCGACCGCGAGCGCCGCGACCGGCAGCGGACGCCGAGGCCGCCCGAGCGTGGCACGCGCCGCGACGAGAGCGAGCGCCGCGAGCGCTCCGATCCCCGCGAGACCGAGGTAGCCGGAGCCGATCTCGCCCCGCACGAGCGCCTGCCGCACGTAGCTCATGCCCGCCGCGCGCCACGGGCACGATCGAGCCGCTCGCCCGATCGGAACCACGAGCTCGATCGGCTTGAGCGCGTAGCGCTCGAGGTTGCCGTAAGGCCGGCACGAACGCGTGGGTCGGCCCCTGGCTCGCGCGCTGGAGCAGGAGGTTCGCGTTGTCTGCGAGCACCGCGCCCAGGAGCAGCGCCAGGATCGCGAGCGTACCGAGCGCGGCGCGCCAGCGAGCGGCGCAGCAGCCATTGGGCGAGGAACGCGAGCCCGAGGAACTGGGCGAAGAGCGCCGCGAAGTAGATGTTGTGCAGGCCAGCCACGATCGCGATCGGAGCGGCCACCCAGAAACGGCGCGTGCCGGGCACGACTCCGCGCCGCCCGAACGCCCACGAGACCACCAGGATCGCGAGCGGGATCGGCCAGTCGTTGGCGAGCGTCAGATGGGTGAGCGAGCGGTAGAAAAAGAAGGGCGAGAGTGCGAACGCCAGGCTGCCGGCGAGCGCCCATTCCAAGCGCGCGCCGGCGTGACGGCTGACGGCGAAGAACGATAGCGCGGCGAGAACCGCGGCCAGGAGCACCAGGAGGTTCGCGGCGGGGAACAAGCCGAGCACCCTCGCGGCCGCGCCGGCGAGCGCGTACTGCAGCTTGTGCTGTCTCAGGAAGTCGTTCCAGCTCGCCTCGTAGGGCGCGCCGAGGGCGGGCACCGTGATCACGGCCGAACGGCGTCAGGTCGCCCTGCTGCGCCGCGCGGAGCGTCCCGAGCGTGAAGAGCGCGTCGTCCGAGTACTCGACGGGGACCTGCCACGCCTCGCGGCTCGTCCGTCCGGTCACGACGCACCACAGCCCGGCGACCACGAGCGCGAGGCCGGCGGACCAGAGGGCGCCGCGCCTCATGATCCCGCCGCCGTCCGGCGCAGCCTGTCGAGCACGGCCGCGACGTTGCGGTCCCAGGTGAACGACTGCGTGACCAGCCGGCGTGCCTCGGCGCCGAGCGCGTCGCGCTCGGCTGGAGGCATCTCCACCGCCTTGCGGAGGCCGGCGACGAGGGCGTCCACGCTCCCCGGCTCGACGAACACGGCCGCCCGCACGCGTCCTGCCTCGCCCTTGGCAGGCGGAGCCTCTCCAGGCCGCCAGCCTTTCAGTACCCAGCCGATCTGGTCGAGTTCCGAGGCGACGATCGGCTTCGCCATCGCCATGTACTCGAAGAGCTTCGTCGGGCTGCCGAAGAACGGCGTGCCGTCGGGGTTCGGGACGTGCGGCGACAGCAGCACGTCCGAGGCGGCGAGCGTGAGCGGCGTCTCGGCCTGCGGGCGGATGCCAGCGAGTGTGACGAACGGCGCGCCGGCGCCAGGGCCGAGGAGTTCACGCACCCTCGGAGCGAGGGCCCCGTCGCCCACGTAGAGGAGGTGCACGCTGCGTCGCTCGAGCCAGCTGCGGTCGGTGTCGAGGAGCTTCCTGATCGCGGCGGCGAGCACGTCCGTCCCGTGCCAGGTGCCGAAGGTGCCGACGAACGTGAGGAGCGTCGCGTCCGCCGGCACTCCGAGCGACTCGCGCGCGCGACGGCGCTCGTCGGGCGCGAAACGGGCCGGGTCGAACACGCGAGGGTCGATGCCGTTCGGGTAGAACAGCACGCGTTTCGGGTCGGCGCCGAGCGAGACGGCCTGCTCAACGAGAGGCTGTGAGACGACCACGACCAGGTCCGCGTGCCGCAGGTTCGCACGCTCGATCGCCGCGGCCAGCGTCTCGAAGCGCAGGCGCTCGCCCCAGTGGCGCTGGGCCCAGACCTCCGAGCCGTTGAATTCCAGAACGAGCGGGACCCCGAGCTCCTCGCGCAGCAGCACCCCCGACAGGTCGTTGAGCGCGTAGCGCTGGTAGAGGAAGTCCGGCCGGTGTTCGCGCGCCTCGGCGCGGGCGGCCTCGACGAAGGCTGCCCTGGTAGCGGTGCGCGTTCATTTCGAAGGGAAACGAGATCACGAAGCGCGGCGGCACCACGCGCTGGCGCGCCGCGGGAGCGACGAGGGGCTGTTCGTGGGCGCTCAGCAGCCGCAGCGCCACGCCCGCGCGCGTGAGCGCGTTGGCCACGCCGGCGACGTGGGCGACCGAGCCGCCCACGCTGGCCCCGAAGCTGAGCGTCGGCTTGAGGTAGAGGCATCGCGTCGCGCCGGTCGGAGGCAGGGAACGAAACCGCGTCCGCCCCAGCCGCCGCGCACAGCTCTGGTTGAGGGCGAGCGCGGCCAGTCCCTTGACGAGCGCCGCCGCGACGCGTAGAGCCGCGCGCGCGAAGTCGAGCCCGCCCAGCTGCTGCGGAGCCTCGCCCGGCAGCTGGCGCTCGCGACGCCCGGCCCTGACCAAGAACGCGAGCACCACCAGGTAGTCCTGGAAGAGCGGCAGCTCCTCGGCGTTTCCCGTGGCCACGGCGTAACGCGGCCGCCAGCGCCGCAGCGTCGCCAGGCCGGCGCGGCGCAGCCCCGCGAGGTCGGCGAACGCGACCGCGCCCCCGAACCGCTCCCCGAAGAACGACCGCATCCCGGCCGTCGCCGCGGTCGCCGAGACGACGAGCGCTTCCGAACTCGCGGGATCGGGCATGCGGGACCGGTCGAGCAGCCTACCACACGCTGCATGGCCTCCCCGGCCGCGTGCGCGCTTGCGCCTTTGGCGTGAACCGTCGAGGATTCGAGCTGATCGATGCGCTGGATCGCCTGGGCCGCCGCTCCCGTGGTCTTCCTCACCCTGTTCGGGGGCTACGCGTTCCGGCTCGGCATCCAGCCGGCGCTCGAGCACGACGACTTCGAGTACACCTATCCGTCCTTCGACCTCGCCGAGCGCGGCAGCTTCGGCTCGCCGCTGCTGGGGCCGGGCCTGAACGTCGCAAACCGCACCTACAACCTGATCGTCTACTACTACGCCAGCGTCCACGCGGTGCTGATTCGCCTGTTCGGGGACGGCGCGGAGTCGATACCGCTCGCCAACACGTTCCACTTCGCTCTGCTCTCTGCCGTCGGCTGCCTGTTCCTGCTGCGGCGCGGGGCCTTCCTGGGCGCGGCCGCCTTCCTGCTCACTCTCGTCAGCGACTCGCGCGTCGTCGACGCCGCGCGTCGCGGGCGGCCAGAGATGACAGCCGGCTGCTGCCTGACGCTCGCTGTGATGGCGCTCTGGCTCTGGGTGGGCGAGGGCCGGCACCGGCCGCTCGTGCTCTTCGCGATGAGCGCCGCGCTCACGGCCGGGATGCTGTCCCACACCTCCGTGGTCTTCTTCGCACTCGCGCTCGTGTTGACCTCGGCCCTGAGCGTCGTGCGCGGGACGCCGGCGCGCACGCTCGGGATCGGATTCCTGCCGTACCTCGCGCTGCCGACGATCTTCGGCTACTTCGTCTTGACCGATTCGCCAGGCAACATCACAGGGCAGCTCGCCCTTGCTCGGGGGAACGTCGAGCTCGTGCGAGTGGTGGCAATGGCGAGGCAGGGGGGATTCGGAGCGCTGCGCGACCGAGCTGCCGAGTTCATCGGCACTCACGCGGGCCCGGCCGTGCTCTGGGTGGCAGTGTTCGTGGCGCTGGCGCTTCCGGCGTTCACGGATGCGCCGTTCGCGCGCGCGGCGCGCTTCTTCGCGGGAGTCTATGGTCTCTTCTTCGCAGTTCACTTCCTGTGCTTGAAGACATTCGTGATCTCGTATCGGGTTCTCTACGAACCGACGCTGTATCTGGCGCTCGCGCTCGTGGCCGAGGCGCTGCTCGCGTTCAGCTCGAGCTGGCAAGATGGGGCCGCCTGGCGGCGCGGTGTCGTGGTGGCTCGCGTCGCTGCGACCGCGGTGCTGCTTCTGGCCGTGGCCCGAGAGGGGACCCGCTTTCGCGAGCGCCTGCTCGGACATCCCTTGCCGTTCGCACGCCTTCAAGGAGCGCTCTCGTACGTCCTGCTGGAGTCCGGGGCGCACCACGGAGATCGCGTCCTGGTGCCCTCTCCCTTCGGCTTCCACCTGAGACGGACGTTCGACGTGCTCGCGCAGCCCGCTCCGAACTACGTGAAGGCGCGCTGGAGCCACGGCTTCCGGGACGGCCTTCGGGGGCTCTGGGGCCCGCAGGCGCTCGAGAACGTGAGCTCGCCATCGCTCTGTGACGCGATGGCGCTCGCGTATCTCGAGCCCATGTGGGTGGTCGCCTGGGACGCGGACTACAGCACGATGCAGCCCTTCTACGATTTCCTGCGGAAATACCCGGACCTGCCCGGGATCGAGGTCACGCGCGAGCGAAAAGCGGTGCTCCCGCCGCCTTACTCGGGCACCGTCCGGGTGTATCGGCTGGTGTACTCCGACGGCGTCCTCGCGCTAGACCGGCGCCTTCCGGGAGTCCCGAGCTCGTGCCCGTGAGCGCGGCGACGTCGGGCCGCGGCGTGCGAGGCCACCTCGCCTCGGCCGCGCTGGCGTGCGTGGGCGGCTTCCTGCTTCTGAACCTCGCGGTGCGCGCCCAGGCGTTCCACGCGGGCTGCGGCGGAAACCTCGCGGCGAGCCTGGCGCTTTGTGCGCTCGGGCTCGTCGTGGTCGCCGGTGTCGCACGGCCGGCGGCGCTCAGGTGGCTGCTGCAGCTCCTCGCGTCGTCGCTCTTCCTCTTCGGCTTCCACTCGTACCGGCTCTCGAGCCAGCTGCTCGAGCTCGGCATCACGGTGCTGGCGCTCGTGATGCTCGTCCGCCTGTGGCGCGGCGGCGCCACGGCCGAGGCGCGCTCGCCTTGGCCGCTCGGTCTGCTCGCGGTCTACGCGGCGCTCGCGTCGCTCTCGCTGCTGCTCCTGCCGGCTCGCGTCCTCGAGCACCGCCTGTTCCTCGAGGGCGCCGGCATCGGCCGCGCGCTCGTCTCGGCGTTCCCGAAGGACCCGCTCTACCCGATCGCCTCGGTCGACCGGCTGTGGCTGTTCTGGTCTTCGCCGGGTCTCGTGGCGCTTCAACCGGACGCGCGGCGCGCTCTTCCGACGGCTCGTCCGCGGCGTCGCCGCGGCGGTCGATCGCGGCCGTCGTGCTGGGCGTGCTCGATTTCCGGGCGTGTTGCCGCTCGCGCGCTACAACCTGTCGCAGCTCTTCTACGGCGCGGGCTACAGGCGACTGCAGTCGACGTTCGGGAACCCCAGCTGGTTCGCCTGCTTCGTCGCCTGCGCGCTGCCGTTCGTCTGCTCGAGTGGCGCGAGGCTCGGCGTGGCGGCGGCTCGCGTTCGCGCTCGTCTTCCCGCTCTGCGCCGCCAGCCTGCTTCTTCTCGGGCGGCGCGGGCCGCCTGGCTCGCCGGGGTCGCTGATGCTGGCGGCGTCGCGGCGGCGGCGCTTGTACGGCGCTCTCGGGGTGCCGCGCTCGTGCGGCCCGAGCGCCGTCTCGGCAAGGCCGTGCTCGCGGCGCTCGCTGCCCCTCGCGCTCCTCGGCCTCCGGCGCCTTGGCCCGCCAAGGGCCCGTCGACGGGCGCCCGCGCCCCCCGGCCGGCTCGAGGGCCTCTCGCGCGAGATGGGCTATCGTGGTCTGGGGCTCACGTCTCCGCGGCGCGTGGCGGTCGCCTATGCGCTCGAGCTCGCGCGGCGCGGCCGCTTCTGGGCCTCGGCTACGAGAGCTTCAACATGCACCTCCTCGCCCAGCTCGACCGGCCCGACTCCGGCGTGGCGCGCGTCGTCAACACGGCCGTCTCCGCCGATCCCACCGAGACGGTCTTCGACGACAGCCACAACACCTACCTCCAGGTGCTGACCGGCACGGGCGCGCTGGGCTCGCGCTCTGGCTGCCTGGCCGCTGCGGCGGCTCTCGTCGCCGCGCGCTCGGGCGTTCCTGGGCGCACGGCCGCCCTAGGGCTCGCGGTGCTGCTGGGCATGCCGTCTTCCACTTCTACGGCCTGTTCCAGGGCATGGCGTACCTTCCGGTTATCTTCTTCCTGGGCGTGGTACTCGAGCTCGGCTACGCGATGACGCTCGCCGACGCCGCCGCCGGGGCCGCGCGCGCGGCCGGGATGGCGGCGCTCCTGCTCGGCGGCCTCTGCTCGTCGCGCTGCCGCGGCACGCGCGCGACCAGGGTTTCCGCAGCCTCAAGCGACGCTGCTCGACCGAGGCCTACCTGCCCGACGAGAAGGCGGAGTACGAGGGCTTCTATCGCCCGGAGACCGGCCCAGGCGGCGAGTTCCGCTGGATGGCATGTCGCGGCATCGTGAACCTCCGGGGGCGGCGCCCTTCCGCCTCTCCTTCGCGTGCGCAGCGCCGACCTCGAGCGGGAGCCGCTGCTGGTGTCGCTGCGGTTCGAGGGCCAGGCCGTCGGGCGGATCGTCTGCCGCCGCCCGGGAACGCAGGACAAGCGGTTCGATCCGGGACGACCAGGCGCGCTGCGGCTGAGCGTCTCGCGCACGTTCCGGCCGGCGGGATCCGACCGGCGCGAGCTGGGGGTCGCCGTCAGCGCGATCCGCTGGGAGTGAGCGCGGCGGGGCCGTCGCCGATGGCGTGTAGCCGGCACCACCTCGCGCAGGGCGGCGAACACGAGCTCCCGATCGCCCACGCTGGCCACGGCGTGCAGCCGCTCGATCCGCACCAACAGGTCGGGCGGAGGCGGTGCGCTCTCGACCGCGCGCACCTTGGGCCGCACCTCGCGGCTGCGGGCCGCCTCCTCGGCGGTCATCAGCTCTTCGTCGAGCTTCTCGCCGGGGCGCAGCCCGGTGATCACGATCGGGATGTCCTTGTCGGGGACGTGGCCCGCGAGCGAGATCATCAGCCGTGCGAGGTCGAGGATCCGGATCGGCTCGCCCATCTCGAGGATCAGGAGCTCGCCGTAGCCGCCCAGGCCGGCCAGCAGCACCAGGCCGACGGCCTCCGGGATCGTCATGAGGTAGCGGCGGCACTCCGGGTGGGTGACCGTCACGGGCCCTCCGCGCGCGATCTGCTCCTTGAAGAGCGGCACCACGCTGCCGGCGCTGCCGAGCACGTTGCCGAAGCGGACCGTGCTGAAGCGCGTCTTCGACGTCGCGGCCTTCTGCTGCGACGAGCAGCTCGGCCGCGCGCTTCGTCGCGCCCATCACGCTCGCCGGATTGACGGCCTTGTCGGTCGAGACGAGCACGAAGCGCTCGACCCGCAGCCGGTCGGCCGCCTCGAGCACGTTCAGGCAGCCGATCACGTTGTTCTTGACCGCCTCCTCGGGCGCGTACTCCATCAGCGGCACGTGCTTGTGCGCGGCGGCGTGAACCAGGTCCTGCGGCCGGAACTCGCGCAGCAGCTGCTCGACCCGCGCCTCGTCGCGGATGTCGATCACCTGCGCCTCGACCGGGAGCTCGCGGGTAGCTGTGGAGCAGGTGCCGGTACAGGAAGTAGAGGTTGTTCTCGTCGATGTCGGCGAGCACCAGCCGTGCCGGCGCGTGGGCGGCGATCTGCCGGCAGGCCTCGCTGCCGATCGAGCCGCGGCTCCGGTGACCAGGATGCGCCGGCCGCGCACGAGCGCGTCGCGTCTCGCTCGTCGTCGAAGCGCACCTCGTGGCGCGGCAGCAGGTGGTCGGGCGAGAGGTCGGCGAGCATCGAGGCGTCCGCGCGGTCGTTCAGGTAGGCGAACGAGACGGGCAGGATCTTGTAGCTGAGCTTGAGCTCGGCGCAGGCGGCCAGGATCTCGCGCAGGCGTCGCCGCGGGCATGCGCGGGATCGCGAACAGCAGCTGCTCGACGTCGCGGCTGCGCGCCAGATCCGGGCAGTTGCGGCGATCGGCCCGAGCACCGGCCGTCCGCCGATCCACTGGCCCCACTTGCGGCGATCGTCGTCGACGAAGCCGACGACGTCGTAGGCGTGCTCCTCCGAGCGCAGCAGGTCGCGCTGCAGCAGGTCGCCCGCGGAGCCGGCGCCGACGATGAGCGTGCGCTTGCGCGAGCCCGAGCGCGAGCGCGACTGTGCGAGCAGCCAGGTCTGGGCGAAGCGCGGCGAGAAGCGGAAGGTGCCCACCAGGCTCGCGGTCAGGAAGAACTCCATCACCAGCACCGAGCGCGGCGGGCCCGGCGTCTGCAGGAAGTAGAAGACCGCCACGAAGACCGCAGTGCCGGCGAGCGTGGCGGTCACGACGCGCAGGGCCTCGTGCAGGCCGGAGAGCCGGAACGACCAGCGGTGGAGCCCCAACGCGAGGTGCAGCGAGAGGCGGATCGCGAGAAAGAGCGGGCAGGAAGCGCCAAAAGATCTGCCCGATACTCGGGCCAGATTGCGCCCTCGAAGCGCAGGAGGTAGGCCGCGTAGATCGACAGCGTGATCAGCAGCGCGTCGAGACCGAGGATCAGCAGCAGGCGGCGGGCGCCGCCGAACCACGCGGGAGCGCGGAAGCGCCAGGCGCTGGTCATGCCGCGCGCACCCGGCGCGTGGCGTGGAACTCGCCCGCGAAGAACAGAAGCGCCAGCGCGAGCGCGATCCAGGCGGCGCCCACGCGGCCGCTGCGCCAGATCGAGACCCCGATCGCCGTCAGCAGCGCCGACCCCGCCGCGAGCGCGAGGGTGACGCGCGCATGCCCGAAGCGCACCGCCAGGTCCTGGTAGAGATGCTCGCGGTGCGCTTCCTAAACGCGCTCGCCACGGGCCGCGCGTCGCGCCAGCGTCAAGCCGGCGTCCGCCAGGAAGAGCCAGAGGCTGAGCGCCACCAGCAGCATGGCGCTCGAGCGCGCTTCGGGCGCGGCCGTGAGCGGCAGCGCCGCGAGCACGCCGCCCAGGAAGTAGCTGCCCACGTCGCCCAGGAAGATGCTCGCAGGCGACCAATTGAAGGGCAGGAAGCCCGCCGCCGCTCCAGCGACCGCGGCCGCCAGCAGCACGGCGCCGGCCTCCCACGAGGCGAGCGCGATGCCCATGGCCGTGATCGTCGCCTGTAGCGCCGCGAGCCCGTCGATCCCGTCGAGGAAGTTGAAGAAATTCACGACCGTCACGATCCAGGCCACAGCCAAAGGGGCGCCGAGCGACCCGAGAGCGAGGTCGAAAGGCGTGGGCAGCGGCAGCCGCTCGGGCGGTCCCACGCGGGCGACGAGGACGAGAGCGATCCCCAGCTGTGCGGCTATCCGGACGGCGGCGGAGAGCCCGAAGCGGTCGTCGGCGAGGCCGAGCGCGCCGAGCGCGACCGCGCCTAAGAGCACCGTTGCTGCAGCGCTGCTCCAGAATGCAGGCGTCAGGAACAGAGCGGCGAGCGCCGCCACGGCGACCGCCACGCCGCCCGCGCGCGGGACCGACCGTCCGGTGGGACGAGCGTGGGTTCGGGCGGTCGAGCAGGCCGAAGCGCCGCGCCAACGCTCGTAGCGCGGGCGTGAGCAGCAGCGCGAGCGCGAAGGCCGCGGCCGCCGAGATCGTCGGCGAGAGTTCGTCGTGCATGGCCGGCGGCCCTGGGAGGGACGCCACCGCGAATCATACGGGAGGAGCGAGGTCGGCGCGGCTCAGCGCAGGTACCAGGCGAAGGGCGCGGGGTCCAGGAACGGCGTCCAGTAGCGCCAGCGCGTCCGAGGCGAGGATGGCCCGGTCGGCCCAGTGGGCGGCGGGCCAGAGCACCAGGACTATCGCGCCCACCGCCAGGGTGCGCCCCCAGCGCGCGAGCGCCGCCCTGTAGAAGCGCGCGCTCGAGAAGGGCGGGTACCGCCGTCACCAGCAGCGCGGCCGAGCAGGGAGCGACGTGGCGCATCCCGTCCGAGAAGAAGACGAGGAAGAGAGGCAGGTTGAAGAAGAGCGGCCAGCCAAGGAAGAGCGTCCGGCGGGCATCGTGCGGAAGCAGCATGCGAGAGCGCGACCATGCCCATCAGCGCCCAGACCGCGGGGCCGCGCAGCCTCTCGTAGACGACGTGGGGAAAGCTCAGCACGCCGTTGAAGACGTTGACGTCGAAGAAGTCCAGGAGGCTTGTGGAGCACGAGGTGGGCTCACGTAGACCGGGTAGGTCGAGGACGAAGCGCGCCACCTCGCGCAGCGCGCGATCGGACGCGCGCTTCGAGGTCGCGGGGACGCCGACCTTTCGGACCCACTCGAAGTAGCTCGGCGTCGGCGGTCTGCCAGCGGAACTGGCTCGGCACCTGCCAGAGGCCGATCCAGGCATTGTCCCCGACGGTGTTGGTCGTCATCGAGAACTCGCCAGTGTAGCGGCCCTTGTAGACCCCCCACGAGGTCCCGATCGCAACGTAGAGTGCGGCCGGAAGCAGTGCGTAGCGCGACGCGCGCCAGTACAGGATCAACGACAGCGCCGCCCAGCCGACGACGCCGTCGGGCCGCATCAGGAACCAGAGCGCGAACGCCAGGTGCACGAGCAGGTGGTAGCCGAAGGGCGGCCAACCGACGCTGCGCTCGCGCTCGAGGTAGAGGCACAGCGCCGCTGCAGTCAGCAGGTAGACGGCGACCATGATCGAGTCGGCCTGGGTATTGGCGAGCTGGTTGGGCATGAACGCGACGAGCGCGGCGGCGGCGGCGACCGCGGCCCGGTCTCATGACGCGGAGCGCCGCGGCCGCGAAGGCCGCGTTGGCGGCGGCCAGCAGCAGCACGTGGAGCCGGATCGAGACGAGGCCGATCGCGAAGAGGTCGGTCGTGCAGCCGGACAGGATGCCCGCGAGCGCGCCGAAGAAGCCGTAGCCGGGCATGCGCTCCCACGGGACCCAGCCCGGGCCGAACGTGAGCCCCTGGCCGGCGAGCAGCCGCGAACCGAGGTACATGCCGTAGTTGAGGTTGGCGCCGACTCCCTCCTGGAGCGGCCCTGAGGCCAAGAGCACGCGCAGGTCGCGGGCGTGATACCAGTAGGGGTTGTGCTCGGCGTAGAGCGCGAGGCACGCCGCGGCCAGCGTCAGGCAGAAGACGAACGCGGGCAGGATCCGAGCGGGCGTGGCCCTGGCGCAGGCCGAATGCCGCGGCGACGCCGAGCGCCGCGAGCCAGAGGCAGGCCCGCGGCAGCAGGCCGTAATAGAGCCGGCGGTCCGGCAGCGAGCGCAGGAAGCCGCGCGCGTCGGTCGCGAGTCCCGACGCGGACGCGAAGAGGCCAACCTCCTCGACGCGCAGGAGCTCGCTCGCGTCCCCTTCGCGCACGAGCCGGACTCGCAGCCGTCCGCCGCTCTGGCCCCGGCGGGAGCTCGACGACGCGCCGGCGCGCGCCGCCGCCGCCGCTCTCGCGAGTCTCGACGTCCTGCCAGGTCGATGCGTCCGGGGAGCGTGCGACGGCGACCGCGAGCGCGTCGGCGCTGGCTCCGAGCAGCAGCGCCCGCGGCGGGGAAGCGGACGGCGGCAAATCGAACTCGAGCTCGAGCGCGTTCGCTCCTGGCGCCGTTGCTTCCACCCAGAAGCGGCCCGGGCCGAGCGTCAGCAGCTTCACCTGGCAGCTCGACGGGGGCAGCGCCTCGCAGCGCGCGGCGGCAAGACGGCCGACGCCCGCGGGCGTCGAGTCGAACAGCCGCGGCCAGACCACGGCGCCCAAGGCTGCTGCGGCGAGCGCAGCGAGCGCGAGCACGGTCGGAGCCGCGCGCTCGACGCCCGTCAAACGCCCTCCGCGGGCGCGATGCGTACCACGAGAGGCGGGCTCGAGCGGGCCGTCGCGTCGCCAGAGCAGGCGAACGATCGGGAGGGCTATGCCGTAGCTCGGCGAGACGCGGCCCGTCCCGATCTCGAGCGACCACGCCGCGACCGGCTGCCAGTCCAGGCGGAAGCGACGCGAGCCGCAGCGCAGCTCGACGACGCCGGGTTCGCTCTGCCTGGCCTCGACCCCGGTCGCGAGGTGCAGCGGGATCTCGATGCGGTGGCGGCCCGCGCCCTCGAAGGCGTCGCGGACCTCGAGCGCGTGCCGGGCGTGATCGAGCTTGATCGTGCGGACGGGGGCGACCGGCGATGGAGGCGGTGCGTAGCCCGGGTGGGCGCCCTCGAAGACGTCTCGATCGGAGCCGGTCTCGAACCGGCGCGGATCGGGCCGGGCGTCGTAGTGCAACAGCCAGAGCAGCTTCGGATCGATCCGGTTGATCTCCGCGCCGTCGACCAGCGGAGTGTTGTGGTACGCGGTCGAGCGAAAGTGGTTGCGCTCCGCGAACGACGCCGTGTATACGAACAAGCCGCAGTCGGTGACGAGCTGCACGCCGTCGAGCGCGGCCTCGAACGCCAGGCAGTCGTTGTGGCCGTGGCCGCCGCGGCCGGCGAGGCCGACGGGTCCGCAGTCGACGAAGACGTGGTCGACCGCGTTGCGCATCACGTAGAAGCCGCCGTCCCGGAAGGCGCGCGAGCCGGGCGGACGCGGCGGCCGCTCGCACTCGGGCAAGCTCGGCCGCCGCGGGGCCGAGCAGCCAGAACGCCTCGCTGCGGCTGCCCGCCGACGACTCGCGGAGCTCCGCAACGTCGAAGGCGGCGCCGACCAGGCCGGCCAGGTAGCGGTGGTCGTCGAGCGGCTGGCCGCCGAGCGGCAGCGCTCGCGCGTCGTCCGCGTCGCCCCAATAGGGCGCGCCGCCGTCCTGCCGCGAGTAGGCCGCCGCGAAGGCGGCCATCGCGACCAGGCGCTCGCGATAGGCCGCGGGCACGTCGAGTGCGAGCGCCCGGCGGTAGAGCGCCGGCAGCAGGAAGAGCTCGGCGACCAGGCGGTGGTAGGCGACCGACGCCTCGAAGTCGACGCCGTCAGGGAAGACCTGGCGCGGAAGCTCGTCGCACAGCAGCGACCAGCCCCGCAAGAGCCAGCGGTCGGCCCGGGGCGGCGGCCGGAAGAAGAGCCCGGCAAACATCAGCCCGGCGGCATCGGCCGTGCAGTGATTGCCGTTCACGTCCGAGTACTCGAGATGGCGCTCGGTGAAGTCGCCGTGCAGGTAGAGCGCGCACAGGAAGCGCTCGCGAAAGCCGGCGTCCGCCCACGCGCGGCTGGCGTGGAAGACGCGGAAGAGCCAGGTCCAGCTCAGGATGCGCAGCGCGGCCTCCATCGTGCAGGACCAGTTGACGGTGCCCGCGTACGGGTTGGCGGCGATCCAGCTCTCGAGCACGTCGCGCACAGCCTCGGCGTAGCGCTCGTCGCCGTCGAGGAGGTAGGCCTGTCCCGCCGGCATCAGCCACTGCAGCCGCGAGAGCTCCCACGGGACCTTCACGTCGCTGTGGTCGCGCGGGTTCACGTACGCGATGGCGTGGGACGGTCCGGGCGGCCAGCGCACGCCGGACTTGAAGTCGCGCAGCCAGTCGATGCGAGGTCCGAGATCCACGAGGTCGGAGCCGAGCAGCCGGACGCGGTGGGCGAGGGCGTCCTCGGCGGCGCGCCGGATCCGCTCGTCGTCGCCGGGGCAGAGGCGCGTGTAGGCCGCCGGGTCGACGCCGCTCGGTGTGCGCCGGGTACGGAGCCGCGCCAGCCGCTGCCACAGCGCGTCGAGGTCGCGCTCGCCGCACTCCCGCAGCAGGCTGCTGCCGTCGAAGCGGCGCGCGCGCCAGGGGCCGAGGTGGCCGTCCACGCGGGCCCGCGCCTCCTGGACGAGGCGGCCCACGACGACTCTGGGCGGCTTGCGCAGCGCACGTCCCACGAGACGCACGAGGTCGGGCGCCGGCATCCGCGCATGATAACGCGCGCTCGTAGTAGGCTCGTGCGCAAGATGCGGCGCCCCGCTTCCTCGGGATGACGGCAGGGCGAGTCTCAGCCGGCTCGAAGCCCTGATCGCGTGGCTCGGCTCCGGTCGGCTGCTCGTCGCCGCCGCGATCGTGCTGGTCCTGCTGTGGGCCAACACCCGGATCCTGACAGTCCGTGTCTATCAGCAGCCAGCCAAGCCAACCGTCCCGTCCGCCTATTACATCTTCCACGGGATCGCAGTGGCGCTGGAGGAGGCCAGGATCGGCCAGCTCGATCTTGCGCTCTACCGCGAGTACACGTCTCGCGGCGACGTCTTCGCCGAGTACCCCGGCCGCTCGAGCGGAACGCCGCAGCTTGTGGACTACTACGCCCTCGACGTCGGCTACGGCTTTGTGGTCGAGCTCGGACGCCTGCTGTTCCCGGTCCTACCGGACGACTACCTGCGGGTCCTGGCGCTCCAGCTCGCGTTCGACTTCTTGAGCATCGCAGCGGTCTGGTTCCTGTTCTCCCGCTGGTGCGCGCCGCTGGGCCTCGTGGCCGCCTGCGCCTACGTGGCGAACGCGGTCTTCGTACGCCTCGTCAGCGTGCCGCTCTACTACTACTGGGATGTTCCGATCGGCTTCGCCGTCCTCGGCGGCCTGCTGATGGCGCTCGAGGATGACCGGCGGGCCAGCGAGCCGGCTCTCAGAGCCGGCGCCGTGCTCGGCCTCGCGGTCTGGGTCAGGGCTTCCTGGTGGCCCCTGAGCGCCGTGTTCTTCCTGACCTGCGCCGCGTCGCGCGAACTCCGCCGGAAGCTGGTGCCGGCTCTTGCGATCTTCGTGTTCCTCGCGGCCCCGCAGGTGGCCCGGTCCTCGCTGGCGCGGGGCACGCTAACCCTGTCTACGCGCGCCACCTGGCATGTCGCGCTCGTCGGCCTCGGTTACTACCCGAACCGCTACGGGTTTGAGCTGAGCGACGAGTCCGTGTTCCGTCGGATCCATGACAAGTACGGCGTCGTGATCCGGACCGAGGACTACGGCTCGCATGACGAGGCCGCGCGGCGCGAGTACCTCGAGGTCCTGCGAGGGGATCCCGGTTTTGTGGCGCGTTTCGTTCTTCGGCCGCCTCCGCGAATCGGTTCTGGGTACGACAGTCACGAGCGCTCGGGCCTACCCGGGAGTGCCGAACCCGCTCTATCGACTGCTGTGCGTGCTGGGCTCATCGCAATGCATCGGCGGGGGGGCGCCCGGCGAACGGTAGGCTGGGCCGCGGCGGCGCTCTTCGCGACGTATGTCGGCCTGACCAGCCTCTTCTACTTCGTGGGGCTCGCCTATGATAACGTCTCCGAAGTTTCGCTCCTTGTCCTCCTGATGGGCCTGCTGGAGGCAGCTGGGTGCGCTCTGACGCGCGCACGCGGTGAGTTCGGAGGACCGACGCCGTCATGAAGAGCCCTGGCGGAGCCGAACGTCCCCGCCTCCTGATCCTGGTCGTCGCGTACAACGCCGAGCGCACCATAGCCTCGGTCTTGACGCGCGTGACCGCCGGCATCGGCGGCGGACTACGAGGTCGAGGTCCTGGTCGTCGACGACGCGTCCGGCGACGAGACCTTCGAGCCGGCCGAGGCGCCTCTCGAGCGCGGCCAGCTCCCGTTCCCGCTCCACGTGCTTTTCAACCCCGTGAACCAGGGGTACGGCGGGAACCAGAAGATCGGCTACCATTACGCCCTCGAGCGCGGCTTCGACTTCGTCGCGCTCGTCCACGGCGACGGGCAGTACGCGCCCGAGAAGCTCCCCGAGCTCGTGCGGCCCTTGCGCGACGGCGAGGCGGATGCCGTCTTCGGCTCGCGGATGATGGAGCGGGGCGCGGCGCTGCGGGGCGGCATGCCGCTCTACAAGTTCGTCGGGAAACAGATCCTCACCACGTTCCAGAACTGGATGCTTCGCACTCGCTGACGCGAGTTTCACTCCGGCTACCGGGTGTATTCGGTCGCGGCCCTGCAAGCGCATGCCGTTCGCGCAGAACACCGAACGATTTCCACTTCGACACCGAGATCATCATCCAGCTCCTGCGCGCGGGCTGCGCATCCTCGAGCTGCCGATCCCGACCTACTACGGCGACGAGATCTGCCACGTGAACGGCATCGAGTACGCCTTCCAGCGTGACGCGATCGGTCCTGAAACGCGGGCCCAGGGGCTCGGGCTGCTCTACGACCGGCGCTTCGAATCTCCGAGCCGGCGCCGCGGTAACGCGCACTACGGGCTGAAGACCGGATACGCGAGCCCGCACACGCTCGCGGTCGACCGCGTCCCCGCCGGTAGCGCGGGTGCTGGACCTCGGCTGCGCCGGCGGCGGAGTGGCCGAGCTGCTCGCGAACGGCAGCAAGGGCTGCCGCGTGACCGCCGTCGACCGCGCAAGCCGTCGCCGCGGAGTCGCGATCGACGGAGTTCGCGAGCACGACCTGAACGAGGGCCCGCCCGGCTGGACGAGCGGGCGCTACGACTACGTGCTGATGCTCGACGTGATCGAGCACTTGAGATCCCCGAGGAGTTCGTCGAGCAGCTGCGCGAGGCGCTCGACGATGACGCCGGCGTGAAGCTGATGGCGAGCACCGCCAACGTCGGCTTCTTCGTGAACCGCGCTGATGCTCCTGTTCGGCCAGTTCAACTACGGCAAGCGCGGCATCCTGGATCTGACGCACACGCGCCTGTTCACGTTCCAGTCGTTCCGGCGCCTGTTCGAGCAGGCGGATTCCGAGTGGTCGAGACAGAAGGGCGTGCCGGGGCCGTTTCCGCTCGCGCTCGGCGACAACTGGCTGAGCCGCGCGCTGGTCCGCCATCAACGCATGGCTGATCCGCGTCGCCAAGGGACTCTTCTCGTACCAGATTTTCTTCACGGTGGAGCCGCTGCCGTCGCTCGACTACCTGCTCACCCAGGCGGTCGAGCAGTCGGCGCGCCGGGCGGAGACCGAGGACGCGCTCGCCTAGCGGCGCGAGCCACCCCGACGCGCCTTACGCATTGCCGCTATAGTTGCGGGCATGTCTGTTTTCGTGCACGCGCAAGGCCTCTGCGAGAGCCCGCACGTGGGGGAAGGGACCCGCGTCTGGGCCTTCGCGCACGTGCTGCCGGGGGCTCGCATCGGCCGCGACTGCAACATCTGCGACCACGTGTTCGTGGAGAACGACGTCGTGCTCGGCGACCGCGTGACGGTGAAGTGCGGCGTGCAGCTGTGGGACGGGCTGCGCGTTGGCGACGACGTCTTCATCGGACCCAACGCCACCTTCACCAACGACCCGAGCCCGCGCAGCAAGCAGCACCGGCCGCCGCTCGTGACCACGATCGCGAACGGCGCGGGCATCGGGGCGAATGCCACGATCCTGCCGGGGATGACGATCGGTACGCGCGCCATGGTCGGCGCGGGCGCCGTGGTCACGCACCCCGTGCCGGCGCGCGCCGTGGTCATGGGCAACCCGGCAAGGATCGTCGGCTACGTGGACACGCAGGCGCACCCGAAGACCGAGCCGGCCGAGGCGTCGAAGCGCGAGCTGCCGGGAGGGGCGCGGCTCGTGCCGCTCGGGTCGTTCGTGGACCTGCGCGGGACGCTGTCGGTGGCCGAGATCCAGGGGCACGTGCCCTTCGTGCCGAGCCGACTGTTCTTCGTGGCCGAGGTGCCGGGCAAAGAGGTGCGCGGGGAGCACGCGCACCGGAGGTGCCAGCAGTTCCTGGTCTGCGTGCGCGGATCCCTCTCGGTGATCGTGGACGACGGACGCACGCGGCACGAAGTCGTCCTCGACAGCCCGGCACTGGGGCTCGTCCTGCCGCCGCTCATCTGGTCGGTCCAGTACCGCTTCTCCGAGGACGCGACGCTCGCGGTGCTGGCCTCCGATCCCTACGACGCGGCCGACTACATCCGGGACTACGACGAGTTCCTGGCGCTGCGGGGCCTCTTCCGCCCGCTCCTAGCCGGCCTTCGTCCCCTCGACCAGGATCAGGCCGCCGTTGTCGCGCAGCAACGGTATCGCTCGGGCGACCTGGTCCGTCGCGCGGATCAGGCCTCCCGCGAGGCGCGGCGACAACAGGTTGAGCAGGTGCGGCGGCAGGAACACGGACGTGCGCGTCGCCAGCGACATCCGCGTGCCGGCGAAGCACTCGCCGAAGCTCCGCGCCGAGAAGAGCGCTTCGGGTCCGGCTTCCTCGTACCACTGCGGCCGGATCTTCTGCAGCAGCTCGAACATCCCGCGGAACACGCTGGTGCTGTTCTCGGAGCCCAGGTAGCGCCCGCCGGGCCGCAGAACGCGGTCGATCTCGCGGCACACGAGCGGCGGGTCGGGCACGTGATGCAGCACCCCGTACGCCATTACGCAGTCGAGGCTCGCGGACCGCACCGGGAAGCGCATGGCGTCGGCGGTGAAGAAGAGCGCGCGTGCCTTCGCTCCCGACCGGCGCAGCCGCTCGGCCGCCAGCCTCACCATCGCCTTCGAGACGTCGAACGCCAGGATGTCGATGTCGAGGTCGACGAGCTTCAGCGTCGCGCGCCCCGGCCCGCAGCCGACGTCGAGCAGCCGGCTGCCGGGCCGGATCAGGCCGCGCCAGCGCGAGAAGGCCATCTCGTCGGCCGCGACCCAGAAGGGCAGCCGCTCGTACTCGTCGTAGCTCTGCTTCTCGTTGTCCGAGTACCAGTCGAAGTGGCGCTGCTGCGCCCGCTGCAGCTCCGCGGCCTCGCCCGTGGCGGGCGCGTCCGGAGCGAGGCCGAGCTTCGCGAGCGCGGACTCGTGGGACGCCCAGAAGCGGGCGCGATCGTCGGCGTAGGCGAGCTCGCCCGTCAGGAGATCGGGGATGCCGTCCTCGACCGGGAACCACGCCCGGCACGCCGCGCACACGATGACGCCCTCGACGACGGCATTCGGCTCGCCGCCGAAAACGTGCAGCGCGAGCTTCTCGTGGCCGTCCCGCGGGCAGGCGAGCGTTTCGAGGACGTCCTCGCGGAGCATGAAGCCGCGATTCTCGTGCCGCGTGCCCGGTTTGACAAGCATCGTGTCCCGCCCTTACGGTCCGGGCGTGAGCCCCGCCGGCCCGCCTGCCGCGAGCGATGCCGCTCGTTAGCGTCGTGGTTCCCGTGTTCGGCAACGCCGCCGACCTGCGGGCGTTGCACGCGCGGCTCGGCGCGGCGGCGCGAGCCGTCGAGGCCTTCGAGTGCGAGTTCGTCTTCGTCGACGACGGCTCGACCGATACGTCCTTCGAGGTGCTCGCGGCGCTCGCGGCCGAGGACGCGCGCGTCCGCGTGCTGGGGCTGTCGCGCAACTTCGGCTCGAACGCCGCGATTCTCGCGGGCCTCCAGCAGGCAAGAGGCGACGCCGTGATGACGCTCGCCGCCGACCTCCAGGATCCGCCCGAGCTCCTGGGTCCGCTCGTCTCCGCCTGGCGCCGCGGCGCCGAGGTCGTGCTGGCGGTCCGGCGCAAGCGCGAGGACCCGCTTCTGAGCCGCGTGCTCGCGTCCGCGTTCAATGGCCTCTTCCGCCTGCTGGTGTTTCGCCAGTTCCCGAAGGGCGGCTTCGACCTCGTGCTGCTCGACCGCGTCGTTGTCGACACGATCCTCACCATGCCGGAGAAGAACTCCTACCTCTTCGGCCAGGTGCTGTGGGTGGGCTTCCGCCGCGCCACGGTGCTGTACGACCGCGCCGCCCGCCAGAGCGGTCGTTCGGCGTGGACGCTTTGGCGCAAGGTGAAGTACTTCATCGACGCCTTCACCGCGTTCTCGTACCTCCCGGTGCGCGCCGCCTCGCTGCTCGGCCTGCTGCTCGCGGCGCTCGGCTTTGCCTACGCAGCCTTCGTCGTCGTGCTGCGGCTCCGCGGAGACATCGTGGAGCCGCGCGGCTTCTCGGCGCTGCTCGTGACGATCCTGGTGACGGCGGGCGCGCAGCTCGTGGTGGCCGGGCTGACCGGCGAGTACCTCTGGCGCGTGCTCGAGGAGGTCCGCCCGCGGCCGCCATACGTGGTCGCACGGCGCGTGAACGCGCCTGCACCAGAGGCGGAGCGGCGGGGCGCACGGAGCGAGGCCTGATCGTGGCGGACTTCGAGCGTGGCCTGCTGAGCGTCATCATCCCCTGCTACAACGAGATCACGGTCCTTCCACTGCTGGAGGAGCGCCTCCGGGCCGTGCTGCCCGGCCTGGGCATGCCGTGGGAGGTCGTGTTCGTCGACGACGGCTCGATCGACGGCTCGTACGAGCGGCTGGCGGTCCTGCACGCCTCCGACCCTCGCTTCAAGCTGCTCCGCTTCTCGCGCAACTTCGGCCACCAGGCCGCGATCGCCGCGGGCCTCGCCTGCGCGCGCGGCGAGGCGGTCGCGATCCTCGACGCGGACCTCCAGGACCCGCCGGAGCTCCTCGCCGAGTGCCTGAAGCACTGGCGCGACGGAGACCACGTGATCTACTGCCAGCGTGAGGAGCGGCGCGAGGGCGCGCTGCTGCGCCTGCTCTACGCCGGCTTCTACCGCCTGCTGCGCGCGTCGGCGGAGATCTCGATGCCGCTCGACGCCGGCGACTTCTGCCTGATGGACCGGCGCGTGGTGGACGTGATCACGCAGCTGCCCGAGCACCGCGTCTTCGTGCGCGGACTGCGGGCCTGGGCCGGCTTCCGGCAGCGCGCGCTGCCCTACGCGCGGCCGGCGCGGGCGGCTGGCGAGACGAAGTACGGCCTCGGGCGACTGGGCAGCCTGGCCGCGAACGGCCTCTTCTCGTTCACGCTGATCCCGCTCCGCGTCGCGACCTTCGTCGGCGTGCTGCTGATCCTGCTGAGCGGCGCCTGGGGCCTCTTCGTGCTGTCCTGGCGCCTCCTGGGCTTCCGCGTGTTCGGGCTGACCGCATCCGAGCTTCCCGGTTGGACCGGTTTCGTGCTGCTGCTGATCCTCTTCGGGAGCGTGCAGCTCGTGCTGCTCGGGGTGCTGGGCGAGTACGTCGGGCGGATCTACGAGGAGACCAAGGGACGCCCGCGCTGGATCGTCGAGGCCGCCCACGGGATCGACCGCCCGCGCGACGATCGCTGGCGCTAGCCCGCTGCGGCCCGCGTCAAGGCCGCCATCACCGACGTGCCGAGGGGCGGGTTCCGCACCAGCGCCAGCTCCGCCCGCATCAGGCCCCTGAGCGCCGAGTGCACCAGCGCACTCGGCGGCTCGAACCCGGAGCGGATCGTGCTCGCGTTCGGCTGCCGGCCCGAGACGAGGCGCCGCAGTGCGACGAGCGGCACGAGGCTCAGTCCCCAGTAGCGGATCGCCACGCATCTTGCTCCGAGCCGGTCGAGTTCCGCGCGGAGCGACTCGAGCGAGTAGCGGCGCAGGTGGCCCGCGGCGACGTCGTAGGCGCTGAAGAGCGACGGCAGCGCGGGCACGTTGACGAGGAGGTGGCCTCCCGGCCGCAGGTGGGCGAGGGCGGCCGCTACCAGCGCGCGCGGCTCCGGGACGTGCTCGATCACGTCAAACAGGAAGCAGAGGTCGTAGCGGCCCCCAAGAGCGGGCTCGGGCTGCATGACGTCGTAGTAGAGCGTGCGGCCGCGCGCCGCCGAGGCGAGCTTCAGCGCCTCGAGGTTCAGGTCCGTGATGTCGACGCTCCAGCGGGTGCTGGTCTCGAGCTGGCCGCGGAAGCGGCCGGCGCCGCCGCCCACGTCGAGTGCGACGAGCGGGCTCGCGGCGGCGATGCTGAGCCGCTCGCAGAGCTGCAGCGTCACCGCGAGCCGCCACTGCATCCAGAAGTGCGAGGCGTCGGCGAACGCGTACCAGTCGTCGGGAAACGGCGTCTCGGCCACCGGCGAGAGGTACTCGATCGCCACGGCGCCACTCTACCGGCGCCCGCTCCGGCCGTCGAGCCGCGCGTGGACAGCGCGAGGCACGCGCGACGAGAATGCGGCGGATGAGAATCGCCGTCACCGGCGGCACCGGCTTCACGGGACGTCGGGTACTCGCCGAGCTGCGGCGCCGCGGCCACGACGTGTCGGCGCTGGTCCGTCCGCCCGTCGCCGGTCGGTCTCCCGGCGACGTTCGCGTGGTCGAAGGGGACATGGCCGACGCGGACGCGCTCGGGCGGCTGCTCGGGGGCCAGGACGCTTTCGTACACGTGGCGTCGCTCGGCTTCGGTCACGCCGAGCGCGTGGTGGCCGGCGTCGAGGCAGCCGGCGTGCAGCGCGCCGTCTTCTTCTCGTCCACCTCGATCTACACGCGCCTGCCGGCGGCGTCGAAGCCCGTGCGACTCGCGGCCGAGGACTGTGTCCGCCGCATGCGCGGCGGCGGGTGGACGCTGCTGCGGCCGACCATGATCTACGGTGACGCGGGCGACCGGAACCTCTCGCGGCTCGTCCGCTTCGTGGCCCGCTCGCCGCTCGTGCCATTGCCGGGCGGCGGGCACGCGCTGGTCCAGCCCGTTCACGTCGACGACCTCGCCCGAGCGGCGGTGGACGCTCTCGAGTGTCCGGAGGCCGTCGCGCGGACGTACGAACTTCCCGGCGCCAATGCGGTCTCGTTACGCGAGCTGGTGCTGCTGGTGGCGCAGCTCCTCGGCCGGCGCGTTCGACTGCTGCCGCTACCGCTCGTGCCAATGGCCGCGCTCGCCGGCCTGTGGCACGCGACCCGCTTGCCGCCGCGCGTCTCGCGGGAGCAGGTCCTGCGCCTGGCCGAGGACAAGGCGTTCGGCTACGCCGACGCCCGCCGCGATTTCGGCTACGCGCCGCGATCGCTCGCCGAGGGCCTGGCGCGCGAGGTCGACGCGCTCCGCGCCGGAGGTCTCGTCTAGGAGACGCGGCAGGCCACGAAGTAGCCGGAAGCCAGCCGGCCGAGCCGGTCGCCCCAGCGCCCGTTCGCGCGCAGCACGCTCTCGACGCCCGCGATGAGCAGGTTGCTGAACGGCCCGGACAACGCTACCGACCCGCGCGCGTCCGTCACCGTGAAGCCGGACCGCTCGAGACGTCGCGTGATCGAGCGGAGCGTGAAGCGCTGCACGTGGGGCGAGCGCGACAGCGTCGATGGCGGCCCCGCCTCGATCGCGGCCGCGCCGAGGTGCCGCGACTTCGTCTTCTCGACGAGATGGCAGAACCCCGACCGGAACAGCAGCTGGCCGAGCCCGGCCTTCCACCAGAGGAACTGCTCGAGCTCGAACCAGCCGTAGCCGTTCGGGACGGTGACGAGCAGCCGGCCGCCGGCACCGAGCCGGCCGTGCATCTCGCCGACGAGCTCGTCGAGCTCGTCGTCGTGGAGGTGCTCTAGCACCTCCGAGGCGACAATCACGCTGGGGCGGGCCTTCGACTCCCGGAGCGGGCGGCAGGCCAGGATCGCCGGGTCGAGGCCCTCCTGGCGCAGCAGCTCCTGGCCATGCTCGATGCTCTTCGCGTCGAGATCCAGGCCCTCCACGCGGTAGCCGAGCCGCGCCAGCGGGCGGCAGAGCATGTAGCCGGTGCCGCAGCCGACCTCGACGATGCTGTCGTCGCGCGCGACGTGGCGCAGGACCCACTCGAGCCGCTTGCGGCTGCCGTAGACGGTCTCGCGCACGAGCCCCGCGGCGACCTCAGGCGCGTCCGCTCCGCTCACCGCAGCAGCCTGACCCGGATATAGAGCAGGCTGATCGCCAGCATCACGGCGTAGGCGACGCTCGAGGTGATCGATGCGCCGACGAAGCCGAGCCGCGGAATGAGCCAGAGGTTGCCGGCGACGTTCACGACGAGCGCCACGAGCGGCCCCAGCACCACCACGCGCGGCATGCCGCACGCCGCGAGGAAGTTCATGAGCACGCCGTTGATCGCGTAGCAGCCGACGCCCGGCAGCAGCCAGCCGACGGCGGCGGTCGACGGCTCGAAGGCGGACCCGTAGGCGAGACGGATCAGGGGGCCGGCGAGCACGTAGGTGACGCCGAGCGCGACCGGGGTGGCGGGCACCATCGCGGCAAGGACGCGGCGAACGAGCGCCCAGCGCGTCGCGAGGTCGGGGACCGCCGAGAGCTTCGGGAACAGGATCGTGCCGACCACCGTCGGGAGCATCAGCAGGATGTCCGCGAGCCCCACGGCGACGGAGTAGTAGCCGGTCTCGACGGCGCCCCGCATGTAGCTCACCAACAGCACGTCGGACTTCAGCACCAGGAACGCGAAGAGCCCGCCTACGTACGCGCGCAGCCCGTAGGGCAGGGCGCCGCGCAGCGTTCCCGCCGACCAGGCGAACGGGGCGCCAAGCGGCGCCGCGAGTCGGATGTAGGACCAGACTGCTCCGAGCACCACCGTCGCGAGCACCAGGCCGAAGACCATCTCGGGCGAGACCAGCCCGAGCGGCGCCGTGGCCGCGACGAGCAGCACGGCGAGTACGCGCGTGGAGAAGTCGATCACGTTGTAGGCGCGGATCGTGTACCAGACCACCTCGGCTTCTTTCTTGGCTCTCTCGAGAATCACGGCCCGAACCGCCTCCTGGCCGCTGGCAGTGGAATTCCCGGCCAACACTACAAAAAGACAAATCAAGATCCGACGTGATATTTTTCGAAACATACGCCCTTCCGTCATTCGCGCGGCAGCGGGAATCTATGGCTTCACGCGCTGCAAGGTCTCTGCGTTAAAAAAGCATCCATGGATTCACCGAAAAGACGCGGAGAGTGTTGAGTTGCAAATTTTGGCGATCGAAAATTAGAAATCCCAAACCTTTTCTCTGCGTACTTTGCGTCCTCTGCGGTGAAAATCTGTTCTTCTTCGGTTTCGCCGTTATTTCTCCTCGTATTCTTTCAATGCCTCCTGCCGCGGTTCGAGTCCCAGGCCCGGCGTTTCCAGCAAGGTGACGCGCCCTTTGCTCGGAGCGGGTGGATTCTGGTAAATCACTTCGCCGACCTTCCACATATCGAGATGAAATTCCACGCGCCAGCCGTTGGCCATCGCGGCTTGCAAGTGCATGTTGTGGTGCGGCCAGCCGCCACCGTTGGCGATCGGCAAGTTGAACGCCTGGGCCATCGCCGCCACTTTGACCGCTTCCGTGTAACCGCCCACGGAGCACACGTTGGGTTGAACGATATCCACCGCGCGGTTGACGATCAGCTCGCGATGGCGATAACGATGTCCCTCGTTTTGGCCGGCGGCGATGGGAATGGAGGTATGCCGGCGGAGATCTGCCAATAGATGGGCGTCGTTCTGATAGAGTGGCTCCTCAAACCAGGTGATGCGATAGGGCTCCACCAACTTGCAGAGCTCAAGGGCCCGGTTGAAAGAAAAAAGGTAATTGGCATCGATCATCAGCTCCACTTTGTCGCCGACGGCTTCCCGCACCGCGCCCACCCGCTCGGCATCCGTGGCGGGATTCTCCGGATCGACGGCCACCACCATCTTGAGCCGGTGCTCCCCCTGGGCGACGAAAGACTTGGCCACCTCCACCAACTGCTCTTTGGTGTATTGTTTGAGCCCGAAGGTCACATAGGCGGGGACCGGATTTTGCGCGCCGCCGAGCAGACGCCAAACCGGTTCCTTATAATGCTTGCCTTTGATGTCCCAGAGGGCAATGTCGATAGCGCTCACCGCCGAGCTCCACATTCCGGTTTGCCCGCGGGCATTGAACGTCAGATATAACTGCTGCCAGATGCGCTCGGTTTCCACCGGATTTTTGCCGCGCAGAAACGGCGCGGCCTCCCGATTGATAAACTCCCTGGCGCCAAAACGCTGCGCCGCCCGGGTCAGTCCATACCCGGTAATTCCCTGGTCGGTCTCCACCGTAACAAAAACTATCGGTGTCCAAATCTTCTCCTTCAGCAGCGGCATCTCCACCGGAATTCGATGCAGACTTGCTTTGACGTCGGTAATTTCCATCTGATACCTCGCGATCTTTATTAGCAACGACTGTTACACCGGATCAATTCAGCAAGTCAAATCTATCGTTCAGTGAGCTTTTTGCGCGCGGGATTCGGTCCGGTCATTGACTCGTTTTCACAAGCTGAGCTAATGTCCGCCTCAGAGAGTACACATCCGGGCCAGTGAGTCTGCGCAAACCAAATAAGGGGAACGTTGCATGAACCGGTCTTCAAATAACGTCAAAGTATTAGTGCTGGACGATTACGAGGACTTTGCGGCATCGGTTCCGTCCTATGAAAAGGTGAAAGCGCGCGCACAAGTGACGATCTTGAAAGCCAAGCTCGGGAACGACGGCGAGCTGGCGAACGCGCTGCGTGACGTGCAGATTCTTCTTCCAGTCCGGGAGCGCACCAAACTGGGAGACCAAGAGCTGGCGCTGGCACCGGCGCTCAAGTTCATTTCTCAAACCGGGGCCGGCATCGGCCATCTCGACCTGGCCGCCGCTACCCGCCGCGGGATCGCGGTTTGCCTGACGGGCTGGGAAACCCCGGTTTCCACTATAGAGCTTACCATGGCCTTGATCCTCTCCTGCTTGCGAAAGATTCCGCTGGTCGACCGCAGGATGCGGGCGGAAGACATGGCCGTCCGATTCCCGGCTATTTGCTCAACAAAAGAACCGTCGGCATCGTCGGCCTGGGACGGATCGGCGGCGAAGTCGCGCGCCTCTGCCTGGCGTTCCACGCGCGGGTGTTGGCCACCGGAAAAACCCTCACCGACGGGCGGGCGCGGGCGGCAGGGGTTACCAGAGTCAGCATGGAAGAGCTGTTTCGCGAATCGGACATCGTTACGGTCCACGCCAAATTCAACCGGGAGACCCGCGGCTTGATCGGCTCGAGAGAGATCGGCCTGATGAAACCAGGCGCGTTTCTGATCAACACCTCCCGCGGCCCTATCGTCTCTGAAACCGCGCTGGTGCGTGCTCTCGAGACTGGCCAACTTGGCGGCGTCGGCCTCGATGTTTTCGATGAAGAGCCGCTTCCCTTCGAGCACCCGTTGCGCCGCTTCGACAATGCGATTCTGCTGCCCCACCGGGGCTATGCCACCGTGGAAGTGCTGCAGGAACGCTTCGAACGGGCAATGAGCAACATCGCCGACTTCATTGACGGTAAGCCCCTCGAGTTTTTGAATCCGGAGGCGTTGGCGGGAGTAAAAACTTAAAGCTATGGCTAAGTTCTTTAAGATTTGAAATAGTGACGCCATGGGAAACCGAATCACGGATATCGGCAGGATGAAAAGCTTTGTCGATAATGACAATAGACTCAGGACCGGCGATCCTAAGAAAACCGCGAAACTGGGGACCGAGAAAAATCCGGCCGTCGTTCAGGTGCGAACCGACGAAAGGCTCAAAGAGGTTAGTTCGTTGCTTGAAGCAAAGGGTTGGAAATACAAAATCCGCCTGGAACCGGACGAGCCGGAGAATATTTCTGATCTGGAACGTCTATTGAGCCCACTGAAGCCAAAGAGAGTCGAAAAGAAACTGGGACGCAACGAACCCTGCTCATGCGGCAGCGGCAAGAAAATATAAGAACTGCTGTGGTCAGTGATGCCACGATAAGGATGCGGAGGAGTCGAGGCGGCAATCGGCGATAGATCGCGCGTCGGGATCTTGCGCGACCCATCCAACACGATCCTAAGGAGTCAGCCATGAGCAAAGGACAAGACCGAAAGAAAGACGAAAAAAAGAAACCTCAGAAAACCCTGATGGAAAAAAAGGGCGGCAAAAAGAGCCAAGAAAGAGAACCAGGGAACCTTCAGCATAGCGCCTGCTACGGCTAAGCGGCGATGATCGAGTTCCCCGCGGCATAGGGCGCAGCAGACCGGAGGTCCATATGGGTCAGGAAGAGACGCACGTGACCTTGCTCAAGGAAGCTTACAGGAAGTGGCACGACAGCAAGGCGGGGAGCGCGGATCACTGGCTGTCGCTGATGACCGACGACATCCAGTTTCGCTCCCTTGCCGCGGGTGCCGCCAGAATGGAATTCACCCGCGCCTCCACTTGTAAAGACGATGTGAAAGACTACTTCGCCCAGCTCACCAGCAATTGGGAGATGATTCGTTATAATATCGACGAATACATCGCCCAGGGCGATCGGGTTGTCGCATTCGGAAGCTGCGTCTATAGGAACAAAAAAACCGGCAAAATTATCGAGACGCCCAAGGCCGACTTTCACCGATTTCGCGATGGCAAGATGTGTGAGTTTTTCGAGTTCTACGATACGGCTCAGGCGATCGCGCAGGCGACACCCTAGGACAGTTGGCTTTAACCTTACGTCACGCGGCCTTTCTAGTGTAGTGTCTCTGAAATGAAGGCACTTATTGTTCGACATAACAGAAGGTGAAATTCTCGATCCGGGGATTGACTCGCGCAAAGGCGCAAGGCCGCAAAGGTCGGAGGGAATAACGGTGAACAATTTTTCCAAGAGATGTTCACTTTTCCCTCCGAACTTGGCGTGCCTTTGCGCCTTTGCGGGAGATATTCCGAGTTTCGGTTGCGGCTCTACCCCGTTAGGAACTTCGCGGTAGCTATACACCGGATAATGTACCAACAGCGTGAGATACTGTACTAGTTAAGACCGTCACCCGACAGGAAATAACTCCATGCGTCTCGAAATGGAACTTCTACATATCAAGGACGTTCGATTCGGCTCCCGCACCGCCGTCGACGACCACGTTTTGATCATTGATCGCGGCGAGTTGACCTCCCTGTTGGTCCAAGAACCGCTTTTCGACAGCATGGAAATCGACCTCGCCCATCCGAGAGAGTCCTGTCGGATTATCCGTGTGCTGGACGTGCTGGAGCCGCGCTTCCGGTTGAACGGTCTTAATTTTCCCGGCGCCCTCGACCCCATAGGCCTCGTTGGCGACGGCCATACCCGCGCATTGAAAAATGTCGGCGTGGTCGAGAGCGGCGCGGGGCGGCAGAGCAGAAACATCATCGACATGAGCGGGCCGGCGACGGATTATTCTCCCTTCGGCGCGATCCACAACGTCGTGCTCATCCCTCGCCCCGTCGAAGGAGCCGACATGGACGAGTACCGCCTGGCGATCAAGAAAGCCGGCCTCCGCACTGCGGCATACCTCGCATCGGCAGCTAGGGAGAGTGTCCCCGACGAGACCCAGGTTTACGAGCTGCCGCCGGTTGCGTTCAACCAGGGGCCCAAAGAATTGCCACGCATCAGCTACATCTTCCCGATCCATTCGCAGCAACATCCGACCCATCAAAGAGAGACCGTCTTTTACGGCAGTAATATCCAGGGATTCATGCCCACCATCGTCCATCCCAACGAGATCCTCGACGGCGCGTCAATGTTTTCCTATTCCGCCTTTACCTACTTTGCCCAGAATCATCCCGTGATTTTGGAATTATACAAGCGCCACCGCAAAGATCTCTCGTTCGCTGGCGTAGTTGTTACCATGGCGCCGGTGACCATCGGCGAAAAGCAGCGCAATGCCCATCTGGCCGCGCGATTGGCAAAGGAGGTTTTGGGGGCGGATGGTATCATCGCGACCAAGATCGGCGGCGGCGCTGTCGACACCGATCTGATGATGATCTATCAGCGTTCTGAAGAGATGGGGATGAAATCGGCGCTGATCATTATGGAACGCTACCCGGACACCGGCATCACCTTTGTTCCCGACAATGTTGATGCCCTCGTGACACCCGGGTTGACGCGAGATGCGATTACCTTGCCGCCGGTGGAACGGGTCATCGGTGGCGAGACTTTGATTTCGGACAACGCCAATCCCGACAATACCAACCTGGAGATTTCCTCCATTGCCGGCAAACCGGGAGCTCCGGCTCTGGGTCGGCGATATCGCGGGAGCGATCAGCCAGGTCGGAGCTTCTCGTTTGACGACTTATACGGGGTGATGAAGTTCGGAGAAAACTGACGGTTGAAGAGATTTGCCACACAGAATGTTTCAATCGGGGGTTCAGTCTGAGTTTCGCCTGGATTCCCGCTGAAAACATGCGGGAATGACGGACTTAACAGCCGCCTTTACGGAATCAAGCCGCTGAGGAGTTTTTTATGGCGGGAGAAGAGAAATTCGCGTCGTTCACTATCTGAACCAGTTTTTCGCGCAAATCGGCGGAGAAGACAAAGGCGGCATCGGCCCCGGGGTTCAAACCCGGGGCCCATCGGTCCCGGCCGCGCGCTCCAGCAGGCCTTGGGAAAATCTGGCGAAGTCGTCGCCACCTGCTTTTGCGGCGACAATTATTTTGCGAGAGCACCCCGAAGAGGCTACTGAAGAGCTGCTGCGGCAAATCGGCAAGCGTGATCCCCAGCTGCTGATTGCGGGCCCGGCCCTCGAAAGCGGACGCTACGGCGTCGCTTGCGGCGCTGTGTCCAAGCGGCCCAAGACCGCCTCGGGATTCAAGTTGTAGCCGGCATGAGCGAGAGAAAAACGCCGGCGCGGCGCTTTACCGCAAGCACGTGTATATCGTCGATTCAGGTGCGTCGGATAACCCGCATGGCGCCAATTTTTCCAGCGGATGGTTGCCCTGGGCCTAAATTGGTCACGGGCGCGCCGTCGGCCCACCCGAAGAAGAAGGATACTTTCCGCGCGGCATCAAGCGCAACGTTTCGCTGCCAAGCCTCCCGCCGAACGCGCCGTGGATATGCTCCTGGCAAAAATTCGCGGCGAGCCTTTCCAGTCGGAGATTGCGCCGCCCCGGTTCCAGCACATCAAGCCCGCCGGAGCGATTCGCGATTTGTTCGTCCGCGGTGATCGCCCTGGTTACCGATGGTGGCCTGGTCCCTGAGGGCGATCCCGAGCGCATGAACCCGGCCGCCCCACGCGCTTCGCAACCATTCCAGTGGTCGGAATGGACCGGACGATCCGAATGAATTCGACGTGGTCCATTCGGGCTACGATACCGCATCGGCCAATCAAGACCCGCATCGCCTGGTGCCCTTCTCTCGACGTCATCCGCGAGCTGGAGAAGCAGGGCATCATCGGCAAGCTCCATGAATCGATTCACACCACCGGCGCACCAGGCCGCCGCCGACAACGCCGCACTCGCATCGGCCGGAGATCGCCGAGCGGACCAAAGTCCGCAGGGGTGACCGGCGTCATTCTGACCTCCACCTGAGGCTCCAGCACTCGCTGCGGCGCAGCGATCAGCAAAGAAATCGAGCGGCTGGATATACGGTGGCCGAGATATTTGCACCATGATCCGGTGGCCAAGGAATCGGCTCCCTTCCGCGCCATGGCTTCCGGCGACATCGTCAGCCCCACCGGCAACCCAGAGCTTCCGCCCGATAAAGAGAAGGAGTATCGGAGGCAATTGGTGGAGCAGGCGCTGCAAATTCTCCAAGAGGACATCCGCGAATGAACCGATCCGGGTCTCGTGACTCATCCTCGGAGGGCACTATGAATTTTGCCAGACTATTGTTCGCAAGCGTCCTCGGGTTTTGCTGCCTGACATCCCTCGGTAGACCGATAGCCGTGGAAGCCGGCGAGGAGCAGTTCATCGCCGGCGCAAAGCAGGAAGGCGAGGTTTCTTTGTACCTCTCCACCAATCTCACCAACGCGAACGGCATGATCCAGCGGTTCAACCAAAAGTACCCCTTCGTCAAGGTAAACCTCTTCCGCGCGGACAATCGAAAAACTCCTGGGTCGAATCTTACCGAGGCCAGCGACGGCAAATTCAGCGCCGACGTGATCCTCATCAGCAGTTTCGAAGTCCGCGTGTTGATGCAGAGAAAA
This sequence comes from uncultured Acidobacteriota bacterium, assembly GCA_963740655.1. GTDB lineage: Bacteria > Acidobacteriota > Vicinamibacteria > Fen-336 > Fen-336 > DATBSL01. The sequence continues at coordinate 115,945 of CAVUFF010000005.1, forward strand.
CTGCTGCAAAAAATACCTGTCACAGGAGAGCCGGTTTTATCCCGAGGGCTTCACCGACAAGGAAGGCTTCTGGACGAGCGTCTATTCGATCCGCGGGTCATGGCGTACAACACGAAGCTGGTGCGGCCCGACGCCGCGCGAAACCTCGAGGATCTTTTGCAACCGAAATGGAAGCAACGTGGCACTGTCCGATAGCGCCGTTCTCCTGTCGGGTATGCCGGCTTTTTGAAATTCTACGGCGAGGAAAAAGGCCGCGAGTATATGAAGAAGCTGGCGCTTCAGAAACCGGCCTTCGCGACAGCGAAACCGTCATCACGCAGCTATGGCCGCCGGCGAATTCCTGCTGGGAGTCACCTATTCGCATCAGGTACACAGCATCAAAAAGAAGGGATCGCGTTCGCCGTGCGCGCTCAGGCCCAGGCGGCTACCCTGCTGTGGCCTTACGACCGGGCCGCTGCCCGCGCGTTTCGTTCTCGCCTTTGACTCTCTCTCTCCGCCCGCGCCGGTTGAGCGCGGCGCGGGTGATGAGGAGGGCATAAGCGTTTCGCGAAAAGATAGCGGTAATGATTTGACGGCGGACGAAAGGCAGCAACTACGCACGGATTTGCTCGATCAAATAGCGGATTGCGATGCGGAACTGGCCGAAGACCTCGTCCGCGCACTTGCTTTCAACACGGTGAACGAAAACAACGCCCCGCCAGCCGCGCATGACTCAGAAGGCCGGGCCTCATCGGATCGGGGGCTTCTTTTGTCACCGTTTCGACGCGAGGCGGAGCCGATCAGCGCGAAGCATTGATAGGCGTTGCGTTACAGGTGGTCGAGCGCGAGCCTCATCGGGCGATGACACTGGGACAGTTGAGCCTTTCATTTGGCATCTCGCCCAATTTCACACGTCTGCTTCTGTCGATGCGCGCAGTGGACCACGGACTGGCTGACCTCCTCTTTTCAAGCGCCGTGGCCCGGCTCCAGCGTGCGTCTCAGATTGATCTGAGCGACATCCACACGCTCGGCTCTTATCTGATCTTAACGGCCGGAACAAACGCCACAGGCTCGATAGATAAATCTCTCATAACAAGATTCCTGAGTCTCGCATTCAATCAGTTGATGCAGCGAGACAGGCCCGGCAGCAATTCCGATCAATCGGCGGCGGCCTATTTCGTGGGTCGCCAGCTTCTGGAGTTGTTCGCTCTTTATCTGCCGAACCGGCTCTCCGAACTGCAACGCAGGATAGCCGAGATGAGCCAGGAGAGCGCCACCGACCGCGTAGTCGATCTGAGCATGATCCAACCGCGAGCGCCTACACCCAATGATATTGTGCGCGAAGCCAGGTCAATCCCGACACCGAAGAGCGCAACTCGCTTTATGCCGGGCGGCGCTCGCGTGGCTTGCAAAAGGCGAAGTGGGCGAAGCGCAGTCTTTCGCTTCGCAGATTTCAGACGCCGAAATGCGCGACCGCGTGCTCGCGCAGATAGCGCGCCGCCAGACGTCCGAGGGCCACGTAGACGATGCCGTTTCGGTTGCGCAGCGTATCGAAGACGACACCGCGCGCGTGGAGCGCTGTCCGACTTGCCGGGGCGCGCTTACCTCAAGCGACAGGTGCGCGCCGCCGAATTGTTGAACGATGCCGAAGGCGAGGCCCTTCGCGCCCGCCCTTCAATCGCTCGCGCTCAGGCGCTGCTGACCGTGGTTTCAAGCTTTGCGAAGTTTGATCCGTTGCGCGCCTTCGAGGTTATGCAATGCCGTGAAGTCCATCAACGATCTGCTCGCGCCCGAAAAACTCCCGACGTCTCGGGCCTCGCAATCATAGCCTCTTTGTCAACAAACGTGCGGCCCCTCAAGCCAGATCTGGA
>CAVUFF010000006.1:0-948689 GCA_963740655.1 uncultured Acidobacteriota bacterium
CTCCTCCCGATCGGCGAGGAGCCGCTCGCACCACTTGATGAGCCCGGGTCCGCGCATGCCGGAGGCGAGGCCGTAGTGACGCTCGTCGCACCGTCACAGCGAGCAGCCAACTTCACTGGCTGCGGCGAATAGTTCGGGACATGACACGCTATTCGAACCCAAACCGTCACGCCGGACGGCGCACGGTCCTCGCTGCAACCGCTTTCCTCGCGCTCTTCTTCCCGGCCCCGATGCAGGCCCAGCCCCCCGTGGTGATCGATTTCGAGGGGATACCCCAGGAGCTCGTCTTCAACCGGTTCGCAAACCTGGGCGTGACATTCAACGGGCCGCTGGCGCGCGACTACTCGGAGACGCCCGGATTCGCGCATTCGGGCTCGAAGGCTGTCGAGGTCTGCTTCGCGCAGGAGTTCTGCACCTCGCCGCTCGAAGTCAGCTTCACCGCCGGCCAGGCGCACGCGAAGGTCTTTGTCGGCTACACAGCGCCGCTTCCACAGCCCGCGCGCGTCACGATGCAGGCGCTCGACGGGAACGGGACGGTGGTCGGGCAAGCCGCGGTCGTGCTCGGCCCCGGACCGTCGATTCCGGTCCAGAACCCGCTGGAGATCAACTCCGCGTCCGCGAGCATCCGGCGGCTCGTCGTGGGGTTCGCACCCGCCAACCCGGGCGACACGGCCTTCAACAACGGGCTGGTCGTCGACGACGTCGAGTTCGGCGCCGCAGGGCCGCCACCGCCCTGTCAGGCCACGTCGGCGCCTTCGGTGTCGCTCGACCAGCCGCCGAGCACCCCGGAGGTGGTCGTGCAGCTGAACGGGTTCATGTTGCAGGGACAGGTGCAGACGGCCGCGCCGCTGGATGTGGCGAGGCTGACGGTCCGGCAGACGCCGCCGCCCTTCCCGCCGAGCACGAGGACTGTCGATCTGCTGTCGACCGTGGTCCAGAGAGACGGTGGCAGTTTCGGTGCGACCCGCATCAATGGCGTGCTCTTTCCCGGAAGGAACAGCGTCTCGCTGCGCGTGGAGAGCTGCGCCGGGAACGGCACGGACAGCTCCGTCGTCGTGTTCAATCCGATCGCCCCCGGCACGGGCTTCAAGCTCCTGGGCCTGGAGATCAACCAGGCGACCCAGGACGCGAGCAACAGCGTGCCGCTGGTCGCCGACAAGCCGACGCTCGTGCGCGTCTACGTCAGCGTGACGGGGCCGACGGCGTCCATCAACGAAGTGGGTGGCGCGCTCACGGCCTCGCGGCCGGGCGGCCCGACGCTCGTGCCGCTGCTGCGGTCGATCAACGTCATCAACGCGACCTCTTCGACGGACGTCACTGCCAGGCGGCGCGACCTGACCGCGAGCCTGAACTTCATGCTGCCGGCGGACTGGATTCGGGCGGGCACGCTGCACCTGGAGCTGTCGAAGCTCACCATCCAGGGGACGGACTCGGACCTGCCCTGCGATGCGTGCGGCAACGTGGACGCGATCGGAGCGCCTCGCTTCGTCCAGTTCAACCGGACGAAGCCCCTGAACCTCGTCCTCGCGCCCTACGAGTACACGCTCTCGGAAAAGCCCACCCCGGACATCCTGTTCACGCCGATGGGCGCGCTGCAATGGCTGAACAACGTCTATCCGCTGGCCGGCAGTTTCCCCTCGAGCGGATCGGGCATCCACCTCCTGCGCATCCTCCCGGCGCGGCCGACCGCGCGCGACCTGCACACGGACGACGGGATCGGCGACTTCATCGACGATCTGCAGGACGTCATGAACGACCTGCAGGATCAGAGCGGAAGCAGCATGCCTTCCGACACGCGACTGTTCGGTATGGTCCCGAGCGGGTCCGGCGGCGCCGCGAAGGCTTCCGGCAACGTCGCCTACGGCGACACCTGGGCCGTGGAGAACGGGCTCGTCCCCGAGCCGAACTACGAAGGCTACGGAGCGATCTGGGCCCAGGAGCTCGGACACACCTTCGGCCGGCGACACGTCAGCACCGACCACGGCGAGATACCGCCCATCGACTCGAGCTTCCCCTTCCAGCACGGAGGCATCGCCGAGCCGGGCGCTGCGACCATCACCGGCTATTGGGTCGCGCCGACCCCGTCCCTCATCGATCCGGGCACGCCGGCCGAATGCAGGGCGCACGCGCACGACTTCATGTCCTACGGCAGCGTGAATAGCTCGGTCGGCGAGCACACACGAAGCTGGGTCTCGCCTTACACGTACAAGGCGCTCTTCGAGATCTTCGAAGACCTGAGCACGGCGAGCGCCGCCGCCCCGCCGTCGCAGCGCGCGGAGAAGCTCGTCGTCTCCGGGCGAGTCGCCGAGAACGGCCTCGTGACGCTGCGGCCTTTCCGCCGCGTCGTCACGGAGCTCACCACCGGTCCGGGCACGAAGGGCGAGTACTCGGCGACGCTGGTCGGCGCCGACGGCCGGACGCTGCTCACGTACCGCTTCGACGCTCGCGAATATGAGGGCGCCGAGCCGCACCAGCACGGCTTCAACGAGTACGTGCCGTGGCGGGAAGGGACGCAGGTCATCCTGATCCGACGAGGCAAGGCGGTGATCGGAAAGCGGACGGTGAGCCCATCCAAGCCATGGGTGCGCGTCCTCACTCCGAGGCCGGGCGACATCTGGGGCCGCGTGGCGACGATCACCTGGGAGGCCGGCGACGAAGACAGGGACGCGCTCACCTACACCGTGCTCTACAACAGCGGGCTCGACTCGGTGTGGCTGCCGATCGCCACCGGCCTGACGCGGCCTTCGGCCACCGTCGACACGTCACTCGTCCCCGGGTCGGCGAGGGCGCGGGTGCGCGTGCGCGCAACCGACGGGGTGAACACGACGGAGGCCGAGTCGACGGGCACGTTCGTCGTGCCCGACCACCGGCCCGTGGTGACCCTCATCGGGCCGCGCGCCAGCCAGCTGCTCGACGCGGGCGTCGGCCCGCAGGTCGCCGTGGCGGCCTACGATCCCGAAGACGGGATGCTGGCCGGGACGAGCGTGACGTGGACTTCGGACCGGGACGGAATCGTGGGCTACGGGCCGACCCCCTCGCTGCGCTCGTTGTCGAGCGGCGAGCACGTGATCGTCGTCACGGCCACGGACAGCCAGGGCCACTCGACTCGAGCGCGCGTCAACATCGTGGTAAGGCGGCAGAGTCTGGAGCCGCGGTGAGCGGCGGGTTGTGCAGCCGGGGCTACGAGGCCTAAGCTCCTCGAAGTTCCCGGAGGTCGACCACGATGCGGATGGGCACGGCGGCCGTGCTGCTGTTCGTCGTGCAGGTCCACCCGGCGAGCGCCCAGGAGTGGTCGCGATTCCGCGGGCCCGGCGGGTCCGGCGTCCTCGAATCCGCCCAGCTGCCGGTCCAGTTCGGAACCGACCGGAACGTCCGGTGGAAGGTCGTGCTTCCGTCGGGACACTCTTCGCCGATCGTCGACCACGGCCGGGTGTTCCTGACCGGTTTCGAGCAGGACACCCTCGTCACCGTCTGCCTGCGCGCCAACGACGGCAAGGTCCTCTGGAGGCGCGAGCTCGCGCGGCCGCGCCAGGAGCGTCACCACAGCAACAACAACCCGGCGTCTCCGACCCCGGTCACCGACGGGCGCTCCGTCTTCGCGTTCTTTCCCGACTTCGGTCTCGTCGCCTACTCGATCGACGGAGAGGAGCTGTGGCGACAGCCCCTCGGGCCCTTCAGCAATTTCCAGGGCATGGCCAACTCCCCCGTCCTGGCTGGAGACGCGTTGATCCAGGTCTGCGACCAGGACGCGGGCTCGTTCCTCGTCGTGCTGGACAAGGCGTCGGGCCGCATTCTGCGCCGCGTCGAGCGCTTCGGACCCTCGTACTGCTCGCCGGTCGTCCACGAGCGAGGGGCGAGCTGCGAGATCGTGATCGCCGGGAACACCGAGCTCGCGGGCTACGAGTGCGGCTCACTGGAGCGCCGCTGGTGGGTCTCCGGGCTTCCCTGGCAGCCCAAGGCCAGCCCGATTGTCACGACGCTCGACGACGAGCCCGTCGCCATCTTCCCGGTGCTCTCGGTCGACAACATCGAAGAGGCGCTGCCCCCGTTTTCCAGGCACCTCTCCGAGCACGATGCCGACGGCGACGGCCGCTTGACCCTGCGGGAGATGCCGCTCGCCAGGTTGTTCGACCGGGACGGCGACGGCGTCCTCGTCGAGGCCGAGTACAACGAGATCAAGCGTCAGGCTCGGGCTCCCCACACCATGCTCGCGGTCCGCCTGGGGCAGCGTGGCGACCTCACCGACAAGCTGCTCTGGCGCACTGGCGAGGCCCTCCCCAACGTCCCCACGCCGATCGTCTATCGGGACACCCTGTTCGTGCTCAAGGAGGGCGGGATCCTCACGAGCCTCGACCCGAGAACCGGCAAAGTTCACAGGCGGGGCCGCCTCGACCGAGCGCCGGGCGACTACTTCGCGTCGCCGGTGGCGAGCGGAGGACGACTCTACCTGGCGAACGTCGAAGGCAAGGTCGTCGTCGTCAAGGCCACGCCGCAGTGGGAGGTCGAGTCGGTCGGCTCCCTCGACGAGCCCATCTTCTCGACTCCCGCCATCGCCGGGGATCGGATCTACATCCGAACGCCCAGCACCCTGTACTGCTTCGCAAAGAAATAGCGACCTTCGTTTAGCGCGGCATCCGGAAGCGATCAGGGTCGAGCGGGACGTTCACCTCCACGCTCTCCACAACGATGCGCAGCCGTCGCGGCCGGCCCGGCACGCCGGTCTCGATCGAGCGGGCGAAGGCGACGCCGCTCGTCTTGCGGTAGTCGCCGAAGTCCGTCTCGAGCGCGACCTCGCGCCCGCGCAGCGTGCGCATGGCGAGCGTCCGGACGACGAGGCCGGCCGCGGCGTCGAGCCACACCTGGCGCGTGGCGCCCGATTTCAGCGTGAGCTGCAGCCGATGCGCGGGGCCACCGGGGAGCGAGTCCTTCCCCGCGAGCTCGACGTGGTGGCCCTTGGCCTTCCAGTCGACGAGCGGGCCGTCGATGTCGGCCTGCTCGGCGGTCACGACGGCCTCCTCGTCCGGGAGCGGCTCGGGCTCGGGACGGCCGTCGAGCGGCGAGACGCGCCAGCCGGTCGAGCCGTCCCAGGCGTAGACGCCGGTCGTCCCCTGGAATACGAACTCGGTGCGGATTCGCCCGGGCCGTGCGATCTCGCGCCGCACGATCGCGGTGCGGCCGGGCTCGGCCGTGGCGCTGCCGAGCATGCGGACCGTTTTCACCGCCGCGAGAGCCTCGCGCCCGCCGCGCGCCGCCAGGTGTTGCGCCAGGATCTCGTCGAGCGTTTGCGGAGCTGCGGCCGCCGGGGCGAAGAGCACCGCCGCCGCGAGGAGCAGGCGCACCGCACTCACCTCGGCACGGGCCTTGGCCGGCTGACGGGCCGGCTGGGCGGCGTCACGTTCGGGCCCGAGGGCCAGTAGACGGGCCCACCGCCCCAGGCGTACCAGAGCGGGATGCCGTCGCTCGACTGCTGGGCTTCGGCCTCGCGCGCCCGCGCCTCGGCTTCGTCCGCGCGAGCCTCGGCCTCGCGCACGCGCGACTCGTTTGCGAGCCGCTCGCGGTCGCGAGCGTCCTCGGCCGCGTGCTCGCGCTGGAGCGCCTGCTGCTCGGCGGACGTCATCCAGTCGCCCTCGAACTGGACGTAGCCCTTCGCCTTGTAGCTCTCCTCTTCGCTCATCCAGCGGCCGTCCACCTGCACGTTGCCGAGCGCCGCGTTCGCGCGCGCGTCGAGCGGCGACGCGGCGAGCGCGCGGTGGTAGGCCTCGCGCGCCTGGCTGCTGAGGCTGCGGGACTTCGCCCAGTCGCCTAGGGCGATCCAGCCGTCTACGTCGCCGGGGGCGAGCCGCGCGGCTCGATCCTCGTAATCGTGCAGCGGCGAGCGTCCTTCCTCGATCCGCAGCACGGTCGACGCGGGTACGGCGATCTTGCCCGCCCCGACGTCCACCTCGACCGACGTGGCGGTGCGGCTCGTGATCTTGCCCGACAGCCTGCCGCCGCCCTTGAGGAAGACCTCGTCGGCGCAGATCGCAGCCGGCAGCGAGGCGGCCACCAGCAGCGCGATGCCTGTCCTCATCGAGCCCTCCCCGATCCAATGATTCTAGCCCTGGGCTCGCCGCCTCGGCTCTCGGATTGATGGCCGCCGACACGGATCGTAGACTGCCGCTTATGGTGGCCGGATCCGGCAGCGAGCACTCGTACGAGCGCTTCATGCGCCAGTGCTCGTATGACCTCGACGGCCTGCGCGTCCGCATGGGCGACCGCTGGCCGGCGTACGAGGCATACAACGTGGAGCTCGCCCGCCGGCCGGCGCGACCAGCCCGAGTCCTTCCTCGGGGCCTTGAACGATGCGCGCCGACGGCCTCGCGGACGCGCTCGGTGCCGCTCCAGCAGTTCATGAACCCGGAGAACATCGGCCGGATCATCGCCGCAGCCTGAGGCCGCTCCTTCAGCCCTCCACCGCAGCCCGGCACGCCTCTTTGGTCGCCTCAGTCCCCGCGCTCGGCGGCGGTCCAGCCGGGCAGGGCGGTGGCCGTCGTCGCCGCCCGCAGGATCGCGTCGCTCACGACCTCCGAGGCGATCGCGCCCAGGCTCGTCAGCGAGACGTCGCGGCCGAGCGCGCCCGTCGAGACGCTGAGGACCTGATCGCCGTCGCCGTTGGTGTGGTAGGGGTTGATGGCTCGAGCGGCACCGGTATTCGCCATCATCGCGAGCTTGGTCAACTGGGTCTTGGACAGTGCCACGTTCGTGGCCACGACGCTGAGCGTCGTGGCACGAAACGGCTGGTCCGCCAACGGCGCCTGGGCAGCGGCCCTCGATTGGAGGTCCTGGCGCAGCACCTCGACGCTCCGCGCGAAGCTGCGTCCGTCCTTCGACCGTGCGCCGGCGACGATCCGGCCCGTGCGCCAGTCGAGGATGTCGCCCGCCGAGTTGGCGACGGCCATGGCGGCGACGACGACGTCGCCGAAGCGAGCGGACGCCGTGCCGACTCCGCCCTTCATGCCGGGCATTCCGCGGCCGACGAACATCTTCCCCACGGTGGCGCCGCTGCCGACGCCCACCGAGCCTTCGGGGATCGGACCGCCCGTGGCGGCGACGCAGGCCCGGTAGGCCTCCTCGGCGCCGGGCCGGATGTGACCGTCGCCGATCGCGAGGTCGTCGATCACGGCTCCGACCACGATGGGGATCCGAATGCCCGGGATGCCCCAGTCGTAGCCCATCCCGCGTTCTTCGAGGTAGCGCACGACGCCCGCGGTGGCGGGCAGGGCCATCGGTCCTCCGCCCGTGAGCAGGATCGCGTGGATCCGGTCGAGGGGACTCACGGGCTGGAGCACGACGCCGAGCGATTCGCCGGGTGCGGAGCCGTCGTAGTCGGCACCCGCGACGACCGGGCCGTCGAACAGGATGGCCGTGCAGCCCGTCGGCCGGCGCGTGTCGGTGAAATGGCCGACCCGAATGCCGCCCACGTCCGTGAGCGAGCCCGCGGCTGGCTCCCGCCGATCCGCCCGCGTCTCGCGCGTCGACAGGCCGAGCGCCACCGGCGCGGCGACGAGGCTCGCTGCGAGAGCACGTCTCGAGAGCACCCTGTCACACATGCTCCGCATGATAGCGGCCTTCCGGCGCGCGTTTGCAGGGTTCACGTCAGTTCTGGCGTGCGAGCGCCTTGAGCGCGTCCAGCAGGTCGGCCCTCACGTCGGGCGGGACCGCGACGGTGAGCTACAGGTTTCTCAGGTCCGTGTGCTCCGAGCCGGAGGAAATCGCATCCGCCAGAGCGTGCAGCCCTTTGTCTACGTCCGCGGCAAGCACCGTGACGTGCCGCTCACCGCCACCGCCCGACAGGATGGCAATCATCTTGCCAGCTTGATGGACGATCTGCTCGACCTGCGCCAGGTTCAGCAGCTTGCCTTCAATCGTCGTGATCCACATGCCTAGGGCTCCTCTGGGTCTGGCCCACATAATAAGGAGTTGAAGCTCACGAGGCATCCTGATGAGTGCCGTCCAACCAACGTGATGAAGCCGAGGATGGGAGGCAGAGATGAGGACGTCGAGCTGGATAACCCTTGTTGTTGCAGGCGCTCTGATGTTGCTGGGTAGTCTCGTTTCTCTCGGCGTCGCATACACGTCGGCCGTAGATGACCGGATCGGCCCTGCCACCCTGACTGAGCTCTCCGCTGGCCGGCCAGAGGTGGCGACGGCTCTCCAGGCGAGGCGGGCGACCGCGGCGGCCTACGGCGCAGGGTTTGCGACGCTCTTCCTGTGCATCACCCTCGGCCCCTACCGTCGCGGCGATGCGTGGGCGTGGTGGGCGCTGCTGGCCGGGATGCTGGTCGTGTCGGTGCTGATCCTGCTCCGGCTCCCCTTCCTCGGCATCAATCTGGCGGCGCCATCGGCGGACACCGGGGCGAGCACGGCAATCACGACTCTCGTTCAGTTGGGAGTGGTGGGACTCGGCCTGGCCCTCGGCTGGGGTCGCTTGAGGCGGGTCGGCCGCGCCGCCTAACGCAGCTCGCCGATGCGCTGCCCCTGCAGGTACTTCCTCCCGACCTCCGCGTCGAGCACGACCTTCTTGTTCTGGAACAGCATCACCATGTCGGAGCCGCCGAACAGGAAGAAGCCGAACTCGTCGCCTTTCCGTAGCCTGGCGCCGACCTCGGGCGTCAGGTTGACCGAGGAGACGACGGCCATTCCGATCGGCAGCACGGCCACGAGGCCCACCACGGGCGAGTCGATGACGATCAGGCCCCGTTCCTGGTTGACCTGGTAGGTCTCGCCGTCGACCACGTCGAAGCTGCCGTCCGGTCGCCGGATCACGTCCAGGTAGACCCGGCCCTGGACTTTACGGACTTCCTTGATCTCGCCGGCCACGGGCACGTGGTAGCGGTGGTAGTCGTCGAGGTTCAGGAAGCTGTGAGTGAAGACGCCGCCCGCGAACGCGTCCTGGTAGGCGCTGCCCTCCAGCAGCTTGGCGATCGCCCACGTGACGCCCTTGACCGTGACCTTCGAGCTCGCGTCGATCTCCCACTTGCCCGCGAACACCGAGTCGGCCGGCGACACGATCACCTTGTCGTTGCAGGGCTCGGCGATCGGCCGCTTGCCGGGCTTCACCTCCCGCGCGAAGAACTGGTTGAAGGTCAGCCAGCCGCTCGGCCCGACGACGTAGTCGCCGATGTTGTAGTTCGGCCGTGCGGCGAACGAAGGGATGCCCGACGCGGAGGCGGGCGTGTCCAGGAACCGGCCCCAGGCCTCGACGAACCGCTTCATCCAGGCTACGAAGCCCTGGTCACGGTTGAGCTGGTCCTCCGGCGCCTGGTCGACGATGTAGTAGAACCGGAGGGCCGCGGGCCCGAGCTCGTGCTCGATCGGGACGAACCTGACGAGACCGTCCAGGTAGGTCAAGAACGCGTCCATGTCCCGAAGGCCCTCGAGGTCGGCCTTCCGGATCCCGCCATCGAGCGCCGCGCGCAGTCCCGGCCGAGCCTGCAGCAGCGTGACCAGCTCCTCGACGACTGCGACATGCCGCGCCGGATGCTTCGATGTCTGAGCATCGGCGCCCGAGGGCGGGGCCAGCAGGGAGAGAGCGACACCCAGCACGGCCAGCCGCCGCGCGCCGGCCACGAGAACGCTCACGTTGCTACCTCCGTTCCCGCGTGATGGTATCGCGTTGCGTCGTCCTGGATGTGGTGGCCGCTTCGGAATCCGGCTTCATGCTCGCGTCAGGCCGTCGCCTGCCTGCCTGGCAGCCGCAGCGTCAGCAGGAAGACGCCGAGTATGGTCAGCGAGGCCACGCCGAAGACCAAGGATCCGACCCACGCGTAGAGCAGCCCTCCCAGCAGCAACCCGAGGATGCTGGCGATCGCACCGGCGCTCCCGGCAAGGCCCTGCACCGCCCCCTGACGCTGTCGGCCGGCGGCCCGGCTCAGCAGCGCCACCACCGACGGCCACATGAGGCCGTTCCCCAGGGCGAGCAGGACCACGCCAGCGTAGATCCAGGCGGTGTCGCGAGAGGTGAAGAAGAGGAAGCTGGCGGCGAGGATCAGGCTGCCGGCGATCGCCAGGCGGCGGTCCCCCCACACCCGCGTAGCGCGGCCGAGCAGGGGCCCCTGCACCGTCGCCATCAGAAGGCTCATCACCGCGAAATAGATCCCGGTCTCGCGTCCGCTCCAACGCAGCGACGTCGCCGCATGGACGGGAAACGACACGTAATAGAAGTTGAAACCCAGCATGACGAGGAAGTACACGGCCAGCAGCAGCGACACGCTCTCGAGACGGAGCAGCGAGCGCAGGCTGGGCTTTCGTGCGCCGGCGATCTCGAAACAGTGCTTCTGCTCCTGGCCGAGGACCCTCGCGACGTCGGCGGGCCTCGGGTCGGACGTGAGCACGCAGGGAGGGACTTCGGGCAGCCAGAAGAAGATCAGCAGCGTCGCCACCAGCGAGATGACGAGTGCCGCGAGAACCGGCCCCAGCTCTCCGAAACGCGTTCCCCCGACGAGCACGGCAATCGCGGGGCCGAGAATGAAGCCGAGGTTCGCCGCGACCGCCATCCTGCCGAAGCTCGCGCTGCGGTTTTCCTCGTCGGTGATGTCGGCGAGATAGGCGTTCGCGACGGAGATGTTGCCGCCGGTGGCGCCGTCGGACGCCCGGGCGACGAAGGCCGCGAGGAGCGGCCAGGTGACGCTGAAGCTGCCCAGGACTCCGGAGTCCACGACGGCGAGCGGTCGCTCGGGGAGCCAGAAGGCGATGACGAAGATCCCCCACGAGAGCGCCGTTCCGAGCTGGCTCAGCAGCAGCACCCGGCGGCGGCCCACGGCGTCCGACAGGCGGCCCAGGACCGGCGCGCCGACGAGTTGAAAGGCGGAGTAGGTCGCGCCGACGACGCCATAGACGAAGCCGTTGCCGCCCCAACGCGTCACCAGGAAGACGAGAAAGGGCAGGACCACGCTGAAGCCCAGGCTGCCCACGAAGTTGACGGCGAAGATCGGATAGGCAGAGACGGAAGTGGCGGGGGTGCGTGCGGTCGAAGCCATCGGGAGCGGTGAAGGACTCGACGCGTTTGCGGCGTCAGTACTCCACGAACGCGTCGTCGGGGTAGCAGTAGAGCCAGCTCTCGCCGGGCTCGGCGGAAGCGATCACCGGATGGTGCGAGGCCTCCGCGTGTGTCGTCGCGTGGTGGTTCGGCGAGTCGTCGCAGCAGCGGGTGCCGCCGCACTTCTGGCAGGTGCGGAGGTGAACCCACTGCGCCCCGATCTTGACGCAGTCCTCGCACTCGTGCCGCTTCGGGTGCTTGACCGTTTCGATGGCTTCGATGTGGCCGCAGGTGCCTTCGGGCATTTTCGCCTCCTAGCTTCGCAGGACCTGGTGGACGAAGGCGACCGCGCTCGAGCCTTCCCCGACCGCCGAGGCCACACGCTTCATGTTGTTGGCGCGAACGTCCCCCACCGCGAACACGCCGGGCAGGCTGGTCTCGAGCAGGAAGGGCTGGCGAGCGAGCGGCCAGCCCGCCGACGCCAGCTCCTCCCGCGTGAGGTCCGGCCCCGTCTTGATGAACCCTTTCTCGTCGAGCACGATGCAGCCTTGGAGCCAGCGCGAGTTGGGCTCCGCCCCCGTCATCACGAAGACGTGGCGGACGGGGAGCCGTCCCTCCACGCCCGTGCCCTCCCTGAAGCGCACGTGCGAGAGGTGGCCGTCCCCTTCGAGAGCCGTGATCTCGGTGCGCGTGTGCAGGGTGATCCGCGGGTCGTCCTCGATGCGGCGGATGAGGTAGCGCGACATGCTGTCCGCGAGCCCCGGCCCACGCACGAACACGTGCACGTGCCCGGCGCTCGCGGCGAGGAACACCGCGGCCTGGCCCGCCCCGTTGCCCCCGCCCACCACGATCACCTCCTGGTCGCGGCAGAGCGCGGACTCCATGTGCGTCGCGAAGTAGTAGACGCCCGCGCCCTCGAACTGCGCCAGGTTCTCTATCGGCAGCCTGCGGTAGGCGGCGCCGGTCGCGATGATCACCGTGCGCGCGGGCAGCCGCTGGCCTTTCTCGATCTCGATCGCGAAGGGCCGGCGCTCGCAGGACAGCTCGGTCGCGCCCTTCGCGATCAGCACCTGGGCCCCGAACTTCTGCGCCTGGTTGTAGGCGCGAGCCGCGAGCTCCTGCCCGCTGATCCCCGTGGGAAAGCCCAGGTAGTTCTCGATCTTCGAGCTGGCGGCCGCCTGGCCACCGGGCGCCGTCGACTCCAGCACCAGCACGTCGAGACCTTCGGACGCGCCGTAGACCGCGGCCGCGAGGCCGGACGGTCCCGCGCCGACCACCACGAGGTCGCGGACCTTTTCGGTGTCGACCGCCTGGTTGAAGCCGAGGCACTCGGCGATCTGCTCGTTGGTCGGGTTTCGCAGGAAAGCGTCGCCCCGGCAGATGAGCACGGGCACGTCGGCCAGCGTCACGTGGAAGTGATCCAGCGTCTCCTGGAGCGCGGGCTCGCGGTCGAGGTCCACGTAGGTGAAGGGGTGGCCGTTGCGCGAGAGGAACTCGCGGATGCGCAGCGTGCCCGCGCAGTGGTCGGAGCCCAGCAGCACGACGTCCCCCAGCCCGCGGGCGATGAGCTCCACGCGGCGCAGGATGAAGGCCCGCATCAGGATCGGGCCCAGCTCGGCGTCCGTCTGCAGCAGGCCGAGGCTGTGCTCGCGGTCGATCTCCACGACCTCGCCTTCGGCCGTGGCCCGGACCTGCACGAAGGTTCGACGGCCGGAGAGGAGGCTCGTCTCGCCCGTGAACTGCCCAGGCCCGAGCTCGGCCACGACCTCCTCGGCTCCTTCCACGATCCGCACGATCTCGATGCGGCCGCTGACGACGACGAACATCCGGGAGAACGCGGCGCTCATGTCCAGCAGGATGTCGCCCGGCCGCACGGCGACCCGCCGGCCGTGGACCGCGATCCTCTCCACCTGCTGGGCGCGGAGCGTCGGAAAGAGCCGCTCCAGGCTCGTGGTCACGGGCGCCGTCGTGCGTGCGTTTTCGCTGGTGGCCATGGTCGACTCGACCTTCTTGTATCCTTGCGCCTGCGTCGCTTCTGTGCAACAGCGGCGCTCGATCGCTCACGAGAACCTGGAACAGGGGTTGGAGCCATGAGACTGGAACGCACGCTTTGCCTGCTGACTGCGCTGCTCGCCGCGATGGCGGCGCCGCGCGCGTCGGCCGCCGACCGCGTCTTCGAGCTGCGGACGTACACGACGGCGCCCGGGAAGCTCGACGCGCTCAACGCGCGCTTCCGAGACCACACGATCGCGCTCTTCAAGAAGCACGGGATGGAGGTCGTGGGCTTCTGGGAGCCCGTCGACAAGGAGGCCGGGGCCGGCGACAAGCTCGTCTACATGCTGGCGCACCCGAGCCGCGCGGCGGCCGAGGCGCACTGGAAGGCCTTCCGCGAGGACCCGGACTGGATCAAGGTGAAGTCCGAGTCCGAGGCGGGCGGTGCCGTCACCACCAGGATCGAGAGTGTTTTCCTCGCGCCGACGGGCTACTCGCCCTTGAAGTAGGCGCCCTAGACGGGCTTCATGTCCCCGAGCACCGTCGGGATCAGCTCCGACACCGTGGGATGGATCGGCACCGCGCGGATCATCGCGTCCACGTCGATCCCCGCGCTCATTGCGTCCACCAGGCCGTGGATCGCCTCGTCGCCGCCGGTACCGAGGATCGCGGCGCCCAGGATCTTCCGCGTCTCCCGGTCCGCCACGATCTTCATGAACCCCTGCGTCTCGCCCTTCTCGATCGCGCGGGACACGCGCGTCATCGGGCGCTTCCCGACCAGGAGCGGCCGGCCGCTCGCGCGCGCCTGCGTCTCGGTCAGGCCGACGCGGCCGAGCGGCGGGTCGATGTAGAGCGCGTACGCGGGCACCCGCTGGCTCACGCGGCGCGCCGCGCCGTCGAGCAGGTTGGCGGCCACGATCTCGTAGTCGTTCCACGACGTGTGCGTGAAGGCGCCGCGCCCGTTGCAGTCGCCGAGCGCCCAGATGCCCGGCACGCTCGTGGCGAGCGTGTCGTCGACCGTGACGTAGCCGCGCGCGTCCGTCGCGACACCGGCGCGCTCCAGCCCCAGGTCGTCCGTGTTCGGCCGGCGCCCGACGGCGAGCAGCACGTGCGAGCCCGAAACGCTCGGAGCGCCCTCGCTGCAATCCATCGACACGGCCGCCCCGGCCGGGTGCGGCTCCAGCCGGATGCACTCGGCGCGCGTACGGACGTCGATCCCCTCGGCCTCGAGGATGCCGCGGATCGCCTCCGAGACGTCCGGGTCCTCGCGCGCGATCAGGTACGGCGCCTTCTCGATCACGGTCACGCGCGCTCCGAAGCGATGGTGGATCTGCGCGAACTCGAGCCCGATGTAGCTCCCGCCGACCACCAGCAGGTGCTCGGGCACGCGGTCGAGCTCGAGGAGCGTCCGGTTGTTCAGGAAGGGCACGCGACCGATGCCCGGAAAGTCCGGCACCGCCGGTCGCGTGCCGACGTTGATGAAGATGCGGTGCGCGCCGAACAGCTCGTCGCCGACGCGGACGCGGTCCCTGCCCTCGAAACGCGCATGCCCTTCGACGAACGTGAGGCCCTTCATGCCGGCGAGCCACTTCGTGACGCCGCTCCGAGATTTCTCCACGACCGCGTCCGTTCGCGCCTTGACCTTCGCCAGGTCCACGCGCACGGCCCCGTCGATCATCACGCCGTAGTCGGCCGCGCGCCGGGCCAGCTGGGCCGCGTAGGCGCTCGCCACCTGGGTCTTGGTCGGCGTGCAGCCGACATTCACGCACGTCCCGCCCACGAGCTTGCGCTCGACGAGTGCCACGGTCTGGCCCGCGCGCGTCAGGCGGTCCGCGAGGGGCGGACCGGCCTGGCCGGCGCCGATCACGATCGCGTCGAACGTCTTCATCGCAGCGCCCGTCACGGCGGTCCCCCCTCTCGAGGTCGTCTTGGGCTTATTGCTGGAGGATACTCCGGGCGCCAACGCGTACGATCGTCTGGGATGCTCCGACCGGCGTAGAAGCAATCCTTCGAGGAGGTCGCGATGAGCTCACTGCTCGGTCCCATCCCGCGGGCGGATCACCGGACGATCGCCGGCGTGGAAATCGACATCGTCCGCGTGGGCAGCGGGCGCGTCGGGCGCGTCGTCTATCCGCCGGGATTCCGCTGGTCGAAGGACATGGTCCAGTTCGACGCCGAGGGCGACACGGCCAGCCGCTTCGGCCTCGACGACGGTCATCGCCATCCAGGCAAGGCATGACGCTCGGCGAAAGCCGATCCACCTGGAGCCCTCTCGCACATCCACTCTTCCGGCTGCTCTGGATCGCGTCGACGGCCTCGCACATCGCCTCGTACATGACCGACGTGGCCCAGGGCTGGCTGATGTCGTCGCTCACTCCGTCTCCGCTCACCGTGTCCCTGTTGCTCACGGCCGAGAGCCTTCCGTTCTTCGCGATCGGCCTCCCCGCCGGCGCGCTCGCGGACATCGTCGACCGCCGCCGGCTGCTCGTCGTCACGCAGCTCGCCATGGCGGTCGCGGTGGGGACGCTCGCGGCCGTGACCATCGCCGGCCTCGTGACACCGTGGATGCTGCTCCTGCTGGCCTTCGCGCTCGGCATCGCGACCGCTCTCAACGACCCCGCCTGGTACGCGGTCGTGCCGGAGCTCCTTCCCAACGAGGAGCTCGCCGCGGGAGTCACGCTGAGCGGCGTCGGCGTGAACGTCGCCCGAACCCTGGGCCCCGCGCTCGGTGGATTCGTCGTGGCGGCGGCGGGCCCGGGCATCGTGTTCGTGCTCGACGCGCTGTCGTTCGTCGGAGTCGTCGTCGTGCTCCTCACCTGGCGGCGCGAGCGATCCCCGTCCGTCCTCCCGACCGAGCGCATGCTCGGCGCCATCCGGGCGGGCCTGCGCTTCGCTCGACACTCGCCGGCCCTGCGCCACGTGCTGCTGCGGACGTTCCTGTTCATGGTGTGCGGAGCGGGAGTCATGGCGCTGATGCCGGTCCTCGGGCGCGAGACCGGACACGGCGCCGTCGGGTTCGGACTCCTCCTCGGGTCGCTGGGTGTCGGGGCGGTGTCCGGAGCCGCGCTCTTGCCGCGGGTGCGTTCCCGGGTCTCGTCCGAAGCACTGATGACCGGCGGGTCTCTCGCGTTCGCGATGGTGGCGGTCGCGGCGGCGACGCAGCGCGACCTCGTCGTTCTCTGTCCGATCATGCTCGTGGGCGGCGTGGCCTGGATCTCGGTGCTCTCCACGCTCTCCTTGGGGGCCCAGCAGGCGAGCCCGCCCTGGGTGAAGGCGCGCGCGCTCGCGGTCTACCTGATCGTCTTCCAGGCGGGGATCGCCGGGGGAAGTGCTCTCTGGGGTGTCGTCGCGTCGCGCGGCGGCCTGCGCGCCGCGTACTTCGGCATCGCCTTGGGGCTGCTGGTCGGCGCGGCGATCGCCGCTCGACTGACAGCAGGCGCGGACGAGAGCGTCGATCACAGCCCCGCGCGACACTGGCCCGCTCCCGTCGTCGCGGGGCAGCCGTCGCTCGAGGCGGGGCCGATCATGGTCCAGGTGGAGTACAGCGTCGATCCGGCGTGCACGGACGCCTTTCGAAGTGCGGTCGCCGAGCTCGGCCGAAGCCGTCGGCGCGATGGCGCCGTCGAGTGGTGGCTGTTCCAGGACACGGCGGACCCGTCGCGCTTCGCCGAGACCTGGATCGAGGAGACCTGGGCCGATCACCTGCGGAACCACGAGCGCGTTTCAGTCGCGCACAAGGAGATCGAGCAGAGGGTGCGAGACCAAACGCGGACTGGCACCGCTCCCGCGACACGGCACTTCATCGCGCCGGACAGCCGTCCCTCCGCTTTCGCAGCCGAGCGCGCCGTCGAGGAACGGACGCGGGCCCTCTGCCGGTAAGTCGTTCATCGGCGTGCAGGCCGACTGAACGCCGCAACTGAATGGTAGAATTGTTGGCTTGCTATTGGACACGGCGCCGACGCTACCACCACGCTTCCAGGCGGATGACGGCTTCTATGCCGAGCTGCGTCGCCGGGTCCGGCTCCAGCTGGGGGCGAGCGGCCGCGCGCCGCGGGGCACGCGAGCGATGTACGCCAAGACCGCCGTGCTCGGTCTCTGGCTCGTGGGCTCCTACCTGCTCCTGATGTTCGCGGCGGACCATGCCTGGCAGGCGGCGCTGCTTTCGCTCTCGCTTGGCCTGGCGGCAGCCGGCATCGGCATGAACGTCATGCACGACGGATCACACGGCGCCTATTCGATCGACCGCCGCTGGAACCGGGTCATGGCCTTCACCCTCGACCTGCTCGGCGGCAGCTCGTACGTCTGGAAGAGCAAGCACAACGTGTTCCACCACACCTGGCCAAACGTGGCCGGTGTCGACGACGACATCGATGCCGGCTTCCTGGCGCGCCTCGCTCCCGCGCAGCCCCGCCATGCCATCCATCGCTTCCAGAAGCTCTACATGTGGCCGCTCTATGGTCTGCTCGCGGTCAAGTGGCATTTCTACGACGACTTCGTGGCGCTCGCCACGGGTCGCATCGGCGGACGCAGTCTCCCGCGCCCACGCAAGGCGGACGTCTTCACCTTCGTCGCCGGCAAGCTCGCGTTCTTCGCCTGGGCACTCGGCCTTCCTCTCCTGCTCCATCCCGTCGGGACGGTGGCGGTCGTCTATCTCTCGAGCGCGGCCGTCGTCGGCCTCACCCTGAGCGTCGTCTTCCAGCTCGCACACTGCGTTCCCGAGGCGATCACCACTCCGGGGCGGTCGGTCTCGTGGGCCGTGCATCAGCTGGAGACCACGGTCGACTTCTCCCGCGGCAACCGGCTCCTCGGCTGGTACGTGGGCGGGCTGAACTTCCAGATCGAGCACCACCTCTTCCCGCAGGTCTGCCACGTCCACTACGCGGGCATCGCTCCGCTCGTCGAAGCCACGTGTCGGGAGTTCGGCGTCAGCTATCGGACCAAGCCCACGCTGGGTGCGGCGCTCGGCGCTCATTACCGGCTCCTCGAGCGGTTGGGCCGCGCCGAGGCTCAGCTGCCATCCGCCCCGGCTTCCTGATCCTCTGGTCGCAGGGGCCTTTCGGGCAGCGCGCGCGTCAACAGCATGGTCGGGCGGCAATGGGACCTTGGTCCAACTGCCCGACACTCCCGCGGGACGGTAGAATCAGCACCGCATGACGGATTACGGCGCTCTTCTGGCCTTGGTCGGAATCCAGGCGGCCGTCATCACCGCGCTGCTGGTCCAAGGGTCGCGACGGGCCCGTGCCGAGCGGGCGCTGCGCGTGAGCGAAGAGCGGCTGCGTCTCGTGATGGATCGCTCCCCAGCCATGCTGTGGTCGATCCGGCCGGATGCCACGCCCGCGCTCGACTACATCAACGGCACCTGCGCGGAGTTCACGGGGCTGCCGCTCGAGACGTTGCGCGAGGCAGGCTGGCTGGACTTCGTGCACCCAGCCGACCTCGACCACGTCAACGGCAGCTTCGCGCGGACAAGCAGGAGATGATGAAGACCGTGGGGCAGAGGAGGCAACCATGATGGCGACGAGCCGGCTCAAGGGACGGATCGCATTGCTGGCAGCGGTGGCCCTCGTCGGGGCGCGCACGTTCGCCCAGGACGCCAAGCCCGCACACGACGCCAAGCATGCGCACGAATGGGACTACGGCAGCCAGCTGGGACCGGCGCACTGGGGAGAGTTGAAGCCCGAGTTCGCGGCGTGCAAGTCGGGGCATCACCAGTCCCCGATCGACGTGAAGAACACGCAGAAGACCGACCTTCCTGCACTGGCCTTCGACTACCACCCGTCCCCGCTCCGCATCGTGGACAACGGCCACACGATCATGGTCGAGTACGCGCCCGGCAGCTCGCTCCGCGTGGGCGACCGGCAGTACGCGCTCAAGCAGTTCCACTTCCACCGGCCGAGCGAGGAGCGTGTCCACGGCAAGCGCTACGAGATGAGCGTCCACCTCGTCCACGCCGACGCGGCCGGTCAGCTCGCCGTGGTCGCGATCCTGCTCGAGAACGGACGGGAGCAGCCGCTGCTGCGTGAGCTGTGGAACGACCTGCCGACGGAGAAGGAGAAGCCGAGCGTTCGCGCCGACGTCCAGATCGACGTGTCCCAGCTGCTGCCCGCCGACCACGGTTACTACACGTTCGAGGGCTCGCTCACGACACCTCCCTGCAGCGAGTCCGTGACGTGGTACGTGCTGAAGCAGCCCGTCTCGGTCTCCACGGAGGAGGTCGCACGCTTCTCGAAGCTCTACCGCGACAACGCGCGGCCCGTCCAGGCGCTCAACGACCGCGTGGTGAAGGAGACGCGGTAGGTCTCAGGAGCTCATCCTCCGGCGCTTCTGCGCTGCGATCGCGGCGCTCGCGATCTCGAGCTCGCTCTCGCTGAGCTGCTCGCCCGCGGCGAGCCTCCCGTGCGCTGAGCCTCGATCGCCTCGCGGCTCTGGGAGAGGTACTGCAGCACGCGCTCCTTCGCTTCGCCGGGACCGAGGTCGCGCAGGCGCTTGCCGTCGGGACGCATTGGCAAGTCCTGCAGGTCTTGCCCACTCTCGAGCCATTCCTCGAGCGTCGGCCAGTCGTCCTTTTCAGGCAACTGGTTCCTCCGGACGGCTGGATCAGAGAAAGCGGACCGGCGCCACGGCTTCCGGACGCCGACCCGTCCGCGAATAGTAAGGCGCGCGACGACGGGACGGCCTAGCCGTTGTTACGCGCGACTCCCATTTTCAGGTTTGCCGATGTGGAGCAAGGCTCGTGCCCTGCTGGGGTCGAGCGGCGGATGTCTCGTTGAACCCGTTGTCCAGCAAGGAGAAATCCAGGCCTCGCCTCGAGCGCCGTCCCCCGGCAGGGGCGTCCCCGGCTATCCGGAAACTGTAAAGAATCCCGTCGCTGTGCTGACGGTTCCCCGACGTATAGCGATTGGGGCCCTCACTGTAACGCTCGGGAAACCGTCACATGCCCCCGACAGGCACGAGCGCCGACGATCACACTGTCCGACATGATCACGGTCTATTCCACGAGCGACGGGCGCGCGCGCTGCATCCGCTTCGACGACGACGACAAGGCTCCGCGCGACTGCGAGATGAAGCTCGTCACCGCGTTCGGCGACGACGAGCTCGACGAAGCCCTCGGCCTGCTCGCCCGGCTCGGCCGCGTCGCCAATGCGCGCCGAAGCAAGCGAAACTCTCGAGCTTACGACTCGCCCGGTCGCAGCGGCACGCTCGAGTGAGCAACTTGTCGGGCCTTCCGCGCCGTGTTGGAATCTCTTCCAAGAGACAAGGCCGATGCGCCGCTACAAGAACTACCCGCTGACACGGCTCGCGAAGACGGCGACCGCGGACGCGCCGTTTCCCCCGCGCGCTCTGGGCGCTCAGGCTCAAGGCCCTGGCGACGGCGCGCCTCGAGTACGTGGAGCCGACGACGAGCTCGTCGGCGCACGCGTGGCTGCGGCTGCCCGACGCGAGCGTCGTCGAGCCGGACCAGCGGCCTCGCGATCTGCCGCCGGACCTCGAGCGGTTCGCCCATCCGATGGAGCGCGACCTTGCCCTGAAGGCGCTGGCCGACGCCGAGGCGGCGGAACTCGCGCTGTGGCCGAGCGGGCTCCATCTCTGGGCCCAGATGATCGCGGCCTTCCGCGCCGCCGACGTCGCGGGCATGCTGTCGTGCGTCGAGCCGCTGCGGCTCGGCAGCACCGTCTTCGCCAACTGGGACACGCTCGCGCGCAAGAGGCTCGTCGAGCGGGCCTGCGTATATGCGTACCAGCAGGACCGGCTGGGCGCGCGGAGCGTGCTGGCCTATTCGTTGCCCCGGCTCGAGCGCGCGCGGCTTTCGCAAGGCGGGCGATCCGATCCCGAGCCGGACGCTCACGCTCTACCGCGGCGTGAGCGGCCGCGGAGCGGCACGGCGCGGAACGGGGCTCTCGTGGACGGCGAATCCCGACGTCGCGCGCTGGTTCGCGGGACGCGACGTCTACGGAGCCGACTGCGGCGACGGCGCAGCTCCGGCGCTCTATCGCCTCCAGGTCGATTCGCGCAGCGTCCTCACGCACCTGATCACGCGCGGCGAAGACGAGTTCCTCGTGGACCCGAAAGGCACAAAGCCCACGCTCTTCGAGCACGTGACGCGCGAGGGTTTCGAGCGGGCGTGCGCGAGACTCAGGGACGCCAGCGTAAAAAGCTAGCGCCGGCGTTGAAAAAGCTGCAAAGGCGGCACCCGGGCCCGGGGATTGCAACACATCCGCGGAGAAAGGGAGGGCGCAATGACACTCACGTTGCCCGAGCTGCTTCTGCTCATCCTGATCGCGGCCGTCGTCGGCGCGATCGGCAGGGAGATCGCGGGAGGGACCCGCGGCGGCCTTCTGGTATCGACGGTCGTGGGCTTCATCGGAGCGCTCATCGGACCGTGGCTCGCCCGAGAGCTGCACCTCTCGGAGCCGCTCGTCCTGCGCGTCGATGGACACCCGTTCGGCATCCTGTGGTCGATCATCGGCGCGGCGCTCTTCGTGGCGCTCGTCCACGCCGCATCGGGCCGGCGCTTCGGCCGAAGGCGCTGGGCTTGATCGAGTAGCCGTCCCTCACGACGCGCGGCGGGCGGCTCGGCCCATGAGTGGACCGGCCGCCCGCCGCATACGTAGGCCTCCCCGCTAGCCCTGGTTCTGCTTGCCGTTGTCCTTCGGGTTGGGCTTGGCCGGCTTCTTCTTCTGCTGCTTCTGCTGCTGCTGCTCGCGGAGGCGCCGCGCCTGCTCCTCGCGCTGCTGCTGCGCCTGCCGCTGCTGCTGGCGGATCTGCTCGTTGCGTTGCTGCTGCTGTTGCTGCCGCTGCTGGGCCTGCGCCTGCCGGGCGGGCTCGGCCTGGCGCGCCTGAGCCTTCTGCTTCTGCTGCGCGAGCTGCTGCTGGCGGGCCTGCTCCCGACCTTGCTGCTCGCGTTGGCGCTGAGCCTGCTGGGCACGCTGGCGTTCGGCCTGGGCCTGCTGCTCGCGCCGCTGCTGCGCCTGGCGCTGTTCCTGCTGGCGCTTGTCGTTCTCCAGCTTCCGGGCGGCCTGCGCCTCGCGCTGTTGAGCCTGCTGTGCGCGCTGTCTCTCCTGCGCGAGCTGCTGATCGCGCTGCCGCTGCGCCTCCTGCTGTCGGGCGGCCTGCTGCTGTCGTTCCGTCTGCTGTCGCCGCTCGACCGCTCGCTGCTGCTCGCGCTGTCGCTGCGCCTCGCGCTGCTGGTCCTGCCGAGACTGCTGCGCTCGTTGGCGTTCCTGCGCGAGCTGCTGCTCGCGCTGGCGCTGCGTCTCCTGCCGTCGGGCGGCCTGCTGCTGGCGCTCCGCCTGCTGTTGCCGCTCGACCGCTCGCTGCTGCTCGAGCTGTCGCTGCTGCTGGTCGGCCTGCTGCCGGCGCTCGGCGTCACGCGCCGCTTCCTGCTGGCGCTGGCGCTCGATCGCCTGCGGGATCGGCCGGCGCTCCACCACGGCCGGGCCGCGCGTCGCGATCGTCTCGCGCGCGCCGCGCACCGCCGGACGGAACACCGGCACCGCTCCGGCCGCCGCCGCGCGCTGGCGCGCCGCAGCGACCGTGTCGACGTCGACGATGCGCTCCCGCGGAACCGGCCGGCCCACGACGCTCTGGACGCGCTCCACGGCGATGCCGCGGTTCACGGGCAGGCTGTTCGCGATCCCGTAGTCGGTGACGTTCCGCGTCTCCACGAGGATGCCGCCGTTCCTGTTGACCGGCACGACGTGCCGTCGCACGGGGTCGAGGAAGTAGCGGTCCTGTACGAAGGTGTAGGCCCGCGGCTCGACGTAGCGGTCGAGCGCGACGTCGAAGGCGACGTCGCCGACGCGGAAGCCGACGCGCGCGTCCCAGCCGAACTCCGGCGGCAACGGAGCCCAGCCGTAGTATCCGCCGCCGCTCCTGAAGGTCACCCATGCGGGCGACCAGTCGTAACCCGGCACCCAGACCCAGCCGTAGCGGGCGCTCGGGTACCAGCGGCCGTAGTGATAGGTGGCCCAGCCGTAGGGCTCGTCGGAGACCCAGAGCCAGCCGTACTGGTCGGTCCACGCCCAGTGCCCCACCGTGTACGGGCGCCAGCCGTTGGACACCCGTCGCGGGACCCACACGGGACCCCAGTCGGGCTCGCTCAGCCAGTCCCCGTACGGCGACAGCTGGTCGTGGAAGAAGCGAAGGTCGACTTCGAAGGACGAATGGTGTGAAGGATAGGAATAACGATCGGGCTGCGGCATCGGCGCTGCGGAGGCCGACACCGACCCGGCGATCACGAAGATGCTGAAGGCCAGTCCTCCGGCATGACGCATGGCGGAACCTCCCTCTGCAGGCCATGGAGAGCAAGACCCATGCCCCCAGGCATCGGAGCGGCACAGACGGGAGTGCTTGCGCTGGAGGAAGTTACGACCGGGTCAACTTTTGCGAATTCGGGTGGCGCGCCTTGCGCCTTCGGATGAGGCCGCTTTCGTACTCGATTGTGGAATCGTCTTCGCGAGCCCTGCCGGCGCCTGGCAGCGCCACGCCTCCACGAGCAGGCTGCGAAGCTGCGCGGGGCTCACCGCTGCCAATCGCACGAGGACCGCGGGAAAGCCGTTGTAGTGCGGCTCGGTGAAGAAGCGCTCGGGATCGCCGGCGATGAGCGCCGCCTTCTCCGCCTGGTCGCGGACCCTGACCGCGATCACGCCCCTGTTCGGAACCCGAGGCTTCTTCGCAAGGACGCGCTCCTTCCACACCCACGCGAAGCCTCTCGGTTTCTCCCCGGCCTCGACGCCGAACGCGAAGCCGCCTTCACCTTCGCGCACCGAAGGCAACGCCCGTGCGATGCGTCGAACGTCGGTCCAGGTCGCCATGCGCCTTGCGCCGCATGTTATAGAGTTCCACGATCGGCTGGAGGCCCATGTTGCGCAACCACAGAGTCGCACTCGCCGGGCTCGTGAGCGTGCTGTCCGCCGGTCCCGCGTCGCCGGCGGACGCGCCGGTCCAGACGACCGCCGGGCTCGTTCAGGGCACGACGACGGCCGACGGCGCGATCCGGATCTACAAGGGGATTCCCTTCGCCGCGGCCCCCGCGGGCGAGTTGCGCTGGCAGGCGCCGAAGCCGGCCCCACCATGGCAGGGGGTCCGCGACGCGAAGGAGTTCGGCGCGCGCTGCGTCCAGGGCCAGATCTTCTCGGACATCGTCTTCACCAACAAGAGCGAGGACTGCCTCAACCTCAACGTCTGGACGCCGGCGCGCACGGCGGACGAGCGCCTGCCCGTGATGGTCTGGATCCACGGCGGCGGCTTCCAGGCCGGATCCGGTGCCGAGAACCGCCACGACGGCGAGGCCTTCGCGCGCAAGGGCGTCGTGCTCGTGACGATCAACTACCGCCTCGGTGTCTTCGGCTTCTTCGCGCACCCGGAGCTCACGAAGGAGTCGGGCAAGAACGCGTCGGGCAACTACGGGCTGCTCGACCAGGTGGCGGCGCTCCAGTGGGTGCGCGACAACGCGGCCGCGTTCGGCGGCGACGCGAAGAACGTCACGATCTTCGGCGAGTCGGCGGGCTCGTTCGCGGTGAGCGCGCTCATGGCCTCGCCGCTCGCGGCCGGCCTCTTCCACAAGGCGATCGGCGAGAGCGGCGCCTACTTCCCGCTCGGCGCCGGCGCGCTGCCGCTGCGGCCGCTGGCCGAGGCCGAGGCGCTGGGCGTGAAGTTCCAGCAGGCGCTCGGCGCCGCGTCGCTCGCCGAGCTGCGCGCGAGATCCGCCGACGAGGTGCTGCAGGCCGCGATGAAGGCGCAGCCCTGGTTCGCTCCGGACGTGGACGGCACCTTCCTCACGGCCGACGTGCAGTCGGTGTTCACCGCGGGCAAGCAGGCGCAGGTGCCGCTCGTCGCGGGCTGGAACGCCGACGAAACCCGGGCGGGCGTCGTGCTCGGCAAGGACAAGCCCACCGCGTTGACCTTCCCGGCCGACGTGCGCAAGCGCTTCGGCGACCAGGCCGACGCCGTGCTCAAGGCCTACCCGGCGTCGAACGACGCCGAGGCGCTCGAGTCCGCGGCCGCGCTCGCGAGCGACGCGTTCATCGGCTTTTCGACCTGGAGGTGGCTCGAGGCGCATCGCGCCACCGCCACGGCTCCCGTCTACCGCTACTCGTTCGACCGCAAGATTCCCGTGCCGGCCGACTACGCCGTGAACGGCGTGCCGGCCACCTCCAAGGACATCGGCGCACGGCACGCGGGCGAGATCGAGTACGTCTTCGGGGCGCTGACCCTCTCGCTGCCGAAGGTGCCGTGGGAGGAAGGCGATCGCACGCTCTCCGACGCGATGACGAGCTACTGGTCGAACTTCGCGAAGAGCGCCGATCCGAACGGCGCGGGCCTGCCGCGCTGGCCGGTCTACGGGAAGGGCGACCCGGTGCTGCACCTCGACCTGACGATCCAGGAGACTCCCGACACGCTGCGCCCGCGCTACGAGGCGCTCGACGCCTTCGCCCGGAAGTCGCGAGCGCAATAATTCCCAGGCCGGGCTCGGCAGGAGCTGCGCTAAGCTGGTCCTGGATGGAGACGCTCAGCCCGCCCTACCTGCTCATCGCGACGCCCGCGCTCCGCGACCCGAATTTCGCGGAGACGGTCGTGCTGATGGGGCACCACGACAAGGAAGGCGCGCTCGGCTGGGTGATCAACCGGCTGCATCAGAAGCCGGCGCGCGAGATCCTCACGCCCGAGCACCGCGAGCAGGTGCACGCCCAGACGCCGCTGCACGTGGGCGGCCCCTGCCCGACCGACGCGCTCCTCGCGGTCTTCCACGGCGAGGTGCTCGACGTCGAGGCGGCCGAGCTGGCGCCGGGCCTCTCCGTCTCGCGCTCCGCGGACATCCTGCCGCAGCTCTTCGGCCGCCCGCCCGGCGCCGCGCTCGTGCGCGGGCGGCTCGTGTTCGGCTACTCGGGCTGGGGCCCGGGACAGCTCGAGCGCGAGATGCAGGAAGGCGCGTGGCTGGCGCTGCCGAGCGAGGACGACCTCGCCTTCGCCTCCCACGTCGACGACCTCTGGCAGCGCTGCTTCGACCGGCTGGGAATCAACCCCGCGCTCCTCACGAGCCCCACCGGCCGCAGCCACTAGCCCGGAGGCGACCGCTTCAGGGCTTGACGCGTTTCGCGACGAACTCCTCCCTGGCGAAGTCGCCGACGCTGCGGGTGAACTTGATCTCGTCGCCCGATACCTTGCCGGTGTAGCTGATCGCGATCGGCTGGCCCTGGAAGTCCAGCATCTCGACGAACGAGATGTCGTCGCCCGCGAGCTTGCCGTCCTTGAGCTCGGCCTCGCCTTTCTGGCCCATGCGCTCGAAGGAGGCCTTGCCGGTGACCTTGTCGCCGTCGGCCTTGAGCTCGAAGACGTACTTCTGCGGGCCGACCTGGGTGTCGAACTCCGCCGTCCACTTCCCCGTCACGTCGGCCGCGAGCGCGCTCATCGCGCCCAGAAGCACGACGCCCGCCACTGCCGCGACCCGGGTGCTCTTCATCGGCTCACCTCCCCTCGGAAGCCCGCGTGCGCGGGTGGCGCATTCTACGCTTCACGCGGGCGTCAATTGCGTGAAACGGATGTAAGGTAGGCGCCGCCAGGCTGCAGGAGCCCGAGCCCATGAAGCCCACGCGGCGGCAGTTTCTCGAGACCGGGGCGCTCGCCGGCGCGGCGCTCGGCGCGTTTGAGCTCCCGTTCGGCGGGGTGGTCCCGACGGCGCGCGCGGGCGACGCAGCAGCCGCCTACCCGGCGCCCGTCTGGACCACGCGGCCGATGCGCTGGGCCCAGCTCACGCTCGTCGAGGACGATCCCGTCCGGTTCGACGCCGGCTTCTGGCTCGACTACTTCGCGCGCACGCGCTCGGACGCCGTCTGCCTCAGCGCGGGCGGCTGCGTCGCCTACTACCCGACCGCGGTTCCGTTCCACCACCGCAGCGCCTGGCTCGGCGAGCGGGACGTGTTCGGCGAGCTCGTCGCCGGCTGCCGCAAGCTCGGAATGGCCGTGGTCGCGCGCACGGATCCTCACGCGACCTACGACGACGTGCAGGCCGCGCACCCCGACTGGATCGCCGTCGACGCGTCCGGCCGGCCGCGCCGGCACTGGGCCTCGCCGGAGATGTGGGTGACCTGCGGCCTCGGCCCCTACAACTTCGAGTTCATGACCGAGGTGACGAAGGAGATCGTCTCGCGCTACCGCGTGGACGGCGTCTTCATCAACCGCTGGACGGGCTCGGGCATGTGCTACTGCCGGCATTGCGCCGAAGGCTTCCACGCCGCAACGAGCCAGGAGCTGCCCCGCCTCGCGACGCCCGAGGCCTCGAGCGGCCAGCCGGACTACCTGCTCTGGCGCCAGCGGCGGCTCTTCGAGCTGTGGCAGCTGTGGGAAGCCGAGGTGCGCCGGATCAACCCCGAGGCCTGCGTCATCCCGAACACCGGCGGCGGCGCGTCGAGCCGGCTCGACATGAAGGAGATCGGCGCGCGCGCCGCGATGCTGGTCGCGGACCGCCAGGCGCGGAGCGGCCTCCAGGCGCCCTGGGCGATCGGTATGAACGCGAAGGAGTACCGCGCGGCGCTCGGCGCCAAGCCCGTCGTCGGCCTCTTCGGCGTCGGCGTGGAAGAGGCCTACCGCTGGAAGGACTCCGTGCAGAGCGCGGACGAGATCCGGCTCTGGGTCGCCGACCTCGTCGCGAACGGGATGCGGCCCTGGTTCTCGAAGTTCGCCGGGACGCTCCACGACGAGCGCTGGCTGAAGCCGGTCGAGGAGCTCTACCGCTTCTGCCACGGGGCCGAGCGCTACCTGCGCAACGAGCGGCCGCTCGCGCGCGTCGGCCTTGTCTACTCGCAGCAGACGGCCTGGTTCTACGGCGGCGAGCGCACGCGCGAGCGCGTCGAGGACCCCGCGCTCGGCATCTACCAGGCGCTCGTCGAGGCCCGCATCCCGTTCGAGATGGTCCACGACCAGAAGCTCGACGCGGAGAGCCTGGCTCCGTTCCGCACGCTCGTGCTGCCGAACGTCGCGGCGCTCTCCGACGCGCAGTGCGCGCAGCTACGGGACTTCGTGCGCGCGGGCGGCGGCCTCGTCGCGACCTGGGAGACGTCGCTTTGCGACGAGAAGGGCGCCCCGCGCCCCGACTTCGGCCTCGCCGAGCTCTTCGGCGTGTCGTTCGTGCGCCGCGTGCCCGGCCCGGTCCGCAACGGCTACCTGCGCCTCGAGCACGCAGCGGCGCCCGGCCATCCTCTCCTCGCTGGCCTCGAGGACGCGCCGCGGATCATCCACGGCGCGTGGCTCCTGGAGGTCAAGCCGACCCTCGCGTTCCCGAACCCGCCGGTCACGCTGATCCCGGCGTACCCCGACCTGCCGATGGAGAAGGTCTACGTCCGTCAGCCGAAGACCGACGTGCCGCAGGTGTACCTCCGCGAGTACGGCAAGGGCCGCGTCGCCTACTTCCCCTGGGACGCCTGTCGCGTCTTCTGGGAGGTGCTCGCACCCGACCACCTCAAGCTGCTGAGAAACGCCGTCGCCTGGGCGACGCGCGAGGACCCGCCTGTCACGGTCGCGGGCCCCGGCGTCCTGGACGTGACCGTGTGGCGGCAGAAGGACTCGCTGACGGTCCACCTCGTGAACCTCACGAACCCGATGCTGATGAAGGGGCCGGTCCGCGAGCTGCTTCCGGTCGGCGAGCAGCGCGTCCGGCTGCGCCTGCCCGAAGGCCTCCGCGCGAAGGCGGTGCGACTGCTCGTCGCGGGAACGACGCCCACGGTGCGCGAATCGCCGGGCCGGCTCGAGCTCGTGGTGCCTTCCGTCCTGGCTCACGAGGTCGTGGCGGTGGACCTGTAACTCCGGCTACTTCACTTCGACGGTTACCTTGTTGATCCTGCCGCTGAAGCGGCTGCCTGACGCCGTGTAGGCTTCGGTCACCGGAGTCCCCTCGTCGATTCCGACGTCCGCGGCCTCGTCGGCGGAGAACATGATGGGGTTGGTGTTCGCGATGCGGCCCGAGGCCACCTGCCGGCCGTTCACGAGGAGCGTCGCCGTCCCCCCCTTGCCGCGACCGCCGCCGTCGTAGGCGAAGTCGAGCTTGACCTCGGCCTTGCCCGCGGGAACGGCCTCCGCGCCGGCGACCGTGTAGGTCTCGCGCCCGATCCAGTTGTACGCGTACGCCGGCTTGCCGTCCTTGAAGTAGAGGCTCCAGCCGCCGAAGCGCCCGGCCTGCGCGACGACGACGCCCTGGGCGCCAGCCGCCGGGATCTCGAGCTCGGCGGTGATGGAGCTCGAGCGGTTCTTGACGTTGATGAACGCGTTCTCGAGCATGCCGGTCATGCCGTCGTAGAGCGTGAGCGAGGTGCGGCCCGCCATCAGGTCGGGCCGCCCCGCAACCGCGGGGTCCAGCCGCTCGATGCTGCGGTCGTCGATCGGCAGCACGTCGTACTTCACGGCCTCCTTCAAGAAGAGCGCCTTCAGCTCCTCCAGCTTCTGCGGGTACTGCGACGCGACGTCCTCCGACAGGCTGAAGTCCTTGCCGCGGTCGTAGAGCTCCCACTTGTCCTCGTCGAGCGCGGCGCGGGGCGTCTGCTCCCAGGGCGCGCGGTGGACGACGCGCGCCAGCCAGCCGTCGTGGTAGATCGCGCGGTTGCCGGCGATCTCGAAGTACTGCGTGACGTGGCGGCTTTTCGCCCGCGCGTCGGCGAAGGTGTACGCGAGGCTCGTGCCCTCGATCGGCTTCTGCGCCGCGCCGTTCACCGAGCGCGGCTCCGGCAGCCCGGCCGCCTCCAGCACCGTGGGCGCGATGTCGATCACGTGGTGGAACTGCGGCCGGTTCTCGCCCTTTGCGTAGAAGCCCTTCGGCCAGCGGATCACCATGCCGTCGGCCGTGCCGCCGCAATCGGAGGCCACCTGCTTGGCGTAGGCGCACGGCGTGTCGCCCGCCACCGCCCAGCCGACCGCGTAGTGCGGGAACGTCTCGGGCCCGCCCCAGCTGTCGAGCTTGCCCATCACCTCCGGAAGCGCCTCGGGCACGCCGTTGAAGAAGCTCATCTCGTTGAACATGCCGGCCGGCCCGCCCTCGGCGCTCGCCCCGTTGTCGCCGGCGATGTAGACGAAGAGCGTGTCGTCCAGCACGCCGAGCTCCTCGAGCGTCGAGACCAGGCGGCCGACCTCGTGATCCGTTTCCTCGCCGAAGCCCGCGTACACCTCCATCTCGCGTGCGAAGATCCGCTTCTCGTCGGCGCTCAGGCTCGCCCAGTCCTTCACGGCCGCCGGCTTCGGGGCGAGCTTGGTGCCTGCCGGCACGAGCCCGATGCGGAGCTGCCGTGCGAGCGTCTCCTCGCGGTACTTGTCCCAGCCGGAATCGAAGCGGCCCTTGTACCTGTCCGCCCACTCCTTGCCCACGTGGTGCGGGGCGTGGGTCGCGCCAGGCGCGAAGTACATGAAGAAAGGCTTGTCCGGCGTGAGCGAGCGCTGGGCGCGCAGCCACGAGATCGCCTTGTTCGCGAGGTCGGTGGTCAGGAAGTAGCTTGGATCGTTCGGCAGCTCGACCTCGAGCGTGCCGTCGTAGAGGAGAGGCGCCCACTGGTTGGCCTCGCCGCCCAGGAAGCCGTAGAACTTCTCGAAGCCCGAGCGCGTCGGCCACAGGTCGAACGGGCCCGAGGTGCTCGTCTCCCAGAGCGGCGTCAGGTGCCACTTGCCGAAGGCGCCCGTGCTGTAGCCGTTCAGCCTCAGGATCTCCGCGAGCGGAGCGACGCTCGGTGGACGCTTGCCGGTCTGGCCCGGGAACGCGGTCGCGACGTCCTGCACGGCCCCGGTATTGTTGGTGTGGTGGTTGCGCCCCGTGAGCAGCGCCGCGCGCGTGGGCGAGCAGAGCGCCGCGGTGTGGAAGTTGGTGTAGCGCAGCCCCTCGCTCGCCAGCCGCTCCAGCGTCGGCATCGAGACGCCGCCGCCGAAGGCGCTCGGCTGGCCGAAGCCCATGTCGTCCACGAGTACCAGCACGACGTTCGGCGCTCCCTTCGGCGCTTTCACCTCGAAGCGCGGCGGGGCCTGGGCCATGCGCACGTCGATCTCGGTGATCGGCGTGCGCGTCGGCTCCGGGATCGGCAGCACCGTACGGTCGAGCGCTCCTTGCGCGGACGCGGGCACTGCTCCGCCGCGGGCCGGCATCGGGGCTGCTGCGAGCGCCAACGCGAGAGCGACGAGGCGCACGGGGGCGTTCCTGCTGGCGAACTTCATCACGGGTCAGCTTCTCCTTGATTCGTGGGGGCGCGTCGATTCGTAAAGGCTCGATCCCGACTCAATCCGCCGCGACGAGCGACTTCATCGCCGTCTCGTCGAGCTCGAGCCCCAGCCCCGGCCCGTCGGGAACGGGCGCGTATCCGCCCTTCGGCGAGAGGTCCTGCTTGAAGAGCGTCCAGAGCTTCGCCGCCCGCTCGGGCACCCACGAGTACTCCTGCGCGTGGGCCGAGTTGTCGAAGGCCGCCAGGAAGTGGACGTTCGCGGTGTGGCCGACCGTCTGCTGCGTCTGGTGCGGGACGAGCACCTTGCCGTGGGCCTGCGCCAGGTGCGCGATGCGCACGCACTCGCTGAGGCCCGCGGCCTTCACGAGGTCGGGCTGCACGACGTCGACGCGGGCCCGCTCGATCAGGTCGCGGAACTGCCAGAGCGTGTACTCGTGCTCGCCCGCCGCGACCGCCATGTCGAGTGCCGCGCACACCTCGGCGTATCCGGCGTAGTCGTGCTGCGCGAGCGGCTCCTCGAAGTGCAGCACGTTGAGCTCGTCCTGGAAGCGGCGGCCGATGCGGATCGCGGTCGCCACGGAGAAGCCGTTGTTGGCGTCGTAGTAGAGGTCGAGCTTGTCTCCCAGCTCCTTGCGCACCGTGCTCACGAGCTCCCAGTCCTTCGCCGGGTCCACGTCCGACGCCCGCGAGCTCCACTCCATCCGCATCTTCACGGCGGTATAGCCCTGGCTCGCGGCCTCGTGGGCCTTCCTGACCTGGTCGGCGACCGCGTTCTGCGCTCCGTTGCCGATGCTCGCGTAGAGGCGCACCTTGTCCTTGCGCTTGCCGCCGAGCAGCTCGTAGATCGGAAGCCCCGCCACCTTGCCGAGGATGTCCCAGAGCGCGATGTCGACTCCCGCCATCGCCTCGGGCTGCGAGCCCGCGGTGCCGAGCTTGTAGGTCGCGTGCAGCATCTCGTCCCAGATGCGGCCGACGTCGAGCGGGTTCTTCCCCACCACGATCGGCGCGAGCGAGTGGCGCACCACGGCCTCGAGCACGCGCGTGTTCATCGGGCTCACCTCGCCGAGCCCGGTGATGCCCTCGCTCGTCCGCACCAGTACGAAGAGCGAGCCCGTCTGCAGCCGGTAGGGCTCGACGGCGGTGACCTTCAGCTTGGGCCAGCCGGCGGCCGCGCGCGCCACGGACGGCAGCGCGGCCTCGGCCACCAGCCCCGCGAGCCCCGCGCCGCCGAGCCTGACGAAATCGCGCCGGATCATGCGCGCGACGCTATGCTCCGCGACGGCGAGCTGTCAAACCCTAGCGGCAGAGCGCGTCGAGCTTCGAGAGCGAGTCGTCCGCGGGGGGGGCCGCTGTCGCTCCCTTCACGGCCGCCAGCTGGTCGAGCAGAGTGGCGCCCGAGGGGAATGCCCGGTCGGGGTCGTCCGCGTAGGCCGGATCGCGCTCGGCCTGGTCGAGCGTCACGAGCTGGAAGCCGCGCGTGTCGAGAAGCTCCAGCAGCTTCGCCAGCATCACGGTCTGGAAGCCGCCGATGTGCAGCAGCATCACGTGCGCGATGTCGCGGCCGTAGAGGCGCTTCGCTGTCTCCTGGCCGGCGTCGAGCGAGAGGGAGGCGCGGCGCAGGTAGCTCTCCTTCAGCCAGTCGATCGATGTGGTGTCGTTCTTCGCGAGACAGCGTGCATACGGGTCGTTGTAGGCGTAGTCGTCGAAGCTGAGCGTGACCTGGGCCACGCGGTACTTGTGCTCGTCGAGGAAGCGCCTGACGGCGCGACGCTTCTCGAGCGTGTCGCCCTCGCGCAAGTACGGATAGCGGAGCCAGCGCCAGCCGTCGTCCGTCATCTGGCTGCGGAGGGCGCCTTCGTTGGCGAGCAGATCCGCTTCGAAGGCCTCGGGCGTGTTCGCGTCGAGGTCCATGTGCGAATAGGTGTGGTTCCCGAGCGGGTGGCCGGCCGCGCGCCAGAGCCGCAGCACCTCGGAGCTTTCGGGTGCCGTCTCGAGCGCCTTGGCGTTCACGAAGCCGTAGGTCGCAGGAGCCTTGTGCGCCGCGAGGGCGGCGAGGATGCTCTTCGCAACGTCCGAGCGGCTCAGCCCCGGGGGCAGCGCGCCGTGCACGGGGAGGTCGTCGAAGGTGAGAGCCACCTTCGGCGTGGGCTCGACGGTCGGCGCCTTGACGTAGCGATCCGCCCATGCCAGGAAGGTGGGCCAGTTCGGGCCCGCCGTGTGGCCGCCGCGGTGCTGGCGGAAGGCGATCTCGCCGTCGGTGAGCGCCGTCTCGATCGGCGGGAAGTCGGCCGAGCCGAGGTCCTTCTTGCCGAGCAGCCGGTACACGGGGCCCGCGCCGGCCGCGGCGAGGAACATGCCCTTGGCGTCGACCCAGCCGCCCTCGACCTCGAAGGAGCCCGCGCTCACGAAGACCGGCCGCGGCGCGCAGAGGGCCACGAGCTCGTGGGCGTCGACCGGCAGGTCGTTCGCGGTGAGCTGGCCCGCGTACTTCAGGAAGTTGCCCGCCAGCCAGTGGTAGGCGCCGCTGCCCGCGAGGTTCTCGACGAGCTCGCCGAAGTGGCGGCGGAGGATCTTGGCGCCGCCCGCGCCGGAGGAGGCCACGAAGCCGAGCGCTATGCGCGGCTCGTAGGCCATCGCCACGAGCGCGGCTTTGCCGAAGCGGGACAGGCCCTCGATGCCGACGTGCTTCGCGTCCACGGCCTTGTCGGTCTCGAAGTAGTCGAGCGCGCGGCTCGCGCCCCACGCCCAGGCCTTGAGCGCTCCCCAGTCGTCGGGCTTGCGCGGCTCGCCCTTGTTGACGAGGCCGATGATGCCCTTCGTGAGGCCCGCGCCGTTGTCCGCCTGCACGCTCGTGGGATAGAGCACGGCATAGCCCCAGCCCTTCGACACGAGCTGCTCCTGCCACGTCGGCCCTTCGGGCGGAGAGCCCGGCGGACGAGGCGGAGCGCGGAAGCCCGCCGGGAAGCGGAAGCCGAGCTCCATCATCACCGGCACCGGCCCCGTCGCGCGCGCCGGCGTCGTGAGCGTCATCTCGATCTCGACGCTGATCGCCGGATAGGCCGAGTTGTCCACGCGGCCGAGGAGGCGCTTCGTGACCACCGGCACGCCGGCCACGGCTTCGCGGGTCGTCGCCGTGACGTGCCAGTGCACCGCGGGCGTCGCCGCGGGCGTACGGCCCAGCACCTCGCGGTCGAAGTCCTCGACGATCTCGGGCCTTCGCTTCTCCCACCACGTCTTCGCGCTCGCGACCCTGCGGCTGTTCTTCAGCACGAGCGGATCGGGCAGGCTCGCGTAGGTCGTGGCCTTCGACTCGTCGTAGTTCACGGGGTTCGGGGCCTGGGGGTTGCGCGCATCGGCTCCCGGCCGAAGCGTCTGGATGCCCAGCAGCTCCATGAGCCGCTTGTGGTCCTGCTCGGCCGAGAGCTCGACCGGCGCCGGCACAGAAGCAGGCGGCTCGTCGATCCGCATCGCCCACTTCGCAGCCTCGAGCCACATCTGCCGCATGTCGGCGCGCGCCCACTGCGCGGGCGGGTGGCCGAGCGCCGAGTAGAAGACGCGGCCGCGGCCGTAGCTGTGGGTCCAGGCGAGCGGGAAATCCTCGGTGTGGACCCCCTTCGCCTTGAGGTCCACCGACGACGGGTCGAGGCTCATCAGCACGTGCGAGCGGCCGCGGTCGAAGTCCTTGACCTGGTAGAACTCCTCGAAGAGCGCCAGCCGCTCCGGGAAGTGGCGCGTCGCCTGGAACGCGCGGTCCTCGACCCTCACCACCCCGTCCACCTGGTTCCAGGGGTGGCTGTCGAAGGTCCCGCCCAGGAGCTCGATGTACGCCGGCCAGTCCATGAGCGTCGCCGTCGCGCTGTGCGCGCCGAGGAACGCCTTGCCGTCCTCCTTCACGAACGACAGGAGCGACTGCCTCTGCTCCTCGTCGAGCGCGAGATCGCCGCACGTCATGAAGAACACGGCGTCGTAGTCGTCGAGGTTGAGCGCGTTGCGCTCGGGCTTCTTCTTCGTCACGTACGCGAGGTCGGTGCGGACCGTCGTCTCCCAAAGCCCCGAGTCGCGCCCGATCTCGTAGATCGCCACGAGCGCGTCGGGAACGGAATCGTGCTCCCAGCCGGGCGACGCCGCGACGGCGAGCACGCGGCGAGGCCGTTTCGCCTTTTCTTCCGCGCGTGCCGCCGACCCGACGCTCGCCGCCCAGGCCAGAGCCGTCACGGCGGCGCCCACGCGCATCGCCATCCCACTCACTGTGAACCTCCCGCGCCCTTCACGTGGATCACGGCGCGCCGGTACGACGTGAGGCTCGGGGTGCCGGCGTCCTCGACCACGAGGATCACGTGCGCGATGCCCTCAGCCTTCGGAACGACCGTCGCGCGCGAGCTCGCCGAGTTCTCGATCACGAGCCACGGCGGCAGCTCCGGCGGTCCTCCTGTCGGAGCCGACGGGATGCCGCCCTGGCCGGGAGGCGGCGCGCTCGGCGGACGGCGCCGCACGAGCACCGGCTGGCCGGGAATCCCGCTCCCGGCCTCCGGATAGAACAGCCAGGTAAAGCGCAGCGCGTCGCCGTCGGGATCGGCCGTGCCCGCGGCGTCGAGCTCGAGCGGTCTGCCGACCTCCGCCTCGAGCTCGATCGGTCCGGTCCCCGCCTTGCCGTTCACGACCACGCGCGGGTTGTGGTTCGCGCCCTTCGCGTCCTTGACCGACCAGTCCATCCGCGCCGCGAAGTCGTTCTGGAACGCCTGCCGCCAGCGCCAGATCGTGGCCTGGTCGGACGTGTAGCTCCGTCCGTCGGCGCCCGTCACGGTGTCGCGCGAGCTGTCGCGTCCCGGGTACGAGTCGCCGCCCTGGGTCCAGAAGGCGCGCGGCTCGCCCGAGGGCTGGCGGAAGACGTAGCGGCCGCCCCAGCCGCCGTAGGCCGGGCTCATCGCGCTCGCGAGGCCGTTGTCGATCAGCCCGAGGAAGGACGGCGTGTCGCCCTCGTGGATGCAGCACGGGAAAGGGTAGAGCTTACCGAGCGGGCCCTTGGCGCGCACGTTCGCGTTCACCCACTCGTCGGTGAAGCTCGTGAAGTCCGCGCCGGGCGCGTTCTTGTAGAAGCGGTCGCCGCTGATCCCGGTCCAGGTCGCGTACGCGTACTCCTCGCCGTTCTGCGTGCTGGGCGACGCGACGTAGTGGAGCGCCGGGAACTCTCGCCGCAGCCACGGCCCCGCGTCGTCCTGGTCCGAGATCGTGTAGACGCGCAGCTTCGCGACGATCGCCTCGAGCTCCTGCGGCGTGCGCGTCGCGCGCGCGTCGACGAGGGCCTGGGC
Organism: uncultured Acidobacteriota bacterium; assembly: GCA_963740655.1. Classification (GTDB taxonomy): domain Bacteria; phylum Acidobacteriota; class Vicinamibacteria; order Fen-336; family Fen-336; genus DATBSL01. The sequence goes on from CAVUFF010000006.1 coordinate 36,507, forward strand.
GAGCGTGTTCGCGCCACCCCAGCCGAGCACCCAGAGCGGACGCGAGTCGGTCTTCCGCGCGGCCCGCAGAATCAGGTCCGATCCGGCGGAGGACTTGCCGGGCCCGACGGCGTCCATCCCGTACGACGGCTGGCCCGCGGCGACCACGGCCCGAAGCGCCGCCGCCGCAGGGAAGCCGGGCGCGTGCTTCAGCAGGTTCGGCCGGACCGACTCGTAGGCGTCGAGCAGCGACAGGATCACGTCGGGCCGCACCCGGTTCTTCATCCAGGTCGAGGTGCTCGCGACCAGGCCCTCGACGTCCCAGCCGTTCGAGTAGAGCAGGAAGCGCACGAGCGACATCTGGTCGTCGGGCTCGTTCGCGATGTCGGTCATCACCACGAGGCGCGGCCGCGCGACGAACGGATCGGGCTGCGAGGAGGGCGGCGGCGCGGCGGCCGCGGCCCCCGCCGCGAGCGCCACGCAAGCAGCCCCGGCGAGCGCCCCTCTCACGGGCCGACGGGGCCGGTGACCCTGGCCAGCGTCTCCTGCTTCGCCTTGGTGAAGGTCGCCGTCTGGCGAATGTCCTCGCACGACGCGCCGACCTTCACCGTGTAGGTGCCGGCGTCGGCGACCCACGACGACGAGGCCGGATCGAACGAGGCGAGATCGCGCGGGACGAGCTTGAAGCTCACGACCTCGGACTCTCCCGGCTTCAGCAGCTTCGTCTTGGTGAACGCGCGGAGCTCGAGCGCGGGCTTGTCCTTGCCCGGAGCCGACAGGTAGAGCTGCACCACCTCGCGCCCCGCGGCCTTGCCCGTGTTGGCGACCTTGACCGTCGCGGTCAGCTCCTTCTGGAAGGACGCGCTGCCGAGCTTCAGCCCGGAGAGGTCGAAGGTCGTGTACGAGAGGCCGTAGCCGAAGGGATAGGCCGTCTTCACGCCTCTCGTCGCGTAGTGCCGGTAGCCCACCCAGATCGAGTCGTCGTACGTCACCTCGGCCGCACGCGCCTGATTCGCCCTGAAGCCGGTGGCGTTCGGGTCGGGACCCTCGAGCACCTTGCCGGGGAAGCCGGCGGACGAAGGAACGTCGTCCCACTTCACCGGAAACGTCGTCGCCAGCCGTCCCGAGGGCGCCGTTCGGCCGGTCAGCACGTCGGCGATCGCGTAGCCCGCCTCCTGCCCCGGCTGCCACGCGAGCAGGATGGCGTCCGCGGACTCACGCCAGCTCGCGGTCTCGACGACGCCGCCGACGTTCAGGACCACCACCAGCTTCTTCTTCTGGGCCCGAAATGCCGCCGACACGTCCTGCAGCAGGGCCTTCTCCACGGCGGACAGCTCGAAGTCGTCCTCGCGCTTGCGGTCCCGGCCCTCGCCCGCGTTGCGGCCGATCGTCACGACGGCTACGTCCGTCTCTTTCGAGAGCCGTTCGAGCACGTCTTTCGCCACGGCCATCTCGGCCGGCAGCGGGGGCGCCTGGAACGGTCCGCGCGGCGGGGCCTTCTTCTCCTCGTCCGCGATGTGTCCCGCGTAGGCGTCCGCGAGCGCCGCGTCGATCGCGTGACCCGCTTCCTTCAGGCCCTGCGCCAGCGAGATCGTGTACGCCCGGTTCACGTTGCCGCTGCCCGTGCCGCCGGCGATCGCGTTGTAGGAGGCGTTTCCGAGGAGCGCGACCTTGACCGACGCCGGAATCGGCAGTGCGGCGTCGTTCTTCAGCAGCACCATGCCTTCGGCCGCGGCCTCGCGCGCGACCGTGGCGTGCGCCTTGAGGTCGGGGGCGTCGGAGTGCGGCGTGGCGAGGAAGGACGGCGAGCGGCGCACGAGCGAAAGGATGCGCGCCACGTTGCGGTCGAGCACCTCTTCCTTGAGCTGGCCGCTCTCGAGCGCGTCCACGAGCGCCTTGCGCTGGTTCGGGTTGCCCGGCATCAGCAGCTCGTTGCCGGCGTTCATCTGAGCGACGGCGTCCTTGCCGCCGAACCAGTCGGTCATCACCAGGCCGTCGTAGCCCCAGTCCTTGCGCAGCACGCCCTGCAGCAGCGCCGGGCTCTCCGAGGTGTAGGTGCCGTTCAGCTTGTTGTAGGAGGTCATCACCGTCCACGGTTGCCCGTCGCGCACGGCGATCTCGAACCCGCGCAGGTAGATCTCGCGCAGCGCCCGCTGGTCGACCTTGACGTCGATCGTGTTGCGGTTCCACTCGTGGTCGTTCGCGACGAAGTGCTTGGCCGAGGTCCCGACGCCCTGCGACTGCACGCCGCGGATCGTGGCGGCCGCCATCCGGCCCGACACCAGCGGGTCCTCGGAGTAGTACTCGAAGTTCCGGCCGCCGAGCGGGTTCCTGTGCGTGTTGAGCGCCGGCCCGAGCAGCACGTCGACGCCGTACTCCTTGACCTCGTTGCCCATCGCACGGCCGACGCGCTCGACGAGCTCGGTGTCCCAGGACGACGCGAGCAGCGTCTCGATCGGGAAGTGGGTGCAGTAGTACGTGCGCGCGTTGTCGCTGCCGCGCTTCGGCTGGATGCGCAGGCCGGCCGGGCCGTCCGCCACGATCACCGCGGGAATCCCGAGCCGCGGGATCGCGAACGTGGCGCCGGCGGCGCCCGGCACTCCCCGCTGTGTCTCGCCCACCACCGGACCCGGTGTCGCCGGAGCGGCGCCCGGAGCCGGCGTAGCGGGCGGCTGGCCCGGCAGGCGCATGCCAGTGCCCGTCACGAGGTTGACCTTCTCCTCGCGCGTCATCGCCGCGATCACGTCCTTGTCGGGGCTCTTGCCGAGCTGCGGCAGGTCCGCCCCGGATGCGAGGCCGGCGCTCGCTCCCAGCAGGAGTGCCAGGGCACGGGGCCCGGGTCGTCGATGTCTCATGAGCTTCCTCCGGTGGAGTCGGGAAGTCGGCAGCGGCGCAGGGCGAAACGCTATCACGAGCGCGCCCGAGGCGGCTCCCCTACATGGGGCTCAGCGCGGCTTGCGCAGCTCGTCGAGCATGCGCCGGATGTCGCGCACGCCCTTCCACGCGACGTAGACGGTGAGCGTCGAGTACCAGACGAGACACGCCCACGCGAGCAGCCACCAGAACACACGCGCGAGGCTCACGCGGCCTCCTCGGAGAGCGAGCCCATCACCATCGCGAGCGCCGAGCCGACGTAGGCCGCAATGCCCGACCAGTAGGGCCCGACGCTCGCGCGCACGGCGGGCGTCAGCTGCTCGAGCACCAGGTACGCGGTCGGGATCACGGCCCCGACCACGATCGCCGCGGCCGCGCCGCGCGCGGAGGCGCGCGGCCAGTAGCAGCACGCCACGAGCAGGGTGGACATGCTGGCGAGATAGATGGTGGCGGTCACGCCCATGTACGCCCACAGGTCGCTGCGCAGCGGGTACCAGAGCCCATAGAAGAGCAGGAAGAGGCCGATCGCCGCCACCAGCAGCCGGTTGAGCAGCAGCCCCTTGCGCTCGTTCCAGCCCGGGCGCCGCCAGGGAGCGACGATGTCGTTGTAGATGACGCTCGTCCAGGTGAGCATGTAGCTCGAGTCGGTGGACATGTCGGCCGCGAGCATGGCCGCGATCAGCAGGCCCATCAGGCCCACCGGCAGGAAGCCCGCGAGCCAGGTCGGCATCGCAGACAGGCTGGTGACGCCGGGCGCACTCGCGAGCGTGTGGAGCGCGGCGATCCCCCACAGCCCCGGGATCAGGAAGCGGCACACGAAGAAGAAGGCGGTGCCGACGTAGATGCGCTGGGCCGTGCGCGCGTCTTTCGCGGCCATCACGCGCTGGAGCGACGTCTGCCAGGTGAGCACGACCGCCAGGTTGAAGAACGCGTTGAAGAGCACGTACGGCCAGCCCATCTCGGGGTTCACGAAGGGATTGAAGCCGCCCGCGCCATAGCGAGCCTCGACCGTCGCGGCGAGCGCCGCGTAGCCGACCTTCGCGAGCAGCAGGTAGGACACGGCCACGAGGCCCGCGCTCATCACGACGAACTGCAGGAAGTCGGTCACGAGCACCGACAGCATGCCGCCCAGGACCGTGTAGACCGCGACCATCAGCAGCAGCGCGGTCATCGTCAGCTCGAGGCGATGCGCGGAGGCCCAGGACGCGTCCGCGGCGGCGGCGCCCGGCCCGCCGAGGCCCATGACCGTCATCAGGAACTCCCCGCCCGTGCGCAGGAAGACGCCCATGTTCAGGAGGCCGCCCAGCACGATTACGACACCCGCGGCGCGGCGGATGCCGGCGCCGAAGCGGCGCTCGAAGAGCTCCGGCAGCGTCATCACCCCCGCCTCGCGCAGCGGCTTCACGCAGAAGCCGGTGACGCCCACCAGGAACATCGCGAGCGCCAGCAGGATCCCCGGGGTCGCTCCCGCGAAGCCGAAGCGGTAGCCGCTCTCTGCCGCGTACATGCAGGTCACGATCCCGAACTCGGTGGCGGCGAGCGACGCGATGCCGAGGTGCACGTCCATCTCGCGGCCCGCGAGCAGGAAGTCCTCGACCCGGCCCACGTAGCGGCGCACCGCGAGCCCCGCGGCCATGGTGGCGAGCAGGTAGAGCCCGACGATGCCTCCGTCGATCCAGCCGAAGCGGCTCACGCCGGGAGCCTCAGGCGCACCACTCGAGCGCCGCGGCCAGGTAGACCTCGGCCGTGCGCAGCACCGAGGCGAGCTCGACGTACTCGTTCGCGTTGTGGCTGCCGGCGCCCTTCGGCCCGAAGACGAGCGTCGGCATGCCGAAGCGCTGGTGGATGAAGGCGTCGCACGGCCACTGCGAGGCGGTGAGGCGCGCCGCGTCGCCCACGACGCCCCGCGCCGCGCCCAGCAGGCACGCGGTCCACGGGTGTTCGGCCGGCTGCTCGTGGCCGTGGAGCGGCGGGTCGAGCACGCGCTCGAAGCGCGGCGGGTAGCGGCGGAAGAAGGCGTCCTGCGCCGCGAGCGCGGCGAGCGACGCCTCGACCTCGCGCAGCACCGCCTCGACGTCCTCGCCGGGCAGGAACTGGAAGTAGAGCCGGGCTCGCGCGACGAGCGGGACGCTCCAGGGCACCTCGCGGTCGAACGTGTTCGCCTCGACGGCGAGCACCTGCACGGGCGCCGGATCCGGGAAGTCGGCGTAGGGCCCCGCGCTCCGCTCGACGCGCCTGCGCCGGGCGACCCAGCCGTCGACCCACCCGAGCACGCGGCCCAGCGGCAGCGCCGGGCTCACGACCTCCTCGCGCGAGAAGTAGCCCATCGGGTCCCCCGCCTCGCACACGACGTCGAAGACGGCACCGCCGCGCGTCGCACGGACGACCTCGTAGTTCGTGCCCTCGGCGATCGCGCAGGCGTCGGCCTGGTCGCCGCGCAGGCGCCCGGCCAGCGTTCCGCCTCCCCCGCCGAACTCCTCGTCCACGATCGACTCGCAGACGAGGTCGCCGCGCAGCCTCGCGCCGGCGCGCTTCAGCGCCGCCGCGACCCCGAGCTGCGCGACGAGGCCGCTCTTCATGTCCCAGCTCCCGCGCCCGTAGAGCCGTCCGCCGCGCACCGCGGCGGAGAAGGGCCCGCCGTGCTTCCAGGCCGCGCGGCCGACCGGCACGGTGTCGACGTGGCCGCTCAGCAGCAGGCTGCGGCCGCCGCCCGTGCCCGGCGTGCGCGAGACCAGGTTGCGCCGCCCGCGGTAGCGGCGGTCGCGTCGCGCGAGCGGGTGCTTCGAGCGCTCGAGGAAGCCCGTGTCGTAGGTCTCGACCGGCACCCGCTTCTTCTTCAGCCACGCCTCGAGGACCCGCTGCGCCGCGGTCTCGTTGCCGTTCGGTGGGACCGCGACGCTGTCGGTGCGCACGAGGGCGCGCAGCAGCCCGACGAGATCGTCCCGTAGCGGCCGCAACAGCCGCCGCGCGTCGCGCGCCGCGCTCACGCCGCCGCTCCGAGGAAACCCTCGAGCTCCGGCCCGAAGCGGACGCCGAGCGGGGCGAGGAAGGAACGCAGCCGCGACCAGCCCAGGTCGGGCGGGATGGTGTGAGGCGAGGCGACGGCGAACCCCGCCAGGCAGACGCCGAGGTCGAGCGCGCTCTCGACCGGCCGTTCGAGGAGCGAAAGGCTCGAGCGTGCGAAGAGCGGCAGCCCCGCCGCCCATCCGGCGACGAGGCCGCCCAGGACCGCGTCGCCGGCGCCGGCCGTGCTCGCCACCGGAGCGCGGAGCGCCGGGACGTGGTGGACTTCGCGACCGTCCCAGCCGAACGCTCCCGCCGCCCCGCTCGTGACCACGAGCGTCCCAGGCAGCGCCGGCAGCGCTTCAAAGAAGGATGCGGCAGCCCCGGGCGCGAACGGCCGGCCGGCGAGCGCCCCGGCCTCGTCCTGGTTGACCGACGCGAGGTCCGCGAGGGCCAGGAGCTCCCGGCCTTCCGCGCGGCGCAGCTCGGCCGAGCTGGCGGCGGCCACCCGATACGCCCCGCGCTCGCGGCCCAGCTCGAGCAGTCGCCGCCGCGCGGGCAGCGGCACCTCCGCCGCAGCCAGCACGACCGTGCGCTCGTCGACGAGCGCCGCCACCGCGACCTAGGTCCGACGGCTCGAGGCAGGAGGCGGCGGAGTCGCTCGTCGTGATGTTGCCGCCCGTGCCGTCCGGGTACTGGAAGCAGATCGACAGCAGCGTCGACCGCCCGGGCGCCTCCAGGACGAAGCGCACGTCCATGCCGGCCGCGGCCATCTCGCGGGTCAGCGCCGCGCCCTCGGCGTCGTGGCCCACGCGGCCGACCGGCAACACGTGGAAGGGCGTCCCCGAGGCCCGCGCGCCGAGCAGCAGCGCCGGGTAGTGGGCGACGATGTGCAGCTTGCAGTAGTCGCGCACGTCGAGCCGCCGCGCCATCCGGCTCTCGTTGCGCCCGAGGTCGTGCTCGCCCTCGAGCGCGAAGAAGATCCCGCTCCCGATGCCGCCCACGCCGACGAGCCGCGCGGCCCTCACAGGAGCTCCCACTCCGGGTGCTCGCTCACGGGGTGGCGCGCCGTCTCGAGGGTCGCGGTGATGAGCGCGTCGGGATGGCGCTGCAGCAGCGTGATCGGGTACTCGGGCGTCGGGTCGGAGAAGAGCGCGACGCGGAGCGCCGTCTGCTTCCACGCCCCGGTGTCGCTGAAGACGCGCAGCTGCCGGGCCGACAGGCACTCGCGCATCCCGAGCGTCACCGACATCGGCGGCGCGAACTCGTAGGCCGCGCCGAAGCTGCGGTGCGCCAGCGCCAGGATCGTGTCGAGGTTGTTCTCCTGGACGCGGATCGTCGAGCGCGCGAGCTCCTCGAGCGTCGCGTGGTGGTAGGGGTGGCGCCGCGCCTGGTTGTAGGCGACGTGGCCGTCCTGGCCCCAGCCGCCGAGCGTGAGGTCGATGGGCGCCGCGTCGATCGCGGCCTGCACCGCCGCGATCGTCGAGGGCAGCAGCCAGTGGCGCTGCGCGTCGGGGACGGCGAGCCGCGCGTCGATGCCGCCGTAGAAGCGCTCTTCCATGAACGTGCGGAAGTTGTAGGGGTGCCGGCGCGGCAGCGGTCGGCCCTGCCAGTCGAGGCACTCGTCCATGTGGAAGACGTGAAGCCGCGCGAGCGACACCCCGCGGCGGTTCACCTCCTCGGTCCAGGGCGCGTACCAGGAGGACGGCCCGCACGGCACGATGACACGGGCCTCGCGGCCGGCGCGGTTCCTGGCCTCGACGAGGTCGACGAGCTCCCTGGCCATCAAGCGGCCCATCTCCTCGCCGTCCTTGACGATCCGGAGCGGGACGCGCCGCTTCGGGTGGCGCTCCAGCTCCTCGGCCGGTATCCGGCACCACTCGAGCAGATCGCGCGGCCGGACGCTGTCCCCCATCAGAGCTCGACTTTGGCCATGTCGGGCCATTCTCATCCTGCCGCTCGCCGACGAGCAAGGGGTGGCCGCGAGCGGGGCTCGGGGCGGCTCGAGGACCCCGGACTCGGTGTGCGCGTGAGACCGCGCGGGGTCCAAAGACGCGCTCACTGAGAGCCGCGCACAAAAGTAGACGCTACGCATGCAAAGAGCGCCCGGCGAGGCTATACTGTAGCTGCTCGCTATAATGAATCTGCTCTCGCGCTCGGACCGCCTTCGCGGGGCCCGTGCGCGCGCGAGGTTTGCCGCGCAATCCATTTGTTGTCGAGGAGGACTGCTTTGTCGATACCGCGCCAGAGGTCGCTGGGCGCCGAGATCCAGACGATAAGAAGGTCGCTCGGAGCCGTCGTTCGTGCGCTTTCGCGCCTCGGCCCGGCGCTCGAGGCGAGCGCGCGTGCCGCCAGGGGCGCCGCGCGCCCGCGGCGGAAGCTGAAGCTGAGCCCCGCGCGCCGCGCCCAGCTCGAGCTGCAGGGACAGTACATCGGGCACATGCGGATGCTTCCCCCGAAGCAGCAGGCAACTGTGAAAGCGCTGCGCGTGGACAAGGGGATCAGGCCCGCGATCGCACTCGCCAAGAAGCTCGGCAAGAGCTAGCCGCGAGGCGCGCCGTGTGTGGGCGCTTCAACCAGACCGCGTCGGGCGAGGAGATCGCCGAGGCGTTCTCGCTCGACGCGGCGCCTTTGCTCGCCCCGCGCTACAACATCGCCCCCACCCAGCCGGTGGCGGTGGTGCTGCTCGAGCCGGGCGGGCGGCGCGTGCTGGCCGAGCGCAAGTGGGGCCTCGTGCCGCGCGACGCGCTCAGCAAGGAGCGCGGCTTCATCAACGCCCGCGCCGAGAGCGCGGCGGCGAAGCCGGCCTTCGCCGAGGCGTTCGCGGCGCGCCGCTGCCTGGTGCCGGCCACCGGCTTCTACGAGTGGCGGCTCCTCGACTCGCGCCGGCGCCAGCCGTGGCTGTTCCGGCTCGCGTCCGGAGCGCCGTTCGCCTTCGCCGGCCTCTGGGAGCCGGCGCCTGTGGCGATTCCCGACGCGGTTCCCAGCTGCACCATCCTCACGACGCAGCCGAACGAGCTGACGCGGCCGGTGCACGACCGCATGCCGGTGATCCTCGAGCCCGCGGACTACACGCGCTGGCTCGACCCGGCGCTGCGCGCGCCGTACGAGCTGCGCGCGCTGCTGCGCCCGCTGCCCGCCGACGGGATGACGGCCTACCCGGTGAGCGACCGCGTCAACAACGCGGGGTTCGACGACGCCGGCTGCATCGCGCCCGCCTGAGCCCGGGCCGACGGCAGGCGGCCGCCGCGTGAGGTAATCTGCACCCCATGCACGCCCGCGCCCGCCACCGCGCCCGTCCGCGCACCCGGATCCGGACACCTCCGCTGCTGTTCGAGAAGACCCAGGCGCTCTTCGAGAAAACCCAGCACCTGGTCGAGGGGACCTTCCTCTCCTACTGGACCTCGACGAGCGGCTCGGTCTGCGACAACGACGTGATGGCGCTGCAGGCGATCCTCGAGGCGCGCGGGCCGCAGGAGCGGATCGCGCTGCTCGTGAAGTCGGACGGGGGCAGCGGCATGGCGGCGCTGCGGCTCGTGCACCTGCTGCGCCGCTTCGCGAAGCGGCTCACGGTGATCGCGCCGCTCAACTGCGCCTCGGCGGCGACGATGCTCGCGCTGGGCGCCGACACGATCCAGATGGGCCCGCTGTCCTACCTGACCGCGGTCGACACCTCGCTCGAGCACGACCTCTCGCCGCTCGACCACACCAACCAGCTGGTGCCGGTGAGCAACGACGAGGTCGACCGCGTGATCCGGCTGTGGCGGGAGACCGTGCACCGGCGCGGCGACGGCGTGAACCCGTACCAGGAGCTCTACCGCTACCTTCACCCGCTGGTGATCGGCGCGCTCGACCGCGCGAGCAGCCTGTCGCTCATGCTGTGCCGCGAGATCCTCGGCTACCACATGAAGGACGGGCGCAAGGCCGAGCGCATCGCGCGGCGGCTCAACTCGTCCTACCCGGCCCACCAGTACCCGATCACGAGCCGCGAGGCGCGGCGGCTGGGTCTCAAGGTGCAGGACATCCCGCCCGCGCTCGACCGCCTGCTGCAGCAGCTCAACCTGCTCTACTCCGAGATGGGCCAGCGCGCGATCACCGACTACGACGAGGAGAACCACCACGACAACGAGATCACGAACATCCTCGAGGGCGCGGGCGTGCAGGTCTTCTACCAGGTCGAGAAGGACTGGCACTACCGCAAGGAAGAGCGACGCTGGGTCGCGATGAACGACGTCTCGAGCTGGTTCCGCTGCCGCAAGAAGGACGGCAAGACCGTCAAGGACAAGCTGCATATCCGCTAGTCCTTCTTCGCGGGGTTTCGGGCTGGCCCGCGAAGAAGGACTATCTGGCTATTTCTTCGGAATCCGTTCAATCGACTATTCGCGCTCAGCGACCCCCCATTGGGTTTGGGGCGAACGGGTCGCGGCAGCAGTCTTGGTTCCGAATGGAGGGAGCGAGGCGCAATCTTTGCCACGACTTGCAGCGGTCGCCGAGGCCCCGGCTGCAGCTCCACGGACAACGCGCGCTTTCTCGCTCCCATATCAGGCGCTCACCCCAGAGAATGATTCGCGACGAGCCTCGCTACTGGGAATCCTCTTTCCTCTTCTCGAGCGTTCGACAGGCCAAGCGGGTTCGCTTGGCCGCCTTGGCGGCCGCGGCGCGGAGCGCTTGGGCCTGGAACTCGCGTTCCTGTGCGTGGCGCGAGACGCCTTCAGCGCTCTTGAGCCCCACGCGCTTCGGGTCGTAAACCGTGTCGTCGCGCCAGACCGCCCACAGCACACCGGCGAGCCGACGCGCCAGCGCGACGACTGCGATGCGCGGGCCGCGCCGACGCGCGAGCTGCCTGGCCCACCGCGCCAGCGGATCGGAGTCCTTCTTCCTGAGAAGCGTCCACGACGCCTCGACCAGTAGCGAGCGCAAGTACGAGTTGCCGGCTTTCGAGATTGCTCCCAGCCGACGCCGCCCACCGGTGCTGTCCTCCGAGGGGACCAGACCCAGGTACGACTCGACTTGATGAGCGTTTCGGAAACGTCCGGCCTCGTCGATCACCGAGACGAATCCGGCCGCCACCACCGAGCCGACGCACGGCACTGTCATCAGCCGTCGAATGACCGGCTCCTGCGCGCAAAGCTCCTCGATCCGAAGGTCCATTTCGGCGATCTGCCGCGTGAGCACCACCAAGGCCGCCCGCAGCGGCTCGATGTGCCGCTGCGCCTGCTCGTCCAGCGAGACCCCGCGAAGCTTGTCGTGAAAGTCGCACGTCTTGCAGTCGGGAATGCTTCCGCCGCGAGCTCGGACCATCCCACGAATCGACGTCACGTACTGAGCGCGAGTCGCCACCAGCGACCGCCGCACCGAAAGCTCCAAGCGCAGCTCCTGTCGGGCGGGAGACAGGATGTGAGCCTGCGGGATGCGCCCCGAGATCAGCGCCGTGGCCAAGACCTCGGCATCAATCCGGTCGTTCTTCCGCCCGTGTTGGCCGATCCCGAGTTGCTTCACCCGAGTCGTGTCCACCATCACCGGCTCGTGCCCCCATTCGCTCAGCCGCTGCGCCACGTACCAGCCCTCGCGGCAAGCCTCAAACGCCACCCGCGCGGGCGGGCTCGCCGGGCCCAGACGCGTCTGCAGCTGGCTCAGGCCTCCCACCACTCCTCGCTCGATCACTCCACCGTCCGTGATCTCGCAGAAATCCAATCGCCGTGCCCCGAGATCGAGTGCTACAGTCCTCATGGCTGGTCTCCCTTGGGCCCCTCGTTCCTTGCGCCGTCGAGCGCGTGGGGCGCCGCCAGAGCAATCTACGCGGCGAAGGCCAGCCACTTCTGCCTTCCTCGTCATAGCCATTAAGCCCCTCTACCCTTCAAGAGGGGCCGCTTCATCAAATCTTTTCGTTGTCCGTTTCCGTTTCTTCCCTGTCCGTTGTCCGTCTAGTCCGTTCGGTTCATGTCCGCCCCCTGCTCCTGTGCCATGGATTCCGACAGGCGGAAGTCATGGCCAAGCAGCCCTTCCACCCGTTCCGCTCCGAGGCTTCGCGCGCGGAGTTCGAGGCGCTCTATCTAAAGAAGGGCAAGCTCTGGCCCGTCGCGTCGGAGACCACCCGGATCGACACGCCCTCGGGCCAGACGTTCGTGCGCGTGAGCGGGTGCAGCAACTCTCGACCACTGGTGCTCTTGCCCGGCGCCCGGGGCACCTCGCTCATGTGGGCTCCCAACGTCGCCGCGCTGTCGGCGTGCTACCGGACCTATGCGCTCGATTCCGTGACGGACATCGGCCTGAGCGCGGCGCACGTCGAGATCGCCAAGGCCGAGGATTTCGTCCGCTGGCTCGACGAGGTGCTCGGCGTCCTCGTGCCGCACGGCAGCGTCGACATGATGGGAATGTCGTACGGCGGCTGGCTCGCGGCCCAGTATGCCCTTCGCTCCCCCGCGCGGCTCGGCAAGGTCGTACTGCTGGCGCCGGGCGCGACCGTGCTTCCGATGTCCATCCGGTTCCTGCTGCGGATCGCGCTCATCGGCATGCCGTTCCCCGGCCGCCATGGGGGACCCGTGCGCAGGATGATCGAGTGGCTCTTCGCGGACCTCGCCCGCAGCCGAACCGACGGCGGCGGGCGGCCCGCGATAGGCATCGAGGACGTCCTGGACACGGTGAGGCTGGATCGCTTCTTCGCACTGCCCTGGCCGCCGTGGCCGACCGTGATCCCCGACGAGTCGTGGCGGAGCTGGAGCGTGCCGACGCTCTTCCTGGTCGGAGCGCACGAGAAGATCTACTCACCTGAGGCCGCCGTGAAGCGGCTCAATCGCCTCGCCCCCGGCATCCGGACCGAGATCATTCCCGGAGCGGGGCACGACTTGACGCTGGTGCAGCCGGATCTCGTGGCCGAGAGAGTGCTGGCCTTCCTCGATCCGGATGCGGGCACGCCTACCTCAGCTCCAGCCCCTCGAACAGCATGATCCGGCTCTCGTGCTTCACGAGGCCGTAGACGAGCCGCGAGTCGTCGGGCGTCCAGGCGATGCCGCGCAGGCCGGCGAACGGTCCGAGGCTGATCAAGGCTCGGCTGGTCCGCTTCTGAAAGTCAGCGAGCAGGATCTGGCCATTCGCCGTGCCCGGCGACCGTCCGATCGCGAGCTGGCGGCCGTCCCACGAGAAGGCCAACGCGTCCACGGCGCCGATCGACACGTCCACGATCTCCGAACGCGTTTCGCCGCGGCTCGTCGTGAGACGCACCGCCTGGGCCCCGCTCGTCGGTGTCGACGTGAAGTAGGCGATCTCGTCCGAGGTCGGCGACCAGGCCGGGCAGCGGCCGCTCACTCCCGGAACCTGGGTCGGCGTGCCGCCCTCGGCCGGGATGATCCAGAGGCCCGGGTGGTGGTTCGCACCTTCAGCCGCGTAGAGCAGGCGGCGGCCGTCCGCCGACCAGCTCGCCCGGTCCAGCGCCTCGACCGTGACCAGCCGCGAGGGCGGCCCGCCGCCCGTCGCCACCAGCCACAGGCCGCGGCGCCCTCCGCGCGTCGAGACGAAGGCGACCCGGCTCCCGTCCGGTGAGATGGCCGGCAGCGAGTCGCTCTCCGGATCCGAGGTGAGCGGCCTCGGATTGCTGCCATCGGCCTCGCTCACCCAGATGTCGGGGGTCCCGTTGCGCGCCGAGACGAACGCGAGCGCGCCCGTGCGCGCGATCGATGGCGAAACGTCCCCGACGCCCCAGCCGGCCAGCTCCAGCCCGGGTCCCGTCGGCTGTCGCAGGTCGAGCGCGCGGAGCGAGCCGCTGCTGGTCCGCGCCTCGCACACGAGGCGCCGGCCGTCTCGCGACATTCGCGGCACGAGGTAGTCGCCGGCACCACGGGTGAGCCGGCGGTCGCTCCCCCCGCCGAGCGGCCGCCACCAGAGGTTGAGCGCGCCGCCGCCCTGGTCGCCGGCGTAGATCAGCATGCGCCCGTCCGGCGTCGGCAGCGGGGCCTGCGCTATGCCCTGGGTCGCCACGACGCGCTCGGCCTCTCCGCCCTTGGTCGGCACGCGCCAGATCTCCGTCGGCGCCTGGTTGTTGTTCATCGGCCCGCGGTCGAAGTAGATGAAGGCGCCGTCGGCCGACCAGGCGGGCTCGTGGGCGTGGAGGCCAGGAGCGGCCGGCACCAGCAGTCGCTCGTCCCCGCCGTCGGCGCGCGCCACGAGGATCGCGTCGCCGCTAGCCGGGTCCGGACGCATGAATGCGATCCGCTGCCCGTCGGCCGACCAGCGCAGGCCGCCGGAGCGCCGGACCAGGAGCCGCGGCGGACCGCCGAGCGGGGCCGGGATCAGCCAGGTTCCTCGCTCGCTGTTCCCTGCGCCGGAAGGGCCGGCGTTCACGGCGATCGAGCTGCCGTCGGGCGAGATCTCGGGGCCGCCGATCGTCGCGTTGCTCTGCACGTCGAGGCCGCTGCCAGCCGTCAGGTTCACGGCCGGTCCGCCGCCCAGGAACTTCACCCACACGTCGGTGCGGCCCTTGTCGGAGGCGAGGTACGCGACGAACTTGCCGTCGGCCGATATCACCGGGCTCGCCTCGCGGCTCGATCCGCCGGTGAGCGCCAGGACGAGCGGCTCGGGAGCCTCGGAGGGACGGCGCAGCGCATACCCCGTCGCGAAGCCGAGCGCTGCGAGGGCGCCCGCCACGAGCCACGCCGTGCTCGGCGCGCGCACGCGAGACGCCGGGGCGACGGTCGTCACGCCCGAGCCGAGGGCCGTCGCGCGGAGCGCGAACGCGAGGTCGCTCGCCGACTGGAAGCGCTGCGACTTCTCCTTGGCGAGGCAGCGCTCGACGACGCGGGCGAGGGCGACGGGCACGTCCGGGCGGAGGGAGAGAAGGCTCGGCGCGTCGTCCCGCAGCACGGCGGCGATCAGGTCCTGGGCGGTGCTCCCCGCGAACGCGCGCCGCCCCGAGAGGCACTCGTAGAGCACGCAGCCGAGCGAGAAGAGGTCGCTGCGGGCGTCGACGGCTTCGCCGCGGGCCTGCTCGGGCGACAGGTATCCGAGCGTCCCGAGCACGACGCCGCTCCGCGTCGGCGACGCGAGCGTCGGCGCCTCCGAGAGGCGCGGATCGCGCAGCAGGTCCTTCGCGAGGCCGAAATCCAGGATCTTCAGCCGGCCGTCGCGCGTCAGGAACAGGTTCTCGGGCTTGAGGTCGCGGTGCACGATGCCGCGCTCGTGCGCGGCGGCGAGCGCGTCCGCGGCGGCCGCTCCCCACTCCACCACGCGCTCGACGGGCAGCGGCCCGCGCAGCAGCCGGTCGCGTAGCGTCTCGCCCTCGAGCAGCTCGGTCACCAGGAAGCTGACGCCCTCCGCCTCGCCGATGTCGTGGAGCGACAGCACGCCGGGGTGCGCGAGCGCGGCCACGGCGCGCGCCTCGAGCTCGAAGCGGCGCCGGCGCTCCGGATCGCCCGCCACGTCGGCGGGCAGCGTCTTGAGCGCGACCTCGCGCCCGAGCCGCGTGTCGCGCGCCCGGTAGACCTCGCCCATGCCGCCCGCGCCGATGCTGCCCAGAACCTGGTAGGGCCCGAGCCTTAGACCACTGGCGAGGCTCACGGCTGGGGATTATCTCAGAGCGCTCACGCCGCGCTCCGGCTCAGGCCTTCCGGATACGAGCCCAGCACGCGCAGCTCCCGGCAGCTGCGGCCGAGCTCCTCGATCGCCTCCCCGGCCGTGCCCTTGGGGTCGCCCATCACGTCGAGGTAGAACGAGTACTCCCAGGGGTGGCCGCGCAGCGGCCGCGACTCGAGCTTGCAGAGGTCGAGCTCGCGCGCGGCGAACACGCCGAGCGCGCGGTAGAGCGCCCCCGGCCGGTTGTCGAGCACGAAGACGATCGAGGTCTTGGTGGCGGCCTCGAGCGAGCCCGCCTCGCGCGCCAGCAGCAGGAAGCGCGTGTAGTTCTCGGGGTCGTCCTCGATCCCCTCGAGCAGCACCGCGCCGCCGTAGAGCTCGGCCGCGAGCCGCGAGGCGATCGCACCCTGCGTCGCGAGCCCGCCCTTCATCAGGTCCTGCACGGCACCCGCCGTGTCGTAGGCGGACACCGCCTCGACCTGCGGCCGCTCGGCGAAGAAGCGCCGGCACTGCGCGAGCGCCACCGGGTGCGAGGCCACCTTGCGGATCGTCGCGACGGACGAGCCGGGGCGCGCGATCAGGCACTGCCGGATCCGCAGCTGCGTCTCGCCCACGATGTGCAGCGGACGGTTCTTGAGCCGGTCGTAGTTCTCGTGGATCGAGCCGTGCAGCGAGTTCTCGATCGGCACGAGCGCGCGGTCGGCCTTCTCCTCGACCACCGAGTCGAACAGCTCGTCGAAGCTGGCACGCGGCAGGATCTCGATCTCCGGCCCGAGCGCGCCGATCGCCGCCTGGTGGCTGAACGCGCCCCGCTCGCCCTGGATCGCGACGACCAAGCCCATCCGTCCTCCTGGGAGAGTCCGTCGACTCCCGGCGCCCGGCTCGACCGGCTCATGCGGAAGGAGGGACTCGAACCCCCATGCCCTCACGGGCACACGCTCCTAAGGCGTGCGCGTCTGCCAGTTCCGCCACTCCCGCACCGGCGGGGCCAGTGTAACCCACAGGGCGCCGCGCGGCCGTGCTATCCTCTGGGACCGGCACGACGTGCCACGCCGGGCCCCGCAAGGAAGACCCATTGAAAGTCGACTACGTCGAGGAGAGTTCGGTCAGGAAGGCCCTCGCCTTCGAGGTCGAGCCGGAGCAGGTCCAGCAGGAGATCGACGCGCGCGCCAAGCAGCTCGCGCGGCGCGTGAAGATTCCCGGTTTCCGCCCCGGCAAGGTGCCGCTCGACGTCGTCAAGAAGCGCTTCAAGGACGAGATCCTGGGCGAGGCGGCCGAGGCGATCGTCAACAAGGTCGTGTTCGACGAGCTGGACGGCCGCGGCCTGAAGCCGCTCGCGCCGCCGCGCGTCGAGGAGGTCAAGCTCGAGGAGGGCCGGGCGATGAGCTTCCGGGCCGTCTTCGAGACGCTGCCGCTCGTGGAGCTGCCCGACTGGAAGGGCCTGCGCGTGAGCGCCTCGGGCCCCAAGGTGAGCGACGAGGACGTGGCGAAGGAGATCGACCGCCTGCGCGAGGAGGCCGCGCGCTACGACCCGGTGGACGAGGAGCGCGCGACCCGCGCCGGCGACTTCGTGCTGCTCGACCTGGTCTGGCAGCCCGTGGCCGGCGGCAAGGGCGGCCGCGACGAGAACGCGCTCATCGAGATCGGAAACGCCGGCAACCACCCCGGCATGAACGCCGGGCTCGAGGGCCTGACGCTCGGCGAGACGAAGGACATCGAGGTCGCCTGGGGCGAGGACGCGGCGCCGGCGATCGCGGGCAAGACCGTCCGCTACACGGTCACGCTCAAGGGCACAAAGAAGAAGGTGGTGCCCGAGCGCGACGACGAGTTCGCGAAGGACCTGGGCGAGTTCGGCAGCCTCGCGGAGCTCGAGGACAAGATCCGCACGCAGCTGCAGGGCGCCGAGCAGCGGCGCAGCGACCGCGACGTGAAGGGCGCGCTCGTCGAGGCGCTCGTCGCCAAGGCGAGCTTCGAGGTGCCCGAGGCGCTCGTCGAGCGGCACATGTCGGCGCGCGCCGAGAGCCTCGTGCGCGGCCTCGCCTACCAGGGCATCGACCCGCGCAAGGTCGGAGTGGACTGGAAGCAGTACCGCGAGTCGACGCGCGAGGAGTCGGTGAAGGCCGCCCGCGCGGACATCCTGCTGGACGAGATCGCGCGACGCGAGGGCGTCTCGGTGCTCGACTCCGAGGTCGACGCCGAGGTGGCACGAATTGCGGACCGCTCGGGCCGGCCGCGCGAGCAGGTTCGCGCGCAGATGACGAAAGAGGGCGATATTGGCGCGCTCGCTGCTCGCATCCGCGAGGAGAAGACCCTTGACTTGCTCAAGTCCAATGCTAGTATCGAGCTAACATGAGTGGAGGCAATGCCTTCGCGGGAACGCTCGTCCCGATGGTCGTCGAGCAGACCGCGCGAGGCGAGCGCGCGTACGACATCTACTCGCGCCTCCTCAAGGACAACATCGTCTTCATCGGGACCGCCATCGACGACATGGTGGCGAACCTGATCATCGCGCAGCTGCTGTTCCTCGAAGCCGAGGACCCCGAGCGCGACATCCACATCTACATCAACAGCCCGGGCGGCGTGACCACGGCGGGGCTCGCGATCTACGACACGATGCAGCTGATCCGCCCCGACGTGCAGACGATCTGTGTCGGCCAGGCCGCGTCGATGGGCGCGGTGCTGCTGGCGGCGGGCACGCGCGGCAAGCGCTTCGGGCTGCCGAACTCGCGGATCCTGATCCACCAGCCCTGGGGCGGCGCGCAGGGCCAGGCCTCCGACATCGCGATCCAGGCGAAGGAGATCCTGCGCACCAAGGACCGCATCAACCAGATCCTGTCGAGCCATACGCAGCAGCCGCTCGAGCGCATCGTGTCCGACTCGGACCGCGACTTCATCATGGACGCCGAGCAGGCGAAGGCGTACGGCATCGTCGACCACGTGATCTCCCGACGCGAGAAATGACAACGACAAAGAAGGCCACCGAGGGCGAGGTCCTGCGCTGCTCGTTTTGCAACAAGGACCAGAACGACGTCCGCAAGCTGATCGCCGGCCCCACCGTCTTCATCTGCGACGAGTGCGTCGACGTCTGCAACGACATCATCGCCGACGACCGCCGTTCGGAGGGGCGCCAGAACCGCAGCGGCCTCCCCACCCCGCAGGAGATCAAGAAGTTCCTCGACGAGTACGTGATCGGCCAGGAGCAGGCGAAGAAGAAGCTGGCGGTCGCGGTCTACAACCACTACAAGCGGATCGAGATCGGCAAGCAGCGCGGGCGCAACGACGTCGAGCTGACCAAGTCGAACATCCTGCTGATCGGCCCGACCGGCACCGGCAAGACGCTGCTCGCGCAGACGCTGGCGCGCCTGCTCTCCGTCCCCTTCACGATCGTCGACGCCACGACGCTCACCGAGGCGGGCTACGTCGGCGAGGACGTCGAGAACATCATCCTGAAGCTGCTGCAGGCGGCCGGCGGCGACATCGAGAAGTGCCAGGAAGGCATCATCTACATCGACGAGATCGACAAGATCTCGCGCAAGGACGAGAACCCCTCGATCACCCGCGACGTCTCGGGCGAGGGCGTGCAGCAGGCGCTGCTGAAGATCCTCGAGGGCACCGTCGCCAACGTGCCCCCGCAGGGCGGCCGCAAGCACCCGCACCAGGAGTTCTACCAGATCGACACCACGAACATCCTGTTCATCTGCGGCGGGGCGTTCGTCGGGCTCGACAAGGTGATCGAGCGCCGCGTGGGCAAGAAGACGCTCGGCTTCCGCACCGAGGGCCCGAAGAGCCAGGTGAAGGGCGCGCCGGTCGACAAGACGCAGCTGCTCGGCCAGGTGCAGCCGACCGACCTCATCAAGTACGGACTGATCCCCGAGTTCGTGGGCCGGCTGCCCGTCGTGGCGACGCTGCACGACCTGGCGCAGCCCGCGCTCGTCGAGATCCTGACGCAGCCCAAGAACGCGATCACGCGCCAGTACCAGCGCCTGTTCGAGTACGAGAACGTGAAGCTCCGCTTCAGCCGCGACGCGCTCGAGGCGATCGCCGAGCTCGCGATCCAGCGCAAGATCGGCGCGCGCGGGCTGCGCATGATCATCGAGGACCTGATGCTCGAGCTCATGTACAACCTGCCTTCGATGCGGAAGGTCCGGGAGTGCGTGGTGACGCGCGAGATGGTGCTCGACCGGGAGAAGGCCGCTGCCCTCATCGAGAAGGCGGGCTAGGCCGGCTCCTCCCCGCGTGCTACCTTTGTTGACGACGAGAATGCGGGCGCCCTGCGCGCTCGCGCTGCGGCCGGAGCAAGAATCATGTTCGGGCGTGACAAGGCCGACCTGATCGAGAACCTGCCGATGGTGCCGATGCGGGACCTCGTCGTGTTCCCGCACATGATGATCCCGTTCGTGATCGGCCGGAAGAGCTCGATCCGCGCGCTCGAGCAGGCGCTCCAGCGCGGCAAGCGCATCTTCCTCTCCGCGCAGCACGACGCCACGCGCGACAACCCCGGCCCCGAGGAGATCCACACGATCGGCACGGTCTGCAGCATCGTGCAGAGCCTCAAGCTCCCGGACGCCAACGTCAAGGTGCTGGTGGAGGGGCTCGAGCGCGGCGCGCGCGCTCGAGTACCGCGAGGAGAACGGCGGCGCTGCAGGGTGATCGTCAAGCTGGTGCCCGCCAGCCGAGCAGCCCGCGACCGGGCTCGAGAGCCTGATCTCGAAGGTGATCGGGATGTTCGAGCAGTACGTCAAGCTCTCGAACAACCTGCACTACGACGCGATGCTCGCCGCGGTGCGGGTCGAGGACCCGGGCCGCCTCGCCGACACCATCTCCTCGCACCTCATCGTGCCGGTCGAGGAGAAGCAGAACCTGCTCGAGATCTTCGGCGCCCAGGAGCGCCTGACGCGCGTCTCCTCGATCCTGGAGGCCGAGGTCGACAAGCTGCACGTCGACCGCCGCATCCAGGGCCGCGTCAAGAAGCAGATGGAGCGCGCGCAGAAGGAGTACTACCTCAACGAGAAGATGAAGGCGATCCAGAAGGAGCTCGGCCGCAAGGACGACCGCACCAGCGAGGTCGACGAGCTCCGGAGGAAGGTCGAGCAGTCGCGCATGCCCAAGGACGCCGAGGAAAAGGCGCTCGCAGGAGCTGAAGCGGCTCGAGTCGATGCCGCCGATGTCGGCCGAGGCCACCGTCTCGCGCAACTACCTCGACTGGCTGATCGCCGTGCCCTGGACCCGGAAGACCCGCGAGCGCAAGGACCTCTCCGCCGCCGAGCAGATCCTGAACGACGACCACTACGGGCTCGAGAAGGTGAAGGAGCGCATCGTCGAGTTCCTGGCGGTGCGCCAGCTGGTCAACAACCCGAAGGGCCCGATCCTGTGCTTCGTCGGCCCTCCGGGCGTCGGCAAGACCTCGCTCGCCCGCTCGATCGCCCGCGCGACGAACCGCAAGTTCGTGCGGCTGTCGCTCGGCGGCGTGCGCGACGAGGCCGAGATCCGCGGCCACCGCCGCACCTACATCGGCGCCTTCCCCGGCCAGATCATCCAGATGATGAAGAAGGCCGGCATCGCGCAACCCGGTGTTCCTGCTCGACGAGGTCGACAAGATGTCGATGGACTTCCGCGGCGACCCCTCGTCGGCGCTGCTCGAGGTGCTCGACCCGGAGCAGAACCACACCTTCGCCGACCACTACCTGGACGTCGAGTACGACCTGTCCTCGGTCTTCTTCATCGCGACCGCGAACGTGATGCACACGATCCCGCAGGCGCTGCAGGACCGGCTCGAGGTGATTCGCCTCCCCGGCTACACCGAGCGCGAGAAGATCGAGATCGCGCAGCGCCATCTGATCCCCAAGCAGGTCAAGTCGCACGGGCTCGTGCCCGCCAACGTGAGCTACGAGGAGCTGGCGCTGCAGGAGCTGGTGCGCCGCTACACGCGCGAGGCCGGTGTGCGCAACATGGAGCGCGAGATGTCGACCGTGCTGCGCAAGGTGGCGCGCAAGGTCGTGCTCCACGGCAAGGAGTACTCCGCGACGATCACGCCCCAGAACCTCTCCGACTACCTGGGCGTGCCGCGCTACCGCACCGCGCAGCAGGAGGAGAGCCACGAGATCGGGCTCGCCACGGGCCTGGCCTGGACCGAGGTGGGCGGCGAGATCCTGCCGATAGAGGTGACGCTGATGCCCGGCAAGGGCGCGCTGCGCCTGACCGGCAAGCTCGGCGACGTGATGCAGGAATCGGCGCACGCGGCGATGTCGTTCGTGCGCTCGCGCGCCGAGCAGTTCGGCATCCCGCGCGACTTCATCCGCAAGCTCGACGTGCACATCCACGTGCCCGAGGGTGCGATCCCGAAGGACGGCCCGTCGGCCGGCATCACGATGTGCACGGCGCTCGTCTCGGCGCTCACGCGCGTGCCCGTGCGGCGCGACGTCGCGATGACCGGCGAGATCACGCTGCGCGGCAAGGTGCTGCCGATCGGCGGCGTGAAGGAGAAGCTGCTGGCGGCGCACCGGATCGGCGTGACGACCGCGATCCTGCCGCGCGAGAACGAGAAGGACCTCGCCGACGTGCCCAAGAACGTGCTCGAGGGCATCGAGGTGCACCTGGTGGACCACGTGGACCAGGTGCTGAAGCTCGCGCTCGTCCCGCCCGACGTCAAGCCGGCGCCGGTGGGCGACGAGCCGGCGGCCGACTCGCTCGGTGCCGTTCCCGACGGAATGACTCACTGAGGCGCGCGGGCTCGTCCCCGCGGCCGCCTCGACCCGACTTCTGGCTGTGAAGCACGAAACCCCACAAGCGCTCCCGCGCCCGCGCCTCGTCGCCGATTTCACCGGCAGCGCGACGAGCCCCGCCCAGTTCCCTGCCAGCGGCCTGCCCGAGGTCGCGTTCCTCGGCCGCTCCAACGTCGGCAAGAGCAGCCTGCTGAACGCACTCGCCGGCACCCGCGGCCTCGCGCGCGTGTCGCGCACGCCCGGCCGCACGCAGCTCGTCAACTTCTTCCGCGTCCGCAGCGCCGAGCGGACGCCCGGCCGCCGCCACGGCGAGCTGTACTTCGTCGACCTCCCCGGCTACGGCTACGCGAAGGCGCCGCGCGAGGTGCGCGACGGCTTCGAGGCGCTGGCCCTCTCGTACCTGGCGGGGCGCGAGCCCCTGCGCCTGTGCGTGTTCCTGGTCGACGCGCGCCACGACCCGAGCGAGCGCGACCTCGTGCTGCGCGACCTGCTCGACCAGCACGAGCTGCCCTGGGCGCTCGCGGCCAACAAGATCGACGCGCTCTCGAAGAACGAGGCGCGCGCGCGGACCGCTGCGCTCGAGGCCGGGCTCGGCCTCACCAGCGCGGGCGTCGTGCCCGTGAGCGCCGAGACCGGGACGGGGATCGGCGAGCTCTGGAGCCTGATCCGCGCCGTCGCCTTCGCTCCCGCCGCCACGGACGCGGCGCCCGACAACCGAGGACTCGATGGACGGAACTGACAAGCCGGAACTTCCCGACGACGCGATGGAGATGCCGCCGCCCGACGTCCCGGGCGCGCCCGTGCCGCTCGCGCTGTCGACGCTCAGGGACATGGACATCCACCAGCTCACGGCGGCCGCTGTCGAGGCCGGTGTCGACAGTGCCGCGGGCTCGAAGAAGCACGACCTGATCTTCCGCATGCTCCACGCGCAGGCGCAGCGCAACGGCCTGCTCTTCGCCGAGGGTGTCCTCGAGATCATGCCTGACGGCTACGGTTTCCTGCGCGCGCCCGAGTCGAGCTACCTGGCGGGGCCGGACGACATCTACGTCTCGCCCTCGCAGATCCGCCGCTTCGACCTGCGCACCGGCGACACCGTGAGCGGCCAGGTGCGCCCGCCGCGCGAGGGCGAGCGTTACTTCGCGCTCATCAAGGTCGAGGCCGTGAACTTCGACCCGCCCGAGCTCGCGAAGGACAAGGTGCTGTTCGACAACCTGACGCCGCTCTACCCGCGCGGGCGGCTGCGGCTCGAGACGACGCAGGACAACATGACGGCGCGCGTGCTCGACATGATGACCCCGATCGGCAAGGGCCAGCGCGGGCTGATCGTGGCGGCGCCGCGCACGGGCAAGACCCTGATCCTCCAGAACATCGCCAACTCGATCGCGGTCAACCACCCGGAGGTGATCCTGATCGTGCTGCTCGTCGACGAGCGGCCCGAGGAGGTCACCGACATGCAGCGCACGGTGCAGGGCGAGGTCGTCTCGTCCACCTTCGACGAGCCGCCGACGCGCCACGTCCAGGTCGCGGAGATGGTGATCGAGAAGGCGAAGCGGCTCGTCGAGCACAAGAAGGACGTCGTGATCCTGCTCGACTCGATCACGCGCCTCGCGCGCGCCTACAACGCCACCTGCCCCTCCTCGGGCAAGGTGCTCTCGGGCGGCGTCGACGCCAACGCGCTGCAGCGGCCCAAGCGCTTCTTCGGCGCCGCGCGCAAGATCGAGGACGGCGGCTCGCTGTCGATCATCGCGACCGCTCTGGTCGAGACCGGCTCGCGCATGGACGACGTCATCTTCGAGGAGTTCAAGGGCACCGGCAACTCCGAGATCGTGCTCGACCGCAAGATGGCCGACCGCCGCATCTACCCCGCGGTGGACATCAACAAGTCCGGCACCCGCAAGGAGGAGCTGCTGCTCCAGCGCGACGAGCTGCAGCGCGTCTGGATCCTCCGCAAGGTCCTCTCCCCCCTGTCCCAGGTCGAGGCCATGGAGCTCATCCTCGACAAGCTCGCCAAGACGAAAAGCAACAAGGACTTCCTGGACGGCATGGCGATCGGCTGATCGCCCTCTCGTTCGTTCCCGCCTCTCGCTGGCTTATCCAGCCCGTCAGTCCGCCTTTCCCCGCTCCCCCGCAACCACCAGGGCTGGCACCACAACTGCTGGTAGTCTGTCATCCCCACGGCTGGCACCACGGGCTCGCGGCCGCTGCTCGTGGCGTAAAATGGAGTATGGGCAGTCCCAAGCAGGTTGCCCGCGAGATTCTCGATAGCCTTCCTGACGACTGCTCGCTGGAAGAGATCCAGTATCGGCTGTACGTCCGGCAGATGGTGGAGGAGGGGCGGCAGGACGTTCGGAAGGGCCATGTCGTCTCGCAAGAGGAGATCGAGCAGGATCTGGAGCGTTGGCTCGCGAAGTAGTCTGGGCCAGTCGAGCTCGTTCGGACCTCCGGCTTGCGATCAGCCACATCCAGGCGGAATCGCCCAGTGCCGCACCTACCTTCGCCTCCGCAATCATCCAGTCGTCGCGCTCGCTCGCACGCTATCGGAGCGGGGGCGTGTTGTTCCTGAGCTGGGGCAGGAAGAAGTTCGCGAGCTGCCCCTTGGCCGATACCGCCTGGTCTACGAAGTGTTTCCTGAGCGCATCGCCGTCGTTCGGCTGATTCATGCGAGCCGAGACTTCGTGAAAGCCTGGCGTGGGATCGAGCGCTGACGTGGTAGTCACGAATCCGGTAGATCGATGGGCGGCGTCGAACAAGGGCTGAAGCAGACGAGCGTTGAGCGCATTGGACGCTCGCAGCCTATCCTGGTGTTGGGCATGCATAAGAAGGAGGAGCAGCATGGCCGGAGCAAAGCTCATTGTCATCTACCCATCACCCCGAGATGTAAACACGTTTGAGCGCGCCTACACGCAAGATCACGCGCCTATGGTCACGCCTCAGACCTTCAGAGGCATGACGAAATTCGTCGCGTCTAAAGTAGTGGGAACTCCCGACGGGAGCCCGGCACCTTTTTGCAGGGTCGCGGAGCTTCATTTCCCATCGCTGGAGGCCTTGCAAACGGCTGCGGCGTCTCAGTCGGCGCAAGAGGCGGTCGCCCACGCCGTATCGATTTCGACTGGGGGGAAGCCGATCGTATTGGTTGCAGAAGAAGACACTAGGCTTTTTTGAAGAGCCACCTGATCCGTCGCTCGCCTGCGTGGTTGCGCCGGTGTTTGGCTCTGTCGTTGGCCTGAGAGAATCGGTTGCAGCTCATTCATCGTGCAGATGTCGTCTGCTCCGGTGTTCGACGGACAATCTAGGGGTCCGATGGTCAAGTGGGATGATGTGCGAGAGGATTTCGAGCCCGACGGGTCGCTGCGCGACATCTATGTGGTATCCGCGGACCCAGTAGCCTGGGAGCGAGCCCTCGAATTCCTGCTGCAGACGGGCAACGCACGCTACTCGATAGACGACGCGGCTGCCGTTTTGCCAGGAAGCGCCGCCGAAGCCCTGCGGGTGTGGCCAGACCGCGCGCCCCTCCTGATCGTTGATCGGGAGGGCATCGAATACGCCTGCCATTTCTTCACCCCCGACCGGGTCGAGCTCGACTTCTGGCCGGAGGACATCCGGGGGCCAGTGGAGTTCGCGGCTCTCACGCACTTCGTGGTTGGTCTTGGCCGAGTGACCAACCGCATCGTCCTGGTGACGTATGAGACCAGCGAGGCCGCCGAGATCTTTCGTTATGTCCCCGAGACAGATGCGACCGAGGCTGGCCCGTTGGCGAGCCGTCGAACAAGGGGATGAAAGGACGGGCTCTAGATGGCTCGGACGTTGGAGGAGGACGCTGATGCCCCGACGACTCGTTTCCGCATTGGTGATCTCGGCTGTACCGTGTGCTGCGCTTGCTAACACCCCCGCCACGGCCGAGTCGGCAATGGAGTCCGCCGTGTTTGTCGCGGTATTCCAGCAGCAGATTCGCGAGCATCTCGACGCAACGGAGCGGGCCAGGGGGACAGTGATCTGTATCGCCATCGACCCTGGTGGGGCACCGCAGAGTCCGGGTCGTGAGTTCATGGCGCGTCTGGCGAGCGAGCCCTCGATTCGTCTGGCAGCCGAATGCGATGCGCGCCCCAACGGCGCCGTTGAAGCAATGACGCTCCGGCCGGCCATCATCGTCAAGGCTGGGCCCATAGAGTGGAGGGCGCCCGACGAAGCGTGGGTGACGGTGTCCTACTTCCGTAGCGCACGCATGTCTGCGATTCGGCGGTATCGCGTGGTACAGGAGCAAGCAAGTTGGGTGTCTCTAGGGCCGATCTTGCTCGACGGCCCGGCGTAGTCGGCGGGACTCCAGACCGCTCGGCATTCTCTGCGGCCCACCGGGTGCGAGCACGCCCCGGTGTGATTGGATCGTTCCCGGGATGGGCTGCAATTGCGCGAACCGGCGCGAGGGCCGACGTGATGCAGGATGACCAGGACCACGACCGAATCGCCTTCGAGGCTGGCCGATCCAAGCTCGAAGGCGGCGACCTCGAGGGCGCCATCACGGAACTTCAGCGCTCGGTCGACGCCTATCCCCACTTCAAGACGCTCGAACTGCTGGGCCAGGCGTGGCTTCGTCTCGGCAAGCCAGAGCGCGCCGTTGTGCCCCTCGCGGCCGCGACCACGCTGAACCCTCAGGCCACGGCGCCTTCTCTACTGGCGGAAGCGCTCGCTTCCGTAGGGGATGAGATCCTTGCGCATCGGATTGCCTTGCTGACTCTCGAGCGCGACCCACGGAACAAGCGAGCACAGACAGTCAAGGAAGCTACTCAGGCGGCCCACGACAAGTGGAGCGCGCTGTAGCAGTACCCCCATGCGCTTGTGGACGCTTCACCCGAAGTACCTTGACGCTAAAGGCCTCGTCGCGGCATGGCGCGAGGCGCTGCTCGCCCAGGCCGTGCTGAGACACCAAACGACTGGCTACCGACGCCACCCTCAGCTGACCCGGTTCCGCCGCTCGCGTTCGCCGGTCCGAAGTATCGGGTCATATCTTCACGCGCTGCATGTCGAGGCGCGCCGACGTGGGTATCGGTTCGACAGGGGAAAGATTGCCTACCCGGCAGGGCGGAGCCGGCTGAAGGCTACCCTTGGCCAACTCGTCTACGAATGGAAGCATCTGCGGGCCAAGCTGGCGACTCGGGACAGGGCATGGCTGGCAAGCCTGGAGCGTGTGGCTCGGCCCGATGCGCATCCGAGCTTCCGAGTCGTCCCCGGCGACGTGGAGGACTGGGAGGTCGGCGGCCGAACGAAGGCCAGATGACGGGGCGCCGGGACAGCTAACGCGCCGGCTCGAACAACTCGATCGGATTCGCGGTCCAGACTCCTTGCGGGACAGCCCGTCGCGAACAACAACAGCCTGTGGCGAAACTCAGCAGCTCATGAGCTTTTTCGGCAACTCATGAGCGTAGCCCACCGAGCGGCCTGGTTTGGGCTTATGTTGTTGGCGGCATACGCGATACGAAGTGGATCGAGAGGCGCCGCACGTGATCAGTTGGAGGGCAGATGCGGATATCCAGCGCGATCCCACAGCTTCGAACCACGGACCTGGCTTCATCGATACGCTTCTACACCACTCAGGTCGGGCTGACGCTCGAGTTTCAGTACGAGGACTTCTACGCCGGTATCCGCGCGGGCCGTCAGCTCTTTCATCTGAAGCTCGTGGACGAGAAGGATCCCTCTATAGAGTTTGTCGATCGGGGCGACCACTTCCACCTCTACTTTCAGACTGACGATGCCGCCGCCTCGGCACTCGCTTTAAGGGCTAGCGGAGTGCCGCTGGTCAAGGATGTGCACGAGACGGCCTGGGGAACCCGGGAGTTCGTCATCAGGGATGATCAGGCGCACACCCTGTACTTCGGCGAACCGCTCCGCCCCGCAACAACGCCATGACGCCGAGAGGGCGGCTGCAGTGGAGAGCGTCGTTGAGGATCAAGGCCCCGCGTGAGCGGATATGGGCGATCGTCGACGACATCTCCCTGATTCCCAAATACCACGCGGAGGTCGGGAGGGTTGATCTGCTGTCCGGGCAGCGCACGAGGGCGGTCGGCGTGAAGTACCGATGCACGATTCTGGAGGGCCGGAAAGGCAGTTGTGTCGAAGAGGTCGTCGACTGCATCCCGGGCGAACGTTTCGCCACGGCTTTTCCGGAAGACACCTGGGGAATCAGCACGATGCTGCGGGACTTTGTCGTCGACAGCGTCCTCGTGCCGCATGGGGATCTCGAGACGGATGTGGTCATCGAGGCCTACTACGAACCCATCGGGTGGAAGATCCGAATGTTGAACGCCATCATTCTGCGGCGTCTCATGGCACGCAGGGCGCTGCGCACCATGGAGGGCGTGAAGCGCTTGGCAGAGGCGACGTGATGGCGAGAGGGCGAACGCAGCGAGCCGCTGCCGTCGGCGTCGCCGAGCACGCCAGCTCGGCGGTGCTCGTCACCGTCGGGCCCGGGGGCGAGCTCCTCGATCGCCGGAGCATCGAGCTCATCGAGCGCGGTCTGCCGTCGCACCCGCATCACCACGAAGGGTCGTGGGCGGTGGGCCGTTACCTGAGCACCCCGGGAGCGCGAGTGCTTTCGCTCGCCGATGCGGTGTCGCTGGTCGAGCGCGTGCGCGCGTCCGCCGCGCGCGGCGCACGCGAGGGCCTCGAGGCGCTGGCCGCGGCCGTGCCCGTGCCGATTGCGAGCATCGCGATCCGCGCGTGTCCCCCGCTCCCGCCGACGACCGAGGAACGAATCGCCGACAACCGCGCGCAGACGTACGCCGACTCCGTCATGTATCGGGAGGCCCTCGCGACCGCAGCCGAGGCGCGTGGCTGGTCCGTGCATTGGTACGATCGCGAGCGTGTGTTTCGCGACACAGCGGCGGCGATCGGCCGCGAGGACATCGACGCTTTCCTGTACGCGATGGGCCGATCGATCGGGCCACCCTGGCAGGCCACACACAAGCTTGCGGCCGCTGCGGCGCTCGTGGCGACGGGGCAGCACGGGCCGCGGCCAAAGGCCGGATAACCTACAGCATCGCAGTTCAGGCGCATGGCGGTACACACATCCATGAAATCGCCCCGGTCGGGACGCAAGTCCGTCGCCCAGCGGGTCGCTGCCAGGCCGGTTCTCCTCGCAGGCGGCAATCCCCAGGTCGCGAAGGCCGACGGCGATGGCCCCGTCCAGGCCTACATCGCGGCGATGCCGGACTGGAAGCGCGACGTCGGGCGCCGCCTCGACTCGCTGATCGCGCGCAACGTGCCGAGTGTGCGCAGGGCCGTGCGCTGGAACTCGCCGTTCTATGGAATTGAGGGCCAGGGGTGGTTCCTGGCATTCCACGTCTTCACGCACTGCGTGAAGGTGACCTTCTTCCGAGGCACGGCGTTGCGACCGGTTCCACCAGGAGGCACGAGCAAGGACGCCCGCTGGATCGACATCCACGAAGACGATCTCGACGGGGCACGGATGGCCGCGTGGATCCGGCAAGCGGCCGCCCTGCCGGGGTGGGGTAGGGCCTGAGCGACGCGGTGCGGCGAGCGTACGCAACCATGGGCCTGCCGCCCGGGGCTTCCCCGGCTCAGGTGAAGACGCGCTACCGCCAGCTGGTCTCGCTGCCGTTGGCGTCGCAGCGCTGGCCTCCAGGCTGGCGAGGCCGCGCAGTTGAAGAAAGGCGCAGAATAGTTGCATGGGGTCTTACGTCGTGGCGTTGCTGTTGGCCGCCCTTGCCCCGGTCAGTGGAGCCCAGGAGCCTCCGGCGGCCGGCAGCCCCAAGCCCGAGCAGGCCGGACCTCCTCCGCCTCCACAGGCCTCGGACGCGCAGCCTTTCAAGGTGGATCTCGGAACCGCGATTGCCGAGGTCGTAGGCCGGATGCTGTCGACGCCACACTTCCAGGACCACGTCGAAGTTCGCGATCGCTACCAGGACGCGCTGGACGCCTATCTGCGGTCAGCGGACATCGCCTGCGGGCCGAGGGGCGGCCCCGAGCCATCACCGTACGAC
Source organism: uncultured Acidobacteriota bacterium (assembly GCA_963740655.1). Lineage (GTDB taxonomy): Bacteria > Acidobacteriota > Vicinamibacteria > Fen-336 > Fen-336 > DATBSL01. Next base: position 66,643 of record CAVUFF010000006.1, read on the forward strand.
GACATGAACCGAGTCGCCGGAACCAGCATCCCGGCGCACGCGGATCTGTTGGCTGGTGTCAGATGGCTCTTCCACAAGGGGAAGAAGGACAGCGCCGCCAGCAGCGGGCGCTACTACGTCTACTCCGTGAGCATGACGTCGAATCCCGGCCGCATCGTTCATGTCGTTCGCGATGGCCCGATCCCGGAGAACAGCCGGTCGCGGGTGCCCGGAACGAGCTGGCAGCTGGTCGGACGGTTCGCGGACCAGAGCAAGGCAGCGGAAGCGATCGGCCGCCTGCAGCGCGGGGAGTCCGTTCAGAGAACGGAGTCTCGGGTGCTGTGGACGGCGAGCCGCTGCCTTCACTGAACGGGCGCCGGCTCGTGGAGCGCGTCGAGCCGCTCAACGGACGTGCCGGCGCACCACCGTGTCACGTTCCCGCACCTCGATCGGTTCGAATCCGCGTGCGTCGTACATGGACCGCGGACCGCGGAAGTGGCCGGCGTCGCTCTCCTCGGGTTCGTTATGGGGATACCCCTCGACCCACGATGCACCGCGAGCGGGAGCGTCCGCGATCACGCGATCGAGCAGCGCCGAGGCGATCCCGTGCCGCCGGAACGGCGGGGCGATGACGAAGCACGAGACTCCAATCACGGATGGCGGCTCGGGTCCGCCGGCATCCACAAGTCGATAGAGGCCGTAGTCGCAGCGCAACGAGGCGTTGACCCACCCCGCGGGTCGGCCGTCCACGTACGCGAGATACCCGAAGGTGGTGCCGCTCCGTAATCGTTCGGTCATGCTCGACCGTGCCTCCCTCCAGGCGCGTTCGGGTTTCTCGGGCGTCGCCGGCACGTGGGGTTCGAGGCAATAGCATGAGGCCCAGTCGGCGTTGCCGGCGAAAGCGTCGTGATCGAAGAAGCGGAGCCAGTCGCCGACGCGGTCCTCGGTCACTGGCAGCACCGTGACGCCGCCGATCTCGGACAGTCGCTCTGTCGCCCCGGTGAGTCGCTCGATCGCCTCGGCGTAGTTCCGGGCGTAGTTCCTGATCGCGTCCTCGGGGTACGCCCAGGAGTGGCTCTCCCGCCCGTGCACCACGAAAGCCTCGACGACGGCGTCGGGCTCTTCCGCCTCGATCAGCGCATCACATCCGAAGCACTTGACCTCCACGACTTCCTCCTTCCGTGCCTTCCATTCTAGAAGTGCGCGGCCATCTTCCCGATGACGGCCCAGCGCCCGAATCGAGCCCATCGAGGACAAGCCGTGGGGCACACGGGAGTTCTCCCTGCTCGATCCCAGCTCCAACCTGATTCGCATCGGCCGGCCCAGAGCCTGACGCTCTCGATCGGGACGCCTCGGCCTTGGTACGATCGGAGCGGCGCGCGTCGTCGTCATGACGGGCGAAGGAGGCTGCGATGAAGCCGGTTCGCCGACCGGGCGTGACGCTGGGCCTGCTCCTGTTCGGAATCGTTGCTTCCGTGGCGGTCGCGGACCCGCCCGACCAGCCGTCGCCGCGCCTCAAGCTGGCGCAGGACCTCGCCCGCGCGCACGCGGCGTCGGCGCCCGGCAAACAGTGGCTCGCGCGCAACCACGCGAAGGCCGGCGAGGTGATGGTCCCGGTGCTGCAGAAGTGCGTGGAGGACGCGGAGGACGGCGAGCTCACCTCGTTCTCGACATACCTGCGGCTCTCGCGGCAGGGCAACGTGGTCGAGATCGTGACCGAGATCGACGCAGAGCTCGACCGCTGCATGACGCGCGAGGCCCACGACGTCCAGCTTCCCGCCCCGCCGCGCGGCGACTTCTGGATCCAGGTGAACCTCGCCACCATGCTGTGAGCGGGATCCCGACTTGAGCAAAACGGTGCGCCTGGCGCTAGCCAACCTCCCCTTTCCCGAGAGCCCCGAGCGCTCGGTCGCCGCGGCCGAGGAGGCGATCGCTCGCGCCGGCGCCGAGGGCTGTCGCGTCGTCTGCTTTCCGGAGTGCTTCGTCCCGGGCTATCGGGGCGCGGGCAAGTCGATTCCGCGCGCGGACCCGGCCTTCCTCGAGTGCGCGTGGCGCGCCGTGGCGGCTGCGGCCGCGAAGGCACGCGTCACGGTGATCCTTGGCACCGAGCGGGTCGTCGACGACAGGCTGCTGATCTCGGCGCTCGTGGTCGGGAGCGACGGCGCCGTGGCCGGCTTCCAGGACAAGGTGCAGCTCGACCCCTCCGAGGAAGCGACCTACGCGCCCGGCTTCGGCCGGCAGGTGTTCCGCGCGGGGCCGCTCGAGTTCGGGGTCGTGATCTGCCACGAGGGCTGGCGCTACCCCGAGACGGTGCGCTGGGCGGCACGGCGCGGCGCCCACGTCGTGTTCCACCCGCACTTCCACGAGGCCGAGCCCGGCAGCTACCGTCCGGTGCGCTTCGCCGATCCCGCCAACACGTTCCACGAGAAGGCCGCGCTCTGCCGCGCGGCCGAGAATACCTGCTTCTTCGCGACCGTGAACTTCGCGAGCGCCGGCTCGCCGACGACCTCGGCCGTCGTACGGCCGGACGGCACGCTGCTCGCGTTCCAGCCCTACGGCGAGCCGGGGCTCCTCGTCGCCGACGTCGACCTGGGCCAGGCCACGCGGCTGCTGGCCGTGCGCTGCCAGTCGTAGGCCGCTTCCGGAGCGGCGCCGGGGCAAACGCGCTAGGCTCGGACATGCACGAACGAAGACTCGGCGCCTTCGGCCCGCGCGTCTCCGCGATCGGGCTCGGCTGCATGGGGATGTCGGACCTCTACGGCCCGGCGGCCGACGAGAAGGAAAGCGTCGCCACGATCCACGCCGCACTCGACGCGGGTGTCACGCTCTTCGACACCGGCGACTACTACGGCATGGGCCACAACGAGCTGCTGCTGCGCGAGGCGCTGCGCGGGCGCGACCGCGAGCGCGCCCTGATCAGCGTCAAGTTCGGGGCGCTGCGCGACGCCTCCGGCAAGTGGCTCGGGATCGACACGCGCCCGGCGGCCGTCAAGAACTTCCTGGCCTACACGCTGCAGCGCCTCGGCACAGACCACGTCGACATCTACCGGCCGGGCCGGCTCGACCCCGCCGTCCCGATCGAGGACACGGTGGGCGCCATCGCCGAGCTCGCCAAGCAGGGACTGGTGCGCTACCTCGGGCTCTCGGAGGTCGGCGCCGAGACGCTGCGCCGGGCGCACCGCGTGCACCCGGTGGCCGACCTGCAGATCGAGTACTCGCTGATCTCGCGCGGGATCGAGGCGGCCATCCTGCCCGCGGCGCGCGCACTCGGCGTCGGCGTGACGGCCTACGGTGTCCTCTCGCGCGGCTTGCTGAGCGGGACGTGGTCGGGCGACAAGGCACTGCCGAGGGGAGACATCCGCGCCTTCCTGCCCCGCTTCTCGCGCGACAACGTCGCCAGGAACCTGGCCGCGGTCGAGGGCCTGCGCGCCGTGGCGGCGCGCAAGGGGGCGACGGTCGCCCAGCTCGCGATCGCCTGGGTGCTCGCGCGCGGCAGCGACGTCGTGCCGCTCGTCGGCGCGCGCCGCCGCGAGCGGCTCACGGAGGCCCTGGGAGCGCTCGAGCTCGTCCTCGACCCGGACGACCAGCGGGCGATCGAGAAAGCACTGCCGCCCGGGGCGATCGCCGGCACCCGCTACGACCCGCAGCAGATGCAGGTGCTGGACAGCGAGCGCGCGTGAATCTGCTATAATCGGTGGTTGCGGCCGCCGGTACTGGGCGGCTCTAGGAGTCCCATGAAGGCTGGAATCCATCCCGACTACGCCGTCGTGAACGTCCACTGCGCCTGCGGCGCGACCTGGACCACGCGCTCGACCAAGAAGGAGCTGCGGCTCGAGATCTGCTCGAACTGCCACCCGTTCTTCACCGGCAAGCAGCGGCTCATGGACACGGCGGGCCGCATCGAGCGGTTCACGCGCAAGTACGGCGACAAGAAGCCCTCGGGGACCAAGGCCGCCAGCAAGGCCAGCGCCAAGAAGGCGGCCGCGAAGGCCTGAGGCGGCCCCGGCCGCCCGCGCCAGGGCCATGGACGGGATCACCTTCGAGAAGCTGCGGGACATCGAGTCCCGCTTCGCCGAGGTCGAGGCGCGGATGTCCGACCCGGCCGTGGCGCAGGACCCGCCCGCCTACCAGAAGCTCGCGCGCGAGGCGAAGGAGATCGCCCCGATCGTCGAGCGCTACCGCGCCTACAAGGACACGCTCCAGGAGCTCGCCAAGGTCCAGGAGATGGCGAAGGCCGAGGCCGACGCCGAGCTGCGCGAGCTGGCGCACGAGGAGGCGCGCGCGCTCGAGGCCAAGCGCGACACGCTCGACGTCGAGATCCCGCAGCTGCTCGTCCCGAAGGACCCGAACGACGAGAAGAACGTGCTGCTCGAGATCCGCGCCGGCACCGGCGGCGACGAGGCGGCCCTCTTCGCGGCCGAGGTCTTCAGGATGTACCAGCGCTACGCCGAGCGGCAGGGCTGGAAGGTCGACGTCGTCTCGCTGAGCCGCACCGGCCAGGGCGGCATCAAGGAGGCGATCGCGATGGTCGAGGGCGACCGCGTGTTCTCGAAGCTGCGCTACGAGAGCGGCGTGCACCGCGTCCAGCGCGTCCCGGTGACCGAGGCCTCGGGCCGGATCCACACCTCGGCGATCACGGTGGCGGTGCTGCCGGAAGCCGAGGAGGTGGACGTCAAGATCGAGCCCAGGGACCTGCGCGTCGACACCTTCTGCTCGTCCGGCCCCGGCGGCCAGAGCGTCAACACGACCTACTCCGCCGTACGCATCACGCACCTGCCCAGCAACACCGTCGTCTCCTGCCAGGACGAGAAGAGCCAGATCAAGAACCGCGAGAAGGCGATGAAGGTGCTGCGCGCCCGCCTCTACGAGGTGGCGCTCGACGAGCAGCAGAAGAAGATCGCGAGCGACCGCAAGGGCCAGGTCGGCAGCGGCGACCGCTCGGAGAAGATCCGCACCTACAACTTCCAGCAGGCCCGCGTGAGCGACCACCGGATCGGACTCACGCTGCACCGGCTGCAGGACGTGCTCGACGGCGACCTCGACGAGATCGTCGCCGGGCTGATCGCACACCACCAGGCGGAGAAGCTGAAGGCGCCGGCGGCGGGCTGAGCCGAGGACTCTCTTGCCATGACCGTCGCGCAGCTCCTGGCGGAGGCCGCGCGCGCGCTCCGGAGCGCCGGGGTCGAGACGGCGGAGTGGGACGCGGAGCGCCTGCTGCGCCACGTCCTCGGCTGGGACCGTGCCGTGCTCGTCGCCTCCCCGCAGGCGACGCCCGGCTCCGACCGCGAGGCCGAGTTCCGCCGGCTGGTTCGCGAGCGCGCGCGGCGGATTCCACTCCAGCACCTGACCGGCACGCAGGCGTTCTGGAAGCAGGAGCTGCGCGTGACGCCCGACGTGCTGATCCCCCGCCCCGAGACGGAGCTCCTCGTCGAGGCCGCGCTCGAGCTCTTGCGCGGGGCGGAGCGTCCGGTGATCGTCGACGTCGGCACCGGCAGCGGTTGCATCGCGCTCGCGCTCGCCGCGGAGCGCGAGGACGCGGAGCTTCACGCCACCGACGTCTCCGAAGCCGCCCTCGCCGCGGCACGCGACAACCTGCGCCGGCTCGGGCTCGAGGGCCGCGTCGCCTTCCACCAGGGCGACCTGCTCGAGCCGGTGCTCCGCGCGATCCGGGGCCGCGCCGATCTCGTGGTCAGCAATCCGCCGTATGTCGACCCGGCCGAGCGCGACTCGCTCGCTCCGGAGGTCCGCGACCACGAGCCGGCCCTGGCCCTCTTCGCGCCCGACGACGCCCTCTCCGTCTACAGGCGGCTGGTGCCGGCCGCGGCCGAGGTTCTCAAGCCCGCGGGCGCGCTCGTGCTCGAGATCGCGCCTACGCTGAAGCGGGCCGTTACCGACCTGCTCGCAGCCGCGGGGTTCGAGGGGATCGAGGTCCGGCCCGATCTCGCCCAGAGGCCGCGCGCCGTGATCGGACGGCAGCCGCTGCGGCCGCGTTCGCGCGTCGGGTAGACTCGCCCCGTGGCTCCCGCGGGCTCGGACAGGGAAAAGGCCGCGCTCCGCCGGCCGCTCCTCGCCTGGTACGACCGCAACCGACGCGACCTGCCCTGGCGCCGCACGCAGGACCCCTACCGCATCTGGGTCTCCGAGGTGATGCTGCAGCAGACCACCGTGAAGACGGTGCTGCCGTACTACGAAATCTTCCTGAGGCGCTTCCCGACCGTGATCGCGCTCGCCGAGGAGCCCGAGGACGAGGTGCTCGCGGCGTGGTCGGGGCTCGGCTACTACCACCGGGCCCGTAACCTGCACCGCGGCGCGCAGCACCTGGCCGAGCGGCACGCAGGCCGCTTCCCGCGCACGCTCGAGGCGGCGCTCGGCGTGCCCGGCGTCGGCCTCTACACGGCGAGCGCGGTGCTGTCGATCGGGTTCGGCCTGCCGCTGCCGGTCGTGGACGGCAACGTGCGCCGCGTGCTCGCGCGCCTCCTCGCGTTGCGCGGGCCGGCCTTCCGCAAGGACGGCCCCTACTACAACCGCGCCGAGGAGCTGCTCGACCCGAAGCGGCCGGGCGACTGGAACCAGGCGCTGATGGAGCTCGGCGCCACGATCTGCCTGCCGCGCAAGCCCGCCTGCCCCGCGTGCCCGCTCCGCCAGCGCTGCGAGGCGCGCGCCCGCGGCCTGGTGGACGAGCTGCCCGAGAGCCGCGCCCGGCGTGCTCCCGTGGACGTGACCGTGGCCGCGGCCCTCGTCGAGCGCGACGGCCGCGTGCTGCTGGTGCGCCGGCCCGAGGGCCGGCTGATGGGCCGCATGTGGGAGGTGCCCCAGACGTCGCTCGACGCCCGCGGCCGTCCCGACCTCGCGCGCGAGATCGAGGAGCGCCACGGCCTGCGCGTCGTGCCGGGGCCGCTGGCGGTGCGCGCCCGCCACGCCGTGACCTACCGCCGCATCACGCTCGAGGGCTACAGCGCACGGCTGCGGCCGCCCTTTCCCGACGACCCCGAGCGCTTCCTGTGGGCCCGGCCCGACGAGGTGGCGCGGCTGCCGGTCGCGTCCTCGACCCGCAAGTTGCTGAAGGGGCTGGCCGCGCCTCAGCTTCCGCTGCCCTTGTGAGCGAACCACCCGTCCCCTTTGCCCCCCTGGCGCGGTAAACTCGCCCGAATGGCCTGCCTCTTCTGCGAGATCGCCGAGAGCCGTATCCCGGCGAAAGTCGTGGCGAAGGACGACCAGCTCGTCGCGTTCCACGATGTCAAGCCGCAGGCTCCGACCCACGTGCTCGTGATCCCCCGCCGCCACATCGAGAGCCTCGCGGACCTCGGCCCCGGCGACGACGGCCTGGTCGGCAGGCTGGTGCGCAAGGCCCGGGACATCGCCAACGAGCTGGGCCTCGGCGAGCGCGGCTACAGACTCGTCTTCAACTGCGGCGACGACGCCGGCTACAGCGTCTACCACATCCACCTGCACCTCTTGGGCGGACGCAGCCTGGGCTGGCCGCCCGGCTAGGAAGGTGAGCACGTGAGCGCCAGCAACTCCGCCGTCCCCGAGCCGACCCGCATCGGACGCTACGAGATCGTCGAGAAGCTCGGCGCCGGGGCCTTCGGCACGGTCTACAAGGCGAAGGACCCGGAGCTCGACCGCTTCGTCGCCATCAAGACGATCCGCCTCGAGGGCCTCGCGGCGTCGCAGGCGAGCCTCGACGACCTGATCGCGCGCTTCAAGCGCGAGGCCAGGGTCGCTGCGAGGCTGAAGCACCCGAACATCGTCGGCATCTTCGACACCGGCGCGATGCCCGGCAACAGCTTCGTGGTGATGGAGTTCATCGACGGCGTGGGCCTCGAGCGCGTGATCAAGGGCTCGGGCAAGATGGCGGTCGAGCGCGCGGCGGCGATCGGCGAGCAGGTCGCCATGGCGCTCGACCACGCCTGGCGTTCCGAGAAGCTCGTCCACCGCGACATCAAGCCCGCCAACATCATGGTCGAGCCCGGCGACCACGTGAAGGTCACCGACTTCGGGATCGCGAAGCTGATGACCGGCGACACGGTCGATCAGCTGACCGCCACCGGCAGCCTGCTGGGCACGCCGTCGTACATGAGCCCGGAGCAGGCGCGCGGCCAGGAGCTCGACGGGCGCAGCGACCTGTTCTCGCTCGGCTGCATCCTCTACGAGATGGTCGCCGGCCAGCGCGCCTTCCGTGGCGACTCGATCACGGCGCTGCTCTTCAAGATCGTCGCCGAGGAGCCGCCCTCGCTGCGCGAGCTCGACCCGACGGTCTCCGACGCGATGCTCCGCATCATCGCCAAGGCGCTGTCCAAGGCCAAGGAGACGCGCTACGAGTCGGGTCGCGACCTGGCCAACGACCTCCACGCGATCACGCAGCCCGGCTTCGTCCCGACGCTGCGCTCGCACGAGACGCCCACCGTGCTCGTTCCCCCGGACGCCGCTCCGGGCGACGTGCCGACGCTGCAGTCGCCGCCGACGGCGCAGGCGCCCGCGACGATCGGGTCGCAGCCGACGCGTGTCGCCGCCGCACCCGGGGCGCCGCCCCCGATTCCGCCGGTGCCGCCGACGATCCTCACTCCCCCGACGCAGCGCGCGGACGCCCCGCCCCCGCTCCCCAAGCCGGCCCAGACCCCGCCCGTGCGCGCGCAGGCCGCGGCCCCCGCGCGCCGCAGCGGCGGCGGGGCCGGGCTCGTCGTGGGTCTCGGAGTCGCGGGCGTGCTTGTCGTCGCCCTGCTCGCCGGCGGCGGCTACTATTTCCTCCGCAGGAACGCCGCCACGACGCCGCCGGTCGCGGACGTGACGCCGACGACGCTCGCCCAGGCTCCACCGACCACTCTCGCCGCGTCCGTCCCGCCCGCGGCGACGCCGGCCGAGGCCGCGCCGACGCCGCCTCCGGCCGCGACCGCCGCGCCGCATCGCGCCTCGACCGGTCCGACCACGACGCCACCCGCGCCCCGCGCGGCCGCTTCGAGCGCGCCTCCGGCGGGCCGCGGCACGACTGTCTCGCAGCCCGCAGCACAGCCGCCCGGCCAGGCCGAGCCCGCGGCCGGCGACTTCTCCCACCTCGACGAGGTGCCGGGCGAGGACGGTGGCGACGGCCGCGCCGCCGGCGACGCGCTCGCACAGAAGTACCGCTCCGACGGCACGAGCTCCTACACGACCGGGCGCTACCGCGCGCGGCCGCCGGTGCCGCGCGGCATCACGCTACAGGAGCGGCCGGCGGTCGCGACGCTGCTCTACCTCAGCAGCGTCGAGCAGGCCTACCACGGCCGCAGCAACCGCTACGGAACGCTGCGCGAGCTGCACGACGCCGGGCTGCTGGTGCTCGACGTCCCCGTCGACACGGCCGGCTTCAAGCGGGCCCACTACGGCTTCCGGCTGAGCGTGGAGAGCGACGGCTTCCGCGCCGAGGCCGTCCCGCAGGCGCCCGTCGGCCGCCCCTTCGTCGTGGACGACACCGGGAAGGTCCGCTTCCTCGACTGAGGCCTGGGCGTCAGTAGCCGGCGGGCCGCGCATCGGCCAAGAGCGGGGCGATCCCCTCGAAGATCTCCTGCGCGTGGCGCAGGTCGGCCGGCGTGAAGTCGGGGCCGGCGTCGCGGGTCGTCTCGCCCTTGCGGCTGATCTCCGCGACGCCCACCGGCTGGCCGCGGACGACGAGCGGCGTCGTCACCATCTTCTGGATCGGGATCGGCTTGTCGCGCAGCTTGATGGTCTCGAAGAACGAGACGTGCTTCACCATCGGCACGTTGTTGATCACCTCGCCCGCGCGGCGCGAGAGCACGCCGACCGCGATCGAGTCGCGCTTGGTGGTCGGGATCGAGCCGAGCTCGGAGAAGAGCCGCGGCGCGACGAAGCGCAGGTGGCGGCCGTCCGAGCTCAGCAGCAGGATCGCGACCTCGTCCTGCTTGCAGCCGAACTCGTGGCTCACCGCCTTCACCACGCGCTCGCCCATGTCGAGCAGCAGCTCGTGGCGGTTCTTGATCTTCTCCTTCTGGGCGAGCATGGCCTGCAGGATCTCGACGACCTCGCGCATCCCCTATCCCACCTGAGAGGGCGGCATTATACCCTCACGCCCGGAAGTCACCGCCCGGCTCGCCGCGCGCGCGGCCGGTGCGCAGCAGCGCGGAGAGCTCCACCATCACGCGCTCGACGTCGAGCGCGAAGAAGCCGAGCCGCACGCGCAAGAGCGCGAGCACGCGCAGCAGGTGCTTGCCGAGCCGGCGCCCCGGCGGGCGCTGCGCCTCGGCGAAGAAGAACGCCCGGCGCGCGAGCCGTCGCTCGGCATGCCGGTTCGCCCACGGCTGCTTCGCGAGCGCAACCCAGTCCTGGAGCGAGCGGCCCGGCGCGAGCGGCGCCGCCGGCAGCGGGCTGTGGCGCCGGATCGGCGTCTCGAAGCCGCCGTCCAGAGCACAGAGGGCCCGCGCCACTCCGACCGCTCCGTTGAGGCCCTCGCCCGCGGCCGCGGACTCGTCCACGTCGAAGACGAAGCGGCCGCCGATGCCGGCCTCGCGCAGCCGCGCTCCGACCTCCAGCAGGCCGTCGCGCCCCGCGCCGTCGGTCACGAGCTGCAGCCCGCGGCAGCCGCTCTCGTACAGCCGGCGCAGCTCGGCCGGGCGCGCCTCCAGCACGTCCTGCGCGCGCGCCTCGGCGCGCCAGGCGAGCGGCGCGCCGCTGTCGAGCAGGCCGCTCGCGATGTCCGCGACGCGCTGCGCGTCCGCGAAGAAGTCCTCGTCCTCGAATGCGAGCTCGGTCGCGCCGTAGCGCTCGCAGAGCTCGAGCGTCTCGGCCACCACGCGCTCCGCGCGCAGCCCGAGCCAGCCGGGCGCGTCGCGCGTCCCGCGGCTCGAGCAGTAGTCGAGCCGGCGCACGCCGCGCTCCTCGAAGTAGCGCTCGGTGTCGAGCAGCGAGTAGTCGGCGCGCGGCCAGAGCCGCGTCGGCGGGGCCGCGGCGGCGACCGCCCCGTCGCCCGGCCCGGTCAGCCCCTCGACTCCCGAGAGCGCGCGCCCCGAGCGAGCCGCCTCGACCGCGGCCTGCAGCGGCTCCTCGCCCGCGCCCGACACGCAGGCGTCGACCGCACCGCTCGCGAAGCAGGACTCCGGGTCGAGCCCCGCGTGCGGACCGCCCCAGACGATCGGGAGGTCGCGACGCGCCGCGCGCACCGCGCGGCTCACGCGCAACGCCTCCGCCAGCGGCTCGCCGCTGCGCGCGCTCACGCCGAACAGCAGCGCGTGGCGCGCCAGCTCCACCACGCGCGCCTCCGGCGCCAGCTCGAAGCGGCCGTCGACGATCACGACGTGGCGGCCCTCGAGCCACGAGCCGAGCGCCAGCAGGCCGAGCGGCATCGCCGCGGCGGCGTCGCGCGGCTGGTACAGCACGACCGGCTGGCGCCGCACCGCACCACGCGCCGTCGAGCGAGTCACCTCCGGCAAGCGCCTAAGGATAGCGGAGATCGCGTGCTCTCTCGCCGCGACGAACGCGCCACGCGGCCGCCGCCGTGACGGCGAGCTGAACCAGGCCGCCGAGCGGCAGCGCCAGCTCCAGCCGCTCGCGGACGCTCCACACGGCGAGCGTCATCGGCAGGCTCAGGGCGAGCGCGCTCGCGAGCGGACGCGCGAGCGGGACGCGGGCGCCCGAGCGAGCGCAGGCGCGCGCCCCGAGCAGCAGCAGCAGCCACTCCGCCAACGCGATCCCGAGCGCCGCGCCCTCGCCTCCGGCCGCGCGCACGAGCGGCACCGCCAGCAGGACGGCGACCACGACGCGCGTGGCCGTGAGACGCGGCAGCAGACCGGTCCGCCCCGCGGCCACGAGCGTGAACTGCAGCAGGCCGTTCATGAAGAGAGCCGGCAGCGCGACGGACAAGAGCCGCAGCGGCGCCTGCGTCCCCGCGTACGCCGCGGCGTCGTAGCCGCCGCCGAGCAGCAGCCGCGCGACCGCCGGTGCTATGACCGCGAGCCCGCACGCGGCCGGCAGGGCGAGGAACGCGAGGGTCCAGGCCGTGCGCTCGCGCACGCTGCCCTGCCCGCGCAGCGCCTCGCGCGTGAGGCCGGGCATCGCCCCCGCCACGACCGCCGCCGGGATCACGTTCAGGAACTCGAATACGCGCAGCGCGGCCAGAAACAGGCCCGTCTCCCGGTCGCCGCGCAAGAGCGACAGCACCAGGAACTCGACGCGCGGGCTCAGCAGCAGCAGGCCGCCGTGGATCGCGAGCGGAAGTGCCTCGCGCATCACGGCGGCGACCGTGGAGTCGGCGACGGCCGGGGCGGCGGCGCTCCGCCGCAGCCGCCACGCGCCGAAGGCGAGCGCCGGCGCGGTGGACAGCACGAGGGCCCAGCCGAGCGCCGCGAGCCCTGTGCCCGCGGCGAGCGCGAGCGCCACCGCGCCGAGCCCGAAGCCGCGCAGCAGCAGCAGGAGCAGCGCCTCGCCGGCGCGCTCGCCGCGGCAGCGCAGCGCCACCCCGAGGAACTCGCCCCAGCCGGAGAGCGCGAACCAGAGCACGAGCGGCGAGAGCGCCGGTGCGACGCTTACGCTGGCGAGCGCGCCCGCGCCGAGCAGCGCCGCCAGCAGCAATCGTGCCCGCACCAGCGAGCGGAGCGAGAGCGTCCCCGCGACGAGGGCGCGCGAGGCGAGGATCTGGATCCCGAGCTCGCCGAGCTCGGCGACGAGCAGCGCGATCACGGACAGCCGCCCGAACGCCCCGAACTCGGAGGCGCCGAGGCCGCGGATCAGGAGCAGCGTCGTGGCGAGGCCGAGCAGCCGCGAGGCCGCCTCGGCGGCGAGCTTGATCGCGCTGCCGCGCGAGGCCTCGCGTGCCTCGCGCGCCGGGGACTCGGGCTCGCCCGTCACGGCGGGCATGATACCCTTGGCGCCCGGTGACCACCTTCCTGCTCACGGTCGCCCTGGCGCTGGCGATCGCGGTCCCGATGCACTGGTGGCCGCGGCTCGCAGCGCCCTCCCGCCGCCGGCTGTCCCTCGCGACGAGCCTCGCCGGGCTCGGCTTCCTGGTGGCGGCGCTGCGCTCGGAAGGCCAGCGCGAGACGGCGCTCACCTCGCTGGTCTTGGTCGGGCCCGCGACCTCCACGGCCCACGCCACCGCGGGTGCCAGCCTCTACTACTATGTCCTCACCGGCTTCTGCCTGCTGCTCGGCTTCGCCGGCTTGATCGTGAGCGACCGGCTCGCGCGCTGGCTGCGCCCGCGCGTGCTGCTGACCTCGGCCACGGTCGCCTGGCTCGCGACCGTGGCGCGCGCGCTGCTCGAGAAGAGCGCGGCGCCGACGCTCTTGGTCGAGGCCGTCGGCGTGACCTGGCTCGCGCCCGTCGCCGGCGCGTACATGGCGATCGCACTCGAGCCGCGGCGCAGCGGCCCCGGAGCACTCCTGCCCGACCTGCTGCGCTACGCGTACCTCGTGCGCGTGCCCGTGGCTGCCGTCGGGATCGTGGCGACGCGGCTCGCGGCCGGCACCCACTACGACGTCTCGTCCCTGACCGAGGTGGCGGTCGCCTTCTCCGAGCGCGGCTTCTCCTTCGCACCCGGCAGCTGGCCGCAGCTCTTCTGGCTCACGCTCCTCCCGCAGCTCGTGATCTGGCCCCTCTTCACCCTGCTCACGGGTGCCCTCGGCAGCGCGCTCGGCTTCCTCGTCGTGCCGCCGGCGCGCGAGGAGGCGGAGCCGCGGGGCGAGCAGCGGGAAACGGCCGGCATGGGCCTGCCGCTCGGCCCGGGAGGGGACACGAGCCCCGACGCCGGCGGGGGCGACTAGCTGCTCAGCGGACCTTGCAGTTCGTCTCGCCCTGGCCCGAGCCACAGCGGCGGCTGCCGTCCGAGAAGGTCGAGCACACGAGGCCCGAGCCGCACTCGTCGTCGCTCGCGCAACGGTCGCACTCCTCCCCGCTCGTTCCGCACGAGCCGATCGGCAACGCCAGGAGAAGCAGGAGCCCCCAGAGCAACAAGCGCCTGTTCAATGCCTTCCCTCCGCGCAAGCTCCGCGATTCTAGCCCGCACGGCGCGCGTTTGATGAAAGGAAATGCGCGTGCTAACTTGCTTTTTCCATGCTTCCCGGGCGGCCACTGCGGTGAAAACCGAGTCTGACCTGCGCTCCACGCTCAACCTGCCGAAGACCGACTTCCCGATGAAGGCGAACCTCGCGCAGTCGGAGCCGCAGCGGCTCGGGCGCTGGAAGCAGGAGGACCTCTACGCCCAGCTGCGGCGCGCGCGCCAGGGCCGCTCGAGCTTCGTGCTCCACGACGGGCCGCCGTATGCGAACGGCCACATCCACCTCGGCACGGCGCTCAACAAGATTCTGAAGGACGTCGTCGTGCGCAGCCGCTCGATGCTGGGCCACGACGCCCCGTACCGCCCCGGCTGGGACTGCCACGGCCTGCCGATCGAGCTCAAGGTCGAGCGCGACCTCGGCTCGAAGAAGCACGCCCTGTCGCCGATCGCGTTCCGCCAGGCCTGCCGCGCGTACGCCGAGAAGTACGTGGGCATCCAGCGCGAGGAGTTCGAGCGGCTGGGCGTGATGGGCGAGTGGAGCGATCCGTACCTGACGATGGCGCCCGGCTACCAGGCGACGATCGTCCGCGAGCTCGCCACCTTCGCGGAGAAGGGCCTCGTCTACAAGGCCAAGAAGTCCGTCCACTGGTGTATCTCGTGCCGCACGGCGCTCGCCGAGGCCGAGGTCGAGTACGACGAGAACCACGAGAGCCCGCAGATCGACGTCCGCTTCCCGCTCGCGGCCGAGGAGCAGGCGCGGCTCGCCAGGACCCACCCGTCCCTGGCCGGGCGGAAGGTTTCGGCGGTCGCCTGGACGACGACGCCCTGGACGCTGCCCGCGAACCTCGCGCTCGCGTTCCACCCCGAGGCGGAGTACGCCTTCTTCCCCGTCGAGGGCAGCGGCGAGGTGCTGCTGCTCGCGAAGGCGCTCCACGAGCAGGCGCAGAAGCGCTTCGGCCTCGCGCTCGGCGCGCCGCTCGCCGAGATGACGGGCGCCGAGCTCGAGAAGGTCCGCTTCCGCCACCCCTGGATCGACCGCGACTCGCCCGGTGTCCTCGCCGACTACGTGACGCTCGACACCGGCACCGGCGTCGTGCACACGGCGCCCGGCCACGGCTGGGACGACTACCTGACCGGCGTCCGCTACGGCCTCGACATCTACTGCCCGGTCGACGAGGGGGGCCGCTTCCTGCCGGAGGTCGAAGGCTTCGCCGGCGAGCGCGTGTTCGAGGCCAACCCGCGCGTGATCGAGCACCTGCGCGACAAGGGCGCGCTCGTGCAGGCGGGCAAGGACAGGCACTCCTATCCGATCTGCTGGCGCTGCAAGCACCCGATCATCTTCCGCGCGACCGAGCAGTGGTTCGTGGCGCTCGACCAGGGACGGCCGACGCTTCGCGAGCAGGCGCTCGCCGCGATCGCCGCGACGCGCTGGCTGCCGGCCTGGGGCGAGGAGCGCATCCACAACATGATCGCGACGCGCCCGGACTGGTGCATCTCGCGCCAGCGCCTGTGGGGCGTGCCGATCCCGGCCTTCTACTGCAAGGGCTGCGGCGAGGCGCTGCTGCGCCCCGAGCTGCTGCGCCACGTCGCCTCGATCTTCGAGAGCGAGAGCGCCGACGCCTGGTACGCGCGCGAGGCGAAGCAGCTGCTGCCCGCGGGCTTCGCGTGCCCGAAGTGCGGGGCGGCTGAGTTCGACAAGGAGCGCGACATCCTCGACGTCTGGTTCGACTCGGGCTCGTCGCACGCGGCGGTGCTGGGGCACCGGCCCGACATGCCGTGGCCCTGCGACGTCTACCTCGAGGGCAGCGACCAGCACCGCGGCTGGTTCCACTCCTCGCTGCTGATCGGCGTCGGCACCCGCGGCCGCGCGCCCTACAAGCAGGTGATCACCCACGGCTTCACCGTCGACGCCGACGGCCGCAAGATCTCGAAGAGCCTGGGCAACGACGTCGACACCCAGAAGCTGATCGCCCAGTACGGCGCCGAGGTGCTGCGGCTGTGGACGATCATGGTCGACTACCGCGAGGACATGCGGATCTCGGACGAGATGATCAGCCGCGTCGCGGAGGCCTACCGGAAGGTCCGCAACACGATCCGCTACCTGCTCTCGAACCTGAGCGACTTCGACCCGAAGACCGACGCGCAGGACGAGCAGGCGCTCGACGAGCTCGACGCGTACGTGCTAGCGGTGCACCGCCAGGTGGTCGGCCGCGTGCTCGACGCCTACGACGCCTACGAGTTCCACGCGGTGTACCACCAGCTGGTGCAGTACGCGGCCGCCGAGCTGTCGTCCTTCTACCTCGACGTGCTCAAGGACCGGCTCTACTGCGACGCCACCAGTGCGCCGCGCCGCCGCTCGGCGCAGACCGTGCTCTGGCGCATCGCGCACGACCTGCCGCTGCTGCTCGCGCCCGTGCTGCCCTTCACGAGCGACGAGGCCTGGGAGGCGCTGCCGGGGCGGCCGCCGGGCTCGGTGCACCTCGGCGAGTTCCCGGCCCGCGAGGCCGCCGACACCGGGCGGATCGAGCGCTGGGCGATGCTGCTCGACGTGCGCGCGGAGGTGACGCGCGCGCTCGAGGCCGCGCGCGCGGCCAAGCAGATCGCGGCGAGCCTGGAGGCGGCTGTGGTGGTGCGCGGGCCGGCCGAGACGATGCAGGCGCTGCGGGCGCACGACGCGCGCTCGACCGTGTTCCCGGGCAACCTCGCCAACCTGTTCATCGTCAGCGAGGTGCGGCTTCTGGACGCGGACGGGCCGCTCGAGGTGCAGGTCGAGCACGCCGCCGGCCGCAAGTGCGAGCGCTGCTGGACCTGGTCGGCGCGCGTAGGCACGCTGCCCGCGCACCCGGGCGTGTGCGAGCGCTGCAACGAGGTGCTGAGCCGCCCGTGAGACGCAGCTTTCCCTACCTGCTCGTGATCGCCGCCGTGGTGGTGCTCGACCAGCTCACCAAGGCGATCGTGGTCCGCTCGATCGGGCTCCACGACTACGTGCCGCTCGTCGACGGCCTGCTGAGCCTCAGCCACGTGCGCAACCACGGCGCGGCGTTCGGCCTGCTGTCGGACTGGAACCTGCCCTACCAGTCGCTGGTGCTGTCGATGCTCAGCCTGCTCGCGCTCGTCGCGATCGCCGCCTACTTCCTGCACCTGCCGGCGCGGGCGCGGCTGCCGCGGCTCGCACTCGCGCTGGTGCTGGGCGGCGCGTTCGGCAACGTGATCGACCGCCTGCGCCTCGGCTACGTCGTCGACTTCGTGCACGTGTACTGGCGTGACTACCAGTGGCCCGACTTCAACACCGCCGACTCCGCGATCACGATCGGCGTCGCGCTGCTCGTGATCGACATCCTGAGCTCGCCGGCGCCGCACGCCCAGAGTGCGCCGGTGATCGACTCCGCCACCACGGCCGGGAGGACCGACTGACATGCACCCGCGGCTTCTGACGATCCCGGTGCCGGAATGGCTGCACCTCGGGCCCACGCTCACGCTCCACACCTACGGCCTCCTGCTGGCGGTCGCCTTCATCGCGGGGCTCTGGGTGGCGGCACGCGAGGCGCGACGCCAGGGCCTGGACGCCAACCGCATCACCGACATGGCCGTCTGGGTGCTGATCGCGGGCCTGATCGGCGCCAAGATCCTGCTCGTGCTCGTCGACTTCAGCTACTACCACCGTAGCCCGCGCGAGCTCTGGTCCATCTTCCAGAGTGGCGGCGTCTTCTACGGCGGCCTGATCGGCGGCGGGCTCGTCGCGTGGTGGTACGCGCGCCGGCACCAGCTCGAGCCCTGGCCGACGGCCGACGCGCTCGCGCCGGGCGTCGTGCTCGGGCAGGCGATCGGGCGGCTCGGCTGCTTCGCGGCGGGCTGCTGCTGGGGCAAGCCGACGACGCTGCCGTGGGCGGTGACCTTCACCGACGTGTACGCCGCGCGCCAGGTCGGCACGCCGGTGGACACGCCGCTGCACCCGAGCCAGCTCTACGAGTCGTTCGCGGCGTTCCTGATCTTCGCGTTCCTGCTGTGGCTGCTGCCGCGCAAGCGCTTCCACGGCCAGGTGACGCTCGCGTACGTGGCGCTCTACTCCACGGTGCGCTTCGGCCTCGAGTTCCTGCGCGGCGACCCGGAGCGCGGGTCCTGGTTCGGCAACACGCTCTCGACCTCGCAGATCATCGCGATCGTGCTGCTGCTCGTCGTGGCGGCGCTCTTCCCGCGCGTCAAGCGGACCCAGGCTCTCGCCCAAGCCTGACGGCTCCCGGCCCGTGGAGGAGGCCCACGAGCTCGTCGCCGGGCCCGACGACGCCGGCCTCCGGCTCGACGCCTGGCTCGCCCGCCGGCTGCCCGACCTGTCGCGCTCCCGGCTGCAGGCGCTGATCGCCTCGGGCGACGTGCGGCTCGACGGCAAGGCCGCGCGCGCGTCGCTGCGCGTGAAGAGCGGCCAGCACGCGCTCGTGCGCGTGCCGGTCGCCGCTCCTGCCGCGCCGCGGCCGCAGGACATCCCGCTGCGGCTCGTCCACGAGGACGACGCGCTCGCGGTGGTCGACAAGCCCGCCGGGCTCGTCGTCCATCCGGGCGCGGGCGCGCCGGATGGCACGCTCGTGAACGCCCTGCTCGCGCGCCTCCACGGCCTGTCCGGCGTCGGCGGCGTGCTGCGGCCCGGGATCGTGCACCGCCTCGACCGCGGCACCTCGGGCCTGCTGGTCGTGGCCAAGGACGACGCGACGCACCGGGCGCTCGCGCGCCAGTTCGCCGCGCGGACCGTCGAGAAGCAGTACCTGGCGCTCGTGCTCGGCAGCCCGTCCCGTGCTGCCGGCGAGATCGACGCCCCGATCGGACGCGATCCCGTGCGGCGCCAGCGCATGTCGGTCAAGGCCAGGCGAGCGCGCACGGCGCGCACCAGCTGGAGCGTGCTCGAGCGCTTCGACGGGGCGGCGCTCGTGCGCGTCGCCATCCACACCGGCCGCACCCACCAGATCCGCGTCCACATGGCCTCGATCGGCCACCCGGTGGCGGGCGACGCGCTCTACGGCGGCGCGCGCACGCCGTCCTCGCGCCGCGCCGCGGCGCGCGCGGCCCTGGCCTCGCTCGCCCGGCCGGCGCTGCACTCCGCCCGGCTCGTCTTCACCCACCCGCGCACGGGGCAGCGGCTGGCGTTCGAGGCGCCGCTGCCGGCCGATCTGGACGAGGTCGTCGCCGCGCTGCGCGCCGCATCGCGCGGCTGACGCCGCTGCTATCATCGCGCCATGGCCTCGGCCGAGACGGCGCGCGTCCTGCGGCACCGCCGCGTCTACGAGGGCCGCGTGCTCGCGCTCGACGTCGACGAGGTCAGCGAGCCCGGAGGCGTGAGCGGCACGCGCGAGGTGGTGCGGCAGCCGGGCTCCGTCGCCGCGCTGCCGGTGCTGGAGGACGGCCGCATCGTGCTCGTGCGCCAGTACCGCTACGCCGTGGCGAGCTACGTCTGGGAGCTGCCGGCCGGCCGCCGCGATCCGGCCGAGTCCCCCGAGGACGGCGCACGGCGCGAGCTCGAGGAGGAGGTGGGCCTGCGCGCCGGCGCGCTCGAGCCCATCCTCAGCTTCTGGACGACGCCCGGCTTCTGCGACGAGGTGATGCACCTCTTCCGCGCGACCGCGCTCGAACCAGTCCCGCCGAGGCCGGAAGAGGACGAGCGGATCGAGCCCGCCAGCTTCACGCTCGACGCGGCAATGGCGATGGTGAGCCGAGGGGAGATTCGGGAGGGAAAGACGCTGGTGGCGCTGCTGCTGGAGCGGGCGCGGCGGCGCTGACCTCTCGGCCAGAGCGTCACCGAAGGTCTGTCGAACCGTGTCGCCGAAAGGCAACAGCCCTTCGCCTTCGGGCTCCTCAAGGGGGATCTTCGAAGGGGAACGAGCGGTCCGGCTCGCTGCCTCCTTCTTTGAGATGGGGGGACTCCGTCCCCCCATGCCCCCCTGGGTTGCCTGAAGACAACGGACTAGTCGTAGTACTCCAACCCCAGGTGCGTGATCAGCTCTTCGCCGCGCAGGTGGCGGAGCGTGTTCTTGAGCTTCATCAGCTGGATGAAGATGTCGTGCTCGGGGTAGAGGCCCGCGGCCGTCTGCGGGCTCTTGAAGTAGAACGACAGCCACTCCTGGATGCCGTTCATCCCGCAGCGCTTCGCGAGGTCGGAGAAGAGGGCCAGGTCGAGCACGAGCGGCGCGGCCAGGATCGAGTCCCGGCACAGGAAGTCCACCTTGATCTGCATCGGGTAGCCCATCCAGCCGAAGATGTCGATGTTGTCCCAGCCCTCCTTGTTGTCGCCGCGCGGCGGGTAGTAGTTGATCCGCACCACGTGGTGGATCTTGCCGTAGAGGTCCGGGTAGAGCTGCGGCTGGAGGATGTGCTCCAGCACGCCGAGCTTGCTCACTTCCTTGGTCTTGAAAGACTCGGGGTCGTCCAGCACCTCGCCGTCGCGGTTGCCGAGGATGTTCGTCGAGTACCAGCCGTTCATCCCGAGCAGCCGGGCCTTGAAGCCCGGCGCCAGCAGCGTCTTCAGGAACGTCTGCCCGGTCTTGAAGTCCTTGCCGCCGATCGGGCTGCCGGTCTTCTTCGCGAGCTCGACCATCGCCGGGAAGTCGCCCGACAGGTTCGGGGCGCCGTTGCAGTAGGGGATGCCCTGCTTGATCGCGCAGTACGCGTAGATCATCGAGGGCAGGATATTCGGGTCGCTCGCGTCGAGGCCCTTCTCGAACTTCTCGAGCGTCGAGTGGACGTCGCCGGCCTCGCGGTACACCTCGGTCGAGCCGCACCAGACCATCACCAGCCGGTCGAGGCCCTTTTCCTTCTTGAAGCGGGCGATGTCGTCCGAGACCTGCTCCGCCAGATCGCGCTTCGACTTGCCCTTCTTGACGTTCGGGCCGTTCAGCTTCTTGACGTACTGCGGGTCGAACACCGCCGGCCAGGGCTTGATCGCGTCAAGGAAGCCCTTGAGCGGCCCGAGGTGGTGGTCGTCGAGCACGCCCGCCTTCTTCGCCGCCTCGTAGGCGCTGTCGGGAAAGACGTCCCAGCCGCCGAACTCGAGCTGGTCGAGGCCCGCGAGCGGCACGAGGTCCTTGATGTGCGGCGAGCGGCCGTCGGTGCGCTTGCCGAGCCGCACCGTGCCCATCTGCGTCAGGCTGCCGATCGGCTTCGCCAGCCCCTTGCGCGCCGCCTCAACGCCCGCGATGAAGGTCGTCGCCACGGCTCCCATGCCCGGGAGCAGCACGCCCAGCTTCCCGGTGGCCGGCGCGATCTCGCGCCCCTTGCTTGCATTCGACATCAGCTCGCCTCCTGAACGGCTTCCGCTCTCAAGGCCAAACACCGGATGCTATCACGCCGGCCTCGCGGCCCGGCCGGCCTCTGGCGTCGTGCGGCTCCGCGGATTGCGCCGGCTAGGACGCGGGGTGCAGCCTGCCGCTCTTCTCGAGGAACGCGAGCGCGGCTTCCGTGAGCTCGCTGTCGTGGCGCGGACCCACGAAGCGCTTCTCGACGACGTGGTAGTGCAGGATTCCCGAGCGCCCGAGGCGCTCCTCGGTCTCGAACGAGTAGAACATCAGGATCCGGCTCTCGCGCGGCTGCCCACTGTCGTCGAAGAATCCGAAGTTGAGGTTTCGCATCGCCACGGGATCTGCCGGCAGCACCTCAGGGGTGGAGTCGTGAGAAGGCCGACAAAGCAATCTAGTGATCGCGTCCGGCGCTGTCAAGAGTTACGCATCACACGCGCGCGCCCGCGGCGCCGCGATTTCAGTCGGCGCGACGCCCGCCGCCCTTCGCCATCTCGTAGAAGGTCGGCAGGTACTCGGCGTCGCCGAGCTCGAGACGGCGGTACGCCTTGCCGATCGCGTCCCACGCCGAGCCGTCGCGCAGCGCCACCACCATCGGCCACGGCGAGACGCCGCGCAGCGGCGAGCGGCCGGTCGCGACCCACGCGCCGTCCAGCTGCTGCACCATCACCTCGCCCAGGTAGCAGCCGAGCACAAAGAGCGCCTCAGCCGCCTCCTCGCCGTCGCGCCCCTCCTCGCGCAGCGAGTCGATGAGCGCGTCCGCCACCTCGAGGCTCGCCGGGCTCAGATCGAGCACCGCGTCGTACTCGTTGCGCGCCAGCTCCACCGCGATCCGCGCGTGCTGCGCCGCGTTCTCCGGGCTCGCGGGATACCGGAGCGAGATCTTCAAGCCTGGGCCATCCGGTCGAGCTGCCGGGAGTAGTATAGACGCTGCCGGCAACGCCACCCTCCATGAGCCCCTCGCGCGCTGACGCGCTCGACCAGCAGGCCGCCGCCACCGCCGCCTTCGGCGCCTTCCTGCTGATCGCCAACCAGGTCGCGGCGCGGGCCGTGCGCGACGCGCTCTTCCTTTCGACCTTCGACGTGACGATGCTGCCGCTCGCGATGGGCGCCGCCGCGCTCGCCGCGCTCGGCGGGGCCGAGCTGCTCGGCCTCGCGCTCGCCCGCCGCTCGCCGGCACGCGTCGTGCCCGTCGCCGCCACGGTCTCGGCGCTGCTGCTCGGGGTCTGGTACGCGGTGAGCCTCGTCTGGCCGGCGCCTGCCGCCGTGCTCGTCTACATCCACGTCGCCGCCTTCGGCGGCGCGCTCGTCTCCGGCTTCTGGTCGCTCGTCAACGAGCGCTTCGACCCACACGCCGCGCGCCGCTACGTGGGCCCGATCGGCACGGGCGCCACGGCGGGAGGCGTCGCCGGCGGCGCGCTCGTGTGGGCCTGCGCGCAGCTTCTGCCGCTCGGGATGAGCGTGCTGCTGCTGGTCGCGCTGGGCCTGCTGGCGGCCGAGGCGCTGCGCCGCACGCGCCCCGTCGAGCCGCCGCGCGATCCGCAGGACGCGCCGCCCCCGCCTGCGCCCGTCGCCGCAGCCATCCTGCTCCGCAACGCGCACCTGCGGAACGTGGCGCTCTTCGTGCTGCTCGGCGCCGTCACGGAGGCGCTCCTGGACTTCCAGTTCAAGGCCCAGGCGAGCGCGCGCTTCGTCTCGGGCCGGCCGCTGCTCGGCGCGTTCGCCGCTTTCCACACGGCGGTGGGCCTGCTGGGGCTGCTGCTGCAGGCCGCGCTCACCCGCCCGGCGCTGCGCGAGTTCGGCATCGCCGGCACGCTGGCGCTGCGGCCCCTGCTCACCGCGGCGAGCTCGCTCGTCGGCAGCATCTGGCCGCGCTTCGAGACCGCGACGCTCGCCCGTGGCTCGCACGAGTCGCTCACGAACTCGCTCTTCCGCTCCGCCTACGAGCTGCTCTACACGCCGGTGCCCGAGGCCGAGAAGCGGCGCGTCAAGACCGTGGTCGACGTCTCCGTCGACAAGGCCGGCGCGCTCGTCGGCAGCGCCGTGGTCGCAGTGGTGCTGGCGCTCGCGCCGGCGCGCGCCGAGTCGCTCGTGTTCTCGCTCGCCGTGCTCGTCTCGCTCGCCTCGCTCGCGCTGGCGCGGCCGCTGCACCGCGGCTACGTCCAGACGCTGGAGCAGAGCCTGCTCGCCGGCCGCGTGCGCCTCGACGACGTCGAGGTGATGGACCACACGACGCAGGTGACGCTCGCGCACACGGGGCACCTGGAGCGCGAGACGCTGCTGCGGCAGATCGCGGCGCTCCGCGGCGAGGACAACTCCTTGCCTCCCCTTCCCGCGACGGGACAGACGGGACAGGCGCTCCCGGGCGAGCCGTCGCTCGACGCGCTGCTGGAGCTCCGCTCGCCCGACCCGCGCGTCGTGCGCGCGGTGCTGCGCGCGCGCCCCGAGCCGTCGCCCGGCCTCGTCGCCGGCATGCTGCCGCTACTCGCTCAGGACGCGCTGGTGCCCGAGGTGGTGCGCGCGCTGCGCCGCGCGGCGCCCCGCGTCACCGGCCAGCTGGTGGACGCGCTGCTCGACCCGACGCTCGACCCGCTCGTGCGCCGGCGTGTGCCGCGCGTGCTCAAGGCCTGCCTGACCGCGCGGGCGGCCGAGGGGCTGCAGGCGGCACTCGACGACGAGGCGTTCGACATCCGCGCCGCGGCCGCGGCAGCGCTCGCCGCGATCCACGAGCGCAGCGGCGTCGTGCGCACGACGCGCGACGAGGCGCTGCAGCGCGTGCGGCGCGAGCTCGACTCGGGCGAGACCGTCGAGCGGCAGATCCCCCAGATCTACGCGCTCTTGTCCCTGGTGCTGGAGCGCGGACCGCTGCAGATCGCGTGGGCCGCCATGAAGAGCGAGGACCGCAGCCTTCGCGGCACGGCGCTCGAGTACCTCGCGAACGTGCTGCCCGAGGACGTCTTCAAGCGGCTGCGCTCGCTCTTCGGCGCCTTCACCTGGAGCGCCGAGCCCGTGCGGCGGCCGGTGGCCGAGCTCGCCGACGAGCTGCGCAGCTCGTCCGTCGGGCTGCAGATCGAGCGGCCGCCCTGGCGCGAGACCGGCGAGACCGGCTGACGAGCGACCGGCTGTAGGCCGCGAGCGGAGCGGGATTCACTCCCGCGCAGCGAGCGGGGGGGTGAGAGGGGGGACGCGGCGCAGCTTACGGCTACGGGCTGCGAGCGGAGCGGGATTCACTCCCGCGCAGCGAGCGGGGGGGTGAGAGGGGGGACGCGGCGCAGCTTACGGCTACGGGCTGCGAGCGGAGCGGGATTCACTCCCGCGCAGCGAGCGGGGGGGTGAGAGGGGGGACGCGGCGCAGCGTCCCCCCTAATAGGAAAGATTGGGCGCCAGCCAGCGCTCTACCGTCGCGAGGTCCATGCCCTTGCGGCGGTGGTAGTCGAGCACCTGGTCCTTGCCGATCTTGCCGACCGAGAAGTAGCGCGCCTCGGGATGCGAGAAGTAGTAGCCGCAGACCGACGCCGCGGGGTGCATCGCCAGGCTCTCGGTGAGCTGGATCGCGAGCTTCGGCTCGCCGCCCAGGAGGTCGAACAGCAGCCGCTTCTCCGTGTGGTCCGGACAAGCCGGGTATCCCGGCGCCGGCCGGATTCCCCGGTACTTCTCGCGGATCAGCTCCAGGGTGTCGAGCGCCTCGTCCTTGCCGTAGCCCCACTCGCGGCGCACGCGCTGGTGCAACCATTCCGCGAGCGCCTCGGCCAGGCGGTCGGCGAGCGCCTTCACCATGATCACCGCGTAGGGGTCGTTCTCGCGCTCGTGGCGCGCGACGATCTCGTCGGCGCCGAGCCCCGCCGTCACGGCGAAGGCTCCGATCCAGTCCGGCAGCCCCGTCTCGCGCGGAGCCACGAAGTCGGCGAGGGCCTGGGCCGGAAGCCCGTCGCTCTTCTGGGTCTGCTGCCGCAGCGTGTGCAGCGTGCCGATGAGGCCCGAGCGCGACTCGTCCGCGTAGAGCTCGATGTCGTCGCCCACGGAGGCCGCCGGGAAGAAGCCGTAGGATGCCCGTGCCTTGAGGCTCGCGTCCGCGACCAGCTGCTTCAGGAGCGCCTGCGCGTCGTCGAAGACCTCGCGCGCCCGCGCGCCCCAGTCGGGGTTCTCGAAGATGCGCGGGTACGTCCCGCGCAGCTCCCAGACCGTGAAGAACGGCGTCCAGTCGATGTAGGGCACGAGCTCGGCGAGCGCGACGTCGCAGATCTGGCGCGCGCCCTGGAACTCCGGCTGCGGAGGCGCGTAGCCCTTCCACTCGATCGGCGTGCGGCGCGCCCGGGCCGCCTCGAGCGTCAGGAGCGTCTGCTCCTGCTGGCGTGCCAGGTGCTCGCGCCGCAGCCGCTCCTGCTCGCCGCGGTTCTCGGCGTCGAGCGCGCTGCGCCTCTCCTCGCTCTTGAGCCGGCCGACGACACCGACGGCGCGCGAGGCGTCGAGCACGTGAACCACCGGCCCGCTGTAGGCCGGCGCGATCTTGACGGCGGTGTGCGTGCGGCTCGTGGTCGCGCCGCCGATCAGCAGCGGCTTGTCGAAGCCCTGGCGCTCCATCTCGCGCGCCACGTGGACCATCTCCTCGAGCGAGGGCGTGATCAGGCCGGAGAGCCCCACGATGTCGGCGCCCGTCTCGCGCGCCGCCGCCAGGATCTTGTCGGACGGCACCATCACGCCGAGGTCGACCACCTCGTAGTTGTTGCACTGCAGCACCACGCCCACGATGTTCTTGCCGATGTCGTGGACGTCGCCCTTCACCGTGGCGAGCACGATCTTGGCCTCGGACCTGGCGCCGCTCGCCTGCTTCTCCTTCTCGAGGAACGGCGTCAGATAGGCGACCGCCTTCTTCATGACGCGGGCGCTCTTCACGACCTGCGGCAGGAACATCTTGCCCGAGCCGAAGAGGTCGCCCACCACGTTCATCCCGGCCATCAGCGGGCCCTCGATCACGGCGAGCGGCCGGCCGTATTTCTGGCGTGCTTCCTCGGTGTCGCCCTCGATGTAGGCGTCCACGCCGCGCACGAGCGCGTGCGTGATGCGCTCCTCGACCTCACCCTGGCGCCAGGCGTCCTCGACGGCGGGGCCCTTCTCCTTCTCCCCCACCGTCTGGGCAAAGGCGACCAGCCGCTCGGTCGCGTCGGGCCGGCGGTTGAGCAGCACGTCCTCGACGTGCTGCAGCAGGTCCTTCGGGATCTCCTCGTAGACCGCGAGGCGCTCCGAGTTGACGATCCCCATGTCGAGGCCGGCGGCGATCGCGTGGTACAGGAAGGACGCGTGCATCGCCTCGCGCACAGCGTTCATGCCGCGGAAGGCGAACGAGACGTTCGAGATGCCGCCGCTCACCTTCGCGAGCGGGAAGCGGGCCTTCAGCTGGCGCGTCGCCTCGATGAACGACACCGCGTAGTCCGCGTGCTCCTCGATCCCCGTCCCCACCGTCAGCACGTTGGGGTCGAAGACGATGTCCTCAGGGGGGAAACCGATCTCCTCGGTCAGGATCCGATAGGCACGCGCGAGGATCGCGACGCGACGCTCGACGTCCGTCGCCTGGCCCTGCTCGTCGAACGCCATCACGACGACGCCGGCGCCGTAGCGGCGAACCGTCCTGGCGTGCTCGCGGAACGCCTCCTCGCCCTCCTTGAGCGAGATCGAGTTCACGATCCCCTTGCCCTGGAGGCAGGCGAGCCCCGTCTCGATCACCCGGAAGTCGGACGAGTCGACCATGATCGGGACGCGGGCGATGTCGGGCTCGGCGGCGAGCAGGTTCAGGAACGTCTTCATGGCCTTCGCCGAGTCGAGCAGGCCCTCGTCCATGTTGACGTCGAGGATCTGCGCGCCGCCCGCCACCTGCTGGCGCGCGATCTCGAGCGCCTCGGCGTACTGGCCGGCCAGGACCAGCTTCGCGAAGCGCGGCGAGCCGGTGACGTTGGTGCGCTCGCCGACGTTGACGAAGTTCGAATCGGGCCGGATCACGAGCGGGTCGATGCCCGAGAAGCGGCTGAGCGGCTCGACCTGCGGGCGGACCCGCGGCTTCACCCCGCGCACGGCTCCCGCGATCGCGCGGATGTGCGCTGGCGTGGTCCCGCAGCAGCCGCCGACCACGTTCACGAGCCCGGCCCGCGCCCACTCGCCGAGGTCGCGCGCCATCGACTCCGGCGTCTCGTCGAAGCCGCCGAAGGCGTTGGGCAGGCCGGCGTTCGGATAGGCGCTCACGAATTTCGGGCTGAGCTTCGCGAGCTCCTCGACGTGGGCGCGCATCTCGCGCGGGCCGAGCGCGCAGTTGACGCCCACCGAGAAGAGCGGCGCGTGCATGACCGAGATCCAGAAGGCGTCGACCGTCTGCCCCGAGAGGTTGCGGCCGGAAAGGTCGGTGATGGTGACCGAGGCCATTACCGGACAGCTCGCGCCGCGCTCCTCGCGCGCGCGCGCTACGCCGGCGAGAGCGGCCTTCGCGTTCAAGGTGTCGAAGGCCGTCTCGACCAGCAGCAGGTCGACGCCTCCTTCGATCAGGCCCAGCGCCTGCTCGCGGTAGGCCTGCTCGAGCTCGGCGTACGTGACGGCACGGGCGCCGGGGTCGTTGACGTCGCGGGACAGCGAGGCCGTCTTGTTCGTCGGGCCGAGCGCGCCCGCCACCCAGCAGGTGCGGCCCGGTTGCTCCGCCATCACCGCGTCGACGGCCTTGCGCGCCGCCCGCGCCGCCGCGACGTTGATGTCGCGCACCAGCGCCTCGGTGCCGTAGTCGGCCTGCGAGATGCGGTTGGCGTTGAAGGTGTTGGTCTCGACGATGTCGGCGCCGGCGTCCAGGTACTGGCGGTGCGCGGCCTCGACGAGGTCGGGCCGGCTCAGGTTCAGCAGCTCGTGGTTGCCCTTGACGTCCCTGGACCACCCGCGGAGCCGCTCTCCCCGGTAGTCCTCCTCGGACAGCTCGTGGGCCTGCAAGAGCGTACCCATCGCCCCGTCGATGACGAGCACGCGCTGGGCGAGCTCCCGCTCGAGGGCGGCGCCAGGCAGTCCGAAATCGTTGCTCACAACACTTCAGTTTACCAGACGCGGCGCGAGGCCCCGGGAGGCCCTCCCGCGCCTATCCTTGAAGCGGGGGCGGAAAGGCCTGGGCGATGGAGGGCCGGCGGTTTGCAGTCGCGGGAGGCATGGCGCTCCTGGCAGGGATCGGCGCACTCGCCGCCGGCTGCGGCGGGTCCGCCTCGAGCCCCAACCCCACCCCGACGGTCGAGACCTGGTTCGTCGTCCCCGTGCTTTGCTCGAGCTGCCCGGGCCTCACTGACGTCCAGGTGGACCGCTCGACGGTCCCGTCGCGGGCGAGGCTGCCGCTGGGCGCGCGTACGTCGGTGCGGGCCACCGCCAAGGTGGGCTGCGGCGGCGACAGCTCGGGATCGCTGGCAATCACCCGCTGGGAGGCGAGCGACCCAGCCGTGATCCGGGTCGAGCCGGCGAGCGACGACTCGGCGATCGTGAGCGCGCTCGCCGTCGGCACGTCCCGCCTCACGGCTGAACGGCGGCTGCCCGGCGAAAGCGCGAGCCTCGGGGGGCTGCGCGACTCCTTCAGGGCCGACCCGCCCTGCCCCGCGCAGCCGGAGCTGCTGCTGGAGGTGGTGCGGTAGCGGGGATCGGCCGCGCTCGGCTTATCCTTCTCGTCCCGACGAAAGAGAGGTCGCGTTCCCCTTGAGCCATGCCGCCCGCGAAGCCCTGCAGCGTCTCGTCGAGGGCAACCGCCGCTTCGTCGCCGGCCGGCCCGACGAGCGCGGCGCCTCGAGCCTCGTGAGGCGCGCCGACCTCGTGGCCGGCCAGGAGCCCTTCGCGATCATCCTCGGCTGCTCCGACTCGCGGGTGCCCGCGGAGCTCGTGTTCGACCAGGGCCTCGGCGACCTGTTCGTGATCCGCGTCGCCGGCAACATCGTGGCGCCGTCGCAGATCGGCAGCGTCGAGTTCGCGGCCGAGCGCTTCCACACGCGCCTCGTGGTGGTGCTCGGCCACTCTCAGTGCGGCGCGGTCACCGCCACGCTGGAGGCGCTGCGCCAGCCGCAGAACAGCCACTCGCGCAACCTGCGCTCGATCGTCGGCAGGATCCGCCCGGCGGTCGAGGGACTGCTCGCCGCCGGGCCCCCGGGCGACGAGGCGCTTCTGCACGCGGCCTGCCGCGCCAACGTCCGGGCGAGCGCGAACCAGCTGCGCCACGGCTCGGAGATCATCGAGCGGCTGTGCGACGAGGACGGCCTGCTGATCGTGGGCGCCGAGTACTCGCTCGAGACCGGGATCGTCGACGTCTTCGACGGCGTGCCCGGCTAGACCTTCTCGGTCGGCGCGCTCGCCGGCGGCGTCTCGGGCGCCGGCGGCGGCGGGCTCGGCGTGTACTCGAACCGGAGCTTTTCCTCGCCGAGCCCGATGCGCACGGTGCCGCCGTGCTCGAGCTGACCGAACAGGATCTCGTCCGTGAGCGGGTTGCGCACCTCGATCTGCACCAGGCGACTGAGCGGCCGTGCCCCGAAGACGGGGTCGAAGCCCTTCTTCGCGAGGTGGGCCCGCGCCTCGGGCAGCAGCTCGATCGCCACCCGGCGCTCGCGCAGCTGCGCCTCGAGCTCGAGCACGAACTTGTCGACGATCGTCTCCATCACGTCGAGCGTGAGCGGCTTGAAGGTCACGATCGCGTCGAGCCGGTTTCTGAACTCCGGTGTGAAGAAGCGCTCGAGCGCCTGGCGGCCGCGGGCGCTCGTGTCGTTGTCGCGGTCTCCCGCGAAGCCGATCGTCGCCTGGCTCATCTCGCGCGAGCCCGCGTTCGACGTCATGATCAGCACCACCTGGCGGAAGTCGGCCTTGCGGCCCGTGTTGTCGGTGAGCGTCGCGTTGTCCATCACCTGCAGCAGGATGCCCGTCAGGTCGGGGTGCGCCTTCTCGATCTCGTCGAGCAGCACGACCGAGTACGGGTGCTGCCGCACGGCGTCGACCAGCAGCCCGCCCTGCTCGAAACCGACGTAGCCGGGCGGGGCGCCGATCAGGCGCGAGACGGCGTGCTTCTCGCCGTACTCGCTCATGTCGTAGCGGTGGAACTCGTTGCCGAGGTGGCGCGCGAGCTGCTTCGCGAGCTCGGTCTTGCCGACGCCGGTCGGGCCCGGTGAACAGGAAGGCGCCCGCCGGACGCTCGGGCGGCCCCAGCCCGGCGCGCGAGCGCTTGATCGCCGAGGCCACCTGCTCGACGGCCTCGTCCTGCCCGAACACCACGCGCTTCAGCGCGTCGCCCAGCGTGCGCAGCCGCTCGCGGTCCGAGGTCGACGCCTGCGTCTCCGGGATGCGCGCCATGCGCGCGACGACGCGCTCAACCTCCGCCACGTCCACGACGCGGCTGCCGTCGGCGGGGGGGTTGAGCCGCAGCGCCGCGCCGGCCTCGTCGATCACGTCGATCGCGCTGTCGGGCAGGCGCAGGTCGCGCAGGTGGCGGCGCGCCAGCCGCGTCGCACCCTCGAGCGCGCGCCTCGGTGTAGCTGACCTGGTGGTGCTGCTCGTAGCGCGGGCGCAGCCCCTGCAGGATGCGCACGCTGTCGCCTTCGTTCGGCTCGTCGACGTCGATCCGCTGCACCCGGCGCGCGAGCGCGCGGTCGCGCTCGATGTGCTTGTACTCCTCGAACGTGGTCGAGCCCATCAGCCGGATCTCGCCCTCGGTCAGCATCGGCTTGATCAGGTTGGCGAGGTCCATGGTGCCGCCCGTGGTCGCGCCGGCGCCGACCATCGTGTGCATCTCGTCGATGAACAGGATCGGCAGCGGGCGCTTCTTGAGCGCCTGGATCACGGCCTTGAAGCGCTCCTCGAAGTCGCCGCGGTAGCGCGTGCCGGCGAAGAGCGCTCCCGTGTCGAGCGCGAAGATCTCGGCGCCCTGCAGCGCCTCGGGGCTGCCGTCCTCGATCAGCTTCTGCGCCAGTCCCTCGACGATCGCGGTCTTGCCCACGCCGGGCTCGCCGACGAAGACCGGGTTGTTCTTGCGCCGGCGGCACAGCACCTCGAGCGCCCGGCCCATCTCGCGCAGGCGACCGATCACGGGGTCGAGCCGGCCGGCGCGCGCGCGCTCGGTCAGGTTCGAGGCGTAGGCGGCGAGCGGGTCGCGCGACGCGCGCTCCTCCTCCTGCTCGCCGGCGGCCGCCGGCTCGCCCTCCCGCTCGGCGTCCCGCACCGCCGCCTTGCGCACGCCGTGCGAGATGAAGTTGAGCACGTCGAGCCGCGTCACGCCGTGCGCCGTGAGCAGCTCGACCGCGTGGGACTTGGCCTCGCGCAGGAGCGCCGCCAGCATGTCGCCGACGTCCGCCTCGTCCTTCCCCGCGCTCTGCACGTGCACCACGGCCGTCTGCAGCACGCGCCTGAAGGCGAGCGTCTGCTGCGGCGGGCGCCGGGCGTTCGCCGGCAGCCGCTGCATCGTCTGCTCCAGGTAGTCGGCGAGCTCGCGCCGCAGGCGCGGCACGTCGGCGCCCGCCGCCTCCAGGATTTCCTCGCCCTCGGGGTCGTGGGCGGCCGCGAACAGCAGGTGCTCGACCGTCAGGTCGGCGTGCCGCCGCACCATCGCCTCGCGGGCCGCCAGATTGAGCACACGCTCGAGTGACGCGCTGAACATCTAGGCCTCCTCGATACCCGCACGCAATGGGAAGCCCTCGCCGCGCGCCAGGTCGTGCACCGCCGCCACCTTGGTCTCGGCGACCTCGAGGGTGTAGGCGCCGCAGACACCGCGGCCGCGCATGTGGACCTCCATCATGATGCGGTACGCCTCGGCCGGACCCTTGTCGAAGATCTCCTCGAGCATGTGCACCACGAACTCCATCGTCGTGTAGTCGTCGTTGATCAGTACCACGTGGAAGAGCCGCGGTCGCTTGGTCTTGGCCTTCGGCTTCTCCTTGACCTCGCTGCCGCCGCGCCGCCGGGGCTCCCCCACCCCTTCCATTCTAGCGAACCGGCAAGTCGCTCGCCTCGCGGCGGCGGCTCAGTACCAGCCGACCGCCAGCGTGACCAGCGTCGCGCCGCCGTCGCGCACTCCGAACTCGAGCGAGATCGGGCCCACGCGGCTCGCGTACAGCACACCGAGCCCCGCGCCCCAGCGCAGGTCGGAGAGGCCGAACTGGCTCGCCTCGTCGAAGACGTTGCCGGCGCCGGCGCGCGCCAGCAGCCGCAGCTGGCCCGCGAGCCGGTAGCGCAGGCTGAACGCTCCGGCGAGCGCCTGCGAGCCCTTGAGCTGCTCGTGGTGATAGCCGGGCAGCAGCATGGGCCCGCCCAGGCGGAACTGGTCGTAGACCTGGAGCTCTTGCCCCGAGAATCCTGCGAGCCCGTCCAGCTGGACGCTGGCGCGCGTGCCGAGCGCGTGCCCGAGGCGTCCTTCCAGCCGCAGCCGCCAGTAGGGGCGCGTGGCGCCCATGCTCTCGAGGTTCCACTCGGCGCTCGCGGCGAGCCGGCCTCCGCTCTGCGGCCAGAGCAGGTCGTCGAGCGTGTCGACCGTGACGCCGGCGAAGAGCGCGGCGACGGTGTCGCCCTGCGCCCCGAGCGGGACGCCGGCCTGCGGGACGGTCTCGACGCGTCCGAAGCGCGCCCCCGCCTCGACGAGCCCCCAGCGCTCGAGCGACGCCTGCAGCCCCAGGCTCGCGCCCTGCCGCTCGAACCTCGCGCGGTTGAGCTCGTCGCCCTGCGCGTCGTAGAAGCGCGGCTTGTCGACGAGCGCGTAGGCGGTCGCGCGGTAGCCGGCCCCCGCGACGAACAGGCGGTCGCCGCTCAGCGAGGCCTCCGCGAGCGTCTCGGCGTCGCTCGCGGCCAGCAGCAGGCCGACCTGCTCGCCGAATCCCAGCGTGTTCTGGTTGCGCAGGTGGAGCGACAGCCGCGCCTTCTCCCACTCGTTGTAGCCGAGGCCGAGGCCGACGCGGTTCGGGGGCGCGTCCTCGGCGAGCAGCACGACCCGCACCCCGCCCGCGACCGGCTCGAACTGCATCCAGCAGTGGTCCAGCAGCCCGCGCGCCTCGACCTTGTCGAACGCGCGCAGGCCGCGCTCCATGTCGTAGCCGCGGCCGACGGGGATGTTGAAGGTACGGCGCAGCAGGCGCTCCGAGGCACGCACGTTGCCACGCGTCACCACCTCCGCGATCCGCGCGCCCGCGAGCGCGCGGTCGGGCTGCCAGCCGGCTCGCGGGGCGAGCTCCGAGACCCTGGCCGCGGCGAGCTTCTCGCGAATCCGCGGCAGCGCCGCCTTCGTCGCCTCGTAGCCCGCCGCGATCAGCGCGTCGAACTGCGAGTAGTCCGTGGCCGGGTGCTTCCCGAGCTGCGGGCGCACGTAGACGTCGGGCTCGGCCTTGTACTCGCGGCTGCGGTGGGCGCTCAGCAGGTTGCTCACCTGCGCCGCGACGCCGAGCGAGGTCGCGTACTCCTGCACCTCGAGCTCCGGGCTGCCGATGTCGATCGCCACCGTGACGGCGGCCCCGAAGAGCCTGGCCACGTCCGTCGGCAGGTTGTCGACCACCAGGCCGTCGACGAGCCTGCGGCCTTCCCAGCTCACCGGGCGGAAGAAGACGGGGATCGACATGCTGGCGCGCACCGCGCGCGCCAGGTCGCCTTTGGCCAGGATCACGCGCTCGCCGTTGCCGAGATCCGTCGCGACCGCCCGGAACGGGATCGGCAGCCGCTCGAAGTCGCCGCCCACCGCGTAGGCCGCGGGCGCGAGGTGCTTGATCAGGAAGCCGTTCACGCGGTGCTCCGGCACGATCCCGGCCGGAAGGTGCGCGCGCTTCCAGTCGAAGTCGATCCCGATCCAGTCGGCGTAGCGGTCCTCGCGGCGCACGACCGGCAGCATGCGGCGGTCGGGACGGCCGCTGAAGAGCGCGGCCCAGTCGAGCGAGCGCACGATCTCCTCGAGCTCGGCCGCGGTCTTGCCGGTGGCGTAGATGCTGCCCACGACGGCGCCCATGCTGTTGCCGGCGATCGCGTCCACGATCAGCCCGGCCTCCTCGAGCGCCCGCAGCGCGCCCACGTGGGCGATGCCGCGCGCGCCGCCGCCCGACAGCGCGAGCGCGATTCGGGGCCGCGGCGCCGGTCCGGGGAGGACGGCTGCGCCCGTGCCAGAGCGGCCGTCGCGGCCACGCAGGCGATCCATCCCGTCACGCAGCGCAGTCGCAACAAGTCCCTTCCCCGCGCCGCGAGTCTACCCCGCCGCTTGCGGGCGACGCTCCCGCGCGCCCCAACGGGCTGCTAGGCTTCCGCCGTGAGAGGAGCGCTGGCGGGCCTCGCCACGGGAGGCCTGCTGCTTTCCTGGATGAGCAGCGCAAGCGGCGGACGCCCGATCGTGATCGCCCACCGCGGCGCGAGCGGCGAGCGCCCCGAGCACACGCTCGAGGCCTACCGCGTCGCGATCGGGGTGGGCGCCGACTTCGTCGAGCCCGACCTCGTGGCCACGAAGGACGGCATGCTGGTGTGCCGGCACGAGAACGAGGTCTCGGGCACGACGGACGTCGCGAGCCGCCCCGAGTTCGCCGCTCGCCGCACCGCGAAGGTGGTCGACGGCGTGCCGGTGACGGGCTGGTTCACCGAGGACTTCACGCTCGCCGAGCTCAAGACGCTCCGCGCGCGCGAGCGCCTGCCCGGGCTGCGCGGCACCGCGTTCGACGGGCGCTTCGAGGTGCCGAGCTTCGAGGAGCTGCTCGCGCTCGTCGCCGCGGAAAACGCGCGGCCCGAGCGCGAGAGCCGCCCGGTCGGCGTCTATCCCGAGACGAAGCACCCCTCGTACTTCGAGGCGCTGGGGCTGCCGCTCGAGCAGCGCCTGCTCGACGCGCTGCGCCGTCACGGCCTCGACCGCCCCGACGCGCCGGTCTTCATCCAGTCATTCGAGGTGGGAAACCTGAAGCGCCTCGCGACGCTCACCCGGGTGGCGCTCGTCCAGCTGATCGACGCACGCGGGGGTCCCTGGGACGCGAGCCCCGGAGCTCCGGCGCGCCGCTATGCCGAGATGATCCGCCCGGAAGGTCTCCGCGAGATCGCGGCCTACGCCCGCGCCATCGGCCCCGACAAGAGCCTGGTCCTGCCCCGGGACCTCTCGGGCCGCCTGCTGCCCCCGACGCGGCTCGTGAGCGACGCGCACGCTGCCGGGCTCCTGGTCCACGTGTTCACGCTGCGGGCGGAGAACCAGTTCCTGCCGGCCGGGTTTCGGCGACCGGGCGGCCCGGCCGTCCGCGGCGACCTGGCAGCAGAGGCGACGGCGTTCCTCGAAGCTGGCGTCGACGGCTTCTTCGCCGACCAGCCCGAGCTCGCCGTCGGCGCCCGCGACGCCTTCCTGCGCCGCTGAAACCCGCGCGGGGCGCCACTTTCCGCGGCTTGCGAGGAGTGCCGTATCATAGCGTCGGAGGAGGTCATGGCCGGACGCACGCGCTGCGCGATCGGGCTTGGCATCGCCTTGAGCCTTGGTCCGAGCTGCAACGAGGACCACGTGACGACGAGCCCCGCCGCGCTCGCGATCCAGTGCTCTGCCAACCCGACTTCCGGCAAGGCGCCGCTCACCGTCGCCTTCGGGCTCGACGTGGCCAATGCGGTCGGCTCCGTCGCGGTGGCGATCAGCTACGGGGATGGGCAGACGGGCAGCGATCCCGCCGCGCGGCACGTCTACGGCAGCGTGGGCGACTACATGGCCTCGCTCGCCGTCACGGCCGGAGTCGAGTCGGCGCGCTGCTCGGTCCCGATCACGGTGCAAGGGACGGCGCTGCCTTCGCCCTCTCCCTCGCCGTCGGTGCCGAACCCGCCCGGCAACCAGCAGCCCATCGCCTCTTTCAAGACGACACCCGAGGGCAGCGCGCTCACCGGCAAGGCGCCCTTCACCGTGCTGTTCAACATGTGCCGGAGCGTGGACCCGGACGGCGACCACATGCTGTTCCACATGGACCTCGACGGCAACGGCAGCTTCGAGTTCATGGGCTCGTCCGGCGCCGACTGCCGCCGCGACATCGCCTACGCCGCAGGCACGCGCACCGCCACGATCTGCGTGGCCGACGTCGACTGCCCGTCCTGGCCGCTCTGCAACGCCTACCAGCCGCTGCACCCGTACCAGTGCGCGAGCTACACGATCACGGCCGTCCCGTAGGCTCGCCTCGCGCTCGTTGCTGAAGCCGCGCCGGAACGCTCGCCGACGTGCCCGCCAGGCGCTCGCGGGAGCCGTGCTGCTCCTGGCGCTGGCGGCCGCCTGGCCGCGCGCCGCGGCGCAGGGGCCGCAGCCGTTCGCCGAGCTGGTGCTGGTCGAGCCCGGCGGACCGGTCGAGCACGTGATGCGCAGGATGGAAGCCGGCTTCCTGATGGCGCCGCTGCAGATCCCGGGCGCCCGCTTCGTGGGCCACATCCCCCTCGGCGACCTGGATCCCGCCGTGCGCGCCGAGCTCGAGGCGAGCGGCCCGGGCCGGCCGATCCGACACGCCGCACCCGGCGGTACGATCGTCGCGCAGCTGCCCGCGGCCTCGAGCGTAAAGGCCGCGCTCGGCGAGAGCGAGTACCGCCAGGACGCCTCGCGCATCGGCGCGCGCGTCGCCTTCACGCCGACGAACGCCGACCTGCTGACGATCGACGTGCCGGTCGACGCGAACGACCTGCACGCCGTGTGCGAGGCGAAGACGGCACTCGTCGCGGGCGAGATCGCGGCCGCGCGCGCCGTCGTGGCCGCGCTGCCGGCCTCGGCCACGCTGCCCGAGTTCGTCGCCGCCAACGCCCGGCTCGGAGGTGCCCTCTCCTTCACCGACGACATGGCCGGCGCGATCCGCGCCTTCGGCGCGATCTCCGCAAGGCTCGAGGCCGACCGGCAGGCGCCGCGCGAGCGCCGCGCGATGGCGCTCGAGGCGCTCGGCCTGCTGCACCTGCGGCGCGGCGAGCTCGACAACTGCGTCATGCACCACGACCGCGAGATGTGCCTCTTCCCGCTGAGCCGGAACGCGGTCCACCGCACCGGAGACGGCGCACGCCAGGCGTTCGAGCACTTCTCGCGCTACCTCGAGCTCGACCCCGAGAGCCTGGAGGTGCGCTGGCTGCTGAACGTGGCCGCCATGACGGCGGGCCGCTATCCCGAGGGGGTGCCCGACCGCTTCCGCATCGGGCCCGAGGCCTTCGCCTCGGCGGAGGACCCGGGCCGCTTCTGGGACGTCGCCGCGGCGGCCGGCTTCACGCGCGTCGACAACGCGGGCGGCACGATCGCCGACGACTTCGACGGCGACGGGCTCATCGACGTGGTGTTGTCCAGCCGCGACCCCTGCGAGCCGCTGCGGCTCTACCGCAACCGCGGCGACGGCACCTTCCAGGACGTGAGCGAGCGCGCCTCCCTGCTCGGGCAGCTCGGCGGCCTCAACGTCGTGCAGACCGACTACGACAACGACGGCCGCCCCGACATCTTCGTGATGCGCGGCGGCTGGGAGACCCCGATCCGCAACTCGCTGCTGCACAACGACGGCGGCCTCCACTTCACCGACGTCACCCGGCGAGCCGGGCTCGGCGGGCCGCCGCAGCGCACCCACAGCGCCGCGTGGGCGGACTTCGACGGCGACGGCTGGCTCGACGTGTTCCTCGGCCACGAGCTGTCGTGGAGCCAGCTGATGCGCAACCGCGGCGACGGCACCTTCGAGGACGTGAGCGAGCGGGCCGGCATCCGCTTCCGCTCGCTGACCAAGGCGGTGGTGGCCGGCGACGTCGACAACGACGGCTGGCCCGATCTCTACGTCTCGAACTTCGGCGAGCCGAACCTGCTGTACCACAACCTCGGGCACGGCCGCTTCGAGGAGGCCGCGCGCGCGCGCGGCGTGAGCGAGCCGTACTTCAGCTTCACCACCTGGTTCTTCGACTACGACAACGACGGCTGGCTCGACCTGCTGGTCGCGACGGACGCGCCGACGGTGGAAGACCAGCCGCGCGAGTACCTGGGGCTGCCGCAGAAGGGCGAGACGCTGCGCGTCTACCACAACCGGGGCGACGGCAGCTTCGAGGACGCGACGGCCGCGCTCGGGCTCGCGCGCGTGATCCCGACCATGGGCGCCAACTTCGGCGACATCGACGACGACGGCTGGCTCGACTTCTACCTCGGCACCGGCGCGCCCTCGTACGCCACGCTGATGCCCAACCGCATGTTCCGCAACCACGCGGGCCACGGATTCGTGGACGTCACGCAGTCGACGGGCACCGGCCACCTGCAGAAAGGCCACGGCGTCGCGTTCGCCGACTTCGACGACGACGGCGACCTCGACGTGTTCGCAAGCCTCGGGGGCGCCTTCCTCGGCGACAAATACCAGGACGCGCTGTTCGAGAACCCCGGCCACGCCGCGCACTGGGTCTCGCTGCGGCTCGTCGGGCGCACCACGAACCGCGCCGCGATCGGCGCCCGGCTGCGGCTCGTGCTCGACGAGGGCGGCCGCGAGACGCAGCGCACGCGCTCCGTCACGAGCGGCGGCTCGTTCGGCGCCTCGCCGTTGATGCAGCACGTCGGCATCGGCCCGAGCGCCCGCCTGAAGCGCATCGAGATCGACTGGCCGGGGGCGAAGACCCCGCAGGTCCTGACCGGCGTGCCGCTCGACTCGTGGCTCGAGGCGACCGAGGGCGAGCCGGGCTTCCGCAAGCTCTCGCGCAAGCGCTTTCGCCTGGGCGGGTCCGCCGCCGCGGCGCGCTGACGGGCTCGCCGCCTCCGGCGCCTCAGTTCGTGAAGCCGGCCGTCATGTGGCAACGCGAGCACTGGAAACGCAATTTCCTGTCGCGGGCGCGCTCCGCGGGCCGCGATATGTCCACCCAGCGGTGGCCGATGAGGTTGCAGGGCATGCCGTCGACGAACTCGCCGACCGCGCTGCGCATGGGATAGGTGGCGCGGGCGAGCCGCCCGCGCAGGTCTCGACGGCGCCGCTCCACTCGGGGGTAAAGCGTGGGTTGCATGATGTCGCTCCCAGCGGGCAGACAACCCCGCTGAACGGTGTAGGTCGGCGAGCGCGGCTCGCGCTCGCCTACCGGGACGCGGACCGCCCCAGTTGTGCCGGGGCTACCGGAAGGGTTCGTCCCGCCGGAGGCGGAATCGCCTCAGTATCCCGATCCCTTGGCGTATAGGCAATAGCCAGATTTACAAAGCAGATTGGACGCGGAGCGGTCGAGCGGGGGCCAAGCCCGGGCCGGAAAACGACGGCGACTTCTCTCGACCGATCCGTGTTCCAACCGACGATCCTGCGGAACAGGCGGAGATCCGGCGCAGGATCAAGGCCGGTGATGTCTGTGTCCGCGTCACCGCATCAGTGGACGGCGAGTGGTTCGGTCTTGAGGTCGAAACGCAGGATCTCGACGGCTGACGCACCGACGTTCTCGAAGGTCGTCGCGGAGGCCTTCGGCAGCCATCGGACCAAGCCCGGTTCAAGCACGATCTGCTCGGCTGCGGGACCGCCATCAGCCTTGAGCGTCCCTCTGGTCAACGCGATCACCAGGGACGGCTCGACTGGCGACGAGAAGTCCACTTTCAACCCCGGTGCTATGAGGTATCGACTGACGCGGAGCTGTGGGTGGTCGAATTGCACTGTCTTGGGGCCTTGCCCATCCGGGTTGGGCTCCCGATGGAAGCGACCGTTGAACGTGAACACGCTGATCGGGCGAGTCTTGAACTCGACACGCAGGAAGTCGCTCGGCTCGTCGTTCGGGTTGTCAACCTCGTGGATCTCTTCGACGGCGTGGTACAGCCGGAAGCTGCCAGTCTTCGTGGCGGGCCGAGTCATGTCGCCCCAGTCGTGCTTGAACGTAACTGGCCCGCAGTCGTTCAGATAGACGTATGCGGCCGCCTGCTCGGTGTGGTCGTGCATCGGCAGCTTCTCGTGCGGGGCGTAGTGAACACGGACGACCTTGACCCAGTCGTTCTCGAACACCAGTTTGTACGCCTGCGGCAGCAGCACGAGGGGGTCCTGAGCCGATGCTGCGCGCGCCCAGACCAGGGCTGCGAGAGCGACCAGAGTTCGCGCTGCGGCGTTCATGCGCAGCATTTCGGGCCGCAGCAGCTCTGCGTTTCCTCCCGCTTGCAGGCGCGGAACGTCACCGAGCGCACCTTGCCGCGCAGGTCGTGGGGGAAACGACAGTGCGCACCAGAAACGCGTGAACCTCGCCCGGGGTGATGTCGATCATGATGCACAGGTAGTCGATGTCCTTCAACTCCAGCAGGACGGATCATGGCACCCTTCGTTGGGAGGTGGAAGTGCAGGCGGCGATACCCGTAGCGAGGCCGCTCTCGAGCCAGGACGAGCATTCGCTCGCGCAGACCGTCGATCGTCGCGGACCGCGATCAATAGCGAACGCTCCTTAGCGGCAGCGCGCCTCGACGCGGTACGTGATCTGGAGGCTGGTCGGCGCGCCAGGCTGTGGACTCTCGCCGAGGCCGAGCGTGTGGAGGATCTCGTGGATCAACAGGCTCTCGGCAACGCGGGGCTGCCTGAGCGCGAGGTCCGCGAAGCCTTTGCACACGAACACCCGACGGACGCCAGGGCTCGCGACCATCGAGATGGTGGTCTTGCGGCAGAGCGGGCGCGAGGAGCCGTCCACGAAGGGGATGAGGCCGATGTACTCGGCGGGCGACGCACCCCACTCGTCAAGGTTCTGCTGGAGGCTGCGGCCATCAGTGTCCGTAAAATCGGTGAAGATCCTCTGGCACTCCTTGCTTTCGAGCCGCCTCAAAGCGCCCGCCCGGGCGGTTTTGACTGCCCGGGCGTCCCAACCCGTAAGGGTGAGTGGAGCGCCGGCGTCGGTGCGGTCGGCGGCGAGGAGGATCGCGGAAGCGAGGACGGCAAGGCCCGACGCACGGCTGCTCTTCTTCGACATCGGCGACTCCTCTCGAGATCCGCTTCGGGAGCCGCCTGGCCAGGCGCTTTACCCTCGTGTCTTGAAGGTCGGCCGAGGGATTAGAGAAGTCCCCGGAAAAGCCGCGGATTTTCGTCGGACACGCGGCCTTTACAGCGCCGCCCCCGCCCTCCAGAATTCGCAGGGCGGACGCGGAACGAAAGAGCGACGGGCATCTGCTTCGACGGCTTCGAGCTGGACGGCGAGCGCCGTGTGCTCACGCATGCGGGCGCGCCGGTCGCGCTCACGCGCAAGGCCTTCGACCTCCTGGAGCTGCTCGTGACCGAACGCCCGCGCGCGCTCTCGAAGCAGCAGGTGCGCGATCGCGTCTGGCCCCTGAGTCGTCTCGGAGTCGACCCTCAACAGCCTGGTCGGCGAGCTGAGCGAAGCCCTTGGCGACGATGCTCGCGAGCCGCGCTACATCCGCACGGTCCACGGCTTCGGCTACGCGTTCGCCGCCGAAGCCGTCGCCGCGTCGTCAGCGGCCGGCGCCGCGGCTCCCGCCCTCCTGACGACGCGTCTACTCTGGGAAAGCCGCCTGATCCCGCTCGCGGCGGGCGTGAACGCACCTGCTGCGCGAGGATGCCGCCAGGACACACCCGGGCACTCGAGGCTCGCTACCCGGATGCGGGTG
The DNA here is from genome assembly GCA_963740655.1 of uncultured Acidobacteriota bacterium. Classification (GTDB taxonomy): domain Bacteria; phylum Acidobacteriota; class Vicinamibacteria; order Fen-336; family Fen-336; genus DATBSL01. The sequence goes on from CAVUFF010000006.1 coordinate 108,365, forward strand.
CCATGCGCGGATCGTGAGCTTGCCACGAAGAGGCGGCTCGTCGCATGCTTGCGCATGGTCGGCCAAACCATTTCGCACTACCGCATCATTGAGAGGCTCGGTGGCGGCGGCATGGGGGTTGTGTATAAGGCCGAGGACACTCGCCTTGGCCGGTTCGTGGCCTTGAAGTTCCTGCCCGAAGAAATAGCTCACGATCCCCAAGCGCTCGTGCGTTTTCGTCGCGAGGCCCGTGCCGCGTCCGCTCTTAACCATCCCAACATCTGTACCATCTATGAAATTGACGAGAGCGAGAAGCGCACCTTCATCGCGATGGAATTGCTGGAGGGAAACACTCTCCAGCATCTCGTTTCGGGGAGACCTCTGGAAATCGACACGGTTCTGGACTTGGGCATTCAGATCGCCGATGCCCTGGATGCGGCACACAGCAAAGGCATCGTGCACCGTGACATCAAACCGGCAAACATTTTCGTCACCGCACGCAGTCAGGCGAAGGTGCTCGACTTCGGGGTCGCCAAACTCACGCTGAAGCCTGAATTGACGGCGGGAAATTCCGCGCCCACCGCGACCCTCGTCGAAAGCCTGACCAGTCCCGGAGTCGCGATTGGAACCGTGGCTTACATGAGCCCGGAGCAGGTCCGAGGAGAAGAACTCGATCCGCGCACGGATCTTTTCTCCTTCGGCGCGGTTCTCTACGAGATGTGTACGGGACTGCGGCCTTTTCGTGGCGATACCTCGGGAGTGATCTTCGAGGCGATTTTGAATCGGGCGCCGGTGGCCGCCGCCGTGCGCTTGAATCCGGCCGTTCCTGCCAAGCTGGAAGAGGTAATCAACAAAGCGCTGGAAAAAGATCGCGAGGTCCGCTGCCAGTCTGCCGCGGAACTGCGGGCCGACCTTGAGCGCTTGAAGCGGGACTCAAAAACTCGAAGAAGATCGACCCAGGTGCCGCTGAGCACCGGCCCCGGCCCTTCCACCAGGCTGAAACGCAAGGCCGGATTTCTAGCGGTGGCAGGAGCAGTTAGCCTTGGCCTTGCGGCGTGGTGGTTCTTCTTCTCCCCGATTCCTCCACCGAGATGGGTCGGAACCACGCAGATCACGCACGATGGCTTGCCAAAGTGTTGCATCGTGACGGATGGTTCTCGCATTTACTACGACCAATTCCTCAATGGTAGGCCAGTTTTGACGCAGGTATCCGCCGCGGGCGGGGAGAGTTCAGTCATATCAACGCAGATACGCGATCCGCTGATTCTGGACATTTCGCCCGACCACTCTGAGCTTCTTATACGGACGTCAGTTCCCGCGCCCGGCCCGGGCAGTCGCCACCTGGGGACTAACGAGGAGGGTTTCTGGATTTTGCCTTTGCCGGCTGGTTCTCCCCGCCGTCTGGGTAACCTGGTTGGTCGGTTTGCCCGATGGTCGCCAGACGGCCGCCAACTTGTTTTCATCAAGGGCTCGGATCTGTACCTGGCGAAGTCAGATGGATCCGAACCGCACCTTCTAACGTCCGTCAAGGGCTTGGCTGCGTCGAATCAAGTGGGAGGGGGTTCTTCCTACCCATATTTTTCTCCGGATGGAGCCCGCATTCGTTTTACTGTGACCTGGCCGGGCTCGTTGTGGGAGATAAACGCCAACGGTTCCAACCTGCATCAGTTGCTGGCGGGCTGGCACAAGACCGCGGATAACTGCTGCGGTCGCTGGATGCCCGATGGCCGCTATTTCGTGTTTTGGAGCAATTCAGCTAACATCTTTGCCCTCCGCGAATCCGGCGGCCTCTTCCGCAGAGCCTCAGCCGTACCGACCCAACTGACGACCGGGGCAATGTGGTTTGACTACGACAACATTTTGCCCAGTACCGATGGCAGGAAGCTTTTCGTGCAAGTCGGCCAGAACCGCAGCGAATTCGTCCGCTACGATGCAGGTTCCAAGCAATTTGTTCCTTTCCTTCCGGGTGTCTCGGCTACGTCGGCGACATTTTCGCGGGACGGCAAGTGGATCGCATACTCGACTGTGCCAGATGGGACCCTCTGGCGCAGCCGGGTCGATGGCAGTGAACGGCTCCAGCTGACTTTCAGAACCACCGATTTAGCGGGCGGGACCGCATTGCCGAGCTGGTCCCCAGATGGAACACAGATAGCCTACCGTGGTTCGCTGTCGGATGAGACTGGGAAAATCTTTCTGATTCCAGCCCAGGGTGGATCGGCGGAGGAACTGTTGCCGGAAGATGTCGCGGAAGAAGATCCCACCTGGTCAGCCGACGGAACGCGGCTTGCTTTTGCGCGCGACAGCCATGGCGGAAACCGGGATATTCAGATCGTGGACTTGAAGACCCGCCAAGCTTCCACGCTGCCGGGTTCGAAGGGATTGTTCAGCCCGCGATGGTCTCCCGATGGCCGATATTTGGCAGCAATGTCTGTCGATTCTAAGAAGCTAGTGCTTTATGATTTCAAAACTCAAGAGTGGTCCGACTGGGTGACTGATCCGGATCGCTTGGCTTATCCGAGTTGGACCGGGGACAGTCGTTACGTCTACTACGACCATCTAAACGCTGATCATCCGAGCTGCCGTCGCGTGATGGTAGGTGTTAACCATCCCGAGGACATCTTCAGCCTGCAGGGACTGCAGCGTTATGGTGGCGATTCGGGGGACGCTTGGGCTGGTCAAGCCCCAGACAATTCTCGTCTTTTCACTCGCAACTTGGGCACGAAGGAAATTTACGCATTGGACGTAGATTTTCCCTGAGCTCAACACAGACCAACCAGTGAAAATAGAACCGTCTGCAATATCACACGCAGCGGTGCCGAGAATCGGGTGGCGGTCGTACTTGCCGGCAGGCCCGATCCGGGCTTGCGACCGAGGTCACGCTCGAATCGAATCCAGACTGCGCTCGATGACCTCGCGGACAACGTGAGAGGTCACGAGGTCAACTCCCCCCGGCGCGTGTCGAGAGGACCTCCCGGACACGCTCCAAGGGGCGCTCGGGATTGAACCGAGGACCTGCTGATTACGAACTTCCAGTGAGGGAGGCTCGGGGTTTTCAAAAGATCAGCTTTACGCCGAGTTGCGCTTGCCTCGCGTCGCGAGCATTCGTCGCCTGGCCGAAGTTAGCCGGCAGCTCGAAGCCGGTGATCCTCGTGGCGCTCGCCAGCGGGGCGTCCAGACTGACGCGGGTCGGGTTCATGGCAGTGTTGACGCCCAGGAACTGGGTCTGATTGAAAACGTTGAAGACCTCGGCCCGCACCTGGAGCCGCACCTTCTTGCCCAGCTTGAAGTTCTTGTAGAGGGCCTGGTCCACCTGGAAGATGCCGGGGCCCTCGCAGATGCCCCGACCGGCATCGCCAAAGGTGCCCAGCTCGAAGCCCGTGAGGGTGAATGCGGAGGGATTGAGCCACTGCTCACGGGGTCCGCTCGTGGCTCGGCAGGGCTGGCCGGGGACGCGGTTGGGGCGCTGGTTGCCGGTGAAGCCAGTGCCCGAGACGCCGCCCACCTCGGGCACGTCGCCGGTGAAGATGGTGAGCGGCTGGCCCGAAGAAGCCGCCACGATGGTCGCGATTTCCCAGCTGCCAAACGCCTGCCGCACGACGCCCGACCGGCCTTCCAAGCCGGGCAGGCCGAGCACCAGGCTGGCGTTGAACATGTGCTTGCGCGAGAGGGGCGAGAGGCCACGGTCCAGCGCGGGGTTCTGGGAGTCGCTCACGTCCAGGTTGACGTTGCCGATCAGCCGCGACCAGGTGTACGAGGCCTGGAACTGCGAGCCGTGCCCGAACCGGCTGAGCAGTTGCGCCTGCAAGGCGTGGTAGATCGAGCTGCCGCTGTTCCCGAAACGGAGCATGTCGAGGTCGCCGAAAACGCCGAAGGGGCGCAGCGCAGCGAGGGCCGCGGGGTCGTCGCGGCTGCGCACGTAGTCCAGGCGGTCCGCACGCCGTTCCCATCGCCGTCGCCCGGCCCCACCTGGTTCGACGTGGAGACGCGGGGCAGGTGGAGGCCTCGGTGCCGACGTAGCTCACCTCGAGCTTGGCGTTGCGCCAGAGCCGCTGCTCGAGGGACAGGTTCCATTGCCAGTTGTTCGGCACGAGCCCCTTCACCTCGCGGCCGTAGCTAGGTGCGCCGGCGTTGTCGTGAAGCGCCCTTCGAGGGCTCTTCGTTGGTGTCGAGCCGGCGGATCCGATTGGTCGCGCGAAAGGCGGGTTCGCGCGAGAGCGAGGCCGGCGCAGGGGCTCGCGAAGGAAGAACTCGTCCGAGCCCGAGGCGCACGGAGGTCTTGCCGTGCCGAAGACGTCCCAGGCCACACCGAGGCGAGGGGCAGGAGCGCGGCCTCGTTCTTGACCAGGGAGCGGTTGGGCCCGGGCGTTCCGCCGGCGAAACCCGGCGGCGCGGCAGAGATTGGTACCCGGCACCACAATCAGGCCATTGCAGGGGTCGTTGCCAAGGGCGGGGTCGAAGCGGGCCGGATCGAAGCTCGTCAGGCTGTCGTCCGCGGTGTAGGGGTTGAAGCAGATGGAGTAGCGCACGCCGTAGTCGACGGTCACCGCGGGCGGACCTTCCAGGAGTCGGACACGTAGAACTCGAGGTCCTTCCAGCGCTGCGGCACCTGGTGCGGGAGCCTGAGTTCTCGCTGAAGCCGAACGTCATGTCCTTCAGCAGGAAGTCGGCGAGGATGTTGCCGGTGGTGGCGTCCGAGCCGAGGAGACCGGTGCGGGCCCCAGAACTGCGAGTTCTCCGCGGAGCCGTTGCCGATGGTGTCCTCGTTCTTCTTGTTGGTGCTGGCGAGGACGCCAGCCTTGAAGAAGTGCTTGCCGAACACCGCCGAGTAGTCGTCCTTGAGGACGAAAAGGTCCTGGTTGTTGCGGAAGGGCGCCTCGTTCCAAGAGCGTCGTAGCCGGCGCCGCCCCAGAAGACCGGGTGGCCGATGTCGGTGCCGTACTCCTTCCGCTCAACGGGAAGACGGAGGGGATGGCGGCGATGATCTGGCTGTTCAGCCCTGGGTCGTCCCCGCCGCGAGTGATCGTGATCTTGTTCGCGGAGTAGGAGAAGTCAGGCTGTTGACGGCGGTGGAGCCGAGGTTGTGGGTGAGCTGGACCATAGGGACTTGGCCGGGCTGGTTCCAGTTCGAGTCCACGGCCGGGAAGGCATCGTCGCCCCAGAGCTGGGCCTGGCGCTGGGCGAGTTGTTCTCCAGCTATCCTGGGTGTAGCGCGCATCAGCCGGGCGGCTGCCCGGGTTGCCAGTCGACGCGGAGGTTCTCCTCGCGCCAGTTGATCGGCGTGTTCAGGGAGGTGACCCAGTTGTTGCAGGTCCCCGCTCCGGGCGCGTGTTGGGTAGCGGGTAGAGCTGCGAGTAGCAGCAGCCCGCCTGGGCTCAGGCGGTTGAGCGGGATGCGGTTGCCCGGGGAACGGCTCGCCCGTGAGCGGGATCGATGGGGTGGTAGGCGAGCAGTGCAGCCGCGGATGGCGGGACCGCTGAAGTCCCCCGTGCGCTCCGCCGCCGTGGGCACGAGGGCCGTGCGCACCGTGCCGCGCTCGTTCCGGTTCCACTCCTGCGAGGCGAAAAAATGGAGCTTGTCCTTCACGACGGGCCCGCCGAAGGTCAAGCCGAAGTCGTGGTAGCGCAGCCGGTCCTTGGGCTGCCCCGCCTGCGCCAGGAAGTAGTGCGTCGGATCAGGGCGTCGTTGCGGCCGAAGTAGTAGCGCGTGCCGTGGAACTCGTTCGTCCCGCCCCGGGTGACGATGTTGATCTGGGCGCCCCCGGCCTGGCCGTACTCGGCGCCGTAGCTGTTGCGGTGGACCTTGAACTCCTCGATGGCGTCGACGGACGGCGAGACCAGGATCGTGCTGGTTGGATCCGAGTCGTTGTTGTTGGCGCCGTCCACCGTCCAGAGATTCGCGGTCGCTGCGGCGCCGCTCACCGACAGGTCCGAGCCGGCTCAAGAGGCCTTTGTCCTTGAGTTCAGGAGTCGGCGGGCGCTGACGCCGGGCATGAGGATCGCGAGCTGGAGGAAGTTGCGGCCGTTCAGGGGCAGCTCGCGGACCTGGTCGCCGGTGATGAGGCCGGCGACCTCGCCGCCCGACCGTCTTCACTGCAAGCGGCGTCGGCCACGACGTTGACCTCTCGGGATCTCGCCGGGCGGAGCTGGAGGTCGAGGGGCGCACGTCGGCGACGTCCAGACCGACGTTTCGAACGGCCGCCGACTTGAAGCCGGGGAACGTGACCTCGATGGCGTAGCTGCCCACCGGCAAATCCGTGAAGGAGTAGACTCCCGCCGAGTTCGTACGCATGGAACGGGTAAAGCCGGTGGCTTCTCCCCGCACCGTGACTTCGGCCCCTGTGATCACGGCGTGGCTCTGGTCCGTGACCGTGCCGCGTATCGCGGCGGTCATGCCCTGAGCGAGAGCGGGCCAAGGCATGAGGCCAAAGAGGGCTGTCAAGTACAGCGTCCGCTGTGACATCGATCCCCCTCCGGATCCTGGATCCGGCCTGGGCTTCGCTCGCTGGGGCATTCTAGTCCCCAGGCGGTTTGCACGAGCGGGGAAAACCGCTCGGCTCGTGAGCCAGCCCCGTCTCAGGCCCGGGTCCGCGCTCCTCGGAGTCCTCGATTAGCCGGCGTCCCTCGAAGCAGAAGCCAAGTGGCGCCCGGCGAGTGTACTGCTCGCCCTTCGAGCGCTTGACGGCCAAGGCAGCCCGCGTGCGGCACGGATGACCGCATGCTCAGACTGCGCCAACAGGTCCATGAGGCCCTCAGGAGCATCCCTTCGGGGTGGTCCTCGACAGCCACATCATCGGCCATCACGACCCTGGCGCCGGCTTCGCGAGCCATCTGCTCGACCGTGGCAGCGACCACCACATCGCGACGATCCTGTCTCGCTTGGCAGTGAATCTACCCACAACGGGATCGTAGTATCGCGCTCTGTAGTAATAGAGCTCTGCCTCTGGATCCCATTCCCGTCCAGTGAAGGCGTAACCGGCCGAGTTCGTGCCTGCCTCGAGGTTTCCAGCAAGAGCGTGAAGCAGCGCTGGAGGGACCTGGAGCTCTATGTGGCCGACTCCTTCAAGGTCACTCCCCGCGTGACGGCGGACTTCGGCCTGCGCGTCAGCCACCTGGAACCACCGTGGATGGCCGACGACCAGCAGGCGAACTTCGTCCTGGACGCAGTCGACCCGGCCCTCGGGAACTCTCCCTGCAACGGCATGGAGTACCCGCCCGGGGCGAACCCGTGTCGGGGCCTGGGGCTCGAGGGTGGAAGGGGCGCCCCCACCCGGAGTCTCGTGCCGGTGAAGTTCCTATGGTTCGCGCCGCGTCTCGGCGTCGCCTGGGACGTCTTCGGCGACGGCAACACAGCCATCCGCGGCGGCGTGGGCCTCTTCTACGAGCGTGAGCGGGTGAGCACGGAGCTGGGACTGGGCCTGAACCCGCCCATCTCGGGGACCGCCGCGGTCACCCGCAGGCTCGACTCCAACGCGCCGGTAGTCGGGGAGGTGGCCCCCGAATATGGAGCGCCTGGCGCGGCACTGGACACGACGGCGGGCAACGCCCACTACTGGCAATGGAACGTTACGCTCGAGCACGAGGTCTTCCGTAACACACTGGTCGAGCTGGCCTACGTGGGCAGCAGGGGCCTTGGCCTTCTGGGGCAGACCAACCTGAACGAGGTACCCCCCGAGAATCGCCTGGCCTACGCCCGGACCGGCGATGCGGCCCTCCGGCCGCTCGACGGCATCACCGGCATTGGCAACGGCGACATCGCTCTCTCGCAGCACGACCGCAACTCGATCTACCACGGCCTGCAGGTCGCGCTCAACAGCCGGTTCGGCCGGGGCTCGGCTGGGTGCTGTCGGTGTAGAGCAAAGAGCCGTCGAAGCTGTCCAGCAGCCCGGTCGAGATCGCCTTGGACCAGGTGTACGCGAGCGCGAGCACCGCCCGGTGACCGCCGCCGCCAGGATCGGCTTGGTGTCGATCTCGCGCAGGTCAACGCAAGCCTCGTGCTGGCACTCCCGACCCTGCAGGACAAGTCATCCTTCGTGAGGAACGTTCTCGGCGACTGGGAATTTGCCACCATCGTCCAGGCGGGCTCGGGCTACCCCGTCTCGGTCGGGGCCTGGGTGCCGGGGCTCAATGGTCTGGGGGCACCGGCTATGCCCAGCTGCAGACACCGAACCGGGTCGTGAGCCAGCCCTGCACGGTGAGCACCGCGAACGAGCTGCAGTGGATCAACCCGGCGGCATTCACACTCGACGGCTTCGAGATCGGCACGAACGGCAATACCGGTCGCAACATCTGCAACGGCCCGGGCCTGTTCCAGGCCGATGCGTCGCTCTACAAGAACATCCATCTGGGCCAGAGGCTGAAGCTCCAGCTCCGCTTCGAGGTGTACAACCTTTTCGACACGGTGAACTTCACGGGGTTGAACACGTTCTACAACGCGGAGAACGTGGTCTTCGACACGGGGGATCCAGCCACTGTGACCAAGATCCTGAGCGCCACGCCCCCGGGCAACTTCGGGCAATTCACAGCGGCCCGCGACCCGAGGACGATACAGCTTGGCATCCGCCTGATATTCTGAGCGACCTAGCCGGCCTCTAGCGGTCTGCCGCCGTTCGCTTCGAGATCGCGTAGATGTGCTCGCGCGTGCGGACGTAGAGCGTGCCCCGCGAGATGGCCGGCGTCACGAACAGCGTCTCGCCCATGTCGATGCGCGTGAGGAGCTCGAATGCGCGCCCTGCGCGCAGCTACGAGCAGCTGGCCGTAGCCCCAGCCTTCATCTTCCACTGGACGAGCAAGGGCCAGTTCGGACGGCCATTCAAATCATTCGACAAGCTCTGGCGTAAGGCTCTTGCGGCCGCGAAGCTGCCCCCCGACCGGATCTTCCATGACCTCCGCCGCTCCGCTGTCCGAAACCTCATCAGGGCGGGCGTTGACCCTTCCGTCGCCATGAAGATCAGCGGCCACCAGACGCGCTCGATGCTCGACCGGTACCACATCGTTGGCGAGGCCGAGGCCGCAGGTTTCACCCTGGCTCACCGCTACCTTTCCTCTCAACCGAAGGTCCGCAACGTCGAAGAGGGACAGACAATTCGGGGACACTCCTGCTGCCGTAGGAGCGGAAGTCCTTGTCGCTCAGCACACGATGGCGGAAGCGAATGGGAATCGAACCCACCGCTCCGGGGGTCAGCCCGGAGCCGGACGGCTTTGAAGGCCGCGCAGGTCACCAGACCCGACTCGCTTCCTCGGTGCTCCGACGATGATAGCCGCGGAATCTCGAGCCCTGCACCGCGCGAGCAGCGGCACCGCTACCACGCTGCCCAGCATACAGTATGGATATATAGCGATAACTTACCTCCACAAACGCCGGGACGTATATAAAAGGCACAACACAATCGCGACAACGGCGCGACCTTCGGCTACTGCTAGAATCGCGCGATGGCCTTGGCTGCCGAGCGGCTGCTTCCGTGCAAGCAGCGCGTGGAGTCGGCGCCCGAGTGCCGGAAGGGGGCCTGAGCGGTCGTGGAGCTCGCGGATAAGCTGGCCCTGCTCCGGCGCACGCGGCTGCTGGAGTCCCTTCCGGACGAGAGGCTGCACACGCTCCTGGACACGTGCATGGAGGTGAGCCTCGTGCCTGGCGAGGCGCTCTGCCACGAGGGCGAGCTCGGGCGCGCGATGTACGTGGTTCTGTCCGGAAATTTGGTCGTCTCCAAGGGCGGCAAGCAGGTCGCGGTCGGCCGCCCCGGCGACTGTTTCGGCGAGATGGCCCTCCTCGAGTCGCGCGAGCGCTCGGCGACGCTGCGCGCGCTCGACGACACGCTCGTGCTCGAGATCCCCGAGGCGGCCTTTGCCGAGCACCTGTCCTCGATCCCGGGGCCGCTGCTGGCGCTCCTGCGCGTCTTCTCTGACCGCGCCCGCCACGACCTCGAGCGACTGGTCTCGGCCAACCTGAAGCTGCGGGCGCAGGCCGACGAGATGGACGTCAAGAACCGCGAGCTCACGGAGACGCGGCGCCAGCTCGAGCAGCGCAACCGCGACCTCGAGCGGCTCTCGGCGCTCGACACGCTCACCCAGATCGCGAACCGCCGCCGCTTCGACGCGCTGCTGCGCCAGGAGTGGCGGCGCGCGGTGCGCGACGAGTCGCTGCTCTCGCTGCTCTTCTGCGACATCGACTACTTCAAGCGCTTCAACGACAGCTACGGCCACCAGGCGGGCGACGAGTGCCTGATCCGCGTGGCGCAGTCGATGGAGGAGGCGCTCAATCGCCCGGCCGACCTCGTGGCGCGGTACGGCGGCGAGGAGTTCATAGCGCTGCTCGTCGACACCGACCCCGAAGGCGCCCGCATGCTGGCCGAGCGCATGCGCGCGAACGTCGAGGAGCTCCAGATCGACCACCGCGCCTCGGGCGTGGGCCCGTTCCTGACCGTGAGCCTGGGCGTCGCCAGCGTCGTGCCGAACCCCACGCTGCGGCCCGAGGACCTGGTCGACCTCGCCGACCGCGCGCTCTACGCGGCGAAGGCCGGCGGTCGCAACCGCGTGTCGACCGCGGACCAGCTGCCCGCGGTGCGGACCGCGACGCCGCCGCTCGAGCGCTGAAGCCGCGCCACCGGCGTCACAGGTAGGTCTCGATGCGCGCCCGCGACCGGAGCGACCGGAGCAGGCCCGCCTGGACCTCCTCCAGCTTCGAGCGCCGCAGGGCCTTCTCCACCTCGGAGCGCACGTCGTCGAAGGCGGGAGCGGTCGCTGCGCCTGCGGCCGCGAACGACATCGGGTCGGCGTCGTAGGCGGCGCGCAGCTCCTGCTCCGAGATCGCGACGTTGCGCGCCTCGTCGGCCAGCAGCGCCGCCACGGTGTGCTGGGCGCGCAGCTCCGCCCTGAAGGTCTGCGGGTCCGTGCCGTGCACGATCAGGTAGGCCGCCCACTCATCGTCGTCCTTGTGCTCGCTGCGGGCCTGGTCGTAGCTCCACTCCACCTGGCGCGTGTCCGCCTTGATCCCGCGCGCGAGCGCCTCCTGCAGCAGCAGCTCGCGGTCGATGAAGCGGTCGAGCGCGCCGCGCAGCGCCTCGGGCTTGTGCCGCTCGCGCTCGCCGTCTCGCCACTTCTCGAGCGTCGACTTGGCGATCGGGAGGATCTGGCCGATCAGGACCGGCTGGCCGTTGACGCGCGCGACCACGTCGGGCAGCGGCAGCGGCAGGGGGCGCGCGGGGTCGGGCGTGGCGGCGGGCTCGGCTCCGCTCGAGGAGGCCTGGCGCGCCGGTCCTCCGCCGCAGGCGGCGACGAACAGGAGCGCGAGCGCGACGTGAGCGCGGGTCATTCGCCCGACAGGCTAGGGGTCGCGCCCCCGCGGAGTCAACCCCCCCGGGATGCTGCAGCTCCTGGTTTAGGATGCGCGCGATGCCCTCCGGGCCGTTCTCCGAGCGCACGCGCTTCGATCTGCGGCCGAATCGGCTCGCCAAGCGGCTCGCGGCGCGGCGCTCGGAGGGGGCGCCGATCCTCGACCTGACGCTCACGAACCCGACGCGCGCCGGGCTGCCCGACGCCGCGCGGCTGCTCGAGCCGCTCGCGCGGGACGAGGCGCTTCGCTACGATCCCGCCCCCTTCGGCCTCGAGCCTGCCCGGGCGTCCGTCGCGAGCGACTTCGCGCGGCGCGGCGCCCCGCTCGACCCCGGCCGGATCCTGTTGCAGGCCAGCACCAGCGAGGCCTACGCCTTCCTGTTCAAGCTGCTCTGCGACCCGGGAGACGAGGTGCTGGTGCCGCGGCCCGGCTATCCGCTCTTCGAGTTCCTCGGCGCGCTCGAGTCCGTGGCCGTCCGCCGCTACCCGCTCGTCCACGACGGCGAGTGGCACGTCGACCTCCCCGCTGTCGCTGCCGCGATCGGCGCGCGCACGCGCGCGATCGTCGTCGTGAGCCCCGGCAACCCGACGGGCTCGTTCCTGAAGCGCGCGGAGCTCCAGGCGCTCGACGCGCTCTGCGCCGCGCACGGTATCGCACTCGTCTCGGACGAGGTGTTCGCCGACTTCGCGCTGCGCGACGACGCGCGCCGGGCGCCGAGCGCGGCCCGCGACGCAGACGCCCTCGCGTTCACGCTCGGCGGGCTGTCCAAGAGCTGCGGCCTGCCGCAGCTCAAGCTCGCCTGGACGGCGGTCTCGGGTCCCGAGCGCCTGCGCGCGGCGGCGCTCGAGCGGCTCGAGCTGGTAGCCGACACCTTCCTGTCGGTCTCGACGCCCGTGCAGGTGGCTGCGCCGGCGCTGCTCGCGCGGCTCGTCGAGCTGCAGGCCCCGATTCGCGCGCGCGTCGTGCAGAACCTCCGCCTGCTGCGATCCGCGCTGTCCGCGCCGACGCCCGTCACGCTGCTCGAGCCGGAGGGCGGTTGGTCGGCGGTGCTGCGCGTGCCGGCGACGGCGAGCGAGGAGGAGCGCGTCCTGCGCCTGCTCGAGACGCGCGACGTGCTCGTGCATCCGGGCTACTTCTTCGACTTCCCCGCCGAGGCCTACCTCGTCCTGAGCCTGCTGACACCGCCCGCCGAGTTCCGCGAGGGCGTCGCCCGGGTGCTCGAAGACGCCGTGCTATAACCGCGGGTGGAGGATTCCCGCATGGCCACGAGACGCGTGTCGCCCGAACAGGCCCTCGAGCTCATGCGCGCTCAGGGCTACGCCTACCTCGACGTGCGCTCGGTGCCCGAGTTCGAAGCCGGCCACCCCGAGGGCGCCTACAACGTGCCGCTGCTCCATCTGGGGCCGACCGGCGGCCGTCCCAATTCCGGCTTCCTGGCGGCCGTCGAGCGCCGCTTCCCGAAGGACGCGCCGCTCGTCGTGGGCTGCAAGACCGCGGGCCGCTCGACGCAGGCCGTCTCGCTTCTCGAGCAGGCCGGCTTCACGAACCTGGCGCTGCAGCAGTCGGGCTTCACGGGCTCGTCGCCGCTCGATCCCGGCTGGGGCCCGAAGGGGCTGCCGACGAGCCAAAGCGCCGAGCCCGGCCACTCGTGGCGCGAGCTCGAGGCGGACAAAGCGTGAGCGCACCGCGCGCCGTGCTGGTGACGGGCGGCACGGGTGCGCTCGGCCGCGCCGTCGCGCGCAGGCTGCTCGCGGACGGCGCGCGCGTCGCGGTCAGCTACAGGCGCGAGGCCGAGTGGCGGGCGCTCGAGCGCAGCGCCAGCGCCGGCGACGCGCTCGTCGGCATCGAGGCCGAGCTCTCCGAGCCGGACGCGGCGCGCGCGGCCGTGGAGCGCGCGACGCAGGCGCTCTCCGGGCTGGACGGCGTCGCGCTCGTCGCGGGCGGCTGGGCGGGCGGGGCGAGCTTCGACGCCGCGCCGGGCGACGAGTGGTCGCGCATGCTGCGCGCCAACCTGGACTCGGCCGCGAACGTCTGCCGCGCCGCGCTGCCGGCGCTGCGCGAGCGCAAGGGCGCGATCGTCGCGGTGGGCTCGCGCGCGGCCGAGACCGGCGGGGCGGGGATGGCGGCCTACGCCGTGTCGAAGCAGGCGCTGCACGCGCTCGTGCGCGTGCTCGCGCTCGAGAACCGCGGAAGCGTGCGCGTCAACGCGGTGCTGCCCGGGACGATCGACACGAAGGCGAACCGCGACGCGATGCCGGGCGCGGACACGGCCGGCTGGACGTCGCCCGACGCGATCGCGCGCGTCGTGGCGTTCCTGCTGTCGAGCGACTCGGCGCCGACGACCGGCGCGCTCGTCCCGGTCGACTCGCCCGCCTGAAGGCTACTGGGCGCCGCGGCCGGTCAGCTGGCCGAGCGACCAGAAGAACGCGGCCATCGCCAGGAGCACGAACGCGAGCAGCAGCAGCGAACGCCGCAGCGACGGCATTCGGGGCGGCTCGCGCTTCGCTCCCGCTGGCCGCGCCGATCCGAAGAGTGCGCGCGACTGGCAGCGCTCGCAGGCCGCCAGGTGCCGTGCCAGCTCCTGCGGTGCCTCGCCCGGCGGGCTGTCGCGGAGCCGAGCGAGCTGGGCGTCCGTCAGGCACTCGCGCGCCACGCCGAGCATGGTAGCAGGGGCCGCGCGCGCTGGTGTCGCGGGTGCTTCTGTGCTCTCATCGCCGGGATGTCGTTCCACAGCACCGCGACGCGCCTCTGGAAGAGCCTCGGGCCCGACGAGCGGCAGCTCGCCGCTGCCGCGTTCTTCGCGGAGCCGCCGCCCGAGCTCCTGGGCGCCGCGATCGGCGCGCTCGTGAGGGCGCGTCACTTGCGGCCGCAGGCGGCGCGTGCGCTCGCGCCCGACGCCCAGGCCCGCATCCTCGCGACCGTGCTGGACCCCGGCGAGCCCCTCTCCCAGGGGCTGCTCGTCGGTCTCCACCTCGCCGACCGGCGCGCGCTGCTGCGGGCGTTCCTCGACGGGCTGCAGCTGCCCCACGAGGACGGCATCCTCAAGGAGGAGGCCGACTCGCTGCCGCCGGTCGCTGCGGAGAGCGCGCGTGGCGCGCTCGCCGAGCTTCGCGCGTTCCCCGCCGACCAGGTGCGCACCTACCTGAACACGCTCTGGCTCCAGGACCCCGAGCGCTGGCGCGCGCTCGAGGGACTCTACTCCGCGGACGGCGCCGTCACCCACAGCAGAGGCTGACGCACGAAGAAGTTCCGCACCACTTCCTCCACCGCCGAGTCGGCGGGGAGCGTCGACCACAGCGCAAGCCACGCGGGCTCGCGAAACGCCAGCCCGGCGAACAGCAGGCTGCTCTGTCGCATCGGCCACGCCGCGTCGTACATGACGTCGGGCGGGTACGGCCAGCGCTCCCGGCTGCGCACGAACGGGACCATGAAGTCCATCGCGCGCCGCAGCCCGCGGCCGTCCGCGAGCGAGTGGCAGAAGAGGTCGTCGTCCGGGGTGCTGAGCAGCTGGGCGATAGCGGCGAGCGCCTCGAGGTTGAAGAGCGAGTACGCGTACGGCTTGGTGCGCCGCGTCTCCTGCGGAAAGCTGCCGTCCGCCGCCATCTGCTCGAGCAGCAGCGTCTTGAAGCGCAGGCGGCAGTCGCGCACCAGGTCCTCGCGCCCCGCGAGCCGCGCGAACGCCGCGACCTGCAGCACCCAGCAGGTCGCGTGGTTGTTCCTGGCGTCGCGCTCGGCGATGCCGTACTCGTGGGTCGTCAGCCAGCGGACGTAGTCGCCGAACCACTGCCGCAGCTGCCCGCGCTCGGCAGGCTCGAGCTCGGCGGACGCGGCGAGCGCCTCGACCGCCCGCGCCACCTCGACCAGGTGCAGCGTGTCGATGATCCCGGTGCCGCGGCCGCTGACGCGCCCGCGGATCGCCTGCGCGTAGAGCAGGTGCGGGCTCATCCGCGTCGCCGGGTCCACGAACCAGGCGCGCAGGTGCCGCCCCGCGTGGGCGGCGTAGCGGCGCTCGCCCGTCAGGACGAAGGCGGCGGCGAGCGCCGGCACCTGGACGCTCAGGCGCCGCAGCGCGCGGCGGTGCGCGTCGAAGGTGTCGGGGTTGCTGAGGCCATCGCGCTGGACGTACGGTCCGTTCGGGTCCCGCGGGTCGGGCCACCAGTAGTCGGCCTCGGAGAAGTAGTCGTGCGGCCCGCCCGCGCTGCGGGGCGACGCGGCGGCCGTCACGGTGACGGGCGGCTCGGCGAGGTAGCGGTCGGCGGCCGCCACCACCCGGGTGCGCTCGAGCGCGCGCAAGTCGATGCGCAGCGGAGCCTTCGACGCGGCGGCGGCGAAGGCGATCGCGGCGATCATGGCCCCTCGAGCGGGTGCTGCACCTCGGGCAGGCCGTCGTGCGACGGCAGCAGCAGCCACAGCCGCTCCGCGTGGTAGACGCTGCCCAGCTGCTTCGCGAGCGCGGCCGCGCGCGCGTTGAAGCGCTGGGCCGCGCGCTTGCGCCCCTTGTGGTCGAGCGGCAGCAGCCCGTCGGCGGCCGCCTGGGCGCGCCCGCGCGCGTCTTCGTCTCCGTGGTGCACCACGGGGTGGAGCCTCGGCCCCAGCGCCCGCAGCGGGTTCCAGGGCGCCGCCAGCCGGTGCCGGCGCCACGTCTCGACCCGCGCCGAAAGACGCTCCCCGAGCGTCGTCCGCTCGCCGCGCAGGCTCCCGCTCTCGGTGCTGCGCCAGACGTGGCGCAGGATGCCTGCGCCTTCCGCGAGCTTCGCCGCGCCGGGCGCGAGCCGCGCACCGAGAAGCGCCAGCCGCGTTCGCACCGCACCCGGCACGAACGCCTCGGGGCGCTCCTCGTAGAGGAACACGTTGCGGCCGGCCTCGCTGCCGAAGGCGCGCAGCGACGCCTCGTAGGCGATCTGGTTGTCGAGCGACGGGCCGAGGCCGAGCGGGGCGTACACGTGCAGCGGCTGGATGCGCGGGACGGCGTCCGCGAGCAGGCTCGCCGCCGCGAGCCCCACGGCCTCGTCCTCCGCGCTGCGCGGCGTGGCGTGCGCGTAGCTCGGGGGCTTCGAGCCGCGCGCGCGCGCGGGCTCGAGCCCGGCCGCCGCGTAGTCGGCCCCGAGCTCGCGGAGCGCCTGCGACGCGCTCGTCTCGGTCCCCGCGGCGCCGAAGAGCGCGAGCACGAGCGTGCGCCGGCCGCTCTGCGCCTCCGCCAGCAGGCGCGCCGGGCAGCCGAGCACCACGTCGTCGGCCTGCGCGCAGATGAAGAGCGAGTGCGAGCGCCCGACCCAGGCCGGATCGAGGACCTTCATCGCAGGCGGACGATCCGACCGACCGGCGGCAGACAGCGCTGGTCGTCGCAGGCCTGGTAGGTCACCTCGACGCCGGCCGCGCCTCCGCTCTTCCGCTCGATCTCGCCCTCGATCACCACGCGGCCCGTATACACCGGCACGGCCCCGCCGCCTCCGTCCCACGGCGCGCCCGCGGGATAGCGGACGCCGCGCACGCTCCCCACTACTCCCTTGACCGTCACGGGCACGAGGCCTGGAGCGGCGGGGTTGGCGTTTACGTGCCAGCCCTTGCGCACCTCCAGCTCGACCTTGAACGGCTTCCAGTCGTCGTCTTCGCTCGAGCCGAGCCGTGCGTCGATCGCGACGGCCTCGTAAGCCTCCGCCTCGAGCGCCTCCCCCGGCGTCTCGGCGGGCTTGGTGTCGGCGGCCGCCGCGGCCGCGCTCGCCCTGGCCGGAAGCTCCGGAAGCGCGCGCAGGCGCTCGAGCGCGCGGATCAGCGTGACGTGTCCGAGCGGCGCCTCGCCCATGGCCCCGGCGAACGCCTCGAGCGCGGCAGTGGCTCGCTCCCGGTGAACGGGATCTCCGGTGCGCCGCGCGAGCTCGACCGCGTTCTGTGCCGCGACGCCGTTGCCGGATGCGACCGCGCCGTCGTAGGCCGGCTTGGCGCGGACGAGCAGCCGCGGGTCCGCACCGGCGGCGTAGTAGCCGCCGCCTTCGGCGTCCGCCAGCCGCCGCTCCTGCTCCTCGCCGAGGCGGACGGCCTGATCGAGCCAGAGCACCTCGCCCGTCGCGGCGTGCAGCTCGAGCAGCCCCTCGACGAGGAAGGCGTAGTCGTCGAGGAGCGCCGGCACCCGCGCCTGGCCGTCCCGCCAGACGTGCAGCAGCGTGCCCGTCGGCTCGTCCACGAGCTTCTCGAGCAGGAAGCGCGCCGCGCGCCCCGCGGCCGCGGTGTAGCGCGGCTCGCGCAGGAGCGCACCCGCGCGCGCGAGCGCGCCGATCATGAGGCCGTTCCAGTCGGCGAGCACCTTGTCGTCGACGAGCGGGCGCTCGCGCTCGTTGCGCACGGCCAGCAGCGCTCGCCGCTGCACCTCGACCGTCTGCATCAGCTCGGCCGTGGAGATGCCTGCCGCCTCGGCCTGATCGGCGTAGGGCGCCGGCAGGAACACCACGTAGCGATCGGCCTCGAACGTCGGATCGCCCGCCATCCCGTGGACCGCGCGGAAGAGCTCGCCGTCCTTGCCTGGCAACGCGCGGTCGAGCTCGGCCGCGGTCCAGGTGTAGTAGGCGCCCTCGTGGCCGCCCGTCTCGGCATCGATCGCCGAGAGGAAGCCAAAGGCGTCGCCCGTCAGCTCGCGCAGCACGAAGTCGAGCGTGAACCGCGCGATCCGCTCGAAGCCGGCCTCGGGCGCGAGCGGCGCTGCCTCGGCGTAGAGCCGCCCCAGCGCCGCGTTGTCGTACAGCATCTTCTCGAAGTGCGGGACGAGCCAGGCCTCGTCGGTCGAGTAGCGGTGGAAGCCACCGGCGAGTTGGTCCATGAGGCCGCCGCGCGCCATGGCGTCGAGCGTGAAGACCAGCATCTCGCCCGCGTCCTGGTCCAAAGCCGCACGCTCGAGCAGGAAGAAGAGGTTGGCAGGCGACGGGAACTTCGGCGCGTTGCCGAAGCCGCCCCAGCGCGGGTCGAAGCGCGAGGCGAGCGCCGTCTGCGCGCTCGCGGCGAGCTCGGGGCCCGGCAGGCTGGCGCGGAGGCCGCGCGGCGCGAGCTGCTGCTCCATCGCCTGGGCCACGATGTCCGCCTGCTGCAGCAGCTCCGGCCTGCGGAACAGCCACGCCTGGCGCAGGCTCGACAGCACGCGCGGGAAGCCCGGCCGGCCGTGCGCGTCCTGCGGCGGGAAGTAGGTTCCGGCGAAGAAGGGCTTGAGCTCGGGCGTGAGGAAGAGCGAGTTGGGCCAGCCGCCGGAGCGCGTGATGAGCTGCGTCGCGCCCATGTAGATCTCGTCGACGTCCGGCCGCTCCTCGCGGTCGAGCTTGATGCAGACGAAGCCCTCGTTGAGCTGGCGCGCGATCTCGGGGTCCGAGAAGCTCTCGCGCTCCATCACGTGGCACCAGTAGCAGGTCGAGTAGCCGACCGAGAGGAAGATCGGCTTGTCCTCCAGCCGGGCCCGGGTGAAGGCCTCCTCGCCCCACGGGTACCAGTCGACCGGGTTGTCCTTGTGGAGCAGGAGGTAGGGGCTCGACTCACGCGCCAGACGATTCGCCACGCGACCTCCCGCGGCGCTCGCGGCCAGCGCGCGGCCCGCCCCAAAAAGAGCGAGGCCGCTTCCGCGGCCTCGTCGTGTCGTGCATTCGGATGAAAGCTGGTAGCGGGGGGAGGATTTGAACCTCCGACCTTTGGGTTATGAGCGCACCCTTAGCCGTCAGGCCCAACGACCAGAACCAAGTAATTCCAAGAGAACGAGCCTATTGTAGCTCGACTCTCCGCGTGCTTTCGGCTGGCTCCGGCTCGCTTCGGCGCACGTTCGCGGACAGAACGCGGACAGGACCGCCCTCGCGCCCCCGCCCCGCTCGAGGCCCGAAGCGTCGAATCGCGGGTGGTCGTGCTTGGGATGGTAACCCACCGACGCCGCCCCAACGGCCGAGCACGACAGCCCGACTCTCGCAGGCGCGGCTACCGGCAGTTGAACCGGTGGGCGGCCTCCCGGAAGACCCGGCGGGCCGCCTCGAGGTCGAAGGGCCTCTCGCTCAGCGTGTCCGAGTCCCACTCGCTGCGGGGCGCCGCGAAGAAGTCCCCGCCATAGACGTGGATCGCGCCGGTGAGCCGTGGGATGGGGTTGACGACGGAGTGGATCGCGTCGTCCGGGAGGTCGAACACGTCCTTCTCCGAGAGCGACGCCGCCCCGAACGCGCCGACCCGCGGTCCGGCCGAGCGCCAGAGGATGTTGTCCTCACGGCCGGTGTAGATTCCGATCGTGGCCCACATCTTGTGATTGTGCGGGAGGAGCACCATCAGCGGCGCCCAGACAACGTTAAGGATGGTCAGGTCCGGGGCACGGTAGAGGGTCTGTATCCCGGCCTCCCGAGGCTCGCCGATGCCCGCGAGCAGGGCGCCGGGCTCCGACACCGCGCGCTCGAGCACGGCGCGGACCGCCTGCTGGCCGTCGGCCCCTTTGCCCGCCCGCTTCAGGTCCTCGACGAGCCCCTCGACGTCCACCCGGCCTCTTGCCGGGTTCCCCTTTGCCTGCGCTCGTGCCGACCCGATCAGGGAGGCCGCGAGCCCCGACCCTCCTGCTATGAACCTCCGTCGCGAGACGCGAGACGACATGGGAGCACCTCCTTGCTCACGCGTGGGCACCCGCACGGCGCCGCCCAGCGCGGCCGAGTCGGCGGAGCGTCTCCCGGGAGTCTGCGGACATCATGGCCCGGTCGAGGCAGGGAGGCAAGCCCTCGTCGGCGCTCGGGCCGCCCGCATGGCGCCAGACACGAGGTCGTGTACTCGCTGGAAGCGCGGAAATCCCGGGCCAAGGGCCAGACTCTGCTGCAGCCGACGAGCCCCCTCGCGGTGAGCGCCGGCGAGGCAGAGCCTTGTCGATCGACTGACGCAGGCCCGCGCGAAGGTCGGTGAGATGGCGGCGGACCTGTGGGCAACCGAGGAGCGCATCGCTGCCGGCCTGCAGCCGGTCGAGGGCGGCGGCTTCGTCGCGGTGAAGCGGGAGGCGCCGACGCCGGCGCAGATCGCCCAGCGGCGCGAGATCCGAGACCTGGCGCGGGGACTCGATCGGCACGAGCTGCGCGAGCGCTATCTCCGCGCCGTGTCGGACGGCTCCGACCCCGAGCTGGTCGCGGCCTTCGAGGAAGCTCCCGCGGCGTTCCCGCTGATCGACGCTCAGACCCGGGAGCGAGCGCGCGCCCTGCGGATCAAAGCGAGCCCCTTCGTCGGCGCCATTGCTAGGCAGACCGCAATGCTACGCGCGCACGATCTCATCGTCGGCGCTATCGAGCGGGAGGCGGCCGAGATGGTAGTGATGGACCCAGGGCCCGCGAGTCGCGGCGAAAACGTGCGCTGAGGCGGGGCGGTCTTGAGCCGTGGTGTCGTTCGAAGACGTGCGTGCGGTGCTTGGGCCCATGTTCGTTTCTCCTCGAGGCGTTTTGGCGAAGGCCGAGGTGGCCTCAGGCCGTCTTGTTCTCCCCCTTCCTCCTCTGCGGGGTGCCGAGCCAGTCTCTCTCTCCGGCCCAACCTTGGTCGCGATAGACCTTCCCGGGTTCACCGGGTATGTCGGGCGGGCGCTTTCCGCTCTTGCTGTACGTCTGCCATTCCACTCGTGACTTCAGCCCGAGGCTTCGAACGAATGCGCGCGCCTGCCGGAAGGGGCGGTACTCACGATTGCGGGTAGCGATCGTACCGGTGCCGAGCCAGTCACCGCGTCCCCCCCACCCTCGGTCACGGTAGACGCTGTATGGGTTGGCGGGTATGTCGGGAGGAAGCTTCCCGCTCTTGCAGTAGTCGCGTGACCTGCCCCCCGAAAACTCCTCCAGTCTAAATGCGAGAATCGCCGGGCGCATCGCTTGGAGGGAGTCATGCGACGCAGCCGGTTCACGGAGGAACAGATCATCGGCGTCTTGAAGGAGGCGCTGGCGGGGGTCAAGGTTTCAGACCTCGTTCGCAAGCACGGGATCAGCGAGCACACCTTCTACCGCTGGAAGGCGAAGTACGGCGGTATGGAAGTGAACGAGGCGAGGCGGCTTCGCCAGCTCGAGGATGAGAACCGACGACTGAAGTCGGTAGTGGCGGATCTCACCTTGGACAACCAGGCGCTGAAGGCCGTGCTGGGAAAACGCTGGTGAGGGTGGCGTCCCGACGGGCAGCGGTCGGGTACGTGGTGGACCGGTTCGGCATGAGCCAGCGTCGGTCCTGCGCCCTCGTCGGCATCGACCGTGCGAGCTGCCGCTACGAGGCGCGTCGCCAGCCGGACGAGGAGCTGCGGGCGCGGCTCGTGACGCTCGCGACGGAGCGTCCGCGCTGGGGCTACCGGACACTGTGCGACGTGCTGCGCCGCGAGCGGGTGGTGAACCATAAGAAGGTTCACCGTCTCTACAAGCTCGAGGGTCTTCAGGTGCGTCGGCGTCGGCGCAAGCGGGTCGTGGCCGGGAAGCGCGTTCCGCTCGTGCCGGCGCGGCGAGCGAACGAGCGTTGGTCGATGGACTTCATGCGCGACACGCTGGCGAACGGCCGCGCCTTCCGGACCTTGAACATCGTGGACGACCACACGCGCGAGTGCCCTGTGATCGAGGTCGACCATTCTCTGCCCGGGCAGCGAGTGGTGCGCGTGCTCGAGCGGCTGGCCGAGACGCGCGGGCTGCCGGGCACGATCGTGGTCGACAACGGGCCGGAGTTCGCGGGTCGCGTACTCGACCGCTGGGCCTACGAGCGCGGCGTGCACCTTCACTTCATCGATCCAGGCAAGCCGGTCCAGAACGCCTTCGTCGAAAGCTTCAACGGGAAGTTCCGGGACGAGTGCCTGAACGAGCACTGGTTCGCGGACCTCCATGACGCACGCCGGACCATCGAGAGGTACCGTCAGGACTACAACAGCTACAGGCCGCACAGTTCACTCGGGGGGCTCACCCCCGAGGAGTTCGCGCGTCGGGCTACGTCTCTCCAGGCGCCTACGGCGCCTTCCGAGCCGCAGCCCGAAGGGATCAACCAGCCGGGCGTACTCTCACTCTAGGTGGAGGAGTGAAGGGGGGCAGGTCAGCTTTCCGCCCAGCTGCCACGCCAATGGGCTCGTGCTTGAGGACGTTCACCTCCACGTAGACACGATACGCCATGCTGACTTCGCCGCTTCCGAGAACAAAGTCGGGACGGCTATGCGTCCCCAGCTCCAGCTTCTCGAGCCTCTCGAAAAGCGAACCCCTTGCCTTCCTCACCCCGGACTGAGCTTCAACGAGGGTGACGACGCGGTCAAACGCGGCTGCTATCCGAGCGAGCGCAGAGTTGAAATAGAAACCCGCGAGCCATTTCCCGTCAGTCCTCACGCATCCATCTTGCATGTAGCGCACGCGCGTTAAAGGACCCTTCCAGTAGTCATCATCGAGCTCCTGAGGTCGGTCGGCGAATTCCAGTTGCCTAGCGCGAAAAAGCGCGTGAAGAGCTCCGAGCAGATAGTCCAGGGGCGCTCGCTCTTCAGCCGTCCGAGCCGCCGCTAGGAGTGGAGCCAGTCGGGACGCTAGAGTTCGGAGTTCTGGCGCGTCGATAGGAAGACCGGGTGCGTCTCGGGCGACGCCGCCAACTCCCGGAGTACGTGTCCCGCCACTACCTTGAATGTCGGTTCGACCTCGGTCATGCGCTGCCTCACCTCTCCGAGACGCCGACGAGCGAGCCCAACCTCGTTGTCATCGGCCCCGAAACCGTCTGGCAGACTAGACTGGGTGGACTCGCCGTTAGATGGCTGTTAGATCGAAAGAAGAAAGGGGTCACGGCGATCGCCGTAACCCCTTAGTAGGACTGGTAGCGGGGGGAGGATTTGAACCTCCGACCTTTGGGTTATGAGCCCAACGAGCTACCTGGCTGCTCTACCCCGCGTCAGTTCGATGACGAAAGAAGTCTATCAACCGCTCCCGGCACTGTCAACGACTGCGGACCGCCGTAGCTGGCGCGTCACCTCTCCCTATTTGCCTGCGATCGAGAGCAGGTCGACCTCGAACACGAGCGTGGCGTTCGGCGGGATCGACCCCTGTCCGGTGCTGCCGTAGGCGAGGTTGGGCGGGATCGTCAGGCGGCGCTTGCCGCCGACCTTCATTCCCGTCACGCCCTGGTCGAAGCCGGGGATGACGGCCCCCACGCCGAGCCGGAACGTGAAGGGCGCCTTGCCAATCGACGTGTCGAACACCTGGCCGTTCGTGAAGCTGCCCGTGTAGTTGACCGTCACGGTGTCGCCCGCCACAGCGGTCGCTCCCGTCCCGACGACGAGGTCCTCGATCTGCAGCGTGCCGACGACGGGCGAGCCGGACGTGCTGGTATCCCCACCGCCACACGCGGCGAGCACGACGAGAGCGAAGACGGCGATGAAACGCTTCAAGCAGGCCTCCTCAGGCAAGCAACCATCTTAGGGGCAACGCGCTCCGAATGCAGCCGGGCGTGGCGACCGTGCGCGCGTGCTATTCTCGCGCGCGTCGGGGCCCGTGTCGTGATCCCGCTCGCGGCGTCCCGCGGGAGGTTTCATGGAACGTGCGTTCGCCGAGGAGCTGTCGCGGCTCGCCCCGAGCGAGGCCGCGGCGCGGCTGGCCGAGATCCCCGACGCCGAGGCCGCCGAGCTGCTGCGCGCGCTGGGACCGGCCCGCGGGAACGATCTGCTCCTGGCGTTCGACGAGGAGCGAAGGCGCTCGGTGCTCGCCGCGGCTCCGCCCGAGCTCGGTCGACAGTGGGCGCAGAACCTCACCTATCCCGCCGACTCGGTCGGCCGCCTGATGGACCCGCCGCAGCCGGTCTTCGCTCCGGACATCACCGTCGCCGAGACCACCGCCCGCATCCGCGAGCTCGTCAAGACCACGTTCGTGACCTACGGCTTCGTCACGGACGCGAAGGGCGCGCTGCTCGGAGTCGTGACGATGCGCGACCTGCTGCTCGCCGAGGACGCGGCACGGCTCGAAGCGGTGATGCTCCGCGACCCGTTCGCGCTCCGGCCCGAGCTGCCGATCGTGGACGCCGCGCGGCAGGTGGTGGCGCGCCACTTCCCGGTGTACCCCGTCTGCGACGACTCCGGCCGGCTCGTGGGCACCGTGCGCGGCCGGACGCTCTTCGAGGAGCAGGCGCTCGAGATCAGCGCCCAGGCCGGTGCGATGGTCGGCGTGGAGAAGGAGGAGCGCCTCGCGACGCCCTGGCCGCGCAGCCTGCGCTTCCGCCACCCCTGGCTGCAGCTCAACCTGTTCACGGCGTTCCTGGCGGCGGCGGTCGTGGGCTTCTTCCAGGGAACGATCGACCGCCTGGTCGTGCTCGCCGTGTTCCTGCCCGTGCTCGCCGGCCAGTCGGGCAACACCGGCTGCCAGGCGCTCGCGGTGACGCTGCGCGGCCTCACGCTCGGCGAGCTGCGTCCGGGCGAGGCGCGCAGCCTGGTGGCGAAGGAGGCGCTGCTCGGGCTGCTGAACGGCACGCTCGTCGGATTGACCGCGGGCCTCGGCATGTGGGTGGTGGCCCACGCGCAGCACCAGCCGCAGGCGCTCTCGCTCAGCCTCGTGGTGGTGGCCGCGATGATCGCGAGCTGCGTGGTGAGCGGCCTCGCAGGCGCGCTCATCCCGCTCACGCTCAGGAGCCTCGGCGCCGATCCCGCGACCGCGTCGAGCATCTTCCTGACGACCGCGACGGACGTCGCGAGCATGGGCCTGTTCCTGTCGCTCGCGACGCTCTTCGTGCGCTGAGCGCTCGCCCGGCCTGGCGCGCCTCAGCGCTCGAGCACGACGTCCTGCGCGACGCGGCCGCGGCCCCCGCTGCCGGGCTCGATCGGGCGCAGCGAGTAGACCGAGCCGGGCTGCTTCGCCTGCTCGCGGATCTGCGCGGTCACGTTCTTGTCCTGCTCGAAGACGATCTCGAAGATCCGCGTCCCCTGGCCGGCGCCTGCGACCTCGTAGTGGATGTGCTGCGGCACACGCGTCCCCGGATAGCTGCCCGGCCGGATGGTGCGGAACGAGTAACGACCCGCCGCGTCGGTGCGCAGTAGCGCCATGAGCCGCGGATTCTTGTTGCCCATCGCGTCGTCCGGCCGGTAGTAGCCTCGCGCATCCGTCTGGTAGACGTAGACGGAAGCCCTTGCGACCGGCGTGCGCCCGTCGGGCGCGTACACGACACCGCGCACCTCGAGCTTCTCGCCCGGCTCGGAGGCGGGCGCGACGTCGCCGGACGACGGCGCGTCCTCGGGTGCGAGGCGGCTCGGCTCGCGCGCAGAAGCGAGCGGCGCGAACAGCAGCAGGCAGGCGGCGAAAGCGACGGCCGGGCGCAGCATGAGAGTGCTCCTTTGCCCTTGCCGCCACTTCTAGCAGTTTGCCGCGGCGCCTGCCAGCCGCGCGTCCACGCGCGTGGACGTGACCGCTCAGCGTTCGACCGCGCCCACGACGACCGAGGTCATCGAGATCGACCCGAGGGTCGTCGCCGCACTGAAGAACCGCACCGGGTCCGCCTCCCGGCGCGCGCCGAGCGCGTACAGCAGCGGCAGGTAGTGCTCGGGTGTCGGGACCGCGAGCGCCGCGTCGGGTCCGAGCGCGCGGTAGTCGGCGAGCGCTGCGTCGTCGCCGGCTTCGATCCGCGCGCGCACGCTCGCATCGAAGCGGTCCGCCCAGTCGTAGCCGCCGTCCATCCCGAAGTCGGCGCGCCAGAGGTTGTGGACGATGTTGCCGCTGCCGAGGACGAGCACCCCCTCCTCGCGCAGCGGCGCCAGCTCCTTCGCGAGCGCGTAGTGGAAGGCGCCCGGCTGTCGCGAGTCGAGGCTGAGCTGGACGACGGGAACGTCCGCCTCGGGATACATCGCCACCAGCACGCTCCAGCAGCCGTGGTCGAGACCGCGCGTCGGATCGACGCCGGCTCCAGCGTCGGCGAGCAGAGACGCGACGCGGCGCGCCAGCGGCGGCGAGCCGGGCGCGGGATAGCGCACGGCGAAGAGCTCCTCGGGAAAACCGTGGAAGTCGTGGATCGTCGGCGGCAGCTCGGAGCCCGTCACCACCACGCCCCGCGTCTCCCAGTGCGCCGAGACGCACAGCACGGCCTCGGGCTTCGGCAGGCTGCCGCCGAGCCCGGCCCACGCGCGGCGGAACGGGCCGTCCTCGATCGCGTTCATCGGCGAGCCGTGGCCGACGAACAGCGCCGGAAGCGTGGGCATGGCCGTCGCTCGATGATAGTGGAGGCTACTTCGCCGTCGCGAGCCGCTCGCGGGCCGCCTCGAGGTTCGCGCGGATCCCGGACTCCATGCCGCCCTTGACCTTGTCCAGGAGCGCGCCCGCGAGCATGCCCGTCGGCGGATCGATCCGCGTGCGGTAGAGGCAGAGCAGGTACAGGCCCTTGCCGCCCGCGGCCGGGACGCCCGCGACGATCTCGAGCGCCGCGTTGAAGAAGTGGGTCGCGGCCAGCAGCTTGTTCGCGATCAGGATGCCCATCGGACTCCGGTAGAGCGTCATGTGGTAGCCGGAGACGACCGGTTTCGGCCCGAAGCTGTCCTTCGTCCAGTAGAGGACGTCCTCCGCACCGGCGAGCGCGCCCTGCGGATAGCTCTCGAGGTAGTCGTGGAACGGCTTGACGTACTCGACCAGGTAGGGCGAGTTCGCGAGCAGCGCTCGATACTCGTCCGACCTGGACTTCGGCTGCTTCTTGTCGAGCACGTCGCCGAGCTCCGGCGTGCCGCCGCGTTCGTATGCGGCGGCGTAGTCCACGATCCCCTGGTTGAAGATCAGAACGGCCTTGCCCTGAGCGTCGAGCGCCGACCAGTCCACCCTCGACACGAGCTCGAGGCCCTTCGTCCCGAGCTTCACGTCGCAGCGCCCCGGCCGGCACTTGCGCAGCGCGGCGATGTCGTCTGGAGGGTGGACGAGCCCGTCCAGGTCCGCGAGCTTCGGGGGGCTCGAGAACACGCCGATCTCGGTCACCTGCGGGCTCTTCCGGAACGTGCGCACGTCGCGCGCCAGGCGCAGCAGCAGGTCTGGGTCGCCGGCCGTCCGGATCGCACCGAACGCGGCGATCTCCGACTTGTCGCTCGTCGGCAGCTGCTTCGTCACCACCTCGCCCTTGTCGATCGCCGCGAGCTGGGTCTCGTCCAGTTGGATCACCTGCCGAAGGAACGCTCGCGCCTTCTGCTCCGGCGCGTCCGCGCCGGCGGCTGTCTCGGCGAGGACGGCCAGCACCGCGACCACCGCCGCAAGACGTGGACTGCTCATGAGCGGCCTCCCTCCTCTATTATTGTCGGCCGTGGATCCGAGCCCAGCAGCATAGCCTTCTGCAGCCTCGAGTCCAGGGCGATGGCCGGCCCGCCGCGGCCGCTACGCGCTGCGTGTCGCGCGTGTCCCCGCGGGGAGCAGGACCCGGAAGCGGGCGCCCCGCTCCAGCTTCTCGAAGCGCACCTCGCCGCCGTGGGCCTCGACGATGCGCCTCACGATCGACAGCCCGAGGCCGGTGCCGCCCTTGCGGCGGCTGAAGAAGGGCTCGAAGAGCTGCGCGGCGTCCTCTTCGCTCACACCGGGGCCCTCGTCCTCCACGCTCAGGCACACCGCGGCCGCTTCGGCGTCCGCCTCGCTGCCGAGCCCGACGCTCACGCGGACGATACCGCCGCGAGGCGAGTGCTGGAGGGCGTTCGCCAGCAGATTCTCGATCACCTGCTCGATGCGCCCCGCGTCCACGCGCAGCGGCGGCAGGCCCAGGGCGACGTCCTCGACCACGCCGACATCGTGCTCGCTCGCGAGCGCGTCGCAGCTCGCGACCGCGATGCGGACGAGGCGGTCGGCGTGCGCTTCGCCCAGGCGCAGCGTCGGGGGCTTGCCGTAGTCGAGCAGGTCCTGGGTGAGCTGCTTCAGCCGCGCCAGCTGCGAGCGCAAGACGGGGCCGAACCTCGCGTAGCGCTGCTGGCTCCCGTACTCGCGCTCGAGCGTGTCGAGCGTCGCGGAGATGCCGAAGAGCGGGTTCCTCACCTCGTGCGCGACGCCCGCCACGAGCGACCCCATCGCGGCCATCGTCTCGCTGCGCCGCAGCGACTCCTGCAGCTCGACGAGCCGGGTGATCTCGGCGGCCACCAGGATCAGGCGCTCCTCGCCCTGGGCGCCCACCGCCGAGAGTCGTGCGGTGAGGGTCCAGGCCTTGCCACCGGCGCCCGAGCGCGCGTCCGCCGACTCGGTGGCGCGCGAGACCGCGGCCGCCGCGAGCAGCCGGGTCGCCGTCGGCCAGGGCTCGTTAGCGCCGAGCGTGGCGACGTGGCGGCCCAGCAGCTCCTGTGGCTCGCGCCCGCCCACGAGCGCGGCGGCCGGCCGGTTCAGCCGCACCACGCGCAGCTCCGTGTCGAACACGACGAGCGCCTGCTCGACGGCGTCGAAGGTGCGCTGCCACTCGAGCGTGGCGCGCTCGACCGCCGCCTGCAGCCGCTCGCGCTCGGCCATCGCGGCGCGCTCGGCCGTGACGTTGCGCGCCAGCGTCAGGCGCGCGGTGCGCCCGGCGAAGGGGACCTCGAGGCTCGTCATGTCGACGTCGATCACGGAGCCGTCGCGGCGCCGCTGCTGCCGCAGCTCGACGTGGACCACCGACGGCCGGGGCTGGCCGAGACCCGCGACGAACTCGGCGAGGTACGGGTCGCCGGGCACGGCCAGGTCGGCGACCGACATCGCGAGCAGCTCCTCGCGGCTCCAGCCGTACTGCTCGACCGCCGCCGCGTTCACGGCCAGCAAGCGCGTGGAGTCGAGGTCGTACACCAGCATCGGCAGCGGGTTGCCGTCGAACAGCAGGCGGTAGCGCTGCTCCGAGTCCTGCAGCGCCAGCTGGGCCTGCCGCAGCTCGCGGGCGTTCGCCTCGGCACGGCGCACCGCGGTCGCGACGAGCAGCGACACCAGGCCGGTGAGCAGCGCGAAGCTCAGCGCCATGCGCACCCATGTCGAGACGAACGGCAGGTTCGCCGGCCAGGCCGTCGCAAGCTCGTTTCGCGCGCTCGCTCCCAGCATGAAGCTCGCTGCCCCGGCCACGAGGGCAAGCAGCGCGCCGCGCGGGCCGAACACCAGAGCGGCCACGACCGAAGCCAGCAACAGGCTCAGCACGGTCCCGGGCGACGGGCCCGCCAGGCGCGCGGACACGGCACCCGTCAGGAGCAGCGCGACCACGAGCAGCAACGCGCGCACCGGCAGGCGCAGCCGGCGTGCGAAGCCGGCGGTGACGCTTCCGCTGATCGGGAGCAGCGTAACGGCCGCGAGCAGCGCGCGAGAGAACCCAGGCTCGCGAGACAGATAGAACAGGAGCGGGGTCGAGCCCAAGAACAAGATGAGGCCAAGCCGCGTCAGCAGCTCGTCGCGCCAGCCGAGGCGCGGATTGCCGACTCGGCTCGTCGGCGCTACAAAAGACTGGATCACGCTCCCCTCACGCTCGCGTCACGGAGCGCCGAGCCCGCTCGCGCTCAGCCAGCGCGTCGCCCCCGAGATCGCCTGCTCCTCCTCGCTGTACACGAGGCGGTAGCCGGCGCGGATGAAGTCGCGGATCGCCTGGTGCCGCGCCGCCGCGTCCTCGGGCACGAAGTCGCGCACCGCGAGGCCGATCATCTCGCCGCGCGTGCGGCCGTAGAGCCCGGCGAAGAGCTCGTTGCACTCGGCCACCCGGCTGTGGCGCAGGATGTGGAGGAGCTGGGCGTCCTCGCTCGCGTCGACCGCGAGCGGCGGCTCGAGCTCGAAGCGCGCGACGCCGTCGCCGCTCAGCGAAAGCAGCGTGTCGTAGCGGTTGCTGGCGTCGCGAGCGTCGTCCGGCCCCCCGCCCATGGCTTGGCCGGATAGTCTAATCCCCACGGCATGCGCGGCGGCGAGGCCGCCCGCGGGGCGCTCCGTCAGCTGGCGAGCCGGGCCACCGCCTGGCTCAGGCGCTCGAGCGCCGGCTTCAGCCGGCTCTCGATCTCGCGGATGCGCTCGTCGGCGTGGAGGTCGCGGATCTGCCGCTCGAGAGCCTCGATCCGCTCGTCCGCCTCGACCGCCGCGATCTTCCGCTCGAGCTCGGCGATCTCGGCGCGGCTCGCGGCCTGCGCGCGGCCGAGCTCCGCTTCGGCGTCGGTCATGCGGCGAGCGAGGTCGCCGCCGTCCAGCTCGGCCTGCAGCTTCCGGATCGCCGCGCGGTGCTGCTCGATCTCCTGGTCGATGCGCTCCCGCAGCTCGGGGCTCGCCTGGAAGCGCGCCGCCTCCAGACCGCCGATCGCACCCTCGTGCCCCCCTATCGCGCCCTGCAGGGTCCCCTGCTCGCCCTGGATCGATCCCACCTTCCCCTGCAGCCCGCCCACGCGCCCCTGCACGCGTCCGATCTCGCCCTGCAGCGAGCCGAGCTCGCCCTGGATCGAGCCGATCCGCCCTTGCAGCTCGCCGACCTGGCCCTGCAATCGTCCGATCTCGCGGGAGGCCGCGACGACCTGGAGCGCGTCGGCGAGCCAGGCTCGCGCTTCGGCGTCGAGCGGACGTTCGGCGCCGTCGACGAACCAGGCGTATCGCGGTCCGCCTGCGTCGCTGGTCACGAGCATGCGCTGCGACCTGCTGCCGGCGCGCGTCTCGACCTCGAGCGAGCTCGAGGCGCCGAGCTCCCGGATCGAGCCGTCCTTCGCGTCCAGCCGCACGGCGCCTTCCGCGCGCGCGCACAGGCTTCGGCCGTCGGCGAGACGCTGGCGCAACACGAATGCGCCGCCGCTCTCGTCGCTGCCCCAGAAGTCGAGGCTCGAGCCGAAACCTGCGCCGCAGGCCGGCGCCGACGCGGAGCGCGACGCGCGCGGCTGCGCTGGCGCACGCTCCGCCGGACGCGGCGCGGCGGCCGACACTGCAGCCACCGCCGCGGCGGCGAGCAGCGCGAGAAGAGTGGGCGCGGCGAGAGCCAGAGCCGTCGAGCGGGCACGGCGCGGTTCGAGTGTCATGAAGCGGCCTCCTCGTCCCTTCGACGCTCGCGAGGGCGCACCGGTTTGCACGCGGGACTAGAATCAGTCGAGGACATCCTGAGACGGCGTTCAGAAAGCTGAACAGGAGGTGGGCCGTGCCCTTCATGAGCTCCGGAGGCAAGCTCCGGTATCCCACGCGCGACGAGGTGCGGCACGACGAGGCCGAGCTCGCCAAGGCGATCCTGGACGGCGCACACGCCCGGCCGGAGCAGGCCTTCGGCGAGTACTTCCAGGGCCGGCGCGCGTCGTGCGCGCTCGGCGCAGCCTACGAGGGGATGTACCACCTGCCGCTCGACGCGAGCGGGATCCGGCCGAAGCACCTCGAGCGGCTCTTCGATTGCCTCGAGTACACGCTGCGCAGCTGCCCCGAGGGCTGCCGCAAGCGCCTGTCGCTCGGAGCGATGATCCTGCACCTGAACGACGACCACCACTGGACGCGCGAGGCGATCGCGCAGTGGGTGGCGCCGCCCGCCGAGGTCGAAGCGACGAAGGCCTGAGCCGATCCCGACTGCGCCCGGACGGCCGTCGAGCCAAGCGAGCCCGGGGTTATGCTCTCCCCCCGGAGGTCAGCGGCCCATGGATCGGACGCTCGTCGAGGCCGTCAAACGCGAGTTCAAGGACGCGCTCTTCACGACGCTCGGCCGCTTCCCCGAGAGCGCCACGGCCAACGACCTCTACCTGGCACTCGCGCTCGCGACGCGCCGCGAGGTGCTGCGCCACTGGGTCGCGACCAGCCACTCCTACTACCACAAGGCGAGCCGCACGGTTGCCTACCTCTCGGCCGAGTTCCTGCTCGGGCCCCACCTCGCCAACAACCTGCTGAACCTCGGCCTCGAGACGGAGACGCGCCAGGCGATGTCCGAGCTGGGCCACGACCTGGAGCGCATCCTCGCGCAGGAGGAGGAGCCCGGGCTCGGCAACGGCGGCCTCGGCCGGCTCGCCGCCTGCTACATGGACTCGCTCGCGACGCTCGCCGTGCCCGCGATCGGCTACGGCATCCGCTACGAGTTCGGCATCTTCGACCAGCTGATCCGCGACGGCTGGCAGGTCGAGAAGACGGACAAGTGGCTGGCGCTCGGCAATCCGTGGGAGATCCCGCGCCCCGAGATCGGGTTCGCCGTCGGGCTCGGCGGGCGCACCGAGGCCGGCCGCGGCGAGGACGGCCGCTACGTCGTGCGCTGGCTGCCCGAGCGCGTCGTGCGCGGCGTCGCCTGCGACACGCCGATCCTCGGCTACCGCAACGGCACGGCCAACCTGCTGCGCCTCTGGAAGGCCGAGGCCGCCGAGGACTTCGACTTCGCCGCCTTCAACGTGGGGGACTACTGGGGCGCGGTCGAGAAGAAAGTGGCGTCCGAGAACATCACGAAGGTGCTCTACCCGAACGACGAGCAGGCGGGCGGCAAGCGGCTGCGCCTCGAGCAGCAGTACTTCTTCGTGTCGTGCGCGCTGCAGGACATGGTGCGCATCCACCTGCAGAAGAGCGCTCCGCTCGCCGGCTTCGCCGACAAGTACGCCGTTCAGCTCAACGACACCCACCCCGCCGTCGCGGTCGCCGAGCTGATGCGGCTGCTGGTTGACGTACACGCGCTGGGCTGGGACGAGGCCTGGGAGATCACGCGCCGCACCTTCGCCTACACGAACCACACCCTGCTTCCCGAGGCGCTCGAGAAGTGGCCGGTCGAGATCTTCGGCTCGGTGCTGCCGCGCCACCTCGAGATCGTCTTCGAGATCAACCGCCGCTTTCTCGACGAGGTGCGCGGACACTTCCCCGGCGACGCGGGGCGCGCCGCCCGCCTCAGCCTGATCGACGAGGGCGGCGGGCGCTCGGTGCGGATGGCGCACCTCGCGAGCGTCGGCAGCCACCACATCAACGGCGTCGCCGCGCTGCACACGGAGCTCCTGAAGCAGGACGTGCTGCGCGACTTCCACGAGCTGTGGCCGGAGAAGTTCGTGAACGTCACGAACGGCGTCACGCCGCGGCGCTTCCTCGCGCTCGCCAACCCGCGCCTCGCCGCGCTGGTCACCGAGGCGATCGGCGACGGCTGGCCGCGCGCGCTCGAGCGGCTCGCCGAGCTCGAGCCGTTCGCCGAGGACGCGGCGTTCCGCGCGAGGTGGCGCGAGGTCAAGCACGCGAACAAGGGCGACCTGTGCGCGGTGATCGAGGCGCGCACCGGGGTCGCCTGCGACCCCCACAGCCTGTTCGACGTGCAGGTGAAGCGGATCCACGAATACAAGCGCCAGCACCTGAACGTGCTCCACGTGATCGCGCTCTGGCAGCGGCTGCGGCGCGACCCGAGCGCTTCGCCGCCCGCCCGCACGGTGATCTTTGGCGGCAAGGCCGCGCCCGGCTACCGGACGGCGAAGCTCGTGATCAAGCTCGTGCACTCCGTGGCCGAGGTGGTGAACGCCGACGCCGCCACGCGCGACCGGCTGCGCGTCGCCTTCCTGCCCGACTACAACGTCACGAACTGCATGCCGATCTTCCCGGCCGCGGAGCTGTCCGAGCAGATCTCGACGGCCGGCAAGGAGGCCTCCGGCACGGGCAACATGAAGTTCGCCATGAACGGCGCGCTCACGATCGGGACGCTCGACGGCGCCAACGTCGAGATCCGCGAGGCGGTCGGGCCCGAGAACTTCTTCCTGTTCGGGCTGACCGTCGACGAGATCCGGGCCCTGCGCGCCTCCGGCTACCGGCCGCGCGAGCGCTACGAGGCCGACCCCGAGCTGCGCGCGGTGATCGACGCGCTCGCCGACGGGACGTTCGCGCGCGGCGACGCGTCGCTGTTCCGGCCGATCGTCGACTCGCTGCTGAGCGACGACCCGTGGCTGCTGCTCGCCGACTTCCGCTCCTACCTCGACGGCCAGGCGGCGGTGGAGCGCGCCTATCGTGACGCCGAGCGCTGGACGCGCATGTCGATCCTGAATACGGCGCGCATGGGCCGCTTCTCGTCGGACCGGTCGATCGCCGACTACTGCCGGGAGATCTGGCGGGTCAAGCCGGTCCCGATCCGGCTGCCGCCCCGCCGCTAACGCGCTCCTTCAGGCCTCGCGGCACTTCGCGACGATCAGCGTGACGTCGTCGCTCTGCTCGTGGGGGCCGAAGCGCCGGACGTCCTCGACCACGGACTCGACGAGCGCGTCCGGCGCGAGCGAGCGGTGCCGGCGCAGCGAGGCGAGCAGGCGCTCCTCGCCGAACTCCTGCTCGGCCGCGTCGAAGGTCTCGGTGATGCCGTCGGTGTAGAGCGCGAGCACGTCGCCGGGATCGAGCCGGCGCTCGCCGATCTCGCAGTCCCACTCCGGGAAGAGCCCGAGCACGTACGCGGTGGCCGACAGCCGCTCCACGCTGCCGTCGCGGCGCAGCAGCAGCCCGGGCAGGTGCCCGCAGTTGGCGTAGCGCAGCCGGCGCTCGCGGTCGTCGTACTCGGCGAAGAAGAGCGTCGCGTAGGCGCTCTCGACGGTGTTCTCGTGGAAGAGCTGGTTGACCGCGCGCAGGAAGCCCGCGAGCTCCTCGAGCGCGGTCGCGCACTGGCTGCGCAGGTTCGCCTGCAGGTTCGCCATCAAGAGCGCCGCGGCGATGCCCTTGCCCGCGATGTCGCCCACGACCAGCCCCAGCCGCTCCTGCCCGAGGCTCAGGAAGTCGAAGTAGTCGCCGCCCACCTCACGGGCCTGGATGCAGCTGCCCGCGTACTCGAGCGTGCGCGAGGGCGGCAGGCTCTGCGGAAAGAGCCGCGCCTGGACCCGACGGGCGATCTCGAGCTCGTGGTGGCTGCGGCGCTCGGCCTCCTCCTTCTCGGCGGCGGCGCGGCGCTCGGCCTCGACCGCGCGGCTCTCGGCGTCGAAGCTGACGAGCGAGAACGAGTTCCCGTCCACGTCCTCGAAGCGGGCGAAGACGCCGCCCCAGGCCGCCGGCTGCTGCCCGGGGAGCGGCGCCTCGCCGCCGCCGGCCGAGCGCTCGTACCGGATGCGCCGGAGGCGCGGCGGGTGGGCGAAGCGGACGCCGCGCTTCCTCCACTCGCGGAACTTGGCGGGAACGTCCTCGGTCACGAAGACCACCTGCGTCGCCCGCCCGATCAGCTTGAACTCGGGCGAGCGCGAGCGCGGCGCGACGAGCGAGAGCACCGTCGAGCCGTCGGGCGGCGCGACCGCGACCCAGCGCTCGCCGGAGTAGAGCCGCGCGTCGAAGGCGAGCCGGAAGCCGAGCACGTCGAGGTAGAAGCGCAGCGCGCGGTCCTGGTCGCGCACGAAAACGCGCACCGCGTGGATCCTGAGGTAGGGGTCCGGCGCCGCGGGCCGCTCCGCGCTCACTTCTTCCTCGGCAGCAGGTTCTCCCAGACCTCGACCCAGACCGCGCCGGGCTGGCGGTCCACCTGGAAGTTGCCGGTGACGATGTCGACGTCCCCGTCGCCGTCCACGTCGGCGAGGTCGAGGCTCGCGTGGTAGCCGCCGACCTCGAGCGTGTGCCGCACGAACTCTCCGGCCTTCACCTGCTCGAGCCACACCAGGGACGGCAGCGGCTTTCCGTACTTAGCCATGCCGGGGATGAGCGTGCACGCCACGACGTCGAGGTCGGAGTCGCCGTCGAGGTCGGCCGGCTGCGCGCGGTGGACGCCGCTGAGCGCGGCGAGAACGTGGGGCGTGAACGGGAAGCTGCCGCGGTTCTCGAGCCAGCTGATGCCGTGGTAGGGCTTGAGCAGGAACTCGTCGAACATGTCGCCGTTCGTCATCAGCACGTCGACCCGGCCGTCCTTGTCGAGGTCGACGAGGTCGATCCCCGAGCTGCCCCAGGCTGGGTGCGGGGCCGCGAAGACGGTCTTGGCCTCGAAGCTTCCCTTGCCCTGGTTCAGGAACGCCACGACCGTCTCGTGGTGCTGCGACAGGAGGTCGACGAAGTCGGGCCGGCCGTCCTTGTCGAGGTCGATCACCGGCACGTGGATCGCTCCCTGACGCCAGTCGGCCTCGCGCGGCATGAACTCGGGTTTCGACCAGTCGCTCGTGCGGTTCTCGAACAGCAGCGTCGAGCCGACCTCGCGCCAGCCGAAGGCCGCGACGACGAGGTCGAGATCGCCGTCGCCGTCGAAGTCCGCGGCCTCGACGTCGGCCACGCGCGGCAGCCCCGACGCGAGCGTGTGCGGCTCGAAGCCGCCCGGCCGTCCGCGCAGCCAGACGACGCTGCCGCGGGTCTGGTCGCCCGGCGTCACGCTGCCGAGGTCGGCGACGAGCAGGTCGGCGATGCCGTCCTTGTCGAGGTCCACGGCCTGGGTGTGGCACGGGTTCGGCAGCTTCGCGATCCGTTCGAGCCCCGCCTCGGGCCGCGCCGGCGAGCCGCGCAGCACGAGCCCGTTCGACATGTCCGCGGCCATCACCTCGAGACCGCGCGCCGGGTCGAGCTGGAGCAGGCGTACGTTCGCGACGCTCGGCAGGAGTCCTCCCGGCAGGTTCATCGGGTGGCGGGCGAACGGCACCGGCGTGTTCTTTGGCTCCGGCCAGCTCGCCGGCGCAGGCAGCTCGACGGGCGCGTTCGCCTCGTAGTACGCGACGATCTCTTCCATCGGCACGTCGAGGGCAATCTCCTTGCCCCTCGGTGCCCCCGTGCGCGTGACGGCGAGGCCGGTCATCTCGAAGATCTCCGAAGCCCATTTCGCGCGCGGCAGCACGTCGGGCGGCGGAAAGGCGTGGCACGAGACGCAGAACTGCCGCGCGAGCGCCTCGCCCCGCGCGGGGTCCGGCCGTTTCGGCTGCGCTCGCGCGGCAGCCACGGCCACGGCGAGGACAGATGCGGCGGCGACGAGGGCGGCTCGGCGGGCGGGGAGCGGGCTCACCCGCGCGATGTTACCGCGAGGCCGACTCCGTCGATGACCTGCCCTGGACCGCCTCTTGCATGAACCTTATCCATGCCGCGTTCTTGGCTGCTCGTGTGCCTCCTCGCCGGTGCCGTCGGCTCGCGTCCCGCGGTCGACCCGGCGATCCTCAGATTGCAGGTTCAGCTCGACCGCAGGCACTTCTCGCCGGGCGAGATCGACGGCAAGGAAGGCTCCAACACCGCGCGGGCGCGCAGCGCGTTCGAACGGCAGCACGGCGCGGCCGAGCCCGAGCCCGTGGAACCTCTCCTCTCTTATGTGCTCACCCCCGCCGACGTCGAGGGCCCGTTCGAGCCGCCGCCGCAGGACATGATGGAGAAGGCGCGCCTGCCCCGGCTGGGGTACGGTTCGCCGCTCGAAGCCATGGCCGAGAAGTTCCACTGCAGCCCGCAGCTGCTCGAGGATCTCAACCCCGGCGCGGCCTGGGACCGCGCCGGCGAGACCGTGAGGGTGCCGAACGTCGCCTCGTCGCCCGGCGAGCCGGCGGAGCGGGTCGTCGTCGAGTCGGCGGGCCCGGCGGTCTGGGCTCTCGGCCTCGGCGGCCGCGTGCTCGCGCGCTACCCGGCCTCGGTCGGAAGCGAGCACGACCCGCTCCCGCTCGGAAGCTACAAGGTCACCGGCGTCTCGCGGAACCCGAAGTTCCTCTACAACCCCGACCTCTTCTGGGACGCCGACGAGTCCCACGCGAAGGCGACGCTCGCGCCCGGGCCGAACAACCCCGTGGGAGTGGTGTGGATCGGCCTGTCGCTCGAGCACTACGGCATCCACGGCACGCCCGAGCCCGCGGCGATCGGCAAGACGCAGTCCCACGGGTGTATCCGCCTCACCAACTGGGATGCGGCCGACCTCGCCGATCGCGTGCGCCCGGGCACTCCCGTCGAGCTGGTGCAAGCGGCGCCGTGGTGAAGGACGTCCTGCGCCTCGTGACGGCCGGCCTGATCGCGGTCGGCGTGCTGCTGGTGGCGATGCGGGTACTCGGACCCGATCCCCCCGCCGCCTCGGCCCAGGCTGGCCCGCGCCTGCCCGCTGCGGCGGGGAGGCAGGAAGCCGTGCCGCCGGCGAGCGACGCCGACGTCGAGCGGCTTCGCGCGCGCTCTCTGCTCTTTCCTGTCGACGGAGAAAAGCCGAGCGCGCTGCGTGACACCTTCAGCGAGGGCCGCGCCGGGCACCTCCACGAGGCGGCCGACATCCTCGCCCCGCGCGGCACGCGCGTGCTGGCGGTGGACGACGGCCGCGTGGCAAAGCTCTTCACGAGCGTGAGGGGCGGGCTCACGGTCTACCAGTTCGACGCCGAGCAGACCTACTGCTACTACTACGCCCACCTCGACCGCTACGCCGAGGGGCTCGAGGAGGGAGCGCTCCTCCGCCGCGGCGCCCTCGTCGGCTACGTGGGGACCACCGGCAACGCCCCCAGGAACACGCCGCACCTGCACTTCGCCGTCTTCAAGCTCGGGCCCGAGCGGCGCTGGTGGGAAGGCGCCGCGATCAACCCGGTCGGGCTTTGGCCGCGCTGAGGCGGCGCTCGAATGCCTCCGAGCAAGCCGCCGCGAACCGAGGACTTCCTGCCCGGGAAGAGGGACCTGGCGAGCCTGCGGCAGGCGGCTTTGACCTGCCGCGGCTGCGCACTCTATCTGCGCGCCACCCAGACCGTCTTCGGCGAGGGACCCGGCACCGCGCGCGTCGTGGTCGTGGGCGAGCAGCCCGGCGACGTCGAGGACATCGCGGGGCGGCCGTTCGTCGGGCCGGCGGGCCGCCTGCTCGACAAGGCGCTCGCCGAGGCCGGGCTCGACCGCGAGCGCCTCTACCTCACGAACGCCGTCAAGCACTTCTCCTTCGAGGAGCGCGGCAAGCGGCGGATCCACAAGAAGCCGCGCCAGAGCGAGGTGCGGGCCTGCCGCCCGTGGCTCGAGGCCGAGCTGGCCGCCATCCGGCCCGACGTGCTCGTGCTGCTCGGGGCGACCGCGGCGCAGGCCATCCTCGGCCCGAGCTTCCGCGTCTCGGAAGAGCGCGGCCGGCTCGTCCCGAGCGACCTCGCGCCGATCCTGGTCGCCACCCTGCATCCCTCCTCGATCCTGCGAGCCCCGGACGACGCGGCGCGCGAGCTCGGCTTCCGCGCCCTCGTACAGGACCTCGCGGTGGCGGCGAGGGCGCTCGCGGCCCGGCGCCGCGGACGCTAGCGCGGGTCAGGCGTCGCGCTTGCGGAAGCACACCTGCCAGTAGCGGTCGAGCGCGCAGCTGCGCGCCTTGGCCACGGCGTCGAAGCCGCGCGTCTCGAAGATCGGGACGAGCTCGCCGGGGCGCGTGCCGTGGGGCCCGCAGTCGATGAGCGCCAGGCCGCCCGGCCGCAGGACCCGCGCCACCTCGTCGGCGAGCACGGCCGCGGCCCGCGCGTCGAAGTGGCAGCCCACGGCGCCGCTCGAGTTGGCCACTTCCACGCTCGCGGACGCCAGCAGCTCCCCGTCGGTGTCGCGCAGCGGCTCGAGCACGGACTGGCAGGCGAAGCTCACCGCCGCCTCCTCCCCGAGCCGGTTCCGGTAACGCCGCGCGCGGGCGGCGGCGACGAAGCGCGCCTCCGAGTCGACGCCCAGCACCTCCGACCCCGGCTCGAGGTAGTAGGCGAGCACCTCGGTCGAGCGGCCGGTGCCGCAGCAGAGGTCGATCGCACGGACCGCGCGCGCCGGGCCCCAGGCCGCCAGGTTGCGGCGGATCGTGCGCCAGTTCGCCCACGCCTGGCGCTGGTTGATCGCCTCGAACTCATCGAGCGTGAGCCGCGCGTAGGCGCGGCGCGCCTCGCCGTTCGCCGTGGCGCGGAAACCGATGCCGCGGATACCGCGCACGCGCGTCTCGTGGCACGCCTGCCGGGCCAGCATCAGCACGAGGCCGAGCGGCGAGCCGAAGCCGCCCGGACGGCGGCGCGGCTCGCTGGCCGTTCCAAGCGTGCCGGCGTTCGCGTTCGTGGCGCTCACCGGCGTCGGCCGTTCACGCGGCCACGAGCCCGTCCTGTGCCGGCTCTTCGTGGGCGTCGGGGCGCGCGAGCCAGCGCCGCACGTCGCCGAGCGCCCGCGCGAGCAGGACGTGCCCGCACCAGTACTCGTGCCACTCCGTCTCGTAGCCGCGCGAGCGCAGCAGGTCCGCCGTCTCGAGCCCGAGCGCGT
The DNA here is from genome assembly GCA_963740655.1 of uncultured Acidobacteriota bacterium. Classification (GTDB taxonomy): domain Bacteria; phylum Acidobacteriota; class Vicinamibacteria; order Fen-336; family Fen-336; genus DATBSL01. The sequence continues at coordinate 148,579 of CAVUFF010000006.1, forward strand.
AGGGCACGCGGCGGTCGAAGCGGCCGTGGCCCAGGAAGACGCGCGGCGCACCTGCGGCGGCCTCCGGGATCTCGCCGGGATACGGCAGCGCGGCCGCGAGCGCGGCCACTCCCTGCACCTCGTCGCGCAGGCGCAGCCCGACGTGCAGCGCCAGCGCACCCCCTTGCGAGTACCCCACCAGCACGAGGGGGCTGTCCGCCGGGCCGAGCGCGCGCTCGGCGCAGATCACCTCGCGCACCAGCTGGCTCGCCCGCTCGATGCCGGCGTCGTCGAGGCGGCTGCGGTCGCAGGCGAGGATGTCGTACCAGGCGAGCGCCAGCCGCCCGCCGAAGATCGACAGCGAGCGCCGCTGCGCGCGCGGGAACACCCAGCGCACCTCCCGTGACGCGAGCCGGATCCGCTCCGGAACGCACGCGCTCAGGCGATCGACCTCGTCGCCGTTCCACGCGACGCCGTGCAGGGCGACGATCGTGAGCGGCAGCGGGGCGCTCACTCGGACGGCGCCTTTCCTTCCACCGTCACCTGGGCGAGCCGCACCGGCTCGATGCCGTAGTTCTCGATCTCGATCTGGCCGCTTTCCTTGTCGAAGCGGACCTTCGCGGCCGTGGAAAGCTTGCCCTCGCCCTTGCCGTTCGGGCCGAGCCGGATCTCGCCGATCAGGTACTCGTAGTCCTTCGAGCGCGTGTTGTTCGCCGCCTCGTAGAAGGTCATCGGCCGGTCGGTCGCGAAGATCACGCGCTGCCCCCCGCTCGGCAGCGGCTGAACCCGCGCGAAGCGGATGTCCCAGCCGAGCCCGGACTCGCGGCGGATGAAGCCGACGCGCGGCTTGATGCTCTGCACGACGTCGAGCAGCTTCTCGGGGCTGCGCTCGACGAGCGTGTCGAGGATCTTCTGGCGCTCGTCGTCCGTCGACCAACGCTCGATTGCGATCTCGAGCGTCTGCGTGCGCGCGCGCGTGTTGCCGGTGGGATCGACGGCGAAGGCTCGCAGGCGCAGCACGGGGTCGGCGGCGGGCGCCACACCGGCCACGAGCGCGAGCGAGATGAGCGCGAGCGCCATGGCCTCCGCGACGCTCGCCAGGTTGTGTGCGACTGATCGCCGCATGGAACACCTTCCTTGTCGATGTCAACTGTGGTTCCGTTCAGCAAACCCCGTGCCGAGCCTTCGTTTGCGGCACGTCGCTTGCACCGAGTGTCATCGTCCCCGGAGGTGAAGTGATGGCGAAGCAGGACAAGAACCAGGACACCCAGGAACGGCCGCGCAAGCCGAGTCGGCCCCGTCAGTCGGGCAAGGGCACGGGCCGATCCACGAGCAACGAACCGGGCTCGACGCAGGAGCGCGAGGAGAGGAATCCGGGCAGCGAGGGCGGCGAGCGCGGGGACACGGGCACGCCGCGCCGGACGCAGGACGAGTAGCGCGCGGAATTCTACAAACGTCGGATAAGGGCCGACCGGTATCCAGCCGGTCGGCCCGTTTCAGTTCTCCGCGCTCGACGCCGCTTCGTCCCCGCCGGGAGCCCGGGCGGCCACGAAGGCACCTCCCATCAGGACGAAGGCCTCGAAGTAGGCGAGCAAGGCGAAGCTCACAGAGACGTGGTAAGGCCCCTGGCTCTTCGCGAGGTCGAGGTGCGGCAGCACGAGCAGGTACACGTAGCGCACGGCCTCGGCGACCACGCCGGCGGCGATCGCCGCTGGCAGCACCTCGCGCGCCCTCACCGAGCGGTTCGGCAGGTAGTGGAAGAGCAGGAAGATCGCGACCACCGCGAGCGCGAGCGCGGTGCCGCGCAGCACGCCGTACGACAGGGCGCCCCGCAGCACTCGCGGCTCTACACCGGCCACGAGCTGCTCGAGCCCCGCCGTCAGCAGCACGAACACGAACGCGAGCGCCACGCACGCCGTCGTGAGCAGGAAGCCGACGAGCTGGTTGCGCCAGTACGGGCGGTGCTCACGCACGCCCCAGAGCGTGTTGAGCGCGGTCTCGAGCGGGATGAAGACGCCCGCCGCACCGACCAGGATCCAGAGCGCGCTCGCCAGTGTGAGCTCGTCCTTCTGCTGCTCGACCGAGGCGTCGAGGTTGCGGAGCAGGAAGTCCTGGCCTTGCGGGTAGTACTCGCGCAGGGCCTCCCGGATCACGGTCTGGCCGGCGGACCAGTGCAGCAGGTCGCCCGACACCCACACGAGCAGCAGGCAGAACGGGTAGAAGCCCACGAGCGCGAAGAACGCGATCCCCGCGCTGTAGGCGTGGCTCTCCGTCCGCAGCACGAGCTGCTTCAGCAGCGGCAGCGGGTGCCTCAGGTGCCAGCGTACGCGCGCCGCCGGGCTGTCGCGCATGACGCCGATTCTCCCGTGGGGCGGGTCCGGCCCTCAAGCGCGCGTGTTCGGGCCCTTCGAGGCGCCGGACGCGTCCGGCGCTTGGCGCGCCCGCGCGCCGCGGTCGCGCTTCAGGTGCCCGAGGTGACGTGCGTGCTCGGACAGCGCCTGGTAGTGCCGGCGCAGCACGTCGAGGTCCGCCTCCGAGAGCTCCTCGGCGGCGACGAGCTCGTTGCTCGCCCCGGCCAGCGCCGCCACGATCTCGTCGAGCTTGAGCTGGATCGCGAGCGCGTCCTTGCTCTGCGAGCGCTGGATCAGGAACACCATCAGGAAGGTCACGATCGTGGTGCCGGTGTTGATCACGAGCTGCCACGTCTCCGAGAAGCCGAGCGCGGGGCCGGTCGCGAGCCACACCAGCACCACGAGTACCGCGCAGGTGAAGCCGAGCGAGCTCGAGCTCCAGCGCGCGGCGACGAGCGCCAAGCGCTCCAGCCACGAGTTGACGCGCTGACGCGCGTCGGTCGCCGGCTCCCGCTCGGGGACGGTCATGAACTTGCGTCGAGCAAGCCGGATGCCAAGACAAGGGAACAATTTTCAAAGCAGTGAAGCCTTGCGGGGCCGTTTTCCTGCCGTGGCGTTGCGCCAGGCCTTAGGCACGGATCTTTCATGGCTGCCTGGTCTCAGGAGCCAAGCATGACAGCGTCGAACGCCCGGCCCGACATCGTCTGCCTCTCTCATCTGCGCTGGGGCTTCACGCACCAGCGTCCCCAGCACCTGATGATCCGCTTCGGCCGGGGCCGACGCGTCTTCTTCTGCGAGGAGCCCGTCTTCGGCGAGGAGAGCAACCCGCGGCTCGAGGTCAACTCCGCCCAGGAGGGCGTCTTCGTGGTCCAGCCCCGGCTGCCCTCCGGGCTCGAGCCGGAAGCGCTCGACATCGTGCAGGGGCTGCTGCTGAATGCCATGCTGCGCGAGATGGAGGTGCAGAGCTACGTGCTCTGGTACTGCACGCCGCTCGCTCTGCGCTTCACGGAGTACTTCGCGCCCGCCGCCGTCGTCTACGACTGTGTCGATGAGCTCGGCGCCTTCGAGGGCACGCCTCACGAGATTCGGAGGCGCGAACGCCAGCTGCTCGACCGCTCCGACGTCGTCTTCACGGGCGGGCGCAGCCTCTACGAGGCCAAGCGCCTGCTCCATCCGAACGTCCACGCCTTCCCGAGCAGCGTCGACGTGGCGCACTTCGGAGCGGCACGCAGCCTGCGCGGCCAGCCCGAGCCCCCCGACCAGCGCGGCCTGGCGCGCCCGCGCGTCGGCTACATGGGCGTGATCGACGAGCGGCTCGACCGCGACCTCGTCGACTTCGTGGCCCGCAGCCGGCCCGGCTGGCAGATCGTGCTGGCGGGCCCCGTCAAGATCGATCCGGCGAGCCTGCCTCGCCGTCCGAACATCCACTATCTCGGCGCGAAGAGCTACGACGAGCTGCCCGCGTACTTCGCGGGCTGGGACGTCGCGCTGCTCCCCTTCGTGCTCAACGGGGCGACCCGCTTCATCAGCCCGACCAGGACGCCCGAGTACCTGGCCGCCGGCTGCCCGGTCGTTTCGACGCCGATCCGCGACGTGGTGCGCCCGTACGGCGAGGCGCGCGTCGTGCGCATCGCGGGGACGCCCGAGAGCTTCGTGCGCGAGATCGCCGCGGCGCTCGTCCGCGACCGGACGGATCCGAGCCGGGCGCGCACGGTCGAGGCGCTGCTGCGAGGCCAGTCCTGGGACCGCACCTGGACCGCGATGGACGCGCTGCTGCAGGCGGCGCTCCTCGAGCGAGCCGCCGCGGCCAGGGCCGTAGCCGCGCGGCCCGCGAGAGTGTCCGGGGCTGGCGCCACGCTGGTGGCAACGGCAACGAGCGCGCCCCGGGCGCGCCCGGCCAGCCGCCCGCTACGCGCGTCGGCGCGGGCGGTGGCCGGCCGGCGCGGCCGGCCTCGCGTGGTCGCCGGCAGAGCGCTCTCGTGATCGCCTGCTGGCAGTCGCGCGCTGCGCTAGCCGTGTCGTGCGGGCGGGGCCGGAGCTCCCGGTCCCGCTCGGTCTTCAGCCCTTGCTCACCTGGCTGCCGTGGATCTCGCCGCGCCACGCCCCGGTCGCCTGCTGGCGCTCCTCGATGAAGTCCTTGAATCGCCGCAGGTCGCCTTCGACGCGACGCGTCACGAAGCCGAGCGCGTCGCCCACGTTCTCGGCCGCGCCTTCCGGGTCGTAGGCGAGTTTCAGCGTCACCAGCGTGCCGTCGTCGTACGGCTCGAACAGCACCGCGCCCGCGTTCTTCTGCGCGTCGGTGCCGCGCCACGCAATCCGCCGGTTCGGGGTCTGGTCGACGATCTCCGACGCCCACTCCTTCGCCACTCCGCCGATCCTGGCGCGCCAGGCGAGCCGCTTGTCGTCGAGCTGGCGGACCTCTTCCACGCCCTCCATGAAGCGTGGAAATTCTTCAAACTGGGTCCATTGGTTGTAGACCTGGTCGAGGGGCGCGTGGACCAGGATCGACGTCTCGTGCTCAGCCATGGATTTCCTCCGCGTGCTTTGGGAGCCCTGTATTCGCAAGCTGGTGCAGGATCGGTGCCACGGACGCGCAGTGCCGCCCCGCCTCCGAACCACGGGCACGCCGCTTGCTCCGTTTGACCGGGCGGCGGCGCGTGCACGCGCTCCCGCCGCGAACCAGGGAGGATGACGATGAAGACCCGCACGCTCGCCGGCCTGCTCGCGCTGGCGTCGCGCAAGCAGCTGCACGTGCCCGGCCAGCCCAAGGGCTACCAGAAGGCCGAGAAGGCGCGGCTCGAGAAGCTGTCGGGCGCCGACGCCGAGCTCAAGGACTGGGCGCAGAAGACGCTGCCGACGCTCAAGCAGCACCTCGCCAAGGCCCAGGAGCTGGCCCACGGCAAGTCGGCGAACGCGAGCACCGACCGGTGAGCCCTCGCCGCCGCGCGGGACGCGTCTGAGGCTGGCTCATGGCGGCGCGCGGCGTCCCTCGCGTCTTCCGGCTGCGCCCCGTCGGCCGGACATCGCGCGCTGGCCGCGAGTCGTCGTCGCCGCCCGAGGCCCTGGTCCCTGCGAAGGCCGCGGCGCTCGCGGGCCTCCGCTACGTCGAGCCGGGGACGAACGGCCTGCGGCGCGTCCGGCGCGGGCGCGGCTTCCGCGTCCTGGACGCGCGCGGCCGGGCCGTCCGCGACGCGGCCCGCATGCGCAGGATCCGGAAGCTCGCGATCCCGCCCGCGTGGCGGGACGTGTGGATCTGCGCGTCGCCGCGGGGCCACGTCCAGGCCACGGGCCGTGACGCGCGCGGCCGCAAGCAGTACCGCTACCACGCCCGCTGGCGCGCGGTGCGCGACGGGGCGAAGTATGACCACGTCGTCGACTTCGCGCGCCGGCTGCCGTCGCTGCGGGCCTGCACGGCCCGCGACATGCGCGCCCCGGGCCTGTCGCGACGCAAGGTGGTGGCCGCGGTCGTGCGGCTCCTCGAGGCCACGCTGATCCGCGTCGGCAACGAGGAGTACGCGCGCCAGAACCGCTCCTTCGGGCTCACGACGCTGCGCGCCCGGCACGCCTCGGTGGCCGGATCGCGGCTCGAGTTCCGCTTCCGCGGCAAGAGCGCGCGCAACCACGTCGTGCGGGTCTCCGACCCGCGGCTCGGACGGATCGTGAAGCGCTGCCAGGAGCTGCCGGGGCAGGCGCTCTTCCAGTACCTCGACGAGCGGGGGCTGCGCCGCTCGGTGGGCTCCTCCGACGTCAACGCCTACCTGCGCGAGGCGACGCAGTCCGACTTCACCGCCAAGGACTTCAGGACCTGGGCCGGGACCGTGCTCGCCGCGCGCGCGCTCGCGGAGATGCCGCCGGCTCGCAGCCGCCGCCAGGGAGCGCGCAGCGTCGCACGCGCGATCGAGAGCGTGGCCACGCGGCTCGGCAACACGCCGGCCATCTGCCGTCGCTGCTACGTCCATCCCGCCGTGATCGAGGCCTACCTCGACGGCTCTTTGCCCGAGGCCCTGCGCTCGCCGGCCGCCACGGGCTTCGACCGGCGCGGCCTGCCGCCGGTCGAGGCGGGAGTCCTCGCGCTCGTCGCGTCGCGGCTCGCCGCGGACGCCGCGACGACGCCCGAGCGCGGCCGCTCGCGCACCACCTCGCGCGGGTCCTTGTCCTCGCGCAGCCCGCGAAAGGACGGATGACGCATGCGGCCGTCGTCGGTCCACTCCGCGAACGACACCTGGGCCACGAGCTCGGGCCGCGTCCAGGTCACCCGGGACGCGCCCGGCACGCGGTCAGCGAAGGGGCTCGTGGGCGCTGGCCGCGCGCGGAGGCGAGCCTCGAGCTCGCGCAGCGACGCGTCCGTGAATCCGGTGCCGACCTTTCCCGCGTAGCGCAGCTGCCCGCCCTCGTCGTGCACGCCGACGAGGAGCGCGCCGAGCCCGACGCGCGAGCCCGTGGGCGCCGTCATCCCGCCGATCACGACCTCCTGCTCGAGCTGGCACTTGACCTTGAGCCAGTCGCGGCCGCGGCCCGAGCGGTAGGGCGCGTCGCGCCGCTTGCAGACGATGCCCTCGAGCCCCCGCTCGCAGGCGACGCGGAAGAACGCCGCACCCCGGCCCTCGACCTGCGCGCTGCAACGGACGACCGCGCCCTGGCCCGGCCCGACCAGCCGCTCCAGCAGCGCCTTGCGCGCGACGAGCGGCGCGGCTCGGAGGTCGTAGCCTTCGAGGTGCAGCAGGTCGAACGCGAAGTAGACGAGCTCGCCCGGCTCGTCTCCGGAAAGCCGGTTCTGCAGCGCCTGGAAGCGCGTGCTCCCATCGGGCATCAGCACCGCCGCCTCGCCGTCCACGAGCGCCCGCCGCACGCCGAGCGCTTCGAGGCCCGCCTTCACGCTCGGCAAGGTCCCCGTCCAGTCCTTGCCGTTGCGGCTCAGCAGGCGAGCCTCCCCGTCGACGAGCAGGCCGAGGATCCGGTAGCCGTCGAACTTCGTCTCGTGCAGCCACCCGGCTCCCTTCGGCACCGAGTCCACGAGCGTCGCGAGCTCCGGCGGCACGAAGCTCGGGGTGGCCTCCGGCTTCGCGCCCGGCACCGTCCCCGGCCGCAGCGCGTCGGCGTCCCGCCGGGTGGCCACGGCTCCGGAACGAGCAAGCTCCGTGCCCGTCCGTCGCCCTTTCCCTGGAACTCCGGCCGGCCCGCGAGCGTTTCCCGAGTGTCACAACCTGAGGGGGAAGACATGCGCACGGGTTGGCTCCTGGGCATCGCGGTGGTCGGACTCGCGGCAACTCCGGGCCGCGCCGACGAGTGGTCGCACCGGTATCCCCTGAAGGGGGCCGCGGACCTGCACGTCAAGACCGACGACGGCAGCGTGAGGATCGAGACGGGTGACTACGCCGAGATCGCGGCACGCGTCACGACCGAGGGCTGGACGATCGGCCCGGACGGCGCCTCGATCACGGAGAGCCAGAGCGGCGACCGCGTGGAGATCGCGGTCCGGCTGCCGCAACACCGTTCCTGGCACGGCATCGAGCACCGCTCGGTGCGCGTCGTGCTCCAGGTGCCGAAGCGCGCCGACCTCGACGTGCGCACCGGGGACGGCAGCGTCGTCGTGCAGCCGCTCTCGGGGCGCCTCAGCGTCGCGACCGGCGACGGCAGCATCACGGTCGAGGGCCTCGAGGGCGAGATCCGCCTCCACACCGGCGACGGCTCGATCCGCGCGAGCGGGCTCACAGGCCAGCTCCAGGCGGACACCGGCGACGGGCACATGACCGTGCGGGGGCGCTTCGAGCTGCTCGACCTCAGCACCGGCGACGGCGGCATCGACGCCGACGTCGAGCCGGGCTCGAAGGTCGACAAGCCCTGGTCGCTCCGCAGCGGCGACGGCGGCATCACGCTGCGCGTGCCCGAGGACTTCGGCGCCGAGATCGACGCGCACACGGGCGACGGCAGGGTCGTCGTCGACAAGCCGGTCAGCGTGACGGGGACGATCGGCCGCTCGACGGTCAAGGGCCGGCTGGGGGCGGGCGGGGAGCCGCTCCGGATCCACACCGGCGACGGCTCGATCCGCCTGCAGCGCCTCTAGGCGGCGTCAGGGCTCCATCACCGGCTCCGCCGCCCCGCGCCGCAGCGTGTGGACGGCGAAGACGGCGAGCGCAAGCCAGATGAGCCCGAAGGCTCCCGCCTGCGCCGGCGCGAACGGCTCGCCGTACACGAGCACCGCCAGCAGGAACTGCATGCTGGGCGAGACGTACTGCAGGAAGCCGAGGCTCGACAGCGGCAGCCGCGCGATCGCGCCGGCGAAGAGCAGCAGCGGGATGGCGGTGAGCGGGCCCGCGAGCACGAGGAGCGCGTCGAAGAGAGGCGCCCCGGCGCGGAACGCGAGGCTGCCGCGCGCGTGCGCCCACAGCAGATAGCCCAGGCAGAACGGAGAGAGGAAGAGCGTCTCGACCGTGAGCCCGGCAACGGCGCCCGTTCCTTCGACCAGCTTGCGCACGAGCCCGTACGAGCCGAAGCTGAGCGCCAGCGCGACCGCGATCCACGGCGTGCCGCCGGCGATGAGCGTGAGCCACGCGACGCCGCAGGCCGCCAGCAGCAGCGTGAGCGCGACCGGCCGCTCGAGCCGCTCCTTCAGCACCACGACCCCCAGCAGCACGCTCACGAGCGGGGTCAGGAAGTAGCCCAGGCTCGCCTCCACGATCCGCTGCGAGCCGACGGCCCAGATGTAGACGAGCCAGTTGATCGCGATCAGCACCGTGCTCGCCGCGAGGCCGAGCCGAGCGCGCGGCTGTCCGAGCGCGCGCGCGAGCTCGGACAGGCGATCCTGCCGCCACCCGATCGGCAGCAGCATGACGAGCGCCCACAGCACGCGGTGCGAGAGCAGCTCGAGCGCGGGCGCCGCCACGACGAGCTTGAAGTAGGCCGGGATCAGGCCCCAGATCGCATAGGCTCCGAGCGCGTAGCCGTAGCCCCGCCCGCTCGCGTCGGCCTTTGTCGCCACGGGCGCAATGCTACGCTCGCCAGGGTTTGGATCGCCGCGACTCGGGAAGTGGCTACGGGGCGGGCGCTGGGCTGGCGCCGGCCGGGCGCTCGCAACGAGGCGGCTGTGACGCGCGCCACGAAGGGGCACGCCCCGCGCCCGAGCGCGCGGCTTCGGGTCCTCCGGGCGCTCTAGGCGCGTGCTAGCATCAGCCAGCGATGGGGCTCCTCGACTTCGAGCAGCGGACGAGCGCGCGAGTCAGCCTCTTCCAGGAGATCCTGGTTCAGGGTCCCGAGTCCAGCCTCCGGAGCCAGGCCGCCGACATCAGCGTGGGCGGGATGTTCATCGACCACACGAGCCCGCACGTCGCCTCCAAGGACCTCGTCACGGTCCGCTTCAACCTGGCGCCCGACGACGGCCCGGTCTTCGTCGAGGCTGCCGTGAACTACATCCAGGACGGGATCGGGATGGGGATCCGCTTCCTGAACCTGGAGACCGGGGACAAAGACCGGATCGCCGCGTACGTCGACCGCATCCTGCGCCGCCCGGTCCTCCAGGGGCAGATCCACCCGCGCAAGAGCTCGCGCGTCTCGATCAACGTCCCGGTGAAGGTGCGCGTGCTTCAGCCGGATGGCGCCGAGGTGCACGAGGCGACGCAGATCGTCACCTTGAGCAAGCACGGCGCCTGCGTCCTCGTCAGCAGCCACATGGACATCGGCGCCAAGCTGCTGCTCGAGACGGGTGGGCGCGAGTTCCGGAGCAGCGTCGTCTGGGTCGGCAGCCCGCAGCCGACGCGGGCCGAGAGCCAGATCGGCATCCAGTGCCGCGGGCTCGCGCAGTTCCTCGGCTTCCGCTTCCCCTGACGGCTCCGCGCCGCCGCGGAGTCGTGCTAGCCTCCGCCAGCTCACCGATGCCGGCTGAAAGCGTGCCTCGACATCCTGCCTGGGTTCGTGCGAGCCACTGGCTCGGAGCGCTCGCGTTCCTCGCTCTCGTGCTGAGCGGGATCGCGATCCTGCTGGCGCACCCGCGGCTCTACTGGGGCGAGACGGGCGCGCGCGACGGGCCGTGCCTCTTCGACCTGCCGCTGCCGTTCGTGCTCGAGACTCCGATCCGCGGGCCCGGCCGCTACATCCACTTCCTCGCCGCGTGGATCGGCGTGGCGACCGGCTTCGTCTACGTCGCGGCCGGCATCCTCGCGCGGCACTTCGGCAGCAACCTGCTGCCGGCGCGCGCCGAGCTGACCCGGCGCGCGCTCGTCGACGTGATCGCGAGCCACCTGCGCCGCGAGCCTTCGAGCGAGGCGGCGCTCGCGAGCTACAACGTGCTGCAGCGGCTCAGCTACTCGGCCGTCGTCTTCCTGCTGCTCCCGGCGATGGTGTGGACCGGCCTCGCGATGTCACCGGCCTTCGTGTCGGTGTTCCCCTTCGTGGCGAGCGTCCTCGGCGGACAGCAATCGGCCCGCACGCTCCACTTCGTCGCCGCGTGCGCCCTGGTCTCGTTCCTGCTCGTGCACGTGGCGATGGTCGCGTGGAGCGGCTTCGCCGTCCGCGTGCGCGCCATGATCACGGGAGGGCGGCCTGCCGCGACGACGGGCGCGGCGAGGAGCGGCCTTTCGCGGCGGCAGCTCGTGAAGGCGGGCCTCGGAGCCGCAGCCGGGGTCGGCATCTTCGGGATCGGCACGCGGCTCTTGCATCGCTGCGGCCTCGTTCCCGCGAACCACAGCGGCCTCTATGGCCTGAGCGAGACGGTGACCTACGCGGGGCAGCGACTGCTCACGAAACTTCCATCGATGGCCCGCGAGTTCGACCGCAGCCAGATCTCGACCGTGATCCCGGTCAACGGCATGGCGCCCAAGACGGAGCCCTACCAGCGGCTGCGGGGCGGCGGCTTCGCCGACTGGAGGCTCACGATCAACGGCATGGTGGCGCGTCCCGCCTCGCTGTCGCTCGCCGAGATCAAGGCCCTGCCGTCGCGCAGCCAGATCACCCACCAGGCGTGCGAGGAGGGCTGGTCCTTCATCGCCGAGTGGACCGGCGTCCCGCTCTCCCACGTGCTCGCGCAGGTGGGCGTCCACCCCGACGCCCGCTACGTGTTCTTCTTCACGTTCGACGACTGGTGGGACAGCCTCGACATGGACGACGCGCTGCACCCACAGACGCTTCTCGCCTACGGCATGAACGGCGCCGCGATCCCGCTCGACCACGGCGCACCGCTCCGGCTCAAGGTCGCGCGCCAGCTCGGCTACAAGAGCCTGAAGTACCTCTCGCGCATCACCGTCACGGACCGCCCCGACGGGCTGGGCGACGGCCTGGGCTCGGGCAGCCCCGCGGCCGGCTACTCCTGGTACGCCGGGATCTGACGGACCTCGCTCGCGCCACGGCTGGTACGTGCGGTTGCCGTCGAGGCCGTGCGCACCGGCCGCAGGGCCGCCTCGAAGGCGCGGGCGTCCTCGGCGCTCGGCGCCACCACGCCGACGACCTCGCCCTCGATGCGCAGCAGCAGCACGCTGACGCCGCGCGTCTCGGAGGCCGCGCGATCCGGGAAGCGCACGCCGCGCGGGACCGCGTAGACGGAGACGTGGCCGGCCGGCGCGCGATAGTAGACGTGGGCCACCGTGCCCAGCGAGGCGAGCGGGCAGTAGCGCGCGCCGACGAGCGCGAGCTCCCCCACGCGCTCCGGCAGCAGCGACGGCAGGCGGGTCCCCTGTCTTTCGAACCACGCCGCCACCTCTTGCGGCTCGCCGCTCCAGACCTGCGCCGGCAGCGGCTGCCGCGCGAAGCAGTGGTGGTCGTCGCGAGCGAGGTCCCAGGCCACGAGCGGAGCGTAGCCGCGCAGCCAGACGCCCGCCGCCAGCATCGCGGCGATCGGCAGAGCCAAGCGCAGCGCCCGCTCCGGCAACGAGCGACGCCGCCGCGCCTCGCGCACGTGCGACTCGAGCCCGGCGGGCAGCTCCGGCACCGGCAGCGTCCGAAGCCGCGCCCGGAGCCCGCGCTCGGCGTCCGCCTGCGCGCGGCACGCCGCGCACGTCTCGAGGTGGGCCGAAAGCTCCGCCGCCTGCTCCGGCGGCAGCTCGCCGTCCACGAAGCCGGTGACGCGCTCGGGATCGCAGCTCAGCGGGGCCTCCGCGGCTCGAGGGCCTCGCGCAGCAGCGCGCGGCCGCGGTGGATGCGGGACATGACCGTGCCGATCGGCACCCCGAGGGCCTCGGCGATCTCCGCGTAGCTCAAGTCCTGGAGGTCGCGCAGAACGATCGCCGCCCGGAAGTTCTCGGGGAGCGCCAAAAGCGCGCGCTCCAGGTCCTCGTAGCCCGAGGCGAGGGCGTCCTGGGCGGGCGGCACGGCGACGTCGGGCGAGTCCGCGGTGAGCGCGACGGTGCGGGGCCGCCGCTGCCGGCGTCGGAAGGCGTCCGTGCGCACGCGCCTCAGGATCGTCAGCAGCCACGCGCGCGCGTTGCTGCCCGCCTCGAAGGCGTCGAGCGCGCGGTAGCCGCGCAGGAAGGTCTCCTGCACCAGGTCCTCCGCGTCGTGGGCGTTTCCGGTCATGCGATAGGCCGCCGCGAACACGGGCCGCAGCTGGGGCAGGAGCTCCGCTTCGAAGCGCTGGTCGCGGTCCACATCGTTCCGGGCGGCCTCATGCCTCCTACAAGAGGAGATCGCCGCCCGGCCTCCTCGCATTCCCGGGGCGCTCGATTCTGCCACGGCGGCAGCAGCGTAACATTGCGCATGCCAAGGCTCCTGCGCGAAGCAGCCGCGTGCGCGCTCCTCGCGCTCGTGCCGCGGGCAGGAGCGGGCGAGCTGGAGCTGCACGGCATGGGCGCGGCCCGCGGGCTCGAAGTCGAGAGCCGGACCGCCTGGATCGACGGCGGCTTCGGGCGCCTCACGGAGGGCGAGGGCGCCTCAGCCTCCGCGGCCCTCGCCCGGGCCGAAGCCCAGCTGGAGATCGACTGGACGCCGTCCCCCGTCGTCCTGCTGCGGCTGCACGCAACCGCGCGCACGGAGCCGGACGCAGCGGGAGGCGAGCGCCTCGGGCTGACGCAGGCGTTTCTCCAGTACCGTCCCGAGCTGCGTCCGGACCTCGCGCTGCGGTTTCGCGCCGGGCTCCAGTTCGCCGAGACCTCGCGCGAGAACACGGACGCGCTCTGGCAGTCGCCCTACACGCTCACGCTCTCCACGCTCAACAGCTGGATCGGCGAGGAGCTGCGGCCCCTCGGCCTGGACGCGGCGCTCTTGCTCGGCGAGCCCGGCCGCTCGCGCTTCGATCTCGCCGGGATGGCCTTCGCCGGAGCCGACACGGCGGGGGCGCTCCTCGCCTGGCGCGGCTGGGCGATGGGAGCCCGGCTGTCGGTCGTCGGCGAGACGCTGCCGCTGCCGCCATTGCCCACGTTCGCCACGGGGGGCGCTTTCGGCGAGCAGCGCTCGGGCACGCGGCCGATCGACGAGCTCGACGGGCGGCTCGGCTGGCACGCGCGCGCACGCTGGTCGCGCAGCGGCGCCGGCCTGCTCCAGGCGGGCTGGACGGACACGCGCGGCGACCGCGCGCTCCACGACGGCCAGTACGCCTGGGCCACGCGCTTGGCTTCGGCGGGCGCCGAGGCGCAGCTCGGTCCGCTGCGGCTGGTCGCCGAGGGAATCGCCGGCGAGACCGGCATGGGGATCCCGACCGCCGCGCACGTCGACCTGCGGATCCGGGCGGCTTACGCCCTCGCCAGCTGGGCTAGGGCCGACGGAGCCTTGCGCCTCACCGCACGCTACGACGTCTTCCGCAACGAGGACCGCGACGGCGCGGCCGAGCCGAACGGCGAGTCCGGCTGGGCCGTGACGGCCGCGGGGTTCTGGACGCCGCGCCGCTGGCTGCGGCTCGGAGTCGAGTACCTCCACCTGGAGGGCGACCGTCCCGCCGCGGCCTTCTCAGGGACGGCGCTCGGCGCCGGCGCCGAGCGCGCCCAGGCGGAGCTGCGGCTGCGCTTCTGACGCTTGCCTCGGAGCCGAGCCCGGGCTTTCGAATCGGCGGCGACAACCCGCTGATTCGAAGGTCGTTCGGCCGTCGCGCCAAACCTTGTCAAGTGTGTGCTCCGGCCCTGAACCTTTTGTCCCTCCCCCGCGTCGAATGAGGTGAGACGGGGCGAGAACCCCGGGTCTCGAAAGGAGCGGACATGGGCCCCAGCACGACGAGCACCTACTCGGCCCGCTGCCCCCTGTGCGGGTCGCCCGTTCTGTCCGTCGAGCGCAGCGGACGCGTCGTCGCCTTCGACCTGCGCGCCGTGCCGCTCGGAGGCGAGCTCGGCCGCGGTTACACGCTCTGCGACGACTGCGGCGTCCTCGCCGATCTTCCCGTGGGAGTCACGCTCAACTAACGCGCGCCCGGCAGGCTTTTCGCCTTGACGCCGGGCGCGGTCGGGGAGAACATTCCGCCCCGACCGTCGCACAGTCGTCTGACACCGGGGCTCGGCTCCGACGCGAGCCGGCACCCGCATCGAGTCCGCTGGAGGAGATCGAATGCAGGACGAACCCACTTCGGGTATGGACGCCCCCAAGCCCGAGCCCACCGTGGCCGGGGCGCTGCAGGAAGCGAAGGAAGCCGTCGTCGCCGCCGGGAGCGTGATCTCGTCGAACGTGAAGAAGGCGGTCAAGGCGGCCGGGCGAACCATCCGGAAGGCGGCGAAGAAGAAGAAAGCGAAGACCGCCGGGCGGAAAGCCGCCCGCAAGAAGGCGACCAAGAGAAGGGTCGCCAAACGGAGGGTCGTCCGCAAGGTGAGAAGGGTGAAGAGAGTCGTTCGCAGGAAGGTCCGGAGGGCCAAGCGGAAGGCCGCAAGGGCCAAGAAATAGCACCGAGCCGTTCCGGCTCGGTCGCTGTTCGAGGGGGGCGCGCCCGGCGTGCCCCCTTCTTCTTTCTACTCCCCCCAGGGCAGGATGGCCGTCTTGAGCCCGTCGCCGCCCCGTGCGAGGCGCTGCATCACGGCGGGCACCGACTCCAGCGACTCTTCCGACGTGATGAAGGCGCTCGGGTCGACCTTCCGCTCCGCGATCAGCCGGAATGCCGCACGAAAGCTCTCGGGCGTGTGGTGGAAGCTCGAGGTGACGGTGACCTCGTCGTAGTGGAGGCGCGCGGCGTCGAGCGCGACGCGCGCGTCGGCCGGACAGCCCGCGAACAGGTTGACGAGCCCGCCCTTGCGCACGGCCGCGAGTGCCGTCTCGGCCGTCTCGACGAGACCGGCGGCCTCGATCACGACGTCGGGGCCGAGCCCGCCGCGGCTGCGCCGCCGCAGCTCGGCCGCGCTGTCGCCGCCGGCCGACGCGTCGATCACGTCGTGCGCGCCCAGCTCGAGCGCCTTCTGCAGCCGGCCGCCGTTGCGGCCCACGACCACCACCCGCGCACCTCGCAGGCGCGCCAGCGCCACGAGCATCAGCGCGATCGGGCCGGCGCCGATCACCCCGACGGTCTGGCCCGCCCGGATCCTGCTCTGCTCGATCCCCCGGACGACGCAGGCGAGCGGCTCGCACATCGCCGCCTCGCGGAACCCCATTCCCGGCTCGAGCGGGAGCAGGTTCTTCTCCACGATGCGAGCGGGAATCAGGGCGAACTCCGCGTAGGCGCCGTTCCAGAACTGCAGGTCGTCGCAGAGGCTGGAGCGCCCGTCATCGCAGGGCGCGCAGGCGCCGCAGGGCGCGGAGTTGGCGACGACCACGGGCGTCCCCGGCTGGAGCGCGACACCCTCGCCCACCTCCTCGACGACCCCCGCCACCTCGTGCCCGAAGAGCCCGGGCGGCCGCAGCATGCGGGCGTGGTAGCCGCGCTGGAAGACCTTGACGTCGGTGCCGCAGGTGAGCGCCGCGCGCGTGCGCAGCAGCACCTCGCCCGGCCGCGGGGTGCGCAGCTCGACCGAGGCCACGCGCACGTCCTCGCGCCCGTGCAGCACGGCCGCGCGCATCCTTCGCGTCACGGAGCACCCGCCGTCGAGCATGACCTTGAGCGTGCCCGGCGCGTGGCCCGAGGCGAGCGCGAAGGCCTCGAGGCCGCGCGCGACCGGCAGCCGGTGGCTGACGAGCTCGGCGACGCGCACGGCGCGGCTGAACACGAGCTCGGCCGCCTCCTGCTGAAGATCGGCCGAGGAGCTGTAGGCCGTGAGCACGTCCTTCTCGAGCGGCGTCAGCCGCCCCAGGTCGAGCTCGATCGTCTCGCCCGGAGAAGTGGCGGCGAACGAGACCACGCGCCCGCCCGGCCGCGTCGCCGTCACGGCCTGCTCGAAGGCCTCCTGGCCCGGGGCCGCGACCAGCGCGCAGTCGGCGCCGCGCCCTCCGTGAGGCTCCGCGCCTCGGCGACGACGTCGCCCGCGGCGTCGAGCACGGCGGTCGCCCCGAGCGTGTGCCCGAGCGCGAGCCGCTCGCCCAGCGGTGTCCGAGGCGATCGCTTCCGCGCCGCTGGCCGCGCGCGAGCTGCATCAGCAGCAGGCCGATCGGGCCCTGGCCGACCACCAGCACCGTCTCGCCCGGACGCGACGCGCGGCCTTGCGCACGGCCTTGAGGCAGGTGTTGACGGGCTCGACGAACGCGGCCTCCTCGGCGCGCACGCCGTCCGGGATGGGGATCGTCCCGCGCTCGACGATCCGGCTCGCGCGCCAGCACGAACTCCGACGTAGCCGCCGCCCGCCGGCTCGAAGCCGGCGGTCGTCAGTTCTGCTTGTAGAGCGCGCACTGCGCGTAGAGCCGGCGGGCGCAGTAGAAGCAGGCTCCCGCACGGCACGTGGTGGTGGACGACCACGCGGTCGCCTTCGCCGAAAGCGCGCGTGCCGCGCGCCGAGCGCGGCGACGGTGCCGGCGATCTCGTGGCCGAAGATGCGGGGGCCCGGCAGCAGGCCCTTCTCGATCTTCTTGAGGTCGGTCGGGCAGATGCCGCAGGCGTCGACGCGCACGAGCATCTCGCCGGGGCCCGGCTCGGGTACCGGCATGTCCTCGACGCGCAGGTCGCGCTTGCCGCGGTAGACGACGGCCTTCATCGGCTAGCCGCCGAACAGGCTCCGGAGCACGAAGAAGACGTTCTCCTTGCGCTCCCGCAGCCGGCTGTAGAAGTAGGGGATCCAGTGCGTGCCGAAGGGCACGTAGACCCGCATCCTGTGCCTTGCGCGACGAGCTCGTCCCAGCGGCGCGGCCGCAGGCCGTAGAGCATCTGGAACTCGAAGCGCTCGGGCCCGATCCTCCGCTCGCGCGTGTGCGCGATGGTGTCGCTCGATCAGCTCCTCGTCGTGGGTCGCGATCGGCCGGGTAGCTGCCGTTCGTCGAGCAGCAGGTGGGCGCAGGCCATGTAGGCCTCGCGGATCGCCGTCCATGTCCTGGATGCGCGACCTCGCGCGGCTCGCGGTAGGCACCCTTGCACAGGCGCACGCGGTCCCCGCGCCGCACCGCCTCCTTCACGTCGTCCGGGGTGCGGTGCAGGTAGGCCTGGAGCACGATGCCGACGTTGTCGTAGCGCTTGCGCAGCTCGTGGAAGACGCCGATCGTGCTCTCGGTGAGCTTCGAGCCCTCCATGTCGAGCCGCACGAAGCCGTCCGTACCTCGCGGGCCGCGTCGAGGATCTGCCGCCGCGTTCTCGAGGCAGAAGTCGCGCGAGATCTCCTGGCCCATCGAGGACATCTTGATCGAGATGTTGCGCTCGACGCCCTTCGGGATGATGCGCAGGAGCGTCGCTTCGCCGCGCGCGTCGCGCGCGCGTCGCCGCGTCCTGGTCGAGGACGTCCTCGCCGAGCTCGTCGAAGCTCGCGTTGATGCCCCGCGCCTTGAGCCGCTCGCCCACGCGCACGGCGTCCTGCGGCCGCTCCCCCGCCACGAAGCGACGAGGCGAGGAACGTGAGCGCCTTCAACGTCTTCCTCGTCGCGCGCGCTTCGCCGGGGCTGCGTAGCTCGCGGTCACGACCACGAGATGCCGCCGCGCACGCGGAAGTCGCCTTCCACGCTGAGCCGGCGCGGCTCCAGCGCGCCCACCAGGTCGTCGAGGATCTCGTTGACGACGGCCTCGTAGAAGATCCCCGGTCGCGGAACGACTGCAGGTAGAGCTTCAGGCTCTTGAGCTCGACGCACAGCCGGCCGGGCACGTAGCGGATGCGCAGCGTGGCGAAGTCCGGCTGGCCCGTCTTCGGACAGACCGACGTGAACTCGTGGACAGGTGTGCTCGATCGAGGTAGTCGCGCTCCGGCCTGGGGTTTGGGAAAGGTCTCGAGCCGGCCATCCGCCGAGCATTCTAGCGGCCGGCGGGGGCCCGGGCGGCGGGAAGCTCTGCCGCGCCGCCTCCAGCTCGCGCGCGATCTCGTCTCTCAGCGACGCCGGGGCGCACCACCTTCACGTGCGGCAGGAAGCCCTTGATCCAGGACTTGAGGTCGAAGCTGGGTGCCACCTCGAGCGTCAGCCGCACCGAGCCGTCGGGCTCCTCGGCGAGCGCCTGGCTCTCGTGCCAGTTGCGCTCGCGCACGTAGCCGGCGGTCTCCGCCGCGAACACGAGCTCGACGGTCTGCGGCTTGCCGCCGATGATCCCGAAGGCCGAGCGCGCGTAGTCCGACGGGTTGAAGTCGGCGGGGATCTCGAAGCCCGTCTCCTGCACCTCCATCTTCTGCACGCGCTCGACCGCGAACGTGCGCACCTCGCCGTACTCGTGGGCGCGCGCGTACAGGTAGAGCCCGCCGCGGTAGTAGACCAGCCGGTAGGGGTCGATCGTGTACGCCTTGGTGCGCCGGCTGTTGAAGGAGTAGTAGGCGATGCGCGCCTCGCGCTGGTGCAGGATGGCGTCGATCAGCGCGGCGATCACGTCCTGCTTCTTCGAGTAGTCCTTCCAGGGATCCGGCCGCGCTACGAACAGCTCCTGGATGCGGCTCAGGAACGGCAGCGAGCGGGCGGGCAGCGCCTCACGGATCTTGGCGAAGGCCGACTCCAGGTCCTGTCCGAACGGCGCGCCGCCGAGGAACGACAGCATGTTGCGGCTGAAGTAGAGCGCCGCCAGCTCCGAGAGCGTGAAGCCCTGCGCCAGCTTCTGCTGGTAGCCCTCGACGAGCCGCCAGACCTTCTTGCCCTCGGCGCGGTCGTCGTAGAGCGGGAAGCCGGCCTCCTGCAGCGCCTCGACGTCGCGCCTGATCGTGCGCTCGGTGACGCCGTGCTCGGCGGCGAGCCGGGCGGAGCTGGTGAAGCGGCCCTTCTCGATCGTCTTGAGGATCTTCCATTGCCGGATCACCTCGGCGTTGCGCATTCGGCTTGGCTCCCTGCAAGCCGGCATTGTATATACTCGGGCGCTCCACTGCCGGAGGATCCGATGGCGGATCGCTCGCCCCGACTCGGTGACGTGATCGACGACTACTGTCCGCGCTGCCGGCTCCTGCTGAACCACGACGTGACGAGCCTGTTCGCCGACGCCGTCGCGAAGGTGACGTGTCGCACCTGCCACAACGCGCACGACTACCGCCACGCGGAGGTCCCGCCCAAGCGCAAGAGCGCGCGGCGTCCGGACAAGAAGTCGCTCATCGACCAGGTGCTCGCCTCGATGCCGAAGCCGCCCGAGCCGCCGGGTCCGCCCGAGGCGCAGCCCAAGCCCCAGAAGCGCGACCTGTGGGCCGAGGTCGAGCGCATCAAGGGCCAGCGAAAGGGGCCGGCTTGAGGGCTGTCGACGTCATCCAGAAGAAGCGCGACGGCGGCGAGCTCAGCCGCGAGGAGATCGACTTCTTCGTGCGCGGCTACACCAGCGGCGACGTGCCCGACTACCAGGCCTCGGCCTTCACGATGGCCGTCTTCTTCAAGGGCATGTCCGCGACCGAGATCGTCGGCCTCACCGAGTCGATGATGCGCACGGGCACGGTGCTCGACCTCGCCGAGCTGCCGGGGCCGCGGGCCGACAAGCACTCGACGGGCGGCGTGGGCGACAAGACCAGCCTGATCCTGGCGCCGCTCGCGGCGGCCTGCGGCGTCTACGTGCCGATGATCTCGGGCCGCGGCCTCGGCCACACCGGCGGCACGCTCGACAAGCTCGAGGCGATCCCCGGCTTCGACGTGCGGCTGAGCCTCGCGCGCTTCCGCGCCGTGCTGCGCGAGTGCGGCCTCGGCCTGATCGGGCAGACGCCCGAGATCGCGCCCGCGGACCGCAAGCTCTACGCGCTGCGCGACGTCACCGCCACGGTCGAGAGCCGGCCGCTGATCGCCGCCTCGATCATGAGCAAGAAGATGGCCGAGGGCATCGACGCGCTGGTGCTCGACGTCAAGTGCGGCGATGGCGCCTTCCTGAGCGCGCGCGAGGAGGCGAAGGCGCTCGCCGAGACGATGGTCGCGATCGGCCGCGGCATGGGCAAGAAGGTCGCCGCGCTCATCACCGACATGGACCAGCCGCTCGGCCGCAACGCCGGCAACGCGCTCGAGGTGGCCGAGAGCCTCGAGACGCTCAAGGGCCGCGGCCCCAAGGACCTCGAGTCGCTGTCGCTCGAGCTCGCGGCCTGGATGGTGCACCTGGCCGGCCTCGCGACACTCGACGCTGCCCGCGCGAAGGTGCGCGAGGCGCTCGCGTCGGGAGCCGGGCTCGAGCGCTTCCGGCGCGTGATCGAGCTGCAGGGCGGCGACCCGCGCGTGTGCGACGACCCCTCGCTGCTGCCCCAGGCGAAGGAGACCGTGGTGGTCCGCTCCGAGCGCGACGGCCGCGTCGCGCGCCTCGCCGCGCGCGCGATCGGCCACGCCTCGATGCTGCTCGGCGGCGGCCGCGAGACCGTCGACGGCAAGATCGACCCCGCGGTCGGCTTCGTGTTCCACAAGAAGGTCGGCGACCCGGTCGCGGCCGGCGAGCCGATCGTCACGGTCCACCTGGGGCGCGCGTCGCGGCGCGAGGCCGCGCTCGCCCGCCTCCAGCAGGCGATCGTCGTGGGGCCCGAGTCGCCCGCGCGCGGACCGCTCGTGCTCGACATCCTCGCCTAGGAGAAGACGCCCCTCATGGAAAGACTCCTCTCGCTCTTCGGCATGGCCGTGATCCTGGCGATCGCCTGGGCGCTGTCGACCGACCGCAAGGCGATCCGCGCACGCACCATCCTGTGGGGGCTCGGGCTGCAGCTGGTGCTCGCGCTCTTCGTGCTCAAGACGCCGGTCGGGCAGGAGGTCTTCTCCTGGGTCGGCTCGAAGATCACGCGCGTGCTGAACCTCTCCTACGTCGGCTCGTCCTTCGTGTTCGACGTGCTCGGCATCCAGGGCGGCGGCCAGCTGCCGGTCAAGGTCCAGGGCGTGGACGGCACGGCCGCGGTCGGCTTCGTGTTCGCGTTCCAGATCCTGCCCACGATCATCTTCGTGGCGGCGATGTTCGCGATCCTCTACCACCTGGGCGTGATGCAGGTGATCGTGCGCGCCGTGGCCCGCCTGATGACGCACCTGATGGGCGCGAGCGGCGCCGAGAGCCTCAACGTCGCGGCCTCGATCTTCATGGGCCAGACGGAGGCGCCGCTCACGGTGCGGCCGTTCCTCAACAAGATGACGCAGTCGGAGCTCATGTGCGTGATGACGGCCGGCATGGCGCACGTGAGCGGCAGCATCATGGCCGCCTACATCGCCTTCGGTGTCGAGGCCAAGCACCTGCTGGCCGCCGTGATCATGACCGCGCCCGGCACCATCCTGCTCGCGAAGATGCTGGTGCCGGAGACCGGCACGCCCGAGACGGCGGGCACGGTGAAGCTCGACGACCAGCGCCAGGACGCCAACCTGATCGGCGCCGCGGCGCGCGGCACCAGCGACGGGCTGCACCTGGCGCTGAACGTCGCGGCGATGCTGATCTCGTTCCTGTCGCTGGTCGCGCTCGTGAACCTGCTGCTCGGCCGCCTCGGCGGGATGGTCGGCGTGCCGCTCAGCCTCGAGGCGATCTTCGGCTACGCGTTCATGCCGCTCGCGCTGGTGATGGGCGTGCCCTGGAAGGACGCCTTCGCGATCGGCGACCTGCTCGGCACGCGCATGGTGCTGAACGAGCTCATCGCCTACTCGCGGCTCGGGGCCATGAAGGAGGCGCTCGACCCGCGCAGCTTCACGATCGCCACCTACGCGCTCTGCGGCTTCGCCAACTTCAGCTCGATCGGGATCCAGATCGGCGGGATCGGCGCGCTCGCGCCCGAGCGCCGCTCCGACCTGGCGCGGCTGGGCCTGCGCGCGCTGCTCGCCGGCACGTTCGCAAACTTCCTGACGGCCTGCATCGCCGGCGTGCTGCTGTGAGCCTCGCCCGCAGCGAGCGCCTGCGGCGGCTCGACGAAGCGGCCGCGGTGGTGCGCGCCTGCACGCCGCTCGCGCCGGCCCTCGGCGTGATCCTCGGCTCGGGGCTGGGCGCCTTCGCCGACAGCCTGGCCGACGCGGTGAGCGTGCCCTACGCGCAGATCCCGCATTTCCCCGCCGCGACCGTCGTCGGCCACGGCGGCGCGCTCGTCATCGGCCGCTGCGGCGGCGTGCCGGTCGCGGTGATGAACGGCCGCGTCCACTACTACGAGGGCTACACGCTGGAGCAGGTGGTGTTCCCGGCGCGCGTGCTCGGCCGGCTCGGCGTGCAGACGCTCCTGGTCACGAACGCCGCCGGCGCCGTCAACACCGCTTTCGCTCCCGGCGACCTGATGGTGATCGAGGACCACATCAACATGCTCGGCAACCCGCTGCTGGGTCCGAACGAGGAGGCGCTCGGCGAGCGTTTCATCGACATGAGCGAGGCCTACGACCGCCGCCTGCGCGACGTCGCCGAGGCCGCGTGCCGGGCGAGCGGCGTGCAGGCGCGGCGCGGCGTCTACCTGGCGCTCACGGGGCCCTCGTTCGAGACGCCCGCCGAGATCCGCATGCTCCGCACGCTCGGCGCCGACGCCGTCGGGATGTCCACCGTGCCCGAAGTGATCGCGGTGCGGCACATGGGCGTGCGGGTGGTGGGACTCTCGTGCATCACCAACATGGCGGCGGGCGTGCTGGACCGCAAGCTCGACCACCGCGAGGTGCTCGAGACCGGCGAGCGCGTGAAGAGCGCGCTCATCCAGGTGATCGGCCGGATCGTCGCCGAGGCCGCGAAGCCATGAGCCGGCCACGCCTCCGCCGCGGCGCGCGCTCCGCGAGCCGCCGCGCGCGCCGGCCCGCGCCCGGCACGCTCGCCGCGATGGCCGCGCTCGCGCTCGAGGCGCGCGCCCGCGCGCACGCGCCCTACTCGGGCTTCAAGGTCGGCGCCGCGCTCAAGACGCGTGCCGGCGAGATCGTCACCGGCTGCAACATCGAGAACGCCTCCTACGGCCTCACGATGTGCGCGGAGCGCGTCGCGGTCTTCAAGGCGATGTCGGAGGGCCTCTCCGACTTCGACGCGATCGTGGTCGCCGCCGACTCCAAGCGCATCACCGCCCCCTGCGGCCCCTGCCGCCAGATCCTCTGGGAGTTCTGCGGCGACCTCGTGGTGCACATGGTCACCCCGGGCGGGCAGAGGCGGACCTGGCGCCTGCGCGAGCTGCTGCCGCTGCCCTTCGACGGCGGCAACCTGTGAGCGTGCGCCGCCCCGACCGCTGGGCGCGGCTTCTCACCGAGAGCCGCAACCCGCGCAGCCGCCGGCTGGACGCCCTCTCGACCGAGCAGGCCGTCGCGCTGCTGCTCGACGAGGACCGCCGCGCGATCGTCGCCGCGGCCCGCGCGCGCCGCGCGGTCGCGCGCGCCGCGCGCCTGGCGGCGGACGTGCTCGCGGCCGGGGGGGACGTCGTGCTGCTGGGCGCCGGCACCAGCGGCCGCCTCGCGGTGCTGGAGGCGGCCGAGTGCCCGCCCACCTTCGGCACCGACCCGCGCCGCGTGCGGGCGGTGATGGCGGGCGGCCGCGCTTCGGTGTTCGCCTCCCGCGAGGGCGCCGAGGACCGCGAGGACCTCGGGCGCGAGGAAGGCGGCCGCCTCGGCGCGCGCGACCTCCTGGTCGGCGTCTCCGCGAGCTCGGTCACGCCCTTCGTGCGGGGCGCGCTCGCCGCCGCGCGCGAGCGCGGCGCGCGGAGCGTGCTCGTGACCTGCGCGCCGGGACCGGGGCTCGCACGCCTCGCCGACGTCGTGATCGCGGTGCGCAGCGGCCCCGAGGTGCTCACGGGCTCGACGCGGCTCAAGGCCGGCTCGGCCACGAAGGCGGTGCTGAACGCGATCTCGACGGCCGCGATGGTCCGGCTCGGCAAGGCCTACGAGAACCTGATGGTCGACCTGCGGCCCACGTCCGCCAAGCTCGTCGACCGCACGCGGCGCATCGTCGCCGCGGCGACGGGCCAGGGCGACGCCGCCTCCGCCCGCTTGCTCGAAGCGTCGGCCGGCGAGGTCAAGACGGCCATCGTGATGTCGAAGCTCGGAGTGTCGGCCGAGCAAGCCCGCGTTCGCCTGTCGAAGGCGCAGGGCCACGTGCGAAAGGCGCTCGGGGGAGCACGAGGGGGCGAAGCCCCCTCGTCTCAAAGAAAGCGACGCAGAGGCCGTTAGCCTCTTCGCGCCGCCCGTCCCCGGAATGCTCGATGACTGGTGTTCGTTATTCCTTCAACGCTCGCCAGTCCCCGCACCGCTGGGCGACTGGTGTTCGCTCGCCGTCAGGCTCCGTACACGACGATGTCCCGGAGGTTCCGGTAGCGCTCGTTGTAGTCGAGGCCGTAGCCGACCACGAACTCGTCCTCGATCGTGAAGCCGACGTAGTCGACCTCGACGCTCACCAAGCGCCGGGCGGGCTTCGACAGCAGCGCCGCCACCTTCAGCGCGCGCGGCCCGCGCGCCTTCAGCAGGTTGATCAGGTAGTTGAGCGTCAGGCCGGTGTCGACGATGTCCTCGACCACGACGAGGTCGCGGCCCTCGAGCCCCTGGTCGAGGTCCTTCACGAGCTTCACCTCGCCGGAGGACTTCGTGGCCTTGCCGTAGGACGAGACGGCGATGTAGTCGAGGGTGAGCGGCAGCTCGATGGCCTGCGCCAGGTCGGTCATGAACGGGCAGGCGCCCTTCAGCACGCCGACGAGGTGCGGCTCGCGCCCCTGGTAGTCGGCGGCGATCTCCTTGCCCATCTCCAGGATCCGGGCCTGGATCTGGTCAGAGGAAAGTAGCACTTTCATCACGCCGCCTCCTTGGTGGAGCGGCGATCATAGCTCGTTCGGGCGGGGCGCTCCGAATCGAGAGCCGCATGGCCCCGATGACTGTAAAACAACGTTGACGTCCGGAGGAGACGGACATAGGATCCCCAACCAGTAGCCCACTGGTCGGGCTACGGCACAACCGCTTCTACCCAAGAATGCCCAAGAGTCGTCATCCGTTCGACGCCCGGCGTGCCTCTGCGACCCCCGCGAACAGGGCGCTTCAGCGCTTTCGAGAGCGCAGTCTCGAGGACGCTGTCTCGAGGACGCTGTCTCGAGGACGCTGTCTCGAAGAAAGAGTCCGAGGAGAAACCGAATGAAGCCCACCTTTCTCTGGCGAGCCTTTCTCGTCGCCATAGCCGCGATCACGTTCCCCGCCGCGCACGCCGCGGCACAGGGTGTGACCACAGGGTCGATCACCGGCGTCGTGGTCGACGCCCAGGGCGCTCCGGTGCCCGGCGCGAGCGTCGTCGCGGTCCACGAGCCGTCGGGCACCCGCTACGAGGCCGTCACGCGGGCGGATGGCCGCTACTCGCTGCCCGGCATGCGCGTCGGCGGCCCCTACACCGTCACGGCCAGCCTCAGCGGCTTCCAGCCGCAGGCCATGAAGGACGTCACGATCAGCCTCGGCGTCGCGACCGACCTCCAGCTCAAGCTCGCGCAGGCCGCCATCACGGAAGAGGTGACGGTCGTCGCCCAGACCTCCGAGGTGTTCAGCTCGGCCCGCACCGGCGCGGCCACCACGATCGTGCGTGACGTGATCGCGAACCTGCCCAGCATCAACGACCGCATCAACGACTACGCCCGCCTCAGCCCGCAGTACTCGGGCGGCCCGTTCGGCGGCTCGTTCGTGGGGCAGGACAACCGCCTCAACAACATCACGGTCGACGGGTCCTATTTCAACAACTCGTTCGGCCTGGGCGGCCAGCCCGGCGACCGCACCGGCGTCACGCCGATCTCGACCGCCGCCGTCGAGGAGATCCAGATCAACGTGGCGCCGTACGACGTGCGCCAGGGCCACTTCGTCGGCGCCGGCGTCAACATGGTGACGCGCAGCGGCGCGAACCAGATCCGGGGCTCCGGCTACTACTGGTGGCGCGACAACGGCCTTGTGGGCACCGAGGCGAAGGGGCTGACATACAACCCCGGAACGTTCGACTACCACCGCTACGGGGCCTGGCTCTCGGGCCCGATCCTGAAGGACAGGCTCTTCTTCTTCGGCAGCTACGAGAACGACAAGTTCACGCAGCCCGGGACGACGTTCCGCGCAAACCAGGGCGGCGAGCCGGTAGCGGGCAACACCACCCGCGTGCTCGCGTCCGACCTCGACGCCCTGAGTACGTACCTCCAGACGAACTTCGGCTACGACACCGGCGCCTACCAGGACTACCCCTTCGAGACCCCGGCCAAGCGCTACCTCGGCAAGCTCGACTACAACCTCAACGACCGCAACAAGGTGAGCTTTCGCTACCTGCAGCTGGACTCTTCGACCCCGGTGCTGGCCTCGACCTCGAGCTCGCTTGGCGCCGGGAACCGGCGCAGCAACAGCACGGCGCTCAACTTCGCGAACTCCAACTACGCGATCCTCGAGAACATCAAGTCGGGTGTCGCCGAGTGGAACTCGATCATCAGCGCGAACAAGGCGAACAGCCTGATCGTCGGCTACACCAAGAACGACGAGAGCCGGCCGCAGAGCGGGGAGCTCTTCCCGCTGGTCGACGTCCGCGAGGCGGGCACGACCTACACCACGTTCGGCTACGAGCCCTTCACGCCCGCGAACCAGCTCCGTTATCACAGCTTCCAGGCGCAGGACAGCTTCACCTGGAGCAAGTCGCAGCACACGTTCACGTTCGGCGGGACGGTCGAGCGCTACCACTCGGACAACGTGTTCTTCCCAGGCTCCCAGAGCGTCTACGTCTACAACTCGCTCGCGGACTTCTATACCGACGCCAACGACTACCTCGCCAACAAGAACCGCGCCACCTCACCGGTGACGCTCTCGATCTTCCAGGTGCGCTGGAACAACATCCCCGGGCAGAGCGAGCCGCTGCAGCCGCTCGACGTCTGGTACGGCGGACTCTACGCGCAGGACGAATGGCGGCCCGGCCACAACCTGACGCTGAGCTACGGCCTGCGCGTGGACGTCTCGTCGTTCGCCGACACCGGGTTCGACAATACGGCCGCCGATCAGCTGAGCTTCCGCAACGCGGATGGCAGCTCGGTCCAGTACGACACCGGCAAGCTGCCCGACGCCAAGCTCCTCTGGTCGCCGCGCCTGGGCTTCAACTGGGACGTGTTCGGCAACCGCACGACGCAGGTGCGCGGCGGCACCGGCCTCTTCACGGGCCCGCCGCTCTACGTGTGGATCTCGAACCAGGTCGGCAACACCGGCGTCCTGACCGGCTTCGAGGACGTCCGCAACACGAAGCTGCGGCCGTTCAACCCCAACCCGGACGCGTACAAGCCGACGAACGTGACCGGCGAGCCGGCCTCGAGCTACGAGCTGAACGTGACCGAGCCCGACTTCAAGTTCCCGCAGGTGTGGCGCAACAACGTCGCTGTGGACCAGAAGCTGCCCTGGGACCTGATCGGGACCGCGGAGTTCATCTACAGCAAGGACGTCAACGGCATCTCGTACATCAACTCCAACCTGCCGGCGGCGCAGACGAACTTCACGGGCGCCGAAACCCGCCCGCGCTGGACAAGCAACAAGATCTACGCCAACGTCGCCGACACGATCGTGCTCGGCAACGAGAATGCCGGGGACTCCTGGCACGCGTCGGCCATGCTGACGAAGCGGTTCGATCACGGCAGGGGCTTCCTGAGGGGCTCCTACGGCTACGGCCAGTCGAAGAACACGGTCGACCCCGGCTCGATCGCCTTCGGCTCCTGGACCGCCAACGCGACCCCCGGAGATCCCAACAATCCCGCGAGCGCCTACTCGAACCAGTTCCCCGGCAACCGCGTGTTCCTCACTGGCAGCTACCGCTTCGAATACAAGAACTTCGGGGCGACGACGCTCTCCTTCTTCTGGCAGGGCTACACCAACGGCGTCGCGAGCTACGTGTACGCGACGGACCTGAACGGCGACCTCGGCTTCAACAACGACCTGCTCTACATCCCGCGCAACCAGTCGGAGATGAACTTCGAGACCTTCACCGCGAGCGGCAGGACCTTCACGTCCGCCGAGCAGGCTGCGGCCTGGGACGCCTACATCAACCAGGACCCCTACCTGAGCCAGCACCGGGGCGAATACGCGGTGCGCAACGCGGCGCGCCTGCCGATGGTGAAACGACTCGACTTCAGCGTCGCGCAGGATCTCTTCAAGAACGTCGGGAGCGCTCGCCACTCGCTCCAGTTCCGGGCCGACTTCCTCAACTTCTCGAACCTGCTCAACCACGATTGGGGCGTGGGCCAGCGCTTCGTCGGGACGACGGCCGCGGGACAGAACCAGCCGCTCACCAACACCGCGGTCGATGCCAATGGCGCTGCGCGGTACCGGCTGCGCGTCGTCAACGGCCAGCTGTTGAGCAGGACCTTCGAGAGCACCGCCGGCCTGGCGGACGTCTACCAGATCCAGTTCAGCCTGCGCTACAGCTTCAACTAGGCCGAGGCCGGCATCCCGGGAGGGCCGGGCGGCGGTGCCCGGCCCTTCGTTTTTTTGAACGCCGCTCTCTCGCCCAGCCGCCCGCATCCCTCTTTGCTCTCCGCTATTTGGCGAGGTGCGGAATGCAAAATGTCGGATCTTTTGACGAGCCTCCCTCGTTAGAAGCTGTGATGCCCGCGGGGCGGGACGCGGGGAGACCTGCATCCCGGACAGCGTGGGTTAGAATCGGCGCTTCGCCTTGATCGCCGGTCAAGAACCCGTGGAGGACAAGAGCCACATGAGAGCCAGGATTCGGGCGCTTCTTGCGATGTGGGCGGTGGCGGGGCTCGTGCTGCCCGCGCCGACCTACGCACAGGCGCCCCAGGAGCCGAGCGGCGCGGCACCCGCCCAGACGTTCGCCAAGCCGACAGGGGGGACGCTCCCGCTGTCGCTCGACGAGGCCGTCGCACGCGCGCTCGAGAACAACATCGACATCGCCGTCGAGCGCTACAACCCCGAGCTGAGCGCCGAGGACGTGCGCGCTGCCAAGGGCTACTACGACCCGTTCCTGTTCAGCACCCTCAGCAAGAGCTCGACCGACACCAAGGGCACGAACGCCTTCAGCGGCGGCGAGACGGTGAACACCAAGAACGGCGTGTGGAACTTCGGGGCCCAGCAGGAGCTGCCCACCGGCGGGCTGTTCAGCCTGGCCTTCAACAACAACAAGAACGACACCAACAACGCGTTCTCCACCTTCAACCCGGTCTACAACAGCCGGCTGGCGTTCAACCTGACGCAGCCGTTCCTGAAGAACTTCAAGACCGACAACGCACGCACTCAGATCAAGATCGCGAAGAAGAACCGCGAGATCAGCGACGTGCAGTTCCGCCAGTCGGTGATCAACACGGTCGCCACGGTGAAGGGCTTCTACTACGAGCTGCTCTACGCGATCGACAACCTGACGGCCGCCCAGAAGAACCTGCAGCTCGCGAAGAAGCTGCTCGAGGAGAACGAGATTCGCGTCAAGGTGGGGACGATGGCGCCGCTCGACGTGGTGAGCGCGCAGTCCGAGGCGGCACTGCGCGAGGAAGGCGTGATCGTGGCCGAGAACGACCTCGCGCAGGCCGAGGACGACGTCAAGCGGCTGATCTTCCCCGAGAACGACCCGCTCATGTGGAGCACCCACATCCAGCCGACCGATCGCGCCACGGTCGAGGCCAGCGGGGAGTCGCAGGTGGACATCGACGGCGCGATCAAGAACGCGCTCCAGAACCGCACCGACGTGATCGCCGCCCGCAAGGGGCTCGAGCGCGCCGACTACAGCGTCGAGTTCTTCAAGAACCAGCTGCTGCCGCAGCTCGACCTGGTCGCCAACTACGGCGGCGCGGGCGCCGGCGGCACCCAGCTGATCCGCGACCCTCCGCTCGGCGGTCCGGTCATCGACACGATTCCCGGCGGCTACGGCGACGCGGTGAGCGAGGTGTTCGGCTTCGACTTCCCTACCTGGACGATCGGCTTCAACGTCTCCTACGCGATCCCGAACCGCACTGCCAAGGCGAAATCCGCCCAGGCCCGGATCAGCAAGGACCAGGCGCTCACGGCGTTCCGCAGGCTCGAGCTGCAGGTGGCGGCCGAGGTGCGCACCGCGGCGCGCGGCGTCGAGTCGGGCTTCAAGCGCGTACAGTCGACGCAGGCCGCGCGCGTCCTTGCCGCCCAGCGGCTCGACGCCGAGGAGAAGAAGTTCGCGGCCGGCATGACCACGAACTTCCTGGTCACCCAGGCGCAGCGCGACCTGGCGCAGGCCGAGGTCAACAACCTGCGTGCGGTCGCCGACTACAGGAAGAGCGTGATCAACTTCCAGCGCGTGCAGGAGGCCGGCGTGAGCGGCACGGGCGCGGTCGCGGTGCTCAGCACCGGCACCAACAACCAGGCCGGCCAGGCGCTCCGCTCGGCGGCCGCCGCCGGCACTCAGTAGCGTCTTCCCGTACCGGGGGGTGCCGCAGCGCACCCCCCGGCGGCCGTCGCTCGCAGAGTGAGCGGGCGTCGCTTCGGCAGTCGACCGGCGCAACGCCGTTTTTGCGCGCTTTGTCGCGCACTTCGCACGCACTCTCGGCCGCTCCGCGCCGTGCGGAGGCGCAAGTGTCGACTGGTTTACACGTTTCTTACGGAGCGGTTCGCCCGAAGCGTGGGGCCACGGGTAGACTTGTCCTGTATCCATGAGGATCGCCAGGTCACGACTGCTCTGGGTGGCGCTCGCCGTGGCGGCGCTGGGTGCCGGACTCTTCTACCTGCGGGGGCGCGGCGAGGCGCCGCGCTACACGACGGGCACCGTCGACCGCGGCGACGTGGTCGAGGTGGTGGGGGCCACGGGAACACTCGAGGCCGTGACCACCGTGCAGGTCGGATCCCAGGTCTCGGGCACGATCCAGACCCTCGGCGCCGACTTCAACGCGCGGGTGAAGAAGGGTCAGGTGGTGGCGCGGCTCGACCCGTCGCTCTTCGAGGCGCGGCTCGGCCAGGCGCGCGCGCAGCTGCAGACCGCGCGCGCCAATACCGACCGCGCCCGGGCCGAGGTCGAAGACACGCGCCAGAAGTACGGGCGCGCCCAGGAGCTCGCCGACCGCCAGCTGCTGCCGGCGAGCGATCTCGACACCGCGAAGGCCAACCAGGACGCCGCGCTCGCGCAGGTCAAGGCGAACCAGGCTGCCGAGGCGCAGGCTCAGGCGAACCTGAACCAGGCGCAGGTCGACCTCAGCCACACGATCATCACGACGCCGATCGACGGCGTCGTGATCTCGCGCAACGTCGACGTCGGCCAGACGGTCGCCGCCTCGTTCCAGGCCCCGGTGCTGTTCCTGATCGCGGGCGACCTCACGCAGATGCGTGTCAACGCCTCGGTCGACGAGGCCGACATCGGGCGGGTGCGCGAGGGGCAGGAGGTCGGCTTCCACGTCGACGCCTTCCCCGAGCGCCAGTTCGAGGGCAGGGTCGAGCAGGTCCGGTTGAACCCGACGTCCGTGCAGAACGTCGTCACCTACAACACAATCGTGACGGTCGACAACAAGAACATGCTGCTCCGGCCCGGCATGACGGCCACGGTCTCGATCGTGGTGCGCAAAGCGGAGCAGGCGCTGCGCGTTCCGGCCGCGGCGCTCCGTTTCCGGCCCGAGGGCTTCGCGGCGCCCGGCCAGGCGCGGCGCGGCGGTGGGCCCGCGGGCGCTGCCGGGCCCGTTCCGGGCACGGCGCTGGCGAGCGAGCGGCGCAGCCAGCGCGGGCCCGCTCAGGGCACACCGGGTGGACCGGGCGGACCGGGCCAGGGCGGCTGGGGACGCGGCCGCCCGAGCACGGTCTTCGTCCTCGACGAGACCGGCAAGCCGAAGCCGGTCGAGGTCCGCGTCGGGATCTCGGACGGCCAGTTCGTCGAGATCCGCGAAGGCCTCGCGGAGGGCGCGAGCGTCGTCACGGGCGCCGAGATCCCCGGCGCGCGGGGCGGCGCCCCGCGTCCGGGCGCCTCGCCATCGACCAATCCCTTCAGCCCGCAGTTCCAGCGCCGCCAGCGCTGAGGCTCAGAGGACGGTGGCCGAGCCCCTGATCCGCGTCGTCGACCTGCGGCGCTCGTACGCGCTCGGCGACGTCACCGTCCACGCGCTGCGCGGGGTGACGATCGACATCGAGGCGGGCTCGATGCTCGCGATCGTCGGCGCCTCCGGCTCGGGCAAGTCGACGCTCATGAACATCCTCGGCCTGCTCGATCGGCCGACGGGTGGCCAGTACTTCCTGGAGGGTCACGACGTCTCCGGGATGGACCGCGACCGGCGCGCGGAGCTGCGCAACCGCAAGATCGGCTTCGTGTTCCAGAACTTCAGCCTGCTGCCGCGCACCACCGCGCTCGAGAACATCGAGCTGCCGCTGCTCTACAACGGCAGGGGCGAGCGCGCTTCCGAGCGGCACCAGAAGGCGCTCGGGCTGCTGAAGGCCGTGGGCCTCGGTGACCGCGCGCACCACACGCCCAACCAGCTCTCGGGCGGCCAGCAGCAGCGCGTGGCGATCGCGCGCGCCCTCGTCAACGACCCGGAGCTGATCCTGGCCGACGAGCCCACCGGCAACCTCGACAGCCGCACGAGTGTCGAGATCATGGAGATCCTGCAGCGGCTGAACCGCGAGCGCCGCATCACGGTGCTGCTGATCACGCACGAGGCGGACATCGCGGGCTACGCGACGCGCATGATCACGGTGCGCGACGGCAAGGTGAAGAGCGACGAGCCGGTGAGCGAACGGCGCGACGCCGCGGCCGAGCTCTTGGCGCTGCCGCCGGTCGAGGTCGAGACGGAGGCCTGAGGAGGAGCCATGAACCTGCGCGAGACGCTGCGGGTGGCGCTCATCGCGATCCGCCGCAACAAGGTGCGCTCGGCGCTCACGATGCTGGGCGTGATCATCGGGGTCGCCTCCGTGATCGCGATGATCGCGCTCGGCTCGGGCGCGCGCGCGGCGATCGACGAGCAGATCCAGAGCCAGGGCACCGCGCTCATCTTCCTCTCGGCCGGCAGCTTCGGCGGCCCCGGCCGCGCCGCGCAGGGCTCGGGCTCGACGCAGACGCTCACCGTCGAGGACGCCCAGGCCATCGCCCGCGAGATACCGAGCGTCGACCGTTACTCGCCGATCGTGAACTCGCGCGCCCAGGTGATCGCGGGCAACTCCAACTGGAACACCCAGGTCCAGGGCGGCAACGAGGATTTCCTGGTGATCCGCAACTGGGTGATCGGCGAGGGGGCCAACTTCACGGCCCGCGACGTGCTGGTGGCCGAGAAGGTGTGCGTGCTGGGAGCCACGGTCGCGCGCACGCTGTTCCCCGACGGCGATCCGGTCGGACAGATCATCCGCGTCAAGAACATGCCCTTCCGCGTGCTCGGCGTCCTCGCGCCCAAGGGCCAGGGTCAGTGGGGCCAGGACCAGGACGACTTCGTGCTCGCGCCGTGGACGACCGTGCAGAAGAAGCTGCTCGGGATCACCTACCTGCAGCAGATCTCGATCGCGGCCAAGACCAGCGAGCTCGTCGAGCCGACCGCGGTCGCGATCACGCGGCTGATGCGCTCGCGGCACCGGATCGCGAACCCCGAGAGCGACGACTTCCAGGTGCGCACCGTGGAGGAGATGGCGTCGGCCCGCGTGCAGATGGCCGCCACCATGACCGGGCTGTTGATGAGCGTCGCCTCGGTGTCGCTGCTGGTGGGCGGGATCGGGATCATGAACATCATGCTGGTCTCGGTCACCGAGCGTACGCGCGAGATCGGCGTGCGCATGGCGGTGGGGGCCAAGACCGTGGATGTGATGCGCCAGTTCCTGACCGAGGCGATCGCGCTGTCGCTCGTGGGCGGCACCGCCGGTATCTTCCTGGGCGTCGCGGTCTCGGAGACGATCACGCGCAGCCTGGGCTGGCCGGTCATGATCACGCTCGCCTCGATCCTGGTGGCTTTCGCGTTCTCCGCGGCGGTCGGCATCTTCTTCGGCTGGTACCCCGCGCGCAAGGCCGCCAACCTGGACCCGATCGAGGCGCTGCGCTACGAGTGACGTACTAGAATCGCGGGCGTGACCGCCGCGCTCCTGCTCGTGGCGCTCGCGGCGGCCGCCGCGCCCGACACGCTGGTGGTCGGCACGCTCAGCGACCCGGCGAGCCTCGCCCCCCACAGCGCCACCGACCTGGTGGCGGCCGAGATCGTCGCGAACGTGTGCGAGACGCTGGTGCGCATGCGGGCCGGGTCGCTGCGCCCCGAGGGCGTGCTCGCGACCGCCTGGGCCACCCCCGACCAGCGTGTCTGGACGCTGACCCTGCGCAAGGGGGTCGTGTTCCACGACGGCGCCCCGCTCGACGCCGACGCCGTGGCCGCCAACCTCGAGCACCTGCGGCGCGAGCGCGGCTTCCCGGGCCATGCCGCGCGGCTCGGGCCGCTCGTGGTCGAGATCGCGCTCGACCAGCCGAACGCCGCCCTGCTGTCGACGCTGTCGCAGCCCTTCTTCGCGATGCAGAGCCCGCGCCGGCTCGCGACGATGCCGGACGTGCCGATCGGGACCGGCCCCTTCCGGCTGTCGGCGGTCAAGCCCGGTCTCGTCGAGCTCGCCGCTTTCGACGGCTACTGGGGCGGCCCGCCGCGGCTGCGCCAGGTCTCGTTCCGGCGCTTCGCGAGCGAGGACGCGCTCGTGGGCGCCCTGGCCCGCGGCGAAGCGGACGTCTCCGCCGCGCTCAGCCCCGAGCGCGCCGCCGAGCTTCGGGCGCGCTCGGGCGTCACGCTCGACGCCCAGCCCGGCCTCAGCCTCACCTTCCTCGGCATCAACAACGAGCGCAGCCCCTTTTCCGACGCGCGCGTGCGGCGCGCGCTGTCCAAGGCGATCGACCGCGCCGCCCTGGCGCGCGAGATGCTCGCCGGACACGCCGAGCCCGCAAACGCGGCGCTGCCCCCTACGCTGCTCGGGCCCGACACGCGCGAGCGCGAGCTTACGCTCGACCGCGCCACGGCGCAGCGGCTGCTGGCCGACGCGCACGTGCCGCAGGGCTACGAGGCGACGCTGACGGTCTCGCGCGCCCCGCGCCCCTACCTGCTGGAGCCGCTGCGCGCCGCGGCGCGCATCCGCGACGACCTCGCGCAGGTCGGCCTGGCGGTGCGCCTGCGCGAGGTCGAGAGCTGGGCCGAGCAGGTCCGGCTCACTTCGCGCGGCGACTACGAGCTGGCGCTGCTCGGCTGGCGTGCCGACACGCTCGACCCGAACGACTTTCTGACGGCGCTCGTCGACTCGGGCTCGATCGGCACCACCAATCGCAGCCGCTACCGCAGCGCCGCGATGGACGGCCTGCTGAAGCGGGCGCGCCAGGAGCGCGCAGCGCGCACGCGGCTCGCTCTCTACCGCCAGGCGCAGGACCTGGTGCAGAACGACATGCCGCTCGTTCCGCTGTACCACTCGGCCGTGCTCACTGCGCATCGCGCCGAGGTGCGTGGTCTCGTGATCGGCCCCACCGGCGTCCTGAGGTATGAGAAGGCATGGAAACAGCCCTGAGATCCCACGGCACTCCCCTGCTCGCCGCCGCTCTCGCCGCCCTCTCCCTGGAGGCCGGCGCCTCGCCCTTGCCCGCGAAGCCGGCCGAGCTCGTGGCCAGGCTCCAGGCGAAGCTCGTCGAGCTCGACACGCACCTCGACGGCGTGCTGGGCGTCTACGTGATGGACCTGGCGAGCGGCGCGACCCTCGAGCTGCGCGCCGACGAGACGTTTCCGACCGCCTCGTCGATCAAGCCCGCGGTGCTCTACGAGCTCTACCGCCAGGCCGACGAGCACAGACTCGAGCTCGGCGAGGTCACGCGGCCGCCGCTGCCGCGCGTGGGAGGCGGCGGCGTGCTGCAGGAGCTGTCCGACCAGGTGAGCCTGACCTGGCGCGACCTCGCCGTGCTCATGATGCGCTACTCGGACAACGAGGCGACGAACCTGCTGATCCGCCGCGTGGGCCGGGAGCAGGTGAACCGCCGGCTCGACGCGCTCGCGCTCGGCCACGTGCGGCTGCGGCGCGAGATGATGGACCTCGCCGCCGCCCGCCGCGGCGACGAGAACGTGGCGACCCCGCGCGAGCTGGCGCGGCTCGCCGCCGTGGTGGCGAGCGGCCAGGGGCTCTCGCCCGAGCGCGCGAAGGACATGCTCGCCGTGGCGACCGTCGTGCCGACGGGGTCGCCCTTCCGGCGCGGGCTGCCCGAGGGCGTGCGCGCCATCACCAAGCCCGGCGAGCTCGAGGGGGTGCGCTGCGAGACGGCGTGGGTGGACGTGCCCGGCCGCCCCTACGCCGCCGCGATCATGACGGCCTACCTCAGGCGCGAAGCCGACGGCGAGGCCGCGATCCAGGAGCTTTCGGCGGCGCTCTACTCCACCTTCGACCGGCTCGCACGCTCGAGCGAGCACGGACGGATCATCAGCGAGCGGGACACGGCGAAGTAGCGCTTCTCGTGGCTCTCCGTTTCTCGTGGCTCTCCAATGACCGCTCTTGGAGAGGCTTCCCGTGACTCTCCAATGACCGCTCTTGGAGAGCGCCGAAACGGAAGCCCGCGTCTCTGTTCTGGGGGGCTTCGCCCCCCAGACCCCCCGTTGACGGTGGCCTACTGTTCGGGGACTTCCGTCCGGATCAGGTCGTCGAACGTCTCCCGCCTTCGGATCAGCCGCGCCATTCCGGACTCGATCATGACCTCGGCGCAGCGCGGGCGCATGTTGTAGTTGGAGGACATGGCGAAACCATAGGCGCCGGCGTCGCGCACGAGCAGGAGGTCGCCGGGCTCGGGCGGCTCGAGCTCGCGGCCGCGCGCCAGGAAGTCGCTCGACTCGCACACGGGGCCGACGACGTCGACTCGCTCCGGCTCGCGTCCGCGCCCGCGCACCGGCTCGATCCGGTGGAACGAGTCGTAGAGCGCCGGCCGCAGCAGGTCGTTCATGCCCGCGTCCACGACGGCGAAGCGCTTGCCGTGGCCCGGCTTCACGTAGAGCACCCGCGTCAGCAGTCCGCCGGCCGACGCCACCAGCGAGCGGCCCGGCTCGAGCAGCAGCAGCAGCGGCAGGCCCGCGAGCTCCGGCAGCACCGCCGCCGCCAGGCGCGCCGGATCCGGCGTCCCGCTGCCGTCGTAGCTCACGCCGAGGCCGCCGCCGATGTCGATCGTGCGCAGCGCGAAGCCCTCGCCGAGCAGCTGGCGGCTGAGCGACGCCAGCGCGCGAACGGCCGCCGTGATCGGCTCGATCTGCGTGATCTGCGAGCCGATGTGGCACTGGACGCCCACCACGTCCACGCCGGGCAGCTCGCGCGCGCGCCTCAGCATCGCGGCAGCCGCGTCGATGTCCACGCCGAACTTGGTGTCGCGCAGCCCCGTCGAGATGTACGGGTGCGAGCGCGCGTCGATGTCGGGGTTGACGCGCAGCGACAGCGGCGCGCGCACGCCGCGCGCCGCGGCGGCTTTCGCGATGCGCGCGATCTCGTCCTCGCTCTCGGCGTTCCACTCCCCGATGCCGTGCTCCAGCGCCAGCGCGATCTCGTCCTGCGTCTTGCCGACGCCCGCGAACACGATGCGCTCGGGCGCAAAGCCCGCGCGCCGCGCCGCGAGCAGCTCGCCGCCGGAGACGATGTCGGCGCCGGCGCCCTGGCCCGCGAAGAGGCGCAGCAAAGCGCCGTTGCCGTTGGCCTTCACCGCGTAGCAGATCCGGTGCGGCACGGCCGCGAAAGCGCGCGCGTAGCCCTGGTACGCGGCCTCGAGCGCCGCCCGGCTGTAGACGTAGAGCGGCGTGCCGTGCTCGGCGGCGGCCTGCTCCAGCGAGACGCCGTCGCAGGCGAGGACACCGGCGCGGCGCGCGAAGCCCGTCATGCGGCTGCTCCGGAGACGGACGCGCCGGGACGGCCGCGCGCCTCCTCCTCGCGCAGGAGCCGCGCCACCACGCCCGACAGCCCGACGAGGCCGACCAGGTTCGGGAAGATCTGCAGCCCGTTCATCAGGTCGCCCCAGGCCCACACGAGGTTCACCTTGCTCGTCGCGCCGAGCACGACCAGCCCACAATAGATCCAGCGGTAGGGCCGCGTCACTCGGGGGCCGAACACGTACTCGAGGAACTGCTCGCCGTAGTAGGCCCAGCCGATCAGCGTCGTGTAGCCGAACATGAAGGCGCAGAACGCCACCACCCAGCCGCCGACCGTGGGCACGGCCTGGTTGAAGGCCGCGGCCACGGCCGCGGTGCTGGTGAGGCCCGAGCGCCAGACGCCGGTCACCAGGATCGTGAGCGCGCTGATCGTCGAGGTCACGAACGAGACCACGAACACCTCGAGGACGGCGGCGTAGCCCTGCTGCACCGGCCGCTCGCTGCGCGCCGTACCGTACGCGACCGCGGCCGTGCCGTAGCCGGCCTCGTTCGCGTAGATCCCGCGCGCCAGCCCGTAGCGCATCGCCACCATGATGCCGAGGCCCGCGGCGCTGCCGGCCGCCGCGCGCAGCGAGAACGCCTCGTGCAGCACCAGCAGCAGCGTGGCCGGCAGCCGGTCGGCGTGCAGCACGAGCACCAGCAGCCCGCCCGCGAGATACAGCACAACCTTGGCCGGCGCGAGCCGCGCCGCCGCGCGGCCGATCGAGGTCACGCCGCCGATCACCACGAGCCAGGTGAGCAGCGCCACTGCCACGCCGGTCGCGAGCGGCGGCACGCCCAGCTCGCTCTTCAGCACCACCGCGATCGAGTTGGGCTGGGTGAAGGGCGTGGTCGTGAGCGCCGCCACGCCGGCCACGAGCGCGTACACCCACCCCAGCCGTCGCATCCCGAGTCCGTCACGCAGGTAGTGCATCGGGCCCGAGGACAGCCGGCCCTGGCCGAGCTGCCGATATTGCACCCCGAGCACGGCCTCGGCGAACTTGATTGCCATGGCGACGAGCCCGTAGCACCAGATCCAGAAGAGCGCGCCCGGGCCGCCGGAGACGATCGCGGCCGCGACTCCCGCGATGTTGCCGGTGCCGATCGAGGCCGCGAGCGCGGTCGTGAACGCCTGGAACGGGCTCAACACGCCATCGCCCGTGGACGCCGCGCGGCGCGTCGCCGCGATGGCATCGCGCCAGTGCCGGAACTGGACCACGCGCAGGCGCAGCGTCAGGTAGATCCCGGTCCCGAACAGCAGCGCGATCGTCCACGGCCCGAACACGAGGTCGCTCGCCGTGAAGATCGCGCGGGCGACGGCCGCCGCCGCTCCGGCCAGCACGTCGCCCTGTGGCTCCACTCGCGCGCTCGACTCCCCCGCCGTCCCGCCGGCGCGCCATCATAGCCGAGCGCGCGCGGCGCGGGCGTGCTAGGCTCACCGGCCGTGATGAAGAGGAGACAGCTGATCGGGGCGGCCGGAGCGCTCGCGGCCGCGGCCGCGCTCGAGCGCGCCGAGGCCGCGACGGCGCAGGCAGCGGCTGCGCCGGACGGGCTCGAGGTCGAGGTGGTGCGGCTGCACCTGCGCCACACCTGGACCACCACGATGTCGTCGAGCGAGTACCGCGACACGATCGAGCTGCGTTTCGCGCGCGAGGGCGCGACGGGAGTGGGCGCCGGCGCGCCGATCGTCCGCTACCAGGAGAACGCGAAAGACGGCGCCGAGGCGCTCTCGGCCCTCGCACCCTACGCCCGCTCCGCGGATCCCTGGCGCCTGGAGAGCTTCCTGGGCGACGCGTTCCGCCACCTGGAGGGCCAGTACGCGGCCCGCGCGGCGCTCGACATAGCACTCCACGACTGGACGGGCAAGCGCCTCGGGATCCCGGTCTACCGGCTGCTCGGGCTCGACCCTGCGGAGGCGCCGCTCACCACGTTCTCGATCGGCATCGACACGCCGGAGGTCACGCGCCAGAAAGTCCGCGAGGCGGCGGACTACCCCGTGCTCAAGATCAAGGTCGGCCTCGACAGCGACGAGGCGACGATCGACGCGGTGCGCAGCGTGACCGGCAAGCCGCTGCGCGTCGACGCCAACGAGGGCTGGAAGGACAAGGAGACCGCGATCCGCCGGCTGGAGTGGCTCGCGACCAAGGGTGTCGAGCTCGTCGAGCAGCCGATGCCCGCGGCCATGCTCGAGGAGCAGGCCTGGCTGAAGGCGCGCTCGCCGCTCCCGCTCTTCGCCGACGAGAGCTGCCTGCGCGCGGCGGACATCCCGAAGATCGCCGCGGCCTACCACGGCGTGAACGTCAAGGTCGACAAGGCCGGCGGGCTGCGCGAGGCGCTGCGCATGATCCACGTGGCGCGCGCCTGCGGCCTCGAGGTGCAGCTCGGCTGCATGGTCTCGAGCTCGGTCAGCACCACGGCGGCGGCACACCTGTCGCCGCTCGTCGACTTCGCCGACCTCGACGGCCACCTGCTGGTGTCGGACGACCCGTGGCAGGGTGTCGCCGTGCGCGGGGGCCGCCTGGTGCTGCCCGACGGGCCCGGGCTCGGGCTCGCGCGCCGCCGAAGCTAGGAGAGCGGGATCAGGGCTGGCGCTGCGGCGGGACGCGGCTCATGTACGCCTCGGCCGCGCGGCGCGGGTCGATGCCCACGAGCCGCGCGTACTCCAGCAGGAAGCCGCGCAGGTACACCGGCGCGGGCAGCAGCTCGAAGCGATCCTCCTCGATGTACTCGAGGTGGCGCAGCCCGATCTTCGTGACCGAGGCGATGTGCCGCAGCGACACGCCGCGCGCCTCCCGCAGCCGGCGCAGCTCGGCTCCGGTGAGCGTCTCGGGCAGCTCCGCCCCTGCCGGTCCCCCGGCCGCGCCGGCATGCGCCGGGAACGGGATCGGCGGCGCGTCGGGCGGCAGGAAGCCGCGCTCGGCGTCGTAGGCCTTGCGCCGCTCGGCGTCGCTCAGCACCTCGTACGCCTCGCGCACGCGCGTGCGGTTCTGCTCCGTCTCCGCGGGCTCGAGCAGCGAGTAGGTCGCGAGGGCGTCCTCGCCGTAGAGCTCGAGGCAGAAGCGATAGGCGCGCTCCACCTCATCGCTCGTCGCCCGCGGCTCGAGGCCGAGCGCGGCGTAGAGGTCACCCCGCGCGTCGCCCGGACCCGGCTCGGACAGGGCCCCGGAGGGCGCGGGCTCAGTAGCCATGGCCCATGCTCTCGCCCTTCACCAGGCCGCGCGTCAGCTGCCGGATCTCCTCGGCGGCGCGCGAGGTGGGCGCGTCCGACATGAAGAGCCGCCGCCGCCGCACCGCGCGCCACACCGCGTCGTCGTGGTGGACGAAGCCCGCGTAGCTCGCGCGCAGCCCGAGGTGCCTGAGGCAGGCGGCCACCAGCTGGTGGCCGATCGCCACGTCGGCCGTGTCGCGCACCTCGTTCACCACGAAGCGCGGCTGGAACGCCGCCATCTCGCGCCGCAGCGCGCGCGCGATCTCGGGCTCGTCGCCTTCGACGCGCGCCAAAAGGTGCGCCGGCGTCTTGATCCCGTGCGGGTTCTTGGGATCGAGCGCCGAGTCGATCAGCTCGCGCACCGTGCCCGGCGGCACGACCGCGCGCAGCCGGCGGTAGAGCGCGCTCTTGATGAAGCGATAGCCGTTCTCGATCGAGGTCGGCTCGGGCACCACCGCCAGGATCGAGACGTCCGAGAGCAGGAAGAAGTCGAGGATGTTGTACGAGGTCCCCGCCCCGAG
This sequence comes from uncultured Acidobacteriota bacterium, assembly GCA_963740655.1. Classification (GTDB taxonomy): domain Bacteria; phylum Acidobacteriota; class Vicinamibacteria; order Fen-336; family Fen-336; genus DATBSL01. The sequence continues at coordinate 190,661 of CAVUFF010000006.1, forward strand.
GTCGATCAGCACGACGTCGACGTCGAGCGCACGCACCTGGTTCATCACACGCACCTTCTGCAGGTGCTTGATGTTCGCCGCCGACAGCAGGTCCGCAGCGCCGCTGATCACGCGCAGCCCCGGCGCCTGCGTCTCGGTCAGCACCTCGTCGATCGAGCCGACGCGGCGCTGGATGAAGTCGCTGAGCGTGCGCTGCGGCTGCGGCAGGCCCAGGCACGTGTGCAGGTTCGCGCCGCCGAGGTCGGCGTCGACCAGCACCACGCGGCGTCCCATGCGCGCGAGCTGCCAGCCGATCGAGGCCGCGAGCAGCGATTTCCCGATCCCGCCCTTGCCGCCGCCGACCGACCAGATCTGGCGGCGAGTGGCGCTCGGCCCTGTGGCTGGCAGGACTTCGGACACGCTCAGGGCCATCGCAAGCTCTCCACGAGCGCAGTGAGCAATTTACGTGCCGATTTCGACTTCTTGTACAGCGCCTGCGGGGCGTAGGTGATCACACACACCGACTCGTTGTCGTTCACCAGCGTCAGGTTGCGCTGGCGCCACTTGCGCTCGCCCGCGATCGGCGCGTCGTACTCGACGACGAACGCCGAGTCGAGCGCACGGCGGCCCTGGACCTCGCCGCCGATGAAGTCGTACTGGTAGTCGGCGCCCGGATGCGTGTCCATGGGCCCCGCGAGCCGCGCCAGCATGCAGTCCGCGTGGATCGCGTCCAGCCCGAGCCCGCCCTGGCGCCGGAGCACGCGGAGCATGACGCCGTCGCCGTGCGCCTGCGTCGTCTCGACGTCGCCGGGAGTCAAGTCGACCGTCCAGCCGGCGGGGGTCTTGAAGCTGAAGGTGTGCGCGGCGTTCCAGTGCTCGTCGGTGAGCACGGGCGCAGCATCCTTCTCGCCGGCTCTCACAGCCACCGGCGTCGAGACAGCAGCGAGAGTCAGCGCCAGCAGGCCCTTCATCCGGAACCTTTGGGCGCTTAGGGTACAGCAGCTCAGGTATTACTTCAAGCTCAGGTGCTACTTCAGGATCTGTCCGAACTCCTGCCGCTGACAGCGAGACGTCCAGGCAATTCCATCTTCATTGTCCGGATACTGGACAAATCCTGTCCACGTCGGACGGCGATGAGCTCCGCCAGGATGCTGATGGCGATCTCCTCCGGCGTCTGGGCCCCGATCTCCAGGCCCATCGGGGCCTGGACGCGGGCGAGCTGCTCCTTGGCGATGCCCTGCTTCTCGAGCGCCGTGAAGATGTGCACCACCTTCGGCCGGCTGCCCAGCAGCCCCACGTAGCGTGAGCCGCGCGCGAGCGACGCCTCGATCGCCTCCGCGTCGCCCTTGTGGCCGCGCGTCACGACCACGGCGTAGGAGCGCGGGCCGAGCGTCATGCGCGCCGCCGCGGCCGCGAAGCCGTCGACGACCACGAGGTCGGCGTCGGGAAAGCGCTCGGCGTTCGCGAACTTCACGCGGTCGTCGGCCACCTCGACGCGGAAGCCGCAGGCCTTCGCCATCCGCGCGAGCGGCTGCGCCACGTGACCGGCGCCGAAGAGGCACAGCACCGGCGTACCCTCGATCGGCTCGATGAAGACCTGCATCCTCCCCCCGCATACGAGGCCGTCCTCGCCCGCCTGGTCGGGCGTGAGGTCGTAGCTCACGAGCCGCGCCCGCGACGCCTCGATCGCCTCGCGTGCGCGCCAGGACATCTCGGCCTCGAGGCAGCCGCCGCCGATCGTGCCGAAGATGCGCCCGTCGGCGTAGACGAGCATGCGGGCGCCCGCCTTCTGCGGAGTCGAGCCCTCGGTCGCGACCACGGTCACGAGCGCGGCGCGCTCGCCGCGCGCTTCCGCCTCGAGCGCCGCCTGCAGGACCTCTCGCACCGCCTCCGCCCTCAGTGAACCGGCGCGCCGAGCCGCTCGAGCGCCGCTTGCAGCATTCTACGGTCGAGCGGGTGCGGCAGGCACTCGCGGAACAGCCCCGCCCGGGCGACGGCGACGTCGCCCGCGCCGAGCAGCAGGATCGGAACGCCGCGCGTCGCGCTCTGCGCCGCGAGCCTCTCGGCGATCTCGTCGGCGCGCAGCGGCGGCAGGATCCGCTCGAGCACCAGGGCCGCGGGGCGCAGCCGCGCGGCGGCTTCGACCGCCTCGACGCCGTCCTGGACCTCGTGCACCGCGAAGCCGGCGAGCTCGGCGGCACGGCGCACGTCGCGCCGCGTCCCGGCGTCGGTGGCGCCGACCACCACCATCGGCACGCGCGACTGGGCGACGGCCCCGAACAGCGGCAGCGTGAAGCTGAAGGTCGAGCCCTCCCCCGGTCGGCTGTCGACCTTGAAGTGGCCGCCGTGCGCCCGCACGAAGCGCTCGCAGATCGACAGTCCCAGCCCGAAGCCCTCGATGCCGCTGCTCTTGCGGTCGTGGAGCCGCGAGAACGGCCGGAACAGCTTGGCGACGTCCTCGGGTGCGATGCCGATGCCGCGGTCGCTGACGCTCACCCGCGCGGTCTCGCGCTCGCGCGCGACCGCCAGACGCACCTCGCCGCCGGCCGGCGAGTACTTGACGGCGTTCTGCAGCAGGTTCTCCACCACCTCGGCGATCCTCTCGCCGTCGGCCCACGCCGGCAGCGGCTCGTCAGGCAGCTCCACCACCAGCGGGTGCGCGGCGTCCGCGTGGAAGTGCGCGGCCGCCTCGCGGATGCGCGAGCCGAGCTCGACGAGCTTGAAGTCGAACGCGAACTGCCCGGTCTCGAGCCGCGTGGTCTCGAGCGTGCGGTCCATCAGGTTCGCCATGCGCGAGGCGGCGCCCACGATCGAGCGCGCGCGCTCCTTGGCCTCGGCCGCGGGGAGCTCGGGAGCACCCGAGACGAGCTCGGCCCAGCCCAGGATCGAAGCGAGCGGGGCGCGGAAGTCGTGCGCCACCACGTTCACGAGCTCGCTCTTGGTGCGGTCCAGCTCGACGAGGCGCGCGTTCGTCTGCTCGAGCGTCGCGTAGAGCTCGGCGTTGCGCAGCAGGATGCCGATCCCGTCCGCCAGCGTCTGCAGCGTGATCACCTGTCCGCGGTCGAAGGCGCCCGTGCGGTCGCCCTCGACGTACAGCACGGCGACCACCTCGTCCGCCGACAGGATCGGCACCGCCAGCGCGCTCTGCGCCGCGTGCGACTGCGGCGCGAAGCCCGGGTCGCCGGCGCTCGCGACCACCGTGGCGCGCTCGCGCAGCGCGCGCCCCTGCGGACCCGCGGTGAGTGGCGCCCCGGCCCAGCCCTCCTCGCGCCCCGAGCGCCCGGCCGAGGCCGCGAGCCGGAACACCTCGCCCTCGGGAACCAGCATCGCGACGAGCGGCGGCTTGAAGGCCTCCTGGATGCGCCGCACCGCCGTCTCCAGGATCCGCTCGCGCGACAAGAGAGCCGCCGACTCGCGCAGCACGCCATTGACGAGCGCGAGCTGCTCGCTGCGCTCGCGCTCGGCGGCGAAGGCGACGGAGTTGGCGACCGCGATCGAGAGCTGGCCGGCGAAGCGCGTCAGGTACTCGAGGTCGTCGTCGGTGAAGGGCGGCGATCCCGGGCGCCGCGTCGCGTTCAGCACGCCGTAGAGCACGGTCGCGGCGCGGTCGCGGTCGAAGTGCGTGAGCGGCACGCACAGGATCCGCATCACCGGGTTGTCGCGCGGCACGAAGTTCTCGTGGCGCTCGGCGTCGTTGACGAGCACCGGCAGCAGGTCGCGCGCCACGCGGCCGGCGATGCCCTCGCCCAGCCGGAAGCTCGGCCGCGGCTCGGGCGGCGCGGACGGCTCGCTCGCCCAGACGGCAAAGAGCCGCAGCAGCTGCTCGCGGTCGTCGAAGCGGAACACCGAGCTGTGGTCGGCCTTGATCAGCCGGCCCGCCTCCTCCGTGGCGCGCGCGAACAGCGCCTGCAGGTCGGTGAGCGCCGCCGTCTCGAGCCCGAGGTCGTAGAGCGTCGCCATCTGGCGCGCGAGGTGCTCGGTGGCCGCCTCGCTCTCGGCGCGGCGGAGCGCGAGCGCGAGCTGGCCGCCGAGCGTCGAGAGCAGGCTCGTCTCCTCCTCGTCGAAGCCGCCGGGCCGGCCGCGCACGACGGTCAGCACGCCGAGCGCGTGCTCACCCGCGCGCACGGGCACCGCGAGCTCGGTCCCCGCCTCGCTGTGCGAGGCCTCGAGCGGCGCCGCCAGCCGCAGCGCCCAGCGCAGCGCCTCGGGGTCGGAGGATGTCGGCTCCGCGCCCGCCTCGAACTCGACGACGAGCGCGCCGTCGGCGCCCGGGGCATGGAAGGCGGCGCGCTCGTAGCCCAGGTCGCGCTGGGTGCGGCGCACGGTGAGGTCGAGCAGCCGCGTGCGCCCCGACACCGCCGCCATGTCGCCGACGAGCGCGGCCAGCCGCTCGAAGCGCACCGCCTGGCGGCGCTTCTGGTCGAAGATCTGCCGGCTGCGCAGGAAGGTTGCGACCGGCCCGGCGAACGTCGACAGGATCTGGACGTCGGCTTCGCTGAAGCCGCCGGGCTTGTCGGCCGCCCCCAGCAGGCCGATCAGCTCGCTCTCGGCCACCAGCGGGACCAGCACCACCGACTCCGCCTCGGCCATGAGGCCGATCTCCTGCGCGAGCCGCGGGTCGAGCGCGGGCTGGTTGCTGACGTAGGGCCGACCGCTGCGCGGGCTCCACAAGCTGCGGTACTCCGGCCGCGCCACGTAGCGGAACGCCCGCGCCCGCTCGTCCGCCAGGCCGTGCACGGGCAGCGCCGCCTCCATCGTGCGGGTCGCCGGGTCGTGCAGCGCGATCCCCACGATCGGCGCACCGATCAGGCCCGCGAGCCGCTGCGTGAGCATGCGGTTGAACTCGGCGGGCTCGGCGATCAGCGACCAGTCGCGGCCGATCTCGTGCAGCCGCGCCAGGTCGCGCGCCCGCGCCTGGGCCTGCTCCCGGCTGAGCGCCAGCTCGTCGTGCGTCGACTTGAGCCGCAGGAACGCGCGCACCTTGAGGATCAGCGCCGGCGTGTCGATCGGCTTGTGCAGGAAGTCGTCGGCGCCCGCCTCGTAGCCGCGGCGCACGGCCACGGGGTCGCCGAACGCCGTCATCATGATCACCGGCAGGTGCGGGCCGTAGGCCTCGCGGATGCGGGCGCAGGCCTCGAAGCCGCTCATGCCCGGCAGCCGCAGGTCGAGCAGCACCAGATCGAAGCCGCCCGCCGCGAGCGCCTCGAGCGCCCGCTCGCCGGACTCCGCCCGCTCCGCGACGTAGCCGTGCAGGCTCAGCAGGTCCAGGAGCGTCTTGCCGATATGGGGGTCGTCGTCGACGACCAGGACCTGAGCCATGGGGGCCACGGCAGTTTCGCGCCCGTCGCAGCGGGCGTCAAGGCGGCGGTATACTAGCGCCTTCGGAGCCGCCCTAATCCATGGATGAGACGCAAGCGCCGCGCGACGGACTCGCCCTGCTCGCGGAGGCGTTCCGCTCGCGGCGCACCGGCGTGCTCGCGTTCGGCGACGGGCCGCACGCGCTGCGCGTGCGGCTCGATTCGGGGCAGGTGACGGCACTCGGCCCGGCGCCGGTGGAGGCGAAGACGCCCGCGTCGCTGCCCAAGCCGAGCGACTCGGTGCGCCTGCGCCTCGAGCGGGTGCTGGCGGAGATCGGCATGCTCAGGGCGGTCGACGCGGGCGCCGAGCCGGCGGTGCCGCCAGCCGTCCCGCCCGCGGCGACGCTGCGCGACCAGGTGATCGACAGGCTCGCCGAGCCGTCCGAGCCCGTCTCCTTCGAGGAGGGCGCCGAGGCGCCGTGCAACGTCGTCGAGGTCGCCGTCGCGACCGAGCCGATCATCCTCGAGGCGGTGCGGCTGATGCGCCGCGACGACGCGGTGCGCCGCGCGCTCGGCGATCTCGACCAGCTGCTCGTCGCGACGACGGCGTTCGCCGACGAGCGCACGCTCACGCTCACCGAGGGCTACCTGCTCACGCGCATCGACGGCATCGCCACGGCGCGCCAGGTGCTGGAGCTCGTGCCGCTCGACCCCGCGGAGGTGGAGCGCACGCTGCTCGGGCTGCTGCTGACCGGGCGGGTGGAATGCCGGCCCGTCTCGGCCCGCGAAGCCGAGCGCGAGCCGGAGCCCGAGGCAGAGCCCACGCCTGCAGTCGCGGAAGTCTCGCCGACCGCGGACACCGCCGAGCAGGAGCCGATCGTGCTCGAAGAGGACGTCGTCGCCGAGCCGATCCGCGAGCCCGAGCCGGTCCAGCCCCCTCAGCGTTCCGAGCCTCCTGCGGAGCCCGCGCGCAAGCCTGTGGCGGCCTCCGACGTGCCGCCGATGGACGAGGCGACCGTGGCGCGCCGGCGCGCGATCGTCGAGCTGTTCCAGACGCTGCCGCTCAAGCAGAACCACTTCGAGATGCTCGGGGTCGAGCCCGGCTGCACCGACGAAGAGGTGAGGCGCGCCTACGTGTCGCTCACCAAGCACTACCACCCCGACGCCAACCGCGACAAGCGCCTGCACGACCTCCACGACATGCTGGAAGCGATCGTGATCCGTGTGGGCGAGGCGTGGGAGGTGCTCGGCGAGGCGAAGAGCCGCGCCTCCTACGAGGCGCGTTCCGGCGTCGTGCGCCGCCCGCGCGGCGGCCAGGCGGCAGCGGTGACGGCGACGCGGCCCGCGGCTTCCGGCCCCGCGGCTTCCGGCCCCGCGGTCTCCGAGCCGCGTGAGTACGTGCCGCCCGAGGAGATCCTGTTCCGCGCGCGCCGCCTCCTCTCGCAGGCGCAGTACTGGGACGCCATCCAGGTGCTCGAGTCCGCCCTTCCGGGAATGGAGCCGCGCAGCCAGCAGCACCGCGGGCGCCTGCTGCTCGCGCGCGCGTACTCGAAGAACCCGAACTGGCTGCGGCGCGCCGAGGAGACGCTGCACGAGCTCGTGCGCGAGGACCCGACGAACGCCGACGCCCACTTCGAGCTCGGGCTCATCTACAAGAGCAGCGGCTTCCAGGCGCGCGCACACGCCATGTTCAGGCGCGCGCTCGAGCTGCGGCCGGGACACAGAGAGGCCTCGGCCGAGCTCGGGATCCCGATCGAAGGCGACAAGGGCGGCGCCGAGGGCGGCGGTCTCTTCAAGCGGCTGTTCAAGCGAGGCAAGGCTTCTTGACGCCCGGGAGGGCCGTCCGCCTCCTGCTCCTGCTCGCGTCCCTCGGCCTCGCCTTCGCGGCGGCCGGTCCGCCGAGCTTCACCTGGGCGAACGACGGCGTGCGCGTCCAGCACCCGTGGACGCAGGCCGCCGCTGCGGTCGGCGCGGCGCTGGCGCTCGCGGCGCTAGCGACAGCCACGGTCGGCACGCGCCGGCGCGTGCTCCAGATCGCCGCCGGCACGGCCGGGCTCGCGCTCCTGGGCCTGGCGGCGCAGCGGCTGGCCTTCCGCTTCGAGGCCGTCGAGACCGGCGTGAGCACGCGCTCGCTCGCCGGCCGCTCCGGCCTGCGCTGGGCGGACGTCGAGGCCGTCGAGCCGCAGGCCGGCTCGCTGACGCTCCGCGGCCGCAACGGGTCGCGGCTCGTGATCGCCACCGGCCGCTTCGAGCCCGACGAGCGCGTGCGGCTCGAACGCACGATCGCCCGCCGCGTGAAAGAAGCGGCGCGCTGAAGGACTTCAGATCATCGCCACGAGCGACCGGGGGTTCTGGGGGGTGCGAAGCACCCCCCAGAACAAGAGCGCAAGCGGTTTCGATCCTTCTCAAGAGGGGTCATTGAGGAGCCAAGAGGCGTCACGGAAGAGCCGACAGTCGTAGCTCCGGCCCGTCGGAGACGCGCGACCACAACCCTAGTCAGATAAACAGATGCTCGTCGTCCTCGGTGTGGCTCCTGCGCGGCTTGTGCGCGCGGTGCGTGGTGTGCGCGCCGCGCCCGAGCTGCAGGTAGACCTCCATCCCGCGCTGCACGCCGCGCATGAAGGCGACGATGGCCCCGATCGGCTTCAGCGGGCGGATCACGAGCTGCTGGATCACGCCGGTCGTCTCCTCGATCTTCTCGACCGTGTCGGCGAGCAGCAGGTCGAGCCGGCGCGCCTGCAGCGTCGCCAGGTCGGCGATCTCGGTGGCGGCGCGGCTCACGCGCGTCAGGTTGTCGAGAGCAGGCTTGATCTCGCGGTCGAGCTTGTCCTGGAGCGCGGACAGCTGGCGCGCGAGGCGCAGGCCGGCGAGCGCCAGGCCCACCATGAAGGCCGCCTGCACCAGCGAGCCGAGCGCGATCACGCCGAGAAAGACGACTCCCCAGGGCTCCATCGGGCGCTACATCTTCTCCTTCTCGTCGCGGTAGGCCTGGCGCCCGGCCTCGACGGCCGAGGCGAGCCGCTCGCGCCGCTTCTCGAGCGCGTCGCGCTGGCGGTCCAGGTAGTGGGCGGCGTCCTCCGCCGCCTCGCGGCCCTTCTGCAGCGCCCGCTCGCCGGCCTGGCGGCCGCGCTCCCCCGTCTCGCGCAGCTTCTCTCCCAGCAGCTCGCGCGTCTCGCGGCCCGAGCGCGGCGCGAACAGGATGGCGAGCGCGGCGCCCGACAGCGCTCCGACCAGGAAGGAAAGCACGACTCCGGACGCCCCGCCGTTGCGTTCGTCGCTGGACATGGACACCTCCGCTCGTTCCTTGTGATATCGCTGAAGCTTAGTCCAGCGCCGCGCGCGCCTGCAAGGAGCCGTCCGGCGCGCGGTCCGCGCTCGACTCGAGGATGCGCAGCGTGACGCGTGAGATCACCGCCAGGTAGTCCATCCCCATGTCGACGTTGTCCTCGAACAGGTCCACGAGCACGTCGGTCTGGCCGTAGAGCCCGACGACGGGCGTGGTCGCGGTCACGTCGTACCAGCGCGGGCGCTGGCCGAGCGCCTCGAGCGCCCCGAGCGGGAAGCCCGGGCCGGCGCTCCACTCGATCCCGTCCGGCACGCTCGCGCGCACGGAGCCGCTCGTGATCATCACGAGGTGCGCCGCCGGCTCGCCGGCGTGCCAGAGCGTCGCGCCGGCCTCGAAGCGCACCTGCGCCATCGTGCGCGCCAGCTCGGCGAGTGCCGTGACCGAGGTGCGGTCGAACACCGGCATGCGGCGGAGCAGCAGCAGCCGGTCGACGAGGTCGAGCTGGTCCGAGCCGGGCAGCTCGCCCGCCGGCGACGGGAAGACGCCGCTCGGGTCGAGCCGGTGCCGCCGCAGCAGCTCGAGCGCCTGCCGGCTCACCTCGCGCAGGACGTGCAGCAGGATCGGCAGGCGGTCCTCCAGCACGTCCGCGATCGCGTCGGAGTCGATCTCGAGCGCGAGCGTATCGCGCTCCGCCACGATCCGGAGCGCGTGGTCGGCGCGCGCCAGCACGGTGAGGCCCCCCATCCCCTGCCCCGGCCCGACGCTGCCCACCTCGACGCCGCGCCGGAAGCTCCGCAGGCGTCCTTCCACCACGAACAGCGTCGCGGTCGCGGGCGTGTCTTCGCGGAAGACGACCTCGCCCTTGCGGTAGAACCTCTCCTGCGCCGCGTCCGCGAGCACCGCCACCTCGGAAGCGGGCAGCCCCGACAGCAGCGGGATCCGCTTCAGGTGCAGCAGCCGCTCGAGCGGCGGCACGACCCGCGCGCGCTCAGGCACGGACGTCCTCCTCGCGCCCGAGCGTCGCGAGCGTGCGCTCCAGCACCCGCGACAGGAAGAAGCCCGGGTGCCCGCGCGACAGCTCGGCGAGCCGGGGCCGCAGCGCCACGAGCCCGAGCTCGCCCACGTGGTGCGCGGCGATGCAGCGCAGGGCCTCGCCGCCCTCGTCGAGCATGCGCTCGAGCGCCGCCCCGTAGTCGAGCGGTCGCGCCGGGTAGAGCTCCCCAGCGCCGGCGAGCCTCGCGGCGTCGGGCTCGTCGCCGACGAGGGCGAGGATCGGGGCCCGCAGCGGCGGGCGCAGCAGGTTCTCGAGCAGCTCGCGCCCGCTCGCCCGCGCGCGCGCGTCGCGCGAGCGCAGGCCGCGGTGGATGTCGCGGAAGTCCTCGCCCCGGTACTGCAGGGCCAGGAGCCGCAGCAGCCGCTCGATCGCCTGCGCCTCCTTGTCGCGCAGGAGCTGCGCCAGCAGCCCATGGCCGGGCGTGTTGCGCCCGGGCACCTGCGCGGCGCCGCCTTCGAGCGCGAGGCGCCAGTGGAGGGCGCGGAAGGCGCCCTCGGCGGTGGCGCGGGTGGCGCGGCCGAGCAGCTCGAGGTCGAGGTCGACTCCCGACGCGGCGACGATGCGGTTGAGCCCGCGCAGCATCCGGTAGCGCACGGCCCCCACGCGCTCGTCCATGAGGCGCCGCTCCAGCACCGCCGCCGCGGGCGCCGGCTCGAAGAGCGCGATCGTGCGCGGCAGGTGGCGCCGCAGCTCGAGCGGCAGCGAGGCGTCGCCGAGCGCCGAGTCGAGGAACGCGAGCCCCTCGGCCCCGTAGGCGACGAGCGCCGCACGCGCGTCGCCGCGCACCTCGCGCTGCCCCAGGAGCTCGAGCAGCACCGGCAGGAAGCGCGGGCTGCGCAGCTGGCCCATCGCGCGCGCCACCTGGACGAGCGTCGGCGGCGCGCCGCGCTCGGCGAGCCGGAGCAGCAGCTCCTCGAACGCCGGCAGCGGCTGGGCCGCGATCGCGCGACCGAGCGCGGTCCAGGTGGCCTCGTCGCCCGAGCGCGCCAGCTCGTCGAGCGTGCTGAGCGCCTGCTCCGGCTCCCAGCCGCCGGCCACCCGGCCGACCGCGGCCGTCGCGCGCACGAGCGGGCTCTCGTCCTCGGCCGCGGTCCGCAGCAGCAGCTCTTCCGGCGCCACCTGGGTCCGCGCGCGGAGCGCGGCCGCGCGGATCTCGGCGTCGGCGTGGTGCGCGAGGCGCTCGGCGACCGGGACGAAGTCCGTGCGGCCCTCGGAGGCGAAGAGCGACAGCGCGCGCAGCACCACGAACTGAGAGGGGTGGTAGAGGATCAGCACCGGCACGAGCCGGGTGCGCCCCTCGGCCGCGAGCAGGTCGATCGCGGCCGCCACCTCGTGGTCGTCGGCGCTGTTGAGCGCGCCGATCAGCGTCTCGAGCGACGCGAGGTCGACCGGCGGCAGGTCGAGCGCCGGCCGCAGCGTCCCCTCGCGCAGCGCCACCCGGAAGACGTCGAGGTAAAGCCCCTTGAGCTCGGACACGAGCGCGATCCACACGAGCGCGGTCGCCGCCGCGGCCGCTGCCAGCACCACGTCCCCTCGCCGCAGCACGCTCTCCGACAGGATCAGCACGGAAGCGAGCGCCTGGCCGCCGCGCTGCCCGACGATGTCGACGAGCGGCTTGGCCCGCGACCGCACGCTCGCCGCGAGCGGGACGAACAGCAGCTCGGTGCCCGTGCGGTGGAGCGAGTTCCGCAGCGCACCGTCCGTGCCCTTGAGCAGCAGCGCCGCGGCGAGCCCGCCGCCGAGCGCGAGCCCGGAAGCGCCGACGAACAAAAGCGCCGGCAGCAGCAGCAGCGCGCGGTTGAGCCCGACCGCCTGGAACAGCCAGCCGCCGGCCAGGAGCTGCGCGCCGAGCGACAACAGGTTGAGGAGCGTATAGAAGCCGGCGAAGAAGCTGCCCAGCTGCTCCGGCGGGACCGTGCGCGCGACGGCGCTCTTGAACACGTAGTCGGCGAGCGTGAGCGCGACGGTGGAGACGAGCATCAGCACGGCAAGCGCCCGCACGTACGCGTCGGCGCGCAGCAGGCGCAGGCCCTCGGCGAGGGACGCGCCTGCGGCCGGGCGCACGGCCTTCAGCACCTCGGCGCGGCCCAGCGCGAGCGCCGGGCCGAGCGCCGTGACGGCCAGCACGATCGCCGCCGCGAGCACGAGCGACGTCGCCGGGGCGCGCGTCGAGACGAGCCGCGCCGCCGCGGCACCGGTCGTGGCCCCGAGCAGGCTGCCGGTCCAGACCACGCTGTAGAGCCGCTTCGCCTCGCCGAGCGTGTAGAGCTCGCCCAGCACCAGCCAGAACTGCAGCACGGCCAGGCTGCCGAGGACACCGGTCCACACGTAGAGCAGGTAGAGCTCGAGCGCGTTCTCCCCGCGCAGCAGCAGCCAGAACACGAAGGTGACGAGCGCGCCGCCGCCGAGCAGCCAGGTGAGGGCGTAAGCGCCGCCCGCGCGCCGCCGGCCCCAGGACGACTGCGACACGCCGACAGCCGCCGCGGCGATCGCGATGTAGACGATCGCGAGTCGCGAGGCCGGCAGCCGCGCGAGGAAGAGCGCGTCGCGCGCGGTCTCGAGCAGCGTGTGCCCGGCGAGCGTCCCGAAGATCGTGAGGAAGGCGAAGAGCGCCCCGCGCCGGTCCTCCGGGCTCACGTTCGCGAGCGTCAACGAGCCTCGCCGCCGAGCGCGCGCTTCATGCCGAGGCTCCCCGGTCCATTATCGCTATACTCGCTGCCGATGCCGCCGCTCGTCGCGCTCGTCGACGACCTCATGTTCCTGAGCCGGATACGCGAGGCGGCGCGCGCGGCCGGGATCGAGATGACGAGCGCGCGGGCGACCGCGGCGCTGCTGGAAGCAGCCCGCGCAGGTGCGCGGCTCGTGGTCGTCGACCTCGACGGCGCGCGCGTGCCGTGGCGCGACGCTCTCGCCGCGCTGCGGGCCGATCCCGCGCTCCGCGAGCTGCCGGTGGTCGGCTTCCTGAGCCACGTGCGCGGCGACCTCGCCGAAGCCGCCCGCGCCGCCGGCGCGAGCCGCGTGCTCGCGCGATCGGCGTTCGTGGCCGAGCTGCCGCGGCTCCTGGGCGCGCTCGCGGCTGGGTAGTACAAACGCACTGTCAGTACTAACAGGCTCTTTTCGCCCGACCGCCCCTTGTGATAACGTCCAAGCGAAGGGGTAGAAGCTCTTACCTACCCCGGTCTTGGATCCCAGTCATGCGGCGGCGCACGGTCTCGGCTGCGCCCCTTGCTGGCCCGCCGCCGCGCCACCGGAGGACGACTGACATGAGCAGGAAGCTCACGGCCACACTCGCTACTGCCCTCGCACTGGGCGCCATGGCACTCATCGCCGAGGCCCAGCAACACAGAGCGACGCGGCTCGGGAACCCGGCCACGCGGTTCGCCAAGCCCCTGAAGAAGCCCGACGACCTTCGCGTGCTGCTGCGCTCCGACAAGATGAAGGCGGACGTCGCGGCCGTGCTCGCGGACATCGCCTGGCCGGGCGACGCGGCCGATCTGGACCGCGCCGCGGCGTCGGCCGAGGTCCTGGAGGTCCAGGTCCAGCCCAACACGCGGATGCCGTTCATGGCCGCGCGCAAGAAGGGCAAGGCCTACGCCATGCGCGACGTGCTCTGGGCCGGCAAGAAGCCGGTCGACGCCTACGGCTTCGAGTTCTCCTCCAAGTGCGAGCGCTACAGGCTCATCACCCCGAAGGCCTGCAGCAACTTCTGGATCGAGGACCTGGGCAAAGACACGAGCGAGGCGTGCGCCCCGAAAGCGCAGCTGCCGCCGGTTGTCAGCCTCTCGGGCGCGTCGAGCGCCTGCGTGACCCAGCCGGTCGAGTTCACCGTGAACGTCCAGAACCCGCCGGCGGACGGCAAGGTCACACTCTCGGTCAACGGCAAGGAAGCCGTGACCGAATCCCTGAGCGCCGGCCAGTTCCGTTGGCGCTTCCCCGGCGCGCAGACGCCGGGCACCTACGAGCTGAAGGCGGTCTCGGGCGGCCAGAGCGCCACCGCCAGCGTCGAGGTGAAGCCCTGCGTGCCGACCTGCGGCCTGACCGTCACGCCGAACCCGGCGAAGGCGGGCAAGCCGATCACCGTCGACGTCTCCGGCTCGCACGTCGCGACCGGGGTCGCGGGCGGCGTCAAGAGCGTCAAGGTCGAGATCGTCCAGAAGGGCGCGGTCGTCCAGACGGTCGACATGCCCGCGCCGAACTTCGTCCGCAGCGACGTCGTGGTCAAGAAGGGCGGCGTCACCACCGTGCGCGCGGTCGTCACCGACGAGGCCGGCCAGGTCTCCTCGAACACCTGCCAGGCCGACATCGACGTGAAGGGCGGCTTCCCGATCTTCGCGGCGGGCTACTTCGGCAAGGAGCGGCTGACGCACGACGACGCCGGCGAGGTCGCCGACGCCGTGGGCGCCGCGGCCACCGCCGCGGGGGTCACCGAGTTCTCGCGCTGCTCGCCGCTCGGCGGGCTGGCGATCGGCATCCAGCCGATGATCAGCGACAAGGCGCAGTTCGAGGCCGCGCTCGGCGTGAAGTTCGCGTTCGACGACCAGGCGCACACGGCGATGTTCGGCGACGCGGCCGTCAACCGCGTGCTCAGCAACGGCTTCTTCGGCGGCGGCATCAGCTGGTGGGACATCGGCAAGGACACGTCCAGCGTCGGGCTGCTGCTGCAGGGCGGCTTCGACCTCGACAAGGACGGCAAGTGGCAGCTGGTCGGCCAGACCCGCGTGCCGTTCTTCAACCAGTTCGACAACATCGAGAACAACTACGAGCTGTGGGGCGGCATCCGCTTCCGTCCGAACAGCTGGAAGTAATCGATCGCTGATCAGTAGGGCCTCAAGGCCCATACGCCCTTGTCGGCGGCGACGCCGGCAGGGGCGTTTTCTTTTGGCCGCGTCGCGAGAAACGCCCGCTGGAGTCCGTCTAGAGAGCCACAAGACCGTTGACAGCCCGAGCCGGCGACGACGATGATCCGCGCCGCGCCGTCTCGCACCCATGGACGAAGAGACCCACGAGCTCGGCGAGCCAGCACCTTTGCGGCCGCCATGGCCGCTGCGAAAGCTGAAGGCCGCGCTGCGCCTGCTGCGGCGCCGCGCGCGGATGCCGTCCTCGATCGGACGCTACCGCGTGCTGCGCAAGATCGGCGAAGGCGGCATGGGCACGGTGTTCGAGGCCGTCGACGAGGTGCTCGGACGCCGCGTCGCGATCAAGCGGCTGAAGGCGGTGGACGACTCGGCGCGCCGGCGCTTCTGGCGCGAGGCGCGCGCGGTGGCCCGCCTCAGCCATCCCAACGTCTGCCAGCTCTACGAGGTCGGCGAGGACGTGAGCGGCCCGTTCCTGGCGATGGAGCTGCTCGGGGGCGAGCCGCTCTCCGCGCGCCTCAAGCGCAAGCCGATGACAGCCGAGGAGGTGGTGCCACTCGGGGCGGGCATGCTGGCCGCGCTCCAGGCGATCCACGCCGCGGGTCTCGTGCACCGCGACCTCAAGCCCTCGAACGTCTACCTGACGCCCTACGGTCCGCGCCTGCTCGACTTCGGCCTGGTGCGACCGCTTCCCGCCGAGGTCGCGGGGATGCTGCCCTCAGAGCTGGTCACGCCGGGTCCTGCGGTGAGCCGTACGCCGCTGACCGACGCGGAGCACATGATCGGCACGCCCCGCTACATGGCGCCCGAGCAGATCCTGGGGCGGACGGTGGACGGCCGCGCCGATCTCTTCGCCGCGGGTGCGGTGCTCTACGAGGCGCTCGCGGGGCAGCCCGCGTTCCCAGGAACCCGCCTGGTCGAGGTGCTGAGCGCCACGCTCCAGGATGCGCCGCCTCCGTTGCCAACGCCGTTCGCGCGCCTCGACCCCGTCGTGCGCCGGGCGCTCGCGAAGCTGCCGTCGGACCGCTTTGCGAACGCGCAGGAGATGGCCGAAGCGCTGCACGCGGCGGCCGCCGCCAGAACGGCGGCGCCGACTGCCGATCCCCGTAGGCGCGTCGACCTCGAGACGGGCGAGATCTTCGTCGGACGCCAAGCAGAGCTCTCCTGGCTCCAGGAGCGCCTGGACGCAGCGCTCGCCGGCGCCGGCGGCGTCGCGTTCGTGACCGGCGAGCGCGGCGTCGGCAAGACCGCGTTGGTCGGGGAGATGATGCGCCGCGCGCGCACGGCGGCCGTGCCAATCACTGTCGTTGCCGGACGCTGCCGTGAGCACCAGGGCCCGGGCGAAGCGGCTCAGCCGTTCCTCGACGCGTTCGCCCGCCTCTTCGCGAGCCGCGCGCGAGAGCAGGTGCTGGATCTGGTCAAGACCTGGGCGCCGACCGTCGGCGTGCTCATGCAGACGGCTCTCGTGCCCGACCCCGACGGCTCGCTGCACCGCCAGACGGCCGGCGCCACGCGTGAGCGGCTGATCCGCGAGGCCGGAGACTTCATGGAGGCAGCGACCCGGCTCTACCCCGTGGTGCTGCTGCTCGAAGACCTGCAGTGGGCCGACCCGGTGAGCGTCGACGTGCTCTGCCATCTGGGCCGGCGCGCCGCGCGCCAGCGGATCCTCTTCCTCTGCACCTGCCGCTCCTCCGAGGTCGAGGCCACCAACCTGCCCCTGCACCGCGGCATGCTGGACCTGCGCACAGCCGGACAGGGCCACGAGCTCGCGCTCGGGCCCCTCGGCGCTCCCGAAGTCCAGCTGTGGCTCGAGCGCCGCTTTCCCGGCAACGACTTTGCCACGCCACTGGCACCGGTCCTCCACATGCGAGCCGAGGGGGTTCCGTTGTTCGTACGGAGCCTCATCGAGCTCTTGGCCGGCCGGCGTGACATTCAGCGGAGTGTCGGCGGCTTCCAGCTGGCGCGGCCGCTAGAGGAACTCGACCTCGAGCCCTCGAAGGACATCAAGGACCTGGTGCGCGCGCACCTGGCCACCCTGCCTCCTGACGAACGCGAGCTGCTCGCCGCGGCGAGTGTCCTCGGCAAGGAGTTCTCGAGCGCGATCGCGCGGGGCCTCGCGAGCGGCAGCGAACGCGAGCTCGAGGAGCGCTTGCAGCGGCTGTGCCGCGTGCACCGCGTGCTCGAAAGCCGCGGCGAGGAGGAGTTGCCAGACGGCACGCTCGGGACGCGCTACCGCTTCGCCCACGGCCTCTACCAGCGCGTCCTGTACGAGGACGTCGTGACGCCGCGCCGCGCCGAGCTGCACCGTCGGGCTGGCGAGCTGCTGCTGCGCCACTGGGGCGAAAACGCCCCCGCGCGAGCGGTCGAAATGGCCGAGCACTTCGAGCGCGGCCGCGACCTCGGACGTGCTGGGAGGTTCCGGATGCTCGCGGGTGAGCACGCGACGAGACGCTTCGCCGGCGCCGAGGCTTTGGAGCACTACGCATATGCCAGCGGGCTGCTGGCCAGGTTGCCGGCCGGAGAGGCCAGGCCGCTAGAGGTGGCGCTACTCGGCCGGCGTGCCTCGGCCCACCTGCTTCTCGCTCGCTTCGACGAAGCCGCGCGTGACTACCTGGTGATGCTCCAGCGTGCCCGCGACGCCCAGCTGCCCGCGGCCGAGTTCGAAGCCCTCAGCGCTCTTTGCGACGCACACTTCTTCGAGCAACGGCTACCGGAGATGGCGACGCGAGCACGCGAAGCGCTTCAGACGGCTCAGCGACTGAACTCGCCCCACCAGCTATCGGAAGCCCACGCACGCCTCGCCCAGGTCTTGGTCATGGAGGGCCGCCTTCGCGAAGCGAGTAAGGCGCTCGAGGCCGCCATCGCGGAGGCGCGAGCGAGCGGATCGCGGCTCGCGCTCCAGATCGCTCTCGCCTACCGAGGCTTCGTCCACTACTGGCAGGGAGAATACAGCGCGACCGCGCGGCTGGCCGATGAGACGCTCGTACTCTGCGAGGAACGCGGCGATGCGTTTGGGGCCTTCGCCGCACGCATGTTCCTGGGCCTGGCACGAGCCAACCAGGGTCGGATGTCGGAGGCGATCGGCGAGTTCCACCGCACGCTGGCGCTCGCCGAGCGGAACAGTGACCTCTTTTGGCGCCCGCGTCTGGAAAGCCACCTGGGTTGGGTAAACCGCGAGCTCGCAGCCTTTGACCGTGCACGTGAATGGGACGCGCGAGCCCTCGCGCTGGTACGTGGGAACCCGCTGCCGTGGGCACCCGAGGCCGAAGCGCTCATCAACCTCTGTGTGGATGGTGCGCGAGCTGGCGATCCGCAGGGGGCCGCCACGCTGCTAACGCGGCTCGAGGCTGCGACACGTGACAGCCCGTGGATGCGCTGGATGAACGAGCTGCGGCTGGAGGCCGCGGCCGCGGAGCACTACATGCTGCGGGGGGTGTTGGACGAGGCCGCTGCGCGAGCCGCACGCCTGCGCGAACTCGCGGCCCGGCTGCGCGCACCCGGCTATGCTTGTGCTGCCGCGCGATTGAGCGCAGAAGCCGCGCTGGCCCGCGGGAACCACTTGAAGCACGCCGCCACTGCACTCGCCCGCGCGCTCGGCGCGATGCGCGATTACCCGGCTCCGCTAGAGTCCTGGAAATCACACCGAGTGCTGGGGCTGCTGCGGCTGAAGCTCGATGACGCCCGCGCGGCTCAGCGCTCCTTCGCCGCTTCCGGCGCCGACATCGACACCATCGTGCGCGGCACCGACGACCCGGCGCTGCGCGCGAGTTTCCTCGGCAGCCCGGCCGTGCGCGAGGTACTCGCGCAGTTGGGCAGGCCGTGAGCCGTCAGCCCTCGTCGCGCCGCACCGTCGCCGGCGAGAAGGCGGGCATGCACACCGCGACGTACTCCGCTCCCGCCACGCCCGGGGTGCTGTAGCGTACCCACTCACCGCGCGGCGCCTCGAACGCCTGGCCGGCGTGGACGTCGAGCGTGCCGTCCCGGGTTTCCACGCGCAGCGTGCCGCGCAGCACCAGCGTGAACTCGTCGAACTCCGGCGTCTGGCCGGGCTCGACCCAGCCCGGCGGGCTCGTCATCCGCGCGACGCTCACGCCGCGCGTCGCGGAGTTGACGAGCCCGACGAACTCCTCGATCCGCTTCGGCTTGTTGCCGGCCGCCTGCACGATCGTTGGCTTGTCGATGAGGCGAGCCAATCGCGCTCCTCAGCTCGCCTTCGCGCTCATACCCTTGCCGTCGAAGAGCGCGATGAACAGCAGGATCACCACGACCGCCATGGCCGCGGGCCACAGCCAGATCGATGTCCAGTCATGTCCGGCAGCGGGGTTGTCGGCAGCGAGCTGGTACCCCTTCACGACCACACCGGAGATGTACGTGCCGATCAGCATCCCCACTCCGTACGTAACGAGTGTGATGAAGCCCTGAGCGCTCGCCTGGATCGATTTTGAGGCCGTGTTGTCAACATAGATCTGCCCGGTGACGAAGAAGAAGTCGTAGCAGACACCGTGAAGCAAAATGCCGAGGTAATAGAGGAGGACCAGATCACTCGGGGTCCCGAAAGCAAAGAAGACGTAGCGCAGCGCCCAGGCAGCCATCCCTACAACGAGCATCCACTTGACGCCGAGCCGGCGGAAGAAGATCGGCATCACGAGCATGAACGCCACCTCGGACATCTGACCCATGCTCATCTTGCCCGCGGCATTCACTATCCCCTTCTCGTTCAGGAACAAGTTCGTAAACCCGTAGTAGAAAGCGAGCGGGACGCAGATCAAGAGCGAGCCCATGACGAAGATCAGGAAGGAGCGATCCTTCATGAGAATGAGAGCGTCGAGCCCGAGCACATCGCGCACGCTCACCCTGCGGCCCAGCGACTTGGGAGGGGTGTGGGGCAGCAAGAAGGAGTACACGCCGAAAGCGAGAGACGCCAAGGCTGCGAGTTGCAAGGGCTTTGCCGTCGCCTCGACGCCTAGCGTCCCAACGATCAGCCCCGCCACGATCCAACCGACAGTGCCAAAGACCCGAACGCCGGGAAACTGCTTCTCGGGGCTTGCCATCTGATTGAATGCAACAGCGTTGACCAGGGCGAGGGTCGGGCTGTAACAGAAGGCATACGCAAGGAGAACCCAGAAAAACTCGGCAGGTGTTGAGACCTGAGAGGCCAAGTAGAGGAGCGCCGCTCCGAGGAGGTGCATGACTCCCAGGACACGCTCGGCGGCGAAGAACCGGTCAGCGACCATCCCGATGAAGAAAGGGGCAACGATCGTGCCCCACGGCATCGTGCTGTATGCCGCCGCCACTTGGATGCCGTCGAAACGCAGCCCCTGGCCTAGGTAGGTCCCCATCGTCACGAACCAGGCGCCCCACACGAAGAACTGCAGGAACATCATGAGCGACAGCTTCACGCGCACGGCCGGGGTCAGGGTGAGCTCGGCGGTCATTCGTGGCCTCTCCTCTCTCGGGCAGCGCCCGCGAAAGGTAGCACAACCGGACTTGCCCGGCGTGCTAGAATCCGCGCTCGTCGCGCGCCACAAGCTCCCGAACGTCTCCCGGGGGCCGAGCCTGACCGCACCAGCGCTGTCCGACATCCGAACTTCGACGGGAGGCCCCGGCATGAGCACAGTCGTTCCGCTCCTCGCGGTGACCACGCACATCACCGGCATCGACTGGGTGGTGATCGCCATCTACTTCTGCATCCTGGGCGGAGTCGCCTGGTGGGTGATCGCCCACCAGAAGGACACGGCCGCCGACTACTTCCTGGCCGGCCGCAACCTCGGCTGGTGGGTGATCGGCGCGTCGATCTTCGCCTCGAACATCGGCTCCGAGCACATCGTGGGCCTGGCCGGGACGGGCGCGACCGACGGAGTCGCGCTCGCGCACTACGAGCTGCACGCCTGGTGCCTATTGGTGCTGGGCTGGGCGTTCGTGCCGTTCTACATGCGCTCGCAGGTCTTCACGATGCCGGAGTTCCTGGAGCGGCGCTTCAGCGAGAACTCGCGCTACGTGCTCTCGATCGTCTCGATCATCACCTTCATCGTCTCGAAGATCGCGGTCGGCATCTTCGCGGGCGGCGTCGTCTTCGGGACGCTGCTGCCCGACCTCAGCCTGGACCTCGGGCCGATCCACCTCGACGCGTTCTGGATCGGGTCGCTGGCCGTGATCGTGCTCACCGGCCTCTACACGGCGCTCGGCGGCATGCGCGCCGTGGTCTACAACGACGCCGTGCAGGTGATCGTGCTGATCGTCGGTTCGGCTGCGCTCACGTTCTACGGCCTCAACTTCCTGGGCGGCTGGGGCGAGCTGCGGCGCATCTGCGGCTCCGACATGTTCAACCTGTGGAAGCCGATGATCCCGCCCGGCGTCGAGGGCACCTGGGCGCCGGTGATCGAGAGGAACGCCGCAGGCCAGCTCACGCGCCTGGCCTGGTACTTCAACGGCTACTACCCGTGGGTCGGGATGCTGATCTGCGCCCCGATCATCGGCCTCTGGTACTGGTGCACCGACCAGTACATCGTCCAGCGCGCGCTCGGCGCGCCGAACGAGTCCGTGGCTCGCCGCGGCAGCATCTTCGCCGCGTTCCTGAAGCTCTTCCCGCCCTACCTCTTCATCATCCCGGGCCTGATCTGCTTCGCCGTCGCCAAGAGCGGCAAGATCCCCGAGCTCGCGGTCATGATCGGCCCCGACGGCAAGGCGATCGGCCCGATCGCGCAGGGCGCCTTCCCGATGATGGTGCAGTACCTGCTGCCACCGGGGCTGCGCGGGCTCGTGGTCGCAGGCCTGCTTTCCGCGCTGATGGGCTCGCTCGCCGGCGTCTTCAACGCCTGCTCCACGCTTTTCACCGTCGACCTCTACAAGAAGTGGAAGCCGCAGGCGACCCAGCGCCAGATCGTCCACACCGGGCGCATCGCCACCGCCACCATGGTGCTGATCGCCTTCGCCTGGATCCCGGTCATCAAGGGCGCCCACGGCCTCTACAACTACCTGCAGGCGATCCAGGGCTACCTCGCCCCGCCCATCTTCGTGGTCTTCTTCCTGGGCGTCTTCTGGAAGCGCTCCAACGCCGCGGGCGCGCTCTGGGCGATGATCATCGGCTTCGTGATGGGCATCTTGCGCATGCTGGTCGACACGCCGGTCACGCTCGGCCTCGCGGGCTTCGAGAACGGCTACACGTACGGCTCGCTCGTCTGGATCCTGAACAACATCTACTTCCAGTACTTCAGCGTGCTGATCACGATCGTCTCGGCCATCGTGATGGTCGGAGTGAGCCTCGCGACCCCGGCGCCCGACTACGCCCACATCAAGGGCCTCACCTTCGCGACCGCAACGGAAGAAGACAAGCGGAAGACGCGCGCGAGCTGGGACTGGCACGAAGTGGCCGCGTCCGGCTTCATCCTGCTCTGCATCCTCGGCGCGTACCTCTACTTCCGCGGCTAAAGGAGGTTCATGAGATGCGCTCGGACCTGAACGCGCGGCTGCTGGCCGTCGCAACGCTCGCTTGCGCCGTCGTGGCGACACCCGTCTCGGCCGCCGATCCGCCGGCCGGCTTCACCTCGCTCTTCAACGGCCGCGACCTCGGCGGCTGGGAGGTGCCGGCCGGCGACAACGGCCACTGGAAAGTGCAGGACGGCGTGATCGACTACGACGCCTCGAGCGAGGCGACCGGCGACAAGGCGCTCTGGACCCAGAAGGAATACACGGACTTCGTGCTGCGCATCGACTGGCGCATCAAGGAGACGCCCTACGTCAATCCGAACGTCCCGATCATCCGCTTCGACGGCACGCACAAGAAGGGGCCGGACGGCAAGGAGATCAAGCTGTCGGTGCCCGACTCGGACTCCGGCGTCTACCTGCGCGGCTCGAGCAAGTCGCAGGTCAACATCTGGTGCTGGCCGATCGGCTCGGGCGAGGTCTACGGCTACCGCACCGACGAGATGCTGCCGCCCGAGGTGCGCCAGGGCGTGACTCCGCTGCGCAACGCCGACCACGACGTGGGCGAGTGGAACAGCTTCGAGATCACCCTGAAGGGCGACCGCCTGACGGTCGTCCTGAACGGCGTCACCGTGATCGACAACGCTCAGCTGCCGGGCGTACCCGCCAAGGGCCCGCTCGCGCTCCAGCACCACGGCGCCAAGACGAACGGCGTCTGGACGGCCCCGCCTGCGCTCGTGCAGTTCCGGAACGTCTCGATCAAGGAGCTGAAGTAGTCGAAACCGTCACGGCTCGCGGCACGCCCGGCGCGCCTCGCCACGGCACTTCGGTCGACGAGGACTCGGCGCGAGCCAGGGCCCAGCCGTCCTGGAACTCGGTCCGGACAGAGTTGCTTCCGTAGTTACTTGATGCGTTCATCGCGGCAAGAAGAACTCTCGGACGAACGGACGACAACGAACCAGGAACAACGGACAACGGGCCACGGAAAAGAGCCAGGACGCTCTGGACCGGCTCTCGGGGGGTTTGATCACCCCCCGAGCCCCCCGATGTCAGGGACACAGCTGCGCGACGCGGTCGACTTGAGCCTTCAGCGTGTCGAGGATCTGGTGGCTCGCGACCGCCTTGGTGTTCGCGCGCGCTTCGTCGATCTGCTTGTAGGCCTCGGGAATCAGCGGCTTGGCGACGGAGCAGTCCGTGGCGTTGCGCACGACGTCGTTGGCCGCCGCCGAGGCCGCCTTCACCACCTGGTTGTCGGCGGCGAGGTTCTCCATCTGCTTCTGCTTTTCCTCGCAGCCGACGCACGCGAGCGTGAGAACGACGGCGACCAGCGTTCGCTTCATGGCTACTCCTCCCTGCCTCTTCGCTCCCGAGGATACGCGACCCGGCCTGAGCTCGTGCCGATCGAGCGCTCGGGAACGCCCTACAGTCGAAGGCCGGGGCCGAGCAGCCCCACGAACAGCAGGGCGACGACGGCGCCAGCCGCGAGCCACGCAGCGCTTCGTTGAATCACGACGGCGGGGTCCGGGTGCGGCGGAAACCTTCGCTCGTTGCGCAGGAGCTGAGCCATCCACGCGAGGCCCGACGTGCCGCCGAAGGACGCGGCCGCCGCCGAGATGATTACGAGCTGCGGGCTCACCGGATTGAGGAGGCCTGCCCCGACGTACAGGATGCCGCCGGCCAGATAAGGGACGACTGTCAAGGGGACGGCTCGCCCCCAGATTCCCGGCTCAGGCCCGAGCAACGCCACGAGCTCCCGCAGCGAGGAGCGGACGACTCCCCAGTAAGTGACGCCACCGAGGAGCGCGAGGCCGAAGCGGAAGATCCAGTGAGGCTCCCAGCCTTCGATCACCTTCGCCCAGTCGCCGATTCCCCCGATACCGGAGAAGAGCCAGTACCCGGCGGCCTGGAGCAGGTTGACGGTCATGGACAGCCAGAGGAAGAGGCGAGCGGATCCCGGTGCGCGCCGCGCGGTGCGCAGCGCCGCCGCCGCCGCCAGGCCGAGCACGAGATTGGCGAGAGTGCCACCCGCCGCGACCCATCGGCCGGCGCTCGGAGGCAGGCCCGTCAGGTCGCCGTCGAAGTGGACCGCGGACAGCGCCTCGGCTCGCCCACCGACGAGCAGGCAGGTTGCGCCGTGGCCCAGCCCTTCGTGGACGACGTTGGCGAGCGCGAAGGCGGCCACCGCGACCGCCGCCAACGTCGGCCGGTCTACTCTCTGGCTCACGGCTTCGGAGCTGCGCGTCGCAGCTGGACCGCGACCGCCTGCTCCTTCCCGTCGCGCAGAACCCTGTAGTCCACGACGTCGCCCCAGCGCTTGCCGGCGATCAGGCGGTTGACGGACTCCTTGTCGGCGTACGGCTGGCCGTCGATCGAGACGAGCTCGTCGCCGATCTGGAAGCCCGCGGCGGCCGCCGGCGAGTCGGCAGCGACGGCGATCACCTTGTAGCGCTCGCCGCTCTTCTGCTCGGGCGTCGAGAGGCCGACTGTCGGATAGAGCGGATCGGTCGCGGGCGGCAGGCCCCACACGAAGTCGGCGTAGGACGCCCGCACCTGCGTGACGAGCGGGCCTTGCTCTTCGCGGACCGAGACCGGGATGAGCGCCGCCGTGCGGCCGTCGAACCAGAGCCGCGCCTGCCGCTCGGCGCCCTTGCCGTAGGCCACGTGGCCGGAGCCGATCAGGACGACCATGATCGCCGTGTCACCGCCGTGAGCCTTCAAGGCCTGGAGCGCGTTCCAGCCCATAGCGGCGTCCCAGGTACACTGCGCGCGGTACATGCCCTGGAACATCTCCTCCGGCATGTTGCCGTGGAGCGAGTCCTTCTCGCCAAAGAACGCGCGGAACAGGCGCTGGTGCTCGCTGTCGTCGGTGTCGATCCGCGCCGGCAGCAGCGCTCTCTGCTCGGGAGTCAGCGCCTCGAGGCCCTTGGTTCGCGCCGCCTGCACCACCTCGCGCGGCACGTTCACGCCGAACAGGCGGATGCCGCTCCGACGCGCGAACAGGAAGATTTCGCGGTAGTAGTTCCAGTGGTAGCCCCAGCTCCTGTACCAGTGCGACTCGGCCAGGAACGCCTCCTCGCCGAGATCCTTGTCGGAGCTCCAGCGCTCGAGCCAGCGCTGCTCGACGGGCGTCGCCGGGTACATCTCGAGGCCGACCAGCACCTGGCGCCCGCGCCTCTGGAGCTCCTCGATCACGCGCAGCTGCACGCGGTGGAACTCGGCGTCGGTGTGGCTCTCCCCCACGAACAGCAGCTTCACGCCGTCGAGCCGCGCCGCGAGCTCGCCCGGTGCCACGACGTCGCCGCGCCGCGCGTCCGTGACGCCGTCGATCACCACGGGCACCTCGCGGTCCCGCCGCGCCGGATCGCCGATCGGCAGGTCGAGCGCGCGTTCGTCGCCGCGCAGCGGCAGCGCCGCGCACGCGACCAGCACGAGAGCCGCCAGGACCGTCCTCGCCACGGCGCGAGACTACCAGACTCGGACCCGCGCCACGCCTGGCCGCGGTAACATCCGGCCGCTCACGGCATCCGGAGGATCCATGACCCGCTCTCGATCCGCTCTCGGCCTCACCGCGTGCGCGCTCGCCGCCGCTGCGCAGCTTCAAGCCGGCGGGGCCGCCGACGCGGCCAAGGCCTCGGCCAGGACGAAGTCGACGGACACGCAGAAGGCCGCAGCGCCACCGGAAGCGAAGCTCCTGGAGGGCTACTCGTGGCGCGAGATCGGCCCCTTCCGCGGCGGCCGCGTCACCGCGGTGACGGGCGTCGCGGGACAGCCGCAGGTCTACTACATGGGCGCGACCGGCGGCGGCGTCTTCAGGACCACGAACGGCGGCACGAGCTGGTCCCCCATGACCGACGGGCAGCTGAAGACTGGCTCGGTCGGAGCGATCGCCATAGCACCGTCCGACGCGAACGTGGTCTACGCCGGCATGGGCGAGAGCTGCATCCGCGGCAACGTCTCCCACGGCGACGGCGTCTACCGCTCGGGCGACGCCGGCAAGACCTGGGTCCACGTCGGCCTGAAGGAGACGATGCAGATCGGCAAGATCCGCGTCCACCCGCGCGATCCCGACCTCGTCTACGTCGCGGCCCTCGGCCACACCTGGGGTCCGAACCCCGAGCGCGGTGTCTTCCGCTCGAAGGACGGCGGCAAGAGCTGGTCGAAGGTGCTCTTCGTCGACGACAAGACCGGCGTCGTCGACCTGGCGATGGACCCGAGGAACCCGAGCGTCCTCTACGCCGGATCCTGGCAGGTGCAGCGCACGCCGTGGAGCCTCGAGAGCGGCGGTCCCGGCAGCGCGCTCTACAAGACGACGGACGGCGGCGACTCCTGGAAGAAGCTCGACGGCAAGGGCCTGCCGAAGGGCCCGTGGGGGCGCGTGGCCGTGAGCGTCTCCGCCGCGCGAAGCGAGCGCGTGTACGCCGTGATCGAGGCCGACGACGGCGGCGTCTTCCGCTCCGACGACGCGGGCGCCACCTGGCAGCGCACGAACGACGAGCGCAAGCTGCGCCAGCGCGCCTGGTACTACACGCACGTCTACGCCGACCCCGTCGATCCGGACACCGTCTACGTGCTGAACGTCCAGTTCTTCCGCTCGAAGGACGGCGGCCGCAGCTTCCAGCCGATCCGCGTCCCGCACGGCGACAACCACGACCTCTGGATAGCACCCGAGGACACGCGGCGCATGGTCGAGGGCAACGACGGCGGCGCCACGGTGACGTTCGACGGAGGCGAGAGCTGGTCGTCGCTCGACAACCAGCCGACCGCGCAGTTCTACCACGTGGTCGCCGACGACCAGTTCCCCTACCGCCTCTACGGCGCGCAGCAGGACAACTCCACCGTCTCGATCGCGAGCCGCAGCGGCGGCGCCGGCATCGGCGTGCGCGACTGGCACGAGGTCGCCGGCTGCGAGAGCGGGTTCGTCGCGCCGAACCCCGGCGATCCCGAGGTGACCTACGCCGGCTGCTACGGCGGCTACATCGGACGGCTCGACCACCGCACCGGCCAGGAGCGCGCGATCAACGTCTGGCCCGACAACCCGATGGGCTGGGGCGCCGAGGGCATGAAGTACCGCTTCCAGTGGACTTTCCCGATCGTCGCCTCGCGCCACGAAAAGGACGCGCTCTACGCCGCCGGCAACGTCGTCTTCAAGACCACGAACGAGGGCGCGAGCTGGCAGGCGATCTCGCCCGACCTCACGCGCAACGACAAGACGAAGCTCGGCCCGTCGGGCGGCCCGATCACGAAGGACAACACCAGCATCGAGTACTACGCGACCGTCTTCGCGCTCGCCGAGTCGCCGAAGGACGGCAAGGTCCTATGGGCTGGCTCCGACGACGGGCTCGTGCACGTGACGCGGGACGGCGGCAAGACGTGGACCAACGTGACGCCGAAGGGCCTCGCCGAGTGGTCGCGCGTCAGCCAGATCGACGCCTCGCCCCACGACACCCGCACCGCCTGGCTCGCGGTCAACCGCTATCAGCTGGACGACTACAAGCCGTACGCGTACGTCACGACCGACTACGGCCAGAGCTGGAAGGCGATCGCAGCGGGCCTTCCGGCCGACTCGTTCGTGCGCGTCGTGCGCGAGGACCCGGTAAGGCGCGGGCTCGTCTTCGCCGGCACCGAGACGGGCGTCCAGGTCTCGTTCGACGCCGGCGCGTCCTGGCAGCCGCTCCAGCGCAACCTGCCCGTGGTGCCGGTCACCGACCTGGTGGTGAAGGACGACGACCTCGTGGTCGCGACGCAGGGCCGCTCGTTCTGGAGCCTCGACGACATCGGTGCGCTCCGCGAGCTGAAGCCAGAGCAGCTCGGCGCTGTCGTTCATCTCTACGCCCCGGCGCCAGCCTACCGCTTCGGTGGCGGCGAGGGACGCGGCGCGGTCGGCAAGAACCCGCCCTACGGCGCGCGGATCCGCTACCTCCTGAAGGACGCCCCGAAGGTGGGAGAGGAGGTCAAGCTCGAGATCCTCGACGGCAAGGGCGCGCTCGTCCGCTCGCTCTCGTCCAAGGAGGACAAGAAGGAAGAGAAGAAGGACGACGGCGACGACGAGGGCGGCTTCGGCGCGCCCCCCCCCAAGCCGCTGCCGGCCAAGGCGGGACTCAACACCTACGCGTGGGACCTGCGGTACGCGGAGGCCTCGAAGTTCAAGGGCCTCATCCTGTGGGCGGGACAGACGGCGGGGCCGCGCGTCATGCCGGGCCGCTACGCGGTGCGGCTGACGGCCGCCGGCCAGACGCAGAGCCAGCCGCTCGAGGTGCGCAAGGACCCGCGCCTCGCCACGAGCGACGCGGACTACGCGAAGCAGCAGGAGCTGCTGCTCAAGATCCGCGACGAGCTCACGGCCGCTCACGACGCGATCAGCCGGCTACGCGCCGTGCGCGACCAGGCGAAGACAGCCGCCGAGCGGGCGAAAGGCAGCCCGTCTGAGCAGCCGGTCCAGGAGGCGTCCGACGCGCTCGCGAAGAAGCTCACCGCGGTCGAGGAAGCGCTCTACCAGACGAAGAACCGCTCGAGCCAGGACCCGCTCAACTATCCGATCCGCCTCAACAACAAGCTCGCGGCGCTCGCCGGGAGCATCGCGAGCGCGGACGCGGCCCCGACGGAGCAGGCCTACGCGGTCCACGAAGAGCTCAAGGCGCGCCTCGACGCGGAGCTCCAGACGCTCGACCGCGCGCTGGCCGAGGACGTGCCCGCGTTCAACCGCCTGGTGCGCGAGAAGGAGATCCCGGCGGTGCGAGTGCCGAAGCCCTGATCAGCGGAAGTTCTCCATCAGCATCAGGTCGGACTGCTGTTCCGGGGACTCGGAGAAGAGGATCCATTTCTCGTCGGGGGAGACGGTCAGGGACAGATGAAAGAAGACGCCTTCTTTCCGATAGAGCGGCGTCGTACGGCCGGAGCTCAGGTCCAGGTACTGGATCTCGTACTCCTCCCGGCGGACGTGGTTGCGCTGCGTCGCGTAGTAGAGCCCTCGCCGGGTCAGAGCCCAGGCTTCCCAACCCACGGGCCCCTTCACGACCTCCGATTCGTCTCCACCTCCCTGGGGCACCCGCCAGATTCCCGAACCCGAGGCCTTCGAGTAGTAGAGGTATCGACCGTCCTCCGACTCGACGGCGTAGAAGCCGCCACGCTTCGTCACCTGAACGGCCGCCCCTCCGTCGGACGGGATCTTCCAGATCTCTGAGCGGCCGCTGCGATCCGAGTGGAAGTAGATCCAGCGGCCGTCCCGAGACCATGTCCCGGTTCCGTCCTCCGAGGGCTCCTGGGTCAGCCGCCTCGGTGTGCCTCCGTCGGCACCGACGACGTAGAGGTCCCAGTTCCCGGCCTCGAGCGAGTCGAAGACGAGCCGACGCCCGTCCGGAGACCATCGGGGTGTGCCCGCTTCGATCCTCGAGGTCGTGAGCTCGGCGGGATGAGAGCCGTCCGCATTGCTCAGCCAGATGCTCGTGTTGCCGCCCCGGCTCGACTCGAAGGCGATCTTCCGGCCGTCCGGGGAGTACGACAGGTTCGCACTGGAGGCGAGGAGCTTCTCGGGAGTCTCACCGGACCGCGACGCCGAGGGGCGCGGGAGTCTCCACGTGTCCATCACTGCCGTCGTGTTCTGCACGTACACCATCCGATGCCCGCGGACGGACGCGGCCACTGCGTTGTCCCCGACGCCCACCACTGGCTGGGGCGATCCGCCCGCCACAGGCACCCGTGCCAGCCTCCCCGAGGAGCCGGCGTTGCCGGAAGAGAAAGCGATCTCGGCTCCGTCCGGTGTCCAGCTGAGGCCCCAGGCGAATTGGTACTGCTCGGAGGTCAGCCGTCGGGCCTCTCCACCGCCCACGGGCTGGATCCAGACATCCTGGTTGCCAAAGAGCCGCGCGCCCGACCGGACGAAGGCCAGGAGGCGTCCATCGGGCGAGACCTGCGGCTCGAGGTCGCCGAGCGATTCTGGCGGAGGAGACGTGAGGGGTCGCTTCTCGAGCGTGGCGAGGGAGAGCCGGACGATGCGCGCAGGCACGTCCGCGGATGGCTTCTCGGCGAAGGCCAGCCACTCGCCGTCCGGCGCCCAGGACAGCACGGGGACGAAATAGGCACTGACGTTGACCGGGCCGACGACGTCGGCGAGCTTGCGCTCCTGCCCGCCCAACGCCGGGATCGTGTATATCGCGGCGGTGTTGTCCGCGGACTGGCGCACGAACGCGATCTGCCGTCCATCGGGCGACCATGTGGGATTCCCGTCGAATGCGGGGTCTTCGGTGATGCGCAGCGGCTTCGTCCCCGGGCCCACCGCCTTGACATAGAGGTCCCAGTTGTCGTCGTTCGGCCCCGACCACCTGTAGGCGACTTTCTCGCCGTCGGGTGACAGACGAGGGGTGGCCTTCTCGCCGCCGTCGGTCGTGAACGGCGTGATCGAGATGGGCGCAGCCGGCGTCTGGCGCGCGCGGCCCTTGAGCGCCCACGCACCGAAGGCCGCCGCCAGCAACACGACTGCCGCACCAATCATTAGAGGACCCCGGCTCCGCACGACCTCTTTGGGGACGGGCACGGCCGGCCCTGCGAGGGCTGGCGCCGATGCGGCAACCGAGCTGGTCGTCACCGCCTTGCGACCCGAGGTCGTGTCGCGGCGGAGCCGCTTGAGGTCGGCCTCGAGGTCCTTCGCCGTCTGGTAGCGGACGTCCTTGTCCTTCTCCAGGGCCTTGCCGACGATCCGGCCGAGCTCCTGCGGCATCGCTGGGTTCGACTCGGAGACGGGCGGCGGATCGCGGTTCAGGATCCCGTCGAACACGACGCCCGTCGTCGTCCCTGAAAAGGCCTGGCGTCCCGTCGCCATCTCGTAGAGCACGATCCCCAGGCTGAAGAGGTCGGTCCGCGCGTCGAGCGGCTCGCCCCGCACCTGCTCGGGGGACATGTAGGCGACCGTCCCCATCACCGATCCCGCGCTCGTGAGCTCAGGCGGCGCCTCCGTCGGCTTTTCCGACGAGTCGGAGACGGCTCCCTGGTGGCTCAGCTTGGCGAGGCCGAAGTCGAGGAGCTTCGCCTGGCCGCGGGGCGTGACCCACACGTTGGCCGGCTTCAGGTCGCGGTGGACGACACCCTTGCCGTGCGCCGCGTCGAGGGCGTCCGCCATCTGGATGCCGAGGTCCAGGAGGGCGGAGAGCTCGACCGGCCGCCCGCCGATCCTGTCGCGCAGCGTCTGCCCCTCGAGCAGCTCCATCGCGATGAACCACTGCCCGTCGTGCGCGTCGATGTCGTGAACGGTGCAGATGCCCGGATGGTTGAGGGCGGAGGCGGCGCGCGCCTCGCGCTGGAAGCGCTCGAGCGTCTGGGCCTCGCCGGCGAGGCGTTCGGGCAGGAACTTGAGGGCCACGGAACGACCGAGCCGCGTGTCCTCGGCCTTGTAGACGACTCCCATCCCGCCGCCGCCCAGCTGCTCGACGACGCGATAGTGCGAGAACGTCTTGCCGATCATTCGAGCGCCTCCAAGTTGTGCGCGGTTCCGCGTCGAAGCGGTCAAGTCGACAGGCTCGAAGCGGCCGCAAGCGTACGTCCCTCGCCGTGTGGGGTCAACGTGCGAGGGCCGGGGTAACATCCCGCGTTCGCGCACGACAGGAGGCTCGCGCCGCCGCGAGAGCGTGATGAGGTCTCGCCTCGATCGACGTCAGTTCCTGCGCCGGGCGGGCGGGGCGAGCGCGACGCTCTTGGGCGCGGCCTGCCGGTCGCGCCGGACGAGCGGCCCGATCGTGCTCCGGCTGTCGCACTCGATGACCGCCGGGCCGACCTCGCTCGACACCTTCGGCGAGGGCTTTCGCGAGCTGGCCGAGGCCGCCACCGGCGGCGCCGTGGAGGTGCGCGTCTTTCCGAGTGGCACGCTCGGCCAGGAGCGCGAGGTCGTCCAGCAGGTCCAGGAAGGCCTCGTGGACTTCATGGTCTCGGGGACGGCGATCTGGGGCAGCGTCGCGCCGAAGCTGCAGCTCTTCGACTTCCCCTTCCTGTGGCGCGACTGGGATCACGTGCACGGCGTCGTGGACGGCAGCGTCGGCCGCGCCGCCGCCGATTACATGGAGGCGGCCGTCGGCGTGCGCCCGCTCGCCTGGGGCGACTCGTTCGGCTTCCGGCAGGTCGTGACGCGCTCGCGCGACGTGAGCGAGCCCGGCCAGCTGCAGGGCCTCAAGCTGCGGACGATCCAGTCCCCCATCTACGTCAAGGCCGTCGAGCTGATGGGCGCGAGCCCGACGCCGATGGCGTTCGGCGAGGTCTACACCTCGCTCCAGACGGGCGTCATCGACGGCTACGAGCACGACGCGAGCACCACGCTGCAGCAGCGCTTCTTCGAGGTCGCACGCCACATGGCGCTCACCCGCCACATCGCGGGCGTGCTCGGGCTCTGGGCCTCGGCGCGGGGGCTCGCCCGGCTGCCGCCGGGCCTGCGGCCCCGGCTCGAGGAGGCGGCGCTCGAGGCCGCGCGCCGGCAGCGCGCGCGCGTCGCTCCAGAGGACCGCGCCGCGACCGAAGCGCTCGCGGCCCAGGGCATGACGATCCGCGACATCGACCGCGCCGCCTTCCTCGGCAAGGCGGACGGCTTCTGGCGCCGCGAGGCGCTTGCGCTCGACGCCGCGCCGTGGCTCGAGGCGGCGCTCGGCGCATGAGCCGGGCGCTCGAGGTCGCGACCGCGCTCCTCATCGCCGCGCTCGCCGCGGCCGTGGGACTCCAGGTCGTCGGCCGTCACCTGCTCCACTCGCCGCTGCCCTGGACCGAGGAGATCGCGCGGCTGCTGCTCGTCTGGCTGATGTGCATCGGGGGCGTCCGCGCGCTCGAAGACGGCGAGCACCCGCGCGTGACCGCGCTCGTGCGGTTCTTGGATCCCGCGCGACGCGCGGCCGTCGAGCGCGGCCTGCAGCTCGTGCTGCTGGGCTTCTTCCTGCACCTGCTCGCCCCGGCCTGGAGGCTCACCGTCTCGAGCATGGGCGAGCGCCTGCCGGCAAGCGGCCTTCCCGGCGCGTCGATGTCGCTGGCGCTGCCGGTGGCGCTTCTGGCGATGTGCGCAGTGCTGGTGCGCAAACTTCGCGAGGAAAGCGGCGCGGGGCTCTCGCTCGGCATCACGCTCGGCGCCGCGGCGCTCGTGGTTTTCTCGGTGCTCGTGCCGCTCGTGGCCGACGCGCCGCCGCTCGCGGTGCTGGTGAGCGGCTTTCTGGTGACGGCGGCCCTCGGCATGCCGCTCGCCTTCACGCTCGCGCTGACGTCGGCCACCTACCTGCTGGGCATCGGAGGCGTGAGTCTCACGATCCTGCCGATCAAGATCCTCGGCGGGGTCGACTCGTTCGTGCTGCTCGCGATCCCGCTCTTCATCCTGGGCGGCGCGCTCATGGAGTCGGGCACGATCTCCGAGCGGATCGTGGATCTGGCGATGGCGATCGTCGGCCGCGTCCGCGGCGGGCTCGCGATGGTGGTCGTCGTGGCCGAGGTGATCTTCTCGGGCATCTCGGGCTCGACGGCAGCGGACGTGTCGGCGATCAGCTCGCTGCTCGTGCCTTCGATGCGGCGAGCCGGCTACTCGGGGGCCGAGGCGGTCAGCGTCGTGGCCGCCGCCTCGGCGATGGGCATCCTGGTGCCGCCGTGCCTGACGATGGTCGTGCTCGGATCGCTCGTCAACCTCTCGATCGTGACGTTGTTCCTCGCCGGCTTCCTGCCGGCGTTCCTGCTGGCGGCGCTCTTGATCGGTCTGATCGCGCTGCGCGCCAGGCGTCTGGCGTGGCCCCTCGCCGAGCCGCTCCTCCCGGGCCGCGCTCGGGCGCGCCGCGCGCCGCGCGCTCGTGCCGCTCGGCCTGCCGCTGCTGCTGTTCGGCGGGATCTTCAGCGGCATCACGACCGTCACCGAGGCGGCGCTCTGGCCGTCGTCGTACGCGCTCGTGGTCGGGATCGCGATCGGCGGCATCGGGCGTGCGAACGCCCTCCGCCTCGCTCGTGCGCAGCGGCGTCGTGACCGCGATGACGCTCTGGGTGCTGGCGGCGGCTTCGGCCTTCGCCTGGATCCTCGTGCGCGAGTGGGTGCCGCAGGGGCTCGGCGAGTGGATCGCGTCGGTGGGCGCCGGTCGCGCGGGCTGTTCCTGGCGATCGACCATCGTCGTCTTCGTGGTCATGGGTGCCCTGCTCGAAGGCCTGCCGGCGCTCATGATCTTCGGACCGATGCTCTTCCCGATCGCCCGCGCCGTCGGCGTCGGACCCCGTCCACTACGGCATCGTGATCGTCGCCGCGATGGGGATCGCGTTCTTCCTGCCGCCGATCGGGGTCGGGCTCTCGATCGCGTGCGGCATCGCGCGCGTCGACATCGACGAGGCGAGCCGTGCCTACCTCCCCTACCTCTTCGTGCTGGTGGCCGGCCTCGCCCTCATCGCGGCCTGGCCCGGCCTGACGCTCTTCCTGCCCCGCGTCTTCCTCGGGTACCGGGGCTGACAATCGGCCGACAAATCCCCGACGGGAGCCGAGGCATGATGGGCGCCATGGCCCGCCTCGGCGGCGTGCTGCTGCTCGGCCTGGTCCTGACACTCGCGGGCTTCGGCCTGGTCGCCGACCGCGCGCTGGCCGACCGGGCGCGCCGCGAGCACGAGGTCGCGCGCGCGGCCGCGCAGGAGAAGGCGCGGCTGACGGCGTTCTCGGTTCGCGCCGCCCTGGCGCAGGTCGAGCAGGCCGTCGCCGCCCGGACGCCGATCGCCGGCATCCACGTCGACACGCTTCCCGAGCCGCCGCCGCTCACCGCATCGGCCGACTTCGTGCCGTACGGCGCGCGGCCCCGCGCCCAGCTGGCGCGGCTGCTGCGCTCCACCCGCGCCACCCCCAACGGCCTGCCCGAGGCAGTCGTCGCCCGGATCCTGCTCGGCGACAGCCCCGTGAGCCTCGGCGGCGAGGCGCCACCCGACGTGGCCGAGGCGCTCGTCTCGGGCCTGCTCCCCGTTCGGCCGTCCGACCTGCGCTACCTGGCGGGCCGGCTCGGAGTCGCGGCCGACGCGCGCGTCGCCGCGCTCGAGGAACAGCTGAAGCGCGCTCCGACGGCGGGGGTTCCCCGTCTGCCCGCCTTCCTGCGATCGCTCCTGGAGGGCGACCGCGTCGAAGGCTGGTCCGGCGCCGACAGCCTCCGTGTCCACTACGTCGCGACGCTCGCCAGCCTCTACGAGAGGGCGAACGTGCGGCGCGCAGCTCGTGCCGGACGGTGCTTCGGGCGGCGAGCGCGCCTCTGTGCCGGACGTTCCCGGGCTGGTGCTGCGCGTGCGAGCCGACGCCGCGAGGCCGTTCGGCGGCCAGTGGCTGCGAGCGCTGCTGTGGGCGGCGATCGGCGCCTCGGCGCTCGTGGCGCTGGCCGTCGG
Organism: uncultured Acidobacteriota bacterium; assembly: GCA_963740655.1. Classification (GTDB taxonomy): domain Bacteria; phylum Acidobacteriota; class Vicinamibacteria; order Fen-336; family Fen-336; genus DATBSL01. The sequence goes on from CAVUFF010000006.1 coordinate 225,896, forward strand.
CCGTGCGCTGCGCCGCGAGGCGCGCGCGACGGCGCGCGAGAAAGCCTTCCTGGCCGGCGTCACGCACGAGCTGCGCACCCCGCTCTCGGCGATCCGCCTCTTCGGCGAGACGCTCGCAGCCGGACGCGGGGAGCCGCGCGAGTACGGTGCGCTCGTCGCCCAGGAGAGCGAGCGGCTCGAGGCGCTCGTCGAGCGCGTGCTGGCCGCGACGCGCGTGGACGAGTCGCCGTCCTTCGCGCCGCTCGAGCCCGGCGCGCTCGTGGCCTCGGCGGTCGAGCTGATCCGACCCCGGGCGGATCGTCGCTCCGTCCGTGTCGAGGCCCTTCTGCCGGCCGGCCTGCCGGAGGCGAAGTGGGACGCGGAGGCCGTCAGGCGGGCGCTCCTGAGCCTGCTCGACAACGCCGTCACGCACGGCCGCGAGCGAGGCCGCGTCACGGTGACGGCCGCGGCCGAGGAAGGACGCCTCCGCCTGGCGGTGTCGGACGACGGCCCGGGCGTCGCGCGACGGGACCGGCGCCGCATCTTCGGCCGCTTCGCGCGCGGCAGCGGCGGCGCCCAGGGCACCGGCCTCGGGCTCTATCTCGCCGAGCAGGTGGCACTCGCCCACGGCGGCCGCATCGACCTCGACACCGAGCCGGGCGTCGGCAGCACCTTCAGCCTGGTGCTGCCGCTGGTGCCCCCCGGCGCCGCAGCGCGAGAGGCTCCGTGACGCGGCTGCTGCTGGTCGAGGACGAGGCCGCGCTCGCGCGCGGGCTCGCCGACAATTTTCGCGCCGAGGGCTACGAGGTGCGGCACGTCGCCCGCGGCGACCTGGCCCTGGCGGCGGCGGACGCGTTTCGTCCCGACGTCGTGCTGCTCGACATCGCGCTGCCGGGACGCTCGGGGCTCGACGTGCTGCGGGAGCTGCGCCAGGCCGGCGACCGCGTGCCCGTGCTGATGCTCACGGCGCGCGGCGAGGTAGTGGACCGTGTCGTCGGACTGGAGCTCGGCGCCGACGACTACCTGGCCAAGCCCTTCGCGCTGCGCGAGCTGGTCGCGCGCGTGCGCGCGCTGCTGCGCCGCAGCGCGGCTCCTGCCGCCGCCGCGGCCGAGCTCGAGCTTGGCGGCGTGCGCTTCGACTTCCGGGCGCTGACGGCCGAGAGCCCGCGCGGACCGGTCGAGCTCACGGCGCACGACATCCTGGTGCTGAAGGTGCTCGCGGAGCGACGCGGCGAGATCGTGCCGCGCATCGACATCGTCGAGGAGGTGGCCGGCCTCGACTCGGAGGCGACGCTGCGCAAGGTGGACAACCACGTCGTGGCGCTGCGCCGCGCGATCGGCGACGACCCGCGCCACCCGCGCTTCATCCACACGGTCCGGGGCAGCGGCTACCGCCTCGCCCGCGCCGACAATGACTGACACGCGACTGACGCGCCGGCGGCCCGCCGCGCGCAGCCTTCCGGCAGGGCGTCCGCAGCGGACGCCCTTAGAAACCGGGAGGGATCCGATGTCCGAGACGAAGACCTCGAGCCTGGCGCTGGCGCTGCTGCTCGCGGCGGGCCTAACGGCCGCCCAGACGCCGAGCCTGGGCGAGCAGATGACGAGCGGCAAGCTGCAGGCCGACCTGGGCGACTGGAAGAGAGCGTCCGCCGCTTTCGACGCGGTGGCGCGCGACCCGCAGGCGCCGCCCGCGCTGCAGTGGGAGGCCCTGGTGCGGCTCGGCGTGGCGCGCCAGGCGCTGGGCGACGCGCGCGGCAGCGTGGCCGCGTTCCAGAAGGTGATGGCCGAGCACGCGGACGATCCCGAGGCGGTCCGCTTCCTGGCGCTCTCGGTTTCGGGATCGCTTCCCGGACACGAGCGCTGGGACGCGATCTGGCGCGACGTGCGGCTCGTGGTCGACGACCAGGGCACGGAGCGGCCGCGCGCGCGCATCGCGTGGCCCGGCGCGCCCGCCACGCGCTCGCGCGGCGGCGAGCGCATGACGCTCGATATGAAGGACGCTCCGCTCGGCGAGATCTACCGGCTCTTCGCCGACTTCACCGGCCTCAACGTGGTGGTGCAGCCCGGTGTGCGGGGCGAGATCACAATCCATGCCAAGGACGAGCCGTGGCAGGACGTGCTCGAGCGCGTCCTCGCGCCGAACGGCTACTGGTACAGCCTGGAGGGCAACCTGCTCTGGATCGCCCAGGCGCACTACGTCGCGCTCTTCGCGCCGCGCACGTGGTCCGGGAAGCCCATCGACATCGACTTCGGCGACCTTGACCTGCGAGACGCGCTGCGCCAGATCGCGAGCAACGGCTCGCTCGAGCCGCAGTTCGACCCGGCCGTCGCCGGCCACGTGACCTTCCGGCTCGTGAAGGTGCCCTGGGACCAGGCCTTCGAGATCGTGCTCCGCACGAACGGCCTGCAGCAGCGGCGCGCGGGCCCCACGCTGGTCGTCGAGCCGCGCGCGAAGAGCTGAGCGCGGCTCAGGGCACCGAGATGATGTACGTCTTGCAGACGTCATCGTGGAGCGCCTTGCCGTCCTTGTCGCGGTCGTACAGGCACGTCTCGGCGGTGTAGGTGCCGCTCGTGTAGACGTGGTCCGCGCGACAGTGCGCACCGCTGATGCCGCCCCAGTCGAAGCTGCCGTCGCCGTCGAAGTCCATCAGGAAGTAGAGCTGGTCGCCTTCGGGGTCGCTGCTCGCGCACATGTTGAAGATGACGTCGAGCGGCGAGGACGTGGCGGTGATCGTCGAGCCCTTGGCGGCGGGCGTCGACTTGAAGACGGCGTCGGGCGCCTGGTTCCCGCTCGGCGGAAGCGTGCCGGGAGAGACGGCGACGGTCGTGGTGCAGCGCGCGCTCTGCGTCTGCGTGCTGACGTCGAAGGACGCGCTATAGGACCCGGGCGCGGCGTAGCTGTGGGCCGCGTCCGGGTTCGTCCCCGTCGCGCCGTCCCCGTAGCTGATCTGGACCGAGAACGGCCCCTGGGCGCCGGACACGTTCAGCAGGAACGAGACCGCGAGCGGCGCGGCGCCCGACGCGGGGCGCGCCTCGCAGGTGGACGCGAGCGTCGGAGCGGCGACGCTCTCCTCGTCGTTGCAGGCTGGCAGCAGCAGCGCCGGAAGGCAGACGAGCAGAAGCCCCCTGTTTCGGTTCATCTCTTCCTCCGCTTCCATGATACGCGCTTGACGCCGCGCGAGAGCGGAGGCTATCGTCCCCGCCGTCCGGAGGCACGATGCGCGAGGTCAACGTCGCACTGATCGGGTACGCCTTCATGGGCCGCGCCCACAGCAATGCCTGGCGGCAGGTGAGCCGCTTTCTTTCCCCGAAGCTCACGCCGCGGCTGAAGGTCCTCTGCGGGCGCGACAAGGCGAACGTCAGGCGCGCGGCGGCGCAGCTCGGCTGGGACGAGTTCGCGACCGACTGGCGCGAGGTGGTCGCCCGTCCCGACATCGACGTCGTCGACGTCTCGACGCCGGGCGACAGCCACGCCGAGATCGCGATCGCCGCCGCCCAGGCGGGCAAGGCGATCCTGTGCGAGAAGCCGCTCGCCAACGACGTGCGCGAGGCGAAGGCGATGTGGAAGGCCGTGCGGAAGGCCGGCGTCACCCACATGCTCTGCCACAACTACCGCCGCATCCCGGCCGTGATGCTGGCGCGCGAGCTCGTGGCCTCGGGCAAGCTCGGCCGCATCTTCCACTACCGCGGCACGTACCTGCAGGACTGGTGCATCGACCCGGCGCTGCCGCTCTACTGGCGCTTCCGCAAGGAGAAGGCCGGCTCGGGCTCGCTCGGCGACATCCTGTCGCACTCGCTCGACCTCGGCCGCTACGTGACCGGCTCGGAAGTGACGGAGGTCTCGGGTGCGCTCGAGACCTTCATCAAGACCCGCCCGCTGCCCGAGAACCCGAGGAAGAAGGGCCGCGTGACCGTCGACGACGCCGCGCTCACGCTCGTGCGCTTCGCGAACGGTGCTTTGGGATCGATCGAGGGCACGCGCTTCGCCGCCGGGCGCAAGAACTACAACCGCTTCGAGGTGAACGGCTCCTTGGGCAGCGTCGCCTTCAACCTCGAGCGCATGAACGAGCTCGAGTACTACTCGCGCGACGACGACGGCAAGGAGCAGGGGTTCCGCCAGATCATGGTCACCGAGCCGAGCCACGCCTTCACCGGCAGCTGGTGGCCGCCGGGGCACATCATCGGCTACGAGCACACCTTCACCCACACCGTCCACGACTTCCTGAACGCGCTCGCCTCGGGCAAGCGCGTGCGGCCGGACTTCGAGGACGGCGTGCGCAACCAGCTCGTGCTCGAGGCGATCGAGAAATCGGCGCGCGTGAGGCGCTGGGTGACGGTGCCCGCGTTGTAAGCTTGCACCGCAGAGCCGGTCCAGCACGCGGAGGACATCCATGAGCAGCGCCGGCCCCTCGTCGACACTCACGCCGTCCACGCGCCTCGGCCCGTACGAGGTCGTCGCCCCGCTCGGCGCGGGCGGGATGGGCGAGGTCTACCGCGCGCGCGACACGCGCCTCGACCGGGACGTCGCGGTCAAGCTGCTGCCGCCGCAGCTCGCCGGGAATCCGCAGTTCCGCGCGCGCTTCGAGCGCGAGGCGAAGAGCGTCTCCGCGCTCAACCACCCGCACATCTGCGCGATCCACGACGTCGGCAGCGCGACCGTCAATGGCGAGGAGCTCCACTACCTGGTGCTGGAGCTCGTCGACGGCGAGTCGCTCGCGCAGCGGCTCGTCAAGGGGCCGCTGCCGCTCGCGGAGGTGCTGAAGCTCGGCGCGCAGGTCGCCCAGGCGCTCGACGCCGCCCACCGCGCCGGCATCGTGCACCGCGACCTGAAGCCCGGCAACGTGATGTTGACGCGCGCCGGCGCCAAGCTGCTCGACTTCGGCCTGGCCGCACGGCCGGGCGACGCGTCAGGCGTCGTCGCGGTCGAGTCGTCGCTCCACACCGAGGCGCGGCCGCTCACCGAGCAGGGCACGATCGTCGGCACGTTCCAGTACATGTCACCCGAGCAGCTCGAGGGGCAGGCGGCGGACGCACGCACCGACATCTTCGCGCTCGGCGCGGTGCTCTACGAGATGGCCACGGGACGCCGCGCCTTCGAAGGCAAGACGCGCACGAGCCTGATCGCCGCGATCGTCTCGTCCGAGCCGCCCGCGATCTCGAGCGTGCAGGGCATGTCGCCGCCGGCGCTCGACCACGTGGTGCGCAAGTGCCTGGAGAAGGACCCCGAGGACCGCTGGCAGAGCGCGCGCGACGTCGCGGCCGAGCTCCAGTGGATCGAGGAAGGAGGCTCGCGTGCCGGCCTGCCCGGGATCGTCTCGACACGCCGGCGGGTGCGCGAAGGCCTCGCCTGGACGATCGCCGCCCTGGCCGGCCTCGCCGCGATTGGCTTCGCCGCGGCCTGGGCGCGGCGCGCTCCGAAGCCGGCGCCGATCGTCCGCTTCGAGGTCAAGAACCCCGAGGGCGTCCTGGCCGTGGGCCCGCCCGTGCTGTCGCCCGACGGCCGCATGCTCGCCTTCGACGCCGCCGACGCCGCCGGGAAGAAGGCGCTCTGGCTGCGGCCGCTCGACGCGCTCGAGTCGCGGCTGGTTCCGGGCACCGACGGAGCGCTGCGCCCGATCTGGTCGCCCGACAGCCGCTCGATCGCGTTCATGGCGGGGGGGAAGCTGCGGCGCGTGGCGGTGGCTGGGGGCCCTGTGCAGACGATCGGCGACGCGCAGTACGGAGCCGACGGCACATGGGGGCCGACCGGCGTGATCCTGCTCGACGGCCGCGGCAACGACCCGATCTGGGTGATCGACGCGGGCGGAGGCGTGCGCAAGCCCCTGGTGACGCCCGACACGGCCAAGGGCGAGCGTGGGGCGGGCTGGCCGGCGTTCCTCCCGGACGGCCGCCATTTCCTGCACCACGTGCTGATGGCCAATCCCTCGGATAACACGCTCAGAGTGCGCGCTCTCGACACGGGCGAGACCAAGACGATCATGCAGACCCCCTCGCAGGTCGTCTTCGGGCCTCCTGGCTACCTGATCTTCGTCCGCGACCGGACCCTGGTAGCGCAGCGTTTCGACACCTCCGCGCTCGAGCTTCGCGGCGATCCGATCCCGCTCGGCGAGGGCCTCGGCATCGGCGACCTCGGGCTCGTGTCGATCTCCGCCTCGACGACCGGCGCTCTCGCCTACCGCCCCGGCCAGACCGCCGTGCGACGGCTGGTATGGATCGACCGCAAGGGCCAGGAGAGGCCCGCCTTCGACCAGGAGCGCGCGTTCACCGACGTGTGGCCCTCCCCTGACGGGGGCCGCCTCGCCTTCGACGTCGACGAGGACAACAACAAGGGCGACATCTGGATCCGCGACTTCGCGCGCGGTACGACGACGCGCTTCACGTTCGAGCCGGAGCGGGAGTTCGCGCCGGTCTGGTCGCCCGACGGGAAGCGGATCGCCTACAGCGTGCAGGGCAAGAGCTGGAACCTCTACTGGAAGGACGCCGCTGGGACGGGCGAGCCGGAGCTCCTGCTGGACAGCGCCGAGGACAAGTACGTGTCCGACTGGTCGCGCGACGGCTCGACCATCGTCTTCTCGAGCCGCGGCGAGACGAACTGGGACCTCTGGGCGATGCGCGTGAACGACCGCAAGCCCTTCGTGCTCCGCAAGACGAAGTTCTCCGAGCTCAACGGCACGCTCTCGCCGGACGGCGGCTTCCTCGCCTACCAGTCGAACGAGTCGGGCCAGACCGAGGTCTACGTGCAGGAGTTCCCGGAGGCCCGCAGCAAGTGGCAGATCTCCCCGGACGGCGGGCGCGAGCCACTCTGGCGCGCGGACGGCCGCGAGCTCTACTACCGCTCTCCCGACGCGCACGTCATGGCCGTCGCGATCGAGAAGGGCCCGTCGTTCGCAGCGGGAACGCCGCAGCCGCTGTTCGTGGCGCGCTTCTCGCCGATCAACGCTCGCAGCCTCTATCGGCCGAGCCCCGACGGCCAGCGTTTTCTGGTGAACGTTCCTCGAGCCGGCGACGCCACGGCGCCCGCCGTCGTGGTGCTGAACTGGGCGGGAGCGCTCGAGAGCGCCTCGCGCTAGGGGGCAGCGTACCCGGCTTCAGCGATGGCACGCGCCAGGAGATTGGCGCGGACCTCGTCCGCGAGGGCTGCTCCCTGCCGCCGCCCACTCTTCCACGGCCTCGTCCTGCCCTCCCGTTCGGTTCCCGCCATACAGTGCTCACCACAGCACACCTGCGGAAGGAATCGCCTATCGGTCTCCGTGGTACGAGTCAGCAGGCGAGCCCGCCATGGTCCGACGCAGCCCTCGGTATATCCTTCAATACTGCAGACGAGGACATCGCCAATCCACGCGGGACTGGTCCACGGAAGCTCACCACACTCGAGAAAGCCGGCTGGGGCAGGAGACATCCGGTTGCCAAGACGGAGACGCTGGCGCTGGCTCGCGACTTGGACCCTGGGTGTGCTCGGTGCGGCCTGCGTCGGCCCCGTTCCTGCCTCGGCCCAGAAGCTGGCCACGGCCGACCGCGTCGCGCAGAGCCGGGGCTGGTGGCCGACCAAGGGCACTGCACCGCGGAAGGACTTCCTCGGCACGACCGCCTGTGCCACGTGCCATGCCGAGAAGGCCGCGTCCCAGGTGACGACTGCCATGGCCCGGACCGCCAAGCGGGCCGCGGCCTCGGAGGCCTTGCGCGGCCATCCGACCCTGAGCTTCCGCCTGGGCGCCTACTCCTACACGATCGCGACCGGTGACCAGCAGAGCACCTACTCCGTCACCGACGGCAGCCGGTCCGAGTCCTCGCCTCTGACCTGGGCCTTCGGCGAAGGAAAGGTCGGGCAATCCTTCCTCTTCCATCGGGACGGGCTGCTCTTCGAGAGCCGGGTCACCTACTTCGACTCACTGCGAGCCCTCGACTTCACGCCGGGTCGCGCGGTCCCCGCGTCGAGCCCCTTCGAGGAGGCGATGGCCCGGCGGGTGGGAGACGTCGAGGCTCGCCGCTGCTTCGGCTGTCACACCACCGCGTCGACAACCGAAGGCGTGCTCGATCACGGCAGCGGCCCGATCCCCGGGGTCACCTGCGAAGCCTGCCACGGTCCCGGCCGCGAGCACGTCGAGGCGATGCAGGGAGGGCGCCTCGAGCAGGGGAGGCGGGCCATCCTGGACCCGCGGAAGCTCGATCCCATCGAGCTCGTGGACTTCTGCGGCGCGTGCCACGCGACATTCTGGGACATTGCCCTCGAGGGCAACACCGGACCCATTGCCCTGCGTTCTCAGCCGTACCGTCTCGAGAGCAGCCGCTGTTGGGGACCGGGCGACGCGCGGATCACCTGCACGGCATGCCACGACCCCCACGAGCCCCTCGTGCGCGACCATCCTTCGTACGATCGGCGATGCCTGGCTTGCCATGTCTCCGCAGGAGAGTCGGCTACGCGCGAGCGTTCCGGTCGGGCCTGCAAGGTCGGCACCGAGAGCTGCGTCACCTGCCACATGCCCACGTACGAGGTCCCGGAGATGCACTCCAGCTTTACGGATCACCTGATCAGGATCGTCTCGCCCGCGACTCGGAAAACCCGCTAGGCAAGTCCAACGGACCGAGAACAGCCGAGGGCCTCGAGCGGAGCCTAGCGTGTCCTCCGTGTCCCCAGCACGAGCCCACTCGCAGTGCGTTCTAAGGCAGCTTCAGCTCGCGCACCCAGACGTTCCTGTAGCGGACCGGGTGGTTGTGGTCCTGCAGGCTGAGCGGCAGCGCGGCCGGGTGCGCCGAGTAGGGCGTCCGCACCTTGTTGGTCGTCGGGCCGATCAGCTCCTTCGCGTTCTGCACCAGCACGCCGTTCAGGAACACGGTGGCGCGGGCGCGCTTCAGGAGCGCGCCGCTCGCGTCGAAGCGGGGCATCTCGAAGACGATGTCGTAGGCCTGCCACTCGCCCGGCGGGCGGGTCGGGTTCACGAGCGGCGGGAACTGGCCGTAGAGGGCGCCCGCCTGGCCGTCGGGGTAGGTCGCGGCCTGGTAGCTGTCGAGCACCTGCACCTCGTAGCGGCCGCCGCCGAAGAAGACGCCGCTGTTGCCGCGGTCCTGGCTCGTGCCGACGGCCGGCGACGGCGTCATCCACTCGATGTGCAGCTGCACGTCGCCGAAGCTCTGCTTCGTCTCGATGGCGCCCGTCCCCTTTACGACCTCCATGTAGCCGTTCTCGACCTTCCACGCGGCCGGAGCGTCCTTGCCCTGGCTCTTCCAGCCCGAGAGGTCCTTGCCGTCGAACAGCACCACCGCGTCCGACGGCGGCTTGCCGGGCGCGGCCGGTGGCACGGCCTCGGCCGGCTTCACCACGACGGGCGGCGTCCGGTTCAAGTCGTGCTGCGCGATGCCCTCGGGATCGGGAGGCGGAGCGGGGTTCGGCAGCGGCGCCTGGGCGTAGGCGGACGTCGCGGCGAGGACAAAGACGGCGGCGGCGAGTCTCATCGGTGGCCTCCGGGAGAGAACGGCGAAGCGAGTCGCATCCTACTGCGGCGACCTTACTTCGGGAAGTCGCGCCAGAGCCAGCGCAGCGCCTCGGGCAGGAGCGCGCCGCTGTGCTTGCCCTTGTGGGCCCCGTCGCCGAACTCGAAGCGGTAGTCGTAGCCGCGGAACTTGAGCGCCGCGGCCATCTCCTGGTTCGCGAGCGGCCAGTTGCCGTGCTCGTTGTCGAGGTCGTTCGAGCCGTCCTGCAGGAAGATGCGCAGCGGCCGCTTGGCCGACTTGCGGATGAGCGCCGGATACACGTGGCCGCCGCGGATGTTCGTGAAGCTGCCGATGTGGCTGATCACCTTGCGGAAGGCGTCCGGCCGCTCCCAGGCGACCGTGAACGAGCAGATCCCGCCCGAGCTCGCGCCCGCGATCCCGCGCGCCTCGGGATCGCTCGTGAGTTTGTAGCTCCTGCCCACCTCCGGCAGCAGCTCCTCGAGCAGGAAGCGCGAATAGGCCTCGCCGAGCGTGTCGTATTCCTGGCTGCGGTTCGTCGAGCGCCACGGGTCGGCGGGCAGCTCCGTGCCGAGGTTCCCGGGGTTCACGAACACGCCGATCGTGACGGGCATCTCCTTCTTCTGGATCAGGTTGTCGAACACGACGGGCACCCGGTACTCCTGCTCGACGTTCACGTACTTGTGCCCGTCCTGGAACACCATCACCGCGGCCGGCTGGCTGCCGTCGTACTGCGCGGGGACGTAGACCCAGTACTGCCTCACGGTGTTGGGGAAGACCTGGCTCGTGAACGGGAACGGCCCCGTCACCTTGCCCTTCGGCACGCCCGCCTGCGGCTGCGAGTCGGGGCCGAGCGTGTAGTCGTCCGACGCGCGAACCGGCGAGGACAAGAGACAGGCTCCGACGAGCAGCATACTGCGCGCGGCGACGGAGAGCACGTTCGAAGCAGTCGGTCGGGGCATCGGCTCTCGTCTCCTTCCCGTCGAAAACGCGTGACCGGTGACGGCCGCGGATTCTAGCGCAGCACCGGTGCTTCTCCGCGCGCGTGCTAGCATCCGGCCGCGTGAGCGTGACGCCCGGCACTCGGCTCGGCCCCTACGAGATCACGGCACCTCTCGGCGCGGGCGGGATGGGCGAGGTGTTCCGCGCCCGCGACACGCGGCTCGCGCGCGACGTCGCGGTAAAGGTACTGCCGGGGCGTCTCGCCGCCGACGCCGAGGCGCTCGCGCGCTTCGAGCGCGAGGCGAAGGCCGTGGCGGCGCTCTCCCACCCGAACATCCTTTCGCTCTTCGACTTCGGACGGGCCGACGGCATCGCCTACGCGGTCACGGAGCTGCTCGAGGGCGAGTCGCTCCGCGAGCGGCTGAAGGCGGGCGCGCTCCCCGCGCGCAAGGCGGCCGAGTGCGCGATCCAGATCGCCCACGGCCTGGCTGCCGCGCACGAGAAGGGTATCGTGCACCGCGACCTCAAGCCCGAGAACGTGTTCGTCTCGCGCGACGGGCACGTGAAGATCCTGGACTTCGGCCTCGCCCGGCAGGCCGCGAGCACGGGCGCGACGAGCGACAGCGTCTCGCCCACCGAGGCGCATCAGACCGAGCCCGGCACCGTGCTCGGCACCGTCGGCTACATGTCGCCGGAGCAGGTGCGCGGCCAGGCCGCGGACCACCGCTCGGACATCTTCTCGCTCGGGTCCGTGCTCTTCGAGATGGCGACCGGCGAGCCGGCCTTCAAGCGCGGCACCGCCGCCGAGACGATGACCGCGATCCTGCGCGAGGACCCGCTCGAAATGCCCGAGCCGGCGAGCCGCAGCGGGCGGCTGCAGCCGGCGCTCGAGCGAGTCCTGCGCCACTGCCTCGAGAAGGCGCCCGAGGAGCGCTTCCAGTCGGCGCGCGACCTGGCCTTCGACCTCGAGTCGCTCTCCGGCTCGACCCGCAGCGGCGCGCAGGCCGTCGCGGCTGCCGCTCCCAGCCGACTGCGCGTGCCGCCGCTCGCGCCGGCGGCCGCCGCTTTGGCTCTCCTCGGAGCCGGATTCACGCTCGGAAGGCTGGGTCGCTCCGGCGCGGCCGAAACGCCACTCGCCACGGCCAGCTTCGCCCAGCTGACCTTCCAGTCGGGCGCCCTCGCCTATCCGAGCGTCTCACCCGAGGGACAGTCGTTCGCGTTCGTGAACCGCGACGGCGGCGACCTCGACATCTTCCTGCAGCGCATCGGCGGCGCGAACGCCGTCAACCTGACCGCCGACTCGCCGGCCGACGACTCGGAGCCCGCGTTCTCCCCCGACGGCGCGCAGATCGCCTTTCGCTCCGAGCGCGACGGCGGCGGCCTCTTCCTGATGGGCGCGACCGGCGAGTCCGTGAGGCGCCTGACGGACGCGGGGTTCAACCCGGCCTGGTCCCCCGACGCCCGCGAGATCGTCTACGGGACGGAGCGGCTCCAGCCGTTCTGGCCGTACGCCCGCAACGGCTGGGGCGCGCTCTGGGCGGTGAGCGTCGCGTCGGGCGAGAAGCGGCGCCTGACGCCCGAAGGGATGGACGCCGTTCAGCCGAGCTGGTCGCCGCATGGCCAGCGGATCGCGTTCTGGGGGGTGCGACCGGGCGGACAGCGAGACCTCTGGACGGTTTCGCGCTCCGGGGAGGCTTCGAGCGTCGCGAGCCTCACGGAGGACCCCGACCTCGACTGGAACCCGGTCTGGTCGCCCGACGGCCGCTTCCTCTATTTCTCGAGCGACCGGGGCGGAACGCTGGGCCTCTGGCGCCTCCCGCTCGACGAGGCTTCGGGTCGCGTCTCCGGCCCTCCGCAGCCCCTGCCGGTCCCGTTTCCGGTTGCCGGCTACGCGAGCATCACCCGCGACGGCCGCAAGCTCGTGGTCGCGGGCGCCTTCGGGACCGATTCGATCGAGCGCGTCGTCTTCGATCCGGCGCGAGCGCTCGCACTCGGAGAGCCGAAGCGCGTCTTCTCGAGCTCGCTGCGGCTCTTCTACATGGGAGTGTCGGCGGACGGCAGCCGGATCGCGTTCACCTCCGGCGGAAGGCGTGAGGATCTCTACACGCTTTCGGCCGACGGGACGAACCTGCGCCAGCTCACCAACGATGTCTTCAAGGATCGCGGGCCCTCCTTCCTTCCCGACGGCAAGCGACTGATCCTCTATTCCAATCGGTCGGGGCAATACGAGGCGTGGACCATGCACCTCGACGGCAGCGGCGCGACGCAGGTCACCCGCACGAGCGGCGACGAGGTCCTCGTCCCGACTGTTTCACCCGACGGCGCGCGGCTCGTGCTCACGCTCAGCAACGGCACCGGTACCGCGCTCGCGCGCTTCGACGCGTCGGCGCCCACGGTCCTCGAACGGCTCGCCGCGCCGCCCGCAGGCGCCGTCTTCGAGTACGCCACCTGGTCGCGCGACGGGACGCGGCTCGCGGGGTTGCTGAGGCAGCCGTCCGGACGGGTGACTCCCGCGGTCTACTCGATCGCGTCGAAGACCTATCGGGCGCTCGAGGTCGACGCCGCGGACTCCGTGAGCTGGGTGAGCGGCGATCGCACGCTGCTCTTCCTGCGCTCGGGAAGGCTTCACGCGGTGGATCTCGCGGGAAGCCACGAGCGCGAGGTCCTGACGCCCGAGAGTCTCGCCCGCGGAGTCGGCGAGCCGATCTACACGTACGCCGTCTCCGGGGACCAGCGCAGCCTGTTCCTGGTGCGGTGGCACGATCAGGCCGACATCTGGCAGATCACGCTGCCCTGAGACTGCGAGCCTAGGTCCGGGTGCCCCGGCTCCCCTAGACTTGGGGAAGCCATGGACGTCGCTCGCGTGCTCGCCATCGTGCGTCCCTTCTTCGAAGACCGGCACGAGCCCTACGCGGTCGTGGGCGGGCTGGCGCTCCTCGCCTATGGCGCCCCGAGGGCGACGTTCGACGTGGACCTGCTGGCACCGCGCCGGACGCGCGATGCGCTCGTCCAGCTTCTCGAGAAGAATGGCTTCTCGACGCTCGGCGTTCAGCCTGGCTTCTCGAACCACCAGCACGAAGACGCCTCACTCGGCCGGGTGGACGTGATCTACGTGAGCGGCAGCACGGCCGACGCCGTCTTTGCCGGCTGCGCGCTCAAGCCGATCACTGCTGCCCTGGACGCGCCGGTTCCGCGGCCCGAGCACCTCGTGGCCATGAAGGTGCAGGCCTTCGCCCAGGACCCGACCCGCTACTCCGATCTTGCGGACCTGCAGTTCCTGCTGGCGCTGCCAGGGCTCGACACCGCCGAAGCGCGAAGCTACTTCGACGGGGCCGGTCTGGCCGAGTACTTCGAAAGGCTGCGCCGACGATGAGCCACCCGAGGTTCGAGCTCGGCTTGTCCGAAGAGGACCTGCGCTCGATGCGGGAGGCACGACGAGCGCGTCCGCTCCTCGATCTTGAAGCGGCGCTCAGGTGGATCGCCGACGCCACACCGCTGGTCGACGCCGCGGTACGGCGACGGCCCCTGTTGTCGGGCGAGCCGTTCCGTCTTCCGGGCCACGAGGAGCCGCCGCTCCCATAGACGCTTGACAGGAAGGCGGCTCGGGCTTAGCTTCCTATCGACAATCTATGGGAGAGCGGGCAAGCGAGAAACCGGCGGGCGAGCTGGTCCAGGGCACGCTCGACATGCTGGTCCTGCGCACGCTCGCGCACGGCCCGAGCCACGGCTGGGGAATCGCACAGCACGTCCAGCAGGCCTCGGACGAGGTGCTGCGCGTCGAGGAGGGCTCGCTCTACCCGGCGCTCCACCGGCTCGAGCTCGCGGGGCTCGTGAGCGCCGAGTGGGGCCTCTCGGAGAACAACCGGCGCGCCCGCATCTACACGCTCACGGCGCGCGGCAGAAAGCGCCTCGAGGTCGAGCGCGAGCACTGGACGGCACTCGTGGCGGCGATCGAGCGCGTGATGGAGACGGCCTGATGCCTCCCCGCCTGAGCGCGCTCCTGCGCCGGCTGTCGCTCCTCGGCCGGCGCTCCGAGCTCGATCGGGACCTCGACGAGGAGCTGCAGTCGCACCTCCAGATGGAAGCGGACCGCGCCCGGGCGCAAGGCGCGAGCGAGGACGAAGCCCGCCGCGCGGCGCGGCTTCGGCTCGGCAACCCGGCCCGGCTCCGCGAGGAGAGCCGCGCACTCTTCGGCTTCCCGCGCCTGGAAGCGCTCGCGCGCGACCTCTCGCTCGCCGCGCGGCGCCTGCGCCGCTCTCCCGGCTTCACGGCGGCCGCGACCGCCACGCTCGCTCTGGCGATCGGCGCGAACGCGGCGCTCTTCGCACTCGTCGACGCGGTGGTGCTCAAGCCGCTGCCCTATCCCGAAGCGGAGCGGCTGGTGGCGGTCGTCGAGCACGGCGGCGGCGGCCGCTCGTCGATCGCGCCCGCCAACATCGCCGACTACCGGGTGAGCGCGCTCGAGTCACTCGCCGCGTGGCACTTCACCGAGATGGACCTGAGCGAGGGCGGGCGCCCGGAGACCCTCTTCGCGCACGCCGTGGGTTACGAATTCTTCGCCGTGCTGGGCACCGGGCCCACGCTCGGACGCGCGTTCCTCCCCGAAGAAGATCGCGAGGGCGGAGCGAAGGTCGTGATCCTGTCGGACGGCCTCTGGCGCAGCCGCTTCGGCGCCGATCCCAGCGTCGTCGGCCGCACCATCCGGCTGGATCGGCTGGCGTACGAAGTGGTGGGCGTGTTGCCGCCAGGGTTCGCACCTCCCGCCGGCATGGCGGGCCGCGCCGTGTCGCTCTACGTTCCCGCCGCCTTCCCGGCGGAGCTGCTCGCCAACCGCGGCGACCACGAGACGAACCTCGTCGCGCGGCTGCGGCGCGGCGCGAGCCTCGCCGAGGCGCAGGCTGAGATCGGCGCGGTGGCGGAGCGGCTGGCACGCGACCATCCCGACACGAACCGCGAGGTGCGCGCCGAGGTGGTTCGGCTCGACCGGGACGTGACCCGCGACGTGCGCGGCTCGCTGCTGCTGCTCTGGGCCTGTGTCGCCGCCGTGCTGGCGATCGCCTGCCTCAACGTGGCCAACCTGCAGGTGGTGCGCGCGCTCTCGCGGCAGCGCGAGATGGCGATCACGAACGCGCTCGGCGCCTCGCGCGCGCGGCTCGTCACGGGGCTGCTCGTCGAGAGCCTGCTGCTCGCCAGCCTGGGCGGCCTGCTGGGGCTCGCGCTCGCTCAGGGGCTGCTGACGGCGCTCGTGTCGCTCGCGCCGGCCGGCACGCCGCGCATCGCCGACGCGGCTCTCGACCTGCGCGTGCTCGGCTTCTCGCTCGCCGTGTCGCTCGCAACGGGAGTCCTCTTCGGCCTGCTGCCGGCCCTCACGGCGACTCGAGTGCAGCCCGCCGCGGTGCTGCAGACGGGAGCCCGCGAGCACGGGACGCGAGCGGTGCTGCGCTGGCGCGGCGCGCTCCTGACCGGCCAGGTGGCGCTCGCGCTCGTCCTCGTGCTGGCGGCGACGCTCGTCGTGCGCAGCATGATCCGGTTGCAGGCCATGGCGCTCGGCTTCGAGACCGAGCGCGTGCTCGCGGTGCGGGTGAAGCTGCCGGAGACGCGCTATCCCGACGCCGCGAGCCGGCTCGCGTTCTTCGAAGAGCTCGAGCGCCGGATCGCGGCGCGGCCGGGGGTCGAGGCGGTGGCGTTCGCCAACAACCTGCCGCTGCGGGGCGGCTGGGGCACCGGAGTCCAGATCGAGGGCCGTCCGCCCGGGCCCCGCGGCGGCGACGACGTCGATGCCCAGGCGGTGAGCCGCGGCTATTTCCGGACGCTCGGGATCCCGATGCTGCGCGGGCGTGGCTTCGAGGAGAGCGACCGCCAGGGCGCGCCCTTCGTCGCGCTCGTCAACGAGGACTACGTCCGCCGCTTCTCGCCGGGCGCGAACGTGCTCGGCACGCGCTTCCGCAGGGGCGAGCGCGCGCCCTGGGTGAGCGTCGTCGGCGTCGTGGGCTCGCTCCGCCGCGACGGGCTCGACGCCGATCTCACGCCGCAGATCTACCTGCCCGCCGCGCAGACCGGCATCTACCCGGTCCGTCTCGCCGACGTCGCCGTGCGCGGCAACGGCGGGGCGGGCGCGCTCGGCGCGCTCGTGCGCGCCGAGGTCCTGGCGCTCGACCCCGAGCAGCCGATCTCGCGCGTGATGAGCCTCGACGAGGCGCTCGCGCGCGGCGTGGCCTCGCGCCGCTTCGGGCTGGCGCTGCTCGCCGGCTTCGCCGTCGTGGCGCTCGTGCTGACGCTCGTCGGCATCTACGGCGTCGCCTCCTACTCGGTCGGCCAGCGCGTGCCGGAGCTCGGTGTGCGCGTGGCGCTCGGGGCCGACCGTGGCCGCATCCTTGGCCTCGTCGTACGGGGCGTGCTGGTGCAAGTGGCGCTCGGAGTGGCGGTGGGGCTCGGACTCGCGCTCCTCGCCACGCGCGCGCTCGGCGGGCTGCTGTTCGAGGTCGCGCCCACCGATCCGGCCACGTTCGCCGCCGTGCCGGTGCTCGTCGTGCTCGCCGCCGCGCTCGCGGCGCTCGGCCCGGCGCTGCGCGCGACGCGCATCGATCCCGTCGCCGCGCTGCGCTACGAGTGACGGCCCGCCCGGGCTGAGGCGTTTCGTTACGCGAAAGCGTCGATTCAAGACCTGACCCCATCCAAAAAGGCGAATACAATCGGCGCGCCGCCTGCAACCGAGAAGGAGCGCGCTTTGATTGGCACCACGGTCTCCCACTACAAGATCACGGCAAAGCTCGGCGCCGGCGGTATGGGCGAGGTCTTCCGCGCCGAGGACACCCAGCTCGGCCGCGACGTCGCGCTCAAGCTGCTGCCCCCGAGCTTCGCGAGCGACCCCGAAAGGCTCGCGCGCTTCGAGCGCGAGGCGCGCGTCCTCGCGTCGCTCTCCCACCCGAGCATCGCCGGCATCCACGGTCTCGAGCAGAGCGACGGCCAGCGCTTCCTGGTAATGGAGCTCGCGGCCGGCGAGACGCTCGCCGCGCGCCTCCAGCGCGGCCCGCTCGAGCCGCAGGAGGCGGCCCGCCTCGCGCTCCGGATCGCGGAGGCGCTCGAGGCCGCGCACGAGAAGGGCGTCGTGCACCGCGACCTGAAGCCCGCGAACGTCATGGTCGACGGCGACGGCCACGTCAAGGTGCTCGACTTCGGCCTGGCCAAGGCGCTGAATACGCACCCGCTCTCCGGGCCGCAGGACGCCGAGGCCTCGCACTCGCCCACGCTCGCGATGACGCAGGCGGGCGTGCTGCTCGGGACGGCTGGCTACATGAGCCCCGAGCAGGCGCGCGGCAAGCCCGTCGACCGCCGCGCGGACATCTGGGCGTTCGGCTGCGTGCTCTACGAGATGCTCGCCGGCCGGCGCGCCTTCGACGGCGAGACGGTGACGGACGTGCTGGGCGCGATCGTGCACAAGGAGCCCGAGCTCGCGCAGCTGCCGGCGGGCGTGCCGCCGTCGCTGCGGACGCTGCTCCAGCAGTGCCTGCAGAAGGACGCCTCGCGGCGGCTCCAGTCGATCGGCGACGCGCGCATCGCGCTCCAGGAGTTCCTCGAGCACCCGAGCGCCGTGGCCACGAAGCCGATGGGCGCCGCCGCACGGGCGTCCTGGCTTCCCTGGACCGTGGCCGTTGCCACGGGAATCGTCGGCCTCGCGGCCGGCGCGCGGCTGTTGGCTCCGAAGGCCGCTCCGGAGCCGATCCGCCGCTTCGAGATCCACCTGACCGAGGACCAGCTCTTCTCGCGCCTCGGCTCGGGCCTCGTGACGTCGCCCGACGGCCGCGCGATCGCCTACACGACGGGGCTCGAGGGCCAGCTGCAGGCGCTCGTCGTCCGGCCGCTCGACCGCTTCCAGGAGACGGTGCTCGTGAAGGGGGAAGGCGAGGCCGGCCCGTACCACGCCTTCTTCTCTCCCGACAGCCAGTGGCTCGGCTTCGTCACGCGCAAGGAGCTCAAGAAGATCCCGGTCGCCGGCGGCTCACCCATCACGCTCGCCAGCCTCGACCGCAGCCGTGGCGCCGCCTGGGGCCCGGACGGTACGATCGTCTTCACCCCCAACCCGAACGCCGGGCTCCTGCGCATCCCCGCGACCGGCGGCGATCCGAAGCCGCTCACGACGCTCGACGCGGCGAAGGGCGACAAGAGCCACCGCTGGCCGCAGTGGCTGCCGGGCGGCCGCTCGGTGCTCTTCACCTCCCAGGTGGGCGACGTCAGCAGCTTCGACGGCGGCACGATCGAGGTCGTGCGCGTCGACACCGGCGAGCGCAAGGTCGTCCACAAGGGCGGCTACTACGCCCGCTACATCGCCACCGGCCACCTGCTGTTCGTCAACAAGGGGGCGCTCTTCGCCATCCCCTTCGACCTCGGGAAGCTCGAGGTCACGGGCGCGCAGATGCCGGTCCTCGAAGGACTCGAGACGAACGCCGGCGAGGGATCGGCCCAGTACGCGGTCTCCGACACGGGCCTGCTCACCTACCTCGACAACAGCTCGGAAGTGAAGCCTTTCACGATCGTCGCGGTGGATCGCCAGGGCGGCAGCCGCCCGCTCTGGCGCACGCCCGGCATCTACGGCACGCCGCGCTTCGCCCCCGACGGGCGACGGCTGGCGATCTCGCTGCTGCGCGACCAGAACTGGGACGTCTGGGTCTACGACATCGAGCGGGACGTCGCCACCCGGGTCACGTTCGGCGAGGGCTACGACGCCGATCCCGTCTGGTCTCCCGACGGCCAGTGGATCGCCTACGAAGGCGAGGTGAACGGCAAGGACGGCGTCCTCAAGAAGCGCGCCGACGGCACCGGCGAGCCGGAGGTGGTCGTGGCGCCGGGCAAGCTCACGTATCCGGCCCCGATCTCGTGGACGCCCGACGGCCGCAGCCTCTCGATCCAGGCCGTCGGGGCCAAGGGCGGGCAGGACTTCTGGCTCGCCGACGCCGACGGCAAAAACGAGCCGCAGCCGCTCATCCAGTCGCCGTACAACGAGGCGGGCGTGCAGTTCTCGCGCGACGGGCGCTTCCTCGCCTACGAGAGCAACGAGACGGGCCGGCCGGAGGTGTTCGTCTCGTCGCTGCCGATGGGCAAGGGCAAGTGGCAGATCTCCGACGGCGGCGGCAGCCAGCCCCAATGGAGCCGCGACGGCCGCGAGCTCTTCTACCGGACGGCCGACGGCCTCATGTCGGTGCAGCTCGCGATCGACGGCGGCGGGCTCCGCCCGGGAAAACCGGCCTCGCTCTTCAAGGGGGTCTATCTCGGGGGGCTGCGCGGGCTGCTGCTTCCCGGCTTCAACTTCCCCGATTACGACGCGGCCCCGTCCGGCCAGAGCTTCGCGATGTTCGAGGGCCGCGGCGAAAAGCGGCAGGCGGCACGCGCCAAGGTCGTGATCGGCTGGTTCCAGGAGCTCGAGCGGCTGACGAAAGGGCACTGAACGACGCAAACGGAGGCGGGACGAAAACTGCTAACGAAAGACAGGCCTGACGGCGTGGGGGGGCTCCTAAGCCGCCCCCCCACTCCCCCCGCTTAGCGTAAGAATCCGCTCGCTCCTTCGCTCGAAGCCGAGAGCGCGTCGTTCAAGGGGTCGTCGAGAGCCAGCAGCGCGCGAGCCTCGGGCGACAGGCCCGCCTGCGTCTCGGGACGCAGCAGTCGCTTCTGGTACTGCTGCTGCGGCTTGTCCGAGCGGCAATAGAAGGAGTGGAGCGCCAGCCGTCGGCCCGTCGTGCGATTCGCCGTGCCCGCGTGCCAGAGGTGAGCGTTCATGACCACCACGTCGCCGGCACGGCCGATGACGAGCACTTCTCCGGGATGCGGCGCCCGCGGGTCGGCCAGGGCCTCGGCCGGCAACAGGCCGCTGCGGTGCGAGCCCGGCACGGCGCGCAGCGAGCCGTTCTCGGCCGTGAAGTCGTCGAGCATGAAGACGGCGTTGCAGACCCAGAAGCCCTGCGCGTCCGGCAGCGCTCCCATGTCGCAGTGGAACGGCTGTGCCGCGGCCTCGCCCGGCAGCGCCGAGCGCGCATTCAGGCTGCTGAGCTTGAAGTGCTCTCCGAGCACGTGCGCGACGAGCTCGAGCACGGCCGGCTCGAGAGCGCACCCGACGAAGACGTCGCCCTTGTCCGCGAGGTTCGCGAGCCGGGGCGCTCCCGGCTCCGGCCGGAATTCCGAGCCCGCGCGCTCTCCCTCTTCCGCGAAGAGCGCCTCGATCCGGCCGACGAGCCGCTCGCGCCGCTGCGGCGGCAGAACGGCCTCGAGCCGCGTGAAGCCCCGCTCGTCCAGCTCCCGCAGGACAACGGCCATGGGCGGCATGCGGCGATGGTACGCGCGATCCACGGGATCCGGCTTTCTGCGGTGGTAGAGTTCCGGCATGCGGCGTCCAACCCTCGTCCTCATTCTCGCCGTCGCGCTCGCGGCGGCCGGCAGCACCCATGCCCAGCAGCAGGTTCCGGGAACGCGCGTCGAAGCGGTCCAGCTCGACGTCATCGTCAACGACGCGAGCGGCAAGCCCGTCACCGGCCTCACGAAGAGCGACTTCGTGATCCTGGAGGACAAGAAGGACCAGAAGCTCACGACGTTCGTGTTCGTCGAGGGCCGCCTCCCCAAGCCGGCCGCCACGACGGCCTCCGGCTCCGCTCCAGCCGCAGCCGCGCCGGCCCCGGTGCCTTCCGCACCGGCTCCCGCTGCAGCAGCCAAGGTCGAAGGCGCAACGCCGGGCCGCCACCTCGTGATCGTGATCGACGACCTGCACATCGCGCCCGGCAACATCGAGTTCGTGAAGGGCTCGCTGCGGCGCCTGGTCGACGACTTCCTCGGCCCCGACGACTCGATCGCGATCGTCACGACCAGCGCTCCGGCCGGCAGCCAGCCGCTCAGCACGAACGCCGCGAACCTCAAGCAGACCATCGACCAGCTCAACTTCCGGCAGCCCCCGATGCCGCCCGACGCCGGCTCGCAGATGACCCCCGCCCAGGCGGAGCTCGTCCTGCGCGGCGACGTCGCCGCGCGGCGGCTGGCCGCACGCAAGATGATCGAGGAACCCGGCAGCGTCTTGAACGCCCAGACTCCGCGCGCCGCGATCGAGGCGACCGGGGGCGCGATCCCGGCGGGCTCCAATCCCGAAGAGGCGGCGGCCGAGCAGGAAGTCCAGCGCCGGGCGCGCTCGATCCTCAACGATGCTCTGCGCTACTCGGCGGCGACGCTCCACACGCTCGAGGACGTCATGCGCGCGCTCGCCCCGCTGCCGGGGCGCAAGCTCTGCTTGCTCGTGTCCGATGGCTTCCTCGTCGGCACCGGCACGAGCGAGGAGCGCACCAGGGACCTGCGCGCGATCATCGACGCGGGCACGCGCTCCGGCACGGTCGTTTACGCGATCGACAGCCACGGGCTTGTCGGCAACGTCGGCGATGCCGCCACGGGCCAGGTCGTGTCGTCGGCCCCCGGACTGCAGACGACGGTGGACCGCACCACGACGCAGCTCTTCCGCGTCACGCTCGAGTCCGTCTCGGCCGACACCGGCGGCTTCCTGGTCTACGGCACGAACGAGTTCGACACGGGCGTCAAGAAGATGCTGGCGGAGAACGACAGCTACTACCTGATGGCCTACGAGCCTATCAACCAGAAGCGCGACGGCAAGTTCCGCAAGATCGAGGTCAAGGTAGCGCGCCACGCCGACTACGTCGTGCGCACGCGGGCCGGCTACCTCGCGCCCGACGACAGCAAGCCCTCGGTGAAGACGGCGGCGGCGCACCCGGCGCCCGGCGGACCCGCGCCCGGGACGCGCGGGATCGACGAGGTGGAGGCGCGCGCGATCATCGACGCCTCGCGCGCCGAGAAGACGCTGCCGGTGAACGTCTCCGTCGACTTCGTGGACCTGCCGCCGAACGGCTCGCAGGCGATCCTGGAGGCGCACGTGGACGTCTCGCCGCTCGCCCCGAGCGGCAACTCGTCGCCCTTTGCCGTGGACCTGCTCGGCGGCGTGTACGACGCGAGCGGCAAGGCGATTGGCACGGCCTTCGGCCGGCACAACGAAGTCGCGGCGGCCGACGTCTCGCGCGTGCGCCGCGACGGCATCGGCTTCCAGCAGCGGCTCGCGCTGCCGCCGGGCCGCTACGAGATCCGGTTCGCCGCGCGCGACATGGGCAAGCAGAAGCTCGGCGGCTCGAGCCAGTGGATCGAGATCCCGAACCTGAAGGACGGAGCGCTGGCGCTGAGCGGCGTCTTCCTGTCGAAGGGCGCTCCCAAGGCGGCCGGGCCGGGCGGCGAGGCCGCGGAGGACATCAAGGACGTGCAGGCGCTGCGTCGCTTCAGCGCCAAGGACACCCTCTACTTCCAGGTCTACGCCTACAACCTGAAGGAGGAGCCCGACGCCGACGCCGTGATGCAGGCGCAGCTGCGGCAGGGCGAGACGCTCGTGGCCGCGTCACAGCCGCAGCCGGTGAAAGTCGAGCGCAAGGACGGCGCGCTCCTGCCGCAGACGAACGGCATGCCGCTCGCCGGGCTGCCGGCCGGCCGATACGCGCTGCGCGTGGTGGTGATGGACAAGCGCGCGAAGGCGACGGCCTCGCGGGACGTCGACTTCAGCGTGGAGTGAGCGCCGCCCTCACGGCTGCTTGATCTTCAGCACCTGGTCGGCGGCGACGTTCTCGAGCCGCGTCTTCGTCTGGTCGGGCCAGAGCACCTCGACCGACTCGGCCTTCGTGTTCGGCCCGAGCCCGAAGTGCTGGCGCTTGTCGTCCTGCGAGATGTAGCTCGAGCCGCTCCGCACCAGGCGCTGCATCGAGAGCTTTCCGGCCTTGACGCTGACCACGGCGCCGATCGCGCTCGTGTTCTGCCCCTTGCCCTCGAGCTTGACCCACAGCCAGTGGCCGACCGGCTCGAGCACGTTCCGCAGCAGCTGCGGCGCGCCGTCGAGGTCGTTCAGCACCAGGTCGACCTTGCCGTCGTCGTCGAAGTCGGTCATCGCGAGGCCGCGCGAGACGCGCGGCTCCGTCAGCACGTCGCCGTACTTCGCCGACACCTCCTCGAAGGTGCCGTCGCCGTTGTTGTGGTACAGCAGCCGCCGCTGGCGGTAGGGCGCCGAGGCGCCGAGCCGCGCCTGGTCGAGCTGCGGGTACACGTGGCCGTTCGCCACCAGGACGTCCAGCAAGCCGTCGTTGTCGTAGTCGAAGAGCTCCGTGCCCCAGCCCACGTACGGCAGGCTGCTCGCGGCCGTCTTCGAGCGGAACGAGCGGTCCGTGAAGTACGTGCCCTCGTTGTGGTAGAGCGCGTTGTACTCCTCGGAGAAGTTGGAGACGAAGAGGCTCAGCCTGCCGCTGTTGTCGTAGTCGCCGACGGCGACGCCCATCGAGCCCTGCTCGGCGCCGTCCTCGCTCACGGCGACACCGGCCGCGAAGCCAACTTCCTTGAAGGTGCCGTCCTTCTGGTTCAGGTAGAGGAAGTTCGCGTTCGAGTCGTTGGCGACGTAGAGATCGGGCCAGCCGTCGCCGTTGAAGTCGAACCACGCGGCGCCGAGCCCGTAGTGGCCGCGCGGGTCGCTCACGCCGGCCGCCTGCCCCACCTCGACGAACTTCCCGTTGCCTTCGTTCCGGAACAGCAGGTCGCCTTCGCCCGGCAGGCCGCGCGGCCCGCACTGCACCGCGACCCCGCGGTACTCGCACGACTTGCCCTTGCCGAACTCCGGCAAGTGCTGCAGGTCGAGCTTGACGTAGCGCGCCACGAACAGGTCGAGGTCGCCGTCCCGGTCGTAGTCGCCCCAGGCACAGGCCGTCGACCACGCCGAGGCCGTCACGCCCGCTTGCGGCGCGACGTCGGTGAACGTGCCGTCGCGGTTGTTGCGGTAGAGCTTGTTCGGGCCGAGGTTGGTGACGTAGATGTCCTCGTAGCCGTCGCCGTCGACGTCGGCCGTGCAGAGGCCCATGCCCCAGCCGGGGTGGCCGACGCCGGCCTTGTCGGTCACGTCCTCGAACGTGTTGCCGCCCAGGTTGCGGTAGAGGCCGCTCCGCGCAGCGCTCGGGTCGTTCGCGGTGTCCACGGTCAGCGAGTCGACGAAGTAGAGGTCCGTCTTGCCGTCGTTGTCGTAGTCGAAGGCCGCGACGCCGCCGCTCATCGACTCGACGATGAACTTCTTCTCGGGCGCCGAGTGGTGCTGGAAGCTGACGCCGGCCTCGCCGCGGATGTCGCGGAAGAGCGCCGGCTCCTTGGCCTGGGCGAGGATGCGGAAGGGCGCCGTCGCCAGCGAGAGCGCCGTCGCCACCGCGAGCGCGAGCGTCACGGCCAGCCGCAGGCGCTTCAAGGCTTCATCCCGGCGCTCGGCCGCGCGCCCGCACCGCGCAGCTCGGCGAGCCGGGCGGCCACCTCCTGCTGCACCGAGCGGTAGAGCGCCAGGTGCTTCTCCTGGCCGGCAGCGTCGCCGAGCCGGGCGCAGGCGAGGCTCAGCTGGTAGTGGGCGCGGCCCGAGAGCGGGTCGGCGGCGATCGCGTGCTCGAGGAACGCGCGCGCGTCGGCGAAGCGGTCCTGCTTCATGCGCACGAGGCCCATCACCAGGTTGGCGATCGCGTTCTGGGGCTGGCGCGCGAGCACGCGCTCGGCGTGCGTCTCGGCGGAGGCGAGCTCGTCCGTGCCGTCCTCCGACTCGGCGAGCGCCGCCAGGCCCTCGAGGTTGTCGGGCTCGATCTCGAGGCTCCGCAGGAGAGGTGCCCGCGCCTCGGCGTAGAGCTTCTGGCTGTTGAACGCGAGCCCCAGCGCGACGAGCGTCACCGAGCGGTTCGGCTCGAGCGCGAGCGCGTCCTGCAGTGCGAAGACGGCGCTCGGCATGTCGCCCGCCTGCATCAGGGCGACGCCCAGCAGGTAGTGGTACTCCATCACCGACGGCAGCACGCGCGCGAGCGGCTCGAGCGTGAGGATCGCCGTCACCGGTGCGCGCGCCGCGAGCGCGACGCGCGCGTAGGCGCTCAGCACCTCCTCGGAGTTCGGCGCGACGACGAGCGCGCGGCGCAAGGTCTCGAGCGAGCGCCGCGGCTCGCCGCGCTGCGTCTGGGTGCGCGCGAGCCCCAGCAGCGCGCGCACCGACGCCTGCTTGTCGGCGATCGCCGCGTAGAGCGAGGCGGCCTCGTCGAGCTTCTTCGCGGCGAAGGCCTCGTCCGCGCGCTGGAGCGCCGCGTTCAGGGCCTCGACCGAGGCGGGCGTCACGGGCTCGGGCACGGCCGGTTTCGCGGCCGCCGCTCGCGGGGATGCCGGCCGCCGCGCCGCGGGACTCGGCCGCGGCTTGGGTGCCGCTGGCGTTGTCTGCGCGGCCGCTGCGCTCGCTGCGGCCGCGAGCCCGAGCGCGAGGAGAAGGCTCCTCACGACGGCCCCGGCCTCTGGTCCTTGAGCTGCTGGAACACCTCGAACTCCTTGCGCGCGGCCTCCTGCCGCCCGAGCGACTGGTAGGCGCGGCCGAGCTGGTAGTGGATGTTGGCGTCCTTCGGCGCCGAGCGCGCGGCGGCCTCGAGCTGCTCGGCCGCCTGCTCCGCGGAGCCCTGGGCGAGCAGGATCTTGCCGTAGAGATAACGGGCCTGCGCGTAGTCGGGACGCACCCGCAGCACCTTCCGCAGCTCGACGAGCGCCTCGTCGAGCTTCCCCTGGAGCTCGAGCACGGCCGCCAGCCGCTGCTGCGAAGTCGTGTCGTCGGGCCTTTGCTTGAGCTCGCGCTGCAGCGCCTCCTGCGCCTCGTCGAGCTTGCCCTGCTCCAGGTAGATGAGCCCGAGCGCGCCGTTCGCCTCGGCGACGTCGGGCTTGAGCTCGAGCGCGCGCCCGAGCGACTCGATGGCCCCCGGGTAGTCGCCCTGCTGCGCGTGCGCCTGGCCCACGAGCACGTGCAGCTCGGCCGTGTCGCCGTGCTGGGCGAGCAGCCGCCGGAACACGGGCTCGGCCGCCGCCGCGCGGCCGCTCCGCACGAGTGCCATCGCGTAGGCGTACTGCAGCGAAGCATCGCCGTCGCGCCCGGGATCGCTCTCGAGCAGCTCCGCCGCGCGCGCCGGCTCGTCGGCCTCGAGCGAGGCCAGCGCGAGCATGCGGCGCAGGTTCTGGTCGCCGGGCGTCGCCTCGAGCGCGAGCGCGAGCGGCGCCGCCGCCTTGCGCGGCTGCTGCGCGTTGAACCACGAGACGCCGAGCGAGTACTGCAGCTGCGGGAAGCCGGGGTCGAGCGCCGCCGCCCTCTCGAACTCGGCGGCCGCCTGCGCGTAGCGGCCGCCCTGCGTCTGTAGCACGCCGAGGTTGAAGGACGCGCGCGTGATCGCCGTACGTGCGCGCGCCCGCAGTGAAACCCGCTCCTCCGCCGAGAGCGAGGCGAAGGCACCCGTGTCGAGCATCGGCACGCCGAGCGGGGGCAGCGGCTCGGCCGCGTCGCGCAGGTAGCGGTCGAGGCTCTCGCGCGCGTCGTCCGCCAGGCGCGCGGTCAGGCGCTCGGCCTCCGCGAAGTGCGCGGCGGCGGGCCCGGCCTCGCCGAGAGCGCGCAGCGCCAGGCCGAGCTGGTAGTGGATGTTCCGCAGCTGCGAGTCCTCGCCTCCGCGGCGCTCCGCGAGCTCGAGCGCCCGCGCGAGCGCCGCCTTCGCCTCGGCGGGCCGGTCGAGCGCCACCAGGCAGCGGCCGAGGAAGTGGAAGGCGCTCGCCTGCGGCGGCTGCCAGAGCACCGCCTTCTGGAGCGCCGGCAGCGCTTCTGTGTAGCGCCGCGCCATCACGAGTGCGAGCCCGAGCGACAGGTTCGTGGGCGGGTCGTCGGGCGCGACCTTCAGCTCCTGCTGGAACTCCGAGATCGCGACGTCGAGCGAGGCCAGGTCCTCGATCGCCGCGACCATGCCCAGGTAGTAGTGCGCCCGCCGCGCGCGCGGGTCGAGCGCGAGCGCCTGCTTGAGCTCGCTGCGCGCGAGCGCGTACTCGCCGTAGTCGCGGTAGGTGCGGCCGATCAGCACGCGGGTCGCGGCGAACGGCCGCTGCCGCGCGAGCTCCGCGAAGAGCGCCTGCGCCTGGGGCAGCTTCTTCATCCGCACGTACCCCGCGGCCAGCACGTAGAGCGTCTCGAGGTCGTCAGGCGCCGCGGCGTGCGCGTCCTCCAGCTCCTGGAGCGCCTCGCCCGGCCGCCCGGCCAGGATCAGCGCCTGCGCCAGCAGCCGCCTTATGCCCATGTCGCGCGCGTTGCGGGTGGCGAGGTGCGTCATCAGCGTGACGGCCTCCCTGGAGTCGCCGAGCTCCAGGAGCGCCATCGCGAGGTGCTGCGTGGCCTGGCGGGCGTTGGCCGTCGCGAGCGTCGCGCTCTTGAAAGCGTCGCGCGCAGCTTCGAGCCGCCCCTCGCTGGCGTCGAGGCTGCCGAGCAGCAGGAAGCCCTCGCCGACCGCCGAGCGGTACCGGCTCTCCGCGATCTGGGTCTCGCCCGCCGCGAGGCTCTGCTCGGCTTGCGCCAGGAAGGCGTCGAGCGCGTCCGCGGGACCCGGGGCCGCGGGCGCGGCTGCGCGCGCCTCTCCGGCGGCGAGCAGGACCCACACGAGGAGCCCGGCCCGCCACACCGCCCGCCACAGCAGCCGCCTCATCCGGTCGATTCTATCTGGGCTCCGCCGCGGCGGCTCCGCCGCGTCCGAGCGCGGCGCGCACCTGCGCGAGCTCGCGGCCAAAGCGCGCGGGATCCGCGTGCTGCTCGAAGAGCTCGAGGTAGCCGCGCGCCTCCCCCATGCGGCCGCGGCCCGCCAGCATCGACGCGAGCGCCAGGAGCTTCGCCGCCTCGCCCGGATCGGCCGCGAGCGCGCGGGAAAAGCGCTCGCGGGCCTCGTCCGTGCGGCCGTCCTCGCCCGCCATCATGGCGAGGGCACTCTCCGCCTGGGCTGCGGCCGGGTTCTGCGCGAGCGCCTGCCCGAACGCCTCGCGCGCCTTGTCGCGCTCGCCCGCCGTGAGCCGCACGCTGCCGAGCCCCACCAGCACTCGCGCGCTCGAGGGATCGAGCGCCCGAGCGCGCTCGAGCGTCCGCTCGGCGTCGGCCGTCCGCCCGAGCCGCGCCGCCGCGAGCCCGGAGGTCAGCAACACGTCGAGGTCGGGCTCGGCGCGCGCGGCCCACGGCTCGAGCAGCGCCATCGCCTCGCGGGGCTTGCCGGCCTGCGCGAGGTCGGCCGCGAGCATCGTGGCCGTCACCGTGTCCTCCGGGTTCAGCGCGAGCGCGCGACGCAGCGCGTCGATGCTGCCTTCGAGGTCGCCGGAGTCGCGCTCGAGCTGGCCGAGGTAGACGAGCGCCAGCGGCAGGCCGGGCCGCTTGCGCACGAGCGCCCGGCAGCGCTCGAGTGCCTCGCGCTTCTGCCCGGACGAGAAGAGCGCGACCACGTCCTGGAGCGCCGCATCGACCGGCACGAGCGTCTTCGGGTCGTCCTGCGGGCCGTAGCGATCCTTTCGCGGCGAGGCCGCGGCACCCAGGTACCCAAGGCTGCGCAGCCGCTCGCGCGTCGCCTCGTCCTCGCGGCCCGGAGCCGCACCCGCATCAGTGGCGCTCAGCACCCGCAGGCGCGCGCGCAGGCGCTCGAGCGGCTCGGGCGCCGCCGCGGCGAGGTTCTGCGCCTCCGCGGGATCGCGCGCGAGGTCGTAGAGCTCGGGTATCGGAAGCTCGACGAGCTTGCGGCCGCCCTCAATCACGCCGTGGAGCGGCGCCCAGCCGCGGTTCAGCTGGCCGGAGAGCGCCTCGAAGTAGGTCGGCACGTCCCCCGCTGGCCGGCCGGCCGCCGCGTCGAGCAGGCTCCGGCCCGGCAGCCCGGCCGGCAACGGCAGCGCGAGCGCGTCCAGGATCGTCGGCAGCAGGTCGACGTGGCGCGCCGGCGCGTCGACCACGCGCGGACGCGCGAGCCCGGGAGAATAGAAAAGGAGCGGGACGCGCAGCGTCGCTTCGTACGCGAAGATGCCGTGCGTCGCCTCGCCGTGCTCGCCGAGCGACTCGCCGTGGTCGGCCGTCAGCACGACGAGCGTCCGGCCGGCGTGGCCGGCCGCGAGGATCGGCTCCAGCAGCGGGCGGAGCGCGGCGTCGGCGGTCGCGACCTCCCCGTCGTACGGGCGCGAGGCGAAGCGCGACGCGTAGGGCTCGGGCGGCGCGTACGGAGCGTGCGGCTCGTAGAGGTGCACCCAGCAGAACCAGGGCGAGCTCCCTGCCGCCTCGATCCAGCCCTTGGCGAGGGCTACCGTCGCGAGGCCGCTGCGCTCCTGCTCGAGCAGCACCGGCCGCGCCTGTGCGTCCACGAAGCGGTCGTCGTAGACGTCGAAGCCCCGCGCGAGACCGAAGCGCGAGTCGAGCGGGAAGGCGCTCACGAAGGCCGCGGTCCGGTAGCCGTGCGCTTTCAGCAGCGTGGCGAGCGTGTCCGTCCCGGACGGGAAGCGGAAGCCGGCGTTGTCGCGCACGCCGTGCTCGAGCGGGAGGCGGCCGGAGAGGATGTTCGCGTGCGACGCGAGCGTCGTGACGTTGTGCGCGTGCGCGGCCGAGAAGCGAATGCCCGCGCCGGCCAGCCGATCGATCCACGGAGTGGCGGCGTCTCTCCTTCCGTACGCGCCGAGCGCGTCGGCGCGCAGGGTGTCGACCGTGATGAGCAGGACGTTGCGGCCGGCTTCGCGCTCGCGGCCCGGTCCCGAGCGGAGCACGATCGCGACGGCGGTCGCGAGCGATCCGATTGCCAGCAGCAGGGCGAGGAGTCGAGAAGTGGATCGGCGCTGAACCATGAAGCGGGGAGGCTCATTCTACCGGCGCGGCGTCGGTCCGAACCGGTCCAGCCGGCTGAATCGGGCGAATTTGTCTCCAAACAATGCAAACCCCTGACGGACCGAAGGATGCGATCAATGGAATCAATTCACCATTGAAATGGAGTGCTTCAATACGAACGATTGGAAAAAGTCTCACCGCGCGCTCAAAAAATACGCCCCGGATCGTGATTTTTTATTGACAGGTTTGACCTTCAATCGGCAGAATCCCCGCTCAGCACAGTTTGTCCAGCCGCTTTACCAAGTACCCCGCTGATCGGAGGCTGTACGAAGATGGCTAGATCGCGCATCCTGTCGGGCACCCTGCTCCTGTCGCTCCTCTTCGCGATGCCGGCTCTCGCCCAGAGAGTCGCGTCCACGATCCGAGGCACCGTCAAGGACACCAGCGGAGCGGTGATCGTCGGCGCCAAGGTCTCGGTGAAGAACGAAGCGACGGGGCTCACCCGCGCGTCCGAGACGAACGCCTCGGGCAGCTACGCTTTCGCTGACCTGCCGATCGGCACGTACTCGCTCAGCATCGACTACCCCGGCTTCAAGAACTCGCTGACGAAGGGCCTCCTGCTCAACGTCGCCGACGTGCGCGAGGTCGACATCAAGCTCGAGGCCGGCGCGATCAGCGAGTCCGTGAGCGTCGAGGTGCCGGCCGTGTCCGTCAAGACGATCGGCGGCGACGTCTCGGGCATCATCACCGGCGCGCAGGTGCGCGAGCTGCCGCTCAATGGCAGGAACTTCCTGCAGCTCGCGCTGCTGATGCCGGGCGTGAACGCGATCGACAACGTCAACGTGAAGGACAAGGGCCTGCTGGGCGGCTCCGACCTCTCGGTGAGCGGCAGCGCGGTCACCTCGAACCTGTGGACGGTCGACGGCGCGAACAACAACGACGTCGGCTCGAACCGCACGATCCTCGTCTACCCCTCGCTCGAGGCGATCGAGGAGTTCAAGGTGCAGCGCTCCAGCTACTCGGCCGAGTTCGGCCAGGCGAGCGGCGGCCAGGTGAACATCATCACCCGCGGCGGCACGAACGAGTTCCACGGCGGCGTCTTCTACTTCGGCAGGAACGACGCGCTCAACTCGACCAACTACTTCATCAAGCAGGCGAACCGGCCCAAGGACGAGCTGAGCCGCCACGACTTCGGCTGGAACGTGGGCGGCCCGATCATCAAGGACAAGCTGCACTTCTTCGCCTCACAGGAGTTCAACAAGGAGAAGCGCGGCACGGTGCGCTCGGCCTTCGTCCCGACGGCGGCGGAGCGCCAGGGCGACTTCGGCGGCCCCGGCATCGCCGGATGCTCGGCGCCGGCGCCGATCGACCCCAACACGGGCGCTGCCTTCCCGGGCAACAGGATCCCCGCCAACCGCCTGAGCCCCGGCGGCGTCAATTACCTTCAGCTCTATCCGCTGCCGAACACGACACCGGTCGCCGGCAGCTGCAACAACTGGGTGGACTCGCTCACGACCCCGCTCGACTGGCGCCAGGAGAACATCCGGCTCGACTGGACGATCAGCAACACCACCCGCCTGATGGCGCGCTACACCCAGGACTCCTGGACGAACAACGCCCCGAGCCTCAACACGAACCTTTGGGGCGACGACGGCTTCCCGGCCGTGGACTCGAACTGGGACCAGCCGGCCAAGTCGCTCATGGTCCAGCTCAACCACAACATCGGCACGAAGGGCGTCAACTCGATCTCCTTCTCCTACTCCGGCAACAAGATCATCATCGACCGTGGCGAGGGCACACCGGGCTTGAACGCCCAGCTCCTCCAGTCGATCCCGTCGATCTACCCGCTCTCGCAGAAGGAGTACGGGGACCAGACCGGACATCCGCTCTTCTGGGGCGGCGGCGGCTACCAGGCGCTCTGGAACGAGGCGCCCTTCCGCAACAACCAGGACCTCTACGTCCTGAAGGACGACTACTCGGCGGTCTTCGGCAAGCACCTCTTCAAGGCCGGCTTCCTCGCGAGCACGAACGCCAAGAACGAGGACTCGAACGGCAACGGGTCGGCGCAGAACTCGGCGTTCTGGGGCGCGGCCGGCCTCAACGGCTGGGGCACGACCACCGGCAACATCCTGGGCGACTTCCTGCTCAAGGACATGACCTGGGGCTTCTCCGAGCCCTACGGCTTCCGCCAGACGCAGACGCGCTGGAAGGATCTCGAGTTCTACGTGCACGACTCGTACAAGGTGAAGCCGCGCCTGACGCTCGACATCGGCGTGCGCTGGTCGGGGCTCTTCAACTACTACTCGAAGGACGACACGCAGACGAGCTTCGTCCCGTCGCTCTACAACCCCGCACTCGGCGCCGATCCCTGCAACGGCCTCGTCATGGTGCCGGGCACGAACCCCTGCCAGGCCGCTGGCTTCCAGGGCGGCACCGAGGGTCCGAACCGCTCGCTGCAGGAGGAGAAGTACGGCGCGATCGCACCGCGCCTCGGCTTCGCCTACGACGTCTCCGGCAACGGCAAGACGGCGATCCGCGGCGGCGTCGGGCTCTTCTACCTCCGCGAGCGGCTCTCGGGCGGACTCTCATTCCCGAACAACCCGCCCTTCGGCAAGAACACGAACGGCATCCGCAAGCTCGACACGAACGCCGAACCGTGTGACGGCTGCTTTGGCATCGCCTCCGGGGTGCCCACGAGCGGGCGCGACCCGAACGCCGTCATCCCGAACACGTGGCAGTGGAACATCGGCATCGAGCACGAGATCGTGAACAACACGAAGATCGAGATCTCGTACGTCGGCAGCAAGGGCTCGGACCAGCTCCACTTCTACGACGCCAACCAGGTGGCGCCGGCCAACCGCCTCGCCTACGCCCAGTCGGGCGGCGGCACGGGCGCGCCGGGCGACTTCCGGCCGTATTCGGCCTTCGGCGACGGCCAGATCGTGATCTGGGGCCACGACGGCGAGTCGAAGTACCACTCGCTGCAGGCCCAGTTCGTGAGCCGCTTCGGCCGCGGCTCGCAGTTCCAGGCCTCGTACACCTGGTCGAAGTCGACGGGCAACCTGGGTCTCGACGACAGCGGCGGCATCGCGGCCGACAACAGCGTGAGCGACCTCGCGAATCCCGGCCTCGACTGGGGTCCGACCAAGGTCAACCGTCCGCACCTGCTGAACGCCAGCCTGATCCTCATGCTGCCGACGTTCGAAGACAAGGGCGCCTTCATGAAGCACGTCCTCGGCGACTGGGAAGTGGCCATGATCGCGGCCTACACGTCCGGACAGTCCATCACGGTGTTCACGAACGTGCCAGGCCTGCAGGGCGGCGGGCCGTCTGGGACCGGCTACCAGGGGAACCAGCGGCCGAACGTGACGGGCGAGTCCTGCCAGTCGAGCGGCGGGCTTCCGGAGCAGATCCTGAACCCGGGCGCCTTCACGCTCACGGGCTTCCAGATCGGCCAGTTCGGCAACGAGGGCCGTGGCTACTGCACGGGCCCCGACTACTCGCAGGTGGACCTGTCGTTCTACAAGAACATCCACCTGAGCGGCCGGGTCAAGGCGCAGCTGCGCTTCGAGGTGTTCAACATCTTCAACCGGACGAACTTCCTCTCGAACCAGATGAACACGACCTTCCAGCCGTCGGCCGTCACGTTCGACACCGGCGACCCGACGACCGCGACCCAGATCACGGGCTTCAGCGGCGTCCCGAACGCCTTCGGTCAATCGACGGCGACCCGCGACGCACGGCAGGCGCAGTTCGGCGTCAAGCTGACCTTCTAGAGCGAACCGCTCGCTCTCGGGCAAGCGCCCCGGGCCTTCGGGCCCGGGGCGTCTTGTTTTGCGAGCCGAACGCGTCGCAGCGTGCTAGCCTGAACGGCATGAATCGGCAACGATGCCGTCCTCTTTATCGGGCCGTTCTGGCGGCCTGCACGGCCTCCCTGGCGGCGAGCGGCCCGGCCGCCGAGCTCCAGCTTGCTCAGGCGCCGCCGGGATCCCAGGCGGCGCAGGAGCAAGCCCAGGCGCAGTCTCAGCCTCGCCCCGCCGTCCCGATCTTCAGCTCGGAAGTCCAGCTCATCACCGTCGACGCAGTGGTGCTCGACAAGCAGCACCGCCCTGTCTCCGGCCTGACCCGCGACGACTTCGTCGTCACCGAGGACGGCAAGCCGGTCGAGATCGTGAGCTTCGAGGCGTTCGCGCAGCCTTTGTCCGAGCCCGAGGAAATGCCGGCGACTCCCTCTCCCGTCGCCACGAACACGCCGCGCACCAAAGCCAGCGGCCGCGCCTTCGCCGTTTTGGTCGACGACCTGAACACACTGCCGGAGCACTCAGCAGACGCTCGGAACGCCGTCCGCGCGTTCCTCGAGACCGGCCTCCGGAACGGCGACGAGGTCGTCGTGGGTACGGCGAGCGGCGACATCTGGTGGACGGGCCGGATCCCGGAGGACCGCGAGGACCTCCTGTCCGCCCTCGAGCGCACGCGGGGCAAGTACGAGGAGCGCTTCTCGTTCAGCCAGATGACCGAGTACGAGGCCTTCCGGATCGCCAACTACGAGGACTCGCCGGCCCTGACCGAGAGCGCGCCATCGCCCCCCACTATCCTGTCCGGACGGGCCACGACTACCGGTGAGCCGCTGCCTTCGGGCGCGGGGGGCGTGCGCGAGCGCGTCCGCAAGCGCTACGAGAACCAGCTGCTCTGCCAGGGCACGGCCTGCGAGCCGATGATCCACGGCCGCGCGCTGCAGGTGGACGCTGCCCGCCGCTCGCGGGTGCAGTCGACCCTGACCGGGGTCACACGGGGCCTCGAGGCCCTGCGCGGGATCCACGGCAGGAAGTCCCTGCTGCTCTTCTCCGACGGCTTCATCACCGACGCGTCCGACCGCCGCACGCGCGAGGTCGTGGCCCTTTCGCGGGAAGCAAACACGGCCGTCTATTTCCTCGACGTCCGGGGGCTCACGGCCATGCCCGGCTCCGGCCTCGGCACGGCAGCGGATCCGGGCCCGGGCCCGGGTGTCCCGATGGAGACCGTTACCGCCGACCGCGGCGCGGCCGGCTTCGAGGAGTCCGTGCTCTCCTCGACGGGCTCCGAGGGCCTCGCCGCCGACACGGGTGGCTTCTCGGTGCGGAACACGAACGACTTCGGCGGGGGGGCCGGCCGCATCGCCGACGAGTCGCGCGTCTTCTACCTGCTCGGCTTCAACGCGTCCGAGGGCAAGCCGCCCACGGCCTGGCGCAAGCTGAAGGTGACGGCGAAGCGGGACGACCTCGAGGTGCGCGCGCGCAAGGGCTACACGCTCGCCCTCGCCGTGCCCGCCCCGAAGAAGCCCAGAAAGCGCGACGAGCCGCGCGAGCCGGACCCGACCGTGATGCACGCCGTCGACTCGCCGCACGACGCGGCGGCGCTGCCGCTGCGCGCTCGCGTCTTCGTGCTCGAGCCGGGCAAGAAGGACACGAAGGTGCTGGTCGCCGCCGAGTTCGACACCCGCGCGCTGCCCGAGTCGCGCCGGCGCCCGCGACGGCTCGAGATGAGCGCCGTCGTTCGGATGCGCGACGCGCCGCTCGAGTTCCGCTACGACCAGCTGGTCGAGCTCGGCACCGACGAGGAGCAGGCCGCGACGCCCTGGCGCTCGGTCGTGCGGGACTTCGGCCTGCCGCCGGGCATCGGCTCGGCGCGCGTGATCCTGCGCGATCCCGAGTCCGGGGCGCTCGGCTCGGTCTCCACGCGCTTCGAGGTGCCCGAGCCAAAGCTGCTGCGCCTCTCGACGCCGATCCTCTCGAGCCGGGTCGAGCCGGCCCAGCAGAAGGGCGCTCGGCCGCAGCCCGCGATCTCGGTCGACCGCGAGTTCCCCGCCGGCGGCGGGCTCTACTGCCAGTTCGAGGTGGTGGGCGCCCAGAAGGGGCCGGACGGCAAGCCAAAGGTGACGGCGGGCGTCTCGATCTGGACGAGCGACGGCGGCCGCGTGCGCGAGCTGCCCGCGTCCGAGGTCGCCGTAGACGCGGACGGCCGCGCCGTGCGGCTCGTCGGGATCGACCTGGCCGGGTTGCCCGAAGGCTCCTACGACATGGTGCTCGAGGTCCAGGACGAGCTGGCCGGCACACGGGTACGCCAGCGCGAGCCGTTCACGCTCGCGCCGACGGCCGTCGCCAGCCGGGGGTCCGGGGACCGCTGAGGACCCGGAGCTTCACTCCCACGTCCGCGCAACGCCGTGTCCGTCGAACACCTCGTCGCAGCTGACGAGCCTAGCTCCGCTGACGCGCGCCGCCGCCAGCACCATCCGATCCATCGGGTCCTTGATCCCGACCAGAGCACTGAACTCGAGCGACTGTTCCGCATCCAGGGCCAGCACGGCGTATCCCCGCCGACCTTGGACTGCCCGGAGCACGTCCTCCGGCCGGACGCCGATGCGTCCGCGCTCCCGTAGCAGGGCCACCTCCACGAGCACGATCGCCGGAACGCAGCAGAGCCAGCGACCGCTGTCCGCCGCCTCGAAGGCTCGCTGCGCCGCCCGACCGAGCTTCGCAGGAGCCGTCAGGCGCCAGACGATGGCGTGGGTATCAGCGACGAGCCGAACCACGCCGGCGAGCCCTCCGCAACAGCGAGGCTGACAAGAGCGTCCTCACGGCCCGGAACTCGGCGTATTCCGGAACGGGCTCGCTCGCGAGCAGCCCCGCCGTACTTCCTGTCGCGGAGACCGCGGTGCCGCCGGCCTCGATTTCGCCGAGCCCGCTCTCGATCAGCCGCTCGATCTGCTGTGACAGCGA
Source organism: uncultured Acidobacteriota bacterium (assembly GCA_963740655.1). Taxonomy (GTDB): domain Bacteria; phylum Acidobacteriota; class Vicinamibacteria; order Fen-336; family Fen-336; genus DATBSL01. The sequence continues at coordinate 262,718 of CAVUFF010000006.1, forward strand.
TCGCCCCTCCCTGCGCGCCAGCGTCTCGAGCCGGCGTCGCGTGGGGCGGGGCACCCGCACCGTGATCACGGCGTCCTTGCGCATGTCTGCGAATGTAAGCGATCCGATGCGCGAGGGCAAGCGCCGAGCTCTGCCGTAGAGCGTCCTACTCCGCCAGCTCCAGCACCACGATCGTGTCGAGCGGGTCGAGCGCCTTCGTGTCGAGCCGCAGCAAGAGCGCGTCTTTGTCGAGCGTGAACGCGACGGGCGCTCCGGTCGCGAACAGCGAGGCCTTGCGCACCGGCCGCGGCGGGCGCGCGAGCGCCAGCACCGGGTCCTTCCAGTCGAGCACGTGCACGAAGACGCGCGTCCCCTTCTGCGTCGTGACGCCCCAGGGCCGGGGCGGCAGCGGCCCGCCGCGCGTCCCGTAGATTGCCTCGCCGTTCTTCTGTAGCCACTGCCCCACCTCGGCGAGTCGGCTCGCGTGCTCGGGCTGGATCGTGCCGTCGGGCCGCGGCCCGACGTTGAGCAGGAAGTTCGCGTCGTAGCCGGCCGCCTTCACCAGCAGGTCGACGAGCTGCTTCGTGCTCTTGTGGCGGCCGTCGGTCTTGTTGTAGCCCCAGGAGTTGTTGATGGTGTCGCACATCTCGAAGGGCAGCGCGCCGAGCTCGGACTTCTCGTTGAAGCCGGCCGTGTTGTGGCCGGGCAGGTCCTTCTCGAACATCTGGAAGTCCTCGCCCGGGAACGGCTTCAGGTGGTGGTTCGCACCCACGAGCGCCGCGGGCTGGAGCCTGTGGATGAGGCCGTAGGTCTGCGACAGCCGCCAGTCGGCGTCCGGCTTGTCCCAGAAGCCGTCGAACCAGATGCCGCCGATCTCGCCGTAGCCCGTGAGCAGCTCGGACAACTCCGCGTCCATGTAATCGAGGTACTTCGACCACTCGCCTTTCTCGTCGCGGCCGGCGAAGCGGCCGGTGCGGCCGCGCGGGTAGTAGTCCGGATGGTGCCAGTCGAGCTGCGAGTGGTAGAAGAAGAGCTTGACGCCCTGCTTGTGGCACTCGTCGGCGAGCGCCTTCAGCACGTCCTTCTTGTAGGGAGTGCGGTCCACGATGTCCCAGTCGCTCACCTTGGAGTCCCACATCGCGAAGCCGTCGTGGTGCTTCGAGGTGATCGTGATGTAGCGCATGCCCGCGGCCTTCACCATCGCCACCCACGCCGCCGGATCGAACTTCACCGGGTTGAAGAAGGGCGGGAAGTCGCGCTCGTACTCCGAGACCGTGATGCGCTTGTTCTGCATCACCCACTCGCCGTCGCCCGCGACGGAGTAGACGCCCCAGTGGACGAAGAGGCCGAAGCGCGCCTCCTGGAACCAGGCGCGCGCCTTCAGGTTCTCGGGGGTGGGGGTGTAGGCGTCCTGCGGCCGCGCGGCCGCCGAGGTCAGAACGGTCGCAGCAACGACCACGCCGGCGCGAGAGAGCATGCGGCCTCCTTGGATGCGAGCTGGACTCCGGTCTCTGAGCATAGTAGCATGAGCATGTGAGTCACCGGCTTCAAGTACTCATTCCGCCCGAGCTCGACGCGCGCCTGCGCAAGGCAGCGCAGCGCAAGGGTGTCTCGAAGGGCGAATGGGTGCGCGCCGCCGTGGAGCGGGCGCTGGCGACGAGCGACGTCGATCCTGTGAAGCAGCTCGCGAGCCTGGACGCTCCCGTCGCCGACATCGACGACATGCTAAAGGAGATCGAGGCCGGCCGCTCGTGAAGGTGTTCATCGACTCGAACCTTCCCATGTACGTGGCCGGTCGCGATCACCCGCTGCGCGAGCCTTCGCGGCGCCTTCTCGAGCGCGTCCGCACGGGCGACGTGGACGGCTGCACGAGCACGGAGGTCCTCCAGGAGATCCTGTATCGCTACGTCGGCCTGCAGCGTCCGGACCTGGCCACGCAGGTCTACGACCTCTTCGTCCAGCTCTGCCCTGCCATCTTCCCGGTGACGCTCGCCGACACGGATCGGGCGCGCGACCTGGTCGCCGCCGGGACTAAGGCCAGCGTGAGGGACCTGCTGCATGCGGCCGTGATGCTCAACAACGGCGTCACGCGCATCGCGAGCTTCGATAGCGGTTTCGACTCGGTGCCGGGCGTGCGGCGCTTCCCGCTCGATTGAAGGCGCTCCCCCGATTCGCCGCGCGCTCGCGGCGCCAGGCAGCTGCTACACTGCCGCCGTGACCGACGGACGACGCGCCTTGATCGAAGCAACGAGCCTCGAGCTGCACCGGGCGGTGGCCGAGCGGCTGCGAGCGGACCCCTCGCTCCTGGACCGGGCGCGGCAAAAGGTCGAGGGTTGGCTTCGCGATCGGACGATCGCGAAACCCTACGCGGACGCCTGGCGCGAGATCCTCGCTCGCCCCGTCGCCGACGTGGCCGGGTTCCTGGAGGATCCAGGCGAGCGCGCGTGCCAGCTCCGTCAGGCTTCTCCGTTCGCGGGCTTCCTCGATGCACGGACGCGCTGGAGAATTTGGCGGGCGGTCCGCGCGGGGTCCGTTTCTCAGATCACGGCCGACTTCGCGTAGTCGGCTAGGTGACCTGCCCAGGCCGCGCCACCGGGGCGACCGGCAGCGGGCCGAAGGCCAGGTTCGTCGGCACGAGCGCCTCGCTCGAGGCGAGCGCCTCTTCCCAGCTCACGGCCTTGCCCGTGTAGGCGGAGATCCGGCCCATGATCGCCGTGAGCGTGCTCTCGGCGACCTGCTTCAGCTCGTTGTAGGGCCGGCCCGCGCGGATCGCCGCGATCAGGTCCGTGTGCTCCTGGACGTACGGGTTCGTGGCGCTGTCCGTGAACTTGTAGGCCGAGGCGCCCGTGAGCTCGTAGCGCTTGGCCCCGCTCTCCAGCTCGCAGACGCCCTTCGTGCCCACGATCGACTCCGCCACGCGGTTGGCGCAGTCCGGGATCTGCCGGCACATCGACATCACGTGGACGCCGTTCGCGTACTCGAAGTCGATCGCGAAGTGGTCGAAGCCGTGCCCGTACTCCGGGCTGATCCGCGACTGCCGCCCGCCCATCCCCATCGCGCGCAGCGGGTGGCCGCCGAGCGCCCAGTTCGCGACGTCGAGGTTGTGGACGTGCTGCTCGACGATGTGGTCGCCGGAGAGCCAGGTGAAGTAGAGCCAGTTGCGCATCTGCCACTCGACGTCGCTCCAGCTCGCCTGGCGCGGCTTCGTCCAGAGCGAGCCCTGGTTCCAGTAGGCGCGCGCCGCCAGCACCTCGCCGATGCCCCCGTCGTGCACGCGCTTGAGCGCCTCGACGTAGCCCTGCTCGTGGCGCCTTTGCGTGCCGACCCCGATGAAGAGTCCCTTGGCCTTGGCGGCCTCGTAGCTGGCGAGCACCGAGCGGATGCCGGGGCCGTCCACCGCGACCGGCTTCTCGGCGAAGACGTTCTTGCCGGCCGCGACAGCCGCCTCGAGGTGCAGCGGGCGGAAGCCGGGCGGAGTCGCCAGGATGACGTAGTTGACGCCGGGCGCCGCGATCACCTTCTGGTAGGCGTCGAGGCCGACGAACGCGCGCTCGTCGGGGACGCTGCCGGCGTCGCCCAGCTCCTTGAGCCGCTCGCGCGTCTCGGCCACGCGATCCGGGAACGCGTCGCCGAGCGCCACCACACGCACGCCGGGCGAGCTCTTGACGGCGTCTGCGGCGGCGCCGCGCCCGCGGCCGCCGCAGCCGACGAGGCCTATGCCGATCGCGTCGCTGCCCGCCGCGTGGACCAGTGGCGCTCGCAGGCCGGCAGCCGCCAGCCCGGTGGCCGCCGTGCTCGAGCGGATGAAGTCCCGCCTCGTCCGGCTGTCGTCGCTCATGCTGCCCCCTCCTTCACTTCGATTCGAACGACCGTGCCAGGCGGAAGCCGACGAATGTCGCGTCCGTCTGCCACCAGATGCTCTGCGGATCCTGCGGATCGCGCTCGTTCCACGACGCGTTGGAGACGCGCCGGGCCTCGCAGCTCGCTCCGGCCGGGCCGTCCATCCAGGAGCCGCCCTTCGCCACCTGAGGGTAGAGCGCCTCGGACCCGCTGTCGACCCACTCGGCGACGTTGCCGACGAGGTCGAAGATCCCGAGCGTGTTGGCAGGCCCCGTGCCCACCGGATGCGGCTTCTCGCCCGCGTTGTCCTTGATCCAGGCGCGGCCGGCCGCGATCGCGCCCGGGTCGCCGCCCGCCCGGCACGCGCGCTCCCACTCCTTCTCGGTCGGAAGCCGGTAGGGCTGCCCCGTGCGGCGCGCCAGCCAGCGCGCGTACCCGGCCGCGGCGTGGTGCGTGATCGACAGCGCCGGCATGCCCTCCTTGCCGAAGCCGAAGCTCTCGTCGGCGTAGGGCGGCGTCGGCCGCGTGATCGCGTCGACCCCGGGCGGCGGGTCGTCGGCGCGCTGGACCTTCGCCTGCGCGTCCGCACGGAAGACGTCGTACTCGGCCCAGCTCACCTCGCGGCGCCCGATCCAGAAACCGGCGCCCCCCGCGTCGGGCGGCACGGGCGCCATCTCGAAGCTCACGCTCGAGCCGGGGACGGTGGCCTTGTAGCCGGCCGGGCCGGCGGGACCGGCTCCGTTCGTCCGCGGCGCGCAGAGGGCGAAGCCCGACAGCGCCACGAGCGCCGTCACTGCCACCGGCCGCGGGCGAGCCACGCCGGCCTAGGTCTCGAGGCCGGCCTTCGCGAGCACCTCGGCCGGGCAGCCCTGCCACTCCGCGACGAAGGTGTTGCCCATGAAGCGCAGGTCGTCGACGCCGATCTTGCTCGACCAGAAGCCCGAGGCCACGAGGTCGCGGAAGAGCGTGAAGAAGGCCGCTCCCGCCTCCATCTCCGGCTTCGCCTTCTCCGGCCAGGCGATGTCGTCGACGAGGGCCTTGCGCTCGTCGGCGGAGGCCTCGGCGAAGCCCTTGCCCGAGCGCCTCACGCAGTCGCGCTCGAGCCAGGCGAGCCCGCCCCGGACCCGCGTCTGCAGCCGCTCGCGGTCGCGCTCCTCGGCGAGCGGGTCGCCCAGGATGAAGTCGATGAACTCGGGTGCGTGGGCGTCGCCCGCGCTGCCGGAGCGGTCGTCCGCCGGGATGATGATGTCCGCCAGCACGCGGACGCTCGCCCACTCGCCCGGCGTGAAGAACTTCGGGGTGTAGGGCTTCCCCGCCGCGGCGCGCGACTCCTGCTTGTGCGCGTGCTCCTGCGCCGCGAGCACCCGCGCGGGCGAGAGCACGATCCCGGCGATGCCGACCCTTGAAACCCGCCGCAGCAGCTCGCGGCGGCCGACGCCCGCGGGCGCCTCCTCTTCGTGGTGGCCTGGCTCGCTCACAGGTTCCCCCTCTTGCGCTCGTCGGCGATGTGCTCGGCCGTGCGCATCGCGAGCGCCAGGATCGTCCAGGTGCAGTTCTTGTGCGCGTTGGTGACGAACGGCCCCGCGTCGGCCACGAACACGTTCTTCGCGTCGTGCGCCTGGCACCACTCGTTCAGCACCGAGGTGCGCGGGCTCGTGCCCATGCGCGTCGTGCCCACCTCGTGGATGATCTCGCCGCCCACCGAGATCCCCTCCTCGGTCGGCATCAGCGTGCGCGCGCGCAGCGCGCGGTTGCGCTCCACGACCTTGCCGCCCATCGCGGCGATCACCTCGGCGAACGTCTTGCGCATGTGGCGCACCTGTCCGAGCTCGGACTCGCCCCACTGCCAGTGGAAGCGCAGGACCGGGATGCCCCAGCGGTCCACCATCTCCGGGTCGAGGTCGCAGTAGCTCTTCTCGTTGGGGATCATCTCGCCGCGCCCGCTCATGCCTACGAAGGCGCCGTAGTAGCGGCGGTAGTCGTCCTTCAGCGCCTTGCCGTAGCCGCCGCCCGTGACCTGCTCGATGCCGCCGCCGAAGCCGTAGCTCGGCATGCCGCGCCCGCCCCACAGCTCGATGTGGTAGCCGCGCGGGAAGTCGAGCTTGCGGTTGTCGAGCCACCACGGCACGTAGAGGTGCATGCCGCCGACGCCGTCCTCGTTGTGCGGCGGCAGGTCCATGAGCGACGGGATGAAGCCGCTCATGCTCGTTCCGGTGCTGTCCGTCAGGTAGCGGCCCACCGCGCCGCTCGAGTTCGCGAGCCCGTTCGGGTGCCGCGTGGAGCGCGAGTTGAGCAGCAGCCGCGCCGACTCGCAGGCACTCGCGGCGATCACCACGACGCGCGCGCGCACGTGCGTGTCGCGCCCGGTCGCCTTGTCGATGTAGGCGACGCCCGTCGCCAGCCCCTCCGCGTCGGTCGTGACCTCGCGGGCCATCGCGCCCGTCAGGAGCTTGAGCTTGCCGGTCGCGAGCGCGGGCGGCAGCAACACGCCGGGCGTCGAGAAGTTCGAGCTCGTGGAGCAGCCGCGGCCGCACTGGCCGCAGTAGTGGCACGCGGGCCGGCCGCCGACGGGCTTGGTGAGGATCGACAGCCGCGACGGGATCACGGGGATCTGGAGCCCCTTGCAGGCTTTCTGGATCGCGAGCTCGTAGCAGCGCGGCTTCGGCGGCGGCAGGAAGATGCCGTCGGGCTCGTTCTCCATCCCTTCGTTGGTGCCGAAGATCCCGACCATCTGGTCGAGCTTGTCGTAGTAGGGCTTGATGTCGTCGTATCCGATCGGCCAGTCGTCGCCGAGCCCGTCGCGGCTCCTGGCCTTGAAGTCCCAGGGTCCGAAGCGCAGCGAGATCCGGCCCCAGTGGTTGGTGCGGCCGCCGAGCATGCGCCCGCGGAACCACATGAACTGGCTGCCGCGCGCGACGGTGTAGGGCTCGCCCTCGATGTCCCAGCCGCCGAGGCAGCCGTCGTACTCGCCGAACGGCCGCCCGCGGTGGCCCTTGCCGCGCCGCGGCGAGTCGTAGCTCCACGCGAACATCGCGCCGTCCTTCTTCGCGTCCCAGCTGGGCCCGGCCTCGAGCAGCACCACCTCGGCGCCGGCCTCGGCCAGCACCTTGGCGGCCATGCCGCCGCCGGCGCCCGAGCCCACGATGCAGACGTCCCAGGTCTTCGACGGCGTCAGCACTTCCATCAGTCGCGCCCCTCCGCCTTGAAGGTGTCGCAGGCCGTTGGATCGCCGGCCTGCAGGCCCTGCCTCAGCCACTTGACGCGCATCTCCGACGAGCCGTGGGTCCACGACTCGGGCGCGACGGATCCCTGCGACTGCTGCTGGATCGTGTCGTCACCGATGGCTGCCGCGGCGCGCAGGCCCTCCTCGACGTCGCCCGGGTCGAGGATCTTCTCGTTGAAGTGGCCGTAGACGCCCGCGAGGCAGTCGGCCTGCAGCTCGAGCCGCACCGAGAGCGCGTTCGCCTGCCCCTCCGAGTGCGCGCGCTGCTGGGCCTGCTGCACGCGGTCGGAGATCCCGAGCAGGTTCTGGACGTGGTGGCCGACCTCGTGCGCGACCACGTACGCCTGCGCGAAGTCGCCGGGCGCGCCGAAGCGGCGCGCCAGCTCGCGGAAGAAGGCGAGGTCGAGGTAGACCTTGCTGTCGAGCGGGCAGTAGAAGGGCCCCACCGCCGCCGACGCCATGCCGCAGGCCGACGCGACCTTGCCGTCGAACAGCACCAGCTTGGGCTCCACGTAGCGCTTGCCGCTCTTCTCGAACACGGCGTGCCAGGTGTTCTCGGTGTCCTTCAGCACGACGCCGATGAACTGCGCCTGCGGGTCGCCCTCCTTGGCCTTTCCCGCGGGCGCCTCCTGGGCGGCCGGCGCCGGAGCCATCTGCTGGACGAGACCGAGGATCCCGAGCAGCTGGCGCGGATCCGCTCCCGTCAGGAGCGAGATCACGATCACGATCAGGAGCCCCACGCAGCCGAAGCCGGCGCCGCGCCCGCCCGGCAGGCCCATGCCGCGGCGGTCCTCGATGTTGCTGCTGCCTTCCCGACCTTCCCAGCGCAATGCGACCTCCGGGCGAGCAGTGGTTTGAGGTGAAGGCGACGCCCGACTGGCGCGATCATACATCAGCGTCCGGCCGCCGAACCCGCGACTTCTTGACAGCCTGTGTTTCGCCGGATAGCGTGCCCCCACCCGTCTCGGAGGCCCGACAGATGCCCCTGCGCCAAAGGCTCGCACGCGAAGGCACCGCGGTCGCGGCGCTCCTGCTGCTGCTCGCGCTCGCGGCCTGCGGCAAGGGCGAGGGCCCGCGCGGCAGCGAAGAGCGCCCCTACCGGATCGCCGTCATCCCGAAGGGCATGACCCACGAGTTCTGGCGCACGATCCACGCGGGCGCGATCCAGGCGCAGCGCGACCTCGCGCAGAAGGGCGTGCACGTCGAGCTCGTCTGGAAAGGCCCGCTGCGCGAGGACGACCGCGAGCAACAGGTGCAGGTCGTCGAGTCCTTCGCGAGCCAGGGCATCGACGGGATCGTGCTGGCGCCGCTCGACGACAAGGCGCTCGTGCGCCCGGTCGAGGAGGCCGCGAAGCTCAAGGTGCCGACGCTCATCATGGACTCGGCGCTCGCCTCGGACCAGATCGTGAGCTTCGTGGCCACCGACAACTACAAGGGCGGCCAGATGGGCGCCGACGCGCTCGGCCAGGCGCTCGACGGCAAGGGCAAGATCCTGCTGCTGCGCTACGCCGAGGGCTCGGCCAGCACCACCGCGCGCGAGGCGGGCTTCCTCGACCGGCTCAAGTCGTCGTGGCCCGGCCTCGAGCTCCTGTCTTCGGACCAGTACGCGGGCGCCACGCGCGACACCGCCAAGCGCGCCTCCGAGAACCTGCTGAACCGCTTCGGCAAGGACGTCCAGGGGATGTTCATCGTGAACGAGTCGTCGACCGCCGGCATGCTGCTCGCGCTGCAAGACGCGGGCCTCGCCGGCAAGGTCAAGCTCGTCGGCTTCGACGCCAACCAGGCGTTCGTGGACGCCATGCACAAGGGAGAGCTGCAGGGCTTCGTGCTGCAGAACCCCTTCAAGATGGCGTCGCTCTCCGTCGCGACGCTCGTCGACCACCTGCAGGGCAAGGCCGTGCCGAAGCTCATCGACACCGGCGTCTCGGTCGTGACGCCCGCCAACCTCGACGCGCCCGAGATGCAGGAGCTCATCAAGCCGCCGCTCGACAAGTACCTCAAGCCCGGGGAATGACGGCGGTCCTCCGCATCACGGACGTCGCCAAGCGCTTCGGCGCCACCGCCGCGCTCGCGTCCGCGTCGCTCGAGGTGCAGCCGGGCGAGGTGCACGCGCTGCTCGGCGAGAACGGCGCCGGCAAGAGCACGCTCCTGGCCGTGGTCTCGGGCCTGCTGCGGCCCGACGCCGGCACGATCGAGGTGGACGGCGCGCCCTACGCGCCGCGCTCGCCGCGCGAGGCGCGCGAGCGCGGGATCGCGCTCATCCACCAGGAGCTGTCGCTCTTCCCGCACCTGACGGTGGCCGAGAACGTGCTGATGGGCATCGAGCCCCGCAGCCGCGGCCTCTTCGACCAGGGCGCCGCGCGGCAGGTGACGCGCGAGGTGCTCGACGAGTTCGGCCACGGCGACATCGACCCCGACGGCCGGCTCGGGCGCCTGCCGATCGGAGCGCGGCAGGTGGTCGAGATCTGCCGCGCGATCGCGACGCGCGCGCGCGTCGTGCTGATGGACGAGCCCACCAGCAGCCTCCCGCGCGCCGACGCCGAGCGGCTCTTCGCGCTCATCCGCCGGCTCTCCGCGGCGGGAGTGGCGGTCGTCTACATCAGCCACTTCCTCGAGGAGACGCGCGAGGTGGCCTCGGCCTTCACGGTGCTGCGCGACGGCCGCTCCGTCGGCACGGGCTCGCTCGACTCCGTCACGAACGAGGGGCTGATCGCGCTCATGGTCGGCCGCACGGTGAGGGAGCTCTTCCCGCATCGTGCGCCCGTCCCCGCCGGCCCGCCGGCGCTCGAGGTCGCCGGCCTCGCGGCACCCGGCCTGCGCCACGCCTCCTTCAGCTTGAGGCGCGGCGAGGTGCTCGGAATCTTCGGGCTCATGGGCTCCGGCCGCAGCCAGCTGGTGCGCGCTCTCTTCGGTCTCGCGCGTCCGCAGGGGGGCAGCGTGCGCGTCGCCGGGCGCGAGCGGCCGCTCGTGGCCGACCCGGCCCAGCGGCTGCGCGAGGGCCTCGGCTACCTGAGCGAGGACAGGAAGGGCGAGGGCCTCGCGCTGCCCCTGCCGGTCGCGGACAACGTCACGCTCACGCGCCTCTCGTCCTGCTCGCGGCACGGAGTGCTCGATCCCGCCCTGCAGCGCGCACAGGCCGGCGAGCGCCTGCGCGAGCTCGGCGTCCGCCTGCGCGGGCCGAGCCAGCCCGCGGGCACGCTCTCGGGCGGCAACCAGCAGAAGCTGGTCTTCGCGCGCCTGCTCCACCAGCAGGCCGACGTGCTGCTGCTCGACGAGCCCACGCGCGGCATCGACGTCGCGAGCAAGGCGCAGATCTACGAGGCGATCGCGCGCGCCGCGGCCGCCGGCAAGGCCGTGCTGATGGTGAGCTCGTACCTTCCGGAGCTCCTCGGCGTCTGCGACCGGGTGGCCGTCATGTGCCGCGGGCGACTCGGCGTGGCGCGCGCCGCCTCCGAGTGGACGCCCGAGAGCATGCTCGAGGCGGCGATCGCGGGATGAATCCGCCGACCCTGAGCTCGCCGAGCGAGCTGCGGCAGCGCCTCGTGCGGCTGGGACCGTTCCTGGGCCTCGCGCTCGTGGTGCTGTTCTTCGCAATCGCGAGCGGCGCGCCCGACCGCTATCTCTCGACCAACAACCTGCGCGTGGTGCTCGCGCAGACGGTGATCGTCGCGCTCGGCGCGATCGGCATGACCCTCGTGATCGTGGGCGGCGGCATCGACCTCGCCGTGGGCTCCACGATCGCCCTCACCGGCGTGCTGTGCGCGATCGCTCTTCGGGCCGGGCACGCGCCGATGCTGGCCGTGCTGGCCGCGGTCGCCGCCGGCGGCGCGATCGGGCTCGTCAGCGGGCTCGCGATCACGCGCCTGCGCGTCGTGCCGTTCATCGCCACGCTCGGCATGCTCGGCGTCGCGCGCGGCACGGCCAAGTGGCTGGCCAGCCAGACGACCGTCAACCCGCCCGAGACCTGGGTCAACCAGCTGGCGGTGACCTTCCCGCCGCAGCCCTGGATGGTGTTCGCGCCGGGCGTCTGGATCGCGCTCGCTCTCGCGGCGCTCGTGGCGTTCGTGCTGCGGCGCACCGTCTTCGGCCGGCGCGTCTTCGCGCTCGGCTCGAGCGAGGCCGCGGCGCGCGCCTGCGGCATCGACATCGCGCGCCTCAAGCTCGCCGTCTACGGCGTCGCCGGCCTGCTGTTCGGGCTCGCGGGCGTGATGCAGATGTCGCGGCTGCGCCAGGGCGACCCCACGGTGGCCGCGGGCACCGAGCTCGACGTGATCGCGGCCGTCGTGATCGGCGGCGGCAGCCTGAACGGCGGCGAGGGCAGCGTGCTCGGCTCGCTGATCGGGGCGCTGGTGATGGCGTTCCTCAGGAACGGCAGCCAGCAGATGGGCTGGCCGAGCTACGTCCAGGAGATCCTGATCGGCGTGATCATCGTGGTCGCGGTCGCGATCGACCGCTGGCGCCACACTCAGCAGGAGGACGCGGAATGAAGCTGATCCGTTTCGGACCGCCGGGACGCGAGCGTCCCGGCCTCGAGCTCGGCGACGGAACGCGCGTCGACGCCTCGGGCTTCGGCGAGGACTGGGGCGAGCGTTTCCTGGAGTCGGACGGCCTCGGCGCGTCTCGGCCGCTGGGCCGCCGAGAATACCGCCGCGGCGCCCCGCGTCTCCGCGGGCGAGCGGCTCGGCCCTCCGCTCACCCGGCCGAGCAAGATCGTCTGCATCGGCCTCAACTACGCCGACCACGCGCGCGAGACGAACGCCAAGATCCCCGCGGAGCCCGTCATCTTCTTCAAGGCGACGACGGCGCTCGCGGGGCCGAACGACGACATGCCGCTGCCACGCGCCTCGCTCAAGACGGACTGGGAGGTCGAGCTCGCCGTCGTGATCGGCCGCAGGACGCGCTACGCGGAGAAAGAGGACGCGCTCGCGCACGTGGCCGGCTACGCGCTGCACAACGACTACTCCGAGCGCCAGGACCAGATCGAGCGCGGCGGCCAGTGGTCGAAGGGCAAGAGCCACGACGGCTACGCCCCGCTCGGCCCGATCCTCGCGACGCCGGACGAGATCGGCGACACCCATGCGCTCGCGATGTGGCTCACGGTCAACGGCCAGAGCCGCCAGAAGAGCAGCACCAAGGAGATGATCTTCGACGTCGCGCACCTCGTCTCGTACCTCAGCCGCTTCATGACGCTGCTGCCGGGGGACGTCATCAGCACCGGCACGCCCGCGGGCGTCGGCCTCGGCATGAACCCGCCGACGTTCCTGAAAGCCGGCGACGTCGTGGAGCTCGGCATCGACGGCCTCGGCACCCAGCGCCAACGGATCGTGGAGGGGGTCAGGTCTTGAATTCGCGCATTTCCGTCACCGAAGGAAACACTCGATGCGCCGTTTCGGCCAGCTGATCGGCCTGCGGCCCGAGCGGCTCGAGGAGTACAAGCGCTACCACGCCGCGGTCTGGCCCGAGATCCTCGAGGCGCTCCGCAAGGCGGAGATCCGCAACTACTCGATCTTCCACTTCGACGGCAAGCTGTTCGCGTACTTCGAGTACCACGGGCCCGACGCGGAGCTCGAGGAACGCCTGCTCGAGCTCGCGCGCGCGCCGCGCATGCGCGAGTGGTGGGACGTGATGGACCCGATGCAGCTGCCGCCGGCCGGGCGGGAGCCGGGCGCCTGGTGGGCCAACATGGAAGAGGTCTTCCACACCGACTAGAAGGGCTGCTTCCCGGTCAGCTCCTGATAGGCCTTGAACTGCTCGGCGGCGAGGTCCGCCTTGCCGAGCGCCTTGTACGCCATCCCGAGCGCCAGGCGCAGCTCCGGGTCGGACCGCAGCTCCGGGTCGGCGACGAGCAGCGGCACCGCCTTCTCGCTCGCCCCGGTGTTGAGCCAAGCGATCGCCAGCAGCCGGCGCAGGACGGGATTCGAGGGGTCGGCCGCGCTCGCCTTCTGCAGCGGCTCGATCGCCTTGTCGAACTCCCCCGTGTTGAAGCGGGCGATGCCCAGGGCCTGCTGCACCCCCGGGAACGCGGGATCGAGCCCGGCCGCCGCCTCGAAGAGAGAGGCGGCGCTCCTGAGGTCGTCGCGGCGCGTCTCGATCACGCCCAGGTTCAGGTAGCACTGTGCGAGCGCCGAGCGCACCTGCGCGGCCAGCTCGCGCCGCGCCGCCTGCGGCACCCTCGCGAGCGGCGAGGCTTCCGCCGAGGCGCTCGCCGCGCCCGGCCGCGAGCCGACGCTCCCCGCGCGGCCCAGCGTGGTGACGCGGCGCGAGGCGTCGGTCCAGCGCGCGGCGATGGTGCGCGCCTCGCCGAGCTCCCGCACCGCTTCGGCTTCCGAGCCGGCGCGCCGCAGCGCCAGGCCGAGCTGGTAGTGGATGCGCTCGAGCTCGGACTCCCCGCCGCCCTGCGCGAGCGCCAGCTGCAGCGCGCGGCGCAGCGACTCTACGGCGGCTGAAGGCTTCTGGGCCGCGAGCTGGGCACGGCCGAGGTCGTAAGCGTAGGCGCTCCTGGACTCGATCGCGAGCGCGCGCTCCAGCACCGGCACCGCCTCCTCCGCCCGCCCCGCCTCGACGAGCGTCACGCCGAGCTGGTCGAGCACGACCGCGTCCTCTCCCGAGATCCGCAGCTCCTCGCGGAACTCGGCGATCGCCGCCTCCTGGCGAGCCGGCGCCGGGTCCGACGCCGCCACTGTCCCGAGGTAGTAGTGGGCGCGCCTCGCCTTCGGGTCGATCTCGAGCGCGCGCCGCAGCTCGCGCTCGGCGCGCTCGTACTCGCCCGCGTCGCGCCAGGCGCGCCCCACGAGCACGTGTGTGAGCGCCAGAGGGCGGCGCTCGATCACGCTCGCGAGCAGCCGCTCGGCGGCGTCCACCTGCTTCAGCCCCAGGTACTCGCCGGCGATCACGTACGCGACCTCCGGGTCGTCGGGCGCCGCGGCCAGGCCCTGCTGCAGCGTGCGCAGCGCCGCGTCGTGCTGGTCGGCCGAGGCGTAAGCGTGCGCCAGCACGCGCGTCGTCTCGAGGTCGCGCGCGGCGCCGGCGTGCGCCTCGAGCACGGCCACGGCCTGCGCGGCGTCGCCGGCCTGGAGCTGCTCGGAGGCGAGCGCGAGCGCCGCCTTCGGGTCGTCCGGCACGTAGGCCGCCGCGCGCGCGAGGGCCTGGCGCGACGGCTCGTAGTGCCCGTCCAGCCGCTCGAGCGTGCCGAGCAGCACCAGACCCTCGAAGAGCGCGCTTCGGTAGAGCCGTTGCGCCTCCGGGAGGTCGCCGGCCGCGAGCCGGCTCTCGGCTTCGGCGGCGGCTCTCGCCAGGCCCGCCGCCGGGTCTCCCGTCTGCTGGCCCCGCACGGGAGCCGGAAGGACGAGCGCTATGAGCGCGCCCGCCCGGAGTGCGCGATTCAAATGGTGTCCTCGCGGCATTCTAGTCCTTGACACCCGCCGCGCGCGGACGCTAGCGTCGTCCCGCCTTGCACGCCGCCTCGAAAGCCTCTCTCCTCCTGCTGCTCGCCGCCGGCGCTATGGCGCTGCCCCCCGGTGTCGACCCGGTCGTGTTCGACGAGTGCGCCGAGGCGAGCGGGATCCGCTTCGTCACCCACTCGAGCCGGTCGGAGCGGCGCTACCAGCCGGAGACGATGGTCGCGGGCGTTGCACTCTTCGACTACGACAACGACGGCTGGCTGGACGTCTACGTCGTGAACGGCGCGCCGATCGAGACGCTCGAGAAGAACGAGCCCCGCTACTGGAACCGCCTGTACCACAACCGCGGCGACGGCACGTTCACGGACGTGACCGAGAAAGCCGGCGTCGCCGGCCGCGGCTACGACCTGGGCGTCGTCGCCGCCGACTACGACAGCGACGGCGACAGCGACCTGTTCGTGACCGGCCTGCGCCGCAACACGCTCTTCCGCAACAACGGCGACGGCACCTTCACGGACGTGACCGAAGCCGCCGGCCTCGCGCGCCGCGACGAGAAGTACGGCACGCTCTGGGCGATCGCCGGTGCGTTCTTCGACTACGACCGCGACGGGCGGCTCGACCTGTTCGTCTCCAACTACGTCGTCTGGGACCGCGCCACCGATCCGCGCTGCGGCGACCCGACGGCGCCCGACTACTGCCGGCCCGAGCACTACGAGGGCCTGCCGAACTCGCTCTTCCACAACAACGGCGACGGCAGCTTCAGCGACGTCTCGGCCGCCTCCGGCATCCGCGCCCACGTCGGCAAGGGCATGGGAATCGGCGTCGCCGACTTCGACGGCGACGGCTGGAGCGACGTGTTCGTGGCGAACGACACCGTGCCCTCGTTCCTGTTCATGAACAACCGCGACGGCACCTTCACCGAGTCGGCCTTCGAGCGCGGCGTCGCCCTGCCCGACCGCGGCGAGCCCGTCGCCGGGATGGGCGTCGACGCGCGCGACATCGACGGCGACGGCCGGCCCGACGTGTTCCTGACGGCGCTCACCGGCGACACCTTCCCGCTCTTCCACAACGCGGTCGGCGCCGCCTTCGAGGACGCGAGCGCCCGAACGGGTGTCGCGACGCTCACGCGGCCCTGGACCGGCTGGGGCAACGCCATCGTCGACCTCAACAACGACGGCTACAAGGACCTGTTCGCGGCCTGCGCCGGCGTCCTCGACCCGCGCGGGGCGGGGGGCGCGCGCGTGCCGATGCCGAACGCCGTCTTCCTGAACGACCACCAGGGCCGCTTCGTGGACGGCGGCCCGACGGCCGGCGTCGCCTTCGCCAGGAAGGCGGTCCACCGCGGGTCGGCCGTGGGCGACGTCGACAACGACGGCCGGCTCGACGTGGTGGTGACCGCGGTCGACGGCGCGCTCGAGCTGTGGCGCAACGTGTCTCCGGCGAAGAACCACTGGCTGTCCGTCGCGGTCGAGGGCGTGAAGGGCAATCGCGATGGCATGGGCGCGCAGCTCACGCTCGTGACCGCCGCCGGCACGCAGCACGACTTGGTCAACACCGCGGTCGGCTACGGCTCGGCGTCGGACGCCCGCGTGCACTTCGGCCTCGGAGCGGAGACGACCGTCCGCGAGCTCAAGGTCGTCTGGCCGACGCGGCAGACGACGACGCTGCGCAACGTCGCGGCCGACCAGGTCCTGAAGGTTCGGGCGCCGAAGTAGCGCGCGTCAGCGCGCCGCGACGGGCCTGGCCGTCGCGGCCGTGGCCTTGGGCCAGACGACCTCGTCCGCGCGGGTGCTGCCTTCGCGGATCCGGTAGCGGTGCCCTGGCCGCAGGCCCGTGACCCGCTGCTTTTCGCCGGTCGCGGGCCACAGCACCTCGAGCCAGGCGACGCGCTTCGCCTTGCCGAGGCCGATCTCCTGCCGCATCGGGTTGCCGCCGAAGCTGCCGCCGCTGCCGACCGTGCGGTGGATCACCCGCTCGCCTGCCCCCGCGTCGACGCCGAGCGCGATCCGCGCGCCGACGCCGCGGCGGTTCGTGCGCGCGCCCTCGAGCTCGAGCCCGATCCACGCGTTGGCGTTGCCGGGGTTGCGGTAGAGGGCGCTGCGCGCGGTGTCGCCGAGGTACGCGCCGCCCATCTGCTCGAACACGTCCTGGTCGCCGTCGTTGTCGTAGTCGCCGAAGGCGATCGCGTGCCCCTTCTGCAGGTGGCCGAAGTTCCCCGCGGTCGTGACCTCCTGGAAGCGCTTGCCGGCGTCGTTGCGGAACATCCGGTTCGGCACCAGCATCCCGAGGTCCGGCGTTCCGGTGCCCAGGTAGAAGTCGAGCCAGCCGTCGCCGTCGAGGTCGCCGTAGTTGAGCGCCATCCCGGCCGTGACCTTGTCGAGGCCGACAGCCTTCGACACGTCCTCGAACGTGCCGTCGCCGCGGTTGCGGTAGAGCCGGTCGCGCTCGGCCTCAGTCGGGAGACCGAGGTAGCCCGCCGCCACGTCCTCGACAGTCGGGATGCCCGCTTTCTTGCCGTAGCCGGCCACGAACAGGTCCGGCCAGCCGTCGTCGTCGTAGTCGAAGAAGAAGCTGCCGAAGCTTTCGGCCGGCCGCGTGACGCCAGCTTTGGCCGCCACCTCCGTGAAGCGCCAGCTCCCCGGCCCCGTACCGGTCCCGTCGTTGTGATAGAGCCGGTTGGGCGCGCCCCAGATCGAGAGGTAGAGGTCGGGCCACCCGTCGTTGTCGTAGTCGGCGCTCACTGCTCCCTTCACGAACGCGACGACGTCGAGCCCCGCTCCCCGCGCCATCTCCGTGAAGGACCCGTCGCCGTTGTTGTGGTAGAGCTCGCACGGGAAGGAGTCGGCCGCGCGCCTCTGGCTCACGAAGTCGGGGATCCAGGCGGACTCGTTGCCGACGAAGAGGTCGAGCCGGCCGTCGCCGTCGAAGTCGAAGAAGACCGCGGTCTGCGTGGGCGCCAGGTGCCCGAGCAGGCCCGCCGCCTTGGTGACGTCGCGGAAGCGGCCGTGGCCGTCGTTGTGCAGCAGCGAGACCGGGAAGCGGCCCTCCGACCCGAGCCAGCCCCCGCGCAGCACCAGCACGTCCACGTTGCCGTCGTTGTCGTAGTCCGCGGGGACCATGTTGAGCCCGCCCGTCTCGCCCGAGAGCCCGGCTTCGGTCGTGCGGTCCTCGAACGTCCCGTCGCCGCGGTTCCGGAGGAAGCGCATCTCGTCGGAGAAGCCCATCGCCGACCACATCAGGTCGAGGCGTCCGTCGCCGTCGAAGTCCTCGAGCACGGCGCCGCCGGCGAGCGCTGAGAAGTCCACGCCTGCCTCGGCCGCCACGTTGTCGAAGCGCGCGAGCGGGTAGTCCGACGCGAACGTGGACGGCGGGATCCGGAAGCGCTCGGGAACGCCGTCTGGGTACTTGCCGAGCGTCATGCTCGCGATGTTGAGCAGCCAGCGCGCGCGCAGGCTGGTCGGGTCCTGGCTCAGCACCTCGAGAAGCGCGCGCACCGCCCCCTCACCGCCCTCGCGGCGCTGGTGGACGCCGCCGCCGCGGATTGGCAGCAGGCACGCGTCGCGGCTCGGCGCCGCGTGACAGTTCTCGTCCTCGGCCAGCCGCATGTAGGCCATCGCCTCGACCAGGCGCGCGCCGGCACGGTAGCGCTGCCAGTTGCCCGGGTCGCTTTCGCGCGCGTCCTGCTCGAGCGCCTCGAGCGCCCGGAGCGCGTCGCGCGGCCGGCCCGCCTGCGCCAGCTCGACCACGGCGCGCCCGCGCAGCGGCAGCCGCTCGGCCACGGGCATCGGGCGGGCCAGGAGGCCGTTCAAGAGCTCGGCGCGCTTGTCGTTCACGATGAGCGACAGCGCCTCCGGGTTGACGGCCGCCGCGCGCTCGCGCAGGAGCGCCGCCATCTCCCGCGTGGCCGGGTCGAGGGCGTCCCCGGCGCCTGCCGCCCCGCGCACGCCCGGCGCCTGCGCGAGCCAAGAGCCGAGCACCAGCGCCGCCGCGACGATCACGACTCGAAACCGCATCCCGCGCTCGTGACTATACAATCCCGGCCGGGACGATGGCAGCGCAGCGCTTCCGCGGCAAGGTCGTGATCGTGACGGGCGCCGGCTCCGGCATCGGCCGCGCGACCGCGCTCGCGTTCGCGCGCGAGGGCGCCACCGTCGCGGTGGCCGACCGCGGCCGCGAGAAGGCCGAGGCCGTCGCCGCCGAGGCCGTCGCGCAGGGCGGCCGGGCGCTGCCGGTCGCGTGCGACGTCTCGCTGGCGGCCGACTGCGACGCGGCGGTGCGCTCGACCGAGACCGCCTTCGGCCCGCTCGAGATCCTGGTGAACAACGCCGGGATCGGCACGACCGGCACCGCGCTCACCACCGGCGAGGCCGACTTCGAGAAGCTGCTGTCGGTGAACGTCAAGGGCACCTACCTGATGTCGCGCGCCGCGCTCGCGGTGATGGTGCCCAGGAGGCGCGGCGTGATCGTCAACGCCGGCTCGATCGCGGGCCTGCGCGCCGTGGCGGACCGCGCCGCCTACGTCACGACGAAGTTCGCGGTGGTCGGCCTCACCAAGGCGATGGCGCTCGACCACGTCAAGGACGGCATCCGCGTGAACGCGGTCTGCCCCGGCACGACGCTCACTCCCTGGATCGACGAGCGGCTCGCGGAAGCCCCCGACCGCGACGCCGGCATGGCGGCGCTCGTGGCGCGCCAGCCGATGGGCCGGCTTGGCACGGCCGAGGAGATGGCGGCCGCCTACCTGTTCCTCGCCTCGGACGAGTCCGCGTTCACGACCGG
Source organism: uncultured Acidobacteriota bacterium (assembly GCA_963740655.1). Taxonomy (GTDB): domain Bacteria; phylum Acidobacteriota; class Vicinamibacteria; order Fen-336; family Fen-336; genus DATBSL01. The sequence continues at coordinate 281,939 of CAVUFF010000006.1, forward strand.
CACCACGCTCGTGGTCGACGGCGGCTTCATGTGCTGAGTGGCGTCACCCTCGCCGCCTGCCTGCTGCCCGCCTGGCGCGCGGCGCGGCTCGACCCGGTCCGCGCCCTGCGCCACGACTGACGCCGGGCCTGCGGCGGGAGCCGCCGGCGGTCTTCGGAACGATGTCCGTCTGCAGCCGCGGATCGGCCGCCGGCACGCGCGTCTGGGGCAGGCCGAGCTCGCGGCGCACGAGGTTCGTCCCTTGCGCGACGGCCGTCGTCTTGAAGAACGCGATGTCCCGGTTCACGCCCTGGCGGCCGAAGCCGCAGTCGCTCGAGACGACGAGCTGCTCGGGTGCGATGTGCTCGAGCGCGCGGCGGATGCGGACCGCGACGTCGTCCGGGCGGTCGCACTGGAGCGTGCGGTGGCTCACCGTGCCGACTGCGATCTTCTTGGGCAGCCGCCCCTTCAGCGGCCCGAACAGCTCGATCTCGGCGAAGTCGCGGTCGGTCATCTCGACCGTCCACACGTCGCCCCGCAGGGCGTGCAGGTAGAGCTCGAACGACTCGCGGTAGCTGGCGTTGTCGATCACGCGCTGCATGTTGGGGTTGCCCCAGCAGGTGTGGATCCAGATCTCGACGTCGTCGAGGCCCGCCACCTCGCGGTTGTAGCACTCGACCATGAACTTCACCTCGTCGCTCTTCGCGCCGTAGGTGTTGGCCCAGAAGTGGAGCGTCGGCTCCTCGACCTGGATCGCGCGGCAGCCGGCGTCGCGCAGCGCCAGCAGCTCCTGGTTCATCGCCGCCGCCATGTCCCAGAGCACCTCGCGCTTGTCCTTGTACTTCGGCGTGTCGATGTCGAGGAACAGGCCCATGACCTGAGAGCAGCAGGTGCCGAAGCGGACCGGCTTGACGCTGCGCGCCTGCGCCAGGCGCCACAGCTTCGGGTAGTCGAGCGGGCGGTGCTCCACCTTGTCGACCACGCGCGGCCAGCGCCAGCCCGTGTAGATCTCGTTCAGCAGCGTGCCCGGCGGATAGCGCAGCCACGGCGAGCGGGTCTCCTCGGACTGGAGCAGGTCGCCGGCGAAGCCCGCCCAGCGCTGGAGCGGGTAGTGGTGCCAGGCGCGACCGGCCAGGTCGTCGTCGCAGTGCAGGTCGCCGTGGGTCAGGATGTCGAGCCCGGCGCGCTCCTCGTCTCCGATCACGGTGGTGAGCGCGTCCTGGAACTTCTCCCGGAAGCGCACGTCGAGCATGCAGGTGTCGAGCGGCCGGCCCCACAGGCTCACGTCGAACCAGCGCGGGCGCGGCCAGGAGCCCGTGACGGTGCAGGGCAGCACGAGATCGCGCGTGATCGTGAGCATGGAAGTCCTCCTCGGGAGCCGCGGTGGCTTCGCCGCCGTCCGGGGCCTAGGTTAAGCTCGCTGCATGCCCAAGGGAACACCCGACCACCACGACGCGGAGCTCGCGATCCGCGTCTACGAGCTGCGCCGCGAGCCCGTGATGCGCGAGAGCCGCGCCGCCATCAATCAGAAGTTCTGGCCGAAGACGTTCGAGGACATCCAGGCGATCGCCAGGCCGGACCACCCGCTGAACCCCGCCTACCGCCAGGTCGGCTCCTACTGGGAGATGGTCTACGGCTTCGCGAAGCACGGCATCGTCAACGTCGACTTCTGGCTCGAGAGCAACGGTGAGGGGCTCTACGTCCTGGCGAAGGTCGCCCCGTTCCTCGATTCGATCCGCAAGGAATTCAACCCCAACGCCTACCGCAATGCCGAGTGGATCTCGAAGGAGTCGGTCGAGGGGCGGCGGATCTTCGGGATGTTCTCGGAGCGCGTGAAGAAGACGCTGGCCGCCCGCTAGGGCACTAGCCCAGGAGCCGCACGAGCCGCTCGAGGGCCTCGTGCAGCGCGGGGAGCGCGCCGAGCCCGCTCGCCAGACCGGCGGTGGCCAGAACCAGCCCGATCGCGAGCCTGGCTCCCCGGCCGCTCCGCGCCCGCACGGCCGCGAGGCCACGCCGGCCGTCCGGCGGGCCGTCCACGAGCGCGTGCACCCGCGCGGCGAGGCTCCCCTCGAGGTGGAAGCTCGCGAGGTCCGGGGCCAGCCGCTCCGCCGGCACCAGCCGCGCCACCTTCAGGATCGCCCGCGCCAGCACCGTGGCTGCCACCTGCTCGCAGGCGCGTGCGTCGGCGGCCGCCTCGGCGGCGCCCAGGAACTCGGCCCGCAGGCGGCGCCCGGCCCGGGTGAGGGCGAGGGGGTCGAGCGAGGTGCGGAGCAGCAGGCGCTTCAGGTTGTCGCGCGCGCGCAGATGTGCGAGCTCGTGCGCGACCACCGCGTCGAGCTCGTCCTTTCCGAGCGCGCCGAGGACACCGTCTGCGAGCAGCAGGCGCGGGCGCCAGAGCCCCGCGAGCGACGCGACCGGGAAGGCGAAGGCCGCGCTCGACGCGGGCAGCGGCAGACCGCCGACCTCGCGCCCCTCGCGGCGGAAGACCGCCGTCACGCGGCGCGTGCGCAGCGCGTCGGCGGCGGCCGACGCCGCGCGCGCGACGACCACGACGAGACCGGCGAGCGCCAGCGCCACGAGCGCCGCGCCGGGCCTCTCTCTCGTCGTCCGCGGCTCGTAGAGCAGCCAGGCGACCACCGCGAGCAGGACGCCGGCGAGACCGGCCACGGAAGGCAGGAGCAGCAGGGCGAAGAGCCGCCCGGCGCGCGCCTCCGCGGAAAGCCGCGCGACGCGCGCCCGCGCCGCCTTCGCCACGCCCACGACCGCGAGCGACACCCCCGCCGACGCGAGGAAGTGGACCGCGAGCAGCACGGCGAGGCCGAGCAGCCAGAAGCTCACGGGCGCCTCCGCTTCGCACGCAGCGCGCGGTCCTTCTCGCGCACGAGGCGCTCGAGCTCCGGCAGCAGCTCCCGGTCGTGATCCCCGACCGCGTCGACGAGCGACGACAGCAGCGGCGTGGGCTCCGCCCCCCGGCTCCAGAAGCGCGCCAGCAGCGAGCGCAGCTGCGAGGCGCCGAACGCCTCGCGCGAGGCGCGCGCCGAGTAGCGGAAGGCGCGCCCGTCGGGGCGGCGGTCGAGCAGCCCCTTCTTGAACAGGCGGTCGAGCGTCGTCATGAGCGTGGTGTAGGCGAGCTCCGGACCGACCTCGCGCTTCACCTCGCGCACCGAGGCCGGGGCGTCCCGCCGCCACAGGTAGTCGAGCACCCGCTGCTCCAGGGGGCCGAGCTGCATCGGCCGAGTATCCCTCGAGAGACGCTGGCCCGTCACGGCGTCGGCGTCAGGCGGGCGGCCCAGCCGCCGCCGGGTGCCATGTGGACCGAGAGGCGCGTGGTGCGGCCGACGCGCGTCTTCGTGCGCTCGTAGTCGGCGCCCCAGCGGTCCGCGTTCACGCCGTCGGCGAAGGCGTCGAGCTCGAAGGCGCCCTCGGGCAGGAAGGACAGGTCGAGCGAGAGGTCGCGCTCGGTCCAGTCCGTGATGGCGCCCAGCCAGAAGTCGCGCCCCTTGCGCCGGGCCAGCGCGACGGAGTCGCCGAGCTTCGCCTGGAGCACGCGCGTCTCGTCCCACACCGAAGGCACCGGCCCCAGGAACTCCATCATCTCGGGCTCGGCCTCGTAGGCCGAGGGGCTGTCCGCCAGCATCTGCAGCGGGCTCTCGAAGACGACGTAGAGCGCGAGCTGGTGCGCGCGCGTGCCGAGGCTCATCGGCGCCTCGAAGATCGAGGCGAAGCGCCGTCGCCCGGCCGCGTTCCGCATCGCACCCGGCGTGTAGTCCATCGGCCCCAGGTACATGCGCGTGAAGGGCAGCGTCGCGTCGTGCTCGGGGTCGGTGGCGTCGCTCCACTTCACGTGCTCGAGCCCCAGCACGCCCTCGGTGCTGATCAGGTTGGGCCAGGTGCGCGTGAGCAGAGCCGGGCGCTGCGCGCCGTGGAAGTCGACGAGCAGCTTCCGCTTCGCGGCCTCCCGGCAGACGCGCTCGTAGTACCGCATGAGCGGCTGGTCGTCGCGCTGCATGAAGTCCACCTTCACGCCCTTGACGCCCCAGCGCTCGTAGCGGTCGAGCGCTGCCTCGAGCTTGTCCTCGAGCGACTTCCAGACCACCCACAGGATGAGCCCGACCTTCTTCTCGCGCGCGTAGGCGGACAGCTTGTCCATGTCGAGCGCCGGCACCACCTTGAGCACGTCGCCGAGCTCGTACCAGCCCTCGTCGAGGATCACGTACTCGATGCCGTGGCGAGCGGCGAAGTCGATGTAGTGCTGGTAGGTCTCGGTGTTGACGCCCGACTTGAAGCCGACGCCGTGCAGGTTCCAGGCGTTCCACCAGTCCCAGGCCACCTTGCCCGGCCGGATCCAGGAGGTGTCGGCGATCTCGGACGGCCGCTCGAGCAGGTAGGGCAGCGAGCTCGTGAGGAGATCGGCGTCCGTCTCCGCGATGCCCAGCACGCGCCAGGGATAGGTGCGCGTGCCCTTGGTCACCGCGATGTAGTCCGCGCGCCGGACCACCTTCACGTCCCGGTCGCGCTCCAGCTTCTCCTCGAGCGGATAGGCCGGGAAGGTCGCTCCGAGCGCGTTCGTGCCCGTGCCCGCCAGCCAGAGACCCGGATAGTCGACGACGTCCGACTCGGCCACCGCGATCTTGATCCCGCGGGGACCGTCCACCACCGCCGGCAGGCTCGCGATCGCGTCGGCCGGCACGGCTTTCAGCGGCTGGTAGGCGTACTTGCGCTCGTTGTGCGACATGAAACCGTCTTCCTTCGGGAAGTACACGCTCCAGTCGCCGGCGAAGGGCAGTTTCATCTCCTCCGAGTAGACCTTGACCTCGGCCCGGGGCAGCGCCGTCTCGAAGCGGTAGGCGACGCCATCGTCGTAGGCGCGGAACGCGACCGCGTAGCCGCCCTGCAGTTCGAGCCGTAGCGCGTTGTACCGCTCGGCGAGCTTCGAGAACCGGCGCGCAACTGGCGGCTCGACCACGCGGTCGACGCGCTCGGTCTTCGCCGAGCGTACCTTCGGACTGGCCCCGAGCACGGTCCGGTCGACGTCGAGCGACAGCGTCGCGCCGTCCACCAGCCGCTCCGCGGCCACGCTCACGCCGAAGCGCAGGCGCTCGCGGGCCTCGATCCTGACCTCGATGCGGCCGTTGGGCGAGCGAAGCACGTACGGCGCCTGCGCGTGGGCTCGGGGTGCGAGGCCGAGGAGCAGGAAGGCGGCTACGGCAGGTCTCATGTCGGGCTCCTGTCTCAGTGCGAGGCTCTGCCGACGGCGATCAGGTGCGCGTCGCTGCGCAGGAAGAGCTGGCCGTGCGCGACGGCCGGCGACCCGACGATCCGCTCGCCGAGCGAATTCCTGGCAAGGACGCGCGGCTCGCGGCCGGCGGCCAGCACGATCGTGTCGCCGGTCTCGCTGACGAGGTACACCTTGCCGTCGCCGGCGACCGGCGAGGCCGTGAAGATGCCCTCGATGCGCTCCTGCCAGACGCGCTCGCCGGTAGCGCCGTCCATCACGCTCGCGACGCCCGCGTCGTTCGCCATGTAGACGAGCCCCTGGTAGTAGACGAGCGAGGACACGTAAGGCGCGCCCGAGGCCACGAACCAGCGCAAGTGCGTCTTGCTGACGTCGCCGCGGCCGCCGGTGGTGATCGCCATGTAGGGCCCGCTCCGGTAGCCGCGGCTCATGTAGAGGACACCGTCCTGGAACGCGGGCACCGGCACCGCGAAGCGATGCGGCTCGCCTGTCCACCAGAGCAGCTCACCCGTCCTGGGGTCGTACGCGTCGATGCGGGTCGTCGAGTTCACGACGAGCTCGGAGGCGCCCTTCGCCGTGCGGACGAGCGTCGGAGTGCTATAGGAGATCGAGCCCTTCGTGCGCGCGACTTTCCAGCGCTCCTTGCCGGTCTTCTTGTCGAGCGCGAGCAGGTACGAGGCCGGCTCGTGGTCGCAGAGCAGGATCAGGAGATCGCCGGCGAGCGTGGGCGAGCTGCCCGCTCCCCACGCGATCGTGTAGGGGCCGTAGTCCCTGCCGAGATGGCGCTGCCAGGCGACGCGCCCGTCGCGGCCGAGCGCCACGAGCTGTCCGTTGCCGAACCAGGCGAAGACGCGAGTGCCGTCGGTGACCGGGCTGGCGCTCGCAAGGTTGTGCTTCTGGTGGACCTCCGGCAGCTCGCCCTCGGCGGGCAGCCGGTACTGCCAGAGCCGCTTGCCGTCCTTGCGGGCGAAGGCCTCCACCAGGAACTCGACCTTGCCGGAGGCGCCTTGCGCCGGGTCGGCCTCGAGCGGCTTCTCGTCCTTTGCCTCCTCCCCGCGGGCGAGCGTCGGGTGCGTGCCGGGCCGCAGCGCACCGCGCCCGGCCTGCGACGTCACGAACACCCGGTCGCCCAGGACGATCGGAGACGACACGCCCTGGCCGCCGAGCACGGCCTTCCAGGCCGTCTCCTGGGCGCTCCACTTCACGGGCAGCCCGGTCTCTCCCGAGACGCCGTTGCCCGCCGGGCCGCGCCACTGCGGCCAGTCTTCTGCGCCGGCCGCTGCCGCAGCCGCCAGCGCCAGCGCCGGCACGAGAGCGGCTCGACCGCGCATCGGCCGCCGCTCAGCTCCTGTAGGCCTGGCGGCCGATGCCCTGGACCGGGATGCCCTGGGCCTTCAGCACGCCGGCCTGGAGCGCGTGCATGCACGCCGCCGCCTCGTCGATCTTGCGCGTGAAGGCGATCGATCCCTGCAGGATCGGCTTGAGGCGCTCCTTGTCCTGGATGCGCGCCTTCGGGTACTCGTGCTCGACCACCAGGTGCGTGTGGGCGACGTCGAGCTTCAAGAGCTCGCGCGCCGCGAGCTGGTGGTCGAGCCAGTCCACCGTCCGGTTCTGCAGGTAGGCGAGCGGGTCGTGCTTCGCGGTCCCGGGCAGCTCGTGCTCGCACAGCACGGTCTGTTTCTTCCAGGCGTTCAGCTGGTCGGCCGGCTTCGGCGACGGCTTGCCCTTGATCCAGTCGCCGCGCTCGACGGTCTGCCCGCCGTAGCCCCAGGCGGAGACGCCCCTGGCGTCGGTCACCTGCCCCTTCACGTGGAAGCCGCCGATCAGGAAGTCGTAGCCCTCGTCCTTCAGGTACTGGAAGAGCGAGCGCGTGTCCTGCCCCATCAGGATCGCGTGCGAGGGGTCGTAGTGGATGCGGAACTGGCCGCCGACGCCGTGCTTCTCGCAGATGCGGTGCAGAGCGATCCAGGTCCCCGGGGTGTAGGCGATCTGGTTGTGCCAGTTGTCGTTCGTGGTCCAGCCCGGCATCGGGCACTGCTCGACGCGATAGGTGAGCCTGCGCTCCTTCGCGTACTGGAGCAGCGGGACGAACACACGCTCGAAGTCGAGCAGGTTCTCGTCCATCGAGTGCTCCTGGTTGCGGCCGACGAAGCCGCACACGGCGTCGACCCCGAGCAGCACGGCCGCGTCCATCGCCCGCTTCATGAACTCGACCTTCTTCCTGCGGATGCGCGGGTCGTCGTGCAGCATGTTGTCGAAGTAGCCGATGTCCGAGATGCCGATCGAATGCGCCTTCTGCGCCGCCTTGACGCGCCGGGCGCGCTCCTTGTCGAAGGGCTTGCGCAGGTCGAGCGTGTTCGCGACCGGGTCGAGCATCGCCTCGGCCGGCACGTCGGACTTCGTGGGGTGCAGCGCCGCCGAGAGCTGGATGTAGTCGCTGCCGAGCTCGCGCGCGAACGCGAGCCACTCCTCGATCGCGAGGTCGGGGTCCTTGTCGCGCTTCTCGCGCGGCGTCAGCTCCTGAAGCGCCGCGGTCAGCACGCCGATCTTCATGAACTTCGGCTCGAAGGCGGCGACGGGCATCGGGTCCTCCAGTGATCAGTCTTTTCCGGCGACGAACGCCTCGATCTCCTCGAGCGTGCGCGGCACGCGCGCGCTGAGCCTCACCAGGCCGGCTTCGGTGAGCAGGAACGAGTCCTCGACGCGCACGCCGATGTCCTTGTACCTGGCAACCGCCGGCCGCACCTTTTCCTTGAACGCCCGGTCCTCGGGCGTGTCCTCGAGCGCCTCGAGCGCCTGCTCGCGGACGTAGAGGCCGGGCTCGATCACGAACGCCATCCCCGGCTCGAGCGCCCGGCGGTAGTCGCCCACGTCGTGGACGTCGATGCCGATCCAGTGGCAGATGCCGTGGGTGTACCAGGTGCGGTCCTGCTTGGACGCGGCGTCGGTGATCAGCCCGAGCTTCAGCAGCCCGGCCTTCACCACCTCCTCGGCCGCCTTCTCGACGTCGGTCGTGTGGTTGCCGGCCACGGCGGCCTGCATGCCGGCTTCCTGCGCCGCCAGCACCAGGCGCCACAGCTCCGCCTGCTCCTTCGAGTACTTCCCGCCCACCGGCCAGGCGCGCGTGATGTCGACGGTCATGCCCTCGTAGAAGGCCGCGGCGTCGATCAGCAGCAGCTCGCCTTTCTGCATCTGCCGCCGCGAGCGGTCGTAGTGCAGGACCGTCGCGTTGGGCCCGCTGCCGACGATCGAGGGATAGCCCCAGCTCGGGGCGCCGCGCTGCTGGTAGACGCGCTCGAGCTCCGCCTCCACCTCGTACTCGTAGCGGCCGGGGCGCGCGGCGCGCATAGCGGCGCGGTGGGCCTCGGCCGAGACGTCCGCGCTGCGCTGCAGCACCGCGCGCTCGTAGGGCGTCTTCACTTGGCGCAGGCCCCAGACGATCGGAGTGGCGTCGACCAGCGCGAGCCCCGGAACGCGCTGCCGCATCCGCTCGGCGAAGTCGTACGGCCGCGGCAGCTCCTCGCTCGCTCCGGGGCGGCGGCCGAACACGACCGCGAGCCGCGCCTTTCCTCCCTTGAGCGCCTCGAAGAACGCGTCGTACTCGCCCGTGTACTCGGTGAGCCGCTCGCCCGGCGGGTAGCCGTTCATCAGGCCGGCGAGAAAGCCGTCGAGGCCGGACGCGAAGCGCACCTCGTCGACGCCGCTCGCCTCCTGCGCCTCCTTCTTCGAGAGCAGGTGCCCCTCGCGGTGCTCGCGGCGCGGGTCGGCGTCGCTCACGAAGAGGATGCTCTTCTTCGTCTTGTCGCCCGGCAGCAGCACGAGCGTCGTGCCCTCCTGCTCGACGCCGGTGAGGTACAGCATGTCGCTGTCCTGGCGGTATTCGTAGTCGACGTCGCGCGAGAAGACGCGGCTCGGGGCGCTCCAGTGGACGAGGATCGAATCGGGCCCGAGCGCGTCCATCACGCGCGCGCGCCGCGCGCGCAGGTCGTCCTGCAGCTCCCCCGCGGCAACCGCGGCCGGCAGCAGCGCGAGCGCCACGCCTCGCACCAGACGTCCCATCGACCCTCCCTGAAGTGCCGCGTATTCTGGGCTCGCGCGGTCGCCGAAGGCAACCGCGAGCGCCGGCGTGCTAGGTTGACGGGATGGTTTCGAGGCGCGTGCTGCTCGCCCTGTGGGGCCTGGCCGTGTGCGCCTGCGGCGGCGACGGCGGCAGCAGCCCGACGACGCCCGGGACCCCGGGCGCGGCCACCCCGACGCCGGCTCCCGGCCCGGCCGGCTCCGTGCGCTTCACGATCGACTCGCAGGCGGGCCGCTCGCCCATCTCGCCGTTCATCTACGGCACGAACGAGGACGTCGGGGCGGGCGGCGCGCGCGGCCTGCGGCTCGGACGGCTCGGCGGCAACCGCTGGACGGCCTACAACTGGGAGACCAACGCCTCGAACGCCGGCTCCGACTTCCAGCACCAGAACGACGCCTTCCTGGGCGGAGGCAACACCGCCGGCGAGGCCGTGCGCCCGCACGTCGCGAGCGCCTTCGCCGCGGGCGCCTCGATGATCGTCACCGTGCCGATCGCCGGCTACGTGTCGGCCGACAAGGCGCCCGGCGGCGACGTCAACCAGACGCCCGACTACCTCCACGTCCGCTTCGACGAGTCGCGGGCGGCGAAGGACGGCGGCTTCGCGTACCCGCCCGACACCGAGGACAAGGTCGTCTACCAGGACGAATTCGTCGCCTGGCTCGAGTCCGCCCTGGACGCGCGGCGCGACCCGGCGCGGACGATCTTCTACTCGCTCGACAACGAGCCCGACCTCTGGTCCTCCACGCACGCGCGCATCCGGCCGACGGGGCCCATAACCTATGCCGAGATCGCGGAGCGCACGACGGCCTTTGCCGGCGCGATCAAGGGCGTCGCGCCGCAGGCTCTGGTGTTCGGCCCCGTGAGCTACGGCTGGAACGGCTTCGTGAGCCTGCAGGACGCGCCCGACCGCAATGGCCGCGACTTCCTCGACTTCTATCTCGCCTCGCTGCGCGACGCCGAGGGCCGCGCCCGGCGCCGGCTCCTGGACGTGCTCGACCTGCACTGGTACCCCGAGGCGCGCGGCGGCGGCGTGCGCATCACCGAGTCGAGCGGGGCGGCCGACGTGGCCGCCGCCCGCGTCCAGGCCCCGCGCTCGCTCTGGGACCCGGGCTACGTCGAGACCAGCTGGATCTCGCAGGACGCGGGCGTGGGCGCGATCCGCCTGCTGCCCCGCATGCGCGAGAAGATCGCCGCTTCCTACCCGGGAACGCGCCTCGCGATCACCGAGTACAACTATGGGGGCGGCGAGCACGTCTCGGGCGCGATCGCGCAGGCGGACGTGCTCGGGATCTTCGGCCGCGAGGGGCTCTTTGCGGCGGCGCTCTGGAAGCTCGGCGGCGGCAGCCGCTTCATCGACGCGGCCTTCGCGACCTATTGCAACTACGACGGTGCGCTCTCCCGCTTCGGCGACACCGCCATTGCCGCGGCCACCAGCGACGTGCAGGCCACCTCGGTCTACGCGAGCGTCGCCCAGGGCCGCGACGACCGCATGGTGATCGTCGCGATCAACAAGGCCACCGGGCCCACCACGGCGCTCCTCGCGATCTCGCACCCGGTCGACCTGACGCGCGGGCAGAGCTACCAGATCACCGCCGCGACGCCCGCCGTCGTGAAGGGGCCCGCCCTCGCGCCCACGGCTCACAACACGTTCCAGCTCGAGATGCCGGCCTCCAGCGTCACGACGCTGGTGCTCGAGCGGTAGCCGGCTCGACGCCCGATCCAAGGCCCAGGACGGCGCGTCACGAGAGTGGGACCGCGCCGTCCCACGGACGGACGGCGCCTTTGGCCTGCGCGCCTCGAAGGAGGCGCAGGGTCGATGTCGTGGGTGCCCTGACTCCGGTCCTGGAAGGACGGCATGAAGACCGCGCTCGGCGGCACGGCGCTCGGCTGCCTGGGCGCCTACTGCGTCGGCCGTTCGATGCAGGGGATGTTCCCGGGCGTGCCGAGCCTGGACCTGGCGACGTTTGCGGCGGTGGCGATCGTGCTGCTGCTGGCCGCCGTCCTGGCGTGCTACGTCCCGGCGCGCCGCGCAGCGGCCGTCGACCCGTTGACCGCTCTGCGCGACGAGTAGGGCTCGATCCGGCTAGGGCGCGGCGAGCGTTGCCGTGTGCCCCTTGCGGCCGATGGTGTCGAAGGCGGCCACGCGGACGCTGCCCTTCAGCGGGATCGGGCCGCGCAGCTCGGGGCTGCGGGCCGTCGGCTCGCTGCCGTCGGTCGTGTAGCGCAGCGTGAAGCCCGGCAGCTCGACGCTTGCCCGAACCTCTGCGCCGTCGGCCTTGAGGCCGGGCGTCGGGATGCGGTACTGGAAGCCCGGCAGCTCGCGGTCGAGCCGGGGCAGCTCGCGCTTGCCCACGACGTTCACGAACCGGGACCAGGCCTCGCGGTAGAGCGGCTCCGACTTCTGCAGGTCGCGCTCGAGCGCCCAGTCGGGATCCGCGGCCCAGGCGCGCTCGGCGAGGCCGAACAGCTTGGGCACGAGCATGTAGTCGAGGCGGCCGTCTCCGCCGAGCGTCTCCGACCAGAGGTCGCCCTGGATTCCCAGCACGTTCGCCTTGCCGTACTCGGTCAGGCGGTCCTTGCCGACGAAGACCGAAGCGTCGAGCGGCTGGCCGCGACGGTCGAGCCGGACGTTCCTGTAGTAGTCGAACGGAATGAACTGGAAGGGCTTCCGCAGGTCCACGTAGCCGCCCCAGTCGAGCCCGGGCTCCTCGGGGTTCGGGTTCCAGGCGAGGTCGAAATAGAGGTTGGTGACCGGGCACAGCACGACCTTGAAGCCGCCGTTTGCGAGCCGGTACGCGAGGTCCTCCGCCCCCCAGCCGGGCACGTTGTTCCAGACGTAGGCGCGCCAGCCGCGCTCGGCGAAGGCCGGGTTCGGGATCAGGAGTGGCTGGCCGTCCTTCTGCGTCTTGCGGGCGGCGATCTCCTCCCAGCCCGAGAGCGGCAGGCCCTGGGCCTTCAGGATCTCCGCGACGCGGCCATAGAACACGAACCACAGGTCGTCGACGCCCGCGAGACCCTTCTGCTTCAGGTACGCCTGCACGGCCGGCGAGCGCTCCCACACCCCGGCCGGCACCTCGTCGCCGCCCATGTGGAGGTTGCGCAGCGGTACACCGGCCTCCTTGTGCATCGCGACGATGTCGGAGACCACGCGCTCGACGAACGCGTAGGTGGACTCGAGCGCGGGGTTCATCACGTTGTCGTGGTAGCCCTGGGCCGAGGTGTACTGCGAGCGGTCGTCGGGGTCGCTCAGCAGGTACTGCCTCGCGCCCGGGAGGTCGCCCGCCTTGCCGCGCTCGCGGGCGCGCGCCTCCATCGCCTTGATCGCCGCGCGCGCGTGGCCCGGCATCTCGAGCTCGGGGATCACCTCGACGTGGCGCGCGGCGGCGTAGCGCAGGATCTCGGCGTAGTCGGCGCGCGAGTAGAAGCCGCTGCCCCACGGCCGGTCCACCGCCGGCCCCGACCCGTACATGGGCGGCAGCCAGCGGCTCGAGTCGAGCGTGTGCCCGCGGCGGGCGCCGACCGACGTCAGCTCGGGCAGGCTCGGGATCTCGAGGCGCCAGGCCTCGTCCTCGGTCAGGTGCAGGTGTAGCGCGTTCAGCTTGTAGCGCGCCAGCAGGTCGACGACGCGCAGCACGCTCGCCTTGGTGTGGAAGTTGCGCGCGACGTCGAGCATGAAGCCGCGGTAGCCGAAGCGCGGCGCGTCCTTGACCCGCAGCGCCGGTAGCACGAGACCCTTGCCGGGAGCGGGCGGCGGCAGCAGGCCGCGCAGCGTCTGCAGCCCGTAGAAGACTCCCGCCGCCGACGCGCCGACGATGCGCACGCCCTGCTTCGGGTCGACGACGAGCTCGTAGGCCTCCGGCGAGCTCTGGCCCTCGACGAGTCCCGTCTCGAGCTTGAGCGAGGCGGCGACGGCCCCCGCGGCGCCCGTCGCCGCGGGCCGGCCCTTGCCGAAGTAGGGGCTCAGGTACTCGGCCGCGAGGGCGGCCTCGCCCTTGAGGTCCGCGCCGGCGACGAGGTCCGGCAGGGCGGCGAGGCGCAGCTCGCCGTCCCCGCGCTGCTCCTGGACGGCCGTCGGGAACACGAGCGGGAGCTCGGCGGCCGGGATGTCGCGGATCGCGGAGTCGAGCGCGTACTGCGCCTCCGGCGAGACGGCGCGCGGATCGTGGCCCGCGCCCTGCGGGAGCCGCTCGAACGGGACCGCGGTGTACTCGCGAAACAGCCGCCCGGTCTCGGGCGCCGCGTCGTACACCACGTAGGGGCCCGTGGGCGCGAAGCTGCGGTTCGTCAGCAGGCCGGTCCGGTACGTGATCTCGACGCTCTGGCCCGGCTGGAGGCCCGCGAAGCCGGCGCCGGGCACGAGCCGCATCAGGCCGCCCGTCACCTGCTCGAGACGGAAGCCGGCGGAGACGCTCGCCGGGTCCGGCTCGTGGAGCGCGTTGAAGTAGATCGCCCAGCCGCTGCCCGGCAACGGCTTCGTGTCGCGATTCGTGAGCGTGAAGGCCCCGAGCGACGCGCCGCGCGGGCCGTCGAACACGTCCTCCTTGAGCTCCCAGCGCAGCTGGAGCGCGGGCGCCGAGGCGGGCTGGGCGGCGGCGGGGGCGGCGGCAGCGGCGAGCAGGACGCAGGCGATTCGCGAGCGCATGGGCTGATTAGATATCGCGCCGTGCCGCTTTCCAAGCCGCCCGCGACGACCACGGCGGACGCTGCGGCGCTGGGCCGGCTCGCCCTATTGTCTTCCCATAGAGGATTGTGACAGGCTTCCTCTGGGGGGACCATAGGAGGCTTGGTGGGCGACAAGACGGACGTCTGGCAGGGAACGCTGGCCTTGATGGTTTTGAAGACCATCGAGTCGCTCGGGCCGCTCCACGGCTATGGGATCGCTCGCCGCATCGAGCAGACCAGCGGGAACAGGCTCTGCCTGAACTACGGGACGCTCTATCCGGCGCTGCTGAAGCTGGAGCAGGAAGGCTCGATCCGCTCCGAGTGGGGACTGTCGGAGAACAATCGCAGGGCCAAGTTCTACAAGCTCACGCGCGCCGGAAAGAAGCAGCTCGAGCGCGAGACCCGGGACTGGGCGGAGACGACGGCGATCCTGGCGCGCTTCCTCGCGGCCTCGGGAGGCCGCGCATGAAGAGCCTGCGCGCCTTTCTGCGGCGAGCGGCCGGCCTCTTGCCGAGCGAGCGCCGCGAGCGCGAGCTCCGCGACGAGCTCGAGAGCCATCTCCAGCTTCACGTCGACGACAACGTCCGCTCCGGCATGACCCCGGACGAGGCCCGTAGGCACGCCCTCTCGAAGCTGGGCGGGGTCGAGCCCACCAGGGAAGCCTGGCGCGACCGAAGCACGCTGCCCGTCCTCGAGCACCTGATGCGGGACGGTCGCTACGCGCTGCGGCAGCTGCGCCAGCACGCCGGATTCACCACCACGGCGGTCCTGACGCTGGCCCTGGGCACGGCCGCGAGCGTCGCCATCTTCGCCTTCGTGGACGCCGCCCTGCTGAAGCCCTTGCCCTACCACGACCCCTCCCGGCTCGTGGGGGTGTTCGAGACCGTCGCACTCTTTCCGCAGAGCAACCTCTCCTACCCCGACTACCTCGACTGGAAGCGCATGAACCACTCCCTGAGCTCGCTGGACGTGTTCAGCGAGACCGGCTATCGGCTCAGCACCGCGGATGGCGCGCAGCCGGCGAGCGGGGCCCGCGTGAGCGACGGGTTCTTTCGCACCCTGGGCGTCAAACCCGTGCTCGGACGCGACTTCCGCGAAGGCGAGGACCTGCTCACGGCGCCGCGCACGGTCCTGCTGAGCTACGGCGCGTGGCAGACGAGGTACGGAGGGCGCAAGGATGTGCTGGGCCAGACCGTGGTGCTGAGCGGAGAGCCCACGCTCATCATCGGAGTCCTGCCCCGGGACTTTCATTTCGCTCCCGCCGAGCCGGCCGAGTTCTGGACCACCCTGCACGCCAAAGGCAGCTGCGACCTCAGGAGGAGCTGTCATGGGCTCTACGGCCTGGGCCGGCTCAAGGACGGCGCCACCGTGGAGGCGGCGCTCGCCGACGTGAAGGCGATCGCGCAGACACTGGAGGCCCAATACCCCGACTCCAACCGCGGCCAGGGTGGCACGGTCGTTCCCCTGGCGGAGGTGATCGTGGGGACCATCCGGCCGACCTTGATGATGCTCCTGGGCGGGGCGGGCCTCCTGCTGCTCATCGCCGGCGTGAACGTCATGGGCCTGCTGCTGGTGCGCTCGGAGAGCCGCAAGCGAGAGGTCGCCGTGCGCAGCGCGATGGGGGCGTCCTCGGCCCGCCTCCTCGCCCAGTTCGTGACCGAGGGCCTCGTGCTCTCGCTGGCCGGCACGGCCCTGGGGCTCGCCGCCGCCGAATGGGTCATAGGGCTCCTCACCCGTCTCATCCCCACGAACGTGCTCGGCGCGATGCCGTTCCTCCAGGATCTCGGCCTGAACCTGCGCGTGCTGTCGTTCGCCGGCGTCATCGCGCTCCTCGCGGCGTTGCTCTTCTCGATCACCCCCTCCTTGCGCCTGTCCTCGCCCGGGATTCGCGAAGGGCTCGCCGAAGGCAGTCGCGGCTCGGCGGGAACGCTTTGGCGCCGGCTCGGGTCGCGACTGGTGGTGCTGGAGCTGGCCATGGCCATGGTGCTGCTGGTCGGTGCCGGGCTTCTCGGCAAGAGCCTCTACCACCTGCTTCAGGTGGACCTCGGCCTGCAGCCGGCAGGCCTGGTCACGCTGCAGATCGCCGCACCTGCGTCCGACTACGGTGAGGACGACCAGGCCATCGCCCTGGTGCGGGAGATCGATCGGCGCGTCCTGGGCCTGCCGGGTGTCGAAGCGGCCGGGGTGGTGGCCAACGGCCTTCCCGTGGGCGGCAACGGCAACACCACATGGTTCCGGGTGTTGGGCCGGCCCTGGCACGGAGAGCACAACGAGTGCCCCGAGCGCGACGTGACCCCGGGCTACTTCACGGCTCTGGGAGCGAGCCTGAAACGCGGGCGCTACTTCACCGAGAGCGACGACCTGAAGAAGCCGCACGTCGCCATCATCAACGAGGCCATGGCCAGGATGCATTTCCCGGACCAGGACCCGCTCGGCCAGCAGCTCTCCTACCTCTCGGACCCGCCCGTGCCCATCGAGATCGTGGGGATCGTGGCGGACATCCGGCAGGGTCCGCTCGACGCTCCGATCCCGCCCGTCCTCTATATCCCGTTCAACCAGAGCACCGGCACTTTTCTCGGCCTGGTGGTCCGAAGCGCACAGTCCGGGACGTCGTCTCTCGCCGCACTGTCCGATGCCGTCCGGGGCATCGATCCGAATATCGTCATCACCGCCGCCCAGACCATGAACGACCGCATCCACCTCTCGCAGTCGGCGTACCTTCATCGCTCTTCGGCCTGGCTCGTGGGCGGCTTCGCCGCGCTCGCCCTGTTGTTGGGAGTGATCGGTCTTTACGGGGTGATCGCCTACTCGGTGGCCCAGAGGACCCGGGAGATCGGGGTGCGCATCGCCCTCGGGGCCGAGCGGCGGTCGGTCTACGAGCTGGTGCTGGGAGAGGCGGGAGCGCTCGTCGCCCTGGGCACGGCCACCGGCCTCGTGCTTTCGGTGGCGGCTGGCGGACTGCTACGGGGGCTGCTCTTTGGGGTCCGCTCGTGGGACGTGCCGACACTGGCCGTCGTCGCGACCGTGCTCGCGAGCGCAGCGCTCTTGGCCAGCTATCTCCCAGCGCGCCGGGCCGCCGCGGTCAATCCCGTGGAGGCGCTGCGCACCGAATAGCCTGCAGGCGCGCGCAGGCGGAGGTGCAGGCGGATAAAAAGGACTAGCGCTTTCCGGCGAGCATCTTCTCGCGCGTCGCCCGGAACTCGCTTCCGGGCGCCCACTCGGGAATCCTGTCCGCGTTCGCCACCTGGTAGCCGACGCCGAGGTAGAACTCGCAGTCCTGGACGGCACCGCTCGTCACCCAGTCGGGTTTGATGTCGTCCTGGGGCGAGTGGTAGTACTTCGCGGTGTACTCGTCGCGCTTGTTTTGGCCCCAGCCCTCCGGTCGGCCTTCGTAGGCGACGCCGGCAGCGGCGTCGAGCGCAGGGACGCCCTGCTTCGCGAAGTTGAAGTGGTCGGAGCGGTAGTAGAAGCCCTTCTCGGGCTCGGCCTCGGGCCGGATCACGCGCCCCTGGGCGGCCGCCACCTCGCGAGCGACCGTGTCGAGGTCGGAGGCGCCCCAGCCCCGGATCTCGACGTCCTTCGTGCGGCCGTACATGTCGATCACGTCCATGTTGACGTTGGCCACCGTCTTCGCGAGCGGGTAGAGCGGCGTCACCGAGTAGTACTCCGAGCCGAGCAGGCCCTGCTCCTCCGCCGTCACCCACAGGAACAGGATCGAGCGGCGGGGCTGCGGCTTCGCGAGCGTGAAGGCGCGCGCGACCTCGAGCAGCCCGGCGCAGCCGCTCGCGTTGTCGAGCGCGCCGTTGTAGATCGCGTCGCCGTCGACGGGCTGTCCGATCCCGAAGTGGTCCCAGTGCGCGGTGTAGACGACGTACTCGTCGCGCAGCGCCGGGTCGCTGCCGGCCAGCTTCGCGACCACGTTCTTCGAGTCGATCGTGCGCAGCTTGTTGCCGATCTTCATCGACGCCATCACTCCGAACGGCACCGGGCGGAACTCGCGGCTGGCGGCGCGCGCCTTGAGCGCGTCGAAGTCCTGGCCCGCCATGGCGAAGAGCGCCCTCGCCTTGTCGAGCGTGATCCAGCCCTCGAGCTCGGCGCGTCCCATGTTCTTGTCGGGCGTCACGAGGTCGAACTGCTCGGCCGTGCGGCCCTGCACCACCGAGAACGGGTAGCCGGCGGGGCCGGTCTCGTGGATCAGGATCACCGCCGCGGCCCCGCGGCGCGCGCCTTCCTCGTACTTGTACGTCCAGCGCCCGTAGTAGGTCATCGCCTTGCCACCGAAGACCTTCGGGTCGAGCGCCTGCGGGTGCTTCGGATCCGGGACTGGCGGATCGTTCACGAGCATCAGCACCGTCTTGCCCTTCACGTCGACGCCCTTGTAGTCGTCCCAGCCGAACTCCGGCGCCTCGACGCCGTAGCCCGCGAAGACCACCTCGGAGCCGTCGATCGAGGCCGAGTCGGCGACGTGCTTCGTCCACACGACCGCGTCGTCGCGCCAGGCGAGCTCGAGCTTCTTCTCGCCTTTGGCGAAGGTGAGCGGGCCGGAGGGCACGGTGGTGATCCCGACGAGAGGCACTTTCTGGACGTACGTGCCGTCCGGGTTGCCCGGCTGAAGGCCGATCTTCTTCGCCTGCTCGATGAGGTACGCGACCGTCTTCTCCTCGCCGGCCGTGCCGGGCGCGCGACCCTCGAACGCGTCGGAGGCCAGCACCTCGATGTGCCCCATGATCGCCTTGCCGTCGATCTCGGGCAGCTTCGGAGCTGATGTCGGCTGGGCGATGGCGAAGCCAACGGGAAGCAGGGCCAGCAGCGTCAGCGAGTGGACCTTCTGCATCAGTGCACCTTTCCGTGTGGGGACGCGGCGCGACGTCAGGATGCGCCCTTCGAGTCTACCGCGCCGCGCCGGACACTCGAGACTCGGCCTGCTGTCGCCCTCCGGTCCGCCCGGCCGGCCGCCGTCCGAGAGCGAACGCGCGTTCCTGGGACGCCGGGTTCCCAGCAACGGACGCGCCCGTTCTCGCGGCAGCGCGGACGCGCCCTCCAAGCCGAACGGGCAGAGCGCGCTCTCGGGCGGACGGACCGCTGGTACGCCGGTTGCTCGGGAACGCAGGTCGGAGGGCGTGTGCCGCGCGCGGCCCGTCTTCCGATGGGAGGCCCTGTGCTCGACGACCTGCGTTTCGCGCTCCGACTTCTGCGCCACAACAAGGGCTTCGCGGCGGTCGCGATCCTGACCCTGGCCCTCGGCGTCGGCGCCAACACGACGATATTCAGCGTCGTGAACGCCGTGCTGCTGCGCCCGCTGCCCTTCGCCGCCCCGCAGCGGCTGGTCGACGTGGTCGAGGTGCGCGGCGGGGTGCGCGGGTCGGTGTCGCCACCGGATTACGTCGACTGGCGGGACCAGAGCGACGTGTTCGACGGACTGGCCGCGATCAACCCCACGACGTCGCTCGCCTTGAGCAGCGGCAGCGGGCCGGCCGAGCAGATCGCCGGAGCGACGGTCACCCCGAACTTCTTCGGCGTGCTCGGCGTGCGGCCAGCGCTCGGCAGGGACTTACTCGCCGCCGAGGGCGTCGTCGGGCAGACGCACGTGGCGCTCCTGGGACACGGCCTCTGGCAGCGTCGCTTCGGCGGCGACCCGGCCGTCGTCGGTCGCCCGATCCGGATCGAGGGCGAGAGCTACCAGGTGGTGGGAGTGATGCCGCGCGGCGCGGAGTACCCGCGCGACGCCGAGCTCTGGGTGCCGCTCGCCTTCACCGAGCGCGAGCTCACGACCCAGCGCGGCGCGCACTACCTGGACGTGCTCGGGCGGCTGCGCCCCGGCGTCTCGCTCCCCGCCGCGCAGAGCCAGATGCGCACGATTGCCGCGCGCCTGGCCCGGGCCTATCCCGACACGAACCGGGACGCGAGCGCGCTGCCCGTGCCGCTGCAGGAGTCGCTCGTGGGCAGCCTCGCCACGGCGCTCCAGATCCTGCTCGGGGCCGTCGGGCTGGTGCTGCTGATCGCCTGCACGAACGTGGCGAGCCTGGGCCTCGCCCGCGCGCGCCAACGGGAGCGCGAGCTCGCCGTGCGCGCGGCCCTCGGCGCCGGCCGCTTGCAGCTCGTGCGCGGCGTCGCGGCCGAGAGCCTGCTGCTCGGCCTCGCCGGCGGCGGGGTGGGATTGGCGCTCGCGAGCTGGAGCCTGCCGCTGCTGCGGACGCTGCAGCCGGTCGACATGCCGCGCATCGACGAGGTGCGCATCGACGGCGCCGTACTCGCCTTCACCGCCGCCGTCTCGCTCGCGGCGGCGCTGCTGTCGGCGCTGCTGCCGGCGTGGCAGATCGCGAGCCGCCCGCAGCTGCAGGAGGCGCTGCGCGGCGAGGGCCGGGGCCTCACGGCCGGCCAGCGCGCGCAACGCACCCGCTTCGGCCTGGTGGTGGCGGAGATGGCGCTCGCGGTCACCCTGCTCGCGGGCGCTTCGCTGCTGGCGCGCAGCTTCGCGGCGCTCGTGAGCGTCGACCCCGGCTTCGAGCCCGCTCACACGCTGACGTTCAGCACGTCGTTGCCGGACGCGCGCTACGGCAAGCCGGAGCAGGCGGAAGCCTTCTACGCGGAGCTGCTCGACCGGCTGCGCGGGCTGCCTGGCGTGCGGTCGGCGGGAGCGGTGTTCGGGCTGCCGCTGAGCGGCTTCCGCTTCGGCATCTCGGCCTACGAGCTCGACGGACGCAGGCTCGAGGGCGGCGAGGACGACCGCCTCTCGACGCAGCTGCGGGTCGCCACCCCGGGCTACTTCCGTGCCATGAGCCTCGGCGTCGTGAAGGGCCGCGTCTTCACCGACGCGGACCGCGCGGGCGCGCCCCCCGTCGTTGTGGTGAACGAGGCCGCGGCACGCCTGCTGTGGCCGGGGCAGGACCCGATCGGCCACCGGCTGAGCGTCGGCACCAGCATGGGCCTGGGACGCGGCCGCCTCGGTGGCGAGGTGGTGGGCGTCGTGCGCAACGCGAAGGACTTCGGCCTCGAGGCCGACGCGCGGCCCGAGACGTTCGTCTGCCACAGGCAATTCCCGGTCGGCTTCATGAGTGTCGCCGTGCGCGCCTCGGGCGACCCGGCGGCGCTGACGCGCTCCGCAGTGGCCCAGCTCGCGGCGCTGGACCCGGAGGTCCCCGCCTTCGATCGGCGCACGATGGACGAGCGCGTGGCCGAGTCCGTGGCGCGGCCGCGCTTCTACCTGCTGCTGCTCGGGGCGTTCTCCGCGCTGGCCCTGGCGCTGGCCGCGGTCGGCATCTACGGCGTGATGAGCCACGCGGTCGGCGAAAGGCGTCGCGAGATCGGCATCCGCCTCGCGCTCGGTGCGCGACCGCGCGAGGTGCTGGCACTCGTCGTGCGCCAGGGCATGGCGACGGCCGCCGCCGGAGCGGCGATCGGTCTCGTGGGAGCCTTCGCGGCCGCCCGGCTGCTGCGCTCGCTGCTCTTCGGCGTCGGACCCTCGGACGTCCCGGCGCTCCTGTGTGCCGTGACCGCGCTCGCCGCGGTCGCGCTCCTCGCCTGCTACCTGCCGGCCCGCCGCGCCGCGCGGATCGATCCCGCGGAAGCGCTCCGCTGTGAGTGAGGGCGACCTGCGGCTCCCCGACACCAGCGGCATCGAAGCCATCGGCGAGCCACGCCGAGTCTAGGGCGATGGTCATCCAGCGCTGGGCGCGCTCGGGGAGGATTGAATGCCCGCCAACGGGCGAAAGGAGTGTCGCTGATGGGAGTCCTCGTGGTGATCCGTAGGTAGTTTTATGCGCGGCTCGTGTTCGTCATGGGGGGATGAATGGCCTCGGTGGCCCAACTGGGTGGGTGTGCGAGGCGATGGCCCGCGCCTGCGGCTCCTCGAACGCGAGGGCGAAGCGGGGCCTGGGATGGCAGCCCGGGTTCCCGACCTGGCGCGACGGGTCCCGGCGGGGGCTTCCGGCCTGGACTCCGCAGTCGAGCGGGTAGAATCAGCTCACTCATGCTGCCGGTCCCGGCCTTCCTGTCGCTGATCCTCGGCGCGGCCGCGGGCCCGACGCTCCAGCTCTTCCCCTGCACGGAGAAGGACGACGCGCCGCCGCAGGCTCGCTGCGGGACCTTGGGCGTTCCCGAGAACTGGGATCGTCCGGAAGGACGCTCGATCGGCCTTCACGTCGTCGTGGTCCCGGCCGCTCACCCCAAGCCCGGATCCGTCCCCATGTTCGAGTTCGCTGGCGGGCCCGGTCTCGGCGTCACCGACTGGGCGCCCGACCTCCTGCGCGACGGCAGCGACGACTCGGTCTACAGGGAGCACCGGGACGTCGTCCTCGTGGACCCGCGGGGCACCGGACACTCGTCGCCGCTGCGCTGTCCGGAGCTCGAGGCCCAGGGACCGCTCAAGGAGATGTACCCGCTCGAGAAGGTGCGGGCCTGCCGGGACCGTCTGGCGGCTCGTGCCGACCTGAGGCAGTACACGTCGGCAAGCCTGGCCCGGGACGTGGACGCGGTGCGGGCCGCTCTAGGTTACGACCGCATCAACCTCGAAGGGCTGTCCTACGGGACGGTGCTGGCGCAGACCTACCTCCGGCTCTTCCCGCAGCACGTCCGAAGCATCGTGCTGCTGAGCGCCGCCGCCCCCGACGCGAAGATGCCTCTCGACCACGCTCGGGCGGCGCAGCGCGCTCTCGATCACGTGTTCGAGCGGTGCGCGGCCGACGCGGCGTGCGCATCGACCCACCCGCAGCTGAAGCGCGACTGGACGCAGGTGCTGGCGCGCCTGGGAGGCGCCCCGATCCGTGTCTCGCGCGCGGACGCTCAGGGTCGCACGAAGGAAGTCGAGATCCGACGCGACGTTTTCGGCGAGGCCTTCCGCGGAATCCTCGGCGGGAAGCCCTGGGATGTCCCGTTCGTGATCCACCGGATGGCAGAGGGTGACTTCGCGCCGTTCCTCGACCGGCTGTCTCTCGACGAGCCGAGTCCGTTTGCCGAGGGCCTCTACTTGTCCCTCGTCTGCGCGGAGGGCACTTCACGCATCACGGACGCGGAGGCGGCCGCGGCGGCGCAAGGCACATTCCTCGGAGACTATCGGGTGTCGCAGCAGAGACGCGCCTGCGCCGAGTGGCCCCACGCCAGGCTGGACCTGCGCCAGCTCGACCCGCCGCGCTCCTCGCTCCCCGTGCTGTTCCTCAACGGAACGGCCGACTACGTGACGCCGCCGGAGGTCGCGAGCAGCCTGGCGAGCCGCCTCACCGGCTCGCGCGTGGTCCTGATCGAGGGCCTGACCCACTTCCCCGCCGGCCTCAGCCACATGGACTGCTACCTTCGCCTGGCGAATGCGTTCTTCGACGATCCCGACCCTGCCCGCCTCGACACGAGCTGCATTGCGACGATGAAGCCGCCGCCCTTCCGGACCGGCCCCGACCCGTGACGTGTTCGCCGCCGAGGGCGTCGATGCGGCGTTCGTCTACACGTTCGCGCGCTACGACCTTCCGCACCGCGACGACCCGTACCTGGATCTCGACAGGGCGAGCGCCGGTGTCGTCAAGGTGCTCGACGGCCAGAGCGGCGCGATCCGCACTGGCGCTACAGTAGGCGCCTGCCGTCAAGGCTCTACCGACTTGTCCTTCGGAAGCCCGAGCTTTTCGTAGAGCCGCCGTCGACCTTCCTTGTCCTCATCGAGGATGCGCCGCGCGTAACGGGCCACGTCCGGCGCCACCCCGCGCGGGACCACGAGGACGCCGTCGCCGTCGGCCACGATCACGTCGCCCGGCACGACCAGCACCCCGCCGCACACGATCGGACGGTTCACCGACTCGATCTCGTTGCGCCCGGGCCGGATGCCTCGCCCGGGACGGCGGAAGTAGAGCGGCACCCTCTCGGTGACGATCTCGTCGGTGTCGCGCGCGGTCGCGTTGGTCACCACGCCGACCATCCCGCGGCTCTTCCAGGCGAGGATGTTGTTCGAGCCGATCGAGCCCACGTCGGCCCGCTCGGCGTCGTCGATCACGAGGGCCGAGCCCGGGCGCAACAGCTCCTGGAACGGCTCCGGCGAGAGCGTGTCGTACCAGTCGCCCGCCCACTTGTCGTAGTCCTCCACGGTGCGCCTGCCGGCGGCCGCCCGCTGCGTCGGCACGTAGCGCGCGGTGACCGCGATCCCGATGAAGCGGTGGGTGAAAGCCTGGTGGTCCTTCCAGAGCGCCCGGATCTCGGGGTCCATTAGGCCGACGTTCTGGAGCCCGATTGCGTCCATGCCGTCGGTGGCGTCCGCGACACGCAGGCCCTCGAAGAGCGAAAGCAGCGCACGGTCCTCCTGCTCGGAGTGGACCGGCGTCGCGATCAAGCCCCTGCCGGCGCGGGCATCGGGCGCCTTCGCCTGGGCGAAGGCGAGCGGCGGCACGAGGCCCATGAGCGTGACGAGGGCCGGCGGAGCACCGATCACGAAGCGAAAGGCGCGCATCTCACTTCCCTCCTGGCGTCGAATGCCCGAGTCCTGCGCGGATGCCGGAATCTTAGCCTGCACCCGTCCCGCGGGATCGAGAAAAGTGAAGTGCCTCGGGAACGAGCATCGGTTGACACAGCAGCCAATCAGCAGCGCAGACTAGACTCGGAGGATGGAGGCGCCGTCGCGGCTGCCCTTCGACACCGTCGAGGGGGCACACGAGTATGTTCGGCTCCTCGCCGAGGCCATCGCCGAGGCGGGAGAGTCCGTGAGGGACGACATCGCGGCGGCCGCGCCCAGGGCGCGTCGCGCCGAGTGGACGCCCTCCAGCTCGTCGCCTTCAAGCTCGAGAAGCTGCAGGCACACGTCACGAGCAGCCAACGGCTCTTGAATGACCTGCGCACGCTGCGGCGCCTGCTCCTCGACGAGCGCCAATCCGAGTAGCGCTAGCGCATCGGCTCGAGCCGCAGCCGTGAGTTGTTGGTAGACTGACGCCATGAGCGCGGTCAAGCGGCCCCCAACCCTCGCCGTGCTCGGCGACGCGGAGGATCTCGCGAGCAGGCGGGGGCCGGCTCTGCCCCGGCGACCGCAGACCGCGGTGATCGAGGATTCTGTTGATGGACTGCTGATCGCTCACGAAGGCGAGGACGCTCATGCGCTGGCCGCAGCGGGTGCAGACGAGCGGATCCACCTGGTAGACCTTCGCAATCATCCTGGCCCAGCTGGCAGGGCACCGGCGCCTGAGCGGCTCTTCCACGGTGGCTGCGGGGGCGCCGAGGTCGGGCGTACCCCTGACGCGACACGAGTACTCGCCGTAGAAGAGAGTTCGGTGCTGACCGGGATCGGGGATGTGCTCGCTCGTGCGGGCGAGCCACTCGAGCGGATCCAGCGCCTCGAAGTTTCGGCCCAAGGAGGGGTTCATCCGCGAGCGATAGACAACCGCTTGCTGGCCGTCGAGGTAGACCAGCTTCTTGAGTGAGAGAGCAGTCGCTCGCGGAACAGCCGCATCAGCTGGCCGGCGTCCCATTGCACCAGCGTGGACCATGAGCCGTCTCTGGCGCGGCCTCCATCGGTGGTGATGATGTGTAGATGTGGATGCCACTGAAGGAGATCTCCCGCGGTCGACGTGTTGCTCCACGAGCCGATAGAGCGGCGACTCCCGCGGCCGTCTCGGCCGGTAGACCCGGCAGGTGATCTCCACGCCCAGCCCAAGCCGGGGGCAGAGGCACCGGCGTCAAGGGAAGCCTGCCTCGCGACCGGACCTCCCGACGACAGATCGAGTCTGTGCCAACGACCGGCCACATCAGGGCCGTGAGAGCCCTGGGGGAGACGAGCGTACCTGCCACGAAACACGAAGGGCCGCCTACGTCTCGCGACGCGGGCGGCCCTCCGTTACGCCTGTAGCGTTTGGCGGTGAGTCCGTCGGCTATACCTCGGCGACACCTTCGCGGATGTGCTCGGGCTCGACAAGGTACTCGGCGGTGTACTCGCCTTCCATGCCGCCCTCGCCCAGGCCCTCGATCACCTCGTCGGGGATCTTGATCTTCCGGTAGAACTCCATCCCCGTTCCGGCGGGGATCAGGCGGCCCATGATGACGTTCTCCTTCAGGCCCCGCAGGTGGTCGACCTTGCCGCTGATCGCGGCCTCGGTCAGCACCCGCGTCGTTTCCTGGAAGCTCGCTGCCGAGATGAACGAATCGGTGCTGAGCGATGCCTTGGTGATGCCGAGCAGCAGCGGGTGGCCGGTCGCCGCCTTCTTCCCTTCCCCGAGGCTTCGTGCTCGCGTTCACCCTCGCCCGGGCGTGGGTGCTCGCGATCACGCTTCTCCTCCCGGTCGGGAGTCTCGCCGCGCCTGGAGACAGGCCGCCGCTTCCCTCTCCCGGCGGCCATCAGCTTCACGCTGACGACGATGGGGTTCCTGGCCGCGACAGCTCTCGTGGTTCGGGCCGTGTGGCGTTCGTCCGCGCGAGACGCAGGTCATGCGATAGCTGCCGCTCTTTATTCCGACCGCTCAGGGCCGCGTGACATCTGCCACAGAGCCTGCTCGTGAGACGCCCCGGCTGTACCAGCCGCGAGACGCGGTCGTGTGGCAGAATCCCCGCCACATGCTCCCCGACAACCGCAGCGCAGCGAGCGCGGTGGCCGGCCGCAGCCGGCGCCGACACGCACCCGCTACTTCGTGGTCGTGTTCGCGGTGACGCTGGCGGTGATCCAGTACATCGACCGCATGGCATCTTGCAGGCGGACCGATAACCGACCGATAAGCGACAGGCATTTTGATTGGCGGCCGCGAAGGAGCCGGCGGCTCTTTGCGAGGACCGACGGTTCCACGGTCCGATCCAGAGTACGGACCCACGGGTGGAGACTCGTGGCATTCTCGACCGCGTTACACTCCTGATGGCCGGATAGGAACCCAAGATGTCGCTGACGCCCGGCACGAGGCTCGGGCCGTACGAGATCGTCTCCCCCCTGGGAGCGGGCGGCATGGGTGAAGTCCACCGCGCCCGGGATGCGCGGCTCGGGCGCGACGTCGCCGTGAAGGTGCTTGCCGGCGCGTTTGCGCAGGACGAGGACCGGCTGCGTCGGTTCGAGGACGAGGCCCGCGCCGCAGGCTCGCTCAATCACCCCAACCTGCTCACCATCTTCGACGTGGGGACATACGACGGCTCTCCCTACCTCGTGTCCGAGCTGCTCGAGGGAACGACGCTGCGCTCGACGCTGGAAAGCGAGGTCCTGCCGCTGCGCAAGGCGGTGGACTATGCGGTCCAGATCGCGCGCGGCCTCGCCGCAGCCCACGAGAAGGGCATTGTCCACCGCGACCTCAAGCCCGAGAACCTGTTCGTCACCAAGGACGGCCGGGCCAAGATCCTCGACTTCGGTCTGGCCAAGCTGACCCGGCCCTCGGAATCTCGGGCGGAGGACACGGGCACCCCGACGACCGCCTCCCTGACCAGTCCGGGGACGGTGATGGGCACGGTCGGCTACATGTCTCCCGAGCAGGTGCAAGGGTTCCCGTCCGACCAACGTTCCGACATCTTCTCCTTCGGTGCCGTGCTCTTCGAGATGCTCGGGGCGAAGCGCGCATTCAAAGGGGTCACCGCGGTCGAGACGATGAACGCGATTCTGAAGGAAGACCCACCCGAGCTCGCGGATGCCGCTCGGCCGGTGCCTTCCGCATTGGAGCGTCTCGCCAGACGCTGCCTCGAGAAAAAGCCGCAGGAGCGCTTCCATTCGGCCCACGACCTCGCCCTCGCGCTCGAAGCGCTGTCAGGCCCCTGGGCGTCAGGGCCGGCCGACCCTCCGCTCGTGGGCCCGCCACTTCGACGGCGAGCCGTGGCTGCGCTGCTCGCCCTGGGGCTTCTGGCCCTGCCGGGCCTCGGCTTCTGGCTGGGCAAGGCCCGGGGGGAGAAGCCCGTCCCGTCGTTCCAACGCCTGACGTCCCGACGCGGGCGCGTCACTTCGGCGCGGATGACGTCGGACGGTCGCACCGTGATCTATGGCGCCGAGTGGGAGGGGCACTCGGTTCAGCTCTTCTCGACACGTATCGAGGGGCGCGAGTCGAGCGCGCTCGATCTGCCGGGCGCGAACATCGCGTCCGTTTCCTCGGCCGGGGAGATGGCGATCCTGCATCCCGAGGAGCCGGGGCACACGCGTCACGGCCTGCTCGCCCGCGTGCAGTTGGCCGGCGGGGCGCCGCGCGACGTGATGCAACGGGTCATCGCCGCCGATTGGTCGCCAGACGGCAAACAACTGGCGGTCGCCCGCATCACGGGTGGGAAGGTCCGGCTGGAGTTCCCGATCGGAAGGATCCTCTACGAGACGGAGTGGATCGAATCCATCCGGGTGTCGCCCAGAGGGGAGCGCATCGCCATCGTCACCGGAGGGAATCGCACGGACGACAACGTGACCGTCTTCGACCCTGAAGGAAGGAAGACGGTGCTTTCGAGCGGCTGGTTCGGCG
The DNA here is from genome assembly GCA_963740655.1 of uncultured Acidobacteriota bacterium. Taxonomy (GTDB): domain Bacteria; phylum Acidobacteriota; class Vicinamibacteria; order Fen-336; family Fen-336; genus DATBSL01. The sequence goes on from CAVUFF010000006.1 coordinate 310,260, forward strand.
AGCTCGCCTGGTCACCGGACGGCACGGAGGTCTGGTTCACGGCCACGACGCAGGGCGGTCGCGGGCTTCATGCCGTCAGCCTGTCCGGACGTGAGCGCGTCGTGATGCGCCTGCCCGCCCTGGCCCACCTGTACGACATCGCCCGGGACGGGCGCGTGCTGATGGCCATCGGCACAGAACGTTCTGAGATCTTCGGCCGCGCGCCGGGCGAGAGCCGGGAGCGCAACCTCTCGTGGCACGAGTCGTCCGTCGCGAGGGGTCTCTCGGCCGACGGAAAGCTCCTGCTCTTCTCCGACTCCGACGGCGTCGTGGACGACGCGTCTCTTTATGTCCGCAAGACCGACGGCTCGCCGGCGGTGAGGATCGGCGAAGGCTGGCCGTCCCTGATCTCTCCGGATGCGAAATGGGTGGCGGCGCTTCCCGTGAAGCCGCCCCTCGATCGCCTCAGCTTGTTCCCCACCGGCCCCGGGGAGACACGAGTACTGAGCGGCGAAGGGATCGAGTACGAGGTCCTCACGGCCTGGGCCCCGGATGGAAAGCAGCTCTTTCTCTTGGCCCATGAACAGGGTCACGAAGCGAGGACTTTCGTTCAGGACGTCGCCGGCGGTCGCCCGCGCCCCGTGACGCCGGCGGGAATGAGGTGCGAAGGCCTCTCTCCAGACGGCACGACGTTGATTTGCCGAGACACGCAGGGGAGCGGAGTCTTCTTTCAGGTCGCAGGCCACGAGACGCGACCGATCGTTGGCCTGGAACCGGATGACGAAGTCCCCCGCTGGTGCGACGGCGGGCGCGCCCTGTGCGTGGTTCGGCGAGAAGACCGCGTCCACAAGGTGTTCCGGCTGGACCCCATCACCGGCAGGAGGACGGCCTGGCGCGAGTACCGGCCCGCCGACCCCGCGGGCGTCATCGGCTACATGGGCATCGTAGAAACCCTGGACGGGAGGTCGTATGCCTACAGCTACGGCCGCGAGCTCAACGACCTCTATGTCGTGGACGGCCTGAGGTAGCGCGGTCATGAGCGTCCGCTTCGGCGACTGCGTTCTCGACGCAGACAGGAGGGAGCTGCTGCGCGGCGAACAGCCCGTTCCCCTGACGGGGAAAGCCTACCAGCTGCTGGAGCTGCTGCTCGAAAAGCGTCCGAGTGCGGTGTCGAAGGCGGAGATCCACGAGCGTCTATGGCCGGCGACGTTCGTCTCCGAGGTCAACCTGGCCACGTTAGTGTTCGAGATTCGCAGGGCCATCGGCGACAGAGCGCGGCAGCCGCAGTTCCTCCGGACCGTCCGGGGCTTCGGCTATGCGTTCTGTGCAGAGCCGCCGGTGGAGAGAGCAGAGGCGTCTTCCGAAGCGGTTGTGTGTCGCCTCTTCTGGGGAGACCGGGAGGTCTCCCTCCACCCGGGAGAGAACATCCTCGGCCGCGACCCCAACGCGGCTGTCTGGATCGACTCGAACACGGTGTCGCGTCACCATGCGCGGATCGTCGTCACCGCCCAAGGAGCGACGCTCGAGGACCTCGGCAGCAAGAACGGAACGTTTCTGAGGGGACGGAAGCTCGACTCTCCGGCGACGATCGAGGACCGCGACGACTTCCTGCTGGGCTCGGTCCGCGTCCGTTTCAGGGCCGTGCCACGTCCGAGCTCGACGGCCACGACTCCTTCAGGTTCGAGGACGTGAATCTCGCGCGGGCGTCAGCCAGGAGCGGGATCACCTTGCGAACGACGCTGCAATCCTGACTTCCGGCCGCCGCGGGTTCGCTCAGCGTTCGTTCTTCAGGGCAACCTCGACCCGCCGAGGCTGAGCTCAAAGCTCAAGGTCATGTCGGCGATCACGTCCTCGTCGATGGACTCAGACTCGTACCCGGCCTTGCTCACCGTAACCTTCCAGGGGCCGGACGGGATCCCTTGAACGGAGTAGAAGCCGCTCGAGTCGCTGAGCGCCGAGCGGCTCTCGATCCCATTCGAAAGCGCGACCCGGACGCCCCGGAGCGGCAGACCGCCACCCGCCTCGGCGACCCCGCCGGACACGGTGAAGGCGCCCGTTGCGGACGAGGTGGGTGCCGTCGGGGCCTGCGGCCCGCTCCCGCCCTGGCCGCAAGCGCTCGTCACAATGGAAGCTACGAACAGCGCGAGAATTTGCTTCATGACTTGCTCCTTCCGCGTAAAGAGGCTTCTTCGGCGCGTTGCTCGTCTGTCGAGACTGGCGCGTCTGGTGGAGAAGCTATGTGGCCCTGGGCTCAGAGTCTTTGGCGGGGTATTGGCCGCGTCTTGGTTGCTCGTTGGCCCCTCGCGGTCAGGCCTCCCGAATGCATCTCGCGTGTGGGTCGGTGACGGACCGGCGGCGGTCCTGGCTTCAGGCTGCCGCGTGGTCAGCCTCGGCGCTGAACCCGCTCGAACCAGACACGAAGGGCCGCCCTCGTCTCGCGACGCGGGCGGCCCTTCCAAACGTCCGAACGGTGAGCTGACGGAGAGTTAGACCTCCGCCACGCCCTCCCGGATGTGCTCGGGCTCGACCAGGTACTCGGCGGTGTACTCGCCTTCCATGCCGCCCTCACCCAGACCTTCGATCACCTCGTCCGGGATCTTGATCTTCCGGTAGAACTCCATCCCCGTCCCGGCGGGGATCAGGCGGCCCATGATGACGTTCTCCTTCAGGCCCCGCAGGTGGTCCACCTTGCCGCTGATCGCGGCATCGGTGAGCACGCGCGTCGTCTCCTGGAAGCTCGCCGCCGAGATGAAGGAGTCCGTGCTGAACGACGCCTTGGTGATGCCGAGCAGTAGCCTTCTATGCGGAGCTCCTCGACCGGCTGCGCGGGCTGCCTGGCGTGCGGTCGGCGGGAGCGGTGTTCGGGCTGCCGCTGAGCGGCTTCCGCTTCGGCATCTCGGCCTACGAGCTCGACGGACGCAGGCTCGAGAGCGGCGAGGACGACCGCCTCTCGACGCAGCTGCGGGTCGCCACCCCGGGCTACTTCCGTGCCATGAGCCTCGGCGTCGTGAAGGGCCGCGTCTTCACCGACGCGGACCGCGCGGGCGCGCCCCCCGTCGTTGTGGTGAACGAGGCCGCGGCACGCCTGCTGTGGCCGGGGCAGGACCCGATCGGCCACCGGCTGAGCGTCGGCACCAGCATGGGCCTGGGACGCGGCCGCCTCGGTGGCGAGGTGGTGGGCGTCGTGCGCAACGCGAAGGACTTCGGCCTCGAGGCCGACGCGCGGCCCGAGACGTTCGTCTGCCACAGGCAATTCCCGGTCGGCTTCATGAGTGTCGCCGTGCGCGCCTCGGGCGACCCGGCGGCGCTGACGCGCTCCGCAGTGGCCCAGCTCGCGGCGCTGGACCCGGAGGTCCCCGCCTTCGATCGGCGCACGATGGACGAGCGCGTGGCCGAGTCCGTGGCACGGCCGCGCTTCTACCTGCTGCTGCTCGGGGCGTTCTCCGCGCTGGCCCTGGCGCTGGCCGCGGTCGGCATCTACGGCGTGATGAGCCACGCGGTCGGCGAAAGGCGTCGCGAGATCGGCATCCGCCTCGCGCTCGGTGCGCGACCGCGCGAGGTGCTGGCACTCGTCGTGCGCCAGGGCATGGCGACGGCCGCCGCCGGAGCGGCGATCGGTCTCGTGGGAGCCTTCGCGGCCGCCCGGCTGCTGCGCTCGCTGCTCTTCGGCGTCGGACCCTCGGACGTCCCGGCGCTCCTGTGTGCCGTGACCGCGCTCGCCGCGGTCGCGCTCCTCGCCTGCTACCTGCCGGCCCGCCGCGCCGCGCGGATCGATCCCGCGGAAGCGCTTCGCTGTGAGTGAACCGGAGACTCTGATAGAATTCATCACAGTTGCGCGTCGTCGTTGGCGATGGACGACCGGGAGGCGAGATGCCGAGCGGCGACGGGCAGCGGCCCTTCAAGCCGATCGAGTTCATGGTGCTGCTGGCGCTCCACGAGCACGAACGCCACGGCTACGGGATCGTCAAGGACATCGAGCGCTACTCGGACGGGCGGGTTCGGCTCGCGCCCGGAAATCTCTACGGCATTCTCGCGCGCCTGCTCGATCGGGGCCTGGTCGAGGAGGCGGAGCGCCGAGCCGACGACGATCCGCGGCGGCGCCGGTACCGGCTCTCGGTGTCCGGACGCGTCGCGCTGCGTTCGGAGGCCAGGCGCATGAAGCGGCTGGCCGCCCTGGCGGAGTCGCGCCGGGTGCCGCGCAGGGCGGAGGGCTCGTGAGGCTGCGACGGGCGGCCCTCGCCGTGTACCGCGCGTCGCTCTGGCTCTATCCGCGAAGCTTTCGAGCTCGCTTCGGCGAGGAAATGGCCGCGCTCTACGAGGACCTGCTCGAGGAGCAGGCACGCCGCGGCCGCGCCGCCGCAGCCGGCGGATGGCTGCGCGCCCTTTGCGCAGGGCTCGCCGGCGCGGCTCGGGCATGGCTCACGATCGACGCTCGGCGCGGCTCGGAGTCGGGTCGTGGGCGACGGGGGGACAAGATGCTGACGACGCTCGCGAGCGACGTGTCAAAGGCCGTGCGGGGCCTGATCCGCAACCCGGCCTTCGCCGTGGTCGCCGTGCTGTCGCTGGGCCTGGGCATGGCCGCGAACGCCACGATGTTCACGCTGGTGCGCGCGCTCGTCTGGAGCCGGCTGCCCGTGCCCGAAGCCGAGCGTCTGGTCAGGGTCTTCGAAACCGATTCGCGCGGCGCGAGCAACGTCTCGTACCCGGACTACCGCGACCTGCGTGAGCAGGCCGGCGACGTGTTCGACGGCTTGCTCGTGCACGATCTCGCGAGCTTCGGCCTGCGCGTGGGAGACGGCACCGAGGTGATCCACGGCGAGCTGGTGTCCGAAAACTACTTCGACGTGTTGCGCCTGACGCCGGCCGCGGGCCGGCTGTTCTCGGAGGCCGACTCGCAGGCGCAGGCGGGCACGCAGCCCGTCGTGCTCAGCCACCACCTCTGGCGGTCGCGCTTCGGCGGCGAGCCGGCTGCGATCGGACGCGTCATCGAGCTGAGCGGCCAGCCCGTGCGCATCGCCGGAATAGCGCCTCCCTCGTTCAACGGCACGAAGCTGGGGCTGGGCATGGACGTGTGGGTCCCGCTACGGGCCTGGGCGCGCGCGCAGGGCTGGCGCCCTCTCGAAGCGAGCCGCGGTAATCGCTGGCTGAACGCGATCGCACGCCTGCGCCCCGGAACAACCATCGCTGATGCCCAGACGGCCGTGTCCCTGGTGGCCGCGAGGCTGGCGACGCGGTACCCCGACAGCAACCGGAAGCGGGGCTTCGCCGTGATGACGCAGAGCGCCGGCAACTTCGGGGGCCACGGGCCGCAGCTGATCGCGACGATCGGTGGCACCGCGGTCGGCGCGGCGATCCTGGTGCTGCTGGTGGCCTGCGGCAACGTGGCGGCGCTGCTGCTGGCGCGCGCGTCGTCGCGGCGTCGCGAGATGGCGGTGCGCCGGGCCATCGGCGCCAGCCGCGGCCGCCTGCTGGGCCACTTTCTCGCCGAGAGCCTGGTGATCGCCGGCTGCGCGACGCTCGTCGGGTTGCTGCTCGGCCGCGTGCTGAGCCCGCTCGCGCTGATGGCGCTGCCACCGCTGCCGTACCGCTTCGCGCTGGCGCTCGAGCCCGACTCCTCGGTGGTCGCTTGGATGGCTGCGGCGGGACTGCTGACGGCGCTCGCCTGCGCTGTGCTCCCGGCCGTGCGCAGTGCGGGCCAGGCGGCGGCGTCCTCGCTGCTGGACGGGCACGGCGCGCCGTCGAGGGGGCGTCTCCCCGCGCTGCGAGCGCTCTCGGTCCTGACGCTGTCGTTCTGCTGCGTGGCCCTGGTGCTGGCCGGACTGTTCGCCCGCAGCCTCGCCGCGGTGCGCGCCCTCGATCCCGGCTTCGAGACGAGCGGCCGCGCGACCGCCAGCGTCGACGTCTCCCTCGCAGGAAAGGACGCTCCTTCCCCAGCCCGGTACTGCCAGACGCTGATCGAGCAGCTGGCGGGCTCCGCGCCGTCGCGAGCCGCCGCCGTCGCGTCGAACCTCCCGCTCACCGACCGCCAGAGCACTCGCGACGTATTCGACGCCGCGCGACCGCCACAGCCGGACGATCCCGGGATCGAGGCCTGGTACGCGTCGGTGTCCGAGTCGTACTTCGACGTGCTCGGCCAGCCGCTGCTCGCGGGCCGGGCGTTTGGCGAGGCCGATCGGCGCGGCCCGCTGGTGGCGATCGTGAGCCGCAGGCTGGCCGAGCAGCTCTGGCCCGGGGCAGACGCCGTGGGCCGCAGGATCCGCCTCGGCCGCTCCGACGTCGAGGTGGTGGGCGTGGCGGCGGACGCCAAGTACGAATCGATCGCCGAGTCGCCGCGTGCTGCGCTCTACGTGCCTTTCTGGACGGCGCCGTCCGAGCGGCTCGAGCTCGTGGTGCGCGGCCGGGCGGGAGACTCCACGCTCCCGCAACGGCTGGTCGCTGCCGCGCAGGCCTCGGATCCGCGCGTGCCCGTCTTCGGGGCCAAGCCGCTGGAGGTCCATCTCGACGGCTCGCTGTGGATGTTCCGTCTCGCCGCCGGCCTGGCCGCCGGCACCGGGCTGCTGGCGGCGGTGCTGGCCCTCGCCGGCCTCCACGGGCTGATGAGCTACGCCGCGCGACAGAGCGTGCGCGAGATCGGCCTGCGCATGGCGCTCGGCGCGTCCCGGGGCCGCATCGCCCGCCAGCAGCTCGGTCGGGCAGGCCGCCTCGCGGCCCTTGGGGTCACGCTCGGTCTGCTCGTCGCCGCCGCTGGAGCGGGCCTCGTGCGCACGTTGATCGTCGACGCGCCCGGCCATCCCCTGGGTTCACCCTACGACCCGCTGACGTTCCTGGGCGTGGGCGGTCTCGTGATGGGTCTGGGAATCCTGGCCTGCCTGCCGCCGGCGCTCGCCGCCGCCCGCACGGACCCCGCCCGCTCGCTGCGGGCCGACGAGGCGTGACGCGAGGCTCGGCCGCGCGAGGCCGCTCGGCGCTATCGGCCGAACTGCGCCCGAAGCACCCTCTTCTGCACCTTGCCGGTCGGCCCGATCGGCAGCGCGTCCACGAACACAACCTCGTCGGGTAGCCAGAACTTCGACACCTGGCCCTCCAGGAACTCGAGCACGGACTCCTTGGTCGGCGCGGCGCCGGGCGCCGGCTGCGCGATCAGGAGCGGGCGCTCGCCCCACTTCTCGTGGGGCATCCCGATCACCGCCGCCAGCGCGATCTCGGGATGTCGCGCCGCCGCCTCCTCGAGGTCGAGCGAGCTGATCCACTCGCCGCCCGACTTGATGAGGTCCTTCTTGCGGTCGGTGATCTGCATGCCGCCGTCGGGATGGATCACGGCCATGTCGCCGGTCGGGAACCAGTCGCCCTCGACGAGCGCACTGCCGGGCGCGTCGCCGAGGTAGGCCGACGCGATCCAGGGACCCCGCACCTGCAGCTCGCCGGCCGAGCGCCCGTCGTTCGGGAGCACGCGGCCCTCCTCGTCCACCACGCGCAGCTCGACGCCGAAGAGCGGGCGTCCCTGCCGCATGAGGTACGCCACCTGCGCCGCGTCGTCGAGCGGCTCCTCGGCCGCGGTGATGCGGCTGATCGTCCCGACCGGGCTCGTCTCGGTCATCCCCCAGCCGTGGACGAAGCCGATCCCGAGCGAGCGGTAGGCCGCGATCAGCGCCGACGTGGGCGCGGCGCCACCGGTCGTCACCGTGCGAAGGGACGGGACGCGCTCCCCGGTCGCCTTCCAGTGCGCGAGCAGGCCCAGGTGCACGGTGGGGACCCCGCAATAGGTCGTGACGCCCTCGGCGTTCATGAGCTCGGTGAGGCCCTGGCCGTCGAGCCGGGGCCCCGGCATCACGAGCTTGTAGCCGCACATCGCGGCGCCGTACGGGATGCCCCAGGCATTGACGTGGAACATCGGGACGACGGCCAGCAGTGCGTCGCCGCGCCCCGCCGGGATCCCGCCGGGCAACGCCACGGCATAGGCGTGGAGCACCGACGAGCGGTGGCTGTAGACGACTCCCTTGGGATGGCCCGTCGTTCCGGAGGTGTAGCAGATGCCGGCCGCCGTGTTCTCGTCGAAGCTCGGCCACGCGTAGCTTCCGTCCTGCGCGGCCAGGAGCTCCTCGTAGCAGAGCGCTCCGGGAATCCGGCACTCGGGCATGTGCGCCCGGTCGGTCATCACCACCACGTGCCGCACGGACTCGAGCTTCTCGAAGACGGCCTCGACGAGCGGCAGGAAGGTGAGGTCGACGAAGAGCGCGCGGTCCTGCGCGTGGTTCAGCACGTAGACGAGCTGGCTCGCGTGCAGCCGCGGGTTCACGGTGTGGACGAGCGCGCCGAGGCCGGAGACGCCGTAGTAGAGCTCGAGGTGGCGGTGGGTGTTCCAGGCGATCGTCGCGACGGCGTCGCCTTCCCGCAACTGCAGCGCCGCGAGCGCCTGCGCCAGCTGCTTCGAGCGCCGGCGCGCGTCCGTCCAGGTGTAGCGGTGGACCTTTCCCTCGACACTGCGCGTCACGATCTCGACCGAGCCGAAGACGAGGGCGGCGTGCTCCAGCAGCGAGGAAACCAGGAGCGGCCGGTCGGTCATCAGCCCGCGCATCGGGGCTCCTCGCGCGTCCGCGCTAGGCCTGCTTCGCGGGCCCGAAGGAGCGCTCGAAGAGCGCCGCGATCGCCTGTCGCCCCTCGTCGCTCAGGTTCCGCGTGCCCGTGGCCGCGAACGGCCGCTCGGGAATCGTCGGAGTCTCGGCCGCCCAGTGGCCGTCCTTCCAGGTGAACCAGCCGTGGCGCGCCTGGTCGTAGACGCACACCGGGCGGTTGAAGAACTTCGCGAGCTCCACGCCCCAGCCGGTGCCGCCCTGCACGGTGTCGTCGCCCTGGATCCAGCCGACGGCGTAGACGGCGTACGAGCGCGCGACCATGTGGAAGATCAGCTGGCAGACGGTGCGGACCTGCTCGATGGCCGTGTACGTCCGGCCCATGCGCTTGGAGACGATCTCCATGCTCACGTCGCCCTTCAGGAGCTCGGCGGCCGGCAGCACCTCGACGTTCTTGCTGTACTCCATGACGTGCCCCTCGTAGGACAGCGTCACCTGCCGCACGCCCCACTTCTCGGCCGCGCGGCCGAACTCCGCCTCGGCGCCCTTGTGGCCGCCGCTCACGAGGATCGCCTGGTTGCGGTCGCTCATCGCGCTTCACTCCCTGTCGTCGGAACGAGCGAGGATAGCCGCCGCTCCCCGGCTGCGCAAGCATCAGGCGCTCGGCCGAGACGCCGCGGAATGCGTTCCCGGCTCCTGTAGAATGGCCCGACTCTTCTTGCCTCGGAGCCCTCGCGGTGAGCCTCGCTCCCGGCGTTCGCCTCGGGCCGTACACGATCGAAGCTCTCCTCGGCGTGGGGGGTATGGGCGAGGTGTACCGGGCGCGCGACTCGCGCCTCGAGCGCGCGGTCGCCCTCAAGCTGCTGCCCGCGGCCGTCTCGAGCGATCCCGACCGGCTTGCCCGCTTCGCGAGGGAAGCGAAGCTGCTCGCCGCGCTCAACCATCCCAACATCGCCCACGTGTACGGCTTCGAGCAGGTGGCTTCGCCTTCCGGCCAGGCCGCACACCTGCTTGCGATGGAGCTCGTCGAAGGCGAGGACCTCGCCCGCCGTCTCGAGCGCGGCCCGATCGCGCAGGGCGAGGCGCTCGCGGTCGCCCGGCAGATCGCGGAGGCGCTCGACGAGGCGCACGAAAAGGGCATCGTCCACCGCGATCTCAAGCCCGCCAACGTCCAGCTGACGCCGGACGGCCGGGTCAAGGTCCTCGACTTCGGGCTGGCGAAAGCCTGCACGACCGACGGCCAGGCCGCAGCGGCCACCGGCTCGGAGTCGCCGACGCTCGAGGCGCCGATCACACGGGCGGGAGCTGTCTTCGGCACGACGGCCTACATGTCTCCCGAGCAGGCGCGCGGCCTTCCCGTGGACAAGCGGACCGACGTCTGGGCATTCGGCTGCCTGCTGTTCGAGATGCTCGCGGGTCGTCGACCCTTCGACGGGCACACGACCACCGACACGCTCGCGTCGATCCTGGCGGCCGACGCTCGATGGCACGTGCTGCCGCCGACGACTCCGGAGTGGCTGCGCCGACTGCTGCGCCGATGCCTCGAGAAGGACGCGCGCCGCCGCCTGCGCGACATCGGCGACGCGCTCGCGGAGATGAACGATCGGGCCGACGCCCGCGGCGACGCGCTCGAGCCCGGCCCGACTCCCCCACGGCTGCGGCGCCGCCACGTGCTGGCGCTCGCGCTCACGCTGCTCGTCGTGGGCATAGCACTCGCCCTGGCATGGCGCCGTGTCGGCGGCCTCCAGTCGACCGGGACCGCGACCATCCGCACCACGATCGTGCTGCCGCGCAGCCAGAAGCTGTCCTCCGGCGATGCCACCTATGCCCTGGCGCTCTCGTCGGACGGCCGCCGGCTCGCCTACGTCGGCGAGCAGGATGGCGGCACGCAGCTCTGGGTCAGGGAGCTCAGCAGCCTCGAGTCGAAGCCGCTCGCTGGAACGGTGGGAGCGACGCACCCGTTCTTCTCTCCCGACGGCGAGTGGATCGGCTACTTTGCGGGGGGCGCGCTCCAGAAGGTGGCCGCCTCCGGCGGAGCGCCGCTTCGCATCTGCACCGTGAAGGCGCGAAGCCTCGGCGCGAGCTGGGGGCGCGACGACCGCATCGTGCTCGCGCTGTGGGGATCGGGGCTGCACGTCGTCGAGGCGAGAGGCGGCGAGCCCCGGCGCATCGGGAGCCTCGAGGATGCGCGCTGGCCGGAGATCCTGCCGGACGGCCGGACGGTCCTCTTCACCACGCAACGAGCCTTCGCGACCATGTCCATCGACGGGAGCGCGTTCCGCGTGGCCGCGACGACCACCGACTCGCCGCTCGACGGACCCGCCGTCCTGGGGACGGGCACGCTGGCACAGGCCCGCTACCTGCCGACCGGCCACATCGTGTTCGGCCAGGCCCCGGGCATCGTGCGCGCCGCGCCGTTCGATCCTGCGTCGGCGCGCTTGACGGGCCCTGTCGCCTCGGTCGTCCAGTCCGTCGAGCGCGCGCGCAACGGCGGCGCGGTCTACTTCGCCGTCGCTTCGACCGGCGTCCTGGTCTACGCGACGACGGGTTACCGCCACCGCCTGGTCTGGGTCGACCGCAGCGGCGCAGCGTCGCCGATCAGCGCCGACCGCGCGGCGTTTCGCAGCCCCCGCCTCTCCCCGGACGGCGCCCAGCTCGCCGTCGCCGTCAACGACGAGACGCGCCGGGGCGACGTCTGGGTCTACGACCTGCGGACTGGAACGAAGCGCCGGCTCACGCGCGAACGCCACAACGGCTGGCCGGTCTGGACGCCCGACGGACGGCTCATCACGTTCACCACCGCGGGCGGGATCGCCGAGGTGCCGCCCGACGGCAGCGCGGCGCCACGCGTGCTCCTGGCCTTTCCGGACGGCAACCCGCGATACCCGACGGCGTGGTCGCCCGATGGGCGCGAGCTGCTGTTCGACGTGGACGGGGCGACGGGCAGCGACCTTTCGGTGCTGAGCCGCGGCGGCGAAGCGCGCACCCTGCTGGCCGAGCCCTGCAACGAGAGGAACGGTGCGATCTCGCCCGACGGCCGCTTCGTGGCCTACGTCTCGGACGAATCGAGGCGTGCGGAGGTCTACGTCGCGAGCTATCCCGGTTTAGGGGACCGCGCCGGCATCTCGACCGACGGCGGCACCCACCCGCGCTGGTCCCGTGACGGCCGCGAGATCTTCTTTCGGCAGGCAGACGCGCTCATGGTCGCGACTGTCGATACGAAGCGGGCCTTTCGGGCGGAGCGGCCGCACCGGCTGTTCTCGGGCGCCTACGACGGCGAGGGCCGGCAAGGAGAGTACGATGTCGCCCCCGACGGGCGCCGGTTCGTCATGATCGAGGATGACGCAGCGTCGGCGCTGCGCGAGCTGACGCTGGTGCAAGGCTGGTTCGGAGAGCTCCGCCGGCTCGCGCCGCCGGGCCGCTGACGCCGGCCCGGCTATTCGACCAGCGCGCCGATCTGCGCGACCGGCACCACCTCGACCGGCTCCTCCCCGGGCCTGAAGATGCGCGCGCCGGCGCGGCCGCGCAGCTCGACCGAGCCCCCCTCGACGCGCAGCATCGCCCCCTCGCGCAAACCCACGACGACGAGGTCGTTCTCCTCGTGGAACTCGCGGATCCGCGTCTCGCGCGTCTCGCCCATGTGCGTCGAGCCGGCGACGGGATCCAGGTAGTGCGGGTTGATCTGGAACGGAACCAGCCCGAGCGCCTCGAACGAGAGCGGCTCGACGATCGGCATGTCGTTCGTGGTCATGATCGTCGGGCAGGCGAGGTTCGAGCCCGCGCTGGCGCCGGCGTAGGGCATGCCCTCCTCCACGCGGCGACGGATCGGCAACAGCGCATCCAGGTCGTAGAGCGCGTCGAGCAGGCGGAAGGTGTTGCCGCCCCCGCAGAAGATCGCCTCGGCCCCGAGGATCGTTCGCTCCGCGTCCCGGCTCTCGTGGAGCGAGTCGAGCCCGAAGCCGATCTCCTCGAACGCGGCGCGCGCCTTCGCCGCGTAACCCGCCCGGTCCTTGAGCGCGAAAGGGACGAAGAGCACGCGCTTCACCCCGCGCAGGACGTCCCGCAGCTCGTCGAAGGCGTGCTCGAGGTACCGCGTGCCGAAGGCGGTGGACGTGCTGATGAGAAGCAGCCGCCGGGCCATGACGCCCCGAGGATACACGCCAAGCTGGAGCTCAGGGGTGGCAACACGCAGCAAGCCCCGCCGTTCCTCCCCTTGCGAAGATCCCCCTGAGGAGTAGCGAGCCCCCGCCGTATCCGACGCTCCGTTAAAAGCTGAGCCGCACCGAACCCTGGATGATGCGCGCGTTGCGGGCCTGCGTCGCGTAGCCGAAGCTCGAGTTGATCTGGTTGCCCGCGGGGTCGAAGCGCAGCGTGTTGTCGACGCCCTGGCCTCCCGTGCCGGAGTTGAGGTTGAAGCTGCCGAACTGCGTGTGGTTGAGGACGTTGTAGGCCTCGACCCGCAGCTGCAGCCGCTGCGAGCGCTTGCCGAGCGGGAAGTTCTTGAACAGCGACAGGTTCCAGTTGTTGATCCCCGGGCCGCGGAACATGTAGCGCGCCGCGTTGCCGATGTCGCCCCGGCCCGACGGCCGCGCGAACGCCGCGGCGTTCAGGAAGCTGTCACCGCCCGGCGCTCCGTCGCCGCCCGAAAGCGGGTTGCCCACGACGACCGGCCGCACCACTCGCACGCCGCCGCCGACGTCGCTGCCGGTGCCGCCGGTTCCGCCCGTGAAGTCGAAGTTGTTGGTGGTGGTGAAGAAGACGGGGGTCCAGTCGCCGCTCGCGAACGCGTTCTCGCCCGAGAGCTGCCAGTCGTCGAGCAGCAGCCGCACGACGGCGTGGTCGCCCAGGAGCTTGCTCGCCTTGGGCAGGTCCCAGGTGTAGTTGACGACGAGGTTGTGGGTCTGGGTGCCCGCGAGCGGCGCGTAGTTCCACTCCTGGATCGGCCGCGCGGCGCTCACCGACTGCTCGTCGTCGTCGGCCACGCCGAGCGCCTTCGCATACGTGTACGCGATCGCGAACTGGAAGCCGCGGATGTAGCGTCGGTTCACCTGGACCTGGAGCCCGTTGTAGTTCGACGTCCCGTGGTTGCTGCGCAGCGTGATGTCCTCGTAGCCCAGGTACGGACGCAGGAAGGTGTCGGCCTTCGGGTTCGCCGGGCTCTGCGGGTTGGCGTTCTCGGGGTGCTGGTCGAGGAACTTGGCGCCGTCCGGCACCACGTTGATGTTCTGGGCCAGCTCCAGGTGACGCGTGACGTTGCCGACGTAGGTGACGTCGACCGACGTGCCCCAGCCGATCTCGCGCTGGATCCCGAGCGACCAGTTGTAGCTGCTCGGCGTCTGCGCGTCGCGCTCGAGGGCAAACACATTGCTCGGCCGCAGCGCGGAGCCCGAGCCGACGAGCGTGTCCATCGAGCCGTAGTACACGACGGGCGTGAACACCGCCGGCGGGTTGTTGGCGGACTGGTCCATGCTGCGAGCCGTGATGAAGGCGTTGTGGTACAGGCCCACGCTCGTATGCAGCGCGGTCTTGCCGTCGCCGGTGAGGTCGTAAGCGAGGCCGAGGCGCGGCTCGGGATGGATTCCCTGGTTGTCCCGGAAGCCCTGCGGGTAGTCCGGGTCGTCGTTCGTCACCATGCCGTTCGTGGGATCGCCGGTGCCGGGAACGAAGGCGCCCACGTAGATGTTCGGCAGCGTCTGGCCCGTGACGGGATCGAACGCGACGTTCGCGTTGTTGATCCGCGCTGGCTGGTAGAGCCGCGGCGCCTTGGCCGGGTCGTAGCGCTCGGGCACGAAGGTCGCGGCCGGGAGGCTCGTGCTCCACGGCTCGAACCAGAGGAAGCGCACGCCGTAGTCGAGCGTGAGCCGGCGTGACGCCTTCCAGGTGTCCTGCAGGTACCACTCGAGCTGGAAGCGCTTCGCCTGCACCTCGGGCAGGGCGCTGATCTCGGTGTAGTCGCGGAAGACGCCCAGGAGCGCGTTCGAGTAGGCGTAGCGCGTGTCGAGCGGGTTGGCGCTGTCGGTGTTGAAATTGAACTGTCCGGCCCAGGGGCCCGCGCCGACGCTGCCGAGGCCTTCCGTGTTCTTGAGCTTCTCGACATAAAGGCCGCCCTTGAAGGTGTGGCTGCCCTTGATCCAGGTCAGGTTGTCGCGGAACGAGTAGAGCCAGGCGATGCCGCCGTCGCCCACCAGCCGGTTCTCGAAGCTGAAGTTCGCCTGCTCGCCCCCGCCGGCGACCGGCACGTTGAAGGTCGCCTTCGGCAGTGCGTCCACCGGGTTCACCGGATACAGCTGGCCGAGGGTGTAGCCGTTGCTCGAGCGCCGCAGCCGGCTCCAGTCGTCCTCGCTCACCGGGTCGAAGCTCTCGGACTGGCGCCGAACACCGACGGCCGCCTCGTTGATCAGGTTGGAGTGGATCACCTTGGTGTAGTTGAGGCTGCCTCCGCGGTCGGTGTTCAGGTAGTGCGTGTTGAACCAGCCCCACTTGGCGGGGCCCGCGGTGATCTCGGCGCCACGCTGATCCGACCACCAATCCTTGTACGTGAGGTACAGGCTGTCGCTCGCCGAGGGCCGCCAGTCGAGCCGCAGGATGTTGTTGACCTTCGGGTTGTCGGCCGTCTCCTGGCGCTGGAAGTTGTAGTTCGCGTTTCCGGTCACGTTGGGAAGCGGCAGCACGTTCAGGAGCGCGAGGCCGTTCGAGTTGATGCGGTTCGCGGGCACGACGTTGCCCGGAAATGGCTGGCCGGTGAGCGGGTCGCGGATCACGATCAGGTTGCCGTTCAGATCGCGCGTCTGCGAGAAGTCGCCCGCGCGCTCGGCCGCCGTGGGCATGCGATAGCTGCGCAGCGGCCCGGGCCGCTCGGTGAGCGGGGCTTCGATCCCATAGAAGAAGAAGAACTTCTTCTCGCCGCTCCCGCTGAGGCCAGGGATCGGCCCAGAGATGTTGGCGCCCCAGGTGTTGTACCGGTAGCGCGCCCGCGGCCGCCCGGCGGCGTTGTTGAAGAAGTTGTTGGCGTTCCAGCCCTCGTTGCGCCCGTACCAGTAGGCATTGCCGTGGTAGTCCGCGCTGCCGCTCTTGCTCACGATCTGGATCTGGGCGCCGGCGCCGCGCCCGTACTCGGCGCGGTAGCTGTTCAGCAGCACCTTGATCTCGTCGACCGCGTCGAGGTTGATCTGCTGTGCCATGCGGTTGGTCTGGCCCACCTCGTTGCCGAGCACGCCGTCGACCATGATCGTGTTCCAGTCGCGGCGCTGGCCGCTCACGTGCGGCACGAGCGTGCCGAAGCTCTCACCGAGCGACTCGACGGTGTCCTCGTAGCGGACGCCCGGCGCGAGGCGCAGCAGGCTCGTGACGTCGCGGCCCTTCACCTGGATCTGCTCGATCTGCGTGGCCGTGATGCGCCCGCTGTGCTGGCTGTCCTCGGTGCTGATCGCGGAGCCGGCGGCTTCGACCACCACGCTCTCGCCCAGGCCGACCGCGAGCCGGAAGCCACCGAGCGAGAGCCGGTCCGCGGCGCTCAGCACGGTCCGCTTGCGCTCCTGCGTGCGGAAGTTGGCGAGCTCGACCCGGATCGTGTAGCTGCCGGGCCGCAGCGCCGTGACGAGGAAGGCGCCCCTGGGATCGGTCGTGACGCTTCGGGAGTTTCCGGTCGCCTCGCTGATCACGGTGACCGTCGCGCCGGGCAACGCTTGGCCAGCCTCGTCGCTGACGCTCCCCGACATGGACCCCGTGTTTTCCTGCGCGCGCGCCGGCAACGCTGCCAGGGCAAGCGCCACGAGCGCGCCGGCCCACCACGCCTTCGACCTCGTCGTCGCCATCGTGTCCCCCCAAGCCAGTGACCCACGAACCAGTTGGCCCGCCGAACAACGCCCGGCTCCAGGCGCTCGCCGAGTCTCGCTGCCCGACTGGTCAGATGACTGTCAAGACTTCAGATCACGCTGCTATGACAAGTAAAGTTGGTGATTGGTACCATGATGCCGGAATCGGAGTCAATATGTCATATATGATTTCTTTAACTGATTCTTAGTAATGTAGTTATATAGTCTCAACATGGAACGATCGCCTGGGCGGTGCGCTTGAGGCTTTCCGGCATTCGTGCTTGACTTCCGTGTCATAGATTGTAGACTGGTCCGACATCCTGGGCTTGACAGCTTCGTTTCGAGTCGGATTGACAAGTCCCGCTCATGACCAGCGTGCCGACCAAGTCCGCAAGCCCACTTCGCGACCCGATCGCCTCCGAGCAGGTGGTGGCCCACGTCCGGGAGCTGATCGAGAAGGGTGCCCTTCGGCCCGGAGACCGCCTCGCATCGGAGCGCGAGCTGGTGCGGGAGATCGGCGTGAGCCGACCGAGCGTGCGAGCGGGTCTTCGCTCGCTCGCGACCATGGGAGTCGTCACGACGCGCCAAGGCGCCGGCACGTTCATCACGGCCGGACCTCCGGCGCTCGTGAACGAGCCGCTCGGCCTGCTGGCGGCGCTGCACGGAATCACCCGCGAGGGGCTGTTCGAGGCGCGCCGTGTCCTCGAGATGAGCACGGCGGCGCTCGCGGCCGAGCGTGCGACCGGCGAGCAGCTCGCGGCCATGTCGGACGAGATCACGGGCATGTACACCTCGACCGAGGACCCGCAGGCGTTCCTGCTCCACGACGTGCGCTTCCACCGCGCGGTAGCGGCCGGCTCGAACAACCTCGTGCTGAGCGCCCTCATCGAGATGGTGGCGTCGCTGCACTACGAGCAACGTCGCGTCACGATCGAGCGCGCGCGCAGCGAGCTGAGGCGCGAGGCCGACATGCACCGCGTGATCTACCTGGCGATCCGCGTTCACGACGCCGAGGCCGCACGCGCCGCGATGGGCGAGCACCTGCGAGTCGCCCTCGCCCGCATGGTCTCGGAGGAGTCCGCACCGCCCGCCGAAGCCCCCCCGCGGCCCGAAGGAGGGACACACCCATGAGATCGCTCAAGCTCCCCGTCCTGACCGCCGTGCTGGCGCTCGGCCTGGCCGCCGCGGCGGCGCCGCAAGCCTCCGACCCCGAGTCCGCCCAGGCGAAGCAGGAACGCCTGGCCTGGTTCCGCCAGGCCAAGTTCGGCCTGTTCATCCACTGGGGGCTCTACGCGATTCCGGCCGGCGAGTGGAAGGGCGAGCGCGTTCCGGGGATCGGCGAGTGGATCATGTTC
Source organism: uncultured Acidobacteriota bacterium (assembly GCA_963740655.1). Classification (GTDB taxonomy): domain Bacteria; phylum Acidobacteriota; class Vicinamibacteria; order Fen-336; family Fen-336; genus DATBSL01. Next base: position 327,978 of record CAVUFF010000006.1, read on the forward strand.
CGGGCGCGCATCCCGGTCAGCGAGTACGAGCAGCTGGCGCAGCAGTGGAACCCCGTGAAGTTCGACGCGGACGCCTGGGTGACGATGGCGAAGGACGCCGGCATGAAGTACATCGTGATCACCTCCAAGCACCACGACGGCTTCGCGATCTTCGACTCGAAGGTGACCGCCTGCGACGTCGTCGACGCGACGCCGTCGAAGCGCGACCTGCTGAAGGAGCTGGCGGCCGCGTGCGCGAAGCAGGGCATGCCGCTCGGGTTCTACTACTCGCAGGCGCAGGACTGGCACGAGCCGAACGGCGCGGGCAACACCTGGGACTTCGGCCCGGACGATAAGAAGGACTTCGACCAGTACCTGCGCGCGAAGGCCGAGCCGCAGGTGCGCGAGCTGCTCACGCAGTACGGCAAGGTGGCGCTCATCTGGTTCGACACGCCGCGGCTCATGACGCCCGAGCGCGCCAAGCGCTTCACCGACCTCGTGCGGCAGCTGCAGCCGAGCACCCTGATCGACGGACGGCTCGGAGCCGCCGGGGACTACGTCTCGACGGGCGACAACGTCGTCCCGGGCGAGGTGCAGACGACGGCCTGGGAAGTGCCGGCCACGCTCAACCACACCTGGGGCTATCGAAAGGACGACAGCGACTGGAAGGCGCCGGGCGACGTCGTCTTCAAGCTCGTCGACATCGTGAGCAAGGGCGGCAACTACCTGTTGAACGTGGGCCCGATGCCCGACGGCGTCATCCCGCAGCCGAGCCAGGACACGCTGCGCAGCGTCGGGCGCTGGCTGAGGCTGAACGGCGATGCGGTCTACGGCGCCGGTGCCACGCCCTGGGGCGACGAGCTCGGCGAGCCGAGCTCGAAGGGGACCAAGGACCTGCGGGGCAACCCGCTCTTCCTCAACCGAAACGAATGGCGTGTGACGACGAAGCCCGGCAAGCTCTACTTCACCTTCTTCCAGGAGCCGCGGGCCGCGTTCGAGCTGCCCGCCATGAAGAACAAGGTGAAGCGCGCCTACCGCCTGGCCGATTCGCAGCCGGTCGAGGTGAAGCTCGAGGGCGGTCGGCCGCAGCTCGTGCTCGAGCGGCCGATCCTCGATCCGATGGCGACCGTCGTGGTGGTGGAGATCGAGGGAGACGCCGTGGCGCGGTAGTAAACCTTCGAAAAGAGGAGGAGCCCATGCGTATCGGTCGGTCGTGCCTGTTGACGGCAGGCTCGCTTCTGGTCTCGGCCCTGGCGGCGCTCGCACAGACGTCCATGGGCGGAGTGAGCGGGACCGTCACGGATCCCGCGGGGGCGCTGGTCGCCGGAGCGAGCGTGACGCTCGTCAATCAGGACACGAACGTGACGGCCGTTCGCCGCACGAACGACAACGGCTACTACGTCTTCGTCAACGTGCGGCCCGGAACCTACACGCTGAGCGTCGAGCACGCCGGCTTCACCACCACGAAGCTCGCCTCCTTCGTGGTGGGCGTCAGCGAGTCGGTGGCCCAGAACGTGGGGCTGCGCGTGGGCGAGGTCACGGAGAGCGTGGAGGTGACGGCGCAATCGGAGCTGCTGCAGGCCTCGACGGCCGGTCTCGGCAACGTCGTCGAGGAAGAGGTGATCCGTAACATGCCGCTCCAGGGGCGGAACTTCACCCAGCTGCTGCTGCTGACCCCCGGCGTCAACCCTGTCTCCAGCGCGCAGGGGCCGGGCCAGAACGGCGCCGACTCGACCGCCATCAACAGCTTCGAGGGCAACTCGGGCATCCCCGGCGGCTACATCGCGAACACCTCGATCCAGGGGCAGCAGAACCGCTCCAAGATCTACTACGTGGACGGGATCGTGAACACCAGCGTGCGCTCGGGCACCTACGTCGCGCTGCCGGACATCGACTCGCTACAGGAGGTCAAGGTCCAGTCGCACGGCGACAAGGCGGAGTTCGGCGGCGTCACGGGCGGTGTCGTGAACATGACCACGAAGTCGGGCAGCAACCGCATCCGCGGCTCCGCCTTCGGCTTCTTCCGCAACGAAGGCATGGTCGCGCGCGACCCGTACCGCGACGTGGTCGGCGGGGTCGCCCAGGCGCCTCCCGACTTCCAGCAGAGCCAGTTCGGGGCGAGCGTCGGCGGGCCGATCGTCAAGGACAAGACCTTCTTCTTCGTCTCGTACGACGGCTGGCGCTACCGCGAGTTCGCCCAGATGCGCTTCATCGTGCCGACGAACGACGACTGGCTGCACGGCGACTTCTCGTCGTTCTCGCGTCAGCTCTACAACCCCTACAGCACGCGGGTCGTCAACGGCGCGACGGTGCGCGATCCGTTCCCGGGCAACGTCATCCCGCAGAACCTGATCTCGCCCTCGATGCAGGCGCTGCTCTCCGCCTACATGGTGCGGCCGAACCTCTCGGGAGCGGCCGTCGTCAACAACTTCAACTACGTCGACTTCCGCGAGCAGACGAACGACTCCGACTCGTTCCAGATCCGGGTCGACCACCACTTCTCGCCGGGCGACAACATCTTCTTCCGCTGGACCGAGCGGCACATCCGCGGCTACCTGCCGCAAGGCGACGTGGGCTTCAAGACGCCGGAGTCGACCAACCGCAACTTCGGCGGCGGCTGGTTCCACACCTTCTCGCCCAGCATGATCCTCGAGGTGCGCGGCGGCGGCGCGACGCAGCCGACCGAGGATGCCCCGCTCGAGCATCCGCTCGGGAGCGATCCCGAGCAGGGCCTCGGCCTGCCCCAGCTCGATCAGCTGCAGGGATACATCATGAGCGGGCTGAACGCGGCTCCCTGGACGCTGCCGACCCAGCTCGGTGTGCAGGGACCGCGGCCCCGGGGAAACCCGAACTGGAACGCCGCGGCCGACCTCACCTGGCTGCGGGGCAACCACAACTTCAAGTTCGGCTTCCAGATGCTCCAGATCTCGCGCCTGCAAAAGAACCAGTTCGGAGAGCTCGTCTTCAACAACGAGCCGACGCGCGACCCCACCCGGACCTCCACCACGGGCGACGTGCTGGCGTCCGCGCTCTTGGGGATGCCGACGCAGCTGCGGGGCTACGTTCCGGACCTGGGCTACATCGACTTCCACACCTCGACGCTGTCCGGCTACGTCCAGGACCAGTGGCAGATCAAGCCGAACCTCACCCTGACCTACGGCCTGCGCTACGACTACATCACGCGCGCATACGGCGACAGCGGAACCTTCCAGAGCGGACCCAACCTCGCCACCGGCGAGTGGCTGCTCGCGCTCGATCAGCTGCCGCCCGTCTGCTCGACCGTCGGCAACCAGCCGCCCTGCCTGCCGGCGCCGCTCGAGCAGATCCCCTACAACCAGTACATCAAGGCCACCGGCGAGCGGAACTCGATCCTGCCGCCGATCAAGGACAACTTCGGGCCGCGCCTGGGTCTCGCCTGGCAGATCAACCCGAAGACGGTGCTCCGGACCGGCTACGCGCTCATGTGGGACTCGATGGTGTCGCGGAGCCAGTACGGGCAGCATCAGTTCGAGACGTGGGGCTGGCCGCAGACCTCGGGCTTCGACACCGGGACGATCAACACCACCGGCGCACCGATCCAGACGGTCGAGAGCTTCTCGTCGCTTCCGATCGGCGCCCCGCGTCCGCAGCCCTGGAACGCGACCGGCGCCTACTTCAACGATCCCGACCGCAAGAACGCCTACTCGCACCAGTGGCACCTCGAGGTCCAGCGCGAGATCACCCGCGACCTGATGGTGGGCGTCGCCTACGTGGGCAGCTACAACGGCCGGATGGAGTTCTCGGGCCGCGCCTTCGCCCCCAAGACGGCCGCGATCGACCCGGCCACGGGCCGCAGGTTGACGGCCGCCGAGCGGGACCAGCTGCGTCCCTGGCCGCACATCACCTCGGACCTCCGCTACTCGAACGACATCGGCATGTCCAAGTACAACGCCTTCCAGCTCAAGCTGCAGCGCCGCTTCGCGGGCGGCCTGGCGAGCCTGCTCTCGTACACCTACTCGCGCTCGGTCGACACGGCGAGCGGCTGGTTCGATGCCGAGGGCGGGATCGGAGGCGGCGGCGCCGTCCAGAACTACTGGGACCTCGACGGCGCTCGAGCCGTGTCGGCCTACGACATCCCCCACCTCCTCACCTGGGCCACGACGTGCGAGCTCCCGCTCGGCCGCGGAAAGCGCTGGCTCAACCAGGGCGGCGCCGCCTCATGGCTGCTCGGGAACTGGCAGCTCGGCTGGATCCTGCTCGCCCGCTCGGGTCAGCCCATGACGGTGACCGTCGGGGGCGACCCCGCCAACCTGGGCTTCAACGGCTACGCCCGCGCCGACCAGGTGGGCGACCCGCACCTCGACAACCCCACGGCGGACGAGTGGTTCAACACGGAGGCGTTCGCGGTGCCGGTCAACCACTTCGGCAGCTCGGCCCGCGACAGCCTGCGCGCGCCGAGCTTCTGGAACGTGGACATGACCCTGCAGAAGAACATCACGCTCAGCGGCCGCTCCGAGCTCCAGCTCCGGCTCGAGGCCTTCAACGTCTTCAACCACATCAACGAGGGCAACCCCAACACCGCGGTCGACAACGCGAACTTCGGCAGGATCACGTCGATGGTCAGCCGGCCGCGGCAGCTGCAGCTCGGGGCGCGCTTCAGCTTCTAGCTCTGACCCGCCGGCGGCGCCCGTCAGCGCGATGCCGGCGGAGTTGTTCGTTTCTTCCGGTTCGTCTTTCGGGGAGCGGGGTGCCCACGAGGGCGCGCGGACTTCAGGAGGTGGTGTGATGATCCGTTCGCCCGGCCCTGGCGCCGCGCATGCGCGGCGCGGCATCGTCGTGGAGCCTCTCGCCGTCGCGCTTTTCGCCTTCGGGTTCTCCACATCCTTCCTCATCCCCGCGGCGACGCTGCTCGCCGCCAGCAAGGTCTCGCTCCCGAGCCCGAGTGGCGCGGTTCGCCTGACGCTCGCCGTCGATCACACCGGCCACCTGACACAGCAGCTGACGCTGCGCGGCAAGCCGGTCGTGGAACCCTCGAGCCTGGGCATCCTCGTCGACGGCGCGGATCTCGGGCAGGGAGCGGTGCTCGGCGCCGTCGCCCGCTACCGGACCGACGAGCGCTTCCCCTGGCGCGGCGTTCACTCCGTCGGAGTCGATCGCTCAAACGGCGCGCGCGTCGCGGTTCGGCACCGTGCGAGCGGAACCGGCTACACGCTCGAGGCGCGTGTCTTCGACGACGCGGCGGCATTCCGGTTCCTGGTGCCCGGTAGCGGCCGGCGCGTGCCTGACGCCGCTTCGACGTTTCGGCTGCCCAAGGGGGCTGTCGTCTGGGTGCAGGGACCGCGCGATCACTACGAGGGCCTCTACTCCAGGAAGGCGCTCGACGAGGTCCCGGCCGGCGAGTGGGCCATGCCGCCCTTGACCTTCCGCCTGCCGGACGGGCGGGGCTTCGGAGCGATCACCGAAGCCGCGCTCTCGGGCTACGCGGGCATGGCGCTACAGGCCGACGGCAACGGCGGCTTTCTCGAGCGGCTCGGGCACGCGGTGCCGCCGTCCTACCCTTTCACGCTGCGCTACGGGGAAGACGAGGCGAAGCGGCTCGCGATCCCCGCTGCGTGCGACGGAGAGATCGTGACGCCCTGGCGGGTGGTGCTGGTCGGCCCCACTCTCGACGACCTCGTCACGAGCGACGCGATCCCGAGCCTTTGCCCGCCACCGGACCCGCGGCTGTTCCCCAAGGGGATTCAAACGCCGTGGCTCGAGCCAGGTCGGGCGGTCTGGCTCTACCTCGACGGCGGCGAGCGGACGCTCGCGGGCACCCGCGAGTTCTCGCGCCTCGCCGGCGAGCTGGGCTTCGAGCACCAGGTGGTCGAGGGCCAGTGGCGCGACTGGAGCGAGGAGCAGATCCGGGAGCTCGTCGCGTACTCCGCCGCGCGACACGTCCGGATCTGGCTCTGGCTCCACAGCCGCGACCAGCGCGAGCCGAGCGCGCGCCGCGCGCTGTTCGCGCGGCTAAACGCGCTCGGGATCGCGGGCGTCAAGGTGGACTTCTTCGACCACGAGGCGCGCGAGACGATCGATCTCTATCACGACATCCTCAAGGACGCGGCCGCCTCGGAGCTGCTCGTGGACTTCCACGGCGCCAACAAGCCCACCGGCGAGCCGCGCACCTGGCCGAACGAGATGACGCGCGAGGCGATTCGCGGCCTGGAGTACCGGCGCACGCCGGCCTGGGCCGAGCACAACACCACCGTTCCTTTCACACGCTTCCTGGCCGGCCACGCCGACTACACCCCGCTCGTGTTCGGCGAGCGGCGCAAGGACACGAGCCCCGCTCACCAGATCGCGACGGTGGTCGTCTTTACCTCGCCGGTGATGGTCTATGGCGGCCACCCGCAGAGCCTGATCGACAGCCCGGCCGCGCAGCTGATCCGCAGCATTCCGAGCGTCTGGGACGAGACTCGCGTGCTCGCGCCCTCCGCGATCGGCGAGCTCGCGGTTTTCGCGCGCAGGAGCGGCGAGCGCTGGCTCCTCGGCGTCCTCAACGGCCCGAGCCCGCGCCGAGTCCGCCTCGAGCTTCGCTTCCTGGCCAGGGAACGCTACACGGCGCTCACGGCCCGCGACGGCGGCGAGAGCGGCGAGGCGCTCGTCGTCGAGACTCGCGAGCTCGGGCGCGCGGAGCCATTGCAGCTCGAGCTCCGCGCGGGCGGGGGCTTCGTCGCGCGCCTCGACCCCCGGTGACGACGTCAGGGCGCCAGGCTGTTCAGGCCCACGAACGCCCCGCCGTTGCGCTCGCAGATGGCGCGCATGAGCGTCGAGAAGCGGATCTGGGTCTTCTCAGGGTACTGCGACTGGTCGAACAGGGTCGGGAAGCCGATCGCGTGGATGCGCACCTTGCGCTCGCCCCGGGCGTCTCGGCGGTTCAGGCGGTCGACGTCGCGGATCACGTCGTCGATCGAGTCTCCGGTGAACTCGTCCCCGAACACGTAGACGCTGATGCTACGGTCCTGCGACCAGAAAGCCTTGATAGCGGCCTCGATGCCCTCGACCGGCGAGGAGTTGCTGTAGGGGTTCCAGCTCCGCAGCCGCTCGCGGATCGCCTGGCGCCGGGCCGGCGTGTCGGGGATCCACTTGCGCGCGTAGCTCGAGAACATGTAGCCGCCCTCGTCGTCCAGGATCTGAAGCCCCTTGAGCTTCGGGTAGGCGTCGAGCACCTCCGCCATCTTGCGCTGCACGGCCGGCCAGGCGAAGCGCTGCATGCTGCCGGACGTGTCGATCACGAAGATGACGTACTCGCTGTCGACCGGGATCCCGCCGACCGGTGCGTCTGCCGGACGGCGATAGGCCTGCTGCTGCTGCAGCCGCTTCATCTCCTCGCTCAGCTGCTGCTGCGCGGCCAGCAGCCGCCCCGCGATGATGTCCTGCACGGCGCTCAGCTCGCGGCTTGCCTTGTAGCGACCCTCGACGCTCGACAGGTCTCCCTGCAGCCGGGCCACCTTGAGGCGCTCCCGCGACAGCTCCTCCTCGCGCCCACGCAGGTCGCGGTTCAGCACGGCCGTCTCGCCGCGGATCTCGTGGAGCTCCTGCTCCAGCCGCGCCAGCAGCTTGCGCAGCTCCTGCCGTGAGTGCTCGAGTGCTGCGGGCTCGCCCATCTTGTTGAGCACGAAGAGCAGGATGATCGCGCCGAAGCCGCAGCAGATGCAGTCCAGGAAGGACAGGCTGAACACCTCGAACGGCCGCCGCTCGCGCCGCTTCACGGCCAGGCGCTCGACGGCGTCATCAGCGAGCCGCGGCTCGCCAGCGCCAGCTTCCAGAATGCGCTCATCGCGAGCGGGTCGCCTTCCATCGGGAAGAGCACGGTGTTGACCGGCACCCCGCGCGGCAGCTGCTCGAGCGCCGCGTCGAAGTGGCGCAGCCGCTCGCGTCCCGAGACGGTCTTGCCCGTCGGCGCCACGGCTCCCTGCGTCGGCAGGCCGTCGGTCAGCAGGATGATGTTGTCGGGCTCGGGGTTCATCGCGCGCGCGGCGGCGAAGGCGTTCGCGAGGCTGGTGCCGCCCTCCGGCGCGGTCTGCCGCAGCGTCGCGATCGCCTTGTCGAGCTGGGCGCCGTCCTTGACGTCGAGCCAGACGCCCTGCGTGCCGGGCAGCACCGGCCAGGCGCGCGTGTTGAACGCGTAGACCTGGCACTTCGCGTCGCGCGGCAGCTGCGCCGCGAGCCAGTCGACCGCCTTCACCGCCTGGCGCCACTTGCGCGCCTTGATCCGCGTCTCGGGCGGGAACAGCTGGCGCCTCACGGCGTTCACGATGTCCTCCGCCAGCATGCTGGCCGAGACGTCGACGAGCAGGAAGACGCGCCTGCCGCCGACCTTGAGGCCGCTCAGGTACTGCCGGTCGCCGTCGCCCACGAAGCTGCGGACGTTGCGTCCCGGCACCTCGTCGCTGCGCGCGCCGCCCGAGAGCCGCTTCTGGCCCTCGTCGAGCGACTTCAGGTCGGCCTTCAGCTTGTCGACGTGCTCCTTCTGGGCGACCGTGCTCGCCTCGTAGGTGGCGAGCTCCTCCTCGAGCTGCCGGATCGTCTCGAGCACCCGTGTCGAGAGGCCCGCCGTCTCCGCGCGCTTCTTGTCGATCTCGCGGAAGCTGTTGCGGACCTCCACGAGGTGCGCCTGGCCGTCCAGCACCTCCTGCTCGCGCTTGTCGACCTCGGCCTGCAGCGTCTCGGTCGTTTGCTTCTGCAGCCGTCCCGAGCGCGACGCCACGATCATGTGGAACAGGATGAGCGCGCCGAAGCCGCAGCAGATGCAGTCGAGCAGCGACAGGCTGAAGATGTTTGTCTCGCGGCGCCGGGCCACGCGGCTAGCCCTCCCCCGCGGCGATCAGCAGCAGCTCGATGCCCGGGCTGCCGACGCGAACGCGGTCGCCCGCCGCCAGCACGGCGCGCCCCGCCACGCGCTCGCCGTTCAGGAACGTGCCCCAGCTGCTCAGGTCCTCGACGACGCTCTCGCCCGCCGACTCGAAGAAGCGGCAGTGCGCGCGCGAGACGCCGGCCGTCTCGCCGGCGAGCCGCAGCCCGCGCGCCCCGGCAGGCGGCGCCGTGCCCACCACGAGCGGCTCGGCGCCGATCGCGTGCGCGGCGGTGTCCAGCAGCACGTGGGTGGGCCGGCGGCCTCCCCCGCCGGCGGCCCGCGCGGGCCGCGGCGGCGGCCGCAGCAGCAGGGCGGCGCCCAGGCTCTCGCCCTCGGGCGCCGCGGGCCGCGGCAGCCGCACGACGAAGCGCAGCGCCCGCGGCTCCGAGCGGACGGCCTCGCGCGCGCGGAGCGCGCCCGCCGCGGCGGCGTGGACCGGCAGCAGCGCCAGATCCACTCCCCGCACGTCCGCGAGCCGCGCCACGAGCCCCGGCAGCCGCGCGGCGTGCGCCGACACGAGCACTCCCGTCGGCTCCCCCGAGTGCTTGAGCACGCTGACCTGCTGCTGCAGCTCGTCGGCATGGCGCGCGGTCCACGCCTCCGCCTGCTCGCGCGTCAGCACCGTCTCCACATCGCGGCCGACCGCGGGCAGCGTCACGGCCAGGCCGGGCTCGCGCTCGAGCGCCGCCAGCCAGCCGGGCAGGCGGTCGAAGAGCGCCTGCTCGGTCGCGGCGTCGTGCAGCGGGTCGAAGCGGGCCTGCTTCACGAACGCCGCCGCGGCGCCGCGCATCTGCGCGTCCAGCACCTCGTCGGCTCCCCAGCGGTCGATCGTCGCCACGCGCTCGCGCACGAGCGCGTCGCCCTGCCGGATCTGGGTGACCACGGCGCGACGCAGGCCGAGCTCCACGTGCAGCAGCCGCTCGCCGACGAATCCCGCCGTGGCAGCCGCGAGCGCCGCGTCGACGACGCCCGCGACCGGCATCTCCAGCGCCTGCGCGACGCCGAGCAGGCGCCCCAGCTGGCTCGCGTCGTAGCAGCCGGGAACCGCCAGCAACACCTCGCCCGTGCCCTTGCGAGCCTCGCGCCAGAGGCTCTCGAGATGCCCGTGCACCAAGTCGACCGCCCGCAGGCCGCGCGGGAAGGGCGGACCGAGCGGCTCGTCGTCGAGCCTGGCCCAGAAGTCGCTCGCCAGCTGCCGCGGCCGGATCCGGCAGGCGGCCTGGGCCTCGCTCCCGAAGACGACGCGTCCCGGCTCGACGAGTGCTATGCCGGGGCTCGGCCCGAGGACCGAGCCGTCCTCGCCGATGCCGAGGACTCCGCCGTCGCCGACGTCGAGGCCGAGCGCGCGCGCCACGGCCGCCTCAGGCCTGCAGGTTCGCGAGCAGGTGCCGGTCGACGTAGTTCTCGGTGTCGAGCACCAGCCGCTCCTGGCTGAGCTGCAGCTGGTGGAGCACGAACATCAGCAGCGAGGCTCAAGAGCAGCGCGATGAACGTGGAGTTGAAGGCGACGCCGAGCGCCTCGGTGACGCCCGAGATGTCGCCCTGGACCGCGCGGTGCGCCTGGCCGAGCGCGTCGCCGATCCCGCGCACCGTGCCGATGAAGCCGATCGAGGGGATCGCCCAGGCGATGTAGCGGATCATCGAGAGCTCCGAGTCGAGCCGGTCGGACTCCGCCTCGCACACCTCGCGCGCCGTGGTGGAGGAGTCCTGGATGCTGCGCGTCGCGCGGAAGCGGTCGAGCGCGGCGAGCAGCGGTGCGCGGCAGCAGCAGCCGCTGCTCCTCCGCGGGCAGCGCCTGCAGCTGGCGCGCGTACTCGCGCGCGTCCTCGGGCAGGATGCGCGCGCCCGGCGCCACCTTCACCAGGTCGCTGTCGAGCAGCCGCCGCTCGCGCACGCTGCCGTGCCACTTCGCGCCCATGATGCAGAGCGCCCACAGGCACAGGATGAACTCCCACTCCTGCTCGGGGTCCTTGATGATCACCCACCACGAGCGCTCCTGGATGTACTCGGGGTTGCTGCGCATCTCGCGCGCCTGCGTCTCGAGCACGACGCGGGCGCGCGGCCGCACCACGAGCGTCCAGGGCACGTGCATGATCAGGAACGCGAGCACGAGCGTCGTCGCCTGGAAGACGAAGTCGTTCGAGTAGAGCTTGCTCACCGCCGTGGCCTCAGATGTCGGTCGGGAACGCGACCGCGTCGTCCGCCTTCACGTGCTCGCTGGGCACGAAGTCCTCGATGTCCCGGCCCGCGGGCGGAGCGGTGGCGACTGGAGCGGGCGGCCCCACCGTCGGCGGCGCCTGGGCCGCCTGCGGCGCGGCCGCGTCGCCGCGCGCGCCGAAGACCGCGGCAGCCGCCAGCACCAGCAGCAGCGTCCGAACCAGCGCTCTCATCGACCCCTCCCGCTCACTGCGCGTAGCGCGCGACGCGGAAGCCGACGTCGGCGCGCGGCTCGCTGCCCCAGTCGCGGTAGCTCAGCCGGATCTCGGTGATCGTGCCGTGCAGGAAGCTCGCTCCGCGGATCACATGGTACTCGCCCTCGGTGGGACCCGCCGGGTCGCGCACGAGCTGCCCCTCCACGCTCGGCGTCAGCACGTAGAGGTCGTGCGCCCACTCCGCCACGTTGCCGCCGAGGTGATACAGGCCGAGCGCGTTCTGCGGAAAGCTGTCGACGGCCGCCGTCGCCTTGTGCCCGTCGTCGTAGCCCGCGAGCACTTGCGCCACGAGCCCGCGCGCGCTCGCGTCGGCGTAGTTCGCGGCGCCCGGCGGGACCGGCAGCGCCTGGCCCCACGGGTACTTGAGGGGGCCCTGTCCGTCGGGATAGCGCGCCACGCGCTCCCACTCCGCCTCGGTCGGCAGCCGGTAGCCGGTCGTGAGCGGCATCGCGGCGGCGAAGCGCCCGGCGCGCTCCGCGTAGGCGCGCGGCAGGTGCTCGAGGTCGCTCAGCCAGTTGCAGTACGCCGCCGCCTGCTGCCAGGTCAGGCGCACCACCGGCTGCATGTCCTCGTCGAGGCTCTGGTCGCCGACGCGTCCCGACGAGTGCTGCGGCTCGAAGCGCCGGAACTGCGCGTTCGAGACCTCGCGCGTGGCGACGTAGAACGGGCGCACCAGCTCGACGTCGCGCAGCGGCTCGTTCGGGCGCCGGCCCGGCTCGCGGCGCGGCGCTCCCATCTTGATGCGCCCGCCCTCGACGAGCCGCAGCTCGTGGCCCTCGGGGCTCTTCGCCACGCGCGGCATCTGCTCCTCGCGCCGCTCCGCGCGGGTCTTGAGCGCGACCGCGAGCGTCTGCGGAAAGCCCGGCCGCGGGGTCACGCTCTCGCGCGCCGTCTCGAACCCGTCGCGCCGGATCTCGAGCGCGTGCGGGACCGCGAGGAGCTGCAGCGTCTGGTCGGCGCGGCCGCGGGACTCGCCGTCCACGAAGAGCTCCGCGTCCGGCGGCCGCGCGGCGACACGCACCTCGCCCAGCTGCGGCTCCAGCCGCACCGTCTCCGCGCGCCGCTCCCCGGCGCGGAGCGTCAGCGACAGCTCGGCCTGCGCGTGGCCCGCGAGCGCGAGCCGTACGGCGTGCGCGACCCCGGGCGCGAGGCCGAGCGCGAGCGGAGTCGCGCCCCGGTCGGCCCCGTCGACGCTCACCCGTGCGCCGGAGGGCTCGCTCGCGAGCGCGAGGCGCCCGTCGGCGGGAGGCACGGTCTTGCCTGGAGCGGGAGGCAGCGGCACGAGCGAGAGCGAGAGCGACTGGCGGACGCCGCGACCCTCGATCACGACGGTCTCGCGCTGCTCGGCGTACCCGGCGGCGGCGACCGCCACCACGCGCTCGCCGGGCTCCAGCTCGAACGCCGCGAGCGGTGTGGCGCCGATCCTCGCACCGTCCACGGCGACCGCGGCGCCCGCGACACCGGGCGTCTCCACGGTCAGCTTCCCGGGCAGCGGCTGGAGCGCGAAGCGCAGCTCGCCGCCGCGCGCCACGTCGACGGGGGCCTCGAGCCTGCGGTAGCCCTCCTTCTCCGCCACGAGCGTGTAGCGCCCGGCGAGCGCCAGGAACCGGGACCGCATCTGCAGCACCGGCCAGTCGCCACGCAGCGCCACGCGCTCGGGCGCAGGATCGATCCGAGGCTCGACGAGCGCGAGGCGCGAGACTCCGAGTGCCATCGCGGCGCCGAGCGCCAGGAGCGCCGCGAGCGCGAGCCAGCGCCGGTGATCTCGGCGCGGCGCTTCGCCCGGTGCGCCGAGCGGACGCGCCTCGTACGCGATCGGACGCAGCGGCTCGGCCTCGCCTTCGCGCCCCCTACCGCTCGAAGCACGCGGCGGCGGCACGAGCACGACCGGCGGCTCCGTCGGGTTGGCCTCGCCGAGCTCGCAGACCGCGAGCACCACCTCGGACGCCCGCAGGCCCACCTCCAGCCGCGTCGCGCCGAGCCGCAGCACGTCGCCGTCGCGCAGCCAGTGCGACGCCGTGAGCGGGCTGCCGTTGCACAAGAGCGCCGCGCCCGTGACGGGCTGGACGAACACCTCGCCTTCCGAGAGGCCGAGCCACGCCAGGGGGTGCGCGGAGCCGGAGGCAGCGACCGGCGAGGCGGCACCGCCGAGCGCGATCGGGAAGTCGGCCGCGCCGAGCCGCCGCTCGCGCTCCCCCTCCACGATGCGCAGCGCGGTCAGAGCGCCTCCTCGCAGCGCAGCGCCACGGCGGGCGGAGGCGCGCCGGCCTTCACGGTGAACTGCCGCCGCACATCGCGGTAGCCGCGGCGCGAGCCGGTCAGCGTATACGTGCCGGGGACGAGCTCGAGGCTCCGGCGCGTGAGCGCACCGAGACGGCCGACGCGGCTCAGGCGGAGCTCGGTGAGCCCGTCGGACTCGATCACGACGGCGATCTTCACCTGCGCCCGCGCCAGCGCCGCCTCGAGCGCGGCGATCCGCGCGACGAGCGCCGACCCCGCGGGCTGGACGGCGCGCGCCCGCTCCAGCAGCTGCTCGGCCTCGCGCGCGACCGCGGGCGCTCCCAGCCGATCCTCGCGGCGGGCGTGGAACGCGAGCGCCTCGTCGAGCTCGGCGCGACGCAAAGCGCGCTCGCGGCCCTCGAGCGCGAAGCTGACGCGCGCGTCGATCCCGAGCGCGGCCTCGTACTCGGCGAGCGCGCTCCGCCACTCCTCGCGCGCCTCGAACGCGTCGGCCCGCTTGCGGTGGTCCGAGAGCGCGAGCGCCTCGGCCTGCCGGTCGGGAGTGGGCTCCGCGGTCGGCGCCGGATCGGCGGGCGCCAGGAGCGCCGGAGCCGCATGGGCGGCGGGCGCGGCGATCGACGGCCGTGCCATCGGCCTGGCGCGGGGCCGCTCGGCGAGCGTCGCTGAAGTGGCGGCGCGAGGTGCGCTCGGCACCGCCTCGAGGGTGCGACGGCCCTCCGCGGCTGCGACGGGCGCCGTCGGCGACGGCAAAGGCGTCGGCGTGGCAACGGCGGGCGCGGGCGCGCTCGCCCAGCGCGGCAGCCACAGCACGGAGACGCCGGCGAGCGCGAGGAGTGCCAGGACCAGCGACAGCTGCCAGGGCGCGAGCGTCCCCTCTCGCTGCTCGCTCGAGCCGACGAACGCGGCCGGCGCGGCCACGGCACGCGGCGACACGACGTCGGCCGCTCGCGGCGGCGGCTGTAGCCGCACGGCCGGGCGCTCCTCGTGCGCCCGCTCGTCCGGCGCTCGCCGATCGAGCTCCGCCGACACCTGGTCGAGCTCCTCGCGCACGACGGCGGCCGACGCGGGCCGCCGCGCAGGCAGCGGCTCCAGCAGGGACGCGACCAGGGCCCGCATCCGCGTCGGAACGCCCGGCGGGAGCGACGGAGTCGCGGCCAAAGCCGAGTATGTCGGCGCCGGCGCCTCGCCGGCCAGCAGCTCGTGGAGCAGGACGCCGAGCGCGTACAGGTCGTCGGACGGCTGCGCGGCCTCTCCGGCGAGCTGCTGCGGGCTCATGCTCGCTCGCGACCCGCCGCCGCGCACCACGACGTCGTCCTCCTCTCCGCGCGCGAGCGAGGCGATCCCGAAGTCGGCCAGCTGCGCGCGGCCCTCGGCGTCGAGCAGCACGTTCGACAGCTTGACGTCGCGGTGGACGACGCCCACCTCGTGCAGGTAGGCGAGCGCGTCCGCGACGTCGCGCCCGAGTGCCACCACCTCGCGCACCGGAGCGCGACGCTTGCGCGCGGCGTCGCCGCCGGGCAGGTAGCGCAGCGTGACGACGCTCGCGCGCTCGCCCTCGCGGAAGCCGTAGACGGGCACGATGCGCGGGTGGTGGAGCTTGCGGACGAGCCGCGCCTCGCGGCGCAGCAGCGCCACGCGCTCGGGGGGCGCGCCCGCGGGAAGCAGCTTCGCCACCACCTGGCCGCCGCGCTCGCCGTCCCAGGCGAGCCACGCCTCGCCCATCCCGCCGGCGCCGAGGCGGCGGAGCAGGGTGAGGGCCGGCAGGATCTCGAGCCCGGGCTCGAAGCCGTTCATCTCGGGGGTCTAGGCCCTCAGGGCTGCACGACCTCGGCCGGCGTCATCGGCACCACGTTGACGTCGGCCGGCAGCGCGTCGCTCTCGGCGATCTGCTGCAGCAGCTCGCGCCACTTTTGGTACTGGCCTTCCGCCGAGCCGGTGAGCTGCACGACCTTTCCGTCCACGTCCACGAGCAGCGGCGTCACCTCCGCCTCGACGGAGTCGGCGAGCTCGCTCAGCGAGGCCTTGTGGATGCCCTTCTCCTTGTCGTCCTTGAAGCCGGACTCGAGGGCGGCGATGCCGCCGAAGATCAGCACGTCCTTGGTGCCGTGGTCGCTCGTCGGGTCGAGCACGATGCCGGCGAGGATCGCGATCCCGCCGAGCACCTTCTTGAGCGCCGACTTGCGCGCGATCGCGTCGAGCGCCTTCTGCTCCTCGTAGCTGTAGGCGCGCCACTCGTCGTAGGCCTTGTCCATCCGCGCGTAGAAGTCGGCGTAGTACTCGTTGAGCGTGTCGACGAGCATGCGGTCGCGCTCGTGGATCGCGCGCACGCGGGCGATCATCGGGTCGTCCGCGGCCGGCAGCCTCACGACCGAGCTCGAGCCGCCCTTGTCGGTCGCCACGTAGCTCGCGTAGGGGTCCGGCGCCATGAAGGCGGCGAAGCGCAGCTCGGCCACGGCGCGCGCCGCCTGGAGCTGCTTGGGCCGCAGCCGGTCGCGCTCGCGCACGAGGTCGTTGGCCACGCGGTTGTAGAGCGCCTGGAACGGGTCGCGCCCGTCGAGCGGTCGCTCCTTGGCGTAGGCACTCGCGTCGGCTGTCTGGACGTAGCGTCGCTCGAGCCAGACCTTCCCCGTCGCGTCGCGCGCGAGCAGGTCGAGTGCCAGGTCCTTGCCGTTCGACTTCACGATCTTTCCCGTGACCAGCAGCTCGGCCCACGCGGCGCCGCCGGGCACCACGCGCACCTCGCCCCACTGGCCCGTCGACTGCAGCGTGTTGCGGAGGTGCGTCGGGAGGTAGCGCGACTCGGCCTTGCGCACCGACGCGCGGACGCCCTTCTGGAGCATCGGCGAGGGCGGCGTGTCGGAGACGCCCGGCGCGAACAGGTCGATCGCCACGTCCACGAGGCGCTCCTCGGGCACCTCGCCCTGTGCCGTCAGGAGCGCGTCCTTCTCGCTGCCGCCGGGGGCGGCCGCGAGGAGCAACAGCGTGACGAGCGTGGGCCCCATCGCCTAGTCCTTGCCGGTGCCCTTCTTGTAGTCGCGGTACTCCTGCCAGAGCTTCTCGCGGATCGCGGGGTCATCTTCCTTCATCGCCGCCTCGCGCAGCTGGCGGGCCACGACGTCGTCGTCTTTTCCGTCGCCGACGTCGGCTGGCACGCGCCCGCCGTCGCCGCTGGCTCCCGCGCCGCCTCCCTCCCTCGGCGCCGTGACCGGCGTGCCGCCGTCGGTACGGCCGGCGCTCGAGGTGCCCTGGCCCGTGTCGGACGTGCCCGCCCCCGCGGGCGGCGTTCCTTTGTCGTCCCCGCCGGGTTGAGTCTTCTGGCCGGCCGATCCTGGCTTGCCGGCGCTCTTCCCCGACTGTCCGCCTGCGCCTTCGCCCTGCTCGCCGCCGCTCGCGGAGCCGCCGCTTGCCCCTTCACCGCGCCCGGGAGGCGGATCCTGCCTTTGCTTCTCGCCGAGAGCCTGCTGCTCGCGAAGGAGCCCAGCGTCGTACTCCTGCATCGAGGTCTGGAGCTCGCGGTCGAGGCCCGCGACCTTCTCGTCGGGCGTCGCGGCGCTGCCGCTCGGCTGTCCCCCGGCCGGGACGCTCTGTCCACCGGAGGTGCCAGAGCTCGAGCCCGCCCCTTCTCCGGGGGCAGCCTCCGTCCCGGTCTTCCCGGCCTTTTCACCCGTGCCCGTCTTTCCGGCAGCGGCCTCGCCGCCCTCGTTCTTCTCGGCCGAGCCGGACGCCTGGCCCTCGCCGCTCGGCGAGCCTTCGCTCTTCGACGTGTCGCCCGATGCTGCTGCCCCTCCTGGGCTCGCGGCCGGTGGCGTCTGGACCTGGGGCCTCGGCTGCGGTGACGCGGGCTGCGGAGGCGACGGCACGGCCGGCACGGATTTCGCCCGGCTCGCACAGCCGACGGCGACGGCGCCGGCTACCACGATCGCCGTCACCGCGAAAACCGACCGCAACAAGTCTGACGGGCGCATGGCGTAGCGTGAACTCGAAGCTACCACCATAGCAATGGAGATGCCACGCCAGCGTGAAAACGCGGTCAATCGGGCGTGGGTGGTAATATCGATGTTTCACCGTGTCCTCCTATTCCGAGCTCGCACCACGCCTCGCCGAGACGGGCCGGGCGCTCCACGCCCGGGGCTGGGCGCTCGGCACGGCCGGCAACTTCAGCGCCGTGGTGCGGCGCGAGCCGCTCGTGCTCGCGATCAGCCGGAGCGGTGTCGACAAGGGCCGCCTGACCGCCGCGGACATCCTGCAGGTGGACGGCGGCGGCCTGCCGCTCGAGGCCGAGGCGAAGCCGTCCGACGAGACGGTCGTGCACCTCGCCGTGGTGCGCGAGCGCGGCGCCGGCGCCGTGCTCCACACCCACTCGGTGTGGAACACGCTCGTGTCGGAAGCAGCCGGAGACGACGGCGGGATCGCGATCTCGGGCTACGAGATGCTGAAGGCGCTCGCCGGCGTCGCGACCCACGAGCACGCGGAGTGGGTGCCGATCGTGCCGAACACGCAGGACTACGCGCGCATGACGCGGGACGTGGTCGGCGCGCTCGCGAAGCACCCCGGGGCGCACGGGCTGCTGCTGCGCGGCCACGGCCTCTACACGTGGGGCCGCAGCCTCGAGGAGGCGCAGCGCCACGTCGAGGCGCTCGAGTTCCTGTTCGAGGTGACCGGGCGGCTGTACGCCGCGAGCGGCAGGCTGCGGGCAGCCGCGGCCGGAGTCGGGGCAGGAGGTGCTCTTGGCGACGATTAGGGTCCCGGCCCGCGACCGGGTGGTGAGCGGCTTCGAGGACGTCAAGCGCTTCCTCGCCGCGGAGGGCATCGACCACGAGCGCTGGACGCCGGCACACCCGCTCGGCCCGGCCGCCACGTCGGACGAGGTGCTCGCGGCCTACGAGCCCGAGATCGCGCGGCTCAAGGCGGGCGGCGGCTACGTCACGGCCGACGTGATCGACGTCCGGCCCGAGACCCCGAACCTCGAGCCGATGCTCGCCAGGTTCCGCCGCGAGCACTGGCACGACGAGGACGAGGTCCGCTTCATCCTCGAGGGCAGCGGCATCTTCTTCGTGCACCCGCGCGAGGGCGATGTCTCAGGCGATGTATTCGCGATCGAGGTCGGCCCGGGCGACCTCATCCGCGTGCCGCGCGGCACCTGGCACTGGTTCGACCTGTGCGCCGAGCGCCGTATCCGCGCGATCCGGCTGTTCCAGGACGCGGCCGGCTGGACGCCGCGCTACACCGAGAGCGGCGTCGACCTGGGCTTCGAGCCCGTCTGCCTCGGGCCGAGCCACATCCCCCCGCGCGCGTGAGCGGCGCGCCGCGCGTCGTCCTGCTCGACGTCGAGGGGACGACGACGCCGGTCGACTTCGTCTACCGCGTGCTCTTCCCCTACGCGCAGGCGCGCGTCGCCGCGTTCCTCGAGGCGCACGCCACGGAGCCGGACGTGGCGGCGGACGTCGCGGCGCTGCGCGCCGAGCACGAGCGCGACCGCTCGGCCGGCCGCCGGCCGCCCGCCTGGGAAGAGGGACCCGCCGCGTACACAGGCTGGCTGAGCGACCAGGACCGCAAGCTGACCGCGCTCAAGTCGCTGCAGGGCCGGATCTGGGCCGAAGGCTTCGCGCGCGGCGAGCTGCGCGGGCAGGTCTATCCGGACGTGCCGCACGCGCTGCGGCGCTGGACCGCCGCGGGCCGCAAGGTCGCGATCTTCTCGTCCGGCAGCGTGCTCGCGCAGAAGCTGCTCTTCGGCCACAGCGACCACGGCGACCTCGCTCCGCTCCTCTCCGGCTACTTCGACACGACCACGGGCGCCAAGCGCGAGCCCGCGAGCTACGCCCGGATCGCGGACGCGCTCGGAGCGCGGCCCGCGGACGCGCTCTTCGTCTCGGACGTGGTGGCGGAGCTGGACGCGGCGCGCGCAGCCGGCTTCGCCACCGCGCTCTCGGTGCGGGCCGAGCCCGGGCCGCCGCCGGACGCGCACCCGCGCATCACGACGTTCGACGCGCTTCCGTAGCGAAACCCGCGGCGCGCAGCGCCGCCTCGAGGTCCTGCTCGGTGTCGCAGTCGCGGAAGCTCTCGAGCTCCGGGTCCACGTCGCGGAGCTCCGCCGCGTCGACGTAGCGGGTGCGCAGGCCCTCGAGCAGCTCGCGCGGGCGCAGCCGCCGCGCCGCCACGAGCTCGCGCGCGCGCGACGCGACGGACCGGGCGTAGACGGCGCAGGTCGGCACGGCAAAGCCGTCGACGCGCGGCACGCACGCGTCGAAGCCCGGCGCGAGCTCGAGCAGCCGGCGCGCGAGCGCCGGCCGCAGCAGCGGCATGTCGCACGCGACCACGAGCGCGCGCTCGTTGCGAACCGCGCAGAGGCCCGCGGCGATCCCCGCGAGCGGACCGAGGCCCTCGGCCGGATCGCGCACGGCCTCCATCCCGTCGGGCAGCGGCTGCCCCTCGCGGGCCACCAGCACGACCTCGTCCGCGACCTCGCGCATGAGCCTCGCCACGCGCGCGAGCAGCGTCTCGCCGCCGAACGGGAGCGACGCCTTGTCGCGTCCCATCCGGGCCGAGCGGCCGCCGCAGAGCACGATCGCCGAGACGTCGATAGCGCCTCGGCGTCCGTCAGCTGACGCGGGTCTTGCGCCCGTAGGCGAGCTCCGCGCCGCCCGAGAGGATGTGGTCGACGCCGGTCGTGAACGTGGCCTCGGAGGCCAGGAACAGGCAGAGCCGCCCGGCTTCCTCGATCGTGCCCATCCGGCCGAGCAGCTGCGCCGCCTCGCCGTCCGCGCGCGTCTTGGCGGGGTCCGACGAAGCGTCGACCGCCTCCTTCCAGAGCGGCGTCCAGATGTTGCCGGGCGAGACGCTGTTGACGCGCACGCCGTGGGCGGCCTCGTCGACGGCGAGCGCCTTCGTGAACGCGGTGATCGCCCCCTTCGTCGCCACGTACGTCGTGGCGTGCAGCTGCCCCATCGACCCCACCAGGCTCGCCATGTTGACGATGTTGCCCTTGGTCTTGCGCAGGTACGGCAGCGCCTGCTGGCACGCGACGAACATGCTGACGAGGTTCAGCTCGAGGAGCTCCCGGAAATCGTCGGCGCTGAAGTCGTCGATCGGCCGGTGCGGCGGGTGCCAGCCGGCGTTGTTGACCAGGCAGTCGATGCGGCCGAAGCGCGCGAGCGTGCCGTCGACGAGCGCCCGCACCTCCTTCTCCTTCGACACGTCGCAGCGCACGAAGTGCGCAATGCCGCCGCCGGAGGTGACCTTGCGCTCGAGGTCGCGGCCTTGCTTGGCGTCCCGCGCGCAGAAGACGACCGTGCGCGCCGGCTTCGGCGAACACCCGCACGCAGCCTTCGCCGATGCCGTGGGTGCCGCCCGTGACGATCGTGACCTTCCCTCGTAGCGCACGCGCCGCCCTCCGCCTTGCCGCCGTTGCGGCTCGTCCCCCCGCTCGTAATCTTATTCCCGCCTCGGGCTCGGGGAGCTCGAGGGAGGGGCGCTGCTCGGCCCCACGCTGCTCGGCCGGCCCGGCGATGGGCCGGCTGCTGCGGTCTGCTCGTCAGAGCGAGTCGTAGTAGGCCCGGCTCTTCGGCACCTGCGTCAGCACGTCGGGGCTCTCATCCTCGATGTAGTTCATCTCGACGCCGGCCTTGGCGCCCGCGGCGACGATGCCCTTGATGTCGATCGTGCCGGTGCCGAGCACGACGTTCAGCCTGTCGTAGTCCTGGCGCGGCGTGTCCGGCGGCGCGCTCCTCGACAGGTCCTTGAGGTGGGTGAACCAGAAGCGGCCCGGGTACTTCTCCATCAGCTTGACCGGATCGGCGCCGCCGACGGTCACCCAGAACACGTCGGCCTCGAAGCCGACCTCGGGACCAGTCTCCTTCACGAGCACGTCGAAGAGCGTTCCGTCCTGCGCCGGGCCGAACTCCTGCCCGTGGATGTGGTAGCCGAAGCGCTTGCCCGCGGCCCGGCACTGCGTGGAGAAGCTCGCGAAATCGGACGCGGCCTTCAGGATCTCCTCGCGGCTCGCGAAAGGCTTGGCCTTGTGCGGCAGGTACGGGTTGACCACGGTGCGGACGCCCAGCGCGTCGGCGTCCTTCAGCACGCCCGACATGTCCTTCGTGAGCCGGTCGTAGTCCACGTGCATCGAGCTGCAGCGCAGCCCGGCGTCCTTGAGCGCGCCGGCGATGTTCGCCGCGAAGTCCGAGTACGCCTCCACCTCCTCGAAGCCCCACTGCTTCACCTGCTTCAAGGTGCCCGGCACGTCCTTCTTGAGCTGGTTGCGCAGGCTGTAGAGCTGAAGGCCGAGCGGCGGCTTGCCGGCGGCGGCCTGCGCCCGCTTCGCGAGCGCCGCCGTCGCGGCACTGGCGGCCAGGGTCTCCAGGAAGCCTCGACGCGTGGTCATGCTGTCTCCTCTCTTCGGGGCCTCAGGGTCCCCTCATCGGAGTCCCGAGTCAATCGCCTCTACGGCTCAGCGCAGCCCGCGGTACGCCTTGCCCTTCGTGCGCGCGAGCAGCTTGAGGTTGCGCTCGACGAGCGCCGTGCGGCGGGCGACGCTCGCGTGCGTCGAGCCGGCGTCGGCCGGCGAATGGGTCACGTAGTCGACGAGCCGCGCGATCGTGGTCGTGGCGACGTGCAGGCGCGTCTCGGACACGGCGTAGTAGACGAGCACGTCGCCCGACGGCCGCGCCACCACACCGGAGCAGGCGAGGCCGCTCGCGACGTCGCCTATCTGCTCGTCACCCTCGGCGGCGAGCAGGTAGCCCGCGGGTGCCGAGACGACCTTCGCCGGATCCTCGAGGTCGCACAGGAAGGCATAGAGCACCGAGCGCAGCCCCGCCGCCGTCGTGCGCGTGCCCTGCGCGACGTGCAGCCAGCCCTTTTCCGTCCGGAAAGGCGGCGCCGCCGCCGCGTTGCGCGCCTCCTTCATCGTCTGGTGGGCGCGCGCGTCGACCATCACCGCGTCGCCGAGCTCCGCCTGCTCGACGTTCTCGCAGAGAGCGAAGCCGATCCCGCTCTCGCCCGCTTCGCCCACGCCCGCGTGGGTGCGAACGTAGAAGGCGTACTGGCCGCGCACGAGCTCGGGGTGGAGCGCCACGCCCTGCGGCCCGACCGCGTGCGAGCGCAGGTCGGCGAGCCTGTGCCACTGCGTGAGGTCGCGCGTGCGGACGATCCCGACGCGCGACCGCGCGCGCGTCGCGTCGCCCGGGGGTGCGTCCTCGTCCTTGCGCTCGATCTCGAAGACGCCGTAGATCCAGCCGTCCTCGTGGACCGTGAGCCGCATGTCGCCCACCGTCGCGTCGGCCGCGTCGGGCTCGGGCAGCTGCAGCGGGTGGTCCCAGAAGCGGAAGTTGTCGACGCCGTTGTCGCTCTCGGCCACGGCGAAGAAGCTCTTGCGGTCCTTGCCCTCGAGGCGCACCACGAGGCAGACACGGCCGGAACGCTCGACGGCGCCCGCCCCGCCGACGGCGTGCACGCCGAGCCGCTCGAGCAGGAAGGGGTTACGCCTCTGGTCGAGGTCGTAGCGCCAGAAGAGCGGCGTGTGGCCCGGCGTGAGAACCGGGTTCTTCCAGCGGTCGAGGACGCCGCTCGCGTCGCGCACCCGCCGGTTCTTGAGCTCGACGAGCTCGGCGTGCTGCTCGATCCTGCGGCGGAGCGCTTTCTCGAAGTCGAACGCCAAGGGAGGGTCCTCCGATCGGCCGAACGGCTCGAACGCGCGGAGCCTAAGGCGCGCCGAGCCGCCGTGTCAATGCGACGCCCGCCGAAGGTCGATCGGCGCCACTGAACCCTGAGGCTCGGAAACGGTTTCCGACACAGGACTTATCGCTTGCAAAGGCCGACTGTCAGCCCCCCGACACCCTGTCAGGTGTTCTTACACTCGAGGGCCTGGCGCGTTTCCGGCCGATGTGGCTTACTCGTTCTTGCGGGAGGGCTTCGCGCGGATGCAGATTCCCTCTCGAGGGGGAATGGCAATTGCTAGGAAAACGGCGCATCCCTCGTGGAGGAACAAGAATGCGAAGGGCAGTGACACTGACGGGAGCCGCACTCGTCGCCGTTTTCTGTTCAGCACCGGCACACGCGACGCTCGTGACTTCGCTGCCCGGGGGAACCGTCGTGCCGATGCCGGCGCTCAACTACTTCGGCCCCGGACCGCAGGTCTTTGGACCGGGGATCGCCTGGTCGTCGACGAACGCCGACAATCAGGGCGGCTCAGTCTTCGGGTACACGGGTGGCTACGGATTCAACGAGAACGGCTTCTGGGATTCTGCAATCGGTCCGATGGCCGGGTTGAACGACAGCAACGACGCGTTCGGCGTGACGGACATGATGACGTTCGCCTTCAACAGCCCGATCTCGGCAGTCGGCGGGTTCTTGAACTACGTTCCGGGGAGCGAGAACCTGACCACGATCGCCGTCTACGACAGCGGCCACAACCTGCTCGAGAGCTTCAACCTGACCTTCTTGACCGACGGCAGCAACAACTCCGGGCAGTTCCTCGGCTTCCAGCGCAACAGCTCCGACATCTCGTACTTCACGCTCAGCGACAACTACGTCGGCATCACGAACCTGACGGTCGAGGGCGGCGCCGTGCCCGAGCCGGGGACGCTGATGCTGCTCGGTGCGGGGATCGCCGGGCTCGCTGCCCGCAGGCGGCGCGCCCAGTAGCCGAACGCCGTCACCACGGACCATCGGCCGCCCTGGCGTGATGCCCGGGCGGCCGTTTCTCTTCGGCGCGAGCCGCGCGCTAACATCGCTCCGCATGGTGCGGATCGTCTGCCGGGGCGTGCTCTTCGATCTCGACGGCGTGCTCGTGGACTCGACGCCCGCCGTGGCGCGGGTGTGGTCGGCGTGGGCGCGCGAGCGCGGTTTGGACCCCGAGGACACGGTGCGGCGCGCGCACGGCCGGCCGAGCATCGAGACGATCCGCGAGCTGCTGCCGCACGCCGACGCCCTGAAGGAAAACGCGCTCGTCGAGCGGCGCGAGCTCGACGACATGGACGGCATGGTCACGCTGCCGGGTGCCCGCGAGCTCCTGCAGGCTCTCCCGGCCGCGAGCTGGACCGTCGTCACGTCGTGCACGCGCACGCTCGCGATCAAGCGGCTCGAGGCGGCCGGCCTGCCCGTTCCGAGGCAGCTCGTGACGGCTTCCGACATCCGCCGCGGCAAGCCGGATCCCGAGCCCTACCTGAAGGGCGTCGAACGGCTCGGGCTCCAATCGCAGGACTGCGTCGTGCTCGAGGACGCGCCCGCCGGCATCCGCTCGGGCCGCGCGGCCGGAGCGCGCGTCATCGGAGTGCGCACGACCGCGAGCGACGCCGACCTGCGCACCGCGGGTGCGAGCTTCGTCGTCGACGACCTCGCATCGCTCGAAGGAACGGCGACGCACGACGGCCTCGCGCTCGAGCTGCGAGACGGATCGGGCGTCTAGCCGTGGCCGAGGCTCAGCGCCGCCGGCCGCCTCCCCCGCGCATCCCGCCGCCGGCGTGGCCTCCGCCGTACCCGCCGCCGCTCCTGTAGCCCTGGCCGTAGCCGCTCTGGCGCGCGTGGTCGTAGCCTTGCGTGCGCGCGGCGCCGTCGGAGCGCGCCCCGTACTGCCCGTCGAGCGCGCCGGTCTGCGCGCGGTCCTGCACGCGGTCCCAGTTGCCGTTGCGCTGCTGCTGGTCCCAGCCGCCCTCGCCGTTGCGCTTGTAGACGTTGCCGTCCTTGCCGGCGTAGATGTCGTCGCCCACGCGCGCGACGCCGCCCTGCTCGCCGCGCACATAGCCTGCCGAGCCCGACTGGCCGGATCCGGTGGTGCCCGAGATGCGGCCGGCCGTCACCTGGTTGCCGGAGTAGACGTTGCCCGCCGTCACGCGGCCGCCGCTCACCGAGCCGCCGCCGCGCGTGTTGACGGACGAGCCGCGGCCTCCGTACGCGTAGTTGCCGGTGTAGACGTTGCCCACCGCCGAGCGCTGCCCGGCCGAGAGGTTGCCGGTCCGCGAGTTGTAGGACATGCCCGCGGTGTTGCGCCAGGCGTCGCCCGTCCACGCGTTGTAGCCACCCGAGGCGCGCGTGACGGCGCTCGTCGCGCCCCAGCGGCTGTACACGTTGCCGGTCGTCGCGGCCCAGCCTCCGGGCCCCCACACGGCGCCGCCGCCCCACGGTCCCCAGGCCGCGCCGCCCCAGTACGGCGGCCGGTAGTAGGGATACGGATAGTAGTAGCCCCAGCCGACCGGCCCCCACCACGGATAGGCGCCGTAGCCCCAGCCCACCGTGACGGCGCCCCAGCTCCAGCCGAAGCCGAAGCCGTAGGTCCAGCCGGTCCAGGGCGTGTAGGTCATCCCGACGCCCACGCCGTAGGTGGCGGGAGGCCCGTACCAGACCGTGCCGACGTAGGGCGGGTAGTAGTAGCCGGTCCCGTAGACGACCGTGCTGTTCGAGACGCAGGAGCCGTAGTAGCCACCGGTATAGCCGACGTAGACGGTGTCGCCCTTCGTCTCGTAGATCCGCACGTAGGTCACGTAGTGGAGCGGCGAGCTCGCCGGGATCGTGTAGATGACGCTCGGCACCGACGTCGCGACCGACCACGGCCCGCCCGCCGACGCGCCCGTGAACCAGACCGCGTCCTGGACGGCGTACCAGGAAGTCGGGCTCACCTGGATGATCGGCGTCGCGGTGTTGACGACGTACTGGAGCGAGGTGCCCTCGATCGGCGCCAGCTTCACCTCGCCGTCGAACTTCGGCGGGTCGATCTTCGCGCTCTTGACCTTGACTTCCGCGGTCTGCGGGATCGCGTTGGCGATCAGCGCCTCCTTCGCCTGCGGCGTGCCGGCGACGGCGGCCTTCACGTTCTCCTTGGGGCTGTCGTCCGGGATCTTCGCGAAGTCGCCGGGCAGCGCGTCGGACGCCACGAACTCCCAGGGGCCCTCGAGCGACGCCGCGCGGAAGAAGCGGCCGGACAGCAGCACGTAGGTCTTCTGGTCGCTCGTGTCGCGCAGCACGTTGCCGGTCGTGTTCTCGACGTACTCGAGCTTCGTCCCCGGGATCGCCACGAACTTCGGCT
Source organism: uncultured Acidobacteriota bacterium (assembly GCA_963740655.1). Classification (GTDB taxonomy): domain Bacteria; phylum Acidobacteriota; class Vicinamibacteria; order Fen-336; family Fen-336; genus DATBSL01. The sequence continues at coordinate 354,523 of CAVUFF010000006.1, forward strand.
CGCCCTCGGTCACGATCAGCTCGGTCGGGCTCGTGGCCACGACGATGCGCGGGACCTTGCCGGACTTGAGCGTCGGCAGCGTCTTCACGTCGTTCGGGTTGCCGCCCGGCAGGAAGTCGACCTGGCCCGAGGCCTTGGCGTCGGCCAGGGCCTTCTCCAGGTCCTTGCCCGGCTTCTTGACCACGTCCCACTGACCGTCGAGCGACTTCGCCTCGAGCCAGCCGTCGAAGACCTTGATCACGTGCTCGTCGCCGTCGCGGAGCAGCAGCACGCGCGTGTTGATGACGCGCTCGAGTTTCGTGTCCTTCACCTTCTGGTAGACCGGCGCGCCGTCGACGTAGGCCAGGATCGCGATCGTCTTCGAGAAGACGATCTTCGGCGGCTCGTTCTTCACCGGCACCGAGGCGGCCATCCTGTCGGCCGCCGCCACCTCGAGCAGCGCCGCGAGCCGGTCGAGCGCGATCGTCTTCACGGCCGGCTGGATCTCCTTCTGGAGCAGCTGCCGCCACGCGTCCTGCTTGTCGGGGGCCGACGGGATCACGAGCTTCGTGAACTCGCGGTCGACGAGCGACACCACGCGCGCGTCCTTGTCGACGCTCGTGCGCGCCTTGCCCCAGACGACGCCGTAGACGGGCGGCACGTCGGCCTTCGGTCGCACCGAGATCGCGGCGCGGAACTCGAGCGTCACGCCGTCCCAGGCCTCGACCTGCGGCACGTGCAGGGTGACGATCCCCTGCGACGTCACGACCTCGCGCGGCCAGGTGCCGTCGGTCGTCTTGGGCGCGGCCGGCTTGGCGGCGGCGGGCGCGGCGCCGGTCGCCAGCTTGGCGGCCGGCGGGGCGGCCGCGGGCTTCGCCGGCGCGGGGGTGGCCGCCGGCTTGGGCGCGGCCGGCTGGGCGACCTGTGGCGCCGCCGTCGCCAGGATCGCGGCGGACACGCACGTCGCGGTGAGCAACGAGAGGGCGTCGACCTTCTTCATGCTCACCACTCCACACGAGGCCCGCTCGTCAAGTCAAGCGAGCCCCGAGGGTCAGGCCGACGGCGGTTTCGCGTCGGGAGGCGGCGGCGCAGCGGCCGTTACCGCCGGCACGTCCTCCGGCTGGAGCTGGTAGCTCTCCACGAGCGCGGTCACGACCGCGGCAACGACCGGTCCGAGCACGATTCCGATGAAGCCGAAGGCGCTCACGCCGCCGAGCAGGCTGATGATCAGCACCAGCGTGTTCATGCGCGCCGAGCCCGAGAGCAGGAGCGGCCGCACCACGTTGTCGACGTTGCCGAGGATCAGCACCCCAACCAGCGCGAGCACGATCCCCTTGACGAGCGAGCCGGAGACGGCCAGCCAGATGGCCGCGGGCGCCCAGACGAGCGCCGCGCCCACGGCAGGCAGGAGCGCCAGCACCGTCATCAGGCCCGCCCAGAGCGCAGCGCCGGGCACGCCGAGCAGCAGGAACGCGAGGCCACCCAGGATCCCCTGGATGAGCGCGATCGCGAGCGTCGAGGTCACGCTCGCCGAGACGATGTCGCGAATCAGCGTGAGCAGGCGCTCGTTCTGCTCGCGGCCGAACGGCAGCAGGCGGGGCGCGGCGGCGGCCAGCGAGCGCTGGTCCTTGAGCAGGAAGAAGAGGATGCCGAGCGTGATCAGCAGGCTGAAGACGACCGACACGGCGCCCTTCACCACGCTGCCGGCGCGCGACGCGAAGCCGCCCGCCAAGCCGCCGAGGCCCGCCGAGGCCCGCGCCACGATGTCCTCCTCCGCCGGAAGGAAAGGCATCCGCTGATGCAGCCAGTCCCACACCAGGTGGAAGAGGCCCATCGGGCCGCCGCGGTCGTTGAGCTGGCCGTGGATGTAGTCGACCACCGCCGGCCCCTGGCGCACGAGCGCCGTCACGGCGGCGAGCGCGGGGAGGAAGAGCAGCAGCAGCACGAGCACCGTCAGCAGGGCGGCCCCTCGCAGCGAGCCGATCCGCCCCGAGACCCGCGCCTGCGCAGGCGCGAGGCAGATCGCGAGCACGAGCGCCCAGCCGATCTCGATCAGGAACGGCTGGACGATCTGGTAGCCCAGGTACGCGATCAGCAGCACCACCGAGTAGAAGACGAGGTTGGCGATGCGCTGCGAGTCTTCGGGCCGCGTCATGCTCTCCGCCTCGCGCCGGGCCTCACCAGGCGCGGCAGGCGTTCTCGCGCACCATCGGCTGGCCCGCCTTGCAGCCGAAGGCCTGGGCGAACTCGGGAGCGTTGCTGAGCGGGCCGATCACGCGGTAGCGCCCGGAGGAGTGCGGGTCGGTCTGCGCCCGCTGGCGCGCCGCGGCGTCGGTGATGTTCTGGCACCAGACGCCAGCGAAGCCCAGGAAGAAGCGCTGCTCCGGCGTGAAGCCGTCGATCGCCGGACGCGGCCCCGTGCCGAGCGCCTTCTGCAGCGCGAGGTACGCGACGCGCACGCCTCCGTTGTCGGCGGTGTTCTCGCCGAGCGTGAGCCGGCCGTTCAGCCGCACGTCCCCGTTCACCGGATCCTGGACCGTTACGTAGCCGTCGTACTGGCTGGCGATGCACGCCGTGCGCTCGTCGAACGCCTTGCGGTCGGCGTCGGTCCACCAGTTGGCCAGGTTGCCCGACGGCGTCGAACTTGCTGCCCTGGTCGTCGAAGCCGTGGGTGTACTCGTGGCCGATCACGACGCCGATGCCGCCGAAGTTCACGGCGTCGTCCATGCCCTTGTCGAAGAACGGCGGCTGCAGGATCCCGGCCGGGAACACGATCTCGTTGTTGGCCGCCTGGTAGTAGGCGTTCACCGTCGGCGGCGTCATGCCCCAGAGCGTGCGGTCGGTGGGCTTGTCGATGCGCGCGAAGCTGCGCCGGATCTCGAATACCTCCGCGCGCAGCGCGTTGCCGAGGTAGTCGTCGCGCTTCACCTCGACCGTGGAGTAGTCCTTCCACTGGTCCGGGTAGCCGACCTTGTCGGTGCCGAAGGCCGCGAGCTTCGCGAGCGCGCGCGGCTTCGTCTCCGCGGTCATCCACGACAGGCCCTGGATGTCCTCGCGCATCGCCGCGGTGAGCGCCTCGATCATGCGCTTCATGCGCGCCTTGCCGTCGGCGCCGAACGTCTTCTCGACGTAGAGCTGCCCGAGCGCGTCGCCGAGCGCGTCGTCGGTCGCCTGCACGCAGCGCTTGTAGCGCGGCTCGATCTCGCGCGCGCCCTGCAGGTACTCGCGGAAGAAGCGGTAGTCCGCATCGACGAAGGCCTTGCCCAGCATGGGCGAGGCGGCGCGCGCCAGGTGCCAGCGCAGATACGTCTTCCAGTCGTCGAGCGGGGTGTCCGCCACGACCGCGTTCGTCTTCTCGAAGTAGGGCCGGCTCGTGAGGTTGAGGCGGGTGAAGGCCGGAGCGCCGGTGCGGGCCAGGTAGGCGTCCCAGTCGTAGGCCGGCGTGAGCTTCTCGAGCTCGTCGAGGCTCATCGGGTTGTCCCGGTTCTTCGGGTCGCGCATCGCGACGCGCTCGAGGTGTGCGTTCGCCAGCGCCGTTTCGAGCCGCATCACCGTGGCCGCGCCCATCGCCGCCGCTTCCGGCGTATCGCCGAGGAGCGCCAGCGTGCGGGCTATGTGCTCCTCGTACTTCGCGCGCTTCTCCTTCGACTTCGCGTCGTCCTTCAGGTAGTCGTCGCGGTCCGGCAGGCCGAGGCCTCCCTGGCCCAGGCTCGCGATCGTCTGCTTCGAGTCGTGCAGATCGGGCGCCGCGCCGAAGCGGAAGAGCGTGGGAAGCCCCGAGGCTTCATGCTCGCCGAGCAGCGCGAACAGCTCGCGCTTCGACGAGAGCGCCGCGATCCGGGCGAGCGCGGGCGCGATCGGCTTCGTGCCGAGCGCCTCGATCCCCGCCTCGTCCATGCACGAGGCGTAGAAGTCCCCCACCTTGGCCTCGAGGGCGCTGCGCCTGGCCGAGGCGTCCTTCGCCTTCTCGAGGATCTGGTGCAGGTCCTCGCGGTTGCGCTCGGCCAGCTCGTTGAAGCGGCCCCAGCGGACCTGGTCCGGCGGGATCGGGTTCGCGGCGCGCCAGCCACCGCACGCGAACTGGTAGAAGTCCACGCAGGGGTCGACCGAGCGGTCGAGTGCGGAGACCTCGAAGCGGCCGGCGGCCGGCACGGGAGCCGGCGCGGCCGCGGGCTCTTCGGCCGCGGCCGCGACGGCGAGCAGGAGGAGCGCGAGGGTCTTCGGCATGCGCGCGAGTATCGCAGGGCCCGAGCGCCCGAGACAACCGCGGGCCAGGCCGGAGCCGGGTGCTACCATCGGTGCGCTTGCGCGCCGCGCTCGTCCTTCTCTATCTGCTCGCGAGGCTCCGCGGGCTCGAGCTGCTGCCGATGTTCCTGGACGAGACGCTGCACGTGCGCTGGGCCCTGCTCATCGCGCAGGGCGAGAAGCCCTGGGACGCCACCTGGAAGTGGGGCCGCGCGCTCACCATCTGGCTGGGCGCCCTGGTGACGCCGTGGACGGACGACCTGCTCCGTGCGAACCGGCTCGTGAGCGTGGCGCTCGGCCTGGCGACGCTCTTCGCGACCGTCGCGATCGCGCGGCGGCTGTTCGGCGAGCGGCAGGCGCTCCTCGCCGGCCTCTTCTACGTGTTCTGCCCCTTCACGCTCTTCTACGACCGCATGGCGCTCACCGAGGCCGGCCTGTCGGCGTTCACGGCGCTCACGCTGCTCTTTGCGGTCCGCATGGCCGCGACGGGCCGCCCGCTCGACGCTACTCTCGCCGGCCTCTCGCTGGCGCTCGCGGTTTTCGTGAAGGCGACCGGCGTGCTCGCCGCACCGATCCCCTTCCTCGCCGTCCTCGTGCTGGGCCCGCTGCGCGAGCGCTGGAAGGCACTCGCGATCGCGTATGCCGTCGGGCTGCCGCCCGGAGCCTGGGCGCTCCACCGCTTCGTCGCCACCGAGAACGCGCAGCACATGGCGCAGCTCTTCACGGGCGGCAGTGGAGCGCTCGCGGCGCGGATCGGCGGCGACCTCGCCGAGGGCGCCTCGTGGCTCTGGACCTGGTGGACGGCCCCGCTCGCGCTCCTCGGCCTCGTCGGTGCCGGGGTCGCGCTCGCGCGGCGCGACCGCCGACGGCTGCTGCTCGCCCTGCTCGCCGTCTATCCGCTCGTCGCCTTCTGCGCGGTGCTGACGTGGCGGATGCCGCGCTACCTGCTGCCCGCGACGGTGCCGCTGCTCGTGCTCGCGGCGGCGACACTCGAGCCGCTCCGCGCCTGGCTCGTCGCACGGCTGGCACCGGGCCGGCCGGCGGCCGGCGCGGTCCTTGCGGCGCTCGCCGCGGCGCTCGTCCTGCTGCCGTCGCTCGCCCTGGATCGGGCGCTCTGGACCGACCCGGCGCGCGCCGCGATGCCCGAGCCCGACCGCTTCCAGTACGTGCTCGGCTGGCCGTCGGGCTACGGCGTGCGCGACACGGAGCGCCTCGTGCGCGAGGAGCTCGGCCGGCATCCCGGCGGCCTCACGGTCGTCGTGCACGCCAACCGCTACCAGAACCTGCGCGTGACGCCGCTCGTGCTGGGCCTGGCCTTCGCCCGCGAGCCGCGCGTCAGGCTCGAGGACTGGGACTTCGCCGACCCGGCGGCGCCCGAGGCGTTCCGCAGGTGGGCGGCCGCGGGCCCGACGCTCCTGGTCGTCCCGCGCGCGGACCGCAACGCGCCGGAGCCCCCCGCCGCCGCGTGGGCGAGCCTCGCGACGCTCGTCGCGCGCACCACGAAGCCCGGCGGCGCGCCGTGCGACGACGTGTACCGGCTGTGCCCGCCGGCCGGCTGCGCCACGGCGGCCGCGTCAGCTGTGCCCTGAGCCGAGTTCGGGTACCCTTCCGCCGACGCCGGCTTACGCGAGCAGAAGGGGGCTCCCGTGCAGATCAGCCGCATCCGCGCCTATCGCGTGGCGCTGCCGCTCCACGAGGGCAGCTACAAGTGGTCGGGGGGCAAGTCGGTCTCCGTCTTCGACAGCACGCTCGTCGAAATCTCGACCGACAGGGGCGTGACGGGGTGGGGCGAGGTCTGCCCGCTGGGGCCCGCCTACCTGCCGGCCTACGGCCCCGGGGCCCGCACCGGCATCGCCGAGATCGGCCCGCACCTGATCGGGCTCGACCCGCGCGAGATCGGGGTGCTGAACCAGGAGATGGACGCGGCGCTCAAGGGCCACCCGTACGTCAAGTCGGCGATCGACATGGCGTGCTGGGACGTGCTCGGCAAGGCGGCAGGCGTGCCGGTCACGACGCTGCTCGGCGGCCGCTTCGGCGACTCGGTCGAGCTCTACCGGGCGATCTCGCAGGACAGCGCCGCCAAGATGGCGGCGAGCGTCGCGAAGTACCGCGCCGAGGGCTACCGGAAGTTCCAGCTCAAGGTGGGCGGCGCTCCCGCGGAGGACGTCGCCCGCATCCGCGCGGTGCGCGCGAAGCTCCAGCCCGCGGACGTGCTGGTGGCGGACGCCAACACCGGCTGGCTGATGCACGAGGCGGCGCGCGTGGTGCGCGACGTCGCCGACGTCGACGTCTATGTCGAGCAGCCCTGCCTGTCCCTCGAGGAGTGCCTGGCCGTGCGCCGGCGCACCAGCCACCCGTTCGTGCTCGACGAGACGATCGACGGCCTGGACGCGCTGCTGCGCGCGCACGCGGCGGGGGCCATGGACGTCGTCAACCTCAAGATCTCGAAGCTGGGCGGGCTCACGAAGGCGCGGCAGGTGCGCGACCTCTGCGTCTCGCTGGGCGTCGCGATGACGATCGAGGACTCCTGGGGCGGCGACGTCACGACCGCCGCGATCGCGCACCTCGCGCACTCGACGCCCGAGGCGCTGCGCTTCTCCGCGACCGACTTCAACAGCTACGTGACGGTGAGCACGGCCGAGGGCGCGCCGAAGCGCAAGCAGGGGCTGATGGCCGCCTCCACGGAGCCGGGGCTCGGCGTGCGCCCGCGCGCGAAGGTGCTCGGCCGGCCGATCGTGGAGGTCACGGCGCGCAAGCGCCGCTGATCAGCGCGAGCGCCCGCCCGCAGCGCTCGCGTCCGGCGCCCGAGCGCCGGGGCGGGGCTTCGCGTCGGGCCGCGGCGACAGCCGCAGCGCCGGATCGCCGATCAGCCCGAAGCCATCGACCACCGGCCCCGCCGCCGGATCCGCGGCGAGCGTCTCGGCCTTGGCGCGCCGCACCGCCTCGCCCAGCGTGAGTCCGCGCGCGAAGAGGCCGCGGTAGACGCGCTCGAGCAGCAGCCGCTGCTCGGCGGGGCTGGAGATGCCGACCGGCCCGAACGCGGCCGAGACGCCGCCCGAGGGCTTGAGCAGCAGCGCCTCGTCGATCGTCGGCCCGAACAGGTACTGGTACCACTGCGACTCGCAGGCCCACACGAAGAGAACGGGCGCCGGCTTCGCGTCGGGCAGCGCGGGCACGTCGTCGACCGCCAGCAGCGCCTCGTCGGCCCAGACCTCGGGCCCGCCGTGCCCGAAGTAGTGGATGGCCTGGACCGCGCCGAAGCCCTCGCGCAGCGCTCCGCGGGCGGAGTCGATCCCGCCGCCCACCTCGGCCCAGCGCAGCTCCGCCCCCGCGGGCAGGCTGGCCGCGAGCGCGTCGGCCTCGGCGCGGAACGACACGTCGCCCTGGGCCTCGTCGTCGACGGCGGCCAGGTGGCGCGAGGCTCCGGCGAGCGCGGCCTGGGCCGCGATCTTGTCGACGACGGCCGCGGCCTCTCCGGCCGTCTGCACGGGCAGCCGCCCGATCGCGACGTCGGGCCGTGCGTCGTCGTCCACGTCCGCGTAGCGGTTCTCGGACGGGATGCGTCCGAATTCCCCGTCCCACGCCAGGAGCGACGGCACGTACGACACGGCGCCGGTGCGCGCGTAGTCGTGGTAGTCGAAGGTGTCGTCGCCGAACAGCAGCACGTAGCGCAGCGCGCCGCCGCGCGCGTAGTGCCGCACGAGCTCGCGGATCGCGTTGGCCTCGACGATCCCGCCGCTGAAGCGGTCGTAGGCGCGGTCCGCGTCGACCACCGCGGTGCGGTAGCCGTCCGCCCGCTTCAGGCTCGCCAGGCGCTCGGCCTGCGCCTCGAAGTCGCCGTGCGTCACGATCAGGTACTCGACGCCGCGCGCCAAAGGCAGCGTCGGATCATAGGCGCCGAGGCTCCACGCCACGCTCTCCCGCGAAACCTCGAGCGGCACCTCGAGGTCGAGCGAGCGCAGGTACACGAGGCCCTGCCCGTCGCTGCTCGCGTAGCGCAGGCCGAGCTGGTTACCCTGAGGCCGCAGCACGTCGAGCGGCACGCTGCCCTCGAGCACGGCGGGCACGGCGCCCGCGAAGCTCAGCCGGCCGACGGAGACGCCGTTGACGAAGGCCTCGACCTCGTGCTGCTGCGGCGTCCAGCCGAGCAGCCGCACGCGCACGCGAGCGTCGCCCGCGCCGGAGGCGAGCCCGGGCAGGTCGAAGTCGCCGAGCGCCGGATCCCACCAGTCGTACGGCCAGGACGAGCCGTCGCCGTAGATGAGGTCCCACATCCACGGGCTCACGTCCTCGGGCGCGCTCGCGAGGTAGAGGCCGTACGGCGCCACGCGGGTGAAGCCCGTGCCCGCCGGCTCCTCGGAGCTCGTGAGCCGCACCGAGGCCGGCTCCGGATGCGACGAGACGACGTAGACGTTGGCGTCCGCGTAGTCGCTCGTGAGGCGCTCGGCGTCGAAGGCCAGGACGAGGCCGTCACCGTCGGGCTCGAGCCGGTGCGGCACGACCTGGCCCAGGTGGCTCACGCGCAGCCGCCGCGGCGCCCCGACGTCCGCGAGCGCAGCCAGCTCGCGCAGCGGCACGCGCACCGGGCCGGCTTCGTGCACCTCGACAGCGATAGCCCCCGACGGCCCGCCGAACTGCGGCCCCCGACGGCGCAGCGCTCGGCGCGCACTCCGCTCATCGGCGGTGTGCTGCCGGGCGGCGACCCGCCCGCGGCCGGCCGGCGGCTCCACCGACCCGGTGCGCTCGAGCCGCGCTTCGATCCTCTCGAAGGCCGCACGCAGGCGGGCGTCGCCGGCGGCGACCGGGCCCATCACGTGTCGCCGGCCCCGCGCGTCGAGCTCCTCGATCGTCAGGTACGGCAGGCTGAGCGCGGCCTCGGCGCGGTAGATCACCGGCCCGAGCGCCGACGGCGAGGCCGGGATCGGAGCCTCGAGCAACCTCACGCGGCCGCTGCGACCGCCCGCGTCGGCGGTGCCGTAGAGCTCGAACGAGACGCTGTCCTGCTGCGAGCCGAGCGCGAACTCGATCGTCGCCGGCGACACGCGCAGGCCGCGCAGCGTCGCCCGCGTGAGGAGCGGCGCGCCACCGGTGTTGACCAGCAGCTGGCAGGCCGGCCCGATCGTCTCGCTGCGCGGGAAGCTCGCGGAGCTCGACGCGGGCGTGTACTGCACGCTCGCGCTCGTCGTGTTCGGCAGCGCCGCGGGCGGGCCGGTCAGGTTGCGCAGCCCGGGCGCGGGGGGCGTCAGGTCCAGCTCGAAGTTCATGCTGGCGTAGCTGCCCGCCGGCACCGACGCGAAGGTGCAGCGCCTGAAGGCCGCGCCCGAGCCGTCCGTGCAGGCGTTCGCGGCCACGGTCGGACAGAGCGGCCCGCCGACGCCGTCGAGGCAGCCCGAGGGCGCCGAGAGGCCCGCCTCGTTGGCCTGGTGGCCGACCGTGACCTGAACGTTCGTGATGGCGTTCGCCGTGAGGTTCGCGACGGTGGCCGTCACCGCGAAGCGCGTGACGACCCCGGCCGCCGGCGGGTTGGCGCCGCTCACGACGCGGGCGCTCAGGGCCAGGATCGGCTCGATCGGTGGAGTCGCGCCCGGGTTCCCCGGCGCCGGTGCGTAGTCGTTCGGCAGGTACATCCGGATCGGGTTCACGGGCTGGATCGGGACGTTCGCGCCCGCACTCGTCGCGCCCTGGAAGTCCGAGACGCGCCAGTCGATGCCGTTGTTCTGGGTGCCCGTGTTGTTGGTCACCAGGTACATGCCGTAGTTCTCGACCGTCAGGTTCGTCGCCGTCGTCGTCTCCACGGTCACGGCGTTCTCGGCGTGCACGGTGGATCGGCTCATCGTCAGCGCGGTCGTGGCTCCGAGCACGTCGAGGATCGCGCCGCTGCCCCCGGCGCCGGCGCTGCCGGGGAAGTCCATGTCGAAGTTCGACGTCTGCACGCTGCAGCCGCGGTCGACGAAGGCGTAGAACATCAGCGGCTCGGTGATGTTGGCGTTCGGGCCCACGCTGCTGCCGCTTGCCGAGCCGGCGAGCCAGGCGGTCTCTCCGATGCCGGCGACGACCGGAGCTGCCGGCGAGCCGTCGTCGGAGGCGAGCGTGAAGACGTTGTAGTGAGCGGCGTTGTTCCTGCCGGCGCGGATGTCCACTCCGAACGCGTTCGTCTCGGTGGTGGCGCTGGTCGTGGCGACCCGCAGCTCGTAGAGGCCCGGGCTGATCGCGACGCCGTTCGCGGCGCTGAAGTCGCGGGCGTTCGCCGACACGTCGTTGAGCGCGACGAAGCCGCACGAGTTGGGCGGCGCGCCGCAGGGCGGCGTCAGGCGCACGAGCCGGTTGTCCGTCGTCGCGTTGTCGTTGCCGAAGAGGAGCGTCGTGATCGTGGCGCCGCTCGGATCGAGCAGCGTGAAGCGCGTGGTCGTCACCGCGCCCCCGTTGCCGATGTCGCGCGAGCCGCTCGAGCCCGGGTCGTAGATCCTCACGTCGAGCGTCGTGCCCGTGACCTCGATCTTGAGGCGCAGCTGGTGGACGCCGTCGCCGCCGTCGAACCCGTTCGCCGTGCCGTCGAGGTTGAAGTAGCCGGGAGGATTGACGGAGCTGGCCTGCGTCGCGCCGGCGGCGGTCAGGTTGGTGGGCACGCCGTACGTCCCCGCTTCGCCGGCGGCAACGGACAGCACGAGCAGTCCGATTCCGTGACAGAACCACCGCACGAAACGCGCCACCACGCTCGGATCGCCTCCTCTATCGTTGAAACGAGGCCACTTGCGGCTCTCGTCCGGATCTGCCGCGGGCCGTTTGAAGCACGGCTCGTGCCAGGCACCAAACGCGGCTCAGGACGCGGGACTGGCTCCTGCACGACGGGACTCCCTGAGCGCGGAGCGCAACATCGACAGCGCCGCGTAGAGTACGACGACCACCACCAGCCAGCGCACATACTCGAGCGACATCGACTCGACGATGTAGAAGGCCACGAGCACCGCCGGCACGCCGCCGATGCAGAGTCCGAGGCTCGCACGCAGGCTCTGGCGACCGCTGCGGATGAACTTCAGGCTCCCGATCGGCATCAGGTAGGCGCAGGAGCCCATCATGATCGGGAAGGCCGCCTTGGGATTCATCCCCAGCAAAGCGACGAGGATCAGGCAGGGGCCGTAGAGACCCACGCCCACCTCCATGAGCGCGCCGAGCACGAAATTGACCCCAGTGCCGAGGGCAAGCCGGATGCCGCTCAGGGCCACGGCGTCCCCGCCGCCTGGCGCGATTCCGAAGATCGTGAACAGGAATAGCGTGGCGGCGACGAGCAACGCGCAGCCCATCCCGATCTGGATGTTCCTCCGCGGCCAGCCCGACACCACGCCCGCTCCGAACCAGGAGCCGGCGACGGCGGCCACGATCATCAGGGTCAGCGTCCAGATCTCGACGTTCACGCTGGCGACGTAGATGAACAAGAACGCCTCGACGAGGGTCGGAGCCGTGTGGCCGACGTTCAGCGTCCCGGGAATGCGCTCGTCCCGCACGAACCCGGTGAACTTGAAGATTGCCGTCGTCGGCGCGAACGAGCCGATCCCCAGCGTGTCGAAGAAGTTCGTCACGAAGCCGATGGCGAGACCCAGGGGTGTTGGCGCGGGCGTGTCCTCGCCGCCGGCTCGCGCGGCACGGTTACGGGCGACCGCTCGTCCCAACGCGACGAGATAGGGGATCGCCACCAGGAAGAGGCCTGCGACGAGGGCGGTCTTCATGGGGGGCGAGTATACTCGCCGCTAAAGCCCCCGATGTCCCAGGACGAGTCTCAGGGTCGCACACCAAAGCTCCGCTCCGAGACAACGACTTCCGGCCGCGGTCTGCTGCGGCGGCTCATGGACGGGCTGCGCGGCGCGGCGCCTTCGCCCGCGGGCGATCCGGAGCGGCTCGGGCGCTATCGCATCCTGCACCGGCTCGGCCAGGGCGGCATGGGCATCGTGTTCGCGGCGCTCGACGACAGCCTCGGCCGCCGCGTCGCGGTGAAGACGATCGCCGAGGCCGACGACTCGGCGCGCGAGCGCTTCCGCCGCGAGGCGCGCGCGGCGGCCGGCGTCAACCACCCGAACGTCTGCCAGGTGTACGAGATCGGCGAGGACCGCGGGCAGCTCTTCATCGCGATGGAGCTGCTCGAGGGCGAGGCGCTCTCCGAGCGTCTCGCGCGCGGCTCGATGTCGCTCGCCGAGGTGCTGGCGCTCGCCCAGGAGATGCTCGCGGCGCTACAGGCGCTCCACGAGAAGGGGACGCTCCACCGCGACCTCAAGCCCTCCAACACCTTCCTGACGCCGCGCGGCGTGAAGCTGCTCGACTTCGGCCTGGCGCGGAGGCTGCCGACGCACCTGACCCAGGCGCTCGAGCAGGGCACCGAGCTCACGCGGCCGGGACTGCTCGTCGGCACGCCCCGCTACATGGCGCCCGAGCAGGTGCTCGGGCACGAGATCGACGCGCGCACCGACCTCTTCTCGACGGCAGCGATCCTGTACGAGGCGCTCGCCGGGCGCCCCGCCTTCCTCGGCACCTCCGCCGTCGAAGTGCTGTCGGCGACGCTGCACGAGGAGCCGCCGGCGCTCGCGGGCGGAGCGGCAGTGATCGCGCTCGACCGCCTGATAAGGCGCGCGCTCGCGAAGCGGCCGAGCGAGCGGCCGGCCTCGGCGGCCGCCATGCTGCACGAGCTCGCCTCGGTCATTCTCGACGGCGCCAGCGGCGCCGGGCGCGCGGTCGCGCGCCCGCTCACGCGGCTCGCCGTGCTGCCCTTCCGGCTGCTGCGGCCCGACCCGGAGATCGATTTCCTCGCCTTCGCGCTGGCCGACGCCGTGTCGGCCTCGCTCGCCGGGCTGCCGTCCGTCGTGCTGCGCTCGAGCGCCTCGGTCGCGCGCTTCGCGAGCGAGTCGCCCGACCTGAAGGCGCTCGCGTCACAGGCCGACGTCGACCACGCGCTCACCGGCACGCTGCTGCGCTCGGGCGACCAGCTGCGCGTCACGACGCAGCTCGTGGAGGCGCCCGCGGGCACGCTGGTCTCGAGCCAGACGCTGCAATCAGCGGTGGGCGACGTGTTCCGGCTGCAGGACGAGCTCTCCCAGCGCATCGTCGAGGCGCTGTCGCCGTCGCTCGCGGGCGAGGCGGGACGGGGCCGCGGCGTGCCCGCGAGCGCGCGCGCGTACGAGTTCTACCTGCGCGCCAACGAGGTGGTGCGCGACGGGGCGCAGCTCGCGGTCGCGCGCGACCTCTACCGCCAGTGCGTCGACGAGGACCCCGCCTTCGCGCCGGCCTGGGCCAAGCTCGGCCGCTGCCACCGCCTCGTCGCCAAGTACCACCTCGACCGGCCCGAGGAGAACCGGGCGTATGCCGAGCGCTGCTTCCGGCGCGCGCTCGAGCTCGACCCCGAGCTGCCGGTCGCCCACAAGCTCTATGCCCACCACCAGGCCGAGATGGGCCGCGCGCGCGACGCGATGACGGCGCTCGTCGGGCTCGCGCGGCGCAACCCGAACGACGCCGAGACCTTCGCCGGTCTCGTCCACGCCTGCCGCTACTGCGGGCTGCTCGACGCCTCCGAGGCGGCGAACCGCGAGGCGCGGCGGCTCGACCCCCACATCTGGACGAGCAGCGTCTATACGTGGTGGGCACGCGGCGAGTTCGAGCGCATCGTCGCCGAGACGGCCGACGCCGGCGACTTCCAGCTGCGCGTGATGGCGCTCGAAGGCCTCGGGCTGCGCGACGAGGCGCGTCGCGTCCTGGCGGCTGCGGCCGCGACCCTGTCCCCCGTATTCGCAGCGATCCGCAGCGGGCTCGCCAGGCTCCTGGCCGAGGAGCCCGGCGCCGCCGAGAGCTTCGCCAACATCGTGGAAGCGCACACCGACCCCGAGGCGTTCTTCATGTACGCGAGCGTGCAGGCGCACTTCGGCGACCGCGAGCACGCCTTCGATCGGCTCGCGAGAGCGGTCGACCACGGCTTCAGCGTGCCGCAGGCGCTGCGCGAGCACCCCTGGCTCGCGCCGCTGCGCGACGCGGAGCACTTCGGCGCGCTGGTCGAGCGCGCCGAAGCCGACAGCCGGCTCGCGCGCGCCGCCTTCCTCGAGGCCGGCGGCGAGACGCTGCTCGGCGCAAGCGGCTCAGGGTGAGGACGGCCTGACGACGTACGTGCGCCGGTAGTGGACGCGGCCCCTGCGACGTCGCAGCTTGACCTCGAGCAGGTGGCGTCCTTCGTTCCGGCCCGCCGGCGGCTCGAACCGCAGCAGGTAGCACGTCTTCATCGCCTCGAGGATGCCCAGGAAGGCGTCCGTTATCGCGTCGGGCGAGGCGGCCGGCGCGGGCGCGGCGGCCGCGGGCGCCGCGAGCGCCAGCAGCCACGACAGGAGACGCGCCGCTCCGAGGGAACCGGCCACGAAGCTGTCGCGCGCCCGCGCTAGAGCCAGCCGCGGCGGCGGAACCAGGTGACCATCGCCGCCGCCGTCACGAAGCAGATCCCCCAGAAGAGCGGATAGGCGTAGCGCCACTCGAGCTCGGGGAAGTGGTGGAAGTTCATCCCGTAGACGCCGGCCAGGAAGGTGAGCGGGATGAAGATCGTGCCGATGATCGTGAGCACCTTCATGATCTCGTTCATGCGGTTGCTCATCGCGGTCATGTAGGTCTCGGCGAGGCCGCTCGCCACCTCGCGGTAGGTCTCGACGATGTCGATCGCCTGCACGGTGTGGTCGTAGACGTCGCGCATGTACGTGCGCGTGACGTCGGAGAAGCACTCGTGCGGCTCGCGCTGCATCTTCGAGAGCACCTCGCGCATCGGCCACATCGCGCGGCGCACCAGCAGCAGCTCGCGCTTGACGCGGTGGATCTCCTGGATCGCCTCGGGGCCGGGGCGCTGCAGCACCACGTCCTCCAGGCCCTCGAGCCGGTCGCCGAACGCCTCGAGGATCGGGAAGGTCTCGTCGACGATCGCGTCGATCAGCGAGTAGCAGAGGAAGCTCGCGTCGTTGCGGCGCAGCGTCGAGCCCGCAGTGCGGATCCGCGCGCGGATCGCGTTCCAGACGTCGCCCGGCGACTCCTGGAACGTGAGCACGGTGCGGTGGCCGACGAAGATGCTGACCTGCTCGCTG
Organism: uncultured Acidobacteriota bacterium; assembly: GCA_963740655.1. Classification (GTDB taxonomy): domain Bacteria; phylum Acidobacteriota; class Vicinamibacteria; order Fen-336; family Fen-336; genus DATBSL01. Next base: position 369,840 of record CAVUFF010000006.1, read on the forward strand.
TGCAGCAGCCCGTCGCGCAGCTCGAGCTCACGGGTGATCACGAAGAGCCGCGCCTGGTAGCTGCCGTCGTCGTCGTACGCCTGCACCTTCGGACGCTGGGGCACGTGGAGCACGTCCTCGATCGCGAGCGGGTGCAGGCGGTACTTCTCGGCGAGCGCGCGCACGACGCCGAGGTCGGCCAGCCCGTCGACGTTGATCCAGCGCACGGCCGACCAGTCGTGGCGGTGACGCGCGATGAAGGCGGGCAGGTCCTCGATCTCCTCGAACACCGCCTGCTGCGGCGAGTAGTCGATGCAGCTGACGCGCACCGATGGCCGCTTCGTCGTGGCGGGCGCCAGGTCCTGCGGCTCGATCCCGGGCGCCGACCCCCGCCGGCCTTTGAAGCGCCGCGGCAGCCGCAGCCCGCGCCGCGGGCGTGCCGGACCTTTGCGCGCCTTCGCGGGCTTCGCGTCCAGGGTCGCGGGCTCGGGGGGCGCGACGGGCGCTTCGCCGGGCGCCTGGCCCTCCGGTGCGGCCGCGGCCGCCGCTGTGCCTTCGGCCGGCGTGACGTCGATCGGCGCCTCGGGCTCCGCGCTTTCCGGCTTGCCTTCGACGTTCACGAGCCAAAGCTACGCCCGGCGTCGGGGCCGGGTCAACGTCGGCGCGATAGAATGCCGCTCGATGGCGATCTCGAGGCTGCCGGGCGGAACCGCGCTCTCCGGTTTCCGCCTCGAGAAGCTGAACGCCACGCTCGCCGCCGCGGGGCACGGCCTGCGCGTCGTCGCGACGCAGCACTGGCACTTCGTCGAGACGCTGCGCGCGGCGAGCGCCGCCGACCGCACCGTGCTCGAACGGCTGCTCCGCTACGGTCCCAAAGCGCCCCCGATTCCCGCCGGCAGCCGGCTGGTTCTGGTCGTGCCGCGCCTCGGCACGCTCTCGCCCTGGTCGTCGAAGGCCACCGACATCGCGCGTCAGTGCGGGCTCGGCTTCGTCCGGCGCGTCGAGCGCGGCACGGCCTTCCACCTCGAGGGCGCGGGCGATGCCGCGGCCGTACTCGGCGCCCTGCACGACCGGATGACCGAGACCGTGCTCGGCTCGCTCGCGGAGGCCGACGCGCTCTTCCGCCAGGTGGCGCCGCGGCCGCTCGCGGAGGTGGACGTGCGCGGCGCGGGCCGCGCGGCGCTCGAGGCCGCGAACGCCGCGCTCGGCCTCGCGCTCGCGCCGGACGAGATCGACTACCTCGCGGACTGGGCGCGCGCCGCGGGCCGCAATCCGACCGACGTCGAGCTCACCATGTTCGCGCAGGCCAACTCGGAGCACTGCCGCCACAAGATCTTCAACGCCGCCTTCACGCTGGACGGCGAGGCGATGCCGCACTCGCTCTTCCAGATGATCCGCGAGACGGAGCGCGCGAGCCCGACCGGCACCGTGAGCGCCTACTCGGACAACGCCGCCGTGATGGAAGGGCAGGTCGTCCAGCGCTTCTTCGCCGACCCGCTGAGCGGCGTCTACGGGTACGCCGGCGAGCTCACGCACACGCTGATGAAGGTCGAGACCCACAACCACCCGACCGCGATCTCCCCCTTCCCCGGCGCCGCGACCGGCGCCGGCGGCGAGATCCGCGACGAGAGCGCGACGGGCCGGGGCGCCAAGCCCAAGGCCGGGCTCGTGGGCTTCTCCGTCTCGAACCTGCGGCTGCCGGGGGCGCTGCGTCCGTGGGAGGGGTCCGAGTGCCGCCCCGACCGCGTCGCCTCGCCGCTCGCGATCATGCTCGAGGGCCCGATCGGCGCGGCCTCGTTCAACAACGAGTTCGGCCGGCCCACCCTCGCCGGGTACTTCCGCTGCTACGAGCAGGAGGTCGACGGCACGCAGCGCGGCTACCACAAGCCGATCATGCTCGCCGGGGGCGTCGGCAACGTGCGCGCGGCGCACGCGCGGAAGGACGGCGTGCCGCCGGGCTCGCTGCTCGTGCACCTGGGCGGCCCGGGGCTGCTGATCGGGATGGGCGGCGGCTCGGCCTCCTCCCTCACCGCCGGCGCGAACACGGCGGCGCTCGACTTCGACTCCGTCCAGCGCGGCAACGCCGAGATCCAGCGGCGCGCACAGGAGGTGATCGACCGCTGCTGGGCGCTCGGGCGCGACAACCCGATCCTGTCGATCCACGACGTCGGCGCGGGCGGGCTGTCGAACGCGCTGCCCGAGCTCGCGCACGGCGCCGGCCGCGGCGCGCGCATCGACCTGCGCGCCGTGCCGAGCGAGGAGCCGGGCATGACGCCGCGTGAGGTCTGGGCGAACGAGGCGCAGGAGCGTTACGTGCTCGCGATCCCGCCGGCGCGGCTGCCGCAGTTCGAGGCGCTCGCCGAGCGCGAGCGCTGCCCGTTCGCGGTGCTGGGCATCGCGACCGGCGACGGCCGGCTCGAGGTGCGCGACCCGCTCTTCGACAACACGCCGGTCGACATGCCGCTTGCGGCGCTGCTCGGCAAGCCGCCGCGGCTGACGCGCGTGGCCACGCGCGTGAGGCCGCGGCTGCGCGCCTTCCACGCGCACGGGATCGAGCTCCGCGAGGCCGTGCGCCGCGTGCTCCAGCACCCGGCCGTCGCCGACAAGACGTTCCTGGTCACGATCGGCGACCGCACCGTCGGCGGGCTCTGCTCGCGCGACCCGATGGTGGGCCCGTGGCAGGTGCCCGTCGCGGACTGCGCCACCACCTTGCTGTCGTTCGAGGGCTACGCGGGCGAGGCGTTCGCGATCGGCGAGCGCGCCCCGCTCGCCGTGCTGGACGCGCCCGCCTCGGGCCGGATGGCGGTGGCCGAGGCGCTCACCAACCTCGCCGCGGCGCCCGTGCGCTCGCTCTCGCGCGTCAAGCTCTCGGCCAACTGGATGGCGGCCGCCGGCGCGCCCGGCGAGGACGCGGCGCTCTACGACACCGTGAAGGCGGTCGCGCTCGAGCTGTGCCCGAAGCTCGGCATCGGCATCCCCGTCGGCAAGGACTCGCTGTCGATGCGCACCGCGTGGCAGGACGGCGACGGGACGCGCGAGGTGCGCGCGCCGCTCTCGCTCGTCGTCTCGGCCTTCGCGCCCTGCGACGACGTGCGCGGCACCTGGACGCCGCAGCTGCGCGGCGACCAGGGGGCGACCGAGCTCCTGCTCGTCGACCTCGCCTTTGGGCGCGCGCGGCTCGGCGGCTCGATCCTGGCGCAGGTGTTCGGCGAGACGGGGCACGAGGCGCCCGACGTGCAGGATCCCGCCGCGCTGCGCGCGCTCTTCGAGGCGCTCGCCGAGCTGCGCGCCGAGGGGCTTGTGCTCGCCTATCACGACCGCTCCGACGGCGGCCTGCTCGCGACGCTCGCCGAGATGGCCTTCGCCGGGCGCACGGGCCTGCGCGTCGACCTCGCGCCGCTCGCAGGGCCGCAGGCCGCGCTGCCGCGCCTCGTCGCCACGCTCTTCAACGAGGAGCTGGGCGTCGTGCTGCAGGCGCGCTTCTCCGAGCGCGAGCGCGTCCTCGCGCTGCTCGCGCGCCACGCTCTGTCGGCGCAGCCGATCGCCTGGCCGGGCGGCTCCGACCTGCGGATCCTGTGCGGCGAGCGCGAGCTCTACGCCGAGTCGCGGGCCGAGCTGCAGCGGCTGTGGTCGGACACCAGCTTCCGCATGCAGTCGCTGCGCGACAACCCCGAGGCGGCGCGCCAGGAGCACGAGCGGATCCAGGACGCGGACGACCCGGGCCTCGCGCCGCGGCTCGGCTTCGACCCCGCCCTGGACGTGGCCGCGCCCTTCGTCGCGCGCGGCGCTCGTCCCCGGCTCGCGGTGCTGCGCGAGCAGGGCGTGAACGGCCAGGTCGAGATGGCGGCGGCGTTCGACCGCGCCGGCTTCGAGGCCGTCGACCTGCACATGAGCGACGTCATCGCGGGCCGCGCCTCGCTCGCCGCCTTCACGGGCTTCGCGGCCTGCGGCGGCTTCTCGTACGGCGACGTGCTCGGCGGCGGCGAGGGCTGGGCGAAGTCGATCCTGTTCAACGCGCGGGCGCGCGACGAGTTCGCCGGGTTCTTCGCGCGCAAGGACAGCTTCGCGCTCGGCGTCTGCAACGGCTGCCAGATGATGGCGGCGCTCGACGGCCTCGTGCCCGGCTCCGAGCACTGGCCGCGCTTCGTGAAGAACGGCTCGGAGCAGTTCGAGGGCCGGCTCGTGCTGGTCGAGATAGCCAAGAGTCCCTCGCTCTTCCTTGCCGGCATGGAGGGCAGCCGCATCCCGGTCGTCACCGCCCACGGCGAGGGACGGGCGCTCTTCACGGGCGACGCCCGCCCCGAGCAGGCGCTCGTGGCGATGCGCTTCGTCGACAACCACGGCGAGTCGACCGAGCGCTATCCCGCCAACCCCAACGGCTCGCCGCTGGGGATCGCGGGTGTGACGACGCCGGACGGCCGCTTCACGATCGTCATGCCCCACCCGGAGCGCGTGTTCCGCAGCGTCCAGATGTCCTGGCACCCCGAGAGCTGGGGCGAGGACAGCCCCTGGATGCGCCTCTTCCGTAACGCCCGCGTCTGGCTCAGCTGAGCTTCCCGCAACTCGTTTAAGGCCAATCACTTCCGATCGGCCTCTTTACAAATTATTGGACATTTTCGTGACGTTGGAATCGCAAAATAATGTTACGATCCGCTGATACGACAGCTTGGAGGGGCTGGCCTAGATGGCAGAGCCTGAGGGGGGGCGCCACTCGAAGCGGATGATCGCTGCGGGTGGCCTGATGGCGCTGGCGCTGCAAAGCGCCTGCGGCAGCAGTCTCACCCAGCCGTCCGCCGTCCCCTCACCGGTCGTCGTCACCTCGCCTTCCCCCACGCCGACCCCGACGCCGCAGCCCCGCGTCGCACTGATCACGATCGACGGGCTGCGGGCCGACGCGGTCAGCGCGGAGACCACCCCGAACATCTGGGGCCTCGTCGCGCGCGGGGCCTACAGCTTCACGGCGCAGACCATCGTCCCGTCGAACACGCTGCCGAGCCACACCTCGATGCTGACGGGCGTCGAGCCGAGCGTGCACGGCGTCACCTTCGACGAGTACTCGCAGACCTTCCAGTTCTCGACGCCGACCGTGCTCTCGCTCGTGCACGCCGCCGGTAAGCGCTCGGTGATGGTCGTGGGCAAGGACAAGTTTCAGCAGATCGTCCCGATCGGCAGCGTCGACGTCTTCAAGATAGTGAAGACCGACACCGACGTCGTGAACGAAGCCATCACCGAGATGGCGGTGGGCTTCGACCTCTTGTTCGTGCACCTGCCTCAGGTCGACCAGGTAGGCCACTACAGCGGCTGGTTGTCGCCCGAGTACATGGCGCAGGTGCTCTCGGCCGACACGGAGGTCGGGCGGCTGCTCACCTACCTCCCGCTCGGCACGACCGTGATCGTCACCTCCGACCACGGCGGGAACCAGAAGGTCCACGGCACGACCGCCCCGAGCGACCTCACGATCCCCTGGATCGTCGTCGGACCCCGCGTGGCCCACAAGGGCGGCCTCTCGCGCAGCCCGCGCACGACCGACACCGCGGCCACGATCCTGGCCGTGCTCGGCATCACGGCGCCCAACAACTGCACCGGCAAGACGGTCAGCGAGATCTTCGACTCGCCGTAGTCTCCGACGATTCTCGAGGGCGGGGCTCCTCTACAGCCTCGAGACTCTGTCGGCAGCAACTCCTCAATGACCATCTTCGCGAGGGAAGGGAACGGCCAGCGTTGCTGCTACTCCTCAATGACCATCTTCGCGAAGGGAAGGAACGGCCAGGGGTTGCTGCCTCCTTCTCTGAGTTGAAGGGGCTCCGCCCCCTCAAACACCCCCGGGTTGCTTCCTGCCGAAGCAGGCGAGGTTACCGCCGGCTCAGCTCGACCGCTTCGGTCGTGAGCTTGTACTTCGCGAGCATGTTGGCGGTCTCCCACTTCGGAAGCGAGGCGGGGTCCTTCAGGTAGCCGAGGAAGCGCTCCGTCACCTCGGCGAAGTGCGCCTCGTGAGAGGCGCGGTAGCGGTCGGGGATCACGACCCGCAGCCGCCTGCCCTCGTCCGCGACGGAGAGCCCGGGCCGCGTCTTCGCGAGCTCCGCGACACGGCGCTCGAGCGCGGCCTTGAGCGTGGCCGCGACCTGCGGCTGGTTCGGCGTCACGTAGAGCTCGGGCTGCCACTTCTGCTCGGCGCCCTGGAGCACCTCGAGGCGAGCCAGGCTGCCGCGCACGAGCGCCGTGTGAGTGTCTCCGGCGCCGGCGGGCGCCTCGTAGTTCCAGAGCGCCCGGACGCGCACGTGCACGCCCCGCAGCGTGTACGAAGCCTCGCCGTTCGCGAGGTAGTCGAGACGGTCGCCGCGCAGCCGCGCCGCGAGCTCGGCCGGCAGCTGCTTGAGACCGGTCACGCGGCGCAGCTCGTCCGCCGTGAGCGCGGTGGGCCAGCGCCGCGCGGAGGCGAGCTTCAGCTCCGAGCGGTAGTCGACCGGCTGCTCCGGGAACAGCAGCCACGGCACGAGGTCGGCGAGATGCGTCGCGACGTCCGCGAGCGCCTCGCCCTGCTCCTCGGTGTCGAAGAACCAGGCCGGGCGCAGGTTCGGCGCCCCCGCCACCAGCTTCAGGATGTTGTGGACGCTCTCCATCTCGACGGCCGGCTCCGCCCCGCTCCCCGGCCCGATCGCGCCGGCCACCTCCGCGTCGCGCGCCAGCTCGCGCTGCAGGACAGTCGTGATCTCCGAGCGCTCGGTCATTACGTCGTACGCGACGAGGCGTTTCTGTTCCGCGAGCGCGAGCGTCTTCTCGAGCTTCGGGAAGTCCGCCGCGGCGATCAGCCACGGCTTGTCCGCGAGCACGTTCAGGCCCGCCTCGACCGAGGCCAGGATGCGGTCGATCTTGCCGCGGTTGCGGCCCGAGATCACCACCACGTTGCCGGGCTTCTCGCGCAGCATGCGCTGCATGAAGTCCGGGCCCGCGTGCACCTCCAGCCGCCACGCGGTCGGCCGCTCCGCGCGCTCGTTGAACGCCGTCACGCGCCCGAGGTGCAGCAGCAGGTCGCTGCCGACCGGAGCGTAGACGTGGACCGTGGGATCGACGCCCGCGTACATCTCCTTCTGGATCAGGGCGGCGTGGAAGTGGCCGGGGTCGAGCGTCATCAGCCGCACCGGCTCGGCGGCGCGCGCGCTCACGCACGCTCCCAGCGCCAGGACCAGAATCGTTCGTCGCACGCTCGCACTCCTCTCTATCCCGGCACGATCCACGGGATAGCGTACGCGTAGAGCATCACCACGAGCCCGATCAGCGAGGCGAGCGCGAGGCTGTGCCAGAACACCGCCCGGAACACGTCGGCCTCGCGGCCCGCCAGCCCGCAGGCGCTCGAGGCCACCACGATGCTTTGCGCGTCGATCATCTTGCCCATCACGCCGCCGGCCGAGTTGGCGGACGCCATCAGCAGCGGCGAGATCCCGATCTGCTCGGCGGTCACTTTCTGCAGGTTGCCGAAGAGCGCGTTCGAGCCCGCGTCGGTCCCGGTCAGCGCGACGCCCAGCCAGCCGAGCAGCGTCCCGAAGAAGGGATAGATCCAGCCGGTGCGCGTGAGCGAGAGGCCCAGCACGGTGTCCATCCCGGCGTACTTCGTCACGTAGGCGAGCCCCACCATGAAGCTGATCGCCAGCATCGAGGGCACGAGCTGGCGGAAGCAGCTCCCGAGCAGCGCCAGGGAGCGCCGCAGCGGCACCCCGAGCAGCAGCGCCGCGAGGAAGGCGCCCAGGAACACCGCCGTCCCCGGCAGGGCGAGGAAGTTGAAGTCCATCGACGCCGCCTCGGCCACGGGCGCGGGGACGACCGGCGGCATGCGGATCACCAGCCCGTCGAGGCCCGGCGTCGCGAAGGTGAGGGCCGGAAGCTTCAGGTACCGATTGGAGGCCGGTAGCGCCCACAGGAAGATGAGCAGCGAGGCGAGCGCGAACGGCGACCACGCCTTGAGCACGGTGAGCGTGCCGGGCGCGCGCAGATCCATCCGCCGCGCCCCCTCGACCAGCATCGGCTCGCGCGGCTTCCAGAAGCGCAGGAAGGCGACCATCGCGAGCAGCGAGACGATCGCCGCCACGATGTCGACGAGCCCCGTCTCCTGGTGGTTCGACCAGTAGTACTGGACGACGGCGAACGAGCCGCCGCTCACGATGAGCGCCGGCGCCACCGCGGCCGCCCTGCGCCAGCCGACCAGGGTGATCACGAGCCACGCCGGCAGGATCAGCGAGAACGGCGGCAGGATCCGCCCGACCATGGCGTTGAGCGAGTGGATCGGCAGGCCAGTCACGCCGTTCAGCACGCGGATCGGGTTGCCGACCCCGCCCCACGCCACGGGCGCCGTGTTCGCGAGCAGGCACAGAGTCGCCGCCTGGAAATGCGGGAAGCCGAGCCCGATCAGGAAGGCGCCCGCGATCGCGACGGGCGCGCCGCCGCCGCCCGTGCCCTCCAGGAACGCGCCGAAGCAGAAGGCGATCAGGATCACCTGGATCCGCTTGTCCGACGAGAGCCCCGCGATCGACTGCTTCATCACCTCGAACTGGCCGGTCTCGACGGCGACCGTGTACAGGTAGATCGAGGCGATCACGATCCAGGCGATGCGGAAGAAGCCGAACACGAAGCCGTTCAGGCTGGCCATCGCGATCAGCCCGGCGGGCATCCGGAACACGAACGCCGCGAGCGCCACGGCCATCGCCATGCCCGCGAGCGCGGAGACCCAGACGCGCTTGCGCAGAACCAGCAGGGTGAAGAAGAGCGTCAGCACCGGCAGCGCCGCGACCAGCGTGGACAGCGGCCAGAAGCCGAGCGGGTCGTAGAGCTGGTTCCAGGTCACGCTCGCTCCAGGATTGGTGACCTTACCTCACTCGATGGGCTTCTGTCCGAGCACGAGCGGCGCGTCCTCGCCGAAGTACTTGACGAGCAGCCGGCTCCAGCCCGGGTGGTGGCGGAACTCGGCGAGGTAGGCGTCGAGCGCCTTGCGCAGCGCGGGATCCGACTTGCGCACGCCCCACGCGCTGCTCTGCGCCGCGCCGAGCGCGAGCCCGAGCTGCAGCTCGGGCGTGCGGCGCCGCTGCTGGAGATAGTCGACGACGTCCACGATGGCGGCGCTCGCGCGCGATGCGCGCAACGCCGCGAGCGCCTCCGGTACGCCTGCGACCCGCACCAGCGACGCGGGGGGTACACCGGCGTGCTCCGCCGCCTCGGCCCAGGTCGAGTCCGGCACCACGGCGACCCTGGCCGCCCGCAGCGCCGCCAGCGAGGTGACGACCGCCGCGGGCTTCAGGCTGACGACGACACTTCGCGCCGGCAGCAGCTCGGCGGTAAAGTCGATCGTGCGGCGACGCGCCGCGGTGTCGTTGACCCCCGCCAGCAGGTCGCCGCGGCCCGCGACCAGCATGGGGATCGCGTCTTCCCAGCGCTCGATCGCCACGGCCTCGAAGCGCAGGCCGTGCAGGCGCGCGAAGCCCTCGAGCACCTCGCGCTCGAAGCCGGGCGGGCCCGAGCCGTCGAGCGAGAACCAGTTCTCGTCCTGCCCCGCCAGCACCCGCAGCGTGCCGCGCGCCACCACCTCCTTCATGTCGGCGCGGACCGGGCCGCGTGCCGCGAGCAGGATCGAGAGCAGCGGCAGGACCAGCACCTCGGGGCGCGGAGGGCGCATGCCCGCCCATGTTACGGCGCCCGCCGCGCGGATTGACAACCGCCGCACCGCGGCTAAGCTCGTCCGGGGCCGCGCCGGCCGGCGACGCGCCCGCTCAGGGAGCAAAGACAGAAGCATGCGCCTGGCGCGGCTCGCGTGGCTCACGCTCGGCTGGAACGTCGCCGTCATCCTGTGGGGCGCATACGTGCGCGCGTCGGGCTCGGGAGCCGGTTGCGGCGCCCACTGGCCGCTCTGCAACGGCGAGCTGGTGCCGCGCGCCCCGGCCGTCGCAACGCTCGTCGAGTACACGCACCGCCTGACGAGCGGCATAGCACTCCTGCTGGTGCTCTACCTCGCGTTCCGCGTCTTCCGCGAGCGGCCGCCCCGCCACCCGGCGCGCCGGGCCGCAGTCGCGTCCGTCGTGTTCATCCTGACCGAGGCCGCCGTGGGCGCCGGCCTGGTGCTGTTTCGGCTCGTGGCCGAGAACGAGTCGATGGCGCGCGCGCTCTTCATGTCGGTCCACCTCGTGAACACGTTCGTGCTGCTCGCGTGCCTGACGCTCACGGCCCACTTCTGCGCGAAAGACGAGCGGCCGCGGCTCGGCGTGCGCGCGTGGCCGTACGCCGCGGGCGCCGCCGCGCTGCTGCTGGTGGGCACGAGCGGCGCGGTCGCCGCGCTCGGCGACACGCTCTATCCGGCGAGCTCGCTCGCCTCCGGGCTGGCGGCCGACCTCTCGCCCACCGCGCACGCGCTCGTGCGGCTGCGCCTCGCCCACCCGCTGCTCGCGCTCGCCGGCGCGCTCGCCGTGGCGGCGGCGGCTGCGCCCGGGACGCGGGCCGCGAGCCTGCCGCGGCGGCGCGGCGCGTGGAGCCTCGCGGCCCTGCTCGTGCTCCAGCTCGCCGCCGGGCTCGCCAACGTGGTGCTGCTCGCCCCCGTCTGGCTCCAGCTCGTCCACCTGCTGCTCGCCGACCTCGTCTGGATCGGCTTCGTGCGGCTCGCGGCGCTCGCGCTCGGCGAGGCTACTTGACGATCCTGATCTCGTTGAGCCGCACCGGCTCGCGCTGGTAGTTCTCGATCTCCAGCGTGTTCTTCTCCTTGTCGTAGCTGAGCTTCGCGGCCGGGATCAGCTTGCCCTCGCCCTTGGCCTTCGGGTCCTTCGGCAGCCGGATCTCGGCGAGCGTGAACTCGTAGTCGCGCGAGCGCGGGTTGTTGCGCGCCTCCCAGAAGGCGATCGGGCGGTCGGTCGCGATCACGATGCGGCGCGTGCCGTCCTCGAGCTCGGTCTCGCGCGCGAACTGGGCGTCCCAGGCCAGGGTGTTCGTAGTGCGCACGTAGCCGCAGCGCGGCTTGATCTTCTGCAGCGCCGGCAGCAGGTCCTTGCCGCCCTTCTCGATCAGGATGCCGCGCAGCTTGTCGGTCTCCTCGGGCGTCGACCAGCGCTCGATCACGATGTCGACGGAGTTGGTGCGGGCTCCGTTGTTCAGGTTGATCGAGAACGCCGTCAGGTGCAGCAGTGCGTCGGCGCCGGCGGCGTCCTTCGACGCGGCGAGCGGCAGCGCGAGCGGCAGCAGCAGGGCGAATCGGGACAGATCCTTCGCGGTCATCTCGGACCTCCTGGCTCGAAGCGGCTCGTTCGGCGGCCGCTCTGCGATGCGTGGGGTGTCTCCGCGCAGTATAGGCTATAGACTCGCTGACGGTGGCGCGTCCTTCTACCGTCCTGTGTCCGTCCTGCGGCTCGCTCGTCGGTATCCGCGACGCCCAGTGCCTGAGTTGCGGTCGCCTGCGGCCCGGCATGTGGGGGCTCACGCCGCTCTTGCGCCACGTCGGCGACGACATGGGCTTCGTGCCGCTCGTGACGTGGGCCTGCGGGGCGCTCTATCTCGCGTGCCTCGCCTCCGACTTCGGCGGCATCCAGAGCTCCGGGCTCCTGTCCTTCCTGTCGCCGAGCACCGCCAGCCTCTTCCTGTTCGGCGCGAGCGGCGCCGTGCCGGTGTTCCGCTACGGCCACTGGTGGAGTGTCCTGAGCGCGGGCTGGCTGCACGGCGGCGTGCTGCACATCCTGTTCAACATGCTCTGGGTGCGCGACCTCGCTCCCCCGACGGCCAGGCTCTACGGGCCCGGACGCACGGTCATCATCTACACCGTCGCCGGAATCTGCGGCTTCAGCGCCAGCACGCTCGCGTTCCTGGTGCCTTTCCTGCCGTCCGTCCTGCGCGGGGCGGGCTTCACCGTCGGTGCGTCGGCGCCGATCTTCGGCCTGATCGGCGCGCTGCTCTACTACGGCCGCCGCGGCGGCAGCTCGCACATCGGCCAGCAGGCGAAGAGCCTCGCGCTCACCATGCTGCTCTTCGGCTTCATCATGCCCGGCATCGACAACTGGGCCCACCTGGGCGGCTTCGGCGGCGGCTACCTGACGGCGCGGATCCTCGATCCGCTCAAGCCCGAGCGCGGCAACCACGTGATCGCCGCCGTCGTCTGCCTCGCGGTCTCGCTGCTCGCGGTCGCCGCGTCGGTCGTGAAGGGCCTCGCGATCCTGCGCTGAGCCTTCAGTTCGAGGGAGCGGGCGTCAGTCGCAGCGCGGCTCCGCCCGGCACCAGGTAGTGGATCGGCCAGCTCTCGCGGCCGCTCGCGAGCGCGTCCTCCCAGTCGAAGCCCGAGGCGCTCTCGCTCGACGGCGCGAGCGCCACGCCGGGCAGGGCGGCGGCCGCGGCCCGCGCCAGGAGTCGCGCGTCGCCGGGACCCTCGATAGCGATCTGCCGCGCGCCGAGCTTCGACCGGGCGAAGCGGGCCGCGATCTCGACGTCCTCGACGAGCTCGAGCAGGTACGGCCGTCCCAGCAGCTGTGCGTTGTAGACGTGGTTGGCCAGCACGCCGGACAGCGGGTCCGCGTAGGCCGCCGCTTCGTCGGCCGGAGCGAGCGCCGGGTCGTCGACCGAGCTCGCCCGGTAGCGCATCCGCGTCTCGCCGAGCCCGCGCGGATCGAAGGAGACGACGTCGCTCCCGGCGGCGAGCGCCGTAAGGACGGCGGCCCAGTCGCTCGCCCCGAGCTTGCCCTCGAGCCCGACGCGCAGCAGCACCGCACCCGGCGCGGGGCCCGACCGGTGGACGTGCACGAGCGGCAGCACGAGCCCGCCGCTGTGGCGGAGCCGGTAGCGCGAGACCGTCGCGTCCCCCACCCTGTCCTCGCCCGCCGCCTCCCAGGCGATCGCCGCGCGCGGGATGGTGCCCGAGAAGGCCACGACGGGCCAGTCCGAGATTCCCGGGTAGCCCGGGCCGCGGTAGAGCTCGGCGATCGTCCTCGGCTTCGCCGCCGCGGCGTCGGCCCGGATCACGTCCACGAGCAAGCGTCCGCCGAGGTCCTCGAGCACCTGGCCCGACGGGGCGCAGCGGAGCGCCTCGGCGGGAAGCGTCCTCACCGGCTCGAACGCGGCGTGGACGGGCCGTCCGAAGACGCGGTCCAGGAACGCGAAGGCGCGCAGCTGGTTCTCGTCCGAGTACTGGTGCTTGTGGTAGCCCTCGCTGAGCGCGACCAGGTCGCCGTGGCCGAAGCGGCGGTAGAACGACGCCACCTCGCGCAGCGTCTTGCGCGTGCCTTCGATCGGGAAGAAGTCGAGCACGGCCGCCGAGACGTGGAGCGGCCGCGGATACGCGAGCAGCAGCAGCCCCGGGTGGTCGACGCCTTCCGAGACGAGGCCGGGCGGGTCCTGCTCCGGGTCGCTGTCGGGATCCTCGAAGATGCGGTTGGCCATGCGCATCGGCAGCGCGGTCGGGAAGCACGAGGGCAGCACGGCCCGGATGCGCGGATCGAGCGCGCCGATCCAGGTCGTCTGGAATCCGCCCCCGCTCGTGCCGGTGATGGCGACGCGCGCGCCGTCCACGTCGTCGCGCTCCAGCAGGTAGTCGAGCGCTCGCATGCCGTCCCAGACCATGTAGCGCACGAGGCTGGTGCCGGCCAGCGTCGCCAGGTTGCCGAGCACCGCGTGCTCGCCGCAGATCAGGTTGTAGCGGCTGCGGCCCCGCGCGCGGTCCCAGAACTGGCTGCGCTCCCCCTGCCCGACCGGGTCCCAGCAGAGGACGACGTAGCCGCGCCGCGCGAGCCGCGCGGCGATCTCCTGGTAGCGAGGGTACGCCTTGCCGAGCTCCGAGTGCCCGCACGCGACGAGCACGGCCGGCTTTCGCCCCGCGGGGCCTTCGGGAACGTAGACGAGCGCGCTCACGTAGACGCCGGGCAGGCTCTCGAACAGCAGTCTGTCGACGCGGTAGCCGTCCATCGGGACGCTGCCCACGATCCGCGCGTGGAGCGGCGTCCGCTCGGCCGGCAACCCGCCGATGAGCGCGAGCGCCTTCCGGCGCAGCTCGCCCTGGAGCGCGCAGCAGGTCGGCCTCGGTCTTCACCTGCGCGAAGCGCTCCTGCCGCTTCGCGTCGAACGCCCACGCCCGCTCGAGCTGGTCGGCGAGGAACGGAGTGATGCGCGGCCCCGGCGGCTGCGGCTCGAGCACCTGCAGCACCTCGGGCCTGGGTGCCTCGCCGGCCACACCCGCGCGCGCGAGCGAGACGAGCAGGAGCGCCAGCGCGGCCGCGCGGCTCATATCCCCTTCCGCCAGTCCGGCTCGCCCCACGACTTGAGCCTCACGACGAGCGCGCCGTCCGCGTCCAGCGGCTGCGCGCAGGCCCAGCGCACGGGCCGCCTCACGCCCTTGACCTCGAGCTCCGCGCGCAGCCGAACGTCGCTGCCGCCGAGGCGCCGCGGCAGGCGAAACGACGCGAGCCGGACGCCGCCCCCGAAGGGATGCCCCGCGTCGAGCCCGCCGCCCGCGAGCCGGGCGCCGTCGCGTGCCTCGGCCGTCACGCGGAGGATCCCGGGCACCGAAGCCGCGCCGTCGTTGTGGAAGGCCACGACCAGCTCGTCCGTACCCTCGCGCTTGCGCTGCCAGACCCAGGACGGTCGGACGCGGTAGCCGATGCGACGCTCCAGCGCCTCGAAGGCCGTCGGGCGCTGCTCGCGGTAGCGGCGCAGGTTCTCGGCCTCCGTCCAGAGCGACCAGTAGTTCGCGCCGAGGTCGAGGACGTGCAGCATCGTGTGCTCGATCACGTCGACACCCGCCCCGTCGATTCGATAGCCCGCGCGGTCGATCCGGTAGTGGCGGTGATAGCCGTCCTCCATCACGACCGCCAGCCAGGGCGGGCGGTGCGCCAGCTCCTCGATCTGCTCGGGCTCGTCGAGGATCACGCTGTCGGAACGCAGCCATGCGCCGCCGCGCACCGCCCGCTCGAGCACGGCGCGGTTGCCGGTGCGGCTGATGTCGGGCTGCGTGTTGACGACGAGCGGCACGCGCCGCCACGCGGCGAGCTGGCGCTCGGTCATGTCGAGGAAGACGCGCTCGGCGGCGACAGGGTCGGGGATCGGGCTCGGGTAGTCGCCCGTGTGCCCCTCGCCCCAGAAGCCGTACATCATCAGGTCGGCGTACTCGACGAGCGGGTCCGCGCCGAGCTCGGCGGCCAGCAGCTCGTTGAGCTCGCGGAACGCCCGCTGGAACTCGGGGTGATCGTAGCGGGGCTCGACGCGCTCGGGCCCGCGGCCCGAGCCCGAGCGGATCGTGACGAGCGGCACGGCCGGCTGCAGGAAGTCCGGCAGCGCCAGCCGAGTCGGCTGGATCTCCGGGTTCGACAGCTGAACGCGGAAGGCGACGCGCAGGCCGTGTCGGCGCGCCGCGTCGCGGGTGACCGCCCAGACCGGAGCGAGATCGAGCCGGCCGGGCCGGCTCTGCACGTCGCGCCAGTCGCAGCGCACGTAGAGCACGTCCACGAAGGGCAGCGACGCGAGCGCCTCGACTGACTTTTCGAGCGTCGCGCGGCCCTCGCGCGCGGCCAGCGCGGGGCCGTTCTCCTCCCACGTGTAGCCGACGAGGCCGAGGCCGGGGTTGCGGAGACGCGCGCTGGACGGCGTCGTCGTGGCGATCGTGTACCAGCCCTCGTCCTGCTCGATGCCGAACGGCCCCTGGTCGAGCCGGTCCGACACCGACGGGCCCGGACCGAAGTCGTGGCCCTGCCAGAGCTGCGGGCGCGTGTCGGCCTCCGCGATCCCGGGCGTGAGCGCGGCGAGAGCCGCGCCGGCCTTCAGGAACTGCCGCCTTGCCGTCATCGACTCCTCAAGGATTACGCACGCAATCGTTGGTGAGCGGGATGCGGTCGCCCGCGGCGACCATCTCGAAGTCGCGCGGACGCAGCGCCTGCAGGTCGAGCGGGCCCAGCAGGCCCGCCCACTTCGCGCGCGTCCCGCGGTCGGCGCGCGCCGTCACCGCGACGCGCCCGGCGTCCGAAAGCAGCATGCCGTAGCGCTGCAGCGCCCGCGCCACGACGCGCGCTCCCTCGTTCGGGAGCGACGCGAGCGGGTAGTCCGCGCGCAGCCGCAGCCGCGCGCCGTAGGGCGGGGCGTCGGCGGGACCGCTCGTGGCGCGCGTGCCGTGCGTCGCGGGGTGGACGTACTCGCGCGCGCGGATCGTGGCGTTCGGCAGGATGAAGCGGATCGCGTGGTCGACGTGGCCCGCCGCGACCTCGTCCGCGTCGAAGAGCAGGGGCGCGATCGGGAAGCCGGCCGCGTCGGCGCTCGTGCACTGCTCGCCGCGGCCGCTCGCCGGATAGACGCGCGTCATGTCCCAGACCGCGAGGCAGCCGCCGCGGAACGAGTCGCCGCGGATGTCGGCGCGCCACATCTCGAAGAGCCTCGCGCGCGAGCGGTCGGCCACGATCAGGTGGCAGTCGCCGTCGCCGCGGCACTCGTAGCCCTGCTCCCCCTCGAGGGCACCTCCGGCCGGCACCGGGACTGGATCCGGGTCGCAGTCCGGCCGGAAGAAGTCCTCCGTCGGCGTGAAGGCCCGCAGCGCCACTCCGGCGTCCGCGGCCAGCACCTCGATCGAGAAGTCGATCTGCATCCGCCCCAGGCCCCAGCCCGCCCGGTCGAGGTTCGCGATCACGGCGGCCGACTGCGGGTCGAGCGCGGCCGATGACACGTCGCGGTACCAGACGGCCTCGGGAGGAAAGTACGCGCCCGCCGCTGGCGCACCGGGAGGAGCGCCCGGCGACGCCCCCGCCGGCGAGCTGTCGCCCGACGAGCCCGCGCACGCGAGCGCGACCAGCACGACGGGAGCGGTGATCCAGCGAGTCATCGCCTCCTCCTCACTCCAGCCGCAGCGTGGCCTCGGCGGCGGCGCCGCTCAGCACGTCGCGCACGCTCACACGATACTCTCCCGCCGGGTCGCTGAGAGCGGAGGGCAGCCTGAAGCGGGTGCTCGCGCCGTCCGACGGCGTGACGCGGGCGTACTCCGGCAGGAACGCGCCGCCCGGGCCGAACACGTGGAAGCGCAGCAGCCGCAGCTCGGCGCCCGAGCCGCTCGCCGTGAAGACGACCGCGTCGCCCAGCCGGGCTCGCGGCGGGCCCTCGAGCCGAAGCGGCTCCGGCGCCGGACCGAGCGCGAGCACGAGCGCGTCGCCCGCGGTGAGCATCGTGTGGAGGCGGGCCGACTCGCCGAGCGACTCGCCGCTGCGCGCGTTCGTGACGTGCGCCGCCCGCGGCAGCTCGACGTCCACCTCGCGCCGGACGACACGGCCCCGCTGCGCGTCCTCATAGACGGTCACGCCGTCGCGGCCGAAAGAGGTCAGGACGTCGAGCGCTCCGTCGAGAAGCGCCACGACCTCGTGGCCGCCGAGCGTGTACCTCGCAATCCGCACCCGCGACACGGGCTGTCCGCTCGCGCCGGTCACCCGCACCGCCGGGCGGATGCCGGCGTCGCCGAGCGCGGCGCGCACCACGGCGCGCCAGGCGTCGCGCGAGGCATCCTTGCGGTCGATGAGCGCGTTGAGGTAGACGGTGCGCCCGCGGCCGACGCGGCGCGTGACCGCGAGATCGGCCTCCCCCGCGCGGAGCAGCGCGCGACCCTCGCGCGCGCGCACGGCCGGCTCGAATGCCGCGAGCCCCGCGAGCTCGCCCGGGACGAGGCCGAGCCCCGACGCGTCGGCCGTCAGCCGAACCGGGCCAGCCGCCGCCCGGGCCGCAGGAACCCGCTCGCGCGGGTTCTTCGCCTCGAGCCCGAAGAGCGCGTCGAGCGCACCCCGCTCGCGCCAGGCGACGTGCTCGTCGAAGAGGCCGCTCCCGGCGTCCGCCAGCAGGAGCCCGCCCGCCTCGACGAAGCGGCGGATCTCGGCCGCCTCGCGGTCGGAGAGCGCGAGCGAGTACGGGAGCACCAGCACGCGCGCCCCGCGCAGCCCGCCCGCCTCGACCTGCGGCGCAGCCACGAAGCGGAACGACAGGCCCAGGTCGTCGAGCAGACCCACCCAGCCGTCACGGTTCGCGGTGAAGCTCGTGCCCTCGTCCTTCGCCTCGCCCTGCTCGTGCTGGCCGAGGATGCCCGCGGCGTGCACCGAGGGCATCGAGTAGTGGACGAGGACTGCGTCGTCGAGGCGCTTGGCCTCCATCAGAAGGCGCCCGATGCCCTCGAAGCGCAGCGCCTGGAACGCCTCGCCCAGATCGCGGCCCGATCGCGAGAGCGTCATGTCCGGGTTCACGATCGACGGGCTCCAGAACAGCTGCGGGTGCAGCACGCCCTGGAGCGCCGCCGTCCACACGGCGCGCCTCGCCGCGGCGCCGCTGCTCCCGTAGCCGGTCCAGAAGCCGATGCGCGCCCCGGGCTTGGCGAACGAGCGGTGGATGTCCCACTGGTTGCCGCCCGCGTAGGACAGGAAGTCGTCGATCACCTGGTCGAGCCGGAACCAGTCGCAGCCGTTCCACGGGCTCGTGACCTGCGTGCCCGAGAGCGCGATGTGGCCGTCGGGGTCGCCGGCCGTGACGCCGTCCCGCACCGTCTGGTACGCCCGCGCGAACGCCGTCTCCATGTAGGTCCGATGGTCGGCCCAGGGCGCGTAGCGTCCCTCCCGGCGCGCGGCCTCGGTGGTGAGCGGCAGCACGTCGTCCCAGGCACCGAAGCGGCTCCCCCACTTCGCGTTCAGCGTCTCGAGCGAGCCGTACTGTTCGCGCAGCCACGCGCGCAAGCCCGCGAGCGCGTGCGGGCTCCAGTCGAAGTCGACGGCGTCGGCGTACGAGCCGAGCGAGCCCTCGTCGCCGACGAAGTAGTAATCCATGTTGTAGACGGCCTTGGCGCGAGCGGCCGTGCGGGAGAGGTCGAAGAGCCTCTCGCGCACGAGCGGGTCGTCGAAGCTGGGGCTGCGCGCCAGGAAGCGCGTTTCGCCCGTGCGCTTGTAGAGCTCCTTCTTCACGAGGTACGCGAGCGACTCGACGTCGCCGCCCTTCTCGAACGCGGTGATCGCCTGCTCCATGCCCTCGGGCGTCGTGGGGCCACGGTCGTACCAGTAGACGCCGAACCAGCCGCGCGGCAGGTTGAGCTCGTCGTTCACCTCGCCGCCCCAGGTGAAGCTCGTGTCCATGGCCTTCTCGCGCAGCAACCGCAGCCGCTGCGCGGCGAAATAGTGGACCGGCGTCTCGAACGAAAGCAGGCCGCGGTAGTCCTTCTGGCGGCGCTCGCGCGCGGCGACCACGATCGGCTCGTGGCGGAGCTCGTCCACGAGCCGCCCGCCCCCGTCCACGAGCTCGGCCGCCACCAGCACGCGCTTGCCCAGGACGTCGTCCAGCCGGTGGAAGAGCGTCTGCTCGCCGCGGGCCGGCGCGCCCAGGACGGCGCGCACGCGCCCGAGGTCGTCGGAGAAGCGCACGCGGAGCGTGAGACCCGCGACGCTTCCCGAGGCGCGGGCCACCACGCTCATCGTCTCCCCTTCGCGATAGACCTCGGCGTTCGCGTGGAGCGCGGAGAGCGTCGCCTGCTTCGGGGCGTCGAGGCCGGCCCAGCCCCACTGGAGCGTCGCGCCGCTCGCGGGGTCGCGGACGATCACGTCCACGACCGAACGGCCGCCGGGCCAGCCGTTCGGGGCGAGGTCCGCAGCCGCGATCGCGAGGCGAGACTCGCCTCCCTGGATCGACAACCGGCGCTCCACGCGGGCGAGGGGAGCGCCGTTCGGGCCGCGGGAGCGCGACTCCACGACGACGTCTCTGGGACGGCTGGACGACAGAACAGCGGAAAGACCGGACTCGGCTGACGCTACGAGTTTGCGGAGAGCCAGATCTCCGTCCCGGCGCGCCGCCCACAGGATGGCGCGCGCGAGGAGGGAGTACTGGTACTCCCAGTAGTCCCAATAGGTGTGCGTCTTCACCGGGTCGACGGCCTGCGGCGCGAACCCGTCGCCGACGGTCGCGAAAGCCACGACGCGCCCGCGGCCGTACGTGCGCGTGGCGACCACCGGCAGCCCCGCCGCTTCGACCGCCACGTCCCCCTTCGCCTCGTAGCGGTAGAAGCGTCCGCCGCGCGCGCCCGACGGCACGAGCTCGAGGTCGAGACCGTCCGTGATGGGATGCGGCCGCGCGGTCCAGCGTCCCTCCGTGATGGCGTCGCGGTTCAGGTCCGGATAGCCGCGCTCGCTCACGCCGTCGTCCGGCACGTTTACGAGCGGCGAGAGCTCCCAGATGCGGCGGTCGGGCTCGGGCTCGTCGCCCCGAAAGGGGTGCCCCTTCACGTCGCCCACGAACGGGTGGAGCAGCACGAGGCCGGCGCCTTCGCTCACGCGCCGCAGGATCGCGTCGCGGGTCTTGCGGGTGTAGCGGGACCAGCCGTTCAGCCCCGGGATCACCATCACCTCGAACGGCTTCGGCCCCGCGAGCTCCTCCTCGACGTAGCCGTAGACGATCCGGAAGTCGTCGCGGTCCCCGCGCAGCACGTGGTTGCCGTCGTAATAGTCGCCGATGCCCCAGCAGTTGACGTCCCACTGGCGATCGATCGTGACGGTCGTGGGCTCGAGCGCGAGCCGCTGCATCAGCTCGACCATGTCGCGGCCCTCGGTCACCGGCGGGACGAAGAAGCCGCGGATCGCCCCGCCCGGCAGCGTCGTCGCCCAGGGCACGTGCGGCGTGCGCACGGTCGTCGTGTACGGGATGTCGTGCCGCTCCGCGCTCCCCGCCTCGGCCAGAAGCGGCGCGCGTGAAACCGTCCAGAGGCCCGTGCCGAGCACCAGGAGCGCCAGCGCACCCCCGGCCCAGCCGCCCGCGAGCCTCACGCCGGCCTTCGGGCCTCGGCGGCGCGCTTCGACAGCGCCGCCGACTCGCGATCCAGGTAGAGCGCGGTACGCGAGTGCGTCTGCAGGATCGAGGCCGGCTGTAGCGGGCTCACGGGCCCGTCGATGCAGTTCTGCACGGCACGGGCCTTGCGGGCGTCCGGCACGACGCAGATCACTTCTCCCGACTTCAGGATCTGGCGGCACGACATCGAGATTGCCCGCCGCGGCACGTCGTCGAGGCTCGCGAACCAGCCTTCACCGAGCTGTTGGCGGCGGCAGGCCGCGTCGAGCTCCACGACGAGGTACGGCTCCTCCGTCGTGAAGTCGGCCGGCGGGTCGTTGAACGCGAGGTGCCCGTTCTCGCCGATGCCGACGAAGGCCACGTCGACCGCGGCCTGGCGGAGCAGTCCTCCCACGCGACGGCACTCCGCGGCGGGATCGCCGGCGTCGCCGGCGAGGAAGTGGAACGCCCCGGGGTGCACGCGCTCCACGATCCGCTCGCGCAGGTAGCGGCGGAAGCTCGCGGGGTGCGTGTCGGGGATCCCCACGTACTCGTCGAGGTGGAACAGCTCGACCCGCGACCAGTCGATGCCCTTCGTCGCGGTGAGCGCCTCCAGGAACTCGAACTGCGACGCGCCGGTCGCGGCGATCACCCGCGCCTGACCCGAGCGCGCGACCGCCGCCTCGATGCTCGAAGCGGCCCGCGCCGCGGCGGCGCGGCCGAGCTCGCGCTTGCTGTCGAAGACCCCGATCTCCATCAGTCGGCTCCTGTTCTGGGGGGTGCTGCGCCGTACCCCCCAGCCCCCCCGCTCGCTGCTTCATGCAGCTCCGCGGCGCGAGCGCTTACCAGGAAGGACAGCCACTGCTTCGCCATCAGCCGGTGGTACGGCTCCGTCATGTGGATGCCGTCGAGGCAGACGAAGCGATCGCGGTCCGGCGCCGCGCCGATGAGGGCGTTCACCTCGATCACGGTCATGCCACTCTCGTGCGCGGCCGCGGCCTCGCGCTCGCGCAGCTCGTTCAGCGTCCCCTTCGGATCGTGGACGTCGTCGAAGGTGAGCACACGGGCGCCCGCCTGCCGCAGTCCCGTCCCGAGCTTGCGGAAGTTGCCTATGTCCTCGTCCGTCCGGTTGATCACCACCAGCAGCACCTGCTGCGGCTTCCAGGCGAGGAGGTCGTCGTAGAAGCGGTTCACGGCGCGGGTCGAGGTGAGCCCGCCGCCCTCGAACTGCCGGAACTCGACCGCGGGGTTCTCGCGCGCGAAGATCGCGGTCACGATCGGCACGAAGGCTCCCGGCGTCGACCAGTGGAGCTGCATCGTGAACGAGTGGCCGACGACCGCGATCCGCTGCGCCGGCAGCGCGCGGATCCGGGGCACGAGCGCCTTCACATCGGGCTCCTCGAGGAGCTCGCGGGCCAGCACCTTGTCGTCGCGGATGCCGAGGTTCTTCTCGCCCCAGTTCCAGTTCTTCCGGCCCGCGATCTGCCACTCCGCGGCCGTGAGGCCGACCGGGGAGGCGCAGCTCCTGCCCTCGAGCTCGTGGCCCATCGCGAGGAAGTCGGCGTCGGAGCCCCGCAGCCCCAGCTGGCCGACATACACCGGCAGGCCGAGGCCGGCGTAGAAGGCGAAGAGCTCCTGCAGCCGATCGCCGTCGCGCTCGACCTCGAGGTTGGTCTGGAACAGGCTCGCGATCGCACGCACCTCGAGCGGCCGCGCCTTCGAGCGCACGGCCAGCCAGCGGGCGAACACGTTCACGGGCAGCGCGTCGGACAGCGGCAGCCTCGAGCGCAGCAGTGGCTCGAGGTCGGCCTTCGGATCGAAGGCCGACGGACGACCCTCCGCCCACGCACGCACCGCCCTCACGTCGCTCTTCAAGAGCGCCGCCTGATGCCTCTCGAGCTCGGCGAGCGCGGCGTCGCTCGGGGCGCTCGCGGGATAGCACGCGGGGTCGGCCTTCGTGTCCTTGCGCGCGAGAGCGATCTGGAAGGCGTGGGTGGCGAGCACGTTCGCCTCCACGAGCTGGTCGAGCCGGCCGGGCGTCGCAGTCGTCGCCGCCAGCAGGACGAGCGCGGCCGAGATCAAGGCCACGGCGTCCTCCCCGTCACTTCACGACGTCCTCGGCGGCCGTCGGGTCGCCCGCGGCCGGACCATGCCAGACGCTGCCGCCGAACGTCGTGACGTAGATCCGGGACGCGTCCCCGGGATCGGCGATCACACGCTGGCCCCACTTGAAGTTGTAGCCGCGGATCCTCGTCCACGTCTCCCCGCGGTCCGTGGAACGGTACGCCGCCTGGTCGAAGCCGCACATATAGAGGATGCGCGGATCGCGCGGGTCGACCGTCACGTCGTAGACGTGCTGCGCCTCCGCGAGCACGCTCCGCCAGCTCGCGCCCGCGTCGGTGCTGAGGAAGATCCCGCCGCCGGTGTCGCCGTCGGGGTGCGTCACGCCCCAGGCGGAGAGGTAGAGCCGGCGCGGGTCCTCGGGGTCGACCGTGAGCGCGTTCGGGCCGTTCGTTCCCGGCGGCAGCGTCAGGCGCGACCAGCTCGAGGCGCCGTCCGTCGAGCGGTAGAGCGCGCCGTCGTCCCGATCGCCGATCCGGCCGCGCTCGGAGCGGCGGGCCACGACGAGATAGAGCGCGCCGGCGCGGTCGAGCGTGAGCCGCCAGGCGAACGGCTGGTTGCGCGGGTCGGGAGCGAGGCCCTGGTTGCGCAGCTGCCAGCTCCGGCCGCCGTCTTCGGACTTGTAGACGCCGCGGCCGAACGCGGTCGCGTAGAGCGTCCGGCTTTCCCGGGGGCTCCGCGGGTCGAGCAGCACGTGCGTGATCGCCGACTCTTCCATGCCGCGATTCGACACCGTCCAGTGCCGCGCGCCGTCGGTCGAGACCGCGACGCCGCCCCGGAAGCGTGACGGGTCGGTGCGCCGCCACATCTTCGGCCGCGGGAGGTCGTGGGTTCCGCTGAAGCCGCCCCAAACGAGGTCGTTGACTTCCGGATCGAAGGCCAGCCAGTAGGTGGTGTTGCGCCACTCGACGGGGATGCCGGTCGTCGACCCGGTCCAGCTGTCGCCTCCATCCTCGCTCCGGAAGAGGCCGATGTCGGTGTAGGGGATGAAGACGCGCCTCGGGTCGTGCGGGTCGAACTGCACGCCGTAGGTCGTGGTCACGTCGAGGCCGCGCGTCGTCCAGCGGTCGTCGCCGCGCCTCTCGGAGTTCGCCTGCGCCCAGGTCGCGCCGCCGTCCACGGTGCGGTAGGCGCGGAAGAGATCGGTCGCGAACGCGACGTCGGGGGCGTTCGGGCCGACGGCGATGTCGTAGGGAGAGTCGAACCAGACCGAGTGCGCGTCCTCCGCGGCGCGCGGCTCGATCCAGGACGGCGCAAGGTTCGAAGAAGGCCGGTCGGACTCGGCGTGGACGACACTCCAGCTCGCTCCGCCGTCGCTCGTCTTCGCGATGCCGTTCCAGGGCGCCTCGCCCCGGCCGCGGAGCGCGATCCCGCGCAAGCCGACGTAGGCCACGAGCGGGACGTGCGCGGACGCCGCGATCGGCCCCAGCGACGGCAACGATCCCTTGGCGGCGCCCCAGCCCTCTCCGCGGCCTACTTCGCGCACGGCATCGAGCAGCGATCCGTTCCTCGCCTTCCAGCTTCGCCCGTCGTCGTCCGAGACCTGTATCCCGCCGGCCGTGGCACCCGCCTCGCGCGCGAGCGGCAGCGTGGCGTACGCGAACACGACGCCCGAACGCGGATCGCGGCCGAAGCTGCCGGACGTGAAGCGCACGGAGCCCGGGGCGGCGTGGTGCTCCCACTCCGCCCCGGCGCGTCCGATGCGGACGCCGTTCTCGCCGAACGCGCGGATCGCCGGCTCGCGGCCAGCGCTCGCGGCATGGAGCGCGAAGACGCGCTCCGAGCCGAGCTCGGCTGTGCGCGACCAGCGCCGGCCACCGTCGCGCGACTCGATCAGCAGCGTCGGCGCGGCCGGCGTGCCGGGGACCGGCGAGTCGGCGGCGCTCGCCGCGACCAGCACGTGGCTCGGGTCGTCCTCGTCCACCGCGATTGCGTGGACCGTGACACTCCTGCCGCTGCCGGGATAGGCCGGGTCGGACGTGAAGAAGACGCGGTCGCCGTGGTCGCCGATCGACCGCGGGGCGGTGCCCTGCGCCGGGTCGGGAAGAACGAGCCGCCAGCTGCGCCCGGCGTCTGCGCTCTTGTAGACGGCTTCGGCGCCGGCGTAGAGCACCGACCGGTTCTTGGGATCGAAGGCGAAAGCCGTCGGCACGGAGCCGAGGTTGAACATGCGCCACGACGCGCCGCCGTCCTGGGTGATGTAGGCGCCCGTCATGTCGCAGCCGAGCACCACGACCTTCGGGTCGTGCGGACTGATCGCGGGCCGGCGCGTGGTGCCGCCGCCGCCGGGTCCGACGATCCGCCACGCGTCCAGGCGCACGGATTGTGTCGGCCCGAACGGCTCGGGCGGCGCTGGCGCCCATCCGGCCGTCGCGACCGCCGCGACCGCGCAGACCGCGAGCAGGGCTCGCCTCATCGCGCCTCCCCGCATCGCGCGCTCATGGCCGGTACTCGCTCCGCCGCTCGCGGATCTGCTCGGCGATCGCGACGGACTGGCGCGACTCGCGGAGCCCGGGCGACGGCTCGCGTCCGGCCGCGATCGCGTCGAGAAACGCGGCCGTCTCGCGGTAGAAGCCGCCGAGCTCGTGGAGCGCCGTGCCGTCCCCGCACGTCGCACCGCTCAGCTCGGACGCGAGCGCGCCCTTCGTGAACTGGACGAGGCGTCCCGGCGAGTCGACGCCGCCCCACATCGGCACATGCAGGTAGAGCGTCTCGCCGCTCGCGTGCGCGGTCGCGCGCTCGACCAGCGCCCCCGCGACGGGACAGAAGGCGAGCTGCGCGGTCGCGCCCGAGGCCATCACGGCGTCGACGAGGATGTTGGCGACCCCAGGGCCCTGCTCGGGCAGCTCGCTGTAGCGGAAACGCGCCTCGGCGTAGTCGCTCCCCGCGAGGTAGCGCACGGCGTCGAGCCCGTGGATCGCGGTCGTGGAGAAGTCGGGATCCCGCCGGTCGACGCGCGTCATCTCGTACTGGAGGTGCTGCAGCGCGCCGGACGCCTCGATCCGCCGACGCAGCTCGCGCACGAGCGGCGCGTAGCGGCGGTTGAAGGCGACCTGGTGCGGTACCCGGCGACGCTCCGCTGCCGCGATCAGCCGGTCGACCTCGGCCACGCTGGCGCCGGGCGGTTTCTCGAGCAGCAGCGGCACGCCGCGCTCGAGCACGAGCGTGCCGACGGCGACGGTCCGCTCCACGGGCACCACGACGACCACGGCGTCCGGCCGTTCCGCGTCCAGCATCGCCGCCGCGTCGGCGTACGCGTTCGCGTAGCCGAACTCGACGCGGAAGGACTCGGCTCGCGCGTGGTCCAGGTCGGCGCACGCCGCGAGCACGAGCTCGGCACGCTCCGCGGCACAGCGCCGCTGCGACGGCCCGTGCGCGACGCGCGCGTGCTCCCCGCAGCCGATCTGGCAGAGTCTCACGTCACCATCCCTGCACGGAGCGCTCGCCGGTCTCGACGACCTCGAAGTCGGCGCCTTTCACCCGGTGCAGCGTCTCGAGGCCCTCGAGCCGCCGGTCGGGCGCGATCGACATCCACCAGTCGCTGCCGTTGTCGGCCACGAACATGCCGTGGGCCTTGAGGCCCTTCAGGATCGCCTGCACGTGGGGCGGGAAGCCGGAGACGTCGAAGTCCTGGCGCAGCCGGAAGCGCTCCCCCATCCGCGGGTGGGCGGGGTCGCGGCTCTGGCTCGCCCAGTGCGTGGCCGGAAGCACGTACGCGCGCCGCGTCCTGCGCACGGTGAAGCGCATCGCGTGCTCCACCATTCCGCGCGCGCACTCGTCGTAGCGCACGACCGCCGGGAAGACGGGCAGGCCGGCCGCGTCGGCCGACGTCCAGCCCTCCTTGCGGAGGGCACCGGTGCGCAGGTTCCAGGTCGAGGCCTGGAGCGCCTGCCAGCCGTCGTCCGTGCGCTTCGTGCCGTAGAACTCGTAGAGCGCGCCGTTGGCCGGGTCGACCACGAGCACGTGACGGTCCCCCTGGGCTTCTCTCTGGAACTGCTCGAGCGTCTGGCCCGGCCGCGGCAGCGCCTTCTGGTTCTCGTTGCGGGTGAGCGGCCAGTTCTCGATCGGCGCGCCGTCCGGCAGCGGGAACGGGCCGGGGTCGGACTCGTTCGCGTAGTCGAGGAGCTTCACGGGCACGCGTTTCTGGTCGGGCGGCACGATCACGAAGCCCATGTCGAGGTTGTACTCGAGCGGCTTGTCGGCGCCGATCGCCGCGACCATCCTGCCGGAGTCGGCGTGCAGCGGGAGCTTCGACACGTCGCGATTCCACCAGTTGTCGGGCGGGAACACCTGTAGCGCCGCCATCACCTCGTCGGCCTGGGGCGTGTCGAACATCACCGGCTGCGTGATCTTCGGCAGCGGCGGGCGCGTGCGCGCGGCCGCCAGCGCGACTCCGGCGGTCGCGGCAGCGACCAGCAGCAGTGAGGCCTTGAGCGCCCGACTCGTCGCGACGCGAAGCATCTTCCTCGTTCTCCTTCTAGCGCAGGCGCCGCAGCCGCAGGCGTCCGTCGCGGACGCCGTCCCACGGCAGGTAGAGCGTCCCCTCCGCTCCCGCAGGCGCGCTCGCGCACCACACCGGCGACCCCGGCGCGAAGGCCGACGTGACCTGGAGGTCGTAGGAGGCCCGTGGCTCGAGGCCAAGGACGAGCAGACGGCGCGTCGCGACGTCCGGCAGCGTCGCCTCTCCTCCCGTCGCGTCGGCGAAGAGGACCGCGGCTTCGCCTTCGATCGCGGCGCCCGTGAGCCCACTGCCTTCGACGGCGACGACCCGCCGCGCGGGCTTCGCGTCGCGGTCGCCGATCTCGAGCACGTGGAGGAAGACGTCCTCCCTGGCGGCCGTGGCCGGCGACGTCTCCATGCGCCATCCGCCCGGCACGACGGCTCGGCGGTTCGAGGGCGACAGCTTCTCGATGCCGTCCCAGAAGGTGAGCCACATCTTCCGCAGGTACGGATCGTCGGGCAGCGGTCCGCCCTCCGGCGGATCGAGCGGCCAGTTCTGGCCCGAGCCCCAGGCACCGCCGCGCTCGTCGCCCGGCGTCCAGAAGTCGTTGCCGGGACCGCCGCGCACGACGACGTCCCGCTCGCGCGGCAGGAGCGGATGGACGCGCAGCCGCCCCTGGCCGTCCTCGAACGTGACGAGCGACGCCGGGCCGTAGCTCGTGCCCCCGTGGCCCGCGCTCGTGCCGACGCCTTTCGCCTCGACCTTCGGCTGGCTCACGCCGTGGAGCAGCCACGTCTTGCGATAAGCCGGGTCCGTCGCGCGCACGCGGTCGAGCACGACGAGCACGTCGGGCCCGCGCAGGTGCACGAGTTCGCGCGTGAAGCGATCGAGCTTCGAAGGTTGATACGCGCGCGTCGCGTCGGCGCGCGCGTAGCTGTACTCGGGCGCGGCCTCGAACGGCTCGAGCCGGCAGCGGTCCCAGAGGTCGCGCGTCCGGTCCCAGTCCTCGAGGCTGCGGACGCTGTTCCAGAAGCGCGAGGAGTCCATGCGCTGCCCGCCGTCGTTGGCGGCGGGCCAGCGGTTCTCGCCCCAGAAGAAGGTCTCGCCCGGCTGGTAGACGAGCAGCGTGTTGTGCGCGACGGTGCGCCGGTAGTGGTTCAGGTAGTGCGGGCTCTCGGTGTCGGTGTAGTCGGCGCCCGCGTCGATCGCCAGGTAGCCCTTGTGGTAGACGACGAAGTGCCCGGCGTCGAGGTGGTCGTGCTTCGCGAAGTAGGGCCCGCACGCGAGCTCGACCCACGTCGCGCCCTCGTTCCAGCCGTCGCGCAGCACCAGGTGGCCGATGCCGCGGAAGAGCTTCCGGCGCGGCAGCTCGGCCTCGCTCGTGGTCTTCGGATCGCGCGGCGCGACCGCGGGGTCCTTCCACAGGAACTCGAGCACCGGGTTCGCCCACTCTGGCCGGCAGCCACGCGCGCTGGCTCAGCAGCCACGCCGCGAAAGGATCCTTGAAACGGTGGACGGCGTAGCCGAGCACGACGTTGTCGCGCGAGTCGAGGTAGCGGGAACTCGTCGTCGTCGTCGCGCGCCTCGCTTCCGTCGGGCAGCACCTTGTAGAGGTACGTCGTGCCCATGTTGCGGAAGACCGACCAGCGGCTGGCGGGGTCGTCGCCGGTCGCGGTGCGGCGCAGCTCCGCCATCATGGCGAGCGGCGCCCAGGTGATCCGCATGTAGTCCGTCGACTCGTGATAGCCGCCGTCGGGGTCCACGAGCTCGGTCTGCTCGAGGATGTTGTCGAGCGCGCGCCATGCCTGCGCGCGCAGCGGCGCGGCGCTGCGCCTCGACCGACGGATGGCCCTCGACGGCCACGAGCGAGAAGAGCGCGAGGGCCAGCTCGCGCGACGGTGTGGTTGTGGTAGGAGGCCTGCGCCGGGTCCTTGAGCGACTGCAGCGCCAGCATCTCGCTGCGCGCCCTTCACGAGGTCGGCCGCCACGGCGTCCTTGAACGCCGCGTCGAAGCCGGCGTAGCCGTAGAGCCAGTCGAACGCGAGCGCGCGGTTCAAGTAGCGGACGTAGCGGTTCGAGCCCTTCACGCCGATCGGGCGGTCGGCGCGCAGCTCCTCGAGCGCCCGCTTCGCGAACGACTCGTCTCCGGACAGCAGCCACGAGAGCGCGAGCCCCGGCAGGTCCGCGGCTGGGCGCTCCCCGGCCGCCCAGCGCGCCCGAAGCCGCGGCAGGCCCGAGAAGGGATCGCGCTCCGCCACGAGCAGCCGCGGGTGCTCCACGGGAGCGGCGCTCGGCGCCCCGGCCGCGGTGCCGAGAGCGACCGCGCACGCCAGGGCCCATAGCCGCGTCACGGGCGCCCCCGGGCGAGCCGCGCCTCGATCGCCGCGGCCAGCGCGAGTCGCGCGGCCTCGAACGTCTCGCCGGTTTCGGCGAAGCCGACCGTCTCGCCCGCCTCCGAGAAGACGCGCGGCACGACCGCCTCGAGCGCCGCCTTGACCTCGCCGTCGAGCCCCAGCTTGCGCGCGAGCGTCAGGTACTCGTGGTCCTGGAGCCCGCGGCGCAAGTTGGCGAGCTGGACGGTGCCGATCGGGCCGTCGATTCCCCGGTCCTCCTCGGGATGGAGCCGGTCCTGTCCCGCGTAGACGAGCACGCCGTCGCCGTTGATGAAGCCCTGGTCCTCGACGGGCTTTCGCGGCTGGCCGCGGTTGTCGAACGTGACGGGGTTCGCCCACACGTTCTGGCGCCGCTCGCCCTGCTTCTGCCGGTTGTGCTCCCAGTGGTCGGCGTGCCAGTAGAAGTAGAGCGAGGCGTCGTGCTTGAACGCGGCCCAGCCGACGACGCGCGCCTCGGTGGCGGGCGCGTCGATCACGGGCGTCGGTCCCTGAGGCCGTCCGCCGTTGTAGAACGCGATGCGCCGGCCGGCCGCCCGCTCGGCCGCCGCGGCCTCGACGTCGAACGCCTGGGGCGGAATGCACCAGATGTCCACGAGGCCCTCGAGCTCCGGGACGATTCGCTTGGTCAAGAAGAGGGGCAGCTTGCCTCCGGGTCCGGGATTCGAGCGCACGTTCTCCGCGTCCTTCCGGACCTCGGGGTACTGGGCCGGATACGGCTCGTCGGGCAGATACAGGAAGGTCGTGGCGCCGGGCAGCGTACGGGCCAGGAACGTCATCCAGGCGTCCGAGCGCGTCCACGCGCTCGCGCGTTCCTCGAACGCGCGGCCGGGGCCGTAGAAGGAGACGGGCACGACCGTGTTCCCCTTCCCCTCGCCGGGTCCTTCGTAGCCGGCGCTGCGCGAGAAGTCGGTGCCGTCGAAGCGGCCGCGGTGCGCCTCGACAAGCGCCTCGTCGTACGCGTGGACGAGCTCGACGCGGTGGCGGTGGGCGAAGCGGTGATAGGACGCGTCGAGCTCCCGGCCCTGGTAGAGCACGGGCTGGGACGCCTCGTAGTAGAGCATCGCCGGCAGGCTGTTCTCGTCCGGCAGCGAGAAGCTGAAAACGCGCAGCTCGACGGAAAGCGCGCGAGCCTGGCCATCCGCCCTGAGCGTGAGCGTGCCGCGATAGAGTCCGGCCGCGAGGTCGCGGCCTACGTAGACCTCGACCCAGAGCGACTGGCCCAGCCGCGGCCCCACCGCGAGCGGGAAACCGCCGCGACCCTTGCGCGCGTTCTCGGGCACGAGCTGGACGGGCTTCCACCCGAGCGGGTCCCTGGGCGCCGCGGCGCTGTCGGGCTTCCAGGCCCACGCGGCCCGGCTCGCGGCCGTCACGTTCATGTAGTGGACGGAGAAGAGCTGGATCGGCCGGTCGGCGGACAGCGATGGATCGAGCGCCGGCGATCGGTAGCGGATCGCGCCGCCGCCGCCTTCGCGCGCCAGCTCGGGCAGCGACGCGCCGAGCGACGCGATCCCCGCGTCGTCCGCCTCCACGATGACCTGGAACGCCGCGAGCTCGTTGCGCGCCGCGGCGAGCCGGATGCGCTGGCCGTCCCAGACCGCGTTTCTCGCCCTGAGGGGATGGACCCGGTCGTCCCGCTCGACCTTCTCGCCGTCCGAAACGGCCCACACGGACGAGACGCCCGCGCTCGTCGGCACGGCGCACGAGAGCACGGCGAGCGCCAGCGCCCCCATTCGAGTCACCGCGAGGTCTCCAGCGCCGCGCCTGCGGGCGGCGAGCTCCGTCGCCCGCGTATACAGAAGAGCGCGGCGGCGAGAACGAGCGTGATCAGGACGTAGGCGATCACGGTCGGCCGCTCGGCCGCCGGAGCCGTAAAGGCGAGCGGCAGGCACAGAAGCCCCACGAGGCCGGTGGCCCCGCTCAGGAAGCGGAACACCTCGGCCGTTGGATCGTGGCCCTCGCCGAGCTCCGTCGCGACGTCGACAGGCGTATCGAGGAGGCGGAAGAGCTCGTCGCAGCGAGCCGCGTGCGCCGCGTCGGTCTCGGGCACGAGCCGGCTCAGGTAGAAGACCAGGACCGACGCCGGGACCACGGTCAGGACGTTCGCGACGACGCCCCAGCCGAGCACGAAGCTGCCGTAGCAGCCGAGCGCGAGCGCTACGGCGAAGGACGCGAGCCCCGAGAAGCTCGGCGTGCGCCGCACCACGAGCCCGAGCAGCGCCGGCGGTCCGTAGGCGAGCGACATCACCGTGTTGAACGTGACCATCGCCGAGAAGACGCTGCTGCCGCCGCCCGCCATCGCGAGCGCGATCGCGATGATCAGGACGCCGACCGCGAAGGTCGCGGTCCAGGCCACCGTGAGCCGCTCCGCCTCGCCAGCGCGCTTCGGGAAGAGCGTCGGGAAGATGTCGCGCGAGATGATCGCGGCGTGCATGTTCAGCAGCCCCGAGATGCTCGACATCGTGGCGCTCAGCATCGCGGCGAGCATGATCCCGACGAGCCCGCTCGGCAGCAGCGTGAGCGCGGCGAGCGCGTAGGACGACTCGTGCGGGTTGGCGAGCCCCGGCCAGATCGCCTTCAGGTCCGGGTGCAGCACGCGCATCGCGAGCGGCGGCACGAACCAGATGAAGGCGCCCACCAGGAAGAGAGCGAAGCACAGCAGGGCGATCTTGCGCGAGGCCCGCTCGTCCTCGACGCTGAAGTAGCGCTGCGCCATCGCCGCGGTGTTGTAGCCGAAGCTCACCATCACGGTCCAGCACAGCACGTAGCCCCAGCCGTACCCGGCCGGGAGCGCCAACGAGGTCGTTTCGGGCGGCAGCGCGGCGACGAGAGCCGCGAGCCCGCCCACCTTCGCGAGCGAGGCGAAGCACATCACGACCGTGAAGGGCAACAGGATGGCGGCCTGCAGGAAGTCCGTGATCACGACGGCCCAGAGCCCGCCGATCACGCAGTAGGCGAGAATCACGACGCCGGAGCCGACGATCGCCCACGGCAGCGGGAAGCCGCAGGCCGGCGCCACGAACAGCGCGAGCCCGTAGAGCATCGCGGCGCCCGTGAAGAGCTGGAAGAAGATCGTGGTCCAGGAGAAGGCCTGGCGCGTGCGCTCGTCGTAGCGCGAGACCAGGTACTCCATCACGGTGCCGACGCGGGCGCGGCGCCAGCGCGTCGCGAAGACGAAGTAGCCGAGCAGGAACGTGAGCGCGTTGCCGACGTAGAGCAGGATCGCGACGAGGCCCTGGCGATAAGCGAGCCCCGCGGCGCCGGTGAAGGTCCAGGCCGAGAAGCCGCTCATGAAGGACGACAGCCCCGCCGCCAGCCAGTGCACCCGGCTGCCGCCCTTGAAGTAGTCGGAGGCTCCCCGGTTGAACCGCATCGCGTAGACGCCGATCACGAGCATCAGCAGCATGTAGGCCGCGATGACCGCGAAGTCGACGGGAGTCAGGGCTTTGACGGAAGAGGCCATTGGGGGTCTTTGAGGCCGGCCGGCCGAAAGATAGAAGGAAATGACAGGCAAACGCAAGAGAAAAATAAGAAACGCAAGCATTCAGGAGTATGCTTGCGGCGCCGACTGATCCACCAGCCGAGGTCAGAGGGTCCCATGCTTCATCGATCCCCAGCCGCTCCCCGACGCAACGCCGCGGCGGCAGTCCTGCTCTCGTTCGTCTCTGCGACCGCCGCGCTCGACGCCGACGCGATCGACACCCGCCGCTTCCCGAAGCTCGCCCACCTGCTGCTCCTGCCCGACGAGCAGGCGCTGCTCAAGGAGCTGAAGGACGACAAGGACCGACGCGCTTTCCAGGCCATCTTCTGGGCGCGCCGTGATCCGAGCCCGGGCACGCCGGCCAACGAGTTCGAGGACAACATGCGCGTCGCCTGGACGCACGCGGACGAGCTCTTCGCGTACCCGAACGAGAAGGGATCGGAAACCGGCTGCGGCCAGGTGATCGCCCTGCTCGGCCCTCCCGAGGAGGTGAGGGTGGCGGGCGAGCCCAGCCCGACACCGCCGCCCAACGCCGACCCGACGACGGCACGCGGCGCCGGGCGCACCTTCGACGACATGGCCTACCTGCGCGAGGGGCCGAACCGCAGCCCGGAGACCTGGGTCTACCGCGACCGGCCGCAGCTGCCCTACCACTTCACGGGCGCCGAGCTGCGCGTGGCCTTCGACCCGGAGTGCCGTTTCGCCGAGGGCGGGATCGTCGCCGACGACCTGCAGCGCGCCGCCGAGGCGCTCGTGACGCGGCCCGAGCTCGCCTACACGCGCGGTGCCGACGGCCACCTGCTGCCGCCCGCGGCAGCGACCGCTGCGCGGGCCGCCAGCTCCGCAGCGGCGGGCGGCGTCCGCGCGCTCCTGGCCCAGCCGCGCACCGACTTCCCGCTCGCGACCGAGCCCAAGCTCGTGATGCGAACGGCCAAGGGCGAGACGTACGTCGCCGGGCTGGTGCAGGCGACGCCCCCGACCGGCGCCGCGGCGGCCGTCTTCTCGGTCGCCGCCGAGGCGAAGGACGCCGGCGGACAGAGCGCGGGCACGACGTCCAGCGAGGTCAAGGTCGGCGAGCCCGGGGCCCCGCTGGTCGGATCGTGGGGTCTGACGCTCAAGCCCGGCCACTACACGCTGACGGTCGCCGCGCAGCTCGCGGACCAGGGCTCGGTGGCACGTCTCGAGCTCGACGTGCCGGACTTCGGCGGCAAGGCGCTCGCCGCGAGCCCGCTCGTCGCCTATCCCGAAGAGCCGCAAGCCGCGGCTGCGGGCTCGGGGGATCCGTACTCCGCACTCCGCCTTGGAGCGATGCGCCTCCGGCCCCGCTTCGGCAACGCGTTCGCCCCGACCGACGCGCTCATGGTCGTGGCCACGCTCTACGGCGCGAGGCTGGACGCCGCCACCGGCAAGGCGTCGCTCAAGGCGCGTTACAGCATCCTCAAGGACGGCAGGCCCGTGGCGCGGGGCGCGGAGGACGTCTACCAGACCGCCGACGCGGTCGCGTCCGTCGGCCCGATCCCGCTCGGCGCCTACGCGCCCGGGAGCTACGTCGTCCACCTCGACGTGACGGACACGGTGGCCGGCCAGTCGCTCCAGCGCGAAGCGTCCTTCGAGATCCGCAAGCCGTGAGCCGCGGCGCCGGCGCGTGCACCGTGCTGTCGGCCGCCCTCGCGCTCGGTATGGTTGCACGACTTCTCGCCGAGGGACCGGCTGCGCAGGTGACGCGCCAGGCGCTGGCGGTCGCCGTTTCGCAGTCGACGCTCACGCTCCCGACCTACGACGAGGAGCTGCCGGACGTGAACCCGCGCTTCGACCTGTTCGCGCGCCGGCCCTTCCTCATCTATCCGTACACGACCCGCACCCGCCTCACGGACCGCAGCGCGCCGAAGGCCTGGCGCACGCTCGTGCTCGAGAACGAGTACCTGCGCCTCGTCGTACTGCCGGACCTCGGCGGTCGCATCTACAGCCTGGTCGACAAGGCGAACGGCGCCGAGCTCCTGTACGCGAACACCGCGATCAAGTACGCCGACGTCGCCTACCGCGGCGCCTGGGTCGCGCTCGGCGTCGAGTTCAACTTCCCCGTGTCGCACAACTGGATGACCGTCTCGCCGGTCGACTTCGCGACCGTCCGCCACCCGGACGGCAGCGCGTCGATCTGGGTTGGCAACACCGACCGGCCGTACGGGATGACGTGGCGCGTCGAGCTCGCCCTGCGCCCGGGCCGCTCGCTGCTCGAGCAGACGACGACGCTCTACAACGGCAGCGACGTGCGCCACCGCTTCTACTGGTGGACGACAGCCTCGGTTCGCGCGGACGCGGACTCGCAGATCCTCTACCCGATGCAGTTCACCGCCGCCCACCACTTCGCGGACGTGGACACCTGGCCCGTCGACTCGAGCGGCGTCGACCTGAGCCGGCCCGGCAACCACACGGCCGGCTTCGTGTCCCGCTTCGCCTACGGCAGCCGCGAGTCGTTCATGGGCGTCTACCGGCCCGCGACCGAGTCGGGTTTCGTGCACGTCGCAGCGCACCACGACATGCCCGGCAAGAAGATCTGGTCCTGGGGCTGGGACGACGAGGGCCGCGACTGGCGCCGGGCGCTGTCGGACGACGACAGCGCCTACCTCGAGGTCCAGGCCGGCCTCTTCCGCAACCAGGAGACCTATGCCTTCCTCGAGCCTGGCGAGGTGCTGCGCTTCCGCGAGTCGTACCAGCCCGTGCGCAAGATCGGCGGCTGGTCGCGCGCGAGCGAGGAAGGTGCCATCCACGTCCGGCGCGAGGCGAGCGGCGCGCTGCGCGTCGGCCTCAACGTCACGCGCGCGCTGACGGGCGGATCGCTCGCGGTCCGAGAGGGCGCCCGGATCGTGCACGAGGAGCGGCTCTCGCTCACGCCCGCGGGCGCCTTCGACCGGGCGTTCGCCGAGCTCACGGACAAAGGACCGTACAGCGTCGAGCTGCGCGACGCCTCGGGCAGCGTCCGCATCGCCCACACCGAGGGCCAGTTCGACTTCGTTCCGAAATCTGAGGTGAAGACGGGCCCGCAACCGCCCTACACCTTCCCACCGCCGCAGCAGCGGAGCGAGGGGGACTGGCTCGAGCTCGGCCGCCACCAGGAGCTGAACGGCAAGCGGCTGGAAGCGCGCGAGGTCTACGACATGGCACTCGCCGCGTTCCCCGAGAGCGTCGCGCTCCAGCGGGCGGCGGGTCGGCTGGCCGTCGACCTCAAGCGTTACGAAGAAGCCGTCCCGCACCTGACGCGCGCGGTCGCGCGCGCGAGCAACGACGGCGAGGCGCTCTACTACCTCGGACTCGCGCAGGCCGCGCTCGGCGAGACGCAGAAGGCACGCTTCGCCTGGGACCAGGCCGCGACGCTGCCCGCCACGAGAGCCGCGGCGCTCGTCCAGCTCGGCGCGCTGGCCGCGCGCAGCGACGGCCCCGCGGCCGGGGTGCGCCTCGTGCAGGAGTCGCTCGCGGAATCCCCGCGCATGCTGCGGGCCGGCGGCATGGAGGTGGCGCTGCTGCGCGCGCTCGGCCGAACCGCGGAGGCGCGGAACCGGCTGCGGCACTGGCTCGCCGAGGACCCCGCGAGCTCTTTCCTGCGGCACGAAGCCGTGCGCCTCGGCGCGAGCGACCCCTCGCTCTGGCCGCATCTCGCCGCGGACCCCGAGCGCGTGCTGCAGATCGCCGTCGACTACATGGCGCTCGGCCTGTGGGAGGACGCGCGTGCGCTCCTGGCGCGCGACTACCCGTCGCAAGGCGTCGTGGCCGAGCCGGGGACGGCGCTGCCGCAGGACTACCCGCTCGTCTCCTACTACCGCGGCTACTGCGAGGAACGCCTGGGCCGCTCGGGCCGCGAGGACTACGCACGCGCAGCGCGCCAGTCGACGCGCTACGTGTTCCCGAACCGGCCGCAGTCGATCACGGTCCTGAAGAGAGCGCTCGCGGCCGACGCCGACGACGCGACCGCACACTTCCTGCTCGGCTCGCTCCTGCTCTCGGGCGGCCGCGCCGAGGACGCGCTCGTCGAATGGGAGCGGGCCCGGGCGCTCGCACCGCGCCTCCCGGTGCTCCACCGCAACATCGGCCTGACGCTGCTCTACTCGCGCAAGGACGGTGCTTCGGACGCGCTCCGCGCGTTCGAGGACGGAATGGCGGCGGATCCCTCGAACGTCGAGCTCTACGAGGGCGCCGACCAGGCGCTGAGCCTGCTCGGCCGCGGGCCCGAGGAGCGGATCGCGGCGCTCGGCCGCTATCCCGGCCGGCCGCTTCCCGCGTCGCTCGTCTACAAGCTGTCGCTCGCCCTCGCCGCCGCCTCCCGCTTCGACGAGGCCAAGGCCCTCTTCCCCGGCCGCTTCTTCCCGCGCGAGGAGTTCGGGACGAACGTGCGGCAGGTCTACCTCGAGGTGTTGCTGCGGGAGGCGACGGCGCTCGCCCGGGCGGGCCGAAAGTCCGAGGCCGAGGCGCTCGCGGCGTCCTTCGGCAAGCCGGTTCCCGGCCTCGCCTTCACCGAGACCGGCATGAAGGCTTTCGTCGCCGCGCCGCGCTTCCAGCTCTACTGGGGAGAGCTGGAAGCGCTCGCGGGCAACGACGCGGCGGCCCGCGAGCACTGGCGCGCCGCGGCCGAGGGACGCGACCTGCGGCAGGCCGCGTTCGCGTATCGCGCGGCGCGGAAGCTCGGCGACGCGAGCGACGCCGTCTGGCACCCCCGGCTCGAAGCCGCGCTCGCCGAAGCCGACACCTACCTCTTCCGCGGCGGCCACTACCCGGCGCTCGCGACCTGCGCGCGCGGCCTCGTGCTGCGCGCGCTCGGCCGCACAGCCGAGGGCGACGCGGCGCTGCGGCAGGTCTTCACGCTCCCGGACAAGGGCATGCCTCACGAGATCGCGCGACGGGCCCTTCAGGAGCCGGAGGCCGCGGCGCGGCCGTGAGGAACGTCCGCGTCGCCGCGCTGCAGCTCGAGAGCGCGGCCGGCGACAAGCCGGCCAACTTCCGCAAGCTCGAGCGCTACGCCGAGGAAGCCGCCGCGCGCGGCGCCAGCATCCTGGTCGCGCCTGAGTGCGCCCTGACCGGCTACTGGTTCCTGCGCCGCCTCACGCGGAGCGAGCTCGCGGCGCTCGCCGAGCCCGTCCCCGACGGCCCGAGCTGCGAGCGGCTCCTCGACCTCGCGGCGCGGCTCGGGATCACGGTCGGAGCCGGTCTCGTCGAGGCAGGCGACCACGGCTTCCACAACACCTACGCCGTCGCGATGCCCGACGGCCGGCTCGCGCGGCACCGGAAGCTCCACGCGTTCGAGCACCCAGCGATCGTCTCGGGAGACGAGCATACCGTCTTCGACACGCCGCACGGCGTGCGGGCAGCGGTGCTCGTCTGCTACGACAACAACATCGTCGAGAACGTCAGGATCGCGGCGCTGCGCGGCGCGGAGCTGCTCCTGGCACCGCACCAGACGGGCGGCTGCCGCACGACGAACCCGCACCTGATGGGCGCGATCGAGAGGCGGCTGTGGGACGAGCGCCTCACGAACCCGGAGCCGATCGAGCGCGAGCTGCGCGGGGAGAAGGGCCGGGCGTGGCTCATGCGCTGGCTGCCGAGCCGCGCCCACGACAACGGCCTCTTCCTCGCCTTCAGCAACGGCATCGGGGTCGACGACGACGAGATCCGGACGGGAAACGCCATGCTGCTGGATCCCTACGGACGCGTGCTCGCCGAGTCCTCGAAGGCGGACGACGACATGGTCGTCGCCGATCTCGACCGGTCCCTGCTCGCCCGCGCGACGGGGCGGCTCTGGATCCAGGCGCGGCGGCCGGCCCTCTACGGCGAGCTCGCGGTTCCAACGGGGCTCGAGCGGGACGCCCACGAGCTCAAGCGCGAGGAATAGCCGATCAGGAGGCTCGCATGCAGGCTGCCGCGCGGCTTCGGACCGTCGCCTTCCTCGTCGCCGGGGCGTCCACCACGTGGGCCGGCGCCGGCCCCCAGCCCGTCGTCGTGCAGGGCGCGATGCCGCTCGAGGTCGACAAGCTGGCGAGCCGGCTCGACCACGTGACGGTCGAGACGGTCGCAGCCTGGACCTTCTGGCGTGGCACGCTCGACGGCCATCCGGTCGTCGTCTCCAAGACGCGGAAGGGCGGCGCCAACGCCGCGGCCGCGACGGCACTCGCGGTCGAGCGCTTCCGCCCGGTCGCGATCCTCAACCAGGGCACCGCGGGCGGCCACGACCCGGGGCTGCACGTCTACGACATCGTGCTCGGCACGAGCGCCGTGAGCCTCGGCGCCTTCAAGAGCCCGTACCGATGCGCTGGCGCCGGCAGCGACCCGCTCGGGTGGATCCCGCTCGCGCTCACGGCGTCCGAGGGCAGCGCCGGAAACGATCCGCGTGCGCAAAAAGTGGCGCGCTTCGCGGCAGACGAGGCGCTCCTCGCCGCGGCCCGCCGAGCGGCGCCGGCCTACAAGAGAGGACGCGTCGTGGAAGGCGTCATCGGATCGAGCGACTCGTGGAACAGCGAGCTGGACCTGATCGCGAGCTACCGCTCCCGCTTCGGGACCTCGGTCGAGGAGATGGAAACGGCGCCGGCGGCCCAGGTCGCTGGGCTGATGAAGGTCCCGTTCCTCGGCATCCGCGTCGTCTCGAACAACGTCACGAACGGCGACGGCTACGACCCGAAGGCCGCCGAGGCCTGCGAAGACTACGTCTACGAGGTCGTCAGGGCGTACCTGCGGACGCTCCCGCCCTGAGGACGCGGTCATGAGACTCAGAGCGACGCTGCTCGCCGCCCCCGCGGCGCTCCTGCTGTCGGCGCCGGCCTCGCACGCCACCGTTCACACGTTCACGGCCATCCTCTCGGGGCCCAACGAGGTGATGCCTAACGGCTCGCTCGGGACCGGCTTCGCGACCAT
Organism: uncultured Acidobacteriota bacterium; assembly: GCA_963740655.1. Taxonomy (GTDB): domain Bacteria; phylum Acidobacteriota; class Vicinamibacteria; order Fen-336; family Fen-336; genus DATBSL01. The sequence continues at coordinate 409,903 of CAVUFF010000006.1, forward strand.
CGACTTCGACGACGTCGCGGACACCCTGGGCGTCAACGTGTCGTTCACGGGGCTGACGGGCATGACGACGGCATCGCACATCCATTGCTGCACGGCGGTGGCCGGGACGGGCGGGGCTGGCGTGGCCACGACCACGCCGTTCTTTCCCGGCTTCCCGATCGGGTTTACGGCGGGCAGCTACTCGCACGTCTTCGACTTGACCGATACAGCGAGCTTCAACGGCTCCTTCGTCACGGCCAACGGCGGAACTGCGGCCGGCGCCGAGGCCGCGCTTCTCATGGGCATGCTCGACGGCAAGGCGTACTTCAACATCCACACGGATGTTTATCCGGCCGGCGAGATCCGCGGCTTCCTGAACGAAGTGCCGGAGCCGACCACGCTGCTGCTGCTGGGCAGCGGCCTCAGCCTGGCGGGGCTGCGGGCGCGCCGGCGCCGCTCGTAGGACCTCCGCTCGGTCAACCGAGCCCGGCCGCGGAGGCCTCGTCCAGGAAGAGCGTCGCGTCGGGGTGGCGGCGCAGCACGGACGCCGGACAGGCACGCGTCACCGGCCCGCGCACCGCGGCGGTGATCGCGGCGCGCTTGGCGGGCCCCGGCACGATCGCGACCGCGCGCGTCACGCGCAGCAGGTAGGGGATCGTCAGGGACAGCGCCGTGCGCGGCACCTCTTCCAGCGTCGCGAAGCCCCCGTCGCTCACCTGCTGGCGCCGGCACGGCTCGTCGAGCTCCACGACGCGCACGTCCGCGGGGTCCGCGAAGTCGCAGACGGGCGGGTCGACGAACGCCAGGTGCCCGTTCTCTCCAACGCCGAGGATCGCGAGGTTGGGCGCCTCGTGCCGCAGGAGCGCGGCGTAGCGCGCGCACTCGGCCGCGAGGTTTGCCGCCTCGCCGTCGAGCCCGTGGAACGCCGCGACCTTCACGTGCGCGAAGAGCCGGTCCACGAGGAAGCGCCGGAAGGACGCCGGGTGGCCCGGCCCGATGCCCACGTACTCGTCGAGGTGGAACGCCGTGATCCTCGGCCAGTCGATCCCGGGAGCCTGGCTTAGCTCGGCCAGGAACTCGTTCTGCGACGGCGCCGAGGCGAAGATGACGGCGGCCCTGCCGTCCCGGCGCAGCAGCCTGCGGATCTCGTCCGCGACGACGCCGGCGGCCGCCGCGCCGAGCGCCGGACGGTCCGCGTGAACCTCGACGCGCATCCGGCCGACTCCGAGGACGCGCGCGCCCGCCGGCGCGGCGGCGTCGGGGCGCCCGCGCAGGGTCGCTGCGGCCCAGTCCAGGAAGTGCGGCAGCGCGACCTCCGGCCCCTCGATCTCGGGATGCCACCGCTTCTCCCACTCGTACGAGACGAAGCGGTCGTAGCTCGCGCGACGCAGCAGCTCGAGCACGCGCGCCGCCGGGACGTCGCCGCGGCCCGTCAGCACGGGCTGCCACGGAACGCGGCCAAGGGCGCCGCGCGCCGCGTCCTTCAGGTGGACGTGGCGGACGAAGCCGCCCAGCTCGGCGAACCCCGCCTCGGGCTCCTCGCCGAACTCCGCGTACGCGTTGGCCGGATCCCAGACGACGCCAATCCCGTCGCTCCCCGCCTGCTCGACGAGCATGCGCGAGGCGGAGGCGGTCGCGAAGTCGCCGTGCGTCTCGAGCCAGACCTCGACGTCGCTGCCTCGCAGCCTGTCGCGCAGCGTCCCGAGCGACTCGACGATCCAGTCCCGCGTCGAGGCGAGGTCCGCGCCCGGCTGCACGCGGTCGCCGAAGACGCGGATGCCGCCCGCTCCGAGCTCGGCGGCGACCGTGGCCGTGCGCACGGCCTCCTCGACGGCCGTCCGGCGCATGCCGGCGTCGGGGCTGTGGAAGAACGAGCGCGTGTCGACGCACGGGACCCCGAGGCCGGCGTCCGCGAGCCGAGCCCGCGTCTCGAGGAGTCCCGCGCCCGAGAGATCGGGCCGCTGCCACAGCGCGTCGTCGTTCTCGAGGAAGCGCAGCTCGACGCCGTCGTAACCCAGGCGTCCGGCCGCGTCGACGACCTGCGCCAGGCTCCACGCGGGACAACCCAGGGTCGAGAAGCAGAGCCGCATCAGGTCATCCGATCCAGCATCGCGGGCGTGACGCGCGTCGCCACGCGCCGGCCCGCGAAGAAGCGCACGAGGCCGTCGAGCACGACGTCGGCCATCGCATGGCGCACCTCGAGCTGCGCCGAGCCGACGTGCGGCGTCAGCACGGCACCGCGCATGCGCCGCAGCGGGTGGCGCGGCGGCAGCGGCTCGAGCGGGTCGGTCACGTCGAGGGCGCAGCGCAGCCGGCCGCGCCGGACCTCGCGCGCGAGCGCGCCCAGGTCCACGATCCCGCCGCGCGCCACGTTCACGAGCGCGGCGCCGTCGCGCAGCCGGGCGAGCGCCGCCCGCCCCAGCAGCCCGCGCGTCTCGTCGGTGAGCGCCGCCGCCACGACGAGGTCGTCCGACTCGCGCAGCAGCCGCGCGAAGGACACGAGCTCCACCCCCAGCCCGCGCGCCGCGCGCGCCGAGACGTAGGGGTCGCACGCGAGCCGCCGAACCCCGAACGGGCCCAGCAGCCGCGCGGTCTCGCGCCCGATCCGGCCGAGCCCGAGGAGTCCCACGGTGCGCCCGCGCAGCGTCTCGCGGCCGGCGCCCCGGGCGTGGACGCGCGCGTAGACGGCGTTCGAGGGCCGCCGCAGCGCCGCCCGGTGCTCGTCGACGCGCCTCGCCGACAGGAGCAGGAAGGTCACGGCCAGCTCCGCCACGTACGGCGACATCGGCCCGGGCGCGTTCGCGATCACGAGGCGGCCGAACAGCGGCCGTGCGAAGCGGCCCTTCACTTCGCCGCCGCAGTGCGCCACGAAACGCAGCCGCGGCGCGAGGGTCACGAGCTCCTCGCCGAAGCGCGGGCTGTCCCACGTCGTCACGAGCGCGTCGCTTTCGGCGAGCCGGCGCCGGAGTGCATTCGTGATCCGCGTGCCGGGCACGAGCGTGTAGCGGCAGGTACGCCGGAGGCGACGGCGCCGCGGCGCGTCGAAGAAGGACCGGAAGAGCGTGTCGCCGGAGAGCACCAGCACGCGCGGCCGGCTCATATCACCTTCACGAGCCCGCGGCCCGAGGCCGCCGTGTTGCGGACGAGCGACAGCACCACCGCCGCCGCCACGAGCGGTACGACGCTCGAGACGAGCAGGATGGGCGTGAAGGAGAAGCGGTCGGCGATCACGCCGATCAGGAACGTCGAGGCGATCGTGCCGAGCCCGGCTCCGGTCCCCGCCATCCCCGCGACCGAGCCCACCGCGCGGCTGTGGTAGAGGTCGGCGGGCAACGAGATCGCCATCGTCGACATCGCGGCGTACGAGAAGGTCGCGACCGCGAAGCACGCGAGCAGCAGCGGGAAGCGGGTGGCGAACGCCGCCGGCGCGAGCGCGAGCACCCCGATCCCGCCGGCCACGATCACGAGCTTGCGCGCGCGGCCCACCGGCACGCCGCGGCGAATGAGCGCGCTCGACGCCCAGCCGCCCGCGAAGTTGCCGAGGTCGGAGGCGAGGAACGGGACCCAGAAGCCCGCGGCGGTCTGGGCGAGGTCGAAGCCGCGGGCCGCGAGGTAGACCGCGAACCAGTCCGCGATCATGAACCAGACGGGGTCGGTGAGCGCTCGCGACGCGATCGCGCCCCAGGTCTGCGGCAGCGCGAGCAGGGCGGCGAAGCTGGCCGGCGGCGCCGCGTCGCCCGCCGCCAGAACCGCCTCGCTCGCGCGCTCCTCCTGCTTGTCGGCGCGGATCATCGCGCGCTCGGCCTCCGACACGCGCGGATGCTCCTCCGGCGGATGGTAGCTGTGCCGCCAGAGCGCGAGCCAGCCGAGCCCGAGCGCTCCCACGAGCACGAAGACCCAGCGCCAGCCGCCGAAGTGCCCCACCAGCAAGAGCACGAGCGCCGGCGCCACGGCGGCGCCGATCGAGGAGCCGCTGTCGAAGAGCGCCACCGCGAAGCCCCGCTCGCGGCGCGGGAACCACTCGGCCACGGCCTTCGTGGCCGCGGGCCAGTTCGCCGCCTCCCCGGCGCCGAGCAGGAAGCGGAAGCCGCAGAAGCTCCAGAGCCCGCTCGCGAGCGAGGTCAGCATCGCCGCCACCGAGTAGAAGGCGACGGCGAGGCTCAGCCCCGTGCGCGTGCCGAGCCGGTCGAGCAGCCGGCCCGACACCGTCTGCATCACGGCGTAGGCGACGCGGAACGAGATCACGACGAGCGCGAAGTCCTGGTTCGACCAGCGGAACTCGGTCTTCAGCTGCGGCGCCAGGACGCTCAGCGTCTGGCGGTCGAGGTAGTTGATGACGGTCGAGAGGAAGAGCAGACCGCCGATCCACCAGCGGTAGCGCCCGCTCCAGAAGCCGGCCCGCCCGCTCACGCGCGCGACCGGACGAGCGCTTCCGCTTCCGCGAGCGTCGGCTGCGACGCCGTGCCGCCGAGCGCCCGCGTGCTGAGCGCGCCGCAGGCCGCGCCGAGGCGCAAGCAGTCGGCGAGCGGCGCCCCCTGCAGCCAGAGGTGGAGAAAGCCAGCGTTGAACGAGTCGCCGGCGCCGGTCGTGTCGAGCGGCTCGACGCGGTAGGCCGGCACCTGCAGCACCGCCCCGTCGTCGAGCGTGATCGCGCCCCGCTCGCCGAGCTTGGCGACGACGCGGGCGCGCCCGTGCGCGAGAGCCCGCAGCCCCGACTCGGGTTCCTTGCAGCCGGTGAGCGCCTCGAGCTCGACCTCGTTCGGGAAGAAGAGGTCGGTCAGTGCGAGGGCGTCGCGCAGCCCCCCGTCCCAGAGCCCGCTCGGGTCGAAGCCGGTGTCGAGCGAGGTGGTGAGCCCGAGCCGTCGCGCGCGCGCGAAGAGATCCGGCACGCCCGGTCGCAGGCCCTCCTGGAAGAAGAAGGACGAGACGTGCAGGTGACCGAGCCCCGCCAGCGCCGCGTCGGGCAGGTCGGCGGCCGTGAGCGAGGTGATCGCGCCCAGGTGCGTGACGAGCGCTCGGTCGCCGGGGTGCGTGATCGAGACGGTGATCCCGGTCTTGAGCCGCGGGTCCTTCGCGACGCGCGAGAGGTCGATGCCGCGGGCGGCCATGTCCTCCAGGCAATAGCGGCCCCAGAGGTCGTCTCCGACCTTGCCCGCGAACGCGACGGGGGTGCCCAGGCGGGCGAGGCCCATCGCCATGATCGCGGTGGCGCTGCCCAGCACGAGCTCGGAGTCGGAGACGAGCACCTCGCGGCCTGGCTCTGGAAAGGCGGAGTAGCCCTGCAGCACCAGGTCGACGTTGATCTCCCCGGCGAAGAGGACCTGCTTCAAGCCTTCACCTCGCCCCGTCCCGCCTGTGGATCTCGAACCCGGAGACGACGCGCGTGATCACGCTCTGCTCCGAGGGCGAGTCGGGATGGTATCCCGCATCCAGACAGCGGAAGAAGGCGAGGAGTTGTCCGACGAGGGCGTCGACGAGCGTCAGGTCGTCGTCCGTTGAGCCGGGCGCGGCGCAATCGAGCGCGATGTCGTCCGGCCCGGAGACGACGTCGCGCGGCAGCGCGTCGCCCACGACGACGCGCCGCGCGCCGAGCCCCTTGCGCTCGAGCTCGAGCAGCAGGTCGCGCTCGTAGGCTCGCACCATCGGGTCCGAGGCGAGGAGGGCCACCACCAGCGTGTCCGCGCGGATCGCCGACATCGGGCCGTGGCGCAGGCCCAGGTAGGACTCGGCATAGGTCCACACGTCGCCGCCGTTCATCTCGAGCAGCTTGAGCGCGGCCTCGCGCGCGGAGCCGAGCCGGCTGCCGCTGCCCAGGTAGAGCACCGAGCCGAACCGCTTGCGCGCCACCGCGGCGAGCGCGTCGGCCTCATCGCGCAGCAGCCGGAAGGCCGCCTGCGCCAGCGCGCGGGCGCGCGCGTCCACGGCTTCGCGCGTGCTGCCGAGCGCGCGGCCGGCGAGCACGAGGTTCGTGAAGCTGCTCGTCATCACCAGGCTGCGGTCGTTCGTCTTCTCGTCGAGCACGATCGCGCGCACGCCGGGCCGGCCCGCGTACGCGGTCGCGAGCGCGCCCTCGCGGTTGCAGGTGATGACGAGGTGGCGCACCTCGGGCCGGCACTCGAGCAGCCAGTCCACGACCGCGCGGCTCTCGGGGCTGTTGCCCGAGCGCGCGAACGACACGACGAGCACGCGTCCGGAAGGCGGCAGGCAGCTCTCGGGGTGGGTGAGGACGAGGCCAGCCGGCACCGCCGACACCGGCACGCCGAGCACGCGCTGCAGCCCGGGGGCCACGCACTCGGCCGCGTAGATCGAGCTGCCCGAGCCCGTGAGCACGACGGAGGACACGCCCTCGAGCGAGTACGCCACCTCCGGCAGCTGCGCGCCCATGGCCTCCGAGGTCTCGAGCCACGTCAGCGGCTGCTGCGCGATCTCGCGCAGCGTGTGCCCGTAGCCGAGCCGCAGCTGCTCCTCGATCGGAGACGACAGCAGCGTGCCGAGCGCGCCGCGGCCGGCGAGCGACGCGAGCCACGCGTCGACGGAAGCAGGGACGGCCTCGTCCCGGGACCGGGCGGCGTCCGCGCGCGCTCCACGCTCGATCGCGTTCATGTCATTCTCCGCGTGTCCCGGCGGCGGGGTGGGGCCTCGTTCCCGGGCACGTGCGGCTTGACAGCTTCATCCAGCATCAGCTACAAAACGAAAGCATTGGCAAACTATCGCAATGAAACGAAAGAGTCAAGCAAGAAACGCGGGGGGCCGCTCATGTCGATCGAAAGGCGCCGCTGGCTCACGACGTTCGGGCTCGGGGCGGTGACGGCCGCGGCTTCGCCTCGGTTGCGCGCCGACGAGCCCGCCTGCCCTCCGGGCGACGAGCCGCTCCGCCTGCAGGACTTCCGCCCGCGCTCGATGCTGCACGTCAAGGAAACCCACGTCTCGCGCCCGCGCTTTCCCGTGATCGACGTCCACACGCACTTCACGTTCACGGCGAGCGAGACCAAAGGCGTCCCGACGGGCGAGACCATGTCCTTCAACGGCACGGCGGCGGCCGCCGTCGAGGTGCTCGACCGCAAGGGCGTGAAGGCCGTGGTGAACCTCACCGGCGGCACCGGCAAGGGTCTGGAGTCGACGCTCGCCGCGTTCGACCGCGCGCGGCCGGGGCGCTTCTTCAGCTGCACGGAGCCGAGCTACGGAGAGTGGCTCGATCCGCGCTATCCGCAGATCCAGGCCGACGCCGTCGAAAAGGCGGCGCGCGCGGGCGCGCGCGGCCTCAAGATCCTGAAGACGCTCGGCCTCGGGCTGCGCGAGCGGCTGACCACGGGCCCGCTCGTGAAGATCGACGACCACCGCTTCGACCCGATGTGGGAGGCCTGCGCGGCGCACAAGCTGCCCGTCTACGTCCACGTCTCCGACCCCGAGGCGTTCTTCCTGCCGATCGACTGCACGAACGAGCGCTGGGACGAGCTCGGCCACCATCCCGAGTGGTCGTTCCACGGGCGCGACTTCCCGAGCCACGGCGAGCTGATGGACGCGCGCGACCGCGTGCTGGCGCGACACCCGAAGGCGCTCTTCGTCGGCCTGCACGTCGGCCACAACGCCGAGAACCTCGCGTTCGTGTCGGAGTCGCTCGAGCGCTTCCCGAACCTCACCGTCGAGATCGGCGCCAGGATCGGCGAGCTCGGGCGCCAGCCGCGCACCGCCCGGGCCTTCTTCGAGAAGCACCAGGACCGGATCTTCTTCGGCACCGACGCGATCCCGCCGCCCGCGGGCGAGGCGACGCCGCAGCAGGTCTTCAAGGACGAGCTCTACGAGATCTACTACCGCTTCCTGGAGACGGACGACGAGCACTTCGACTACGCGCCGGCTCCGGTTCCTCCACAGGGGCGCTGGCGCATCTACGGCATCGCGCTGCCGGAGGCGATCCTGCGCAAGGTCTACCACGAGAACGCCGAGCGGCTGCTGGGGCTCGGGGCATGACGGCCGTGGCCGCGCTCCTGGCGCTCGCGGCGACCGCGAACGGCTACGAGGTGGCGCGCGCGGGAGCGCGAGCCGAGGCGCTCGTCGCCGCGGACGAGGACGCCTGGAAGGACGCGGCGCCGATCGAATGGGGGCCCGCTCCCTACGCCACGCGCTTCCGCGCCGTCTGGAACGACGACGGGCTCTTCCTGCGCTTCGACGCCGACGACGACCTTCCCTGGCACACGATGACGCGGCGCGACGAGCACATCTGGGAGGAGGAGGTCGTCGAGATCTTCGTGGACCTCGACCGCTCGGGCCACGACTACTACGAGCTCGAGATCAGCCCCGCCAACGTGGTCTGCGACCTGCGCATGATCTCGCCCTGGCCGGACAAGAAGGGCGACATCGAGTGGAACCTGGGCGGGCTCGAGACCCGGGTCCACCGGCGCGCGGGCACCGGCGCCGCAGCCGGCTGGACGGCGACCGCCTACCTGCCCTGGAGCGGCCTCGGCAAGCTGCCCTCGGCGGCGCGAATCGCCGTCCCGCCGAAGCCGGGGGACAAGTGGCGCTTCAACGTCTTCCGCATCAAGCGGCCGGGGGGACCGAAGGACCCTGCGAAGGACGCCCTGTTCTTGGCCTGGTCGCCGACCTCCGGCCAGAGCTTCCACGACGCCGGCGCGTTCCGCGACTTCGTCTTTTCCCCGCCTCGCCGCTAGGAGCCGCCGCGTTGCCGCGCGAGGCTTCGGACGGGATCGCCTTCCGCGACATGACGGAGGCCGATCTCGAAGGCGGCCTTTCCCTCTCGCGGGCGAGCGGCTGGAACCAGACGCTCGCCGACTGGCATCTGCTGCTCTCGCACGGAGAGGGACTCTTCCGCGTCGCGACGCGCGGCGGCGCGCTCGTCGCATCGGGCGGCGCCGTGCGCTACGGCGAGGCGCTCGCGTGGATCTGCATGATCCTGGTCCGGCCGGACGAGCGCGGCCGCGGGCTCGGCACGCGCGTCTTCTCGGAGGTGCTCGACCGCCTTCGCGGCCTGACCGACGCCGGAACGCTCGGGACGGTCGGCCTCGACGCGACGCCGGCCGGCCGCGCGCTCTACCTGCAGCACGGGTTCGTCGACGGACCCTCGCTCGCGCGCCTCGTGCGCGAGCCGGACGCGCCGCCGGCTTCCGCCGCGGGCTGGTCGCGGCCGCTCGCGAGCTCGGACCTCGAGCTCGTGCTCGAGCGGGACCGTGCGGTGTTCGGCGCCGACCGCGCCGCCCTACTGCGGTCGCTCTTCGCCTCGGCCGCCGACCTCGCACGCGTCGTGCGGGACGGCGAGCGCCTGGAGGGGTACTGTTTCGGCCGGCACGGGGACCAGGCCGACCACGTGGGACCGATCGTCGCCGGCGACGCTGCGCTCGCGCTCGAGCTGGCGAGCTCGGTCGCCGCGCAGCCGCGAAGCCGCCCGCTCATCCTGGACGCGCGCGGGGACGCGCGCTGGCTCGAGGGCCTGCGCGGCCTCGGCTTCCGCGTGCTCCGTCCGCTGACGCGCATGTACCTCGGCGCGCCGCCGGCTGCCGCGCGGCCCCAGCTGGAGCCGGCCATCCTCGGCCCGGAGTTCGGGTGAGCGCGGCGCGGCTTTGGTATCGTCGCGAGCGGGGGCTCGAGACCGCGCGTCCATGAACCGCTCGCTACACGCCGTGCCGTCGCTCTCGGCCCTGCTGCTGGCGCTGTTGCTTCCGGCGGCGGGACGCCCGCAGGCCGCGTCGCCACCGCAGCAGCGGCCCAGCTTCCCGAGCGGCACCGAGCTCGTCGTCGTAGACGTCGTCGTCATCGGCAAGGACGGACGGCCGGTCACAGGCCTCCAGCGCGACGACTTCGCGGTGAGCGAGGACGGCGCCGCTCAGGAGATCGTGGGCTTCGAGGCGGTCCACCACGCGCCGGCCGGGACCGAGGCCACGCCCGGCACGCCCGCGCCCGAGCCGCGCACCGCCGTGAATGCCGTGGTGCCGGGTCGCGAGCCCGCGAGCTTCGTGATCGTGTTCGACGAGCTGCACCTGTCGCCTGCCGAGGCAGCGCGCGCGCGCGACGCCGTGTCCGGATTCATCGAGCGCGAGACGGCCGCTCCCGACCGCGTCGCGCTCGTCGGCACGTTCGAGGGCGCGCGCTACACCGCGCGCATGCCCGAGGGGCGGGCGGCGCTCGCACAGGTGCTCGGCCGCCTCCAGGGCCGGCACGTGGGCGAGCCCATGCGCGACTTCATGACCGACTACGAGGCCATGCGGATCGACCAGGACCGCGACCCGATCGTGACGGACCAGGTGATGCGGCGCCTGATCGCGAGCGGACAGATCCTGCACGACGTCGGCACGCCGCGGGCGCCGGCCGAGAGCGACCCGGTCGGCTGGCGCGCGGAGACCCAGTCGCTCGCGACCCAGGCCTACGCGCGGGCGCGGATGCGACTCGAGCAGACGCTCGGCATCGTGAACCGCTCGCTCGAGGCCCTCGCGACCGCTCGCGGCCGCAAGTCGCTGGTGCTGGTCTCGGCGGGGCTCGTCCAGGACTCGCGCCTTTCGGGGTTCCGCCGCGCCGTGAGCGAGGCGCGCCGTGCGAATGCCGCCATCTACTTCCTCGACGCGCGCGGCCTCGTGGCCGCCACGTCCGGCCTGTCGGCGGAGGTGTCGCAGCCGCTCGACCTCGTCGACCGCAGCACGGGAGCGGGCCTTTCCGAAACGGCCGAGGCGAGCGAGGGCAGCGAGGGCCTCGCGCTCGACACGGGCGGTTTCGTGGTGAAGAACCGCAACGACCTCGGCAGCGGGCTCGCGCGCATCGCGCGCGAGGCGCGTGACTACTATCTCGTCGGCTACGCCCCGACGAACCGGGCCGCGGACGGACGCTTCCGGAAGATCGCCGTCAAGCTGTCGAGGGACGGGGCGGAGGTCCGCGCCCGGCGCGGCTATTACGCGCCCGGGCGCGACGCGGCAGCGAAACCGGAGGGGCGCGACGCCGCGATCCAGCGCGCGCTCGACGCGCCCTTCGACCTGCCCGAGCTCCCGCTGCGCGCGATCGCGCAGTCGTTCGGCGAGGCCGAGCCCGGCAAGACCGCCGTGCTCGTCACGGTCGAGGCCGACGTCCGCGGCCTCGCGTTCGCCGACAAGGACGGCGCCGCGCGCGACACGCTCGAGTTCCTGCTGCTGGCGGTGCGCCACGACACGGGAGAGAGCACCCGCTTCGACCAGCAGTTCGAGCTCGCGTTCAAGCCGCAGACGCGCGCGCGCTACGAGCGGAGCTGGTTCCCGATCACGCGCCAGCTCCCGCTCGCACCCGGCGCGTACCAGGCGAAGGTCGTGGCCCGCGACCGCAACAGCGGCCGCGTCGGCAGCCTGACGTTCGACTTCGAGGTGCCACAGGCCGCGGGCCTGCGCGTCTCGAGCCTGGCGGTGAGCGACCGGCTTCGCGAGGCAGGCTCCGCGCAGGAGCGCGTGCCGGAGCCCGTCGCGCGCCGCAGCTTCACGGCGGCGGGCCTGCTTCACTGCCGGTTCGAGGTCTACGGCGCGGCCCGCGACGCGGGCGGCCAGCCGAAGGTCAGCGCGGGCTTCGCGATCCGCCGCAGCGACGGCAGAGTGCTCGTCGCAGCGGCCGAGACGCCGATGCGCCCCGGCGCGGACGGCTCGCTCGCGCGGAGCTTCGGCGTGCCGCTCGACGGGGCGCCCGCCGGCCTCTACGAGGTGATCGTGCAGGTCACGGACCTGGCCGCGGGCCAGAGCGCCGAGGCCCGCGAGCCGATCCGCATCGAGGCGGCCGCGCCCGCGCCCGCCCTGCGCTGAGCGCGCTCAGGGCTGGCCGAGGTCGCGCAGCTTGGCGGCCACGTCCGGCTGGTCCTTGTCGAGCTTCAGCGACTCGCGGAACGCCGCCGCGGCTCCGGCGCGGTCGCCGAGCTCGAGCCGCGTGAGCCCGAGCCCGTTGAGCGCCATCGTGGTTCGCGGGCCGGCGGCGAGCGCGCGCTCGAAGAAGGGCAGCGCTTCACGCGGCCGGCCGCCCGAGGCGAGCGCGCCGGCGAGGTAGAGCAGCGCCTCGGCGTTCTTCGGGTCGCGTTCGACCGCCCGCCGCAGCAGAGAGGTCGCCTCGTCGCGGCTCCCGGCGCGCATGCGGACGACGCCGAGCTTCGTGAGCGCGGCGGCGTCCGTCGGGTCGAGCTCGACGATCCGCGCGTACGCCGTCCCGGCGCGACCGAGATCACCCCGGATGAGCGCGACGTCGCCCCGGCCGCGCAGCGCCTCGGGATTGTCCGGCTCGAGCTCGAGCGCCTTCGCGTACGCCGCGGCCGCCGCCTCCACGTTGCGTTCCTGCAGACGCACCTCGGCGAGCGAGAGCAGCGGCTGCGCGAACTTCGGGTTGTCGCGGATCGTTCGCTCGAGCACCTGGGCGGCGTCCCGCGGACGGCCCGCGAGGCGCAGGTTGTCGCCGAGCACGACCGCGTCCTCGCTCGACAGCGCGCCCCGCTTCTCGAGCTCGCGCAGGTCGCGCACGGCGTCGGCCGGCCGCCCCGCGGCCGCGTAGGCCACGGCCCGCGTGCGCAGCACGACCAGCATGCCCGGGTCCTCGGCGAGGAGCGCCGTGAGCTCCCGGATCGCCTTCTGCGGCTCGGTGCGCGCCACCGTCATGCCGTTACGGCCGAGGCGCGTGGCGAGCCCGATGCCATCCTTCGGGTCGCGTCCGGTCGGCGCGGGCGCGCCCTTGCCCGCCGTCCCGATGTAGCCGAGCGCCGCCAGCCGCTCCCGCGTCTCGGCGTCCGCGGCCTGTGCGGCGTCCGGCGTCGTCGTGGCCATCGCGCGCTGAAGCTCGGCCCGCATGGCCGCCAGGCGGGTCCCCTCCTCGCCGGAGCGATCGTGGATCTCGCCGGGATCCGCCTCGAGGTCGTAGAGCTCGAGGCGCGGGGCCTCGATCACCTTGTACTTCGCCGTGCGCCAGGCGTGGAGCGGCGCCCAGCCGTACTGGAGCTGCGGGTGCAGGGACTCGGCGTAGGACGGCTCGTCCGCGAGCCGCTCGCCCTCGGCCGCGCGACGCAGCGAGCGGCCGTCCACGCCGCGCGGCGCGAGCCCGGCGTAGTCGAGCAGCGTCGGCAGCACGTCGATTCCCCGCGCCACCGGCCGGTCCACGACGCGCGGACCCACGCCGGGACCGGCGAGGAGGAAGGGCACGCGGATCGTGGCGTCGTACACGAAGATGCCGTGCGTGTCCTCGCCGTGCTCGCCGAGGCTCTCGCCGTGGTCGGCGGTGACGAGCACGTAGCCGGGGCGCGCCTTCCCCGCCGCGTCGAAGCGGCGCAGCAGCCGCGCGAGCTGGGCGTCCACGAACGCCGTCTCGCCGTCGTAGGGCGAGGCGACACGCGCCATGAACTCCGCCGGCGCCTCGTAGGGAGCGTGCGGGTCGAAGTAGTGCACCCAGAGGAAGAGCGGCGCCTGCTCGCGGCCCGCGGGAGCCGGCGCGTCCAGCCACGCGAGCGCGGCGTCCGTCGTGCGGTCCGCCGTGCGCTCGACGTAGGCGGTCCGCCGCGCGTCCTTGCCGCGCGGCAGGTGGTCGTCGTAGAGCTCGAAGCCGCGATCGAAGCCGAAGCGCCGCTTGAGCGGAAAGCCGGAGACGAAGGCGGCTGTCCTGTAGCCGGCCGCCCCGAAGTCCTGCGCCAGCGTGCGCACCGCCGCCGGGAGCACATAGGCTCCGTTGTCGCGCACGCCGTGCTGGAGCGGCGTGAGGCCGGTGAGGATCGAGGCGTGCGACGGCGCCGTGAGCGGCGCGTGGCCAACCGCGGTCGCAAAGCGCACACCGCGAGCCGCGAGCGCGTCGAGCGTGGGTGTCACAGCCGCCTTGTAGCCGTAGCAGCCGAGGTGGTCCGCGCGCTGGGTGTCGATCGTCACCAGCAGCACGTTCGGGCGCGACCCGCTCGCCGCTTTCGGCGCCGTCCCCCGCACGCAGGACGTCGTCAGCGCCAGGGCGAGGCCCAGGCTCAGCACTTGGGCGCGCCGGACGAAAACGATTCGGCTCATCGGGTCGGAAGTTCACGTTACGGGACGAGCGTTCGACGGCTCAAGGGTATGCGAAGAAAAAAAAGGTTGACACCCGAAAAGAAAAGCACTAGAAAGCCATCGCAGCTATTTTTTGCTTTCGTATGGGGCCAGGGAGCCCCCGGCGAAGTCGGCCCGAGGCCGAGGAGGATCGACATGCGACGAGATGCGTTCGTAGCCGCCCGCAGGAAGAGGTGGCTGACGGCGGGGCGCCTGGTGCTTTCGTGCCTCTTGGCCGCTCTGGCGCTCGCGGCTCCCTCGTATGCCCAGTCGGTTCTCGGGACGCTGCGCGGCACGGTGACCGATCCGCAGGGAAAGTCCGTCCCCGGGGCGACGGTGCTGATCACCGACGAGTCCTCGGGTGTGCCGCGTACGGTCGAGACCGACGCCGAGGGTCGCTACGAGGCGACGAACCTGCGGCCCGGGAGCTACCGCGTCGAGGTCGTCACGACCAGCTTCAAGAAGGTCGAGCGGCCGGGCGTGGTGGTGAAGACCGGCGCGGCGACGCTCGGCGACTTCAAGCTCGAGCTGGGCGCGGTGGCCGAGACGGTCACCGTCTCGGCCGACGTCCAGAACAACATCGTCCTCGAGAGCCCGTCGGTGAGCGTGGCGCTCGACGAGCAGCAGCTGCGCGACCTGCCGCGCAACGGCCGCGACATGCAGGACTTCCTGCTGCTGAACCCGAACGTGCTCGGCGGCAGTGACGACATCCAGTTCCTCGGCGGCCGCACCTACGGCGTCTCCTACGTCCAGGACGGCCAGGCCTCGACGAACGCGATATTCGGCACCATCGGCAACTCGGCCCCGGGGCTCGACGCCATCGGAGAGATCCAGGTGCTCTCGAACTCCTACAGCGCTGAGTACGGCGGCCTCGCCGGCGTCGTCGTCACCACGAAGCGCGGCGGCAACGCCTACCACGGCACGGCGTTCTACGACTACAACGCCGACGGGTTGAACGCGCTCACCTACAACCAGAAGCAGTCCGGCGCCGAGCGCGGCGACCCCAACTCGGACACCCACGCCCACCGCTGGGGCGCGAGCCTCGGCGGCCCGCTCGTCCAGAACAAGACCTTCTTCTTCCTCAACTACGAGGGCTCGAACCAGAAGGAGATCTACGGCGGCGGCCGCGCAAACGTCCCGACACAAGCGATGCGCAACGGGGATTTCTCGGGCGCCAACTTCGTGATCCGCGACCCGCTCACCGGCCAGCCATTCCCCGGCAACATCATCCCGGCGAGCCGCATCGACCCGACCGCGCAGAAGATGCTGAACTTCTACTACCCGCTGCCCAACCAGGGAACGCTCGCGAGCGGCATGGGCGTCTATCAGGAGTTCGTGCCCGAGACGCGCAACCGCGAGCGCGCCGACCTCCGCATCGACCACGAAGCGAGCGGCAAGGACCAGCTCTTCCTGCGCGGCAGCTACCAGAACCGCGACCCGGGCAGCATCCAGTTCGAGACCAACAACAGCCTGTTCCCGAACCTCGGGATCCGCGACACGAAGCTCAACACTGCGACGGTGATCGCGGGCTGGACCCGGATCCTGTCGCCGACGCGCGTCAACGAGTTCCGCATCGGCTACAACTACGACAAGAGCGAGCGCCAGAGCCACTACACGGTGGGCGAGGTGAACGCTCTCCTCGGCCTCGAGACGGCACCGAGCCTCTCGCCGGACCGACCCGGCTTCCCGTCGCTCAACTTCGCGGGCGGCGCCGCGGCGAGCCGGCCCTCGAACGTGACGGACGGTAGCCGCAACGCGGACCGCACGATCAAGCAGAACTCGTTCTCCGTGAGCGACAACTTCAGCTGGGTGATGGGCGGCCACTCGCTCAAGCTCGGCGGCCTCTGGACGAACAACAGCGCCGTCGACGGCTTCGGCAAGGGCGTCAACAACCGCGGCCTGTACCGCTTCACCAACAACAACACCGGCAACGCGCTCTCCAACATGCTGCTCGGCATCACGCGCGACGCCGGCGACCACATCTCGACGCGCGGCGACCTCAACGGCAGCTCGAACGACTTCGCGGTCTTCGGGCAGGACGACTGGCGCGTCAGCAACAACCTGACCGTCTTCCTGGGACTGCGCTGGGAGCTCGTCGGCGTGTGGCACGAATCGAACGACGCCGTCGCGAACTTCTTCCCGGTGGACGGCGGGTACACCGTGGTGCCGAACCAGCAGGTGGCGGCGCTGCTGCCGCCCGGGCTGCAGGCGCTCGGCCGCACGCGGCTCGCGAGCGACGTCGGCTTGAGCGACGCGCTCATCAACCCCGACAAGAACAACTTCAGCCCGCGCGTCGGCTTCGCATGGCGCGTCGGCGGCAGCGACAAGACCGTGGTGCGCGGCGGCTTCGGGCTCTTCCACCCGACGGTCGCCGTGCAGGGCGTGCGCGACCTGATGGCCGCCAACCAGTTCCGCTACACCGAGCGCTACACGGGCGGCGGGCTCGCCCACGCCTTCTCCGCCGGAACGCCGTCCGTGGACCCGGCCGACTTCGGCGCGCAGGGCATCAACCCCGACGTCCAGGCGCCCGACATCTACCAGTACAACCTCACGCTCGAGAAGGAACTGTTCGGCGACTTCGGTCTGCGCGTGAGCTACATCGGCTCGACGATGAGGAAGCTGCTGGTCGACAAGGACTTCAACACGCTGCCCGCCAGCACGACACCGTTCGATCCAGAGAACCCCGATGACCTGGCCCGCCTGCCGTTCTACCCCTACGGCTACTACATGGACAACGTGGACAACCGCGGGGAGGGCCAGCTGCACGCCGCCCAGATCGAGCTGCGCCGCCGCTGGCGCTCGGGTCTGGCCTTCAACGTGGCCTACACCTACGCGCACTCGGACGGCAACGCGCCCGACACCGGCAACAGCAGCCTCGGACCGGTGATGTTCGACCCGTACGACATCGAGAAGGACCGCGGCCCCGACCCGAACGTCGTCAAGCACCGCGTGGTCGCGAACGCGACCTGGGACGTCCCCGTCGGCCACGGGCGCAAGCACGGTGCCAACATGGCCGGCTGGGCGGACGCGCTCTTCGGCGGCTGGACGGTCTCGACCCTCGTCCAGGCCAGGAGCGGCAACAACCTGACGCCCTTCTTCTCGAGCTTCTACACCACGAGCCCCTGGAACACCGGCAAGGCGCTCGACGGGCTCGGCACCTGTTTCGCTGGGTGCTGGCGCCCGGATCAAACGCACGACCCGAACACCGGCGGCACGCGCGACGCGTTCTACGACGTCACGGCGTATGCGCTCCCTCCTGACGGGAAGCTCGGCAATGCCGGCAAGGGCAGTCTGCGCGGGCCCGGAACGTGGGTCGTCAACTTCGCGTTCTACAAGGACGTCGTCAGGAAGGACCGCTTCCGGCTGCAGCTGTCGGCCCTCCTGGACAACGCGTTCAACCACCCGCAGTTCTACGAGTTCTACGGCGACAGCTTCTCGCAGGTGGACGACTACGTGATCGACGGCACGGTCGACAACGGCACGACAGCCAACCTGGGCTCCGGCTCCATCGCCAACCAGGAAGGCTTCTCGCCTGGCCGGGTCTTCAGGATCGGCCTAAGGGCGACGTTCTAGCCTCAGCACGGGCGGCGTGGCCTCCGCTCCCCGCGGTGGAGCGGGCCACGCCGCTCGCGTCGTCCTCCGCGCCGGGGCCACGCCCATGAAGACACTCCCCCCGGTGGTTCGAGACGAGGCCGAGCTCGAGGAGCTGCTCGCCCGGCCGTCCGCGGCCGACGTCGCGTTCGCGCGCGAGCTCGACGGCGACGTGGCCGTGCTCGGCGCCGGCGGCAAGATGGGTCCCTCGCTCGCGCGCCGCGTCCGCCGCGCGCTCGACGAGGCCGGCAGCGCGCGCCGGGTGCTCGCGGTCGCCCGCTTCACGGAGCCGGGCCTCGCCGCGAGCCTCGAGCGCGACGGGATCGAGCCCGTCGCCTGCGACCTCTTGGACCCGGAGCAGGTGGAGCGGCTGCCGCAGGTGGCCAACGTCCTGTTCCTGGCCGGCCGCAAGTTCGGCTCGACGGACCGGCCGGACCTCACCTGGGCGCACAACGTCGTGCTGCCCTCGATCGTGGCCCGGCGCTTCGCGCGGAGCCGCATCGTCGCCTTCTCGAGCGGCAACGTCTATCCGCTGGCGGTCCCCGGAGCGCCCGGAGCGAACGAGGACTCCGCGCTGGGCCCCGTCGGCGAGTACGCCCAGACCTGCGTCGGCCGCGAGCGCGTGTTCGAGCACGCGGCGCGCGAGCACGGCACGCGCTGCCTGCTGTTCCGGCTTTTCTACGCGGTCGACCTGCGCTACGGCACGCTCGTCGACCTCGCGCACTCGGTCCTCGCGGGCGAGGAGGTCGACGTGCGCGCGTCGCACGTCAACGCCGTGTGGCAGGGCGACGCCAACTCCTACGCCTTCCGTGCGCTCGCGCTCTGCGCGAGCCCACCCCTCCCGTTGGTCGTGACGGGCCCGGAGGTCGTCTCGGTCCGCGCGGCTGCGGAGCGGTTCGGAGCGCTCTTCGGGCGCAGGGTCCGTTTCACGGGCGAGCCCGGCCCCGCCCTGCTCGGGGATCCGTCCCGATGCGTCTCGCTCCTCGGTCTGCCGGAGGTCGATCTCGCGCGCTTGTCCCTCTGGGTCGCGGACTGGGTCTCGCGCGGCGGGCGCAGCCTGGGCAAGCCTACCCATTTCGAGGCGATCGATGGCCGCTTTTGAGGCCCTGCGGGCGAGCCTGAGCGACGGGCTCGTGATCCCCGCGCACCCGCTCGCGCTCACGCCCGAGCGACGGCTCGACGAGCGCCGCCAGGTCGCGCTCACGCGCTACTACGGCGCGGCCGGCGCCGGCGGCATCGCCGTCGGTGTTCACTCGACGCAGTTCGCCATCCGAAGCGCCGGCCTCTTCGAGCCTGTCCTGCGCCTGGCCGCCGAAGCGGCCGACGAGAGCCCGCGACCTCTCGTCAAGATCGCTGGCGCGATCGGCCCCACGGCGCAGGCGGTCGCGGAGGCCGAGACGGCCTGCCGGCTCGGCTACGACGCGGTCCTGCTGAGCCTGGGAGCGCTCCGTGACGCGAGCGAGGACGCGCTCGTCGCCCACTGCCGCCGGGTGGCGGAGGTGTTGCCGCTCGTCGGCTTCTACCTGCAGCCGGCGGTGGGCGGCCGCCCGCTCGAGGAAGGCTTCTGGCGGCGCTTCCTCGAGATCGAGAACGTGGTGGCCGTGAAGGTCGCGCCCTTCGACCGCTACCGGACGCTCGAGGTCGTCCGCGCGCTCGCCGCGAGCGGGCGCGCCGCCGAGGTCGCGCTCTACACCGGCAACGACGACGCGATCGTCCTCGACCTGCTCGCCGACTTCCCCGCCCGTCCGCCCGTCCGCTTCGTCGGGGGCCTCCTCGGCCAGTGGGGCGTGTGGACGCGGCGCGCGGTCGAGCTGCTCGCCGCCGTCAAGCGCTGCCGCCGCGCCGGTGGCGCGAGCGCGCTCGAGCTGCTCGCGCTCGGCCAGCAGCTCACGGACGCGAACGCGGCGCTCTTCGACGCTCGCAACGCCTTCCGCGGCTGCATTCCCGGCATCCATGAGGTGCTGCGGCGCCAGGGGCTCATGGCCGGGCGCCAGTGCCTCGATCCGGCCGAAGACCTCTCGCCCGGACAGGCCGAGGCGATCGACCGCGTGCTCGCCGCCTATCCGCACCTGACCGACGACGACTTCGTCCGCGAGAACCGCGACTCGTGGCTGCGCTGAATCCCGCGTCGGCGAGCGAGGGCTCGGTGCTGGCGCGCGTGGTGCGCGAGCAGAAGCGCGGCGTCGCACTCGGCATCCCCTCGGTCTGCTCGGCGCACGCGCTGGTGCTGCGCGCGGCCTTCGAGCAGGCGCTCGAGGACGGCTCGAGCGTGCTCGTCGAGTCGACCTCGAACCAGGTGAACCAGGAGGGCGGCTACACGGGCGTGACGCCGGCCGGCTTCGTCGAGTTCGTGGCGCGGCTCGCGACCGAGGCGGGCCTGCCGGCCGCGCGCGTCGTGCTGGGCGGCGACCACCTCGGTCCGCATCCCTGGGCCGCGCTCGGCGTGCGGAGCGCGATGGAGCGGGCGGCACGGATGGTGCGCGACTACGTGCGCGCCGGCTACCAGAAGATCCACCTCGACGCGAGCATGCGCTGCGCCGACGATCCGCCCGGCGCCGTCGCGGACGAGGTCATCGCCGAGCGCACCGCCGCGCTGGCTGCGGAGGCCGAGGCCGCCACGGCCGAGCGGCAGGCCTCCGTTCCCGCCCCCGTTTACGTGATCGGGACCGAGGTGCCACCGCCGGGCGGGCAGGCCGGCGACCACGAAGGGCCGGTTCCGACCCGCGTCGAGGACGCGCGTCGAGGGCTCGAGCTGACGCGAGCGGCCTTCCTGGAGCGCGGGCTCGAGCGCGCGTGGGAGCGCGTGCTCGCGCAGGTCGTCCAGCCGGGTGTCGAGTTCGGCGACGACGTCGTCTATCGCTACCGGCGCGAAGCGGCCGTCCAGCTGCGCGCGTTCTCCGAGAGCCAGGAGCGGCTGGTCTTCGAGGCGCACTCGACCGACTACCAGTCCGAGGCCGCGCTGCGCGCGCTCGTCCTGGACCACTTCGCCGTGCTCAAGGTCGGGCCCGAGCTCACCTTCGCGCTGCGCGAGGCGCTCTTCGCGCTCGAAGCGATCGAGCGCGAGCTCATCGAGCGGCGCGCCCCGGAGCGGCTCTCCCGGCTGCGCGCGACGCTCGAGGGCTCGATGCGCGACGACCCCCGCCACTGGAAGGCGTACTACGGCCAGGCCGACGACGACACGCTGCGCCTGCGGCGCTCGTTCAGCCTGTCCGACCGCGCGCGCTACTACTGGCCGGTGCCGGCGGTGCGGCAGGCGGCCGAGCGCCTCTTCGCCAACCTCGACGCCCAGCGGCTGCCGGCGGGCCTGCTGCGCCAGTACCTGCCACTGGAGGCCGAGGCCGAAACGCCCGCCCCCGGCGAGGGCGCCAGCGCCCGGCTCGCGCGCCGCGCCGTGCGCCGCGTGCTGGTCCGTTACGCGCGCGCCTGCGGCGTCGCGGGCGCTGCGGTGGCTCCGCGCGAAGGCTTGCCGCTATGATCCCCGCGATGCGGAAGGGCAAGCGCGACGCGGGGGCGGCGGCACGGGGGCGCGGGCCGCGCCTGCTGGTCGAGGAGCGCAGGCGCCGGATCCTCGAGCTCGTCGACGAGCAGGAGCGGGTCACGGTCGAGGAGCTTGTTGCGCGCTTCTCGGTGTCGGCCGTCACGATCCGGGGCGACCTCGACGCGCTCGCCGGCCTCGGCGCCGTCGTCCGCTCGCACGGCGGCGCGCTCAAGCGCGGCGACACGCCCGACGACGTGCCGATCACGGTCAAGGAGACGCTGCACCACGCCGAGAAGGTCCGCATCGGCCACGCCGCCGCGCAGATGATCCACGACGGCGAGACGATCATGCTCGACTCCGGCACCACCACCGCCGAGATCGCGCGCCAGATCCGCTTCCTGCGGCTGCGCTCGCTGAACGTGATCACGAACGCGCTCAACATCGCGATGGAGCTCGCCAACCTGCCGCAGGTGCGGCTGATCATGATCGGCGGCGTGCTGCGGCAGATGTCCTACTCGCTCGCGGGGCCGCCGGCCGAGGCGACGCTGCGCGGGCTGCACGCCGATCGCCTGTTCCTCGGCGTCGACGGGCTCGACCCCGAGATCGGGCTCATGACCCCGGACGTGGTCGAGGCGCAGCTCAACGCCGTGATGATCCAGGTCTCGCGCGAGGTGGTGGTGGTGGCGGACGCCTCCAAGTTCCAGCGCCGCAGCCTCTCCGTGATCGCCAAGCTCGACGTGGTGCACAAGCTGATCACCGACTCGGCCGTCCACCCCGACCTGCTGCAGGCGCTGCGCTCCCGCAACCTCGAGGTGCTGGTCGTCTGAAGGCCGCGCGCTAGGCGGCCGCGTCGGCCTCGCGTGTCCGGACGAGTCTGCGGTTCTCGCGCAGGATCGCGAAGGCGACCGCCAGCCACGCCAGCGTCATGGCGACGTTCACGAGCGCGAAGCCGCGCACGCTCAGCGCCAGCCAGTGGGTGCCGGCGAAGACCAGCGCCGCCTGCAGCAGGTCTCCGGCCCTCACGAAGAAGGTGTCGATCGCCTGCTTGCCCTTGTACTTCTCCTCGCGGCTCGTGGGCAGCCACAGCAGGCCGCGCGCGGTGTTCATGATCGAGTAGTCGGTCGCGTTCTCCGCGGTCTTGACCCAGCGCACGATCGCGAAGCTCACGCCCACCGCCACGATCGAGTAGCCGCCGAGCGCGATCACGGGCAGCGCCAGCAGCGCCCCGCGCATCCCGAACAGCTTCACGAGCCGCGAGGTCACGAAGAACTGCAGCAGCAGCGCCGCCACGTTGACCCAGAACTGGTAGCTGCCGCTGTAGGCGCTGATCCAGGCCTCCTGGTCGAAGGCGGGATCGGCGGCGGCCGCGCTGCGCGCGTGCAGCTCGACGAGGTGCGCGTTCAGGTACTCGCCCGTGGTGTTGACGACGTTCAGCAGCACGATCAGGAACGCGATCAGCACCAGGTAGCGGCTCTGGAACACGAGCGTGAAGCCGCTCCGGCCCCCGAGCGCCTCCTGGCCCTCGTCGCTGCGCGCCTTGCGCGCCTTGCGCGTCTCGCGCGCATTCACCGCGAGGTAGAGCGCGAGGCTCGCGAGCAGCAGTACGGCGGAGACCTGCAGGATCGCCTGCACGCTCACGTGGGCGCCGCCCAGCGAGCCGGCGATCAGGGCACCGAGCGGCGCGCCCGCGGTCATGCCGATCGCGATGATCGGAAACAGCCGGTCGCCCATCGGCTTCGTATAGATGTCGTTCGCGTAGGACCAGAACTGCGCCACGAGCGCGTTGTTGAAGATGCCGACCCAGATGAAGAACGCGACGCCCACGAAGCGCACGTGCGCGGCGACCGCGAGCGCGAACAGCTGGATGTTCGCGAAGAAGAAGAGCGTCACCCCGATCAGCAGCTTGCGGCGGTCCACCTTCGAGGCGAACCAGCTGTAGGCCGGCACGAACAGCATCAGCAGCGCGGCCTGGCCGGCCGAGGAGTAGGCGCGCGCCTCGGCGCCGCCGCCGAGGATGATCAGCGGCTCGCGCACCACCTTGATCACCGAGTAGGCGACCAGCGTCAGGAAGATGTTCGCGAGCATGAGCAGTACGGTCACGCCCTCCCCGGCGTGCACGTCGCCGAAGACGCGCAGCAGGCGCTCGAGCGGGCTGCGCTGGTCGCCGGTCGTCTCGAGCGTGGTCGTACTCATGCGGGATTGGTCTCACTCATCGGGCGGGCGACGCGGAAGCATATCCGAGCCCCCGCAACACCGCACGGCCTTGCCAAGCGAGGGCTTGCGGCGCGGCCTCGTCGGCGCCAGACTCCGAGCCGCGGCAGCCTCAAGAGCGGCGGCTTGCACCCTCGCGCACCCGCAAAAGGAGCATCGACATGTACTGGATCGTCACGATCGTCGTGGGCGGCATCGTCGGCTGGCTGGCGAGCATGCTGATGAAGACGGACAAGCAGATGGGAGTTCTCGCCAACGTGCTCGTGGGCATCGTCGGCTCGAGCATCGGCTTCTGGCTCGCCGCGGTGCTGGGTTTCGCCGCCTACGGCCCGATCGCCCAGTGGGCGGTCTCGATCGCAGGCGCCGCGCTCCTGATCCTGATCCTCCAGAAGCTGAGGATCTTCAGGTAGGCCGCACGGCCGGAACGTCGAACTCGGTCGTCTCGCCTTTCGGCAGCGCGAATCGCTCGAGCCCGAGCGCGCGGTCCGATTCCGTGAGCGCCACCCCCCTGCCCTCGCTGAGCGGCAGCACCAGCTCGCCCGGACAGTCGGCCGGCAGCGTGACGAAGGCGCGGTGGCCCTCCTCCTGCGCCTCGGCGCGGAACGTGATCGGCCCGCGCGGGGTGTGGCAGACGAGCTCCAGCTCCCGCAGGTCCCCGAGCTGCGGCCGGATCTCGGCCTTGGCGAACCCGGGCTCCGCGGGCCGGATGCCCGCCACGTCGCCGTAGAGCACGACGAGCGGCGCGACCGCGCAGTGGCTCCACTCGCCGGCCGTGTCTGAGCGCGCGTCGAAGCGCTCCGGGTTCGTGTTGTTCTCGAGCACCGCGCGCAGCGGCGCCCAGCGCTCGCGCAGCTCGCGCAGCACGGCGTCGATGCGCCCGTGCCGCGCGAGCGCCCGCATCCGCCAGTGCGAGCCGGCCGGGGCCGACAGCGAGAGACCCTCGCGCGGCTGCGCGAGTGCCAGCACCGACTCGGCGCTGCGGCCCTGCGGGCACTGGTCGAAGACGAGCGCCGTCGCCAGCGAGCGGTCGTCGAGCCGCTCGGCGCCCTCCTCGTCCTCCCAGGGCAGGTTGCAGACGAAGAGCGCGCGCTCGCGGCTCCAGAAGCGCGCGACGCAGGCGGCCACGAGCGCGTCGCCCGCGGCAGAGAGGCGTTTGGCGGCTGCGGCGTCGCCGGCGAGCACGGCGAGCGGAGCCAGCGCCTGCCTGAGCGCGGCCGCGGCGAGCAGGTTGAACGCGCATTGCCGGTGCCGCTGGCGCTCGAAGCCGTCGTCGATCCACACCGTCGGAACGCCCCAGCCTTCGACGGGCAGGAGCCCGTCCTTGCCGCGGCGGTCCAGCACGTAGGCGGCGAAGCGGGCGAAGCGCGCGTGGAGCTGGAGCGGCAGGTCGCTCTCGCCGGTCTCCTGGTAGTGGCGCCACGCGTCGAGCGCGAAGGCGAGGCCGTTCTCGAGCCGCGGCCCCGACGCCGTCGCGCCCACCTGCCTCTGGGCAATGCGGTTCAGCGCGTCGTACGAGGGCCAGGCGCCCAGAAAGTAGCCCTCGAGCGCCTGGCCCAGCGCGCACCCGCGCAGGAAGCGGCGCGCGAGCTGGCGGTCGCCGCACACGAGCCGCGCCGCCACGAGCTGCTGCGCGGCGTCGCCGCTCGTCTGCTGGCGCGTGCGGGCCATGCCCTCCACGACCGTCTCCTGGGCCGCGTTCACGAGCGTGTTGAACGAGGCGTCGAGCACGCGCTGAAGCGCCGGCTCCGCGACCCGGAAGCTCGGCGGGCTGGGCCAGGCGTACGAGCGCCGGCGCAGGCCGACGTCGCGCAGCAGCACCGAGCCCTCGGCGTCGTGCACGTGCAGCTGCAGGACGCGCAGCGACTCGTGGTCGAAGCACTCGAAGCGGTTCACGCCGGCACGGCACACGAGCCGCGTCCAGGCGAAGCGCGGCCCCCCGAGCCAGGCGGGGCCGTCCGGGAGCGCTTCCTGAGCCACGAGCTCCACCACGGTCGCCGCGGACGCTTCGACCGTCAGGTACGGAAACCCGACCATCTGCTCCGGCAGCTCGAAGCTGAGGAAGACACCCTCCTTCGGCCGGGGCTCCAGGCGCCACGCGGCCTCGCCCGCCGACGTTGCCACGCTCTCGTCCACGATCTCGAACGCGTCCGGCACGCCGAACTCGAAGAAGTCCCTCGGGTCGCGGCGCCAGCGCACGCGCCCCGAGCGCACCAGTCGGTCGATCGGCCTCAGCGTCTCGCGCACGAGAGGCACCTCGCGCGCCCGCAGCGTCGCGGCCTCGCGCTCGAGGCTGGCGTCTGTCAGGTCGTCCGCGTGCGTCCCGGCGGCGGCGGGCTGGTCGGCGGGCGCGTCGATGAGCCGCGGCGCGAGCCACGCGTCGTCCGGGACGAAGCCCGCCGAGGTCCAGCCCCAGGGGTGCAGGCGCGCGTCGAAGTCCTCCTGCAGCGCGCGCAGGTAGGCGCGCTGGAACTGGCCGGGCCGGTGGGCGCGGTCGATCAACACGCGCCAGCTCTCGTCGCTCACGAGCTCGCTCACGCGGCCGCCCGGCTCCTCCACCCGCAGCGCGAACAGGAAGCCCGGCTTGCCGAACGGCCAGGTGCCGTCGCCGTGGCCGTAGAACAGCACCTCGGCAGCGATCACGTTGCGGCCGGGCACCAGCCAGCGCGCGAGGTCGACGGGGTCGGCCTCGTACGAGCGTGGGTCGCAGGGAGCCGGTCCCCATTGCACGCGGCGGCCGTTGACGTAGAGCCGGTAGCGGCTGTCCGCGCTCACGAAGCCGCGCGCGGACGCGGGCGCCGCGACCAGCTCGATCTCGCGGCGGAACAGGACGAAGCTGTTGGCGAGCGTCCGCTCGCCGGGGAGCCAGATCCAGCGCGCGGGCGACAGGTCCACGCGGGCGCCGGGCTCGGGCGAGGGCCAGCCGCCGCGCGCCACGCGGACCGGCGCGGGCTCGGGCGGCGGGACGGGAACGGGACGCTCCGCCTCTGCCTTCGTCGCCGGCTTCGCGGGCGCGCGGGCCCTCGGCTTCGCAGGCCGCTTCGGCTGGGTCTTGCGCGCCTGCGCCGCCGCGACCGCCGGCCCGCCGAGCGTCGCCGCGACCGAGGCGCCGAGCCGGCGCAGGAAGCGACGCCGGCCTTTCTCGCCCGCGCGACGCGAACGCTCGGCCATGGAGTGAGGCAGTCTAAACCACGCTCGACCTCCGGAAGCCCGGCGCTGCGGTTGCCGAGGCCGTCGTTGCGCCGGCGGCGCGCGCACCGGCCCGCGGCAGGTAGACGCGGAACGTGGCCCCGAGACCCGGCTCGCTGTCGACGCAGACGCGGCCGCCCGCCTGTTCCGTGACGCGGCGCACGATCGCGAGGCCGAGCCCCGATCCATCGGCCGCGGCCTTCGTCGTGAAGAACGGCTCGAAGATCCGCTCGCGCGCCACGGCGTCGATCCCCACGCCGTCGTCCGAAACCGCGAGCACCACGTAGCGGCCGGGCGCCAGGGGCGGCAGGGCTCCAGCAGGCAGGCGCACGTCCCGTGTCTCGACGGTCAGCCGCCCACCACCGGGCATCGCGTCGCGTGCGTTCAGCACGAGGTTGAGCAGTAGCTGCTCCAGCTGGCTCGTGTCCGCCCGCACCAGGCCGGACCCGGCCCGCGCCCTCACCTCGAGCCCGATGGAGTCGCCCAGCAGCCGGCGCAACATCGGCTCGAGCTCGGCCAGCACCTCGTCGGGATCGGCGGATGCCTGGGGCGCGGGTGTCGCGCGGCCGAACGCCAGGACCTGCCTGTTGAGCGCAGCCGCCCGCTCGACGGCCTGAAGCACCGTCGCGAGCCTCGCTGCCGCAGGGTGCTCGACGCCCATCAGCCGGCGCGCGAGCTCCACGTGGCTGCCGATCACGAGCAAGAGGTTGTTCGAGTCGTGGACGATGCCGCCCGCCATCCGTCCGAGCGCCAGCAGCCGCTCCAGCGCGGGATCCGCGGCGGACGCCGCGACGCCAGGGGTCGCGTCGTTTCCAAGCTCCACTGCATGCGCGCGCACGAGCACCCGAACGACACCGGTCACGGTGCGCGGCGAGACTTCGAGCGGCAGACACACGTCGGCTCCGCAGCGGCTACAACCTCCGCCCGGCGACAGGTGCAGCACCGGGATCGAAGCGGTCGGCGCGCGTGCCTTGAGCGCGTCGATCGCGGCGAGCACGGCGCTCGGCGGCGACGACGTCCCGATCACCACCGCGTCGACTCTGCGTCGCGAAGCGGTCGAAGCGACGTCACGCAGGCCCACGCGCTCGACGGCGGCCACCTCGTGCAGTCTGCCAATCGAGTTCACAACGCCGGCCAACAGAATGGTCCCCTCGCGCGTCCGCAGCGGACGCCCGTGTACGACGCGGCGCCCCAGCGTTTCGGGACGCCGCGTCGTCAGGGACTGCTTCATCGCGGCCGCGATGGGGGCGCGCCGGTTCCGTCCTCGCAGATGACGGTCGTCTGACTCTCCGCATCCCTTTCTTTGATTCGGCCCTCTCCCTTTCGTCCCTCGTATGCGTCGAGTCCGACGAGAAACAGGCCTCCGGCCAACACGACGCTCCAAAAGACTCGCATGCTGTTCCTCCTAGGCTTTCATTCGTCTGAGCTTACAGCTGAGCTGCGCGAAGTGTATATGGACTGACTAGTCAATGTCCATGCCCAAAATCCGCGCCGAAACAGATCATAGGAATGTGTCGAGGATCCTCATAGCGCAAAACCACCTCTCTGCGCTATAGTCCAGACCGTGAACACAATGGATTCGATGGTCAATCTTCTCGTCTCGGACGAGCCGCGCCGAGCCGCGGACCGGATCCTGACGCGCCTCGTCCAGATGCATCAGGCCCGAGGCGGCGCGATCCTGCGTCCGCGCTCGGGGCAAGTAGAAATTTGGATGAGCGTGGGGCTCAGCCTGCCCGCCGTCTCGGCACTGCCGGTGCGCTGGGCGGACCACGCGAGCGAGCTCTCCGCGGGCCGCGCGGTCATCGAGCCCGGCTTCGGCCTCTTCCCCGCCATGCGCGGCGACGAGATGGTGGCGGCGCTCTACCTCGCGCAGCCGGAGGGCCTCTCGACCCTCGACGCCGCGGTGTTCGGAACCGCGATCGCCCACGCCGTGCTCGCCGCCGACTCGGCCGAGCCGCGGCCGGCCATCCCCGCGGCGAGCCCGGCGGAGCAGGGGCGGCTGCAGATGCTGACGCTGCTCGAGGGCAACGACTGGAACATCGCCGAGGTCGCCCGGCGGCTCGGCGTCACCCGCCGCACGGTCTACATGCGCCTGCGCAGCTTCGGGATCGAGCGCCGGCGGGTACCCAAGCTCTACAAGAAGATGCCGGTCGGCGGATGAGCGAAGTCCAGCTCCTGATCGCGCAGACCGTCAAGGCAGCGCTGATCGCGCTGCTGCTGGGGATGATGCTGCGCGGGAAGCTCGCGCAGTGCTGGTCGTTCACGTTCTACGTCGCGGCGATCCTGCTGGGGAACGGTCTCGTGACGCTGTCGCCCGAACGCTTCTACACGCCGGAGTTCTGGGTGTTGAAGCAGGGGGTGTACGACCTACTCAAGATGGCAACCGCAATCGAGCTGGCGTGGCGGGCGTTCTCGGCCTTCCCCGGCGCGTGGCGGACGGCGCGTGTGCTGCTGGCGGCCATCCTCGTCGCGAGCACGCTGGTGCTCGCGTGGCTGACGCCCCACTCGACGTACGACACGGGGTTCTGGAATTGGCAACCGAGCATCGCCACCTCGGCGATCTGGGTCCTGACGGCGGTCGCGTTGCTGGTGTGGTACTACCAGGTGCCGATCAGCGAGTGGCAGCGCGCGATCGCGCTCGGCTTCACTCCCTACCTGCTCGTGTTCGTGACGCTCTTGAGCTTGCTCAGGAGGCGCGGCGAGGCCGCCGGACTCGACCAGTTCAACCTGCTCGAGCCGATCGCCTACCTCGCGCTCGTGCTGTTCTGGACGCACGCGGCCTGGCGGCGTGAGCAGCCGGCGGTCGCACAGGAACCGGTGGAGAACCTGGCCTGATGCTGGAGCTCGTGCTCTCGTCGGTGGGCTGCGTCGCGCTCTGCTACACGCTCGGCCGCTACAACCGCTCGCTCGCGCTGCAGCGCTGGCAGTTCGTGCTGAACGTGCCGGAGCAGCGGGCTCTGGACACGCTGCGCCAGCGCATCGAGCTCGACGCCGCGCTCGCGCGCCAGGCGTTCGACGCGGCCGAGCGCGCGCGCAACGCGCAGCGCGCGCCCGACGCGCTCACGGTGCTGCAGGTGGCGCTCGCGGTGCTGGAGGAGGCGGGCGCCGACCGCCTGACCCGCCTCCGCGCGATGGGCGTCTACTCGCGGATGGTGCAGGCGATCCGGCCGCTGCCGCCGCCGTCGCCCGCGCAGTTCCAGGGCCGCAAGCTCAAGGCCACCGCCGGCATCGCCGGCTTCGTGTACCGCCTGCTCGTGGGAACGCAGGAGCGCTTCCGGCTCTGGCTGATGATGATGCGGACGGGCGTCGGGATCGTGCTGTCGGGCGGCCGCCGCGCCGCGGAGGCCGCCAGCCGCGAGCCCGAGAAGCCTCGCGCGTGGGTCGAGTTCAAGGAGGGCCTCCACGACTTCGAGGCCCTCGACGCGTCGCACCTCGCGGCGTTCGAGGCGCTCGCCGCGTCGCTCGCCGCGGTGGATCGCGGCGGCCGGCTCCAGCTCTGGGAGCGGATCGCCGGCAACACGCGCTAGGCGCAGCCAGGGGCTAGCCCCCGAGCGCGCGGGCCTCGAGCTCGCGGTAGCGCAGAGCCAGCCCCGCAACGGCGGAGCGCTCGCGCGGTTCGAAGCGCCGGAGCTCGACGGCGGTCGCCACGAGCGCGCGGCCCTCGGCGAGCGAGCCGAGGCGACCGCACGCGATCGCCTGCAGCAGCAGGTTGCCGGCCGCCGTCGCCTCGACGGGCCCCGCGCGAAGCGGCAGGCCCGCGGCGTCCGCCGTGGCCTGGTTCAGGTAGTCGTTGCGGCAGCCGCCGCCCACCACGTGGATCCCGCGCACCGGCTCGCCCGTCAACGCCTCGATCGTGCGCACGACCGAGGCGTAGCGCAGCGCGAGCGAGTCGAGCACGACCCGAGCGAGCGCCGCGGGATCGTCGGTGCTCGGCTGGCCGCTCGCGGCGAGCGCGCCGCCCAGTGCGCGGGTCATGCTCGGCGGGTTGAAGAAGCGCTCGTCGTCGGGGAACACGACGCCGGGCGGGCGCTCGAGCGCCGCGGCGGCCCGCAGCAGTGTGTCGAGGTCGTGCGTGCGGCCGTCGGCTTCCCACTCGCGCCGACACGACTCGAGGATCCACAGCCCCATGACGTTCTTCAGCAGCCGGATCGTGCCGAAGGCACCGCCCTCGTTCGTGAAGTTCGCTCGCGCGACCGCCTCGCCGAGAAGCGGCGCCTTTCGCTCGACGCCGACGAGCGACCAGGTCCCCGAGGACAGGTAGGCCCAGCCCGGCTCGAGCGGCGTCCCGGCCACGGCGCTCGCCGTGTCGTGCGTCGGAGGCGCGACCACGCGCGTGGGCCCCGGCCCGGCCCGGCGCTGCAGCCGCGGATGCAGCTCTCCGAGCACGGCGCCGGGCTCGACGAGCTCGGGCATCAGGGCGCGCGGCAGCTCGAGCCGCGCGAACAGCTCGTCGGCCCAGCGCCGCGTGCGCACGTCGAGCAGCTGCGTGGTGGACGCGTTCGTGTACTCTCCGCGCGTCGAGCCGCAGAGCGCGTGGTGCACCAGGTCCGGGATCATCAGCAGCAGCCGAGCGTCCCGGGGCAGCCCGGCCCGCACGTGGGCGTCGAGCTGGAACAGCGTGTTGAACTGCAGGAACTGCAGCCCGGTGCGCGCGAAGATCTCGGCGCGCGGCACCCGCTCGAGCACGTGCGCGATCGCGCCGTCCGTGCGGTGGTCGCGGTAGGCGACCGGGTCCTCCAGCAGGCGGCCCGCTGCGTCGACGAGCCCGTAGTCGACGCCCCACGAGCACACGCCGGTGCTGTCGAGCCCCTGCGGAGCTGCCTCACGCGCCTGCGCCAGGCCGGCCTCGACGCCGGCGAGGATCGCCGCGAAGGGCCAGCGCAGCCGACCGTCGACTCGCGCCGGCGGGTAGTGGAAGCGATGGAGCTCCCGAAGCTCGAGCCCGTCCGCGCCGACGGTGCCGAGCACGGCTCGGCCGCTGCCCGCGCCGAGGTCGAAGGCGAGGTGGCTCAGGGGGCGCTCAGACGATGCCGGCGGCCTGGCGCAGCGAGGCCGGGCGCTCCTCGGCCTTCTTCCTTCGATAGCCGCTCGCGCGGTACGTGGCGACCGGATCGACCGCCCCGCCGGCGCGCTGGCGCGCGACGGCCAGGATCGGCGCCACGTCTGTCGTGAACGCCTGCTTCAGGAGCGCAAGCGCGCGGATCGCGTCGTTCCGCTCCTGCGCCTCCTGGAGCTCCGCGCGGTCCACGAGGTGGGCCTGCACGTAGGCGCGGGCCACCTCGACGGCGCTCGTCATCAGCGACTCGATCGGGTCGGTGACGTTGTGGGACTGGTCGAGCATGTACGCGGGGTCGAAGCCATTCGCCTTCTCGAGCTCGGCGTCCACGAGCTCGTTGAAGATCAGGAACAGCTGGAATGGCTTGATCGAGCCCGAGTCGAGGTCGTCGTCGCCGTACTTGCTGTCGTTGAAGTGGAAGCCCGCGAGCTTGCCGAACTGGATCAGCCTGGCCACGATCATCTCGATGTTGACGTTGGGCGCGTGGTGGCCGAGGTCCACGAGCGACAGCGCGCGCTCCCCGAGCTCGCGCGTGCAGTAGTAGCTCGTGCCCCAGTCGTTGAGCACCGTCGAGTAGAAGGCCGGCTCGTAGAGCTTGTGCTCGATGAACATCCGGAAGCCTGGCGGCAGCGCCGCGTAGATCGCGCGCAGGCTCTCGAGGTAGCGGTCGAGCGCGCGGCGGAAGTGGACCTGGCCCGGGAAGTTGCCGCCGTCTCCGACCCAGACGGTGTGCGAGCGGGCGCCGAGCTTCACCCCGAGCTCGAGGCAGTGGAGGTTGTGCTCGACCGCCTGGCGCCTCACCGCGGGGTCCGCGTGGGTCAGGCTGCCGAACTTGTAGGAGAGCGGCTGCCCCTGCTGGTCCTGGAACGTGTTCGAGTTCACCCCGTCGAAGTGGAGACTACGCGCCGCCGCGTACGCCTTCAGCTCGGCCGGGCTCTCGGACTCGTCCCACGGGATGTGAAGCGAGATCCCCGGCGTCACACGCACGAGCCGCTGGATCGCCTCACAGTCGTCGAGCTTCTCGAAGACGTTGCGCGGCTCGCCCGGTCCCGCGAAGCGCGCGAAGCGCGTGCCGCCGGTCCCGACGCCCCACGACGGCACGGCCACGCGGAACGCCGTCGCACGCTCGGTGAGCCGCTCGATCTCGATGCCGCGCCGCTTGAGCTGGCGGCCGAGGTGAGCGTAGTCCTCCTCGAGCCAGTCGCGCGCCTGCCGGTTCTGCTCCGCGACGAACGCCTCGTCGATCCTGAAGCTCATGCTGGCTCCTCAGGGGGATGGGTGACGAGGAATGATAATCGCCCCGGGCGAGCGGAGCCAGGAGCGTTCCGGGTCACAATACCGGCGAGCCAGGGAGCACTCTTGACCGCGAAGCGACCGCTGCTCGTCCTTGCCCTCGCCTTCGGCGCGTCCCCCGCCGCCGAGGCCCGCGTCGTGCGCCTCACGGTCGAGCGGCGCGTGCCCGTGCTGGACGGCCGGCCGTTCGGCCTCGCCGGCGCCTACGAGACGCTCGCGGGCACGGTCGAGTTCGCGCTCGACCCGGCGCACCCGAGGAACCAGGCCGTGGTCGACCTGCCGCTCGCGCCGCGCGACGCGCACGGCGAGGTCCGCTTCAGCGCCGACTTCTACCTGATCAAGCCCGTCGACCTCGCCCGTGGCAACGGCCGCGTCTACTACGAGGTCCCGAACCGCGGCGGCAAGGCCATCCTGCGACGGTTGCAGTACGCCAGGAGCGCGCTCGAACCCCGCGAGGACGCGGACTTCGGCGACGGCTGGCTGATGCGGCAGGGCTTCACGCTCGCGTGGATGGGCTGGCAGTGGGACGTGCCCGACGAGCCCGGTCTGCTGCGGCTGCGCGCGCCGGTGGCCGGCGACGCCGCTCGCCCGATCAGCGGGCTCGTGCGCGCGGCCGTCGTGCTCGACGAGCGCCGCGAGCGGGCGGCCCTCGGCGACCGCGGCCACCTCGCCTACCCCGCCGTGGACCCGGGCGGTCCCGACAGCCGGCTCTACGTGCGCGACCACCGGCTCGACGCGCCGCGGCTCGTCCCGCGAGCGCGCTGGCGCTTCGCCGACGCGACGACGGTGGCGCTCGACGGCGGCTTCGAGCCGGGGCGCCTCTACGACGTCGTCTACAAGAGCCAGGGTCCCCGCGTCGCGGGCTGCGCCTTCAGCGCCACGCGCGACCTCGTCAGCTTCTTCAAGAACGAGCGCGGCCCCGCCAACCCGCTCGCCGGCGCGACGCTCGCCTACGCGCACGGCATCTCGCAGAGCGGCCGCTTCCTGCGGCACCTGATCTACCAGGGCTTCAACGAGGACGAGCAGGGACGCCGCGTCTTCGACGGCGTGATCGCCGAGGTCGCGGGAGCGGGCCGTGGGTCCTTCAATCATCGCTTCGCCCAGGCCTCGCGCGACGGGTACCAGCACTGGAACCTCGACTACCCGACCGACGTGTTCCCGTTCACCGACCTCCCGGAGCGCGACCCCGAGACGGGGGCGACGTCCGGGCTTCTCGACCGCGCGCTCGCGAGCGGCACGGCGCCGAAGCTCTTCCACGTGATGTCGGCGTTCGAGTACTGGAGCCGCGCAGGCTCGCTCGTCCACACCGACGCGAGCGGCACGAGCGACGCTGCGCTCGCCGAGTCGAGCCGCGTCTACTTCGTGGCGTCCGCACAGCACGGCCCCGGATCGCTGCCGCCCGCGGAGGGCGGCACCAGCTCGAACAGGGGCGCGAATCCGGCGAACCCGAACGACTACCGGCCTGCGCTGCGGGCCCTGGTGCGCGCGCTCGACGAGTGGGTCGCACGCGGCGCCCTTCCGCCGCCGAGCCGCTATCCGCGGATCGCCGACGGCACGCTCGCGCCGCCCGAGCGCGCCGGCTGGCCCGCGCTGCCCGGGATCGCGCTGCCGCTCCTGCGCAACCAGCCGGTGCGAATGGACTACGGCCCTGAGTGGACGCGCGGCATCGTCACGCTCGAGCCTCCGCGGCTCGGCGCCGTGTTTCCGGCGCTGGTGCCGGCGGTCGACGCCGACGGCAACGATCGGGCCGGGCTGCGCATGCCCGAGATCGAGGTGCCGCTCGCGACCGAGACCGGCTGGAACACCCGGCACCCGACGACCGGCGCGCCGGACGCGCTTGCCGGCGTCGTCGGCTCGTACGTCCCGTTCGCGCGCACGCGCGCCGCGCGAGAGGCGAGCGGCGACCCCCGACGCTCGATCGAGGAGCGCTACCCCGACCGCTCGGCCTACCTCGGTCGCATCGCCGAGGCCGCGCTCGCGCTCCGACGCGAGCGCCTGCTGCTCGACGAGGACGTGCCGTTCGTGATCGAGCGCGCGGCCGCGCACTGGGACTGGCGCGCCACGCGGCCGTAGCCACGCGGCCGTAGCCGCGCGCCCTTGTCTCAGGGCCGGGCGTAGATCTCGAACTCCAGCCGGAAGCGGTCCTTGACCTTCACGACGCCGGCGACCGAGGGCGGCTCGATCCCGACGTCGCTCAGGTTCAGGGCGAGCTCCCCCTTGGCCTCGAGCTCCTTGTCCACGCGGCGCAGCTCGAGCGGCACCTCGACGGGGAACGACCGCCCCTTGAGCGTGAGCGTCCCCACCACCACCAGCTTGAAGCGCGACGGACCCTCGGGCTGGGACTTCACGGACGTCGAGACGAACGTGATCTCGGGGTACTTCTCGACCTCGAGCACCTCCGGCCCGCGCATGCGCTCCTCGACCTTGGGGATGTCCCCGGCTGGCTCGCTGCCGGGCACCACGTGCAGCCGCGCGGACTCGAAGCGCAGTCGGACGGAGGAGCGCGCGGGGTCGCCCTCGAGGACGTCGAGCTGCCCGTCCGCGATCGGGGCCTCGATCTGGTGCTCGTGGCCGAGGAACTTCATGAGTCCCGTGCGCCCGAGCTCGAGCCGCAGGTGGCTGCGAGCCGACTCCACGACGAGCTTTTCGCCCTGCGCCTCCGCTCGCGCGCCGAGCAGGCCGAGCCCGGCCAGCACGACGCCGAGCCCGTTCCGCCGCGCGCGTTGCTGCTTTCGGGCCATGGCTCAGTGTATGCGGTAGCTGACGAACAGGCGGGCGTTCCAGAAGCCCTCGTTCGAGGACGAGGTCGACGGCGGCCGCACGATCGACAGCCACGAGTAGAACGCCTCGGCGTTGATGCGCCAGCTGGGCGACGGCGCGTAGGTCAGGCCGCCCGTCGCAGCCACCGTCGTGCCGCTCGTGAGCTGCAGGTTGTGGTCGTCGATCAGCCCGCCCCCGTAGAGCGCGTTCACCTGGAACTCCAGGTCCATGTAGGTCACGAGCACGCCCAGGTAGGGCTTCACCGGGCCGCCCGAGTCGTAGCCGAGCGTGAGCTCGCCGCCGAGCGTCTTCTGCCGGGTCTCGTCCTGCGAGGCCTCGACGCACTGGTAGGGGTTCTTCTCGGGGTCGCTGCCGGCCGCGGCCTCCTCGGCGCTGCAGGTGATGTCGCCCTGGATCGTGCCGATCTGCCCGTAGCCGCGCAGCCCGAGCCGCCACGCGCGCGCGAGCTCGAAGGGGCGCCCGACGCCGGCGGCGAAGATGTTCGGCTTTGCGCCGCCGAGCTCGATGGGCGGCGTGTAGGCGAGGTCGAGCGCGAAGCCCGCACCGAGCCCGATGCTGCCGCGCAGGCGCCCGAAGAAGTGCGTGCGGTTGACGTTCTCGAGCTTCGTGCCGTCGAAGCCGATCCGCCGCTGCTCGTCGCTCATCTGCGGCACGCTCGCGCCCTCGAAGCCGAGCACGACCTCGCCCTTGCTGCGCGCAACGGGGGCGCCCATGCTCGTCAGCAGCGCGAGGGACGTGTAGTACTTCATGCCCCACGACTCGGGACGGTCGAACGCGAGCGTCTCGGTCTCGTTCGTCACGACCTGCGCGCCCGCCGTCGCGCACGCGAGCGCCAGTAGAACCATCGCTCCAGGAAGTTTCAGCGTCCTCACGCTCATCGCCTCTCCGCGGGGTTCACGAACGCCCCCCGACACGATCACCATACCCAGGAATTCGGAGCGCGACGGGTGAAAACACGTCTCTTACGGGACGCGTAACGCGCGTACAAATCTCGTCGCGATCGCGGGCGACGACGGATGGGCTGGTCCGCGCTATCGAGCGAACGAGCGCGGGGTCAGTGCTCGAGCGGAAGCGACGCGAGCGGAAGCGAGGACACGCCGGCGACGAGCACGATCCCCGCGCCTACTGCGACTACGGTTGGACCGGCGGCTGGCTCGAGCGCGGCTGCTTCGAGAAGCTGCCCCCCGGGCCTCCGGGATGGCCGAACCCGCCCCGCTCGCCAGGGCCGCCGAAGCCCGGACCGAAGCCGGCGCGTCCTCCGCGCGAGCGCCGCTCGCGCATGCGCTCCTGCATCGCGTCGAACTTCTTCTGCTGGTCGGGGTTCAGGATGCCGCGGACCTTCTTCTGCTCGACGTCGTAGAGCGCGCGGCCCTCGTCGCGCAGCTTGCGGCCTTCGAGCACCAGTTCGCCGACGGCGTTCGCGTCGGCGCTGCCGCTCTCGAGCAGGTTGTGGAGCGCCTCGCGGTTGGCCGACATCTTCTCGTGCAGCGCCTCGCGCTGGGGCCGCCCCTCGTCCAGGATCTCGCGCAGCTTCTCCTGCTGCGTCTCGTCGAGGCCGAGCATGCGCGTCATCCCCTGCTGCGGGCCGTGCGGACGCCGCCCCGGGCCGCCCTGGCCCTCCGGACCGTCGCCCAGCGGGTCCTCCGCCCTCGCAGCCGCCCCGCAAAGCAGGAGCGCCACCGCGACCGGGACGATCCGAATGATTTGCTTCCTCATGACCTGCTCGCCTCCGGCGGCGCCCGAGGACGCCGCTCAGTTGCATCATGCACCCGCGGCGGGCCGAAGTATTCATGCCGACGCAATCTCGCTGTAATGCTTGTAAACGGCCGCATGGCGACCTCCGGCTGCGGCTGCGCCGGCTTGGTAGACTCGCAGCGATGGCGAAGACGCGGGCTCGCGGACCGTGGCTGCTGCTGGCGCTGCTCGCCGCGCTCCTCGGAGTGCTGGGCTTCCTGCAGTACCGCTGGACGCAGCAGATCCGGCATGCCGCGGCCGAGCGGCTGCAGGCCGACCTCGAGCGCGCCGCGCGGCGCTTCGCGACATCGCTCGACCGCGAGCTCGGCCAGGCATCGATCGCGTTCTTCGCGGAGGCGGGCGAGGCTCCCGTCGATCGCCGCGCGTTCCTCGTCGATAGGCTCGAGGAGTGGCACACGCGGGAGAACGGCGGGCTCGTGAGCGGGCTTCTGCTCGCGACGCGCGGCGAGCGGGGCCGCGCTGTGCTGGAGGAGGCACGGCCGGGCGACGACTCGTTCCACGAGGTGCCCTGGCCGCAGACGCTCAGCAGCCTCGAGGCCCGGCTCGCGGCGAGCTCCGAGACCGCGGGGCCGGGCGGCTTCCCGTTCCGCCCGGGCGCCGTCCTCGAGCAGCCGCTCGGCGTCGTGCTGCCGGTGTTCGGCCCCGAGGGCCCGCCGGGGGGCGGCGCGCGCGGCCGGCTGAGCCTCGGCGGCGCGCTGATCGTGACGCTCGACGAGGACTACTTGCGCAGCCGCCTGCTGCCGCGGCTGGTCGAGACGAGCATCGGCGGATCGGCGAGCGCACCGTTCGTGGTGGCGATCCTGCGTCGGTCGGACCGGTCCGTCTTCTACGCGAGCGCGCCCGACGCGGCGTCGGGCGGCCGCCGCAGCGGCGACGTCGAGCTGCCGCTCCCGAGCCGCGGACGCGGCCCGGGGCCGCCGGGCGAGCGCCGCACCGGCGGCCCGCGGCCGCCCGCCAGCCAGCCGCGGCCGCCGCTCGACGAAGGCAGCCCCTGGCTGCTCGTGGCGCGGCACCGCGGCGGCTCCTTCGAGGCCACAGTCGCCTCGGTCGAGCGGCGCAACCTCGCGACGGGCTTCGGCGTGCTGGCTCTGCTCGGCGCCACCGGGCTCGTGCTGGTCGCCTCGGCGCAGCACGCGCAGCGCCTCGCGCGCCAGCAGCTCGAGTTCGTGACGGGCGTGACCCACGAGCTCAATACGCCGCTCGCCGCGATCCGCTCGGCGGGCCAGAACCTGGCGGCCGGGATCGTGACCGACGCCGCGCAGGTGCGCCGTTACGGGGAGCTGATCGAGAAGGAGGGCGGCCGGCTCACGGCGCTCGTGAGCCAGGTGCTCGATTTCGCCGGCATCGAGTCGCAGAGCCGCGGCTACGCGATGGAGCCGCTCGCTCTCGGCGGGCTGGTCGACGACGTGCTGCGCGACCACGCGCTGGTGCTGCAGCAGGCCGGGCTCGTGGTGGAGCGCTCGCTGCCTTCGGACCTGCCGCGCGTGCGCGGCGACGCGGCCGCGCTGCGCCGCGTCATCGGCAACCTGATCGCGAACGCCGTCAAGTTCGCGGGCGCGGGCGGCTCGCTCGCGATCCGCGCGGCGGCGCAGCCCGGGGCGCGCGCGGTGGTGCTGCGGGTCGAGGACCGCGGTCCGGGCATCGCGCGCGAGGAGCGCGAGCGGGTGTTCGAGCCCTTCTACCGCGGGCCGGCCGCCGAGCGGAACCGCACGCCGGGGAGCGGGCTCGGGCTGAGCCTGGTCAGGCACGTGGTCCGCGCGCACGGCGGCAGCGTGCGCGCCGAGGCGCGCGAGGGCGGCGGTGCCTCGCTCGTCGTCGAGCTGCCCGCGGCGCCCATCGCGGAGACGGCGGCGTGAGCGCGCGCATCCTGATCGTCGAGGACGAGCCGGCGCTCGTGCTCACGCTGTCCGACCGGCTGCGCGCGGAGGGCTACGAGGTGGAGTCGGCCGAGACGGGCGACCTGGGCGCCGCGCGCGCGCGCGAGCGCTCGTTCGACCTGATCCTGCTCGACGTGGCGCTGCCCGGCAAGAGCGGCTTCGACGTGCTGCGCGACCTGCGCCAGCAGCGCATCGACACGCCGGTGCTGATGCTGACGGCGCGCGGACAGGTGCTCGACCGCGTGCTCGGGCTCAAGCTCGGAGCCGACGACTACCTGGCGAAGCCGTTCGACATGATGGAGCTCGTCGCGCGCATCGAGGCCGTGCTGCGGCGGCGCGGCGCCTCGCCCCAGGCGGCGAGCGGCAGCTTCGCGTTCGGGGACGTGCGCGTCGACTTCCGCCGCGCGGAGGTGACGCGCGGCGGACAGCTCGTGGAGCTGTCGAGCCTGGAGTTCAAGCTCCTGCGCCACTTCGTCGAGCACCGCGGGGCGCTCGTCACGCGCCGCGAGCTGCTCGAGCACGTCTGGGGCTATCCCGGCGTGCTGCAGACGCGCACGGTCGACGTGCACGTGGCGTCGCTGCGGCAGAAGATCGAGCGCCATCCCGCCAAGCCCGAGCACATCGTCACGGTGCACCGCATGGGCTACCGCTTCGTCGGCTGACGCCCTCGCGGCGCGAAGCGCCGCGGGGGCATCTGGCAACCCCTGGCCTCCGTTTCCGTCATGCCGGGCTGTTGTAGTCTTACCC
Source organism: uncultured Acidobacteriota bacterium (assembly GCA_963740655.1). Taxonomy (GTDB): domain Bacteria; phylum Acidobacteriota; class Vicinamibacteria; order Fen-336; family Fen-336; genus DATBSL01. The sequence continues at coordinate 449,851 of CAVUFF010000006.1, forward strand.
TCCAGTCTCGTCTCGAGGGAGGACTTTCGATGCGATCCCGCCTCTTCGCTTTCGCTTCCCCCGTGCTCGGCCTCGCCCTGCTCGCGCCCGTCGCTCGCGCGGCCGAGGTTCCCTTGTACGAGCTCGGCTCGCTGTCGCGGCGGGTCACGACGACGTCGCCCGAGGCGCAGAAGTACTTCGAGCAGGGGCTCGCCTTCATGTACGGCTTCAACCACGACGAGGCGATCCGCTCGTTCCAGCGCGCGGCCGAGCTCGACCCCGGCTGCGCGATGGCCCACTGGGGCATGGCGCTCGCGAACGGCCCGCACATCAACAACCCCGTGCTGCCGCCGGACCGGGCCGAGGCGGCCTGGAAGGCGCTCGGCCGCGCCCAGGCCGCGGCGGCCGCCGCGAGCCCCGTCGAGCAGGCCTTGATCGTGGCCGTCTCCGCCCGCTACGCCTGGCCGGCTCCCGAGGACAGGAAGGCCCTCGACCTCGCCTACGCCAACGCAATGCGCTCGGCGTGGGCGGCCCATCCGAAGGATCCCGACGTGGGCGCGCTGTTCGCCGAGGCGATGATGGACCTGCGGCCGTGGGACCTGTGGCTGCCCGACGGGCAGCCACAGCCCGGGACGGAGGAGCTGATCGCGGCGCTCGACGCGGTTCGCAAGCTCGACCCCACGCACCCGCTCGCGCTCCACCTCTACATCCACGCGGTCGAGGCGCAGCAGCCCGCGCGAGCCGACGGCGCCGCCGACGCGCTGCGCGCGCGCCTGCCCGGCCTGGGCCACCTCGTGCACATGCCGTCGCACATCGACGTCAGGCGCGGGCGCTGGCAGGAGGCGATCGCCGCGAACGCCAGGGCGATCGACGCGGACGCGAGCTACACGGCGCGCTCTCCCGAGCCGGGCTTCTACCGCCTCTACATGGCCCACAACCATCACATGCTGACCTACGCGGGGATGATGTCGGGACAGAGCGCGATCGCGCTTTCGCGGATCCGCGAGATGGTGCAGGCGATCCCACTCGACTTCTTCCGCGCCAATCCCTGGGCCGACGGCTTCATGGCGATGCCGCTCGAGGTGCTGATGCGCTTCGGCCGCTGGTCGGAGATCCTGGCCGAGCCGGCGTTCCCCGATTACGTGCCGATCTCACGCTCCCTGCAGCACTACGCGCGGGGCGTCGCCTTCGCCGCCACCGGCCGCATGCCCGAGGCCGAGCAGGAGCTGGCGGCGTTCCTCGAGGCGCGCCGGAAGGTCGCGAAGGAGGCGACTTTCGGCAACAACAACGGCGCCGACATCCTCGACGTCGCCGAGCGCGTGCTGAAGGGCGAGCTCGCGTTCCGCGCCGGCCGCCGCGACGAGGGCATAGCACTCCTGCGCGAGGCCGTCACGGGCGAGGACAAGCTGCGCTACGACGAGCCGCCCGACTGGATCCAGCCGGTGCGCCACCCGCTCGGCGCGGCGCTGCTCGCGGCCGGCCGCTTCGCCGAGGCCGAGGCGGTATTCCGCGAGGACCTCGCGAAGCTGCCCGAGAACGGCTGGGGCCTGTACGGCCTGCTGCGAGCGCTCTCGCTCCAGAAGAAGCGGGCCGAGGCGGCGGAGGTGCAGAAGCGCTTCGACGCCGTGTGGAGCAAGGCCGACGTCAAGATCCAGTCGCCCTGCCTCTGCCTGCCGGGCGTCTAGAGCTTCTCCGCCTTCCATTCCCCCGTGCCCATCTGGCCGAACTCCGAGGTGCCCGCCATCGTCTTGCCGTCGATCTTGCCCTTGTAGACGATCACCATCTCGCCCTGCGGGCCCTGGCGCTTCGTGGTCCAGGTGACATCGGCGCCCTTCACGCTGCCCTCGGACTTCACGTCGTTGCCCTCGCGGTCCTTCGAGGTGACGGTCAGCTTCTCGCCCGACTGCGCGAGCGTGATCTCCGACACGCGCTCGCCGCGCGGGCTCTTGCTCGTGAGCTTCCACTTGCCGCTCACATCGTCGGCCGCGGCGGGTCGCGCGATGGCGAGAGTGAACGCGGCGCACGCCGACAGCAAAAGTACTCTGCGGGTCATCGAAACCTCCTTTTTGCGTCGAGGGCCGCAGTATCCCACGCGCGCTCGCGCCCCGAGCCCGCGATTAACATCCGTTACAACCGTCCGATAATCACGCCTGGTCGGAGGAGGAAAGTGATGCTCAGGGTCCTGCTGCTCGCCGCGGCCGTCGTGTCACCCGACGCGCCGGGTGCGTTCCCGCCGAGCGTCGCGCTGCCGGCGCCGCTCGCGCGCGTGCTGCGCGACTACGAGTCGGCCTGGCAGAGAAAGGATGCCGCGGCGCTCGCCGCCCTCTTCGCCGAGGACGGCTTCGTGCTCTCCGGCGGCACGCCCCCCGTGCACGGCCGGGCGGCGATCGCGCGCCACTACGAGAAAAGCGGCGGCTCGCTCGCGCTGCGGGCGCTCGCGTTCCAGGCGCAGGGCAACGTGGGCTACATCCTGGGCGGCTACGCGCGGCGTGTGGGCGAGCCCGACCTCGGCAAGTTCACGCTCACGCTGCGGCGCGAGCCGGGCGGGCGTTGGCTCATCGTTTCGGACATGGACAACGGCAATGGCCAGCCGGTCACGCCCCCTCTCGCGAACTACACCATCACCGACGTCGACACCGCCCACGGCGAGCGCGAGTTCCACCTGCTCTGGCCCGAGGGCGCTCCGGGAGCCGTGGGATCCGAGGCTGCCGACAAGCCGAAGCTCACCGTCTACCGCCCGCTCCCCGAGGACGCGAACGGCGCCGCTGTCGTCGTCTGTCCGGGCGGAGGCTACGGGCGCCTCGCGGCGGACCACGAGGGGCGGCAGGTGGCCCTCTGGCTCAACTCGATCGGCGTCACCGCGTTCGTCCTCCAGTACCGCCTGGGCCCGCGCTACCACCACCCGGCGCCGCTCCAGGACGCGCAGCGCGCGATCCGCTTCGTGCGCGCGCGAGCCGCCGAGTGGCCGGTCGACCCGGGCCGCCTCGGCATCCTCGGCTTCTCGGCCGGCGGGCACCTCGCGTCCACGGCGGCCACGCACTTCGACGACGGCCGCGCGGACGCCGCCGATCCCGTCGAGCGCCAGGGCTCGCGTCCGGACTTCGCGGTGCTCGCCTACCCGGTCATCACGCTCGAGGGGCCCGAGGCCCACTCCGGCTCCCGGCGCAACCTGCTCGGCGAGCCCGCCGACCCGGCCCTCGTCGCACTGCTGAGCAACGAGCGGCAGGTCACGGCCCGCACGCCGCCGACGTTCCTGTTCCACACCGCGGACGACCCCGGCGTGTCGGCGAAGAACTCGCTTCTGTTCTTCGACGCGCTGCGCGCGGCGGGAGTACCAGCGGAGCTGCACGTATTCGGCCACGGCAAGCACGGCGTGGGCCTCGCAGCCGACGACCCGGCGCTCGCGGCCTGGCCGCGCCTCTGCGCCCAGTGGCTGGAGGCCCGGGGCCTGCTTTCCCGCCAGCGTCCTTGACAACTCAGACAGATCGTCTTAGTTTCCAAGACACGACGTCTTAGGCGCGCGCAGGCGCGAGGGAGCTGCATGGCGAGGCGGTCCCACGACGTGACCGACGCCGAGCGCGAGGTGCTGCGCGTGCTCTGGGAGCGCGGGCCCGCCACGATCCGCGCGCTCGCGGACGAGCTCTATCCGGGCGGGGGCGCCTCCGAGTACGCGACCGTGCAGAAGCTGCTCGAGCGGCTGCACGACAAAGGCCACGTCACGCGCCGCGCCGAGGGCCGCCAGCACGTCTGGAGCGCGCGCGTGAAGCGCGAGGAGCTCGTTGCGCGCCGGCTGCGCGACACCGCCGACGAGCTCTGCGGCGGCTCGCTCACTCCGATTCTGACGCACCTCGTGAGCACGGCGCGGCTGTCGCGCGAGGAGCTCGCCCTGCTGCGGCGGCTCGTCGACCGGCAGGCACGGAAGGACTGACGATGGACGCCTTCCTGCGCCTCATCGTCACCAACGCCGCCGTCGCCTTCGTCCTGGCGTGCGTCGCCTTCGCCGTCTCGCGGGTCGTGCGGCGGCCGGCGCTCGCGCACGGCCTGTGGCTGCTCGCGCTCGCGAAGCTGCTGACGCCGCCGCTCGTGCCGATCCCGCTCGTGCCGCTGCAGCCGAGCTGGAGCTCCCGAGCCGGCCTCGAAGCGGGCACCGCGCCGATCGTCGTGAGCATGGGCTCGACAGGCGAGGCCGCCGCGGCGCTCGCGCCCGCGGCGGCCTCCCAAGCACGCGTCGCGGTCGCGCCTTCCCCATCGCGCCCAGCTGCACCGCAGACCGCGCGCGCAAGCGAAGGGCGCGATCGCGCAAGGGCGGCTCGCTCCGCGATCACGGCGGCTGTGGCAGGCGGCGCTCTCTTCATCCTCTTCCTGGGCGTGCGTCGGTACCGGCGTTTCGCCCGCCTGCTCGAGCACGCGCAGAGCGCACCGGCTTCGCTGCTTTCGCGCGCGAGCGAGCTGGCGGCGGCGCTCGGCCTGCGGCACGCGCCGCCGGTGTGGATCGTCGACGCTTCGATTCCGCCGCTGCTGTGGCCGCAGCCTTCCGGCCCGGTGCTGCTCCTGCCTCGAAACCTGCTGCGGGAGCTCACGCTCGACGAGCGCGACGCGCTCCTCGCCCACGAGCTCGCCCACGTGCGCCGGCGCGACCACTGGGTGCGCGTGCTGGAGCTCCTGGCGACCGCGCTCTTCTGGTGGTACCCGGTCGCCTGGTGGGCGCGCGCGGCGCTGCGCCGCGCCGAGGAGCGCTGCTGCGACGAGTGGGTGGTGCGCGTGCTGCCCCGCTCGACGCAGGCCTATGCGAGCGGCCTCCTGAAGAGCCTGTCTTTCGTGTCGTCGTCCCCGGCGGCGGTACCGGCGCTCGGATCCGGCGCTTCGCCGCTCTACGAGGTCGAAACCCGTCTCAAGGAGATCCTCATGTCACGACCCGCGCCGCGTCTCGCCACCCCGCTCCGCATCGCGCTCCTCGCCGCCGCAGGGCTCGGGCTCGCCGTCTTCCCGACCCTCGCTCGCGACGACGAGCGGGCGCCCACCGCGCGCCCGGCCGACGTGAGTGCGCAGGCCGCTCCGGCGACGCCCGCGACACCCCGCACCCGTTCGGCTGCGCCGGCAGCGGCGACTCCCGCGGCTGCCGCCCGGCCCGCGACGGCCCCCGCGACTCCCGCCCCGGCGACGCCGGCAGCCACGGCGACCGCGCTCGCGGCGCCTGCCGCAGCGGCGCGCCGCGCGGCCGCCGCGGACGAAGCGCGCGCTCTCGAGTTCGACGCGCAGCGCCGCTCCTTCGACGAGCGGCGCCGCGCGCTCCAGCGCCATGAGCTGGAGCTCAAGCGTCGGGAGATCGAGCTCAACGCGACGGCCGAGCAGGACGAGGCGCGGGCCTGCGCCGAGCGGATGCGCGCCGAGGGCAAGACGAGCGAGGCCGAGGCGTGCGAGCGCCACGCCGAGCTTGCGGCGAAGCGGATGGTCCTCGATCGCCAGCGGGTGGAGCTCGAAGTCGCGCGCCTCGAGCTCGAAACGCAGCAGATGGCGGAGGAGCTCGCCCTGCGCCAGGAGCTGAACCGCACCGTGCTCCAGAGCGGCCGCGAGGCCGAGCTGCTGGCGAAGCGTCGCGTCGAGCTCGACCGCCTCAGCTCCGACGCCGAGCTCGCGCACAGGAATGGCGCGCTCGACGCCGAGGCGCGGACGCTCGAGGCGCAGGCACGAACGCTCGAGTCCGAGCTACAGGCCCGCACGCTCGGCGAGGCGTCCCGCGAGATCGCCCGCATGCTGTCGGAGCAGCTCGCAGCGCTCAAGGCCCAGTCCGCGGACATGCGAGCGCGCCCTGAGGTCGAGCGGGAGATGAGGAAGCTCGAGGCCGCGCTGAAGGCGCTCCAGGCCGACCAGCCGGAGAGCCACACGCCGAAGCCGCAGCGGTAGCCAGCCGCCTCGGACCGCAACGCACCGCGGCGCGCGGTCGTGCCGTGCTAGTCTCCCGGGCGCCATGAAGGACGTCACCGTCTGGGTGCTGACGAAGCCCGACGACCCGGCGCTCGGGGTGCTGGAGGAGGCCGGGCCGGGCGTCCGGTTCGTCCACGGAGCCGCGGCCGCCGAGTTCGACGGCGCCCCGAAGCCGGACGCCCTGCTGATCTGTTCCATGGGCCGCCGCGTGCTCGAACCGGTGCTCGCCCTCTGTCCGGACGTGGCCTGGGTCCACAGCCGATCCGCCGGGCTCGACGCGGTCCTCTACCCCGGGCTCGCCCGCTCCAGCGTCGTGATGACGAACGGTCGCGGGGTCTTCAGCCGCAGCCTCGCCGAATGGGTGATCGGAGCGCTCCTCTACTTCGTCAAGGACTTCCCGCGGCTGGAGCGGAACCGCAGGCGCGGGGTCTGGGAGGTGTTCGAGCCCGACGACCTCGCCGGGCGCACGCTCGGCCTCGTCGGCTACGGCGACATCGGCCACGCGATCGCGGAGCGCGCGACGCGGCTCGGAATGCGGGTGATCGCGCTACGCAAGCGGCCGAGCCTGTCGGGCCACGATTCCTGGGCCGAGGAAACGCTGCCGGCGAGCGAGCTCGTCACGCTCGCCGCGCGGAGCGACGACGTGGTGGTGACCCTGCCGCTCACCGGGGAGACGCGGCACTTCGTGGGAGAGGCGGCACTCGCGGCCATGAAGCCGACGGGCGTCCTCGTCAACGTGGGGCGGGGCCCGGTCGTGGACGAGCAGGCGCTCCTGCGCGCTCTCGGCGAGCGGCGCATCCGCGGTGCGGCGCTCGACGTGTTCGAGACCGAGCCGCTGCCCGAAGGCAGCGCGCTCTACGGGCTCGACAACCTGCTGCTCTCCCCGCACTGCGCCGACAACACCCCGGGCTGGCTGGAGGCCGCGATGCGGGCCTTCGTCAGCAACCTCGAGCGCTTCCGCCGCGGCGAGCGGCTCGAGAACGTCGTCGACAAGGCGCTCGGCTACTAGGCCTGGCCGACGCCGTAGCGCTCGCGCAGCACCGCGACGTGGTGGCGCGGGTGGCCGGCCATGATGTACGCGAGTGCGCGCACCGAGATCGGCTTGCCGCTCGCGGTGCCCACGCGCGCGGCCTCCTCGGCGCTCAGCCGCCGCAGGAAGGCGAGGTTCGACGCGCGCACGGCCGCGAACTCGGCGGCGAGCTCGGCGAGCGGGACGCTGTCCGCGCCGGCCACCGCGACGTACTGGTTCTCGTCGAAGCTCGGCAGCGCCGCCTGCTCGCCGCGGCTGAAGCAGAAGGCGCGGTAGCCGAAGACGCGCTCGCCGTCCACGAGGTGCCCGAGCACCTCGCGGATGCTCCACTTGCCCTCGGCATAGCGAAAGCTCTCGCGCCCCGCCGTCACCGAGCGCGCCAGCGCCGCGATCTCGTCCTGCTGCTTTTCGAGCGCGCCGAGCACGTCCGGCTCCGGCACGCGCGCCACGTATCCGGCGTAAAACGGTGCGTACTCGCTGCTCTCGGGTCTCGCCAGCGCCATGGAAGCTCCTCGCGCGATTGTAGACGCCGGAATGGCTAGAATGCAGCCCCATGAAGCTCGACAAGGTCCTCCGCCAGCTGGTGCTGCTGGCCACCGCCGCCCCCCTCGCCGCCTCGTCGCTCGCCGCGGCCGACGCGCCGCGCTATCGCGACGCGGCGCTTCCGGTCGACGAGCGCGTGAAGGACCTGGTCTCGCGGATGACGCTCGAGGAGAAGATCGCGCAGCTCACGGCCTTCTGGAACAAGGACGCCATCTCGGACGCGGAGGGGCGCTTCGCGCCAGAGAAGGCCAAGGCGGCGATGCCCGACGGCATCGGGCAGATCTCGCGGCCGAGCGAGGTGAAGCCCACGTCGCCGAGCGGACCGGTCACGCGAGGCCCGCGCGAGAGCGCGACCTTCCTGAACGACCTGCAGCGCTGGGTGAAGGACAACACGCGCCTCGGCATCCCGGTGATGACGCACGAGGAGGCGCTCCACGGCCTGGCGGCCCCGAAGGGGACGCACTTCCCGATCCCGATCGGCCTCGCCAGCTCGTGGGACCCCGCGCTCGTGGAGCGCGTGATGGGCGTGGCCGCGCTCGAGGCGCGCGCGCGCGGGACGCACTCGGTGCTGTCGCCGGTGCTCGACCTGGCGCGCGACCCCCGCTGGGGCCGGACCGAGGAGACCTACGGCGAAGACCCCTACCTCGTCTCGCGCCTCGGCGTCGCCGCGATCCGCGGCTACCAGGGCTCGGGCCGTCCGCTCGCGAAGGACAAGGTCTTCTCCACGATGAAGCACTTCGCCGTCCACGGTCCGCACGAGGGCGGCGTCAACGCCGCGCCTTCGAACTTCGGCGAGCGCGCGGTGCGCGACGAGTACCTCTACCCGTTCGAGACGGCTGTCGCCGAGGCGAAGCCGATGCTCGTGATGCCGTCCTACAACGAGCTCGACGGCATTCCGTCCCACATGAACAACTGGCTGCTGCAGACGGTGCTGCGCGGCGAGTGGGGCTTCGACGGCCTGGTCGTCTCCGACTACTTCGCGATCGCCGAGCTGATGCAGCGGCACCACACCGCGGCGAGCGTCGAGGACGCGGCGCTCCTGGCACTCCGGGCCGGCGTCGACATCGAGCTGCCCGATCCGAACGCGTACCGCACGCTCGCCGACGCCGTCAAGGCCGGACGCATCTCCCAGACAGCGCTCGACACGGCGGTCGCGCGCAACCTGCGCGTGAAGTTCCTGGCCGGTCTCTTCGAGGACGCGCTCGTGGACGTGGACCGCGCCGAGCGCGTCTCCAATGCCCCGGAGCACCAGGCGATCGCGCTCGAGGCCGCGCGCCGCTCGATCGTGCTCTTGAAGAACGACGCCGGCGTGCTGCCGCTCGACCGCGCGAAGCTGAAGCGCCTCGCGGTGATCGGCCCGAACGCCGCCGACGTGCACCTCGGCGGCTACTCGAACGACCCCGGCCGCGGCGTGAGCCTGCTCGACGGCATCAAGCAGAAGGCGGGCGCCGGCGTGGAGGTGCTCTACGCCGAGGGCACGCGCATCACGGAGCACCCGGCCAACTGGTACAAGGACGACGTGGTCTTCGGCGACCCGGAGAAGAACCGCGCGCGCATCCAGGAGGCGGTTACTGTGGCGAAGCAGGCCGACGCCGTGGTGCTCGTGATCGGCACCAACGAGTCGAGCTCGCGCGAGGCCTGGGCCGACAACCACAAGGGCGACGCCTCGTCGCTCGAGCTGCTGGGCCAGCAGAACGAGCTCGTCGAGGCGGTGGCCGCGGCCGGCAAGCCCACGGTCGCTTTCTTCATCGGCGGCCGGCCCCAGGCGCTCGAGCGCGTCGTCGCGGCGGTGCCGGCGCTCCTCGTCGGCTGGTATCTCGGACAGGAGGGCGGGACGGCCGCGGCCGAAGCGCTCTTTGGCGACGTCGACCCGGGCGGCAAGCTGCCGATCAGCTTCCCGCGCTCCGTAGGCCAGCTGCCCGACTACTACAGCCGCAAGCCGACGTCCTTCCGCCCCTACAACGACAGCCCGCGCGGACCGCTCTTCGCTTTCGGCGAAGGGCTGAGCTACACGAGCTTCCGCGTGGACGACGTCAAGGTCACCCCGGCCGCGATCCCGGTGTCCGGGCGCGCCACGGCGAGCGCGCGCGTGACGAATACCGGCAGCCGCGCGGGCGACGAGGTGGTGCAGCTGTACGTGCACGACACGGTCGCCTCGGTGACCCGGCCCGTGAAGCAGCTGCGCGGCTTCCGCCGCGTGAGCCTCAAGCCCGGCGAGTCGGCGACCGTCGAGCTGCCGCTCGGACCGGAGGCGCTGCGCTTCACGAACGAGAAGATGCAGCGCGTGGTCGAGCCCGGCTCGTTCGAAGTCATGCTGGGCACGAGCAGCGAGCAGCTGACGACGGTGAAGCTGGAGGTCACGGAGAAGTGATGGCGGCCTCTCGCTCCTCGACTACTGGCTCTCCCTCGAGCAATGGCTCTCCAAATGACTAGTGGCTGTCCAATAACCGAGTTCGAAGGGGATCGAGCGGCCCGGCTGGCCACCTCCTTCCTTGAACTGGGGGGCTCCGCCCCCAGACCCCCCGTTGCTGAGGTCTAATTACAGGTTGGCAAAGGAGTCCTTCGAATGACTGATCTGTACGCGCCCAAGCCAGAGCACAAGTTCACGTTCGGATTGTGGACCGTCGGCAACCCGGGACGCGATCCGTTCGGCGAGCCCGTGCGGCCCGTGCTGTCGCCGGTCGAGATCGTCCACCTGCTCGCCGAGGTCGGCGCCTACGGCGTCAACTTCCACGACAACGACCTGGTGCCGATCGACGCCACGGCGGCCCAGCGCGACCAGATCGTCAAGGACTTCAAGAAGGCGCTCGCCGACACGGGCATCAAGGTCCCGATGGCGACCACCAACCTGTTCAGCGACCCCGCCTTCAAGGACGGCGCGTTCACCGCGAACGACCCGCGGGTGCGCGCTTACGCGCTCCAGAAGACCATGAACGCGATCGACCTCGGCGTCGAGCTGGGCGCCAGGGTCTACGTGTTCTGGGGCGGCCGCGAGGGCGTCGAGAGCGACGCGACCAAGAACCCGCTCGAGGCCGTCAAGCGCTTCCGCGACTCGATGAACTTCCTGACCCACTACGTCAAGGACCGGAAATACGACCTGGTGTTCGCGCTCGAGGCCAAGCCCAACGAGCCGCGCCACGACATCTACCTGCCGACGACCGGCTCCTTCCTCGGCTTCATCGAGACGCTCGACCATCCCGAGATGGTCGGCGTCAACCCCGAGGTCGCGCACGAGCACATGTCCGGCCTCAACTTCATGCACGCCATCGCGCAGGCGTGGGACGCGGGCAAGCTCTTCCACATCGACCTCAACGACCAGGCCTTCGGCCGCTACGACCAGGACCTGCGCTTCGGCTCGCACTCGCTCAAGAGCTGCTTCTTCCTCGTGAAGTTCCTCGAGGACGTGAGGTACCCGGGCATGCGCCACTTCGACTCGCACGCCTACCGCACGGAGGACGTCGCGGGCGTCAAGGACTTTGCGCGCGGCTCGATGCGAAGCTACCTGATCTACAAGGAGAAGGCGCGGCGCTGGAACGAGGACAAGGAGATCCAGGGCCTGCTCGCCGACCTCGCGAAGGTGCCGATGGACGGCCTGCCGACGATCGGCGCCTACAGCAAGGCCACCGCCGACGCCCTGAAGGGGCACAGCTTCGACCGCAAGGCCCTCGGCGCGCGCGGTCTCGGCTACGAGAAGCTCGACCAGCTCACGATCGAGGTCCTGCTCGGGGTTCGTTGACCCGATGCCCCGCTACTTTCTCGGTATCGACGTCTCGACGACCGGCGCCAAGGCCCTCCTGATCGACCAGAAGGGCAAGGTCGCAGCCTCGGCCACCACGGCGCTCACGCTGCAGACCCCGAGGCCGCTCTGGTCCGAGCAGGATCCGCACGAGTGGTGGACGGGCACGGCCGCGAGCATCCGCAAGGCGCTGGCCGAGGCCGGGACGACGGGGGCTTCGGTCGCGGCCGTCGGGCTCACGGGCCAGATGCACGGGCTCGTGCTGCTCGACGCCGCGCGCCAGGTGCTGCGCCCCGCGATCCTGTGGAACGACCAGCGCACGGCGCGCGAGTGCGAGGAAATCGAGAGGCGGGTCGGCCGCACGGAGCTGATCCGCGAGGTCGGCAACGTCGCGCTCACCGGCTTCACGGCTCCCAAGATCCTCTGGGTCCGCAACCACGAGCCCGAGGTCTACAAGAAGGCGACGCTCGTGCTGCTGCCGAAGGACTACGTCCGACTGCGTCTCACCGGCGAGGCGGCGACGGACAAGGCCGACGGCTCGGGCACGATCCTGTTCGAGCTCGCGGCGCGCGACTGGTCGAAGCGCGTGCTCGAATCGCTGCAAATCCCGCGCGAGTGGATGCCGCCGACACACGAAGGGCCGGCGGTGACGGGACAGATCACGGCCGAGGCCGCTGCCGAGACGGGCCTCACGGCCGGCACGCCTGTGATGGCGGGCGGCGGCGACCAGGCGGCCGGTGCCGTCGGCGCGGGCGCGGTGCGGCCGGGGGTCGTCTCGCTCACGCTCGGCACCTCGGGCGTGATCTTCGCGACGACCGACGCGCCGCTCGTCGAGCCGGAGGGGCGGCTCCATGCCTTCTGCCACGCCGTGCCCGGCAAGTGGCACTTCATGGGCGTGACGCTGTCGGCGGCCGGCAGCCTGCAGTGGTACCACGACACGCTCACGCCGAAGGACAGCTTCGCGGACATCGTGGCCGAGGCCGAAAAGGCGCCGGCCGGAAGCGAGGGCCTGCTGTTCCTGCCCTACCTCTCCGGCGAGCGGACGCCGTACCCGGACCCGCTGGCACGCGGCAGCTTCGTCGGTCTGACGCTCCGCCACTCGCGCGCGCACCTGACGCGCGCCGTGCTCGAGGGCGTCGCGTTCTCGATGAAGGACTGCTTCGGCCTGCTCAAGGGCGCCGGTCTCGGCGAGGTCAAGGAGGTCCGCATCGCGGGCGGCGGCGCGAAGGGGGCGCTCTGGCGCAAGGTCGTCGCGAGCGCCCTCGGGCTGCCAATGCTGACCGTCAACAGCACGGAGGGCGCCGCGTACGGCGCGGCGCTCCTGGGCGGCGTCGGTGCCGGCGCCTGGCCGAGCGTCGAGGCGGCGTGCGACGCCACGATCGCCGTGACGGGCCGCGACGAGCCCGTGCCCGCCTGGACGCAAGCCTACGAGGCGCTCTACCCGCGCTATCGCGAGCTCTACGCGGCGCTCAAACCCACGTACGATCGCCTGAGCTGACGGGCGCCCGGCTGGCGGGCCCGGGCGTCCTTCGGGCGCCCGGACCCGCCCCGCTCGTCTCGCGCTAGCGGCTCGCCGTCATCGGCGGCGTCACGCTCACCGTGTCCGCCGTCTGCCCCGTCGCACCCTGCGGGTGATAGACCACGTGCACGTGCTTGCCCGCGGCCAGCTGGTCCGGCAGCACCGTGCTGCGGTCGAGCGCGAACGTGATCGTGTGGCCGTGGTCGTCGGTCCTCACGATCAGCTTGTCCGCGCTCTTCTTGACCACCTTCCCGTCCGCCACGAACGGAATGCCGCTCTTCACGATCTCGTCGGCGGTCGCGACAAAGGCGCCGAACGCGAGCGCCGCCGCGAAGGCGGCGCACGACAACACGGCAGCACGCTTCTTCATGCTTCCTCCTCCTCGTGCCCGCACAGCCGGCCGAGCCGTACGCTGATGCCGAGGGCTGTGCGGCACTCTCAAGCTCGCGGGCGTCGTCACCGAACGTGGTGCGTTTCTCGCGCCCGCCCGAAGAACGCGGGGCGCACACGAGAGCCTTCCTACCTACAAGATGCTCCCGGCCGGCTCGGGCGGCCATGACGCCGCTCACCGTTTTGCACTTCTTGACAGCCTCGAAAACGGATGTAAACGGCTATCAGCCGAGCAGGCCGTCCAACAGGAAGATGTCGGCGTTGGCGTCGGCGACTGCGGCGTAGATACGCCGGCTGTCGGCGCTCCAGGCGACCGAACGCACGATGAAGACGGAGCGCTCGCCGAAGTCGGTGACGGCGCGCATCGGCCCGCCGTCGGTCGGGATCAGCCACAAGTTGACCGTGTGACCGTCCACCAGCGGCGCGGCCAGCCAGCGGCCGTCGGGCGACAGGTTGCACTGCAGCCGCAGCCGCGGGTTGAGCGGCACGCGCGCGTTCGCGATGCGCGCCAGCACCTCGGCCGGCCCGTCTTCGGTCGCCGCACGGCAGATCGCGCTGTCGCCTCCGGGCCCGCTCGGCAGCTCCGGCTCCTCGTTGAAGTAGAGCTCGCCCGCTCGCGGGCCGGCGATAGGCGCACTCGCCCGCTCGCTGCGCACGCACACGACCTCCCCGCTCGCGAGGTCGACACGGTCGATCCGGCCCCTCGCGCGAGAGCAGTAGAGCGAAGCGGCCGTCAGGCGCCCAGCTGGGCGCGAAGGCCGACTGCAGCAGCGTGCCGATCGCGCCACCATCGCGGCCCACCAGGCAGACGTCGAGCCGGGCAGCCTCGGCGCGCACGAACGCGATCCGGTCGCCGTTCGGAGACCACGTCGGCGCGCCAACGGTGACGTCCGGAGCGCTCTCGAACGTGAGCTGCTGGACGCCGGATCCGTCGATGCCGGCGAGCCACAGGTTGCTGTGCCCGCCGTTGTCCGAGACGAAGGCGAGCTCGCGGCCGTCGGGGCTGACCGCGGGCGCCTGCACGTGTCCGCTCTGCCGCGTGACCTGTTGGGCGCCGCGCACGCTCTCGGCGGGAGCCGCGTCGATCGAGAAGCTCCAGACGTCGGAGTGGCTTCGCATCCGGCTCACCACCACGCGGCCCGACGCGTGCACGTCGGGCTCGAAGTGGGAGACGTCGCCGAACGTGAGCTGCCGGTCGCCGCCGCCGTCCTTTCGGACGAGCCTCAGGTTGTTGGTCGGGGGGTACGCCATCGTGCTGCCGGTCGAGCTGCTGTAGACGAGCCCACTGCCGTCGGGCAGCCACGAGTGGCCGCGCATCCAGCCCGCGCGGACCAGCGTGCGCGGCTCGGCTGCGCTCTTCGCCTCCACGACGTCGATGCGCGTGTTCCACAGGATCGCGGCGCGGTGGAACGCCAGCAGCCGGTCGTCGGGCGAGAAGCGCGGGTGGTCGCACCAGTAGTCCCGCGCCACGCGAAGCACCTCCTCGCCGCCCGCGCCGTCCAGCCCCGCGACCACGAGCGCGGTGGATTCGCCGGTCCAGCGGAAGTAGGCGAGGCGGCGCCCGTCGTGCGACACGTCGCAGCCGCCCGTGGCGGCCGCGATCCGCCGCGGCGGGCCGCCGAGCGCCGCCACCTGCCAGAGGCTGCCGTCGACGCCGCCCGCCGTCGGCACGTAGTAGACGAGCGCGCTCGAGTCGGGCATCCAGCGCGGCTCGAGGTGGTCGGAGTCGTCGCGCGTCACCTGCAGCGGCGTGCCGCCCGCCAGCAGCCGGATGAAGATCTGTCGCCGGCCCCTCGCGACGGCGACGAACGCCACCATCTTGCCGTCGGGCGAGATGGCGGGCGACGCGGCCGCGCCGGCGGTGTCCGTGAGCCGGAGCACGCTCACCTCGGCGCGGGGCCGGCCGCCGAGCGCGATCGCCACGGGAGCCGGCGTCGGCTCCGGCTCGTCCTCGAGCTCGAGGCGCGCGTCGCCGATGTCGCGCAGGCGCCGGCGCGGGTCCTTCTGCAGGCAGCGCCGCAGCAGCCGCCGCACCGCGGCCGGCGTCGCCTCCGGCAGTCGCGTCCAGTCCGGATCGCGCGTGAGCACCTGCACGAGCACGTCCGGCGTCGACTTGCCGTCGAACGTCGGGGTGCCGGTGAGCAGCTCGAACAGCACGCAGCCGAACGCCCACACGTCCGTCCGCTTGTCGACGGCGCCGCCGCGGGCCTGCTCGGGGCTCATGTAGGCCGGCGTCCCCAGCACCGTGCCCGCCTGCGTGCCGCCCGAGGTGAGCGTCGGCTCCTGCGAGGCGTCAGACTCGCCGGCCGCTCCCACCATGCGGCCGAGCCCGAAGTCGAGCACCTTGACGACGCCCTCGGGCGTGACCTTGACGTTGGCCGGCTTGAGGTCGCGGTGGACGATGCCCTTCTCGTGGGCGGCGTCGAGCGCGTCGGCGATCTGGCGGGCGATCGCGATCGCCTCGGCCAGCGGCAGCGTCTCGAGGCGCCCGGCGCGGGCGCGGATCAGCTCCAGCAGCGTCGAGCCCTGCACGAGCTCGAGGATCAGCGCGGGCTGGCCGGAAGCGTCCTCGACTCCGTAGATCGACCCGACGTGCGGGTGATTGAGCGAGGCGAGTAGGCGCGCCTCGCGCTCGAAGCGGGCGAGCCGCTCCGGCCGGCCCGCGACCACGCCCGACAGCGTCTTGACCGCGACGTCGCGACCGAGCCGCGTGTCGCGGGCGCGGTAGACCTCCCCCATGCCTCCGGCGCCGATCGCCTCGACGATCTCGTAGGGCCCGAGACGGGTGCCGGGATCCATCAGCCGTCCGTGACCGCGCTCAGCAGGCCCGCCCGCACCAGCCGCGCCATCCTCCCCCTCCGACCCGTCGCTACTCTTCGCCGCCGTCCGGCGCCAGGTCGTGCTTGTGGAGGTAGTACGCGAGGTTGCGGGGGTCGATGCCGAGCAGGCGGGCCGCGTCCTTGCGGACGCCCCCGGCCCGGCGCTGTGCCTCGAGCAGGAGCTCTCGCTCCAGGCGGTTGAGCGACTCGCGCAGGTTCAGCTCGCGCTCGCCGGAGCCGGCCGCTGCGGCGAGCGGCACCGGCGCGCCTTCCTGCGCGAGGTCGAGCGACTCGAGGCCGTGGGCGGGGTCGAGGATCATCGCGCGCTCGACCGCGTTGCGCAGCTCGCGCACGTTGCCGGGCCAGTGGTAGGCGGCGAGCCGCGCCAGCGCCAAGGGCGGCAGCTCCGGCGCCTCACGGCCCAGGCGCGTGGCGATCTCGGCCACGAAGTGGCGCGCGAGCGGCGGGATGTCCTCCTTGCGCTCGCGCAGCGGCGGGACCGCGATCCTGACCACGTTCAGCCGGTAGAAGAGGTCCGCGCGGAAGCGGCCCTGCTGCATCTCCGCCTCGAGGTCGCTGTTGGTCGACGCCACCACGCGCACGTCCACGCGCGTCGCCTGCTCGTCGCCGAGCCGCTCGAACTCGCCGTCCTGGATCGCGCGCAGCAGCTTCGCCTGGCCGGCGGACGCCATCGCGCCGACCTCGTCGAGCAGCAGCGTGCCGTGGTCGGCGAGGCGGAAGCGGCCCTCGCGGTCCGCCTGCGCGCCCGTGAACGAGCCCTTGCGGTGGCCGAAGAACTCGCTCTCCCACATCTCGAGCGGCACGGCGGCGCAGTTCACCTTGACGAACGGCCCGCCCGCGCGCGAGGACAGCGCGTGCAGCCGCCGCGCCAGCAGCTCCTTGCCGGTGCCCGACTCGCCCGTCAGCAGCACGCCGGAGTCGGTCGGCGCCGCGGCCTGCACCATCGCCAGCACGCGCTTCCACGCGGCGCTCTCCCCCACCGCGGCGTCGGAGAAGGCGCCGACCGTGCTGCGCAGGTAGCGCACCTCGCGCCGCAGCGCGCGCGACTCGAGCGCGCGGACGAGCGACAGCTCGAGCGCGTCCGGCTCGACTGGCTTCAGGATGTAGTCGGTGGCGCCGGCGCGCAGGCACTCGACCGCCGAGGCGACCGTGCCGTGGCCGGTCAGGATCAGCACCGGCACGTCGGGGCTCGCGGCCTGCATCCGGCGCACGAGCTCGAGGCCGTCCTTCTTCGGCATCTTGAGGTCCGACAGCACTACGTCGACCGGCGAGCGCCCCACGCGCTCGAGCGCCTCGTCGACCGAGGCCGAGGCGCTCACCTCGAAGCGCCGCGCGCCGAGGATCTCGACCAGCGAGTCGCGGACGTAGGCCTCGTCCTCGACGACGAGCACGCGGCCGCGCGTCTGGTTGCTCATGCCCTGTCCTCGCCGGCCGGCAGCCGCATCCGGAACAGCGAGCCGCCGCCGGGACGCGGCTCGACCGTCAGCTCTCCGCCGTGCTGCGTCACGATGGTATGACAGATGGCGAGCCCGAGGCCGGTCGAGTCCTTGGTCGAGAAGAAGGGCTCGAAAATGCGCTGGCGGTCGACCTCCGCGACACCCGGGCCGCGGTCCAGGAACTCGACCACGGCCTGGCCGCCCTCGCGCCGCGACACCACACGCATCTCTCCCCGAGCGGGCTGCGACTCGCAGCCGTTCACGAGCAGGTTCATCGCGACCTGCCCGAGCATCACCGGGCTGCCGCGCACCACCATCGGCTCGCGCGCCAGCTCGAGCGCCAGCTCCACGTGCGCGAACTCGCGCCGCGAGCGCACGAACTCGACCGTCTCGCGCAGCACGCCGTTGAGGTCGCAGGGCACGAGCGGCGCCTTGGCCGGGTCCGCATGCGCCAGGACCTGGCGCACGACTCCGGCTGCACGCTCGAGGCCGTGCCGTACCGAGCCCAGGTGCCGCTCGGCGGACGCGGCGTCGCCGCGGGCGAGGGCGTCGCGCGCCAGGCTCAGGTAGTTCGACATGCCCTCGAGCGGGTTGTTGAGCTCGTGCGCGATGCCGGCCGCCAGTCGTCCCACGGTGCCGAGCCGCTCGGCGTGGAACAGCTGGCGCTCGAGCTCGCGCACGTGTGCCTGCTCGGCCGCGCGCGCCTCGAACCCCGCGCGCCGGCGCGCCTGCTGGACCGCGAAGCCTCCCAGCAGCAACGCGAGCGCCATCACGCCGAGGTTCAGCGCGAGCGTCGTGCGGTACCGCGCGAAGACCGGATCGGCCAGCGGCACCGCCGCCTCCTGCCGGCAGTCGAGCCGCAGCGGCGACCTGGCCGACCAGCCCTCGGCGTGCACGTCGGCCCCGGCTTCGGCCCCGAGCGGCTCGGCGGCCCGGCCCGGAGGGAAGCGGCCGAGGACGGCGCCGCCCGCGTCGCGCAGCTCGCAGCGCCGCGGCGAGACGAGCGCCGCCGCCTCGCCGGGGTCGAGCAGCGCGGCCGCGTCCACCTCGCTCTCGAGCCTGACGCCTCCGTTCGCCGAAGGCAGAGGCTCGCCCTCCGGCAGCCGCAGAACCAGCCGCGGCCGGCGCGGGTCGACCGCCGCGCCCTCCTCGCCGGTGGGGCTCGCCGAGACCCAGAGCACCGGCACTCCACCGCGGCGGCCCACGTGAACGAGGGGGCGGCCGTCGGCGGTCCGGATCCGGATGTGCACCACCTCCGTGTTTCCGCGCAGGAACAGCAGCAGCGCGCTCTCCGCCGCCTGTCGTGCGAGGGGCGTGCCCGCGGGCCCCTCCGCGTCGAGCCGCGCCACGGCCGGCGTCGCGCCGACGAAGGCGAGATCGGCGCGGATCTCCGAGAAGCGACGCTCGAGACGCGTCGCCCGGGCCTTCACCTCCAGCTCGAACCCGGTCTGCGCGGCGTCCCGCAGCCCCTGGCGCGCCACGCGGATCCCGACGAGGCCCGCCACGTTCACCGCGAGCACGGCGAGGAGGGCGACGAGCGTCAGCCAGCCGGGGCCCGAGGCGAGACCCCGCGGCGTGGACGTCACGTCAGTAGGGGCAGCGGCCGTCGCGGTCCTCGCAAATGCCGCTATTGCAGGAGAGGGCCTGCTGGCAGGGCACCGAGTGGCCGTCGCACGGCGCCCCGATCGGCGCCCCGGCCGGCGTGGTGCCGCACGAGGCTCCCGACACCACGGCGCCCTCGCAGAAGCAGGGGGCGCCCGGCGCGCCCACCACGCAGACGCGCGGCGAGCACGTCACGGAGCCCGTTTCGCTGCTGCCCTGGCCGAGCTTGTTCGCGCCGTAGAGCAGCCCGAGGCCCACCACGTTCGCCCCGATGATCGCGCCGATGTGGCCGGCCTGCTTGCCCGCGCTCGTGGAAGCCGGCGTCGCGGCCGCGCCGCCGGTGCCGCCGGCGACGACCCGGCGCAGCTGCACCTCGCCGCTCAGCCGCGCCTCCGGCCGCCGGCCGCCCGGGAGCGTGAAGCCCTCCGCAAGCGGCTCCTCCACGCCTCCCTGGCGCCAGGCCAGCAGCCCCTGCAGCGCCTTGCCGTTCTCGCGCTGGGACAGCGTCCACTCGTTGCCGCCGGAGTCGATGAAGGAGATCGTCTGGCCCGAGCGCGTGATCTCGGCGATCGCGTAGCGCTTGCGCAGCGGCGGACACCCCGCAGCGCCAGCCGGGGCCGGCATGTCGATCGCGATCGAGCCCGCGATCGTCTTGCCGCCGCCGAACTCGAGGTGCACCGAGGGCGTGCCCGGCGTGCCCTCGTAGCGGCAGGCCGCGGCCGGGTCGTCGTTGCTGAGCGTCGCCCAGCCCTCGAAGCTGCCGGCGGAGGCCGGCGCCTGCGGGCTGGCGGACTGGCGCGACGGCGGCCGCTGCGGCTCCTGCGCCGCCCCGCGCGTCCCGAAGCCGAGCGCGAGAGCGAGAGCGAGCGCGCGACGGCTGCCGGAGCGCGCGCGCGGTCGCACGGGCGGGGATGCTACCACGCGAGCTTCGCCTTGGCCGCGTCGATCCGCGCGTTGTTCTCCTCGAACGAGAGCGGCGCCTCGCGGCCGGCCGGCGGGTACACGTGCGCCGCGTAGACCGGGTAGGCCTCACTGCGCAGGTGCGCCAGCATGTGGTGGCCGCGGCGCGCCGCGCGCTCGTGGCGCAGCGCGCTCACGTCGACGGGCGCGGTGACGATCCTCTCCCCCGGGCCCGGCGAGGCCTGCGCGAGGATCCGGCCGTCGAAGTCGACGACCATGCTGCCACCCGGCCACGAGTACGGCGGGTAGCGCCGCAGCTGCGCGCCCTGGTTGGCCGCGACCACGTAGGCGATGTTCTCGAGCGCGCGGCAGCGGTTCACGAGCGTCCACCAGTCCATGGGCTCGGTGGCGCCCCACGGGTCCATGTAGGCCGAGACCCGCAGCAGCAGCTCCGCGCCGTTCATCGCGAGCTGGCGCAGCGCCTCGGGGAACAGCCAGTCGTAGCAGATCGCGCAGCCGATGCGGCCGATCTCGGTGTCGGCGACCGGGAAGAGCGGCTCGTCGTAACCGGGCACGTCGTGCGGGCTCGCATGAACCTCGTACGGGATCCAGGGATTGACCTTGCGGTACTTGTAGAGGATGCCCTTGGGCCCGACGAGGCAGGTGGTGTTGAAGAGCACGCCGGGCCAGCGCGGGTCCTGCTCGATCAGCGAGCCCGTCTGGACGTAGATCCCGTGCTCCTGCGCCTTTGCCTGGACGCGGTCGGTGTGCTCGTTCGGCACCGGCACGGCGAGCTTCTCGCGCAGCTCGTCCACCGTCGCGAAAACGGGCGCGGCGTGCGCGAACTCGGGAAAGACGACGAGCCTGACCGGCAGGAACGGAGCCGCCCCGGCGAGCGCGCTGTCGATCATCGACAGCATGCGGTCGGTGTTGCCTTTCATCTCCGCCCGCCCGAGCGGGTTCGCATGATCGGTCTGACACGCCGCGACCGCGTAACGGATCACGCTGCCCCGCGGAACCCAGGGGGGCCTGGGGGGATGGAACCCCCGCGAAACCCAGGGGGTCTGGGGGGATGGAATCCCCCCAGAACAAGGAAGTAGGCACCAGCCTCGCCGTTCTCACCCCTATTGCCTTGGTCATTGGAGAGCCACTCGCCGTTCGTCCCCCTATTGCCATGGTCATTGAAGAACCACCAAGCCTCAGTCCTTGCCGTCCTTGCTCGCCGCGAACAGCTCGATCGGCATCAGCGGCCGCACCACGGTGCGGGTGTTCCACGCCTCCGCCTCGCCCAGAACCTTGCGAACCGGTGCGGGCACCTCCGAATCCGCGTAGGGATAGCGCGTCATGCCGTGGAACGGCAGCGGCAGCACGACGTCGGGGCTCGCGGAGTGGAGGTCCATCTCCTTGCTGAAGCCGTCGCCCCGCAGCAGGAACGTGCGCGTCCAGCCGGCAGGCGGCTCCGGCAGCGAGCGAGCGTCGAAGCTCAGCGCCACCTCGTCTCCCGGCTTCGCCACGACCATGCGGTCGTCGGCAGCGGTGAGCAGCTCCCGCACGTCGCCGAGCCGGGTGTAGCGCCCGGGCATGGTCTTCCAGGGAGAGAGCGCCGAGACGCGCGCGTAGTCGTAGCCCCAGGGCTCGCGGCCGTCGGCGCTCACCTCCGCGGAGAAGCCGCGCTCGCTGAGGGCGGCGACGAGCGGCGCGAGGGCGACCGGCGACAGCTCGACCTCGCGCGCGGGCGCCGCGACGCGGGCCTCGTCCCAGTAGACGCGCATGCTGGTGACGATGCGCGCGCGCCGCGACTCTCCGAGCGCGCCGGCGAGGTCGACCACGATCGTCTGCGGCCGCCCGACGGGGATGCCGACGTCCGGGTTCGCCACCGTCCAGCTGCCAGGGGCGCGCTCGACCTCGAGCCGCGGCGGCGCCAGCGACAGGCCCGCCTGGTGCGCGGCCACGTTGTCGCTCGAGAAGGCGTAGTCGGTCCAGCCGCTGAGCAGGAGCAGCGTGTGCGACGCGGGAAGTCCCGAGAGGTCGAAGGTGAGCGCGTGTTCCTTCGCGTAGCCGCGCACGCGCTCGGTGGGCAGCGCGTCCACGAAGACGCGGTCGAGCGCGGCCAGGCGCGACGTCACGTCCCGGCCGCGGTGGTCGAGGGCGGGCGGCGTGCGCGGGTCGCGCACCGCGAGGACGCGCTCGGCCTTGGGCGGCGCCGTCATGCCCTCGTCCGGGAACACCTGCACGTCGCGCGGGTGGTCGACGGCGAGGAGCTGCAGCCGGTCGAGGTAGAGCACCTCCTCGAGCTCGTTCGTGACGCGCAGCTCGTAGCGGCCGGCGCGCGGGCGCAGCGCCTCGGGCGCAATGCGCACGGACTCGACCGGGTCGGGCTCGTTCCACACGCCGGGCGCCTCCTGGTACCCCATCTCGCCGCCGCCCAGGAAGTCCGTCACGAACGCGAAGCGCTCGCCGTTCCAGGCGTAGAGATAGGGACACGAGGACGGCTTGCGGTCGAGCTCCGCCACCTCGAGCGGGCCCGCGCCCGCGGCTCCGAGCTCCGTCTCGGTCTGCACGATGCCCGAGGGCCAGATGACCCGCACCGCGTCCGGCGCGTGCCGCGCACCGAGCCCGAAGACGAGCTCGGCGGGCGAAGCCATCGGCACGGCGGCGCTCGTCTCGAGCTTCTGTCGCAGGCTGCCCGCGCGGATCTCCACCTTCGCGCCCAGCCCGTCGCGGTTCGAGACGCGCCCCTTGAGCCGCAGCGCGAACGAGCGGTTGCGGCTGCCGCCCTGGTTGTCGAGCACGCGCACGCCGAAAGGCGTCGCGATCACGACGTCCTGGTCGCCGTCCTGGTCGAGGTCGGCGACGCCGATCGCGGCGTTCTCGAAGCTCAGCTCGCGCAGCGCCGCCGGAAGTGCTACCTGGCTCGCGTCGGCCCAGGACCCGCCCAGGTTCCGCAGCAGGCGCAGGCCTTTCGCCCCGACCACGAAAACGTCGAGCAGCCCGTCGTTGTCGTAGTCGAAGAGCTGGAGCGCCTCGGCCCCCGCGGCCGCAGCCGGCGCCTCCGAGACGACGAAGCCGGCGCGACCGTCGCTCGTCGCCAGGAACGCCCCCGCCGGTCCGCTCAGGACGAAGTCCTCGTAGCCGTCCTTGTTGATGTCGCCCTTCGCCGCGCAGCGGAGCGGACCGCGAGTGCCCGCGAGGCCCAGCTCCTGCGCGACGTCGCGGAAGCTGCCGTCGCGCAGGTTCCGGTAGAGCCAGGCGCGCTCGGGCGCGACGAGCGCCAGGTCCACGTCGCGGCGGTTGTCGAAGTCGGTCGGCAGCGCCTGCAGCGCCTCGGGCGCGCCTCCCAGGCCGGCCTGCTGGCTGATGTCCGTGAAGCTGCCGTTGCCGTTGTTCTGCAGCAGCCGCCCGGCGGCCCAGATGTCGAGGTCGCCGTCGTGGTCCACGTCGACGAAGGCGGCGGCCGTGCCGCGCGCGTCGGCCGCCGGCCCGAGCGACGCGGTCACGTCCTGGAACTTGAGACCGCCCTCGTTGCGCAGCAGCGCCAATCCCGACGCGCCGACGAGCAGCAGGTCCAGGTCGCCGTCGTTGTCGTAGTCCCCGGCGAGCGCCGCGAGCGCTGCGCGGCCGCCGAGCCCCGCCGACCGGGTCGCGTCGCCGAAGCCCGCCGGCGTCCCCTTGAGCAGTCGCAGCGACTGGCCCGCCACGATGGCGTCGAGCCTGCCGTCGCCGTCGACGTCGGCGAGCGCGAGCGTCGCGCGCGCGCCGGCGCCGGGAGCGGCAGCCGTGGCGCCGCCCGGGACCGCCTTCTCCACGAAGGACACGGCCGGCGTCGCGGGGTCCACCGCCCCGGCCTCCGCGCCAGTGGAAGCCACGGCCTCGGCGTAGCGTCCCTGCTCCAGGTAGTTCGAGGAGAGCGCGGTCTTGTAGGGGCTGTCGCGCAGCTTCTGGAAGCGGGCCATCGCCTGCTCGGCCTCGGCGCGCTTGTCGGAGCGGCTCAGCGCCACGCCGAGGTTGTACGCGGCGCTCACGTTGTAGGGCTCGGACGCGAGCGCGATCCGGAACGCCGCCGCCGCCTCCTCGAACCGCCGCAGCTGGAGGTAGACCTGCCCGAGCGTGACGTTGGCGCCCAGGTCTTTGGCGTCTGCCGCGAGCACTTTCGAAAGGTGCGGCAGCGCGTCCTCCGCCCGTCCCTCGCTCCGCGCGATGAGCGCGAGCAGGTAGTGCGGGTGCGGCGCGTCGGGCGCGGCGGCAAGCGCCTTCTCCGCCTCGCGCCGGGCGGCCGCGAGGTCCGGCACGTAGAAGTGCGCGATCGCCAGGTTCACCTGCGCGGCCCCGAGCCCCGGGTCGGCCGCGAGCGCGCGCTGGAACGCCGACACCGCGTCGGCGAAGCGGAACTGCTCGAGCAGCGCGACGCCCAGGTTGTTCTCGCGCCAGGCGCTCTCGCGCTTGTCCGCGGGGGGCTCGGCGCGCGCCGCGCCGGCGCGCGGCAGCAGCAGCGCGGCGAGAGCGGCGAGCGCGACCGCCACCGAGAGCGTCAGCAGTCGCCGTGGCACCTGTCGATTCTCGTCCGCGCCGAGGATCCGACTCAAGCGGCCGGGCTACTTGCGCCGCGCGCCCGGCTTCGGATCGTCGCGCCGGGGGTGGCCCTCGGCCATCTGCTGGAGCTCGGCGCGGCGCACGCGCACGAACTCGAGAAAGGCGCGCGTCGCGGCCGGCTGGAAGCGCGCGAGCGAGATCACGGCGACCGTGCGCCGCAGCCGGTGGCCCTCGATGCGCAGCTTCGAGAGCCAGCCCCAGGCCACCTCGTCGCGCACCGCCCAGGCCGGCAGCAGCGAGACGCCGATGCCGCGCTCGACCATGAGCTTGATGAAGGAGGTGTCGTTCGACTCGAGCGCGAGCGCCGGCTCGATCCCGACCTTGTTGAAGAACTGGTCGGTGCTGCGGCGGATCGAGCCGCCGCGCTCGAAGAGGATCAGCCGCTCGCGGCGCAGGTCGTCGATCGTGGCCTCGTCGCGGCCCGCCAGGCGGTGCGCGTGGCCGACCACGAGCAGGAGCTCGTCCTCGAACACGTTCTCGATCTTGAGCGCGGGCGAGTAGACCGGCAGCGAGGCGAAGCCGACGTCGGCCGCCCCGTTCAGGATGTCGGCGACGGTCTCGTCGGTGCTCGAGGTGGTGCGGAACGAGACGTCGATCCGCGGCTGCGCGCGCATGAAGGCCTCGAAGAGCGGCGCGAACAGGTGGACGATCGCCTGTGTCGCCGCGGCGGCTCGCACGCGCCCGGCCGGAGAGTGCTCGCCCCCGCTCACGCGCTCGCGCAGCGCCTCGGCCTCGTCGAGCAGTCGGATCGCGTGCTCGAGCGCCGCCTGGCCCGCGGACGACAGCTTGACGCCCCGCTTGGCGCGGATGAAGAGCGGCTCGCCGAGCTCGGTCTCGAGCGACTTGATCTGGTGGCTCACCGCCGACTGCGTGAGCCCCAGCCGCTCGGCGGCGCGCGTGAAGTTGAGCGTCTCGGCCACGACCCGGAAGGTGCGGAGTTGCGAGAGCTCCATCGACATCCTCTGCCTCAAATCATGAGAGATGGTCATGAATCATAGCAGAGAGATCAAGTGGATCGTTCGCTCGGCGCAGTCCCGGACCCTGGCGGCGGAACCCGGCCCGAGCCCTCGGTGATCGCGCGCAGCCGCTGCCGCAGCACCTCCGTCAGCTCCTCCGCCGCGTAGCGCCAGCCCCAGTTGCCGTGGCCGCGGCCTGGGAGGTTCATGCGCGCCTCGCCGCCCTTCCCGAGCACGTCCTGCAGCGGCACGATCGCCGTGTCCGCCACCGAGACGAAGAGCGTGCGGATGAAGTCCCAGTGGATCTCGCTGCCGTCGCCGCCTACGTACGCGAGTGCGCGGGTGCGCTCGCGCTCCACGTCCGCCTCGCTGCGGGTGGAGTCGCCGACGCCCGCGCGCCACCAGCCGACGACGGTGTCGTTGTCGTGCGTGCCGGTATAGACCACCTTGCGCTTCGGGTAGTTGTGCGGCAGGAAGTCGTTGCCGTGGGCGTCCGCGCCGAACGCGAACTGCAGGATCGCCATGCCCGGCAGGCCGAGCCCGTCGCGCAGCGCCTCGACCTCCGGCGTGATGACGCCGAGGTCCTCGGCCACGATCGCGAGCTCGCCGAGCGCGGCGCGCGCGGCCTCGAAGAGAGCCGCGCCAGGTCCCTTCACCCAGCGCCCCGCGACCGCCGTCTGCGCGTCGCCCGGCACCTCCCAGTAGGCCTCGAAGCCGCGGAAGTGGTCGAGCCGCACGAGGTCGAAGAGCTCGAACGTCGCACGCAGCCGGTCGATCCACCAGGCGTAGCCGGTGCGTGCGAGCGCGTCCCAGCGGTAGAGAGGATTGCCCCAGAGCTGGCCCGTGGCGCTGAAGTAGTCGGGCGGCACGCCGGCCTGGAAAGCCGCGCTACCGTCGCCCGACAGCTGGAAGAGCTCCGGGTGCGACCAGACGTCGGCGCTGTCGTGCGCGACGAAGATCGGCACGTCTCCCATGATGCGGACTCCGCGCTCGCGCGCGGCCGCGCGCACGGCCGCCCACTGCTCGAAGAACGCGAACTGCTCGAACTCCGCCTCGCGCACGCCCTGCGCGAGCTCACGGCGGGCCTTTGCGAGGGCCGCCGCGTCGCGCTCGACGAGCGCGCGGTCCCAGGTGTTCCACGCCGCCCCGCCGTGCGCGCGCTTGAGGGCCGTGAACAGAGCGAAGTCGGCGAGCCATGCGGCGTGGCGGGCGACGAACGCGTCGCGCGCCTCGCGGCTCGCGGCGTCGGCCCGCTTCTCGAACGTCGCGGCCGCCTTCGCGAGCAGCGGGCGGCGGTGCTCCTTCACGAGCTCGAAATCCACCTCGTGCCGCGGGAAGGCGGGGACGCGCGCCAGCTCGGCGGGGTCGAGCCACCCCTGCTCGGCGAGCCGGTCGAGCGAGACGAGCAGCGGGCTGCCGGCGAAGGCCGAGAACGACGAGTACGGCGAGTCGCCGTAGCCCGTCGGGCCGAGCGGCAGCACCTGCCAGAGGCCCTGCCCGGTTTCGTGCAGGAAGTCGAGGAAGCGGATCGCCTCGGGGCCGAGCTCGCCGATCCCGTGCGGGCCCGGCAGCGAGGTGGGGTGCAGCAGGATGCCGGCGACGCGGGCGGCCACGGCCCGCCTATTCCACCTTGACGAGCACCGACTGGTTGACGGTGTTGCCCCGGTCGTCCAACAGCTGCACGTTGACGACCAGCGTCGCGTTCTTGCTGAGGTCGGGCAGCAGGAAGCTCGCGGTCTGCGGAACCGTCAGCGTGCCGCCGGGGTCGATGCGCTTCGTGCCCACGAACACGACGAGGTCGTCGCTGTCGAAGTAGGTGAGGCTCAGCAGCTGGCCGGTGGCGGGGTCGTACACCTGGCTGCTGATGAACTGCACGGTGCCGCCCAGCCCCGCGGTCTCGGTGACGACGATCTTGTAGCCGATCGAGATGACGCCGGTCAGCGCGTTCTGGCTGGGAGGCACCGGCGTCGGGTCCACCGCAACCGTGAGCGCGGCGCGCGGCACGTCCGTGATCGTGTTGTTGTTGTTGCCGCACCCCGCCGCCAGCGAGGCGGCGAGCGCCACGGCGCCCAGCAACGGCGTTCGAGCGCTCATCGTTGGCCGCCTCAGGCCTTGGGCGCGGGGGGCGCCAGCTCGCTCGCCTCGCAGCTCGAGCTGAAGCCCACCCGGTTGTGCGAGCCGTCGCAGAACGGCTTCTTCGCGGACTGTCCGCAGCGGCAGAGCGACACGACGCTGCGACCAGCGAGTCCCCACTCCCTGCCGCTCTCGTCGAGGATCGTGATCGCGCCTTCGAGACGGAGCGGGCCGTTGTTCCTGACCGTGACCTTGAAGTCGGACATGAAGCAGCCATTCTAGTCCGCGGCGAAGGGCGCGGTAAACTGGCCGGATGACGGAGGCGACGGGTGGGGCGCTCGAGCGCGAGTACGACGCGGGGCGCGAACGCGCGGCGCTCGTGTCGCTCGCGCGCGGCACGCTCGAGGTCACGGGGCCCAAGCGGCAGGACTTCCTGCACGCGATGCTCAGCAACGACGTGAAGGGCCTCGCCCCCGGCACCGGCTGCCGAGCCGCGAGCATGACCGTGAAGGGGTCGCTGCAGGCGCTCTTGCGCGTGCTCGTGGACAAGAGCGTGGTCGTGCTCGAGACGGAGCAGGAGCGCCTCGAGCCGCTGCTGCGCACGCTCGAGTTCCACAAGGTTGGGGCGCCCGTGCGCTTCGCGCTCGCCGGCACCGGCGTCCTCGCGCTCCTCGGACCGCAGGCGGCCGCCGTGCTGGTCCGAGCGGGAGCCGGGCCCGTGCCCGAGACGGACGAGGCCCACACGCCGCTCTCGCTGGGCGGGGCCGCCGTGCGCCTCGTGCGCGCGAGCGACCTGCCGGGCGGAGGCTTCGCGGTGCACGCGCCGCTCGACCAGCTGGACTCCGTGGCTACCGCGCTGCGCGCCGCGGGCGCCGAGACGATCGGGCGCGAGGCTCTGGACGCGCTGCGCGTCGAGCGCTTCACGCCCTGGTACGGCAGCGACGTCAGCGAGGACAACCTGCTGCACGAGACGGGGCTGCTGCAGGCGCTGCACTCCTCGACCAAGGGCTGCTACGTCGGCCAGGAGGTGGTCGCTCGGCTCGAGGGCCGCGGCGGCAACGTCAACAAGGCGCTGCGCCAGCTGCGCCTCTCGGCGCCGGCCCCGGCTGGCGCCGCGCTGACGGCCGACGGGAAGGAAGTCGGGTGGCTCACGACCGCTGCGCTCTCGCCGCGGCTCGGGCCGATCGCACTCGGCTACGTACACCGCAACCACTTCGCTCCCGGCAGCGCGGTCGACGTGGCGGGAGCGCGGGCGACGGTCGTCGCGTCCTTCGAGAAAGCTTTGTGAAGATCTACACGCGAACGGGGGACGACGGCACGACGGGCCTGCTCGGGGGCGCGCGCGTCCCGAAGCACGATCCGCGCGTGGCCGCCTACGGCGACGTGGACGAGGCCAACGCGGCGATCGGGGCGGCGGCGGCGATCGGCGACGTCGCGCTCGCGAAGCTGCTCCAGGGCATCCAGCGCGACCTGTTCGCGATCGGCGCGCGCCTCGCCGATCCGAAGCACACGGTCGCCGCGCGGCGCGCGAAGGCCGCCGTCACGCCCGCCCAGGTGCGAAGGCTCGAGCAGGCGATCGACGCCCGGGAGCGCGCACTGCCGCCGCTGCGCGCCTTCGTGCTGCCCGGCGGAACGCCGCTCGCCGCGCAGCTGCACGCGGCGCGCACCGTCGTGCGGCGCGCCGAGCGCTCGACCGTGGCGCTGTCGGACGAGAGCGACGTCGAGCCCCGGATCGTCGTCTACCTGAACCGGCTCTCGGACCTGCTGTTCGTGCTCGCGCGCCACGCCAACCAGCGCGCCGGCGTCGCCGATCAGACCTGGTAGTCAGCCCCCGATGAACGTGTGCTTCCAGCTCACGCGGACCTTGACGGGCCGCCCGTCCTTGCGACCCGGCACGTACTTCCAGCGGCTGATCTCGAGCAGCACGGCCTCGAGCACGCCGCCGCCGCGCTCGACCCGGATGTCGGTCACGTCGCCGGCCTCGTTCACGACGAAGCTCGCCGTGATCGAGACGCGCTCGCCGCGCGCGAGCTTCGGGCCCCAGTCGGGGTAGGCCCCGTTCGACCCGGAGATCCGGCGCGGCACGACGTCCACCTCGGTCTCTGCGTAGACGCGCGGGTCGGCGAGCGTCGCCGCCGGGACCGCCGCCGCCACGCTGGCCGCGCCCGCGGGCGGAACCGCGGAAGCCACGGCCACGGAGATCGGCTCGGGAGAAGGTGTCGGCCGCAGCGGCGGCTTGGGGCGCGCAGCGAGCCCGACGAGCGGGCTCGCGGTCGGCTGCGGGCGGACGACGGTCGTGGTCACGGGCGGCTCGCTCGTGGACCCCGCCGCTGCGGCCGGGACCAGCGCGCTGCGCGGTTGCGGGGGCGCCACGACGCCGCCGGCGCTCACCAGGTACACGGCGAAGACCGCGAGAGCCGCCTGCGCGAGCGCCATCGGAACGATGGGAGGACTCTCGGGTCCGGCGCCGGGGTTGACCGGGCGCGTGTCGTCCTCGGGCGGCGGCCGCGAGGGGCCGGCGTGGGGGACGACCTTGGCCGTGGCGGAGGCGCCGTACGCCGCCTCCAGGGCGCGGCAGAGGTCTTCGGCGCTGGCGTAGCGGTCGGCGGGATCCTTCGCGAGCGCGCGCACCAGCACCGGCCGGATCGGGCCCGGCAGCGCCGGCACGTCGAGGCACGGCGGGTCGTGGAGCTGCTTCACGATCGTGGCGACCGGCGTGTCGCCGAGGAACGGCAGCGTGCCGGTGAAGAGCTCGAAGGCCACGACGCCGAGCGAGTAGAGGTCGCTCCGGAAGTCGACGTCGTCGCCCCGCAGCTGCTCGGGGCTCATGTACTCGGGCGTCCCCATCAGGCTGCCGGTCGCCGTCACGGTCACCCCGGCCGAGCCGCCGTGCATCTTGGCGATCCCGAAGTCCATCACGCGCACGACGCCCTTCTGGTCGAGCATCAGGTTGGCGGTCTTGAGGTCGCGGTGGACCACCCCCACCTCGTGGATCGCGCGCAGGCCGTCTGCCGTCTGGAGCGTCGCGCTCCAGGCCGCCTCGGTCGGCAGCCCGCCCGCCTCGCGCGCGGCGCGCGCGAGGTTCTCGCCCTCGACGTGCTCCATGCAGATGAAGAGCAGCCCGCGGTCCGTTCCGTCGCCGTAGACGGAGCAGACGTTGCGGTGGCGCACGCGCCGGGCCAGCCGGATCTCCGAGCGGAAGCGCTGCTCGATGCGGCCCGACTCGCGCGCCACGTCGGGGCGCAGCACCTTGATCGCCACCGTCTCGCCGAGCTCGCGGTCGAACGCCTTGTAGACCATCCCCATCCCGCCGCGACCGAGCGGGCCGAGGATCTCGTAGCGTCGGGCGAAGACCGCTCCCTCGCTGAGCGAGGCGAGCGCCGGCTCGAGCGGCGAGCCGCAGGCGAAGCACGCGCGGGCGGCCGCCTCGTTGTCGGCACGGCACGACGGACAGTTCACGGCAGAGGCCATGATACTCCCGCGCGCTCCGCTGCGCCTCGCGCCGGCTTGCTAGAATCGCGCAGCGGATGGGCCTGCGCGCGGCGGTGTTCGACTTCGACGGCGTGATCGTGGACAGCGAGCCGCTGCACTTCCGCTCGCTGCGCGAGGCGCTGCGCGCCGACGCGGTCGAGATCTCGCCCGAGGAGTACTGGGAGCACCTGCTGGCCCACGACGACCGCGGCTCGATCCGGCGCGCGCTCGAGCGTCGCGGCGAGCCGTGCGACCCCGTCCGGATCGGGCGCGTCGAGGAGCGCAAGGTCGAGCGCTTCGCCGAGCTCATCCCCGAGATCTCGGTGTTCCCGGGCGCGCGCCGGCTGATCGAGGCGCTCGCCGCCCAGGTGCCGCTCGCGATCGCCTCCGGGGCGCGGCGCGAGGAGATCGAGGCGATCCTATCCGGCATCGGGCTGCGCGACGCCTTCCAGGCCGTCGTCGGCGCCCAGGACGCCCCGTGCACGAAGCCCGACCCGGCACCCTACCTCGAGGCCGCGCGCCGGCTCGAGGCGTGCGCGCGCGGGCTCGTGCCGGGCGAGTGCGTGGCGTTCGAGGACTCGGTTCCGGGGCTCGTCTCGGCGCTCGGCGCCGGCATGAAGGTGGTGGGCGTCGCGCAGAGCTACCCGGCCGAGAAGCTGCGCTCGGCGCACCTCGTCGTCGACTCGCTCGCGGCACTCGAGCCGGTTTCACTCGCCGCGCTTTTCGAGGACTGAAGCGGATGCCCTCCCGACATCTCGATCCCGAGCAGGCGCGCCGCTACACGGAGCACCGCTACGATTTCAACCGGAAGTCGCTCGCCGGGCGCGTCGTGCTGCTGCCGGGCGGCGCCTCGGGCCTCGGCGCGGCGGTCGCCGCGCTCCTGGTGCAGGACGGGGCGATCCCGGTGGTCGGCTATCGCTCGAACCGCGGCAACGCGCTCGCGTTCCAGCAGCGCGTGCAGGACCTCTACGGCGGCCTCGTCCACCTCGTCGAGGGCGACGTACAGCAGCCCGAGGTGCGCAAGCGCTACATCGAGGACGCGCTCGCCGTGAAGGGGGAGCTCTACGGCGTCGTGGCGCTCACCGGCGACCCGGCGCGCGTGAAGGGCGGCGAGCTCGACGGCCCGGCGCTGCACGCCTCGTTCGCGGCGAACTTCGAGGCGCCCGTGCTGCTGGCGCGCGCCGCGGCCGAGGAGATGCTGCGCCGCGACACGCACGGCTCGATCGTGCTCGTCTCGAGCATGCAGGGGGTCTTCCCGTTCGAGGGCAGCCTCGCGTACGCCGGCCCCAAGGCGGCGCTCGTGCACGCGGCGCTGATCCTCGCCAAGGAGTACGGCGGCAAGGCCGACGTCCGCGTCAACGTCGTGGCGCCCGGCGCGACCGTCGTCGGCATGGCGCGCGCCTCGATCGACGGCGGCAAGTACGACCCGTACGTCGACCGCGGCACGATCGCGCGCTTCGGCCGTCCCGAGGACGTGGCGCGCGCGGTGCGCTATCTGCTCGAGCCGGACTCGTACGTCACGGGCCAGGTCCTCACCGTCGACGGCGGCCTCACGCTGCGGCGGGACCGGCTGGGCTAGGGACGCCCGCCGTCACGGCTACCGGGCCACGCGGAGCACCCGAAGCACGCCATTGTCCTCGTCCCACTCGGCCGTGAGCGTCCCGGCGGGCCGAAGGCCGAGGTACTCCGCGGGACGGCTCGAGGCCATCGCCACGACCTCCTCGAGCGGCAATCCGGTGAAGCGGACGCCGAGGCCGATCGCGGCTGGAAGCGTGAGCGCCGAGCCCGCGAGGTTCGGCGCGCCCGGGGCGGCGACCTTGCCCGAGGCGTCGAGCTCCACGAGCTGGCCGCCGATCGTGTAGCGGCCGGGCGGCATTCCGGCCGCGGCCGTCGCGTCCGTCACCAGGATCGTCCGCGCGGGCGTCTTCGCCCGGACCATCGAGCGCACCGTCGCGGCGGGCAGGTGGTGGCCGTCGACGATGAGGCTCGCGAGCAGCCGGTCCTCGCCGAGCTGCTCCCAGAGCAGGTTCGGGTGACGCGGCAGCGCAGCGGCGCAGCCGTTGCCGAGGTGCGTCGACAGCGTGGCGCCTGCCGTCACGGCGTCGCGAATCTCCGCGCCCGTCGCCGCCGTGTGGCCGATCGCGACCCTGATCCCCTTCGCGACGAGGTGCTCGATCAGCTTCAGGGCTCCGGACGACTCCGGCGCCAGCGTCACGAGCCGGATGCGGCCCTCGGCGGCCTCCAGGCGCCGCTCGAAGTCGGAGACGTCGGCGGAGCGGACGAAGGCCCGGGCGTGGGCGCCGCGCGGGCCGTCCTCGGGCGAGATGTACGGGCCCTCCATGTGGATGCCCGCGAGCGCCGCGTCGCTCACGCGCAGGAGCGTCCGCGCGCAGGCCGTGAAGGTCTCGAGGCTCGACGTGATGAGGGTCGCCAGGAAGCGGGTGACGCCCGTCTTCCCGATCGCGCCGATCGCGCGCTCGACGTCGTCCGTGGTCACGGCCGGATCGCCGAAGTCGACGCCTGCGAAGCCGTTGACCTGCAGGTCGACGAGGCCGGGCAGCTCCAGGCGCCGCGGGCCGCTGCTGCGGGCTGCCGGCGAGCCGCCCGACGCACCCGACGAGGTCGCCGCACCCGAGGGTCCGGCAGCGGCGAATGCGCCGGCCACCGCCAGGAAGCGTCGTCGTGACGAGTCGGGCTCGAGCCTCATTCATTGCCTCGCGCATTGCCTCGCGGCACTCGTCGGCGCGACGGCGCGCGGACGAGCCGGTGCGATCTTACGCTCGGGCGCGGCCGGTTGGAGCGGCCGCCGAACCCGCGCGCGCGAGCGTGGTAGGCTCGAGCGTCATGTCTGCGGTGGTCGCCAAAGCGATGGCGGGCGCGCTCGTCGGCCTGCTGCTGCCGACGCCGGCGCTGCCTCAGGGCGCGGCGCAGCGCACGCTCGACGAGGTCGTCGAGCTCATGGCCCGTGCCCGCGCCAAGGGCCAGGTCGGCACGGCGCGCAAGACGAAGGTCGTCGATGCGCGCGAAGCGCACCCCGGCGAGGTCGTAGTGACCGCGATCAAGGGCGAGGGCACGGCGGCCCAGAGCCGCCCCGCGCGCCGCGGCGACTGGGTGGTGCGCAGCCGCTGTCCCGACACCGGCAACGAGCAGTACCTCGTGCCCGGAATCACTTTCAAC
Source organism: uncultured Acidobacteriota bacterium (assembly GCA_963740655.1). GTDB lineage: Bacteria > Acidobacteriota > Vicinamibacteria > Fen-336 > Fen-336 > DATBSL01. The sequence continues at coordinate 484,018 of CAVUFF010000006.1, forward strand.
GAGCGCTACCGCCAGACGGGCGCGCCCATCAGCGCGCACGGCTGGCGCGAGTACCGGCCGGTCGGCACGCTCGTGCAGTTCCACGTGCTGCCGGGCGACACGCAGCCGTTCACGTTCACGTCGGCCGCGGGCGAAACGACGCTCGCGCGGGCGGGCGACACCATCGTGCAGAACCCGAAGGACGAAAAGGAGGTTTCGCGCGTCGCCTCCGCGTCCTTCGCCTGCACCTACAACGTCGTCTCGGCGCCGGGCGGCGGGCAGCGGCCCGCGGGCCCGTGAGCCGGTCGGAGCGCTAGCGCGCCTCCACGAGGTCCGGCCCGCCGTCGGTGAGTCCCTCGACGTCCAGGACCCGGCGGCGCGCGGCACGCCAGGACGCGCGCGCCCAGCCCGCGTGGAACGAGGCGCGCTCCGGCGCCAGCCGAAGGGCGTCGGCGTAGGAGCGCACCGCATCGTCCCAACGGCCAGCGCGCGCGAAGTCGAGGGCCGCGCGCGCCTCGGCTTCCCCGGCCGACGGCAGGGCTGTCTCGTCGGGCCCGTACAGGAAGGTCTCCGCCACGGCGAGCCGCGGCCCCGGACCCTGGAACAGTAGCCGCACCTCGTCCGTCCGCCGATCCCCGAGCGGCACGACCAGGAGCGCCTGGCGGCCCGCACGGGGGGCGCCGTTCACCCAGGCGAAGCCGGCGCGCGCGGGCCCCTGCGCCACGACCTCGCCGGCGATCGACGCAACCCACGGCACGCCGAGCGGCGAAGCCTCGAGGTCGACGGCGAGCACGAGCGCCGCGAGACGGCGCGCCGGAGCCACGCCGACGACGAGCCCCGCTCCGCGAGCGAGCCCCGCCGGGGACGTCCAGCGGCTCGCCGGATCGCGGTCGAGCGCCTCGGCTCCCAGGCTCTTGCCCTCGAGCGTGGCGAGCCGGATCGCCTCGCGCGGAACCGGTCGCGCTTCGTCGTAGGGAGGCTGGAAGCCGTGGAAGACGACGAACGAGCCGGCGGGCGTCTCGTCGAACGCCCCGCCCAGCTCGCGCAGGCGGTCACGAAATCCGGCGGCGCGCGGCATGCCCCGCGACAGCCGGTTCGAGAGCACCCAGACCGCCCGCGGATCGAGGTCCACCTCGTCGCGGAAGCGCAGCGGGTCGCCGGGTATGCGCTCGTTCCAGGCCTGGCTCGCGACGATCGCTCCGCGCGTCTCGAGCGTGATGCGGCCGGCGAACTGGAGGCTGGCATAGGCGCTCTGCGCTCGTGCCGCCTGCGCCGCCGCGATCGGGGCGTCGAGCGGCGGCACTTCCCAGACGCGCTCGGCGTAGTCGGGGTTCGACCACGCCGCGACGAGCCGGGCCGTGCCGAATCCCCAGCCGAGAGCGAGGGCCGCCGCGGCGGCGAGCGCCACGGGCCGCCGCTTCCCCCACAGCCGGTCGAGCCCGAACCCGGCGAGCGCGAGCAGCGGAGCGTGCGCGCCGTAGAGATAACGCAGGTCGTCGGGACCGGTCCGGCGCGACAGCCAGAAGGCGCCCGCGAGTGCGATGCCCCAGCCCGCGAGCGGCAGCGCGCGACGCGTGCGGCAGGCGGCCGCGAGGCTCAGGACGAGCGCCGCGCCGAGCAGGGCGGCTACGACCAGCGGCAGCGCGGCGCGCTCGCGGCCGTCGACCACGAGGGGCACCTGCAGGCCGACGAGTCCGACGAGCGCGTGGCCGAGGTCGACGAGCCCCTGTCCCCAGAGCCACGACGGCCGTACCGCCGTGACGGCACTCGAGGCGGTCTCGACTCGGCTGCCCGCCGCTCCGACCAGGCGCGAGACGGCGAGCGGCACGACGCCGAGCGCGAAGCCGGCGCCGAAGACCAGGACCGGCCGCACGCGGGGCCGCAGACCCGCGAGCGCCAGGCCAGTGGCCATGCCGGCAAAGGCTGGGATGGCGAGCGCCGAGTTCCAGACGGCGAGCCCGGAGCAGAGGCCGGCGGCCACCAGGGGCACACCCACGCCGCGCGGCGGTCCTGCGGTGCGCTCGTCGCGCGGCAGAGCGTCGAGCGCGAGGAGCAGCGGGAAGCCCGTGACGAGCGGCATCAGGAAGTTCGGGGGCGGGCCCGTCGCCGTCATCAGCGCCATGTAGGGCGTGCCCCACGCCGCGAGGAGCGCGCCGGCGAAGCCCGCGGCCGGGCCCCCGAGCCGGCGGCCGAGCAGGTACACGAGCCAGGCGAGCAGCGCCGCGCACAGGAGCTGGTAGAGGCGATAGGCGCCGTGGTGCGGCAGGAGCGCGACGAGCGGCGCCAGCAGGTAGGCGTCGAGCGCGCCGTTGTAGGGCTGGTTCCAGAGCGTGGTCGCGAACTCGCCGTGCAGGACGGCCCGGCCCATCAGGAGCAGGATCGCGTCGTCGTTGGAGACCGGCAGCCGGTAGGTCGTCCAGTGCAGGGCCCCCCGCGCGACGAGAGCGGTCGCCGCAACGGCCAGGATCCGCCGTGCGCTCGTGCCCACGGCCGCTAGTTTGCCCGAAGTCGCCGCGCGGCCGTTCCCCGGCCCTGTGGCGACTGCCTCGCAAAAGACTTATTGACACGAAAGCCGATCGGCGCTCGTCTAAAGAGTGGGGAGGTCTCTCCATGCTGCCTCGCTCTGTCGAAACCCTGGTCGACCAGCAGGCCCGCCGCTGGCAGGTCGTGCGCGAGGCGCGGGCGCCCGAGGCGGCGCGCGCGCCGGTCGTGACGGTCTCGCACCAGCACGGGGCCGGCGGCGGCGAGGTGGTGCGGCGCCTCGCCGAGCAGATGGAGCTGGACGTGTTCGACCGCGAGATCCTGAGCCAGATCGCCGAGAGCACGCACCTCAGCGAGCGCGTCGTCGCGACGCTCGACGAGAAGGCGCGGGCCTGGCTCGCGGACTGGCTCGAGAGCCTCGCGAGCCACGACTTCCTGAGCCGGGCCGAGTACCGCTACGAGCTGACGCGCGTAGTGGGGACGATCGCCCGCCACGGCGGGGCGATCATCGTCGGCCACGGCGCCCACCTGGTGCTGGGCGAGAGCGAGGCGCTGCGCGTCCAGCTGGTGGCGCCGCTCGCGGCGCGCATCACGGCCGTGATGCAGCGCTCCTCTCGCTCGGAGCGCGAGGCGCGCCGCGAGGTGCAGGCCGTCGAGGCCGGCCGCCGCGCATTCGTGATGCAGCACTTCCACGTCGACCTCGAGGACCCGACGCGCTTCGACATGATCCTGAACACCGCGCGGCTCGGCACGGCGGGCAGCGTGGCGGCGATCCGGGCGGCGCTCCTCGCCAGGATTGACGGGGGCCGCGACGCCGCTTAGCCTGTTTCAGTGACGATTCGCCGCACCGCCCTGCTCGTCGCCGTCGCGTCGGCGCTCGCCGGCTGCGCGCGCTCTCCGGAGGCGCCGGCCCCCGCGCGAAGCGCGAGCCCGTCGAGCGGCGCCACGGGCGTCGTCGCCGAGGTGAACGGCTCGGCGATCCTGCAAAACGAGCTCGACGAGCGCGCCTACAGCCGCATGGCGCGCCTGCGGCAGGAGGAGTACGACACGCGCCGCCAGGTGCTCGAGGAGATGATCCTCGAGCGGCTCGTCGCGGCCGAGGCGGCGAAGCAGCACCTCTCGCCCGAGCAGCTGCTGAGGCGCGAGGTCGACAAGCAGGTGGCGGCGCCCGACGAGGCGCAGGTCGCGGCGATCTACGAGCAGAACAAGGTGCGCTTCGGCAGCGCACCCAGGGCGGACGCGCTCGCGCGGATCCGCGGCATCCTCACGCAGCGCGCGGTGGCGGACCGCAGGGGCGCCTACGAGAAGCAGCTGCGCTCGGCCGCACAGGTGGCGGTGCGCCTCGAGGCGCCGCGCGCCGAGGTCAGGCTGCCGAAGGGCGCGCCTGCGACCGGGGCCGAGAACGCTCCCGTGACGATCGTGGAGTTCACCGACTACCAGTGCCCGTACTGCCACCAGGCGCAGTCCACGCTCGACGAGGTCCTGCGCCGCTACGAGGGCAAGGTGAAGCTGGTCCACCTCGACTTCCCGCTGGACTTCCACAGCGAGGCGGTGCCGGCGGCGCGGGCGGCGCGCTGCGCCGGCGAGCAGGGCAGATTCTGGGAGTACCACCACAGCCTGATGACGCAGAAGGGCGCGCTCGACCCGGACGACCTCAAGGGCCGCGCCAAGACCCTGAGCCTCGGCGAGCGCGCGTTCGGCTCCTGCCTCGAGTCGACCCGCCACGACGAGGCGATCCAGGCGGAGCTGCACCAGGGCACCGAGCTCGGGGTGACCGGCACGCCGGCCTACTTCGTGAACGGCCGGATGCTGTCGGGCTCGCAGCCGATCGAGTCGTTCGCGGACGTGATCGACGGCGAGCTCGCCGGCCGCTAGAGCACTTTTTTCTGGACAACAGCCCGCGTCCTTGTAAACTCAAACACTGCGCCACTATGCGCGCAGGAGGTGCTGACGAAGTTGCAGACTGACCTTCGGGCCTGGACGGTCAAGGACTCCATCGAGCTCTACAACGTCAACGGTTGGGGTCGCGATTTCTTCAGCATCAACGACGCGGGCAACGTCGAGGTCAGGCCTTCGGGCCCCGGCTCGCTGCCGATCGACCTCAAGGCGCTCGTCGACGACCTCAGGAGCCGCGGCATCAACCTGCCGGTGCTGATCCGCTTCTCCGACATCCTGAGGACGCGCGTCGAGCAGCTCTTCGGCGCGTTCCAGCAGGCGATCGCCGAGAACGACTACAAGGGCAGCTACCGCGGCGTCTACCCGATCAAGGTGAACCAGCAGCGCCACGTGGTCGAGGAGCTGATGGAGTACGGGCGCCCCTACAACCTGGGGATCGAGGCCGGCTCCAAGCCGGAGCTGCTGGTGGCGCTCGCGCTGCAGGAGAGCCCCGAGGCGCTCATCCTGTGCAACGGCTACAAGGACCGCGCCTTCATCGAGACGGCGCTCCTCGCGCAGAAGCTCGGCCGCCGCGTCGTGATCACGATGGACCGCATGGGCGAGCTCGAGACGATCCTGTCGGCCGCCGCCGACCTCGACCTGCGCCCCGTGATCGGCGTGCGCGCGCGGCTCACCACCAAGGGCGCCGGCAAGTGGGTGGAGTCGACCGGCGACCGCTCGAAGTTCGGGCTCACCACGGCCGAGATCGTCGCCACCGTCGACCGGCTGCGCTCGGTAGGGATGCTCGACTGCCTGCAGCTGCTCCACTTCCACATCGGCTCGCAGATCACGAACATCCGCGCGGTGAAGGACGCTCTGCGCGAGTCGAGTCGGATCTTCGTCGAGCTGCACGCGCTGGGCGCCAACATGCGCTACCTCGACTGCGGCGGCGGGCTGGGCGTCGACTACGACGGCAGCCAGACGAACTTCCACTCCTCCGTGAACTACACGCTGCAGGAGTACGCGGCCGACATCGTCAGCCAGGTGGCCGAGGCCTGCAACGCGCGCGGCGTGCCGCATCCCGACCTGGTGACCGAGTCGGGCCGGGCGCTCGTGGCGCACCACTCGGTGCTGGTCTACAACGTTCTCGCGACGAACGAGATCCTCGGCGGCAAGGCGCCCGAGCCGCCGGGCAAGGGCGAGCACCCGGTGCTGCACCAGCTGTGGGAGACCTACTCCGGCATCTCGCGCAAGAACTTCCAGGAGGGCTACCACGACGCGCTGCAGATCAAGGAGGAGGCGATCACCGCCTTCAACCTCGGCGTGCTGGACCTCAAGGCGCGGGCGCGGGTCGAGGAGCTGTTCTGGGCCACCTGCGAGAAGCTGCTCAAGCTGGTGCGCGAGCTGCCCTACGTGCCCGACGAGCTCGAGGGCCTCGAGAAACAGCTCTCCGACACCTACTACTGCAACTTCTCGCTGTTCCAGTCGATGCCCGACCACTGGGCGGTCAAGCAGCTCTTCCCCACGATCCCGATCCACCGGCTCAACAGGCAGCCCAGCCGGCGCGGGATCATCGCGGACCTCACCTGCGACAGCGACGGCAAGATCGACGAGTTCATCGACCTGCGCGACGTGAAGGGCTTCCTCGAGCTGCACAGCCCGAACGGCGACGAGTACCTGATCGCCTCGTTCCTGGTGGGCGCCTACCAGGAGATCCTGGGCGACCTGCACAACCTGTTCGGCGACACCGACGCCGTCCACGTGCGGATCGACGGCGACGACTACCGGGTCGACCACGTCGTCGAGGGCGATTCCGTGGCCGAGGTGCTCTCGTACGTGCAGTACAACAAGGAAGACCTGATCTCGCGCGTGCGCCGCTCGGTGGAGGCCGCCCTGCGCGAGAAGCGCCTGACGATGGCCGAGTCGGGCCGCTTCATGAAGCGCTACGAGGAAGCCCTCGAGGGCTACACCTACCTCTCGCTCAACGAGTAGCGCCGTTCCCGAGACTGCCCTCACGCGCCAGGCGGGCATCCGCGTGCCGCTCGTCTGCGGCGCCATGTACCCCTGCAGCAACCCGGAGCTCGTCGCGGCCGTCTCCGAGGCGGGCGGGATCGGGATCGTGCAGCCGATCTCGCTCACCTACGTCCACGGCCACGACTTCCGCGAGGGGCTGCGCCTCATCCGCCGGCTCACCTCCCGGCCGATCGGGATGAACGCGCTCATCGAGCAGTCGTCGAAGACCTACCGGGACCGCATGGAGCGCTGGATCGACATCGCGCTGGAGGAAGGCGTGCGCTTCTTCGTGACGTCGCTCGGCAACCCGCGCTGGGTGGTCGAGCGCGTCACGCCCCTGGGCGGCGTCGTGTACCACGACGTGACCGAGCGCCGCTGGGCGGAGAAGGGGCTCGACGGCGGCGTCGACGGCCTGATCGCCGTCAACGACCGCGCCGGGCGGGCACGCCGGGCCGCGCTCAGCGGACGAGCTCGTGGACGAGCTCGCGGGGATCGGGCTGCCGGTCCTTTGCGCCGGCGGAATCGGGAACGAGCGCGACTTCGTCCGCGCGCTGAAGCCTCGGCTACGCGGGCGCCCAGCTCGGCACGCGCTTCATCGCGACCCCCGAGTGCCGTGCGAGCGCGGCGTACAAGAGCGCGATCGTCGACGGCCGGCGAGAAGGACGTCGTCCTCACCGAGCGCCTCACCGGCGTGCCGGTCGCGGTGCTCGACACGCCGTCGCGTGCGGCGGCTGGGGCTGCGAGCCGGAAGCGCTCGCGCGCTTCATGCTGCGCGGGCGGCCGCACCAAGCACTGGATGCGGACCTTCTACGCGCTGCGCTCGCTCTGGTCGCTGAAGCGCGGCCTGCTGCGCGAGCGGCCCGAGCGCGACTACTGGCAGGCCGGCAAGAGCGTCGCGGGAATCGACGCGATCGAGCCCGCGGCCGAGATCGTGCGGCGGTTCGAGGCCGCGTGGCGGGCCGCCTGAGCGCCGCGGAGCGCCCGCCGATCGCGCGGGGCTAGCCGCGGGCGCGGGCGGCCACGAGCAGGATCTCGACCCGCTCGGTTCCGCGGTTCTCCCAGCGGTGGGGGGCGTGGGCCGGCAGCGTCACCGCGTCGCCGGCGACGAGCTCGCTCGCCTCGGCGCCGAGCGTGAGGGTGACGCGTCCCGCCAGCACGAACGCGAACTCCTCGTGCGAGTGCGAGTGCAGGTTCCTGCCGCTCTTGCCGCCGGCCCCGAAGATGGCGAGCACGGGCTCGAGCCTGCGGCTGCGCGTCATCGAGCCGAGCGCCTCGAGCTGGGTGTCCGTCCAGGTGCTGTCGAGCCGCCTGCGGTCGCGCGGGCGGACGATCAGGTCCTCCTCCACCGAGCTCGCCGCTGTCGCGAAGAACTCCCCGAGCGTCACGCCGAGCGCCTCGGCGATCTTCTGCAGCGACCCGAGCGAGGGCGAGACCTGGCCGTTCTCGAGCTGCGAGATGAAGCTCGCCGAGAAGGCGGTCTGGGCGGCGAACGCGCGCACCGAGACGTGCCTTTTCAGGCGGAGCTGCCGGATGTGCTCTCCGATGGCCTGCGGCTCGACCGGCCGGCCCATGAGAACGCCCCTTCCTGTCCCGTCGCTAAACGGAGGACGACCTTAAGCTATTGCAAAGTATGACATTGACCGGCCTCTCCGCACCCGGTAGAGTGGGCGGTCGTACTGGATGCGCGGGCTCGCTCCATGAGCGAGCGAGATGTCGGCGCCTGGCGCCGCGGAGGTCGAACGAACGATGAAGGTTCAGCAGGCGGCGCTCGCCGCAATCGCCGTCATGGCTCTCACCGGGTGCGGCGGAGGCGGCTCGGGCCCGACGCCCGTCGTCACGCCGACACCGGTTGCCACGCCCATACCGACTCCGACGCCGGTTTCGAACGGCCTCAACTGCGTGCCGTCGCCGCCCCCGCTCTACGGCATCCAGGTGAAGGTCATCTTCGACAGCGGCGGCGAGCGGCGAGCGCTCGACTCGCGCCCGCAGGTGATCAACATCGACGGCTACTGCGGCAAGGCGGGCTTCGGCGACAGCGACAAGTTCTGCTTCACGCGCACCGAGGGCGACCCGATGGCCGAGGCCTGCGACATGCTGGCCGTCGGGCGCGCCGGCGACACCGGCCGCTGGGGACCGACGTGGTCCTACAACGGCGGGCCCTGCACGGCGGGTCCCGGCGAGAACGGCTGCTCGAACCACGACAGCAACCAGTTCCTGGTCAATACGCGCGGGGACGGCAGCTACCAGGCGTGCGCCGCAGCCGACATCCCGCTCTCCCAGGACCCGGACCGCCCGGGCAGCCGCTGCGGCACCTGCACGATCAAGGGCGGCGGCGAGTGCCAGGAGCGCCGCTAGCGCGACAGGCGGCTCAGCCGCCGAGGCTGATACTCTCCCCGGCGTGACGCGCCGGCCTGCGGGCCGGCGCGTCCGCGCATGAGCAGGCTGCGTTTCGTCGCGTCGCTGGCGCTCGCCGGGGTCCTCGCCCACGGCGGCTACACCTTCGTGCAGCAGGCATCGGCCGAGCTGCGCTCGCCGTGGAGCCGCGACTACGGCGAAGGCTGCACGCTCGCGCTGGGCGCGCTCCTCGCCGAGCGCGGCAGCTACTTCCCCGCCCTCGTCGATTACCCGTTCCTGGTCGCCAATTACCCGCCGGTCTTCGTCTCGGTCGTGGCCCTGGGCCACCGGCTGTTCGGACCGACGCTCGTCGTCCCGAGAGCCGTCGCCTTCGCCGCCACGCTCGCGCTCGTGCTCCTGCTGTTCCGCACCCTCCGCCTCGTGCTCGCGTCTCGCGCGGCGGCGCTCGCCTTCACCCTGCTCTTCGTGATGCCCTGGTTCGTGACGACCTGGTCGGCGCTCGCCCGGGTCGACACGACGGCGCTCGCCTTCTCGCTCGCCGGCCTCGGGGTGGCGCTCGCGCGCGACGACGAGGCGCTCCCCTGGCTGGCCTGCGCGCTCTTCTGGCTCGCCTTCTTTACGAAGCAGAACGCTCTCGCCGCGCCCGCCGCCGTGCTGGCCGAGCTCGTCCTCTCCCGCGACCGGCGCTTCGCGCGCGCGCTCGCCGCCTATGCGATTCCGCTCGCGGCGCTCCTCGGCCTGCTGGCGCTCGCCACGCGCGGCCAGGCGCTGAAGCACCTCTTCACGTACACGGCGGCCGCGAGCTACGAGTGGGACCGCATGCGCGAGAGCTATCTGCAGCTCGGTGTGATCGCAGCACCGCTCCTGCTCCTCGTCGTAGCCGGGCTCGTCCTCGGCGGCTCGCAGCGGGAAGACCGGAGGGGGCGCATCCTGCTCCTCTACCTGCTGCTGAGCCTCGCGGGTCTCGTCTCGATCGCCAAGGAGGGCGCGGCCCAGAACTATTTCCTCGAGCCCTGGCTCGCCACGGTTCTGGCCGCGGCCTGGGCGCTCCGCCGGCTCGAGGCACGTCGTCCGAGGCTCGGGGCGGCTTGGCCGGTGCTCGCCGCGGTTGCGGCCGCGGTCGCGAACTACTCCTACCCCTCGCTCGACCGCCTGCCCTATCCCCTGCGGCACCCCGAGCGTGCCGGCGACTGGGCCACGCTGCAGAAGCTCGTCCACGACACCCAGGGAGCGGTGCTGTCCGAGAACCTCAGTCTGCTCGTCCTCGACCGCCGGCCAGTGCTCGTCGAGCCCTTCGGCATCCAGCTCATCACCGAGGCCGGCCTTTTCCGGCCCGACCGCCTCGTACGCGACTGCGAGGCCGGGCACTTCCCGCTCGTCGTGGCCGAGAGCCGCATGTGGGACATCCCCGGCTTCGGCGAGTGCCTCGAGCGGCACTATTCCCCCGTGGCCGCGCTCGGGACGTACGCGGTCCTGCGTCCCCGCGGGGTGACGCCCCTCACCAAGTAAGCCTTTTCAAATCTTTACCTTGATCCTCGTTGTCCGCTGCCTTAGACTAGCGGACTTGTTCGGCCGGAAATCGTCGAGCCACGGGGGACGACCCGTCGCGCAGGCGGGTTCGGTACCGGAGGTGTGATGTCGATGAGTGGATATTCCAGGCCGTTGGCGAGACGCTGCTTCTCGAGCTCGCCGCTCCTTGCGATGGTCGTGTCGGTCGTCGTCGGCCTCGGGACCCTGTCCTGCGGCGGCGGCGGCACACCCTCGGGATCGACGGGCAACAACCCGACGCCGACGCCCTTGCCGACGCCGACCCCCGGCGGCGGCGGCGGGAATCCCTCGGCCGCGTCGTGCCCGCTCGGAGCGGGCGACCTCAATGCCGAGTGCGAGAAGACGTCCGCCAAGCTCCAGAACGCGCTCTTCAGCGCCATGGACACGCTGATCCAGCAGCAGCCGCAGATCTTCGACAAGACGGAGGAGGCGGGCATCGGCACGGGCCAGTACCGGGTCCTCGACAAGGAGGCCTACCTGAACGGCCTCGTCAAGATCCTGCAGGCGAACGGCTACTGCTCGGAGCGCGATCCCGACGACGGCGCCTACGAGCGCATCCTGATCAAGAACGAGAACGGCTTTTCCGAGAACTTCGACGTGCTCACGGAGTCGGGAAACCTGCGGCGAAACGGCGTCTACTTCGAGACCTGCACTCCGGCCAACTTTCCGGTGGACCGCGGCGGGCTGCCGGCGCCGGGCAGCGGCTGCGGCTGGCCCTACCCGCCGCCGATCAGCCGCATGAACTGCAAGCTCCACCTTTATGGGCCGGACTTCTACACGCTCGACTCCACGGCCATCGTCGGGCCCGACGGCGCCTACTGTGCGAGCGCCGGATTTTTCGACGGTCGTGCGCTCTGCCCGGTCCGCCCGCCGGACAGCCCGGAGCGGGTCCCCTGCGAGAACTGGATCGTCGGCAACGCCAAGGACACCGGCACGCCCGGGCCGACCTGGACCGTGAACGGCCAGTTCTGCACCGGGCCGGATAGCGGCTGCGCGCACCACCCGAGCGACCCCTGGGCGCTGCTCGTCTACAAGACCGGCTCGTACACCGTGTGCGCCAAGAGCGGGAGTTGCTGCACGGTGGACGTCCAGAGGTAGCGGCCCAAGTCCCTAGCCGGACCAGCGCTCTCGCCCTCCGTCGCTTGCGGCGGCGGCAGCTCGGGTCAGAACCCCCGGGTAGCGGCGTCTGCGTCATCTCAGGCGGTACGACGCCACCAGCGGGGGCCCGTTGGGCCCTCTTCTCGTGACGATTTTCCTTTTTTCCATTGCATAGTTAGGCGTCAGAGCCTAACGTTTTATCTGATGTCTTGTTCCAGGGAGACGTGTATGAGCCAAACTCGAGCCTACGCTTGCGCGGCCCTCGGCCTGGCGCTCTTCTCCTGTGGCTGTGGCGGCGGCGGCACGACAACGACCGCGAGCCGCAGCCCCGTCGTGGTCGTCTCCTCGAGCCCGACTCCCGGCCCGACCCCCACGCCCTCGAGCGCGATCACGCTGCCCGCGGGGATGGTGTGTCCCGACCCGACGCCACCGCCCATGTTGCGCATGCAGCTCAAGATCCACGCGGTGGACGGCAACCGCACCATCCTCGACTCGAAGCCGATCGTGCCCAACGTGAACGGCTACTGCGAAAAGGTCGGCTTCGGCGACTGGAAGTTCTGCGACACGCGCATGGAAGGCACTCCGGATCGCGTCGCCTGCGACTACCTCGTGACGGGGATGTCTTCGGAGACCGGCCGCTGGGGGCCGACCTGGTACTACCAGGACGTGGTGTGCGGCACCGACCCCACGGTCTGCGTGGACCACCCCACGGAGCAGTTCATGACCGTGGCCAGGGCCAAGGGACCGTACGAGGCCTGCGCCTCCGAGGACACGCCCGTGGACCCGAACGGCTCGCGCTGCGGGGAGATCGACGTCCAGTAGAGTGGCGAGCGCGTAGTCCGTTCGGCTCGTCACGAGCGGCTTGCGCGGCTCTCGCGGAAAGGGCGGGCCTCGTGTATGTTCCCGGCATGGGACGACACGCCCGCGGCAGGCGGCTTTGAAGGCCGGAGTCCTCAAGGAGACCTGGCCCGGAGAGACGCGGGTCGCGATCGTGCCGGCCGTGGTGCCGGCGCTGGCGAAGGCCGGCCTCGAGACGCTCGTCGAAGCCGGAGCGGGCGTCGACGCCGGATTTCCGGACGAGCAGTTCGCACAGAAGGGAGCGAGGCTCGCGGGGCGCGACGAGGTGCTGGAAAGCGCCGGCCTCATCCTGTCCGTGCGCTCCTTCGCCGCGGCCCACGACCGCGCGGCGCTCGACCGGCTCGGTCCCCGGCACGTGCTGGTCGGGTTCCTCGACCCGCTGCAGCGGCCCGAGGGGGCCAAGGCGATCGCCGCGCGCGGGCTCACCTCGTTCGCGCTCGAGCTCGTCCCGCGCATCTCGCGCGCGCAGAGCATGGACGCGCTCAGCTCCACCGCCAGCCTGGTCGGCTACAAGGCCGTGCTGCTCGCCGCCGACCGCCTGCCGCGCATGATGCCGATGATGATGACCGCGGCCGGCACGATCGCTCCGGCGCGCGTGTTCGTGATCGGGGCGGGCGTCGCCGGGCTGCAGGCGATCGCCACCGCGCGCAGGCTCGGCGCCGTGGTCGAGGCCTACGACGTGCGGCCCGCCGTGCGCGAGCAGGTGCAGAGCCTGGGCGCCAAGTTCGTGGAGCTGCCGCTCGAGACCCAGGCAGCAGAGGACAAGGGCGGCTACGCCAAGGCCCAGGACGAGGCCTTCTACCGGCGCCAGCGCGAGCTGCTGGGGCGCGTGGTGGCGGAGAGCGACATCGTGATCGCCGCGGCCGCCGTGCCCGGCCGCAAGGCGCCGGTGCTCGTCACCCGCGAGATGCTGCGCGGCATGCGCCCCGGGTCGGTGGTCGTGGACCTCGCCGCGGAGCAGGGCGGCAACTGCGAGGCGAGCGAGCCCGGCCGCGAGGTGGAGGCCGGTGGCGCTCGCGTCGTGGCACCGCTCAGCCTGGCGACCGCGATCCCGTACCACGCGAGCCAGCTCTACTCGAAGAACCTCGCCAACTTCGTGCTCAACATGACGAAGCAGGGCGAGCTCGCCGCCGCCTCGAACGAGGACGAGATCGTGCGCGACAGCCGGCTGACGCTCGCGGGCGAGGTGGTGGCGCCGCGCGTGCGCGAGGCGCTCGGCCTGTCGCCGCTGCCGGCGCCCGCGCCCGTCCCCGCCTGAGGTGAGGCCGAGGGTCGGGGCGCCATCCCCGCCTGTTATAATCCGCGCTTTGAAAGCGCCCGCCCTCATGCGCAGCTCACCCGCCCCGCCGCCCCCACGCACCCGGCTCGAGGACCTGCTGGCGCGGCCCGACGCCGAGGTGGGCCTGGCCGAGGCGGCGCTGCTCATCGCGGCCCAGGAGTACGACGGGCTCGACGTGCGCGCCTACCAGGTGCGCCTCGACGAGATGGGCCGCGCCCTCCGCGCGCGGCTCGAGGACGAGCAGCGGCCGGAGCGCGCGGTGATGGCGCTCAACCACTACCTGTTCCAGGAGCTGGGCTTCCGCGGCAACACCGAGCAGTACTACGACGCGCGCAACAGCTACCTGAACGAGGTGCTCGACCGGCGCACCGGGATCCCGATCACGCTGTCGCTCGTCTACATCGAGGTCGCGCGGCGCGGCGGGCTCGACGTGGAGGGCGTCGGGCTGCCGGGCCACTTCGTGGTGCGGGTGCAGACGCCCGCGCGCAGCCTGCTGATCGACCCGTTCCACGGCGGTGCCCTGCTCTCGGAGAGGGACTGCCAGCAGCGGCTCGACCGCATCTTCAACGGGAAGGTCAAGCTCGAGCCGCGGATGCTGCGGCCGTGCGGGCACAAGGAGATGATCGAGCGCGTGCTCCGCAACCTGAAGGCGATCCACCTGCGCGACGAGGACAAGGCGCGCGCGCTGCGCGCGGTGGACCTGCTGGTGGCGCTGGCGCCGCAGAGCGCCGAGGACCTGCGCGACCGCGGCGTGCTCTACGCCGCGCTCGACTGCTACGCCGTCGCGGCGCGCGACCTCGAGGGCTACCTCGCGCTGGCACCGCGGGCGAAGGACGCGGAGGAGCTCCAGGCGCACGTGGCCGAGCTCAGGTTCAAGGCCTCACGGCTCAATTGACGAAGGAAGGCAATCCATGACGACGGTCAGTACGGCGAGCGGTATCGACAAGATCGCGGAGTACCTGGGCGCGGACGCGCGCGGCCTCCTCGACCACGCCTGCAAGGGCATCCCCAAGTCCAGCCTGCACCTGCCCGGCCCGCGCTGGGTGGACGAGGTCCACGCCGGCTCCGACCGGCCGACGCCGGTGCTGCGCTCGCTGGAGGCGCTCCTGGCCAACGGCCGGCTCGCGGGCAGCGGCTTCGTCTCGATCCTGCCGGTCGACCAGGGCATCGAGCACTCGGCCGGAGCGTCGTTCGCCAAGAACCCGATGTACTTCGACCCCGAGAACATCGTGAAGCTCGCGATGGAAGGCGGCTGCAACGCGGTCGCCTCGACGCTCGGCGTGCTGGGCTCGGTGGCGCGCAAGTACGCGCACCGCATCCCGTTCCTCGTGAAGTTCAACCACAACGAGTTCCTCACCTACCCGAACAAGTTCGACCAGATCTTCTTCGCGTCGGTGAAGCAGGCGCGCGACATGGGCGCGGTCGCGGTCGGCGCCACGATCTACTTCGGCTCGCCCGAGTCCGCGCGCCAGATCGTCGAGGTCTCGCAGGCGTTCCAGATCGCTCACGAGATGGGGCTCGCGACCGTGCTCTGGTGCTACCTCAGGAACCCCGCGTTCAAGAAGGACAAGGACTACCACGTCTCGGCCGACCTCACGGGCCAGGCCAACCACCTCGGCGTGACGATCGAGGCCGACATCGTCAAGCAGAAGCTGCCGGAGAACAACGGCGGCTACAACGCGATCAGCAGCAAGGAGAACCCGTACGGCAAGACGGACACGCGCATCTACACCGAGCTCGCGACCGATCACCCGATCGACCTCTGCCGCTACCAGGTCGCGAACGGCTACATGGGCCGCGCGGGCCTCATCAACAGCGGCGGCGCTTCGGGCGAGAACGACTTCGCCGAGGCCGTGAAGACGGCGGTGATCAACAAGCGTGCCGGCGGGATGGGGCTGATCTCGGGCCGCAAGGCCTTCCAGCGCCCGATGGCGGAAGGCGCCAAGCTGCTGCAGACGATCCAGGACGTCTACCTCTGCAAAGAGGTGACGGTCGCCTAGCGCCTCCGCAGCTCGAACGTCGCGACCCCGTTCTTGCCGGCGGCGTCCGTTGAGACGCTGCCGCTGATCGCCTCGCCGTCCCACTGTCCCGCGTAGTGGCGCAGGCCGCCGCGGATCTGGACGCTGAAGCGCACCTGGTCGCGGCGCGGCTTCTCGATCGTCAGCATCGGCACGGTGAAGGTGATGCCGCCCTCGTAGGCGACGCTGCCGCCGTTGCCGCGGAAGACGACCGTCAAGTACGTGCGCTGGCTCTGCTCCACCTGGCTGCCGCCCCAGTTGCCGTCCAGCTGCAGCGGGGGCGGCGTCGGCACGGCGGCCGCGGCGGCCACGGCGGCGGGAGTCCCCGGGGTCGCGCTCGCCGTCACCGTAGGTGGCACCCGCAAACCGAGCAGGTGCAGGGCTTCCTTGAGCGGCGGGCGCGCGTCGTCCACGAGCTGGCGCGGGATGCCCGCCGATCCCCCGCGCTGCGCGAGATCGAAGAGCTGCCCGAGCGCTCGGCCCTCCGGCGCGAGCGCCGCCGCGTTCTGGGGCGCCTGCCGGCGCAGCGTCAGCAGCACGATGTCGCGACCGAGCGCCTCCCACCAGCGCGCCAGGCGGGCCCGCGTCACGGGGCCGCCGCGGCCGCGCAGGCCGGTCCAGTCCTCGTTGTACGCGGCCGCGTCCTCCTCGCTCACCTCGAGGAGCGGCTCCGGGCGCCCGGCGAGGCCGATCACCGGGCTCGTGTCGAGCCCGCGCGCCTCGAGCGTGAGGCCGAGCGTCGTCCGCAGCGGATCGGCCGCCGCGTTCAGCCGCTCCGCGGCCGCAGCCGCGCGCTCCGCCGCGCTGCGGCCGCCCGAGGCGGCGAGCACGAAGGCGGGCCCGAGCCCGGTCGCGACGAGCGCGTGCGGGCGTCCCGGCGACGGCGTGAACGGCTCGGCCACGAAGCGGAAATCCACGACGCTCGGCGCGGGCTTGAGGCGGAGCTGCGCGACGCCGACGTTGCTCGAGCCCGGCACGCGCAGCTCGATGGTGCGCGTGGCCTCGCCCGGCGGCAGGCGCGGGACCACGAGCTGCAGCGACTCGCCGGTCGCCGCGACCACGAGCGCCGGGACGCCGCCGACCCGCGCCTCGTTGCGTCCTGCGCTCGCGTCGAAGCCCCTCCCGGACAGGCTGACCACGTCGCCCTCGACCGCTTCCTGGGGCTGGACGCCCGAGACCACCGGCAGGTGCCCCACGACGAACGGGGCCGCGTTCGAGTCCACGCCGGCCACGGTCACGACCACGGTCGTCTCGGTCCCCGCGGCACCGACCTGGGGCACGATCGCGCGGATCTGCGTGGACTGCACGTCGAGCGTCTGCGCCGGCGCCGAGCCGAACCGCACGGTGGCGCCGATCCCCCACCCCGCCCCGGCGAGCAGCACCTCCTCGCCCGGCATCGCCGCGCCCGGGGCGATGCCGTGCAGTCGTGGGCCCTGGAAGACCGTGACCTCGACGGGCGCGGAGGTCCGTCCCTTCGCGCGCACGGCGACGGGCACGCGGCTCTCGCCCCCGGCCGCGACGACCGTTTCGGGCACCTCGATCTCCAGCCGGCCCGGCGCGGCCTGCAGCACCTTCGCCTCGCGGTCCCCGAACGTCACGGTCTGCGCCGCCGGTGTCGTGCCGAAGCCCGAGCCGGTGAGCGTCGCGCGCTGGCCGACGCGGACGCGCTTCGGCTCGACCGAGTCGAGCCGGATCGCTCCCCCGAAGAGCTTCATCGCGCCGAAGCCGAGCGCGATCACGATCAGCAGGCCCGCCGCGCCCAGCCCGGCGGGCCGCGCCCAGCTCGCACCACTACGCTTCGCGCCGCGCGCCGACGGCGCGGAACGCGCGGCCGCCGGACGTCGCGCGCCGGGTGAGGCTGCGGGGCGGCGCGCCGCCGGCTGCGGGCGTGGCGCGCTCGCAGCGGCTCGCGGCTCGGGCGCATCGGCCGACTTCGGGGCCGTCGTCGCCGGCGGCTCGCTCGCCGGAGTGCCGGACGACGGCGCGGCGCCAGCCGGGGGCGCGGCGGCCGGCTGCGCGACTGGCGGCGCCGGCGAAGCCTGCGGCGTCTGCGCCCTGGGAGCGGCGGCGGCCGGCAGGGGAACAGCGGGCGGTGGTGCCGGCGCGGGGGTCAGCTCGACCGGTGAAGCCGTTCCGGTCGGCTCGAGCGGCGGCAGGTCCAGGAATGCGGCATCCACGAACCCGCCGGCCGCCGGCTCGGGCTCAGGCTCCGGGACCACGAACGCCGCCTCGACGGTCTCCAGCTCCTGCTCCACGGGCTCGGCCGAACCGCCGGCCACGAAGAACTCGTCGTCGGCCGCAGGT
The DNA here is from genome assembly GCA_963740655.1 of uncultured Acidobacteriota bacterium. Lineage (GTDB taxonomy): Bacteria > Acidobacteriota > Vicinamibacteria > Fen-336 > Fen-336 > DATBSL01. The sequence goes on from CAVUFF010000006.1 coordinate 501,826, forward strand.
GCCACGGCTGCCGGCTCGCTGAACGCCCACTCGTCGTCGGTCGGCGCAGGCGCTGGCTCCGCGGGCCCCTCGGGGGGAGGCGGCTCGACGCTGAAGGCGTCGGCCTCGTCGCCGACCACGAATGCGGGAGCCGGGGCCGCCTCCTCGACAGGACTGGAGGGGGAAGGGGGTTCGGGCGCGGGCGGGGCTTCCATGGCAGGCTCAGGCGTCTTCATGGCAGGCTCGGTCGACAGATCCACGGTGGGTGGTGACGTCGCCTCCGGCCCGAGCGCAGGGACCGCCTCTTCGGACGGCGCGGCCGGGGCGGCGGCAGAGGCCTCCGGCGAGCCGACGACGAAGAACGGGTCTTCCTCGGACGCCGGGGGTTCGGCTGCGACCGGCTCGTCAACGGACGGCGGCTCCTCGGTCGAAGCCGCTGCGCTCGGCTCGGAAGCGGGCGGAGGCGGCTCCGACGACCCGAACGACGACTCGTCGAAGATCGGCTCCCTCTCGGCCTCCGCGGCGACGGCAGGGGCGTCGGCCGCGGAGTCGTCCGCCGGCGTCTCCGCGAGGAAGCGGTCCTGCGGCGGCTGGGCCGCGACCGCTTCGGCGGCCATCCCCGGCAGCCTCTCGACCCACGGCTTGAAGACGAGCCGCACGCACACGCTGCCCGGCTCCTGCGGCGCGCCGAGCCACAGCACGTCGCCCTCGTCGACGAGCGCCTCGCCCACGACGCGCTCCGTGTTCACGAAGACGCCGCGCGGCGCGCTCGTGTCCTTCACGCGCGAGTCGCCGAGGTCCGTCCAGATCTTCGCGTGGATCGGGCTGATCGTCGGCAGGTCGAGCACCAGGTGGCAGCTCGAGTCCGAGCCGATCAGCACCTCGCCGACAACCTCTTCGGGGTCGTACCGGCGTCCGTGGAGCGGACCGCCGAGCACGGAGAGCGACTCGAGACGAAGCCGGTCCTCGGACATGCCGGGGATTCTAGGAACCCGGCTCCGGGGGGTCAAGGTATACTCCCCCGCCTCATGAGACTGGCCGCGCTCCTGGTCGCGCTGCTCGCGATCCTCGTCGCCGTCCTGGCGGTGTGGGGCGGCAGAAAGCTCCGGCGGCGCGACACGCCGGCGGCCCGCCGGCGGCTCGAGTCGTTCTTCGCGCGCGCGGAGAAGACGAAGCCGCTCGACCCCGGGCACTACTACCGACGCTACTGGCCCTGAGCCGCCCGCGGCCGCCGCGAGGCCGTCACCTCTCGTTCCGCGCCCCCGTCAACACGAACGCCACGCGCTCGCCGGCGCGGCCGGACAGCCGAAACGTGATCGAGCCGGGACCGATAGCGGCCAGCTCCCCCGACACCACGCGCAGCCCTCGAGCCTCCGCGCCCTGGCGCTCGACGATCTCGAACTGCCACAGCCCCCCGCTCTGGCCTTCGACCAGCCGGGCCTCCACGAGGTTGTCTCCCGGCTGGGGGTGCAAGGCGACCTGCCCCTCCCCCTCGCGCGTGGTGAGCACGGAGCTGCCGTTGAAGGCCACTTCCCCCCGGCCGCCGCGCACGCCGAGCGAGCTCAGCAGCGTCGGCGCGCCCGGGCTGGCGGCGGCGTCATGCTGCGGAGCCACGAGGCCGAGCAGCGCGAAACTCGCCGTCACGTTCCGGTCGCCGTCCATCCTCACCACGCACGTGCCCGAGCCGGTGCAGTCTCCGCCCCAGCCCTTGAAGCTCGCCGTGAGGATCGGCTGGGCGGTCAGGGACACCACCGTGCCGCTCGGGAACGAGGCCGAGGCGCTCGCGCACAGCAGACCGCAGGCGATGCCGGCGGGTGTGCTGGCGACGCTGCCTAGGATGAGGCCGAGCGGCGTCTTGACAACCGTGAGCGTGAACCGCTGCAGCTCGAACTGCGCGCCGACGCTCCGCGCGGCGTCCATCGGCACGCTGCACGCACCGGTGCCGGTGCACGCTCCCGACCAGCCCACGAAGACGGAGCCCGCGTCGGGTTGCGGCGTGAGCGTCACCAGGGTTCCCGCCGGGTAGTCCGCGGAGCAGCTGGCGCCGCAGCTGATGCCGGCCGGGGCGCTGCTGACGGAGCCCGAGCCGCCTCCCTGGCGGGACACGCTGAGCGTGAACTGCGCGGCCGGCGGAGTCGGGGACGGCGAGGGCGAAGGGCCGGGGGACGGCGACGGTCCCGGCGAGGGCGTGGGACCCGGCGAGGGCGTCGCGCCTGGAGTCGGGCTGGGGACGGGGGTCGGGGTCGACGGCGAGCCGACGGGCCCGGGAGTGGGAGCCGGCGCGGGCCCCGCACCACCTCCCGGGTGCGCCACGACGGCACCCGCCCCGATGGCGCCGCCAGCTCCTGCCACCACGAGCGGTACCGACAGTCCGCCGATCGAGAAGCCTCCGGGCAGGGACGGCAGCACGGCGGCGGGCCCGGTGGACGAGATCGCGGCCACCACCGGCGCGTGGCAGTCCTCCGCCGAACGGACCACGAGCGCCTCGTTGTCCCTCGTCCGCGTCGCCTCCAGGCTCGGCGTCATCACCTCGACGTAGTACCGCACGTGGCGGTTCACGAGCGCGCGCGAGGGCTTGGGCAGGATCCCCGACCAGCAGGATGCGCCCTGCGCCTTCACGTCGACGTAGTACCAGGACGGCGAGTCTTCGGCCTGGAAGTAGACCCGCGCGCGAGCCACCTGGTTGGCGGGCTCGAAGCAGGCCGGGATGACCGCGAACCTCCCCGCGACGATGCAGTCGACCGCGTCGTGCTGGAGTGCCGGCGCCTGAGCCTGGGCGGCGAGTGCCAGGAGCAGCGGTACGAAGAAGGCAACGGCCTGGAACATGGGGTGCGGCGAAGCAAATCCTGCGCCCGGGAACCGCGCCAGGAACGGCCGGCCTAACCCACTCGGGGGCCTGTTGTTAGCCCCATTGTGGGAGTTACATCCATCGGCGATGACCGCGACTCCTCGACCGGTGGCAGCGTTCCGGACGCCGACCGGCCGATGCTCAGGCGAGAACGCCGAGCGCCTTGCCCACCTTTGCGAAGGCCGCGACCGCCCGGTCGATGTGCTCCGGTTGGTGTGCCGCCGAGAGCTGGACGCGGATCCGCGAGAGCCCCTTCGGCACGACCGGGAAGAAGAAGCCCTTGACGTAGATCCCCTCGTCGAGGAGAGCGCGCGCGAAGCGCTGCGCGAGCGGCGCATCGTCGGGCGCGAAGCGCGAGAACATGATGGGCACGATCGGGTGGACGCCCGGCTTGATCTCGAAGCCCGCCGCGGCCATCCGCTCGCGGAAGCTCCGGGTGTTGGCCTCGAGCCGGTCGCGCAGCTCGGTGCTCGACTCCAAGAGCTCGAGCGCGCGCAGCGTGGCGCCCACCACCGCGGGCGCGAGCGCGTTCGAGAACAGGTACGGCCGGCTGCGCTGGCGCAGCATGCCGATCGCCTCGGCGGAGCCCGCCGTGCAGCCTCCGAGCGCGCCGCCGAGCGCCTTGCCGAACGTGGTGGTGATGAGGTCCACGCGGCCGCCGACGCCGTGGTGCTCCCAGGTCCCGCGCCCGGTGCGCCCCATGAAGCCGGTCGCGTGGCTGTCGTCCACCAGCACGCTCGCGCGGTAGCGCTCGGCGAGGTCGCAGATCGAAGGCAGCGGCGCCACGCTGCCGTCCATCGAGAAGACGCCGTCCGTCACGATCAAGCGGAAGCGGCTCGCCTGCGCCTCCTGGAGCTTGGCCTCCAGGTCGCCCATGTCGGCGTTCGCGTAGACGTAGCGCTTCGCCTTGCAAAGCCGCACCCCGTCGATGATCGAGGCGTGGTTGAGCTGGTCGGTGAGGATCGCGTCGTCCGCGCCGAGCAGCGGCTCGAACACCCCGCCGTTGGCGTCGAAGCACGCGGCGTACAGGATCGCGTCCTGCATCCCGAGGTACGCGGCGATGCGCTTCTCGAGCTCGAGGTGCAGGCCCTGGGTGCCGCAGATGAAACGCACGCTCGACATCCCGTAGCCCCAGCGGTCGAGCGCGGCGTGCGCGGCCTTCAGCAGCTCAGGGTGGCTCGAGAGCCCGAGGTAGTTGTTGGCGCAGAAGTTCAGCACCGGCTCGGCGCGCCCCTCGACCCGGATCTCGGGCCCCTGCGCGCCGAGGATCGGCCACTCCTCCTTGAACAGACCCTGCGCGCGGATCGCGGCGAGCTCGCTCTCGAGGAAGCTCCGGAAGCTCGAGTCCATGGGCCGGAATCTAGCATGGTAGTCTCGCGGCTGATGGCGGCGAGCGCCTTCGACTCCTTCTACCTGCGCGACCGCTACGGCACGCCCGAGATGCGCGCGATCTGGGACGACCGCGCCACCATCCAGCGCTGGCTCGACGTCGAGGCGGCGCTCGCGCAGGTCGAGGCCGAGCTCGGCCTGGTGCCGAGGGCCGCGGCGCGCGCGATCGCCCGCGCCGCGAAGGTCGAGCGCATCGACCTCCGCGCGATGCGCCGCGAGTTCGACCGCACCTGGAACCCTGTCGTGCCGCTCGTGAACGCGCTCCGCGCCCGGCTGCCGGCGTCGGCGGCCGCCTACGTCCACTGGGGCGCGACGAGCAAGAACGTCATCGACACCGCAACGGCGCAGCAGATCAAGGCGAGCTGCGGCGTCATCCTGCGCCAGCTCGACGGCGTCGAGCGCGCGCTCGCCCGGCTCGCCGCCCGCCACCGCGACACGCTGATGGCCGGCCGCACCCACGGGCAGCACGCGCTGCCGGTGACCTTCGGCTGGAAGTGCGCGGCCTGGCTCGACGAGCTGATGCGCCACCGCGAGAGGCTCGAGGCGAGCCGTCCGCGCGTGCTGGTCGGCGAGTGGGGCGGCGCCGTCGGCACGCTCGCCGCGCTCGGGCGCCGCGGCCTGCGCGTCGAGCGGCGGCTGATGCACCGGCTCGGCCTCGGCGTCCCGCGCCTGCCGGTCAAGACGGCGGGCGACCGCTTCGCCGAGTTCTTCCTGCTCGCCGCGCTGCTCTCGGCGACGCTCGGCAAGATCGCCCAGAACGTCTACAACCTCCAGCTCACCGACGTCGACGAGCTCGCCGAGTTCGCCGAGGGCAAGGTCGGCAGCTCCGCGATGCCGCACAAGCTCAACCCGGTCGCCTCGGGCTCGGTCGTGCTGCTCGGGCGCCTGCTGCGCTCGCGCGCGCCGCTGATGCTCGAGTACGTCCACGCCGAGTGGGAGGACGACCACCGCCAGGGCGAGACCTCCTGGGCCTTCCCGCAGGAGGTCTGCCTGCTGCTCTCGGCCCAGCTCAAGATCAGCGAGCGCCTGCTGAGCACCCTGGTCGTCAAGCCCGAGAACATGCGCCGGAACCTCGACCGCGCCGGCGGCGTCGTCCTCTCCGAAGCGGTGATGATGGCCCTCGCCCCGGAGCTCGGCCGCGGCCAGGCTCACGAGCTGGTCCGCCGCCTCCACCGCGACTGCCTGAAGCGCGGCGTGCCCTTCCAGGACGCGGTCCGCCGCGATCCCGAGATCCGCGCCCGGCTCTCGCCGCGACGGATCGAGCAAGCCCTCGACTACCGCAACTCCTTGGGCCTCGCCGGCCCTTTCGTGGACCGCGTCCTCACCGCCTGGCGCCGCTCGCGGCAAGACTAGTCCCAATCGTCCGAGAGAGCTCCGAAGGGCCCCGTCAGCTCAGCGCCGCCCCTTCCCCTCGGCAGCGCCGAGCCGATGCGCAAGCCAGGCCTCGACCTCCTTCGCCGCGCCGCCGGAAGCCGATCCCCTCGCCCCGCGTCTTCCTGTCACCAGGAGCGGCGACAGCGGGTTGAAGGCGCGTTTGATGCGGGCCACGTTCTCCGGCGCGTCGTCAACCTCGGTCGCGACGTAGCCGCTGCGGCGCGAGCGCGAGGCCGTCCGTCAGGAGCAGGCAGCGGCCGACGGCCTCCTGCTGAAGGTGCTCGGCCACCTGCTCGCAGCCCTTCTGCCAGCCGCCGTGGAGGTCGGTGCTGCCGCGCGAGTCATCAAGGGGCTCTCCGCTGGTTACTTGCCAGTCGGTGTTACGGAGATTCGCTCACGCGCGGCCTACAAACGTGAAGCCCCTGCGGCCCAAGCCGCAGGGGCTCTCGCTCGACGTCTGGCTAGCGGGCCAGCTAGCTCTTGCGACGGCGCCGCAGCGCCAGCGCCGAGATCCCGCTGCCGAGCAGGAGCACTGTTCCGGGCTCAGGTATCGGAGAAGCAATGTTGGAGATGTCGGCGTTGCTCACGACCACACTGAACGCGCCGGAGATTGGACCTAGAGCCGCGATCTCGGTGTTCGCGAAGTTGAAGGGGAAGTCGGCAGGGTAGCCAAAGTAGGCGAGCAGGGCAGGGTCTTTTGTGTCGGACCCTTCGCCATTGAAGATCGAAAGGGACCCCCCGCCGGATCGAATCACAGGCGAGGTCCAGGTTCCGGTGAGAAGTGTCCCGGAATCGGCAATGCCCCCGAGGTCCCCAGTCAGGATGAAGGTCCCCCCGGGATTCCAGACTCCTCCCCCCGCATAGCTCCCCGTCACGAAGTTGAGAAAGCAGTCGCCAACACAGGAGAGCGTGGATCCGGCGTTGGCTGGTGTCTCAATTCCGGTGACTGTCTTGAACACAATGTTCGTGCCGACAAGAGGCGCCGACCCGCCGGCCCAGCTCACGGTTCCCGCAATCAGAGGCAGGGTCTGGTCAAAGACGATAGAGGGGATTGCCGCCGCCGGCCCCACGGGTAGGAGGAGAAGCGACGAAAAGACCAGTACCGTGGTAAAAATTGCTCGCACTCTAGTCATATTCTGTACCTCTTGGAGGCATCGTCTCAGCGACGTACTGCGACCACTACCCTTCCTAGGGCAACATCCATGCCGACCGGACAAATTGCGTCGGGGCAGCTTGGGTTCGGCTGACATGTCTCGCGCCCACAACGTGTTGCACGATCATGCATGCGATACCAAGGAGTTCCTCGGCTCAGGGCGTCCTGAGCCCGTACCGTAAAGTATCTTGACGAGTGTAAACCAGCTGCTCTCGAGGGGGCCTGGCGCCCCGGCATCGCGTCCCGGGTGTGGGAGCGGCCAGCCCCCGGTCCTGGGAGCGTCCCTGGGAGATCGAGCCGTAAACGGACCTTCGCTGTCCATTCGACGCGCGAGCATCCGCCCCGTTGGAGGTGCGGAATGGCGAGCGGGCAGAACGTTGCGGCTCTTTGGAGCGGGGGCATAGACTGGTCGAGGCCGGTCCCTGCGGAGCCTCCGAACATGAAGCGCGCGACTTACGACGACGTGCTGAACGCGCCCGAGAACAAGGTCGCCGAGATCCTGGACGGCGAGCTCGTGCTGAGCCCGAGGCCGACGCCGAGGCACTCGGTTGCGTCGTCGCGCCTGGGCGGACTCCTTCAGCCCTTCGACGACGGGCCCGGAGGCCCCGGGGGTTGGTGGATCCTCGACGAGCCCGAGATTCACTTCGGCGACCACGTCGTGGTACCCGACCTCGCCGGTTGGCGTCGCGAGCGACTGCCCGCGATTCCTGAGGAGGCCTACTTCACACTGGCGCCCGATTGGGTGTGCGAGGTGCTGTCGCCGTCCACCCAGAAGAACGATCGCAGCCGCAAGCTGCGGATCTACGCGGAGGCGGGAGTGGCGCACTCCTGGCTCGTCGATCCCGTCGAGCGCACGCTCGAAGTGCTGCGGCTCCGAGACGGCGCCTGGACGATCGTGGGAGTCTGCGTCGATTCCGACGTCGTGCGGATCCATCCCTTCGAGGCGATCGAGCTCGAGCTGGGCCGGTTCTGGCCGGATCCGCCCGCTCCTGCTCCCAAACCCGCGCCTCCCGACGCCGGCTGAAGTCCTCGTCACCGCTTTCGCCTTCTCGAAAGAGGAAGGCGATAGACTCCGCGCCGTGAGCCGAGCGAGCCGAGCCGCGGCGTGCCTGATCGCTCTCGTTCTCGTGCCTTCAACCCAAGCACAGTCCCTCCAGGAGAAAGTCGCCGAGGCCGTGCGGCGGGTGGACGCCGGAGTCGCCCAGGGGCCGTTCGCGGCCGAGTGGGCCTCGCTCGAGAAGTTCCAGGTGCCGCAGTGGTACCTCGACGGGAAGTTCGGGATCTTCATCCACTGGGGGGTCTACTCGGTGCCGGGCTTCGGCAACGAGTGGTACCCGCGGAACATGTATCGGCCCGAGGACCGGACGTTCCGGCACCACGTCGAGACGTTCGGGCCGCCCTGGAGCTTCGGCTACAAGGACTTCATCCCGATGTTCCGGGCCGAGAGGTTCGACGCCCGGGCGTGGGCACGGCTCTTCAAGGCCGCGGGCGCGCGCTACGTGGTGCCGGTGGCGGAGCACCACGATGGCTTTCCGATGTACGACTGCAGCTTCACCGACTGGTGCGCCGCCAAGATGGGGCCGAAGCGCGACGTGGTCGGCGAGCTGGCCGAGGCGCTACGCGCCGAGGGGCTGGTCCTGGGCGTCTCGTCCCACCGCGTCGAGAACTGGTGGTACTACGGCGCCGGGATGAAGCTCGACTCGGATGTGCGCGACCGGCGCTTCGCCGGGCTCTACGGGCCGGCCGCCGACCGCGAGGCCTCCGAGCAGGGCGAGACGCCGCCCACCAAGGAGTTCCTCGACGACTGGCTCGCGCGGACGGCCGAGCTCGTCGACAAGTACCAGCCGCAGCTCGTGTGGTTCGACTGGTGGATCGCGCAGCCGCCGGTTCACGGCCACCTGCAGCGCTTCGCCGCCTACTACTACAACCGCGGCGCCGAGTGGCGGAAGGGCGTCGCGATCAACTACAAGAAGCACGGCGGCGACTCCTTCCCCGACACCGCGGGTGTCCTCGACGTCGAGCGCGGGCAGCTCTCGAAGCTCCGGCCGCTCTACTGGCAGAACGACACGTCCGTCTCCAAGAACTCCTGGGGCTACGTCGCGAACCAGCAGTACAAGGACACCGACTCGATCGTCGACGACCTCGTCGACATCGTGAGCAAGAACGGCAGCCTGCTGCTCAACATCGGGCCGCGGCCCGACGGGACGATCGCCGAGCCCGAAGAGAAGATGCTGCGCGAGATCGGCGCGTGGCTCGCCGTGAACGGCGAGGCGATCTACGGGACGCGGCCGTTCGCGGTCTTCGGCGAGGGCCCGACCGAGGTGGCCGAGGGGCCTTTCAGCGACACGAAGCGGAAGCCTTTCACCGCGCAGGACGTCCGCTTCACGACACGTGACGACCTGCTCTACGCGATCGTGCTCGCCTGGCCGGCGGACGGGAAGCTGACGATAGCGTCGCTCGGCCGCGGACAGTCGAGCCTCGCGGGCGAGATCAAGGGGGTCGAGCTCGTGGGCTCGAAGGCGGCGGTCAAGTGGGCGCGCGACGCGGCGGGCCTCCATGCCCAGCTGCCCGGTGCCGCGCCAAGCCCCTACGCGTTCGCGCTCCGGATCAAGACGCACTGACGACTCCGTCCGGACGGAGTTGCCGGCGCACGCCGTTTGCCGACGCGCTCGACCGCCCGCGCGGCGGACGCATGTTCGCGAGGGAACGAGGCATACTGGTTCGGATCGGAGGACTCGAATGGCTACGATCGGCCTCATCGGCTCGGGACACATCGGAAGTCAGGTCGCGCGGCTCGCGGTCGCGGCCGGCTACGACGTGGTGCTCAGCAACTCTCGCGGGCCGCGGACGTTGTCCGCTCTCGTCGAGGAGCTCGGGGCCAGAGCCCGGGCCGGGACCGCGTTCGAGGCGGCGCAAGCGGGAGACATCGTGGTCGTCACGATCCCTCTGAAGAACTACCGCCAGGTGCCTGTCGAGCCGCTGGCCGGCAAGATCGTCATCGATACCAACAACTACTACCCTGAGCGAGACGGTCACATCCCCGAACTCGACCGTGAGACCACGACGACGTCCGAGCTCCTCCAGGCGCACCTGCCGAAGTCAAGGGTCGTGAAGGCCTTCAACCACATCCATGCGGCCCAGCTCACCACCGACGGACTGCCGGCGGGCTCGAAGAATCGTCGCGCCCTGGTCATCGCCGGCCACGACCCCGCGGCCAAGAAGGCGGTCACGCACCTGCTGGACCAGTTCGGCTTCGACACCGTCGACGCGGGCCCGCTCGAGGAGGGATGGCGGATACAGCGCGACACGCCCGGCTACGGGCCGCGCCACACTGCGGAGCAACTGCGGCAGGACCTCGCGCTCGCCAAACGCTACGCGGATCGATGATCGACGACTGGGCGCTAGAAGCTCGCCGCGATCACCCCTTCACCGCCGCGCTCGCGCGCTCGCGCAGCGCAACGATCCGCTCGCGCGGACCGAACACGAGCAGGCGGTCGCCGGGCGCGAAGCGCAGCCCGGCGTCCGGCAGGAGCAGCCCGGCGCTGCCGCGCTTGACCAGCAGGAGCGCGAGCGCGTGGGTGTCGCGGAAGCGCGACTCGGCGAAGGTGCGGCCGGCCAGCCCGGGAGGCAACGGCACCTCGTCCACGAGCGACTCGATCGCGGGCTCGAGCACGCGCGGCGCGGCGCGGCCGGAGCTGCGCTGCAGCAGCTCGAGCGAGTAGACCGAGAGGATGTCGCGCTTCGAGATCGTTCCGACGAGCCGCTTCGACTCCAGGTCCTGCAGCACCGGCAGCCGCTCCGACTCCTGCGCGGAGAAGCGCTCGAGCACGCGCGGCAGGCTCTCCTCGGGCGTCGTCACCTCGAAGCGCGCACGCATCGCGTCACGCGCGACCAGCGCTCCCGCCCCGCCCGCGGCGCGCAGCGCCTCGTTCACGTCGTGCAGGTTGACGGCGCCGACGAAGCCGCCCCGCTCGTCCACCACGTAGAGGTGGTTGCGGCGCGAGGCCACGAACGCGTCGAGGAGAAGCGGCAGCGGCAGCTCGGGAGCGACCGTCACCTGGTCGGGGCGCAGCAGGTCGGCGACCCGCAGCACGTCGAGCGCGGCCGTGGCCTGGTCCTCGCCCGCCTTGCGCGCCAGCGCCTCGGTGTAGACGGAGCTCCCACTGATGCGGCGGGCCACGAGCGTCGCGACCGCCGAGCCCAGCAGCAGCGGCACCACCATGGCGTAGTCGAGCGTCATCTCGAAGACCATCACGACGGCGGTGAGCGGCGCATGCGTGGTGCCGGCGAGCACGAAGCCCATCCCCGCGAGCGCGAAGGCCCGCGGGTCGACTCCGAGCGCGGGCGCCAGCGCGCCGACGCCCGCCCCGAACGCGTGCCCCAGCATCGCGCCCAGGAAGAGCGTCGGCGTGAAGACGCCGCCGACCGTGCCCGAGCCCACTGCGAGCGACGTCGCGACGAGGCGCAGCGCGAGGAGCGCCAGCACCGCGTCGATCCCCCACGGCCGCACGAAGAGCGCTGCAATCGCCTCGCGGCCGTTGCCGACGATCTCCGGGTAGCGCAACGTCACGAGGCCGAGCACCAGGCCGGCGCTCGCCATCGCCACGGGCCGCGGCAGCCGCGCGCGGGTGTAGAGCGAGGCGGAGGCCCTGAGCGCGAGCATGAAGAGAGCGCCCACGAGCCCGCCCAGCACGCCGAGCACGGCACACAGCAGCAGCTCCCAGGAAGTCTGGAGCGTGGCCGCGGGCACGTGGAAGACCGGGTCTCGACCGAAGGCCGCCCAGGTCAGGAACGTGGCGGTGCCGGAGGCGATCGCGAGTGGCGCGAAGGCCTCGAGCGAGAGGGTGCCGAGCAGCACCTCCATCGAGAAGAGCGCCGCGCCGAGCGGCGTGTTGTAGGCGCAGGCGAGCCCGGCCGCGGCGCCGCAGGCGACGAGCAGCCGACGCTCGCGCGTCGCGACGCCTCGGCGTGCGCCGAGGCCGGACGCGGTGGCCGCGGCCACCAGCACGATCGGGCCCTCGCGGCCGACGGCGCCGGCGGAGGCCTGCGTCACGAGCGACGACACGGCCCGCACCAGCGCCTGTGGCAGCGGCAGCACGCCGTTGCGGAGCACGACCGCCTCGAGGATGTCCCAGCCGCGCACGCCCCCGGCCCAGCGCGCGCCGAGCGCGAGCACCAGTCCCGCGAGGAGCCCGCCGACCGCGGGGATGAGGGCGCGCGCCAAAGGCGGCGCCAGCGCCACGCCCTCGACCATGTCCGCCCCGCCCCAGACGAGCCGCGGCGCCTCGGTCGCGGCGTAGCGCAGCACGAGCGCGGCCGAGCCCCCGATCAGGCCAACGGCGAGCGCGCGCAGCAGCACGCCCGCCGGCTCGGCCGAGGCGCGCGGCTCGGTCACTTTCGCGGCTGCGGCGGCAGCTTGTAGGCGTCGCGCCCGGGCTTGAGCGGCCGCAGCAGCCAGTACGGGCGGCGCGTGCCGTCGGGCGAGTGGCGCGCGGCGGGCCGCGTCCGCGCGAGCCACTCGAAGTACGCCGCGCGCGCGAGCGCGGTGTCGACGGACACGTCGCCCGCGCGGTCCCCGGCCTCGGCGCGCTCGACGCGCACGGCCTGGTGCCAGCAGTGCATGCCGGAGATCGGATCGGGCTGGACCGCGAAGGTCAGGTTCTGGTGCACGCCGCCGTCCGTCCACCAGACGCGCGCCGTGTCGGGGTCCCGCGAGTCGAAGGGCTCGATGCCGCGCTCGCGCCGCAGCCGCCAGCGCGTGCCGTCGCGGCGCAGGCTCACGGTCGGCATCATCTGGCGCTGCCCCGGCCCCTCGAGCTTCCAGCGCCCCATGTGGTGGCTGCACGCGACGACACCGGGCCGGATCCCCTCGGTCACCCAGGCCTTCACGACGAAGTGGCCGATGCGCGTCCGCACGCGCACGAGGTCGCCGGTCGCGAGGCCGAGGCGCGCCGCGTGCGTCGGGTGGATCCAGAGCGGGTTGGTGTGCGCGATCTCGTCGAGCCACTTCGCGTTGGCGCTGCGGGTGTGGATCTGCACCGGCAGCCGGAAGGTCGGGACGAGCGGGACCTCGCCCGGCTGGAGGCTCTGCGGGTGCACGTGGCTGCGGATGTAGCCGGGCAGCGCGTGCTCGGGCCAGCCCCACGCCTTGAGCGTCGAGGAGTAGAACTCGAGCCGGCCGCTCGGAGTCGGGAAGCCGCGCAGCACCTCACCGTCGACCTCGATCCCGACCGGCCGCCGGCCGTCGGCGTCGGGATCGGGCGTCGGCACCGGCACGACGTTCGGCGAGGCGGGCTTCTCGCTCCGGGCGTAGACGCGTCCGCCCGGCGTTCGGTGCGCGTCCACGAGCTCGGCCTCGGGAATGGGCTGGGCGTGCTGCGCGCCAGCGCCGCGCGCGATCTCGTAGGCGCCGAAGCGGCGCATGTACGCGAGCGGCGTGAGGCCTTCGGCGCGCGCGCGCTCGGGCAGGCCGGGAACCGAGTTCTCGAAGATGTGGGCGTAGTACTCGTCCACGCCGAGGCGCGTCCCCGGCGCACGCTTCGACTCGAAGTGCTTGCGGATCCCGAGCGCGCCGTCGGGGTCGATGCGCCACGACAAATCGATCCAGAGCTCGTTCTCCTCCCAGACCTCGCCCGGGTTCACCTCGCGCGTGTCCTCCGGCGTCGTGCCGAGCCGGGCGCGCGCCTCCTTCAGCACCGGCTGGCGGAAGCCGATCCACTGCGCGTCGTGCGTCTCGTACGAGTGGAGGTCGTGGCGCTCCGAGGCGAGGCCCACCGGCAGCACGTAGTCCGCGTAGTAGGCCGACTCGCTCCAGGTGGGGGTGAGCGCCACGTGGAGGCCGACCTTGGACTCGTCGCCGATCGCCTCGATCCAGCTGAGCCCGTCGGGGTTCGTCCAGACGGGGTTGTAGACCCGCGTGAAGTAGACCTCGAGGCGCCCGCGGCCGTCCATCAGCAGGTGCGGCAGCAGGAACGACATCTCGTTCATGGCGAGCGGGTACTCCTGCGGCCAGGTGAGCTCGTTCCAGCGCGGCGGGTGCGGGGGCGTGTGGATCGGCTTCGGCACGAACTTGTTCCAGGCGTTCGGGAACGTCCCGCCCGGCACCCCGACGGCGCCCATCAGCGCGTTCAGCAGGAACAGGCAGCGCGCGACCTGCCAGCCGCCGAGGTTGCCCGCGGCGGCGCTGCGCCAGTTGTGCGTGCTGAGGCGCGACCCGGCCGCGGCCACGAGCCGCGCGACCTCTTCGATCTGCGCCGCCTTTACACCCGACTCGCGCTCGGCGAGCTCGAAGCTGTACTCCGCGTAGAGCGTGCCGAGCGCCGCCTCGAACGCCTCGAACGTCGCCGGCTCGGACGGACGCTCCGCCTCCATGTACTCGCGCCAGTTCCAGTAGCGCCGCACGAACTCGCGGTCGTAGAGCCGCTCCCGGATCAGGTGGTTGGCGATCGCGAGCAGGATCGCGGCCTCGCTGCCCGGCCAGGGCGCGAGCCAGTGGTCGGCGTGCGAGGCGCTGTTCGACAGCCGCACGTCGATCACCACCAGCTTCGCCCCGCGCGCCTTGCCCTCCATCACGCGCTGCGCGTGCGGGTTGAAGTAGTGGCCCGACTCGAGGTGGGCGCTGATCAGCAGGATCAGCTCGGCGTTGGCGTGGTCGGGGCTCGGGCGGTCGTAGCCCATCCAGAGCTGGTAGCCGGCGCGGCCGCCCGAGGAGCAGATGTTGGTGTGCGAGTTGTGGCCGTCGACGCCCCACGCCGCGAGCACGCGCTCGGTGTAGCCGTCCTCGCCCGGCCGGCCCACGTGGTACATCACCTCGTTCGGCCGCTTCTCGACGATCGCCTTGCGGATGCGCGCGGCGATGTCCTCGAGCGCCTCCTCCCACGACACGCGCTGCCAGTGGTTCTCTCCGCGCTCGCCCGCGCGCTTCAGCGGGTAGAGGATGCGGTCGGGGTCCTGGACCTGGTTGAGCGTCGCGGGGCCCTTGGCGCAGTTGCGGCCGCGCGAGCCCGGGTGCTCGGGATTGCCCTCGAACTTGCGGACCTCGAGGGTTTCCTTGTCCACGTAGGCGAGCAGGCCGCAGGCCGACTCGCAGTTGAAGCAGGTCGTCGGCACCAGCATGTAGTGGCGCTCGACGCGGCGCGGCCAGGCGCGGGGGTCGAGCTCGACCCAGTCGTCCCAGCGCTCGCGCGGCGGGTAGGCGGAGAGCGTCGTTCTGCTGGGACCGGGATAGGACCTCTTGTCGTTCATGCTCAGCGTCCTAGGCGAGCGGCACGGCCTGGCCGGCCTGCACGAACGCGTGCTCGTACCCGAGCAGGCCGGCGAGGATCAGCGGCGCGGCGAGCGTTCCTGGCGCGCCGCCGAGCACGGCCACGACACCGGCCACCTGGAGCACGACGCCGACGCGAAAGTACCACGCGTAGCGGCCGCGCCGCATCTCGCGCACCGCGAGCCGCGCGTGCGCGGTGCCGTGCGGCATCGCGACCTCGCCCGCGACGAGCAGCACGTGCACGTACGTCGCCACCGCCGCGGTCGCGGCGAGCGGCCCGGCGGCCTGCGGCTCGACGGCGGACGCGATCGGCAGCAGCAGCGCGGCACCCGAGGCCACGGCCTGCACCAGCAGCTGCGGCGGCAAGAGCGCGCTCTGCCAGAGGTCGCGCGCCTTGGCCTGGGCGAAGAGCCAGGCGGTGTAGACGGCGCTCAGCACCGCGAGCGGGATGCCCGCCCAGGCGAGCGCGCGAGTGAAGCCCGAGCCTCCCAGGAGCGCCGCCAGGAGGTGCGCGGCCAGCAGGGCGCCGTAGAGCGAGAGGATCAAGCCGCCGCGCGCGAGCCAGCTCCGCCACTGCGGCCGCGTCAGCACGAGGTAGAAGCGCTTCGGCTGCGTCAGGTCGGAGACGAGCAGCGCCGTGGTCGCCGCGAGGAACGATGCGCCCACGACCGGCGCCGCCCAGCGAAACAGCGGGCTCGCCGCGTCGAGCACGCCGCCCAGCACCAGCAGCGCCGGCAGCAGGTAGGCCCCCGCCGCGATGCCCTTCGTCCAGGTGTAGAGGCTCACCCGGTAGTCCCACGGCGCCCGGTGCGAGACGTCGTAAGCCAGCATCGCCGCCGCGGCGTTGTTCGGCGAGCCCGGATGGCCGGAGCCGACCTCGTCGGGGCCGGACGGCTGCTCGCTCCAGAGGTAGAGGCCGCCCGGCGGCCTGCGCGCGGCCAGCGGGTCGAGCGTCGCCTGGTGCGCTCCCTTGTAGAAGAGCTTGGGGCGCGTCTCCTTCTCGGGCCGGCGCACCGCGACCACGTCGCGTCCCACGAACTGCGAGACGCGCGAGTCAGCCTCGTTCAGATCTCCGATCAGGATCGCCTCCGTGGGGCACACGACGACGCACGCGGGCTCGAGGCCGACGTCGAGCCGCTGCGCGCAGAAGTTGCACTTCTCGGCCGCGTGGTCCTCGGGGTTGATGAAGATCGCGTCGTACGGGCAGGCCGCGATGCAGGCCTTGCAGCCGATACAGACGGACTTGTCGAAGTCGACGATGCCGTCCGGGCGCTGGTACATGGCGGCGGTCGGGCACGCGTAGACGCAGGGAGGCTCCGCG
This sequence comes from uncultured Acidobacteriota bacterium, assembly GCA_963740655.1. Classification (GTDB taxonomy): domain Bacteria; phylum Acidobacteriota; class Vicinamibacteria; order Fen-336; family Fen-336; genus DATBSL01. Next base: position 518,153 of record CAVUFF010000006.1, read on the forward strand.
CACTGGTTGCAGCGCGTGACCTGGAACGCGCGGCGCGCCTGCGGAAAGCGGCCGACGTCCACGTACTTCACGTAGGTGCGCTGGACGCCGAGCGGCACCTGGTTCTCGGACTTGCAGGCGGTGCTGCACGCGTGGCAGCCGATGCAGCGCGTCTGGTCGACGACCTTGGCCCAGCGCACGGGGGCGGGCGGGCGCAGCGGCTGCGCCTCGGCCATCTACTTGCGCTCGAGCAGGTGGACGTAGACCTCGCGGCCCGTCTCGTCCTTGGCGGTGTGCTGCTCCTTCAGCAGCGCGTGCTTGGCGGTCTTCACCCAGCCCTGGAAGTCGGGCAGCGAGCCAGGGTCGGTGGACGTCACCTCGAGCTGGTCGCCCGGCGCCATGGCGTCGATCTCCTTCTTGGCCTTCACGATCGGGATCGGACACTTCGCCCCGCGCACGTCCAGCTGCTTGAGTGCCATGCGGGGATTCTACGCTCGTCGCCCGTGCGCCGACGCGGCGCACTGGTTCTTGCCGAGCTCCCACTCGACGATCTCGTCCTCGTTCGCCGAGGCACCCAGGTTCAGCCGGGTGATCTGGGCGTAGGCCGCGGGAGGCTCGCGCACCGCGGTCCGCACGGCGTCGACGAAGGCCTCTGGGGTCTCGAGCTGCAGCTCCGGCACGTTCGCGCGCAGCTCGCCCAGGCGTCCCCACACCACGCCCTCAGCGCCGATCTCGGCGTGCGAGGCGAAGTGCGCGGGCAGCACGCGCGTCTCGCCCGCCAGGTCGGCGAGCCGCTGCCGCAGGCTCTGGTGGAGCTCGCGGCCCCACTGCTCCACGTGCCCGCCGAGGTCCGGCCGGCCCACGCCCGCCACGAACAGCGTGTCGCCCGTCAGCAAGTAGCGGCCGCCCACCAGGAAGGACGTCGATCCCGGCGTGTGGCCGGGCGTGCGGATCACGCGCACCTCGATCGAGACGCCGGCCGCGCCGCCGAGCCGGAGCTCCTGCCCGTCCGCGAGCGGCGCCACCGTCTGGCGCAGCTCGAAGCCGGAGCCGGCGCTCACGAAGTAGGGCGCGCCGGCGAGGCGTGCGAGTGCGGGGCCACCGCTCACGTGGTCGGCGTGCACGTGCGTGTCGAGCACCTGCACGACGCGAGCGCAGCGCTCGCGCGCAAAGCCCAGGTACCACTCCGCGTGCCGGCTCGGGTCGACGACCACCGCCTCGCCGCGCGAGGCGATCACGTACGACAGGCAGCCCTTGCCGCGGCGGTTGACCTGCCAGAGCTCGAAGCGCCCCGACTCGCCCGCCTCGAGCGGCAGCCGCACCGGCTCGAGGTAGGTCCCGTAGGCGAGCATGCCTCCCGCGACGTTCACGGCCGGCAGGCCCGCCTGCTTCAGCAGCTCCACCACCATCTCCGACGAGCCGCCCTTCGCGCACAGCACCACGACCTCGCGGCCGCGCGGCACGCGGGCGAGGGCCGCGGCGGCGTCCTCGATGAAGTCGAAGTACGGCACGTGCAGCGTCTCGACCGGCCGCCGCGGCTCGAGCTTCCAGCTCTCGAACTCGTCCTGGTTGCGCACGTCGAGGAGCACCAGCTCCTCGCCCCGGTCGAGCCGGGGCAGGAGCTCGGCGAGCTCCACGCTCGCGATCCCCGACGACCCTGCTGCCTCGCCCTCCATGCCGGGCTCGAGCCTGAGCTGCTTCGCCGGTCTCAGATGAAGAGCGTGACGCGCGAGCGCACCGCGTCGGCCATGTAGGTCGCGACGCCGCCGTAGGTCAGACCGTCCTGCAGCTCCTGCTTCGCGACCCCCATCGCATCCATCGACATCGTGCAGGCGATCATCTTGACGTCCAGCTCGCGCGCCAGGCCCATCAGTTCCTCCAGCGACGCGATCTGCTTGTCTTTCATCATCTTCCTGAGCATGACCGCGCCCATCCCGAAGAAGTTCATCTTCGAGGTGCCGAGCGACTCGGAGCTGGCCGGCGTCATCACCGCGAACATCCTCTCCATGAGGTTCTTCTGTCCCGCGGAGGCCTGCTTCTTCTTGAGCGCCGACAGTCCCCAGAACGTGAAGAACATCGAGGTCTCGAGCCCGGCCGCGGCGGCGCCCGTCGCGAGCACGAAGCCGGCGAGAACCTTGTCGAGGTCGCCGCTGAACACGACGATCGTGGCCGCGTCGTCCACCGTGCGCTCGCGCAGCGCGGCCAGCTTGCCGTCCATCTCTTCGCGGAAGGCCTTGAGCTGACGCTCCACCTCGGCGGCGACCGCCTCCTGGAGCTCCGCGGGAGCGACCGCTGCGTTCACGTTCATGAGGCCTCCTCGGAGAGACGCGTCAAGCGTACCCGATCGTGCCGGGGCTCCCAAAGCCGGTCGCCGGCCGGCTGTCAGCGCCGAGACGACCTCACAGATAGAGGTGGAGCTGCAGCAGGAACGTCTTGGTGTGCATGTCGCTCCCGCGGTCGCGGTCGTCGTAGTAGTTCAGGATCAGGTTCCAGTGCGTGCGCGGCAGCCAGTTGATCCCGGCGCCGAGCCGCAGCGTGCCCGACGAGCTGTCGCCGAAGTCCGTGGCGATCTGCGGGAAGACCTCGAGCCACAGCCCGCGCCAGGCCTCGTAGGACGCGTGAACCAGGCCGACGTAGGAGTGGTCCTTGAACTCGCCGCTGCGGAACTGGACGTCGCCCTCGGTCCAGAGCGTGAGCTTGCGCAGCGGCGCCACGCCGAAGGCGAGACCCGCCGAGCCGCCCGAGGGCTCGAGGTTCGAGGAGTCCCGGACCAGGCCGGAGGCGACCAGCACCGTCTTCGGAGTGAGGTCGAACTGGTAGCGCCCGGTCGCGGTGATCGCCCGCGCGTCGGAGTCGCCGACGTCGTCCGCGCGGCCCGGCCCGACCGAGACCTGCACCAGGTTGCGGTCGTCCTTGTAGCTCACCTCGACCGCGTAGACCTGGTCCTGGTTATCGAGCCCGAGCGGGGTGCGCGTGAAAGTCGTGTGGTCGGCGAAGCGCACGCCGTACGCGGGCAGGAAGCGCCCGACGCGCACGCCGAACCCGCGCTCGCCCTCGTAGCCGATCCAGTGCTCGAACGACTGGTAGAGCGTGCCGTCCAGGCGCGGCTGGCGGCCGAACTCGCCGTAGAAGGTGAAGCCGCCGGTCCGGAAGGCCGCCAGGACGTCGGCGTTCATCACGAGGTCCCGGCTGTCGCTCGTTCCGGCGTAGTCGTAGCCGAGGTGCGCCGGCCGCAGCTCGATGCCAAGGCTCACGGGGCCCGCGGCGCCTCCGAGCGCGCCGAAGAGGAACTCGTGCTCGCGTCCCGAGGGCGTCGGACCGGGGCTCTTGCCCCAGGTCGCGAGCTCCTCGCGCGACAGCGAGCGTCCGTAGGGCGTGAGCAGCCCGCCGCCGGTCGGCGAGTAGTGGCAGTTCGTGCAGTGCGCGTACTGGCGCGACAGGAAGATCGGCTCGGCGGCGAGCGGCGCGGCGGCCGAAGCGAGCAGCACAACGGCCAGGACGCGCCCGCCCGCCGCCCTCACTTCCCGGGTCCGTGCGACGCCGTGAAGCTGACCTTCACCCCCAGCCGGTTCGCCACACCGACGCCCATGTACTGCGGCGGCTCGATCCCGAAGTCCGTGAGCGTGAGCGGGAAGCTCGCCGCCACGCGCACCGCATCGCCCACGTGGTGGATCTCCGCGCTGCCGCTGATCGGCTTGCTCACCCCGTGCAGGCGCAGCGTGCCGGTGAAGCCGGTCTTGCCGTCGAACGCCTCGCCCGTGGCGTCCGTCAGGCGGATCGCCGAGAGAACCGCCTTGTCGAAGCCGGGCTTCGCCACCTCGAGGTAGTTCTCGCGCAGGTGTCGGTTGCGCAGGTCGATGCCCGTGTCGATCGCCGTGAGGTCGACCGCCAGCTCGCCGCCGAGTGTGAGCGGCGTGCCCCCGCCGATCGTCAGGCTGCCGGCGAGCGAGTTGCTCTTGGACTCGAAGCCGCCGCCGGGCCGCAGCGGGACGGCGATGCGCAGGTCGCCTTGCGCCACCCGCCAGGGCTCGGCGGCGGCGGCGGCCGGCAGGCACGCGAGCAGCACCAGCGTGGCGCCGGTCGCGCCGGCGCGCCTCGTTCGGGTGCCCATGGCTAGTGCTGGTGCGCGCCGTCCTCGGCGCGAGCGGCCGCGGCGTCCTTCTCGAGGTCGAGCTTCGGGGGTTCGTCCTTCACCAGGTACTCGAACTCGGCGCGGAACTCCGGCAGGTGCAGGCCGCAGGTGGCGGCGAACTTGGCGAGCTCGTGCGGGTCGTCGAAGTCGTCGCGGCGCAGCCGGATCATGTAGCGGCGCGCGATCGCGTAGCGCGTGGAGCGCACGTCCACGAGGCGCAGGCGCGCGCGGCCCGTCTTCGGGTCGAGCATCTCGGCGAACGGCACCGGCACGAAGTGGCCGCCCTGGAGCGACACCATCGCGGCGTTGCCGCCCGACAGCAGGTACTTGGTCGCGCAGTAGCCGAGGTCGCGCGTGTACTCCATGTCGAACGGCATCGGGTCGGCGCAGCGCAGCTCGTAGCCGATGTTCTTGGCCACGATCGTGGTCTTGATCCCGAACTGCTTCAGCCGCTCCTGCACCTGCGCCTTCAAGATCTCGCCGATGTTGACCTCGGCGATGCGGACGTGGCCGTGCGCGTCGCGCTCGACGTCCCCCAGCTGCTGCAGGTCCTCGATCGGGATGTCGAGCACGAGCCCCTCGGCCAGGATCGCGATGCCGTCGCGCCGACCGTAGCTCAGGCGCTTGATGATCGAGCCCACGAGCGTGTCGACGAGCGTCTTGAGCCGCACGCCGCCCTCCGGGAACTCCTCGGGGATGAGGGTGACCGTGGCGCCGGCGGCCTTGCCGATGCCGAGCGCGAGGTGGCCAGCCTTCCGTCCCATCGCGATCACGAAGTACCAGCGCGAGGTGGTCCGGGCGTCCACCATCAGGTTCTTCACGATCTCGACGCCAATGTGGCGGGCGGTCTGGAAGCCGAAGGTGTCCACGTACGCGGGCAGGTCGAGGTCGTTGTCGATCGTCTTCGGCACGTGGACCACGTGGATGCGGCCCTGCGCCTTCTCCGCGAGCTTCATCGCGGAAAAGGCGGTGTCGTCGCCGCCAATCGTGATCAGCTTGTCCACGTTGAGCCGCAGCAGCGAGATCACGGCGTTCTCGAGGTGCTCGGGGTTCTTGGTCGGGTTGGCGCGCGCGATGCCGATGTGCGAGCCGCCGCGGAAGTGGATGCGGCTCACCTCCTCGATCGTGAGCGGGCGCACGTGGTCGACGTTGCCCTCCATGATCCACTGGAATCCGTCGCGGATCCCGAGCACCTCGCAGCCCTCCAGGATGCCCCGGATCGTGGCGGCGCCGATCACGCTGTTGATCCCGGGCGCGGGCCCGCCCCCGACCAGGATCGCCATCCGCTTGTGTTGACTCACAGAAAACCCTCGAGCAGTGTCGTCCGGAACGCGGAAGTATAGCGCGCCGCGAGCGGCCCGGCCTGCTATCCTTCTGTCGATGGCCCACGCGCACGGGCACGATCACGCTCACGCGCACCACGCCCGGACGGGTCGGCTCGCGGCGGTCCTGGCGCTCACCTTCGCGTTCCTGCTGATCGAGGTTGCGGCCGGCTTCCTGACCGGAAGCCTCGCGCTCCTCGCCGACGCCGGCCACATGCTGACCGACGCGGCGGGGCTGGTGCTGGCGCTGCTCGCCGCAAAGCTCGCGGAGCGGCCGGCTTCACCCCGGCGCACCTTCGGCTACCACCGCGCCGAGGTGCTCGCGGCGCTCACGAATGCCGTCCTGCTGTTCGGCGTGGCCGGCTACATCCTGGTCGAGGCCGCCCGTCGCTTCCGCGAGCCGCAGGCCGTTCCGGGCGGCACCGTGCTGCTCGTCGCGAGCGTGGGCCTCGCCGTGAACCTCGTGGGCGCTCTGCTACTCCGGCGCGGGGCCGACGCGAGCCTCAACCTGCGCGGCGCCTACAACGAGGTGGTCGCCGACGCGCTCTCTTCGATCGGCGTGATCGTGGGCGCCCTGGTCATGAAGCTCACCGGCTGGAGCCGGCTCGACACGGTGGTGGCCGTGGCGATCGCCGTCTTCGTGCTGCCGCGCACCTGGGGGCTGCTTCGCGAGACGCTGCACGTGCTGCTCGAGGGAGCGCCGCGCGAGGTGGACATCCAGGCGCTGCGAACCGCGATGGAGACCGTCCCCGGCGTGAAGACCGTCCACGACCTCCACGTCTGGACGCTCACCTCGGGCGTCCACGCGCTCTCGGCCCACGCCATCCTCCAGGACGGCGCGACCCACGGCCAGGTCCTCGGCGACCTGCGCACCCGCGTCACCGGAGGCTTCCCGATCACCCACGTCACGGTCCAGCTCGAGGAGCGCTGCTGTGGGGAACATGCGCATGCATGACATGGGCTTTCCACACGCCCGTCCGGCAGAGCGTGTGGAAAGCCCATATCTGGCTATTTCGTCGGCCTCGTTGTTCTAGGTTCGTCGCTCGTCCGTAAACTTCTTCCGTCCAGACGGCGAAGCAAGACGAGCCAGATCTCCCGGAACGAGTCCAGACGACACGACAAGGACCCGTTCCGGGAGGACTTACATCTCGTAAAGCTCCGTATCATGCGCCGGCGGCAGCAGCCGCCGCAGCCTCGACAGGCGCTGGTCCGCGGTATCGCCCTCGTCGGCGCCGGGCTCGCCGCCGAGCAGTCCCCCGAAGGGGTCCTGCTCGAGCACGTCGCCCATCTGCTCCTCGATCTTCTCGGGGTCCTCGCCCGCCTCCATCCGCCGCAGCGCTTCCTCCATGCCGCCCTTGACCGGCATGCCGGTGGCCGAGAACAGCTTGCGCATCAGCAGCGCGCCCTGCCGTGGGTCGTTCTCGTCCAGCGAGTCGAGGTCGGAGGCGAGCGACGCCATCGCGTGCTCGAGGCGCGCCTCGTCGACGTCCGGCGCCTGCGGCGACTCGGGCTTCGGCTCCTCCTTGCGCCCCTTCGAGATCGCGAAGGCGGAGGCGCGCCGCGCGAGGTCCGTGCGGCCGCAGTGTGGGCACGCGGGCGTCTTGCTCGTGTTGACCGCGCGCGACAGGAAGCTCATCACGCGGTGGCAGTGCCGGCAGTAGAACTCGTAGATGGGCATGGCCCGAAATCCATTCTAGCGCCGCATGGCATACGATCCCCGGATGCGCCGCGTCGTGGTCGCGATCACCGGAGCCTCGGGCTCGATCTACGGCATCCGGCTGCTCCAGGAGCTGCGCCAGGACGACTCGCTCGAGCTGCACCTGGTGGTGAGCGCCGCCGGCAAGCGCACGCTCGCGTCGGAGACGAAGCACCCGCTGCGCGAGGTCGAGCAGCTCGCGCACGTCGTCTACGACGACCGCGACGTGGGCGCCTCGCTCGCGAGCGGCTCGTTCAAGACCGCCGCGATGATCGTCGCGCCGTGCTCGATCCGGACGCTCGCCGCGCTCGCGACCTGCAACGCCTGTACCCTGATCACGCGGGCCGGCGACGTCGCGCTCAAGGAAGGCCGTCCGCTGCTCGCGCTCGTGCGCGAGGCCCCGCTCCACGTCGGCCATCTGCGGCAGCTTCTGGCGTTCGCCGAGATGGGGGGAATCGTGTTTCCGCCGGTGCCGGCGTTCTATCAGCAGCCGAACACGATCGACGACCTGGTCGGGCACACCGTGGCCCGCGTGCTCGAGCGTGTCGGCCTCGGCCGCGGGACGCTGCCGGAGTGGAGCGGCGGCGGGCGCCGGCCGTCCGGGGGCTGACCTAGCGACGCCCGGCTTCGAGCTCGTCGCACGCCGCGTAGAAGCCCGCGTCGCGCAGCGCGTCGGCGACGGTCGCTGTCGCGGCGCGCACCGACGTGGGGGCGACGCCCGCCGCGATCTTGCGCGCCCCGGCGCGGTAGGCGGTCATCCAGGCCGCGACCGCGCGCACGGACTCGGTCGGCAGACGCGGGCCCGCGTCGAGGTTGATCGACACGTGGGCGTCCTGCGTGACCTGGAACAGCGCCAGGCTCGGGTACAGCCCGAGCAGGTCGCGGCGCGTCTGGCTGAGCAGCTCCCGCGTCTGATCGGTGCCCACGTCCTCCCACGTCGGCTGGACCAGGAAGTGCACGGCCCACGCCAGCAGGCTGCCGTCGACCCCGCCCCTTTCGAGCGCGGCGCTCGTGATCGGCTCCTCGGCAACCGCCGGTTTCGCCGCCTGCGCCGCGCCGTCTGCCGCGGGCGTCGCGAGCGACGCTGGCCCGGGCACTGGGTGCGACGGCTTCTGCGCCGCAGCGGGCCGCGGCGGCGCCGCGGCGCCTCCCTCGGCGGCCGCCGCTTCGAGCCTCCGCCACAGGCGCGCGAGCTGCACCTGCGCGGCCGAGCGCACCTCGACGTGCGCGCTGCGCTTGGACAGCCGCTCGAGGTAGGTCAGGTCCTCGCGGCGCGTCAGGTGGCGCACCAGGATCTGGCCGACGTGGCGGTCGTCCTCGAAGTCGAAGAGCCGGTCGCGGTCGCGGATCCGCTTCGCGGCCTCCTGGCGGAGGAAGAAGTGCCGATTGCTCTCGACGATCTCGAGCAGGCGGTCGTCCTCCTCGGCCTCCGGCGTGAGCGTCTGGATCCGGTGCAGCAGCTCGTCGTCGCTCAGCGGCAGCCAGCTCGAAGGCGGCGCCGCCTCGTCGGGGCCCTCGATCCACGCCCGCCGCGAATCCGCGTTGTCGTCCTGGCTCAAGGCGCCTCCCTAGCCCCGGCGGTACTCGATGTAGCGGGCCGTCTCGTCGGCGACCGCGCGCCCGAAGAGCGACTCCACGACGTGCAGCGCCAGATCCATTCCCGAGGCGACCCCCGCCGAGGTCAGCACGCCATCGTCCACGAAACGGGCCTCGTGGTCCACGCGGACGTCGCGGCCGAGCGACGAGAGCAGGCCGAAGGCGCCCCAGTGGGTGGTGGCGCGGCGGCCGTCCAGCAGGCCGGCGCGCGCCAGGAGCAGAGCACCCGTGCAGACCGAGGCGGTGCGGCGCGCCGCGGCCGAGGTGCTGCGGATCCAGTCGATGGTCGCCGCGTCCTGCAGCAGCGGGCGCGTGCCGAAGCCGCCCGGCACGAGCAGCAGGTCGATGCTCGGCGCGTCGGCGAACGAGTGGCGCGGCACGAGAACCAGCCCGCCGGTCGCGGTCACCGGCTCGCGCGTCCGCGCGACCGTGAAAACGTCGAAGAGCGCCTGCTCGTCCGAGTGGCGCGACTCGACGCCCGGCTCGAGCCGGGCGCGCGTCAGCACCTCGAAGGGGCCGGCGACGTCGAGCGCGGCCACCCCGTCGAACACCAGCATCCCGACCTTCCAGCGCTCGGACGGCGTCATGGGCCCCGAGAGACTACCCCAGAAAAACCTTGCCTGGGCCCGCAGCGAGCCACAGGCGCGCCGCGGAGCCGAATTCACTTCGAGGGAGTGGCGGGGGGCCCTGGGGGGTGCGACGCCGCACCCCCCAGAACATCACAGCCAGCTCTCGCGGCCGCCGAAATACGCGGGCCGCACGGCGAGGTCGGGAAAGCGCGCTCGGAAGCGCTTGTAGCGGGCGAGCGCCCGAGCGTAGCGCGCCTCGGGCATCGGCAGCGCCCGGTGCGGGTAGTCGATCAGCCAGCGCTCGACCTTCCGCACGTTGCGCTCGCCGAGCCGCCAGTCGTAGCGCCCGAGCGCGCGCAGGTCGGCGACCGCGAACCCGGTCACGCGGCCGCTCTGGTCGACGTAGGCGTCCATGTAGCTCGCCGCGAGCTGCCGGGGGGTCCGGAACACGGGCTTGCGGCCGTGAAGCCCCGGGTCGCGGGAGCGCGCGACCGCGCCCCAGCGGCCGCGCGCGCGGAAGACGAACAGCACGTGGTCGAGCCCGTCCTGGCTCTCGAAGCTCAACAGCAGCGGCGGGTAGCCGTGCGGCTCGAGGATGCAGGCCGCGCAGAGCGCCGCCTCGAGGCAGTGCGCGGTCCGACGCCGCACGACGCCGCGGAACGATCGCAGCGTCTCGCCGCGCCTCTCCCAGTTGTAGGGCAGCGAGCGCAGCCAGCGCTGCACCGCGCCGGGCGTGCGCAGGCGCTCGACGAGCGCGCGCTCGGCCGGCGTGAACGCCGCGCGCGCGGCGCGGGCCGCTGCGGCCGCCTCAGCGCGGGGGCGAGGCCGGCCGCGCACCGGGTCGGGACTGGATCACGTTCATGGCCGTGGCGATCACCGAGCCGACGTCGGCGAGGTTGGAGGGGATGATCAGGCTGTTGCCGGCCTTCGCCAGCAGCCCGAACTGCGTCAGGTACTGCTCGGCCACGCGAAGCTGGACCGCCTCGAAGCCGCCGTCGGCCTGGATCGAGCGCGCCACGGAGGCGATGCCCTCGGCGGTGGCCCTCGCCACCGCGAGGATCGCGGCCGCCTGGCCCTCGGCCTCGTTGATGCGCTGCTGCTTGGTGGCTTCCGAGGCCTTGATCACCTGCTGCTTCGCGCCCTCGGCGGTGTTGATCGCGGCGTCGCGCTCGCCCTCCGACTGCAGAACCACCGCGCGCTTCTCGCGCTCGGCGCGCATCTGCTTCTCCATCGCCGCCAGGATGTCCTGCGGCGGCGTGATGTTCTTGATCTCGTAGCGCAGCACCTTCACGCCCCAGGCCTCCGAGGCCTTGTCGACCTCGGTCACCACCTGCGTGTTGACGTACGTGCGCTCCTCGAAGGTGCGGTCGAGGTCGATCTTGCCGATCTCGCTCCTGAGCGTCGTCTGCGCGAGCTGCGTGATCGCGAAGTTGTAGTTCGAGATCCCGTAGGACGCGCGCTCGGGGTCCATCACCTTCAGGTACAGGATCCCGTCGACCGCCACCTGCACGTTGTCCTTGGTGATGCAGATCTGCTCCGGGATGTCCATCGCCTGCTCCTTGAGCACGTGGCGATAGCGGATCACGTCCACGAACGGCACCAGGATGTGGAAGCCCGCGTCGAGCACGCCCGCGAAGCGGCCGAGCCGCTCGACGACGTACGCGTGCTGCTGGGGGACCACGACCGCGGTGCGCGCGATCAGGTAGAAGACGAACAGCGCGAGAAAGACGAAGACGATGAACGCGCCGGTACCGAACATGGAAACTCCCCCTCCCCCCTCACTCGGCCTTGAGCCAGAGCGTGAGACCTTCGACGCGCTCGACCCGGCAGCGCTGGCCGCGCGCCAGCAGCACCGTCGCGGTGCTGCGCGCCGACCACGAGGTGCCGCGCATCTCGGCCTTGCCGACGCCGCCGGGGGGCACGTCCTCGGTGACGAGCGCCCGCTCCCCTTCCATGCGGTCGACGGACCCCTTGCCGGTTTTCAGGTTGAAGCGACGCATCAGCGGGTCGCGGAAGAGCGCGAGCGAGGCGACCGAGAGCACCGTGAAGACCAGCCACTCGGCCCACGCCGGCCCGCCCCAGCCGACGAGCTTCAACGCGCCCACCAGGATGGCGCCCGCGCCGAAGAAGACGACGAAGAACCCGCCGGGCGTCAGGACTTCGGCCAGCAGCAGCACCAGCCCGCCGAGAACCCAGATCCACCAGTCCATGGCTCCCTCGAACGCGGCCGCGGGACGCGCGGCGCGCGCAGGAGCGTAGCACGAGCGGATCGCTACGGCTTCTTGGGCGGTGGCGCGACGCGGCGCGCGGCGGGCATGGCGAAGCGCCCGGCCTCCAACGTCGGGTTGACCTCCACGCGCTGGACCAGCAGGCGCTGCTCGCGCTCGGGCTTGCCCCTCGGCCCCACCTCGATGCGGTGCGGGAACATGAGGCCGCTGACCGGGCGGTAGTCGGAGACCTCGGTGACGATGTCCGTCGGCTCGCCGTCGATCGAGCGCGAGTCGACCGTCTGGATCACGAGGTGCGAGCGCACGTCGACGTAGAGCGTGCGCGGCGGGCCCTCGCGCCCGCGCACCACGAGCTTCCAGGCCTCGGCGCCGGGCAGCCGGTCGCGTCCGGCGAGCTCGACCGTGAAGCCCTTGGCCGCCGAGTCGACGAGCGGCGACATGTCGACGTCGGCCTGGGCGCGCGCCTCGGCCGCCTCCTCGGGGCCCATCAGCCGTGGAGGCTCGCCGGGCAGCGGCACCTGCTGCCACGCGTGCACGCCGTCGAACGCCTGCACGGCCGTCTGGCCCTGCACGACGAACTCGGTCCGCATGCGGTTCGGGCGCGCGAGCTCGAGCGTGAAGGGGGCCTGCACCTCCCCCATCTCGATCGTGCCGGTGAGCCGCAGCCCCTGGACCGCGCGCAGCTTCGAAGCGCCGCCGCGCGCCTCGAGATAGCCGCGAACCACGTCCTCGACGGTCTGGGCCGCGCCGGGGCGAGCACCGAGCGCGAGAGCCGCGGCCAGCCAGAGAAGGCACCGCCGGGGCCGTTCGCCGCGCATGGAACCACTATACCGCCGTGACCTGCGGCCACCCGCCGTCGCGATTACCGGAGGCCGACGGTGCCGGCCACGGAGTCGAGGAGCTTGCGCGAGTCGTAGCCGACGCCCTTCTTGAAGACGATCGCGACGTCCGTGACGTCGCCGATCGCCTCCGCCGGATTGCCCTTCACGACCACCAGGTCGGCGTCCTTTCCGGACGCGATGCTGCCGATGCGGTCGGACCGCCCGAGGAACGCGGCCCCGTTCGCGCTCGCGATGCGGAGCGCCTCGAGCGGCGTGAAGCCCGCCTTGACCAGCAGCTGCAGGCCGCGCCAGTCGCCGAAGCCCGGGAGCGTCCCGCCGTTGCCGGTCGGGTCGGGGCCGGCGAGCAGCAGCCCGCCCGCCTTCACGAACGCCCGCTCGAACTGCATCTCCTTCCGGACGAGCGCGCTCGTGCGCGCGTTCGCCTCCGGCGTCACCCGCGCTCGCGCGGTCAGGAAGCTCCGCCGCTGCGCATCCGACATCGCGGCGAGCGCCCGCGGGTTCGGCGGCTCGTCGATCGTCGAGGCGTCGAAGACGGGCAGCGTCGAGGTGACCGCCACGCGGCGCGCCACGAGCTCGTCGATGAGTGCCCGCACCTCGGGGCCGTCCACCTTCAGCTCGGACCACGCGCTCGTGCCCGAGGCCGGGCACTCGTCGGGCCGCTTGCCCTTCTCGAAGTCGGTGGCGGAGAAGACCGGGCCGTGCTCGAGGTCGTCGATGCCGAGCGCGATCGCCTCGCGCCAGGTGACCGAGCAGAGGTGGCCGGTCAGCTTCAGGCCGCGCGCGTGCGCGGTCTCGATCGCCGCGCCGAGCTCGGCGCGCGTGATGTTCATGTACGCCTTGAAGGACGTCGCGCCGCGCCGGGCCCAGAAGTCCACCATCTCGCGCGCGTCGGCGGCGGCCGCGAGCTGGTGCATCTGCGGGAAGATCGAGCCCGGTCCCTCGAGGTAGGGGGCCGTCGCGTCCAGCTCGGGCCCGGGCGCGCGGCCGGCGTCGATCGCCCGCTTCACCTCGAGGTCGGTGAAGCCCTCGACGTTGCCCGTGGTGCGCAGCGTGGTCACGCCCGCCGCCAGGTAGAGGCGCGGCGCGCTCATCGCGATCTCGGCGACCAGGAAGCCGGGCGGCAGCAGCTTGCCGTCCTCGTCCACGTTGCGCCAGGCGGTGTCGTAGAGGTGGTTGTGCATGCCCACGAGTCCGGGCAGGACGGTGTGGCCCGCGAGCTCCAGCACCAGGGCGCCTTGCGGCGGGCGGATGCTGGCCGCGGCACCGACCGCGGCGATCTTTCCGTTCGAGACGATCACCGTCTGATCCTCGGCCGGCGGCGCGCCGCTGCCGTCGATCACGCGGACGTGCGCGAGCGCGATCGTGGGCGCGTCCGCGCGCACGTAGGCGCGGACCTGCGCCGAGAGATCGGCGCCGCGCGCGAGGGCGGGCGCGAGGACGAGCAGGATCGCGGCGAGCCGGCGGGGCCAGGAGCTCATGCGCGAGAGTCTACGCGACCGGCGCGGCGGCGCGACTCAGCCCTTGACCGTCAGCACCGCCCGCAGCGTGTGCACCACGTCGACGAGATCGGACTGCGCCGCCATCACGAGCTCGAGATCCTTGTAGGCGCCCGGAATCTCGTCGAGCACGCCCTCGTCCTTCCGGCACTCGACGCCCTGCGTCTGCCGCTGCAGGTCGGCGAGCGTGAAGCGGCGCTTCGCCTCGCCGCGCGACATCGCCCGGCCCGCTCCGTGCGAGCAGGACTCGAAGCTCTGCGGGTTCCCCTTGCCGCGCACGATGTAGGAGCGCTGACCCATCGAGCCCGGGATGATGCCGAGCCGCCCGGCGCTCGCGTTCACGGCGCCCTTGCGCGTCACGAGCACGTCCTCCCCGAAGTGGCGCTCGCGCGCGACGTAGTTGTGGTGGCAGGAGATCGCCTCCTCGCCGCCTTTCGCGATCCTGCGGCCGAGCGCCCGCTCCACGGCCGAGAGAGTCGCGCGCAGCATGACCGCGCGGTTGGCCGCGGCGTAGTCCTGCGCCCAGCCGACCGCGTCGACATACTCGCCGAAGAGCCGCGACGACTCGGGCAGCCACGCGAGGTCGCGGTCGGGCAGCGTCACGCCGGTGCTCTCGGCCTCGCGCCGCGCGCTCTCGATGAAGTAGGTGCCGATCCGGTTGCCGATGCCGCGGCTGCCGCTGTGCAGCATCAGCCAGACGCGGTCCGCCTCGTCGAGGCAGAGCTCGATGAAGTGGTTGCCGGTGCCGAGTGTCCCTAGGTGGCGGTCGGGGGCGGCGTTGCGGTCCAGCTTCGGGTGCCGGGCCACCAGGCGCCGGTAGCGCTCGTCGCGCCCGAGCCTCAGCCACTCCTCGGCCACCGGGGCCGGCGGGCGGCCCCAGGCGCCGCGGTCGCCGGGGCCGCCCTGGTTCGTGCGGCCATGCGGCACGGCCTCTTCGATCGCGCCCCGCACCGCCGCGAGCGAGTCCGGAAGGTCTCCCGCGCAGAGTGCCGTCCGGACGGCCTCCATCCCGCAGCCGATGTCGACACCGACCGCCGCGGGCACGATCGCGCCGCGCGTGGCCACGACCGAGCCGACCGTCGCGCCGATGCCCAGGTGCACGTCCGGCATCGCCGCGACGTGGCGGAACACGAACGGCAGGCGCGCGATGTTGCGCAGCTGCGCGAGCGCCTTTGGCTCGACCGGCACCTCGCCCTGCGGCGAGGTGGTCCAGAGCTTGATCTCGGTCCGGCCTTCCTTTTCGACGCGCATGGCTCTTCCTTCGACGGTCGTCACAGTCTAGCGTCCGCGTGATGCGAGAATGTCGGCCATGCCGCGTTCGGTCCGGATCGCGCTCGGGCTGCGCGCCCACTCCGGCTGGGCCGCGCTCGTGGTTCTCGCCGGCCCGGCGGCGAGCCCCGTCGTCGTCGACCGGCGGCGCCTCGCGCTCTGCGACGACAGCTTCCCGCGCCAGCCGTACCACGCCGCGGCGGAGCTTCCGCCCGCGAAGGCCGAGGCGCTCGTGACGCGGAGCCTGGACAGCGCGGCGCGGCTCGCGCGCGAGGCGCTGGGCGCGGCGCTGCGGGACCGGCGCGGCGAGGGCCAGGAGGTTGTGGGCGCCGGGCTCGTGCTCGGCTCGGCGCGGCCGCTGCCGAAGCAGCTCGCGGCCATCCTCGCCGCCCACCCGCTCATCCACACCGCCGAGGGCGAGATGTACAGGGGCGCGCTGCGCGCGGCCTGCGAGCGTGCCGGGATCGGCGTGCTCGGCCTGCGCGAGCGCGAGCTCGAAGAGGACGCCGCCCGCCGGCTGGAGCTGGCGCCGTCCGCGCTGCGCGCGCGCGTCGCCGAGCTCGGCAAGGCGCTCGGTCCGCCCTGGACGCAGGACCAGAAGCTGGCCTCGCTCGCGGCGTGGCTCGTGCTGCGCGGCGGAAAGGCGTGAGGCCCGCGTGAGCGCTCCCCGGACGCCGCACCGCCGCTACAACCCGCTCGTCGACGAGTGGGTGCTCGTTTCGCCACAGCGGCTCGAGCGGCCCTGGCAGGGCCAGCTCGAGCCCGCCACGCGCGAGGTGCGGCTCGCATACGACGCCGGCTGCTACCTGTGCCCGGGCAACCGGCGCGCGAACGGCGAGCGCAACCCGCCCTACACCGGCACCTTCGCCTTCGACAACGACTTTCCGGCGCTGCTCGCCGCGAGCGACGCGACGGCGCAGCCTGCGGCCCCGCTGCTGGTGTCGGAGCCCGTGAGCGGGCGCTGTCGCGTGCTGTGCTTCTCGCCGCGTCACGACCTCACGCTCGCCGAGATGGGCCAGGGCGCGATCCGCAGCGTCGTCGAGATGTGGGCGGGCGAGACGGAGGCGCTCGGCCGCGAGGCCGCCGTCCGCTACGTGCAGGTGTTCGAGAACAAGGGCGCCATGATGGGCTGCAGCAACCCGCACCCGCACGGCCAGGTGTGGGCCACGAGCGCCGTGCCGGTCGTCCCGGCGCGCAAGCTCGCCGCGCAGCGGGCGTACGTCGAGCGGCAGGGACACGACCTGCTCGGCGACTACCTCGAGCAGGAGCTGCGGCTCGGCGAGCGTGTCGTGTGCCGCAACCAGGACTGGGTGGCGCTCGTCCCCTACTGGGCCGTCTGGCCCTTCGAGCTGATGCTGCTTCCCGTGCGTCGCGTCCCCGACCTGCCCTCGCTCGCGGACGGCGAGCGCGATCGCCTCGCCGACCTGCTGCGGCGCGTTGCCGCCCGCTACGACAACCTCTTCCGCTGCTCCTTCCCGTACTCGATGGGCTTCCACGGCCGCCCGACGGACGGCGAGGAGCACCCCGAGTGGCGGCTACACGCGGTCTACTTCCCGCCGCTGCTGCGCTCCGCGACCGTGCGCAAGTTCCTGGTCGGCTACGAGCTCACCGCCGAGCCGCAGCGCGACCTCACGCCCGAGGACGCCGCCGCGCGCTTGCGCGAGCAGGACGAAACCCACTACCTTCACGCCTGAAATCATGGCCGCCCTCGCGGGAGTCGACGCCGCCCTCGTGAGCCGCGCCCGGGCGCGCTTTGCCGAGCGCTTTCCCGGCGAGGCGCCGCGCGTCGCGGTGGCGCCGGGCCGGGTCAACCTGATCGGCGAGCACACCGACTACAACGACGGCTTCGTGCTGCCGATGGCGATCGGCCGCGCGGCCGTGGTCGCGTTCCGGGCGCGCGACGACGGGATGCTGCGCGCGGAGTCGATCGCCTTCGGCGAGACGAAGGAGCGAGCACTCGCGTCGCTCGCGCCTCCCGGCGGCGGCGACTGGTTCGCCTACGTCCTCGGCGTCGCCTGGGCGTTCGCGTCCGAGGGCCTGCCCGTGCGCGGCATGGACCTGGTGGTGGACGGCGACGTGCCGATCGGAGCCGGGCTGTCCTCCTCGGCCGCGCTCGAGCTGGCGACGGCCCGCGCGCTCGCGGCCGCGGCCGGCGCGCCGTGGGACCCCGCGCGCATGGCGCGAATCGGGCAGAAGGCCGAGAACCGCTACGTCGGGATGAACTGCGGGATCATGGACCAGTTCGCCGCGGCGGCCTGCGAGGCGGGCCACGCGCTGCTGCTCGACTGCCGCTCGCTCGAGACGCGGCCGGTCGTGGTGCCCGAGGCCGCGGCCGTGGTGGTGATGGACACCGGCGCGCGCCGCTCGCTCGCCGCGAGCGCGTACAACGACCGCCGTGCCGCCTGCGAGCGCGTCGTGGCCGAGCTCGCGCGGACGCGGCCCGGCGTTCGCGCGCTGCGCGACGTGAGCGCCGAGGAGCTCGAGGCCGCGGCGCCGCGGCTCGAGCCGACCGACCTCCAGCGCGCGCGCCACGTCGTGGCCGAGATCGCGCGGCCGGCCGCCCTCGCCGCCGCGTTCGCGAGCAGCGACCTTGTGGCGGCCGGGCGGCTGATGAAGGACTCGCACACGAGCCTGCGCCGCCTCTACGAGGTCTCGTCCGAGGAGCTCGACCTCGTCACCGCGCTCGCCAATCGCCAGCCTTCCTGCTACGGAGCGCGCATGACCGGCGCCGGCTTCGGCGGCTGCGCGATCGCGCTCGTCGCCGCGGACGACGTCGACTCGTTCTGCGAGGAAGTGCTGTTCGGCTACAAGGCCAGCTTCGACCTGAACGCGGCGCTCTACCCGTGCCGGCCGGCGGCCGGAGCACGCCTGCTGGAGTAGACTCCGGCTGATCCCGTAGGGACGACGTCGCCTGAGCCCCGCCTCGCGAGGCAAGGGAGGTGTGCGATGGTTTCGATTCCCGCGCTGTGGCTGCCGATCCTCGTGTCCACGGTCCTGGTGTTCGTCGCGAGCAGCCTGGTCTGGATGGTGCTCACGCATCACAAGTCCGACGCGAGGCGCCTGCCCGACGAGGCGGCGGCGCTCGAGGCGCTCGGCCGGCAGAACCTCCGCCCCGGCTTCTACCGCTTCCCGTGGGCGGACTCGATGGCCGAGATGAAGGACCCGGCTTTCGTGGCGAAGCTCGAGAAGGGCCCGGTGGGTCTGCTGACGGTGCTTCCGAGCGGACCCTTCAGCATGGGCCGCTCGATGGGTCTGTGGACCGCGTACCTGGTCGTGGTCGGCATCTTCGTCGCGTACGTGACCGGCCGCGTGCTCGGCCCCGGCGCGCACTACCTCGAGGTCTTCCGCGTCGCCGGCACGGTCGCCTGCCTCACCTACTCGGGCGCGCTCTTGCCGGCCTCGATCTGGTGGGGCAAGCCGCTCGCGGTCACCTTCAAGGAGATCGCAGACGGCGTCCTCTACGGCCTCCTGACCGCCGGCACGTTTGGGTGGCTGTGGCCCCGGTAGCGGGGGCACGGGGGGCGCTAAGCCCCCCGTGAGTTCAGTCTAGGCCGTCCTGCTTTCCGTTGTTCGTTGTTCGTTGTTCGTTCTCCGTTGTTCGTGTCCGTTCTCCGTTGCTCTTGTCGTCCGTCGGGACTCAACATCCCCGAAAAAGACGAATCCCGACGGCCGCGTCGCGGCCGCCGGGATTGGAGGGACGCCCTTCAGGAAGTCTTAGTCGGCGAGCTCGATCGCCTTCACGCTCTCGGGGATGGCGGCGTTGGCCGAGACGTATCCGATCGCGCCCGGAGTCGAAGCCACGAAGGCCACCACGTCCTCGTCCGAGGTCTTGACCGGCGGCGGCACGAGGCCCGCCGACATCTTGCGCTGCCAGTAGAGCTGCACCTCGGCGACGCCCCGGTTCAGCACCTCGCCCGAGAACGAGCGGCGCACGTCGGAGCGAACCGACTGGTCGATCGGGAAGATCGGGCTGCCGTCGCCCCACCTCGGAACCTGCTTCAGGAAGATGGACGACAGGATGCCGCGCGCGATCTTCGCTCCCCTGACCTCGTGGTGCACGATCACGCGGAACCCGCTGTTCGACGCGGGAGAGGGAGCCGCCGAAACCGCCAGGGCCGCGATGAGAACGACCGAAGACAGAACCCGTCGCAAGGTCATTACCTCCAAGCACAAGGCGGTCATCACCGCCGCACGCTCTCGGTAATGGCAAAGTCGATACCAGGGGTCTTTTCGGGAGCGTTTGTCATAACTCCTTATGGAAGCTAGACTTGTCCCGCACGCTCCGTGTCGCCCGGCGTCCAGGAGCGGGAACCTGGGTCCCGGTTCTGGAACCGAGCGCACGGAGTACGGGCTGGCTTCGAGGGAGAGACTCTAAGCGTGCTGGCGCGCGGGATCCGCAGCTATCACCGGCCGACGCGGATCGAGGAGGCGCAGGACCTCGCCGCGCAGGGCGCCACGATCCTGGCCGGCGGCACGCGCCTGCTCGCGAGCGACGCGGTGCTGCCGAACGTCGTCGACCTCGTGGGGCTGGGCCTCGTCGGGCTCAGCCTGGAGGACGAGGACCTGCTGATCGGCGCGGGCACGCCCGTGCTGGACGTCCAGGCCGCGGCCGCCGTCCACGTGCACTCGGCGGGCCTGCTGCCCCTCGCGTGCCGGGCCGCGCTGCCCTCGCGGCTGCTCCGCGGCATGGCGACGCTCGGAGGCGAGGCAGTGGCCGCCGATCCCGACTCCGAGCTCGTCGCGGCGCTGCTCGCGCTCAACGCCATCTTCCTGGTCGCCCACCCCGAGGAGACGCGCGAGAGCCCGGCACTCCGGTTTCTCGCCTCCCCGGCGCGCGACCTTTCGGGCGGCGGGGTGCTGCGCGCGGTGATGATCCCGGGCGCCCCGCACGGGGCGGCGCTCGAGCGCGTGGCCGCGCTGCCCTCGCTGCCGCCGGTCGTCGCGGTCGCGGCGACCGCGACCCTGTCCGCCGAGAAGCTCGGGCGCGTGCGGCTCGCCGTGACCGGGCTCGCCGGACCGCCGGCGCGCGTGATCGACGCCGAGGCCAAGCTCGAGCGCAGCCGGGGCGAGCCGGACGTGCTCGAGGGCGCCGCCGATCTCGTGGCGGCACACGCCCCCTTCCGCGACGACGCGGCCGCGAGCGCCGCGACACGACGCCGCATGGCGCGCGCCCTGACGCTGCGCGCGCTCGGTGCCGCGATCGCGCGCGCGCGGCAGAAGTCGGAGCCGCCGCCGCTGCGGACGCGGCCCAGCGGGACGCTGCGCATCGCCGGCCCGCTGCCAAACTTCACCTCCGGCCGGCTCGAGCTCTCCGTCAACGGCCGCCCGCTGCGCGCCGAGGCGGAGGCGCGCACGACGCTCGCCGAGCTGCTGCGCGCGGCGGGGCTCTGGAGCGTGAAGGCCGGCTGCGGCGACGGGCGCTGCGGGGCGTGCGCGGTGCTGCTCGACGGACGGCTGGTCGCGTCGTGCCTCACGCTGGCGGTGCGCGCCCACGGCCGCAGCGTGGTCACGGCGGAGGGGCTCGGCTCGCCCGAGCAGCCGCACCCGCTGCAGGCGGCTTTCGCGGACCAGGGCGCCTCGCCCTGCGGCTTCTGCGCGCCGGGCCACGTGCTCGCCGCGCGAGCGCTGCTCGACGCGGTGCCGCAGCCGAGCGAGGCCGAGGTGCGCGACGGGCTCGCGGGCCTCTGCCGCTGCAGCGGCTACTCCGGCTCGGTCGCCGCCGTGATCTCCCAGGCTTCGCCGGAGCGGCGTTGAGCCTGCGCCGCGCGACCGGCCGGGCCGCGTTCGCCGGCGACCACGCGCTCACGGGGACGCTGCACCTCGCGCTGCGGCGCTCGCCGAGCGCCCACGCGCGCGTGCGGAGCGCCTCGGTCGACGCCACGCGCGCGGTGCCGGGCGTCGCGGAGGTGCTGACGCGCGCGGAGGCGCCGGAGCTGTTCGCAGACGTGGTGCGCTTCGTGGGCGACCGGCTGGCGGTGGCGGCGGCCGAGGAGCTCGAGATCGCGCGCCGGGCGCTCGAGCTCGCGCGCTTCGAGCTCGAGCCGCTGCCGCCCGAGCTCGACGCCGAGCGCGCGCTCGCCGATCCCGCGCGCGTCGCGGCGCGCGCGTCGGCGAGCGAGGGCGACGCGACGGCCGCGCTCGCGACGGCCGACAGCGTGGTCGAGGGCGAGTGGTCGCTGCCGTTCGTCCCGGCGCTGCCGCTCGAGGCCCCCGTCGCCTTTACCTGGCTGGACGAGGACCGCCGGCTCGTCGTGAGGAGCTCCGCGGAGTCCCCGTTCCGCGTGCGCGCGGCGCTCGCGGAGCGGCTGGGCGTGCCGGCGGCCCGCATCCGCGTCGAGCGCCCGCTCGTCGCGGGCGGCGGGCTCGGCAGCAGCGATCTCCTGGTCGAGGACCTGTGCGCGCTCGTCACGCTGCGCACGGGGCGTCCGGCCCACCTCGCGCTCGACGGCGTGGAGGCGGCGGCCACGGGCTCGGGGCGGCCGGCCCAGCTCGTGCGCCTGCGCCTGGGCCTCTCGCGCGGCCGGGTGGTGGCACTCGACGCCGCCCTGCTCGTGGACCTCGGGGCGGACGGCGAGGCGGCCGAGAGCGCGCTCTTGTCGGCCGGCCGGCAGGCCCTCGGGCTCTACAAGATCCCCAACCTGCGCTTCGAGGCGGCGGCCGTTCGCACCAACCGGCCGCCTGCGAGCGCGTCGCGCGGCGCTGACGTCGCGCTCGCCTTCGCCCTCGAGTGCGCGCTCGACGAGGCGGCCGCGCGCACGGGGGAGGACCCGGCGGCCCTGCGCCGCGCGCACCTGAGGCGGCCGGGGGACGCGGGTGCTTCCGCGCTCGGGGCCCTGGGCGAGCCCGCGGGCGCCGACGACTCGCGGCCGGTGGCGGAGCTCCTGAGACGCTCGCCGGCCTCCGGCCCGACGGGCGCGCCCGAGCCGAGCGGCCCGCTGCGCCGCGCCAGCGGCATGGCCGTGGCTCGCCGCGCGCACGCCAGGGGCAGCCAGGCCGGCTCCGCGGCGCTGCGGCTGCTCGACGACGGCTCGTTCACCCTGGTGGCCGCGCCCTCGGTCGCGGGCAGCGCCGACGAGCGGGCCTACGCCGAGGCGGCGGCCGCGATCCTCGGCGTGTCGTCGCGACGGGTCGTGTGCGTCGCGGCCGACACGGATTCGGCCCCGTACCTCGCGAGCGACGCGGCCAAGGCGAGCGGCGCGGCGGGCCGCGCCGTCGAGCAGGTCGCAGCGCTCGCGCGGGAGCGGATCCTTGCGGCCGGCGCCGCGGTGCTGGGGATCGCCGCGGGCGAGGCGCGCGTCGAGGACGGCGCGGTGGGCGACGGCAGCGGGCGCACGGTGAGCTTCGGCGAGATCGGCGCGCTCGCGCTCCGCGAGGGCCAGCCGCTCGCCGTCACCGCGACGCCCGTCGAGTCCGGGACGCCGCACTCGCTCGCGGCGGCGTTCGCGGAGGTCTCGGTCGACGTCGAGACCGGCGCGGTCAGGGTGCTTTGGCTGAACGCGGTCGTGGCCGGCGGCCCGTTCGAGGACGCACGCCCCGCGACGCAGCTCGTCGAGGGCGCGCTGCTCGCCGCGATCGAGCAGGCGCTCGCGGCCGGCGCGCCGCTCGAGCGCCCGCTGCCGCAGGGGCTCCGGCGCCTCCCCGGCATCGCCGCCGCCGACGTGCCCCCGCTGGCAGTGAGCTTCGTGCCCGTCGGCAATCCCCTCTCGCGCTTCGCGGCCGCCGCCCACGGCGAGGCGGCCGCGCGCGCGGCGCTCGCCGCCATCGCCAACGCCATCGCGCGGGCGACGTCGACGAGGCTTCGCACGCTGCCCTTCTCGCCCGCGCGCGTGCTCGAAGCGTTCGCGCCCACCGGCGCGCCCCGGTGAGCCGGCACCAGGCGGAGCCGGTCACGCCCTGGCCGCGGCCGGGGTCGGCGCTGCGCGAGGTCCTCGCCGAGGGCTACACGAGTCGCCTCCTGCGCGCGGACCTGCTCTCGGGAGTCGTGGTCGGAATCGTCGCGCTGCCGCTGGCGCTCGCGGTCGCCTCGGGCGTGCCGCCGGAGCACGGGCTCTACACCGCGATCGTGGCGGGCGGGCTGATCCCGCTCGTGGGCGGCTCGCGCTTCCAGGTGTCGGGGCCGACGGCCGCGTTCGTCGTGGTCCTGTCGCCGATCTCGCACCGCTTCGGGATCGGCGGCCTGGCGCTCGCCCCACGCTCGGCGCCGGCGCGCTGCTCTTCGCGATGGGCGTGCTGCGGATGGGCCGGCTGATCGAGTTCGTGCCGTATCCGGTGACCACCGGCTTCACGGCCGGAATCGCGGTCGTGATCGCGACGCTGCAGCTCTAGGACCTGCTCGGGCTCGAGGTGCGCGCGATGCCCGAGCACTTCGTCGAGCGCGTGCAGGCGATGGCGCTCGCGGTTCCCTCCACGCGCGCCCCCGACCTGGCGATCGGCCTCGCCACGCTCGCGATGCTCGTGCTGTGGCCGCGGCTGACGCGCCGCGTGCCGGCGCCGCTCGCGGCGCTCGTGGTCGGCTCCGCCGCCGCGGCGCTGCTCGTGCGGTCGAGGAGGTGAGACGGGCCTTCGAGTGGGCCGGCGGGACGCGGCGTCCCCGCAGGCGTTACCATTCCGGCTGGAGGCGCGATGAAATTCTGCTCGACGATCGGGGCTGCGGCCCTCGCGACGGCCCTGCTGGCCACCGGCTGCGGGCTGCGCAAGCCCGCTGGCCCGACGCGCGAGGCGGTCACGGCGGCGCTCCAGCAGGAAGCCAACTCGCTCAAGGCGGACGGCGAGAAGCTCGACCCCGTGCTGCGCGTGAAGGCCACCTGGACCGTCGAGGGGCTCGACGTCGTCGAGCGCCCGAACGACGCCGACCGCCCGTGGAGCGGCCGGATCCGCTTCAAGATCAAGAGCGAGACGAAGGACACCGACGGCAAGGTCGTGACCGACGAGTTCGCGCGCCAGTTCGACTACGTCTACACGACGAGCGTGAACCGCTGGATCTTCCAGATGCCCGAGGGCCGCTAGCCCGGACGGGCCCGGCTCGCGCGGGCGCGGCGCGGCTCCCGCGTCAGTCTCCAGGCACGCGCGCGAAGAGCTCGAGCGCGTGGGCGAGGTCCACGTTGCCGCCCGACAGGATCACGCCCACGCGCTTGCCGCGCACGTCGACGCGGCCGGCGAGTGCTGCCGCGAGGCCGAGGACACCCGTCGGCTCGACCACCAGCTTCAGGCGCTCGAACACGAAGCGCATCGCGCGCACCAGGTCGTCGTCCGACACGGTCGCCATCTCGTCCACGTGCCGCCGCACCAGCGGAAAGGTGAGCGCGCCGAGCGAGGGAGTGCGCGCGCCGTCGGCGATCGTGGGCGGGTTGCTCACCGTCTGCAGCACGCCGGTCCTGAAGGAGCGCGTGGCGTCGTCCGCGAGCTCGGGCTCGACACCCACGACGCGGCACGCGGGCGCGAGCGCGCGCGCCGCGAGCGCCGAGCCGGAGAGCAGCCCGCCGCCGCCGCACGGGACGAGCAGCAGGTCGAGCCCGCCCGCCTCCTCGATCAGCTCGAGCACCGCCGTGCCCTGCCCCGCGATCACGCCTGCGTGATCGTACGGCGGGATCAGCACCGGATCGCCCTCGCGCCGCAGCCGCTCCGCGACTTCCTCGCGCTTCTGGCGCGCCGGGTCGTAGGCGACGATCCGCGCCCCGTAGCCCTCGGTCGCGCGGCGCTTGGCGACGGGCGCGTTCTCTGGCATCACGATGGTGGCGCCGGCCCCGAGCAGCCGGCAGGCGAGTGCCGTAGCCTGCGCGTGGTTGCCCGACGAGTAGGTCAGCACGCCGCGCGCGCGCTCGCGGGCGTCCAGCGAGGCCACCGAGTTGTAGGCGCCCCGGAACTTGAACGCACCCGCGCGCTGCAGGTTCTCGCACTTCAGGAAGACGCGAGCCGAGAGCCGCTCGTCGAGCGTGCGCGACGTCACGACGGGCGTGCGGTGGGCGACGCCGGCGAGCCGCCGCGCCGCGGCAAGGACGTCCTCGAAGCTCACCGTCCCGCTCGTCTCCTGCACCGGGCTCGCCATGCGCCCACGCTAGCAGATCGCGCGCGGCTGTGTCAGGACACCGCGGTCATGACAGCGATCTTGACAGCGCGAAGACCCGGATGTTCTAGTCCCCCGCATGCGAAAGCTCCTCGCGTTGACCGCCGCGCTCGCGTTCGTTCCCGCCGCCGCGCACGCCGGCAAGGTGCGCGCGCGCGAGCTCGGCCTCGTGCCGCTCATCGGAGGCACGCCCGGTGCGCTCGACGCGATCACCGACGTCCTTGGCGTGGAGGTGGGCCAGACGACGCTCGTCTCGGGCGAGGGCCGGCTCGTCGTCGGCAAGGGGCCGGTGAGAACCGGGGTCACCGTCGTCCACCCGCGCGGGCGCAGCAGCAACGACCCGGTGTTCGGCGCGTGGTTCACGCTCAACGGCAACGGCGAGATGACCGGCACCACCTGGCTCCAGGAGAGCGGCGTGCTCGAGGGGCCGGTCGCGATCACCAACACCCACAGCGTCGGCGTCGTGCGCGACGCGATCCTGCAGTGGCAGACGTCGCGGCCCGGGCTGCAGCCGTGGGGGCTGCCGGTCGTCGCGGAGACGTGGGACGGCGTCCTGAACGACATCAACGGCTTCCACGTGAAGCCCGAGCACGCGATCGCGGCGCTCGACGCCGCGCGCTCCGGCCCCGTCGCGGAAGGCAACGTGGGCGGCGGCACCGGCATGGTATGCCACGGCTTCAAGGGCGGCATCGGCACGGCCTCGCGCCGGCTGTCCGCCGAGGACGGCGGCTACACGGTCGGCGTGCTGGTGCAGTGCAACTACGGCCTGCGCCGTGACTTCCGCGTCGGCGGCGTGCCGGTCGGCGAGGAGATCGGGGACCTGCTGCCGTGCCTGTCGCTGCCCGGCACGCGGTCGAGCGAAGGCCTCCGTGCCTGCGAGGACGCGGCCCCGGCGAAGCCGTCGCCGCTCGAAGGGGCGGGCTCGATCATCGTGGTGGTGGCGACCGACGCGCCGCTCCTCCCCCACCAGCTGAAGCGCATCGCCACGCGTCCCGCGCTCGGGATCGGACGCACCGGCGGGCGCGGCAACAACAGCTCGGGCGACATCTTCGTGGCGTTCTCGACCGCGAATCCCGGCACCGCCGCGAGCAAGGAGCCGGCGCGCGTGCTGATGCTGCCCAACGACGACATCAGCCCGCTCTTCGCCGCCACGATCCAGGCGACGGAGGAGGCGATCCTGAACGCGCTGCTCGCGGCCGACACGATGACGGGCGCCGACGGGGCGCGCGTGACGGCGCTGCCGGTCGACCGCCTGCTCGCGGCGCTGCGCAAGTACGGCCGGCTCCGCTAGCCGTGTCGCGCGTCCTCTACCTCTCGCGCGCCGACGTCGAGGCGGTGGCGCTCGACGTGCGCACGATCGTCGGGCTGCTCGAGCGGGCGTTCCGCGAGAAGGGCGAGGGCAAGGTCGAGCTGCCGCCCAAGCCGGGCATCCACCCGAGGCCCGACGCCTTCCTGCACGCGATGGCGGCGTCGATCCCCGGCATGCAGGCGGCCGGCCTCAAGTGGGTGGCGGGCTTTCCCGAGAACCCGGCGCGCGGCCTGCCGTACGTGAGCGGGCTCCTGATCCTGAACGACGTCGAGACCGGCCTGCCGCTCGCGGTGATGGACGCGACCTGGATCACGGCGTGGCGCACGGGCGCCGCGACGGCTCTCGCCGCCCGCTACCTCGCGCGCCCCGACAGCTCGGTCGCGGCCATGCTGGCCTGCGGCGTGCAGGGGCGCACCAACCTCGAGGCGCTCGCGGCGCTCTTCCCGCTCCGCAGGGTCTACGCCTACGACGTCCGGCGCGAGATCCAGGACCGCTACGTGCGCGAGATGTCGGCCCGCTTGCAGCTCGAGGTCGTGGGGGCCTCTGAGCCGCGGCAGGCCGTGGCCGCCGCCGACCTCGTCGTGACCGCGGGACCGATCCTGAAGCAGCCGCAGCCGACGATCGACCGCGGCTGGCTGCGCGAGGGAGCCTTCGGCTCCGCGGTCGACTACGACTCCTACTGGAAGGGCGCCGCCCTCGCCGAGATGGACCGCATCGCGACCGACGACCTCACCCAGCTGCGCTACACGCGCGGGCTCGGCTACTTCAGGGAGACGCCCGAGCCCTACGCCGACCTGGGCGAGCTCGTCACCGGCCGCAAGCCGGGGCGCGAGTCGCCGCGCGAGCGCACGCTCGCGATGAACCTCGGCCTCGCGCTCGACGACGTGGCCGTGGCGCCCGAGGTGCTGCGCCGCGCGCTGGAGCGGGGCATCGGTACCTGGCTGCCGCTCTAGCCGGCGCAGGCCGGCGCGCGCCTTATGATCGGGTCGTGAGCCCCGCCGCGCGACGGCTCGTCGCTGCCGCGCTCCTGGCCCTCGCCGCCGCCTGCGGCCCCGGCCGCACGGACCGCTCCGTGCTGCTCGTGGGGATCGACGGCGCGGACCCCCAGGTCCTCGAGCGGCTGATGGCCGCGGGACGCCTGCCGAACCTCGCGCGGCTGCGGGCCGAAGGAGCCTATGGGCCGCTGCGGTCGCGCGAGCCGCTGCTGTCGCCGATCGTCTGGACGACGATCGCCACCGGCCGCAAGGGGCAGGACCACGGCGTGCTCGACTTCGTCGAGATGTCGCCCGACGGCAAGCCGGTGCCGATCACGAGCGCCAGGCGCCGCGTTCCCGCGCTCTGGAACGTGATAACCGCCGCCGGCAGGAGCGCGGGCGTCGTGGGCTGGTACGCGAGCTACCCCGCGGAGGCCGTGCGCGGCTTCGTCGTCTCGGACCGTCTCGGGTTCCACCAGGTGCGCAGCGCCCGCTCGGACGGCGCGGGATCCACCTACCCGGAGGCGCTCGCCGCAGAGATCCGCGCGCGGCTCGGCCAGGCGACGCCAAGCCTCGACGCGACGCGCGCGCGCTTCGTCGAGCCCGGGCGGCGCCCGAGCCCCGACGGCGAGCGTCGCCTCGCGCGCCTCGCCGAGATCCACGCCACCACCGACTTCTACCTGAAGCTCGCGCGCGACCTGCGCGCGCGGCGCCCGACCGATCTGCTGGCCGTCTACTTCGAGCTGGTCGACGCCTGCAGCCACCTCTTCATGGAGGACGCCCCGCCGGCGCGCCGGGGCATGGCGCCCGCGGACCTCGCGGCCTTCGGCTCGACCGTCGATCGCTGCTACGAGTACCAGGACGAGGTCGTGGGCGGCCTGCTCGAGGGAGCGGGCCGACGCACCGTCACGCTCGTGGTGTCCGACCACGGCTTCAAGAGCGGCGACGCGCGGCCGGCGACGTCCGGTCGCGCCGACACCGGCCTCGCTCCGCTCTGGCACAAGCTGAACGGCGTCGTGCTCGTGGCCGGGCCGGGCGTGAGGAAGGGCGGCTCTGTGGAGGGCGCGGGTATCCTGGACGTGGCCCCGACCGTGCTCGCACTCCTCGGTGTCCCGGCCTCGCGCGAGCTCGAGGGAACGCCGCTCCGCGGCGCCTTTGCTCCGGGGGCGGTTCGCGAGCCTCCGCGCGTCGAGCGCTTCCCGCCGGCGCGCGGCGGCGCCAGCGGCGCCGCGGTGCAGGCGGACGACGCGACGGACGAGCGGCTCGAGCGGCTGCGCGCCCTCGGCTACCTCGGCGGCTCCGCCGCGCCGGTGGCTCACGACGCGGCGGGGCGCACGGCGGCCTCTTACCTCTACGAGGGCACGAGTCGCGCCGCGGACGGCGACGAGGCGGGCGCGCTCGCCGCCTTCGCGCGGGCTCGCGAGCTCGACCCCAGGAACGCCAACGCACGCGTGCTCGCCGCCCGCGTCCACATGCGGACGGGCGACACGGGGACCGCGCAGCGGCTCCTCGACGAGGCGCTGACTCTCGATCCGATGGGCCTCGCCGTCCACCTGCAGCGCGCGGCGCTCGCCGTCGACACCGGCCGCTACGCCGAAGCCGAGCGCGAGATCGCCGTGGCAGCCCGCCTCGACGACCGCGTCGCCCAGCTCCACCTGCTGCGGGCGCGGGTCGCGCACTACGCGGGCCGCACGGGCGAAGCGCTCGAGGCGCTCCGCCAGGCCGAGGCGCTCTCCGACGGCGCGCCCTTCCTCGCCGAGACGCTCAGGATGCAGGCCCAGGTGGCAGCCGAGCTCGGCCAGGTCGACGACGCCGAGCGGGCTCTCCGCCAGGCGCAGGCGATCGAGCCCGCGTCCGCGCCTCCCGCGCTCCGCGCCGAGATCGCTCTCGCCCGCGGCGACTTCGAGCCCGCCGCCGCGCTCTATCGGGAGGCGCTCGCCGCCCGCCCCGACGACTCGGCGCTCGAACGCAAGCTGGGCCAGGCGCTCTCCGGGAAAGGCGACGTCCCGGCCGCCGAGGCGGCCTTCGGCCGGTCCCTCCGAAACGCGCGCACGGACGACGAGCGCGCGGGCACCCTCGGGGACGAGGCCCTCCTCTACCAGAAGCTGGGCCGGGAGGCGGACGCTCGGGCCCTGCTGCTCCGCTCGGTGGAGCAGCTTCCCCGCTCGGGCGCGCTCTGGGGAATGCTCGGGGCGGCCTGGGGACGGGCCGGGCGGCTCGACCGGGCGATCGAGGCCTACGAGCGCTCGGTGGCGCTCGAGCCGTCGGCGCTCGGCTGCAAGACCCTGGCGGCGCTCGTCTTCGGCGAGCGCCGCGACAAGCCGAGGGCCGTGGCGCTCTGGCGGCAATCGCTCGCGCTCGACCCGGAGCAGCCGGACGTGCGGGAATTCCTGAAACGCTACGACCACGCTCCGTAGCAGGCTTCGTGCAGTCTTTTCCCTTGACAGACCCGCGCGGCGAAATCTAGTCTCCGACCGTCGACTCCTACTGCCAATAGTAGAAGCTCGGAAGCGCGTCGCTCCCGGTCGGCCAACCCTCCACGCTGCGCTATTGGCTGGCGATACCCGGTCACTTCGGAGGTGGAGAGTGGTGCGCATCGAACGAGTGAAGTCGATCGTCGCAATAGGGGCCGTGAGCCTGGGGCTCGGGGCCGCTCTGTTCGTGGGCGACGCGCGGCAGAAGCCGACGAGGAGCGCGAGAACGGCGGAGACGGAGAAGGAGACGGCCGGCAGTCCGAGGAAGCGCTTGCGCAGCCTGAGCGAGCGCTTCCAGAAGGAGTTCGAGGAAGCGAGCGCCGGCGAGGCGCGCGAGGGCGAGGGCATCGGCGAGCGCGACCTCTTCAGCCAGTGGTTCTTCGAGCAGCGCGCCTACCCCGCCGACAGCATCCCCGGCGGCGCCCTGAACGTCGCGTTCCTGCACTCGCGGCACGACAACGACGACAGCAACGACCCGGACGACGCCGAGGAGGGCCGCTGGAAGGCGCTCGGCCCGTCCACGATCCCGGACGGGCAGACCGACGCCTCGCTGGGCGTCGTCTCGCCGGTCAGCGGCCGCGTGACCGCGATCGCCGCCCACCCGACGAACCCCAACATCGTCTACGTCGGCGGGGCGCAGGGCGGCGTGTGGAAGACCACGAACGCGCGCTCGCCCAACCCGCACTGGAAGGCGCTCACCGACCACGAGGCCTCGCTCGCGGTCGGGTCGATCGCGATCGACCCCGTGGACCCGCAGATCGTGTACGTGGGGACGGGCGAGCCCAACCGTTCCTGCGACTCGTACTACGGCCAGGGCATCCTGCGCTCCACCGACGGCGGCGAGCACTGGAAGCTGCTCGGCGGCGGCGGCGGCGTGTTCGGCAACCCCGGTCCGTTCGTCGGGCGCTCGGTCGCGCGGGTGATCGTCGACCCGGCGACCGCCGGATCGCGCAAGCACACGACGCTCTGGGCCTCGACCACGATCGGCGTCTTCAGCGGCGGCACGATCCCGACCTGCGCGATCGCCAACCCGGCGGCGCCCTTCGGCCTGTGGCGCTCGCTGGACTCGGGCGAGACCTGGGAGCTGCAGAACGTGCCCGTGGGCGGCGCCGGGGCGTTCTCGGTCCAGGACATGGCGCTCGACCCGGCGAACCACGAGATCCTCTACGCCGCGGTGCGCTCCGACGCGGTCTGGAAGTCGACGAACGCCGCGACCGGCGCCCCGGCGACGTTCACCCGCATGGGCACGGGCTTCACCGCGAACCCGAACCGCCGCCGCATCAACATCTCGATCGGCGGTCCGAGCGCCTCCAACATCCTCTACGCTGCGGTCGAGAACGCGGCCGGCAGCAATCTTCTCGGCTTCTTCAGGTCCACGGACGGCGCCGCCAGCTGGACGCAGATCACCACGATCCCCAACTACTGCGGCGGCCAGTGCTTCTACGACATGACGGTGGCCGTCGACCCCGGCGACGTCACCGGCAACCGGGTGTTCATCGGCGGCAACCCGCACGGCTTCGCGGCCGACCTCTCGGGCGTGCCGGGGGCCCACACGAACTGGCGCTCGGACGACGGCGGCGCGCACTGGACGGCGATCTCGCAGGGCGACGGCATCACGGACAGCCTGCACACCGACGACCACGCCTACGCCTTCGGGGCCGACGGGTCCGTCTACGACGGCAACGACGGCGGCATCTGGCGCTCGGCCGACCTCGGCGCGTCCTGGACCTCGATGAACACCGACCTCGCGATCACGCAGTTCCAGGGCGTCTCGACCCACCCCGAGCGCGACGCGGTGCTCGGCGGCACGCAGGACAACGGCACCAACATCAGGAACCACGACCTGCTGCACCCGCCGAAGTGGTTCCACTCGGACTTCGGCGACGGCGGCCAGTCGCTCATCGACCAGTCGAACCCGCAGACGATGTACCACACGTACTTCAACCAGTCGTTCAACTTCATGGGACCGGCGCGCACCGACATCGGCGGCACCGGTGGCCCGGGCAGCTGGCCGTTCGTGGGCGCCTACTACGGTTACGGCTCGGACTACTACAACGGCATGGACCCGAAGGACCCGGTGTCGTTCTACGCTCCGCTCGCGCAGAACGTCGCCTTCTCCCCGAACGTCGTGTACTTCGGCTCCGACAAGGTCTATCGCTCGCCCAATCCCCTGCCGACGATCGCCAAGATTCCGTCCTGGACGGCGGTGAGCCCGAGCCTCACCAAGGCTGCGGGGAACTACGTGAGCTGGATCGCCGCCTTCCCGAAGCTCGTGAACGGCGAGGAGGTGCTCTACACGGGCTCCTCCGACGGCGCCGTCTTCGCCTCGTCGTCCGTCGACGGCGGCGGTGTCGCGACCTGGACGCGGATCGATCGCGACCTGCTCCCGAACCGCGCCGTGACCGGCATCGCGCTCGACACCCGTGATGCGACCGGCAACACCGCGATCGTCGCGCTCTCCGGGTTCGAGGCCAGCACGCCGACGACGCTCGGCCACCTCTTCCGCACGACGAACGGCCTCTCGGGAGCGCCCACCTGGACCAACATCTCGGGGAACCTGCCCGACCTGCCGGTGAACGCGGTCGTGATCGACTACGTCGGGCGCCACAGGCGCGCCGTGCTCTACGCCGCCTCCGACATCGGCGTCTTCCGCAGCCGCGACCAGGGCGTCACCTGGAAGCTCGTCTCGAAGGGGCTGCCGTTCGTGTCGGTCTTCAGTCTCGAGCGCAACGCCACGACCGGCCAGATCGTCGCCTCCACGCACGGCCGCGGGATGTTCGAGCTCAACAAGGACGAGGGACGCTAGCCCTTCGTCTGCGCCCTCGAGCCGCGGCCGTCCGGCCGCGGCTCAGGGCGCGAGCAGCAGCTTCAGCGTCGCACCGGGGTCCTTGACCATCTTGAGGAAGCCCGCCTGCCCTTCGGCGAGCGGGCGCGTCTCGGTGAATGCGCGGATCCCCACCCGGCCGGCTTCGAGGAGCTCGACCGAGTCCTGGAAGTCGCGCGGCGCGTACGCGAAGGAGGTGACGAGCGCCAGCTCGTTGCGCGTCATCTCGACGAAGGGCAGCGCCGAGTCGTTCTCGGCCAGCCCGAGCAGCACGAGGCGCGCGCCCTTCGCCGCGAGCGCGACCGCCGTGCGGCGCGTGCCGGTGGTGCCGACGGCCTCGATCACGGCGTCGGCTCCCCCGCCCGACCACGCGTGCACCCTCGCCCGCGCGTCCTCGCGCGAGGCGTTCACGACGAGGTCGGCCCCGAAGCGGCGCGCCGCTTCCAGCCGCGCGTCGTTGACGTCGACGACACACACCTTCGGCACGCCGCGCAGTCGCGCGAGGATCAGCGACAGGCTGCCGATCGCGCCGCCGCCCACGATCGCGAGCGCGCGCGGCGTCCCGCCGAGGCCGACGCGAAAAGCGTGGACGACCACGGCGAGCGGCTCGGCGAGCACGGCCTCCTCCGGGCCGAGCCCCTCCGAGAGCGGGACCAGCTGGCGCGCCGGCACGGCGACCCGCTCGGCGTAGGTCCCCGCGACGCGGTCCATGCCGAAGAGCCACCAGGTCGGGCACAGGTTCTGCCGGCCCTCGAGGCAGGCGCCGCAGCGCCCGCAGGTCACGAGCGGGTTAAACGAGACGCGCTGGCCCCTGCGCCAGCCCGAGACGCTCGCGTGCGCGTCGAGCACGGTCGCGAAGGCCTCGTGGCCCATCACCAGCCCGGGCTTGCGTCGCTCGCTGTGCCCCAGGAAACCGTGGAGGTCGGAGCCGCAGACGCCGGCCGCCGTCACCGCGAGCAGCACCTCGCCCTCGCGCGGCGACGGATCCGGGACGTCCTGCATCTCCATCCGCTCCGGCGCGACGTAGACCAGAGCCCTCATGAGCCGTTGCCCATCACGGGGGGTCTGGGGGGCGAAGCCTCCCAGCTCGAGGAAGGAAGCAACCAGCCTCGCCGTTCTCGCCCCTTCGAGAGTGGTGATTGGAGAGCCAATCTCCGTTTCCGTTCTCTATAGATAGCTCAACCACCAGTCGCGCCGCGTCGCCTTGACGCGCGCGAACCAGCGGCACGGGAAGTAGAGCACGACCGTCCACAGCGTCCAGCACACGTACGTGCCCCAGAGCGGGCCGCCCATCGCCGGCGGGTCCTTCAGCATGAAGATCTCGACCATGTTCATGAAGTAGGGCGCAACGCTCTGTCCCATCAGGAGCGCGACGACGATCCCCGAGAGGTGCGCCGCGATCCACTGCAGCAGGTAGAAGA
Organism: uncultured Acidobacteriota bacterium; assembly: GCA_963740655.1. Taxonomy (GTDB): domain Bacteria; phylum Acidobacteriota; class Vicinamibacteria; order Fen-336; family Fen-336; genus DATBSL01. The sequence goes on from CAVUFF010000006.1 coordinate 552,347, forward strand.
AGAGCGGCACGCGGCCGAAGGTCACGAGCCAGCCTCCGGGGCCCGACGCGAGCGTGCGGCCGTCGAGCAGGCCGAGGCACAGGATCGACGGCGCCAGCGTCGCGAGCAGGAACAGGAGCGACGGCCCGTACTTCTGCACCTTGAAGAAGGACATCACGGTCTTCACCGCGTCCTCCTGGGCCGACCACGGCTGCGGGTCGCCGTACACGTTCAGGTAGCGAAGCGCCACGAACGCGGCCGCCATCGCCACGCCGAGCCCGATCAAGAGCCGGCGCCGCCGCTCGGGCGACCAGCCGTAGACCTCGGAGAAGCCGTAGCCGAGCGCGATCACTCCCACCCAGGGCAGGATTGGGTAGAGGCCGAGCACGATCGGGCTCGGGAAGCCCGCGATCGGGAAGAAGCCGGTCTGGTGCAGCACCATCCAGAGCTTGCCGAGCGCACTCGGGACCGCGGAGCCCGGCCCCATCCATGGCGTCACCTGGAGGGCGTCGAGCAGGTTGTGGCCGGCACAGATCGCCGCACCGATCACGAGCACGGCGCGCGACGGCAGCCGCACCAGCGCCGAGAGCACGATCATGCCGATGCCGATCGCCCAGATCACCTGCAGCATGGCGAGGAGCGACAGGTGGAAGTTGAACTGCACGAGCCCGCGCACGACCGTGAGCTCCAGGAACACGAGCCAGAGGCCGCGCGTCCAGAGGAAGTGGGCGAGCTCCGCCGTCGGCTTGCCGCGCAACCGCTGCAGTCCCGCCGACAGCCCCGCCAGGAACACGAACGCCGGCGCGCACAGGTGCGTGATCCAGCGCGTCAGGTACAGGATCGGCGTGGTGGTCGCGAGGTCGAGCGGATCGCCCTGGAAGCCGGTCGCGTGCGTGAAGTCCCGCATGTGGTCGAGCATCATGACGACCATCACGGCGCCGCGCACGGCGTCTATCGAGTCGAGCCGCAGCCGGCCGGGCGGCGCGCTCACGGGCGGCGTGGCGGCGCTCACTTCTCGATGCTCCGGATCGCGGCCTCGGCCGCCCAGCGCACGCGGGGCAGGGCCGCGAGCTCGCGCAGCACGGGCAGCGAGGGCGCCGCGGCTTTGCCGATCGCCCCGAGGGCCTGGGCGCAGGCACGCTGCACGTGGACCTGCTCGCCCTTCACCGCGCACGCCGCGGTGAGCGCGGGGACCGCCGCCGCCGCCGGCGGGCCGACGGCCGCGACGGCGTTGGCCGACATCAGGCGCACGTTGGCGTCCGGGTCGCGGAGCGCCGCCTGCAGCGGGCCGAGCGCCGCGAGCGCCTCCCCGCCGCGGTCGCGAAGCGCGAGCGCCGCCAGCCCGCGAATCACGGCATCTGTGTCCTGCAGGCCGCGCGCCAGCTCGGCGGCGTTGCCGGACGGCACGCGCGGCGCGCGCAGCGCGGCGGCCGCGGCCCACGCCGCCTCGCCCGTGCGCGCGAGCACGAGGTCGTCCACGCCCAGCACGAAGCCCGCGGACTCGGGGTTCTTGCCGATGCAGACGAACGTCAGCATATGGCGCCCGGCCGTGAGGCGCGGCCAGCCGACCGGGTAGGCGGCTCCGACGTAGGTCTCGAGCGCGTAGCCGTCGAACTGCGTCTGCGGCCGGACGTCCGCTCCCGGCTCGTGCTCGAGCGACGCGGCCTCGGCCTTCTTCCCGTCCAGCAGGACGCTGTAGATCCCGTAGTCGGCGCCTTGCGCGAGCTCCGCGTAGACCTCGTAGTCGCCGTCGGCCGGGACGTCGAACGGAATCTCGACACGCGCGCCCGGGCCTTCGGGCTCGAACAGCAGCACGTCCTTCGACCAGAAGAGATCCGGCGAGAGCGACGCCTTGCCGCGCTCCGGTTTCGCCTCGCCCAAGGCCTTCTCGACCTCGATCTGCAGCGCGTTGCCCTGCGGCAGGCGCGCCGGGCCATAGGCGACCGGCGGCTGGTCGGTCGCGATCCCCTGCTGGTACCAGAACGCGACGCTCGACAAGAGGTCGGTGCGCTCGCCGAAGGCCGACTTGACCGCGCCCTTCGCGTCGAAGGTCCAGCCCTTGTGCTCCATCACGAAGCGCAGCGACTTCGTGAAGGGCACCGGGTCCACGAGGTGCCAGCGGTAGGCCGTCATCCGCGAGCCGAGCCCGGTGCCTTCCGCCACGGGGACGCCGGTGTAGGACCCCTCGCTCACGTGGAGGCCCCAGGCGTCGTTGAAGTAGTCCTCGGTTCCCGTGCCCTCGAGCGACGGCTTCGTCTCGCCGTCCACGTAGAAGAGGTCGTCGCCCTCGCCGAACCAGCCCGCCTCGGCCTGCACCACGGAGAAGACCGTGCCCACGAAGTGGCCGCGGCCCGCGACGCTCAGCACCTCGTACGGCCGCCCGCCGCCGTTCGGCAGCGCCTGGCGGTAGCGCGCGTGGAAGTACGGAGTGCCTTCGGGCAGCGAGCGCAGCTTCTGCCAGTCCACCTGGTAGTAGAGGTTCGCGACGCGCCGCCGGCCCTCGTTCGTGACCGTGATGCGGCAGCGCTTGCGGAACGGCATCGGCCAGTAGCTGTTGCGCGAGCGGCCTTCGGAGCCGTCGCGCACCATGAGCGACTGCACCTTGCGCTCGAAGCCGTGGCCCACCGCGAAGAAGTCGCCGACGGGCGCGTCCACGCTCGGCTCGGGGCTGTCGTCGTAGTAGACGCGCAGCCGCAAGAGCCGCGGCCAGCCGTACTCGCTGTCGGCGATCGTCATCCAGACGTGGCTCACGCTGCCGGGCCCCTCGAGGTCGGCGAGCGTGATCGTCTCGCCCGGGATCGGCCGCTTGCTGTCGTCGTTCGACTCGGCGTCCGGGTTGTTGGAAGAGCTGCGCGCGGCCACGTAGGGCTGCGGCCGCAGCAGGCCGAAGGGATCGGGCAGGCCGACGTCCTGCGCGCGCGCCGCGGGCGCCAGTCCGAGCTGGCAGGCCGCGAGCATCAGGCACGCAGGCGTCAGCCGGTTCTTCCTCATGTTCCTAGAACTCCTTCGGAAGCTGCGCGAGCCACAGCTCCTCCTTGCCGCGCCGGAACTGCACCCAGACCACCTCGTCGCGCTGCGAGACGTCGCAGCGCGTCGCGAGCGTCGACTGCGGCTCGAGGGTCGCCACGCGCCGTGCGTCCTTCCCCTGGGCGCTCATCACCCAGAGCTCGACCGACTGCAGCGTCCGGTCCTCGAGCGTGCGGCCCGCGCGGTGAAAGAAGATCCTCGATCCGTCGGCCGAGGCGAAGGGCATCCCGCCCTTCCCCAGCGCCTGGCAGGCAGCGCCGTTCGACGGGCAGCGCAGGATCTGTTGCTCGTCCGTGGTCCCCAGCACGGCATCGCCTTTCCGGCTCCAGGAAGACACGGCGATCGGCGCCGCGAGTGGATGCTCGCGTCCCGTCGCCAGCTCCCGGATCCTTGCGCTGCGCGCAGGGCCGCTGCCCTCGGTGTATGCAATCGAGCGGCCGGAGGGATCGGGCCACGCGCCCAGCACCTCCCCCCACAGCCAGCCGTCGACGACGGTCTCGGCTCTGCCTCCGGACGAGGCGACGCGCCGGAGCGAGGGCGGCTCGTGGGTAAAGAAGTAGAGCGACGGGCCATCGGGGGCGAAGCGCGGCATGACGTAGCGGCCCGGAAGCCCGCGCGTCACCTGGCGCAGGTCGCGACCGTCGGCCCCGATCGTGAAAAGCTGCTCCCTCTCCTCCGTGAAGGAGAAGAAGGCGATGCGGCTTCCGTCGCCGGAGAAGACCGCGCCGTTCGTGTGCATGCGGCGCTCGACGAGCTCGCGCTGGGCGCCCGTCTTCGTGTCGAGCAGCATCAGCGCGTGCGAGCTGCGCGCGTTGCTGTAGACGAGCGTGCGCCCGTCGGCCGACAGCTCGGGCTCGACGTCCTCGCCCGCGCCGATGGTGAGCGGCTCGGGCGCGCCGCCCGCGATCGGCACGCGCCACAGCGTCTGGCTGCCGCCGCGCGCGGAGGACACGATCAGGAACCGCCCATCGCGCGAGAAGACGGCGCCGCCCCCGATGCTCACGTCCGAGGTCAGCCGCCGCGCCGTTCCACCCGAGGCCGGAATGATCCAGAAGTCGCCGTGCGGACCCCACTGGGGCTGGAAGTAGGCGAGCCAGCGTCCGTCCGGCGAGACCGTCGCACAGTGACTGAGGTAGAACGAAAAGAAGTTGTCCTGCACGCCTTCCACCCGCTGCGCCTCGCTGCCGTCCAGGCGTGCGGTCCACAGCTCGCGGCCACGGTCGAAGACCAGGCGCTCGCCGTCCGGGAAGAAGCTGGCGCACGACCCGCGCTCGAGCAGCCTCCGCGCCGCGCCGCCCAGCGGCGGCACCGACCAGATCCCCTGCCGAATCCGCTCGAAGACGATCTGGTCCCCCCTGGGCGACCAGCGCGGCGTCCGGGCGGCGGGCTCTCCCGAGGTGATCTGCACCGGATCGCCTTCGCCCACCGGCTTGACCCAGACCTGCGGCGCGTCGCTTGCATCGTCCACGAACGCGAGCATCCGCCCGTCGGGTGAGAGGCTCGGAGCGCGGTGCGAGCCCGAGAAGGTCGAGAGCAGGCGACACTGCAGCGTCCCCGCGGGCCGTGGAGTCGTCAGGCGCAGCCCCACGAACGCGAGCGCGAGCGTCGCCGCGATGCCGAGCGCCCAGGCCAGGCGACGGGAGGACCCGGCACGGCCCGGGCCGGGCGCGCTCTCGGGCCCGCGCCGCGCCCGCCTCAGGTCCGCGAGCACGTCCGCGACGTGCTGATAGCGATAGGCGACGTCCTTCTCGAGTGCCTTCGAGAGGATGCGGTCGAGCTCCTCGGGCAGCTCCTTGCGCAACGATCGCGCCGGCTTTGGCGTGTCGCGCAGGATCGCGCTCAGCACCCGTGCGCCGCTGTCTCCCGCGAAGGGCCGCCGGCCGGTGAGCATCTCGTAGAGGACGACGCCGAACGAGAAGATGTCGCTGCGCGCGTCGAGCGGCCGGCCCTCCGCCTGCTCCGGCGACATGTAGGCGAGCGTGCCGGCGACGCTTCCGGGGGCTGTCGCGAGGTCTGCGGACGCCGTCGGCGCGGCGGTGTCGAGCGTTCCCGTGGGGATGCGCCGGGCCAGGCCGAAGTCCAGCACCTTCACCTGGCCGCCGGGCTTCGACGATCACGTTGCCCGGCTTGAGGTCGCGGTGCACGATGCCCGCGCGCGTGGGCCGCGGCCAGCGCCTCCGCGATCTGCGTCGCGTAGCGGAGCGCCTCGCTCGACCGGCATGCCGCGCGCGACGGCGGTCGCCGAGCGTCTCGCCCTCGACGAACTCCATCGCGATGAAGTCCGCCGAGCTCCTCGGTCCGGTCGATCTCGTAGACGGTGACGATGTTCGCGGTGGTTGAGAGCCGACGCGGCCCGGGCCTCGCGCTCCAGGCGGCTGCGGCCCTGGGGATCGCCGGAGGTCTCCGGTGGCAGCAGCTTGATCGCCACCGTCCGCTGCAGCCGCAGGTCGGTGGCCTTGTAGACGACTCCCATGCCGCCCGCGCCGATCGAGCCCGTGATCTCGAAATGGCCGAGCTTTCGACCGATCATCGAGCCGCCACCCTACCACGGACGACACCGGCTGCCGATAGAATCGCCGCCATGATCCTGCCCCTGCTGATGCTCGCGGCCGCTGCCGCTCCCACCTACTCGCCCGAGACCGATCGCCAGCTGGTGCGCTCGATCTACGAGGAGCTCGTCTGCTCGAAGACCGGCTACACGACCGGCGAGACGACCCAGGCGGCGGAGGCGATGGCGAAGCGCCTCCTCGACGCCGGCTTCCCGAAGGAAGACGTCGTGGTGCTCGGCGCCGCTCCGCACAAGGGCAACCTCGTCGCGCGCTACCGCGGCACGGGCAAGGCGCGGCCGCTGCTGCTGCTCGCCCACCTCGACGTGGTCGAGGCGCAAGTCGCGAGGACTGGAGCGTCGATCCCTTCACGCTCATCGAGAAGGACGGCTACTTCTACGGCCGCGGCACCGGCGACGACAAGGCGCAGGCGGCGATCTGGGTGGCGAACCTTCCTCCGCTGCGCCGCGAGGGCTATCGGCCGTCGCGCGACCTGATCGTCGCGCTGACCGCCGACGAGGAGGGCGGCGGACCGTACAGCGGCGTCGAGTGGCTGCTCGCGAACCGCCGCGAGCTCGATCGACGCCGAGCTGTGCCTGAACGAGGGCGGCTGGGGCGAGATGCGAGAGGGCAGGCGGCTGCTGAACCTGGTGCAGGTCGGCGAGAAACACTCGGCGACCTACCGGCTCGAGGTCAGGAACCCCGGCGGCCACAGCTCGATGCCGGTCAAGGAGAACGCCATCTACCGCCTGGCCGCGGCGCTGCGGCCGGCTCTCGGCCGCGTACGAGTTCCCGCTTCGCCTCAACGACGTGACGCGCACCTACCTGAGGACGCTCGCGGACCAGCAGCAGGAGCCGCTCGCGAGCGAGCTGCGCCAGGCGGCCGCCGGAGACGAGAGCGCGCAGCGGGCGGTCGCCGCCGCCTCGGCACAGTGGAACGCGGTGATGCGCACGACCTGCGTGGCGACGGGTCTCGACGGCGGCCACGCCGAGAACGCGCTCCCGCAGACCGCGGGCGCGCGCGTCAACTGCCGCGTGCTGCCCGACGAGACGCCCGACGCCGTCGCCGCCACGCTGCGGCGGGTGATCGCCGACGAGCAGGTCAAAGTCGCCCTCACGAGCGCGCACGGCGCGAGCCCGATGTCTCCCGTCCGCGAGGACGTGCTCGGCGCGGTGCGCAAGGCTGACGTCCGACTTCTGGCCGGGTGTCGTGACGCTGCCCTACATGGTGATGGGCGGCACCGACGGCCGCATGCTGCGGACCTCCGGCATCCCGACCTACGGAGTTCAGGGCCTGTTCTTCGACGCGGAGGACATCCGCTTCCACGGCCGGGACGAGCGCGTCGGCGTCCGCGAGTTCTACGAGTCGCAGGAGTTCCTGTACCGGCTGGTCCGCGAGCTGTCGCAGTAGCCGCGTCGGCGGGACGCGTCAGCGGGCTCAGCGCCCGGACGGCGCGATGTTCTTGTTCGTGCGGAACAGGTTGTCCGGGTCCCAGGTCGCCTTGATCGCGGCGAGCCGCGTCAGGTTCTTGCCGTAGGCGGCGGCGATGCGGTCGCCCGCCTCCTCCTCGGTCAGGAAGTTGACGTAGGTGCCGCCCGTCGAGAAGCGCTTCATGTCGCGCCCAGCTCGAGCGCGCCCACTCGACCTGCTCCGCGTCGTCCTCGGGCCTCTCCCAGGAGGCGGCGAGGTTGAGCACCGCGGCGGCATCGCGGTTTCCCACGGCCGAGTGGTCGCCGGGCCGCGCCGCGATGGCTCCGCCCAGCTGGAACACGATCGCGGCCGAATGGGGCGAGGTGATGCGCGCGCCGTGCTCGCGGAGCTTCGCGAGCAGGTCGGGCTCGATGCCCGGCAGGTACTCGGACTTCCAGTAGTAGCGGCGGCCCTTGGGGTTCGCGGCGTCGAGCAGGCTCTGGAGCGTCACGTAGGAGCGGCGCTGCAGCACGTCCCCGACCGGCTTGCCGAGGGCCTTGAGCGGCGCGAGCAACTTCTCGCCTTCCTCCACGCGGCCCGAGTAGCAGGCGAGCACCATCACGACGAGCTGGCCGTGGGCCGACTTCGTCGATCCACGGAGCGGGCGGCGACTTGCGCAGGAGCGTGACGAGCGTGAGCTCCGGCGGCGCCGCCGCCGCGAGCCGGCGGAACGCCTCGTAGCACCTCGGCGTGCTTCCTCGCCGCGCCACGCGAGAGCGCCGCCGTACGATCTCCGGCCCCACCGGCTGCAGCTCGTAGTCGATGCCGGTGACGACGCCGAAGTTGCCGCCGCCGCCGCGCAGGCCCCAGAAGAGGTCCGGCGTTCTCCTTCTCGCTCGCGCGCACCAGCTGGCCCTCGGCCGTCACGAGCTCCAGCGAGCGCACGCTGTCGCTCGTCCAGCCGAAGCGGCGCGACAGATAGCCGAAGCCGCCGCCGAGCGTCAGCCCGCCGATGCCGGTGGCCGAGACGAAGCCCAGCACCGCGGCGAGCCCGTGGAGCTGCGTCTCGCGGTCGACGTCCCCGAGCAGGCAGCCGCCCTGCGCCCGCGCGATCCGGGCGGCGGCATCCACGAACACGCCCCGCATCAGCGACAGATCGACCAGCAGCCCGCCCTCGGCGAGCGCGAGGCCGGCGATGTTGTGCCCGCCGCCGCGCACCGAGAGCGCGAGGCCGTGCTCGCGCGCGAAGCGCACGCACGCGATCACGTCGGAAGCGCCGAGGCAGCGCACGATCAGCGCCGGCCGGCGGTCGATCATCGCGTTCCAGATCGCACGCGTCTCGTCGTAGCCGGGGTCGGAGGCGAGCAGCACCGGCCCGCGCAGCGCCGCGCGCAGCCCCTGCGCCGCGCCCGCATCCAGCTCCAGCGCCGTGCCGTCCCGACCGACCGCCGCGATCGTCGCCATGAGCGTCCCCTTTCAGGCGCATTCTAGCGCGCGCGCGACCGCGCCAGCGCGATAGCATGCGTCCAGACTGAGGAGAATCAGCATGCTCGACACGGGCCGACGCTCTTTCCTCGAAACCTCGCTCGCCGCCGCCCTCGGAGCGGCTCTCGCGAGGCGGGCTCACGGCCAGCGCGCAGCCGCCGCGAAAGCCGCGGACGCGGCCGGCGTCCTCGACCGCACCGGCGTCGCGCTCTACACGGTGCGCGACCTGATGAAGGACGACCCCGCCGCGACGCTCGCGGCGATCGCGAAGCTCGGCTACGGCTACGTGGAAGGCGCCCTCGTCCCCTCGCTGGCTCCGGCGCTCCAGGCCGCGGGCCTGCGCCAGGTGAGCGCCTACGTGCCGACCTATCTCGTGACCGGCAACCGGCAGGCGTGGGCAGGCGACGGCGCGCCGCTCCTGCCCGAGAGCTACACGCTGCAGCAGGCGATCGACGACGCCTCGGGCCGCGGCACCCGCTTCCTCGTCGTCACCTACCTGCAGAAGGCCGAGCGCGGCGGCCTCGACGCCTACCGCCGCGTGGCCGGGCAGCTCGACAAGGCGGGCGAGGCGTGCCGCAAGGCCGGGCTGGGCTTTGCGTATCACGCCCACGCCTTCGAGTACGAGCCCATCGAGGGCGTTCGGCCGATCGACCTGCTGCTGAAGGAGACAAAGCCCGCGCACCTGGGCCTCGAGCTCGACACGTTCTGGGCCAGCGTCGCCGGGCAGGACCCCGCTGCGATGGTCGCCGCGCACAAGGGGCGCGTGCCGCTCGTCCACCTGAAGGACAAGGCGAAGGGCACCCCGGTCCAGTACGACGAGCGCAAGGTTCCGAAGGAAGCCTTCAAGGAAGTCGGCGCCGGCGAGGTGGACTTCACGGCCTTCTTCCGCGCGGCGACCGCCGCGGGCGTCGAGTACTTCTACGTCGAGCAGGACTACTGCGTCGGCAGCACGCCGCTCGACAGCCTGCGGGCGAGCCACGACGCCATCCGGAAGCTCGCCGCGGGCGCGACCCGCTAGTGCTCGCGGCCGCGCTTGTGCTCCTCGCCGCCGCCGATTCGGACGGCGCGCGGCTCGCGAAGGTGCTCGAGGGCCGCCGCGTCGCCGGGAACGAGCCCGGCCTCGCGGTGCTCGTCAGGCGCGACGGCCGGAACCTGCTCGAGCTCGGCCACGGCGTGCGCGAGCTGCGCGCGCGGGCGCCGATCGACGCGCGCACGGGCTTCCGGCTCGCCTCGGTGACGAAGCAGCTCACCGCCGCCGCGATCGTGCTGCTCGTCCGCGACGGGCGCCTGCGCTACGACGAGGCGCTCGCCGAGGCGCTCCCGGGCTTCCCCGACTACGGCCGGGCCGTCACCATCCGCCACCTGCTCACACACACCGGCGGGCTGCCCGACTACGAGGAGCTCATGGACCGCGCCGAAGCCGCGGGCGCGCCGCGCTGGACGTCCGGGCGCCAGATCCAGGACGACGAGGTCCTCGGCCTCCTGGAGAAGGAGACGCGGGGACGCTTCGCGCCCGGCAGCCGCTGGGCCTACAGCAACTCGGGCTACGTCGTGCTCGGGCTTGTCGCGGCGCGCGCCGACGGTCGCCGCTTCGGCGACGTGCTGCGCGCACGCATCTTCGAGCCGCTCGGCATGACGCGCACGCTGGCCTACGAGCGCGGGAGGAACGAGGTCGCGGAGCGCGCCTACGGCCACGCGAAGGACGCGTCCGGCCTGCGCGAGGCCGACCAGAGCCCGACCTCGGCGACGCTCGGCGACGGCGGCGTCTACTCCTGCCTGGAGGACCTCGCGAAATGGCTGGACGCGCTCCGCACGAATGCGCTCCTCACGCCGGACGAGATGAAGCTCGTCGAGACGCCAGTCCGGCTCGCCGACGGCAAGGCGCCTTCCTGGCCGAACGAGCCCGGCGGCGACAACCTGTTTCCCGGCCGCCCGGTCGCGTACGGCTTCGGCTGGTTCCTGGATCCCTGGCGCGGGCGGCGGCGCGCCTGGCACTACGGTGAGACGATGGGCTTCCGCTCGAACGTCCAGCGCTTCACGGCCGACGGCCTGAGCGTCGTGCTGCTCGCCAACCGCGACGACCTCGACCTCGCGGCGCTCGCGTCGGAGCTGGCACAGGCCGCTCGCGCCCGCTGAAAGACTCGCTCAGCTCGCGTGCCGCGTCGTCGCCCGCACCGCGTACATCGCCTCGTCGGCGGCCTTGAGCGCGGCGTCGGGATGGCCGCCCGGCTCGAGCGGCGCCGTGCCTACCGAGAAGCGCACGGGTGGCGTGCCGTTCGCGTCGCCGCGGAGCAGGCCTCGAGGCCGCTGTCGAGCGAGGAGTGCGCCGAGAGGAACGACTCCGCGCGCGCGACGAGGGTGGGCTCGAGTTTGCCCGGGCGCAGCAGCGTGGTGCCGTAGGCCACGGCCTCCACGAGCGCGAGCCCGCCGCGCAGGAAAAGGCCCGCGGCCAGCCAGCCGAGGCCGCGCTCGCGCGGCTGACGGTCGAGCAGCACTCCCCCGAGCAGCAGCACGAGCCCCATCGTGGTGTGCTGGACGACACCCACCTGCGCGAGCAAGAGCGGCAGCGCGGCGCACAGCGCGGCGTAGCCCAGCAGCCCCGCCACGAGGTAGCGTGCCTTCAGGAGCCGCGCCCCGGGCCGCTTGAGCGCCCACGCGCCCTGGATCAGCAGCGCCACGAACGCGGCCTTGCCGCCCATGTAGGCGGCGCGGATCAGCGGACCGAGCGGGACGCTGAAGTACCAGTAGAAGACCGTCACCAGCAGCGCGAACAGGTTGCACACCCAGGCCCAGACCCAGAGCTGGTTCATTCGAGGCCGCCGGCCCCTCTACCACCGGCTCGCGCAAGTGTGGCAGAGCGGCGGGTACGAGGCCATTCGCCTCCACCGGGAACGGCGGCGGGGACCGGCGGCCAATGATGGCTGCGGCGGCTACTGCGAGACGGTCAGGCTCCCGACCATGCTCGGATGGAACGTGCAGTGGTAGTCGACGGTGCCGGCGGCCGAGAAGGTGATCGTCCGGCTGGTCGCGCCGGGTGCGATCGACCCCGTGTCGAAAGAGGTCCCCGTCGCCGTGTGCGCCGTCGTGTCGTTGTTCTTCCAAGCGACCGTCTGGCCGACCCTGACGGCGCCCGGATTCGGCGCGTACGAGTTGCTCCCCTGCATGCCGTTGATCGTGATCGTGACGTCCGGCGCCGCCGCGGGTGTCGGCGTGGGTGTGGGCGTAGGCGACGCTGTGGGGGTGTTGTCACCGCCGCATGCCGCCAGGGCCATGAGCCCGGCGGCGACGACACCCAATCTGAGACGGCTCCCGATCTCCTGTAATGACACTTGCGACTCTCCTCGTGCCCCCAACCGCTTTCACGAGGACCGGCTCCCTTGCAGCGCCGCCGGCCAGCCTCCTGTACAGCAAGGCGAATGCCGGGCAGCGTATGGCTGAGCCGCCATGACTTAGGCCGTCACGCAGCGCGATCGGAGGCCGCCTTTCTGGAAGCTTCCTTACGCCGCGCGTAAGCGGCGATGGACGTTTACGGGGATTGACCGAGCGCCGCCCGCATCTCGCGCAGCTCGGCCTCGACGCTCACATCGGGACGCAACGCCCGTCCGCAGCGGCCGTACCAATACCGGGCGTTATCGAGGTCGCCTTCCATCCGATGAGCCACGGCGTGGAGCCAGTCGGCCATCGCGTCGCCCTCGTGGTCCTGCGCGACGAGGTGCGCGCCCTGCCAGTCGCCTTTCAGGCCGAGATCGACCGCCGCGACCAGCTGGGCGAGGAGCGCCTCGGAACGGTCGGGTTCACCCTTTGGAGCCATGCTCGATTGTCCCTCGAGGCGAAATCGCTTACGCGCGACGTAACACCCCTTGGCCATCGCCTGCTCAGCGATTGGGACTTACGTCGTGGCACCTGCGTTGCACAGGAGCTCGGCGCACGTCGGCGGGAAAGATTCCTGCCGGCTTGGGGGGCCTCTCCCGGGGGGAGGTCATGGAGGCGCCTACGCGGATCGTGCTCGCGGCGAGCGGCGTCGTGCTGACGCTCGCCTCGTACGCCTCCGTCGCGATCCCCGTGGTCTCGCTCGCCCCGCACGCGCCGGCCGCGCGGCCGGCGCCGCCCTATCCGTCCTTCGCCGGCCAGACCTTCGAGCCGTCGGCCGCGGCGTTCGATCCCGCCACCGGCCGCGTGCTGGTTCTGTCGGACAAGGACGCGACGCTCTATCGCTACGAGCGCAGCGCGGGGCGGCTGACGCTGCCGGCCGGCGAGCGGCACTCCCCGCTTCGGCTGCCAGCCGGGATGGAGATCGCCAAGCTCGAAGGCCTGACGCGGCTCCCGTCCGGCGCGTTCCTCGCGGTCACCGCCTTCGACCGTCCCGACCCGAGCTACCGCCGGCTCGTGCGCTTCACCTACACGCCCGGCCAGCCGAGCGAGGCGGTGCCGGTGGCGCTCGACGACGGTGCCCTGGCCGGCGCCATCCGCACCGAGTCCGGGCTGCCCTGGTACAAGATCGAAGGCCTCGCGGTCGACCGCACGGGCACGCGGCTCTTCTTCGGCGTGCGCAACGTCGGCTCGAGCTGGGCGGCGCCGCGCGACGTCGTGATGCTGCTGCGCTGCCCGCTCGCGGGGGACCACGTGGGCGCGCCCGAGGCTGTGATCCGGCTGTCCACCGCCGAGGCGCTCGGCGGGCTCTCGGAGGGGCTGTCGGACCTCCAACTCGACGCCGACGGCGAGAGCTTCCTGCTGCTCACCAGCCACGAAGGCGAGCCGGACTCGCGCGAGGCCCACTCGGGCCACCTGTTCCAGCTCGCGGCGGCCCTCCTGCTCCGCGCTCCGGCGCGGACGGCGGTCGCGCTCGGCGCGCCGCTCCGCGGCTTCCGCGCCAAGCCCGAAGGCCTCGCCGTCGAGCCGAGCGGCGCGCTCGTGGTCGTGTTCGACGACGACCGCGAGTTCAAGCACCTGTTCACCGGCTACGAGCAGTCGGACGGCCTCTTCACGGTGATCGAGCCGCACTGAGCGCGCCCGCGCCGCCGTGGCGGCCGGCCTTGCCTCGGGGGCCCTTCGGTGCTCGACTTGGATCCGGTGTCCGGCGCGCTCCAGATCCGCCTGCTCGGCCAGTTCCGCCTGAGCGTGGACGACCGGCCGGTCGAGGGTCTCCAGACGGCGCGGCTGCAGTCCCTCGTCGCGTACCTGCTGCTCCACGCGGACGCGCCGCAGCCGCGCGCGGCGCTCGCGTTCGCCTTCTGGCCGGACGCCTCCGAGGCGAACGCGCGCAACAACCTCCGCCAGCTCCTTCACCAGCTGCGCCAGACGCTGCCCGACGCCGAGCGCTACCTGAAGGCCGACGCGGCGAGCGTGCAGTGGGCGGCGCCGCAGCCGCAGAGCCTCGACGTCGCGCTCTTCGACGCCGCCGTCGCCGAGGCGGAGCTCGCGGCGCGGGCCAGCGACGCCGAGCGCCGGCGATCCTGCCTGGAGCGGGCCGTCTCGCTGTGCCAGGGGCCGCTCTTGCCGAGCTGCTACGACGACTGGATCGGTCCGGCACGCGAGCGGATCGCCCGCCGCTGCGAGGAGGCCGTGGCCGCACTCGTCGGCCTGCTCGAGGAGCAGCGGGAGTACGCGCGCGCCACCGCGTGCGTGCGCCACTGGCTCGCGCACGACCCGCTCGACGAGCGCGCGCACCGCTGGCTGATGCGCCTGCTGGCGCTCGACGGCGACCGCGCGGGCGCGCTCCAGGCGTACGGCCGCTGCGCGGAGGCGCTGCGGCGAGAGCTCGGTGCGTCGCCGAGCGCGGAGACGGTGCGCGCCTACGAGCGCATCCGCGATGTCGAGCCCGACGGCGGCGGTCGCAGCGAGCCGCGGGACGCGGCCGCCGTCGGCCCCGCGCCTCGTGGGGCGGCGCGCCGAGTGGGCGAGCCTGCGGCAGGCCTGGGAGCGCGCCGCTGCGCGGCCCCGCGTCTCTTCGCCGTCGTCAAGGGCGAGGCGGGCGTCGGCAAGTCGCGCCTCGCGGAGGAGCTCCTGACCTGGGCCGAGCGCCAGGGCGTCACGACGGCGCGCACGCGCTGCTACGCCGCCGAGGGCCGGCTCTCGCTCGCGCCCGCGAGCGAATGGCTGCGGGGCGGAGCGCTTCGGCCGCACCTGGCGCGGCTCGAGGAGGTGTGGCGCGTCGAGGTCGCGCGCATCCTGCCCGAGCTCGTCGCCACCCAGGCCGGGCCTGCCGCGCCCCGCGCCCATGACGGATTTCGGCGACCGGCTGCGCTTCTTCGAGGGCCTGGCGCGCGCCGTGCTGGCGGCTCCGCAGCCGACGCTGCTGCTGATCGACGACCTGCAGTGGTGCGACCGCGAGACGCTGGAGTGGCTCCACTTCCTGGCGCGCTTCGACCCCGGCGCGCGGGTGCTGGTGCTCGGAACCGCCCGGCCCGAGGAGCTCGACGCCGCGCACCCGCTCTCCGGCCTGCTGCGCGACCTCGACGCTGCCGCGCAGCTCGCCGAGCTGGCGCTCGAGCCGCTCGACGCGGCGGAGACCGCCGAGCTCGCAGCGCAGGTCGGCAACCGCACGATCGACGTGGACGCGGCCACGCGGCTCTATCACCAGACCGAGGGCAACCCGCTCTTCATCGTCGAGACGATGCGCGCCGAGGCGGCGGGCGGCGCCTCGGGCGCGCCACAGCAGGGGCTGCCCGGCCTGCCGCCGCGCGCCCACGCGGTGATCGCGGGCCGGCTGGCGCAGCTCTCGGAAGGCGCCCGCGAGGTGGCGGCGGCCGCCGCCGTGGTCGGCCGCGCCTTCGGCCACGACGTGCTGGCGAGCGTCATCGGGGACGAGGACACCCTCGCGCGTGCGCTCGACGAGCTGTGGCGCAAGCGCGTCGTGCGCGAGCAGGGAGCGAACGCCTACGACTTCACGCACGACAAGCTGCGCGAGGTGGCCTACGCCGAGACGAGCGCCCCGCTGCGGCGCCGGCTGCACCGCCGCGTGGCCGAGGCGCTCACGGCGGCCCACGCGGCCGACCTCGACCCCGTGAGCGCCCAGCTCGCCGCGCACTTCGAGAGCGCCGGGCTGCTGGAGCAGGCCATCCCCCACTACGCGCGCGCCGCCGCGGTCGCGCAGGGCGTCTACGCTCACGACGAGGCGCTGGCGCTCGTCGGCCGCGGCTTGGCACTCGTTCGCGAGCTGCCGCCGAGCACGCGCCGCGACGCCTGGGAGCTCGAGCTGCAGCTCGCATTCGCCCCGAGCTACCGCGTCACGCTGGGCTGGGCCGCGCCGGAGCTCGGCGCGGTGCTCGACCGCGCGCTCGCGCTCTGCGACCGCGTCGGCAGCGGCGCGCAGCGCGCGCAGGTGCTCTACGGGATGCAGTCGTTCTACATCGTCGCCGGCCGGCTCGAGAAGTCGGCCCTGATCACGGACGAGATGGTGCACGTGCTGCGCGAGACGCTCGACGCCGAGCCGCCGCGCTCGGCCTTTGCGATGCTGGCGGGCGTGCGGCTGCAAATGGGGCGCTTCCAGGAGGCCTGCGACGACATCGACGCGCTCGTGCGCGACGCGGACCCGCGCCAGCTGCAGCGGCTGCAGGAGTCGCAGGGCCTCAACTACGAGGTCGTCTCGCGCGCCTGGCAGTCGCACGCGCTCTGGTGCCTGGGCCAGCCGGACACGGCGCTCGCACGCGGCTGCCAGGCGCTCGAGATCGCGCACACGCTCGACCAGCCGTTCAGCCAGTCGATCGCCGCGACCTACCTGGCGCTCCTGCAGCAGCTGCGCGCCGACGCCGAGACGTTCACCCTCCAGGCCGAGGTTGCGCTCACGCTGTCGACGCGCTTCAAGGCGACCTACTACCGCGCCTGGGCGGCGATCCTGGTCGCCTACGCCGCACACTCGGGCGGCCCGACGCCCCGTCGCTCGCGCGGCCTGCGCGACGCGATCGAGAGCTTCAAGGACACCGGCGCGCGGCTGCGGCTGCCGTACTACCTCGCCCTTCTCGCGGATGCGCACCTGCGCGCCGGCCAGGCCGCCGCGGGCCTCGACGTCGCTCGAGGAGGGCTTCTCCCGCAGCCGCGAGACGAACGAGCGCTGGTGGGACGCCGAGCTGCACCGCCTGCGCGCCGAGCTGCTGCTCGCGGCCGGCGCCGGGCCCGACGAGGCGGAGGCGGCGCTGCGGCGCGCGCTCGAGATCGCGCGCGCCCAGCAGGCGCGCTCGCTCGAGCTGCGGGCGGCTCGGGCGCTCGCGGGCCTCTGGACGCGCGCCGCTCGCGAGGCCGAGGCCCGCGCGCTGCTCGAGCCCGTCTGCGCCTCGTTCGCCGAGGGCCTCGACACGCCCGACGTCCGCGGCGCGCGGCAGCTGCTCGCGAGCCTCCGCTGACCCGCCAGGCCGCGGCCCTGCTAAGGTGGAAGAGGGCGGTTCTGGAGCCGGCCATGCTGGCAAAGAGGTGGAAGCGGAGCGTGCCGGGCGGCGGGATCGTGCTCGCCGCGTCCGTCGCCGCGTGCGCGCCCACCCGGAACTACGTCGACGCGGACGGTCCGCGCTACGCCGGCTCGTTCGCGCGCGAGCCGGCGGTCGGCCTCAAGCTGGTCACCTTCAACATCCGCTTCGCGCAGCGGATCGAGCGGGCCGAGACGCTCTTCGAGCAGAACGAGCACCTGCGCGGCGCGAGCGTGATCGCGCTGCAGGAGATGGACGCGCCGGGCACCGAGAGCCTGGCACGCCGGCTCGGCTACGACTACGTCTACTACCCCTCGGCGGTGCACCCGCGCACGCGCCGCGACTTCGGGACCGCGGTCCTGAGCCGGTTCCCGATCGAGGCCGACCACAAGCTGGTGCTGCCGCATCTGAGCGGGCTGCGCCGGATGCTGCGCGCCGCGACCGTGGCCGACCTGCGGCTCCACGACGGACGCCTGCTGCGCGTCTACAGCGTGCACCTCGCGACGCCGGCCGAGCTGCTGCCCCGCGCCCGCGTCGATCAGGCGGTCGCGATCGCGGAGGACGCGCGCGGCTTCCCGGGACCAGTGATCGTGGCCGGCGACTTCAACAACCGCGACCTGGTCGGCCGCGTGTTCGGCAACGCCGGCTTCGACTGGCTGAGCCGCGACGCCGGCCGCACGCTGCGCTTCTTCTGCTGGGACCACGTGTTCGCGCGCGGGCTGGGGCACCCCGACGCCAAGGCGCTCGGGATCGTGGCCGACAACAAGGGCGCGAGCGACCACCTGCCGGTGTGGGTGCAGCTGCCGGGAAGCTGAGCCGCTCGAGGGAAGCTGGGCCGCTCTCAGTACTGCTGCGCGAAGAGTGTCGCCGCCTGCTGGAGCGGGCGCTCCCACGCGCGCTTGCGCCACGACACGAGCCGGATCTCCTCGCTGCGCGCGATGTCGCGCAGGAAGGCCTGCTCGAGCTCGCGCGCGAACCCGGCATCCAGGATGCCCAGCACGTTCTCCTGGTTGAGCTCGTTGCCGCGGATGTCCATGTTGGCCGAGCCCACGATCGACCACGCGCCGTCCACCACCACGTGCTTCACGTGGATCATGGTCGGCTTGTACTCGTAGACGCGCACCCCGGCCCGCAGCAGCTCCTCGTAGTAGTGGTGGCTCGCGAGGCGGATCAGGAAGGCGTCGGTGTGCGCGTCGGGCATCAGGATCCGGACGTCCACGCCGGCTCGCGCGCGGCTCAGGACGGCCTCCCGCATCGCGCGGTCGGGGACGAAATAGGGCGTCGTGATCCAGAGCCGGTGGCGCGCGGCGAGGAAGCTCTGGACGAAGAAGAGTCCCAGCGGTCGGTTCTCGTAGGACGGCGAGCTGCCGATGCCGGTGTGGTAGAGGATTCGCTCGCCCGGCCCCGGCGCCGCGGCGCTCGTAGGCGGGAAGAACGCGGGTCCCGCCAGCACCTCCCCCGTCGTGCCCGCCCACAGGTCGACGAACGACGACTGGATCGTGGTCGCGATCGGCCCGGTCACCTCCACCATGCTGTCGCGCCAGTGCTCCTCGCTGTCCGCGTCGCCCAGCCAGTGGTCGGAGACGGCCATGCCGCCCGTGAACGCGGTGCTGCCGTCGATCACGATGGCGCGGCGGTGATTGCGCTTGTGGAAGCGCGTCAGCTTGCCGAGCCGCGCGGCGCGAAACGTCTCGACCCTGGCGCCCGCGGCGCGCAGCGCGCTCATCGACTCGTCGGGCGCGCGCGCCCCGCCGAAGCCGTCGAGCAGCACGCGGACCTGGACCCCCGCTCGCGCCCGCTCCAGCAGCGCCGCCACCACGTCGTCGCTCACGCGGCCCTTCTTCCAGATGTAGCAGCTGAAGTTCACGGACCGGTGCGCGTCGCGGATCGCCCCGTAGAGTGCCGGGAAGAACTCGTCGCCGTTGTTCAGGAGCCGCGCGGTGCCGCCCTGGACGAGCGGCGTGCCCGCGGTGCCGGTCACGTCGAGCAGGAACTCCCGCGAGTCGACGGGCGGTGTCGAGGTGACGGTGATGCGACCGGGGCCGTTCCCGAGCGAGAAGAAGAGCGCCGCGACGATGCCGGTGACCGCCAGGATCCCGATGAGCGTCGAGGTCTGGATCCACCAGGGCAGCTCGCGCCACGCGCAGCCGGGCTTCGGTCTCGGATTTGGACGCCTCATGCAGACCGGAGATGCAAGAACGACGCCTCGCGCCGCAAGAAGGAGTGACGGCCGCCTGTTTACAACTTCTTGCGAGCCGACGGCCGCGTTAACGCCCGTCCTAACGGCCGCCTAACGGGCGCCTGCTACCTTCGAACCATCGGCAGGCGCGGGTGTTCCGCGCCAGTCTGAAGGAGGACCCATGAACGCGACGGAAGTCCAGGAGCTCCGGGCCCGGTTCCGCGGGGAGCTGATCGGGAAGAGCGACCCGTCCTACGACCAGGCGCGCAAGGTCTACAACGGCATGATCGACAAGCAGCCGGCGCTGATCGCGCGCTGCGCGGACGTGGCCGACGTGATGGCGGCCGTCAAGCTTCGCCCGCGAGAAGAAGCTGCTGCTCGCCGTGCGCGGCGGCGGGCACAACGGTCCCGGCCTCGGCACCTGCGACGACGGCCTCGTGATCGACCTCTCGCGACTGAACGGCATCCGCGTCGACCCGAAGAGCAAGACCGTGCGCGTCGAAGGCGGCGGCCTCTGGGGCGACGTCGACCACGCCACCCACCCGTTCGGCCTGGCCGTGCCGAGCGGCTTCGTCTCGACGACCGGCGTCGGCGGGCTGACCCTCGGCGGCGGCATCGGCTACCTGACCCGCAAGCACGGCCTGACGATCGACAACCTGCTCGAGGCGGACGTGGTCCTCGCCGACGGTCGGCTCGTGACGGCCAGCGCGAGCGAGAACGCCGATCTCTTCTGGGCGCGTGCGCGGCGGCGGCGGCAACTTCGGCGTCGTGACCTCGTTCCTGTTCCGCGCCACGGAGGTCCCGACACGTCTACGGCGGGCCGATCTTCTGGCCGCTCGACAAGGGCGCCGAGGTGATCCGCTTCTGGCGCGACTTCATCCTCGAAGGCGCCCGAGGACATCAACGGCTGGTTCGGCTTCGTCGACCGTGCCGCCCGTGCCGCTGTTCCCGGCGGAGCACCACATGAAGAAGATGTGCGGTCCTCGTCTGGTGCTACACGGGCGACCCCGCGAAGGCCGAGGAGGTCTTCAAGCCGATCCGCGCAGTTCCAGCCGCCGCTCATGGACTTCGCCGGCCCGATCCCGTTCCCGGCGCTGCAGAGCATGTTCGACGCGCTCTATCCCGGCGGGGCTGCAGTGGTACTGGAAGGCCGACTTCTTCAGCGAGCTGAGCGACAAGGCGATCGACCTGCACGTGAAGTACGGCGCGCGGCTGCCGAGCCCCGCAGTCGACGATGCACATCTACCCGATCAACGGCGCCGCCGGCCGCGTGGCCGAAGGGCGACACCGCCTTCAGCTTCCGCGACGCGAACTTCGCCGAGGTGATCGTCGGCGTCGACCCCGACCCGGCCAACAACCCGCGGCTCATGCAGTGGGCCAAGGACTACTGGCTGGCGCTGCACCCGCTCTCGTCGGGCGGCGGCTACGTCAACATGATGATGGACGAGGGCGAGGACAACGTGAAGGCCGCGTACCGCGACAACTACGCGCGGCTGGCGCAGGTCAAGGCGAAGTACGACCCGCAGCAACCTCTTCCGGGTGAACCAGAACATCAAGCCGGCCTGACGGGACGCTCGGCCGCTCGTGGCCCGAAGCAGCCCGCGCCGCTCCCGCCCACCGGGGGCGCGCGGGCTGCCTATAATTCGCGCCATGGCTGACACCACGGACGCTCCGTCCCCCGCCCCCGGCCGGCTGCTGTCGCTCGACGTCTTCCGCGGCGCGACGATCGCCGGGATGATCCTGGTCAACAACGGCGGCGACGAGGAGTCGCCCTACTGGCCGCTGCTCCACGCCGACTGGAACGGCTGGACGCCGACCGACCTGATCTTCCCGTTCTTCCTCTTCATCGTCGGCGTCTCCATGGCGTTCTCGCTCGGCTCGCGGCTCGAGCGTGGCGCCTCGCGCAACCAGCTGCTGAAGCACGTGCTCTGGCGCGGCGCCGTGATCTTCGGCCTCGGGCTGTTCCTGAACGGCTTCCCGAACCACTACAGCTCTCGTCGTGGCGGGTCTACGGCGTGCTGCAGCGGATCGCCGTCTGCTACGTGATCACGTCGATGCTCGCGCTCTGGAGCTCGCGCCGCGGGCAGGTCCTGGCCGCGCTCGCCTGCCTGGCCGGCTACTGGGCGCTCATGCGCCTCGTGCCCGTGCCCGGATTCGGAATCCCGACGCAGGACGTGCCTCTGCTCGACCCCGACAGGAACGTCGCGGCCTGGCTCGACCGGAAGCTCCTGATGGGCCACCTGTACGAGATCACGCGCGATCCCGAGGGTGTCCTCAGCACCGTCCCCGCGATCGCCACCAGCCTGCTGGGGCTGCTGACGGAGCTGGCTGCGCTCGGCGCGCGCCCCGCGCGCCAAGGCGCTCGGGCTCGCGGGCTTCGGGATCGTCCTGCTCCTCGCCGGCCAGCTCTGGAACGCCTGGTTCCCGATCAACAAGAAGCTCTGGACGAGCTCGTACGTGCTCTTCACCGCGGGGCTCGCGCTCGCGTGCCTGGCCTTCTGTTACTGGGCGGTCGACGTCCGGCAGTGGCGGCGCTGGGCGAAGCCCTTCCTCGTCCTCGGCTCGAACGCGATCGCCGCCTACCTGCTCGCGGAGATCATCGCCCACCTGATCTGGCGGATGGAGGTGGCGCAGCCCGACGGGACGTTCCTGAGCTGGCAGCAGATCCTCTACCAGCGCTTCTTCGTCGGCCTCGCCAGCCCCGCGGCCGACTCGCTGGTCTACGCGCTCGTGTTCCTGGCGCTCTGCTGGGCCGCGATGTGGATGCTCTACCGCAAGCGGATCTTCTTCAAGGTCTAAGAGGCGCGGCTTCGGCCTCCGCGAGCGCGAGAGCCGCGCGTCAGTACCGCTCGGTGTCGGGATGGAAGGTCCGCCAGGAGTGCCAGAACTCCTGGCTGGCGGGAACGGGCTTGAGCGCGCCGGCGGGCCCCGTGCCCGAGGTGCTGTAGACCAGGGCAGGCGGGCAGACGAGCCGCTCCTCCTCGAGCGCGAAGCGCGTCTCGGCGTCGGGACGCTCGAAGACGAAGAAGGTCGCGCCGTCGGCCGCGAGCACCAGCACGATCGGCGTGCCGCCCACCGAGTCGTTGATCACGCGCTCGCGGCGCAGGCGGTTCCAGTCGTACGCCTTGCTGTGCTCGTCCCGCTCGACGCCGATCACCCAGGACTTCTCCCGCCACGACTCCGGGTCGGTCCCGGTCAGGTCCTTGCGGCTCGTCCCCTTCTCGTAGGTGTCGTCCTTCGGGTACTTCTCCAAAGACGCCGCGTCGGCCTGCATCACGAGGCTCGCGGGGTGCGCCGCGAGCCAGTCGCCGAGCGTCGTCTGACGCGTCGCGATCGGTGCGAGCCGCGCGCCCTTGCGCGGGCCGGCCACGGCGGTGCCGGTCGCCTGGCGCCACCAGCTGCCGGTCGTCTCGTCCTCCAGCATCGCGTTCCACTGGTCCATGCCGACGAGGCGAAAGCGCTCGAGCTTCCCGTCGACGAGCGGCGAGAAGACGCGTCCCGTGCGGCACACCGTGCAGTACGTGACGAGCACGTCCGTGCCGCCCACCTTGTCGCGCACCTGGTGGTGATAGCCGATGAACATCAGCGGGTAGGCGCGCGCGTCGCCGCCGATCTCGAGGCCGATCACGAGGCGCTCCGGCGGGACCTTGTTCTTGTCGGCGGGTGCCACGACCAGCGCCAGCGGCTGCAGGAACATCTGGTCGGCGGCCATCACGAGGTTGGCGCCGCACGCGATCCCCGCGGCGACCACGATGCCGACCGCGGTCCCGATCCGCCAGCGCAAGCCGCCGCGCCACGCATCCACCAGCCCGACCAGGATCAGGAAGCCGCACACCCCGCGCACCCACCAGCGCCACTGATAGAAGGCGTACGCGAGGTCCACGGTCGCGAGCCTCTGGCTACCCGGCAGCGGCAGCACGAACCAGGCGCTCGCGATTTCGAAGAGCGCGAGCCCGAGCACACCGATGGCGAAAGCCTGGCGCAGACGCATGGGATCCACTGAGTGTACCGCGTACACCCACTTGGACGGCACCGCGTGCTAGCGTCGGCCCACCTTCGCCCGAGGTGATGGCGTGTCGAAGCTAGGGAGACCCAGTGTGACTTTTCGTACGGTGGCGGCTCTGGGCGCGCTCGTCGTCGCGGCCGGATCGGGCGCGGCGCGGGCCGACACGCCCGCCGCGGCCGCACCGCTCGTCGCCGTGCGCGTCGCGCCGGACGTGGACGTGATCCGCGGCCGCTTCGTGCCGAATACGCAGCCCGACGGCAACAGCGTCCTCTTCCGCGGGCCCAAAGGCATAGTCGTCGTGGACACGGGTCGCCACCCCGAGCACACGCAGGCGATCCTCGCCTTCGCCGCGGCCGCGAAGGCAGAGGTCGCGGCCGTCGTCAACACTCACTGGCACCTCGACCACGTCGGCGGCACCCCGCTCGTGCGCCGCGCCCATCCCGGCGTGCGCGTCTACGCGAGCGGAGCGATCGACGGGGCGCTCGCGGGCTTTCTGGCCGACTACCGTGCACAGCTGCAGTCGATGATTGACAAGACGCCCGACCCCGAGGCGCAGAAGCCGTTCCGCTCGGAGATCGCGCTGATCGACGCCGGGGCCTCGCTCGGACCCGACGTGAGACTCGACGCGACGAGCGAGCAGACGCTCGGGGGACGCAAGCTGCGGATCGGGTTCGTGCCGCGCGCGGTCACGGCCGGCGACCTCTGGGTCTTCGATCCGAAGACGCGCGTGCTGGCCGCCGGCGACCTCGTCACGCTGCCGGCGCCCTTCCTCGACACCGCCTGCCCATCGGGCTGGCAGAAGGCGCTCGCCGATCTCGCCGCGGTCGACTTCCAGACCCTCGTGCCCGGCCACGGCGCGCCGATGACGCGCCAGGATTTCGCGACGTACCGGATCGCCTTCGACGGCCTGCTCGCCTGCGCCGCGTCGGACCAGAAGAGCGACGAGTGCGTCGACGGCTGGACAAAGGACGCCGCACCGCTTCTCAAAGACGACGCTCCCAAGTTCGTCCGCGCGCTGCTAGGCTATTACGTGGATCTCTTGCGCAAGGATCCCGCGCGCATCGCTCGCCTCTGCGCAGGCTGACCGCCGAGCGAGCCCGACCGAGGAGGAGCGAATGGCGATCAAGCGGAGACGACTCGGCAAGAACGGCCCCGAGCTCTCGGCGCTGGGCCTCGGCTGCATGGGCATGTCCGAGTTCTACGGCCCGCGCGACGACGCCGAATCGGTCGCGACGATCCACGCCGCGCTCGACGCGGGCGTGAACTTCCTCGACACCGCCGACGTCTACGGCCCGCGCACGAACGAGGAGCTCGTGGGCAAGGCGATCGCCTCGCGGCGCTCCGAGGTCTTTCTCGCCACGAAGTTCGGGATCGTGCGCGGCCCGAACCCGATGGACCGCGGCGTCAACGGCACGCCGGACTACGTCAAGACCTCCTGCGACGCGAGCCTGCGGCGCCTCGGCGTGGAGGTGATCGACCTCTACTACCAGCACCGCGTCGACCCCAAGACGCCGATCGAGGAGACCGTGGGCGTGATGGCGGAGCTCGTGAAGGCCGGCAAGATCCGCCACGTCGGCCTGTCCGAGGCCTCGTCGAAGACGATCCGCCGCGCGGCCCGGGTCCACAAGATCACGGCGCTCCAGAGCGAGTACTCGCTCTTCAGTCGCGACGTGGAGGACGACGTCCTCGAGACCTGCCGCGAGCTCGGGATCGGCTTCGTGCCCTACAGCCCGCTCGGCCGCGGCTTCCTGACCGGCGAGATCAAGCGCTTCGAGGACCTGGCCGAGGACGACTTCCGCCGCCACTCACCGCGCTTCCAGGGCGCGAACTTCGACAAGAACCTCAAGCTCGTCGAGCGCCTCGGCGACCTCGCCGCGGAGAAGGGCGTGACGAAGTCGCAGCTCGCTCTCGCGTGGGTGCTCGCGCAGGGCCGCGACATCGTCCCCATCTTCGGCACCAAGCGGCGAACGTACCTGGCCGAGAACCTGCGCGCGCTCGACATCGTGCTGACGACCGCAGACCTCACCCGCATCGAAGCCGTCGCCCCGAAGGGCACCGCTGCCGGCGAGCGCTACCCCGAGATCGGCAGGGCACTGCTCGACCGCTGAGTCTCCCTACTCCTGGTGGAGCGCCACCACCGGGTCGAGGCGTGAGGCCCGCCGCGCCGGGAAGAAGCTCGCGCCGAGGCCGACGAGTGCCAGCACGAGGCCCGCGGCCGCCAGCGTGAACGGGTCGCTCGGCTCGATGCCGAAGACCAGGGAGCGGACGGTGCGGGCCAGAACGAGAGCGAGTGCCGAGCCCGCGAGCACGCCGAGGGCCACGAGCGCGAGCGACTCGCGCAGCACCATCCGCAGGATCAGGCCGCGCTCGGCTCCGAGCGCCATGCGGATGCCGATCTCGGCGGTACGGCGGGCGACCACGAACGCCATCACGCCGTAGAGCCCGAGCGTCGCCAGCAGCAGCGCGAGAAGGCCGAAGAACCCCGAGAGCATCGCGACCAGCCGCTCGCGCACGAGCGCGCGCTCGAGCATGCCCGGGAAGTCCTGGAAGGTCGCGACGATCGCGGGGTTCGCCTGGCGGAAGGCCTCGCGCAGGCTCGGCACCAGCGCGTTCGGCGCGCCCGCCGTCCGGATCAGGAGCTGGGCAAAACTGGACGGCCGCGGGTCCTGGGACATGGGGACGTAGGCGATCGGCGGCATCCCCTCGTGCAGGTCGCGATACTTCGTGTCCTTGACGACGCCGACGACGTCGAAGGCCTCCTCGGAGTCGCGCGGCGTCGCCTGGCGCCGGAAGCGCTGGCCGACCGCGCTCGCCGAGCCGAACACGGAGCGCGCGAACGACTCGTTGACGATCGCCACGCGCGGCGCCTGCTTCGTGTCCCGGTCGTCGAAGAGCCGGCCGGCCACGAGCCGCACGCCGAGCGTCGCGAAGTAGTCGGGGCTCGTCCGCGAGAGGCTCGCGCCGGTGCGCTTCGCGCCGTCGCCGCCGTCGCGCCACACGTCGTTGCCCCAACCGCTGCCGCTCAACGGCACCACGGTCGTCTCGGCGACCGACAGGACGCCCGGGACGGCCCGCAGCCGATCGTAGAGCTCCGTGCGGAAGCCGACGCGTCGGTCGACGGTGAGCTCGAGCGGGCTGAAGTCGGCGTAGGCGACGAGGACGTTGCCGAGCTCGAGCCCGGTCTCCTGCGCGAGGAGGTTGCCGAGGCTGCGCGCCGAGAGGAAGGCACCGGCCACCAGAACCAGCGAGAGCGCGACCTGGCCGACGACGAGGACGCGACGGACGCCGAGGCGCGCGCGTCCCTCCGTCGAGCCGCGCGCTGCCACGCGCATGACCGCGGCAGGCGAGACGTGCGCCGAGCGCAGAGCCGGCGCGAGCCCGAAGAGCAAGAGCGTCAGGACGGCCGCCGCCGCCGCGAAGCCGAAGACCCGCCAGTCGAGTGCGATGTCGAGGAAGAGCGTGCTCGGCCGGGTGTCGATCACGCTCACGAGCACGCCGCTCAGCGCGCTCGCGACCCAGGCTCCGAGGACGGCCCCGCACACGGCGAGGCACAGGCTCTCGCCGAGCAGCAGCTGGACCAGGCGGCCCCGCCCCGCCCCGAGCGCCACGCGCGCCGCGAGCTCGCGCTCGCGCGCCGTCGCGCGCGCCAGCATCAGGCTCGCGAGGTTCGCGCAGCCGACGAGCAGCACCAGACCCGCCGTCGCCTGCAGGAACAGCAGCGAGCCCGTGTAGCGCTCGCGCAGCTCTGAGATGCCGCCCGCGGCCGGCACCGCGTGGAGCTTGAAGCCGAGGAAGCGCTCGACGCTCTCGCGCGGGTAGTTGGACGGCAGCGCGGCCTCGAAGAGCGCGGGCGAGATCGCCGCGAGCCGGGCGCTCGCGCGCTCCTTCGAGACGCCCGGCTTCAGCCGGCCCATTACCACGAGCCACCAGTCGGTGCCGGAGTCAAGGCGGCTCTCGCTGCCGGGAGGCAGCGCCTCGGCGCAGAGCGGCACCGCCACGTCGAAGCCCTGCCCGACCTCGAGCCCGCTGAAGCCCGCCGCCGTCACGCCGACGACCTGATACGGATAGCGCCCCAGCGTCACCTTCCGGCCGACGACCGCGGGGTCGCCGCCGTGCTCGCGCTGCCAGAACGCGTGGCTCAGCACCGCCGCGGGAGCGCTGCAGCCCTTGCGGTCGTCCTCGTCCGTGAGCAGGCGGCCCAGCTCCGCCCGCACGCCCAGCGTCTCGAAGAGTCTCCCGCTCGTGAGGATCGCCGACGCGAAGCGCGGCTCGCCCGCCGACTCCAGCTTCAGCTCGGCCGTGCTCCACGCGAAGACCCCCGTGAAATCTTCCTGCCGGCGCCGGAACTCCTCCCACATCGCGTTCGTCGCCCCGGCGTGCCAGGAGTGGAAGCTGCCCCTCGCCCCGTCCATGTCGGCGATGCGGATCTCCACGAGGCCTGCCGGATCCCGCACCGGCAGCGTCCGCAGCCGGACCGCCTCGAGCAGCTGGAAGATCGCGGCGTTGGCCCCGATCCCCAGCGCCAGCGTCAGGATCGCGGCGAGAGCGAACCCCGGGCTCCTGGCGAGCCGCCGGACGGCGTAGTGCAGGTCCTGCCAGAGAGTCGTCATCGCGCCTCCGAGCGGATGGTCCGGTCTCGCGATTGCAAGCCACGTACCGGCGCCAAGACCTTCAACAGCCGCCGGATCCAGCCGAATGCGTCCGCTTGTGGGATTGGATCGTCCCAGATCGGCCGCGCGTCGGCGATGTTCAGGCCGCTGAACGCGCGGACGTCTTGGCGGCTACGACATCACGGCCGCGTCGCGGGCGGCGTTGGCTCCGCCGTGAGGCGGCGCAGACGCGCACCTCGATACCGGACCTGGTACGTGTTGTCGTCGGTATAAGCACCGAAGCCGACCTGGAGGTCGGCGTCGCGCGGCAGCGTCCACTCCGGGCGGTAGTCTGCAACAACCGGCTCCCCGTCGACGTAGGCCCAGAGCCGCCCGTCCCACGACTGGATCACCACGTGGCTCTTGAGCGCCACCTTGCGGCTCACGGGATGGAGCGGCTTGTTGAAGTGCCGTGAAAAGTACGCGACCTCGCCCTCGTACGCCGTCTTCTTCAGGCGGAAGCTCGCCCAGTTGGACGAGCTGAACGTCGGCCGGTGCCCGAACAGGATGCCCGCCTGGAACTGACCGTTCGAGGTCGAGACGATCTCGACATCGGTTTCGAGCTCGAAGGACGGGCCGACCCGCGCATCGTTGACGATCATGAGCCCGCGCATCCCGGAGGTGCCCAGCAGGGAGCCGTCCGCCTCCACGACCCACTGCCCGTTCTCCACGCTCCAGCCGTGCAGCTGCTTGTCGGGCAGCAAGGGGCCGCTGCGGGCGGCCGCGAGGTCCGTCTCCAGTGCGATCGCCGCGAGCCGCTTGTCGAGGAACGCCCGGGCCTCGACCGGTGCCGTCGCACGGGCCTTCTCGAAGAGCGGCCGCGCCTCCGTGCCGCGATCCTCCAGAAAGAGGCGCTCGGCGCGTCGGGTGTCAACGCCGTCCGGAGCGGCATACGCTTCGATCCGCCCCTCGGCCGTGTCCTCGTGCATGGCATCGCGCCCCGCTGCCTCGAGCGTCCCGCCGAGCCCGTGGAGCAGCTCCCGCGCCCTCTCGTAGCGGCCGGCCTTGTAGGCGATCGCCGTCTGCAACGAAGCGAAGCGGCGCCACTCGAGCTCTCGAGCCGGCTCGCGCCGATAGCGCTCGAGGACGGTGTCGACCAGCGTGTACACGTCCTCCGTCGCGTAAGGCGAGGGCGCACGCTGGTAGGCGAACAGCGGCCACTCCGCTTCGCCCTTCGCCTCGAACCAGGTGTCGCTCTCGAGCCACTCGATCGCGTCCAAGGCCTGGAACGGCACTTCGGTGTCGAAGCGACGCGTCGCCGCGCACTCGCGGGCGAACTCGACGAGCGCTCCTTCCCTCCCGCCCCAGCGCGAACGCAGAGAGGTGATCATGCTGGCATAGGCAGGCATGTAATCGATGCGCGCCGCCACCGCTCGATCGAACCAGAGGCGCGGCGTCTCACCGCGCCGCCCCTCGGCCATGGCGACGCCCATCATGCGGTTAGCCGCCTCGGGCCGATCGGGACGCGCGCGCCAGCTCGCCTCGAGGTCCTTGCGCGCGAGCGCCATGCTCTCCGAGAAGCCCTTCCAGCCCTCCGGCTTCACCTGGCTGGCATAGGTGTTTCCGCGCGCATCCCAGGCGTCGTCCACGTGGCGCCGGCCCGAGAGGTAGAGACGCACCCAGGGATCGACCCATTGTGCGCGCTCGACGGCCCCGACGATCGCCGCGCGATTCCGCTCAAAGAACGATAGTCCCCCATCGGAGAGCACCAGGTGGGCCACCAGCACGAGGTCGTC
Organism: uncultured Acidobacteriota bacterium; assembly: GCA_963740655.1. Taxonomy (GTDB): domain Bacteria; phylum Acidobacteriota; class Vicinamibacteria; order Fen-336; family Fen-336; genus DATBSL01. The sequence goes on from CAVUFF010000006.1 coordinate 581,764, forward strand.
GTCGGGCGCATAGCTGCCGTCCTGGAGCGCCTCGAGGAAGAACCGCAGCTCCACCGGGTCGAGCGCCTGTCGCCGACCCATCCCCTCGTTGCGCCGCTCGAGGTCGCCGCGCAGGCCCGTCGTCAGCATGCGGGCCGTCCCCCTGGAGTAGCCCGACTGCTGCACGTCCGCGTACGCGCGCTCGAACAGGTCGGAGGCCTGCCGCGACTCTCGATCCGCGGACGAAAGCGTCGTCGCCGCGAGAAACACGACCACGGGGTCGTCGCAGCCCGACGCGACCAGCGTCCGCGCCCGCCCCAGCATGTCGCCCGACTCGTGTTGCGCCGTCCCGAGGAACAGGTCGGCACTGAGGCGGATGAACTCGGCGGCCGCCTTGTCCCACTTCGGGTCGTGCCGGCCCGCGCGACGGTAGCCTTCCAGGAAGTTCCGTTCGTACCAGGCTCTCCGCTTGGCGATATCGTCCGAGGCGGCAAACGCCTGCCCTGAAGCGGGGATGGGAGCTGGACCTTGCGACGGCCCGACACAGGCCGCCACGACGCCAGGCCCGACGGACAGCGCCAGAAGGCAGGCCAGTGTCACCTTTCGCATGCGTTGATTGTGCACACCAGCAGCTTCGTTTCAACGACGGCGCGCGACAAGCCCTGCCCTACGCGGCAGCTCCTTCTGTTGACAATCCACAGGAACCTGCCTAGCTTCCTGTTGGCGCTCTAGAGGAGGGCTCGCGTGTTCAACCGTTCGGACGTGCTTCAAGGCACCCTCGACCTGATCGTGCTCCGCAGCCTCGACCTCCACGGCGAGATGCACGGCTACGGCCTGGCTCGCCACATCGAGCAGGTCTCCGAGGAGCTGCTGCGCATGAACCAGGGCACGCTCTACCCGGCGCTCCTGCGCCTGCAGCAGTCCGGGCACATCCGCTCGCACTGGGGCACGTCCGAGAACAACCGGCGCGCGCGCTACTACGGCCTCACGGCCGCGGGCCGGCGCCGGCTCGCGCGCGAGCGCGAGGACTGGGAGCGGATGTCCGCCGCCATGAACCGGCTGCTGATCGGCCCGGCGAGGGGATGATGGCAACGCTGCGCCGGACGCTCGTTCGCCTGCTCGGCTTCTTCGGCCTCGGCGCCTCGGAGACGGTGCTCGACGAGGAGCTGCGCTTCCACCTCGCCGAGCTCGCGCGCGAGCACGAACGCGCCGGCCTCGACCCCGAGGAAGCCACCCGCAGGGCGAAGCACCAGCTCACGCTCGAGACCACGAAAGAGGAGTGGCGCGACGAGCGCAGCTTCCCCGCGGTCGAGTCGGTCGTCCAGGACCTGCGCCACGCCGCGCGCGGCCTAAGGCGCGATCCCGCCTTCACGTCCGCGGCCGTCCTCACGCTCGCGCTCGGCCTCGCCGCGAGCACGGTCGTCTACAGCCTGATCGAAGGTGTCCTCTTGCGGCCGCTGCCCTATCCCGAGCCCGACCGCCTGGTGCGAGTCTTCGAGACGAGCGCGCGGTTTGCACGCTGGCCCGTCTCGCCGCTCGACTACGTCGACTTCGCCGAGCGCGCCAAGGCGTTCACCGGATTCGGCGCCTGGACGCGCGTCGACCTCGAGCTGTCCTCGGACGCGAAGCCGCTGCGGCTGCGCGCGCTGCAGGTGAGCCCCGGCTACTTCACGGTGCTGGGCGCTCGCCCCGCCCTCGGCCGCGTCTTCGAGGAGCGCGAGCTGCGCGGCGATCCGCGCGTCGTGATCCTGAGCCACCGGCTGTGGCAGGATCGCTTCGGCGCCGACCCCGGCGTCCTGGGCCGCGTGCTGCGCCTCGACCGCAAAGACTTCACGGTCGTGGGCGTGATGCCCGCCGGCTTCGAGCACGCCGGCGGCGACTACCGGTCGCTCCCGCAGGGCGAGCACGTCGACGCCTGGTGGCCGCTCGTGCTCGATGCCGAGAAGGTGAACCGCGGCTGGCATTACGTCAACGTCGTGGCGCGGCTCGCCCCGAGCGCGACCTTCGCCCAGGCCGACGCGGACATGGAGCGTGTCGCGGCGGAGCTGCGCCAGCAGTACCCGGACACCAACGACGGATGGCGCGTGACGCTCCAACCGCTGCGCGACGAACTCGTCGGAAACGGGACGTCGGCGCTCATGCTGCTGGCGGCCGCGGTGGGCCTGCTGCTGCTCACCGCCTGCGCCAACGTGGCGAGCCTGCTGCTCGCGCGGGCCACGACGCGCCAGCCGGAGATCGCGATGCGCCACGCGCTCGGCGCGAGCCGCTCGCGCCTGGTGCGGCTCGGCCTCGCCGAGGCGGTCGTGCTCGCCGTCACCAGCGGCGCCCTTGGCCTGATCCTGGCGCGGCTGATGCTCCCGGCCCTGCTGCGCCTGCTGCCGTCCGACTTCGCGCGGCTCCACGCCGTGCGGCTCGACACCGGAGTGATGCTCTTCGCGTTCCTGCTCAGCGGCCTCGTGGCCCTGCTCTTCGGCCTCGCTCCGGCCGTGCAGGGCAGCTCCGGCGATCTGCGGAGCGCGCTCCACAGCGACGGCAGGAGCGGCACGGCCAGCGCGAGCACGCTCCGCTGGCGCGGCTTCATCGTCGTCTCCGAGGTGACGCTCGCCTGCGCGCTGCTCGTCGCCGCTGGGCTGCTCGCAAGAAGCTTCGCCGCCCTGGTGCGCACCGACCCGGGCTTCGAGCCCTCGGGCGCCGTCGCGTTCGACCTCTTCCTGCCGCAGGCCGGCTATGGAGAACCGGGCGCCATCGAAGCCTTCCACGCCCGCCTCGAGGAGCGGCTGCGCGGGCTGCCGGGCGTGCGCGCGGCCGGCGCCACGACGGCCCTGCCCTGGAGCGGCTGGGACGAGAACACCGGCTTCGACATCGTCGGCGATCGCCACGCGCGCGAGTCGGAGCCGAACGCCCGCTTCGGCGCCGCCAGTCCGGGCTTCTTCGACGGCGTCGGCTTGTCGCTCAAGCGTGGACGCTTCTTCACCGCCTCCGACGTCAAGGGAGCGCCGTTCGTCGTCGTGGTGAACGAGGCCCTCGCGCGCAAGTACTTCCCGGGCGAGGATCCGGTCGGCCGCACGCTCGAGATCTGGGACCACAAGCCCGTGATCGTGGGCGTCGTGGGCGACGTGAAGGACGCGCCCGCCGACGTCGAAGCGAAACCGGCCTTCCTATGGCCGCTCGCCCAGCAGACCTTCTCCGCCACGACCGTCGTCGTCCGCGCCGACGCTCCGACGGGACTCTACGAGGGCGTGAGAGCCGCGGTCGCCGCCGTCGACCCCGAGCTTCCGGTGACGAACCTGCGCCCGCTCGCGGAGGTCGCCAGGGACGCGCACGCCCGCCGCCGCTTCCTGCTCTCGATGGTGGCGGCCTTCGCCGCCCTGGCCCTGCTGCTCGCCGCGGTCGGCGCCTACGGCGTCCTGTCCTACGCCGTCGAGCGACGCCGCCGCGAGATCGGCATCCGGCTGGCCCTGGGCGCCGGCGCCAACCGCATCCTTCGCGACGTCCTCGGCCAGAGCCTCGGCCTCGCCGTGCGAGGCGTCGTCCTCGGGCTGGCCCTGGCCCTGGTCCTCGCCCACCTGATGCGGAGCCTGCTCTACGGCATCACCGCGCGCGATCCGCTCACGCTGCTGGCCGCGGCCGCCACGATCCTGATCGTGTCGACGCTGGCGGCAGCGCATCCCGCATGGCGCGCTACCCGCTCGGAGCCGGCGAGGATCCTGCGATCGGAGTAGGTCTCTAGAGGTCGGGAGCGCGCCGACCGACTACCAGATGCTGCGCTTGCGGGCTCGTACGTTGCGGCGGCTTCCCTTGGGACGCGGCCGGAACGCGGGTCCGCCGCCCGGCCGACCGCCGCCGCCCTGCCCAAACGGGCGCGAGCCGGAAGGACGATCGTCGGCGCCGTTGACCCGGATCACGCGGCCGCCGAGCTCGCGCCCGTTCAGCTGCTCGATCGCGGCGGCGGCCTCCTTGGACGAGCCGAGCTCCACGAACGCGAATCCCCGCACGCGACCGCTGTCGCGGTCGGTCGGGATCGAAACGTCCAGCACCTCGCCGATCGGCGCGAAGAGCTCGCGGATCTCGTCCGCCTGCGTGTCGAAACTGAGATTGCCGACGAATATTTTGAATGAGATGGTCGTGACTCCTTCTTGTTTAGACGTCTACGCCTTCGCGGGGGTGGGCCTCGACCCCGCGGGCCGCCGCTGCGGCGGCAAGTGAGCGGTGCGGTATTCGAGGAGCTCGCTCTTCGTCACCTCGACGGTCTGGTCGCCTGCCAGCTCCTGGTCCACCAGCTCGCGCCGCAGCTTCTGGTAGCAGATGTCCGGGCCGTCCTGGAACAGGGCATGCCCGGCGGCAAATGCTGTGTTCGGGATCCAGACGGTGTACTCGCAGCTCTCCGTGCCCAATTTCGCGCACAGCACGTACTCGCGACGATCGCGAACGTTGCGGAACCCGAGATATTCGAGCGTGAGGTGGCGCACCACCGGTGGGACTTGTTTGGGAGGTGCGAGAGAGGAGTGCGGAACCGCCATGAGATCGCCTCCAGCACAGGTGGTGCTCGTGGAGGGACCTCTGATGGCCCGCGCGGCTTCTGTGTGGCTTCACGATACCACGTCCGCGCACTCCCGCGCGCGGCCGAGGGTCCGGAAACAGCGATGCCCGAGGCATCGGGCCCCGGGCATCGCTGGAGTGCAGCTCGGCGAGTCTAGCGAACGATCGTCACGTTCGCGGCGCGGGGCCCCTTGGGGCTGTCCGTGATCTCGAACTGGACCTTGTCACCCTCGTTGAGGGTGCGAAACCCCTCGGCCCGGATCTCGGAGTGGTGGACGAACACGTCCGGACCACCCTCCTGCGACAGAAACCCGAAACCCTTCGACTCGTTGAACCACTTGACGGTACCTTGAATCATGAACGAACAGGCCTCCTAAGCCTCGTGCCTAGATGCGTCGTCACCTGCGCGTTCACAAACGGAAAAGCCGCCCACACTGGGCGGCTTCCTCGGCAACGCCAAAGCAACGGCCAACTATGCACCGCAAAGCTAGCAGACCCGTCGAGGAATAGCAAGGCGAGCCGCGGTGCAGCCCACCAGGCCCGGCGCGCGATCAGCCGGCAGACAGCTCCTCGAGGAACGCTCGTGGTCTCGACGCTGGTGGCGGCGCATCCCGCCTGGCGCGCCACGCGCTCGCCGAGCTGACAAACGAACGCCCGGGGCGTTTCCACCCCGGGCGTGCGTATTCTGTGAATCGCGGAGTCTAGCTGGCGAGCGTCACGTTCGCGGCGCGCGGCCCCTTGGGGCTATCCGTGATCTCGAACTGGACCTTGTCACCCTCGTTGAGGGTGCGAAAGCCCTCGGCCTTGATCTCGGAGTGGTGGACGAACACGTCCGGACCACCCTCGTGCGACAGAAACCCAAAACCCTTCGACTCATTGAACCACTTGACGGTACCCTGAACCATGAACGTACAGGCCTCCTAAGCCTCGTGCCTAGATGCGTCGTCACCTGCGCGTTCACAAATGAAAAAGCCGCCCACCGTGGACGGCTCTTTTCGCTACGCCAGAGCAACGGCCAACTAATGCAACTACAGCGTACCACGCTACCGCCCCAGGGCAGGGCTACGCCAACCGCAGAGGTATGGCCTTCGCGATCTTCTCGAACACGCGGTCAGCGATAGCGACTCCCTGATTCCGGCACCGTCGCGCAGCGGTCCAACGCGGTGGATGCCGGCAGAAGACAGCTGCGCTCCATCGCACGACTAGAATCGCCCTCATGGACACGCTTCTGCAGGACGTCCGGCTGGCGCTCCGGAAGCTGCTTCGCAGCCCCGGCTTCGCCGGCGTCGCGATCGCCACGCTCGCGCTCGGAATCGGGGCCAACACCGCCATCTTCTCGGTGATCGACCGCGTCCTGCTGCAGCCGCTGCCCTACAGCCAGCCGGACCGCCTGGTGCGGCTGCAGCTCAAGTTCCGGGACGGCTTCGGCAACAGCGTGTCGATCCCCAAGTTCATGGCCTGGAAGCAGCACACGCAGGCGTTCCAGGCGATGTGCGCGTACAACTTCTCGGGGCCGGGCCTCAACCTGAGCGGTGGTGCTGTGCCCGAGCAGGTGAAGGCGATCCACGTCACGGCGGACTTCTTTCCCGTCTTCGACGCCGGCGCGACGCTCGGCCGCGTGTTCGGTGCGGACGAGGACCGGCCCGGCGGGCCGCGGCTCGCGGTGATGAGCCATGCGCTCTGGGTCCGCCGCTTCGGCGGCGATCCCACGATCGTCGGCCGCGCGATCGTGCTCGACGGGGAGCCCTACACGGTCGTCGGCGTGCTGCGTACCTCATTCCGCTCCTACCCGCCCGCCGACCTCTACCTGCCCCTGCAGGCGGATCCGGCCACCACCAACCAGGGCCACTTCCTCGCCGTCGCGGCACGGCTCAAGCCCGGCGTCACGCTCGAGACCGCCAGGGCGCAGATGAGCGTCGCGGCGGAGCGGTTCCGCCAGGTGTATCCCGACTCGATCGGCAAGGAAGAGTCGGCGAGCGCGGCGTCTTTCAGCGAGTCGCTCGTCGGAGACGTACGGCAGCCGCTTCTCGTACTGCTGGGCGCGGTGGCGATGGTGCTGCTGATCGCGTGCGCGAACGTCGCGAACCTGCAGCTCGCGCAATCCACGGGCCGCGCCCGCGAGCTCGCGATCCGGGGCGCGCTCGGTGCCGTCCGCTCCCGGATCATCCGCCAGCTGCTCACGGAGAGCCTGGTGCTGGCGCTCGCGGGCGCCGCCGTCGGGCTCGTCGTCTCGAACCTCGGCGTCCGCGCGCTGCTCGCGCTCGGCCCCGACACGCTGCCGCGCGCCGCCGAGCTCGCCGACAGGGCGCCGCTCGACTGGCGGATCCTCGCGTTCACGCTGGGCTGCGCGCTGTTCACCGGCCTCGCCTTCGGTCTCGTCCCCGCACTGCAGGTCTCGAGGACGGATCTCCAGTCGACGCTGAAGGAGACGAGCTCGCGCTCCGGCACCGCCCGCCACCACTACACGCGCAGCGCCCTGGTCGTGGCGGAGACGGCGCTCGCGATCGTGCTGCTGATCGGCGCGGCGCTCCTGATCCGGACCTTCTCGTCGCTGCGCTCGGTCGACGCCGGCTTCAACCCCCGGCGCGTGCTGAGCTTCGAGACGTCGCTCGGCGGCTCGAAGTACCAGACGAGCGCCTCGATGGATCGCCTCACCCGCGACGTCGTGCGGCGGCTCGAGGCCGTGCCGGGGGTGACGCGCGCGGCGAACGTGCCCTTCCTCCCGCTCGAAGGCGGCTTCGGCCTCGGCTTCGACATCGTCGGCCGGCCGCTCGCGCAGGGCGAGCAGTCCACGGGCGGCGCCGGCTGGATGTACGTGTCGGACTCCTACTTCGAGGCGCTCGAGATCCCGCTGCGGCGCGGCCGCCTGTTCGGCGAGCGCGACACCGCGGCCGCGCCCGGCGTCGTCGTCGTCAACGAGGCGTTCGCGAGGAAGTACTGGCCGAAGGGCGACCCGATCGGCCAGCAGATCGAGATCGGCAAGGGCATGGGCCCCGACTTCGCCGAGGCGCCGCGCGAGATCGTGGGCATCGTCGGCGACGTGAAGGAGGCCGGCCTCGGCAGCCCCGCGCCCGAGGTGATGTACATCCCGCTCGCGCAGGTGAAGAACAGCTTCATCGAGCTCAACAACAAGCTCATCCCCACCACCTGGGTGGTGAAGACGTCCGTCAGCCCGCTGAGCGTGGCGAATGCCGTGAAGCAGCAGGTGCTGAACGTCGACAGCCAGCTCGCGATCGCCCACGAGCGCTCGCTCGAGCAGGTCTTCGCCGAGGCCACGGGCCGCCAGACCTTCAACATGACGCTGCTGTGCGTCTTCGCCGGCGTCGCCCTGATCCTGGCCGCGCTGGGGATCTACGGCACGCTCTCCTACTCGGTCGAGCAGCGCTCGCAGGAGATCGGCATCCGCATGGCCCTGGGCGCCGAAGGCGCCGACCTCAGAAGAATGGTGATCCGCCAGGGCATGGCCCTCGCCGGCCTCGGCATCCTGATCGGCCTCGCCGGCGCCTTGGCCCTCTCCCGCCTGATCACGACGCTTCTCTTCGGCGTCTACCCCAACGACCCGGTGAGTTTCGCCACGATCGCGGCTCTCCTGGCGCTGGTCGCGTTCCTGGCCACATGGCTCCCCGCCCGCCGCGCCACACAAGTCGACCCGCTCGCCGCCCTGCGCCACGAGTGATGAGAGTGCTCGCCGTTTACTCGTGGCGCAGCGCCACCACCGGATCGACTCTCGAGGCTCTGCGCGCCGGCCCGTAGCCCGCGGCCAGCGTGGCCGTCAACAGGATCGCCGCGGCCAGCGCCAGCGCCCGAGGATCGTTCGGGCTCGTCCGGAACAGCAGCGACTCGACGAGACGCGACGCGGCCAGCGTCGCCGGCAGCGCGATCGCCAGCCCGAGCGCCGTGACCGCGCAGACCTCGCGCAGCACCATCCAGGTGACGCTCGACTGCCCGGCGCCCAGCGCCATGCGGATTCCGATCTCGCTGGTGCGGCGCGCCACCACGTACGCCATCGTGGCGTAGAGGCCGACGCAGGCGATCGTCAGGGCGAGCGCCGCGAACCCGGTGCAGAGGCGCGCGAACACGATCTCCTGGTTGATCGTCTGCTCGATCTCCACGACCTGGGTCCTGAGCTCGGTCACCGGCAGGCGCGCGTCCGCCTCGTGGACGAGTCGTCGGATCGTGCCCGAGTAGGCCAGCGGATCGCCGTCAGTCCGCAGCGCGTACGTTACCGCTCCCAGCTCGGGCGCCGGAACCTGCGCATAGGACACGTAGACGACCGGCGGGTTGTCGCGCCTGAGCCCGCCGTATTGGGCGTTGGCCGCCAGGCCCACGATCTCGAGCACGCGCGGCAGCCCGTCCACCCTCAGGCTGCCGCCGACCTCGATCTGCCGGCCGATCGGGTCCAGGTCGCCGAAGTTCTGCCGTGCGAAGCGCTCGCTCACGACCGCGACGAGCTCCGTCTCCGGGCGATCGCCCTCCGCGATCTCGCGGCCGCGCACGATCGGGATCTGCATCGTCCTGAAGAAGGCGGGTCCAGTCCACAGGATCCGCGTGCCCCGCACCGGCTGGCCGTCGACCGTCACCGGGTGCGCGCGGCCGGCCCGGATCAGCGAGGCGTGCGACAGCGTCGCGCCATGCACCCCCGAGAGCTCGCTCAGCCGGCGCCGCAGGTCGGCGTAGAACCCGGCGACGCGCGCTGCGGGCAGGCCCGCCTGCGGCGCGTTCACGTCGAACAGCAGCACGCCGTCGCGGTTGAAGCCGAGCGCCACTCCCTGGAGATTCGACAGCGTCCGCACGAACAAGCCAGCCATGAACATCAGGAGCAGGGAGAGCGCGATCTGCGCCACCACCAGCGCCTGCCTCGAGCCCACGCGCCGGAAGCCGCCGAGCCGCCGCGTGCGGGGCACGCCGAGCGCTCGGTCCTTGAGCTTCGGCATCAGGGCCGGACGCGTCGCCTGCAGAGCCGGGGCTAGGCCGAACAGCACGCCGCACAGACACGACAGTGCCAGCGTGACGGCGAGGACGTCCCAGTTGAGCTCGGCGTGGAGCGTGAATCCCTCCTGGCCGTTGGCCAGGAGCCGCGTCAACACCCGGATGCCGGCGACGGCGATCCAGACGCCGAGCGCGCCGCCGAGCGCCGCCAGCAGCAGGCTCTCCGTGAGCAGCTGGCGGACGACACGCCAGCGGCCGGCACCGAGGCTCAGGCGTACCGCCATCTCGCGCGCGCGAGCCTCCGACCGCGCGAGCAGCAGGCTCGCCGTGTTCGCGCAGGCGATCGCCAGGATGAGCCCGACCATCGTCAGCAGCACGTAGAGCGGCTTCGAGTACTGCCGCCTCAGGCTGTCGAGCCCGGCCGCGCCCGCCTCGAGGCGCAGTACCGGAAGATTGCGCCGCTCGTCGTCGCTCGTCGCGGTCGAAGCAACCCACCGAGCGAACGGCCCAGCGAGCGCGCTCTCCGCCTCGCCGATTCCGACACCCGGCCTGAGCCGCCCCATCATCTCGACCCAGTAGTAGTTCGAGTCGGCGAAGTCGACCGTGCGCACCGAGCGGGCCTGCACCTGGGGGCCGCTGTGCATCGGGAGATAGACCTGCGGGGCCGTCGCAGGATCGACGCCGAAGAACTCCTGGGGTGCTATGCCCACCACGGTGAAAGGCACGTTGTTGACGACCATCGCTCGCCCGATCGCGCTCGCAGCGCCGCCGAACCGGCGCTGGCTGTAGCCCATGCTCAGGACCGCGACCGGCGCGGCGCCGGCGCGATCGTCGTAGGGCTGGATGAGCCGGCCCGCCGCCGGCCGCACCTCGAGACCCTCGAAGAAGTCGCCCGACACGTACTCGCCTCGTGCGAGCTCGGCCTCGCCGCCCACGATCGCGTTCACGCCGCCCGCCGGCTTGTGCGCGAACAGGCTGGACAGGACCGGCGCGGACGCGGTCCGCAGCGGCTCGAACGCCGGAAACGGGAAGATCGCGGCGCTCGTGCCCGAGGGGTCGTCGTAGGTGCTGCCGTCCATCGAGTGCAGAACGAACTTGGACTCGCTCCCGGCCACCACCGTGCTGCGCCACTTCACCACCACGAGCGACGCCGGGTCCGACACCGGCAGCGAGCGCAGCAGGATCGCGTCCATGAAGCTGTAGATCGCGGTGTTGGCGCCGATGCCCAGCGCCAGCGACACGGCTGCGAGCGCCGTGAACAACCGGTTCTTTCGCATGCCGCGCAGGCCGAAGCGGACGTCGTGCGCCAGCTGCTCGAGCACGCTCCACGTCCACGTCGCGCGAACGTCCTCCTGGATCAGCGTCGCGTTGCCGAGCTCGCGCCGCGCCGCCCGGGCGGCCTCGTCGTCCGTGAGCCCGTCGTCCCGGCGCGCGTCCGTCTCCTCGTCCAGATGGAACCGCAGCTCCTCGCGCAGCTCCGCTTCCCGGCGGCGGCGTTCCCGCCACCACCGGAGCCTCCGAAACAGCGGCGTCACGGCGCCTCCTCGGCGTCCGGCTTCAGCAGCAGGCCCACGGCGCGGGCGAATGCCTCCCACTTCGACTGCTCGGCGGCCAAGCGCCTGCGCCCTTCCGGCGTGATCCGGTAGTAGCGCGCGCGCTTGCCCTTGTCGGACAGCTCCCACGACGCCTCGATCCAGCCCTTGGCCTCCAGCCGATAGAGCGCCGGGTAGAGCGAACCCGTCTCGACCTGCAGCAGCTCTTCGGAGGTCTGCTGGATGTGCTTGGCGATCGCATGGCCGTGGCTCGGCCCGGGCCGCAGCGTCCTCAGGATCAGGAGGTCGAGCGTTCCGCGCAGCAGCTCGACGCGCGAGGGAAGCTTCCCGGCCATTCTGTAGAAAGCCTACAGTAAGATTGTGTAGAACGTCTACTCCTTCGTCGGCGCCGACACAGCGCCGCCCCGAGATCGGCATCCGGATGGCGTTGGGAGCCGCCGGCTCCGAGGTCCTCCACCTCGTCGTCGGCCGCGGCCTGTCGATGGCCGTTGCGGGCATCGCCGAGCCCTCGCGGCTATTTCAAACTTTGACCAACGGCCGATTCTCCAGCCCGTTTGGCCATCCTGCAATCGAGCCCTTCCGCTCTCGAGGCCCACAACTTCCTGAGCCGCAAGTCTTACGCCAGGAGCCTCCGGGCTACGACAGTGCCTTCGTCGTGGCAAGCGTCTTGCTCCAAACAAGGGAGGAACAACGAGCCGGAATTGGATCCGGCGAAAGGAGCGCTCACATGCGCTATCTCAGACTCACGTCCGTTGCTTCTGGCCTCGTCTTCGCTTTCGCGAGCGCCGCGACTGCTCAGCTGACGCGGCAGGATCTGGAGCCGCGCGACAGCGCGTGCTTCTACGAGAACCACAACTTCGGCGGCCACGAGTTCTGCGTGAGGGCCGGCGAGGCGCTCGAAGCCTTGCCGCGCGGTATGAACGACCGCGTGTCCTCGATCAGGACCTTCGGCCGGTCCGAGGTCATCGTCTATAGGGACGAGGCCTTCGGCGGCGGCTCGGTGCGCTTCGACGGCGACGTGCCCGACCTGCGGCAGGCGAACTGGAACGACCGGATCTCGTCCGTCGAGGTGCGGGGCAGCTCGTACGGCTATCGTGGCTCTTACTCCGACCGCTCAGCGAGGGGCGCGAACCAGGTCGTGCGCCGCGCCTATCGCGACGTGCTGGGGCGCGACCCCGACGAGCGCGGGATGCAGTACTACCGCGGCCGGATCGTCGAGGATGGCTGGAGCGAGGCTCGGGTGCGCCAGGACCTCCGCCACAGCAACGAGTACAAGACGCAGACCTCGGACGAGACCGGCCGGTACGGTGAGGCGAGCCGGTACGGTGAGGCGAGCCGGTACGGCATGACGCGGGCGAGGGCACAGAACATGGTGCGCAGCGCCTACCGCTCGGTGCTCAACCGCGAGCCTGACCCGGCGAGCGAGGGGTACGTCGAGCACGTGCTGCGCGACGGCTGGTCGCAGATCGACGTCGAACGCGACCTGCGACGCAGCGACGAGTACCGGAATCGGATCAGGTAGGCACTCCTACTCCTGGTGGAGCGCAGCCATCGGGTCGAGCCGGGCCGCACGGCTCGCCGGAACGTAGCTCGCACCGACACCGACGAGCCCGAGCACCAGGCTTGCGAGGCCGATCGTGAGCGGGTCGTGCGGCTCGAGCCCGAAGACGAGCGAGCGGACGGTGTGGGCTAGCGCGAGCGACAATGCCAGTCCGAGCGCGAGCCCGAGTGCTATGAGCGCGAGCGCCTCCCGCAGGATCAGCTTCAGGATCGCGGCCCGCTCGGCGCCGAGCGCCACGCGGATGCCGATCTCGCTCGTGCGGCGCGCGACGACGAACGCCATCACGCCGTAGAGACCGAGCGTCGCGAGCAGGAGCGCGAGCAGGCCGAAGAAGCCCGAGAGCCCCGCGACCACGCGATCGCGGGCGAGCTGGCTCTCGAGCAGGCTCGGGTAGTCCTGGAAGGTCGAGACGATGGCCGGGTCCAGCTCGCGGATCGCCGCCCTCAGGCTCGGCACCAGAGCTTTCGGGTCGCCCTCCGTGCGGATCAGGAGCTGCGCGACGCTGGACGGCTCGGGGTCCTGGGTGAAGGCCATGTAGGCGATCGGCGGCCGCCCACTGTGCAGGTCCCGGTACGCCGTGTCCGCGACGAGGCCCACGACCTCGAAGAGCTGCTCGGGAGTGTCGGGCGTCGCCTCCTGCCAGAACCTCCGGCCGAGCGGGCTTGCGGAGCCGAAGACCGCTTTCGCGAAGGCCCGGTTCACGACCGCCACGGGCGGCGCCTGCGACGTGTCCCGCTCGTCGAACGTGCGGCCTTCCAGGAGCGCCACGCCCATGGCCGTGAAGTAGTCGGGGGTCGTGCGCGCGAGGCTCGCGTCGGTGCGTGTGCTGCGGTCGCCTCCGTCGCGCCAGACCGCGTCGCCCCACGCCGAGCCTCGCAGCGGCACGACGGTCGTCTCGGCCACGGACGCGACGCCCGGGACCGCGCGCAGCCGCTCGTAGAGTGCGCTGCGGAAGCTCAGCCGGCGCTCGACGGGCAGCTCGAGCGCGCTCGCGTCCACGTAGGCGATATCGACTCCACTCACGGCCATCCCCGTGTCCTGCCGGAGGAGGTTGGCGAGGCTGCGCGCGAACAGGAAGGCGCCCGCGACGAGCACCAGCGAGAGAGCGACCTGGCCGATCACCAGCGCTCGTCGCAGCCCGAGCCGGGCCCGGCCTTCGGTCGTGCCGCGGCCGGCGCTGCGCAGCACCGTCTCGGGCGCAACGCGCGCCGCGCGGAGCGCCGGGACGAGCCCGAAGAGTGCGCAGGTCGAGCTGGCGGCTGCCGCGGCGAAGCCGAAGACGCGCCAGTCGAGCCCGAGATCGAGGAAGAGCGAGCTCGGCTGCGTGTCGATCGCGCTCACGAGCATGCTGCTCAGCCCGCCGGCGAGCCACGCGCCCGCCAGGGCGCCGAGCGCCGCCAGCAGCAGGCTCTCGGAGAGCAGCAGGCGGACCAGCCGGCCGCGACCGGCGCCGAGCGCCACGCGTGCCGCGAGCTCCCGCTCGCGCGCCGTCGCGCGGGCCAGCATCAGGCTCGCCAGGTTGGCGCAGCCGACGAGCAGCACGAGCGCCGCCGTCGCCTGCAGGAACAGCAGCGACGCGCTGTACCGCTCGCGCAGCAGCGAGATGCCTCCCGAGGCCGGCTGCGCTTCGAGCTTGAAGCCGAGGTAGCTCGCGACGCTCTCGTGCGGATAGTTGGGCGGCACGGTCGCCTCGAAGAGGCCGGGCGAAAGCGCCTTCAGCTTGGCGCTCGCCCGCTCGCGGGTCTCACCCGGCGCGAGCCGGCCCATCACCACCAGCCACCAGGAGGTGCCGGAGTCGAGCCGGTGCTCGCTCCCCGGAGGCAGCGCTTCGGCGCAGAGCGACACCGCCACGTCGAAGCTGCGGCCGACCTCGAGCCCCGTGAAGCCCGCGGCCGCCACGCCGACGACCTCGAACGCGTAGCGTCCGAGCTGGATCTGGCGCCCGACCACGGATGGATCTCCGCCGTACTCCCGCTGCCAGAAGGCGTGACTCAGCACGGCCGCGGGAGCGCTGCAGCCGTTCTGGTCGTCACGCTCGCCGAGCAGCCGCCCCACGGCCGGCCGCACTCCGAGCGTGTCGAAGAATCCCCCGCTCGCCAGGATCGCGGAGGCGAAGCGCGGCTCGCCGGTCGATTCCAGGCTCAGCCGGCCCGAGCTCCAGGCGAAGACCCCGGCAACCGCGTCCTGCCGCCTCCGAAGCTCCTTCCAGATCGCGTTCGTCACTCCCGCATGCCAGCCGAACGACCCCCGTGCCCCGTCCATGTCGGCGATGCGGACCTCCACCAGGCTCGCCGGATCGCGCACGGGAACCGACCGCAGCTCGACGGCCTCGACCAGCTGGAAGATCGCCGCGTTCGCTCCTATCCCCAGCGCCAGCGTGAGCACCGCCGCCACGGTGAACCCGGGACTCCTGACCAGCCGCCGCCCGGCATAGAAGAGGTCCTGCCACAGAGTGGACATCGCACCTCCGGCCGTCGCCCTGCAAGCCGCGTTCCGCGCCCAGAATCAGCGCCTTACGGCTCGATCGGGCACGACGGCTGTCCGCTGCCGGGAAAGCCCCGTCCCAGTTCGAACACGGACTACGCCAATCGCAGCGGGGCGGCCTTCGCGGCACGGCGTCGCGGCGGCCCCGGCGCCTCGTGGCTCACCGCGACAGCCCGCGCTGCTTCAGTGGCGCGACGCGCGCGATCCGGTCGAAGTCCCGGTCCACGTGAACAACCGTGAGCGCGTGGCGAAGCGCGCAGGCGGCGATCAGGCAATCCACTCCCGAGCGGACCGTGAAGCCGGCCCGACGCGCCGCCCGATAGAGCGCCACGGCTTCCTCGAACACGCCGGACCCGAGCGGCGATTCGACGACGGGAAGGGACAGCATGGCTTCGCGAGCCGTACGGAAGGCCGCTTCGTCCGTGAACCCCTGCAAGACCTCCTGGATCACCGGCAGACAGGTCACGATCTCGTCGAGGTCGAGGACTCGCGCGACGTCGATCCGCGCGGGTTTGCGAAACACCTCGATCCACGCCGACGTGTCAACGAGCAGCACGGCGCTTCGCCCGGGGCCGGGTGCGATAGACGCCGGGGCGCTCCCGGACCACGTCGTCGCGGCGCATGCCGCCCAGATCGCCCTGCCAGGCACCGGACCCGGCCAGCTCCAGGATCTTCCCGGCCCGCGCGCGGCGCACGAACTCGGACAACGCTCTCTCCACGGTTCGCGAATACGTGCGCTCCCCGCTCACGCGCACCGCCTCCTCCAGCAGCGCCGCATCAAGCACAAGATTTGTCCGTTTCATGTGCATATTGTGCTTTCGGCCAGGGCGGCCGTCAACGCCTCGAGAGGCTGCGCCTTTCGGGTCGAGATTGCGAAACGCCAGGCGGATCAGGGTCAGGAACGGGACGAAGCCATCCCACAACCGACCGCCAGCGGGCAGGTCAGGAGGCGCAGGGGGCGACACTCGCGCTCACACGCACAAAGATGCGCGTGGCACGTCGGTTGCACGACGAGAAGCCGGTAGGAGGCAACCATGCAGACACTGCTGAGCGACCTGCGCCACGCGGCGCGGCGGCTGCGGCGCAGCCCCGGATTCACTGCACTGGCGGTCCTCACCGTCGGGCTCGGCGTCGGCGCCACGACGGCGATCTTCTCGGCCGTCAACGGCGTGTTGCTGAAGCCCCTGCCCTACCCCGAGCCCGACCGCCTGGTGATGGTCCGCGGGACGATGCGGGCCCGGCCCGGCCTCCCCGGCGTGATCTCGTATCCCGACTACCGAGACTGGCGCGACGCCTGCCGCAGCTTCGAGGAGCTCGGGGCGCTGCGGACGGCCGATGTCACGCTCACCGGCCCCCGCGCTCCCGAGCACATCGAGGGCGCGCGGGTCACCGCCAGTGTCTTCCGGGCGCTGCG
Organism: uncultured Acidobacteriota bacterium; assembly: GCA_963740655.1. GTDB lineage: Bacteria > Acidobacteriota > Vicinamibacteria > Fen-336 > Fen-336 > DATBSL01. Next base: position 598,223 of record CAVUFF010000006.1, read on the forward strand.
GGCGGCGCCGGCCCTTGGCCAGCTCTTCGGGGAGGAGGCCGACCGCCCCGGCACCGAGCCCGTCGTCGTTCTCAGCAGCGCCCTGTGGCGCCGCCTCGGCGCCGACGACGGCCTCGTGGGCCGAAGCCTCACGCTGAGCGGCCAGCCTCACACCGTCGTCGGCGTCCTGCCCGCGAGCTTCCGCCCGCCGCGCGAGATCGAGCGCGCCGAGCTGTTCGTCCCGCTCGCGCTCGACGCAGACGCGCTCGAGATGCGCGGAAGCCGCTCGCTCGTCGCGATCGGCCGCCTGCGCCAAGGCGTGAGCGTGCCGGGCGCCGAGGCCGAGATCGCCCAGGTCGCGCTGCGGCTCGAAAAGGAGTACCCGGACGACAATGGCGGTGTCGGCGCGATGGTCGAGTCGCTGCACGCGGACACGGTCGGCGAGCTGCGCCGGCCGCTCTTGGTTCTGCTCGGGGCGGTGGCGTTCCTGATGCTGATCGCGTGCGCCAACGTCGCGAACCTCGTGCTGCCGCGGGCGCTGGCGCGCCGGCGCGAGGTCGCGATCCGTGCGGCGCTCGGCGCGAGGCGCTCGCGGCTCGCCCGGGAGCTCCTGACCGAGAGCCTGCTGCTGGGTGTACTGGGCGGTGCGGCCGGAGTGGCGCTCGCCTATTGGGGCCTCGACGCCCTGGTCGTGCTCGCACCCGCCGGGACGCCGCGCCTCCAGGACATAGCACTCGACAGCCGCGTGCTCGGCTTCTCGCTCGCGCTCTCGCTGCTGACCGGAGCGGCCTTCGGCCTCGTGCCCGCCCTCTCGGCCACGCGCACCGACGCGCACGCGGCCCTTCACGAGTCCGGCCGCAGCCCGGCGCTCGGGCGGCACCCCGGCGCGCGCGTCCTCGTCGTCGCCGAGATCGCCCTCTCGCTCGTGCTGATGGCGGGCGCGTGCCTGCTGCTCGAGAGCTTCCGACGCCTGCTGCTGGTCGACCCCGGCTACGACCCAGGCCACGTCCTGACCCTCAGCCTCTCGCTGCCCGACGCGCGGTACTCACGGCCGGACCAGCGCGCGAGCTTCTACGCCGAGCTCGTCGAGCGCGTGCGCGCCCAGCCGGGAGTGACCTCGGCGGCGGCCATCAACCCGCTGCCGGTCGAGGGCGACAACATCGCCACGCGCTTCACCGTGGAAGGCAGGCCCGACCCGAAACCGGGCCACAAGCCGCGCGCGGAGTACCGCGCCGTGACCGCCGGCTACTTCGAGACCATGCGCATCCCGCTGCGCAAGGGCCGCACGTTCGGCGCCGGCGACCGCCGGGAAACGAAGGCGGTCGCGCTCGTCAACGAGACGCTGGCCGCGCAGGTCTTTTCCGGCCAGGACCCGCTGGGCCAGCGCCTCGGCATCGGCATCCAGACGCACACGAGCGACCCGCGCACCTTCGAGATCGTCGGCGTGGTGGGCGACGTCCGCCACGTCGGCAACCGCGTCTTCTCGCCGCCCGAGATCTACGTCCCCCACACGCAGCAGAGCTGGCCTTGGATGAGCCTCGTCGTGCGCGGCTCCGGCGATCCCGTCTCGCTCACGAGCGCTCTCCGGCGCACTGTGGCCGCGCTCGACCCCGAGCTGCCCCTCCAACGCGTTCGCCCCCTGCAGGAGCTCGTCTCCGACTCGATCGCCGCCAGCCGCTTCGTCATGGCCCTCCTCGGCGGCTTCGCCCTCCTCGGCCTGGCCCTGGCTACCGTCGGCGTCTACGGCGTGGTCGCCGCCTCCGTCGAACGCCGCAGCGCCGAGATCGGCCTGCGCCTGGCGGTAGGCGCCGACTCCGCCGACGTCCTTCGCATGGTCCTCGGCCAGGCCGCTCGCCTGGCCGCCACCGGCGTGACCCTCGGCTTGTTGGCGGCCCTCGTGCTCACCCGCGTTCTGCGAACACTGCTTTTCGGCGTGAGCCCCACGGACCCGGCCACGTTCGCGTCCGTCGCCGCAATCCTGGCCCTGGCAACGCTCGCCGCGAGCTACCTCCCCGCCCGCCGCGCCTCCCGGGTCGACCCCGCGACGGTTCTCAGGACAGAGTAGACAGCTCCTCGAGCACCTCGCCGGCGGCCGTATCAGATCTTCCCGTTCGTGCGGCGACGACGCCTGCCAACCATGGCCAGACCGCCCAATCCGAGCAGCGTCAGGCTCGACGGCTCCGGCACCGCCGTCGGCTGTCCGAGCACGTCGATCGAGAAGCGCCCGGAAGGTGCCGACGGATTGAAATCCAGCCCGAAGGCGTCGCCCGTGTAGATCGTCGGGCTGACCAACGTGTAACTGGTCTCGCACGAGTGAAGCCCGAGAGTCCCACACCCCGCGACCGTCGATGCGTAGACTCCGAGATCCAAGGCCATCGACGTCCTGAACGAGTTGTTCAACAGCGAGTCTCCGAACCAGAAGTCCCACGTGCCGGCCTCGGTCAGGTCGACCGGGAGCGTCAACCCTGAGCTCAGGTCCACCAGGAAGTCGACGTGGTTTTCGATGCCGCTGCCCTGTCGCGAATAGAAGAGCGTGCCGCTGACGCCGTTCGGCGTGAATCGGTCCGTCTGCGAGACGCCCATCCCGACTCCTGCCTCGGCAGCAACCACGTCGACGAGCGGCAGCGTGACGATGTTGGGGAGGGAGTTGCTCCCGGTCACCTGCTGATCGAGAACCGGAGTGAAGGTCTTGTTGACGTTGAGCTGGAAGTCGGGCCCGACGTTCCCGACGCTCGACGTCAGCTGGGCGTGCGCCCCGATGGTGGAATGGAGCGAGCCCCCGCTCGTATCCCCCAGAAAGCCGAGACCGATCGAGGTCGTTCCGGGAGCGGCCAGCACGTCCACGTAGCTGGCATCCAGTCTGCCGCTGACGTCGCCCCACACCTGCCCGCTGCTCGCAGCGACGCTGTAGCCGACAGAGAAGGTGCCGAGACCGAAAGGAAGGGGTACGGACGCGCTGCGCGTGTAGTCGAAGCCCAGGTTGATCGCGTTCGGCCCCCAGATGCTTTGCTTGTCCGCCGAGAAGTCCAGGGACGACGTGATGAGCCCGGCCTGGGCCGGCACCGCCAGGCAGATGGCCGCCACCACGAGCAAACCCCGGACTCGAGGGGCCGCGAACTGTGTTCCCAGTGCTGGTGCGGACGGTCTCGTCTGTGCATTCTCGAGCATCGATTCTCTCCCAAGTGACTGGAGCATCGGAACATGTGGAAGCGCCGACAGACTGAGCGCGGATTGACGGCAACGAGCCCTCAGGATGCGCCTCGGCGACGCGCAGCGAGGCCCAGAAGGCCTCCTCCCAGGAGCAGGAGCGTCGCCGGCTCCGGCACGGGCTCGCTGCCGCTGTAGAACTCGCCCCAGAACTCGTTGTCGATGGTGTTCGTCATGTCAATGATCTGCGCACCGTCGAAGGCGAAGTCGGTCCAGACTCCGAAGAAGGCTGCCACGTTGTCGGGCGCGTTGTAGTCGAAGAACGCGCCGGGGATTGGAGCGCCGCCCGACAGCAGGGTCACCCTGAAGGTCGAGTCGAAGCAGGGAGCGTTGCAGCCGTCCGTGGCCGCAGTGCTCCCGGCCGGCTCGATGAAGTCAAAGCCGAGCGAGTAGATCGGTCCAGGTACACCCACCATGAAGCTCTCCGGGCCACTGATGGCAAGCTCGTTGCCAGGGAGGACAGTGCTCCACTGCGAAGCGTCACCGGTACCGAAGAAAAGCGTCCCACTCAGGGTGGTGAAGGTCACCGTGCCGACAAGCTCCGCCGAGCCAGCGTCTCCGATGTCTGGAAGGGCGCCGGTGGCGCTCGTGGCGCCGGTATCGGCCAGGAACGAAGCCTTGTTGGCATAGGTGATGAGAACGGCCTCGCTCGGCGCCGCAAGGGTGAGCAGCGCCCCCGCAGCCAGCCACGCCACAGATTGTCGGACCATGATCGCCTCCGTGGTCATCTCAGCGCGACCAGCCAAGCAACAAGCGTACCGGGCCGGGAGGAATCGAGACCCCAATCGGCAATCGGCCCGCAATCAAGATGTTATGAGCACCAACGACTTTCGGCAGGGATCCGGCTGCGGGCCCGCGACTGTAAAGGCTCGCGACAGGCCCATACACTCGGCGTCACACGGCGGCGCCGCCCGAAGGCCCGTGCTTCCGGAACCGGGGTCGGGTCTGACCTGGGATCACGCCCGGTTGACGGCGTCGCGATGAGTCAGTATAGTCAATATGACCTTTTCGGGGGACGATGGCGATCACGGTGTCGGCGGCGAAGGCCAAGGCGGAGTTCGCGGAGTGCATCCGGAAGGCGGAGGTCGGCGACGCTGTCGTGATCACCCGCCACGGCAGGGCGGTCGTTGCCCTGGTGCCCGTCGATCGCTTGCAGCAGCTGGAGCGGCTGCGCTCCGCCGGACCCGCAGCGGGCCTGGCCGGGCTCGCCGGCGGCTGGTCCGGGTCCGACGAGTTGGTGAGGGCGCTGGCCGGCTCGCGTCGGTCGAAGGCGCGACGCGGACCGCGGCTCTCCCGCTGAGCCAATGGCCTACCTGTTCGACACGGATGCCATCTCCGAGGTGCTCAAGCCGCGCCCGGCGGCTGGTTACGTGAGCTGGCTCGCGTCGATCCCGCGCGAGGAACAGTTCACGAGCGCCGTGGTGGTGGGAGAGCTATACAAGGGGGCCTCTCGCTCGTCCGCCGCTACGCGTCACCTCGCGAACGTCGAAAAGCGGGTGCTGCCGGCGGTGACCGTGCTCTCGTACGACGTGGCCGCCGCGCGCGTGTACGGGCAAGTTCGAGCTCAGCTGGAGTCTGCGGGTCGGCCGTTGGCCGACGCCGATCTCCAGATCGCCGCGACCGCCCTCGTCCACGATCTGGAGCTCGTGACCGGGAACGTCAGGCACTTCAAGCGCGTGCCGGGCTTGCGTATCTCACACGCGCTTGCGGATGCCAGGCCTCGTTCCTGAACGAGCCACGAGCGCCAGAGCGCGGCGCTGATCAGGGCCGCCCGGTCTTCGTCAGGCGGCTTCCCGTCACGCGGGCTGGTCCACCACCCGGCCGTCGAACAGGTAGATGTGGCGCTGCGCCTGCGTCACCCAGCGCGCGTCGTGGGTGGCCAGGCAGACGGTGGCCCCGCCGGCGTGCAGCTCGCCGAACATCTGCATCAACGCCTCCCCGCCCCTGGAGTCGAGGTTGCCGCTCGGCTCGTCGGCCAGCAGGATCGCAGGCCGGCCGGTGATCGCGCGCGCGACCGCGACGAGCTGCTGGTGCCCGCCCGACAGCGACCCCGGTCGCTGCTTCGCCCGCCCTGCGAGCGCGACGCGCTCGAGCGCCGCCTCGACACGCGCCTTCCTCTCCTCCGAGGGTACTCCGCGCAGCGACAGCGGGTACTCGACGTTCTCGTACACGGTCATGTCGCCGATCAGGTTGAAGCTCTGGAAGATCAAGCCGACGTCGAGGTTCCGCACGCGCGCCCGCTCGCCGGGAGACAGAGTCTCGGTGGCCCGCCCGTTCAGCCAGTAGCGCCCGGACGTCGGCGAATCGAGCAGCGCCAGGACGGCCAGGAAGGTGGACTTGCCGCACCCGGACGGCCCGGACACCGAAACGTACTCGCCGCGCGCGATCGAAATCGACACCGAGTCGAGGGCCCTGATCTCCTCGTCGGCATCGCCCCGAAACACCTTGCTGACGTTCTCGAGCCGGATCACCGGCGCGTTCGGGTCGACGGCAGCGTCGTGAGCGGCCGGCTCCGAGCGCCTTCGCCACCAGGACATACCCCTCCCCTTCGAGCAGCCGGCTGTGGGTTGAGACGCGCGAGGGTTCGGATGGGTTGCATCCGCATCCGACCGGAACGATCGCCCCAGCTAGCCGATGATCGGGTCAGCGCCGCGGGATCTCGAGCAGCACGATGTCCGAGTGCTGCCGCACCTGCTCCAGGACGATCTCACTCCCGTCGGGCGAGACGTCGAAATCGCGCACGATGAAGTCCGGAGCCAGATCGGTGAGCTGCTGCTCGGCGCCGGTCGTAAGGTCGATCAGCCAGAGGTTCTTGTGCTGCAGCTCTCCGCGCAGCACGACCAGCGACCGCCGCCCAGGCTGGAAGGCGAGATGTCGCGCGCCGCGTGTCAGCGTCAGCCGCGGCATGGGGTACGGACTGCCGTCGGCCTTCATGGCGTAGACCTCGAAAGCGGTCCCGATGTCCGCTCCCGAGAACACGACCAGATCGCCATCCGGCGACCACGTCGGATCGACGGAATACTCGTGGGCCAGGGGATCCGGCGCGCGGCCGTCGAGGGGCACGTTGACGAGACGCGGGATGCCGTCGGTGACGGCAGCCACGGTGACGGCTCGACCGTCCGGCGTCCAGGTCGGGGCGCCCTGCAGCTCGAGCGCCGCCCCCACCCTGCGAGCTTGCGTGCCGTCGGCATTCGCGACCCAGAGCGACGCCTGTCCGTTCCGCTTGATCGAGAAGGCCATCCGAGCTCCGTCGCGCGCAAGCGCGGGCGCTCCGAGGATCCGTGCGTCGGGCGCGCTCCACAGCTCGGAGGCCGTCTCGCCTTGCAGCTTCCAGATGCTGTCGCCCGTGGCCTTGGAAGCTACGTACAGCAGTTGACCGGCGCCGCCGAAGCGGGGCGAGGAGCCGCTGCCGGTGCTGAGCGTGATGCGGCGGGCGGCGGACATGAGGGCGCGTGCGCCGGAGACGGGCACACGCCACAGCGCGCCCTTCGGGCTGGCGAGCGTCGCCACCACGCGCCGGGCGTCGGCGCTCGCCGCGAGCGAGGTGTACCGGTCCGGGCCGGAGCCGACGCGGCGAGAGACGCGCCGCTCGACGTCGAGGCTGAAGGTCCAAGGCCCGGACCCGTCCGGGTCGGTTGCAAGGTACAGCAGCGTTCGCGAGTCCAGGAAGACCGGATGGCTCACGAGCGAGTCGTGGTTCGTGATCCGTTCGGGCTTTCCCCCGGTCGGCCTGATCCGCCACACGTCCATCCGGTCGGGCACCGAGCCCTGGACGAAGTAGATGAAGGCCTGGTCCGGGGACCAGGTGAGGAAGTGGCCGTGCTGTCCCGCCGGGGCCGAGAAGATCTGGCGCGGCTCGGAGGGCTGGGCGGAATCGCGCACGTACACGGGATCGCCTGGGCCAGCCGTGTGATAGACGAGCCGGGTGCCGTCGCCGGACCAGTCGAACTCGACGGCGCCCTCGAGGTAGGGTCGCGGCTGCCCGCCCAGCACGGGTACCGCCCACACGCCGACGGTCGATCCACCGGAGGCGTCGGACTTGCGCGTCCAGAATGTCACGAGCGTCCCGTCGGGTGAGAAGCCCAGCGTGCGGGCCCACGGATTGACGAGCTCCCGCACGCTGCCGCGAGTCAGGTTGTAGAACTGGCCCACGCCGATCTGGGTGACCCACACGTCCATCGGCCCGTCGCGATCGGACAGGAAAGCCACGAATCGTCCGTCTCGGGAGATCGCGGCCGCCTGCTCGATGCCGTCGAAGTCGGTGAGCGCCTGGTACCGCGCCTCCGCCAGCGGGTTCTGCGGGGGGGACCCGGCTCTCCGGAGCTGCCATCCGAGGAGAGCGGTCAGGACCGCGCCGGCCGCGGCAGCGAGCCAGAGGCCCCACCACCGACGGTGCGCCACGGGCGCTGGAGGCGGCTCCGTCGAAGCGGCGGTGCCCGGATCGACGTAGGGCTCGGCGACGAGAGCCGCACCGCGGCTCCGCGCCCATTCGTCCAGGTCGCTCTTGAAGGCGTAGACCGATCCCAGCTTCAGGTGCAGGTGGCGGTGCACGGGCATGCCTTCCCGCTTCTCCCAGCGCTGCGCCGTCGTCACGTCCCGCCTCAGGTAGGCGGCGATCTCCTTCCACGAGTCCAGGCGATCGGCCGAGGGAGGCTCGGCGGGGGGTGACGAGCCTGGCGTTGAGGGGCCGGTCATGGTGCGTCCCGGCCCCAGACTACGCCCGGCCCCCGAGGCGCGGCAATCGACGGCATTCCACGGCAGGCCCGCGGATCGCGGCCGGCACCGCGGCTTGCCGCTTGGCCCGCGTGCCACGGGCTCCCTATCGTGCGGCAGCGGCTCCGAATCGGAGCCGCTTTCAGCGGGAGGGAAAAATGCGGGCAAGGCTGCTGTCGGGCGTGGTGCTGGGCGCCGTCGTCGCGGGCGCGACACTCGCGGGGAAGGCGGAGGCGGCGCCCGCGAACAACGCGGTGACGCTGTGGCACGAACGCACACAACCGGTGCTCGCGACGTGGACCGGCCGCGGCAACGCCGCCCAGGCCTACACGGGCTCGCTCGTGCAGATCGCCGTCTACGACGCGGTCGTGGCGATCCGCGGCGGCTATCGGCCGTTCTACGCGGCCGTCGAGGCGCCGGACGGGGCGAACCTGGACGCCGCGATCGCGACGGCGGCCTATCGCGTCGCACGCACCCGCGTGAACGTCGCGACGCCGGCCCGCGACACTCTCGACGGCCAGTACACCGCGTACATCGCGGCCATCCCCGACGGTCCGTCGAAGGACGACGGCATCGCCGTCGGCGAGGCGGCGGCCGCGGCCACGCTCGCGGCCCGCGCCGGCGACAACTTCTACAACACGGCGGCGTACGTGAATCCGCCGCCGGACCCCGGGGTCTGGCAGGCAACGGCGGTCGCGAACGACTTTGCCACCGCCGGCGCGGCCGACTACGCGATGGCGTTCACGATCCCGGTCACCGCTGCCTCGCCCGGCGCCCGGCGCCTCCCGCCGCCGATCGCCATGGACAAGAAGAAGTACGCGCGGGCGCTCCACGAGGTGCAGGAGACCGGCGGCAAGACGAGCACGCTTCGCACCACGCAGATGACCGACGCCGTCCAGTTCTGGACGGAGAGCGGCTTCACGCTGTGGGGGCGAAACACGCGCGACATCGTCATCTCGCGCGGCCTCGACGAGGTGGAGTCCGCACGGGCGCTCGCCATGCTCGGCCTCGCCGGCGGCGAAGCCCTGCTCGCCTGCTGGGACGCGAAGTACCACTACATGAGCTGGCGCCCGTTCCAGGCGATCCAGCGCGCCGACGAGGACGGCAACGACGACACGGTTCCCGAAGCCGGCTGGGCGCCTCTCGTCCGTGCGAACCACCCCGAGTACCCCGCAGGCCACGGCTGCATGGGCGCGGCGATGGTCACCGGCCTCAGGAAGGTCTTCGGCGAAGACTTCGCGGTCACCCTCACCAGCACGGGGAACCAGGTCACGGGTCACCCCGTGGTGCCGACCCGAAGCTACGCATCGCTCGCCGACATCACCTACGACACCGCGAACGCCCGCGTCTGGGGCGGCCTCCACTTCCGCACCACGATGGACGCCTCGGCCCGCTGGATCACGCTGCTGGTCCGCGACGCCCTCAAGGGCCAATTCAAGCGGGTCCGCGACGACGACCACCGCGACTGCAGGTAACACGGCGGGAGCCCGCCGCACGCGTCAGCCGTCGTCGCGAATCGTCACGAAGGGAGCGCGGCTAGAATCCCCGGCATGGACGGCCTGCTGCGGGACTCTCGGCTGGCGCTCCTGGCGTTTGCGGCGACGGCGTTCATCGCGTGCGGCGGCTCCGACGGGGCCAGTGGGACGTCGCCCGATCGAGCCTCGGATGACCGCCCTCCCGCCCGATGCATCGACGTACTTCCCGGGTGCGACGTGGCGAACCGCAACTCCCGAGCAGGCCGGCGTTCCCGGAAGCGTGCTCGCACGCGTCGGTCAACGCATAGCCTCGCGCACGTGGCGCGGGCTCGACTCGTTCATCGTGATCCGACACGGCTACGTCGTCCACGAGACCTACTACGGCGCGTCGTCTCGCGACGACGTCCACACCATGCAGTCGGTGAGCAAGAGCGTCACCTCTCTCGTCACCGGCATTGCGTCGGACATGGGCTCGGTCGACGTCGACGCGACGGTGTTGTCGATCCTGGCTCGGTACGCGGACGCCTCCCCGGATGCGCGCCTGCCTAGAGTCACCTTGCGACACCTGCTCGAAATGCGTTCGGGTATCGACTTCTACGAGTACCCGTATCCGGGCTCTCCCCTCGAGACCCTCAACACTTCGCGCGGCGACTGGGTGCGGATTGCTCTCGAGCAGCCCTTCAACGCCGAGCCCGGCGCTCTCTGGCAGTACAACAGCGGAGGCGTGATCGCTCTCGGCGCGGCCGTCGCGCAAGCCACGGGCACTCCGTTCGACGTCCTTGCGCGGGAACGCCTCTTCACGCCGCTCGGAATCAGCGGCCAATACTGGTTCGTCTCCGGCTACGACGCCACCGTTCACACGGGCGGCGGGCTCAACCTGCGCGCGATCGATCTCGCGCGAGTCGGATACCTCGTGTTGAAGCAGGGCCAGTGGGACGGCAGGCAAGTCGTTTCGAGCGACTGGCTCTCGCGTTCGACCGCCCCCGTCACGACAGCGCCGTCACAGTTCGGTGGAGTCGCGGTGGACTACGGCCTTCTCTGGTGGATGGCTCCGATCGATCCGGCCCGATCCACGGCCGATGCGAGCAACCGGGTCATCATCGCGTCGGGCAACATGAATCAGTTCCTCTTCGTGGTCCCCTCGCGCGATCTCGTAGTGGTCAACACGGGGTCGAGCAACGACTCGTTCGGTGTAACGGTCGATTTCGTCGTACGCGAGCTGATTCCCGCCGTTTCACGTTGAAGCCGGGAGGCTCGGCGCGAACCCCGTGGACGCCTCCGCGCCGCGCCTCGCGCGTTGACCCCTTCCAGTCCTCAGCGCTCCACGCCGACCACGATCTGCGTGAACGAATGCGGCGGGAACGCGTAGCGAAGCGTCTTGCCGCTCGCGGGCATCGTCTGCGTCTTCGGCGCGTAGGCGTCGCGATTCTCGTAGGTGTAGGGCTTGTTGTCGACGATCGGGGCTCGTGATGAGGCTGATCTCGGCCGTGCCCGTGAACGAGCCGGCGACGCTCTCGATCTCGGCCTCGATCGCGTCGTCCTTGTGGCGATTCACGACGTTGACGACGACCCGCTTCGAAGCTCTGGTCGTAGACGGCCGTCACGTCGAGATAGGGGATGCGCGTGTAGTAGTCGCTCGTGCGGAAGGTGTCGGACTCGACGAAGGTGTCGAGTGCCGCGCCGCGGCAGCGCGTGGAGAACAGCTTGAACGCGTAGAACGCGGGCGACTTGTAGGTGGCGCCGGTCTTCGGGTCGCGGCCGAGGATCCCGCTGAGCGCGGTGAAGTTGGCCATCTTCAGGACGTCGGCGTGGCGGATGAACGCGTTGAAGAACTGCGCGAGCGCGAGCGTCGAGAGGTGCCCGCCCCTGAACGGAGGCGCCCACTCGTCGAGGGAGACGTACATCGGCTTCCCCTTCGGACGGCCGAAACGGCCTGGATCTGGTTCGCGGTGATCGTGATCTTCTCTTCGAGGTCCATCGCGCGCTGGCCGAGGAGGACGTAGTAGTCGTCCGAGTTGTCCCAGTAGCGGTGGATCGAGACGTAGTCGGCGATGCCGTAGAGCGCCTTGATCACCTTCCAGTTCCACTCGACCCAGTCGATGTCGTCCTTGTAGTAGGAGGAGCCGCTGGCGACGAAGTGCAGGTCGGTGCCGGGCGAGCTGCGCTTCATGGCCTTCGCGGCTTCGACGGCGAACTTGATGTAGTCCTCGGCGTCCTTGTGGGCGATGATCCACGGCGCGCCGTCGACCTCGTTGCCGAGGTCCCAGTACTGGATGCGGTAGGGCTCGGGGTGACCGTATTCGGCGCGCTTGTCCGCCCAGTGCGAGCCGACGGGCCCGTTGCAGTATTCGACCCAGCTCGCGGCGTCCATGATCGTTCCGGTGCCCCCGTTGATGCACACGACGTTCTCGCTGCCTATCGCCTGGTTCAGCTGCGACCCACTCGTCGGTGCCAACCTGGTTGGGCTCGACGACACCCCAGGCGAGCTCGCGGCGCTTCGGGCGCTGGTCCTTGGGGCCGATGCCGTCGCGCCAGTCGTAGCTGGCGGTGAAGTTGCCTCCCGGCCAGCGCATCTGCGTGATTCGCAGCTCGCGCGCGGCCAGGACGATGTCCTTGCGGAAGCCGTGCTCGTCGGCGAGCGGCGAGGACGGGTCGTAGACCGGGCCGTAGAGCGTGTTGAAGTGAAGGTCGGCCCGGTTGAAGCCGATCGGCTCCATGAAGACACCGTAGATGCGCGGGTCGACCTGGTCGATGACGTGGTCGACGTCGATCTTGATCGTGGCCGTGCCGGCGAACGCGCACAGCGGTGAAAGGGCGAACAGGAGCGTTCGGAAAAAGTAGACCTTCATCTCTGCCTCACTCGACGCCCAGCGTCGCGGTCATCACCTGGGTCGCGCCGGGGGCGAGCGTCAACGCCTGCTCGCCCACGTTGGCCGTCTCGACGCACAGCATGCGGGGCCACTCGTCGTCGCCGAAGTCCGGCATCGCGCGCGCCTTCGCGACCCATGGGTTCCAGACGACCGTCGTGGCCGAGCCCGTCTTCGAGACCACGACGCGGCGATCCCAGCCGGGATCCTCGATCGTCACGGTCGCCGTGGTGTCGAGGTAGACGCGGTCGGTCTCGGCGCAGATCGCGATCGGGCCGGCTGCTGCGGGCTTGCGCGCCATCGCCTCCGTCTTGTCGAGGTAGGACGTCGCCTCGAGTCCGTGTACGCGGACGCTCGTCACGTCGGAGACGGCGAAGTAGGAGTGGAGCGCCTCCTCGAAGCGGGCGGGAGCTGCGCCTTCGTTGTGGACCGCGAGCGTCAGGCCCAGGCTGCGGCCGACGCTGAGCGTGAGCGTCACGCCGAGCTGCTGCTGGAAGCCGCCCCGGGCCGCTGCCTCGGCCGTGAGCTCGAGCCTCGCTTCGAGCCGCCCGGAAGACTCGCGCGTCACCTCGACCAGGGCCCACGGCAGGATCCGTGCGAAGCCGTGCATCGGCGCCTCCGGAGCTCCCAGCTTCGGCCCGAACCAGGGAAAGCACACCGGGACGCCGCCGCGGATCGCGTGGGTCCGCTCGAAACGGCTCGCGCGGCTCAGCCACAGCACCGGCCGCTCCGCCTTCGGCTGGAAGTGGGAGACGTGGCCGCCGTGGAGGAAGACGTGGGCCTCGCCCTCGGACGCATCGAGCCTCAGCCGCTCCAGGCCGCCCGGCCCGGGCTCGAGGCGAACGCCGTCCGGGAAGTGCCGTTCCACCGCGCGCAGTCTACTACTCGCTCGTAGTCGATCGCCGCGCCAACGCCATCATCGTGGATCGCGCCGCCGCGGCCGGTCCTCCGAGAGAACACGCGGGCGGCCTATACTGCGCCGTTGCTTCCAGAGCCCGCTCCGCAGCAGCTCCAGTGGTCGGCCGATCCATCCGGCTCGGCCGAAGAAGCCCCCTTCCTGCAGGAGCGCCTCAGGCTCCTCGGTCTCATCACCACCGGGATCGCCGCGGCTTTCTACTCCGTAGCGCTCGCGCAGACGGCACTCGGCGTCGACCGCCTGACGCCCGCGGGGCACGCGTGCTTCCTGGCGCTCCTCCTCGTCACCTCCGGTACGTGGCTCTACTGCCGCGGGCGGCCGAGGACCGAGTCCGTGCTTCGCGCGCTCGACGTCGGTTTGCTGCTGGTGCTCACGCTCCTGAGCCTGCTCGTGTCCGTGGCGACGATCCACGAGCCCGAGGTCCAGCCCATGGTCGTGCTGCTCGCCGTGAGCCTCGTCCTCTATGCCCGGTCGATCTTCATCCCGAGCAGCGCGCGGCGCACCTTCCTGGCGAGCGCCGCCACCGTGCTGCCGGCGTGCGCGTACGTGGTGGCGACCTCGACCACGGCGCGGCTCGGCATCTGGAAGGTGCTGTGGCTCGTCGTCGCGGTGGCGGTCGCGACGGCCGCGTCCGGAGTGATCTACGGCCTGCGCCGCGAGGTGCGGCACGCGCTGCGGCTGGGGCAGTACACGCTCGAGGAGAAGCTCGGCGAGGGCGGCATGGGCGTCGTCTATCGGGCCCGCCACGCGCTGCTGCGCCGACCCACCGCGGTCAAGCTCCTGAAGGGCGATCGCCTCGGCGAGGCGAGCCTGCGGCGCTTCGAGCGCGAGGTCCAGCTCACGGCGAGCCTCAGCCACCCGAACACGGTCTCGATCTACGACTTCGGACACACGCCCGAGGGGACCTTCTACTACGCGATGGAGTACCTCGAGGGCCTGTCGCTCGAGCAGCTCATCGCACACGAGGGCGCGCAGCCGCCGGGCCGCGTCGTGCACGTCCTGCGGCAGGTGCTGGCGGCACTCGCCGAGGCCCACGGCGTCGGACTCGTGCACCGCGACGTGAAGCCCGCGAACGTGATCCTGTGCGAGCGCGGGGGGCTCTGCGACGTGGCGAAGGTGGTGGACTTCGGCCTCGTGAAGGACCTCGATGCCGCGGACGCGCTGAGCCGCGAGGGCCTGCTGGTCGGCACGCCCCACTACCTGGCGCCCGAGGCGATCCGCTCGCAAGACGCCGACGCGCGCGCCGACCTCTACTCGGTCGGCGCCGTCGCGTACTTCCTGCTCACCGGCAAGCACGTATTCGAGGGCCGTACGCTCGTCGAGATCTGCGGCCACCACCTCCACTCGGCGCCCGAGCGGCCGTCGCAGCGGCTCGGCCAGCCGGTGCCGCCCGACCTCGAACGCTGGGTCCTCTCGTGCCTGGAGAAGGATCCCGCGCGGCGCCCCCGCACCGCGGAGGAGGCCGCCGAAGCCCTCGACAAATGCGGCACCGAGACATGGACCCGCGCGCACGCCCGCTCCTGGTGGGTCGGCAAGGGCCGAGCCCTCGCCGCCGTCCGCGGCGAAGCCGTCCAGCCCACGCTCCTCACGGTATCGCGCCCGTTCGAGTACGACCTGAAGAAGACGAACCGCGACGTCACGGCTTCTTGAAGAGACCAGGCGCACAAGAGAAGAGAACGCGCACGAAGCACCGGGAGAACTTGAGCCGTGTGAGGTAGTCACAGTTCGTGACCACCTCCTCACGCTCGCCACCGTCAGTTGGAACCGAGAATCCTCCGGAAATCGCTGTGCATTCCGCTTCACCGCCTGATTCAGCGCCTTCGTCGAGCCGCAATAGAGGACCCGGTCGGTCCCGCGCCTCTCCAGGTTCCGTCGTATATACTCTGATAGCGTATTTACTCATGAGCCTCCTCGAATACCACCTGCTGCTGGCGCTCGCGAGCGGACCACTGCACGGCTACGCGATCGCCGAGCGCGTCGCCGCCGAGTCGGGAGGTGCTTTGCAGCCGCGCGCCGGCTCGCTCTACCGCGTGATCGCGCGGCTCGTCGCCCTGGGCCTCGTCGCCGAGAGCGAGGCCGAGCAAGAGGTGGCGCATCCCGGACTCGCGCGCCGGTACTACACGCTGACCGCCCGCGGCCGTCGCACGCTGGCCAACGAGACGCAGCGGTTGAAGCGCACCGCGGCCGTCGCCGAGAAGCGGCTCGGGCTCGCGCGAGGTCGCTCGTGAGGACGCTCCTCGGGGCGCTGGTGCGGCTGTTCCCAAAGGCGTTCCGCGCCCGCTTCGGCGAAGCCGTCGTCCAGCATGCGCTCCTCGACTTGGAGCGAGACAAGAGGCGCGGCCCCGTGGCGGCCGTGCGGTCCCTCGCCTCCATCGTGTTCGACCTCGGTCGCAGCGCGCTCGCGGAACGGCTGCGGCCCTCGTGCCCCGACGTTCCGGCCAAGAAGGAAGGAAGGACAGTGAGCTTCGACCTGAACGGCTGGACCGGGGCGCTGTCGCCACGCGCTGCGCACGCTGCGGCTCTCGCCCGGCTTCGCCGCCACCGTCGTCGGGACGCTGGGCCTGGCGATCGGCACGATCACCGCCGTCTTCGCCGTTCTCGACCGCGTCCTGCTCTCGCCGCTGCCCTACGCGCAGCCGGAACGGCTCGTCTTCATCGCCGGCATCGCGCCGGGGTCCGACATGAAAGGCGAGTTCGGCCCGGCCGGGGAGTTCTTCCTCCAGTACCGGGACGGCGCGAAGCTCGTCGAAGACGTCGCCATCTACGGCACCTTCACCAACTCGCTGCGGGTCGGCGAGCGGGTCGAGCGGATCCGGATGGGCGCCGGGAGCCGCTCGCTCTACTCGACGCTCGGCGCGCGACCGGCGCTCGGCCGCCTGCCGCTGCCGGCGGACGAGGACCGTGCGGTCGTGATCAGCGACGCGCTCTTCCGCTCGTGGTTCGGCTCGGACCCGAGCGTCGTCGGCCGCTCCTACGACATCGCGGGCAAGAGCCGGACCGTCGTCGGCGTGATGCGGCCGGAGTTCCGCTTCCCGAACAGCGGCCCGCTCCTGTGGATCGTGGACGACGTTCGCGCCGAGGGGCTCGAGCCGGGGCGCTTCGGCTACAACATGGTGGGCCGCCTCGCCCCGGGCGCCTCGCTCTCGGCCGCGGAGGCGGAGCTGACGACGCTGGCGCGCCGGCTGCCCGATCGCTTCGGCGGCTCGCCCGGCTACGCGCGGCTCGTCGAGCGCCATCGCGCCGTCGTGCGGCCGCTGCTCGACCAGATGCTCGGCCCCACCGCGCGCTCGCTCTGGATCCTCTTCGCCGCCGCCGCCATCGTGCTCGTCATCGCCTGCGTCAACGTGGCGAACCTCTTCATGCTGCGCGCCGAGGGCCGCCAGCGCGACCTCGCCGTGCGGCGCGCGATCGGAGCATCGCGCGCGCAGCTGCTGCGGCTGCAGATGGCGGAGGCGCTCGTGGCAGCGCTCTTCGGCGGCGCGTTGGCCATCGCCCTCGCCTGGGTCGGCCTGCCGCTCCTGCTGAGCGCGGCGCCGGCCGGCGTCCCGCGCCTCGACGAGGTCGCGCTCGGCCCGCGCACGCTGCTCTTCGCGCTGCTGGCCGCCGTGATCTCGGGCGTCGCGTGCGGATCGGTCGCGGCCCTGCGCGGGTCGTCGCCCAACATGGCGCGGCTGCGCGAGGGAGGCCGCGGCTCGACGGCGCGCCGCCGCCTCGTACGCGACGGCCTGGTGGCGGCCCAGACGGCGATGGCGCTGGTGCTGCTGATCGGCGCCGGGCTGCTGATGCGGAGCTTCGAGGCGCTCAAGTCCGTCGATCCCGGCTACGACACGCGCGACGTCTTCACCTTCCAGTTCGCGCCGGAGCAGCCCACGCTCGTGGACGGCCCGAGCTGGGCGCGCTTCCACCTCGCCTTCCTCGAGCGGCTCCAGAACCTCCCCGGCGTCGCCTCGGTCGGCATCGTCGAGAATGTGCCGCTCGACGAGGGCACGTTCGACGACCGCTTCCGCAGCGACGAGATGCCGGAAGGTCCCGACGTCGGCCCGACGCTCAACGTCACCTACGCCGCCGGGGACTACTTCCGCACGATGTCGATCGCCGTTCTCGACGGCCGCCAGTTCGAGACCGCCGACCACGTCTCGCAGCTCGGCAACGTGATGGTGAGCCGCTCCGCGGCCAACCTGCTCTGGCCAAACCAGCGTGCGATCGGCCGCCGGCTGCAGCAGCGCGGCTCGAAGGACTGGCACACCGTCATCGGCGTCGTGAAGGACGTGGTGCAGTACAACTACCGCGACACGCCGCAGGCGCTCGTCTACTTCCCGCTGGTCGGCCCCACGCCGAAGGCGTGGGCGCTGTCGTCGCCGGCCTACGTGATCAAGACGACGCGCGCCGAGACGATCGCCCCCGAAGTGCGCGCCCTGATCCGCGAGGTCGCCCCCGAGGCCCCGATGTACCGCTCGTACACGATGGCCGCCCTGGCCGCCCGCTCGATGATCCAGCTCTCCTTCGCGCTCCTCACCCTCGGCATCGTCTCGGCCCTTGCCCTCTTCCTCGGCGCGGTAGGCCTCTACGGCGTCCTGTCCTGCGCGGTCGCGGAGCGCACGAGAGAGATCGGCGTGAGGATGGCCTTAGGCGCGACAGCCGCAGCCGTCCGAAGGATGGTGGTCGCCCAAGGCGCCCGAGTGGTCGCCGTCGGCGTGTTGATCGGCCTCCTCGCCGCGTTGGCCGCCACCCGCCCCCTGGCCGCCCACCTCTTCGGCGTAACCCCGGTGGACGCCCCCACCTTCGCCGCCATGGCCGCGCTGATGCTCACGATCGGCGCCATCGCCGCTTACGTCCCAGCCCGCCGAGCCTCCCGCGTCGACCCCTGCCAGTCGCTACGTAGCGATTGAGACCTATTCGGAAATCCCAATGGATCGCTCTCGCTTGAGAGGCGGCTGTCCGGAAACTGCGGCCGTCGCCCTGGGCTTGTAAGTGCCCGCAGGCGCCCGAAACGCGATCGAGAGGCGATTCCAACCGTTGATCGCGACGACGGCGAAGGTCAGCGCGACGATCTCATCCTCCCGGAACTGACTCGTCAGCTCACGGTAGACGTCGTCGGGAGCGTGGGTCTCCCCGATGCGCGTCACGGCATCGGCCCAGGCCAGCGCGGCCCGCTCGCGTGGGCTGTAATAGGGCGTCTCGTGCCACGCGTCGAGCCCGTAGAGCCGCTGCTCGGTCTCGCCTCGCGCGCGGGCATCCTTCCAGTGCATGTCGATGCAGTACGCGCAGCCGTTGATCTGCGAAGCGCGCACCTTCACGAGATCGAGGAGGGTGTGGTCCAGGCCGCTTTCGTCCACTGCCTTCTCCAGCCCGAGCATCGCCTTCGCGAGTCCGCTTGAATACTGCTTTGTAAAGTCCACACGAGTTTCCATGCAGTTCCCCTTCCGCAAGCAACCTACCTTCGATAATAGGCGTGCGGCCTGCAGTGTGGTCGTCTCATCTTGTGAAGATGAGCTCGAACGGCTACGAGGCTATTCTGCGACGACGCAACGCGGCGACCCTGACATGGCGGGGCCCGGCCGCGCGTCACAGTCGGAAAGTCCGCGAGAAAGTCAGCGAGCGAGTCCCCCGCCTCCAGGTAGTCGATCTGGTTGCCGCCGTTCGGCGATGGGACGCTACGATCCCACGGCCGCTCGCCAACAATAGGAGGTCCAGCCGTGAGTCACACCGAACCCGCCCGACACGACGCAAAGCACTACTGGCACGTCGGTTGCAAAATGAGGGCGGCCATGAACGACCTGCGCTCCGCCGTCCGGCAGCTCGCGACGCACAAGGGATTCACCGCCACAGCCGTGCTCACGCTGGCGCTCGGCATCGGCGTCAACAGCGCGATGTTCAGCTTCGTGGACGCCGTGCTGTTCCGGCCGCTGCCGCTGAAGAACCCCGAGCGGCTGGTCCGGCTCGCGATGACCAACCAGGCGGGCGTGGACCTGGGCGGCGTGTCGTATCCGCAGCTCGAGGATCTCGCCCGCGACGCACGGGCGCTCCAGGGAATCGCCGGCCTCTCGAGCGGCAGCGAGGTGAACCTCGGTATAGGCGATGCGCCGGTCGAGCGCGTGATCGCGGCGAACGTGAGCGGCAACTACTTCCCGCTCCTCGGCGTGACGCCGGCCGCCGGCCGCCTGCTCGCGAGGGACGACGACCAGACGCCCGGCGGGCACCCCGTGATGGTCCTGAGCCACGCCTTCTGGCAGCGGAGATTCGGCGGCGATCCGAAGGCCGTCGGCCGCACCGTGCGCCTCAACGCGACCGTCTTCACGATCGTCGGCATCGCACCCCGCGGCTTCTACGGCACGAGCCTCGAGAACGTCCCGGACGTGTGGCTGCCGCTGACGATGGCGCTCCAGACGACACCAAACCTCGCGCAGTTCAAGCCCTTCGAGCGGCGCGGCTTCACGTGGGTCGACCTCGTCGGCCGCCTGAAGGACGGAACAGCAGCGGCGCAAGCCAAGGCCGAGCTCGACACGATCACCGCCCGTGTCAACGCCGAGCTGAAGCTCGACCCGAAAGCCGGCCGTTACGACCGCTTCCTCGTCCTGCCGCTCTCCGCGGCCGTGCTCGACCCCGAACGGCTGCGCGAGGCGACGCGGTCGTCGTGGCTGCTCACCGGCGTCTGCGCGCTCGTGATGCTGATCGCCTGCGCGGTCGCCGCCGGCCTCCTGCTCGTGCGCGGCGAGGTGCGCGGACGAGAGCTCGCCCTCCGGCAAGCCATCGGCGCCTCGCGCGGCCGCATCGTCCGGCTGCTGCTCGCCGAGAGCCTGCTCCTCTCGATGGCGGCCGCCGTCCTCGGCCTGCTGCTCGCCCAGTGGAGCGCGGATCTCTTCCTGCGCCTGACGCCGTCGAGCTTCGCGCTGCCCACGCAGGCGGCGACGCCCGTCCTCGACGCGCGCGTGATCGCGTTCACGGCCGCGCTCGCCCTCCTCTCGACGCTCGCCTTCGGCCTGCTGCCGGCCTGGCGCGTCTCCAACCTCAACCTCACAGAGCGCATCCAGACGAACAGCGCGCCTCTCGCCCACGGAAAAAGACTCTTCTCCCTACGAGGCGCTTTCGTCGTGACCGAGATCGCGCTCTCAGCGGTCCTCCTCGTCGGCGCCGGCCTGCTGCTGCGCACGCTCCAGAAGGCCACGCAGGTGGACCTCGGCTTCGACGCCAAGAGCGCCCTCGTGATCTCTTTCGACCTCTCGAAGAGCGGCTACGACCGCGAGCGCGGCCGCCAGTTCCAGCGCGACCTCCTCGACCGCGTGCGGCAGCTCCCCGGCGTGCGGAGCGCAGCCCTCTCGCGCCACGTCCCGGTCCAGAGCCAAGGCATGATCACCACGGTCACGCTTTCGAGCATCACCCCCCCGCCCGGCCGCGAGCCCGAAGTCGGCTTCACCCCAGTCTCGGAGGATTACTTCCGCACGCTGGGCATCCGCCTCGAAGAGGGCCGCGACTTCACGCGCGCCGACGAGACCGGCCCGTCGCTGCTGATCGTCAACCGCGCCTTCGCCAACCGCTTCTGGCCCGGCCGCGACCCCCTGAAAGAGCGCGTCCTGAACTTCGGCGAGAAAGGCGCGCAGGTCATCGCCGTCGCCGCCGACGCCAAGCTCACCAGCATCCGCGAGTCGAGCGAGCCCATGCTCTACGTCCCCGACTTCGCCTTCTACGCCCCCCGCACCAGCCTGATCGTCCGCACGGAGGGCAACCCAGCCTCGATCCTCGCTTCCGTTACTGCCACTGCTCGCGACCTAGACCGCAGCGTCCCCCTCTACTCCATTCGCACGCTCCGCGACCACGTCGCCCTGTCCCTGTCCGAAGAGCGCGTCACCGCCGCCCTCCTCTCGACATTCGCATTTCTGGCCCTAGTCCTAGCCGCCCTGGGTCTCTACGGCGTGATCGCTTACACGACCGAGATCCGCTCGAAGGAGTTCGGCATCCGCCTGGCCCTGGGCGCGTCCCGCTCCACCGTCCTCGCCCTCGTCCTGCGAGAAGGCGCCACCTTGGCCACCATCGGTGTCGCGGTCGGCCTCGTGACCGCCGGAGCCGCCAGCCGGGTCTTGTCGTCTCTTCTCTATGGCGTCGCCGCGACGGACCCCCTGACGTTCGCGACGATCGCTGCCCTTCTCGTCGCTTCGGCCCTCACGGCGAGTCTGATTCCCGCTCGCCGCGCCGCCACCGTCGACGCCATTCGCACGCTGCGGTCCGAATAGCGCCTCGGGCCTGTCCGTGAGCCGCCCGTTCGGCTCGGAGTGCGTGGAGGCGCACTCGCCACGTTCGTGCTGCGGCTAGCTGCGTTCGGCTCACGGCTCGCTCTTGCGGCCGAAACCGATCTGGCGCCCGGGCTTGGAGGGAGGCTCGATGAGCCGAGGAGAACTTGATCCGTGTGAGGTGGTCACAGTTCGTGACCAGCGGTCGGCTACTCCATCGCGTACACCGCGCCGTCCGTGCTCCCGATGTAGACCGCGCCCGCCACGGCCAGCGGCGTCGACACGAACGAGCCGACACTCAACTGGCGGTCCTGGGCCACGATCGGCGCCTCGCGCCAGGTCGACGAGAAGAGAAGCGGATTGTTGAACCGCCGCTCCTTGTCGAGCGCCCAGCCGCGGTTGCGCTTGGAGGCCTCGGTCCGGTAGTCCCACAGCAGGCTGCCCGTGGCCAGGTCCCGCGCCTCGAGCGTCCCGTTCATGACGCCCACCAGCACCACGTCCCCCGCCACGGTGGGCGAGGCGAAGGTATAGGCCTTGACGTCCTGCTTCAGCAGTGGCTTGCCGCTCGTCGCGTCCACCTCGTGGAAGAGCGCGGAGTCCGAGGTTGCGTAGACGACCTTGCCCTGCATCACCGCCGGCGAGCCGACCACCCAGCTGCCCTGGTTGTTGACCCGCCACTTCTCCGTGCCGCTCTGCGCGTCGATCGCGTAAAGGTTGGAGTCGCGGCATCCGACGTAGACGACTCCGCCCACCACGGCCGGCGAGGACTGGAAGCCGACCTGGTTGTGGATGTACGGGTCCTCCCCGCTCTTGAACCGCCACTTCTCCTTCCCACTCGCCGCCTCGACCGCATAGAGGTAGCTGTCCCAGCTCCCCACGTAGACGACGCCGTCCGCGTAGGCCGGCGAGGCGTGGACGACGTCGCCCGTCTGCAGCTTCCAGCGCAAGGCGCCGGTGGACGCGTCGAGCGCGTACAGGTTGCCGTCGCCGCAGCCGAAGAAGACGGCACCCTCGGCCACCACCGGGCTGGAGAGGAACAGGTCGAAAGGGTCGGCCAACGTCTGGTTCTTGGGCAGGAAGCCGTGCAGGTTCTTGGCCTCGAAGCGACGCTCCCCGCCCGTCGTGAACTTCCAGCGCAGCTTGCCGCTCTGCGCCTCCACCGCGTAGAACCTGCCGTCGTAGCTCATGAAGTAGACGAGCCCCCCGGCCACCGCCGGGGTGGAGGCCACCGGGCCCGCCGTGGCGAACCGCCAGCGCCTTTGGCCGCTCGTGGCGTCGAGCGCGTAGACGCTGCCGTCGTCGCTCCCCACGTACAGGACGCCGTCCTGAAAGACCGGAGACGAGACGACCCGCCCGCCGGTCAGGAACCGCCACTTGAGGCGGTGGAACTGGCGAGGAGCGACGGCAGAGGCGGCGCCGGTGTGCGCCGCGTCGCCGCGGAACATGGACTGTGCGAACACGTCGCCGGCCAGTGCGACGAGCGCGGCGCCGAGCAGGATCCTTCTCATCGCTTGCCTCCCGCGGCTTCCGGCCGCAGCACCAGCGGGGCTTCCGCCGGCCCCTGCTGCAGGATGCCCGTGATCTCGCCCGCGTCGGCGTTCAGCTGGCCCTCGAAGCGGAGCCCGCCCAGGTCGGGAGTGTGGACGGTCAGGAACGCCGCTTCCTGCGTCACCACATCCACCGCCATGTCGTGCGGGTTGTGCCCCTGGATGAAGAACTTCACTGCGGGCGCTCCCGCCGCGTCGTTGCCGAGAGTGAGACGCACGAGCAGCGGGTTGCCCATGAGCTCGGTGCGTCCGGACCAGACGCCTTCGAACGGCTTGCCCACGGGCGTGCTGTGCGGCGGAGTCTCGACCTCCGCCGGCCCGGTTCTCTTGAGCTCGAACGGAGCCTGGTTGCCGCCCAGGAGGAAGAGGCCCGCGAGCGTCCCGTCCTTCCCGAGCCGCCCCTCGAATCGCGGATCGCCCAGCACTCCCTTGAGCGTGAACCGGACCTGGGCGCTCTCGACGGACAGCTCACTGACTGGAGTCGCTGCGAGCGCGAGCGCAGGAGCCACCATCGACCCAATCCACGCCCCGCCGTCGCTGCGGGCCAGGTCGACCACCGCCTCCACCTCGGCCCCCGGCACGTGGATCGTCCCCTGCCACCGGCCGGCCGCGTCGGGCGGCACGACGGCCGGTGTCGCGGCCGCGGCGGCGACGGTTAGCAAAGCACTCAGTCCAAGAGATTGCATGTCGCACCTCGAGCAAACGGAAATGGTGCTGGCGCGCAAGCGCGCCTGTCAAGCACGCGCGAAGCTGCGCATCAAACGAGAACGCCGAGATTGAGCGTCTTGTCGACGCGTCCGAACGCGTTTACGAGCACGGCGCGAGCGAGGCGCGCTATGACAGCCAGTTCAAGGCGGGGTCAGCTAGCGCCTGGTTTCAGTGGGAGCTCTCCACGTGAGGTAGGATCCGCGGCAGCTTGCCGCTGCCACCCGGGACGCGTCTCGGACCCTACCTGGTCGTATCGCCTCTCGGCGCGGGCGGCATGGGCGAGGTTTCCCGCGCCAGCGACACGAAGCTCGGCCGCGACGTGGCGATCAAGGTGCTGCCGGCCGAGCTGGCGCAGGACCAGGAGCGCCTCGCCCGCTTCGAGCGCGAGGCGAAGCTGCTCGCCTCCCTCAACCACCCGAACATCGCCCACGTCTACGGATTCGAGAACGCGACGCTGGCCGATGGGTCCGCCCTCCACTTCCTGGCGATGGAGCTCGTCCCCGGCGAGGACCTCGCGGAACGCCTCACGCGCGGCGCGATCCCCGTGGACGAAGCGACCTTGATCGCGAAGCAGATCGCCGAGGCCCTCGAGGAAGCGCACGAGCACGGCATCGTCCACCGCGACCTGAAGCCCGCGAACGTGAAGCTGACGCCCGACGGCAAGGTGAAGGTGCTGGACTTCGGCCTCGCCAAGGCCTGGAGTGACGGCGGTCCAGGCAGCGGGTCGACCAGCGAGCTGTCCCAGTCCCCCACTCTCGCCCACACCGGCACGGCTGCCGGGATCATCGTCGGCACCGCGGCCTACATGGCGCCCGAGCAGGCCCGCGGCAAGGCCGTCGACAAGCGAGCCGACATCTGGGCCCTCGGCGTCGTGCTCTGGGAGATGCTGACCGGCCGGCGGCTCTTCGTCGGCGAAACCGTGAGCGACGTGCTCGCCGGCGTGCTCAAGACCGAGGTCGATTTCGGCGCGCTGCCGGCGGAAGCGCCGCCCGCGGTCCGCCGGCTGCTGCGCCGCTGCCTCGAGCGCGATCCGCGCAGCCGGCTGCACGACGTCGCGGATGCCCGCCTCGAGCTGAGCGAGGCACCGCGCGCCGCGGACGGCGATCTCCCGGCGCGAGACGCCGGGCCTTCGCGCTGGCCGCTGGTCGCAGCCGGCGCCGCGCTCCTGGTCGTGGCTGGCCTCGCCTTTGTCGCGACGCGGGGGCTGCGCGCCGTTCCGGCCGACCGCCCTGCCGTGCGCTTCACGATCGTGCCACCGGGCCCCGGCGGGCGCATCCAGAATCTCAGCCTCTCGCAGGACGCAAGGCGACTCGTCTACACGCTCTCTTCCGAGCCGCGACTGCTGGTGCAGGACCTCGCGGCGTTCGAGAGCCGTCCGCTCGCGGGCACGGAGGGCGGTACCGCACCCTTCTTCTCGCCCGAGGGCGACTGGATCGGCTTCAAGCAGGCGGGCAAGGTCCGCAAGATCGCGCTCGACGGCGGCGACCCGGTCGACATCTGCGATCTGCCGGAGAACACGCCGGGCCTGGCCTGGGGACCCGGAGGCGAGATCCTGTTCAGCCCGGCGTGGACCAACGTCGGCCTGTGGCGAGTGAAGGCGAGCGGAGGCCAGCCCGAAGAGCTGACGAAGCCGGACCGAGCGAAGGGCGAGTCCGGCCACTTCGGCCCCGACTTCCTGCCCGACGGCCACGCGGCGCTCTTCACGATCTTCGGAGGCAAGGGCCTCGTCGACTCCAAGGTGGGCCTGCTCGATCTCGACACGCGGCGCTACGAGGCTCTCTTCGAAGGCGCCGCTCCTCTCTACCTGCACTCCGGCCACATCCTCTATTACAGGGGCGGTGTCTACCGGATCGTGCCCTTCGACCGCGCGCGCCGGCGCGTCAGCGGCCCCGAGGCGACCGTGCTCCCCACCGTCCGGCGCCTCGACTCCGTGGGCGACAGGGAGAGCTACGCCGCGCTCAGCCGTGAGGGAGTGCTCGCCTTCGTGGAGGGAGACTCGTCGCTCAAAGCGCCCCTCTCCCGGCTCACCTGGGTCGCGCGCGACGGCCGTCGCGAAGACCTGCCGTTCGAGGCGTACCACGAGCTCGACGTCATGAGCCTGTCTCCAGACGGGACGCGCGCCGCAGTGACCCGCATCGAACAGGGGCAGAAGCAGGTCTACGTCTACGACCTGGCACGGGGCACCGGCGAGGCCGTGACCCGCGACGGCCAGAACTGGTCTCCGACGTGGCATCCGGACGGCCGCAGCCTTGCCGTCACTTCCCAGCTGCACGGCTCCTTTGACGTACGCCGCGTTTCAGCCGACGCCCTCTCCGCACCCGAGAGCATCGTGGCGACGGACGCGGACGAGGGCGACTGGCTCTGGGCGCCCGACGGCACGTCCGGCGTCTTCAGGGTCTGGTCGCCCGGGTCGGGGACCGACCTCTGGCGGGCGACGGGCGACGGGAGCGATCCCGCGCCGCTCGTCGCGTCGGCCCTCGAGGAGGACAATCCCGTCTTCTCGTGGGACGGCCGCTGGCTCGCCTACCGCTCGGGCGCGTCGCTCTACGTCGCACCCTACCCCTCGCTCGCGCCGCGCGTGCTCGTCGCGCAGAGCGCGGAAAACCCGCGCTGGAGCCGCGCGACGAGAGAGCTCTTCTACGTCGAGGCGGGCCGCTTGAAGGCTCTGCCCTACGAGGTGCGCGAGGGCGCCTTCCGCCCGGCGTCTGCCGCCACTCTCTTCGAGACGGGGCAGCTGGGCGCCACGTTCGACGTCTCTCCCGACGGCCGGCGCTTCCTCTTCCTCGCGAGGTCTCCCGGCCCACCCGAGCGCGACGTGATCCGCGTCGTGCTGAACGGGTTCGAGGAGCTGCGCGGCCGCGCGCCCGCTCCGGGAAGGACCCCGTAAGCGCGTCAGCTGAGCTTGGCGGCGATCGCGCCGATCACCCGGGCCAGCATCACCTGGCGAGAGCCCGCCGCGGCTCCGGCAAGGTGGCCGGCCTGGGTTCGCAACTCGGCGGCGACACCCGCGTCCTTCTTTCCGGCGTCGAGGGGCGCCTGAGCCTTGTCGAGCACGGCCGCGAGCGACGCGGCGGCGTCCTTGCCGACGCTGCCGTCGCGCTGCAGCTGGTCGAGATAGGCCCGGGCCACCACGGGCGCATCGGGCCAGCTGACCGGATACTGCTGCTGCGGGTTGAAGGTGCGGCCCTGATTGGCAAGCTGCGCGGCGGCGATCTCGTTCGCGCTGAGGTTCGTGCTGGGCGAGAGCTCCAGCACGTCCAGGCCGCGGGCGATCTCGGTGCCGTAGATCCGGCCGGAGTACCAGTACGTGGACCAGTACCCCCCCAGAACAGTGGCCTTGTCGCTGATCGGACCGCGGTCGAAGTAGGCGATCTCGGTGGGCTTCGTGCTGTCGGTGAAGTCGATCACCGAGAGGCCGCCCTGATACCAGGCCTGTACGAAGATGTCGCGGCCCGGCACGGGCACGATCGAGCCGTTGTGGGCGACGCAGTTCTCGTACTCGGTCTGCGGTGCGGGCAGCTTGTAGGTGCCGCGGTAGATCAGCTTGTTGTCGACGATGTCGTAGATCGCGTCGGCGCCCCAGTTGCGTGGATCGTAGGACCGACAGCGCGGGCGCGAACCGCCGCCCCACTCGTCGGTGAAGATCACCTTGGTGCCGTCGTTGTTGAAGGTCGCCGAATGCCAATAGGCGAATCCCTTGTCGGTCACCGCGTCGAGCCGCTTCGGGTTCAGGGGATCCGAGATGTCGAAGATGATCCCATTCCCCGAGCAGGCGCCGGCCGCCAGCTTGCGCGTGGGGAAGACGGTGATGTCGTGGCACTGGTCGGTTTGGCTGGTCTCCTGGGTGCCTTCCCCGTGGCTGCCGCCCTTCCACAGCCCGGCCAGGCGTCCGCTGGCTTCGTCCGCGAAGACGGCGGGGCTGGAGGTGATGCGTGCCTTCGACGGGTCGGCCTTGGGGATCTCGACGACGTCGATCCGGAAGAGCGCGGTGCGGCTGTCGCCCGGCACGTTGCCGATGCAGCCGGCCAGCTCCTCTTCCTTGCGGACACCGGCGGTGCCGGAGTTGTAGACCACGATGCGGTCCTTGTCCTCGAACACCACCGAATGCGTGTGCGACCCGCGGCAGGTCTGCACCTGGCCGACCTGGCGAGGGCTCGTGAGGTCGGAGATGTCGAAGATGCGCAAGCCGCGGAAG
This sequence comes from uncultured Acidobacteriota bacterium, assembly GCA_963740655.1. Classification (GTDB taxonomy): domain Bacteria; phylum Acidobacteriota; class Vicinamibacteria; order Fen-336; family Fen-336; genus DATBSL01. The sequence goes on from CAVUFF010000006.1 coordinate 626,055, forward strand.
CGCTCGCTGCTCACATCCGCGCTCACGCCCTGACGCCCGCAGTCGACGCGGCCGCGCGTCTGCTCCACCGACATGATCAGGAGATGGCCGACGATGGAGACGTCGCCCTGGCCGCCGGGACAGACCACCGAGCTCAGCAGGGTGGGCGCCTTGGCATCGGTGAGGCGGTAGATGTTGAAGCCGTGGTAGTTGCCGGCCACCAGCACGTCACCGGAGAACGCCATGTCGGTCTGTGCGAAGGAGAGGAGCGGCGACCTTTCGCTCCACTCGGTGCCCTCGTTGCTCTGGCCGTCGCGTGCGGCGGGCTTGGCTTCCTCGTTCTTCGTCTTTGCCTTGGGGAGCGGCAGATCCGCCGCGTTGGTCGGATCGAAGAAGCCGGTGGGCTTGGGGAGGCTCGCGACCAGCGCCAGGTGGCTCGCCGCCTGTCCGGCGTCCTGGAAGCCGGCCTTGAGCCCCACGCGGGGGTCGCTGGCGAGGGTGCCCAGGAGCGCCGTCATCCGGTCGATCTCGGCCTTCTGTCCGCTCTTCACGTCGCTCGTGAACTGGAACAGCACCGGGTCGTAGGCGCTGCCAGGCTTCTTCACGAGAGCGTCGACCATCTTCAGCGCGCCGTCGTGGTGCGCGATCATCAGGGTCAGGAACAGGCGGTCGAAGTCGGTACCCTTCAGGGTCGCGAGCCGGGCCATGTCGGCCGGGGAGGCCATGCCGGCCATCGTGCCCTTCATGTCCATCCCGCGATGCATCGACGCATCCGGCACGCTCTCCCCGCGCTCGCGCAGCCAGTTCTGCATGAAGGCGATCTCGTCGGCCTGCGACGCGTTGATCCGCCCGGCCACCGCCACCAGCTCGGGCAGGTTGGTCCGGTCCTTCACCAGCTCGGCCATCTGCACGGCCTGATCATGGTGATAGACCATGTCGCGCATGAAGATGACGTCGTCGACGGTGTAGCGGGCGTCGGCGAGCTTGACCGCCTGCTCCGCCGTGAGCCTCGTGGTCTTCTGACCCGGCGCGCCGGGCTGAACGATGGGCACGTCCTGCACGGCAGAGGCACCCGAGGCGGCCAGGAGCAGCGTGACGCCGGAGACGATGAGCGAGCTCGGTGCGCAACGGATGCGGTCATGGTTCATACAGGATTCTCCGTGTGGTGAAACGCGGTCGATGATACGCCTACTCCATGGCGTGCACCGCGCTAGGCTGCCCGTGGCGGTGCACGATTCCCTTCTCGTGCGCCGCTCAGCGCTCCTTGCCGGATAGGATCGATTCGAGCCGCGTGCGGCGCTTCGCCTTGGAGAAGTGGAACGACTCCGCCAGCGCGACGACTTGCGCCTCGGAGAGGCCCTCGAAGGCCTTGCCGTACTCGGCGAGCAGCGCTTCCGAGATCAGGATGTGGCGGACGAGCAGGCGGGCCTCCCGCTTCGCGCCGTTCGGGTACGGGTCCCAGGTCGGGAACTCGCGGGCCAGCAGCTGGTCGAGCGGCTCCATCACGTCGCGGATCCCGGTCTCGAGCGAGCCCCAGGCGTCGGCGCCGAGCCGCTGCTTCTTCTCGAGCATCGGCTTGATCCGCTGCATCCACGGCGTGTCTTCCGGCTGGTAGACGATCGCCTGGAGGCCGAGGTCGCGGTAAAGCCAGATGCACCAGCTGACGCCGTGCGTGTCGTAGATGGCGAGCTGGTCCTTCAGCAGCTGGTAGCGCATCTCGTCCTTCTGCGCGTCTCCCGTGTACACGGGGCCGAACTCTCCGACCCAGACCGGCAGGCCGTTGTCGAGCATGAAGCGGCTCTTCTTCAGGAAGTCCGCCTCGACGGTCTGGCGGTCGTAGTGCCGTTCGCCCGTCACGCCCGGATACGGGCCGCCCGAGATGGAGCCGGGCGCCGCGTAGTCGTGGTTGGTGTAGACGACGTTCGACCAGGAGGGGTCGAAGCCTTCGAAGTCGCGCGCGTAGGTGTTGCCTTCGATGAACAGGACGTGATCGGGATCGATCCTGCGCACCGCGTCCCTGAGCCGAGCGAAGAACGGCACGACGGCCTTGCCGGTCGGGTCGGCCGGCTCGTTGATGAGGTCGTAGCCCGCGACCCACGGCTCGTCCCGGTAGTGGCGCGCGATCGCCTCCCAGAGCAGCACAGTGCGGTCCTGGAAGTCCTTGTGCTGCCAGAGCAGGGCGCGATGAGTCGGGTTGTCGCTGTGCCAGTGCTGGTTCTGGGAGCCGGGCAGGGCGTGGAGGTCGATGATCGTGTAGATGCCCTGGCCGGCGCACAGCTTCACGACGCGGTCGAGGTGCTTGAAGCCCGACGCCCGGATGACGCGCGGGTTCATGTCGTCCTCGAACAGGCGGTAGTGGACGGGGATGCGGACCAAGTTGAGCCCGAGCGAACCGATGTAGCGGGCGTCCGCCTCCGTGAAGTAGTTCTCGTAGAAGGTCTCGAAGAAGAGGTCGTACTTCTCCCGGCCCAGGGCCTTCAGCAGGACCTCGCGGAACGCCTCTTCGTTCCCGGGATAGCCGTCGATGAAGTTCTCGAGGTGCAGCATGCCGCCGAGTCCGAAGCCGCGCAGGCGCACGGTCTCGCCCTTGCCGTTCCGCAGCGTGTTCCCCTTGACGACGAGCCGCGCGGCGGACGCCGCCGACCCTCCCTGAGCGAACGCGACCGGCGAGGACAGGCCGAGCACGAGCGCGCCCGCCAGCGCGCGGATGGTCGGACGAGAGCTTTTCATGATCGAGATTATCGCGCCCGCCACGCTAGAACTTGCCCTTGACGTGCGGCGTGCTCCCCAGGGGCTGCCCGCCGCCCACGCTGATCTCCGCCGCGCCCGAAGGCAGCGCGTCCGCGCGGAGGGCGAAGTCCACCTGTCGACTCTCGCCGGCACGCAGGTGGATCCGCTGGAAGGCGCGGAGGCTCCGTATCGGGGAGCCCACGCTGGAGTCGCCCGCGACGTAGACCTGGACCACCTCGTCGCCGTCGCGGGTCGAGGTGTTCTTGACCGTGACGCGGATCTCGGCACCTTTCGACGTCCGCGTCGCGTTCAAGCCCGAGTACTCGAAGGTCGAGTAGCTCAGCCCGTAGCCGAAGGGGAAGAGCGGCTGGCCGTCGAAGTACCGGTAGCTGCGGCCCTTCATGGCGTAGTCGGTGAAAGGCGGGAGCTGGTCGACGCCCTTGTAGAACGTGACGGGCAGGCGTCCTGCGGGGTTGCTGACGCCGGCCAGGGTCTCGGCGATCGCCGTGCCGGCCTCCTCGCCGCCGTACCAGGCGGCCAGCAGGGCGTTGGCGTGCGCTGCGGCGTAGTTGGCGCTGATCGCGCTGCCGCTGGTCAGGACGATCACGGTCGGCCGGCCGGTGGCGATGGCCGTCTTCACCAGCTCCTCCTGCGGCGCCGGCAGGTCCAGGCTCGTGCGGTCCCCGCCCTGGAAGCCGGGGATCTGCACGGCTCGCATCTCCTCGCCCTCGAGCTCGGAGCTCAGGCCCACGAAGACGACGGCCGCGTCGGAGTCCTTCACGAGCGCCTCGGCCTCCGCCAGGGCGGCGGCGGCGGGCGGAATCCAGCCGAGCTGGAGCGTGCCGCCCGCGCCTGGCTGCCGGTACTCCAGCCGCAGGGCGTAGCGCCGTCCGCCCTCGAGCGGGACCATGGCGTGGGGCGGGCGCCTCGGCCCCGGCGCCGTCGCGGGCGCGCCGAAGCTGACCTCCTTGTCGTCGAGGAACAGGCGCGCGGTGGCGGACCGGTTCCACATCCCCGTGCGGACGGTCAGGTCGTACTCGCCCGTGGCCGGTGGGGTCAAGCTGCCCGTCCAGCGGATGGAGTAGCTCTCGCGGCCGACGGCGGCGATGACCGCGGGGTCTTCCATTCCCGCGTCGAAGTAGGCACGCGGTTCCGTCCTGTGAAAGCGCGGCGCTCCCTGCAGCTCGGGACCCTCGAAGTACTCGGCCAGTATCCCGCGGCCGCCGTCCGGCGGCGCGGTCAGGAAGGTCGCGGGGACGAGCGCGTGCGTGCTGGCGGTGTAGGTCGCGCCCAGTGCGTACCGCACGCGAGCGGCCGGAAACTGGCGCTCGATCCCCTCGAGCGGCGTCACCTGCCGAGACGAGATGCCGTTGTAGTTGCCGAGCAGGGCGACGGGATCGTCGGCCGCGGGGCCGACGATCGCGATCCGGCGCGCCCAGGGGCCCAGTGGCAGCAGACCCTCCTGGTTCCTGAGCAGGACGATCGCCTCGCGCTCGGCGTCTCGGGCCACCTCGCGATGAGCGCTCGAGTCGTTCTCCGTGATCGGGATCCTCGCGTACGGGACGCGCTCCGGGGGATCGAACATGCCCAGGCGGAAGCGCGCCACGAACAGCCGCTTCACGGCCCGGTCGATCTCGGCTTCGCCGATGCGTCCCGCCTTCACCTCGTCCACCAGGGCCTTGTACTCGGTGCCACAGGTGAGATCCGTTCCCGCCTTGACCGCCGCCACCGCCGCCTCGCCCCGCGTGGGGGTGTACTTGTGATTGCGGTGGATGTCGTCCACCGCACCGCAGTCGCTGACGACGTAGCCCTCGAACCCCCACTCTGTCCGCAGCCGCTTCTGGAGCAGGTCCGAGCTCGCGCAGCCGGGCGTTCCGTTGACGGCGTTGTAGACGCACATGACGGAGCCGGCCTTGCCGTCGACGACCGCCGTCCTGAAGGCGGCCAGATAGGTGTCGACCATGTCGCGCTCGCTCACACGCGCGTCGAAGCCGTGGCGCTCGGGCTCGGGGCCGCTGTGGACGGCGTAGTGCTTCGGCGTCGAGACGACCTTGAGGTAGCGGGGGTCGCTCCCCTGCATCCCCGTCACGAACGCGACGGCCATGCGGCCGGTCAGGTACGGGTCCTCGCCGTAGGTCTCCTGGCCGCGTCCCCAGCGCGGATCCCGGAAGATGTTGATGTTGGGAGACCAGTAGGTCAGCCCGGCGGTGCGGCCGGGAAGCGTCATCAGCGTCTCCGGCCCGGTGGGCGCCGGACGGGTCAGGGCGTCGTTGTACTTGGCCCGCGCCTCGGTCGAAATGATGTCGGCCACGCGACGCACGAGCGCGGTGTCCCAGCTGGCGGCCAGTCCGATGGCCTGCGGAAAGACCGTGGCGCGGCCCTGCGCGACGCCGTGCAGCGCCTCGTTCCACCAGTTGTAGGCGGGGATCCCCAGGCGTGGAATCGCCGGAGCGGTGCTCTGCATCTGCAGGACCTTCTCCTCGAGGCTCATCCGCGAGACGAGGTCCGTGGCGCGGAGCTCGGGCGTCAGGGCAGGATCGAGGTAGGGAGCGTTGCGGGCCTCCTGGCCGATCGACGCGGCGGCCAGCGACGACGCGAGCGTCACGGCGAGAGCGGTCTTCACCTTGCGCCTCCTGGCCCGGAGCGACGGCGCAGGCGCACGACAGCCCCGCCTCCCGGAGCCAGCTCGAGCGCGAGCGGCTCGCCGGCGGTCACCTCGCGCACCGTTCGTCGGTAGTCGGTGCCCACCTTGTCGGCGTTCGCGCCGTCCGACCAGAGTGTCGCCTCCCACGTCCCGCCGCCGAGGAAGCCCAGCGGCACCGCGATCGCGCGGCGGCTCCAGTCGGTGAGCGCCCCGACCCACCACTCGTCGCCCTTCCGTCGCGCGAGCAGCACCCACTCGCCGATGCGGCCGTCGAGGCCGACCGTCTCGTCCCACGTGGTGGGCACGGCCTTCAGCAAGTCGAGGGCCTCGGGCGCGCGCTCGTACGCCGTGGGCATGTCGGACAGCATGGGCCAGCCGGCCCGGTAGACGACGTACATCGCCAGCTGGTGGGCGACCGTGCCCTGGCTCGAGGGGAGGTCGTGGACGGGCTTCCAGTTGGCCCGGTTCAGGGCGCGCATGGCTCCCGGTGTGTAGTCGACGGAGCCGGCGAGCTGACGCGTGTAGGGAATGGCGGCCTCGTGGGATGGCGGCGTGCCCTCCGGGTTGAACTTGTCGTACTCGAGACCGCGCACCGCCTCGTAGCCGACGACGTTGGGGAACTCGCGCGAGAGTCCCGTCGGCGCGGTCGCGCCGTGGAAGAGCACGAGCAGCTTGCGCTTGGCCGCCTCGCGGGCGAACCGCCGGTAGAGGTTCATCATCCGCTGGTCGTCGCGGTCGAAGAAGTCGATCTTGAGCCCGGCCACACCCCACTGCTGGAACCGGTCGAGCGCGGGCTCGAGCTGGCGCTCGAGCGTACGGCTGAGGCACCAGACGAAGATCCCGACACCTTTCTCGCGCGCATACGTGACAAGCGCCGGGGCGTCCACCTCGGGGCTCGTCGCGAACAGGTCGAAGGGGTCGGTCCAGTACCAGTCGATGTTCACGTAGCGAAAGCCGTTCCGGGCGGCGAAGTCGATGTGGTAGCGGAAGGTCGCGTCGTTGCGCCCCGCCTCGAAGGCGACGCCCTCCAGGTTCCAGTTGGCCCAGTAGTCCCACACCACCTTGCCCGGCTTCACCCACGAGAAATCGGAGCCCGCGGCGGCTGGCGGCGCGAGGCGGGTGACCATGTCGTTGCCGAGGAGATCGGCGTCGCGGCGCGCGATCACGAAGGCCCGCCACGGGAAGCTCCGCGTTCCCGCGGTCTCGGCGATGTCAGGCGCGCGCTTCTTCACCACCAGGTCGAAGTCGCGGAAGCCGCCTGGCCCCTCGGCGAGCGCCCGCCGCGGGAAGACGGCGCTCATCTGGCGCCGGTGGCTGGGGCGGTAGCCGAGGTACATCGCGGGATAGTCGTTCACGTCGACCTGGAGGAGCGCGAGTTTGGGGCCGGTCGGCGGGTCGAAGACCAGCGGGAGCAGTGCGGTCTGGGGCTCGACCCCGGCACTGAGCGACGAGATCGGCGCGTGCGCCCAGATTCCCTCGTAGCCGTGGTGCGCGCCCTGGCCGCGAAGCATGAAGGCGCGTGGCTCCTCGGGGAAGGCGACGTTGAAGTACTCGTCCCTCACCTCGATCCGCCGTGGGAGCGCCGTCTCCCAGCGCAGGGCCAGCCCGTCGTCGTAGGCCCGGGCCCGGAGCGTCGCGCCGTCTGCCAGCACCAGGGCCAGCTCGCTGCAGCGGCTGCGCACGGAGGCGCGCTCGCCAAAGGGGGTCGGGATCGTCTCGTCGATCTCGCGACGCTCCACGCGCTCGACACGGCCGCGACCCAGAACACGACCGTCGGCCAGGGCGAGGCCGAGCGGCGCGGGCTCGAGTACGACCACGCCGTCCACCGCGAGCGCGTAGCGGACTTCGTCGCCAGCGGTAAGCGTGGCGACGATGCGGCCGTCGGGGGAGGTCAGCGTCTCGGTGCGACGGGACTCCGCATCCCCATGTGTAGCAGCCACCGTGCCCGCCCACAGAACGGAGCAGGCGGCCGTGACGGCGAGTCGTCGAACGGCTAGGGCCAAGGCGCGCCGAGTCTACTCCAGCGGCGCCGTTGGCTAGAATCCGCCATGCTTCGCCGCCTGCCGCCCCTGCTCCTCGGCCTCGCCGCGACCACCCTCTTCGCCGACTGGCCGTACTACGCCGGCGGGCCAGAGTCGACGCGCTACTCGCCGCTCAAACAGATTACGCCCGCCAACGTCGGCTCGCTCGCCGTCGCCTGGACCTACGACACCGGCGACGCCTTCAAGGGCTCCGAGATGCAGTGCCAGCCGGTGGTGGCGCACGGCGTCCTCTACGCGAGCTCGCCCAAGCTGCGCGTCTTCGCGCTGGACGCCGCCACCGGCGCGCCCCGGTGGAGCTTCGACCCGTTCGAGGGCACGAAGACCTCGCGCTGGACGCGGATCCGCGGCCTCATGTACTGGGAGCGCGGCGACGAGCGGCGCATCTACTTCGGCGCCCAACACTGGCTCTACGCGCTCGACGCGACGACCGGCAAGCCGATCGCGAGCTTCGGCGAGAACGGCCGCGTCGACCTGCGCCTCGGCTTCGAGGGCCGCGAGCCCGGCTCTGTCAGCATCCGCGTCAACACGCCCGGTGTCTTCTACGAAGACCTGCTGATCCTCGGCTCGGTCGTCCCCGAGGGACTGCCGTCGGCGCCGGGCGACATCCGCGCCTTCGACGTCCACACCGGCCGCCAGCGCTGGTCTTTCCACACGATCCCGCATCCGGGCGAGGCCGGCTACGACACCTGGCCGAAGGATGCTTGGAAGTACGTCGGTGGCGCGAACGCGTGGTCGGGACTCTCGCTCGACGTCGAGCGCGGCCTCGTCTACGCCGGGACCGGCTCGGCGTCCTACGACTTCTACGGCGCGAACCGACTCGGAGACAACCTGTTCGCGAACTCGATCCTGTGCCTGAAGGCCGCGACCGGCGAGCGCGTCTGGCACTTCCAGGCCGTGAAGCACGACGTCTGGGACCGCGACTTCCCCGCCGCCCCGGCCCTGATCACGATCACGCAGGACGGCAAGCGCCGCGACGTCGTGGCGCAGATCGCGAAGAACGGCCGCACCTACGTTCTCGACCGCGAGACCGGCGAGCCCGTCTACCCGATGGAGGAGCTGCGCGTGAAGCCGTCCGACGTGCCGGGCGAGCAGCTCGCGACCACGCAGCTCCTGCCGACCCTGCCACCCCCGTTCACGCGAACGAGGTTCACCGAGAATCTGGTCACCGACCGCACTCCGGCCGCCCGCAAGGCGATGCTGAAGGAATGGCGCTCGCTCCGCTCGGCCGGCGAGTACGATCCGCCGAGCCTGCAGGGCACGATCCTATTCCCCGGCATGGACGGCGGCGGCGAATGGGGCGGGGTCGCGTTCGACGCGGCCTCGGGCTTGCTCTACGTGAACGCGAACGAGTTGGCGTGGCGCATCAAGCTGGTCGAGCGAAAGCTGCCGAACGGAAAGCCGACGACGGGCAAGGAGCTCTACCAGAGCTACTGCGCGGCGTGCCACAAGGCCGACCTCACCGGTTCCCCCCCGGAGTTCCCGTCGCTCGTGGGGATCGGCGCGCGCAGCAGCGTGGACGACGTCGAAGCGATCGTGGGCTCGGGCGGTGGCCGCATGCCGGGCTTCGAGCAGATGCACGAAGCGTGGCGCCGCGCGATCGTGGACTACGTCGTCACGGGGACGTCCACGGCCGTCGACGCCGCCCGGCCCACGCCCTTCGACCTGCGCTACTCGATGGACGGTTACACAACGCTTGGCCGACGCTGACGGCTTCCCGGCCATCAAGCCGCCCTGGGGAACGCTCACGGCGATCGACATGAACAAGGCGGCGATCGCCTGGCAGGTGCCGCTCGGCGAGATGCCGGGCTCGGGGATCCCGAACTCCGGCAGCAACAACTACGGGGGGCCCGTGGTGACCGCGAGCGGCCTCGTCTTCCTCGGCGCGACGGTGTACGACAAGAAGTTTCGCGCCTTCGACGCCGCCACGGGCAAGGTGCTCTGGGACACGACGCTCCCCGCCGCCGGCACCGCGACTCCCGCGGTCTACGAGGTGAACGGCCGCCAGTTCGTGGTGATCGCCGCGGGCGGCGGCAAGTGGGGCGAGCCCTCGGGCGGCAGCTACGTCGCCTTCGCGCTGCCCTGATAGACTCCGCGACACTCGTTCCCGGGTCTCCATGAAGATCGCGCGCGTCACACCGAGAGCGGTCGCCGAGCCGGGTGGGCTCACGTATCTGGTGGTCCGCGTGGACACCGACGAGGGCGTTTCCGGCTACGCGGAGACGACGGCCGGGCCGGCGCCACAAGTCACGGTCGACCAGCTCAAGCGCGAGCTCTCGCCGCTCGTCGGAGCGAGCCCCTTCCGTGGAGTTCAAACCGACGAGGCACTGAAGCGCGCGCGCGCCTCGCTCGCGGCCAGGGCGGTCGCCAACGTGGCCTGCCTCGACATCCTCGGCAAGGCGACGCGGGCGTCCGTCTACGAGATCCTCGGCGGTCCGACGCGCCACAAGGTCCGCGCGATGGCGGTGCTCGCCGAGGGCCCCGACGACGAGCTGCGGGCGAGCGTTCTCGCGGCGAAGCAGGAGGGCTTTCGAGCCTTCTCCGTCCCCCTGACGATGGCGTCCGGAATGGAGCGCGGCCGCCGGTTCTACACCGGCATCCGGTCCACTCTGGACGGCTTGCGCCGCGCCGCGGGGGAAGAGTGCGACTTCGTGCTCGACTGCGCCGGCCGCCCCTCTCCGGGCGAGGCCCTCTCGATCGCCGACCGCCTGGCGGGGTTCCACCTGCTCTGGATGGACGAGCCCTGCGGCGAGCTGAGCGCCACGGCCCAGGCGTCGATCTCGAAGGGCTCGGCCATGCCCGCCGGCTACGGGCGCGGCTTCACCGACGTCGCCCGGTTCCAGGACCTGCTGCGCGAAGACGCCGTCGACGTCCTGCGCCCCGCCCTCGCGAACCATGGGCTCACCGCCGTTCGCAAGGCGGCCGCGATCGCCGAGACCTACTACGTCGCGGTCGCACCATTCCACCGCGGCGGTCCCATCGGCACCGCCGCCGGAGTGCACGTCTGTGCGGCGCTGCCGAACTCCTTCGTCCAGGAGAGGCCCTTCTCCACGAATCCCGCCGACCGTCAGTTCCGCGCCGCGATCAGCGGCTGGGACGAGAAGCCCAACGACGGGTTCTTCCCGCTGACCGGCCGGCCCGGCCTCGGCCTCGCCGTCGACGAGCGCGCGCTCGACTCGCACACGGTCGCCCGCTAGGGGAGAAACACTCGCCATGAACAGACGCGATCTCCTCAAGGCCTCGCTCTTCGGCGGCGGCGCCGCACCGGCCTTCGCCCAGGCGCCGCCGGCTTCCTCCGGATTGGGGTGCGGCGACTGCTTCGCGAAGGAGATCGCACTCGCGATGCCGTCCGCACCCCGCCTGAAGGTAACCGGCGTCAAGACCTTCGGCGTCACGAGCGACGCGCTGCCCCGGGACCGGCCGCACGTGTTCGTCAAGATCGAAACCGACGCAGGAGTGGTCGGCTGGGGCGAAGCGACCCTCGAAGGCAAGGCCGGCGCCGCCTTGCAGGCGGTGCACGACCTCTCCTACGCGGTCATCGGCCAGGACCCGATGCACGTCGAGCACCACTGGCAGTCGATGTACATCCACGCCTTCTATCGCTCGGGGCCGGTGCTGGGGTCGGCGATCTCCGGCATCGACCAGGCGCTCTGGGACATTCGCGGCAAGGTACTCGGTCGGCCGGTCTACGAGCTTCTGGGCGGCCCGATCGACGAGCGCGGCGTGCGCGGGTACTACCACCTGCGGCCCGTCCTGCCGCCGAACGCGCCCTACCGCGAGCAGGTCGCCGCGATCCGCGAGCGGGCCGAGAAGTTCGGCGTCACCGCGTTCAAGACCGGGATCCCCGGCTACTACGAGTGGATCGACACACACCAGCGCATCAAGGAGGCGATCGACCAGCTCCACGTGCTGCGCGAGGTGATGGGCGACACGATCGACATCGGCGTCGACTTCCACGCCAAGACCAGCCCGGCGGTAGCGCTCCAGATCTGCCGCGAGGTCGAGTCGCTCAACCTGATGTTCGTCGAGGAGCCGTGTCCTCCCGAGAACGTCAAGGCGATGAAGCGCATCTCCGACCGCACGACCGTGCCGATCGCGACCGGCGAGCGCCTGATCACGCCCTACGGCTGCCGCGAGCTCGTCGAGGGCAAGGTGGTCGACATCCTCCAAGTGGACGTGAACCACGTGGGCGGCATCAGCGCCCTCTGGAAGGTGGCGGCGATGGCCGAGACGTCGGGGATCCTGATGGCGCCGCACGCCTGCGAGGGCCCGGTCGGAGCGGTGGCCTCGACGCACGTCGACGCCGCGATGCCCAACTTCCTGGTGCAGGAGATCTGCAGCGGCGTCGAGCCCGACGCCAAGGACGCGCTGTGGCAGGAGCTGCTCGGCTACCCCGCCATGCGCATGGTCGACGGCTACTATCCGCTGCCCACCAAGCCCGGGCTGGGCATCGAGGTGGACGAGCGCGCGCTCGCCCGGCATCCCTTCGGCGGGACGAAGCCGTTCGTGCTGCTGCCGGTGCACGAAGACGGCTCGATCGCGTCGCCCTGAAGCCGCTACTCGCTCACCTCGGCGCGTCGTCGCCCCACGGGAGCCGCGGCGGTCCGGGCCACGGTTCCACGTTGGTTCGCGCGGCCCACGCGGGACGAAGGCACGCGCATCGACGTGACGCTCCACTGGGCGCAGCACCTCGCGACGGAGGCGCGCACTCGGTAGGCCGAGCCCACCATCGCATCCCCGCGCTGCGTGCGGTCGGCCGTCAGAGCTCGCCGAGCGTGCGCAGCTTTTCCACGACCTCGGCCAGGATACTCCTGGGCAATGGCTTCAGTGCCTTGACGAGGCGCCGGTTGTCGATCGCCCGACTCTGGTCGACCATGACTTCGCAGTCCTCCCGATTGCCGGCGATGCCCCGCGGAAGCACCACACGCAGGAGGTTTTCGCCGCTCGTCCGAGTCGTGCACGGCAGCACCCAGGTGGACGGGTGACCAGCGTCGTTGAGGAGATCGGTCTGGACCACCAGCACCGGGCGCACCTTGCCAGGCTCCGTCCCCACGCGGGGGTTGAGATCAGCCAGGTAGAGCACGCCGCGCCGCGCCTTCATGACTCCTCGAGGCCCTCGCCGGTGAGATGATCGAGCTCGCGGAGCTCGCGCGACACCGACGCGCGCGTGGCCCGCGAAGCGCGCCGGTATGCCTCGCGCAGCGCTTCGCGCTCCGTCGCATCACGAAGCAGCCGCAGGCCCCGCCGAACCACCTCGACCTTGCTCTTGGCTTTCAGGCGCGACTGGAGCGCCAGCACGACCCGTAGCTCCTCGGGGGGCAACGTGATGCTCGACTTGGTATTGGACTTCATACTTCTATAGTACCTGGGCGTGCACGCCCGTCAAGCGGTAGACTGAGCACACCATCGCATCCCAGGATCCCGCACGCAGCTTCCCAACGTTCAACCACTCCGGCGCCGCCGGACGAGGAGGTCAGCTCATGTCGTCGCATGGCGACGCGCACCAGGGTCCGTCCCCTCAGCTCGTGTTCGAGACGCTGTTCGCCTACCAGCGCACGGCAGCGCTGCGGGCCGCGATCGAGCTCGACATCTTCCGCGCGATCGGCGAGGGAGCGGGCGACGCGGCTTCGATAGCCAGGCGCGTGTCGGCGTCGGAGCGCGGCAGTCGCATCCTGTGCGACTTCCTGACCGTGATCGGCCTGCTCGCCAAGGCGGACGGGCGCTACGCCCTGACGCCGTCGAGCGCCCTGTTTCTCGACTCGCGCTCGCCCGCGAGCGTCGCCACGACCGCGCGCTTCCTGGCCAACCCGATGGTCCAGGAGCCGTTCAACCGGCTGTCCGAGATCGTGCGCAGCGGACGCACCGTGCTCCCTGGCCAGGGCTCGGTCGAGCCCGAGAACCCGGCCTGGGTGGAGTTCGCGCACAGCATGGCGCCGATGATGGCCCCGATGGCGGCGCCACTCGGCGCGATCGTGCTCGAGGGCCGCAAGGGCCCGGTCCGCGTCCTCGACATCGCCGCCGGGCACGGCCTCTTCGGCATCGAGGTGGCGAAGCAGAACCCCGAGGCCCGCATCGTGGCCGTCGACTGGGCCCAGGTGCTCGAGGTCGCGTCGGCCAACGCCAGGAAGGCGGGCGTCCAGGACCGCTTCGAGGCGCGGCCCGGCAGCGCTTTCGACGTCGACTACGGCGGTCCGCACGACATCGTGCTGCTCACGAACTTCCTGCACCACTTCGACCCGCCGACCTGCGCCGGTCTACTGAAGAAGGTGAACGCCTCGCTCAAGCGCGGCGGCCGTGTCGCGGCGCTCGAGTTCGTGCCGAACGAGGACCGCGTCTCGCCGCCGATGTCGGCCTCGTTCAGCCTGACAATGCTCGCGACCACGGCGGGGGGCGACGCCTACACGCTCAGCGAGCTCACGTCGATGTATCGCGAGGCCGGCTTCGACGAGATCGTCGCGCACACGGTTCCGACCGGTCCGCACACGGTGGTCGTCGGCCGCGCCGCGTGATCTGTATCGGCTAGAGCGGCAGCTCGATTCCGACGCCTTCCTTGCGCGCGCGGTCCTAGACGAGGCGAGCGGCCGTGGCGGCGCCGGCCAGCGCGCAGAGTGTCGGACGAGAGCTCTTCATGGCGGAGACGATAGTCGGATTCACCGCCCCTCCACGAGCCCGCCAGATACCGAGTAGGCTTGACTCGTCGGAGCCGGCGCCTGGCGTTCGGTTCCGACAACCCGGACGCCTAGCCAAGGAGGCTCACTTGAGAATCACGCGAATCATGCCGTTCGCAGCCGCGGCTCTGCTGGCCGTCGGCCTCGCACCCGCCTCGGCGCAGAGCAGCGACCCGGCGATGGACAAGCTCGCGGCCGACTGGACTGCCGCGTTCGCCAAGGGAGACGCCAAGACGCTCGCCGGCCTCTACACCGACAACGCCATACGCGTCACGGCGGAGGGTGGAAAGGTGATCGGCCGCGATGCGATCGCCAAGGAGTTCGCGACCAACTTCGCCGGCCCCTGGAAAGGCGCCACGATCAAGATCAACGTGGGCGCGATCGAGCACGTGAGCGCCGACGTCGCGGTGAACGAAGGCACCTTCGAGGTCATGGGCGTCAAGGGACCCGACGGCAAGCCGCTGCCGATCAAGGGCAAGTACGTCAACACGATCGTGAAGAAGAACGGCGCCTGGCTGCTCGCCAGCAACACCGGCGTGACGCCGCCGCCCGCTCCGGCGCAGTAGCCATCACTGGACGGCGCGGTCCCGCCTGCTCCAGGGCGCACACCGCGCCGTCCGTGCTCCCGACCGAGAACGCGCCCGCCACGACGAGCGGCGTCGACGCGAACGAGAGCGCCTACCTCGGCGCGTCGTCGCCCCACGGGAGCCGCGGCGGCCCGGGCCATGGGTCCACGTCGGTTCGCGCGGCCCACGCGTCCCAGGCCGCGGCGAGCGCCTTGACCCGACCGGGGCGACGGGCGGCGAGATCGTGGCGCTCGACCCGATCCGCGGTCATGTCGTAGAGCTCCCACCCGTTCGGATACGTGGAGACGAGCTTCCACCGGCCCGATCGCACCGCGCGATTGCCTTCGTGCTCCCAGAACAGAGGTTGCTTCCGGGAGAGCGCATGGCCGGCAAGCACGGGGCGCAGGCTGACGCCCTCCATCGCGGGGATGGCTTGACCTCGGAACTCGCGCGGGTAGGAAGCACCGGCCACGTCGAGGATCGTCGGCATCACGTCGACGACGTGCGCCGGCTCGCTGGACGAGCGCGTTGCGGCGGCCCGCGGGGATGCCCCGCGGCCAGTGCACGATCAGCGGCGCCGCGATGCCCCCTTCCTGGGTGAAGTGCTTGAAGCGGAGGAAGGGAGTGCTGCCGAGTGTCGCCCAGTTCATGCCGAGATACAGGTTCGAGTTCGGCCCGCCCGGCGGAGTGCCGTCGAAGCGCCCATTGGGACCCGACTCGGCGTTGGCGCCGTTGTCCGACATGAAGAGGATCAGCGTGTTGTCGAGGGCCCCGCGCGCTTGCAGCCCCTTCACCAGCCTGCCCATGTTCGTGTCGATGGCTTCGATCATCGCGGCGTACACGGCCATCAGGTGGTCGAAGCGGTCCCTGGCGTCGTCGGTCAGTGATTCCCAGGCCGGTGAGGCCGGGTCGCGCGGGCTCAGCGGCCATCGCCGGTCGATCAGGCCCATGGCGATCTGGCGGCGGTACCGCGCTTCGCGCAGCCGGTCCCATCCGGCCTTGTACTTGCCCCGATGCCTGGCGATCAGGTCCGCCGGCGCCATCAGCGGGAAATGCGGCGCGTTGTACGGCAGGTAGAGGAAGAACGGTTTGTTGGCCTTGCGCGCGTCATCGATGAACCGAAGGCCGAAGTCCGTCCACAGGTCTGTCGCGTACCAGTTGTCGCCGAAGACGGGCGCGTCGCGCGGCGTGGGAATGCCGTCGAGGTAGAGGGGTTCGCGAGCCCGGGCGGTCAGCGCATCGTCGCCGCCGCTGAAGTTCTGGTTGGGGAAATACATGCCGCCGGCGCGCAGGCTCAGCACGCGGTCGAAGCCGCGCTGCCAGGGTGGCGACCCGTGGTCCTGGCCCAGATGCCACTTGCCGGACATCGCGGTGAAGTAGCCGGCTTCGCGCAGCACCTCGGCGATCGTGACGGAGCGGTCGTTGAGCCGCCCGGTGGTGCCCGACGAGCCCGCACGGACGACGTTGTCGAGGTGGCCCATGCCCGCCTGATGCGGGTACAAGCCGGTCAGGAGGCTTGCGCGCGTCGGCGAGCAGCGCGGCGTGGCGTAGAACTGCGTGAACCTGACGCCGCCGCGGGCGAGCGCGTCGAGGTTCGGGGTAGGAATCTCACCGCCGTAGGCACCGATGTCGGACCATCCCATGTCGTCGACGAGCACGACGACGACGTTCGGCCGGGCGTCGGCGCGAGCCGCGGGCGCAGCGCGCACGCTGCCGGGCGCGACGAAGGCAAGGACTCCGGCCGCCGCGACGAGCGGCGCACGACGAATCCATCGAGAGCGCCTCGCCGCCATCGGGACCTCCGATCGCATCGTATCTTCCCCCTCGTACGGGCGCGGGCTAGTTCGCCCGGATCTCTATCACGGCGACGGTGAACGGGGGCAAATCGAATGCCATGTCGCGCGTGTAGGGCTTCGTGCCTTCCACGCGGCGGAGCTTGTCGGGTTCGGCGAGCGAGTTCGCCTGGTCGAGGCCGGCGGTCACGGTGACGACCTTCACGGTGGCGCTCGCCGGCGCTCGCGAGCCCTGGACCCGCGTGAGCAGGGTGTGCGGCGCAGCGTCGTAGTTCACGGCCTTGACGATGAGGCGACGGCCGTCGGCGGTGCTGGTGGCGATCGCGTCCACGGTGTTCGGCGTCCAGCCCTCCGGCTTCATCTGCGAGATCGCGTCGAAGAACTCCTCTCGTCGAGGGATGTCCTCGAACGTGCCGGACGCGAAGGCGAGCCGCCGGGGCGCGTAGTAGTCGCGAAACAGCTTTTCGGCCACGTATCCCGAACCCGCGAACCACGACACGTGGTCGTGGTAGATCCACGAGCGCCACTCGGGGTCGTCGGTGGTGTTGCGCATCAGGAGCGCCGGGCTCGACAGGGCCAGGGCCGGGCTCAGCTTCTCGTAGGAGAGCAGGATCCCGGCCGCGTGCAGGCCCGCCCGCCAATCGTAGGTGCGGGCGGCGCCCCACTCGAGCACCCCGATCTCGATGCTCGGATGAGCGGAACGACGCACGTACTCGACCAGCTTTTCCAGGTAGTCCTCGATCCGCCGTATGCCGGTCGCGTAGCTCTCAGGTTCGTACTCGTAGTTGTGGCTGCCGAGGATGTCGAAGTTCTGGCCCGCGAGATCGATCAGCTTCTCGCTCCAGTTCATGTCGTTCGAGCGCTTCTGTCCGCACGCGACGATCCTCGACTGGGGTGCGATCTCCCGCAGCCGCGGGCCGTAGAGATTGACGATCGCGGCGTACTGGTCGGGTGAGAGCTCGTGGTTCATCGGCTCGTTGTCGATCTGGATGTAGGGCACGCGATAGGGCTCGGGGTGGCCATTCTCGGCGCGACGGCGGCCCCACTCGGTGGTCGGCGGATCGACCAGGTAGTGCACCCACTCGAGCGCGTACTCGAGCTGTGCCTGGTCCGTGCCGGTGGCGGCCAGCACGATCATCGGCGCGGCCCCGAGCTGCCGGCAGAGCTCCAGGAACTCGTCCGTGCCGAAGCCGTAGTAGTCGGAGTAGCCGCCCCAGATCGTGTTCGGGTTGTACTTGCGTGAGACCGCGGGACCGATGCCGTCCTTCCACTTGTAGATCGAGGCGTACGAGCCACCGGGCCAGCGGATGAACGGCGGCGCCAGCCCCTGGAGCGCAGCCAGCAGGTCCGGCCGCAGCTTGCCGCGCTGACGTGCGTCGGCGCGCATGAGCGAGATGAAATCCACGAGCACGGAGCCCGTTCCAGTCGCGACGAGCTCGAGCGACGCCTGCCGATCGGTGGCGGCACTCGTGAACTCGAAAGGGACCTCTTGCCAGCCCCCGCGGCCGGTCTTCAAGCGCCCCTTCGCGAGCTCGCGTCCGGCCCCGCTCACGATACGCAGGCTCAGGGCCGGCGTCCCCCGCTCGGGACGGAGCCATAGCGAGCCGTCGTACTTCTGTCCCGCTTCGACGTAGAGGCGGCCCTGGCGTATTCCGGCCGTGCCGGCCAGCGCAGTGAGCCGCACGCTCCGCTCTCCCCGCTCGAACGCCGTGGCGACCAGCGTCGCCTCGCCGCTCGTGCCGAAGGGCGTCCAGTAGTCCGCGAAGTCCTTTCCCTCGAAGCCCTGGCCACGAACCTGCTCGGCATAGAGGCCGTCGACGACCGAGTGGTTGATCTCCTCGAGAAAGTGGCCGTAGATGCGCTCGTCGATCGTCCCCGCGACGCGATCGGTGTCGACCAGCAGCACGGCGACCCCCGAGTCGGCGGCGGAGGCAGGGCTGGCGGCGAACCCGCAGAGCCAGATGGCCAGGCCGGTGACGAATACGGCGCGACTTCCCTTCATTTCAGGAGCGAGGGCCAGTCGAGCAGCACGTGGATCCGCTGGCGCTCGGCGTCGTTCGCGTGCCGCTTCACCAAGAAGCGCTGGCCGTCCGAGCTGACCGCGTAGTCGCTGTAGGACGCACCTTGCACCACGGCGTTGAGCTCCTTCGCCGCGATCAGCGTGGTGGGTAGTCCGAGCTCCAGCCCGCTCGCTCCGCTTCGCACCGCCACGGACATCAACGAAGCGTCGGGGGACAGGAAGAAGAGCTCCTTCCCGTCGCCGCGCCAGCGGGGCTGCCCGCCGCCGTTGACGGACACGCGCTGCCTTTCGCCACTGCGGTGGAAGGGCTGGACGTAGACCTCGGTGCGTCCGGACTCATCGGAGATGAAGGCCAGCCAGTGGCCGTCGGGAGACACGCGGGGCAGGTCGATGCCGACGCCCTTCTCGAGCACCCGGGGTGGGCCGCCCGCGTCCAGGGGGAGCTCCCAGAGCGTGCGCTCGTCGCCGATCGTCAGGTAGACGAGCGTGTTCCCCTCGCGGAACCATTCCTTGGCGATGTCCCGAACCTTGGGCGTCCGCCCGAACCCGCCAGGCAGGGGCGCAGGCGGCTCACCGCCGTTCAGCGCCTTGCGGACGAGGTCCTGGTCGCCGCTCGCGTTCGTCGAGTAGACGATCTCCCGGCTGTCGGGGGACCAGATCGGGTCTCGGTCGTCCCCGCGATCGTTCGTGAGACGGGTAAGCACGGCGCGAGCCACGTCGATCACCCAGAGGTCGTACTGACCGTCCGTGATCCTCTCCGCCGCGACCCGCTTGCCGTCCGGGGCAAGCACGATCTGGCCGTACTGCGCCGGCTCACCGAGACTGTCGACCCGTCGCCCGGACCGGTCGATCCAGTCCAGCCGCAGGTCGCTGCCCTGCGCGGACACCCAGGCCACGCGGCCCGTGGCCGAGCTCGAGAACCACCCGAAGGTCGCGGTCTGTTGGAACGCGGCTACCGAGGAGGCGATGGGCACGGCCTCGCCCTGGGCGGCGAGAGCCTGGGCGTCGAAACGCAGCGCCCGCAGCACTCCGTCCTGTACGAACAGCAGCTGCTCCGGGGCCACGAACTGGAAGCGCGCCACCTCCGGCCGGATCCGGCGCCTCGCTTTGGGGTCGTCCAGCGGAAGGACGTAGAGGCCGGCGTCCTTTCCGCCGGTCACCGTCATGAGCAGGTGACGGCCGTCGGGAAGAAACTGCGGCCAGTGGTGCGCGGTCTCGCCGCGCGACTCGTCGTGAGCGGTGAGCGGCCGGGCTTCGCCACCCGTGTCCGGGACCGTGTAGAGGAGCGCGTCCTGTCCCGCCGAGGCCAGCACGATCGTCCCGTCGGTGCCCCAGGTGCCCCCGCCGAAGTTCGTCAGGGCGCAGATTCGCTGCACTGTGCCGCTCGCGAGGGTCAGCTTCCGCAGCTCTCCGTTGAAGAAGGCGAGCTGCGTGCTGTCCGGGGACCAGAAGTGTGCCCCGAGCGCGTTGGTCGTGCCGGGCAGAGGCCGCAGCTCGGGCGAATCGAGCGAGCGGACCCAGAGCTGACGCGCGAAGCCCGCTCGGGTGTCGGTGAAGACGAGCTGGCGGCCGTCGGGAGACACGGACACGGGGCTGTACGGCCAGAGCGTCATGTCGTCGGGCGTGTCGAGCACGAAGTGCGCCGGCGGCCGCCGCTCGACCGGCGCCACGGGGCGGCGCAGGAGCAGGAACAGGAACATCGACAGGCCGGCGAGCGCGAGAGCCGCCGCCCACGCCCAGCGCTCGCGGGCCCGGCTCGTCCGAAAGCCTCGATCCGCCGGCTCGAGCTCACGCCCCGGGGCTTGCGTGTCGGCAACGACGCCGGAGAGCACGTCCTGCAGCTCGAGCCGCGCGGCGCCGCTGTCGGGCAGCCGCTGGCGCGGGTCCTTGCGCAGGCAGCGCGAGAGCAGGCGCCGGATGGCCGCCGGCGTCGCCTTGGGCAGCGCGTCGAGATCCGGCTCCTGCGTCACGACGGCCGCGATCACGTCGGTCACGGTGTCGCCGGCGAAGAGCGCCCGGCCCGTCAGCATCTCCCACAAGAGCACGCCGAAGGACCAGACGTCGGCCCGCTTGTCGACCGGCTTGCCGCGCGCCTGCTCGGGCGACATGTAGGCCGCAGTGCCGAGGATCACGCCGGCCACGGTCCCGCTGTGCGCGAGCGTGGGAGATTGCGAGAGTGCTCCCGGCGTCGAGCGGCCGTCCGCCGGATCGGCGTCCCAGGCCTTGGCGAGGCCGAAGTCGAGCACCTTGACCTGGCCGTCGGGAGTGAGCTTGACGTTCGCGGGCTTGAGGTCGCGGTGGACGATGCCCTTTGCGTGCGCGGCCTCGAGCGCCTCGGCCACCTGGCGCGCGATCTCCAGGGCTTCGTCCACGGGGATGGCGCCTCTCGCGAGGCGCTCCTTCAGGTCCTCGCCCTCCACGAGCTCGAGCGCGAGGAAGGGCTGGCCGTCAGCTTCCTCGAACCCGTGGATCGCGGCGATGTGCGGGTGGTTGAGCGAAGCGAGGAGGAGAGCCTCCCGCCTGAAGCGCGCGAGTCGGTCGGGATCCTGCGCGAGCTCGAGGGGCAGGACCTTGATGGCGACGTCACGGCCGAGCGTGGTGTCCGTGGCGCGGTACACCTCGCCCATGCCGCCGGCGCCGAGCGCAGCCGTGATCCGATAGTGAGACAGCGTTCGGCCGATCAGAGCGTCGGATTATGTTCTGGTTGAGTCGTTCACTTCCAGACTAGGCGGTTCTCGTAGACGTCACCGCCCTCGGCGAACACCCTCACCACGAGTGACCACGACGTCACGTCGTCCCCCCAGCGGTCCGAGAGCGAGGCGACCAGCGGCCGCTCGCGGTGCTTGACCTCGAGCGGCTTCCAGGACACCTCGACCTTGGAATCCTGGCCGTTCACGGTCTTGCGGGCGTTCACGTGGACGATCCGCAGCTTCTGCTTCTTCTTGGCGTCCTGGTTCCGCAGATAAACCCGGACGGTATAGCTGTCGCCCGGTTTCACGCGCTCGGGCGTCGCTTCGAGCTCCGCGCGCCCCGGCACCTTGACAGCCTTCCGCACGTCCATGCCCTGGAGGTCCTTGAAGCCCGGCACCGACTTGACCGGGCCTTCCTCGGCCTCCGAGCTCGGCAGGTCGGGGACGAAGGTGCGCGCGAGGCCGAGCCGCGTCGTCGCCACACGCGCCTTGCCCACGCTTGCGCGGGCCTCGGCGGGTGCTATGGCGAGGACCGCGCCGAATCGCTCATCGGCCTCGGCGAGCTTCCCCTCGGCGAGGGCCCTCTCCCCTTCCGCGACCAGTGCCGCGATGCGGGACGGATCTGCGGTGGGGGCCGGTGTCGGAGTCGGGAGCGGCCGGGGAGGCGGCGTCGGTATCGCCAACGGCGTGGGTGGAGCGACCGGGGTAACCTGCGGTCGCGGCACGGGCATTTGAGCGAGGCGTGTCGGGGTCGGCAGTGGGGACGGTGCGCTCACTACGGGCGGACTCGGCGGAGGCGGCTCGCTCCGCGGCTCCGCACCGCACGCCAGGCTGCTCGCGAGAGCAGCACAGGCCACGAGGCGTCGCAAGAAGACCTCCATTCTCGCCATCAAGATGCCGGGGTCGAGGGCCTAGTAGACAGGGTTCGCACGATCAAGAAGGCCAGGAGCGGGACGGCAATCGCGTAAACGTACTGCGTCCGCGACACGCCGATGTTGAACGGAAACCAGATGCCCGGCACGCCGATCGGATCGAGCACCTCGCCGCCAAAGAGTGCGGCCATGATCGAGGCTAAAGTGACGGGCGCCAGGATGCGCATGGGTCCGCTGCGAACGATGCGGGCGCCGATCACGACAAGAAGCGCGATCGACCCGAGCCGGCTGCCGCGTGTCACGCTCGGCAAATGGATCACGGCGCCAATCATTCCGGCGACTGCCAGCACCACAGCCGCCACGTCGATGCTTCGCCATGGACGCAGGCACCAACGGTTCCATGCCAGGGTCCAGGCGGCCACCACGGGCACCCACATCACTGACGCCAGCCATGCATAGGTCGTCAGGTCCATCAGGTCGGTCCACGCGACGATCGCGTTGTTGAGCCTCCTGGCGGCCATGAGCGCAACCGCGGTGCTGGCAAGGATCAAGAAACTCTCGTGGCTGCTGCGTGACCGGTACCCGACCGCCAGGCCGATGACTGCCAACATGGCTATCGGCTCGATCACTTCGACGATGTAACCGGCGATGGTTCGCTCCCACTGCACGCGGTGAAGTGCATCGCTTATCGGCCGCGGAGCCAGTATGGGCGCGCTGTGCATGCCGCCGCCGTCTGCGCTGGGCCCGGACCTGGGACGCATGAATGCGCGGACAGCGAGAACGCCACGGGTGCCCGCCGCATCTGGGGGAAGGGCGAACCGCAGCGGCCGCGTGCCGACGACACGCGGGGCTTCGCCGAGCCTGCCCGACCCGCCGAGCCGTTGGCCGTTCCAATAGAGCTCGTAGCCGTCCTCGACGAGGGTCGGGCCGAGGATGTCCCACGACGCGGGTCCGGCCGGCACCGTCACCGCGCGCCGGTACCAGGCGTAGCCGGTATGGCCGGGATGACCGTGCGCCATCCACCCGCCCACGTAGTCGGGCAGACCCACGTCGCCGTCGTGGCTGCCCGGCAACGCGGTCAAATCGATCGTCTCCCAACCGCTGTCGTCGGTATTCGCGTCCGCCCAGTGCGGGTCATCGCCGGGATGAAATCGCCACGCGCCATCGAGCAGTGTCGCCGCGGCGCGCAGCGTCGGCGGATCAGGGCGGCCGCCCCTCGCCAGGTCGGCGATGACGATGCCTAATGCCAGCAGCGTCGCCATGACGATGGCGACCATCAGTTTGCGTTGTGTTGCGTCGATCGAGGTCCCCATCGACGACTTCGCTTTCTTCCCCCTCGACGAGCTCCATCACCAGCACGTGCGCCGTAGCACCGCCCTCGAGCGTCGCGTCCTCGAAGCCGTAGAGGTGGGCGATCCCGGGATCATAGAGCGAGGTGAGCAGCTTCGCCTCGCGCTCGAAGCGCGCGACCCGATAGCGGCCGGAGGCGAGCGCCTCCGCCAGCAGCTTGGAGCCACGTCGCGCCCGAGCTTCGTATCGGTGGCCCGGTAGACCTCCCTATACCGCCCGCGCCGATCGCGGCGCCGATCCGCTAGTGCGCGAGGCTGCTCCCGCTGGCCAGTGCCAAGGCGGGCCGAGTCTGTTCCATCCGGACGTCGACAGGCTCGCATCGACCGAGGAACGGCGGCAAGGGTGACGACTTCCACAACCACGCAAAACGCCACGCCCGCCTTGTGGACCCGCACCCTTCGCGGCCACCCTTCCCCGTGGCCCGGAGACTCGGCCAAATGCAATCTGTCGTCGGGCGCGTTGCAGGCGTTATCCAGGCTCGGCAAAGTCCCGTCGGTACCTGGATGCCGAACCCTGGCGACAAGGTCAACTCTGCCGCCGCATCCGTCCTTGTGATGTTCTCGACCGCGTGATTGGCGTAGAGAGCTCGCGCCGCCTCGATGATCGACGGCGTCGGTCGATACGCTGACGCTAGCCATCCCTCGGGGTCAACATCGGGCCCCGAACAGCGCGACAGGACGGTCGCAAGGGCCTCGTGGATGCGTGCTGGACCGATGGCAGTCGGGCGAAACACCCTGTCGGAGTCGGAAAAGGGCGCCAGTACGGAGGTCGTCGTGGCTTCGGTGGCCACGAGCAGGGGTGCGATCGGCAGGTTGTGGCTTCCCGCATGGAAGTTACGTCAGGTCGAGGGCATAGTCCCACACCTGCTCAATGGCCGATCGTTCGAAAGTATCTGCCCCGACCTTGAATTCGAGAACGAAGACGACAGGGCCAGCCAAGACGACGGCATCGATACGACCACCCATGCGCGGGATGCTGAACTCCAGGAAGAGTGTTCCGCTCAGCCCATTCAGAGAATCCTGCAGAATACGGATCACGCTCAGCCAGGCATCGCGCTCAGTGGCCTTGGCGCTGCCTGAAGCTCGAACGAGCGCGCCGAGGATCTCGTCGCGCGACGCTACACGGAATCGGTCGAGCTTGCCTGATACCAAGCGCGCGAGATGGTTTCCACGCCAGAACAATGCTCGAGCCACCCATCCGTCGTCGTTGGCCCCGAAGAAGAGCTCTTGAGGTTCTCGACGAGGAGCTGCGCTTCCACCTCGCCGTCTCACCGCTACGGGCTACGCCAACCGCAGAGGCACGGCCTCGCGATCTCTTCGAACAGGCGGTTTTCGGTGAGGAGCGCGCCGCCGGTATCGATCGTGCACTGCGCCACGTGTGCGTCCGGCATCGAAACCGACAGCCCCTTCGCGCGGAGCTCCGCCCGCAGCTTCCCCACGCGAAACCAGTGTTCCGGGTTGGTCCCGACCGCCGGCAGATCCGACAGCATGTCTTGAAGCGCGGTCCGCAGCGAGTCCTCGAGCCGCCCGCCGAGCAGCTCGGCGGACACGATCACGGGAAGGTGCAGCCGCCCTTCCTCCAGCGCCTCCTCGACAAGGGACGACCCTCCCCCCGCGAGCCATGCGATCCAGCTCGACGTGTCAACGACGAGAGCGCTCACGCGACTCCTCGAGGTCCACGTCTAGCCGGATCCGCCCCCGCATCGCCTTCGCCTTTCGCGCGGCCGCGCTCCGTTTGACGAGCGTCAGACCGGCGACGAGGGTCTCGGTGATCCCCTTCCCAGAGGCTTTCGTCGCCTGGTCGAGGAGGTCGATCGGCAGGTTCGCCGTAACCCGCCGCGTCTCATTCATACCGTGATACTGACGGTGATATGAACCACGTGATATGAACCACCGTCAAGGCTGATCCGGCCCGCGAATCGGGCTGGGCCCGACCGATCCGCTCACCTTTGCAGCGATTGCGGTGCTGATGATGATGACCGCGCTCGCCGTCAGGCCCCGCCCGCCGCACCGCAGCCGTTGATCCGATCCGGACGCAGCGGCCGGAGTAAGAGCTCTGTACGACCTGGCGTCACGATCGACGTCGAGCGGAGCGCCGCGTAAACGCAGACAGCAATCCGAAGCCAAGCAAGCCAAGCGACGAGGGCTCGGGAACAGCCTCGATGCTGACACCGTAGTCGCTATCCGCGTCGTGATTGTCGCCGTAGAAGGGATCCGGCGGCGCCACGAAAAGGTGCGTCGCCCCCGGCGGAATCACGATAAGAAGGTCGAACGACGGCACCTGGAAGTCCTGTGGAATGTCGGGGTCCGAGACGACGTCCACTCCCCAGTCGATCGCTCCGACGACACGATTCGGTTGGTCGTGGGCAAGGAGCAACGCACTGCTTGAAAAGACGGCAGTTGTGAATGTCCCGGTGTCGAAGTCGCATTCAGGGTGAAGCGATCCGCAGTAAGAGAAGTCGCCGACTTGCCGGATCCGCATGAGATCGCCGCTTGCGAGCCCGAGTGAGGCCAGATCGATCGCAACAGCGTCCAAGGCCGTATCGAATGGGTTGGTTTGGAAGTACGTCGCTCTCGAGTCGAGAGAGATCACGGTCGCTCCGACCGAAGTGGACAAACACACCAGCGGAACAAGTCCTGCAAGGACAGCGCCCCAACGCCTCATTGCTCCCCTCCCTTGTTTGACCGCGCAGGATGCAAGAAGTGTTCCGAATGAATACGCGCACACCGAGCGAGTGGATTTGTCTTTGGCGATGGCGCTTTCGTTGCAAGAGCATCCTGCGTCGCCTCCTAGTGACTGGCTGTAAAGCCGATCGACACGTTGTAGGGCAGGCGACTTACACGAGCCGAATCATCGCGCCGTTCTGAGCGCGTCCCACCTCGAGACGCGCAGGTAGACGCTCCGCAAGCTCGCGAACATGAGTGACGATTCCCACCATTCGATCGCCGCCATGGAGGGTGTCCAGCGCGCCGACGACCGTGTCGAGGGTGTCCGAGTCCAGAGAGCCGAAGCCTTCGTCGAGGAAGAGGCGAGTCGAGGGCTTCTGTGGCACGGGACTCGGCGCCTAGTTCAGCGAGGCTCTCGGCAAGGGCTAGCGCAAGAGCCAGGAAGCCAGGAAGGTTTCGCCGCCGGAGAGCGTCCGGACCGAGCGGATGGCGTCGCCGTTCCAGGCGTCGACGACGTAGAAGTCCTGTTCGGCGCGGGCGGCCAGCTCTTCCGTAGCCGCAGCCCAAGCGCAGCGTGTAGCGGCTCTGGGAGAGCTTCTGCAGGTGCCTGGAGCCGGCTTCGGCCAAACGGACCAGGGCTTCTTCCTGGATCCAGGCGATGAGCTCATGGGCCTTCAGGTGGTCGGCGAGGGTTTTGGCGAGGGCGGCGTCGCGGTCCAGGGTGAGGCGCCTCTCCAGGAGTTCGGCGGCGCGGAGCAGGGCCTTCTCCGTTGCCTGGACTTCGTGGGTCAGGGTGGCGACCCTGGCTTGGGCCGCAGCGGTTTCGCGCTGGCGGTTTTCGCGGAGGGACTCGACGACGTCGGATTCGTCCTTGCCGAGGGGGGGCGGGAGCAGGGCGATCCAGGCGTCGCGCTTGGCGAGCTTGCCGAGGGCGAGCTGGGTCTCGTCCAGGTGCTGGTCGGTCTCTTCGTTCTTCCTCTCGAGCTCCTGGAGGCGGGCCTTCAAGACGTCGCGCTGGGCGGTGGCGGCGGCGACGTCTGCGTCGAGCTTGGCGCGCTTTTGCTCGATCTCCTTGAGCTTGGCTTCCAGGTCGGCCTTCGCTTTTCTTGCTGCTTCGAGGGCCTGTAGCTCTTTCTGGAGGGCGGCCACGAGCTTCGTGGCGCCGTCGCTGCCCTTGGCTTCGAAGCCGGCTTCTTCCAGGCCGGCCTCGACTCTCTTGGCGAGCTTCGCCGCCTCCTTCTCCTGCTCCTCGGCCTGCTTCAGCTCGCGCTCGAGGCTCTCGGCGTTTGCTTTGCGCTGGCCCTGCGCGAGGCGGGCTTGCTGCAGCTTCTCCTGCGCGGTTCTCACAGCGGCTTCGGCTTTCTTGAGCTTCGTCTCGATGGCGTCGAGGGCGGGGGCCTTGCCCTTCGGGACCGTCTTCACGGACTTGTGCGCAGACCGGGCATGGGTCGCCGGGCTTCAGGCCGTGGCGGAGGGCGAGGGCGGCGTGCTCGCGGTGCGCCTCCTCCTTCTCGGCTCGCGCGGCGGTTTCGGCTTCCTTCGCCTGCGTTTCTGCCGTCTCGAAGTCCGGGAGCGACTTCTCCTCCTGCGCGATGGCCTTCTTCGCGTCGTCGAGCTCCTTCTTCTTGTCGGCGGCGCTCTTCGTGGCTCTGGCGCTCTGCTGCTGGAGGCTGACGAACTGCTCGGCGAGCGGCTTCGCCGTGACGAGCGTGTGGTGGCGGCCTTCGTCGTACGCGTGCGCGTCTTTGTGCGCGTTCAGCGTGTCGAGGTCGCTGTCGAGCGCCTTTCGCGCCTGGCCGGCGCCGTCGAGCGTGGCGTTGGCGGCATCGAGACGCTTGCTCTCGTCCGAGTGGTCCTTCGCGAGGCGCGCCTGCTCCTTCCTGTGGGCGCGGGCCTGCTGTGCGAGCGCCGCGGCTTCGTTGAGCGCCTGGAGCGAGGCCTCAGCCTGCTTGGCGCAGCCCTGGGCGGACTTCAGCTCGGCCTGCTTCTGGTCGAGGGCCTCCTGCGTGGCGCTGCCGAAGTCGGTCTCGAGCTGGCGTTTGATGAAGTCGGCCTCGCTCCTGGCCGCGGAGCTCCGCTGGTTCGCGATCTGCTGCATCCGCTCGTAGACGGAGAGGTTGAGGAGGGCGACCAGGATCTTGCGGCGCTCCTTGGGCTCGCCCTTCAGGAACGCGTCGAACTGGCCCTGCGGCAGCACCACCGAGCGCGTGAAGCCGTCGTAGTCGAGGCCGAGAATGCGGTCGACCTCGGCGCGCATCTCCTTGACGCGGTCGGCGATCGGCTCGGGCGCGCCGTTCGTGATCCGCTCGAGCCTCTGCTGCGAGGGCTTGTCGGGGCGCGCGGTGCGCGCGACCCGGTAGCGCTCCTTGCCGACGCCGAACTCGAGCATCACCGAGAGCCGCTCGGCGCCGTGGCTGATGAGCTGCTTGTAGTCGTCGCCCACGCGCGGGACCTGGCCGTAGAGCGCGAAGACGATCGCGTCGATCAGCGACGACTTGCCGGCGCCGGTCGGGCCGGTGATCGCGAAGAGGTCGAGCCCCGCGAAGTCGAGCTCGAGCTTCTCCCGGAAGGAGGTGAAGCCTTCGAGCGTCAGGCGGAGGGGCCTCATGCCGTCGCCCGCCGAGGCCCTTGCCGCGCCCAGCCTTGCGGAGGCTGAGCGGGGCGCGTACGCTTCTGATTGCGATGGAAGACCGGATCGTCATCGACCCGAAGATCTGCCACGGGAAGCCCGTGATTCGGGGGACTCGTACGCCTGTGGCCCTCGTGGTAGGCAGCCTCGCGGGCGGGATGAGCTTCGAGGACGTCCAGCGCGAATACGGTCTCACGATCGAGGACGTCCGAGCCGCCCTGAAGTTCGCGGGCGAGCTCGTCGACAAGGAACAGCACCACCCGCTCCCGGCATGAGTCACCGGCTTGCGCATCCTGGTGGACGCCAGCCTGCCGCGATCGGCGACCACTCACCTGCGTGCGCTTGGTCACGAGGCAATCGACGTTCGGGACATCGGCCTGGGTGGCGCGACCGACGAAGTCATCGCTGACCGTGCTCGCACCGAGAAACAGGTTCTCGTCACCCGCGACTTCGACTTCGCCGACATCCGCAACTATCCGCCTGCCGACTATCCGGGAATCGTTGTCCTCGATCTTCCAAATCAGTCGATTGCGGGACAGGTCGTAAAGGCGCTGGAAAGCTTCGTCAGCAACAAGGATTGGCTGAAGCTCCTCCCTGGACGCCTGGCGGTTGTCGAGCCCACGCGCGTTCGCTTCCGTCCCGCACCCTGATTCCGGGGATCCGCCCGGATTCGTGAGGGCTCCCACCGTCCACCGGTCTCTCACCGCGTCGCCTCCTCGTGGACCTGGTCGAAGAGCTGCTGCAGCTCCTTCGACGGCGGGGCGTTGTGGCGGTGCTCGTAGTAGGCGGCGAAGAGGCGGTTCGGGGCGAGCTTCACGCGGCCTTCGCCGCCGTTCGTCTTGGGCTGGGCGGGGTCGCGCGGGTGGTCCACCGTCACGTCGAGAGCGTTCGGGAGCAGCTCCTTCACTCTTTCGGCGAGGCCGGGCGTCGGGCCGTCGGCCTTCACGCGCACGCGCAGGTAGTCGTCGGTCCACTCGCTCGCGTAGCGCTCGAGCTCGTCGAGCTTGGCGGTGACCGTCCGCAGCCTTTTTCCGGCCGTGATCGGAACGAGTTCGATCTTCGGCGCCTTCTGCGGCTGCGCCTCGAAGACGACGACGCTCTTGTCCTGCTGCTCCTCCCCGAAGTCGAGCTCGACGAGCGAGCCGGGGTAGAGCGTCTTCGCGGGGGCGAGGACTTCCTGCGGCCGGTGCAGGTGGCCGAGGGCGATGTACTGGACGCTCGACGGCAGCTGCTGCGGGTTGACGCCGTAGATCTGGCCGAGGTGCAGCTCGCGCTCCCCCGTCCCGACGCGGGCGCCGTCCACCAGCAGGTGCGCGAGGACGATGTTGACGGTCGTGAGCGGCAGGCCCTTCACGAGCGCCGCCAGGATCTGCTCGATGCGCCGTCCGTACTCCTCGTACCACTTGTGCTCGGCGTCCATCACCAGGCAGGCGTCGACGACTTTCCTTTCGGCGACGAACGGCAGCACGGCGACCTTGGCTTCTTCTTTCCCGTCCCTCGAGCGGAGGCTGACGACGCCGCCCTGGTCGGGCGGGCGGACCTCGTGGCGGACGTGGATGCCGAGGCTTTCGAGGAGCGCCGCGAGCGCGTCGAGCTTTCTTGGGTGGTCGTGGTTGCCGGCGATGAGGACGCACTGGATCCGCTCGGAGACGAGCTTGGCAAGGAAGTTGTAGACGAGCTTCTCGGCCTCGGGCGGCGGCGCCGGCGAGTCGAAGACGTCGCCGGCGATCAGGACGGCGTCGACTTCCCTGTCCTTCGCGATCGCGGCGACCTGGTCGAGGGCCTTCGCGTACTCGTCCATCCGCGAGCGGCCGCGGAGAGGCTTCCCGATGTGCCAGTCGGCGGTATGGAGAAACCTCACCGCGGCCAGTCTATCCGGGCGCCCTGCCCGGGCAGGTCCGCTTCAGGAGACTCGCAAGCGCTTGATGCAATTCGATTTCGACGGCGTCCAACTCAGGGCAGGATGCGAAACGTCTGTCTCGCCTGGCCGTGCTTTCCGTCCGCCCCGACGGCTTCGCCTGTGACCACCGTCGTTCCCGGCTCCAGCCCGCGCAGCGTCACCCCGTTGCCATTCGAGTGCAGGGTGAGGCGTGCGACCGTCGGATTCGACTGACTCCACACCTCGTCGTAGCTCGGAGTGGTGCAGCCAATGTTGAACGTCAGGAGCCCGAGGTTCAGCTCCTCGCCGACCTTCAGCTCGGTCGCATTCAGCACGGGCGTGACCCAGATGCTCCAGGCCAGCGCCGAAACGTTCGTCGCGCAGCCGTGGCCGGTCGGGGTGCTGCTGCAGGCGCCGCACGCGATGAGCGCTCCCGTAGCGGCGGCGAGCAGCCTCGTCCTCACCAATGGCGCCTCCTTGGTCCATGGCGAATCGCTTGACTGGTGGACGGACAAGGCCGAGGCTTTTCCCACTCTAGGGGCAGGTATCGCGTCGATCCCGACGGCGCGCGCGGTGCGACGACTAGCGATGGGCTTTGGCGGGGTGCCCACCTGCTGACGCATACGTCGGGGATCGCCGACTTCAACTGGGGCGAGGGGCGCTCCTACGCCCGCCGCGTCCAGGACCCGCGATAGGCCACGGCCTACCTCGCGTCCGAAACCGCGCTCGCGCGTCCGTCAACTGTGCATCGGAGTTCGCGGAGGGCACGATGCAGCTGCACCTGCGACGGGGCGATCGAAAGTCGGCGTTCATCCTCGCGAGCCTGGCAACCGTTTGGGGCGCTACGGCATCGGCGGACTCGAGCGGGGCACCTACCGGGGCCAGACGCGTTCGAGTCACAGCTCCAGCCCTCACCAGCAAGCCGCTGACCGGAAGCCTGGTGGCCCTCGAGGAAACGACGCTCAAGCTTCGGCGGGAGGGTTCGTCGGAGGTCGTCGAGATACCCCGCCGCGACGTCACGCGGTTCGAAGTCAACACGAGGAGGAGCCGAAGGGGAAAGGCCGCGGGGATCGGCGCGCTCGTGGGCCTTGGCGTCGGTGCAGCTCTCGGATACGCGGCTGGCGACGACTGTGATGCTCCTGACGCCCCAAGCTTCGTCTGCATACCGCGCCCGGCAAGCGCCGGCGGTGTCGGCCTGGTGGGCGCCGCTCTGGGTGCGGTCATTGGCCTGGCGGTTGGGCCCGGCGAGAAATGGGAGGTCAGGGCTCCCGGCCGTGTCCAGCTGACCGTTTCACCATCGCCTCCGCGGAGCGGCGGAGTAGG
Source organism: uncultured Acidobacteriota bacterium (assembly GCA_963740655.1). GTDB lineage: Bacteria > Acidobacteriota > Vicinamibacteria > Fen-336 > Fen-336 > DATBSL01. The sequence continues at coordinate 657,903 of CAVUFF010000006.1, forward strand.
TCTTGCGCTGTCCATAGGCTTCTGACGTCGACCTCCTTGTCTCTGGCGATTGCGGCTGCACTTGGACGAGGCCTTGACGTACTCGTCCATCCAGGAGCGATCGTCGCGCTGCAGCGCGAATAGCCAGGCGAGGCACCTGTCCTCGGGAGAGGTCAGCCAGAGAAGCTGCGAGATCCTTTGATCGCTAAACGCTGCCCTCGCTAACCCATTGATGGATTAGTGGATAGGTCGATTTGGTGACGTCGATCACCCGGCCGGCGAATAGGCCCGGGTCTTGCCCCTCTGTACCAGCGTGGGGCGACGAGGCCCCGTCTTGGAGGAGGTGCTCCATGATCCGCAGGGCAGCTGAACTCGGCGTGGTTTCCCTCGCTCTCGTAGGGATGGCCGCAGTTTTCCCAGTCTTGCCGGTGCTGGCCGCCCGCGAGGCGACCCTCCCTGCCGGCACCGTGCTCCCCGTCCGGTTCGAGACCACGATCTCGTCGGCGAGCAGCCGCGCTGAGGACATGGTCCTGGCGGTGGTCCGTGAAAACGTGCTCGACGACGACGGTCGCATTGTGATCCCCGCCGGCAGCGAGCTCAGGGGACGAGTCCTTTCCGCGCATCGCGCCGGCAAGGTCAAGGGGCGCTCGTACCTCGCCGTCTCCTTCGACAGCGTCGAGGTCAACGGCCGCCTACACCGCGTCTCCACCAACCGCCTTGGGGTGCAGGGGCGAAGCGGGGCGAAGAAGGATGCCGCGATCATCGGCGGCGGAACGGGCGCGGGCGCTCTGGTCGGGGCCATCGCCGACGGCAAGGGCGGAGCCGCCAAGGGTGCGCTGATCGGCGGCGCGACGGGTACCGGCGTCGTGCTCGCCACGCGTGGCCCCGAGGTCGTGATCCCGGCGGGGGCGCGCTACCGCGTGCGGCTGGCCGATTCGCTGGTCGTGAGGCGGTAGATCACGAAAGCCCGAGCAGGGTCAGGCCCCCGGCCTTGCCCTGCTCGGATCTACGAGGCCAGTCAACCTTCTCGGCCGCACCGGCGTCAAACGGACAACCGGACGTCCGTCTGTCGAATCGTGCACGTCCGTCGAGGAGGGTGCTCTTGAGCCTCTGGCTTCGGGACCTGGGTCATGCGTGGAGGCTCCTGCGGCGGCCGCCCGCGTTCACCGGCGTGGCGATCCTGACCCTGGCGCTCGGCATCGGCACGACGACGGCGGTCTTCACGATCGTGTACGGCGTGCTGCTTCGACCCTTGCCCTATCGTGATCCCGGTCGCTTGGTCAGCCTCTTCTACGGACACCGGGGAAGCGTCTCACCATGGCTCTCCCCACTGAACGTTCGCGACCTGGTGGGCCCGAGCGAAGCCTTTGCCGGGGCAGCTGCCGTGGCGCCGATCACCGCGAACATGACCGATCTCGGCGACCCGGAACGGCTCCAGGGCGCGAGAGTCTCCTGGAACTACTTCGACGTGCTGGGCGTCTCGATGGCGCTCGGTCGCGCGTTCCTGGAAGGCGACGCTCAGGGTGACGGCAATCAGGTCGTGCTCGCGGACGGCCTCTGGCGGCGCCGGTTCGGCGCTCGCCCGGACGTCGTGAACTCGACGACGACGCTAGACGGCAAGACCGTGACGATCGTCGGGGTCGCTCCCGCCGCCCTCCGGTTTCCCGCCACCGCGGAGTTCTGGCAGCCGCTCATCTTCATCCCGCGCGACCTCGCACCCGAGGCGCGCGGCGCGCAATGGGTGCAGGTGTTGGCGCGCTTGAAGGACACCGTGTCGCCCCGCCAGGCGACGACCGCGCTGCAAACGGTCGCCGATCGCCTGGCCATGGAGTTTCCCGGGACCGAGAAAGACTCGACGCTCTTGGCCACGCCGCTGCACGAGCGGATCGTTGGCGACATTCGCCCGACGCTCGTGGCCCTGTTCGGCTCCGTCACGCTCGTGCTGCTCATCGCCTGTGCGAACGTCGCGAACCTGCTGCTCGCGCGGGGACAGGCCCGCGGCCGCGAGGTCGCCGTGCGGGCGGCCCTCGGCGCGAGCCGGCGCCAGCTGATCGCGCAATTGCTGACCGAGAGCCTCGTGCTGGGGATGCTCGGCGGAGTTGCCGGTGCCGGTCTCGCCTTCGCGTTCGTGCGCGCGCTGGTGCGGCTCGGGCCGGCGTCGATCCCGCGTCTTGCGGATCTGTCGGTCGACATGCACGTGCTGGCCTTCAGCCTGGCGATGACACTCGTGACGAGCGTCGCGTTTGGGCTGACGCCGGCCCTGACGGCATCCGGAGGAGGTCGGTCGGCCGGCCTTCGCTTGAGTAACCGTGGCGACGTCGGCACGGGCGGAACCGGGCGCTCGGCGGGCTCTCGTCATCTCGGAGCTGGCGGGCGCGGCGATGCTGTTGGTCGGCGCGGGCTTGCTGATTCGCAGCTACGTCCAGCTCCAGCACGTCGAGCCTGGCTTCGAAGCGAACGGCGTCACCACGTTCAGCCTGTCGTTGCCGGCCGCCCGGTATTCGGATCCCGCGAGCCCGCGAGCGTTCGTATCCGAGCTCGTCTCGCGACTGGAGGCGGAACCCGGCGTCGAAGCGGCGGCGGTGGCGCTGGGGCTTCCCTTCACGAGCGATCTCAACGCCATCACGGGCTTCCGTCTCGAAGGTCGAGAGGAGCCGGACTCGGCATCGATGCCGAACGCCTCCCTGCGGATCGTCAGCCCCAGATACTTCGAGCTGATGAAGATCGGGGTCCGCGCCGGACGAACATTCGACGGGCGTGACACGGCCACGAGTCCGGAGGTCGTCCTCATCAACGAACGGACCGCACACCGATACTTCCCGGGACAGAATCCCGTTGGACAACGGATTCGAGTCAGTGCGGAGCTCGCGCGCGACGCGCGCAATGGACCGAAGACGATCGTCGGCGTCGTGGGGAACGTCAAGTACGGCGGCCTCGACGAGGACGCGCCGGCAGAGCTGTACCTGCCGTACGAGCAGCATGCGGTGGACGCCTTCACCGTTGCCGTGCGGACGTCCGCGGGTCGGACGGCTTCCATTCCCGCGCTTCGGCGTGACGTAGCCGGGCTCGATCCATTGCTGCCCCTCGCCAACGTCAGCGGGCTCCCCGCTCTCGTCGACGCGTCGCTCGCTGGACGCCAGTTCACCATGCTCGTGCTCCTGGGCTTTGCCGCGGTCGCGGTCGCGCTGGCGGTCGTCGGCGTCTACGGTGTGCTCGCGTATCTGGTCGGTCAGCGGAGGAGAGAGATCGGTCTTCGCTTGGCGATCGGCGCTTCGCCTGCCGACGTCGTGTGGCTGTTCGTGCGCGAAGGCGCCGTGCTGACCCTGGTCGGCCTGGGCGCCGGGCTGGCCGGCGCTCTCGCGCTCGGCCGCTGGATCTCGGGCCTGCTGTTCGGCGTCACGCCAGCCGATCCGGCGACGCTCGCGATCGTGGTCTGCGCGGTGGCGGGCGCGGCGGCGTGTGCAACCTACCTGCCTGCGCGAAGGGCCGCAGGCGTCGATCCGAGCGACGCGCTCAGGGCCGAGTAGGAGACTTCTTGCGGGCCCGCGTTGAGACGATGTGCTCGACGATGTGCCTGGCATCGCGTCCCACACCGCCCAACAGGGCCGAGCTCAGCGAGTAGAGGAAGAGGAGCCCGACGAAGTAGAGACCTGGACACGACTCGACGATGCCCCGATCGTGAATGGGAAGGCCGTTGTGGGCTCGCGGCGCGAGATCGATCCAGTCGTAGTGGGGTGCGTATCCCGTGCACCAGACGACGTTCGACACCTCCAGGACACTTCCATTCTCGAGCACGGGATACCCATTCCTCACGGCGGTCATTCGCGGCACTCGTTCGACACCTGCGGGGGCAAAGTCCTTTCGTCGCACGCGCCCCAGAGGGATTCCGCGCGGGGGGTCGGTGAAGTGGTCGCGGAGCTTCCGTCCCGGCGCCGTCTTGACCGTCAACCGCGTCGCCACGAGCCACATGAGCGGCGTGACCAGGCGATCGAGACGACTTCCGGCGCGGGCGGGCTCCTGCCCCGTGTCCGGGCCGGATAGCCATGTCTTGTGATGGGGAGCGAGCTCGATCGCGATTTCCGCCCCGGAGTTCCCGGCGCCCACGACGAGCACTGCTCCTTTCCGGATCTGAGATGGGTTGCGGTACTCCTTGGAGTGGAGCTGCACGATGCTCGCGTCCAGCTCGCGTGCGAATGCCGGAACCCTCGGGGTGTTGAACGCGCCGGTAGCCACGACGACGTTCTCGGCGAGAAGCGTGTGCCCGCCCCAGCCCACCTCGAATCGATCCCCGGCCTTGGACAGCCTGTCGACCTTGACCCCGGTTCGGAAAGGGAGCTCGAACTCGCGGGCATAAGCCTCGAGATAGTCGGCGGCCTCGTCCTTGGTCGGATACGAGGATGGCGATCCCGGAAACGCCATCCCCGGCAACCCGTCGTAGCGGCCCGGCGTAAACAGGCGCAGCGAATCCCACCGCTTCCGCCAGGCATCCCCGATCCGGTCGTTCTCGTCGAGGATCACGAACGGCAGCCGGTGTTGCTTGAGGCAATAGCCGACCGCCAGACCGGACTGGCTTCCGCCGATCACCACGGTTCCGAGCTGCTGATCGCTCATGCGGCCGGAAAGGGCGTCAGCTCTCGAGTCGATAGATTTCACGGCGACCGCGGTCGACGAGGTCGTGATAGTCGGCCAAGGCTTTCCGAAGCGTCTCATTCCTCGTGAGCTTCTGCTCCATGGCGAAGAAGTCGTCGATCGTCTCGACCCTCGCCTCGGCGACGACGGTCCAATAGGGCTCGCCCGTCACGTCCGTGAGGATGCGCATCGGTTCGTGCCCCATTTCTTTCATCACCATCGAGATCTGTGTGAACTTCTCCACCATCTGGCGGACCCTCCCGGGTTTGCAGTTCAGGACCTCGCGGATCACGTACATGACGTCGCTCCTCTCTCCGATCGCGCTCAGCTGCGGAACTCCACGTCCCTCGCGGCAGCCATGATGCGGCCGACGTTCTCGCTCGACATGAACGCGGGCAGGGGAATGGCGCCGGTGATTGCAGACAGAAAGGCGTTGGTGGCGTCCTGGTTGCCATGCAGCGCGCCGAAGAGGGCCCGCATCTCGGGCGGAGGCGGCTCGAGTGCCGCGAGCTGGCTGGTGAACTCGTACATCGGTCGAACGCGTTCGTTGCGCGCCGACTCGTGGGCCGCCAATCCGTCTTCGAGCGTGCCGACACCGGACCACGCGTTGCCGAGGGCCGTTGCGAGCATCTCGGCCTCGATGAATGCGTCGCTGATGCCCTGCGCGGTGATCGGATCCCTGTTGTAGCTCGCGTCGCCGACGAGCGCCCATCCTTTGCCATACGGCTTGCGGAAGAAGCCGGGCACGCCTGCCGTGCCGTACCACTTTTCTTCGCGACGGCCCTCGCGCACACGGGCCGCGAAGTCGGGAGCGGACTCGAGCGCCCGCCAGACGTAGCCCTCGATGTCGGCGCGCACGGCCGGAAACTCCCTGGCCGGCCAGTTCAGCATGACGAGGTGGAGACCAGCGTTGGTTGGCGCGCCACCGAAAGCGTGGTGGTCCCGAACGTACAGCTCGATATCGTCTTGCCTGACGTCGCTGAAGTACGAATAGTAGCCGCAGGCCGCGACCGGTCGAACGTCGTACTCCGCGGCTTGCACCGCTCGTGCGACGAAGGAGCTCACGCCGTCGGCGCCGATCACGATTCGGGCGCGCTCCTCGACACGCTTTGCATCCCTTCCATGGCCTCGGACGCCGACGACGCTGTCGCCGGCCGTCACCAGCTCGTCGACGATGAAGCCCTCGCGAACCTCGACGCCGGCCTCGGCCGCTGCATTCGACAGCAGAGCGTCGAGCACAGTGCGACGCGGACAGAATCCGCCCATGCCGTCGTTGGCGTCGGGAATGGCGCCGCGCAGCGCGAACGGGCCGACATCGAACGTCATCTGCCGGCAGATCGGCGGTGCACCTGTCGCCGCCAGCGAGTCGAGGAGACCCCAGCGCGCCAGGATCTCGGCGCCGTGGGGCCAGAGGATGTGCGTCGAGATCGTGTCGCTCGGAAAGGTGGCTCTGTCGACGAGCAGGACCTTCCACCCCTGTCGCGCCAGCAGCATGGCGGTCGGGGAGCCCGCACAGCGCGCGCCGACGATGATGGCGTCGTACATTTGAGCCTCCGCGTCGACAGCGACGTTAGCGGAGGCCGGAGGCGATGACATCCGACGGAATACCCAAAATCGCGAAGCTCCGAAATTGGGTATTTCTGCGTACGCCTCAGACGAGGTGGTGCTGGAACGCCCAGGCGGTCGCGCCCGTACGGCTCGACACGCCAAGCTTGTCGAAGATGTTGCTCACGTGCCGGGCGACGGTTTTTTCGCTGATGAAGAGCTCTTCGGCGATGGCGCGATTGGTCTTGCCTGCCGCCAGCAGCCGCAGCACCTGCGCCTCGCGTTCGCTGAGCGAGCCGATCCGCTGATGCGAGGCGCGCTGCGACTCCGCGGCGACGCGCGCGAGCCACGGCGCGGCGTCGAGCTGCTGGAAGCGTCGGCGCGCCGCTTCGAGCTCGAGGCGGCGGCCGTCCTGATCGCCTCGCCGTTCACAGACGGCGGCCAGCAGCAGGCAGGTCTGCGCTTCTTCGTACGGCATCTCCAGCTCGCGCCAGGTCCCGCACGCCTGCCGCAGTGATGTCGAGGCCGCTTCGATGTCGCCGTCCGCCAGCAGCACCGCGCCGGCGGCGTGCGCGGACGCTGCGGCCAGCAGCGGCGCAGCGAAGGCGCGGGCGATCTCCGACAACTCTGCGCAAGCGGCGCGCGCGGCAGCGAGATCGGCAGCGGCCAGCAGGATCTCGACGGCTGCAGGCAGCATCCTGGCGCGACCGATCTGTTCCTGGGTATCGAGCAGAGCGCTTCGGATCGACGCGGCCGCCGCGTCGATCTGGCCCTGCGCCAGGCGGAGCAGCGACAGTCCTGGCTGCGGCTTGCGTCCACGCTCGTGCGCACGCGTGTAGGCCTCTTCCGCCCTGGTGGACTCGCCGCGAAGTCGATGGATCTCGCCCGACCGATAGAACGCCGCTCCCGCCGCCGCCCGCGAGATCAGCAGCTCACACGCGCCCCGTGCGTCGCGCGCGGCCTCGCTCCACTGGCCCCGTAGCTGCAGGACTTCGGCGCGGTAGAGCAGGCATTCGCCGCGATAGCGCACGAGATCGGGCTGCCTCGCGCACCACTTTGCGAGCGAGGCCGTCCATTCATACGCGCGCCGCAGATCGAACGTCTCCCGACAGCCTTCGAGCACGCTGCAGTAGACATCGCCGGCCACGAGTGGGGTCACCTCACCCGCGACCACCGCAGCCATCGCTTCATCGAGCAGCGCGACACCTTCGGCGATGCGTCCGAGGCGGATGAGTGCGCGACCACGTCCGTGGCAGGCCACCGAAGCCAGATCGCGATCGGCAAAGCGGCGAGCGATCTCCGCCGCCTGGCTGAATGTGGCGTGCGCCGCGGCGGGATCACCCTGCACGATGCACTTGATGGCGGCCGGGATCAGCAGATAGCCGCGGACGGCGCAGTCGAGCTGCCCCTCGTCCAAGAGACGGCCGGCTCTCACGAACCAGCCGGATGCGGGAGCGATGGCGCCCCGTTCCATGAGGGAAAAGCCGAGCCAGAACGCCGCTCGAGCGGCCCCTTCAGGGTCTCCGCGATCGAGGAAGGCCTGATGCGCGCGTGCGGTGACGGTCTCGCACTCGTCATCCCGGCCCAGCAGGTGGGCCGCGATCGCGAGTCGCTCGAGGTCTTCGGCGTCGAGTGCTGCGCCACGATCGGCGCCTTGCAGTAGCCGATACGACTCGGCCCACGCCCGCTGCTCGAACGACTTCCGCCCACGCCGCAGTGTCGCGAGGTCCCTCATGTCGCCCGCTTAGAAACGTAGACCGGTCGGGTAGCCTTGTGTCAACAGGTTATCGCGTGGCCTCCGTCGGGCGTCACCATCGGGCAGAACTCCGTCTGGTCGTGTGCTCGCCGAGGAAGTAGAGCTCGTTCCCGTCCGGCGAGGCGGCCGCCGCAGCGAATGCGCCGAGTCTTCACACGAACAGCACGGGAATCCCCACGGCGTCGGCCAGCCGCTCGAAGTCTGCCCGATTCGCGGTGACGACCGCAGCCCCGTGTCGGCGTGCGGTCAACGCGATGAGGGCGTCGTTCTGGAATTCCCTCCGCTTGCCGGGGCCCCAGCCGTTCGCGTCGCCCACCGTTCGGATGAGCTGGCCGGCTTCCCACCAGTCCTCCGACGCCGGCTGCCAGACCTGATGGGCCAGCCGTCGCAGCCGTGCCACCGCGCGCTCCGCCTGACGAGTCCGTGCTCCCCGGCGCAACTCCGAAAGGACCACCGCCGAGTGACGCACGATGAAGGCCTGCCGGACTCGATCGAGGGCGTCGGCGTGGAGCCCACGCTCCCAGTGGTCCACGTACACGCTCGTGTCGATCACGGCCCACACGTCAGGGTGTCTCGAAGCTCCCCGGCTCGAGCGAGCCTCGACTATTCCTCATGTAACGCCAGAATCGCTCCGACTCGGCAACGCGCTCGAGGGCCAGTCGCACCGCCTCGGCGTCGGTCCCGACACCGAGCGCCTTGCGCGCACGGGTCACGGTTTTCGGGTCGACGAAGAACGACTTGCGCTTCAGCCGAGGTGCCCGCGCCGTTCTCTCCCCCATATGCATACATTAGCGACCAGACAGGCATACGTCAAGCACGACCGCCGCTACCAGCATCGCGTTCAAGGCAGTATCGTGATCCGCCGCCGGCCCGAGAGACGGTAGACCGCGAAGTCCCTGCGGTCCACCGTGAAGACGGTGTCGATCCCGTCGCGCTCGGCCACGCGCACGAGCGCGGCGTCCGCGAAGTCCATGCGGCGATCGCGGTACTTCCACATCAGCTCACGGATCCGCGGAATGTCGCCGTGGCCCAGCGGCAGAAGCCGGATCGCCTCGCTCTCGAAGCTTCGCCAGAGGGCAGCCTGGACGTCGGGCCGATCCGCCAGCAGGAACATCGCTTCGGTGACGACGGGCCAAACGGTGGCGAGTGGCTCACGAAGGCCCCGCAGCGTCGCGACGCAGCGCTCGTGGTGCTGATCCGGCCGGCGCAAGAGCGCGACGATCGGGCCGGTGTCGATCAGGATCACTTGCGGCGGGCATGGCGCGTGTGCAACAGCCGGCGCACCTTGTCCCCGCTTCGGACGGAGAGGTTCGCCGGACCCTCGGCGACGATTCCGATCAGGTCGCGCAGAGCCGGGTACGGCGTCTCTCCCGTCTCGTCACCGAGGTACGCCTCGATCGCGTCGCGGACGACCGCCGATTCCGTGCGGCCGCTCGCGCGGGCACGCCGGGCCACCGCGCGCCCTGTCTTCTCGCCGATCCGAACGCTCAGCATGCGACCCACGACGCGCCTCCACTGCGTACGACAGATTGTCATACACAGGTGTCGTGCCGTCAACCCTCGACGCCCGCCGCGGACCGCCGCTACCAGCCTCCGCCGCCGCCACCGCCGCTGCTGCTGCCGCCGCCTCCCCCGCCGCCACCGCCGCTCGAGCTTCCGGACGACGAAGGAGCGGCCACGCCGGCCGCGAGGGAGCTGGCCGCGAGCGCCCACGTCGCGGTGGCGCCGGCCCCGCCAAACGAGCCGCCGCCCCCGCTCCAACCCGTCGGTGCGCTGCTCGACGAGCCACCGCCGGACGAGGACGACGAGCTCGAGCTCGTCCAGGTGGACGTCTCCGAGTCGCCGGCCGACTGTCCGCCATAGGCCTTGAACCAGTCCCGTGCGTCCTTGTCGAGGCCGAACGCGAGCACGTAGGGGAACCACTCGTCGCGCAGGGCGGGCTTGGGCCGATCCAGCTCCCGCTGGAAGTAGCGGCGCGCCGAGGCGAGCCGCTTGCGCAACGCAATCCCCTGCGCCCGCTCGCGCGAGCGGGCCTGGTTGATCACGCTGTTGAAGAGCGCGAGAGCCAGGAGCGCGGCGCCCAGCCGGACGTCGAAGCCGAAGCCGGAGCTGAAGACGCGCGACAGGAGCGGCACGCCCCGAAAGCCGGTGACGACGGCGCCGGCCAAGAGGAGCATGAGCCCGCTCGGGATCAGGAACCCGAGGACGCCCCCGAGGCCGCGGTCGATCCGGCCCCGCCAGGACGCCGCCATCGCCGAGGCGATGCCGCACAGCACCATCAGGGGAAGCAGGATGCCGAGGAAGCGCGGGACGCGGCCCTCGGCCGTCGCCGGCGCGGCCACCCAGAGCACGTACACGCCCCAGGCGAACGCGACGAGCGTCGGCAGCCAGAGCGGCAGCCACTTGCTTCGCGCGGGGGGTCCGACCAGCTCCTTCGCCTGCGCCTCCAGCGCAGGCTGGATGACGCTCGCAGGGTTGAAACCCTTCGACTTGTAGTGACCTCGCACGTCGGTGGTGCTCGTCTCGCTGCGGCCGTCGAAGAAGAAGCCGTCCACGAGCGCCCGTTCGTGGCCGCCGAGCGTGGCCCGGGCCGCCTTGAGCCTCATGTGCAGCTCCTGCTCGCCGTCCACGCGCGTCTCCAGCTTGCCTTCGCCGGCGAGCCGCGCGATCGTCGCCGCCACCTCGTCGGACCCGACGCCGCGGTCCCAGACCGCCCCGACCAGCTCGGCCGGATGGCGGAGCAGGTTCTGCTCGAGCCAGCCCGGCTGCGAGACGGCCTGGGGTGTGAGCCGCGCGAAGCGGCCGCGGCTCCACTCGCTCGCCAGGAGCTGGACGACGAGCAGCAGCGGCACGCCCGCGAGCGCCAGCAGCAGGCGGGACTGGTGCGGTGAGGTCCGCTGCAGCGCGGGCTCGCCCGCGCCACTCCACTCGAGCTCCGTCCGAACGACGTAGCCCTGGCCCGGAGGCAGGCGCCCCCCACGGAAGGTCTGCTCCCGGGGCCCGTCCACACGCCAGGCAGGGTCGATGCGCAGCGTGACCACGACGTCCTCGATGTCGCCCGTCCGGTCGGCGAAGGCGAAGTCGTGGTTCAGGGCATAGTGGCCGCCCGTCTCCACGAGCGCGCCGTAGAGCGAGTAGGCCACGTCGTAGACGATCTCCGTGCGCTCGAACGGAGGATCGTCGGCGAGCCGGCTGCGCCAGCGCAGCACGCGGTCCGAGAACCAGGCGTAGCGGTCGAGGTCGTCGAGGTTCCCCTCGCGCAGCTCGCGCCGCGCGCCGGTTGCCGGGTCGATGCGCGTCATGCCGTGCAGCTCGATCTCCTGGCCAGGCCGCAGGTCGAACAAGCGCTCACCGCCGTTCCAGTCCCCCGTGAAGACCATGTGCTGGCGCTCGACGACATGCAGCACGCCTTGAGCGTCGAGCGTCGCCCCCACCTCGAGCGATTTCCAGTAAAGCTCGCGGGCCGAAGCCGTCGTGGCAGAGAGGAGCACGGCGCAGGCCCCGAGCGGCAGCAGGGCGCTCACACCAGACGCGAGCTTCACGAGAGCCCCAGCAGGGTCAGGCCGCCGGCCTCGCGGAAGGCGGCCTCGGCCCGCTGCCGCGCCAGCTCGGCGCGACGAACGACGTCCGCGAAGCCGGGCCGCCCGTGGATGGGCGTGATCCAGGGATGGCGCACGAGCGCGTCCCAGCTCGGATAGCCCGCATCCACGGCCCGGCCGAGGATCTCCGTCGCCTCCGGCATGGCGAGACCCGTCGCCCGTTGCCGCCTCACGAGGTTGTCGATCTGGGTGGTGTTGTCGGGGAACGCGTTGATCAGTCTGGTCTTTGCGGCGGTCTGGCACTCCTCAAGTTCCCGCACGATGTAATCGCAGCGCTTCTTGAACTCGTCGTTACCGGTCGAGGCGTACATCAGCGCACAAGCGGTCAGACAGTGTCCGAGAGTATGGCCGGGCGCCCGGATGTCTGCCCAGGTCTCTACCGATTCCCACCCACCATAGACGGGGGCCTTGGGCACCAACCCGGCGTTGACGCGAAAGTTGTGCAGCATCCGGTCGGGCTCCAACGACAACAGGTATCGGCCGTCCCGGTCCTGCGCGTCCTTGAACGGCCGATCGAGCAACCGCACCGCCGTCAGACCGAACGGCTGGCGCGCGGAGCGCCACTGGGTGGAGAGCGACCGGCGCTGCCGCCAGCAGTGCGGGCGCGCTCGGTGCCGCGGTGGGGGCGGCCAGGGCGCTCCGATCGCGCAGCTCTTCCTCGAGCGCCGCCGCCGCCGCGGCGGTCCCCAGGACCTGCAAGAGCCGCCGCCGCGTGAGGCGCTGCTCATCGCCCTGACGCCGATTCGGTTGGTCTTGATCTCCAGAGTTCATTTCACCTCCCATTGCGCCAGGTCAAACGAACCCCGAAAGGGACGAGGTCCCGATCAACGCGCCGGTTCCGTGACCCCCGAGCGCGGCTCCGGCCGGAAGCAGCGGCTGGGGCAGGCTTGCTGCCGGGCAATGCGCATTCCCTTGGACCGACAGCAAGCCCGACCTAGCACATCCGATGAGAGCTCATTCCTTGTAGATGCTCAGCATCTCGCTGAACGCGGTGCCGCACGCCGTACCATGGACGACGCCGGACATCATCGTCCGGGTGATCGTCGATGGGGGGTTGTTGGGGGGCGGGTAATACGGGGGGTAATACGGCGGTGTGGTGGTGGGATGCTCCGGCGCCTGGACCGTGCGGACCTCGAGGTCTCCCGCAAGCTCCGCCGAGCAGCCGGCCACGGTCAGGCTGCCGGCAGGATGGGTTTCGGAGAAGGTGAACCTCGAGCCGGTGATCTTGCCTTCCACGCGCCCGTCACGACCGGTCCACCCGCTCCCGATGGCCTGGCCGGTCCCGGTGACATCCTCGCCGTCCTGGCTCAGCCGCCAGATCAGTTGCACGCTCTGGTTGGTTCCAATCCACGTCCCCCCCATGTTCTGGGGCACCGGCCCCGAAGCACGGGGCTCCGACCCGGGATCGCTGCCCGTGATATCCCCGCTTGCGCGGGTGCCACACGCGCCCTGCATCAAGACCGACACCAGGGCCATGGCGGAGTAGACACTCCTCCCTATGACGCTACGCATGGTGACCTCCTTCCACCGGTCGTCGACGCGCCCTCGCGCAGATCGCTCGGTGCACGGGTGGAAGATAGGAGGCCGGTCCGCCGGCGTTTCAGGGGTGGTTCAGGTTCTTTGTCAGGTTCTTCTCAGCTCGGGCTCGGGCTCGGGACCGCGACCGAACAGCTTGCGTGACTCGAAAGGGCCACGTAGAGTCACGCTCAGCCGAACTGTTCGATGCGGTTTTGTTTCGGCCGTTTCGTCCTGGACTCCGACGCGCGCGAGCTCTTGCGTGGCGGCGAGGCCATGCACCTCTCGCCCAAGGCCTATCAGCTCCTGGAGGCCCTTGTGGAGAACCGTCCGAAGGCGCTCTCGAAGTCCGCCCTCCATGACCTCCTCTGGCCGAGCACCTTCGTGGTCGAAACCAATCTGGCGAACCTCGTGGTGGAGATTCGAGGCGTGATCGGGGACAAACCTCACCGGCCTCGGTTCCTCCGCACCGTCTACGGCTACGGTTATGCCTTTCGGGCCCCGGGCGACGACGTCCTGCCGTCCTCGTCCATGGCGACCGGACGCGTACGGCGGCCGGGCGGCCTCGTGCACCGGCTGATCTGGGAAGGACGCGTGATCCCCCTCGAGCCCGGCGAGAGCATCATCGGTCGCGACGAGGACGCTGCGGTCTGCATCAAGGAGGCCGACGTGTCGCGGCGGCACGCCCGCATCGTCATTGAGAACGATGCGGCGAGGCTCGAGGACCTCGGGAGCAAGAACGGGACCTACCTGAAGGAACACCGGCTGGAAAAGGAGGTCGTCCTCCGCAACGGCGACTCGTTCCGGGTGGGTCAACAACGTCTCGTCTACTCCAGCTCGCTGTCGCAGGACACCACCCAGACCGGGGCGGACTGATCGGACGGCCGCGGTCGAGGATCGGCGTCGAACCCTCGCTGCGATCCTCTCCCCGGACGTATTCTGGGCCCGGAGAGATTCGACGCCTGTTCGGCATGCGCGATGGCTGTACTCAAGAAGCTGGGTGTCCTGACTGCGCTGCTGGCTTGCCATTCGCTGGCCCTTTCGCAAACGCACGACGACCCGACTGAGCCCATTGGCTCGGCGTTGAGGGCCAGGGAATTCGACAAGGCCGTCGAGCTGACCCGCTCGGCGCTCCGAGACTCGCCAGGCAACGCTCAGCTGTGGACTCTGCAGGGCATTGCCTTCGCCGGCAAGGGAGACAGCAAGCAGGCCCTGGCGGCGTTCCGGCAGGCACTGAAGATCTCGCCCAATCCGTAGGTGGTTTGATGCGCGGCCGGGTGCGTCAGGCGGGGATAGACGGCCCCGGTGGCCCGACGGGGTGGGCGTGGGAGGCACTCTCCGACTCGGTTGGGAGCTGGCGAAACGGCGTTGCATGGCTGGGGAGGCGACAAGGGCTACTCCGGCGCTGGTGCGGCAGACCGGTCCGCGGGCTGGGACCAGCAACCGGCAACCCAGCCAGCCCGGCTCAGTCCCAGCAGGCCGGCACGCCCCAACCCTCCCCCTGCTCGGCGACGCGGAGGATCGCGCGGGCGGGCGGGGGCTTGTCCTGCTGCGACGAGCGCAAGCCGAGGTGTTCGAGGATTCTGCCGATTGCGTGCTGATCGCTCACGAAGGCGAGGATGCTCATGCGCTGGCCGCAGCGGAGGCAGACGAGCGGATCCACGTGGTAGACCTTCGCGATCATCCTGGCCCAGCTTGCAGAGCAGCGACGCCGCGGCGCCTCTTCCACGGCAGCTGGGGCGGCGTCGGGCGCGCTCGTGCCCCGGACACGACTCGAGTACTCGCCGTAGAACAGCGTGCGGTGCTGTCCCGGATCGGGGATGTGGTCGCTCACGTGGGCGGAGAAGCCGGGATGTCGCCAGGCGAGGAGCTTTGACCAGCTCGGTCGAGATGGCGCACTGGTCGAGCAGGCTGCCGAGCAGCCGCTCGCGAAACAACGTCATCAGCCGAAGGCCCACTGCGGCATGGGCTGCCACGTGCCCTCGGGCGTTCGGCCGCCATCGGTGGTGATGAGATGCAGGTGGGGATGCCACTGCGCGGGCGAGCTCGCCGAGCAGCTCGCGCCGGCGGCGGAACAGCGGACGCAGCAGGCGTGGGATGGTCAGCACCACGTGGCGGTGCGCGACCGGCAGGAGCACTTCGTCGCACAGCCACTCGGCCCACAGAAGCTGCTTCTTCTTCTCGCAGGAAGGACAGAAACTGCGGCCACGGCAGGAGAAGGGACCGAGGACGCTCGTTCGGCACCCAGAGCACCAGTGCCTGGCGAACCCGTGCTTGAGAAGGCCGCACTTCAGGACCTCCCGTAGCACCCGCTCGACCACCGGGCGCAACGGCCCGTGCTGCCGTGCAAAGCGTGTGGGCCAGACTCGCAGCAGCTCGTCGAGGTGCTGCTCGACGAGGCGGTAGAGCGGCGACTCCCGCGGCCGTCTCGGCTTGTAGACTCGGCAGCTGATCTCCACACCCAGGCCGAAGCCGGGGGGAGAGCAGCCGGCGGCAAAGGGAGGCCCTCGCGCGCGAGACCTCCCGAAGACACGTGAGTTTGAGCCAGGGACCGGTCAGCGGAGGTCCAGGCCGAGACCTCCGCCTTGCCAGCAGAGATCTTCAAGCACGATCGGACTCGCCGGTCACGAGAAACAGGCGTAGCGGTCGAGATCGTCGAGGCTCCCCTCGCGCATCTCGCGCCGCGCGCCGGTGGCCGGGTCGACGCGCGTCATGCTCCGCAGCACGACCTCCTGGCCAGGCCGGAGGTCGAACCTGCGCTCACCGCCGTTCCAGTCCCCCGCGAAGACCATGTGCTGGCGTTCGACGACGTACAGCACGCCCTGGCCGTCGAGTGTCGCTCCCACCTCGAGCGACTTCCAGTACAGCTCATTGGCTGCAGCCGGCGTGGTCGAGAGGAGCGCCGCGCAGGCCCCGAGCGGCAGCAGGGCGCGCACACCAGACGCGAGAATCACGCGAGCCCCAGCAGGGTCAGGCCTCCGGCCTCGCGGAAGGCGGCTTCGGCCCGCTGCCGCGCCAGCTCGGCGCGACGCACGACGTCCGCGAAGCCGGGCTGCCCCTGGATCGGCGTGATCCAGGGATGGCGATTGAGCGCGTCCCAGCACGGATAGCCCGCGTCCACGGCCCGGCCGAGGATCTCCGTCGCTTCCGGCATACCGAGCCGTGCGGCCTGGGTGCCGACGAAGAAGATCTCCTCGGGGTCGAAGGCCCCGTCGAGGTTCCTGAACACGGCCGAGCGGCTCCCCTCGGACAGCGCGAGGAAGTCACGCACGCCGTCGACCCACTCCCGCACCACCGGCGTCAGAGGATCGTAGGACGCGGCCACCGACTCCCAGGACTGGATGGCCTCCTCCCGGCGACCGAGCGCCAAGAGCGCGAATGACCGCGCCGTCTGGCCTTCTCCATCCTGGAGCTCGATGAGACGCTCGAAGTCGCCGAGCTGCCAGAGCGTGTGCACGACGCCCGTGGGCAGGTGGGGATCGAGGCGCTGCGCCTCGCGATGAGCGGCGAGCGAGGCTTCCAGCAGGCCCGAGTAGCGGCACGCGTGCACGAGTCCTGCGAACAGCTCCGCGTCGTTGCGCGTCTCGCCGGCCAGGCGCAGCAGGCGCACCATGGCTTCCTGGGCGCGGCCCACCTCCGACTCCAGGTGCGCCAGGAGCTTGTGGGCCAGCGGCAGCTTGGGGCTGAGCTCGAGGGCTCGGCAGAGAGCCTCCTCGGCGCGCGCCTGGTGCGTGGCGAGCTCGGGGATCTCGAGGTACTTGCCGATGATGCGGTGCGCGCGCCCGAGGCGGGCCCAGGCCGGCGCGAACCCGGGATCCTCCGCCACGCACCGCAGGTAGAGGTCCCGTGCCACGGTCAGCTGCGTCAGGTCGCGGCCGACCTCGTTGGCGCGCAGGTAGTACTCGTAGGCGCGCGCGCTCTTTGGAGTCTCTCCCGGGCGCTCGGCCGGGGCCGAGCCGCCGAGCGAGCGCGAGAGCGACGCGACGATCCCCTGCGCGAGCTCGTCCTGGAGACGGAACACCTCTCCGACCTCGGACTCCGTGGTGTGCGACCAGGTGAGGGTCCCGGCGGGGGCTTCCACGAGCTGCGTCGAGACCCTGAGGCGATCTCCCGAGCGGAGGAGCGTGCCCAGCAGGACGAGGTCCACGTCGAGCTGCGTGGCGAGCGCCGGAAGGTCCGGGGCCTCGACGGAGAAGCGCGAGCCCGCCGCGCTCGACCGCACGACGAGCGAGCCGATGCCGCTCAGCGAGCTCGACACCGCGTCGGCCAGGGCGAGGCCGAGGAAGTCGATCTCGGGATCGGGGCGAAGCACGCGAAACGGCAGCACCACGAGCCGGGTCAAGGCGCGAGCCGTCGCCGCCGCGCCGGAGTCGCCGAGAGCGATCGCCTCGAGGTCGCGGGACATGGCGATCGCCGTCGGGTAGCGCTCGGCGGGAGACTTGGCGAGGGCCCGGCGGACCACCCGATCGAAGGCGACGACCGCCGGGGGCCCGGCGAGAGCGGGCGGCTGCTCGTGCAGCGTCGCGTGCATGACCTCGACGGCCTTCGTGCCCGGGAAGGCGACCCGCCCCGCCAGCGCCTCGAACAGCACGGCGCCCGTCGCGAAGACGTCGCTGCGCGCGTCGATCGGGTCGCCCAGCACCTGCTCCGGCGCCATGTAGCGCGGAGTGCCCACGATCAGGCCGGAGCGCGTGAGGTCGCTCTCCAGCGAGAGGGCTCCCCCCGAGTCGCTCGAAAGCGGCCGGGCCAGGCCGAAGTCGAGGAGCTTCGTGCCGCGAGACGTCAGGAAGACGTTCGAGGGCTTCACGTCGCGGTGGATCACTCCCTGCGCGTGCAGCGCGTCGAGCGCTGCGAGCATCTCCCGCCCGAGGCGCACCGTCTCGGCGAGCGTCAGCGGCCCGCGCTTCAGCCTCTTGGCGAGCGGCTCGCCGTCGAGCAGCTCCATCGCGATGAAGAGCCGTCCCGCATCCTCGCCGATCTCGAAGATCTGGCAGGCGTGGGGATGGCTGACGCTCGCCGCGGCGCGGGCTTCACGCCGGAAGCGCTGGCGGCTGTCGTCGTCGGGCTGCGTGATGGTCTTGAGCGCCACGCGCCGGCCGAGGCTCGGGTCCTCGGCCGCGTAGACGACCCCCATGCCTCCTTGTCCGAGCTTGTGCAGGATGCGGTAGCGGCCGATCCGATCGGGCGTCTCGGCTTCGCCCGCCGCGGCGCCGGAAGAGCCGGGCGAGGAGGAGGTGAAGCCGCTCAGCAAGCGCGCGAGCCAGCCCGCGCGGCGAGCGCGCGTGGGCGTGCGCTGGCCGGCCAGGTCGTCGTCGTGAGCGGGCGGCATGGGGGTTGCCCCCCTACATTACCCGACGGCCACCCTTCCCGGTCTCAGGACTCGCGGAGCAGGCGCTGCGTCCTCAGTCCTTGTTCTCGTACTTCTTCGGATCCAGGCCGGTGAGCTTGCCCGGATCGAGCAGTTCCTGGATCTGGGCCTCGGTCAGGAGCTTCTTCTCGCGCACGATCTGCAGGATGCCCTTGCCCGACTTGTAGGCCTCGGCGGCCAGCTCGCTCGCCTTCTCGTAGCCGAGCACCGGGTTGAGCGCGGTCACGATCCCCACCGTGGTCTCCATGTAGCGCGCGAGCACCTTCTCGTTGAGAGTGACCCCATCCACGCACTTGGTGCGGAACGTCATCGAGGTGGTGTGGAGGAGGTGCTGCGACTCCATCATCGCGACACCTTCCACCGGCTCGTAGGCGTTCAGCTGCAGCTGTCCGCTGTGCGCGGCCAGGGTCACCGTGTAGTCGTTGCCCATCACGCGGAAAGCGACCAGGTTCACCAGCTCGGGGATGACGGGATTCACCTTGCCCGGCATGATCGAGGAGCCCGGCTGCAGGGCCGGCAGGTTGATCTCCGCCAGCCCGGCGCGAGGGCCGGAGGTCAGCAGAATGAGGTCGGCGGCGATCTTGGAGAGCTTGATCGCAACGCTCTTGAGCGCGCCCGAGTAAACCACGAACCCCTGTTGGTCCCAGGTGGCGGCCAGCATGTCGCCGGCGGGGACGATGGGCTTGCCGGTAAGCTGGGCGAGGTGGTAGGCGCACCGCTCCGCGTATCCCTTGGGAGCATTCAGACCTGTGCCGATGGCGGTGGCCCCCATGTTGACCGTGTAGAGGTACTTCTCCGCGTCGCGAAGGAGTTGGATCTCGCCATCCAGCGATGCGGCGAAGGCGTGGAACTCCTGGCCTACCGTCATGGGGACCGCGTCTTGCAGCTCCGTTCGGCCCATCTTGACGATCTGCAGGTACTGCTTGCCTTTCGCCCGGAAGGATGCGGAGAGCTGCTCCAGCTCCGCCACCAGCTTGGCGTTGCGCAGGATGAGAGCGATCTTGATCGCGGTGGGGTAAGAGTCGTTCGTGGACTGCGACATGTTCAGGTCGTCGTGCGGGTCGAGGACCGTGTATGTGCCCTTGGGATGGCCGCCCAGCTCCAATCCGACGTTGGCGAGCACCTCGTTGGCGTTCATGTTCGTGGAAGTGCCGGCGCCGCCCTGGTACCAGTCTGTGCGGAACTGGTCGTGGTACTTCCCGTCCCGTACCGCCTGGGCCGCCTTCTCGATCAGCGCCAGTTTCTCTTTCGACATGGCCCCCACGTCGGTGTTTGCCCGCGCCGCGGCCAGCTTCACGATGGCCCAGGCTTCGAAGAAGCCGGGATAGTGGTTCGTGTTGATTCCCGAGATCTGGAAGTTCTCGAGCGCGCGCGCGGTCTGGACTCCGTAGTAGGCGTCAGCCGGGACCTGCTTCTCTCCGAGCAGGTCCTTCTCGGTCCGGAACTGCTTGGGCTGTTGGGCACGAGCCGGCAGGGCGACGAGAACGCCCAGGACGAGGGCAACGACGCTCACACGTCGAGTCATGGACAACCTCCATGCCGCCTCGCGGCGGCAAACGAACGGGATCGGAGCCGGAGTCTTCACAGGAGCCACCGGGCGAGACCGAGGGCGGCGACGGTGCTGGTCGCCGTCGCCACCAGCCCCGGCCGCATGAAGCTGTGGTTGAGCAGGTAGCGGCCGATGCGGGTCGTGCCGGTCTGATCGAAGGAGACGGCGGCGAGCACCGTCCCGTAGGTCGGCAGGAAGAAGTTGCCGTTCACCGCCGGATAGGCGCCGAGGATGAGCGGCGCGGGCAGTCCGATCGCGACCGCCACCGGCCCCAGGATCGCGACGGCCGCGGCCTGGCTGAAGAGCAGGAGCGAGAGCACGAAGAGCCCGGCCGCGAACACCCACGGGTGCGTCTCCACCGTGGCGGAGATGGCGCCCACGATGGCCGTCCGGTTGCCTTCGAAGAAGGACGAGCCCATCCACGACACGCCGAGGATGGAGATGACCGCGGTCAACCCGCCCTTCATCACGCTGCCCTTGATCGCCTTCTCGGGGTCGGCCTTCGCGAGCAGCAGCAGCAGGCCCGCCGCGGCCAGCATCACGATCATCGTCGCCCGTCCCATCTCGACCTGGCCGGTCTCCGTGATGCCTTCCTTCGTCTGCTCGTAGATCGGCCGCAGGCCCGGGAAGATGCCGATCAGCACCACCGCGGCGATCGCCGCGACGAACACCGCGCAGGCGACGACCGCCGGCCGCTGCTGCTTCGCGTCGAGAGAGGGCCGCTCTGCGGCGTCCTGGACCTTGCCCTCGGCGAGCCGCCGCTTGTACTCGGGATCGTCGACGAGCTCGACGCCCCGGAACGCGACCGACAACGTTCCCGCCGCGAGACCGACGAGACTCGCCGGGATCACGACGAGGAGGATCTGGGGCAGCGCCGGGCCGCCGGCGAGGGTCACCACGAGAGCGGCCGTGACCGCCGAGACCGGCGAGGCGATCAGTCCCTGCTGCGAGGCGATCACGCTCATCGAGAGCGGACGCTCGGGGCGGACGCTCGCCTTGCGCGACACCTCGGCGATCACGGGCAGCAGCGCGTAGATCACGTGCTGCGTCCCCGAGGCCAGCACCAGGACGTAGGTCACGAGCGGCGCCAGCAGCGTGATCCAGCGCGGATTGCCGCGCAGGATCCGCTCCGCGACGCGAACGACGAGGTCGAGGCCGCCCGCCGCCTCGAGCAGCGAGAGCGCGGTGATCACCGCCAGGATCATCCCCAGCACGGTGCCGGGCGGGCTCCCTGGAGGAAGGCCGAACAAGAAGACGAACACGAAGAGGCCGAGGCCGCCCATGGGCCCGAGGGCCATTCCCCCCCGGCGCGCGCCGAGGACGATGGCAGCCATCAGGATCGCGAGCTGGAACCACAGGCCCATCGGCTGTGGCTCTAGCGAATGTCCGGGGCGCGGTCTTGGGTCAAGTGGACCGGATGAGCCGATGGCACGCGTCGAACAATGCCCTCTACGAGACTCAGCAAGAAGTAACAAACGCGTAAGTTACGGTTGCAGAGGGCTGTTTTTGCTTGCAGCGGCGCGCGACCGCCGTCGATGATCTCTCGTTCGCATGACGCGCTCGATCCGGCCTTCCGTCATCTGCCTGTCGTATCTGCTTTCGTGCGCGGTCCTCGGAGCGCAGGAGGCCAAGCCGCCTTCGGTCGAGGACAAGCAGGAGGCCGGGGGGTCGTCGGCCGAGCCACCCGCCCGCCGGCTCGTGAAGTGGAACGAGTACGAAGGTACGCTCTTCACGCTGCGGGGCAGCGCGGGCGTGATCCTGGACGCCGGCACGTTCGCACAGGACGACGCTAGCCGCGATCAGTTCGGCAGCCTCGGCTCCGACTGGCAGGTCCGCGACTTCCGCGTGATGCTCAACGGCCGGATCAAGACCAGGCGGTCGATCACCTGGTGCGCCGGGCTCATGTACGACGCCGCCAACGACCAATGGCTCGCCCGCCAGACCGGTGTGCAGATCGCCGTTCCCGAGCTGAAGGGACAGGTGTTCGTGGGACGCAGCAAGGAAGGCGTCTCGCTGAACATGGTGATGGTGGGCTACGCGGGCTGGACGATGGAGCGGTCCACCACGGTGGTGGCCACCGTGCCGCTGCTCGCCGACGGCATCAAGTGGATGGGCTACCTGCCGAAGCAGCGCCTGCTCTACAACCTCGGCTGGTACACCGACGTGCTGAGCGAAGGCCAGTCGTTCTCGTCCTACGACCAGCAGGTCGTCGCGCGCGTCGGCTTCCTGCCGATCCTCGAGGAGAAGGGCACGCTGCTGCACGTGGCGCTCGCCGCACGCTACGGGCTCGTGAACGACCGCACGCTGCGCCTGCGCTCGCGGCCCGAGTTCAACATCGCGCCCTACTTCGTGGAGACGGAGTCCTTCGCGGCTCACGACACGAAGATGCTGCAGGGCGAGGTCTACTACCGTCCCGGACCGTTTCTCTTCGGCACGGAGTACTTCGTCCAGAAGGCGAACGCCCTCGACGTGCCCGACCCGCTCTTCCACGGCGGCGACGCGGTCGTGAGCTGGCTGATCACCGGCGAGACGCGGAAGTACAACACCGCCGGCGGCTACTTCCTCGCGGTCTCGCCCAGGCGCACCGTCGTCGAGGGCGGACCGGGCGCGTGGGAGGCGGTCCTGCGGCTCTCCTACATCGACCTCGACGACGGTGCCGTCCACGGTGGCCGCTTCTGGCGACTCACGCCCATGGTGAACTGGTACCTGAGCGACAACCTGCGGTTGGAGCTGGCCTACGGCATAGGCCAGCTCGATCGGTTCGAAGTGGTCGGCACCACCCAGTTCTTCCAGAGCCGCCTGCAGTTCCAGTTCTGACGACCTGCGATGCGGGGCGCCGCGGTCGATTGCCCGCCGACAAGGGAGCTCCGATGCGCGCATTGCTGTCGACGATCGGATCGCGGGGCGACGTCCAGCCGCTGGTCGCGCTGGCGCTTTCGCTTCGGGCGCTCGGGCAGGACGCGCGCCTGTGCGTGCCGCCCGACTTCCGTGAGTGGATCGAGGGCTACGGCTTTCCGGTCGTTCCGATCGGGCCCGAAGTGCGACAGGCGGCGGTCGCCAGCCCGCCGACCCCGCCGGCGCCGCCGTCGCCCGAGGTCCGGCGCCGGATGGCGGAAGGGACGGTCGCCGCGCAGTTCGAGACGATCGGCGCGGCCGCCGAGGGCTGCGACGTCGTCGTGGCCGCGACCGCGCTGCAGGTCGCCGCACGCTCGGTGGCGGAGCGAAGGGGCATCCGCTACGTCTTCGCCGCCTACTCTCCGACCGTGCTGCCGTCGCCGCACCACGCGCCGCCTCGGCTGCCGGGAGACGCGGCGCCGGCGAACGCCGACAACCGCGAGCTCTGGGCTCGGAGCGCCGAGCGCTTCAACGCCACGTTCGGCGCCTCGCTCAACGCGCATCGGGCCGTGATCGGCCTCGCTCCGGTCGCCGACGTGCGACGCCACATTTTCAGCGACCAGCCGTGGCTCGCCGCCGACGCCACGCTCGGGCCCTGGCCCGATCCCGCGGACGCGAGCGTGTTCCAGACGGGTGCCTGGATCCTGCTGGACGAGCGGCCGCTGTCCGCCGAGCTCGAGAGCTTCCTCACGAAGGGCGCGCCGCCCGTCTACTTCGGCTTCGGCAGCTCGCGCGCACCGCAGGAGCTCGGCCGGGCGATGGTGCAGGCAGCACGGTCGCTCGGGCGCCGCGCGATCGTGTCGCGCGGCTGGGCGGATCTGTCGGCTGTCGACGACTCGTCCGACTGCCTGGCCGTCGGCGAGGAGAACCTGCGTGCGCTCTTCGGCCGCGTCGCCGCCGCAGTCCACCACGGCGGCGCGGGCACCACGACGCTCGCCGCGCTGGCAGGTGCGCCCCAGGTCGTGGTCCCGCAGATGTACGACCAGCACTACTGGGCCGGGCGCGTGCAGCAGCTCGGCCTCGGCGCCGCGCACGCGGCCGGCGTGCCGACGCAGGACTCGCTCGCGGCCGCGCTCGAGCGAGCGCTTCACCCGGAAGTGGCCGCCCGCGCCCGCTCCGTCGCTGGCGCCGTGCGTACGGACGGCGCTCAGGTAGCCGCCCGGCACCTCGTCGATTTCGGGAACTCCGTCCGGACGGAGTGAGTTGAGAAGCTAATGGAGGGAACTCGCGCCGGAGCGAGCGAGACTTTCTAGAGGGCACGCGGAACAAGCCGTAGACCGTCTACGTCTATAGGCTGTAGACTGTCTACTACTACCGCTGAGAAGGGAAGGGCCGAATGAGCTCCAGGCTGCGTACCGCCAGCTGGGTGCTGCTCACGATTACCGGCGGGCTGACGCTCCTCTTCAGCCTCGTCTCCACCTACTGGGCGTACATCGGCAACTACCCGATCGGAGGCATGCCGGTCGCGCAGGTGGCGGCGGGCCGCGAGGACATCCTCGTCGCGCTTCGCGGGATTCGCGGCACGTCGGCGGCCTTCGGCGCCGCCTTCGCGTTGCTCTTCCTCGGCACCGTGCTCGGTCCCTACCGCAGCGGCGACACCCGCGCATGGTGGACGATCCTCCTCGCCACGCTCGCGCTTTCGCTGATCGTCCTTCTGCGTGTCCCGACCCTGGGCGTCGCTCTCGGACAGGGCGGCACGCCGATGGCCTTCACGCTCGGCGGACTCGTCCTCGTCGGCCTGCTGCTCGACGTGGGCCGGCTGAGCCACTCGTAGACCGACCATGCCTGAATCCCCCGAAGACCGGCGGCTCGAGCTGCTGCAGGGCACGCTCGACATGCTGATCCTGCGGACGCTCCAGTGGGGGCCGCAGCACGGCCACGGCATCGGCCAGGCGATCCGCACCCAGTCCGAGGACCTGCTGCGGGTCGAGACGGGCTCGCTCTACCCCGCGCTCCACCGGCTCGAGAAGCGCGGGCTGCTGAAGGCCGAGTGGGGCGTGAGCGAGGCCAACCAGCGCGCGAAGTTCTACCGGCTGACGCCGGCCGGCAAGGCGCAGCTCGTGCGTGAGCAGGACCGCTGGTCGCAGCTCGTGAGCGCGATCGGGCGCGTGATGAGGGTGGCCCCGGCCGGCGAGGAGTAGCGATGGCCCCCGACAGGCGCGCCTTCGACGACGAGATCCGCGGCCACATCGCGCTGAGCGTCAAGGAGCGCATCGAGCGCGGCGAGGATCCCGACGCGGCGCGCCTCGCGGCCATGAAGGAGCTCGGCAACCTGCTGCTGACACGGGAGTCGATGCAGGCCGTGTGGCGCCCGCGCTCGATCGAGGCGCTCCTCGCCTTCGGGCAGGACGTCCGCGTCGCGCTGCGCTCGCTGCGGCGCGCGAGAGGTCTGGCCGCGACCGTGGCGCTGATGCTCGCGCTCGGCATCGGCGCCAACGCCGCGGTCTTCAGCGTCGTCCGGCAGGTGCTGTTCCGCCCGCTCGTCAACCGCGACGCGGATCGCCTCGTCTACGTCCGGCAGGGTGCTTTAGGCCTGGGCTCCGACAACATCACCTTCTCGATGGCCGAGATCCGCGACCTGCGCGCGGCCTCGACGAAGCTCGCCGCGTTCGGCGACTTCTCGACGCTCGACTTCACGCTCATCGGCTTCGGCGAGCCGCGCGTCGTCAAGGCTGGCGTCGTCTCAGGCTCCTACTTCGAGGTGATGGGCCTGCGGCCCGTGCTCGGCCGCCTGATCGGCGCGAGCGACGACGGGCCCAAGGCCGCGCCGGTGGCCGTGCTCACGCATCGCTTCTGGACGACCGCGCTCGACCGCGACGCCGCGGTCGTCGGCAGGAGCATCCGGCTCGGCTCGCGCAACGCGACCGTGATCGGCGTGCTGGAGCCGTCGCTGCCCTACCCGGCCGACACCGAGCTGATTGCGAACGTGGTGGCGAGCCCGCACCACCTCGGCGCGACGATGGTGCTGCAGCGGACGCATCGCATGACCGAGCTCTTCGGCCGGCTCGCGCCCGGAGCCACCGTCGCGGAGGCGCGCGCCGAGCTCGAGGCCGCGCACGCCGCGATGCTGCGGCAGCACCCGGAGGCCTACCCGGCGAGCGCGCGGACGACCCTGGTCGTGCGGCCGTTCAGCGAGCAGGTGACGGCGCCGGCGCGCGGCGTCCTGCTGATGCTGCTCGGCGCGGCGGGCGTCGTGTTCGCGATCGCCTGCTCCAACGTCGCCAACCTGATCCTGGCGCGCACCGTACGGCGCGAGAGCGAGCTGTCGGTCCGCGCCGCGCTCGGCGCGGGCCGCGGCGCGCTGCGCCGCATGCTGCTCGCGGAGAGCCTCGTGCTGTGCGGCAGCGGCGCCGTGCTCGGCGTGCTGCTCGCCCAGCCGCTCGTCGGCGTCGTCAGCCGCTTCGCCGCGCGCTTCTCGGTGCGCGCGCTCGACGTCGCGGTGGACCCGAGCCTGCTCTGGGTGGGCACGGGGCTCGCGCTCGTTGCGGCAGTGGCGCTCGCCTACGTCCCGCGGCTGCCGTCGTCGCACGCGACGGCCGCGCCGCGGCCGGCGATCGCCGGCCTGCGCATCACGCCGGGCACAGGCCGCCGCTTGCGCGCCTTCGCCGTCGCGCAGATCGCGCTGTCGTTCGTGCTGCTGTGCGGGGCCGGCGTGCTGCTCGCCGCCCTCATGCAGATGCAGCACGCGAAGACCGGCTACGACCTGCGCCGGGTGCTGGCCGTCGACGTCCCGCTGCCGATCGAGGCCTTCGGCAAGAAGGCGGTCGACTTCTACGAGGAGCTGACGCGCCGCATCGAGTCGCAACCGGGTGTCGAGCGCGTGGCGATCAGCAACTTCGTCCCGTGGCGCGACGCCGGGCTCATGGGTCCGGGCTTCCGCTTCACCGCCGAGGGCTACGACAAGGTCGCGGGCGAGGAAGATCCGAACGGGCGGCTGCGGATCGTCTCGCCGCGCTTCTTCGCCGTGGTCGGCGTCCCGCTGCTCGCCGGCCGCGACTTCGACGCGGACGACCGTGCCGACCACGAGCCGGTCGTGATCGTGAGCGAGAGCGTGGCGCGGCGGCTGTTCCCGAACGGCAACGCGCTCGACCACCGCCTGTGGTGGACGGATCCCTACTTCGGCAAGCGGGCGCCGAGGCGGATCGTCGGGATCGTCGCCGACGTGGACGACGAGAACGTCGTGCCCGGTCCGGCGCTCACGATCTACCACCCGCTGCGGCAGACGCCCTACGGCGGGCGGCTCTTCGTGCACGCGTCGGGCGACCCGTACGCGCTCGTGGCGCCGGTGACGAAGATCGTCCGCGGCATGAACGCCGAGCAGCCGGTCACGCGCGCCGCGACGCTCGCGGACGTGCGCGCCACGGTGCTGGCGCCCGAGCGGCTGAACGCGTTCGTGCTGTCCGGCTTCGCCGCCGTCGCGCTCCTGATCGCGGTCGTCGGCGTCGCGGGCGTCCTGGCGTTCTCGGTCAGCGCGCGCACGCGCGAGTTCGGCGTGCGGCTGGCGCTCGGCTCGTCGCGCGCGCACGTCGTGCGGCAGGTGCTGGTCGAGGGCGTGCTGATCGCGGCGTTCGGGATCGCGGCGGGCGCTCTCGGCGGCTACGGCTTGAGCCGCGTCGCCCTGAGCCAGAGCCAGGCGCCGCTACACCTCGACGGGCCGCTCGTCGGCGCGGCGATCGTGCTGATCGCGGCGGCCGTCGCGGCGTCGCTCGTGCCGGCCGCGCGCGCTTCGCGCGTGGACGTCGTCCAGGCGCTTCGAACGGAGTAGGCCCATGGCCCTTGCTGAAGGCGCGCGTCCCCGGCAGCCGCTCCGCGTGTGGCCCGGAGTCGTCCTGGCTCTCGCGCTCGTCGCCGCGCGGGTCGGCGTGAAGGCCGTCGTGCCGGGGTTCGCGGGCTTCGCGCGCGGGATGATGTGGAGCTTCTACTGCGCGGGCGCGGTGCTCGTGTGGTGGCTGCTCCTGAGCCGGGCGCGCTGGTTCGAGCGGCTGGGCGGGCTCGCGGTGATCGCCGGAGGGCTCTACGCGGCGTGGGCGCTCCGGCATCCGTCGATGGGGCCGCTGTGGCTCTTCGGCTACGCGGTGCCGGGAGTCGCGCTCACGCTCGTGGCCGGGGCCGTCGCCGCGCGAGGCCTCTTCGGCACGTCCCGGCGCGTCGTGATGGCCGCGGTGATCCTGCTCGAGTGTCTCGCCTGGACGCTCGTCCGGACCGAGGGCATCAGCGGCGATCACGTCGCCTCGTTCGACTGGCGCTTCACGAAGAGCGCCGAGGAGCGGCTGCTGGCGCGGGCCACGCCGGAGCCGGCGCGTCCGGCTCCGACGCAGGCTCCGCTTGCCGGGGCTCCGGCCCCGGGGGCGAGGACCGCCGCGACTCCGGCTCCCTCCGCAGCGGGCCCTTCGATCGCAGCAAGCCCCGTTCCCTCTCCCGCGCGCCCGCGAGATCGTGCGGCGACGGCAGCGACCGCTCCACCTGCCGCGGCCGCGTCCCGGACGGCGCCGGCTCCCCTGGCCGCGGTCGCTGCCCAACCGGCCTGGCCCGGCTTCCGCGGACCCGCGCGCGACGGCGTCGCGCACGGCGTGCGGATCGCCACCGACTGGGCGGCCTCGCCGCCCGTCGAGCTGTGGCGCCGCGCCGTCGGGCCGGGCTGGTCGTCCGTCGCGGTGAGCGGCCAGCGCCTCTACACGCAGGAGCAGCGGGGCGAGGAGGAGATCGTCGCCTGCTACGACCGCGCGACCGGCGCGCCCGTCTGGACGCACCGCGATCACGTCCGCTTCTTCGAGTCGAACGGCGGGGCGGGGCCGCGCGGCACGCCGACGCTCGCCGACGGCCGCGCCTACACGTTCGGCGCGACGGGCATCGTCAACGCGCTCGACGCGGTGAACGGCGCGGTCGTGTGGACACACGACGCCGGCGCCGCGTCGTCGGGAACGGAATCGATGGGCGGCGGGACACAGAAGATCCCGGACTGGGGCTTCTCGAGCTCGCCGCTGGCGGTCGGCGACCTGCTGGTGGTGGCCGTCGCGGGCCAGCTCGTCGCCTACGACCGCGCAACCGGTGCGCCGCGCTGGTCGGGACCGAATGGCGGCGTGAGCTACAGCTCGCCGGTGCTGGCGACGATCGGCGACGTACCGCAGGTGCTGCTGATGCGAGCCGAGGGGCTGCTGAGCGTGACGCCCGCGGACGGAAAGACGCTCTGGGAGCACAAGTGGCACGGCTTCCCGATCGTCCAGCCGGAGGTCACTCCGGACGGCTCCGTGATCGTCGCGGCCGCGAGCGACAGCGGCACGCGCCGCCTCGCGATCGCACCGAAGAGCGACGGCTGGAGCGTCGAGGAGCGCTGGACCTCGCCGGCGCTCAAGCCCTACTTCAACGACTTCGTCGTCCACGAGGGCCACGCGTACGGCTTCGATGGGCGCATCCTCGCCTGCATCGACCTCGCGGACGGCCGGCGCCTGTGGAAGGGCGGGCGCTACGGCAACGGGCAGCTCGTGCTGCTGCCGGAGCAGGGCCTGCTGCTCGTGCTGTCGGAGGAAGGCGAGCTCGCGCTCGTGAAGGCCGCACCCGACGCCTTCAACGAGCTGGCACGCGTCAAGGTGCTCGAGGGCAAGACCTGGAACCATCCCGCGCTGGCCGGCGGCGTGCTGCTGGTTCGGAACGGCGTCGAGATGGTCGCGTACCGGTTGTCCCGCGCCGGCGTTGACGGGCTGTGGGGACCCCGCCCGCGACGGATGATCGCGGAAACAGCGGAGGTGCGGGTGGCGCTGCGCGAGCGGCCGAAGCCGTGCCTGACGTCGGTCAGTCGGCCCGCAGCGCGCTCACCGGATCGACTCCGGCGGCGCGCCGGGCGGGGATCCAGCACGCGACACCCGCCACCGCGGCCTGCACCCCGACCACTCCGACGTAGGTGACGGGGTCCAGGCGGGACACGCCGAAGAGCAGCGAGAGGAGCACCTCGCTCCCCAGCGTTGCCGCCGCCGACGGAGCCCCACGCCGACGAGCGTCAGCTGCATCCCTTCGCGCACGACCCTCCCCGCAAGGCGCTCGCGCGAGGCGCCGAGCGCGGCACGTACCCCGATCTCGCGCAGCCGCTCGCCGACGCTCGCGGAGAGCACGCCGTAGAGCCCGATTCCGGCGAGCTCCAGCGCCAGGACGGCGAACTCCTCGAGCACCACCATCGCGAAGCGGCGCGGGGCTTCATCGGGATGCTGGGTCGCCATCCTCGGAGGCCTGGTCGTCGTGGTGTGGTGGGCTGCTCTTCAGCCGGGGCGCCCTGGCTCGCCCCGGGCGCGCCAGCCTGAGGGCGCCGTCGCTGATGGACCACTGCTCGGGCGCGACGTAGAAGGCGTCCGCCTGGGCCGCGCCCAGTGAGGCCTGCTTCACGTCCCCCGCCACTCCCACGCGGTGAAGGGTGGCTGCTCCTCGCCCCGACGTGCACGCGCGCGCCGCTCGGGCCCGGGCCGGGAAGACTCGGCGAGCCAACTCCGCGTCACGGCCAGCGCTCGCGGAGCGCCGGCGAGGTCGCGCGCGTCGAGAGGCCGGCCACGCAGGATCGGGATGCGCATGGTCTCGAAGTAGTCGGAGCTCACCGCGTAGCGGTACCGCCTGCTCGGGCTGGCCGTGCGCGCGCTCGTCGAGCCGCACCGCCGGAAGTCGGCGGCAGGCCGCCGCGGACCTGCCAGTGGCGCTGGACGCCGACGCCGGAGGAACGCCTGCTGGCTCGAGGCCCCTGAAGAAGCGGTGGGTGACTTCCCGGTCCTCGAACCTCCGGCCCGCCGTCTGCACCTTCATCACGACCACCTGCGAGGCGTCGAAGCCGGGAGGGATGGCGAACAACCGCTGCACACTCCGCACCAGCAGCCCCGCGCCGACCAGCAGCACGAGCGCCAGGGCCCTTCGCCCCGAGCGCCCGCGCGCGATGGCGGTCGGGCCGAGCCGCCAACGGCACCCGCGAGCGAGCCCCCGCCGTCGAGCTCCGCCGGCGGAAGGAGAGTCAGGCGGAAGGAGGCGAGAGAGCCGCGGCCCAGCCGCAGGCCGGCGCACTCCCGTCCCGCTGCCTCAGGCGGGCGCGTCCTCGACGGCCTCCGTGGGCCCGTCCTCGACGGCCCCGCTGGCGCATCTACAGCCGGCCCCCGCAGCAGCGGGCGCCGCTGGCGGCATCCGCGGACCCGGCGCCGCGCGATGCGTCGTCCGCGGCACGCGGACCGCGGCAAGACCGACTGGTCGGTTCAGCCCGCGAACGGTCGAGCTGATGGCGCCAAGCGCGATCGGCCCCGGCTGGGCCGTCCTTGCGCGGTGAAGGGCGGGCTCGTCTACCCCAGGGGCAGCGCGGCGAGCGGAAGAGAGAGGTCGGCGCGGCCGCCGGCGACACCGGGCCGGCCCGTGCGGCGGCCGGTCGACCCGGCGCGCACCGGCGACTCGGCCAGGGTGTCCCCACTCGCGGCCGTCGAAGCGGGCAGGCCGGCGTGTACTGAGGAGCGACCGGCCTCGGCGTGCGACCGGGCACGTTCTCGAACTCGCGCGGGATCACGGCCACGACCGTGAAGGGCCGCTCGCCGCGGCGTAGCGCTGGCCCACCACGGCCACGCCCGCCCAAACTCACGCCGCCAGAGCGGTCGCTCAGAACGACGCGGGCCCGCCGACGCGGTCGTTGGTCGCGTCGAACGCCGCCGCCGAGCGCCGTGGACACGCCGGGCTGGGAATTTGCCGCGCTCAGCCGCTCGGCGTCCGGGCGCGCCGTCTCGTCGCGGCCGTCGCGGCCGGCTGCCGGCGCTAGGACGCCGCGAGCGGTCGAAGGAGCGGCTCGCGCTGAGCAGCTCAAGGCCCCGAAGGTCAGGCGGCGGCGAGCCGTCGCCCGCCGTATCCGAGACCGCCCCACAGGTGCTGCTGCTGCGCGGCGCAGCGGCTCGACGAGCGCCGCGCCCGACGGCACGCTGAAGACTCGTGCGGAGCACAAGGCGGAGGCCGAGCGTCAGCAGGGATCGTGCAGCCGGCGCTCACGGCGGAGGGCGACGTGCCGTACGCCTCCAGGACCACCGACTCGATGGCCAGCGGAAGACGGCATCCGGCCGCCTCGCGGTAGCGCACGGACCCGCGGGGTGGAGCGTCCGGGGCTGTGTCGGAGGCGAAGCTCGACCTCGACGGCCTCAAGGTAGTGCCGCACCTTCGGCGATCACGCGGTCCGTTTCGACGGCGGCATCATCGCCCGCATGCCCGCGCGCGACCGGCCGATCAGGCCCACGCCGCTCATGTCCGCTCCGTGAGCAGCCACCCTACGGCGAGCGCCCGACGGCGGCACCCCTCGCGTCTGGGCCAAAAGCTGCCTTGCGGCCGGCCAGGGTCAGCGAGTGGAACTTCGCGCGGCGCGCGTTCTCGGTGTCGCGCCACTCCGGCGTCGAGCCAGCCCGCGCGCTCCAGGCGCCGCAAGCGCGGTCAGCAGCGAGCCCGGGTTCACCTTGAAGACACCGCGCGAGACATGCTCGATCCGCTGTGTGATGCCGATAGCCGTGCATCGGAGCGAGGCTCAGCGTCCTGAGGATCAGCAGGTCCAGCGTGCCCTGGATCACGTCGGTGCTGGGTGGCTCCATCTCTGGCCTCCGTCTTCCCGTCACGGCACTCTAGAGCACCGATATCTTGATTGTCAAGATGTGATCGTCAAAAGGAGCGCAAGTGGGAAGGGCGGGCGCTACGGCCACGGCCAGCCGGCTGCTGGCGGATCAGCAGAGAGTAGACTGCCCTTAGCGCTCGTGGTCTCGGAGGAAGGCGAGCTCGCGCTCGTGAAGGCGACGCCCGACGCGTTCACGGAGGTCGCGAAGGTTCCGGCGATCCACGGCAAGACCTGGAGCCATCCGGCGCTGGTCGGCGACGTGCTGCTGGTGCGCAACGGCGAAGAGATGGCGGCGTTCCGGCTCGCCCGCGCGGGGAGCTGAGCCGAGGTCTGTCGAAAGCGTCCTCGGCGAGGCGGGACCCGTTACCTTCGGTGACTCGTTCCGGAACGAGTTGCTTGAGACTTTACTTGAGATTCCAGGTCCGACTGCCTCCTGAGCGCGACGGATCACCGCTCCGAAACGCGGCTCGCCCCTACCGCTCCCGGAACCCCGCGAACGGGTCGGCTGCGGCGGTCTCGGCCACCTCCGTCTTGCGGGTGGCCCAGGCCGGGAACGGGAAGCGCACGAGCAGCGGCGTCGGGATCTCGGGCTGGAGCACGATCATCGTGCCGGGCTTGAGGATCGCGGCGCGGCCGCGGGCCGCGGCGGTCAGGAAGCCGTACTCGGCGCGCTCGGCCTCGGCCGGGTCGAGCCGGCCCACGACGCGGAGCGCCGCGTTCGCGACGATGCGGCCCTCGACCTCGCTCGCCGTCTGCTGGGCGCCGAGCAGCACGATCCCGAGCGAGCGGCCGCGTTCGGAGATGTCGAGCAGCACTTCCTTGATCGGGCTGCCGCCTTCGCGCGGCGCGTACTTGTTGAGCTCGTCGAGCACCACGAAGACGAGCGGGCGCGCGGTGCCGAGGGCTTCCTTCTCCTCGAACATGCGCTTCAGCACGGCGCCGACCACGAAGCGCTTGGCGCGGTCGTGGAGCGCGTGGATGTCGACGACGGTCACCTGGCGCTTCTTCCAGTCGAGCAGGTGGCTGTCGCGCTTGCCGACGTCCTTGCCGCGGACGAGGTGCGCGACGTGCCGGGCCGCGGCGTGGAGCCGCCGCTCGAAGGCCGCGACCGTCCCCTGAGCCGCGGGACGCGCCCACGCTTCGGCCAGGCCGTACTCCTGGCCGTCCTCGCGGTCGCGTCAGCACCTCGACGAGCGTGTCGAAGCCGTCGATCCGCCGCCCTTCGATCTCGATCCACGGATCGCGCGCGTCGCCCGCCTCGGCCGCCGCGGCCGCGAGCTTCGCCTCGATCCGGTCCACCACGAAGCTGAGCTGGCTCGAGGCGTCCTCGGACTCGGCGAACAGGAAGCGCAGCAGGCGCTCGGTCGCCAGCTCGCGCACCGTCCAGAAGAAGGACTGCACGCCCTCGCCGCGGCTG
The DNA here is from genome assembly GCA_963740655.1 of uncultured Acidobacteriota bacterium. Lineage (GTDB taxonomy): Bacteria > Acidobacteriota > Vicinamibacteria > Fen-336 > Fen-336 > DATBSL01. The sequence goes on from CAVUFF010000006.1 coordinate 691,753, forward strand.
CCGGTCGCGGCGAGCCGCTCGGCCGAGCCCTTGCGGACCGGCGCGAGGATCTGCACGCTCGAGAACGGCTCGGCGGGGAGGCCCATCTTCGCGTAGGCCGCGCGGTCGGCGGCCGAGAGCCGGCCGTTGTCCTGGTCGAGGAACAGCAGGTCCTCGCCCTTGACGTTGAAGACGAGCGCGTGCGTGTTGGCGGCCTCGCCGCCGAGGGCGCCGCGAGGTGAAGAGGCTGTGGAGCAGGAACGTCGCGTAGCTCGTCTTGGTGGCGACACCGGAGATGCCCGAGATGCTGACGTGGGCGCCGCGCGAGCCGTCCAGGAAGTCGAGGTTCGCGAAGACGGGCTCGCCGTCGCGCGAGAGGCCGATCGGCAGCCGGCGCTCCATGCCGTCGAAGAAGAGCGCCTCGTCGCGGCGCGCGCCTTCGGCGCGGCGCACCTCGCGCCCCGGCAAGGGCGGCACGAAGATCTCGGGCTCGACGCGCGTCACCTTGACGTGCGCGGCCTGCGACACGATCGCCGGCAGCACGCCCTGCTCGACCAGGAACACGTCGGAGTCGAACTTGGCGCCCTCGTGGCGCGCGCGCACCAGGTCGACGACGCCGTAGAGCCGGACCTCGCGGCCGTCGGGCAGCTGCGGTCACGACCTCGATCACGTCGTCGAGCTGCAGGTACTGCCCCGGCTCGACCGCCACCCAGAACTCGAGCGGCATCGAGTCCTGCGTCCCGAGCACCCGGCCGAGAGTCGTCACGCGGTCACCTCGCTCGTGAGCTGCGCCTCGATGGCGCGCCGGACCACCGCGGGATCGCCCAGCCGGTGCTTCAGCTGGGCCTCGAGCCCGCCGATCGGGTAGAGGTTCTGCGGCGCGCGCGGGTCGCGGGCCGCGTCGGAGGCGAAGCGCGGCAGCAGGCGCGCCGAGAGGTCGGCCAGCGAGCGCGCCTCGTCGAGTCCGCGCGCCGCCGGCGCTTCGAGCCGGGCGACGCCGGTGAGCTCGGACTCGATGGCTCGGCCGTGAGCGATGCGCAGGTACCAGGAGTAGCGCGGGTCGCGGCCCGCGATCAGGAAGACCGGCGTGCGCTCTCCCACCGCGAGCCGCGGCAGCAGCGCTTGCGCCTCGGGATCGAGGTAGTTCCTGAGCAGTCGCTTCACGAAGCCGACGACCGCGCCGCGCGCGGCCGCGGTCAGGAACGTGAGCGGCCCGTCCTGGAAGACGACGTCCACCTCGGCCGAGAGCCGCTCGGCGAGCCCGGCCTCGCTCTGGCGCATCGCCGTCTGCAGGCCGTCGACCGGAGTCGCCGGGTCGTTCTCGGGCTCGGTCACGGGCTCGAAGCGCAGCATCAAGCGCCCGTCCACCGGCGCGTCGAAGGGCCTCGGCTTGAACCCGCCGCCGGTGACGAGCACGCGGCCGACCTGCTCGTGCCCGACTCGCGCGGCGCTGTCGACACTCACCGCCCCCACGCCGTACGAGCCCAGCAGGCCGAAGTAGCTGCGCTCGCTCTCCGTCACCACCAGCCGGCGCTCGATCCGCCGAACGCCGTCCACGAACGCGATCCGCGCCGCGAGAGTGCCGGCCGACGGCCGGACGGCTTCCCAGACGGGCCGCTCGACGCGGATGTCGACCGAGGCGGGCTCGAGGTCGTCGCCGACCTGGACCATGGCCTCGTACTCCGGCGCCCACGGATCGAGCCGAAGCGTGTAGGAGGCGCCCGCCATTGCATCGGAGTCTAGCCCGCCCCCCGTCCAGGGAAGGTCCGATGCGGGGCGCTCCCGGAGGCGCCTAGGCCTGCCCTTCGAGCTGACGCAGGCAGTCGGCGAGCTCGGCCCGGTAGCGCCGGAACATCCCCTGCACGTAGCGGTTTCCGCTCTGGTGCGACCAGAGTACCGCCAGGGCGCTTCCCGCCAGGGTGGCCGCGAGGGGCCAGCCGGCGCCGTGCCGCAGCCAGATGAACGCCGTCAGGACCGCGGCGGCGCCGACGAACACCGCCACGTAGACGGCGACGTAGATGCGGCCGGCCGCGTCCACCTGCGAAGCGAGCCGGCCGAGCACCTCGCGAACGCTGCCGTCGACGGGCGCATCCTCGATGCGGCGCTCGGCGAACCGCAGCGCCGCGATCACGACGGCGAGCAGCACCACGACGACGAGCGCCGCCATCAGGCGGTTGAGGCTGAACCCGGCCAGCATGCCGGTCATGGAGACGACCATGATCGGCAGGTAGTAGCCGGCCTCGCGCCGCAAGCGGCCACGCACCGCCCGCCGCAGGTCCGACGCACGCGTCTCGATCATCTGCCTCACGGTCCCCTCCTCGAGTCGCGGGGGCAGCACCAGGGCCTCCTCCCGCCAGCAACGCTCGATCGACTCGATGTCCATCGGGCTACCTCGCCTCCTTCACCAGCTCCTGCAGCCTGGCCCGCGTGCGGCTGAGCCGCGCGCCGACGTTCGTCTCCGAGATGCCGAGCACCTCGCCGATCTCGCGGTAGCTCAGGCCGTCGAGGTAGCACATGAGCAAGCCACGCTCGACCTCGCCCAGCTTTCGCATCGCTCGATACAGGAGCTCGAGCTGACCGCTGTCGCTTCCCGCCGCGGGGGCCGACACCGGCTCGGGGGCGGCTTCGAGCGCGACGTGCGGCGGACGGCGCGTGCGCCTCCTGATCGCCGTGATCGCCGTATTGAGGGCGATCCTGTAGATCCACGTGATCGGCGCCGCCTCGCGCCTATACGACGGAAACGCCCGCCACAGCTGGCAGACGATCTCCTGGAACAGCTCTTCGCGATCGTCGATCCCGTTGGCATAGCTGCGACACACGCGGTGGACGGCGCCGCGGTACTCGTTCAGCAACGCCAGGAAATCGCCGTCCAGACGAGAGCTGTCCAAGGCATCCACTCCGCGCCGCGCCGCCGCTCAGCCACGCTCCATTGGTCGCCGGGCGCGGTCGGACCTTACAGCATGAGCCCCGGCTGGAGCTCGACCGGCTCCCCGTCGTGTCGCTGGTAAGATGCGCCGAGCCATGCGCGCCCGTTCGGTGGTCGCGGCTTTCCTGGGCCTGGGCCTGGGCCTGGGCCTCGCCCCGTTGCCGGCGCGCGCCGCGGACGGCCTCGTGGTCGACGCCAGCGACCCCCGCTTCGTCGGGCGCGGCGACCTGGTGCTCAAGCTGCGGCACTCGGCGCACGACTACTTCCGCTTCATCAACGCGCCCTTTGCCGAGGCCACCTGCAACCTGTTCTCGGACGTGGTGGACGAGCTGCCGGAGGTGAACCTCCACGGCGACGCCCACATCGAGCAGTACACGGTCACGAACCTGGGCCGCGGGCTCTCCGACTTCGACGACTGCACGCGGGGCAAGGCCGTGATCGACCTGGTGCGGCTCGGCACCTCGATCCTGATCGCGGCGCGCGAGCGCAACTGGAGCGGCCAGGAGGAGCGCTTCGTCTCGGAGTTCCTGCGCGGCTACAAGGACGGGCTGCGGACCGAGCGGATGGAGATGCCGATGCCGCAGCTCGTCACGCGCGTGCGCAACGGTTTCAGCTGGGACCACGCCGGCGCACTGCGACAGGCCAACGCGCTGATCGACAGGGCGCCGCTGCCGACGGACTTCTTCGCCGACGGCGTCGCGCGCTTCGACGAGCTCGTGCGCTTCGGGCGCCAGCTGCCGCCGGACTACTTCAAGGTGAAGCGGATCGCCGGGCTCACGATGGGCGTGGGCAGCGCGCTCGACGAGAAGTACCTGATCCTGTTCGAGGGCCAGACCGCCGCGGACGACGACGACATGGTCGTCGAGGCCAAGCAGATCCGCGACATCCAGGGCAACCCCTGCCTGCGCACCGACATCCCCGCCTCGCGCGTTCTCGACGGCGCTCGGCTGATCTCGTACGAGCCGTTCGCGTACGCCGCGGTCGTGCCGCACGGCGGCAAGTACTTCTGGATGCACGACTGGACCGACGACTACCAGGAGGCGTCGATCACCAGCGTGCTGCGCGCCCCGAAGGACCTGCGCCAGATCGCCTACGACGCGGGCGTGCAGCTCGGCCGCGCCCATCCCAAGCGCCCCGACGGCTCGCGCGACAAGGACCGCAGCAAGGCGACGCTCGCGTCCGTGAAGCAGCTCGACAAGCGGATCCGGCTCGCGATCCGCGAGATGGCCGGACGCACCGACGCGGCGTGGCGCGCGTTCGTGCAGGCCGCAACGCCAGAGGCTCCGAAGGCGCCCTAGGCCGGGCTACCAGACCCAGACGCGGACGTGGTCGTTGCCGTCCTGCACGTCCACGAGGTCGGTGAAGCGGACGCCGCTCAGCGCGCCGGCGAGCGCGGCGGTACGGATCCGGCCGTCCTTGCCCGGCAGGGCCGCGAGCGCGAGATGCAGCGGCACGTTCACGCTGACGTTCTCGCGCGGCCCCTTCACGTGGACCTTGAAGTAGCGGCCTTCCTTGGTCACGACCACCTGCTCGTTCTTCTCCTCGACGCGCACGTACTCGCCGTCGGGAGCCGCCGCGAGCGCCTCGAGCACCTCGCGCGCGATCCCCATGTGCTCGACGGCCTCGGGCGGCAGCTGCAGGTTCATGGCCTTCTGCGGAGCGGCGAGCGGCGCGAGCGCGAGCGCCGCCTGCGCCGCCACAAGCGGCACCGGCACCACGATCCGGTGGCCGTTCGGCCCGCCCTCGCGCACGTCCACCACCACGACGCCGAGACTGGCAATCGTCGCCAGCATCGCGATCGGCACGGCCAGGACCACCGCGAGCTTCACCATGGCGCCCTACTTGCCGGGCGCCGCGGGCGCCTGGGTGTTCTGCTCGTCGATCCAGACGCGCACGTGGCTGTCGTCGTCCTGCACGCGGACGATGTCGCCGCGGCGCTTCCGCAGCTCGGTGATCGCGGCCTGGACGTTGGCCTCGTCGCCCTCGCCGGAGAGGAGCGCGTCCACCAGGCTGGTCGGGACCTCGATACGCACCTGCTCGAGGCCCTTGCGCTTCTCCTTGACGGCTTCCTTCTCGGCCTTGGTGGCTCCCTTTTCGGCCTTCTCGGCCTTCTCGGCCCGCTCTTCCTTCTCGTCCTTCCACGACTGCTTCTGGTCCACGAAGACCTGCACGAGGTCGCCCTTGCGCATGACCTTCACGTTCTCGCGGTCCGACTCGACGGTCACCAGCTCGGCGTCGCCGACCGCCTTGAGCTCCTTCCAGACCTGGCGCAGGTCGGCCATCTTGAGGCCGTGCTCTTCGCCGATGTGGATGTGACCGTGCTTCTCGAGCAGGTCGGGCGAGGCCTTGATCACCGCCTCGACGACACTCAGGGGCAGGTTGACCGAGACCTTGCTCGAGTCCCTGGCCTCCTCGACGCGCACGTGGAGCCAGGGCGTCGTCGACTGCGCGGCAATCGAGCCCGAGTTGAAGGCCGCCAGGGCCAGCAGCCCGACGCCCGCGAGGATGGTCTTCTTCATGTCGCTTGCCTCCGCTCGGCCCGCCTGCGGCCGGCTTCAAAAGTCGTTACGCGCCAGACGCGCCTGGGGTTCTCGAAAATCTGTCCAAACGCCTGGACGAGCGTCCGCCCGCGGTTGAACCTGTCACTTTTGGCGGGTTGACCCCTGGGAAGGCTTGGAGACATCCTTGCCCTATACCGAGAAATTCCGACGTCGCGTCGAAAGGAGGCCTCATGAGCCTGAAAGACAAGTACGCCGATCTGCTGAAGCTGGGCGAGGAGCTGCATCTCTCCGGCAGCAAGGTGTCGGAGGAGGCCGGCAAGCTCAAGGTTTGGGGCACGGCCGAGTACCAGCTCCAGAAGGACAAGTTCTGGGACAAGGTGAAGACCTACGCGGGCTGGGAGAATGATCTGCTCGCCGACATCAAGGTCGAGAAGACCGACGTCTACGGCTATTACGTCGTGAAGCCGGGCGACAGCCTGTCGAAGATCGCGAAGGACGTCTACGACAACGGCGCGCTCTACCAGAAGATCTTCGAGGCCAACAAGGCCACGATCGGCGACAACCCGAACCTGATCAAGCCGGGGCAGAAGCTGCTGATCCCGAACCGCTGAGCAGCCCGCAAGAGAATCCGGCCGGGGCACCCAGCTTCTGGGCGTCCCGGCCGGCGTATCGGTCGCTCGACTGGCGCGGGGTCAGCGCTCGACGGAGCGCCGGCGATATCGGCGAACGAGGCCGAGGCCGCCCGCGAGCATCAAACCGAGCGTCCCCGGCTCCGGCACCCCCTGCGGCGGCACGGTCTGCGTGTCGAACTGCAGATCGTCGATGGCGACGAAGTCGCCCGCGACGCGCAGGAACTTGGTGTCGTTGCTGAGCCGATTGATGTAGTAGTACGTGTTGACCGGCGTCGTGGTGAGGCTGTAGCCCTCCAGGACGTTCATGCTGGCGTCGAGGAGCTCGAACTGCAGCGTCGTCGGGCCAGCGATGCCGATGCCCACCGCCGCCTGAAGGACGTTGAACTCGACCAGGATGTCGGCATCCCAGGAATTCGCGAACCCGGTGCCGACGTAGTTCGGCGCACTCTGAGATGTCGCGAAGAACCCGAGCTGCGGGCCGAGCGTGTTCTCGATCGAATCCACGCCCACGCCGACGTATCGGTTCGCGGCCAGCAGGCTGCCGGTCGCTGCGTCGTCGAAGTCGATCAGGGTCCCGAAGCGCGGGATGGGATTCGCGGGCGTGCCGAACGGCGTGGGGGTGCCCTGTACGAGTGCAGCCCGGGCGAGCGTCGTCGACAGTACTGCGGCGATCACGAAGAGGCCGATGCGGTACGCCTTCATGTTTGGTTCTCCCTGTTTGGCCAGACGGACGAGCAAGAACTCCGCCAGGCGCAGACCCTCGCCGTTCGGTAGGGCGGTCCGACGCCTCCTAACGCCTTGATTGGCCTAAGGGCAGCTGGCTCGAGTCAGGGGGTTGGATCCGGATTCCACCCCGCTTGGCAACATGGCTAGATCGTAAGCAATCCCGACACCTTGGCGGGCGCTTGACGACATGTAGACTCTCGACATCTTCGAGGAGGACCTATGAATCGCCGGGGATTCCTGGGCTGTGGCGCGCTCGCGGGAGCCGCCGCGCTCGCGGGGGAAGTCGACGCGAGCCAGCCTCACGCTCCGAAGGCGCCGGCCGACGTCCCCGCGTTCGAGCTCGACGAGGTGACGCTCGCCGAGCTCCAGAAGCAGATGGCCACGGGCGCGCGGAGCTCGCGGCAGGTCACCGAGGCCTACCTGCAGCGCATCGCAGCGCTCGATCGCCAGGGACCCGAGCTGCGCAGCGTGATCGAGACGAACCCGGAAGCGCTCGAGATCGCCGCGGCGCTCGACACGGAACGGAGAGCCAAGGGCGCGCGCGGGCCGCTGCACGGCATCCCGGTCCTCGTGAAGGACAACGTCGACACGAGCGACAAGATGACGACGACGGCCGGCTCGCTCGCGCTCGAGGGCTCGATCCCCGCGCTCGACTCGCACCTCGCGAAGCGGCTGCGGGACGCGGGCGCCGTGATCCTCGGCAAGGCCAACCTGTCCGAGTGGGCCAACTTCCGCTCGACGCGGTCGATCTCGGGCTGGAGCGGGCGCGGCGGCCAGTGCCGCAACCCCTACGCGCTCGACCGCAACCCGTGCGGCTCGAGCTCGGGCTCGGGTGTCGCCGTCAGCGCGAACCTCGCTCCGATCGCCGTGGGGACCGAGACCGACGGATCGATCGTCTGCCCGTCGACCACGTGCGGCATCGTCGGCATCAAGCCCACCGTCGGGCTCGTGAGCCGGGCCGGAGTGATCCCGATCTCGCACACGCAGGACACCGCCGGGCCGATGGCGCGCACGGTGGCGGACGCGGCCGCGCTGCTGACCGCCCTCGCCGGCTCCGACCCGCGCGACCCCGCCACGAGCCAGGCGGATCGCCTGCGCGAGGACTACACGCGCGCCCTCGACCCCGAGGGGCTCCGCGGCGCGCGGATCGGCGTCGCGCGCAACATGGCGGGCTTCCACCCCGACACCGACCGGCTCTTCGACGAGGCGCTCGCCGAGATGAAGCGCCGGCGGCGCCGAGGTCGTGGATCCCGCCGACGTCCCGGGCATCAAGGACGCTCGGCGATCCGGAGTTCGAGGTGCTGCTCTTCGAGTTCAAGGCCGGTCTCGAGGCCTACTTCGCCTCGCTCGGCCCGAAGTGCCGCGTGAAGACGCTCGCCGACCTGATCGCCTTCGACGACCAGAACCGCGAGCGCGAGATGCCCTACTTCGGCCAGGAGATCCTGCTGAAGGCGCAGGCCAAGGGGCCGCTCAGCTCTCCCGAGTACAAGACGGCGCTCGAGACTTGCGCGAGGCTCGCGCGCAAGGAAGGCCTCGACGCCGTCTTCGAGAAGCACCAGCTCGCGGCGCTCGTGGCACCGACGGGCGCCCCCGCCTGGGTGGTCGACCCGGTGAGCGGCGACCACTTCGTGGGCGGCAACTCGACGCCCGCGGCGGTCGCGGGATATCCGAGCGTGAGCGTGCCGATGGGCTTCGTGTTCGGGCTGCCGGTCGGGCTCGTCGTTCATCGGCCGCGCGTGGAGCGAGCCCGTGCTCGTGAAGCTCGCGTACGCGTACGAGCAGGCGACGCGGCACCGCAAGCCGCCGCGCTTCCTGCCGACCGCCGAGCTGCCGCGCGGCTGAGCGTTCTGTTCGAACGGCGCTTTTAGAACCCCCGGCGCGCGTGATGCGTTCGCTCGGCAGAGGGACGCGTGTGGCCTCTGCTACCATCCGGACACGCATGACTCTCGGGGCGTTCAAGCACTACGAGATCGAGAGCGAGCTCGGGCGGGGAGGCATGGGCGTCGTCTACCGCGCGCGCGACACGCGGCTCGGCCGCGCCGTGGCGCTCAAGGTCCTGCCCCCGGAGCTGACAGGCGACGCGGACCGCAAGACGCGCTTCGTGCACGAGGCACGCGCCGCGAGCAAGGTCAACCACCCCGCGATCGCCCAGATCTACGACGTCGACGAGGGGCCCGAGGGCCTCTTCATCGCGATGGAGCTCGTCGAGGGCAAGACCGTCAAGTCGCTGATCCAGGCGCGCGAGCTCGACCTGCTCGGCGCGATCGAGATCGCGATCCAGGTGGCGGGCGGGCTGCAGAAGGCCCACGAGGCCGGCATCGTCCACCGCGACATCAAGCCCGAGAACCTGATCGTGACGCCCGACGGCCACGCCAAGATCCTGGACTTCGGGCTCGCCAAGCTGCTCGAGCCGCCCAAGGACGCCGCCCCCGAGGGCATCTCGCACATGGAGACGCTCGCGAAGACGCAGGCCGGCTTCGTGCTCGGGACACTGCGCTACATGAGCCCGGAGCAGGCGCGGGGGCAGGCCGTGGACAGCCGCAGCGACATCTTCTCGCTCGGCATCGTGCTCTACGAGATGGTGACCGGGCAGCTGCCGTTCTCGGGCGCGAGCCCGCTCGACACGCTGCACGCGATCGCGTTCGAGGAGACCCGGCCGATCACGGCGATGCGGCCGAATCTGCCGCCCTCGCTGCAGCGGGTCGTGACGCGCTGCCTGCGCAAGCGCGCGAGCGACCGCTACCTCGAAGCCAAGGAGCTGGCGGGCGACCTCAAGACGGTGCAGCGCGAGGTCGAGAGCGGCATCTCGAGCAAGGCTCCGTTCGCCGCGCGGCTGCAAGAGCGCTGGCGCGCGCTCCAGGACCGGACGCTCGGCGAGTGGCTGCTGCCGGGCCTGATCGCGGTAGTCGCTCTCGCCGTGGTGCTGGCGCTCGTCTTCGGCCGCTCAAACGAGGGGATCGGGCCGGGCCTCTTCTTCACGACGATCGGAGGCCTGCTGGTGTGGCGGCGCATCCGCAACCGGCGGCTGCGGCTCGGCCGGCGCTTCGCGGCGAAGGTCCGGAAGATGGCGGAGGTGAGGATCGTGGCGCTCGACGGCATGCGCTTCACGATCCTCGCCGACCAGACGCAGGCCCGCACCTACGTGCGCGCCAACGCCGCGCTCGACGCCGTGAACGGCAGCATGTTCTTCGGCGAGCCCTTCACGCTCGTGGTGCGCGACATGGCCGGGCCCGAGGACGAGAAGGCGCTGCTGGGGGCGTCCGGGATCCTGTACGTGAGGGACGATACGGGCCGGCCCGGCAGTGGGCTGACAGGGCCGCCTGTCATCCGGTAGAGTGGAGTTGCGGGCTCCAGTCCGCCCGTCTCCAACGCAATCCCAGGAGGAACCCTGATGAAGACGATCGCCAAGCTCGCCGTTGCCCTCGCTCTCGTGGCCGGCTTCACGGCCGCGGCCGTGGCTGCCGACGAGACGGTCAGCGGCACGCTGATGTGCGCCAAGTGCACGCTCAAGAAGGCGGGCCAGGACAAGTGCCAGGACGTGCTCGTGACGAAGGACGCGTCGGGCGGGACGACCGAGTACTACATCGAGAAGAACGACGTCGCCAAGACCTTCGGCCACACCTGCAAGGGAGAGAAGGCCGCGACGGTGACGGGCGCCGTCTCCGAGAAGGACGGCAAGAAGTGGATCTCCCCCACCAAGATGGACCCGGCCAAGTAGCGCCCTCCTTCGTGGGTGCCGGTTCAAGCCCGGTTCATCGCACCCTGGGAAACCTTTCCATATAGCGCCGTCAGCCGTCCGATCGCCTCGTCTCTCTCGTAGCGAGGCAGCAGCAGTAGCCGCCGGCCCGCGTGCCTCGCCAGGGCGCGGGCCAGCGCGGCGACGTCGCCGAAATGCACGAGCCCGGGACCCGGGTGCCACTCGTCGACGGCCCCCGACTCCCAGGCGACCACCGGCACACCGAAGCTGAGCGCCTCGATGCCGACGATCCCGAAAGGCTCCTGCCAGCGCGGCGGGAAGACGACCGCGGCCGCGCGCTGGTAGAGCGCCGCGAGCCGCCGCCGGTCGACCCAGCCGAGGATCTCGAGCGGCGGCCCGCCCGAGCGCGCCGCCTCGGCTTCGAGCTCCGCGCGCAGCGGCCCGGTGCCGGCAACGACGAGCGGAAGCCGGAGGCCCGAGCGTCGCCAGGCCTTGATCCCGTCGCGCACGCCCTTCGACTCGGCCAGGCGGCCCACGAACAGCACGCACGGCGGCCCGTCGGCGGCCGCGTCCGGGTCGAGGTCGTGGACGAAGGGCGGCACAACGTGGATCGACGCGGGGGGCACGCCCGCGGCGATCAGCTCCTCGCGCATGTAGCGCGACAGCACGCTCACTGGCAGCCGCCGCGCGGCCGCCAGGCGCCGCTCGGTGAGGCCGAGGACGGCGGCGAAGTAGGCGTCGTCCTCGAAGCAGGCCGCGCAGACCTCGCGCGACAGCGCGCGGCGGCACACCTCGCCCGCGAGCGTCCACTTGCCGCGCGTCGGGCAGAAATAGCGGTGGTCCTGCACCGTCAGCACGCAGCGCTTTAGCGCGGCCGCCCACTCGAGCACCGTGGGGTTCATGAGGTTGTGGAGGTGGACCACGTCCGGCGCAAATTCCGCGACGACGTCGTCGAGCTCGACCGGGAGCGGCGTGCGGGACTCGAGCCCCGGCCGCACCGCCACGCGCGTGCGGAGCCCGGCGTCCGGAAAGGCCTCGCCGACCACCAGCAGCTGCTCGTGGTGCTCGGCGAGCCCGTCGAGCATGCCGCGCATCCAGGTGTAGGCTCCGCCCCGTCCCGGCACCCGGTCCGCGAGGTGGAGAATGCGCATGGCGAGCCAGGGAGAGTATGTTCCCCGCGGAGCCGCCGCCGTGATCGTCCATACGCGCTGACGCTAGAATCCGCAGCACCGGAGGCATCCATGAGCTCTCGCCCGCTGTCTGCCGTCTTCCTGGCGCTCGCCATGGCACCCGCCGCCTGGGCCGGCGACCGCGCCTGGACCGGCGACGACATCCTCGCGCTCAGGGTGGTGACCGACCCGAACGTGTCTCCCGACGGCCGATCGGTCGCGTACGTCGTCGAGTCGCTGAACCCCGAGAAGGACGCCTACCAGACCGACGTCTGGCTGGTGCCCACGACCGGCGGCGACGCGCGGCCGCTCGCGAGCTCGCCCGCGAGCGACGACTTCCCGCGCTTCTCGCCCGACGGCCGCTTCGTGGCCTTCCTCTCCGAGCGCCCGCGTCCCGGCGCGAAGGAGGACGACGAGGCGAAGCGGCAGATCTGGCTGATCCGGCCCGACGGCGGCGAGGCCGCGCTGCTGACCTCCGCGCCGGGATCGGTGCAGTCCTTCGCGTGGTCCGCGGACGGCAAGACGATCGGCTTCCTGGCGCGCGAGCCGAAGAGCGAGGCGCGCAAGAAGCGCGACAAGGAAAAGGACGACGCCTGGACGCCGTCCGACCACTACGCCTGGAACCGCCTGTGGGTGATCGACGTCGCGTCGAAGAAAGCGCTCCAGCTCACGAGCGGCGACGTCCACGTGAGCGGGCTCAGCCTCGCGCCCGATGGCAAGAAAGTCGCTTACGCGGCGCAGCCGACGCCGCTCATCCCCGACAGCTTCCGCTCCGACATCTATGTGGTGCCGGCGGCCGGCGGCGCGGCGACGAAGCTGGTGGCGCAGAAGGGCCCCGACTCCGACCCGGCGTGGTCGCCGGACGGCAAGTGGATCGCGTTCGTCTCGGCGGCGGGGCGCGACGAGGACTGGTACACGAACAGCTACGTCTGCGTTTTGGCCGCCGCGGGCGGCACGCCGCGCACCCTGACGACGGCGCTCGACGAGGAGATCGGCGGCCTCGGCGGCTCGAGCCTCACCTGGACCCGGGACAGCCGGGCGGTGCTCTTCCCCGTGACGTGGCGGACGACGGGCCGCGTCTACCGCGTGTCGCTCGACGCCGAGCTCCAGGCTCTCACGAGCGGCCCGACGCTCGACGGCCGTCCCGCGCTCGACGCCAAGGGCGAGACGCTCGTGTTCCTGCGCGAGGACTCGGTGACACCGCGCGAGGTGTGGGCGCTCGCGCTCGGCGCGGCGCCCGCGGCGAAAGGCGCGCACCCGGCCGCCGGCGGCCCCGCCGCGCGGCGACTGACCGACACCAACCCGCAGACGCGCGAGCTCCAGTCGTTCCCGAAGCAGCTCGTGACGTGGAAGGGCGCCGACGGCCGCGACATGGAGGGACTGCTCGTCTACCCGACGGGCTATGCGCAGGGCAAGCCCGTGCCGCTCGTAATGAACGTCCACGGCGGGCCGTCGGGAACGCACGGGGCGAGCTTCACGTCGGCCTCCCGGCTCTGGGCCTGGCCGCTCTTCGCGCAGGCCGGCTACGCGCTCTTCTTCCCTAACCCGCGCGGCAGCGGCGGCTACGGGGAGGGCTTCCGCTCGGCGAACCTGCGCGACTGGGGTGTCAAGGACTACGAAGACCTGATGAAGGGCGTGGACGCGCTCGTCGAGCGCGGCATCGCCGACCCGCAGCAACTCGCGGTGGGCGGCTGGTCCTACGGCGGCTTCATGACGTCCACGATCGTCACGAAGACCGACCGCTTCAAGGCCGCGATCGTGGGCGCCGCGGTGACGAACCTCGCCTCGTTCACGGGCACGACCGACATCCCCGATTTCTCGCGCTCGTACTTCCAGAGCTGGCCGTGGGAGGACGCGGCGGCCTACGTCGAGCACTCCGCGCTCTTCCACGCCGGCAGCGTCAAGACGCCGAGCCTCGTGATCCACGGCGAGCGCGACGACCGCGTGCCGACCAGCCAGGGCTGGGAGTTCTACACCGCGCTCCGCGCGCGCGGAGTGCCGACGGACCTGCTGATCCTGCCGCGACAGCCGCACGGCCCGCGCGAGCCGAAGCTGCTGCGCACGTGCCAGGACTGGATCTTCCGCTGGGTCGAGAAGTACACGCGGGGCCGCTGAGCCGAGCCGCCGCGGAACGTTCGCGCGATGTGCTACGTTCCTCCTGGTAGGCGAGGAGGACTGGGGCTTTTCTTGCTCGACGCGGAAGACATCCTGAACGGCATCGTGCGCGGGGCGCTCAGCGGGCGCGGCAAGTCGTGGTCGCGCACGCGGCACGCGGTGCGCTCGAGCGGGCTCGTCAACGCCCGCACGCTCCTCGCCGCGGCAGGCGTGGCGTGGGGCCTCTACGAAACCTGGCAGGGGCAGCAGCAGCGAGCGGCGGGCGGCGGCGCGAGCGGGGCCTCCGGCACGGCCGGCGCCGCCCCCCCGCCGCTGCCGCAGGCCGCTCTTGGCGCGGCACCGGCCCCGCCCGACGACGCGGCCATCCCCGAGCCCGTCGCGCGGCTGCTGCGCGTGATGATCTCGGCCGCGCGCGCCGACGGCCAGCTCGGCCCGGCCGAGCGCGAGCGGATCCTGACCGAGGCGCGCGAGGTCGGCGCCGAGGCGCTGGTGAGGGCCGAGCTCGACGCGCCGCGGCCGCTCGGGGAGCTGGTCGCGGGTGTGACCGACCCGGAGCTGAAGCGGCAGCTCTACACGCTCGCGTTCGTCATCGTGCGCGCGGACGAGACGGTCACGGGCGCCGAGCGGATCTACCTGGCGCAGCTCGCGAACCGCCTCGGCCTCGACCCCGCGACGGTCGCGACGATCGAGGGCGCAGCCGCGTCGCGCATCGACGCGTCGCCGCCGGCGCCGGCGCCGGCCGACACGAAGTAGCCGAAGGAGAGCGAGGTCCATGGCGGAAGCGCAGTGGTACATGGCGATCGGCGGGCAGCAGGTCGGCCCGGTGAGCGAGCAGGACGTGGTGAATGCGATCCGCAGCGGCAGCGCCGACGTCGCGACGCTCGTGTTCACGAGCGGGATGGACAACTGGACGCCGCTCGGGCAGGTGGACAAGTTCAAGGCCCACGTGAAGGCGAGCGCGCCGCCGCCGATCGCGGCCCCCCCGCCGCCCCGGGCGGGCGGCGCGCGCACGAGATCGACTTCAAGATCGAGGGCGAGGACCTGCAGTTCGTCGAGGTCGAGCTCGACCCGGGCGAGAGCGCGGTGGCCGAGGCCGGCGCGCTCATGTACATGACGTCCGGCATCCAGATGGAGACGATCTTCGGCGACGGCAGCGGCCAGGGCGGCGGCGGCCTGATGGGGGCGCTGCTCGGCGCTGGACGGCGCATCCTCACCGGCGAGAGCTTGTTCATGACGCTGTTCACCGCGCAGGGCGGGCGCAAGGAGCGCGTGGCGTTCGCGGCGCCCTATCCCGGGCGGATCCTGCCGATGCCGCTCGACAAGGTCGGCGGCGAGCTCATCTGCCAGAAGGACTCGTTCCTGGCCGCCGCCAAGGGCGTCTCGATCGGCATCGCGTTCCAGAAGAAGATCGGGGTCGGCCTCTTCGGCGGCGAGGGCTTCATCATGCAGCGCCTGCAGGGCGACGGCCTGGTGTTCGTCCACGCGGGCGGCATGCTGACAGAGATGCAGCTCGCCCCCGGCGAGACGCTGCGCGTCGACACCGGTTGTCTCGTGGCGCTTCAGCCCTCGGTCAACTACGACGTGCAGCTCGTGAGCGGGATCAAGACGGCGCTGTTCGGCGGCGAAGGCCTCTTCTTTGCGACCCTCACCGGGCCCGGCCACGTCTGGCTGCAGTCGCTGCCGCTCAGCCGCATGGCCGACCGGATCGCGAAGGCGATCCCCGGCATCGGGCGCGGCCGCAAGGGCGAGGGCTCGGTGCTCGACGTGGTCGGCGGTCTCGGCAACATGATCGACGGAGACTAGCGCGCGGCCGCGCGCGGCTCGCGCAGCAGCTCGACGAGGTCGTCGCGCAGCGCGAGCAGGCACTCGCCCTGGTAGCGGTCGGCCTCACGCTCCGCGCCCGCCCGGAACTCGGAGAGCGCGCGGTTCGTCATCCCGCCGAGCCAGCGCAGCACCCAGTTCTCGCCCACGCGGGCGCGGTAGTCGCGGACGAGGCGCGTGCCCGTCGGCGTCTCGCGGGCGGACCAGCCGGCCTCCGACCCGGGGCCCTCGAACGGGTAGCTGAGCGGCGCCCCCAGGAAGGTCTCGACGAGGAACGGCAGGTCCCAGTCGGGCTTCTTCCGGAAGCGAGCGGTGAAGCCCTTCTCGGTCGGCGTGCGCGTGAGGTCGACCTCGGCGACGAGGCCCTTCGCCGCGATGCCGTAGCGCCCCATGCGCGTCGCGTAGTCCGTCGTCGCCACGAGGCGCTCCGGGATCCGGCGCTCCGCGTCGCCCGCAAGCGGCACCAGGCTGCCGCCGCGCACGCGCAGCCGCAGCGTCCAGAGGTTGCGCTCGCCCTCGAGCGTCCACCACGTGGCGCCGGAGGCGTCGGACACGACGGTGCGGGTGCGGATCGGCGTCAGGTACTTGTCCAGGAAAGCCGCGTAACGCGGCGCGGTCGCTCGCAGCCCCTCGGGCGTCATCCGAACCGCCACGCGCAGGCTCGCCGCACCTTGCGCGTCCCGCTCGACGACCAGCGCGTCGAGACCGAGCAGCTGGCCGAGCTTCGCGCAAGCGCGCGGGAAGGCGAAGGCGATGGCGGAGCGGGCCTGCGCCTCGTCCGACCTCTCCGCGCCCTGGAACAGCACGTCGAGCGCGGCGGCGAGATCGCCGGGCCGCAGGGCTCCGACGGCCAGCTCCTCGCGCACGGTCCACTCGAAGCGGCCGCTTCCGACCTGCTCGAGCCGCAGCCGGCCCCGATACGCGCCGGCAGCTACCGGCTCGAGCGCCGCATCTCTCACTCCGATCCGATAACCCGTGGCCGTCGCGACGCCCTCGAAGTCGACCGTGCGCCAGGCGCCCTCGCGGCGTTTCCAGGCGGAAGCGTCGTCGAACACCCACGACGGAACGAGCGCCGCGCGCGCCAGCTTCGGCCGCAGCGCCTCGAACTCCGGCTCGCGCTCCTGCGGCCCGAAGCGCTGGGCGACGGCCAGGGCGAGCGCGCTCACGCCGTCGCCTCCGGCGGGTCCGCTGCCGAGCCGGTGCGCGGCCGGCTCGCAAGCCGCGCCCGCCGCAGCGAGGCAGAGCGCGAGCGCGCGCCTCAAACCGCGCTGGCCTCCGCCCGGGTCGGCTCGACCTCCGCGAACGCCTGCTTCAGGACCCTGAGCACGATGTACCAGCCTACAACGGCCCACGCGTTGACGCGCCCGCGAGGCGCGCTTAGCATCGCGCATCCCTCGTGGCCGAGGCCGGGAGCGTGCGGGTGGCGGGTTCGAGCGATCAGCCGGAGCGAAAAGCGGACGAGCCGACGGAGCTGCAGCTCCCCGAGCTCCCGGGCCCGGCGACCGAAGGCCCGGGGACGACGCGCGGCGTGGGGCCCGGAGCCGCGACCCTCGCGGGAATGCTGGGCGAGCGCTACCGCATCGTCTCGCGCCTGGGCGCGGGCGCCTTCGGCGAGGTGCACCGGGCACGGGACGGTGTCCTCGGGCGCGACGTCGCCGTCAAGCTGATCCGGCTAGAGAACTTCGTCGAGCCCGCGATGCTCGAGGACGTCAAGCAGCGCTTCCAGCGCGAGGCGCAGGTCGCCGCGCGCCTGCGCCACACGAGCATCGTCACGATCCACGACATCGTCGTGAAGCCCGAGCTCAGCTTCATCGTGATGGAGCTGGTCGAGGGCAAGACGCTCCAGGCGCTGCTGCAGGAGCGCGGCTTTCGCCTGCCGCTCGGCGAGGCGATCGCGATCCTCAAGCAGGTCGCCGCGGCGCTCGACTACGCGCACGCGAACGGCGTCGTCCACCGCGACATCAAGCCCGCCAACATCATGATCGAGCCCGGTGGACAGGCGAAGGTGATGGACTTCGGCATCGCCAAGCTCGAGACGGGCGCCAACCTCACGAGCACGGGCTCGATCATGGGCACGCCGAACTACATGTCGCCGGAGCAGGCAAAGGGCCTGCGCGTCGACGGCCGCTCCGACCTGTTCTCGCTCGGCTGCGTGCTCTACGAGTGCCTCACGGGCCAGAAGCCCTTCTCGGGCGCGAGCGTGTCGGTGATCCTGGTCAAGATCCTGACCGAGGATCCGCCGCCGGTGGACCTGGCCGCGACGGGGCTGCCGGCCGGAGTGGGCGCGGTGCTGAAGCGCGCGGTCGCCAAGGACCCCGAAGCGCGGTACGCGTCGGGCGCCGCGCTCGTCGAGGCGTTGCGCGACGTGGGCCAGACGACTGTCGTCTCCCCTCCGACGGCCGGGCGCGTGGCGCCCACCCCGATTCCCGCCGCGAGCCCGACGGCCGGCTCCGCCTCGGCCGTGTCGCCTCCGGCGCCACCGACGGCGGAGCGCTCCAGCGCCGGCAAGCTCGCCGCGCTCGGGCTCGTGATCGCGGCGCTCCTGGCCGCCAGTATCTACGCGGCCGGGGGGCTCCGCGGCGGCTCGAGAGTGGCGGGCGAAGGCGGTGGGCTGGTGACGGAAGAGGCGCCGGGGATCGTGGGCAGGGTGATGGGGCGGGAGACGCGCCTGCGCGTGACGGTGCCGACGGGCACGCGGCTGCGCCTCGCGCTCGAGGCGCCGATCAGCTCCGAGACGGCGCGGCCGGGCGACTCCTTCACTGCCGAGTCGACGAGCCCGGTGCGGATCGAAGGTGTCGAGGTCGTGCCTTCCGGCGTCCGCTTCACGGGCTCGATCACCGAGGCGGCTCCGGCCAAGGCCGCCGAAGGCCGCGGGCACATGACGCTCTCGGTCGAGTCGGTCGAGCTGCCCGACGCGGGCCGCGTGTCGCTGCGCACGAGGCCGCTCGCGCTGAGGGCGCCCTCGACGAAGAAGAAGGACGCGGGGATCGTGAGCGGGCTCGCCGCGGCGGGCGCCGTCGTGGGCGGCCTGATCGGCGGCAAGGGCGGGGCGATGGGCGGCGCGGTCGTCGGCGGCGCCGCGGGCGTCGCGGTGGTCACGACCGACGACGGCCGCGAGGTCACGCTGCCCTCGCGCTCCAGCCTGACCGTGGAGCTCGCCGACAGCTTCACGGTCACCCGCCCAAAGACCCGCTGATCGAGCCACGGGCTGCGAGCGGAGGCGGATTCACTCCGCCGTAGCGAGCGGGGGGTGAGAGGGGGGACGCGGCGCAGCGTCCCCCTACTAGAGAAGCGTACTCGCGAGCTCTGCGAGCTGGCTGCGCTCGCCCTTCACCAGGTTGACGTGCGCGAACAGCTCCTGGTCCTTCATGCGGTCGACCAGGAACGTGAGGCCGTTCGACTGGCTGTCGAGGTAGGGCGTGTCGATCTGGTGGATGTCGCCGGTGAAGACCACCTTCGAGCCCTCGCCGGCGCGCGTGATGATCGTCTTCACCTCGTGCGGCGTCAGGTTCTGGGCCTCGTCCACGATGAAGAAGACGTGGTCGAGCGAACGGCCGCGGATGTAGGCGAGCGGCGCGACCGTGATCTTCTCGTGCTCGATCATCTCCGCGAGCGCCTTGTGCTCGCGGCTCTCGGGCGACAGCCGGTGGCGGATCACGGAGATGTTGTCCCAGAGCGGCTGCATGTAGGGGTCGAGCTTGCTCTTGACGTCGCCCGGAAGGAAGCCGATGTCGCGGTTGCCGAGCGGCACGATCGGGCGCGCCAGGTAGATCTGGTGGTAGAGCCGGCGCTGCTCGAGCGCGGCCGCGAGCGCCAGCAGCGTCTTGCCGGTGCCGGCGCGGCCGGTCATCGTCAGCAGCTGGACCTCGGGCCGCAGCAGCGCGTCGAGCGCGAAGATCTGCTCGGCGTTGCGCGGCTCGACGCCGTAGGCCATGCGCTTGGTGACGCGCTCGAGCGTGCCCGCGCGCGCGGTTGTGGTGCGCGAGCGCGCTCAGGCTGCCGTTGCGCATCACGAGGTACTGGTTCGGCAGAGCGCCTCGCGGCCCTTGAACTCCGCGAGCGGCACGGCGTGCGGCTCGTTGTGGAAGCGGGTGATCACCTCGCCCGAGAGGCCTTCCCAGCAGGCGGTGCCGGGATAGAGCCGGTCGACGTTCCGGACCTTGCCGGTCGTGTAGTCCTCGGCCACGAGCCCGAGCGACTTCGCCTTGATCCGCAGGTTGACGTCCTTGCTGACCAGGATCACGTCGCGGTCCTTGCGCCGGCGCCGCAGCTCTTCGGCGAGCGCCAGGATCCGGTGGTCCGGCTTGCTGAGCGCGAAGGCCTGGCTGACCTTCGGGCTCGCGGGCTCGCCCACCTCGAGGAAGAGGCGCCCACGGCCGTCGCCGAGCGGCAGCCCCTCGCCGAGCGCGCGCCCGTCGGCGAGCGCGTCCAGCTCGCGGATGAACTGGCGCGCCTCGAGGTTGATGAGGTCGTTACCGCGCTTGAAGCGGTCGAGCTCCTCCAGCACGACCATCGACAGCGCGACGTCGTGCTCCTGGAAGGTGTAGATGCAGGTGTGATCGAAGAGGACGACGTTCGTGTCGATCACGAAGAGCTTCTTCATCTTTCCTCGCTGGCCTTGCCGGGATGAACGGAGGGCGGACGGTCCCGTGACCGGGAATGGAAGCGGAAGCGACTGACGTTGGGGTTCGTCGGGAGCGACCTTGTCGCGACGGGGCGCGGGATCCGCTCAAGGCAATCCTAGCGTAACGCTTGAGGGTCTGTCCCACAAGTACTTTTTGAAACGTTGTTTTTTGGATACGCCCATCACGGCGTCTCGGCATCGCGGATGAAACACCCCTTCTCGAGGCGCCGTCCGTTGGCAAGAAGCACGCCTCTCGCGGGCCGCGTCAACGGCTGCTAGCGCGGCAACCAGTTCGGGACGCCCGTCTTGTCGCGCAGGATCAGGCTCAGCTGGCCCTTCCGGATCTCCCGGGCCACCATGACGCTCGCGCCGGCGGGACGCGAGCCGATCACCGTGAGCTTGTCGCCGACCGCGATCGCGAACTCGAGCTCGGTCAGGAAGCGCACTGGACAGGCGTGCACCTCCACCGTGCCGGCCTCCGTCTTCAGGATCAGGTGCAGCCCGGGGTGATCCGTCGCCACCTTCGACTCGTGGATTCCGCTCACCTCGCCGTTCACGGTCACCTCCGAGGCCACGTCGTACTCGTGCGGGCCTGGCGCGGGCTGTGCGGCGGCGAGCGCCGCCGCGAGCGCGGCAGCCATCGCGACCATCGACGTTCTTCCCATCGCACGCCTCCCTTCGCCGAGCGGACGATTGCTCAGGGCGGACCGCCGCAGCCGGGAGACGAGAGCCTTCAGGACGTCCTCGCGCTGCTTCAGCCCGCCCTCGTCAGTGGTTGCAGAAGTCCGCGACCGTCGGGTGGGTCAGGCGCTCGAAATCCGACCACTCGACGCGGACCGCCTCGCGGTGATTCCCCGCCTGGAACACGAGCGTCTTCTCGCGGGCGAGATGCGAGTCGACGTACACCGGCAGCCCGTACAGATGGCCGAAGGGCGGCATCGCTCCCGTCTCGCAGTCGGGGAACACGTCGTGCATCTCGGCTTCCGGGACGAGCGTCAGCCCTCGAGCGCCCGAGACCTTCTCGAAGTGCGGCAGGTCCAGGCGACACGACGCGGGGAGGACCGCCATCAGCGGAGCGCCGGAGGACGGCCGAACGAGCACGACCTTCGCCATCTGCCAGCCGGACACGTGGCTGGCCTGGGCGACTCCCTGCGCCGTGAAGGCCAGGGGATGAGCCATGAGCTCGTAGGAAACGTGGCTTGCCTCGAGCAGGCTCTGCACACGAGCGTTCATCGGCATGGCGCCACCTCGCTCAGAGGCGCGCCGCGCCCTCCAGGAGGTGACACCGCTCGCGTCTCACGGGAGGACGCGAAGCGCCTGCTCTCACACTCTGCTCCCCGCGGCGACCTGGGGCCTATGGATCGCTTGGCTCAGTCGGGCCGGGTTTCAGAACACCTTCAGGTTGATGTATTTCCTCGGGTGGGCCTGGAAGTCCGCGAGAAGCTTGTTGAGCTCGATCGTCGCCTTGTTCAGGTTCTCGGTCGCCTCGGCCGCGTTCTTGTAGAGGGTCTCGTCCGTGCTGAGCTTGCCGAGCGTGCCTTCTCCGCGGTTTACGCGGGCGAGGATCGAGTCGAGAGACTTGGCCGAGCTGTCGAACGTCGTCATCGTGGCGTCGAGGCGTTCGGTGAGGGCGTCGATGCGCTTCGTGGCGCGCTCGAGCTCGGGGCCCGTGGTCACCTTCTCGAGGCCCTCGGAGGATCGCCTCAGGCTGGCCGTGAGGGCGCGCAGCTCGCCCCGCTGCTCCTTCAGGATCGCCTGCAGGCTCGCGAGCGACTCGCGTGTCCCTCTGGCGCTACCCTGCACGTCGTTGACCATGTCGTCGTTCAGGAGTCCCTGGACGCGCTTGGCGACCTTGTCGGCCTCGCCGGCGAGCGAGTCCATCTTGTCGAAGAGGCCCACGCCGGTCGCGCCGGGCAGCGTGTCGCCCCCGGTGGCGCGCTGCGTCGAGGTGCCGGGGATCACGTCGGCGACCATGCCGCCGAGCAGCCCGCTCGCCTTGATCTCCACTCGCGAGTCCTTCGGGATCGGGTACTCGCCCTCGATCTCGAGCCTCATCTCGACACCCTGCGGCAGGAACTTGAAGGCCAGGATGCGCCCGATGTTGACGCCGTGCATCTGGACCGGGTCGCCCTTGCGGATGCCGGAGGCGTCGGGCACGCGCGTCGCCAGGATGTAGCGCCCGCGGAAGAGCGCGGCGTCCGTCATCACGGCGAGCACGATCAGCGGTCGCGAGCAGGCCGAACACCACGAACAGGCCCACCCAGACCTCGCGGTGCCGGCCGCGCGGCGGCGGCGGCGGCGGAAGCGGCTTGTCGTCGCTCACGTCCCCTCCTCGTTCTCCTCGTCACGGTCCTCCCGCTCCACGAGCTGGAGGGCGGCCTGCGCCGCCGCCTCGCGGTCGGCGAAGGCGCGCACCACCGGGTCGGCGCTGGCGCGGAACGCGGCCGGCGTGCCGACGAAGCGCAGCTTGCCGTGGGTGAGCAGCGCGACCCGGTCGGAGATCTCCAGCGCCTGCTCGATGTCGTGCGTCACCACGATCGAGGTGACGGGCTGGCGGTCGCGGATCTCCAGGATCAGGCGCGAGATCGCGGCGGTGTTGATCGGGTCGAGGCCCGTCACCGGCTCGTCGTAGAGCAGGATCTCGGGCCGGCCCACGATCGCGCGCGCCAGGCCGACGCGCTTGCGCATGCCGCCCGACAGCTCGGAGGGCAGCTTCTTCAGCACCACCGCCGGGTCGAGGTTCACGTCCTCGAGCGCCTCGCACACCTTGCGCAGTACCTCGGGCGAGCGCGCGCGCTTCTCCTCGGCGTCCGACAGGCCGGTGCACACGTTCTCGAACACGTTCATCGAGTCGAAGAGTGCCGCGTACTGGAAGACGTAGCCCACCTTGCGCCGGATCCGCGCGAGCGCGCTGCGCTCGCGAGTCGATAGACCGAGACGCCGTCGATCCGCACGTCGCCCCGGTCCGGCACCAGCAGGCCGTTCGTGGTCTTGAGCAGCACGCTCTTGCCCGTGCCCGAGGGCCCCACGATCGACAGCGTCTCGCGCGTCTCGACTGTGAGGTCGACCCCGGTCAGCACCGGCAGGTCGAACGCCTTGTGGACGTCGATGTACTCGATCACGTCAGTTCAGGAACAGCGGAGGGAAGCAGCGCGTCGAGCACCAGCACCGTGATGATCATCAGCACGACGGCGCTGGTCGTGGAGCGGCCGACGCCCTCGGCGCCGCCGCCGGTCTTGAAGCCCATGTGCACGCTGATCAGCGGGATCACGAAACCGAACACGACGCCCTTGGCGATCGAGTAGAGCAGGTCCCAGCTGTGCCAGAAGAGGCGCGAGCCGTACAGGAACGACTCCGGCCCGAGCCCCACGGCGAATCGCGCCGCCACCAGCCCGGAGAGGACGCCGATGAAGTTGGCGAGCCCCACGAGCAGCGGCATCGCGATCATGCCCGCGATCACGCGCGGCGCCGCCAGCACCGCGACCGGGTCGCGGCCGAGCGAGTGGAGCGCGTCGATCTGCTCCGAGACCTTCATCGTGCCGAGCTCGGCCGTGATGCGGGCGCCCACGCGGCCGATCACCACGATCGGCGGTCATCACGGGGCCGAGCTCGAGGATCACCCCCGAGGTGACGACGCTGCCCAGCACGTAGAGCGGGATCGAGTTCGTGAACTGGTAGCCCCCCTGCTGCGAGGTCACGATCCCGGACAGCGCCGCCGTGACCGCCACGAGCGGGATGCTGCCGACCCCCACCGACTGGAGCTGGCTCAGCACGTCGCGCAAGGCCACGCGGCCGGCGAGCGTCGCCCGCGCGACGCCCCAGGCGAGGAGCGCCATCTCCCCGGAGTGCTGGAAGACCTCCTCGGCGGTCCTGCCGATGCGCGCGAGGGGACCGGTGACGCTGCGGACGAGGAGGCTCTGCATGGGTGTCCCGGCGCAGCGCTCGAGGCCACGACGCCGCGCGCAAAGCCCTATCTTACGCCAGCTTGTGAGGCTCTGCGGTAGAATCGCGGGCTGAAATGCCGAGCGAGCGGCGAAAGAACCAGCGGTCGAGCCTCACGATCCCGCTGCGCGTGCAGGGCTTCCACGCGGACTCCAGCACCTGGGAGGAGATGACGACGACGCTCGACGTCTCGGTCGGCGGCGCCTGTTTCACGATCAACCACGGGGCCGAGCTCGGCCAGGTGCTGCTGCTGAGCCTGCCCCTGCCCAAGCGCCTCCGGTCGTTCGACCTCGCCGACGCCAGCTACCGCGTCTACTCGCTCGTGCGCAGCGTGAGGCGGCGCGGCGAGCAGCCGCGGATCGGCGTGATGTTCTTCGGCAAGCAGCCGCCGCGGGGCTTCCACGAGCGGCCGGGGGCGCGCTTCCTGCTGCCTTCGGACTCGATCGTGAACGCGCCGTCGCCCGCCGGCCTGCGCGAGGGCCCGCCGACCCCGATGGCGGGCTTGCCGGCCATCCCGCGGCCCGCGGCTCCCGCCGCGACCGGGCTCGACTCGCTGCTGGGCGACAACGGCGCAGCACCGCCCGTCACGAGTCCCGACGAGTCGGGCCCCGGCCGCTACACGCCGCCGCCGATGACCGCGCCGTCCACGATCCCGAAGGCGCGGGCCGAGAGCCTGATGGCCGGGTTCTCCCCGGCACTGCCGCCCACCGACGCCGCGCCCGACGAGCGCCGCGCCCACCCGCGCAGCGAGGTTTTCGTCAACTTCACGATCCAGCTCGTCGACGAGTGGGGCGTCGTGCTGCAGGAGGAGCTGACCGTCGCCGACAACGTCAGCCTCACCGGCGCGCGGGTGATGACGACACTCAGCTTCCAGGTGGGCGACGTGGTGCTGCTCCAGGAGGCCGGCGGCGGCTTCGCGACGCGCGCGCAGGTGCGGGCCGTCACGCGCTCGCAGCCCACGATCGAGCGCCTCCACCTGTACGTGCTCGACCGCCAGATCCCGGATCGACTGCTGCGGCAGTAGGCCTATGCCATCGCGGTCCGCCGCACGCCGTTGCGGTGCGCGCGGTAGAAAGCGACGAGCCGCGGCAGGTAGTCGGCGAGCCGCGGGCACTCCACGCCCAGGGCACCCAGGTCGCGGCTCGCCTGGGTGGTGTCGTGCCGCACGGCGTCGTGGAAGTAGTCGAGCGCCTCCCTCGCCATGCCGAAGTAGCGCTGAACCATCGAAGGCGCGAAGCAGGCGCGCGCCAGCGCGAGCGGCACCGGCAGGTACAGGTAGCGGCGGCCGAGGGCCTCGGCGAACATCTCGGTGAGCTCCGCGGGCGAGTGCGGCTGCGGGTCGCAGAGGTGGTAGGTGCGGCCGAGGCTCGCGGGCGCCGCCGAGAGCGCCAGCATCGCGTCGACCACGAAGTCGACCGGCACGATGTTGACCGTCCCCGCGCCGAGCCCGACGCGCGGGAAGACGCCCGGCGACGGCAGCCGCTCCATCAGGCGCAGCACGGCGTAGGGACCGTCGAACTTCGCCGTCTCGCCGGTCCTCGAGTCGCCGACGACGACGCCGGGCCGGTAGACGGTGGCGGGCAGCTTCGACCTCGCCACCTCGACCTCGGCTGCGAACTTCGTCTCTTCGTAGTGGTTCTTGAAGCCCTGGCCGACGTCGAGGTCGGTCTCGCGGAAGACGCCGCGCGTCGTGCCGGAGACGTACGCCGTCGAGGCGTACTGGAGCCGCTCGAAGCGCGCGGCCCCCGAGAGGAACTCGAGCACGCGCCGCGTGCCGTCGACGTTCACTCGCCGCGCGAGCTCGCGCGGCACCGCGAGGTCGTAGACCGCGGCGAGGTGCCACGCCTCGCGCAGCACGCGCCGCAGCTCGGCGGCGCGCCCGGCCTCGAGGCCCAGCTCCGGCAGGGTGATGTCGCCGCGCACGAGCTCGACGCGGCCGCGCGTCCCGGGGTGCGCGGCCTCGAGCTCGGCGAGCGAGCGGCGCGCCACGGGCTCGAACTTCTCCTGCACGAGGCACGCCACGCTCTCGCCGGGGCGCTCGGCGAGGATGCGGGGCAGGAGCCGCATCCCGATGAAGCCGGGGAAGCCGGTGAAGAGGATCGCACTCACGCGCGCGGCCGGGGCGGGAGGCAGCAGCCCGGCGCGCAGGCGTCGGGCGCCGGTCCGCGCGTACCGAGGCTGGGCCTTAGGGCGCTGCCCGTCGCACGCTCGTGGACGAGCTCGCGGATCATGCGTACGAAGCGCGGGTGCGTGCCCACCGTGCCCGCGCGCACCAGGTTGAGCCCCAGCTCCTGCGCCCGGGCCCGCGCGTCGAGGTCGAGGTCGTACACGACCTCCATGTGGTCGGACAGGAAGCCGATCGGCGCGACGACCACGTCCTTCGCCCCCTGGCCCGCGAGCGCGCGCAGGTGGTCGACGATGTCCGGCTCCAGCCACGGCTGGCCGGGCGCGCCGCTGCGGCTCTGGTAGACGAGCGAGTAGTCGCCGCGGTCGAGCGCAGCGGCCACGAGCGACGCCGTCTCGGCCAGCTCCGCCTCGTAGCTCGAGGCGGCCGCGAGCGCGCGCGGCAGGCTGTGCGCGGTGAAGACGAGGCGCGCGCGCTCGCGCCGCGGCTCCGGCAGCTCCAGGAGCGCCGCCGCGACGCGATCGACGAGCGGCTCGACGAAGCCGGGGTGGTTGTAGAACGCGCGCAGCTTGTCGACCTGCGGCGCTCCCTCCCCCACCTCGGCGCTGGCGCGCGCGACGTCCTCGAGGTACTGACGGCACCCGGAGTACGAGCCGTAGGCCGAGGTGAGGAACGCGAGCGCGCGCGAGACGCCGTCCTTCCGCATCCGGCCGAGCGTGTCGGCGAGCAAGGGGTGCCAGTTGCGGTTCCCGAGGTAGACCGGCAGCCGCGGCCCGTGCGCCTCGAGCTCCCGCTCGAGCGCCGCCACCAGGGCTCGGGACTGCTCCGGCAGCGGGCTCCTGCCGCCGAAGTGCGCGTAGTGCGAGGCCGCCTCGCGCAGCCGCTCGGGCGGGACGTTGCGGCCGCGCACCACGTTCTCGAGGAACGGCATCACGTCGTCCATGCCCTCGGGGCCGCCGAAGGAGACGACGAGCACCGCGTCGTAGCCGCCCGGCATCGAGACCATCCTATCGTGAGGCCGGTCGGGCTAACCGCGCTTGGGGCTCTTCCGCAGCGACTTGAAGGCGGCCCGGTAGCGACCGACCTCGGCGCGCCGCTTCAGCGGGTCCTCGCGGATCTCGAGCGCGCGCAGCTCGGCCGCGAGCTTCAGGTAGCTCTCGAGCCGGGCCGCGTCGAGCCGGCCGTGCGCGACCGCGGCGAGCACCGCGCAGCCGGGCTCGCTGCCGTGGCCGCAGTCGGTGAAGCGGCAGCCGGCGGCGACGCGGCTGACGTCGTCGAACGCCGCCTCGAGCCCCGCGCCGTCCGACCAGAGCTGGAGCTCGCGCAGGCCCGGCGTGTCGATCAGGAGCGCGCCGCCCGGCAGCGCGATCAGCTCGCGGTGCGTGGTGGTGTGGCGCCCGCGCTGGTCGGCGTTCTCGATCACGTCGCGCGTCCGCTGCCTCTCGTGGCCGAGCAGGCGGTTGACGAGCGTGGACTTGCCGACGCCCGACGACCCGAGCAGCACCACGGTGCGCCCAGGCACGAGCCAGGGCCCGAGCGCCTCCAGGCCTGTGCCCGGCTTGGCTGCGACCACGCACACCGGCACGCCCGGGGCGCTGCGTTCGACCTCGGCCCGCCGCGCGTCCACGTCCGGGCAGAGGTCGGCCTTGTTGAGCAGCAGCACGGGCGAGGCGCCGCTGTCCCAGGCGAGCACCAGGGAGCGCTCCACGCGCCGCAGGTTGAAGTCGCCGTCGAGGCCCATCACGAGGAACACGGTGTCGACGTTGGCCGCCAGCACCTGGGGCTGGGCGCGCGCGCCGGCGGCGCGCCGCACGAACGCGGCCCGCCGCGGCAGCACGGCCTGGATCAGGGCCGAGCCGTCGTCCCCCTGCGGACGCAGCGCCACGAAATCCCCGACCGCAGGCAGCTGCTCGGCGCTTCTGGCGTGGTGACGCAGGCTGCCGGCGAGCTCGGCGAGCACCTCGCCGGAGGGGGTCGCGACGCGCAGGTAGCGCGTGTGCCCGGCGACGACGCGTCCCGGCACGAGCCCCGCCTCGGCGTAGGGGGCAAACGCCTGCTCGTACGCTTCGGTGAAGCCGAGCTCGCCGAGGCGCGGATCCAAAAGCCGGCGTCAGCCGCGGCGGCGGCGGAACTCGCCCATGAAGTCGGCGAGTGCTCTGGCCGACTCCTGGGGGCAGGCGTTGTAGAGCGAGGCTCGCACGCCACCCACGGAACGATGGCCCTTGAGGCCGTCCAGGCCCTGGGCCTGCGCCTCGGACAGGAAGGCCTTCTCGGCCTCCGCGTCGGGCAGCCGGAAGGTGACGTTCATGGCCGAGCGGCTGGCGGGCTGCGCGTGGCCGCGGTAGAAGCCGTCGCTCGCGTCGATCGCCTCGTAGACGAGCGAGGCCTTGGCGCCGTTGCGCTCGGCCGCGGCCTCGAGGCCGCCCGTCTCGCGCAGCCACGCGAGCACGAGGCCGGTCACGTAGATCGCGAAGCACGGCGGCGTATTGTAGAGCGAGCGGTTCTCGGCCATCAGCCGGTAGTCGAGGACGGCGGGCAGCCCGGCCGGCACGCGCTCGAGCAGCTCGCGGCGCACGATCACCAGCGTGACCCCGGCGGGCCCGAGGTTCTTCTGCGCGCCGGCGTAGACGAGCCCGTAGCGGGCGACGTCGAGCGGCCGGCTGAGCGCGTCGGACGACGCGTCGCACACGAGCGGCACCCCCGCCGGCGGCGCGGGCGGAGTCGCCCATTGCGTGCCGTAGATGGTGTTGTTCGAGGTGAAGTGGAGGTACGCGGCCTTGGGGTCGAACTCGAGCTCGCGTGCCTCGGGCGCGCGGTCGAAGCCCGTCGCCTCGCTGGACCCGGCCACGCGCGCGCGGCCGGACTTCTCGGCCTCCTTGAGCGCGGCCTTCGACCATGCTCCGGTCACGACGTAGTCGGCGGAGGCGCTCGAGCCGCGCAGGTTGGCAGGCAGCATCGCGAACTGGAGCGAGGCGCCTCCCTGCAAGAAGAGCACCGCGTGCTCGGGACCGAGCCCGGCCAGCGCCCGCAGGTCCTCCTCGGCTTTCTTGACGATCCCCTCGAAGGCCGCCGAGCGGTGGCTCATCTCGAGCACCGACATCCCGGTCCCGGCGTAGTCCAGGAGCTCCGCCTGGACCCGCTCCAGGACGCGGAGCGGGAGCACGGCCGGCCCCGCCCCGAAGTTGTGCACACGCTTCGCCATGGTCGTAGTCGCCATCGGCCTATGCTACCCGGTTTTTCAATCGGAGCCGTTCCTGAAACCTTTCCTCGCGCGGTGGCGTCTTTTCCTACAAGGCGGGGTCCGGGGGTTGGGGAGGTTGTGATGGCGCAGTTCCAGGCAGGGGGGAACCGCATGGCGCTCAGGGACCTGGTGAACGCCTACGAGCGCCGGCTGATCGAGGAGGCGCTGCGCTCGAGGGGCGGAAACCAGAGGCGCGCCGCCCGCGCGCTGGGCGTGCTGCCGACGACCCTCCACGAGAAGATGAAGCGCCTCGGCCTCGTGCGGCGTCCCGAGCCGGTCGATCCGGCGCCGATGGCGCTCGCGGGCTAGGACCGGCCTCACTCCTCCAGCACGAACTGCAGGAGCAGCGTGCGCTGCGGGCTCACGCGCCGGGCGTTCGGGCTCTTCGCGCAGTTGTTGTCGTCCGAGACCAGGTAGACGAGCGTCCGGCCGCGCGCGTCGCGCAGCGCGTCGATGCCCTCGAAGTTGTCGAGCGTGAGCGGCGCCTCGATGCGCGCGAGCTCGCTGCCTTCGAGCAGCGCGGTGCCGTCGAGCTGCTCGCGCGAGAGGCGCAGGACCCGCGCCGCGAGCGGCGGGAAGCGCCGCTCCAGCACCAGCACGTCGCCGTTCGGGAGGCGCGTGGCGCTCGTCGGCCGGAACGGCTCCCCCGCCCATCCCCCGTCGAACTTGAGCGGGTACTCGCGCGCCTGCCAGCTGTCGCCGTTGCCGATCCAGGCCGGCACCGTGCGCGAGGCGTTCTTGCGGCCCTCGCAGATCAGCAGCCGGCGGTCGTCGCCCGCGTCCGACATCAGCTCGAGCCCGCTGTTGCCGCCGCACTCGTCGAGCCCGTCCGGGGCTCCGACGGACCGCGCCGGGCCCGCGAAGTCCAGGCCGTAGCCGCGAATGCAGGGACGGCCCTCGAAGCCCACGTCGAGCTCGTCGGTGCCGACGCGCATCAGGCTCTCGGCGTCGATGTCGTCGTGCCCGAGCGGCTGGCCCGCGGCGTCCGCGAGCGGCACGATCCGCGCGTCGGAGAGGCTCGCGAGGTCGCCGTCGAGGTCGTAGTGCAGCCGCGCGACGAATCCGCTGCCGCAGTCCGACACCGCCCACAGCGTGCCACCGTCGGCGCTCAGCCGGAGGTCCGAAAGCCCTCCGAAGCGCGGGTCCTGCGAGCGTAGCCACAGGCCGCCCAGGTAGCGCAGCCTTCCGACCGTCTTGCGGCCGGCGTCGCCGGGATCGAGCGGCACCGGGCTCACGTCGACAACGGGCGGGCCGGTTTCGGAAGGGCTCCGCTCGCCGAGCGCCCGGACCTCGGCGGTGATCCCCAGGGCGACGGCGAGGATGGCGAGTGCCGCCGGCAGCCGCCCGCTCGGGCGGCGTGGCCGCGAAAGTGACATCCGTCCATCTTAACGCGGCTCGGCTGGCCAGCCTGCCATGGCAGCGCTAAGATCCCGCGCATGCGGAATCTCGGAGCGATCCTGCTCGTCCTCGGCGGCCTCGGCTTCTTCTACTGCTCGACGCGACTCGAGGAGGCGACGCCGCTCCCGCCCGGCCTGAGCGTGGGCGAAGGGCTCGGGCAGCCCGCCGGCCGCTGGGAGATGGCGCGCTACGCGTGCGCGGGCGCGGCCGGCTTCGGGCTGCTGATGGCCTTCTTCCCGCGCGGTCGCTAGCGCGGCGTCAGTCGGTCGCGAGCACGCGGACCGAGAGCTCGGGCGGCAGCCGCCGCGCCGGCACGACGAGCGGCCCGTCGGCGACGGGCGCCTTGCGGATCGGGATCGTGTAGGAGCGCCCGGCGCGCAGCCGCGAGCCCGACAGCCCGTTCGCGGAGCGGATCGCGCCCACGCTCGTGCCGTAGCGGCGCGCCAGCGCGCCGAGCGTGTCGCCGTTTCGCGCCTTGTGCTTGACGAAGGGGGGCGGCGCGATTCCAGTCTCCACCAGCAACGGGTACACGAGGCGGCCCGTCTCCTGCGCGCGCCGATTGTAGAAGCGTGCGTGCAGGTGGTCCTTGTGCCGGCGCTCGTGCTGGATCAGGCCCTTCTCGCTCGCGCGGCCGAAGATGTCGGCCAGCCAGGCGCCGTCCTCGCCCTCGGCGAGCGCCTCGTCGTAGAGCACCCGCATCAGCGAGCGGTCGATGAAGATGCGCTCGATGTCGGTCTCGGTCACGAGCGCGCGCACGAGTGCCCAGGTGCGGACGGCGTCGAGCTCCTTCGGCCGGACCAGGCGGAAGTCGTCCGCCTGCCCCGCCTTGTAGTAGAGCCCGATGTCGGCGTCGCGGCCCGCCTGGTGCGAACGGTGGCGGTCGATGCGACCGCCCTTCGGGTTGCTGAGGTCCCCGATCACGAGGCGGGGCGACCCCGGGTAACGGGCCTCGACCCCCTCGATCGCCGTCACCACGAAGCCGATCGTCTCGTCGGTCGCCCAGGACTCGCGCGGCTCGCGCAGCTTCCAGAGCGACCCCTCCGGGAACGGCACCGGGTTCAGCAGCAGCCCCGCGTCGGGCGTGCCGATCGACAGCGGCCCGAGCGCTCGCGGGTCCCGCTCCGCGGCGAGCTTCAGCGCGTCGACGTCGAGCGCGGCCGGCAGCAGCACGGCGTCGTCCAGCGAAGGGAGGTCCGCCGGCCCGTGGGGAGAGGCGGGCTGATCGGCGGCGGCAAAGCCCGCGCCGACGAAGACAACACCGAGGATCAGCGAGGTGAGGCGTTCGGGCGTCAAGTAGGGTCGTTTCAAGCTCTCGCGCCCCGCCTCAGGCCGGGCCCGGGACGACCTGGGCCAGACGCCAATTCTCTTATTCTGACAGAAGTGAGCGGCTTTCGGGCCAGAAAACTGGTCAATCGAACTCCCCGCGCGAGGCGTCGTCCTGCTCGGGTCCGACGCGCCCCGCGGCGATCCCGGCACGCAGGTAGTTCTCGCCACGGATCGGAGCCCCGGCCAGCCGGCGCAGCAGGGCGAGCTGGCCCACGTGCGTGAGCGCGTCGGCGACCGGACCCTGGAAGAGCTGCTCCACGCTCACCTTGGCGAGCGGGTGGCTCGCGAGCTGGGCGTCGAGGCGCTCGAGCGCGTCGAAGAAGCGGGAGACCTCGTCAGGCCACGCGCGCGGCGGCGACTCGTGCCAGGCCTCGGCGCCGCGCGCGAGCGAGAGCGCCCAGTCGAGGAGGTCCCCGATGTGCGCCAGGATCTGGACGGGCGTGCGGCTGGTGGCCGCGAGGTGGAACGCCCCGAAGGAGTCGGGGGCCCCGCGCACGGCCTTGCCGCCGCGATAGGCAAGCGTTGCCAGCGTGTGACGCAGCAGGGCAAGCCGCGCGCCGGCCGCGGCCGTCTTCTCGTCGCTCACGGAGTCCTTCCCTTCTGCCGGCGGGTCCCCAAAGCCGCGGCCTGCGCGTCGAGCCCGGCGAGAGCCTCCTCGGCGGCGGACTGGACCGCCGGCGTCGGCGCGGCGTCCGCCTCCTCGACGATCGCGTAGAGCTGCGCCAGCTGGCGCGACGTGCGCGTCAGCGCGGCGGCGCCGTCGGCTCCGGGCTTCTCCTCCGCGCCGCCCTCCGCGTCGGCGGCCTGCGGCCGCCGCAGCGCCGCGAGCGCCCGCTTCGAGCGGCCCATCGCCTCGGCGAGCCGGACCGCGAGGGCGTGCTGGAGCGCGAGGTCGGCGGCGGGTGTCGCGACGCGCGGGTCCATCACGAGCTCGAGCGGCTGGACGAGCTCCTGTCCGTCCACCTGCAGGCGCACCGTGTAGCGGCCGGGCAGCGCCCACGGCCCGCGCGGCTCGCGCGGCGTGTTCCGGAAGGTGGCCGCGATCGGGTACGAGAAGCTCGCGGCGTCCGGCACCGCGTGATGCAGGTCCCACACGAACCGGTGCAGGCCCGCCTCGGCCGAGAGCGGCTGCGGCGGCCGGATCCAGTAGTCGGGGATGTTGCGCCCGGGCACCGGCGCTTCGGGAGGGTCGTCGCTCGCGTAGCGGCGCACGAGCCGCCCCTCGGCGTCGGCGACCTCGAGCGTCACGCGGCCCGCCTTCCGCTCGAGCGCGTAATCGATCACCGCGCCGTCCGGCGGGTTCGCGGCGCTGGGCTCGTCGGGCGGGAGCGGCGTATCGGTGTTCTTGTTCGAGCGGAAGCGGATCGCGGTCTGCGGCGCGAAGAGCCACGCCGGGGCCGCGAGCGCGCGCTCTTCGAGCTGCCGCAGCGGGGTCACGTCGTCGAGGACGAAGAAGCCGCGCCCGTGCGTGCCGGCCACCAGGTCACAGCCCTTCACCACGAGGTCGCGGACGGACGTCGCCGGCATGTTCCCGCGCAGCGACTGCCAGCGGTCGCCGCCGTCCCACGAGACCCACACCTGCCGCTCGCTGCCGGCGTAGACGAGGTCGCGGCGCTTCGGGTCCTCGCGCACCGCGTTGACGACGCCCTCGTCGTCGGGGATGCCCGCGGTCACGTGGCTCCAGCTGCGGCCGCCGTCGCGCGTCCTGTAGACGTGGGGCCGCGCGTCGTCCAGCTTGAAGGTGTTCACGGCGGCCCAGGCCGTGTCCTTGTCGAAGTGCGACGCCTCGACGAGCGACACCTTCGCCCACGGCACGAGCCCGGCGGGCGTCACGTCCTGCCAGCTCCTGCCGCCGTCGCGCGTGACCTGGACGAGCCCGTCGTCGGTGCCCGGCCCAGATGAGCGCAGCGTCGAGCGGCGAGGGGGCGACGCTGTAGATGACACCGCGCTGCGAGACGGCCGCCTCCGGCGTGCCGCGGTACTTCCCCACGTTCGCCGGCAGCTCCCAGCTCTTGCGCGTCAGGTCCGGGCTCGCGGCCTCCCAGTGCCGGCCGCCGTCGCTCGTGCGCCAGAGCGTGTTCGAGGCGAAGTAGAGCAGCTTCGGGTCGAGCGGCGAGAACAGCACCGGCTGCGTGCGCAACACGCGGTAGCCCGCGCCGCGCAGCGGCCGTGGCGAGACGTTCTGCACCTGCCCCGTGCGCCGGTCGAAGCGCGTCAGCTTGCCGCCGTAGACGACGTCGGGGTCCAGCGGATCGGCCGCGACGTAGCCGTACTCCTCGGCGCCCACCGGCAGCCAGTCGCGAAAGGTGATCTGGCCGAAGTCGGAGCGGCTGGCGACGCAGGCGGAGCCGCTCTCCTGCTGCCCGCCGCACACGCGGTACGGGAAGGCCGAGTCGGTGCTCACGTGGTAGAACTGCGCGGTCGGCTGGTTGTACCAGCTGCTCCAGCTCTCTCCGCCGTTTACGGTGACGACGGCGCCCTGGTCGGCTGCCAGGATCATCACCTCGGGGCGGTCCGGGTCGATCCAGACCCGCTGGTAGTCGTCGCCGCCCGGTGCGCCGCGGAAGGCGGTGAACGTGGCGCCGCCGTCCACGGACTTCCACGTCACGATCGTCGGGACGAAGAGCGTGTCGGGGTCCTTCGGGTGCACGCGCACCTCGGCCGCGTCGTCCGGCCGCGCCACGACGCGCGGGTCGGCGTTGACGCGGCGCCAGCTCTCTCCCGCGTCGTCCGAGCGATAGATGCCGGCCGCGCTCTTCGCCTCGACTGTCGCGTAGAGGCGGCGCGAGTCGCTCGGCGCAACCGCGATCCCGATCCGCCCCAGGCCCTCGGCGGAGCCGGGCAGCCCCTTCTCGAGCCGACGCCAGTGCGTTCCAGCGTCCGTCGACTTGTAGAGCCCGCTGCCCGGGCCCGTGAACTCGGCGTTCTCCCACGGGCCCTGCCGCGCCTCCCAGAGAACGGCATAGACGACGTTCGGGTCCGCGGGGTCGAGGGCCACGTCGGCGGCGCCCGTGTCCTCGTCGTGGAACAGCACCTTCTGGAAGCTCAGGCCGCCGTCCGTCGAGCGGAAGATCCCGCGCTCCGCGTTCGGTCCGTAGGGATGGCCGAGCACCGCGACGAAGAGCCGCGCGTCGTCCTTCGGGTCCACCACGATCTGCGGGATCTGCTGCCCGTCGCGCAGGCCCAGGTGGCTCCAGCTGCGGCCGGCGTCGGTCGACTTGTAGATGCCGTCGCCCGTGGAAAGGTCCGGCCGCTGCATGCCCTCGCCGCTGCCGACGTAGATGACGTCTGGCTTCGAGGGCGCCACGGCGATCGCGCCGATCGAGCCCGTGGGCTGGTCGTCGAAGATCGGCTGCCAGCTGCGGCCGTAGTCCGTCGTCTTCCAGACGCCGCCGTTCACGACGCCGATGTAGAAGAGGCCGGGCCGGCCGGGCACGCCGAGCGCCGCCTTCGTCCGCCCGCCGCGGAACGGCCCGATCGCGCGCCAGCGGAGCTCGCGGAGCAGCGCGGGGTCGAAGGCGGGAGGAGCCGGGCCGTCCGCCACGAGCCGGGGGCGCGTCCAAGCGAGCGCTCCGACGAGCAGGAACAGGACGAACGCCGCGGCGCGGCGAGCGGGACTCACCATCCGTGCCTCCAAGCGCGAGCGCGAAGTGTACCAAGCCATTTGCCTCGCCGCGCCCGCCTGCCGAGAATGGGCGCTGATGGACGCTCCCCAGGCCGAGGGCGTGCCCGCGCCGGCCGCCGGCGGCACGATCGACGGCTTCACTCCCGACGAGCTGCGCGAGCTCTACCGGCGACTGCTGCTGCCGCGGACGATCGAGGAGAAGATGCTGGTGCTGCTGCGGCAGGGCCGGCTCTCCAAGTGGTTCTCGGGCATCGGCCAGGAGGCGATCGCCACCGGTGTCGTCGCGGCGCTCGAGCCCTCCGATTGGGTGCTGCCGATGCACCGGAACCTGGGCGTCTTCACGGGGCGCGGCATCGAGCTGCCCCGCCTGCTCCGCCAGCTGCTCGGGCGCGCGGGCGGGTTCACCGAGGGCCGCGACCGCACCTTCCACTTCGGCTCGCTCGAGCACCGGATCGTGGGCATGATCAGCCACCTCGGCGCGATGCTGCCCGTCGCCTGCGGGCTCGCGCTGGCGGCGCGGCTGCGCGGCGAGACGCGCGTGGCGGCGGCCTTCACGGGCGACGGCGCGACGAGCGAGGGCGACTTCCACGAGGCGCTGAACCTGGCGGCGGTCTGGAAGCTGCCGGTCGTGTTCGTGGTCGAGAACAACCACTGGGGGCTGTCGACGCCCGTGCAGGAGCAGTACGCGTGCCGCCACCTGGCCGACCGCGGCATCGGCTACGGCATGCCCGGCCTGGTGGTCGACGGCAACGACCTGCCCGCGGTCGTGCGCGCCGTGCGTCGCGCCGTCGAGCGCGGCCGGCGCGGCGACGGCCCGACGCTCATCGAGTTCAAGACCTACAGGATGCGCGGCCACGAGGAGGCCTCGGGCATCGAGTACGTGCCGAAGGAGGAGCTCGAGCGCTGGGCGAAGAAGGACCCCGTGGCGCGCTACGAGGCCTTCCTCACCGAGCACGGCGTGCTGCAGCCGGCCGACTTCGCCACGCAGCGCGCAGCCTTCAAGCGCGAGATCGACGCGCTCGTGGACGCGGCGCTCGAGGCCCCCGAGCCGAGCGCCACGGTCGAGGCCGAGCTCGGCGACGTCTACGCGCCGAGCGTGGCCCGCGGCGCACCGCCCGCGCCGGACACGAGGATCGACGAGCGCCGCTACGTCGACGCGATCAGCGACGGCCTGAAGCTCGCGATGCGCCGCGACGAGCGCGTGGTGCTGCTGGGCCAGGACATCGCGGAGTACGGCGGCGTGTTCAAGGTGACCGAGGGCCTCCTCGCGGAGTTCGGCAAGGCGCGCGTGCGCAACACGCCGATCATCGAGTCGGGCGCCGTCGGCTGCGCGCTCGGCCTCGCGCTCGCCGGGCACGTGCCGCTCGTGGAGATGCAGTTCGGCGACTTCATCAGCTGCGGCTTCAACCAGATCGTGAACAACCTGGCCAAGACGCACTGGCGCTGGGGCGCGCCGGTGCCGGTCGTGATCCGCGCGCCGATCGGCGGCGGCGCGGGCGCGGGGCCGTTCCACTCGCAGAACGTCGAGTCCTGGTTCACGGCGGTGGCGGGGCTCAAGGTGGTGGCCCCGGCCACGCCGCACGACGCCAAGGGCCTGCTGATCGCGGCGCTCGCCGACGGCAACCCGGTGCTGTACCTGGAGCACAAGCAGCTCTACCGCTCGGCGAAGGGCCCCGTGCCCGAGGGCTACTACACGGTGCCGATCGGCGAGGCGCGGCTCGCGCGCGAGGGACGCGACGCGACGGTCGTCAGCTACGGGGCGGGCGTGGCGTGGGCGCTCGAGGCCGCCGCCCAGCTCGCGCGCGAAGGCCGCGAGCTCGAGGTGGTCGACCTGCGCTCGCTGCTGCCGTGGGACACGGAGTGCGTGGTGCGCTCGGTCAGGAAGACCGGCCGCTGCCTGGTGCTCCACGAGGCGCCGCTCGCGGGCGGCTTCGGCGGCGAGGTCGCGGCTACGGTCGGCCGCGAGGCCTTCGAGTGGCTGGACGCGCCGGTCGCGCGGCTCGGCGCGCTCGACACGCCCGTGCCGTTCGCGCGCGCGCTCGAGGCGCAGTTCTCCCCGCGGGGCCGCCTGCTGCCGGTCCTGCGCGAGCTGCTGGCCTACTGAGCGCGCGGCGCTAGAGCCCGAGCCAGCGCGCGATGATGTTGCGCTGCATCTCACTCGTGCCGGAGTAGATCGTGCTGCCCAGCGCGTCGCGCAGCGCGCGCTCCACCTCGTACTCGGTCATGTAGCCGTAGCCGCCGTGAAGCTGCAGCGTGGCGAGCGCCGCCGCGACCAGCGACTCGCTCACGAACAGCTTGGCGATCGCAGCGTCGAGCGAGGCGCTGCGCGCGTGCTCGAGGCGCCAGGCGGCGCGGTAGGTCAGCAGGCGCGCGGCCTCGAGCTGCACCTTCATGTCGGCGACGCGGTGGGATACCGCCTGGAACTTGCCGATCGCCTGGCCGAACTGCGAGCGCGTCCGCGCGTAGGCGATCGCCGTCTCCAGCAGCCGCTCCGTGGCTCCGACGTGGCTCGCGAACAGGCAGATGCGCTCCCAGTCCATCGCGGCGTTGAAAAGCGCTGAGCCGGCCCCCACGCCGCCCATCACGGCCTCGGCCGGGACGCACAGGTCGGCGAACACGAGCTCGCCGATCGGCGAGCTGCGCAGCCCCATCTTCTCGAACTTGCGGCTGGCCGAGAAGCCCGGCGTGCCGCTCTCGACCAGGAACGCGGTGACGCCGCCGTGGTAGCCCTTCTGCGGGTCGGTCATCGCGAACACGATCACGAGGTCCGCGACGGGTCCGTTCGAGATGAAGGTCTTGGTGCCGTTGATGCGGAAGCCGGAGCCCTCGGGCTCGGCCCGCGTGCGCAGCGCGAAGGCGTCCGAACCCGAGCCGGGCTCGGTCATCGCGTGGACGCCGATCAGGGTGCCGTCGCACAGCCCTGGCAGCCAGCGCTTCTTCTGCTCCTCGCTGCCGTGCTGCCACAGCGGCACGACGCACGAGAGCAGGTGCGCGCAGAGCGAGAACACGAGCCCGCCATCGCTGCAGCCGTAGCCGAGCGCCTCGAGCGCGATCGCGCAGGTCAGCGGGTCGAGGCCGCTGCCGCCGTAATCCTCCGGCACCGGCAGCCCCTGCAGCCCCATCTCGCCGCACTTCTTCCAGAGCTCGCGCGAGAACGCCTGCTCGCGGTCGCGCTCGGCGGCGCCTTTCGAGAGCTCCTCGCGCGCGAAGCGCACGATCGAGTCGCGCAGCGCCGTCTGCTCCTCGCTGAGCGCGAAGTCCATCAGGCCATTTCCTTGAGGCGCTGGTAGTCGGTCTTGTCGGTCGAGGTCTTGGGCAGCGCCTCGTGCCACGAGAACGTGTCCGGGATCATGTAGAGCGGCAGGTGCTCCGAGCAGAAGCGCTTGAGCGCGATGAGCGACGGCCGCGCGCCCGCCTCGCAGCTCAGGAAGGCCGTGATGCCGCACGCCCGCCTCCTCGTCGGGCAGCGCCACCACCGCGGCCTCCTTGATCGCCGGGTGGCGGTAGAGCGCGGCCTCGATCTCGCCCAGCTCGACGCGGTAGCCGCGCCGCTTCACCATGCGGTCGCGCCGGCCGAGGTAGACGTAGTTCGCCGCCCGGCTCCTCGACCACGACGTCGCCGGTCTTGTACCAGCACGCGCCCCACTCGTCGGTCAGGAAGGCGCGCGCGCTCTGCTCGTGCCAGGCCCCAGTAGCCCTGCATCACGCCGCTGCCGCTCACGCAGAGCTCGCCCTCCTCGCCCCGCGGCAGCGTGCTGCCCTCGGGGTCCACGACCCGGCAGCGCAGGTGCGAGCACGCGCGCCCGATCGGGACGGGAGTCGCGCGCTCGGGCGGCACCGGCAGCGCCACCTCGTAGTACGTGCACACGTTCGTCTCGGTCGGCCCGTAGAGGTTGAAGTAGCGGCGGCTGCGGCAAGCAGCTCGGTGAGCGCGCGCAGGTGCTTGATCGGGAAACACCTCGCCGGCGAAGAGCACATGGCGCAGCGCGCCGAGTCGTGCCGCTCGAGCCGGCCGAACTGCGCGAGCAGCGCGAGGATCGAAGGCGCCGAGTACCAGATCGAGATGCGCTCGGCGGCGATCAGCGCCGCGAGGCGCTCGGGGTCCTTGCCGGTGTCCTCGGCCACCAGCACGAGCGTCGCGCCCGTGCTTCAGCGACAGGTGACGTCGAGGATCGACAGGTCGAAGTGGAACGGGCGCGTGCGAGGAGAAGCGGTCGTCCGGCCGGGGCTCGAAGACCTCGGAGCACCAGTCGACGAAGCTCGTCCGCGTTCTCGTGCGACAGCATCACGCCCTTGGGCTTCCCGGTCGAGCCCGACGTGTAGAGGATGTAGGCGAGATCGCCGGGCACCGGGCTCGCGACGTCGGTCGCCGGCGCGGGCCGGGAGCGGTCGGCGGCGTCGAGCGCGCGGCCGAGCGGCCCGCCGCCGCCCGCGCCCTCGAGCGAGAGCAGGGCGGGCATAGCACCGCCCAGCGCGTCGAGCTCGGCGCGTAGCCGCGCCTCGAAGCGGTCCTCGACGACGACCGCGCGCACGCCGCAGTCGTGCAGGATGTAGGCGTCGCGCGCCGGCGGCGCCTGCGCGTCCACGGGCACGTATGCGGCGCCGGCTTCTAGCGCGCCGTAGATCGCGGCCACGGAGTCGATCGACTTGCGCAGGTAGACGCCGACCCGATCTCCCGGCCGCACGCCCAGCGCCCGCAGCCGGTCGCGGACGCGGCCGGCCAGGACCGCGAGCTCGCGGTAGCTCACCTCGCCATGGCCCGGCTCCACGACCGCCATGCGGTCGGGCCAGCGCCTGGCGGCCTCGACGAAGTACCGGTGCAGCCCGTCAGGCGCCTGCACGGCCGGCCCCCGCCCGCTTCGCGCCCACGAGACCGGCGATGTCGGCGATCGTGTTGACGTGCTCGGGCGAGACCTCGTGCGCCTCGAGCGTGACCCCGAAGCGCTCCTCGAGGAACAGCACGAGCTTCAGCGTCGCGATCGAGTCGAGCACGCCGCCCGTGATGAGGGGCGTCGCCTCGGTGAGCTCGCTCGGGTCTTCCCCCGGGAGAAACTCGCGCAGGATGTAGTCCTTGACCGTCGCTGCCACGTCTTCGCTCATCGCACGGCCTCCCTGTCGGGGGACGTCCGGGCCGCGACGGCGCGCGACCCGAGACCGAGCTCGTCAGCGTGCGCGCGCACGAGCCCCGAGAGCCGCTCCGCGATCAGCCGCGTGCCGGCGAGGTTCGGATGGTTGTCGGCTGTCCCGATGCGCAGGCGCTCGAGGTCGCGGCCCTGCCACAGGTCGAACAGGTCGAAGACGACGAAGCCCGCGTCCCGCGCCTCGCGCAGCGGCACCGCCCCGGCGGGCGTCGGCTCGACGACGTTGTCGAGCGCCAGGAACACCGGCACGACACCGTGCTCGCGCGCGCGCTGCGCGATCTCCTGGAAGGTCCAGGCCACGACGCTGTCGCCCTGCTGGCGCAGCCGCTGCTCCGCTTCGCGCCAGGGCATCCGTGTGCGGACGCCGGCCCGGCCGAGGAGGGTCCGCAGCCACTGGTACGGGACGGCAGGGCCGTCGTCGGCGAGCGCCGTCACGCCGATGCGGCCCACGAGCGCCTGCAGGCCCGGATAGGGCACGGCTACCCGGCGATACAGCACGTCGAGCACGTGCCCGACGACCGGGCCCTTGCCGCGCGGGCTGTCCGTCACGACGACCACGTCCGGCTGGAACGCGAAGACACGGTCGACGAGGAGAGCGAGCTGCTGCAGCAGCGAGTAGCCGGCGACGCCGAAGTTCAGCACTTCGTAGCGTGCGGGCCCCGCGGGACCCTCGCCGCCGTTCAGCCGCTGCTCCAGCAGGTCGGCGAAGGTCTCGCCGTCCCCGACGCCGGAGCCCATCACGTGCGAGGGACCGAGGAGAGCAATCCGGAAGGTGCCCGGCGCCTTCTCGCGCGTGGTGTCGCGGTCGCGCATTCCCCAGCGGTTGGTGGTGAGCGGCTGGTCGAGGAAGCGGATGCTCACGCCGGGCTGCAGCTCGCCGCGCAGGAAGTCGTCCCGCACGTGGTACGCCTCGGTTGAGGAGAGCCCGACCCAGTGCGCGGGCTTCTGCGCCTCGAGGTCCCAGAGCTGCGCGCTCATCCGGCTGGTGTTGTCGAGGTTCTCGTAGTAGCCCTTGTGCTGGAGCGCGGCGTCGCGCGCGTTCAGCGTCGAGTGCTCCAGCGACGCGACGGTGGCCGCCAGCCGCGGCGCCCGCCCCGCGTAGAGCGCCGTGCTGCCGGCGAGCAGCAGGCCGGCGAGCACCGCCGTCGCCTGGAGCCCCGGGCGCTCCCGCGGCGGCAGCGGGCGCGGGTCGTCCGGCTCGCGCACCGACCACTCGCGGCCGGCGACGACGACCCCGCCCACCAGCAGCCCGAGCAGCAGCCAGACGTCGCCGGGGCCGACGCTGCCGGCCACCACCCACATCGCGAGCCAGCCCGAGAGCGAGTCCGCGCTCCAGAGCGACCACAGCACGCAGATCGCCGAGAAGGTGAGGACCGTTCGCCACGCGCGCGACGCGCTCCAGGCGGGCGCGCGGCCGAGCCGCGCCTTGCGAGACCGCTTCATCTCACGGAGCGACCCCAGCACGACCAGCACGCCCAGGAGCGCCCAGAAGAGCGCGTCCTGCGGCGCGAGCGGGAAACCGCCGCGCAGCCAGAACCACTGGTAGGAGTGCAGCAGCCAGGTCGCGGCGAAGACGATCGCCGTGGCCGCAACGAGTGCCAGGTCGCTGCCGAAACGGCGCAGCCTGAAGAAGCTGGGGTAGTAGACCAGCTTCATCATGAAGTCCTTCCAGTAGATGTTGATGCGCCGCCAGAAGTCCGTGAAGCTCGACGCGAGGTAGTAGAGGTGGTGCGTCTCGGGCAGGCGGAAGCCGAAGAGGTGCAGCACGCCGGCGATCACGTGGAACTGGCCCGACACGCGCAGGTACAGGAGGTAGGTCGCGAGCAGGAACTGGACGAGCTCGCCGAGCGTCGCGAGCTCGGCCGGATCGCCCGCGAGGTGCAGGTACACGAAGCGGTAGAGCACGAGGTGCACGAGCCCGCGCGCGATCCACTTGACGCCGGTCGCGTAGATCGCGCCGGCGTCGCGATCGTAGTAGGTGCGCACGAAGGTCGAATAGTCGACGACCGGGTAGAGCGGGAAGCAGACGTTCGGCAGCATGAAGAAGTACGCGAGCGCCTGCGCCGGCGTCGGCCGCTTGCCCTCGTAGCGGAGCGCGTAGAGGTACAGCGCCAGGCGGAACATGAACATCGACCCGAGCACGGCCCAGATCGCGGGCGAGAACGGAAGCGCGAGCCATCCGGTCCGCAGCACGGCGAAGAGCGCCCCCGTCGCGACGAGCGCCAGCACGCGCAGCGGCAGCGCGAGCGGCAGGTGGCACTCCCCGATCAGCACGAGACCGAGCAGCAGCAGGAAGCCCGCGTCGCGCGGGCCGAGAGCGACGGGCAGCGCCGCCAGCGAGAGAAGGGCGAAGCAGGGTAGGCGGTGCCG
This sequence comes from uncultured Acidobacteriota bacterium, assembly GCA_963740655.1. GTDB lineage: Bacteria > Acidobacteriota > Vicinamibacteria > Fen-336 > Fen-336 > DATBSL01. The sequence goes on from CAVUFF010000006.1 coordinate 735,111, forward strand.
CAGCGGCAGCAGCGCGTGGACCACGAACCCCGCGCTAGCGAGCAGCATCACCTCGAAGAAGGTGCGGCTCTCGAGGTGGAACTGGTGGACGACGCCGAGCGCGAGCGCGAGCTGGCCCGCCGTGAGGGCTATGGCACGCAGGTCGCGCGCCGGCTTCTCCGTTCTAACTGCGGCGCGGACCGGGACGGCCGGCGCGGCCGCCGTCACGGAGACAGAGTGCGCCGCAGGCATCCGCCTTCATTTGGCAAGGACGGTGCCAGCAGGTACGACGAGGCGTGCGCCGGACGCGCCGGTCTTTCTTCAGGCGCGCCGGAGCCCTATGTCGCTCGGCGTCGGCGCCGCAGCCGCACGGGTGGGATGGCAAAAGAGCGCTTTGTAGAAACGGCACCGCCGCGAGTGCGCGGATCAGAGCGGGATGTCCGCCGGCGGAGGGGGCCCAAAGCGCTGGGGTACGATGGATCGTGGCTCGCGAGGCGCGGAGACGGGTCCGACTCGCGTCGCTTCTGGCCGCGCTCGTCGTCCTAGGCTGCCTTGCCGCCGGTTGCCAGCGCGCCTCGGTCGGGACGTACCGCGACGCCAGCGTCGTCCTGATCTCCATCGACACGCTGCGCGCCGACCACCTGCCCGTCTACGGCTATGCGGCGGGGGCGACGCCGAACATCGACCGGCTCGCCCGCGAAGGCATCGTGTTCCAGGACGTCTACAGCCACTGCCCGCTGACGCTGCCCTCCCACGCGTCGATGCTGACGGGCCTGCTGCCCGCCCGTCACGGCGTGCGGGACAACATCGGCTTCCAGCTGGGCGAGAGCCACGCGACACTCGCCACGCGCTTCCGCGCCGCCGGGTGGCGGACGGGCGCCGCGGTCTCCGCCTACGTGCTGCGCGGGGCGACCGGCATCGGCCGGGGCTTCGAGCTCTACGACGACGCGATCGAGGTGAAGGGCGGCAGCGAGTCGATCGGCACCCTCCAGCGCGACGGAGCGGCGGCCGTCGACGCGCTGTCGCGCTGGATCTCCGGGCTGGGCCGCGCGCGCTTCTTCGCGTTCCTCCACCTCTACGAGCCGCACTCCCCCTACACGCCGCCGCCGCGCTACCAGGGCAAGGGGCTGCCCTACGACGGCGAGATCTCGTACGCGGACGAGCTCACCGGCAGGCTGCTCCAGGCGCTCCGCTCCGCCGGCCTCTACGACCGCGCGATCGTCGCGCTCACCTCGGACCACGGAGAGGGCCTGAACGACCACGGCGAGGCGGAGCACGGCATCTTCGTCTACCGCGAGGCGGTGCACGTGCCTCTCGTGCTGCACCTGCCCGGCGGGGCGCACGCCGGCACGCGCGTGGCCGGCAGCGCCGGCCACGTGGACCTCGCGGCCACGCTCCTGGACCTGGCCGGCGTGTCCGCGTCCGGTCTCGACGGCGTCTCGCTGCGCCCGGCCCTTGAGGGGGCCGCGTTCGCCGGCCACGGCGTCTACTCGGAGACGTTCTACCCGCGCTACCACCTCGGCTGGAGCGAGCTCTTCGCCGCCACGGAGGGGCGCTACCGGTTCGTGCGCGCGCCGCGGCCCGAGCTGTTCGACCTGACGATGGACGGCGGCGAGCGCCGCAACATCGCCGGCGATCGCGCGAGTGTCGCCTCGGCCATGGACCGCTGGCTCGACACGCAGGGCGCGGGCGCGGCCGCGGCCAGGCCCGACGAGGTGCCCGCCGACGTCCGCGAGAAGCTGCAGGCGCTCGGCTACGTCGGCGGGACGAGCGCGCGAGAGGCGAGCGGCCCGCTCCCGGACCCCAAGGACCACGTCGCCGCGTACGAGGACTTCAAGCGCGCGCTGGCGCTGCGTCTGGGCGGACAGCGGGAGGAAGCGGTCGCGCAGCTGCGGCGCGTGGTGCGCGACAACCCGGACATGCGGGACGCGTGGGAGATGCTCGGGGCGACGCTCGTCGAGCTCGACCGCCGGGGGGAGGCGGTCGCGGCCCTCGACCGCACGATCGCCCTCGACCCCACGAGCCCCGAGCCGCACCTGGCGCTCGCCCGCATCCTCGTGCTCGAGGGGCGGCGCGACGCCGCGCTGCAGCACGCCGAGATTGCCGCGCGTCGCGACGCGGGCAAGGCGTACGAGCTGATGGCGCAGATCATGCTGGACCTCAACCGGCCGGACCCGGCGGCCGACTACGCGCGCCGCAGCGTGCAGGCGGACGGGCGCCGCGTGATGAGCCACTACACGCTCGGCGTCGTCGCCCAGCGCGCCGGCCGCTACGAGGAGGCGCTGTCCGACTTCCGGCGCGCCGAGGAGGCCAACCGGCTGCAGCAGGGCTCGGTCGTGCTGGCCCTCCACGCGCGGATGGCCGACTGCCTGGCGCGGACCGGCCGCGAGCCGGAAGCCGAGCGCGAGTTCCAGGCCGAGATCGCCGCGATCCCGTGGTCGCGCGAGGGGCGCGTCGGCCTCGCCATGCTGTATCGCTCCCAGGGCCGGGACGCCGAGGCGCGGGCCGTCCTCGAAGGCCTCGTGAGCAGCACGCCGCAAGCCGGCGCCGACGTCTACTGGACGGTCGCGAAGACCTTCGACGACCTGGGCGACACGCAGGCGGCCCGCGAGTGGGCGGCGCGTGGGCGCGGCCGCTTCCCCCAGGATCCGCGCTTCCGCCGCTGATCAGGTGCCGCGCAGAGCGCGCGCCGCCTCGCGGCAGCGCGCCGCGGACGCGGCATCCTTCGCGGCGTCGAACCCCTCCGCGAGGCTCTGCCAGGCCTCCGGGCGCCGGGGCTGCGCGGCCTCGGCCCGCCGCAGCAGCGCGAGCCCCGCCGCGCGGTCGCCCTGGAGCACGCGGACCTGGCCGAGCACGGCGAGCGCCCAGGGATGGCCGGGGTTCGCGCCGAGGACGCCGTCGAGCGCTCCCCGCGCGCGCGCGAAATCGCCGCGCCGCAGCTCCACACGCGCGAGCTCGATGCGCGCGTCGGGGGTCGTGCCGGCCGCCTCCAGGCTCGTCGCCGCCTCGTCGAGCTTGCCCTGCGCCGCGAGCACCAGCCCGCGCGCGGCGAGCGCGCCGGCGTCGTCCGGCTTGATGCGCAGCGCCTCGTCGACGAGGCGGAGCGCCTCGTCCGTCTTGCCCAGCCGAGCGAGCGTCTCGGCCAGGCTCGAGCGAGCGCGCGCGTCCTGGGCGTCGGTCTGCGCGAGCGCGAGCCGCAGCTCCTTCTCCGAGTCCTCCAGCCGGTCCATGTCGCGCAGCAGCTTGCCGTAGTTCTGGCGGACCTCGGGTCGCTCGGGATCGAGCTCGAGCGCGCGGTGGAATGCGCGAGCGGCCTCGGGCAGGTGACCCGTGCGATAGGCCAGCCTGGCGAGTGTCGTGTAGACGAAGGGGTTGTCCGGGTCCTTCTGCGCGATCTCCGCGATCTCCCTCTCGGCATCCCCAAAGGGGATGTCCAGGGCTCGCGAGAACACCTGCAGGCGCTCGTAGTACTGCACGCGGTCGCGGGGATCGGGCAGACCCGGCTCGTCGAGCGAGCCGCCGCCGCCGGAGCCGCCCACGTAGCCGAGGCTCCGGAGCATCGCCTCGGAGTCCGGCGTCACGACGGCCGTACGAGCCGTGTCGCCGCCGGGCGCCAGCTTCGCCACTGCCGCCTGCAGGGCGGCACGCATGCGCGCGACGCGCGGGGCCTCCGCCGCCGAGAGGTCGTGCGTTTCTCCGGGGTCCTCCGGCAGGTGAAAGATCTCGCTCCGACTGCCCTGGACGAGCTTCCAGTCGCCGGTCGTCCACGAGCGCATCGACGACCAGCGGAAGTTGAGCCGCCCGTACAGGCTCTCCGCGTAGATCGGCTCGGGGCGCAGGCGCTCGCCGCGCAGGGCCGGCCCGAGGTCGCGACCGTTCGTCTCGGGCGCCGCCGCCACCCCCAGCAGCTTCAGGAGCGTGGGCACGACGTCGACGGTGGCCACGCGCTCGTCGACGGTACGTCCGGCGGGCACGCCGGGCCCGGCGATCAGGAGCGGGACGTGAAGCGTCGCCTCGTAGAGCAGCACCGCGTGCGTCACCTCGCGGTGCTCGCCGAGCGACTCGCCGTGATCGGCGACCACCACGGCCACGGTGTCGGCCTCGTGTCCCGAGCTGCGCAGCCACTCGAAGACACGTCCGAGCTGGGCGTCCGCGAACGCGATCTCGCCGTCGTAGAGGCGCCCCGCGAACGCGGTGCGGTAGGGCTCGGGTGGGTCGTAGGGGGCGTGCGGGTCGTAGAGGTGCAGCCACGCGAAGAAGGGCCCCGCGCCGGGACGCGCCAGCCACCCCAGCGCATCGTCCACCACCTCGTTGGCCGGACGCTGCGCGCCCGCGCCGGGGGTCGGGCTCTCCTTGAAGTTCTCGCTCCAGGAGTCGAAGCCCTGCCTGAAGCCGAAGGCGGCCGCCACCGGGTAGGCGCCCACGAAAGCGGCCGTGCGGTAGCCGACGGCCTTGAGGAGCGCGGCCAGCGTCCGATGCCGCGGGTCGAGCGAGAACAGGATGTTGTCCCGCACGCCGTGCACGGGCGGATAGAGGCCCGTGAGGATCGTGGCGTGCGAAGGGCCCGTCAGCGGGATCGCCGCCTCCGCGTGCGCGAAGCGCACGCCGCGCGCCGCCAAGGCGTCGAGCGCCGGCGTGCGGGCGGCGCGCGCGCCGTAGACGCCCACGTGGTCGGCGCGCAGCGTGTCGATCGTGACGAGCAGGAGGTTCGGCCGAAGCGCCCGCGGGTGCGCCCACCAGGCCGCCGCCAGGGCCAGGACCGCAGCAATGAGGACGAACGCCGCCACGCTGCCCCGACGGCGGTGGGGACGGCGGGGCGCAGCCGGATCGGTCGCGACGTCCGAAGCCAAAGGCGCCGCGGCGAACGCACGCTCCGCCGACGGCCCGCGCTTCTTGCGCCGCGCCATCCGTCGATTCTACGCGGCGGCGTCGGCGCAGGAAGAAAGGAACGGCCCCGGGGCCGCGAGGCCCCGAGGCCGTTCATGCGACCGAGCTCGTGGGCCCGGTCCTAGAAGTTGAACCGCGCGCCGAGCCGCAGGATCCGCGGCGACAGCATGTCGGTCGGCGTGCCGAAGGCGCTGGCGTTCGCCTGACGGTTGCGGCCCAGGATCGTCCCCGAGTTGAACGCGTTGAACAGGTCGGCCGTCAGCTCGAGGGTCGTACGGCCTCCCAGCTTGATCCGGTTGGCGAGCCTGAAGTCGGCGTCGAACAGGGTGTCGTAGCGCGTCGTGTCCAGGGTGGGCTGCGCCAGCACGCGCTGGGCGCCGTCGCCGCCGGCGCTCAACCGCAGTACGACGGGATACACGTAACCCTGCCGCCCGAAGAGGCTGGTCCCGACCTCGAAGTTGAGCGGGAGCTGGTAGAGCGCGTTCAGCACGACCTGCCAGCGCGCGTTGTAGAAGATGTCGCCCTTGCCCGAACCTCCCGAGCGCGGCGCGATCTGTCCGCCGTCCACCCCCGGCCCGGCCACTCCGCTTTGGGCGAGCCCGGCCTGACCTCCCGTCCGGTCGGTGCGGGTCGGGTTCTGAATGGCGCCCGGACCGAGGTTCTCGTGCCAGTCCATGTAGGACAGCGCCGCTCGCGCGAACCACTTGTTGGACATCCGTTTGTTGAGCGTCAGCTCGAGACCGTTGTAGCCCGTGCTGTAGTCCGGCCGGTTGGTGAGGATGCTCCCGCCGGCCGAGGCCGCGATCTTGTCGGGGTCGGGCGAGAAGCTCTGGGCCGTGAAACCATTCTCCGTCTCCGGGGCGTTCGGCGTGTAGTCGGCCGAGGTCATGCCGATGCGCGGGAACCAGCTCGAAACGTCCGTGACCTTGCGCCACGTGTAGGCGACGCCCACCGCGAGGTTGCCCCCCAGCTCGTGGTCGAGCCCGACGACGATCTCGTTGTCGTGGCTGGCGTGGTAGTTGGGATCGATCCTGCTGGTCGAGGCGGTCGACGCCGGGTCGTTGGGATTGATGCCGGAGTAGTAGAGGATGCCCTCGTTGAGCAGGACCTCGTCCTTCGACACGAAATGGTCGTGGTTGGCGTCGTTCCAGCGGTACGCGATGTAGGTGTAGTACCCGCCCACGGGGTTGGCGACGGTCACGTCGTTCGGGAAGAGCTGGCCGGCGTAGCGGGCGTAGGAGACGCGCGCCACGGTCTTGCGCGACTCGTTGAGCGCGTAGCTCAAGCTCACGCGCGGCGAGAAGTCCTTCCAGGTGATCTGGGGCCCGCTGCCGTCGTAGACGAGCGCGGGCATGATCTCCGGGAAGAGCGGGTTCGCGGCGGCGGTGCTCGCCTGGTTCTTGGAGTGCTGGTAGTCGTAGCGGACGCCGGCGCTGACGGTCAGCCGGTTCTTGGTGAAGGTGTCGCCGACGTAGCCGTTCCACGCGTCCTCGGTGAAGGCCACGTTGCGCTGGCGCCAGATCTGGGCCACGGTGTCGCCGCCGCCGTTGTCGATGCCCGGGGTCTGGTTGCCGGCGTAGGTGGTCGTGGTGCGGGCCGGGTTCTTGCGATAGCCGAAGCCGAACTTGAACTCGTGCTGGCCGCCCCAGCCGGGGACGAAGTAGTTGCCGTCCACGTTCGCGATGTGCCAGGGCTTGCGGGCCGTGAAGTAGTTGTAGGCCCCGTAGGCCGTGTCGGTGTCGAAGCTCCAGCCGCCGTTCTGGTCGCTCTCGCCGCCGCTCGCCCCGGCGTCGAAGCCATAGCCCCAGTTGAAGTAGGCGTACTTCGCGTTGAGGTTGAAGTTGGAGCTGAAGGTGTGGTTCCACTCCGCCTTCCACAGGCCGTGCATGCCGCACGGCAGGCCGCAGTCCTGCTCGGGGTAGAAGTTGCCCTGGTACCACAGGAAGCTGTTCGGCTCGTTGGTCACGACGCCCGGGTCGCGGCCGATCTTGACCTTCGCGCCGCTGAACCAGAAGACCGAGAACATGTCGTTCGGGCTCGCCTGCCAGTTCACCTTGGCGTTCCAGTTCTTGAGCAGCGTCTTGTCGTTCGTGCCGGCGAAGCGGGTGATACGGATGTCGTTCTTGCCGTAGGACGCCCAGAACCAGAGCTTGTCCTTGAGGAGCGGCCCGCCCAGGTCGAACCCGTAGTCGTTGATCTGGTCGGTGTGGGGACCCTCGCCCGTGGGCGTCACGGCCGCCACCTCGGCCGGCGTGTTGTCCGACTGCAGCTCGTGGTTCGCGAGGAAGATGCGCCCGCCGCCGTGGAAGAGGTTGGTGCCGCGCTTCGTGACGAAGTTGACGCCGATGCCGCCCGTGGCGACCGCCAGGTCGCCGCCGCCGGTCGTCACGTTGATCTCGTCGAAGGCGTCGAAGTCGAAGTACTCGGAAGAGGCGCCGTTCGAGTTGAAGTCGGTGATCACGACACCGTCCAGGTTCCACTGGGTGTCGCTCGGCAGCGAGCCCTTGCTCACGAAGCCCGACTGCTGGCCGCTCTCGTTGCCGGCCACGTTGACGCGGTCGACGAGGACGCCGGGAACGGTCTTCAGCACGGCCCAGGGGTCGCGCGACTGCGGGACCTGGGCGAGCTCTTCCTTGGTGAGCGTGGTCGCGGTGCCGACGCGCTTCGTGTCGACGACCGGCGTCTCGGCGCTCACGGTGATGACCTCGGACCCGCCCGCCACCTTCATCGCGAACGACAGGTTCACGCTCTGGCCGGTGGTCACGATGACGTCGCGGTTCACGGTCGCGAAGCCCGCCATCGTCACGTTGAGCTTGTAGGTGCCCGGGTCGAGGCCCAGGAAACGGAAGTCGCCTTGCTTGTCGGACTGTGTCGTGCGACCGCCGATGGTGGTGCCGCTGAGGGCGACCGTCGCCCCCGGAAGCACGGCGCCCGACGCGTCGAGCACCGAGCCGTAGATGTTGCCGCCGGATGCCTGCGCCCACAGCGAGGGAGCAGTCCCCAGCAGCAACGCGAGAACGGTCCAGATGGGGCGTCTCATGTACCTCCTCCCGCCCGCTCGGACGGCCACGGGTGGCAGGGAGGGAATCGCCCATGCCGCTCGCGCAGTGGTCTTGAACGGGCTTGGGGTCGTGGCAATGCAAGGCGTGGGCCTGGATGCTTTTGCGTTAACGCATTTCTTTTCAAGGTCCAAGCTATTGGTCGTGCGTAGGATCCATGTGGCCGGATCGCCAGTTTCGGATTCTCGGATCAACGGGACGCAGGTCGGTTCGCCAACGTGGCTCGCAGGCTCCGGATGTCGGCGGCATATTGAGCCGGCGGAGCGCCGCTCACGAACTGCTCGATGTAGCGACGTGCCTCGGCGTCCCGGCCGCGGCTGCGGAGCAGCTTGCCGAGGTTGAAGAGGGTGTCCCACTCCTTCGGGTTCAGCTCGACCGCTCGCTTCCAGTGTTCGATCGCCTCGTCGGGATGCCCGGTCTCGGCGGCGATCACTCCGAGGGCGTTGTGCGCGAGCGACACGTCGGGATCGAGCGCGAGCGACTCCTCGAGCGAGGCGCGCGCGCGCCGGTAGTCGCGAACCCCGAGGTATGCGGTGCCCAGGTTGGCCTTGGCGACGGCGTTCGAGGGATCGATGGCGAGCGCGCGGTCGAAGGTCGCCTCCGCCTCGCCGCTACGGCCGGACTGGAAGAGCGCGGCGCCCAGTGCCATCAGCACGTCGAGGTCGGGATTCTCACGAGCGGCGTAGGGCGCCAGCACGAGGGCCGCCTCTTTCGCGCGCCCCGACTCGTTGAGGTAGGCGCCGAGCAGCGCGGCGGGGTCGGGGTCTTCCGGGGCGAACGCGACCGCGCGACGCAGCGTGGCGACAGCGCCCTCGAGGTCCCCTTTCTCCCGCAGCAGGAAGGCGAGGTGCTCGAGGGCGAGCGGCATGTCCGGTCGCTTCTCGAGGACGCCTCGCACGCGCGCGAGCGCCTGGTCGAGCTGGCCGCCCTGGTAGAGCGTCACCACGTCCTGGATGTCGGCGTCGAGGTCGATCAGGCGCTTGGGGTCGTCCGCCTCCGTGTAGCGCGCCTTCCGCGCCGCTGCGCCGCTCGCGTAGCCGAGGCTCCGGAGCCGCTCGCGCGCCTCGGCGCTCTCCTCGTGGCGCGCACCGCCCTGGTCTCGAGCCCGCAGCTCGGCCAGCGGCTCGCGCAGCGAGTCGAAGAGCTGCGGCTGGCTGGCCGCGAGGTTGCGGGTCTCGCCGGGATCCGCGTCGAGGTCGTAGAGCTCGGGCAGCGGCAGGTCGATCAGCTTCATGCGGCCGCGGCTGAGGCCGGTGAGCGGCGCCCAGCCGCGGTTGACCGACGACGACAGCGCCTCGAAGTAGCTCGGCGCGGGCGGCAGCGCCTGGCCGGCGGCGAGCGGGAGCAGGCTTCGGCCGGCAATCCCCCGAGGCGGCGTCAGGCCGAGCGCGTCGAAGACGGTCGGCAGGATGTCGACGTGGCGCACGGGGTCTGCGACGGTCCGGGACCCGAAGAGGCGCGGCGCGTACACGAGCAGGGGGACGCGGAGCGTGGACTCGTACGCGAAGATGCCGTGCGTCTTCTCGCCGTGCTCGCCCAGGCCCTCGCCGTGATCGCCGGTGAGGACGACGAGCGTGCGGCCGGCGCTGCCCGCCGCAAGCAGCGGCTCGAGCAGCGGCCGAAGCAGGCTGTCGGCGTAGGCCACCTCACCGTGGTACGGCGACTGCGCGTAGCGCGACCGGAATGGCTCGGGCGGCGTGTAGGGGAAGTGGGGCTCGTAGAGGTGGACCCAGGTGAAGCTCCGCTGCCCGGCGCGCGCCGTCCGCCAGGTGAGGGCGCGCTCGACGGTGCGGGCGCCGGGCCGCTCCGGCATCAGGAACGCCGTGCGTGCCTCCGGGTCCCCGAGCTGGTCGTCGTAGACGTCGAAGCCGCGATCGAGGCCGAAGCGCGAGTCGAGCGGGAACGCGCTCACGAAGGCACCCGTCGCGTAGCCCTTGGGCCGCAGCAGCGTGGCGAGCGTGGGAGTGCCCGCCGGAAAACGAAAGCCCGAGTTGTCGTGGACCCCGTGGTCGACCGGGTAGCGGCCCGACAGGATGTTGGCGTGCGAGGGAAGCGTGACCACGTTCTGCGCGTGCGCGCGCTCGAAGCGCACGCCGCCCGCCGCCAGCCGGTCGATCCAGGGTGTCTCGACGGAAGCGTTGCCATAGCAGTGGAGCGCGTCCGCGCGCAAGGTGTCTATCGTGACGAGCAGGACGTCCTGACCGCCCTCGCGGCGCACGGGCGGCCGGGAGCGGGCGCGCGCCACGAAGAGCGCAGCACCGAGCGCGACGGCAGCGACCAGGAGCGCGACCGGGAGCAGCCGGCGCCGGCGGGCCGCGGGATCCGGGGACGCCGCCCCAGGTGTCCTAGGCCGACCCTTTCCGCGCGCCACCCGCGAGGCTCCTGCCGAGACCTACGCTGCGAGCGCTTCTAGCCCGGGTGGTCAGCGCGTGCGCTCGAAGGCCAGCTTGACCTCGAGCGGCTGCGGCAGCGACTCGTGCTCGAGCCGCCAGGAGACGACGAGCGTCTTCTTGTCGGGCGAGAGCGAGTAGGTCGCGGTGATCGAGCCCTTGCCCTTCTCCTGCTTCTCCTGCGTCACGACCTGGTCGCCGTTCCAGGCCACCGTGACCTTGTTGTGCCCGCCCGCAGGGCCGCGGCTCGTCGCCTCGCGGCCGAAGTAGTAGCGGCTGACCTCTTCGCCGAGCCCCGAGGAGAACACCTGCGCGTTGTGCTCGATCGTCAGGACCTTCTTCTCCGGGTCCAAGACAACGCTCTCCAGCCAGTCGTGGATCCACACCCGCGCCTGCTCGGACTTCTTGTTGTTGAGCGTGCTGCCCGGCCCGACCGCTCGTCCGATCGCCTCGCGCAGGTCGTCGCTGCGCTTCTGGTCGAAGGCGTAGGTGCCCGTGAAGTCCGGCTTGCCGGCCGCCGCCGGCGCGGGCTGCGCGAGGAGCGCCGCGGGCGCAAGAGCCGCGACGAGCGCCGTGGCCGCGAGACACCGTCGAGCTGCGTTGAGCATGTCAGAGCATAACGCTAGAACGCGTGGCCCAGGCCGAAGACGAGCCGGCCCTTGGGCTCGCCTTCCTGGCGGCCGAGGACCCAGGCGTACTCGAGACGCAGCGGCCCGAACGGGAACATGTAGCGCAGGCCGATGCCTACGCTCTGGCGCAGGTCCTTGAAGTCGAGCTCGCGCGAGAAGGCCCAGACGTTGCCCGCGTCCCAGAAGACTCCGCCCTTCACGCTCTTGTAGATCGGGAAGCGCAGCTCCTCGTTGGCGACCACCACCGCCTGGCCGCCGAGCGAGCCACCCTCGGGGCCCTTCGGGCCGAGGTCGTTCTGGTCGAAGCCGCGCACGGTGGTCGAGCCGCCGGCGCGGAAGCGGTTCTCGATGAGCGCGAGGGCGTTCTCGCCGGGGACGGTCCCGACGCGAAGGCCTTGCGCCCAGACGAGGGGGCCGAGCGGCAGGTACGCGAAGAACTGACCGTAGAGCCTCACGTAGTCCACGTCGGAGCCGAGCCACGTCCGTCCGAGCTCGCTGGTGGCGGTCCAGAAGAATCCGCGGGTCGGGTCGGTGAGGCTGTCGCGCTCGTCGCCCACCGCGGCGAGCGTGAGGAAGCCGCGGTAGCCCTGCAGCAGCACCACGCCGGCCTCGGAGCCGAAGTACTCGATGTTCTTGAAGCTGTAGCCCCACTGCAGGCGCAGGCGGTCGTGCCAGCGCCGGCTGCGCCGGTCGCGCAGGAGCACGCGGCTCTGCTGCAGCGTCACGCCGCGCACGCGGCTGTCGATGCCGGCCAGCAGGAAGTCGTCGTCCTCGTCGTCGTCGAACACGAAGAGCTGCGTGCGCACGCGCCAGCCTGCGAGCGTCGCCGTGTCGAAGCTCACGCCCCAGGTCTGGCGGTCCGTGGTGAGGAAGGTGTAGGCGCGCGTCTTCACGCCGTAGCCGAACGGGTTGGTGAGCTCGAAGGCGAACGCGCCCTGGAGCTGGGCCTGGCTGGGCGTGTCGGGAGCCGCATTCGTGGCGCCCGCGTTTCCCGACGTGGTGTAGCGGAGACCGTACTCGACCTGCACGTCGGGCTTCGGCACCAGTCCGACCACGACGTCGCGCAGCTCGCCGTCGGGCGCGCGCGACTCGGTGCGCACGTCGACCGAGCGGTAGATGCCGATGTCGGACAGCCGCTCGCGGCTGTCGGCGAGCGCCGTCGGCTTCACGTAGTCGCCCTCGCGCAGCTTGAGCGAGCGGCGGATCACGCTCGAGGCCGTGTTGCCGCCGTCCACGACGCGCACGGAGCCGATGCGCGCGCGCGGGCCCTTCTCGACCCGGTAGTGCACCGCCACGCTGCCGCCGCGCGTCTCGATCGTGCTGCCGCCCTGCGCCTCGAGCCAGCCCTGCGCGCGGTACCAGGCCACGATCGCGTCGCGGTCCGCCACGTAGGCCGTGATGTCGAAGGGCTCTCCCGGCTGGAGCTTCAGGACGGGCGGCGGCGCGCCGGCGGGAGGCGTACCGATCTCCTCGGGCAGCTCGATCTCGGTCACGCTCGCGGCCGTGCGCTCGCGCAGCGTGATCGTCACGTCGAGCCGTCCGCTGTCGGCGTCGAAGCGCGAGCGCGGCGGCGGGACGCGCACGCGCAGGTAGCCGATGCGGGCGTACGCGAGGCGCAGCGCGCTCGAGATCCGCGTGCTCCTGGGGTCGAGCGCCTCGAAGAAAGCCAGGCTGCCCGGCTTCGGCAGCTCGGCGAGCAGCGCCTGGTCGTCGAGCGCCGTGTTGCCCTCGAAGTCGACCGCCACGCTCGTGCCCTTCGCGCCGAGCGCGACGTGGAGGGCGATCTCCACGCGGCCTTCGGCCGAGGTGGTCTTGGGCTCCACGCTCGCGCCGTAGTAGCCCTCCGCCTGCAGCCAGTACTGCGCCGTGCGCGCGACCTGGAGCGCGGCCGCCTCGGGCGCGGCGAAGGCCGTGAAGGCCAGCTCCGCGGCCTTCTTCGTCTTGCCGCCGGGGTCGTCGCCGCTCCAGGCGAACGTCACGAGCGGGCCGGCCTCGACGTGCAGCACCAGGTCGACGCCGCCAGATCCCGGCTGCGCGCGCGCGTCGACGCTCGCCGAGTGATAGCCCTCGCGCGCCAGCCGGGCGCGCACGCGGTCCGCCGCCTGCTCGCGCTGCAGCCCGCTGTAACGGCGGCGCGGCTTGAGCTTGCTCGCCTTGCGCAGCTCGCGCTCGGCGACCGGCAGGCTGCCATCGAAGCGCAGCGAGGCGAGCCGCTCGACCTCCCGCGGCGCCCGCCCGACGCGGCGGCCGCGATTCCAGAGGTCGAAGGAGAAGCGGTCGGAGCCCTCGAGCGAGAAGGTATTGTCCTCCTCCGTGATGGCGCGGAAGCGGAAGCGCCCGCCGCCCGGGTTGAGCTCCACGATCCAGCGCTGCTGCGTGCCGTTGAGCGTCACCGAGTAGAGCACGGTCAGGTTCTGCGTGACGCGCGTGCCGATGTGCATGCGCTGCGTCGGGTCGGTGTCCTCGGTCAGCAGCGACCGGTCGGGGGCCACGTCGATCACGAGCGTGTCCCCCACACCCTTCTGCAGCACGCCCCCGAGCGCCACCGCGAGCTGCTCGGCGACCACGACTCCGCTCTGCGAGGCGGCCGCGGAGGCGGTGCGCCCCGTCAGCAGCAGCGTGAGCAGGTCGGTCTGCGACAGGTCGCTGCGGTCGGACTCGAGCGAGAGCTGGAGGTCGTCGATCGCCCCGCGCGCGCGGAGCGTGAACGCGATCCCGCTGACGCGGGTCGCGCCCTGCAGGTCGATGTCCGGCGTCCCGGCCGGGTAGCCGTTCAGCACGATGCGGCCCGAGCTCACGCGCACGCGTCCGCGGCCGAGCGTCAGCTCGCCGCCGTCGCGCATGCTGACGACGCCCTCCGTCGTCGGCTGAGCGAACGTCCCCGAGGCCGCCAGCGCACCCTCGAGGTCGACGTGCATGGTGGCGTTGCGGACCCGGAGCGGCTCGGCCAGCCGCACGTTCACGTCGAGTGCGATCTGGTCGCTGAGCGAGCCGCCCTCGAGCGCGGCGAGCTGCCAGTCCAGCCGCTCGAGCGACTGGCTCTCGGCGCTGAGCTCCGCGGTGTAGAAGCCCTGGCGCAACTCGATGTCGCCCGTCAGCCGGTAGCGGCCGGGCTCGCCCGTCAGCCGCAGCGCGCCGCTGGCGCGTCCGCGGAAGCCCACCGGATAGCTGAGCGGCACCCGCTCGGCCTCGAGCGCGAGGTCGGGTGTGCCGAGCAGGGACTCTCCGAGCCGGATGCCGCCGCTCGCGCTCAGCCGTCCGTCGCCCGAGACGGCCTTCGCCTCGAGCGTCGCCCGGTCGCCCTCGAAACGCAGCTCGCCCGCGAGCTCGCTCGCGACGAAGTTGAGGGTGTCGAGCGAGAGGCGGCCCTGCTCGACCTTGACCGCGCCCGCGAGGCGAAGGGCGTCGCCCGCGTAGTCCGCGCGGACGTCGATCGTGGCGGGACCGGAAACGGTGGTGTCGGGCAGGAAGGGGCTCAAGGCGCGCAGGTCGACCGCTCCCGACAGCACCGCCTCGCCTTTGGTGCCTCCCGCGCCGGCGTCGCCGGACAGCCGCGCCTCGAGCTTGCCCAGTGCGCCCTCGAGGCGGACCGGATCGATCGTGAAGCGCCCGCGCTCGAGCGACCAGGCGACGGGCGCCGCGAGCGCGAGCGCGCCTTCCACGGACCGGCTGTCGAGGCGCGTCAGGCGGCCGGAGGCCGACACGCGCGCGAGCGACGGGCCTTCGGCCTGCACGTCCCCGTCGAGCGAAACGAGGAGCGACGGCGAGTCGGCCGACTCGCGCAGCTCGCGATCGAGGAACTGCGCGAGGTCGAGGTCCTTGAGCCCGAAGACGAAGCGCGACGTCGCTCCGCGCGCGCCGAAGAGCGGGATGGCACCGCTCGCCGTGGCCGTCCCGCCGAGCAGGCTCGCCTGCAGTCGCTCGACGCGCAGCTCGCGCCCCTCGAAGCGGGCTTCCGCGTCGAGGTCGCTGACGCGCGCGCCTTCGAAGCGCCCGCGCACGTCCGCGAGCTGGAGCGTGCCGGAGAGGCTCGGCGACTCCCGTGTCCCCTCCACGCGCAGCTTGAGCGAGCCCGTGCCCGCGAAGGCCCGCACGGGCGCTCCCCTGCCGGCGGCCGCCCGCAGGGCCAGCGCCGGGCTGAGCGACTCGAAGTCCAGGCTGGACTCGACCTCGAGGTCGAACGGGCTTCCGCCTTCGAGCCCCGCGCGGCCGTGCGCCGCGATCCAGGCCTTTCCGGCCTCGAGCCGGAGATTCGACACCTGCAGCGTCTCGCGGTCGCCCTCGAGCGAGAAGGGCCCGGTGCGCCACTCGAGCCGGCGCAGGCGGCCGGAGAAGGCGAGGTCCGAGCTCTGGTACCGCAGCCGCTCGGGCGCCCGCAGCGGCAGCTCGAGGGTGAGGCTGCCGCTGCCGGCGAGCTCGGCGCCCGCCTGCTTCGCGGCCGGGAAGGCGCCGACGAGCGCCGCGTAGGGCAGCGCCTTGGCGTCGACCACGAGCCGCAGCGGCCAGTTCCCTTCGAGCGGTCCCTTCCCGGTCACGACCTCCACCGCGTCGGACGTCAGCGCCATGCGCAGCTCGCGGCCGTCGGCCCGCGTGCTGAACGCGACCGGCGGCAGCGGGGCGCCGTCGAGCCGCGGCTCGGCGAGCGTGAGGTCGAGCTCGCCCTCCGGGGCGGACGTGCGTCCCGCGAGCGCGAGCTTTCCCGCGAGCGTTCCGGCGACCCGCCGCGCGGGTTCCGGCAAGAGCGGCAGGCGCTCCCAGGCGAGATCGCTCGCCTCGAGGTTGGCGGCCAGCTGACCCGAGGCGGCGTCGTAGCGGGCGGTCCCGCTGACGCGACCGCCCGCGAGCTGCGCCTCGACGCGCTCGAGCTCGACGCGCCGGCCCACGCTCTGGCCGTCGAGCTGCAGCACGACGTCGTCCTCGACGCTCGCGACCCCGTCGGCCGGGGCCGTGCGGCGCAGGCGCGCGTCCGCTCGCAGCGAGGCGCGCGCGCGCGGCTCGTCGCGCGGACCCGACAGCTGCACGGTGCCGGTGGCCGGGCCGCTGCCGTCCACGCCGGCGAGCGCGAGGCCGGGAGCGATGTCGAGCGCGTCGACGTCGCCCGCGAGATCCCACGCCTCCGCCGGCCCCAGCGGGACGGTGCCGCGCAGCGTCGCCTGTCCCCTACCGCTGCGCAGCACCAGCGGCGCGACTGCCAGGCGCCCTTCCCGATAGAGCATCTGCGCCTCGAGCGCGACGGGGTCGTCGCGCACGGCGAGGTCGCCGCTCACGTGCGCCGACACCTCGGGCGCCGTCGATCGGCCCGCGACCCTGCCCTCCGCGACCAGCCGCCCCGCGACCGGGAGCGTCGTGGCCGGACGTCCCACGTCCGCCAGGAGGCCGGGTACCGCCGCGAGCGGAAGCTCGGCCGTGAAACGGCCGCTCAGGGCTCCGTCCTGCCGCAGCTCGCCGTCGGCCGTGACGCGCGCGCCGCGGGCCTCGACGTGCGCACCCGCGATCAGAAGCGTCCGGCCCTGCAGCCGGAGCCCGGCGGCGCCGGTCGGCTTCAGCCCGGCGCCCGTGCCGGGCCTCAGCTCGACCTGCCCGCTCCCGCGCGCGGCGTCGACCGCAAAGCCGCGCGTGGTCACGCGCAGCGTCGCGCTCGCGAGCGCCGCGACCGGAGGCGACGCCGCGGGACTCGCGCCGCGCTGCAGCGCGCGCGCGAGCACGACCGGGTCGAACCCCGCGGCGCGCAGCTCCACGTCGGTGCGCTGGGTGGCGGTGAGCGCGACTTTGCCTCTCGCCTCGACGCGCCCGCCGTAGCCTTCGGCGACGAGCGACTCGACGGCGAGCGCTTCCGGCCCGAGGCTGCCGCGCCCGCTCGCGCTCCAGGGGCCGAGCCCCGCCAGCGTGAGAGCCCGGGAGGAGACGGACACCGGGCCGGACGCCCGATCCTCCTTCACGTCGATCGCCGCTTCGGCCTGGATCTCGCCCTCGACCTCGGTGCCGGACGACAGGGCCGCGACGAGAGCCCCGTCGAGCGAGGCCGTGGCGGTGGCACTCCCCGTGGTCGGCAGGACCCGCTCGAGCCAGCCGGCGAGCTCGACCCTGGAGCGGCCCGCGTCGAGCCGCGCGTGCTCGAGCTTCAGGCGGCCGTCCTGCACCGCGAGCGCCGCCTCGGCTTTCCCGCTCACCCTCGGCCCGCCGGCCGCGCCGACGGTCGCGTCGGCAATCCGGAGCGCCAGGTGGCGGGCGCCGTCGGCCTCGATGCCGTCGAGCACCAGCCACGCCGCGCCCTTCGCGTCCCGCAGCTCGACGCGCCCCGCTCTCACGTCGACGCTCGACACGCGCTCGAGCGCGCGCCAGGGCTGCGCGGCCAGCCCGGCCGCGGGCGGCCCGGCCGGCTTGCCCGTGTCCGTGAGAACGACGAGCGGGCGCACGAGCGAGACGCGGGGCGAGCGCGCCAGGCGCCAATCGAGCGAGACGTGCTGCAGGGAGACGCGCGTGCCGGCCGCCTCGAACGTCACGGCGGTCGCTCCGGCGTGCCCCTTCCAGAGCGCGAGCTCCAGCTGGCCGAGCCGCAGCGTGCCGCCCGACGCGCTCGAGCCCCACGACTCGACGAGCGAGCGCGCCATTGCCCGCCCGAGCGGCGAGTGCAGGAAGGCGAGAGCCAGCGCCAGCAGCACGACGAGCCCGAGCGCGAGCGCCGCGAGCGCGCGCGCGAGCTTCGCGAGCCGCGAGCGGCGCGGGCGCGCCGGCTCGCCCGCCGCGCGGTCTTCCGTCCCGTGCCCGTCGCGCGGGGTGCTCACGATTCGATTCTAAGTGAGCCCTCGGCTAGGCTCTCGCCATGGCCCGCGTCGCGCTCCTGGGAGTGCCCTGGGACGAGCACTCCTCGTTCGAGCGTGGCGCCGCGGGAGCACCGCCTCTCATCCGCGCCGCGATGCGCTCGCCCTCCTCCAACCTCTCGACCGAGTCGGGCCTCGACCTCGCCTGGGAGGCGCGCTTCAGCGACGCGGGCGACATCGAGATCCTCGAAGGCGAGCGCGCGCCCGGCGCGATCGAGGGCGTGGTGCGGGCCCTCGTCGCCTCCGGCGCGCGGGTGATGGCGCTGGGCGGCGACCACGCGATCACCTATCCCGTGCTGCGCGCGCAGGCCGCCGCGTTTCCGGGGCTCACGCTGCTGCACGTGGACGCCCACCCCGACCTCTACGACGAGTTCGAGGGCGACCGCCTCTCGCACGCCTCGCCCTTCGCCCGCATCATGGAGGAGGGGCTGGCGTCGCGCCTGGTGCAGGTCGGGATCCGCACGCTCAACGCGCCGCAGCGGGCGCAGGTCGCGCGCTTCGGCGTCGAGCTCGTCGAGATGAGGGACTTCCGCCCCGACCTCGTGGTGCGGGCCGCCGGCCCGATCTACGTGTCGGTGGACCTCGACGGGCTCGACCCGGCCTTCGCGCCCGGCGTGTCGCACCCCGAGCCCGGCGGCCTCAGCACGCGCGACGTGCTCGGCGTGCTGCAGCGGCTCGAGGGCCAGCTCGTCGGCGCCGACGTGGTGGAGCTCAACCCGGGGCGCGACCCGTCCGGGGCCACGGCTCGCGTGGCGGCGAAGATCACCAAGGAGCTCGTCGCCCGGCTGCTCGCCGACTAGGCTAGCGGCCCGCGGCGAGCGCCTGGGCACCACGCTCCGCCGGCGCGTAGTAGCCGGTCCGGTGGCGCACGAGCAGGCTCGGCTCGCGCGTCTGCACCACGATGCGGTGGAAGGCGCCCTCCGCGCGCGTGCGGGCCGGCGAGTAGCCCACGCCGTAGAGCGTGCGCAGCTCGCGGGCGATGCGGTCGTAGACGCCGTCGAGCTCGCCGTGCGCGCGCGGAAAATAGGCGCGCGCCCTCCCGTCTCACGCGCGAGCGCCGTGAGCACGTAGGTCGGCAGCGAGGACCGGTCCGGAGCCGCGGCGGAAGCGGCCGGCAGCATCCCGATCGTGTAGACCACCACGCCGGCGCGTCGCGCCAGCTCGAGCAGCTGTTCGTCGCTGACCATCGAGGCGGTGTCCTCGCCGTCGGTGAGCACGACGACCGCGCGGCGGGCGAGCTCGCGCCCCGGCTCGCGGCCGAGGTCTCTGAGCGTCACGTAGAGCGCGTCGTAGAGCGCGGTCTGCCCTCCGGCCTCGATGCCGGCGATCGCGCGCGCGAGCGCCTCCTTGTCGGCGGTGGGCGCCTGCAGCACCTCCAGGCTGCGCGTGAAGCGGGCGACTTGAACCTCGTCCCGCGGCTGCAGCGTGCGCACGAGCCGCTCCGCCGCACGCTTGGCGACGGGGAGCGCCTGCAGCATCGAGCCCGAGCCGTCCAGCAGGATCGACAGGCGGATCGGCCACTCCTCCTGCGCGAACAGGCTGATCTCCTGCGGGACGCCGTCGTCAAAGAGCGCGAGGTCGCTCGCGCCGAGGCGCGGGACCGGCCGACCCCGGCGGTCGGTGACGGCGATGCTCAGGCTCACGATTTCGACGCCGGCCGGGAAGCTCGGCACGCTCCTGGGCTCCTGCGGGCGGAGCGGGCTTCCCGTCAGGGCCAGCAGCGCTGCTGCGGAGGCCCGCAGCGCGTGTCCCGATCTGCAGCCCAAGGCACCCTCCCGGCTGGAGACCCTGCAAGACACGTTCCCGCGTGGGCCGCCCGCAACCCGACGACGCTTCAACGCGTTGGGGGGGCGGCGGGCGACCTCGAGCGTTTACCGATGTCGAAACTGCCTGCGCTAACCGAAAGACGGCGTCACTTCGGCTGAGGCACGATCCGCATGTAGGGCTTGGGCGACTTCCAGCCCGCCGGGTACTTCTCCTTCGCCTCGGCGTCGGAGACCGCCGAGGTGATGATGACGTCCTCGCCCTGCTTCCAGTTCACGGGCGTCGCCACCTTGTGCTTGGCGGTGAGCTGGCACGAGTCGAGCAGCCGCAGCACCTCGTCGAAGTTCCGGCCGCTGCTCATCGGGTAGGTCAGCATCGCCTTGATCTTCTTGTCGGGGCCGATCAGGAAGACCGAGCGGACCGTGGCGTTGTCGGCGGGCGTGCGGCCCTGGGAGCTGCTGCCCGCCGTCTCCGGCAGCATGTCGTACGCCTTCGCGACATCGAGGCCGGGGTCGCCGATCATCGGGTAGGTGACCTTGGTACCGGCGGTGTCCTCGATGTCCTTCGACCAGCGCACGTGGTCGTCGACCGGGTCGACGCTCAGGCCGATGATCTTGGTATTGCGCTTGTCGAACTCGCCCTTGAGCTTGGCCATGTAGCCGAGCTCCGTCGTGCACACCGGCGTGAAGTCCTTGGGGTGCGAGAACAGGATCGCCCAGCCGTCGCCGATCCAGTCGTGGAACGTGATCTTCCCCTGCGTCGTGTCCGCCGTGAAGTTGGGGGCTTCACTGTTAATGCGCAGCGCCATCTCGAGACCCTCCCCTGATTCTTTGGTTTCGGAAACCATATCACCGCTCGGCCCGGCGCGGCGCTTTTCGGAGAACCCGCGGACCGCCCGTCTCGTACATCCGATTGCAGGCGGCGCATGCCTGCGAGGAGGCTCTGCGGCCTTGTCGCGGAAGCTGACGCGCGAGACGAGGAACGCGATGCTGGCCGGGGTCGCCGCCGGCTTCGGCCGCTACCTCGACGTCGACCCCGTGCTCGCGCGGCTGGGCTTCGTGCTGCTCGCGTTCGTGCATGGCCTGGGCGTGCTCGTGTACCTGGCCGCCTGGGCGCTCATGCCGCGAGAGGACGCGCTGCCGGCGGGCGCGCCGACCGAGCCGGCTCCCGCCGCGACCGGCTTCGAGTCGCTGCGCGACGCGGGCCAGCAGATCGCGGCCGAGGTGCGCAAGGCAACCGGCGAGCCGGCCTCGGCCCAGCTCGCCGTCGGCTCCCTGCTCGTACTGACCGGCGCGCTCCTGCTGGCGCACAACCTGGGCCTGCTGCACTGGCCGTACTGGATGCGCTTCGAGACGCTCTGGCCGCTCGTGCTCGTGGCGCTCGGGCTCGGGCTCGTCGCGAAGTCGCGCGGCACGCTCTCGGCCTGAGCCCGGTCGGCTACCGGGAGTCGCTCCCGCTCCGGCTCGACCCCAGGCATCCGAAATGTCGGCTGCGCGACGCCGCTTCGTCACAGCGGCTTCGTAGCTTCCCCGGGACGGTCCCACCTCAAGCCAAAGGAGCTACGAATGCAGTTCAAGCCGAGCTTGATCGCGTCTGTCGTCGTGTTGCCGCTCGCCCTGGGCGGGGCCAGCACGCTGGCCGGCCAGCTGACCGGCGTTCCCGCCAACCCGAAGGTCGCCGGCGTGACCTCGCCGAACGTCCTCTCGCCCGAGCTCGCGGCGATCGTCGCGGCGCAGGGGTCTTTGCCCGTGGAGAACCCCGGAGCGGTCAAGTACTACGGGTACCTCGACGACCAGCCGAACCTCTTGCCTGCCCTCGGCAGCAACATCGAGGCGACCAAGACGGAGCCCGACAAGAACACCTACCTCGTCCTCCACGACCTGAAGGGCGCCGACCCGGACTACGACTACGGGACGCACTTCCTGTTCCAGGGCCACGAGGTCGGCTCGCCGGGCTCGCTCACGCGCATCAACCTCGACGCGGACTCGACCCACCGCGTGACCGTGCTCGCGAACTTCGAGACCGACGGCCAGACGCCGCTGCCGACGATCGACGGGTCCACGTGGTATCCCTGGGCGGGCCGGCTCCTGCTCAGCCAGGAGGGCAACGGCTCGACGACGGGCGGCGTCTGGCAGGCGACGCCGGACTATCCCTCGGAGGTCGAGAGCCTGATCGGCGTCATGGGCCGGGGCGGCTACGAGGGCGTACAGGCGGACTCGGCCGGGAACATCTGGCTCGTCGAAGACATCGGCGGCTCCACGGTGGCGGGGGCGAAGCTTCCCAACAGCTTCGTCTTCCGGTTCACGCCGAAGAACCGGCACGACTTGAGCCAGGGCGGGCGGCTGAAGGCGTTGCAGGTGAAGTCCAAGGTCACCGGCATGCCGATCGTGTTCCAGACGGCGAGTGCCCTCACGCAGGACCTCAAGGACCTGCACGCGTACGGCAAGGTGTTCGAGACGCGCTGGATCACGATCCACGACACCGACACGCAGGGCTTCGCTCCGTTCGACGCCAACGCGCTCGCCAAGTCGCTCGGAGCGACGCCCTTCAAGCGCCCGGAGAACGGCCTGTTCCGCCCGGGCAGCTCCTTCCGCGAGTTCTTCTTCGCCGAGACGGGGGACACCAGCGCGACCTCGACCGCGATCCCGGACCACGGCGGCTTCGGCAGCATCCTGCGGCTCGTCCAGTCACAGCCCTCGGCGAACAGCGGCTGGCTCACGCTCTTCTTCAAGGGCGACCTGGAGCACACGGCGTTCGACAACTGCGCGTTCTGGGACGCGGACCACATCGTGTTCGTCGAGGACCGCGGCGACGGGCTGCACGCGGCGGGCAACGCGCTCGACTCCGGATGGCTGTTCGACGTCCGCCGCGACTACTCGGACCCCTCGCACCAGCCGGTGCGGATCGTCGCCGAGGGCCGCGACCCGTCCGCCACGATCGACTCGGGGCTCCTGGGCACCGCTGGCTTCCAGAACGAGGGCGACAACGAGATCACCGGGATCCACGTGTCGGACGGTGACGCGACCGCCTTCGGGCTCCTGGGCGCGAAGCGGCCGCACCCGTTCCGGGACGGCTGGCGCGTCTTCTACACCGCCCAGCACGGCGACAACGTCACCTGGGAGATCGTCCGCGGGGCGAAGGAGGACGACCACGAAGAAGACGACGACGATCGGTAACGGCTAGCCGCGACGCACACGGAGGGGAGTCCGGAAGCACCGGGCTCCCCTCCTCGGCGCCGGGCGTCGGCGGCTAGTCGCGCGGGATCGGCGGCGGTCCGTCGGGGATGTAGGGCTTGTACGTGTAGCCCCGGGTCTTGGCCTCGAACTCGGCGCGCACCGCCGCGCGGGCCGCGTCGTCGTCGAAGAGGTCCACCATCGTGGCGGCGAGCGTCTGCGCCGCGAGCACGAGCCCCTTGTGGCCGATCGACATGCCTCCCGAGGCGACCACCGGCCAGGCGTGCCAGGGCACGCCGCGCGGCGCCGTCGTCACCGACACGTGCAGCGTCGGAACCACCCAGCTCACGTCGCCGACGTCGGTCGAGCCGCCCTCCGGCTGCTGGCCCTCGAGCGGCACGATCGCCGACTCCATGCCGCGCGCCTCGACGCCCGCGTTCGTCTGCAGCGCCCGCGCGAAGCTCTCCTCCTCCGCCGTGTAGCGGATCGGCCCCAGGAGGCGCAGGTTGGCGTCGAGCAGGCGCGCGCCCGCCTCGTTGATCAGGATCTCGAGGTCGCCGGCCTGCACGCGCAGCGTGCCCGTCACCCCGGCCCCCAGCGCCGCGCCCTCGACGGCCTTGCGCAGGCGCTCGAGCACCGAGTCGAGCCCGGCGCGGTCGAAGTCGCGCGCCCAGATCCAGACGCGGCCCAGCTCGGGGACGACGTTCGGCACGTCGCCGCCGGCCGTGATCGCGTAGTGCATCCGGACCGTCGGCTTGACGTGCTCGCGCATCAGGTTCACGGCGTGCGTGAAGAGCTCGACGGCGTCGACGGCGCTGCGGCCGTTCCAGGGGTCGGCCGCGGCGTGCGCCGCCTTGCCGTGGAACTCGACCAGCATGTCGACGATCGCCTGGCCGCCGTTCATGTCGGCGCGCGTGCGGTCGGCGGGGTGCCAGGCGAGCGCCACGTCGACGTCCTTGAAGACGCCGTCGCGCGCCATGTACGCCTTGCCGCCCACCGACTCCTCCGCCGGCGTGCCGTAGAAGCGCACGCTGCCCTTGAGCCGGCCCGCCGCGATCAGCTCCTTGATCGCGGTCGCGGCGCCGAGGCTCGCCGCGCCGAACAGATTGTGCCCGCAGCCGTGCCCCGCCGCACCGGGCTGGAGCGCCGCCTTCTCCGAGGTCGCTCTCTGCGACAGCCCCGGCAGCGCGTCGTACTCGCCGAGCACCGCGATCACGGGCTTGCCCTCGCCGTAGCTCGCGAGGAACGCCGTCGGCATTCCGTCGATGCCGCGCTCGACGCGGAAGCCCTGCGTCTCGGCGTAGTCGGCGAGCAGCGCCGCCGAGCGCGTCTCGCGCAGCGCCGTCTCGGCGAAGCCCCAGACCTGGTCCGCGAGCGAGACGAGCTCGGTCCGGTGGGCCTCGACCGCGGCCGCGGCCGCCTGCTTCTTGCGCACGTCGGCCCTGGACGCCGCGGGCGGCGCCGCGGCGCGCGCGGCGGCGACGACGAGCAGCACGCTGATCAGGTGGCTCATCATGTGGCTCCCGTCCTCCTGGCGCGTGCGCATTCCACCCGCGCGACGGGGGCGCGCGGGCCCGGCGCCGCGCCGGCGTAGAATGAAAGCGGGACAGCGACGGAGAGCCGAGCCGTGAGCCCGATGCGCCGCGCGTGGGCGGTCCTGCCGCTGGCCGCGCTGCTGGCGGCGCCTGCGGTCGCCGACTCCAGGGCCAGGGTCGCGCGGCGCACACCGATCCGCGACTCGATCGATCGCGTCGTCGAGCGCGTCGTGCTCGCCCACCTGGGGCCGTGCCAGCTCGCGGGACGCGAGGGCGTTCCCTGCTTCCCGGTGGCGATCGAGCAGGAGGGGCCGCGCTTCTCGGTCGCCGAGGCGCTGCGCCGCTACCGCAGCGACGGCTCGCGCGCGCCCGGCGGCGTGCCGACCGTCTCCGAGATCCAGGCCGAGATGAACGCGGCGCCCTCCGGGCCGCCTCCCTCCGCCGCGGGCGGCGTCGGCTTCGACCCGGGCTGCACCGCGAAGAACCTCTGGAAGAAGCTGTCGGGCAAGAGCACCACCTACTACCTCTACCGGACCTGGGACGCGCGCGGCGAGCGGCCGATGCTGACCGACCACAAGCTCGACGCCGAGGACTACCGCGCCAACCTCGACTTCCGCTTCGAGTTCGTCGGCCAGTTCGACAGCGAGTGCGCGGCGGTGTCGGCCTGGAACCAGGCGCTGCGCGACGCGGTCGAGCGCCAGGGCGCGCCCGAGCCGGAACGCCCCCCGGACGCGCCCCGCTAGGGGCGAGCGCCGACGCACGCCGGGGGCCGTGCTCGGGTATGCTTCCGGCCGTCTTCGATCTTCGAGGAGGCCGAGCATGTCGCAAGCGCGCGTGGGTCGCCGTGGTTTCATGAAGCTCGCCGCCGGCTCCGCGGCGGTGCTGCCGGCGCTCGCACAGGCGGCCGCCGCGCAGTCCCCGGCGCCACAGGCCGCTCCCGCCCAGCCGGCCGGCTACCCGAAGCGCCCCGAGAAGAAGAAGGCGCTCTTCGTCTACGGCGGCTGGCCGGGACACGAGCCCGTGAAGTGCCGCGACATCTTCGTGCCGTGGCTGCGCGAGAACGGCTTCGAGGTCGTGGTGTCCGACACTCAGGCACCCTACGCGGACGCGGCGCTCATGGCGACGATCGACCTCGTGACGCAGATCTGGACCATGGGCACGATCGAGAAGGAGCCGCTCAAGGGCCTGCTCACCGCGGTCAAGAACGGCACCGGAATGGCCGGGTGGCACGGCGGCATGGGCGACGCGTACCGCCAGGAGACGGAGTACCGCTACATGGTGGGCGGCGACTGGGTGGCTCACCCGGGCGGGATCATCGACTACGAGGTGCAGATCACCGACGACGAGGACCCGATCACGACCGGCCTCGGCGACTTCAAGATCCACAGCGAGCAGTACCTGATGCACGTCAACCCGAACAACAAGGTGCTCGCGACCACCACCTTCGACGGCTCGCGCGACTCCTGGATCGACGGCTACACGATGCCGGTCGCCTGGAAGAAGGTCTACGGCAAGGGGCGCATCTTCTACACCTCGCTCGGCCACACCGTCGACGTCTTCGACATCCCGCAGGCGATCACGATCGTCAAGCGCGGCATGCTGTGGGCGAGCGAGAGCAGGTACGCGCCCACGCCGAACCTGGTGACTCCGGTCTACCCTAGACGCTGATGGCAGACGAAGAAGAGCCGAAGACCGCATACGAGCTGATCCTGGAGCGGCTCAAGCAGAAGGACCGCGCCGAAGGCGTCTCGGAGCGCTCGCTCACCGACGCGCAGAAGGCGAGGATCGCGGAGCTGCGCAGGGTCTACGAGGCGAAGCTCGCCGAGCGCGAGATCCTCCACCAGTCCGAGCGCCAGAAGGCCGCGGACCCCGAGTCGCTCGAGCGCCTCGACGAGGAGTACCGCCGCGACCGCGAGCGCATCGCGGCCGAGCGCGACCGCAAGATCGACGCGGAGCGCGCCGGCTAGATCACGGTCCCGTCGGGCACGACGCCGCCCTTCGGGACGATCACGATCCCGTCCCGGATGAAGTAGCCCTCGCCGTCGGCGTGCGACGCGCCCTGCGTGTTGACGATGCGCACGTTGCGGCCGACGCGCGAGTTCTTGTCGATGATCGCGCGCTCGATCACGCTCTCCTGCCCGATCCCGACCGGCGGCAGGCCCTTGGCCTGCGCGCGGTCGATCTCCTCGAGGGTCTCGTAGTAGTCGGCGCCCAGCACCAGGCTGTGGCGGACCTGCGTGCCCTGCCCGATGCGGCTCCGGATGCCGACGACCGAGCGCTCGATCTCGGCGCCCATCAGGATGCCGCCCTCCGAGACGAGCGCGCTCTTCAGCACGCAGCCCTCGACCTTGCTCGCCGGCAGGAAGCGCGGGTGCGTGTAGACCGGACGCGCCGCGTCGTAGAAGTCGAAGGGCGGCATCGGATCGCACAGCTGCAGGTTGGCGTCGTAGTAGGAGCGGATCGTGCCGACGTCCTCCCAGTAGCCGCGGAAGAAGTGCGCCTGCACGCGCAGCTCGCCGATCGCCTTCGGGATCACGTGGCGGCCGAAGTCGACGAGCGCGCGGTCCGCGATCGCGCGCTCGAGCGCCTCGCGCGCGAAGATGTAGATTCCCATCGACGCCAGGAAGCCCTTGCCGTAGCCGGGGATCTCGGACTCGAGCCCGGAGAGCCGCTCGGGCTTGGGCTTCTCCTCGAAGTGGACGATCCGCCCCTGCCGGTTGACCTTCAGGATCCCGAAGGCGGTCGTCTGCTCGGCGCTCACCGGCATCACCGCCACCGTGGCGTCGGCCACGTGGCGGCGGTGCGTGTCGAGCATCTTGCTGTAGTCCATCTGGTAGAGCTGGTCGCCCGAGAGGATCAGCACCTCGCGGCTCCGGTGGCTCAACAGGTGGCGCAGGCTCTGGCGCACGGCGTCGGCCGTGCCCTGGAACCAGTCGGGGCTGTCCTCGGTCTGCTCCGCCGCGAGCACGGTGACGAAGGCCGAGCTGAAGACGTCGAACTTGTACGTCAGTCGAGAGGTGCTTGTTGAGGCTCTCCGAGTTGTACTGCGTGAGCACGAAGATGCGGCGCAGCCCGGAGTTGATGCAGTTGCTGAGCGGGATGTCGACCAGGCGGTACTTGCCGCCGATCGGGACCGCCGGCTTCGAGCGCTGGAGCGTCAGCGGATGCAGCCGCGTGCCGCGGCCTCCTCCGAGAATCACTCCGAGGCAATCGTTCATCCGGCGGGCATTCTGCCACGCGCTCACGCGCGGCTGTCAAGGCGCCGAGCCGGTCTGCTAGGCTGGCCCCATGGACGATGCGGCCCCGACCGGAGCGGCGCTGCGGCCGGGGTTCCTGCGTCGCGCCGCCGCCGGCGCGTGGGAGGTCCCCGCGGGCTTCGTGTTCCTCGCCCGCAACCCGCGGCTGTGGCTGCTCGCGGCGCTCCCGGCGCTCCTCGCCGTAGTGCTCACCGGCGCCTTCGCCTTCCTGGCCTTGCTGCTCGTCCCGCAGGTGGACACGGCCCTCGCCCCCACGCCCGGCAGCCTGCCCGAGTGGCTGGCCTTGCCGATCAGCCTCCTGCTGAGCCTGGCGACGGTCGCGGCCGGCGCGTTCCTGGGGTTCGGCGTGGCGCTGGCCCTCGCCGCGCCGCTCCTCGACGAGCTCTCGCGCCGGGTCGAGGCGCGCGCGCGGGGCGAGTCCGAGGACGTCTCGCGCGGCCTGCGCGCCGAGATCGTGGACTCGCTGAAGGGCGCGCTCTACTTCCTGGCCGCGGCGCCCGGGGTGCTCCTGCTCGGGCTCGTGCCGCTCGTGGGCCCGCTGCTGTCGCTGATGCTCGGCGCGCGCGCCGTGGCGCTCCAGATGACCGACCCCGCGCTGTCGCGGCGCGGGCTGCGCCTCGCGGACAAGCGGCGCTGGCACCGCGACTGGCGCGTCGAGACCCAGGGCTTCGGCCTGGCCGGGCTCGTGGGGCTGATCGTGCCGTTCGCGAACCTGCTGCTCGGCCCGGCCCTCGTGACCGGGGGAACGCTGCTCGTCCTCGAGCTCGAGGACGCAGGGGGCTCCCGCGCCCGGCCCTCCTCGGCGCCCGTGCCGGGGAGGCCGGAGGCGGGAGCCTCGGGCGAGAACGCTTCGGGGACGGCGAGCGCTACAGGCTGACGCCCCGCGCCTCGCGCTTGCGGACGACCGGCTGCGGCTTCGCGAGCGTGGGCTTGAGCTCGAGCGGCCGACCGTCGCGCTGCACGGTGACCGTGACCGGGGCGCCGCCCTCCGCGCGGGACATGGCCTGGCGCAGGTCGTCGCCGTCGGCGATCGCGTCGGCTCCGACCCTGGTCACCACGTCGCCGGCCTTCATGCCCGCCTTGGCCGCCGGCCCGTCGGCGTCGACCGACGTCACGAGCACGCCCGACTTGCCCGGCAGCTTGAAGTAAGCGGCGAGCTGCTCGCCGATCTCCATGTACTGGATGCCGAGCTTGCGCGGGCCGCCGCCCATCAGCTTGTGCATCATCAAGCCGTCGTCGTCGCTCCAGCTCCAGGCGAACGGGTGCGGCGCCTTGGGCGGCCTCGGCGGCACCACGGCATGCGGCGCCCTCGGGGCCTCGGGCGGCTCGGGCACGCTCAACTCCGGCACCTCGAGCTCGAAGTCCTTGCCGTCGCCGCCGTAGAAGCGGAAGCCGCGGCTCTGCTCGGCGAGCGTGGCGCTCAGCTTCTGCGTGGCGCCTCCGCGCGTGACCTCGATCGCGACCGAGCGGCCTGCCGGCGTCTCCGCGACCAGCCGACCGAGCTGCGCCGCGCTGCGCACGGCCTCGCCGTCGAAACGGACGATCACGTCGCCTTCCTTGAGCCCCGCCTTCTCGGCCGGGCTGTCGGCCTCGACCGAGCGCACGGACGCGCCGCGCGCGTCGCCCGTCGGGTCCTCGATCGACACGCCCAGCCGGCCGCCGCCGCCGTGGCGCACGACGACGTGCTTCTCGACCGTCTTGTCCTTGTCGTCGTCGTGGTCGCTTCGCGCACGCGCGACGCCCGGCGCGACAGCCATGGCGGCGACGATCGTGGCTGCGACTGCCCCCGCCGCGAGGGCGAACTGACGCTTCATGGAGCCTCCCTTTCGTGTCCCGCTGTCGCCCTTGAGACGCGAGCGGTCCGGCGAAAGTCGGCTCTGCGGAAGGAGCCGCGTCAGTGCTGGTGGCCGCCGCCTGAAGCACCCTCGGTCTGGAACGAGTGGCCGCAGCCGCAGGTCGACTTGGCGTTCGGATTCTTGATCGCGAAGCCGCCGCCCATCAGGTCTTCCTTGTAGTCGACCTCGGCGCCGTCGAGGTGGCGCAGGCTCATCGGGTCCACGATCACCTTGATGCCGTCGGTCTCGATCACCTGGTCGTCCTCGGCGACCTCGTCCAGCACCATCCCGTACTGGAAGCCGGAGCAGCCGCCCCCCTGCACGTAGATGCGGAGCGCCCCCTGCGGAAGGTTCTCCTTTTCCTGCTCCAGGATGCCCTTCACCTTGGCGGCGGCGTTAGCGGTCAGCGTGATCATTTCCAGAGACTCCCTCGTTCGAAGCGTGGACGTCGGGCCTTCGCGAAGGCCCCGGTTACTTCGATCCTAGACCATCCGAACTCTTTTGTGAAGTTTCGGCCGGCGCCGGAGTGGGTATGCTGGCTGCTCCTTATAATGGCCGCCTCCCAGGGAGCCACCACGATGACGATCCCTCAGGACGACGCTCCGGAGACCCTCCTCGCGCGACTCGCGCTCTCCGGCCTGCGCGGGCGCGGCGGCGGCTGGTTCCCGGCCGCGCGCAAGTGGCGCGCGGTGCGCGCCGAGGCGGGCCGGCCCGTCGTGATCGCCAACGGCGCCGAGGGCGAGCCGGGCTCGCACAAGGACCGCTTCGTGATGCTGAAGCGCCCGGATGCGGTCGTCGAGGGGCTGCGGCTCGCGGCGCGCGCCGTCTCCGCGTCCGAAGCGATCGTGTTCCTGAAGGCCTCGTTCGACGCGCCCGCGCAGGCGCTCGCTTCCGCCCTCGGCCGGGCCGCGCTCGACGGGCTGCGCGTGGAAGTCCGCCGCGGAGACGACGGCTACATCACCGGCGAGGAGACGGCGCTCATCGAGTCGCTCGAGGGCCGAAGGCCCTGGCCGCGGCCCAAGCCACCGCTTCCCGCGGGAGTCGGGCTCGAGGGGCGGCCGACGCTCGTCCAGAACGTGGAGACGCTCGCGCGCGTGCCGGAGGCGCTGGCCGACCCCGAGGCGTTCCGGGCCCGTGAGTCCACGCTCGTCACGTTCTGGGGCGACGTGCTTCGTCCCGGCGTGCGCGAGGTGAGGCTCGGCACGCCGCTGCGTGCGGCGATTCAGGATCACGCGGGCGGCGCTTCGGAGGAGATCGGGCTCGTCTTCCCGGCGGGGCCGGCCGCTCCTCCGCTGCGGGCCGACGAGCTCGACGCGCCGCTCGAGCCCGACGCGCTTCGCGCCCGAGGCAGCGGGCTCGGGACCGGCGCGGTGCTGGTGGTCGGCGCCTCGGCCTGCCCGCTCGCCGTGGCGGCATCGGTCGCCTCCTTCTACGAGCGCGAGAGCTGCGGCCAGTGCCCTCCCTGCACGGTCGGCACGTCGAGCCTCGCGAAGGTGCTGCGCGGGCTCGAAGCGGGCGGCATCCGCCCGCGCGAGCTCGTTGATCTGCGGGACGTGGCGGGTTTCATGTCCGCCCACGGGTACTGCGCGCACTGCCGCTCGGCGGCGACGCTCGCGACGTCGCTCGTGGAGCGGCTCGCGCCGCTCGTCGAGCGTCACGCCGCGACGGGCTGCCCCTTCCCCGAAAGGCGGCATCCCGACCCCTTCGCGCCGGGCTCGCCCGAGCGGAGCGCCCTCGCGCGCGCGGTCGAGGACCAGATCGCGTGAGGAACGACCTCGCCATCCTGCTGGCGGCGACGCTCGTCTCCTACCCGCTCGGGCTCGCGCTGCATCAGCCCTGGCTCTTGCCGGTGCTGAACGCGCTGCCGGCCTACGTCGTGCTGGTGCACCGGCTGCGCAAGGGCGAGCGCGGCGGCGCGGTGCGCGCGATGCTCTGGTGGGCGGCCGCACTGGCGCTGGTCGGCACGCTCGCGTTCGTCTGGTGGCCGGCTCCGGTCGGCTCCGTCGTGCTGAACGGCCCCGAGTACAGGGACGAGATGTTCCGCTGGATCCGCACGGGCATCGGGCGCGAAGGCAGCCCGCGGCTGTTCCTGCCGCAGCACCTGCTGCACCTGGCCGC
Source organism: uncultured Acidobacteriota bacterium (assembly GCA_963740655.1). Classification (GTDB taxonomy): domain Bacteria; phylum Acidobacteriota; class Vicinamibacteria; order Fen-336; family Fen-336; genus DATBSL01. Next base: position 766,558 of record CAVUFF010000006.1, read on the forward strand.
CTTCGCTTTCGTGGGCCTCGCCACGGTCAGCGCCGGCGCGATCCTGATGGGCGCGCTGCTGATGAACCAGATGTCCTACTACGTCGCGTCGCTCGCGCTCGCGGGCGTGCCCGCCTGGGCCGTGACCCTCCTCGGCTGGCAGCCGTGGGCGATCGCGCGTGTCGCGGCCTTCGCGACGCTCGGCGTGCTGCTCGCCGAGCCGCTGCTCTTCCGGCTCTTCCCGTCCGCGCGCATGCGGCTCAAGGGCGCGGCCCGCGCGGCCTACGTGATGGCCGCGATGAGCGGCATCCTCACCGACTGGTTCCTGAAGTCGACGCTCGCCCCGCTCTGGGGCCACTGGCTGCGGGGACTCCTGCGCTGAGCGTCCACGCGAGCGTGAAGGTTCACCTCGTCGACGGCACGTACGAGCTGTTCCGCGCGTTCTACGCGGTGCCCGCCGCGCAGGACGCCGCGGGACGGCCCGTCAACGCGCTGCGCGGGATCGCCGCGACGCTCGTCTCGCTCCTGCACGAGCCGGGCGTGAGCCACGTGGCCGTGGCCTTCGACCACGTGATCGAGTCGTTCCGCAACGGGCTCTACGCCGGCTACAAGACGGGCGACGGCGTCGACCCCGACCTGCTCGCGCAGTTCCACCCCGCCGAGCGCGTGACGGCCGCGCTGGGCGTCGTGGTCTGGCCGATGGTGGAGTTCGAGGCCGACGACGCGCTCGCGACCGCCGCGGCGCGCTTGCGGGACGCCCCCGGCGTCGAGCAGGTGGTGATCTGCTCGCCGGACAAGGACCTCTCGCAGTGCGTGGTCGACGCGCGCGTGATCTGCCGCGACCGCCGCCGCGCGATCGACCGCGACGCGGCGGGCGTCGTCGCGCGCTTCGGCGTCCCGCCCGGCTCGATCCCGGACTGGCTCGCGCTCGTCGGCGACAGCGCCGACGGCTTCCCGGGCATCCCCGGCTGGGGCGAGAAGAGCGCCGCCGCCGTGCTGGCGCGCCACCTGCACCTGGACGCGATCCCGGACGATCCCGCCCGCTGGGGCGTCGAGCTGCGGGGCAAGGAGCGGCTGGCGGCGGCGCTGCGCGAGCGGCGCGAGGAGGCGCTGCTCTACCGGCGCCTCGCCACGCTCAGGACCGACGTGCCGCTCGCCGAGGAGCTCGCCGACCTCGAGTGGCGCGGCCCGCGCCGCTCGGAGCTCGAGCCGCTCTGCCACGCGATCGGCGCCCCCGAGCTGCTCGAGCGGGTGCGGCGCTGGCGAGCGGAATGAATGCGTCCGGGGCGCTCCGGTCTAAGATCGGGGCCGACCCGGACGAAGGAGCCCGCCTGATGAAGAGCGCAGCCGCCCTCGCCCTCTCGTTCGCCGCCCTCGCGGGCGCCGCCGTCGTTGCAGCGGCCGACGTCAATGCCCTGGGCATCTGGGACCTCGTCGCACAGACGCCCGACGGGCCGATGCCCTCGGTGCTGACGCTCAAGAGCGTCGACGGCAAGCTCAAGGCCGAGCTCGAGCTCGAGGGCGAGAAGCAGGAGGTGAGCGACGAGTCGCTCGAGGGCGACGTCTTCAAGATGAAGATGACGTACCAGGGCGTTCTCTACACGATCGAGGCGAAGATCGCGGGCGACACCCTGGAAGGCACCTGGGACGGCGGTGGCAACTCCGGGGCGCTGAAGGGCACGCGCCGGCCCTAGCCGGCGCGCGGTGCCGCGCTATCCTGTTCGCCGGCGATGGACTTCCTGGCGCCGGTCGACCCGAGCGAAGCGCGGCTGCGGCCGACCTACGCCACGGTCAGCCTGTCGCGCCTGCGCGGCAACCTCGCGGCCGTCAGGGCGCTCGCGGCCCCCGCGCGGGTGATGGCCGTGCTGAAGGCGAACGCGTACGGCCACGGGCTCGAGGCGGTCGCGCGCTGCCTGGCTCCGCAGGCCGACGCCTTCGGCGTCGCGCTCGTCGAGGAGGGCATCGCGCTGCGGCGGCTGGGGATCGCCAACCCGATCCTGGTGATGGGCGGGATCTGGACGCGGCAGATCCCGCTCTTCCTCGAGCACGCGCTGACGTTCACGGTGCCCTCGCTCGCCCGGCTCGCGGACATCGAGCAGGCGGCCGCGGCGCGCGGCGGTCGCGCGAAGGTCCACCTCAAGGTCGACACCGGCATGGAGCGCATCGGCACCCACCACTACAGCGCCGAGCCCCTGCTGGAGGCCGCCGCGCGCTCGCCGCACGTCGAGGTCGAGGGCATCTACTCGCACCTCGCCAACGCCGACGCGGACGACCTCGCCCACGCGCGGCTGCAGCTCGAGCGCTTCGAGGAAGTGCTGCGCTTCTACGAGCGGCGATCACTGCCTTTGCCGTTGCGGCACCTCGCCAACTCGGCGGCGCTGCTGCGGCTGCCGGAGGCGCGGCTCGACATCGTGCGGCCCGGCCTCCTGCTCTACGGCGTGTACCCGACGCGCGACCACGGCACGCTCGAGGTGAAGCCCGCGCTCTCCTGGCGCTCGCGCGTCGTCTACTTCAAGGTGGTGGAGCCGGGCAGCCCGGTCTCGTACGGCTCGACCTGGCAGAGCGACCACCGCGTGCGCGTGGTGACGGTGCCGGTGGGGTACGGCGACGGCTACTTCCGGGCCCTGTCGAACCGGGCCTTCGTGGTGCTGCGCGGCAGGCGCCACCCGCAGGTCGGCACGGTGTGCATGGACCAGCTGATGGTCAACATCGAGTGGGGCGAGGCGTGGAACGGCGACGACGTGGTGCTGATCGGCGAGCAGGACGGGGCCCGCGTCACGGTCGAGGAGCTCGCCGCCTGGGCCGGCACCATCCCCTACGAGATCCTGACGGCGATCAGCGCGCGGGTGCCGAGGATCTACGAGCCGTAGGCTTCGCAGGGCGAGCGTCGTGTTGCGGCTTGATTCGGGAGGAGACTGGTGCGGGGAGACGCGTCGGGCACTCGCTCGTCGTCCATCAGGGAGGGCACATCCGGGCCAACGAGGCTCGAGGCCTGGTCATAGCGTTCTCTGAGACGAGGGGGCTCCGCCCCCTCGAGCTCCCCCGGAGAGTGTTGTGGGCTCCACAGCCCTGTGGAAGCGAGTGAGCCGCCTCCGCAAGCTGCCCTGGGTAGCTCGAACCATGGCGCCGGGTTGACGGCGCGGTGCCAAGCCTACTTAGGCTTCTCGTTGGATCAAGAGCCGAGGCTCAGGTTGCATCGCGTTGGTTCCGCCTGATCGTGGCTGCGCCGTAGTCCCGCTCGGCAAGGTACCGGTTGTGAGCCGCGCAGAGCAGGCTGATGTTCGAGAGGCTGTGGTCGCCGCCCATGCCGAAGGGGTGTCGGTGATGGAACTCCAGCCTCAGGCGCTCGCTGCAGCGTCGACCGTCCTCGTCGACGAACCTGCAGCGGCCCTGATCGCGCTCGTGTACCGCCCGCCGTACGGCGGCCGGGAGGTGGCGAGAGCGCGCAGACGGTACGGTGTCGGTTAGAGACTTGCGAGGAGCAGCCGCCTTCGCGAAGCGCCGCGCCTCGAGGCGCTCGAGCTTCTCGGAGACCGCTCGTTCGATGATCTCAGCGAAGTCGCCGCTCGGGACCTCGCGGCGCATCAGCGCCTTGAGACGCTCGAGCTTGTCCCTGAAGCCGGCACTGGCGGTGAACTGCACCTTGTATCGCGCGGGCGACAGCGGCTCGACTCGCTCGTGTTCTCGCTCGTGTGCCGGAGGGAACGCGGACTGACCCGTTGAGTCGGGCGTTCTCGCGGCTGCAGCTGTTCCCGGGAACAGCTGCGCGTCCTTGCCGCTGCCCGGCACGGTCCGATCGCTCCGGTCGCCAGGGGAAGGGATCGACGCCTTTGTGTCTCGGCGCTCCGGAAGCTTGCGGATCGAAGCGGGCACTGCCGCGCGCGGCGCCAGCTCGGCAACCAGCTCCTCGATCTCGCGCTTGCTGCGGTGAGCCGCTCGCTCGAGGAGTCCGGCGCAGTTGTCCGCGGTGACGAGCGGCACGAGCAGAGCGAGGCCGCTCAGGTGGACGCGACCCTCGGCAAGTGCCGTGAGCAACGCCGGATGCCGGCGCGCCGCGCGGGCCACGGTGATGCGGCGGAAGGCCTCGGCCTCCGAGAGATGGAGCGCTTGCGTGCAATACGCGAACATCGACGGAAAGGCCTGTCGGGCGTAGAGCCTGCGCTCGTCGGCCTCCGCGATGTGATCAATGAGGTCGGCTTCGACTCCGCGCGATTGCGCGACCAGCCGTTCGATGAACCGGAGCAGCTCGTCATCCGGAACGGCCTGAAGCGTGCGAACGGGATCGGATTCCATAACTCCAATATAGGCAGGCTGTCGCGCGCTCCTTGGGAGGACGAACGGAGCGCGCCTTACTCGCTGGAAGGCTTCGAAAGACCTCCCGTGCGTTCGCTCGCCCTGGCGAGTGCGGCAGCGTGTTCAACAAGGATTCGTGCACGCATCCTCGAACTCGAGCGACTGCCGCCTCCAGGTTGTCAAGGGGTTCCGAAAGAAAATCCCCGCGGCTGTCAGGGACCACGAGCCTGGGCCATGCTCAGTTCCACCGGAGAGACAGAACACATCTGTCGGAAGATCCGACACGATCGGCACTCCCTCGTAGTCCATCGTGGAGGGGACATCCGAGCCAACGAAGCTACGGCCTGATCACAGCTTCCTTTGAAACGAGGGGGCTCCGCCCCCTCGAGCACCCCCGGCTGATCGAAGGCGCTCCGCCCCCTCGAGCACCCCCGGCTGATCGAAGGCGCTCCGCCCCCTCGAGCACCCCCGGCCGATCGAAGGCGCTCCGCCCCCTCGAGCACCCCCGGCCGATCGAAGGCGCTCCGCCCCCTCGAGCACCCCCGGCTGATCGAAGGCGCTCCGCCCCCTCGAGCACCCCCGGCTGATCGAAGGCGCTCCGCCCCCTCGAGCACCCCCGGCTGATCGAAGGCGCTCCGCCCCCTCGAGCACCCCCGGCCGATCGAAGGCGCTCCGCCCCCTCGAGCACCCCCGGCCGATCGAAGGCGCTCCGCCCCCTCGAGCACCCCCGGCCGATCGAAGGCGCTCCGCCCCCTCGAGCACCCCCGGCCGATCGAAGGCGCTCCGCCCCCTCGAGCACCCCCGGCCGATCGAAGGCGCTCCGCCCCCTCGAGCACCCCCGGCCGATCGAAGGCGCTCCGCCCCCTCGAGCACCCCCGATGAACTCTGAAGGGCTGCGCCCCGGGACTACCGAAGATCGCCCCAGCTCGAGCCCGGGTTGCCTGGAGCCTGCACCCAGGATCGCCACACGCCTCGCATCTTGACGTCGCCGTGAGGGCTTCCTATACTTCGCCATCATGCTGCGGACGCCGGTCCACACCACCCGAAAGCGGGGCACTCGAAAGTGCACGAGTCGCTTCGGCGGCGGTGTGGGCCTGTGCCCCTAGCAAAACGAGCACAGCCGAATCGGACCCCACCCGAGCCCGCCGCAGCGGCAGCAGCCGCCGGCGGGTTTCGTGTTTTAGGAGTCCAAGCGAGGGACGAGGAGCAGGGCGGGCGTTTCGGACAGCCGCGCGCGTGGGACGAGGGCGGAATCGAGGGTTCCGCGCGAGGGCCAGGGCGGCACGGGGAGGAAGCGGGGAGGACATGCAGCAGCGGATCGAGGTCGGGGTGCTGGGCGCGACGGGAATGGTCGGCCAGCAGTTCATCCAACAGCTCGCCTCTCACCCTTGGTTCGAGCTCAAGTGGCTCGCCGCGAGCGAGCGCTCCGAAGGCAAGCGCTACGCCGACGCGGCGCCCTGGCGGCTCGAGACGCCGATCCCCGAGGGTCTCGGCGAGCACACGGTCGAGCCCGCGAAGCCGGGCGTCGGTCCCCGCCTCGTGTTCTCGGCGCTCGACGCCTCTGTCGCGGGCGAGCTGGAGCAGGCCTTTGCCGACGCGGGCCACGTCGTGCTGAGCAACGCGCGCAACCACCGCATGCATCCCGCGGTGCCGCTGCTGGTGCCGGAGGTGAACGCCGAGCACCTCGCGCTCCTGAAGGTCCAGGCCAAGGCGCGCGGCGGCAAGGGCGCTATCGTCACCAATCCCAACTGCTCGACCGTCGTGCTGTCGATGGCGCTGGCGCCGCTGCGGGCTTTCGGCCTGCGCGCCTGCCTCGTGAGCACGATGCAGGCGGTCTCGGGCGCCGGCTGGCCCGGCGTGCCGTCGCTCGACATCCTCGGCAACGTCATCCCCTTCATCTCCGGGGAAGAGGAGAAAATGGAGACGGAGACCCGCAAGATCCTGGGGACGCTCGCGGGCGAGGCGGTGGAGCCGCATCCCGTGAAGGTGAGCGCGCACACCAACCGCGTGCCGGTGGTCGACGGCCACACGATGACGGTCTCGGTGTCTCTCGAGACGAAGCCGGAGCTCGGCGCGCTGCGCGCCGCGATCGACGGCTTCTGCGGCCGACCGCAGCAGCTCGGGCTGCCGACCGCGCCCGAGCGGCCGCTCGTCTACCTCGAGCAGCCCAACCGGCCCCAGCCGCGCTTCGACGCCTCACGCGGGCGCGGCATGACGGTGAGCGTCGGGCGGCTGCGCCCGTGCGCCGTGCTCGACTGGAAGCTGGTGGCGCTCGGCCACAACACGGTGCGCGGCGCCGCGGGCGCCTCGGTGCTGAATGCCGAGCTGATGCAGGCCGAGGGCCTGCTCGGCTGAGGAGGGCCGCCTTGATCGTGATGAAGTTCGGCGGCACCTCGGTCCAGGACCAGGCGGCCGTGCGCCGGCTGGTCGAGATCGTCGCGCGCGAGGCGCGCCCGCGGCTCGTGGTCGTGTCCGCGCTCGCGCGCGTGACCGACGCGCTGCTCGAGCTCGCGCGGCTCGCGGAGCGCAAGGACGCCGCCGCGGCCGAGCGCCTCGCGCGCGGCCTGCGGCTGCGCCACGAGGAGCTGGCCGGCTGCGTCCGCTCCCCCGAGCGGCGCGCCGCCCTGCTCGGCGCGCTCGACGAGGCGTTCGACGAGCTCGCGGCGATCACGGGCGCGCTCGCCGTGGTGGGCGAGGTCTCGCCGCGCTCGCGCGACGCGATCGTCGCGACCGGCGAGCTCGCGAGCAGCCGGATCGTGACGGCGGCGCTCGAGGACGCCGGGCTGCCGTCGCGCTGGCTCGACGCGCGCGAGCTGCTGGTGACCGACGGCGCGCACGGCGCCGCGCTGCCCGACCGCGCCGCGACCGACGCGCGGCTGCGCGAGCGCGCGCGGCCGCCGCTCGAGGCAGGGCTCGTGGGCGTGACGGGCGGCTTCGTGGGCGCGAGCGCCGAGGGCCGCACGACGACGCTCGGCCGTGGCGGGTCCGACTACTCGGCCGCGCTCTTCGGCGCCGGGCTCGGCGCCGAGGAGATCCAGATCTGGACGGACGTCGACGGCATGCTGACGGCCGACCCGCGCGTCGTCGCGGCGCCGCGGGTCGTCTCGCGGCTGAGCTTCGACGAGGCGTCCGAGCTCGCGTACTTCGGCGCGAAGGTGCTGCACCCGAGCACCATCCTGCCAGCGGTCGGCTCGGGCATCCCGGTGCGCATCCTGAACTCAGAGCGCCCGCAGGCCGACGGCACCTGGATAACGCGCGACGGCGAGACCGGCGCGCGCGGCGCGGGACCGGCCGCCATCGCCTGCAAGCGCGGCCTGACGCGGATCGACATCGCGTCGACGCGCATGCTGATGGCCTACGGCTTCCTGCGCCGCGTGTTCGAGGTGTTCGAGCGCTACAAGACGCCCGTGGACGTCGTGACGACCTCCGAGGTCAGCGTCTCGGTCACGATCGACGACCGCCGCTCGCTCGCCGACGTGGTGCGCGAGCTCCAGGGCTTCGCCGACGTGACCTGCGAGGACGCGATGGCGATCGTCTGCGCGGTCGGCGAGTCGCTCAGGAGCGACGCGCGGCTCGCGACGCAGGTGCTGGGCGCGCTCGAGGGCCTGCCGCTCGCGATGGTCTCGCAGGGCGGCTCGCGCAAGAACGTGACGGTCGTGCTGCGCGACGCCGACGCGACCGAAGCGATGCAGCGGCTGCACCGCCGCTTCTTCGAGTCCGGCCCCGGCTCGACCGAGCGCACGGCGCTCGCCACCGCCTGAGGAGGCGACGAGAGCCATGCGCCTGCTCCTGGTCGGACGCGGACGGATGGGGCGGCTCGTGGAATCGCTCGCGGCGGACTACGACGCCGAGGTGGCGGGTGTCCTCGACCGCGGCTCGAACCCGGGCGGCGCGGGCGCGACCGCGGAGCGCTGCCGCGGAGTCGACGTGGCGATCGACTTCTCGACCGCCGAGGCGACGCTCGAGACGCTGCCGCGCCTCGCCGCGCACGGCGTGAGCCTGGTCGTCGGCACCACCGGCTGGCTCGCGCGCGAGGCCGAGCTGCGCGAGGCGGTCGCCAAGACGGGGATCGGCGCGGTGGTGGCGGCGAACTTCTCGCTGGGTGCTGCCGTGCTCGAGGCGCTCAGCGAGAGCGCGGGCCGCCTGCTGGCCGGCGCCTCGAGCTACGGCGCCTTCATCCACGAGGCGCACCACGCGGCCAAGAAGGACGCGCCCTCGGGAACGGCGCTCGCTCTCAGGCGCGCGCTCGAGCGCGGCGGCTTCCCGCGCTCGGTCGACGTGGCGTCGACGCGCGCCGGCTTCGCTCCGGGGACGCACACGGTCGGCTTCGACGCGCAGGCGGAGACGCTCGAGCTCAGGCACACGGTGCGCGACCGCGCCACCTTCGCCCACGGGGCGCTCGCGGCGGCGCGCTGGGTGTGCGGACGCAGGGGCTGGTTCACGATGCGTGACGTGCTGGGACTCACGAGCTGAGGGGGGAAGACATGCGAACTCCGTTCACGGGCTGCGGGACGGCCCTCGTGACTCCGTTCACCGCTTCGGGTGCTGTCGACGAGGCCGCGGTCAGGCGCCTCGCGAAGCGGCAGGTCGACGCCGGCATCCACTTCCTGGTGCCGTGCGGCACCACCGGCGAGGCGCCGACACTGAGCGCGGCCGAGCGCCGCCGCGTCGTGGAGCTCGTCGTGGACGAGGTCGGCGGGCGCGTCCCGGTGCTCGCGGGCGCGGGCGGCTACGACACGCGCGAGGTAGCCGAGGCCGCGCGCGAGATGCAGGCGGCGGGCGCCGCGGGGATCCTGTCGGTCACGCCCTACTACAACAAGCCGACGCCGGACGGCCTCGCTCGCCACTACCAGGCGATCGCCGAGGCGACCCCGCTGCCGATCGTGGTCTACAACGTCCCCGGCCGCACCGGCTGCAACGTGGACCCCGCGACGCTGGCACGGCTCGCGACGATCCCGCACGTCGTGGCGGTCAAGGAGGCCTCGGGCAACATGACGCAGATCTGCGAGGCGATGCGCGCGGTGCCGGCCGGCTTCGTGGTGCTGTCGGGCGACGACGCGCTCACGCTGCCGGCGATGGCGGTGGGCGCGCGCGGCATCGTCTCGGTGCTGTCGAACGAGCTGCCGGCCGAGATGACGCGGATGGTGGAGGCGGCGGAGGCGAACGACTTCGCCAGGGCCCGCGAGCTGCACGCGCGGCTGCTGCCGCTGATGCTCGCGAACTTCGCGGAGTCCAACCCGATCCCGGTGAAGTGCGTGATGGCGCAGATGGGCCTGCTCGAGGAGCACTACCGGCTGCCGATGGTGCCGCCGCGCCCCGAGACGCGCGACAAGCTGCAGCGCGTGCTCGCCGCCGTGTCGCCTGCCGCGGTCCACGCGTGAGCGACTCCGCCGAGCTGCGCGCAAGGGTCGAGCGGCTCTTCGAGCAGGGCGCGGCCGCCCCCCGCGAGGAGGCGCGCGCCTGCTTCGCCGAGCTGCGCGGCGCGCTCACGCGCGGCGAGGTGCGCGCCGCCGAGCCCGATCCCGCTGCGCGCAGCGGCTGGCGCGTCAACGCCTGGGTCAAGCAGGGCATCCTGCTGGGCTTCCGCCACGGCGACGTGGTGGACGTCTCCATGGACCACGGCCGGCTCGCGTTCTTCGACAAGGACACGCTGCCGCTGCGCCGGCTCGACGCGGGCGCCGGCGTGCGCATCGTCCCGGGCGGCTCGGCGGTCCGGGACGGCGCCTACCTCGGCAAGGGCGTCGTGTGCATGCCGCCGATGTACGTCAACGTCGGCGCCTGGGTCGGGGACCTCACGCTCGTCGACTCCCACGCCCTCGTCGGCTCGTGCGCGCAGATCGGGAGCTCGGTCCACGTCAGCGCCGGCGCGCAGATCGGCGGCGTGCTCGAGCCGGTCGGCGCGCTGCCCGTGATCGTCGAGGACGAGGTGCTGGTCGGCGGCAACACGGGGCTCTACGAGGGCGCCGTCGTGAAGCGCAGGGCCGTGATCGCGGCCGGGACGGTGCTCACGGGCTCGACGCCCGTCTACGACCTGCCGAACGAGCGCGTGCTGAAGCCGGAGCCGGGCGAGCCGCTCGTCGTGCCCGAGGGCGCGGTGGTGGTGCCCGGGGCGCGCGCCGTGAGCGTCGGCAAGGGCCCCGAGTGGGGCCTCTCGCTCGCCACTCCGGTGATCGTGAAGTATCGCGACGAGAAGACCGACGCGCGCGCCGCTCTCGAGGCCTGGCTGCGCTAGCTGCGACTAGTCGACGACGGCGAGCGGCTTCACCCCCGGCGGCAGCGGAGTCCCGGCCGCGACGTAGCCCACGGCGCCCGGCCGCTTCGAGACGTACGCGATCACCTCGGCATCCGAGTCCTTGACCAGGGGCGGGCGCACGGGCGTCGAGGACAGCATCGCCTTCTGCCAGTACTGCACCACCTCGCCGACCGGCATGCGGACGACCGCCTCCGAGAACGCCTTGCGCACGGGCGAGGCGCCCGACTGGTCGATGGGCTCCGCGGCCGCACCGCTGCCCCAGCGCGGGGATTTCTTGAGGAACACGGCGGCGAGGTCGCCACGCTTGATGTTCGTGCCGGCGACGGACGGGTGGACGATCACGACGAAGGCGTCGGCCGCGAACGCGTGGGCCGCCGCGAGGAGGAGGAGAAGCATCGACGCTCGAAGCACGCGCACGTTGACCAGACCTCCGGCTCCGAGTGTACGCCCGCCCGGCCTCTGGCCGCCGCGCGCTGCGTCACAGTGACGCTCTCGCGCCGACGCGCCCGTCAGAAGAAGACCAGCAGCCCCAGCGTGAGCGTCACCCCGAGGTCGGGCTTGCCGCGGCCGACGGCGCTCGCGAGGTTGAGCTCGAGCGTCGGCATCACGCGCCCGAAGGCGTGCGACAGCCCGACGCCGGGCAGCAGCACCAGGTTCGTCTCGGGATCGACGGGGACCGCGAAGCGCGCGGCGGCGTAGACGCTCGGGTTGAAGGAAAAGACGAGCCCCGGCGTCAGCGCGAAGCTCGCGTAGCCGCCGCCGCTCACCCACGTCGGACCGACGTCGAGCTCGAGCGCGAGCTTCGGCGTGACCTGGCGCCCGTAGCCGAGGAGGGTCGTGCCGTCCTTCTGCCAGCCGTCCCACGGGCCGCCGTTCGGCCGGTAGGCCAGCGTCGTGCCGAGGAAGCCGGCCACGTAGTTGACGGGCGCCGCGGCCGCCGCGGTATCCGCTGCGCCCGCGGCTGATGTGCCGAACATCGCCAGCGCCAGGAGCGCGTGAGCCAGCCGGGCCCGCATCAGGGCCCGAACGATAGCATTCAACGCATTGTGCTTGACAGCGTGGATGGCCGCTGCTAGTTTCCTAGCATAGTGCTGGTTTCTTAGCATGCGAGGAGCGATGAGGGGGGCGAGAGCGGTCTTCGGCCTGGCGGCGGCGCTGGCGACGGCGGCGCCGCGCGCGGGGGCCGACGACGCCGCGCTGCGTCCGCTCGTCGAGCGGCTGTCGGCAGCCGACGCGTCGGCACGCGCGGAGGCCGCGTGCGAGCTGGGCCGGCGAGGCAAGGCCGCCGCGGCCGCCGTCGACGCGCTTGCCGCGCTGCTGGCGGACGGTCTTCCCGCCGGCCCGGTCGAGTGCGGGATGAGCCCCTGGCTGCGCAAGCAGCTCGAGAGCCGGCCCGAGGACTGGCGCCGCTTCGAGACCTCGCCCGGCCGCGAGGCGGCGCGGGCGCTCGCCCGCGTCGGGCGAGAGGCGCTCGGCCCGCTGATGACGGCGCTGGCGGCGCCGAGCCCGCAGGCGCGCGCCCACGCGGCGTTCGGGCTCGGCGAGATGGACGCGAAGGACGGCCGCGCCGAGGCGCTCCCGCGCCTGATCCGCGCGGCGCGCGACGAGGACGAGCGCGTGCGCGAGGCCGTGGTGAAGGCGCTCGGCGAGATCGAGAGCGTCGAGGCCGTCCCGGTACTGCTCGCGGCGCTCCGCGACGCGGCGCCGGCGGTCCGCGCGGCCGCCGCCTGGGCGCTCGGCGAGATCGAGGACAAGAGTGCCGTCGAGCCCTTGATGCGGGCGCTGTGGGACCGCGAGGCCGAGGTCCGCAGCCAGGCGGCGTGGGCGCTCGGCGAGATCGAGGACAAGCGCGCGGTCGAGGGGCTGATGGGCGCGCTCAAGGACAAGGACGCGCGCGTGCGGCGCCAGGTGGCGTGGGCGCTCGGCGAGATCGAGGACGCGCGCGCGCTGCCGCTGCTCGTCCACGCGCTCGCCGACGCGGACGCCGAGGTGCGCAAGCAGGCGGCCTGGGCGCTCGGCGAGATCGCCGACCCGAGCGCGGCGACGCCGCTCGCCAGGGCGCTCAAGGACGCGAGCCCCGAGGTGCGCAAGCAGGCGGCCTGGGCGCTCGGAGAGCTGAAAGGACACGAGTGACGATGCCCGAGGCCGAGGAGCTGTCGCAGAGGCTGAGCCGCCGCGAGCGGCAGATCATGGACTTCCTATACCAGCACGGGCGCGCCACCGCCGCCGAGGTGCAGGCCAACCTGCCGGAGCCGCCGAGCTACTCGGCGGTGCGCGCGATGCTGCGCGTGCTGGAGGACAAGGGGCACGTGCACCACCAGCAGGACGGCCCGCGCTACGTGTACCGCCCGCGCGTGGGGCGCGAGCGCGCCAAGCGCTCCGCGCTGCGGCACCTGGTTCGGACGTTCTTCGACGGCTCGCGCGAGCAGCTGATGGCGGCTCTCCTCGACGACGCAACCGCCCAGCTCTCCGACGCAGAGCTCGATCGGCTGGCCCGGCTCATCGACCGGGCGCGACAGGAAGGAGCCTGAAGATGAGCCCGCTCGACACCACGATCGTCACGGACGTCCTGGCCAAGGCGACGCTCGGGCTCGGCCTCGCCGCGCTCGCCGCGCTCGCGCTCGGCCGCGCCTCGGCCGCCACGCGTCACCTGGTGTGGACGCTCGGCGTCGCCGCGGCGCTGCTCCTCCCCGCGCTGCGCGTGGTCGCTCCGCGCTGGGAGCTGCCGCTCCTGCCCGCCGGCGCCGCTGCGACTCTCGTACGGCTCGAGCCGATGGCGCCGCCGGCGCCGGTCGCTCCCGAGGCGGCGCGCACGGTGCTTCCGCCGCGCCGCTCGGGACCGAGTGTCGAGCCCGCGACGGCGCTCGTCGCCGCCCCGGCCGCCGTCCCACGCGCACCCTGGAACGGCGCGCTCCTCGGCCTGGTCTGGCTCGCGGGCACGCTGCTCGTCGCGCTGCCGCTCGCGATCGGCGCCGTGCGCGTGTCGTGGCACGCGCGGCGCTCCTCGCCCCTCGCGTCGGCCGTCTGGTCGGCCCTGCTGCGCGAGGTCGCCCAGTCGATCGGCCTGGCGCGTCCCGTGCGCCTGCTGCGCGGACGCGCGAAGAGCATGCCGATGGCGGCCGGCGTGCTGCGCCCGGCGGTGCTCTTGCCCGAGGATTCCGAGAGCTGGCCCGACGAGCGGCGCCGGGCCGTGCTCACCCACGAGCTCGGCCACGTCAAGCGCCACGACTGCCTGACGCAGGCGCTCGCGCACGCGGCGTGCGCGCTCTACTGGTTCCACCCGCTCGCCTGGGTCGCCGCCTGGCGGCTGCGCGTCGAGCGCGAGCGCGCGTGCGACGACCTCGTGCTGCGCGCGGGCGCGAGCGGCCCGGACTACGCGGACCACTTGCTCCAGCTCGCGCGCGGCGCGCGAGCCTCGGCCGGGCCCGCCTGGGCGCTCGCGATGGCCCGTCCGTCGCAGCTCGAAGGCCGGCTGCTCGCGATCCTCGATCCGTCGCGCGAGCGGCGCTCGCTCTCGCGCGGCAGCACCGCGCTGGCGGCCGCCGCGGTGGCGCTCGTCGCGGTGGTGCTGGCCGGGCTCCAGCCGTGGACGACTCCGGCCGCCGCCTCGACCACGGTCGCGCTCGATACTCTGGGCGCCGACGCGATCGCACCGGTGCCTCAAAGCTCGCCGGAGGGACGAGCGCCGGAGGGACAGCCGCCGCAAGGACCGCCATCGCAGGGCCATCCTCCGCGGGGTGCGGGTGCGCCGCCCGCCGGCCCGCGCGCGGGCCGCAACGCTGCCGACGCAGCTGTCGTCGCCGCGCTCGCCGAGGCCGTCCGCGACTCGGACGCCGAGGTCCGGCGGCAGGCCGTCAACACGCTCGGCGAGATGCGCGCCGAGGGCGCGACGGCGGCGCTCGCGACGGCGCTCAAGGACTCGGACGGCGACGTGCGTGCGCAGGCGGCGCGTGCGCTCGGCGAGCTGCGCTCGAACGCGGCCGTCGAGGCCCTCGCGCAGGCGCTCGCGTCCGACGCGGAGGCCGAGGTAAGGCAGCAGGCCGCCTTCGCGCTCGGCGAGATCCGCGACGCCCGCGCCGTTGCGGGCCTCACGGCCGCGCTCGCCGACGCGGACGCCGACGTCCGCGAGCAGGCGGTGTTCGCTCTCGGGGAGCTGCACGCGCAGGAGGCGGCGCCGGCGCTGGCGCGCGCGCTCAAGGACGCGCAGCCCGACGTCAGGAAGCAGGCGGCTTTTGCTCTCGGCGAGCTGCGGGCGGCCCAGTCGGTGGGCGCGCTCGTCGAGGCGCTCAAGGACACGTCCGTCGAGGTGCGGGAGCAGGCCGCCTTCGCGCTCGGCGAGATCGGCGACGCGAGCGCGAGCGAGGCGCTGATGCGGGCGCTCAAGGATTCGGCGCCCGAGGTGCGCCGGCAGGCAGCCTTCGCGCTCGGTCAGCTGGCCGGGGGCGGGGGCGGCGTGAATCCCAACCCCAACCCGAACCCGAATCCGAACCCCAATCCCAATCCCAATCCCAACCCGCACCCCCGGCCGTAGGCCGGCCGCGGGCGGTCCTCAGCCCTCGACGTCGAGCGCGACGTCGAGGGCGGGCGCGCTGTGGGTGAGCCAGCCGATCGACACCAGGTCGACGCCGGTCGCCGCCACGGCGCGGACGTTGTCGGCGCGGATGCCGCCGGAGGCTTCGGTGAGCGCGCGGCCGCGGCAGCGGCGCACCGCCTCGCGCAGCGTCTCGAGGTCCATGTTGTCGAGCAGCACGGCGTCGACTCCGGCGCCGAGCGCCTGGTCGAGCTGCTCGAGCGTGTCGACCTCCACCTCGAGCTTCACGAGGTGCCCCGCGCCCTCGCGCGCGCGCCGCAGGGCCTCCGCCACTCCGCCGGCGAGTGCGATGTGGTTGTCCTTCACGAGCACCGCGTCGTCGAGGCCGTAACGATGGCTGCCGGCGCCGCCCACGCGAAGCGCGTACTTCTCGAGCGCGCGCAGCCCGGGTGTCGTCTTGCGCGTGCCGACGACGCGCGTCGCGAGCCCCTCGAGCCGCGCCGCCATGTCGCGCGCGGCGGAGGCGATGCCGCTCAGGCGGCCGAGCAGGTTGAGCGCCGTGCGCTCGGCGGTCAGCAGCGCGCGTGCGCGTCCGCTCACGCGCGCGATCGTCGCGTCCGCCGCGGCGTCGCAGCCGTCGCCGAGCCGCACCTCGACGCGCGCCGCGGGGTCCAGCAGCCGGAACGCGTGGAGCGCCGCCTCGAGCCCGGCGATCCGGCCGGCCTCGCGCGCGACGAGCGCCGCGCTGGCGTTCAGGCCGGACGGGACGATGGCGTCCGTCGTCAGGTCTCCGGCGCGCCCGAGGTCCTCGGCCAGCGCGCGTCGCACGACGTCGTCATACAGGATCTCCGGCAGGCTCGGCGGATCGCTCACGCGCAGGCCTCCTCGGCCTCGGCGGCCACGGCCTCCGTCTCGATCCGGACGGCGCCTTTCTCGGGCACCAGCACGACGCGGCGGCGCCAGGCCGGATCGGCGGCGGGGTGGTCGGAGCGGAAGTGCGCGCCGCGGCTCTCGGTCGGTGAGGGCGGCGGTGGCGACGAGGCGGGCGACCGTGAGGAGGTTCCGGGCGCGAGGAGGCGAGCGGCGCGCGGGCGGAGGCAGCGTCGCGGGCGGCCGGGGTCCGCCGGAAGCGCCGGGTCCTCGAGGCGCGGAGGCCTCCAGGCCCGCGAAGCGCCTCTCAGACGCAGAGCCCGGAGGCGTTTAGCCCGCTCGCGTCGCCAGGCCGACCTTCTCCCACATCGGGCGCGCGCACCTCCGCCTCCACGGCGGGGGCGATGGCGTCGGCGCCGCCGGGCGCCGAGCACCGTGGTCGGGCGGGCAGCTGCGCACCGGCTACGGGGGCCGGATGTGGCAGCGCCTCCCCCACCGAGCGGGCGACGGCCAGCGCCGAACACCAGGCCCTCCAAGAGCGAGTTGCTCGCGAGGCGGTTCGCGCCGTGGACGCCGGTGCAGGCCACCTCGCCCGCCGCCCAGAGGCCCGAGCCGCTACGTGCGGCCGTCGAGGTCCACGGGATGCCGCCCATGTGGTAATGCGCGGCCGGCGCGACCGGGATCGGCTCGCTGCGCGGGTCGAGACCGTGGCGCGGCAGGCCTCGAACACCGTCGGGAAGCGCTCGGGGAACGACTTCCCCCACCGCCTCGCGCGCGTCCAGGAACGCGCGCCGGCCGGAGGCGAGCGCCGCCCAGAGCGCGCGCGCCACGACGTCCCGCGGCAGCAGTTCGGCGCGCGGGCCCGCGTCGGCGAGGAAGCCTCCGGCCGTGCTCGTCGACGAGCGGGCGCCCCGGCTCCGCGGAGCGCCTCGGTGAGGAGCGGCAGCGGGTCCGCGCCGGCGGCGAGCGCCGTCGGGTGGAACTGCACGAACTCGAGGTCGGCGAGCCGCGCTCCGGCGCGCCAGGCCAGCGCCAGACCCTCGCCGGAGCCTCGGCGGGGATTGGTCGTGCGCGCGAAGAGCGCGGCCGCTGCCGCCCGTCGCGAGCACCACGGCCCGGGCGAGGTGCAGCGCGAGCGCGCCGTCGGCGTGCCGCGCGAGGACGCCCGGGCCACGCGGCCGCCGTCCAGGACCAGCTCGAGCGCGAGAGCGCCCGCTCGCAGACGGCCGTGCCGCGCTCGTCCGCGAGCGGCTGCCGACAGCGCGCGCACGATCTCGGCGCCGGTCGCGTCGCGCGCGTGCAGCACGCGACGCGCAGGAGTGCGCGGCCTCGCGCGCGAGGTCCAGCCGGCCCTGCGCGTCGCGGTCGAAGCGCGCCCCCAGCGCGCGCAGCTCCGCGAGGCGCTGCGGGGCCTCGGCGCGAGCCGGGCGACGGCGCGCGGCGTCGCCCAGCGCCGCCCGCAACGGCGAGCGTGTCGGCAGCGTGGAGCTCCGGCGTGTCGCCCCGGGCCGACCGCGCCCGCGATGCCGCCCTGCGCCCACGGGCTGCTGCCCGGTCTGCCGGCCAGCGTACCCTTCGCCAGCAGGTCCACGCGGCGGCCGGCGAGCCCGAGCGCCGCCTAGGCCGGCGGCGCCCGCCCCGAGAACGACGACGTCGGCCTCGCGGACGGCGTCCGACCCCCGGCGCGCGCGGGCGCTCAACGCCCCTCCCCCGCGCCCGACCGCGAGCATCCTCTCGACCGCGCGGCGCGCGCGCGCCGACAGCTCGGGCGCAACCTCAACCGGTGCTCCATCTTCCGAGCGAGCGGAGGATCTTCGGCAGCGTGATCCGCTTCATGTGCGGGCAGAGGTTGCAGGGGCGCACGAACTCGATGGCCGGGAACTCCACGGCGACGTTGTCAGCTCATCGAGCACTCGGTCACGAGCACGACGCGCGCGGGCGGCGCGCGCTCGGCCACGTGGCGGATCATGCCCGGCGGTCGAGCCCACGTAGTCGGCCGCGGCGAGCACGTCGGGCGGGCACTCGGGGTGCGCGAGCACGCTCACGCCCGGGTGCTGCCGGCGGAAGCTCTCGATCTCGGCGCCGGTGAAACGCTCGTGCACCTCGCAGTGGCCCTGCCAGAGGACGATCTCCGTCTTCGTCTGCGAGGCGACGTAGCGGCCGAGGTACTCGTCCGGCAGGAAAATCACGCGCGGCACGCCGAGCGACTCGACCACCTCCACCGCGTTGGCCGAGGTGCAGCAGACGTCCGACTCGGCCTTGACCTCCGCCGAGGTGTTCACGTACGTGACGACGGGCGCGCCGGGGTAGCGCTCGCGCAGCAGGCGCACGTCCTCGGCCGTGATCGAGGCGGCGAGCGAGCAGCCCGCGGCCGGGTCGGGGATCAGCACCGTCTTCTCCGGGCTCAGGATCTTGGCCGTCTCGGCCATGAAGTGGACGCCGGCCATGCACGATGACCTCGGCGCTCGTCTCCGCGGCCTTCCGCGCGAGCGCGAGCGAGTCCCCCGTGATGTCGGCGACGCCGTGGAAGATCTCGGGGGTCTGGTAGTTGTGCGCGAGGACGACGGCGTTGCGCCTCGCTTTCCACTCGCGGATCTCGTCGACGTAGGGCGCGTGCACCGGCCACTCGATCTCGGGCATGACGCGGCGCATCGCGTTCGAAGGTCGCCCGGGTCCGCCGCGCCACCTCCGGCGTGTAGCTCGGCTCGAGGTCCGTGGCCGTGGTCGTCATCTCGTCCTCTCGATCTTCGAGCTAGTTATACTCTATATGAGTATAAATAGCTCCAAAGAATAGAGCAGCCACGCTGCTCTACCACACAATATACTTCCCCTGAGTATAACTGTCAACGGCGGCGGCGTGGCCTCAGTCTCGGACGCCGAAGCCGGGGGCGCGCCGCTCCCGCAGCACCTCGCGCCGGAACCGGAACAGCTCGGCGGGCCGGCCCTTCGAGCGCGTCTCGCGCAGCCCGGTGCCCTC
The DNA here is from genome assembly GCA_963740655.1 of uncultured Acidobacteriota bacterium. Taxonomy (GTDB): domain Bacteria; phylum Acidobacteriota; class Vicinamibacteria; order Fen-336; family Fen-336; genus DATBSL01. The sequence continues at coordinate 785,461 of CAVUFF010000006.1, forward strand.
GACGAGCCCCCCGCTCTCGACCAGCCGCCGGAAGTTCTGCTTGTGCAGGGGCGCCCCGCCGAGCGCCTCGACGAGACGCTGCAGCCGCAGCAGCGTGAAGGTCGCCGGGAGCAGCTCGAACACCACCGGCCGGTACTTGAGCTTGCCGCGCAGCCGGCCGAGCGCCGTCGCCATCAAGCGGCGGTGGTCGAGCGCCATCGGCTCGCCGAGCGGCCGCTCACCCGCGTCGCGCGGCGCGCGCGCGGCCTCGTCGCGAACGGCCTCCAGCACGAGGCCCGCCTCGTAGAGCAGCTCGTAGCGCTCGAGCACGCGCACGCCGTCGAGGGCGGCCCCGCGCAGGCCGAAGGTGATGTCCGCCCGCTCGCGGCGCGCGCGCCGCGTCTCGGCGTCCTTGCCGGCTGCGGCCCAGCGCGCGAGCGCCGGAGCGATCGTCCCGCCGATCAGCGCCGGCCGGCCGTGGCGGCCGTCCTCCCAGGGCAGGAACTCGTAGAAGCCGCGCCAGCGCGCCCGCGAGTCGCCGGCGACGCGGCCCTCGCGCACGAGCGCCAGGTAGCCGATCGACACGACGCGCGGGCCGCCCTTGCGCTCGCGCGGATCGCGGTTGCGGTCGGCGAACGTGTAGAGCTGCTCGACGTAGCCGAGCTCGAGCCCCGTCTGCTCGCGCACCCAGGCCCGCAGCCCCAGCTCGAGCGTGCGGTGGCCAGCGGGATCGAGCGGGCCGAACGGCAGCGCCGGCGCCTCGCTGCCCGAGCCGGCGGGCACGTGCTCGGAGCGCTCGACCGTCAGCAGCCGCGGCTCGTCGTCGGTGACCGCGACGATGACGGCATTCAGCCCGACGACGATCGTTGGGGCCCCGGGCACGCGGCAGTGTAGCGCCGAATCCGGAACGAGCGCCTCGATGCGAGAATCGCGACATGTCCTGGGAGAAAGAGATCGAGGTCTGCCGCAGCGTGGCGCTCCGCGCGGGCGGCCTGGCTTTGAAGCACGCCGCGGCGGGGCTCGCGCCCGTCGACAAGGAGGACGCGTCCCCCGTCACCGCCGCCGACAAGGAGTGCGAGGCGCTCATCGTCGGCGAGCTGCGCGCGGCCTTTCCCGACGACGGTTTCCTCGGCGAGGAGGGGGCGCTCGCCGAGGGGACGAGCGGGCGGCGCTGGATCGTCGACCCGATCGACGGCACGCGCGACTTCGTGCGCGGGCTCTCGACCTGGAGCAACCTGATCGGCCTCGAGGCCGAAGGCGAGGTCGTGCTCGGCGTGTGCAACCTGCCGGCGCAGGGCGAGCTCTACTGGGCCGTGCGCGGCAAGGGCGCCTTCCTGGGCGAGCGGCCCATCCGCGTCTCGACGATCGACCGGCGCGAGCGTGCGATCTTCTGCCTGACGGCGTTCTCCAGCCTCGCGGGCTCGCCGCTCGCGCGCACGGTCGTCGACTACATGGCCGGCTACTGGACCGCACGCAGCATGGGCGGCTGCCAGGACGCGGTGCTCGTCTGCTCGGGGCGCGCCGAGGCCTGGGTCGAGCTCGCGGCGAAGCCGTGGGACCTGGCGCCCTTCAAGGTGATCGCCGAGGAGGCGGGCGCGCGCTTCTTCAACTTCGACGGCGGCTCGTCGATCCATGGCGGCAACGCCGTGATCTGCGTGCCGTTCCTGGAGGAGGAGCTGCGCGAGCTCGTGCGCGCGGCCGCCTCGAAGGGAGGCTCGATGCCGGAGCTGCCGGACCTCCTCTACGTGCTCTCGAGGCTGCGGGAGCGGCTGCTCGGGCGTCAGGTGACCGCCGAGCGCGTGCGCGAGCCGGTCGTGCTGCGCTTCACGGTGCGCGGCAACCTGTCGCTGCTGCTCGGGCCGGCAGCCTGAACGAGGTCTTCCGCAAGTCCCACTTCCTGGTGTTCCGCTTCGAGGGGCTCGACCTCGCGGTCAACCCCATGCTGGCCGGCCGCTTCCGGCTCGCCGAGCCCGGCGAGCCCGACGAGGGTACGCTCGGCTTCGCCCTCGGCTTCGGCGACGTCGAGCTGCGCTACCTGGACGACAAGAGGATGGGCAAGGCCTACCTGATCGCGACCGACGACTGGAAGGCGATCCCGGGGATGCAGACGGGCGGGATCGACATCCTCTCGCCCGAGTTCACCCGCGAGCGCTTCGTGAGCCTGCTCAAGCACCGCCGCGACCAGGTGCGCGTCTTCCTGCTCGACAAGAAGGCGCTCGACAGCCTCGGCAACGCCTACGCCGACGAGGTGCTGTTCGAGGCCGGCATCCACCCCAAGACCTTCTGCCGCTCGCTCACCCACGAGGACGGCGTGCGCCTGCACGACGCGATCGTCACGGTGATGGCGGAGGCAGTGGCCGAGGTGCGCGAGCGCGGCGAGCCGATCGAGGTCAAGGTGCGCGACTTCCTGAAGGTGCGCCGCAAGGAGGTCTGCCCCCGCTGCGGCTCGCAAGCTCCGCACCGCCGGCGTGAAAGGCATGGACGCCTGGTTCTGCCCGCACTGCCAGCCCGCCACGCCGCCCCGGCTTCGTGGACTGGACGCGCACGGAGCGGTGAGAGGATAATCCGGGAAGGCGTTCGGCAAGGAGAACCGGAGATTGATGAGCAAAGGAAGACCTCATCGAGCTGCAGGGCACCGTCGTCGAGGTGCTCGCCGGCGGAAACTACAAGATGAAGGTCAGTGAAAACCACGAGGTGCTCGCCCGGCTCAATGGCAAGATGCGGCAGTACCGGATCCGCGTGATCCAGGGCGACCGCGTCACCGTCGGCGTCTCCCCCTACGACCTGAAGCGCGGACTCATCACCTACCGCGCCAAGTAGCCCCTGGCCCGGCTCCGCGCCGTCCTGTTCGACCTCGACCGGACGCTCCTGGACTTCGACCGGGCCGAGCGGATCGCGCTCCGCGAGGCGCTTCGCGGGCGTCTCTCTCCCCTGCCGCAGGACGACACTCGCGGCGTACCTTCGCATCAACGCGGAGCTCTGGGCCGCCTTCCGCCGCGGCGAGACCTCGCAGCCGGCGCTCGCGCGCGAGCGCTTCCGGCGCCTGCTGCGCGAGCTCGGCGCCCCCGCGCGGCTCGCGCGGCGCCTGGGCGAGACGCTACCTCGACCGGCTCTCGATGCGCGGCGACGTCCTGCCGGGCTGCCGCGCCGTGCTGCGCGCGCTCGCGCGGCGCTACCGGCTGGGTGTCGTCACGAACGGCATCGACCGCGTACAGCGCTCGCGGCTCGCGGCGTCGCGCCTCGCGCCGTTCTTCGAGGTGGTCGTGACGTCGCAGGGCAGCGGCTACGCCAAGCCCGACCCGCGCATCGTGGCGGTGGCGCTCGACGCGCTCGGCCTGCGGCCGCGCGAGGCGCTCTACGTGGGCGACGACGCCGCGGTCGACGGGCAGGTCGCGCGCGCCGCGGGCGTCGGCTTCGTGTGGGTGGACCGCGGGGACGCGGTCCGCGGCCGCCGGCCCGCGCGCCGCGTCACGGCGCTCGGCGAGCTGCCCCGCCTGCTCGGCCGGGGGTGACCGCGTGCTAGCCTCGGCGCGTCGAGCCGTCGCAGGGAGGTGGGCTTGAAGCGGAAAGCCTTCCCGAAGATGGTGCTCCACCAGGTGCGCGAGCGGCCTCGGCTCGCGACGGCGACCCTCGTCGGCCTCGCCGCGTTCCTGGCCGCGGCCATGCTGCCCGAGCCCGGGCGCACCCTCGTCGCCTGGGACGCGGGCGCCGGAAGCTACGTGGTCCTGGCGTGGGCGATGATGCTCAGCGCCTGGCACCGCCGCGTCGAGAAGATGAAGTGGCGCGCGCGGCTGCAGGACGACGGCGCGCTCACGGTGCTGGTGCTGACGCTGGCGGCGACCTTCGCCAGCCTGGCCGCGATCGTGCTCGAGCTCGTCCGCGTCCAGGGGCTGCCGCCCGAGGAGCGCAGCACGCCGCTGCTGCTGGCCGGCGCCACCATCTTCATCTCCTGGTGCTTCGTGCACACCGCGTTTGCATTGCACTACGCGCACGAGTTCTACGTGGACCGCGGGAGCGCCGGCGAGCCCGGCCTCGCGTTCCCCGGCGCGGCGCCGCCCGACTACCTCGACTTCCTGTACTTCTCCTTCGTGATCGGCACCACCTCGCAGACCGCCGACGTCTCGATCGTCTCGCGCGGCATGCGCCGGCTGGCGCTCGTCCACGGCATCCTGGCCTTCGTCTTCAACACCACGCTGCTCGCGCTCACCATCAACATCGCCGCCGGGCTCTTCGGTCACTGAGCCCGCCCGCGCGGCGCGCCTATAATCGACGCCGCACGTCCCCGCGGAGGCGAACACGGACTCCCCCGTTCTCATCCCGCGCGTCGCCTCCAGGTCGGTCGTCTACCTGCGGGCCGAGATCCCGCGCGCCCACCCCTCCGCGCCGGTCCTCGGCGAAGAGCGGATGGGCGCGGGCGTCGCCGTCTCGGGCGACCACGTGCTCACGGCGCACTACCTGGTGCTGGGCGCGTCGCGCGTCGAGCTGACGGGCCTCGACGGGCGCACGCGCGACGTGCGCCACGTGACGCTCGACCACGACAGCGGGCTCGCGCTGCTCACGATCGGCCGCTCGGACCTGCAGGCCGCGAAGCTCTCGGCCGGCCCGGAGCTCGCGCCCGGCGATCCAGTGTTCCTGCTGACCTGCACGGGAGAGAAGGAGCGGCGCGGCGCGAGCGGCCACGTGTCCTTCGTGGGGCCGTTCGAGGCGTTCTGGGAGTACATGCTCGACCGCGCGATCATGACCACGATGCTGAACCCCGGCCTCGCGGGCGGGCCGCTGTTCGACGCGCGGGCGCGCGTGGCCGGGATCGTCTCGCTCGGCCTCGCCGCGGTCGCGCGCTTCAGCCTGGCGATCCCGATCGCGCTCTTCGCGGAGAGGCGCGCGCGGCTCGAGCGTGGCGAGGACCCGCCGCCGGACGAGCGGCGCGCGTGGCTCGGCTTCTACCCGCAGGCGAGCGACGACGGCATCGCGGTGACCGGCGTCGTGCCCGGGGGTCCCGCCGAAGGGGCGGGCCTCGAGCAGGGCGACCTGCTCGTGAGCGTCGGCGGCCAGGCGGTGCGGGGCCTGCGCCAGCTCTACCAGGCGCTCTGGGCATCGCGGCCGGGCCAGCTGATCGGGATGCAGGTGCTCCGCGGCGAGGCGATCCAGGTGGTGCGGGTGCTGGCCGGCGACCGCTACGAGTTCTTCAAGTGAGGACGCTCGTCCACGACGCCCGCCTCGTGGCGCCGATGGACGACGCGCGCAGCCGCTTCCCCGGCGGCTACGTGCTGGTCGAGGACGACCGCGTGCTGGCCGCCGGGCCGCCACCGGCCCCGGCCGGTCCGGTCGACCGCCGCATCGACGCCAGCGGCAAGGTGCTGCTGCCCGGCCTCGTCAACACGCATCACCACCTGCCGCAGGTGCTGACGCGGAACGTTCCGCGTGTCCAGGAAGCCCCGCTCTTCCGCTGGCTGGTCGAGCTCTACGAGGTGTGGCGGCACCTCGACGGCGCTGCCGTCACGAAGGCGGCGCGCGTCGGCCTCGGCGAGCTGCTGCTCACCGGCTGCACCACCACGAGCGACCACCTGTACCTCTTCCCGCGTGGCCAGGAGCGCTTCGTCGACGCCGAGATCCAGGCCGCGCGCGAGCTCGGGATCCGCTTCCACCCGACGCGCGGCTCGATGAGCCGCGGCCAGAGCCAGGGCGGCCTGCCGCCCGACGTCGTCTGCCAGGACGAGGAGACGATTCTCGCCGACAGCCGGAGACTCGTCCGCGAATACCACGACCCGCGCCCGCGCGCCATGCTGCGCATCGCGCTCGCGCCGTGCGCGCCCTTCTCGGTGAGCGAGGAGCTGATGCGGCGCACGGCCGAGCTCGCGCGCGAGAACGGCCTGCGGCTCCACACCCACCTCTCCGAGACGCAGGACGAGGAGCGTTACTGCCGGGAGGTCTACGGCTGCCGGCCGGTCGAGTTCCTGCGCCGGCTCGGCTGGCTGGGAAGCGACGTCTGGCTCGCGCATTGCGTCCACCTGTCGCCCGAGGAGATCCGGCTCTTCGCCGAGACCGGGACGGGCGTCGCGCACTGTCCGAGCTCCAACTTCCGGCTCGGCTCCGGCGTCTCGCCGGTGCGGGATCTGCTCGCTGCCGGCGTGCCCGTCGGCCTCGGCGTCGACGGCTCGGCCAGCAACGACAGCTCGAACATGCTGGCGGAGCTGCGCCAGGCGCTGCTCGCCCACCGTCCCGGCCGCGAGCCCGCCGAGTGGCTGACGGCCGAGGACGTCTTCTGGCTCGCGACGCGCGGCGGCGCGCGCTGCCTCGGGCGCGACGACGTCGGCAGCCTCGAGCCCGGCAAGGCCGCCGACCTCGTGCTCGTCGACACCCGGAGGCTCTCGTACGCCGGCGCCGGCAGCGATCCCCTCGCGGCGCTCGTCTTCTCGCCGTGGCCCGAGCCCGTCGACACCGTGATGGTGAACGGCAAGGTCGTGGTCGAGCGCGGCGAGCTCGTGGGCGTGGACGTGCCGCGCCTCGTCGCCGAGGCGGAGGCGGCCTCGGCGGCGCTGCTCGACGCGGCGCTTCGCACGAGCGGCCGCGACTACCGGCAGAAGTCGAAGGCGGGCGCGTGAGGCGCCGCGACGTGACGCGCCGCGAGTTCCTGAAGTACACCGCGGCCACGGGCTTCGTCGTGATCGGCGCGGGCGGTCGAGCCGCGGCCGTGGCCGGGAGCGCGCCGCCCGCCGACCTCGCGGCCCTCTTCGGCGAGCCGCCGGACTCCGCGCGGCCCTGGGCGCTGTGGTTCTGGATGAACGGGCACGTCACGCGCGAGGGCATCACGCTCGACCTCGAGGCGATGGAGCGCGCCGGGCTCGGCGGCGTCGTCAACTTCGACGCCGGCACCGGCATCCCGAAGGGGCCGGTCGAGTACCTCGGCCCCGAGTGGTTCGAGCTCAAGCAGCACGCGATCCGCGAGGCCGCGCGCCTCGGCCTCGAGTTCGGGATGCACAACTGCCCGGGCTGGTCGTCGAGCGGCGGCCCCTGGATCACTCCGGAGCTCGCGATGCAGCAGCTCGTCTGGAGCGAGACGAGCGTCGAGGGCGGCCGGCTCGTGGAGGCGGAGCTGCCCGCGCCGCTCCGCAAGCTGGGACACTACCGCGACGTCGCGGCTATCGCGTATCCGTCCCTGCGCGGCGAGGCGGGGCTGCGGACGCTGCTCAAGGCCGTTTCCTCGTCGAGCGGGCCGCTCGCGCCGGAGGCGCTCGCGGCGGGCGATCCGCGCGCGCTGGTCGTGCGGCCCGGGCCGGGCGGCGCGCCGGGCTTCCTGCAGCTCGAGTTCCGCGAGCCCTACGAGGCGACGTCGATCCGGCTGCTGGCCTCGATCGAGGGCGAGCCCCCGCCGCCCGGCGCCGGCTCTGGCTTCGGACGGCGCGCGTCGCTCGTGCTCACCGCCTCCGACGACGGCGCGCCGTTCCGGCGCGTGGCCGAGGTCTCCTTCGATCCGTCGCGCGAGCCGTCGCTCGCCAGCGCCCAGTTTCCCGCCGTGCGGGCGCGGGTCTTCCGGCTCGAGGCCGCGAGCGCCACGGCGCTCGGCCAGCTCCGCCTCGCGAGCGCCCCGCGCTTCGCGGACTGGACGAAGCGCAGCAACGCCGAGTACAACGGCCGCGGCCTGCGGCCGCTCGAGGCCGCGCCCGCGGACGCGATCCCGCTCGAGCGCGTCGTCGACGTCAGCGCGAGCCTCGACGCCGCCGGCACGCTGCGCTGGCAGGCGCCCCCGGGGCGCTTCACCGTGCTCCGCTTCGGCTTTACGCCGCTCGGCACGCTCAACCGCTCCGCCCCCGACACCGGGATCGGCCTCGAGTGCGACAAGTACCGCGCCGAGGCGATCGCCTTCCACTTCGACAAGATGATGCGGCCGCTCTTGCCGATCCTGGCGCCGCTCACCGACAAGGGGCACATGCGGCTCGAGGTCGACAGCTGGGAAGTCGGGATGCAGAACTGGACGCCCGGCTTCGAGCGCGCGTTCCAGGAGAAGAACGGCTACGCGCTGCAGCGCTACCTGCCGGCCATGACCGGCCGCGTCGTGGGGTCGGCCGAGACGACCGAGCGGTTCCTGTGGGACCTCCGGCGCACGCAGGCGGACCTCTTGGCCGACAACTACTACGGCGCGCTCGCGGAGCTCTGCCACCGCAACCGGATCCAGCTGCTCGTCGAGCCCTACGACCGCGGACCGATGGAGGAGATGCAGATCGGCGCCCGCGGCGACGCGACGATGGGCGAGTTCTGGCAGGGACTGTCGTCGATCTTCCAGAACAACCTGACGATGCGGCGCACCCCCAAGCTCGCGGCGACGGTCGCGCACGCGAACGGCCAGCGCGTGGCGGGAGCCGAGGCCTTCACCGGCGAGCCCGAGTCGGCGCGCTGGCAGGAGCACCCGTTCGCGATGAAGGCGCGCGGCGACCTCGTCTTCACGCGCGGCATCAACCGCATGCTGGTGCACCGCTACGCCCACCAGCCGCATCCGACGGCCGCGCCGGGCATGACGATGGGGCCGTGGGGCATCCACTTCGAGCGCACGACCACGTGGTGGGAGCCGGGCCGCGCCTGGCTCGCCTACCTGGCCCGCTGCCAGGCGCTGCTGCAGGAGGGGCTGTTCGTGGCCGACTTCGCCTACTTCACGGGCGAGGACGCCGGGGTCTACACGCCGCTCGAGTGCTCTGAGCTGCACCCGCCGCCGCCCGAAGGCCACGACTACGACCTCGTGAACGCCGAGGTGCTCCTGAAGCGCGCGCGCGTCGAGCGCGGACGGCTCGTGCTGCCCGACGGCATGAGCTACGCCGTGCTCGTGCTCGGCCGGCAGCGGACGCTCACGCTCGAGCTGCTGCGCCGGCTGCGCGCGCTCGTGGGCGAGGGGCTGGTGCTGGTTGGCGCGCGGCCCGAGGCCAGCCCGAGCCTGCGCGATCATCCGGCGGGCGACGCCGAGTACGCGGCGCTCGCCGCCGAGCTGTGGGGGACGCAAGGCGAGCCGATCCAGCGCCGCGTCGGCGAGGGCCGCGTCTTCTGGGGCCGGCCGCTCGCGGAGCTCGTCGAAGAGCTGGCACTCGAGCGCGACGTCGAGCTCACGTCGCGCTCGGGGGACGCGCCCGTCGCCTGGATCCACCGCCGCGTCGCGGGGGCCGAGGTCTACTTCCTCTCGAACCAGCGACGCTCGCACGAGCGGGTCGCGGCCACGTTCCGCGTCGCGGAGCGCGAGCCCGAGCTCTGGGATCCGGTGACGGGCGGAATCGCGGCCGCCAGCGTCTACGCGCGCGACGGCGCCCGCGTTCGCGTCGGGCTCGAACTCGGGCCCTGCCAGTCGCTGTTCGTCGTCTTCCGCGCGCCCGCGCCGGCCGTGACGCCCGTGGCGATCTCGCGGGACGGCCCCCCGATCCTGACAGCCCGGCCGTTCGCGCCCGTCGCGCAGCGCACTCATGCCGGCGTCGTGAACGACTTCGCGATCACGCTCTGGGCCAAGCCGGAGACGAACGTGATGCTCTCCACCAACAACTTCATGGAGGGCGTCAAGGACCCCTGGACCGACCAGTACGCGATCTACCCGCCCTCGGGCGCCGAGCTCTACGGCCTCGGCCACCTCACGTGTGGCCTCGCGATCGGCCGCAACGGCGTCGCGGTATGGGAGCGGGGCTCGGGAGTCCCGGTGTTCGCGCTCGCGGCTCATCGTCCGCTCTCGGGCTGGATCCACGTGGCGCTCGTCTACCGCGCCGGGATCCCGTCCGTCTACGTGGGCGGGACGCTCGTGCGCGAGGCCGAGCGCAAGAACGGCGAGGTACACCCGGGCGTGGGCCTCGCGTTCCTCGCCGACGGCGCGTCGTACTACAACGGCGACAGCACCGAGCCCGCCGTCCATCCGGGCTCGCTCTCCGACGCCGAGATCGAAGCGCTGGCTCGCGCGCCGCGGCCGGGCGCGACGTCGTTCGACGGGGTGGTGGCGCCCGTGGCCGGCGAGGCGTCGGCCCTCCGCGTCTTCGCGAACGGCCGCTACGCGATCGAGTCGAGCGACGGCCGCGTGGCGCGGTTCGAGGTCGCGGGCCTCGAGACGCCGCTCGCCGTCCCCGGGCCGTGGCGCGTCGAGTTCCCCCCGGGGACGGGCGCGCCCGCCGCGATCGAGCTCGCGTCGCTCGCGTCGCTCCACCTGCATCCCGAGCCGGGTGTCCGCTACTTCTCGGGCACCGCGACCTGGCGTACGGAGCTCCGGATCCCCGAGGCCTGGCTTGCGCCGGGCCGGTCGCTCGTCCTCGACCTCGGCGAGGTCGAGGTGATCGCCGAGCCGCTCCTCAACGGCACGCCGCTGGGCGTCGTCTGGTCGCGGCCTTTTCTCGCCGACGCGACGCAGGCCGCGCGGGCGGGCGCGAACGTCCTGGAGGTGAAGGTCACCAACCTGTGGCCCAACCGCCTGATCGGCGACGAGCAGCAGCCCGACGAGGACGCCTTCCGTCCGGGCGCCGGCGGCAGCGGCTTCGCGAGCCTCACGGGCGGAGCGATCCTGGCGCTGCCCGAGTGGTACCGCCGCGGTGAGCCCAAGCCGCGCGCGGCGCGCGTCGCGTTCGCGACCTGGAAGCACTACACGAAGGACTCGCCGCTGCTCGCCTCGGGGCTCGTCGGCCCGGTCGTGCTGCGGCCGGCGCTCACGAAGCGCCCGTGGCCGCGCGCCCGCTAGAATGGCGCCGGTGGGGAGCATCGTCGGCCGCAGCGCGCGGCGCCGCGAGGGGCCGGAGAAGCTCTGCGGAACCGCGAAGTACGTCGACGACTACGTCGTCCCCGGCTGCCTGTTCGGCGCGACGCTGCGATCGACGATCGCCTGCGGCCGGATCCGCTCGATCACGCTCGAGCCGTCCTTCCCCTGGGACGAGTACGTGGTCGCGACCGCCGACGACATCCCGGGCGCCAACCACGTGGCGCTGATCGAGAACGACCAGCCGCTCCTCGCCAGGGACCGCGTCCGCCACCCGATGGAGCCGATCCTGCTCGTCGCGCATCCCGTCCGCGCGAAAGCCTACGCCGCGCTCGAGCACGTGCGCGTCGAGTACGAGGAGGAGGCTCCGGTGCTCGACGCCGAGCGGTCGGAGACCGTCTTCAAGAGCTTCGCGATCGAGAAGGGCGACGTCGCGCGCGGCTTCGCCGAAGCCGCGGTCGTTGTCGAGGGCGTCTACCGCGTGCCGCACCAGGAGCAGGCCTACATCGAGACGAATGGCGCTCTCGCGTGGTGGGAGAAAGACGGCACGCTGGTGACGCTCGGCTCGCTGCAGTGCCCGCACTACGTGGTCAAGGCGCTCAAGGCGGTCTTCGCGCTGCCGGAGCAGAAGCTGCGCGTGGTCCAGGCGGTGACCGGCGGCGGCTTCGGCGGCAAGGAGGAGTACCCGAACGTCATCTGCGCGCACGCCGGGCTGCTCGCGCGCAAGGCGGGCCGGCCGGTCCGGATCGTCTACGACCGGCACGAGGACATGGCCGCGACGACCAAGCGCCACCCCGCCGTGATCCGCCACCGGACGGGCGCCGCGCGCGACGGCCGCATCGTCGCGCAGGACGTCGAGATCCTGATGGACGGCGGCGCGTACGTGACGCTGTCGCCCGTGGTGCTGTCGCGCGGCACGCTGCACGCGACGGGGCCCTACGACTGCCCGAACGTGCGCATCCGCTCGCGCGCCGTGATGACCAACACGCCGCCGAACGGCGCCTTCCGCGGCTTCGGCGCGCCGCAGACGCTCTTCGCGGCGGAGATGCAGATCGAGCGGCTCGCCGAGGCCCTCGGCCTCTCCCCGCTCGAGGTCCGCCGGCGCAACGCGATCCGGGAGGGCTCGACGCTGCCGATGGGCCAGACGCTGCGCGAGAGCGTCGGCGCGCGCCGCGCGCTGGAGGCCTGCGTGAGGCAGAGCGCCTACCCACGCCGCTTCCGCGGCTGCGCGCGCTGGAACCGCGCCGCGAGCCGCCCGACCTGGCGCGGGATCGGCATGGCGCTCGTCCACCACGGCGCCGGCTTCACGGGCAGCGGCGAGGCGTACCTGAACAGCCGGGCGGCCGTGACGCTGACGCGCGACGGCGAGTTGCGCGTGCTGTCCGGCTCGACCGAGTTCGGCCAGGGCACGACCACGCTCTTCGCGCAGATCGTCGCGGAGACGCTCGGCGTGCCGCTCGAGCTCGTGAGCGTCGAGCCGCCCGACACCGCGCGCGTGCCGAACAGCGGGCCGACCGTTGCCAGCCGCACGTGCATGATGGTCGGACGCCTGCTGCGCGAGGCCGCGCTCGAGCTCAAGGGCGCCATGGCACCCGGCAAGGCCCGCTCCCCCACGACGCGCGCCGCGCTGCGCGCGGCAGCGAGGCGGCTCCTGGGCGACGACACGTCCCGCTGCTTCGAGGCCGTGTACCGCAAGCCCGACTGGGTGGTCTGGGACGACGCGAGCTATTCCGGCGACGCCTACGAGGCCTACAGCTACGGCGCCATGGCCGTCGAGCTGGAGATCGACAAGGCGACCTTCGAGACCGTGATTCGCGGCGCCTGGATCGCGGCCGACATCGGCACCGTGATCCATCCGCTCTTCGCCGAGGGCCAGGTGATCGGCGGCGCGACGCAGGGGCTCGGCTATGCGCTCCTCGAGTCGGCCGTCTACGAGCGGGGCGTGATGACGAACGCGCGCTTCACCGACTACACGATCCCGACGGCGCTCGACACGCCGCCGGTGCAGGTGCGCTTCGTGCCGGCGCCGTACTCGCTCGGACCGTTCGGCGCGAAGGGCGTCGGCGAGCTGCCGATGGACATTCCGGCGCCGGCGGTGGCTGCGGCCGTGCGCCAGGCCATCGGCCGCTTCGTGGACGCGCTGCCGATCACTCCCGAGCGCGTCGCGGCGGCGCTCGCCGGGGGCGCGGCGGCGTGAGGGTCTCGCTCACGGTCAACGGCGAGCGCCGCGCGTACGCGGGCCCGGGCATGAAGCGGCTGCTCGACGTCCTGCGCGAGGACCTGGCGCTGCCGGGGACGAAGGAAGGCTGCGGCGAGGGCGAGTGCGGCGCGTGCACGGTGCTAATGGACGGCGAGGCGGTCGTGAGCTGTCTCGTGCCGGTGGCGCAGGCGGCCGGTCGGCCCGTGACGACCGTCGAGTCGCTCGGCCGCACCGATCGCCTGAGCCCGCTGCAGCAGGCCTTCCTGGCAGAAGGTGCGTCGCAGTGCGGCATCTGCACGCCGGGCATGCTGATGACCGCCTCCGCGTACCTGCGGCGCGGGGGCGGTGCGGACGCGGACGCGATCCGCCGCGAGCTGGCCGGCAATCTCTGCCGCTGCACCGGCTACCAGCACATCGTGAGCGCCGTGCAGAAGGCCGCGCGGCGTCAGGCGCGGAAGGGCTCGGTCTCGCGGCGGCGGCCGGCGCGGAAGGCCCGATGAGGGGCGACGCCCAGGCCGCGACGCTCCTATGCCCGCGCTCGCCGCGCGAGGCGCTGCGGCTCATGGCCGAGCGCGCGGACGCGCTGCCGATCGCCGGCGGCACCGACCTCATGGTCGCCTGGAACGCGGGCGCGCTCGCCGGCCGCACCTTCCTCGACGTGTCCGGGCTCGCCGACTGGTCGCGGATCCGCGCACTGAAGCACGCCCTGCACGTGGGCGCTCTCGCGACGCACACGGCACTCCTGCGCCACCCGCTCGTGCGCCGCCGCCTGCCGCTCCTGGCCGCGGCCTGCGCCACCGTCGGCGGCGTCCAGATCCAGAATCGCGGCACGCTCGGCGGCAACGTCGCGAACGCGTCGCCGGCGGGAGACACTTTCCCGCCGCTCGCCGTCTACGACGCGGTGGTGCTGGCGGCCTCGGCGCGCGGCCGGCGCGAGATCGCGTTCCGCGACGTGTTCACGGGCCCGAAGCGGACGAGCCTCGCGCAAGGCGAGCTGATCGAGGCGGTGCGCATCCCGCTGCCGCGCCGCCCGCCGACGCGGCAGCTCTTCCGCAAGGTCGGCACGCGCGCCGCTCAGGCGATCTCCAAGACCGTCGCCGCCGGGCTCATCTGGCAGCGGCGCGACGGGACGGTCGAGGAGCTGCGCTTCGCGCTCGGCAGCGTGGCCCCGACCGTGCGCCGACTCCGCGCCGCCGAGGCGTTCGTCGCGGGCCGGCGCCTCACGCCCGCCGTCGTGCGCGAGGCCGCGGCGCTCGTCGCGGAGGACGTCGCGCCGATCGACGACGTCCGCTCGACGGCCGCCTACCGGCTGGCCGTCTCGCGCAACCTGCTGGTGCAGTTCCTGGCCCAGCGCGACTGAGGGCCGGACCAGACCCATCAAGGGAGTAAGAAGAGGCGGAACGAGCGAGCGGAGATTCGGGACCGGCTATCGGTGGGTTTGAGCACCCCCCGTGCCCCCGCTGACATCAATCCTGGATGAAGCCCGACACCTGGCTGTTCCAGAGCACCGCGTAGACGCCGCCCTTCCGCACCAGCGCCTCGTGGCGGCCGTCCTCGACGATGCGGCCCTGCTCGATCACCACGATGCGGTCCATCGCGCGGAGCGTCGACAGCCGGTGCGCGATCGCGATCACCGTCTTGTCGCGCATCAACGGGCCGAGCGCGGCCTGGATCGCCGCCTCGCTCTCGCTGTCGAGGGCGCTCGTGGCCTCGTCGAGCAGCAGGATCCTCGCGCGCCGCAGGAGCGCGCGCGCGATCGCGATCCGCTGCCGCTGGCCGCCCGACAGCTTGACGCCGCGCTCTCCCACCCGCGTCTTGTAGCCGTCCGGCAGCTCGCGGATGAAGGCGTCCGCCTCGGCGAGGCGCGCCGCCTCGACCACCTCGTCGTCGCTCGCCTCGAGCCGGCCGTAGCGGATGTTCTCCAGGATCGAGCGGTGGAAGAGCGACGTCGCCTGCGGCACGAGCGCCACCGAGCGGCGCAGCGACTCGAGCGTGACCTGCCGGACCGACTGGCCGTCGATCAGGATCCGCCCACCGTCGAGCTCGAACTGCCGCAGCAGCAGCCCCACGAGTGTCGTCTTGCCGGCGCCGCTGTGGCCGACCAGGCCGACCTTCTCGCCGCCGCGGATCGCGAGCGTGAAGTCGCCGGCGAAGACGCGGGCGTTGTCGTAGGAGAAGTCGAGCGCCTCGAAGCGGATCGCCGCGTCCGTCACGACGAGCGCCCGCGCTCCCGGCGCGTCCTCGATCTCGTGCGGCTGGAGCAGCTCCGCGAGGCCCTCGGCCACCTGGCCGTGGTAGCTCACCGCCTGGGTCAGGTTCTGCCCCAGGAAGAACATGCGCTGCTCGAGCGCCATCACCACCATCACGACCATCACCAGCGAGCCGACGCTGATCCGGCCGCTGCCGATCAGGCGGATGCCGAGGCCGAACATCGACACGATGAAGACGGCGAGCAGCACGCCGTTCGTGACCAGCAGCCACTCCGACCACCACCACTCACGCAGGTGCTTTGCCCACTGCTGCCCGATCGACGCGCCGATGAAGCGCCGCTCGTGCTCGAGCTCGCCCGTGTGCTGCACGGTGTCGATGTTGGCCGTGGTGTCGACCATCTGGCCGCGCAGCGCCGACGAGGCCTCGGCGTAGGCGAAGCTCAGCCTGTGCAGCCGGGCGACCGCGAACACGTTCACTGGCACGTACACCGCCAGCCAGCCGACGAGCCCGAGCGCGAAGTAGGGGTGCGCCAGCCCGGTGATCCACAGGTCGGCGGCGAGGCCGACGATCCAGGGGAAGAACTGCCAGAGCCACTGCGAGATCAGCCGCTCTATGCCCGAAGCTGCGTTCGCGATCTTGTTCACGAGCGCGCCGGCGTAGCGATCGGCGAAGTAGGCGGCCGAGTGCTCCGACAGGTGCGCGAAGAGCCGGGCGTTGCCCTCGGCCACGGCGCCGGTGATCCAGCGCATGCCGCAGAAGCCGCTGGTGCGCCAGACGAGCTCGTTCAGCAGGTAGACGCCCGCAAACACGAGCGCCCAGCGCCAGACCTCCGACAGCTCGCCACGGCCGGCGCCGTAGGCGACCGCGGCGTCGGTCAAGAGCTTGAGCGTCCAGGTCATGAGGCGCGAGGCGGCAGTCGCGACCAGCACGGCGAGGTTCGCGACGAGCGCCCAGCGCGCGTGCTTCCGGCTCATCGCCAGCGCGAACGCGACCGGCCGCTGCGGAATCGTGTCGCGTTCGCTCGCCAAGAGGGCCCCCCTTGTCTTTTGCCCGCGGCATGGCGGGCTGTCAAGGCGCCCGGAGCGGCCGTGATCTCGAGGCTGCGCTAGAATCGCGCGGCGACGGGAGAGCGCCCGACATGCCAAGGAAGAGCCCGTCCCTCTCGCTCGGTGCCGCGGCCACGCAGCGCTTGCTCGCTCCGGTCCGACGCGCGGGGGCGGTATTCGCGCGCGCCTATCCCGGCGAGTCGCTCGGCCGCCAGCCCGTGCACACGGTCTACGGCGGCGCCCAGCTCTTCCGCGCCGACTCGGTGACGAAGCTGGGAGCGCTCGCGCTCCAGGCCTTCGCCGAGCACGCGCCTTCTCCTGGCAGCCTCGCCGCGGCGGTCGGGCTCGAGACGGCGGAGGGCCGAACTGCGTCTGCATTCGCGGCCGAGGTCCACGCCCGCGTCAAGGCCAAGCTCGAGCGGGAGCCCGTCGAGGACTTCCGGATCGACTTCGAGGACGGCTACGGCAACCGGCCGGACGCCGAGGAGGACGGCCACGCGCTCGCCGCCGCCTCGGAGGTGGCGCGCGCGGCGAAGGACCGCACGCTGCCTCCCTTCCTCGGCATCCGCATCAAGCCGCTGTCGCCCGAGCTCGCCGAGCGCGCGCTCCGCACGCTCGACCTGTTCGTGACGGCGCTCGTGCGCGAGGCGCGCGCGCTGCCGCCCGGCTTCGTCGTGACGCTGCCCAAGGTGACGATGCCCGAGCAGGTCGCAGCGCTCGTGCGGGCGCTCGCCGCGCTCGAGCGCCGGACGCGCCGCGCCCCGGGCGCGCTGCGGCTCGAGCTGATGGTCGAGACGACACAGGCGGTGCTGAACGGCCGCGGTGTCGCCGCGCTGCCGGCGCTGGTGGCGGCCGCCGAGGGTCGCTGCGTCGGCGCGCACTTCGGCACCTACGACTACACGGCCGCCTGCCGCATCACGGCTGCCTACCAGACGATGACGCACCCCGCCTGCGAGTTCGCGAAGCAGGTGATCCAGGTGGTGCTCGCGGGCACGGGCGTCAACCTCTCGGACGGAGCGACGAACGTGATGCCCGTGGGCCCGCACCGGCCGGCGCCCGGCGGCCAGCCGCTCACGCCGGCGCAGCAGCTCGAGAACCGCGCCGCCGTCCACCGCGCCTGGCAGCTCCACTTCGCCGACGTGCGCAGCTCGCTCGAGAACGGCTACTACCAGGGCTGGGACCTGCACCCGGCGCAGCTCGTGACGCGCTACGCGGCCGTCTACTCCTTCTTCCTCGAGGGGCTCGACCAGGCGTCGTTGCGGCTGCGCAGCTTCGTGGAGAAGGCGGCCCAGGCGACGCTCGTCGGCGACGTCTTCGACGACGCCGCCACCGGCCAGGGCCTGCTCAACTACTTCCTACGGGGCACGGGCTGCGGCGCGATCACGCTCGAGGAGGCGAAGTCCACGGGTCTCACGCTCGAAGAGCTGCAGTCCCGGTCGTTCCTGAAGATCCTGCAGGGGCGGCGCACGGCCGCGCTTTAGGGAGCCGCCCCTGATCGGCGAGCGCATCGCGAACCATCGCGTGCTGCTCTCCGGGCTCGGCAGTGGGGGCATGGTGTCGTGCACCCCGGCGGAACGGGCTGCGGCCAGGTGCACGACGCCTGTAATGCTTCCGGCTTGACTGTCGGATTCCCTTACGAATGCTGACGTCCCCGTTTCGCGGTGATCCGGCCAACTGCTAGTGCCTCAATGCGGAACGCAACCCACCCGTTGAGGTCCGAAAATTGCATAACTGTGGAACGCCAGAGGCGGCCAAGTCCAGGTCGTGGCTTCCGAAGGCCAGGGATTTCGCGCGGCGACTCCAGAGGAGGTCCCATGAAGCTCGGTTTCGTCAAGGTACCGTTCTTCGTTGCTGTGGCGGCGTTCTTGAGCGTGGCCCCGGCTCGTGCGGTTCTGCTCGGCCCGGGAGACTCCGCGGTCCTGCCGGGAACCACGTCGGCCGCCGAGCCGCATCTCGCCAGTGTGGTCCAGGTGGACGAGCTCATTCCGTTCTCCTTCGTGGGCGACGACCTCGGGGGCCTGATCACGGGAACGGTGCAACAGCGCGTCGTGCTCGCCATCGACGGGACGATCGACTTCTACTGGCGCGTTCTCCTGGACAGCGCGTCGAGCGGCGCGCTGGGCAGCTTCAGGATCGGCGACTTCGTCTCGCCCGAGTACGACGTGGACTACCGGATCGACGGCCTCGGGGACAGCGGACCCAGTGACGCCCATCGCTTCACGGCGCCCTTCGAATCCTTCGTCAATTTCAACTTCTCGGGGGGGCTGCAGCCGGGCGACTCTTCCTTCTTCTTCTTCCTCGACACGAGCGCGACCGCGTACGCAAAGACCGCGATCTTCGACGTGACCAACGTTGGCCAGACCCATATCTCGGACGAATTCGCCGCCTACTCCCCGGCCGCGGTACCCGAGCCCTCGACGATCGTTCTCATGGGACTCGGCGCCGTCGGGCTGCTGCGCCGTCGGGCTGCTGCGCCGTCGGGGCGCGAGACGTTGAAGCGCTAGGGCGAAGGGCGCGCCCCCCCGGCGGCCGCGAGGCGGCTCGCGAAGCCGATGTCGAAGGCCACCGCCGTTCGCGATCCCACACCGCCGGACGAGCGGAAGGTGAAGAAGCGCTTGCCGTCGGGTGACGGCCCGTACGTGGCCACGAGCGCCCCGGTCGCGACACGGTCGAAGAGCGGCTCGGGCTTGCCGGCACGGAACTCGCGACCGGCCTCGATCGGGACTCGGACCAGCACGTTGCGCGAGCGGTAGAACAGCTCGCGACCGTCGTGGCTCCAGCGCGGCTCGGTGCCCTGCGCGTCGGAGATCTGCCAGCGCCCCGCGCCCGCGGGGAACGGACGCACGTAGACGTCGAGCTGCCCGCTCTCGTTCGAGACGTAGGCGAGCCAGCGCCCGTCGGGAGAGACCATCGCCTGGTCCTTCATGAACGGCCCCTCGACGAGCGGCTGAGGCTTGCCGGGTGGCACGAGCGGGAGCAGGTACACGTCACGCCCGAGCCCCTTCTGCTCGTTCGCGTCGTACACGAGCGCGCGGCCGTCGGGCGTGAACGAGCTGGGCACGTGGCTGCGCGCGCCCTCGACCAGGACCTCCGCGCGCCGGCTGCCGTCGCTCGGCTGCCAGACGATCTGCGAGTTATTGCCGAGCTCGCCCTGCGGCCGGCGGCCGTACGCGATCCGCGTGCCGTCGGGGCTGAAGACCGGCCGCGTCACCCACTCGTCGAACGTGAGCCGCGTGACGACGCCGCGCAGCAGGTCCGCGACCCAAAGGTCGGAGACGCCGCCCTGGCCGCCGACGAGCGCCACGTGCGTGCCGTCGCGCGAGAGGGCGGCCTCGTTGTACGGGGCGGGCGGCAGCTGCGTCCTGGTCTCGCCACCCTGGCGGTCGACCCAGACGAGGTCGTAGGACGCCGTGGAGCCGCCGGGCGTCCAGAGCAACGCCCCGTTGCCGGCGAGCGCGAACTGGACGGCCCCGGAGCCGACGTCGGTCGCGACCCCGTCCACCACTTTCACCGGACTGCCGTGCACCGTGAGCGAGCGCGGGTCGAACGGCACGGCGAAGAGCGCCCCGCCGCGGGCGAAGACGAGATGCCCGCTCGGCGAGTAGCGGGCCATGCTGGCGCTCTCGACCAGCACCTTGCGCTCGCCCGTGGCCGGGCGCACCGCCTCGATGCGCGCGTCGTCGTAGTACTCGGTGGAGGCACCGGTGTCGCAGGTGAAGAGCACGGCGCCTTCGGGCAGCGCCTCGGGCCAGCGGTGGGTCCGCTCGTCCCGCTTCTCGTCGGGCCGCGTCACGAGCTGGACGCTGCCGCCGCCTTCGGGCACGCGCGAGATCCCGACGATCGTGTCGGGCGCAAAGTAGACGAAGCCGTCCGCTCCCCACGAGCCGCCCCGCGACTGGCCGGTCGCCTCGGCCAACCGCACGGGCGGCCCGCCCGCGACCGGGACCTTGTAGAGGCCTCCCGGCCGGAAGAAGCCGATCCACGCCCCGTCGGGCGAAAAGAACGGGCCGCGCGCGCCGTCCGTGTCGACCACGAGCCGCGGCTCGAGCTCGCCGCGGCGGCGCAGCAGCAGCCGCTCGGTACCGCGCGCGTCCGCGACCACGGCCACCTGCAGCTCGCCATCTCGCGAGAGCGCGACCTGCGGCTGATCGGTGACCGCCACCGTGAGCCCGTCCGGGATCGCCAGCAGCCAGCGCTCGGACGCCGCGGTCGGCGCCGGACGTCGGAGCCAATAGCCCGCAGCCAGCCCCGCGAGAGTCGCGACGGCGACCGCGAGCGCCGTCGCCGCGCGCCAGGCCGAGGTCGAAGCGCGCGATGGGGCCGCCGTGAACGCGTCGTCCGACGCGCCGCGCAGGAGCTCGTCGAGCACGATCCGCGCGTCGGCCACGTCGTGCAGCCGTTGCCTGGGGTCGCGCTCCAGGCAGCTCCTGACGAGTCGCAGCAGCAGGGCGGGCGTCGCGGGCGGCAGCGCCTGCCAGTCGATCTCCTGCCGCACTACCGCCGCCAGCACGTCGGTCACCGTCTCGCCGTCGAAGAGCTTGCGGCCGGTCAGCATCTCGTAGAGGACCACGCCCAGGGCCCACACGTCGGCCCGCTTGTCGACCGCCTTGCCGCGCGCCTGCTCGGGCGACATGTAGGCCGCCGTGCCGAGGATCAGCCCCGCCGCGGTGCCGGAGTGCGCGAGCGTGGGCGAGCGCGAGAAGTCGGCCGAGCTCGCGGCGCCGCCTTCGTCACCGGACCACGCCTTGGCGAGGCCGAAGTCCAGCACCTTCACGCGCCCGTCCGGCGTCAGTTTCAGGTTCGCCGGTTTCAGGTCACGGTGGACGACGCCTTTCTCGTGCGCGGCCTCCAGCGCCTCCGCGATCTGCCGCCCGACCGCGATCGCCTCCTCGACCGGCAGCGGTCCGCGCTTCAGCCGCTCGGCGAGCTCTTCGCCCTCGGCGAGCTCCATCACCAGGACGTGCACCGTCGTCGCGCCGGCGCTCGCGAGGCTCTCGAAGCCGTAGAGGTGCGCGATCCCCGGGTGGTTGAGCGAGGCGAGCACCTTGGCCTCGCGCTCGAAGCGGGCGAGGCGGTCTGGATCCGCCGCGAACGCCTCCGGCAGCACCTTGAGTGCGACGTCCCGGCCGAGCTTCGTGTCCGTCGCCCGGTAGACCTCTCCCATTCCTCCCGCGCCGAGCGCCGCCGTGATGCGGTAGTGGGCGAGGCTGCTGCCGACCATTCGGGAGGATTCTAGCCGCCGCGCCCCTACAATCAACGGAGCGACGAGGCTTCCATGGTCCGCCGGCGTGTCTATCTCGCGCTCGCGCTCGCCCTGTGCTTCCCCGGCGCCGCACGCGCCGCGGAGCGGCTGACCGACGAGCAGATGCGCAAGCTGATCGACGACATCGACGACGCCTACAAGACGTGGAAGAAGGACCTCGAAAAGCGGAACCTCCACGACGCCGTCATCACCTCGGCCGAGCGCACCGTCAAGGTCAAGGACTTCCTCAAGGATTTCGACAAGACGATCGACAGCTTCGAGAGCCGCTTCAAGACCGACTACGCCGCGAGCCCCGAGGCGCTCCTGCTGCTGCGGCGCGGCAGCGACGTCGAGCTGCGCAACAAGCGCCTGGGCCTCACGCCGGCGAGCGCCTGGACGGCTCTGGCGGCGAAGCTGGACGCGCTGGCGCACGCCTACGGCATCGCCTGGCCTGTCGAGAGCATGAACGTGCTGGCGGCACGCCTCAACGACGGCGAGCTGGCCGCCGAGGTCGAATCGATGGAGGCCTCGGCCAAACAGCTCCAGCGCGACGCGGAGAAGGCCGCGAAGGCCGACAAGTCGATCGACAAGGCCGCGCGCGCGTCGCTGAAGGGACTGGTCCAGCAGCTGCCGCCGTCGGCGAAGGACGTGCGCTCGCGGATCAAGGACGACCGGGCAGCCGCGGTCGAAGTCGGCCGGCTCCTGGGCGAGACCACGAAGCTCAAGGACCAGCTGGCGAAGCTGTCGCTCACCACGGCGGCGGCGCCCGCCTGGAGGGGAATCGAAGCCGGGGCGGACGCGCTCGCGCGCGCGTACGAGCTGCCGCGGCCCTGAGCGGGGGAAAGCCGGACAACAACTCAGTGGGCCGGCGGCTCGCCGCGCGGGTCGACGAGCTCGAGCCCGGAGAACGCCTCGAAGTCCGCCCTGTTGCAGGTGACGAGCTGGCGGACTCCGTTCTGCAGCAGCGTCGCCGCGAGCAGTGTGTCGGCGAGGCGCCGGCGCCCCAGCTTGTGGCGTGCCACCAGCTCGAAGGCTGCCGCGTCGGCCTCGGCGTCCGTCGCCGCGCATGCGACGTTGGCGGCGCCGAGGTAGAGGCGTGCGATGGCGAGCGCTTCGCTCATCTCGACCGGCGGATCGAAGCGCCGCGGGTCGGTCACGACGTGCACGAACTCGTGCAGCACCGACGGCGTCACCACGAGGGTGACGTCGGTGCGCGCGAGCTGTCGTGCGAGGTACGCCCGCACGGCGCCGTGCTCGGGCAGCGACGCGACGTGCGCGTAGACCAGGACGTTCGTGTCCAGGCCGCGCTTCAACGCCCGGCTCGCCCGACCTTTGGTGCGTCGAACATCTCGTCGTAGACCTCCGCGCGGGTCGGCAGCGGGCCCAGGGGCCGGTGGCCGACGACGACAGGCAGCTCGCTCAGGCGGCCCTTCTGCTCGAGCCGCTCCTCTCGATAGAGCGCCATCGCCTCGCGGATCAGCTGCGCGATCGAGCGCTGCAGGCGCCGCGAGGCGCGTCGAAAAGCCGCGTAGTCCACTTTCGATACCGACAGCGATATCGTTTTCATATTGGCAATGATATCAGCGTTCGCATCAGGTCACCTTGCGATAGAGCCAGGCCGCCGTCCAGCCGACGAGAGTCAGAAGGCCGAGCATCGCCCACGCCTGGTCGTGGGCGTAGGTCAGCGTCGGGAAGTGGCTGCTCAGCATGATCATCACGAGCGGCACCACGATGAACGTGTTGTGCTTCGAGCGCTCCTTGGCGCGCTCGCCGAGCGTCAGGTCGACGGGCCGCCCCTCGCGGATCGCGCTCACCATCGCCTGCTGCGCGGGAATGATCCGCTGCCAGACATTGTTGGCCATGATCGTGCCGAGCGCCGCCCCGACGTGGATGTAGGCCGCGCGCGCCGAGAACACCGTGCCGAGCGCCCAGGCGAGAGCCACGACGAGCGCGAACGAGACCGGCGCGCCGACCCGCGTCGGCACGAAGCGCCAGAGCGTGTCGTAGACGAGCCAGCCGAGCGTGATCACGGCGAGGCCGATCGCGATCGCCGCCCACTGCGGCAGCTCCGCGTCGGGCTCCTGCAACAGCCCGCCCATGTAGTAGACGACCACCAGCAGCGCGATGCCGGTCGCCCAGGTGAGCGCCGCCTCCCACTTGAACCAGTGGAGCGTCCTTGGCATCGACTCGAGGCCGGGCCGCTTCTCGACGACGTAGAAGCCGCCGCTGTGGACCATGAAGAGCTGGCCGCCCGGGTTCTCGAGCGCGTCCCCGAGCCTGCGGTCGAGCCACATGAACAGCCACGTCTGCCCGATCCAAAGGATGCCGCTGAAGACGTGGAGCCAGCGCAGCAGCAGGTTCGCCCAGTCGCTCACCCTAGCTCCCGCGGTAGGTGCTGTAGCCGAAGGGGCTGAGCAGGAGCGGCACGTGGTGGTGTTGCGCGGGCTCGCGCACCTCGAACACGACGCCGACCTCGGGGTAGAAGCGTCGGCGCCCCGCGCCGGCCGAAGTACTCCGCGGAGTCGAAGCTCAAGCGGTAGACGGAAGGCTGCAACGAAGTCCCCTCGGGCAGCAGGTTCTGGCAGCGGCCGTCCGCGTCGGTCGCGCCACGCCCGAGCTCGATCCAGGCCGAGCCCTCGCGCCGCTCCAGCCGCACGGCCACGCCGCTCGCGGGTCGGCCGAGCGAGGTGTCGAGCACGTGCGTCGTGATGCCACTCATTCCAGGTCCCTCCGCGAGCAGCTTCGCGAGGCGGATCGCCGTGATCTTACGCTGCTCGGCGGCCGCGATCTCGAGCTCGGCGGCCGGCTCGTTCGCAAGCCGCGCGCGCAGCCGCTCGAGCATCTCGTGTGCGGACTTCCCGGTCGCGCACACGATGAAGACGTGGCCGAAGCGCGCCTCGTACTCGCGGTTGCCGCGCAAGAGCGCGCCCCGCACGTCCTCGCCCGCGCCGGCCACGGCGCGCTGCTCGAACGCGGACCAGGCGGCCGTCGCCGCGAAGCGCGCGTCGAGCGCACCGCGGTCGCCGATCCGGGGATGGTGCGAGAAGGCCTCGAGCCAGTCCTCGCGCCCGAGCTGCGCGAAAGCGCGCTCGGCGGCCTCGCCGAGCGCGGGCGCGTCGGCGTAGGGCCGGCCGCGCTCCATCGCCTGGGCCCAGCGGCGCGAGCCGCAGCAGCGCAGCAGGGCCGCGAGCGCTTCCTCCGAAGGCAGCGCGTCAAAGCGCTTCAGCGCGTCCATGCAGCCGCAGGCGGCTCACCCCGCCGTCCGGATAGATGCTGAGTCTCACGTGGGTGAAGGGCCCGCGCGCGCGGAGCGTCCCGGCCGCGAAGACGTGCCGCGCGTGCGCCCGCAGCAGGCTCCGGGGCAGCAGCTCCTGCCAGCTCGCGCGGACGAGCTCGGAGAGCGCAGCGCCCGGCGCCCGGCAGCCGTCGAGCGAGGCGCTCTCGGGATAGTTGCCCTTGAAGTGCGCGGTGTCGATCTCGACTCTCTCGATCCGGCCGGGCGCTCCGAGCTTCACGATCGCCCAGTCGTGGCCCGGCCCGCGGCGGCGCCGCGTCTCCCAGCCCTCGGCCATGCTCGCCGCGCGGCCTGGAAGGATCAGGTGCTCCTTCGAGCCGAAGTGCTGGTCGCTCGCCCCCAGCACGACGCCGCCGTTCTCGATCGCCGCGAGGTCGACCCCGCGAGCGCGCAGCCGAGCCTTGTCCACCTCCACTTCGCCATGGACGCGCAGCCGCGCGACGCCGCCGTCCGGGAAGATGTTGAGGCGCACGTGGGTGAAGGGGCTTGAAGCCTTCACGGCGAACACGTTGCTCGCGCCCGGCGCGAGCGGCGATTCCGGCAGCACGAGCGTCCAGCGCGCGCGCCCGAGCGCGGCGCGCGAGGGCTTCCCCGCCAGGTCGCAGGCCTCGAGCGAGGCGCGCTCCGGCTGGTTGCCGACGAAGTGGCTGGTGTCGACGTTCACCGCGCGGATGCGCCCGCGCAGCCCCAGCTGGAGCACGCACCAGTCGTGGCCGGGCGTGCGGCGCCGCCGCGTCTCCCACCCGTCCATCCACTTTCCTCGCGCCGTGTACTTGCCCGGGACGAAGACCGCCGGCTCCGGCTTCACCAGGCAGGAGCGCGGCGCGAAGAACTCGTCGTTCGCGTAGAGCGCGCGGCCGCCCACGCGTGCCGAGACGAGGTCGGGAAGCTCAGTGTCGTTCATCGGAGCTCGAAAGCAGCGCGCCGCGCGGCGTGCCCTCGAAGCCGCCGGCAGAGAATACACGACGCCCGCGCAGCCAGGTCTGCCGCACGACGCCGTGAAGCCGGCGGCCGAGGTACGGCGTGAGCTTGTGGCGGTGCTCGATCGCTGCCGGCGCGACTTCGAACGCGGCGTCGGGATCGAAGACGACGAGGTCCGCGTCATAGCCCGGAGCGATCCGGCCCTTGCGGGCCCCGAGCCCGGAGAGCCGCGCCGGTGCGGCGGCCATCCACTCGACTAGCCGCTCGATTCCGACGCCTCTGCGACGCGCTTCGCTCCACACCACCGGCAGCGCGAGCTGGAGCGAGGCGATCCCGCCCCACGCGGCCATGAAGTCGCCGCTGTCGACCCGCTTCAGGAGCGGCGGGCACGGCGAGTGGTCCGAGACCACGAGCTCGATCGTGCCGTCGGCGAGGGCGTCCCAGAGCGCGTCGCGGTTCGCCCGCTCGCGCACCGGCGGCGCGCACTTGAACTCCGTGCGGCCGTCCGCGACCTCCTCGGCGGCGAGCGCGAGGTAGTGCGGGCAGGTCTCCGCGCTGAGCGGCAGGCCCTCGCGCTTCGCCTCCGCGACGAGCGGGACCGCAGCGGCGGCCGAGAGGTGGACGACGTGCACCGGCGCCCGGAGCTCGCGGCACAGGCGCAGCAGGAGCTCCACCGCTTCCCTCTCCCAGGACGGCGGGCGCGACTCGAGCCAGGTCGCGTAGCGGCGCGCGTCGCCCGCGGGAGCGGCCGAATCCGTCGCCAGCTCGGCATGGACCAGCAGCGGCTTGCCGCGCTCGGCCAGGATGGGCAGCGCCCGGCGCAGCTCGGCCTCTCGCGCCGCCGGAAACTCGTCGATGCCCGAGTGGCAGAGGAAGGCCTTCACGCCGCAGGCGCCGGCGTCGAGCAGCGCGCCCAGCTCCTTCAGGTTGCCCGGCACGAGCCCGCCCCAGAACGCGCAGTCGACGACACCCTGCCCCGCCGCCGCGTCCCGCTTGCGCAGCAGCGCGTCGCGCGTCGTCGTCACCGGGCTGCTGTTGAGCGGCATGTCCACGATCGTCGTCACGCCGCCCGCCGCGGCCGCCCGCGTGGCGCTCGCGAAGCCTTCCCAGTCGGCGCGGCCCGGCTCGTTGACGTGGACGTGGCTGTCGACGAGGCCGGGAAGGATCACGGCTTCGCCGACGTCCTCGACGCGCGTGCCTGGAGGGACCTGGCCCGCCTCGACGACGCCGACGATGGTCTCGCCCCTGACCAGGACGGCGGCCGCCCTTTCGCCCGCCGTAGTGATCACGCGCTGGCTGACGAGCGCGAGTGGGGCGCCTTCGCTCACTGACGGATTGTAGCCGTCGTCCCGAGTCGGCTCGGGAGCAAGGCTTTCGTAGGCCTTCCTGTTGGCAGATATGTATCTATTTCAGTAGTCTGTTTCGTACACTCGATGGGCTACGGAACCACGCGGATCAGCCCTGCGGCGCACGAGGTCCTGAGAGAGCTCTCGCAAGCCGAAGGCAAGCCGATGGCGGCGCTGCTCGACGAGGCGGTCGAGGCGCTGCGGCGCCAGCGGTTCCTCGAAGGGGTCAATGCGGCCTATGCGGGCCTGCGCTCCGATCGCCGCGCCTGGAGAGCGATCGAAGCGGAGCGCCGATCGTGGGACGTCACCCTGCCCGACGGCCTGGGAGTCGCCGAGGGACGCGTGCCCTACAAGGCGCGCGCCCGCTCCAAGCGCTCCCGTAGCGCGCGGTGAGCGCCCCCGGTCGGGGCGAAGTCTGGCTCGCCGACCTCAACCCGATGCGCGGACACGAGCAGGCCGGCCGACGCGGTGCTCGTCGTCTCCGAGGACCTGTTCAACCGCGGCCCCGCCGGCCTCGTCATCGTCCTGCCCATGACGTCCACGCCGCGCGGCGTTCCGAGCCACGTTCCCATGGCACCGCCCGAAGGCGGCCTGACGAACCCGAGCGCGGTCCTCTGCGAGGCGGTTCGCTCCATGGCCGTCGAACGGCTCCTCACCCGCTGGGGCACCGTCCACGCCAGGACGATGGCGGCCGTCGAGGATCGTCTTCGAATCCTGCTTCGACTCTAGGCGGAGAGAGCCCATGTCGATCCTGAAGGTCGCCCGCATCGCCCATCCGGTCCTGCGCACGCCCGCGAAGCCCGTGCCCAAGTCGGCGTTCAAGGACCCGCTCTTCCAGAAGCTCGTCGACGACATGCGCGAGACCATGTACGAGTACGAGGGCGTGGGTCTCGCCGCGCCGCAGGTCCACGAGGCCTTGCGGCTCGCGGTGATCGAGGTGGGCGGCGGCGACGAGCGCTCGGCCGCCGAGGTGCCGTTCATGGTGCTCGTCAACCCCGTGGTCACGCCGATCGGCGACGAGACGCTGCGCTCCTACGAGGGCTGCCTCTCGATCCCCGACCTGCGCGGCGCCGTCCCCCGCCACAAGAAGCTCAAGCTCGAGGCGCTCGACCGCCGCGGCAAGCCCTACTCCCTCGAGGCCGAAGACTTCTTCGCGCGCGTGATCCAGCACGAGTGCGACCACCTCGACGGTCGCGTCTACCTCGACCGCATGGAGAGCATGCGCACGCTCAGCTTCATCAAGGAGTTCGAGGACCACGTGCACAAGCACGAGGAATAGTCCCCGTCGGATCAGGCGCTTCCGGCGAGACCCCAGAAGCCGTGCTTACCGGACACGGCCGGTCTTCTTACTGCTTTTCCTGGCGGCAGCCCCGGGAACGCCGGCTGCCAGAGTCGAATGACGCCGACAGGATTGATCTCTGCCGAAGGATGGTGGCCGCGGATAACGTCGGCCACCTTCAGCGAGCCGATCCGCGGCAGAAGGTGGTTGGCCAGGGCCGCTGAGTAGGTCTCGAGCGTCAGCGTCGCCACTTCCGCTTCTGTACAATCGGCCAGGAACCGGGGCAACTCCACCCAGACCTCAGTTTTGGTTCCCCGAGTTGTGGTGGAGCCCACAGAGTCTACACTGCGTCGCCGCTTCAGTATTGTCCACCCGATGCCTGACAGGCTTGAGTGTGCCCAGGTAGGCGAATATGTCCTTGAGATCGCCATCGGTCAAACCCCGATAGTTCCACCACGGCATGATCGACTTGAGTTCCCGCGCCTTCACATAGCCCGTGCGCATGACTTGTACAAAGAGCGTCTCGTCGTAATACGAGATGCCCGAGGCGTCCGGTGTGATGTTGGCGCTCGCCACCTCTCCCCAGGGTCCCTTGAACGAGGATCCTCCCCCGAACTTCAAGCCCGGAACGAGTCTTCCCCTCTTCCGTGGAGTGTGGCACCCGTCGCAGTTTCCGATCGTGACCAGGTACTCCCCCCGTCTTATTGCCGTAGAACCATCCGGCGGCGAAACGGGGCCAGTAATGGGCTGCGGACCATTCTTCATCAGGTAGTTGACCGGAAAGGAAACCTGCGTGGGAGGAACGACGTGATAGATGGGCTTCAAGGATCGCAGGTAGACCACGACCGACGCGAGATCCTCGTCTGACAAGTGGCTGTAGCTGTCATAGGGCATCAAGTAAAAGAGAGCTTGGCCGTTGTGGCCGATTCCCTCGCGGATGGCTCGTGCCAGCTGATCATCCGTCCAGCTGCCAACCCCGGTTTCCCGGTCAGGAGTGATATTGGGCGCGGCTATTTGACCCATGGCTCCAACGATCGGCAGGACGGATCCCGCCCCCAACACGCCGGATGCCAGGGGCGCCTCGTGCTTGGCGCGGTCGCGCTCGCTGTGGCAATCAAGACACCCCGCCAGATTGTCCACAAGATATCGGCCCCGCTCCATGCGGGCGGGACTCCTTTCGAACGTCCGGTTCGTGAGGGGCCTCGCTCTCGGTCCGATGAACGGCCGCCAGCCGACCGTCTGCGTTAACGCGACTGCAAGGAGTGTAGCCATCACGAGCACTATGGCGCCCGTGACTTTCGACAAGCGCGCCAACATACGCCACCTCCCGGCTTCAACATGAATCTTCGCACTTGCGTTCATTCGGCCCGCGGGGGCCGTGTTGCTGGAAACGACTTCGCTGGCGCTGGTCAGTCCGCAGCGAAGCCGCGGAAGCGGTACCCGTGGCCCTTGACCGTCTCGACGGCGCGCGCCTCGCCTCCGAGCTTCTTGCGCAGCGTCCGGATCACCGCATCGACCACGTTGCTGCCCCCGAACGGCTGGAGCCAGACCTCCCGCAGCATCTCCTCGCGGGTGATCACCTTGCCCTCGTTCTCGGTCAGGTAGCGCATCACCGCGAACTCGAGGCGCGTCAGCCGCACGCTCCGCCCGTCGAGCAGCAGCGCTCGGGTGGCGAGATCCAGGCCGAACCGCCGCACGGGCGCTCCGTAGAGGGCGTCGATCAGCCGGGCGATCCAGCCCGGGATGCCTCCCGGACCGAAATCGAGCATCAGGCTGTGCAGACTCCGGCCGTCCTGCTCGAGGGACAGGTCCTCGAGCACGCGGAATCCGAGCGGTCGGAGCACAGCGAGCAGCTCGTCGTTCAGGCGGATCGCGGTGTAGATCCGCGCGGCGCGCGGATTCTCGAGGTAGCTGCGCTTGATGTCGATGAAGCAGGCTGCGCGCTCGATCGAGGGCCGCTCGCCACCGTCGCGGGTGAGCAACCGCCGGCTGAAGAGCACCGGCCGGTCGTCGGGAAGACCCGCCCCCGCGACGTGGGCGAGCCACGCGGCGGCCAGCCGGTCCCGGCTCGCGATGCGCTCGCCGACCTGGCGAGCGAACGCCAGGATCGAGTAGGCGAGCACCTCGCCCCGCGCCCCGCGCACGACCGAGAAGGAATCGGGAAGCTCCTCCCACCACGCGAGGACCGCGCGCGTTTCCTCGGGCCCTCCGTGCTGCCGCGTGATCGCAGCGATCGCGTCCGCGTCGTCGGGCCGGGCCGGCTCGACGAGCTGGTGGGGGATGTCGGCGGGGAAGAAGGCTTCGCGGACCGACGGCTGCTCCACGAGGTAGAGGATGTCCGCCGTGTAGCGCCAGAGCTGGACGCGCCCGACGGATTCGACCTCTCGGCGCAGACAACTCCAGGCGGCCCGCCTCAGGTCCTGGTAGCGCCGGGGATCGACGGCGCGCAGCGACCGTGCCAGCGCCAGGCGCACCGCCTCGTGGATCACCAGGCCGTCGTGGGCCAGCGCTACGAACGGCAGCTCGCGCAGCCGCTCGATGATCGGATCGAGCTCGTCCGTTTCGAGCACCGCGGACAGCAGTGAGCGCGTGGCCCGCCGCAACACCGCGATCGACTCCAGCGTACGGCGCGTGTCGGGATCCTCGACGCCGTCCAGGAAGCGCGTGGCCAGGGCGCCGACGACCTGGTCCGCCTCCATGGATGGTGCACCCGATCTGATGCGGTCGACCGCCGTGCCCGCTGCCAGGCGTAGCGCCAGCGGGTGGCCCCGGGCGAAGGCGCGGATCCGTTGCGCGACGTCAGCCGGGACGTGCTCGCTCCTCAGCAAGGCGTCCGCGGCAACGTCGTCCAGGGGACCAATGCTCGACACGTGCAACAGGCCGCGCCAGCCCGGGGCCAGCGTCCAGCCGTCAGCCGGCGCCGCCCGACTGAAAAGCACCACCCGGACATGGCCGGGAAGCGCCGGGACGAAGACCTGCCGCAGCCACGCGTCGATCAGCCGGAAGCTCTGATAGTCGTCGAACGCCAGGGCGATCCGGCCGCCAAGATCCAGAAGCGCCTGCGCGGCCGCCTCGACGGACGGCAGCTCCCGCGACAGCCGCTCGCCGAGCGCGTGCAGCACGCCGCGTGGCGTGGGCTCGACCGCTTCGCAGTCGAACCGCAGCAGCCTCGAACCGCCGAGCGGCGCGCGACGCTCCAACGCATCGAGCAGGCTCGTCTTGCCGATGCCGCTCATCCCGTGGACGAAGATCACCGCGGGACCCCGGTCGTCGACGAGCCGCGACTCGAGCTCGGCGAGCTCTCGCTCCCGCCCAAAGAACCTCGCCGCCTGCTCTCGCTCCAGCCGGTCCCGGATCGTCCCGTGCATCGCCGCCCTCGTCATCCCCGAACGACATGCAGGGCATGGCTTTTCGCCGGATTCGCCATTTTCATCCACTTCTCACGGGCATCTCAAGCAGCGCGGCGGCTCGATGGCTAGATTGCCTGAGAGACGCACCGACAAAGGAGGAAAGCAAAATGCAACGCACGACGCTTCAGGTCAACTTCAGGCTGCTGGTCCCCACCCAGGACTACCGGGCCCTGTGCGCCAGCGTGGCGCCGGCCATCGCGGCGGTTCCGGGACTGCATTGGAAGCTCTTCACGCTTGTCGCGGACGACGCGAGCGCGGCCGGCATCTACCTGTTCGCCGACCGGGCCTCGGCCGAGGCCTACGTCGCCAGCCCGATCCTCGCCGGCTTGCGCGAGCATCCCGGCATCGCCGATCTCTCGATCCGGATGATGGAGCTGGACGAGGAGCTGACCCGGATCACCGGCCCGGGCGTTCCGCGGTCCCAAGGAGCGTCGCTATGACGAGCGGGACGAATGCGGCGGGGACCGTCACCAGGCCGTCGAATAGGTCGGACACGTGCGCGGGGCCTCCTGATAGGCTCGCTACAACGCCATGCCTGCTTCCAAAGCTCCCCCGCTCTCCCCTCTCGCCGGCAAAGCCGTGCCGCGTGAGCTCCTGGTGGACCTCCAACGCCTCGAGCGCGAGTACTACGCCCGACAGCCCGACATGAGCGACCTCGCGCAGCACGTGAGCTTCGGCACCAGCGGTCATCGTGGATCGTCCTTGCGCGGAAGCTTCAACGAGGCCCATATCCTCGCGATCACCCAGGCCATCTGCGAATACCGGCGCGGGCATGGAACGGACGGTCCCCTCTACCTGGGCAAGGACACCCACGCGCTGTCCACTCCCGCGCAGAGCACGGCGCTGGAGGTTCTCGCGGCCAACGGCGTGGAGACGGTCATCGAGGGCGGTGCCGTCGCGACTCCCACCCCTGCGATCTCACGCGCCATATTGGCCTACAACCGCGACCGTACGCAGGGCGTCGCCGACGGGATCGTCGTCACCCCTTCTCACAACCCTCCGGAGGACGGAGGCTTCAAATACAACCCGCCGCACGGAGGACCGGCGGATACCGAGGTCACGCGCTGGGTGCAGGAGCGCGCCAACGCGCTGCTCCGCGCGGGCAACGCCGAGGTGAAGCGCGTCGCTCATCACCGCGCGCTTGCGGCCCCCACCACCCATCGACAGGACCTGGTCACGCCCTACGTCGAGGACCTGCGCAACGTCATCGACATGGATGTGATCCGGGCCGCGGGCCTGAAGCTCGGAGTGGACCCGCTGGGGGGTGCCGGCTTGCCCTACTGGGAGCCCATCAACGCCAGGTACGGCCTCGACATCGTGGTGGTGAACGACGCTCTCGACCCGACGTTTTCGTTCATGACCGTCGACCACGACGGCAAGATCCGCACCGACTGCTCGAGCCCTTACGCGATGGCCCGGCTGGTGGCTCTCAAGGATCAGTACCCGGTCGCATTCGGCAACGACGGCGACGCGGATCGGCACGGGATCGTCACCCCCACCACCGGGCTCATGAACCCCAACCACTACCTGGCCGTGGCGATCCGATACCTGCTCGGAAACCGGCCCCAATGGCCGGCGGCCGCGGCCGTGGGCAAGACGCTGGTGAGCAGCAGCCTGCTGGATCGGGTCGTCGCCGGCAGCGGGAGGCAGCTCCGCGAGGTACCGGTCGGGTTCAAGTGGTTCGTGCCTGGTCTCCTCGATGGATCCGTTTGCTTCGGGGGCGAAGAAAGCGCGGGGGCGAGCTTCCTCCGTCGCGACGGGACGGTCTGGACCACGGACAAGGACGGCCTGATCCTGGGTCTGCTGGCCGCGGAGATCACGGCCCGCACCGGGAAGGATCCAGGAGTACACATCGCAGAGCTGACCGCTACCTTCGGCACGCCGCACTACGTGCGAATCGACGCCCCGGCGACACCCGCGCAGAAGGCGCGGCTGGAGCGGCTCGCGCCCGACGACGTGAAGGCCACCCGACTGGCGGGTGAAGAGATCGTGGCCAAGCTCACCCACGCCCCTGGCAACGGCGCCGCCATCGGCGGCTTGAAGGTAGTCTCGGAGCACGGCTGGTTCGCGGCCCGGCCCTCGGGCACCGAGAACATCTACAAGGTCTACGCGGAGAGCCTGCTCGACGAGAGCCACCTTCGGGCGATCGTCGCCGAGGCGGAACAGATCGTGGGCGACGCCCTCGCCGCGCGATGAGGAGGCAGCCATGCCCAGGACTCGAGGATCAGCGCGGCGCGCTCCGAAGCGCGAGGGCCCACTCTCCACCGACCTGCTGGCCCGGATGGACGCGTACTGGCGGGCTTCGAACTACCTCGCCGTGGGCCAGATCTACCTGTTCGACAACCCCCTGCTCGAGAGGCCGCTCCGGCGCGAGCACGTGAAGCCGCGCCTGCTCGGGCACTGGGGCACGACGCCCGGCCTCAACTTCATCTACGTCCACCTCAACCGCGTGATCCGCGAGCGCGAGCTCGACATGATCTACGTGATCGGGCCTGGTCACGGCGGTCCGGCCGTGGTGGCGCAGGCCTACCTCGAGGGCACCTACTCGGAGGTGTACCCGCAGATCAGCCAGGACGCGGACGGGATGAAGCGGCTCTTCAAGCAGTTCAGCTTCCCCGGCGGCATCCCGAGCCACGTCGCTCCCGAGACACCCGGCTCGATCCACGAGGGCGGCGAGCTGGGCTATGCCTTGTCGCACGCCTACGGCGCGGCCTTCGACAACCCCGGCCTCGTCGTCGCCGCGGTCGTGGGCGACGGCGAAGCGGAGACGGGCCCGCTCGCCACCAGCTGGCACTCGAACAAGTTCCTGAACCCGGCGCGAGACGGCTGCGTGCTCCCCATCCTGCACCTCAACGGCTACAAGATCGCGGGCCCCTCGTTCCTGGCCCGCATCCCCGAGCACGAGCTGCAGAAGCTTCTCGAAGGCTACGGCTACAGGCCGTACTTCGTCGAGGGGCACGAGCCCATGGTGGTGCACCAGAAGATGGCCGCGGTGCTCGACGAGGCCTTCGCCGAGATCGCGCGGATCCAGGCCGCGGCGCGCGAGCACGGCGTCTCGGGACGACCAGCGTGGCCGATGATCGTGCTCCGCACGCCCAAGGGCTGGACCTGCCCGGCCGAGATCGACGGGCTCAAGTGCGAAGACTACTGGCGCAGCCACCAGGTCCCGATGGGCGACATGGACAAGCCCGGCCACGTCAAGGTCCTCGAGGGCTGGATGAAGAGCTACAGGCCGCGGGAGCTGTTCGACGCGGACGGCCGGCTGCGGCCAGAGCTGGCCGAGCTTTCGCCTCGCGGCACGCGTCGCATGAGCGCCAACCCGCACGCCAACGGCGGGCTGCTGCTGCGGGACCTGCGGCTGCCCGACTTCCGCGAGTACGCGGTCGCGGTCACGCGCCCCGGAGCGGTCGATGCGGAGGCCACGCGCGTCCAGGGCCGCTTCCTGCGCGACGTCATGAAGCTGAACCTCCCGGCACGGAACTTCCGCGTCTTCAGCCCCGACGAGAACAACTCCAACCGCTGGCAGGACATCCTCTCCGTCACGAACCGCTGCCTGGTCGCCGAGATCCGCCCCGAGGACGACCACGTCTCGCCGGACGGACGGCTGATGGAGGTCCTGAGCGAGCACCAGTGCCAGGGCTGGCTCGAAGGGTACCTGCTCACCGGACGCCACGGTTTCTTCAGCTGCTACGAGGCCTTCATCCACATCATCGACTCGATGTTCAACCAGCACGCCAAGTGGCTGAAGGCGTCGAGCCACGTCCCCTGGCGCCGGCCGGTGGCCTCGCTCAACTACCTGCTGAGCTCGCACGTCTGGCGGCAGGACCACAACGGTTTCTCGCATCAGGACCCCGGGTTCATCGACCACGTGGTGAACAAGAAGGCCGAGATCATCCGCGTCTATCTCCCGCCCGACGCCAATTGCCTGCTCTCGGTGACCGATCACTGCCTGCGCAGCCGCAACTACGTGAACGTGATCGTGGCCGGCAAGCAGGCGTCGCCGCAGTGGCTGTCGATGGACGAGGCGGTGAAGCACTGCACGGCGGGCATCGGGATCTGGGAGTGGGCCTCGAACGACCGCGGTGGTGAGCCAGACGTGGTGATGGCCTGCTGCGGCGACGTGCCGACGCTCGAGACCCTGGCCGCGGTCGACCTGCTCCGAAGGCACGTACCCGAGCTCAGGATCCGAGTGGTCAACGTCGTCAACCTCATGAAGCTGCAGCCCGCGAGCGAACACCCGCACGGGCTCGGCGACCACGACTACGACTCGCTCTTCACCACCGACAAGCCGGTGATCTTCGCCTTCCACGGCTACCCGTGGCTCATCCACCGGCTGACCTATCGCCGGGCGGGCCACGCGAACCTCCACGTGCGCGGCTACAAGGAAGAGGGCACCACCACCACCCCGTTCGACATGGCGGTGCTCAACGACATCGACCGCTTCCACCTCGTCGGTGACGTGATCGACCGGGTGCCACGGCTGGCGGCACGGGCCGCCTATGCCAAGCAGGCGCTCCGCGACGCGCTGCTCGAGCACCAGCAATACATCGCGCGCTATGGAGACGACATGCCGGCCATCCGCGACTGGCGCTGGGGCAGCACCGGGAGACGCGCACGGCGCCACGACACCGCCGCGGACAACGTCTGAGCGGCGCGCCCCCGTCCGTCGGGTCGAAGACGGTTTGCCGGACATCTCCCGGGGACCCTCAAACGAGCTAGCATCCTCGGGGTGCGTGCGAGAGGAAAGAGCCCGCGGGCGGTAGACTCCCAGTCGCCTCTCGTCGAGTCGATTGCAGCGGGCATCGCGCACGAGGTGAGGAACCCGCTCAACGCACTGCAGATCAACCTCGGCATTCTCGAGCAGGAACTGTCGGAGATCGTCCCGGACCGGAACAGCCACGTCTTCGAAGTGCTGGCCAAGATCGCCGGGGAGCTGCGCAGCCTCGACGACTTCGTCTCGGAGTTCCTCCGCTTCGCCCGGCCGCCACGCCTGAGCCTGGAGACCGTCGCGGTGCGGTCGCTGCTTGCGGACCTCACGACCTTCATCGGCCCCGAGTGCACGCGAAAGGGCGTCGTGCTCTCGCTGGTCGTCGAAGGCGGGCCCGAGACCATCGTGGCGGACGGCTTCCAGCTGAAGCACGCCGTGCTGAACCTCGTGCTGAACGCGCTGCAGGCCACGCCGGACTCGGGTAAGGTCGTGATCGCAGTCAGCGGCGACCCGGACGGGCTCGTGATAGACGTGCGCGACACGGGCGAGGGGATGGCTGACGCGGTCCTCCCGCGAGTGTTCGACGCGTTCTTTACGACGCGCGAGGGCGGGACCGGGCTGGGGCTTCCCATCACGCGCCGGATCGTCGAGGCTCACGGGGGAACCGTGTCCATCACAAGCCGCGAGGGCGAAGGCACCGTCGCCACCCTCTGGCTGCCGGCCCGGCCCCGGGCGCGCTGATGCGAACCATCCTTCTCGTCGAGGACCACGCCGAGAGCCGGTCGAGCCTGGCCTGGGTGCTCGAGAAGAACGGCTACGCGGTGCGCCAGGCCTCGAACGGCCGTGCGGCGCTCGCCGCGGCCCGCCGGGAAGCACTGCACGCCCTCATCCTCGACATGAAGCTGCCCGACATGGACGGTGTGGCCGTCCTCGACGGCGTGCTCGAGCAACATCCCGGGCTGCCGGCCATCGTCGTGACGGGCTTCGGGACGGTCGACGGAGCCGTCGAGGCGATGAAGCGCGGAGCGATGGACTTCCTGAGCAAGCCGCTGGACATCGAGGGCCTGCTCGCCACCCTCGCCCGCGGGATCGAGCAGGCGAGCGCGAGCGGCGCCTTGGCCACGCCTCCGTCTCGGGCGGCCGCCGAGATGGATGAGCTCGGGATGATCGGACGCTCGCGGGCGATGCTGGAGCTGTTCGATACCGTGAAGCGGCTCGCCCGCCACCAGTCGACCATCCTGATCCTCGGAGAGAGCGGCACGGGCAAGGAGCTGATCGCGCGCGCGCTGCATACGCTGGGCCCCCGCCGCGACGGCCCCTTCGTCGCCGTGAACTGCGCGACGCTGTCCGAGCCGCTGCTGGAGAGCGAGCTCTTCGGCCACGAGCGCGGCGCCTTCACCAGCGCAGACCGGTCCAAGGAAGGTGTCATGGAGACCGCAGACGGCGGCACCCTGTTCCTCGACGAGGTCAACGAGATGGGCCTCGGCTGCCAGGCAAAGCTGCTCCGCGCGCTCGAGCGCCGCGAGTTCCGCCGGGTGGGCGGGACGCGGAAGATCGCGGTCAACATCCATTTGCTGGCCGCCAGCAACGCCGACCTCGAGGCGCTCGTGGAGACTCGACGCTTCCGGTCCGACCTCTATTACCGGCTGAAGGTCGTGACGCTCACCGTCCCGCCGCTGCGCGATCGCAAGGACGCGATACCGGTGCTCGCGCAGCGCTTCCTCGAGGACTTCGCACGACAGTCGGGCCTCGCTCCCAAGCGCCTGACATCGGAAGCTCTCGCTCAGCTGGCGCGCTATCGCTGGCCGGGCAACATCCGCGAGCTGCGCAACTGCATGGAGAGCCTGACGCTCATCAGCACCCGCCCCGAGATCGACGGAGCCGACTTGCCTCCGAATATGCGGGAAGCGACGGTGGCCGGCGAGATCCGCTTTCCCGTCGGCACGCGAATGGAGGACGCCGAGCGGGAGATCATCCGCCGCACCGTCGAGGCCTACCCGACGCTGAAAGAGGCCGCTCGCGTGTTGGGGATGGGGCTGCGGACGCTCCACACCAAGCTCAAGGTCCTGGGCATCCGGCCTGCCGCGGGCCCGCGGCAGGCCGATTCGGCAGCGCGCACGGATTCCTGACCTCCCAGAGT
This sequence comes from uncultured Acidobacteriota bacterium, assembly GCA_963740655.1. Lineage (GTDB taxonomy): Bacteria > Acidobacteriota > Vicinamibacteria > Fen-336 > Fen-336 > DATBSL01. The sequence goes on from CAVUFF010000006.1 coordinate 823,940, forward strand.
GCCGGAACGGCACTCCCGGAGTGCCATTGCAGAAGGATATGTGCTGACTCGGCACTTTCGCGGCCCGGCGCGGAGGGGCGCGACGGTGTGCGGCCTTCCAGGTAGCAGTAAAGAGGAGGGTTCTGGAGCCGCAGCCGCAAGGCATGATGCGTGCACAGCGGTCATGCGGTATTCATGGACGCTCAGGCAGCCCCGCCCGTACCGCTTCATCTGGCGCTAGCCGGTTACGAGCACGAGTGGCCTGCCGATTTCGAGGCCTTCGTTGCGCGCGAGCTCGTGGGCCGGGACGGCGCGTTCGTGGCTCGGATCGCCGAACTCGGGGAAGCGCCCGCGTTTCTGGGCGCGAGCGAGGTGACCGCGCTCGTCGTCAACGCCAACCGCCTGGGGCTCACGGGCAAGGTCGCGCTGCGCGAGTGCCGGAGGATCTCCCCGTCGACCGCGGTCGTGGTCGTGGCGACGACTGCTGCTCACGGCCTCAAGGATGCCCTGGAGGGAGGGGCGACCGCATTCGTCTCCTGGCCCGCTCCCCCCGATGTCCTGCGCCGGGCGCTGCGCAGCGGGCGTCGGCCCAGCGAGCCGCTTTCCCGCAACAGCCCGGCCGAGCCTGGAGGTATTCCTCGATGAACGGCGCATCCATCCGATCTCCTCGACGCCATGCGCGCAAACCGCCGAGCCCGCCGGCTGCGCCGTCGCCCTCGTCGAGCGAGCTGGTCGCGGCCCAGGCGAGGGCCGCCGGCGAGATCGCGAGCCTGGTTCGGCTGGCCGAGCTCGATGCCGAACAGCGAGACGAGGGAGTGCCACGGCCTCCCCGCAGCGACGCGGCGGTGCACGAGCGGCACAGGCTCACGGCCAAGCTCTCTTCGGAGGTCCTGGACGCCTACCACCGCTCGCTGCGCGCGGGTCGCCGGCCGGCGGTCGTGCGCCTGGCAGCAAACGTCTGCTCCGGCTGCAACGTGCGTCTGCATTCGACGCTCGAGCAGAAGGTCCGCAAACGTCACGGTGTCGGCTCCTGCCCCCACTGTCTGCGGCTGGTCTACGATCCTGCCTGGCTCCACACAGACGACGCACGCTGATGACGTCGCCGCCGCGACGCCGATGAAGCCCGGCCCTCACGAGCCTGCGACAGCCGATCTCCTGCAACTGGCGTTGGCCCGAGCCAAGGATCGCAGGACGGCGAGAGGGAGCCCTTGAACGCCGCTGATCCGGGCGTCTGGCTGCTGCTTGCCGCGGCCACCCGGCTGATCGCCATCGCGGCCACGCTCGTCTCGCGCAGCCGACCGGGGCTCTGCCGTTTCGCTGCGTTTGGCGGATCCGTGACCGCCTCGCTCGTGACGGGCGGCGTGGGCCTCCTCGCCCTCAACAGCTGGCCCACCGTCCGCGGCCGCCTGGCCAGCCACGAGGCCTCGGGGCTGACCCTCGACTACTCGGTGGACGCGTTGTCGGGCTTCTTTCTCGTGGTGCTGGCGATCCTCGGGGTCGCGGTCGCCGTCTACAGCATCGGCTACTTCGCCCACTCGAGCGCGGGGCGCAGCGCCTTCGTCGGCGTCGCCTACAACGTGCTGCTCGGTTCGCTCGAGATGGTCTTCGTGGCGAACGGGGTCCTCGCGTTCCTCCTCGCCTGGGAACTCATGACGCTCGCGACCGCCGCCCTGGTGGCGACCGAGCACGAGCACGCGCCGGCGCGCCGGGCCGCCTTCCTGTACCTGGCCATGGCCCACGTGGGGACGGGCTGTCTGATCGCGGGCTTCCTGACCCTGGCTTCCGGCGGCAGCTCGTTGACGTTCACCGACATGCTGGGGCCGCGCACGGCGCCCCTGGCTTCTCGCAATGGCGTCTTCCTGCTCTTCCTCGCAGGGTTCGGCGTCAAGGCCGGGGTGATCCCGCTCCACGTGTGGCTTCCCGAAGCGCACCCCGCAGCGCCGAGCCCGATCTCCGCGCTGATGTCGAGTGTCCTGCTGAAGGCCGGGATCTACGGGATCTTCCGAGTCTGCGTGACCGGCCTGGGCGTGCCGCCCCTGGCGTGGGGCGGCCTCGTTCTCGCCGTGGGCGCCGTCTCGATGGTGCTGGGTGTTCTGTACGCGCTGATGCAGCACGACCTCAAGCGGCTGCTCGCGTACCACAGTATCGAGAACGTCGGGATCATCCTCGTCGCGGCCGGCGTCGGGATGATCTCGATGTCGATCGGGCGGCCCGGACTGGCCGTGCTCGCCCTTGCGGCGTCACTCCTCCACGTTCTCAACCACGCCCTCTTCAAGGGGCTGCTCTTCCTGGGCGCGGGTGGGGTCGTCGCCGCTTGCGGGACTCGCCAGCTCGAGCAGATGGGCGGCCTTGCCCGTCGGATGCCCTGGACGGCGCTGCTCTTCCTGCTGGGAGCGATGGCGATCTCCGGCCTGCCCTTTCTGAACGGCTTCGTGAGCGAGTGGCTGGTGTTCCAGTCGCTGCTGCTCGGCTTCCACACCTCGAGCGACAGCTTCGTCCGCCTCGCGTTCCCGATCGGCGGGGCGCTGCTGGGGCTGACCACGGCGCTTGCCGCTGCCTGCTTCGTCAAGGCGTTCGGCATCACGTTTCTGGCCCTGCCGCGCACTCCGAGCGCGTCAACCGCACGTGAGTCGAGCGGCCTGATGCTGGCGCCGCAAGCAGCCCTCGCCCTGGCCTGTGTGGCGATCGGTCTCTTCCCGGGGCCCGTCCTCTTGCCGCTCGGGCGCGTCGCAGGGGGACTCGTGGGCGCTCTGCCGGCCGCAGGGCTTGTTGCGGACCCCTTCAGGATCGCGCCGTTGCCGGGTGCATTCGACGGGCTCTCCCTTCCCCTGGCCGCGCTTGCGCTCGCTCTCGCGCTCGCCCTGGCGGCCGTGCTCACGTCGATTGCCGGCTTCGCCCGGCGGCCCGCTCCCACGTGGGGGTGCGGAGGCGAGCTGACGGCCGAATCCGAGTACACCGCCACGGCCTTCTCGAAGCCGCTGATGCTCATCTTCCGCGCGATCTATCGCCCGATGCGCGAGGTCTCGACCATCGAGACCGCACCCTACTACGCGCGCGAGGTGCGCTACCGGGCCGAGGTCGAGCCCACCTTCGAGCGCTTCGTGTATCGCCCGCTGACGCGGGGGATCCTCGGGCTGGCTGGCCGCCTGCGGGTGATCCAGGCGGGCAGCCTCCATGCCTACCTCGGCTACGTGATGACGCTCGTGCTGTTGCTCGTGATCTACCTCTGGTGGCACGGATGACGACGAGTCCGCTGGCGGTCGCGCTATTCGCGACTGTGCAAGCCATGGGCTTCCTGCTGCTCGCCCCGCTGCTGCGCGGGCTGATCAAGAAGATGAAGGCTGCCTTCCAGCTCCGGCAGGGGCCGCGCTTCCTGCAGCCCTACTCCGACCTCGCCAAGCTGCTGCGCAAGGAGCCCGTGCGCTCGACCACCGCCTCCTGGGTGTTCGTGGCGGGGCCGCGCGTCTACTTCGCGAGCGCGCTTACCGCCACCACCCTCGTGCCGGCCGTGCTCGCCTCTGCGCCGCTCGAGCAGGCGGGCGGCATCCTGCTGCTCGTCGGCCTGCTGGCCCTCGGCCGCTTCGCGCTCGCGACGGCCGCGCTCGACACCGGGAGCCCGTTCGGAGGCATGGGCGCGAGCCGCGAGATGACGGTCGGCGCGCTGGCCGAGCCAGCGCTCATGCTCGCGCTGTTCACGGCCGGGCTGTCGGCGGGCACGCTCAACCTGGGGGAGCTCGTGCGGCGCACAACGGAGCGCGGGACCTCCATCCACCCGAGCGAGCTCTTGGCCGCGGCTGCGCTCTTCCTCGTGCTGCTCGCCGAGGCGGGGCGCGTCCCGGTCGACAACCCCGCTACGCATCTCGAGCTCACCATGATCCACGAGGCCATGGTGCTCGAGTACAGCGGCGCCGACCTTGCCCTCGTCGAGTGGGCCTCGGCCGTCAAGGAGCTGCTCTTCATGACACTGCTCGCGGGCCTCTTCCTCCCGATCGGGGTCGCGACGAGCCTCGCGCCCCAGGCGCTCGCGATCTCCGCCCTGGCGCTCGTCGCGAAGGTCTTCGGCCTCGCGCTGCTGGTCGTGCTCGTCGAGTCGACGAACGCCAAGCTGCGCTTCTTCCGCGTCCCCGAGCTGATGGCGGTGGCGCTGGGCCTGAGCTTCCTCGCCCTGGCCATGCGGTTCTTCTAGGGAGCGGAATGATCCACGACTTCGTGATCCTGTGCGCGGCTGGGATGCTGGTGAGCGTCTACCTGATGGTGGGCCAGAAAGCGCTCGTCGTCGCGATCCGGCTCTACGGCGTCCAGTCGCTGCTGCTGGGTGCCTTGGGCGTCGACCTGGGGCTTGCGGAGCACCGACCGCATCTCCTCGTCACCGCCTGCCTCACGATCGGTCTCAAAGCGGTCCTGATCCCCTGGTTCCTGCTGCGAGTGATCGACCGGGTGGGCATCCGTCGGGAGATCGAGCCCTACGTCAACGTGCCGACGTCGCTGCTGTTGTGCCTGGCGCTGACCGTCGTGGGCTACCGGGTCAGCCTCGGCATGGCCGGGGCCAGCCAGGGCGTCGCGCACCAGGTCGTGGGCGTCGCGCTCTCGATGGTGTTGATCGGCCTCTTCCTGATGGTCACGCGCCGCAAGGCGATCACGCAGATCCTCGCCCTGCTCACGGTCGAGAACGCCGTGTTCCTGGTCGCGGTCGGGGCCACCTCGGGAATGCCACTCGTCGTCGAGCTCGGCATCTCCTTCGACGTGATCCTGGCGGTACTGGTGCTGGGCGTCCTGGTGCACCGCATCGTCGATCGCTTCGAGTCGATGGACACGAGCCGTCTCTCCAACCTCAGGGGATAAGGTGAACCTGCTCCTCGCGACGCTCGCTGCTCCTCTCGCGACGGCCGGCCTTGGCGCCCTGCCAGGACCACGCCGGGCCAAGGAGATCGTGCTGGTCTGCGGCCTTGCGACCACGCTCGCACTCGCGATCGCCACGGCCGGGCGGTTCCTGGCCGAGGAGACACCCGTCGCGTTCGATGGGGCGTTGCGCGTGGACGGCCTGTCGGCGCTCGTCCTGGTCCTCACCGCATGCGTGGGTGTGCTCTCGGGCCTGTACGCAGTGGGGTACCTCGAGCGCAACGAGCGGGCGGGCTTCGTCTCGGCGACGCGACGCACGGAGCTCCTGGCGCTCATCCCGGCGTACGTGGCGGCAATGCTGCTCGTGGCCGTGTCCAACAACCTCGGCATCCTCTGGATCGCCGTGGAGGCGACGACGCTCGCTTCCGTATTCCTGGTGGCCTTCCACAACCGGGACACGTCCCTGGAGGCGGCCTGGAAGTTCCTGATGCTGGGCAGCGTGGGCCTCGCGTTCGCTCTGCTTGGCACGGTGCTGCTCTTCAAGTCGGGCCAGGGCGTCCTCGGCGAGGAGATGACCGCTCTCGACTGGACCCGGCTCATCGCCCATGCGGGCGATCTGCACCCCTTCACCGTCAAGCTGGCCGTCGTCTTCCTGCTGATCGGGTACGGCACCAAGGCCGGCCTCGCTCCCATGCACACCTGGAAGCCGGACGCGTATCGCGAGGCGCCGTCGCCGGCCGGCGTCCTGATGGCGGTGGGGATGATGAACTGCTCGGTCTACGCCATCCTGCGGGTACACCTCGTGTCGAAGGCGGCGCTGGGGCCGGAGTTCTCGGAGCGGCTGCTGCTCGGCCTGGGCCTCGCCTCCGTGCTCGTGGCCACTCCGTTCATCCTGATCCAGTGGAACCTCAAGCGGCTGCTGGCCTACTCGAGCATCGAGCACGTGGGGATCATGGCGATCGGCTTCGGCCTGGGCGGGGAGACGGCCACGCTCGGCGCGCTCCTGCACATGACCTACCACTCGTTCGCCAAGCCGGTCGCGTTCTTCTCCGCCGGGACGCTCGCCCAGCTGCACAGGTCCTCGGATCTCGAGGAGATCGGCGGAGGCACGCTCGGCCGCACTCCCGTCGCGAGCGGCCTCCTGCTGCTCGCCACGCTGATGGTGACGGGATCGCCGCCCTTCGGGCTCTTCTGGAGCGAGATGACAATCCTGAAGGCCGGGTTTTTCGGTCCGCACCTGGCGGTAATCGCAGTCTTTCTCGCCGCTCTCGTCGTCCTCTTCTGCGGGTTCTTCTATCAGGTAGGGCGCGTGACGCTCGGCCCGGACACGAATCCGGCGGACCGCCTCGTCCTGCCCGAGCGCCTCGATCTGGCGATGGGCACGACGCTCGCGGCGGCGGTCCTTGCGGTGGTCTCTGCGTTTTACCTGCCCGACCCGCTCGTGGCGCTCGTCCGCGCGGCCGTGCGGGTGGTGGAGGGCGCATGAACGCGACGATCCAGGCCGTCGGCGAGGCCTTGGCGATACCCCCGAGCGCGATCCGCGAGCCGCGACCCGGTGAGCTGCGGGCCGACATCGAGCCGGGTTCGCTCCCCGACGTGGCGGATCGCCTCGTGGCCGGCACGGGCGCGCGCCTCGCCTCGCTCTTCGCCACCGACGAGCGCGTGTGGAACGCCGCCTACGCGCTCCACCAGATCTGGCTGCTGCCGCGCCACCGGACTTTCCTGCGCGTCTCGACCCGCGTGGACCCCGCGCATCCCCGGTTCGCCTCGATCGCGGCGAAGCACCCATCCGCGAACTGGTTCGAGCGCGAGGTGATGGATACGTTCGGCCTCGTCCCCGAGGGCCACCCCAACCCCTACCCGGTCAGCCTCCACGACGACTGGCCCGACGGGGAGTGGGCGCTGCGCAAGGACTTCCCCGACGACCGGCAAGTGCCCCGCGCCTCGGGCTCCCTGCACCCGTTTCGTCCGGTGACGGGCGAAGGGGTCTTCCGATTGCCCGTGGGGCCCGTGCATGCCGGCATCATCGAGCCCGGGCACTTCCGCTTCGGCGTGGCGGGCGAGCCCGTGCTCTACCTGCAGCTCCGCCTGTTCTACGTGCACAAGGGCACGGAGAAGCGCTTCGAGCGGCTGCCGTGGCGCCACGGCATCTTCCTCGCCGAGTCGATCTCCGGCGACAGCACGGTAGCGCACGCGCTCGCCTTCGCCCACGCGATCGAGAGGCTCACGGGCTGCGAGCCACCGCCCCGCGCGCGCTACCTGCGCGTCGTGCTGCTCGAGCTCGAGCGTCTCTACAACCACGTCTCGGACATCGGCGCGATCGCCACCGACGTGGCGTTCAGCGTTCCCGCCGCGCACGCCCAGCTCATGCGCGAGCGCCTGGTCTCGCTCCAGGAGCGCCTGTTCGGATCGCGCCTGCTGCGCGGCACCGTGGCCATCGGCGGCGTGAAGCTGGACCTCTCGCCCGCGGGCCGCGAGCAGCTGCTGGCGCACGTCGAAAAGATGCGGTCCGACTTCGAGTCGCTCGTCACGCTCCTCATCGACTCGGGCAGCTTCACGGACCGGATCGACGGCACCGGGATCCTCTCGAAGGAGGCGGCCCGGGACCTCGGCGTGGCCGGTCTCGCCGCGCGGGCTTCCGGCCTCGACGAGGACCTGCGGCGCGATCACCCGCACGACGCCTACGACGCGCTGCGCTTCGAGGTGCCGGTGGAGGAGGGCGGCGACGTCCGCGCGCGACTCATGCTGCGGGCGAGGGAGGTGGAGCAGTCGATCGGGATCCTCCGGCAGGCGCTCGGCGTGCTGCCGGACTCTGCCCTGCGGACACCGGCCCCGGCCGAGCTGCCGAGCTTCTCCGCCGCGCTCGGCTGGGCCGAGGGCTGGCGGGGCCCGTGTCTGCACTGGGTGGAGACCGACGCCTACGGCGCGCTGACCCGAGTCAAGGTCACCGATCCGAGCTTCCGCAACTGGCCCGGCCTCGCGCGCGCGGTGCCCGGCAACATCATCCCGGACTTCCCCGTCATCAACAAGAGCTTCAACCTGTCGTACTCGGGCAACGACCGGTAGTCGAGGAGCAGCGATGTTCAGAATCCTGGCCCGCAGCATCCGTACCGGGATCGTCACCGATCCGCAGCCGCTCGCGCCGCGCCTGCATCGGGGCTTTCCCGTGATCGACTTCGGGCGCTGCACCGCGTGCGGGGACTGCGCAAGCGCCTGCCCGACAGGTGCGATCCAGGTCGGAGCGTCCGACTCGGCAGGCCCGAGCGCCTCACTGGCGAGGACCCGCATGCTGTCCCTGGCTTACGGCCAGTGCATCTCCTGCCGCGAGTGTGTCGCCGCTTGCCCGGAGGGAGCCGTGACCGTCGGCGGCTCCTTCGACCTCGTCGCGCATACGCGCGAGCAGCTGGTTCGTCGCGCTTCGTTCGACCTGGATCGCTCGGGTCGGGCGACCTTTCGGCGGGAGGAGAGCCTCCCCGGCCCCTCGCTGGCGGAGTCCGCTAGCAGGCTCGCGGCGCGGATCCGCGGACGCTTCGGTCGCTCCCTGCAGGTGCGGCAGGTCGATGCCGGAAGCTGCAACGGCTGCGAGCTCGAGATCGCCGCGACCGCCAACCCCGTCTTCGACCTCGAGCGCTTTGGCATCCACTTCGTTGCGAGCCCGCGGCACGCGGACCTGCTGCTCGTGACGGGGCCGGTCACCCGCAACATGGAGATCGCCCTGCGCCGAACGCTCGAGGCGACCCCCGAGCCGCGCGTGGTGGTGGCGGTCGGCGCCTGCGGCTGCAGCGGTGGCATCTTCGGCGAGGGAACCTATGCTTCAGTCGGTGGAGTGGACCGGGTCGTGCCGGTGGATGTCTACGTCCCCGGATGCCCACCGCCGCCGCAAGCGATCCTGGCGGGGTTGTTCGTGGCCATGGGCATTCGCGAGGCCCGAGTTCGGCCCGATGCGCCGGCCTCCGGCGCTGGCGCGCCGCCTCCCCTGCCGGCCCCCCCGACGCTTTGAGCGGAAGTGAGCCTCTCCGGGACTTCGGACGCGCTCAAGGCCATGTCACGCTCTCCGCGAGAGACTTCAGAAACTTACGCGCCGCCGTCGACTTCTTCCAGATTCCGTTCCGGACGTAGGTGATGATGCAGACGGACTCGCCCGCACCCACGACCGTCAGGTTGCGCTGGCGCCACTTCTTGTCCCCGTCGATGACCGCGTCGTACTCCACGACGAACGCGGAGTCCAGGGCGCGCCGCTCGCCGATCTCGCCGCCGACGAAGTCGTACTCGTAGCGGACGTCCGGACTCGTCTCCATCGGGCCCGCCAGCCGCTGCAGCATGCACTCGACGTGCGTGCTGTCGAGGCCCATGTCGATCGGCCAGCGCAGCAGGCGCAGCCTCATCCCGTCGCCGCGCGCCTCGGTGACCTCCACCTGCCCCGACGTGTTCTGGACCAGCCAGCCCTCGGGAGTCTTGAAGCGCAGCGTGCGCGAGCCATTCCAGTGCTCCTGCGCGAGCGGCTTTATCACGAGCTTCTCGCCCGCCGCGAGACTGGCAGGCAGCGCGACGAGCGACACGAGGATGACCGCCCGGATGCCCTTCATCTGGATCCTTGGGCGGTTAGGGTACCGCAGCCCACCCTCCTGGGGCCGCTCAGCGAGCTTTCACCTAGGTCGCCCTCCTCCCGGGGAGCGTTGGCCCGCCTCGACTCGAGAGGCGTAGGCACGTACCGCAGCATGGAACGGCAAGCCGGAACGGCTGCACCTCATCTGAACCATCCGTGCTGGCGTCCTGCCTTTGAACTCAGGGACTTCACCCCATCTGGCGATTCCTGGTGCGTTCCTCTCTGGTAAACGCCGGCCGTTGGCCCCACCCGGGCTTGGCCGTTGGCCCCGCCCGACCCAAGATCCGACTCGACAACGCCTAAGGAGATGACAGCCTGCCGAGCACTTTCTCTGCCACACCCAACGGTGGTGCACCGCGAATGAAACCACCGCGCGGATTCGGCCGAGGCCGCTGGGGCTCGACATTGGCCTTCGCGGGCGCGACAGCTGTCGCCATGAGCGTGTGGTCGGCAGAGCGGGGCGCCGTCGACCCGAGTACGCGCGAGATGGGCCGCCTTCTCGTCGAGCTGGCGGCGAGAGTCGACCCGCGACGGATGCCCTTCCAGGTGGATGACCGTCGAGCGGAGCTGCTGGCCGAGGATCTCACCCAGCCGCGACGACCGGTCGTCGAGCGACTGCAGCTGCGCTTCTCGTACGCGTCCGCACTGCTTCGGGCGGGGAGAACCTCGGACTGTCTCAAGGCCATCGAGGCGATGCAGGCCGACGTCATCATGAGCGCGCCGGATCGCTGGGCGACGGACCGTCCGGAGATCGAGCTGCTGAAGGCGAAGGCCTACCTGCGACTGGCCGAGGAGCTCAACTGTCACCTCGCGAACAATCGCGACTCCTGTCTGCTACCCATCCGGGGCCAGGGGATCCATCAGAACCGAGAGGGGGCCACGCGCGCCGCCGAGGTGTTGACGGGCATTCTCGACGTTGATCCCGGCAACCTCCAGGCGCGGTGGTTGTCGAACATTGCCCACATGACCCTCGGGAGCTACCCCGACGGTGTCCCCAAGCGCGACCTCATTCCCCCCAGCGTTTTTGCCCCCGAGTCCTCGTTGCCCAGCTTCGAGAACGTGGCAAGGCAAGTGGGCGTGGACGTGTATGGCCTGGCTGGCGGCGCCATCCTCGACGACTTCGACAACGACGGTCGGCTCGACCTCGTGGTGTCCCACTCAGGTTTCGACGAGCAGACGCGCTTCTTCAGGAATCGTGGTGACGGCACGTTCGAGGAGCGCACGGAAAGCGCCGGCCTCATGGGGGAGGTGGGTGGCCTGAACATGCTCCAGGCCGACTACGACAACGATGGCTTTGTCGATCTCCTGGTGCTGCGCGGCGGATGGATGGGGCCCGACGTGAGGTTCCCGCTCTCCCTGCTGCGGAACAAGGGAGACGGGTTCTTTACGGACGTCACGCAGGCCGCAGGTCTGCTCGCTCACCTCGCTCCGACCCAGACCGCGACGTGGCTCGACTACGACGGGGACGGCTGGCTCGACCTCTTCGTCGGCAACGAAACCCGTCCGGGGGGGATCGAGGACCCGAGCCCGTCCGAGCTCTTCCACAACAATCGCGACGGAACGTTCACGAACCTCGCCCACGAGTCGGGCGTCGATCTCGTCGGATTCGTGAAAGCGGTCGTCAGCGGCGACTACAACGACGACGGCCGACCCGACCTCTTCCTGTCTGTCCAAGGGAGTGAGGCTGTCCTCTTCAGGAACGACGGGCCCTCGACGGATGGGCGTGGCTGGCGCTTCACGAACGTCGCCAAGGAGGCGGGCGTCAACGGACCGATGGACAGCTTCGGCGCGTTCTTCTTCGACTTCGACAACGACGGCTGGCGCGACCTGTTCGTGGCCGGTTGGGGCGGATTCGAGGTCAGCACCATGGCGGCGGACGTGGCCGCCGACTATCTGGGCCTGCCCACGTCCGCGGAGCGGGGACGGCTGTACCGAAACAAGGGCGATGGGACGTTTGCGGACGTGACCAAGGCGGCCGGATTGTATCGGGTGGTCCCGGCGATGGGACTCAACTTCGGAGATCTGGACAACGACGGCTGGCTCGACATCTATCTGGGCACGGGCAACCCGGATTTCGGGACCCTGATCCCGAATCGCATGTTCCGCAACGCCGATGGACGTACGTTCCAGGACGTGACCGCCGCCGGGAACTTCGGACATCTCCAGAAGGGCCATGCGATCGCGTTTGGAGACGTGGACAACGACGGCGACCAGGACGTCTTCGAGGAGATGGGCGGAGCCTTCCTCGCAGACAAGGCCTACAGCGCGCTCTATCTCAATCCGGGTGAGGGCAACCACTGGCTGCGCCTGGAGCTGCAGGGCGTCCGTTCCAATCGGAGCGCGATCGGAGCCCGCATCGACGTCGAGCTGAACACCGCGGGCGGAAAACGCCATCTGTACCGGACGGTCGGAAGCGGTGGCAGCTTCGGCTGCTCCCCCCTGCGCGTGGAGATCGGCCTCAAGGACGCCAGAAGCATCGCTTCGGTCGAAGTATTCTGGCCCGCCACCGGACAGACCCAACGGCTCACGGGGTTCGTGCGTGATCGGGGATACCGGATCCGCGAGGACGCTGCGTCGGCGGTCGAAGTCGCGAGGCCGAGCGTCAAGATCAAGACGGCTGCGGCTACTCCGTCAAGACGAAGCTTCCCGTGAGGCGAATGTCTCGAGACGACGCACCCACGAGCACCTCGAAAGCGCCGGGCTCCGCCACCCAGCCACCCTTGCCGGGATCGAAGAAGGACATGGCGGCACGATCGAGGTCGAACGTCAGCGTGCGCCCTTCACCAGGCTCGAGGTGTACGCGCTCGAAGCCCTTCAGCTCCTTGGGAGGGCGGGGCAGGCTCGACTCGACGTCGCGGAGATAGAGCTGGACCACTTCGTCTCCTGCCCGGCTTCCTGTGTTGCGCACCGAAACTGCGATCTGTACGGTGCCTCCTCGCTTCATGGAAGAGGTCGACAGCTTGAGGTCGGCGTAAGCGAAGGTGGTGTAGGAGAGGCCGTGGCCGAAAGGAAAGAGGGGCTCCGCCTTGTTCTTGTCGAAGCCGCGGTACCCGACGAACACGCCTTCGGCGTAGTCCACGTGCCGATCGACGCCGGGATAGTGGCCGTAGGCCGTCGAGTCCTCGATCTTCTTCGGAAAGGTGACCGGCAGCTTCCCGGACGGCACGGCCCGGCCGAAAAGAAGGTCGCCGACCGCATGCCCCACCTCCTGGCCGCCGTACCAGGCGTAGAGCACCGCGGGCACCGTCTCGATCCAGCCGCTCATGGCGATCGGCGCCCCGGCTGCAACCACCACGACGGTGTTCTTGTTCGCGGCCGCCACGGCCTGGACCAGCTCGTTCTGCCCCGTGGGCAGGTCCAGCGAGGCGCGATCGAATCCCTCGGATTCGAGCCGGAAGGAATAGCCCACGAGGATCACGGCCGCATCCGATCGAGCGGCCAGCGCCACTGCCTCCGCGCGCGCGCTCGCGGCATCGCCTGGCGGCTCTTCGCCTTCCATGGCAATGCCAAGCGCGTAGCGGACGTCGACGCTCGCACCAGCCGCTTCCTTGATGCCCTCGAGCGGCGTGACTGAGTAGGCAGGGCGGACCAGCGAGCTGCCGCCGCCACCTGTCCGTGCCACGGCAGCGCAAGGGCCGATCACAGCCAGCGAGCGCGTGTGTCCGCCGATCGGCAGCACGCCGCGGTCGTTCTTCAGCAGCACCATGCCTTCGGTGGCAGCGGTGCGCGCAGCCGCGCGCTCTTCCGGAGTGTCGACCGGGCCGCCGCCTTCGTGCGGCCGGTCGAAGAGCCCCGCCACGAACATGACGCGCAGGATGCGAGCGACCGCGTCGTCGACCGCGCTCTGTTTCACCGTCCCCGAGGCCAAGGCCGCGAGCACCTTGTCCTCGGTGAGCCAGCCCCCGCTGTTGCCCGCCTGCTGGACGCGGGGCTGAGCCAGCCAGCCGCGCATCGGCTCGCCGCCGGGCATTTCGAGGTCCATGCCCGCGTTGGTCGGACGCGTCGTGCTGTAGGTACTGCCCCAGTCCGAGATGACGAATCCCTTGAAGCCCCAGCCCTTCCTCAGCAGGTCGGTGAGCAGGAACGGGCTCTCGGCACACCAGTCTCCATTCAGCTTGTTGTAGGCGGACATGACCGTCCAGGCGCCGGCTTCTTCTACAGCAGCCTTGAAGGCCGGAAAGTAGATCTCGTGGAGTGTGCGGGGGTCGATCGTTTCGTCGATCCGGTGCCGCTCGAACTCCTGGTTGTTGGCCACGAAGTGCTTGACCGACGGGATCACGCCCTCGCCCTGGACCCCCTGCACGAAGGCGACGCCCATCCGCGCCGCGAGGTACGGATCCTCGCCGTAGCCCTCGAAGTTTCGTCCCCAGAGCGGCGTGCGGGCAATGTTCACGGTGGGGCCGAGGATCATGTCTCGCCCTAGCGCCTTCACCTCTTGAGCGATGACTCGTCCTTCGGCGCGAACGAGCTCGACGTCCCAGGTCGACGCCATCGCGATCCCCGCAGGGAATGCCGTGGAATGGACGGAGGGCGCTCCAGCCGCATTGGTGACCGCCGAGGGGCCAGCCCAGTTGCGAACACCCAGCGGCCCGTCCGCCATCTTGATGGCAGGAATGCCCAGGCGCTCGTTCGGCTGGCTCTCCATCCAGTTCGCACCTGACAGCATCCGAGCTTTCTCGGCAGCAGTCATCCGGCCAAGCAAGTCCCGCACCCGCTCGTCGACTGCCAACCTGGCGTTCCGATACGGGGGTGCCTCATCCGCACCAGTCGCCTGGAAAGCCGCGGCCAGACTCGAAAGGGCCAAGGCCACGAGGATCGCAGCAAGGAACAAGGTGCGAGTCATACGACCTCCATCCGTCCGACACGCGTCATCTCAGGAAGCCATCCTGCAGGCCGCCGTCCACAGGAATGACATGGCCGGTCGTCTTGCGCAGGCGTCCCGAAAGCAGGAGAAGGATGGCCTCGGCCTGGTCGTCGGGCTCGATCGGGAGCTGGGTGAGCGAGCGTTTCGCGTAGAACGACGCAAGCTTGCCCCTGAGCTGCTCGTCCGACTCTCCTTCGTCGAAGGCGATCTGGTACTTGGTCAGCGAGGCCATCACTCGTTCGCGCGGGAACATCGTGCTGCCCTTCACCACTGTCGCCGGCGCCACGGCGTTGACGCGCACCAGGGGGGCCAGCTCCACCGCGAGCTCTCGCACCAGGTGGTTGGCCGCGGCCTTGCTCGTGTCGTAGGCGAGGCTGCCCTTCTTCGCCACCACCGCGTTGGCGCTCGTGGTGAGGACGACGGTCGCGGGCAGACCCTGCCGCTCGAACATCCTGTTCGCCTCGTCGGCCACCACGTAGGCGCCGGTCACGTTGACGCCGAACGTCAGTCCCCACTGCTCGTCCTTGATCCGGCCCGAGCGGTCCGGAGCGATGAAGACACCGGCGGTGACCACGACGGCGTCGAGCCCGCCATAGGCGATCGCGACGTCTTCGAGCATGCGTGCGACGCTCGCACGGTCGGTGATATCGCAGCCGAGAGCGATCGCCGGACCGCAGTTGCTCACACCGGTGCCAGCCACTCCGATGCCCTCGCCGTAGATCCCGACGATCTCGTCAGCGGTCTGCTTCGCGCTCTTCTCCTCACGGTCGACACACACGACGTGCGCGCCTTCCCTGACGACGCGGTGAGCGGCAGCCTTGCCGATGCCGGCGCCGGCCCCGATGACAGCCACGATCTCTCGCGCCAGCTCCTTCTCCGGCGGCAGTCGCCGCAGCTTCGCCTCTTCGAGCGACCAGTACTCGATGTCGAACGCCTCCTGCTCGTCCATCGCCTCGTAGCGGTCGATGGCCTCGGCCCCCCGCATCACCTCGATCGCGCAGTTGTAGAACTCCGCGGTGACTCGCGACTCGCTCTTCGTCTTCCCCCACGCGATCATCCCGAGTCCCGGGATGAGCACGACGGTAGGATTCGGGTCGCGCATCGCCGGTGAGTTCTTGCGCTTGCAGCGCTCGTAGTACGCGGCATAGTCCTTTCGGTACTGGACGAGGCCCGCCGCGAGCGCGGCCTGGAGCGCGTCCGTGTCGCGGGTCTTCGGATCCCATTCGACGAGGAGCGGCTTGATCTTCGTGCGCAGGAAATGGTCGGGACACGAAGTCCCGAGCGCCGCGAGGCGCGGACCGTCGACGCTGTTCACGAAGCGGAGCATCTTCGCGTCGTCCTGGACCGTGCCCACGACGCGTCGCTCGGCCGACACGTGTCCCCGCAGCCAGGGCGCGATGCGCGCGATCAGGCTCCTGCGCTCCTCGTTGCCCAGCGGCGCGTGCCTCTGGCCGCCGAACGTCTTCTCGCCCTTGTCGCGCGCCTCGATGAAGGCCGTGGCGCGCTCGATGATCTCGAGCGCGGTTTCGTAGCACGTCTTGTCGTCGTCGTCCCACGAGCTCATCCCGTGGTGACCGAGTAGCACGCCTTTCGCCTTCGGGCTCCTGGCGATCAGCGACTCGATCAGGAGGCCGATGTCGAAACCCGGACGCTGCCAAGGGACGTAGATCACGTCGCCGCCGTATATCTCACGGCACAGCCGCTCCTGGTCGACGGAGGCGGCGACTGCAATCACGGCGTTTGGGTGGAGATGGTCGACGTGCCGCTTCGGGACGAACGTGTGCAGCGGCGTGTCGATGGAGCACGCGCGGGGATTGAGGTTGTAGACGCAATGGCTGTACAGGTCGTACATCCGGTCTTCGATCGAGGTCTTCGGGCCGCGTCCCGGTGCGGCCAAGTACAGATGCTTCATCGCCCGGATCTTGTCGATGCAGAGCGAGGCGAAGCCGTCCCGCTTGGCGGTGCGCAGGTCCCCGCCAGAGCCCTTGACCCAGAGCACCTCTACGTCGTCGCCGCTCAGCGGGTCCTGCTCGATCAGCTTCGACGAGGTGTTCCCGCCGCCGGTATTGGTGAGCGTGAGGTCGGCGCCGAGGGCGTTGGAGCGATACACCAGGCGGTCCAGTGCACTCAACTTCGCCGCCTCCTCGTCCCGCCAGAGATGCTTGACGTGCCTGAACCGGCTCTGCTCGGCGTTCACTCGACCTCCCTCGGCGACGAAAAAGCGTAACGCCCCGATTCCACGGCGAGCACCGCACTGCCGCCTTCGCTCCTGAGGAACCGCACTCCCGGCACCGATCCCAGCCGCGCGCCGCCCTCCCTGACCTTGCCCTCGTCGGCAGCGGGAATCCAGACCTCCGCCGACGTGTTGGGCGGCAGCTCGACGTCGAGCGAAAACGCCCCGTTCTCCTGACGCCACGCCACCGACACACGACCGCGAGGCGAGCGGTATGCGGCACGAGCCCACCTGATTCCCGGCACGGGCTGCGGCCGGACCCTCACCCGCTCGAAGCCGGGAGCTTCCGGGTCCGGGGCGAGGCCGGCCAGGTCGCCGTACAGCCACTCGATGATCTGCCCGAGCATGAAGTGGTTCTGCGAGGAGCGCGGATTGGCGTCCCACGCCTCCGTCAGCGAGGTCGCGCCGTGGGCCAGCTGATACCCGTAGCCCGGGCGGTCGCTCTGGTTGTTCATGTCGTAGATCACGTCGGAGCGTCGCCCCTCGGCCAGCGCCCGGAGCACGTAGCGATAGCCGACGTCTCCGGCCGTCGTGCCGTTGCCGTGGGCGCGGACGTCCCGAACGAGACCATCGAGCACGCGGGTGCGGTAACCGTCCGGAACCAGACCCAATACCAGCGGCAGGGCCTGCGCCGTCTGCGAGCCGGCGGCGTAGAGGGAGGCGGCGGGGTCGAAGAACTTCCGATTGAACGCGTCCTTCACCCGCGAGGCGTCGCGAACGTAGAGCCGCGCGTCGGCATCCCGGCCGAGCCGCGCTGCGACCTTGGCGAGGGTCTGGAGGTCTTCGTAGTAGATGGCCGTTGCGGTGAGCGCGATCGGGGTGAGCTGCGCATAACCGGGCGGGTTCGGGCCGAGGTCGTACCAGTCGCCGAGCCCGTGGCTCACGATGTCGCCCTCCGCCCGGCTCGCCAGGTAGGCCACGTAGCGCTGCATGGGCTCGTAGTTGTCGCGCAGGGGCCGGTCGTCAGCCGTCCAGACGAAGTGCTGCCAGGCCGACAGCACGATGGCGCTTCCCCACTCCGGCGAGTCCACGAATCCCTTGTCGAAGACCACGTACTCCGGCGCGATGTCGGGCACGAGGCCGTTCGGCCGCTGCGCGTCCGCCATGTCCGCGAAGGTCTTCGCGTAGAGGCGCGTCAGGTCCGTCTCGTAACGCAGCGACGGCCCGTTCAGGTGGTACTGCTCCAGCCAGCCCAGTCGCTCGCGGTGCGGGCAGTCCGTGATCACGTGGGCGAGGTTGCTGCGCTGGGCCCAGCGCACGAGCGTGTGGATCCGGTTGAAGAGCTCGCTCGAGCTCTCGAACTCGCCAGCGGGGGGCGAGTCCGAGTGGACGACGACGCTCTCGAGGCTCTCGATCTCGGGCAGGAGAGTGGCCGCCGAAGTCCGCTCGACCTGGAGGTAACGGCTACCGTGGTAGAAGAAGCGCGGGAACCATTCCTCGCCGGCCGGCGTGCCCGCGAGCGTGTAGCTCCAGGCCGCCTCGACGCCGCCGTGCGCGGCGGAGGTCCGATCCACCGAGCCGTCGGCTTTCACGAGCTCAGCCGGGATCATCTTGACCACGTCCCCCGGGGCCCCGCGCACGCGCAGGCGCGGCATCATCGACACGTTCTGGCCGAAGTCGTATACCGCGACGCCCGGCCGCAGCTCCCGCACGACGACGGGCGCGAACGTTTCGAATGTCCGGAAGGCCGGCGACGCGTGAGAGGCGCCCCGCAGCGCGCGCGGCGTCTCGGCCACGACGGCCTGCGGCCAACTCGCGTCGTCGAAGCCGGGCTCGTCCCAGCCTCGCGGCTCGAGCCGCGCGTCGTAGTCCTCGCCGCCGTAGACGTTCGAGAACGTGATCGGTCCGCTCGCACCCCGCCACCGCTCGTCCGTACCGACGACCTCCAGAGTGCCGTCCCCGTACTCGAGCCGCAGCTGCGCGATCGCAGTCAGGGGACGAAACGGCGACACGAACTTCTGGTAGCGGCCTTCCTGTACGTTGTACATCCCGTTGCCGAGCAGCAGGCCGACGGCGTTCGCCCCGGGGCGAAGCAGGGTCGTGACGTCGTAGGTGTCGTAGAGGCCCCTCTTGTCGTAGTCCGTCCAGCCGGGCTTCAGGAGGGCCGCGCCGAGACGAGCGCCGTTGACCGTCATGTCGTAGTGGCCGAGCCCGCACACGTTTGCCAGGGCTCGCTTCAATCCGGGCTGGACCACGACCTCGCGGCGCAACAGCAGCGTGCTGTTCGCAAGCGGGTTCGCGCCGGGCAGGCCAAGCCCGTCCGTCGCGGACGCCCCGGACCATGGCGCTTGCTCGACGCTGTCGCTCGCGGTCACTGTGGCACCCGCCGCCACGTTCCGGCCCCCGGCCAGTACCTCGATCTGGCTCAAGGCCAGGCAGGCCTTCCCGCCGAACACGCGCAGGCGCGTCGCAGTCAGGCGCACGTAGCGCGCGCTTCGGCCTGCCGCTGGCACGCTGACGAGCGTCGCCGAGGACGAGTCCTCCTTGTCGCGGAAGTCGGCGAGGAGCACGGCGTCGGCGAAGTCGCGCCGGCTCGCCGCCTCCACCTTGAAGCGTGGCGGGAAGCCGTATCCTTCCGGCATCGTGTGACGTATCGCGTAGAAGCGCACCGCGTCGATCGGCTCTGCAGATCCCAGGTCGACCTGCACCCACTTCGTCGTGTTCGGGTCGTCCGACTCTTCGGAGCGATAGCCGAGCCGCGGTCGCACCCATGCCAGGAGCGACAGGGCGGTGATCCACTTCGCCTTCCACTCGCCCGGCTCGAGCACGCCCATGGTCCAGCGTGCCGGCGCGCTCCAGGCCGAAGCGCGGCCGTCGCCGTCCCAGACGCGAACCTTCCAGAAGACCGCCTCGGCCGTGCGGAGCAGTCGGCCGCCGTATGGCACGTAGAGCTGCCCGCTCGACTCGACGCGGTTGCTGTCCCAGACATCGCCCCGGTTTGCCGCGAGCGTTTCGACGCTCGAGGCCACGAGGATCTGCCGTGCGGCTTGCCGGAGCGCGCGGGTCCCGTCGCCTTGCAGCTTCCAGGACAGCGTGGGTGGCGCCGAGTCCACGCCGAGAGGGTCGACCATGGAGTCGCAGCGCAGCTCGACCGGAATCAGGGGCGATGCGTCCCCCCCTCGCAGGCTCGTGGCGAGGAAGCAGCAGAGAGCGGCGGTGATCCAGGCCTTCATTAGGCGCTTCTCGAGTCGGCCCTAGCAGATCCGCGTGACGTTCATTCCCAGCAGGCTTCCCAGCTTCTCGATCTTCGATGCCAGGTGGCCGACGCCCACCGCGCAGTGGTGCGCCGGGCCGTGGCGGTTCCATTCCTCGACGAACCGCCGCGCCCCGAGCGGGAACCGGTAGCGGCTGTTGGTGTTGCCGATCTCGAGGATCGGCCCGGCGACCGATTCGCCCTCGGCCACCTGGAGCTCGAGCCGTCCGTCCACCGTCTGCACCACCGAGAGCAGCGTGACCGGCCCGTGCCGCACCGACATCTCCACCGACAGCCCGCGGCCGACCTTGCCGTGATAGACCTGCGAGCGGCCGGACCTTGGTCTTCCCCTCGGCGATGGCGATATGGCCCGGGCCGTCGTGGCCCATCAGCACGATGTCGTCGCGGTAGTCCATGGCGTAGTACTCGGTGAACGAGCCGCCGGCGCCGAAGCTGTCGAGGATCTTCATCGCCTGGACGTTCTTGATCTCCATCTCGCCGGCCACGGGAATGCCGCGGCCGGTCAGCAGCGAGTTGCCCAGGATGATCGAGCTGATCGCGTCCTCGTTCGCCGGGTTGCCCACGCCCATGTAGTAGTAGGCCAGCGAGCCCAGCCGGTGCTCGTCGACGAGCCGGTCCAGCGCGACCGAGGTCCGCGCCGCGCGGTCGAGCTCGGCCGGCGGGCAGTCGGCCTGGACGTCGAACGCCTCGTGGAACTGCGCCACGCGCTCGCGGATCTGCGCTCGCGTCGACCTCGGTGCGCAGGTGGGCCAGCTCGTCGACCTCGACGATCTCGACGTGCCCGCCGAATGCGGCGCAATGCTGCGTCAGGTCCGAGTAGATGTCGAGCATGCCGCCGTAGTAATGGCCCATCACGCCGAGCCGGTTGTGCTCCATCACGTGGGCCACGCGCGCCGCGTCGATCCACTCGGCCGACCTCGTCCCAGCAGGCGGGATCGTCGTCGAGCATGCCCGGTGACCTGGTGGAACGGGATCCTCGCCCGGTTGAAGACGCTGGCGATCTCCGGGCACGGGGCAGGCCGAGCAGTAGGCCAGCCACTCGCCGGTCATCTTCGTCCGGTCGCCCAGCCGGTTGAACGACGGCGTAGTCGATGGCCGGGCCGCGGCTGCAGGTTGAGGATGATCACCGGGCACCTTGGCCCGGCGCACCACCGGCAGGACCGTCGACGACAGGGCATAGGTCGTCACGTGCAGGAAGATCAGGTCGACGTCGGCCTGGCGGAACGCGATGGCCGGCGTCGAAGGCCTTCTCCGGCGTGTCGATCAGGCCGAGGTTGACGACCTCCACGCCGGGCTGCTGCAGCTTCTCCTCGACTCGCTCAAGATAGCCCTCGAGCCGTTCCTCGAGTCCGGCGAACTGCGGCCAGTAGGCGTCGAGCCCGATGCCGAACAGGCCGACACGCAGCGTGTCCGCGGACGCCACCTCATTCGACATGACGCGTCCTCCGAGGCTCCAGGTGCAGGCTCCTACGGTAGGGTCAGCACCGCGACGGCCAGCCCCCGCAGCGCGACCACGTCTCCTTCCAGCTTCTGCGACCCGGGCGGGTCGAACTTCGTGGTCGCGTCGACGAAGTCGATGCGGCCGCCCGCCGCTCCGGCCACGGCGAGAGCCGCTTCCCGGTCGCGCTTGTTGACGAGCAGAAGCCTCCTCTTACCGTCGGGCTTCACGACGCCCAGGGCGTAGACGTAGGGGCTTTCGAGCTTCGTCTCGACGAGCGTGTCGCCCGGGCCGAAGTTGTCCTTGAGCAGCTTGAACGCCCAGAAGCGCGCGTTCGGCTTGCCGTTCGTCCAGTCGACCATCGACACGCTCGGAAACTGCGTCGGGTAGCCGACGAGCTGCGACTCCCCCGCCACGTCGATGCCGATCCTCGTCATCTCGCCGAAGAGGTACGCGTACATCGCGCACGTCAGGTTCCAGTACGAAGCGGGGATCGGCTGCGGCACGTGGGCGGGCTGAATTGCATGAGGTCGTCCGCGGAGATGGCGCCGATCTCGTTGATGGCGGTGCGAGTCGCGGGAGACAGCCGCTTGCGGACCTGCTCGACGTAGCGAACGGTGTTAGGAAGCCGTCGGCCTGCGCGAAGAACATGTGCGGCTGGAGCTCGGGGGCCTGGTCGGGCGTCGGCACGGCGTAGAAGTGGTAGGAGATGAAGTCGAGGGGGACACCGGTCTCGTGGTTCGCCGGATTCAGGAAGTACTCGAAGTGCTCGGGGTACCTGCCGGGTAGGCCAGCGCCAGGCCGACGAACTTCGTCTCGGGCGACACCGCCTTCATGGCCGTCACCACCGCGTCGTACAGCTTCGCGTAGGCCTCGGGAGAGAGGTTCCGCTCGAGGTCGGTCTCGTTCAGCACCTCCCAGTAGGCGATCTTGTATTGGTGGCCGGACTCGTGACGCTTGCCGAGCTCGTCGGTGAAGCCTCCGTTGGTGTACCAGGAGAGGAGCCGCGCGTAGTAGTCCGCGACCTGCTTCCCGCTCGGGTCGCGGAGTCTCCGACCCTGGGTGTAGGTCCAGATCACGCCGTCTGGATCCTCGGGGTACGTGACGGGCTTCTCGGTCTCGAACATCCAGGCGGGAATCGTGCTGAAGTTGAATGACGAGGAGTGGCCCTTCGTGGCCTCCAGAAAATCGATGGTCATGGGGTCGATGAACGTGAAGTCCCAGGAGGTCTTGCCGTCCCGCGGCGGCTCGAGTTCCGCGACTCCCAGCTTCGGATACGGCAGCCAGGGCACGTAGCGAACGTAGTCCGCGCCCAGGTCCTTGAGCGCCTGGAGACGCGTTATCATGGACGGGCGTTCCCCGTCGCAGCGGCGGGTTCACGACGACCTGCAGCGTCGCCGTCGTTCTTCGAGATCCCCGTGATCCGGGTCCAGGCGACGTCCAGCTTCGGCGCTTTAGACGCCGGCTCGGCACAAGCTGGTGCTGCGGCGAGGGCGACGGCGAGCGGGAGCGTCATTAGCCGACGAACGGCAAAGCGCATCAGTCCTCCCGGTGTGCCCGAGGTCAGTTGAACTGCGCGAGGTTCCCGCGGGTCACGATGTGACAGCGCCCGAGGCGAATCTCGTCCTTCTGCACGAGCACGGTTCCCAGCCGACCGGCCTTGAGCAAGACGGTGCCAGGCGTGAGACCACCGGTTGCCAGCGCATGGGCGCTGGCTCCGACGAGATAGCCCAGATTCTGCGTCTTCCAGATCACCACGCTGTCGACGATGCCTTCTTCGATGTGGCCTCGACACAGAGACGGCAGCGACACGCCGGTCACGCGGATGTCCGATCGCTTGACGGCTTTGAGCGCTTCGGCCGCTCCCGGAACGGCGGGCGAGCAGAACCCCACGATGGCCTTGATGTCGGGATGCCTCTCCAGGAGGCGCACGGTCTCGCGTCGGGCGTTTTCCGAGATGTCGTCGCACGGCGCCACTTCCACGAGCTTGAGCGCGGGATACTCCCTGGCGATCCGGGCCCTGAACTCGGCGATCCAGGCCTTCTGGTTCGGAGCCGACAGGGTCGAGGTGATCGCCGCGAAGCTGCCGTGCCCGCTCAGGACCCTGCCGACCTCGAAGGAGAGCGCGTGCGCGACCGCTTCCGGAGTGGCATGCACGACAGTGAAGTCCCGAGCCTCCGAATCGGCGTCGGAGTCCCACGTCAGGATCCGGATGCCCCGCGCTCGCGCTTCCTTGAGCACGGGACTGAGCGTCGCTCGGCTCTCGACGCTCACGGCGATGACCGGCAGCCGCACCCGCGTCCAGTCTTCCACGATCCGCGCCTGGTGGGCAGCATTCGCCTCGGGTGGGCCCTCCCAGCTGAGCGTGAAGCCCAGCTCTTCCGCTGCTTCCTCGGCGCCCAGCTTACAGTCCTCGAAGTACGGATTTCGCGTGCTCTTCGGCATGATGCCGACGGTCATCGCCGTCGCCGTCATCGTTCTGACACCTGCAATACGCGGACGGGGCCCAGGAGGCCGGACGGCAGGAGCGGCGAGGCCGCCTTGTAGAAGACCGGCCTCGTGAACGTGTACTGCGTCGATGCACCGGGCTGGCGGTCGCCCACCATGCGGTTCACCCATAGGTTCGTGACCTTCACCTCGAGGGCGTTGGCGCCCGGCTTCAGTGCTCCCGTGACGTCCACCCGGAACGGCCTCTTCCAGACGACGCCGAGGCCTTTCCGTTCACGGAGACCTCGGCAAGGTTCTGCACGTCGCCGAGGTCGAGCCACTGGCGGGTACCCGGCACGAACCAGCCCGGCGCCGCCTCGAGCGTCCTCGTGTAGGTGGCGGTGCCCGAGAAGTACTTCACGCCGGCGTCGGCGCTCGCGCTCCACGACGCGAGCGGGTCGAGCGTGACGCGGTCGGGAGCCCCACGGCCCGACTGGAACCGGACGTCCCAGGCTCCGGCAACCGTCTCGAGAGCCTTCTCGGTCGAAGCGGGCAGCGCGCGAGCGGAGCTCGCCGCGGGCTTTCGGAAGACGACGAACACCGCCCCCCAGGGCTCGAGGTGCAGCGGCACGGTCGTGCGCCCGTTCGCGATCTTGAAGGACGCCGGCTCGCGATTGCCCGTGTCGGCGTGCCAGATCTCGGCCTCCTTCCCGCTCACGCGGAAGGTGGCCTCGAGGTCCTCGTCGCGGTCGTTGCGGTTGTTCACGAAGTACAGCTCGCCGTCGCTCAGCGAGCGATGGACCGCGAGCAGCACCGTGTCGGCCTGTGGCTTCGTGTGCTCGAAGTCGGGCGGCACGCCGAGGCGCGACAGGACATCGCCCAGGCTGGCGTCGGACGTGATGGTCTTGGCACCCTTGCCGTCGGCCCCCCAGAGCTCGTCCGCCAGCCGGCGGAACTCGGCCTGGTCGTCGCTCAGGCTGGGCGTCGACGCCGGCTTCGGCCCGGCCACGACGGCGCCAGCCGCGACCAGCTCTCGTATCTTCCGCAGGACGGGCAGCGACATGTGACGGCTGTTCGGATCGAGCGCGAGCACGCGGTAACGCATGCCGCTCGGCGTCGCGAGCTGGCCGTCTGCAACCGTCAGACGATGTGAGTGAGCGCATCAGCGTTGACGAAATCGAAGTTGTAGCCTGCCGGGCACGGGCGGAGCCTTGGCGCCGAAGAGGGCGGTCACGTTCGAGTCCTCGCCGTAGTAGTACGAGGACGTCGGCCACGAAACGGCCCTGCTGCAGCAGGAACGAGCTGCGGGCCAGGTACGTGACCCACGCCTTGGCCTGTTCGGACCAGGTCTCATTGCGCGTGAACCACTGACCGAAGGGGCCGAGGCTGAGACCCGGCCCCTTGTCGAGCAGGGGCTGGTGCACGGAAGTGTGGATGACGAATCGGTTCAGCCCCATCGCCAGCTCTTTGTCGGCGGTGGGCTTGAGGGTTGCTGGACACCAGGCCCAGGCGCCCGACCCGGCGGTCAGCGATTCGGCCGCGACGAAGCTCCTGCCGTAGAGATGGGCGACCGAGGCCGATTCGCGAATGTCGGCGTTGTACTGGTGCTGCTCGGCGTTGACGCCCGGGCTCTGCGTCCACATCGCCGACATCGGGACGTCGTTCGTCCGCTTGACCTCCATTCCGTCTCCGACGAGTGCGCGGCCGGCCTCGTGCGACTCGCCGTAGTGGCCCATGCCACGCTGCTTGAGGATCGCCGTGATCTGGTCGTAGTGATACTCCGCCAGCATGTCCCCGAGCGCGCTCCGGAAGTCCCAGAGAAACCGGTCGGAAGCTTCTGCACTCTCGATCACACGGCCCGTGAGCACCGGCAGCCACGGGTGCAGGTCGTAGCCGCGCCGCTTCTTGAACTCCTCGACCATGTTGTCGGTCCAGTTCTGTGCCCCGGCCTCCTAGCTGTCGCTGATGAGGAAGCCGAGTCCGCGCGCTCCCATCAGCGGACCGACGGCGCTCTTGTAGCTGTCGAGATAGGCGTCCATGTAGCTCTTCACGTGCTCGGCGCTCAGCTTGTCGACTTCGAAGCCGGTCCCCTCGGGAGAGGCCGGATGATTCGTGACCCCGAGAAGCGAGTAGCCCATGCGGAGGACGATCCATTGACCTGCGGGAGCGGTCCAGTCAAGCGAGCCGTCGGCGCCCATCTTGGACGTCAGGTCGACGACCTCGCTCTTGACCACGGCGTCAGTCGTGGCCACCGCCGGCGTCTCCATGTCCGAGAGCCCGGCGAGCGGCACGAAAGCCGCCTTCTCCTCGAAGCGCGTCACGCGTGGGCCGGAGTGCAGTACGAGCTCGGCAATCTGGTGCTCGGTGGGTGGAGGAGGCAGCGGGAGGTCGATGTCCATGCGCGGTGGCGGCGGAGGCGTGACGAACGTCACGCGAAGATACCGCGCCTGAACCGGCGCAAAGGACACCGTGTTCTGCACCGATGTACTCCGCGGAATGTTGACGACCTTCCTGAACTCTCTTCCGTCGTCGCTCGCTTCGAGGTCGGGTCCCGGCTGGCGGAGGGCCGAACGGCCACTTGAAGCCGGCGATGGCGAGCGACACGGCGCGGATCTTCGCGGGCTTTCCGAAGTCGAACTGGACCCACGCCTGTTGGCCGACCGGCGCCATCGGGAGGGCAGTCGCCTTGACGAAATCCCCGTCGGCCAGCAGCGATGCGTCGATCGTCCCCCCGCTCGAGGTGACGACGGGGCGCAAGTCGGCCATCGGCACGTCCCCAGGCGGCAGCCGATAGGCAATGACCGCGCTGTCCCGATAGAACTCGGGGCGTGGCGGCGGCGCCTGGCGCGACAGGACGGACGATGAGATCGATGCGAGGCGCGTTCTGGAAAGGGCCCGTGGTCGTCGGCGGCTTCGGTAGAACGCCCGTGAATGTTCCTTCCGCCCTCGACACGAGTCTCGCTCCACACGACCTTCTTCATGGCCTGGGCCGGCGTCACCCACGGCCCGCCCGATTCGCTCCAGCCCGGCGAGCCGGCGATCGCCATCTCGAGTCCAAGCTGATCGGCGAGCGTCGCCGCGTACGCGAAGGCTTCCTTCCACTCGGGCGTCATGTAGACGAGGCGCTTGTCCACGACCTGATCCGGGAAGAGCGACGCGTCGAAGTTCTGGAAGCCGCCGATCCCGACTCGCTGCATCCACTCCAGATCGAGCTTGATCCCCTCTTGCGTGATGTTGCCGTTCATCCAGTGCCACCAGACTCGAGGCCGGGCGGCACTGGGGGGCGTCCGCAAAGCCAGCCTCCAGGGAGTCCTCGGCGGCGCGGTGGTCCGGAGCTCGGGGTTGACGAGCTCCGCGCACGCGAAAACGACGGTGAGAGTCACGAGCCGGCGAAGCCACGGCTTTCATCGCGCCTCCGTGTAGGAAAACCGATAACGGCCCGAGCCGACCTCTACGACGGCATCCTTCCCATCCTGTTTGCTGGCCCGCGATGCCGTTACCCGGCGCCGAGCGGGCCTCCACCCTCCGTCACGCTTCCGAGGCTCGCCTTCGGCAGGCGCACCGTCGCCCTCGTGTTGGGGGGCACCTCGACGGCAAGCTCGAAGCGGCCGTCCTGCAGCGTCCAAGCCGAGCCCACCTTGCCGTAGGGTGTCTCGTGGCTGGCCGCTACCCTCGTGAAGCCTCCGCCCTGGCTGCGGCTGGATGAGGATGTGCTTGTAGCCCGGAGCCGCTTCGTCGATCTCGATGCCGGCGATGACGCGGTACATCCACTCGCCGATCGCGCCGTAGGCGTAGTGGTTGAACGAGTTCATCGCCGTCGTCCTGGAACGTGCCGTCCGGCTTCTGCCCGTCCCAGCGCTCCCAGATAGTGGTGGCCCCCTGCGTCACGGGATAGAGCCACGACGGGTACTCCTCGCGATTGAGCAGCAAGTAGGCCTCGTCCAGGTATCCGTAGCGGCTGAGCACGTGGCACAGGTAAGGCGTGCCCAGGAATCCCGTGGTGAGGTGCTTCCGCGTCCGAACCTCCTGGGCGAGCCGCTCGGCGGCTTCCGCCCGGATGCTCCTCGGGCAGCAGGTCGAACTGGAGGGCCAGGGCATAGGCCGTCTGGGTGCCCTCGCCCACGCGCCCGCCCGGAGTGACGAACTCCCGGCGGAAGGCAGCCTTGATCTTGGCCAGCTGCTCCGCCGTAGCGAGCGGCGTCATCGGTCTTGCCCAGCACGAGCGCGGTGCGACGGAGCAGGTCCGTCGAATGCGCGAAGAACGCAGTGGCGATGAAGTCCTTGCCCGTGGTCGCGCCCGGGTAGTCGTTTGCGGCCATCCCGCGCGGAGAGCGAAGGCGAGCCAGTCTCCGAAGTGGAAATCGCCGTCCCAGATGAAGTCGTCGCCCGCGCGCGTCCGCTCGTACTCCACCCAGCGCGCCATGCTGCTCGTACTGTCTTCCAGGATCCGCTTGTCGCCGTACGCGAGGTACATGTCCAGGGAATGATCGTGGCTGCATCGGCCCAGCCCGCCGCGCCGCCGGGGTCGCGCCCCGCGAACTGCGGCAGCACGTTGGGCACCACGTGGGGTACGGCTCCGCTCGCGAACTGGTCGGCGGCCATGTCCGCGAGCCACTTCGTGAAGAATGCGGCCACGTCCATGTTGAAGGCTGCGGTGGGCGAGAAAGCCTGGGCGTCGCCCGTCCAGCCCAGGCGTTCGTCGCGCTGGGGGCAGTCCGTGGGCACATCGAGAAAGTTGCCCTTCTGGCCCCAGATGATGTTGTGCTGGAGCTGGTTGACGAGCGCCTTGGAAGTCTCGAACTGGCTCGCGCGCGCCATGTCGGAATGGACGACGATGCCGGTCAGAGCGTCGGCCGTGATCTCACCGGGGAACCCGTCCACCGCCACATAGCGGAACCCGAAGAAGGTGAAGAACGGCTCGAAGGTCTCCGGGCCACCGCCCTTCAAGGTGTACTGCAAGGTGGCCTTCGCCTTGCGCAGGTTCTCCGTGTAGAAGTTCCCCTGCTTGTCGAGGACCTCAGCGTGTCGAAGGGTCACGGTCGTCCCCGCGGGCCCTTGCACGCGGAGTCGGACCCAGCCCACGAGGTTCTGGCCGAGGTCAGCGACCGTGTCGCCGCCCGGTGTCCTAAAGATCTTCACGGGCTTCAGCTCTTCGATGCGTCGCACCGGCGGTCCGGCAGGGGCTACGAGGTCGTCCTTCGGGTGATTCGCGACCGTCACGCCTGCCCACTGCCGATCGTCGAAGCCGGGCGACGTCCAGCCCGCCTTCTCGAGGCGCGCGTCGTAGGTCTCACCGTGGTAGAGCTCGGACATCAGTAGCGGCCCGGTGGCTGTCTTCCAGCCAGGGTCGCTTCCGAACGATTCCTTTCGCCCGTCCTTGTATGCGACCTCGATCTGACAAAGCAGGGCCGAGGCGGCTTCCGTAGATGTTCCGCTGGCCCTCCCACGCGAGATAGCCCCGGTACCAGCCGTTGCCGAGCAATACGCCCACCGCGTTGTCGCCGGTTCTCAACAGGGACGTCACGTCGTAGGTCTGGTACTGCAGGCGCTTGTTGTAGCTCGTCCAGCCGGGCGTGAAGAGCTGATCGCCGACCCGCCGGCCGTTCAGGTGCAGCGTCGTAGAGGCCGTGGCTCGTCACGTATGCCCGTGCGCGCTCGACCTCGCCGCCGAGCTTGAAGGCGCGGCGCAGCATCGGGCACGGCCCGCTGGTCTTCACGTCCTCCTGCAGGTCGGGCTCGATCCAACTCGCCCTCCAGTCGGACGGCTCGAGGAGCCCCATCTCCCAATACGCGGGGGCGCTCCAGGCCGATGCGGTGCCGCTGCCGTCCCAGACACGGACCTGCCAGTGATATCGCTGCCTGGACTGAAGCGCCGGGCCCTCGTAGGCGCGCTGCGTGGACTCGTCCGAGGCCACGCGGCCGGAGGTCCACTCGAGGTCGCGTCCGCTTCGGAGAGCAGCCTCGCTGCGCGCGACGCGGATCTCGTAGGCCGACTGGCGGACGCCTCGGCCCGAGGACGTGAGCTGCCAGCTCAGGCGGGGCCTTCGCACGTCGATGCCGAGGGGGTTTTCCTTGTACTCCGTACGCAGGGCGACGAGCTGTGGCGGCGGGGCGGCCGAGGCCCTCACGGGGGCAGGTGAGCAGGCGAGGCCGATGAGGATCACCAATGCACCGATTCTCGTCATTCGCAAGGGAAGCTCCTCGTCGTTCTCGTCTCGGTTTGGACTCGATCGGTCTCGGCCATCGCCTAGGGCGGCCCCTCCGAAGGCTCGAGCTCCTGCTTTGTCGCCTGAACGGGCAGACGCGATCGGGTCCCGCTCCTGCCTGCGCGCGCGCAGCGCCTGGAACCTAGCGAGCGCCTCCTGCTGCTTGGCCACATTGCCGAGCGCCTGGTAAGCCCGCGACAGCTGGTAGTACGCGACGTCGTCCTCCGGGTCGAGGGCTATGGCCTTGCGCATGTGAGGGAGCGCCGGTTCGGCCTTGCCCGTGGCGAGAGCACGCGCCCGAGCCCGAGGTGGGCTTCCGAAAGTCGGGATAGTGCGCAACCGCGGCCTGGGCGAAGAGGCGCTTGGCCTCGTCGAGCTCGCCCGGCGCGCCGGTGGATCTCCCCGAGCTCGTAGGCGGCGTTCGCGCTCGTGGGATCGAGACGCAGCTCCGCCTCGAACTCCTTCACGGCCTCCGTCCGGGCGCTCGACGCGTCGGCGCCCGACAGCTGCTTGGCACGCGACAGGAGAGACCGACCGATGCGGAGATGGATCCCGGGCCGGTTCGGACCGAGGGCCAGGACCTCGCGGTATTCCCGGATCGCCGAGTCGTAGTAGCCCTGGCTCTCGTTGGCCTCCCCCGCCGCCAGATGCATGAAGACCGAGTCGGGCGCGACCTTCCGCAGCTTCATCGTCTGCAGGTAGGCGAAGTTCGCGAACAGGCGATCCCGTTGTAGAGCACCTCGGCATCGTTCGGGTACAGCCGGCTCAGCTCCAGCGCCACCTCGACCGCCATGTCGTCCTGCTCGAGATCGGTGTACGCGCGCGTCAGCTGCAGGCCCGCCAGCCGACGCAGGGGATCATCGGCGGTCTGCTTGAACGCGTTGCGCAGCCCAGGCAGCGCCTCCTGGTACTGGCCCAGCTCGGACAGACACAGGGCGAGCAGGATGTCCACCTTGGGCAGGCCGGCCTGGAGCTTCAACGCCTGGCGCAGGGCGGGAACGGCCTTGGCAAAGGCGTGCTGCTGAAAGTAGATCAGCCCCAGCTGGGCGTGCACCTCCGCGGTCTGCGGCGACAGATCCCGAAGCTTCTCGTAGGCGCGGGCGGCTGCGTCGTAGCGCTTCTCCGCGAGAGCCCGCTGCGCCTCTTCGCGGCGTATCGGTCGAGCGTGCGGCGTCGGGGGCCTGGGCGTGGGCCGACGGGATCGCCAGACCAAAGCGAGAACAAGATCAGGATGAGCGCCTCATGGGGAGGTTGTACCCCGCACGACGTGGGGTAGGCACGTGACGTTGGCCGGACGACGCGCCCGCCAGGCCCGTCGCGGGCCTGGCGGGCGTCCTCCCGGGTCCCTCACCAGAGGAGCTTCGCTCCCAACTGGACGATGCGGCCGTCCCGGGCGGACGTGACCACCCCGAAGTTCGCGGCGCTGATGTTCTGCGACACGCCCAGGAACTGCGGGTGGTTGAACGCGTTGAAGGCCTCCACGCGGAACTGCAGGGTCGAGTTCTGGGGAAGGTAGAAGTTCTTGAAGAGGCTCAGGTCCAGGTTGTTCTGGCCGGGCCCCCGGAGGATGCTGCGGCCGGAGTTGCCGAACTGAGCCGAGCGCGGGCTGGGCGAAGGCGGCGGTGTTGAACCACTGCTCGATCGTGCCGCCGCCGGAGTGGATGTCGCCCACGATGTCGGCCCGGTTGGTGCCGAAGGTGTCGAGGACGCCTCCCACGTCGGCCGCGAATATCGAGATCGGGAAGCCGCCCTGCCAGAGGTAGATCCCGTTCATCTGCCAGCCGCCGATGATCGCGTTCTTCAGGCCGGAGGCGTCGTTGCCGAAGCGCTCACCCTTCCCGAAGGGCAGGTTCCAGACGAAGCTCGCGACGAAGCGCTGGGCCACGTCGAACGACGGAGAGGCCGTGGTCACGCGCCACGTCGTGGTTGTTCAGGAACCCCTGCCAGCCGGCCGACTCGTTCGCTCCGAGGGCGGCGGCCGAGGACTTGCTGTCCGTGCTCTTCGCCCAGGTGTAGGCGGCCGACAAGAGCAACCCGCGGCCACGATGCGTGAGCATCGCGTTCAGGGCGTGGTAGTCCGACTAGCCGCTCCAGACGGCGTCGATTATGGTGGCGAAGTTCGGGAACGGCTTGCGTTCGGCAACGGTGGGTTGTCGGGCGTGTAGGGGAGAGCCTGGGCGATGTTGATCCGCATCAGGAGGTTGTTCCCGTGGCAGCCGACGTAGTTCAGCTCCGCCGTCGTCGTGTGCGACAGCTGGCGTGGACTCCGAGAGACCACTGCTGGACGTGGGGGTTCCTGGGCTCCGGAGACATGGTTCACGGCGAGGAAGCTGTTGACTGCGGGCGTCGCCGGGCCGCCGGCCTGCGAAGCTCGGGAACAACTGGTCGGTCGTCTGCAGCGGTGTCGTCTGGCTGAGCGTCTGCGTGTAGTTTCCGCGGCTGACGTACGGATAGATATCCGCGGCGCCGTCGATCTCGCGCAGCTCGGCCGCGTCGTAGAAGATCCCGTAGCCGCCCCGGATGACCGTGTTCTCCGGACGCGGTCGGGACGGTACGCGAAGCTGATCCGGGGAGCGAAGACCTTGTAGCGGTCGGGGTTCTCGGGGCTGCGTCGCCCGGCTTCCTGGTAGTAGCGCGCCATCGACGAAGCCGCCGGCTGCCAGGCTCTCGTCGGCCACGAGGAGGCCGCCCGGCGCGTAGTCCAGGTTCCGCCAGGCCATGCGGTTGTTCGTCTCGTAGGGCACGTTGCGGTAGTCGTAGCGGAGGCCGAGGTTCAGCGTGAGCTTGGAGCTCACTCTTCCAGTCGTCCTGGATGTAGGGGGCGAAGTACATCCAGTTGAACTCGTAGGGGTTGCCCGCCGCGCCGGGGACTGGAAGTGGGCCCGGGCTGGAAGCGCTGGCGCCGCCGTAGTAGCCGAGCAGGAAGTCCGCGACCCGTTCCCGGTGGAAGCCGATGTTGAAGTTCCCGAAGTCGCCGAGCAGGTCCGGCGGCCGTGTCTCTCTGGAGCGACCACTGCCGATAGTTCGCGCCGAAGTTGAGGGTGTGGTTGCCCATGACCCACGTGGTCGTGTTGCTGATGTCCCACATGGGTTGATTGCTGGCCGTATAGTCGTTGACGGCCCCGCCCGCGCCTCGCATATCCCTGCATGCCAAGGACGCCGGGACATCCCCTCTGCGTGTCGGGGATGGCGTCGAAGACGCCCGTCAAGCCCAGGGAGTCGACGTCCGCCTGGGCGCAACCATTCCCCTCCTGGTTGGCCAAGGCCTCCAGGCGGCCGACGCGGAGAACGTTGACGACGTTGCTCTTGATGGGCCAGGTGTGGGAGACCTGCCAGTTCTTCGTGTCTTGCACGAAGAGGTTGTCTCCGACCTCCGGGGTCACCGACCCGCTGGAGGTGTTCTCGTACGTCGTCTTCGTGAAGCGTCACGAACACTCTTCCAAAGCGGCCCAGGTCCTGGTCGAGGCGCACGGTGAACTGGTTCTGCGTCTGGGGAAGCGTCCGACGTACTGATAGTTGCCTTGGGGCGCGCTGGTGTTCGGGGCCGGGTACCACCCGTCCTTGATCGGCGAGTGGCGAGGCGCGAGAAGCGCGCCTGTGGGATCGTGTTGTTCGGGAAGGGCTGGCCGGTGAGGGGATCGATGATCGTGTCGGGAAGTGGCCCGCCAACTGCTCCGGCGTCGGCACGATGGAGAACGTGCTGGACCCGCGATCGATCCGCGCGCCCTCGTAGTTGACGAGCAGGAAGGTCTTGTTCTTGATGATCGGACCGCTGATCGTCCCGCCAAACTGCTTCTGGTCCAGCGTGGGCTTCGGCGCGTCGTGGGGGTCGAAGAAGTTCTTGGCGTCGAGCCCCTCGTTCCGGCCGAAGTGGAACAGCGAGCCGTGGAACTCGTTGGTGCCCGACTTGCTCACCAGGTTGATCTGGTTGGCGCTGAAGCCGTACTCCGCCGAGTAGGTCTTCGTTCTGCTCCTTGAACTCCTCCATGGCGTCCACCGACAGGATCACGGCTGGAGTGCCGAGGGCCGTGTCGACATTCGCCGTTCCGTCGATCATGAAGTTGTTGGAGGTCGGCCGGGCACCCATGCAGGCTGATCGCGCTCGCCGACGCCCTGTCGCATCGCGCCCTGCTCCCCGTCGGTCGTTACCGCCCCTGCACCCAGGTACAGCAGCGACAGGAAGTTCCGACCGTTGAGCGGCAGGTCGGTGATCTGCTTCTCGGTGATCACCTGGCCGACGGTGGCGTTTCTGTGTCGAGCGCGACCGTGGCCGCTTTCACCTCGACCGTCTCGCTCGCGGCGCCCACAGCCAGCGTCAGATCGA
Organism: uncultured Acidobacteriota bacterium; assembly: GCA_963740655.1. GTDB lineage: Bacteria > Acidobacteriota > Vicinamibacteria > Fen-336 > Fen-336 > DATBSL01. Next base: position 858,070 of record CAVUFF010000006.1, read on the forward strand.
TGCGGGCGACCTGATCGACGTTGAGCCGCATCCCCACTCGCTTGGCGACGCTGAAGCCCTGCAGCTCGGCGCTCACCGAGTACACGCCGGTGGGCAGGAGCGGGAACGAGTAGTCTCCGCTCGGGTTCGTCGCGGCCGTACGGGTCAAGCCGGTCAGGTCACTGTGAACGGTGACGGTCGCACCCGGCACAACCGCGCCGGTCGTGTCCTTGACGGTGCCGGTGATCTGGCCCGTGGCCGTTTGTGCTCCGGCCGTGTCTGCCATGGCGAGCAGGGCAAGCACGGCACCCAGCAGCAGCCCTCGTGTCCTCATAATCCTCCTCCCAATGCCCGCCTGCAGACGCCCACCAAGGCGTCACTGCCCTCGTCATGAATGCGAGCCGCCCGGCCTCTGCCACAAATGCATCAGCGCCAGGGGCGATCGACCCGAACGACAGGACTCATGGCGTGGTGAGGCGAACTTTCAAGCCGGGGGCTCCAGAGGGTCAAGCGCCATTGGCGTGCGCCTTGGCGTTCCGTCTCGTGAAACGCCACTCGGGAAGGAGCGATCAGGTCTGCGCCTTGTGATGAATGGCTTTTTCCAAATTTCGCACGCCCTGACATTCCGGCAGGACAAGCTTGCCTGCGAGGCCTTCTGTTCTGCCTGACAAAACTCACAGGGCAGCCTTGTATACAAGGACTCGCGGGCGGACGGCAGAGCCGTCCGAAGTGGCCCTCTCGTCCGGTTTCTCTTACAGCCTCATTACACCTTCGCCGACAGCTCCACCTTGAGTCCCTGTCCACGGCACGGCTACCATCGCCGCGATGGCGACCTCGGACCGTCGGACGCTCGACGGAGCGAACGACGCAGCGTCGCAGACGGAACGCGCCGTGCTGGCGTTACGCGAGATCATCCTGCGCGGCGATTTCGCCGCCGGACAACGTCTGACCGAGCTGGCTCTCGCCGCGCGTCTCGGCGCTTCGAGAACCCCGGTACGCCACGCGCTGAACCGCCTCGCCCACGAAGGCCTCCTCGAAGCGCTGCCCGCAGGCGGATTCTCGGTGCGGCAGTTCACGCTCGCCGACATCTGGGACGTGATCGAGATCCGCGGCGCCCTCGAGGGGATCGCCGCTCGGCTCGCGGCCCAGCGCTACCGCAAAGCGGCCGAGCTGTCCCGGCTGCGGGCGCTCTGTGTCGAAATGGAAGGCGTCGGTGTGGGCAAGGTCGAGGAGTTCGTCCGCTATCTCGAGCTCAACCAGGCGTTCCACGACGAGCTGTGGCGCCTGGCGCGTAGCCCTATGCTGCTGCGCAGCCTCGAGGCGATCACGGCTCTCCCGTTCGCCGCGCCGGGGGCGCTGGTATTCGGCGAGAGGGAGCAGGCCGAGGAGCAGCGCATCCGACCGGTCGCGCTCGAGCACCACCGGTCGATCGTCGAGGCGATCGAGGAACGGGATGGGGCGAGAGCCGAGAGCGTTGCGCGAGAGCACTCGCGCGTCGCGCGCAACAACTTGATGCGGGCGCGCCCCGACCCGGAACGGATCAGTCGCGTCCGGGGCGGCGCGCTGATCAAGTTCCGGTGAGCGTCGGGACTTCGCGCCAAGAGCGGCTCAGCCGGCTGCCCGCGCGGTCCCCCCGAGCAACGCGTCGTTCGGATAGAGGTGGTCGACGTTCGCGGTCGTGACGAGCTGGTGATGAGTGAAGAGGGCGGGCGGAACCGGGCGGTGCGCGAGGATGTCGAAGGCCAGCTTGATCAGCCCGTCTCCGTATCGCTCGGGGAAGAAGGCGACCGAAGCCACGAACGGCGTCCGCGGCTCTCGCAGCTCCGCCCGGGCGTCGGGCTCCGCGTTGTGCCCGACGACCGCACAGCTGCCGGCCTGGCCGGCCTCCTGAAAGGCCCGCGTGGCGCCCAGTGCGCTCGGATCGTTCGCCGCCCCGACCACCACGTAGCGGGCCTGGGTTCGCCGGATGTGCTTGCGAACCTTCTCGAGCGCCGTGTTGAACTGGCCGTCACAATCGATCGAGACCACGGGGCTCGCATCCACGGCCTCGTGCAGGCTTTCCCGGAGCCCAGCCAATGCACCGGCCATGCGCGCGCGGACGAGCGAACCCGCGCGGGCCAGCTCCAGCAGCAGCACTTCGTCCACTCGGCCGTGCCAGTGGTTCTTCGCCCATAGCCCCAGGTACCGCCCCGCGAGCAGGCCGGCCTGGTAGTTGTTGGCCCCGAAGTACGTGGCACCGGGATGGGGCACGTCGATGGCGATGAGCGGGATGCCCGCTTCCAGGTACGTGGATGCGATGGCCGGCGCGACGGCTTCGTCCGTCTGGAACTCGATCACGAGATCGACGCGCTCCCGGACCAGGTGCTCGGCATTTCGCAGCGCCACCTTCGGTTGGTAGCGATTGTCGAGGACGATCAGCTCGACGTTCTCGCGATCCGCCGCGCGTTGCAGGCCCGCGAGCACCTCGCGGGGAAAGGAGGTGCTCTGGCCCTGCGCGGCATAGCCGATCCGGTGCCGTCTGCGGCGTCCGATCTCCGAAGTCAGGCGATACCTCGTCGCGTCGACCTTCTCGACCATCCCGACGTGGTGGAGTGTGTGCAGGAGGCGGAAGCACAGCCCCTTGCCGAGACCTGTCCGCTGGACGACGTCGCGCAGCCTCAGCGCTTCGCCTGACGACTGAAAGGCCTTGAGAACCTGGTAGGCGTGCACGACCGATCTCACGATGTAGGAAGCCCCGGTGGACTCTGGCATCGACTCACCCTCTCTCGATCAGTCGCGGAACGAAGCGTTGTATACCGCCCGCGGCTGCGTTTCGTAGAACATAACACGCACGCGCGCGACGGCGGCCTCGTTCGTTGACGATCCCAGCCCACGGTAGCCACGTAACTTGCTCTGCTGTATGGAAGAGTCTGGCCTGAGGCGGGGTTCGGCCTCGTTGCACCAGGAGGAACGTCGAAGCCGAAGAGGAAGTCGCTTGTCAGACCACCGCGCTCCTCGAAAAACTGCCTCGCCTCCAGGGAGGAAACGGGACCAGCGGGTCACCCCACCCCGCCGAGCACCCCGCGAGGACCGGCCGCTCTCGTGCTTGCGTTTGCTGAGGACGAGAGAGTTGACCGTTCCACACGCTGAGACTGGTGGGATCGCGGAGGCGCCATGCGCTTCGAGCTGGATGCCGAGCACATCGTTGCCGAGAATCGGGAGAGGCTCGCGGCGCTCGAGGACGACTACGCTCATCTTCAGCGTCAGCTCGCGCGCCGCGGGATCGACATCGAAACCTTGACCGAGAAGGCGATGGCCTTCCACGTGTCGGTGCCCTCGTGGGGCGTCGGCACCGGAGGCACACGGTTCGCGCGCTTCCCCGGACCCGGCGAGCCTCGAAATGTCTTCGAGAAGGTCGAAGACTGCGAAGTGATCTTCAAGCTCACGCGTTCGACCCCCGGCATCTCGCTGCACATCCCGTGGGACCAACCGGACAGCGCGAGCGAGCTGCGCTCCTTCGCGACCGCGCGTGGGCTCTACGTCGATTCGATGAACTCCAACACCTTCCAGGATCAAGCGGGCCAGCGGCTCTCGTACAAGTTCGGCAGCTTGACCCATACGGATCCCGCCGTGCGCCGGCAGGCCATCGAACACAACCTCGAATGCCTGGCGCTCGGAGAACAGCTGGGGGCCCGTTCGCATACCGTCTGGATCGGCGACGGCGGTAATTTCCCCGGACAGGTCCACACCCGAAAGGCTCTGGACCGGTACCTCGACAGCCTGCGCCAGATCTATCGCGCGCTGCCGGACGGCTTCCGGCTCTTCATCGAGCACAAGCTCTACGAGCCCGCCTTCTATTCCACGGTTCTGAACGACTGGGGAGTGAGCTACCACTGCACGCGCGAGCTCGGCGAGCGGGCCTTCTCGTTGGTGGACCTGGGGCACCACGCGCCGAACGTGAACATCGAGATGATCGTGGCTCGGCTGATCCAGTTCGGGAAGCTTGCGGGTTTCCACTTCAACGACAGCAAGTATGGCGACGACGACCTCGACGCGGGCTCGATCAAGCCCTTCCAGCTGTTCCTGATCTTCAACGAGCTGGTCGACGCCGAACTGGAGAAGGTGCCAGGTTTCGACCCCGCCTACATGCTCGACCAGTCACACAACGTCACGGACCCGATCGAGTCGCTGATCACGAGCGCTGCCGAGCTCGTCCGAGCCTTCGTGCAGGCGCACAGCGTGGACCGGGTACAGCTCTCGGAATGCCAGGAGCGAAACGATCCGCTCATGGCGCTGCACGCGCTCAAGCGCGCGTTCCATACGGATGTCGAACCCGTGCTGGGAATGGCTCGCCACCGCGCCGGTGGGGCGATCGACCCGATTGCCGTCTACCGCGCCAGCGGTTACCGCCAGCAGGCAGCAAGACAACGGCCCGCGAGCACGCGGGTCGGAGTTGGAATCGTCTAACGGCGCCGCCGCCGCAGCACCCCAGGAACGCACGCGACCAAGGAGCAACGGGTGATCCGCAAGGCCTTCAAGATGTCCGTGCACAAGGACAAGCACGACGAGTACACCCGTCGGCACAATCCCATCTGGAAGGACCTCGAAGAGACGCTCTTCGCGCATGGGGTGCGCAGCTACTCGATCTACCTGGACACGACCACGAGCGAGCTCTTCGCGTACGCGGAGATCGAGAGCGAGGAGCGCTGGACGGCCATCGCCGATACCGACGTCTGCAAGCGGTGGTGGCACTACATGCGCGAACTGATGCCGTCGAATCCCGACGACAGCCCGTTCGCGGCAGAGCTCCAGGAGGTGTTCCACATCGAGCGCTGGCTATGACCGCGAACCCCTTCCTGGGGGTCACCTTTCATTGGCTCGGTGGCCTCGCAGCAGGCAGCTTCTACGTGCCCTATCGAAACGTAAAGAACTGGGCGTGGGAGGTCTACTGGCTGGTCGGCGGCTTCTTCAGCTGGGTCATCGCGCCCTGGGTCCTCGCCTCGCTGAACACCCGTGACCTCATGGGGGTCCTCGGCGAGACATCGGCATCGACCCTCGGCTGGACCTGGTTCTGGGGCGCGCTGTGGGGTCTCGGCGGACTCACGTTCGGTCTCTCCGTGCGCTACCTCGGCCTGTCCCTGGGAGTGGCCGTCGCGCTCGGCTATTGCGCCGCCTTCGGAACCCTGATGCCTCCCCTCTTCCACGGCGAGTTTGCGAGCACGGTGCTTGGGACGCGGTCGGGACGCATGGTTCTGCTGGGCGTCCTCGTCTGTCTCGTCGGGATCGCGATCGCGGGCTGGGCGGGAATGTCGAAGGAGCGCGAGTCGACGACGGAGCAGAAGCAGACGACGGTCAAGGAGTTCAACTTCGGCCGCGGCATTCTCGTCGCGACGTTCTCCGGCGTCATGAGCGCGTGCTTCGCCTACGCCCTCGACGCGGCGACGCCGCTGGCGGAAGCTTCGCTCGCCCGGGGGACAGCGCCGATCTGGACCGGACTGCCCAAGCTGATCGTCGTGCTGCTGGGAGGCTTCACCTCGAATTGTCTCTGGTGCGTGGCGCTCAACGTGCGGAACGGAACGGGCCGCCAGTATCTGAGCTCGCGGCTTCCGGCGCAGCGACCGGAGATCGGGGTAGACGCGCCAAACGAAAAGCTCGCAACTCGCGTTCCGCTCGCTTCGAACTACTTCTGGAGCGCCACGGCCGGAGTCACGTGGTACATGCAGTTCTTCTTCTACACGATGGGCGAGACGCAGATGGGCCGCTACAAGTTCTCGAGCTGGACGCTGCACATGGCGAGCATCATCATCTTCAGCTCGCTCTGGGGCCTCTTTCTCCACGAATGGCGTGGCAGCAGCGTCTCCACGCGCGCCAAGCTGGCTCTGGCGCTCGCGACCCTCATCGCATCGACGATCGTGGTCGGCTACGGTAACTATCTGGGCGCGTTGGCACCGGTACGCACCACCAGCGTGGGTCGATGAGGGGTGCGCGGTGACCAGCTCCACTGACGCAAGAGGGCATAGGAAGGAGTCCACATGAGCATTCGTAGCCTTTCCATACTGGCCGCCGCATTCCTCGCCGCTTCGCCCGCGGTCGCCGCTGACACCTATGTCATCGACAAGGGGCACTCTGAAGCGCTCTTCACCATCAAGCACATGATGAGCCGGGTCACCGGGCGCTTCAGCGACCTGGCGGGGACCATCAACGTCGACGCCGCCAACCCGGCGGCGAGCTCCGTGGAGTTCACGATCAACGCAGCCAGCATCGACACGAGCGTTGCCGACCGGGACAAGGACCTTCGCAGCCCCAACTTCTTCGACGTCGAGAAGTACCCGACGATCAGCTTCAAGAGCAGCAAGGTCACTTCCACGGGCAAGGACAAGTTCACCGTGGAAGGCAGCCTCACGATGCACGGCGTCGCCAAGCAAGTCAGTCTGCCGGTCGAATTCCTGGGCTACGGCAAGGACCCCTGGGGCAACGACAAGGCTGGCTTCGCCGTCGAAACCGTCCTGAACCGGAAGGACTACGGACTCAACTGGAACAAGGCCCTCGATCAGGGCGGCTTCCTCCTGGGCGATGACGTCAAGGTCGTGATCAGCCTGGAAGCGGCCAAGAAGAAGAACTGAGCCGGAGGATGACGACCAGAGTCGACAACACTTCTGAGCCATCAGGAACGCGTCGCCGAGCGTCACGAAGCCTTCCGGGGCGAGCCGCCGCGACGCTCGCCTTGCTTCTGGCGCTCCTGGCCGGCCTGCCACCCCAGGGCGAGGCGCAGCGGCCGGAGCCTCGCGTGTTCGCCAACGCGCCCGCGGCCAGCTGGATCTCGCACCCGACAGCTCCGGGTCAGGAGTACGGCATCTTTCACTTTCGGCGCACGTTCGAGCTCGCCTCTCGGCCCGAGCACTTCGTCGTTCATGTATCGGCAGACAACCGCTACCGGTTGTTCGTGAACGGCGAGCAGGTCTCCTCGGGACCGCAGCGCTCGGACCTGATGCACTGGCGCTACGAGACGGTGGACCTCGCGCCCCACCTCCACGCCGGGCGCAATGTGCTCGCCGCCCTCGTCTGGAACTGGGGACAACACCGCCCCGTGGCCCAATTCAGCCGGCGCACTGCGTTCCTGCTCCAGGGCGACAGCGACAGCGAGGCCGTCGTCAACAGCGGCACGGAGTGGAGGGTCTTCCAGAATCCGAGCTACGCGCCGATTCCCGTAGAGCTGCATACGTACTACGCTGCGCCCCCAGGCGAGTCGGTGGATGGGAGTCTGTACCCATGGGGCTGGCGAGAGCTCGATTTCACCGACGCCGACTGGCCGGCGGCCGTGTCCCGCCGCGGCGCGGGCAGTGAGCGGATCCAGCTGCGTGGCACAGACTTCACCGGGCAGGCGGGTGGCTGGCAGCTCGCTCCTCGTTCGATCCCTCCGATGGAAGAGAAGCCGGTGCGCTTCGCCCGCATCCGGCGTTCGAGCGGCATCGACGCGAACGAAGGCTTTCTGAAGGGCGACGGCGATCTGGTCGTGTCCGCTCGTTCTCGGGGCCGGCTACTACTCGATCAGTCCCACCTCACGAACGCCTATGCGGTCGTGGAGACGAGTGGCGGCAAGGGGAGCACCATCAGCTTGACCTACGCGGAGGCGCTCAAGGACGCCGCCGGCCTCAAGGGCAACCGCAATGAGGTCGAGGGCAAGACGATCGAGGGCGTCAAGGACGTCTTCCGCCCCGATGGCGGCGAGCACAGGGTCTTCCAGACCCTCTGGTTCCGGACCTACCGCTATGTCGAGCTCGAAGTCGAGACGCAGGACGCGCCGCTGCACATCCACGACGTCCACGGCATCTTCACGGCCTACCCGTTCGAGCTGCGCGCGCGGTTCGACAGCGACCTGCCCTGGCTGGCCGACCTTTGGCAGATGGACTGGCGCGGCGCACGGCTGTGTGCGTGGGAGACCTACTTCGACACCCCGTACTACGAGCAGCTCCAATACGTGGGCGACACGCGAGTGCAGGCTCTCATATCCCTCTACATGAGCGGGGACGATCGCCTGGTGCGGGAAGCGATCCAGCACTTCGACCTCTCGCGGATTCCCGAGGGGATCACGGCGAGTCGGTACCCGTCCGATCTGGGTCAGTACATCCCCACGTTCTCGCTGATCTGGATCGCCATGGTGCACGACTATTGGATGCACCGGGAGGATCCGGGGTTCGTGCGCAGCATGCTCCCTGGCGTGCGGAGCGTGATCGGATGGTTCGAGGCGCGCGTCGACGATGCTGGGCTGCTCGGCGGGATCCCTTGGTGGCCCTACGTCGACTGGGTGCCGACCTGGCCGGGCGGCGTTCCCCCCGGCGGGCGCGACGGACACTCGACGGTGATCAGCTTGCTGTACGTGTACGCCCTGGAACGCGCAGCGCAAATGGAAGACACGCTCGGCTTGCCCGACGAGGCGATGCGCGACAGGAAGCGCGCCGCTGGCGTGCGCGAGGCCGTGCGGGTAAAGGCCTGGGATGCCGACCGTGGCCTGTTTCGAGACGCGCCAGGCGTCGACCTGTACAGCCAGCAGACCAACATCCTGGCGGTGCTGACGGACACGGCACCGGAGAAACAGGCGCGCGCCGTGATGGAGCGCGTGCTCGACGACGCATCGCTCACGCAGGCCACGTACTACTTCAGCTTCTACCTGTTCGAGGCGCTGAAGACCGCCGGACTGGCGGACCGATACGTGGAGCGACTCGCGCCCTGGCAGGGGATGCTTGCCATGGGCCTGACGACGACACCCGAGAATCCCGAGCCCACCCGGTCGGACTCTCACGCCTGGAGCGCCCACCCCAACTACGGCCTGCTCGCGACCGTGCTCGGTGTGCGACCGGATTCCCCCGGCTGGCGTACCGTGCGGATCGCACCGGCCCTCGGACCGCTGAAGCGCGCAGAAGGCCGCGTTCCGCACCCGCTCGGCGACATCGAGGTGCACCTCGAACGGGACGACAAGGCCCTCGTTGCCGAGGTGACGCTCCCCAAGGGCCTGACGGGAGTTCTCGACTGGGCGGGGCGCCAGCTGCCCCTTCACGAGGGCCACCAGAAGCTCAGCCCCTGACGCGTGGTCGCCTAAAGTGGTCTCCTCAACCATCGCCTTCCGGATCGCTCTCGGCTGCTTCGCGCTCGCTGGCAATGCGGCCGCCGCCGAGTTGCTTCTCCAGCTTCCGGCCGCCAAGGGTGGCGGTCTAGCGGCGTGCACCGAGCTGGCGACCGCATTTCGCTTCGGCCACACGACGATCGCGTCGGCGGAGCTGGTCCCGTCCGGCACGCTGACTCGGGGCGGAGGCGCAATCGGCACTCATTGCCTGGTGAAGGGCGAGATGTATCGGCGCGTCAGCCCGCAGGATGGAAAGAGCTACGCGATCGCCTTCGAGATGCGGCTGCCGATGGCCTGGAACGGGCGCTTCTTCTATCAGGCCAACGGTGGCATGGACGGCAGCGTCACCCCCGCTCTCGGCGGTGGCGGCCCGATGCCGACGACTGCCTTGGAGCAGGGCTTTGCCGTGATCAGCTCGGACGCCGGACACTCCGGGTCCTCCGATCCCAGCTTCGGCATCGACGACCAGGCACGGCTCGACTATGGCTACCAAGCTGTGGCGAAGCTCACGCCGATGGCCAAGGCGCTGATCGCGACGGCCTACGGCAAGGGCCCCGACCGCTCCTATATCGGAGGGTGCTCCAACGGCGGACGCCACACCTTCGTGGCCATGACGCGCTCCCCCGACGAGTACGACGGCTACCTGGCCGGTGCGCCGGGGTTTCGGCTGCCGCTCGCGGCGATCGCGAACCAGTTCGGCGCCAAGCGATACGCGACGGTCGCAACGGATCCCTCCGACCTCAGCAGCGCATTCACGGCAGCAGAGCGCGCGGCCTTGTCGGCGGCGGTCGTGGCGAAGTGCGACGCGCTGGATGGCGCCACGGATGGGCTGATCCAGGACACCACACGATGCCAGGCTGCGTTCGACTTCTACCGTGACGTCCCCACCTGCACCGGAGCTCGTGACGGCCGCTGCCTGTCAGCCGCTCAGAAGGACGCCATCGCACCCATCTTCTCGGGCGCGGTCGACGGCAGCGGCCGACACTTCTACGCCAGCTTCCCGTTCGATAGCGGTCACAACAGCGCCGATTCGGCGTTCTGGGAGTTCGTCGTGCCCCTGAGCGTCGACTCGAGTGCGACCGCGCTCGTCTGGGGGGTTCCGCCGGCCGATCCGGTCGGATTCAACGGACGCAGCTATGCGCTCTCGACCTCCGTCGATGCGATGCTCGCGTCGGTGGCGGCCACAAACAGCACCTATAAGGAGTCGGCGCTGTCGTTCATGCTCCCCGTGCAGCCGACGAACCTGTCGAAGCTCAAGCAGCGTGGCGCCAAGCTCATGGTCTACCACGGAGTCAGCGACGCCATCTTCTCGGTCAACGACACCACGCGCTGGTACGAGGAGTTGCAGGCGGCAAACGGCGGCGACGCGTCCGACTTCGCTCGCTTCTATCGCATCCCTGGCATGGCCCACTGCGCTGGCGGCCCTTCGACCGACCAGTTCGACATGCTGACCCCGCTCGTCGACTGGGTCGAGAAGGGCCAGGCGCCCGAGAGCGTCATCGCCAACGCAAGAGGAGCCGGCAATCCCTCCGGTGCCAATCCGGACGTGCCTTCTGACTGGTCACCCCACCGCAGCCGACCGCTCTGTCCTTACCCCAAGGTGGCGCGCCTCAAGTCCGGCGCGAGCGACCTGGACACCGCCGAGAGCTTCCGTTGCCAGTGACCCGCTATTTGCCGAGCGTCCTCGTCACCGCCGTGATCGCCCTGGTCGCCTTGGCCCAGCCCGCGTAGAAGCCCAGGTGAGTCAGGGCCTCGGCGACCTGAGCGCGGGTCAGACCGCTCTCGAGCGCGACGCGCAGGTACGGGTCGAGCTGGTCGTCGTCGCCCATCGCGGCGAGCGCGGCGATCGTGACCAGACTGCGATCCCGCAGACTGAGGTCGGACCGCCGCCACAGGTCGCCGAACACGACGTCGTTGGTCAGCTGCGCAAACTTCGGTGCGACGGCTCCCAGGTCCTCGGTGACCACCCGGGTGCGTGCCGCGTCTGAGGCCGGCAATGGAAGGCGCGGACCCACGGCACGCAGGCCGGTCGTGTCGACCTTGCGCGCCGTGTACACCTGGTCGTAGACATCGAGCGCCGAGACCGAGTTTGGCCAGCCGCAGTAGATCGCGAGGTGCGCCAGCAGGCCGGAGGCCTCGCTCGGCTGCACTCCGTTGTCGAGCGCACGGCCCAGGTGGCCGGCGAGCTGCGCCGGCTTTCCGGTCGCGATCAAGACCGAGAGGGTCACCAGGCTGCGATCGCGTGGCGACAGCTCGGGCCGCCTCCACACGTCGCCGTACAGTACCTCGTCGGTGAGCGTCGCCAGACCCGGCGCGACCTTCGGCTGCAATGCTCCGGATGGTTTGCCGGGGACCTGTGGCTGACTCGTCGGTTCGGGACGCTTCGGGCTCGTGGGCGAGGCGTTGTATTCCTCGTCGCTCACCTTTTCCATCCAGTGCACTACCGTGCCGTCGCTATACTCGGTAATTGCAATGTGCGTCATCGACGCCTGCGGCGACGCTCCATGCCAGTGCTTCTGGCCGGCCGGGATCCTGACGACGTCTCCCACCCGAATCTCCTCGACGGAGTCACCCCAGCGCTGAACGCGGCCGGTGCCGGCCGTGACGATCAGGATCTGGCCTCGTGGATGCGCGTGCCACGCCGTGCGGGCACCTGGTTCGAACGTGACCGACCCGCCGCTTGCGTCCGAGGGGTCGGCTGGCTCGAACAGCATCTCGACGCGAGCGCTACCCGTGAAGTTCTCCGCCGCCGCCGGCCGTACGGCGCGAGCGCCGGCGCGCGTGATGACGATCGTCTGCGCCTCGCTGGATCCCGAGGCGAGAAGAGCCGTCGTCGCCAGCAACACTGCGAACCTGTTCATCTTGCCCTCCGCTGCCTCTGGGGTCCGCCTCAGGGCTCCTGCCGCGTCGGCCGGAAGATAATCTGCATCCTGCGGCTCTACTTCCTCGGGCGAGCGGTGAGGCGATCGACCCACCGGAGGATCAGGTCGGCAATCTGCAGGCTGTTCTTGTCCTGCATGATCATGTGGCTGTTGCCGTGGATGCCGCGCTCCGGTGGGTTGAGCATCTCGACCTGACCGCCCGCGCTCTTCACACGGCCGATCAGTGCCTGGCACGCCTCGAAACGGGCCTGCCATGTGGGAAGCGTCGGAAGGCCTGTCGGCGTGTCGCGGTGATCCCCGAAGACGACCAGTATCGGCACCTTCGCCAAAGCGGCGATCTGCTCGGGGGTGTACCTGGCCGGACAGCTGCCCGGCTCGACGAGCACGAGACCCTTGGTTGCGGCGGGATCGAGCAGCGCCGCTTCCAGAGGGAACGAGCCCGACTGCGAGTGTCCCATCAACACGGCGCCCTTCAATTGGCCGGCGAGATCCGACAGCGCCTTGAACGTCGGGTTGGGTGTGGGGAGGCCGCCAAAGCTGACGTCGGGCACACCCTGCTTCGCGAGCTCGTCCACGGCGGTCACCGGGAACTGGCTGTCCGAGAAAGGCTCGCCAGGCTTCAAGCCGAAGCGGAAGTTGGGCCAGACTCCCTCGTCGCTGAATCGCAACCAGCCGGGTTGGCTGGCCGGTGGCGCCCCTCCCGCGCGCACGTCGTTGAAGACGGCTTGATTGAAGCCCGATCGCCCGCGTCCGACCTGGTCGGGGACGTACACGGCGTGGCCCTTGCGCACGAAGTACTCGTCCCAGCCCATTCGACCGTCCGGCGTCGTCTCCCAGGACTTGCCCGTCAGGGTCGCGCCATGGACCATCACGACCGCAAGCTTGCCGTCGCCACCCTGCGGCACCATGTAGCGCACGTACATCTGGTTGACGGCGATGTGCCCGCCAGGACCGAGGTTGCCCAGCTGACCTTGCGTCTGTTCGACCTTCTCGCCGCCGACGAAGAAGCTGCCCTGTGCCTTGAGCACGAGCGGCGTGTCAGGGGTCTGAACATCCCGGAGGGCCTGCGCCACTCCGGCGTCGGCCATGCCGAGGACGGCCGCAAGCGCGACACCGACCAGGATGGCGGGCCGGTTCGCCATCGCGAAATGCTGACTTGCCACGTGTCGTCTCCTCTCGGCGATCAGCGATACGACAGGTCGAGGATCTGCTTCGGCAGCCGCGCCCCCTGCACGTCGATCCGTGCCGCCGCGGCCTCGATCTCGCGGAGGTCGTCGGATGTCAGCTCGACGGTGGCCGCGCCGAGGTTCTCGTCCAGCCGGTGCAGCTTCGTCGTGCCGGGTATCGGGACGATCCATGGTTTGCGGGCGAGCAGCCACGCGATCGCGATCTGCGCGGGAGTCGCGGCCTTGCGCTCCGCGATCGTCTTCAGCAGCTCGACGAGCGCCATGTTGGCGGCGCGTGCCTCGGGCGTGAACCGCGGGAAGGCCGCTCGAAAGTCGCCCTTCGCGTCGAACGTCGTCGTCGCGTCGATCTTCCCCGTGAGGAACCCCTGGCCGAGCGGGCTCCAGGGTACGAAGCCGATGCCGAGCTCCTCGCAGGTCGGCAGGACCTCGGCTTCGGGGTCGCGCGTCCACAGCGAGTACTCGCTCTGGACGGCGGCGACGGGCTGGACGGCGTGCGCCCGGCGGATCGTGCCCGCGGCGGCCTCCGACAGGCCGAAGTGCCGCACCTTGCCGGCCAGGATCAGCTCCTTGACCGCACCCGCCACGTCCTCGATCGGCACCTCCGGGTCCACGCGGTGCTGGTAGAGGAGGTCGATGCGGTCCGTGCCGAGCCGCTTCAGCATCCCCTCCGTGGCGCGCTTGACGTGCTCGGGGCGGCTGTTGAGACCGGGACGGCGCTCGCCCGTTTCGGGATCGATGTTGAAGCCGAACTTCGTCGCGATGACGACGCGGTCGCGGACGGGCGCGAGCGCCTGCCCCACCAGCTCCTCGTTGGTGAAGGGCCCGTACGCCTCGGCCGTGTCGAAGAACGTCACGCCGCGCTCGACGGCGGCGCGAATGATCGCGACCCCCTCGTCCCGCGCCGTGGCCGGCCCGTATCCGTAGTCGAGCCCCATGCATCCGTAGCCGATCTCCGAGACCCCGAGACCGGACCGGCCCAGATTACGTCGCTTCAATTCCACTTCTCTTCTCCGATCCTCGTTCACCAAATCGCCCAACCGTTACTTCGCCGGTCGCGTCAGGCCCTGCGCTTCCAGCCAGAAATAGAATTCGTCGATCCAGTGATCGCTCGTCTTGCCTTGCTTGCGCATGCCCCACCCGTGGCCGCCGGAGCTGAAGATGTGGAATTCCGGCTTGTACCCGGCCGCCTTGATCGCCTCGTACAAGGCCACGATCTTGGGGCCGGCGAGAGTGTCGTCCTGCGCCATCGCCATGAAGATGGGCGGCAGTCCCTGTGCTGGTATCGGCGGAACGGCCGAGATCGGGGCGCCGTAGATGGGAGCCGCGTAGTTCGGGCGCGCATCGGCCTGTAGCGCGGTCAACACGGAGACCATTCCACCCGCTGAGAATCCCGTGAAGGCGGCTGCTTCCACTGCTCGGATCCGGGCGCGACCCCGGGCCAGAGATTGACTGTCTTCGAAGCTTCCTGTGCGGCACTCGCTGAGGCCAGAAGGACGGCCGCGAGCAGCCAGAGTGTCTTCTTCATTGATCCTCCCGATTGTGGCAGGCCGCTCTCACTGTCCCGGCGGGGTCATCAGCCTGGTGAACGAGAGCGAGGCGAGCTTCCACGTTCCGTCCAGCTTCACGTACACCTCGGTGACGTTGAACGGGTTGACCACTTCGTTGCCGCCCACCACCGCCACCAGCCGGATTCTGTTGAGGAGGATGGCCGTCGTGCCGACGAAGCGCAGCGAGACCTCCTGGATCTGCGCGTCTTTGTACTGAATCCCTCCGCTCTTGATGGTGTCGAGTTCCTGGCTCTTGGTCATGGTGGCGCCCATGTGCACGAAGATCGCCTCTTCGGCGAGGAGCTTGTCCAGCGCCTCCACGTTGCGCTCTGCCATCCACTGCCACTTGTTCTTCGAGAGCGTGATGACTTCCTGCTCCGGGTTCGAGTTGCCCGTTTGCCCAGGGCTTTGCGGTCCCGCTTGTGCGAACGCCGGCTGCACACTCATCAGCAGCAGGAGGAACAGCCCAAGGACTGGGGGGTGGACTCTCATCGCGTACTCCTTCAATCGGCTACTGGCCTGAGCAGCCGGCCTCATTGATCGGACCGCTTCCCCGATTCGGTGTTCAGCTGCGTCACGTCGAGCCGCGCCTTCCGCGGATCTGGGCCCGCACCCGCCGAGCCATCGGGCCGGAAATCGAAGATCAGGTCCTTGCCGGGGTCGTGACGCGGCCAGGCCGGGAGGCCCGGACCATTCGGGTCACCGGTCTTGGCGAAGTTGACCCAGTAGCTCTGCGCCATCCGGGCGACTGCTTGATCCTCGGGCGTCGGCGCGCCGCCCCGGCCTGCCGACAGCGTGTCGAACACATAGCCGATTTCGCCGCCGTGCGGGGCCCCCGCGCGCATCTGTTCCCGCATCGCCGTCTGAACGTAGGAGAACCGGTAGAGATAGACGGACGAACCGTTGGCCGCGAAGGCATTCGCGGCGAAGCGGGCCGGCTCGGCCTGGCCGAAGTCGTCGTTGGCCCTCGCCACCAGCACCGCCAGATCTGTCGATCCGTCGGGGTCGTAGGCCGCCTTCGCCTGGGCGCTCCACTGGCCGTACCGGGCGAACAGCTGCTCCTTGGTGGTCGCCTTCACCCGGTTGCCGGCAGTATCGGCGCTGTTGCTTCCGAGCAGGAGCGGAACGCGCGGCTGGCGGCGGGCCTTGTAGGCGGTCTCGGCCGTCTCCGTGACCAGCTTGCCGTCAAGAATCGGCGTCGTCTCGATGGGCGGCGCGTTGGCCCCCGCCGGGGCCGGAGCGCCCCGCAGGACCTGCTCGGCGCTGAGGGCGCGCAAACTGGCGAGTGCGGCCTGGTCCGTGCCCTCGATCCCCATCGAGCGCGCGAAGGTGATCCCGATCGTCTCGGCTGACACCGGATAGTTCGGATCGACACCGTCATCGCGCATCGGCCGCGCGGTGAGCACACTGTCGCGCGAACCGCCGGACTCGGCGATCGCCTTGTGGAACAGGCCGCGCGCCATGGGCGACGCCAGGAGGCTGTGCACCGAGACGCCGCCCGCGGAGAATCCAAAGATCGTGACGTTGTTCGGATCGCCTCCGAACGCGGCGATGTTCCGCTTCAGCCACTGCAGGGCAGCGATCTGATCCATGTACGCGTAGTTGCCCTTGGTCTCCTCGGGGCGCTCGCGGCGGAGCGCGGGGAACGCGAAGAAGCCGAAGCGCCCCAGGCGGTAGTTGAGGCTGACGAGGACGACGCCGTGCTTGGCGAGTTGGACCCCCGACGTCATCGGGAAGGAACCACTGCCGCCCGTGAATCCGCCCCCGTGAATCCAGACCATCACGGGTAGCTTCGCCCCTGGCGTGGCGCTCGCGGGGCGCCAGACGTTCAGGAACAGACAATCTTCCGACGGCACCCGCGCCGGAGGCGCGCCTGGGGGCGGTGGCGGGCCGAACCGTCCCTGCATGCAATCCGCCCCGAACTCCGCGGCCTGGCGCACGCCCGTCCACGGCGCCGACGGTTGGGGCGGCCGCCACCTTAGGTCGCCCACGGGGGGCACCGCGAAGGGGATCCCTTTGAAGGACGCGACGCCGTCGTCGACCACCCCCAGCAGTTCGCCGCTTTCCACCCGTACGAGCGGGGGCGTCTGCGAAGGCGCGGGCGGCTGCGGGGACGCGGCGGTGCCGGCTCCCATCGCCGCCAGCCCCGCCATCGAGCACAAGAGGATCGTCGTCACCCTCGAACCCGCGCTGGCTCCATCGTCACGTTCTACGCGCATGTCTCACCCTTCTTGCTCGAACCGCTCCAACGAATTCACTGCGCGACCTGCAGCGCTTTCAGCTCCTTCTGTCCGCGCACGAGCAGCTTGCCGTCAGCGAGCGCCAGTGGCGCCCAGTTGTCGCCCGCCTCGAGAACCACGGCGCTCGCGAGCGGCTTGAATCCGGCGGGGCTCGGCTCGACGAGATACAGCTTCGTGTTGCCGTCCGTCATCAGCATCAAGCCGTCGGCGAGAATCGAGCTGCCGCGGACGAAAGGCGGCTGTCGGTCGGTCTTCCACTTGATCTGGCCGTCCAGGCTCATCGCGACGAGCCCGTCGCTCCGATCGTTGGTCGTGTAGTGAGCGTAGAAGTGGCCCTCGTGCAGGACGGGCGGCTGAGTGTGGGCACCGAAGTCCGGGTTCTTGAACAGCTCGGACACGGCGAACGTGCCGTCGCCCTTCTTCTCCACCTTGATCATCGCCGTGCCCGCGCCATAGCCACCTGTCACGAGCACGCGGTCCTGGCCGGCGTCGACGGCCTGCGGAACCGGGATGATGCACTGCCAGTTCGTATAGCTCCACAGCACTTTGCCGCTCCGTGGATCCAGGCCATTGACGCTCCCGTCCCTGGCGTTGCGGCCGCGACCAACCGCAGCTGTGATCATGACGAGCTGATCCTCTCCGGCGATCTTGACGATCGAGGGCGTCACGTACCCCGGAATGCCGGACAGGGCGGCAGACTTCCACTTGAGTGCACCGGTCAGCTTGTCGTAGGCCACGACACCGGCCTCGGCGGTCTGGGGCGCGACGATCAGCAGGTCGCCATAGATCAACGGATTCTGCACGATCGCCCAACGTGGGAGCTCGGCGGCGCCTCCGAAGTCCTTCCAGATGTTCTTGCGCCAGGCGGGCTTGCGTGTCTTCGTGCTGATGGCGTGCAGATCCCCCATCGGCCCTACGGTGTAGACGTACTCGCCGTCCACGGTCGGCGTCGTGCGTGAGCCGGCGAACATGAAGCTGCCGGGAGCCTCGTAGGCGAACGTCCACTGCTCCTTGCCACTCGCCAGATCGAGCACGCGCAGCGTGTCGCCCACCTTCTCGTCGCGGTCCAACACGTACACCTTCCCGCCGACGACAGCGGGTCCGCCAAAACCGGCGGCCAGCGGGACCGTCCAGAGCACCTTCGGACCCTCCTGCGGCCATGTCCGCAGCAGTCCCTTCTGCTCCGAGGTGTTGTTTCTCCGCGGTCCATAGAGCGACGGCCAGTCCGCCGCGAAGACGGAGGTAACCGACAACGCAGTCAGGATCGCGACTAGCTTCAGCGTGTTCTTCATCGAGACGAGACCGCCCTTCCTAACTGATCAGAGTACTGGGCAGCCGCAGCCGCTTCTTGCCTATTCCTGCAAGAATCGAACGTCGATGACGTGCGCGACTGCAGGTTTCGGCAAGCGGCACGCCTACGCCGGCTGTACCATTGCCAGATGCCGCCGATTCCTCTGCTAGCACGTGAACGCGTGCCACGTCGTGCCGGATATGCCGAGAGGCTGGGATCCCTCCGCCGCCGCGTCGCCGACCGTTCCGCACCATCGCCCACGGAGACACCCGACGACATCAGCCTTGCGACCCCTGGCGCGGTGGCGCTCCGACGACTGGCCAGCCTGCTCGCGCGCTACGCCCCCCACGATGGCGTGTTTCCGCTTCGGCTCCCGGGGGTCTATGCGCTGCGCCGTGCACGGATGACGTCCGAGCCCGTCTACGCGACGCTGGGACCGTCGCTCTGCATCGTGGCGCAGGGCGCCAAGGTCGTGATGCTCGGCAGCGAGGTCTTCGAATACGATCCCGCGCGCATGCTGGTCTTCGCGGTGGATCTGCCGGTCTCCGGCCAGGTCACTCGAGCCAGCCAGAGGGATCCCTATCTCGGCTTCAAGCTGGACCTGGATCCCGCGCGCGTGGCGGAGCTCGCCGCGCGGGTATTCCCGAACGGCGTTCCCAAGCCGCCGGACAATCGCGGGCTGTATGTCGGACAGGCGACCGACGCCATCATCGACGCCGTGACGCGCTTGCTGGATCTCATGGCACGGGCGGAGGATGCCGGCCTGCTCGGACCGCTGGTGGTCGACGAGATCCTGATTCGCTTGCTACGCACACCGATCGGCACTCGTGTCGCCCAGATCGGAGCGCCGCAATCCGGAGTGCAGCGGGTCGCCGAAGCCGTGTCCCTCATCCGCACGCACTTCGCGCAGCCCGTCACGGTCGAGGAGATGGCCGCCTCGGTCCACATGAGCGCGTCGTCCTTCCATCAGCGCTTCAAGGCCGTGACCTCGATGAGCCCGCTCCAATACCAGAAGGTTCTCCGGCTGAACGAGGCCCGGCGGCTGATGCTGTTCCAGAGGATGGATGCAAGCGACGCGTGCCAGCGCGTCGGCTACCTGAGCGCGTCGCAGTTCACCCGGGAGTACGGGCGTTTCTTCGGGAATGCCCCTACGAGAGATGTCGCGCGGCTGCGCGAGGAAGGGTTCGCGCCCAGCGCGGCTGACCGCTAGCGCTAGGATGCCAATGACGCCGAGCGAGAGCTTGGCGGCTCATCTAACGCGTCGAAGAGAGCGTCGGCGACATGCTGGAGCATCCGCCTTCGCTGGCTTCGGTCATCGTTCGCTTCTGGGCTCGACAGATCCAGCGATAGCCCGCCTCCGGCGAGAGTCGGCCACAAACACGAAGAGCCGGGCGCTGGACCCGGCTCCCCGTCCAAGGCAGTAGCTGGCTGGCTACGAGCTGCGGCGGCGACGAACTCGCACGGCAACGAGGCCGGCGCCGAGCAGCGCGAGGGTCGTGGGCTCGGGAACGGCAGATTGAGTGCTCCATTCAAATGTGCCGTTCATGCTGCCCACGGCGTCAAGACCACTTTGACCAGCAATATTGGCGTTGTTGGCGAGCGCGATCGTGTACATTTGCCCAGCGACAATTGGTCTCGAAAATACACCGACGACCGTCGGGTCAAATGCGTTGCTGACAGGTATCCCCCCGCCTGGTCCCGACCAATTGATCGACCACCCCCACAAACCGAAAGTGTCTCCGATCCCAGCGACGTCATAGTTCATGGTGAACGTGCCGCTCGCATCTGCTACGAACGCGTAGGTCCAATCGTTACCACCGCTGTTGAGGTCTGCTGTGGTTTGCAGGCCTGACCCGCCTGTGGCGATGTTCCATCCGTAGTCATTGAATTGCACAATCCCCGAGTTGCCGCCCGCGCCCCATGTGGCGCTGCCTTGGCCAAAGGCAGACACGCTGAATCCACTTCCTGCGGGCGCGACCGTGGCTGTGGCGCTGACGCTCAACGGGTCCAGTAACGTACCCCAACTATCGTTCGAGCTCTGCGTATCCGTAGCTGAGTCAATCGTCGCTCTGGCCGTCAGGTTCATCGAGGCGCTTATCGGTGTTGCCGCTGCGCTCGTCGCCAAACCCAAGGCTGCTGCAACAGATGCGATCAACGCAATCTTCAGGGGTCGTGGTTTCACCGCAGGCCTCCAACTTCGACCAGGTCCAGTATGGGCATGTGCAGCCCCACCAAGCCGGCACCATTCTCTTCATGTGCGCTGTCCAAGCGTCTGTCAGCCCACTGAGAGTCGAGCCACGGATTGTGACCGCCTAACAACTGCAAGCAAGCCCGATGCCGAACTTGGCCTGGAGGGCACAACCGCCTTGTTTTGGCGAGCTTGGCACGTTCCGCTCCCAGTCCGACGGCCGGGCACGTCTGCAAAGAACTCCGACACATGTGTAAGCGGAGTCCGTCCCTCGCCAAGTTGCTCTGAAGGACCGCGCACAAGCACGGGAACGGCGCGAGAGCTCAGAAAGTCACGATGAGCCGGGCGCCGGTCCCGTCGCCAGAGGGTCCCGCCCAGGGCACGACCTGCCAGGTCGCCGCCTCGGCGGTGGGCACGTCGTCGGGCTTCGGAGGCTTGACGTCCGGCGGGCGATCGTTTCGCCGCACCACCGAGGTTCCGATCACCAGTCCCAGGCCGCTGCCGGCCACGATATCGCTGAAGTAGTGCTTGCTCGCTGCCATTCGTGACACTGCAACGTAGGTCGCGAAACCGTAGAGCGGGATCGCGAGCTTCTTGTAGTGCTTGGCGAATGCGGACGCCATGGCAAACGCGTTCGAAGCATGTCCGGAAGGGAACGATCTGTGGTCGGATTGGTCCGGTCGCTCGCGTCCCACGGCGTACTTGAGGATCGTGGTGTAGATGCCGTTGACGAGAACGGCCTGACTCAGGTCGTAGGACGCCGACCGAAACCTGTCTCCCTGCGCGATCCGTCCGGCGCTGAACACGCCTACGGTCAGCCCGGCCACGGCCAACCCCCCACCGAGATTCGCTCCGATCTTTCCGAAGGTTTCGTGCGGGTGATCCACGAAATACTGCTTGAACTCGTCGTCGAGAAGGAAGGAGGGCGCGGTGAGGCCGGCCGTGATGAGAAACCCCTTGAGATTCTCCCGCTGCGGCACGGCGAGGAAGTTGTACGCCAGGTTGTGGACGTAGCTGCGGACGGTCCTGCGCTTGTCGTCGGGTGGCCCATGAGGGCGAGGACCGGGGACGAGCGGCGGCGCCTGAGGCGCCGTCGGCTCGGCGGGAGGGGGCGGCTCCTGCGCGCCAATCGAAGGCGAGACGGCCATGAAAGCCAGACAGCACAGCGCGAGGCGCAGACGGGTCACGCCTTCTCCTCGAGGGCGGCCTCGAGTGGCTCGAAGGGGCTCGCGTCGAGCGACCAGGTCATTCGATAGCAGGGTATCTCGCGGACGAGGTCGCCGGCCACCTTGAGAGCGGCCGACCACAGGGGCGGCCCCGGAGGCACCACGATCGAGCCCAGCAGGCGACGCAACGCCGCGCCCCGCTCGAGCCGCTCCAGCTCGAAGCAAGCGCCCTGAGCCAGCTCGATGAAGCACGCCAGAGGGGGCTCGCAGGTCGAACTCCCACGTAGCGCCTCGGGCGCCGGGAACGCCGCGCTCGACACGCGAGGAGGGCCGCCTCCGGGGCGGGGCAGGACGGCCGCGAGCTCGTCGGCGAGCACGCGCCATGGCGACCGCTCCGCAAGCGTCGACTTTCCGATGCCGGACGGCCCGAACAAGACGAATCCCCTGCCGCGTCGCTCGAGCGCTGCAGCGTGCACGAGAAGACCGCCTTCGAGCGGCAGCCGGGCGCTCAGCGCCGTCCGCAGCGTCGTCACGAGCCCCGTCGGGTCGTCGCCGTGGCGGCGCACCACGGCCGTTCTGGCGCCCGCGTCGATCACGGCCTCGAAGGCCGCGTGTCGCAGCACCAGGTGCTCCCCGTTCCACGCCACGTGGGCCGGTGCGGCAGGGCCGTCCGCCGCAACCGTCGAGGAGCCGCCGGCTTCGAGCGCGACCTTGAGGAGCGGCTGGCCGGGCTCGGTCAACGATGTCACGGCTAGGCCATGAAGCACATCGCGCTCGCGAGGGCCGAGCCCGTCCTCCGGCTCGAAGGCGAGCCGCAGGCCGGCGAGGACGGTCACGTCCCGGTCGTCGCCGCGAGACGCGCCCGGTCCGCAGCCTCGGCCTCCGCGAGGTGGATCGGATCCGCGTGAACGGGATCGCCCGTCCTCTCCTGCGCGACGGCCGGGCAGAACGGGAAGCGCGCCATGGGACCTCCCGCGGCCAGTAGCGCGTCGTTGGCTTCTCGGGCGACCGCGGCCGCCTCCTCGCGGACGGCGGAGTCCTTCCAGAGATGCAGGAGGCGCGTCTTGCGAACGTTGCCGAGGCTCGACTTGCGCCACTGGGGACACGGGTAAACGTCTCCCTCGGGGTCGACCGCGAGCGTCGTCCGTCCGAGGCCGCAATTGACACCGCCGGGAGTCCGGTGCGAGGCGGGGATCTGCTTGCGGCTCGCGAGGAGCGCGTAATAGCGGGCGAAACCCTCGGCCGTCATGGAAAACTGCAGCGGCCCGGGATCGCCGTCGTCGCGGTGCGTCAGCGTGCCGTCCAGGTTGTAGGGAACGCCCTCGCGCTCGGTCAACGCGACCATCAGGTCGAGCTCGCGCTCGTTGAGGCGGGTGAGCGGAGTCTTGAGGACGGTCGGCACCGCGTGGCGCTTGAGGGCGGCGACGCCTCTCCAGAGGGCTTCGAAGGACCCCGGCGTCGCGGTCGCCCGGTCGTGCGTCTCGGGCCGGGCGCCGTGAAGGCTCAGCTCGACCGCCACCGGCCGCAGCTCGGCGAGCCGGCGCGCCACCGCGTCGGTGACGAGCGAGCCGTTCGTGAAGAGGCGAAAGGTCATCGCGCGCGCGCGCACCGCCGCCATGACGTCGAAGGCCTGCGGGTGGGTCAGCGGCTCTCCACCGGTGAGCGTCACGTTCAGCGTCCCCAGCTCGCGCAGGTCGTCGACGACGGCGCGCCACTCGTCGCCGTCGAGGCGGCGCCGGTCGTGATGGCGCGGGTTGTAGCAGAACACGCATCGCCAGTTGCAGGCGTAGGTCAGCTCGAGGAGAGCGGACAGCGGCTGGGCTCGACGCAGGGCCAGCTGCTGGAGCATCGCGCTCGCGCGCTGCGCCACTACGACGCCACCACGAAGCCGCGCTCGCGAAGCAGTGCGAGGAAACCTCGCACGTCCGCCTGGGCCCGTGCCTCGTCCACGTCGAAGGCGCGGACGAGCTCGGCCGCGATCTCGTCCTCGGTCGCGTCGTCGATGCGGCTCCAGATGAACGCGGCGCTGGGGCTCAAGCCGAGCATGCAGCGACGTGGGAGATCCACGATCACTCCCTCGCCGTCGACGACCTGCCAGGCGAGCTCCGGAGCGATCCGCACGGTTTCAGCTCGTGGGGGATGCGTTGCACGGGTCGTCCTGACCCGCGTGCTGGGCGCAGGACGACATGAGGTGCGGGCGGTCCGTCAGCACCTCCTGCCACGTGATCTCGGGAGGCGCGTAAGGCAGCTTCGCCGGTCCTTCGGTGCCCGCAGCAGCATCGGGTTCGCGTTCGTCAGCCAAGGCGTCTCCTGTCGGATGAGGGTACCACTACGCGGCGGCGGACGGCGCCAGCGGGCGCAGCGCAAAGCTCAAGGCAGCGGCGCCTGCACGGCGTAGATCGCCCCGGCGTCCGAGCCCACGTAGATCATGTTGTCACGGACGTCGAAGGCCGCAGCGCCGATGGTCGCGCCGGTCCGGAGGAGGACGCTCTTGATCGCGGCCGAGTTGTCGGCTTCGACCTGGTAGAGCCTGCCGTCGGAGCTGCCGACGTAGACATAGGCGATGCCGCCGATGCGGACGAGGACCGGCGCAGAGGGACCGGGAATTGTGGCAGTGGGTATCGACCACTTGAACACCGCACTCGGACCCTGGTCGGTCGCCGCGCAAAGGCCTCCGCTCGTCGCGTAATAGAAGTCCTGAGCGATACCCTGTCGATCGGCGAAGACGAAAGACTTGACCCCGCCACTGCAACTGACGTACTGGCCGGGCCAGTGCAGGGCGCCCGTCACGGCATCGAACGCCCAGACCTTTCCCGAATCATCCCCAACGTAGACCGCTCCGTTCCGCTCGACCGGCCCACCGCTGATCCCGTCGGGCAATGTCCTTGGAAGCCAGCAAGGGGGACCGAAGCCCGTCGCTGTGAGCTTGAGGCACCAGAGTGACGGGGTCGTGCCTGACGTGAACTCGAGGCTTGCGAAGTAGACCTGCTTGCGAAGGTAGTCCACGGATGCGGTCGTGCTGACCGCGCCAATGGCAAAGCCTCCCCCCGTGAACGGGCTTCCAACCCGTGGCGATCCGGTGGCCGGATCGAGGGCGAAGAACTGCGCGGGCCCCGTCGTCGGTCGGGCGCCGACGAAGAGGTGATCGCCGACACCCCCGAAGAACGTGAACATCCCGGCGATGCCCGCCTGGACGACGGAATCGAGCGTGGGAGTGGACGCGAGCGCGGGCGACGTGTACCAGAGCGCACCGCCGGCGCGCGCACCGCGATCCGCGTCGAAGGCGTAGACGCGTCCGTCCTGTGAACCCACGAAGGTCGTGTGCGTCGAGCCCGCAACGGGAAGCGTCAGGATCCCGGGCCGACCCTGCATGGGGAAGAAGTCGGTACGGAAGGGCCAGTAGCCTGTCGACCAGAAGCCTCCGCCCGCCCCTCCCCCGAGTCCGTAAACCCCGCCGTCGTTCGCCACGGCGATGACGTTCTGCGCGCCAATTCCTACCTGGGCGAGCGCGGTGACGTTCGCGAGGTTCGACGTCCACTTCACTGGACCGGGAGCCGCCACGAGGGTGTGCGCGACGATCTCTTGAGAGGGGGTAGCAGTCGGTTGGATCGGCCCGAAATCCCTTTCGATGAAGAAGGAATAGCAATAGTCCGTATTAGGCGCGGCAGGGTCCGAGACCATGAAGTTCGCGTTCGCAGGCATCGGGCTCGGCAGGCTGAGCAGCGTGCCGGCTGAAGCGGCCCCTTCGTTCGCCGGACAGATCGGGCCGGGATTGACCCAGACCTCCATCGACACGTAGTTGACGGGCGGCGTGATCCACTCGAGGGCGTTCTGGTTTTCCGTCGATCGGACGCTGGCGAACATGTTCAGGCCGAGAATCCGGAAGAAGAAGACGTCGTCGACGCCAAAGATGTCGGGGTCGTCGGCGATCAGGTTGTCGCTGCTGCTCGTAAAGGCGACCGTATAGCCGTTGCCGCTCAGCGCCGGCACGATGCTAGGGCCGTTGCCGGTGATCGCGATCGAGGCGAAGCGCCGGCTGGCGACGACTGCATTGTTCCAGCGAGTGTTGTAGAGAAAGATGTCGCGGGCGCCATTTCCGTCGTTCTGGTTGGGGTCGATGTCCTTGGCGTCGCTCGCGAACGCGACGTAGAGGCCGTCGATGCTGATCTCGGGCGCGAACGACTGCGCGCTCGCCGCGGCCTTCGGATCGCCGGCGGCGTGGCTCGCGAGCGTGTTCTTGCCGCCCGCGACGTCGTACACGAACACGTCCGAGGAGCCCGCCGTGTCGTTCTGGCCGGGCGAGAGATCGGTCGCCCGGCTGGCGTATGCGATCCAGTTCCCGTCCCGGCTGAGGATCGGCGAGGCGCTAACGTCGTCGCCGGCCTGGTTCGGAATACCGTCCCGGTGGCTCGCGAGGATGGCGTCGCCACTGTTGCGTTCGTGGAAGACGTCGTCTCCCCCATTGCCGTCGGCCTGACCCGGCGAAAGGTCCTTGGCCGCGCTCTTGAAGGCGAATTGCCCGCAGTTGTCGGCGATCGAGGGCTCGGTCGACGCTGCGCTTCCCGTCACGGCACCCCGGCCGGAGTTCGGCTTTCCGGCCTGATGGCTGAGGAGGATCGTGGCCGGGTCCATCCCCGAGAACCAACGGAAGACGTCGGCGGCGCCGTTCGTGTCGTCGACCGTCGGCTGGTCGGAGACCAGATTCGTGGCGAGGCTTTGGAAGACGACGCAGTTCCCCGAGCTGTCGATCGCGGGGTTGATCGAGCCGCCGTCGGCCTCGGTCGCGGGAAGGCCGGCATTGGGGACGGACACGATGTTCACGAGGAGGGTCGAGGAATTGAAGCGGAAAACGTCGAAGACGCCGTTCGTGTCAACGGGAACGAGGTTCCTCGCGAAGCTCTCGAAGGCAACGAGGGGCCTCCCCGGAGCCCGGCTGATGACGCCGTTCAGGGAGTTGCCGTTACCGGCCACCGTCACGCCCCCAGTGGCGTGGCTGGCGAGCGTAAAGGTGTCAGGTGTGCGCTCCCAGAGAAAGACGTTGGTCTGCCCCACGAAGCCGATCCCCCCGGCCAGGATGTTGGTCGCCATGCTGCGGAACACGACGAAGCTGCCGTCCGGTGAGATCACCGGCTGGTCCGACGCTCGGTCAGCGGCTGTGAGAGGAGTGCCAGCGGCGTGGCTGACCAGCTCGACCGTGTCGGTCTGGCAGTCGTACAGGAACACGTCGCTCGCACCGTTCCCGTCGATCTGGCCGGACACCAGGTTCGTTGCCGTGCTCGTGAAGACGATCCAACATCCGTTGTCGCTGACCGAGTAGCGGGGCCCCGTCGACGTCTGGCTGGGGCCGTCGGCTGATGGGGCGCCGACGGACATTTTCTTCAACACCGGGTCGTTGAAGTTGATGAGCGTGAAGGCCTGGCTCGACGTGGCGAGGCCAAGCAGGAGGCCCGCGAAGGAGAGCGCGAGAAGCGGTCTGCGGAGCAGGTGCGTGCGCATGGGTTACTGCACGATCCGAAAGACGGAGGGCGCCGCGCACGGCTCAGGGTCGTCGTCGATGTAGGGGACCACGCGCCATTTTCCGAAGAGCGAGCTCGTCGCGATGAAGGTGCCGGCCACCGGCAGGCGGGCGGACACGCGGGACATGCGCGACACGCGATCGTCGCGATCGTCGCTGTCGTCCTCGTTGTCCTTCTTCACCTCCTGAGCCGCCCCGAGCTGCTGGTAGAGATGGCCATTGGGAGTGAGGACGTGGAAGCTGACGGCGTGCGCCTCCTCGTCTCGCGTGCGCAGTCGCATGCGGAACTTCAGGTCGAGGGTCTTCGTGACGGAGAAGGGCTCCTGCGCCCGCGGCCGCTCGGCGACCGAGACCAAGACGGCGCCGCACACGCTGCGATGGCGGCCATGTCCGCCGCCGCTGCCGGGCTGATCGTGCCCGCATTGGCCGTCGTGCTCGTGTTCCCCTCGGTCGGGGGGGCGGTGGTCGGCGTGGAGGGAAGAAGACGCCAGGACCGTGGCCACGACCAGAAGGCATCCGGTCTTCGTCATGCCCGCTTGCGTCCTTTCCGTTTCACGTCGCGGCCAACCGGTCACGTCGCACGGAGGGGGGCGGGTGACTGCCGGGCCCGCTGGGCACCCGGCCCGAACCCTGGAGTCGCTGGGGGAGGATAGCGGCAGCCTCGGCGGCAGGCAAGAGCCGGGGTGTGCGAACGCTCACTGCGAGGCCGCATTGACCCTCCGGCTCGTGAGAAGTACCTTGCCGGCGTTCCATGGGAGCGCGTAAAAGGGGCATCGGCCGCGCGTCCGAGGTCCAGACGAGGCCCGCCCGCCGCTTGCTCTGGTTGTTCGCGGCCCTCGTGGCCGGAGCCGTCGCGATGTCGCTCGAGATCGCTGCGGCCCGCCTGCTCGCGCCCTACCTCGGCTCGTCCCTTCAGGTTTGGAGTGCCTTGATCAGCGTGATCCTCGGCGCGATGGCGCTCGGTTACGCGATCGGCGGACGCGTCGCGGACCGGTCGGCCGGGGATGGGCCCTTGTTCGGTGCGATCCTCGCGAGCGGCATCTGCCAGGGCGGCGCTTTGTTCTTCGCCCATCCCCTGCTGCGGCGGCTCGCGCACTGGCCGGACGTCGCGGCGACTCTGGCGGGGATCCTGGGGCTCTTCGCTCTTCCCACCCTGCTTCTCGCCGCCGTGGGGCCGTGCGTGATCCGGCTGTCGGCGCGCGAGCAGATAGGAACGACGGCCGGCGCCGTCAATGCCCTGGGAGCGATCGGCAGCATCGCGGGCGTGCTGCTGACCAGCTTCGTGCTGCTGCCGCAGGCCGGGACGCGGTCGACCCTGCAGAGCCTCGCGGCCGTGTCGCTCGTCCTCGGCGCGATCGGCCTCTGGCCTCGGCGGGCCTCGATCGGCGGGCTCGCGGCGCTGGCGCTCCTCGCGGCGCCCGAGCGCGAGTGGCCGGCGAGGACCGTCTGGACGGGCGAATCCATCTACCACGTGGTCCAGGTCGTGAACCTCGGGACGCTGCGCGGCCTCGTGCTCGACGAGGAGACGTCGCTCCACACCGCGATCGACATGACGGGCGGCTCGACTCGCGGTTACTGGGACGACTTCGCCGTCGGCCCCTTGCTCTCGAGCGGGCATCGGGCGCTCGTCCTCGGTATGGGGGGTGGAGCGTCGATCCGCGCCCTGCAGGCGGCCGATCCCCACGCCGTCATCGACGCCGTCGAGATCGATCCTGTCGTGGTGAGGGTTGCCGCAGAACAGTTCGGAGTCGAGCCGGGGCCGCTCCTCCGGATCCAGACCGGCGACGCCCGGCGCTTCCTGGCCGCTTCGAGCGACGCCTACGACGTCATCCAATCCGACCTCTTCCGGGGAGGCCCCGACATTCCGAGCCACCTCGCGACGGTCGAGTTCTACGAACTCGCCCGCGGGCACCTGCGGCCGGGCGGCGTCCTGATGGTCAACGTGTTCGACGTGGCGCCCGGCCACCCGCTCCTGTCGAGCGTGGCGGCGACCCTGGCGCGCGTCTTTCCGAGCGTCTTCGTCCGGACCCGCAACGAGATGAACCACATGCTGCTGGCGTTTGCAGAAGCACGAAGCCTCTCCAACGTCCGGGCGGCGCTCGGTGCCGCACCGCCCGCCGTCTCCGAGATCGCTCGCGAGGTGTCTCGGGACGTCCGCACGCCGTCGTACGCGCCGGACGCGGCCGTGCTCACCGACGACCGCGCGCCGGTCGAGCTGCTCACGGGACGGATGATGCAGGCGGCTCGGGTCGCGGGGACGCTGCCGCCGCGCTGATGTCGGCCGCCTTTAATGTCCAAGCCAGATGGCGGGCTGAGCAGAGCGACTTGCTGAAAAAGCCGATGAGCTGCTGTTTTTTGCGATGGACTGCCTGATTTTGCCATGAGCTGCGAGCGACGATTCGGGCCTAGCCCAGCACCAGCCCATACTCGGCCATGACCTCGACAAGCTTCGCCCGGTCCGGCGGACCGCCGGCATTCACCACCGCCGCTACGTCACGAAAGTATTGAGCACCAATTTCCGGCGTCTGAACGATCAGAGCGCGAGCAACCTCGGCGTGCGGATTGCTGAACTGGTGAACCGACCCCCGCGGGGTGAACATCCATTCTCCGGGGCCCAGGTCGCGGATGGCCCCGTCGACGCCGTACCGCAAGACCCCCTGCAACACGTACACGCATTCCTCGTTCCGTGTGTGGCTGTGTGGGGGCGGCGCGTTCGAGCCCGGAGGGTGCCCAGGCCGTATCCTCGCGGCGGTCCGCCGCCAATAAGAGGAGTGAGCCCGTCTTTTGGGCGCGGGATATGAACGATGGCGGGGCGGAAGCCGAGCTGCTCCTGAAGGCGGCCCGAGGAGACGAGCTGGCGTTCCTGCTGCTCTACGAGCGGCATCGGACCCCCGTGTTCCGGTTCGCCTGCCGCATGCTGGGCTCCTCACCGCTGGCGGAGGACGTGACCCAGGAGTGCTTCCTGTCCGTCCTTCGCCGGCCGGAGGCGTTCCGGGCCGAACGGGCCTCGTTGCGCACGTACCTGTGCGCGATCGCGAGGTACCTGGCGTTCAAGCAGCTCCGGAAGCGGGGCGAGGAGACGACGGTGGACGACCCTCCGGACGACACCCGCATCGAAGCGGGTGGGAGCGACCCGCTGCACGCGGTGCTCCAGGAGGAGGCCGCCGAGGCCGTCCGGCGGGCGGTGGCGGCGTTGCCGCCGCTCCAGCGCGAGGTGGTCGTCCTGTTCGAATACCAGGAGATGAGCCTCGCCGACATCGCGGCGACGTGCGAGATCGACGTGGGAACGGTGAAGTCGCGGCTCCACCGTGCCCGCGAGCGCCTGAAACGAACACTGGCGCCGTGGCTGGCGGGCGGGCGGGTCACCGCGGCTGCTGTCGCAGGAGAAAGGGAAACGAGACCATGACGCGCGACGAGCGGGACGGCGAGCGAGAGGCCGAGCGGGACGAGGAGCTGCAGCGCCTCCTCGCCCGTTGGAGCGCCTCTCCGCTGCCGGACGAAATGGACGGTCGGGTGCTCGCCGCTTACCGGCGCCAGACTGGAAGCCAAAAGCGGTGGTGGCAGCGTCTCCTCGCCACCAGCGTCCGCGTGCCGCTGCCCGTGGCGGTCGCTGTGCTGCTGCTGCTGATCGTGACCGCGTGGTTCGCGCGGCGGGCGGCGCCGCCCGCGCCCAACGCGGGGACGACGGCGCCTGCGGAGCCGGTCAAGGCCGTCCGCAACGCCGAGGCCCCGGTGGTCACGCCGACGAGCCTTGCCGGCTTCCAGCCGGTGACCGAGGTGACGGCCACCGTCGTCACCGACGTGAGGGAGACGCGCCGATGACCACGATTGGGATGCGCGCATGACCGCCACCGTGGCCGCCGTCCTGCTGGCGACGGCTCTCGCGCCGTCCTCCGGCGCCGCCGATCGCTACGCGTTCGCCAGGCTCGAGAACGGGGCCTCGATCGGCTTCGCCCTGCTGCGCAGCGGCGGGCCAGGACCCTCGGCGGCGATCGGTGAGGCCGCGCTGCCGCGCTCGAACTCCGTGAGTCGTGTGCTGTGGGACAGGACGAGCGGCGCGTACTTCGGTTACCGCGTCGAGGTGGAGCGACGCGACGGGCCCCAGCCTTTCCGGGTGTCGTTCAAGGCGCTCGATCGCGGAGCGGTGGAGCGCGAGCTCAAGAAGCGCGGGGACTGCCCCGACTGCCCCCCGCCGGCGCCGCTCGGCATCGGCCCCCACTTCCCGTTGCCGCAGTCGATCGGCGAGGACGACGCGCTCACGCTCGAGCTGCTCGCCAACCCCGACACCGGGGAGCGCATCTTCGACGTCGTCAAGCTCTCCGCGCGTCCCGTGACACCCGAGGCGATGCACGTGGCGAGCACGCGCGCGAGCGAGGGGCAGGAGGCGGTCCGGCGCGCCGAGGGCCTCGGCGCGCGAGGCCGCTACGCGGAGGCGGCCGCGGAATACAAGAAGGCGCTCGCCGTCCAGCCCCTCGACTCCGGCGTGCACAACAAGCTCGGCATCTGCTACCAGTACCTCCAGGACGAGTCCATGGCCAGGCGCGAGTACGAGCGCGCGCTCGAGCTCAGGCCCTCCTACGCCGAGGCCTGGAACAACCTGGGCACGCTGGAGCAGTCCAACAAGCGCTTCAAGCAGGCGGTGCGCGCCTACCGGAAGGCCATCGCGATCCGGCCCACGCTCGCCACGTCCTGGAAGAACATCGGACACGCCTACGTCGCGCTCGGGCAGATCCAGGACGCGTTCGAGGCCTACCGGGAAGCCTACCGCCTCGACCCGGCGGTGCTCGAGAGCCAGTCGATCGGCGTCCCAGCGGCCGGCGTCGACGTCGCCATGCAGAACTACTACCTCGCCAAGCTCCTCGCACTGAACGGCCAGAACGACAAGGCGATCGAGCTGCTACGGCTCGCCCGCGAGGCCGGCTTTCGGGACTTCGCGCGCGTAGAGGCGGATCCCGACTTCCGGACGGTCGTCCAGGACCCGCGCTTCCGCGAGATGGCCCAACCGAAGTAGCGGGGCCGTATCTGCGCAACCCCCCGGAGCAACGGCTCAGGAGGACGCGATGAGAACGACAACGCTGGCGCTGGTGGCCATGGCGGCTCTCGCCGAAGGACGAGCACGGGCCGACGTCGACGGGCGGGCGGCGAGCGCGGCGCTCACCGACGCCGTCCAGCGCGCCGAGCTGCAGGCGGCCCGGCAGTCGTGGGGCGCGGCCGTCGCTGCATACAAGGAGGCGATCGTGGCGAACTCGGAGGACGCGGCCCTCCACAACCGCCTGGGAATCTGCTACCAGCGGATGGGGAACGCCAAGGAGGCCCGCAAGGCCTACAAGAAGTCGATCGACCTGCGGGAGGACTACGCCGAGGTCTGGAACAACATCGGGACACTCGACCACGCACGCCGCAGGTACAAGCAGGCGATCGCGGCCTACAGCAAGGCGATCCGGCTGGACTCCCGAAGCGCCGTCTTCTACAAGAACCTCGGCGGGGCGTGGCTCGCCCGCGGAAACGCGCAGAAGGCGCTCGAGGCCTGGAACGAAGCCTACCGGCTCGACCCCGCGATCTTCGAGAGCAGGGGCATCGTGGTGATGGGCGGCGCGGATCTCGCCCGCCAGTACTACCTCTACGCCAAGCTCCTCGCCGCGCGCGGGGAAACGGGAAAGGCCTTCGAGTACCTGTCCAAGGCGTTCGGCCTGGGCTTCAAGGACTTCTCCAGGATCGAGCACGACCGGGACTTCGCCGCCCTCGTCGTCGACCCGCGCTACGCCGCGCTCCGGTGACGGCGCTCAAGCAGCGCCCATCTTCCGCCTCATCGCCGCCGTGAGCGCGCGCCTCGACGCGTCGAAGTCCGCCCACGGGTCGGGTCGTGAAAGACGCGCCGGGGCGTCGCGCAGCGTCACGCGCGGCTGGTCGTCCCGCTCGACCTCGTCCCAGGGGAGCGTGGCCGCCACCGGCGCACCCGGCCGCGCGCGCGTCGACCACGAAGCGACCGCCGTCGCTTCGGGCGCGTTCCGGAGCACGTCCAGGAAGATGCGGCCGGGCCTCCGGGCCTTGGACATGTGGGTCGTGAAGCGGTCGGGTGCGATTTGCTCGAGCCGCCGCGCCGCGGCCATCGCGAAGCCCTGGACGTCCTGCCATCCCGAGCGCCGCACGAGCGGCACCACGACGTGGAGGCCCTTGCCGCCCGTCGTGCGCACGAAGGGCACGAGCCCGACGCCGTGGAAGAGCTCGCGCAGCAGCAGCGCCGCTTCTCGCACTCGGCTCCACGGCAGGGCGGGATCGGGATCCAGGTCGACCACCATCACGTCGGGATGCTCGAGGTCGTCGGCGCGCGCGCCCCACACGTGCAGCTCGAGCACGCCCACCTGGACGAGCGCGACGACGTCCGCCAGGTCCTCGACCATCGCATAGGGTGCCCTGCCCTTCTTGACGACGACGCGCGGCACGGACGCGGGGATGCTGCGCTCGGCTCGTTTCTGGTAGAAACACTCGCCGCCGCGGCCCTCCGGACAGCGCACCAGGCTCAGCGGCCGCTGGACGAGGCCCGGCAGCACTCGCTCGGCCATCCGCTCGTAGTACTGGGCGAGTTCGCTCTTGGTGACGCCGAGTTCCGGGAAGTAGACGCGGCCCGGGTTGGAGAGCCGAACGCCGGCGACCTCGGCGCGGTCCTTGTCGCGCGACACGTCGTCGAGGTCGCGCCCGGTCAAGACGCTGCGCGGCTCGGCTTCGGTCACGGCCGGAGCGTCCGGGGGACGCGCGTCCTCGTCACGGCCCTTGAACAGCAGCCAGTCGGAAGTGGGTCGCTGGCGCGCGCCGGCCCGCGCGCGGAGCCGCACCAGATGAAAGCGGCCGCGCAGCTTGCGGCCGGCGAGCCGGAACGTGAGCTCGCCCTTCTCGAGCGAGCGGCGCGCGTCCCCGACGGGCTCCCACGTGCCCTCGTCCCACACCACGACGGCGCCCGCGCCGTATTCCCCCTGCGGGATCACACCCTCGAAGTCGGCGTACTCGATCGGGTGGTCCTCCGTCTGCGCCGCGAGCCGCTTGTCCCCCGCGACCAGGCTGGGGCCCTTCGGCACGGCCCAGCTCTTCAGCACGCCGTCGAGCTCGAGGCGGAAGTCGTAGTGCAGCCGCCGGGCGGCGTGCTTCTGGACCACGAAGTGGAGGCCATCACGCGAGCGAGCTCGCTGCGACCTTCCGCGCGGCTCCGGCGTGCGGTCGAACGAGCGCTTCCGACGATACGTTCCCAGGCTCGATCGGGCGTCCGGAGCGCGAGAATTTGGACCGGGCACGCGCCGGCCGCTACCGGCTCCTGCCGGTCCGGCGCGCAGGACGCGAGGCCCGGGCCGCCCCTCGGCTCGAGGACGAACCCTTGGACCTCCGCCGCGAGGCCGTCGCCGGCACGGCACCGGAGCTCAGCTCCGCCTTGCGGCTCTCGACGCGGCTGCCCAGCTCTTCGAGCTCGTCCTGCGTCAGAAGCTTCTTCGCCTTCGGCATCAGCTCGCCCTCTTCCTCCTCGACGTGGTGCTCGACGACGTCCTTCAGCACCTTCACCTTGGCGTCGAACTGCTCGTCCGCGGCCGACATCTCCTCGAGCTCGGCCACGAGGCTCTTGACGAGCCCGTGCTCTTCCTGGGCCTCCTTGACCGAATCCCCCGCCTTCTCGTCGTCTCCCGCCTGCGCCGAGACGGCAGGATAGAAGAATTCCTCCTCGACCGTCGCGTGAGCTGTCAGCTCCTCGCAGATCTGCGACACGATCCCTTCCTTCGCGGAGTCGGAGTCCTTTTCCTTCGCCGCCTCGAACGACTTGAACAGGTCCGACACGGTCTCGTGGTCCTTCTTCAACAGCTCGATCACGTTCATGAGTCCCTCCGATACGATCGCTGCCGGTCGTCGAGCAAGAGGCGTGCCCCGTCGCCACGACCGTCGCCGGCGCGCTTCCGCGCGTCGAACGGCGCTCGGTCATCGAGCCGCTGTGCCTGGCCGCAACGCCGATTTGTAAAAGAGGCCTAGCGGTTGCGGCGAGCTCCTACCCGTCGCGGAGACGCCGCCTTTTCTACACTTGGCTCCAGGAAGCACGAGGGCCGCCTCGCGCAGGATCCGGGGTCATTCCGCGGATCGACTCGACGCGGAGGCGAGCTCGCCATCGCAGCTCCCGCAACGCTCGCGCGCCAGCCGAGCCCGGGTGAGCTCCCGTTAGAGGCTCACCGCCTCCTCCGAACAACAGGCTCATGCTTGGAAAGCACCGCTAGCGCGCCACCCTGCCGATCAGCCAGTCGTACGCCGCGGCCGGCAGGTTGTGGACCCCGTACTTCATCAGGTACGAGAGCTGCCAGGGGAAGTGGACGACGCGTTGCCGGCGGTCGATGCCGGCCAGGATGCAGCGCACGCCGCCCTCCAGCTCCATCAGGAACGGCTTGCCCTTGTCGGCCGCCGCGTCGCCGCCGTTCCTGACGAAGCCAGGGTGGACGATCACCACGTGGACGCCGGTGCCGCGCAGGTCGACGCGCGTCGACTCCAGCAGGACCGCGAGCGCGGCCTTGCTCGCGCAGTAGGCCCCGGCGCCCGGCAGGCCGCGCCAGGCGGCGAGGCTCGAGATGCCGGCGACCGTTCCCGATCGCGCCTTGATCATGTCCGGCAGCACGGCCTCGAGCCAGTTCGCGGCGCCCAGCACGTTCGTCTCCAGCACGCGGCGATACGTTTCCGCGCAGAACGAGCGCGCGTCGACGCCGTCTCCGAGGCCGGCGTTCAGGACCGCGAGGTCGAGCCCGCCCCACCTCTCGCGCACGGTCGCGTAGTGGGAGCGCACCTCGTCCGGCTCCGTCACGCTGCCGCACAGCGGGAGGCACTCGCCGCCCGCCTGCTCGACGATGCGAGCCGTCTCGTCCAGCTCGGCTTCACGGCGCCCCGTGACCGCGACGCGACACCCTCGCTCGGCGAGCTGGCGGGCCATCTCGCGGCCGAGGCCGGACGTGGCCCCGGTGACGAGGACGCGCCGCGCCGCGCTCACGACTCGCGAGGCGTCACGAGGCGAGCTCCGTGGGGGCAGCCGCCGGCGCTTCCGTGTGCCCCTGCTTCAGCAGCCGCCGCTCCGCTGCGGGGATGCGGGTGCCGAGCGGCACGTCCCACAAGCCGCTCGTCACTCCGTAGGCGGTGTAGGCCCCGCGCGGGCTGTGGTGCCACATGTGGCGACGCCGCACGTACTGGAAGTACTGCCAGTCGAAATTCCAGAAGTGCATCGCGTGGTGCGCCCACTCCTCGAGCACGTAGGCGACCAGGAGCGCGGCCATGAATACCGAGGCGGTCCACGCGGGCGCGAGCAGGCTGAGCGGCATCGCCACCGCGGCCACACCCACCGTGGCAAAGTGGCCGTTGATGTAGTGGCCGTCCCACGGGCGGGCGTGGTGGTCCGCGTGCGAGGCATCGAACAGGCTGTGCAGCACGCGGCTGCGCAGGCTCTGTCCCTTCGGGAAGACGCCGTGCATCAGGTAGCGGTGCACGAGGTACTCGAGAGGGCCCCACACGGCCGCGCCCAGGAGCAGGAACGCGAGGGCGCGGCGGCCGTGGCCCGCGCGGATCGCGAGCGCCAATACGGTCGCGAGCTGGAGAGAGTAGACGACCGTCACGGGATACAGGCGCCGCCGTGCCGTGCGGTCCTCGGCCGCCATGTCGATCCCGCGGGGATAGGAAGGCGCGGGAAACGGGCCCACATCGGATTTGAGGAGCGTGAACACCGGTGATGCTCTCGAACGGCCAGTCTACTGCGTCAGCGCTCCAGCCGGTAGCCGACCCGGTGCCGCACGACCACTCTCCCGTGGCCGGGCACCTTCACCGAGATCTTCCGCAGCCGTCCGGGCGCGCCCGCGGCGTCCGGCGCGAAGCCGAGGACGTACTGCGCGCGAAGGTCGCCAAGGATCTCGTCCAACACGCCGGGCAGCGCCGCCTCGTTCGGCAGCTTGAACAGCCGCCCGCCGGTGACCTGGGCGAGCCGGTCGAGCTCCTTGAGCACCTGCTGGGGATCCGGCCCGTCTCCGCCCGGCGACGCCGGGTACGCGACAGGGTAGATCGTGACCGCGTGCGACTGGACGGCCTTGTTGAGCACGGCCGGGTCCGTGGCGCTCACCGTGTCGATTCCGTCCGTGAGCAGCACGAGCGCCGAGCGGCCGTTCGAGCGGGCGAGCGCGCGCAGGCTGAAGGCGATCGCGTCGCGCAGCGCCGTGTTGCCGCCCTCGGGCAGCGTCCGCACCCGCTCGAACAGCGCCTCGGGATGCTCCCGGTCGAAGTGCTCGAGGCGCTGGGTCTGGTCGAAGAAGACGACGATGATCTCCTGCGCGTTCGGGAGGCTCGTGAGGAAGCGAACGGCCACGTCCTGCGAGCGGCGCAGCGTCTCCAGCATGCTGTCGCTCGTGTCGACGAGCAGGGCCACGTCGAGCGAGGTCGAGCGGCTCGCGCCCGCCCCCATGCGCGCGCACATCTCGATCTTCTGCCGGCGGCCGTCCTCCGCCAGCACGAAGTCGCGCGCGGTCAGGCCGTCGATCGGACGCCCGTGGGCGTCCTCGACGGCCACGGCCACGTTGACGAGGGACGTCTCGGCCGAGAAGACGGCGACCTGCTGCGCCGCGGCGCCGCGCGCCGCGGCGAGCCCGGCGGCGAGCGCCAGGGCCCGCCGCAGCAGGGCCGGCCGCGTCACCTACTTCGAGGAGGCCGCCGCGGCCACCGCGTCCGCGGCCTTGGGCGTGCTGAGGTAGCCGCTGATGCGGTCCTTCTGGACGTTGAAGACGACGATCTCGTTCAGCTGGCGCGAGCCCTTGCGATAGAACTGCACCGGCTCGAGCAGCGTCTTGTCCTTCTTCTCGATCTCGATGTCGTCCACCACGAGCAGCATGTTGAACTTGTGCCGCTTGGCGTCCGCGTCCTTCAGCCGCACGGCCACGGGCCCGACCGGGCTCGGCGACTTGCCCTTGGCGATGTCGAACTCGTAGTACTCGCGCAGGCCCGCGCGCTTCAAGCCGGCGAGCTCGTCCGCGTTGCGCGCGATGAGCCCGCTCTGCTCGCCGAGGTCGCCGATGGCGCGCTGCAGCCGCGCCTGCGCCTCCTCGATCGCCGCCCTGCTCGCGGCCACGTCGTCCTTCACCTTCGCGACGTCGCCGCCGAGCGTGTCGAGGTTCTCCTGGCCCTTGCGCTGCTCCTCGCGCAGCTGCCGGGCGGCTTTCGCCGTCTTCTCGAGCTCCGCCTCGGTGACGCCCGTGCGCTCGGCGATCGTCGCGGTCTGGCCGCGGACGGCCGCGAGGCCCAGGTCGAGCTCTTTCGTCCTCTTGTCGGAGTTCGAGGCCAGGTCCGTCATGCGGGCCTGCAGCGCGCCGATCTGGTGGCGCGCGTCGCGGAGCTCCACGAAGAGGTAGGTCGCCACCCCGAGAGCGACGACGGCCAGGCCCGTGCCGGCCAGGCCCAGGGTCTTCCCGCCCTCGGTGCTGGACGACGTGGTCTCGGGCGGGTCGGTGATCGACATCATGGCTCCTCCTGCCGCTGCCTTCGCGGAGGTGGGATCCTAACTTAGTCGAGGGTCCTTTGACGCGGCCCCAGTTGTGACCGGGATCACGACTGCGCAGGGAGTGATTGTGGACACCCTCAGGAGCCGTCAGGCGTCAGTATCCTGACCACATCCTGTTCGAATAAGTCACGGAATAGGCAAGGCCAGTCCCCGGCAGAACGGGGCTCAGGCGTGACCTCCGGGAACTGGCAATAGCCGGGCACCGGGCGGGCTCGCAGTGGTGTGAGCCCGCCCGGCCCACCGCAAGGCCTCCGGCTAGAACGCAGCCGTCAGCGCGACGCGCAGTGTGCGCGGGGAGCCGGGCGAGATGTTCGTGTTGCTGTCGGCGTTCGTCCAGTACTTCCTGTCGAGCGCGTTCTCCAGGTTCGCCTGGAGGCGCAGGTCCTTGGCCAGGCTGTAGAACGCCGCCAGGTCCACGCGCGCGTAGCCTGGCAGCGTCACGGCGTTGTCGATGCCGGCGAACATGTCGGTGCGGTACTGGATCCCGATCGCACCGCCGAGCTTCGGCAGCAGCTGGTAGTTGTTCCAGAGCGAGAAGGTATGGTGCGGCACCTGCGCCACCTGCGCCCCCGCGCGGGCCGCGGCCGTGGCGCTCGTGACGAAGGCGTCCTGGTAGGAGTAGCCGCCCGCGACCAGCCACTTCGAGGTCAGGCGGCCGGTGACGCCGAGCTCGAACCCCTTCGTGCGCTGGCTGCCCGTCTGCACGATCCGCGTCGGGTCGTTCGGGTCGATCGAGCGCGTGTTGGTGCGGTCCAGCTGGTAGACCGCCGTCGTCACGATCAGCGCCGCGTGCGGCTCCCACTTCGCGCCGAGCTCGTAGTTCGTGAACTTCTCCGGCTTCATCTGCTCGGTGATCGAGGTGAGCGACGAGAACTGGTCGCCCGAGCTCGGCAGATAGGACACCGCGTAGCTGCCGTAGACCGAGACCGGCGTGACGGGCTTGTAGACGAGGCCGAGCCGCGGCGAGACCAGGTTGTCCACGCGACCGAGCGTGTCGCCGTTCCGGTTGTTGTGGTAGGCGAGGTCGAAGCGATCGAAGCGCAGCCCGCCCACGACCTGGAAGTGCGAGCCGAAGTCCGCCTGGTCCTGGACGTACGTGGCGGCCACTTTCGTGTCCAGGTGGTTGTCGGCGTCGGTCGCGCTCTGGCGGAAGGTCACCGGCGTCCGCGTCGTGGGAGCGTCGAACGGCACCTGGATGCTCGTGACGCTGTCGCCAAAGAAGCCGGTGTTGCGGAAGTTGTCGGTGCCCTGCCGGCCGAGCTCGACTCCCGCGAGCAGCGTGTGCTTCACGGACCCGGTCGCGACCGAGTAGATCGCGTCCGACTGGTTGAAGACGTTCTCGCGGCTGGTGGCGTTGTTGTAGGCCGTGAGCGTGACGAGGGTGGCCGCGGCGTTCGCGGCTCCCGGCACGTAGTTCTGGTACGAGCGGTCGTAGTGGCCGTAGAGCGTGCGGTTGCGCAGCGTCAGCCGCCCGGCCTGGTGCTCGACGACCGCGCTCGCGAGGTCCACCGTGGCGCGCACGCGGCTGTCGTCCGGGTTGCCGTAGTAGGTCGAGATGTCGACGTCCGCCGGCCGGCCCTGGTAGGACGTGATGCCGCGGTCCGCGACGCGCGTGTCGCGCAGGTGCTCGTAGCCGAGCACGAGGCGCGTGCGGTCGCCGGCCGCGATCGTCGCGGTGGGGTTGAAGGCGTAGCGCTCCAGGCCGACGAAGTCGCGGAAGCTGTCGGAGTTCTCGTAGAGGCCGTTGAGCCGCAGCGCCAGCTCGTTGCCCAGCGGCTGGTCGAGGTCGAGCGCGGAGCGGAAGTGGCCGAAGCCGCCGGCCTGCACCACGGCGTCGCGGATCGGCTGGAACAGCGCCTCCTTGGTCACGCGGTTCACCACGCCGCCGCCGCCGCCGCGGCCGAACACCATCGCGTTCGGGCCCTTGAGCGCCTCGACGCGCTCGAGGTTGTAGAGGTCGCGGTAGTACTGGACGTCGTCGCGCACGCCGTTCAGGAAGAAGTCGGCCGAGGAGCTGTTGCCGCGGATGATCACCTGGTCGCGGTTGTTCTCGCCCTGGTGCACCGAGATGCCCGGCGTGTAGCGCATCACGTCGCCCAGGCTCAGCATCAGCTGGTCGCGCACCAGCTCCTTGCTGGTGACGGTGACGGCCTGCGGCACGTCGCGCAGCGGCGTCAGCGTCCGGGTCGCGCTCGCGATGGCGTCGACGTCGTATCGGCGCGGTGCGCGCACCGTCACCGTCTCGCCGATCGGCGCGAGCTTCAAGGCGAAGTCGCGCGACTCGCGGCCGTCGTCGCGCGCCGTGACGCTCGCAACCGCGTCGACGAAGCCGGGCGCCGCCACCCGCACCCTGTAGCTCCCGCGCGGCAGCACGAGCGTGAACTCCCCCGACGCGCTGGCGTGCGCCTTCAGGGTCGCGCTCTGCTCGAGCGCGACCGCCGTCACCTCGGCGGACGCCACCCCGGCGCCCGCCGGGTCGAGCACGCGGCCCTCGAGCGTGAAACGCGGTTCGGGGGGGGCGGCGAGCGCCGCAGCGACAAGGGGAACTGCGATGAGTGCCAGCATCGATGAGCCTCCAGTGCCGTTCGGCCTGCCGCCTGCCCCTCGACCGGGGACAACCGACGACTGGAGCATAGCAAAGTGAAAACGGATGTCAATTTCATTTTCAGTTGGACTGCAGGGTCACCACGAGCCCGTAGACGCCGGCCGCGGCCATGATCGCCGTGGCGAGCCAGAGCCCGAGGGTCACGAGAGGCGACGGCCGCAGCTCGGCGGGCAGCCGCCGGTGATGCAGGTAGATCGTCCCGGCGCCGAAGAGCGGGAGGAGCAGCGCCTGCAGGATGCCGCCGGCGACGACCATCTTCACGGGCGAGGCGAGGAGCAGGTAGAGCGCCGCCGGAAGCGTCGTGAGGATCACGACGAACCGCTGCCGGTAGGCGACGCGCCTGGCGTAGTCGTCGCGCGCGAAGCGGCCGAGCAGCCGGCAGAAGTCGGCGTAGACACGCGAGTGGGCCGCCGTCGCCGCGAAGATCGTGCCGTAGAGCGTGACGGTGGCGCCGAGGTAGAAGAGCGGTAGCGCCCAGCCGCCGAGCGTCTGCGTGTAGAGCGCCGACAGCGTCGGGATCATGTCGGCGCCACCGGGCACCCGGCCGAGGCCGTGCAGGACACCGGCGCCGAGCAGGTAGAAGGCCACGGTCGCGACCGTGTAGACGACCATCGAGAGGGCGATGTCGGCGTGCATCAGCCGAATCCAGCCGCGCGCCCGCGCGAGCCAGGCCCCGCTCGCGTCGCGCCGGCCGACGAAGCGGGCGTAGCCCTTCTCGACGCACCAGTAGGGATACATGAAGAGCTCGGTGCCGCCCACGCCCGTGATGCCGAAGACGGCGACCGCCGTCACGAGCCCGCTGCCCGGCAGCGTCGGCCGGAGCCCGGAGACGGCGCGCGTCCAGGAGAACTGCTCCGGCATGCGCGTGAGCACGACCGCCGCGAGCACGGTGAGCAGCGTGAAGAAGCCGACCTTGACGAGCGCGAAGCGCTCGACGCGCGCGTAGCCGCCGCCGAGCAGCAGCAGCTGGGTCAGCGCGAGCAGCAGCAGCACCCACAGCCAGACCGGGACGACGGGCAGCAGCAGGTTCAGCACCTGCGCGACACCGCCCAACATGCCCCCCACCTGCACCAGGCTCACGAGCACGATGAGCGCCCAGGCCCACAGCAGCCAGCTCACGCCGAGGCGGGGGCCGGGCACGTGGTCGAGCGCCTCGAGGCCGGTCTCGCCCGAGGCCACGATGTAGCGGCCCATCTCGGCCTGCACCACCGGCTTGACGGCGCAGCTCAGCAGGACGATCCAGAGCGCGGCGTAGCCGACCTGCGCCCCGAGCGTGGTGGTGGCGATCAGCTCTCCCGAGCCGACGATCGCGGCGGCGAGCACCATGCCGGGGCCGAGTCGCGAGAGCGCCCGGCGCAGCGTGCGCGGCGGCTCCTCGACGTCCTGCGGCCGCAGCTCGTACGGGTCGCGCTCGTCGCCGAGCGGCGCCGCCATCAGACGAGCGCGACGCGGTTGGTGAGCTCCCCGAGCTGCGGGCAGGACAGCGTCACGAGATCGCCTTCCTCGAGGCCCGAGCCGAGCGGCTGGATGATGCCGGTACCGGTGGAGAGCACGGTGCCGGTGCGGATCTCGTTCGAGCGCAGCAGCCAGGCGACGATCTCCTCGAAGCGGCGCTTGAGCTGCGCCGTGCTCGCCTCGCCCGCGAACACCTCGAGCGCCCCGCGCATCACGCGGCAGCGCAGCACCAGCGCGTACGGATCCGGGATCTCGTCGGGCGTGACGATCACCGGGCCGAACGCGAAGCAGCCGCTGTAGACCTTCGACTGCGGCAGGTAGAGCGGGTTGTCGCGCTCGATGTCCCAGGCCGAGACGTCGTTCGCGAGCGTGAAGCCCAGGATCGTCCCGGCGCGGTCGAGAACGAGGGCGATCTCCGGCTCGGCCGCGGTGAACTCCGAGTCGCGGCGGCGCCCGATCGCCTCGCCGGGGCCGACGCAGCGCCAGGCCGAGGCCTTGAAGAAGAGCTCGGGCCGCTCGGCGGCATAGACCCGGTCGTAGAAGCCGGTGCCCTCCTCGCGAAAGTCGGCGCTGCGGCGGTACGTGACCCCGGCGCCCCAGGCCTCGGGCGGATCGACGGGGACACGCAGCCGCGGCGCCAGCGAGCCCCACGACGCGCTCGCGAAGCCGCCCGCGCGCTCGGCTTCGGCGAGCCAGCTGGCGGCATCGAGCCCGCGCTCCGCCTGCGCGACGAAGAGATCGAGCACCGTCCTTATCCCGTCCCTCGGCCGCTCGAGCACGAGCGCAAGGTCGCCGCGGCGCACGCCGAGCCGCGTCGCTCCCTCGCCGTTCTTGACCTGGAAGAGCTGCATGGCTTTCGGCTCGGATTCTGGTGGACAAGGTGCGCGTGCGCAACTAGTCTGGCCTCCCCATGCCCGTCCTCACCGGAGCCCCGCGCGTCACGCTGCGACACGCCTCGGCGCGGCCGTACGACGCGGCGATCGCGGCGGCGCGCACCTGCTACTCGCCGCGCGTGATCGGAGCCGACGAGGTCACGCCGGCCCAGCGCGAGACGATCGGTCCGCTCACGTTCGAGGGCGGGCACCACACGGTCTGGCAGCACGCGCACTTCGAGTTCGGGCTCGAAAACGTGAGCCGCCAGTTCGTGTGGTCGTTCCTGCACTCGCACCCCTTCTACAACTCGGAGCAGTCCTCGCAGCGCTTCGTGCGCCTCGACGAGGCGCGCGCGCTGGTGCCGGAGAGCCTCGCCGGCGAGGCCAGGGGCGTCTACGAGGCGGCGATCGAGGCGGCGTGGGAGAGCTACCGCCGGCTGACGGAGCTCTTGAAGGTCGACACGCGCCGCATCCTGGGCGAGCTCCGGCACCTGACCCCGAACGCCTCGGAGAAGCGGCGCAAGAAGGTCGAGCGCGAGGCCGAGAAGAAGGCGATCGAGACCGCGCGCTACGTGATCCCGATCGCGGCGTTCACGTCGATGGTGCACACCCTCTCCGGCATCGTGCTGCACCGGCTCTACCGGATGATGCGCACCGGCGACGCCCCCGCGGAGACGCGCGCGGTGGTCGAGGAGATGGTCCGGCTGGTAAAGGAGCTCGATCCCGCCTTCTTCGATCGGATCGGGCAGGGCCCGCTCGGGGAGACGGAGGTGGTCGAGACGCGGCTTCCCCGCCTCGCCGAAGGCGGCGACGCCGAGGCCGCGCGGCTCGACGCGCGCCTCGGGGCTCGCGTGTCGCTGCTCGTCGACCACATGGGCCGCGCCGAGCAGACGACCGCGGACGCGGTGCGCGCCGTGCTCGGCGCGACCCCCGAGTCGCTCTCCGACGACGACGCGCTCGAGGCGCTCCTGAATCCCGGCCGGAACCGCTACCGGCTCGAGACGCTCCAGCTCTCGGTGCACTCCCCGCTCGCGCGCGCGATGCACCACGCGAGCTACACCTTCCTGAAGCGGCTCTCGCACACCGCCGACAGCCAGGACCAGCGCCACCGCATGGTGCCGGCCTCGCGCCCGCTGATGACGCTCACGGACACGCGGCGGCC
Source organism: uncultured Acidobacteriota bacterium (assembly GCA_963740655.1). Classification (GTDB taxonomy): domain Bacteria; phylum Acidobacteriota; class Vicinamibacteria; order Fen-336; family Fen-336; genus DATBSL01. The sequence continues at coordinate 902,804 of CAVUFF010000006.1, forward strand.
CGACGCCGTCACTCCCCCGCTCGTGGCGGCGAACGCCGAGGCGCTCGCCGTCTACCAGGAGGCGATGGAGCGGGCGTGGGCCGCGAAGAACCGGCTGCTCGAGCTGGACGTGCCGCTCGAGACGGCGCTCTGCGTGCTGCCCAACGCCAAGGCGCTGCGCTTCCACGAGACGGGCAGCCTGCTCTACCTCGCGCACAAGTGGGTGATGCGCACCTGCTTCAACGCGCAGGAGGAGATCTACCGCGCCTCGATGGACGAGCTCGAGCAGCTGCGGGCGCTGCACCCGCGGCTCGCCCGCCACATGGGCCCGCCCTGCGTGCTGCGCTACTCGCGCATCACGCCCACCTGCACCGAAGGCGAGCACTTCTGCGGCGTGCCAGTCTGGCGCAATTTCCCGAACGTCGAGCGGCCGCTTTGACGCGCCATCTGCTCTTCGCCGCGCTGGCGGCGGCGGCGCTTGCGGCGGCGCAGCCAGAGGCCGGATCGGGTCGGGCCCTCCTGTTCCTCGACAAGGACCTCGTCGAGCCGTTCGCGGTCGACTTCGATGCCGCGGGCCGTGCCTACATCGCCGAGATGGGCGGCAACCGCGTGAGCGTGCTCGACGAAAAGGGCCGCTTGAGCGTCCTCGCGGGCACCGGCGAGAAGGGCTTCTCGGGCGACGGTGGGCCCGCGATCCAGGCGCGCTTCAACGGCCCGCACCACCTGCTTGTGGGTCCGGACGGCCGGCTCTACGTGGCCGACACCTTCAACAACTGCGTGCGCCGCATCGATCTGGCGACGGGCATCGTCGCGCGCTTCGCTGGCACCGGCGAGAAGGGCTACGGCGGCGACGGCGGCCCGGCGATCCAGGCGCAGTTCGACGGCGTCTTCAACATCGCGTTTCACGCAAGCGCTCTCTACATCTGCGACCTCGGCAACCGCCGCGTGCGCGCGGTCGACATGGCGTCCGGCGTGGTGAGGACCGTCGCCGGCAGCGGCGCGAAGGGCGTTCCGAAGGACGGCGGCAGCGCGCTCGGCGAGCCGCTCGTCGACCCGCGCGCGATCGGTCTCGACGCGGCCGGCAATCTCTACATCGCCGAGCGCGCCGGCCACGCGTTGCGCGCCGTGAACGCCGCGGGACGGATCCGGACGGTGGCGGGCAGCGGCGAGCAGGGGTACTCGGGTGACGGAGGCCCCGCGCTGGCGGCACGCCTCAACGGGCCCAAGCATCTGTTCGTCGAAGCCTCCGGTGACGTCCTGATCAGCGATACCGAGAACCACGCGATTCGGCGTTACTCGCCGCGCGACGGGACGATTCGCGGCGTCGCTGGGACCGGGCGACAGGGCAGCGCCGGCCTCGGCGGTGCGCCGGAGCGCTGCGAGCTCAACCGCCCGCACGGCGCGGTGAGGCACCCGCGCACGGGCGAGATCTACGTGCTCGACAGCGAGAACCACCGCGTGATCCGGATCGTGCCTTGAGTGCGCTTCACGGCGATGGCGCTCCGTTCGCGCGCCCGGTGGAGTAGTAGACTCGGCCATGCCCGAGACGACGAGACGTCGCTTCATGGGTGCTTCGGCCACGTCGGCCGCCGCGCTGGCGTTCGCGCGCCGCAGCTTCGCCGAGGAGCCTTTCGCCGCGGTCCGAGCCGAGATCGAGAAGCGGCACGACGAGAGCCTGCGCCGGCTGCAGGACTGGATCCGGCTGCCGTCGATTGCCGCCGAGAACCGCAACATGGACGCCGGCTGCCAGAGGATGATCGAGCTCGCGCGCGAGGCGGGCTTCCAGGGCGTCACGCGCGTCGAGACCGGCGGGCACCCGAGCGTCTTCGGCACGCTCGACGCCGGGGCCGCGCGCAGCGTCGGCGTCTACTTCATGTCCGACGTCAAGCAGGCCGACCCGGCCGAGTGGAGCTCGCCGCCGTTCGAGGCCGCGCTCCTGGACAAGACGGGCTTCGGCAAGGTCGTGGTGGGCCGCGGCGCCGTGAACCAGAAGGGGCCCGAGTCGGCGTTCCTGGCCGCGCTCGTCGCGCTGCGGGCCGCGGGCCACAAGCTGCCGGTCAACCTCGTGCTGATCGCGGAGAGCGAGGAGGAGATCGGCTCGCCGCACTTCCGGAACGCGGTGCTGAAGCCCGAGGTGGCGGCGGCGCTCGGGCGCTGCACTGGCGTCTTCATGCCCTCGGCCAGCCAGGACGCCGACGGCAGCGTGACCGTCTCGCTCGGCGCGAAGGGAGTCGTCGAGCTCGAGCTCGTGGCGTCCGGAGCGAAGTGGGGACGTGGGCCGAAGAAGGACGTGCACTCGGCCAACCGCGCGCGCCTCGACAGCCCGGCCTTCCACCTGGTGCAGGCGCTCAACACGCTCGTCACCGCCGACGGCGATCCCGCGATCGACGGCTTCGCCGACAAGGCGCGCCCGATCTCGGCCGCCGAGAAGGCGATGATCGAGACGGCCGCCGCGCGCATGCAGGAGGCGACCGCCAAGCAGGCGCTCTCGGCCGAGCGCTGGGCGCACGACCTCGCCTGGCGCGAGTCGCTCGAGCGGCTCGTCTCCGTGCCCACGGTGAACATCGAGGGGCTGGTGGCCGGCTACACCGGCCCGGGCGGCAAGACGCTGCTGCCGTCGCGCGCCGTGGCGAAGCTCGACCTGCGGCTCGTGCCCGACATGACCTACGACGGCGCGATCGCCGCGCTCAAGGCCCACCTCGCGAAGCGCGGCTTCGGCGACGTCGAGGTGAACCCGAGCGGCGGCTACGACCCGACCAGCACGCCGGCAGACGCGGCCGTCATCCGCGCGCAGATCTCGGTCTACGAGGGGCACGGGCTCGACCCGATCCTGTGGCCGCGCAACGCGGGATCCTATCCGGGCTACGTCTTCACCGGTGAGCCGCTCCGGCGACCCTCGGGCCACTTCGGGCTCGGCCACGGCAGCGGCGCGCACGCTCCGGACGAGTACTTCGTGATCGAGCCCGCGAACCCGAAGGTCGCCGCCTGGGACGTCGCGGTGCTGTCGTACGTCGAGTACCTGCACGCGCTCGCGACGATCTGAAGCCGTCGCGTTGCCGGATCACCGAGCCGCCGCAACGACCGCGTCGGCGGCGCGCAGGCCGCTGCGCACGGCTCCCTCGATCGTGGCCGGCAGGCCGGTGTCGGTCCAGTCGCCCGCCAGGAAGAGGCCGGGCACCTCGCTCACGGGACCCGGCCGCAGCGCTTCGAGCGCGGGCGTCGAGGCGAAGGTGGCCTGGGGCTCGCGCAGCACGAGAGCACGCGCGACGGAGGCGGCCGCCATCGCGGGGCAATAGCGCACGAGCGCCGACGTAGCGGCGGCGATCAGCTCGGCGTTCGGCTTCGGGGCGCTGCGGTAGGCGGCGCTCGCAACGAACGACAGGTGCTGGGGCGGCCCCTCGCGGCCGTGGAGCCGCCCCTTGTCGAACACCCACTCCATCTCCGAGTCGCGCAGGCCGAGCATGAGCCGGTCGAGCACGACCTTGTCCAGCCAGAGATCCACGGACACGATCGGAGACCCGCCGAACTGCTCGAGCGTCCGGAACGCCGGCTGCTCGCGAAGCTCGGCCGGCAGCAGCTCGAGCAGCGCCGGCGGCGGCAGCGCGCTCACGACGGCGTCCGCGGCCTCGATCCGGCTCTCGGCCGCGACGCCGGCGGCGATCGCCTCGCGTTCGAGCGGCCGCTGCGCGAGCCGCACGCCCGCCGCCCGGCCGCCTTCCAGCACCAGGGCGTCCGCCCGCGCGCCGCGCCGCAGCGTGCCGCCCCGGGTCTCGAAGTAGTCCGCCAGCCGCTCGACGAGCGTTCCCCAGCCGCGGCGCGGGAACACGAGCCGCGACGCCTGGTGATCGCGCAGGAACGCCTCCTGGTACACGCGGTGGAAGAGCACCGCGGCCGCGCGCTCGACGGGCTCGTTGAGGATCGCGATCGCGAGCGGGTCCCACAGCAGGCGCCGCGCCGCGTCGCCCTGGCCCGCGCGCCGCAGGAACTCGGCGAGCGTCAGCCCGACCGGCCGGCGTCCGAAGCGCACGGCGAGCCCCAGCCGAACCGCCTGGAGCTTGACGGCGAGCGGCACGCGCAGGCCGAAGAGGCCCGACCAGCAGGTGCAGCGGCGCCGCGAGCGGCGGGCACTCGAGCGCGCTCACGCCGCGCGTCGTCGGCCCACTCGAGCTTGAGCTCGTCCTGGAACAGCAGCAGATCCGAGGCGCCGGCGCGGCGCAGCAGGTCGAGCGTCGCCGAGTAGGCCCCGACCATCAGGTGCGTGCCGTTGTCGACCTCGTCGCCGGTCGCGGCGTCGCGAGACGAGCTGGCACGGCCGCCCACGACACCGCGCCGCTCGAGCAGCACCACCTGGTGCCGCCGCTCCTGGAGCCGGATCGCGGCGGCGAAGCCGGCGAAGCCGCCACCCACCACGACGACCCTCATGCGTGCCGGCCGGCCGGGGCTTGCGGGTCGCGACGCGCGAGCGCGCGCAGCGCAATCCAGAGCTTGCGCGGCTTCGACAGCCGCACGCGCGGCCCGCCGACCGGGTGACCGCGCCGCACCCACTCCTCGAGCACGGCACGGTAGACGGCGCCCATGATCTCGGCCGCGCGCATCGAGCGGCGGTCGCGCGCGGGGAGCGCCCGCGCCGCCGCCGCGTAGCGCTCGCGCGTGCGCTCCGCCTCGAAGGCCATCAGGCCCGCGAGGCCTGGCGGGCGCGGGGCGCGCGCGTCGAGCGCCGCGGCGAGGAGCTCGGCCGCGCCGACGCCGAAGCGGCCCAGGTCCTCGAGCGGCAGGTAGAGGCGGTCGCGCGCGGCGTCCGGCCCCACGTCGCGCAGGATGTTGGTGAGCTGCAGCGCCACGCCCAGCTCGACCGCGTAGTCGCGCGTGCCTGGATCGTCGTAGCCGAAGATCTCGATCGAGGCGAGCCCCACCGCCGAGGCGACGCGCTCGCAGTAGACCCGCAGCTCGGCGAAGGTCGCGTAGCGGCGCGTCTCGAGGTCCATCCGGCAGCCCGCCAGGATGTCCTCGAAGGCGCCGCGCGGGATCGGGAAGCGCGCGACCGTCTGCGCGAGCTCGCGCCCGAGCTCGGTCTCCGGCCGGCCGGCGTAGGCACGCTGCAGCTCGGCCGCCCAGCGCGCGAGGCCTCTCTCGCGCTCGCCGCCGGGCTCGTCGACGCAGTCGTCGACCGTGCGGCAGAAGGCGTAGAGCGCGTAGATCGCGCGCCGCTTCTCGGCCGGCAGCGTCAGGAAGGCGTAGTAGAAGCTCGTGCCGCTCTTCCGCGTCAGGCGCGCCGACGCGCTCGCGCTCATGCGGCGCGCCAGCGCCAGGCGCGCCAGGCGAGCGCGGCCTTGTCGAGCGCCGCCGAGGCGCGGGCGCCGCTTGAACACGTCCCCGCCCACGGCCTCGATCCGGTCCAGGATCGTGCTGCCGCCCAGCCAGGTGAGCCGCATCTCGAAGCGCAGCTCGCGCGACACGCGGTCGCAGAGCGGCCGCCCCTCCTGGAAGAGCGCGCGCGTGCGCGCGATCAGCTCCGCCATCAGCCCGCGCCAGCCGTCGCTCACGCGCCCGCTCGAGAAGTCGAAGCTCGACACGCCGTGGCGCCGCTGCAGGTCCTCGGGCACGTAGACGCGGCCGCGCGCGTAGTCGATCGCGGCGTCCTGCCAGTGGTTCGCGAGCTGCAGCCCCGTGCAGATCGCGTCGCTCAGCGGCAGAAGCGCGGGATCCTTCTGCTCGAAGACGTGCAGGATCAGCCGCCCCACCGGGTTGGCCGAGCGCCGGCAGTAGTCGACGAGCTCGTCCCACGACGCGTAGCGGTCCTTCTCGGTGTCCTGCCGGAACGCCGACAGCAGGTCGAGCAGCAGCTGCTTCGGGATCTGCAGCCGGCGCACCGTCTCGGCGAGCGCGACGAAGATCGGCCCCTCCGCCTCGCCGCGGTAGGCCGCCTCGAGCAGCGCCTGCCACTGGTCGAGCTTCTCGCGGCGCACGCCCTCGTAGATCGGCTCGTCCGCGAAGTCGTCGGCGGCGCGCGCGAACGTGTAGATCGCGTACACGTAGGGCCGCCGGGCGCGCGGCACGAACAGCCCCACCGGGAAGTTCTCGTAGTGGGCCTTCGTGCGCGCCTCGCAGTAGGCGAAGGCCTCATCGACGCTCGCGGGCGGCATCGCGGCGATGATAGCGTGATCCGTCACGACGCCCCGACGCGCGCTCCGGCCGTTACGGACGCGAGGTCGGCTCGGGCGCGAGGTAGCGGCGCAGCCCGGTCCCGCCCAGCGTGACGCGGAAGGCGGCCACGCAGAGCAGAGCGAGCAGCGGCAGCGCGGCGAGCGTGGGTCCCGCCTTCCACGACGCGAGGTCGGTCGTGATCGGGAACACGTACAGCACGTCGTAGACGAACTCGCCCACCCAGGCCGCGAGCAGCCCGAAGCGCAGCAGCAGCAGGATCCACGTGACCATCATCGCGAGCGAGATCGGCACCGCGAGCCAGGGCGAGTCGCCCATGCCGAAGCCGGTCGGGGCGATCAGCACTGCGGCCAGCGCCAGGATCGCGAGCACGTCCGAGCGCAGCAGCGCTCGCACCAGCACGAACAGCAGCAGCGTGCCGAGCGCGAACAGGATGCACTCGTTGGCCGCGTTGAGCGCGACCGAGAGCAGCGGCCCGGGCCCGACCAGCGCGTCGAGGTAGCTGTAGGACGGCTCGGGCGGCGCCGCGCCGAAGAGAGGCGGCAGCGCGTAGCGCAGCGTGTTCAGGTAGAAGACGACGACCGCCCACGCGACACCGGCGAGCACGTCCCGCCCGACCACGGGGTCGGCGAAGCCCCCGCCCAGGAAGCGGGTCCAGGCGACGAGCGTCCACGGCCGCAGGCGCCGCGCGTACGGCTCGACCGCGAGATAGAAGAGCCACACCGAGACGGCCTCGAGCACGACAGCGCCCGCTCCGCGCGCGACGAGGCCCGCCTGCGCGTTCCAGTCGGCGACGTTGTGGGCGCCGAGGGCCCACGAGACGAGCCCGACGCCCGCGAGCAGCAGCGCGACGCGGAAGGCGCCGCGCCGGTCGCCGCGGCCGAGCGCGATGTTGCGGCGCGCCATGAAGCCCGCGGCGCCCAGCAGCAGGAGCACGAGCGTGAGGAAGAGCGCCTGGCGCAGGATCTTGTCCGTCGGCCAGGCGGACGACGCCATCCGCTCGGGGCGGGTCCACGGCCACACGATCTCGAACCAGGCCGGGCGCCCGCGGTGGGCGGCCGCCTCGATGCGCACGGGGATGTCGGGCCGGCCCGGCCAGGACCCTTCCCACGCGGCGCGCGCGTCGACGTAGAACGCGGGCGTCCAGCGCGGCTCGACCGGGCGGAACGAGGCGGGGTCGAGGCGCGCCTCCGCGAAGAGCGGCGACCAGTCGGGCGCCGCCCGGGCGGGCTCGGCGGCGGGCTCGAGCTGCGGCGGCACCGCGTAGAAGCGGAGGAGCCGTCCCTCCATGTCGTACTGCACGCCGGCCATGCCGCTGATGTCCAGCGCGGGCTTCGTCCAGTAGAGCTTGCCGCTCGGCTGCAGCGACACGAGCGCCCTCGGGCTCTGCCGGTACCAGAACTGGAGGACGGGCGGGTTGCCGGTGGCGAGGTCGTCCCAACGAGCGGGCGACGGGTCCTTCTCGCGGACATAGCCGGTGTAGCCCCACTCGGCGCCCAGGCCCCAGGCGTCGTCCGTCAGCGTGGCATGGGGCGCCGCGCGCCTCACGAAGTCGCGGGCGCGGTCCTCGAGCGCGGCCGGCGGCTTGCCGGCGGGGACCTTCTCCACCAGCCGGAACGTGCTGCCGACGAGCGGGACCAGCGCGAGCCCGACGAGCGTGAGGCCGAGAAGGCTCCAGGCGAGCGCGGGCCGGAGCCCGGCCGACTCGCCCGCGGCGGCGACGAGCTCGGGGGAAGGCGTCTCGCCCGCTGCGAGCGCGGCCTCGAGCGGGTCGCGGCCGGTGAGCATCGCCGCCACCACGAGCGGCGAGGCCGGCCGGCGCCGCGGCTCCTTCTCGAGGCAGTCCAGGATCGCGCGCTCGACCGCCGGGTCGAGCCCGACGACGAGCGCGGACGGCTCGATCGGCCGCTCGTCCCGGTGCTTGCGCGTGTACTCCGCGAGCGACTTGCCCTCGAACGCGCGCCGCCCGGTGTAGAGCTCGTAGAGCACGAGGCCGAGCGCGTAGATGTCGCTGCGCACGCTCACCTCGCGGCCGAGCAGCTGCTCGGGCGACATGTAGCCCGGCGTCCCGGAGCGCACGTCGGAGCCGCGCAGCGACTCGGCGAGGCCGGCGAGGCCGAAGTCCGTGATACGCACGTTGCCCTGGCCGTCGAGCATCACGTTGGCGGGCTTCAGGTCGCGGTGCAGCACGCCCTTCTCGTGCGCCGCCGCGAGCCCCGCGCAGAGCTGGCGGGCGATCTCGAGCGCCTTGTCGGGCGGCAGCCGGCCGATGCGCCGCAGCAGCGAGGCCAGGTTCTCGCCGTCCACGAGCTCCATCGACAGGAAGAAGTGCCCGTCGGCCTCGGCGACGTCGTAGACGCGGCACACGGCCGGGTGCGAGACCTGGCGCGCGACGCGCACCTCGCGGTAGAAGCGCGCCAGGCGCTCGCCGTCGTCGAGCCCGTGCGGCAGGAACTTGAGCGCGACCGGCTGCTCGAGGCGCAGGTCGTCGGCGCGGTACACCTCCCCCATCCCGCCGCGACCCAGCAGGCCCACGATCCGGTAGCGGCCGGCGAGCACCGTGCCGGGCACGAAGCGCTCGCCCGAGGCCTTGCCGCCGCCGTCCGAGGGCGTGCGCGGCTTCTCGCCCGACGGCGTCCGCGAGGGCGTCCGGGAGGGCGACGCCGGCCTCGTGCCGGTCGGGCTCAGGGCGATGTCGAGCTCCGAGCCGCAGCGCGGGCAGGCGGGCTCGCTCGAGGTCACGGGCGTGGCGCAGGTGGGACAGGCGAACATGGCGTCAGGTCGGGCGCGACGTGGACACGTCGCCCGCCAGATAGCGTCTCACGCCGATCTGGCCGCCGATCGCGCTGCGGAACGCGAGCACCGCGAGCAGCAGCATCAGCGGCACCACCACGTAGACGCTCGACCCGATCCAGCCGCTGGCGTAGAGCAGCGGCGCGAACTGCAGCATGCCCGCGCTCCATACCGCCACGATCGCGGCGAGCACGCCGAGGCGCAGCATCAGCATCACGAACGAGGCCCAGACGACGGCGGCGAGCGGCAGCATCAGCCAGAGCGTCTGCCGCACGTTGCTCTCGACCAGGTCGCCCGCCACCAGAAAGGCGACGACGGCGGTGCCGGCGATCCAGTCGTGCCGCGTGAGCAGGCGCAGGATCAGGAACAGCAGCAGCAGCGCCAGGCCCTGGAGCGCCGCGCTCACCGGCAGGCCGACCACGAAGGCCAGCAGGATGCGCGTGGACAGCAGGGCGTCGACAGCGACGAGCTCCGGGGCGCGCTCGGGCAGGCCGAGCCAGACGAGGAGCGCGCACGCCGCGAGGACCAGCAGCGTGAGCCCGGTGCCGAACGCCAGCCCGACCAGCACGTCGCGGCCGACCACGGCGTCGCGGATCCCGCCGTTCAGCAGCCGCGTCCACGAGACGAGCGTCCACGGCCGCAGCCGGCGCACGTACGGCTCGAGCGCCAGGTAGAAGAGCCACACCATCGAGGCCGCGAGCACGGCGAGCCCGGCGCCTCGTGCGAAGCTCGCGAGCTCGCCCACGGGGTCGCCCACGTGGTGCGCGCGCAGCGCCCATGCCGCGGTCGCCAGCGAGACGAGCGCCAGGGCGAGGCGGAAGGCGCCCTGGCGGTCGCCGCGACCGAGCGAGATGTTGCGATAGGCGAGGACGCCGCCCGCGGCCACGAGCGCCACCAGCAGGAAGATATAGAAGCTCTGGACGTGTCGCTGGGCGGGAGACAGCGACGATGCCTGCTCGCGCTCCGGCCGCGTCCAGGCGTTGCGCATCTCGAACCAGACCGGACGGCCGCGATAGCCGGCCGCCTCGATGCGCAGCGCGAGATCCGGCCGCGCCGGCCAGTGGCCCTCCCAGGCCGCCCGGCTGTCCACGTAGAACGGAGGCGTCCAGAGGGGGGCGACGCGCGTGAAGCGCGCCGGATCGAGCCGCGCCTCGCTGAAGAGCGCGCTCCAGTCCGGAAGGGCGCTCGCGGATGCGGTCGCGCCGGCCGCGGGGGTCTCGAGCTGCGGTGGCACGCGGTAGAAGGACAGCAGGCGTCCCTGCAGGTCGTAGCTCGCTCCTCCCATTCCGGCGACGAGCGCTTCCGGGTCGCTCCACGTCACGCGGCCCGTGAGGCTGCGGCCCTGGAGCGGCCGCGGGCCCTGGCGGTACCAGAACGCGACGAGCGGCGGGTCCCCGGTGGCGAGCGAGTCCCAGCGCCGCGGGGAGAGATCGCGATCGCTGGTCCAACGCAGGTAGTCCGCGTCGATGCTGAAGCCGACCTCGGAGTCGACGGCCCTGGCGGCGCCGAAGCGCTGCAGGAGATCGGTGCCGCGGTCCTCGAGCGTCGCCGGGCTCTTCTCGACCGGCACGCGCGCGAGCGGCAGCCGCGGGGCCTGCAGGGCCGGGATCGCGAGCACGCCGAGCACGGTGGCCGCGAGGCACAGCCAGGCGGCTCGTGGCCGCAAGCCCTCGGTCTCGCCGGCCGCGGCCACGAGCTCGGGCGACGGCGTCTCGCCGGCGGCGATCGCCGCCTCGAGCGGGTCGCGGCCCGAGAGCATCGCGGCCACCGCGAGCGCCGTGGGCGGCCGCTTGCGCGGCTCTTTCTCGAGGCAGGCCAGGATCGCGCGCTCGACCACCGGGTCGAGCCCGCGCACGAGCGCGGACGGCTCGATCGGGCGCTCGTCGCGGTGCTTGCGCGCGAGCTCGGCGAAGCCCTTGCCCTCGAACGCGCGGCGGCCGGTGACGAGCTCGTAGACCACGAGGCCGAGCGCGTAGACGTCGCTGCGCACGCTCACCTCGCGCCCGAGCAGCTGCTCGGGCGACATGTAGGCCGGCGTTCCCGACTGCACGTCCTCGCGCGTGAGCGTCTCGGCGAGGCCGGCGAGGCCGAAGTCCGTGAGCCGCACCTGGCCCTGGCCGTCGAGCATGACGTTGGCGGGCTTGAGGTCGCGGTGCAGCAGCCCCTTCGCGTGCGCGGCGGCCAGCCCCTCGGCCACCTGGCGCGCGACGTCGAGCGCCTTGTCGAGCGGGAAGCGTCCGATGCGCCGCAGCAGCGAGGCGAGGTTCTCGCCGTCGACGAACTCCATGGAGAGGAAGTGCCGCCCGTCCGCCTCCCCGACGTCCCACACGCGGCAGACGGCCGGGTGCGAGACCTGTCGCGCGGTGCGCACCTCGGCATAGAGCCGCTCGATGCGCTCGGGGTCGCGCTCGAGCGCGCGCGTCAGGAACTTGAGCGCGACCGTCTGCTCGAGCTTCAGGTCCTCGGCGCGGTACACCTCGCCCATCCCGCCGCGCCCGATGAGCCCGACGATGCGGTAGCGGTCCGCCACCATCGACCCGGTGACGAAGCGCTCGTCGCCCGCGCCGGACGAGCGCGGCTGCGCCGCGGCGCCGGGCGAGGCGGAGGGCGTCCGTCCCGGGCGGGTCCCGGTCGGGTTCTCCGGAAGCTCCAGGTCGATCCCGCAGGAGGGACAGAAGCGATAGCCGTCGTCCGCGGGCGTGGCGCAGGCGGGACAGGAGCTCATGGCTACGGGCAGGGGCCGTCGCCAAACTATACGAGCGGCGTGTCCAAGTTGCACCACCTGCGCCCATTATCCGGCGGCCGAATTCCTGACAGTCCCGGTCGGTCGCTCGGCACAAGTCGAGCGCTTGCAAGATCCTGCCGCGCGGCCTGGGACTTGCAATGGACGCCCACGTGAGAGGGAGCATGGCCTCGGAGCAGACGGCGATACCGGTCTTCAAACCGCGACACGACACCCGGGAGTTTTCGGTCGACGAGTCGGCCGAGCTGCGCGGGTTCCTCCTGGAAGCGGGAGCCGCCGCGACCGACGTCGGCACGTGGGTGCTGGAGAGCCGCGTGGGCGAGGACGGCTCGCTGCAGCGCACGCCGCTGCAGCCGCTGCCCTTCCGCATCGGCCGCGCCACCGGCCTCGAGCTGTCGCTGCCTTCGAACCACGTCTCGAAAGCGCACGCCGAGATCTACACCGACGGCCTCGCGTTGCGCGTCCGCGACCTCGGGAGCCGCAACGGCACGTTCCTGAACCGCGAGACGGTGAAGGACGCCACGCTGCACGACGGCGACGTGCTGCACGTGGGCGACTACGAGTTCCGCGTGTCGCGCGAGCAGCCGGAGACGGAGTGTCCCGACGCCGAGGGCACGCTGCTGCAGACCGCGCCGCTCAGCCGCCACTTCATCTCGGGCGCGAGCAAGGTGCGCCAGCTGATCGACGAGGGCGCCGTCACCATGCACTTCCAGCCGATCGTCACGCTGCCGGGCGCCAAGCGCGCCGCCTGCGAGGCGCTCGGCCGCGGCCGCTACCCCGACCTGCCCGAGGGCCCCGTGGAGCTCTTCGACCTCGCCGGCTCGCTCGGGCCCGACGTGCAGGCCGAGCTCAGCCGGCTGTTCCGGCGCAAGGCCGTCGAGCTGCTCAAGGACTCCCCGGAGCCGCCGCTGCTCTTCGTCAACACCCACCCGGTCGAGCTCGAGCGGCCCGGGCTGCTCGAGTCGCTCGAGGAGCTGCGCAGCTACGCGCCGCACGTCGACCTCGTGCTCGAGATCCACGAGAGCGCGCTGGCGCAGACCGACTTCATCAGCTGGCTGCGCGGGCGGCTCATGGAGATCAACGTCGCGCTCGCCTACGACGACTTCGGCGCCGGCCAGGCGCGCCTGTTCGAGCTCGCGGAGGCGCCGCCCCACTACCTGAAGTTCGACCGTCGCTTCGTCACCGGGCTCGACAGCTCGCCGATCACGCGCCAGCGCCTGGTGTCGTCGCTGGTCGCCGCCGCGCGCGAGCTGCTCGTCAAGACGATCGCCGAGGGCGTCGAGACCGCCGACGAGGCGGCCGCCTGCGTGCGCGCCGGCTTCTCGCACGCGCAGGGCTACCACTTCGCGCGCCCGACGCCGGTGGAGACGCTGGGCCGGGAATGACCGCCACCACCGTCGCCGAGCGGATCATCGCCCTGCTCGAGAACGGGCCCGCGACGCCCGCGGGCTGGCGCGATGCGATGGCGAAGCTCGGCCGGCAGGCGGGGCCCCAGGTCTACCCCACGCTGCTCTTCGTGCTGACGCAGCTCGACTTCGCGAGCGGGCCCGCCCACGAGCACTGGGACCGGATCCTGCAGCAGTGGCAGGCGCTCAACGAGCGCGTGCCCGAGAAGGTGGACCTTCGCGTCGCCGTGCTGCAGTACTTCCTGCGCAGCCAGCGCAAGCTCCACAACCCGGCGATCGTCGAGATCAAGCTGCTGCGCCGCACGCAGGCCTCGGCGATCTACGACGAGCTCACGCGTTTGTACAACTACCGCTACTTCCAGGACCGCGCCCACAGCGAGGCGCGGCGCGCGCTGCGCTACGAGGACCCGCTCACGCTGCTGATGGTCGACGTCGACGACTTCAAGGCCTGGAACGACACGCGCGGCCACCTCGCCGGCAACATGGCGCTGCGCCGGCTCGCGTCCGTCCTGCGCAAGTCGGTGCGCGAGGTGGACGTGGCGGCGCGCTATGGCGGCGAGGAGTTCGCCGTGCTGCTGCCGAACACGCCCAAGCACGAGGCGCTCAAGATCGCCGAGAAGCTGCGCGCAGCGGTGTGGAACGCCGGGATCGGCAAGGACGCTCCCGGCGCGCGCGCGCCGCTCAGCGTCAGCATCGGCCTCGCGTGCCTGCCCGGGGACGCCGCGAGCGCCGCGGAGCTGATCGGGCGCGCCGACAGCGCGCTCTACGCGGCCAAGAGCCTGGGCAAGAACCGCGTCAAGGCCTTCTCGGACGAGCGCCGCGAGCACGTGCGGCTCGGCGCGACGCTCGCCGGCTCCTTCCAGGCGCTCGCGGACGCGCGCCAGCCGCTCGCGACCACGAACGTCAGCGAGGGCGGCGTCCTGTTCCGCAGCGCGCAGGCACTGCCGGGCGGCTCCCTCCTCAAGCTCGAGCTGACGCTGCCGACGGCAGGCGATCCCATCGAGTGCTTCGTGAAGGTGCTGCGCTCGACCCGCGCCCGCGGCGGCTACGAGGTCGCGACGCAGATCGTGCACTTGTCGCGCCTGCACGCGCGCCGCTACCGCCAGCTGATCGACCAGCTCAAGGCTGGGAAGGCCGCCTAGAAGCGCGGGACGGGCTACTTGAGCCCGAACTCCTGGGCGCGCAGCTTGCGCAGCCGGTCGCGGATCTCGGCGGCCTTCTCGAACTCGAGTGCCTTGGCGGCCTCCCGCATCTGCTTCTCGAGCACCTTGATCTCGGCCTCGAGGTCCGTGAGCGAGCGGTAGCGCGACTCGGACTCCTCCGCGACCTCGGGGATCTCGGCGTAGTCGTGCTCGTAGACGGACGACAGCAGCTCGCCGATCGACTTCTTGATGCTCTCGGGCGTGATGTCGTTCTCGCGGTTGTACTCCTGCTGGCGCGCGCGGCGGCGGCTCGTCTCGCCCATCGCCGCCTTCATCGAGTCGGTCTCGCGGTCGGCGTACAGGATCGCCCGGCCCGCGACGTTGCGCGCGGCGCGCCCGATCGTCTGGATCAGCGACCCCGCGGAGCGCAGGAAGCCCTCCTTGTCCGCGTCCAGCACGGCCACCAGCGAGACCTCCGGCAGGTCGAGGCCCTCGCGCAGCAGGTTGATGCCGACGAGCACGTCGAACTCGCCTTTTCGCAGGTCGCGCAGGATCCGCACGCGCTCGAGCGTCTCGATGTCGGAGTGCAGGTAACGCACTTTCACGCCGAGGTCGTGGTAGTACTCGGTCAGGTCCTCGGCCATGCGCTTGGTGAGCGTCGTCACCAGGACGCGCTCGCCCTTGGCCGCGCGCGCCCGGATCTCGGCCAGCAGGTCGTCGACCTGGCCCTTGACGGGCCGCACGTCGAGCTCGGGGTCCATGAGGCCGGTCGGACGGATGACCTGCTCCACCACGACGCCGCCCGCCTTCTGCAGCTCGTAGGGACCGGGCGTCGCCGAGACGTAGATCACCTGGCCCAGCCGCTTCTCGAACTCCTCGAAGTTGAGCGGCCGGTTGTCGAGCGCCGAGGGCAGCCGGAAGCCGTACTCGACGAGCGTCTTCTTGCGCTGCTGGTCGCCGTGGTACATGCCGCGCACCTGCGGCACCGACTGGTGCGACTCGTCGATCACGATCAGCAAGTCCTTCGGCAGGTAGTCGATGAGCGTCGGCGGCGGCTCGCCGGGCTTGCGGCCCGAAAGGTGGCGCGAGTAGTTCTCGATGCCGTGGCAGTGGCCGGTCTCGCGCAGCATCTCGAGGTCGAACATCGTGCGCTGGTAGAGCCGCTGCGCCTCGAGCAGCTGGCCCTTCTGCTCGAGCGCCGGCTTCACCTCCATCAGCTCCGCCTCGATCGTCTTGATCGCCACCTCGAGCCGCGGCTGCGGCGTCACGTAGTGGCTCGAGGGGTAGATCGCGACCTGCGCGAGCTTGTGCGTGGTCTTGCCGGTCAGCGGGTCGAAGCCGCTGATGCGCTCGACCTCGTCGCCGAACAGCTCGATGCGGATCCCGCTCTCCTCGTACGCCGGCACGATCTCGATCACGTCGCCGCGCGCGCGGAAGCTGCCGCGCTCGAGCGCCAGGTCGTTGCGGTCGTAGCGCGCATCCACGAGCCGGGCCAAGAGCTCGCGACGGTCGAGCGTCTGGCCCTGGCGCACGAACAGCAGCATCCCGTAGTACGCCTCGGGCGAGCCGAGGCCGTAGATGCACGAGACCGAGGCCACGATCACGACGTCGCGCCGCTCGAAGAGGCTCCGCGTCGCGGAGAGCCGCAGCCGGTCGATCTCGTCGTTGATCGTGGCGTCCTTCTCGATGTAGGTGTCCGACTGCGGGACGTAGGCCTCGGGCTGGTAGTAGTCGTAGTAGGAGACGAAGTACTCGACGGCGTTCCTCGGGAAGAAGCTCTTGAACTCCTGGTAGAGCTGCGCGGCGAGCGTCTTGTTGTGCGCGAGCACCAGCGTCGGGCGGTTGAGCTTCGCGATCACCGAGGCGATGGTGAAGGTCTTGCCGGAGCCGGTGACGCCGAGCAGCACCTGGTGCTTGTCGCCGCGCTCGAGCCCGGCGCTGAGCTCGTCGATCGCCCGCGGCTGGTCGCCGCGGGGCTCGAAATCGCTCACGAGCTCGAAGCGCGAGTCGGCCGGCGCCGGGGCGAGGCGCGGCTCCTCGGCCCGCTTTACCGGCATGGCGCGCTCCGCGGGACCATGCAGCGATCATACCGGCAGCGGCGGCCGCGCGGGGTCCTGATAGAATCCCGCTCTGAAAGGCGAACCGACCCATGGCCGAAGACAAGACGACGATCGTCGACGCGCAGGCGCAGCTCGAAGGCAAGCTCAGCGGGAAGGACGCGACCGTCCACGGACGGGTGCGCGGCGAGGTGGCCCTCACGGGGCGGCTGCTGATCGGCGAGGAAGGCAAGGTCCACGCGAGCGTGGCCGCCGAGTCGGTGGAGATCGCCGGCCAGCTCGAGGGCGACGTGCGCGCGCGCGCCGTGACGCTCAAGGAGACCGCGCGCGTCAAGGGGCGGATCGACGCCCAGTCGCTCGTCGTGCGCGAGGGCGCCTGGCTGTCGGGCCCCGTGGCCTCGGGCGAGGCGCCGCGCGAGAGCGCCGCGAAGCCCGCGACGCCGGGCCCCGCGCCGACACCGCCCGCGTCCTCCGTGCCCCGTCCGCCGGGCACGCCTGGCGCGTGAGGCTCGCCGAGCTGGCGGCCCGCCTCGGCTGCGAGCTGCGCGGCGACGGCGAGCGGGAGATCCGCGGCGTCGGGGGGCTCGACGACGCCGGGCCGGGCGAGCTCAGCTTCCTCGCCAACCCGCGCTACGCGGGAAAGCTCGCGGCGACGCGCGCGGAGGCCGTCGTGATCGGACCCGACCACGCCACGCCGCTGCCGGCCATCGTCTCGGACAACCCCTACCTCACCTTCGCGCGCGCGGTCGCGCTGCTGCGCCCCGCGCCGCTGCCGGCGGCGGGCGTCCATCCCTCGGCGCAGATCGACGCGAGCGCCGTGCTCGGGCCGGGCGTCCACGTCGGGCCGCTCGCCGTGGTGGGGGCCCGCGTGAAGATCGGGCCGCGCAGCGTGGTCCACGCGGGCGTCGTGCTCTACGAGCGCGTCGAGATCGGCGAGGACTGCGTGCTGCACGCGGGCGTGAGCGTGCGCGAGGGCTGCCGCCTCGGCCACCGCGTGGTGGTGCAGAACGGTGCCGTGATCGGCTCGGACGGCTTCGGCTTCGCGCGCGACGCGGACGGCCGCTATCGGAAGTTCCCGCAGGTCGGCGTGGTCGTGATCGAGGACGACGTCGAGATCGGCGCGCTCACCGCCATCGACCGCGCGGCGCTCGGCGAAACGCGCATCGGGCGCGGGAGCAAGCTCGACAACCTGGTGCAGATCGGCCATTCGGTCGCGATCGGCGAGGACACGGTGATCGCGGCCCAGGTCGGTATCGCCGGGAGCACGAAGATCGGCCGGCGCGTGACGCTCGCGGGCCAGGTGGGGATCGTCGGCCACATCGAGATCGGCGACGGCGTCGTCGTGACGGCGCAGAGCGGGATCCCGGGCTCGCTCGAGGCGGGCGCGGTCGCGTCCGGCTCTCCGGCGATCGAGAACCGCGCCTGGCTCAAGTCGATCGCCGTCTTCGCGAAGCTGCCCGAGCTCCAGCGGCGCCTGCGCGAGCTCGAGCGCAAGCTCGAGGAGCTCAGGGCGACGCTCGTCCGCTGAGCTACCGATTCGCCGCCTTGGGCGGCGGCGGCGAGGGGTCCCGGGGAGCGATGTAGCCGCGCCGGTGCCGGACCTTGAGTCCGGGCGGCTTCAGCCTCACGCTGATCGCCCGGTACTTGCCGTCCCGCGCGGCGTTGGTCGACACGTACCCGAGCACGTACTGGCTGGCGAGCTCGTCGAGGATCGCCTGGTAGATGGCCGCGAGCTCCTTCGAGGCGGCGGGCTCGAACACGCGCCCGCCGGTGCTCTCGGCCAGCCCGTGCAGCAGCGCGCGCGCGGTGAGCGCCCTGGCGCTGTTCGGGCGCGAGTCGCCCATGAACGCCACCGGGTAGATCGTCACCTCGGTCGAGCGCACGAGGCGCATCACGGTCGCCTGCGGGATGCGGCTGGCGTTGTCGTCGCCGTCGGTGAAGAGCACCAGCACCTTGCGTCCCGCCGTGTCGGCGACCCGGGACACGTAGACGGTGATCGCGTCGAGGAGCGCCGTCTCGCCCATCCCCTCCGTCTCGAGGATGCGCTCGAAGATTCCCTGCTGGTTCTCGGAGCTGTAGCGCGAGAGGCGGATGTCGCGGTCGAAGAACACGAGCACCAGGTCCCGGGCACGGGGGATCGCGTCGAGGAACCGGATCGCCGACTGCTGGCTGAGCTTCAGGTCCTTGCGCATGCTCTCGCTGGTGTCGAACAGCATCCCGAGGTTGAGCGCGAGCTCCAGGCGCTCCTCGGGGCTCGCCGCCGGCGCGAACAGCTGGATGCGCTGGGGCCGGCCGTCCTCGAGCACCTCGAAGTCGGCTTCGCGGAGGTTCGAGATCAAGGCGCCCTTCGAGTCGTGCACCGTGACCGTCACGTTGACGAGGTCGAGGCCCGCCTGGAACACCGGCGGCGCTTGCGCCGCGGCGCGCGATGCGAGGAGGACGGAGACGGCCAGCGCCGCGAGCACTCGAGTCACCTAGTCCTACGTCGGCAGTCTACCGCAGGATCTCGATCACCCGAACCGCGAGATCGACCTTGTTGAAAGGCGGCATCACGTAGACGCCCTGCGCCAGCTCGCGCGCGGCGAGCGTCGCCTCCTGGGCGATCTTCACGCCCTCGAGCTGGGCACGCTCGCCCGTGCCGGCGACGCGCATGCGCTCGCGGATGTCGTCGGGGATGCTCATCCCCGGCACCTCGTTGTGCAGGAACTCGGCGTTCTTGTGCGAGTAGAGCGGCAGGATCCCGACCAATAGCGGCACGTCGAGGTGCTTGATCATCCCCAGGAAGCGCTCGAGCGAGCGCGGGTCGTAGACGGGCTGGGTCATCACGTACTCGGCGCCGCCCTTCACCTTCTCCTCGAGACGCCGGACCTCCTTCTCCATGTCGGACTTGCTCGGGTCCGCGCCGCAGCCGACGTGGATCGCGAGCGGCGGGCCCATCAGGTTGCCCGCCAGGTCCGCGCCGTGGTTCAGGTTGTCCATGATGCGGATGAGGCCGATCGAGTCGACGTCGTAGACCGCGGTCGCGTCCGGGTAGTCGCCGAGCTTGGGCGGGTCGCCGGTGATCGCGAGCACGTTCCTGAGGCCGAGCGCGTGGGCGCCCAGCAGGTCGGACTGGATCCCGAGCAGGTTCCGGTCGCGGCAGGTGTAGTGCAGGATGGTGTCGATCCCGACCTTCTCCTGCAGCAGCACGCACAGCGCCTGGGCGCTCATGCGCGCCGAGGCGCGCGGGCCGTCGGCGACGTTGATCGCGTCGACCTCGTTCTCCTTGCAGAACT
The DNA here is from genome assembly GCA_963740655.1 of uncultured Acidobacteriota bacterium. Taxonomy (GTDB): domain Bacteria; phylum Acidobacteriota; class Vicinamibacteria; order Fen-336; family Fen-336; genus DATBSL01. Next base: position 922,361 of record CAVUFF010000006.1, read on the forward strand.
GCGCGCGCTCGATGATCTGGCCCGCCTCCGCGCCGCGCGGCGGGTCGAGCTCCACCGAGACCACGAACTTGCGCCGCAGCCGGCGCGCGAGCGGGGACTTGGCCTCGCGCGCCACCGGCTGGGGCGCCTCCTTGCGCCGTGGCGGCGTGAGCACCTTGACCTCGACGTTGCGCCCCGGCTGGAACATCCGCACCGAGCGCACGAGGTCGCGGATGTGCGCGGGGGTCGTGCCGCAACAGCCGCCCACGACGCTCGCGCCCGCCTCGAGGAAGCGGCGCGCCCAGGTGGCCATGTACTCCGGCGTGCAGAGATAGACGTAGCGCCCGTCCACGTAGGCGGGGGATCCCGCGTTGGGCATGGCCGACAGCTTCACCGAGCGCGCCACGGCCGCCATGCGCTGGAGCGTCTCGAGCATCGCCTGCGGACCCTGGCTGCAGTTGGCGCCCACGAGCGCGACGCCCAGGCCCTCGAGCTCGCGCACGGCGTCCTCCGGCGAGTCGCCGTAGAGCGTCGTCCCCTCCTCGTTGAAGGTCAGGCTCACGGCCACCGGCAGCTCGCTGCCGAGCGAGCGCACCGCGGCGAGTGCCGCCTTCGCCTGGTCGAGCGACGGCATCGTCTCGATCACGAGCGCGTCGACACCGCCCTCGACGAGGCCCTCCACCTGCTCGCGGTACGCGGCCTCGGCGTCCCTGGGGCTGATGCTGCCGAGCGGCTCGAGGGGCTTCCCGACCGGCCCGATCGCGCCCGCCACGAGCCCCTTCTCCCCCGCCGCCTCGCGGGCGATCCGGGCCCCCTCGCGGTTGATCCTGCGCACCTGCGCCTCGAGACCGTGCGGCCCCAGCTTGAAACGGTGGGCACCGAACGTGTTCGTCTCGATAACATCCGCTCCTGCTTCGAGATACTCCGCATGGACCTGCCGGACCAGGTTCGGGCTCGAGAGGTTCAGCTCGTCGAAGCAGCGATTCACGAAGACCCCGCGGCCGTACAGCATCGTCCCCATCGCCCCATCGAAGACGACCGTTCCCCGTTCGAGGCGATCGCGAAAGCGCATCCGGATAGTTTAACCGAGCGTGCCAAGCCCCAACTCGCTGTGACATCCCTCATCGCAAAGCGTAGATCTCAAGTGTTACTTGAGCTATCATTCGCGGCTCTCGCGCCGGCGCAAGAAGTCGGTTCGGCGAAGTGCCGACGGTGGGTGCCGACAGGAGGCCCGATGAAGCGCATCGCAGCTCTGCTCTTGACAACGGGGATCGCGAGCGCCGCATCGGCCCACGAGGCGCCTGCGCCGCGCGGCTGCTCCGCGATCGAGGTCACGGCTGCGGGTCTGCGCAAGCCGCCTCGAAGCGTGCGCTTCGTGACGAGCCAGGTCCTCGACCTCGAGTTCGCGACCGAGCTCCAGCGGGCGGCGTACGGGTCGCACGTGCTCCACTTCAAGGTCACGACTCCGAGCGGGTTCCTGTACCAGGACCTGGCGATGCCGTTTCACTGGCCGAAGCCCGGCCGCGGCCACCACGAGCGCGAGACGGAAGGGGTGATGCGCGCGGCGGGCGGCGCGCCCGGCGCTCCCGTGCAGCAGCTCGGCGCGCCGAGCGGTCGCGGGTCCGACGCGCGCGAGGTGCGCGCGCGCCTGCCCGTCGCCGGCACGTCGATCACGCTGAGCACGCTCTACGGGCGCTGGATCGTCCAGGCCTTCCTGGACGACCTGCCCCGTCCCTGCAGCCCCGCGGCCAGCTTCACGCTCTCCTCCCGATAGGCTGCGGCAGCCACCGTGGAAGACCCCCTCCGATGAGCCGCAGGCCGCTCGCGTGGCGCGCGCTCGCGCCGCTCGCCGCCTTTCTCGTGCTCCAGCCGCCGGACGCGCGCGCCGACGGCTGCAGCGGGCTCAGCCTCAAGCCGCTCGTCGAGGCGGCGGTCGGCACGAGCCCGGTCGCCGTCGCGGCCGGCGACTTCGACCGTGACGGCCGCCTCGACCTGGCCGTGGTCGACGGCGGCTCGAAGAGCCTGACGATCCTGCTCGGAGACGGGAAGGGCGGCCTCGCGAAAGCGGCGACCTCGCCGCTCGCGCTGCGCGACGACAACCCTATCGACCTCGCCGTGGGCGACCTCGATCGCGACGGTTTCCTCGACCTCGTGGTGGCGTTCGGCTCGGCGCCCGAGGTCCAGGTGTGGCGCGGCACGGCGGGCGGCGGCTTCACGGACGCCGGCACCTTCGCGCTCGGCCCGACGCCGATGCCCGTCCCGACCCGCATCCTGCTCGGGCGTATGACGGGCGACGCCCTTGCCGACCTCGTGGTGCTGTACGACGCCGGGCAGCGGATCCGGGTCTACGGCGGCAGCGGCGGCGGCTTCCTGGCGGCGCCCCTCGCCGACCTCGACACGGCCGGCGACGCCATCGCGGGCGGTACGCTCGTGGACTTCGACCGCGACGGCAAGCTCGACCTCGCCGTGGCGATACGGAACCGCGACACGCTGCGCGTCTACCTCGGCGACGGCACCGGCCGGCTCTCCACGACCCCCGGCCTCTCGCTGGCCGTCGGCAAGGCGCCGGTGGACGTGGCCGCCGGGGACCTCGACCGCGACGGCTGGCTCGACCTCGTCACCGCGAACAGCGCCGACGGGACGCTCTCGGTCGGCCAGAGCTCCACCAAGGGCACGGAGCTCAAAGCCGCCGGCACCGTCGCAGCGGGGACCGTCCCGACCCGCGTCGCACTCGTCGACCTCGATCACGACGGCCTGCTCGACCTGTCGGCGCTCGACGAGGCGGGCCGGCTCGACTCCTTCCTCGGACAGAAGACCGCGCCCTTCTTCGACCCGCTCGACTACCCCACGGCGCTTCCCGGCACGCCGCGCGGGCTGGCGGTGGGTCCTTTCTCGGCCGACGGGCGCGACGACCTCGCCACGGCCGTAATCGACCGGAACACGGCCGTGGTGATCGAGAACCAGTCGGGGATGCCGTGCGCACGGTCGTCGTTCGCCGCGGCGCCGCGCTCCTACCCGGCGGGCGACGGCCCGGCCGCCTCCGCCGCGGGCGACCTCGACCACGACGGCCGCGCGGACCTCGTCGTCGTCTCGGCGAACGACAAGACGCTGCGCGTGCTCCAAAACGTCGGTGGCGGCTTCGGCGGCGCGAGCGTGGTCACGCTGCCGCTCGCCCCGCGCGGCGTCGCGGTCGCCGACATGAACGCCGACGGGAACCTGGACGCGGTCGTCACGCTGGGCGCACCGGGCTCGGGGATCGTCCAGGTGTACCTCGGCGACGGCGGCGGCTCTCTCGCGCTCGCCTCGTCTCAGGCGGCCGGCAACAACCTCGCGGGCGTCGTGGTGGGGGACGTGAACGGCGACGGCGCGCCCGACGTGGCGGCCGCGAGCGAGGGCTCGAACCAGGTGCTCGTGCTGCTCGGCAACGGCCTGGGCGGGATCGGTCCCGCGACCGCGGTGCCCGTGGGCGCGGCCCCGCACGCGCTCGTCGCGGCGTTCCTGGACCAGAACGCCACGCTCGACCTCGCCGTCGCCAACTCGGGCGGCAACAGCGTGGCGGTCCTGTCCGGCGCCGGCAACGGCAGCTTCAGCGCCCTCGCGACGCTGGCCGTGGGCGGCAGCCCGATCGGGATCGCGGCCGCGGACCTGGACGCAGACGGGCAGCAGGACCTCGTGACCGCCGACAACGGCGCGAGCCAGGTCTCGGTGCTGCTGCGCAACGCCGGCGGAGGCTTCCGGCCGGCCGTGCCCTACGGCGTCGGGGCCGGGCCCGCGGCACTCGCGCTCGTCGACCTGGAGGGCGACACCAAGCCCGACATCGCCGTCGCGTCCTTCGGCTCGGAGTCGCTGACGCTCCTGACCAACGACGGCGGCGGCGCCTTCCCGGGCAAGAGCGACCACACGCTGCGCACCTCGCCGCAGGCGGTCACGCCGATCGACGCCGACAGCGACGGCCTCCTCGACCTCGCGATCCCGTGCCGCAGCGCCGACGCCGTGGTGGTCCTGATGACCCGGCCGCCCGGCCCGCCGTCGCTCCAGTCCGCGCCGACGGTCGCCGTCCGCAAGGCCCCCCGCGCGGCGGCGGCCGGGGACTGGGACGGCGACGGTGTCCTGGACCTCGCGGTCGCGAACAGCGCGGACGGCAGCGTCTCGCTGCTGCGCGGCGACGGGCTCGGCGGCTTCACGGAGTACGCGGTGAAGGGCGGCCTCACGGCGCCCGAGGCGATCGTGACGGGCGACTGGAACGGCGACGGGCGGCTGGACCTCGCGGTGAGTGCCGCCGGGTCGGGCGACGTGCTGGTCTTCCTCGGGTCCTCGGTCGCGCCCGGCGACTTCGCCGGCCCGACGAAGCTGAGCGTCGGCGGCTCGCCGGACGACCTCGTGGCCGGCGACTTCGACGGCGACGGCGACCTGGACCTCGCGGTCTGCGACAAGGTCGTGAACGGCGCCGTCAACCTGCTGCGAAACGACGGCGCGGGCAGCTTCTCCGCGGCGCAGCGGATCCCGGTCGGCGACAAGCCGACGGCGACTGTCGCGGGCGACTTCGATCGCGACGGCGACCTCGACCTCGCCGTGGCCAACGACGACTCCGACAACCTCGTGGTGTTGCGCAACAGCGGCGGCAGCTTCGACCAGGCGCAGACGCTGCCGCTGCCGGCGGGCGACAAGTCGCCGGTCTCGCTCGCCACGGGCGACTTCGACGGCGACGGAACGCTCGACCTCGTGGCGGCGGCCGGCGACAGCGATCACCTGCTGGCCTACCGCAACCTGGGCGGCACGTTCTCGGCCACGCCGGCGTCGTTCGCCGTGCCCTACGTCGTGCGCTTCGTGACGAGCGCGGACATGAACCGCGACGGGCTGACGGACCTCGTCGCGGTGGCCGACGGGCTGTCGTTCTTCAGCGGGAAGGGCGCGCTGGACTTCGACACGCCGCAGACCGTCGTCGCGCGCTACACGCCGTCTTTGGCCGTGGTCGGCGACTTCGACCGCGACGGCCGCCCCGACGTGGCGGTGCTCGACGAGGGCTCGAACGAGGTGTCGATCCTGACGAGCACGACCTGCCGGCAGCAGCACCTCGAGGTCTCGCTGCAGCCGAACGCGTGCTCGACCGGCGCGCCGCCCTTCGCCTTCGACGCGGCGGTGACCGCGTTCGACGACGGCGGCAACGTCGCCGCCTGCGCCGCCGGCAGCGTGGGTCGCGCGATCGTCCCCGGCACGGGCGACCCGACCGCCGCGCTCGGCGGCCCCGCCTCGCTCGCCTTCGCGAGCGGCGTCGCCGCGTTCTCTGGCGTGAACGGCCTGACGCTCGACAAGCCGGGCCGCTACAAGCTCCAGTTCTCGACGCCCGCCGCGCCGCCCGTCGAGACGCGGAGCTTCACGCTCGGCAGCACCCTTCCGCTCCAGATCCTGGGACCGGACTCGGTGTGCCCCGGCAGCCCGGCGACCTACACCCTCAACCAGAGCTTCGACAGCTACGCCTGGACGCTCACGCCCACCGGACCGCCGCCCTTCGCGTACACGAAGGCGGCGGTGCTGAGCGGACCGCCGCTCGCCGGCAGCTACCAGCTCGACGTGCTCGGCCGCAACGAGTGCGCGAGCACGGCCAGCCGCAGCCTCTTCTTCGGCAGCCTGGCTGAGGTGAGCCTCACCACGATCGGCGTGAGCAGCGTGTGCGTCGACTGCATCGGCGGCGCCGCGAAGGCGGTCGAGCTCGGCGGCGGAGCGATCGTGTCGCGACAGTGGGGCTACCGCACCGTCTCGAGCACGGGACCGGTCACGAGCCTGTCCGGCGAGACGGCGGACACCTACGCGCTCAAGGGCGCGAGCTTCCCCGGCCCCGGCACCTACTACGTCGTCGTGACCTCGGCGCCCAGCTGCGGCCCGGCGCTCGTCTCGGCGAACGAGTGGCCGGTCACGATCGTCGCCGACGTGCCGACCGGCGAGGTGCGCCATCTCGCGGCCTCCTCGCGCGGCACGAGCGCGGGCGGCGAGAACCAGCTCCTGTGGGTGAACACGGTCGGCAGCGCGGACGAGTGGCGGGTGCGCTGGAACCAGGCGCCCGCCGGCACCACGAGCTGCCTGCCTCCGGCCAGCGTGAGCGCGCCGGCGAGCGGCGAGGCCTCGAAGCTCAATCCGCTCGGCGGCAAGGACGGCCACCTGCACACACCGGTGCTGCTCGACACCGCCTACTGCTACAGCGTGTTCGTGAGGGTGAGCGGCGCCTGGTCGGCGGGGCGCACGGTCACGGCGCGCGCCTTCGACGCCACCAGCCGCCCCGGCCACTCCGTCAAGTGGGCCTACGCCACGGGCGGCACGGCGGTCGCGCCGCCGAGCGTCAGCGGCCCCGCCGTGCTCGCGATGTCCAACGACCGCACCGTCCACGCCCTGACGCGCGGCAGCGCGGGCGGGCTCTGGCCGCCGTCCTGGGTGCCGACCGAGCTCAACGGCGTGGCGCACGCGCGCTCGCCCGTGGTGTCGTTCACGACCCCGCTGAACGGCGCCGACACCGTGCTGTTCGCCGCCGACGACTCCGCGCCGGGCTTCCTCCACGCGATCGACGCGCGGACCGGCGTGCGGCCCTGGCCGGCGCAGCCGCAGGGCCTCGCGATGACCGGCGCGCCCGGCGGCATGTTCACGCAGTTCGGCGGCCTGCTGGACGCGCTCTTCGTGGGGACGCGCAGCACGACGCTCGACAACGCGCTGCGCGCGCTGCGGCTGTCGGACGGGAGCCTCGCCGCGACGTACGCCCCGGCGGGGCCGCCCGGGCCGCTCGGCCCGATCAACGGCTCGCCGGCGATCGACTACGCCACCCGGCGCCTCTACTTCGCGGCGTGGAGCCGAGCGGGCGGCGACACGCTCTTCTGCCTGCAGATCGACGCGGGGCCCGCGCTCGCGCACGTCTGGTCGCGCAACCTGGGGAACATCAGCGGCAGCCCCGTGGTGCGCGGGGGGCGCCTCTACGTCGGCACCGTCGCCGGCGTCGTCTACTCGCTCGACGCCATGACGGGCGGCGACGACCACACGCTCGTGACCGCCGACGGCGCGGTGAAGGGCTTCCTGTTCCCCGACCGCCGCAACGACGACGTCCTGTTCGCGACCGACACCAAGGTCTGGAGCCTCTCCGACGGCGCCGCGTCCCTGAGCGTCAACTGGACCTTCACGCTCGGCGGCTTCAACCCGTCGGTGGTCCTCTACTGGCCGGGGACGAGCTTCGTCTACGTCGGCAGCCGGAACGGCGAGCTCTACGAGCTCGACTTCAGCGCGGCGACGCTCGCGACGCCTCCGACCTTCAAGCTTCAGGTGCTCGGGGGCGGGCTCGGCCAGGTCGGGGCGCCCTCGCTCGACGTGGCCGTGGCGCCGCAGCTCCTGCTCGTCGGCAGCGAGCCGGGGGTCGTCTACGGCGTGGAGGTTCCGTTCCCCTGACCCGCTCGGATCAGATCCCGAGGATGGCCGGCTCGAGCCGCAGCTGTCCGGCCCGCGTCTTCTCCTCGAGGATCTTGCGCACGGCGCCGTACTCGGCGGCGGGCACCGGCAGCTTGAAGGGGACGGCCTTGTGGCGCGCCGTCAGCAGCAGGACGATCTCGGGCTCCCCGACGAAGGCGATCCGCGCCACCTTGGGCCACGGCAGGAAGCCGCGGTGCGCCCAGACGCCGTCCTGGTAGAGGCCGAGCCGGATGCGGCGCGCGAGCGGCACGAGGCCGAGGAAGTAGGCGGACATGAGCGCGAACGCGGCCACGTGGTGGGCGGGCTTGTGCTGCAGCGCCAGCACGAGGGCGAGCACGGCGCCGAAGCAGCCGAGCAGCAGCAGCCACGGCAGCTGCGCGGGCCCGGGCGCCGGCCAGGTCAGGAGCGCCGTCCTGGCCACCCGGCGGTACTGCAGGTAGCCGCGAGCGCCGCGCACGAGCTGCACCCCGAAGTACAGCCCGAGGCCCAGCAGCCCCACGCCGATCAGCTGCTGCAGCTCGGGCGGCAGCGGCGCCATCAGCCGTCGAGCGCCTGGCCGCGGGCGCCGTGGACCGCGACCGTCCCGCGTCCGCGCCCGCTCACAGGCTCACCGCCTGGTCGCGGTACTTGCCCTCCTCGCGCTCCGGCAGCGGCGACTGACCCACGACCGGCTCGATGAACTGCACGTAAGCGTCGCGGAAGCCCTTCTCCATCAGGTCGTCGGTCGTGCGCACCACCTCGGTCGCGGGATCCTTCGCGCCGTCGAGCTCGGCGGGGCCGAGCGAGCGGCGCCGCGGACGGATCACCCAGAGGTCCACCTCGTGGGTGACGTGACCGGTCGTCGGGTCCTCCCAGGCTCCGCGGCCCGAGGCCCGGTGGCCGAGCGTGCCCACCATGCGATTCGTGCGCTCGGTCGCTTCCAGCTCCGCGACCGCCTGCTGCTCGAACGTCCGCAGCGTGGCGTCGATCCGCGCGATCGGCCCGCGGCGGCGCGGCGACGGCTGCGCCTGCTCCGCCGCGCCGGTCACCACCACCACCTGCTCGGCGCCGGCGTCGATCGCCTCCGCGATCCCGCAGCCCGGGACGAGCGCGGCGTCGGCCAGCCGGTGGGTCTCCCCGGCGTGCACCGCGCCGCGCGGGAAGGTGACGCGGCGCAGCGGCATCGCGACCGGGAGCAGGACCCCGGTCGCGAGCGCGTCGAAGATGAGCTCGGCCTGGCCGGGCGCGCGCAGGTCGACGTGGTCGCCGTGGTCGTCCGAGGCACCCGCCTCGGGCTCGCGCACCAGCGCGAACGCGAGCGGCCCGCCGCGATCGAGGTCGGCCACGCGCACGATCAGCTCCCGGAAGCCCGGCTCGCCCAGGTTCTCCGCGAGCAGCGACACGTAGCTGCGCCCGAGCTGGCTCTCGCTGCCCGGCGCTGCGGTCAGCGCGGCGCCGCGCGCCACCTCCCAGAGGCGCAGGGTCAGCCGGCGCAGGCCGGGCTCGGCGTCGAGCAGCCACTCGAACGCCTCCGCGATGCGCGCGCCTCGCTGCAGGTAGGCCGCGGAGAGCACGGCGAGCGCGACGAGCGCCAGCGCGAACACCGGCAGCGCCTGCGCCGCGAGGTAGGGGCCGGAGAGCGCCTCGGGGGCGACGAAGAGCGCCGAGAGCGCCCGCGAGGCGGTGCCCGGCGCCACGCGGTCCGCGATCAGCAGCAGCGGAAAGGCGATTCCGACCAGGAGGCCGGCCGCCACCGGCAGTGCGATGATCGCGAACGACACGCCGACGAGCGACAGCGCCACGCGCAGCGCCGGGCGCAGCCGGTAGAACGAGTCCCAGCGCGCGCCGTCCCAGAGCCCGCCGGGGCCGTAGAGTCGCCCGCCGCCCGAAACCGCCGCAAACGCCGCCGTGACGGCGCCCGCGCCGGATCCCACCACGAGGTCGATCTTCACGCCGCTCTCGTCGAGAGCGCGCAGCACGCCGGCGTGGTACGCGCCGCTCGTGCCGCTGCCCGTGAACACCACGGCCGTGCGCCGCTTGGGCGAGTACTGCTTCACGCCTCCTCCGGGGTCTTCCGTACGTTACCATCCGCCGCGGCGCGAGCGAAGGCCTTCTGGAGCGCGGCGCGTACGGCCTCGACGAGCGCCTCAGGCTCGAGATCCTCGCCCACGACGACGAACGCCGACCGCGCGCGCGGGCTCCTGAGCCACGCGGCGAGCCACGGCCAGTCCTCGCCGGCGCCGGCCTCGGGCCACTCGACGCTCCGGACGGCGCGCTCGAGCTCCTCGGGCGGCGCCGCGACCAGCGCCGCGTCGAGGACACGGCCGCCGCGCACGGGCACGAGCCCGATATCGCGCCGGCTGCGGTCGACGACCAGCGCACGGCCGGACGCGGCGCCCAGCGAGAAAGGAACCGCGGCGGAAGCGCCTCTCCGCTGCCGCGGATCGGCCAGCCAGCGCGCGGCCCGCGCCGCGAGCGCGCGGTACTCCGGCTCGCTCGTCCGCTTCAGGCACGGCGCGGCGCACGAGCGGACCTGTGCGTAGAGGCAGCCCAGGCCGAGCGGCAGCGCGGGATCGGGCTCGAAGTCGTAGTCGCAGGGCCGCAGCGGCATCACGCGCTGCAGCGCGTCGCGCGCCTTGTCGGCGGCGGCTCGGTCGCGAAACGGCCCGTAGAGCGGGCCGGGCCCGAGCCCGCGCACGCTCACGCGCGGAAAGCGCTCGTCGGCGTCGAGGTGCAGGAACGCCGGGGGCCGCAGGTCGGGGCGCGCTGGTCGCGGCACGAGCGCCGCGCAGAGCCGCTCGTACGCGAGGCGCTGGCGGAACGGCCCGTCGGTCTCCACCCAAGCGACAGCCGTCGCGATCCCGCTCAGGTTCGTCCGCGGCCGGCGGGCTGGAGCGCCGGCTCGAGCCGGCGGCGCGTGGCCGAGCTGGGAAGACGCCCAGCGGCGCAGGTTCGGCGTCGTGGCCAGGAGCAGGCTCTTCCCCTCGGGGCCCAGGATCTGCCCGACGCCGGACCGCGCAGGCAGCGCCCCGAGCGCCTGCTTCAGGTCGCCGGCCAGCGCGATGCGGGCGAGCGCCGGGAGCGGCACGCTCGTCGCTACTCCTCCTTGACCTGGTCGTGCATCGTGACGAGCTTGCGGATCTCGTAGCTGCGCACGCCGGAAGGCACGCGCACCTCGACCGAGTCGCCCTCCTCGTGGCCGAGCAGGCACTTGCCGATCGGCGAGGAGGGCGAGATGCGTCCGATCGTGGGATCGGCCTCCTCCGTCACCACGATCTCGAACACGGTCTCCTCGTCGCTGCCCTCGGTGACGACAGTGACGACGGAGCCGAGGCCGACCTTGCCGCGCGGGATGCGGTCGAGGTTCACCATGTTGAGCGCGGCGAGCCGCCGGTGCAGCTGCGCCGTGCGCGCCTGCAGGAAGCTCTGGCGCTCTTTTGCCGCCTTGTACTCGGCGTTCTCGCGCAGGTCCCCGTGCTCGCGTGCCTTCAGGATCTCCTTCGGCAGGTGCACCTTCAGCTCGTACTCGAGCTGCTGGATCTCGTCCGAGAGACGCTTCTTCAGATCGATCATGGCCAGGGAAGCTAGCGCCGGAGGGCGAAAACTGCGGTGATACTATCACGCGAGCTCCCCGATGCCCGCCTCCGAGACGCTCAGGAGCCGCGCGAATCCTCTCTACAGGCGGCTGCGTGCCCTCAAGCACAAAGGCCCGGCCTGCGGCCTCTGCCTGCTCGAGGGCCCGAAGCTCGTGCTCGAGGCGACGGCGGCGGGTCTTCGCTTCGTCGAGGCGGCGGCCGCGCCGAGGGTCGAGGCGAGCCCGCTCGGCGCGCGTGCGCTCGAGGCGCTCCGCGCGCGCGGCGTGCCGGTCAGGCGCATGGCCGAGGCGCTCATCGGCTCGCTCTCCGAAGCGGCCACCTCGCAAGGGCTGATCGCGCTCGTGGAGCGGCCGCCCTCCGCAGCCGAGCGGGTGTTCGCGGGGACGCCGCTCGTGCTCGTGGTCGACGCCGTGCAGGACCCGGGCAACCTTGGCGCGCTGCTGCGCAGCGCCGAGGCCGCCGGCGCAACGGGCGCCCTGCTCACCGAGGGCTGCGCGGATCCCTTCTCCTGGAAGGCCCTGCGCGGATCGATGGGCAGCGCGCTCCGCCTGCCGCTCGAGAGCGGTCTCTCGCTCGAGGACGCGCTCGAGCGGCTCGCCGCGCGCGGCGTGGCCGTCTACGCGACCGCCGCCGACGGCGAGCGGCGCTACGACGAGGCCGACCTGCGCGGCCCCGCCGCGATCGTCGTCGGGCGCGAGGGCCGCGGGCTGGCGGCCGCGGTCCAGCAACGGGCTCGCGCGCGGCTGCGCGTGCCGCTCGCCGCGCCGGTCGAGAGCCTGAACGTCGCGGTCGCGGCCGCGCTCGTGCTGTTCGAGGCCGCCCGCCAGCGCGGCTTCCGCTAGCGGCGTTGCGCGCAGCGTCTGTTGTCGGTGCGAGCGGAACGCCGCTTCCGGTCCCTTCCGCCAGCCTCGTCCGCCTGGCCTCGTCCACACGCTGCTAAGCTCGGCCGCATGAAGCCTGGCGGGACGGGCTCGCTCTTTGGAGACGCTCCGACCCCGCGAGCGCACGCCGATCCGCGCCCCGACGCCCCGCTCGCCGACCGCGTGCGCCCGCGCACGCTCGACGAGATCCTGGGGCAGCAGGACGTGCTCGGCCCGGGGCGCCCGCTGCGCCGCGCGATCGAGCAGGACCAGCTGCGCTCGCTCGTGCTGTGGGGGCCGCCCGGCTCGGGCAAGACGACGCTCGCGCTCGTGATCCGGCGGGTGACGCGCGCGCACTTCGAGGCGATGAGCGCGGTGCTCTCGGGCGTCAAGGAGCTGCGCGAGCTGCTGCGCGCCGCCGAGGAGCGCCGCCGCCGCGACGGGCGGCGCACGATCCTGTTCCTCGACGAGATCCACCGCTTCAACAAGGCGCAGCAGGACGCGCTCTTGTCGCACGTCGAGTCGGGCGACGTGGTGCTGATCGGCGCCACCACCGAGAACCCGTCGTTCGAGGTGAACGCGGCGCTCCTGTCGCGCTCGCGCGTCGTGGTGCTGAAGCCGCTCGCCGCGCCGGAGCTCGAGCGCGTGCTGCGCCAGGCGCTCGCGGACGAGGAGCGCGGGCTCGGCGGGCTGCGGGCCGAGGTCGCGGACGACGCGCTCGCCTTCCTGGCCGCGACCGCCGACGGCGACGCGCGCACCGCGCTCAACGTGCTCGAGCTCGCCGTGACGACCGCTCCGCCCGCGCCGGACGGGACGCGGCGCCTCGACCTCGAGGCGATGCGCCAGGCGTTCGCGCGCAAGGCACTGCTCTACGACCGGGCCGGCGAGGAGCACTACAACCTGATCTCGGCGCTGCACAAGGCGGTCCGCAACTCCGACGCGGACGCCGGCCTCTACTGGCTCGCCCGCATGCTCGAGGCCGGGGAGGACCCGCTCTACGTGGCGCGCCGCCTGATCCGCTTCGCCTCGGAGGACGTGGGGCTGGCCGATCCGCAGGCGCTGGTGCTGGCGCTGGCCGCGCAGCAGGCCGTGCACTTCGTCGGGATGCCGGAGGGCGCCCTCGCGCTCGCGGAGCTCGTCGTCTACCTGGCCGCCGCGCCCAAGAGCAACGCGCTCTATCTGGCGTACGGCGCGGCCGCGCGCGACGCGCTCGAGACGCGCGCCGAGCCCGTGCCGCTGCAGCTCCGCAGCGCGCCCACCGGGCTCATGAAGCAGCTCGGCTACGGCGCGGGCTACCGCTACGCGCACGACGAGCAGGCGGGCGTCGCGGAGATGGAGAGCCTGCCGGAGGGGCTGCGCGGCCGCCGCTACTACGAGCCTTCGGAGCGCGGCGCCGAAGCGGACCTGCGCGCGCGGCTCGAGGCCGCGCGGCTGGTGCGCGAGCGCGCCGAAAAGAAATGAATCGGATCGTGCGCGCAGTCACAGCATGTCACGCGATGCGACCGTATCTTCCGCACAACATTTCGTAGTCTCGTGACTCCCCGCCCGCAGCCATCCCGTACTTGACCTCGCGGCTCTGAGAGGGCGTTGCGACGCGATCCTGCGCCACGGCGGCGAGGCGGCCGGCGTGACGGCGCGCTACCGCCAGCTCTCGACGGCGCAGCGGACCCAGCTCCTGACCTTCCTGAGGTCGCTCTAGGCCGACGAGCGGCGCCTGGTCCCTCCGGCGAGCCGGAGGGGCCGGGCGCCTCGTGCCTGTCCTCAGTTCCCGGCCGGAGCGGCCGCCGGACGCGACGGGCCGAGCTCGAAGCTCTCGATCGGCGCGGGGCGCGAGAGCAGGTAGCCCTGGCCGAAGTCGATCCCGAGGTCGACGCAGGCCTGGCGCTCGCCGTCGCGCTCGATGCCCTCGGCGATGATCTTGGAGTCCATCTTGTCGGCGAAGTTCTTGAGGGCGCGCGCCATCTCCCACTTCACCTTGCTCGCGTCGATGTCGCGCACGAGCTCCATGTCGAACTTCAGGTAGCGCGGCTTCAAGTGCGCGATCGTCTCCAGCCCCGAGTAACCCGCGCCGATGTCGTCGACCGCGATCAAGAAGCCCATCTGCTCGAAGTTCGTGAGCGCCTCGACGAACAGGGTGTAGTTCTCGATCGCGTGCCCCTCGCTCACCTCGAGCACGATCCGGTCGGGCGTGAGCCCGAGCCCCTCGAGCAGCTTGATCAGCCCCGTGCCCTGGAAGTCGGGGTCGTACATCGACGCCGGCACCACGTTGACGAACAGCCGGTACGGCGCCGACAGCTCGCGCGCCGTCTTGAGCGCCTTGCGGCGGCAGTGGCGGTCGAGCTCGAACACGAGGTCGGTCGATGCGGCCGCCTCGAACAGGCTGACCGGGCTGTGCTGCTGCGTGTCGCGCGGCCCGCGCGAGAGCGCCTCGAAGCCGAGCATGCCGCCGCGCTGCAGGTCCACGATCGGCTGGAAAACGGTCGTGATCTGGTCGCCGAGCATGACGTCCTGTAGCCGGCAACGGGTCTGGAAGTCAGACTGCCGCTTCTGGATCCGCACGCTCTCCGAGGCCTCGCTCACGGCGCGCGCCACGACGCGCTCGGCCATGATCAGCGGGTTGTTGAAGACGACGGCGTAGCCCACGGTGACCCTGTGCTTGCCGCGCAGATAGGGCGAGTGCAGCTCGGTGAGCCTGCGGTTGAGCTGCTCGCCCACGCGGTTGCCGATCGCCTCGAGGTCGCCGATGCGCGGGTTGCGCTCGTGATCGGCGCGCTTCGGCGAGAGGAACAGCAGGAACGCGTTGCCGCCGCGGTCGTTGAGCGCCACCATGTCGTTGGCGCGCACTTCCTTTCCCTGCAGCGCCCCGACGAGGTCGCTGACGAGCGACAGGACTTGATGGAAAGCTTTCGATCCGTATTCGTGCTCCACCTGTGCAAGCTCCGAAGCGTCGACGAGGATCAGGCCGAGGTGGCCTTCGTCGCGGAGCTGCCCGATGAGCTGAGCGAGGCGCTCGTGGTAGGTCGGGATCTCCGAGTACAAGAGTCGCCTTTCCAACCGGTTGAGCCCGCTCCGGTTGCGCCATTATAGCGCCGGTGCAGGGCCCGGCGTCTCTAGCGGGGCCTTCGCGCGGCGAGCCACACGCCGACGGCGGAGAACGCCGAGCCGACGGCGAGTGTATACGCTACCCAGAGCGTCGTTTGTGGCAGCAGGCCCGTCCAGAGCCAGCGGCCGACGCCGCCGAGGAGCGGGAAGCCCGGAGGCAGCGCGTCGTAGTGCGTGCCCCAGCGCCCGCGGATCGCGAGCGCCATCACGACGAGCACCGGCACGCGCGCGGCTACGGCATAGGCGAGCAGCAGCTTCCCGAGCGCGGGCCAGGTCGAGAGCGACATGGCCGACACCACGAGCGAGACGACCGCCCACAGGACGAGCGTGCGCGTCGGCGTCGGGTCGAGGGCCTTCTCGAGCCCGTAGCCGATGCCGAGGCCCACGGCGAGCGCCGCCAGGTTCCAGCCCACGAGGCCGCCGAGCTCGGGCGGCCTGACACGGGCGCGCGCGAGCTGCCAGCCGAGGTACGCGCCGACGAGGGGCACGAGCCAGGTGATCCCCACGTAGGCGAGGCCGCCGCCCGGCAGCGTGCTGAAGTAGTCCGCGCTCCAGCCCCTGCGCTCGCCGACCAGGCGCAGGAGCGTGACGGCGAGCGTGGCGACGGCCGGCCAGAGGACGAGCCCGAGCGGCGCCTTGACCGACGCGGCGGCGGGGCGCACAGGCCGCGCGGCGGGCGTGCGCGGCTTCGGCTCGAGCGCGGCCGGAACGGGCGGCACCGAGCGCAGCGAGCGGCCGAGCGTCGGGTTGCGCGGAGGGGGCGGCACGCTACTCGGCGAGCTCGTCGAGGCTCGGGCAGGTGCAGAAGAGGTTGCGGTCGCCCCACGCGTTGTCGATGCGCGCCACCGCCGGCCAGAACTTGGCCTCGGCCACCCAGGGCGCGGGGAAGGCACCCTGCGCGCGCGAGTAGGGGCGGCCCCACTCGGCCGCGGTCACCGCCGCCGCCGTGTGCGGGGCGCGCCGCAGCGGGCTCTCCTCGGCCTTGACGCGGCCCTCCTCGACGTCGCGGATCTCCTCCCGGATGCTCGCCATCGCGTCGCAGAAGCGATCGAGCTCCGCCTTGGGCTCGCTCTCGGTGGGCTCGACCATCAGCGTGCCCACCACCGGGAACGACATCGTCGGGGCGTGGAAGCCGTAGTCCACGAGCCGCTTCGCGACGTCCTCGACCTCGATGCCGGCCTTCTTGAATCCGCGCGCGTCGAGGATGAACTCGTGCGCCACCGCGCCGCGCTCGCCCGTGTAGACGATCGGGTAGTGCGGCTCGAGCCGCTTCGCCATGTAGTTCGCGTTGAGGATCGCGACCTCGGTCGCCCGCCGCAGGCCGGCGGCGCCCATCGCGCGGATGTACATCCACGAGATGCAGAGGATCCCCGCGCTGCCCCAGGGCGCGGCGCTCACCGCGGCGGGGCCGCGCTCGCCCCCGGTCTCGACGACGGGATGGCCGGGCAGGAACGGCGCGAGGTGCGCCGCGACCGCGATCGGGCCCATGCCGGGCCCGCCGCCTCCGTGCGGGATGCAGAACGTCTTGTGCAGGTTCAAGTGGCAGACGTCGGCCCCGATCGCCGCGGGCTGTGTCAGGCCGAGCTGCGCGTTGAGGTTCGCGCCGTCCATGTACACCTGCCCGCCCGCCTGGTGCACGACGTCGCAGATCTCGCGCACGGCTTCCTCGTAGACGCCGTGGGTCGAGGGATAGGTGAGCATCAGCGCGCCGAGCGCTTCCCCGTGCTCGGCGGCCCGCGCGCGCAGGTCCTGGAGGTCGACGTTGCCGCGCACGTCGCAGGCTACGGGCACGACCTTGAAGCCCGCCATCACGGCGCTCGCCGGGTTGGTGCCGTGGGCGGAGACCGGGATCAGGCAGACGCTGCGCCCCGCCTCGCCGCGGCTCCTGTGGTAGGCGCGGATCGCGAGCAGCCCCGCGTACTCGCCCTGCGCGCCCGAGTTGGGCTGGAGCGAGACCGCCGCGAAGCCGGTGATCTCGGCGAGCCAGCGCTCGAGGTCCGCGAAGATCTCGGCGTAGCCCTCGGCCTGGGCGCGTGGCGCGAACGGGTGGAGCCTGGCGAGCGCCGGCCAGCTCACCGGGATCATCTCCGAGCTGGCGTTGAGCTTCATCGTGCACGAGCCGAGCGGGATCATCGAGTGCACGAGCGAGAGGTCGCGCGACTGCAGCCGGTGCAGGTAGCGCAGCATCTCGTGCTCGGCGTGGTGCCGGTTGAAGACCGGGTGCTCGAGAAAGGCACTCTTGCGCGCGAACGGCGCGGGCGGCTCGGCGTCGAGGCCCTCGGCCAGCTCCTCAGCGCGGAACGCCACCGCCCCGCCGGCGAAGGCCTCGAAGAGCGACTGCACCTCGCCGGGAAGCGTGGTTTCGTCGAGCGCTATGCCGACCGAGCCGTCCGGGAACGCGCGCAGGTTCATCCCGCGCTGGCGCGCGCGCTCGAGCACGGCGCGGCCCGCGCCGGCGTCGACGCGAACCCTGAGCGTGTCGAAGAACGGCAGCGCGCCGGCGTCGAGCCCGAGCCGCCGCAGCCCGAGCTGCAGCACGCGCGCGAGCGTGTGAACGCGGCGGGCGATGCGCACGAGGCCCGCGGGCCCGTGGTAGACGGCGTACATCGAGGCCATCACCGCGAGCAGCACCTGCGCCGTGCAGATGTTGCTCGTGGCCTTGTCGCGCCGGATGTGCTGCTCGCGCGTCTGCAGCGCGAGGCGGTAGGCGGTGCGGCCCTCGGCGTCCCTGGACACCCCCACCAGGCGGCCGGGCAGGTGGCGCTTGTGCTCGTCGCGCACCGCGAAGAACGCGGCGTGCGGGCCGCCGTAGCCCAGCGGCACGCCGAAGCGCTGCGACGAGCCGAGCGCGATGTCGACGCCCATCTCGCCCGGCGGCGTCACGAGCGTGAGCGCGAGCAGGTCGGTCGCCGCCGCGACGAGCGCGCCCTCCGCGTGGGCCCGCTCCGCGAGCGGACGCAGGTCGCGCAGCACGCCGTCCGTGGCCGGGTACTGGACGAGCACCCCGAACAGGCGCTGAGCGGCGAAGTCGACGGCGTCGAGCGGGCCCTTGTGCACCTTGATCCCGAGCGGCTCGGCCCGCGTCTCGACCACCGCGAGCGTCTGCGGGTGGCAGTCCTCCGCAACGAAGAAGCCGTCGCGCTCGCCCTTCGCCACGGCGCGGCAGAGCGTCATCGCCTCGGCCGCCGCGGTCGCCTCGTCGAGCAGCGAGGCGTTGGCGAGCGGCAGCGCCGTGAGGTCCGCGACCATGGTCTGGAAGTTGATGAGCGCCTCGAGCCGGCCCTGCGCGATCTCGGCCTGATAGGGCGTGTACTGCGTGTACCAGCCGGGGTTCTCGAGCACGTTGCGCAGGATCACGGCCGGCGTGTGGCAGTCGGAATAGCCCATCCCGAGAAACGAGCGGAAGACCTGGTTCTTCTGCACCTTGCGCTGGAGCTCGGCGAGCGCCTGCTCCTCGCCGAGCGGCGCGGGCAGCGCGAGCTCCCGTTTCAGGCGGATCGCGGCGGGCAGCGTCTTCGCGACGAGCTCGTCGAGCGAGGCGAGCCCGAGCGTGTCGAGCATCGCGCGGACCTCGGCCTCGTCGGGGCCGACGTGCCGGCTCGGAAAGTCGGCGGGAGGGTCGAGCCGCACGCGGGCGGCGGCCAGGGGCTCGATCGGCGTCACTTCGCCTCGCTCGCCACGTGGGCCTCGTAGGCCGCCGCGTCCAGCAGCGCCGCCGCGTCGGCGGCGGCTTCGAGCTTCAGCACCACCATCCAGCCCGCGCCGTGGGGGTCCTGGTTGATCGTCTCGGGTTTGTCGGCGAGTGGCGCGTTCACCTCGACCACCTCGCCGGCGACCGGCGAGTAGAGCTCGGAGACGGCCTTCACCGACTCGATCGTGCCGAACCGCTCGGCCGCCTTCAGCCGGCGCCCCAGCTCGGGCAGCTCGACGAAGACGACGTCGCCGAGCTGCTTCTGGGCGTAGTCCGTGATGCCGACCTTGCCGCGGTCGCCCTCGACGGCGATCCACTCGTGGTCCTTCGTGTAGCGGTAGCCCTCGGGGTACATGCCGCCTCCTTAGCGCGGGCGCTTGTAGAACGGGGTCGGGACGACGCGCGCCTTCACGCGCCGGCCGCGGATTTCCACCTCGAGCTCGGTCCCGACCGCGGCGCGCGCCGCGGGCAGGTACGCGAGGCCGATGCTCTTCTGGAGGAAGGGAGCGAAGCTGCCGGACGTCACCTGGCCCGACGGAGAGTCGCCGAGGAAGACCGGGTAGCCGTGGCGCGGGATGCCACGCTCGGTCGCCTCGAAGCCCACGAGCTTGCGCGGCGCGCCCTTGGTCTTCTGCTCGATGAGCGCCTGGCGGCCGTTCCAGTCGCCCTTCGCCTCGTCGAACGAGAGCGTCCAGCCGAGCCCCGCCTCGACGAGCGTGGTGGTCTCGTCCATGTCGTTCCCGTAGAGCAGCAGCTTCGCCTCTAGCCGCAGCGTGTCGCGCGCGCCGAGGCCGGCCGGCAGCAGCCCGTGCGGGCCTCCCGCCTCGATCAGCTTGCGCCAGACGTCGGCAGCAGCCTCGGGTGCGACGAACAGCTCGAAGCCGTCCTCGCCGGTGTAGCCGGTGCGGGCGACGATCGCCGGGTGTCCCGCCAGCGTGCCCTCGGCGAAGCGATAGAACCCGAGCCTCGCGAGGCCGAGCGGCGTGAGCGGCTGCAGGATCGCCTCGGCCTTCGGCCCCTGCAACGCCAGCAGCGCGAACGCGTCGCTCTTGTCCTCGAGCGTACAGCCTGCGGGAGACTGCGACTGGAGCCACTGCCAGTCTCTCGCGAGGTTGCCGGCGTTCACCACGACCAGGTAGCGGTCCTCGCCGCGCCGGTAGACGATCACGTCGTCGACCGGGCAGCCGGTCGGCAGCGGCAGCGACGAGTACTGCGCCTGGCCGTCCGCGAGCTTCGCGACGTCGCCCGCGGTGACGCGCTGCAGGAAGGCGAGCGCACCCGAGCCGCTCACTTCGAACTCCCCCATGTGCGAGACGTCGAAGAGCCCGGCCGCGCGGCGCACGGCCTGGTGCTCGGCGATCAGACCCGAGTACTCGACGGGCATGTCCCAGCCCGAAAAGGCCGTCATCTTCGCTCCGCTCTCCCGGTGGATCTGGTTGAGAGGGGTCGCGCGGAGCTCGGCCATCGCAGGAAAAGGCACGCTACCACACGCGCGCAAAAGCGGTCAACGAAGCCGGGCCTGCTTGCGTCGCAGGGAGGGCTCGTCTAGCCTCGATGCGTGGTTGGGGGGTACCTCGTCAGCTGCTGGAATTGCCTCGGCGAGTTCGAGGCGACCGGCGCCGTCTGGTGCTCGGACGACCCCAAGAACCCCACCAAGCTCTGCCCGTTCTGCCTGCACTGCTTCTGCGAGGCGAGCGCCGAGTACAAGCAGGAGTTCTGGAGAAAGGCCCCGCCTCAGCTGGTCGAGGAGCTGCAGACGCTCGGCCGCAGCCAGGACCGGCTCGGAGACGTGCTCATCCGCCTGAAGAAGCTGCAGACGCCGCAGCTGCTCGACGCGCTCGTCGAGCAGCGCGAGACGGGCCGCAAGCTCGGGGAGATCCTGGTCGCGCGCGGGCTGGTGTCGGCCGAGGACGTCGAGGGAGCGCTCCGCTCGCAGGGCGTCAACCGCCTGAACGACACGCGCGGCGGCGACGTGACGACCGGCTACTGGCAGAACAGCACGCCGGACGGCGTCCTCGACTACCTGCTGATGCTCGGGGCCAGGAAGCGCGCCTCGGACGTGAGCCTCGCGCCGGAGCCGGAGCAGATCGCGGTGCGCTACCGGATCGACGGCTTCTCGTTCCGCGTCGACCCGATCCCGCGCTCGTTCGAGGATTCGCTGGAGCGCGCGTACTTCGCGATGTTCGGGCTCGACCCGCAGCGCCGCACGCGGCCGCAGTCGGGCCGCAGCACGGCGCGGCTCGGCGAGGACGACTACGACCTCGTGATCCAGACGGTGCCGGGCGCCCAGGGACTGAGCGCCACGATCAAGCTCGTCAACCGCGCCACCTTCATCAAGGACTTCGCGAGCCTCGGGCTCGAGCTCGAGGACCGCGTCCGGCTCGTGGAGGAGGTGCGCTCGGGGCTCGGGCTGATCCTGGTGAGCTCGCCGGCCTACGATGGCGCCGCGACCACCTGCTACTCGATCATGAGCTTCCTGGCGCAGGGGCAGCGCGACGTGCTCTCGATCGAGTCGCCGATCCAGTGGACGATCGACGGCGTGCGCCAGGTGGAGGCCGAGGCGAGCCCCACCGGCCCGCGCATGGAGGAAACGCTGCGGGCGATGGCGGCGGTGCGCCCGGACGTGCTGATGCTGTCGGGGATCCCCGACTACCCCACGCTGCTGCTCTCCGCGCAGCTCGCCTCGAGCCGGCTCGTGATCGCGCGGGCGACGTCGCCGAGCGCCGCGCGGGCGCTCGTGGGCCTGCGCGAGATGGGCGCCCCGCCGCAGCTGCTCTCGGGCTCGCTCGGGCTCGTGCTCGGCCAGCGGCTCGTCCGCACGCTGTGTCGGATCTGTCGCATCGAGGCCGAGGCGCCGCCGACGAAGACGCTCGAGGCGCACGGCATCGACCGCGACGAATCGGAGAAGCTCGTCTTCTACAAGGGCAAGGGCTGCCCCACCTGCAACACGATCGGCTATCGCGGCCGCCGCGCGATCTTCGAGGCGATCCCCGCCGCGCCGGAGGTGCGCGCGGCGCTCGAGCGCGGGCTGGGAGCGGACGCCCTCGAGGCGGCGGCGATCGAGGCCGGCATGATCACGATCCGCGAGCGCGCCCTCGGCCTGGTGCGCTCGGGCGTCACCAGCTTCGACGAGTTCGCGCGACTGCGGCTCTAGGGATCGGCTTGCAGCCGCCGCTCATGACACCGGCGTAAGGTGCCGTTCCACTCGTAGCAGGTCCTTCAGTTTCTCGGTGAGCTTTCCGTTTGGGTCGTAGGCATAAGCTGAGGCGGCCGACGCTCCTCACTCCTGCTTGAGGAGCGCGTCGAGGTGCACAACCAGCGGCCGAAGGTCTTTCTCCACCACGTCCCAGACCACCGCATTGTCCACCCGGAAGTAATCGTGGATGACCTTGTTCCGCATGTCCGAGATGTCACGCCAGGGGATCTCGGGGTGCGCCTTCTTGAGCGCTTCCGAAACCCCGCGAGTCGCCTCGCCCATGACTTCGATGTTCCGGACGACGGCGTCTTGCGCCATTGGGTCGGCGAAGAAGGCCTCCCTTCCGGCATGCGTGTAGCGCAGGACTCGGTCGATGGCGTCCTTGATGTCGGTGAGATAGAGCCGCTCGTCGCGTTCTTCGGCCATCAAAGTGGTACTGCTTGAGCGAGGACCCTGTCCCGGATGCGAGGGTGCAGGCTTCTGTCCGTGGCGACGTCAACCTTGCGGCCGACAAGCTCTTCGACTTCGCGACAGAAGCGGACGAAAGCGAAGCCAGATTGTCCTGGCACGTACTCCACCAGGAGGTCAAGATCGCTGTCCGGGCCCGCTTCGTTTCGAGCGAAGGAACCGAAGACGCGGATGTTTCGGACGCCATAGCGTTCGCCAAGGCTACGCACCTGGGCGGCCAGGCTCTCGGGAAGGACCGACGCAAGTGATGTCGCCATGAGCCTATCGAGGCTCTGAACGCCGCCAAAGCTCCAGTGCGGCCTTGCCGCTGGAGATCGTCCCGCGCCGGTAGAGTTCGAGGACGATCGTCTCCCGCCCGGCTTGCTGCACCGGTTGATTGGTCTGGTGCAGGATGGTCGCCAGCGATTCCTCGATCTCGATCTTCGCGCTGCTCATGGGACGAATTCTCAGAGCCATTCTATCGGGCGAGCGCAGCGAGCGCACTCCTCCGCGCCCATGACCAGCCAGAAGCCTGCGCCAGCGCCATGAGCCGTCGCCGCCGGCCTTCAAGGAAGACGGCCGCGCGGGCATGCGCGTTCTTTGCTCTGCCAAGTCACCCTCACTCGAGTGGTCAGCTGATTCTCAGCGTTCCAGGTGTAAGTCCAGACCTCGGGTCCTTCGGTTTGGTTGCGAGATTTCGTTTGAATCAATGGGAACGTACATGTGGTCTGCGCTCTCAGGAGCTGGCGGCCGGGAGTCCGGTCCTTCTGCTGGAGCTATGATCGGGCCAGCGCCATGAAGTTTACCCGCATCACTGCGCGCCCGGCCGTATGCACCGGCAAGCCCTGCATTCGTGACCTGCGCTTCCCTGTCTCGCGGCTCCTGGGTCTCCTCGCCGCGCGTCAGACGCCGGAGCAGATCCTCGCAGCGTATCCGTACCTCGAGGCGGCCGACATCGACGAGGCCCTCCACTACGCCGCCAGCCTCGCCGAAGACGAGACTGTCGAACTCGCAGGTTGAGATTCCTCGTCGACATGCCTGTGACGCCACAGGCCGCGCACCTTAAGCCCAGGGACATGACGCCATCCACGCGTCCGCCGTTGGCCTGGGCGACAAGTCGGACAGCGAGGTCCTGGAGCGGACACGAGTGGAGGACCGCCTCATCGTGACTGCCGATCTCGACTATCCGCGACTGTTGGCGCTGCTGAAGGCTGACCGACCCGGTCTGATCCTGTTCCGCCGAATCGAACTCGCTCGACCTCGAGCACTCGATCGTCGTGGTCGATCGTCACCGCATTCGGCGGCGTCGCCTGCAACCAACACTCACCTACGCCAACTGCGCGGCCTCAGCGATCCCCTGACGGCGCTTCAGGCTCGCCTGCAGGACGCCGAGCCGCGCCGGACCGCTCAACGCCCGTTTTTCCTCCGGTCAAACTCCCATTGCCGGCCTGCCCCCGCTAAGATAGCGACATGAGCAAGCAGGCCGCACGCGAAAGCGCTTTGATCCGCAAGATCCGAAGCCTGCCGCCCGAGAAGGTGGCCGCGGTCGAGGACTTCGTCGAGTTCCTGGCCCAGCGCGACGACCGCGAGCTCACTCAAGCGGCCGCGAAGCTCGCCGAGAAGGCCTTCCGCAAGGTCTGGAACAATCGCGCCGATGCCGCCTACGACCGGCTATAGTTTCGGCGACGTCGTCCTCGTTCCCTTCCCCTTCACCGATCAGAGCGGCATCAAGAAGCGGCCCGCCGTGATCGTCAGCTCGGTCCAGTACCAGACGCAGCGGCGCGACCTCGTCATCATGGCCATCACCAGCCAGATCCGTCCTCACCCCGCGTTCGGCGAGTTCACGCTCGCCGAGTGGAAGAGGGCCGGCCTCATCACGCCCTCCGCCGTGAAGCCCGTCCTCACCACGATCGAGAAGCGGCTCGTCCTCAAGAAGCTCGGCCAGCTCCAGCAGGCTGACGTCCGGTCCCTGCGCGCCAGCCTCACTCAGATCCTCGGCTGATCAGACCGCGCCTGACCTCGCGGTCACGCCGCGTGCGACCGGCGCCAGGACGGCCAAGCACGCGCGCGCGCCGCTCGGACGCCGCGCCATCGCCTACGATGTGGAGCGCTCGCGTTCACGGCCGCTGCAGGCGGCTAAGGAATGGCAGCACCGGCCGCGCCCGCGAGCGGGCTTCATGAGCGTCCGGCTCCGGCGCCGATGGCTCGATGGCCGCCGGTTGCTCGCCGCGGCGAGCGCATCCGTCTAAGAGGGCGTTGAAGCAGACGGGCGCGCGGGCTCGTCGGACGCCCGCAGCTTAACGCCGTCTTAGCCGGCTGC
Source organism: uncultured Acidobacteriota bacterium (assembly GCA_963740655.1). Classification (GTDB taxonomy): domain Bacteria; phylum Acidobacteriota; class Vicinamibacteria; order Fen-336; family Fen-336; genus DATBSL01. Next base: position 946,974 of record CAVUFF010000006.1, read on the forward strand.
GCTCGATCGCTTCGTTGCCGTTGCCCCTGGCCAGCTGCGCGCCTCCGCCGGACGGACGGACCCGCGCCCGGTCGGCGCCGTCACCCACCGTGCGGTTGGTCACGAGCTCGAGCACGCTGTCCGCCGGCGCCACGCCGCGCCGCACCCGCCGGCACTGCCGCGCACGAAGGGCCTGGCACTCGCCTCGCAGTACACCCACGACCGGCGGCGAGGCTCGCGCCAGGCCCACGCCGCGCCAAGCCCGTCAGCAAACGGCCACCGCCGCGCGCGCCGGCGCGAGCGCGCCCGCGGTCGTTGGCAATCTTGGCGCGCGCAGTGACGGCGCGCGTCAGCAGCCAGAAGCCAGGCCAGCCAGCCATGCCGGCGGCGCCGCAGCCATCGGCCGGCGCCGGCAGCAATCAGCCAGGGGCGCGGAGGAGACGATAACGCCGGCTTATATACGAGGAGCGATCAAGATCAGACGGCGTGCGCGAATGCGCACGCCTTCCTCAGTCGCGACGAGCTTGACCCTGCGCTCGGCGCGGCGCTTGCCTGCCGCGGGTGCGGGCGGCTGGCGCGGCCGCCCGCACCAGGAAGGCCGTCACTGCAAGCGCCGCGACGAATCAGCGCAGGGTTGTATAGGCCGCGTTATCGGGTGAGCGAAGCGAACGAACTCCTCCGCGCCCTTAAACAGCCACAAGCCAGCGCCGGCCCACCAGCCCTTCGCCAGCGATAGCGAAACTGTCCGGTACGAGCAGCTTCGGAGGCGGCCAGCAATGGGCCGCTTGCACACTGCGAGCGAGTCCTACGGCACGTGCTCGCCTTGATGCCCGGGCGCAAACGGTGTATCAGGGTCTTCTTCGGACCAAACGACATCCGCGGGAGCGCCCGAGGGTAGTTCGCCCGGCGAGTCGTTCGTTCGAATTCGCACCGCCGCCGCGTGTCCCTGCCGCAATGACACCCAGAGCACCCATTCCTTTGCGAAGCCCTCAGGTACTGACTGGCTGATCACCACTGCCGACGCCGACACTTTCGGCGGATTGAGATATTGAGGCTTAGCCCGAGCAAACACAGCCGCTAGCTCCTCTGGCTTCATCCCCTGCTGAATCTCGCTGCGCAGCTGAACCATCTCCTCATGCGCTCGGTCTGCAGTCGTTGTGTCGCACGCAATGATGGCCATGCCCATGAGTGCGCCGATGACCAGCCTCGAGAAACTCAATTCTTGACCCGCTTCCACCAGTCCTGACGAAGGCTTTCGCAGAAGGTGACACAGTCTTTGCCGTGATCGCCCGCCCACCGGCCACACGCATTCGCGCGCCGATCCCACGGGTCATGTTCAAAATCGACCCATGGAAAAGAGCGGTCGGTATAAACGATGTAGTCAGCGGCTCTTGACAGCGCACAACCGACCACCGGCCAGCTCTGTTCAAGCATGCAATTCGCATAGCAATGGTTCACCCAGTTGCTTGGATCAAGGGTCTGGTCACGCGCCATCGTCCTTCGGACAGCTTCTTGAGCGATCGACCACGGCGAGCACATCGGCGGCGGGTTCGCAGGCCGTGGTGGTGGAGGCGGTCCCGGACTAGGATTCGGATGTGGCACCTCTTGCCCCAACAGCCCGAAGGGATCAACGAGACGAGCAGGGTTGTTGTAGACGTACGAATACGAATTGACGCCGCCGTTCAGCCCGATCGGGTCTTCGCTTACGAAGCGGCCAAGCCTGGAATCATGGTATCT
>CAVUFF010000007.1:0-406930 GCA_963740655.1 uncultured Acidobacteriota bacterium
CTCAGTCCGCCGGCAGCATGAAGTTCAGGCTCGCCGGTCAGGTCGCGCCGCCTGGCAGTGACGTCCGTCGAAGAGGTCGCGTTGATGACGTTGATCGACCGCAGCAGCGGCACGAGCGTCAGGCCGCCCGGCCGCGAGGCCGTGAGCGCGCCACCCACTTCGTTGATGGACGCCGTCGGCCCCGTCACGCTGACGTAGACGCGCACGAGCGTCGGCTTGTCGGCGACCAGCGGCACGCTGTTGCTCGCGTCCTGGGTCGCCTGGTTGATCTCCAGGCCCAGGAGCTTGAAGCCCGTGCCGGGGGCGATCGGATTGAACACGACGACGAAGCTGTCCGTGCCGTTCCCGGCGCAGCTCTCCACGCGCAGCGAGACGCTGTTCCTTCCGGGAAAGAGCACGCCATTGATGCGGGTCGCACCGAAACTGCCACCGTCTCTCTGGACCACGGTCGACAGCAGATCGACAGTCCTCGTGCTCGGCGGGAAGGGCGGCGGCGTCTGCCGGACCGTCAGCCTCGCCACATCCAGCGGCGCGGCCGTCTGCACCTGTCCCTGCAACATGAACCCGTTCAGCTGCACGACCACCTCCGGGGTGCTCGGCGGCTGGTCGAGCGACACCGAAGGCGCCGACGTGGCCTGACAGGGCGGTGGCGGCCCTGCGGCGCCGAACTCGACGTCGTCGACGACCAGCCCGTTGTTGAAGGCCGTGTCGCCCGGGTTGGCGGGTGCGAACCCCACGACGAGCCGCCGGATGCTCGCGGACGCGGAGTTGATCTCCAGCGGGTTCTGGACCGGAATCGACGGTCCGGGGCCGAGCACGACCGCGGCTTGCCCGACCACCGTCCCGTTCCCGTCGAGCGCCTGCATCGTGACGCGCGCGGGCTGTGGAAGCGGCGCTGTGTAGCCGACAAAGACCTTCGCGTGCGCCTGGCCGGCGGTGAAGCTGACTTCGAGCGGCGAGGTGCAGAACTCCTGCGCGAAGCAGACCTCGACAGCCTTCGAGCCCGAATGCGCGAATCCGGGCGTCTCCGAGTAGTCGCGCGCCAGCGGCCCGTTGAATGTCACGCCCAGGTTTGCGAACCGGTTGAAGACGAGCTCCTGGGGTATCCCCTCGAAATCGATCACCACGGGGGGCTGGGCCTGCATCGGGGCCGGGAAGAAGAGCGCGAGGAAAGCGGTTGCAGCGAGGACCGTGCGCCGTCCGGCGTGACGGTTTGGGTTCGAATAGCGTGTCATGTCCCGAACTATTCGCCGCAGCCAGTGAAGTTGGCTGCTCGCTGTGACGGTGCGACGAGCGTCACTACGGCCTCGCCTCCGGCATGCGCGGACCCGGGCTCATCAAGTGGTGCGAGCGGCTCCTCGCCGATCGGGAGGAGCGGCGGGCTCGAGAGCGCCCTGCGCGCCGGCCCTGGCCGGGACGCCCTTGCCGGGCCTACAGCGCCCGTGCCTCGATCTTCTGGTAGAGCTCGGCCCGGATCGAGTCGGCTTCCTCCCAGGTGTCGGTCTCCGCTATGAAGCGGTAGCGAACTCCATCGGCGACCCGGACCTGCTCATCGTCGCGGAGAAGGACGGGCCAAGGTCCGGCTGAGTCGAAGCGCAGCAGCAGGCAGTAGGCCATCACCACGAAATATTCGTCACGGCCGGGGAAGTTGGCCGCTCCGCGGTGACGGTGCGACGAGCGTCACAAGTCAGGCATCGCCGCCTTGAATGCGCGCGCCTCGCTCAACTGTGCGACGTACGCCTTGGCGACCTGGGCTTGCTCGTCGTTGGTCGGGAATATCGCCGGGCGGTGGGCACCACGCGTGCTGTTTCGGCGGCCGACGCTGAGCCGCCCAGAGAGCGCAAAGCTGAGTGGACCCTCCCTGCCGCCCGTGTGCGCTACCCTCCTGCGTGCTCTCGAACGAGGAAGACGACGGTGACACTCTGCATGGTGGCGTATGGCTCCAGCTGAGCTGCGGCTGATTCTTCTAGCCCTCATCGGCATCTCGGTCGTCGCACTCGTTGCCTACTATCGCCTTCGGCTACGGGTCAATGACGTCGTGCAGGAGGAGGTCGCCCTGTGGAAGGACCGGGAGCTTGAGAGAGCGCTCGCACAGCTTCGGCATGCCGCGCAGGCGGAGGCAGGTGCCTCACTCGAACGGTGGCGGATCGAAGCGGAGGTAGACATCCGGGCCGACGCCGTCCGTCGAAGCTCCGCGGTCGTGTCTGGTAAGGTCAGCGAGCACCTTGCGCCCTACATGCCCGGTTTCCCCTTTAACCCGAAGGACGTGCGCTTCCTGGGCACGCCGATCGACTTCCTCGTGTTCGACGGAATGAGCGATGACGACGTTCGCGAGGTCGTGTTTCTCGAGATCAAGACAGGTGGGTCTAGCTTGACGACACGCGAGCGGCGCGTTCGCGACGCAGTCCTGGAAGGGCGGGTGAGCTGGAAGGAGTTTCGCATCGGGGGGGCACGAGGCGAAGGGCGCTTGGGATGAGTCGCCCCGTCGAGCGTTCCACTCCCGGGTCCTCGATCATGGAGGCCACCCCAAGGGGGCCGGCAGGCCCAACGCCCTGGGCGCTTGTGACGGTTTTGGCCGTGAACGTCGTTCTTTTCGCGCTCGAAACTCTGTGGGGTGGCAGTGAGTCGACGCTCACACTCTACCGAATGGGTGCCAACCTGGGGCGCGACAGCCTGACACACGAGCCCTGGCGGATCGTCTCCTCTGCGTTCCTGCACATCGGCGTCCTTCACCTGTTGTTCAACATGTGGGCCTTGCTGGCGTTCGGCCAGATGCTCGAAGCTGCACTCGGCGCGCGTCGTCTCCTCGTCCTCTATGCTCTCTGCGCCGCCGCGGGGGGCCTCACGTCGTCGCTTGTCCACAAGCAGGAGCTCGCGGCTGGCGCTTCGGGCGCCGTCTGGGGCCTGATGACGGGGCAGATCGCCCTCATCTTGCGCTTGCGACGTGAGCTGGGCGCCGATCGCGTGCCGGTTGACACCCGGAAGCTCGCGCAGCCGCTGGTCGTCAACCTCCTCTATTCACTACAACCGGGAATCGACATGGCCGCCCACATCGGCGGGGGTCTGGCGGGGGCCGGGCTCATTCTTTCCGGCCTGATCTCGCGGCGAGAACCAGAGTCGGCCGCGTGGCGGCCGATAGCCTTGGGGGCCGCTCTCACGATGGCGGGGAGCGTGGCCATGGCGCTCGGCCACGGGCGTCCCTGGGAGCTTCAGTGGCCGCCGCCGCTCGTCGCGAGCGCGATGACAGGTACCCCGGTCGCTGTGCCGGTGCCTAGAGGGCTGCAGCAGCTCCCCTCCAGCATGAAGAATTCCAGGCTGTTCGGAGACCTTGGCTACGACCCTCTCGCCTTGTCCTACGTGGTTAACAGACTCGATGGGCCGATCGCGGAGCGGAGTCGGCCGGACGTACTGTCGGAGATGGCCCGCCAGCAAGCTGCTCAGCCCCTTGAGAAGAACGAGTCGTGGGATGAGCGGCCGCGCGTCGTTCAGTTACGCTTGCGCCCTGCCGTCTTCTCGGCGTCCAGCGTCCGCGATGCTGGGCGCACGCAGACGTGGCTGATGGTGGAGGGCTCCTGGTTGCTTCGGCTCGACGTTGTGATGCGCCCTGACGCGCCCGCGAGTTGGATCAACTTGCCGGCGGCCATCGCTGAAGGAATCACGATCCGTCCCAGTGGGCCTTAGCCCCCGCCGACCAAGGGATGACGCAGACCAAGCCGGCCCAAGCGCTCGAGCTTCGCAGATTGACTCTTTGCCAGCTGCACAAGGCGAGAAGGGGCGACACGAAATGGAGGACGAGAGGCCGCTGGCGAGTCCGGGGGTAGAGCTTGCCGTCTCGGGCGGAGACCGCAACCTGCGAACCGCGCAGGCCATCGGGATTGCCGTCGCGGCTCTCGTAGCCCAGGTAGTAGTCGCCGCAGCAGTGGCGATCGCAGGAGTCGTGTACTACGCATCAACCCGCCCTGGCTTGACGCCGCAGGTGCTGGCCGAGGTTCAGCGCGCGATCCTGCTTCCAGTGGCCCTTCTGGGCGGGATCGCTAGTGGATTGGTCGCCGTCGGCCTGACTCGCCGGGCCGTAGGCCATGGGGGGCCAGGCCCGGGACTTCGGTCGGTTGGCTGGTGTCTCGCGAGTGGACGTGACGTCCTGCTGGCCAGCAGCCTAGGTGTGACTGTCTCTGGTGCTTACCTGGTCATGGGATACGTGTTTCCTCCGGATGCGACGAGAACCTGGGGACCGTTGGCCTTGGCGGCAGGCGCTGGCGGCTGGCAGCGCCTCGGCTGGGCGGTACTCGCCCTGTTCGTCGCGCCACCTGTTGAGGAGTTCCTGTTCCGGGGCGTGCTGTGGAGCGGCCTGGTGCGTTCGATGGGTTCGGGCAAGGCCGGAGTCGTCGTGACACTGCTATTCGTCGCGAGTCACGTGACTGAGGCTCGCGGCTATTGGCCTGCGTGGATCGCGATCTCCGTGTTGGCGGTGGCCGCCCTGGCGGTGCGCGTGCGAAGCGGATCGCTCCTGCCGCCCGTCGTCCTGCACACGTCCTACAACGCAGTACTGGTGGCCGCGGTGTATCTGGGTGCCGCCTAAGAGATCAAGCAGGCCAGGGCACACCAAGGCCTCTCGGCTGGCTACTGGCTTCGTGCACTGAGATCGGACCTGCGACGGCGAGGGCACGAGCTACGCTCCCGCGCGTGCTGACGGACGAGCAAGCCGAGGAGATGCGCCGAGGCCTCGCCGCCGGTGTGCGCGGACCCGTGCTCATCAAGTGGTGCGAGCAACTCCTCGCCGACCGCGACGAGCGCCGAGTTCGAGAGCGCGCCTCACGCCGGTCTTGGCCGGGACCTCTCGCCGGGCCTACAGCGCCCGTGCCTCGATCTTCTGGTAGAGCTCGGCCCTGATCGAGTGTCAGTTCATCGGGCTCCTTGACGGCCAGGCGGGCGAGGCGCAGGATCGTCCGCCACATGTTCGCTGCGTCCATAGCGATCGCCTGGCTGAGATACGAGTCGGCGCGCGCGGTAGCGGCCACCACGAACAGCCCCAAAGCCGTTTGCGCCCTCGTAATCGTTGCGTTCGTCGGCCTCCTTGGGTGCGCCCCGGCGCGCCGGCCGGCTCCCGACCGCGCAAAGGACTTCTCGATGTCGGCCGGGTTCGACCACTTCGGCTACCGTCCCCGAGATCCCAAGGTGGCGATTGCCTCGGCGGATCCGGGCCCCGTCGTGGAAGTCCGGACGCGGGCGGAGGAGAGCGCCCTGCGCTTGACCGTCGACGAGGGATCGATCCGCCGCAAGGGCAAGGACCCGGATTCAGGGGACGAGGTCTGGTGGATGGACCTGAGCGCGCTCACCCTCCCCGGCACCTACCACCTTTGGAGCCCGTCTCTTCAGGCCCGCTCCTACGAGTTCGTGGTGGCGCAAGGGGTGTACGAGGACGTCCTGCGGACCGCCGTCCGCACTTTCTATCTTCAGCGCTGCGGTGTGGGCAAGCTCGCTCGGTACGCGGGTGACTGGGCGGACGAGAGCGCTTGCCATCGCGCCGACGCGGCGGCCGGCCCCGCGCGCGGCCAGGTGGACCGTGGGCGGCTCGATGTTTCGGGCGGCTGGCACGACGCGGGCGATTACAACAAGTACATGTGGTACGCGACCTCAAACGCGATCCTGTTCATGCTCGGGGCCTTCGAGGAAGACCCCGAGTCGTTCCCCGACGGCTTCCTGCGCATTCCCGAGTCGGGCAATGGCGTGTCGGACCTCCTGGACGAGGTCAAATGGGAGGTCGATTTCCTCCTCAAGATGCAGCTTCCCGATGGCTCCGTGCTCTCACGGGTCCAAGCCGAGGGCGACGCCAACGGCAGCGCTCCGCCGAGCGCGGACCAGAGCCTCCGCTACTACCACGACCCGACCCTGGATTCCGCCGCGGTCTTCGCGGGAAGCTGCGCCGTCGCGTCCCGCGTCTTCGGGGCGGCCGGCCAGGGCGCGTACGCCGCGACATTGAAGAAGGCGGCGCTTCGGGCCTGGAGCTGGCTCGAGCGGCAGGGCAACGGTCCCGAGAAGGTGTGGGCGGCGGCCGAGATCTTTCGCCTCGATCAGGGGGCGACGTCGGCGCGCGCGTACGTCGACGGCTACCACCCCGCCGGTTGGTCAGGGGTGCCGCTAGGCGTCACGAGCTATGACACGCACGCGGCAATCAGCTACGTGCAGGTGGGCGGCGCCACTCCCGCCGTGGTGTCCGCCATGCGGGCGGACATCGCGCGAGAGGTCGACCAGATCTTCGCCTCCGACGACCTCTACCGGAATGGCATGCCGAAGAAGTCCTACTTCTGGGGCTCCAACTCGATCCGCGCCGGATACGGGGTGTTCCTCCTGCAGGCCGCTCGGCTCCACGCCACCGGCTCGCACACGGGAGAAGAGTGCCGACGCCATGCCCTCGATTTCCTGCACTACTTCCACGGCCAGAACCCCCTCGGTATGGTCTACCTGACGAACATGGCCTCCCTGGGCGGCGAGCACTCGTCGTGGCAGATCTTCCACAACTGGTTCGGCCAAGTGCAAAGCCCCTACTCCCGGTCCCGTTACGTCGGCCGGGCCGCGTCGATCGTCGAAGCGCACTACCCGTACTTCGAGGGCACGGACAACCACGGCGTTCGGGACGACAAGACGTCCCGCTTTGGCCCGGCCCCCGGGTTCGTACCGGGCGGCCCCAACCAGGACTACTCGGGTGACGCCCGGCCTCCCGGGCCCGCCGTCTACCCCAATCGCTCGTACCGGGACTGGAACGACCAGACGGTCTGGACCGCGCGCACCTGGGAGATCACCGAACCCTCGATCGGCTACCAGGGTCCGTACGTCGCCCTCGTGGCGGCGTTCGCGGGTCGGGCCCTGGAAAGCGCCTCGCCCGAAGGGGCACGGTGACCGCCGCCCTCGCTCTCCTGCGGCGGCTCAGCGCGGGGCGGTGCTTGTCGAGAGCCGCTGGAGCGAGAGCAACGCCTCGCTGCGCGCTCGTCGGCGTCCGTAATCGGGACGGATGAGGTCGGGTCGAAGCCGCGATTGCTGCGAGATGAAGATGGGCGGTGGGGAGATAAGCTGGCGGCGGGTTGCGCAGACTAATGTCGAGGACGTAGCGGCGGGCATCAGGGAGTTGCTGATCCGCCGCTGCTTCTCTGAGCCGCCTAGCTTGGTCTGACGCATGGAAGGCCGGCTCTGGGCGCACACCGCACCAGTGTGGGCGGAGGTATCCTTCACGGGTAAGGGGCGGTCCGATGGCTAGGCGCATTGAACGGGACGAGGAGCAGCGAGCGTATGCGGCGTATTTCCGGTTCGCAAAGGGTCGTCCGGTAGATCAGCTGGCCGCGGCCCTGTCCGGCATGGCGGAGTACAAGGGGCTGGAGTACGTGGTACTCAGGGACGGCTCCCGGACGCTGGCGGTCTACCGCATCAAGAGCGACGGCCACCTTCACCGGCTGAAGCGGTGGCCCGCTGCGCTGGACAAGGACTGAGGCACGCCAGTTTCGTCCCGACCCACTATCCGAATCAGATCCAGCGTGAAGAATCCCATTCCGCAGCCGGGTTCCACGACCAGCATGCCCTCGCGCACGAACGGTTCGAGGATCCGGCTCGGCCGTTGAGCGACACGACGGATCGGGTTGAGCAGGAGGTAGCCGAACCACCAGGGGCAGGTGTGAGCCATGGTGACGGCATTCTAGGCCCAGGCACGGGAGCGAGGCGGCCCGGGTCCTGTGGAATTGAAAGCGTGGCGGCCGGAGAGTGATCTGGCCCGCAAGGGGAACTCGCAGCCCGCTGCATGAGAGCGGGCGCTCGCCTCTCTCTCACCGCGCCGCTGCAGTACTGGCTTCGCGCTCAGCCATGCTGCCAGCGTTGAGCCGTCGGAACCATAGACCGGCTTGTCGTAACAGCCGCGCTTCGACCTCCTCAACGACGGCCCGGGCGACGAGTCCATCTCTTTTTCAGATCGTGCTGATTCCTAGAGCTGGCCTGTCGTTTTTCTCCGTCGGCAGCGTATCGGTTTCGGTACTCAGACGCGCTCTTCCCTGAGCGCGGTCTCGGCCGTTGGTCCCGGTGTCCGCCGGACCCCGGCGGGGACATCCTGAGTCCGGCCGACGACCAGATGCCGCCCGTCTACGACCGCCGACTCGAGACCTTTGGTCAAGGAGTCCGCTTCCCGGCGGCGGGACGAGGTGTGTCGCGCCGAGACGGCGCAGGGCCGCGCGAACGGGCGAATCGCGCCGAGGCAGCAGCCTGGACTGCGGCCGCGCCACAGAGCGGGCCGTCTCGCCAGGTCGGTCGCGGCGGCCAGCAGGTCGCGCGCCGCGCCGCGACTTCCCACCCACCGCTGCCGACTCCACGCCGGAAGTGGTCGAGCCGGCGTCCTGTTTACTTACCGGGCTTGGCTTTCTTGAGCAGCCCGACGGACCGGTCGGCGTCGGCGGCCGATTCGAACCCGAAGACCGCCGAGTAGCGCCGGCCCACGACCTGCGCCACCAGGAACACCATGTTGATCCTGGCGTCGGCCAGCGCGCGCGCCATGGAGTGGCCGAGCCGCGGGCGGTCGTCGCCCGTTACCAGCAGCGTCGGCGTCTCCGAGGGTCGCAGGCCGACCGCTTCGGCGGCCTGGGACATCTTCTTCCCCGAAACCGGCCACACCTCGATTACAGCGCGTTCGTCCTGCCCGGGGATGCGGTAGCCCATCACGACGTCGAGGCTGCCTCGCGCCACGCTGAGCGCCTCGAGCATCTGTGCCAGTGCCCCCGTCCTGTTGTCGACCTCGGTGCGCCAGACGGTGATCTTTCGGACTGTGACGGCCATGTTCTGCCTCCAGCGTGTAAGCCATTACTCTACTGCCAGGTGCCAGGGAGGTTTCAATGGTTCGCTCGCATGTGAGGTGATGAACGCCCCGCTACCGTCGATTCGTCGAGAGGCTCACAAGGTGGCTGTCGTGACTCGGGATCCTCTACACTAGTTGGGGCCGCAGGGCCAGCTCGACTTCGCTGTGCCGTGTGGCGCTTCATTCCGGTGAGAGAGGAAGGTCCTTGGTCAAGAGCGCGGCTTCCCACAAGCGTATCCACAACTGCATCGAATCTCCCAACCAGCACGAGGACTGGTCGTTGGAACGGGCAAGGAGGCTTGGGCTCAGCGCCCGGAAGACGAAGCTGCCCGCGACCATCGACCTTCGCAGGCCCTGGTGGAATGTCGGAAACCAGGGGGGCACCGGTTCCTGCGTAGGATGGGCGTTTGCCGACTCGTTGTTGCGCTACCACTTTGTGATGTCGCGAAAGATCCGGAAAAGTGATCGGATCTCGGTTCGCTACATCTGGATGGCGGCCAAGGAGACGGATGCAGAGTGCAAATATCCGACGACGTTCATCGATGACGCCGGGACCAGCGCGAAAGCAGCCCTGAAGGTTGTCAAGAAGTTCGGCGCGCTGAAAGCGTCCGCCCTACCCTTCGACGGCGGGTTGGTGAAGCTGAAAGAAGGCAACTTCTTGAAGGTGGCCGGGCGGCTCAAGATCAAGGCGTATTTCAATCTGGGCGGAAGGCAACCAGGCAAGCTGGAACGATTCAAGGAATGGCTGGCTCATCACGGGCCGATCCTGACTCGCCTGAAGTGCGACCCGAGCTGGAACAGCATCAAGAAGGACGGACAGCTCAAGAAGTACGACCAGAAGAGAGCGCGGGGTGGTCACGCAGTGTCTATCGTCGGCTATACGCCAACTCACTTCATCATTCGAAACAGCTGGGGATCGGGCTGGGGACACGATGGATTCGCGTACGCGAGCCGCGAGTACACGACGGACGCTTTTAACGAGGCTTATGGGATCGTGGTCTAGGCGGGACGGCCGCGCGGCCGGCAGGCCGACCGCGCGACTGAAGGGACGCCGCTTACCGCTTCTTCCTGGTCACCGGCTTCTTCTTCGCCCTCTTCTTCTTGCGCGGGGGCGCGGCGCGGTCCACGTTGGGATTGCCCATGAACCACGCCGGATGGACCGTGGCCGGCCCCGGCAACGCGCTCTCCGATGACGACGGCACTGGCTGACTGAACATCGAGTCACCTCTCTCTCACATGTAGACCCCTTGCTAGCGGGCTGCGCCAGCGGTCGCGCCGAAGCGCGCGTCAGCCCGAAGGGCGGCGAGCTGCGGGTTCCGCACAATGAGTTCGGAAGGATAGCCACCCGCTTTCGCCCTGGCAAGCCACTGCAGCGCCTCCTCGCGCCGGTGAAGCGCCTCGTACCCGATCGCCACCTGGTAGAGCACTTGCGGAGTGTCCGGCGCGAGGGCGGCCGCCTGTGCGAGCAGCGGCAGGCTCTCCTTCTCCATCCCGAGGGCCGCGTAGTAGCCGCCGACGTCGGCCAGCAGGTACTCGTCCCTCGGCGTTTGCTTCCGGAGGTCCGTCGCTAGAGCGATGGCTTTCTGAAAGGTCTCCCGGACCTTCGCCGGGTCCGCGTGCTGGTCGCGATAAACAGAGGCGAGGAGTCCCCAGGCCCGATGGTTGTCGGGTCGCATCTCGATCGACCGCTCCAGCATCCGGGCGGCCTCCTCGTAGTTTCCGGCCTCGGCCAGCACCATGCCCAGATTCCTGAAGCGAATGAAGCTCGGCTCGAGATCGATCGCCTTGCGGAAGGCGGCCGCGGATTCCTCGAGCCTGCCCAGTCCCTCGTACACCAGGCCCAGGTTGTTGTGAGGGCGAGGATTGTCGGGCATGAGCTCGATCGCACGGCGGTATTGCTCACCCGCCTGTGCCCAGCGACCCTTGTCGAGGTAGTACTCGCCCAGCTGCTGCATCAGGCTCCAGTCGTCCGGTGCCAGACTGATGGCTTTCTGGAGCGTCGGCTCCACCAGCTCGGTGCGACCCTGACGCTGGTACAAGTCCGCAAGCGCCCCATATGCCGCCGCGTTGAACTTGTCGAGCCGCAGCGCCTCCTCGAGCTCGTGGCTCGCGAGGTCGTTCTGTGCCGTCCACGCGTAGAGCGTACCGAGCGTCACGTGCGCCGAGGCCAGGTCGGGGGCCAGGGCGAGGGCACGAAGCGCAGCCTGGCGCGCGGGTTCGGTGTACTTCGTGTCGCGCTGCTGGGTGAACTGGAGCAAGTTGGCACGCGCCAGGTCCGCGAACGCGGGAGCGAACCGCGGGTCCTGGGCGACGATCTTCTCGAGCAGCGGGATCGCGGTCTCGAGCGCCTGCCGCCGATAGTGGTGCGCGACCAGATCGCGGGCTCGCCGGTAGTCCTCCTGCAGGCCGGCGCGCGGCATCCTGGTGACAGACCCCGGCGCGAACACTGCCCGTACCTGAGGGAATACGAACAGTGCGACCGCTGCGGCGGCGAGCGGCGCCAGCATCCAGGCGCGAAGAACGCGCGGCTTCACCGGCGGCGGCCCGGCCGCGGCGGCCGCGCCCATTCCGATCGCGTCGGACAGCGCGGCCACCATCTGCCCCGCGCTACCGAAGCGCTTCAGGGGATCGGGATTGATAGCCGTCGCGACCGCGTGCGCCAGCATTTGCGGCACATCGGGCCGCACGTCGAGCAACGTCCGGCGGGCGCCGGAGGAATGCGCCGCGCGAAGCTTCTCGAGGTCCGCGCCATCGACGGGGTACTCCGCCGTCAGCAGATTGAACAGCAGCACGCCGATGGCATAGACGTCACTCGCGATCGTCGCCGGCTGCCCCCCCAGGACCTCCGGCGCCATGTACGCCGGCGTGCCGCTGCGATTGCTGTCGGTGCCACTCTCGTACGTGAGCCCGAAGTCCATCAGCAGAATCCGGCCGCCCTTCTCACGCATGACGTTGCCGGCCTTGATGTCGCGGTGGATGAATCCCGCGGCATGCACCGCCCCGGCCGCCCTGCACACGTCGATGCCGACGAGCCCGGCTTCGTGCGGGCCGAGGGGACCCTGTGTGGCCACGAGGTCCGAGAGCGTCTGGCCCTCCACGAAGTCGCTCCAGAACCCGACCCGTCCGTCGTGCTGGTCCACACCGTAGATCGGCACCACGTTCGGGTGTCGAATCCGTGCCATCGCCCTCGCTTCCTTGAGCAGCGAGCTGGCCTCGGCGTCCGGATCGAGGCCGCGAGGCAGCAGGAGCTTCAGTGCGACGTGGCGCTGGAGCGTCGGGTCGAAGGCACGGTAGACCTCGCCGAACGAGCCTCGCCCCACTCGTCGCAGGTCCTCAAATGGCCCCCAGCGGTCCAACTCCGGTGGCGGGGAGCTCTGGGCGGACGCTGTTTCGAGCTGGGATGGATCCAATCCGGCCTATCGACCTTTCATTCGTGTCCTCGAAGTATAGAGCGTCGTCGAGCCTCGAGGAGTCCCCGGACGCATCCGAAGATGACCTAAAGCAGCCGAAAGACAAGGAAAACCCCCAATGGGGAAGACGCCTAATGGCGTCGGCCGCCCTCGATCACCCTGGCCTGGTAGCAAGCTAGTAGCAGAGGGAGATCGCCTGAGGGCGCACTCGTTGGCGCACGAGCGTCGACAAGAGCGACCACACAAGCGCAGTTGCAGCCCGTCGAAACCGTAAGGCAGCTCACTTTCCGAGGGCCGAGCAGCCGCTGCGGGCTCGTGGGTCATTGCGCGACAGGCCAGCCATCGCTGGTCCAACCGATGCGCTGGATTCGCAGAGTCGGCCGCCCGCCGGCCAGCCGGTCATAGGCATGGTAGGCGACGAAGTCGCCCTCGCTCGTCGACAGGACGCCGATGTGGCCCGGTCCCACCCAGCGGCCGGTCGGATCGTAGCTGCTGTGGAGGAAGACCTGCCCTCCTCCTTCGCTCATCGATCGTCCTTCCTGATCGAGTCGGCTTCCTCCCAGGTGTCGGTCTCCGCGATGAAGCGGTAACGGACAGCGTCATCGATCATCAGCTGCTCATCGGCACGGAGAAGGACGGGCCATGGCCCAGCTGAGTCGAAGCGTAGCAGCGTGCAGTAGGCCATTGGCCAGGGCACTAGTCCGCACTACTCTAAGCGCCGCGTGACGCCCGATCTGCCAGCTCGAACATCGCGTCCTGACGCATCAGCGTCCGAGCACCGCCGACTCGGGCTACCCGCCGCCTCCTTCGTCCGTGTCGCTACTGTCGTGCAGCTCTACCGCGACCGTGCGCTCGGCGCCGGCCGGCAGCGCGACGCTACGTTTGCGGCCGCAAGCGGGGCAGGCGGCTTCGGTGGTGGTCATCGGGAGCTGCGCGCGCACGCCCGAGCGGTCGTCGAAGTAGGTGACCTCGAAGGCCGCACCGCACTCCGGGCAGCGATGTGGTTCGCTCTTCCGGGCACGTGGTTCCGTCCGGGCCTCTGCCATGGGCCCTCCAAGCTGCCGTCAGTCTAGCGCAAGCGTGGTCCCCGAGTCTCGCTTCGCTCAGGGTGACAAGGACATCCTTACCGCTTCTTTCTCTTCTGCTCCTTGTCCTCTTCGTAGTGGGTCTCCTTGCCCTGCGCGGCGCCTCCCTCGCCTTTCATCATGCTCGACAGCCTGTTGATGCTGTTCTGCAGGCGCTTGACCTCGCCTCTCAGCACGACGACGTCGGCATCGCTCTCTCGCTGTCCGCACCGGCAGGGATCCTCATGGCAGCAGCAGTCGTCCTTTGTCGTGTCGTGGCAGCACGGACTGACCGGTTTGCGGTGGCAGAAGTTCACGCAGTGGGAGCTGATGCCGTTGGCGACCACGCACAGGTCGTATTCGCCGAACGGAACGCCCAGGGCCGTGAATCGGCAGGATTGGAGCGAACCGCCGGTCGCCACCCCGAGCGTGCTGAAATTGAATGAACGGCAGTAGTAGACCTTTCCGGTGGAAGAGTCGCGCAGCCGGACGATCGGGTAATTCGTCGCTGGAGAGCAGTCGTCGCCATACATGTTCGCCTGGGAGAGACCGTTCAACTGAGTGCCCTTCAACAGGTAGTAGTCGGGCGAGGAGTGCGGCACGACGGCTGAGATCGTGGGTCTCCAGGCGTCCTGCGGGCCGGGGTCGGGCGTGTAGCACTGGACGTTCGGGGAGCTGGCACTGAAGAGCACCTGACCCGTCGGGAGGAGCATCATCCGGCTCCAGTAGATGGCCGGGAACTGCGGATAGGGGAACGTCGCGTTGTTGGGCGGCGTGGGCGCCGCCGCGATCGTGTTGCTCGGCGGGTCGTACTCGAAGAAGAGGACCGGCGAGCCCCAGCCGTTGTTCACGAAGTTCGCGGCCGTGAACAGGACCTTGCCGTTGGGCAGCAGCGAGGCGGGGCAATCGTTGCTGACGTTGGCCTGCCTGCCGGCAGGGGGGATGTCGGGCCCGACGGCCCACGTGCCAGTACCGGCCGGAAAGGGCGGTGGAGTGTAGATGATCGTCTTGCCGCGGCCGTGCTCGTTGGCGGCGCCGAAGAAGATGACCTTGCCGTTGTACATCAACATCCCCGGCCCCGTCTCGTGCATCACCGGATCGACGACTCGGGCCGGAATCGGCCCTTCACTCTTCCAGGTATTGGCGGAGATGACGTACTTTTCGCTCTTATAAGGATCCCAGCACTGCGTTGTCACGATCGTGTCGTCCGGCAGCAGGACCCAGGACTCCTCGTTGGACCGGACGGCCTTGCTGGCGGCGGGAGACCAGGAGTTCGTCAGCGGGTCGTAGATGATGCAATCAGGCGAAGGGAGCGCCCCGATCATGAGCCTGCCGTCGGGCAAGATGCACGAGGCGGCGTCGCCGACGATCGGCCAGCCGGTCGGCGTCGGGATGGGAGTCCAGGTATCCGAGACCGGATCGTAGATTTCTCCCTTGTTCGTGTCGCCGAAGTCGCCGCTCTGCTCGCCTCCAACGACGATCACGCGCCCGTCCTTGAGCAGGCCGGAGGCGTAGTAGCGTCTCCAGAAGCTCATGTCCGCCAGCGTGGACCAGGTCCCGTTGACGTAACTTCCGTTGCTGTCAGGCGTCAGCGCGTGCCAGTGCGCCTGCGCCTCCTCTTGAACCATGACGCGTCCGTCCGTCAGCAGGATCATGGTGCTCGTGTTGAACCCGGGTTGGTTGACCAGGGGTTGCCATGTACCTCCCATGAGCGTCCTCCTTTCCTGAAAATGAAGAGCGTTGAGAGACCGGAGCGGATTGAATGTCGAACAACTGCGCGACGCAGTCAGGCAATTGCCGGCGGGGGGGCCCAGGTGGGAGCCAAGATCCCGCGTCTCCCCACGACGGCCTCAGGCGGGGGTGGTGGGGATGGCCGACTCCGCATCTTGTCTTGATGAAGTGAGTTACTGCCTTTCTTGCATGTTGCTTCTCCTTGCTAACAACTCCGTCCAGAGCAAGCGGACGGGCGCGGCAGACACACGCGCCACCCTTTAGCGTCGGTGGCTTCGGACGACCAAAGCATCCCGGCGCTTCTCCTTGTGCATCAAAAGCAATATGGCGACCCTCGCGCGGAGACGCCACTGCATTCCTTTCAAGAAACTACAGCTTGGAATCACGCTGGCTGAACAGCGCTACCGAAGGAGCCGCCGAAGAACTGTGACGTCACAGTAAGGCCCCGGCTCGGAAGGCTCGGGGCCGGCGCTCGCCCAGGCCGGCCCTTTCCGTGTCCTAGTAGGGGCCGCGGCCGTCTCGCAGCGGTGAGTCAGCACGACTCTGGCGAATGCCTTCGGAACCAGGGTGTTGCTGGAGTGTTGCTGGCCCCCCTGGGGTTGCCTGTAAATTGGTGACCCGCCTAGGACTCGAACCTAGAACCCAGAGATTAAGAGTCGAACCCGAGGTGCCCCTGGACGCATCCGAAGATGACCTAAAGCAGCCGAAAGACAAGGGAAAGCCACCGAGCGGGGAAGGGCTGTAAGGGCCATGAGCGGCCTTCGGTCACCCTGCCTGGGTAGCAAGTTGGTAGCAGCTGGGTGACGCGCACTAGTCCGCACTACTCAACGGTCCACATGAAAGGGCGCGATTACGACACGCTCGACTCGACTCCGATCGTGGGCCCGGACGCGAACTACTGCGCTGCCATCGGCTACACGGACGGGCGGGCCTGGTGCCCAGTGCGCACGGAAGGCAGCCGGGACCGCGTGGAATGCGAGAACTGGCGCGTCGGCAAGGCCAAGGACACTGGGCGCGACGGCCCGACCTGGCAGTACAGGAATGGCGAGACCGTCGAGCACTGCAAGGGCCTGAAGGTGAACGGCTGTGAGAATCATCCGACAACCAGTACGGGCCGCTGGCCGCCAGGGGCGGCACCTACGTGATGTGCGCCCAGAACGGCGCCTGCGGCGAGGTCGTGGTCGACCGCTGACGCGGCGAACCCTGTCTGGATGAGGCCTCCGGGCGGCGGCCGCTCCTCGTCAGCCGGTACGCGTAGCGTGATCTGGGCCGAGGGTCGACCTTGCGCTCGACGAGGCCGGCAGCCTCGAGACGCCGCAGACGGCGAGCGAGGATGTTCGTGGGGATCCCCTCGCCGGAGTTCAGGAACTCTCCGAAGCGGGAGCGGCTCAGGAAGAGATCGCGGACGATCAGGAGCGTCCACTTGTCGCCGATCACATCGAGAGCGCAGGCGATCGCGCGTCCGAGCTCGTCATCAACGAGGTCGCCGACCGGAACGCTGGAATCGTGATGCGACTGTCGAAGGACCGCCTGAAGCCCATTCCGCGGGTGCCCGCAGAGAAGAGACCAAACTAGGCCAGGTATCCTGTCAGGGCCATGAGGGCGGTTCCTCTGATGAGGGCCGCCCCCAAGGGCGAAAGGCCTGGCGGCCTACTTCACGACGTGGACTTCCGAGGCCATCATCTTGCCTTCCTTCTCGGTGTACTTGACGATCACTTGCTGCTTCTCGGAAACGAAGTCGGTCAGGAGGGCCGGCTTGCCCTCCGCCTTGGCCTTGTCCAGCTTGTGCCGGCCGCCTTTCGCGACAATCAGCGTGTCCTTGCTGTCGACCGTGAAGGCCCAGTCCTTGGCGGCCTTGTCGGTAACGATGACGGTGCTGCCGGCGACCGACTTGACCGTTCCCGTGACCTCTTTCGCTTCCCCTGCGACCACGAGCCCGGCGACCAACAGGCCCAATGCCACGCCCATGACTCGACGCATCGACACCTCCCCTTGACGGGATCTCTCCACCGGAATGTAGATCCCCTTGCATCAAACGACAAGCAGAAACAGGCCTCTGGGTCAGGGGAAGCCCGGCAGACGGGGACCACGACCTCGGGGGCCTCGCGGTGCAGCGAGGGCTGGAGCGTGGCACCGCCAAGGCCACCCTCCGCGAGCCGGGCAGCGAGTTCGTGGCGGCGCGCGTCGAGTACCGCGTGACCTACACCGAGGGGTGGGGGCAGCCGTGATGAGGAAGCCCTTGCTCGCGGACAGCCGCGAGCCCTGGCGACCCGGGGGTGGGCCGCGCCGCTGGAGTTACCGGACGCGGATAAACGGACGAATCGAAACCCTGGATTCGGTGAGAGGGGTCTCGGTAGGTCCACTTGATCGGTTTGGGGTCACGATTGTAGCGACGGATGTATTTCATGAGCTTGCGAGCCAGGTCGGCGACAGAGGTGAAGACGCCACGCGCGATGACGTCGCGCTCGATCTTGGAGAACCAGATCTCGACTTGGTTGAGCCAAGAGGAATAGGTCGGCGTGAAGTGAAGCTCGACGTTTCGATGCAGAGCGAGGAACTGGTGGACGCGTCGTGTCTTATGAGCGGAGAGGTTGTCCGCGATGATGTGAATTTCTTTTTGTCGCGGCTGACTGGACACGATGTCCGTCAGAAAGGCAACGAACTCTTCGGTGGTGTGTCGGTCCGCGGTCTTCCCAAGCACCTCTCCGGAGCGAGTGTTGAGCGCGGCGTACAGGGAGAGCGTCCCGTGTCGGTAGTACTCGAATCCATGCCTCTCGGCGCGACCGGGAGAGAGCGGCAAGACGGGATCGAGGCGATCGAGAGCTTGGATTGCTGTCTTTTCATCCGCGCAGAAGACGGCAGCGTGCTGAGGCGGCTTGAGGTAGAGCCCGATGACGTCAGCGGCCTTCTCTTCGGAGAGCGGATCCGTGGAGAGCATGTAGCGCTCGATACGGTGAGGCTTCAGGCCGGCGCGCGCCCAGACTCTCGCTACCAGCATGTGGCTGACGCCGAGCGCCTTGCCGAGCTTCCGCGTGCTCCAGTGAGTCGAACCATCGCTAGGTTTGCGCCGGGTCCAATTCAGGATTCGCGCCTCCACGCGGGGCGTCAGGGCGTGGGCCTTGCGCCCTTGATGCCGGGAGTAGAGGCCAGCCAAACCATCACTGGAGAACCGCGCCGCCCAGCGCGCCACGAATGCACTGCTGCACCCGAGGGCTTCCTGGATGCCGTCGTAGGTCTCTGCGTCAGCAATCATCAGAATCAACCGCGCTCGTCGAACATCGTCTGCACGAAGCGCACGCGATCTAACCCGGCCCTCAAGCTCTCGCCGCATTCCGACCTCCTCAAGTGTGCTACCGCATTCGATACCGCGCATCCTTCATCGTGTCTGGTCCATCGCGAAGGTGCGCCGGACGCCCTGCTCGAACATGCCCGCCGGGAGGAAATCGCCGTAGAAGCGTGACGGTCTTCGCCTGTCGCCCGATCAAGTAGCGAAGCCGCGGCCTCGGGCTGGAAATGATCTCGAGCAACGTACCTGCTACGAGTTCCGGGCCGGGAGCATACCCGTTCGGCAGCCTGAATCGCCTCGAGCACGCGTTGCCGCCACGGGTTCCGACTGGACAGGGAAAGCTCTTCATCGGATGTGTCCGGTCTCCTCGTCGTTGCGGAGGAAGGGCGCGTAACGGGGCGACGCCAGGGCGTGTTCGCGACGGTCCTCGGCGCCGCGGCGCCCGACCGGGGCGGACGGAAAGCACTTGCCGAAGCGGGTGAGCAGCGACGGGGAGCCCTTGAGCCGGAGGCGCCGGGTGACGATCGCCCACAGCAGGCTCTTCTCCTGCCCGAGAACGCCGATCCAGGTCTTGCTGTCGGCGGTGACGCGGAGACTGGGCTGTCCCACCAGACCCTCGTGAACTTCGATCTTCTCGTCGGCGATGACGACGGTCGCCCGGCGCTCCTCCTCGCCCGTGAACGTGAAGTGGTAGGTGGCGTTCAGCCCCTCGGCCGCATGGCGCTGGAACGAGTAGGGAAGCGCCTCCAGGAACGAGCGCACGGTGTGCGGCCTCGCGCCGGACCCGACGTGCTTGACCCACTTGTTCTTGAAGCGCTTCTGGACGTGCCCTTCGGCGTCGGAGCCGGGCACGACATAGACCGTCTCCGCCTTCTCCTGCAGCGGCTTCACCACCTCGGTCAGGTGCCGCTTCTTGTCGGCCAGGTACGGTCCGATGACGTCCTCTCCCGCGGGGCAGACCGCCATGCAGTACGCCGACTTGTAGTTGGCTCCGAAGGAGAGGCTCTGCCAGAGCGAAGCGGTGTCGGCGTCGTTGATCCGGCCGCGATAGTCCAGGACGCTCCGACTGTCGACGACCTGCTCGACCCAGTCGTTGAAGCCGCCCATGAACTCACGGTAGTTGTGCGTGACGCAGGCCGAGAAGTTGAACTCGCCCTGGTTCGAGATCGCTCCCACCGGACAGGCCGCCACGCACAGGTTGCACTCCAGGCACGGGTTGTAGTTGAGCGGATGGTCCTGGCTCGTCGCCTCCGCGTCCAGCAGCACCGTCCCCAGCAGCACGAAGTTGCCGAACTTCGGGTGGATGACGTTGCGATGGATCCCCATGTGCCCGAGGCCCGCGGCCACGGCCACCGGCTTGTGCCCGACCACCCAGATGCGCTCGGGGAAGCGCATCATCTCCATGGGAAAGCCCATCGCCGGGCTGACGGCCCGGACGCCCTCCGCCTCCAGCCGCTCGACGATCCGCAGCGCGATCTCGTTCGCCTCCTCGCCCTTGTGATGGAACTCGAGGTTGGCGATCGAGCGCGCCGGGCTCCTTACCGGCTCGCGGCTCATACGTCGCACGAAGGCCAGGAGGGTCTTGGTCCACGGATACCGGCTCAGGATCTCCTCTCGTTGGTCGTCGAGCTCCGGGCGATCGATCGCGACGAGCCCGGCGTCGTCGGCGCCACATTCCCGGGCCAGCGTCCGGAGCCGGTCGGCGTCCAGCGGTTGCGGCTCGCGCGGCGTCCAGCCCGTCTCGAGGTGCTTCAGAACCGTCGGATGGTTATCGATCTTCATGCTCGGGCTCCGTCACGCTGCCAACACGGCTCAAAGGTAGGGCTGGGCCCGCCGCGCGGCTTGAATCAACTGGCTGCGTTTCGCACGGGGCTCACGTGGCCGGAGACTCGTGCTAATCCTCGCTGAAGCACAAGCGCGACTTGGCCGCCAATGTGAGGCCTTCGAACGTCTATGCCTTGGTCGACCCGGTTCCGGCCCTGGTCACCGGAATCAACTCGCGGACCCGCGCGTCACGCAGCCAGAGCCTCCCCAAGCCATCATCCCCAGAACGACCGGGAAGAGAAACCACGGGTCCCCCGCGCGCACCTGCGTCGCAGTAGCTCCGCCGAGGTACCCGGTGACCAGGATCGCTCCGAGGACGCTCGTCGGCGGGAGCACGTAGAGGATGGTGGAGACGAGCAACGTGAGCCCCACCCAGGGCGCGAGCTCGACGGCATATCCGAACTTGGTCATTCCCTCAAGGTACGGCGCTACGCCCGCCAGACGGGCGCCGCCGTCCACCAGCAGGAAGAGCGAAACGAACCCACCCAGGCTACGTCCAGCCCAGAGCTTCGCAAGGGAACCCTGCATCGTCATGGCCTCCGTGTCTTGGGCGTGGGGCGGTTGAGGGCGGTGGCGAGGCCGACGAGCTTCCGGAACGCCGCTTCGTCGAGGCGGTCGCCCTCATGAATGTCTATGGCGCGGGTCGCGCGGGCTTCCAGACCTGCGTTGAACAGCCCGTCCGGATCGTTCAGCAATGCGCCTTTGAAGAAGTTGACCTTGACATGATCGTGAAACGCCCCACGGCCACCACGTTGCCGTGGTGCGACCACACGGGCGTGTTCCATTTCCATTCTTCGGCCAACTCCGGGGCGGCCGATCGGATCAGCTTCCGGAGGCGCGCGAGCATCTTGCCGCGCCAGCCGGCCAGGGAGTCAATGTGCCTACTGATACGGTCGGATGGGGTCACGATCTATGACCCGTTGCCGTCGTTCTTCCACCCGAAATCGCTCGCCGTAGAACTCCTCGACCTGGTCCGGCGTCCACCCATGATCTCGAAACGAACGACCCGTGCGCGCATCACGAGCAGGTCCCGGAGCATGTGATCTCCGTGCTGTCGTCGGTGCTGCAGCACCTGGGTGAGCGAGGGTTGCTTCGCCTGGATGCCCCGCTAGTCGCTGCCCATCATCTTGCTTGGTTGATCCTGGCGAGGCCGCTGGATAAGGCCATGTTCTGCGGGATAGACCAGACCTTGAAGACCGTCGAACTCGAACACTACGCAGACGCGGGCGTCCGCGTGTTCCTAGCCGCCTACCGCGCCCCATCTCGTCGTCGGGCACGTTCCCATGATGGAGCGTGACCTCGGTTGGTGCCGTCTCGAGGCCTGGCTGCCGGATGCTCCACCACGATGCCGCAGCGCGTGTCACACTCAGGCGATGCTGCTCCGTCCAGCTCCGGGCGCCCTCGTCTGGCCGGCCGCCATGCTGGTGTGGGGGCCCGGCTTCTCGTCCAGCGCCCACGCCCATCACAGCGTCCAGCTGATCATGACCATGCGAGGGTCGTTGCGCGTCCGCGGCTACAGGGGACGCTGGCGACGGTGCGGGGCGGTGCTGGTGCGGTCCGACGTCCTCCACGAAATCGTGGCGGAGGGCGAGACCGTGCTGATCGCGTTCGTGGACGCGGAGAGCGAGCTGGGGGCGGCGCTTCGCGATCGGATCACTCGCGACCTCGTCTGCGTGCCGCCCCGCGAGGTCGCCCGCTGGCGCGCTGCACTGGGGACGACGCTCACCAAGGAGAGCGTCGGGCGCTGGGTGGGCCGGTATCTCCTCCGCCGCCGGCGCCCGGTGACGCTCGATCCCCGAGTCGCGAGCGTGGTGGCGTTCGTCCGCCAGCATCTCGAGACGCCGGACGACCTATCCCTCGTGGCTCTCGCCGCCCGGGCGGGGGTGTCGCGATCCCGCTTCATGCACTTGTTCACGCAGTCGCTCGGCGTGCCACTCCGGCCCTACATCCTCTGGCTGCGACTGCAGCGCGCCGCGTGTGAGCTGATGCGGGGCACGAGCGTCACTGAAGCGGCCCACCATGCAGGCTTCGCGGACGCCGCGCACCTGACGCGGACGTTCCGGCGCATGCTGGGCGCGACGCCGTCCGAGATGGCCCTCCGCAAGCGCTCGAGCCACGGGTTGTCCGTCGAGCAGGCGGCCGAGAGGCTGCCCGCGGTGCGGCCGATGGACTCTCGTTACGGAGAGGCGACGAGGCCGTAGACCAGGCCGAGGGGGTCACACACTCTTGTCGAGCGAGAACGCCCGGCGCACTCCCTGCTCGTACATCCCCGCGGGAAGGAACCGACGCAATCGCGCGACCGACTTCGCCTGTGGCCCGATCAGGTAGCGTAGCTTCGGCTTCTCGCTGGATACGATCTCGAGGAGCGCTTGCGCTACGAACTCCGCGTCGGGACCCTTCTCCTCGGAAGCGCGAATGGAGTCGAGAGCTCTTTGTCTCCAAGGGTCATACTCGACGATCCGACGCGCTCCGACCTGCCGGTTGTTCATCATCGGCGTCCTGAGAAAGCCTGCCTCGGTCAGCGACACACGAATGCCGAAGGGTTTGACTTCATGGCGGAGCGCTTCCGTGTACCCCTCCAGCGCAAACTTGCTGGCCGAATAGATGCCCAGGAAGGGAATGGGCGACAGGCCGGAGAGTGAGCTGACGTTGACGATGTGCCCTGCCTTTCGCTGACGCATGGACGGCAAGACCGCATTGATCATCCTGACGACGCCGAAAAAGTTGGTCTCGAACTGGCCCCGAGCCTCCTCTGGCGTGAGCTCTTCCAATGCACCGGCCAGCTCGTGACCAGCGTTGTTGATCAATACCTCGAGGTGACCGGCCCGACCGAAGACGGCCTCGACGCATTCCTGCACCGAGCCGTCTGCGCGAACGTCCAGAGGCAGAAGCTCGACGCCGGAGAGGGGCTCGGCCTTGGCCGGATCGCGACTCGTGCCGAACACCCGATAGCCTCGCTGCGAAAGCAATCGAGCCGTGGACTGGCCGACGCCCGACGATGCTCCCGTGATCAGTACGACCCCTTGCTCAGACATAACGGACCTCCAGCACCAACGGGTCGGCCAGCCGGATCTCCTAGGCCCGTTGACGCCTCGACACGACGAGGTGCGTCGCGGTGGAATTCGCGACGTGTTCGATGAGCTCGTAGCCGAGGGCGGGTGGTCGACACGTCCGAACCCCCCGCGACTTCTTGGGGCCTCGTGCCACTCGCGGTGGACGTCGTTCACGAACCGGTCGGGCGTGCGCGACTCGCAGTTCCACAGGCACGGGACGGGCCGACGAACGCCGGCATAGCTCAAAGATAGGAGCGCGCCAACATCCTGGCTTGAATCAACTGGCTGCGGTCCTAGTCTGCGCTGCGCGTGGCGGCCGGCCACCAGGGCCCGCGATCCTGCCCCACGCGTCGACCAACAGCCGCGTGCGCAAGGCATCCGCGTGGACCCCGAGGCGACGGACGGCCAGAGACGGTCGAGATACCGCTGAGAGCGAGCTGGGCGCCGATCGCGGGGACGAACAGGCTCGCGGTCGCGCGCCCACCGCGCTCCTCGTGCTCGTTGACGCTGCGGCATTGTATTCGTCATGTCGGGCAGGTCTAACGGCTCGCGCACTGCCGCGCCGCGCTCTTCGCCACGACGCTTCGAGACGCGCGATCGCTTCCCGGACCTCGTCGAAGTCCCCGAAGGGCCCGTCCATCTCGAGCTGCGGGTCGCGCTTGCGGCGTGCTCGCTCGCGAGGGCCAGTGCCGTGGACGCCTGCTGCTCGGAGGCCATGCCCGAGGCTTCATGGGCGGCGAGCAGGCGCGCCCGGCGCAGTTGGCACTCGGCCTGGAAGCCGTGGCTGGCGCGGCCCGACGCGACTCCTTTGCCACTCCCGCCACGTGGCCGGCCGGCCGTCCGGGTTCGCGCGCGCGTACTCGAAGAACGCCCGCACGAAGGCGATTCGGTCGGCCACATAGGGCGCCTTCGCCGGGAGGGCTTCCTATGCGACGCGTTGCACAGTGTTTGAGTCTCGCTGTCATCGCTGCGGCTTTCGCGGTAACACCGTTGGATGCCGGCATCATCTTTGACAACGGTTTGCCGATCCAGACCGGCGGCAACGAGATGACGCACTGGATTCAAGCCGAGGAGTTCTTGGTGGCGCCAGACTTCACGCTCACGGGCATCCATTTCTGGTCCGCGGAGCTGGACGGCGCATACCTGGGTAGCATCACGTACACGATCTACGACAACGCCGGCTCGCAGCCCGGCAACATCCTCCAACGAGATACCATCGCCCCCACCACCCGAACGGCGACCGGAAACACCCTGATCGGCTTGCCTGACTATCTCGAGTACGAATACCACCTGGACATCGCCCCGCTCTCTCTGGCGGGTGGCGTGGGTCATTGGGTCGGTCTCCATAACGGCCCGTTAACAGAGGATCTCGCGGCCGGGTTCTACTGGCAGCACACCACCAACAACTCCTTGTTCAACGGGCGTGAAGACAACAGTCCATTCGACGACAACTCCTGGTCCAACACCTCCGAGGAGCACGCGTTCTACGTGACCGGTGACCCTGTACCGGAGACTGTACCGGAGCCCGGCACGCTATTGCTGATCGGCAGCGGCCTGGTCGGGCTCGCCGCTCGCCGTCGGCGCTCCTAGCCTCTCGGTACGCAATACGGTGGTCGGCTGCTCGCCCAGGGCCAAGCCCTTCGTGCGTCAGGCCACGCTCAGCGGCTCGGAGGAGCAGCGGTGGTTAAGCAGTTCCTATGCTGATCGCGGCTGCGGTAGTCGCGCTCGACGCGAACGAGCGCCGGCCGAGGGCGACGGGCGTAGAATCCAGCCGATGGCCTCGCGCTCCTGCACGACGTGCGGCGGCTTGCTGCTCGACGTCGGCGCGCATGTGCGGTGCCCCGGCTGCCGCGCTCCTGCTCGCACCTGGGTCGTGCGAGACGACCACGGCCGGATCGTCTCTGCTGCGGACGAAGACTCCTGCGCGTTCGTGACGGACGGCTACGTCGCCAAGATGGGCGCCGAGCTGGGCATCCCGATCGTCTCGGCGACGTAGACGGTCGATGCAGGCCGTCGGCCTGTGCCTATTCTGTGCCCATTCTTTCGGTGCGAATGCGTCTCAACGGGTTTTGAAGGCCCTTCAGCTTGCGTGCTCCGCCAGTATTCACGCGGGTCTGCTGCAAATGGCGACCGCAGGCGTAGCGCTGGGAGTGTTCTGCAAAACCTCTATTCGCCGGTTCGACTCCGGCCGCCGCCTCCAATTCCCTCAGCGACCTGTGCGCGCACCGTCTAGCCTTGAGGCCGAGGATTGTGCCCGTTCTTCAGGTCGAGAGGGAGGCCACATGCCGGAGCACGACGACTCGCGATCCCCTGAAGACTCGGCCGCTTACGACGCCATCGTGAGAGAGATCGTGCGCGACTGTTTGCTCCTTCTACTGAGACGTCGAACGAGGACCGGCGAGATCGACACGGCCTCGACCGTGACTCACCTCAACGAGACGAAGCGGCCATCGGTCCACGTGAACGCGCATCCCGGCCGGCCATCCGGGGCGGACAGCCCCAGTGCCTGCGGAAAACCGTTGCGGAACACATACGCGCCGTCCACGGAGTCGGGCACATTCGCGAAGCTCGGGTTCGGGCACCCAGCGTCGTTCATGGCGGCACGGGCCTGGGTCAGGACCTGGTCACGCAATTGGGCTGCCCGTTGCCACACATCGAGCTCATGCTGGACCGAAACTGCAAAAACCAGCACGCATCCAACGACGACGACGGCGAAGACCTGCGAGCCGCCCTTGATCCGATCGGTCGCCGAGGCGATCAGATCGACGATGACCAGCGACCACGCGCCGGCCCCGAGATAGAGGTATCTGGATCCCTCCAGGTTCGGACCGACGGAGAAGAGCGTGAAGACCGGAGCAATGGAGGCAAGGACCCACAGCGTCAGCCGAACATCGCGATGAAGCCGCCGGTCGCCGCGGCTCCAGCTCAGACCGGCGTGGACCAGCAGCACTGCCACCACGGTCACGGCCGTGAAAGCCACCGCCCTATCGACAAGCGCAAGCGGGATTCGCCACGGCGCGGCAAGCGTGCCGAACGCCACGACGATCAACTGCTTGAAGAAATAGCGCGACGGCGCGCCGAAATAGTCGTTGCCGATCCCCATCGGCAGACGGATGGCGAGATACGCGACTGCGACGACCACGACCGCCACGTATAGCGGCGCGTCTGTTCTCGCACGTGAAGGCGTGAACCAGCACAGTGCGATCAACGCGGGGATACAGATCGCCGTCTCCTTTGATAAGAGACCCAGGACGAACAGGGTGCAGACCACCGCGATCCGCCGACCGCTCACCGGCCGGCGCGCGGCCACGACCACGGCCGCGAGTGCCATCGTCGTCATCAGCACGTCCTGTATGCCGGCGGTCCACGCCACCGCCTCGGGCAGCGCCGGGAACGCCAGAAAGAGTCCGGCAGCACCAAGCACCGTGTCGCGGCGCATGCCCATCGCGCAGCCGAGTGCAGCGATGAGACTGGCGTTGATCCCATGCAGCAGGATGTTGAGCAGATGCAGCACGGCGGGCGCATCAGCGAGGCCGAGGAATCCACGCCACAGCAGAAGCGGCAACGGACGAAAGAACCAGCCGACGTCCGAGCCAGCGCTGCCGGAGCTCGCCATAGCTCGCAGCGTGTAGTCGTCGGACAGGAAGCCGAGACCGATCGCGCGCGCATAGAGCGCGACCGCGGCGGCGATGAACACAAGTAGCCACGAGAGGGGGAGGAACAGCGGCGCGTCACCGGGCGGCGACTCGCCGCGACGCATCGCGGCGATCGCGACGGCGGCGATTACCAGCGCGATCATCGCGCTTTCGACGCGATAGCGGGGACCCTGGTCGAAGTAGTACTGCCACGCGAGCCACGCGGCGCGGCCGGCCAGCACTCCGAGCAGGATCAGCGACGTAGCGCGCCACCGCGCGAGACGGCCCATTCACGGGGAACTGTACTCGCGATCACGCGATGGCTGAAGGCGACCGGCCGTGATTTTCGCGAGCAGGACGAAGGCTTCCCCCGTCGCCGTCGCGGAAACGGCAATTGCAGCCCGTGTCCGTCGGGCGGCACGTCCATCTCCATCGATTCCAGATGCCGTAAGCGCGGCGACGAGCACTCGCACTCGACGTGCCGCGCTCCTGCTCGCACCTGGGTCGTGCGAGACGACCACGGCCGGATCGTCTCTGCTGCGGACGAAGACTCCTGCGCGTTCGTGACGGACGGCGACGTCGCCGAGATGGGCGCCGAGCTGGGGGTGCTGATCGCCGCAGCGACGTAAGTCCCGCCCAGTCCTGGTGACCCCGGCGTGACCCGGTCTCGGCCAATCGCCGTAAGGTATTGACCCGCCTAGGACTCGAACCTAGAACCCAGAGATTAAGAGTCTCTTGCTCTACCAATTGAGCTAGCGGGCCAGCAGAGCACGCGAGTAGCGCAGCGTGCGACCACCGACTATATCGAAACAGTCGCGGGGTCGCAAGAGAAAGGCCATGGCTTCCGCCTGCGACGCTCCGGCGGATAAGCTTGGACGCGTGAAAACGCGCGAGCTCGCAGGGAACCTCGCGCTCGCGCTCGGCGTCGGAGCCGTGTTCTTGGGGCTGCTCGAAGGCGGGGCGCGGCTCGTCGAGAAGCGGCGGGCGCCGCGGCCGGAGGTCGCCGACTACATCTGGGACTGGGACGACAAGATGCCCGGCGGCTTCTACGTGATGAAGTCCGATGGGGTGGGCTGGCCGCCGTGGGAGGAGTTCAACGCGGACGGCCTCCGCGACCGGACGCGCTCGAAGGAGCGGCCCGGCGGGTATCGGCGGATTGCGTTCCTCGGCGACAGCGTGACGCTCGGCGCCGAGCTGACGCCGCGGGAAGCCTACCCGCAGCTGCTCGAGTCGCACTTCGCTTCCGCGGGGTCGCGGACCGAGGTCATGAGCGTCGCGCTCTGGGGTTGGTCGACGCGCCAGGAGCGGACCGCGTGGCAGAAGATCGCGCGCACGTATCACCCGGACCAGGCCGTGCTCGCGGTCTGCCTCAACGACATCCCGGAGCTGCAGAACAACCTCGCGCGGCCGGCTCACTGGCTGGTGGCGCTCCACGAGCACCTGGCGCTCGTGCGGCTCCTGATCGATCCCGAGGGGCGCGAGATCGACTCGGTGGAGCGGCTCTTCTCCGAGCCCGACTCTCCGCGCGTGCGCGAGGCGCTTGCGCGCTTCTTCGAGGAGGTGCGCGCGCTGCGGCTCGAGGTCGTGGCCGACGGGGCGAGCTTCGCGCTCGTCGTGTTCCCGTTCCGCTTCCAGGTCGAGCCGGGCGCTCCCGGGCCCGTGGTCCAGGAACGGATCGCGCGCTTCTGCGAGGACGAGAAGCTCCCGTGCCTCGACATGCTGCCCGCGATCGGGAAGCTCGGGACGGGGGCGTTCCGCGACTACGACCACCTGAGCCCGTCCGGCCACGTGCTCGCCGCGGACACGCTGCGGACGAGCGGGATGCTCGCCGAGGGGGACTCGGATCCGCGCGTGCTGCGCGAGGCGCTCGGGCGCGCGAGCGACGTGGGCTCGCGGGCTGCGCTGCGCTGGCTCGCGGGTGGCCGGGGAGCCCTCGCCGCCGCCGGGCTCGAGGCCCTCGAGGCGCGGCTGGACGCCGCCGACCCGAGCGTGCGGCAGGCGGCCGCGTGGGGGCTCGCATCCGCGGGGCCGCTCGCGGCGCCGAAGGCGACTCTGCTCGCCCTGAAGCTCGGCCACGACGAGCAGCCGGGCGTGCGGATGGCATGCGCGCGGGCGCTCGGCGCGATCGGATCGCGGCTCGGGGTAAAGGCGCTGCTCGAGGCGCTCGCCGATCCGAGCGAGAGCGTTCGCGCGGCGGCAGCGCAGGCGCTCTTCCACATCGGGCCCGCGCCCGAGGACGTGCCGGCGCTCACCGCAGCGCTCGCGAGCCCGGACCGCTACATCGCGGCGTTCGCGGCCTGGAGCCTCGGCAACATCGGCGCGCCGGCCGCGGAGTCGGCCGTGCCGCAGCTCGCGCAGGCGCTCGCGCGCGACGATACGAACGCGGTGGTGGCCGGGGCGCTGGCGCGGATCGGGCCGGCGGCCGCGGCGGCGGTGCCGGAGCTGGTGCGCGCGCTCAAGAGCGAGGACGACGGGCGGCGCTTTCGAGCGGCGCGCACGCTCGGTCGAATCGGGCCGCCGGCCGCCGCGGCGGTCGAGCCGCTCGCGGACGCACTCCGCGACCCGAACAGCGTGGTGCGCCTGCACGCGGCGCGTGCGCTCGGGCGGATTGGGCCCGCGGCGAAGCCCGCCGCGACTGCGCTGCAGCGGGCGACGGGGGACCGCGACGCGGGCGTGCGTGACGAGGCGCGCAAGGCGCTCGAGCGTCTCGCAGGCGGCGCGTCGTAGCCGACTAGAATGAGCCGGTGAGCGACGCGCGGTCGGTCCAGGAGCGCTACGCGCCGCAGAACCGCTGCTTCGGCTGCGGGCCCGCCAATGCGAAGGGGCTCCGCATCCGCAGCTTCGAGGACGGGGAGGGCCTGCGGGCCGAGTGGACGGCCGAGCCTCACCACGAGGCCTGGCCGGGCGCGCTCAACGGCGGGATCGTCGGGGCGCTGCTCGACTGCCACAGCAACTGGACGGCGGCGATCCATCTCATGCGCCGCGACGGCAGCGACACGTTGCCGTCGACGGTCACGGCGGAGTTCCACGTCAAGCTGCTGCGCGTCACGCCGACGGGCGAGCCGCTCACGCTGCGCGCGCGCGTCGTGGAGTCGGAGGGCCCGCGCGCGACCGTCGAGGCGGAGCTCAGCGCCGGCGGCGAGACGACGGCGACGTGCCGCGGCGTGTTCGTGGCCGTGCCGGAAGGCCATCCGGCCCACCACCGCTGGGGGTCCTAGGGGGTGCGGAGCACCCCCTAGATCAAGGAAGCAAGCGTGGCCGCGCCCCTTCGAGGCTTTCCCTTGAGGCGCCGCGAGCGTGTCGTTCTTTAGCTCGGCGACGGTCCGAACGGGCCATGGCCGGCGTCGGCCAGCAGCCGGTTGGCGAAGTTGATCACCTGCCGGACGTACGCCCGCTTCTCGAGGTAGGTGCCGGGGAAGAAGCTGCGCTTGAAGCCGTAGATCAGGATGTCGCGCACCTCCTGCGGCGTGAGTCCGAACGCCTCGACCGCGCGCGCGATCTCGTGGCTGACGTTCGTGTGCGACACCAGCCGGTTGTCCGTGCAGAAGGTGGTCGACAGCCGCCGTCTTCGCATCTCTCCGAACGGATGGAGCGTGAGATCGGTGGCCAGCTCCGGCACGGTCTGCTGGTTCGAGGTGAGGCAGACCTCGATCGTGATGCGCTTGTCGGCGATGAACTCGGAGAGGCTCTCGACGTAGCGCTTGCGGTCGCGGATGCGCGTGCTCGTGATCTTGCTGTCGTCGAAGAGCCAGGTGCCGTGGCCGATGCGGTCGGCGTGCAGGTCGCCGATCGCCTGGAAGATCGACTCGGGGCCGTAGTCCTCGCCGGCGTGGACCGTCTTTCCGAGGAAGGCCTCGTGCGCGACCTGGTAGGCCTTGCGGTGGTCCTCCGCCGGGTAGCCTTTTTCCTGCCCGGCGAGGTCGATGCCGACCACGAGCAGGCCTTCCTCGTTCTTGAGCCGCGCGGCCGCGCGTGCGAGCTCGAGGCTCGCCGCCGAGTGGATCTCGCGCTCCGACGCCTCGGGCAGCGCCTCGAAGAAGCGCCGGAAGCCCTGCGAGAACTCGGGGCTGAAGAAGCGCATCGCACAAAGAAGGATGCCGGCGGCGAAGGGCGGCTCGCGGCCCTCCTTGACCTCGGGCGCGTCGTTGAAGCGCGCGGCCGCCCGGCGCAGCCCGCGGTCGACGGCTCGGACCACGTCGGGCACCTCGAAGCCCGCCCGCACGTGCAGCTGCGGGGCGAAGCGCACCTCGACGTAGCGCACGCCCTCGGCCCGGCAGTCCTCCGCGAGCTCGAAGGCCGCGCGCTCGAGCGCCTCCGCGTCCTGGAGCACGGCGACCGTGTAGCGGAAGCCCTCCAGGTACTCGGCGAGGTTCGCGTAGCGGGAGCGGAAAACCAACGCTTCCAGGCCCTCCGACGTCTCAGAGGGCAGGGCCACCTTGCGCGCCCGGGCGAGCTCGATGAGGGAGCCGAGTCGCAGGGAGCCGTCGAGGTGAACGTGCAGATCCGTCTTCGGCAGGCGCCGGATGAGCTCCCGGTCCATGAAGGGCCGATTATCCATCGCCGCCAACGCCTTGCGTGAACCCCAGGCGGCTCACGCGCGTAGAAGCGGAGGGGGCCGGAAAGGCTCGCCTTCGGACGTTCAGTGAATTGGAGCTCGAATGGCGAACGGTAACGGAAACGGCCGCGGCAAGGGCCGCAAGCGACTGGTCCTGATCGGCCTCGTTGTCCTCGCCCTGGCCGTCTTCGGGCTGGTCGCGGCCCGCAGCAACGGCAAGGAGATCGATCCGTCCCGGATCGCCAAGGTCGAGAAGGGAGACCTCGCGCGCTCGGTGGTGGCGACCGGAAAGATCCAGCCGCTCACCAAGGTCCAGATCAAGTCCAAGGCGAGCGGGATCGTGAAGCGGCTGTTCGTCCACTACGGCGACCGCGTCAAGGAAGGCCAGATGCTGGCCGAGCTCGATCGCGAGCAGCTCGAGGCGGGCGTGCGCGAGTCGCGCGCCAACCTGCTCGCCGCCGAGGCCTCCTGGGAGCGCAACAAGATCGAAGCCGAGGGCCCGGATCTTCCGTTCCTGAAGCTGTCGCTCGAGCGCTCGCGCAAGCTGTACGCGGACGGCTTGATCGCGCCGTCCCTGCTCGAGGACGCGGACAAGGCGTACCAGATGGGACTCAACAAACAGACGGCCGCCAAGAGCCAGGCGGCGGTGAGCCGCGCCGAGGTCGAGAAGGCGCGGGCGACGCTCGAGCGCGTGCAGACCGACCTGCGCTACGCGACGATCACGAGCCCGATGGACGGGCTCGTGCTCTCGCGCGACGTCGAGGTGGGCGACGCCGTGAGCTCGATCCTGGTGCTCGGCTCGCAGGCGACGCTCGTGATGACGCTCGGCGACGTGAGCGAGGTGTACGTGCTCGGCAAGGTGGACGAGGCCGACATCGGCAAGGTCTACATCGGCCAGCGCGCCCGGATCGTGGTCGAGTCCTTCAAGGACAAGGCGTTCGAGGGCAAGGTCACCAAGATCTCGCCGCTCGGCGTCGAGAAGGACAACGTCACGACCTTCGAGGTGCGCGTCTCGATCCTGAACCCGGGCGGCGAGCTCAAGACCAACATGACCGCCAATGCCGAGGTGATCCTGGAGGAGAAGAAGGGGATCCTGACCGTGCCGGAGTCGGCTGTCGTCTACGACAAGGACAGGAAGCCCTCGCTCGAGGTGCCCGACCCGAAGGAGAAGAACGGCAAGCGCAAGATCGCCGTCAAGCTCGGGATATCGAACGGCGTCAAGGCGGAGCTGGTCGAGGGCCTGAAGGAAGGCGACCGGATCGTCTTGCAGTAGGCAACACTGTGGCCACGAGCAACTCACGGGGGGTCTGGGGGGTGCTTGCACCCCCCAGAACAGGAACGCAAGCGTGGTCGTGCACCTTCAAGGATCGCTCTTGAGGAGCGACAGGCAGCCGAGGAGCCGCAGGTAACCCATGGTCTGGCGCGACTTGATGAGCGACACGCTGCGCACGCTCTTCGCGCACAAGCTGCGCACGCTGCTCACCATGTTCGGGATCGCGTGGGGGATCGTCTCGATCACGCTCATGGTCGCGGCGGGTGAGGGGCTGCGCGTCGGCCAGGCGAAGGTGGCGTCGGCCTTCAGCAAGGACGTGATGATCGTGTTCGCCGGCCGCACCAGCCTGCAGGCGGGCGGCCTGCGCGCCGGACGCCGGGTGCAGTGGACGGCGACCGACCACGAGAAGATCCTGCCGCAAGCGCCCTCGTGCGGCTACGTGATGCCGGAGCTGGGCCTGGGCGCTCCCGTGCGCAGCGCCTACAACAGCGGCAACCTCACGATCACGGGCTCGCTGCCGGACTTCGCCTGGATCCGCTCGATCGACGTGGCCGAGGGCCGCTACCCGGACTGGGGCGACGAGCAGAACGTGCGGCGCGTCGCGCTCATCGGCAGCGACGCGAAGAAGCAGCTGTTCGGCGGCCGGCCCGCGCTCGGCGAGACCGTCCGCATCGGCGACTTCCCGTACACGATCGTGGGCGTGATGCGGCACAAGGAGCAGGACTCGAGCTACGACGGGCGCGACATCAGCAAGCTGTTCCTGCCCTTCAGCACGATCCTGCAGGACTTCCCGAACAAGCCGCCGGCGCTGGCCGACTCGGTCGACCGGCTGCTGGTCGCGCCGCGCGACGTCCAGCACCACGAGGCGTGCAAGGCGGAGCTGCGGCGGGCACTCGGGCGCATCCACTCATTCGACCCGGCCGACGAGGAGGCCGCCAAGATCTGGGACACGGTGCAGGAGGCCGAGGCCTTCCGCACCATGACCGACGGCATGAAGAACTTCCTGGGCGCGATCGGGATCGCCACGCTCTTCATCGGCGGCATCGGCGTGATGAACGTGATGCTGGTGGCGGTGCGCGAGCGCACGCGCGAGATCGGGATCCGCAAGGCGCTCGGCGCGACGCGCCGCTCGATCGTGAGCCAGTTCGTGGTCGAGACGCTGCTCGTGGTGTTCGTGAGCGGCGGCGCGGGGCTCGGCTTCGCCTACGGCCTGTGCGCGCTCGTCAACCTGCTCCCGATGCCGCAGTTCTTCGCGGGGCTCCTGCCCACCTGGTCCTCGGGCCTCATGGCCTTCGCGCTCCTCGGCACGGTCGCGCTGCTCGCGGCCGTCTACCCGGCGCGGCGCGCCGCGTCGGTGGACCCGATCGAGGCGCTGCGCTACGAGGCGGGAGGCTAGCGTGCTGCGCGAGCTCGTGGCCCAGAGCTGGTCCAACATCGCGCGCCACCGCACCCGCAGCGCGCTCACGATGCTGGGCATTGTCTGGGGCATCGTGGCGGTGACGGTGCTGATCGCCTACGGCTCGGGCTTTCGGGCCATCCTCAGCACCGCCTTCAACGCCTTCGGCAAGAGCGCGGTCGTCGCCTGGCCCGGCCAGACGAGCGAGCAGGCGGGAGGCGAGCGCGCCGGACGGCGCGTGCGCTTCGAGCGCTCGGACCGCGACGCGATCGAGGGCGAGGCGAGCCTCGTCAAGCAGATCAGCATGGAGACGGTGCAGTGGCGGCAGATCACCTACGCCGACGCCGCGGCGAACACGGCGGTGCGCGGGGTGGAGCCGGTCTACGGCGAGATCCGCAACGAGCGGCCGAGCGACGGGCGCTGGCTCACGCCGGAGGACACGATCGAGCGCCGCCGTGTCGTGTTCCTGGGCTCGATCCTGCGCAAGAAGCTCTTCCAGGGCCGGCCTGCCATCGGCGAGACGATCCGCATCGACGGCATGCGCTTCACGGTCGTGGGAAGCATGGACCGCAAGATGCAGATGAGCAACTACTTCACGAGCGACGACGAGTGCGCGTTCATCCCCTACACGACCGCCGGAGACGTCTGGGACACGCGCTACGCGAGTGTCCTCGTCTTCAGTGCCGTCTCGCCCGCGCTCGAGAAGGACGCCATCCAGCAGGTGCGCGAGGTGGTCGGCAGGCGCCAGCGCTTCTCGGGCACCGACACGCGCGCGATACAGATGTTCGGGCGCGAGGAGTTCCGGCCGATCATCGACGGGATCACGATCGGGCTGCAGGTGCTGCTGGTGTTCATCGGCACGCTCACGCTCGGCATCGGCGGCGTCGGCGTCGCCAACATCATGCTGGTCTCGGTCGACGAGCGCATCCGCGAGATCGGGCTGCGTCGCGCGCTCGGGGCGAAGAAGGGGCACATCCGCCTGCAGTTCCTGGCCGAGGCGCTCGTGCTCACGCTCGTGGGCGGCGCGCTCGGCATCGTCGTGTCCTACCTCGTCACCTGGGCGATGCCGATCCTGCCCATCCTCGGGCCGCTCTACGAGGAGAAGAGCGGCAAGGGCGACCTGCAGCTGCGGATCTCCGGAGCGACGGTGCTCGGCTCGACCCTGATCCTGGTGTTCGTCGGCGTCGTGTCGGGCCTGGTCCCCGCACTCAAGGCCTCGCGCCTCGACCCG
This sequence comes from uncultured Acidobacteriota bacterium, assembly GCA_963740655.1. Taxonomy (GTDB): domain Bacteria; phylum Acidobacteriota; class Vicinamibacteria; order Fen-336; family Fen-336; genus DATBSL01. The sequence goes on from CAVUFF010000007.1 coordinate 35,286, forward strand.
GTGGTGGCACTCCGCTACGAGTGAGGCCCGGCAGGAGTATCTTCGGGCCCGTGAAGAGGCTCCTGCTCTGGGCCGACGTCGTCGCGACGTTCGTGCTCGTCGGCGTCGCCTGGCGCTTCGCTCCGCACAACGGGGTTTTCTACTCCGGCCTCGCCCTCACCGCAGTCTGCGTGCCGTTCTGGATCGCGGCGCGGCTCCAGCTCGGAACCTCGTTCTCGGTCACGGCGCAGGCGCGCCGTCTGGTGACGAACGGTCTCTACGCGCGGCTGCGGAATCCCATCTACCTCTTCGGCGGCCTCGCGTACCTCGGCGGCATGATCGCGCTGCAGAGCTGGCCGCTGCTCGCGGCGTGGCTGGCGCTCATTCCCGTCCAGCTGCTGCGGATCCGGAAGGAAGAGAAGGTGCTGGAAGCCGCGTTCGGCCAGGCATACCTCGACTACCGCGCGAGGACCTGGCTCTGATCGCCGTCGTCCCGCCCTAGCGATCGAGGCCGAGCCCTAGCCGCGCCGACGAGCGCGCGCGCCGCAGCCGCGCGGCCGCCAGCGCCACGGCCGCGGCGATGCCCGCCGCGGCGATCAGCATTCCGCCCCAAGGGGTGACGCCCAGCGTATTCCACAGGTTCATGCGGGTGGCCTCTTGCCCGCTTCGACACCGCTCGCGGCGAACGCGTTCCCGCGGGCGAGGGTGGGACCTGGGCAAAGTGTAGAAACGCGCTTCGCCGTTCGACTCGAAAGGCGCGCCCAGCCGTCAGGGAAACGCCGGACGGCCTGGCGCACGTCTTGCCTGCACTACCCCGAGAAGGACCATGGCGAGGGCACCTATGGTCGTGTTGGTCGCGTTGGCGCTCGCCGCCTGCGGGAGACAAGGGCAGGCGCCGCTCGCGAGCCCGACGCCCGGTGCGGCCTCGGCCGCGGTGGACAGCCCGCAAGCGGCGGCCGGTCCGGCTGCGCGGGGCGCGCAGCCGGAGCGCGTGTACGTCACGAACGAGCGCTCCTCGACGCTCAGCGTGATCGACGCGGCGATCGACCGCGCCGTGCAGTCGATCGCGGTCGAAGGCCGTCCCCGCGGCATCCACGTGAGCCCCGACGGCCAGCGCGTCTACGTGGCGATCAGCCGCGCGTACGAGGATCAGCAGCTGCGCGAGGGTGTCCTCGAGCTCGACGCCGCGTCCGGCAAGGTGGTCGCGGTTCACGAGGCGGGAAGCGATCCGGGGAACTTCGCGCTCGGATCCGGGCCGTCGAGGCTCTACGTCGCCAACGAAGACGAAGGCACCGCCTCCGTCGTCGAGCTGCCGTCGGGACGGATGGTCAAGGCCGTGCGCGTCGGCGAGGCGCCCCAGGGTGTCGGCATCAGCCCGGACGGCCGCTGGGTCTACGTGACGGCGCAAGCCGCCAACACGGTCTCGGTCCTCGACACCCGCAAGACCGAGGTGGTCGCCTCGTTCGAGGTCGACTCCCGCCCGCGCCGCGCGTCCTTCACACCGGACGGCCGCCTGGCGCTCGTCACCGCCGAGGACGGGCGCACGCTCTCGATCGTGGACGTCGCCCGGCGAGCGGTGGTGGGCCGCTACTCCTTTCCCGAGCCGACCGAGCGCCCGGTCGACGTGGTCGCGTCTCCCGACGGGCGCTGGGCGTACGTGGCGACCGGCGGCGCCGACGCCGTGGCGATCCTCGACCTGTCCGAGCCCAGGAAGCCTGCGCTCGCCGCGACGGTCGCGGTGGGCGACGACGTCCGAGGGCTGGGGCTCAGCTCCGACGGCGGCAAGCTCTACGCCGCCAACAGCGGCTCGAACGACGTGAGCGTGATCGACACGGCGGCGCGCCGGGTGGTGGCGACGGTCACCGTCGGCGACGGGCCCTGGGGCATAGCCGTCGCACCGGCGCCGCGCGGCCTCACCAGAGGCGCCGGAGAACGGAGCCGATGACGGCGAGCGAGACGAGCGTCCAGGCGAGGCCCCAGGCGGCCGCCGGGACGTGGGTGAGCTGCGCGAGCGCGGCCGCGTCGCTCTGCGGCGCGTGACGCAGCAGCACGTCGGTCGCGACGTCCCACACGGCGTAGAGCGCGCTGGTCGCGCCGATCGTGGCGAGCAGCACTTCCGAAACGGCGGGCGGCAGCCGGGCCGCCACGGCGAGGAACGCGCAGGCGGCGAGGAGACCGTAGCCGAAGCCGAACAGCGTGCGCACGTAGACGAGCGTGACGACGAGCGTGAAGAGGCCGATCGCGGCGATCACGGAGCGGGCCCGCTTCTGCCGCTCGCCCGCCACCAGGAACAAGGCGCCCCACGCCAGGCTGCCCAGGTAGCCCGCGGTCAGGATCACGAAGGGGGAGCCGCCGCGGGTGCGGCAGACGCCGCCCTCGTCGAAGCTGAGGCCGATCGATTCAATCGCACCTCCGGTGAGGACGGCGGCGAGGCCGTGCGAGATCTCGTGCAGGAACACCACGAAGAGGCGGAACGGGTAGACGAGCAGCGTGTCCCAAAGCGCGAGCACGACCACCGCGATCGCGATCGGGAGCAGCAGCCGCCGGTGGGGCCGGTCCAGGGGGCGTCCCTACTTCTCGGGCGAGACGCCCTGCTGCTGCATCCAGCCCGAGACGTCGCGCATCCGGGCGCGGAACTGGAAGGGCGGCTCGAACGGCACGGGGCCCGCGGCCTTCGCGGCCGCCAGAACATCGGCGGCCTCCTTCGGCAGGCCGTTGTCGCCGTAGTGGCCGACCGTCTCGGCCGCGAGCCGGGCGGCGACCACCAGCACGGAGTAGTTGCGCCCGTTCACGAACAAGTAGCCGAGCGTGCGGCCGTAGGGGTCGAGTGTCGCGGCCCGCAGGATCTGGACGTCCGTGGCGGTCGCGAAGGCGCCGAGCGCGAAGCCCCGCGCTTCGGGGCCGAAGTCCTGGGGGTAGGGAAGGCTGTGCTCGACGTGGCGCGTCTCCGGGGTGTCGATCCCCAGGACGCGGACCGTCTCGCTGTCGCCCTTGCTCCACTCGATCACCACCGTGTCCCCGTCGTCCACGCGCAGCTTGGCGGGGTCGACCGGCACTCGCGTCCCGTGCGGGCGGGGCTGGAGCTTGGGTGTCGGTGCCGGGGCGGGAGCTTGAGCGGGGGCGGGAGCGGCGAGGCCTGCGGCCAGGGCGAGGGCGGCGAGCGAGGACAAGCGGCGGCTCATGGGGCTCTCCTTCTCTGGAGCGGGATCCTCTCACGGCTTCGAGGCGACCGGGCCGACGAGCGGACTCGAGCGTTTTGGTCAGGTGGGACAAGGAGTTATGGGGACGATCGCGGGCTGTCATGGCTCGACTGGGAGGCTAGTCACACCCCCTCGAGTGCGCTAGCATGACCTCGCTGTGACGGGCTCACGCCCGGGTTCCCGCCGGGAAACCCCCCAAAACGCCACGAAAACAACACCAGCGCATCGGCGGCGGAGACCGGCCTAACCCTCCATGCCCGAAAGCAGAGTCGCCGTCATTGCCGGATGCCGCACGCCCTTCGCCCGCTCGGGCACGCTGCTCCGGGACCTGAGCGCGGTGGAGCTCGGAAAGGCCTGCGTCCGTGAGCTGCTGGAGCGCTCCGAGGTCGATCCGGCCTCGATCGGCGCCGTGGTGATGGGGCAGGTCGTCCCCTCGGTTCACGCGCCGAACCTTGCACGCGAGGTCGGGCTGGGCGCCGGCCTGCCGAAGGAGGTCCCAGCCCACACGGTGAACCGCGCCTGTGCCTCCGCCAGCCAGGCGATCGCCGAGGTGGCCGCCGAGATCCGGCTCGGCAACCTCGACGCGGGCATCGCGGGAGGCGCCGAGTCGCTGTCGAACGTCCCGATCCCGCTCGGCCGGAAGCTGGCCGGGACGCTCGTCGCCGCCCAGCGCGCGCGCACGTGGGGGGCTCGGCTCGGCCTGCTGGGCACACTGCGTCCGCGGGACCTCGTGCCCGAGTGGCCGGCGATCGCCGAGCCCTCGACCGGCCTCACGATGGGGCAGTCCGCCGAGAAGATGGCGAAGGAGAACGGCATCACGCGCGAGGAGCAGGACCGGATCGCGCTCGCCTCCCACAGGAACGGCTGGGCGGCGACCGAGGACGGCCGGCTGCCGCAGGAGACCTGCGCCGTCTTCCTGCCGCCGGGCTACGAGGCCGTGACCGGCGACAATCTGCTGCGCCGCGACAGCTCGCTCGACGCGCTCGCGGCGCTGCCGCCCGCCTTCGACAAGCGCAACGGCAGCGTGACCGCCGGCAACTCGTCGGCGCTCACCGACGGCGCGGCCGCGGTGCTGCTGATGTCCGAGGACAAGGCCCGGGCCGAGGGTCGCGAGCCGCTCGCCTTCATCCGCTCCTGGGCGGTCGCGGCGGTGGACCCGGGGGGCCAGCTGCTGATGGGGCCCGCGCTCGCGGTGCCGAAGGCGCTCGAGCGGGCCGGCGTGGAGCTCGAGCAGATCGACCTCATCGAGATGCACGAGGCCTTCGCGGCGCAGGTGGCCTCGAACATCCAGGCGCTCGAGTCGGAGAGCTGGGCGCACGAGAGGCTCGGCCGCTCGCGGCCGGTGGGCCACGTCGACCGCGCGCGGCTCAACGTCTGCGGCGGCTCGATCGCCCTCGGCCACCCGTTCGGCGCGACCGGCGCGCGGCTCGTCACGACGCTCGCCCACGAGATGGCGCGGCGCGGCGCGCGGCTGGGGCTGGTGTCGGTGTGCGCCCAGGGCGGCATGGGCTTCGCGATGGTGCTGGAGCGATGAGCGGCGCCTTCGCCAGCGAGCGCGGCGGCGGCGGCGTGCTGCTGGTGACGCTCGACGTGCCGGGCGAGAAGGTCAACACGCTCGGCCGCGAGCGCATCGCCGAGTTCGAGGCGCTGCTCGACGAGGTCGAGCGCGACCTAGCGCTGCGCGCCGTCGTGATCCGCAGCGGCAAGCCCGACAGCTTCATCGCCGGCGCGGACATCAAGGACTTCGCGCGCATCCGCTCGGCCGAAGAGGGCGAGGCGCTCTCGCGCGCCGCGCACGCGGTGCTCGCGCGCGTCGAGGGCTGCCGCGTGCCGGTCGTGGCCGCGATCCACGGCAGCCTGCCTCGGCATCGGCACCGAGCTCGCCCTGGCGTGCCGCTACCGCGTGGCCTCGGACGACGCGAAGACCGCGATCGGACTCCCCGAGGTGACGCTGGGCCTCATCCCGGGCGCCGGCGGGACGCAGCGGCTGCCGCGGCTCGTGGGGCTGCGGACCGGGCTCGACCTCATCCTCACCGGTCGCACGCTGAGGGCGCAGCGGGCGCTCCGCGCGGGGCTGGTGGACGAGCTCTGCGCGCAGCCGGTGCTGGTCGAGGTGGCGTGGCGCGCCGCCGTGGCGCTGGCCGAGCGACGGCTTGCGCCCGAGCGTCACGGGATCACGCTCCTCGAGCGGGTGCTGCGGCCCCTGGTCGGCTGGCGCGCGAGGTCGTCGGTGTGGGCGAAGACCGGCGGTCACTATCCCGGCCCCGCTCGCGGCGATCGAGGTGGTGCAGAAGGGCACGGCGACGAGCCTGGCCGAGGGGCTCGTCCTCGAAGCCCGCGAGTTCGGCCGGCTGGCCGTGACCGACACCTCGCGGGCGCTCGTCTCGGTCTTCTTCGCGACCCAGGACGTCAAGAAGGACTCGGGCGTTCCGGAGGGGACGCTGCGCCAGGGAGGTGCGCAAGCTCGGCGTGCTCGGCGCGGGTCTCATGGGGTCGGGGATCGCGTGCGTGGCCGCGGAGGCGGGCGTCCCGGTCCGGATCAAGGACGCGTCGCTCGAGGCGCTCGGGCGCGGCTTGCAGCAGGTGCGGGCGGTCTACGACGAGCGGCGCAAGCGGCGCAGCCTCACCGAGCGCGAGGTCGGCCAGCGCATGGACCTCATCTCGCCCGCGCTCGACCTGCGCGGCTTCGCGCGTGCGGATCTGGTGATCGAGGCGGTGTTCGAGGACCTCGAGCTGAAACGGGGCGTGCTGGCCGAGCTCGAGAGTGGCCTCCCCGAGTCGGCGGTGTTCGCGAGCAACACCTCCTCGATCCCGATCGGCGAGATCGCGCAGGGCTGCCGTAACCCGGGCCGCGTGCTGGGAATGCACTTCTTCTCGCCGGTGCCGCGGATGCCGCTCCTCGAGGTCGTGGTCACGCCCGAGACCGAGCCCGTGGCCGTCGCGACGGCGGCCGGCTTCGGCCGGCGCCTGGGCAAGCACGTGATCGTGGTGCGCGACGGGCCGGGCTTCTACACGAGCCGCGCGCTCGCCGCCCTACATGAACGAGGCGACGCGGGTGCTCGAGGAGGGGGCCGCCGTAGACGCGCTCGACCGCGCGATGACCGACTTCGGCTTCCCGGTCGGCCCCTGTGCGCTTCTCGACGAGGTCGGGATCGACGTCGCGGCGCGCGTCGCCGAAGGTGATGCAGCGCTCGTTCGGCGAGCGCATGGCACCTCCGCAGTCCATGGCGGCGCTGCTCGGTGACGGGCGCAGGGGGCGCAAGAGCCGCGCGCGGCTTCTACAGCTACGACGGCGGCACGAAGCGCGTCGACGAGTCGGTCTACGCCGTGCTCCCGTACGGGACGGCGCGGCGGCCGATCGACGTGCATTTGACGCAGCAGCGGATCGTGTTCGCGTTCCTGAACGAGGTCGTGCGCTGCCTGCAGGAGGGTGTCCTGCGCTCGCCGCGCGACGGCGACGTGGGCGCCGTCTTCGGGCTCGGGTTCCCGCCGTTCCTGGGCGGGCCATTCCGCCACCTCGACCGCCTCGGCGCGCATTTCGCGGTCGAGACGCTGGAGAAGCTGCGTTTCGAGCCGGCTCCGCTGCTCGCCGGCGCCTGGCCCGGAGAGGGCCGGACGTTCTATGCCACCAGAAGCTGACACAACGCCGCCGAGAGCCCCGCGCGTGAGCCGCAACGGCCGCGTGCTCCAGGCCGCCGCGCACCGCGAGCACGTCCGTGGTCAAGCGGCGCTTCACGTCGCTGCTCGGCAAGCGGCGCACGCTCGAGATCCTGCCGGTGCTGACGCAGGCGCACGCCGCCTATCGCGGCCTGAAGCGCAGCGCCAAGGCCATCCACGGCCGCGGCGCCAACGTCTTCACGCAGTGGGTGGGCGATCCCGACGCGCTCGGCAGCGCGGTGCTGCTCACCGCCATCCTGCGCAAGCTCGGCGCCGAAGGAGGTGCGCATCCTCACCGGCAGCCTCGGCCATCCGCAGAACCGCAAGCTGGTCGAGCGCTGCGGCATCACGCTGCTCGACCCGAACAAGGATCGCCTCCGAAACGCGGCCTGCACTGCATGGTCGACACGTCGCCGCCGCTCGGAATGCTCGCCACGACCGGCGTCCAGCCGGTGAGCGACTACTTCTTCGTGGCCGACCACCACGCCGACCCGACCGAGGTGGAGGAGAACTGCCGCGCCAACGGCGTGAAGCGCGTGCGGCTGGCGTTCGTGGGCCTGGCGGTCGGGTCCACCTCGGCGTTCATGGCGGTGCTCGCGGCGATGTTCGACGTGCTCGACAGCCTGACGCCCGCCGAGAAGCGCGGCGGCGGCGCTCGGCGTCTACACCGACACGAGCGCGCTCTTGCACGGGGCGACGCCGCTCGACTTCAAGATGTTCGAGGTGCTGACGCGCGCGGAGGAGACGCTCGACATCCTCGACGAGCTGCGCGACTACCGCGTGCCGCCGGAGTGGAACGCCTACCGGGCGGCAGCCTTCCGGAACCAGGAGGTGACCGGCCAGGTGCGCGTCGCCCCGGTCGGCTTCGTGCGCGACGCCCACCGCGACGTGATCGCGGAGATCGCGGGCGAGCTCTTGCGCACCGAGAAGACCTCGATCGCGATCGCGATCGGCGTCACGCTGCGCGGCGTCGAGGTATCGGTGCGCGCCGACAGCCGCCTGCTCGGCACCGACCAGGAGCGGATCGTGCGCGTGATCGACTACCTGCTCGAGTCGGCCTTCCCGGGCGTCTCGGGCTTCCGCCACGACCGTCGTCCGCCGCACCGGGTGGAGGGCGGCGCCTGCGGCCCGCTCACGAAGGAGCAGCGCCTGGAGTGGGGCCTCGACAACGGCGGCGCCCGCGTCGCCACGAACGGCCCGGTCCTGGCCTACTGCCAGGAGATGGCCCGCCAGCTCGTCGCGGCCCTCCGCGATCTCGAGATGCTACAGCCGGGCGAGATGGAGGGCCTCCTCCGCGAGGCGAAAAGCCGGGGCTGATGCGAGGCAAGTAGGGCGTGCTCTTGCTGCTGAAGGACGATCCGGGTCGCTTCCAGCTGGCCGACCCGGACGAGGTGGACCGCGAGCGGGGCGGGCGCGGCCGCATCCGCTGCCCGAAGTGCGGCTGGGAGCCGAGCCGGAGCGACACATGGGCGTGCACGTGCCTGCACGTCTGGAATACCTTCGACACCGGAGGCGTTTGTCCTGCGTGCAGCCGGGAGTGGCGTGAGACGCAGTGTCCGCGTTGCAAGGTGTGGTCCCGGCACCCGGAGTGGTACGAGGACGAGCCGGAGCCCTGAAGCGGAGAATCGCCTTTGATCTTCACGAAGCGCCTGCGCGGTGGCGTGCGGAGAGGCGAGATCACCTGCAGCGTCCGGATCTGGATGCGGCCCCACGTGACCGTCGGCAAGCGCTACGCGATGGAGGACGGCCAGATCGAGGTCGACCAGGTCCTGCCGATCACGCTCGCCGACGTGACGCCGGAGCTCGCTCGCGAGTCGGGCTTCAGGGGCGTCGTCGACCTGCTCAAGGTGGCCAAGCACGGTCCCGGCGAGAACGTCTATCTGGTCCGCTTCCGCTTCATCCCGCCGCGAGCGGCCGCCGGCGAGCGGAAGAGGAGAGGGAAGTGAATGACTGAGCGAGGCCTCGGTCGCACGTTCCTCGCGGTGCCGCGGCGCGTCGACGCGCGTAAGGTGACGCCGTCCGCGCTCGTCCGGGCTCTCGGACGGAGCAGCGAAGGCATCGTCGACCTGATCGAGCTCGGCTGGGCGAACGGCGGGCGAGTGCCGCGCGCCACGTGGCAGAACTTTCCGACCGACCTGCACCACTTCCTGACGTACTTCGCCGCGCACGAGGGGCACCACCGAGGCCAGCTGCTCACGATCGCGCGGCAGCTCGGCCACCCGCTTCCGAACGAGGTCAGGGACGGCGTGTGGCAGTGGACGCGGCTGGCGCGCGAGGGCGCTCCGGCCCGCGGCAAGAGCGGGGCGGCGGCCGCCCGCGTCAGTGCTCGAAGAGGTTCAGGTAGCCGGCGACGTCCAGGCGCGAGAGCGTCGGGATGACCTTGAAGCACTCGCGCGCGAGCGCGTCGCGGCTCTCGCGCTTCAGCATCTCCTCGAGCCGGTCCATGAGCGGCAGCAGCATCGTCACGTCGGAGATCGCGTAGCGGACCTGCTCGGCGGTGAGCTCCGGGCTCGACCAGTCGGAGTGGCGCTGCAGCTTGTCGAGCTCGACGTCGAGGAACTCGAGCAGGTTGTCCTTGAGGCCGTGGCGGTCGGTGTAGGTGCGCGCGAGCTTGCTCGCCGTGCGCGTGCAGTAGATCGGCAGCGTCTCGATCCCGAGCCAGTACGAGAGCGCGGCGACGTCGAAGCGCGCGAAGTGGAAGACCTTGAGGACCGACGGCGCCTGCATCAGGCGCTTGAGCCGCGGCGCGCGCCCGGCGAGCGGTCGCGACGGGTCCAGGCTCTCGCGCGGGATCTGCACGATCGCCGCGCGCATCGCGCGGTTGCAGAGCTGCACCAGGCAGAGCCGGTCGCGCCGCGTCTCGAGGCCCATCGTCTCGGTGTCGACCGCGAGATCGGTGCCCGCCAGATAGGCCTCGAGCAGCTCCTCGCTCAGGTCGCCCCGCACGATCTGTGGTGAGACGTCGGGGGGACGCTGGCTCATCGCTCTTCCGCCTCCTCGCGGAGCAGCGATCCTATCACCGCGCGCGCGGGCGGCTCGGAGCGGCCGCGGATGCGACTCGAAGTTGGGGTGGCTGACGGGATTCGAACCCGCGACCTCGTGGGCCACAGCCACGCGCTCTAACCAAACTGAGCTACAACCACCACCGTTCGAATGGCGCGCCTGAAGGGACTCGAACCCCTGACCCGCAGCTTAGAAGGCTGCCGCTCTATCCATCTGAGCTACAGGCGCTCGCACGGCCCCAGACGGTCCCCGGAACCGAACGATAGTACCGCGCTTCCCGGGTGTTGTCGCGTCGAGAGGCGGTGCGCCTAGTCGGAGGCGCCTGTCAGGTGCAGGCGGGCGAAGTGGGCGGCGGCGCGAGCGCAGGCGTACGCCCAGAGCGCGGCGTTCTTGTCGTTTCCGGACGAGGCGTGGTCGAGGGCGATCGAGCCGACGCTCTCCGCCACCTCACGGTAGTTCATCGACCTCGGGTGGCCTGCGGCGCGCTCGTGGTGGTCGCTCATCCGACCATCGTTGCAGACGACGGCGGCCCGACCGGTGATTCAGGTCACCTGGGCGCGCATAGTCGCATCGTGGCACCGGCACGCACGCTCGCGCTCGCCCCACGTCGAGCGCGCCGTCATGAGCGAGTCAGCTGGCCTTGAGCGACTGCGTTTCTTGATAGCGCTCCTCGCGCGCGCGACGGCTCTCCTCGATGCACTTCGCCCGCACGAGCTCGACCAGCCGGAGCGCCACCGCCCGGTCGTCGATCGTCGCCACGTAGCGCCAGCGGCTCTCGTTGCCCCCCTCGGGGACCTCGTCGCCCTCGAGCAGGACCGGCCACGAGCCGACGTCGTCTACGCGCAGCAGGATCGTGAATCGCATGCCCCCGATGATGCGGCTGCGCCGTGGCATTCCGGAGAAGCGACTGGGACACTTCGGTGACCGTCACAAGAGCGGGGCCCGCGTGGTCGGGGAGGCGGGATTCGAACCCGCGGCCACGAGCGCCCAAGGCTCGTGCTCTAACCAGGCTGAGCTACTCCCCGCTGGCAGCCGCCGGCTCCGTTCCTAGCGATGCGCGGGCGGCGAGGACGATGATAGCAGCGGCCGGGATATGATGCCGGGTTCATGGCGGACCTGCTGCTGGCGAGCCAGAACCCGGGCAAGCTCGAGGAGATGCGGCTGCTCGCCGAGGGGCTTGCGTTCCGCGTGATCGGGCCCCGCGAGATCGGCATAGAGGACGCGCCCGAGGAGACGGGCGCGAGCTTTCTCGAGAACGCGCGCATCAAGGCGCTCGCCTACGCCGCGCGCTCCGGCCGGCTCACGGTCGCCGACGACTCGGGGCTGTCGGTGGACGCGCTCGGCGGCGCGCCCGGGCTCTACTCGAGCCGCTTCGGCGGCGAGGGGGCGAGCGACCTCGAGCGCAACCTGCTGCTGCTCGCGAAGCTGCGAGACGTGCCGGCCGAGGGGCGCGGCGCCCGCTTCACGAGCGCCGTGGCCGTGGCGCGAGGCGGGTCGGTGCTGTTCGAGGTCGAGGAGCACGTCGAGGGCCAGATCGCCGACGGCATGCGCGGAGGCAGCGGCTTCGGCTACGACCCGCTCTTCTTCTACCCGCCGTACGGCCGGACGTTCGGCGAGGTGCCGCGCGCGGAGAAGGACAAGGTGAGCCACCGCGGCAAGGCTTTCGCGCGGCTCCGCGGCTTCCTGGCCGCGCTGGCGCGCGAGGACGCGGAGCGCGGCCGGTGAGCCAGGCGCCAGGCGGCCGCCGCGCGCTCGTCTTCGTCATGATCACGGTGCTGATCGACATCGTGGGCTTCGGTCTGATCCTCCCGGTGCTGCCGCGGCTGCTCGTCGAGCTCACCGGCGACAGCGTGAGCCAGGCGGCGATCGACGGCGGCTGGCTCGCCTTCGTCTACGCGGCGATGCAGTTCGTCTGCGCGCCCGTGCTCGGGAACCTGTCGGACCGCTACGGCCGCCGGCCGGTTCTGCTGTTCGCCGTGGGGGCGCTCGGCGTCGACTACCTGGTGATGGCGAACGCGCCGACGCTGGGCTGGCTCTTCGTCGGCCGCACGATCGCGGGCATCGCCGGGGCCTCGTTCACCCCGGCCTACGCGTACGTCGCCGACGTCAGCCCGCCGGAAAGGCGCGCGCAGAACTTCGGGCTCATCAGCGCGGCCTTCGGCATCGGCTTCGTGCTCGGGCCGGCGATCGGGGGAGCGCTCGGCTCGCTGGGCACGCGCGTTCCCTTCTTCGCCGCGGCGCTCCTGAGCCTGCTCAACCTCGTCTACGGCACGCTCGTGCTGCCCGAGTCGCTGCCGAGAGAGTCGCGCCGGGCGTTCGACTGGCGCCGCGCCAACCCGCTCGGCATGCTGCTCCAGATGCGGCGCCACCCCGTGGTGCTGGGAGTGCTCGCGGCGCTCTTCGTCTGGATGGTCGCCCACCAGGTGATGCCGGCGACCTGGACCTTCTACACGAAGTTCCGCTTCGGCTGGTCGGAGGCGATGATCGGCGCGTCGCTCGCGAGCGCCGGGATCGCGATGGCGATCAGCCAGGCGACGCTGATGCGCGTCGTGGTGCCGCGCTGGGGCGAGCGGCGCACGGCGCTCACCGGGATGGCGGTGGCGAGCCTCGGCTACCTCGGCTACGGCGCCGCGACCGAGCCCTGGATGATGTTCGCCTGGCAGGCCACCTGGCTGCTCGGTGCGCTCGTGATGCCCTCGACGAACGCGCTCATGTCGCACCGCGTCGCGAAGGGGGCGCAGGGCGAGCTGCAGGGCGCGGTCGCGAGCCTCTACTCGCTGAGCTCGATCGTCGGGCCGCCGCTGATGACGCAGCTCTTCGGCCGCTTCTCGGCTCCCGAGGCGCCGCTGCGGCTGCCGGGGGCCGCGTTCTTCGCGTCGACGCTCCTGGCGTGGGTCGCGTTCGCCGTCTACTACGCGGCCACGCGCGACCCGCACGTCCACGAGGCCGAGCCGGCGGAGCGAGCGGCGGAGCGAGCGTCCTAGCCGGCCTTCGGCTCGAAGTCGCCGAGCGCCTGCCTCTGGAGAGCGATCAGGTCGCGGATGCCCTTGTCGGCCGTCGCCATCAGGGCAGCCAGCTCCTCGTCGCTGAACGGCCGGCCCTCGGCGGTGCCCTGCAGCTCGACGAAGCGGCCGCGGCCCGTCTTGACGACGTTCATGTCGACGTGGGCCGTCGAATCCTCCTCGTAGTTGAGGTCGAGCAGGACGCGCTCGCCGACGTTGCCGACCGAGACCGCCGCCACGTAGTCGGTGACGGGCAGCTCGGCCGGGCCGCCGGCGCGCTTCTTCGCGCGCAGGCCCTCGACGAGCGCGACGAACGCGCCGGTGATCGAGGCGCAGCGCGTGCCGCCGTCGGCCTGCAGCACGTCGCAGTCCACCCACACCGTGCGCTCGCCGAGCGCCTTCATGTCCACGACGGCGCGCAGCGAGCGGCCGATCAGGCGCTGGATCTCGTGGGTGCGTCCGGAGGGCGCGCCCTTCACCACCTCGCGCGGGGTGCGGGTGTTGGTGGAGCGCGGCAGCATGCCGTACTCCGCGGTGACCCAGCCCTCGCCCTTGCCCTTCAGGAACGGGGGGACCTTCTCCTCGAAGCTCACCGCGCACAGGACGCGCGTGTCGCCGAACTCGACGAGGCACGAGCCCTCGGCGTGTTTCAGGTAGCCGGTCGTCAGCTTGACGGGCCGCAGCTCCGCGGGCTGGCGCCCGTCGCCGCGCGCGCCGGGAGCGCGCTCGAGCAGCTTCGGGTCGATCTGCGGGCGAAAGTCCGACATGCGGAAGGTCACGGCCGCGGGCCCTCGATCGCCGGTGCGGGCGCGCTGCGGGCGAGGCCGTAGAGGCGGCGGTACTGCTCGCGGCTCGCGAGCACGATCATCACGTAGGCGCGCGTCTCGCTGAACGGGATCGTCTCGATGAACTCGTCGGGCGGCTGCTCGCCGCGCAGGGCCGTCCAGGCGTCGACGCGGTGGGGACCCGCGTTGTACGCGGCGAGCACCTGCTCGACCGCGCCCGAGAAGCGCTCGCTCATCTGCCGCAGGTAGTGGGTGCCGAAGTCGAGGCTCGTGGCGGGGTCGTTGAGCGCGGCGCGCTTGAAGCGCACGCCCTTGGCGCGCGCGATCTTGCGCCCGGTGGTGGGCATCACCTGCATCAGCCCGCGCGCGCCGGCGCGGCTGAGCGCTCCGGCGTCGAAGCTCGACTCCTGCAGGATGAGCGCCGCCACCAGCGCCGGGTCGAGCCCGTCCTCGCGCGATGCGGACACGAGCTCGGCCTCGTAGCGGATCGGGTAAAGCACCTGCCACACCTCGCGCGGCAGGCGGTCGCCGGCCTCGCTCACCCAGTCCGGATAGGCGCGCTTCATCGCCACGATCGCCGGGCGGTAGCGTCCTCGGCGCCACTCGACCCAGGCGAGCGTCGCGGTGACGCGCGGGGTCTCGGGCAGGAGCCGCAGGGCAAAGGCCGCCTCGTCGAGGCGGTCGAGCAGCAGGAGCTGGCGCGCGCGGCTGCCGCGCGGCTCGGGCAGCGGCAGCTCGAGCGGCAGGACCAGCGCGTCGGACGGCGCGGGCAGCGGGCCTCCGAGCCTGGCCAGGGCCTCGCGCGCGCGCACGCCGTGGTAGGCGTGCTTGTAGCGGCGGACGGTCTCGACGAAGAGGTCGCGCGCGCGGTCGCTCTCGCCGAGCGCGAGGCGGGCGCGGCCCGACCAGTAGAGCAGCCCCGCCGTGGCGGGGCCGGGCGGCCGTCGCCGCGCCGTCTGCTCGAACGTCTCGGCCGCCGCGCGGAAGCGGCCCGCCTGGTGGTCGGCCCAGCCGGCGCGCCAGGCGGCGCGCTCGACGTAGCGCCCGTCCGGGTACTCGGCGAGCAGGCGGCGCCACCACGGCGCCGCGGAGTCGTCGAGCGCGTCCTTCTGGTAGTAGTTGGCGAGCGCGAGCAGCGCCTCCTCGCCCCACGGCGTGCCGCGGAAGCGCTCGGCCACCGGCACGTAGGGCTGCGGCGCGTCGGTGCGGCGCGCCGTGTCGGCCGCGAGCCGGAAGGCGGCTTCCGCCGCGTACGGCGAGCCCGCCTCGATCTTCGCGAGCGCCGCGCGGCCCTCGGCGCGCCGCCCGCGGGCGACGAGCGCGTTGCCCAGCCGCAGGCGCGCCAGGTCGGCCTCGTCGGCGCCCAGGCCGGCGAGCGGGATCGCGCGCAGCACCGCGAGCGCCTCGCTCGTGCGCGAGGCGGCGAGCAACGCTGCGCCGCGCTCGAGCTGCTGACGCGCGCGCTCGGCCGGCGAGCGCGCGGGCGCCGCGTCCGCGAGGCCGGCGAGGCGCGTGCGCGCGGCCTGCGCCTCGGGCTCGAGCGGGTAGCGGCGGTCGAGCTCGTCGAAGGCCGCGGCGGCCGCCGCGCGCTCGCCGCGGGCCAGACGCAGGCTGCCGAGCCGCGCCAGCGCCTCGGGCGCGGACTCGGAGCAGGAGCGAGCGGTGCGCTCGAGCGCGCCGAGAGCGTCCTCCTGGCGGCCGACGCGCTCGAATAGACTGGCGCTCGCCGGCAGCGCGTCGCACGCGACGTCGCTGCCGGGCTCGTCGGCTGCCGCGAGTGCGTCGCGCGCCGCGTCCTCGAGCTGGCCGAGCGCCTCTAGCGCGTGCGCGCGAGCGAGGAGGGCGTGGTCGCGGAGCAGCGACTTGTCGACGTCCGCGTTCGAGAGCTGCGCGAGCGCCTCGCGCGGCTTGCCGGCGTCGAGCAGACGGAGCCCGGCGCCGAGCCGCGCGAGGCCGGCCGTGGGCGTGCCGGCGAGCCGCTGGCCGACGGCGTCGAGTGCCGTCACCGGGTCGGGGCTCGCCGCCGCGTCGCGCACCGCGGCTTCGGCGGCGTCGCGGGGCTCGGTCCCGAGCCTCCACGGCGACGCGGCGGGCGTCGCCGGCTCGAGGGCCAGCAGCAGGAGTGCGAGCGTCGCGACCACGGCTGGGGGCTCTACTGGGAGCCGAGAGCCCCGGCGTCGCCGCCCGCCAGGATCCGCACGAGCTCGTCCTGGAAGTAGTCGGTCGCGTCGCGCACAGGGGCCGGCACGCGGTCCGCGTACATCTGGCGCCCGCGCTCGATGTCTTCCTTCAGCCGGTCGTAGATGTCGCGGGTCTTGCGACCCTCTGTCACCTTGGCCTCGTTGTAGAGCTTGATCTCGCTCACCACGAGGCGCGCGAAGCGCTTCGCGTCCTCGTGCGCCTTCTGGTCCTCGGGTGCGATGCCCGTGCGCGGCGCGGCCGGCGCGGGAGCCGGCGCGGGGGTGAACGCGGCGGGGCGCAGCGGCGGCGAGGTCGGCGGGCGCGCCAGCGGTGGCGTGGGCAGCGGTGGCGGCACGGGAGCGGGCGCCGGAGCGAGGGGCGGAGCGAGCGGCGGAGCGATGGCCGGGACGCGGCCGGTGCCGGTCAGGCGCCCGACGCCCGTCGCCGGCCCGTCGGCCGCCGGCGCGGCGGGCGCCGCGGGGCGCAGGCCGGGACTCGTCCCGCCCGCCACGCCCGGAGCCTTGGGTGCCGCGCTCAGCACGTCGATCACCTTGGCCGCGAAGGAGACCAGGATCTCGACGACGTCCGCGGTCGACGCCGCGAACTCGTCCTGGGTGGTGTCGCAGTAGAGGATCGCCGCGACCTTGTCGCGCAGGATGAGCGGCACGGCGAGCAGCCCCTGCGCGCCGCCGCCGAGGCGCGCGAGCGCCTGCGCGGTGGCGGGGGAGTGGCTGGCGTGGCCGCGCGTGGCGCTGCGCGTGCCGTGCGCGAGGCGGAACACGGTGTCGGCCGTGAGCGGAATGCTGATCCCCTTCACGGCGTCCGAGTGCTCGAAGCCACGCGCGTTCCAGCCGACGGCCGCGTTGTTCTTCACGATGAACATCGCGACGCGCTCGCCGTGGCGGGCGACCTCTCCGATCAGCTGCGTGAGAACCTCGGAAAGGTTCGTGCCCTTCTCCATCGCGGAGATCGAGGCCTTGAGCCCCGAGTAGTCCGCGGCCGCGACGGCGGGGGGCTGCTGCGCGATCACCTCGGATATCGCGCTCGCGATCGCGGACTCGTCGACCTTCTCGTCGTAGCGGGCGACCTGCTCGCCGAGCTCGTCGAGCGCGCTCACGAGGGAGGCCTGGTGACCCTGGATGGCGCGCTGGATCTCCACCACCCAGTTCGCCATCTGCTGGCTGATGAGGGCTGATGTGCGTGCCTTCAGGTCGTCTTCGAGGCCCATGGTCCCCCTCGGCGGCGGCCCGCCGAAAATCAAGCAACGCCCAGACTTACGTCCCGAAGGATTATCCGGGACTGGAGGCGAGGTGTCAACGATGCGCGGGCTTCATGACCGCTGGTTCGCACGCACGCAGCGCCGCGAACGAGCGTGCTAGACTGTTTTTCGGATGGGGGCGTCACGGTTTCGACGGGAACGTGACCCCGAGAGACGCAGGTCGAGCGTGCTTACCGGCTCGTTAATGCGGTGGGAAAATCATAGCTGCCAACGACAACTTGGCGCTGGCTGCCTAACTAAAACCTAGGCAACCCGTTCTGCCGGGGCCCCGCCCACGGGAACTGGACAGAACGTCATAAAGGTGGGCTGGTCGGAAGCTCTCGGTCCGGGGGCAACCGACGAGATCAATCGGACTAGCCTCGGTCGGTTTCGTCCGACCTTCACGATCGGGGCGAAACACCAGGTCGGACTAAACCTGTAGGGTCTCTCGCAGGCTCGTTTTCGGACGCGGGTTCAATTCCCGCCGCCTCCACCACTCCTCGCTTCGCGAGGAGCGCGGCGTCGGCCGCAGTGCGGCCGCTCACACTTCTCGTGCGCCGGGCGGGTACAAATGGGACCTGCGAAATGGCTGCGAAGCCCAAACGCGGATCGAGAGTACACGCGCGCTCCTCGAGTCGAGCAAATTCCTTGACGACGCCGAGGACGGCTGCTACAAGGCGGCTACCGCGCTCGGCCCTCCGGAAAGGAACAACCAGGGACTCATGACTCCGGAGCAGCGATCCCGGCTCGCCCAGCTGCTGCTCGGCGAGCGCCTCGTCGCCCTCGGGGTCGTCGTCGAGGGCGCTCCCGTCGTCGGCCTGCTTCCGTACGCCGTGGCCGAAGATCGGTGCGCCCTCTACGTACAGGCGTCGTCCCTCGCGCGGCACAGCCGCGGCCTCGTCGCGGGCGCGGCGTGGAGCGGGATCGTGCGCGGGTCCGACGCGCCCGACGCCGACCCGCTGCGCATACCGCGCCTCATGCTCGAAGGCACCGTCGAGCCGCTCGCGGGGGGGCACCCGGAGTTCGCCGCGGCGGCCCGCGCGTTCCTGAAGCGCTTCCCCCAGGCGGCGGCGACCCTGAGCCTGGCCGATTTCGGACTCTACCGGCTCGCGCTTCGCGGCGGCCGGCTGGTGCTGGACTTCGGCGAGGCTATCAACCTGTCGGGGGAGCACTTCGAAGGGATCACAACTGCTTGAGGTGGTCGTCGTATAATCCGCTGCCAATGTCGTTTGGCCACGAATCCGCCCGAGTGGGGGCGAACCGGGGGCACGAATGGGAAAGCCGCTGAGAGTCGTCGTCGTCGGCGACGAGCACGGTGCGGCTCTCGAGGTGGGCGAGGAGCTGGGGGGCTGCGGCTACGAGCCCGCCATCTTCCTGGCGACCGGGGAGGACGAGCTCGACCGGCTGGCCCCTTCGAGCGAGATCGTCATCGCCTGCGCGGACGCCAGCGCGCTGCCGGCGGCGCGGGTGCTCGAACTGGGCCGCGAGCGGTCCTACCCTCCGGTCGTCGTGATCGGCGGAGGATTCAGCGAGGACGAGCTCGTCGGGCACATGCGCGCGGGAGCGTGCGACTGTGTACGGCGCGGAGACCACAAACGCCTCGAAGCGGCCGTCGAGCGCGAGCGCATCGCGGTGCGAAAGGCGCCGCCCGCGTCGCCGCGCGTCGACGGCAGCTCGGCCGAGAGCTACCGCGCGCTGATCGAAGAGATCCCGGCGCTCACCTACGTCGCGTGGGCCGACGAGTCGGGCAGCCGCGCCTACGTGAGCCCGCAGCTTCTCGCGATGACCGGCTTCAGCCCCGGCGAGTGGCTCGCGGAGCCGGACATGTGGGTGCGCCGCCTGCACCCGGAGGACCGCGAGCGCGTGCTGCGCCAGTTCCGCGAGGCCTGCGCGAGCGGCGGCCGCTTCGCCTCGGAGTACCGCATCCTCGACTACCAGGCCCACGTCGTGTGGTGGCGCGACGAGGGCCGTGTGCTGCCAGGCCCGGACGGCAAGGCGCGCTTCGTGCGCGGCTTCGTGCTCGACATCACCGAGCAGCGGATCGCCGAGGAATCGCTGCGCCGGCTGCGGCTCTACGACCAGATTACCGGCCTGCCGAACCGCATGATGCTGCTGAACCGGCTGGGGCGCGCGCTCGTCGAGTCGGCGCGCACCGAGCGGCCGCTGTCGCTCCTGATCCTGAGGCTCGACCGCTTCAAGCGCCTGGTGGACACGCTCGGCCATCACAACGGCGACCTGATCGTGCGCGATCTCGCGGCACGGCTGGGCGACGCGCTCGGCGACGCCGATCGCGTGGCGCGGCTGCGCGGCGCCGAGTTCGGCGTGCTCCTGCCCGACGCCGACGGACCTTTCGCGTCCCAGGTGGGGGCGCGGGTGCTGAGCTCGCTCGAGAAGCCGTTCTTCGTGCAAGCTGAGCCTCTCGGACGTGAACGCGAGCGGCTGCCGATCGAGGTCTCGGCCAGCATCGGGATCGCGGTGGCCCCCGAACACGCGACCGAGGCCGAGGGCCTGCTGCGCCGGGCGAACTCGGCGATGCAGGCGGCGCGCAACGCCGGTGGCGGCTCCTGCGTGCTGTACTCGCCCGAGTTCGAGCCGCACGACCCGGCACGGCTGGCGCTGCTCGGCGAGCTGCGGCGGGCGCTCGAGGCGAACGAGCTCCAAGTTCACTACCAGCCGAAGGTGGACCTCAAGACGCACAGCGTAGTCGGGGCCGAGGCGCTCCTGCGCTGGCCGCACGCGCGGCGCGGGTACGTCTCGCCGGCCGAGTTCATCCCGGACGCCGAGCGGATCGGAGGCCTCATCCGCCCGCTCACGCGCTGGGTGCTCGACCGCGCTGCGGGTGCTTCGCGCGACTGGGAGCGCGCGGGGCGCCGGCTGCCGGTGGCGGTCAACATCTCGGCGCGCAGCCTGCACGATGGGCGGATCGTGGACGACGTGGAGGAGGCGCTGTTGATCCACGACATGCGCAGCGACCGGCTGCAGATCGAGGTCACCGAGAGCGCGGTGATGAGCGACGAGGGGCGCGCGGCCGAGGTGATTGCGAGCCTCACGGGACGTGGCGTCCTGGTGTCGATCGACGACTTCGGCACCGGCTACACGAGGCTCGGCCACCTGCGGAAGCTGCCGGTCCACGAGCTCAAGATTGACAAGTCGTTCGTGATCGGGATGGGCGGCAAGGACGAGCAGACAGCGGACGGGGCCGAGGACACGGCGATCGTGCGCTCGACGGCTGACCTGGCCCACCACCTGGGGATGACGGTGGTCGCCGAGGGCGTCGAGAACCAGTGGACGCTCGACCTGCTCTCGAGCTTCGGCTGCGACCAGGCGCAGGGCTATCACATCGCGCGACCGATGCCGTCCCAGGACCTCATCGGCTGGCTCGGCAAGTCGAGCTGGCGCGTGCTCGAGAGCTGACGCGCGCGGACGCTACTTGACGGGCTCGACGCGCTTCACGCTCGTCACCCAGTAGCTCGTGTCGCCGAAGCAGGAGGGCAGCCCCAGGTGCTGCTCGTAGCCGAGCGCGACGCGCACGCCGACGAGCTGGTTGACTTCGGCCGCGAGCTTGTCGTCGTGCAGCGTGAACGCGAACACCTCGGGCAGCGTGCCGGGCAGCGTGGCCATCGCCAGCTCGCCTTCCCAGGTCTTGCAGACCCAGCCCTTCTTCGAGAACTTCTGCACGTAGCCCGCGCGCTCGCCTTTCGAGTAGCTGAAGGCCGAGGCAGCCCAGAGGTAGAGGCCCCCGAGAGCGATCGCGCCGAGGGCCGCGAGCAGCAGCAGCCGCCGGGTGACGCGCCAGGCGCGGTGGACGACGCTTTTGCCCTTGGCGGGCGCAGCCGGCGGGACGGAGCTCGAACTGCCCATCGGGCCTCCGGGGAACGGCCGGCAGTCTAGCCGGGAGCGCGCGCGTGCCGCAAGGCGCGGCTCAGACGGCCACCGCCTTCTCGTCCTCCTGCTCGGGCCGCGCCGCGGGTGCTTTGGCGCGGACGTCGAGGATGCCGCCCTCGAGCCAGAGCGACGCGCCGTCGAGCACGGCCGTGCCGTGCCGGTAGCGCTCGGCGTCGTCGTTGCTCCAGAGGCTCGCGGAACAGCTGCTCGACGCGGCGGCGCGCCTGCCGGCAGAAGACGTCGGTCGTGCGGCGGGCGTCCTTTGCCTCGGGCGCTGCGCGGTCGGCGAGCGTCTGCGCGCGGCTGATGCTCGCCGCCATCGCGAAGGCCTCGTTCGCGATGTCCACGAGCCGGAACAGGAACGCCTGCTTGTTCTGCAGCCGGGCCTGGTAGACGAGCATGCCGTGGAAGCTCGCGCGCGCGAGGCGGCGCGAGGTACGCTCGACGAAGCGCAGGTGCGTGGCGAGCGAGCCGAAGCGTGCGTAGCGGGGCCAGCGGCCCCAGCCGAGGAAGCGCGTGGGATACCACCAGGCGTAGAAGGCCGCCATCCCGGGCAGCACGGCGAGCTTCGCCTTGAGCGGCTTGTCGGGATCGACGAGCGCGCCCGCGACCTGCAGGTGGCGGTCGACCATCTCGCGCGCCATGAACAGGTGCATGATCTCGGTCGAGCCCTCGAAGATCTTGTTGATGCGGTAGTCGCGCATGATGCGCTCGACCGGCACCGGCTCCTCGCCGCGCTCGGCGAGCGACTGCTCGGTCTCGTAGCCGCGCCCGCCGCGGATCTGCATTGTCTCGTCGACGATCTCCCACGCGCGCGCGGTGTTCCACTCCTTGGCTGCGGCGGCCTCGAGCCGAATGTCGTAGCCGCCGCGGTCGGACATCTCGGTCGCGAGGCTCGCGAGCGACTCCATCGCGTAGGCCTTGGCCGCGATGTCGGAGATCTTGTGCGCGATCGCCTCGTGGCGGCCGACCGGCTTGCCCCACTGCACGCGCGCTGCGGCCCAGCGCCTGACGATGCCCAGGCAGACCTTGACCGTGCCTACCGAGATGTTCGGGATCGAGAGCCTGCCGTCGTTGAGCGTGGTGAGCGCGATCTTGAGGCCGCGGCCCTCCTTGCCTATGAGGTTCGAGGCCGGCACGCGCACGTCCTTGAACGAGATCACGGCGTTCGCGAGCGCGCGCAGGCCCATGAAGCGGCAGCGGTGCTCGACCTTCACGCCCGGCCAGTCGGTCTCGACGACGAAGGCGCTGATCTTCCGCGTCTCTGGGGCGACCGCCATCACGACCAGCAGCTTCGCGATCGTGCCGTTCGTGGTCCAGAGCTTGGTGCCGTTCAGCACGTAGTGGGCTCCGTCGGGCGTGAGCACGGCGGTGGTCGCGAGCCGCGCCGGGTCGGAGCCGACCTCGGGCTCGGTGAGCGCGAAGGCCGAGATCTCGCCGCGCGCGCAGCGCGGCAGGTAGGTGCGCTTCAGCTCCTCGGCGCCGAAGTTGAGGAGCGGCGCCGGGACGCCGATCGACTGGTGCGCCGACAGCAGCGAGGCGAGGTTGCCGCAGCAGCTGCCGAGCATCGTCATCACCCGCGCGTACTCCACGTGGCTGAAGCCGAGACCGCCGTACTCCTTCGGGATCATGATCCCGAAGGCCCCGAGCCGCCGCAGGCCGTCGACCACTTCGGGCGGGTACTCGCCGCTGCGGTCGATCTCCGCGGCGTCGACCTCGCTCTCCAGGAAGTCGCGCAGCCGCGCGTAGAAGCTCGTGAACTCGGGCCGCTCCGACTCAGGCAGCGGGAAGGGGTAGACGAGCTCGCTCCGGAAGCGGCCGAGGAACAGCTCGCGCATGAAGCTCGGCCGCTCCCACTCGGTCTGGCGCGCGGCCTCGGCGACCCGGAGCGACTCCTTCTCGGTGATGTGGGGCTGGCCCTGGCTCGCCATCGCGCTCGCCTCCTCTCCCATCGCCGATTTTACGCTGGGGTGCCTGAACCATTTGCATCACGAAGCGCGCGCGGCGTCGCGCGCGCCGCACAACCCGAGGCCGCACCCTTGCGGGGTGCGGCGGATTGCCCTTAAACTGCCTTCGTTGAAGGCCATAGGCCGCTCGCTGGCGCTCGGGTCGCTCGCCTTTGCGTCGTGTCTCCTGGGCGCGTCGGCGCTGCCGGCCGTCGAGGGGCCGGTCACGGTTCTCACGGCGACCCAGCGGCGCGAGGTCCAGACGCTGTCGCGCGGCGGCGACGCCGAGCTCGTGCCGATCGACGAGGTCCTCGCGGGCTTCGGGGCCAGCCTGATCACCGATCCGAAGGGCCTCTCGCTCACGGTCCAGCGCGGCTCGCACGAGCTGGTGCTGCACAACCGCAAGAGCCTCGCCGCGGTGGACGGCGACCTGAAGCTGCTGCCCGCGCCTTCGCTCTACGACGCCGGGCGCTGGCTCGTCCCGGTCGAGGGGCTGGCGCGCGTGCTGGGACCGCTGCTGGAGCGGCCCGTCGAATGGCGCGCGGCGCAGCGCGTGCTCGTGATCGGGCCGCTCGGGATCCCCAAGGTGCAGGTGACGACCTTCGCGTCGGGCGAGCTCGTCCGCGTCGTGTTCGAGGCGAGCGAGAGCGTGCCCTTCCGCGTGCAGCAGGAGACGGGGCGCGTCACGGTGGCGGTGCCGCGCGACCTGGTCGACGTGGTGCTGCAGCCGACGCGGCTCGCGGGCGGGATCGTGGGCTCGGTGCAGTTCCTGGGCGGACGCCAGAACCTCTTCGCGGTCGAGCTGGGGCCCCGCTTCAAGACGCTGAAGGCCACCGAGCAGGAATCCCCGGCCCGCCTCGTGCTCGAGTTCCAGGGCCCTGCGCTCGCGCCGGGCGAGCGGGCCGCGGCGGTGGCGGCTGCGGCGGCGCGGCCGCCGAAGCCGCCGAGCGAGCCCGAGCCCGCCGTGCGGACGATCGTGATCGATCCGGGCCACGGCGGCGAGAACCCCGGTGCGCGCGGCCCCTCGGGCACGCTCGAGAAGGACATCGCCCTCGCGATCGGCCGCCGGCTGCGCGCCGAGCTCGTGAACGCGCGCGGCCTGCAGGTCTTCCTGACGCGCGAGAAGGACGTGGACGTCGAGCTCGACGAGCGCACGGCGATCGCGAACAACTACAAGGCCGACCTGTTCGTGTCGATCCACGTCAACGCGAGCCGCGCCCGCGGCGCGAAGGGCAGCGAGGTGTACTTCCTCTCGTACCAGGCGAGCGACGACGACTCGCGCCGCACCGCGCACCTCGAGGGCGCCGCCGAGCCGCCGCCCGGGGCGGGAAGCGCCGACCTCTCGCTCATCCTCTGGGACATGGCGCAGGCCGAGCACCTCGAGGAGTCGTCGGCGCTCGCCTCGCGCATCCAGGAGGAGCTCGCGGACGTCACCGGCAGCCAGGGGCGCGGCGTGAAGCAGGCCCCCTTCCGCGTGCTGGTCGGCGCGTCGATGCCGGCGGTGCTGGTCGAGGTCGCGTTCATCAGCAACCCCGACGAGGAGAAGCTGCTGGCGTCGGAGGCGTACCAGGCCAAGGTGGCCGCGTCGCTCGCGCGCGGCATCGATCGCTTCAGGCGCGAGCGCACGGCGCAGCTCGGCGGAGGGCAGGGCCCGGCCTCGTCCGCCCGGCGATGACGCCGCGCCAGGCCAACGCCCTGACCGTCGTCGGGCTCGCGGGGCTCTTGGCGACGGTGGCGCTCACGGCTCCGCGCTGGTCGGCGCTGCTGCGCTCCTCGTCGGGCCCTGCCGAACCCGAGGACGCCGGGCCCGCCGAGGCGGGCGGCGGTCCGGACGCAGCCGCCGCCGCGCCGGCGCGCCGCATCAGCGTCCGGCTCTACTTCGAGGCGGTGGAGCGCGACGGCCTCCTGCCGGAGGAGCGGGAGATCGCGTTCTCGGCCGACCTCGCGCAGCAGATCCGCATCGTGGTGGAGGAGCTGGCGAAGGGCCCGTCGACGCCGGGGCTGCAGGCCACGCTGCCCGCCGGCACGCGGGTGCAGGAGGTTTTCGTGCAGGCGCACGGCGTCGCGTGCGTGAGCCTGTCGGCCGACGCGGCGCGCGGCCTGCCGGGCGGCTCGCGCGCCGAGCTGCTGACGGTCTACTCGATCGTCGACACGGTGGTGACGAATTTCCCGGCCGTGAGCCGTGTCCAGCTGGTGGTGGGCGAGCAGGTCGCGAGCTCGCTCGGCGGCCACGTCGACCTGATGCGGCCGCTGCCCCCCGACCTGACGCTCGTAGCGCTCGAGCCGTCCCCGACGCCCGCGCCGCCGGTGGCGACTCCGCCGCCGCCCGCCGCACACTGAGGAGGCCGCCTTGACCCTCACGCCACTGCTCGTCCCGCTCGCGGCCGCGCTCGCGCTCCTGCAGGGCGCGCCCTCGCCGCGGTCCTCGACAGCGCAGGCCGAGAAGCTCGCGAAGGACGCGCTCGCGCTCGCGCCGCGCGACCCGGCGGCGGCGCTCGCCCAGGCGCGCAGGGCGCTCGCGCTCACGGCCGAGTTCGTGCCCACGGAGTTCGTGACCGCCGGCCGGAAGGGCGAGGTCGTGGAGGACGCGTTCAAGGCCGCGCGCGACACCTACCAGCAGCACCGCGCGCTGCTCTACGACGCGGCGGGCGACGCGCTCGCGCGACAGCGGCAGGCGCTGCCGGCTAGCCGCTACCAGCGACGGGCGTTCCTGCTCGAGCCGACGCCGGAGCGTGGCCTGGCCCTCGCACGGTCGCTCAACGAGCTCGGACAGGGGAGGGAGGCGCTCGCGACGGTGCAGAAGGCGATCGCCGGCCTCGTGAGCCTCACGCCCGAGGCGGCGGCGGTGATCGCCCGCGCCTGCGACGTGGCGGGGCTCCCGAGCGCGCAGGCCGAGATCGACCGCGGCCGGCTGATCGCCGTCGTCGGCCCGCGGCTGCAGCTGCGCGAGGGGCCCTTCGAGGTGCCGCCCGGCGTGCGCTTGTCGACGAGCCCGACGTTCCGGGTCGAGGGGGCCGAGCTCACGGTGATCTACGCGGCCGAGGGAAGCTGCCGCAGCTGCTCGAGCGACCTCGAGGAGATCGGGCGCGTCGCTCCGAAGACGGCGCGCGTGCTGGCGCTGCCGCCGGGTGACGACCAGGACCAGGCGCTGCGCCAGGTGCTGCAGCTCTACCGGCGGCCGTGGCCGCTGCTGCTCGGCCACGACCTCGGGGCGCGGCTGTCGCTCGAGCCGCGCTCGATCCTGCTCGTGGCGCGCGGAGGCTGGACGCAGGCGGTGCTCAAGGCGCCGTTCGGGCAGGAGCTCGCGAGCGCGCTCGCGGCGCTCGTGCGGAAGGACGTGCAGGAGAGCGTCCCGCGCCCGAGCTGGAACCGCAGGCCCGTCGACCGCTCGCCGCTGCCGCCGCAGCCGGGCCTGCTGCCCGAGAACCTGGCGCCGGGCGAGGACCCGCCCTTCCCGCCGGAGTTCGACCAGGCGGTGGCCGCGTACCGCGCCGGCCGGGCGAGCGAGGCCCAGAAGCTCTTCGACGCGGTCGAGGCGAAGGGCGACGGCTGGCTGCTGAGCGGCGAGGCACGCATCGATCGCGCGCTCTGCCTCGCGCGCGCGGGGCAGCGCGATGCGGCGCGCCGGATCCTGCTGCGCACCGGGGACAGCCGCTTCGAGGACAAGGTCGACCAGCTGCTCGAGGCGGTCGCGGAGCCGAAGAAGTAGGGTAGATTTGGGCGGCGGAGGATGCCTGGCATGGCCGAGCACGCGGTGATCGAGACGAAGTTCGGCGAGATCGAGATCGAGTTCCTGGCGGACAAGGCGCCCGGGCACGTCAAGAACTTCCTCGACCTGGCGCGCAAGGGGTACTACGACGGCACGACGTTCCACCGCGTGATCCCGGGCTTCATGATCCAGGGCGGCTGCCCGAACACCAAGGACGCGAGCAAGGGCAAGGCCGGCCACGGCACCGGCGGCCCGGGCTACACGGTCAAGGCCGAGTTCAACGACACCGCGCACAAGCGCGGCGTCGTGTCGATGGCGCGAGCGCAGGACCCGAACAGCGCGGGCTCGCAGTTCTTCATCTGCGTCGCCGACTCGGCCTTCCTCGACCGCCAGTACAGCGCCTTCGGGCGCGTGGTGCGCGGCATGGAGGTGGCGGACAAGGTGGTGGCCGCGCCGCGCGACCGCAACGACAACCCGAACGAGCGGGTCGAGATGAAGGTGCGCGTGGTGCCCGCCGCCTGAAGCGCGAGCCATGCCGGGAGCGACCGAGACGGAGGTCAAGCTGCGGCTCGCATCTGCGGCCGACGCGCGCGCGCGGCTGGCGGCGATCGGCGCCGTGCTGGTCCGCGAGCGCCACTTCGAGGACAACCTGCTGTTCGACGACGTGGCGGGCTCGCTGCGCACGAGCGGAACGGTGCTGCGGCTGCGCGAGACCGCGCACGGCGGGGCGCTCACGTTCAAGGGCCCGCGCCGCGACGAGCGGGGCCTGAAGTCGCGCGAGGAGCGCGAGACCTCGGTCGAGGAGCCGGAGCAGGTGCACGCGATCCTCAGCAACCTGGGCTACCGGCCCGTGTTCCGCTACCAGAAGTACCGTGAGAGCTGGTCGCACCGCGGCCAGGAGATCGAGATCGACGAGACGCCGATCGGCTGCTTCCTCGAGATCGAGGGCGATCCGGCCGGGATCGCCGCGGTGGCCTCGGAGCTGGGCTTCGCGCCCGCGGACTACATCGCCGAGTCCTACGTCGGCCTGTTCCTGGCGGCCGGCGGCAAGGGGGACATGGTCTTCGCGCCGTGAGGGCGATGGTCCTCGCGGCGGGCCTCGGGCTGCGCATGCGACCGCTCACGCTCTTGCGGGCGAAGCCGGTGCTGCCGGTGCTCGGCCGCCCGCTCGTCGCGTCCACGCTGGAGCGGCTGCGGCGCGCGGGGGTGCGCGACGTCGCGGTGAACCTCCACCACCTGCCCGAGACGGTGAAGGCGGCGCTCGGCAGCGGCCGGCGCTACGGCCTCAGGATCCGCTACGTTCACGAGCCCGAGATCCTCGGCACCGGCGGCGGCCCGCGCGCGCTTCGCGCGTTCTTCGGCGACGAGCCCTGCCTGCTCGTGAACGGGGACGTGCTCTTCGACTT
This sequence comes from uncultured Acidobacteriota bacterium, assembly GCA_963740655.1. GTDB lineage: Bacteria > Acidobacteriota > Vicinamibacteria > Fen-336 > Fen-336 > DATBSL01. The sequence goes on from CAVUFF010000007.1 coordinate 63,297, forward strand.
CGACCTGCGCGAGCTGGTGGCGCGCCACCGGGCCTCGGGCGCGCTCGCGACGCTCGCGCTGCGGCCGCTGCCCGACCCGCGCGCCTACTCGACGGTCGTCACCGGCCGCAGCGGACGCATCCTGTCGATCGCGGGCAGGCCGCACGCCGCCGCGGGCACGGTGTCGATGTTCGCGGGCGTGCACGTGCTCGAGCCGAGGCTGCTGTCGCGGCTGCCGGCGGGCGCTTCCGACAGCGTGCGCGAGCTCTACCAACCGCTGCTCGCCGAAGGCGCGCTGCTGCTGGGCGTGCGGCAGCGGGGCGCGTGGTACGATTTCGGCCGCCCGTCGCTCTATCGCGACGCGCAGCTGCGGATGCTGCGGGGCCGAGGCGGGCGCGGGCTCGTCGACGTCGGGAGCGCGCGTGGCGCGCGGCGCCAGGGTCGGGCGCTCCGTGATCGGTGCCGGAGCGCGGGTCGCGGCCGGCGCCCGGGTCGCGTCCAGCATCCTCTGGGAGGGGGCCGTGGTGGAGACGGGCGCGCGCGTGTCGCGCTCGATCGTGACGGCGGGCGGCGTGGTGCGGGCGGCAGAGCGAGCGGCGGGCGTGATCGTGATGCCGCGAGCGGCGCTCGCGCGGGGCGCGGAAACGAGCTTCGAGGAGCGGGGCGACATGGCGTGGGTGCCGATCGCGTGACGACGCAGCCTCTCGACAAAGCGCTCGAGGCCGGCGCCGCGCTGCGCGTGATCGAGGCGTACCTGGCGGAGCGCCACCCGCGGCACGCGAAAGGCGCGCGCGTCACGGCAATGTCCGGGGACGCCTCGACGCGGCGCTACTACCGCCTGGCGCTCAGCGACCGCAGCCTGGTGCTCGCGCTCTATCCGGAGCCGTTCGCGGCCGACGAGCTGAGCTACCTGACCGTGCGCGAGCTGCTCGAGGCCTGCGGCCTGCCGCTGCCCGCGACCGAGGACGTGGACGGCGCGCGCGGCATCGTGCTGCAGCAGGACCTGGGCGACCTCACGCTGCAGGCGCTGCTGCACGACGCGAGCGACGCACGGCGCGCCGAGCTCTACCAGGAGGCCGTGGACCGCGTCGCGCAGCTCCAGCTGCGCGCCGCCGCGGGGCCGGCGAAGGCCGCGTGCTTCCGGATCGCGTTCGACATCGAGAAGCTGAGCTGGGAGCTGCATTATTTCCAGAAGCACTTCCTCGAAGGCCTGCGAGCGGCCGACCTCACGGTCGAGGATCGCTCCGTGCTGTCGGAGGCGTTCCACCAGCTGAGCCAGGAGATCGCCTCGTGGCCGCGCGTGCTCTGCCACCGCGACTACCACAGCCGCAACCTGATGGCGCACGACGAGCGGCTGGTCTGGATCGACTTCCAGGACGCGCGGATGGGGCCGGTCAGCTACGACCTCGCCTCGCTGCTGCGCGACGCCTACGTCGACGTGCCGGAGGAGCTGCAGCAGGACCTGCTGGAGCGCTTCCGCCAGCAGGCCGCGCCCGACGAGCCGCGCGAGGTGTTCCGCCGGCGCTACGACCTCATGTGCGTGCAGCGCAACCTGAAGACGCTGGGCACCTTCGGTTTCATGGCGACGGTGCGGCAGAACCCGGTCTACCTCCAGTACATCCCGCGCACGGCGGCTCACGCGCGCAGGAACCTGGCCCGCTACCCGGAGCTCGAGCGGCTGTGGCGCACGCTGGCGCGACACGTGCCCGAGCTCGGCTGATGGAGAGGCTTCCGGCATGAAGACGGTGAGGATCGAGGCGTTCGCCGCGCACGTCGGCGAGCCGGTGCGCGTGTGCGGCTGGATCCACAACAAGCGCTCGAGCGGCAAGCTGCAGTTCGTGATCGTGCGCGACGGCTCGGGTTATGCGCAGGCCGTGGTCTCGAAGAAGGCGATCGCGCCGGAGGCCTGGGAGGCGCTGGAGAGCGCCGGGCAGGAGTCGTCGCTGGAGCTCGAGGGCGGCGTGCGCGCCGACGCGCGCGCGCCGGGCGGGTACGAGATCGACGTGAGCGCCGTGCGCGTGCTGCAGGCCGTGCACGACTACCCGATCACGCCGAAGGAGCACGGCACGGCCTTCCTGATGGAGCACCGACACCTGTGGCTCCGCTCCACGCGGCAGCACGCGATCGCGCGCGTGCGCCACAGCGTGGTGAAGGCGGTGCGCGACTACCTGGACGACCAGGGCTACGTGCTCGTCGACACGCCGATCTTCACGCCGGCCGCCTGCGAGGGCACCTCCACGCTCTTCGGCGTGCCCTACTTCGACGAGGGCACCGCGTACCTGACGCAGAGCGGCCAGCTCTACAGCGAGGCGACCGTCGCCGCGCACGGCAAGGTGTACTGCTTCGGGCCGACCTTCCGCGCCGAGAGGTCGAAGACGCGCCGGCACCTGACCGAGTTCTGGATGGTCGAGCCCGAGATCGCGTTCGCGCACCTCGACGACGCGATCGCCCTCGCCGAGGGACTGGTCTGCTACGTCGTGGAGCAGGTGTTGAAGACGCGGCAGCCCGAGCTCCAGGCGCTCGAGCGCGACGTCTCGAAGCTCGAGGCCGTGACGCCGCCCTTCCCGCGCCTGCACTACCGCGACGCGATGAAGCTCGTGCAGGAGAAGGGATCAGAGACGCCGCTCGGCAGCGACCTCGGCGGCACGGACGAGACGCTGATCGCCGAGGCCTACGACCGGCCGGTGGTCGTCCACCATTTCCCGTCGGCGATCAAGGCCTTCTACATGGCACCCGATCCCGACGAGCCCGAGTACAGCCTCTCGGCCGACATCCTCGCGCCCGAGGGCTACGGCGAGATCGTCGGCGGGGGAGAGCGCCTCGCCGACCACGAGCTGCTGCTCGAGCGAATCCACGAGCACGGCCTCCCGGAGGAGTCGTTCCGCTGGTACCTCGACCTGCGCCGCTTCGGGACCTTCCCGCACGCGGGCTTCGGGATGGGAATCGAGCGCGTGGTGACGTGGCTCTGCGGCATCGATCATCTCCGCGAGACGATCGCGTTTCCGCGCATGCTCTACCGGATCTACCCGTAGCGCGTCCGGATCGAGCCGCAACCCGGTCCGCATCATGGTCGTGAAGGCGGGGCCTCCAGCCTGCTCCGCGTGGCCGCGAGGTCGTCTCGGAGGGCGTTGCGCATCTCGCGCTTGACCCGCCCGAGCAACAGCCCCCGGAACCAGCGCGGCGGATCGATGCTCGCCCGCACGGAGCGGACGAGAAAATAGCTCGGCTGCCGGCCGGCGCCGCCGTCGGGCACCACGACGATGAACTCGGCAAACGCCCGGAAGTAGTGGCTGTCGTAGACGTGCTTGAGAGCGACGAAGTAGCGGTTGCCCTGCTCGCCGGGCACGCGCTGCAGGAAAACCTGGACGATGCTGACGACCGGCCGCCGCAGCCTCTCCTTCGACCAGTAGACGAAGCTCTCGACGCCCGGCGGCGCCGACGCCGGGAACTCGAGGACGTGACGGAAGAACGCAACGTTCAGGGCGACGAGGCGCGGGCTCGCCGAGAGCAGCCGGGCGAACGCCGCGGCCGAGTCGTCGGGAGCCTCGCTCTCGTGATAGACCCAGAGCGCCGCAGCTCCGCGCTCGAGGTAGTCCCGGACGAGCTCCAGCAGGGCGCGCTTGAGCGCCGCCGACGCTTCGGCGTGAGCGCCGGAGGCCTTCCAGTCGATGCCGGCAGCGAGGCGCATGGTCGGCGCGTCGACCCGCATGCCGCAATGGCCGACCCGGCAGCGGCGCAGGTCCTCGAGGTCCTGGCTCTCGAATGCGAGCGGCGCGAGATCGGCGGGAGCCGGCGGGCTCCCGAAGCGGCCGCTCTGGACCACGCGACCGCCGGTGCGGAAGGTGTCGATGTCGCGCAGGGCGGCGACGATGCGCTCTTCGGGCGCGACGATGCGCGCGACGCCGATCGCGAAGGCCGCGGAATTGTCGGTCTGCGGGACCTGCCGGGAGACGATCGAGCCGGCACGCGCCGCCACGATGTCGGCTGTCGAGAAGCCCAGCTCCCTTAGCGCGGAGTCGGCGCCGTCGGCCGGTACCGTTATTCCCGCACCGCGCGGGCCGGCGGCGAGAGCGAGCGCCAGGACCGCCGACGCCAGGCCGGCGAGAAGAGGTCGCAGCATTTCGCTCAGAATGTGGCACGGATGCGGGACGGAGTGCTCGCGGTCTACGTCTCCGGGCACGGGTTCGGGCACGCGACCCGGACGGGCGCGGTGCTGCGCGCCGTACGCGAGCGCGCGCCCGCCCTTCCGATCGAGGTGTGCACGAGCGCGCCGCCGGCGCTGTTCACGGAAGTCGTGGCGCCTCCCGTGGCGGTTCGCGTGCTCGAGTGCGACCCGGGGCTCGCGCAGCACGACGCGCTCACGATCGACGAGGAACGCAGCGCCGCGGAGGCTGCGCGCTTCCATGCGAGCTTCGCCGAGCTCGTCCGCTCCGAGGCCGCGTGGCTGCGCGCGGCCGGGGCGCGCGTCGTCCTCGGCGACGTCCCGCCGCTCGCGTTCGCGGCCGCCGCCGAAGCCGGCGTGCCCTCCGTCGCTCTCGCGAACTTCTCGTGGGACTGGATCTACCGCCATCTTGGTCGGCGGCATCCTCTCCTGCGGGAGGCCGCGGAGCAGGCGGCGCTCGCCTACGGGCGAGCGGGGCTGCTGCTGCGGCTGCCGTTCGCCGGCGATGTCTCCGCGTTTCCGCGCGTCGAGGACGTACCGCTCGTGGCGAGGCGGCCCGCGGTCGCGGAGGCGCAGGCGCGCCGGCGCCTCGGGCTCGACGCACGGCCGGCGGTGCTGCTGTCGTTCGGCGGCCTGGGCATGCCGGGTCTCGAGCCTTCGGCGCTCGGCCGGCTCGGCGACTACCAGTTCCTGCTCACGGGCGCGGTCGGCGGCGGGGAAGCGCCGAACCTGCGGCGGATCGCGAACGAGGAGCTGGCGGCAGCCGGCCTCGGGTATGCCGACCTGGTCGGCGCCGCCGACGTCGTCGTGAGCAAGCCCGGCTACGGCATCGTCACGGACTGCATCGGCTCCGGCACGCGGCTCGTCTACACGGAGCGCGGCGATTTCCCGGAGTACGAGGTCCTGGTCGCGGGGATGGCGCGCTACCTGCCCGTCGCCCACGTCTCGAACGACGACCTGCGTGCGGGCCGGCTCCTGGGCGCGTTGGAGCGCGTGCGCTCGCTCGACTTTCCGGAGCCGCCTCGGCTCGACGGCGCGAGCGTCGCGGCCGAAAGGATCCTGTCGGCCGTCTAGGAGGCGACGAGCGCAGCCTCGGCCTGCCGCAGGTGCCGGCGCTCGAGCGTCTCGAGAATGCGGAACGCCGACAGCACGTTGTAGCGCCCGGTCCAGTCCATGCGGCTCGGCGCCGCCGAGCGCCGGCCCTGGTCGCGGAGCTCGCCGATCGCCGCCTCGAGGCGGGGAAGCATCGCGGCGGCCGAGCAGGCCTCGAGCCGCGCGGCGACCTCTTCGACCTGGTCGTGCGTCAGCTCAGAGTCCCAGGAAGGCCAGCCCGTTCATCGCGTACGTCTTGATCTCGGACTGGTGCTTGCGAAAAAGCTCGACGTTGGCGCGCGGCACGTGCAGCGCACTGCCGGCGCCCTGGCCGGCCGAGGCCATCTGCTCCTGCACCTTGCGCGCGTCCTCCTCGCTCAGCTTTTCCGTGCCGGGCACGCCCTGCTTGTGCGCCGCTTCCATCGCCTCGCGCATGTGCTTGCCGGCCTCCGCCATCTTCTCGGAGACGACCTCGGCGGGCAGCTGGCCGGAGGGGGTCTCGGACTCCGAGGCCCACGCCGACTTGTAGACGGCCATCTGGATCTCGCGGTACTCGCTCTCGCTCATCCCGGCCGCGGCGAGGCCCTTCATCTGCGCGAGGCGGATCTCGCTCGCCATCTCCGCGAGCGTGCCGCCGGCCGACCACACCTCGGACAACGTCAGCTTGTCGGTCGCCGACTCGGACTTCTTCTGCAGCGCCTTGAGCTGCGTCTCGTAGCGCTCGTAGACGCCGAAGACCTGCCTGCGCACGTCCAGGAACTTCAGCAGCCGCGGCTCGGCGATGCTGCCGTCGGCGGCCGGGGTGTAGGGATTGGCGTTGGCCTGCTTCTGGTAGCGCTCGGTCTCCTCGGACTGCCCGGTCATCTTGTCGACGCCGGCCTTGGCGTCCCTGACCTTGCCCTTGACCCAGAAGGCACCCCAGCCGAGCAGTCCGGTGGCGGCCACCGCCGCCACCAGGACCAGGCAGCCGCAGCCGAGGGCGATCTTCGCTCCCTTTCCCATCACGCTCCTCCGCGGCCGAGTATAGCGTCGGGGGACGTCCGGAGCGGGCCGGGGTAGAATGGCAGTTCGTCCCGTCGCGTGGGGGCGCGCTCGGAGGATCTCGATGGAACCGACGTGGCACGACGGTCTCAGCCGGACGGCCCTGGTGGAGCTCGTGGAAGGGCTGCTGCTGGCGATGGACAAGGCCGTGCCGCGGCTCGACGCCATCGCGCACCACCTCGGGCTCATGTCGCAGCAGGGCGAGGAGTACGAGGTGCTGGGCGGGATCTCCGACCAGATCGCGGACATAGGCGACGAGCTCTACGCCGCGAGCGACCGCGACAAGCTGCGCGAGTGGGGCAACGAGATCGACGCCGCGGGCGGCAAAGCCCACTAGCTCCAGCCGGCGTCTCGCTGGACGACACCACCATGGGCCTCAGACTTGGAGCGACGAGCTCGGAGCGGAGCGGGATTGACGGGGGGCGCGACGCAGCACCCCCCAGGACCCGGACGGTCGGGCTCGTCAGCCTCGGCTGTCCGAAGAACCTCGTCGACGGCGAGGTGATGCTGGGGCGGCTTTCGGGTGCGGGCTACGAGCTCGTTCCGGACGCGAAGCAGGCCGACGTGATCGTGGTCAACACCTGCGCCTTCATCGATCGCGCCAAGCAGGAGTCGGTCGACGCCATCCTGGAGATGGCGCGCGAGAAGGAGCAGGGCCGTGCGCGGCGGCTGGTCGTGACCGGCTGCCTCTCCGAGCGCTACGACGCCGAGCTGCGCAGCGAGATCCCCGAGATCGACGCCACGCTCGGCACCGGCCAGGTCGAAGAGATCGTGCGGGCAGCGGACGGGGAAGCGACCACGCGCGAGGAGGCCGGGCCGGAGCTGCCGCGCTGGGTCTACGACCACCAGCAGCCGCGCGTGCTGTCCACGCCGCCCTGGCTCGCCTACGTGAAGATCAGCGAGGGCTGCGACTACACCTGCTCGTTCTGCATCATCCCGAAGCTGCGCGGCCGGCACCGCAGCCGCGGCGTCGAGGACATCGTGAGCGAGGCTCGCGCGCTGGCCGCGCGCGGCGTGCGCGAGCTCGTGCTCGTGGCCCAGGACTCGACGCGCTACGGCCTGGACCACGGCGTGCGCGACGGGCTCGCCTACCTGCTGCGCCGGCTCGGACGCGTGGACGGCATCCGCTGGATCCGCGTGATGTACGCCTACCCTTCGACGCTCAGCGACAAGGTGCTCGACGCGATCGCAACCGAGGACAAGGTCGTCAAGTACGTGGACATCCCGCTGCAGCACGCGAGCGAGCCGGTGCTGAAGCGGATGAAGCGCCCGACGGGCAAGGGGAACCTGCTCGGCATGATCGAGCGGATCCGCGAGCGCGTCCCCGGCGTCGCGATCCGGACGTCCTTCATCGTCGGTTTCCCGGGCGAGACCGCCGAGGACTTCGCGAAGCTCCTCGGGTTCGTCGAGGCCGGCCGCTTCGACAACGTGGGCGTCTTCACCTTCTCGGACGAGGAAGGCACGACCTCCTGGGACCTGGCCGGCCGCGTGCCGGCGCGCGTCAAGGAATCGCGGCGACGGAAGCTGATGTCGCTCCAGAAGAAGCTGTCGCTGCGCCGGAACCGCGCGCGAGTCGGACAGCGGGTCGAGGTGCTGGTGGAAGGCACGCACGCGGACAGCGACCTGCTGCTGCGCGGCCGGCTCGCGACCCAGGCCCCGGAGATCGACGGGCAGGTGATCGTCAACGACGGCACGGCCGAGCCGGGATCGTTCGTGAGCTGCGAGGTCACGCAAGCGCACCCTTACGACCTGGTCGCGAGGATCGTCTAGCCGCGCCCGAGGGGCGCTCGGGCAGGCCTGCTCAGGCCACAGGCTCGATCCGGTCGAGCCGCCGCAGGTCGATCGCGAGCGTGCCGTCGTCGCGCTTCTCGAACATGTCGGCAAAGCGCGCGCCGAAGACGACCTCGTGGAACTTGTAGGAGCTGCGCGCGTGAACGATCTGCGAAAACGTCTCGTCGAAGGCCGTGAGGTACACGAGCACCTCGGCGTCCGAGTCGCGAAAGGCGGCTTCGTCCAGGTTCCATAGCGGGCTCGCCGCATCGATGGGATGGACGACCACCCAGTGCAGCGGGAAGAAGACGACGCGCCTGCGCTCCAGCGCCAGCTCGTAGAAGCGCCGCACGCGCTGGCCGTCCACCGTCTCGAGGCGCGACAGGCTGACCGTGGCCGTGACCTCGAGCAGCTGGCTGCGGCGCGCGTTGGCGAGCCGGAACATGAGGCCGGTCGCCCCGCGGTAGGGAGACACCAAGGCCTGCGCGCTGAACAACAGCCGCGCCTCCGGGCGGGAGAAGCGCGCGAACAGCAGGCTCGTGACGAGGGCGAAGCCCCCCAGGCCGACGAGCGCCTCGACGGTGACGAGGGCGTTCGCGGCCAGACCGTTCGGGCTCAGGCGGCCGTAGCCGATCGTGGCCAGCGTCTGGACGCTGAAGAAGAAGGCTTCCTCGAAGCGCTCCACCGGCATGCGCGCGGTCGAGCCTTCGAGCGCGCCCCGCCCGCAGAGGTAGTAGCCGCTCGCGAAGGCGAGGTTCATCAGGAAGTAGAGCGCGGCGAAGAACATGTAGAAGCGCGGCCACGAGACCGTGAGCACGAGGTGATACAGGTTCAACGAGCGCAGGAAGGGCAGCCCCTTGCGCTCCACGTTGAAGCTGCCGTCGCGATTCAGGAGGCGGCGACGGCTCTCGCGGGCGACCCGGGCGCCGAAGCCGAAGTCCTGGTCGATCGACGTCCGCACCTCGTCAGGCACGAGCACGAGCCTCAGTCACACGGCCGGAAAGACGGGGCCGGCCTTGCGGCCGGCCCCGTGTGCATTACCAGATCAGCCGGGCTCCGAGCTGCATCTGGCGCGGAGCGCCGAGGCCGCTCGCGATGGTGCCGTCGAAGTTGAAGACCAGGTTCGTAGTCTGCGGCACCAGCAGGTTCTTCGAGTTGAACAGGTTGAACACCTCGACGATCGGCTCGACCGACACGCGCTTGCCGAGCGCGAACTCGCGCGAGAGGCGCAGGTCGAGCGAGGAGTAGGTGTTGTCCTTGCGGCCGACGTTGCGCTCGACGATCGAGCCGTCGGCGCGGATGCGGTCGGAGGCCGGGCCGAACACGGACTGCGACACCGCCCCCGTCGCGCTCAGCGACTGCGGCTGGGCCGAGCGGTACGAGTAGCGCAGGTTGACGTTGACCTCGCCCGGCGCCAGCCACAGCAGCAACCCGTTCAGGCGGTGACGCTGGTCGCGATCCGAGTAGCCGTACTCGGCGCGAGGTGGTCGTAGCGGACGTAGCGGAAGGTGAACGGGATCGCGCTCGTTGTCGTCGTCGGACTTGTCCCAGGACAGCGTGTAGTTGACCTGGAACTGGTAGTTGTTCGACATGCGCTTGGTCAGGCCGAAGGTGAGCCCGTTGTAGTTGCTCTTGGCCGTGGACTCGACGCTCGTCGAGGCCGGCGCCGCCCGAGGTGCCGCAGGCGATCCCGTTCGTCCCGTTGATGCCGGTGGCCCAGGGGCAGCCGAAGGCGGCGTCGTTGCGCTCGATGAAGCGCGTCAGGTGCGTCGCCCTTGGCGTAGTTGTACTGGACGAGCACGGCCAGGTCCGTCACCAGCTCGCGCTCGACCGCGGCCGAAGCCGACCACGTGCGCGGGTTCTGGAAGTTGTCGTCGAACACGAAGACGCCCGGGTGGTCGGGCACGCCCTGTCCAGCCTCGGCCGGCAGCAGGTTGGGATAGGTGGGCGGCGTGACGCCGAAGCCGTTGAAGAAGCTCGCGCGGAAGGCGTTCTGCGCGCGGCTGCCGTTCGTCGAGCGCGACGAGGCGAGCGCCAGGCCGGGGACGCGCCCGTAGAAGAGGCCGCCGTTCAGGCGCACGACCGTCTTGCCGTCGGCCCTCGGATCCCATGAGATGCCGACCCGGGGCTGCCACATTCCCTTGTCCGAGGGGATCGTGCCGTCCGACGGGAAGCGCCAGGTGCCGAACGCGTTCGTGACGCTCTGGCCGATGAACGGCGCGTAGAACACGTCGCTCGGCGGCGTGATCATGTCGGCCTGCTGCTGCATCTCCCAGCGCAGGCCGTAGCTCACCGTGAGCTGGCGGTTGGGCTGCCACTTGTCCTGCGCGAAGACGGCGAGCTCGGTCTGCGGGATGTCCTGGGTACCCGCCTCCTCGGCCGACAGGCCGCCGACGCCGAACTGCTGGAGGAACAGGAGCAGCGGCCCCGTGATGTCGCTGCCGGTGGGGCAGCTGCCGGTCTCCGAGGTGGCGCCGTTCGAGCACTCGACGTACTTCGGGTTCCTGGCGTAGTTCAGGAAGCCGTCGGTCGAGCCGAAGATGTAGCGGCCGTTCTGGAAGCCGCGGAACGTCTGGTTCGAGTGCACGCGGTTGTACTCGACGCCGAGCCTTCAGCGCGTGGCGGCCCTTGATCACCGAGATGTTGTCGTTGAACTGGATGCGCTCGTCGAAGTAGTCGACCGGGATGAAGAACGGCTCGCCGAAGCGGTAGGAGTGCGCGAAGTCGAACGCCGTGTCCGGCAGCGGGCGGGTCTGGCCGGTGATGTCCGGCCCGTTGTAGGGCCGCGGCCGGTTCTCGCGCGCCCACTGGAAGCGGAACTCGTTGAGCAGCGACGAGGACAGGTTCGAGACCAGCGAGCCGGTGACGGCGTGCGAGGAGTCCTTCTCGGTTGCGTTCGCGCTCACGCCCCAGGAGTCGACGTCGAAGGTGCCGTTCTGCTGCTCGGACCAGGTGTAGCTGTAGCGGATGGTGGCGAGGTGCTTCGGCGCCAGCTGCCAGTCGATCTTGCCCAGGAACACGCGGGCGTCGTTGGTGCGGTCGATCGAGCCGTTCTCGCCCTGGCTGCCCAGGCTCGCGAAGTAGTCGACCACGCGCTGCTCGATGCGGCCCGCGTCGGTCTGCTTCGTCGAGTCGGCGTTCTGGTAGTCGAGCGCCATGAAGTAGAACGCCTTGTCCTTCACGATCGGCCCGCCGAGCGTGAAGCCGAACTGCTGCTGCGAGAACGGGAACTTGTCGGACTCGGAGCCGTCGGCCTTCTTGGGCGGCGAGCTGAGCGCGTCGTCCTTGAAGTAGGCGTGCAGCGTGCCGTGCATCTCGTTCGTGCCGGACTTGGTGACCACGTTGACGAAGCCGCCGTTCGAGCGGCCGAACTCGGCGTTGGCGCCCGAGGCCACCACCACGACGTCCTGCACGGCGTCGAGGTTGAAGGTGAAGGGCGGGCGCTGGCCGCCGCGCTGCTCGCCGAAGAAGGGGTTGTTGAAGTCGGCGCCGTCCACCGAGACGTTGTTGTAGATGCCCTTCTGGCCGTTGATCGTGAGCTCGTCCCCGTCGGGGCCCTGGACGATGCTCACGCCGGGCGTGAGCTTGGTCAGGTCGAGGAAGTTCCTGCCGTTGTTGGGAAGGCCCTTGATCGCTTCCTGGCTGATGCGCGTCGAGGACTCCGCGCGCGTCGTCTCGATCACGGGCGAGTCGGCCTGGACCACGACCTCCTCCTGCACGCTCGAGACCTTGAGCGTGAGCGCGAAGTAGGCCGACTGGCCGACCGTGAGCGCTATGCCCTCGCGCACGAGCGTCGCGAAGCCCTTGAGCGAGACGGTCAGCTTGTAGGGGCCGAGCGGCAGGAGCAGGGCGCGGAAGCGGCCGTCCGCGTCGGTGGTGAGCGTGCGCTCCAGGTTGGTCGCGGTGTTCTTCACGGTCACGGTGGCTCCCGGGATGGCGGCGCCCGTCGGGTCGCTCACGGTGCCTTCGATGACGCCCGTGTTCGCCTGGGACTGGGCGAGCGCGAGGCCGGGCAGGAGCAGGAGCGCGAGCGCGGCCAGAAGGCCCGCGAGACGGCCGGAACGGATGCTAGGCAAAGGCTTCCTCCTTCGAATCGAGAACGTCTGCAGCTGAAAAATCCGGCGGGTTCGCGCAAACGTATACCTCGGAGAAGACGGCCACTTCAAGGGGATTGCAGAGGGATTCTTGCGGCGGGCCCCGCGTCCCTGCTACACTTTACGTTCTGGCTACCGGCGCTGGACCGGAGTGGGCTCGCCCACTCTTTTTTTTGGAGGGAAAACTGACGCGGCAGGGTGGCGCGATCGAGCGGGTGAGGTCCGTCGCGGCACGGGTCGCGGCCGACCGCGGGCTCGAGCTCGTGGACGTCGAGCTGAAGCGCGCGCAGGGCGCCCAGCTCGTCCGGCTGTTCGTGGACCAGCCGGGCGGCGGGATCGGCCTCGATTCTCTGCAGTCCGTTTCCGAAGAGGTCTCCGCCATCCTGGACGCCGAGGACCCGATCGAGGGGCGCTACACCCTCGAGGTGTCCTCTCCCGGCCTCGACCGCCCGCTGCACGGCGAGGCGGACTACAGGCGCTTCGTGGGACGGCTCGCCCGGCTGTCGAGCTACGAGCCCGTCGAGGGGCGCCGCCACTGGACCGGCCGCATCGTCGCGTGCGACGACGGCATCGTGACCCTGGAGCTCGTCGGTGAGAAGGCGAGCGCGCGCGTTCCGCTCGCGAAGGTCTCCCACGGGCGTCTCGAGGTCGAGTTCCCGAAGAACGGATAGCGAGCGAAGAGAGCGAGATGGCCAATCAGCTGCGTCAGCAGATCGAGCAGATCAGCCGGGAGAAGAACATCAATCCCGACGTGATCATCGCCGCCATCGAGGATGCGATCCTCACCGCCTCCAAGAAGTACTACAAGGGCGCGGAGGACCTCCGCAGCCGCTTCAACGAGGAGACGGGGCAGATCGAGGTCTTCGCGGTCAAGCAGGTGGTGGAGCTCGTCGAGATCTCCGAGACCCAGCTCTCGCTCGAGGAGGCGCGGCAGCTCTTCCCGGGCGCCGAGCTCGAGCTCGGCCAGGAGATCGAGTTCCCCAAGCCGACCGACGTGCTGGGCCGGATCGCGGCGCAGACCGCGAAGCAGGTGATCTTCCAGAAGGTGCGCGAGGCCGAGCGCGACAACGTCTTCGCCGAGTACTCCGGGCGGGTGAGCGAGGTGGTGAACGGGATCGTCAAGCGCCAGGAGATGGGCGATTTCGTGGTCGACCTCGGGCGCGCCGAGGCGCTCCTGCCGCGCAAGGAGCAGAGCCGCGCCGAGGCCTACCAGACCGGCGACCGCGTGCGCGTCGCGATCGTGCGCGTGGCGAAGGCGGCCAAGGGCCCGCAGGTGATCGTGAGCCGCACCGACCCGGCGCTGCTCGTGAAGCTGTTCGAGATGGAGGTGCCCGAGATCTACGACGGCACGGTCCAGATCAAGGGCGCCGTGCGCGAGGCGGGCGAGCGCGCCAAGGTGGCGGTGATCTCGCGCGAGCGCGACGTCGACCCGGTGGGGGCCTGCGTCGGCATGAAGGGCACGCGCGTGCAGTCGATCATCCGCGAGCTGCGCGGCGAGAAGATCGACATCGTCGAGTGGAGCGAGGATCCGACCACCTTCGTGCTGAACGCGCTCTCGCCCGCCAAGGTGAGCCGCGTCCAGATCGTCGACGAGGAGCAGCGCATCATGGAGGTCGTGGTCGAGGACAAGCAGCTGAGCCTCGCGATCGGCAAGAAGGGCCAGAACGTCCGCCTCGCCGCCAAGCTCGTGGGCTGGCGCATCGACATCAAGAGCGAGGAAGAGAAGCGCCGCGAGGTCGAGGCCGAGATGGCGCGCATGGCCCGGGCGGTCGACGAGATCCGCAGCCTCGAGGCGCACGGCATCGCCGAAGCGGTCGTGCAGAAGCTGGTCGAGGCCGGGATCCACGGGCTCGACCACCTCGCCGAGATGGGCGACGAGGACCTGGGCGGGCTCGAGGGCGTGGGGCCCAAGACAGTGCAGACGATCCGTGAGGCCGCATCCCTCGCGAAAGCCGAGTGGGACGAGCGCGACGCGGCGTACGAGGCCGAGCGTGTCGCCGCGGAGCAGGCCGCCGAGCAGGCTGCGGCGGAGCAGGCCGCCGCAGAGCAGGCGGCGGCGGAGCAGGCCGCGACAGACCAGGCGGCGGCAGACCAGGCGGCGGAACCGTCCGCCGCGGAGGGCGCGGGGTCGGAGGCCGAAGCCGCGGCCGCGACGGCAGCGGCCACGGCAGAGGGTGCAGCTGAGGAGGGTGGGGCGGATGGCGAACGTTAGGGTCTTCGGGCTCGCTCGGGATCTGAATCTCCCGAGCCAGGAGGTCATCGACCGCCTGAAGAAGCTCGGGGTCGAGGTGAAGACCGCCTCCAGCTCGGTCGACGAGGACACCGCCGACAAACTTCGCCGCATCCTCAAGATCGACGCGCTCACCGCGAAGAAGAAGCGCGTCTACGGCAGCGAGGAGGACGAGGACGAGCGCGACCGCCAGGAGCGCGCACAGCAGGAGCGCGTCGCGGCCGAGCGCGCCGCGCGCGAGGCGGCTGCCGAGGAGGCGCGCCTCGCCGCCGAGGAGCGCAAGGCCGGGCGGCGGCGCAAGCCCGAGCCGGAGAAGGCGCAGGACGCCGCGGGGACGGTGCTGACGCACGCCCCGGGAGCGCCGCGTCTCGCCCCGAAGAGCTCGATCATCCGCGTCGAGATCCCGGAGGACGAGCCGGAGCCGGTCTACGACGAGGCCGAGGCGCCCGCCGCCGAGGACGTCGAAGCCGCGCCGACCGCGCCCGAGCCCGCGGCGGCCCCGCAGCCGCCGGCAGCTGCGCCCGGCCCCGTGCGCACCACGGTGACCGCGGCGCGCCTGACCGGTCCGGTCCGGCCGATCGCGCCCGCGGCTCCAGCACCTCCGCCTTTGGCCGCGGCCTCCGAGCCGGCGCCCGAGCCCGCCGCTGCCGCGCCCGCGCCTCCCGCGGCCCGCGTCGTGCCGCGTCCCGTGCCGCCGCGGCCGCTGCGGCCGATCGCGCCGCCGCGGCCGGCCGGTCCGCATCCGACGAGCCCGCACCCGACGAGCCAGCACGCCATGGGCGGAGCTCTGCCGCGCTCGCCGCACGCGGTGGCAGGCCGTCCGGGAACGCTGGCGCGGCCGATGTCGCCCTACGGGCGGCCGGCCCCGCCCTCGCCCCCGCGCCCCGTGGGACGGCCGGCGCCGCGGAAGAAGGGCACGCCGATCGTCGTCCAGCGCGAGGAGCGGCCCGTCTACACGGGGCCGCTGCGCCAGATCAACCTCTCCGAGGGCGTGACCGTGAAGGAGCTCTCGGACAAGATGCCGGACGCGAAGTCGCGCGACATCATGAAGGCGCTGATCTCGCGCGGGATCATGGCGACCGTGAACCAGAGCCTCGAGCCCGCGCTCGCGATCGAGATCTGCAAGGAGTTCGGCTACGAGGCGCAGATCCAGTCCTTCGAGGAGGAGCAGTTCAAGGTCGGCGAGGTCGAGTCGAAGCCGGAAGACCTCGTGCCGCGCGCGCCCGTGATCACGGTCATGGGCCACGTCGACCACGGCAAGACCTCGCTGCTCGACGCGATCCGCCAGACCGCCGTCGCAGCGGGCGAAGCCGGCGGCATCACGCAGCACATCGGCGCCTACCACGTGGACGTCGGCACGCGACGCGTCGTTTTCCTCGACACCCCCGGCCACGAGGCCTTCACGCTGATGCGCGCGCGCGGCGCCAAGGTGACCGACATCGTGGTGCTGGTCGTGGCCGCCGACGACGGCGTCATGCCGCAGACGCTCGAGGCCGATGGACCACGCCAAGGCGGCCGGCGTGCCGATCGTCGTCGCCGTGAACAAGGTCGACAAGCCGGACGCGCAGCCCGACCGCGTGCGCCAGCAGCTCTCCGACCGCGGGCTGATGCCCGAGGAGTGGGGCGGCACCAACGTCTTCGTCAACGTCTCGGCGAAGAAGCAGATCGGGCTCGAGCAGCTGCTCGAGATGCTGCTGCTGGTGGCCGACCTGCAGGAGGTCAAGGCCAACCCCAAGAAGCCGGCGCTCGGCACCGTGCTCGAGGCGCGGCTCGACAAGGGCCGCGGTCCCGTGGCGACCGTGCTGGTTCAGGACGGCACGCTCAGCGTCGGCGACACGGTCGTCGCCGGCGCCGTCACCGGCAAGATCAGAGCACTCGTGGACGACCGCGGAGCGCGGCTGCGGCAGGCGGGTCCGTCGACGCCGGTTGAGGTCCTGGGCCTGCCGTCGCTGCCGGAGCCGGGCGACCAGCTGCTGGGCGTCACCGACAGCCTGAAGGCGCAGTCGATCGTCAACTTCCGCCAGCTCAAGCTGCGCGAGAAGGCGCTCTCCGCCTCCTCGCGCGTGCGGCTCGAGGACCTCGGGCGCGCGATCGCCGAGGGCCAGCTGAAGGAGCTGCTGCTGGTGCTGAAGGCCGACGTGCAGGGCTCGCTGGAGGCCGTCGCCGACCAGCTCGCCAAGCTGCCGCAGGAGAAGATCAAGGTCCGCATCATCCGCCAGGGCGTGGGCGCCATCACCGAGGGCGACGTCCTGCTCGCGGCGGCGTCGAACGCCATCGTGATCGGCTTCAACGTCCGGCCGGAGCGCAAGGCCGCGGAGATCGCCGAGCGCGACGAGGTGGAGCTCAGGCTCTACACGATCATCTACGACGTCGCCGAGGAGATGAAGAAGGCGATGGAGGGCCTGCTCGAGCCCAAGCTGCGCGAGGTGCGGCTGGGTGCGGCCGAGGTGCGCGACACCTTCAAGATCTCGAAGGTCGGCACGATCGCCGGCTGCATGGTGCAGGACGGCCGCGTCACGCGGACGGCCCAGGTGCGGCTGCTGCGCGACAACGTCGTGATCCACACAGGCAAGGTGAGCTCGCTCAAGCGCTTCAAGGACGACGCGAGCGAGGTGAAGTCCGGCATGGAGTGCGGCATCGGGATCGCCGGCTACAACGACGTCAAGCCCGGCGACGTGATCGAGTTCTTCACGACCGAGCGCGTGAAGGAGACCCTGACCTAGAAACGGGCCGTGCGCATCGTTCTCTGGGGGCTGGTGAAGGAGGGGCTGATCGTGAGGCTCAAGGATCGCTCGCTGGTCGCGTGTTTCGCCGCAGCCTGCTTCGTCGTCGCGAGCGCCGCACTTGCACAGACTCCCGGCTATACCGACGTGCCCGACCGCTTCCGCATCGAGGCGGGCGGCTTTCGCATCGGTTCGAAAACCGAGCTGTCGTTCGACGAGACGGGCGGCGGAGCGCAGCCCGTCAACTTCGAGTCGCTGGACCTGCCCGACACGGCGACGCGCTTCTACCTCGAGGGCTTCTTTCGCCCGTGGCGGCGGCACCTGTTCAGCCTGAGCTGGTACGCGAACAACCGCGACGGCGACACCCGGACCCTCGATCGCGACATCACCTGGGGCGACCACGTGATCCACGCCGGTGCGTCGGCTGCCACGCACGTGGGCTCGAGCTACGTGTCGGGCGTCTATCGCTTCGCCGCCTACAAGAACGATCGCATCGAGATCGGGCCGTCGCTCGGCATCGGGTACCTGTCGGTCACGGCTGGCATCCGCGGCGAGGGCAGCGCCTCGACGCCCATCGGGTCCGTTTCGGCCCCGTTCGACATCTCGAAGAGCCTGGGGCAGATCACCGGCGATCTCGGCGGGTACCTCTACTGGTGGCCGGCTCGGCGATTCCTGGTGCGCGGCGATCTCCGCTACATCGTCGTGAAGCCCGGCGACTCAGAGGCGGCTGTGACCGACGGCCGCGCGGCCGTGCTCTTCCATCCGCTGCGCAACCTCGGCGTCGGCGTGCAGTACGTCTATACGAAGTTTCGCTACGACCGCACGCTCCTCTCGAGCGAGCTCGGCGGCCGGATCCGATACAGCGGCGGACAGCTGGTGCTCTCGGGCACGTTCTGAGGCCGTAGTAGTAGGCTTGGGTCATGGTGATCGGCCTGCTGACGCTCGAGTTGCACTTTCCCGGCGCGCGCTCGCTCAAGGACAAGCGCCAGGCGCTCCGGAGCCTCGAGACGCGCGTGCGCAACCGCCACAACGTGGCGGTCGCGGAGGTCGAGCACCAGGACCTCTGGCAGCGTGCCCGCCTCGCGGTGGTCTCGGTGAACACGGACCACGGCCACCTCGAGTCGACGCTCTCGGCCGTGGCGGGCGAGGCGGCGACCGCGCGCGACGTGCTGCTGGTGGACCAGCAGCTGGAGATCCTCTAGATGGGCCGGCGGGCGGAGCGGCTGGCCGAGGAGATCCGCGAGCAGGTGGCGCAGATGCTCGCCTCAGGGCTCAAGGATCCGCGCCTGGGCTTCGTCACCGTGACGCGCGTCGAGCTCGCCCACGACCTCGGCCACGCGCGTGTTTACGTCGGGGTGCTCGGCAGCGAGGCGGAGCGCGAGAAGAGCCTGCAGGCGCTGCGGCAGGCGAGCGGCTTCGTGCGGCGCGAGCTCGGCAAGCGGCTCCGGATCCGCCACACTCCCGAGGTCGACTTCCGCTACGACAAGGGCCTCGACGCTACCGACCGCGTGGCGCGCCTGCTGGACGAGGAGCGCCGGCGCTCCTCCTCGGCGCCCGCAGCGGACCGCGAGCCCGAGGGCGACGACACGCCGGAGTAGCTCCGCCGGTGGACGGGGTCCTGGTCGTCGACAAGCCGGCCGGCCCGACCTCGCACGACATCGTGGATCGGGCGCGGCGGGTGCTCGGCACGCGCCGCGTCGGCCACACCGGCACGCTCGACCCGTTCGCCACAGGCGTGCTGCCGCTCTGTCTCGGCCGCGCGACGCGGCTCGCGCGCTTTCTCGCGGCGGGAGAGAAGACCTATCGGGCGACGGTGCGCCTCGGCTTCGCGACGACGACCGACGACCTCACGGGCGAGCCGCTGGCCACGGAGCGCGGCGGCGTGGTGAGGGACGCCGCGGCAGGAGACAGCGAGCTCGAGGCCGCGCTCGCCGGGCTCGTGGGCGGTTTCGACCAGGTGCCGCCCGCGTTCTCGGCCAAGCAGGTCGCAGGCCGGCGCGCCTACGAGCTGGCGCGGCGGGGCGAGGCGGTCTCGCGCGCCGCCGTCCCGGTCACGGTGTACGCGCTCGAGCTCCTGGCGCGGAACGCGGACGTGCTCGAGCTCGAGGTGCGCTGCTCCGCCGGGACCTACGTGCGCGCGATCGCGCGCGACCTGGGCGAGCGGCTCGGCTGCGGCGCGCACCTCGCAGCGCTGCGGCGCACGCGCTCGGGTGGCTTCGGCCTCGAGGCGGCCGTGCCGGGCGACACGTTCGCGCGGGCGATAGAGAGCGTCGTGCCGATGGCGCGGCTACTCCCGGAGTGGCCCGCGGTGCGCGTCGGCGCCGAGGGCCGCAGGCTCGTGAGTCACGGGCGCGAGCTCGCGGCGGAGCACGTGCTCTCGGGCTTCCCGCAGACGAGCGATGCGCGCGTGCGGGTCATGGACGAGGGCGGCGAGTTGCTGGCGCTGGCCGTGGCGCGCGGGGGCGACGACGGCTCTTCGTCGAGCCTGCCGCGCCGGCGCGTCCTGCACCCGGACGTGGTGCTCCTCGGCTGAGGGCGCGTCGAAAAAACCCTTGCTTAGCGAGATTTTACGAGTTGAATCTGCCAGCTGCGTGCTAAAGTTGCGTGTTTTATTACGCCGCGATGGCGGCACCTTGGAGGCGTGGACGATGAAGCAGGTGGCATGGCGTGTTTCGGGACTGGGGCTGATCGCCGCTGCGGCGTTTGCGCTCGGAAACTGTGGCGGCGGCAACTCGGGAGCAGGCCCGACTCAACCCGTGACGCCGCCGCCGGTGACGCCCACGCCGACGCCCGCTCCGAGCGCCGACCCGCCGCTGTCGGCGAGCTGCGCCAGGCTGTCGCCGGGCAACCCGAACGCGCCGTGCCGCCCCGAGGGCTCCGAGTACGTGGACACCGTGGACAAGGCGATCCGGACGCTGATGGGCGAGCAGCCCCAGATCTTCGACGGCAACCGCGTCCTCAGCAGCGGCGCCTACTACGTGGGCCTGATCAAGGTTCTCGACCGCGACGGAATCTGCGCCGTGTTCGACGGCGAGGAGCTGGCCGTCACCAACCGGCCGAGCTCCAACGAGCAGTTCCACGTGCTCACGTCCTCGAGCATCGCGCGGTTCGGGCCGCAGAGCTATCGCACCACCTGCAGCCCGTCGGTGATCCCGCTCGCGGAGGGTGCGCTGCCGCTGCCCCCGCCCGGCTGCCCGCTGCCGTCGAGCCGCGAGGTGTCCTGCAGCCGAGAGGCGGAGAGCCGCTATTACAGCGACGTCGCGGCCTCCGTCGAGCAGGTGATCCAGGAGAAGCCCGAGCTCTTCGACTTCGACGACCGCGCCCAGGGAACCGACTGGCCGGCGGTCAAGAACCTGGCCGCCTACCACGACGCCGTCGTCGCCGTGTTGGTGACGAAGGGCTACTGCGCCAAGAACGACGGCGAGGAGATCGCCGTCAAGAAGGGCTCGAACACGCTCAGCGAGCAGTTCGACGTCAACCTTTCGGACAAGTACGTGCGCAAGGGCCAGGGCATCTACCGCGCGACGTGCTACCCGGCGGCGTTCTAGCAGGGCTGGTGAACGCGAACGACTGCTCGAGGCGTTCAACATGACGAGATCGAGCCGGCGTGCGTCGAGAATGTTATGGATCGCGGTGGCGGGACTCTCCTTTGGGCGCTGCGGAGGCGGCGGCTCTGCCGGTCCCACGCAGCCGCCGGTGAGCATGCCGGCAGCGCCGACGCCCGCGCCGACACCGCTCGTCGATTCGCCGCTCTCGTTGAGCTGCGCGAAGCTCCCCGTGGGCAATCCGAACGCCGGCTGCCGCATCGAGGGGTCGGACTACGTCGACATCGTGGATCGCGCGATCCGGACGCTGCAGGCCGAGCAGCCGGCGGTCTTCGAAGGCGACATCGTGAAGAGCTCGGGCGCCTACTACGTCGGCCTCATCAGGATCCTCGACCGCCAGGGCATCTGCGCGGAGTTCGACGGCGAGGAGCTCACCGTGACCGATCGCGCGACGTCGAGCGAGCAGTTCCACGTGCTGACCTCGTGGGCGCAGGCGCGCTTCGGACCCGGGAGCTATCGCACCACGTGCAGCCCGTCCGTCGTGCCGTCGGCGGCGGCGCGGGCGCCGCTGCCGCCGTCCCCCGCGGGCTGCCCGCTGCCCTCGAGCCGCGAGGTGAGCTGCGCTCGCGAAGACGACAGCCGCTACATCGGGGACGTCACCGCGGCGGTCGAGCAGCTGATGAAGGACAGGCCGGAGCTCTTCAACTTCGCCGAAGTGGCGCCGGGAACGAACTGGCCGGCAGTCAAGAGCATCCCGGCCTACCATGGCGCGGTCGTCGAGGCGATGGCGAGGAAGGGCTACTGCGCGAAGGACGACGGCGAGGAGATCGCGGTCAAGCTGGGCTCGAACACGGTCAGCGAGCAGTTCGACGTCAACTACCAGGACAAGTACGTCCGAATCGGCCCGGGCATCTATCGCGCGAGCTGCTATCCCGCTGCGTTCTAACGGGGGGCTCGGGGGGTGTTCAAACCCCCCGAAAGCCAGTCCAGGCCGTCGTTAGCTCTTGTTCGTTGTCCGTTCCTCGCTGCCCGTTCCCTGGTTCATCGTTTCGTTTCGACGATACGGTACACATTCGCCCCGTCCTCCTCGTGGATCGGCTCGAGGAGGCCCGTGGTGTCGAAGCGTACGCGGTCGCTGCCGTAGAGCGCGAGGTACGAGGCTCCGAGAGAGCGCGCGATCTGCATCGCCTCGGTCGGGTCCTCCGTGCGGAAGAAGCGGAAGACCGTCTCGTGTCGCGCCTCGAGGTCGGCCTTCGCGACGAACTGCGTCAGGTAGGGCGTGAAGCGCTCGTAGGTCACGCGGCGGCCGGCGAGGACGACGGGCGCGGGCGGGTAGCGCCCGCCCGGCCGCTGGAGCACGACCTCGCCGGGGCGGGAAGCAGCGCGGAGCGCGTCCATGGCGCGCACCATGGCTGCGGGCATCCGGTCGGGGGGCGTCGTCGCCTTCTTGAAGGCGTACTGCAGCGTGGCGGGCGCAGCGAAGAGGACGAGCGCCACTACGGCCGCGGCACGGCGGCGCGCGCTGGTGCAGACCCGCGCCATGGCGATCGCGGCGAAGAACCACAGGAGCGGACCGGACTGCTCGACGAGGTACGCGGCGTCGTTCACGACCTTCTGCCCTGCGAGCACCTCGGGCGCCGAGACGCGCAGTAGCAGGCCGAGCGGCCAGCCGGCGAGCGCCATCGCGGCGAGCGCCGAGGCGACCTGCGGGCCGCGCAGCGCGCCGAGCGCCTCGGGCAGGCCGACGAGCCGCAGGCCGAGCGAGAGCGCGAGCCACGCGAGCGCCGCGCCGGCGAGCGCGGCGCCGTGGAGCGGATCGAGCCCGAGCGTCTCGCGCGTCACGCGCACGAGGTCGAGCGGGGCGAGGCTCACGGCCACGGTCTCGCCGCCCTGTCCGAGCGCGAGGTACGCGGTGGCGAGCGCGGCCGGAGCCGCGACGACGAGCAGGGGGAGCCGCGGCGCGCCGCGGGCGAGCAGGAACGCGGCGCCGAGCCCGAGCAGCAGGTGGGCGCCGAGAAAGACCTTGAAGCAGGGCACCGCCGCGGCCTGGACGGCGGCCAAAGCGAGATGCGCGGGCGCGGCCCGACTCGGCGTGGCGCGCGAGCGCTATGAGGCATCCGAAGGCCAGCGCGAGCGCGGGCACGAGCGGGTTGGCGTAGACGAGCGACAGCAGCAGGTTGCCGCGCAGCAGGTCCGCCCACCAGTGCGCCTGCGGGTTTCGCGCGAAGACGAAGGAGAAGTCCGCGAGCAAGAGCGTCCAGGGCGCGAGCGCAATGGCGAAGGGCGGCGCGCCGAGCCGCGAGGCGAGCGCGCGCGCGGCCAGCACGAGCGCGAGCGCGAAGAGCGTGACGTCGAGCCGCGCGAGGGAGTTCCAGGGCGAGACGCCCGCCCAGCGCCGGGCGGCCGCGCGCACGAGGTCCGTACCGAGGTGGTAGCCGATCGGGTAGCCGGAGACGCCTGGGACCTCCGGGGGATAGCCCGCGACGAGCTCGTGCGTGAGTCCGACGTGGAAGGCGGAGTCGGACGTGACGAGCGGGTCGAGCAGGAACTCGCCCGTGGCGGGATCGACGCGGTTCCAGCGGTACTGGGCCACGGACAGCAGCGCCAAGAGAGCGAGGATCGGGGGCAGTGCGCCGCGCAGCGAGGGGCCGGCCGCCGCCTGGAGGCGTCCGCTTCCGAAGAGGAGCGCCGCGGCGACGAGCAGCGCCAGCGCGAGCGGGAAGAGGGCGGGGAGGGCGAGGCGGAGGCTCAGCCAGAAGCTTCCCGCGCACCAGGCGCACGCCGAGCGGCAGGACGAGCGAAGGGTCGATCGGGACACGAAGCGCGCGCTGGAGCGCGAGGCCCGGGAGGACGACGCCGCTCGCGGCGAACGCCAGGAAGGGGAGGAGGTCGAGGGTGTCCAAGAGTTTACAAGCGCTCGCGGCGCGTGGTATTCTCTCCCGTTGATTGAAGAGAGGAAAGAGGAGACAAGGGAGGTCAGTTCGGTGAGTTTCAGCAAGGCCCAGAAAACGGAGGTCGATCTCGGGTTACCGGACCCACGCAACGGACACGGGTTCCCCCGAGGTGCAGGTAGCCCTCCTCAGCGAGCGGATCAGTTATCTCACGGAGCATTTCAAGTCCCACCCGAAGGACCATCATTCGCGTCGCGGGCTCGCTGCAGCTGGTCGGCCAGCGCCGTCGGCTGCTCGAGTACCTGAAGGGCAAGGACCTGGAGCGTTATCGCGGCCTGGTCGGCAAGCTGGGCATCCGCAAGTAAATCGACCTGACCTGGCATTAGGGGCCGCGGCGCAGCCCGCCCGCAATGAAGGGCGGCGTGCGTCCATAGGCCCGCTCCTCCTGTTCCCGGCGTACCGCGAGGGCGGCCGCCGGCGGTGAGCGGAGAGAAGAGACAAATGGAAAGAGTGGAAATGGCCCTTGGCCGCCACACCCTGTCGATCGAGACGGGGACGGATGGCCAAGCAGGCCGACGGTGCGGTCGTGGTGCGCCTCGGCGACACCGTGGTGCTGGCGACGGCCTGCGCGCAGAAGGAGCCGAAAGCGGGAGTCGACTTCCTGCCGCTCACGGTCGACTACCGCGAGGGCACCTACGCCGGCGGCAAGATCCCCGGCGGCTTCTTCAAGCGCGAGGGCCGGCCGAACGAGAAGGAGGTCCTGACCTCGCGGATGATCGACCGCCCGCTGCGGCCGCTCTTCCCCGAGGGCTACGCCTGCGAGACGCAGGTCATCGGCCTGCTGCTCTCGGCCGACCTCGAGAACGACTCCGACACGCTGGCGATCATCGGCGCCTCGACGGCGCTCTACATCTCCGACATCCCGTTCGAGCGGCCGGTGGCGCGCCGTGCGCGTCGGCTACTGGGACGGCGCAGTGCGTCGTCAATCCCGCGACCGCCGATCTCAAGGCCAAGAGCCGGCTCAACCTGCTGGTCGCGGGCACCGAGGACGCGATCGTGATGGTGGAGGCCGGCGCCAACGAGGTGAGCGAGGCCGTGATGGTCGCAGGCGCTCGTCGAGGGCCACGAGGTGATCAAGCAGATCGTCGCGCTCCAGAAGGAGCTGCGCGCGCGCGCCGGCAAGCCCAAGCGGGCGCACGCCAAGAAGCTGGTCGATCCGGCGCTGGTCGCGGCGATCGAGGGTGCCCTGACCGAGCCGCTGCTGGCGGCGATGCGGATCAAGGGCAAGCTCGAGTCGTACGCGCAGATGAAGAAGGTCAGGGACGCCTACGCTGGCCGTCGTTGCGCGAGGAGCAGGCCGAGCTCAAGGCCGCGGTCCCGGCCGTCTACGACGGCCTGCGCGAGAAGCTGCTGCAGCGCGAGATCTTCGACCAGGGCCGGCGCCTCGACGGCCGCCGCTTCGACGAGATCCGCGCGATCACGAGCGAGGTGGGCGTGCTGCCGCGCACGCACGGCTCCGCGCTCTTCACGCGCGGCGAGACGCAGGCGCTCGTCACGGTCACGCTCGGCACCTCCGAGGACTCCCAGATCATCGACACCGTGCAGGAGGCCGAGTACCGCAAGCGCTTCATGCTCCACTACAACTTCCCGCCCTTCTCCGTCGGCGAGGTGAAGTTCCTGCGCGGTCCCGGCCGCCGCGAGATCGGCCACGGCGCGCTCGCCGAGCGCTCGCTGCGCGAGATGCTGCCGCCCGAGGAGGCCTTTCCCTACACGATCCGCATCGTCTCGGACATCCTCGAGTCGAACGGCTCGTCCTCGATGGCCAGCGTCTGCGGCGGAACGCTCGCGCTGATGGACGCCGGCGTGCCGATCAAGAGCCCGGTGGCGGGCGTCGCGATGGGCCTCGTCATGGAGGGCGACCGCTACGCAGGTCCTGACCGACATCGCCGGCGAGGAGGACCACTACGGCGACATGGACTTCAAGGTCGCCGGCACGCGCACGGCATCACCGCGCTGCAGATGGACATCAAGGTGGACGGACTCGCGCCGCAGCTCATGGCCGGGGCGCTCGAGCAGGCCCGCGTCGGCCGCATGCACATCCTGGACCGCATGCTCGAGGCGCTCGCGCAGCCGCGCACCGAGATCAGCCCCTACGCGCCGCGCATCCTGACGATCCGGGTGCCGGTCGACAAGATCCGCGACATCATCGGGCCGGGCGGCAAGATGATCCGCTCGATCGTCGAGCGGACCGGCTGCAAGATCGACATCGAGGACGACGGGCGCGTCGTCGATCGCGTCGGTCGACGAGGCGGCCGCGCGCAAGGCCGATCGCGATCATCGAGGAGCTCACCGCGACAGCCGAGCTCAACAAGACGCTACCTCGGCAAGGTGGTGCGCGTCGTCGAATTCGGCGCGTTCGTCGAGATCCTGCCGGGGACGGACGGCCTGCTGCACGTTTCCGAGATGGCCCACCACCGCGTCAACGACGTGCACGACGAGGTGAAGGAAGGCGACCAGGTGCTCGTCAAGGTGGTGAGCATCGACCCGTCCGGCAAGATCCGGCTGTCGCGCAAGGCGCTGCTCGAGGCGGCCGAGGGCGCGGCGGTCGCGGCGGGCGGCGGCGACGCTGGCGGCCACTCGCACGAGCGCTCGCACTCGGGCCACGGCGGCGGCGGCGGACGCGACCGGGACCGGGACCGTGACCGGCGCGGTGGCGGCGGCCAGGGACGCGGCGGCGGCCACGGCCGGGGCGGCGAGCACGGGCGAGGTGGCGACCGGCGCTGACGTGCGCCGGCGGGAGACGCCGCGCCGCGCGCTCGCGGCCGTGGTCGTGGCCACGGCCGCGACGCTGGGTGCGGCCGCTCCCGTTGCGGGCCCGGGTGTCGACGTGAAGGTGTCGCGCCGCGGCTTCGAGCCGTCGCGGATCGTGCTGCGCCGTGGCGAAACGACGCACCTCACGCTCACCAGCGAGGACGGCGAGCATTGCTTCGCGGTCGACGCGCTGCGGATCGAGAAGCGCGTCGCGAGCGGGCGTCCGACGCGCCTCGAGCTCACGCTCGAGCGAACCGGAACGCTGGCGTTCTACTGCTGCCTGGAGACGGGCGCGCAAGCTGACCGCGAAAGGGGCGAGCTGGTCATCTCCGAGTAGAGCCGACCGCTACGGGCGGCGGAGCGAGCCGGATTCACTCCGGCGAGCGTAGCGGGGGGTGAGAGGGGGACACGACGCAGTGTCCCCCCTAAAGAGGCGCCGGCGGCAGCGTGATGCGGAAGGTCGTCCCGCGGCCCTCCTCGGTGTCGAAGTCGACGTGGCCGTTGTGGCGCTCGACGATCATGAGCACCGTCGAGAGGCCGAGCCCCGTACCCTTGCCTTCGGGCTTCGTCGTCACGAAGGGCTCGAAGACACTGGTGCGCACGCGCTCGGGAATGCCCGGGCCGTCGTCCGCCACCGACGATCTCGACGTCGTCGCCGCGCCGGCGCGAGGATACCCGGAGCGCCCCGCCCTTCTCGCCCATCGCGTGGACGGCGTTGACGACCAGGTTGATGAGGGCGGTCTCGAGCTGGTTGGAGACGCCGAGCACGCGCGGCAGGTCGGGCGAGAGCGTTGCTCGAGCGTCACCCGCCCGCTCGCGATCTGGTACTGGCACAGCTCGAGGCTGCGCTCGATCACGTCGTTGAGCGCGAGCGGCGTCATCTCCTCGCGCGCGGGCCGGCTGAAGGCCAGCAGGCGCTGCGCGAGCGCGCGGATGCGCTCGGCGCCGCGGGCGATCGAGGCCAGCATCTCGCGCTGCGAAGGCGTCGAGCTCCTGGCAGCTCGAGCAGCTCCAGGTTGCCCATGATGTAGGTGAGCGGGGTGTTGAGCTCGTGCGCGATGCCGGCCGCCATCTGGCCGATGGTGGCGAGCTTCTCCGACTGCAGCAGCTGCTTCTGCGCCTTCTGCAGCTCCTCGATCGTGCGCTGCTCGCGCTCGAACAGCTGGGCGTTCTCGATCGCGAGCGCCGCGTGGCGGGCGAGCGCCTCGGCGGCGCGCAGCGCGTCCTCGCTGAAGGGCTCGGCCGAGCCGGCGTTGTCGACGTAGAGCACGCCCAGCGCGCGCGGGAAGTGGCCGTCGCCGTCGCTGCCGGCACGCGGCGAGCGCAGCGGCAGACACACGATCGACTGCACCGGCCGCGTGTCGTCCTCGGGCTGCTCGGACGGGGCGGCCAGCGGCTCGAGCGCCTCGCCGCGCATGCGCAGCGTCCGGATCACGTCGCCGGACTCGAGCGCGCGGCGCACGATCGGCACCGAGATGCCGTGGCCGTTCGGCGCCGAGGGTCCGCCACGTCCGCGCGCGACGCGCAGCCGGAGTCCCGCGACGCTCGGATAGCGGGCGCCGTCGGGCGGAGGGGTCGGCCAGCAGCAGGAAGCCGCGCTCGGCGCCGGTGATGTGCATGATGGCGTCGATCACCTGCTCCAGCACCTGGCTCAGCACCAGGGTGGCGTTGAGGGTCTGCACGAGGGACAGCAGCAGCTGCTGCTGCTCGACCCAGGGCAGCTTGGCCATCGCGCCGGTGGCGCTCTCGCTGCCGAGCGGTGAGAACTTGAGCGTGACGTTGCCGAGCTGGACCTGCGCGCCCGGCACCAGCTCCGCGCGCCGCAACCTTGGCCGCGTTCACGTAGACTCCGTGCAGGCTGCCGGCGTCCTCCACGTAGAAGCGGCCGTCCTGGTAGTCGATCCGGGCATGGAGCTTGGAGATCGAGGGCTCGTTGAGCGAGATGTCGTTGTGGCGGGCGCGGCCCACCTGGTACGAGCGCGGGGCTTCAGGAACCGGATCTTCTCCGGCACGTCGCCGCGGATCACCTCGAGCACCGCGACCGAGAGCTGAGTCGGAGCACTTGGCGCAGCGCGTCGAGTCGACCGGGTTCTCGGCGGCGCATTTCGGGCAGAGCATCGAACGGCCATGATGACCGAGGGCCGCGAGAGCCGTCAAACGACGGCATTTGTGGTTCTCATGTACGATCCGCGGCGATGCAGAATCCGCGGCTCGAGCGGCGCTCCGTCCTGGAGCTCGTGCTCGCGACGCTTCTCCCGCTCGGTCTCGCGAGGATCGACGCGCTCGTCGCCCGACTGCCGGTTCTGGGCCTGCTGCGCGGGCGCGGGGCGATCCTGGTGCTGGGCATCGCGCTGGCCGTGGCCGTGGCGCGGCTCGCGAGTCCCAGCGCGGCAAAAGCGACGGCGGCGCTCGCGCGCGGGCCCTCGTGGCCGCTCTTCGTCGTCGCCACGGCCGTCTACGGGGGGGTCGGGCTGCACTATGCGGCCGGCATCCAGGTCTCGGGCGACGAGCCCCACTACCTGGTGATGGCCCAGAGCCTCTGGCGGGACCACGACCTCGAGCTGCGCGACGAGTACGAGGGCGAGGAGTGGGCCGAGTTCATGCCGGGTCCGCTGCGGCCGCACTGGGGCGCGCCGCGCGCCGACGGCCGCCCGTATCCCGCGCACAGCCCCGGCCTTCCGCTGCTGCTGGCTCCGGCGTACGCGCTCGGCGGGCGTGCGGCGTGCGTCGGCCTGCTGGCGCTCATCGCCGCGGCCGCGGCGCTCGTGTGCCGCGAGCTCGCGCTTCGAGCCACCGGCGACCGGGAGGCGGCGCTCGTCGCGTGGCTCGCGGCCTCCGGGCCGCCGCTCTTCTTCTACGCGTTCCACCTGTACACCGAGGTGCCCTCGGCGCTCGCGGTCGGGCTCGGCCTGCTGCTCCTGTCGGGTGCGCCGGGCGTGGGAGCGGCGGTGGCGGCGGCCCTCGTCGCGTCCACGCTGCCGTGGCTCCACCTCAAGATGATCCCGGCAGCGGGCGCGCTGGGGCTCGTCGCCGCCTGGCGGCTGCGCGGGCAGGCGCTCGCTGCGTTCCTGATCACGGCGGGCACCGCGGCGTCCGTCTTCGGCCTGTACTACCTGTCCGTCTTCGGAGTCCCCACGCCGCTCGCCATCTACGGCGGCGGCGTCCCGCCGGACGCCCAGGTCGTCACCTGGCGCGCGCTCGCCGGGTTGCTGCTCGACCGCTCGTTCGGCCTGCTGCCGATCGCCCCGGTGTTCCTGCTCGCGCTGGCCGGAGCGGGGGGACTGTTGCGTCGGCGCGAGGCGTGGGCGTGCGCGCTCGTCGGGCTCGCGATCCTCGTCCCGGCGACGACCTGGCGGATGTGGTGGGGCGGCCAGTGCCCGCCGGCGCGCTTCCTGGTGCCGCTGCTGCCGTCGTTGGCCGTCGGCGTCGCGTGTCGCGTCGTGATGGGCCGCTGCGGGCTCGTGCGCTGGTGGCCGGGGCTGGTCGTGTTCGGCTGGGCGCTCGCTGCCGTGCTGGTGGCCGAGCCGTCCGCGCGGCTGCTGCTCAACCGGGGCAACCGACCGACGCGGCTCTGGGCCGCAGTCTCGGACGGCCTATTGCTCGGCGACTACCTGCCGTCGCTGACGCACGCTTCCGACCGAGACGCGCGCCTGGCCTGTGTCTGGATCGCCGCGCTCGCCGTCGTGCTGGTGCTCGACGTCCTGGCCCGGAGCCGTCCCCGGATCGACGGTCTCTTCAGGAGCTTCGCCGCGCCGGTCCTCGCGCTGCTGCTCGTCGGAGGGACGATCGACCTCGCGGTCGGCCCGCCGTTGCCTGCGCCCGCCGCAGCTCCAGACAGCCGGGACCGGTAACCCGTAACGGGCTGCGAGCGACGGGGGAGTCACGCGCCCGAAACGAGCGGGGAGTCTGAGGGGGGCGACGCAGCCCCCCTCAGAAAAGAATCAGTTAGACAGCCGCAGCTGCCACTCGCGGTCGCGGACCGGCTTCGGGTCGCCGGGCAGGAGCGCCGCCTCGAGGACCTCCTCGATCGAGGAGACGAGCCGGACCCTGAGGTCGCGGCTGACGTTCTCGGGGATGTCCTCCTTGACGGCCTTCTCGTTGCGCTTCGGCAGCAGGACTTCCTTGACGCCGAGGCGGTGAGCCGCCAGGACCTTCTCCTTGATGCCGCCGACGGGCAGCACGCGCCCCGAGAGCGTCATCTCGCCCGTCATCGCGATGCGCGGGCGCACCGGCCGCCCCGTCAGCAGCGAGACGATCGCGGTCGTGAGCGTGATGCCGGCCGACGGCCCGTCCTTGGGGATGGCCCCCTCCGGGACGTGCAGATGCAGGTCCACGCGCTCGAAGAACGACTCCTCGATGCCGAGCTGGCGCGCGTGGGCGCGCACCCAGCTGAGCGCCGTCTGGGCGCTCTCCTTCATCACGTCGCCGAGCTGGCCGGTGAGCGTGAGGCCCTTCTTGCCGAACATCTGGCTGGCCTCGATGTAGAGCACCTCGCCGCCAGCGGCGGTCCAGCTGAGGCCGGTCGCGACGCCCGGGATCTGGGTGCGCTCCGTCATCTCCTCCTCGCGCAGGAAGTAGGGCGCCCCGAGGAACTCCTCGACCTTCTCGGGCGTGACGGCCACCGTCTCGTTCTGGCCCTCGGCCTTCTTGCGCGCGACCTTGCGGATGATGCTCGCAACCTCGCGCTCGAGGTTGCGCAGGCCCGCCTCGCGCGTGTACTCGCGGACGAGCTTCACGAGCGCCTCGTCGCCGAAGGCCACCTGCTCGGCGTCGAGGCCGTGGTTGTCGAGCTGCTTCGGGATGATGTGGCGGCGCGCGATGTGGAGCTTGTCCTCCTCGGTGTAGCCGGCGAGCCGGATCACCTCCATGCGGTCGCGCAGCGCCGGCGGCACCGTGTCGAGGATGTTCGCGGTGGTGATGAACAGCACCTCCGAGAGGTCGAACGGCAGGTCGATGTAGTGGTCCTTGAAGGTGTTGTTCTGCTCGGGGTCGAGCACCTCGAGCAGCGCCGCCGTCGGGTCGCCACGGAAGTCGGCGCCGACCTTGTCGATCTCGTCCAGGATGATCACGGGGTTCTTGCTCTCGGCGCGGCGCAGCCCCTGGATGATCTGGCCCGGCAGTGCACCGATGTAGGTGCGGCGGTGGCCGCGGATCTCGGCCTCGTCGCGCATCCCGCCCAGGCTCAGCCGGTGGAACTTGCGGCCGAGCGCCGAGGCGATCGACTTGCCGAGGCTGGTCTTGCCGACGCCCGGCGGGCCGACGAAGCACAGGATCGGGCCCTTGATGTCGGGCTTCATCTTGCGCACCGCCAGGTACTCGAGGATGCGGTCCTTGACCTTCTCGAGGTCGTAGTGGTCGTTGTCGAGGACTTCCTTCGCCTTGACCAGGTCGATCTCGCCCTCGCTGCGCTTGCTCCAGGGCAGCGAGACCACCCAGTCGAGGTAGGTGCGGGTGACCGTGTACTCGGCCGCGGCGGGGGCCATGCGCGAGAGGCGCTCGAGCTCTCGGAGCGCCTCCTTCTTCGAGTCCTCCGGCATGCCGGCGGCCTCGATCTTCTCGCGCAGCTCCGAGATCTCGCGCTGCTGGTCGTCGCTGTCGCCGAGCTCCTTCTGGATCGCCTTCATCTGCTCGCGCAGGTAGTACTCGCGCTGGTTCTTCTGCAGCTCGCTCTTCACCTGGCTCTGGATCTTGCTGCCGACCTCGAGCACCTCGAGGTCCTTCACCAGCACCTTGTTGACGCGCTCGAGCCGTGCGCGCACGTCGAGCGTCTCCAGGAACTCCTGCTTCTGGGCGGTGGTGAGCGTGGGCAGGTTGCCGGCGATCAGGTCGGCGAGCTGCTCGGGCCGCTGCAGGTGGTTGGCGGCGACCGTCGCGAGCTCGTCCGACAGCGTGGGCGACAGGTCGACCACGCGCTGGAAGAAGCTGAGCGCGCTCTGCGCGAGCGCGCGCACCTCGACCTCCTGCTCGGCTGGCACCGGCTCGCGGATCAGCTCGACGCGCGCCTTCAGGAACGGCTTGTACTGGGTGACCTGGACGATGCGGAAGCGCTGCAGCCCCTGCACCACGAGCCGCAGCGAGCCGTCCGGAAAGCGGAACATCTTGTGGATGTGGGTGAGCGTGCCGACGCCGTAGAGGTCGCTCTCGAGCGGCTCGTCCACCGACGGGTCGCGCTGGGTGAGGACGCCGATCACCTTGCGCTCCTTCACGGCGTCGTTCACGAGCGTGACGGAGCTCTCGCGCGCGACGGCGAGCGGCAGCACGGCCTGCGGGAACAAGAGCGTGTCTCGCAGCGGCAGGACGCCCACCTCGCGGTCGCCCACGTCCGCCAGGTCGATCTCGTGCAGGCCCTCCGACTCGAAGTCAGGCTTGCGCTCGTCGCTCAATCGCCCTCCTCAGTCCCGCGCTCCCGTGCGCAGGGTCACGCTCGCCAGCTCCTTCTGCAGCCGCGCGAAGGCCTTCGCCTCGCGCTCGTAGCGGACCGCGTCCTCGCTCGCCTCCTGGCAGTCGCGGCACCGCACCGCGAACGGCAGCGCCCGCAGCCTCGCGGACGTGATCTCCTGGTCGCACTCCTCGCAGCGCCCGTAGTTGCCCTGCTCGAGTCGCTGGATCGCCTGGTCGATCTTCTTGAGCGTCTCCGACTTCATCTGCATCAAGGCGAGGTCGACCTCCTGCACGAACTCGTCGACGCTCTGCTCCTCGGCGTCGCGCACGTCGTGCGTGGCGGCCGCGGGAAGCGCCTCGCGCAGCGAGCGCAGCTTCTCGTGGATCTCGCGCCGTCTGTCCTCGAGCATTCCCTTCAGCAGCAGGTAGCGCTCGCGGTCGATGGTTTCGTCCTTGCGTGACATTTGGGTCCTCACTTGAGCTTGAGTGCGATCATTCGATAGCCTTCGACCTGCTGGTTGTAGACCCGCAGGCGCGCGAGACCGGCCGGCTTGGCTTCGGCGATCTGGCGCTCGAAGTCCCCGGTGCTGGCGACGGGCTGGCCGTTGACGCTCACGATCACGTCGCCGCGGAAGAGGTTCGCGTTCTCGGCGGCCTCGCCGGGCTCCACCTCCATCACCACGATGCCCTTGGTGTCGCGCGGCAGGCCCATCCGCTCCGCCATCACCGGCGTCAGGTCGCGAAGCGTCATCCCCAGGCTCGCGTGCCCGCCCGTCGGCGCGTTGTCGTCCCCAGCCAGGTCGGGGAAGACGCCGAGCGTGACGGATGCGCTCTTCTTGCCCTTGCCGCGCACGAAGTCGAGCTTGACGGTGCTGCCGGGCGGCAGCGACGCGATGTGGCGCGACAGCTCGCCGTTGTCCGCGGATCGGCTGGCCGTCGGCGCTCAGGATGGCGTCCTCGGGCTGCAGTGCCCGCCTTGTCGGCGGGGGAGCCGGGAGTCACCGAGTTGACGATCGTCCCGCGCGCCTCGCTCAGGCCGTAGGTGGCCGCCAGGTCCTCGCTCATCGGGCCGATCGTGACGCCCATCCAGCCGCGCGTGACCTTGCCCTTCTCGCGCAGCTGCGGACAGGATCTCGCGTGCCACGTTGATCGGGACGGAGAAGCCGACGCCCGCGCTCGCCTGCGCGCCGCCGGTGACGATCATCGTGTTGATGCCGACCACCTCGCCGCGCGCGTTGATCAGCGGACCGCCGGAGTTGCCGGGGTTGATCGCGGCGTCGGTCTGGATCATGTCGACCGACGTGTTGCGCACGCCGAGCTCCAGGTCGCGGCCCTTGAACGACACGACGCCGACCGTCACGCTGTTGCCCGCCGAGCCCGAACGGGTTGCCCACCGCCATCACCCACTCGCCGGCCTCGACGCCGTCGGAGTTGCCGAGCGGGATCGGGGTGAGCTTGCCCTTGGGCTCGATCTTGACGAGCGCGACGTCGGTGCGGGCGTCCTGGCCCACCACCTTCGCCTCGTAGCGCTTGCCGTCGGGGAAGGAGATGCTGATCTCGTCCGCGCCCTCGATCACGTGGCGGTTGGTCAGGATGTAGCCCTGGTCGTCGATCACGAAGCCCGAGCCGAGGCTGGTGCGCGTGCGTCGCTCACCGCCCCGGTCGTTGTCGGGGACAGGGGACTGGCCGTTGTCGTCGTCCTGCAGGCCGAAGAAGTCGTGAAACGGGTTGCGGCGCAGGCGCACCGTCTTCGAGGTGTTGATGTTGACGACGCCCGGGTTGATCGTCCGCGCGATGTCGCGGAAGGTGTCGAGCCCGAGCGGTGCGGCTGCCGCACGCGCCTGGGGTGCCTCCACGCTGCTGGCGGCGACGGGCTCGGGACGACGGGCCTGGGACGTGACGAGCGCCCCCACGAGCGTTGCGGCCATCGCGATCGAGAAGAACGACCCGATCGTCAGAGTGCGCGTTCTCATCGAGCCTCAAACCTCCGCGGCGAGGAACCCCTCGCCCTCAAGCAAGTACGCCTGCGACCCCGTCCTGCTTCCCACTGGGTCCTGCGCCGTCTCCCCGGAAGCCGCACAGTATAGCCTAGCGAGCAATCCGGATGCCTATCCTCCGCGAAGACACGACCCTCCAAGTGACGCATTCACAGGGATTGACGCGATGCCCACGTGAAAAGTTGTGTTGCCCACGTCCTCTCTGGAGGACGGGGGTGCGGAACGTACAAACGGCAGCCGAAACGAACGGAAAACGGCGCCTGGACGGGCGACGAACCAGGGGGGACGAAACGGAAACGGACAACAGAACGGACAACGAAAACGGGTTTACGGACCGTTTAGATATGGCCGGATGGGAGCGTCCGACGGGCTCCCATCCGGCCATGAGATCAATAGTCGTCCATCCCCGGGGGCGGCGGAGCGTCTTTCTTCTTCTCCGGGATCTCGGCCACGACCGCTTCGGTCGTGAGCATCAGCGACGCGATCGACGAGGCGTTCTGGATCGCCGTGCGGACGACCTTGGTCGGGTCGACGACGCCGGACTCGACGAGGTTCTCGATAGCGATCCGGTCTGCGCGTTGTAGCCGTGGTCGGCTTCCTTGGCTGCCTTCACCTGGGCGACCACGATGGTGCCCTCCTGGCCGGCGTTCGTCGCGATCCAGCGCGCCGGCTCCTCGATGGCACGGCGGGTGAGCTCGATGCCCACGCGCACGTCGTGCGGGAGGTCCTTCTCGTCCTTCAGCAGCTTGTCGAGCGCCGGGATCGTCCGCAGCAGCGCGACGCCGCCGCCGGGGACGATGCCCTCCTCGACCGCGGCCTTGGTCGCGTGCATCGCGTCCTCGACGCGGGCCTTCTTCTCCTTCATCTCGGTCTCGGTCGCAGCCCCGACCTTGATCACGGCAACCCCGCCGACGAGCTTGGCGAGCCGTTCCTGCAGCTTCTCGCGGTCGTAGTCGGAGGTCGTCTCCTCGACCTGGGTGCGGATCTGCTTGACGCGGGCCTCGATCGTCTTGGCCGTGCCGGCGCCCTCGATGATCGTGGTGTTGTCCTTGTCGATCGTGATCTTCTTCGCCTGCCGAGGTCCTCGAGCTTGAGGTTCTCGAGCTTGATGCCGAGGTCCTCGGTGATCGGCCTTGCCGCCGGTGAGGATCGCGATGTCCTCGAGCATGGCCTTCCTGCGGTCGCCGTAGCCCGGGGCCTTGACGGCCGCGGCCTTGAGCGTCCCGCGCAGCTTGTTGACCACCAGGGTCGCGAGCGCCTCGCCCTCGACCTCCTCGGCGACGATCAGGAGCGGCCGGCCCTGCTGGGCCACCTTCTCGAGCACGGGCAGGAGGTCCTTCATGCCCGAGATCTTCTTCTCGAAGATCAGGAGGTACGGGTCCTCGAGCACGGCCTCCATGCGCTCGGGGTCGGTGACGAAGTAGGGCGACAGGTAGCCGCGGTCGAAGCGCATGCCCTCGACCACGTCGAGGCTCGTCTCCATGCGACTTCGACTCCTCGACGGTGATGACTCCGTCCTTGCCGACCTTCTCCATCGCCTCGGCGATGATCGTGCCGATCGTCTCGTCGCTGTTCGCCGAGATCGTGCCCACCTGCGCGATCGCCTTGCCCTTGACCGGCTTGCTGAGCTTCTGGAGCTCGCTCGTGACGGTGGCGACCGCCTTCTCGATGCCGAGCTTGAGAGACATCGGGTTGACGCCCGCGGTGACGTGCTTGAGCCCCTCGCGGCAGCAGCGCCTGGGCGAGCACCGTCGCGGTGGTGGTGCCGTCGCCGGCGACGTCGGAGGTCTTGGAGGCGACCTCGCGCACCATGCGCGCGCCCAGGTTCTCCATCGGGTCCTTGAGCTCGATCTCCTTGGCGACGGTCACGCCGTCCTTGGTGATCAGCGGGGAGCCGAACTTCTTGTCGAGCACGACGTTGCTGCCGCGCGGGCCGAGCGTCACCTTGACCGCGTCGGCAAGCGCGTTCACTCCGCGCGATCACGGCCGCGCGCGCGTCCTCGCGGTAGACGATGTCCTTCGCCATCTCAATCTCCTTCGATCATCAGGGCAATCGGTAACGAGCTGCGTGCGTAGCCGGATTACGAAGCGCCCTCGTCACGCCGAGGCCGCTTCGTTTGGCCTCGCTTGCGCTCGGGGGCCACTCCGCGCGGTCGTGGCTGGTTCTGTTGGCGGCGCAGCCCCCCCGGCTTCAGGAAAGGACGCCGAGGATCTCATCCTCCTTGAGGATGAGGTACTCCTCGCCGTCCAGCTTCACCTCGGTGCCGCTCCACTTGCCGATCAGCACCTTGTCGCCCGCCTTGAGGTCGAGCGGCATTTTCTGCCCACTGTCCAGCACGCGGCCCGAGCCGACCGCGATCACCTCGGCCTGCAGAGCGGCTTCTCCTTGGCCGAGTCGGGGATGATGATACCGCCGGCCTTCTGCTCGCCTTCCTCGATCCTGCGCACCAGCACGCGGTCGCGGAGCGGCTTCACCTTCGCCATCGGACGTCCTCCTGTCGCTTGGCTCCCCGTGGCAGCCTGCGAGGCCCGCGCCGGGCGGGACGAGGCTCCCCGCCCGGCCGGGCGCTTCGACTTCGCCTTGGGCGTCTTTCGCCCGCTCACTTACCGACCAAGACCTGGATCTGCTTCGGCTTGGCTTCGTCGCGCTGCGGCAGCGTCACCTGCAGCACGCCGTCCTTGTACTCGGCCTT
Organism: uncultured Acidobacteriota bacterium; assembly: GCA_963740655.1. GTDB lineage: Bacteria > Acidobacteriota > Vicinamibacteria > Fen-336 > Fen-336 > DATBSL01. The sequence goes on from CAVUFF010000007.1 coordinate 100,706, forward strand.
GATCTTCTCGGTGTCGACCACGTTCGGCAGCGTGAACGAGCGGCTGAACGTGCCGTACGCGCGCTCGACGCGGTGGTACTTCTCGCGCTTCACCTCCGACTCGAACTTGCGCTCGCCCCGCAGGGTGAGCACGTTGTTCTCGACGTGCACGTCGACGTCCTTCGGCTCGATGCCCGGCAGCTCGGCCTTCAGGACGAGATTGCCCTCGTGCTCGAAGATGTCGACCGACGGCGCCCACTGCCCGCCGAGCGCCCAGTCCTCCTCGCTACCGCGCGGGTTGCCGCGGAAGGCGTCGTCGAAGATCCGGTTCAGGCGGTCCTGGACCGCCACCAGGTCACGGAACGGCTCCAAATCTCACGATTGCCATACTGCTACTCCTCCTTCGATTCACGAAAAAATCAGTTGCCCTTGACGGTGTACTCGGCGTCCACCACGTCGTTCTGGGGCGGTGGCGGCTGCGCCTGCTCCGCGCCCGCAGGGGCGCCCTCGCCTGATCCGGCCTGCTTGTAGAGCAGCTCGCCGAGCTTGTGGCTGGCCTGCGTCAGCTTCTCGACCGCGGACTTGATCGCCGATGCGTCGTCGCCTGCGGCGGCCTTGCGCGCTTCCGCGACGGCCAGCTCGACCGCGGCCACGTCGGCCTCGGCGAGCTTGCCCCTGTTGTCGGCGATGAGCTTCTCGAGCTGGTAGGCGAGGATGTCCGCCTGGTTGCGCTGGTCGACGAGCTCGCGCTTCTGGTGGTCCTCCGTGGCGTGCGCCGCGGCGTCCTTCACGAGCTTCTCGACCTCCTCCTTGGCGAGGCCGGACGACGCGCTGATCGTGATCGCCTGCTCCTTGCCGGTGGCGCGGTCCTTGGCGGAGACGTTCAGGATGCCGTTCGCGTCGATGTCGAACGTGACCTCGACCTGCGGCACGCCGCGCGGGGCGGCCGGGATGCCGGTCAGGTGGAACTTGCCGAGCGTGCGGTTGTCCGTTCGCCATCTCGCGCTCACCCTGCAGCACGTGGATCTCCACCGAGGGCTGGCTGTCGGCGGCCGTCGAGAAGACCTCGCTCTTCTTGGTCGGGATCGTGGTGTTGCGCTCGATGAGGCGGGTCATCACGCCGCCGAGGGTCTCGACGCCCAGCGACAGCGGCGTGACGTCGAGCAGCAGCACGTCCTTGACCTCGCCCGCCAGGATGCCTGCCTGGACGGCCGCGCCGACCGCCACGACCTCGTCCGGGTTGACGCCCTTGTGCGGCTCCTTGCCGAAGTAGTCCTTCACCAGCTGCTGGATCCTGGGCATGCGGGTCATGCCGCCGACCAGCACTACCTCGTCGATGCTGCTTGGGCTCGACGCCGGCGTCCTTCAGCGCACTGGCGCACGGGGCCCATCGAGCGCTCGAGCAGGTCGTCGGCGATCTGCTCGAGCTTGGCGCGGGTGAGCTTGAGGCGCGAGGTGCTTCGGACCCGAGGCGTCGGCGGTGACGAAGGGCAGGTTGATCTCGGTCTCGAGCGTCGTCGACAGCTCGCACTTCGCCTTCTCCGCGGCTTCCTTCAGCCGCTGCAGCGCCATCTTGTCCTTCGACAGGTCGATGCCCTGGTCCTTCTTGAACTCCGCGACGATCCAGTCGATCACCCGCTGGTCGAGGTTGTCGCCCCCGAGGTGGGTGTCGCCGTTCGTCGCCTTCACCTCCACGACACCCTCGCCCACCTCGAGCACCGAGATGTCGAAGGTCCCGCCGCCGAAGTCGTAGACCGCGATCGTCTCGTCCTTCTTCTTGTCGAGACCATAGGCGAGCGCCGCGGCGGTCGGCTCGTTCACGATGCGCAGCACCTCGAGCCCCGCGATCTGCCCCGCGTCCTTCGTCGCCTGGCGCTGCGAGTCGTTGAAGTAGGCCGGCACAGTGATCACTGCCTTCGTCACCTTCTCGCCGAGATAGTCCTCGGCCGCCTGCTTCAGCTTCTGGAGGATCATGCGCGGAGATCTCGGGTGGCGAGTACAGCTTGCCGCCGACGGAAACACGCGCGTCGCCGTTGCTGGCCTGGACGACCTTGTACGGCACCATCTTCTGCTCTTCGGAGACCTCGCCGTACTTGCGGCCCATGAAGCGCTTGATCGAGAAGATGGTGTTCTCGGGGTTGGTCACGGCCTGGCGCTTCGCGACCTGGCCGACCAGCCGCTCGCCGTCCTTGCCGAACGCGACGACCGACGGAGTGGTGCGCCCTCCCTCGGAGTTGGCGATGACCTTGGGGTCTCCGCCCTCTAGGACCGCGACGACCGAGTTCGTCGTGCCGAGGTCGATTCCGATCACCTTGCTCATGTTCCTACGTGGCTCCTTCTGGCCTTTGCGGCTCGATGGCGGCCACGTTCGATCCGACTCGGGGCCGCCCTCGGAACTCTTGTTCGGAAGCTAATATAAGGCCACAATTAGCCTCTGTCAAGCATAAAACCTTAGCGCATTACACTCATTTAATAACTTGTTTAAAAACAGTAGCTTGCGCCAAAGGGGCCACACGGACCTGCGCCACCGGCCTCCGCGGCGTGCCTCTCACGCCCCGCCGACGCTCGGAGCGGTTCAGGTTGCGGGAGCGCGACAGCTCTGCTAACCTTCGAGAATCGAGGGATTTGGGGGGACTGCTGCCGATCGACGAGATCACCACCGCGGACGGGTCACTCCTCCCACGTCACCTCTGCCGGGTGATGGGTCTCAACAAGAACCACTCCTCCCGAACGGGAACTCTCTACCACCTCCAGGTCGAAGACCGCGGGCCGGTGTACGACGAAGCGGCGGAAGAGTGGGTCCGGCGCCTCAACGTGATCGCCTACGCGAACTACGGCGAGCCCACCGCGCGCATCGTCTACGGCAAGGACCACGACCTCGCCGACACGCGCACGCACGAGCACAACCGGCTGGTGGCGCAGCGGATCCAGGAGCTCGCCGCCGAGGTACCGCGCATCCTCGAGGAGAAGGAGGAGCGGCAGATCCTCCGCGTCAAGAGCCTTCTCGAGCGCTATTACCGCACGCGGGACGAGGAGGCGAAGAAAGAGTTCGAGGACGCCAATCGCCTCTATCCCCTGATCTTCGCGCGCGCGTTCCAGGAGCTGAAGGCCGGCCGTCCGCTCGCTCCCGAGGCCGCCGCGCGCGCCCCGCAGGCGCCGGCTGCGCCGACGGGCGAGGCGGAGGAGGTCGTCTACCCGCTCGACGCGCAGCAGCGCGAGGTGGTGCTGGAGATGGAGCGCGTGGCGGAGGAGCTGCGGCGCGACCTCGACGCGCTCAAGCGCCGCGGCGCGGCCGACGACATCCTGCAGGCGACCTGCGCGAAGCTCCTGGCGCGCGCGAAGGACAGCCTGACGCGCAGCGACAACCCGAGCGACTTCGCCGCGCGCCACCTCGAGATGACGCGCAACAGCCTGGTGACCGCCTACCGGCAGGTGAAGGCGCGGCTCACTCGCGCGGGGGGCTAGGCTCGGGAGCGCCGGCCGCCGCGTCCTCCTCGCGCGGCGCGCGAGCGAGCGTCTCGCTCATGTTGTAGCGCACCTCGGCCGCGAGCTTCGTGAGCCGCATGCCCTCGAAGCCGCGCAGCCGGCAGGCGAGCCCGCTGTGCTCGGCCTCGTCGCCCGGGCGCTTATACGACACCTCGCAGTAGCGGCACTCGGCGTTCCAGCAGTAGCGCCCCATGCCGACGTCCTCGCAGACGTACTGCAGCTGGCGCAGCAGCAGGTTGTTCTCGGGCACCTCGAGCCGCTTGCCGAGCACGACGATCCCGATCAGGCGCTGCCACGGCTCGTAGACGTCGGACACGCGCGAACCCCCGCGGGGATTACAGCATAGAATGCGCCGCCCCATGGTCAAGGTCGCCTTCATCGGGACGCATGGCGTCGGCAAGACGACCCTGTGCTTCGACCTCGGGGCGATGCTGAAGAAGCGCGGGCTGCACGTCGACCTGGTGAAGGAGGTGGCGCGCCTGTCGCCGCTGCCGATCAACCGCAAGACCTCGCTCGAGGCGCAGCTGTGGATCCTCACGACGCAGATCGCCGAGGAGATCCGCTCGGCGGCGCAGCACGAGGTGGTCGTGTGCGACCGCAGCGTGCTCGACAACTACGCGTACCTCGTATTCGCGGCGGGACGGCAGAAGTGGATCGAGCCGCTCGTCAACCGCTGGATGAAGAGCTACGACCTCCTGTTCAAGGTGCCCTACAGCCCGGGCGCGCAGGCCGACGGCGTGCGCGACACCGACGAGTTCTTCATGCGCGAGATCGACCGCCTGGTGGACGAGCTGATCGACGAGCGCAGGCTCGCCTGCTCGCGCCTGCCGCAGGGGCGGCGCTCCGACTGGGCCGCGCTGGCCGCCGACGAGGTGGCACGGCTGCCGGCGCTCGCCGACAGGCTGTTCTGAGGCGGACGCGCTAGAATCGCCGCTCCGCTCCACAACCTGGGAGACGCGCATGGGCGTCGACACGAAGCCGTTCGTCCCGACCGAGGAGAACCTGGCGGAGCTGACGCTCAAGGCCGTGGTGCTGGGCGTCGTGGTCGCGGCGCTGCTCGGCGCGGCCAACGCCTACCTGGGCTTCAAGGCGGGCCAGACCGTCTCGGCCACGTTCCCGGCCGCGGTGCTCGCGATCGCCGCGTTCCGGCTGCCGTTCTTCCGGGGCAGCGTTCTCGAGCAGAACACCATGCGGACCGCGGCCTCGGTGGGGGAGGCACTCGTGGCGGGCGCCATCTTCACGATCCCCGCCTTCGTCATGGTGAACGTCGGCGGCAAGCGCCTGTGGACGAGCTTCAACTACTGGGAGACATCGCTGATCCTGCTGGTGGGAGGCCTGCTCGGGATCCTGTTCATCATCCTGCTGCGGCGCACGCTCTCGGTCGACGCCGGGCTGCCGTTCCCCGAGAGCCGCGCCTGCGCCGAGCTCGTGATGGCGAGCCAGCGCGGCGACACGGGTGCACGCTACGTGTTCGGGGCAATGGGCCTCGGGATGCTGATCCAGGTGCTGAAAGACGCGTCCGGGATTCGGCTGTTCAGCGAGACCGTAGGGATCGTCAAGCAGTTCCCGACGTCGGTCATCCACCATTTCAACTCGGGGCGCGCGCCGCTCGGGGACGTCACGCACCGCGGGGCGCTCGTGTGGTCGACGCCGTCGATCTCGCCCGCGCTGATCGGCGTCGGTTACATCATCGGGTTCGAGCTCGCCGCCATCAACTTCGCGGGCGGTGTCCTCGCGTGGTTCGTGCTCGTGCCGCTCGCCCTCTTCATCAACCCGGACTTCGGCGCTCGTCTCGGGGCCGCTTCGGGTCCGCCGCCGCTCGGCGAGCTGGTCTTCACCATCTGGTACAACCAGATCCGGCCGATCGCGGTGGGTGCGATGCTGGTCGGAGCCGCTTGGACGCTGTGGCGGATGCGTGCGTCGCTCGCCCAGGCCTTCCGCGGCGCCTTCCACCGCGGCAGCACGGCCGAGCCGCTGCGGACGGAGAAGGACCTGCCGGCGCGCGGGGTGGTGCTCGGGATCGCGGCGCTCGCCGTTCCGGTGGCCTTCATCTACTACCACTTCTGCGGGAGCGTAGTGGGCGCGCTCGTCGCCGCCGTGGTGATGATGCTGACGGGCTTCCTGTTCTCGGCGGTGGGCGGCTACCTGGTCGGGCTGGTCGGCAGCTCGAACCAGCCGGTGTCGGGGCTGGCGCTTTCGACGCTGATCCTCGCGGCCCTGCTCATGGTGGGCTTCGGCGTCACAGGGCTCGCGGGTGTCGCGGCGGTGCTGGGTGTGGCCGCGGTGGTCTGCACCGCGATCTGCGTGTCCGGCAGCCTGATCCAGGACCTGAAGGTGGGGCAGATCCTCGGGGCGACCCCGTGGAAGATGGAGGTGGCGGAGATCGTTGCCACCGTCGTGACCTCGTTCGTGCTGGTCTTCCCGATCGTCATCCTCCATGAAGGCAACATCAAGATGGGCGGCATCGGGATCGGCGACCGGGCGCTGCCGGCCCCCCAGGCCGGCCTCATGGCCCAGATGGCCCAGGGCATCGTCGGCGGCGAGATGCCGTGGGCGCTCATCGTGTTCGGGATGGCGCTCGCGGTCTTCCTGATCCTGCTGAAGGCCCCCTCGGTGATGCTCGTGGCGGTCGGCATGTACCTGCCGCCCGAGACGACCGGCGCGATCTTCCTCGGCGGCTGCCTCAAGGCGCTCGTCGACTGGCGCGCGAAGCAGAAGGGAGCGCTCGCGGAGCAAGCGGCCCGGGTCGAGGGCACGGGCACGCTCGTAGCTTCCGGGCTCATCGCCGGAGAATCGCTCACCGGCGTCCTGCTCGCGAGCCTCGTGCTCGTCGTCCCGGGCTTCACCTCGATCGGCGCCAGGATCGGCGTGCCCCCGATGGCCTGGGTGGACGGTCCGTGGGGGGGCTGGGCGTCGCTCGTCCCGCTCGCGGTGCTCGTCTGGCTTCTCGTCCGCCTGCCGCTGCAGCACGCCAAGCGCAGCGCCGGCTGAGGCCGCTCGCCACAGCGGCGGGCGCGACGCCGTCCCGCTCCGGAAGCGGTAAGCTCAGCGACAGGGATGCGCAGCCCGAAGCCGGTCGTCGGCCCCGCGGCCGCGGCGGCCGCGTTCCTGCTGCTGCCGGCGCCGCCGGTCCGGGCCCAGGCCGCCGCCGCGCGCCAGGCCGACGCGATGGCCTTCGTCCGCGTCGTGGGCGACCGGCGCGTGGTGCCGCGCCGCGACGGCGTCGGCACGCCGATCGTCACGAGGAACGTGGAGCTCGGCAGCGGCAGCGGCTTCGTGATCGCTCCCTCCGGCCTGGTGCTGACGAGCCGCCACGTGGTGGAGATCGACCTCGGGCAGACTGGCGAGGAGGGCGGCCAGGTCACTCTCGACCAGCAGCGGATCGAGGTCGTCGTCGGCAGCGGCGGCTCCGTGGGCACCTGGGAGGCGCAGGTCGTGGCCTCCGACGAGGCGAGCGATCTCGCGGCGCTGCAGCTCCTCGCGGCCGACCTGCCGTACCTGCCGCTCGGAGACTCGGACGCGATCGAGGCCGGGCGGGGGGTGCGGGTCCTGGGGTTTCCGTTCGGGCGCCAGACCGAGGTGGCGAGGCGGTCGGGCGCCGACGTGATCCCGCAGGTGAGCGTGAGCGCGGGGTCGCTCTCGGCCACGCGCGAGGACGACGCGGGCGCGACCCGCTTCCTGCAGACGGACGCGCTGGTGCAGCCCGGAAACAGCGGCGGACCGATGCTCGACGACGAGGGCTACGTCGTCGGTGTCGTGCGGATGAAGCTGGCACGCGACGCGACGAGCGCCGGCGCCGGCTTCGCGGTGCCGGTGAACGAGGTGAAGGATTTCCTGGAGAGAACCGGCCTCGCCGACCGCCTTCCTGTGGCGCGGCTGCGGCCGGGAGTGCGCCACCTGCTCGAATGGAAGCAGCTCGCGGTGGACCTGCCGGACGGCTTCGGCGACCGCTCCCCGGCACGGGTGAGCGCCGAGGCCGGCGACGTCGGCGAGATCGACTTCCGCGTCGATCGCTGGGAGACTCCCTGGCCGGTTTCGGGGCTCGAGGAAGCTCTCCTCGGCGGCGAGGCCGTTCGCGACTTCGTGCCGGCCAGCGCGCGGCCGCTCGCGCGCTCGGCCCCCGGCCACGAGCCGGCGCCCTCGCTCGAAGCCGGACGCACGCCGAGCCTCGTCGGCTCGGGCACGGGCGTCGACCGGGCCGGCCGCGCGTTCCGCGTCGAGTACGCGATCGTGGACCTCGGGCGCGAGAAGGTCGTGGCGCGCTACCTGGGGCCCAAGGACGCGCTGGCCTTCAACCTCGGGCTGCTGCGCCGCTCGCTAAAGAGCCTGGAAGCGGCGCCGCTGCTGTCGCCGCGCGCGGGCCGGACGACACTCGTGTCTCGCGACGCGCCGTTCGAGCGCACCGCGTTCCCGAACGGCGACGGCGCCTTCGTGCTCCCGCACGGCTGGGCGCCCGAGCCGGCCGCGCACGCGGCCTGCGCCGCCGTCCCGGAGGCCGAAGCCGGCTTCCTGGCGCGCGATCCCCAGGACTTCACGGTCGTGCTGCGAGCGCTCCGCTTCCGGGGTGCTTCTGGCGTCGAGCGGGCGATCGCCCGCTGCGGAGGGCAGGGGAGCATGGAGGCCGCGGCGGTGCCGGCGAGCTACGCGTTCCGGTTCGACCGGCTGGGTGTTGCCATGGCCGTGCGCGGCGCCTTGCTGCGGCGCGAGGGCGACACGCTCCTGCTCGAGCTCGAGGCGCCGCTCGCGAAGCTCGCGGGCCTCGAGGAGCTCCTCGCGCGCTGGAGCCGGGAAGCGAAGTGACCGGTCCGCGGTATCCTCTGGGGTCATGACCCTCGTCGAGCGCCTCACCCAGGACCTGACCGCGGCGATGAAGGCCAGGGACGCGGCGCGCACGAGCACGCTGCGGATGGCGAAGGCCGCGATCATGAACAAGGAGATCGACAAGCACGGCTCGCTCGACGACGCCGAGGCGCTCCGCGTGCTGCAGGGGCTCGTGAAGCAGCGCGAGGACGCGGCCGAGCAGTACGCGAAGGCGGCCCGGCCGGAGCTCGCGGCGAAGGAGCAGGCCGAAATCGTCGTGCTGCGCGGCTACCTGCCGGCCGAGGTGAGCGACGCAGAGGTCGCCGCCGCCGTCGAGCGGGCGGTCGCCGAGACCGCAGCCGCCTCGCTCAAGGACATGGGCAAGGCGATGAAGGCGGCGCTCGCGACGCTCGCCGCCACGGGCAAGGCGGTCGACGGCAAGCGCGTGAACGAGGCCGTCAAGAAGAAGCTCGGCGGGTGAGGGACCTCGTCCGGCGCGTCGGCCAGCGCTTCATGGTCGGCTTCGAGGGCCACGCGGCCTCGGCGGACGTCAAGGCGCTCGTCCGGGACTTCGGCGCGGGCCACGTCGTGCTCTTCGCGCGCAACGTCGAAGCACCCGAGCAGGTCGCCGAGCTGGTGCGCGAGCTCCAGTCGGTCGCGCGCGGCGCCGGCCACGAGCGGCCGCTCCTGGTGGCGGTCGACCAGGAAGGCGGCCGCGTGGCGCGGCTGCGGGACCCGTGGGCGGTCTGGCCGCCGGCGCGCGCCGTCGGCCGCACCGGCAGCGTCGAGACGGCCCGCGAGCTGGGCCGGGCGCTCGCCCAGCAGCTCTCCGCCTGCGGCATCCGCTACGACTTCGCTCCCTGCGTGGACGTGGACACCAACCCGCGTAACCCGGTGATCGGAGACCGCTCGTTCGGCCAGGACCCCGAGCTCGTGGCACGCATGGGCACGGCGCTCGCACAGGGGCTGCAGGACGAGGGCGTCGCCGCGTGCGCCAAGCACTTCCCGGGCCACGGCGACACGGAGCTCGACTCGCACCTCGAGCTGCCGTCCGTCGACCACTCTCGCGCGCGCCTCGACGAGGTGGAGCTGCGCCCGTTCCGCGCGCTCGTCGAGATCGGGGTCGCGAGCGTGATGACCTCCCACGTGCTGGTGCGCGAGATCGACGACACGCTGCCCGCCACGCTGTCGCCGGCGCTCGTCACCGGCCTGCTGCGCGACGAGCTGGGCTACGCAGGGGTGGTGGTGAGCGACGACCTCGAGATGCAGGCGCTCGCGAAGCACTGGCGCCCGGGGCAGATCGCGGTGCTCGGCGCGCGCGCCGGTCTCGACCTGCTCGCGTTCTGCAAGAGCCACGACGCACAGGTGGAGGGGATCGAGGCGCTGGTGCGGGCCTGCGAGTCGGGCGAGGTGCCGTTCAAGCAGCAGGAAGCGGCCGAGGCCCGCGTGCGTGCGCTCAAGGAGCGCTTCCTCGGCGGTTACGTCGACCCCGACCCGAAGCGGGCCCGACAGGTGGCGGAGGACCCCCGCCACCGCGCGCTCGCCGAGCAGATCGCCCTGGCCTCGGGAATGCCGGCCTGACGTGACGCGCAAGCCCAGGGCGCTGCGCCCCGGCGACGTCATCGGCGTCGCGGCCCCGGCGGGGCCCGTCGACGAGGAGACGCTGCGGCTCGGCGTCGCGGAGCTCGAGCGGCTGGGCTTCGCCGCGCGGCTCGGCGAAGGCGTCCTGGAGCGCCGCAGCTTCACGGCCGGCTCCGTCGACACCCGGGTCGGCCAGCTGCACGCGCTTTTCGCCGATCCCGCAATCGCCGCGATCGCCTGCGCCCGCGGCGGCGCGGGCGTCATCCAGCTGCTGCCGCACCTCGACCGCGAGCTCATGGCGCGGAACCCGAAACTGCTCCTTGGCTACAGCGACGTCACGCTGCTGCACCTCGAGATGGAGCGGCTCGGGCTGCCGAGCCTGCACGGGCCGATGGTCGCGCGCGAGCTGGCCGAGGGCGCCACGGGGTACGACGCGGCGAGCCTGCGCCACGCGCTGACGGGCGAGGGCGCGCCGTACGCGAGCCCGCCGGACGACCTCGTCGCGCTGGCCGGCGGCCGCGCCGAGGGAGTGCTGCGCGGCGGGTGCCTCTCGCTGCTCGCGGCGGCGGCCGGGACGCCCTGGGCGCGGCGGGGCGGCGAGGAGCCGACGCTGCTCCTGCTGGAGGACGTGGACGAGAAGCCGTACCGCGTCGACCGCATGCTGCGGCAGCTGCGCGCCTCCGGCGCGCTGCAGGGCGTCAGCGGCCTGGTCTTCGGGGACATGAAGGGCTGCTCGCCGTCGTTCGAGGACGACTACAGGCTCGAGGACGTGCTGCTCGAGGCCCTGGACGGGCTCGACGTGCCGGTGGCGCTCGGCCTGTCGAGCGGCCACACGCCGCATCCCAACGTCACGCTGCCGCTCGGCGTGCGCGCGCGGCTCGAGTGTCGCAGCGGCGACGCACGCTTCGAGGTGCTCGAGGCTCCCGTCCTGTGAGGATCCACCTCTCCGGCGTCTGCGGCACGGCGATGGCCTCGCTCGCCGGCCTGCTTCGGGAGCGCGGGCACGCGGTCACCGGGTCGGACCAGGACGTCTACCCGCCCATGTCCACTCAGCTCGAGTCGCTCGGGATCCCGGTTCGCTCGCCCTACGCCGAGGCGAACGTGCCGCAGGACGCCGAGCTCGTGGTGATCGGCAACGCGCTGTCGCGCGGCAACCCGGAGGTCGAGGCCGTGCTCGACCGCCGGCAGCGTTACACGAGCCTGCCCGCGCTCGTGGCGGAGGAGTTCCTGCGCGAGAAGCGCTCGCTGGTCGTCGCCGGCACGCACGGCAAGACGACCACCTCGAGCCTGGTCGCGCACCTGCTCGAGCAGGCCGGCCGCAGGCCGTCGTTCCTGGTGGGCGGCGTGCCGCTCGACTTCGGCCAGAGCTACCGGCTCGGCGCGGGCGAGGACTTCGTGATCGAGGGCGACGAGTACGACTCGGCCTTCTTCGACAAGCGGCCGAAGTTCGTGCACTACCTGCCGTCCGTGGCCGTGATCGGGAACGTCGAGTTCGACCACGCCGACATCTACCCGGACCTCGCCGCGGTGCAGACCGCCTTCGGTCGGCTGGTCGACGTGGTCCCGCGCAGCGGCCTCGTCGTGGCGGGCGGCGAGAGCCCCGCGCTTGCTCCGGCGCTGAAGCGTGCCCGCTGCCGGGTCGTCACGTTCGGGCTCGACGCGGCGGCCGACTGGCGAGCGACGGAGGTCGAGAGCGGACCCGGCGGGACGCGCTTCCGCCTCGGGGCGCGCGGCCGCGACGCGGGCGTCTTCGAGCTGCCGCTCGCCGGCGCGCACAACGTGCGCAATGCCCTGGCGGCGCTCGCCGTCGTCGCCGAGGTGGGCGCCCCGCCGGAGAGCGTACGCGGAGCGCTCGCCGCCTTCCGCGGCGTGAAGCGGCGGCTCGAGCTGCGGGGCGAGGCGCGCGGCGTCCGGGTCTACGACGACTTCGCCCACCATCCGACGGCGGTGTCCGTGACGCTTGCCGCGCTGCGCCCGCGCGCGGGACGGGGCAGGCTGCTGGCGGTGTTCGAGCCGCGCTCGTACACCTCGCGAACGCGGGTGTTCCAGGACGACTTCGCCCGGGCCTTCGCCGCCGCCGATCGCGTCTACGTCGCGGCGGCGCACTTGCCCGGCAAGGTCCCGGAAGGGCAGCGTCTCTCCGAGGCCGAGCTCGTCGCCGCGACGAACCGGGTGGGAGGGCGCGCCGTTTTCGTGGCGCAAGTCGAGGCGATCGTCGCGGCGCTCGCGGCCGAGCTCGAGCCCGGAGACACGGTGGCGATCCTCTCGAACGGCGGCTTCGGCGGCATCCACGAAAAGCTGCTGCGGGCGCTGGCAGGCGAGCCGCGCTAGAGCCGGCGCCGGCGGCAAACGAGCGCGCCCCGTCCGTCTCGGGTGGCTAGAAGCCCCGGGGGATCTGTGCTACAAATCGCGTGCATTTGCCCGGCTTATGCCCCGATGCGCGCGTCAGCCGGCCGAATTCCAACGCGGTGAGGAGGTAACGATGAGGCGCGAACTGCTGGCTCTCGCGGGGGTCGGCCTGCTGCTGGCCGGCGCTCCGGCCGCGACACGGGCCGCCGACGCCCGGCCTGCGGGAGGCGCCCAGGCGCAGGCGACGCCGGCTCCTCCACAGCAGCCGCCGGCCGACCAGGCCGACCAGAAGGTGAAGCTCACGGAAGAAGTCACCGTCGAGAGCGCCAGCAAGGTCGAGCAGAAGCTGATCGACGCCCCGGCCACGATGAGCGTCGTGACGAGCGAGACGCTCGCGAGCCAGCCCGCGCAGAACATGGCCGACACGCTGCGCGCGGTGCCCGGCCTCAACGTGATCCAGATGTCGGCGCGCGACATCAACCTCACCGCGCGGCAGGCGACCTCGACGCTGTCGACCTCGCAGCTCGTCTCCGTCGACGGCCGCTCCGTCTACCTCGACTTCTTCGGCCTCGTGCTCTGGGACCTCGTGCCCTCGCCGACCTCCGGCGAGATCAAGCAGATCGAGGTGGTGCGCGGTCCCGCGTCGGTCGTCTGGGGCGCCAACGCCGTGAACGGCGTCGTCAACATCATCACCAAGACGCCGCGCGAGAACGAGGGCTTCGGGCTGGTGCTGGGCGGAGGGCTGTTCAACCGCGACGGCGGCTCGCGTGAGAGAGACGGCGACGGCTACCAGTGGAACGGCGCCTTCTCGTACGCGCACGCGATCAACGACACCTGGTCGTACCGCCTCAACGCGGGCTACTTCTGGTCGGATCCCTACTCGCGCCCGACCGGGCAGGTTCCGCTCGACTGCCACCCGCTCGGCGTCACCCCGTGCCGGACCGCGAGCGGCGCGGCCGTCGCCGGGGGCGTGCCGATCGGCGGCGCCACCTTCCCGCCCGACGCGAACCAGCCGGGTGGCTTCAGCAACGAGGGCACCGAGCAGCCGAAGTTCACGCTCCGCGTCGACCAGGACTTCAAGAGCGGAGGCCGGGTCCTCTACGAGGGCGGCTACAACGGGACGACCGGCATCGTCCACACCGGCATCGGCCCGTTCCGGCTGGAGAGCCCGTCCTACATGGCGTACGGCCGCGTCTCCTACAGCAAGGGCGCGCTGCGCCTGAGCGCCTTTGCGAACTTCCTCGACGCGAGCGCGCCGAACCTGCTCGTCTCCGACCCGAACACGCTCGGGCCGATCCGGCTCGACTTCAAGACCCAGACCTACGACTTCGAGCTGGGCAACACGAACGTCGTCGCGACGCGCCACATCCTCACCTACGGCGGCAACATCCGGCGCAACAACTTCGACATCTCGCTCGCGCAAGGGCCGGACCGCAACGAGTTCGGCGCCTACCTGAACTGGGAATACTTCGTGGACAAGTTCCGCTTCTCGGCGGGCGGCCGCGTCGACAAGTTCGGCAACATCGAAAGCGCGGTCTTCTCGCCGCGCGTGAGCGTGATGTTCAAGCCCACCCCCACGCACTCGATCCGCGCGTCCTACAACCGCGCCTTCCGTGTCGCCGTCCTTCATCAACAACTACCTGAACCAGGACATCCAGTTCCCGCAGGTGGTCGACCTCTCGCCGCTCAAGCCGCTCATCGGTCCGGCGGCGGCGCTCGTGCCGCCACCCTTCTTCCCGACCGTGAACGCGTTCGGCAACTCCGAGATGAAGGAGCAGTCGACCGACCAGTGGGAGGCGGCCTACACCGGCACCTTCGGCGGCAAGACCACGGTCGGGCTCGCGATCTACCAGAGCAGCACGAACGACAACATCAACTTCACCTACCTGTATCCGCCGGGAACGCCGGGCTACCCGCCGCCGAGCTACTACGACGTCACGAACCCCGCGCGCGGCGTCACGGTCCCGACGGCCACGACGCCCTCGCAGGCGATCACGCTGTCGCCGCTCCTGATGGGGATCCTGGCTCAGGTCCCGCCCCAGTTCGGGGGGCCGATCCGGATCCCCTACAAGGCGGCAACGTACCTGAACCTGGGCCCGATAAAGAACCGCGGCATCGAGGTCTCGCTCGACCAGCGCTTTGGCGCCGAGTGGACCGGCTTCGCGAACTACTCGTGGCAGGACACGCCCGAGGCGCAGAGCGCGGACGCGGGCCAGATCCCATACCCCGTCCAGGAGATCGGGCTGCCCTCGAAGAACCGCTTCAACCTCGGTCTCGGCTACAGCGGCAAGACCTTCTTCGGCAACGCCAACGTCAACTACGCGGACGAGGCGCTCTGGGTCGACGTGCTGAACGCGTCGTACGCGGGCTTCACCGACAGCTACACGATGCTGAACGCGACGCTGGGCGTGAAGCTGGCTGAGGGCAAGCTCACGGTGAGCCTCAAGGGCATGAACCTCACCAACGAGACGATCCAGCAGCACATCTTCGGCGACATCCTGAAGCGGAGCATCGTCGCGGAGCTGCGCTACTTCGCGAAGTAGCGCCCCGGGGGCTGCGAAGCAGCCCCCGGATCTGGACTCGTCCGTCAGCTTCCCGGTTCGTCGTCGGTCCTTTGGCCCCTGGTTCGTGGTCTGTTCCTCGTGTAGCTTAGGGCCCTCGCATGCCTAGCCGACGAGAGCCTGTCAGGCGCCGGCCCGCGCGCCAGGACGCGATCGCCGTCGTGGACATCGGCTCGAACTCGGGCCGCGTGATGGTGTTCCGGCGCGAAGCCGGCGGACACCTCCACGTGCTCGCCGGCAGCCGCGCCGCCCTGCGGCTGGCACGCGACCTGGACCGCACCGGCCGCATCCGGGGCGACGCGCTCGAGCGCGCGTTCGAGGCGCTGCGCGACTTCCGCGCGATAGCGCTCGGCTCGGGCGTGCGCCGAATCGAGGCCGCGGGCACCTCGGCCCTGCGCGACGCCGCGAACGGCCCGCCCTTCATCAAGCGTGCGAAGCGCGAGCTCGGGATCACGATCCGGATCCTCTCGGGCCTCGAGGAGGCCCGCTACGGCTTCCTGGGCGCGGTCGGCGGGCTGGCGGTCGAGCACGGTGTCTTCTTCGACCTGGGCGGCGGGAGCCTGCAGGTCGGCCGCTTCCGGAACCGGCACCTGCTGGGCGCGATGAGCGTGCCGCTCGGCTCGCTGCGGGTGTCGGACTCGTTCCTGCGCTCCGACCCGCCCACGCCGCGCGAGATCCGCAAGCTGCGCCAGCACGTGCGCCAGACGCTGCGCGAGGCCGGCCTGCTGCCGCTGGCGGCGGACGAGCAGCTCGTCGGGACCGGCGGCTCGCTGCGCAACCTGGCAAAGGTGGACCAGCGGGCCCGCCGCTACCCGATCCGGCGACTGCACGGCTACGTGCTCGCGGAACGGCGGCTGCAGCAGATCAACGGCGAGCTGGCCTCGGAGCGCCAGAAGAAGCGGACCCGCGTGCCCGGCCTGAACGCGGACCGGCGCGACTCGGTGGTCGGCGGCGGCCTCGTGATCGAGACGCTCGTCGAGGTGCTGCACGCGGAGGGCGTCGTGGTGGCGGGGCAGGGCGTGCGCGAGGGGCTCGCCCTCAGCATGGCACGCGACACGCTCGAGCCGGTCGAGAAGGTCAGGCGGCGCTCGCTGGACGCGCTGGGCGCGCGCTTCGTGGGCTGGTCGCAGGAGCGCGCCGAGCGGCGCGAAGAGCTCGCCGGAGCGCTCTACGAAGCGCTCGAGCGCTGGCCGGCGGGCGAGGTCAGGGACGCGCTGCAGCAGGCGGCGCGCCTCCTCGACATCGGGCGCACCGTCGACTTCTTCGACCGCCACGAGCACGTGGCCGACCTGGTGCTCGCGACCGACCTCGCCGGCTTCTCGCACCGGGAGGTCGCGCTGCTCGCGGCCGTGGTGCGCCAGGCGGGGGACGAGGACGACCGGCTCGGCCGCTCGCTCGCCCCGCTCGTCACGCGCGAGGACGAGGAGCCGCTCGAGCGCGCCGCGGTGCTGCTCGCCCTGGCCGACGAGATCACCGAGCGCACGCCACCCGGGGTGCGGACCGTGCTGGACTGCCGCGTGCGCGGGGCCGAGGCGGTCGTGCGCGTGAGCTCGCTGCCGTCGTGGGCCGTGCGCGGTCTCGGCGCGCGCTTCGAGGCGGCGTTCGGCCGCCGCCTCAAGGTCGTGCCGGGAGCGAGCGCCCGCCGCCGCTAGGGCGGGGTCGTCGCGCCGGCGGCCGCCGGTGCGGCGGCCGTTGCCGTGCCCGGCTGCAGCGTCCTCTCGAAGTGGGCGAGGATCTCGTGGTCGCGCGCAATGCGGTCCTCCCGCGCGCGGAAGCCGTGGAGCTGGCGCGGGTGGACCTGGAGCGCGTAGGGCTTGCCGGCCTTCACGAGCGCCGCGACGAACGCCAGCGTGTTGGCGATGTGCACGTTGTCGTCGGAGGTGCCGTGGATCAGCAGCAGGTCCGCGTCGAGCGCCGCCGCCCTGGCGAGCGGCGAGGCGGCCTCGTAGCCCTTCGGGTTGCCCTCGGGCGTACCCATGTAGCGCTCGGTATAGATCGTGTCGTAGTGCTTCCAGTCGGTGACCGGCGCGCCGGCTACCGCCGCCTTGAAGACACCCGGCGCGTGGGTGAGCGCGTAGAGCGTGAGGTAGCCGCCGTAGGACCAGCCGGTGATCCCGATCCGCGCTGGATCGACATAGGCGAGCCCCTTCAGGTACTGGACGCCCGCGAGCTGGTCCTCGAGCTCGATCTTGCCCATCTCGAGGTGCAGCGGGAACTCGAAGGCCGTGCCGCGCGCGGCCATGCCGCGGTTGTCGAGCTTGAAGACCAGGAAGCCGCGGCTCGCGAGCAGGCTGTCGAAGGGCGAGACGTGGCTCCAGCTGTTGGTGACGGTCTGGGCGTGGGGACCGCCGTAGACGCTCACGATCACCGGGTAGCGGTGCCGTGGATCGAAGTCGGCGGGCTTCAGCAGCGAGCCGTAGAGCGGTGTGCCGTCGACGGCCTGGAGCTCGACCCACTCGAGGCTGCCGCGCTCGAAGCCCAGGATCTCGGGCGACGCGTTCGCCTCGAGCGTAAAGCGGCGCGTCTGGTCCTGGCTCGTGACCCAGACGCGCGGCGGCGTCCTGACGTCCGACCAGGTGTCGGCGTAGAAGCGGCCGTCGGGTGCTATGACGCAGCGGTGGGTGCCGTCCTCCCGCGTCAGGCGCGTGCGCCCGGTGCCGTCGAGGCGGCTCCTGTAGAGGTGGCGCTCGCGCGGGTCCTTCTCGGTGGCGCTGAAGTAGACGAAGCCGCTGCGCTCGTCGAGCACGAAGTCGGGCCCGGAGCCGGTGAAGGAGACGCGCCCGTCCACGATCCAGGGCCCCTGGGTGACGGCGCGGCACGCGCCCGAGGCGAGCTCGCACAGGTGGAGGTGCGCGTAGCCCTCGCGCTCGGACAGCCACAGGAAGCGGCGGCCGTCCTTCAGGAAGCGCGGGGCGCCGAAGGTGTTGACCCAGGCCTTGGATGTTTCGCTCAGCACCGTTCGCGGCGTCCCGAGCGGGTCGTGCGGCGAGGCCGGCACCGGCAGCAGGCGCAGCTCGAGCTGGTTCTGGGCGCGGTTCAGGTGCTGGAACGCGAGACCGAGCGAGTCGGGCGTGAAGGCGAGCTGCGGCAGCACGTAGACGTCGTCGGGCGCGAACGACACCAGCCGCTCCGGGCCGGGGGCGCCGTCCTTGTCGAGGCCCACGACGCCGACGCGCACGATCGAGTTCGGGGCGCCGGCCTTCGGGTAGCGCTCCCAGGCCACCTCGTTGCGCACGGGCAGGAAGTCGACGATCGGGAAGGTGGGGACGCGGGCCTGGTCGAGCTGCAGGTAGGCGATCGCCTTCGAGTCGGGCGACCAGACGAAGGCCTGGCCGCTGCGCGAGGCGAGCTCCTCCTCGTAGACCCAGTCGAGCCGTCCGTTGAGGAGCGTGTCCGAGCCGCTGCGCGTGAGCTGCGTGACCCTGGCGGTCGCCACGTCGACCACGTAGAGGTCGCTCTTGCGCACGAAGGCCACGCGGCGCCCGTCGGGCGAGGCGGTCGCGAAGTCCTCGTCCTCCGGCGACTGGACGAGGGGCTTCACCTGGCCGCTCGCCGCGTCGACCGTGAAGATGTCTCCCTGCGCGGGCACCAGCAGCGTCTTGCCGTCCGGGAGCCAGCTCGCGTTCGCGAGCGCAAGCGGCTTGTCGCCGGACAGCTTGAGCTTCGCGCCGTCGAGCAGGAGCTTTTCCTGGCCCTTGGCGACGTCCAGCGCGAAGAAGCTGCTCGTCTCGCCCGACCGGCGCAGGAAGGTGAGGCGCTTGCCGTCGGGATGCCACTGCAGCCGGCTCGGCAGGCTGCCCGAGAGCGGCGCCTCGGCGTTGATGCGCTCGATCGTCAGCTTCTCGAGGGGGGCGGCCTGGAGGGGCGACGACAGGGCGAGGCCGAACAGCGCTCCGAGCCAGGGGAGGGCGAGAAACGAGGCATGGCGAGACCGGGTCATCGATGAACCACCAGATTCGTCCGCACACCCCCAGACGGCCAGACGAGGGGGCGTCCGGACGAGACTAAAACAGCGTGTAGATGAACGGCGCGATCGCCGAGCCCTGCGTGAACACGACCAGCAGGCCCAGGAGCGCCAGCATGAGGACGATCGGTCCGAGCCACCACTTCTTGCGCACGCGCATGAAGGCCCAGAGCTCGCCCAGGATCCCGACCTTTTCCCTCGATCCTTCGAACGCCATCGGCTCTCCTTCTAGTCCAGCTCGTAGAGCGAGCGCCAGTCCACGTCCTCGCGCAGCTTCGGCTGCTGCTGCTTGTCGAGCAGGTGGTGCCCCAGCACCAGGTGGTCCATGTTCGTCCGCATGAAGCACAGGTAGGCGTCGCGCGGGGTGCACACGATCGGCTCGCCGCGCACGTTGAACGACGTGTTGATCAGGATCGGGACGCCCGTCAGGCGCTCGAACTCCGCGATCAGGTCGTAGTAGAGCGGCGCCTCGGCGCGCGTCACCGTCTGCAGCCGCGCGGAGTTGTCGACGTGGGTGACCGACGGGATCGTGCGCTTGCCCTCGCGCACCTGCGCGACCAGCAGCATGTAGGGGCTGTCGCAGTCGATCTCGAACCACTCGGAGGCCTTGTCGAGCAGCACCGAGGGCGCGAACGGCCGGAAGCCCTCGCGGAACTTGATCTTCTTGTTGAGCGTGTCGCGCATCTTGGCGTCGCGCGGATCCGCCAGGATGCTGCGCCCGCCGAGCGCGCGCGGACCGAACTCCATGCGGCCCTGGAACCAGCCGATGACCATCGTCTCCGAGATGAGCCGCGCCGTGCGCTTCACGAGCTCGGTGTCGGACAGGGTCTCGTATCTCGCGCCCGCCTCGTCCAGGAAGCGGGCGATCTCGGCGTCCTTGAACTCGGGCCCCAGGTAGGCATGGGTCCAGGCTGAGGCGCGCGGGCGCTTGTGGAGCGTGTTGTAGATGTAGTGGGCGACGCCGACCGCGCCGCCCGCGTCGCCGGCGGCCGGCTGGACCCAGAGCTGCTTCACCTTCGTCTCGCGGATCACGCGCCCGTTGGCGACGCAGTTGAGCGCGACGCCGCCGGCCATGCACAGCCGGTCGAGGCCGGTTTCCTGGTGCAGGTGGCGGACCATCTTCAGCACGACTTCCTCGCACACCTTCTGGACGGAGGCCGCGATGTCGAACTCGCGCTCCGTCATCCAGGTCTCGGCCTTGCGCGGCGGGCCGCCGAAGAACTCGTCGAAGGCGGCGTTCGTCATGCGCAGGCCGTAGTCGTAGGAGAAGTACTTCATGTTGAGCTTGAACGAGCCGTCCTCGTTCAGCTGGACCATGTCGCGCATGATCCGCTCGAAGTGGACGGGCTTGCCGTAGGGGGCGAGCCCCATCACCTTGTACTCGGCGCTGTTGACCTTGAAGCCGAGGTAGTAGGTGAAGGCCGAGTAGAGCAGGCCCAGGCTGTGCGGGAAGCGGATCTCCTTGAAGAGCGTGATGTCGCTGCCGCGGCCGACGCCGAAGGAGGCGGTCGCCCACTCGCCGACGCCGTCGACGGTCAGGATCGCGGCCTCCTCGAAGGGCGAGGGCAGGAAGCACGACGCCGCGTGGCTCATGTGGTGCTCGGCGAACAGGATCGGCCCCTTGTAGGGCTTGAGCGACTTGCGGATGATCGACGGCACCCAGAGCTTCTCGTGCAGCCACAGCGGCATCGCCTTCCTGAACGAGCCGAACGAGCGCGGGAAGGTGGCGACGTAGGTCGAGAGCATGCGCTCGAACTTGAGCAGCGGCTTGTCGTAGAAGCCGACGGCGTCGATCCGCTCGGGCGTGATTCCCGCTTCGTGCAGCACGTACTGGATGGCCTTCTGCGGGAAGCCCGAGTCGTGACGCTTGCGGGAGAAGCGCTCCTCCTGTCCGGCCGCGACGACGACGCCATCCTTGAGCAGCGCGGCGGCCGAGTCGTGGTAGAAGCACGACAGGCCGAGGACGTAGGTCGGGCTCTCGCTCATCAGAACTGGTGGCGCGCCGCGCGCTCGGGGCCGAGCGGGTTCGGCTCGTGCGCGCGCCAGAAGCTCGGCTCCGGGGCCAGTCCGCGGTCGAGCGGGTCCTTGCGGAGCAGCCGGCTCACGAGCCCGATCGGCCCGACCGACAGGGTGTAGACGACCGAAAGCAGCACCGCCGTCCAGACGCTGCCGATCGCCTGGAAGAAGGCGGTCCAGCGGGCGTAGGCCTTCGACCCTCGGGCGAAGCGGCGCAAGCCGAGCTCGACCAGCACCACGAGCGTGGCGAAGGCGAGCACCTTGCCGCGCAGCGGCAGCCCGGCGAACCAGGCGAGGGCTTCATGGGGCAACAGGCTGAAACTCGATCATAAAACGGGCTTTACATGATAGCGACCGCCCGCGGAACGGTCAACGTCCCGCTATAATCGCCACCGATGGGGAGAGACGGCGCGGACGAGCCGCGGGCGGGCGGACCCGAGGCGCGCTCGGAACTGCTGCGAAGCCAGCTGAAGCGCTTCACCGACCAGGTGTCCGCGGCGGGCAAGGCGCGCGAGCTGTTCGAGCTCGAGATGTGGCTGCGCAGCTTCGAGCGCTTCTTCCGCATCGGCGGCAAGCCGCTGTCGGAGCGCGAGACGCGGGCGCTCGCAGCCCGCAACTGGTCCGAGGAGCTTCGGCTCGTCGACAACGCGCTCTTGCGCGTGGTCCAGCTCTGCTCGTCGATCCTGAGCGAGGAGCAGGTGGACCTCGCGCGCTTCGACCGCTACGTCGAGTCGAACCTGAGCACCGAGGAGGGCCTCGACCCCTACATCGAGAAGCTGATCCGGCACACGCTGCCGGAGACGGCGCTCACGCTGCTGCGCGAGTCGTTCGAGGACCTGCACCTGCTGCTGCTCGACCTCGTGAAGCTGTCGCGGCTGCCCTACTCGACCTTCAACTCGGTGGGCAAGATCGTCTACCGCGAGGTGAGGCGCAGCGACCTCCTCGCTCTCCTGATCGACAAGAAGTTCAAGCCGGTGCACGACCGGATGGGCAACCGCGCGGTGCGCGCGCTCATCCGCGGCATCCCCGACGCGGTCGAGCGCCGGCAGGCGGCCAAGGTGTTCCTCGAGCTCTTCCGCCTGCTGCACTATCTCGAGTACACGGACCCCCAGCGGCTGGGGGAGGAGCAGCTGCGGGAGACGATCCTGCCGTTCGCGCTCGTGGTCTCCGAGACGCGGCTCCTGCTCTCCTACATCGAGCGGCGGGTGATGAAGGGCAAGGACGCCGGCCTGCCGCTCTACCAGGTCTACGACTCGTTCGTGTACTGCGTGCCGCTCGAGCTCAAGAAGGTGGTGAACACCGAGCTCACTGACATCTCGGTGACGCGCCAGGCCGAGAACGTGAGGACGCGCGTCGAGAACAGCCACGGCATCCTGAAGGACTGCTACCAGCAGTCGATCGTGCAGCTCGCGCAGGTCTTCGACCCGGAGATCGACGGCGCGCGCATCTTCCCGGACTTCTCGGCGCGGCGCGACCAGTCGGTGGCGCTGCGCGAGGGGCTCGTGCACGTGGTCCGCGCGCTGCACGAGTTCCAGGAACAGAAGGACGCGCCAGCGGCCAACCGCATGAAGGACTGCATCTCCGCGTTCTACGACTACAACATCAAGTACCTCATGTACCGCGACTGGTCGGGCTTCGAGCTTTTCTACATCGAGATCCTGAAGTGCGGCAGCCTGCAGGGGCTGCAGCAGATCGCGCACCGCTTCGAGACCTTCCTGGTGACGCTCTTGCGCGAGGTGCAGAAGCGCTCGCTGCTCCAGAGCGGCCCCGCCCCCGAGGACATAGAAGACCTGGTGACGTAGTGGGTTCGGGGGCGATAAGCCCCCCGATGGCTCAGTCCCGGAAACCCGCGTCTCCGTTGTTCGAATCCGTTATCCGTTTTCCGTTTCCGTGTCCGTTTCCTGTTCTCTCCGCCATCCAGCCCCGCGGCGGATTCTGCTACACTCCGCACGGCACGATGAGCGCCGAGAAGGACTCTTTCGCCAAGTTCCTCAAGCACTTCAGCAAGGGAACCGTCCTCTTCCACGAGGGGGACGAGGGCGAGGAGATGTACATCATCCGCTCCGGCAAGGTCGCGATCAAGAAGCGGGTGCCGCACGGCGAGATCGTGGTCGCGGTGCTGGAGAAGGGCGACTTCTTCGGCGAGATGGCGATGCTCGAGCACATCCCGCGCACGGCCGGCGCCGAGCTGGTCGAGGACGGCGACCTGATCGTGATCGGCAGCGAGGTCTTCGGGGACATGGTGAAGCAGAACCCCGAGATCGGCGTGCGCATGCTGCGCAAGTACTCGCTGCGGCTGCGCGAGACGACGAAGCAGATCGAGGACCTGGCCGCGCGCGCCGAAGGCGGCCCGGGGCCGGCCAAGCCGCAGACGACGGACACGGGCTCCAAGCCGGCCATACCGCAGCAGGCCGAAGCCGTCGGCTACTTCATCTCGAAGGCGAGCGGGAACGTGTTCCCGGTGTTCAAGACCGACTCGCTGATCGGGCGCTACGACTCGGTCACCGGCCAGACCCCCGAGGTGGACCTCACCAACGAGGACTCGGCGCGGAACATCTCGCGCCGACACGCGCGCTTCGTGTACAAGGACGGCAAGCCGTACGTGGCCGAGGAGATCGGGACCATGAACGGCACCTTCCTCAACAACACGAAGCTCGCGACCGGGGTGATCACGCCGATCAAGGACGGCGACGAGTTCGTGCTCTGCCGCCTGGCGCTGACGTTCCGCATGCCGGCCGCCAAGTAGCCTAGGGCCGGCTCTCCGCGAGCGCGACGTCGAGGTCGCGCGGAGCCCAGCCGAGCTCACGCCGCGCGCGGCCCGAGTCGAGCGACACGTCCGGGGCGCGCCGGTCGGGGCCGGGATGGCCGGCTTGGCTTGCGGGCAGGATCCCGGCTTCCGACAGCCCGAACACCCTGGCCACGCGCCGGCCGAGCTCGTAGCGGCTGATCCGCTCGGGACCGCCGACGTGGAAGAGGCCCGAGCCGGCGCCGGCGAGCAGGCGTGCGACGGCGTCCGCGACGGACTCGGGGTCGACCGGCGTACGGTACTCGTCGGTGTAGAGGGTGACGGGGCGACCCGCGCGCAGGGCACGCAGCACCGACTCGCTGGAGCTCGCGCGCGAGCCGTGGCCGCGGCCGAGCACCAGGGCGACGCGAGCGACGGCGGCCGCGGCGTACGCCGCGAGCACGGCCTCTTCGCCGGCGCGCTTGGTGCGTCCGTAGACGTGGAGCGGTCCCGCGGCGTCGGCCTCGGTCGAGAAGCTGCGGGTCCCGTCGAAGACGAGGTCGGTCGAGAGCGCGACGAGGCGCAACCGGCGCTGCCGGCAGGCATCCGCGACCAGGCTGGGGAGGCGCGCGTTCACGCGCTCGGCCTCCTCGGGCCGCGCCTCGCAGGCGTCGGCCCGGCCGAGGACGGCGGCGTGCACGACGGCGTCGGGGCGTGCGACGTCGAGCAGGGCGGCAATGTCCGTCGGGTCGCCGAGGTCGGCCTCGACGGCCGGAGGGCCTGCGGGCGGCGGGGCGTGCCGGTGCGCTGCCGTCACCGCGAGGCCGCGCTCGTGGAGGAGCGCCGCCAGGCGCCCCCCGAGCAGTCCGCCGGCGCCCGTGACCAGGACGCGCAGCGAACCGCTCAGCCGATCATCACGGCGCCGCCGTTGACCGACAGCACCTGGCCGTGCAGGTAGCTCGCGAGATCCGAGGCCAGGAACGCGATCGGGCCGGCGACCTCGCCGGGCGTGCCGGGGCGGCCCAGCGGGATGGCGTGGCGGATCGCGTCGCCGCCGCTGCCGTCGAGCGCGGAGCGGCTCATCTCCGTCATCACCCAGCCGGGAGCCACGCAGTTGACGCGGACGCCGCGCGGACCGAGCTCGGCCGCCAGCGACTTCGTGAGCGCGACGACCGCGCCCTTGCTGGCGGCGTAGTGGCTGTGGAAGGGCTCGCCGCGCTGGCCGGCGGTGGACGCCACCAGCACGATCGCGCCGCGGCCGCGCGGCAGCATGCGCCGGGCCGCCTCGGCGCACAGCCCGCGGACGGCCGCGAGGTTCGTGCCGAGCATCTCGTCCCACTGCTCGGGCGTCATCGACTCGATCGGCGCGCGCTTCCAGATGCCGTGGTTGGCGACCACCACGTCGAGCGGCCCGAGCGCCTCCTCGGCCCGGGCCACCAGCGTCTCGGCGGCGCCGCGCTCGGAGAGGTCGGCGCCCAGCACCGCGCCCGCGCCGCCCGCCTGCGCGAGCGTCTCGCGCGCCGCCTTTTCGTCGCGGCCGTAGGCGATCCCGACGCGCGCGCCGAGCCGCGCCAGGAGGAGAGCGGTGTGCCGCCCGATGCCGCGGCTCGCGCCGGTCACCAGAGCCGTCTTGCCCTCGAGGCTCAGCACGTCGCCACGCTATCCGCGCCGCGCGGGCCCGTCAAGGCGGCGAGTGCCGCTAGAATCCAGGCGTGGCGTTCATCACGTTCGAGGGCATCGAGGGCTGCGGCAAGAGCACGCAGGTGCGGCTGCTCGCGGAGCGGCTCGGGCCGCGCGCGCTCGAGACGCGCGAGCCCGGGGGGACCGCGACGGGGCGCGCCGTCCGCGCCATCCTGCTCGACCCGGCGACGGTGGGGCTCTCGCCGACCGCCGAGCTGCTGCTCTACTTCGCGGACCGGGCGCAGCACGTCGCCGAGGTGATCCGCCCCGCGCTCGCGGAGGGTCGGATCGTGCTCTGCGATCGCCACGTCGAGACGAGCCTCGCCTACCAGGGCTACGGTCGCGGGCTGCCGCTCGACGCGATCCGCGCGCTCGGCACGCTAACGACCGGCGGCCTGCGACCGGACGCGATCGTGCTCATCGACGTGCCGGTCGAGCTCGGCTTGCAGCGCGCGCGCCTGCGGGGCGCGCAGGACCGGCTGGAGGCCGAGGATCGCGCGTTCCACGAGCGCGTGCGGGCCGGCTACGACGCGCTCGCCGCCGCCGAGCCGCAGCGCTGGCTGCGGATCGACGGCCGCGCGCCCGTCGAGGACGTCGCGGGCGCGGTGTGGCGGGGCCTCGCGCGCCGCGGCCTCGTGGAAGGCGCGGCGGCGTGAGGCTCGACGAGGTCCGCGGCCACGAGCGCGTGCGGGCGGTGCTCGGCCGCGCGCTCGGCCGCGACCGGCTCCCGCCCGCGCTGTTGCTCGACGGCCCGGCCGGCGTCGGCAAGCGCACGCTCGCGCTGGCGGTGGCGCAGGCGGCGCTCTGCGAGCGGGCGCCGGCGCCGGAGCCGTGCGGCGAGTGCCGCGCCTGCGCGAAGATCAGCGCGGCGGCGCGTCCCGAGCGGCTCGCCGAGCGCCGGCTGGAGGCCGACCGCCACGCCGACCAGGACCTGTGGCGGAACTTCCGGCTGCACCCGGACCTCGTGCTGGCCGAAGGCTGGTGGCTGACGCGCAGCGGCCGCCCGCGCAGCGAGCCGGAGATCCGGGTCGAGCAGGTGCGCGAGCTGGTGCGCGAGATCGCAGGGGCTCCCTTCGAGGCGCGCCGGCGGGTCTTCGTGCTCGACGACGCGCACACGATGAACGACTCGGCCCAGAACGCGCTGCTCAAGAGCCTCGAGGAGCCGGCCGCGCGCTCGCACGTGATCCTGGTGTCGTCGGCGGCGACCGGCCTGCGGCCCACGATCCGCTCGCGCTGCCAGCGGCTGCGCTTCGGGCCGCTGTCGCGGACCCTCGTGGCGGAGCTGCTGCAGCGCGAGCGCGGGCTCGACGCCGAGACGGCCGCGCTGCAGGCGGCGCTCGCCGGCGGCAGCCTGGCCGAGGCGCTGGCGCACGAGCCGACGAGCGAGCTGGCGCTGCGCGACGAGCTGCTCGGCCTGCTGGAGCGGCTGGTCGGGGCCGACGCGATCGCGCGCCTGCAGGCGGCCGAGGCGCTCGAGCAGGCGGAGGACCCCGGGGCCGCTCTCACGGCGCTGCGCTCGCTGCTGCGCGACCTTGCCGCGCTTCGCGCAGGGGCCGCGCCGCAGGCGCTGCTCAACCCCGACCGCTCCGACCGGCTCGTCGTGCTGGCCAGGGGGCCGCTCGGAGAGCGGGCCATCCCGCTCGCGGCGGCGGCCGAGGACACGCGCGAGGCGCTCCGCGGCTTCGCCGGCAAGCTGCTGACCTTCGACCGCCTGGTGGACGCGCTCGCGGGGGAATCGGCGTGAGCCGCGCCTTGCGCGCGCGCAAAGCCGTATGCTACTAGTCCCCGCGGGGAGAACGCGAGAAGCATGAACCGCAAGCTGATCCGCCCGGAGCTCCGGGACGGGAAGGACCGCCGCCTCCCTCCCGTGACCACGACCAAGTACCTGCAGCGCCGGCGCTCGCTTCCGCCCGACCAGACGAACGCCGAGACCAACTACTACCTGAAGCAGATGGCCGCCCACACGCCGATGGTCATCGTCCTGAAGGACGGCGAAGAGCTCCGCGGCACGATCGAGTGGTACGACCAGACCGCGCTCAAGGTGCACCGCCAGGGCGCACCGAACATCCTCCTGATGAAGGACGCGGTGAAGTACATGTACAAGGAGGAAGACGACCGCTTCGGGGAGGACGAGCCGGCGGACGCGTGAGCCGGCTGCCGAGGCTGGCGCTGACGGTCGGCGACCCCGCCGGGATCGGGCCGGAGATCGTGCTGAAGGCGCTGGCGGCGCCAGGCCGTCCTGAGGCCGACTGGGTGGTCTATGGACCGCTGTCGGTCCTGGAAGAGCGCGCATGGACATTCGGCCTCACGTCGCCCTCGGCGCTCGGGGTTGCGGTCGTGGACGTTCAGTCGCAGCCGGCCCCGCTGGGCGAGGTGTCGGCCGCGGGCGGACGGGCGGCAGCCGCGGCCGTGCAGGCGGCTGTCGCGGACGCGCTCGTGGGGAAGGTGGCCGGCCTCGTGACCGCGCCGCTACACAAGGAGTCGCTGCGCGCGGCGGGCCATCCCTGGCCGGGCCACACGGAGCTCATCGCCGAAGCGGCCAGCGTCTCGGACGTCGCGATGCTCTTCGTGGGCGGCGGGCTGCGCGTGGCGCTCTTGACGATCCACCGCTCGCTGCGCTCGGTGCCGGACGCGCTCACGCGCGCGGAGACCGAGCGCATCGTCCGCCTCGTCGATCGCGAGCTGCCGCGGCTCGGCGCGGGGACGAGGCGCATCGCCGTGTGCGGCGTCAACCCGCACGCGGGCGAGGGCGGCCTGTTCGGACGCGAGGACGAGGAGGTACTGCGGCCCGCCGTCGAGTCGCTGCGGGCGGAGGGCCTCGCGGTCGCGGGCCCGCTGCCAGCGGACACCGCTTTCGTGCGCGCGGCGCGGGGCGAGTTCGACGCGGTGGTCGCCGCGTACCACGACCAGGGGCTCGTGCCCGTGAAGCTCCTCGGCTTCGGGCAGGCGGTCAACGTCACGCTGGGGCTGCCGTTCGTACGGACGTCGGTCGACCACGGCACGGCCTTCGACATCGCCGCGTCCGGCACCGCCGATCCCGGCAGCCTGCTGGAGGCTATGGCGCTGGCGGTGGCGCTGGCGAAGAACGCCGGTATCGACGCATCCGGAACGGAAACGGAAACGAACGAGGCTGACGCAACGGCCTAGAGCTCACAGGAATCGTCGCGACCAATCAGGACCCTTCCTGTGAGAGCATAGGCGAAGAAAAACCGAAACATGTCAGTCGAGCTCCATGCCGCCTCGGCCTTCTCGTTCCTGCGCGGGGCGTCGCTGCCCGAGGACCTCGTCGAGCGCGCGGCCGAGCTCGGCATCGGCGCGGTCGCGCTCGTCGACCGGGACGGCCTCGCGGGCGCTCCGCGCTTCTTCAAGGCGGCGAAGGCGCGAGGCGTCCGGCCGCTCGTGGGCGCCGAGCTGAGCCTCGACGGGGGAGGCGTCCTGCCGCTCCTGGTCGAGACGCAGCGCGGCTACCGCAACCTGAGCCGGCTGATCACGCGGATGAAGGAGGGCGTCCCGAAAGGCGAGGGCCGGCTGCGCTTCGCGATGCTGGAGGGCCTCGAGGACGGGCTCGTCGCCCTGCCCGGGGTCGAGACGCTCCAGCCGTCGGGGAGCGGCCCGCTCGACAGCGACCGGCTCGCGCGCGTCGTCGAGGCGTTCGGGCCGGGCCGCGTCTTTGTCGACGTCCAGCGCCACAGGCGCCGCGAGCAGGAGGCCGCCAACCAGGCGCTCCTGGACCTGTCCGATGCTCTCGGCCTGCCGGCCGTGGCCACGAACGGCGTGCGCCACGCGACCGCGGCGCGGCGCGCGCTCCAGGACGTGTTCACCTGCATCCGCGAGAAGCGCACGCTCGCGAGCGCCGGGCGGCTGCTCGCGACGAACTCCGAGCGCCACCTCAAGTCCCCGAAGGCGATGGCCGCGCTCTTCGCGGACCGCCGGGACCTCATCCGCAACGCCGAGGCGCTCGCCGAGCGGCTCGCCTTCACGCTCGGGGACCTCGGCTACCGCTTCCCGGCCTACCCGGTTCCACCGGGGGAGTCGCAGATGTTGTTCCTGCGCCGGATGACGGAGGAGGGCGCCCGCGAGCGCTACCGGCCGTTCCACGAGAAGGCGCGGCGGCAGATCGAGCACGAGCTCCGGCTGATCGGCAAGCTCGAGCTGGCCGGCTACTTCCTGATCGTGTGGGACCTCGTGCGCTTCTGCCGGCGCGAGGGGATCCTGGTACAGGGCCGCGGCTCGGCCGCGAACAGCGCCGTCTGCTACAGCCTCGGCATCACCGCCGTCGATCCTGTGGGGATGGAGCTGCTGTTCGAGCGCTTCCTGTCCGAGGAGCGCGGCGAGTGGCCGGACATCGACCTCGACCTGCCGAGCGGCGACCGGCGCGAGCGGGTGATCCAGTACGTCTACACGCGCTACGGCGCCGCCGGCGCGGCGATGACCGCGAACGTGATCACATACCGCGACAGGAGCGCCTCGCGCGAGATCGGCAAGGTGCTCGGGATCCCGGCCGAGGAGCTCGACCGGGTCGCGCGGCACATGCGACGCTTCGAGTGGATCGATCCCAGGGACACGCTCGAGTCGCGGCTCGCGCGCGCGGGCTGGGGCGCCTCCGAGCGGCGGGTCCTGCTCTTCGCGCGGCTCTTCCAGGAGATCCAGGACCTGCCGAGGCACCTCGGGCAGCACTCGGGCGGAATGGTGATCGCGCAGGGTCGGCTCGACGAGGTGGTGCCGCTCGAGCCCGCCAGCATGCCGGGCCGCGTGATCGTGCAGTGGGACAAGGAGGACTGCGCGGACCTCGGGATCATCAAGGTGGACCTGCTCGGGCTCGGGATGCTGGCGGCGCTCGAGGACGCGATCGCGATGCTGGGGCGCCAGGACGTGGCGATCGACCTCGCGCACCTGCCCCCCGACGACCCGAAGGTCTACGGCATGCTGCGCGAGGCCGACACCGTGGGCCTCTTCCAGGTGGAGAGCCGCGCGCAGATGGCGACCCTGCCGCGCATGAAGCCCGAGCGCTTCTACGACCTGGTGGTGGAGGTGGCGATCATCCGCCCCGGGCCGATCGTGGGGAAGATGGTGCACCCGTATCTCGACCGTCGGAACGGGCGCGAGCCGGTCTCGTACCTGCACCCGACGCTCGAGCCGATCCTGAAGCGCACGCTCGGGGTGCCTCTCTTCCAGGAGCAGCTGCTGCGGATCGCGATGGTGGCCGCCGGCTTCACGGGCGGCGAGGCCGAGGAGCTGCGGCGCGCGATGGGCTTCAAGCGCTCGGAGAAGCGCATGCAGGCGATCGAGGCGCGGCTGCGCTCGGGGATGGCCGAGCGGGGCATCACGGGCGAGGCCGCGGAGACGGTCGTGCGCTCGATCTCGTCGTTCGCGCTCTACGGCTTCCCCGAGTCGCACGCGGCGAGCTTCGCGCTCATCGCCTACGCGAGCGCGTACCTGAAGACGCACCACCCGGCCGCGTTCGTGTGCGCCCTCCTCAACAACCAGCCGATGGGCTTCTACCACCCCTTCACGCTGGTGAAGGACGCGCAGCGCCACGGCGTGCGCTTCCGCCCGGTCGACGTGACGAAGAGCGAGAGGCTCTGCGCGCTCGAGGCGGGCGAGGTGCGGCTGGGGCTCAACTACGTGCGCGGGCTGCGCGCGGCCGCGGCTCTGCGCATCGAGGAGGCGCGCGCGCGCGCGCCGTTCGCCTCGCTCCAGGACTTCGTGGACCAAAGCGGCCTCCGGCGCGACGAGCAGCGACGGCTCGCCGAGGTGGGCGCGCTCAACGCCTTCGGGCTCACGCGGCGGAGCGCGCTCTGGCAGGTGGAGAAGGCGGGGCGGCCGCGCGGGCCGCTCTTCCGCGAGCCGGAGCCGGACGACCCCTCGCCGGTGCCCGAGATGGACGCCGGCGAGCGGCTCACGAGCGACCTCGCCGGGACCGGCCTCAGCGTGGGCCGCCACCCGGTCGCGTTCCACAGGAAGGAGCTCGAAGGACGCGGCGTGCGCCGCGCGGCCGAGCTGCCGCGGCTCGCGGACGGCGACTTCGTGCGCGTCGCGGGCGCCGTGATCTGCCGGCAGCGGCCGGGCACGGCGAAAGGCTTCATGTTCCTGACGCTCGAGGACGAGACCGGGCTCGTCAACGCGATCGTGAGGCCCGACCTGTTCGATCGCGAGCACGAGACGCTGGTGGGGGCCGCCTTCATGGAGATCGACGGCGTGCTGCAGGCGACGGACGGGCTCTCGGTGCGGGCCGTGGCCGTGCGGCCGGCCCTGGCCGGGGCGCCCGCCACCCCGGCCAGGGAATTCCGCTGACCAAGCAGTGGCCATCGTCTCCGCGGGAGCTACCCGTGGCTCTTCGCTACTGCCCGGCCTGTTGCTCTACCGAGTGCGGCTCATCGCGGTGACGACTTCCTTGTCGCCCTGTTTCTGGATCTGCAGCCTGACGCGGTCGCCGGCCTTGTAGCTCTTCAGGAGGCTCTTCGGGTCGACCCAGTACGTGTGCTTTCCGGCCCCCGTCTGGACCTCGATCTGCCCCACGTTCGGGTCGACCGCGGTGACCACTGCGGTCTGCATATATGCTGCCGCAGTCGCGCCGCTCGTCGAGCCCGGTTTGGCAGCCGGCTCGAAGCCCACCTCGGCGACCTCGAACTTGACGATCTCCTTGGTGTCCGCGTGGAACGTGAAGTGCACGTACATCGGCGGCACCAGGTCCTGGAGCTTCGGGTTGGGGAACGAGCTCGTCTTGTCCGTGAACTCCACAACCGCGTCGCGCGCCACGGGCCAGGTCCGCTCGCGGCCCTGGGGGTCTTTGAGCCGGACCTGCATCGCGTTCCAGTCGACGGCGAGGATGTTGCCTCGCTCCTTGTTCATATTCTGCGCGGCCGCGGGTGCGGCCACGGCCATGGCAGCGAGCAGGGCCAAGCCTGCTTCAGGTAGCCACTTCATCTCCATCCCTCCTCACCCGTGCGCCGGGAAAAAGCGGCCGGCTAAAACGATCCTACTGAGCCAGTCTAGCAAGCCCAGCCCGATTCGATGGCAGGGCGGCGTTGGTCAGGCTTCGGGCGATGGAGTACCCTCCAGCCGGTTTCATGGCCCGGGGGAAGCGAGCGCGCCCGCAGCGCACGGTGGCCGCCGCGAAGCCGCGCGCGCGTCGAAGCCGCCCGGCGCGCGGCGCCCAGGCGCCCGCCACGCTCGACATGTCGCCGAGCCAGTACATCGTGAAGGTCGACCGCGCGACCGGCGAGCCGCTCTCGGACCCGATCGAGCCGGCCGAGCTCCTGGTCCACGCGCATCGCGACCGCCATCCGGTGGAGATCGCCGCCCAGTTCTTCGCGAGCCGGCTCGTCAGTCTGACGGGGAACGAGGGCCTCGTGAGGATGGGCCTGCGGGGCGTCGAGCGGCTCGGCGCGAGCGTAGGCAGCAGCGTCGCCGGGCTCACCGGGAACCCCGCCGACGCCGGCCGCGTCGCACGCCTGCTCGGCGTCATGCGGCGCGACTACGCCTTCCGCTTCCGCGAGCCGAGCCACCTCTCCGAGCGCGAGGTCAAGGCTCGCGTCGGCGAGCTGCAGAAGCAGGCGCGCGCGCAGCTCGGCGCGCTCGGCAAGAGGCCGCGGCTGCGCGTGCTGGTGACCGGGGCGACCGGCTTTCTCGGCAAGGAGCTGCTGGCGCAGGCCGCCTCGCACCCCCACGTCGAGGAGGTGGTGTGCGTCGTGCGGCCCGAGACGATCCGCGACCGCAAGACGAAGGCGGTGGTGAGGGTGCTGTCGGCCGGCGAGCGGGGAGCGCTGCTGCTGAAGCGGCTCCACGTGACGGCAAAGCCGCCGCGCGCTTCCGCTTCCTCGCGGGCGACGTCGAGAAGCCCGACTTCGGGCTCGAGCGGCCGGGAGCTGGCACGGCTCCGGCGCGAGCTCACCCACGTCGTGCACTGCGCGGCGAGCGTCTCCTTCGACGACCCCTACGAGCGCTCGTTTCGCGCCAACGTGCTCGGCTGCCGCAACGCGCTCGCATTCTCGATGCAGCTGCAGGCGGCGCCGCGCTCGCGCTTCGTCGCGCACGTCGCGATCGAGACCTCCTACATCCACGGCCGTCGCAAGCGCACGATCGCGCAGGAGGACGCGCTGTCGTTCCCGCGCCACTTCTACAACAACTACTACGAGCTCACGAAGGCGATGGCCTCGATCGAGACCGACCGCGCGCTGGTTCAGCAAGGCCTGCGCGTGACGCAGCTCCTGCCCTCGATCGTGATCGGCGACTCGCGTACCGGCAACAACCGCGGCGACACGAAGGTGCTGAACGCGCCGATCAACGCGTTCGGCCGCGCGCGCGAGGCGCTCGCCGGCCTGGGGCACGACCTAGCCTCACGCCTGCGCACGCTCGTCGCGACGCGCATCGCCACGAGCTTTCCCGCGGACGGCTCGGCGGAGCTGAACCTCGTGCCGGTGGACCGCGTGGCGGCGGGCATCCTCGCGGCGCTCACGGCGCCCGAGGCGATCGGCGCGCGCGTCCACCTCGCGACCGACAACCGCATCCGCTCGGAGGAGATCTGCCGCATCGTCGAGGAGGAGCTGGGCGTGAACGTGCGGCTCTCGGACCCGACGCTGTCCCGCAACGTGACGCTGCCGTTCTCAAGGCGGTGCTGCTGGCGGCGGGGGACCAGAAGCTCGCGGGTGTCGTGGAGAAGCTCGGCACCATCTTCGGGGTGTACGGCGAGTGGGGGCAGCCGATCCACGACGTCGGTAACGACGTCCGGCTGCTGGGGCTGCCGATCCGGCGGCCGGAGACGGCGGCGGGGTTCCGCATGCTGTGCCGCCACAACAAGTACGTTCAGGAGTTCGCGAAGGTGCGCGACCTCGACGAGGTGGCGCGCCGCGAGCGCGTCTGGGAGCGCGCGCTCGAGGCGATCGAGTACGAGACAGGCCGGCAGGTCTCGGCGATTCCAGCGCGCGAGTTCCACCAGCTGCTGGCCGAGAAGGTCGAGCTGGCGTCGCTGCGGCCGCGCTAGCCGCCGCTGGCGCAGCGCGGCCGCGGGGCGTATCCTCGTTGCGCGTCCGGGCCGCGCTCGCCCGCCCGGCCGGGTCGAAGGGAGCCCCCCCATGGAACGAGACGACGGCCTTCTGAATCGCCTGCGCTCGCGCGGTCAGGAGGTGCTGACCCAGGTCTCCGCGGAGCTCAGCCAGAACCCCCGGTTCATGCACGCCGTGGCGGGAGCGATGCGCGGCAAGAAGAAGCTGGAGAAGGCGGTGAGCCGCGCGCTGCAGCAGATGAACGTGCCGAGCCGCGCCGAGTGGAAACGCCTCGTGGCGCGCATCGATTCGCTCGAGAAGGAGCTGGAATCGGTCAAGCGCTCACGCGGGCGTACGACCTCCGGCCGGCGCCGCGCCGCGAGCGCGAGGGCGGGAAAGCGCAGGTAGGTCGTGCCGCGCATCGCGCTCACCGGGACCGCGTCGTTCCTGGGGGGTCGCCTGCTGCGCCGGCTGGTCGCGACGCGGGGCGCCGACGCGGTGGTCGCCGTCGACATCGCCGCTCCGCCCACGACGCTGCACGGCGTGCGCTACCGCATGGTCGACCTGACGCTTCCGGGAGCCGACCGCCGGCTGGTCGAGGTGTTTCGCGAGGAGGCCGTGGAGACGGTCGTCCACGCGGCCTTCTTCACGAACCCGCGGCGCGACGCGGCCTACGCCCACGAGCTCGAGTCGATCGGCACGCTGCACCTGGCCGCGGCCGCAGCGGCGGCAGGCTTGAAGCACCTGGTCTGCGCTCGTTCACGGCGGTCTACGGCGCGCGCGGCCAGAACCCGAGCTTCCTGACGGAGGAACGCCGCCCCGACTCGGCCTCGCGGCCGGCTGGGTGCGCGACAAGGCCGAGGCGGAGGAGCAGCGTCTCGTCGTTCTCTCGCCGCTACCCGGGGCTCGGCGTCACCGTGCTGCGCTTCGCGACGCTGCTTCGGCCCGGGAGTCCACACCTTCTACACGCGGCTCTTCAGCAGGCGGCTGGTACCCGTGCTGCTGGGCTACGACCCGCTGCTGCAGCTGCTGCATCCCGACGACGCGATCGACGCGTCGGTGCTGGCGCTGCAGCGCGGCCCGTCCGGTGCCCTGAACGTCGTGCCCGCGGGCGCCGATCACGCTCTTGACCGCCCTGCACCTCGCGGAGAAGGTGACGGTGGCGGTGCCGCATCCGGCGGCTCATCCGCTCGCGGAGCTGTGGTGGGCGGCCGGCGTGGGCGAGGCGCCGGGCGGCTTCGTCCAGTACGTGCGCTTCCCGTTCGTGGCCGACGGGCGAGAAGGCGCGCGGGCGATCGGCTTCGAGGCGCGGCGCAGCAGCCGCGAGGCGCTCGAGGCGTTCCTGAGATATCGCTATCCGAGCGCCGGCGTTCGCGAGGGCCGGGCGCGAGGATGCCGTGGCTCCGGTGCGCGAGGTGGGAGCATGAGCGAGACGGCGAAGGTGGTCGCCATGCGGCCAGGATTGCCCGGCGGCCCGCCGAGCGTGCGCGCGAGGAGGGCGGCAGCCGTTCGCTCGAGCGGCGCGTGCAGCAGCTCGAGAGCGAGCTCGAAGCTCGAGCGCGGGCCGAAGGAAACCGACGGGCTGCTCGTCACCCTGGCGCGCGCCGTGAGCTCGGGCGCGCACGCCTGAGCTGGGCGAGCCTCGCCGCCTGCAGCGGGCGCTCTACTTCGCGTGGCACTCGGAGGAGACGGACGACTTCGGTGCGGACCGAGCGGTTCTGGGAGACGCTGGAGCCGCTCGTCGAGTTCCTGTACGCGGTCTGGTGGCGGGTGAAGCCACGGGCACCGAGCACGTGCCCGCCGCGGTCCCGGGCTCGTGGTGGCCAATCACTCGGGCGTGCTGCCCTACGACGCGATGATGGTCCAGCTCGCGATCCGCCACGAGCACCCCGCGCGGCGGCGGTGCCGGATGCTCGCGCTGGACATGTTCGCGCTGCTGCCGGTGCTGGCCGCCGATCTCTGGCCAAGTCGGGGTCGGTGCGCGCCAAGCCCGGAGAACGCCGAGCGGCTGCTGCGGCGGGGCGAGCTGGTGGGCGTCTTCCCGGAGGGCGTCAAGGGAGTGGGCAAGTACTTCCACGAGCGCTACAGGCTCGCGCGGTTCGGGCGGGGCGGCTTCGTGCGGGTGGCGCTGCGGACGGGCACGCCCATCGTCCCCTGCGCGGTGGTGGGCGCCGAGGAGATCCACCCCGTCTCGCGCAAGGCGGATTGGGTCGGCCGGCCGCTCGGGTCTGCCGTACTTCCCGATCACGCCCACTTTCCCCTGGCTCGGGCCGCTGGGCGTCGTGCCCCTGCCCACCAAGTGGTCGATCGACTTCGGCGACCCGATCGACCTCGCGGAGCTACGGGCCGGAGGACGCGGACGACCCGATCCTGGTCAACCGGCTCGCGGAGGAGGTGCGCGCGACGATCCAGCGCATGATCGACGGCCGCCTGGCGCGCCGGCGCTCGGTCTGGTTGGGCTGAGGAGCGCGCGCGCCGGTCGAGCCGGGAGTCGAGGCGGTCGAGCGAGGCGAGAGCGCGCGGGCGAGAGGCCACCGCGGTGCGTGCGGCGGGCTGGCTGCTCCGGGAGCCGCCGCGGGTCGACGCAGCAGGATCCCGTGCTTCGCCAGCAGGCGCCTGTGGCGGGCGGTGTTGCGGAGCGGAAGAGCGCGAGTGCGGTGCGATAGCCGTGCTCGGCCATCACGCGGCGCACGTCGGTAGCGCATGATGTTGTAGCCGAACATGCGCACGTCGTCTCGCGTCGGCTCGAAGCAGCAGGATGTCGACCTCCGGGTGCTCGCGGCGGTAGCGTTCCATGCCCGTACGCCATGCCGGCCGTGGAGCATGATGCGCATCGCCTGGTCGAGCACCCAGTTCACGCCACGGTTGCTCAAGTGCCCGTCCAGGGCGCCCTTCGACGTGTCGTTCAGGTACGGCACGATCGGGTTGATGCAGATCACGAGCGTCGGCGCCGCTCTGGATCGCGAGGTTGATGTGGGCGGTCTTGCGCACGCCGCCGTCGACGTAGTCGCGGCCCGCGATCCGAACTGGCCGGTACAGGCCGGGCAGCGCGGTCGAGGCCGCGACGGCCTTCGAGATCGCGACGTCGCGGTGGCGTCGGCGGCCGAACGCCACGGCCTCACCGCTGTCGAGGTCGACCGCCACCACGTTCAGCTCGCGCCGCAGCTTGGCGAAACGATCGGCGCCGAGGCGGGCGCGGAACACGCGATCGAGGTACTCCTGGATTCCGGACGTCGAGAGCAGGCCGGCCGGCAGCAGCTGGAGTAGCGACCAGGCGACGTCGCTCCAGCCACGGCCATCGCGAAACAGGGCGGTGCGCAGCGGCCCCCGCCAGCACTCGCGGAGCCTTGCCGAGGCCGCTCGACGAGCCCGGCGGGGTCCCAGCGGAAGATGTCGGCGGAGGCGGCACTCAGCGAGCCGCGGCTCGGCAGCACCGCCTCCTCGTACATCTCGCGGGGCGTGACGCCGGCCGCGAGCAGCGAGGCCACGAAGGCTCCGCCGGAGATCCCGACGTAGAGGTCGAGGTCGTTGACGCTCGCGGTCGAACAACTCGTCAAGAGCGCGCAGGCAGCCGATCTCGTAAACGGCCCCGGTGAAGCCGCCGCCGGCGCAGACCAGCGCCACCTTCGGGCGCCGGCCGCGTCTCATCGTGCGCGGCGGATTCCGCGCGCCCCGGTCCGCGCCGGAGACCGTCCCGTCGCTGCGCATTGCGGCTCCGGAGCCGTTCGCCTAACGGCGTTGGGATCCCACTCGGCTCGCGAGCTGCTCCACGCGCCGCGACAGCTGCCGAATCTCGCTCCGCGTGGGGATGTTGAGGGCCCCGAGCGTGCGAGCGACCGCGCCGTCCGCGGCGCGCGCCAGCATGCGCCGGTCCCGACGCGCCCGCTGCTGCAGCTCGGTGAAACGGGCCTCGATGCCCTTTCGGGCCTTGCGGCCCTCGTGGTCCAGGCGGACGCGCCAGCGATCGGCGCGCCGTGCCAGCTGCTTCGTGTCGATGCCCTGCCGGCGCGCGAAGGCCGCCACGCGCCGGGCGAGCGCGCCCTCTGCGTGGACGAGGGCGCTCTTCGCGTCCTTCAAGGTCGTCCTGGCGTCCTTCCAGGTGGTCTCGAGTCGGTGCGCCGCATGGTGGCGGGCCGAGGTCTGCTTCTTCTTGCGTGTCATGGTCTTTCTCCTCACTTGTGTGACGCCCGGGAGCGGCCCCGACGCCGGCGCGCAGCGGGCGCTGCGGGTCGGGCCGACGCGCGCGCGACCGCGCGGGATCGCGCGGGCGGCTCGACGTAGGCCTCGATTCGTCCTCGCAGCGCCTCGAGCGAGCGCTCGGCTGCTTCCTCGCCGCGCGAGAGCAGCGCGCGCAGCCGCGCCTCGACCCCTGCCTGCGCGTCGCTCACCAGCCGGTGGACGAGCTGGCCCAGCTCGCGACGCAGCGTGACGGCGTCGTTCAAGCTGAGCCGGCGGCGGCCGAGCAGGCCGGTAACAAGCCGCTCGGCCTCGCTGCGGGCACGCACGGCCGCCTCTTCCGGCTCGGGCCACTCGCCCCAGCCTCGGGGCGCGGCGGCGATCCGGATCAGCCGCGTCAGCACCTGGCGCGGGATGCGGCTCGCCCCCTGGCGGATGCCCTCGAGCAGGGCCTGCGCCAGCGTCAGGTTGGTAAGATCCTCGCCGCTCTTCTGGTCGAGCACCAGCACCTGCTGGCCGCGCGCCACGAGCCCCGCCAGCTCGGCGAGCGTGACGTAGCGTTTCGCGGCGGGGTCGTAGAGCTTGCGGTTGCCGTAGCGCTTGATCGTGCGCGGGGCCTCGCTCCGGGTCACTCCGGCAGTATAACGCAGCGCGTCAAGAAATCAAGAGAAATGACGCAATGCGCCAACAGCCCGCGCGGGCGGGCCCGCGCCTCAAGCGCGGCTGTCGAGGTGGAGCGAGACGGCCTCGATCGGGCTCTGGTGGCTCCGGCGGCGGGCGCGCACCAGCGCGGCTCCGAACAGCAGCCCGAGGCCGAGGGCGAGGATCAGCAGCGCTCCGGCCAGGCGGAACGAGCCAAGCACCACCCCGGTCAGGTCGAAGACGGGCTTCTCGACCTTGATCCAGGTGACGGCCGGCGCGAGGTTCAGCAAGACGACTGGCATCATCGCCCTCGCGCCACTGTAGGCCGGCGCGCGGCCTCGGTCAATTGGCGCGAGGGAGTGCGGTCGAGGGCTTCGAGGTAGCTGCGCAGGCCGCGCAGCAGGCTGCGGGCGATCGTCTCGCGGTACTGGGGCGTGTTGAGGCGCTTCTCGTCGTCGGGGTGGGTCACGAACGCGATCTCGGCCAGCACGGCAGGCATGTTCGCGCCGATCAGCACGTAGAAGGGCGCCGTGTGAACGCCGCGGTCGGTCGTCTCGTGCTGCTCGGTGGCGCCCTTCACCATGCCCTCCTGGATCGAGGCGGCGAAGTCGCGGCTCTCATCGATCTTGCTGTTGAGGGTGATCGCCTTGACCAGGTTCTGCAGGTCCTTGAGCGTCGCCGGGGAGATCGCGTTCTCGCGCGCGGCCACGGCCTCGGCGTGCGGCGTCTTGGCGAAGTTCAGGAAGTAGGTCTCGATCCCGCTCGCGGTCGGGTTGCGGCTGGCGTTGGCGTGGATCGAGAGGAAGAGGTCGGCCTCCTTCTGGTTCGCGATCGCCGTCCGCTCCTCGAGCGGGATGAAGACGTCGGTCGAGCGCGTCAGGACCACGTCGGTGCGCAGCTCCTGGCGCACGAGGCGGCTCGAGCCGGAGCGCCACGTCGAGCACCAGGTCCTTCTCCTGCAGGCCGCGGCGGCCGATCGTGCCCGGGTCGTGGCCGCCGTGGCCGGCGTCGATCACGATGCGCCGGGCGGTCAGGCCGAGCTGGCGGGCGAGGCTGTAGTTGCCGGCGCGGTTCGCCGCGGGCGGCTCGGGTGCGGCGAGCGCGTCCTTGTCGCGCGCTTCCGGTGGCGGCGGGGGCGGGGGAACGTCGCGGTGCGCGCCGGCGAGGGACTCGGGGCGGGGCGGCCGGGCAGGCGGTCGACGCCCTTGAGCTCGATCGGGACCGGCGAAGGTCCGGGCGCGGGCTCAGCATGGCGTCGAGCGGCCGCGTGCCGGCCGCCTCGAGCGCGCCGGTCCCAACCGACGGTGGCGGAGGCGACGCCGCGTCCGGCCGCCGGGGCGGCGCCGTGGCGACCTGGGGTGCGGCGACGCCCGCGGCCCCGCACGTCGATCACGAGGCGCGTCGGGTTCTCGAGGTAGAAGACCTGGTGCTCCCAGACGTCCTTGAAGTCGAGCACCACGCGCACGGCGTCGTCGCGGTTCTGGGCGATGCGCACCTGCTCCAGCAGGCCGTCGCCGACGGGGAAGGTGCGCCGCGCGAGGTTGGGGTGCAGCCGCGTGCCGACGAGGTCCACCCACAGCCGGTCCGGGCCCGTAGGCGCGGTCCGAACTGGACCTCGACCTTGCGCTCGACGTCGACCACGACGCGCGTCGAGGCGTCGCCGCTCCAGGAGCGCAGGTCGAAGACCCGCGCGAGGCCCGGCGGGGGAGCCTTGGGCAGCGGGCTCGCGGGCTCGCGCTCGCGCAGGAGCGTCCTGGCCTTGGCGGCGCGCGAGCCCTCGGGGTAGGTCTCGAGGTAGGCGCGCGCCGTCTCGACCAGCTTGCGGCGATCGCCGCCCTGGCGCGCGACCTCCACGGCGAACCAGAGCGCGTCGTCGCCGAGGCTGCTCGACGGGTACTCCATCACCAGCGTCCGGTAGGCGGTGAGCGCGTCGTCGCGATAGTGCGTGCGACTTGAAGCGCGTCCGCCATCTCGCGGTAGAGCGTCGCCGGCCGCGAGCAGGGCGTTGTCGCAGTAGCCGCAGCGGGGATAGCGCGCGACGACCTTGCGGTAGCGCAGCACGACCGCCTCCCACTCGCCCTTCTGCGCCATGCGCTTGCGCGAGCCGCGCAGCTGGGTCTCGGCGGCCTGCGCCTCCGCGTAGAGCGCGGCGTCGGGTCGCGCGGCGGACGGGCGGGACGCGGCGGCAGGCCGCGTCGCCGCGGCCGCAGCCCGGCGCGTCGCGGCCCCGGCCGGTGCGCACGGCAGCGCGAGCGCCGCCGCAGCGGCGAGTGCGAGCCCCGCGCGGGGCCTGCGCATTGCGTTCAGCGCTGCCAGGTGTCCACCGTCTCGTAGTAGTCCTTCGCCACCAGGATCTCGCGCGGCTTCGCGCCGTCGGCCGGGCCGATGATGCCGTCGCGCTCCATCATGTCGACGAGCCGACCCGCGCGGGAGAAGCCGATGCGGAAGCGGCGCTGCAGCATGCTGGTCGAGGCCTGGCCGCTCTGGACCACGAAGCGCGCCGCCTCGTCGAAGAGCTCGTCGCGGTCGGTCGACCTCCGCCGTCTCGGTCGACTTCTCGGGCTTGCCCACGTTGTCGTCGTACGCCGGGCGGCCCTGCTTGCGCAGGAACGACGTGAGCCGCGCGATCTCGTGCTCGGTGACGTAGGCGCCGTGCACGCGGATCAGGCGGGCGCTGCCCGGCGGCAGGAACAGCATGTCGCCGCGGCCGAGCAGGTGCTCGGCGCCGATCGAGTCGAGGATGGTGCGGCTGTCGACGCGCGCCGCCACGCGGAACGAGATGCGCGAAGGGAAGTTGGCCTTGATCAGGCCGGTGATCACGTCGACCGAGGGCCGCTGGGTGGCGAGGATCAGGTGGATGCCCGACCGCCCGCGCCATCTGGGCGAGGCGCGTGATCGACTCCTCGACGTCGTGGGAGGAGACCATCATCAGGTCGGCGAGCTCGTCGATGACGATCACGATGTAGTGGAGCGGCCGCAGCTCCTCGCCGTCTCGTCGTCGCGCTCGGCGGTGCTCGGCGCGGATGATGTTGTTGAACTGCTCGATGTTGCGCACGCCCTCCGAGGCCAGCTTGCGGATGCGCTTCTCCATCTCGGCGACCGCCCACTTGAGCACGTTGGCGGCGATCTTGGGGTCGGTGACCACCGGGGTCAGCAGGTGCGGGATGTCCTCGTACACGCCGAGCTCGAGGCGCTTGGGGTCGATCAGGATCAGGCGCACCTCGTCGGGGGTGGAGTGGAAGAGGATCGCTGGCGATCATGCAGTTGAGCCCCACGCTCTTGCCGGTGCCGGTCGCGCCCGCGATCAGCAGGTGGGGCATCGTGGCGAGGTCGGTCGACCAGACGTCGCCGTTCACGGCCTTGCCGAGGGCGAGGGTGAGGCGGCCCGAGGCGCGCCGGAACACGTCGGACTCGAGCGACCTCGCGCAGGTAGATCGTCTCCCGCACCTCGTTCGGGATCTCGATCCCGACGTTGCCCTTGCCGCTCACGCGGTCGATGCGGATCGACTCGGCCTCGAGGGCGAGGGCCAGGTCGTCGGCGAGCCCGACGATCTTCGAGTACTTGATGCCGGCGTCGGGCTTGAACTCGTAGGTGGTGACGACGGGCCCGGGGTGGATCTCCCGCACGGTGCCCATGCACGCCGAACTCGCCGACTTGCGCCTGCAGGGTCTTGCCCCGCTCGAAGAGGCGGTCGTTGTCGAGGCTGGCGCCGACCTTGGTCTCGTCGAGGATCGTGGAGCGGCGGCAGCGTGTGGCTGCCGCGGGTCTCGGCGGAGGCGGGCGCCTCCGCCGCACCGCGGCGCTTGCGCCGCACCGGCTGCTGTCGTCGGGAGCGGCGCTGGTCCTCGGCCACGGCACCCGCGAAGGGGAGCGCCTTCTGGGCGGGCCTGGCGGCCACGCGCGCCGCCTGCAGCGGCAGGTCGTCGTCCTCGGCCGCGGCAGCGGGCTCGGTCGTCCGCGGCGTCCTCGGCGCCGGCGCTCCTCGCCGTCCTTGCGACGCGGCGGATGCGCGGCACGCCGGCGCCGCCCTCGCGCGCGACTGGGCGTGCTTGCGGATCACCTCGCGGCGCATCTTCTCCTTGCGCCGCGCTCTCGCGGTAGTGCGCCCACGCCGTGCGCAGGGCGCGCAGCCGCTCGCCGACGCGCTGCGTGGCGCCGCGGACGAGCGCCGCGAAGGAGAACTGCGTGGCGAGGATCACCGCGCACGAAGAGGCCGGTCGCCGACCACGATGTAGGCTCCGGCGCGGCTGAAGTCCGCGACCAGCAGCCCGGCCAGCAGTTCGCCGATGGCGCCGCCCGCGCGCACGGGCTCGCCCTCGAACACGACGGTGCCGAAGGCGAGCGCGAGCAGCGCCGCGAGCGCGAGCAGCAGGAACAGGTTGCCGACGGCCTTGGTGTAGGGCGCCTCGATCGGACGGCACCAGAAGAGCTTCCAGCCCGCGACGGCCGAGCGCGAGCGGGACGAGGAGCGCCGCGAGCCCGAAGAGCTGCGGGATCAGCAGCTCGGCCAGGAACGCGCCGAAGGGGCCGATGAAGTTGCGGGCCGACGCCGTCGGCGCCCGCCTTGAAGAACGGCGCCGGGTCGCGCGGGTCGAAGGTGGCGAGGGCGATCAGCAGCATCAGCGCGAGCGGCTAAGGCCACGAGCCCCAGGAGCTCGGCGCCGCGGTTGGACCTCGTCTCGACGTTGGCAATCATTGCGGCTCTAGACCTCCATCACCACGGGGATCACCATCGGGCGGCGCTGGGTGCGCCGCTTGTAGAAGCGCCGCAGCTCGTCGCGGACGCGCTCGCGCGTGAGTGCTGCGTCGAGCCGCTCCTCGACCGGGCGTCCGTCGATGGCACCCGCCAGCAGGCGGCCGGCCTCCTCGGCCAGCTCCTTCGCCGCGTCGCTGTCGACGATCCCGCGCGTGACGATCTCGGGCGGCGACTCGAGCTGGCCGGTGCGGCGGTCCACCACCACGATCGGCACCACGATGCCCTCGGACGACAGGTGACGACGATCGCGCACCACGACGTCCTCGATCTCGGAGGCGCCGCCGCGGT
The DNA here is from genome assembly GCA_963740655.1 of uncultured Acidobacteriota bacterium. GTDB lineage: Bacteria > Acidobacteriota > Vicinamibacteria > Fen-336 > Fen-336 > DATBSL01. The sequence goes on from CAVUFF010000007.1 coordinate 144,694, forward strand.
CGAGCAGCACGCGCCCCGCGGCCACGCGCGCCTCGCTGCGCGCCCCGGCCGGGCCGAGCGAGAGCACGTCGCCGTCCTCGGCCAGCAGCACGCGGTCGGCCGGGATGCCGGCCTGTGCCGCGAGCCTCGCGTGCTGCGCCAGCATCCGGTACTCGCCGTGCACGGGCAGGAGGTAGCGCGGCCGCGTGCAGCGCAAGAGCTCGACCAGGTCGTCGCGGCTGCCGTGGCCCGAGACGTGCACGAGAGCGATGGCGGGGTGGACGACGTCGCAGCCGAGCCGGAACAGGTTGCTGATCAGCCGCGAGACGCCGCGCTCGTTGCCGGGGATCGCGCGCGCGGAAAGCACGACGGTGTCGCCGGGGCCGGCGGACAGCTCGCGGTGCTCGCCGAGCGCCACCATCGACAGCGCCGAGAGCGGCTCGGCCTGGCTGCCGGAGACGAACACGAGGGCGCGCGAGGCGATTGCGTCGCCGAGCGTGCCGGACGCGAGCCGCGTCACGCCCGGCAGGCGCAGCAGGCCGAGCTCGAGAGCCGTCTCGGCGTTGTCCAGCATGCGCCGGCCCAGCAGGGCGACCGGCCGTCCGGCGCGCGCCGCGAGCCCCGCGACGAGCTGGATCCGCGCGATCGAGGTGGCGAAGCAGGAGACGAGCACGCGGCCGCGCGTGCGCGACAGCACGTTCTCGAACGCGGGCACGAGCGCGTCCTCCCCCGGCGTGACCCCGGCCACCTCGACGTTCGTGCTGTCGGACAGGAGCGCGAGCACGCCCCGGTCCCCCCAGCGCGACAGCGTCTCGAGGTCGGTGCGTTCGGCGGGCGGCGCGAGCGGGTCGAGCTTGAAGTCGCCGCTCGCGATCACGACGCCGGCGGGCGTCTCGATCGCGAGCGCGAGGCTGTCGAGCACGCTGTGCGCGACGCGGATCGGGTGGACGCGGAAGGGCCCGAGCTCCACGGCCTCGCCCGCGCGCAGCGTGCGCAGCTCGGCCTTCACGCCGCGCTCCTGGAGCCGCCGCCGCGCGAAGCCCAGCGTGAGCCGGCTGCCGTAGACCGGCGCGGGCGCGGCCGAGAGCGCGTAAGCGAGCGAGCCGATGTGATCCTCGTGCCCGTGGGTGAGCAGGATCCCGCGCACGCGCTCGCGGCGCTCCGCGAGGTACTCGAAGTCCGGCACGATCGAGTCGACGCCGGGCATCTCGGCGGTCGGGAACAGCACGCCCGCGTCGAGCAGCAGCAGCTCGCCCGCGCACTCGAGCACCATGGCGTTGAGGCCGAATTCGCCGAGGCCTCCGAGCGGGATGAGACGTACCGCCTTCGTCGCCTCAGCCGGGCTCAGCTCCACCTTTTCGCTCCTCGTGCCCGCCGCTCGACAATACTGCCCAAAGTCGCGCCAGCTCCACAACCGATAGGGCCTCGGCGCGCCTCGACCCCTGAAGGTTGAGGAACCTCAAGTAATCCTTGAGGTTAGCATAGCTATCTTCCAAGTTGTTTTCAAGGGTGCGGCGGCGCCTCGCAAAGGCTTTCTGGAGAAAGGCTTCGAAGGCCAACAGGTCGTCGACGGGGGCGAGCGGCTCATCGAGGAAAAGAACGCGCAGCAGAGCGGAGCTGACCTTGGGCGGCGGCGCGAAGCTCGCTGGCGGGAAGCGCCCGGCGATCTGCACGTGAGCGACGAGGCCGTACAGCACCGAGAGGATGCCGTACTCCTTCGAGCCCGGCGGCGAGGCGATGCGCCGCGCGACCTCCTCCTGCAGCATGACGTGGAGGTCGCGGACGTGGCCGCGCAGCGAAAGGAAGCGGCGCATGAGCGGGCTGCTGACGTAGTAGGGCAGGTTGCCGACGACCCGACTGCCGGGCGGCACGAGGCTGCCGAGCTCGGCCGCGAGCGCGTCTCTGCGCACGATCTCGACGTTCGCGGGAGCCTTCGCGGCGAGCGCTGCGGCGAGACGGGCGTCGATCTCGACGGCCACGACGCGCGCGGCACGCGCGGCGAGCGGGAGGGTGAGCGCCCCCGCGCCCGGCCCGATCTCGAGGAAGACGTCGTCGGCGGCAGGCGCGATCGCGCGCAGCAGCCTCTCGACCGAAGCCGCGCGCAGGAAGTGCTGGCCGAGCCGCCGCGGCATGCGGCAGGGTAGCTCGAAAACGCGGCCGCGCGCGTGTTAGCCTGAGCGGGCTTGCCCGAAGACAGCGCGCAGGAGCGGCTGCACGTCGCGTTCGTCACGCCCGAGATGGCTCCGTTCGTGAAGACGGGCGGGCTCGCCGACGTCTCCGCCGCGCTGCCGAAGGCGCTCAGCCGCCTGGGCCACCGCGTGAGCGTGGTGCTGCCGCGCTACCGCGGGATCGCGTTCCCGCCCGGAGAGTTCGCAGGCTCCGTGCACGTGCCGGTGGACGGGATGGCGCGCAGCGCCGGCTTCTACAAGACGCGCACCGCGGCGGGCGTCGACGTGATCTTCATCGAGTACCCGGCGTTCTACGAGCGCGACCTGATCTACGGTGACTACGCCGACAACCGGCTGCGCTTCGCGTTCCTCGCGCGCGCGGCGCTCGAGTACTTCAGGAGCCGGGGCGAGCGGCCGAGCCTCTTCCACGCGCATGACTGGCAGGCCGGGCTAGTGCCCGTGTACCTGAAGGCGTTCTACTGGGACGACCCGACGCTGCACCACAGCGCCAGCGTCTTCACGATCCACAACGTCGCGTACCAGGGCCAGTTCGGGATGGACACGCTCGGGCTGCTCGGGCTGCCCTGGAACCTGGGCAGCACGGACGCGCTCGAGTACCACGGCGCCGTCAGCTACCTGAAGGGCGGCACGGTCTTCTCGGAGCTCGTCAACACCGTGTCGCCGACCTACGCGCTCGAGATCCAGGGGCCGGAGCACGCCTTCGGCTTCGACGGCGTCGTGCGCTCGCGCGCGCGCGACGTCTCCGGGATCCTGAACGGCGTCGACTACGACGAGTGGGACCCGCGCGCGGATCCCCACATCAAGGCGTCGTATTCGGCCGACGACCTCGCGGGCAAGGCCGCGTGCAAGGCCGACCTGCTGCGGACGTACGGGCTGCCCGAGTTCCCCGACCTGCCGCTCGTGGGCGTCACGTCGCGTCTCGTGTGGCAGAAGGGGTTCGACATCGTGGCGGGCGCGTGGTGGGACTTCCTGCAGCGACCGCTGCGCATGGTGGTGCTGGGCTCGGGCGAGCCGGCGGTACAGGACGGCCTGCGCGGGCTGCAGCAGCGCGCGCCGGACCGCTTCGCGGTGCGCTTCGCCTACGACGAGTCGCTCGCGCACAAGATCATGGGCGGCGCGGACGTTTTCCTGATGCCGTCGCGCACGGAGCCCTGCGGACTCACGCAGATGTACGCGCTACGCTACGGCACGATCCCGATCGTGCGCTCGACGGGCGGCCTCGTGGACACGGTCGAGCCCTACGACTCCGCGCGCAACACGGGCACCGGCTTCCGCTTCGACGCGCCGGACGGGACGGGGCTTTTGTGGGCGCTCGACCAGGCGCTCGCCGCGCAGAAGACGCCGCGCGCCTGGAAGGCCCTGATGCGCCGCGCGATGCAGCGCGACTTCTCCTGGGAGCGCCAGGCGCAGCGCTACGTCGACTTGTATCGGAAGGCGATGTCGCGCGTGTGAGCGCGGCGCGGGTGCGCGACAAGGCGAAGCGCGTCGGCTAAGCTGGAAGCCGTAAACAAGGGTGAGGGACGCCGATGGCGGACAAGCTTGAGACGTTCACGGACCAGAACTGGGCGCAGAGCGTGCTGGGCGCCGACAAGCCGGTGCTCGTGGACTTCTGGGCCGAGTGGTGCGCGCCGTGCAAGGCGATGGCGCCCGACCTCGAGGCCGTCGCCTCGCAGTACGCGGGCCGTGCGCGCGTCGGCAAGCTGAACGTCGAGGAGAACGAGCAGGTGCCGTTCCAGTACGGCATCACCGCGATGCCGACGCTGCTCGTGCTGAAGGGCGGCAAGGTGGCGGAGCAGCGCGTCGGGAAGATGAGCCGCGAGCAGCTCGCGCGCCTGCTCGACGCGCACCTTTAGGCCAGGTCGGCCAGTCTGGCCGCCCGCCGGTGGGGGCGGACACGCGACCATTCGCCGATTTGATCGGCGCCATCAGCGTTTCCGGACGATTCGGGCCGTATTTGATTTCCCGCGCTCTCATCGTTGAAGATAAAACGCGCTCGGAAAACGTATGTCTCTCTGGGGGGAGAAGGAGGGGGCTCCCGTTTTGAGCGGCGTAGAGGTCGTCGAAACAGGTCAAGAGGTGAGGCTGCCGGGAGGCGCACGATTCCGGCGCGAGGTCGAGGCGCGGCGCTCGCGCCATCGCCTGTACCCGATGAGCGTGTTGTACACGGCGATCTCGCTCGCCGTGCTCGCGGGCGCCTTGCGCTCGGCGCGTCCCGTGGCGGGCGTGTTCGGCTTCGTGCTGGGTCTCGCGGCCTGGACGTGGCTCGAGTACTTCATCCACCGCCGGATCCTGCACGGGCACTTCCAAGACGGGCCGGGCCTCCTCGAGCACGCCCTGCACAAGTACTTCGACCACCTTCACTGGGAGCATCACAAACGCCCCTGGGACGGCAACCACATCAACGGGACGATCAAGGACTCGATCGCGATCGTGGCGCCGGTCATGCTGCTGTCCCTCGTGGCGCCCGTCTGGTCGCTGCCCGTGTTGCTGGCCGGTGTGCTCCAGGCCTCGGTGATCGAGGAGTGGGTGCACCACTCGGTTCACTTCTACGACTTCGACAATCTGTACTTCCGGTACATCAAGCGCCACCACCTGTACCACCACAGCCCGAAGGGAATGCACATCGCCTTCGGCCTCACGAACGGCTTCTGGGACATCGTTTACGACACCCGGATCTCGCCCGAGGTACGCCGCGTGCTCTACGAGCCGCTGCGCGACAGGCCGGTGCGGCGCGACCAGGCCGCGTAGCGGCCGCTCGGGCTGGCCTAGGAGGACGTTCCCGGCTCTGCCAGCATCGGGATCCTGATCGCCGCGCTCGCGTGCGACCTGCGACGGCGCGGTCGTAGCCGGCGTCGGCGTGGCGCATGACGCCCGTGCCCGGGTCGGTGGTGAGCACGCGCTCGAGGCGCGCGGCGGCCTCGGGGGTGCCGTCGGCCACGACCACCATGCCGGCGTGGATCGAGTAGCCCATGCCCACGCCGCCGCCGTGGTGGACCGAGACCCAGGTCGCGCCGGCGACCGCGTTCAGGAGCGCGTTCAGGATCGGCCAGTCGGCGACGGCGTCGGACCCGTCGCGCATCGCCTCGGTCTCGCGGTTCGGCGAGGCGACCGAGCCGGCGTCGAGGTGGTCGCGCCCGATCACGATCGGCGCCTTGACGCGTCCCGCGCGCACGAGCTCGTTGAAGACGAGGCCGAGCTTCGCGCGCTCGCCGTAGCCGAGCCAGCAGATGCGGGCGGGCAGCCCCTGCGGGGCCACGCGCTCGCGCGCGAGCCGGATCCAGCGGCCGAGTGCGTCGTCCTCGGGGAAGGTCTCGAGCACGGCGTCGTCGGTCGCGCGCGAGGTCGGCGCGGCTCGCCGGAGAGGCAGGCCCAGCGGAAGGGCCCCTTGCCCTCGCAGAAGAGCGGCCGGATGTAGGCGGGCACGAAGCCGGGGAAGTCGAAGGCGTTGGCGACGCCGGCCTTCTGGGCCTCGGCGCGGATGTTGTTGCCGTAGTCGAAGACCACCGCGCCGCGCGCCTTGAGGTCGAGCATCGCGCGGACGTGCTCGCCCATGCTGCGGCGCGCCTCGGCCGCGTAGCGCTGCGGGTCGCTCGCGCGCAGCGCGAGCGCCTCGGCGTAGGCTCATGCGGTTGGGCACGTAGCCGTTGAGCGGGTCGTGCGCGCTCGTCTGGTCGGTGACGAGGTCCGGGACGACGCCGCGGCGCACGAGCTCGGGCAGGACGTCGGCGGCGTTGCCGAGCAGGCCGATCGAGAGCGGCGCGCCGGGCCGTCCTGGCCTCGCGGGCGCGGGCGAGCGCCTCGTCGAGCGTTCGACGCGAGCGCGTCGAGGTAGCGCGTCTCGAGCCGCCGCTCGATGCGATGCGGATCGACCTCGACCGCGATCAGCACGCCCTCGTTCATCGTGGCGGCGAGCGGCTGCGCGCCGCCCATGCCGCCGAGCCCGGCGGTGAGCACGAGGCGGCCCGCGAGCGTGCCGCCGAAGTGCTGGCGCGCCGCCTCGGCGAACGTCTCGTAGGTCCCCTGGAGGATGCCCTGGGTGCCGATGTAGATCCAGGAGCCCGCCGTCATCTGCCCGTACATCATGAGCCCCTTGCGGTCGAGCTCGTGGAAGTGCTCCCAGGTGGCCCAGGCCGGCACCAGCATCGAGTTGGCGATCAGCACGCGCGGCGCGTCGCGCGTGGGTGCGGAAGACGCCCACGGGCTTGCCCGACTGCACGAGCAGCGTCTCGTCGTCGCGAGAGCCGGCGCAGCTCGCGCACGATCGCGTCGTAGCACGCCCAGTTGCGCGCGGCCTTGCCGATGCCCCCGTAGACGACGAGCTCGTCGGGACGCTCCGCCACCTCGGGGTCGAGGTTGTTCATGAGCATGCGCAGCGCCGCTTCCTGCTGCCAGGACCGGCAGGACAGGCGCGTGCCGCGCGGCGCCCGGACCTGCACGCCTACTCCAGCCCGCCGCACGCCGACGCGGCCGTGTCGGCGACGGCTCCGGAGCGGACGAGCACCGCGAGCGCCTCGATCTCGGGCGAGAGCGCGCGGTCCTGGCCGTGTGCGTCGACGCGGGTGCGGACGAGCGCGTGCACCGCCTCGACCGCGGCGGACGAGCGCAGCGGCCGGCGGAACTCGAGCGCCTCGCAGGCCGCGAGCAGCTCGATCGCGAGCACGCGGCGTCGTGTTCTGGACGACACGCGCGGCCTTGCGGGCCGCGGTCGCGCCCATCGAGACGTGGTCCTCCTTGCCGGCCGAGGTGGGGATCGAGTCGACGCTCGCGGGGTGCGCGAGCGTCTTGTTCTCGGAGGCGAGCGCGGCGGCGGTCACCTGCGCGAGCATGAGGCCGGAGTGCAGGCCGCCCTCGCGCGCCAGGAAGGCGGGCAGGCCCGAGAGCGCGGGGTTGACGAGCCGCTCGGTGCGCCGCTCGCTGATGCCGCCGAGCTGGGCGGCCACGATCGCGAGCAGGTCCGCCGCGAGCGCCACCGGCTGGCCGTGGAAGTTGCCGCCCGACAGGATCTCCCCGGTCGCGGCGAACACCATCGGGTTGTCGGTGGCCGCGTTCATCTCGACGGCGACCACGCGCGCGACGTAGGCGAGCGCGTCGCGCACGGCGCCGTGGACCTGCGGCATGCAGCGCAGGCTGTAGGCGTCCTGCACCCGGCCGCAGTCGCGGTGCGACTCACGCAGAGCGCTCCCCGCGAGCAGCCGCCTCAGGTTGCGCGCCGTGGCCGCCTGGCCCGGGTGCGGGCGCGCGTCGTGGATGCGCGGGTCGAAGGCGACGTCGGTGCCCTGCAGGGCGTCGAGCGAGAGCGCGCCGATCACGTCGGCGCTCCGCGCGAGGCGCTCGGCGTCGGCCAGCGCGAGAGCGGTCACGCCCGTCATGAGCTGCGTGCCGTTGACGAGTGCGAGCCCTTCCTTGGGCTCGAGTGCTATGGGAGCGAGCCCGGCGGCGGCGAGCGCCTCGGCGGAGGCCAGCCGGCGCCCGGCGTGGACGCATTCGCCCTCGCCGATCAGGGCGAGTGCTAAGTGGGCGAGCGGCGCGAGATCGCCGCTCGCGCCTACCGAGCCCTGCGACGGCACCAGCGGGTGGACGCCGCGGTTGAGCATCGCCACCAGCAGCTCGAGCGTCCCGAGCCGGATGCCCGAGAAGCCCTTCGCCAGCACGTTGGCGCGCAGCAGCATGAGGGCGCGCGTCTCGGCCTCGCCGAGCGGCGCGCCGACGCCCGCGGCGTGGGAGCGGACCAGGTTGACCTGCAGCTCGCGCAGGCGCTCGTCCGCGATGCGCACGTCCGCGAAGCTGCCGAAGCCCGTGGTGACGCCGTAGACGACGTCGCCGCGGGCCACGGCCGCGTCGACCACGGCGCGCGAGGCGCGCACCGCGGCCGAGGCAGCGTCGGAGAGCGCGAGCTCGCGGCCGTCGCGCGCGACGGCTTCGAGCCCGGCGAGATCGAGCGCGCCCCCGTCGATCACGAGCGCCGCGGTCTTTGATGCGAGGCTCATCGGGCGCGGGCTCAATGCTAGCACCGGCTCAGAGCGCCTTGTTGGGCGGAGCCAGGCGTGCGTAGAATGTCGGGTTCCCAATATGCCCAACATCGTGATCGCCGGCGCCCAGTGGGGCGACGAAGGCAAGGGCAAGCTGGTCGACCTGCTCGCGCCGCGGGTCGAGGTGGTGGCGCGCTACAACGGCGGCCACAACGCAGGCCACACCGTGATCGTGGGCGGCAAGCGTTTCGTGCTGCACCTGGTCCCCTCCGGCATCCTCCACTCGGGGATCCTGTGCGTGATCGGCAACGGCGTCGTGGTGGACCCGGCCGCGCTCGAGAAGGAGACAGCCGAGCTCGCGGCGCTCGACGTGGAGATCGGGGCGAACCTGCTGCTTTCGGACCGCGCGCACCTGATCCTGCCGCACCACCGCGCGCTCGAGGCGCTGTCGGAAGAGGAGCGCGGCGCGCACAAGATCGGCACCACGCTGCGCGGCATCGGCCCGGCCTACGAGGACAAGGCGGGGCGCCGAGGCGTGACGCTCGGCGACCTGCGCCGGCCCGCGACGCTCCCGGACAAGCTGGCCGAGGCGCGGCGGCACTACGAGCACGTGCTGCGCGGCGCGGGTCGCACGCCCGACGTCGACTGGGGGCGCGTGGTCGCGGACCTCGCGGCCTTCGGCGAGCGGCAGCGCTCGCGGATCGCCGACGTCTCGCTCGTGCTGCAGCGGCAGATGGCGCAGGGCTACTCGGTGCTGTTCGAGGGCGCGCAGGCGGCGCTGCTCGACCTCGACCACGGGACTTATCCCTACGTCACGTGCTCCGCGGCCGCGGCGGGCGGCGCCGCCACCGGCACGGGCGTGCCGCCGACGCGGATCGACGGCGTGATCGGCGTGGCCAAGGCCTACTGCACGCGGGTGGGCACGGGCCCGTTCCCGACGGAGCTCCAGGGGGATCTCGCCCACGCGCTGCGCGAGCGCGGCCGCGAGTACGGCGCGACCACGGGGCGGCCGCGCCGCTGCGGCTTCTTCGACGCGGTGGCGGTGCGCTACGGCGTTCGCCTCAACGGCTTCGACACGCTCGCGATCACCAAGCTCGACGTGCTCGACGAGCTCGAGGAGATCTCGATCTGCACGGGCTACAGCTTCGAAGGCGAGACGCTCAGCGAGATGCCCGCAGACTCGAGGGTGCTCGAGGCTTGCGCGCCGGTCTACGAGACGGTGCCGGGCTGGCGCCAGCCGACGGCCGGGATCCGCGAGTGGCACGAGCTGCCCGACAACGCGCGCCGCTACGTCGAGCGGCTGGGCGAGCTGACGGGCGCCGACGTCGGGGTCGTGTCGACGGGCCCCGACCGCGAGCAGACGATCTTCCGCGGCCAGAGCCCGCTCGCGCGCTGGTTCGACTGACAAAGGCCTCCCACAGAGGCCGCGTGCTAGCATCAAGGGCTACGAAGGCGCGCCCGTAGCTCAACGGTAGAGCAAGAGCCTTTTAAGCTCGGGGTTCCGGGTTCGAGTCCCGGCGGGCGCACCAGGACGTCACTGGCCCGAGCCGTCGGCGGTTGCCATCTCCCGCTGCATCAGGGCATTGACGTCTTTTCATGGATCCGGCCCCGCGCCCGGATCGTCGGTGCTTGCAGATTCCCAAAAGACCCTCGAGGGCCGGATTCCGGCCGGAGGCGACGGAGGAGGACACGCCATGAGACTCATCACGAGGCGGACGGGCCTGGTGCTGTTGCTCGGAGCAGGCTCGGTGCTCCTGCTGGGGACGGTGAAGGCGCGCCAGATCCAGTCGGCGATCGCTCGCGCGTCGTCGTTCCAGCCGCCGCCCGAAGCGGTGACGACGGTGGTCGCGCGCGAGGAGCGCTGGCCCGCGCGGCTCGCGGCGATCGGTACCGTCAAGGCAGAGCGCGGCGTCACGCTGAGCGCCGACCTGCCGGGCGTCGTCGAGGAGATCCGCTTCGAGTCCGGACGCGCCGTGCGCGCGGGCGAGGTGCTGGTCGAGCTCGACACGCGCCAGGAGCGGGCCCAGCTCGCGGCGGCGGAAGCGCAGCGGGAGCTCGCGCGCGTGAACCTCGAGCGCGTGAGCGGGCTCGTCGCGCAGGGGATCGTGGCGCAGGCGGAGCTCGACCGCACGAGCGCCGAGCACAAGCAGGCCGAGGCCCGGGCGGGCGAGATCCGGGCGACGATCGAGCGCAAGCAGATCCGCGCGCCGTTCGCGGGCGTGCTCGGCATCCGCCAGGTCAACCTCGGGCAGTACCTGAACGCGGGCGACCCGATCGTGTCGCTGCAGGCACTCGACCCGATCCACGTCGACTTCTCGGTGCCGCAGCAGCAGGTCGCGGAGGTCGGCGTGGGACGGGAGGTGCAGGTGAGCGTCGCCCAGCGCGCGACGGCTTTCAGGGGGCGCGTCACGGCGGTCGACGCGGTGGTGGACCAGGCGACGCGCAACCTGCAGGTGCGGGCGACGCTCGCGAACCCGGCGGGCGAGCTGCGGCCCGGGATGTTCGTCGAGACGCAGGTGGCCACGGGCGATGGCCGGTCCGTGCTGGTGCTGCCCGCCTCGGCCATCAGCTACGCGCCCTACGGCGACTCGGTCTTCGTGATCGGCGACGCCAAGGGCCCGAACGGCGAGGGCGTGAAGGTCGTGAGCCAGCAGTTCGTCAAGCTCGGCGAGGCGCGCGGGGACCAGGTGGCGGTGCTGTCGGGCGTCGCGCAGGGCGCCGAGGTCGTGAGCTCGGGCGCCTTCAAGCTCAGGAGCGGCGCGCCGGTGCAGGTGAACAACGAGGTGCAGCCCTCCAACGAGGCGCACCCGAAGCCCGAGGACAACTGAGGTCGAGCCATGCGTTTCACCGACGTCTTCGTGCGCCGCCCGGTGCTGGCCGTCGTCGTCAACCTCGTGATCCTGATCGCCGGGTTGTGGTCCGTGCGCTCGCTGAGCGTGCGCCAGTACCCGCGCAGCGACATCGCGGTGATCCGCGTCTCGACCGCGTACATCGGCGCGAGCGCCGACCTGGTGCGCGGCTTCATCACGACCCCGCTCGAGCGGGTGATCGCGAGCGCCGACGGCATCGAGTACCTCGAGTCCTCGAGCGCGTCCGGCGTGAGCCTGATCACGGTCCACCTGAAGCTCAACTACGACACGAACGCGGCCCTGACGCAGATCCAGGCCAAGGTCGCGCAGGTGCGCAACGAGCTGCCGCCCGAGGCCGAGGCGCCGGTGATCGAGCTCGAGACGGCCGACTCCGAGTTCGCGTCGATGTACATCGGCTTCGCCTCGGACGAGCTCGACCCGAACCAGATCACGGACTACCTGACGCGCGTGGTGCAGCCACGCCTGAGCGCGGTCGCGGGCGTCCAGCGGGCCGCGATCCTGGGCGACCGCACCTTCGCGATGCGTGTCTGGCTGAAGCCGGACCAGATGGCGGCGCTCGGGATCGCGCCGTCCGAGGTGTGGGACGCGCTCGCGCGCAACAACTACCTCTCGGCGCTCGGCCACACCAAGGGCTCGATGGTGTCGGTCAACCTGGTGGCCAACACCGACCTGCGCACGCCGGAAGAGTTCCGGCAGCTGGTGGTGAAGCAGAAGGACGGCGTGGTGGTGCGGCTCGGCGAGATCGCCGACGTCGTGCTCGGGGCGCAGAACTACGAGGAGGACGTCCGTTTCGACGGCCAGGCGGCCACCTTCATGGGCATCTGGGTGCTGCCCTCCGCCAACGCGCTCGAGGTGATCGGCAAGGTGCGGACGGAGATGAAGGGCATCGAGGCGCAGCTGCCCGCGGGCATGCGCGCCGGCATCCCGTACGACGCGACCGCGTACATCCAGGATGCGATCGACGAGGTGCTGAAGACGCTCAGCGAGACGCTGCTGATCGTGGTGGTGGTGATCTTCCTGTTCCTGGGATCGTTCCGGGCGGTGCTGATCCCCGTGGTCGCGATCCCGATCTCGCTCGTGGGCGCGGTGTTCCTGATGCTCGCCGCCGGTTTCACGATCAACCTGCTGACGCTGCTCGCCATCGTGCTTTCCGTCGGGCTGGTGGTGGACGACGCGATCGTGATGGTCGAGAACGTCGAGCGCCACCTGCAGGCCGGCCAGCGGCCGCTCGTGGCGGCGCGCGATGCCGCGCGCGAGCTGGTCGGGCCGATCCTGGCGATGACGGTGACGCTCGCGGCCGTTTACACGCCGGTCGCGATCCAGGGCGGGCTCACGGGCGCGCTCTTCCGCGAGTTCGCGTTCACGCTGGCCGGAGCGGTCATCGTCTCGGGCGTGGTCGCGCTCACGCTGTCGCCGATGATGGGCAGCCGGCTGCTGCGCGAGGGCGACGACGAGCGCGGCTTCGCCGGTTTCGTGAACCGACGCTTCGCGTCCCTGCGCGCGGGCTACGAGCGCGCGCTCACGTGGTCGCTTCGCGACCGCGGCTCGTTGCTGTGGCTGTGGGGGATCGTGGTCGTGCTGATGGTGCCGCTCTACATGTTCTCCGACAAGGAGCTCGCTCCGATGGAGGACCAGGGCGTCGTGTTCGGGATCCTGCAGGCCTCGCGCGAACTCAACGCTCGACCAGACGAAGCTCTTCGCGGCGAAGATGCAGGACGTCTACGCCTCGTTCCCCGAGACGGCGAACACCTTCCAGATCATCTCGCCCACCGGCGGCTTCGGCGGGATGGTCACGAAGCCCTGGAGCGAGCGAAGGAAGACGACCGGGCAGCTGCTGATGGAGTCGTCCGGCCAGCTCTCGCGTATCGCGGGCGTGCGCGTGATTCCGATGACGCCGCAGCCGCTGCCGGGCGGCGGCAACTTCCCGGTCGACCTCGTGATCGCGTCGACCGCCGAGCCGCAGCAGCTCCTGGAGATCGCGAACAAGCTGGTCGGCAAGGCATTCGCGAGCGGGCTCTACTTCTTCGCCGACTCCGACCTGAAGCTCGACCAGCCGCAGGCCGAGGTGGTGTTCGACCGCGACAAGCTGCGCTCGCAGGGCGTCGCGCTCAGCCAGGTGGGCCGCGACCTGTCGACGCTCCTGGGTGGCGACTACGTCAACCGCTTCAGCATCCAGGGCCGCAGCTACCGCGTGATCCCGCAGGTGAAGCGCTCGGGCCGGCTCGCGCCCGAGCAGCTCGAGCAGTACCACGTGACGGGCGCGGGCGGCCGGCTCGTGCCGCTCTCGACCTTCGCGACGCTCAGGAGCTCGACCGAGCCGCGCGAGCTCAAGCGCTTCCAGCAGCTGAACGCAGTCCGGATCCAGGGCGTGACGCCGCCGACCGTTCCGCTCGACCAGGCCCTCTCGGTGCTGGAGAACGAGGCCAGGGCGCTCCTGCCGCCGGGATTCACGATCGACTACGCCGGCGAGTCGCGCCAGCTGCGCACGGAGAGCGGCAGGTTCCTCGCGACCTTCCTGCTCTCGGCGATCCTGATCTACCTGGTGCTGGCGGCGCAGTTCGAGAGCTTCCGCGACCCGTTCATCATCCTGGCGGGCTCGGTGCCGCTCGCGCTGTCGGGCGCGCTCCTCTTCTCGTTCCTCGGCTTCACGACACTCAACATCTACAGCCAGGTCGGGCTCATCACCCTGGTCGGCCTCGTGTCGAAGAACGGGATCCTGATCGTGCAGTTCGCCAACCAGCTGCAGGAGCAGGGCAAGGACAAGCTCGCCGCCGTGATCGAGGCGGCCGAGACGCGGCTGAGGCCGATCCTGATGACGACCGCCGCGACGGTCATGGGCCACTTCCCGCTGGTGCTCGCGACGGGGCCCGGCGCCGGCGCGCGAAACAGCATCGGGACGGTGCTGGTCACGGGCATGATCGTCGGCACGTTCTTCACGCTGTTCGTGGTGCCGGCGATCTACCTCGCGGTCGCGAAGACGCGGACCGCCGTCGTGCCCGCGCTCGTGGAGCTGCCCGCGCCGGCTTGAGCTCGGCCTCGGAGCCTCGCGTGTCCGGATTCGTCTTTCAGCCTGCCGCTCCTCGGACAGCCCCGTCCGGCGGGAAACAGGACAGGATTCGTATAAGTCCAGCTGTTTCAATCCCGGCGGGCCGGTATGCACCTTGCGTATCCCGCCGCCGTGATGAAGATCCTGCACCACCGCGCGACGCGTCGCTTCATCGCCCTTTTCGTCGGATGCCGATGTGGGAAGCGTTTCCTGCACCGGCTGGACCGCCCGGTCGTCGCGTGCCTTGCGTGTGGCCGCGTGGACGACCTGGGGCGCATCTTCGACAAGCTCCGCCAGGCGCGCGACGCCGAGCGGAGAAGGGCTCCGAAGGCGGCGCGACGCTCGAGAATCCGCGCCGCCTGAGCTCGAGCGCTCCGGCGTAGCCTCCCGAAAGGCCCGCTCGCGGGCCCGCGGTAGAATGCCGCGGTGAAGGGGGCCACCCGGGCCGCGAAGAGGCTGTCGAGGGAGAAGTCCCGGGGCCTGAGCCCCCAGCTCCTGCGCGCTCTCCTGCCCGAGATGTGGGCGCTCATGCGCCCGCGCCGCAGGGTCCTGGCGCTCGCGTTCGCGCTCATGGCGGTGAGCCGTGCCGCGGGGCTCTTCCTCCCGGTCTCGACGCGCTTCTTCATCGACGACGTGATCGGCCGCGGCAAGGTCGAGTGGCTGCAGCCGCTCGTGCTCGGCGTGCTCGCGGCCACGACGCTCCAGGGACTCTGCAGCTACGCGCTCGTCCAGCTCGTCTCGAAGGCCGCGCAGAAGCTGATCGCCGAGATGCGCGTCAAGGTGCAGGATCACGTGGGCCGGCTGCCGATCGCGTTCCACGACGCGACGCGCGCCGGCGAGCTCGTGTCGCGGATCATGAACGACGTCGAGTGCTTCAAGAACCTGATCGGCACCGGCCTCGTGGAGCTCACGGGCGGGCTGCTCACGGCCGGCTTCGCGTTCGTCGTGATGCTGCGGCTGAGCCAGCGGGTCACGCTGCTCGCGGTGCTTGCGTTCGGCTGCTTCGGCCTCGTGGTGTACCGCGCCGTCAAGGTGCTGGGCCCGATCTTCCGCGAGCGCGGCAGGATCTACGCGGAGGTCACGGGGCGGCTCACCGAGTCGTTGTCCGGCGTGCGCGTGGTGAAGGCGTACGAGGCGGAGGCGCGCGAGTCCGCCGTGTTCGCGTCCGGCGTGGAGCGGATCCTCGACAACGTCTTCCGCACGCTCGCCGGCACCTCGCTGCTCTCGCTCTCCTCGACGCTCTTGCTCGGCGCCGTCGGCGCGGGTGTGCTCTGGGTCGGCGCGCACGAGATCCTGGCGGGCCGCATGACGGTGGGCTCGTTCTTCACCTACACCGTGCTGCTCGGCTTCGTGGTCACGCCGCTCGTCCAGATCGCGACACTCGGCTCGCAGCTGAGCGAGGCGCTCGCGGGGCTGGAGCGCACGCGC
This sequence comes from uncultured Acidobacteriota bacterium, assembly GCA_963740655.1. GTDB lineage: Bacteria > Acidobacteriota > Vicinamibacteria > Fen-336 > Fen-336 > DATBSL01. The sequence continues at coordinate 160,175 of CAVUFF010000007.1, forward strand.
GAGCTGCTCGGCGAGCGGCGCGAGGACGACGACCCGCGGCGCACGGTCGAGCTGGCGCAGCTGCGCGGCAGCGTCGCGTTCGAGGAGGTGGGCTTCGCGTATCGCGAGGGCGAGCCGGTGCTCTGCGGGGTGTCGCTGCGGGCCGAGCCCGGCACGGTGACGGCGCTCGTCGGCCCCTCGGGCGCGGGCAAGACGACGCTGATCGGCCTCGTGTGCGCGTTCCACGCGCCGGCGCAGGGGCGCGTGCTGGTGGACGGCGTGGACCTCACGACGCTGCGGCTCGACAGCTACAGGAGGCACCTCGGGGTCGTGCTGCAGGAGACGTTCCTGTTCGACGGCACGATCCGGCAGAACGTCGCGTTTGCGCGGCCCGAGGCGAGCGAGGACGAGATCCGCGAGGCGTGCCGCATCGCGCACGTCGGCGAGTTCGCCGAGGGCTTCCCGGACGGCTACGACACGCTGGTCGGGGAGCGCGGCGTGCGGCTGTCGGGGGGGCAGCGCCAGCGCGTCTCGATCGCGCGCGCGATGCTCGCCGCCCCGCGCATCCTGATCCTCGACGAGGCCACCTCGAGCCTCGACTCGGAGTCGGAGGCCTTCATCCAGGAGGGCCTCTCGTGGCTGATGAAGGGCCGCACGACGTTCGTGATCGCGCACCGGTTGTCGACGATCCGCCGCGCCGACCAGATCCTCGTGATCGAGAAGGGCGAGATCGTCGAGCGCGGCACGCACCAGGAGCTCTACGCGACGGGCGGGCGCTACCGCGAGATGTACGACCGGCAGCACGGGCTCGAGGCGAACCTGTTCCTGGCGCCGGGCGAAGGCGACGAGCCCGAGGAGGTGGAACCGCTCGCGTCGGCGGGACCCGGCTCGAAGCGGCGTCTGGGCGCTCCGTGACCGGGCCGCTCCCGCTCCAGCCGTCGCCCTTCGCGGACGCGGTGGTGCTGGCCCCGCTCACGGTGGGCGGCAACCTTCCGTTCCGGCGGCTGTGCGTCGAGCTCGGCGCGCGCGTCACCTTCGGCGAGATGGCGGTGGTGCGCAAGCTGCTGCGCGGGAGCCCGAGCGAGTTCGCCCTGCTCAAGAGCCATCCCGAAGAGCCTTTCTTCGGGGTCCAGCTCGCCGACAACAAGCCGGAGAGCCTGGCCGAGGGCGCGCGGCTCGCCGCGTCGCGCGGGGCGCGCTTCGTCGACCTCAACTGCGGCTGCCCGATCCACGAGATCACGCGCCGCGGGCTCGGCGCGAGCCTGCTGCGCAAGCCCTCGCGGCTCGGCCGGCTGGTGGCCGCGATGGCGAGCGCCGTCGACGTGCCCGTGACGGTGAAGCTGCGGCTGGGCTGGCACGAGGGCGAGGAGAACGTCTCGCAGGTGGCGCGCGCCTGCGAGGAGAACGGCGCCGCGGCGATCTCGATCCACGGCCGCACGCGCGAGCAGCGCTACAGCCGCGCGGCGGACTGGGACGTGGTCGGGCGCGTCGCCGCGGAGCGCTCGGTCCCGGTGATCGGCAACGGAGACGTGCTCACCTGGTACGAGGCGCGCGAGCGCATGGAGCGCACGGGCGTGCGCTCGGCGATGCTCGGGCGCGGCGCGCTCATCAAGCCGTGGCTGTTCCGCGAGATCCGGGAGGGCCGCACCTGGCTGCCCTCGCCGGAGGAGCGCTTCTTCGTGCTCTACCGCTTCGTGCAGCTGCTGCGCGAGCACTTCGGCAGCGACGAGCGCGGGGTGAAGCGCACGCTGCGCTTCCTGCCGTGGCACCTCAACTTCTTCTGCCGCTACGTGCCGCTGCCGGAGGAGCCCTACCGCGAGCTCTCGCGCGAGCACCCGCTGCTGCAGTCGCGGCTCCAGGCGCCGACTCCTGGCTCGCCGCTCGAGCGGCTGCTGGGCGACGCGCGCCCGGAGCTGCACCAGCGGCTCGCCGCCGAGCTCGTGGCAGCGGGCACGCGCGACGAGGCGCTCGAGCGGGCAGAGCGGCTGGCGCTCGAGCCCGTCGCGGCCATGGCGGGGCCGGAGCTCGAGGTGGCGGCTTCGGAGATCGCCGGCTGAGCCGCCGGAGGCAGCCGTGGCCTGGCGCGACTCGGCGCGGAGCTTCTGGGCCGGCCCCGCGGGCGGTCGCGAGGTGGCGCTCGTCGCCTACCCGCTGATCCTGGGTCACCTGTCGTTCACGCTCCAGACGTTCGTGGACCGGCTGTTCCTGACGTGGTACTCGGCGGAGGCGGTGGCCGGCGCGGTGACCGGGCTCTTCGCGGTGTGGTCGCTGGTGTCGCTCTTCACGGGCACCGGCGAGTTCCTGACCACCTTCGTCGCCCAGTACCTCGGCGCGGGCCGGCCCGAGCGCATCGGGGCGGCCGTCTGGCAGGGGGTCTACTTCTCGCTCGGTGCCGGCGCGCTCATCGCGCTCATGAGCCCGCTCGCCGGGCCGGCCTTCGACCTGGCGCGGCACGCTCCGCTCCTGCGCCGCTACGAGGTCGACTACGCGCGCACGCTGATGCTCGGCAGCTTCCCCGTGATCCTGATGGCGACGCTCTCGACCTTCTTCGCGGGGCGCGGCGAGACGCGGGTGATCCTCCACGCGAACGTGCTGACGACGCTCGTCAACCTGGCGCTCGACTACGTGCTCATCTTCGGCAAAGCCGGCTTTCCCGAGCTGGGCGTGACGGGAGCCGCGCTCGGCACGGTGCTGTCGCAGGTGGCCGGCGCTCTCGTCTACCTGACGCTCATCCTGCGGCGGCCGCACCGCGAGCGCTACGGCACGCTCGCGGGGTTCCGGCTCGAGCCGTGGCTCGTGCTCCGGCTCGTCCGCTTCGGGATGCCGACGGGCCTGCAGTACGCGCTCGAGGTGTCGGCGTTCGCGGTCTTCATGGTGATCGTGGGACGGATCGGGATCCTGGAGCTGGCCGCGAGCGGCATCGCCTTCAACCTCAACATGATCGTGTTCTTCCCGATGGTCGGGCTCGCGATCGGGGTCTCCTCGCTCGTCGGCCGCTACCTCGGCGGGGAGCAGCCGGAGCTCGCCGAGCGCACGGTGCGCTCGGCGCTCGGGCTGAGCCTCGTCTACATGGGCCTGTGCGGCGCGCTCTACGTGCTCGGCGCTCCGCTCTTGCTCGCCCCCTACGCGGCGGGCGCCGACGCCTCCACGTTCCCGGCGATCGCCGCGATCGCGACCGTGCTGCTGCGCTTCGTCGCCTTCTACTCGATCTTCGACATGCTGAACCTGATCTACGCGGCGGGACTGCGCGGCGCAGGCGACACCGTCTACCCGATGCTGCTCACGTTCGTGGCGGGCTGGATCGTGATGCTCGTGCCGACGTGGATCGGCTGCCGGGGCTTCGGCCTGGGTGTCTATTTCGCGTGGTCGATGGCGACGCTCTACGTGCTGCTGCTCGGCCTGCTGATGCGCCGGCGCTTCCGCGGCGGGCGCTGGAAGTCGCTGCGCGTGATCGAGAAGGCACCGCTCGCGCCGGAGACAAAAGCCCGTCCGGCCGTGAGATCCTTCGGGGCATGAAGCGCAACCTCGAGCCGTACGACAACATCGTCGAGGTGGTCGGCTGGACGCCGCTCGTGCGGCTGCGACGGGTCGGCCGCGGGCTGCGCACGCCGATCTACGGCAAGGCCGAGAACCTGAACCCCGGCGGATCGGTCAAGGACCGCATCGGGCTCGCGATCATCGAGGGCGCCGAGCGGCGCGGCGAGCTCAAGGCCGGCGGGGTCGTGGTCGAGGCGACGAGCGGCAACACCGGAATCGGGCTCGCGATCGCGGCGGCGATCAAGGGCTATCGCTGCATCTTCACGATACCGGACAAGATGTCGAGCGAGAAGATCCGCCTGCTGCGCGCGTTCGGCGCGGAAGTGATCGTGGTCCCGACGGCGGTGCCGCCCGACCACCCGGAGTACTACATCCAGAAGGCGAAGTCGATCGTGGCGCAGACGCCGGGCGCGATCTTCGCGAACCAGCACTACAACGACGACAACCCGCACGCGCACTACGACACGACGGGTCCCGAGCTCTGGGAGCAGACGAGCGGGAAGATCACGCACTTCGTGTGCGCGCCGGGGACCGGCGGGACGGTGACCGGCGCCGGGCGCTACCTGAAGCAGCAGAACCCGCGCGTGCAGGTGGTGGCGGGCGACCCGGTGGGCTCGATCTACAAGGAGTACGCGGCCTCGCACACCAAGGGCGCCGGCCTGCCCTACAAGGTCGAGGGGATCGGCGGCGACAAGATCCCGACCTCGCTCGACTTCTCGGTCGTCGACGAGTGGATCACCGTCTCGGACGCCGAGGCCTTCCGCGCCGCGCGCCGGCTCACGCGCGAGGAGGGCATCTTCGTCGGCGGCTCGACGGGCGTGAACCTGGTGGCCGCGCTCGACGTGGCGCGCCGGCTGGACGACGCGAGCGCGTGTGTCGTCACGATCCTGTGCGACACGGGCGAGCGCTACCTGTCGAAGCTCTACGACGACGCGTGGATGCGCGAGAACCAGATGCTCGAGACCGAGCGCACCACCGCCGGCCAGCTGCTCGGCCGGCACCCCGACGGGCTGCCGCCGCTCGTCTCGGTGGCGCCGGCCGCGAGCCTGCGCCAGGCGCTCAACCTGCTCACGACCTGGAGCATCTCGCAGGTCCCGGTGCTGGACGCGGACGACTGCGTCGGCTCGGTGACCGAGAGCCTGATGGCGCGCGTGCTGGAGGACGCGAAGATCCTCGACCAGCCGGTGTCGGAGGTGATGGGCGCGCCCTTCCCGGTCGTGGACGCCGACGTCCCGATCGACCGCCTGGTCTCGATGCTGTCGAAGGAGACTCCGGCGGCGCTCGTGCGCGACGGCGGCAGGCTCGTGGGGATCGTGAACCGCTACGACGTGCTCCGGCAGGTGGCAGGGATCGGGTAGGAGCCATGAAAGCACGCAATGCAGGGGTCGTGCTGCTCGCGGGTCTGGCGCTCTCGGGTGCCTACGGCGTGCATGCCGTCGCGCAGCAGCCGCCCGTCGCTCCGACGCGCGCGGTCGATCCGCACGACGAGTCGGCGAGGGCGCTCGTCGGGCGTCTCGATCTCGAGAAGTACAAGGCGACGATCAAGGGGCTCACGGCGTTCGGCGACCGCCGCCAGGGCACCGAGCGCAACCGCAAGGCCGTCGACTGGATCGAGGCGCAGCTCAAGAGCTACGGCTGTCCCACCGAGCGCGTGACGTACACGTACGACAGGCCGCCGCGCGCCGGCGCCCGGCACGACGCCGCCTTCGAGCCCGTGATCGCGAGCGGGGAAGTGCGCCCGGGACAGGGCGGCTCGCGCCTGCGCGGCATCCAGCGGCGGACGAGCGTCAACCAGGACGCGGCCGCGCAGCCCGACGCCCGGCTGCGCGAGCTCGACAGCGAGCCCGCGGCGAACGGCCCGCGCGAAGAGGTCTACTGCACCAAGGTCGGCACGACCCGCCCGCAGGAGATGTACATCGTCGGCGCGCACATGGACGGCCACGGCTGGGGCGAAGCGGCGAACGACGACGGCTCGGGCACGGCGCTCGTGATGGAGCTCGCGCGGATCTTCAGCATGCCCGACGTGACGACCGAGCGCACGATCCGCTTCGCGCTCTGGAACAACGAGGAGACCGGGCTCGACGGCGCGCGCGCCTACGTGGAGCAGCGCGCCGGCCTCCAGGGCCGCGAGGACCCGCCCGGATCGGGCCGCTACCCGGAGCCGCGCTGGCTGGGCATGATCCAGCACGACATGATGCTCTGGGACCACGGCATGCCGCGCGCCGACGGCAGCTACTCTCCCGAGCAGCGGCCGGAGGCGGACGTGAACATCGAGTTCCAGGCGACGTCGCTGCGCGCGGACGACGCGATGAAGCTCGCGTTCCAGCTGCACGCGGCGAACGCGGCGTTCGCGACCGACTACCCCGCGGCGGTCGGGCCGCACATGACCAACACCGACTCGACGCCGTTCATGGACCACGTCCCCGCGGTCAGCGTGCGCGAGAACGAGCGCGGCATGCAGATCGGCGCCGGCTGGGACCCGACCTGGCACCAGCCGCTCGACGTATTCCAGACCTTCTCGGACAAGGACTTCCGGCTGGGCTTGAACGCCGCGCAGACGACGGGCGGCGCGCTCGCGCGGCTGGCGGGGGCGAAGCTCCGCTAGGGCCGCAGCGTGAGGCCGGCGTAGACCGCGAAGTCGGTGGTCGTCTGCTGGCTGACGATGTTCTCGGTCAGGAAGAGATCGAGGCGCGTGCGGCGGCCGAGGTCGAGCTTGCCGCCGAGGTTCACGAGCCAGTGCGTGCCGGGGTAGCTCTCGATGTTCGTGACGAGCCGCGTCGCCGCGTTCGTCTCGACGAGCAGGCTGAGCGGACGCGCGAGGCGCCACTCGAGCGCCGCGTAGCCGTGGAGCCGCGCGGTCTCGTACTCGATCCCGCGCAGCGGACGCGGGTCCTGGGCGGTGACGCCCATGCCCGTGAAGAGGTCGAAGCGGCGGCCGAGCGGTAAGCCGAGGGCGAGCTGGCCGGCCGCTCCGAAGCCGGAGCCCGCGTAGGGACCGGTGCCCGTCGGGAGCGAGACGCGAGCGACGAGCGCCGCCGACGGTCCGCCACCGGCACCGTCGGCGAGGCGGTAGCGGCCGTCGAGCTCGACGTCGCCGAGCCCCGAGCCCGTCGCGTCGTTCCAGGAGAACGGGGCCCCCGACGTGGTCCGGCCTTCGACGCGGAACGCGTCGTGCAGGAACTCGGGCCGGTTGCCGTTCGGCAGCTTGACCAGGCGGTGCCAGAAGTCGATGAAGCCGTCGAGCTCGCCACCGCCGCGGCCGTGGGCGACGAGGCGCACGCCGACGTCGGCGTCGGCTCCGACTCCGCGCCGCAGCGACAGCTCCACGGTTCCCGTCTCGCCGTCGAGCAGGAAGCTCCGCACCCCGGGCGCCTCGCCGGGCACGTCCTGCGTCCAGCAGAAGGAGTTCGACCAGAGCCCGGCCACGCGCAGCTCGAAGCGGCCCGCCGGCACGGTCGCGGGCGAGACCGCGGGCAGCGTCAGCCGGGGCTGCGCGAGCAGCTGGCCGTCGCGGATCTCGGCGGGTCCGCGCGGCGTGTCGAGGGTCGACGGCGGAGCCGCATCGTCTCCGAAGGCCGCCGGCGAGGCCAGCAGCAGGAAGAAGGCGAGCGAGGCCTTCAGGACGGCTCGACCATGCAGAAGACGGCGCCGTCGGGATCGGCCAGGACGGCGAAGCGGCCGAAGCCCTTGACCTCGCTCGGGCCGGTATAGATGCAGCCGCCGAGGTCCCGGGCTCGTCCGACCGCGCGCGCGCAGTCGGCGACGGCGAAGTAGACCTGCCAGTGCGCGTCCACGTCGCCCCACTCCTCGCGGATGTGCATGAGGCCGGCGACCTGAAGGTCGCCCAGCGTGGCGACGGAGTAGGGCCCGACCTCCGGAATCGTCTTCTCCGGGGCCGACCAGCCGAACAGGGCTTCGTAGAAGCGCGTCGCGCGCGCGAGATCGTGGGTGACGAGCTCGTACCACGCGGGCGCGCCCGGCTCGTCGGCGAGCCGGGCGCCGATCATGCCGGCGGCCTGCCAGAGGGCGAAGAGTGCTTTGGCGGGATCCCGGAGCATGGCCATGCGTCCCACGCCCTGCACGTCGAAGGCAGGGACCTCCACCGTTCCGCCGAGCTCGGCGGCGCGCGCGGCCGTCCGATCCGCGCTCTCGACCGAGACGTAGTGGAGCCAACGTGGCCCGGCCAGGCTCGAGAGGTGGATGCCGGCGACGTCCTTGCCCTCCGCCCGCGCGAGCGCGTAGCTGCCGGCGGCGCTCGGCACGTCGAAGGTCGTCCAGCCCAGCACGGCGGTGTAGAAGAGCTTGGCCTTGGCCACGTCGCGAGTGTTGAGCTCCGGGAAGCAGAACGTACCGGGCGCGTGGGCGGCGATCTCCATCGTCTCAGCTTAATCGGGATTGGCTTCCTGACGGGAGTTCGGACACGTGTGTCGCGTGGGGGCGTTCGGGTTCTTTGCCTGCGCCCGTCGCGGCCGGCTCAGCCCGGCGCGTAAGCCTACTTGCCCGCGGCGCGCTGCAGCGACCAGAGATAGTGCGTCAGATTGCGGATCGCCTGATCCGGCGTCGCCCCGTCGAGCCCGGTCGTCTTCTTGAACACGTCGCCCCAGGCCGGCATGTCGGCCGACCCGTGGCCGCGCAGGTTCTCTCCGCTCGTGATGATCTTCTGCACACGCTCCGCCGGAAACTTCCCGCCGTTGCGCGCTGCGATAGTCGTGAGATCGGGCACCGGCACCCGCAGGTCGGCGGCGAGCGGCCCGTTTCCGTGGGCCGTGGGGCCGTGGCAGACGGCGCAGAAGCGTTGGTAGGGCGTGCTCCCGCTCGACGCGGCGTCCGCGTCCAGCTTGGGCGCCTCCTTCGGCGCAGCTGGGGCCGCCGCCTGCGGCGCGGCGAGCGCCGCCGGGATGACTGAGGCCGCCAGGAGTGCCACCAGGCACGGGGTGAGAGTGGCTTTCGTCATCGGAGCCTCCCCTCCCGAAACGCGGGAGCGCTGCTGGCATCGTAGCCGGAGACGGCCCCCGCGTGGCTAGTCCGTGGTGCTCATGGCCGCCGCCGGCGGCCGCCGCGCAGAATGACAGCACTGGGCGCGGTGCATCCCCAGGTGCAATCAGCCGCCCTGCCCGGAGGACGAAATGGCCGAGAAAAGGAAGCTGACCCACAGCTCGGGCGCGCCCGTCGCCGACAACCAGAACGTGATGACGGCCGGGCCGCGCGGACCGATGCTGCTGCAGGACGTGTGGTTCATGGAGAAGCTCGCCCACTTCGACCGCGAGGTGATCCCCGAACGCCGCATGCACGCCAAGGGCTCGGGCGCCTACGGCACGTTCACCGTGACGCACGACATCACCAGATACACGAAGGCCAAGATCTTCTCCCAGGTCGGCAAGAGGACCGAGCTGTTCGTGCGCTTCTCCACCGTGGCCGGCGAGCGCGGCGCGGCCGACGCCGAGCGCGACATCCGCGGCTTCGCGATCAAGTTCTATACCGAGGAAGGCAACTGGGACCTGGTCGGCAACAACACGCCCGTGTTCTTCCTGCGCGACCCGCTCAAGTTCCCGGACCTCAATCACGCCGTCAAGCGCGACCCTCGCACCAATCTGCGCAGCGCTCGTAACAACTGGGACTTCTGGACGTCGCTGCCCGAGGCGCTGCACCAGGTCACGATCACGATGAGCGAGCGCGGGATACCGTACTCGTACCGCCACATGCACGGATTCGGCAGCCATACATTCAGCTTCATCAACGCCAAGAACGAGCGTTTCTGGGTCAAGTTCCACCTGCGCACCGAGCAGGGAATCAAGAACCTGACCGACGCCGAGGCCGAGGCCGTGATCGGCAAGTGCCGCGAGAGCCACCAGCGCGACCTCTACGAGAGCATCGAGAAGCGCGACTTCCCGCGCTGGACGCTGTTCGTCCAGGTGATGCCGGAGAAGGACGCCGCGAGGCTCCCCTACAACCCGTTCGACCTCACCAAGGTCTGGCTCCACAAGGACTACCCGCTCGTCGAGCTGGGTGTCATGGAGCTCAACAAGAACCCCGAGAACTACTTCGCCGAGGTGGAGCAGTCGGCCTTCAACCCGGCGAACGTCGTGCCCGGCATCGGCTTCTCGCCCGACAAGATGCTGCAGGGGCGGCTGTTCTCCTACGGCGACGCCCAGCGCTACCGCCTCGGCGTGAATCACCACCTGATCCCGGTGAACGCCGCGCGCTGCCCGGTCCACGGCTACCATCGCGACGGCCTGATGCGCAGTCGACGGCAACCACGGCGGCACGCTCGGCTACGAGCCCAACAGCTACGGCGAGTGGCAGCAGCAGGCCGCCTTCCGCGAGCCGCCGCTCGGCCTCGAGGGCGCCGCCGATCACTGGAACCACCGCGCGGACGACGATTACTTCACGCAGCCGGGACTGCTGTTTCGCCTGATGAGCCAGCAGCAGAAGCAGGCGCTCTTCGAGAACACCGCGCGAGCGATGGGCGACGCGCCGCGGGAGGTCAAGCTCCGCCACATCGGCAACTGCGCCAAGGCCGACCCCGCCTACGGAGAAGGCGTCGCGAAGGCGATGGGCATCCCGACCAGCGAGGTCGCGAAGGCCAGGGAGGCGATCCCGGCGCTCGCTTGATCCGGACGTCGATGGCGTCTCGTCGGGCAGGCACTCCGGTGCGCCTCAGGGTCGGGCTCCTCTTGGCGGTCTGCCTTCTTGCTGCGCCTCGTGTCGGGGGTGCGACACAGCCAGACTCCGGCCGGGCGCCGGCAGGCAAGCCGGCCCAGACGGCGGCGCCCCCATCCGCGAACGAGGCGCCGGACACTTCCCTCGAGCAGCAGCGCGCTTGGGAGCTGCTGAAGGACTCGGCGTTCGCAACGCTCTTCGCGTCGATCGGACTGCTTTCGTTCGCCGCTGGCCTGCGCTGGCGAGCCGGGCGCTATCCGGCCTTCCTCCTCGGTGCGGCGATGCTCCTGCACTCCAGCTCGGTGCTAACGCGGTCAGAGCTCGTACGGGCGGCGCTCGGTGCCACGCCTGCGACCTGGACTTGGGCGCGGGCGCTCACGGATTACGTCATCGCCGTTCCCTGGGCCCTGCTTCTCGAGCAGGTCGTCGGGCGCGGCTGGAAATCCAGCATCCGGCGAGCGTGGCAGGGCTTTGCGATCTACGCCCTGGTCGCGATCCTGGCGGACGTCATGACCGGACAGCCAGGCGCTGCACGCGCCACCCAGCCGCCAGTGATCATGGCCGGCGCCTTCGTGGGGTTCGCCAACCTGGCCTTCGGGGGAGCGCGACCGACGCCGGAACTGGGAATCCTGCGCGCTGGCTACCTCGTCTTCATGGTCGTGGTTCTCCACGACAACCTCGCGCGCCTCGGATTCCTGCCGTGGCGGACCGGCACCCCGGACCAGTTCGGCGTCCTGGTGTTCGTCGCGTGCCTGGTGCACACCGTCGTGTCGGGCACCCTGCGGGGCCAGCGGCAACTGCAGGCGAACGAGCACGAGTTCGCTACCGCTCACCGCATTCAAGCCTCCCTCTTGCCGTCCTCGGCACCCAGGCTGGACGGGGCCGTAGTGGCCTTCCGGCATGTGCCGGCGGCGGCGGTCGCTGGGGACTTGTTCCAGTTCCTCCAGGTGGGCCCGCGCCACGCCGGCATCTTGGTCGCGGATGTCTGCGGCCATGGCGTGCCCGCCGCTCTGATCGCCTCGATGGTGAAGGTGGCCGCCGCCGCCCAGCGGCCACACGCGGACCAGCCCGCGCGCGTGCTCGCCGGGATCCACTCCACGATTGCCGGCGAGCTGCCGCCGGGGCAGTTCGTGACCGCCGTCTACGTCTACCTCGACCTCGAGCGCGGGCTACTCCGACACGCCTCCGCGGGGCACCCTCCTGCGTTGATTCGCTCTGTGTCGACACCGCACGCGGATGCCGCCGGCGCGACCGGACCTCTGCTGGTCGCATTGGCACCCCCCGACTACCCGGTTGCCGAGGTCCCGCTTGGCGCGGGCGATCGCGTGGTGCTCTACACGGATGGAATCGTCGAAGCGCAACGCGGGGACGCCGAGATGTTCGGCGTCGAGCGCCTGCGCCATCTCGTGCAGGCTGACGGCGACGACGCGGAGGCCTTCGCATCCGCGGCAGTCGAGGCGGTGGCCCGGTTCACCGGCCGCCCCAGCGGTCCTTTCGAAGACGATCTGACCCTGGTGGTGCTCCAAGTTACGCCTCGCGGGGGGCCGGAGCGAGCGCCAGGACTCAGCGCGCCGGATCAAGGAGTCGGGGAAGCGGCGGGAGGGCGTCGAGGGCCGAGCTGAGAGCTGCGACAGCGTCCACGGGCTGCGCCGAAGGTGGTCGAAGGGCATTCACGCGGCTGGTGGGTGCCGCCGGGGCAGGTAGAAGTCCGAAGTCGTCAGGCCGCACTTGCGGGCGACGGACTTGCAGTAGGAGAGGCGTCCCGCGTCCGCGTTCCTCGCGTCCGAACCGAACGTGAACTTGAGCCCCTGCTCCTTGGCCATCCGGATGAAGCGCTCGTCCGGCGTGTGCGACATGTCGTTGATCTCGATTGCGATGCTCCTGGCCTTCGCGGCCGAGACGAGGGCCTGCATGCGCTCCTGAGTCCACAGGCTGTAGTAGTCGCGGGCGATGCAGACCGGCAGGAAGAGAGGCCAGCCGAAGATCTGGATCGGCTCCCGCTGGAGCACGTGCAGGCAGTGGGCCATGTAGCGGGCCATGAACTCCTCGGTGTCCTCGACGTACGTCTGCAGCTCCCAGATCCTCTGGTAGCCGCCGTTCGGCAGCGGGATCGACTGCGGGTCCATCAGCACGTAGTCGAGCCCCGCGAGCGCCGCCGCGGAGAACCCCTCGTCCCAGCCGGGCTCCATCGGCTGCAGGCCCACGTACACCGGGTAGGGGCGCAGCCCTTCGATGTACCGGCGCAGGTCGGCGTCGTCTTTGATGGCCCAGGGTGCCGGGTGCTCGAGGATGCCGAAGGTGGCGTTGCGCTCCTCGGCGATCTTCACCATCCGGTCGATCGGGAACTCGCGAGTGAGATGCACGTGCAGGTCGACGAGCGGGAACGCGTCCTTTTCCGCCGACGCTGGCTCGACGAGCGGCTCGCCGCTCATTGGCCGCCCGCGGGTTGCGACCGCGGTCGCTGCAGACGCCCTCAGAAAGCTTCGCCGGTCCATCGTGCCTCCATCCGAACGGGAGCGAGCCCGGCGACATTGTCCTCGAAGCGGCCACGCGCGTCGCCACCGCGCCGAGACCACCATCGGGGCGCCGGACTTCGCTTGGCACACCGTGAGAGCGGGGAGGACAATCGCGGTATGGGCTTTCTGCGTTCGAGCCCGGCCATGCTGCGTGCAGCCGCTGCCGCACTCGCTTTGGCTCTAGCGGCACTGTCCGAGGCGGCGGGCGCCGAGGCCAAGTCCCAATGGTGGCCCTGGTGGCGCGGGCCGCTCGGCAACGGCGTCAGCCCCGACGGCGATCCGCCGCTGCGCTGGAGCGAGCGGCAAAACGTCCGCTTCAAGGTGGCGATCGACGGTGACGGCCTCTCCACTCCCGTCGTGTGGGGCGATCGGATCTACGTGCTCTCGGCCCGCGCGCTCGACGGAGGGGTGCCGCTCGCGAGGCAACGGTTACTGGTCACCGCCTACGACCGCCGCGACGGCTCGGTCGCCTGGCGACGGGTGGCCGTCGAGCGCGTGCCCCACGAGGGTCACCACGAGGAGTCGGGCTGGGCCACCGCGTCGCCCGTCACGGACGGCGAGCGACTCTACGCCCACTTCGGCTCCGCCGGCACGTTCGCCTACACGCTCGACGGCGACCTCTTGTGGAAGGTGGACCTCGGCGACATGACCACGCGCCTCGGCTACGGCGAGGGCAGCTCTCCCGCGCTCTGGGACGACACCCTCGTGGTCAACTGGGACCACGAGGGGGCTTCCTTCATCGTCGCCCTCGACGCGCGCACGGGCAGGGAGCGGTGGCGGAAGGACCGTCCCGGCGAGCTCACCTCCTGGTCGACGCCCCTCATCCTGGAGCACGAGGGGCGGGTGCACGTGATCGTCGCTGCCGGCGGGCGCACCCGCGGCTACGACATTCGAACGGGCGAGGTGCTGTGGAGCCTCGCCGGCCTCGGGATGAACGCGATCCCCACGCCGGTCGTAGGCGCCGGGATCCTCTACCTGGCCAGCGGCAAGCGGGACAGCCCCCGGATGCTCGCCGTCGACCTGCGTGGCGCCAAGGGCGACCTCGACGGCAGCGCCGCCGTGCGCTGGAGCCTGCAGCGCGACACGCCGTACGTCTCGACCCCGCTTCTCTATCGGGGCCAGCTCTACTTCTTCAAGCACGTCCAGAGCATCCTGACCTCGGTGGACGCTGCGACCGGCGAGACGCGGTTCAGCGAGCGACTGAGCCTCGGCAGCGTCTTCGCTTCTCCGGTCGCGGCCGCGGGGAGGATCTACCTGCTCGGCCGGGAGGGGAAGTCGCTGGTGCTCGCCCCTGGGCCCAGGCTCGAGGTCCTCGCGGAGAACCAGCTGGACGACGGCTTCGACGCCAGCCCGGTGGTCGTCGGCGGCGACCTCTACCTCCGGGGCCGACGCTTCCTCTACGCGTTGGCCCGCAGCGGCCGCGACTGACGCCGCGCGGCCGCTACGCACGCAAGGGCAATGCGTCCTCAGCGGGGATCAGCACCCAGAGCACGACGTAGACCAGGATACCGGACAGGAACGGGAGGGCACCGACCACTACGAACAGCACCCGCACGAGCAGCGGCGGCCACCCTAGCCATTCGGCGAGACCGCCGCAGACCCGGCGACGATGCGGCGCCGCCGTGAGCGCCGCAATGGACGGCCTTCGCCGCGCGGCGTAGTCGCGTCTGGCACGGACGCCTCCATCTACTGGGGCTTACGGGAGTCGTCGCCGAGCCGTTCCGTTCTCTCGCTGCTCGCAGTAGTGAAGGAGTCCGGCTGACGCGACCGCCTTGGGCAGCGGGGCCGTCTCGCGCAGCAGGGCCTCCACTGCTCGCGCCACGGCTCCGGGTGCTTCCTCGGCGACGAAGTGGCCGCAGTCGGGAACCGTCTCCAGCTCGAACCGCGCGAGCGCCGAGCGCATCGCCGCGAGCTCAGCTTCCGGCACGCTGCTCGGATGGGGGCTGCCGCCCACGAGCAGCCGCACCGGGCAGTACACCCGCGCCAGCTGGGGGCGGAGAGGCGCGGCCTCGCGCGCGCCGGCCATCAGGCGGTAGGTGCGCAAGATCGCGTCGAAGTCAGCCCCGGCCGAGCGCAGGTAGGCGTCCACGACGTCGGGCGTCACCCAGCCCGGGTCGCGCGAGCGCTCGACGAGCGTCTTGCGGACGCGACCGCGGACCAGCCGCTCGCCGCCGAACAGCTTCAGCAGCGGCGCGAAGCGGATCGCGCGGCGTGTGCCGGAGGTCATCGTCTCCTCGGGCACGCCGCCCTCGAGCGAGAGGATGGCGCGCACGAGGTCCGGCCGCCGGGACGCCAGGCGGAGCGCGGCCGCCACCCCGGCTCCTTGCGCGCCTCGCGCTCGGCCTTCGCCGCCGCCGCCCAGGCCGCCCGCTTCTCGGTGATCGTTGCCTTCGCCTCTTTCGCCATCTGTTCTCCCCTCTTCGGGTCGAACGATGAGATAGGGCGCGAGGGGAGAAGATGCGACTGAATCTTCCGTGCCACGGAAGAATGATTCTTCCGTGCCAGGAAATGGCGGGGTTACAGGGGTGGCGCGCTGGGGACGAGTTACCGGACGGGAATCACTAATCGGCCTTGCCTAACTGCTCGGCTAGGCGAAGGCGCGCACGGTGCTTGATGTGCTTGTCCACGTCGTGCGGCTGGCCCTCGCGCATTTTACAGATGAGGCAGACACCGCTCGTGTTGATTGGCGGCACCATCTCCGCCGGATGCAGGTGCTTCTGTGTGCACTCTCCGCCGCGTAGCACCCCGCAACAGATCGGGCAGGCGAACTTCATGCTTGCGCCTCCTTCTGGAAGGCACGGCAGGTGCGCTCTTCACCATCTTCCAGACAGGGAAGACGGTCGGCCACGTGATGAGAAAGCTTGTGGCCGCACACGCACAGATCGTTCCGATCCGCACCCGGCTCATCCAAGTTCCTGGGGTACTCTCGCAATTCCGGAAGGGCAAGAAAGGCATAGCGCGCGGCGAGGCGAGCGTACGCATGGGCGTAGTACGGGCTAAGGGAAACGGGCCGCTTGTCTCTGACGACGCCCACGCTCAAGTCGACACGGTAGGTGGCGAGGAGAATCGCCATCTCGCCATAGCTAGCCGCAGCCCGGCCCCACTCCACAGGTCTCTCAGTCAGCAACTCGCCGTAAGCCACTGCTTCCGCTCGGTACCGGAAGGGCTTACTGCCAAGTTGCTCAACAGAACCAAGGAGGCGCACCCGCGCAGCGTAGCCGTAACTCATCTCGCAGATGGTGACCTCAACCTGATGGGGGCCGCCCTCGAACGTCGCTAAGGCTGTGCTGCTCATTTGCTACGGCCGGCGCGGGTGGCGCACACACTAAAGCCTTAAAGGGAGAGGTCAGACACAAGAAACTTGACAAGAGCCGCGCCTCCCCCGAGCCGCCGCCGGCGGAAACTCCAGTCGCCCTACGGGCTCCCTCCGCTTCCGCCAAACCCCTCACCTCACGGCTCTCCGTCCTCGAGCCTTCCATGCATCCTTCGCCTCCCCGTCCCCCTACACTAAACCCCGACGGCTATCTGTCTCACGGATTGTTGGCACAGGGGGCGCCGCCATCTCCATCTCGGAGAGCCTCGCTCTTGGCTCGTCGGGGCTACGGCCTCCGTGCGCTTTCTTGGCCCGCTCAATCGAGGCGAGGATGCGTTTTTGCTCGTCCGCCGTGAGCTTGGTTTGCGCCTGCACCGACCGCATCGTGACGGCGATCAGGCCATCGAGCTGGCGAACGACGTTCTCCTCTCCCTCCTCGATCTCCTATAGGGCTCGCAACGCACTGAACTCGAGAGTGCCGCGTATCTTAGCGGGCGGATCGTCCCGCAGACAGCCCCATCCAGGGCGGCCTATCCTTCATCGGTCGAAGGGTCAGGCTTGCAAGGTCCACCCTCGCCGCCGCCGACCCCCGGAGGGCGAAGGCCGAAACCCGGAATTCCCGTGTATCAAGGGTAGTCGGGCCGCCGCTAGGCCTGCGGAGGCGGGGCCAGGTCACGGATCGCTTCGGCGATCTCCCGGCTGAGCCCCTCGAGGGCCTCGCTGGCACCCACTACGGAGCCCTGCGGGCCCGGCGGGGGGCCGACCGCACGGTGAGATGATCGCCGCGCCAGGAGGGGGTTGCCCTTGGGTCCGAGGAGCGTCCACCGAGCCTCCACGATCACCGAGCCGTCTGCTTGTCGGCCGGCCTCGGTCAGAATGACTTCGACCCGCAGGTCCACCGCGTCGGCAGGGGGAAGGCTCGCGGACCACTCGACGGTCGGGCAGGAGAGCGGCCAGGTTCTCGGCCACTACGCGCTGAGCCCCTCGCGCGACCGGCTCTCCCCAGCGCGCGAAATCGTCGGTCACGATCTCACCCGTGGCCACCCGCCCCGGATCTGCGGCCGGACGGGCCAGCCCGGCACGTCACCTTGAGGACGCCGACTATTGAGGTGCGGGCTGAGCGCCTGGCCCCCGCGCGGCCTGCGCGCCCTGCGCGAAGTCCGGGCCGGCTGCGTCTGCTTCAGGACGCAGCCGCCCAGCACCGTGCTGCCCGCGAGAGCGTGCGCCAGCGCGCCGAGGGCCAGGCCGCGCCTCACTTCTTCTCCTCGGGCCTGGACTTGCCGCGCACCAGCGATTCGGGGTGCCGTTGCAGCGTTTCCACCAGGGATTGCAGGGACTTCAGCACCTCGTCCAGGTCGTCGAGCGCCTTGTTCGCGGCGTACTGGAGGTCCCCGCTGCGCTCCACGTTGCGGTCGACGGTGGCCAGGGTCCGGTTGACCTGTTCGAGCGTGGAATGGAGGCTCCGGGCCGTGCCTTCGACCCTGGACAGGGTCGAGTTTGCCACGTCCAACACCCCGTCGACGGTGCCCATCGTCTTCTCGGCCCGGGCCAAGGTGCGGTCGGCGGTATCGAGCGTTCGGCGCAGGCTCCGAATCGCTCCCTTGACGTCGCCTCCCTCCACCAGGGTCTCGACGCTCTCGAGGGTGGCGCCGAGTTGGAGCAGCACCTCGTCGATCGGGACCTCCGAGACCCTCTGGAGGGTCTGGTCGATCTTCTCGCTCAGCACCTCCAGGCCGGTGGGCGCACTCGGTATCTCCGGATAGGGCATCTCCAGACCGGAGAAGCGCGCCTTCAACTCCGGATGGAAGTCCAGGTCCACGGACTTCTGGCCGCCGATCGGGCTCGAGGACCGCACCGAGGCGCGCAGCCCGGCTTGCACCACCGTCTTCGCGAAGGCCTCGTCCGACAGGCGAGCGAGCTGCCCTTGGCCCTGGAAATCCCGAACCGCGCCCCGGCGCATGTCGACGATCACCTTGACCTGCGACTCCACTCCACGGCCCGTGAAAACCAGCTCCACATCGCGCACCTCGCCGACCGGCACCTGGCGGAAGGAGACCGGGGCTCCGTCCTTCAGCCCGCCCACGGCGTGGGGGAAGAAGACCACGAAGGTCCGGTGCTGGGCGAACAACCGGTCCGAGGTCAGCGCGACCACCCCGGCCAGGAGGATGGCCAGCCCGACGAGAGTGAAGAGCCCGACCCAGCGGCGCGCGGTCACGACTAGAGCCGCACCCATTTGAAGATGAGAGTGACAGCCGCGTCGGCCAGGACGACCCCCAGCACGGCCGAGACCACCGCGACCTGGACCGTCCTGCCAATGTCGGAGCGGCCGCCCCGGCTGCGCAGGCCGTGGTAGCAGCCGACCCATCCGACCAGGAGCCCGTAGGACGCGCCCTTCACGAGGCCGGCGATCGCGTGCTTCACGCTGAGGGCCGAGAGCATCGCCGGGACGTGCTCGGCGCTCGACAGGCCCATCACGACCACCCCACCGACCATGGCACCCAGCAGGCCCAACACGCAGGCATATGTCACCAGGAGGGGGCCCATGAGGGTGAGGGCCAGCAGCCGGGGGGCCACCAGGGCGTCCATGGGCTCCACGCCCTGCCTGCGCAAGTCTTCTAGTTCGCCGTGGGCCACCTTGGTGGCGAGGTCGGCGGCGTTCCCCGATGCCAGCCGTCCGGCGAGTGCGATCCCGGTGATGAGCGCCGCCATCTCGCGAAGGATCACGATCGCCACCAGCCTTGACGACAGCGGGCCGACGCCGAGCTTCTCAAGCTGCTCCATGCCGAGAATGGCGAGGATGCCCCCGCTCGCGAAAGCGGTCAGGGCCACGATGGGCAGGGTCCGGACCCCCGCCTCCAGCAAGGCCGTGTCGAAGTGAAGGTCGAGCTGCCGGGTCCGACCGAGGAGCAGGCGGCCGAGGGCCACCACCGCCGCCCCCAGGAAGTCGAGCCGGTCGCCCAGGGCGCGGCCTGCGCCCATCACGCACTCGCCGATGGCGTCGACGAGCGAGGGTGGCGAGAGCAGGGTCGCCCGCCACCGCGCGTCCGGTTCGAACCCCGGGGGAATGGACATGGGCTGCCTGAGAAGGCCCGATCATCCTACTCGCACCCGTGCGGGCCGGCTAGCAAGGGCACCGCTGGTCCCCGAAAGGTAAAGGTAGACTCCACGCATGGTGCGTCGTGAAGCGGCGGGAGCATCGGCCTCTGACGGGACCGAGGTATCCGCTGCGCGCAGTGCCACTCCAGCGGGTGCAAGACCCGTCCCGGTAAGCGTCGGAGCGCCGGGTAGCAGGCCCCAGGCATCGGGGGGAGATCTCGGTGCCCTCGCGGGGCGTCAAGAGCCCGTGAGGCGGCGGAAGGCGCGCAGCGGGGAGCAAGCACGCGGGCCGCAACATGAAGTGAAGCCTGCAGCCTCGACAGATGAACAAACCGGGGGCCGAGCCGCTCATGTCACGGCGAAGGCAACAGCCGGCGGACCGAGATCCGAAGCGGGTCGCCGGCCCTGGCGGGGTAGGGGGCGCAGCACGTGTGCAAGGAGGGGTGCGGAACACGAGAGGCCCGTCTGTGCGGCGCCTCGGAAGCATCGACCACGAGAAGCTGCTGAAGCTCGTGGCGCGACGCGTCTCGGATCGGCGGGTCTTGAAGCTGCTGCGGCGGTGGCTCGAGGCGGGTGTGATGGAAGAGGGCGCCGTTAGTGCGACGGTGGCCGGCACGCCGCAGGGCGGGGTGATCTCGCCCTTGCTCTCGAACATCTACCTGCACGTGCTCGACGTTTTGTGGACGCGCCACAGTGCGCCCTTGGGGACGCTGGTGCGCTACGCGGACGACTTCGTGGTGATGTGCCGCACCGCGAGGGCGGGCGAGCAGGCCGAGGAACGCATCCGGGTCATTCTGGGGCGCCTCGGGCTCGAGCTGCACCCGGACAAGACGAGGCGAGTCGAGCTCTACGATCGCAAGCAGGGCTTCGACTTCCTCGGCTGCCACCTGCACAAGCGCCTGAGCGGCAAGCTGTGGGAGCAGACGCGCGAGCGTCTGTATTTCCTGCAGCGCTGGCCGTCGCAGCGCTCGATGCAGCGCGTACGGCAACGTGTGAAGGAGCTGACTCCGAAGTCGAGATGCCACGCGGATGTCCGCGATGTCATCTCCGACCTGAATCCCGTGCTACGCGGGTGGGGGAACTACTTCCGCACCGGGAACGCCGCGCGCCGCTTCAACCAGCTCGACACCTACGTGTGGCGGAGACTCCGCGACCTGCGCGTGAAGCGCAAGGGGCGGCACCTCCACGCCGGAGAGGTCGACCGCTGGACCCGCGATTACTTCCATAACCTCGGCCTTCACCGCCTGCGCGGAACTGTCCGCTACCCGGAGCGGCCCTTCTGGCAACAGGAGCCCGCGTAATGCTCAGGCCCGAGACGACCACCCGTAAGCCGTGTGCGGGAAATCCGCACGCACGGCTTGAACGGGGGTCTTGCTGTCCCACGCCTTTGCGACGTGCAAGGGAAAGGATAGAAGGATCTACCAATGCTACTGCGGCGCCTGCTCGATCCACGCGCAAGCGAGCTGCTTCGGGAGGAGCGCGAGTGCATCGGGAACCTGCGCTCGCTTCTCGACCGGCTCGGCGCCGGCCTGCCTTCGGAGGAGGCGCTCGCCCGGTCGGTCGAGCAGCTCGACGACCTCTTCCTGTTGGTGGTGGTCGGCGAGTTCAACTCGGGCAAGAGCGCCCTCATCAATGCCCTCCTGGGCCTGGCGGCCCTCGATGAGGGGGTCGTCCCTACCACCGCCCGGGTCGGCGTCTTGCGCTACGGGCCGACGGTCCGGCGGACGGCCGGGCCCCGGGGAATCGACGCCCTGGAGGCGCCGGTCGACTTCCTGCGGGAGATCGTCCTCGTCGACACTCCGGGCACGAACGCCGTGCTGCGCGCTCACGAGGAGCTGACCCGCGACTTCATTCCACGCGCCGACCTCGTCTTGTTCGTCACCTCGGCCGATCGGCCGTTCTCGGAGAGCGAGCGGGCCTTCCTCCAGGCGGTGCGGGAGTGGGGCAAGCGGATCGTGGTGGCGGTGAACAAGGTCGACGTCCTGGAGGAGGCGCAGCAGGTGTCCGAGGTGATCGCCTTCGTCCGCGAGCAGGCCATTGCGCTCCTCGGCGTAGAGCCCGCGGTCTTCTCGGTCTCCGCGCGGCGCGGCGCCCGGGCCAAGACCCAGGGCGACGCGGATGCCCTCGCGGCGAGCGGACTGCCGGCCCTCGAGGACTACGTGCTGAGACGGCTGGACGAGCGGGAGCGAATACGGCTCAAGCTCGCGAGCGCCCTCGGAGTCGGACTGCGGGCGCTGGCGGAGGCCGAGGGCCTGGTGAACGGGCGCCTCGCCCTCCTGCAGGACGACTTCACGGCGCTCGAGGACCTCGACTGTCAGGTGGGCCTGCATCGCGAGGACCTCGCCCGGGACTTCCGCTTGCGCCTCACCGACGTGGAGGCCGTCCTCCTCGACTTCGAGCGCCGCGGGCACGATTTCTTCGAGGAGCAGCTGCGCCTGGCCCGGGTCTTCGAGCTCTTCGACCGCGAAGGCCTGCGCGACGCCTTCGAGAAGCGTGTGGTGGCCGACCTGCCCCGACAGGTGGAGCAGCGGGTCGAGGGCCTGGTGGACTGGATGGTGGCCGCCGAGCTGCGGCTCTGGCAAGAGGTGATGGAGAGGCTCCAGCGACGCCAGGCCGCGCACGCCGACCGCATGCTCGGACGCGCGGACGCGCCCTTCGACTACGATCGCCAGAGGCTCCTCGAGGACGTGCGTCGAGAAGCCTATCGGGCGGTTGAAACTTTCGACCACCAGGCCGAGGCGCGGCGGCTGGCCGCGAGCGTCCGCGAGACCGTGACCGGGGGAGCGCTCCTGCAGGTAGGGGCGGTGGGCCTCGGCGCCGCCGTCGCGGCCCTGGCCAGCACCACGCTGGCCGACGTGACGGGTCTCCTGGCCGCGGGGACCCTCTCGGTCATCGGCCTTCTCCTCCTGCCCGCACGCAGGCGCAAGGCTCGCCTGGACCTGCGGGCGACGGTGGCGGGCATGCGGGAGAAGCTGCTCTCGGCCCTGACCACGAGCTTCGAGGCCGAGGCGGAGCGAGCCCGCGGCCGGCTCCAGGAGGCGCTCGGGCCATACACCCGCTTCGTCCGGGGGGAAGGCGATCGCCTTCGCGAGCTGAGGACGGGAGCTGAAGGCCTGCGGCACACGCTGGAGTCGCTCCGGAGCCGGGCGGATGGCATTTGAGAACGCCGTTCAGGTCAGGCCGGGAGCCGAAGAAGGTCTTCGTCGGGAGGGCACAGACCACCTGGGCGTGGAGGTCGTGCCCGGCAAGGCCGGGGTCCGAAGGCCTGGGGCGTGCCCGTGTTCGACGCCGAGACGCGGTTCAGCGGGTTGTTCGCGGGCGCGGTAGACGTCCCCGGGCGGCAGTCGATAGAGGACCTCGCGCTCCGCTACTGGGGCGTCGAGGCAGTTCGAGGGGCTACTCCGCGCGGCGGAGGACGCGGCGAGGCGTCCCAATAAAAGGGCGACCCTGGTGGGATTCGAACCCACGGTCTCCACCTTGAAAGGGTGGCGTGCTGGGCCTCTGCACCACAGGGTCCCGACGATGGAAGGGCAGTATCGCATGCGGGCGCGGGGCCTGCCATCGACAGGCTGGTTCTGCGGCGCCGCGAGCGAGTTGATCTCGCGGCTCGACGCGGGCAAAATCCCGCCGACGATCCCTCCGTCACTATGAAGTGCTTGCATTGCGGTGGTCCCGTGAGCACGGACGGGACTGCACCTTCGGAAGAGAACGTGCTGGCGGCGCTCGTCGACGGGCCCGGTGTGCCGTCGCTCTGCCGCGATTGCGCGGGGTTCCTGCCCGACGAGCGCGAGCGGCGGGCCGAGTTCTACTGCCTTTGGTGCCGCCGGCCGCTTGCCGACGACGGCAAGACTCTTCGGCGCAACGCCGCACCGCTCCCCGCCGATTCGGACGCGTGCGTGATCTTCCGGGAGTGCCAGGAGTGCCGGCAGAACCGAATCGACGGCGGAGCGGGACCGCTGCTGCAGCCCCGCCCTCCGCGTTAGCGTGGGTCTAGGCCGCGCGGCGCATTGCGGGCGCCGACTCGGCTTCTGGCTTCCGCGAGGCATCCGCCTCGCGCCGTCGGAGCAGGCGGGGCCCCAGCGCGGGAGCGTCCATCTCGACGAGGGCCCAGAAGATCAGCCCGCTTCCGAATACCAGGAGAAATGCCGCGGCGACCTTGATCATCAGCACGGTACTTTGTCCTCCGAGCCCAGCCTAGGACGAGGTACGGTCAGGTCAGGTCCTTAGTTTCGCTTAATTTTCGCCTTTCGGCAACTTTTCGATGGAGACAGAGGGACCTGGGATAGAGAAGATCTACATAAACGCCTGATCTTGAGCGGTTTGTGGTACTTCAAAAAGAGAGCGCGGGAGGCCGCGCTGAGGCGCGCGGGACGAGGCTAGCGCTTCTGTGGGCGGGCCGGGCGCATCTCGACCCGGCTCGTGTGGGCCCCGTCGCGCAGGCGCACGACGTCGACGACCGTGCGGGCGACGTCCTCGGCGCTCAGCATCCAGGCGGTGTCGCCGACCTGGGGTCTGGCCCCGAAAGAGGTGTCGACCGAGCCCGGAGCGATCGTGGTCACGCGGATGCCGCGCTGGCGCACCTCGAGCATGAGGCAGGTCGCGAAGTGGTCGAGCGCCGCCTTGCTGGCGCAGTACGCCGCCATGCCGGCGATCGCGTTCTGTCCCGCGAGCGACGAGATCATCACGACCTGGCCGCCGCGCGAGGCGAGGTGGGGGATCGCGGCGCGCGTGAGGCGGAAGACGGCCGAGAGGTTGGTCGCGATCACGTCTTCCCAGGTCTCGTCGGAAGTGTCGGCGACGTTGTCGTACGAGCCGACTCCGGCGTTGTTCACGAGGACTTGCAGGCCCCCGAAGTGCTCGACCGCCGCGGTGACCGCGCCATCGCACGCGGAGCGGCTACGCAGGTCGCCCGCGAACGCGATGCCCTGCCCGCCCGCCGCTTCGATCTCCGAGACGAGCGAGTCGAGCTCGGTGGCGCCGCGCGAGACGGCGACGATCCGCGCGCCTTCGTGCGCGAGCTCGAGCGCGGTCGCGCGGCCGATGCCGCGCCCCGCGCCCGTCACGAGCGCGACCGCGCCGCGGATCTCCATGCGCCGAGTATAGAGCTATATTGTTTCGAGCCCATGGAGTACAAGGATTACTACAAGGTCCTCGGCGTGCCCAAAGGCGCGTCGGAGAAGGAGATCAAGGCCGCCTATCGCAAGCTCGCGCGCAAGTTCCACCCCGACGTGAACTCGGGGAACAAGGACGCCGAGGCGCGCTTCAAGGAGATCGGCGAGGCCTACGACGTCCTGTCGGACAAGGACAAGCGCAAGCGCTACGACACGCTCGGCGAGAACTGGCAGGCGTTCGGCCAGCGCGGGGCGCCGGGCTGGCCGGGGGCCGGGGGACGCGGAGTGCGGATCGACCTCGAGGACCTGGGCGGCGCCGGTGGCTTCTCGGAGTTCTTCCGCACGTTCTTCGGAGGAGGCGGCGCCGGCCACGGTGGCGGTTTCGCGGCCGACGAGATCCCCGCTTCGGACGCCGAGGCCGAGGTGGACCTGACGCTCGGCGAGGTGCTGCGCGGCACGACGCGCGAGGTGCAGCTCCAGGGCTCGCGCCGGCGCGTCGAGGTCAGGATCCCGGCCGGCGTGCGCGAGGGATCGCGCGTGCGCGTGGCGGGCGAGGGGGGCCGCGGCGCCGGTGGCCGCAAGGGCGACCTCTACCTGCGCGTGCGAGTCGCTCCGGACCCGGCCTTCGAGCGGCGGGGCGACGACCTGGCGACCACCGTCCGGGTTCCGCTGACGGCCGCCGTGCTCGGGGGCGAAGCCCAGGTCCCGACACTCGACGGCACGATCGGGATCAAGATCCCGGCCGGCACGCCGGCCGGGCAGGTCTTCCGCCTGCGCGGGCATGGGCTGCCCAGGCTCGGCGAGAAAGACGCCCGCGGCGACCTGCTCGCGACCCTCGCGGTCGAGCTCCCGCGTAGCCTCACGAGCGAGCAGAAAGAGCTCTTCGAGGGGCTGCGCCGCACGGGGACGTGACCCCTCTCACGCGTGGCGGCGCCGCCCCGCAGTAAGTCGTTGAACCCATGGGGCGCGGTCGGCTACACTCCCTCCGCACTTGGACGCACGAGGAGGGCGAATGAGGGTGAGGCAGTTCTTCGGGCTGGGGGCCGTGCTGGTCGCGGCTGCGGCGATGACGGGCTCGGCGCACGCGCAGGGATCCAAGCGGCCGAGCGTTGCGGTGATGGACTTCGACTACGGCGCCGTCAACAACTGGTGGAGCGGCGTCTGGGGGAACTACGACATCGGCAAGGGCATGGCCGACCAGGTCGTGGACGAGCTGGTGAACGACGGCAGCTTCCGCGTGATCGAGCGCAAGAAGCTCGACACGATCCTGGCCGAGCAGGACTTCGCGCAGAGCGACCGCGCCGATCCGAGCGCGGCGAAGCTCGCCAAGGTGGGCAAGGTGCTCGGCGTCAAGTACATCATCTCGGGCTCGATCACGAAGTTCGCGTCGTCGGACAAGAAGTACGGGGCCGGCGGCCTCGGCGGCGGCATGATCGGCGGCCTCGGCCTCAAGAAGGCGAAGAGCGAGGTGACGATCACCCTGCGCATGATCGACGCCACCACGGGCGAGATCATGCTGTCGGCGAAGGGCGAAGGGGTCTCGACCAAGGGCGGCGGGCTCAGCGTGGGCGGCCTCGGCCACGGCGGGGGAGCCGGCTTCTCGATGGGCTCGTCGGAGTACAAGGCGAGCGCGCTCGGCGAGGCGCAGGAGCAGGCGTGCAAGCTGGTCGTGCAGCAGATGATCTCGAAGAAGGACCGCCTCGAGTAGCAGCGGCCGTCACCGCGCGTAAACTAGGCCCGCCACGCCCTCCTGCGGCGGGCCTTTTCCATGCCTGAGCCTGTCTTCACGGTCGCCAACCAGCTCACCATGCTCCGCATCGGGCTGGTGCCCGTGTTCGTGCTGCTGACGCTCGGGCGTCAGTTCTCCTGGGCCCTCGTGGTCTTCACGGTGGCCGCGCTCACCGACGCGCTCGACGGCTACGTGGCGCGCCACTCGGGCCAGAGCACCCGCCTCGGCGCGATGCTCGACCCGATCGCGGACAAGGTGCTCGCCTGCTCGACGTACGTGCTGCTCACGTGGGGCGGCGTCGCGACCTGCCTGCTGCCGGTCTGGCTGACGGTCACGCTGCTGTTCCGGGAGGCGGTGCTGGTGGTCGGGGTGGTGGTCGTCAACCTCACGCTCGGTCCCGTCGAGTTCCCGCCCACGCGGCTCGGCAAGGTCTCGACGGCGCTCAACGTGGCGACGGGGGCGGCGGTCCTGGCCGCGAACGCGAGCGGCGAGTGCCCGGGCGCTCTCGCCTGGCTCTACCGCGCGACGCTCGCCGTCCTGATCGCGACGACGCTCCACTACGTGTGGCTCGCGAGCGAGCGGCCGCGGACGACCGGCCCGGCCTAGCCGGCTAGCGCGGCTGGCGGTCGGCCAGCCTGGCGCGGAACGACTCGAGCGTCCGCGGCAGGCCTTCCTCGAGCGTCACGCGCGGCTCCCAGCGGAGCAGGGTTCGCGCGCGCGTGATGTCGGGCTGGCGCACCTTCGGGTCGTCCACCGGCAGCGGCCGCTCGACGATCCGCGAGCGCGAGCCGACGAGCGCCACCACCGTCTCGGCCAGCTGCCGCATCGTGAGCTCGCGCGGGTTGCCGATGTTCACGGGTTCCGCGACGTCCGAGAGCATCAGGCGGTGGATGCCCTCCACGAGGTCCGAGACGTAGCAGAGCGAGCGCGTCTGGCTGCCGTCCCCGAACAGCGTCACGTCCTCGCCGCGCAGCGCCTGGGTCATGAAGGCGGGGATCGCGCGGCCGTCCTCGAGGCGCATGCGCGGGCCGTAGGTGTTGAAGATGCGCACGATGCGCGTGGCGACGCCGTGGAAGCGGTGGTACGCCATCGTGATCGCCTCGGCGAAGCGCTTGGCCTCGTCGTAGACGCCGCGCGGCCCGATCGGGTTGACGTTGCCCCAGTAGTCCTCGCGCTGCGGGTGCACGAGCGGGTCGCCGTAGACCTCCGACGTGGAGGCGAGCAGGAGCCGCGCGCCCTTCGCCTTCGCGAGCCCGAGCGCGTTGTGCGTGCCGAGCGCGCCGACCTTGAGCGTCTGGATCGGGATGCGCAGGTAGTCGACGGGCGAGGCGGGGCTCGCGAAGTGGAAGACGTAGTCGAGCGGGCCGTCGATCGCGATGTAGTTGGTGACGTTGTGCTCGAGCAGCACGAAGTCGCGGCCGGTCAGGTGCGCGACGTTGCGCACGTCGCCCGTGGACAGGTTGTCCATCCCGACCACGGAATAGCCGCGGTCGAGCAGGTACTCCGAGAGGTGCGAGCCGATGAAGCCGGCGGCACCGGTGACGAGCGCGCGAGGCATGCCTTAGTGCAGCAAGCTGCGCGTGAGCCACAAGCGGCGCGCGAAGCGGGATTTACTCCCGCGTAGCGCGCGGGGGGTCAAAGGGGGGGGCGGCGCAGCCCCCCGCTCAATAAGCATGGTCCTGGCCGAACCCGTGGAAGATCGTGAGAATCAGGATCTTGAGGTCGAGGCGCAGCGACCAGTTCTCGATGTAGTAGAGGTCGAACTCGATGCGCTTCTCGATCGAGGTGTTGCCGCGCCAGCCGTTCACCTGCGCCCAGCCGGTCATGCCGCTCTTCACGCGGTGGCGGCGCATGTAGCGGGGGATGCGGTCCCGGAACTGCTGCACGAAGGGCGGCCGCTCGGGGCGCGGCCCGACCAGGCTCATGTCGCCGAGGAACACGTTCAGCAGCTGCGGCAGCTCGTCCAGGTTGTACTTGCGCAGCCAGGCACCGATCGGCGTGCGCCTCGGGTCGTCCGAGGTCGCGAAGATGGGGCCCGTGTCCTTCTCGGCCTCGTCGACCATGGTGCGGAACTTGAAGATCTGGAACGTCCTCCCGTCGAGCGTCATGCGCTCCTGGCGTAGCAGCACGGGCCCCTTGCCGCCATAGCGCCAGACGAGCAGCGCAAGCACCGGCAACAGCGGAAAGACGGTGAGGCCGAGCAGCACGCTTGCCGAGACCAGGAGATCCATGACGCGCTTGGCCATGCTGCTCCAGCCCTGGAGCGGGACGTCGTTCAGGCTGATGATCGGGATGCCGTCGAGGTCCTCGAGCGCCGCGCGAATCGTCGCGTACTGGACCACGTCGGGCACGACCTTGAGGTCCACGCACTCGTTGCTCAGCCCCTGGACGAGCGGCACGAGGCGCGCGTGGTCCTCGAGCGGCAGCGCCACGTAGACCTGGTCGGCGCGCGCCTGCTCGACCGCCTCGCGCGCCTCGGCGATCGTGCCGAGCACCGGCAGCCCGGCGTGGCCGCTCGACTCCTCGCTCTCGCCCAGGAAGCCGACGACGCGATAGCCCAGGTGCCGGTGGGCTCCGAGCGCCTCGGCCACGGTCCGGCCGAGCTCGCCCGTGCCGGCCACGAGCACGCGCGTCAGGTTCTCGCCGGCGGCCCACTGCCGCTCCTGCCAGGCGCGCAGCCCCGCGCGGGCGAGGCTCAGCAGCAGCACGTCGAGTGCGGCGAAGAGCGCGAACACGGCCTGGCTGTACTCCCAGAGCGGCGCGACCTCGGGCTGGAAGCGGTAGTAGACGCGCACGTAGAGCGTGGCTCCGAGCGTCAGCGCCGAGGCGAGCAGGACGCTGAACACGATCGCGAACGTCTCGTCGATCAGGCTCCTGCCGCGGCGGATCTGGTAGAGGCCGTGGAAGTAGAGCACCGGCGGCCAGAGGAGCGCGATCAGCGGCAGGAGCAGCAGGTAGCGCGAGACGTCGGGCACGCCCTTCGTGACGGGAACGAGCGACGCGAGCGGCTCGTGGAAGCGCAGCGTGTAGGCCAGCAGCCACGCGAGACAGGTCGCCGCCACGTCGACCGCGACGTGGACCGCCACCCATTTGCGCGCCCTGAGCTTCAGCATTCCGGGACCCGTTGGGCGAGCGCGCCCTTGGCGAACTCTCGTATGCGCTCTTCGAAGCGCCGCATGCCCAGTGCTTCGGCCCTCGCCCGGAGCGCAAGTCTATCAAACCGCATGCGATCGAGCGCGACGACCGCGGCGCGGAGCGCCTGGGCCGTGGCCTCGTGGAAGACGAGGCCCGTCTTGCCGTGCTCGATGGACTCGGCGCCCCCGCCCTCGCCGAACACGATCGCGGGACGGCCGCAGGCGAGCGCCTCGAGCGGCACGATGCCGGCGTCCTCGACGCCCGGCATCAGCACCGCGCGACACGCGCGGTAGAGCTCGAGGAGCTCGGCGTCCGTCACTTGGCCCAGGAACTCGACCTCCGCGGGCGCCCTCGCGCGGAGCTTGCTGGCCTCGGGACCGCTGCCGACGATCTTCAGCCGGCGCCCGGTGCCGCGGTAGGCCTCGAGACAGAGCTCGAGCCGCTTGTAGGGCGCAAGCGCGGACACGACGAGGTCGTATTGTCCGGGCACGTCGGCGCCGGGTGTGAAGAAGGTAGTGTCCACGGGCGGGGGGATCACGGTCGACTCGCGGCCGTAGTAGCGGCGGATGCGGCCCGCCACGTACGCGCTGTTGGCGGCGAAGTGGTCGACGCGCGCGGCGCTTTCCTTGTCCCAGGCGCGCAGGCGCGCGGCGAGCGGGCGGATCACGAGCCGCGCGGGCAGCGAGGCGCGGCCGGGGCCGAAGTAGTCGTCGTAGCGGTCCCACACGTAGCGCATCGGCGTGTGGCAGTAGCTCAGGTGCAGCGCGCCCTTCGCGGGCCGCACGCCCTTGGCGACGCAGTGCGAGCTCGAGAACACGAGCTCGAAGCCGTCGAGGTCGAACGACTCGGCCGCGCGCGGAAAAAGCGGGAGGTAGTGGCGATAGCGCGTCGCGGCCGCGGGCAGCTTCTGCACGAAGGAGGTCCGGATGTCGCGCGCCTCGAGCTCGGGCGCCACGGAGCCGGTCACGTGCAGCAGCGTGTAGATGGGCGCTTCCGGGTAGAGGCGGGCGAGCGAGAGGAGCACCTTCTCGCCGCCGCGCATTCCCGTCAGCCAGTCGTGGACGAGGGCGACCTTCAGCTCGTGGCCTCCGCGGCTGCGGGCACCGCGTGGCCGAGCGCCTTCAGGTATCCGGAGTGGATCTGGCGCACGGAGCGCTCCCAGCTGTACGTCGCGGCGCGCGCGAGCCCCCGCTCGACGAGCCGCGCGCGGAGGTCCTGGTCGTCGAGCAGGCGCGCGATGCCGTGCGCGATCTCGTCCTCGCTGTAGGGGTCGACGAGCAGCGCGCCGTCGCCCACCACCTCGGGCAGCGAGGACAGCCGCGAGGTGACGACTGGCGTGCCGCAGGCCATCGCCTCGAGCGGCGGCAGGCCGAAGCCTTCGTAGAGCGACGGGAACGCGAACACGGTGGCCATGCGGTAGAGAGCCGCCAGTGTCTCGTGCGGCACGAAGCCGAAGAAGCGCACGTCCTGGCGCACGCCCGCCTCGTCGGCGGTACGGCGCAGCGACGCGTAGCGCGAGACGTCGTCGCCGATCAGCACCAGGCGCAGGTCCTCGTTGCCCTCCTGGGCGCGCACGCGGGCGAAGGCCCGGATCAGCCGCTCGAGGTTCTTGTGCGGCTTGACGTTGCCGGCGAACAGCACGAAGCGGCTGCGCAGCTGGTAGCGCTCGCGCACGCGCTCGCGCTCCGCCTCGCCCGGGTCCAGCAGCAGCTCCGCGTCGATCGCGTTCGGGACCACGTGCACCTTCGCCGGGTCGGTCTGGGGATAGAAGCGCAGGATGTCGGCGCGCGAGGCCTCGGACACGGTGAACACGATCGCGCTGTTGCGGATCGCGCTGCCCATGATGAAGCGCGCGTAGTTGTAGGCCATGCGGTTGGGCAGGTACTGCGGGAAGAGCAGGTGGATGCAATCGTGGATCGTGACCACCGACGGGACCGGGCAGAGCAGCGGCCGCACGTAGTGCGGCGCGTGCAGCAGCTCGGCGCCGAGCCGCCGCAGCTTGAGCGGCAGCGACCAGTGCTCGCGCAGCCGATAGTGGGCCGAGCGGTCGACCACCGGCACGAAGTTCTCGGCCAGGTCCCGCAGCGTCGACTCGTCGGCCGGGTTGCAGAACAGCAGGTACGTCGTCTCGCGGTCGAGGCGCGCCAGGTGGCGCACGAGGTTCCTGACGTAGGTGCCGATGCCGTAGTCGCGCCACTTGCGTACGTCGATAGCGATCTTCATGGCGCCAAGTCCAACGGAAACAGTAGCATGAGGAGCGTTTTCGGCCCAAGGCCAGGGCGCTCCTGCGCGTAGACCCGGTGCCTCAGGTGGAGAGCCGCAGCGCACGAGCGGCGACGAGCGCGCGCAGCGCGGCGCGCTCGACGAGGCCACGGTGCTTGCGGTAGTAGAGCCGATGGCTGCGGTCGTACTCGGCGCGCGCCCGCTCGGGAGCGCGCGCCATGCTGCGGCCGAGCGCGTGGCGCGCCTCCGCGCCCGGCGCGAACAGGACCTGCCAGCCGGCCTGCCGCACGCGCAGGCAGAGGTCGGCGTCTTCCTCGTACAGGAAGAACCGCTCGTCGAAGCCCGAGACGGCGTCGAATGCCTCGCGGCGGATCATCAGGCAGGCGCCGGAGACCCAGTCGGCCTCGCGCTCGACGGCGTGACTCGCCTCGGCCTCGGCGACGGCAAAAGGATCGCGGCGCGCGACGCCGCGCACGAGCCGGCGCTGGCGGAGCTCGGAAAGGAGCGACAGGTCGGGACCCGTCGAGACCTGGATCGCGCCGTCGGCGCTGCGCGTGCGCGGGCCGACGATCCCGACGCGCGGGCGCGCCTCGAGCCGCGCGGCGAGTGTCGCGAGCGCGCCGGGGGCGAGCGTGGCGTCGGGGTTCAGGAACAGGACGAGCGGGGCGCGGGTGTCTCTCGCACCCTGGTTGCAGGCCGTGGCGAAGCCGACGTTCGCGGGATTGGCGATCAGCCGGACGCGCGGGAAGCGCTCGCGCACCGCCTGGGCCGAGCCGTCTGCGCTCGCGTTGTCCACGACGACGATCTCCACCGCGCCGGGCTCGCTCGCGAGCGCGGTCAGCCCTTCCACGAGGGTGTCGCGCGTCTCGAACGAGACGACCACCACCGCCACGCGTGCCGTGTCGCTCATCGGCCGACCGCGCGCAGGAGCGCCCCCCGCGTGAGCCGCGCCGTCTCGGCCCACGAGTAGCGCCGCGCCAGGGCCTCGCCCGCTGCGACGAGCGCCGCTCGCGTCTGCGGCTCGCACAGCACGCGGTCGATCGCGGCCGCCACCTGCGCCTCGTCCCGGGGCTCGACCACGAGCGAAGCGCCGCGGAAGATCTCGCCGAGCGAGGGCGGCTCGCCCACCACCAGCGGCACGCCGCGCGTCGCGGCCTCGAGCGCCGGCAGGCCGAAGCCCTCGTACTCCGAGAGAGCGACGAAGACGTCCGCGGCGGCATAGCGGCAGGCGAGGCCGGCCTCGTCGACGAAGCCGGAGAGACGAACGCTCTCGCGCAGGCCGAGCGCCGAGACGAGCGCCTCGAGGTCGAGCCGCGGGTGGGTGCGGTTGTCGCCGACCACGTCGAGCACGAGGCCGGCGTGCCGTTCGCGCAGGCGCGCCACGGCGCGCAGCAGCTCCGGCAGGCAGCGGCGGTTGAGGATCGCACCCACGGCGAGCACGAGCGGCCCCGCGACGCCGAGACGGGCCCGGGCCTCGGCGCGCGGCGGCCCGGCCGGGAGGTCGCCGTCCGCGGCGAGCGGGACGTGGAGCGCGCGCCCGGCGACGTCGGGGAAGAGCCGCGCGAGCTCGCGCGCGGTGAACTCCGACGAGACCGGCACGACGCGCGACGCGCGCAGCGACGCGCTCACGAGCGCGCGCCGGCGCGCGGCGTCGAGCCAGGCGAAGTCCTGCGGCTGCGCGAAGAACGAGAGGTCGTGCACGGCCGTGACGCGAGGCGTGTCGAGCCGGAGCGGGCAGGAGTAGGCGGGCGAGAAGAAGACGTCGAGCCGGTCCGCGCGGGCGGCGCGCGGCAGCAGCCATTCCTGGAACACGATCCCACGCGCGCCGCCCCTGCCGAGCGCGCGCACGCGTACGGACGGGTGGTCGAGCACGGCGTCCGGCGGAGGCGGGCCGTCGAAGTAGACGACGAGCGTGTCGCCCGTCTCGCGCCAGTGCCGCAGCAGGTTGCGCAGGTAGCGGCCGGTCCCGGTCGGGCGGCCCTGGAGCTCGCGTCCGTCGATCCCGACGGCCAGCGGGCTAGCGGCCAAGGACCTTGCGGTAGAACGCCAGCGTGCGCTCGGCGGTGATGCCCCACTCGAAGGCGCGGCTGCGCTCGAGGCCGCGGCGACGAAGCTCCGCCGCGAGCTGCCGGTCCTCGAGCACGCGCTCGAGCGCGTGCGCGAGGCCGTTGACGTCGTGGGGGTCGACGAGGCTCGCGGCCTCGCCCGCGACCTCCGCGAGCGCCGAGCCGCGCGAGCAGACGACGGGGAGGCCGGCCGCCATCGCCTCGACCACGGGCAGGCCGAAGCCCTCCTCGAGCGAGGGCAGCACGAGCGCGGCCGAGGCGGCCATCAGCGCGCGCACGTCGGCCCGCTCGACGTAGCCCGTCGCCACGATCTGCGGGCCGACGCGGCTGCCGCCCTGGGTCCAGTCGGACCCGGGGCCGGCGAGCACGAGCGGCGGCAGGCGCCGGCGGCGGGCGAGCGTCATGTAGGCCATCACGAGCGTGACGAGGTTCTTCCGCTTCTCGGCGCTGCCGACGTAGAGGATGCCGCCGCGCGGCAGCCGCAGCCGGCGCAGCGTGTCCTCCACCTGCTCGGCAGGCGGCTCCTCGCGGAAGACGGGGTCGACCCCGTGCGGCGTGATCGCGATCTTCTCCTCCGGCACCTCGAGCAGCCGGCGCGCCTCGGACGCCGTGTACTCCGACACGCAGATCACGCCGTCCGCGCGCTTGACGTGGTCGCGCACGAGCGTCACGAAGTCGCGCCGCGTCTCGCCCTCCACGAGCTCGGGGTGCTTCAGGAAGAAGAGGTCGTGGAGCGTGACGATCCGGCGCCCCCGCTTGCAGGGGATGAGGAGCGGCGTGGGGGAGTGAACGAGGTCGAGCGGCCGATCCACGAGGCGGTCGAGCGGCGGCCAGCCCAGCCGGTTCCAGCTCGCGTTCAGCCCGAGCACCGGGATGCGGCGGTCCACCAGGCGCACGTTGGGGGGCCAGGACCGGCTCGGGTAGCGATCCTTGAAAGAGGCGGAGAAGTACGTGAAGCGGTCGTCGGGAGCGAGCGCCGGCAGGCGCTCCAGGAGCCCCAGCACGTAGGTCCCGACACCGGTCGGTCGCGACAGCGACGGTCGGACGTCGAGGCCGAACTCCATGCGCCACCGAATGATAGCAGGATGTGTTAACCTCGGCCCCTTCAGGCCGAGAGGGGACCTCTTAGCGTGTACATCGGAGTCGTCGGAACCGGCTACGTCGGCCTCGTCGTCGGGGCGTGCCTCGCCGAGAACGGCAACTTCGTGGTCTGCGTCGACAACGACGCGGCGAAGATCGACCGGCTGCGGCACGGAGAGATCCCCATCTACGAGCCGGGGCTCAACGAGCTGCTGCCGCGCAACATCGCCGAGGAGCGCCTGCGCTTCACGACCGACCTGGGGGAGGCGGTTCGCTCGAGCGAGGTGCTGTTCATCGCGGTCGGCACCCCCCAGGACGAGGACGGCTCGGCCGACCTCACGCACGTGCTCGACGTCGCGCGGGACATCGGCCGCGCGATGAACGGCTTCAAGATCCTCGTGAACAAGTCGACCGTGCCGGTCGGGACGGCCGCGAGAGTGCGCGAGGTGGTCGCCGGCCTGACCAGCCACCCGTTCGCGGTCGTCTCGAACCCCGAGTTCCTGAAGGAAGGCACGGCCGTGGACGACTACCTCAAGCCGGACCGCGTGGTCATCGGCACCGACGACGCGAGCGTCGAAGAGGTGATGCGCAAGATCTACGAGCCCTTCGTGCGCACGGGCAAGCCCATCCTGGTGATGGACGCGGCCTCGGCAGAGCTCACCAAGTACGCCGCCAACGCCATGCTCGCCTCGCGCATCTCGTTCATGAACGAGATCGCGAACTACTGCGACCGCGTGGGGGCCGACGTGCGCCAGGTGCGGCTCGGGATCGGCACCGACAGCCGCATCGGCCCGTCGTTCCTGTTCCCGGGCGTGGGCTACGGCGGCTCGTGCTTCCCGAAGGACGTGAAAGCGCTCATCCGCATGGGCCAGGACGCGGGCGCGTGCCTGAACGTGGTGGAGGCGACCGAGCGCACCAACGAGGCGCAGAAGACCGTGCTGGTGCCGCGCGTGGCCGCCTACCTGGGCGGGCTCGAGGGCAGGCGCGTCGCGGTCTGGGGCCTCGCGTTCAAGCCGCGCACCGACGACATGCGCGAGGCGCCGGCGATCGCGGTGATCGAGGAGCTGCTCGCCGGCGGCGCCTCGGTCTCCGCCTACGACCCCAAGGCGGAGCCGAGCGCCCGCGAGCGCTTCGGCGACCGGGTCACCTTGTGCGGCCGCGCCTACGAGGCCGTGAGCGGGGCCGACGCGCTCGTCGTCGTGACCGAGTGGAACGAGTTCCGCGAGCCGGACTTCGCGAAGATCCGCTCGCTGATGCGGCGGCCCGCGGTGTTCGACGGCCGCAACATCTACGACCCGCGGCTGCTGCGCCAGCTCGGCTTCCACTACGAGGGCATCGGCCGGCGGTGAGCCCCGCGGTCCGGGTCGACTCGCGCCGCGCGCCGCTCGCCGACCCGCTACTGAGCGTCGTGATGCCGGTCTACAACGAGCGCGCCACCGTCGAGGAGATCGTCGGCCGCGTGCTCTCGGTCCCGCTCCGGATCGAGCTCGTGGCGGTCGACGACGCGTCGAGCGACGGCACGCGCGAGCTGCTCGAGCGCCTCGCGCGCGAGCGCGGCTTCCGGCTGCTGCTGCAGGACAAGAACCGCGGCAAGGGCGCCGCCGTGCGGCGCGGGATCGCCGAGGCGAAGGGCGACGTGATCGTGGTCCAGGACGCCGACCTCGAGTACAGCCCGGAGGAATACCCCGAGCTCATCGACCTGATCGTGCGCGGCAAGGCCGACGCGGTCTTCGGCAGCCGCTTCATCGGGCGGCACCGCTGCTTTCTCTTCACGCACTACCTCGCGAACCTGCTCCTGAACCTCGTGACGAACGTGCTCTACAACACGACCATGACGGACATGGAGACCTGCTTCAAGGCCGTGCGGGGGGAGCTCTTGAAGTCGCTCGACCTGAGGAGCGACCGCTTCGGGATCGAGCCCGAGATCACGGCCAAGCTCTTCAAGCGCGGCGCGCGGGTCTACGAGGTCCCGATCACGTACGAGGGCCGCGACTACTCGGAAGGCAAGAAGATCTCCTGGAAAGACGGCTTTCCGGCCCTGTGGACGCTGGTGAAGTACCGGTTCACGGACTAGGCGGGCGTCGATGACCCCTTCTGTTCTGGGCCCCCTTTTCTTCTGCGGTTGCCAGCGTCGTAGCCTTCCCGGTATACTCGTTCGTTGCCGCCGGTTGCCTTAAGTGTCGCCCGGCCAAGGAGATGAGGCCATCGCATCGCCCGCGGTCCCCGCGACAGCGCCCGGAGCGGGAGCGAGCACCCGAGGAGTGAGCCCGCGTCGGTCGCGGCGCAGCCGGCGTCTGCGGGAGCGCGTCGCTTCCGCAGTCGACTCGCTGCGTCTGGAGGCGAGGCTCTTCCGGAGGCTCTTCGCCTACACGCGACCCTACCGCGGCCGCCTCGTCGCCTCGTGGCTCGCGACGGCCGGCTACGCGGCGGCGGGGGCGCTGATCGTCGCCCAGGTCAAGCCGATCTTCGACAAGGCGCTCATCCTGGGCGTCGACGTCGGCCGGCTGTCGGTCACGATCCTGGCGCTCTACGTGCTGAAGGGCGCTTCGGCCTACTTCTCGACGACACTCGTCGCCGACGCCGGGCAGCGCGCGGTCAGCGATCTCCGAAACGCCCTCTACGAGCACATCCTGAAGCAGTCCTTCGCCTTCCTCGGCCGCCGCACGACGGGGTCGCTGATGAGCCACGTCACGACCGACGTCGAGAAGATCCAGGCGGCGGTCTCCGAGCTCGCAGGCGACCTGCTGAAGGAGGGCCTGACGATCGTCGGCCTGCTGGCGGTGCTCTTCTTCATGGACTGGCGCCTCGCGATCCTCTCGCTCGTCGGTATGCCGGCGGCTCTCGTGCCGCTCGTGCGGCTCGGGCGCAGGCTGCGCGCCTCGAACGAGACGTCGCTGCGGCGCTGGAAGGACATCGCCGAGATCCTGCAGGAGACGATCTCGGGCTTCCGCGTGGTGAAGGCGTTCGGCATGGAGGGTTTCGAGATCGGCCGCTTCCGGCGCGCGAGCTCGCGGCTGCTGGCCGTGAACATGAACATGACGCGCACGACCGCGGTGCTGCCGCCGCTGATGGAGGCCGTGGGCGGGCTGGCGCTGATCGCCGCGCTCTACTACGGCAGCTGGTCGATCCGCGGCGGGCACCTGACGACGGGCGCCTTCGTCTCGTTCCTGACCGCGCTCTTCGCCATGTACACGCCCGTCAAGCGGCTGTCGCGCGTGAACGCGACGCTGCAGGCGGCGCTCGCGGCGGGCGAGCGCGTGTTCGAGCTGCTCGACCGCCACGACGAGGTGCCGGAGCGCGAGGGGGCGCTGGAGCTGCCCCGCATGCGCGCGGGGATCGAGTACCGCGCGGTCGGCTTCGGCTACGCCGACGCCCACGGCGGCGTGCTGCGCAAGGTGAGCTTCTGCGCGCGGCGCGGCGAGGTGGTCGCGATCGTCGGCACCAGCGGGTCGGGCAAGACGACGCTCGTGAACCTGCTGCCGCGCTTCTACGACGTGACCGAGGGGGCGATCCTGATCGACGGCGTCGACGTGCGCCATGCGACGCTCGCCAGCCTGCGCGCGCAGATCGGTCTGGTGACGCAGGAGACCGTGCTGTTCAACGACAGCGTGCGCGCCAACATCGCTTACGGCATGGACGACGTCGACGAGGCGCGCGTCGAGTCGGCGGCGCGCGCGGCCTTCGCGCACGACTTCATCCTCGACCTGCCACGGCGCTACGACACCGTGATCGGCGAGCGCGGCAGCCGGCTCTCGGGCGGCCAGAAGCAGCGGATCGCGATCGCCCGCGCGATCCTGAAGGACCCGCCGATCCTGATCCTGGACGAGGCGACGTCCTCGCTCGACCCGCAGTCCGAGCGGCTGGTGCAGGGCGCGCTCGCCAACCTGATGCGCGGCCGCACCACACTCGTGATCGCGCACCGGCTGACCACGGTGCGCGACGCCGCCCGCATCGTGGTGCTCGAGGGCGGCGAGGTGCGCGAGGAGGGCCGGCACGACGAGCTCTTGCGCCAGCCGGGCGGGCTCTACAGCCGGCTGCACGAGCTGCAGTTCGCGTCCGAGGGCCAGGCCGTATGATCCGTTCGATGACCGGCTACGCGGAGGCGGCGCTCGAGCAGGACGAGCTGCGCGCCAGCGTCAGCGTGCGCGCGCTCAACCACCGCTTCTTCGACCTGACCTTGCACCTGCCGCGGCGGCTCCAGGCGATCGAGCCGGAGGCGCGCGAGCGGGTGAAGGCGGCCGTGGGCCGGGGCCGGATCGAGGTTTCGCTGCAGGCGGCGTTGCCGGCCGCGGGGCCGGAGGCGGTCGCCGCCTCGCGCCCGCTGGTGGCCTCGCTCGTGCGCACGCTGCGCGACATGCAGAACGAGTTCGGACTCGAGGGCGGCGTCTCGGTCGCCGACCTGGTGCGCTTCCCGGGCGCGCTCGAGCACATCGAGGGCGCGGGGGCGCTGGACGACGACGTGCGCGCCGCGACGCTCGCGCTCCTGGACCAGGCGCTCGAGCGGCTCGACGGCGCGCGCCGCGCCGAGGGCGAACGGCTGCGCG
This sequence comes from uncultured Acidobacteriota bacterium, assembly GCA_963740655.1. Taxonomy (GTDB): domain Bacteria; phylum Acidobacteriota; class Vicinamibacteria; order Fen-336; family Fen-336; genus DATBSL01. The sequence continues at coordinate 199,164 of CAVUFF010000007.1, forward strand.
AAGCGCTCGAGACGGCGCTCGCGGCGATCGAGGTGCTGACGGCGAGGCTCGAGGCCCGCTCCGTCGCCACGCGCGAGGAGCGGGCGCGGACGCTCTTGGAGCGCGCGCGGGCGCTGCTCGCGGAGCTGGGGCTCGAGGACGCACGGCTCTACCAGGAGAGCGTCCGCGCCGTCGAGCGCCACGACGTGACCGAGGAGCTGCAGCGGCTGCGCAGCCACGTGACGGCCGCGCGCGAGCTGATCGGCGGAAACGGGGGGCCGGCCGGCAAGCCGCTCGACTTCCTGTCGCAGGAGCTGATGCGCGAGGCGAACACGATCGGCAGCAAGGCCCAGGACGCCGACCTGATTCGCGACGTGGTGGGGCTCAAGACCGAGATCGAGCGTTTCCGCGAGCAGGTGCAGAACGTTGAGTGAGCGCGCTGCGATCGTGGTCGTGGTCTCCTCGCCCTCCGGCGGCGGCAAGACCACCGTCATCGAGCGCGTGCTCTCGGAGCTTCCCGGGATCCGCTTCTCGGTGTCGCACACGACGCGCCCGCGGCGCGGCGACGAGCGCGAGGGCGTCGACTACCACTTCGTCGGCCGCGCGGCCTTCGAGCGGCTGCGCGCCGAGGGCAAGCTGCTCGAGTCGGCCGAGGTGCACGGGAACCTCTACGGGACGTCGCGCGCGGAGCTCGAAGCGGCGCGCGCCGAGGGCAGGGACGTGCTGCTCGACCTCGACGTGCAGGGCGCGGCCCAGGTGCGCGCCTGCCTGCCGGAGGCGGTGACCGTGTTCATCCTGCCGCCGTCGTACCCGGCGCTCGAGCAGCGGCTGCGCGGGCGCGGGCAGGACGACCCGGCGACGATCGAGCGGCGACTGGCGGTCGCGGCGCGCGAGATCGCGAAGGTGACGGAGTACGACTACGCGCTCGTCAACGACGACGTCGACGCGTGCGTGGAGGAGCTGAAGACCATCATTCGTGCGGAGCGCTGCCGGGTCTCCGTCGTGGGAGAGCGGGTGCGCGAGATCTGCAGGACATTCGAGACGAGAGAGGAGACGAGCAGGGCATGAGCCAGCTGATTCTTCCGAAGGACGTCGATTCCAAGTTCCGCTTCATCACGGTCGCTGCGCAGCGCGCCAAGCAGCTGCAGGCGGGCGCCAAGCCGCGCGTCGACACGCGCAGCCGCAAGGCCACTCGCATCGCGGTCGAGGAGACGCTCGCCGAGACGGTGTCGTGGGAGGTGCTCGACAAGCTGCCCGGCACCGAGGGCGCCGAGCCCGCGCCCGAGGAGTAGCGGAGAGCGGAGGGCCGCTTGCCGGTGGTGGTGCTGGGCGTCACGGGCTGCATCGGGGCCTACAAGGCCTGCGAGGTGCTGCGCGAGCTGCAGAAGCGCGGGGTCGACGTGCACGTCGTGATGACGGCCGCCGCCACGCGTTTCGTCAGCCCGATGACGTTCGAGGCGCTCTCGCGCCACCCGGTTTTCCACGACCAGTTCTCGCTCGGCGAGAACGGCGAGATCCGCCACATCTCGCTCGCCGACGACGCGCAGCTGCTGCTGGTGGCGCCGGCGACCGCGAACAGCATCGGCAAGTTCGCGAACGGCATCGCCGACGACGCGCTCAGCACGCTCTACCTCGCGACGCGCGCGCCGGTGTTGGTCGCGCCGGCGATGAACGTCAACATGTTCGAGCACGAGGCCGTGCAGCGGAACCTCGACACGCTCCGCGGCCGGGGCGTCGGCGTCGTCGAGCCGGGCGACGGCTACCTGGCCTGCGGCTGGCTCGGGAAGGGGCGGCTCGCCGAGGTGGACGAGATCGTGGCGGCGGCCCTCGCTCGGCTCGGCGCGAGGCGCGACCTCGAGCGCGAGACGGTGCTGGTGACGGCGGGCCCGACGCTCGAGGACCTCGACCCGGTCCGCTTCGTCTCGAACCGCTCGACCGGGACCATGGGCTACCGGCTGGCCGAGGCGGCGCGCGACCGCGGCGCGCGCGTGGTGCTCGTCTCGGGCCCGACGGCGCTGACGCAGCCGGCGGGGGTGACCTTCGAGGCCGTTCGCTCGGCGGCCGAGATGAAGGCGGCCGTCGACCGCCATGCGGCGCAGGCGACCGTCGTGATCGCCGCGGCTGCCGTCTCGGACTATCGCCCGGTGGACGCGAGCCCCTCCAAGCTCAAGAAGACGGACGGCCCGCTGCGGCTCGAGATGGTGCGGACGCCGGACATCCTGAAGGCGCTCGGCGAGGCCAAGGGGGCGCGGCTCCTGGTCGGTTTCGCCGCCGAGACCGAGGACCTGCTGGCGAACGCGACGAAGAAGCTCGGAGCCAAGAACCTCGACCTGATCGTGGCGAACGACGTGACCGCCGCGGGCGCCGGCTTCGGCGGGCAGACGAACGCGGTCGTGCTGCTACGCCGCGACGGGCAGCGCCGCGAGGTCCCGCTCGCCTCGAAGCGCGAAGTGGCCGAGCGCATCCTGGACGAGGTGGTGGCGCTGCGGACGGCCGCCCCCGTTCCCGCTCCCGCGTGAACGAGCGGGAAGCCCTGGCCGCCGACCTTCTGGCGCACGCCCGTCTGCTCGAGCGCCTCGACACGGTCGGCACCGCATGGCCGCCCCCCGCTCTCGCGGACGAGGCTCCGCGAGCGGAGACGGCAGCGGTAGCCGAGACCGGCGACCGCGCCGCACGCCTCCTCGCGGTGCGCGAGGAGCTCGGCGACTGCCGGCGCTGCCGGCTGGCCGGCGGCCGCAAGACGATCGTCTTCGGGCAGGGCAGCCCGGAGGCCGAGCTCATGTTCGTCGGCGAGGCGCCGGGGGCCGACGAGGACGCGCAGGGGCTCGCGTTCGTGGGCCGCGCCGGCCAGCTGCTCACCGACATCATCGAGAAGGGCATGAAGCTCCGGCGCGCAGACGTGTGGATCTGCAATGTGCTGAAATGCCGGCCGCCGCAGAACCGCAACCCGGAGCCCGACGAGATCCTCTCCTGCCAGCCGTTCCTCGAGGCGCAGATCCGCGCCATCCGTCCGCGCGTGCTCGTCGGCCTCGGCAAGTTCGGCGCGCACTGGCTGCTGAAGACGGCCGAGCCGATCACGCGCCTGCGCGGCCGGCTGGGCGAGTACGAAGGGATCCCCGTCATGCCGACCTACCACCCGGCCTACCTGCTCCGCAATCCCGGCGGAAAGAAGGAGGTCTGGGAGGACATGAAGGCCGTGCTGCGCCTGCTCGGACGGCCGATCCCCGGCGAATAGCGAGGGCGGACCCCGCGCCGCCGCGGCGGCGGATAGAGTGGGCGGCGTGGACGACGGTGTGGTCTCGGTCGCGGTGCCGCTGGCGTTCCAGGCGGCGTTCAGCTACCGGCTCGCGCGTGGCGCGGCGGCGCTCGAGCGCGGCGTGCGCGTGCTCGTGCCCTTCGGGGGCCGGCGTGTCATCGGCGTCGTGGTCGGCTCGGGCGCCGCCGACGCGAAGGGCCGCGAGCTCAAGGCCGTGCTCGACGTGCTCGACGAGGCTCCGCTCGCCTCGCCGCCGCTGCTCGACCTCGCGGCCTTCGTCGCGGAGCACTACCTGGCGCCGCCGGGCGAGTGCTACCGCCTCGTGCTGCCGCCCGCGGGCGTGCGCGCGAGCCGGGCCGTCGTGCGCCTGCTGAAGCCGGGCGGAGCCGACGACCCGCTGCTGCGGCACCTGCAAGCGGGACCGCTGCGCCTTTCGGCGCTCGAGAAGCGGCTCGGCCGCGATCCGCACGCGCGTCTCGCCCGGCTTCGACGCGAGGGCACGGTCGCCGTGGATCAGGAGATCGACGTGCCCGGCTTTCGCGAGCTCCAGGTCGCGGAGCTGGCGATCGAGCCGCCGAAGCTGCGGGGGTCCGCTCAGGCCGAGGTCATCGCGCGGCTCCGCGCGAGCGGCGGACGGGCGCGCGTGGCCGCGCTCGTCGCGGACCGGCCGTCGCTGCGCGGGGCGATCCAGCGGCTCGCCGAGCAGGGCGTCCTGCGGCTCGTCTCCGAGCGCGACCAGCGCGCGCCCGAAGGCCTGCCGGCTCGCGAGTCGGCGAGCGTCGTCCCGACCGCGGACCAGGCCCGCGCGCTCAGCGAGCTGCTGCCGGCCATGGAGACCGGCGGCTACAGCCCGTTCCTGCTCCACGGTGTGACCGGCAGCGGCAAGACCGAGGTCTATTTCCGGGCGGTCGAGGCCGCACTCGCGCGCGAGCGCGGGGCGATCCTGCTGGTGCCCGAGATCGGCCTCACGCCGATGCTGGTGCGCGCGGCCCGCGCCCGCTTCGGCGGCACGGTGTCCGTGCTCCACAGCGAGCTCTCGGCCGGCGAGCGGCACGACGAGTGGTGGCGGATCCGCGAGGGCGAGGCGCGCGTCGTGGTGGGCGCGCGCTCGGCCGTCTTCGCGCCGGTGCTCGAGCTCGGGCTGATCGTGGTCGACGAGGAGCACGACTCGGCCTACAAGCAGGACGAGAGCCCGCGCTACCATGGTCGCGACGTGGCGGTGATGCGGGCGCGGCTCGAGGCGTGCCCCGTGGTGCTGGGCTCGGCGACGCCGTCCGTCGAGTCGTACGCCAACGCGCGGGCCGCCAAGTACCGCGAGCTCGCGCTGCCGCGGCGGATCGCACCTCTGGGCCTGCCGCGGGTCGAGGTCGTGGACCGGCGCGAGGTGCTGCGCGCCGGCGGCGAGCCGATCCTGAGCCCGGCGCTGCGCGAGGCGCTCGCGGTCCGGCTCGAGCGGCGGGAGCAGAGCCTGCTGCTGCTGAACCGGCGCGGCTACGCGACGAGCCTTTTGTGCCGCGAGTGCGGGCAGGAGGCGATGTGCCCCAACTGCTCGGTGTCGCTGACGCTCTACCGCACGGGGCGGCTGGCCCGCTGCCACTACTGCGCTCACGAGGCGCGCACGCCGGAGGCCTGCCCGTCCTGCCGCGGCGCGTACCTGCGGCTCACGGGCTTCGGCACGGAGAAGGTGGCCGAGGCGGTGGCGGCGGCGCTGCCGAAGGCGCGCGTGGAGCGGCTCGACCGCGACCGCGCCCGCCGGCGCGGCGTGCTGCTGCAGATGCTCGCGGCCTTCGAGCAGGGCGAGATCGACGTCCTCGTCGGCACCCAGCTGATCGCCAAGGGCCACGACTTCCCGCGCGTGACGCTCGTCGGCGTGGTGGACGCGGACGTCGGGCTCGGCATCCCCGACTTCCGCTCGGCCGAGCGGACGTTCCAGCTGCTGACGCAGGTCGCGGGCCGCGCCGGGCGCGGCGAGGCGGCGGGCGAGGTGATCCTGCAGACGCACATGCCCGACCACTACGCGCTGGTCCACGCCTGCGCGCAGGACTACGCGTCCTTCTTCGAGCGCGAGCTCGAGTTCCGGCGGACCATGGGCTACCCGCCGGCTGCAGCGCTCGTGAACCTGATCGTCCGCTCGGCGAACGAAGACGAGGGGCGACGGGCGGCGGCGGCACTCGGCGGCATCCTGCGCAACCGCGCGCGGGGCGGCTACCGCGTGCTCGGGCCGGCCAAGGCGCCGCTCGCACGCCTGCGCCAGGAGCACCGCTTCCAGATCCTGCTGAAGGGCCGGCGCAAGCCGATGCGAGAGGCGGTGCGCGCGGCGCTCGTGGCCCGCTACGGCGAGACGCGCTGGCCGGGCGTGGCGGTGGACGTCGACCCGCTCAGCGTCTTGTGAAGGTCGTGGCGAGGAAGCGGCTGAACTCGGCGTAGGCGTCGTGCCACGAGAAGACGATCGGATCGGGCACGAAGCAGACCACGAACACGACGAGGCTCAGCAGCCCGACGACGGCTCGCGCGGATCCCGCGGGAAGCTCGTCGTCGCGCGTCGGCGGGTGGCGGCGCCCGAGCACCCGCACCAGGATCGCCCACAGGATCCAGCTCGGCCCGAAATAGACGAGCGCGACGCAGATCCACGAGGCGACTCGCGAGATCCGGTGCGCACGCTCGCGGAAGAGCGAGTAGGTGACGTGGCCGCCGTCGAGCTGGCCGATCGGCATCAGGTTGAGCGCGGTCACGAGCAGTCCGAACCAGGCCGCGAGGCCCAGCCGGCCCATGACCAGGGTCTGGTCGGCGGGGAGCGTGCCGAACACGACGCGTGCGATCCAGCCGAACAGCAGCGGCTCGCCGAGGAAGAGACCCGCATCCGCGCTGAGCGGCCGCACCGTCGCCTCGCGAACCCCGAGCCAGAGCACCGGCAGCGCCACCAGGAAGCCGGCGAGCGGACCGGCGACGCCGATGTCGAACAGCGCGCGTCGGTCGGGGATCCGACCGCGGATGCGGATGAACGCGCCCAGCGTGCCGACGAGGCTGAAGCCGGGCAGCGGGAAGGGAATGAAGAAGGGCAGCGTCACGTCGACGCCGTGGTAGCGCGCGGCGACGTAGTGGCCCATCTCGTGGGCGAACAGGATGCTGAGCAGGCCGATGGCGAGGCGAGCGCCATCGCCGACGTCGATCGTGAACGCGCTGCGGCCGCCGGGGAGGTCGACGGCCTGCAACCCTCCCACGAAGAAGACCGACGCGACGGTCGCGAGGAACAGGACGAGGTTGCGCCCCCAGCGCAGCCACGCCGAGCTGGGCGTAGGCGCCGGAGGCGGCAGCCGCACCCAGCCGTAGACCGGCCCGGTCTCGGGATCGGTGACGGTCGTGCCTGGCCCGGCGGGCCGGAGAGGGAATCCCACGCGGGTTCGTCCCTTGGGGTCTAGAGAGCCAGGCTCTGCAGATCCTTGCCGGGCTTGAAGCGGATCGTGCGGCCCGGCGGGATCCGTACCTCCTTGCCCGTGCGAGGGTTGCGCCCAATGCCTCGCTTGCGCGGCTTCACCTGGAACACGCCGAAGCCGCGCAGCTCGATCCTCTCGCCCTTCATCAAGGAGTCCTTCATCGCCTCGAGGACCGCCTCGACCGCCACTTCCGCTCGCACTTTCGTGATGTCGGCGGCCTTGGCCACCTCGTTGATGATGTCCACCTTGATCATGGGGATGGACCTCCTCCTAAGTTGCGGCTAGTATGCGCTTTGCCGGTTTTCGCTGTCAAACGCGACGCGGGACCCCTCCAAATATGATCCCTTTGCCCCGAATCGCCCTGGTCGGCCGGCCCAACGTCGGTAAGTCCACTCTGTTCAACCGCATCTGCGGCCGCCGTCGGGCCATTACCGACGGCCGGCCCGGCTCGACGCGCGACCGCAACTACGCGCAGGTCGAGTGGCAGGGCCGTCCTTTCGAGGTCGTCGACACGGGAGGCCTCCTTCTCGGCAGCGACGATCCGCTGCTCGGGCCCGCCGCCCACCAGGCGGAGCTCGCGATCGACGAGGCGGACGCGGTACTGCTGCTGGTCGACGCCCGCGCGGGGCTGCTGCCCGACGACCAGGCCATCGCGAGGCGCCTGCGCCGCGTCGGCAAGCGCGTGCTGCTCGTCGTGAACAAGGTCGAGGGCGCTTCGGACACGTCCGAGTTCGCGCGGCTCGGCTGGGGCGAGGGTCACGCCGTCTCGGCGGAGCACGGCCTCGGCGTCGGCGACCTCCTCGACGCCGCGCTCGAGGGGCTCCCGGTGGCCGAGCCCGAAGCCGAGCCGAACCCGCCGGTCAACGTCGCGCTCGTCGGGCGACCGAACGTCGGCAAGTCGTCGCTGCTCAACCGGCTGTTGGGTCGCGAGCGCGCCGTCGTCTCGGCGCTGCCGGGGACGACGCGCGATGCGGTCGACGAGGTGTTCGAGAAGGGCGGGCGTCGCTATCGTCTCGTCGACACCGCCGGCATCAGGCGCGTGCGGCTGCTGAAGGAGAACGTCGACCACGTGAGCGTGGTGCAGGCGCGGCGCGCGATCGCGCGCGCGGACGTCGCGGTGCTCGTGCTCGACGCGGAGTCGGGAATGCGCGAGATGGACGCGACGATCGGCGGGGAGGTCAAAGACGCGGGCGCGGGCGTCGTGGTCGCGGTCAACAAGTGGGACCTCGCGAGCGAGCGCGGTCTGAAGGAGCGCCTCTTCGCCGAGAGCGTGCGCGACGATCTGAAGTTCCTGCCGTGGGCGCCCCTCGTCTTCATCTCGGCGAAGAGCGGGCGGGGCATCGCCACGCTGCTGGCGGCGGTCGATCGCGTGGCGGCCGCGCGCACGTCACGCGTGACGACGGGCGAGCTCAACCGGGTCATCGCTCGCGCGGCCGATTTGCACGTGCCGCGACCCGCCAAGGGCAACCAGCCCGTCAAGATCCTGTTCGCGAGCCAGATCGGGACGGCCCCTCCCACCTTCGCGCTCAAGATCAACAGCGTGGGGGACCTCCACTTCTCGTACGAGCGGTTCCTGGAGAACCGGATCCGGGAGGCTTTCGGCTTCGAGGGCACTCCGATCCGCCTGAAAGTGCGTGGCCGGAGGAGGACACTTCGCTCGTAACCTCAAGAATTGGCGCGCCTTTCCGTTCTTGACACCTTCTGTGAAGTTCTCATATACTGCCTCCGCGTTTGTCGTGTAAGTGTCGGTTGCCGTGGGATATTTCGCGCTGTCCGGACGGTGTCAACATGACCAAACACGACATCGCGCGGGTGGTCTATGAACGTCACGGTGGGATATCGAACCGCGAGGCTGCCCGCCTCGTCGAGGTGATCTTCGAGACGATCAAGAAGCATTTGGGGGACGGTGAGAAAGTCCAGATCACGGGCTTCGGCACCTTCCTCGTCCGCCAGAAGCGGGAGCGCCGCGGGCGCAATCCCCAGACTGGAGAGGAGATGGTCATTCGCTCGCGTAGCTCGGTCGTGTTCCGGCCCTCCAAGCTGTTCGTGCCCGCGGTGAACGCGGGCGTGAGCGACTAGCCGGGCAGCGGCCCCGATGGACAAGCAGATCCCCAACAAGCTGTTCTTCAAGATCGGCGAGGTGTGCGAGATCACGGACACCCAGCCGTACGTGCTGCGCTATTGGGAGTCGGAGTTCCAGGCGCTCGCGCCTGCGAAGAACAGCTCCGGCCAGCGCATCTACCGCCGCAAGGACATCGAGACCGTGCTGCGCATCAAGCAGCTGCTGTACGAGGAGGGCTTCACGATCGCGGGTGCTAAGAAGCGGCTCGAGCAGGAGCTCTCGGGGCGCGGCGCGACGCCGCAGGCGATGGCGAGCCTGCCCGAGACCGAGGTCGCGAACGTCGAGCCGGACGAGCCCGAGGGCGGCGCGGCCGTCGACGAGCTGAAGGCCCTGCTGCTCGAAGTGCGAAACGAGCTCCGCGGAATGTTGAACCTGCTGGAGAAGGATGGTAAAAAGGGTAATTGACCCTTTCGGGATGTAGCGCAGCCTGGTAGCGCACCTGCTTGGGGTGCAGGTGGTCCCGGGTTCAAATCCCGGCATCCCGACCAGCCTTGATCCAACCAAGCCCCGGCGCCCGGTCGCCGGGGCTTTTTCGTTGCGGGAGCCATGAGCGACGAGCCGCTGGTCCTGGTCACGAACGACGACGGAGTGCACGCGCCGGGGATCCGCGCGCTCGCGGAAGGGCTCGCGGGCCTCGGCGAGCTTTGGGTGGTGGCGCCCGACCGCGAGGCGAGCGCGAGCTCACAGTCGCTCACGCTCAAGCACCCGCTGCGAGCGGAGAAGGTCGAGCCCGGCATCTTCGCCGTCGACGGCACCCCCGCCGACTGCGTGAACCTGGCGATCGTGAAGCTGCTGCCGCGGCGGCCGTCGCTCGTGGTGTCGGGGATCAACCGCGGCGGCAACATGGGCGACGACGTCTTCTACTCGGGCACGGTCGGCGCCGCGCGCGAGGCGACGTTCTTCGGCGTCCACGCGATCGCGGTGTCGCTCGCGGCACGGGCCGACCTCGACTACACGCCCGCCGCGCGCTTCGCGCGCCGGCTCGCTGCGATGGTGCTGGAACGCGGGCTGCCCGAGCACACGCTGCTGAACGTCAACGTCCCGCCGGGGCGGCCGACGGGCGTCGCGATCACGGTACAGGGCCGCCGCTCGCACGAGGGCACGATCCTCGAGGGCCTCGACCCGCGTCACCGCACCTACTACTGGATCGAGGAGGGTCGCGACAGCTGGGTGAGCGACGAGATGTCCGACATCTTCGCGGTGCGCGCCGGCCTCATCTCGGTGAGCCCGCTCCAGACGGACACGAGCAACCACCGCGCCGTGAGCCCGCTGCGCGATTGGAAGCGGGACCTGCCGCACACGGACTAGGCGGGTTAGCGAAAGTCTGCGTCGCGGTAGGTCTCGCGGCCGCCCATGACGGTCAGCAGCACCTTCGTCTCCTTTATGGCACTCGGCGGGATCGTCAGGATGTCCTGCGAGAGCACGACGAAGTCCGCCAGCTTGCCGGGCGCGAGCGTGCCGCGGACGTCCTCGTCGAAACTCGCGTAGGCGCCGTCGCGCGTGTAGTGGCGGAGCGCGGCCTCGACGCCGATGCGTCCCTCCGGGTACCAGCCGCCCGCGGGGGTGCCTTCGGGAGTCGTCCGCGTGACCGCCGCGTAGATTCCCGCAAGCGGCGCGAAGTCGAAGACGGCCCAGTCGCTGCCGAAAGCCTGGACGGCACCGGCGTCGTCGTAGAGCTTGAAGGAGTCGGCCCGGCGGGACCGCTCCGGGCCGAGCAGCACGGCGAAGTTCTCGAGCACGGTCGCGTCGGGGCTCGCGAAGAGCGCCTGCGTCGAGGCGATCACCCCGAGCTCGCGGAAGCGGGGCAGGTCGGCCAGCATCGGCACCTCCGCGTGCTCCACGCGGTGCCGCCGGCCTGACGTGCCGTTGACCTTCGCCGCGTTGGCGAAGGCGTCGAGCGCCATGTGGATCGCCCTGTCGCCGATCGCGTGCAGCAGGACCTGGAAGCCTTCCTTGTCGTAGAGGGCCACGACCTGGTCGAGGTCGTGCTGTTCCCAGAAGGGCAGGCCGGTGCCGCCGCCCACGTAGGGCTCGAACATCGCAGCCGTCCGGGCGTCGACGGTTCCGTCGAGCACGCCCTTCACGGAGCCGAACTTGATCAGCGGCCCGCGGAACGTGTCGCGCAGCCCCTCGTATTCGCGCAGGTCTTCGACCGTGAGCGGCCGCGCGAGCGTGTGCTGCTTCGGCGCGCCGCCTTCGCCGGGCAGCACCATCGGCGCGAAGCGGAAGCGCAGCTTCAAGGCGCCCGCCGCGAGCGCTCGCAGGTACACCGGCTGGTGCTCGGGGCTCCAGGAGGCGTTCTGCACGGCGGTCAGCCCGGCAGCGGCCGCCTCGGCCATGTGCTGCAGCACGGTCAGGTAGAGCTCCTGGCTCGACGGCGCGGGCACGTGCCGGTCGACGAGGTGCTGCGCGGCCTCCTTCAGCTCGCCGGTCGGCTCGCCCCGTGCGTCGCGCATGATGCGGCCGTTCGGCGGATCCTTCGTATCGCGGCCGATGCCGGCGATCTCGAGGGCCTTCGAGTTGGCGAGGCCCATGTGGCCGTCGCGCTCGCGGACGTAGACCGGGCGATCCGAGACGACGGCGTCGATGTAGCGCTTGTGGACGGTCTGGTTCGGGAACGCCGAGTAGCCCCAGCCCCCGCCGGTGATCCAGCGAAGATCGGGATGCGCCTTCGCGAACTCGCCGAGGCGGCGCTCGAACGCGTCGAGCGTCTGCAGGCCGTCGAGCCGGACCGAGTTCACGGAAGGGCCGGGGAAGTGCAGGTGCGAGTCCTGGAACCCCGGCACGACCCGCCGGCCCTGCAGGTCGAGAACGCTCGCGTCGGGCCCCGCGAGCGCGCGGATCTCGGCCGAGCTGCCGACGGCGACGATCCTGTCTCCGCTCACGGCGAGCGCCTGCGCCTCGGGCCGCGCCTCGTCACCGGTCCAGACGCGAGCGTTCACGAGGATGCGATCGGGCCTGCTCGGCGCAGTCGACTGGGCCGAGGCGATGCCAGGGAACGCCAGCACGAGAAGACAGGCTCCGGAGCGCATGCGAGATCTTATGCGCGTGCGATGGCACTCGCGCACTGTCGGCGCACCATTGGCGGCACGCTGCCCCGCATGGTATAAAGTCGAGTCATCCGTCGGGGCGTGGCTCAGCCTGGCTAGAGCGCTTGGTTCGGGACCAAGAGGTCGGAGGTTCGAATCCTCTCGCCCCGACCATCTTAGAATCAATAACTTACAGGTTGTCCAGAGGGGTCTCGGATGAGGCCCCTTTCCTTTTGTGCCTCGCCGGTGCCTCGTCACGCCGCACGCCGTCAGTACACCCCGAAGAAGAACGCGTCGGACACCTGGATCTTCTCGATCGGCACGAGCTTGGCGAAGCGCTTCGGCACCTTCACTTTCGGGTAGTAGCTCATGATGAGCTCGTTGCCCGGCTCGGTGGTGATCGGCTGCCACAGCCGGTACTCGTAGCGGACGGGAAAAAACGAGAGCTGCTTGCGCTTGTCATCGTACTGGAACTGCCAGTCCCATCCGTCCATGAACTCGTCCATGCTCGCGTAGCCGAGGCGCACGAAGAGCGGCAGGGGGTGCTTCGGGTCGAACCGGCGGTCCGTCTTCTCGAGCCGGCTCCTGACCTCCTTCTTCCAGTCCTCGACCTTGCCGGTGTTCTTCGGCAGCGGGATCGTGACCGGCGTCGGCTTCGGCCCGGGTCCGACCTGGAAGAACACGGCCTTCTCGTTGTAGACGAAGCGCCGCTGCGCGTTGCTGCGGCCGCGGAAGACCGGAAGGGTGACCCAGTTCTTCTCCTTCAGGGGTCCTTCCTTCTCCCGCAACAGCTTACCCAGGCGGCTGTACGGCGACTTGTTCGGGTTCTTCGGCAGCCAGGCCTTCCAGGACGCCGGGGGGACCGCCTTGCCGCTTCGCAGCAGGAATCGGGGGTCCTTGTTCTTCGCCGCGAGCTTGCTCTTCGCCTCCATCGCGCTGATCAGCGCCTTCTGGTCCTTCACCGGCGCCGTCAGGTAGACGCTGAAGTCGTAGCCCATGTACGCGAGCGGGCCGCGCGGTTTTGCCAGCGTGTCGACGAAGACGAGGAACTTGGGAGCGATGAGCACGACCTTCCCGCCGAGCGCCTCCTTGAACTTCCTCATGAAGGGCGCCTGGCCCCCGATCGTGCACCCGAACAGTCGGACCTGGGGGTCGCCGGACCCCTTCGGCCTCGGCATCATCGGCTCTGTGTCCACGATCAGCGTCTTCTTCTTGACCGCGTCCTCGAGGTCCTCGTAGTGCAGGAACTTGGCGTCGGCCGGGCTCGTGGACATGGCGATCTTGAACGAGCCGGAGAAAGAGGCGTGGCCGGCGATCAGCAGGTAGCGGATCGGATGGACGATCTCGTCGCTGGTCGCAACGCCGTGGAGGAACCCGTCGAGCGTGTGCAGGAGCGGGCTCGTGATCAGCACTGTCCGGGTGCGGTACTGCAGGAACTCCTTCATCAGCTTGTCGAACCCGGTGTCGCCGGGCACGATCGCGTAGTCGCGCCAGTTCGCGTCGGCCTCCCTCTGCAGCGCATCCAGGCAAGCCTTCGGCATCGGGGTCACGACGCGCACGGTGTCGCCGGCGCCTATCTTCGTGTCCTCGCCCTTGAGGGGAAGCTCGCGCCGGGTCCCCGCCTCCAGCACCTTCACGCCCCCCTTCGCCACGAGGATCGGGATGCGCCACTTCTGGACCTTGTTGCGGAACAGGAACCGGCCGAGCCGGGTGTCGTAGTCGACAGTGAGGTCAGCCATCGGGCGGTCGCGCGGCCAGTGGCGGTCGGGTCAGCTCGTGAGGTCGAACTCCACCCTTCCCGGAGCGAGGGCGGCGAGATCGCCGAGCTGGGCCGCGGTCAGGCCGGAGCAGTTCCTGACCGTGACGCGACCGTCCCCCGCCCCCGCGGCGGCGCCGAGCTCCCGGAGCTGCAAAGGCGTCATCGTCGCGGCGTCGACCACGATCCCCCCGCCCGTCTCGACGATCTGCTTGAGCTGCTGGTGCGTGTAGATCATGAATCACCCGATCTCGGGGCTCGGCTGCGGCGGCACGGCGTTCGGAGGGTTCACGGTGATCCCGATGTCCAGGGCGCCGGTCGGCGTGTACTCGTACCAGGTCGACACGAGCGACGCCTCGGCGTTGGCCGAGATGTCCGCGTTCTTGTCGGTCCCCCCGGGCGCCCCGCTCGCGCCGAACGAGACCAGGTCGTAGTCGCCGGTGTCTCCCGGGCACTTGTAGAAATACGGGTGGCCCCACACCAGGTCCGCGCTCGGGACGGTGGCGTAGGTCGGCAGCAGCGCCTCCTGGGGCGTCGTCGGGTCCAGCGCGAGCTGCTGGTTGTTGGCCTGGGTGTTGTAGTCGTTCACGCCGTTGTAGTTGACGCCGTTCACCACGATCGGACCGTCCAGGAACGGCGAGAGCGCGGCGACCGGGACCGCGTGGCTCCCGCCGTGCGCAGGGAAGCTCCCGGTGGCGACCTTGCACGCGTTCAGCAGCTGGACGACGAACTGCATCTCGCGCCAGACGCGCCGCTGCTCGAGGTAGAGAAGGGGCCGCGCGTTCTGCTCCGGGTTGGCCGGCGGAAAGCCGGGGTAGTTCGTCCTGGCGAAGTCCTGGATCTCCTGGGCGATCGTGACGTAGGGGTGCGGCCCCGGCAGCTCGTCGAACGCACCGGATTCCACGAGGCTCGTGAAGCTGGGCTCGAACCCGGGGCGGATCGTGAGGACGACACGCGCGGCGCCCGAGCGCAGGAAGGTCCGGTGGGTCGAGTCGGGGTGGTAGAGGAACTTCTTGAAGGCCCAGAGCTTGTTGTCGTCCCAGAAGTACGGGTACGTGAAGTACAGCACGTTCTCCCACTCGATCGCGTTGTGCAGGTACTTGATGAACTCGCCGTGCTCCATGACCTCGATCCACTCGGCTTCGGTCAGCCGGTTGGGGTCGAGCACGTCGTTGACCTCGGGATCGTTCGAGTCGGGCCCGAAGAGGCCCGCGAGGTTGAAGGGCACCAGGTAGAAATCGGGCCCCAGCAGCCAGCGCAGGACGCCCTTCATGATCTCCTCCTGCTCCATGCGCCGCAGGGTGAGAGCGTCGTAGTCGGAGATCTCCTGGATCAGCTTGGCCTGCTGGTCGCGGTAGTTCTGCACGTTCCTGTTGTACTGGTCCTCCGCCGCCTGGCGGATCTGGTTCCAGACCGTAAGGCGCCAGTCGAGCAGCACCTGCACCTTGGGCCGGCAGATGAACGTGATGTTGATCGCGAAGTTGTAGACGTACTGGTACATGAAGTCGAGCGACAGGTGGCCGGACTCTCCGACCAGCTTCGCGAGCCCGTCCGTGACGGACTCGCCGCCGATCATCTCGAAGTAGTCGCGCGTCTCGCCCTGGTTGGTCTGGTAGTTGAGCTCGAGCTGGGACTCGTAGATGTAGTAGCTGTCGTCGACGTCGAACTCGACCGAGTCGAAGTGGACGTGGTCGTAGTCGTCGACCTCGGCCGTCTCCTTGTGCACGTTCACCCACTTGCGGGCTTCCGGCGGCGCGGTCACGGTCGCGTCGTACTGGGCGGCGAGCTGGTCGTAGTTCGAGATCGCGTGCGGGTCGGTCGCGAGCGAGTTGTAGTAGATCGCCGACAGGGGCAGCGTGAACGCGAACGGGGTGCTGATCAGGGCGTCGAGCGCCTTCACGTCCTCGACCAGCTTCACGATGCCCGACCCGGGGTTCGGGATCACGATGTCGTAGGTCATCCGCAGCCCGTAGCGCAGGAGGTCGACCTTCCACTTGCGCGCGAGCTGGAAGTAGTCGATGCGCATCGTGTCGGTCGGGCTGGCGTTGGAGATGACCCGCACCGACTGGTCCTCGCTCCCCGCGACCGACGTGACCTTGAACGTCACCTTGTGGTCCTTCCTGGTCCGGGCCGACGCCTTCTTCGTCATCTCCATGCTGTGGTTGCGGCTGTCTTTCCGCGACTGCGTGTCGTTGGAGGTCGCGTTGTAGCCGAAGCTGGTGCTGAGGGTCACCGAGCCGTAGCTCGCCGACAGCGAGGCCCCGAGGTTCAGCGCGGTCGCGTGCTGCGACTGGGAGTCGCTCGACATCGAGATGTCGGTCTTCTCGGCCACGCCCTGCTCGCTGTAGCCCTCGAAGAAGTCCTGGACGATGTCCTCGAACCCGCGCTCGGTGACCGACCACTCCTTGTGGCTGACGTTCACGGTCTCCCCGGGGGCGAGCGGGATCGAGTGCGCGAGCTCGCCCCGCTCCACCCCGGCGGGGTACATCTCGATCCGCTCGAGGTGCAGGTTGCCGACGGGCTCCACCGTCATCCGTGTCTCGAATCCGTTGATCGCTCCTTTCACTGTCGCGGTGTCCAGGACCGCGGCGAAGGTTTCCTTGATGGAGGCGAGCACCGACTGCGGGGCGCCGGCGGCGGTCTGCTGCGCGGCGGAGAGGCCGGTGTACGGCTGCAGCTGGCCCACGAGAGTGCCGAACAGCTTCGGCTCGGCCCGCTCGGCCCAGGAGATCGCGGCCTCGTTCGACGGCGTGTAGGCCGCCGACGGCTCGGCCGCCAGGACGGAGGAGAAGCCCGCGGGCACGGGGCGAGACTCGTCGATCGTCACCCGGGCGTTGAGGCCCCGGGCCTCGAGCTTCGGCTTCGCACCGCGCGCGGTGGCGACCGCGTGCGCGACCGGCGTCAGCGTCGTGACGACGGGCAGCCCGGATGGCGTCGTGCCGGACTGCGTGCTTGCGCCCCTCGGCGGCTTTGCCGCCGGCATGCCGGGGCCGGCGGTGGTGGCCGGGCTCGGCGGCGCGGTCAGGGCGGCACGGTAGGCGGCGAGAATGTCCGCCACGGACTTCGTGATCGTCTGCGACACGGCCTCGCGGTAGGAGACCAGGGCCTTGGCGATGTAGACGAGCGTCGACGGCCGGATCTTCGCGAAGAGCGCGGCGTTGTTCAGGGTGGACGTTCCCGTGACGTCGGCAACCAGCCGTGCGAGCGCTTTCAGGGCGTCCGGCAGGTCCGCCCTCACCTCGGGCGGGACCTTGCTTCCCGCCGCGGTGAGCTGCTCGGTGAGATAGGACAGCTCCTGCGGGGTGATGCGCAGCGACTGGAGGAACGCGGTCTTCTCCACCGCCCGGGTCAGCGACGTGACCCCGCTCCCGCCCTCGGCGCTCGCCGGACTGGTCGGGCCGATCTGGCAGTAGGTCGCCTTGTAGCTGATGCGCTGCGAGTTCTTCAGCTGGGCCATCGTCGGGCTCCTGTCGAGGCAGGCGGCAGACGCGACATCTCTTCGCCGCGACCCGAACAGCGGTGCGCTCGGCGACGACACCTCAAGCTGGTTGGCTGGACGAGACCATATCACGGGGTCCGTCGTGCGGAAAGCCGGAAGACTCACGTCGCGCCCGCCGCGTAGATGTCTCGATGCGTCAGCTGTCCGGTGTGAAGGAGATCGACGAACCGGTCGAACTCGTCGCGGGCGCGGGTCTCCAGGGCGAGGTAGTAGGCGTCCAGGATGAAGAAGAGAACTGTCGGGATAGCCGCTATCCAGGCGAACTCCGGCTTCCCTTGTCGGCTATGAACACGAGCACGGCCGAGACGAGCGTGATGCAACACGTCGGAAGCAAATGATCTGTCTGCTTTCAGAACCGGGCGCGAACAAGACAGAGAACCCTCGCCGGCTTGGAGTGCCCCGACTGCTGGCGCGCGCTGCCTCTCCTTACCCTCGATCCACGCGGCGATGACCGCGATCGCACCGAGGTCCTCATGGGTGACGCTATGCCTAAAGCCCGGCCTGTCGGAGGCGGGGAGCTGGTAGATCACGGCGAGGCCGGACGGGCTCAACGCCCACCTCCAAGAATGGAGCGACGATCGCGAGTTCTGGGCCGTAGAAAATCAGGAAGACAGCCAACATGGCGACGACGAAGATCATCACCATTGTTAGGACCAGCGTCGGAAATATGAGGAGCGTGGCAATCGTGATGACAGTGCGTCGGGCCAGCTGCGTGGAGGACGGCGAGAACCAGACGGCAGACAACCACAAGGGCAGCAGCAATAGCGCGCACGACGAGAGCCAGGGCCACCTCCGGAACCAGGATTGGAGCTCACCGGCAACGTCGCTTGAGAAGCGGGCGATCCTCGTCGAGATCCAACCGAAGAACTGGACGCTGGTCAGCAGCCCCGAGGCTTCGTCACTCGGGGGGCGTATCAGGAGGACTGGCTGTTCAATCCGATTCGGAAGCTCGATGTCAGCTCGTCGGCGGCTCACCAGGCCGGAAATCCACCGTCTCACACCGCGATTCATGCCAGCGGAAAAAGGAAAAGGATCAGCGCACGCACGATCGTGACATGCAACGCCGCTTCCGGAGACACTCGGCCCTTAGACGTGACGAAGCCTCCGAGCAGGAACGACCAGATGATGGCCCCCAGAACCCGACCAGAATCATCGCAGCGAAGTGACAAAAAGGGGAGCGCGAGCGCGCTCCCCTTTTTCTTTCGGCCCCAGGTTCAGCCGGGGTGCGCTCCGCGGGTGCGCCCGCCGATTGCGGATCCGCTACTGGGCGATGTACGGGACGACGCCGGCCAGGACCTCGGCGACCGCGACGACCGTGGGCTTGTGGCTGCCGGCGTCGATGCGCGGCCGTGAGCCGTTGCGGATCTGCACGACGCGCTGAGCGGCGACCGACACGAACAGGAAGCGGTGTTCGAAGCCCGTGCCCACCGCGGCGAGCAGGGGCGTCTTGGGCGGCTCCGCGGACTCCGCCGCTAAGTCGTCGCTCACGAGCTGGCGTTTCGCTCTCGGGCGGCCGCCTGGCGCGCGTCGCTGTCCTTGCGCTCCTGTCGCGCGTCGGCTGGCGCCGGATTCAGCCAGCCGTGGCTCGGCGTCAGGTGGGACTCGGACGGATCGGCTAGCCCGATCCAGGTTCGCAGCGTATGAAAGACCTTGCCCAGCAGACTCATTTCGGCTCCTTCGTCAATTGGCGTCAAGATGCGGCATCGGAGAGTTCTTCCCAGCCGACCACCTCACCGTAGTGCCGCAGCTTCTCCTGCTGACCGCAGCGCAGACAGACTCTTCGCCGCGCGCCGGTCTGCATGCGGTCGTGTCCCCAGAGCCAGCACATCATCTTCTTCACAACGCCCTCCCGACGCGGCGTCGCCGCCGCTCAGCTCTTGCCCGAACGAACCCATCGCCTGGCCGCGTCGCGCCACGTCCTGCTTGTCACGGTACATAGCTGCGTCGGCCCTGCCCAGCAGCTCCTGGCACGACACGCCGTCGTCGGGGAACAGGCTCATCCCCAGGCTGGCTGCGATCGTGACGTGCTGCCCGTCGAGTCCGAAGGGAGTCCGTATGGCCTCGAGGACCTTGGTCGCCACCTGTGAGGCGTCGGCCGTCCCGCTGACTGCCTCCAACAGCACGACGAACTCGTCTCCTCCGAAGCGTGCCACCGTGTCTCCCGCGCGCACGCTGCCGCGAAGGCGCCTGGCAAGCTCGACCAGCAGTCGGTCACCGAAGCCGTGCCCGAAGGAGTCGTTTACGGTCTTGAAGTCGTCGAGGTCGAGGAACAGCAGCGCGAGGCGGGTCGACTGGCGCCGCGCGTGGCGGATCGCGACGTCGAGTCGGTCGTAGAGCAGGCTGCGGTTGGGCAGGCCGGTCAGCTCGTCGTGGTAGGCGAGGGTGCGGAATGCCTGCTCCGTCTTGCGCGCAGCACGAAGCTCGGTCCGGAGCACTTCGCGTTCGCTCCACTCACCGTCCAGGGCCCCCAGGATCTGGGTCGCGAACCCATGGATGAGCAGCGCCACCATTGCCACCATCGCGACGAGGACCAGGGCGCCGACGAGCGTGGGACGGTCGCCGAACGCGCTGCCGGCGGCGACGGCGAAGGCCGCGAACGCCGCTCCCGCGGGTGTCGCCCAGCCGAGACGACGTCGAAGAGCGGAACCGGAGGCGGGCACGCTCGCAGCGGACGCCTGCAGCGGGGCCAGCCATCGAGCGAAGGCTCGCGCGAGCAGGGGTTCGATGGCCGTCGGAGCATCCCAGAGCCGTGTCACGTAGCGAAGCCTCAAGTCATTGTCACCGTTGGCCCAACGGGATGACCAATCGATTGTTGAGAGCCGTCACATCGAGCGTGCTCGATGTGACGGCTGTGCGCGGATGCTTCAGTACATCTCACCCGCGGGCGACCTCGCATCGCCGCGGGGCTCGCCCTTTGGCTCGGGGCTTTCACAGATCACGGCTTCGGTGCTCAGCAGCAGCGAGGCGATGGAGGCGGCGTTCTGCAGGGCGGACCGCACGACCTTGGTCGGGTCGATCACGCCGGCCTCGACCAGGTTCTCGTACTCGTCCGTCTGCGCGTTGTATCCCTCGTCGCCCTTCATCTCTCGGACCCGCGCCACGACCACCGCACCCTCGTGCCCGGCGTTGTTGGCGATCTGGCGCAGCGGCTCCTCGAGCGCGCGGCGGATGATGCCGATGCCGACCGCCTCGTCGCCCTCGGCCTTCACGGCCGCGACGGCGCCCAGGCAACGCAGCAGCGCAACGCCGCCGCCGGCGACGATGCCCTCCTCGACCGCGGCTTTCGTCGCGTGCATCGCGTCCTCGACGCGGGCCTTCTTCTCCTTCATCTCGGTCTCGGTCGCAGCCCCGACCTTGATCACCGCGACGCCGCCGACCAGCTTCGCGAGCCGCTCCTGCAGCTTCTCGCGGTCGTAGTCGGACGTGGTCTCCTCGACCTGGGTGCGCAGCTGCTTGACGCGGCCCTCGATGTCCTTGGCCTTGCCCGCCCCCTCGATGATCGTCGTGTTGTCCTTGTCGATCGTGATCTTCTTGGCCTTGCCGAGGTCTTCGATCTTGAGGTTCTCGAGCTTGATGCCGAGGTCTTCGGTGATCGCCTTGCCGCCGGTGAGGATCGCGATGTCCTCGAGCATGGCCTTCCTGCGGTCGCCGTAGCCCGGAGCCTTGACGGCCGCGACCTGCAGCGTGCCGCGGAGCTTGTTGACCACGAGCGTCGCGAGCGCCTCGCCCTCCAGGTCCTCGGCGAGGACCAAGAGCGGCTGGCCGAGCTTCGCCACCTGCTCCAAGAGCGGCAGCAGGTCCTTCATCGCGGAGATCTTCTTCTCGTGGATCAGCACCACCGCGTTCTCGAGCACGCACTCCATCCGCTCGGGGTCGGTCACGAAGTAGGGCGAGAGGTAGCCGCGGTCGAACTGCATGCCCTCCACCACCTCGAGTGAGGTCTCCATCGACTTCGCCTCTTCGACCGTGATGACACCGTCCTTGCCGACCTTCTCCATCGCCTGCGCGATGATGCCGCCGATCGTCTCGTCGTTGTTCGCCGAGATCGTTCCGACCTGGGCGATCATCTTGCCCTTGACCGGCTTGCTGAGCTTCTTGAGCTCTTCGGTCACGGCCAAAACCGCCCGCTCGATCCCGCGCTTGAGCGCCATCGGGTTGGCCCCCGCCGTGACGTTCTTGCTGCCCTCGCGGTAGATCGCCTGCGCCAGCACCGTCGCCGTCGTCGTGCCGTCGCCCGCCACGTCGGAGGTCTTGCTCGCGACTTCCTTCACCATCTGTGCCCCCATGTTCTCGAGGGGCTCCTTGAGCTCGATCTCCTTCGCGACCGTGACACCGTCCTTGGTGATGAGCGGCGAGCCGAACTTCTTGTCCAGCACGACGTTCCTGCCCCGCGGGCCGAGCGTCACGCGGACGGCGTCGGCCAGGCGGTTGACGCCGCGCAGGATCGCCTGGCGCGAGTCGTCACCGTACGTGATCTGCTTCGACATTTTCTAGCCTCTTATCCCATCACCGCGAGGACTTCGTCCTCGCGAACGATCACGACTTCCTCGCCGTCGATCTTGATCTCGGTCCCGGAGTACTTGCCGAACAGGACGCGGTCGCCCACCTTCACGTCGAGCGGCAGCTTCTTCCCGTTCTCCAGCACCCGGCCGTTGCCGACCGCCAGCACCTTGCCCTGCATCGGCTTCTCTTTCGCCGTGTCGGGGATGATGATGCCGCCTTTGGCGGTCTCCTTCTCTTCGATCCGGCGGACCAGCATGCGATCGTGAAGCGGTCGTACCTTCATGGCTTTCGTTCTCCTATCAGGCGAAGCCGCGCTCCGCTCGTGTACCCGCGCCGACTCGGCGGCAGCACAGGGCCGGCCGTGGAACTCGTGATCATCTGCGCCAGAGTGGGGACCTGCCGGCTGCGGACGAGGAGCGCGGTCGCGATCGCCGCCCCAAACAGGCTGACGGCCAGAAAGGCGGCCCAGAAGATCCCGTCGGGAATGACGATGGCCCACACGAGCGCCGCGAGCGCCATGATTCCTGCACCTCGAGTCCAGCTTTCGAAGATGTCCAAGGTCATCACTCTCATGGCTGCCTCCGCAACGGACGCCTCCACTGTAGGCGTCGCGGAAGCAGTCGACTAATCGATTGTTCGGGCGCGATCCATCGGAGTGAGCCGATGCTCGCGACGCGCGGAAGCGGGCTCGGTTCCGCCGTCCGGAACCCGGCTCGCGCGCTGCCGAAGGCCGCTGCGGACTATCCCGCCAACTCCTCCCGCACTTTCAGGCGGCGGATCACGCCGTTCATCGTCAGCAGGCCACGAGTCGCTCTCCGTGCATCACGAGGAGTCGTGCGGTCCGTGCCTGGGCCATCCTCGCGATCGCGTCCGTCGCATCCCGCAGCTGGGGCGCTGGTCTCTGCTCCCGGCTTCGTCGCCCGGCGCCGTGGTAGACGAGGGCATTCATGCGATTCCCCTTCCCCTCAGTCGGTCACGGATCCAGTGCCGCGTCGCCGCGTACGGTTGTGGTTTGGCGGTGGCTTGCGCCAGCGAGAGGATCGCACGTCTGCCCATGACGGCCATCGCGGCCAGCGTGAAGCCGACCAGGACCGCAGCCACGGGACCGGTCCAGGGGAAGCCGTCGGGAACCAGGACGGCGCTGACGAGCGCCAGGATGGCGACCAGGCCGGCGCGAGCGTTCCAGCCGTCGAAGCTGCGCGACGCGGAATCGTTCATGGCTTCTTTGCCGCCGGCGCGGCGACGACCGGCTCCGGCTTCATCGCGGCGGTCTCGAGCGGAGTCAGCCGAGAGAGATCGCAGTAGCCTCGGCCCTTCAGGCAGGCCGTGTAGTTCCGCTGGCGCTCGACAGCGGCGAGCGCGGCGCCCTGCGGTGGGCTCAAGAGCGAGTAGTCGCACTCGGCGCCACCCTCCTTGCAGGCCGCCAGATTGCGCGCGTGCAACGCTAGGTCGACTTCGATCGTCTCCTGCTGGCCAAGCTTCGAGCGGTCGCAGGCGTCCCAGCCGTTCGTGCAGTTCGACAGGTTGCGGCGGCGCTCGGCGAGCGCCACGTCGCGCGTCTCCGGCCGCGACAGTAGCGCCGAGTCGCACGTCCCCAAGCCGTCGCGGCAATCGGACACCAGGCGCTCACGCCGATCAGAAGCAATCTGTGCGAGCTCCGAGCTCGTGAACGTGGACGTATCACAGGCCCCGATTTCGTCCTTGCAGGCGGTGACCCGGCGCCGGCGCTCGGACGCCACCGCGTCGCGCGCTTCCGCCGCGGTCAGGCGAGCCGGGTCGCAGGCTCCGAAGCCGTCGCTGCAGTTCGAGACGTTGCGCGCGTGATCGGCGCGAGCCACGTCGGCGAGCTCCGACAGTGTCAGCCGCGAGCGGTCGCACTCCGTCGATCCATTCCGGCACGCCGACAGGTTCAGCGCGGCATCAGACGCTCCCGCCAGCAGGCTCGCCGGCCACAAGGCCAGGCATGCGGCGCAGGCCCAGAGGGTCCTCGAATGCATCTTGGTCATCTGTCACCGTTTTCTCGCGGGTTTGAAGCCGAAATGCGGCGTACGTCCGCTGGACACTCCCGCATCAGCGACTCTAGGCCTCGTGCGGGCGGGCGGACTAATCGATTGTGCGGTCGCGATCCATTGGAGCGAGGCGATGCCCGCGCAAGGGGAGGGGAGCGACGGACGCCCGGCGTCGCCTCAGGCGAACAGCTTGCGGGCGCGCTCGGAGATCGCGATGACGGCCGGGTTGCGCAGCTTGCGGTCGACGGTGATGGCGTAGAAGCGCTGCTGGACGGTGGTCAGGCGTCCGACGAGCCGGACGTGGTACTGCCGTCGCACCTCGGCCTCGATCGCCGACGGCATCGCGAACAGCCCGGCACCCGCCTGTCCGAACGCGTCGATGAGAGCGCTGTCCTCGAAGGTGCCGACGATGCGCGGTCGGATGCCGTGGCGCCTGAACCACTCCTCGAGCGAAAGGCGCAGCCCGGAGTCCCCGCTCGGCAGGAGGAACGGGGCCTTGTCGAGCGAGCCTGGGAAGCGCCGCCGGTGGACTGCCGCCAGGCGCTCGCTTCCGAAGATCGAGACACCACACTCGCCGAGCAGGTGGCTGTACGCCCGCACCTTGATGGCGGGAGGGGCGGGGGTGTCCGCGAGGACCACGTCCAGCGCGTAGACCGCCAGCTCGGCGACGAGACGCTCCGGCCGCTCGTGCACGCAGTCCAGCTGGATCGGCTCCGGCAGCCCCAGCGCCGGCTCCAGGATCTGGTAGGCGACCAGCTTCGGCACGACCATCGCGACCCCTACGGCCAGACGCGCCGGCGCCGCGACACGCCCCTTCACGGCCTGCTGCAGCTCGCGGCCGAGGGCGAAGATCTGGTCCGCGTAGCGATAGACCGTGCGGCCGACGTCGGTGAGGGCGAGCGTGCGTCCGGAGCGAGCCAAGAGCTTCTCGCCGAGGGCCTCCTGCAGCTCGCGGAGCTGACCGCTGACGGTGGGCTGCGAGACGTTCAGCTTCTCGCTCGCGCGTGTCACGCCGCCTTCGCGAACGACCGTCCAGAAATGAAGCAGGTGGTGGTGGTTGAGGGCGGGCACGCAAGGACGATACATCGAAGCAGGGCTATGCAACACGCCCCAAACACGTATTGGATCCGCACCCCCCGACGTCTCTAGACTGGGACTCCGACGAAAAGGAGGAGTGCGGCCATGGCGCCGAAGCTGCGAGCTTGAGGATCGACATCACGAGCAGGGGCGTACGGCTGACGAAGGCCTGCCGCGGAAGGGTCAAGCGGCGCGTGCTGCTGGAGCTGAGCCGGTGGGGGCCTGAGGTGCGGCGAGCGGCGGTGCACCTGGTCGAGTCGCGCCATCCGCTGGGCGGCGCCGACTCGAGCTGTCGGATCCGGGCCAGCCTCTATTCCGGTCGCGTGCTCGAGGCCGAAGCAATAAACGGCGAAGCGGAGGGGGCGGCGGGCCGCTCGGCGCTCCGCCTGGCGCTGCTCGTCGCCGCCGCGTGCGGCGACGGCGTGGCTCGCCGGACGGGGCCGGCCCTGCGAGATCGGGGGGCCGTCGAGTGAGTCCGGCGCTGGATTCCCTCGTGCGGCGCTTCGGCCGCCGTCGTCTCCGCGCGCCCGAGAGGCCACTCCGGGATGAGCTTCTGAGCATCGAACGGCTCGAGGAGCGGGCCAAGGCGCTGGCGGCGCGGCTGACCGTCGATCCCTTGCCGCGCCGAGACTCGCGCGATCTGTTCCCGCGCTTCACCGACAACGCGCGGGTCTTGCGCCAGGCGTACCTCGGCATGGCCGAGGACGTGCACCAGGGGGAGTTCGTCACGCCGGCCGCGGAGTGGCTGCTCGACAACTACCACCTGGTTGCCTCCGAGATCCGCGACGTGCGCCAGAACCTGCCGCGCGGCTACTACCGCGAGCTGCCCGAAGCTGGCCACGCGCGAGCTCGCCGGCGACGCGCGCGTCTACGCCATGGCCGTGGATCTGATCCGCCACAGCGACAGCCGACTCGACCGGCAGCAGCTGCTGCGCTTCATGAACAGCTACCAGACGGTCGCGCCGCTGACGATCGGCGAGCTGTGGGCCTGGCCGAGCATGCTGAAGCTCGCGCTCATCGAAAACCTGCGCCGCCTCGCGGCGGAGGTGATCGAGGCCCGCGAGGCGCGCCGTGCGGCCGACCGCTACGTCGCGCAGATCGACGCAGCGGGGCACGGGCGGCTGCCGGCGCTGCCCGCAGCAGCTGCACCCCGCGTTCGTGGTGCAGCTGCTGCAGCGCGTGCGGGAGTACGGCCCGCGCCTGTCGGCTGTGCGAGCCGCGGTCGACGAGTCATCTCCTCGCGCAGCGAACGGCCGCGGAGGAGGCGATCCGGGGCGAGCATCAGCGCCAGGCAGCGGCACAGGTCTCCGTCGCGAACGTCATCACCAGCCTGCGCCTCGCGTCGACGCTCGACTGGAGCCAGTACTTCGAGGCGGTGAGCCTCGTCGAAGGGGTGCTGCAGCGCGATCCGGCCGGCGTGTACGGAAGATGGACTTCCTGAGCCGCGACCGCTACCGCCAGGCGGTGGAGGACCTGGCCGACGGGACCGGCGAGGGGCAGCTGCGGGTCGCCTTGCGCACTGTCGAGAGCGCGCGCCAGGCGGCCGAAAGCGGCCTTGCCGGACGCGCGGTCCACGTCGGCCACCATCTGATCGGCAAGGGCCGGGCCGATCTCGAGGCCGACGTGGCGTACCGCCCGCGCCCGCTTCGCCGCGCGCGGCGCTTCGTCTTCGCCCACGCCACCGCGGCCTACCTGGGAACGATCGGGCTCGTGACCGCCCTGCTGCTCGGCGCTGGGCTTCGCGTACGCGCAGCGGCAGGGCGACTCGCCCTGGCCGCTGCGCCTGGGTGGCGCTGCTCCTGCTGCTGCCGGCGAGCGACGTGGCGATCGCGGTCGTCCAGAGCCTGTGCGTTCGCTTCGCTCCTCCCGCGGCGGCTGCCTCGCCTCGACTTCCTGGATGGGGTGCCGGAGAGCGCGCGGACGATGGTGGTCGTGCCGACGCTGCTGACGAGCGTCGACGAGGGTCGCGGAGCTGCTGGAGCACCTCGAGGTGCTGGCTCTCGGCAACCTCGACCCCACGGATCCACTTCGCGATCCTCAGCGACTTCGCGGACGCCCCCGCGCGCGAGATGCCGGACGACGAAGCGATCCTCGGCGCCGCGCGGGCCGGGATCGGCGCGCTCAACGCGCGCCACGCCGAGGGGCGCGGCGACCGCTTCTACCTCGTCCACCGCGTGCGGCGGTGGAACCCGAGCGAAGGCGTCTGGATGGGCTGGGAGCGCAAGCGCGGCAAGATCGAGGAATGGAACCGGCTGCTGCGCGGCGCCACGGACACGAGCTTCTCGGTGGAGGCCGGCGACGCCAGCGTGTTCGCGGCCGTCCGCTACTGCATCACGCTCGACTCCGACACCCGCCTGCCGCGTGACGCCGCGAAGAAGCTGATCGGCATCGCCGCCCATCCCCTGAATCAGCCCCAGCTTCGACCATCGCGCTCGGCCGCGTCACCGAGGGCTACGGGATCCTCCAGCCGCGCGTGAGCGTGACGATGGCGAGCGCCGCGGGCTCGCTGTTCGCCCGGCTCTACGCCGGGCACACCGGCGTCGACCCCTACACGACCGCGGTCTCCGACACGTACCAGGATCTCTTCGCCGAGGGGATCTTCACCGGCAAGGGGCTCTACGACGTGGATGCCTTCGTCGCCGCGCTCGAGGGGCGCGTGCCCGAGAACGCGCTCCTCTCGCACGACCTCTTCGAGGGACTCTACGCGCGGACGGCGCTCGTCACCGACATCGAGGTCGTCGACGACTATCCCGCGAGCGTCCTCGCTCACGCGCGCCGCCAGCACCGCTGGGTGCGCGGCGACTGGCAGATCCTGTGGTGGCTGTTCCCGTTCGTCCCGACACGCGCCGGGCCTGCGGCGCAATCGCCTGCCGCTCATCTCCCGCTGGAAGATCCTCGACAACCTGAGGCGCAGCCTGATGGCGCCGGCAACGGTGGCCCTGCTGCTGCTGGCGTGGACGGCTCCTGCCGGGGAGTCCCTGGGTCTGGACGGCTGCGGTTCTGGGCGGCGCTCGCCTTCAACCTGTACCCGCTGGTCGCTCAGGACCGTCGTCGGGCCGCCAGCCGCAGCAGCCCTGGCGCGTCTTCCTTCGCGTCGTGAGGGAGGACGCGAGCACGGCGCTGGCGCAGAGCGGCCTGCACCTCGACGTTCCTCGCGAACCAGGCCTGGGAGCAGGTGCACGCGATCGGCCTGACGCTCGTCCGGCTGGCGGCCACCCAGCGCCGCATGCTGGAGTGGGAGACGGCCGCGGCCAGCGCCGACCGCGGGCGCCAGCGCGGCGAGCGCGCGGCACCTTCGTGATGGAGATGATCGCGAGCCCGACCATCGCCTTGCTCGCGCTCGGCGCTCGTGATCCTCGTGCGCCCGGCCGCGCTCGCCAGCGGCCGTGCCGGTGATCGTGCTGTGGGCCGTCGCCCCGCTCGTCGCTCACGCCCTGAGTCGGCCCGTGCCGCAGCGGCGGCTGGAGCTCGGCCCCGAGGACCGAGCCTTCCTCGTGGGCGTCGCACGCGACACCTGGCGCTACTTCGAGACCTTCATGGGCCCCGACGACCACGGCCTGCCGGCCGACAACTTCCAGGAGACGCCCGAGCCTCGCGTGGCCCACCGGACCTCGCCCACGAACATCGGGATGGGCCTGCTCGCGACGCTGGCCGCCCACGACCTCGGCTTCATCGCCGCGGACGTCCTCGCCCGGAGGATCGACGCCACACTCACGACGATGGAGGGGCTCGAGCGCCACGAGGGCCATCTGCTCAACTGGTACGACACGCGGAGCCTCGCGCCCCTGGCGCCCCGCTACGTCTCGACGGTCGACAGCGGGAACCTGGCGGGTGCGCTGATGACGCTCGCCGAGGGATTGCGAGAGGCGGGCCTCATCGATCTCGCCTTGCCGGGCCTCGGCCTTCGCGGCGGGAATCGGCTTCGGCTTCCTCTACGACCCGCAGCGCCGGATCCTCTCGATCGGCTTTCGGCTCGCGGACGCCGAGGGGCCGGGTCGCCTGGACTCCTCGTACTACGACCTCCTGGCTTCGGAGGCGCGGCTCGCGAGCTTCATCGCCATCGCACGCGGCGAGCTGCCCGAGACGCACTGGTTCCACCTGGGCCGGCTGGTCACGAGCGTCGGACGGCGCGCCGACGCTGCTGTCGTGGAGCGGCACGGCCTTCGAGTACCTGATGCCGCTCCTGGTGATGAAGAGCTACCCGGAGACGCTGCTCGACCAGAGCTGTCGCATGGCCGTGCGCCGCCAGGTCGAGTACGGGGCCGAGCGGCGGGTGCCGTGGGGGATCTCCGAGTCGGCCTACAACCTCGTCGATCGCCACGGCAACTACCAGTACAAGGCCTTCGGCGTTCCCGGCCTGGGCCTGAAGCGCGGCCTCGGGGACGAGCTGGTCGTGGCGCCGTACGCGACCGCCCTCGCCGCGATGGTGGAGCCGCAGCTCGCGGCTCGGCAACCTGCGCCGCCTGTCGAAGGATGGTACGCGGGCGCCTACGGCTACTACGAGGCCATCGACTACACGCACGCGACAGTCGACGAGCTCGCCACGGGCGAGACGGGCGGCGCGACGCAGCGGCAGCGTCGTGCGGAGCGTTCATGGCGCACCACCAGGGCATGACGCTCGTCGCGCTCGCCAACGTGCTCCAGGGCGACCCCATGGTGAGGCGCTTCCATGCCGATCCGCGCGTGCAGGCCACGGAGCTGCTGCTGCAGGAGCGCGTGCCCCGCACGGCGGCGATCACGCAGCCCCGGCCCGTCGAGGAGACGCTCGCGGCCGGACCGGCGCCGCGCGCAGGCGCTGCGTCGCTTCCGCTCGCCGCACACGCTGTGGCCCCACGCGCAGTTCCTGTCGAACGGCAGCTACACCACGGTGGTCACGAACGCCGGCGGCGGCGCGAGCTTCTGCCGCGGACGCGTCGTCACCCGTTACCGCGAGGACGCGACCCGCGATCCCGGAAGCCAGTTCATCTACCTGCGCGACGTGCGCAGCGGGACGGTGTGGTCCGCGACTCACCATCCGACCCGGGCCGAGCCGGGCGACTACCTGGTGACCTTCCTCCCCGAGAAGGCGACCTTCAGCCGCCGCGACGACGGGGATCGCGACGCTGCTCGAGATCGCGGTGTCCACGGAGGACGACGTCGAGGTGCGGCGGCTGTCGGTGACGAACCACAGCGACCGCCCGCGCGAGATCGAGATCACGAGCTACGCGGAGATCGTGCTCGCCTCGGCGACGGACGACCTGGCCCACCCCGCGTTCGGGAAGCTCTTCGTGGAGACGGAGTACCTCCCGGAAAGGGCGGCGCTTCTCTGCGGGCGTCGGCCGCGCTCGCCCGAGGAGTCGGCGCTCTGGGCCGTCCACGTGCTGAGCCTCGAGGGCCGGACGCAAGGTCCGCTCGAGTGGGAGACGGACCGCTCGCGCTTCCTGGGCCGCGGGCGCGGGCCCGACGATCCGCAGGCCCTCGACGGACGCTCGTTGTCGGGCACGACCGGCGTCGTGCTCGATCCCATCGTCAGCCTGCGCCAGCGCGTCCGCCTCGCGCCCGGAGGCTTCGTGCGGCTGTCTTTCGCCACGGGGATGGCGCTCACACGCGACACGGCGCTGGCGCTCGCGCAGAAGTACCACGAGCCGAGCTCGGCGGCGCGCACCTTCGCCCTCGCCTTTGCACACGCGCAGAGCGCGCTCCGGCACCTCGGCATCACGAGCGAGGAAGCGCTCCTCTACGAGCGGCTGGCGTCGCGCGTGCTGTACGTCGACCGCTCGCTGCGCGCGGATCCTGCAGATCCTGGCCAGGAACGAGCTCGGCCAGGAGGGGCTGTGGCCCCACGGCATCTCGGGCGATCTCCCGATCCTGCTGGTGCGGGTGGTCGAGGAGGACGATCTGCCGCTCGTCCGCGAGGTGCTGCAGGCGCAGGAGTACTGGCGGCTCAAGGGGCTGCGCGCCGACGTCGTGATCCTGAACGAGCACCCCGTCAGCTATCTGGACGAGATGCACGGCCAGCTCGCGGCGCTGCTCGACAACGGTCCATGGCGAGCGTGGAACCACCAGCCCGGCGGGGCCTATCTGCTGCGCGGCGATCGCATGGGGGAAGGCGAGCGGGTCTTGCTCGCGGCCGTGGCGCGGGCCGTGCTGAGCGGCGATCGCGGCGACCTGTCGGCCCAGCTCGAGCACGCCTACGCGCACTGGCCGGAGCCGGAGCCGCCCGAGCTCGTGCCCTCGCGCCAGCCGGAGCCTGCGGCCGTGTCGGGCGCGACGCTCGAGCTACCCGCCCTCGCGCTGGCGAACGGCTTCGGAGGTTTCGCCGACGGCGGACGCGACTACGCGGTGCGTGCTCGAGGGAGAAGCGGAGACCCCGCTGCCCTGGGCGAACGTGATCGCCAATCCCACGTTCGGCACGGTCGTCACCGAGTCCGGGTCTGCCTACACCTGGGCCGGCAACAGCCGCGAGAACCGCCTGACGCCGTTCGCGAACGACCCGGTCAGCGACCCGACTGCCGAGGCGCTCTTCATCCGCGACGACGAGACGGGCGAGGCCTGGTCGCCGACGCCGGGCCCGCTGCGCCGCACGCCTGCGAGCCGCTTCCTGATCCGGCACGCGGCCGGCCTCACGCGCTTTTCGCAGATCGCGCACGGCATCCGCCACGAGCTCGACGTGTTCGTGGACACGAGCGATCCCGTCAAGTTCTCGCGGCTGACCCTGACCAACGAGGGCGAGCGCCAGCGCCGCCTGAGCGTCTTCGGCTACAACGAATGGATCCTGGGTCCGCCCCGCGCGGGCGAGGCGCTGCACGTCGTGACCGAGCGCGACGCGGCGACCGGCGCGATCTTCGCGCGCAATCCCTACAACACCGAGTACCCCGGGCACGTGGCCTTCGCCCACGCGAGCGAGGCCTTGCGCTCGGCAACCGGCGACCGGGCTTCGTTCCTGGGGCGCAACGGATCGCTCGCCGCGCCGGCTGCCCTCGCCCGCGAGGCGCTCTCCGGCCGCTTCGGCGCGGGCCTCGATCCCTGCGCGGCGCTGCACCTGTCGATCGCGCTCGCCCCCGGCGAGGCGCGGACCCTCGTGTTCCTGCTGGGCCAGGCCATGGACGCCTCCGCGGCTCGCGAGCTCGTCTTGCGCCACGGCTCCGTCGGCGGCGGCCGAGTCGTCGCGGCGCGAGGTGCGGCAGGCGCTGGGACGCAGACGCTCGGCGTCGATGCAGGTGCGCACTCCGGACGACTCCTTCGACCTGCTGATGAACCGCTGGCTCCTCTACCAGGACCTGAGCTGCCGCTTGTGGGCACGCTCCGGCTACTACCAGCCCGGCGGGGCGTTCGGCTTCCGCGATCAGCTGCAGGACGCCATGGCGCTCGCGCTCGCGCGGCCGGAGCTCACCCGGGAGCACCTGCTGCGAGCGGCCGCTCACCAGTTCGTCGAAGGCGACGTCCAGCACTGGTGGCACGAGCCGAGCGGGCGCGGCACGCGCACCCGCTGCTCGGACGACCTGCTGTGGCTGCCCTACGCGGTGGCGCACTACGCGCGCACGACCGGCGACACGGGCGTCCTCGACGAGAGCGTGCCGTTCCTGGAGGCGCCCGCCGCTCGCGCCCGGAGGCGCAGGAGGCCTACATCCAGCCGCGCGTGGCGGCGGAGCGCGGCTCGCTGTTCGAGCACTGCCTGCGCGCGATCGACAAGGGGCTGACCGCGCGGCGCGCACGGGCTGCCGCTCTTCGGCAGCGGCGACTGGAACGACGGGATGAACCGCGTCGGGCTGGCAGGGCCGCGGCGAGAGCACGTGGCTCGGGCTTCTTCCTCCACGCGGTGCTCGGCGAGTTCGCGCCGCTCTGCGAGGAGCGGGGCGACGCCGAGCGGGCCGAGCGCTACCGCCGCGAAGCGGCCCGGCTCGGCGGTGCCGCTGGAGCGGACGTGGGACGGCGAGTGGTACCGGCGCGGCTACTACGACGACGGCGCGCCGCTCGGCGCGGCCCAGAACGACGAGTGCCGGATCGACGGGATTGCCGCAGTCCTGGGCCGTGCTCTCCGGCAGCCGTGCCGCAGCGTTTCGCCGACCGCGCCATGGATGCGGTCCGCGCGCACCTCGTGCGGCGCGGACATCGATCTGGTGGCTCTGCTCACGCCGCCCTTCGACCGCTCGCCACAGGAGCCCGGCTACATCAAGGGCTATCCGCCCGGCGTGCGGGAGAACGGGGGCCAGTACACCCACGCCGCGGTCTGGGCCGTGATGGCGCTGGCGCGGCTCGGGTACGGCGACGAGGCGGTCGAGCTCTTCCACATGCTGAACCCGTCAACCACACGCGGACGCTGGCCGACGTCGAGCGCTACCAGGCCGAGCCATACGTCCTCGCCGGGGACGTTCTCGCGCACCCGTCACACGCCGGTCGGGCGGGCTGGACCTGGTACACCGGCTCGGCGGGCTGGATGTACCGCGCCGGCCTCGAGAGCATCCTCGGCGTCCGGCGTCGCGGCGCGACGCTTCGAGATCGATCCGTGCATCCCGGCGTCCTGGCCCTCGTGCTCGATCGCCTGGCGCTTCGGCGCGACGCTATACGAGATCGAGGTGGCCAACCCCGAAGGGTGCTGCCGAGGCGTTGCGCAGGCGATGCTCGACGGCAGACCTGTCGCCTCGTGCGACGTCCCGCTCGTGGACGATGGCAGAACCCACGTACTGAAGGTCGTCCTCGGAGTGGCTCCTGTTGGCGGGGCCAGCAGCGGGCTCGCCGATCGCGAAGGGGTTGGCTCCGTGGTCTAATCGCGCGCGGCAGGCGAACGAAAGGATTTCGGGCATGACGAAGAGGATCGCGGCCTCGCTGCCGATCGTCCTCTGGCAGGCCGCTCTGGTGTGCGCGGCTCCCATTCAGGATGCGGGGCCGCTTTCCGGCGGGGAATACAAGCTCGTGGTCGAGGGCTTCGACTGGGGAGCCGGTGTCAGCAAGGTCGTCCTCTCGTTGGACGAGGCCGTGACGAAGACCTCCGCGGACGCGTTCAGCGTGGCCGTCAAGCGGCACACCGACTGCCGCGAGCTGCCGGTCGAGCTGGCCGTAGGCGACAGGCTCGTGGTCGACGCTTACGTGTCCGACGCCGGCGGGCACAAGAGCGACGAGGGGAGCCATGTCACGCTCGTGCTCGGAGTGGCGCCGCAATGGCCGATGAGCTCGCCCTTCCAGTACGTGCAGAACGAGAAGTGCCGCGGCAACCAGTGGGTCGACTACGACCTGACGGTCACCGACCGCAGGAGCAGCCGTGTGTGGACGAAGGGTACCGGCCGCATCAGCCCACTCGTCGACCGCTTCGACGTGTCCGGGAAGTTCGTCCACGACTCGGGCGTCACGCTCAGCTACGCGTCGTTCGCCCCGAAGACGAGGAAGCCGAAGGCGCCGCTCCTCATCTGGCTCCACGGCGGTGGCGAGGGCGGGACCGATCCGACCATTCCGCTCTTGGCGAACCGCGCGGCGAACTACGCGTCCGACGCGATCCAGGCCGTGTTCGACGGGGCCTACGTCCTCGCGCCGCAGTGCCCCGGCGCGTGGATGCACGACCGCGCGGGCGTCATGACGCACGGCAAGGAGGACGACGTCTACAACGTGCCCCTGATGGCGCTCATCCGCGCGTTCGTCAAGAGCCATCCGGGCATCGACGCCGAGCGCGTGTACGTCGGGGGCTGCTCGAACGGCGGATACATGGCTCTCAAGCTGATGCTGCTGCATCCCGAGTACTTCGCCGCGGGGTTCATCAGCTCTCTCGCGTACCAGTCGCAGTACCTGTCGGACGCGCAGATCAAGAGCGTCGCGCACCTCCCGATCTGGTTCGTCCACTCCGCGGACGACCGGACCACGCTGCCCGACGAGACCGTCCTCCCGGTCTACAAGCGCCTCAAGGCCGCGCGCGCCAGCGACGTCCACCTTTCGTACTACGACCACGTCGTCGACATCACGGGGCTCGTGGGAGGCAGCGACTACCGCTACAACGGGCACTGGTCGTGGATCTACCTCCACGCCAACCAGTGCCGGCTGGACTACGACGGGAGGCCGGTCACGGTCGCAGGACGGCCGGTCACGATCATGGAGTGGCTGGCGGCCCAGGTGAGGGGCAAGTCGCAGCGTCGGTGAGGCGCGCGCCCGCGTGATCGCGATCGTCGGGGCGGGAGCCGCCGGGCTCGCGACGGCGATCTTCGCGAGACGGCGCGGGGCGAGCGAGCCGATCGTGCTCTTCGAGGGCGCGCCCAGGCCGGGCGCCAAGATCCTGGTGAGCGGCGGTGCGCGCTGCAACGTGACGAACGCCGTGGTGAGCGAGCGCGACTTCAGCGGCTCGCCGCGGCACCTCGTCAAGCGGGTGCTGCGGGCGTTCGGTGTCGAGCCGACCGTGGAGTTCTTCCGGGACCTCGGCGTGCCACTGCACGAGGAGGAGCACGGGAAGCTCTTCCCGGACGCGAATCGCTCGCGCGTCGTGCTGGAGGCGCTGCTCGGCGAAGCGGACCGGCGCGGGGTGCGCCTGCTGGCGGGTGAGCGCGTGCTGGGCATAGCACCGCAAGCGGCCGGCTTCCGGCTCCGCACCGCGAAAGGCGAGCATGCCGCCGGGCACGTCGTCCTCGCGACGGGAGGCCTCTCCTTGCCGAAGAGCGGCAGCGACGGGCACGGGCTCGACGTCGCGCGGGGCCTCGGCCACGGCGTCGTCGCGACGACGCCGGCGCTCGTGCCGCTCGTCCTCGAGGGCTCGTTTCACGTGCCGCTCTCGGGCGTATCGCTGCCGGTGGAGCTCACGCTCCAGGCGAACGGCGAACGGCCGCTCCGCCGCAGCGGCTCGCTCCTCTTCACGCACTTCGGCGTGAGCGGCCCGGTGACGCTCGACATCTCGCGCGACTATCTTCGCGCCCGGCTCGAGGACCGCGCGCCGGCGCTGCGCGCGAACCTGCTTCCGGGCCGGGACTTCGCGGCGCTCGAGCGCGAGATCGTCCGGCTTGCGGCCGACGCGCCGCGATCGGTCGCCGAGCGGGCGCTCGCGCGCTGGCTCCCGCAAGCGGTGGGGGAGGCGATCGCCGCAGAGGCAGGCTGCTCGGGCGTGCCGCTCGGCCGGGTGCCTCGGGAGGCACGCAAGCGGCTCGTGCGGGGCGTGGTCGAGCGGCCGCTACCCGTCGTGGACAGCCGCGGTTATGCCTTCGCCGAGGCGACGGCGGGCGGCGTGCCCCTCGGCGAGATCGACACGGCCACGATGGAGTCGAGGAAGCGGCCGGGCCTGTTCCTGGTCGGCGAGATGCTCGACGTGGACGGCCGGATCGGCGGCTTCAACTTCCAGTGGGCGTGGTCGAGCGCCTGGGTCGCGGCGGGCGGGCTCGCGCTGCGCCCGTGATAATCTCGCGCTCGAGAGGGGCCGAGGCTTGCCGGCAGCGCGTTACGTGATCCAGGGCCGCGTGCAGGGCGTGGGCTACCGCTATTTCGTGCTGCGCCACGCGGAGGAGCTGGGCCTCGCCGGCTACGCGCGCAACCAGCCCGACGGCAGCGTCGAGGTGGTCGCCGAGGGCGCGCCGGCCGCGCTCGCGCAGCTCGAGGACCAGCTCAAGCAGGGGCCGTCCTTCTCGCGCGTGAGCGGCGTCGACCGCGAGGCCATCGCGGAGCGCGGCGCGAGCGGCTTCCACGTCCGCTAGCGACGAGCGCATGCACCTCGACGCGCAGGTCGCCGAGCTCCGAGCCGCGATCCGGGACGTGCCCGACTTCCCGAAGCCGGGCATCGTGTTCAAGGACATCACGACGCTACTGCGCGACGAGACGCTCTTCCGCCGCTCGCTCGACCTCATGAGCGTGCTGTGCGGCGATCTCGCGATCGACAAGGTGGTGGCGATCGAGAGCCGCGGCTTCATCCTCGGCGGCGCGCTCGCCCTGCGGCTGGGCGCCGGCTTCGTGCCGGTGCGCAAGCCAGGCAAGCTGCCGTGGAAGGCCCGCCGCGCGAGCTACGAGCTCGAGTACGGCTCGGACAGCCTCGAGATCCACGAGGACGCGCTCGCCGGGGGCGACCGCGCCCTCGTCGTCGACGACGTGATCGCGACCGGCGGGACGGCGCGCGCGGTGGGCGAGCTCGTGGCGTCGCTCGGCGCGACGGTGGCGAGCTTCGCGTTCCTGGTCGAGCTGGGCTTCCTGGGCGGGCGCGCCAAGCTGGACGGCGCCGAGGTCAGGAGCCTCATCCGGTACTGAGCCCGCCGAGCTCGGGGCCGTGGACGCAGCCGGCTCGCGCGATGTAATCTGGTGTGATGGCTGGCGCCTGTAGCTCAACTGGATAGAGCAAGAGCATCCTAAGCTCGAGGTTGGGGGTTCGACTCCCTCCAGGCGCACCATCTGAGGCGAGGAGCAAGGAAGCAAGGAGCAAGGAGAGGCGTTGAAGAGGGAACTGAGGGAGCAGATCAAGCAGGACGAGCTTCAAAGCGGCCTCGAGCGGGCAGCCGCATGGGGGGTCGGGCACCGCGACGAGCTGCGCATCGGCGGTCTCGTGGTGCTGGTCCTGGCTGGCGCGTTCCTCGCGATGACGCACGTGCGCGACCAGCGCCTGCGCGAGTCCGACCGCGCCCTGCGCGACGCGCTCACCACCTTCGAGGCGCCCGTCGCGTCGGAGCTGCCGCCCGGCGGCGAGCGGCCGCGAGGGCAGGTCTTCGCCACCGCGGAGGAGAAGTACAAGACCGCGGCGGCGGCTTTCGAGGGCGTCGCGCGACGCTACGGCTCGTCGACGGCGGGCGTGCGCGCGAGCTATTACGGCGCGCTGTCGCGGATCGAGCTCGGCCAATACGCCGAGGCCGAGAAGGCGCTCAAGCAGATCCAGGGGCGCGGCGCCTCTCTCGAGTCCGACCTGGCGCGGCTGGGGCTGGCCGAGGTCTACAGGCGCAGCGGGCAGGTCGACAAGGCCGTCGAGGCGTACCGCTCGTTCGCCAACAATCCCCAGGCGAGCCTGCCGCGCGACCAGGCGCTGCTGAACGCCGCGGAGACGCTCGAGGACGCACGGCGCTTCGCCGAGGCGCGCGCCGCCTACCGGCAGCTCGCGGAGGACTTCCCGGCGAGCCTGTTCGCGTCACAGGCGCGGGCGCGCGCCGAGTACCTCGCGCTCGAGGGCTGAGGCGGGCACGCGCATGAGCCGCAAGAGCGCCTGGCTGATCGCTGCCGGCGTCGCTGCGGTCGCGATCGGGGCCGCCGCCGTCGGCGCCGTCGCGCTGCTCGTGCGCGGCGGCGGCCGCGCGGGCGACATGTTCGCGAGCGGCGGCTACCTCGCGATCGAGCTGACGGGCGACATCCCGGAGGGCCCGCCGCCGAGCCTCGGCAGCTTCTTCGAGTCGCGGCCGCCCTCGATCCGCGGCCTCGTGGAGGCGGTCGACCGCGCCGCGCGCGACGGGCGCGTGAAGGGCCTGCTGCTGCACGTCGGGTCGGTCGAGGCGGGCTGGGCGCGCGTGCAGGAGCTGCGCGACGCGCTCCTGCGCTTCAAGGCCTCGGGCAAGCCATCCTGGGCGTACCTCGAGTCGCCGGGCAACCCCGAATACCTGCTCGCGACCGGCTGCTCCAGGATCGCCATCGCCCCGACCGCGATGCTCGACGTGTCGGGGCTCGCAGCCGAGGTCACGTTCTTCCGCGGCACGCTCGACAAGCTGGGCGTCGAGGCGCAGTTCGAGGGGATCGGCAAGTACAAGAACGCGCCGAACCAGCTGACCGAGCGCGGCTTCACCGAGCCGCACCGCGAGCAGATGAACTCGCTCGTGGACGGGCTCTACGGCCAGTACGTGTCGGCGATCGCCGCGAGCCGCAAGCTCGCTCCCGAGACGGTGCGGAGCCTGGTGGACCGGGCGCCGTTCCTGGCCGCCGACGCGAAGCAGGCCGGCCTCGTCGACGAGCTGCTGTACCGGGACGAGGTGGAGGGCCGCGTCCCCGGCGGCAACCGGATGCCGCCGGCGCCCTACGTCCGGGCCGGGCGCGCGGGAGCGTTCGACCGCCGGCCCAGGCTCGCGCTCGTCTACGCGGTCGGCGACCTCGTGTCGGGCGAGAGCCAGGACGGCCCCCTCGGAAGCACCGCGGGGGCGAGCACGATCATCCAGGGGCTGCGCGCGGCCCGCGAGGACGCCTCGGTGCGCGCCGTCGTGCTGCGGATCGACAGCCCGGGTGGCTCGGGCGCGGCCTCGGACGCGATCTGGCGCGAGGTGCAGCTCACGCGGCGCGTGAAGCCGGTGGTGGCGTCGATGGGGGACTACGCGGCCTCGGGCGGCTTCTACGTCGCGATGGGGGCCGACCTTATCGTGGCCGAGCCCGGCACCATCACCGGCTCGATCGGGGTCTTCTCGGGGAAGTTCAGCCTGCGCGGCCTCTACGAAAAGCTGGGCGTCAGCCAGGAGACGGTCCAGCGGGGCAGGAACGCGACGCTCTTCTCGAGCTACGAGCCCTGGAACGAGGCGCAGCGCGCCAAGGTGCGCGCGCTCAACCAGGCCTTCTACGACACCTTCGTGAGCAAGGCCGCGCAGGGCCGGCACAAGACCGCGGCCGAGATCGAAGCCCTGGCGCAGGGCCGCGTATGGACGGGCCAGGAGGCGGCCGCCTCGGGCCTCGTCGACGCGCTGGGAGGGCTCGACGAGGCGGTGCGGCTCGCCCGCCAGCGCGCGCGCATCGGCGCCGGCCAGGGCGTGCAGCTCGTCGTGCTGCCCGAGACCAAGGGCTTCCTGGAGGCGCTCATCGAGCACCAGGAGCCGAGTGTCTTCCTGCGCGCGCTCGGCGCGCCGCCGTCGCGCCTCCTGCGGTTCGCGCAGGCGCTCGAGTCCGGCGGCCCGATCGCGCGGCTGCCGTTCGACCTCGCGATCCGCTAGCTGCCGTAGCGCTGCTTGAGCCGTTCGGCGGCCTGGCGCTGAAGCGCCGCGAAGTCGCTGCCGTAGACGTTCCTGAACGCCTCGTCGGCGTTGCCGGTCGCCGACATCGCCCGCAAGAGGTCGTTGAGCCCGCCGGTCCCGCGCTGCGCGGCCAGATCCTCCACGAGCCAGAGCGAGGAGAAGTAGAAGCCGCCGACCTGGCCGCGCATCCGCCCGTCGGCGAGCGCGCGCAGCCGCTCGGCGTCGAGCTGCGCGATGCGCCGGCCTTCCATGTACTGCGCCATGCCCTCCTGCAGCTCGCGCGGTGCTAGACCGCCCGAGAGGTCGGCGACGAACGAGTGCGTCAGCTCGTGGACGAGCGTCTGGTCGAGGTCGGGCGTGAGAGCCGCCGACAGGCCGCCGATCGGGATCCGCACGCGCCCGTCGAACGAGTCGTACTGGCCGCCCGACCAGGCGGGCGCGCCCGTGGCGTCGTGGTAGCTCTGCTTCGACAGCAGGATCACCGCGATCGGCTGGCTCGGCTCGTAGTCGAAGCTGCGCGCGAGCGTCGCGTAGTGGCGGTCGAGCAGCCGCAGGATCTCGCGCCCGACGTCCTCCTGCGCCTCGCCGTCGTAGCGCACGTGGAAGTGGCTGAGCCTCGCCTCCTCGAGCTTGCGCTCCACCGCCTGGTCGCGCTGAAAGCGCGCCAGGAAGCTGCGCGTCTCGGCGTCCTCGTGGGCGGCGAGGAAGCTCGTCAACAGCTCGACGGCCTCGCGCGTGCGGTCCTGGCGCACGAGCGCGTAGGCCACGCCACGGGCGCCCTCGGCGTCCGCCGACGCGAGGGCGAGTAGCGCCCGGCCCGCCTGCTCGGCGCCGGCCCAGTCGCTCGTCAGCAGCCGCAGGCCGAGCTGCACGCGCCGCGCGCGGCTGCTGTCCGGCGAGACATCGTGGGCGCGGTCGGCCAGGGAGACGGCCTCGTCGAAGCGGCGCTCGTCCCTGGCGTGGACCGCCGCGGCCAGGAGCACCCCCTCGTAGAGGTCGCGCGCCTCGACCGGGTGCCGCGCGAAGAGGTCCCGGGCCGCGTTCAGGTCGTCGGGAGTGGGGGGCGCCGGCGCCTGCAGCCGCGAGATGAGCCGCAGCGCCGTGGCCTCGTCCGCCGCGGCCACGGCGTCGCCGGGACGGGCCGGCACCGCGAAGCTCGGGGCCTCGGCAGGCGGCGCCAGCGCGCGCGCGAGACCCGCGTCGGGGAGTGCTACGGACTCGACGGGTGGCAAGGCCGTGGCGGCCGCCGGCCGCGCTGCGGGACGCGGCGGCCCCTCGTGCGTGGCGCTCCGACGCAGGTAGGCCGCGGCCGCTGCGGCGAGCAGCACGAAGCCCAGCGCCGGCAGGACGAGGCTGCGCCAGGCGGCGGGATGCGCGGCGGGCGGCCCGGGCCGAGGCCGCGGCGAGCGGGCTTTGGCGACCAGGACCCCGCAGGCGGGGCAGTCGGGTGTCGTGACGTCGCGACGACCACAGCGGGGACAGTCCATAGCGCGGGCCGTGACCCGGGAGGTCGCGCCGGGACGTATATTAGCAGGTTGAGCATCCCCGAACGGGAGGGAGAGTGGGAAACAGGGTGGGCACACGGCACCGGATCGGGTCGGGCAGGACGCGCAGCCGCGTGGCGGTGATTCGCACGCGGCCGCAGAGCGTGCTCGACGACGTGGCCGCGATGATGCGCGGGCTCGACTACACGAAGGCGATCTCGCCCGGCCGCCGCACGATCCTGAAGGACAACATCTCCTGGCACCTGCCGTTCCTGTCGGCGAACACGACGCCCTGGCAGCTCGAGGCGGTCGTGCGCACACTGCGCCAGGACGGCTTCCACGACCTGCTGGGACTGCACAACCAGACCGTGGTCACGGACGCGGCGCGCGGCGATCGGCTCAACAAGTTCACGGGCGTCTACAGGCGCTACGAGGTGCCGAGCGTCGACAACTTCTCGCCCGACTGCCGCTGGGTCACGATCCAGCCGAAGGCGAAGCTGCTCGTGCTCGACCGCATCTTCGGCGAGGTGCGCGTGCCCGAGGTGATGATCGGCAGCAACGTCGTCCACCTGCCGACGGTCAAGACCCACGTCTACACCACGATGACGGGAGCGATGAAGAACGCGTTCGGGGGACTGCTGCGCGACAACCGCCACTGGGCGCACACCGACATCCACGCGACGCTCGTGGACCTGCTCTCGGTGCAGAAGGAGATCCACCCCGGGCTGTTCGCCGTCACCGACGGCACCATCTGCGGCGACGGCGCCGGGCCGCGCGCGATGACGCCGGTGGTGAAGGACTACATGCTGGCGAGCGACGACATGGTGGCGATCGACGCCGTGAGCGCCTGGCTGATGGGCTTCGACCCGCTCGCCGACGTCGACTTCATCCGCATCGCCCACGAGCGCGGGCTCGGCACCGGCGACGTGCGCGAGATCGAGGTGGTGGGCGAGGACGTGGCCGAGGTGAACTTCCACTTCCACGTGCAGTACCACTTCGCGAGCCGCGTCGGTCGGCTGCTGTGGTTCTCGCCGCTCGCTCGCATCCAGTCGCTCTTCTTCAAGACGCCTCTCGTGCACGCGTTCATCTGGGGCTCGTCGGTCTACCACGACCGCTACTGGTGGCCCACCCACGGCCGCCGACGGATGGCCGAGGTCGCGAAGTCCCCGTGGGGGAGGCTCTTCGAGGCCTACGAGTGAACGAGGCCCGCGCGGCGGGCGCCCGAGTGGCCGTGGCGTCGGCCCCTGGCCGGCTCCTCTTCGCCGGCTCCCAGCCACCGGGGCCGCGCGTGAGCGTTGCGCTCGACCGCCGTGCGCTCTGCCGAGTCGAAACGGGCGGGAGCGTGGTGAGGGTCGAGTCGAAGGACGCGCTCACGAAACTCGCCGCGGCGGACGTCGCGGAGCTCGTGAGGCGCGCGCCGGGGTCGATCGTCGCCCGGGCGCTCGAGCTCTCGGGAGCGGCGAGCGGCATCGCGGTCGTGACCGAATGGAAGCTGCCGGCGGCGTCGGGTGTCGACGGCGCAGGGGCGCTGGCGCTCGCGGCGACGGCCGCGCTCGACCGGGCGCTCGGGCGCCAGACGGCTCCGGAAGAGCTCGTGCGCAAGGCGCGCGACGCGGCCGAGCGCGCGGGGCACCCCGCTGACGACGGCGTCCTTGCCGCAGTGTCCGGGGGCGTCCTGCTCGCCAGGGGGGCGGGTGGCTCTCTCGTGGCGGCTCGGGTCGCCGTCGACCCCGGGCGCGTCGAGGAGGCGCTGCTCCTCGTGGATGCCGGTGAGCCGGCGTCGGGGGCCGGGGGCGCACGCATCGCTCCCGCCGAGCAGGTCGCGGCGGCGCTCGCCGAGGGCCGAGGCGAGGACCTGGTGGCCTTGCTCGGAGCGGACGACCAGGAGCGCCTGGGGCAGCTGGTGGGCGCCGCCGGCGGTGCGGCCTGGCGGCTCGGCGGGGGACGGCTGGTCGCGGTCTGGGCCCCGCCCGGTGCGCGCGGGCCGGGGAAGGGCGAGGCGGTGCGCGAAGCGTTGAAGGCCGCGGGCCTGAAGCCGCTCGCGATCCGGGTGGACCTGCGCGGGCTCGAGGTCGACTAGGGCGCCACGCCGCACGTCGGTTAGAATGAGCGGTTCACGAGGATAAAGAGGGCATGATCCAGGCGACGCAGCTCAAGCGGGGCATGTGCATCAAGCACGAGAACGACCTCTACCGGGTGGTCGAGGCCCAGCACAAGACACCGGGCAACCTGCGCGGGATGGTGCAGGCCAAGATCCGCAACCTGAAGACAGGCTCGATCAGCGACCACCGCTTCCGGTCGGTGGACATGGTCGAGCGCGCGATCCTGGACGAGTCGCAGATGGAGTACCTGTACCGCGACGGCGACATGTACCACTTCATGAACAACGAGACCTTCGAGCAGGTGGGCCTGTCGGACGACGTGCTCGGGGACGCCGTCTCCTACCTGATCCCGAACATCAAGATCGGGATCGAGTTCTACGAGGGCCGGCCCGTCGGCATCGACCTGCCGCTCAACGTCACGATGAGGGTCGTCGAGACCGAGCCCGCGATCAAGGGCGCCTCCGTCTCGAACGTGGGGAAGCCCGCCAAGATGGAGACCGGGCTCGTGGTGCAGGTGCCGCCCTTCATCAACGAGGGCGACGTGATCCGCATCGACACCAGCACCGGCTCCTACGTCGAGCGCGTCAACAGGTAGGGAGCCAGGATGTCCGCTCGCGTCGCGGCCGGCGCCGGCCGCATCGAGGTGATCACCGGCAGCATGTTCAGCGGCAAGAGCGAGGAGCTGATCCGCCGCGTGCGGCGGGCCCAGATCGCGCGCCAGAAGGTCCAGCTGTTCAAGCCGCGCCTCGACGCGCGCTTCTCCGAGTCCGAGATCGTGAGCCACTCCGAGATGAAGCTGCCGTCGCAGGTGGTCGAGAAGGCGAGCGAGATCCCGGCGTTGGTGGCGGCCGACACCGAGGTGGTCGGGATCGACGAGGGACAGTTCTTCGACCTGAGCCTGGTCGAGGTGGCGGACGCGCTCGCCGACCGCGGGTTGCGCGTGATCGTGGCG
This sequence comes from uncultured Acidobacteriota bacterium, assembly GCA_963740655.1. Classification (GTDB taxonomy): domain Bacteria; phylum Acidobacteriota; class Vicinamibacteria; order Fen-336; family Fen-336; genus DATBSL01. The sequence goes on from CAVUFF010000007.1 coordinate 243,203, forward strand.
GGGCTCGACCAGGACTACCGCGGCCGGCCGTTCGAGCCGATGCCGCAGCTGATGGCGGTGGCGGAGTACGTCGACAAGACGCTCGCCGTGTGCATGCGCTGCGGGGCGCCCGCGAACCGCTCGCAGCGCCTCGTGCGCGCGGCCGACCGCGTCGTGGTGGGCGGCGCCGGCGAGTACGAGGCGCGCTGCCGCGCCTGCTTCCAGCAGGACGGGGAGAAGGCCGGGTAGCCGCCCGGTGCAGCTCCTCGCGCTCGACGGGGCGGAAGGCGAGGGCGGCGGCCAGGTCCTGCGCACGGCGCTCGCGCTCGCCGCGGCGACGGGCCAGGGCTTCCGCGTGGAGCGGATCCGCGCCAAGCGCCTGCGCCCGGGGCTGCGGCCGCAGCACCTGGCGGCCGTGCGGGCGGCGGGACTCGCGTGCGGCGCGGAGGTCCACGGCGCCTTCGACGGCTCGCCGGACCTGCGCTTCGTGCCCGGGCCCGCGGCGGCGGGGGACTTTCACTTCGACATCGGCACCGCTGGCGCGGCCACCCTGGTGCTGCAGACGGTGCTGCCGATCCTCGCCACGGCCAGCGAATCGAGCCGCGTCGAGGTGGTGGGCGGCACGCACGTGCCGCGCAGCCCCTCCTTCCACTTCCTCGCCCGGCACTGGTGCGAGGTGACCGGGCGGCTCGGCCTCGCGCCCACGCTCGAGCTGGCCGCGGCGGGCTTCCATCCCCGCGGCGGCGGCTGCATCCGAGCCCGCGTCGGTCCCTGGGCGGGGCGGCCGGCGGCGCTCGACCTCGAAAGGCGCGGCGCGCTCGTCGCCGTGCGCGGCGTGGCGGGCGCGGCGCGCGTGCGCGGCCGGGTCGCCGAGCGCGCGGCCGAGGCGGCGCGGCTGCGGCTCTGGGAGGCGCGCCGGCTGGAGACCGAGTGGCAGGTGCTCGAGCTGGAGTCGGCGTCGCCGGGCGCCTTCGTGCAGCTGGAGGCGGTTTTCGAGAGCGGGCGGGCGGCGTTCTCGCTGCTCGGCGAGCGCGGGGTGCGGGCCGAGGCGCTCGGCGAGCGCGCCGCGCGCCGCGTCCTGCGCTTCCTCGAGGACGAGGAGGCCGTGGTCGACCCGTGGCTCGCCGACCAGCTCGCGGTGCCGCTGGCGCTCGCGGGCGGCGGGGGACGGGTGGTGACCTCGGAGGTGACGTCGCACCTCGAGACCGTCGCTTCCGTGTTGCGAACGTTCGGAGTCCCGGCGCGCACCTGGGGCCGGCACGGTGGCCCGGGCGGGCTGGAGGTGGGGCGCGCTTGACCCCTCCGTCCGAGGGCCCCTACGATGGTTGGCCGATGAACGACTCGAAGCTCAGCCCCGCGTTCCGCGTGCTGCTGTGGGACTTCAGCCGGGGGACGCTCGCCTACGACCTGGCACTGCTGGTGCTCATGCTGCTGCTCCTGCTCGTCCCCGGCGAGCGCTGGGGAGATCCGCTCTGGCGCTGATGCGCACGCGAACGGCTGTCGCGATCGGCCTCGCGCTGTGGCTCGCCGTGCCGGCCGAGCCGCAGACGCCCCCGACCGGCGACAAGTCCGCCGACGTCTCCGACCTCGTGAACGCGCTGCTCGGCACGCTGATGGGCGGCGCCGAGGTGACGGAAGCCAGCCTGCAGGCGGAGGTGGCGGAAGCGGGCGGGGTCCCGTTCAAGCGCGACGTGCCGCTCGCCTTCATCGGCAAGGCCGAGCTGTCGCGCTACCTGAGCGAGCTCATCGACGCGGAGTACCCGACCGGCCGGGCGCGAACGGACGAGCGCCTGCTGCAGGCGTTCGACATGCTGCCGCGCGGCACCGACCTGCGCAAGCTGCGCGCGCGGCTGCTCGAGGAGAACGTGGCCGGCTTCTACGACGAGCGGCCCGACCGGCGCCGGCTCTACGCCGTGAGCGAGGACCGCTCGTTCACGCCAATGAACCAGATCGTGCTGGCCCACGAGCTGCGCCACGCGCTGCAGGACCAGTATCGCGACCTCTACGCCTACCTCGGCGACGACGTCGGCGACTTCGACGACCGGCGCATCGCCTGGATGTCGCTGCTCGAGGGCGACGCGACGCTGGTGATGGAGCGCTTCGTGAAGCTGCGCCTGGGGCTCGGCGGCGCCGAGGTGGCCGACGCCTCCGGCTCGGAGACCGCGGGGCTCGGGATGCCGGGGCTCTTCGACCTGCCCGACGCGCCGCCGGTCGTGCGCGACCACCTGATCCAGCCGTACCTGACCGGGCTCGCGCTGTGCCGCGCCATCTGGGCGCGCGGCGGCGCCGCCGCCGTGCGCGACGCGTGGGCGAGCCCGCCCGCCTCGACCGAGCAGGTGCTGCACCCGGAGCGCTACTTCGCGCACGAGGCGCCGCGCAGCGTCACACCGCGACTCGCTCCGCCCCCCGGCGCCTGGCAGCTCGCGGAAGGCACGCTCGGGGAGCTGCTGCTGCGCTCGCTGCTCGAGCCCGGCGCGGAGGCGGCGGCGGAGGGCTGGGGCGGCGACGGCTGGCGGCTCTACGACTCGGGGTCGAGGACGCTCCTGCTGTGGCGCAGCGAGTGGGACACTCCGGCCGAGGCGCGGGAGTTCGGCAGCGCGCTCGTCTCGCGCTTCGAGCGCCACGGCACGCGCGAGAAAGCCCGCAACGGCTTCGACATGTTCCGCAACAAGGACGGCTTCCTGTTCGCGATACGGGGAAGCGGCGACGGCGTCGAGCTGGTCTCGGGAGACGATCCCGGCGCCGTCGTGCGCGTGGTGGACGCGGCGCTGCGCTAGGCGGGTTCGCTTGACAGCCCCGGGGGCGGGGACGCTAGAGTGACCGCGCCGGCAGGCGAGCCCCCCGTGCGCGGGGCCCGGCAAGGGGGAGAAATGGCGAGTTCGACACCTGGCGGCGGGCAGACCAACCTCGGCATGGCGCCGAACGTGGCCGGCCTCCTGTGCTACGTCCCGTGCTGCATCGGTCTCGTGTTCGCGATCGTGGCGGCCATCGTCGAGAAGCAGAGCCGCTTCGTGCGCTTCCATGCCTTCCAGAGCCTGCTGCTGCACGGAGCCATGTTCGTGATCTGGTGCGGCCTCGTCGTGGTCGGAATGGTTCTGAGCAGCGTCGTGGGCATCCTCAGCGTGATCCTGGTCCCGCTCGAGATCCTCGTCGGCCTCGGCGTCTTCGCGCTCGTGATCTACCTCATGATCAAGGCGAACGCCGGCGAGGAGATCGAGCTGCCCGTGATCGGCAAGATGGCCCGGCAGTGGGTCTGAGATCGGGGGGTACGGGGGGCGATCAGCGCCCCCGATAGCCGGTCCAGGACGGCCGGCCCTGTTGTTCGTCTCCGGGCCTTGCTCCTTAAGCACGATCCTCGCAAGGAGCGACGAACGGCGGGCTGCTGCCTCCCTCTCTGAGCTCGGGGGGATTCCATCCCCCCAGGGGCTCCCCATGGGTTGTCGGAGGCCAATCGCCTCGACTAGCCCGCTGCCTGCTCCACGAGGATCTGTCCGGTCCCTTCGAGCCTGAGCATCTTGCCCAGGCCCCCGGCCTGGGCCAGCACGACCGCGTAGACGTCCGGGTCGTCGACGACGTGGGGCACGAGCGCTCCCGTCCACATGATCACGGAGTGCGCCGGGACCGAGACCGGGAACCCGGGCTGGACCGCGAGCGGCAGCGGCTTGCTCGCGACCGACAGCGCGACCATGCCGCGGCCCTCGAGCGCCACCACCTCCAGGCCGGCGGCGTCGTCGCCGAGGCGGATGTGGCGCGGCTGCAGCGCCTCCTCGCACGCGACCAGGTGCGACGGCTCCACGTAGATGGGCTCGTCGGTCACGTTGATGAAGGTCAGCTCGCGCTCCTGGTCGGTCAGGATCAGGCGGCCCGTGCCGGTGACGATCACGAGCCACGGGCGCGCCCCCGGGCGCCGGTCCTTCACGCCGAAGATGAGGTTGCCGCCGTACGAGTAGATCGTCCCCTGCTTGATGTAGACCTTGCCCGAGAACTCGATCTCCATCAGCCCGCGCTCGAGCGCGCGGAACAGCTCGCGGGGCCGGGCGGCGGGAGGCGCCTCGGGCTCGGCTCCCGCAGGCGCCTGGGGAGCGTCGGGCGCGACGGCGGCGCGCATCCCCGGCGGCAGCGTGTCGTCGCGCTTGAAGCGGCGCGTGATGTGCCGCGGCGGCGGCGGGGGCTCGCCGCCGGGGGCGGCGGGCAGCGGGCTGTCGCCCGACATCAGCGTGGGACTGACCGGCTGGATGGGCTTGGCGGGCAGGAGGTCGGAGGCCATCGGCCCCTCCGTAGCGGCGCGGCGCGGCGGCGCCGGCGCGGCCGTCCGCGTCCCGGGATCGGTGTCAGGACCGACGAGGTCCGCGGGCGGCGCCGGGGCCAGGGGGCGCGCGGAGCCAGCGCCCGGCTGCCCGCCCATGCGCCCTTCGAGCCGCTGAACCAGCATGTTGGCGCCCGCCTGGCGATAGTGGTAGATCGCGTCCTTGTAGCGGTGCATCCGCTCGTAGATCGAGCCCAGGTAGAAGTGGAGCTTCGGATTGCCGTTCGTGAGCTCGACCGCCTTCAGGAAGGCGGTCTCGGCGTCCTCGAGGCGTCCGAGCTTGAAGCACACGAGGCCGAGGTTGTAGTGCAGCGTGTGGACGTCGGGGCTCTCCGCGATCAGCTTGCGGTAGACCTCCTCGGCCTTCCCGAGCTTCTCGGAACGGTAGTAGACGAGGCCGAGCAGGTTGAGCACCCGCGCGTCGCGCGGACGCAGCAGGTAGGCCTCCTCCAGCTGGCGCTCCGCCTCGTCGAAGCGCCGCGCGTCGAACAGCTCGCGGCCCTTGTTGTAATGCGTGAGGAACAGGCCCTGGTCGAATGGGCCGCGGGGGATCGGCTCGGCCATGGCCTTCAGTCGAGCGCGCGCACTGTGGCGTAGACCGTACCCTCGGGCGGCGGCGCCTCGGCCACGTGCGTCACGCCGCGATCGTCGCGCCAGCGGTAGTAGGTGCGCGGGCGCGCGGGCGCGACCTTGGGGGCGCGGCCCGCGGAGCGGGCTCGCGCGCCCGTCGTCGGGCGCAGCGACGCGGCCGTGCTGCCGGGAGTGTAGAAGGCGGCTGCGCCTGCTGCCGGCTCGCTCGCCTGGAGCCCGCCCAGCCGTGTCTGGACCTTCTGCACGTAGCCGCGCGTTTCCTTGTAGGGCGGCACCCCGCGGTAGCGCAGGACGGCGTTCTCACCGGCGTTGTAGGCCGCAAGCACGAGCGTGAGGTCGCCCTGGAACTGGTCGAGCAGGATCCGCAGGTACTGGGCGCCGCCGAAGATGTTCTGGCGCGCGTCGAACGAGTCGAGCACGCCCAGCCGGCGTGCCGTCGCCGGCATCAACTGCATCAGGCCGCGCGCGCCCTTGGACGAGACGGCCCACTGGTCGTACTCGGACTCGACCCCCATCACGGCACGCACGAGGTCGGGGTTGACCTGGTAGACGCGCGCCGCCGCCTCGACGTGGTTGTCGTACATCGACGTCAGCAGGCTCGTCCACTGGTAGCCCTTCGAGTGGATGAGCGTGCCCTTGCCCGGATAGGTCAGCCGGAAGTCCGCTTCGTCGGGAACATTGGTCGCCTCGACCACCCCGTTCAGGTTCCGGCGCGTGTAGACCTGCGCCGCGCTCGTGCTCGCAAATCCGAGCGCGAGCACGAGCGCGAGCTGAGCGGTTCTGGCTGAAATCAAGGCCCCCCCCGTCGCGTCCTTGAGGCTCCTCTTTGTCGTCGTCATGGTCAGGCAGCCCCTTTCAGCAGTTCCCGCGCCTTCGTCCGCAGCGCCTCTACGTCGCCTGGCTGCACCCCGCCGCCCTGGGCGAAGTCCGGCCGCCCGCCGCCCCGCAGCCCCAGCTGCTTCATGATCTCGGGGGCCTTGAGCGTACCCGCGAGGTCGGGGGACACCGCAGCGATCACGCTCACTCCGTCCTCGGCGACCGAGGTGGACAGGAGCGCGAAGCGGCGTCCCTTGTGGCGGTTGCGGAAGTCGTCGACCACCTCGGCATGGCCCCTGCGGTCGAGTCCTTCGTGGCGCGGCGTCCACACGAGGGTGCCGCCGACGTCGGCCAGGTCCTCCCCCGTGCCCGCACCGCCGCCCGTCGCCAGCTTCAGCCGCAGCTGCTGGATCTCGCGCTCGCGCGCCTTGAGCTGCTCGCGCAGCTTGGCGTACTCGTCCACGAGCTCGCGCCGCTCGACGCGCGCCGCCTGCTCGAGCTCCTCCAGGATGCCCTGGTCGGCCTGCGCGCGCGCGACGGCCGCCTCGCCCACGATCGCCTCGACGCGCCTTGTGCCGGCGGAGATGCCCTGCTCGTTCGTGAGCAGGAAGAGACCGATCTCGCCGGTCGAGCCTACGTGCGTGCCGCCGCAGAACTCCTTCGAGAAGCCGGGCACCTCCACGACGCGCACGCGCTCGCCGTACTTGTCGCCGAAGAACGCGAGCGCACCGGAGGCGAGCGCCTCCTCGCGGCCCATCACGGTCTCGCGCAGCTTCAGGTCGCGCAGCACCTCCGCGTTGACCCTGTTCTCGAGGTGGCGGAGCTCGCGCGGGCCGACCGGCGCGTAGTGGCTGAAGTCGAAGCGCAGCCGCTCGGGAGCCACCAGGCTGCCCGCCTGCTTGACGTGCGGGCCCAGCATCTCGCGCAGGGCCGCGTGCAGCAGGTGCGTGCCGCTGTGGTGGCGCATCGCGCCCGCGCGGCGCGCCGCGTCGACCTCGGCCCGTACCGGCATCCCGCGCTCGAAGCCGCCGTGCGTCACCTTCACGTGGTGGACGAAGAGCCCGGGCAGCGGGCTCGTGGTGTCGGTGACCTGCGCCGCCGAGCCCTCCGAGGCGATCACGCCGCGGTCGCCCACCTGGCCTCCCGCCATCGCGTAGAAGGGCGTGCGGTCGAGCACGATCAAGCCCTCCTGTCCGGCGTCGAGCCGCGGCGCGAGCTGGCCGTCGCGGAGCACCGCGAGCACGCGCGCGTCCTCGACCGCGAGGCTCGTGTAGCCGAGGAAGTCGGTCAAAGCACCCTCGTCGGCAAGCTTCTGGTAGACGGGGTCGCCCTTGACCGCGCCCAGCTTGCTCGCCTGGCGGGCGCGCTCCTGCTGCGCCTGGAGCTCGCGCTCGAAACCGGCGAGGTCGACCGAGAGGCCCCGATCCTTCGCGAGCTCCTCGGTGAAGTCGGGCGCCAGCCCGTAGGTGTCGTAGAGCCGGAAGACGTCGGCCCCCGCCACGGTCGCGCCGGCCTTCAGCTTGCCGGCGATCTCCTCGAAGACCACGAAAGCTTGCTTGAGGGTCGTGCCGAAGCGCTCCTCCTCGACGGCCACCACCCGCCCCACGGACTCCCGGTGCGAAACGAGCTCCGGATAGGCCGCCTTCATCCGCTCGACGACGGCGGCCGTGAGCTCGCTCAGGAATGCGCCTTCGATCCCGAGCTGCTTCCCGTGCCGCAGCGCCCGCCGCATGATCTTGCGCAGGACGTAGCCGCGGCCCTCGTTGCCGGGCAGCACGCCGTCGGCGATCAGGAAGGTCATCGCACGGAGGTGGTCTGCCACCACGCGCATCGAGACGTCGTCGCTCGCGTTCTTGCCGTAGCTCCTGGAGGCGCGCCGGGCGACGGCCTGGAGCAGGGGAGTGAAGAGGTCGGTGTCGTAGTTCGACAGCTTGCCCTGGACGACGGCGGTGACGCGCTCGAGGCCCATGCCGGTATCGACGCACGGCGCGGGCAGCGGCGTGAGCGCACCCTCGTCGTCGCGGTCGTACTGCATGAAGACGAGGTTCCAGACCTCGAGCCAGCGGTCGCACTCGCACTCCACGCCGAGGCACTCGCGGCCGGCCGCTTCCTCGGGGCAGGGAAGCTGGTCGCCCTGGAAGTAGTGGATCTCCGAGCACGGGCCGCAGGGGCCCGTGTCGCCCATCGCCCAGAAGTTGTCCTTCATGCCGAGCTCGAGGATGCGCTCCGCGGGCACGTGCGCCTTCCAGAAGCCGTGCGCCTCGCCGTCGCGCGGGACCGAGCCCTCGCCCTTGAAGATGGTGACCGAGAGGCGGTCCTTCGCGAGCCCGAGGTCGCGCGTCAGGAACTCCCAGCCGAACGCGATCGCGTCCTGCTTGAAGTAGTCGCCGAACGAGAAGTTCCCGAGCATCTCGAAGAAGGTGTGATGGCGGGCGGTCACGCCCACGTTCTCGAGGTCGTTGTGCTTGCCGCCCGCGCGCACGCACTTCTGCGACGACGCCGCGCGCGTGTAGTCGCGCCGCTCGCGGCCGAGGAAGACGTCCTTGAACTGGTTCATGCCCGCGTTCGCGAAGAGCAGCGTCGGGTCGTTCTGCGGGACGAGCGGAGAGCTCTTGACCACGCGGTGGCCGCGCTCCTCGAAGTAGCGGAGGAATCCGCTGCGGATGTCGTCGGCCGTCTTCAAAGCCGTCCCCTCGCCGTCACGCCCGGTCTCCTCATGGCTGGCGGCTCTCCTCGATCGGCTCCGCCGGCTCCAGCCCCTCGAGCGCGTCCGCCCAGCGGGGCCAGAGCGCGCTCAGCCGGTCGTGCACCAGCCCCGCCGCGAAGCCGCGGCGCAGCAGGAAGGCCCAGAGCCGCGGCAGGCGCCGCCCGGGCTCGACGCGCGCGTGCTGCCGCCAGTAGCGGCGCGCGAGCGCGTCCAGCACGGCCTTCTCGTCCACCTCGCCGAGCGCCGACTGCAGCCCGCCTTCCGTCTCGGCCCTGCTCACGCCGCGCTGGCGCAGGCTCTGCCGGACGAGCGACTCGCCCGTGCCCGTGGTGCGCGAGGCGGCTCCGTGCGAAACGCTCGGCGTAGCCCGCGTCGTCGAGGTAGCGCCTCGCGGCGCAGCCGCTCGAGCGCCGCCTCCACCTCGTCCGGCTCGTGGCCGCGGGCGACGAGCGCGCGGCGCAGCTCGGCCACCGAGTGGTCGCGGCGAGCGAGCCGTCCGAGTGCCCGCTGGTACGCGCTCTGGGGCGACGCACCCATGGCACTGCTGGACATCGCCCGTTACTGCTCCAGGTCGAAGGACTGCATCGTCCTTTCCATCTCCTCGGCCGCCATGTCGGAGGAGGACTGGATGCCCTGGATCTTGAGCTTGAACTCGTCGGGGTTCAGGCGCGGCGCAGCGCCTCGTCGTAGCTGATCAGCTCCTTCTTGTAGAGCTGGAAGATCGACTGGTCGAAGGTCTGCATGCCGTACTGCGACACGCCAGCGGCGATCGCCTCGTGGATCAGCTTGGTCTTGTCCTTGTTGATGATGCAGTCGCGGATGAACGGGGTGGCGATCATCACCTCGACCGCGGGCACGCGGCCGTGGCCGTCGGCGCGCGGGATGAGGCGCATGGAGACGACCGCCTTCAGCACGCCCGCGAGCTGCAGGCGGATCTGCTTCTGCTGGTGCGGCGGGAAGACCGAGATGATGCGGTTGACCGTCTCCGTGGCGTCCAGGGTGTGGAGCGTCGAGAGCACCAGGTGGCCGGTCTCGGCCGCGGTGATCGCGGTCTCGATCGTCTCGTAGTCGCGCATCTCACCGACCAGGATCACGTCGGGGTCCTGGCGCAGGGCGCTCCGCAGCGCGGCGGCGAAGCTCCTGGTGTCGACCTCGACCTCGCGCTGGTTGACGATCGACTTCTTGTCGCGGTGCAGGAACTCGATCGGGTCCTCGATCGTGATGATGTGCTCGCAGCGCTGGGCGTTGATGTAGTCGATCATCGCCGCGAGCGTCGTGGACTTGCCCGAGCCGGTGGTTCCGGTGCACAGGATGAGCCCGCGCTGCTCCGTTCGCAGATGCTTCTCGAGCACGACCGGCAGCCCGAGCTCGCGCACGGTCATGATCTTGACCGGGATGACGCGCAGCACGAGGCCGACGGTGCCGCGCTGCTGGAACACGTTGCAGCGGAAGCGGCCGAGGCCGGGCACGGAGTACGCGATGTCGATCTCGAGGTTCTCCTTGAACTTCTGCTTCTGGCGGTTGCTCATGATGGAGAACGCCATCGCGATGGTGTCCTCCTGCATGAGGCGCTTGGTCTCGACGAGCGGGATCAGCTCGCCGTTGATGCGCAGCACAGGGTGCGACCCCACCTTCAGGTGGAGGTCGGAGGCCTTGCGCTCCGACGCCATCTTCAACAGATCGTTGATGTGCATCGCTCTCCCCGCTCCGGGGCTAAACCGCCCCGCCCGCTCGCCGCCCCGACCAGGGCGGGCACGAACGTCAGCCAGCCGTGCTCGTCGGCACTACGGCACTCGATCACGTCGAAGAAGGCTTTCTGCAGCGCCTCCGTCATGGGCCCGCGCCGGCCCGCGCCGACCTGCTGGCGGTCGACCGACCGGATCGGCGTGATCTCCGCCGCCGTGCCGGTGAAGAACAGCTCGTCGGCGAGGTACAGCATCTCGCGCGGCAGCGCCTTCTCCTGGATCTCGAACCCGAGCTTCCTGGCGAGCGCCAGGACGCTGTCGCGCGTGATGCCCGGCAGGATCGAAGAGACGAGCGGCGGCGTGACGAGACTTTCCCTTCACGACCGCGAACAGGTTCTCGCCGCTGCCCTCGGAGACGTAGCCCTGCGCGTCGAGTGCAATGCCCTCGGCGAAGCCGCCCTTGACCGCCTCGATCTTGATGAGCTGCGAGTTCAGGTAGTTGCCCGCGCTCTTGGCCATCGCCGGCAGGGTGTTCGGGGCCATGCGCGTCCAGGAGCTGACGCAGACGTCGACGCCCTGCTCGAGCGCCTCCTGGCCGAGGTACTTGCCCCAGTCCCAGACCATCACCGCCACCTCGACCGGCGAGCCGAGCGGGTTGACGCCGAGCGGGCCTATGCCGCGGTAGGCGACCGGCCGGACGTAGCAGGCCTCCCGCTTGTTCGCGCGGATCGTCTCGAGGATCGCGTCGTTCAGCTGCTCGCGCGTGGAGCCGGAGGTCCATCCAGTAGATCTTCGCGGAGTCGAACAGGCGCTCGGTGTGCGCGTCGAGCCGGAAGACCGCCGGCCCCTTCGGCCGTCTTGTAGCAGCGGATGCCCTCGAAGACCGCGGAGCCGTAGTGGATGACGTGCGACCCGAGATGGATCTTGGCGTCGTCCCACGGCACGAGCGTGCCGTTCATCCAGATCCACTCGGATCGCGGGTTCGCCATAACCGCACGATTTTAGCCACCGCGCCAGCGACTGTCAACGAAGCGCTACGGCGAAATAACTGACGCCCTAGGACTTGCGGCAGTCCGCCGTCCCGCGCGGCGTCAGAGCTTCGCGAGGGCGTTCGCAAAGAGCTGGCAGAGCAGCGCGCCCACGACGGTCATCGAGAGGCCCCAGGCCAGGAGCCGCCTGAAGAGGACGCGTGCCGTCTCGGGGTCCTCTACGGCCGCGACGCAGAGCGCGCCGAGCGTCGAAAGGGGCGAAACGTCCACGAGCGACGAGCCGACGTTGATGCTGAGCGACAGGGCGAGCGGATCGCCGCCGCCGAGCCGCGCGAGCACGCCCGGCACGGTCGGCAGGAAGGCGGGCAGCACCACGCCGGAGGTGCTGCTCCAGGTCGAAATCAGGCCGGTCACGAAAGCCATCGCGCCGTTCACCGTCGCAGGCGTCGCGAGCCTGGCGAGCAGACCGCTGAAGAGCTCGAGGCCGCCCGTCCTCTCCACCAGCGAGACGAGCGTGCTCATGCCGCTCACCATCAGCACCGCCCCCCAGGGCATCGAGCGCAGCGCCGCGGGCTCGTCGGCGGCGCGCAGCGCGAGCAGCACGACGACCGCCGCAAAGGCCGAGAGCCCGACCGGCACGCGCAGGACGATGGCGGCGAGGACCCAGGCGGACAGCACGGCGAGCGTCAGCCACTGCCGCGCCTCGAGCGGCGTGTGCGGTACGAGCGCCTGCCTTTCGGCCGGCTCCTCGCGAGCGGACGAGCGCAGGCGGAAGACGAGGTAGGCCAAAGCGCTCACCAGCACGTGGGCGAGCGCGTTGGCCGCGAAGACCTTGCCCTCGTGGCCCGTGACGCCGGCCTCGGCCATGCGCGAGTTGGCGATGATGCCGACGGCGCTGAGCGGCGAGAGGTTGCCGGCGTTGGCGCCGTTCGCGACGAACAGCGCCGCGAGGAACGGCGACATCCGCATGCGGGCGGCGATCGCCGCGGCAGGCGGGGCCACGAGCGCGACGGCCGGCACGGCGCCGGGGCCGACGGCGGAGACGGCGAAGGCGATCGCGAAGACGAGCCACGGGACGATCCGGGCGTCGCCGCGCGCGAGGCGCACGCCGCGCTCCGCGGCGCGCGACAGCGTGCCGTTGCTCTCGCTGACCGCGAAGAGCAGCGTGACGCCGGCGAGGGTGAGAAAGAGCGAGGACGGGAAGGCGGAGGCGACCGCCTCGGCGCGCAGCCCGGGGACCGCCACGGTGAGCACGAACGCGAGCGCCAGCGCCGCCACCCCGACGTTGACGCGCGCGGAGAAGCTGAGGGCGATCGCGAGGAGGAGCGCGGCGAGCGAGGCGAGCGCCGGTGTCACGCTCGGGCTAGCGGCGGGCCGTCACTGCTTCTCGCCGCAGAACGCGCAGGTGTCGCTCCGCGCGTGGAGGGGCTTCCTGCAGTGCCAGCAGAAGCCCCGCTTCGGAACCTCGCGGGCGCGCAGGCGGCGGCGGATGTCCTCCATCTCGCTCGCGTTGTGGTCGATCTCGGCTGCGGTGGCGAGGTCGTCCAAGAGCTCCGAGGCGCGCTGGTAGCGGTCGGCCACGTCCGTGTGGAGCGCCTTCATCACGATGTCGGAGACCTCGCGCGGGATCTGCGTGTTCTTGACCTTGGGCGGCGTGCAGCGCCCCTGCGCCACCAGCCTCTCGATCTGCGCGGGGTTGGGGCTGAAGTAGGGAAGCACGCCCGTCAGCATCTGGTAGATCATGACGCCGACGGAGTAGATGTCCGACGCGAGCACCGCGCGGCCCTGGAACGCCTCCGGCGCCATGTAGGGCGGGCTGCCGATCACGGTCGTGGCGTGCGAGCGCTCGAGCAGACGCGAGGTGCCGAAGTCGGCGACCTTGAGCGCGCCGCTCTCCGAGATCAGCACGTTCGCGGGGCGCAGGTCACGGTGCAGGATCTGCGCCTCGTGCGCGTGCTCCACGCCCTTCAGGATCTGCACCGCGTAGGTGAGCGCGCGGGGAACGTCGAGCGACTTCTCGCGGTCCAGCACGGCCTCGAGCGTCTCGCCCTTCACGTACTCCATCACGATGAAGAACGTGGCGTTGGCGCGCTCCGCGGTCAGGATCGAGACGATGTTCGGGTGGTCGAGCGCGGCGAGCAGGCGCGGCTCCTGCAGGAGCTCGTCCGCGTCGCCGGTCTGGCGGTGGGGGACCTTGATCGCGACCTTCTTGTCGATCCAGGTGTCGCGCGCGAGGAAGACGGTGCCGAAGCCGCCGGAGCCGAGGTTGGCGAGGATCTGGTATTTCCCAACAGTCTCGCCGAGGAGAAACATCGTGGCGCGCGCAGTATAGCAGGAGGCTTCAGCCGCGCAGGTCGCCCCACGCCGCCTGCGCGATCGCGACGGCGGCGACCGCGGCCGTCTCCGCGCGCAGGATGCGGGGACCGAGCGACGCGGAGACGAAGCCCGCCGCGCGCAGCTCCTCCGCTTCCGCCGGCTCGAAGCCGCCGGCCGGACCGACGAGGAGCAGCAGCGGGGAAGCGGCGTCGATCGCGAGCGAGGCGAGCGGTGCGTGGCCGGGCGTCTCCAGGAGCGCCACGCGGCGGCCGGCGAACGGCCGCTCGACGAGCCCGGGCAGCGTCGTCGTGGGCGCGACGAGCGGGACCACGGCCCGCCCGCACTGCTCCGCGGCGCCCGAGGCCACGCGCTCCCAGCGCTCGCTGCGCGCGCCCTTGAGCGCGGGCCGCGCGGCCGCGTCGGTCCTGTACGTCACGACCGGCCAGATCTCGGCGACGCCGAGCTCGGTCGCCTTCTGGAGCACGAGCTCCATGCGATCGCCCTTGAGCGCGGCCATCGCCAGCACGAGCCGCAGCGGTGACTCGGCGCGCGCCGCGACGGCGTGCAGCACGCGCGCGGAGACGCGCCGGCGCGAGACCTCGTCGAGCACGGCGTCCCACTCGCGGCCGGCGCCGTCGAAGACGCGGACCTCCGCCCCCGCACGCAGGCGCAGCACCTCGCGCGCGTGGTGCGCCGTGTGCTCGGGCAGCTCGAGGTGGGCGCCCGGAGCGGCGCCTTGGACGTGGAAGCGGTGGAGGCTCATCCGGCGACCCCCACGCGCTCGAAGACGAGCGCCGCCCACTCGCCGAGTCGGTGCTCGCGCGGGGCGCCGGACGCCGCGAAGGCCTCCCGCACGGGCGGCACGTCGTCGAGCAGCAGGCCCGAGAGCACGAGAGTGCCCCGGGGTGCCACGAGGGACTGGATGGACGCCGCACGGTCGACCAACAACAGCGCCATCAGGTTGGCCAACACCAGGTCGAAGGCTCCGGCGCGAAAGCCGAACGCACCGTCGGCGCGCACGACGTGGAGCCTCTCGCCGTTGAGCAAGGCGTGGTGGCGCGCGGCGGCGGTCGCTTCGGGATCGATGTCCGAGGCGACGACGACGCTGGCGCCGAGGCGGCCTGCGGCGATCGCCAGGAGCGCCGTGCCTGCGCCGAGGTCGAGCGTGCGGCCGAGAGGACGGCGGGCGGCGAGAGCCTCGAGCGCTCCCAGGCAGAGCTTCGTGGTCTCGTGGGTCCCGGTGCCGAAGGCGCGGCCTGGATCGACGATCAGCCGGTCGCTGGACGGCGAGGCCGCCTCCCAGCGCGGGACGACCTCGAAGCGCCCGACGCGGAAGGGCCGGAAGCCGTCGCGGAAGTGCTTGACCCAGTCGACGTCGGGTACGGGGCAGGGCGCGATGGAGGCGTACGGCAGGGCACGGACGAGCGCGTCGACATCGGGAGGCCCGCTGAAATAGGCAAGCAGCTCGACGCCCTGCGCGGCGGCGGGTTTCACCTCGACGCCGCTGGTTCCCGCGTCCCACAGCACGCAGGTCGCCTCGTCCTCGCGGGCGGCGTCGACGATCAGGCGCAGCGCATGCATGAAGGCAGCCGGCCCCGCGGCGTCCTAGCCGAGGAAGTCTTTCATCCGGTCGAGCAGCGACTTGTCCTTGTCCTTGATGTCGGGCACCGGCAGCGTCCTCGCGAGCTGCTCGAAGAGCTTGCGCTGCTCCGAGCTGAGGTGCTTCGGCACCACCACGCGCACGAGGACGTGGAGGTCGCCGCGGCCCCGGCCGCCGAGCGCCGGGACGCCCTGGCCCTTGAGCTTGAGAACCGCGCCCGACTGCGTGCCCTCGGGCACGTTGAGCTTCGCCTTGCCTCCCTCGAGCGTCGGGACCTCGATCGTGGCGCCGAGCGCCGCCTGGGCGACGCTTACCGGCACCTCGCAGACGAGGTGGGTGCCGTCGCGCTTGAAGAAGGCGTGCTCGGCGACGCGCAGCACGACGTAGAGGTCGCCCGGCGGACCGCCGAGCGCGCCGGCTTCGCCCTCGCCGCCGATGCGGAGCTGGCTGCCGCCGTCCACGCCGGGCGGGATCTTGATCTGGAGCGTCTTCTCCACCACGCGCTGGCCCTCGCCCTTGCAGGTCGCGCAGGGCTTGGACACGATCCGGCCGGCGCCGCGGCAGTGGCCGCAGGTGCGGGCGACGCTGAAGAAGCCCTGCTGGAAGGTGACCTGGCCGGCCCCGCGGCAGTTGGGGCAGACGACGGGCTCCGTGCCGGGTGCGGCGCCGCTGCCCGCGCAGGTCTCGCAGCGCTCGGCGCGGGGGATGCGGATGTGGGTCTCGGTGCCAAAGGCCGCCTCCTCGAACGAGAGGTCGAGGTTGTAGCGGAGGTCGGAGCCCCGGCGCGGCCCGCGCCGGCGGCCGAACGGGTCGCCGAAGCCGAAGAAGTCGCCGAGGATGTCGCTGAAGTCGGCGAAGATCGTGGGGTCGAAGCCGGCGCCGGCGGCGCCGCTCACGCCGGCGTGCCCGTAGGTGTCGTAGCGGCGGCGCTTGTCGGCGTCGCCCAGGACGCCGTAGGCCTCGGCCGCCTCCTTGAAGCGCTCCTCGGCCGGCCCGTCGCCGGGATTGCGATCGGGGTGGTGCTTGAGCGCGAGCTTGCGATAGGCCGACTTGATCTCCTGGTCGGAGGCGTTGCGAGGCACTCCGAGCACCTCGTAGTAGTCGCGAGGGGCCACGGCTAGCGGCGATACGGGGCGCGGCTCACGAGCGACCGGCTCACGGGCGCAGCATCGCCTGGCCGATGATGCCCGCCGCCTTCTCCATCTCGCTGAGGCGCGACTTGAGCTCGTCCAGGTCGGCTTCGCTGCGCGACCTTCTTCGCGCGCTCGATGGCGTCGAGGATCCGCTGCTGCTCGTCGGGGGTGAGCTTGCCCTCGAGGGCCTGCACCGAGCGCATGGTGTTGGCGACGAGCCCGTCGAGCTGGCGCACGACGCCTTCCTGCTCCTTTTTCGACTTCTCGTCGTTCTCGCGCTTGCGCGTCTCCTGCACGAGGCGGTCGACCTCGGCCTGGCTCAGGCCGCCCGAGGGGTGGATCGTGATCGACTGGCTGCGGCCGGTCGCCTGGTCGGTCGCCTCCACCGACACGATGCCGTTCACGTCGATCTCGAAGCCGACCTCGATCTGGGGCACGCCGCTTGCGGCGCCGGCGGGATGTTCGTGAGCTCGAACTTCTGCAGGCTCTTGTTGTAGGCCGCCATGTCGCTCTCGCCCTGCAGCACGTGCACCTCGACGCGCGTCTGGTTGTCGGCGACCGTCGTGAAGACGCGGCTCTTGCGGGTCGGGATCGTGCTGTTGCGCTCGATGAGCGGCGTGAACGTGCCGTCCTTGGTCTCGATGCCCAGGGTGTGCGGCGTGACGTCGAGCAGCACCAGGTCCTTGACCTCGCCCTGGATGATCCCGGTCTGGATCGCGGCGCCCATCGCGACGCCCTCGTCGGGGTTCACCGCGCGGTTCGGCTCCTTGCCGAAGACCCTGCGCACGACCTCGGTCACCTTGGGCGCGCGCGTCTGCCCGCCGACCAGCAGCACCTCGTCGATCTGCTCCGGCTTGATCTGCGCGTCTGCCAGGCAGCGCCTGCAGGGCTCGACCGTCTGCTCGAGCAGGTCGTCGGTCAGCTCCTCGTACTTCTGCCGCGTGAGCACGGTGTTGAGGTGCTTGGGGCCCGAGGCGTCGGCCGAGATGAAGGGCAGCACGATCTCGGTCTGCTGCGCGGTCGACAGCTCGCACTTCGCCTTCTCGGCGGCCTCCTTGAGACGCTGGAGGGCCATGCGGTCCTGCCGCAGGTCGATCCCGGTCTCGCGCTGGAACTCGCCGATCAGCCAGTCGATGATGCGCTGGTCGAAGTCCTCGCCGCCCAGGTAGGTGTCGCCACCCGTGGCGCGCACCTGGAAGAGCCCGTCCGCCATCTCCAGGATCGTGATGTCGAAGGTGCCGCCGCCGAGGTCGTACACCGCCACGAACTGGCCCGACCGGCCCGTGTTCTTGAGCCCGTAGGCGAGCGCCGCGGCCGTCGGCTCGTTGATGATGCGGGAGACCTTGAGGCCCGCGATGAGGCCGGCGTCCTTCGTCGCCTGACGCTGAGGGTCGTTGAAGTACGCGGGAACGGTGATGATCGCCTCTTCGACCGTCTCGCCGAGGTAGTCCTCGGCCGCCGCCTTCAGCTTCTGCAGCACGAAGGAGGAGATCTCCGGAGGCGAGTAGACCTTGTCCTCGATCTGCAGGTGCACGTCGCCGTTCGGCGCGCCCACCAGCTGGAAGGGCATGAACTTGCGGGCTTCCTCGGCCTCCGTCGAGTCGGACTTGCGTCCGATCAGCCGCTTCACGGCGAAGACCGTGTTCTTGGGGTTGGTGAGCGCCTGGCGCTTGGCGATCTGGCCCACCAGCCGCTCGCCCTTGGCGGTGAAGCCCACGATCGAGGGCGTAGTGCGCGCGCCCTCCTGGTTGGGGATCACCTGGGGCACGCCGCCTTCCATCACCGCGACGCACGAGTTCGTCGTGCCCAGGTCGATGCCGATCATCTTGCCCACGTGTGGACCTCGCTCCTTTTCTGAGCCGATTCCTACTGGACGTCCCCGCCATCGGACGTCTCGTCGGGGCCGCTCGCCACCTTGACCATCGCCGGCCGCAGCAGGCGGTCGCGATAGCGGAAGCCCTTGCGGTACACCTCGGACACCGTCCCCGGCGCGAAGCCGGGCGACGGCTCGTGCAGGATCGCCTGGTGCGCGCTCGGGTCGAAGCGCTGGCCGAGCGCGTCGATCGTCACGACACCGAGCGACTCCAGCAATGCGAGCAGCTCGCGGTGGGTGAGCACCACGCCCTCGCGCAGCGCGGTCCCCGAGTCCTGCGCGGCGAGCGCGCGCTCGAGGTTGTCGACGGTCGAGAGCATCTGGCGCAGCACGGCGGCCTCGGCCTCCGTGGTGGCGGCGCCGCGCTCGCGCTCGACGCGCTTCCTGTAGTTTTCGAAATCCGCGCGCCGCCGCAGCAGCGAGTCCTTGAGCTCGGAGCACTCGCGGCGGAGCCGCGCGAGCTCGTCCGCCTCCCGGCCGGCGCCGCCCTCGGCTGGGGCGTCCGTCGCGTGAGGCGCGAGGCCGCCCTCGGAGCGCTCGTCTTGCTCGGTCGCCGTCGTCCGGGCGGCGGGGTCCTCGCGGGCGGCCTCGGCGTCGTCCTGGTGGCCGTTGCCGCGCTTCTTCACGCCCGCCGACCCCGCAGCACGTCCGAGACCGCTCGCGCGACGTGGTCGACGATCGACACCACGTGCGCGTACTGCATGCGCGTCGAGCCCAGGACGCCGACGCCGAAGGCGGGCTCGCCGTCGAGCGTGCAGGTCGCGCCGACGAGCGACAGGTCCTGTAGCTCCGGGTCGGGGTTCTCGTGGCCGATGAGGACGCGGACGCCCTCGCCGGCGATGCAGGCGTTCAGGATGCGGACGAGCCGGCTCTTCTCCTCGAAGGTCCGGAAGAGCGCCCGCATCCTTTCGGCGTCCTCGAACTCCGGCTGCGCCAGGATGTTGGAGGTGCCGTCGAGGTAGACGCTGGCCTCGCCGGCCCGCACCTCGAAGGCCCGCTCGCCGAGCGAGATCACGCGCTGGAGCAGCGAGTCGTAGAGCGCCTTCTCCTCGCTCATCAGCTCGAGCAGACGGGCGCGGATCTGCGCCAGCGGCATGCCGCTGAAGTGGGCGTTCAGGTAGTTGGCGCACTCGGTGAGCTCGGCGGGCTCGAGCCGCTCCTCGACCTCGATCACCTTGTGCGTCACGAGCCCGGTCGACGAGACCATCACCACGAGGACGCGGGGATGGCCGAGCAGCACGAGGTCGATGTGCCGGAAGCTGGTGCGGGCGATGTCGGGCGCCAGCACGAAGCCCACGTGGCGGCTGAGCCGCGAGAGCAGCTGCGAGGCGCGCTCGAGGGTCTGCGAGGCCGAGGCGTCGGGGGAGCGCAGCTCGGCGATCGCCTGCGCCTCGCCGGCGGCGAGCGGGCTCGGGTCCATGAGCGAGTCGACGTAGACCCGGTAGCCCTCGTCCGTCGGGATGCGGCCGGCGCTCGTGTGGGGGTGGTCCAGGTATCCGAGCGCCTCGAGGTCCGCCATGATGTTGCGAAGGGTGGCGGGGGACAGGGCACGGCCGACCGCCCGGCAGAGGCTCTCGGAGCCGACGGGTCCCCGGTGTCGACGTGGAGCTGGATCAGGGTCCGCAGGACCTCACGCCTGCGCTCGTCTAGTGCCGTCGTCGGGCATGGCTTCGCGACGGAAATTATACAATCGACAAAGGTCACGTTCAGTCGATCTGCGCCCGCTGCAGCCGGCCGCTGAAGTCGACGTAGATGCTCTTCCACTCCGAGAACACCTCGAGCGCCTGGACGCAGGCCTCGCGGTGGCCGTTGCCCGTGTTCTTGGTGCCGCCGAACGGCAGGTGGGTCTCGGCGCCGATCGTGGGCGCGTTGACGTAGAAGATGCCGGTGTACATCTCGCGCATGGCCGTGAAGGCCTTGTTGATGTCCTGCGTGTAGATCGAGGCGGAGAGGCCGTAGTCGACCGAGTTGCCGACCTCGATCGCCTGCTCGAGCGACTTCACGGGGATCACCGAGACGACCGGGCCCGAAGATCTCCTCGTGGGCGACGCGCATCTCCGGCGTGCAGTCGGCGAACACCGTGGGCTCGTGGAAGTAGCCGCTGCGCGTGCTCGCCCGTGCCGAGCCGGCTGCCGCCCGCCAGCGAGCCTGGCCCCCTCCTCCTTGCCGATCTTCACGTAGCTCTCGACCGTCTCGAGCTGCGACACGTTCACGCAGGGGCCCATCTGGGCCTTGGGCTCGAGCCCGTTGCCGACGCGCAGCGCCCTGGCGCCGCGCCACGAAGCGCTCGAGGAACTCGCGGTAGACCTTCTCGTGCACGGCCACGCGGCTCGCGGCGGTGCAGCGCTGGCCGGTGGTGCCGAAGCCGCCCCAGAGCGCGCCCTCGACGGCGAGGTCGAGCCGCGCGTCGTCCATCACCATGATCACGTTCTTGCCGCCCATCTCGAGGTGGCAGTGCTTGAACGCCGGCGCGCAGGCCTCGGAGACCTTCCGGCCGACGTCGGTCGAGCCCGTGAAGGAGACGACGCCCACGTCCTTGTGGCTCATGAGCGGCGAGCCCACCTGCGAGCCGCTGCCCGTCACCATGTTCACGACGCCCTTCGGCAGTCCGGCCTCGCTCGAGCGCCTCGATCAGGTTCACGACCGAGAGCGGGGTGTCGGTGGCGGGCTTGATCACGACGGTGTTGCCGAGGATGAGCGCCGGCATCATCTTCCAGGAGGGGATCGCCATCGGGAAGTTCCAGGGCGTGATGAGGCCCGCGATCCCGACCGGCTGGCGCACCGACATCTGGAACTTGTCGGGCATCTCCGAGGGCGTCGTCTGGCCGAACTGGCGCCGCCCCTCGCCCGCCATGTAGTACGTCATGTCGATCGCTTCCTGGACGTCGCCGCGCGTCTCGTCGAGCACCTTGCCCATCTCGCGCGTCATGTCGCGCGCGAAGTCCTCCTTGCGCTTCACGAGGATCTCCGCGGCCCGGTAGAGGATCTCGCCGCGCTTGGGCGCGGGCAGCGCCTTCCAGCGCGGGTAGGCCTCGCGTGCGCAGGCGACCGCGCGCTCCACGTCCTCGGGTCCCGAGTCGGCGAAGGTCCCGACGAGCTCCGCGGTGTCGGCGGGGTTGCGGTTGTCGAAGGTGCGCGACGAGCTCGCGTCCTTCCACTCGCCGCCGATGTAGTTCCCGTATCGCTTGGACATGGCTCGCTCCTCGGACGGTACGTCGGCGCGCGACGGGCGGGCTAGGGCTTGTCGGAGCCCGCGCGCGCGGACATATCGCTCGTGCCGCGGAAGCTCGCGCCCTCGGCGATCACGATGCGCGGCGCGCGGATGTTGCCGGTGAGCCGACCGGTCGACTCGAGCACGACGCGCTCGGTCGCCTGGCAGTCGCCGATCACCTCGCCGGCCACGACCACGGTGTGGGCGGAGACGTCGGCCTTGACCGTGCCGCCCGGCGCCACGCGCAGCTCGGCGGTGAGGCGGACCGTGCCCTCGATGGTGCCCTCGACCACCACGGGCTCGGCGCCTTGCAGCTCGCCCTTGAGCTGCACCTTCGTCCCGATCACGCAGGGCGCGCTGCGGTGGACGGGGGCCGGAGCCGGCGCTGCCGCGGCCGGCGCCGGGGCAGTTTGCCCGGGCGCGCTGATCGTCCGCGCCATCGGCTCCGGGGGCCGGCTGTCGTTCTTACCGAAGATTCCCATGGCTCCTCCCGCAGAGACCGTTTCTCCTACGGACGCTCGCGCGGGGAGGGCGGCTGGAGCGGGCGACGGGATTCGAACCCGCGACTCCGAGCTTGGGAAGCTCGTACTCTACCAGCTGAGCTACGCCCGCCTCGTGCGCTCGACCGGACATGATAGGCACCCGGGCGCCGGCGGGTCAAGCACGCCGCGCTGGGCGCCGGCGCTCCGAGCGCCGATCAGCTCCGGATGAGCGACAGGATCTCGTCGCGCCGCGTCTGCATCTCTGACGGCGTCGCGGCTTCGAGGTTGAGGCGCAGCAGCGGCTCCGTGTTCGACGCGCGGACGTTGAAGTGCCAGTCGTCGTAGTCGACCGAGACACCGTCGAGGCGGCCGATGCGGCCGTCCTTGAAGCGCTCCTCGAGGCGCGCGAGCGCCCGCGGCACGTCGGCCACGCGCGAGTTGATCTCGCCCGAGATGTGGTAGCGAGCCCGCAGCGGCTCGAGGATCTCGCTCAGCCGGCGGCCCTCCCGCCCGATCCGCTCGAGCATGAGCAGCGCGGGGATCATGCCGTTGTCGGCGAACCAGTTCTCCCGGAAGTAGAAGTGCCCCGAGACCTCGCCGCCGAAGACGGCGCTCTCGTCGCGCATGCGCTTCTTGATGAAGGCGTGGCCCACGCGGTTGCATGAGCGCCGTGCCGCCCGCGGCGCTCACGCAGTCGGGCACCGCGCGCGAGGCACGCACGTCGTAGACGATCCGTGCGCCCGGCTCGCGACGCGCGAAGGCCTCGCCGAGCAGCGCCGTCACGAAGTCGCCGGGCACGTACTCGCCGCGGTCGTCGATGAAGAAGCAGCGGTCGGCGTCGCCGTCCCACGCGATGCCGAGGTCGGCCTTCTCGGCCCTCACGCGCTCGACGAGGTCCTTGCGGTTCTCCTCGACCAGCGGGTCGGCGGGGTGGTTCGGGAACGTGCCGTCGAGCTCGAAGTAGAGGCGGATCGTGTCGAGCGGCAGCGCCGGGAAGATCGCCTGCACCCCCACCGCTCCCATGCCGTTGGCCGTGTCCAGCACGACCTTGAGCTGCGGGATGCGGCCGGATGTCCATGAAGGAGAGGCAGTGGCGCGCGTAGTCGTCGACGACCGCCGCGCTCGCGAGCTCGCCGCGCGGCGGCGCCGCCTCGGCGTAGCGTCCGGCCAGCAGCCACTCCTTGATCTCGCGAATTCCGGCGTCGCCGGAGAGCGCGAGCGCGCCGCGCCGCACCAGCTTGATCGCCGTTCCACTCCTTCGGGTTGTGGGAGGCGGTGACGATCGCCCCGCCCTCGAGGTCGTGGCGCGCGACGTAGTAGTAGAGCATGTCGGTCGAAGCGACGCCGATGTCCGTGACGGACGCTCCCTGCGCCCGCGCGCCCGCAATGAGCGCCGCGGCGAGCTCGGGGGAGGAGAGCCGGCAGTCGCGGCCCACGGCGATGTGCCGCGCACCGAGGTAGTCGACGAAGGCGTGGCCGATGCGCCGGTAGACCTCCGTGTGGAGCTCGCCCGGGTAGAGGCCCCGGATGTCGTAGGCCTTGAAGATCCCGGGCGCGATGCGTGGTCACTCCGCTCCTCCCGCGGCCCGCGGAGTAGTCGCTCACCCGCGTCGCCCTCGCCCGAGCCGGGCTCCGCGCAGCACGGCGTGCGCTCCCACGTGCACGCCCGGACCGATCAGGCTGCC
Organism: uncultured Acidobacteriota bacterium; assembly: GCA_963740655.1. Taxonomy (GTDB): domain Bacteria; phylum Acidobacteriota; class Vicinamibacteria; order Fen-336; family Fen-336; genus DATBSL01. The sequence continues at coordinate 266,576 of CAVUFF010000007.1, forward strand.
CTCGACCGGACGCTCGGCACCCGCCTCGCTCCCCGGCCAGAGCACGCTGTCGCTCACGCGCGCGCCGGCGCGCACGCGCACGCCGCCCGTCAGCACCGCGTCGGGACCGATCCGGGCGCCGGCCTCGACCTCGCAGCCCGGCCCGACGAAGAAGGGCGCCGCCAGCTCGGCCCCGTCCGTCGACCCGCGCGCTCGGCGCGACGCAGCCGCCCGCGCGCGGCTCCGCGTCGAGCGGGAGCCGGGAAGCGCCCGCGCAGGATGTCGCGGTGCACCTGCAGGTACTTCTCGGGCGTGCCGATGTCGATCCAGTAGCCGCGGTGGACCGGGCCGAGCACGAGGTCGCCGCGCGCCAGCAGGGCGGGGAAGAAGCCGCGCTCGATCGAGTGCTTACTCCCGGCGGGATCAGCTCGAGCGTCCGGGTCTCGAGCACGTAGATGCCGGCGTTGATGGTGTCGGTCGTGATCTGCTCGGGCTTCGGGCTTCTCGAGGAAGCGAAGCACGCGGCCGAGGCCGCGTCCGTCTCCACGAGGCCGTAGGCCGCCGGGTTCGGCACCGGGCGTGAGCAGGATCGTGGCCGAGGCGCGCGCCTCGCTCGTGCCGGCGCACGAGCGCGCCGAGGTCGACGTCGGTGAGCACGTCGCCGTTCAGCACGACCGTGCGCTCGTCGAGGCAGGGCTCGAGCGCGTTGCACGGCGCCGCCGGTGCCGAGCGGCGTCTCCTCCACGGCGTAGCGGATCTGCAAGCCGAGCGCGCGGCCGTCGCCGAACACCGCCTCGACGCGCTCGGGGCGATAGGCCACGGAGAAGACCACGTCGCGCACGCCGGCGCGCCCCAGGAGGTCGAGCTGGTGGCGCAGGAAGGGCCGGTCCACGACCGGCACGACGGGCTTCGGCAGGCTGAGCGTCAGCGGGCGCAGCCGCGTGCCTTCGCCGCCCGCGAGAATGACTGCTCTCATGAGCTTGGGGTCAGCGATAATAGCACTCGCCGCTTCCTTGACGGCCACACGCCGCCTTCTCTATAAAGGCCGCCCGTGAACCTGCCGAACGCCCTCACGCTGCTGCGCATCTTTCTCGTTCCGCTCCTGGTGGTCGTCCTGCTCACCAGGGTCGAAGGGCACGTTTTCTTCGGTGCAGCGATCTTCTCGCTCGCGATGGCGACCGACTTCCTCGACGGCTACTTCGCTCGCCGCCGCAACGAAGTGACGAGGCTCGGGATCCTCCTCGATCCGCTCGCCGACAAGCTCCTGACCGCGGCCGCCTTCCTGTCCCTCGTCGAAATGGGTCTCGTCGCGGCGTGGGTGGTCATGATCATCCTGGCCCGGGAGCTGGCGGTCACGGGGCTGCGCAACGTCGCGGCGAGCCGCGGAGTTCTGATCGGGGCATCGGGGATGGGAAAGGCCAAGGTGGTGGCCCAGTTCATCGCGATCAACCTGTTCCTGCTGTCGCCGCCCTACCCGGTACTGCGGGTGCCCGCCCTCGTGGCGCTCGCCGTCGTGGTGGTGCTCGCGATCGCATCGGGGGCCGACTACTTCGTCCGCTTCTACCGCGAGGTCTTGCGGCCGGCCGGCGGCGAAATGAAGCAGGGGGCCGGTGGCCCGGGCCGCTTTTTCGACCAACGAAGCTAACGGACTCCGGACTGAGCCGGGGAACAGGGCTTACGGACGCTCTGGACCGGCTTTCGGGGGGTTTTCGCAGCCCCCGAGCCCCCCGCGGACTAGCGCAACTGCACCGGTCGCCCAGCATGATCTCGCGGCGCGAGTAGGTGATCTTGGCGGTGGCAGTGCTTCTCGCGCACCGAGACGACGGTCGCCTCGCCGATGACGTTGCGCGGCGTCGGGACGTGACGGGTACATCATCCGGTAGATCGAGAAGACGGTGCCGGGGGAGATCGCCGTCGGCGGTGCCCGCGTCGATGGTGACGAAGGTGGCCGGTGCCGGCGATCGAGGCGTCGTCCTGGATGTCGACCACGTGCCGCGCGGTCTTGCCGTTCTCGGCGGAGCAGGCAGTCGGCTCGGCGAGCCCGCCGACACGACCATCGGGACGTTCACCTTCTCGAACGGCTTCAGGTAGTCGCCGGGGTGGATGTCGGCGCAGGCCTGCTCCACGACGGCGCAGTCGCGGTGTTCTCCTGGACGAGGATCACCTTCACCCAGCCCGTGGTCTCGATCTTGGTGCCGAGCTTGCGGCCGCTGCGGGTGCTTGACCGGGTAGGCGACGTGGTGCAGCGTGTAGAGGTCGCCCGCCTTCACGCCGGCGTTGCTGCCCTTGTTGAGGTAGAGGAGGTCGCGGTCGCCGAAGGCGTTCTTGTCGAAGCCCTCCTCCGAGCCGACGATCTGCAGGCTCTCGTCCTCGCGGTCGTTCGACGACGTAGGTCGCGCACTGCAGCGAGGGCTCCTCGGTGACCGGGCCGAGCGCGGTGGCGGCGCTCGCGCTCGCCCCCCTCGCCCATGCCGGGGGATCGGCGCACCCTCGCCGACGCCCTCGGGGCCGGTCGGGGCGGGGGCCTGTCCCGCACCCTCGGCCACGATCTGCAGCTTCGGCAGCACGATCGGGTCGCCCGGATAGATCCAGTGGGCGTCCTTGATGTACTTGTTGCTCGTTCCAGATCTGCGGCCAGAGGTAGGGGTTGCTCGAGGAAGCGCGCGGAGAGGTCCCAGAGCGTGTCGCCGCGGACCACGATGTAGTAGGCGGTCCCCTCGGGGATCGACGTCGGGTAGCCCGCGTTCTTGGTCCAGTGGGGGCGACGTCGGCCGGGCCCATCTGCAACGCCGGCGGCGTCGGCCGCCGCGGGCGCGCTCGCCGGAGCGGGCCCCGAGCCCGCAGTTGGCTGGGTCTGCGCCAGGTCGGGGCCGCGGCCATCCGAAGGCCACGAGGCCACACAGGATCAGCTTCGCTCTCACTGCCTCTCCTCCCGGACGGAAACCCACCCGTCCTTGCGCAGCCTTCGGCTCGCGCTCGGTCGGCGGACAGTATCAAGAAAAAAGGCGTTTCGTCAAGAGCTCTTTGCTTACATCCTCAAAGTGACACTTGAGGTGGCGGGGTCGACTGCGGCGGCGCAGTGGGCTGCGGCGTCGGTGTCGGGGCGGCCGGCGCGGCGGGGGCCGACGGGGGAAAGCTCTGCTCGAGCTTCTCGGCCTCGGGCAGGAAGGCGCTCTTCGGGAACTCCGAGCGGAGCCGGGCGATGTGCGGCCGCGCCTCGGCGTAGCGTCCCGCGAACGCGAGGCACTGGCCAGCCGAACAGGACCTCGTCGAGCTTCTCGTAGTCCGGATAGTCCGACAGGATCGTCTGGTAGCGCGCGATCGCCGCGCGCCAGGAGCGGCGGGTCTTCTGGTAGAAGTAGCCGACCAGGTGGTGGGCTCGGGCGAGCGTCTGCCGGCAGGCCTTGATTCGCTCCCGCGTCTGCTCGACGTACGTCGAGCTCGGGATAGAGGTCGAGCAGCCGCTCGTACTCCTCGAGCGCCTGTTGGGTCTGGCCGTCTGGTCCCGATCGGGGCGAGTTCTTCTGCTTGAAGTAGGACTCCGCCGCCTGGAACTGGGCGTAGTCCGGCGCGGGATGCTGCGGGTAGAGGGTCAGGAACTCGCGGTAGGCGGAGATGGCCAGGATGTAGTTCGCCGTGCCGCCCTCCTCGAAGTAGCTGTCCGCGAGTGCTATGCGCGAGTCCGGCTGGTGCTGGCTCTGCGGGAACGCGTCGATCAGCCGCTTGTAGTACTGGCGCGCGGATTCCCAGTCCTTCTTGCCGCTCGCCTTCTGGCCCGCCTCCCAGACGACCTCGTCCGAGGCGCTCGCGAGCGACTCCAGGTCGAGCGTGCTTGCCGCCGCAGGACGGAAGCAGGGCGAGCGCGAGCGCCGCCGCCAGCGCGAAGCGCCTCAAGCGCTGTCCCGTACGAAGCGCCACTCGCGCGCCAGGCCTTCGGACAGGCCGACCGTCGAGCGGAAGCCGAGCTCGCGGCGCGCGGCTTCGGTGTCGGCGAACGTGTCTTTCATGTCGCCCTTCTGGGGTCTCCTGGCGTTGGATCTCCAGGCGCTGGCCGGTGACCGATTCGACGAGGCGCAGCACCTCGTTGAGGGCGACTCGTTCGCCTCCGCCCACGTTATACACGCTGCCGGGCCGGCCCGAAAGCGCGGCGCGCCGCGCCGCGGCCACGATGTCGTCGACGAAGGTGAAGTCGCGGGTCTGCGCGCCGTCGCCGTAGACGGTGATCGGCTTGCCGTCGCGTGCCGCGGTCAGGAAGCGGTGGAAAGCCATGTCGGGCCGCTGGCGGGGGCCGTAGACCGTGAAGTAGCGCAGGCTCACCGTGGGCAGGCCGTGGTTGCGGTGGTAGAGGACGCAGAGGTGCTCGGCGGCGAGCTTGGTGACGCCGTAGGGCGAGACCGGCTGGCAGGGCCCGTCTTCCCGCAGCGGCAGCGCGGGCGCGTCGCCGTAGACCGACGAGGACGAGGCGTAGACGACGCGCGGGCGGCCGCTGCCAGCGCCGCCTCGAGCAGCCGCTGCGTGGCGAGCACGTTGTGCTCGGTGTAGTGCGCGAACTCGCGGCCCCAGGAGGCGCGCACGCCGGCCTGGGCCGCGAGGTGGTAGACCTGCTCGGCGCCCTCGAGGATGCGCGGCGAGGTCCAGGTCCTGGAGCCGGCTCTTCGACGAGCCGGAAGGGCGTTGTCCCGGCCGAGCGCGGCCAGGTTGCGCTCCTTGATGGCGCGCGGGTAGTAGTCGGTGAAGCAGTCGACCCCGACCACCTCGCAGCCGTCGCGCAGCAGGCTTCGGCGAGGTGGGAGCCGATGAAGCCCGCGGCGCCCGTGACGACGGCCTTCAAGCGAGCAGCCTCCGCAGCTCGGCGGGCAGCCGGCGCGGGCGACCGCGGCCGTCGACCGCCGCGTGCGCGGTGAAGCCGGTGGCGAGCGGCTGCGCGCTGCCTTCGGCATGGATCGCGTAGTCGAAGGAGACGCGCGCTCCCGAGTGCGCGGCGACCCGGGTGCGGATCTCCAGCAGGTCGTCGTAGCGCGCCGGGCGAAGGTAGCGCGCGCTCGCCTCGATCACGGGCAGGTGCAGGTCGTCCGCCTCCAGCTCGCGGTAGCTCAGGCCGCGCTCGCGCAGCAGGTCGGTGCGGCCCACCTCGAACCACGCGAAGTAGCTGCCGTGCCAGGCGACACCCATCTGGTCCGTCTCGGCATAGCGCACCCGCAGCCGCGAGACCGAGCTCTCGCTCACGACGCGGCCTCGATCAGGGCGCGCACCGCGCGCTCCGTGTCGCCGGCCCCGAAGACGGCCGCGCCCGCGACCACGATCTCGGCGCCGGCTTCCACCACGCTGCGGATGTTCGACGGGTTGACGCCGCCGTCCACCTGCGAGCTTCACGCGCAGGCCGCGCGCCCGGACCTCGGCCGAGAGCCGGCGCAGCTTGTCGAGCGCGGGCGACAGCAGCTTCTGGTCGGAGAAGCCGGGGTTCACGGACATGACCAGCACGTAGTCGACCTCCGGCAGGATCTCCGTCGAGCGACGCGATCGGGGTCGAGGGGTTGAGCGCCACGCCGGGCGACACGCCGCGCTCGCGCAGGTGAGCGACCGCGCGCTGCAGGTGGACGACGCGCCTCGACGTGGACGCTGACCGAGGTGGCGCCGGCGTCGACGAAGGCGTCCAGGTACCGCTCGGCGCCGTGGATCATCAGGTGCGACGTCGATCGGAAGCGCGCTGACGCGCCGGCAGGCCTCGACCACGACCGGGCCGATCGAGATGTTGGGCACGAAGTGGCCGTCCATGACGTCCACGTGGATCATGGAGGCGCCGCCGCGCTCGACGGCGCGCAGCTCGTCGCCGAGCCGCGAGAGGTCGGCGGCCAGGATCGAGGGCGCGAGGATCACGACGGCGGCCTGCTCACGTCGAGGCTGAGCGCCGCACGCGAGCTCACGCGCTGGCCCGCGGCCGGGCTCTGCCGGAGCACGATCCCCGGGGCGACGCCCGGGTAGCTGCGGTAGCGCACGTCCGTGACCTTGAGCCCGGCGCGCTCGAGCATGTCGAGCACGAAGCGCGCGTCGCGGCCGATCAGGTCCGGCATCACGTAGTCACGTCGCGCTGGCCGCGGCTCACGAGCAGCGCCACCCCCTCGGGGCCGAGGTCGCGCTCGCCGGCGGGAGGCCGCTGCGCCAGCACGGTGCCCTCCGGCGCCGGATCGGGCACCTCGACCACGCGCGCGACGGGAACGCCCGCCTGCTCGAGCGTGGCGCGCGCGGTCCGGACCGAGTCACCCTCGACGCGGGGGACGCTGACGCGCTTCGGGCCCAGGCTCAGCCACAGCCGCACGGCTGCGGTGGGTCTTGAGCGTCGCTCCCGGCGGGGGCTCCTGGGCGACCACGCGCCCCTCGGGCACGCCGGCGTCGTACCGCCGCCCCTCGATCCGGTGCACGAGCCCGCGCGCGGCCACCGCGGCCTCGGCTTCCCGCAGGGAGCGTCCGGTGAGGGGCGGCACGGCCACGTCGCGCGAGGCGAGCACGACCCGCATCGTCACCACGGCGCTCGCGGCGAGCGTCGCGAGCAGCACGAGGCCGAGGATCGCGTTCTGGGCGAGGAGGCGGAGGACGCGTGCTAGCTTCAAGGCGTAGAGCGCCCACGTGGGGCGCGACGGGTCAGACTACCACAACGTTTCGAGCGAGCGCCTTCCGCATCTTCACCGCGAAGAAGCCGTCGCCCGTCCCGCGCGCGGGGTCGAGCTCGACGCGCCGGCCGCGGGCGAAGCCTCGCGCCCACTCGGGCAGCTCGGCCTCCTCGAAGTCGCCGTGGCTCGCGAGGAACGCGTCGACGACGGCGTCCGTCTCCTCGGGCTCGAGCGAGCACACGGCGTAGACGAGCGTCCCGCCCACCCGGACGAGGGGCGCGAGGCTCTCGAGCATGGCGCGCTGGCGCTCGGCGTGGCGGGGGAGGTCGCCGAGCGTCGCGCGCCAGCGCAAGTCGGGGTTGCGCGCCGAGCGTCCCGAGGCCGCTGCACGGCGCGTCGAGCAGCACGCCGTCGAACGGGCGCCGGAAGGGCGGACGCAGCGCGTCCGCGGCGAGCGGCAGGAGCCGCGCGGCGCCCCAGCGCGCGGCGAGCCTCACCAGGACCTCGAGGCGCGGCCGGGACGCCTCGGCGGCGACGATGCGAGTCGGCGCCTTTCGCCGCGTCGGACAGGATCAGGGCCTTGCCTCCGGGAGCGGCGCACGCGTCGAGCCACAGCCCCTCCGGGGACGAGAGCCGCGCGACGATCTGCGAGCCGGCGTCCTGCACGTACAGGACGCCTTCCTCCGCGAGGCGCCGGACGTCGCCCGCCGCCTGCCACGCCTCCGGGATGGCCGTGGGCTCGAGCGTGACCCCGGCGGCCGCGAGTCGCGCGGCCGGAAAGGCGGCGCGAGGGTTGAGCCTGACGAAGGTGGGCGGCGGCTCGAGCAGCGGCACGCGCTCTCTCGAGAGCGGCCGGCGCGCCGAGGCGAAGCAGCCAGCGCTCGGCGAGCCAGCGGGGAAGCGAGCCGGCCGTGCTCATCCAGCCGACCGGGTCGGCGCCGGGATCCGGCTCGGGCGGCGGACCCTCGCGCTGCAGCCGGCGCAGCACGGCGTTGACGAAGCCCGCGGCCCGTGGCTCGGCGGAGCGGGCGAGCTCGACCGACTCCGAGACCGCGGCGAAGGGTCGCGACGCGCAGGAAGAGCAGCTGGTAGGCGCCCAGGCGGAGCGCCTCGCGCACGGCGGGCTCCAGCGTCCGGAGCGGCCGGCTGCTGAGCCCGGCGAGCACGTGGTCGAGCCAGCCGCGGCGACGGAGCGTGCCGAGCACGAGCTCGTGGACGAGCGCCCGGTCGCGCGGGTCGTGGAGCGGCGAGACCGCGGCCTCGAGCGCCTCCGCCGGCACGCGCCCGCGCGCGACACGCCGAAGCACCTCGAGCGCGAGCACGGCGCGCCGCAGCACGGCATGCTCAGCCGAGGCGCACGCCGGGCCGCAGGCGCGCGCCCTGCGGCCAAGGCCGCGGCCGGCATGGCCTTGCGGCTCTCGGGCTGAACCTCGTCGAGGAGGAGGCGCGAGCCGTCGCCGCAGGCCACGACCACCCCCGCCGGGGCGACCTCGACGACCGCGCCTGGCTCGGCGACGGTGCCAGCCTCCGGCTCGACGGACGCGGCGGAGCTTGAGCGGCCGTCCGCCGTGGTGCGTCGTAGGCGCCGGGCCAGGGATCGAAGCCGCGCGCGCGGCAGGCGATCGCGCGTGCGCCGAGCGACCAGTCGAGCCGGCCGTCCTCCTTCCGCAGCATGGGCGCGAGCGTGGCCGCGTGCGCGTCCTGGGGACCGGGCGACAGCGTGCCGCGCTCGAGGCCCGCGAACGGTCTCGAGCAGGAGCTCGCCGCCGAGCCGGGCGAGGCGCGGCTCGAGCTCCGGCGCGCGTCTCCTCCGGCGCCGATCGCGGGCGCGCGCGGCAGCAGCAGCGGGCCGGTGTCGAGGCCCTCGTCGATGTGCATCGTGGTGACGCCGGTCTCGCTGTCGCCGTTGGCGATGGCCCACTGGATCGGGGCGGCGCCGCGCAGGCGCGGCAGGAGCGAGGCGTGCACGTTGACGCGTGCCCGCGCGGCGGCGATGTCGATCACGGCGCGGGGCAGGATCTGGCCGAAGGCCACGACGACCTGCAGCTCGGGCGCGAGGCGCCGCGCAGCGCCTCCTGCGCCTCCGGCTCCCTGCACCTTCGGCGGGCTGGAGGACCGGGATGCCGCGGCCGCTCGGCCACCGGCTTGCGTCGGCGGCGAGCGAGGGCGCGGCCGCGGCCCTTCTCGCGGTCGGGCTGGGTCACGAGCGCCGCGCACCTCGTGGCCGGCGTCGAGCGAGCGCCTCGAGGGAGGGACACGGCGAAGGCGCCGCTGCCCAGGAAGACGACGCGCAAGGGGCCTACTCCTCCCAGCCCTCCCGCGCGCCCGCTTGCGCAGCTTCCGCTTCATCAGGTCCCGCTTGAGGGGCGACAGCCGGTCGACGAAGAGGAGGCCGTCGATGTGGTCGATCTCGTGGCAGAAGGCGCGCGCCAGGAGCTCGGTGGCCTCGTAGACGCGCTTGACCGCGCCGTCGGGGTCCGAGGCCGCGCACGACGACGCGCGCCGGCCGCACCGGCGAGCCGCCGAAGCCGGGAATCGAGAGGCAGCCTTCCTCGTGCCGCTGCTCGCCCGAGCGCTCCACGATCTCGGGGTTCACGAGCCGGATGAGCTGGCTCGGGTCCTCGCCCACGCGAGAGGTCGATCACGATCACCCGCAGCGGCACGCCGACCTGCGGCGCGGCCAGCCCGATCCCGGGCGCCGCGTACATCGTCTCGACCATGTCCGCGAAGAGCGCGCGGACGTGGTCGTCGACCTCGCGCCACCGGGCGTGCGGGAGCGTGCAGCACGGCGTCGCCGTACTTCACGATCGGGCGGATGGGCATGGGCGCCGATTATGGACCGACGTCGCGGAACGGGCTCAGCGCGGGCCGGCGAGGCCGCGCTGTGCGGCGCGCGTCGTCTCGAGGTGCGCCAAAAGCTCGGCGAGCGAGTCGCCGCCCGACTTCTCGAGCAGCGCGTCCGGCGAGCACGAGGCCAGCATCGCCTCGGCCACGACGCCGGCGGCGGGCACGACGCAGGTGTCGCTGCGCTCGACCGAGGCCTTCTGCGGCTCCTTGCGTGCGCAGGTCCACCGAGCGCAGCGGCCACGAGCAGCGTCGGGATCGGTTTGACGACGGCGCGCGCGCGGAGCTCCTCGCCGTTGGTGATGCCCGCCCTCGAGCCCGCCGGCGCGGTTCGTCGGCCGTGCGAGCCCGCGCTCCGCGTCCCACAGGATCTCGTCGTGGAACGCGGCGCCGCGGCGTCTCGCCGGCCTCGAAGCCGGCGCCGATCGACACCGCCTTCACGGCGTGGATCGACATCAGCGCCTGCGCGATGCGGCCGTCGAGGCGGCGGTCCCACTGCGCGAACGCGCCGAGCCCGGCGGGCACGCCGCGCGCCACGACCTCGACGACGCCGCCCAGGCTGTCGCCGTCCTTCTTGGCGCGGTCGATCTCGCGCGACCATCGCCTCGGCGAGGGCGGCGTCGGCGCAGCGCACCGGGCTCGCCTCGACCGCGGCGAGGTCCTCCCACGCCACGCACGCGATCCGCGAGCGAGGCGCCTCGCCGATCCGCACCACGTGGCTGCGGACCTCGGCGCCGACCTCGCGCAGCAGCGACTTCGCGAGCGCTCCGGCCGCGACGCGGGCGGTCGTCTCGCGGGCGCTCGCGCGCTCCAGCACGTTCCTGAGGTCGTCGGTCCCGTACTTCAGGCGCTCCGGCGAGGTCGGCGTGGCCCGGGCGCGGATGCTTCAGCCGGCCGGCGCTCGCGGGCGGCGTCGGGCTGAGGCTCGGGGGACATCACGTCCTTCCAGTTCTCGTGGTCCTTGTTGCGGATCAGGAGCGCGACCGGGCTGCCGAGCGTGCGCCCGTGCCGCACGCCGGACAGCACCTCGACGGCGTCGCTTCTCGATCTTCATGCGGCCGCCGCGGCCGTAGCCGCCCTGGCGGCGGCGCAGGTCCGCATCGATCGCCTCGCGCTCGACGGGCACGCCCGCCGGCAGGCCTTCCACGATCACGCTGAGAGCGGGTCCATGTGATTCACCCGCCGTGAGAAAACGCAGCACGGTGGCCATCGTGGGGTACGCATTGCGTAGTGTCAAGAAACGAGGCGCTGTGACGCTCGCGGTTGTGTGACAGCGCGGCGCGCCGATGACGCGGCGCGTCAATAGTCTCTGCGCTTCCGGAAAACCGAGCGAGGAGGCAGAGATGGGGTTTGGAGCAGGAGCGCTCGCCGGCCTGGTGGGCCGATGTCCGGCGATCGAGTCCTTGAGGCGCGAGCTGCTGCAGGTGGGACCGAGCGAGGCGCGCGTGCACGTGTTCGGCGAGACCGGGACCGGCAAGGAGCGCGTGGCGCGGGCGCTGCACGACCTGTCGCCGCGCGCGGCGCGGCAGTTCGTGCCGCTGAACGCGGCCGGCATCGGCGACGACCTGCTGATGGCCGAGCTCTTCGGCAGCGCGCGCGGCGCCTACACCGGCGCCGTGGCGCGCGAGGGCTACATCGCCGCGGCCGAGGGCGGCACGCTCTTCATCGACGAGGTGGCCGAGCTCAGCCCGCTCGCGCAGGCGCGGCTGCTGCGCTTCCTGCAGGAGAGCGAGTACCAGCGCCTCGGCGAGACTGCCATGCGCCGTGCGAACGTGCGTGTCGTGAGCGCGACGAACGTGGACCTACCGCGCCGCGTCGCGGAAGGGCGCTTCCGCGGCGACCTCTGGTGGCGGCTGAAGGTCGACCGGCTGGTGGTGCCGCCGCTGCGCGAGCGGGGCGGCGACGTGCTGCTGCTCACCCGGCACTTCCTCGACGCGAGGGCGCGCGAGGCCGGCGCCGAGCGGCCGCGGCTCGCGCCGGCGACCGAGGAGGCGCTTGCGGTCTATCACTGGCCTGGCAACGTGCGCCAGCTCGAGAACGAGATGCACCGGCTGGTCGTGCGCGCTCCGGGGCGCGTGGTCGAGCCCGACGAGCTCTCGCCCGAGATCGCGTCCTCGCCGCGCGCCGTCGGCACGCTGAAGGCCGCGCTCCAGCGCGCCGAGTCGCAGATCCTGCTCTCGATGCTCGAGAAGCACGAGGGCCGCCAGGCGCGCGCCGCCGCCGAGCTCGGCATCACGCGCCAGGCGCTGTGGGCCAAGCTGCGGCGGCTCGGCGTCTGGCCGAGCGAGCCGCTCTGACGCGAGAGGCGGTGCTATCCTCGCCGCCCGTCGCGCGGGAGGACGAGTGGGCGAGCCGGCAAGGGAGGACGCAGGGCGCGCGCCGGACCTGCGCGCGGTCGTCGGGAGCTGGCGCCTGCTCTCGGTGGTGCTGCTCTCGTTCGCCTCGGGGCTGCCGCTCGGGCTCGTGTGGTTCGCGATCCCGGCCTGGATGGCCCGCGAGGGCGTCGACATCAAGGTGATCGGCCTCTTCACGCTGGCGCAGGCGCCCTGGTCCTTCAAGCTGCTGTGGTCGCCGTGGATGGACCGCTACCCGACGCCGTTCCTCGGGCGCAAGCGCGGCTGGATCGTCGTCGGCCAGGTGGCGCTCTTCGTGCTGACGCTCGCGCTTGCAGGCGTCTCCCACTCTCCCGGGACGGTGTGGGTAGTGGGTGCGCTCGCGCTCGGGATCGCCTTTGCCTCCGCCACGCAGGACATCGCGATCGACGCGTACGCCGTCGAGGTGCTGCGGCGCGAGGAGCAGGGCATCGCGAGCGGCAGCCGCACCGCCTTCTACCGCGCCGCCATGCTCGTGGCCGGAGGCGCCTCGATCACGCTCGCAGCCGAGACCTCCTGGGCCCTCGTCAACGTGGTGCTCGCTCTCCTCTATCTGCCCTTCATGGCGCTCACGGCCCTCGCCCCGGAGCCCGAGGTGCTGCCGCCGGCCCCGCGCACGCTGCGCGAAGCGGTGTGGGGCCCCTTCGTGGGCTTCCTCGCCCAGCACCGCTCGCTCGAGATCCTGGGCTTCGTCGTGCTCTACAAGCTGAGCGACAACCTGACGCAGTCGCTCACCGGGCCGTTCCTGGTCCAGACGGGCTTCGCGGATTTCGACGTGGGGCTCGCGCGCACGACGATCGGCCAGGCGGCCGCGATCTCCGGGACCTTCCTGGGAGGGCTGCTCACCGACCGGATCGGCCTCGGCCGCTCGCTCTGGATCTTCGGCTTCCTGCAGCTCGTCTCGAACCTGGGCTACGCGGTCGTGGCCCAGGTCGGCGTGAACCGGCCCGTCATGTACTCGGCCCAGGCCTTCGAGCACCTCTCGAGCGGCCTCGGGACGGGCGCCTTTGGCGTGCTGCTGCTGCGGCTCACCCAGAAGCGCTTCTCGGCCACCCAGTACGCGCTCTTGTCGAGCCTCTTCAGCCTGCCGCGCGTGCTTGCCGGCCCGGTCACCGGCGTTCTCGCCGACGCCCTCGGCTGGCGCGACTTCTTCGTGCTGACCGTGCTCTTCGGAGTGCCCGGAATGGCGATGCTCGCGCGCTTCGTGCCTTGGAGCGCGCGCGACGTCACGTTCGCCGTGGAGGCGCCGTCCTGGGGGCCGCCCCTCACCCGTGCGGCGCTCGCCTGGCGCACGGCACTCGGCGCCTCTTTGAGCCTTCTCGTCGGCTTCGGTGGCCTGCTGCTCGTGGCCGGCCTGTCGGCCCTGCACGCGCACCGCGCCTTCGGCGACGGCCTTCCGGCGATCGCCAGCCTCGTCCTCCCGACCACGGTAGGGGACTGGACGACGACGCTCGGCCTCGTTGTCCTGGGCGGGCTCGGCGGGCTCGCGACCGCGGCCACGCTGGTGGCCCGCCGCGGGCTCGAGCGCTAGCAGCCGGAAGGGCTCGGCCGGGGGTACCATCGAGGAGGGAACCGTCGGAGGCGTGCCGGTGTCCAAGTGGTTCGAGCACGACGGGAGGGTCAGCGTGGGCACGGGTGAGATGTCGCTCGAGGCGAGACCGCTCGCCGGCGCACTGCCCGAGCGCGAGCTCGTCGCGTCCTGCCGCACCGGCGACGCCCAGGCTTTCGCCCGCCTCGTCAAGCTGCACGAGACGATGGTGGTGAACCTGTCCGCGCGCCTGCTCGGCGACGTGGAGGAGGCCCGCGACGTCGCGCAGGAGGTGTTCCTGCAGGTGCACAAGCGCCTCGCGGCGTTCGAGGGTCGCAGCAGCCTCAAGACCTGGATCTACCGGATCGCCGTCAACCAGTGCCACAACCGGCGCCGCTTCTGGCACCGGCGCCGGCGCGACCGCGAGACGCCGCTCGACGAGCGGCTGCTGCCCGCACCGCTCGCGCCGGGTGCGCGCCCGGGCGGCGGCGATCCCTTCGAGGAAGCCGTTCGCGCCGAGCGCGCGCGGACGGTCCAGGCGGCGCTCCTGGAGCTGCGCTTCGAGCACCGCCTGGTGCTGGTGCTGCGCGAGGTCGAGGGACTGTCGTGCGAGGAGGTCGCCGCCGCGCTGGGCGTCCCCGAGGGGACCATCAAGAGCCGGCTGTCGCGCGCCCGCGAGGCGATGCGGCTGCGGCTCGCTGGCCTCGTCGAAGGAGGAAGACCGTGACGACGTGCGTGGACGTACGCCGGCGGCTGTCGGAGTGGCTCGACGGCGAGCTTCCCGAAGTTGCCGGGCGCGGGGTGTCGGAGCACCTCGCGGCCTGCGAGGCGTGCGCGAGGCACGCGCGCGAGCTGCGGGCCGTGTCGGGGCTGCTCGCCGAGCTGCCGCGCTTCGAAGCCGTCGACTCCGCGTCCTCCGGCCTCGCGCTCGCGCTCGAGCTCACGAGCGGCGTGCGCCGGCCGGGCCTCGGCCTGCTGTTCCGCGGCTTCGCGGCCGCGCGGCCGCTGATCCTGCCGAGCCTGCTGACCGCCGCGGCGATCCTGCTGCTCGCGCTCTCGGGCATCCTCGCGCTCGACACCGGGCCGCTGCCCCCGGTGCACGTCGCCAAGAGCTGGGATCCGGAGCCGGCGTCCGGCACGGAAGGCAACCCGCTCTTCCCGTCGGCCGAGGTGCGCCTGCCGCAGGAGCGCGTGGCGCTGGCGCCCGAGCTGTTCGCGAAGGACGGGGAGGACTCCGCGTTCATCGAGACGGTGGTCGCTCGCGACGGCTCCGTGGCAGGCGTCACGCTGCTCCAGGGCGACGCCAACGGCGAGCAGGCGCTCCTCGAGGCGCTGCGCCAGCAGCGCTTCGAGCCGACGCGCTACCGCGGCCGCTTCGTGGCGGTGAGCGTCTACCGGCTGGTCAGCCGGATGGAGGTCCGCTCGCCGCGGACCTGAGCGCGCGCGCGGCCGCGATCACCGCGTCCACCTCCAGCGCGTCGAGCGAGCCGTCTGGTGCTGCCAGCGTAGCCACGCGCGGACCCACGGGCGCCCAGAGCGCCGCGGTCGGTGGGGCCGAAGAGCGCGAGCGTCGGCGCGCCGGCCGCGGCCGCGAGGTGCGAGACGCCCGAGTCGTTCCCGAGCACGAGCCCCGCGCGCGCGAGTGCCGCGCCCAGCCGCCGGAGCGGCCAGTCGCGAGCGACGACGACGCCTTCGGGAGGCTCGACGTCGCGCTCGGCGGGCCCGGTCACGAGAAGCCACGGCTCGCCCGAGCCGAGCGCGCGCGCCGCTGCGACGAACCGCTGAAACGGCCAGTTCTTGGCGGGGGAGCCGCTCCCCGCATGCACAGCGACGAAGCCGTCGTGCAGCCCGCGCGTGTCGCGGAGCGCGTCGGCTCGCTCCTCGAGCGTGAAGGAAAGGACGGACGGATTCTCGACCTCCCGCTCCGCGCCGGGGACGAGCGGGTCGATCGCTCGCGCGAGCCAGCGCGCCGCGTGCGGCCCGCTCGCGGGAGGCGCCGGATCCTGGACCAGCAGGCGGCGGCTCCTCGCGGCGAGCGCGTCCCGCAGCGCTGCGCTCCGGCTCCACGCGACGACCGCGTCGGCCTGCGCCAGGGCCTGGGCGAGCGGTCCTGCGGCGGGGGAGCCGGCGAGGAGCGCCGCGAGCTCCGGGCCGTCGAAGTCGAGCACCGCCTCGGCGGCGCCGGGGCCGAGCAGGACGCTCGCGGCGCGTCGGGGCGCGACGAGGGCGACCGCGTGACCGGCGCGACGCAGCGCCGCGATCGACGGCCACAGCAGCAGGAGGTCGCCGAGCGCACCGGCCCGAACGAGCAGCACGCGCACGGCGTGCCTCAGGGAACGTCCACCCGCGCCGTGGCGACGTTGCCGAGGAGACGGTCGCGCGCAGCACGACCACGCGGTTCCCGCGGCCGCCGCGCGGCAGCTCGATCCGGTAGCGCTCGTCGAGCCCGTCCGCGATCCCGTCCTCCGGGTGCACGTCCTCCCAGGGGCCGGCGTCGAGCGACAGCTCGAGGCGCCGCACCGGCGTCGAGTCGTCCTGCACGCTGACGCGGATCACGCCCGGGTGCTGCGGGTCGAGGCCGGCGCTGATCCGCGGCGGCGCGTTGTCGACCTCGAACGAGGCGGTCTTCGCGCGAGGTCGTGAGCGCGAGCGCGGGCGGGTTGCCCGGCGCGTCCGAGGCCATGACCCGGAGCTGGTAGCGGCCGCTCGGCACGTTCGACGTGTCCCAGCGAAGACCGGCTCGCTCAGCCCTGGCGGAGCGCGTGCCAGACGTCGTCGCCGAGCACGCGGTAGTAGACGTCGAAGAGCAGCGTGTCGCCGTTCGGGTCGTCGGCCTGCCAGGAGATGGTGCGCAGCCCGTGCTGGTAGAGCTTGCGGCTGAAGCTGATCGACGGCGGCGTGCCGGCCGGCGGGCGCGCGAGCGCGGCCCGCTCGCTCAGCGGATCGACGTCGAGGCCGAGGATCTCCGGCTCGCCGCTCGCGCTGATCGGCTTCTGGAAAGCCTCGCCCGGCGGGTGGACCGTGATCGGGTGCAGCGTCGGTGGCAGGTTGCGCTGGAGATACGCGGCGGTCACCGCCTCGACCGACGGCGTCGCGCCTTTGCTGCCGGTGAGCAGCAGTCGCACCTGGAGGAAGCGCGCCTTCTCGACGGCGGCGAGGCCCGCCGCGGGGACGGCCGACCAGTCGGTCCAGGTTGCGTCGGGAGCCGCGGTGTTCCCGAGCCGCGCCTCGAGCTTCACCGCCGTCCCGGCCGGGGCGTCGCCCTCCCAGGCGACGCGGCCCCAGGTCGCGAGCGAGCCCGCGTCCTTGACGCTCGAGACGAAGCTGCCGTGCGCGGAGGCCGCGGGCTCGAGCGTGAGGACGCGCGCCGGGTTCGCGGTCACGAGCGCGGCCCCTCCGCCCGCTATGCGGACGATCCCCGTGACCTGCTTCGCGGGCAGCGTCGCCACGAGCGCCCAGCTCCGTCGTCCTCGACCCGGTAGACCTTGCCGCGGCTGCCGGTGCCGACGAGGACGCCCTCGCCCGTCCACGCCGCGGAGTGGGGCACGTCGTCGGTGGAGGTCCAGAGCGTGTCGACGTCGCCCGTCGGCCGGATGCGCAGCAGCGCGCCCTTCGGCTGCTGCTGCGGCTCGGCGCCGGGAGGGACGGGCATGCCCGGCAGCACCGAGGCGGCGACCGCGAAGCTCTCGGAGACGGTCACCTCGGCGCCCGGCTGGCCGCTCGGCGGCGGCTGCGCCGGCGGCTGGGCCGCCCCCGCGCGCGGCGTCGTCTCCGGCGCACGGCCGTCGACCATGGCCGCGAAGAGCGATCCGTCCTCGCCGAACGCCAGCGCCTTGATCTCGTGGAAGGGCGAGTCGTAGAGGACGAACGGCCGCCCCGAGCCGGAGAGCCGGTAGACGAGGCCTTCGGGCGCGCTGCCGGCGTAGACGCGGCCGTCCGGGGCGACGGCGAGCGACAGGACGTGGGTCTCGGTCGAGGCGAGGACGGTCTCGGCGCGGCCGTCGTGCGACGCGATAGACGCGGCCCTCGCCGCCCGTCGCGACGTAGAGCGCGCCCGACGCGTCGAAGGCGAGCGCCCAGATGTACTTCTCGGCGGGATCGAAGAAGCGCGTGGCGTTGCCCGCGGCGTCGATCGCGTAGACGGCCCCGTCGGGCGAGGTGGCGGCGTAGACGCGGCCGTCCGGGCCGACGGCGATCGGCGTGGACGCCGAGCTCCTCGGCGTCGAACAGCACCGATCCGCGCGGCTCCTCGATCCGCAACACGCGGCCGTCGTTGCCGGTGCCGACGTAGAGCACGCCCTTCGCGTCGCGGGCCACCGACCACGCGTCCGGCGCCTCGGGATCGAAGAGCGGCCGCGGGGTCGGCCCGAGCCGCAGCCGCCCCTGCGAGTCGACGGCTATGCCCTCGAGCTCGCCCTCGAGGAAGGCGCGCGCGCCCTCGAGCCGCCAGAACTGCGGGGCCGCGGCGTGGAGCGCGGCCGCCGGCAGGCCAATCGCGACGAGCAGGAGCAGCAGACGGCGCGGGCGCATCGTCAGCGTTCGACCGGTACGTTCAGCTGGCGCCAGCCGGTGACCGCGCGCGGCGCGCGCAGCTCGCCTTCCCAGACGGTGGCGGCGGGCAGCGGCACGACGCTCGTGCCCTGGTCGGACGAGCTCAGCACCGAGAGCACCGAGCCGGGCAGGGCCGGCAGGTACTCGCCGCCCACGACGGCGCCGCCGGCCGCGTAGCTGAGCCGCGCGTAGATGCGGTTGCCGGCGCGCAGGCGGTTGAGCGCGCGTACCAGCTGCTCGAGGTCGCGCGGCGCGAAGGCCTGCCGCATCTCGCGCTGCTCGATCGCGTCCATCGTGCTGGCGTCGGCGACGAGCAGCGTGTAGCTGCCGCCGGCGGCGCTCTGCGGGACCTGGACCTGGAGCGTCTCGGTGGTGCTCTCGCCGCGCCGCGTGCGCAGCTGCACGCGTACCGGCACGACGCTGCCCGGCCGCAGCGGCAGGGGAGCGTCGACCCAGGCGCGCACGAGCGTCGCCGCCTCGCGGCTCTCGACCGCGTCGACCGCGAGCGCGACGCGCTCGACCTGCACCTTCTCGAAGTCGTTCGAGGCGAGCAGAGCGAGCGGGCCCGCGACCACGGCCGCCGCCTGGGCGCCGGGCTGCTCGCTCGCCACCACGTCGTCGAAGCGCACCTCGCGCCCGCCCTGGAGCGTGACCACCGCCTCGAGCCGCAGCGTCGCCGCGCCGAAGGCGCGCTCGTGGCTCTGCAGCACCGAGAGCAGCGAGGCGTAGGTGACGAGCGGGGTCAGCAGCTCGTCCTCGACCACCCGGAAGCGGAAGGTGCGCTCGCTCGCGCGCGGCGAGCGCAGCCGTACCTCGACCGGGATCATGCGCGGCAGCGGCCCGAGCCGCCCGGAGACCGCCGTCGTGCGGTCCTGGTCGAGCGTGCCGACGGCGTCGAGTGTCGAGGCGATCTTCCAGGAGACCTGCAGGCTCGGGAAGATCGCGTGGACCCACGCCTTCTTCAGCGGGAACTGGGTCGGCCCGAGGTTGTAGAAGGGGTGCCCGAAGGCGTACACGCGATCGTGGTCGATGTGGGTGAGCGTGCCGCTCACCGACAGGTCGAGGTCGCCCTCGACGAGCGAGGCGCCGACGGCGGCACCGGGCTCGAGCGGTCCGACCGGGCCGGGACTCGACACCGACGCGCCGCCACCGCCCATGACCGGGGCGAAGCCCATCGCCTGGAAGACGCCGCGCGCCCACTCGAAGGCGCCGGCATCGAAGCCCGAGAAGACGAGGGGCAGCGCGAGCGGCCGCAGATCGGCTCCCGCGAGCCCCGCCGGCAGGGCCTCGCCGCGGAAGGCACCGCCCGCGAGCGCGGGCAGCGGCCGCCCCAGCGTGGCGGCGACGGCTTCGGCGTCGAGCGGCGCGGCGAGCGACGTGCCGCGCAGGGGCAGCCGCGCCGCGGCCGCGCGCGGGGCCGTGGGATCCGCCGCGGCCTCGAGCATGTCGCCGATCGGGGTGATGCCGGCGATCGGCTCCTTGCCGAACGGGAACGCGTACGAGACGGCACCCAGCAGCCGGCCGCCGATGAAGACCGGGCTTCCGCTCATCCCCGCGATCACCCCTGTGCGCGCGAGCGGCCCGCCCTCGAGCCGCGCGAGCACGAGGCTGCGGCGCGGCCCGACCGCGTTCTCGAGCACCCCCAGCACGCGCACGCCGAAGGTCTCGATCGTGGCGCCCTCGAAGACCGTGCGCCCGATGCCTTCCATGCCGGCCCGCACCTCGCGTAGCGGGATCACGTCGGCGGGCACGGCCGGGGCCTGAGCCGCGGCCGCTGTGGGGAGTGCCGCGCAGCAGAGCGCGAGACGCAGCCGGCGGGCGAGCATCCGCTGATGTTAGGGTGCCGTGGGCGGCCGCGCAACGAGCGACCCTTGACCGCTCGCGCGGCGGCCCGCTAGGATCGTCGGAGCCGCCCGGCTTCGTGTCCCGCCGGCGCAAACGATCGAGGAGAACAACTTGTCCGAGAGCAGCGCGGTGTCGGCGAGCCGCGATTCGTCGCGCAGCGTGGCCGCAGCCCTTCTGGCCTGGGTCTGGCCGGGGCTCGGCCACCTCTACCTGGGCCGCATCGGCAAGGGCCTGGTCCTCATGGGCTCGCTGCTCGCGCTCTTCGTGATGGGCGTGCTGATGGACTCGGGGCTGCAGCTGCACCTCGGGCTCGAGGACCCGCTGGCGCTGCTCTTCAGCGCCGCGCAGATGGGGATCGGCGCGCCCTACGTGTTCGCCCGGCTGCTGGGCTACGAGGCGGGCTTCGTGAAGTCCCCGACCTACGAGTACGGCAACACGTTCACCGCGGTGGCGGGGCTGCTCAACATCCTGGTGCTGCTCGACGCGCTCGACACGGCGCGCGGGGTGCGGCGCTGATGCGCTCGCACCTCGTCAACCTGCTGGTGTTCTCCGCTCTCGTCGCCACCGTCTTCGCGACGCTCCTGCGCGAGACCACGCGCGAGCGCGTCCGCTTCGGCCTGCTGGCCTTCGCGGCCTTCGTGCTGTCCACCCTCGTGATCGGGTGGATCACGAATCCTTTCCCCCGCTAGGGTCGTTTCGCGCAGGTTTCGTTTCCGTTATCGAAGCGAAACGACCCTATCTAGGCAATTTCGTTGGAATCCGTTGTTCGTTTGCGTCGTTGGTTTCGCCCCGACGACCGAACAAGGCCGGACTGGCTCAGATAGCGACGCTTCGCAAACAGCCCGACAACGAATGTCTGGCGAAGCGTCGCTAGGGCAACCACCTCGGCTCGCCCATCCGGTAGCCCGCCGGCTCGCTGCGCAGCACCGTGCGGCCGCTGCCGTCCGGCTGGATCACCACGAGCGCGGACGTGCCCGCCGCCGCGTCCGTCTCGACGTACAGGATGCCGGAGGTGCTCCAGTCGGCGGCGCCGCGGTAGACCGGGCCGCTCACGAGCGTGCGCGGCGTCGAGCCGGTCGCGACCGCGATCGTCATCAGGTCCCAGGTGCCGAGCCCGCCGTTGCCGACGCCCGTCAGGCGCCGGAACACGAGCTGGCTCGAGTCGGGCGAGAAGCTGGGCGTCGCGTCGGAGCCGACCAGGTACGGCGTGCCGGGAAGCGGATCCCCGCCGGCCGGCCCGCTCGTGATCGGCGTCTCGCGGAAGAGGTAGATGCGGCTCACGCCAGAGGCGTCGAGGCGCTCGAAGGCTGCCGTGCGCGCGAACGGGTCGATGCGTGCCGAGCGCTCGCGCACCTCGAGCGAGTCGGTGAGGTTCTGCTCGTTCGTGCCGTCGGGGCCCGAGGTGAACAGGTCCTCGTTCTGCGTCTGCGGGTTCACGGTGGAGTAGAGCAGGAACGAGCCGTCCGCCGACCAGTCCGCGGCCTCGACCCGCCGCTTGGACACGAGGATCTGCTGCACCGAGCGCGCGAGGTCCATGAAGTAGAGCGCGTTGGCGCCGGCCTCGGCGTCCGGCGTCGTGCGCACCGCCACGACGCGGTTGCGGTCGGGCGAGGGCGCGACCTGCAGCACGTCGCACGGCGTCGCCTCGCGCGCGCAGGTCGTGAGCTGCTGCAGGCCGCTGCCGTCGGCGGCGACCGCCATCAGCTCGCGGGGCTTGCCGGGCTCGCCCGCCCACGAGCCGCTCACGAAGACGATCGCGGCCGAGGCCGCGGGCGGTCGCGAGGGCGAGGTGGTGGCGAACGGGTTCCCGCCGTTGTCGCCGCATGCCGATGCGGAGACGGCGACGGCGACGAGAAGCGAGCGGCGCAGCATGCCGCCGAGCGTATTCCCCGCCCTTCGCGCGAGTCAAGGCGACGCGTTCGCGCGTGGTACACTCCGGCTTTCGCGGGAAGCATCTCTTTAAGAACACGGAAGGGCGAGACGGCGTGCGTCACGGCTCCCGGCGACAGACCAAGGCCGCCCCGAGCGAGCGCCGCTCCGCGCGAGGCCTGCGCATCGCGATCGTGCGCTCGCTGTTCAACCCGCGCGTCACGGACGGCCTGCTGGCCGGAGCGCGCGCCGAGCTGGCCTCGCTCGGCGCCGACCTGAGCCGCGTGCGCGTCGTGGACCTGCCCGGCGCCTTCGAGCTGCCGCTCGCCGCGCGCGCCGCGGCCACGAGCGGCCGCTTCGACGCCGTGGTGGCGCTCGGCGCGGTGATCCGCGGCGAGACCGACCACTACGAGCACGTCGCGCGCGAGGCGGCCAGCGGACTCGCCGCGGTCGCGCGCGAGACCGGCGTGCCGGTGGGCTTCGGCGTGCTGACCGTCAGGCGCGAGGCGCACGCGCTCGCCCGCTCGGGCGCCTCGCCGGACAACAAGGGTGCCGAGGCGGCGCGGGCGGCGGTGCTGACGGCGCGGGCGCTGCGCGCGCTCGGCTCCGGCCGGCGGCGCCGGGGGCGCTAGCGTGGGCCGCCGCACCAAGGCGAGGGAGTGCGCCTTTCAGATCCTCTACCAGTGGCAGATCACCGGCGAAGCGATCGAGGCCGTGCTCGCCAGCTTCTGGCGCGTGCGCTCGGCGATGCCCGAGGCGCGCACGATGGCCGAGCGGCTGGCGCGGGGCGCCCAGCGCCGGGCCGGGGAGCTCGATGCGGAGATCGCGGACGCCGCGACGCACTGGCGCCTCGAGCGAATCGCGCCCGTCGACCGCACGATCCTGAGGCTCGGCGCCTACGAGCTCGCCGAGGAGAAGCAGACGCCCGCGGCTGTCGTGATCGACGAGGCGGTCGAGCTCGCCAAGCGCTTCGGCGACGAGGGCTCGCCGGCGTTCGTGAACGGCGTGCTCGACGCGATCCGCAAGCGGCTGAGCGAGCCGGCGCGCGACGCGCAGGGCGCGGAGCGGCAGCGATGAGCGACGAGGAGAAGCCGCCTTTACCCGACTGGCCCCAGGAGTCCGCGCAGCGCCTGCTGAAGGCGAACGCGCTGCGCGCGCTCGGAGTCGACCCCTACCCGACGCGCTTCGAGCGCAGCCACCGGCTGGGGGAGATCGTGGCGGCCCACGGCGAGCGCACGCTCGAGGAGCTGGAGGCGCTCGCCGTCCCGGTGAGGGTCGCGGGACGCGTGCTCACCAAGCGCGGCCACGGCAAGGCGTCCTTCGCCACGCTCGGCGACGGCGAGGCGCGGCTGCAGGTCTACGTACGCTCCGACGTCGTCGGCGAGGACGCCTACCGCCTCTTCGATCTCGTCGACCTCGGAGACTTCCTGGGCGTGAGCGGCAGCGTGATGCGGACGCGCAAGGGCGAGCTGAGCGTGCTGGCACGCGAGCTGACGTTCCTCTCGAAGGCGCTCTTGCCGCCGCCCGAGAAATGGCACGGTCTGACGGACGTCGAGGCGCGCTACCGCCAGCGCTACCTCGACCTCCTGGCGAGCCCCGAGGTGCGCCGCGTCTTCCTGGTCAGGAGCGCGATGATCGCGGCGATGCGGCGGCTGCTCGACGGGCGCGGCTACGTCGAGGTCGAGACGCCGATGATGCAGCCGATCGCCGGCGGCGCGGTGGCGCGGCCGTTCGTCACCCACCACAACGCGCTCGACGTGGACCTCTTCCTGCGCATCGCGCCCGAGCTCTACCTGAAGCGGCTGGTGGTGGGCGGGCTCGAGCGCGTCTACGAGATCAACCGCAACTTCAGGAACGAGGGGATCTCCGCGATGCACAACCCCGAGTTCACGATGCTCGAGTTCTACACCGCCTACTTCGACTGCCGCGACGTGATGCAGACGACGGAGGAGCTCGTGGCGGCGGCGGCGGCCGTGGTGAAGGACGCGCCGCTCGCCTATCGCGGCCGGCCGCTGTCGTTCGCGCCGCCCTTCAAGCGCGTGCGCATGACCGAGGCGATCGCCGCGGTCGCCGCGGACGAGGGCTGGGGAATCGACGAGACGGCGCTCGAGGCGCCGGGCGCGCTCGCGGCCTGGCTCACGGCGAGGCCCGTCCCGAAGCGGCTGGCCGAGGGCAGCCGCGAGCTCGAGGTCTTCCAGAGCGAGGTGCTCGGCTCCGCCTTCGCGGCGATGTCCCACGGGCACCGCATCGCGCACCTCTTCGAGGTGTTCGTGGAGCGCCGCTGGGACATCGAGCGGACGCGGCTCTTCGAGCCGACCTTCGTGGTGGATTACCCGATCGAGATCTCGCCACTGGCCAAGGCGCATCCCGATCGTCCCGGCGTCGCCGACCGCTTCGAGCTGTTCGCGGGCGGGATGGAGATCGCGAACGGCTTCTCGGAGCTCAACGACCCGCTCGAGCAGCGCCAGCGCTTCCTGGAGCAGCTCGAGGCGCGCGAGAAGGGCGACCTCGAGGCGCACCGCATGGACGACGACTACGTGCGGGCGCTCGGGCACGGCCTGCCGCCGACCGGGGGCTGCGGCGTCGGCATCGACCGGCTGGCGATGCTGCTCACCGGCTCGCCCTCGATCCGCGACGTGATCCTGTTCCCGCACATGCGGCCCGAGGGCGGCCGCGAGCGGGGCGACGACGCCGCGGGCTGAGGCGCGCATGCCCTGGGAGCTGCGCGTCGCGCTGCGCTACCTGACGGCGCGGCGGAAGCAGGCGTTCATCTCGGTGATCTCGGCCGTGGCCGTGATGGGCGTCGGGGTCGGCGTGATGGCGGTGCTGATCGCGCTCGGCCTCATGACCGGCCTGCAGTCCGAGATCCGCGCGCGCATCCTCGGCGCGACGGCGCACGTGAGCGTCTTCCGCGGGGCCGACGGCGTCACGTACGAGGACCTGCTGAAGGCGGTCGACACCGTGCGGCACGTGCCGGGTGTCCTGGGCGCCGCGCCGTCGATCTACGGCAAGGGCCTGCTGACGACGCCCGGCGGAGCCGCCGCCGTGACCATAAAGGGCATCGCACCCGCGCAGGAGCGCACGGTCACCGAGGTGGTGGGGAAGGTGATCGAGGGCAGCGCGGCCGAGCTCGAGTCGCCGCCCGGCGACGCGCCGCCGCCGGTGCTGCTGGGCAACGCGCTCGCCGCCTCGCTCAACGTCGGCGTCGGCGACGTCGTCACGCTCACCTCGCCGCGCGGGCGGCTGTCGCCGGTCGGGATGATTCCGAACGTCAAGAAGCTGCGCGTGGTCGGCCTGGTGAAGACCGGGCTCTACGAGTTCGACGCGGCCTGGGGCTACCTGCCGCTCGAGGCGGCCCGCCGCATCCTCGACGAGGAGGGCCGCACCGCGCACGTCGAGGTGCGCCTCGCCGACATGTTCGCGGTCAAGGCCGGGGCGCGCGCGATCCTGGAGCGGCTGGGCAAGGGCTACCTCACGACCGACTGGGTCGAGATGAACCAGGCGCTCTACTCGGCGCTCTGGATCGAGAAGGTCGCGGTCGGCATCGCGATCGGGCTGATCGTGGCGGTGGCCGCCCTCAACATCGTGGCGACGCTCGTGCTGATGGTGATGGAGAAGCACAAGGACATCGCGATCCTGATCTCGATGGGCGCCTCGCGCGGCTCGATCATGCGCGTGTTCATGCTGCAGGGCACGGTGATCGGCGTGATCGGCACCGGGCTCGGTGGAGTCCTCGGCGCGGCCGCGTGCTGGGCGCTCGACCGCTTCCGACTGGTCCGCGTGCCGGAGAGCGTCTACCAGATCGCGTGGGTGCCGTTCCGGCTGGTGCCGTTCGAGGCGGCGCTCGTGCTGGCGGTCGCGCTCTTCATCTGCTTCGTCGCGACGCTCTACCCGGCGCGCGGTGCTTCCCGCCTCGACCCCGCCGAGGCGCTGCGGTACGAGTGATGGCCGAGCCACTGCTGCAGGCGAGCGGCCTTTGCAAGGCCTACGCCAGCCCCGCCGGCGCGGTCGAGGTGCTCCAGGGCGTCGACCTCGAGGTCGCGGCCGGCGAGCGCGTGGCGATCACAGGCGCCTCCGGCGTGGGCAAGTCGACGCTCTTGCACGTGCTCGGCACGCTCGACCGCGCCGACGCCGGGCGGCTCGTCGTGGCGGGCGCGGACGTGCTCGCGATGTCGGAGCGCGAGTTGTGCGCGTTCCGAAACCGCACGCTCGGCTTCGTGTTCCAGCTCCACCACCTGCTGCCCGAGTTCACGGCGCTCGAGAACGTGGCGATGCCGCTCGTGCTCGCGCGCGTTCCGCTCGCGCAGGCTCACGCCAGGGCGAGCGGCCTGCTCGCCGAGGTGGGGCTGCGGGAGCGCGAGGCGCACCGGCCGGGCATGCTCTCGGGCGGGGAGCAGCAGCGCGTGGCGGTGGCCCGCGCCCTCGCCGGCTCGCCCCGGCTCCTGCTCGCGGACGAGCCTACCGGCGACCTCGACTCCGGGACGGGGGAAAGGCTCTTCGAGCTCGTGAGCGAGCTCAGCCGCGCGCGCGGGCTGACCGTGGTCATCGTGACGCACAACCAGGCGCTGGCTCGCTCCTGCGATCGCGTCTTGAGGTTGCAGAGCGGGCGCTTGATCCCCGAGGGGCGGCGCTAGCCACAACCACGCGCTGGCGCGCGCCTCCTGACCCGCTCAGCGGGCGGGACTTGTGCCCGGCCGGGGCCTCTCGCAGGCGGTCCGGCGCTCGGGTTCTGGGCTATGATGTTGGGTCATCGAGAGGGGCACGTTCTCAGGCGGTTTCCGGGGTATTTCGAGGGATGTTCGAGCGCTACACCGAAAGGGCTCGGCGGGTCATCTTCTTCGCCCGCTATGAAGCCAGCCAGCTGGGCAGCGCGGCCATCGAGACCGAGCACCTGCTGCTCGGCTTGATCCGCGAGGGCAAGGGCCTCACCTCCCGGCTCTTCAGCAAGAGCCACCTCTCGATGGAGCAGATCCGGCGCGACGTCGAGGGCCGCTCGCCGTACCGGGGCAAGGTCTCGACCTCGGTCGAGATCCCGCTCTCGCTCGAGAGCAAGCGCGTGCTGGGCCACGCCTCCGAAGAGGCCGAGCGCATGCTCCACAACTACATCGGCACCGAGCACATCCTGCTCGGGCTGATGCGCGAGGAGCGCAGCGTCGCGGCACTCATCCTGACCGAGAAGGGGATGCGGCTCGCCGGCACGCGCGAGGACATCCTGGCGCTTTTGAACGAGAAGGCGGCGGCGGGGAAGTCGAAGGAGACGCCGCTCCTGTCCGAGTTCTCGCGCGACCTCACCGAGGCCGCGGCGCGCGGCGCCCTCGACCCGCTGGTCGGGCGCGAGGACGAGCTCGAGCGCGTGATCCAGGTGCTGTGCCGCCGCACGCGCAACAACCCCGTGCTGATCGGGGAGCCGGGCGTCGGCAAGACGGCGCTCGTCGAGGGCCTCGCGACCAAGATCGTGCACGGCGACGTGCCGGTGTACCTGGCCGAGAAGCGCGTGCTCGCGCTCGACATCTCGCTGATCGTCGCCGGCACCAAGTACCGCGGGCAGTTCGAGGAGCGGCTCAAGACGATCATGCGGGAGCTCACCGAGACGCCCAACATCGTGATCTTCATCGACGAGCTGCACACGCTGGTCGGCGCCGGCTCGGCCGAGGGTTCGCTCGACGCCGCCAACATCCTGAAGCCGGCGCTGTCGCGCGGCGAGATCCAGTGCATCGGCGCCACGACGCCCTCCGAGTACAGGAAGCACATCGAAAAGGACAGGGCGCTCGAGCGGCGCTTCCAGGCGGTCAAGGTGGCCTCGCCCACCGAGCAGGAGACGGTCGAGATCCTGCGCGGGGTGAAGGAGCGCTACGAGAAGTTCCACAACGTGCTCTACCTCGACGAGGCGATCGAGGCCGCGGTCTACCAGTCGAGCCGCTACATCACCGACCGCTTCCTGCCCGACAAGGCGATCGACCTGATCGACGAGGCCGGCAGCCGGGTGAAGCTGCGCGAGACGGGCGCGCCGTCGCTCGTGCCCGAGCTCAGCGGCCGCGTGCGCGTGGTGCTCGAGGCCGACGTCTCCGAGCGCGGCGGCTTCTTCCGCGAGGAGGAGGCGCAGGGCGGCGAGCAGGTGCACGTGCTGTCGGAGCAGTGGACGCTCGGCAGCGAGGGCCGCCACTCGGTGGCCAAGCTCGACATCGACGAGGTCGTCTCGCGCTGGACCGGCATCCCGATCACCTCGCTCAAGGAGGAGGAGTCGGAGAAGCTCTTGCGCATGGAGCAGGAGCTGCACAAGCGCATCGTGTCGCAGGAGGGTGCCATCAGCGCCGTGGCGCGCGCGATCCGCCGCACGCGCGCCGGGCTCAAGAACCCGAACCGGCCGGTGGGATCGTTCCTGTTCCTCGGCCCGACCGGCGTCGGCAAGACCGAGGTCGCGCGGGGCTTGGCCGAGTTCCTGTTCGGCAGCGAGCGCAACCTGGTGCGCTTCGACATGTCGGAGTACATGGAGAAGCACTCGGTCAGCAAGCTGATCGGCTCGCCGCCCGGCTACGTCGGCCACGACGAGGGCGGCCAGCTCACCGAGCGCGTGAAGCGCAACCCGTACTGCGTGGTGCTGCTCGACGAGATCGAGAAGGCGCATCCCGAGACGTTCAACGTGCTGCTGCAGGTGTTCGAGGACGGCCACCTCACCGACGGGATCGGCAACACCGTCGACTTCAAGAACACGATCCTGATCATGACCTCGAACATCGGCGCCCGCTTCATCGAGAAGAAGGGGCGCATGGGCTTCGCCGCGGGCGGCCAGGCCGAGGTGGTGCAGGCGACGAACGAGATGGTGCTGGGCGAGGTCAAGCGCACCTTCAACCCCGAGTTCGTGAACCGCATCGACGAGATCATCATCTTCGACGCGCTGAGCGACACCGACCTGGCGCAGATCACGCGCCTGCTGGTGGAGCAGCTGAACGCCAACCTGAAGGAGAAGGGGATCCGGGTCACGCTGGGCGACGACGCGGTCGACTGGCTGCTCGCGCGGACACTCGTCGACCGCAGCTACGGCGCGCGGCCGCTGCGGCGCGCGATCCAGCGCCACATCGAGGACCCGCTCTCCGAGGCGTTCATCCGGGGCCAGATCAAGAGCGGGCGGTCCGATCGACGTGGGGGTGAAGGACGGAGGGCTTTGGTACCAGCAGGACGACCGGGGCGGGACGCTGTCGTCGTGAGGCGGACGCTCCTCTTCACCAGCCTGCTCGGGCTCGTGGCGCTCGCCGCTCCGATCCGGGCCCGCGCGCAGGACCCGCAGCCGGGACGGCCCGTGCCGCGCATCGACCGCATCGAGATCCTGAACAACCAGTTCCTGCAGCGCGAGACGCTGCAGTTCTACATCGCGACGAAGCCGGGCGACGCCTTCGACGAGCGCAAGCTGCGCGAGGACTTCAAGCGGCTCTGGGACACGGGCTTCCTCGACGACCTGCGGATCGAGGCCGTCGACGGACCGAACGGCAAGGTCGTGAGCTTCGTGGTCACCGAGCGGCGCCGGATCCAGATCGTGGACTACCGCGGCACCAAGGAGCTCACCACCAGCACGATCGAGGACGAGCTCAAGAAGAAGGACGCGCAGGTCAAGATCGACACCTTCTACGACCCCGCCAAGGCGCGCAAGGTGGAGTCGATCATCAAGGAGATGCTGGCGGCGAAGGGGCGGCCCTTCGCCACCGTCAAGCACGAGGCGAAGAACGTGGGCGCCTCCGGCCAGCAGCTGTCGTTCGTGGTCGACGAGGGCCCCAAGGCGAAGGTGAAGGAGATCGTCTTCGACGGCAACGAGGTGTTCAGCGACGGCACGCTGCGCGGGAAGATGAAGAAGATCATGCAGCCCGGCTTCTTCAACCTGAGCTGGCTCGGCGGCAAGACCACCTACACCGAGGACAAGTGGCTGGGCGGCCAGGAGGACCCGCGCGGCGACCGCGGCCGGATCGAGGACTACTACCTGAACCACGGCTACGTGACCGCGCGCGTCGGCCAGCCGCGCATCACCTACACCGACAAGCCCGGCGCCAGCAAGAAGAAGCCCGCCAAGAACATGAAGCTCGAGATCCCGATCACGGAGGGCGCGCAGTACAAGATGGGCACGCTCAAGTTCGAGGGGCTCACGGTGCTCAAGGAGCCCTTCGTGCGGGCGCTGTTCAAGATGGGCGAGGGCGACGTCTACAACGACTCGCGCTTCAAGAAGGCGTACGAGAAGCTGCGCGACATCTACGGTTCGCTCGGCTACTTCCAGTGGACGGGCGGCACCGAGCGCAAGCCCGACGCCGAGCGCAAGGTGGTGGACGTCACGGTGAAGATGGAGGAGGACAAGCAGTACTTCCTCGGCAAGCTCAACTTCACCGGCAACGACTCGACGCGCGACAAGGTGATCAGGCGCGAGATCTACATGAACGAGGGCGACGTCTTCAACACCGAGGCGCTCAAGATGTCGATCAAGCGCGTCAACCAGCTCGGCTACTTCAAGGCGATGGAGAGCGCGCCCGACATCCAGCCGAGCCAGGAAGCCGACAACAAGGTCGACGTGACCTTCAAGGTCCAGGAGCAGAACCGCAACCAGTTCACCTTCGGCGGCGGCGTCTCGGGCTACGAGGGCGCGTTCCTGAACGCCTCGTTCTCGACCACCAACTTCCTCGGCGCGGGCGAGACCTTCCAGATCTACGTCCAGACCGGAGCCCGCACCAAGAACTACTCGCTGTCGGTGAGCGAGCCGTACTTCATGGACCGGCCGATCACCGCCGGGATCGACCTCTACAAGCGCAAGATCACCTATTACAGCTACGCGAACGTGGCCGGCTACACGCAGGAGAGCACCGGCGCCACCGCCACCACGGGCTTCATGGTCGGCAAGTGGTCGCGCGCGTTCCTGAACTACACCTACGAGGTGATCCGGCTCTCGGAGGCGAACCCCGCCGACGTCACGAACCCGTTCTTCCCGGGGGCCGGCAATGCGGTCTCGGGCCCCGCCTACGACCCGCTGCTGTTCGGCGACTTCGGCAAGCGCACCGAGAGCCGCGTGGCGCCTAGCTTCGTCTACAACACCGTCGACAACCCGTACACGCCGCGCGCCGGCATGCGCCACACGGCCTCGTTCATGTTCGCGGGCGGGCCGCTCGGCGGCTCGGTGAACTACTACCGGCCGAGCCTCGAAGCGATCCTGTACCACAAGATCGGCCGCAAGATGGCGCTCGGGATCCGCGGCGAGGTCGCTCTCATCGAGCAGTACGGCGACACCCTGGTGCTGCCGCTCTACCAGCGCTACTTCCTGGGCGGCGAGACGCAGATCCGCGGCTACGACATCAGGAGCATCGGGCCGGTCGACACGCAGGGGCGCGTGCTGGGCGGCAACAAGTTCGGCCTGTTCAACGCCGAGTACTACTTCGACTTGTTCGGGCCCGTGCGCCTGCTGGGCTTCTTCGACGCCGGCCAGGCGTTCCTCGAGGGCGACCCGATCGACATCGCGCAGTTCCGCATCTCGACCGGCGCGGAGGTGCGTTTCATCATGCCCGTGCTGAACGTGCCGTTCCGGCTGATCTACGCGATCAACCCGAACCGCGAGACGCCGATCGAGAGGCTCTACACGCCCCACTCGACCTTCAAGTTCGCCGTCGGTACCACCTTCTAAGGAGAAGACATGAAGAAGACGTTCCTGGTCGCCCTATTCGCAAGCCTGGTCGCCGCGGGTGCGGCGTCCGCGCAGGAGCCGCGCTCGCCGCGCGTGGCCGTGATCGACATGGCCCGCGTCTCGGCCGAGAGCCAGCTCGGCAAGAGCTACGCCTCGCAGCTCGAGAAGCTGCAGAACGACATCAACGCCGCGGCGACGCAGAAGCAGACCGAGCTCGGCAAGCTGGACGCGGCGATCAAGACGCTGCAGGAGGAGCTCGAGAAGCAGGGGTCGGTGCTGAGCCCCGAGGCGCGCGACAAGAAGCAGCAGGACATCGTGAGGAAGACGCGCGAGCGCCAGGCGTACCTCGAGGACGGCCAGGGCGAGATCACCCGCATGCGCGAGCGCGCGCAGCAGCAGGCCCAGGCGATCAAGGCCGACTTCCAGCAGAAGGTGCGTCCGATCGTGGAGCAGGTGGCGAAGGACAAGGGCCTCGACCTCGTTCTCGACTCGCAGGTGGCCTACACGATCAACCGCGACTTCGACATCACGCGCGACGTGATCGGCAAGGCCGACGAAGTGGCCAAGCCCGCCGCTGCGGCGCCCGCGCCCGCGGCCCCCAAGACGCCGCCGGCCGGCGCCCCCAAGCCGTAGCCGAGCCACGGCGAGCAGCGCGCAGCTGGAGGCCGCCTGCGCTGAGCTCAGGCGAGATCGGGCGGCTGGTCCGCCAGCTTCCGACGCAGTACCCGTTCGTGCTCGTGGACCGGATCCTCGAGCACGACGCCGGCGGGCGGCTCGTGGCCACGAAGAACGTCACGGGCAACGAGGACTTCTTCGCGGGGCACTTCCCCGGGCAGCCGGTGATGCCCGGGGTGTTGATCCTCGAGTCGCTGGCACAGGCCGCCGGAATCTGGCTGCTCAAGACCGCGCCCGACCCGCGCGCGCTCGAGATCCGCGTGGTGGGTTTCGACGACACGAAGTTCCGCCGCCCGGTCGTGCCCGGCGACCAGCTGCGGCTCGAGGTGAAGCTCGAGCAGCGGCGCGGCGAGCTCGCGCGCTTCCGCGGCGACGTGCGCGTGGGGGAGGCGCGGGCGGCGGAGGCGCGCCTGCTGCTGCAGGTCGCGACGCTGCCCGCGGCCGAGGTGGACCCGCTCGCGCGCGTCGCGCCGGGCGCCGTGCTCGAGCCCGGCGTGCGGGTGGGGCCGTATTGCCTCGTGGGCCCGCGCGTCCGGCTCGGACGCGGCAGCCTGCTCGAGTCCCACGTGGTGATCGACGGAGACACGCAGATCGGCGAGCACAACCGCTTCTTCCCGTTCGCCTCGATCGGGCTCGCGCCGCAGGACCTCAAGTACCGGGGCGAGGAGACGCGGGTCGAGATCGGGGACCGCAACGTGTTCCGCGAGGGCTGCACGGTCCACCGCGGGACGAGCGTCGGCGGTGGCGTGACGCGGATCGGCTCGGGCAACCTGTTCATGGCGCAGGCGCACGTGGCCCACGACTGCAGCGTCGGGAACGAGGCGATCCTGGCCAACGGCGTGGCGCTCTCGGGACACGTCGAGGTGCAGGACTTCGCGACGCTCGGCGGCCTGTCCGGCGTCCATCAGTTCTGCCGCGTGGGCACGCACGCATTCGTGGGCGGGGCCACCGTCGCGATCAAGGACGTGCTGCCGTTCTCGCTCACCGTCGGCAACCGCGCGCGCTTCTTCGGCCTGAACCTCGTGGGCCTGCGCCGGCGCGGCTTCTCGCGCCGAGGCGATCGCCGCGCTCAAGCAGGCCTGCCGGCGCCTCGTCGTCCCGGGCCGTGCCGCTCGCCGAGGCCCTGCGCCGGATCGAGTCGGAGGGCCCGCTCACCGACGAGGTGCGCACGCTCGTCGCCTTCGTGCGCTCCTCCGAGCGCGGTGTCGTGCTCGAGAGGCGCCGGGCGCTGGGCGACGACGAGGCCGAGGCCTAGCGCCGCCGTGGCCGGCGAGCCGCTGGGCCTGATCGCGGGCAACGGACGCTTCCCGTTCCTGGCCGCGGCCGGGGCGCGGCGCGCGGGGCGGAAGGTCGTGGCGCTCGCTCTCCGCGAGGAGGCCTCGCCCGAGCTCGAGCGCGAGGTGGACGAGCTGCACTGGATCTCGATCGGCCAGCTCGGCCGCGGCATCGAGCTCCTGAAGCAGGCCGGCGCGCGCGAGGCGGTGATGGCGGGCCAGGTGCAGCACCGGCAGCTGTTCTCGGACGTCGTGCCGGACCTGAAGCTGCTCGGGGTGCTGGCGCGGCTCGCGATCCGGAACACCGACAGCCTGATCGGCGGTGTCGCCGACGCGCTCGGCCGCGACGGCATCACGCTCCTGCCGTCGATCGCCTTCCTGGAAGACCAGCTGGCGCGGGAGGGTCCGATGACGCGGCGCCGCCCGGACGGCGACGAGCAGCAGGACGTCGCCTACGGCGAGACCGTCGCGCGCGTCCTCGCGGGCATGGACCTCGGCCAGACCGCCGTCGTCAAGGGCCGCGCCGCCGTGGCGCTCGAGGCGATGGAAGGCACGGACGAGGTGATCCGGCGCGCGGGCCGGATCGCCGGGCCGGGCACGGCCGTGGTCAAGGTGTCGAAGCCGAAGCAGGACATGCGCTTCGACGTCCCCGTGGTGGGGGCGGGCACGCTCGACGCCATGCGCGAGGCAGGGGCCGCGCGTGCTGGCGGTCGACGCCGGCCGCACGCTGCTCATCGATCGGGCGGCGTTCCTCGCGCGCGCGGACCGCGACAGGCTGGCGGTCGTCGGGCTGCGCCCGCCGGACGCCGGGGCCGCCCGTGGCTGAGCGCGCGCCGCGCGCGGGGGTCGTGGGCGTGGGCGCGCTCGGCCGGCACCACGCGCGCGTGTGGGCGGACCTGCCGGGCGCGACGCTCGTGGGCGTCCACGACACGGACACGGCGCGCGCCGAGGAGGTCGCGGCGCGGCACGGCTGCCGGGCCTACACCGACCTCGACGCGCTGCTCGCGGACGTCGACGCGGTGTCCGTGGCCGTGCCCACCGTGCTGCACCACGCCGTCGCCCGCCAGGCTCTCGAGGCGGGACGCGACGTGCTCGTCGAGAAGCCGATGACGGCGACGCTCGCCGAAGCCGACGACCTCATCGCGCGCGCGGCGAAGCGCGACCGGGTCCTGCAGGTCGGCCACATCGAGCGCTTCAACCCGGCGACGGCCGCGCTGCTGCAGGCCGGGCGCGGCGCCCGCTTCGTCGAGGTGCACCGGCTCGGCTCGTTCTCGCCGCGCTCGCTGGACGTGGACGTGGTGCTCGACCTGATGGTCCACGACCTCGACATCGTGCTTGCGCTCGACGGCTCGGAGCCCGTCCAGATCGAGGCGGTGGGGGTTCCCGTGCTGACGCCGATGGTCGACATCGCCAACGCCCGGCTGCGCTTCGCCTCGGGCCTCATCGCCAACGTCACCGCGAGCCGCGTCTCGCTCGAGAAGGTCCGCAAGTTCCGCGTGTTCGCGCCGCGGACGTACGTGTCGGCCGACTTCACGGCCCGCGAGGCCCAGGTCTACACGCTCGAGTCCGACGGCGGCGCTCCCCGGATCGGCATGGCCCGGCACGGGGACAAGGACCAGGAGCCCTTGAGGCTCCAGATCGAGAGCTTCGCCAAGGCCGTCGTGGACCGCTCGGCCCCGGCCGTTTCCGGGAAGGACGGGCGCCGGGCGCTGGCCCTCGCGCTCAAGATCCTCGAGCAGATGGCTGCTCACTGACTTTTGCGTGGAAAAAGCACCCACTTCTTGTAGTCTGTTCCGCGCCAACTCCCAGATCTGGTAGGAGTTGGTTGTGCCGGAGCGGGCCGGCGTGCTAGGCTCGTTCGCTCACACAACTCACTGGGGCAGAGGGTAACGCGGGGCGAGCGTGCAGAGGCGGTTCAACCAGCGCCAGGGCTTTCTCGTCTCGGCAATCCTGCACCTGACGATACTGATGATTCTGGTCAGTCACCCGCCTACGGGTCGAAAGGCCGACGAGTTCGATCCCAACTCTTTGGAAAAGCATCAGATCGTCTTCCTGCCGCCCTCGGCGGAGCTCAAGAAGCTTCTGCCGCCCGAGCGGCGCCGCCCGGCGCCGGCCCCTGCACCGACTCCCGCTCCGGCTCCGACGACCGCCAACCGGAAAGAAGGACCGGATCAGCATCGGGCCTCCCTCCGAGGTGCGCCAGAAGGAGCTCATCCTCCGCCGGGACGACGACCTCACGAAGGTCGCCAAGGGCACGACACCGGCGCCGCCGATGCCCACGCCGCGGGCGGCTCCGGTACCGACACCGGCACCCACTGCCGCGCCGGTCGAGACGGCGCAGAAGGCCGCCGGTGCCGAAGCCAAGCCCGGGCGCGAGGGGCTCAAGCTGCCCCCGGGGCTGCTGGGCCAGACGCCTTCGGGCCAGGAGGGCCGCAAGCCCGTCGTGGGACCGATGGGGCCGTCGATCGCGAGCGCGGTCGACAGCGTGTCGCAGCGCGCGATGCGCGACGCCCACGCCGGCATCCCGACCGGGACCGGCCAGCAGATGGGCGCGCTCTCCTTCGACCCGCAGGGCGCCGACTTCACGCTCTGGATCAACCGCTTCAAGGACGAGGTCTACCGGAACTGGACCATCCCCAACAACGCCCTCTTCGGCGCCTCCCGGGGCCACGTCGATTTCGAGTTCGTGGTTGAGCGCGACGGGAGGATGTCATCGCTGCGGATGGAGAAGTCGTCGGGGACGGCCTCGCTCGATAGAGCGGCCGAGTTCGCGCTGCGCGGCAGCCAGTTGCTGCCGCTGCCAGACGACTACGGCCCGGCTCGAGTCACCATGCACGTGAGCTTCCACTACAACGACTATCCCGAGACGCCCCAGGGTTGAGCGGCGCCCGCGTCGTTCGGCACGCCGGCCTGGCCTGGTCCGCGGCGCTGGCGGGAGCCTGGTTGATGGCGGCCAGCTGCCGCACCACGACCCGCGACCTCGCGCTGGAAACGCTCGTGCCGGCGGTGCCGCCCGACGTCGACGCGCTCGTCGCGCGGCCGTCGCTCCGCGTGGGCGTGCGCGTCGCGGCGCGGCAATCGTCCCTCTTCGCGACCTCGGGCCTCGTGGTCCACGGTGCCTCGGCCGGCGCGAGAGCCTGGAAGCTGCGCGAGCTCGCCCGCGCGAGCTTCGAGCCCGTCGGCGACACGGGACGCGTGCGGCTGCGCGAGACGGGGGACGTGCTGGTGCGCGCGATCGTCGAGCCTCGGAGCGCCGGGGAGCTGCTGCGCGCGGACACCCAGCCTTACCGTGGCGTGCTGGAGGTGTTGCCGGCCGAGAGCGGGCGCCTCACCGTGGTGAACGTCGTCAACCTCGAGGACTACCTGCGGGGCGTCGTGCCCAACGAGCTCGCGCCGCGGGCGTTCCCCCAGCTCCAGGCGCAGAAGGCGCAGGCCGTGGCCGCGCGCAGCTACGCGCTCGCGCACCGCGGCGACTACGCCGCGAAGGGCTACGACGTGTGCGCGACCGCCGCCTGCCAGGTGTATCGCGGCTACGCCTCGGAGCAGCCGCTCACCGACCGCGCGGTCGCGGAGACGGGCGGCGTCGTCGCGACCTGGCGTGGCCGGCCGATCCACGCCTTCTACACCTCGAACTGCGGGGGGCACACGGAGGAGGGGACCGCCGTGTTCGAGGACGGCGCGCCCTACCTGCGCGGCGTGGCGTGCCCGACCGAGACGGCAGCCGGGGGTCACGGCCGCGAGCGCGACAAGCCCTGGGAGGTGCGGCTCGCGGCCACGGAGGTGGCGCGCAACGTAGCGCGCTACGGCAGCGTCGGCACGGTTCTCGACCTGGTTCCGACGCGTGTCGGGGTCTCCGGTCGCGTCGTGGAGCTGCGCGTCGTGGGCAGCGAGGGCGAGCTGTCGCTGCGCGGGCAGCGCGTGCGGCTCGGGCTACGGCTGCGCGAGAGCCTGTTCGTACTGCACAAGGAGACGGCCGACGGCGACGAGACGCGTTTCGTATTCACGGGGAACGGCTGGGGACACGGCGTCGGGCTGTGCCAGCTCGGAGCCTCGGGGATGGCGCGGGCCGGAGCCTCCTACGAGGAGATCCTCAGGCACTACTACACGGGCATCAGCGTGACCTCGCTCGAGCCCGCGGGCGGTGCGGCATCCGGCGTTCCCTCCGGCGCTCCTTGAGGGCGACCGGCCGGTCTTTTTGACACCCGCCCACACCGCCTCCTAGAATCCTCGAGCCGTCCTTCCAGAATCACGCATGGGCACTCCGGCGAAGCGTCTCGAGCCGTTCGCTGTTCCCGGCGGCCTGCGCGGCACGCTGGCGCGCCTGCCGCTGCCCGAGCTGCTGCGCGAGCTGCAGCAGCAGAACGCGACCGGGATCCTGGCGCTCACGGCGGGAGGAGCGCGCAAGGCGCTCTACCTGAAGGCCGGCCGCGTCGTCTTCGCGACCAGCAATCTCCCGACCGACCGCCTCGGCGAGGTGCTGCTGCGCGGCGGCAAGATCACGCCCACCCAGAACGAGGCGTCGATCCGCGGCATGGTCCAGGGGCGGCGCCAGGGCCGCGTGCTGGTCGAGAGCGGCGCGCTCTCGCCGGCGGAGCTGTGGTCGGGCGTGCAGAGCCAGGTGCGCGAGATCGTGTTCAGCGTGTTCCAGTGGGACGAAGGCCAGTTCCACTTCGAGGAGTCGGTCCTGCCCGAGAAGGAACGCATCACCGTCGACCTCGACGTGACGGCGCTCGTGCTCGAGGGCATGCGCCGGATGGAGCCGCAGGCGGCGCTGCGCGGGCGCGAGCTCGACGGCTACCTGGTGCTCGAGCGCGGCAGCACCCCGGCCGCCGGACTGCTCGAGGCGTGGGAGACGCACGTGCTGTCGCTCGTCGACGGCGAGAAGACCGTGCTCGAGCTCAGCCACGAGAGCGAGGCCGGCGAGGCGGAGACGCAGAAGGCGCTCGCGGCCTTCCTGGCGACGGGCGTCGTACGCTCGCGCGGCCGCAAGGTGCGCGCGCTCGACCAGGACTTCGTGCCGGAGGACACCGAGCTCGCGCTCGTCGACTCCTTCAACAAGATGTACCGCCACGTGCTCGCCTACATGGTGCGCGAGGTCGGCCCGATCGCCGAGAGTGTCCTCGCCAAGTACCTGGGCACGGTGCGCCAGAGCCGCCCCGAGGTTCTGCAGGACGTCGCGCTGCGCGCCGACGGCGGGCTCGACGAGGCGGCGGTCGAGCGGAACCTGGCCCGCCTGCCGCAGGACAGGCGCCGCTCGGCGCTCGTCGACGCGCTCAACGAGCTGCTGTACGCCGAGCTCCTGGCGGTGAAGCGCACGCTCGGGCCCGACCACGAGACGGCGCTCTTGCGGGAGCTCCGCCCGCCGCGGTGAGCCCCGGCCAGCGCCTGCAGGTCCAGGGAGCGGTCCTGCTGCGGCTCTGCTCCTGCTCGCGGCGCTCTGGCGGCTGTGGCCGCTCCGCTGATCGCGCTCGTCGGTCCGACCGCCTCCGGCAAGAGCGCCCTCGCGCTGCGGCTGGCGCGCGAGTGCCATGGCGAGATCGTCTCCTGCGACAGCCTCCAGGTCTATCGCGGGCTCGACATCGGCAGCGCGAAGGCGACGCCCGAGGAGCGCGCGAGCGTGCCGCACCACCTGATCGACGTCGTCGAGCCGGACCAGCCGTTCTCGGCCGCCGACTACGCGCGCCTCGCTCGCCGCGCGACCCGCGAGATCCGGGAGCGCGGCCGCCTGCCGATCGTGGCCGGCGGCACGGGCCTCTACCTGAAGGCGCTGCTGCAGGGGCTCTTCGAGGGTCCGTCGCGCGACACGGCGTTGCGGGCACGCCTCGAGCGTCTCGCTTCCCGTTTCGGCAACCCGCGGCTGCATCGGCTGCTCAGGCACCTCGACCCGCTGGCGGCTCGGCGCACCCACGCGAACGACCGCGTGCGGATCGTGCGCGCGCTCGAGGTCTACTGGCTCACGGGCCGGCCGATCACCGCCCAGCAGTCCCAGACACCGCCCCCCCTCGAGGGGCCGAAGCTCGTCGTCGGCCTGGACCCGGACCGCGCGCGCCTGCGGGAGGCCGTGGTCCTCCGGACGCGCGCGATGCTCGAACGCGGCCTCCTCGACGAGGTGCGCGGGCTCGTGGCGCGCTTCGGCGAGCCGCTGCCGCGGCCGCTCGCGGCGATCGGCTATCGACAGGCCATAGCGCTCCTGCGGGGCGAGCTCGAGCCCGCCGCGGCGGAGCAGGCGATCGTCACCGAGACGATGCGCTTCGCAAAGCGGCAGATGACCTGGTTCCGCCACCAGGCCGACGTCCACTGGTTCGCGGAGGCGGGGGACGCGCAGTCCTTGCCGTCCTGGCCCGGCTCGAGAGCGCGCCCCCCGGTGCGCCGCCTTGACCGCGGGCCGTGGATCAGTAGAATTTGTAAGTTTGCGGTGGTCTTCATGCTGCTCATCGACATCCCCCGGATTCCGCCCGAGGGGCTCGACCTCGACGAGCTCCTCGACAGCGCCGCGCTCCATCTCGAGAGCGAGACGGAGTTCCGCCTCACGGCGCCGGTGCGGATCGCGTGCAAGGTCGACCTGGTGGATGGGACCACCCTGCACGTCCGGGGACGGCTGTCGGGCCAGGTCGCGACCGAGTGCGGCCGCTGCCTCGAGAATTACGAGCTGCCCGTCGGCAACGAGCTCGACCTGTTCTACCTGCCGCGCGTCCAGGGCCGCCTGCAGGAGGAGGAGGAGGAGGTCGAGCTCACGGACCGCGACGTCGTCGTGGGCTACTACGACGGCGAGAAGCTCGACCTGGGCGAGGTCCTGCGCGAGCAGATCATCCTCGGCCTGCCGTTCAAACGGCTCTGCCGCGAGGACTGCCGCGGCCGCTGCGCGAGCTGCGGCCGGAACCTGAACGAGGGCCCGTGCGCGTGCCCGCCGGTCGAGGAGCCGAAGGACCCGCGGCTCGCGCCGCTCGGCAAACTGTTCCAGAAGAGCTAGGAGTCAGACGATGCCCAACCCCAAGCGCCGCCATTCCAAAGCCCGCACCGGCAAACGCCGGGCGCACGACCACCTCCAGGCCCCGGGCCTGAGCGTCTGCCCGAACTGCCACGAGCCCAAGCTGCCGCACCGCGTCTGCCCGCGCTGCGGCTACTACAAGGGCAAGGCGGTCGCCGGAGGCGAGGAAGCCTGAGCGCAGCGGCCCCGCGCGTCGCCGTCGACGCCACAGGCGGCGACCACGGCGTCCCGGTCGTGGTCGAGGGCGCGCTCGCCGCGAGCCGCCGCGGGGTCGCCGTGTGCCTCGTCGGGCCCGAGGCGACGCTGCGCGAGGCGCTCCGAAAAGCCGTCTCCGGCGCCGCGTCCATCGAGGTCGCCGACGCGCCGGAAACGGTCGGGATGGGCGAGAAGCTCAGCCTGGCGACACTCAAGAAGCGCTCGTCGATCCAGGTCGGGCTCGAGCGCGTGCGCGACGGCCGGGCCGACGCGTTCTTCTCCGCCGGCAACACGGCCGCCTGCTGGACGATCGCCCGGCGCGTGCTCGGGACGCTCGAGGGGATCGGCCGCCCGGCGCTCGCGGCGGTCGTGCCGACGCGCCACGGGCGCACGGTGCTGATCGACGTCGGCGCCAACGCCGAGTGCAGCCCGCGCCAGCTCGAGGAGTTCGCGGTCATGGGCAGCGCCTACGCGCGCGGTGTCCTCGGGATCGCCCGGCCGCGCGTCGGGCTGATGAGCGTGGGGGAGGAGGAGACGAAGGGCAACGAGCTCGTGCGCGAGGCGCACGACGCTGCTCAAGCGCTCGGGCCTCGAGTTCGCCGGCAACGTCGAGGGCCACGACCTCTTCAGCGGCAAGGTGAACGTCGTGGTGATGGACGGCTTCACGGGCAACGTGGTCGCTCAAGGCCTCGGAGGCGGCCGCCGGGCTGACGCTCGAACTGCTCGGCGACTCGATCCCGCGCGGCCCGCGCGGGATCCTCGGCGCGCTCTTGCTGCGGCCGGCCTTCGCCGCCGCGCGGCGCCGGAGCGACCCCGCCGAGGTGGGCGGGGCGCCGCTCCTCGGCCTCAAGGGCTGCTGCCTGATCGGCCACGGCAAGTCGGGTGCGCCCGCGATCGAGGCGGGGATCCACAGCGCCGCCGCCTTCTTCGCGAGCGGCGTCAACGCGTCGATCGAGCACGAGATCGCGGCGCTCGGCGCCGACGGCGACGCCCCGGCGGCGCCCGTGGCCCGCGCCGGGGCCCGCGCGTGATCGCCTTCGTGTTCCCCGGCCAGGGATCCCAGCAGGTCGGCATGGGCAGAGCACTCGCCGCGTGCGTTTCCCGACGAGCCGCGAGGTGTTCGAGCGAAGCCGACGCGGCGCTCGGCTTCGCGCTCTCGAGGCTCTGCTTCGAGGGGCCCGAGGCGGAGCTGCAGCTCACGCCCAACACGCAGCCGGCGATCCTCGCGACGAGCCTCGCCGCGCTGCAGCCGCTGCTCGCGCGCGGCGTGCGACCCGACTGCGTCG
Organism: uncultured Acidobacteriota bacterium; assembly: GCA_963740655.1. Lineage (GTDB taxonomy): Bacteria > Acidobacteriota > Vicinamibacteria > Fen-336 > Fen-336 > DATBSL01. Next base: position 308,239 of record CAVUFF010000007.1, read on the forward strand.
CCGGCCACAGCCTGGGCGAGTACTCGGCGCTCGTGGCCGCCGGCGCGCTCTCGCTCGCGGACGCGCTGCGCACCGTCAGGCGCCGCGGGCAGTACATGCAGGAGGCCGTGCCCGTCGGTGTCGGGGCGATGGCCGCCATCCTCGGCCTCGACCTCGCCGCGATCGAGGCGGCCTGCGGCGAGGCGGCGCAGGGCGAGGTCGTCGCCCCCGCCAACGTCAACTCGCCGGGCCAGGTCGTGATCGCCGGGCACATGCCGCGGCCGTGGCGCGGGCATCGCGGCGGTGCAAGGCGGCGGGCGCCAAGCGCGCGGTGCCGCTGCCCGTGTCGGCTCCGTTCCACTGCGCCCTGATGCGGCCGGCGCAGGACCGGCTCGCGGCCGGAGCTCGCGCGGTCTGGCCGTTCCGCGACCCCGACGCCTCCCCTGGTGAACAACGTCGACGCGGCGCTCGTGCGCGACGCCGCCGCCTGCCGCGAGCCGGCCTCGTGCGGCAGGTCTCGGGCACGGTGCGCTGGCAGCAGTCGGTCGAGCGCCTCGCCGCCGAGGGCGTCTCGACCTTCGTGGAGGTGGGCCCCGGCACGGTGCTGAGCGGGCTCGTGCGGAAGATCGCGAAGGGAGCGCGGGTGCTGAACGTCGAGGACCCCGGACGCGCTCGAGACCACGGCGACGGCCCTGGCAGAGCGCGTGGAGGGGTGATGGGCCTGCTCTGCGAGGTCGGGTCGCGCTGGTGACGGGCGCCTCGCGCGGGATCGGGCGCGCGATCGCGGAGGCGTTCGCCGCGGAGGGCGCCACGGTGGTGCTCGCCGCGCGCGACACGGCGAAGCTGGCCGAGGGCGGTGGCCGCGATCCAGGCGAAGGGCGGCAAGGCCGAGGCCGTTAGCACTCGACGTCGCGGACCGCGCCTCCGTCGAGGCGGGCGTCGCGCACGTCGTCGCGACACACGGCCGCGTCGACCACCTGGTCAACAACGCCGGCGTCACGCGCGACAACCTGCTGCTGCGGATGAAGGACGACGGAGTGGCGCCAGGTGATCGACACGAACCTCACCGGAGCGTTCCTCTGCACCCAGGCCGTGCTCAAGCCGATGCTGAAGCAGAGGAGCGGCCGCATCGTGACGATCTCCTCGGTGGTGGGGCTGGGCGGCAACGCGGGCCAGGCGAACTACGCCGCGAGCAAGGCGGGCCTCGTGGGCTTCACCAAGTCGGTGGCGCGCGAGGTGGCCTCGCGCGGGATCACCGTGAACGCCATAGCGCCCGGCTTCATCGAGACCGACATGACCGCCGCCATGTCCGACAAGGCGCGCGAGGCCGTCTTCGGCGCGATCCCGCTCGGACGCGTCGGGCGGCCGGAGGACGTGGCGGGGGCCGCGCTCTTCCTGGTCTCCGACGCCGCCGCCTACGTCACCGGCCAGGTGCTGGCCGTCGACGGCGGCTTCCACATGTAGAATCTGTTTCTCCCCGGCCCGCGGGCGGCAGGGGATCTTTCCGGAGGAACCTGCGACATGGAGCCTGTTGCCGACCGAGTCAAGAAGATCATCGTGGACCAGCTGGGAGTCGAGGAGGAGACCGTCACGCCGGAGGCCTCGTTCGTCGACGACCTCGGCGCCGACAGCCTCGACACCGTGGAGCTGGTGATGGCCCTCGAGGAGGAGTTCGGCGTCGAGATCCCCGACGAGGACGCCGAGAAGATCACCCGCGTCAAGGAAGCGATCGACTACATCGAGAAGCACTCGGGCAAGAAGTAGCCCGGGAGCCCGCGAGGACGAGGCCGTGACCGCCAAGCGCAGAGTCGTCGTGACAGGGGTGGGGCTCGTGTCCCCGCTCGGGATCGGCACCGAGGAGACCTGGCAGTGTCTGCTCGCGGGCCGCTCCGGGGCGGGCCCGATCACGCTCTTCGACGCCTCGCAGCACTCCACGCGCTTCGCGTGCGAGGTCAAGGGCTTCGACCCGCTCGCCTTCTTCGAGAAGAAGGAGGTGAAGAAGGTCGACCGCTTCATCCAGCTCGCGGTCGCGGCCGCGCAGTTCGCGCGCGAGGACAGCCGGCTCCAGATCACCCCCGCGCTCGCGCCGCGCGTGGGCGTCTACATCGGCAGCGGGATCGGCGGGTTCGCCACGATCGAGCGCGAGCACACGGAGCTCATGAACGGCGGCCCGCGCCGGGTGAGCCCGTTCTTCATCCCGTCCGCGATCGTCAACCTGGCCTCGGGCTGGGTCTCGATCCGCGCCGGCGCCAAGGGTCCGAACTCGGCCACGGCCACCGCCTGCACGAGCGGCGCCCACGCGATCGGCGACTCGTTCCGGCTGATCCAGCGCGGCGACGCCGACCTGATGATCGCCGGCGGCTCGGAGGCCGCGATCTCGCCGCTGGCTGTCGCCGGCTTCTGCTCGATGCGCGCGCTGTCCACGCGCAACGACGCGCCCGAGAAGGCCTCGCGGCCGTTCGACAAGGACCGCGACGGCTTCGTGATGGGCGAGGGCGCCGGCATCCTGGTCCTCGAGGAGCTCGAGCACGCCCGCGCGCGCGGAGCGAAGGTCTACTGCGAGCTCGTCGGCTACGGCATGTCGGGCGACGCGTTCCACATCTCCGCCCCGAGCGAGGACGGCGACGGGGCGGTGCGCGTGATGCGCGCGACGCTCGCCGACGCTGGCGTCGCGCCCGAGGTGGTGGACTACATCAACGTCCACGGCACCTCGACCCCGCGCGGCGACGTGGTCGAGACGATCGCCATCAAGAGCGTCTTCGGCGAGCACGCGCGCTCGCTGGCGCTGTCGTCGACGAAGTCGATGACCGGCCACCTGCTCGGCGCGGCCGGCGGCCTCGAGGCGGGCATCACGGCGCTCGCGATCCGCGACCAGGTGCTGCCGCCCACGATCAACCTCGAGAACCAGGACCCCGAGTGCGACCTCGACTGCGTGCCGAATGCGGCGCGCAAGACGGCGGTCCGCTACGCGCTCAGCAACTCGTTCGGCTTCGGCGGGACGAACGGCGCCCTGCTCATGAAGCGCTACGAAGGCGGCACATGAAGATCGTCGTCTGCGTCGAGCAGGTCCCGGACACCGAGACACGCGTGAAGCTCGCGCCTTCGGGGAACGCGATCTCCGAGGCGGACGTCCAGACCTGGATCGTCTCGCCATACGACGAGTTCGCGATCGAGGAGGCGCTCCGGATCAAGGAAGCGAAGGGGGGCGAGGTCGTGCTGGTGAGCGCCGGCCCCGAGCGCGCGCAGCAGGCGCTGCGCACGGGGCTCGCGATGGGCGCCGACGCGGCCGTTCACGTGAAGGACGACGCGCTCGCGGCGACCGACCCCCTCGGTACGGCGCGCGCGCTCGCCGCGGCGATCCGCACGCTCGGCGCTGTCGATCTCGTCCTCTGCGGGCAGCAGGGCGTCGGAGGCGACCACAGCCAGGTGCCCGGCATGCTGGCCGAGCTCCTGGACCTGCCGCAGGTGACGGTCGCGGTGAAAATCGAGATCGGCGAGGGCCAGGCGACCGTCGAACGCGAGGTCGAGGGCGCCCGCGAGACCTGGACGACGTCGCTGCCCGCCGTGATCTCGGCGCAGAAGGGCCTCAACGAGCCGCGTTACGCCGCGCTCAAGGGCATCATGGCGGCCAAGAAGAAGCCGCTCACGGTCGTCGACCTCGCCGGGATCGGCCTGGACGCGGCGGCGCTCGCGCCGAAGCTGCGCGTGGCGAAGCTCGAGCTGCCGCCGCCGCGGCCGCCCGTCCGCATGATCGAGGGCGATCCGGAAGCGCAGGCCCGGGAGCTCGTCCGCCTGCTGCACGAAGAAGCCAAGGTGATCTAACGTGTCGGTGATCCTGACGTTCGCCGAGCAGCGCGACGGCACGCTGCGCCGCGCCGCGCTCGAGACGGTCTCGGAAGCGCGGCGCCTCGCGGGCCCGCTCGGCGCGTCCGTCACCACGGTCGTGATCGGGCCCGGCAGCGAGCCGCTCGCCGCCGAGCTGACCGCCCAGGGCGCCGATGAGGTCGTCGTCTTCGACGATGCCGCCTTCGGTTCGTATGCCACGGAGTCCTACGCGCGCGCCCTCGCCCACGCGATCTCCGAAGCGAAGCCGTCGGTGGTGCTGATCCCGTTCACGGCGATGGGCAAGGACCTCGCTCCGCGCGTGGCGGCGCGCGCCTCGGCCGGGCTCGCCACCGACTGCGTGGCGCTCGAGGTCAAGGACGGCCGGCTGGTCGCTCGCCGCCCGATGTACGCGGGCAAGGCCTACGCGACGGTCGAGTGGGTCGGCGAGCCGCAGATGGCGACGCTGCGTCCCAACGTCTTTCCGCTGGGACCGAAGGATCCGGGCCGAGCGGTCAACATCACTCGCGCCAGCGTCGACTCCTCGTCGCGTGCCAAGGTGACGGGCGTGACCGCCACCGCGCAGGGCAAGGTGCAGCTCGGCGAGGCGCAGATCATCGTCTCGGGCGGCCGCGGCTTGAAGGGACCGGAGCACTTCCACCTCGTCGAGAAGCTGGCCGAGGCGCTCGGCGCCGCGGTGGGCGCCTCGCGCGCCGTGGTGGACGCCGGCTGGGTCGACCATCAACTGCAGGTGGGACAGACGGGCCGCACCGTCTCGCCGTCCCTCTACATCGCGTGCGGGATCAGCGGCGCGATCCAGCACCTGGCCGGGATGTCGTCGTCCAAGTACATCGTCGCGATCAACAAGGACAAGGACGCCGCGATCTTCAAGGTCGCCGACTACGGGTTGGTGGGCGACGTGTTCGAGATCCTGCCGCGCCTCACGGAGGCCGCCAAGGCCCATCGGGCCTCGCGCGGCTGAGAGCACCTCCGCGGCGGCGTGATGGCCATGCTCGCGGTGCTGCAGTCGGTACTGGTCGCGGCCCTCACGGTCGTCGCGTTCGGCTTCATGGCGCGGGAGCTCCGGCGGCTGTCGACGCTCGTGGCGACCGGCGCTCGGAGCGACGAGAACCTGAAGGACGCGCCCGCCGAGCGCTTCGCAAGGCTCGCGAGCCTCTCCTTCGGCCACCGCAAGCTGATGGAGGATCCGAGCGCGGGACTGCTTCACGCCATCTTCCTGTTCGGCTTCTTCGTGCTGGGCGTGGGGCACCTCGAGGTGATCCTCGAGGGGCTGACCTCGTTCCTGGTCCCGCTCGGCAGGCGGCCCTTCGCCTACGAGCAGATGCTGCCTGCCGGTCTGACGAGCGCCTATCACTTGAGCCAGGACCTCTTCGCGGTCGCCGTGCTCGTTGCGTCCGCGGTCGCGCTCGCGCGCCGCATCCTGGGCCGGCCGCCGCGCCAGCTGCCGCGCTCCGCGGACGGCGAGCGCATCCTGTGGTTCCTCGTCGCGCTCTACGTGACGTTCTTCATGCTCGCCGGCCCGTCGCTCCTGCTCCGGCAACGGCTGGGAGTCGACGCTGCGGCCTGGACGCAGCCCGTGAGCGCGGCGATCGCCGGCGCGCTCGCCTTCGTCCCGACGCCCGAGGTGGTTTCGCTCCGCGGCCTGGGCTTCTGGGCGCACACGCTCGTCTTCCTGGGCTTCGCGGCCTACCTGCCGACCACGAAGCACATGCACCTCGTCTTCGCGTGGCCGAACCTCTACTTCTTCCGGCGTACGCGCTACGGCCTGCCGCCGCGCATCGATTTCGAGACGACCGAGAAGTTCGGGATCGACCGCGTGCAGGAGCTGCCGTGGAAGAGCCTGCTCGACTCGTTCGCCTGCACCGAGTGCGGCCGCTGCAACGCCGTCTGCCCGGCGCACGCGACCGGCAAGCCGCTGATGCCGATGAAGGTGCTGCACGACGTCAAGGTCAACCTGCGGGACCGCAAGCAGACGCCGCTCGTCTCGGAGACGGCGATCGACCGCGGCAAGACCGGCGCCGTGAGGGACGACGGAGGCTACGCGGAGGTCGACGGACAGGTCCATACGGACGAGCTCTGGGCCTGCACCACGTGCGCCGCGTGCGTGCAGGCGTGCCCGGTGCTGATCGACTCGGTCCCCGGCACGCTGCTGGGCCTGCGCCAGAGCCTCGTGATGATGGAGTCCGAGCTTCCCGCAGGAGGCGACGAACGCGTTCAAAGGGCTCGAGACGAAGGGCAACCCCTGGGGCCTCGGGCCCGACCGGCGGCTCGAGTGGGCCGAGGGGCTCGACGTGCCGCTGATGAGCGAGCAGGGGGGTCGTGAGGTCGAGTACCTGCTGTGGGTCGGCTGCGCGGGGGCGACCGATCCGCGCGCGCGCAAGACGAACCAGGCGCTCGTGCGGATCCTGAAGGCGGCCGGCGTCGACTTCGCGACGCTCGGGACCGAGGAGCGGTGCAACGGCGACCCGGCCCGGCGCCTCGGCAACGAGTACGTCTTTGCCGAGCTCGCCAAGCAGAACGTCGAGACGCTCAAGCCCTACCGCTTCCGCAAGATGCTCGTGACCTGCCCGCACTGCCTCAACAGCCTGGGCAAGGAGTACCGCGAGCACGGCGGCGAGTACCAGGTCGTGCACCATTCGCAGCTGCTCTCGGAGCTGCTCGCGGCAGGCCGCGTGCCGCTCGACCTCGCGAAGAGCGGCGAGGAGCTCGTGACCTTCCACGATCCCTGCTACCTGGCGCGCTACAACGACACGGTCGCCGAGCCGCGCGACGTCCTGACGCGGATCGGCGCCAGGGCCGTCGAGATGACGAACAGCGGCAAGACCGGCTTCTGCTGCGGCGCCGGCGGCGGCCGCATCTTCCTCGAGGAGCGCATCGGCAAGCGCGTCAACATCGAGCGCACCGAGCAGGCGCTCGCGACGGGCGCCTCGACCGTCGCCGTCGGCTGCCCGTTCTGCATGACGATGATGACCGACGGCACGAAGGCCAAGGGCATCGACGAGAAGGTCAAGGTCAAGGACCTGGCCGAGCTGGTGGCGGAGCGGCTGAGGGCGAAGGCCTAGCGGGTCGAGCCGTTGACTCCATCGACGCCAAACCGCCGGAGCGCGGAGTCAGGCTGGAGAGGGTCACGCGATCGGCGTGACGGACCGAGGCGGAGCGTTCACGGGCCGTCAGTCTGAGGCGGGGCCTGTGAGTCCTGCCGCTGCAGGTGGCGCCTGATCGCCTCAGGGCCATAGTCGTGGTCGGCGACGTACCGGTTGTGGGTGCGGCAGAGCAGGCCGATGTTGCCGGGGCTGTGGTCTCCGCCCATGCCGAACGGACGCCGGTGATGGAACTCGAGCCGGTGCCTCTCGGAGCAACGCCGCCCCTGTTCGTCCACGAAACGGCACTGCTCACCGTCGCGCTGGCGGACGACGCGGCGAACCGAAGCCGGGATGTGACGTGAGGCGGCCGATGTGTCCGTCTCCGCGAGGAACTTGCGCGGCGCCATGGTTTTGCCGAACCGCCGGGCTTCGATCCGCTCCAGCTTCTCGGTGACGGCCCGATCGATGACCGCCGCGAGGTCGCCGTCAGGGACCTCCGAGCGCAGGAGCGCCGTGAGCCGCTCGAGCTTGTCGCGCAGATCGGCACTAGCGGTGAACTGGACCTTGAAGCGGGCAGGCGCCAGTGGCTCGACGGCTCTCCGTGACGGTGGGAGGAGGGTCGGGAGGGCCTCTGGAGTCGTCGCGGGCTGCGTCACAACTCGTCGCGCGACGAGTTCGTGGGGCGGCGGGACGGCGGAGTGCGCCTCGACTCGTTCCGGGAAGACTTCGGCGGGAGAAGGCAGACACAGCGCCTGGGCCCCGCCGGGCGGCGAAAGGGCTTCTCGCTTCTGCGGAAGCTTCTGGATCGCAGAAGGGACGTGCGGCCGCGGTGCCAGCTCAGCAACGAGCACGTCGATCTGCCGCGTCGTCAGGCGCGTCGCTCGTTCGAGGAGCGCCACGTAGTTGTCCGCAGTCAGGAGCGGCACGAGCCGCGCGAGGCCGCTCAGTTGGAGCCGGCCGTCCCGGAGAGCCTCCAAGACCTCCGGGTGCTGGCGTGCGGCGCGGGCCACCGTGATGCGGCGATAGGCCTCGGCCTCCGAGAGGTGCAGGCCTTCGGTGCAGTAGGCGAACATCGATGGGAATGCGAAGCGGGCGAAGAGCCTTCGGCTGTCGACCTCGCCGATGTGCGCGACGAGCTCCGCCTCGACTCGGCGCGAGCGCGACACGATGTCCCTGAGACGGCGGAGCAGCTCGTCGTCTGGAATGGCGCGGAGCGAGGTCTCTGTTTTCATGGCTTCAATATAGGCAGCCCTTCGCGCGCCACCTCCGAGGCCGAGCGGGCTGCGCAAAGCGCGTGCGTCGGCTCGAACGAACTGTCGCCGAGCGGAGTGGCGCGGAAGGGAACGGCGTGCGCCAGGTGCGCATTCCGGAGAGGCTCCGCGCACGCCACGCGGTGCGGTCTCGAATCTTGTCAAGGGGCCCCCGACATTTTCTGCCGACACGTACGCGGGGTACTCAGCTCGAGGCTGCCCTCCTTGGCCTGTGCGGCAGGGCAACCCCAGGATGTCTCGGGCCGCGGCGAGCGATGGAGGGCCAGCCGGACAACTCCTCCCAGGACGAGTCGGTCACAGCGGAGCAGACGCGCGTCCCCTCGTGGGTTTTGCCTGGAACGGCGCCGCCGCGGCCCTCGGAGCGCCGCGCACCGCCATGCTAAGCTGGCTCGTTTCCGACACCCATGGCCGACTACGACTTCCAGGAGATCGAGACCCGCTGGCAGGAGAAGTGGGCCGAGAGCGGGGTTTTCGAGGTCAAAGAGGACCCGAAGCGGCCCAAGTTCTACTGTCTGGAGATGCTGCCCTACCCGTCGGGCGACATCCACGTCGGGCACGTCCGCAACTACTGCATCACCGACGTCATCTCGCGCTGCAAGACCATGCGCGGGATGAACGTGATGCACCCGATCGGGTGGGACGCGCTCGGGCTGCCTGCGGAGAACGCCGCGATCAAGAAGGGCATCCACCCCGAGAAGTGGACGCGCGCCAACATTGCGGGAATGAAGCGCCAGCTCCAGCGGCTCGGCTTCAGCTATCCGTGGAGCCGCGAGATCGCGACCTGCGATCCCGAGTACTACCGCTGGAATCAGTGGTTCTTCCTGCGCATGCTCGAGAAGGGCATCGCGTACCGTGCCAAGGCGCCTGTCAACTGGTGCCCGTCCTGCCTCACGGTGCTCGCAAACGAGCAGGCCGAGGGCGGGCACTGCTGGCGCTGCGGGAGCGTCGTCCAGCAGCGCGACATGGAGCAGTGGTTCCTGCGCATCACCGCCTACCAGGACGCGCTCCTCGACGACATGGCCGAGCTTTCGACCTGGCCCGAGCGCGTGCTCCAGCAGCAGCGCAACTGGGTGGGGAAGTCGCACGGCGCCTTTGTCGACTTCCCGGTCGAGGGCTTCCCGAGCATCCGGATCTTCACGACGCGGGTGGACACGATCTTCGGCGCGACCTTCATGGTGCTGGCGCCCGAGCACCCGATGGTCGACTCGCTCCTCACGGGCCTGCCCGACACGGCGAAGCGCAAGGAGGCAGATCGGGCGGCTCCGCGCGCAGGACCGCCGCGCGCGCCTGGAGGGCAAGGTCGAGAAGGAAGGCGTCTTCACCGGCCGCCATGCGACGAACCCGTTCACGAACGAGACGATCCCGATCTGGGTCGGCAACTTCGTGCTGATGGGCTACGGCACCGGCGCGATCATGTCGGTCCCGGCGCACGACGAGCGCGACTTCGAGTTCGCGCGCAAGTACGACCTCCCGGTTCGGGTCGTCATCCAGCCCGAGGGCGAGAAGCTCGAGGGCGACACGCTGGCGACCGCGTACGTGGGCCCAGGAAAGGTCGTGAACAGCGGCGCGTTCGACGGCCTCCCGGCCGAAGACGCGATCCCGAAGATGGCCGCCTGGGCCGAGGCGAAGGGCATCGGCAAGCCGACGATCACGTACCGCCTCAAGGACTGGCTGATCAGCCGCCAGCGCTACTGGGGCACGCCGATCCCGGTCGTCTACTGCGACACGGACGGCATGCAGCCCGTGCCGGACGCGGAGCTCCCGGTCGTGCTCCCCGAAGACGCCCCGTTCACCGGCGAAGGCGGCAACCCGCTCGAGAAGGTCAAGGCGTTCGTCGGAGGCCCGCTGCCCGAAGTGCGGCGGCAAGGCGCGCCGCGAGACGGACACCATGGACACCTTCGTCGACTCGTCCTGGTACTTCTACCGCTACCTCTCGCCGACGAAGACCGACGGCCCCTTCGACCAGGCCGCGGTGCGCTACTGGTTCCCGATCGACCTCTACGTGGGCGGCATCGAGCACGCGATCCTGCACCTCGTCTACTCGCGCTTCTGGACCAAAATGATGCGCGACCTCGGCCTCGTGACGATCGACGAGCCGGTGACGCGCCTCTTCCCGCAGGGTATGGTCCACAAGGACGGCGAGGTGATGTCGAAGTCGAAGGGCAACACGGTCGCTCCGGACGACGTGATCGCGCGTTACGGGGCCGACACGTTGCGGCTCTACATCGTCTTTGCCAGTGCGCCGGAGCTCCCGATGGAGTGGAGCGAGAGCGGCATCGAGGGGCCGCACCGTTTCCTCCAGCAGGTGTGGCGGCTCTTCGACCGGCACGCCGACGCCTTCGCGAAGGAGCCGCGCCAGGCGCTTCCCGGCGAGCTGCCGGCGTCCGCGCGCGACCTGCGCCGCAAGGTGCACCAGACGATCCAGCGCGTGACGCACGACATCGAGGAGCGGATCCAGCTCAACACGGCCGTCGCCGCGCTCATGGAGCTCAAGAACGAGATCCAGCGCGTCGAAGCAGAGGTCGCGTCCGGCCCGGGACGCGAGGCGCTGCGCGAGGCGCTCGAGACGCTGGTCAAGCTGCTCAACCCGTTCACGCCCCACGTCTCTGAGGAGCTCTGGGCGCGGCTCGGGCACGCCACGAGCCTGGTTCGCGAGGCGTGGCCGGCGTTGGACGCCGCCGCCGCCCGCGAGGACGAGGTCGAGCTCGCCGTCCAGGTGAACGGCAAGGTTCGCGGCCGCATCACCGTGGCGCGCGAGGCGCGGGAGGACGAGATCCGCGGCCTGGCGCTCGCCGAGCCGCGCGTGGCCGAGCACCTGCAGGGCAAGGAGATGGTCAAGTTCGTGGTGGTCCCGGGCCGGCTCGTGAGCCTGGTGGTGCGATGAGACGGCGCCACGTGCTGGCGGCGGCCGCCGGCGCTCTGGCCGCAGGCTGCGGCTACTCGCTGCAGGGCAGGGGCATCACGACGGACGCCTCCGTCAAGCGCATCGGCGTGCCGCTCTTCAAGGACCGCACCGGCAAGCTGAGCCTCGACACCCACGTCACCCAGGCCGTGATGGCGGAGCTGCTGAAGCGCGGGCGCTTCAGCGTCGTGCGCGACGCGGCGGGCGTCGACGCCGTGGTGGAGGGCGAGATCCTGTCCTTCAACGTGGCGCCGGTCGGCTTCTCGAGCGACACCGGGCTCACGCAGGCGACGCGCTACGCGATCACCCTCGTGGCCAGCGTCGTCTACCGCAAGATCGGGCAGGCCGATCCGATCTGGTCGAACGACTCCTTCTCCCAGCGCGACGAGTACGACATGGGCGAGCAGTCGCAGAACTACTTCGACCGCGAGGAGCAGTCGGTCGAGCGCCTCGCGAACGCCTTCGCGCGCAGCCTGGTGGCGGCGATGCTGGAGGCGTTCTAGCCCCGGTGGCGCGCAGCACGCAGCCGGCCCCGGTCCAGGCGATCGTCGGGGAGGACTCCTACCTCGCCGAGGCCGCGCTCGAGCGCGTACTGGCGGCGGCCGTTCCAGGCGAGCGCCACGAGTCGGTGAGCGTGCTCTACGGGGACGAGGCGCGCTGGGAGGACGTGCTGGCGGCGGCGCGCACGGGCTCGCTCTTCGCCGCGAGCCGGGCGGTGGTCGTGCGCCGGGCCGAGCTCCTGAAGTACGCCTCCGCGCCGAAGGACGACGACGCGGAGGATTCGGGGCGCGGCAAGGGCAAGGCCCGCGTCGAGGAGGATCCTGTAGAGGCCTACCTGGCCTCGCCCGCGCCCGACGCGACGCTGGTGATCGTCGCCGCGCGCCCCGACAAGCGCCGCAAGCCCTGGAAGGGCCTGCTCGCCAGGGCGGAGGTCCACGACGCGGCGCCCAAGCGCGGCCGGGCGCTGCGGGCGCACGTCGAGGACGAGATCCGGCGGCGCGGCCTGCGGCTGCCGCGCGAAGTGCTGGAGCTCCTGCTGGTCGAGGTGGGCCAGGACCTGCGGCGGCTGATGGGCGAGGTGGACAAGCTCGAGGCCTGGGTCGACGGCCGCGCGGAGATCACGGTCGAGGACGTCGCGGCGCTCCTCGGCAGGGGCCTCGGACAGCCGCTCTACCTGCTGAGCGACGCCTTCGCGGCGCGCGACACGCCGCGCGCGCTCGAGCTGCTCGAGCGGCTGCTGGGCGAGGGCGAGCAGGGGCCGCTCGTGGTGGCGGCGCTCCACCGCTCGCTGCGACAGCTGCGGGGAGCGGCTGCGCTGCGCGCGGCCGGGCTGCCGGCCGCGCAGATCGGGGCGCGCCTGCTCCCGCCCAACATGCAGTTCAAGCTGGAGTCGCTGCTGACGGCCGCCCGGCGCTGGAGCGAATCCGACATCGCGCGCGCGATCGAGCGGCTCCTTGAGACCGACCGCGCCATCAAGCTCGGCGCGGATACCGCGGTGGCGCTCACGAGCGCCGTGGTCGCCGCCTGCGGGGGACGGGGGGGTGCGCCGGGTCCTGCTACTTCGCCGCGCCGAGCGAGCTGACCTTGCGCGTCAGCCGGCTCTTGTACCGCGCCGCCGCGTTGTCGTGGATGACGCCCTTCTTCGCGGCCTTGTCGATCTGGCCAACCGTGTCCGAGAGGAGCGACTCCGCGGTCTGGGCGTCTCCTTCGGCGATGGCGGCGCGGAGCTTCTTCACCTGGGTCTTGAGCTGGGAAACGTTCTGCCTGTTGCGCGCCCGGCGCTTCTGGCCCTGCCTCATCTGCTTCAGGGCCGACGCGTGTCTTGCCACTCGAGTCCTCCTCGCAAGTCAAACAAACGCTTAGTCTAGCGAGGCAGCGGCTGGAGGTCAAGGCAAAGCCCGAAACGGTCCGGCTCGCGAAGGCCGCGGGGCTCGTCTCGTCGATGACGCTCGTCTCGCGCCTGCTGGGCCTCGTGCGCGAGCAGGTCTTCGCGGCGCTCCTCGGCGCGGGCTACCACTCGGACGCGTTCCGCATCGGCTTCCGCATCCCGAACCTGCTGCGCGACCTGTTCGCCGAGGGCGCCTTGTCGGCCGCATTCGTGCCGACCTACGCACGGGTGCGGAAGGAGGAGGGCCAGCAGGCGGCCTTCCGCCTCGCGAACCGGGTGCTGAGCTTCCTGGCCGTGATGCTGGGCGCGATCGTCCTGGTGGCGATCGTGCTGGCCTGGCCGATCGTGGCAGGAATCGCGCCGGGCTTCGACGACGCGCCGGGCAAGGCCGAGCTCACGGTGCGGCTGACGCGCGTGATGATGCCGTTCCTGCCTTTCGTCTCGTTCGCGGCCCTCGCGATGGGCGTGCTGAACGCCGAGGGCCGCTTCGGCATCCCCGCGCTGTCGCCGGCGCTCTTCAACGTCGTGACGATCGCGTGGGCCGTCGTGCTCTGGCGCCTGCACCTGAGCATCGAGCACGTGGTCTTCGGCTGGGCGCTCGGAACCCTCGCCGGAGGACTCGCGCAGTTCCTGGTACAGGTGCCGTCGCTGCGTCGCCTCGGCTGGCGCTTCCGCGCCGAGTGGTCGCCAGGCGACGCCCGGCTGCGCCAGCTCGGACAGCTCATGGCCCCGGCCACGATCGGGCTCGCGGCCGTGCAGGTCAACATCTTCGTGAGCAGCATCTTCGCGTCGCAGCAGCCGGGTGCGGTCTCGTGGCTCGACTACGCCTTCCGGCTGCTGTACCTGCCGATCGGCCTCTTCGGCGTCGCGGTCGGCACGATCGCCACCGCAGGCCTCGCGCGCCGCGCGGCCGAGGCCGATATCGAGGGGTTGCGCGCGACGCTGCGCCAGTCGCTGTCGATGCTCGCGTACCTGACGATACCGGCGACGGTCGGGCTCATGGTGCTCGGCGAGCCGGTGGTGCGGCTGCTCTACGAGCGCGGCAAGTTCACGGCCGCCGACACCCGGCAGACGGCGACCGCGCTCTTGCTCTACTCGATCGGCCTGCTCGGCTACACGGGCGTGAAGGTGCTGGCGCCCGCCTTCTACGCGCTCGGCTCGCCGCGCGTGCCGCTCGCCGCGAGTGCCCTCGCCGTCGTCACGAACCTGGCCGTGATCCTGCTCGCGCACGAGCCGCTCGGCTTCCGGGCGATCGCCCTCGGCACGGCCCTCGGCTCGCTCCTGAACGCGGCCTGCCTGCTGTCGGTCTTCGAGCGGCGCACCGGGGGCCTCCTGGGCCACGGCCTCGTCCCCGGCGTCCTGCGGATGGCGGTCGCGGCGGCGCTCATGGGCGTGCTGGCACGCTTGCTCTCGGCCGCGCTCGAGCAGCGGCTCGGGACGCACGGTCTCGTCGCCCAGCTCGCGAGCGGCCTCCTGCCCGTCGTGGCGGGGACGCTCGTCTACTTCGGTCTCACGCAGCTGCTGCGGGTGGGGGAGGCTCACGCCTTCTCGAGCCTGGTGCTGCAGCGGCTCGGCAGGCGCTGATCCATGCGCCGGTCCCGCCCTTCGCCACCTCCGGGCACCGCGGGCGGCCGCCATGCCCGGCGGCTGCGCGACGATCCCGTCCAGGCCTGGCTCGACCACCTGCGCGTCGAGCGTGGCTTGTCGGCCCACACGCTCGTCGCCTACGAGCGCGACCTTGCCGCGCTCGCCGCGTTCGCGGCGCGGCGCAAGACGCCGGTCGTCGAGCTGGGAGCGGCCCCGCTCGCCGAGTTCGTGGGGTCGCTCCGGGAGCGCGGCCTTTCCGCCCGCTCGCAGGCGCGGAGCGTGTTCTCGATCCGGGGGTTCTACGGCTTCGTGCTGCGGGAAGGCCTGGCCGTGGTCGATCCCACCGAGAACCTGCGCGCGCCGCGGGCCTTTCGCGGCCTGCCGCGCTACCTGACGCCGCCCCAGGTGGAGGCGCTCCTGACGGCGCCCGACACGCGAACGGCGGTCGGCCTGCGCGACCGCGCGCTGCTCGAGGTCCTGTACGCGACGGGCCTGCGGGCCTCCGAGCTCACCTCGCTCGCGCTCGAGGGGCTCGACCTCGAGCTCGGCATCGTGCGCGTGCTCGGCAAGGGCAGCAAGGAGCGGCTGGTGCCGCTCGGACGCGAGGCGCGGCGCTGGACGCGGCTCTACCTCGACGAGGCGCGACCGGACTTCGCCCGCGAGGCCTCGCCGGGCGTCGTGTTCCTGAGCCAGCGCGGCGGACGGCTCTCGGCGATGGGGCTCTGGGGCGCCGTGCGCCGGCACGCCGTCGCCGCCGGAGTCGAGCGCGTGCTCACACCGCACGTATTGCGTCACTCCTTCGCCACGCACCTGCTGGAGCGCGGCGCCGACCTGCGAGCCCTGCAGGCGATGCTCGGCCACGCCGACATCTCGACGACGGAGATCTACACGCACGTGAGCCGTGAAAGGCTGCGCAAGCTCTACGACAAGCTCCACCCGCGGGCCTGAGAAGCCGCTCCAGGCGCGCTTCGGGCTTCAAGGGCTGGCTGGTATACTTGCCGTTCGGCCGCTTCGCGAGAGCGCGGAGAGGGCGACAGGGACCAGTAACCAGGACTAGGAATGGCCAAGAACGACCGACACCTCTTCAGCTCCGAATCCGTGACCGAGGGGCACCCCGACAAGATCGCGGACCAGATCTCGGACGCCGTGCTCGACACGCTGCTCGCCCAGGACCCGATGAGCCGGGTGGCCTGCGAGACCATGGTCACGACCGGCATCGCCTTCATCGCGGGCGAGATCACGACCAAGGCCTACGCGGAGCTGCCGGACATCGTCCGCGAGACGATCAAGGCCGTCGGCTACACGCGCGCCAAGTACGGCTTCGACTACGAGACCTGCGCGGTGATCTCGGCGATCCACGGCCAGTCGCCCGACATCGCGATGGGAGTCGACCCGGGGGGCGCCGGCGACCAGGGCCTGATGTTCGGCTACGCCTGCCGCGAGACCGAGGAGCTGATGCCGCTGCCGATCATGCTGGCGCACAAGCTGACGCGTCGGCTCGCCCAGGTGCGGCGCGACGGGCTCATCGACTACCTGCGCCCGGACGGCAAGAGCCAGGTGACGATCGAGTACGAGGGCGACGAGCCGGTGCGGGTCGACACCGTGATCGTCTCGACCCAGCACAGCGGCCTCGTGCCGATCGAGACCGTGCGCCAGGAGGTCCAGGAGAAGGTGATCCAGGCCGTCGTTCCGGCCGAGCTCCTGGACGCGAAGACGAAGTACTTCATCAACCCCACCGGCCGCTTCGTGGTCGGCGGCCCGCAGGGCGACTGCGGCCTCACCGGCCGCAAGATCATCGTCGACACCTACGGCGGCGTGAGCGCCCACGGCGGCGGCGCCTTCTCGGGCAAGGACCCGACGAAGGTCGACCGCTCGGCCTCGTACATGGCGCGCCACGTGGCGAAGAACATCGTCGCGGCTGGGCTCGCCGAGAAGGTCGAGCTGCAGATCGCCTACGCGATCGGCGTCGCGGAGCCCGTCTCGGTCATGGCCGACACCATGGGCACGGCGAAGGTGCCCGAGACCGAGCTCGTGCGCGCGGTGCGCGAGATCTTCCCGCTCACCCCGAAGGGGATCATCGAGTACCTGGACCTGCGGCGGCCGATCTACAAGCAGACCGCCGCCTACGGGCACTTCGGCCGCTGCGAGCCGGAGTTCACCTGGGAGGCGACGGGCAAGGCGGCCGCGCTCAAGGCGTTCTTCAAGCACTGAGCGCGTGGCCCGCGTAGGCCGCGGCGAGCTGCGCGCCATCGCGTCGCTCGCCGCGCTCACGCTCGCGGCTGCGCTCGTGCGCGTGGCGCTGTGGCGGCCGCTGCCGCTCCTGGGAGAATCTCCCGAGGACGGCTTCGTGCGCGTGCCCGGCGTCGTCCACGTGCACACGACGCTCTCGGACGGCGGCGGCACGCCGGACGAGGTGATCCGGGCGGCGCGCGCGTCCGGCCTCGCCTTCCTGGGCCTGACCGACCACAACAACCTCGACGCGAAGCCCTTCGAGGGCTATCGCGACGGCGTGCTGGTGCTCGTCGGCGCCGAGCTGTCGACTCCCGCGGGCCACCTGCTCGGCATCGGCCTCGACCACGACCCCGCGTTCCGCTGGAGCGGCGACGCGGAGGGCGCGGTCGATGACGTGCTCCATCTCGGCGGCGTTCCGTTCGCCGCGCACCCCTTCTCGGCGCGCGCGGAGCTGCGCTGGCACGCCTTCGACCTGCCGGGCCCGTGGGGCCTCGAGCTCCTGAACAGCGACAGCGACGCGCGGCGGGCGGGGCCGCGGCTGCTGTTGACGGCGACCTCGTATCGCCTCAACCCCGACTACGCGCTGCTCGCCGCCAGCGCCCCCATGGACGAGGCGCTGTCGCGCTGGGACGAGCTCCTCGCAGAGCGCGACGTCGTCGGCCTCGCGGGCGCCGACGCGCATGGCCGGCTGGCGCTCGCCCGCGGCCTGACGCTGCGCTTCCCGGCCTACGACGCCGTCTTCCGCCAGGCGCAGAACCACCTGCTGCTCGAGCGTCCGCTCGCGGGCGACGCCGCCGCCGACCGCGCCGTCGTGCTGGACGCGCTCCGCCGCGGGCGCTTCTACGTCGGCCGCGACGCGCTCGCCGACGCCTCGGGCTTCTCGTTCACGGTCCGCGACGCCTCGGGGCGCCGCTACACGATGGGGGACACGGTCGAACCCGGCGAGGGGCTGCGGGCGGCGGCCGCAGGACGCGTCCCCGACGGGACGCGGGTCGTGCTGCTGCGCGACGGCAAGCCGCTCGCGGAGGGCAACGAGCGGGTCGAAGCGGCGCTGCCGGGGCCGGGCGTCTACCGTGTCGAGGCCCGCATCCACGGCTGGCCGATGCCGTGGATCGTGACCAATCCAATCTATGTGTTCGACGCGGCCGCGCGCGAGGCGCGCGCCGCGCGAGCGGCGTGGCCGCCACCGGCCCCCGTCGTCCACGAGACCCGGCCGCTCGCGAGCTTCGGCGGCCCACCGGCCTTCGCCCCCGAGCACGACACGCACTCCGAGATGGACGCCGGAGTCGCGGCGCCGAAGCTCGGTCACGGTGCCGACGGCTTGAAGCTGGCGTTCCGCCTCGCGGCCCCGACCGCGGCCGAGCCCTTCACCTGGTGCGCCCTCGTGGACCGCGGCGCGCGCGACCTCTCCGGCTGGTCGGGGCTTCGCTTCCGTCTCAAGGGCGACGGCGAGTACCGGCTCTGGGTGCAGCTGCGCGACAGGAACCCGCCCTCGTCCGACGAGGGACTCGAGTGGTGGATGGCCTCGGAGCGGACGTCGCCCGAGTGGCGCGAGGTGCTGGTGCCCTTCGCGCGCCTGCGCACGCTCAACCCGAAGAGCGACGGCCACGTCGACCCGAACGAGACCCGCGCGATCGTGTTCGTCGTGGACCCGGCAACGGTGAAGCCTGGAACCAAAGGCACGATCTGGATCTCCGACGTGGGTGTCTACAGGTAAGGCTGGAGGCCGTCCGAACCGCGTCCGCAGGATCGGCATAGCGGCGCCGGGGTCAGCCCCCGGCGTCTCCTGCCACACCACCCGGCATGCGGGTCTCGCACCGGGCTGTTCGGGAAGTTGAGGTCACGCGCCGAGCCTCGGTAGGCCCGGCGCGTCGGAGTGGGAGTCCGACAGGGCGGCATTGAGGGCGTGCCGCGAAAGCTTCCACCGGTGACACATGTTGGCCGCCACCGCGGCGGCGACGTGGGGATGGGCGCCGTAGGCTCGCAGCCGGCGGTACGCCGTCGGGCCACGCTTCCATTGCTTCAGGTAGAGCGATCGGAGGCGGTGACGGATCCGCTTGTCCAGGCGCGCGAAGCTTTCGGGAGTCACGGCCAAGCTGAAATAGGTGCGCCAGCCGGCAGGTACTCCCGTAGTTCCTCGACGACCTGGGTCATGCTCCGGGGTAGGGTCGCCCGGTGCCCGCACTGCTGCCTGAAGAGTCATTCGCGGAGCACAACCGACGGCTGGAGCTTCAACACTCGCCAGAGAGGCTGAAATAGTGACAGCCCACAGGTCAGAGCCAGGGTCGCGATCGCGGCCGCGCGGCCTACGAGGCCCCCGGAGGGTAGGCCCATGCTCGTCACGAGGCTCGATGCGAGGGTCTCTCCAAGGGGCCACCCAACAGCACAGCCTATCCCGACTGCAACAACAATCCGCGTGAGCGTGAGAATGGCTAGTCGAGCCGCGCTGGCGCCGAGCGAACGGCGCACGGCCAGCTCGCGTGTCCTTGAGGAGACGTGCTGGTTGGCCAGCGCCAAGATTCCGAGAACGACCACACTCACGGCGAGCGAAGCTGTCAAGCCGGCCATCTGCGTTGTGAGCTTGGGTAAGGCTGAGTTCTGTCGTACTCGCTCGGCGAGTTCTCCGGGTCCCTGGACGAAGGCGCCTGGGTCGAGGTTTCGCAGAACCCGGTAAGCGTTCAACACTACCGGCTTCGGATTCCCTCGTGTCTTGATCAGAAACGCCAGCTCTGGGATAGGCCGTTCGTCGAACGGAACGCACACCTCGGGGAGAGGTGACTCCCCGGTCGGCACGTACCTGTAGTCCTCGAAGACGCCTACCACATGTGCCCACCTGATCGCTTTTCCAGGGTTGGTGGTTTCGAAGGTGAGTTCCTGCCCCAGAGGGCTCTCGTGCGGCCAGTACAGCCTCGCCGCCGTCTGGCTCACAACCGCCGGCTTCGCTGCCTCACGGCCAGTGATGTCGTCTCCCGATGTGAGCCTCACTCCAAGGAGCGTAAGGAATCCGGGGCCGACGGCGCATTTCGCCGGCGTCGGATCTCCGCGAGCCGCCAAGTAGCGGGGCCGCTGAGCGATGCTGAAACCTGAGAATGCTGGCACCCAGTCTGTCGGCAATGTGCGCGCGTAGGATACGGTGGCGACACCTGGAATGGAGCGAAGAGCCTCCTGCGCACGCGTCGCGAACTGGAGGATTCTTTCCCGGTCGTACAGCGTTGGAGAGAGGGATACACGCGCCCACAACACTCCAGCGGTCTCAAAGCGCGGATTAGCATCGCCAGCCGCTGCCCCGAGCGAAAGGACTGACGCAACCACAACAAGCGCCGACGAGAAAGCGCTCTGGAGCGCGAGGCCCACGCCCCGTCCGCCACGGGCTTGAAGACTGGAGCGCCATGCCATGCCCGTCGACAGCCGACCTTCGCGAACCGCTCGACCAAGAAGCAGCAGTCCGGGGATGCGCGCGCAGGCACCGCACGCGACGGCCAGCGCGACCGTTACAGCTCCGACGATTACATCAACCTCGGGGATTGCGGTGGCGGCGGAGATCTGCTCCACCGCGCGGATGGCATTGGTTAGGACAATCAGGCCCGGCAGAGCCACGGCTGACGCTGCGAGCCCCGCAAGCATTCCTTCCAGGAGAACCGCCGAGGCGATGACGGGCCACCCGGCACCAAGCGCGAAGCGCACGGCAAACTCATGGGCTCGTTCTTGAAGGTCGGCCGAACTAAGGTTCGCCGCGCCGACCCACGCAGCAAGCAACCCGAGGAACGCCCCGACCTGCCAGAGAAGGATCGAACGCCGTACCGTGGCAGGGTAGACATAGTCGAGGGCCGGGATGAGTTTGACCCGCCCCCCCCATGACGCCTGGTCTCGAGCCGTCAAGGCCTCGATTCTCCGGCGCGCTCCGTGTTCCGCATGGCGCCCGGGAGGGATCCTGGCCCACACATAGAGCAGACTGTTCAGGGGGTTCGCCACCTGCTCGCGTAACGCCGAAGGCGCCGACTCCAGCCGAAGCCAGAGACCTGCCCTTGTAAGAAAGGGACCAGCCGGAATCGACGCGACTCCGTCTATGGAGCACGGTCGATTGTTGACTGCAATTTGTTCTCCAACCGCGGCCTGCTCACCACCGAACATCTCGCGTGCCACGCTGCGACTGACGACGCATGAGCAGTCTCCCGAAGTCGTGTCGCCGCGGCTGAGGGCGCGGCCGGCTACGATCTTGAGGCCGACGACCTCGAAGTAGTCCTCTGAGACGAAGTCGGCCCTGAGGCGCTGGCCACGCTCTCTGCCCTCGACCTCAGCTTCCTCCGACGCATTAAACGCGAGGCTCTCGAAGGCTTCCGAGGCCATCAGCATCTCGACCAGCGCCATAGGAACCGCCAGTGGTGACGACGCGGTGGCGCCTTGCTCTGCGATCGCGACCAGATACAGGTGCCTGGCCTCGCGAACAGGCAGCGCTCGGCTGAGCAGGTTGACAGATGCGCGTGTCGCAGGTACGGCTACGGCAATCCCCAGGCCCAAAGAGATGGCCGTGATGGCACTTGGCAAGGGCCGGCGTGCCGCCGACCGAATGATCCTGTGCGCTAGCAACCGCTGGACCGATGTGCAGCTTGCGGCTGCCTATTTGGGAGTCCCACGTGGAAGGGATGCCCAGCGTAGGGAACCTCTCAGCAGGTCCTCGCCGGGCACAAGGGAGGGGGACATCGTCGCGACTCCGGAGACCACGCCGTTCTCGCCAACCAGCAGCACGCTGGGGATGGTGAGCCAAGGGTTCTGGCCGATGAGCTCGTTCCTCGCGTCATAGAGGACGTTGTAGCGTAGGCCATTCACACGTGCGAAGCTGGCGACGTACTGTCGGGAGAATGCTCGGACTACCACTGCTACGTTCTGCCAGCCGCTCCGCGAGGCGACGGCCTTGATTAGCTCCACACCGGGATCCATTTGGGCCACGCAGGCTGTTTGCGAGGCAAGAAGTACCACCCGCGCTTGCCTCAGGGAGACTGCTTGGTCTGGCACCCCCCCGACAACGACGTCGAGTTCGGGCCACGTGATCCGTTGGGCAAAGGCGTTCCATGGTACCGAGCGCGCCGCGGCGAGATTCCGCTCCGCCTGTAGCCTCTCCACCTGAATCTGGTCGCGTAGGTTTCGAAGTCTGGCGGTGCTCAGGAAAACCGTCACCGTCAGACCCAGGATCAAGAGAGGCCACAAAGCGCTCGCGACCGGGAGCCGAGACAGGCTGGCAGCCCAACTCGTGAGCGTCACCATCCAGCGCCGTTCATGGCTTGCCGGACGCTGGTCCGATGTGAGATCAGAGAATCCGTCCATTCCTGGTTAGCCTTAGGAAACACAAGAGGGGGTTCGCCGTGGCAGCGTCGAACTTGATGGTTGCAAGGGCGCGATGCTGGCTCCGGAACCGGTTGAACCGGTCGTCGTCGGCCAGGACGGCCAGGATCCCCTCGCGATAGCTTCCAGCGATCGCATCGAACGTGAAGGCTCTGTCGCCACCTTCCTCGCCGACCAGAAGCTTCAAGCCAGACAGTTCCCTCAAAGCGCGATCGTCCTCGGTGAACCGCCACCAGCGCGAGATCTTGCTGCCATGCCCATGCTCACGGAAGACGACGCTCTGGCCAAAACTGGTCACCCAGTCGAAGCGATGGAGACCTTCGCGCGCCGCGAGTCGTTCCGGCTGACTCATGCCCGCATCGGAACGGCCAAGTGTCACGTCGAGGTCGTTGGCACAAGGCGGGAGCCGATACGAGTACAGGAGATCTCCGTCGGTTGTGTAACCGTCCAAACGAAGGGCCAGTGCGTCAACGACATGAATCACTTGTCCGTTGCTCGCCATCCCGAGTACGGAGCCCACGTGGAACCTGTCCAGACGCCTGTCGTAGGCGTGGAAGGATCGACCGAAGACCAAGCTTGGGCTGTACATAAAGACGGAGGACAGCCGTTCTCGCGGCACGATCGCAGCACTGACGAATAGCTCACCCCCCACTGCGAGGAGTTCCTCGGCAGTGTAGTCGAGTGTGACGGACCCTAAGACAGCGCCAGTTCTTCTGTCCAGCCTTGCGAGCTGGCCGTCCATCAGCAGGTACACGGAGTCCCCGACAGCTGCGGCACCCAAAAGCATCGGCGCCGCGTTGGCGGGTTGCGGCCCAGGGGCGTAGCGTCGAGTCAGCCGTCCATCCGGAGAAAAAAGATATGCGGCAGAGGTCGACTGCACGTCAGTGACGAGCAAGTCACCGGTCGAAGCGTCAATCTGGGCCGCGTCGATTCCTCCGAGGCGCGACTGCGGCGTGGCCTCGAGTTGCACAATTCGCTCGACTACAAAGCCGTAAGCAACGCCTACTTCCGTGTCCACACGAAATGGCAGGGAGCGATCTCGGCGTTGCTGGCAACCTAGAGACAACAGCACTGCTGACGCCAGAAACGCAAGCGCAGCTACGGCCGCAGCACGGAGCGGACGAGCACGGAGTGGAAGGGAACTCATCTCGCGAGATCCATGCGAACGAAGGCAGCCGGGCGACGGTGCCCTGTGGAGCCTTCGTCCAGCGACAGCGTGTTACTTAGGCGGCAAGCACTGCGGCTGATTGCACGGATTCTCGGGGTTGCAGTCCTCACAACCCGCGCCGCCACAGTTGAAGCAGTGAACCTGGTAACACGGACCGCCGTTCTGGCAAGAGAGATCCACCCACCGGCGCGGATACTCTGCTCGCGCCACGGGCATGCGGAAAGACGCCGCAGCGAACATCGCGATGAAGGCAGCTATTGCCAGCCCAAAGCGTAAACTCATCTTGAGCATACTCAGGCTCCTTTAGTCGGCCGGTTACGGTCTATGCGCGGAATATATGCAGGCCTCCCCCCCCCCCCGTCAAGGCCTCATTCTCTCCACTACGCCAACCGCGTACGCGGCGAGCGGCCGGGCGAGGAGGAGCCGTGCCGCAACCGATGAGGCCGAGGCGCCGCCGAGGCGCCGTTGCTCACCTCCTGGGCACGGCTCAAATCGCCAGGTCTTCCAGGCCGATCCGCTCGTCTGCCGACCCTGCGGCGGGCCGCTCAAGCCAGTGGGCTACATCACCGACTCGCTGGCGATCCGCCAGATCCTGGACCATCCCGACCTCGGCCCGCCCGACAAGCCGCCTCCCGAGACCCGAGACCTCCTCCGCGTGCCGGTCGATGAGGAGGGCGAGAGATCCTGACTCAGCCGGCCTGACCTGGGTGAGCCGCTCCCGGCCTCGCCCCGCGCCGTGCTGGCAGATCAAGGAAGAATGCAACCGGCCTCGCGTTTCCTGCCCCTACCTCCATCGCTCTTGAGGGGCCACGAGCCGAGGCAGGCTGACCGATGGCCGGCTCAATGGCTCTCCAATAACGATCTTGGGAGGGGAAGGAACGGCCGGGCTGGTTCCTGCTTTCTTTGATCTGGGGGGACTTCGTCCCCCCAGGCCCCCCTCACGGCGTTGCTATGTCTCGAGGGTGAGCATTCTGTACAAGCCCGCCGCTCCGAAGATCAGGTTCGGGGCCCACGCGGCGAGGCTCGGGTGGAGGAGAGCGTTGTCGCCGAGCGCCTGGAAGATGCCGAGCACCGACCAGTAGACGATCGCGATCACGATCGCGATGCCGATGCCGTAGAGCGCGCCGCGGCGCGCCACGACGAACGAGAACGGCACCGCGAGCAGCGTCATCACGAGGCCCACCATCGGGAAGGCGAGCTTCCTGTGCAGCTGCACGCGCAGCTTGGCCACGTCGAAGCCGCGCGCCTCGAGCGAGGCGATGTAGGCCCGCAGCTCGCCGAAGCGCATCGTGTCCGAGGGCTTCTCGTCGCGCTTGAAGTAGGACGGGCGCTCGAGCTCGCCGCCCGGGTCGCGGCCGATCGCGCGCACGCGCTGGGACTGGAACGACTGCAGCGCCGTCTGGGCGCCGGCGCTGCGCCGCCAGCCGCGGTCGAGCTCGTAGGCCTCGAGCGCCGCGTTCCAGTAGGCGCGCGTCGTGAAGAGCCGCTCGCGCAGCTGCCAGCTCGCGGGATCGACGTCGTAGACCGACAGGCCGTAGACCGAGAACTCGCCGGGCCCGCGGCCGTGCTCGGCGCGTCCGCGGCGCGGCCCGCGCTCGCGCTCCACGATGTAGTCGAAGTTGTAGAAGCGGCCGTCGCTCGCCAGCATCCAGCGCTTCTCGAACTGGTCCGAGGACTGCGCCGGGCGGCCCTTGATCACGTTGCGGTCGGAGAGCGCGAGCTTGTTCGTCTCCGGCAGCACCCACTCCTGCGCGACGTAGAGCAAGCCGCTCGCCAGCAGGCCCATCGCCAGCACCGGCAGCGCGGCGCGGTAGACGCTGATGCCGCCCGCTTTCATCGCCGTGATCTCGTTGCGCCGCGACAGCACCCCGAGCGTCACCAGCACGCCCACCAGCACGGCGATCGGCGCTACCGTGAACGCGATCTGGAAGACGTAGAAGGTGTAGTAGTGGACGATCACGCGCGCCGCGACGCGGTTCTGCTGGAAGTCGTCGATCAGGTCCATGAAGTCGGCGAGCAGGTAGATCGACGCGAACGCGAGCAGCACCAGGGCCACGTTGCCGACCCAGCTGCGCGCGACGTAGCGGTCGAGCAGCGACGGGAAGCGCAGCCGCAGCCTCGGGATGCGCACCACCACGGCCGGGCGCGCCGCCGGGCGCGGGGCCGCGCGCGGCACCGGCGCCCCGCCGTCCCGGCGTCGCACCACGGGCAGGAAGCGCAGGTAGTGGGCCGGGTCGAAGCGGATCGAAGGCGGCCTCGCGGTGGTTCAGGTAGAGCAGCAGCACCGCGATCGCGCCGAGCACGATGTTCGCGCCCCACATCGACAGCCAGGGTCGCATCTGGCCCGTGTCGCCCGCCTGCTCGCCGAGCCGGATCAGCACGTAGTAGACGAAGATCACGCCGATCGAGAGCGCGAACGCGGCCGAGCGGGCCTCCTTCTTGCTGCCGAGCGAGAGCGCGAGGCCCAGCAGGCCGAACACCAGGCAGGCGGCCGCGATCGCGAACTTCTTGTGCCACTCGACCGCGTAGCGGCCCCAGTCCGTGCGCGGCTTGTGCTGGGCCCGCAGCTCATCGACCTTCTGCTGCAGCTCCGGCAGCGTCATCTCGCGGTCGCCCTTCGCGAGCAGCAGCTTGTTCTTGTCCGGGAAGAACTCGTCGACGGGGAGGTCCCAGCCCATGCCCTGGTCGAAGCGCGTGAAGTTGTACGCCTTGGGATCGGCGCCGAAGAAGCTGTGCTGGGTGCCCGGCCCGAGCTCGACGCGCACGATCTGGCGCTCGCGGTCCACGATCAGCTCGCCCGTCTTCGCCAGGATCAGCTTCGACTCGCTGATGTCGCGCGTGTCGTAGATCAGCAGGTTCTTCCAGCGGCCGCTGCCGGGCTCGATGTCCTGGACGTAGAGCATCACCCGGTCCGGCAGTACCTTCTCGCTGAAGGTGCGCGGCTTGACGTCGGTGCGCGCCTTGCTCACGACGAGCGAGAAGACGATCTCGCGGTGCGCCTGGTTCGCCGCGGGGAGGGCGACGGCGTTGATGTAGAACGTGATCGCCGTCATCAGCCCGGCGAGGATCATGACCGGCGACAGGAGCCGCATCGGGCTCACGCCCACGGCGCGGAGCGCGACGATCTCGCTGTCGCTCGCGAGGCGTCCGAACGCGAGCAGCACTCCGAGCAGGAAGGCCATCGGGATCGTGATCGCCAGGATCGAGGGCAGCAGGTTCACGAACACGCGCAAGATCGTGGGGAAGTCGGCGCTGCGCGCGACGAGCACCGCGAGCAGGCGCGGGATCTGGTCGATCAGCAGGACGAACGTGAAGACCAGCAGGCCGATGCCGGTGGGCGCCAGCATCTCGCGCACGATGTAGCGGTCGAGCAGCAGCGGCCGCGACGGCGCGCGCTTTCCGAGAAACGACATCCCGGGCACTCTAGCACGCGCTCCCGGAACGACTTGAGCGCCGGTTCCCCCGCGCGCGCGAGTGCGGTATCGTGTGCGGCCGCCATGGACAAAGCCGTCGCCTACGCGCCCGGCTCGACCTCGAACGTGGGCCCCGGCTTCGACTGCCTGGGCATCGCCGTCGCCGGCATCGGCGACCGGGTGAAGGCCACCCGCTCGAGCGAGCCGGGAGTGCGCGTCCTGTCCGTCAGCGATCCGCGCATTCCGCTCGCGGCCGATCGCAACACGGCGGCCCTCGCCGCGAGCGACGTGCTGCGAAGGCTCGGCGCCCGGGACGGGCTCGAGCTGGAGGTGCGCAAGGGGCTCCCGCTCTCGGGCGGACTCGGCGGCAGCGCGGCCTCGGCCGTCGCGGGCGCCTTCGCCGCGAACGCGGTGCTCGACGGCGAGCTCGAGCCCGCGGAGCTCCTCGCCGCGGCGCTCGAGGCCGAGGCGGTCGTGGCCGGCCGCCACCCCGACAACGTCGCCCCGTCGCTCCTCGGCGGGGCCGTCGTGGTGCTCGGAACCGAGCCGTTCCGCTACGCGCGCCTCGCGGTCCATCCGTCGCTCCGCTTCGTGTTCGTGACGCCCGGCTACGGCGTGCGCACGGCCGACGCCCGCGCGGTGCTGCCCGCGAGCGTTCCGCGCGGCGACGCCGTGGCACAGGCGGCCTCGCTCGCGGCGCTCGTGCTCGCGCTCGAGCGGGGCGACGCGGTCCTGCTGCGCGACGCGATGCGCGACCGGCTCGCCGAGCCGAGCCGCATCCCGCTCTATCCCGGCTTCCCCGCGGCGCGGGACGCGGCGCTTGGCGCCGGCGCCATCGGCGTGGCGGTGAGCGGCGCCGGGCCGACGCTCCTGGCCGTGGTGGGGGAGCCGCTCGCCGCGGAGGTCGCGCGCGCCGCCGCCGCCGCCTACGAGCGCGAGGGTCGCCCGCCGTCCGCGGTCCACGTCGCCGCCGTGGACAGCCAGGGCGCGAGGCTCGAGTGAGCGCGTCGCTCGTCTGCGCCACGTGCGCGAGCACGGTGGACGCCTCTCGCGCGCGCTCGAGCTGCGCCTGCGGAGGGCTGCTGAGCGTCGTGCAGCGGCCGGGCGAGGACGGCCGCACGCTCCGGCGTCGTTTCGACGCGCGGCTCGCCGGCGGCGACGCAGCCGTGCTCGGCAGCGGCGTCTGGCGCTTCCGCGAGCTCCTGCTCCCGGGGCGCGGCGTGGTGCTGACGCACCCCGAGGGCAACACGCGGCTCTACCGGCGCGAGGCGGTCGCGCGCTTCGCGGGCCACGCCCATCTCGCGCTCAAGCACGAGGGCGAGAACCCCACCGGCTCCTTCAAGGACCGCGGCATGACCGTGGCGGTGACCCAGGCGGTGCGCGCCGGGGCGAGCGCCGTCGCCTGCGCCTCGACCGGCAACACCTCGGCCTCGATGGCGGCCTACGCGGCGCAGGCCGGCATCCCCGCCTTCGTGTTCGTGCCGAAGGGCAAGGTCGCGGCGGGCAAGCTCGCGCAGGCGCTCGCCTACGGCGCCCGCACGCTGCTCGTCAACGGCGACTTCGACGCGTGCCTGAGGCTCGCGCGCGAGGCCTCGGAGCGGCTCGGGATGGCGCTGCTCAACTCGATCAACCCCTGGCGCATCGAGGGCCAGAAGACGATCGTCTGGGAGCTCCTGCAGCAGCTCGGCTGGCAGCCGCCGGACTGGATCGTCTTCCCGGCGGGCAACCTCGGCAACACCTCGGCCTTCGGCAAGGCGCTCGAGGAGGCCAGGGCGCTCGGCCTCGTGCGCCGCGTGCCGCGCCTCGCGGCCGTCCAGGCGACGGGCGCGAGCCCGTTCTACCGCAGCTTCAAGACCGGCTTCCGCCGCCGCTACCGCGTCAAGGCAGAGACCGTGGCGACGGCCATCCGGATCGGCGACCCGGCCAGCCACGACCGCGCCGTGCGCGCGATCCGGGCCACGCGCGGCGTGGTGACGGCGGTGTCGGACCGCGAGATCCTCGACGCGAAGGCGACGATCGACGCGGCCGGGATCGGCTGCGAGCCGGCCTCGGCCGCCGCGGTCGCGGGCGTGCGCCGCCTGGCGGGGGAGCGGGTGATCCGCCCCGGCCAATCGGTGGTGGCGGTGCTCACCGGCCACCTGCTGAAGGACCCCGGCAGCGTGATGGAGTTCCACTCGCGCCCGGGCGGCCGCCGCAATCCGCCCGTCGCGATCGAGCCGAAGCTCACCGAGGTCGAGCGCCTGCTGCGGCGGCGCTGAGCCTCAGGACAGGCCGGCGGGGGGAGACTGCGACGCGCGCGCCGGGTCGGCCCGCTCGGACGCCGGCGGCTTCTGGCCGAGCCGTGCGTCGATCGGCAGCGCCAGGCCGAAGCTGCTGCCCTTGCCGACCTCCGACTCCACCCAGATCTGGCCGCCGTGGCCCTCGACGATGAGGCGCGAGATGTAGAGCCCGAGGCCGGTGCCCGAGACCTTCAGGTGGTCCTCGCTGCGCACGCGCGCGAACTTCTGGAACAGCTTGCCGACCTGCTCGGGCGGGATGCCGAGGCCGTGGTCGACCACCTCGACAACGATGTGCTGCGTGCCGCGCTCGCGCACCCGCACCACGATCGAGCTGCCCGGCGGCGAGTACTTGGCGGCGTTCGAGACCAGGTTGTTCAGCACCTGGCGCATGCGGTCGGGATCGGCCCAGATCTTGGGGAAGTCCGGCGGGCAGTCCATCAGCACCGTGTGGTCCGACAGCCCGAGCGGGATCGACTCGAGCAGGAACGGCCCCACGTCGACCTCGCGGAAGTTGTAGCTCATCTGGCCCGTCTCGATCTGCGTGATGAGCAGCGTGTCGTTCGCGAGCACCGCCAGGTGGTCGGTCTCGTTGATCACCGTGCGCATGAACTCGAGTCGCGTGTCGGCGGGCAGGTCGGGCTCGTCGGCCACGAGCTCGGCGAAGCCGCGGATCGCCATCAGCGGACGGCGGAAGTCGTGCGCCACGATGCCCACGAACTCGCTCTTCAGCCGGTCGTACTCCTGCAGCAGCGTGTTGGCCTTCTTGATCTCCTCGTGCAGGCGCAGGTTCTCGACCGCGATCGTGGCCTGGCCGGCGAGCGCCAGCAGCAGGTTCAGGTCCTCGTCCGAGAAGGGCGCGCGGCCCACGCGGTCCGCGACCGCCAGCAGGCCGAGGATCTTCGGGCCGCGCGTGATCGGCGCCACCATCAGCGACTGCAGGCCGAGCTCGAGCGAGAGATCGGGCAGCAGCCGCGTGTCGGCCTGCGCCTTGTTCGACAAGAGCGGGCCGTTCTTCCGGAAGTTCCAGCGCGAGTCGGCCTCGCCGTCGACCGAGTAGCGCACGCGCTTCACCTGCTCGGGCGAGAGGCCGAAGCCCGGCACCTGCCCGACGAGCTGGCGGCGGTCGGAGTCGTAGAGCATCACGAGCCCGCGCTCGGCCTTCAGCATCTCGGCGCTGTGGCGCGACAGGTGCGAGTAGAGCGCGTCGGCGCCGCCCGCGAGCGAGAACGCCCACGACATCTTGTAGAGCCCGAGCAGCTCGCTCGTCTTCTTCTGCAGCACGCGGCGCTCGGCGAGCTCCTGCAGCATGCGCGAGACGCGGATCAAGAGCTCGGTCGGCTGCAGCGGATCGGCGCGCTGGATGTCCTCGACCTCGGGCGGCACGCCCTGGGGGTCGAAGCTGTAGAGCACCAGGATCCGCACGTCGGCGCCGAGCGCCTGGCGCACGCCCCTGACCACGGCGGTCATCGGCGGGTCGACCACCGAGTGCGACGCGAGCAAGAGGTCGGGCGAGCAGTCGACGACGCTCTGCACGATGCGGCGGCCGGGCACGACCACGGTCACCCGGTGTCCGGCCGTGCGCAGCAGCCGCGCCAGGTCCTCGGCGCGCTCGGGATCCTCGTGCACGAGCGCGACGTGCCCGAGCGGCCCGCTCGCCGCCGGTGTGATCATCGGGCCACTGCCGTCACGCCCGCTTCGCGCGCTCGATCGAGGTGAACAGGTTCACGATCGAGCGCAGCGCCGCGCGCGCGATGGGCTTCACCAGGTAGGAGTCGCCGCCCGCCTCGCGGCCGGCCGTGTAGTCCTTGAGGTCGCCCTTGGCCGTGACGAACACGATCGGCACTTTCTTGTCGACGTGGCGCAGCGCGCGGCAGACGGAGTAGCCGTCCATGTCGGGCAGGTTCACGTCGAGCAGGATCAGGTCGAAGGGTCCCTCCTTGTCGGCGGCCTTCAGGCACTCGGTGCCGGTGCCGGCCTCGAAGACCTCGAACGACTCCGTCTTCTCGGCCTCCAGGATCGTCCGGATCAACGCGCGCGTGGGGACGTGATCGTCGACGATCAGGATTCGCTTGGCCATTCGTTCTCCTCGCCGTTGATCCTCGCCGGCCGGTTATTGTATCCGACGGCGCCGAGAGGCAGAAGGCCGGTCCTCTCAATCGCCGAGCGGATTTCGCTCCCGAATGCTCGCGAACTGTCTGAGGTGGTCACTTCAGTCGAAGCGCCACCGGCTCGGCTTCTCCCGGAACGTCCGCCGGAGGCTCTTCAAGAGCGACGGTCCCAGGGCCACGTCCACGCTGGCTTTCTCTGGTCCCTAGGACCCCCGGGTTTCTGGATCGACTTCAACTTCCGCTAAGGTATCTTATTTAAGTTCTCTTATCACTTGACAATATTATAGGTTCCTGATAGGCTCGGACATGGCCATGGAACCCCGCACCCGATCGCAGAAGCAGTCCAAGGGCCCGAGCCGCCAGTCGGACACGCCAGGAGGCACTCGGCAGGCTGGGAACGGCCGGCCGTTGCGGGAGCGCGGCCGGCCACGGCTCACTCCCGAGGAGCTGCGCGACCGCATGACCGCCTACTGCAAGCGCCACGGCGTGGGCCTCAACGACCAGGGTCTGCCGCCTTTCCCGGCCGGCCAGCGCGAGACCGAGCAGCATCGCGAGTGGATGGCGCTCTACAAGGCTCACCGGCGCCTCGCCGAGCGCAGGCCCTCCACGGCCGACGTCGCGCGCCGACAGGAGCTGCTGATTCTTCAGCAGGGCCGCTGTCCGGTCTGCCACGAAGCCCTGGAGCTCGCCGACTCGCGCCTGGACGACGCTGACGCGATCGACGGCAATCCGCGGCACGCTGCGCCGGCAGTGCTCCACGCGCCGTGCCGACAGCTCGTCGACCTCGCGCGTTCCCTGGGCGGCGAAGCGCTCGAACGAGCCAAGGCGAGGCTCTGAGGCCGTCGCCGTAAACCGGCTCCTCCCCCACTGCCGAGGCGCGTCGGCGGGGGAGTCGCGGGTCGTCAGTGGCTGCCGAAGTCGGCCACCCAATAGTGCCCGGAGCGCCCGCCGGGCCAGTAGCCGATGCCGGCCTCGCGAAACCTCGGGTCGAGCATGTTCTGGCGGTGCGCGGGGCTCGTCATCCAGCCCGAGACGACCTCCCCGGCCGTCTCGGCTCCCGCTGCGAGGTTCTCGGCGATGTGATGCTCGTCGGGCGCAAAGCGCAGCACGCGCTCCGACCAGTCGCAGCCCTTCACGACTCCGCGACGCGTGCGCTCGAGGCTGTCGTGCTCGAAGTAGTCGCCCTCCGCCATCTCGCGCGCGTGCAGGCGCGCCGCGTCGGCGAGCGGCTCCGACGCCCGGAGCACGGCGAGGCCGCGGCTGCGCCGCTCGGCGTTCACCAGCCCGAGAACGTGCTGCTCGAGCTCGTCGTCGACGGAGGCCGGCGCAGTGCCGGCACAGCCGAGAGGCGTCCCGCTCGGCGCGGGATCGGGCGTTGCCGCTGGCGGGACGGCAGCCGCTTCGGGAGACGCGCCCGGGGACGTGCGCGCAGGAGGACCGCCGCCACAGGCCCACGCCGCGGCTGCGACCACGCACGGGACGAGCCGCTTCGTCGTTCGCCGCCTCCTGGAACCAGTCTAGCGCCGTGCTAGCCTCGAAGGCCGAGTGCCCGAGCTGCCCGAGGTCGAAGTCACGCGGCTGAAGCTCCAGCCCCTCCTCGTCGGCCGCCGCGTCGCGCGCGTCTTCACGACCGTGCCGAGCTACTTCTTCCTGACTCCGCCGGCCGAGCTGCGCCGGAGGCTGCGCGGCCGGCGCTTCGAGCTGCTCGAGCGCGTCGGCAAGTACCTGCTCGGGCACCTCGACAACGGCGACCGCCTGCTGCTCCACCTCGGCATGACCGGCCAGATCTTCGGCTCCGGCGTCGCGAGCGTGCGACTCTTGTCGGCGGCCGCGGGAGCGTCGCTCACGCCCGAGCAGCAGCTCGAGGCGTTTCGGCCGGACAGGCACACGCACCTGCGGCTGCGCTTCGAGGACCAGGGGCCCGAGGTGTTCTTCCGCGACGCGCGGAAGTTCGGCAAGGTCCAGCTGATGCGCCACGGCGCGCGCTCGCCGCGGCTCGACCGCCTCGGCCCCGACGCGCTCGCCGCGAGCGGCGCGCGGCTGCATGCCGCGTTTCGCGGCCGCCGCGCCCCGGTGAAGTCGCTGCTGCTCGACCAGTCGCTGATCGCCGGCGTCGGCAACATCTACGCGGACGAGGCGCTCCACCTCGTCGGCGTGCGCCCGACGCGCCCGGGCCGCCGCGTCACGCGCGAGGAGTGCGACGGGATCGCTCGCGCGCTGCGGCGCGTGCTGCGCCGCTCGATCACGACCGGCGGCAGCAGCATCAGCGACTACGTGCAGCCCGACGGCAGCGCGGGCGCCTACCAGGACGAAAGGCGCGTCTACGGCCGCGCGGGCGAGGCGTGCCGGCGCTGCGGCGGCCGCATCCGCAGGCTCGTCATCGGCCAGCGCTCCGCGCACTACTGCCCGCGCTGCCAGAGCTAGGCGCGAGCCACGCCGCGTGGCCCTGGAGCACCGCGAGCTCGCCGCGCTGGCTCCGCAGCCCGCGCCCGAGCACGTCGCGCCACGCGAGCGTCTGGCGGCGCACCTCCGCGAGCTCGATCGCGCCCGACTGAAGCTTCTTGACCAGCGCGGCCCGCCGCAGCGCCTGGCGTTCCTCGAGCGCCCGGCTCTCGCGCCCCGGGATGCCGGCCACCGGGTCGAAGCGGAAGGCGCGCGTCGCGACGCCCTTGAAGAGCAGGAGCGCCTTCACGAGCTCGAGGTCGATGCCGCGCAGCGTCATCAGCGCCTCCGGGGCCACGTCGGCGGCCGTGCGGATGCCGCGCGAGGCGAGCCGGTCGAGCTCGGCCGCCCCCAGCCCGGGGATGCGCGCGAACTCGAGCGCGAACGTCTCGAGGAACGGACGCAGCCGCGCGTCGCGGTGGCGGCCCGTCAGCTCCTCCCACTCGGACTCCTCGAGCGCCTCGAGCGCGACGAGCGCCGTGCGCACCTCCGCGAGCTCGCGGCGCTTCGCGAGGTAGCGCTGCTCGCCGCACAGGTCCTGCCACTGCGTCTCCAGCCGGCGCAGGTTGGTCTCGCAGGCCGAGATCGACTCCCGCTCGCGCTCGAGCTCCTGCCGCAAGCGCCCCGAGGTCCTGAGCGCCACCTCGCCCACCAGCTCGCGCAGCGCGCGCAGCGCCGCGGTGGCGAGGCCTTCGATCCGGCTGCCGGCCGCGGCCACGTCGATCGGGAGCGGCGCGTTGCCGGGGGACTCGATCGCCTCGATCGCCTTCCACGCGGTGTCGAGGTCGAACGAGCCGGGAGCGGTGCCCGGCGGCAGGAAGAAGAAGGACGGGCCGCCGTCGTTCTCGATCCGGCACCACGGGCAGCGGCCCTTCGCGCGGGAGTGGGCGTGGCGCGGGTCGTCGCGGCAGGTGGCGAGCTCCGCCTCGAGCGTCTCGAGCGCGGCCGTCCACTCCGAAGCGAGCGGCCGCGCCGCGCCGGCGGCCGCCTGTGACCCGAGCGCGCGCTCGAAGAGCTCGACGAGGCCGGGCGGCAGGTCCTGCAGCCGCAGCGAGTAAGGAGGCGGCACGACCCCCGCGCGCAGCGCCTCGCGCCCGAAGGCGAAGAGCCCCTCGCGAAGCGCCGTCTCCACCGGGATCGCCCGCGTGGGATGGCGGCCGGCGAACGGGTGACGGCCCATGAACAGCAGGTGGAACACGAGCACCGCGAGGCCGAAACGGTCGTGCTCGGGCGTCCGCACGACCTCGTCGAGCTTGCGCCCCTGGAGCTCCGGCGGCGTGAAGAGCGGCACGCCCACGCGGCACGGGTAGGTGCGCCCGAGGTGCGTGATCTGGAACGAGTCGCAGTCGATGAGCCGCACCGTCGCGCGGCGCGACACCACCACGTTGCCCTGGTTGACGTCGCCGATCACGTGCCCGTGGCGGTGGACGGCGTCGAAGGCCTCCGCCAGGTTTCGCGCGGCGCGCACCAGGAACGCCCAGCCGGCGTCCGGGAAGGTCGCCTTGCGATCGGCGGGCCCGTAGAGCTTGTGGATCTCGTGGTGCTCGTCGATGCGCGGCATCAGGAAGCCCACGACGTCGCCGGTGCGCGGGTCGTGGAGCAGGTCCTGCGGCCAGGCCGCGATCGCGGCGAGGTCGTCGGTGCCGAGCTGCACCATCGCGCCCAGCTTGCGCGCGGCGTGCTCGTCCGGGCGGCGCGCGTAGATCTTCGCGACGCTGCGCGGCTTGGAGGGCACCGAGTAGACGGCGCCCTCGCCGCCCTGGCCGAGGCAGCGGCCGAGCCCCGTCTCCTGCCCCTTCAGGTCCGCGAAGCTGCGCGTCGTCACGAGCGCGCCCGGCGCGCGTGGTGGCCGTTCGGGGCCAGCCGCGTCGCCAGCACCAGCGTCTTGTCGTCGTCGGTGCGCTCGTTGACGGCCGCCGAGTCGAGGAACGCCTGCAGCTCCCCCGCCAGGCTGCGCGGCCGCGTCGCGCTCGCGCCGCGCAGCCGCGCGAACATCGGCGCGAAGAACGGCCCGTGCGCGGCGCGGCTCGCGTACTGTAGCGCCAGCCCCTGCAGCCCGTCCGTGAGCAGGGCGACCTCGTGGACGCGACCGGCCCGCGCGGCCTGCACCCGCCGCGGCGCGTCCGCGTCCGTCAGGAAGAACGTGCAGTTCGCGTATTCGCCGCTCTGCGGCCAGAGCGCCGGCACGTAGCGTCCGTCCTCCGCGCGGTACACGATGGCTCCGTCCCCGATCTGGAAGAAGACCGCCGCGCGCTCGTCCACGAGCGCCGCCAGGAGCGTACACGAAAAGTCCCGCTCGTCCTGGCCCTCGCGGCGAGCCGCCGCCACCAGCCGCGCGCGCGACTGCTCCACGAAGTGCTTCACGTCCTCGCGGGCGAACGAGCGAAGGTCGCGCGCCTTCGGCCCTTTCGCTCCGCGCCGGCCCGGCACCCGGCGGGTCGGCCGCGCCCAGCTCCGGGCCTCGGCCAGGATCGCGTCGCACGCGAGCCGGGCCCCGTCCATGGCGCGCGGCGAGCTGCCAGCGCCGTCGGCGGCGACGGCCACGAGCAGCGAACGCTCGTCCGGGCCCTTCAGCACCCGGACGGCCGAGGCGTCCGCGCACGGCTTCCCCTCGCGCGCATGCGACGTTCCGGCCACCGACGAGGCGAGCGTACGCCAGCGCCCCCGCGCTAGATCGACGCCCATCCGTCCGGTCCCTCGGTCGGGTTCTTGAGCGGCACCTCGTCGCCCGGCGTCGAGCGCGAGATGCTCTTCATCGAGTTCGACAGCCACTGGAAGAGGCCGCGGAAGCGCAGGCCCTTGAGCTTGAGCGGCTCGCGCACCGAGATCTGCTTGAGCACGTCCATGTTCGCGCCCTTCACGCCCACCGCGAAGAACGCGAAGGCCTTGCTCGCCTCGCCCTCCTTCACCTTCTGGGCCGCCTCCGACCAGGCGTCGGTCGGCGCGCCGTCCGTGATCAGGAAGATCCAGGGGCGGTAGAACGCGATCCCGTTCGAGCGGTAGGCCTCCTTGCGCAGGCGCACGAGCTCGACGCCGCTCTTGATCGCCGCTCCCATGGGCGTCTCGCCGAGCGCGCGCAGCCACGGGGGCTGGAAGACGCCCGCCGTCTCGAACTCGGTCGCGACGTGCACCGGCCCGAAGGTGATGCACGCCACCTCGACGCGCTTCGACGCGAGCGGGTCCGCGAGCAGCTCGTCGCGGAAGGCCTTGAGCCCTTCGTTGAGCTCGGTGATCGGCTCTCCCGACATCGAGCCCGAGACGTCGAGCAGCAGCAGACAGGGGCAGCGCGGCTCGGGATTCAGGGCGAAGTCGTCTGTTCCGAAAGGCTTCTGACTCACGGCTCAAACCTCCCTGCTGCGTGGCGGCCAGCCTGTTTACTGCGAAATCAAGCCATCTCGACTCCCCTTCCCCCGTTCAACCTCCCGGCCGGGCTTGACTTCTCCCTGCCGTCGGACTACAATTTACTCATGAGTAAACAGGTTGTCAAGGCCTCCGGCGCGGACCGGCCGGCGCTTCGACTGCCCGAGCTCAGCGCCCGGATCCGCGCGCGCCGGTCCCAGCTCGGGCTCACCGGCGCCGAGCTCGCGCAGCGGTCCTCCATCTCGCCATCCTACGTCTCGCTCATCGAGAACGGCGCCAAGGTCCCCGACGACGACGTCGCGGCCAAGCTCGCGCGCGCGCTCGAGGACGACGAGGACCTCTACCGCGCCTGCGCGCGTGGCGCGCGGCTCGGCCCCGAGAAGCTCGACCTGCTGAGCCGCCTCGGCGCCGCGAGCCGCACGCCGGCGTACCTGAGCCTCGTGGAGAGCGGACAGGCCGTGCCGAAGCTCGCCGGCTCCGACGAGGCGGACGACCTCGCATTGCGCATGCGCGAGGTGGCGGGCCGGCTGTCCTCTGCCCCGTCGGCGGCGTCGTCGGCCGATGCGGATACACGGGTCTCGGCGTCGTCCGTCGTCCCCGTGCCCGTGCTCGCCGAGGGCTCCGATCCGATCGCTCTGGACGGCGCCGAGCCCACGCGCGCGATCGTCGACAGCCTGC
This sequence comes from uncultured Acidobacteriota bacterium, assembly GCA_963740655.1. Lineage (GTDB taxonomy): Bacteria > Acidobacteriota > Vicinamibacteria > Fen-336 > Fen-336 > DATBSL01. The sequence continues at coordinate 345,812 of CAVUFF010000007.1, forward strand.
TCGTCGATCGCCGGCTGCTCGGGCCCGACGTCCGCGACCTGTTCGCCTACGACCTCACGCCCCGCAGCCTCGCGCACCTGCGCGGCGTGGCCGAGGCCGGAGACCGCCTCGTCTTCCAGCGCCCGGCCGTGCCGAGCCCCGACCGCATCTGCGCCGTGCGGCGCGACGGCGGGCTGCTCCTGAGCCGCGTGCTCTTCAACGGCCGCACGCTGCTGCTCCTGCCGGGCGAGGGCGAGAGCGGCTTCGAGTCGATCGAGGTCCCGGACGAAAAGGTGCTCGGCCACGTCGTCGTCGGCAGCCACGTGCTCCTCGTCCGCCGCTAGCACCGGCTCCGCGGGCGTGATCCGGAAGCGCCCGTAGCAGCCGAGGTCGATGGGATAATGTCCTCGAGGAGGTTGCGTGGCCGCCCTCGAGCTGACCGTCAACGGCACGAAGCACCGCACCGAAGCCGACCCCGACGAGAGCCTGCTCGCCGTCCTGCGCGAGCGGCTGGACCTCACCGGTACCAAGTACGGCTGCGGCGAGGGCCAGTGCGGGGCCTGCACGGTGCTCCTGGACGGCCGCCCGGCGCGCGCTTGCCTCACTCCCGCCGCCTCGGCCGCCGGCAAGGCGATCACCACCATCGAAGGCCTCGAGGAGAAAGGCCGGCTGCACCCCCTGCAGGAGGCGTTCATCGAGAAGGACGCGATGCAGTGCGGCTACTGCACGCCCGGGATGATCGTCGAGGCGGCGGCGCTGCTGCGTCGCACGCCCGACCCTCCCGAGGCGGAGATCGCCCGCGCGATGGAGGGCCACGTCTGCCGCTGCTGCACGTATCCGCGCATCGTGCAGGCGATCCGCGAGGCGGCGGCCAAGACCCGCGGCCCGGCGCGAACGGCCCCACACACGAGGAACGGGCCGTGAGCGAGAGACGCGTCGCCCTGGATCCCGCCGTGATCGAGCCCGAGCGCTACGAGCTCGACGAGCGGCTCCCCTACCACTTCGCCTTCGGACGCCGCGGCTTCCTGCAGGCCTTCTCGGGCCTGGTCGTGCTCGTGGTCGTGCCCCGCGGCGAGGCGCAGGAGTCGGGACGCGGCGGCCGCGCCGAAGGCCAGGCGAACGAGCTCGCGGCCTGGCTGCGGATCGGCGAGGACGGCAGCGTCGAAGCGTTCACCGGGAAGGTCGAGGTCGGCCAGAACGCGCGCACCTCGCTCTCGCAGGCCGTGGCCGACGAGCTCCATGTCCGCCTCGGGTCGGTTCGTCTCGTCATGGGCGACACCGACCTCACGCCGTTCGACATGGGGACGTTCGGCAGCCGCTCGACGCCCGTCATGGCCCCGCAGCTGCGCCGGGCCGCGGCGGCGGCGCGCGAGATGCTGAAGGAGCTGGCGGCGAAGGAGTGGAGCGTCGAGCCCGCCGCGCTCGAGGTCGAGAGCGGCGCGGTCGTCGACCCGAAGACGAAGCGCACGCTCGGCTTCGGCGCCCTCACCAGGGGCCAGAAGCTCGTCCGTACGCTGAAGGGCGACTCCCCCACGCTGCCGCCCGCGCACTGGACGGTCGCCGGCCGCTCCGCCGCCAAGGTGCACGCCCGCGACATCGTCACCGGCCGCCATCGTTATCCGAGCGACCTCGGCCCCGCCCCCTTCGCGCCGGCCGAGCTCCTCCACGGCAAGGTGCTCCGGCCGCCCGCGATCGGCGCGACGCTGGACGGGGTCGAGCAGACGAGCATCGACAGCCTCGCCGGGGCCGTGGTGGTGACGGACGGCGACTTCGTCGGCATCGCCGCGCGCAGCTCGGCGGAGGCCGCGCGCGCGCTCGCGTCCCTCCGGCCTAAGTGGACGCTGCTCACCGCAGCCGGAAGGCCGCGAGCTCTTCGAGAGGCTGCGCCAGGCTCCCGAGGCGCAGGGCACCGCGGGCGAGAGCGGACGCGGCGGCAGGCCGCACGTGGTCGGCTCGGTCGCCGAAGCGCTGCCTAAGGCCGCGCACCGGCTCGAGGCGAGCTACACCGTCGCCTACATCGCGCACGTGCCGCTCGAGCCGCGCGCAGCGGTCGCGCACTGGAAGGACGGCCGACTCACGGTCTGGACCGGCACGCAGCGGCCGTTCGGCGTGCAAGGCGGAGCTCGTCGAGGCCTTCCACCTGCCGGAGGACAAGGTGCGCGTGATCGTGCCCGACACCGGCTCGGGCTACGGCGGCAAGCACTCCGGCGAGTGCGCGATCGAGGCCGCGCGTCTCGCGCGCACGGCGGGCCGCCCGGTCAAGGTCGTCTGGACGCGCGAGGAGGAGTTCACGCTGGGCCTACTTCCGCCCCGCGGGCGTGATCGACGTCAAGAGCGGCACCGACGCCGACGGCCGCCTCGTCGCGTGGGAGATTCCACAACTACAACTCCGGCGCCTCGGCGATCCAGACCGCTCTACGAGGCCAGGAACCAGCACATCGAGTTCCACCCCGGCCGCTCGCCACTGCGCCAGGGCTCTTACCGCGGCCTCGCGGCGACGGCCAACCACTTCGCGCGCGAGTCGCACATGGACGAGCTCGCCGCGCGCCGCTCGAGCTCGACCCGCTCGAGCTGCGCCGCTCGCAACATGAACGACGCGCGCCTGCGCGCCGTGCTCGAGGCGGCAGCCGAGCGCTTCGGCTGGGCGCAAGGCGAAGAGCGCCGCCCGATCGCGGCTACGGCATCGCCGGCGGGTTCGAGAAAGGCGGCTACGTCGCGACGTGCGCCGAGGTCGCGGATCCGACCGAGGGCGGCGCGCCGTGCGCGTCGACGCGCATCGTCGCCGCTTTCGAGTGCGGCGCGGTCGTGAATCCCGACGAGCCTCAAGAACCAGGTCGAGGGCGCGCTGATGATGGGCCTCGGCGGCGCGCTCTTCGAGGCGATCGAGTTCGACAACGGGCGCGATCCAGAACGCCAAGCTGTCTCGCGCTATCGCGTGCCGCGCTTCAGCGACACGCCCGAGGTCGAGGTGGTGCTGCTCGACCGCCGGGACCTGCCCTCGGCCGGCGCCGGCGAGACGCCGATCGTCGGCGTGGCGCCGGCCGTCGCGGGGGCCGTCTTCGCCGCGACCGGCCAGCGCCTGCGCGCCCTGCCGCTCGTCCCGCGCGGGCTGCCGAAGCCGCCGGCAGCCCGCCGGGGCTAGAGCCCGCTCGAGATCGAGATCAGGAAGCCGTCGGGGTCGCGCACGGCGAAGTCGCGGCCGCCCCACGACTGATCCTTCGGCTCCTCGGCGAGCTCGACCCCCGCCGCGCGCACGCGCGCGGCGAGCGCGTCGATGTTCTGCGTCGTGCCGCAGTACATGCGGAAGCCCACGCCCTTCACCCGGTCGCGGCCCAGCTTCCAGTCGTCCTGGCCCAGCCAGAAGCGCACCGACCCCGCGAGGAGCTCGATCCCCTTGAGGGCACCGTCCTCCTCCCACGAGTCCTTCTGCGTGAAGCCCAGCACGTCGCGGTAGAAGGCGAGGCTCTTCTGGATGTCGGCCACCGTCAGGCTGGGGCCCGCCGAGCGCAGGCGCAGGGTCTCGGGCTGTTTTCGGTCCCGCAGGGTCTTCGACGCTCCCACGGCCTTCGAAGCCTTCCGGGTCGCCCTGCGCGCGGCCTTCTCGACTTTCTTCGCGACCTTGCGCGCGGCCTGCTTCACCTTCCGGGGGGCCTTTTGCGCGAGCTTGGCGGCCTTCTTGGCTGCCTTCTTCGCGGCCTTCTTCGCCTTCTTGTCCGCCTTCTCCGCCTTCTCCGCCTTCTTGGACTTCTTGGCCTTCTTGGCCTTCTTGCCTGCCATGGCTCGAGCTCCTCCGCGCCGGGACTGCGCTCCGCCGGTCGGCCCCAATGTACTACGAGGACTCGATCCCTTTCGCTTGCGTGATACCGTCGTGCCCATGAACCGACCTGGCGTCCGCTGGCCCGTCCTGGCGGGCTTCGCCGCGTTGGCCTGCGCGAGCGGCCTCGAGGCCGCCGCGCCCGCGCGCGACTACCCCGTGAAGCCCGTGCCGTTCACGGCCGTCCACTTCACCGACAGCTTCTGGCTGCCGCGGATCGAGATGAACCGCACCGTCACGATCCCGTTCGCGTTCGAGAAGTGCGAGGAGTCGAAGCGCTTCTACAACTTCGAGCGCGCCGCGGCCGTGCTGCGCGGCGAGACGCTCACCGACAAGAGCCCGCCCGGCTATCCCTTCGACGACACCGACCCCTACAAGGTCCTGGAGGGGGCCGCCTACACGCTGAGCGTCAAGCCCGACCCCAAGCTCGAGGCCTACCTCGACGCGCTCGTCGCCAAGATCGCGGCGGCGCAGGAGCCGGACGGCTACCTCTACACGACGCGCACGATCGACCCCGTGAACCCGCACAAGTGGGCCGGCCACAAGCGCTGGGAGCGCGAGGAAGAGGACAGCCACGAGCTCTACGACCTCGGCCACTTGTACGAGGCCGCGGTCGCCTACTACCAGGCGACCGGCAAGCGGACGCTGCTCGACGTCGCTCTCAGGACGGCGGACCTGCTCGACCGCACCTTCGGCCCGGGCAAGCAGAGCATCTGGCCGGGACACCAGATCACCGAGATGGGGCTCGTGAAGCTCTACCGCGTCACCGGCGAGCCGCGCTACCTGAGCCTCGCCCGCTTCCTGCTCGACGCGCGCGGCACGGACGGCAGCAAGTTCGCGCGCCCGTACAACCAGTCCAACATCCCCGTGGTGCAGCAGAGCGAGGCCGTGGGCCACGCCGTGCGCGCCACCTACATGTACTCCGGCATGGCCGACGTCGCGGCGCTCACGGGCGAGGACGCCTACGTCCTTGCCCTCGGGCGCATCTGGCAGGACGTCGTCGGCCGCAAGCTCTACCTCACGGGCGGGATCGGCGCGACCTCGCACGGCGAGGCGTTCGGCGCCGCCTACGAGCTGCCGAACATGAGCGCCTACAACGAGACCTGCGCGGCCGTCGGCAACGACTACTGGAACCAGCGCATGTTTCTGCTCCACGCCGACGCGCGCTACGTCGACGTGCTGGAGCGCACGCTCTACAACGGGCTGCTCTCGGGCGTCTCGCTCGACGGCAAGAGCTTCTTCTACCCGAACCCGCTCGAGTCGGCCGGCCAGCACCATCGCAGCCCCTGGTTCGGCGTCGCCTGCTGCCCCGGCAACATCACGCGCTTCATGGCCTCGCTGCCGGGCTACGTCTACGCGCAGCAGGGCGACCGCCTCTACGTGAACCTGTTCGTGGCCTCGAAGGCGGACGTAAAGATGGACGACGGGCGGACGGTCGCCGTCGTCCAGGACACGCACTATCCGTGGGACGGCCGCGTGCGGCTCACCGTCTCGCCCTCGGCCCCGGGCCCGTTCACGCTCTACGTGCGCGTTCCCGGCTGGGCGCGCGACGAGCCCGTCCCGAGCGACCTCTACCGCTTCGCCGACGCGTCGAAGGCGCAGGCGCCCGTCACGCTCAAGGCCGCCGGCACGGCCGTGCCGCTCGAGCTCGAGAAGGGCTACGCGCGGATCAACCGCAGCTGGAAGACGGGCGACGTCGTCGAGCTCGAGCTGCCGATGCCCGTGCGCCGCGTGGTCGCCAACAACGCCGTCGAAGCCGACCAGGGACGCGTCGCGCTCCAGCGCGGCCCGCTCGTCTACGCCGCCGAGTGGCCCGACAACGGCGGCCACGTGAGGAACCTCGTCCTGTCCGACGCCGCGCCGCTCACGAGCGAGTTCAAGCCCGACCTGCTGAACGGCGTCCAGGTCGTGAAGGCGAAGGCCGCGGCTCTGGCCTACGACGCGAGAGGGCAGGTCCAGAAGAAGGAGCAGGAGCTGACGCTCATCCCCTACTACGCCTGGTCGAACCGCGGCTCGGGCGAGATGATCGTGTGGCTCGCGAGCAAGGACTCGAGCGTCCGGCCGCAGCCGCTGCCGACGCTCGCCTCGCGAGCGAAGGTGGCGGCCTCGGAAGGCTGCCAGGAGCCGCACACGGTCCAGGACCAGGAGGAGGCGCGCTCCTCGAAGGACAGCTCGGCCGGCTCCTGCCACTGGTGGCCCAAGAGAGGCACGACGGAGTGGGTCCAGTACGACTTCGAGAAGCCGACGAGCGTCTCGGCCACGGAGGTCTACTGGCTCGACGACACCGGCACGGGCGACGTGCGCGTCCCGGCGAGCTGGCGCGTGCTCTACAAGGCCGGCGCCGACTGGAAGCCCGTCGAGGCCGCCGGCGCCGCCGGCGTCGCGCTCGACACGTACAACCGGCTCGGCTTCAAGCCGGTGACCACGAGTGCCCTCCGCCTCGAGGTCACGTCCCAGCCGCAGTGGGCGGCGGGCCTCCTGGAGTGGAAGGTCGAGTAGCGCTCAGTAGACGATCGCGCCGAACGCGAGGCACACGAGCGCGTTCGCGGTCGCCATCGTGAAGTCGTCGGTGCCGCGCGGCGAGAAGAGCTCGAAGAGCGTGTTCGAGATCGAGATCGCGACGGCGAGGGCGAACCAGACCGGCGGCAGGCCGTTCGCGAGCACGAGCCACGAGCAGATCGCGAGCGAGCCGAGGAAGCATGCCCAGGTGCCCGCGATCGACTTCCTGTTCACCTCGCCGATGCCCCAGACGCGGAGCTTCTGCCTGCCGAAGAGCGAGCCGACGATCTCGGAGGCTCCGTCGCTCACGATGTAGGACAGCCACACCATCGCGAAGAGCGGCGCGTACGTGGCCGCCGGGAAGACGTGCGCGAGCTGGAAGCCGAGCGGCACCATCAGGAACTTGAAGACGCTCCACAGCATCGTGATCACGAGGCAGTTCGCGCGGCCGAGCGTGCCGTCCATGATCCGCGTCTGCGCGCCGTAGGCCATCCGCCCGAGGAAGCCGTCCGAGAAGTAGAGCGCGAGCATCCACCAGCTGTAGGCGAGCGCGTCGAACAGGCTCTCCTGCAGGCCCATGTAGAGGAAGTCGGGCTTGGGGTCCACTGCGACGCGCGAGTAGATGTAGGTGAAGCCCATGAGGCCGAGCGTCAGGAAGCGGCCGCGGCGGCCGACCATGTCGGCGATCCGCACGCGCCGCTCCGGGTGGCTCGCGAGCAGGCCCTGGAGGTCGAACGGCTCGCTCATGCGGGAGCGGAAGACGGCCCGCACCTCCCCCTTCGAGAAGCCGGCGAGCTTGCGCAGCAGGAGCGACTTGACCCCGTACCAGAGCCAGCCCCAGAGGACCGACATGACCAGGAAGCCGATCGCGACGCGGCCGATCGCCTCGCCGGTCAGCTGGTAGCCCTTGAAGATCGCCCCGCCGTCCCGGCCGGTGACGACGAAAAAGAGCCAGACCGCGGTCACCGACGCGGTCAGCCCCAGCGACCAGCGGAAATAGCGCTGCGCGTCCCGCCGGTAACGCTCCCAGCCGGTCGCCTCCACCCGAGGAACCGCCATCACGACCGCTTCCGCCATCCGCATCCTCCCGGGCGCCACGGCGCCGTCGCTGGATTGTCATACGAAAGCCCTGGCGGGAGAGGTCCGTGCCGGGCCGCCCCACACCGGTGGTCGCCGGACGTTCGCCGATTAGCCGCTCCGATCAGCACCCCCTGGTGTCCAAGGAATAGGCCGTATCCTTCCGCGGTACCGGGAGCGGGCCGAGTCGCACGAACGGCCCATGGAGGTGCCCGTGCGAAGCGTCATCCTCGCCGCCGTGCTCGGGGCCGTCGCCGCCGGCGCGAACGGCCAGCCGATCGCGAAGGACGACCTGCCGCCGTCGCTCCGCGCCTGGGTGCCCTGGGTCCTCGACCAGGTGCCGACGCTCGGCTGTGCGAGCGTCCAGGGACAGCCCGTCTGCGTCTGGCCCGGCGCGCTCCATTTGGAGCTCAACGCCGCGGGCGGCACGTGGCAGCTCGATCTCGCCGCCGACCGCGCCGCGGACGTGCGGCTTCCCGGCAGCTCCGACGCCTGGCCGCAGGACGTCCGGCTCGACGGCGCGCCGGCGCCCGTCTTCGACAAGGACGGCGGGCCGCGCACGCGCGTCGCCGCCGGCCGCCACCGGCTGAGCGGCCGTTTCGGCTGGTCGCGCGTGCCGGAGTCGCTGTACGTCCCGGCCGAGATCGGCCTCGTCGACCTGCGGCTCGACGGCCAGCCCGTGCCGCGGCCGCGGCGCGACGCAGCCGGACTGCTGTGGCTCCGCGCCAGCGCCGAGTCGCACGGCGAAGGCGAGAGCCTGCGGCTCCAGGTCTTCCGCCAGGTCCGTGACGGCATCCCGCTCTTCGTCGAGACGCGGCTCGAGCTCGAGGTCTCCGGCCGCGCGCGCGAGATCACGCTCGCCGGCACGCTGCTTCCGGGCACCGTGCCCGTGGGCGTGTCGGGCGACCTGCCCGCGCGCGTGGAGGGCGGTTCGGTGCGGATCCAGGTGCGCGGCGGCCGCTACTCGGTGAGCGTCGACGCGCGCGTCGAGGGCCATCCGAAGGCGATCGCGCTCCCGAAGCAGAAGCCGCCCGAGCCGTGGCCGCCGCGCGAGGTGTGGGTGTTCCAGGCCGACGAATCGCAGCGGCAGGTGGAGCTCTCCGGCCCGACGCCGATCGACCCGTCGCGCACCGAGCTTCCGGAGGACTGGCGCGCGCTGCCCGCGTTCCTGGTCGAGCCCGGAGCAAGCCTCGCGCTCGCCGAGGTGCGTCGCGGCGAGGCCGAGCCGCCGCCCGACCAGCTGACGCTCGCGCGCGAAGTCTGGCTCGATCCCGCCGGCGGCGGCGCGAGCGTGCGCGATCGCTTCGCCGGCACGCTGCGCGGGACGACGCGGCTCGAGCTGCTGGCGCCCGGGACGCTCGGGCGGATCGCGATCGACGGCCAGGACCAGCTCGTCACCGCGCGGCCGGACACGAAGACCGCCGGCGTGGAGCTGCGCCGTTCGGCGCTCCGGCTCGAGGCCGACTCGCGCCTCGCGCTCTCGGGCTCGATTCCCGCTGTCGGCTGGTCGACGGGCGTCGAGCAGCTCCAGACGACGCTGCACCTGCCGCCCGGCTGGAGCCTGCTCGCGGCGCCCGGCGTCGACCAGGTGCCCGGCACCTGGTCGTCGCGCTGGACGCTGCTCGGGTTCTTCTTCGTGCTGATCGTGACGCTCGCGGTCTACCGTCTCTTCGGCCCGCGGCCGGCGCTCCTCGCTCTCGCCGCGCTCGTTCTGCTCCACGGCGAGCCGCAGGCGCCCTTCGCCGTCTGGCTGAGCCTCGTGGGCGCGATCGCGCTCCAGCGCGTCGCCCCGGCCGGCCGCTTCCACACGCTCGCGCGGCTCTGGTTCCTGGCGAGCGTCGCCTTTCTCGTCGTGATCGTGGTGCCGTTCGCGCGCCAGCAGGTGAAGGACGCGCTCTACCCGCAGGCGAGCGAGAGACCGGCCCCGGCACCCATGCCGGCTCGCGGACGGATGAACGCGCCGCAGACCCGCGGCGTGCCGGCGGGAGTCGAAGGCGGCGTGGCGGGCGGCGTCGTCGGCGGGGTCGTGGGAGGCCTCCCGGCCGCACCGCCCCCCGAGGCCGAGGAGGAGGTGAAGCTCCGCCAGGAGGCCGCGGACAAGCTCAAGGCAACGGGCTACGTCGCACGGCAGAAAGCCGCCCGGGTCGGCGGACTTCAGGAGGTGATCAGCGTCAACAAGTCGTCCTACAACCTCGCCCTCGAGCAGGACCCGAAGGCCGTGCTGCAGACGGGTCCCGGCGTTCCCGGCTGGAGCTTCCGCAGCTACTCGCTCACCTGGAGCGGCCCGGTCGGCCGCGACCACACGATGCAGCTCGTGCTCGCCTCGCCGGGCGTCAACCGTCTGCTCACGCTCTTGCGGCTCGGCGCGCTCGCGGCGCTCGGCTTCGTGCTGATCACAGGCCGTTGGCCGTCTCTCCCCCGCCGCCCGAGCCTCGCGCCGGCCGCCGCGGCCATCGCGCTCCTGCTGCTCCCGGCGGCCGCACGCGCCGACGAGGACACGCCAAGCACGGCGCTCTTGCAGGAGCTGCAGAAGCGACTCACGCGACCGGCGGCCTGCGAGCCGCGCTGCGTCTCGACGCCGAGCCTGGTGCTGAAGCTCGACGACAGCCGCCTCGAGCTCACGGCCGAGGTCCACGCCGCGGCCGACGGCACCTGGGCGCTGCCGGGACCCGTCGGGAGCTGGACACCGTCCGGCGTGCGCGTGGACGGCGCCCTGGCCGTGAGCCTCGTCCGGCTCGGCTCGGGCTTCCTGCACCTGCGTCTCGCGCGCGGCGTTCACAAGATCGAGGCGTCGGGACCGGTGCCGCCGGGCGACAGCTTCACGCTCCAGTTCGCCGACCCGCCGCGGCGCGCGCGAGCCGAGGCGCCGGGATGGGACGTGACCGGGCTGCGCGCCGACGGGCCGGCGGCGCCGTCGATCCTGCTGACGCGCCGCCTCGCGGCGCGCGGTGCGCAGAGCGGCAGCGAAGGCCGCTACGCGCCGTGGCTCCAGGTGACGCGCACGCTCCGCTTCGGCGTGACGTGGACGGTGACGACGACGGTCATCCGCGTCACGCCCGTCGGCGCGCCGGTCGCGCTGCGCGTGCCGCTCCTCCCCGGCGAGGCGCCGACGCTCGCCAACCTCGTCGTCGACAAGGGCGAGGTGGCGGTGAGCCTCGGAGGCGACGAGACGGAGACGTCCTGGCAGTCGACGCTCGAGCAGAAGCCCGAGCTCGTGCTCCACGCCCCGCAGGGGCGCGCGTGGTCGGAGGTGTGGGCTCTCGAGTGCAGCCCGATCTGGTCGTGCTCGTCCACGGGCCTGCCGCCGGTCTCACGCCTCAGCGACGGAGTCTTCGCTCCCGAGTACCGCCCGTGGCCGGGCGAGACGCTGACGGTCGCCCTGTCGCACCCGCAGGGCGTCGAGGGACAGACGCTCACGATCGACGACATAGCACTCGAGGACACGCCCGGCCGCAGGCTCGAGCGCGTCCGCCTCGTCGCGACCGCACGCAGCAGCCGCGAGCAGCCGCTCGCGATCCGGATCCCGAAGCAGGCCGAGGTCCAGCAGGTGCAGGTGGACGGCGAGGACCGCCCCGCGCGGCCGGAGAACGGCGAGCTGCGCCTCACGCTGCCCGCGGGCCGCCACACGCTCGAGGTGCGCTGGCAGCAGGCGCGCGGCATGGGCGTCTTCTACGGCCTGCCGCACGTCGGGTTCTCGACCCCGGCCGTGAACGTCACGCAGCAGCTCACCGTGCCGCCCGAGCGCTGGCTCGTCGCGACGCGCGGGCCCGCGTGGGGGCCGGCCGTCCTCTTCTGGTCGTACTTCGTGTTCCTGCTCGCGGTGGCGTACGGCCTCGGTCGGATTCCCGCGAGCCCGCTCACCACCGTGCAGTGGGTGCTGCTCGGGCTCGGCCTGAGCGTCCTCCCCGCCAGCCAGGCGCTCGTCGTCGCGGCGTTCGTGTTCGCGCTGGCGCTGCGCGCCCGGCGTCAGCCGTCGAGCGCTCTGGCCTTCAATGCGCTCCAGCTGCTGCTCCTCGGCTGGGCGCTCCTGAGCCTCGTCCATCTCTACAGCGCGATCCAGCAGGGCCTGCTCTTCAGGCCCGACATGCAGGTGGCCGGCAACAGCAGCACCGACACGCTGCTGCGCTGGTACGCGGACCGCGTGAGCGGCGACGGGCTCCCGGCCGCCGGTGTCCTGAGCTTCCCACTCTGGCTCTACCGCGGGCTGATGCTGCTCTGGGCGCTGTGGCTCGCGGCGAGCCTCGTGCGCGGCGTCGGCCCCAGCTGGCGCGCCTTCAGCGAAGGCGGGCTGTGGCGGCCGCTGCCGAAACGCGCCCCGAAGCCGAAGGCGACGCCGTCCGAGGAGCCGCCGTCGTCGGCGGCGCCACCCGCAGGTCCGTCGCTTTCGCCCGAGGCGCCGAAAGCCTGAGGCTCGCTTCGAACGCACCTCGAAACCCGCGGCGACGGTGCCACAGGTTGTGGTGCCACAGCTTGTGGTCTTGGGGGCTACTTCGAGCTGTAGACGAGCGTGACGTCGGTGGCCGAGCGCCCGAGCCGCAGCTCGTCGCCGCTCACGCTGAAGCTCGTCGCGGCCTGCAGTGCCGCGAGGTAACGCTGCTCCTGCGGCATGACGCCGTCGGCCTGGCAGGCCATGAGCGTGGAGGCGAGGAGACCCACCGAGAGCGTTCCCGTCTGCGCCTCGGCGCGGCCGAAGTAGCGGTTGCAGCCGGCCGACCCCGACACGCGCGAGTCGCTCGTGAACTCGGCCGTGAGCTGCGTCTCGCCGACGACCTTGGCGCCGTCGAGCGTGACGAGCCGCCACGTCGGCCCGACCAGCGCCGCGACCGCTCCCGTCGCGCTGTCCTTGCTCGTGTCGTCAGGCGACGTCATGCCCCCGGAGTTGCATCCGGCCAGAGCCATCCCGCCCACCGCCACCATCACCAAAAGCACCCGCTTCACCATTCGCCTCGAACTCCTAATGTCGACCGACCATGGTGCACGGCCTCCCGCGCTCTGTCCAGCCTGTCGGAGCAAAACGATGTCAGGGGTTCACGGCGAGCACCGACCTCAGCCCGCGCTCGATGAGAGCCGCCCTGCTGATTCCCAGGCTCCTTGCCAAAGCGTCGGACCTTGCCAGCAGGCCTCTCTCCACGCTCACGGAGATGACCCTCACTCCCCCACCACGACGCGGTCGGCCAGGCTTGCGCCGAGCGATCGTCCAGGCTCGTCGTTCGGCATCCGTGAGCGGTCGCGTCCGATCGATGAACATCTCCTCGTCGAACCGCTGCGTCAGCTTCGCAAGGACGTCGGGATTCATTCGCTCGTACTTCTCGACCCGGCTCCCTGTCTTCTTCATCGCTGCTGCTTTCGGTACCTCTGCTTTTCGCGAGACGTAAGTCGACGAGCGTGCAGGATGTACGCTGTGCCGTTCTCGTCGAGTACGAAGACGACCTGCAGCAGCAGTCCCTCTTCGTCCGGCCCCCACACCAGCAGCTTGTCGTCTCCCACCCTTCTTGGATAGGGAGCTCGCGCTTCCTCGACGACGGCTTCCGCCGACGCCATGTCGATTCCGTGATCCGCGACGTGCCCTGTGTTCCATTCGTTCCACCGGAACTCCACGACCCCTCCCCAGCATCCCATGCCGAGAGAGTTTCCTCAATAAGAAACTCTAGGCCGGGATTCGTTCTGGAGCCGCTCGAAGACAGGTCGCGGAAAGGGCGAGCGGCGTCTGCTAGAGAGTTTGAGTCACGACAGGGTCGCGTGGAGTCCGGTCAACGTTCGAACGAGGAGAGTTCTTGCGCTACTGGGTCACCCGCACCAGGTGCCAGACGCCGTTCTTGCCGTTTGAGTACGCCGTGCTGCACGAGAACCACGCCCAGGCGATCCGCCCCACGTTCGCTTGCGCCGCGACGAACTGGGCGTGCACGTCCGAGAGCCGAGTTCCTTTTGCGCAGTTGAAGCCGAGCTCGCTCCGCGGGTACCACCAGTCGGAGTCCGCGATGCCGTACTCGTCGAAGCTCTTGTCGCCGTACGGCGCCGGCGGCCCTTCTCCGGAGGGCGTCGGGTGCTGGATCTCCACCTCGATCTTGTCGTCCTCGAAGCGCAGCTCCGAGATGCGGGCGCCCTTGGGAACCTCCTTGTAGAGGAGCGCGAAGGCCGTTTCGGTCTCGGCCGCCCAGCGGTGCCGGCGCAGCGGCTGGAGCGGCGGAGACAAGACGGAAGCTCCGATCTGACCCGCCTGCAGCAGCGACGCGAACGGCGGCGCGTCGGCCGGCTCGACCGACGCCACGACTCCGCCCTCGGCCGAGCGCCAGCGCCGCGTCAGGACGTGGCCCGTCACCGGATGCAGCAGCAGCTCGACGCCGAGCTCGGAAGCCTCGAGCGGGTGCGACGAGGCGTCCAGCACCGCGCGGTTCCAGTCCCCGCTCGACGCCTCCTGCTCGGACGTCGTCGGCGCCTCGGCCGGGAGCTGCTCCTTTAGCGGAAGCTGGAAGCGCGGCCCGCTCGAGCCGCCGCTCGCGTCGCAGCGCAGCTGCCGCAGCGAGCTCGAATCGCTGCCCTGGTGGAAGTAGGCGAACAGCCCCCTGCGCGACCAGGCGAGCCCCACCGGCTCCTGGTAGGAGAAGCCGAGGTTCGACCAGCCCGGGCGGCACAGCCCCAGCATCTCGCCGAGGTTGCCGCGCGCGAAGAGCGCACCTCGCGAGACCTGCTCCGCCTGCTCGGCCTGCGCCTGCCGCGCGCGCTCGGCCTGGTCGGACCGGTACATGAAGTACCCGAAGCCGACCGGGATCATGAGTACGCCCAGTTGCATGAGGGCTCCGAGCGTCCAGCGCCGCGCCAGGGAGGCCTGCCGCGCCACGCTCAGCTTCCGCTCGGGCCGAAGCGCTCGGTCTTGATGCGCTCCGGATCGTGGCCGAGCTCGACGAGCATCTGGCCGGCCATCTCGACGAGCCCGCCCGGCCCGCAGATGAAGACCTGCGGCCGATCCGAAGGCGGAAAGCCCGCGTCCTCGAGCATTGCGCGGTCGATCCGCCGCGTACCGCCCGTCCAGCCCGGCGGCGTCCCGCGCGTCAGGGTGTGGACGACGCGCAGCCCGTCGCCCGCGGCAGCGAGCTGTTCGAGCTCCGCGCGATAGATGACCTCGGCCAATGCGCGCGAAGAATACAGGAGGACGGCCGCCACGCTGCTCCGCACGAGAGCGCGGTGCCGCAGCATCGCCATGAGCGGCACGACGCCCGATCCGCCCGCGATCAGGAAGAGCGGGCCGCCGCGATCCGCCGTCCAGACGAAGTGCCCGCCGATCGGACCGCGCAGCTCGAAGCGGTCGCCGGCCCGAACCTCGCCGACGAAGTATGGCGAGACTTCCCCGTCCTCGATCCGCTCGACGGTCAGCTCGACGAGCGGCGTCTCCGGCGCCGAGGCGATCGAGTAGAGCCGCTGCGCCCGGTAGCCGTCGTCGCTCGTGAGCCGCACGTCCACGTGCTGCCCCGGCAGGTGTCCCGGCCAGCCGGCCACGCGCAGAGCGAGCGTCGTGACCCGTGGCGTCTCGCGCCGGACCGAGTCGACCTCGGCCGTCCGCCACGGCAGCCGGCGAGGCCCGGCAGCCTCGTCAGTCGCCGGAATAGCGCTGCTCCTGCCAGGGATCGCCGTACATGTGATAGCCGTTGGCCTCCCAGAAGCCCGCTTCGTCCTCGTCCATGAAGCGCAGCCGCCGCACCCACTTGGCGCTCTTCCAGAAGTAGAGGTGCGGCACGAGGAGGCGCGCCGGCCCGCCGTGCTCGGGCGTGATCGGCTCGCCGTCGTAGTGCGTCGCGATCATGCCCTTCCCGTCCGTCAGGTCCTCGCACGGCACGTTCGTCGTGTAGCCGCCATCGCAGTGCGCCATCACGAACGTCGTGGGCGGCTCCATGAGCCCCGCCGCCGCGAGCAGCGTGTCGAACGTGACGCCCGACCACTCGGTGTCGAGCTTCGACCAGGTCGTGACGCAGTGGATGTCGACCCTGACCTTCGTCTGCGGCAGCGCGTTGAACTCCTTCCAGGTCCACTTCGCCAGCAACGATCCGCGTTCCTGCAGCGCGAGCGTCCAGGTCTCGAGCGCGGTCGCGGGCGTGGGCCCCGCCGACAGCACCGGGAAGTCCGTGACGAGGTGCTGCCCCGGCGGCACACGCGACGCTCGCCCCTCCGGCCGGCGGCGGCCGCGGAACCCTCGCGAAACGGGACTGTCGTCGCTCATCGCTGGACATAGTCTGCCAGATTGGTGTTCACGAATGCGGGCTACACTGCTCTCGTCCATGCGCGACACCAAACACCTCGCCTGGCGCGCCGCGCTCGCGATCGCGCTCATGCTGTCGTTCTACGTCCTGGCGCTCGCGACCGTCGCGGTGCTCGTCGCCGTGCCGTGGCTGCTGTGGTCGGTGTCCAAGGGCGCGGTGCTCAAAGTCGGGCTCTTCTGCCTGATCGGCGCCTTCCTGATCCTGAAGGCGATCCTGCCGCGGCCCGACCACTTCGAGCCGCCCGGCCCGCTGCTCGAGCCCCGGAAGCAGCCGCGCCTCTTCGCGCTCATCCGCGACCTGGCGAAGCGCATCGGGCAGGACGTGCCCGCCGAGGTCTACCTGATCCCCGACGTCAACGCCTGGGTCGCGCAGCGCGGCGGCTTCATGGGCATCGGCGGCCGCCGCGTGATGGGCCTCGGCCTGCCGCTCTTGCAGACGCTGACGCTGCCGGAGCTGCGCGGCGTGCTCGCCCACGAGTTCGGCCACTTCCACGGCGGCGACGTGGCGATCGGCCCGTGGATCTACAAGACGCGGGCCGCGCTCGTGCGCACCGTCACCGAGCTCGCCTCCCACTCGAAGGCGCTGTCGCAGGTCTTCGTCTGGTACGGCAACCTCTTCTTCCGCATCACGCACGCCGTCTCGCGCCACCAGGAGGTGCTGGCCGACCGCCTCGCGGTCGGCATCGTCGGCGTCGAGGCGTTCGCGAGCGGCCTGCGCGGCACCAACTCCGCCGGGCTCGCGTTCGCGCCCTACTGGCAGGGCGCGGTCGCGCCGGTGCTGTCGGCCGGCTTCGCTCCCCCGCTCGCCGCCGGCTTCGACGCCTTCATGAGTGCGCCGATGGTCGCCGGCCAGCTCGCCGAGGCGCTCAAGCAGCAGACACTGCACGAGAAGCCGAACCCGTACGACACGCACCCGCCGCTCGCCGAGCGCCTGGCCGCTCTCGGCGTCGGCCGCGGCAAGGCTCCGCGCGTCGAAGGCCCTCCGTCGCTCTCGCTCCTCGACGACCTGCCGGCGCTCGAGGCCGAGCTCGTGAAGCTTCTCGCGAAGGGAAAGGCCCACGGCCCGCTCGCCTGGAACGAGGTCGGCGAGAAGGTGTGGCTGCCGATGTGGCGCGACTTCGCCCCGAAGCTCGAGAGCGTCCTCGCCGGCTTCACGCCGGCGCGACTGCCCGACGTCGCGTGGGAGAGGATCGGGCGTCGCCTGCTCGACCGGAACCAGGGCGATGCGAAGGAGGCCGCCGACTTCGCCGTGGGCGTCGCACTCGCGCTCGTGCTCGCGAAGGCCGGGTTCGCCGTCGAGAGCTACCCGGGAAGCTCCCAGGCCCTCGTCGGCCTCGGCGAGCGCGTGGAAGTGTTCCACGTGCGCGAGCGCCTCGCACAAGGCAAGCAAGCCGTCGACGCCTGGCTCGCCTTCTGCGCCCGCACCGGCATCGCCGACGCCGACCTCGGCACGGCCTGCGCGCTCAGCCGATCGCTGAAGGCAGAGCCGTGAAGCGCGCCCTCGGAACCGCGCTCGTTATCGCCACGGCCTCGCTCGCGACCGCCGAGGTGCCCGGCCCGATCAAGGTCAGCAGCGATGGCCGCCACTTCGTCGACAAGACCGGCGCGCCCTTCTTCTGGCTCGGCGACACCGCCTGGCCGCTCTTCGCCCAGTACTCGAAGGCGCAGGCCGAGGCCTATCTCGCCAACCGTGCGCAGAAGGGATTCACGGTCGTCCAGGGCGTCCTCGCCTGGGGCCTCGGCAGCGGCATGGAGCAGAAGACCCCGATGGCGAACGCCCTCG
Source organism: uncultured Acidobacteriota bacterium (assembly GCA_963740655.1). Classification (GTDB taxonomy): domain Bacteria; phylum Acidobacteriota; class Vicinamibacteria; order Fen-336; family Fen-336; genus DATBSL01. Next base: position 363,215 of record CAVUFF010000007.1, read on the forward strand.
GGCAGAAGCCGTGGCTCGACGACGACCCCGCGCGCCCCAACCCGGCCTACTTCGAGCACGTCGACCGGCTCGTCGACTTCGCCAACCAGAAGGGGCTCGTGCTCGCGATGCTCCCGACCTGGGGCTTCTACGTGAAGGAGAGCCCGGTCGTCACGCTGAAGAACGCGCGCGCGTACGGCCGCTGGCTCGGCGCGCGCTACAAGGCCTCGCGGAACGTCGTGTGGGTGAACGGCGGCGACCGCACGCCGACCGGCTTCGAGGACGTCTTCCGCGAGCTCGCGCGGGGCCTGCGCGAAGGCGACGGCGGCGCGCACCTCATCACGTATCATCCCTGCGGCTGGCGCTCGTCGGCCCAGTTCTTCCACAAGGAGGACTGGCTCGACTTCGACATGATCGAGACCTGGACCGAGTGGTCGAAGATCTACCCGGCCGTCGTCTCCGACTCGCTGCGCACGCCCCGCAAGCCGGTGGTCCTCGGCGAAGGCGCCTACGAAGACGGCCCCGAGTACCCGCAGGGCCCGATCACGCCCCTGGTCGTCCGCCGCCAGGCGTGGTGGACGGTGATGGCCGGCGGCTTCCCCACGTACGGCCAGAACCAGATGTGGCGCATGGAGCCCGGCTGGGACAAGACCTTCGACACCCCCGGCGCCGCACAGGTCTGCCTGATGCGCCGGATCGTCACCGCGCTGCCGTGGTCGGAGCTCGTCCCCGACCAGGGCGTCTTCGCGACCGGCATCGGCAGCGAGCGCACCCTGAACGCCGCCATGCGCTCGAGCGACGGCGCCCGCGTCCTCGTCTATCTCTCGAGCCCCACGACCGTCTTCCTCCACCTCGACAAGATCGAAGCGAAGAACGCGAAGGCCACCTGGATCAGCCCGGTCACGGGCGAAAAGAAGGACGCCGGCACCTACGCCACCGGCAACCTGACCGGTAGCGTCTTCCCCGGCTCGCCGCAGCAGTTCTTCAAGACCCCGCCGTTCTGGGAGGACGCGGTGCTGCTGCTGGAAGGCGTCGCCGGCAACCCCTGACGACCGTCGCGGACCTCGCCGGCCCGCGCGCACTAGCCGAGGAGTCCGTCAGCGTGGAGCCGCGCTTGCCCTCCTCGACAAGACCACGGCTTCGGTCCCCGCGCTGTTCACCCAGGCGAAGAACTCCCGCACGTCCTTGTACTCCTCGACCGGGATCTCCGTCGCAGACACCGTGACCTTCCGGACGCAGCTCAGGTAGCCGTCCGCGACCTCGCACGACGACGAGTGGGAGCCGTAGGCCGTGCTGCCCTGCGACGAGCGCGGCATCTGCTCCACCGCGAATCCCTCCGGAAGCTTCATGCGCAGCCGCTCCTCGAACGACTCCGAGCTCAGCAGCACCGGGTACGTCCGCGACGTCTCGCTCAGGTACACGCGGTTGCGTCCCGGCAGCACCCGCGGCTTGACGACGAGCAGCCGCCCTCCCATCGACTTCGCGTAGGCCGGCGTCCTGAACTCCACGGCGACGCGCATCGCGCCGCCTTCGGCCGCCGAAGCGTCGAGGCGGCTCAGGCTGCCGCCGGCGCCGCTCTTCGCCACCCAGGCCTCCATCTGTCGGCGATACTCGCCGGCCGCTCCCTCCTCCTGCTCGCGACGGTAGCTCGCGGCCGCATGGCCCAGCGCCAGCTCCTCGACCCTTCCCGAGAGCGAGCCGTTCTCCGCGAGTAGGACGTCGATCCGCCGCTCGACGCGGTTGAGCTCGGGCTGGCTCCTGGGCAGGCTCACGAGCGATCCTCGATCCGCCGAGACGAGGAGGCCCAGGCTGCCTTCCTCGTCCTGCGGCAGCAGCCCCACGGGCGTGTGCTCGTCGGTCGGGTCGAAGAAGAGGACGCGGCCCAGGCCGCGCACCTCAGCTTACGGCCGGCGCGGCGAGCTCGTCCGTCAGGCGCACCGCGAGGATCACGTGGTTGAACTGCTGGGGCGACGGCCAGTCCTCGCGCACGCGCTCGCGATCGCCCGAGAACACCGCCACCGGAAAGGACTCGATGCCGACCGCTTTCAGCAGCGTCCGCATCAGGTTCGCCTTGTCCTTGCAGTCGCCGTAGTTCTTGGCCAGCACCTCGGCGGCCGCGTGCGGCCGATAGCCGCCGCCCCGGCCCACGCCCGTCTGGATCGAGACGTACTTCACGCCCTGCGCGTAGCGCCCGATGGCGCGCACCCGCTGCTCGTCCGTCGTGGCGCTTCGCGTCAGCTCGCGCGCCTGGCTCGCGAGCTCGGGCGTGACGGCCGTCTGCGGATCCGCGAGCTGGCTCAGCCACAGCGCCACGTCCGGCCAGTCCTTGAAGCTGCGGCCGAAGCGCGGCGGCGCTCCCGCGGGCGGGACCAGGGTTGCCGCGAGCCACGGCGCGATGCTCGTCAGTGCGGGCCGCGCGGGCTCCCATTCGATCGGGGGCAGGTCGCGCAGCTCCCAGCGATAGGTGCGGCCGGCGAGCGTCGGCTCTTGCCGGGCGTGGTTGTAGACGACACCCGCGACGTCCCAGCCTGCGGGAAGCGTCAGCGAGAACGACGACGCCACCACCGGCAGATCGTCCTGGAACGGCCACTCGAACTGCGTGAACACCGGCGTGTCCTCGAGCACCGACTCGAACCCGAAGACGACACCGGGAACGGCCTCGTCGGAGGCCGCGATCGCTCGGGCGCGCACCTCGTTGTAGACGTCGTTCGGCGCCAGCTCCACGTCGAGCACGCGCTCCTTGCCGTACTTCTTGACGTCGCCGTTCGGCCAGACGAGGAAGCCGCGGACGTCTTTCACCTTGCCGGTGCCCGTCAGGTAGATGACGCGCCCCGCCGCCTCGCGCCGGCCGGCGCCGGTGAGCACGCGAACGGCCCGGCGCCGGGTCGTGGTGACCCTGCCGTCCTCGCTCACCAGCACGTCGGCCTCGTCCAGCAGCACGACGGCGCGCACCGTGGGCTCGAGCGGCGGCGACGCGAGTGCCGCCGCCTGCCGCAGCCACGGCGGCGCCTCGTCCGCGGCCGCGCCGAGCGGGGCGCCGAGAGCCAGAGCACTCGCGGCCAAGAAAGCGCCCGCGACGGTCAGACGGGCTCTCAGCGCGTCTCCTGCTTCAGCGAGAGCGTGTGCCCGTCCAGCTCTCGCACCCTGTCGAACGCCTGCTTGACCGCCGGATACACCGTCGCGGGAAAGCTCAAGTGCCCGTCCCGCCCGAAGTCGAAGCGGCGCTCGTAGTACAGCGTGCGCCCGTCGCCGGAGGCCGTCATGCGCGTCGCGTACTCGCCGACTCCCGTGATGGCGATCTTCCCGGGCTGCTCGGCGCCCTCGAGCCAGAAGCCGGCGGGAAGCTCGAACGTGAGCGTGTCCTGCTCCTTCCACGCGCTGCCGAACTCCACCGGGTGCCGGCGCTCGCTCGCGCTGTAGCGCGGCCCGTCGCGACGATTGAAGAGCGCCGACTGCAGCAAGAGACGCTGGCCGGCTCGCTCCGCGTAGCCCTGGATCTTGACGCGACACGCGATCGTGAGCGGGTCGGATGCGCTGAGCCCGTCGAGCGTGATGCTCGTCACCTCCGAAGCCCCCACGGCGCTCTTCACGGCGTCGCGCACGGCTTCCTCGCGCTGCGCCGCCGCCTGCCTCCGGTAGCGCGACTTGCGCCACAACGCGGAGTAGCCCGTGTAGGAGAGCCGGAGGTCGCCCTCGAGCGAGCCGTCCGCGTGGAGCGTCAGCGTCCCTTCACGGCGGGTCTCCGAGGCCTCCGGAGGTGCTATCGGCAGCGTGACCAGCTCAGGCTGCTTCGAATCGATGATGAGCGCCGCCTGTCCCTGCTCGCTCGAGTAGAGCAGCCCGAAGGGCAGGAACGGGTATCCCGGATCACAGAAGCTCCAGGCGCCCCCGACCTTGACCGCGACGACGGTGTCGCGCAGGAAGTACGGGTCCTTCAGGTTCGGCACGAAGCCCCCGTAGTCCCGGCGCGAGACCCGCGCCAGGCGCGCCTCGTAGCCGAGCGCCTGCGCGAACGCGATGTAGAGCAGGGTGATGTCGTAGCTCGTTCCCGATTTCTGCTTCCAGACGTCCGCCGTCGTCCTGTTCTCCTTCGTGCGGGGCCGGCTCGCCGCGGGTGCCTCGTCGGAGTCGTAGCTCGTGTTCGTGACCTCCGTGGTGAGGAAGTCGTAGAGCTTTCGGAGCCGCGCCTCGTCGTCGGGGGCGTCCTTGACCGCCGCGAGCGCGGCCGCGCGAATCTCAGGATTGACCTTGATAGCGCTGCTGCGCCACTCGTGCTCCCGCTTCCCGAGCGTCTGCCAGTAGCGCTCGGGCGTCTCCCCCTTGTCGGCGTTGTAGTAGACGAGCATCCAGGGGCGCACCACGGCCTCCGGCGGCATGTCGCTCTCCTCCCTGAAAGCGGGAATCCGCGACGCCGAGGTCACGAAGTAGCCGTCCTTCTCCGCCGCGAAGGGCGTCGCGTTCACGTGCAGGCCCAGGCTGGCCATCCCGTACGGGAAGGCGGGGTCCTGGATGGGTCGCAGGTGGTAGCGCACGAGGTGCACGGGCATGTCGCGCTGGAACTCCAGCTTCAGGTCCGTGACGCCGTAGTCGATCGTCTCCTTCCAGCGGTACTCGATGATCGACCCCACCTCGAGCCCCGGCAGCGCGAAGGACTTGACGCTCACCTTGACCCCGCCGGCCTTCACGACGGTGCGGTCGTAGACGCTCTCCCTGCGCAGCTCGGCGATCGACCCGTCGGCGCGGATCGTCCGCCCCTCGATCTCGGAGATGGAGTGGTTCGTCCCGTACGGGATGTCGACGGTTCCCAGCCGATCCCGGCCCGCCTCGGAGAAGATCTTGACGCGCAGGTACTGCCACTGCTCGGTGCGCCCCAGGCCCTCGTTGAGCTCGTGCGAGATGCGCACGTCCCAGAGCAGCGCTTCCGCGTCGGCCTGAGGCTCGATCTGCGGCGCCTGCATGGCGAGCTCGGCGGCGCTGGGCGGAGGCCAGTCGCCGGCTCGCGCCGAGGCAACGAAAAGCAACACGACCGCCGCGACCGAACTCTTCACTTGGCCCCCCGCAAAGAGTGAACGCGCCGACGCAGCGCGACTCTAAAGGACTCTCAAGCACGGAGTCAAGAGGATCAAGTGACTCATCCAACCCGTCCACGACGCGCTATCGCTGCTGCTGCACAGCCTGTGCGAGGGCCGCACGCACGGCCTCGGCAGCCTTGATCAGGTCCTCGACCAGCCCTTCGTCGATGTGGCGATTAGCCGCGAAGCCGCAAGCCCGCGAGCGCCAGTGCATGGGCTGCGTTGTAGGCGAGGTCGAAGCGGCTGTCCAGGGACAGCGCTCGATTCCTCGCGTCCGCAAGCCGAGCCTCACCCGATCGGTGGAGAGCCCGGATCTCCGACACAACCGCTGGCTCTTGCTTCAGCTGGCCAAGGCGGACCAGGTTCTCGAGCTCAGCCGATGCCATCCTCAGACCCGATCACGAAGATGCGCGGCTGGCTCGCGACCCTGGCGGCGAACGAGCCCGCCCGGGCTCGCTTCGCGCGCCACTGCGCGAGCGTCATCAGCGTCGGATTGACGGTCCTGCCCAGCACGGTCTCGGCTGCTTGCAGGCCCTCGAACAGGTCCGCGTATCTCAAGGAGTCGGATAGGACCATCAGGTCGATGTCACTTCGGGCCCGGTCAGTGCCGTTGGCCACCGACCCGTAGACGAACGCGGCGCGAATCACCCGGGCCTTGCGCGCCAGCGCGCGTCGCAGCGGCTCAGCCACGCCGACCGTCTTGACGACCAGCTGGTGAAGTTCCTCGAACACGGGCGAATCCCGGCGCGCCTGGTAGTATTTCTGGTTTCCGCTGCGGGTCACGGTCACGAGTTCGGCTTCCTCGAGCCGGCGCAGCTGCCGATGAGCGGCTCCCACGCCCCCTCGCGCCAGGCGAATGAGCTCCGCACTTTGGAACCGTCGATCCGGCTGCCCGAACAGGAGTCCCAGCACCCGCTGCTGCACCGGAGTGAACAAGGCACCGGCCAGCCCGCCTCGGCCCTTTGGCCTTCCCATTTCGGGAATGATCATACCCACTTCGGGAACGACTGTCATCAGAGCCAGTTCCTCTCCGACCCTCACCCTCTCGGTCCGAAGTGTCCCCCGCCCACCGGACAGCTCAGGTCCGATCGAGTTCATTGGTGAACGCTCCGCCGCGGCTGTGATCCGTCGCCTTGACACGTGCGGAGTGACTGGCGATCATCCCGCCAGCAACCGGGAGGTCGAGCGATGAGAGCGAGACTGCCACGCCGGCTCGTGCTGCTGCTGACGGCCGCCCTGTGCGTAGGCGCGGCCCTGCCCGTGTCCGCCGAACGCATCGCCTCGAAACCGGACTCCCCCACCCGCGCCGCGGATCTCGCGAAGGTGACGGACGCCGCGGCGCGCGACGGCGTGCGCCAGGCGCTCGCGGCCCACGGCCTGAACCCGGCCGAGGTGGACGCGCGTCTCGCCCGGCTCTCCGACGCCGACCTGCAGCGCCTCGCCGCCAACGTCGACCAGGTGCAGGCGGCCGGCTCGGTGCCCCAGTACATCTGGATCCTGCTGGGCATCTTCCTGGCGGTCTCGATCATCGTGATGATCGTCTAGCCGGGGCGCCTTGACCCGCATCCGGCGCGCGGGTCCGCTGTTGGCGGCCCTGCTGACGGCAGCAGGCTGCGTCTCGCTCGCCCCGCGCTCGCAGCAGCCGAGCTCCCAGGCGACGGTGGTTCCCGGGGTCGCGCTCGCGACCTTCGAGGAGGATCGCTGCGGCCCTGGCAGCCTCGCGGTCGTCCTGAGCGCGCACGGCGAGCCCCACTCTGCGCGCGAGCTGGAAGCGCTCCTCCCCGACGTGGCCGGCCGCGGCGTCCTCTCGGTGGACATGCTGCTCGCCGCCCGAGCGCGCGGCTTCGACGCTGCGCTCCTGACGGGCACCCCGGAGGCGATTCGCGGCGAGCTCGCGGCCCGCTGCCCCGCGATACTGATGCTGCGGCTCCTCGACGCTCCCGGATCGCGGAAGGACGTCTACCACTACGTCGTGGTGGACGGCTTCGACCCGTCGCGCCAGCTGTACCGCTTCCAGTTCGGCGACGGCAAGGCCCGCTGGGCGCCGCTCGCGAGCCTCGAACGCGGCTGGAAGCCCGCCGGCCATGTTCTGCTCGTCGCGCGGCCCAGCGCGCGGACGGATGCAACCCTCGAGCAGGCGATCGCCCTCGAAGGCGAGGGACGCTCTCTCGAGGCCACGGCCCTCTACCGCGAGGTTCTGAGCCTGCGCCCCGACTCCGTCCGCACCTGGGTCGACCTCGGCAACGCTTCCGCGAGCGCCGGCCGCCGCGACGAAGCCGAAAGCGCCTACCGAAAGGCGCTCAGCCTGGCTCCCGCGGATCGCGACGCCCTCAACAACCTCGCCTGGCTGCTGCTCGAGGAAGGCACACGCCTCGCCGAGGCCGAAACCCTCGCGGCGAAAGCCGCCGAGCCGCCTGGCCCGGACCGCCCGTCAGCTCTCGACACCCTGGCCCGCATCCAGCTCGCGCGCCACAGATGCGACGAAGCAGCCAGCACCTTGCGCGAGGCCCTCGCGGCTCCGGCGCTGCCCGAGCGCACGCGAGCGGACCTCAACGAGGCGTACGACAAGGCCGAGAGTTGCTCGACGATCACGGGCGGACGCTAGACCTTACCGACGCGCTACCCCCGCGCACCCTTCGATCGCGGCTGGCGCCGGCGCCGATCGCGCCCCAGCGCCCGACCCCAGCGGACCAGGAAGCTCGTGACGAAGCCCTGCATCCCGGCCGGCTCGACGGCGACTGCCCCGAGCGCCATCGCGACCGACAGCGCGGCGTGGTAACCCTCGGAGCGCGACGCCGCCGCCCGCAGGTAGGCGGGGTGGGCCGCGTTCACGAGCACCGTCGACTCGACGAGCCGCGCGAGCTCCGTGAGCTCGGGCCGGTCCTCGAAGTCCACGCGCGAGCCCGTAGCGCGTGGGCCTGCGGGGACCGGCCGCGGCTTCGGGCAGCGTCGGCTCCGCTCGGCCGGCTGCTGCCTTCCGAACGGCCTCGTCCGCCGGAGGCGTCGTCCGTGGGCGCCGCGGCGCCGGCGTCCGTAGCCACGCCCTCGGGCGTGCTCGCGTCGTCACCGACTTCGAGCGTCGCCCGCGCACGCCCGGTCGCGGCGAGAACGCCGGCCGCCGCGGCGCCTGTCGGCAGCCGCCGCTGCCCTCCCGGCCGCCGCTCCACGAGCGCCGCGACAGCCGGGAACTCGTCGGCGAGATCGATGAGCACGGCCTCGAGGTCCCGCTCGAGCGGCCGCGCTGCCCGCCGCCGCGCCGCGTCTTCGCGCGATCGGGCGCCTCGCCCCAGGCGGCGAGCTGCGCCTGGACGGCCTCCTGGATCGCCTTGCGGTAGGCGAGGTAGGTGATGCCGCGCCGGCCGCTGCGCAGGAAGTCGCCCTTGTTGAGCGTCAGGCGCCGCCGACAGTCCCGGCGCCTCGACGAGCCCGGCGGTGAGGCCCGGCGACGACGGCGCGAGGCCGATCCAGTCCCAGCCTCGCCGGATCACCTTGCCGAGCGTGCTGATCGCGAGGCCCTGTCGCTCCTCGGGCGAGCGCCTCGCGCACGCGTTCGAGGTACGCCGACCGCGCCGGGCTTGCGCTTGCGCGCCAGGCGCACCACGAGCGAGGCCCGCTCGTTCCCGCGCGCGCTCGACGCTCGCTCGACGACGCGCCCGTTGACGTGGAAAGCCACGCCCGCGCCGTAGCGCTCGGCCAGGATCGCGTCGAACGCGGGGTCGAAGAGCGGCTCGAAGTGGCGGCGGAGGCGGCCCTCGAGGTAGCCCGCGTCGAGCAGCGCCGACAGCGGGTTGCGCAGGCGCAGCCCCACCGCGGTGCCGCGCGCTGCCACCCACCCGGGCGGCGGCACCCACTTCCAGGGCGCCTTCTGGCGCGACGCGAGGTGCCAGCGCGAGGCGACGTGCGCCGTGCCGCGCCGCGACTCGGTGAGGACAGCCTCCGCGACCAGCAGCCCCAGCTTGATCCCGACGCCGGCGAAGCCGATGCCCTCCCCGCGCGTCTTCGTGCTCGCGGCGAGGTCGTGATAGCGCGACAGCTCGCGCCGCTCATCCCCGAGCCGTCGTCGACGACCGTCACCGTCTTTTCGGTGGGATCGGTCGGCGACCCGGATCGAGCGCGCGCCCCGAGTCGAGCGCGTTCGCCACGATCTCGGATAGGATCGTCTCCTCGATCGCGTCCGGGTAGGCGTCGCGCAGGTCCTCGAGCAGGTGCTGCAGATCGACCCGCGTCTGCCCCATGACCTGCGAAGCATACTTCCGGGCGCGTGCTCCAGGCCCCAGGTCACCTCGCGGGAGCAGCCGCGCTGCGCCACAGCTTCGGGCCTACGACACGGGCCGCCCGCCTGAGGCCGATGCTCGTGAGCAGTAACAGGAGCAGATCCTCCTCGCCTGGAACGTGGCCATCGATGAGCTCCAGCTTCTCCGGTGTGTAGGCTCTGAACTCCTCAACCGTCGGTCTTCGCGGGTCGAGTGCCGGCAGCAGACGGCCCGCCGTCTCTCCTTCGGCCGAAACGGCCGCTGGCGGGTCTGGCTTCGGCACCTGTTCCGGGTCCCACCTCTTCACCTTGAAGCGTCCCCGGTCCCGGCTCCGACGCACACGGGTCACGCGCCCCTCGGTGAAGCGGAAGATGTACTCTGATCCACTCGTGCTCCTCGGGCCCGACCTCGACCGAGCCGCAGATCCGGAGGTCCTGGTGGATCGAACACACCACGCGACAGGGGCGCGGCGCCAGCAATCCGCGCTTCGTCCGCACGAGCCGCCCGCGCCGCGTGATGACGTACTCGTCCATCAAGTTCTCGAGGTCCTTCGTCTGGAACACGAGGCTCTGGTGGGCGGGATTGGGCAGCCGATACTCGCAGCGAACATCGTCGAACAACCCCATGCCTACCTCCCACCCGTCGTCCAGGCGGTTTCCGCTCGCCCGCTCGGTCCCAGTCGTCGGACAGCACGTAGCGCCGGTGTGGCGCGAGCTCCCGCGCCTGCACGAAGCCGATGTCCTTCCGACGAGAGTCGGTGCGCAGCACCCAGGCGATGTCCTCCATCTCGTGGAGGGTCGGATGTCGCCGGTCGGTGTAACCGCTGCACGAGCTCACAGGGAAAGGAATTCGGGCGTCGCGGCTCGAGAGCAGGCCGCAGTCCACGATGCGGTCCTGGAGACTCGGCCCTTGGACAACCGTCGCATGGCGACAGGTCACGCACAGAGAAGTGTCCCCGTGCCGCACCGTGCCGCCTTGAATCTTCAGTCGCATGATCCTGAGTTCCTCACTACTCGGCTCGCTTCATGGCCACCTCCACTCGCTTGCTGAGACATGGAACAACCACCGCCACACCTGATAGCTACCTTCGCGGCCCTCGCAGTCGGCCGAGCTCCTCCCGCAGCACTCTGCGCAGCGTGTCCTCGAGGTTCTCGCGCTTCCCCTCGACGTGCTGTCGCAGCGCCTCGTTCATCAGCGTCTGGTAGTTCCCGCCTCCAGCGCGGTTCACTTCCTCGCGAAACCAATCGAGCACGTCCGTGTCCAGCCGGATCGTGATCCGCGTCTTCCCCTTCGCCGGAGGCAACACCGCACCCCGCCTGCCGCGGGAGAAGTCGACTCCCTTTCGCAGCGCCTTCATGCTTCCTTCCTCCGGTACTGACGTCGCTCGCTGGGAGTCGCCTTGCGCGCGGAGATCAGCCGAATCCGCTCACCCCGCAAGGTGTAGGCCACCACCAGCACTCGCCCTATCGCGTCTCGCCCCAGCGTGAGCATCCTCGTCTCGTCCACGGCAGTGATCTCGTCCTCCACCGTCAGCGCCCTGTCGTCTTCGAAGGCCGCCGTCACATCGGCGAAATCGATCCCGTGCTTGCGTCGGTTGACGGCGGCTTTCCGTGCGTCCCACTCGAACTCGTCCATTGTATGCACACCTGTACACAGACGCAACGGGAGAATCCGTCCGCGGGCAGGTGTGCGGAAAGGGCGAACGGTGGCCGACGCGGAGATTGTGGACGACCGCCTGGACAGCCCAGGTCCGACTGACGGCGCAGCTATTGGTTCTGCTGCAAGGCCGCCGCGTGCGCTACCTCCGTCAAGTAGCGATCCAGCTCCAGGCCGTGAGCTCGCGCCAGCAGCCGCAGCGTGGCCACTTTCGGAAAGAGACCTCCCTCGACGCGACGGAGGTGCCGCGCGGAGAGGCCCTGAACGGCGTTCTGGGCCAGCCCGTGCGCTTCCCTGACCGCCCGAACGGCATCACCGAAGCGCTCGTGATGTCCCACACGCGCGGCGTCGGTCCAGGCACGCCACGCCGGATCCACGACGTAGCGCACCGAGCCCAGGTCCAGATGGACGTCGCCCTTCGGCCAGTGAACGTAGCTGCCATCCGCGCTCACCGCGAGCGCCGTCACGTCGGCTGCCGGCATCCGTGCCAGCGCCGGAATCCTTCGGACAGGTACCTCCAGCCGCTCCAGCGCACAGGAGAGCACGAAGAGAACCCCTCCCGTCACCGACGCCTCCGCGATCAGCTCGCTTTCCGCTCCCATCTCCCAGGCCCTGAGTACACGCGCGGGCAGAGGCGGCCCCTGGTGGACGAGGACGCTTCGCCAGATCCGGACGCCCGCGCGGTCGAGCATCGGCGCGATCAGGCCCGTCCCCACGTCCTGGCGAATCAGGAGGCCTTTGAGCCGGTGCTGCCGATTGGCGTCGCCAGCGACGTCGGCCACCGCCGGCAGCGTGGAGGCCGCGCTCACGATCAACAGCGGGTCATGTGAATCCCGCGCTCCGTCTCGCTCCGACACGCGATGCAACCGTCGGCCAAATCGAAACCCCGGCGCCGATGCAGCATCGGCGAGGAGCACTCCCACCCTAGCGGGACTCAACTTTCGCCTCCCACTCCGCGAGGAGCTCAGCACGGAATCGCACCGACTGGTCGCGCAGCTCCGCGAGCGTGCGGCGTGGCACCGCTTTCCTGCGATCCTTCCACTTCAGGCTCCACTCGATGTGTGCCTCGGTGCACAGGAGAAAGAACACCCGGACCTCCCACTCACCTCGCCGGCTCGCGTGATAGTGCGGCGGCAGGTGATCCGACGAGTTGAACCAAAGCTCGACACCTGCCACCGAGAACGCGTCGACCCTACCCACGCGACCTCGCCGCAGCGCGGAGCCGGTCGGGATCGAGCCTGGCCGCGATAGGACATTTTAGCAATGATATGCGAGTCATGAAAGTCCTCCAAGTGGTCGTGGAGACGGGACCCGCAGGCAGGTCTAAGGCAAGGGCGGGAGCCGGCCGGCGTGCGAAATTCTCCGACAGGCATGCGTCAGGTGAGGTCAGGTTCGGCTCTCGGCTCGCGCGTTCCGGCAGCCTGCCGCCCCGGCGAGGCAACCCCTGGGCTGAGATCGGCGTCCGCCTGAAAGCGGACCACGCCTACGAAGCGAGCTGGGTTCGAGGTAGTACGTCAGCGCCCTGTAGACCTGCTCCAGCTTCAGCACGCCAGAAGCCAATCCCAGCTTCAGGCGGGAATGCTCAGAGACTCCAGTCGCTCCAGGGTGTCGGGATACTTGCGGACCAGCCAGATGAGAGCGGCCGCCTGGTCGTTCGGCTTGCTGCGTCCCTGCTCCCAGCGCTCGAGCGTCCTTGGATTCACTCCGAGCTTGAAGGCAAATACCTGGCGGGACATCCGCAAGGCCTCCCGCGTGTCACGGACCAGCTTCGGCTTGAGCGGCGGCAACGTGATCGGGTCGACGCGGTGAGTGCGTAGCGTCAGCCGCCCCTCGCGATGCTTCCGCATCGCGCCAACTCCCGCCATCAGCTCTCGGAACACGCTGCGCCGCCGAGGACGCTTCACCTTCGACATCGGCTACTTCCTCTTCGTGGCCCGACGCCACGCCCGCTCACGCTTCTCTTCGTCGAGGTGCGCCTTCAAGACGCGTCATCGGTCAAGTACTCATGCACGAGCTGGGTGAAGACCGGCGCCTCGATGAACTCCAGCATGTCTATCATACGCACTTTGCGTAGGGCAACAAAGCCGCCCCCTGAATTGCCGGGCCGACTCCGGCGGACCGATCGGCAAGTCTCGCTCGCCGCCCGGACAGCCTGGGTCCAAACATCCCTGGATGTACCATCCCCTCGTTAGAGGGGAGCACATGCAGCGCATCTTTCGGTTCGCCATCCTTTTCAGCCTGGCCGCGGCGCCGGGTCCGGCCCAGGATCCGGCCGCCGCGACAGCGGCGCTCATCGCGAGAGCCAAGTCGCTAGAGCTAAAGACGCCATACGTCCAGCCTCCGGGCGATCCGCTGAGCCACTACACCGCGGGATACGCCAAGGTGATGTGCTCGGCCGTGTTCATCACCGGCCTCGATCCGGACTTCGCGGCCGCGAACGTCGGCTTCTTCGTCGCACCGCTGGCGGAGCGGGCGAAGGTCAGAAAGCCCGTCATCGACCGCGCGGCTCGCGAGGTCCGCATCACCCTTCCGAACGGCGTCACGCGCGTTGCGCGCTACCTCGGCGACCAGGGCTGCCTCACACTGCCCGAAGGCGAATCAAAGCCGCACTACACGCCAAGGCCCATCGAAAAAAGGACGCCCGCCCCCACGACGCCATGGCCGATGGGCGACGCCCTAGAGGACGCTCCGTCAGGCCTCGATGCGGCCGCGCTCAAGAAGGCCGTGGACGCGGCCTTCGAGCCCGCCGAGTCCCTCACCGCCGCCTTCGTCGTCACGTGGAAGGGCCGGATCGTGGCCGAGCACTACGGCCCCGGCATCACGGCCACGACGCCCCTCGAGAGCTGGTCCATGGGCAAGAGCGTCGTCGCGACGCTCATCGGTCGGCTCATCCAGCAGGGCGCCTACGCGCTCGACCAGAAGGCCCCCATCCCGGAGTGGCAGGCCCCGGGCGACCCGCGGAGCGCCATCCGTATCGCCGACATCCTGCACATGTCGAGCGGCCTGCGGATCCGCGCCCCGCTCGACCCCGACTTCGATCCGAAGGGTCCCTACCCCGACCACCTCTACCTCTACACGGGCGGCGTCGATTCCTACCACTACGCGGCGACGCGCCCGCAACAGTGGCCGCCCAACACGGTCGGACGCTACCGCAACACCGACCCCGTCCTCGCGAGCTACCTCGTGCGCCTCGCCGTCACGAAACGCGGCGAAGACTACCTCTCCTTCCCGCAGCGCGCTCTCTTCGACAAGCTCGCCGTCCGCACCATGGTCCTGGAGACGGACCCCTTCGGGAACTTCCTGACCCAGGGCTACGAGCTCGCCTCGGCCCGCGACTGGGCCCGTCTCGGCAACCTCTACCTGCAGGACGGCGTCTGGAACGGCGAGCGCCTGCTCCCCGAAGGCTACGTGAAGTTCGTGAGCACGGTCGCCCCCGCCTGGCAAGCCGACCACCGCCCGATCTACGGCGCCTTCTTCTGGATCAACGGCGACGGCGAGCTCCCCGTCCCCCGCGAGGCCTACTACATGTCCGGCGCCGGCGGCCAGACGACGCTGATCGTGCCTTCGCACGACCTCGTGGTCGTCCGCCTCGGCCACTTCAAGGGCAGCGCTCTGGGCGAAGAAGCCTTCAAGCGCGCGCTGGCCCTGCTCATGGACGCGGTGCCGGCGCGTCAGTGAAGCCGACAGGAGGGGGAGGCTGTGCGCGTCCGAGCGACGTTCTGTACTAGTCCGGGAGCCCGAGCAGGCCAGCGACGGAGATGTCCTCGTCGATCTCGGGCCACCGCACACCGAACCCGGGCCCGATCAGCTCCCAATGACGACGCTGCTCCGGAGTGGCGTCGCGCAACCTCGGAAACCACTCCAGAGGCGCGCTCACGGATCGGCCATCCTCGAGGTGGAAGACCACGCTGTCCGTGTCGAAATCCACGCTCCGCGCGCGTGCGTTGGGCGGACTAACGACCGAAGTGCGCATGCCATCTTTCGACGAAGGAGGCTTGGTGCTCAAACACCAGCTCCCGAATGCGCCTCAACTGGCTCGGCGTGAACCCGAAGGAGTACGCAAAATGAACGGGCTGGAGCCATAGCTTCGCTGCCGCCCCAGCCTTGCTCACGTGCACGTGCGGCGGTTCCTGGCCTTCGTTGCTGTAGAACCAGAAGCGGAATCCTTCGACAACCAGGAGCGTCGGCACTCGGCGTTTGTACGGCGCGAGCCTGCCACACGAGGTCCGCCTCCCAACGTGATTCTAGCTCACCGCCCTCTTCCTCATAACGGGGAATGGGAGCGTTCGCCGCCCCGGGCGTCACGGCCACGACGCTTCTCGAGAGCTGGTCCGTGGGCAAGAGCCTCGTTGCGACGCTCATCGGTCGGCTCATCCAGCAGGGCGCCGAGGAGGTCGACGTCGCTTGCCTCCGCCCCCTCCCCGCGAGCCACTCGCCGGTCCACGTGGGGTCCGACGCGCCGAAGACGCTCCGCTACCGACGCATGCAGCACCTGCGGTAGCGGCGGCCGCTGCCGCAGGGACACGGCGCCTTCGGATCGGGCGACGTGCCCTTGCCGTCCCACACCCAGCGCGTCCGCGGACCTCCGATCATCGGCAGCAGCGTCGGGTCCTTCGCCAGGCGCTCGTTGAATCGCTCCACGAATGCGGCGACCGCCTCCTTGTCGCCGACGTCGACGCCCTCGGCCTGCATCTGCGCCGACAGCAGCTTGGCCGGCCCGTAGCGGCGCTCGTCGCTCGCCGCAGCGAGGAAGGCGGCCCGCTGCTCCACGACCACCGCCCGCGCCGGCGCGAGTCGCCCGGCCGCGCCGCGCCCGCTCGCCGCCAGCCACGTGAGGAACGCGTCGAACCGCCGCGGCAGCTCCTCGACCTCCGCGCCGGTGGTCATGCCCTGCATCGGGTAGTGCTCGAGGAGGAACTGCGCCACGTCCTCGGCCTTCCAGTCGACGAGCGACCCACCTCTCGCCTGCTGGAACTCGAGCATCTCCCCGGCGGCCCAACCGTCCGCGTCGACCTCGTGAGTCGCCGCGCCAGCCGCCTCGCGCGCCTTTCGGAAGGGCGTGAGCAGCTCCTCCCGGTCGCCCCGGCGAAGCCCCTCGATCGGTTCCTCCTGGCCCCAGCGCCACGGCAGGTCCCGGGGCGGCGCCGCGACCTCGATCTCGACATCGCCCCCCGGCATCTCGATCCTCGAGGAGGTCGAGATCCGGTGCTCAGGTGGCGACTCGAAGAGCGCGGGCCGCGCCTTCACGAAGCGGCCCACGGCCTCCAGGCACGCCGTGGCCAGGCGATAGTCGTCGACGCTCGCCGGCACCGGCACGAGGTCGGCCGTCGACTTCAGGATGAAGGGGAATCGGCCGCTCGCCCCTGGCACGAAGCCGTGCGTCCGCGCCTCCGCCTCGAGCTTCTTCCCCCCGGGCAGGCTGCGCGGGTGGTCCAGGTGGACCGCGAACAGGGGGACACCCGCCCCCGGCCGGCGGCGGCTGGCGGCGTCGTCGCCCAGCCGCACGAACCGCACGTAGTCCTCCACGGATCGGAACAGCGTCAGCCCGAACGACTCGCCCGCGTTCCCCATCACCACGGCGATCGCACCGCGCCACCCGAGCGCCGGCGCGTCGAACGCGAGCACGTGACCATCGGAGGCCCACCGCCACGGCTCGACCTTCTCGAATCGCGCCGCGGCCTCGTAGAACCCGGCCTTCGCCGCGCGCGGGACGTCATCGGCCCAGTCGGGGTCGCGCCGTGTCTCCGCCCGCTGGCGATCCGTGAACTCCTCCAGCGAGTCGATCGCCTCGTCGACTTCCGGCGTCTCCCCCACGAACACGTCGGCCCGTGCGTCCAGCCGCACGCGAAGAGCCGCGGCGAGCTCCTCGGAGTCCACCCGCAGCGTGACCCCGCTCTCGACTCTCGGGCCAGCCCACTCCGCCACGACCTCCGCAGTCTGCCCAGGCTCGACGGGCTCGAGCGCGACCATCCGGTGCGCCCCGACGTCGATCAGCACCAGCAGCTCTGGCCGGTACCGCACGGGCGACTCGACCAGGAACGGCGCGGTCCGCCGTCCCAGCACCCAGCTCGTGCTGCCTGGAGCCCGCCGCCCCTTCGCGCCCCGGCCGCCTTTTCGCTTCGCCGCCATCGTGACTCAACTCCCGACGCGGGTCATGTGGAGGGGACAATGAAAGAGGCTCCCGAAGGAGCCTCCGTAGTGGCCGCCCCATCCCGACTCCGGGAAGGCACCGATGGACTCGAGGGCCAGGCTTCTTCGACGTCTGCCGCCGCGGCGGGGCGGAGGCGCTCCCCTGCCGCCAGGGCAGCGTGTTGCGCCAACGATGCGATGGGGTCCCGACAGCGCCCGCTCGACGATCCAGCTCGCGGTGGGGACGGTCGGACGGACCTCTCTTGCGACGGCCGGAGGGATCGTGATCTGGGCGAACAACGCCCGGAGGAGCTCGAGCTGGCCGACCTGCTGCAAAGCGATGAGCGGACTCGCGTCCGCCACCGCGGCCGCGGTCACAGCGACTCGCTCGCCGCCTTCTCAGCCGCCCATTCCTCCGCGGTCATGTCCAGATAGGGAATACCGAGGCTCGAGGCGCGCCGAATGAAAGCGAGCCGCGAGGTCCCGAGAAGCTCGCCAGCCCTGCCACTGGAGATCGCTCCCCGGCGGTAGAGCTCGAGGACAATCATCTCCTTCGCGGCCGCCTGCACCGGCTGCTGGGTCTCTTGCAGCAGGGCCGCGAGGGCCTCGTCGATCTCGATGCGGACGGAACTCATCGCATTCGCCTTCGACATTCTACCCTCCCACGGAATCTCACCGGCTCGGCCCCAAGGCGGGAACCTCGTGCTACGCAGCGTCACAGCCGAACCCGCCCGCGCGGCTCATTGGGAGGGGAAAACGAAAGAGGCTCCCGAAGGAGCCTCCGTAGTAGCCGCCCCATTGATAACGTAGTCGGGACGGCACAACCAATGTAGGCCGACTGCCCGAGCCCGGCAACACCATTCGGCCAACCGGCTGCCGCCCCTCACCAACATGTGGGTAAGGGTAGCGTCGGGCCAGGACAGGGTAGGTCCACTCGACGGGACACGCCGATGCCGAAGCCTCTCACACTGCTAGCATCTGCGAGCATGAACGGGGCCACGGCCAACATCGGAGTCGTGGCGAATCCCCGCCTCAGTCGAACACTCGGCCGCCTCGTTGGGCGCCCGCTCCGGATCGACGAGGAGATTTGCCCTGTCCGTCTTCTCTCGACGATAGCTCAGTCTCGACGGGACCCTTCGGTCGCCGCCCCCGCAGCCCCCTCGACCAGCTCGCGGTCGCTCAACGACTCGAGGTCGCGCTCGATCAAGAGCGCCGCGACTTGCAGTGGCTCAACCCGGTAGTGGACGAGCGCACTCACCTCGGCGGCTAGATTCTCGAGTCGGGTCAGGGTCTCAGGCCTCACGGGGAGCAGCCGCTTCGTCGTCCAGCGACGGTCGCGCGCGCGTCCTCCGCCCGCCGGCGTCTGGAAGCGCCGCCTGACGGAGTCGGCCAGCTGGAGCGCGCCGAAATATCCCGCCGGCGCCTTCACGACCCCCCGTATCGTGGAGCCGAGATTACGCGACAGCCGCGACTGGTCGAGCCTCTTGCGCTTCACTTCTGCTACTCCGGCCGAATGGCGTGATACCCCGCTCGTCGTCGCGCCAGACACCTTGAGCCCTCGGGAAAGCAGTCGCTCCGCCAAAGAGCCTCCCCAGGAGCTCGAGACTGCGCCGGGTCCACGCCGTCTGGTCAATGGGCCTCGACGCTCGGAACGAACAGGACGATGAGCAGCGCCTTTCGCTGGCCCGTGGCGCTATTCACGGCCCCTCGTTCGATATCGATCGCAACATTGTCGCCGCCTCCCTCGCAAGGGCCACCATGCTGCCCCGCCGGGCGGACAGGTGCGCTACATGAGCCACACGGGCGAGCGCCCGATGCGGATCACCTGGAAGCTGGAGACTCCGATGCCGGCAGCGCTGTTCGAGAGATTCGCGGCTCTTCTGGCGGCCTGAGCGGACCGCCGAACCAGCATGCGGTCAGCTGCCCGGTCGCACCGCTCGCAGCTGCTGCAACAGCGTCGGCAGCGCCTGCTGCACCGTGGTCCACAGGATATCCCGATCGATGTCGAAGTAGGCGTGTACCAGGCGGTTCCGCATGCCCGTGATCGCGCTCCAGGGCACATCGGGAGCCTGAGCGCGACCAGCCTCCGATAGCCTACTGGCCGCCTCGCCAACGATCTCCACGGCCCGCACGAGAGCGAACAAGAGCATCTCGTCGCTGTCCAGGTCGGAGCGCTCGCGACCCGAAGTGAACCGCAGCGCCGCCTCGATGGCGTCCATCATGTGCCGAAGCCGGACGTCGTCATCCGGCGACATACTGCGGCTCGGCCTCGCGTAGGACTTCGTCCCTGAAGTAGCGACTCAGCTCCTGGGCCGTCCGTAGGTCCACCCGCCGGCCACCGAGCAGCGCAGACAGCTCTCGCTCGATCATCGCCATGTCGAGAAGCGTCGGCTTCGCCTCTGGCTCGAACTCGACCAACAAATCGACGTCGCTGTCGGGCCCAGCAGTGCCCTTCAGCAGCGATCCGAACAGCGACAGGCGTCGGATCGAGTGGCGTGCGCACAGGCGCTCCAGTGCCCCCTCCTGCTGCACGAACAGGCGCTTGCCTTTTTCCATCGTGTTTCTCTCGATGCGCACGGGACTCATCGCGTTCGCCTTCATCGACATTCTACCCTCCGACGGAATGTCACCGGCTCGGCCCCGAGTGTCTCCTGAGTAGCGGACAGTCCAGGTCCTGGGAGACGCAGAACTCGGCCGCGGAGGATCGGCAGCCCGCAAGCTTCCGCGCCCGCCCGCCGCTCCCCTGCTGCCCGCGGTGCGGAGCGCTCGCCCGGCCCAACATCCTGATGTTCGGAGACGGGGACTGGGACGTCGCGCGCAGCGGGAGCAGGAGCGACGCTTCGAGCAGTTCGTGGACACGGCCCCCTCGGGGACGTGCGTGATCGAGTGCGGCGCGGGAAAGGCGATCCCGACCGTTCGGAGGACCTCGGAACGCGCCGCCGCACGCCTCGAGGGGACGCTCGTGCGGATCAACGTCCGCGAGCCCGAGACGCCCTCCGGACACCACGCCCTAGCGATGGGAGCCCTCGACGCGCTCACGCGCATCGAAGCTCTTCTCTGAATCACCTCGTCGGTAACTTCCGCGGCCGGAGGTAGACGATGGGATAGGCGAAGGGGTCATCCGTGTCGGCCAGGGCCTCGATGGCTTCCACCACCTCGCCGAGTGTCGACTTTTCGTGCCGCGGCTCCTGTCTCCAGAAGATCACACCGGGGAAGGGGCGCCATTCACGCAGCCAGCGGTGGGCGATCACCTCGAGGTCGACGTCGCGGGTGAGCAGGACGCGACCGAGCTCCGCCGCCTTCAAGAGAAGCACCTCGTCGTCGGTCCCCTCCGCAACGGTGTGGACGCCACGCGCCACTTCCCAGCCACGATCAGCGAGGGCGTTGGCGATGCCCTTGGCCGTGTTCTCGTCGGTGAGGATCGGGAAGCGTCCGGCCACTACCGGCCGGAGCGCTTGAGATACTCGGCCTTCTTCGTCTGGTGCTCGGCCTCGGCCTTCTGTTCGGCCGTGAAGGAGGCGTCGATCTCCTGCTTGTGGTCGTGGTAGTAGGCGAGCGCGCTATGAATCTCGGCCGGCGTGAGTGGGCGCGAGTCGAAGTGCTCGAGCATCTCGTCGACGGTATACCCCTGGCTGTGGACCGCTACGATGTCCATGACGCGGATGCGCGTCCCGTCGATGCAGGCCTTGCCTCCACACACCTCGGGCTTCTTCGAGATGTGAGGATAGGGGACCGTCGCCGCGGTTGCCGCCATAGCTCTCGTATTCTACCGCCTGCGGGCCTCTCGGCTGCCCGGTCTGCGCGGAGCCCGGTGCCATCAGAATCCGCCCCGACGCACGCCTGGGCCTGGACCCAATTGGAGCGCTTCCTGCGCGACGCCTCACGCACCGCTCTTTGTAGCGCCGGGCAAAGGCGCCGAGGATTGGCGCTCGAAGCGCACACGCAGCAGCCACAAGGGCCAAGGTCGAGCTTCCATGCCGCCAGCTCGTGGGCCACATCTCGATCCCGTCGCTCAGTGCTACTGCGTAGCCGGCTGGCTCGGCCTGTTCCCTGGAGCGACCGTTCGTTCCCCAGGAGGACCGCCTGTTCCCTGGATCGACCGTTCGTTCCCGTCGCTCGTCGCCTGTGATACGTATGCCGGCCATGGCGCTCGCTGACGGGAAGATCCTGGTCCATCTCAAGGACCGTTGGCGCCTGGTCGTGGACGTCCACGACGTCTACTACCTGGAGGCGCAGGGTGACGAGACCGATATCCGCCTGCGGAGCGCGCGCGGACTACGGGACGTCCGCTCGCTCGGCGAGGTCATGAAAGACCTCGGCCCGGCAGGGTTCGTGCGCATCCATCGTAACCACGCGGTGAACCCTGGTCGCGTTCGGGAGATCAAGCTTGTTGGTCGAGCATGGCAGGTCCAACTCGAGCCGCCAGTCAACATCGTGCTGCCGGTCAGTCGAGGTTCTCTCGCGGCACTGCTCCACGCCTACCGCCGTTCGTAGCGAACAAGTCGCCGCCTCGGGGGAACACCCAAAAACCGGGCTTTGAGGTGTCCACCGAGGCCACTCACCGTTGGGTGTCCGGGCGAACGAGCGCTACGTCACCGACGACTCGCTGCCCGGATCCAGCACGACCGCCATGGGTGCATGGTCGCTCAGTCGGTCCTGCCGGGCGGTCCGGCGCGTCGAAGCTCTCTTCGCAGCCAACGCGGCATCCCCCTGACGATCAGCGTGAGAACGCCGCCGGGTGACACCCGTGCGATGAAGGGCCGTGGCTGGCCGATCAGCATGCGCTTCATCTTCGGCACCGCCTTGACGAACGCCTGAAGACATCTCGGGACCGGAGAGATCGCCTGCGGTCAGCACGAACGTCGCGACCCAGCCGACAGAAGGGCGATGAGTTCGCCGTGGCGGGTCCGGATGTGATGGTCTTTGGTCAGGACCACCCAACCACGACGCCCGACCTCCGGTAGTCGTCGCCCGTTCGTCGTGACGTTTCGCGGAGACGAGCCGCGACGGAAGCGGCCAGGTTTCGGCGGCCCGGGGGCTTCACGTGATCGCGTCCAGGTAGGGCTGGATCACCCGGGACACACGGCAGGCCCGCGCGGAGCGCGCCAGGTCGTGGGCGCCTCCCCGGCGAGTCCGGGCGAAATCCTTCAGGGCCTCGACCGCGACGTCGATCCCGATCTTGTTGCGGTACTTGAAGCAGTCCGCGACCGTTTTCGCGGCCGAGTACACCCGCACCTTCACGCCCTCGATCCGGTGCGTCTCGACCCCTTCCGAGAGAGCGGCGCCGGAGAACCGCGCGACGCGCAGGCGTGGGTAGTCCAGCCGAGGGCGACGCGCCTTCTCGGGCAGCGCGAGCCAGACAGCCGCCGGCTGCTGCGTCGTGAGCCCGTGGAAGCGCAGGGCGCTGAGCAGGCACACGACACCGCCGGGCACCCGCTTTGCGACCTGCGCGAGGGCGTGGTTCGCCGTGTACCGATGCCCCTTCGCGACATAGACTCCTCGCCCTTGTCGCTCGACGAGACCGGCGCGCACGAGCTCGTAGACCCGGGCTCTCGGAATACCCCGCCGCTCGAGGTCGACCGGGCGAGCGACACCCAGCCCCTTGATGATCGCGAGTGCCTGCGAGTCGCTCCGGGGCCGCACCTCCTCCAGTATACAAACCGTCGGTAGATAACTACAAGACCCGACGTTACGTGACGACTCAGGCCGCCGCGGCGGACGTCCGCATCCATCCTCATGGCCACGGAGTGTGACCGGCGGACTGGACAGGATGGGTCCGGAACCTCGTCCACCGCTGCGACCTGGTCGAGGGCGTCAAGCAGGACCTCCTCTGCCGCTTCCGGTACTTCGGCGTGCCGGACGAGGTCGACTACCGGAACATCCCCTGGCGCAACTCCCGCTTCGACGAGGAGGAGCTCACCCGCCACGTCGCGACCCAATCCCGAGCCCGAAACGCCTACGAGCAGCTGCAGAAGCGCGGCGGCACCCGCACCCTGGCCTTCTGCGTCTCGCAGCGCCACGCGGACTTCATGGCCGACTTCTTCAAGCAGCAGGGCCTGCGCGCGGTGGCCGTCCACTCCGGCGCCACCTCCGCCCCGCGAGCGCAGTCGCTGGAGGAGCTGTCGAGCGGCCACCTTCAAGTCATCTGCGCGGTCGACTTCTTCAACGCCAGGACCGTGTGAGCCAAGCGGCTACGTACCTGGTCCTTGAGTGACCGACGACATCGGAAACACGAGGTGTGATTCGGTCCGAGCGCACCGCTCCACCTTTCACCCGGTACAACGGCCTGCGCGACCGACACTCAAGGCAAAGCCGACCGCGGCGGCCGATCTCGGTGGTGCTTTCAGCCGAACCACCCCGAGTCCGCCAACGGCGCTCACGCTTTCGTTCATCGAAGCCTCCTTCAGCTAGTGGGTGCCGCTGTCACCCTCGCAATGCCGCGTGTGCCCGAACCCTTCCACACTGCGCCTCACTTAGGGCGACGACGCCGCCGCAAATACCCGGGCATGACCGAAGTTTAACCCGACCGAGATCGCTCCGCGGGTCTAAGTGGCTGCCTGATATGGAACGGGTGGCCTGACGCGAATTTGCTGGCTCGGACCTCGCCTGACGCCCTCCTGCTGTAAGCTGTAATCGACATCCGGAGAGGGCCCTTCCGAGAGGAAAGGCCCCGGCAACCTGGGCGGACAACCCAAGGTGCCTTCCGGGCCCGACGACGCAAAGGACGCCGCCGGGCCAGGAGATGTGGCCCCGAAGGCCTGAAGAGGCCGGTCGGGAGCAACGAAGTTGTCCGGCGCGGAAGCCCCGCGCTTGGGTGTCTTCTCGAGGTAAAGAGCCAGTGACCGAAGCCGGCTTCCTGCGCGCCCTCGGCATCGTCGGTTGGGACGCGCTCGAGCCCGCGATCCTCGCGGCGCTCGCCACCGAGTCCCCGCTCCTGCTCGTCGGGCCTCACGGCTCGGCCAAGACGCTGCTGCTCGCGCGCCTCGCCGAGGCTCTCGGCCTCGCCTTCCGCCACTACAACGCCTCGATCCTGAGCTTCGACGACCTCCTCGGCTACCCCGTGCCGCAGGACGGCCGCCTCGTCTACCTCGAGACGCCGGCCACGATCTGGCAGGCCGAGGCCGGTGCTCTTCGACGAGGTCTCGCGCTGCCGCCCCGAGCTGCAGAACAAGCTCTTCCCGCTGGATCCACGAGAAGGTGGCGCAGGGGCATCCCGCTCGTCCAGCTGAAGCACCGCTGGGCCGCCATGAACCCGCCACCGGGCACCAGGGCGGAGCCGAAGCGCCTTCGAGGGGTACGAGGGCGCCGAGCCGCTGGACGTGGCGCTCGCCGACCGCTTCGCCTTCGTGCTCGAGGCGCCGTCCCTCGACCAGCGGAGCGAAGACGACCGCAGACAAGTCCTCCGAGGCCAGGGCCACCCCGAGCAAGACGCCGCACGCCGGCTCCAGGAAGCCATCGAGAGCACGAAAGCCAACCTCGCCGAGGCCGAGCGCGAGAGCTGCGGACGAAGGCGGCCGAGTACGTAGACGTCCTCGCCGCGAAGCTCGCCGCCGGCGGCCACCCCTCTCGACGCGCCGCGCCATGACCCTCGTCCGCAACATCGAAGCGACGAGGGCCGCCGAACAAGCGCTGAGGAGCGCGCCGAAAAACCTCGAGGACTCCTTCTACTCCGCCACGCGCACCTCCCTACCCGACGCCGCATGGGGCCGCCCCATCGAGGGCCACGTCCTCCTCGCCGCCCACAAGGCCGCGTGGGAAGCCGCGAAGCTCCAGAGGAACGCGACCGAGCGCGCCCTCGTGACCGAAACCGACCCGCTCCGGCGCATCGCCCTGGCCCTCACCCTCGACCTCCCCGCCGCCGAAGCCGGCGCCGTCATCGCCGACGGCTTCTCCGCCCTCTCGCGCCCCGAGCGCCTCGTCACCGCGGCGATCCTTTTCCCCCGCCTCGCGAGAAAGCCGGACCTCCCCGGAAGCGCCATCGAAGCCGTGGCCGACGCCTACGCCACGATGGTGCGCAGCAGCCCCCAGTCCGTCGTCGTCAGAAAAGGCGGCAACGACTGGAAGCGCGACGTCCTCAGCACCAAGCTTGCGGAGCTCGACCACACCGACCCCCGCGACCGGGTTCTCCAGAACGCCGCCGTCGCGCTGATGGCCGACGACGAGCGCTTCGACCTCGCCGCCCTCGAACAAGCGTGGCAGAGAGCGACGGAGGCCCTCGCATGAGCCAGGGCACGCTCTTCAACATGTCGGTTCCGTCCACGTCGCGCATCACCGTCGCGCGCGCGATCCTCCCGGGCCTCCGCTTCCGCGTCCGCCTGCACGAGCAAGTCCGCCGACACTCGCTTCTCGCAAGCAGACGGCTCGCAAAGAAAGGCTGGCAGGCCGCCTGGGACCTGCTCGAAGACGCAGGCGGCGCCCCGAGACGAGAGCCAAAGACGAGGCGCCGCAAGGACATCCTCGAGCAGCACCTCGAGCAGGCCTTAGCAGCGGCCCGCATACCCGACCGCCTGGGCCTCTTCGTCTACGAGGACGGAACGGCGGCGTCGGGACCCTGCTCCCACCCGCTGCCGCACTCGCCGTGCTCGCGAGACGCTCGGGCCCGCTCTACCTCCCGACCCGCCGCATCGACCCGTCGCTCGCCGACCCCAACGCCTTCGTCCTCTTCTTCCCCGGGGAGAAAGAATGACCGCCACCGCCGAAGCCCACGACCTCGTCCGCCGCGTCCTCGACGCCGTCCCCGCGCGCAGCCACGCCCTTGGCGCCCTGCTCCAGCTCTTCCGGGTCGAGGCGAGCGACGACGTCCCCACCGCCAGCGTCAGCTGCGAGCGCCGCCCCGTGCTCCGCGTCAACCCGGCCTTCGTGAAGGAGCACTGCCAGACCGACGCCCACCTCTTCGTCCTCGTGATGCACGAGCTGCACCACGTCCTCCTCGGCCACACTCGCCTCTTCCCCCGCGTCACGCCGGCGCACAACGTGGCCTTCGACGCCGTCGTCAATGCCCTCCTCTGCGCGCGCTTCCCGGAGGAGGCCTACACGTCGTTCTTCACGAACCAGTACGGCGACGCGACGGGCCCGCTCCGCCTGCTCGCCCCTCCGGGAACAAAGAAGGCCCGCCCCGCACGCCTCGCCGCGCTGCACACAGCCCTCTACAAAGGAACCGCCACCGCTCAGGAGGTGTTCGAAGCCATCGTCCGGGAAATCGGCACGGCCGCCGTCCCGCTCGATCTCCTCCTCGGCTCGCACGGCACCGACGGCGCGGGGGCACCGAAGGACCGGCCGACCCTGCCGCCATGGACGCCATCCGCAGGATCGTCGAGAAATCGCCCCCGCCCAGGGACCCGATCAAAGGCCGAAGCCTCGCCGACGTCCTCCAGACGAGCACGGTCACACCCGCGCCCGCAACGGACCCCGCCGTCCTCGCCGCCACGCGCAAAGCCCTGCTCGGAGCGGCCGACCGAGGCAAGAGCGAGGCGCGAAGGGACGCCGGCCCGCGCCCAGCGCTCCTCCCCCTGCCCGACCCGAGCGACCGCCGAGCCCACGTCGCCCGCGCGCTCGGCGCCATCCCCGTCCTCTACCGCTCGACGCTCCTCCACAAGAGCGGCCGAGCCTCGGGAGCCGCCTCCGTCTACCTCGACGTCAGCGGCTCGATGGACCCGGGCTCGAGCACCTGTACGGCGCGCTCGCAAGCCTCCGGCGCCACCTCACGAGAGACGTCCACCTCTTCTCGACGAAGGTCGAGACGATCCCGCTCGCCGCCCTCCGCGACGGCACGCGCACCACGACGGGAGGCACCGACTTCGCCTGCGTCCTCGAGCACGCCCTGAAGGCCCGCCCGAACCGCGTCCTCGTGCTCACCGACGGCTACGTCGGCCAGCCCCCCGGAAGAGCTCGTCCGACAAACCGAGCGCCGCGGCCTCGAGATCCGCGTCCTGCTCACCCCCGGCGGCTGGCGAAGAACCTGGAACCCATCGCAACACGTATCGAGGAGCTGCCCAAAGAGGACGAGGCCCAAGAAGAAAGGAGAACTCAGTGACCGACAGACTCCGTTTCGCAGAGGCGGTGTGCGCAGGCCACCCCGACCGCCTGGCCGACACCATCGCCGACCGCATCGTGAAACTCGCCATGGATCGCGACAGAGACGCCCTGGTCGGCGTGGAAGTCGCCCTCCACAGGAACGTCGTCTTCGTCGACGGCCGCATCGCCGCCGGGAGAGGGGGCCCCCTCGTCATCCGGGGCGACATCGCCAACATCGCCAGGAATGTCTACGCCAAGGCAGGCTACGGCAAAACCCCCTCCGGCACCTTCCCTCCCGACCCCAACACCCTCGATGTCCGCACAGACCTCTGCATCGGCCCGCTCCGCGAAGACGAGCGCGCCATCCGCGACGTGAGCGACGACCAGTCGATCTGCGTCGGCCACGCCGTCTGGGGCCCCCGCGCCGGCCACCGCCCCCTCGAGCAAGCCCTCGCCACCGACTTCGCCCAGGCGATCGAACGCCTTCGGAGAGACCGCCCCGATCTCGGCCTCGGCCCCGACGGCAAGACCCTCGTCGTGGTCCGCGGCCAAACCCTCGTCGGCGTCTCCGTCTCCATCCAGCACGCCCCCGCCATCGACTGGCTCGCCCTCACCCGCGAAGCAAGAAGAGCCTGCGAGACGGTGGCCCAGGAGTACGTGGAAGCCGGAGAGCTCAGCTCCCTCTCACAAAGGACATCGACTGGCTCGTCAACGGCGCCGGCGCCTTCGAGATCGGCGGCCCCGAAGGCGACAACGGCCTTTCCGGCAAGAAGCTCGTCGCCCAGTCCTACGGCACCGCCGTCCCCATCGGCGGCGGCGCCACCTTCGGCAAGGACCCCCGCAAGGTCGACCCCCGCGGCCAGGCCCTGGCCAGAGAACTCGCGCTCAAAGAAATCCTGGAAGGCCGAGCCCGAGAAGCCAGCGTCTGGCTCGCCTACCGCCCCGGCGACATCAGCCCGCACTGGGTCGAGATCGTCCTCAATACCGAGAGCGCCATACTCGGGGGTTCCGCCTGGCGTGGAAGCAAGCCACAACCACCACCTGCCCCTCGATGAGCCTGTAGAAGAGCCCGTACGGGAAGCGCCTCAACAGCTGGCGCCGCACGTCGCGATGAACCACCGGAGCCGACTCTGGGTATGCACGGATGGACTCGAGGGTGTTCTGGACGACCTGCAGGGAACTCATCGCCCAGGCCTTCACGCTGCGCTTCGTACCACTGCCAGGCTTCTTCGACGTCCGCCGCCGCGGCGGGGCGGAGAATCGGCGGGTTCACCGCCGTGCTCGAAGCTGCCTCACCACCTCATCCCAGGGCACGCCCAGGGCGCGCCCCTTGGCTGCGTCTTGGTCGAGCGCATCCGACCGGCGATCCAGTTCAGCCTGCTGAGCTGGCGTCACCGGCACGTCGGCCGGCGTCTCGCTAAGGCTGTCCAGAGCTTCTCCAGCAGATCGAGACGCTCGTCTCTGCTCAGCGATTCGATCTTGACCGCCGGCTCGTTCATGTCACTTCCCAGGAGCATTGTGCCTCCTCCAGGCTCGACACAGCAACGCCGGCGCCGTGACCCTCTCGGTCCGAAGTGTCCCCCGCGGACTGGACAGCCCAGGTCCGATTGAGCGTGCCGCCACCCCGGAGCGCACCGACGGCGCGACCTCCTCGCCCTGTGCGAGGAGAAACTCGTCTACCGCTGCGATCTCGCCCAGGGCGTCAAGTCCAGCGGCGGTCGCGCGCGCGTTCCTCCGCCCGCCGGCGTCTGGAAGCGCCGCCTGACGGAGTCGGCCAGCTGGAGCGCGCCGAAATAGCCCGCCGGCGCCTTCACGACCCCCCGCATCGTGGAGCCGAGATTACACGACAGCCGCGACTGGTCGAGCCTCTTGCGCTTCACTTCTGCTACTCCGGCCGAATGGCGTGATACACGTTGTCGATCACGAGACCAACCTCGCCTTGGTTGGTCGAGCGGCCCATCTGGTTAGCTTGCAGCTCTGAGCGACAGCTCGAAGTGCAGGCCCTCGATCTTCTGGAGCTGGCCGATCACCTCGAACAGGTTGCGCGCCTGTGGGTTCCCCCTGGGACCGAGCATGCGCATGAGACTCTTGGCCGGCCGCCCCGTGAGGCGGCTAAGCTTCTCAAAGCCGATCGTGGCGTTGATGTAGTCGCGGAGGATTGCCTTCCCGGTATCGAGATCGCCGGCAAGGAGACACTCCACACCTTCCCGCAGCAGCTCCTTTCGATACTTGCGGTCCTGCCTGATGCGGGCCTGCACGGTTTCCTTGAACGCGCGCGTCAGAGGCATCCTACTTCTCCTGCGGCTTCCGCTGCTTGTAGTCCTTCCATCGCGCGTGAGCGGCTGCGATGTCGTGCTTCGCGAAGGGACTCGCGCCGTCAGGTGCGACGAACTCCAGAACGGTCAGCATGGCAATGGTACCACAAACGTCACCATCGCTACGACCACCAGGGCCTCTCGGCCCGTGCCCGCGTGTTCGAGCGAAGTCTCACTGCGCGGCAGCGTCCAGCCTGCGAGCAGGACCGAGCCCTGGGCGAACACGTAGCCCGCGTCCACGAAGACAGCGACGCGGTTCATCGGGAGATGAAAACGAAAGAGGCTCCCGAAGGAGCCTCCGTAGTAGCCGCCCCATTGATAACGTAGTCGGGACGGCACAACCAAGATAGGCCGACTGCCCCAGCCTGGCAACACCATTCGGCCAACCGGCTGCCGCCCCTGACCATCATCTACAACCGTCGTTTCGGGCGATAGTCGCGCGCGTCGATGCAAGCTTCGTAGGTTGTCCGGTCGATCCGGATCCAGTCAGTCCCGTTGATGCCCCGCAAGTTGCGGCTCGTGGGGCTGGATGGGTAGGCCGATGCGATCTTGATCCAGCGGTCCTGCTCCCTCGAGACCACGCGGATCTCATCGGCCACTTCACTGAGGTCCTGATCCTGACTGAAGACGAGTGCGACGTCGTAGACACGCTGGTGGGCCAGCCGCACGACGTCGAGGGCCACGCGGATGTCGACACCCTTCTCCTGCCCCACCAGGATGGTGTGCTCACGGCCGTCGGGGAGACGCACGGTCTGGTTCCGGTAACGCAGCGCACGCGAGTATGTGACCACGCCTTCGCGGCCCATCTGCGCCAGCTTGGCGGTCCAGAAGTGGTTCCAGCGAGGGTTGTCGGCCGCGGCCGGAACGCCGGTATAGAGCCGCGTCTCGGCCAGCTCCCATCGATGTGCCGCGCAGACCCTGGCCGCGAGCTTCAGGGGGTCGAAGTTCGGGTGGCGGTATCCGAAGGCTTCCTTCGCCGCGTGAAAGAGGTTCTGCGCGTCGATGAACACCACGGCGCGCTTCGTAGGGGGCTCCATGGGCATCGAATCCCCCTAAGACGAAATAACCCCGCCCGAGGCCTTGCGGCGTGTCGAGCGGGGAGCAGATGGAAACATGGTATCCGGCCCTCTTCACTTCCGCAAGCATCCTTGGCGGCCTGCCGCATTGGGTCCGCCCGACCCGTCGGTCAGGAGATGGGCGTTATTGCGCCATGAGGACCGGCGGGGAGCGCCCTGCTAGCATCTGCGAGCAATGAACGGGGCCACGGCCAAGCCTCTTCGACCGACTCAGGCCCGAAGCGCCCAGCGGATTCTCCGCGGGCTCGGCACATTGTGGGACGCTCCCGCGCTCGCCAACATCGGGATCGTCGCGAATCGCCGCCTTCGTCGAACACTCGGCCGCCTCGTTGGACGTCAGCACCGGATCGAGCTCGGACCCCGCGCCCTGGGAAGCCCGAAGAGGCTCAGGGACGTCGTGACGCACGAGGGCGCCCACGCCGCCCTCGCGACAGCAAGAGGCGCCGCACGCCAACCGCCGCATGGGCCCGAATGGCGACGCCTCATGGCTCGAGCCGGCTATCCCGACGCGAGGGCCGTTCATTGGCGGTGTCGCACACCCGCCCCGGAGAGCACTCCGCCAGGACGACGACCGAAACCCGACGCCCGAATGGCAACGCTCTACGAGCACTGGTGTCCCGTCTGCCAGTCCAGCCGAGTCGCCAGACGGCCCGTGAAGGCCTGGCGCTGCGCCGCGTGCGTCGCCGCCGGCCTGGACGGCCGCTCGAGATCCACAGGAGAAGGAAGCCCGGCCAAATGACGACCCCCGCCTGCCCCTTCTGCTTCCCCAAGCCCGACCGCATCGCCTTCGAGACCGCCTGCTCCGCGCCCTCTGGGACGCCTTCCCCGTCAGCCCAGGCCACCTCCTCCTCGTCCCGCAACGCCACGTCCCCACGTGGTTCGAAGCGACGGCACGAGGAGCGCGAGGCCCTGATGGCCGGCAATCGACCGGGCCCGCGACGCTGATCGAGGAGCCGCACCATCCCGACGGCTTCAACATCGGCATCAACGTCGGCGAAGCCGCCGGCCAGACCGTCCCCCACCTCCACGTCCACCTGATCCCGCGCTACACGGGCGACGTGCCCGACCCCCGCGGCGGCGTCCGCCACGTGATCCCCGAGCAAGGGCAACTACCTGAAGCCGAGCCAGCGCACAGGCCCGCCCGACCACCAGCGCGCCTGGTCACGGGCGGCGAGGACGACCCCCTGCTCCCGCTACCTCATCGAGCGACCTGACCGCGAGCCACAGCGCCGACATCGCCGTCGCCTTCGTGATGCCGAGCGGCGTCGACCCGGCTCGAGCCCCACCTCCGCGACCTGCTCGCCGACGGCGGCCGCCTCCGCATCCTCACCGGCGACTACCTCGGCATCACCGAGCCCGACGCGCTCGAGCGGCTCCTCGACCTCGCAGGCGAGCGGCAGCCCGCGTCTTCGAGACCGCCCGATCCAGCCGGCCCCGCACACCCGCCTGCCGGCGCCTCGCTCGCTTCCACCCCAAGGCCTACGTCTTCGCACCGCGAGGACGGCACGGCGTCGCCTTCGTCGGCAGCTCGAACCTGAGCCGAATCCGCCCTCACGACCGGCATCGAGTGGAACTACCGCGTCGTCGCGTCCGCCGACGGCCGACGGCTTCGCCGAGCGTCGGCGCGGCGTTCGAGGCGCTCTTCGCACCACCCCGCCACGCGCGACGCTGACCGCCGACTGGATCGACGCGCTACCGCGCGCGCCGCCAGGCGACGCGATCGCGAGCGCGCAGGACCCTGCCGCAGCGAGACCGAACCGAGCCGCCGCCACTCGCCCGAGCCGCACGAGATCCAGCGCGAGGCGCTCGCGAGCCCTCGAAGAGACGCGCGCCGACCGGCAACACCGCCGGCCTCGTCGTGCTCGCCACCGGCCTCGGCAAGACCTGGCTCTCCGCCTTCGACACCAACCGCGCGGAGTTCCGGCGCGTGCTGTTCGTCGCCCACCGCGAAGAGATCCTCGACCAGGCGCTCGCGACACGTTCCGCCGCATCCGCCCCGACGCCCGCCTCGGCCTCTACACGGGCCAGCGAGAAAGGACCCAGACGCCGACGTCCTGTTCGCCTCGATCCAGACCCTCGGCCGCGCGCGCGCACCTGGCGCGCTTCGCCGCGCGACGCCTTCGACTACATCGTCGTCGACGAGTTCCACCACGCCGCCGCCGCGACCTACCGCCGGCTCATCGACCACTTCCGCCCGCGGTTCCTGCTCGGCCTCACCGCGACCCCGAGCGCACCGACGGCGGCGATCTCCTCGCCCTCTGCCAGGAGAACCTCGTCTACCGCTGCGACCTCGTCGAGGGCATCCGCCGGGAGCTGCTCTGCCCGCTTCCACTACTTCGGCGTGCCGGACGAGGTGGACTACACGAACATCCCCTGGCGCAGCACCCGGTTCGACGAGGAGGCGCTGACGCCGGCCGTCGCGACGCAGCCGCGCGCCCAGAACGCGCTCGAGCAGCTCCAGAAGCGCGGCGGCACGCGCGCACGCTGGCCTTCTGCGTGCTCGCAGCGCCACGCCGACTTCATGGCCGACGTTCTTCGCGCAGCGCGGGCGTGCGCGCCGTCGCCGTGCACTCCGGCGCGACGCTCAGCGCCCCGCGAGCGCACGTCGCTCGAGCGAGCTCGAGGCCGGCGAGCTCGACGTCGTCTTCGCCGTGGACATGTTCAACGAGGGCGTGGACCTCCCCGACGTCGACACGGTCATGATGCTGCGCCCGACGGAGTCGCGCATCCTCTGGCTCCAGCAGTTCGGCCGCGGCCTGCGCAAGGCGCGAGCGGCAAGCAGCGTCACCGTCATCGACTACATCGGCAACCACCGCATCTTCCTGCTCAAGCCCCAGACGCTCTTCAGCCTCGGCACCGGCGACCAGGCAGATCCTCAACTTGCTCGAGCGGCCTGGACAACGGCACCGATCGAGATCTGCCGCCCGGCTGCGAGGTCACCTACGAGCTCGAGCCGATCGACATCCTGAAGAGCCTGCTCCGCGTCACCACGCGACCGCCAGGACGCCCTCAAGCGCTACTACGAGGATTTCCGCGAGCTGCACGGCGCTCGCCCGCGGCCGTCGAGGCCTTCCACGAGGCTACAACCCGCGTGCGGTCGCGAGCGCCACGGCTCCTGGCTCAGCTTCGTCCAGTCACGAGGCGACCTGGACGAGGACCAGCACGACGCTCTCGAGCGCCACGCGCGTTCCTCGACGCGCTCGAAACCACCGAAATGACGAAGAGCTACAAGATGCTCGTCCTGCTCGCGATGCTGAACGAGGACGCCTTCCCCGGCGAGATCACGATCGACGCGCTGGCCGAAGCCACAAGAGCCCTCGCCTCCCGCAACCACCGCCTCGTAGACGACCTCGGCCCGAACGCAGCCACCCCGCAAGGCCTGAAACGCCTCCTGGAGCAGAACCCCATCGAAGCCTGGACCGGAGGCCGCGGCACCGGCGGCACCTCCTACTTCGCGTACGAGAACGGCACCTTCCGCACAACCTTCACGCATGGAACCCGACGACCGAGCCGCCCTCCAGGAGCTGACCCGCGAGATCGCCGAATGGCGCCTCGCGGAATACCTGGAGCGCCTCGAACGCCAGCCCGGCGAAACCTCGTACCTCTGCAAGGTCTCCCACGTGAACGGCCGGCCCGATCATCTTCCTCCCGCAGCCGCGACCAGAACCCCGCCCTGCCCTTCGGCCCGACCCCGCTGCAGATCGACGGAACCACCTACGAAGCCGACTTCGTCAAGATCGCTCTCAACGTCGTGCGCGCCCCCGGCGACGACCGCAACCGCCTCCCCGAGATCCTGCGCGGCTGGTTCGGCCCCGACGCGGGCCTCCCCGGAACCCGCCACGAGGTCGCCCTGGAGCAGGGCAGCGATGGCTGGCATCTTCGACCCTCGCGCCAAGTCTGAGTATCGGCGGCAAGGGAAGACGCGGGGAGGAGGCGCGACCAGCGAGGGGCGAGGGTCAGGCCGAGGCACGGAAGTCGCAATCATCTCCCCGGCTCCACGCCTCAATGCTCTTCAACCGCTACACTTCCCCACGATCCGAGTGTCCAGGTCGCCCGGCCCGATGACGATGGCCCAAGCAGCCCGAGGCAATGCATGAGCAAGAACGGCGGCTCGACCCACCCCATGGCCTGGTACCACGACACGAGGAGAGCCTTCCTGGCTGCGTCAACCCAGTCCATCGCCAACCAACTCGCGCGCCGGTCCGTGGAAGAGAGCCTCGACACTGAACCTTCCCAAGCAGAAGAGTGGCTACGCAGCGTCGGCGTCCTGCAGCAGAACCTGGGGGACCGAATCCCCATTCTGCGCAGCGCCCTGTCCACTCCGGGGTGCGAGGCGATTCGCCATGTGGTGCTTGAATTCGACTTCCGTCGCCGGGGCCTGCGAATGGACTGCGTGCTCATTGGCGCTGGAATCCTCTTCGTCGTCGAGTTCAAGCGGAGCAAGCTCGAGAGAGCTGATCGGGATCAGGTCATGAACTACGCCGTCAACTTGCTGGAGTTTCACCTCTTGACTCGGCGGTGGTGTGAGACCAACGGTGCGATTGTGGTTCCGATCCTCGCTTTGACCTCAGGGCGTGCCCGGACTCCTCCGGCCTGGCCCGATCTCGCTGGACATAGTTGGTCGTCCCTCGCTAATAAGCCACTCGAGTGCGACGCAGAAAGCCTCGGCTCAGTCCTGGGGCTCGGCCTTCAAAACCGCCGCTCACAGACAACGGTCGACATCGCGGGGTGGCTAAACTCACCTTTCCAGCCATCTTCCTCGATTCTCGATGCGACGCTGTCCCTATACGGAAACCACGACGTTACCGCGATCCAGGAGCACGCTGCGCCAAGAGACGCCATCGAACGGAGCACAGTGGAGATCCGGACGCGAATTGAATCGGCCCTGGCCAAGTCCCAGTATCACGTGATCTTCCTCTCAGGTGCCCCGGGTGCGGGAAAGACGCTGGTCGGGCTGGACCTCGTAATGCGAGGCAGCACGGCCGCAGAGTCCGTATTTGTGACTGGCAACGCACCGCTGGTCGACGTCCTCAATCAGGCTCTCAGTACCTCATACCGCGCGCAGGCCCGACGGTCGACCTCCTGGGCGGTAACTGGATACAGGCGCGCCGACGCCAAGCTTGTTACGGGAGCGGCGGGCTACAAGATCGTTAAGGCCCACAAGTTCCTAGGACCCCGCGGCAGCAACCACGGGCAGGTCGACGGCCGAGTCCTCGTCTTCGACGAGGCCCAACGCACGTATGAGCAAGGCCGCGTCGTTCTTGGAGCACCCCTCAGAGAACACGAAGCGGACCTCATCCTTGAGGCCCAGACCACGGCGTTCCCCTCCGGTGGGGCCGTAGTGGTGGCTCTCGTCGGTCACAACCAGGCCATCAACCGCGGCGAGCGCGGACTCGTGGCGTGGCTCGAAGCCGCAGATCGCCACGGCTGGTCCTTCTCCATCGGCGACGAGACGCTGGCCCTTGCAGAGCTACGCAACGGCCAGAACTGGGCCGTGCATCCTAGGCGGAGCTACTCGACCACGGCCACCTGCGTCAGTCGATGCGCTACTACCGGAACACGGTGCTCGAAGAGTGGGCCGCTGCTGTGCTGGACGGCGACGCTTCTCTCGCACGCACACTGGCTTCTGCCGCTACGGCGCACGGCAACGTGGTATGGGTCACCCGTAGTCTGGCCGGAGCCCGGCGCTGGGCAAAGGAATGCGCCGTCGGCGGTCAGCGTGCTGGACTCATTGCATCTGGGCAGGCCCGGCGCCTAGCCGCAGAGGGGTTGTTCGTTGATCACAAGCCGGATATCGCCGCCTGGATGCTTGCACCAACGACGGACATCCGCTCCTCCAACGCACTCGAAACAGTGCAGAACCAGTACCAGGTACAAGGGCTAGCAGCCCGTGGTGAAAGTCCTGAACGGACCCGTCATGGATGGTTGGTAGTGTAGGTTTCGGTCATGGCGATGGGAAAGAGAAGGAAGCGCCCGCAGGAGACGATGTGGGTTGCGACGAGCGACCTGCCGAAGAGCCCTGGTCATCCCTTCTATCAGCGTTTGAATCAGGTGCTGGCTGCGAACAGCTTCGACGGGTTCGTCGAGGCGGCGTGCCGTCGGTTCTACGCAGCGAAGCTGGGTCGGCCGAGCCTGCCGCCGGGGCGGTACTTCCGTCTGATGCTGGTGGGGTACTTCGAGGGCTTGGGTTCGGAGCGAGGGATGGCGTGGCGTGCGGCGGACTCTCTGGCGATCCGTAGCTTCCTCGGCTTGGAACTCGACGAGGCGGCGCCGGATCACTCGACGATTTCAAGGACGCGTCGGCTGATCGACGTGGAGACGCACGAGCGTGTGTTCACGTGGGTGCTGGAGCGGCTGGCCAAGCAGGGATTGCTGGTCGGCCAGACGATCGGGATCGACGCGACGACGCTCGAGGCGAACGCGGCGATGCGAAGCATCGTGCGACGGGACACGGGAGCGAGTTACGAGGAGTACCTGAAGGGATTGGCGAAGGCGTCGGGGATTAAGACGCCGACGCGGGA
Source organism: uncultured Acidobacteriota bacterium (assembly GCA_963740655.1). Taxonomy (GTDB): domain Bacteria; phylum Acidobacteriota; class Vicinamibacteria; order Fen-336; family Fen-336; genus DATBSL01. The sequence goes on from CAVUFF010000007.1 coordinate 400,230, forward strand.
AGCGCTGGCGCGGCTGGATCGGCGGCGCAAGAAGAAGGCTTCCAACGACGACTGGACGAGCCCCTCGGACCCCGACGCGAAGATCACGAAGATGAAGGACGGGCGGACGCACTTGGCCCACAAGGCGGAGCACGCGGTCGACGTGGACACGGGCGCGATCGTGGCGGTGACGGTGCAGGGAGCGGATCAGGGCGACACGGGCACGATTGGCAAGACGCTGGAGGAGGCGGAGCAGCAGCTCGACACGGTGATGGAGGAGGGAGAGCTTCACCCCGACGGACTCTGCGAGGTCGTGGCGGACAAGGGCTACCACAGCGACCGGACCATGGTCGAGCTCGAGGAGCAGGGGCTGCGTTCGTACGTGTCGGAGCCGGACCGGGGACGCCGCAGGTGGAAGGACGACATCTTGGCTCAGCAAGCGGTGTACGCCAATCGCCGGCGCATCCGCGGTGAGCGAGGCAAGCGGCTACACCGGATGCGAGGTGAACTGATCGAGCGCCCCTTCGCTCACCTGTACGAAACCGGGGGCATGCGACGCACTCACCTTCGCGGTCACACGAACATCCTCAAGCGGCTGTTGATTCACAGCGCCGGTTTCAACCTGGGCCTGGTGATGCGCACCTCGATCGGCGTCGGGACCCCGCGGGGACTCCAGGGGCTGCTGCAAGCCCTTCTCACCTCCCTTGCACGTCTCACAAGCTCGCTGGGGACCGTGCTGGATGGCCTCACGGGCGATCTCCACTCAAACCCGCTGCGGCCATGCGCATACGAACCCACCTGCAGGGTGGCCTGAATATGGCTTTTGCCACGGGCTGCTAGAACTTGAGTACACCATTGTTTGCTGGGATGCAGACCTCCGCCGGGAGGCCACCCAATGGGCGGCGTACAGGATCTCGGGCTCTGATTGGCAAAAAGACGCTCTTCTTGCTGTTGCCAAGAATGGCTATCGGGTTCTACTCACACGCGCCAGGGTTGGGATGGTCATCTTCGTCCCTGCGGGAGATCTGTCAGGAGACGATGCGACGCGCAAGCCCCTCTTCTACGACGCCATCTTCGACTATCTGCTGGCGTGCGGTGCTCAGAGTCTCGTTGACGGGACGGCACTCTGACAGGCAATCCCCACATCACGCATCCGGATGCAAGGGGTCCTCCTCGGTCTTCTAGACCAGCTATCGGGTAGGCCGCGTCGGGGAGGCCGTCACACTCGCCGCGCTCTTCCTCGTCCGGAGATGCGCGGATTACTCCAATCATATTGACCGGCAAAGCAGCGAGATTCCGCTATGATCCGATCCGTCCGAGGATGGTTCGTCCTAAGAGTTGACGATGGTCGAGGATCCGCGGCTCAACTCTGTGGCATTCTCTGGCCATGCCCGCCCTGCCCCAAGAAGTACTCTCCGCCAAGCTCGCCGCCGCGCTCCCCGGCGGCACCCGCTGGGCCCGAGTTGATGAGATCCGGCCAGCTGAGGTCGACATCCCGAGATTCGGACGCGTGCGAATCTATCTTTGGACGATCACCGAGGATCACTCACGGCAAGGTCGGCCCATCGGCGAGTACAAGATCCAGCTGATACTCCCTGGGCAACACAGAGGCGCGCGTGGGCGGTTGCAGGTCGGTGGAGACGCCCTGACCGCACTCCTCGGCTTCTCGCCGGACTTCGGCGTGTTCGGGGGTTGGGAGCCGGCACGGCACGCCGATTTCGGTTACAGCAAGAACGTCCAGTGCAAAGCCGAGCTGCTCGCAGAGGCCCGCCGGCTGGGATCGGCGGTCTCGCCCCCACGACAGACCGAGGAAGTTGTCGTGGCGTTTGGCCCTGGGAACCTCACGCGCTATCTGGAGGCGACTCTGGCCGCCGACGAAGGTCGCCTCGTGGGCGTCCAACGTCAGGCCTTCCTGCTCGCCCAGTTCGAGACACCCCTGCCACGTCTCCCCCCCGACGTCGAATTACCGGCCTTCGTTGCTGAACAACGCAGGCGGATCCACGCCGAGAGATGGGAACGAGACCCTCTCTTTGCTGTCAAGATCAGGGCCGAGTACGAGAGCACCTGCGCTGTCTGCGCCACGCAGCTTGGGATCGTCGAAGCCGCTCATATCCTCTCTGTCGGGACGCCGGGAAGCACCGACGAGCGCTGGAATGGCGTTGCCCTTTGCTGAACCACCACTCCCTCTTTGACGCGACGGCGTTTGTCCTCGACGAGGATCTGGTTCTACGGCCTGATCGGTCGTGGATAGCGTTCATGCAAGAGACGAACCGAGCAGGCGGTATGGAAGCAGTGACCAGGTTCGACGGCACCCGCGCACGTCTTCCGCATTTCTGGGACCGCAGCGCTCCTGACCGCGCACGCATGCAGGAGGCGCTGAGGACGCGCGCCGCCCTAGCGGCGGTGGCGTGAACCGATCGAAGCCCCCGCTACTCTGCGCGGCCTCGCCGGGGCTGCACTGAGCAACCGCAGCAGTCGGCCTACCTCGGCGCTTGGCGCTGCCAACTCATGCTCCCACAGACGAAACACAATCCATCCGCGGCCAAGAAGCTCACGGCGTGTGCGACTGTCCGGCGACGGTTGCCGTCGATCTTCTGTTGCCAGAGCCGTTGCGCGTGGGGAGACGGCAATGCTGCCTGCAGCCGGCCAGAAGCAGCCGTCCAAGAAGACGCAGATGCGCGCTTCTGGAAACGTCACGTCAGGATGCCCAGTCAGATGGAAATGACGTCGCCAGCCTCTTACACCCGCCGCACGGAGGAGCGCAACGAACGCCAACTCGGTGCTCTGGTTCCCCTTCTTCGAAACCCAGCCATCATTCGATGCCGCTTGGCTGGTGAAAGGATCGCCAAGGCCCTAGCAGCCCGTGGCTAAAGCCTCTGTCAGGCTGTCCTGCAGATAGGTTCGCATGCGCTCGGCCGCAGCGGATGTGAGTGAAGATCGGCCGTGAGGCCGTCCAGCACGCCACCCAGCGAGGTCGTGAGTCGAGTAAGGGAGGCGAGAAGGGCTTGCAGCACTCCCTGGAGTCCTCGCGGAGTGCCGACGCCGATCGAGGTGCGCATCACCAGGCCCAGGTTGAAGCCGGCCGCGTGAATCAGCAGCCGCTTCAGAATACTTGTGTGACCCCGGAGGTGGGTTCGTCGCATGCCCCCGGTTTCGTACATGTGCGCGAAGGGGCGCTCGATCAGCTCGCCTCGCATCCGGTGTAGCCGCTTGCCTCGCTCACCGCGGATGCGCCGGCGATTGGCATACACCGCTTGCTGAGCAAGGATGTCGTCCTTCCACTTGCGACGTCCGCGGTCCGGCTCCGACACGTACGAACGCAGCCCCTGGTCCTCGAGCTCGACCATGATCCGATCGCTGTGGTAGCCCTTGTCCGCCACCACCTCGCAGAGGCCGTCAGCGTGAAGCTCGTCCACCTTCTCCATCACCGCGTCGAGCTGCTCTTGCGCCTCCTCCAGCGTCTTGCCGATCGTGCTCGTGTCGCCTTGATCCGCTCCCTGCAACGTCACCGCCACGATCGCACCCGTGTCCACGTCGACCGCGTGCTCCGCCTTGTGGGCCAAGTGCGTCCGCCCGTCCTTCATCTTCGTGATCTTCGCGTCGGGATCCGAAGGGCTCGTCCAGTCGTCGTTGGAAGCCTTCTTCTTGCGCCGCCGATCCAGCCGCGCCAGCGCTTCTCGCGTCGGCGTCTTGATCCCCGACGCCTTCGCCAGTCCCTTCAGGAACTCTTCGTAGCTCGCTCCCGTGTCCCGTCGCACGATGCTTCGCATCGCCGCGTTCGCCTCGAGCGTCGTCGCGTCGATCCCGATCGTCGCGCCGACCAACAGACCCTGCTTGGCCAGCCGCTCGAGCACCCACGTGAACACTCGCTCGTGCGTCTCAACGTCGATCAGCCGACGCGTCCTTGAAATCGTCGAGTGATCCGGCGCCGCCTCGTCCAGTTCCAAGCCCAGGAAGCTGCGGATCGCCAGAGAGTCCGCCGCTCGCCACGCCATCCCGCGCTCCGAACCCAAACCCTCGAAGTACCCCAGCAGCATCAGCCGGAAGTACCGCCCCGGTGGCAGACTCGGCCGACCCATCTTCGCCGCGTAGAACCGCCGGCACGCGGCCTCGACGAACGCGTCGAAGCTGTTCGCCGCCAGAACCTGATTCAACCGCTTATAGAAGGGATGCCCAGGACTCTTCGGCAGGTCTCTCGTCGCAACCCACATCGTCTCCTGCGGTCGCTTCCTTCTCTTTCCCATCGCCATACCCGCAAACTACACTACGTAATATCCAAGGCGGGTCCGTTCGGGACTTTCACCACGGGCTGCTAGCCGTCGAGCGTGCTGATCTGAGGCTGCTGGACCTTCAGAGTGTCAGCGGCGGTCTTTTGCAGGTGATCGACGATCGCGAGTGGCCCGCATCCGATAGGCCTCGAGCAGAGTTGCCGTCAATCAGCACAGCCTGCAGGGCGCTTGTTGCAGCCAGCTGCCGCGCTTGCTGGCTCACGTAGGAGGTGAACCTCCTCTCGTCACAAGCACGATGACCTGCGCCTGTAGAAGGACGGCCATTCCGATCTCCTTGGCCTGAGCTTCCACTCGTACCGACGAGTTCGGAGTGTTCTTGCACTGGCAGAGCCAACGTGAGTAGTGGAGGTGAACGCCGTCAACGATCAGGTCGACCTCTCCTCCGCCCGTATCCTGAGCGCGCTCGCGAAAACGAACCGGCCTGAGCCCCAGGTCACGCATCAGCCGGAGCGAGAGCGACTCCAGAGCGACGCCCTTTTTGTGCGTGTCATAACTGTCCAGGTCTTCATAGATCTTCTCGATCGGCGTGCTTTTGGACGGCAAGAGCTCCGGCGGAAGGTCCACGGAAGCCTTAGGAAGGCCATCGACGGAAATGGTCGAGATCCTGGGAGCGGTCGCAAGTCTCCTGCCTTCCCACCACGACCACCATGCGACTTGCCGCGAGTCTCGATCCATCCCTGATGCTCGAGCGGATCAGGATGGCAGCGCGCAGACTCGACTCCGGTATAGATCCGGATCGCGTCCATTGCAGACCTCCTTGACGTGCGCGACGTCGAGCCAGTCGTCAGTTCCATAGGCCAGATCTCGGACAGTCTCCAGCAGGACCCGTTGCGGCCGTGCTAACGCCATGAGCTCCGAGACGGCCTCGGTTCGCAAACCCACAAGCTTCACCAGCTCGCTCTCGTTGATCGCCCACGACGAGTTGATGATGCCGGACGGCTCTAGCCACAGACGCAGCTTCCCGGGATCCACGGCGTTCGTCGTAAGGAAGAAGCCGCGATGCCGCAACTCCTCGACAAGCCGCGCCTTGTCGACCTTCTGCCCCCGCATCTGAATCGCGCGAACAGCATCCAGAACATCGAATCCATGATGCTCGGCGAGAAGATGTCGCGCGAACTCGCGGCTGCTCTCGTTGTCGTCCGTCGCCTCAGCGAGCTTCTCTCCCAGCACCGTGAACGTGTGGGTGGTCTTCTCGAGCAGTCCGCATTGGCTCATGCCAATCAGGACGTTGTTGGCGCGGTTACGGCGCTGGCCTTCGTGGGTCGCTTGGATCAGCGGGAACGTCGTCGCCGCACTCACCATCTGGTCCCGATTGCCCTGATGCGGGCCAAGGACTCTCAAGGCTGCACGGACGTTGCCCACGATTGTCGGTGAGAACTCGTTGAAGTTAGGAAGTCGGAGCGGGCCCGTCATTTGCGTCTCTTTCCCGAGCCGATATGGTCCTTGATAGCGCCTGCAAGATGGCGGGCTAACGTTACGGGAACTGCGTTGCCTACCTGCCTCCACTGCTGCTCAATCGTTCCCGCTAGGGCACTGATCCGGGAAAGTCTGCAGCCGTTTCACTTCTGAGATGCGGAGGATACGGTTACGCCAGTGGAACGGCCCCATGTTGTTCGAGCGCCGTGCTTGGACTGTCCACGAAGGCATGCTGGGGCTTAACTTCAGCAGGAACGACCAGTATCTAGACCTCCACCGGAACTTCGGCTTGGGATAGCCACGTTCCTTGGTGAAGTACAGATAGTTGTCACCGGGCGGGATCTCGCACAACAGATCGTGGGCCTTTCCCCCGGCAAAGTGTCCGTCATGAGACGCATTCTCTTCGGTATCTAGGTCGGCGATCGCCTCGCCCGCAGTGCGCCACGGGAGTAGATCGAGGCTGAAGAGGTCGCCGCCAGGCTGCTGTGCGTGCGTGGGTGCTGGGAACTCGAACTTGCTCCGCGATCTCGCCACTCCGACCACGAAGCACCGCTCGCGAATCTGCGGCACGCCGTAGTCCGCAGCATTGAGGACCTCTTGGCTGCATGTGTATCCCAGGGCCGTCGCCTCGCGCAGGACCAGGTCCAGCGCCTCCCGGTGAACACCATAAGCGAACCCCGCCACGTTCTCGAGCAGGAAGGCCGAGGGGGCGAGAAGCTTGAGTACTCTCAGTATCCTCGCAGAGTCTCGAAGCCCACGGAATCGTTCATGCCCCGGGGCTTTTCCTTCCGATAGAAACGCGACTTCGAGAAGGGTGGGCACGGTGGCCCACCGATCAGGACATCGCAGTGGGTTGCTCGCGTCTTCTTGAGAAGGTTCGCGATTGTCGCTGGTCGAGGTCGCTGATCGAGCCGAGGAAGAAGGGTGTCCGAGGGAAGTTGCACTGGTGGCTCTCGGCGCATCGCGGGTCATTGTCGGTTGCGAATGCGATGCGGAACCCAGCCATCTGAAAACCCA
>CAVUFF010000008.1:0-109253 GCA_963740655.1 uncultured Acidobacteriota bacterium
AGGGCGCGCTCCTGGGCCAGGTGGCGGGCGACAGCCTCGGCGCGCTCGTCGAGTTCGAGAGTGCGGCCGAGATCGTCGCGCGCGAGGGCGACGGTCCGCGGCGGCTCGTCGACGGCGGCCGCTGGCGGCTCCTGGCCGGGCAGCCGACCGACGACTCGGAGCTGGCGCTCGCGCTCGCGCGCTCGATCGTCGAGCGCGACGGCTACGCGCCGGACGCGGCGCTCGCGGCCTACCAGGGCTGGCTGCGCTCCGGCCCCTTCGACGTGGGCGCCGCGGTCGGCGCCGCTCTGCGCGGCCGCCCCGATCCCGCGAGCCAGGCCAACGGGTCCCTGATGCGCGCGAGCCCGCTCGGCGTCTACGCGCACGCGCTCGAGCCCGCGCGGGCCGGAGCACTCGCGCGGGCGGACGCGAGCCTCACGCACCCGAACCCCGTCTGCGGAGACGCGACCGCGGCCTTCGTCGTGGCGCTCGGGCACGCCGTGCGCGCCGGCGACGGCGCGGAGGCGGCCTGGCGCGCGGCCTCGGACTGGGCCGCCGCAGAAGGAGCCGCGCCGGAAGTGCGCGCCGCGCTCGAGGCGGCCCGCCGCGAGCCGCCGGTCTGCGACCGCGGGTCGGCCGGCTGGGTCCGCATCGCGCTGCAGAACGCCTTCTTCGAGCTGCTTTGCGCGCGGGATGTCGAGGCCGGCGTGGTAGCGACGGTGCGGCGCGGCGGCGACACCGACACGAACGCCGCGATCGCCGGCGCACTGCTCGGCGCGGTGCACGGGCGCGAGGCGGTTCCGGCGCAGTGGCGCGCGATGGTGCTCTCCTGCCGGCCGCTCGCGCCGGCCGCCGAGCGGCCGCGGCCCGCAGCCTTTTGGCCCGTGGACGTGCTGGAGATCGCGGAGCGCCTGCTGCTCGCAGGCGATCCCGTCGGGAGGAAGCCATGAAACGAGCGGTCCTGCTGGCGTTCGCCGGCAGTCTGGCGTTGGGGTCGGTCACTCTGGGAGCGAGGGCAGAGAGCATGCGCAAGCACTTCAACCTGCCGGGCAAGGATCCGAAGCTGCCGTTCAGCGACGCCGTGCTGGCGGGCGACACGCTGTACCTGTCCGGGCGCCTCGGCCTGAAGCCGGGCACACGGGAAGTGCCGGCGACGGCCGAAGAGGAGGCGCGGAACCTGCTCGACCAGTACAAGGCGGTGCTCGCGGCCGCCGGCATGACGATGGACGACCTCGTGTCGGTGCAGGTGTTCTGCTCGGACGTCAGCCTGTTCGACAAGTGGAACGCCGTCTACCCGACCTACTTCACGAAGGAGCTGCCGGCGCGCGCCTTCATCGGCTCGGGCACGCTGCTGTTCGGCGCCCGCTTCGAGATGCAGGCGATCGCCGTCAAGCGGTAGTGAGGAAGGGGGCGCGGCGTCGCGCCCCCTGGAACCCCCGCTCGCTGCTTCCATGGCTCGAGCGAGTCGGACCTCCGCCTACCAGCGCGGCGGCGGCGCGAAGCCACCCTCGGCGTGCTCGCGCTGCCACAGGCGGTCGCGCGCGACGACGCGCGGCGGCAGGATGCCGAGCGCGACGAGCGCCGAGCGGTACTCGTAGCGCAGCGTCGTGCTCTGGCAGGGTGCGCTCTCGGGCTCGAAGCTCACGAGCACCACGGGGTCGTGCGCGCGGTCTCCCCAGCCGGTGCCGGGAAAAGACTGCGCCTTGGCCGCGCTCTCGCGGGACGCTCCGGGCGCGGCCGCGGCCGCGTCGGCGGGCGCCTGCGCCGGGGCCGCTGGCTTCGCGTCGCTGCGGTCGCGGTTGGCCTCCTGGTCGGCCGGCGCCTCGCGTCGCGGCTCGGCGTAGGGAACGGGAGTCGGGACGACGCGCACGTAGGGGCGGCGCTCCCGGTAGACGGAGACCTCGATCCAGCCCATCTTCTCGTTGGCCTGGCCGGTCCGGGCCGCGTACGAGCGGCGCTCGTCCACGAAGGTGAACTGGCGCACCTCCTGGAGCGACGTGCGCCAGCCCTGGACACTCGTGCTCTGCCACGGGTCGAGCACGTACATCCGCCCTCGGCCGAGGTCGCGCGCGCCGCTGATCGCGTTGAGCCCGTCGACCGTGAGCACCACGCCGAGCCGCTCGCCGCTGCGGTTCGCGAGCGAGACGCAGTAGCGGCTGCCCGTGCGCGCCTCCACGTAGTAGCGCCCCGAGCCGTCCGTCGCCGGGTAGAGCGAGGCCGCGCTGCCGTCGACCTCCACCGAGACCCCGACGAGCGCTCCGGGCGCTTCGAACTGACCCCCGGCGTGCGCGCGTGCGGCGCTCGCGGCCAGGGCGGCTGACAGGACCAGGACTCGGCTGCGGCTCATCGCTCCCTCCCTCGTTTCGTGCCGGATCGCGCCGGCTCGAATCAGGTACAAGAGCGCGTGCCGTTCCATTCCCGGGAACGGAAAACGGGCCGGTCGGGCAGCTGGTTTGGAGGCCGGAGACCAGGGCGCTACGCGGGGGGGCTGCGTCTCACCACGACGAAGGTGTGGTCGTCGTCCGGGCGCCGGCCTCCGAGCCCGGCCTCGACGGCGAGCTGCAGCGCCCTCAGGAGCGTGGCGGCTCCGGCCTTCGGTCCGGCGGCGCGGATCACCGTCGCGAGCCGCTCCGGTCCGAGGTCGCTCTCGGCGACGCGCGCGGCCTCGACGACGCCGTCCGAAAGCAGCACGAGCGCGCCGCCCTCGGGCAGCAGCGCGCGCTCCTCGCGCCACTCCTCGGCGTCGAAGACGCCGAGCACGGTGCCCGTCGCCTCGAGCGTCGCGTGGCCGCCGTCGGGCAGCGCCAAGAGCGCCGCCTCGTGGCCTGCGTTCACCCAGGCGAACCAGCCGCTCGCCAGGTCGAGCCGCGCCAGCACCAGCGTGCCGTAGCGGTTCGGCGGGATCGCGTGGCGCAGGTTCCCGTTGATCGCCTTCACGATCTCGGCGAGAGGCAGCGGCTCGCGCCAGAGCGCGCGCACGGCGGCCCGCAGCGACGCCATCAGCAGCGCCGCCGCCAGCCCCTTGCCGGCCACGTCGCCGAGGGCGACGAGCAGGTGGCCGCCGTCGACGACGAAGTCGTAGTAGTCGGCGCCCACGGCGCTGCACAGCCGGCTGTTGGCGGCGAGCTCGAAACCCTGGAGGGGCGGCGTCGCGTCCGGCAGCAGGCTGTGCTGGATGCGCGCCGCGCCGCGCAGGTCCTCCTCGAGCCGGCGCTTGTCCGCGTTCGACTCGCGCAGCTTCAGGCTCTCGAGCCGGCTCGCCGCGAGGTTGGCGACGGCGGTCACGAGCTTCAGGTGCTCCTCGTCGAAGGGCGTGGCGCCCGCCGGGCCCTCGAGCACGACGCAGCCGGCGCTGCGCTGGAGCTCGTACGCGCCGCCGCCGAACCACAGCGGCGCGCAGATCACGGCCCGCACGCTGCCGTCGCCGGACTCGACGCGCGGCGCCAGGAACGAGCCGGGCGCGCGCATGGCGCGCTCGGCGACCGCGGCGTCTATCGTCCAGGCCGGCTCGCCCTCGAGCGCCCGCGCCGCTCCGACCACGATCCGGGGGGGAGAGCCCTCGAAGAGCGCCACGGCGCCGCGGCTCGCCGGCACGGCCTCGAGCACGTGGCCGAGCAGCGTGTCGAGCAGCTCGGGCGCGGCGGGCGTCGCGACCACCGCCGCGGCCGCGCGCGTCAGCACGCTCAGGATCCGGCTCTGGCGCGTGACCTGCTCGCTCTCCACGAACGAGCGCGTCGCGAGGTCGGTGACGTCGCGCAGGCGCGACTCGACGACACTCGCGCCCGGGTCCGAAGGCAGCTCGGTGTCGCGGTAGGCGAGCGACCAGTCGGCCAGCTCGACCACGTCGCCGTCGCGCAGCAACGTGTCCTGGTCGAGCCGCACGCCGTTGAGTCGCGTGCCGTTCAGGCTGCCGAGGTCGCGCAGCAGCCAGCCCTCCTCGCTGCGCACCAGCTCCGCGTGGCGCCGCGAGAGCAGCACGTCGGGCAGGATCAGGTCGCACTCGCTCGAGCGGCCGAGCACGACGCGCTCGCCGCGCAGCGGGAACCACTCGGCCGGCCCGGCGGCGGAGGCGAGGCGCAGATGGGGCAAGGGGTCGGAGGGTCTCCCGCACGAGGCTATCACGGCCCGAATCGAACGGGTTTATGATGCTCGGTCGGTGCCAGTGAAAGGACAGCAACGATGAGCTCACACAGCTCCAGGACAATCGCCTTTGCCGCCGCCGCCCTGCTCGCCGCATCCGCGCCGCTCGCGCGGGCCGACGAGGGCATGTGGACGTTCGACAACCCTCCCAGGAAGCTGCTCGAGGAGAAGCACGGCTTCGAGCCGACGCAGGAGTGGCTCGACCACGTTCGCCTCGCCTCGGTGCGCTTCATGGACGGCGGCTCGGGCTCGTTCGTCTCGCCCGACGGGCTCGTGATCACAAACCACCACGTGGGCCTCGGCTGCATCCAGAACGTGTCGAGCGCCGAGAAGGACTACGTGAAGAACGGCTTCTACGCGGAGGCGCGCGACAAGGAAGCCGCCTGCCCCGGCTACGAGATCAACGTGCTCGTCGGGATGGAGGACGTCAGCGGCAAGGTGCTGGGCGCCGTCGCCCCGGCCATGTCCGACAAGGACGCGCGCGAGGCGCGCAAGGCCGCGATCACGAAGCTCGAGAACGAGTGCAACGCCTCGTCCGGGCTGCGCTGCAACGTGGTGACGCTCTACCAGGGCGGCGAGTTCCAGCTCTACCGCTACAAGAAGTACACGGACGTCCGCCTCGTGTTCGCGCCCGAGCAGGAGATCGCGTTCTTCGGCGGCGACCCCGACAACTTCACCTTCCCGCGCCACGACGTCGACATCTGCCTGGTGCGCGCGTACGAGGACGGCAAGCCGGCGAAGCCCCAGGCCTACCTGCCGTTCTCTGCGAGCGGCGTCGCCGCGGGCGATCTCGTGTTCGTCTCGGGCAACCCCGGCTCGACCTCGCGCCTCCACACGATGGCGCAGCTCGAGCTGACCCGCGACGCCGAGCTGCCGCAGACGCTCGAGTTCATCAAGCGACGGCTCGGGGTGCTGCGCGAGTATTCGGCGCGCGGGCCCGAGCAGGTCCGACGCGCCAAGGCTCAGCTCTTCAGCTTCGAGAACGCGCTCAAGTCCTTCGCCGGCCGCCTGACAGCGCTCCAGGACCCGAAGGCGATGGCCGCGAAGGCGGCCGCCGAGAAGGACCTTCGCGCGAAGGTCGCGGCCGACCCCGCGCTCGCCGGGGCGAACGATCCGTGGACGGCGATCGAGGCCGCCCAGAAGAAGGCGGCCTCGCGGCTCCCGGAAGAGCTCGTGGTCGGCTTCGGCGGCTCGCGGCTGGCCCAGATCGCGGGCCAGATCGTGCGCTATGTCGCGGAGGTCAAGAAGCCGAACGAGCAGCGGCTCGAGGAGTACATCGACTCGAACCTCGAGATCCTCAGGAACCGGCTCTACTCGCCGGCCCCGCTCTTCGACGACCTCGAGGAGGCGACGCTCGCGAGCCACCTCGGGCTCGTGGTCGAGAAGCTGGGCCGCGCGCACCCCTACGTGAAGGCAGTGCTCGGCGACGCGTCTCCTGCCGACGTCGCGAAGGCCGCGATCGGGGGCACGAAGCTCAAGGACCCGGCGGCGCGCAGGGCGCTCGTGGACGGCGGCCCCGCGGCGGTGGCGGCCTCGACCGACTCGATGATCGTGCTCGCGCGCAAGATCGATCCCTTCGCGCGCGAGCTGCGGAAGTTCCTGGAGGACGAGGTCGAGGCGCCAGTGACGCGCGCAGGCGAGAAGGTGGCGCACGCCCGCTTCAAGGCCTACGGCCGCACGATGCCGCCCGACGCGACGTTCACGCTGCGGCTGTCCTACGGCAGCGTGGCGGGCTTCCCGGCCGAGGGCACGCAGGTCGCGCCCTTCACCACCTTCTACGGCATGCTGGACCGCTCGATCGCGCACGGTGGCCAGGCCCCCTGGGCGCTGCCGCCGCGCTGGCAGGAGAAGAAGACGGCGCTCAAGCTGGAGACGCCGCTCAACTTCGTCTCGACGAACGACATCATCGGCGGCAACTCCGGCAGCCCGGTGGTCGACCGCAAGGGCGAGTTCGTGGGGATCGTGTTCGACGGCAACATCGAGACGCTCGCCTGGGACTACTTCTTCACCGACGAGAAGGCGCGCTGCGTCTCGGTCGACGCGCGCGGCATCGCGGAGGCGCTGCGCAGCGTCTACGGCGCGGACGCCCTGGTGCGGGAGCTGGTCGCGCGCTGAGGCCGGGTCAGCGTTTCGTGGCGGCGATCCAGGCGTCGATCTGGCGCTCGAGCACGTCGAGCGGCACCGAGCCGTTCGCGAGCACGGCGTCGTGGAAGTCGCGCACGTCGAAGCGCGGGCCGAGCTCTTTCTCGGCGCGCGCGCGCAGCTCGCGGATCTTGAGCTCGCCCATCTTGTAGGCGAGCGCCTGGCCGGGCCAGGAAATGTAGCGGTCGACCTCGGTCGTGACCTCGTGGCTCGACAGCGCCGTGCGCTCGGACATGTAGTCGATCGCGCGCTGCCGGGTCCAGCCCATCGCGTGGATGCCCGTGTCGACCACCAGCCGGCAGGCCCGCCACATCTCGTAGCTCAGCCGGCCGAAGTCGCTGTAGGGGTCCTGGTAGAAGCCGGCTTCGAGCCCGAGCCGCTCGGAGTAGAGGCCCCAGCCCTCCCCGAACGCGTTCACGTAGCCGTAGCGGCGGAATTCCGGGATGCCGGTGAGCTCCTTGGCGAGCGCTCCCTGCAGGTGGTGGCCGGGCACGGCCTCGTGCAGCGTCAGCGACTCGAGCTGGTAGAAGGGGCGCGTCTCGAGCGCGTAGGTGTTGACCCAGTAGGTCCCCGCGCGTCGCCCGTCGAGCGGCGCGCCCACGTAGCGGCCGCCCGTGTACTTGGGCGCGATGTCGTCGGGGACCGGCTCGACGCCGTAGGGCTGGCGCGGCAGCCGCCCGAAGAGCGACGGCAGCTTGGCGTCCATCCGCTTTGCGATCCAGGAGGCCTGCTTGATGAGCTCGTCGGGCGTCTTCGCGTAGAAGCGCGGGTCCTTGCGCAGGAACTCGAGGAACTCCGGGAAGCTGCCCTTGAAGCCGACGTTCTGGAAGACGCCGTCCATCTCGCGGCGGATGCGCTCCACCTCGGCGAGCCCGACCTGGTGCACTTTCTCGGGCGTCGTGTCGAGCGTCGTGAAGTGCTTCACGAGCCAGGCGTAGTACTCCCGGCCCTCGGGCAGCTCGTAGGCGCCGAGTGTCGTGCGCGCGCCGGGCTCGTACTCCTTCGTGAAGAAGTCGAGCAGGCGCTGATAGGCGGGCGCGACGGACGTGGCGATCGCCTCGCGGCCTGCCGCTCGCAGCCGCTCCTGCTCGCTCGCCGGCACGCCCGGCGGGAAGCTCAGGAACGGCTTCCAGAAGACGCTCGCTTCGGGGGCCGCCAGCGCGTGCGGCCGCATCGTCGCGTCGTAGCCCGCGAGCGCCACGCGCGCGACCGTGAAGCCGCTCGCGAGCCCCTCGCGCATGTGCTCGACGTGCTGGTCGAAGAAGGCCGGGATCGCGCGCAAGCGCGCGATGTAGTTCTCGTAGTCCTCGACCGTGGCGAGCGGCATCTCCTGCGGCAGGCGCGACAGGCCGGTGTGGAAGCCGCTGTCGCTCGTGATCGGGATGCGGTAGGCGCGGAACCGGTGCCGCGCGAGGTCGTCGCGCAGGTCGCGCTCGAACATCGCGTAGCTCACCTGGTCCTGCGCGGCGAGCGCCTTCGCGTCGATCGCCTGCAGCCGCTCGAGGTAGCCGCGGGCCGCGGCCGCGCGCCGCTCGAGGTCGGAGGCCGCCTCGGCCGGAAGCCGATCGTCGTAGCGGTGGTCGCCGGTGCTCGTGGCGAGGAGCGGGTTCTCGCGCTTGTCCTGCTCCCAGGCGTCCGCCAGGAGCACGTCGAGGCGAGCCTTGGCCTGGACGTCCTGGGCCTGTGCGTGCACCGCGGCGAGCGCCAGGGCGAGCGCGGCCACGGCGAGGACGGCCTCGGGGAATCGGGCGACGCTGGTCATGGGCTCCTCCGGATCTCGTCGAAGCTCTGGTTCAGGATCGGGTAGTGGCGCCAGCTGGCGTGGTCGTAGTGCCACCACTCGGTGACGGAGACGCGAAAGCCCTCGTGCTCCATCGCGGCTCGCAGCAGGTCGCGCAGCCGCCGCGCCTCGGCCGTTCCGCCCGCGTAGCCGGGCGCCGAGCGCTCGGACATCTCGTCGTAGAGGCCCGGCATCTCGACCGCCTGGCCGTCCGCGAGGCGGTAGAGCGTCAGGTCGACCGCACAGCCGCGGTTGTGGCGCGAGCCCTTGGCGGGATCGGCCACGAAGTCGTGGCCGCTCGGCGGCGTCGCCTCCCAGAAGACCTTGGTGACCCACCACGGCCGGTAGCCGTCGTGGATCAGCAGCCCGAAGCCCTGCTTGCCGAGCGCGCGGTGCGCGCGGACGACGGCCTCGGCGGCCGGACGCTGCAGGAAGGCCCGCGCCTGCTCGTAGACCGGGACGCCCAGGAAGTTGTCGCTCGTCGCGTAGCGGACGTCGAGCCTTATCGTCGCGTCGAGCGTCTGGAGCTCGACCAGATCGACCGGCCGGAACGGCCCAGGCTCGGCGGGCGGCTGCATCGCGAGCGCCTCGCGCCGCAGCTCGGCGACGGGCCGCAGCGGCGTGATGCGGAAGACGCGAGGCCGAGCCGCGGCGGGCTCCGCCTGCGGGGGAGCGGCGGCGAGCAGGGCCAGGCACAAGAGCGTCTCGGACATGCAGCCTCCGTGGCCGCTAAGATTGTCGCCGATGTTGCGCCGCTGGCTCCCGGCGTTCGAGGCGGACCTGCCGCGGATCGTCTCCGACCTCGAGGCGCTCGTGCGCCTCGAGAGCCCGAGCGACGACGCGGCGCGGGTGAGCGCCCTCGCGGGCTTCGTGCGCGAGCGCCTGCGCGAGCGCGGTGTGGCGGCGGAGCTGCAACGCTGCCCGCCCCGCGGCGACGCCGTGCTCGCCTCGGTCCCGGGCACGGGACGCGGGACGCTGCTGCTCGGCCACATCGACACGGTCTGGCCGGCCGGCACGCTCGCCGGGATGCCCTTCCGGGTCGAGGGCGGGCGGGCCTCGGGCCCCGGAGTCTTCGACATGAAGGCCGGCGTCGCCGTCGGGATGGCGGTGCTCGCGGCGATCGCGCGCGAGGAGCGGCCGAGCCCCGTGTCGCTCCTGCTGGTGCCCGACGAGGAAGTGGGCTCGCTGGCGTCGCGCGAGACGACCGTGAGCGTCGCGCGCCGCCACCGGCAGGCGCTGGTGCTCGAGCCGTCGCTCGACGGAGCCGCCAAGGTCGCGCGCAAGGGCTGCGGCGTCTTCGAGGTGCGCTTCCGCGGCCGCGCCGCGCACGCGGGGCTCGAGCCCGAGAAGGGGGCCTCGGCGCTCGCGGAGCTCGCCCGCTTCGTCGCGGGCCTGCCGGGCCTCGCGGCCGCGGGCGAGGGGACGAGCATCACGGCCACGCTCGCTCGCGCCGGCAGCGCCTCGAACGTCGTGCCCGAGAGCGCCGAGCTGACGCTGGACGCTCGCGCCTGGACCGCCGCCGAGGCCGAGCGCGTGACGCGCGCGCTTTCGGGCTACCGCCCGGCCCTGCGCGACGTGGAGGTGACGGTCGAGGGCGGCTTCGACCGTCCGGCGCTCGAGCCCACGCCGGCCTCGACGGAGCTCTACGAGCGGGCGCGTCGGCTGGCCGGGGAACTCGGCTTCGAGCTGGGCCAGGCGCGCGTCGGCGGGGCCTCGGACGGCAACTTCGTTGCGGCGGCGGGCCTGCCGACGCTCGACGGGCTCGGTCCGCGCGGCGGGGGAGCGCACGCCCGCGACGAGCACGTGCTCGTCGCGGACCTGCCGCTGCGCGCGGCGCTGCTCGCGGCTATGGTCTGCGAGGGCAGCTAGGCGCGCCCCTCGAGCGCCGCGATCCGCTGCTCGAGCGGCGGGTGCGTCGCGAGCAGCAGCCACACCTTCCTCACGCCGTTGATCTTGAGGGTCGCGAGCTCGGGGTGGCGCGGGTCCACGCGCGCCTGGAACGACTCGAGCCGGCGCAGCGCCGAGACCATCGCGCCGCGGCCGGCGAGCCTGGCGCCGCCCGCGTCGGCGCGGAACTCGCGCTGGCGCGAGAACCAGGCGGTGATCATCGAGCCCAGCAGGCCGAAGACGATCTGGGACGCGATGAACACGAGCTGAAAGGTCAGGTAGCCGAGCATGGACGGCCCGCGCTCGTCGCTGCGCGCCACCGTGTTGCGCACGACCACCGCCACGACGTGGGACAGGTACAGCACGAACGCGTTCACGACGCCCTGGATGAGAGTCATCGTGACCATGTCGCCGTTCGCGACGTGGGACAGCTCGTGGCCGATCACGGCCTCGACCTCCGGGCGGCCCATGCCGCGCAGCAGGCCGGTCGAGACGGCGACCAGGCTGCGGCTCCTGGACGGACCGGTGGCGAAGGCGTTCACCTCCGGCGAGTCGTAGAAGCCCACCTGCGGCATCGGCAGGTTGGCCTGCTGCGCCAGCTGGCCCACGG
Organism: uncultured Acidobacteriota bacterium; assembly: GCA_963740655.1. Lineage (GTDB taxonomy): Bacteria > Acidobacteriota > Vicinamibacteria > Fen-336 > Fen-336 > DATBSL01. Next base: position 10,539 of record CAVUFF010000008.1, read on the forward strand.
TGTTGTGGAGCCAGTCGAGGTCGGCGTCGCCGGTGCGGCCGTCGACGAGTCGCACGCCCAGCGACCATTTCGCGATCTGGCGCGACAGCAGCAGCGACACGATCGACGCGCCGAAGCCCCAGACGAAGCAAAGCACGAGGAGACCGGTCTGGTCTCCGGCCACGTTCGCGAGCCCCAGCTGGCCGAGCACGGCCAGCACGAGCGACACCATCACCATCACGGCGATGTTCGTGAGCACGAACAGCAGGATCCGCTTCAGCACGAGAGCCGCTCCTTGGAATGAAGGCAGGCCGCCGCAGCGGCCACGGGATTCAGTCTAGCGTGGCGTCGCCGCGGCCGGCAACGCCGGGTTCAGTGCGCGTCGTGCGCGGCGCCGCGCGCCGAGTGCGCGAAGCCGCGCTGGGAGCCGCGCACGAACGCGACCAGCTCGTCGACGTGCGAGTCGCCGAGCGCGCTCAGCTCTGCGAGCGCGCGCTCCAGCCCGAGTCCCGACCGCAGCAGCAGCCGGTAGGCCTGGTGCAGCGCGCGCAGCTGGCTCGGCGTGAAGCCGGCGCGTCGCAGGCCGACCACGTTCAGCCCGTGCGCGCGGGCCGGCGCGCCGTCCGTGATCACGAACGGCAGGCAATCCTGGACGACCTTGGCGTTGCCGCCCACCATCGCCAGCCGGCCCACGCGGCAGAACTGGTGGGCGCCCGCCCCGCCGCCGAGAAACGCCCGCTCGCCGATCTCGACGTGGCCGGCGAGCATCACGTTGTTCGCGAGGATCGCGCGGTCGCCGATGCGGTTGTCGTGGGCCACGTGCACGAGGGCCATCAGGAAGCAGTCCGAGCCCACGACCGTCGCGCCGCCCGGCTTCGTCGAGCGGTGTATCGTCACGCCTTCGCGGATGACGTTGCGGTCGCCGATCACGAGCCGGCTGTCGTGGCCGCCGAACGACACGTCCTGCGGCTCGCCGCCGAGCACCGCCCCCTCGTGCACGCGGTTGTGCGCGCCGAGCACGCAGCCGCGCTTGATCACGGCGTGGGCCCGGATCTCGCAGCCGTCGCCGATCGTGGTCCCGTCCTCGACGACCGCGAACGGGCCGATGCGCACGCACGCGCCGATGCGGGCCTCCGGTGACACGACGGCGTTCGGGTGGATGCTCACGCGCGCGATTCTATGCCGCTTGACCGTCCGCAGCGGCGCGCCTTAGCCTTGCGGCTCGCCATGCACGCGCCGAGCGCCCCAAGATGAGGCGGGACACGCCGGCCGTGGCCGTGGCCGGCCTGCTGTTCCTGCTGAGCGGCGCCGCGGCGCTCGTCTACCAGGTGGCGTGGCAGCGGCTGCTCGCGCTGCACAGCGGCGTCGGCCTCTACTCCGTCGCGATGATCGTGGCCGCGTTCATGGCCGGTCTGGGCATCGGCAGCCTGCAGGGCGGCCGCTGGAGCACGCGGCTCGCGCCGCGCCGGGCGCTCCTGGTCTTCGCGCTCGTCGAGCTCGCCATCGGCGTCTTCGGCGCCTTCAGCACCTCGATCTACTACGACTGGCTCTACCCGCGTGCCGTGCGGCTGCCGAGCCCGTCGTGGCAGGCCGGGCTCATCCACCTGCTGGCGCTGCTGCCGCCGACCGTCCTCATGGGCACGTCGCTGCCGCTCCTGGTGCGCGCCGTGGTGAGCGACGTGGGCGCGGCGAGCCGGCGCATCGGCTGGCTCTACGGCGTGAACGTCGTCGGCGCCGCCGCGGGAGCGCTCGGCACGCCGTGGGTGCTGCTGCCGGCTCTCGGGGTTCGCGGGGCGGTGCTGGGAGCGGCCGCGGCGAACGGCGTCGTCGGGCTGGGCGCGCTGCTGCTCGGGGCGCTGTGGCCGCCCGCGGCGGAGACAAGCCCGCTCGACCCGCCGCCCCCGCCCGGCGCCGAGGCGCCCGGCAGCCATCCGCTGTCGCTCTGGATCGGGCTCTACGCGCTCTCGGGCTTCTTGGCCTTGTCGCTCGAGATCGTCTGGTTCCGCCTGCTGGACGTCGCCGTGAAGTCGACGGCCTACACCTTCGGCAGCGTGCTCGCCGTCTACCTGCTCGGCTCGGGCACCGGAGCCCTCGCGGGGGCGCGGCTCGCGGCCCGCGCGCGCCGGCCGCTGCGCGCCTTCCTGCTGATCCAGTGCGCGATCCTCGCGCTCGCCGCGCTGCCGCTCGTGCTCGTGGTGGCGCTGCCGCCGGACGGGGCGCTCCTCGGCTGGTTCTTCCGCTACTGGGGCGACTACGCGTTCTTTCCGTTCGGCCACGAGGCCGACCGCACCAGCATCGTACGGCTCTACGTCGTGCTGCCGTTCGCGCTCTTCTTCCTGCCGACGCTGCTGATGGGGGTCGCGTTCCCGGTGCTGCAGCGCGCCGTCCACGACGACCCGGGCACGAGCGGGCGCAAGGTCGGCCTGCTGCAGGCGGCGAACATCGCCGGTTGCACGGCCGGCAGCCTCGCCGTGGGGCTCATAGCACTCGCGCGGCTCGGCACGCCCGGGACACTGCGGCTGCTCATGGCACTCGGGCTCGTGTTCGCGCTCGTGGGCCTCCGCGTCTACGGCCGAGCTTTCGCCGCCGTGACGCTCCTGCTCGTCGCGCTCGCGTGGGCCCTGCCCGGGCCGAAGCCGCTCTGGCGGCGGCTGCACGGCATCCAGGCCGCGGTGCCGCTCGCGTTCTTCGAGGAGGACGCGACGAGCCTCGTCGCGCTCACGCCGGACGAGGGCGGCTGGCGGCTGTCGGTGAACGGCAAGGGCAACAGCTGGCTTCCGTACGGGAGCGGTCATACGCTGCTCGGCGCGCTGCCGGCGACGGTGCACGCGGCGCCGCGCGACGTCGCGGTGGTCGGCCTCGGCTCGGGAGACACGGCCTGGGCGTCCGCGTGGCGTCCCGAGACGCGCTCGCTCACCGTGTTCGAGATCTCGGCGCCCCAGCCGCGCGTCCTGTGGCGGCTCCTCGGCTTCGTGGCCGTGGTCGACACCCGCCACCTGCTCGAGGACCCGCGGCTGCGGATCCGGATCGAGGACGGCAGGAAGGCGCTCGAGGCGCGCGACGAGCGCTTCGACCTGATCGAGGCCGACGCGACGTGGCCGGAGACGGCCGGCAGCGGCAACCTCTACTCGCTCGAGTTCTTCCGCGCCGCGTCGCAGCGGCTGCGCCCGGGTGGGGTGATGTGCACCTGGGCGCCGACGCCGCGCGTGGTGGCGACCTTCCGCGCCGTCTTCCCGCACGCGCTCGAGGCGGAGGGCGGGGACGTGCTGATCGGAAGCCTCGAGCCGATCGCCTACGCGCCCGAGACCTGGGCGGCCCGCGCCGCGACAGCCACGCCCTACCTGGGCGCCGCGCGCGTGCGCGACGTCGTCCAGGCCGTGGCGAAGCTCCGGCCGGCGGGTCCCGTGCCCGCCGTCTCCCTCAACCGCGACCTCTGGCCACGCGACGAGTATGCGGTGCGTTGAACAAAGGGGGGTGCTGCGCCGCACCCCCCTTGAACCCCCCGCTCGCTCCGCCCGAGTGAATCGGGCTCCGCTCGCAGCCCGTTGCCTGGATGCGTGCAGCGCCGCACCCCCGGCTCGCTGCGCCTACTTCGAGGCCGGACCCGCCTGCTGCGGCTTCGCCTTGTTGGCCTCGACGGCGATCTGGACCTTGACCTCGTCGCCGACAAGCACGCCGCCGGTCTCGAGCGTCTTGTTCCAGTTGAGGTCGTAGTCCTTGCGGTTGAGCGTCAGGGCGGTCTCGAGCCCCAGCTTCTCGTTGCCGAACGGATCCTTGCCCTCGCCGAGCACGGTCACCGGCAGCACCACCGACTTCTTCACGCCGTGCAGCGTCAGGTCGCCCGTGACGAGCCAGCTGTCCTTGCCGTTGGGCTTGAGCGACGTGCTCTTGAAGCTGATCGTCGGGTTGTTGGCGACGTCGAAGAAGTCGGCCGAGCGCAGGTGCTGGTCGCGCCGCGGCTCGCTCGTGTCGATGCTGGTCGTCTGGATCGTGAAGTCGACCGTCGAGGCCTCGGGCTTGGCGCGGTCGACCTGGATCGTGCCGGCGAAGTCCGTGAACTTGCCGCTCACCATCGTGAAGATGTGGCGGACCTGGAAGCCGACGTTCGTGTGCGCCTTGTCGAAGCTGTAGGTGTCGGCGGCGTGGACGGGCCCCGCGAGGGCCAGCGCTGCGGCGAGCACGGCGAAACGCGTCTTCATGGCGTCTTCATCTCCTTGGCTTTCTGGGTCACGAGTTCTCTCGGGCTCTCGAGCGGCGGCTCGGCTTTCGGCCGCAGCGCGGCGCGCACGTCGTCGCAGAGCCGGACGAGAGCGAGTGTGCGGGCGCGGCCGAGCGGTGCCATGCAGCACTCGGCGGCCGCGGCCATGGGTTTGTCGAGCTCGGCGAGGAGCCGCGCGGCCTCGCGCGTCGAGTGGCAGAGCACCTGGCGGCGGTCGCTGGGGCAGCGCACGCGCCGGACGAGCCGCCGCGCCTCGAGCCGGTCGAGGAGCCGCGTGATGCCCGGGCTCTTCTCGAGCATGCGCGCCGCGATCTCCAGCGTGGGGAGGCCCGCTTCGCCGGCGCCTCTCAGGATGCGCAGCACGTTGTACTGCTGCAGCGTGATCCCGTGGCGCGCGACCTCGCGCGACAGGCTGTCGCGCACCCGGTCGGCCGTGGCCACGAGCGTCACCACGCCCTCCTCGGCGACGGAAGCGAAGGCCCGCCGCTGCCGGATTTCCTGCCGGATCGTCCCCATGGCGCACGACAGCATTCGCGGAAATTACTTGATTGGTCAAGTAAAATGCCGTGAGCGGCCCATAACTCGCGACGAATCAGCAGATTGGCGGCTAGCGCACGCGTCCGCGCGCGGCGACTTCCAGCACGGCTTCGACCCGGCCGCGGCTGACGCCCACCAGCCGGTCGTGCAGGTTCGCGACCACGCAGGCGTGGTTCGGGAGGATGCGCACGCGCTCGCCGACGCTGAAGCTCTCGCCCTCGGCGACCGCGACCCCGCCGTGCTCCTCGGAGAGCTTGTCGAGGTAGCTCGCGCGCCCGAGCAGGCGGCCGTAGCCCTGCGCCTTCGGCCGCAGCGGATCGCTCGAGAGCGTCTTCGAGCCGGCGTCGACCACGGCCCGGCCGGGGCCCGGCACGCTCACGACCGTGGCCAGGATCGTGAGCGCGCAGTCCTCGACCGCGCAGGTGCCGAGCGCCACCTGCGACGCGTCGTGGAACACGTAGTTGCCCGGGCGGCACTCGGTCACGCCGGCCACCCGCATCGCGACCGCGGCCGTCGGCGTCGAGCCGACCGAGACCTCTTCGACGGGAAGGCCCGCCTCGCGCAGTCGGCACGCGGTCTCGACCAGCCGCTCGCCCTCGAGCCGCGCCACGGCTTCGACGCCTTTCTTCGTCTCCGCCAGGTAGCCGTGGCCGGCGTGGGTGAAGATCCCGCGCAGCCGGAGCCCGGGCAGCTCCGCCACCTCGCGCGCGACCGCGAGCGCCCGCTCGGGCAGCACCCCGACGCGGCCGTAGCCCACGTCGACCTTCAGCAGGACCTCGAGCGTGCGCGAGGCGGCGCGGAAGGGCTCGGCGAGCGTCCGCGCTCCCTCCACGCTGTCGACGCCGACCGAAAGCCGCGCCAGCTCGGCGAGCGCTACGAGCCTTCGGCCCTTGTCCTCTCCCACGACCGGGTACGCGAGGAAAAGGTCGTCGAAGCCAGCGGCGACGAAGACCTCCGCCTCGCCGACCTTGGCGAGCGACAGGCCGCGGGCACCTGCCGCGAGCTGCAGCGCGCCGATCTCGGGGCACTTGTGGGTCTTCGCGTGCGGCCGCAGCCGCGTGCCGGCCTCGCGGGCGCGCGCGGCCATGCGGCTCACGTTGCGCTCGAGCACGTCCAGGTCCACGACCACGGCGGGGGTGGCGAGCCTGTCGCTGGAAGTGCCGAGCATGGGGCGAGCCTATCACCGCGGGAGTGGGGCGGCGCCAGGCGTCCGCGGCCGGGGTTCTTGCTAGACTTGCGCCAGACGATGTGAGCGACTCACCCGTCGACCCGCGGGCCAGGCTCCGCCACGACCTCCGCACCCCGCTGCACCAGATCATCGGCTACGCCGAGCTGCTGGAGGACGAGGTCAAGGACGCCGGCCAGAACGCCTTCGTGGCCGACCTGCAGAAGGTGAGGAACGCCGCGCGCCGCGCGCTCGAGCTTGTCGACGCCAGCTTCCCGCCGGGAGGCGTCGCACCCGCGGCCGTCTTCCGCGAGAGCGCCTTTGACCCGCCGCCGACCAGGGCACCCGAGCCGCTGGTGCCCGTGCGGGCCCGCGCCCCGGCCGAGCCGATCGAGCCCGGCAGCTTCAGCCTGCTGGTCGTGGACGACAACGAGCTCAACCGCGACATGCTGTCGCGCCGTCTGGGCAGCCGGGGCTTCCGGGTGGAGGTGGCCGAGGACGGCGCGAGCGCGCTCGAGATGGTCGACCGGCACGACTTCGACCTCGTGCTGCTCGACGTCATGATGCCGGGCATCACCGGGATCGACGTGCTCCGCAGCCTGCGCGAGCGCTTCTCCGAGTCCGACCTGCCCGTCGTGATGGCGACGGCGCGCGACGCCACCGAGGACGTGGTCGAGGCGCTCCGGCTCGGGGCCAACGACTACGTGACGAAGCCGCTCGACTTCGCGGTGGTGCTGGCGCGCATCGAGACCCAGCTCTCGCTGCGCCGCCAGAAGCTCGAGATCACGCGGCTCGCGCGCGACCTCGAGCTGCGCAACCGCTTCATCCGCACGCTGTTCGGGCGCTACCTGAGCGACGAGGTGGTGGCGGACCTGCTGGCCTCTCCCGAGGGGCCGCGGATCGGCGGCGAGCAGCGACGCGTCACGCTGCTGATGTCCGACCTGCGCGGCTTCACGCCGCTCACCGAGGGGCTCGCGCCGCAGCAGGTGCTGCTGCTCCTCAACAGCTACCTGGGCGCGATGGCCGACGTGGTGCTCGCGCACGGCGGCACGGTGGACGAGTTCGTGGGCGACGCGATCCTGGCGATCTTCGGCGCGCCGGTCGCGCGCGCGGACGACGCGCGGCGCGCGCTCGCGTGCGCCGTCGCCATGCAGGCCTCGCTCGCCGAGCTCAACCGCGGCAACGAGCGCCAGGGCCTGCCGCGGCTCGAGATGGGGATCGCCGTCCACACCGGCGAGGTGATCGTCGGCAACATCGGCTCCGAGCGCCGAACCAAGTACGGCGTCGTCGGCAGCGCGGTGAACCACGCGGGCCGCATCGAGTCGTTCACGGTGGGCGGGCAGGTGCTGATCTCCGACGCGACGCTGCGCGACGCAGGCGCGGGCGCGCGGGTCGGCGAGCGGCTGGTGGTCGACGCCAAGGGCACGCGCGAGCCGATCGTGGTCTACGACCTGCGCGGCTACGGCGAGGCGAGCGTGCCCGGCGCCACGGACGAGCTCCTGCCGCTCGCGGTCCCGCTCAACGTGCTGTGCCACGTCGTGGTGGGCAAGCGCGTGCAGTCGGAGGCCTTCGGCGGGCGGCTCACGGAGCTGTCCCTGCGCAGCGGCTCGCTGCTCACGCCGCGTCGGCTGCGGACGCTCTCCAACCTCAAGCTCGAGCTGCGGCCCCCCGACCGCGGTCCGCTCGAGATCTACGCCAAGGTGCTCCACGTCTCCGGTGACGGCTCCGTCAGCCTGCGCTTCACGCCGCTGCGGCCGGAAACCCAGGCCTGGGTGGAGGAAGTCCTGGCCGACGCGCGCGGCCGCAGCTAGCGGCGCCCGTCAGTCTGCGCGCGCCGCCGCGCGCCGCAGCCGGTCCATGATCGCGTAGCCGAGCCCGGTCTCGGGGCAGGGCTCGGCGAGGATGAGGTCGAGCTTCATCGCGTCCAGCCGCCGCAGCGCGGCGAAGAGGCGTGCCGCCGCCGTCTCGAGTGTCCCGTCGGGCGCCAGCACCTCGACCGCGGCGAAGCCCTCCGCCCCCGTGGGCCGCTGTGCGATGAGGCCCACGCGCCCGGCTCCGGCGGGAGCCGCCTGCGCGGGCGCGGCGAGCACCTCGAGCGGGGTGCGCGTGGCGTAGTGCTTCAGCAGCTGGCCGGGGGCGAGCGGCCGCTCGCCCGCGACGGCGAGCTCGAGCCGCGCGCCGAGCGCGTCCTCGAGCGCCTCGCGCGGCAGCCCGCCGGGTCGCAGGATCACGGGCTCGCCCGCGAGGGACAGGATCGTCGACTCGAGCCCGACGCGGCAGGGGCCGCCGTCGAGCACGATCGGCACGGCGTCGCCCAGCAGCTCGGCCACGTGCGCCGCGGTGGTCGGGCTGACGTAGCCGAACGGGTTCGCGCTCGGCGCGGCGAGCGGCGTGCCGGCAGCGGCGATCAGCGCGCGCGCCGCGGGGTGTGCCGGCACGCGCACGCCGACCGTGTCGAGGCCCGCGGTCACGATGTCGGGCAGCTCCGGCCGGCGCGGCAGCACGAGCGTGAGCGGCCCCGGCCAGAAGCGCTCGGCGAGGCGGACCGCGCGCGCGTCGTCCGCCGCCGCCACCCAGTCGAGCGAGGACGCCTCGGCCAGGTGGACGATCAGCGGGTCGAAGGACGGGCGCGCCTTCACCTCGAACACCTTGGCCACCGCGCGCGCGTCGAACGCGTCGGCCCCGAGCCCGTAGACGGTCTCGGTGGGGAAGGCCACGAGCCCGCCGCGCTGCAGCACGGCCGCCGCTTCGGCGAGCGCGACGAGGTCGCTCGCCGGCAGGATCCGCGCGCTCACGCGAGCGCGGGCTCGGGCGCGTGGGCGCTGCCGCCGCGCGCGCGCGCGGCAAGCAGGCCGCAGGCGGCGTCGATGTCCGGCCCGCCCGAATAGCGACGCACGAAGCCGATGCCGTTCTCCGCGAGCGCCGAGAGGAAGCGGCCGCGCTCGGCGTCGTCAGCGCGCGCAAAGCCGCCCTGCGGGTCGTTGACGTCGATGACGGACAGCCGCACGCGCGCTCCGCGGAAGAGGCGCCCCAGCTCGCGCGCCTCCTCGGCCCCGGTGTTGAAGCCCGCGATCAGCACCCACGCGAGCTGCACGGGGCCGCGCTGCGCGTCGGCGAGCCGCCGCGCGGCCGCCGCGAGCTCGGGGACGCCGAAGCGCGCCGTGATCGGCACCAGCCGCTCGCGCTTCTCGGAGAAGGCCGAGGTGAGCGAGAGGATCAGCCGGTACGGGCGGCGCTCCTCGATGTAGCGCTCGATCTGCGGCAGCAGGCCGACGGTGGAGATCGTGATCCGATCCGCGCCGATGCGCGCGCCGCACGGATCGCGCAGCACCGCGGCGGCCTGCATCACGTTGTCGTAGTTCTGCAGCGGCTCCCCCTGGCCCTGGAAAACCACACCGGTCGTGGGACGCTCCTTCGACTCGCGCCTGATCCGCAGCGCCTGCTCGACCATCTCCCAGGCCTCGAGGTTGCGCAGGAACCCGAGCCGGCCGGTTTCGCAGAAGCGGCAGCCGAGCGCGCAGCCGACCTGGGACGAGACGCAGACGCTGTAGCGCGGCTGCTGCAGCGGGATGCGGACGGACTCGAAGACGCGCCCGTCGGGCGCGCGGAACAGGTACTTCACGAAGGGGTCGACCCCGCTGCGCCGTCGGTCGACGACCTCCAGCCGCTCGACGCGGCCGCGCTCGGCGAGCTCGCGGCCGAGCCGCTTCGACAGTCCGGGCACGCCCGCGAGATCGTCGCGGTCCTGGCCGACGAGGCGGTGCACGACGCGGCGCGCGACGCCCAGCGGCAGGCCTGGGAAGGCCGCCGCCAGCGACTCCGGCGTGTGCCCCCGCAAGTGAGTCACGCCGCCCATCCTAGCAGCGGCCTCCGCCCGGGGGGCCCTAGAAGCGGAGAACCTTCTTCTGCCCCTTGACCTCGACCTCCACCTCGCTCTCGCCGATGTGGAGCACCCGTACGCCGTCGAAGCTGTCGCCCTCGAACACCAGGCGGTCGTTGATCAGGGCCACCGGCTTGCCGTCGCGCTGGCTGATGGCGCTCAGGCGAAGCTCCTCGGCTGCTCCCGAGGCGGGCGCCGCGTGCGAGGCCGGGGGAGCCGGGGCCGGCGGCGGCGGGCGCGGGCTCGCGTTCGGGGGCGCACGGGCTCCTCCGGCGAAGCGGCCTTGCGCTCGGGTGCGCGCTCGCGTGCGGCAGCCGACGGGGCGTGGCTCAGCCGGATCGGCGGGGGCGGCTCCGCGGCCGGCGGCGACGGCTCGACGGTCGGCGCGGGGGCGTGGCTGCCTCGCGCGGCGAGGGGAGCGGCGTCGGCGCGGCGGCGGGTGCGAGCGGATGGGCCGCGGCAGGCGGTGCCGGGCCGCGGCGCAGCAGCCATCCCGCGAGCATCGCCACGGCCACGACCAGGAGCGCGGTTCCCGCGAGCGCGAGCCGGCCGGCGCGCGAGCGCTCGCCCCAGGGCACGGAGCCGACGACGAGGACGCCCGGCTCCTGGGCGGACTTCTCGCGCTCGAGCTTGCGCAGCGCGTCGAGGATCAGGCTCACGGCCGGCCCGCTCGGCCGCCGCGAGCCGCGGGCCGCTCGTGCGGCCGACAGCGCGAAGAGGGCCATGCGCGTGCGCGGTCCTAGGCGGCCGTCCGCGACCAGGCTCGCCTGCTGCCTGGAAGCGCGCCACGGCCGTCGTGCGAGGTCGGGCTCCGCGAAGCCGAGGCCGCGCGAGCGGCAGTCGCGCGGCCGCGTAGCCGGACTCGGGCCCGCCTGCGGTCTCGTCCGGCCACCACACGACCGCGTCCTGGGTCCAGAGGCCGTCGAGCTGCGCGAGCGGTACCTCGATCCCGGTGCTCGCCGCCGAGCGCGACGACGGCGGCGCGCTCGTCGAGCCGCACGAGCGCCGCGAAGCAGGTGTCGCGGCGCGCAGGGTGGGACGAGCTCGAGCGCGGCCGGCAGGTCGAACGCGCGCAGCTGGTCGAGCTGGGTCCGCAGCGTCGACCGCGCGAGCGGCATCCGCCCCCAGAGCGACTGGACGCGCGCGGACGCCGGCGGCGAACGAGGCCTCGCGCGGGGAGCTCGCGGACGAGGGCGTCGAGCCGGTGGCTGCGCGGCGGGAGCGGGCGGCGGCGTGGGCGAGGGCGCGCGCCGTCGGCGGGCCGGCTGGCTGCTCGACGGCGGCATCGGGCGCCTGTGCGCGCCGCGGGGCGAGCGCGAACGCCAGCACCGCGAGGACGAGCGTGAGGGCCGCCGCGACCAGGCCGTGGCGGACGCGCAGCGGCCCGCGGGGCCGCTCGTCGCGGACCTCCTTCGCGGCCTGTCGCACCATCCGCTGCGTGATGCGCCGGCTGTTTTCGCACGTAGCCCGCGAGGAGCGCGCGGTCGCAGATCAGGTTCACGAGCCGCGGGATCCCGCCCGAGCAGCTGGTGCACGGCGACGAGCGCGTCGTGGTCGAAGCCGACCTTGCCCTCGCCGTCCGGCGACCAGCAGCCGGTGGCGGATGTAGGCCTGCGGTCTCGTCGCAGCGGTGAGCGCCGAGAGGTGGTAGCGGGCCGTCACGCGCTGGGCGAGCTGGCGCAGCTCGTGGCGCCGCAGCAGCGTCGCGCAGCTCCGACTGGCCCATCAGCACGATCTGGATCAGCTTCTCGGTGTCGGTCTCGAGGTTGGAGATGAGCCGGACCTGCTCCAGCACCTCGGGCGAGAGGTCCTGCGCCTCGTCGATCAGCAGAACCACGTTGTGCCGCTGGCCGCGCGCGTCTCGAGCAGGAAGCGGTGGAGCGCGTCTACCAGGCTCTTCTTGCTGTCGCCCGCGGGCGTCACGTGCAGGTCGTCGAGCACCGTCCGCAGCAGCTCCTCGGCGCTGAGCGCCGGATACAGCACGAAGGCGCTGTGGGTGTCGGGCCCCAGCTTGGACAGGAAGTAGCGGGCGAGCGTCGTCTTGCCGGTGCCCACCTCGCCCGTGATCAGGACGAAGCCGCCGCGCTCCTTGTGCCCGAACTCGAGGTGCGCGAAGGCCTCCGCATGCTTGTGCGAGAGGTAGAGGTACTTCGGGTCGGGGGTGAGGTTGAAGGGCTTCTCGCGGAACCCGAACCAGGAACTGTACACTGCTGGGACGAAACTATCACCGGAGCGGTGGCGAGAGGTACAGGAAGCTCGCGTCACCGCGGCCGTCGTCTAGGACCGGCGAGAGCAGTTTCGGCTCCTCCCAATGTCCTTCGGAAACGCCTCTCGAATCGCGAGATTTTCGGCGGCGGTTGGGGTCGTCTTCCCTGGAGCGCCGTGAACGGGCCAAGCCTCGCGACGGGCGCGCGGGTGGGTCCGTATGAAATCCTCTCCCTGCTCGGCCGGGGGGGCATGGGGGAGGTCTACAAGGCGAGAGACGCGCGCCTGTCCCGTGAAGTAGCGCTCAAGGTCCTGCTCGTCGACTTTGCGTCGGACCAAGAGCGCGTGCACCGTTTCGCAGCCGAGGCCAGGGCGGCCTCGCTGCTCACGCACCCCAACATCGTCACGGTCTACGACATCGGTGACAGCGGCGGCTCGCACTACATCGTCTCGGAGCTGCTTCAGGGCCAGACGCTCCGCGACCGACTCGCGGCCGGTCCGCTGCCCGAGCGCAAGGCGATCGACTACGCGGTCCAAGCCTTGCACGGTCTCGCCGCCGCCCACGACAAGGGCATCGTGCACCGCGACCTGAAGCCCGAGAACCTGTTCCTGACGAGGGACGGCCTCGTCAAGATCCTCGACTTCGGGATCGCCAAGCTCGAACGCCCGGGCGAGGAAAGAGCCGGCACCGACGTCGAGACGTTCTCGCACACCGGCACGAGCCCGGGCACGATGTTGGGCACGGTCGGCTACATGTCGCCCGAGCAGGTACGTGGCCTGCCCGCGGATCACCGATCGGATCTCTTCTCGTTCGGAGCCGTGCTGTTCGAGATGCTGACGGGGCGAAGGGCGTTCAGGGGCAGGACGGCCGCCGACACGCTGGGCGCGATCCTCCACGAGGACCCGACCGATTCGACAGCCAACTCGGGGAGCGGAGCCAAGCTTCCCCCCGGACTCGTACGCGTCGTGCGTCGCGCTCTCGAGAAATTGCCCGAGGACCGCTTCCAGAACGCTCGCGATCTCGCCTTCGCTCTCGAGGGAGCGACCACCGGGGCACAAGTGACGCCTGCCGACGGGCCATCCGTCGCCCGGCGAGGAGTGGCGATCAAGCGCGCCCTCGCGGTCTTCGCCGTGGCGGCGGAAAGCCTCGGTCTCGTGTGGCTCGGACGCAGCACGGTGCCGGCCCCGACTCTCCCATACTTCCAGCGGCTGACCTTCCGCCCGGGTCAGGTGGATACGGCACGCTTCGCTCCCGATGGCGAGACGATCCTCTACAGCGCGAAGTGGGGCAACAGACCGATCGAGCTTTTCTCGACGCGATCGAGCGGCAGGGGCGAGAGGCCCCTGGCGCTGACTGACGCTCTCATCCTAGCCATCTCTCAGCGGGAGGAGATGGCGATCCTCCTGAGACCCCAGCAATTCGCCATTCGGATCTTCGAAGGGACGCTGGCGCGGGCGCCCATGGCCGGAGGAGCACCCCGAGAGATCCTCGAGGGTGTGGTGGGCGCGGATTGGTTGCCCGACGGGAAAGACCTCGCGGTGGTCCACGTCGTGGGCGAGCGGTACCGGCTCGAGTGTCCTATCGGACACGTCCTGTATGCCCCCGACCCTCCGGTGTGGCTCAGCAATCTCAGGGTCTCACGTGCGGGCGACTGGATTGCCTTCCAGGAGCACCCGGTGGCTCGGGACAACGCAGGCAGTATCGGGAGCGTCGATCGTGAGGGTCGAAAGCGGACCCTGGCCCCGGGCTTTTCCGACCTCGGTGGCCTCAGCTGGTCGCCGAACAGCGACGAGATCTGGTTTGGGGCGAGCCAGCTCGGCGGGGGGACCAAAGAGATCCGCGCCGTGTCGCTCTCGGGCCGCCAGCGGCCCGTCAGGGAAGTGCTCGGGGGCTTCGGGGTCTTCGACGTGTCGCGGAGTGGGCAGCTCATCGGAGGCCACGGTAGCGGCGGAGCTCAGGTCTACGCTCGCGGGCGCGGGGCCGCCGAGGAAGTGGAGCTGCCCGCGACCGACTTCGCCTTCCTGAGCGACTTGTCCGACGACGGGAGGCTGGTGCTGGGTACGGACGTCGGCGAGGGCGCAGGTCCGAACTTCCGTTTCTACGTCCAAAGGACCGATGGCTCTCCTGCGGTGTGGCTGGGTGACGGAGATGGTCAGGCTCTCTCGCCCGACGGTCGATTGGCCCTGGCGGTGCTGACCCACGCACAGCCACAGCAGCTCATCGTCGTTCCCCTGGGCGCCGGGGACAGCCACACCCTCGAACCCGGCGACGTCGTGACGTATCAGAGAGCGGTCTGGGACCGCAGCGGCCGGCGGGTCGTCTTCTCGGGCGTCGACAAGCAGGAATCGCTACGTGTGTACGTTCAGGACGTCGCGGGGGGACCGCCGAAGGCGGTGACGCCGGATGGAGTGGCTCTCGACAAGATCGGGAGGCCAGTCTCACCCGACGGCCAGCGAGTCGTGGCCATCGGCCCCGACGACGTGCCCGCCCTCTATCCCTTGACAGGCGGAGAGCCGGTCGCCATCCCCGGCCTGGGCGCAGGAGATGTGGCTCTCTGCTGGACACTGGACGGCCGTGCCCTGATGGTGGCGCACTACGAAGACGGCACGCCTCCTCGCGTCCGGCGGGTCGACATCGTCAGCGGCCGCGCCCAGCCCTGGAATGGGCACACCGTGCCGAGCGGCGCCATAAGCCAAGTGCGCATCCTGGTGACCCCGGACGGCGAATCGTACGCCTACAACTACCACCGCGATCAGGTAGACCTGTGGGCCGTTTCGAAGCTCCGGTGAGCCGACCGCTCAGTGCCTCGTTGATGACGGCGAGGTAGTCCTTCGGCTCGCCCGGTGACGTCACGACGCAGCGGCACTCGTGGGAGACCGCATGGAGCTCGGCGGCCGTCGGGTTGAAGAGCGTCGGCAGGAAGGTCGGCCTAGAGGCCGAGGCCTTGGCTTCGGACTCGGCCAGCGAGGCGGCATGGAGGTCGGCCAGCAACAGGTCGTACGTGCCGGTGCCCAGGGCGGCTTCGAGCTCCTCCTGGTCGCGCTGCGGACGCGGTGCCCGGCCCGCTCCACGTCCTTGCGGGGGTTCCCCTCCTCGAGGGCTGCGGCCACCGAGCTCTTGGGCTCGGCGAACAACGCGCTCCTTGTGCCCGAACTCGAGGTGCGCGAAGGCCTCCGCGTGCTTGTGCGACAGGACGAGATCGAAACTATCACCGGAGCGGGGAGGAGAGATACAAGTCGCTCATCCGGCGTACCGAACCGTAGGCGTAGGATTCGCCGTCGGGTGTCACCAGCAGCCGAGTGTCGCCCCATAGACCGCTCGGCAGCGATCGGCCGAGCCCGTGCCAGGGGCGCGTCCTCCCGCTGGCCACCTCGACCCGCTCGATGCGCGGCGCCTTGTCCGGGGAGCGCAACACGAACAGCTCACGGCCGTCAGGCGTCCAGCAGACGGGCACGTCGTCCGCGGTCAGCCCCGGCACCGGCGTCGGAGGTCCAGCTTCGAGCGGATAGAGCGCGGGCACGTCGTCGGGACCCAGACCCACGACGCGGCGGCCGTCGGGGGACACGGGCCTTCCGATCTTCCCGATCGTCACCCCGTCCTCTGTCACGGCGCGGGGCGGGCCGCCCGAGAGAGCCTGGACGTAGAGTCGCTCCTCGTCCTTGGCGTCGATTCCCGCGACCACGACTCGGTCTCCGGGGGGAACCCAGACGGCCCGCGAGTACCGCACCACCGGTCCCGGGTCGAGCGTGCGCGTCTCGCCGGCTCCGGTCGGTGCAACGACGAGCTGCTGCGGATGCGACTGTATGAGCAAGGCCAGCGCGAAGCGGCCGTCCGGTGAGAGTGCCTGGCCGTCGCCTTCACCCAGCCAGACGGGGGGGGAGCCATCCGTCTTCTGGACGTAAAGGCCGAAGTTCGGGCCTCCGCCCTGCCCCACGTCGGTCCCCAGCACCAGCTTTCCATCGTCGGAGAGGTCGTCGAGGAACGACAGGTCGGCCGCCGGCAGCTCGGCTTCCTCGACGGAGCCGCGGGCGCGTGCGCGGATCTCGGCCCAGATCGTCGCTCGCGCCACCAGGAGCTGCCCACGAGCTGAGACGTCGTTGAGCGTCACCGTCCCGGGAGTCTCCACCAGCACGCGCGAACGACCCGACCGCGTCACGGCGAAGATCTGCTGAGTGGTTCCGACGTAGCTCGCCGTGAACCAGATCTCGTTGCCATCCGGTGACCAACGCGGAGGGCCGACGGCCGAGAAACCCGGGGCAAGCGCCCGCTTGGGCTGGTTGCGCCCCACAACGCAGAGGGCCCCCCGCGCGTCCGCCGCGAGGGGGTGCTCGGCGAACGCCACGAGGTCGCCAGTCCGGGAGACATTGATGTTGCTGAGCCAGGTGGGCGGCTCGGGCGCGTAGAGAACCTTCCCGATCGGGTACTCGATTCGGTAGCGGTCGTCCACCACGTGGATGACCGCGAGCTCCTTCCCGTCGGGCGACCAGTCGGCGTCGAGGACGTCATCGAGCACCTCGCGTGGGGTCCCTCCGGCGAGCGGCGCCCGCGCCAGCGTTCCCTGGTAGGTGCTCCAGGTGAGGAGACGGGGCCGCAGCAGGATCGCCATCTCCTCCTTGGAGGAGACCGACAGGATCGCGGCATTCGTCAATCCCAGAGAGCGGGATACCGTGGCGTTGGCGCGCGTCGAGAACAACTCGCTCGGGCTCTTGCCCCACTCCGCCCCGTAGACGATCGTCTCGCCATCAGGTGCGAAGCGCGCCGATTCGACGCGGCCGAGGCGGAAGGTCAGCCGTTGGTACGAGGGCGGCGCCGACGGAGGGGCTGCCCTGCGTGTCAGCCAAGAGCCCAGGGCGCCCAGGGTCGGCAGGCCCAGCGAGGCGACCAGCAGGACCAGTGGGCGTCGCCTTTCTCGGCTCGAGGGAGTCGTCGCCGGCAAGCCCCGCGCCGACTCCGTCGTCGCGCCCTCGAGTGCAAAGGCGAGATCGCGCGCGGTCTGGAAGCGATCCTCGGGCAGCTTCTCGAGACAGCGACGTACGACGCGCAGCACCCCCGGCGGCTGCGTGGCTCCCGTCCCCAGCGCCTCGGTCGGGTCCTCGCGCAGGATCGCGCTCAGCGTGTCGGCGGCCGTCGTGCCCTTGAAGGCCCGGCGGCCGCTCAACATCTCGAACAGCACTGCTCCGAAGGAGAAGAGATCCGAGCGGTGGTCGGTCGGCAGGCCTCGAACTTGCTCGGGCGACATGTAGCCGACGGTGCCCAGCATCGTCCCCGGGCTGGTGCCGGTGCGCGAGGCCGTCTCGACGTCCGTGCCGGCGCGCTCTTCGCCGGCGCGCCCGAGCTTGGCGATCCCGAAATCGAGGATCTTGACGAGCCCGTCCCTGGTCAGGAACAGGTTCTCGGGCTTGAGGTCGCGGTGGACGATGCCTTTCTCGTGAGCGGCCGCCAGGCCGCGCGCGATCTGGACGCCGTAGTCGACGGCCTTGCGCACGCCGAGCGCGCCCGTCGCCAGCCGATCGCGCAGCGTCTCGCCCTGCAGCAGCTCGGTGACGATGTAGGGCGCGCCGCTGCTCTCGCCCGTGTCGTAGACGGCGACGATGTTGGGATGGTTGAGGGCCCCCGCCGCCTTCGCCTCGTGCTCGAAGCGCTTGAGCCGCTCGACGTCCTGCGCGAGGTCGGCGTGGACGACCTTGAGGGCGACGTCCCGCGAGAGCCGCTCGTCGCGGGCGCGGTAGACCTGGCCCATGCCGCCCTCGCCGAGAAGCGCGACGACGTCGTAGGGGCCGATCCGAGCGCCCGGGCCGAGGCTCGGGGGAGTGCTCATGCCACCGTTCCCGTCTCGGTCGTGCTGTTGCCGGACGAGGTGCGGAACACGAGCACGGCCGGTCCGATGCAGATCTCGTCGCCGTCCGCGAGCTCCGTTGCCGTCGTCACCGGCTTGCCCCGCAGGAAGGTTCCGTTCTTGCTGCCGAGGTCCTCGAGGATGGCCCGCGCGCCTTCGACCAGGATCCGCGCGTGATGACGCGACACGCGGGCGAGATCGATCACGATGCGGGTGTCCGAGGCGCGGCCGAGCAGGTTCTCGCCCTCGACGAGCGGGATGTGGCGCTCGGCCCAGACGAGGCGGCACTGCGACGCCGTGCCCGGGATCGTCGCGTCGACGACCATGTCCCCGGAGAAGGCGTAGCCGAAACGGTGGACGGTCCGCAGCAGGCGGGGCGCCTTCGCGTCGTCACCCGTCGCGGACCGTAATTCGGCCGCCAGCCGGGCCAGGCTCGAATCCGCGACGAAGCTGTCCGGCCACAGGCGCTCGTGGATCTCCTGCTTGGCAAGGGCACGCGGCCGCTGCTCGAGAAGCAACTCGAGGAGCTGGAAGGCCTTCGGGGAGAGGGGTTGCGGGACCCCGTCGCGCCGGAGCTCCCTCGCGTCGCCGTCGAACAGGCACCGCCCGAAACGCACGCGCACGGCCGAACCCCCCGGAAATCACAGGTGCCGAAGAATTTGCGAATGACTTGGATGGTCCGCGGTGGGATTATGCACCCAATACAAACCGGGCACAGGGCTCATACAGGCCGTTCATATTGGTTGCTCTGGCTCGCTCGGGACGAGAAGGAGGGCGCAATGAAGAAGCTGATCCTCGCTGCCGGGTTTGCGACGGCCGCGCTGGCGATGGGCGGGGACGCTCTCGCCTGCGGCGACAAGCTCCTGATCGTGGGTCGCGGCATGCGCCCCAAGCGTGTCAAGGGCAACCCGCCCGCATCCATCCTGGTCTACGCGGACCCGAAGGGCTCGATGCCGGCGGCCCTGGAAGAGGGGCATCTGCGCCAGGAGCTGGAGAAGGCGGGGCACCGGGTGCGCAGCGTGGGAACGCGGGAAGAGCTCGGAAGCGCACTCGGCACCGGAAGCTACGATCTCGTCTTCACCGACATCAAGACGGCGCCGGCGATCGAGACGGAAGCTCGGGGGGCGGCGTCGAAGCCCATGGTCCTGCCGACGCTCTTCAACCCCTCGGACGCCGATCTCGCAGCGGCGACGAAGGAATACCACTGTGTCATGAAGGCGCCCGGCAGTCAGAAGGACTACCTGGCCGTGGTCAACGAGGCCTTGGCGAGCCGGGCCAAGGAGCTCAAAGCCGAGAAGAAGCAGTGACTGCACGGAGGCCTGCCATGCGCGTGTCAAAGTGCAGTGTCTTCGGAACGCTTCTCCCCGCGGTGCTGATGCTCGCCGCAGCCGGGACGGTTTCGGCCCAGGCCTGGCTGCCGCCGAAGGGGGAGGCCTCATTCAGTCTCGGCTGGAGCCACACCTCGGCCGACCATCACATCGACTACACCGGAGCCGACGTCAGCCCGGGCGACATGGAGTGGCAGAACGCCGTGACAGACCTCAGCTACGGGATCACCAACCGCTTCGCCGCGCGTGTGACCATCCCGTTCGTGGCTTCCAGGTACGTCGGGGCCAGCCCCCATCCGGCTCGGCCAGGCTACCCGCCGCTCGACACCGGAGCGTGGAACTGCACGTTCACGGATTTCCGTGCCGAGCTGCGCTTCAGGGCCACGACGGGCTCGCTGGCGGTGACGCCGCTGGTGGCGCTCGTCGTCCCGAGCCACTGGTACGAGTCGATGGGGCACAGCGCATTCGGCAGGAACACGGTCGAGGGTCAGTTCGGAGTCAACGTGGGGCGCCTGCTCGACCCGATCCTGCCGAACGCCTACCTGCAGGCACGCTACGTCTATGCGGTGCCGGAGGAGTGGGTGGGCATCCGGCCCACCCGCAGCAACGTGGCTTTCGACCTCGGCTATTTCGTCACGGGCTCGCTCACGGTGAGCGTTCTCGGGGCCTATGTGAAAACGCACGACGGGTGGCGCGCCGGCGTCGACTTCCCGCCGGCCACGAGCCCGAACTTCTACAATCACGATCGGCTCGTGAAGGGCGAGTACTTCCGCTTCGGCGGCGGGGCGAACTACGCGCTCACGGGCTCGATCGAAGTGGGCTTGAACTACTACGCGACGCTCTGGGCCCGCAGCGACGTCAACATGTCCGGGATTGCCCTGAGCTTCACCTACGGCTTCTCGCCCGCCCAGGTGATCAAGCGGAACAGGGACGCCGATCGGTGAGCTCCCGAGGCCGACCCGTGCTGGCCCTCGCGGCCGGCGTGCTGATGACCGTCACCGCGAGGGCCGACACGGGCGGCGCTGTCGACATCGGCCAGCAGGTCCCGACCTTCGAGGCGACCGCGCTCTCGGGTGAGGCGTTCTCGCTCGAGGCGGCGATTCGGAGCCACAAGGCGGTCATCGTAGTGTTCCTTTCCACCGTGTGCCCATACGCAAAGTACTTCGGCGAGCATCTGCGCGGGTTGGACGAGCGGTACGGCCCGCGCGGCGTGCTCTTCGTCGGCGTCAATCCCAACAGCTGGGAGACGAAGGACGAGGTGGCGGAGCAGGCGCAGCGGGACGGCTACGCCTTCGCGATGGTGAAGGACGAGCATCACGCGATCGCCAATCGGCTCGGCGCGCGGGTGACACCGGAGGCCTTCCTCGTGGACTCGGAGGGCAGGCTTCGCTATCGGGGCTGGATCAAGTCGAGACAGGAGTCGCCGGATCTTCAGCACGCTATCGACGCGGTGCTCGACGGCCGGCACGTGCGCCGGCCCGAGACCAAGGCGTTCGGCTGTGCCGTCGACCGCAACTGAGCTCGGCCTGCCTGGCAGCCCAGCCACCGCCTCGCTTCACGGCAGCGGGAGCGACGGTCGTGGTCCTGGGCCACGGCGCCGGCGGCAACCGCAGGACCCCGATGCTGCTCGCGCTCGCCGAGGCGCTCGCCGAATCGGGGCGCGCCGCGCTCCTCTACAACTTCCGCTACGCAGAGAAGGGCTCGAAGCGGCCGGACCCGCCCGCCGTGCTCGAGGCGACGACGCGCGCGGCGGCCGAGCTCGCGCGCGCCGAGACGGGCGCGCAGCGCATCGTGCACGGCGGGCGCTCGATGGGCGGCCGCATCGCCTCTCAGGTGGTGGCGGCGGGAGAGCGCGCGGACGGGCTCGCGTTCCTCGGCTACCCGCTCCACCCGCCGGGCCGGTTCGAGAAGCAGCGCGACGCCCACCTGCCGCAGATCGGCGCTCCGATGCTGTTTCTGCAGGGGACGCGCGACGACTTCGCGCGCGCCGACCTGCTGGACGCGCTCATGGCACGGCTGGGCGACCGCGCGGAGCTTCATCGCGTCGAGCACGCCGACCACTCGTTCGGAGTGCTGAAGCGCTCGGGCCGCACGCCGGCCGACGTGCTCGCCGAGCTGCGCGCGGCGCTCCTCGGCTGGCTCGACCGGCACGGGCTCTAGGGCCGGCTCAGGCCTTCGGCAGCGTCCAGCCGTTGTGGTAGTGCGCGGCGACGAGAGCGTTCGCCTCGGTGTCGTTGCGGAACGAGCCCGCCTCCGCGTCCCAGTGGAGCTTGCGGCCGAGCTTGTAGGCGATGTTGCCCATGTGGGCGTTGATCGCAGCAATGCTGCCGGTCTCGATGCCGCACTTCAGCAGCGACGCGTCGCCCTTGCGGATCGCCTCGACGAAGTTCTTGGTGTGGTCGTCGAGGTAGATCGCGTCGCCGCGGCGCCGCACGGCGGGAAGCGCCTCGGTCCGGTAGCGGCGGCGTCCGTCCCGCTCCTCGGTCTCCCCGAGCAGCTCGAAGCCGCCGCGGTCGAGGACCAGCGTGGCGTTGTTGCCGACGAAGGCGATGCCCTCGGTGCGGCCGTAGTTGCCGCCGTCGATGCCCGTCGCGTGCTCCCACAGCATGTTGAAGCCGGGGTATTCGAAGACCGCTTGCAGCGTGTCGGGCGTCTCGGACGCGTCGTCGGGATAGGCGAGCTTGCCGCCCGAGGCCGTGACGGACTTCGGTGCGCGGGCGCCCATCCCGAAGAGCGCGATGTCGATCTCGTGCACGCCCCAGTCCGTCATCAGGCCGCCCGCGTAGTCCCAGAACCAGCGGAAGCTGAAGTGGAAGCGGTTCGGGTTGAAGGGCCGCTTCGGCGCGGGGCCGAGCCACAGGTCGTAGTCCACTTCGGCGGGCGCCGGGCCGTCCGGCGCCACGGGCACCGGCTTCATCCAGCCCTGGTACGCCCACACCTTGACGAGGCGGATGGTGCCGAGGCTGCCCGAGCGCACGAGCTCGAGCGCCTGCGCGTAGTGCTCGCCGCTGCGCTGCCACTGGCCGACCTGGACGATGCGGTCGGAGCGCTTCGCCGCGGCGAGCATCGCACGCGCCTCGGCGATCGAGTTGGCGAGCGGCTTCTCGACGTAGACGTGCTTGCGGGCCGCCAGGGCGTCGACCAGCATCAGGCAGTGCCAGTGGTCGGGCGTCCCGATCACGACGGCATCGACGTCCTTGTCGTCGAGCAGCTTGCGGTAGTCGCGGTAACGCCGCGGGGCGGAGCCGCCGGCTGCCAGCAGGTCCTGGCTGCGGCGGTCGAGCTCGCGCTCGTCGACGTCGCAGAGCGCGACGCACTCGACGCCCTTCACCTTCAGCAGCGAGCGCGTGTTCGACCAGCCCATGCCGTGGCAGCCGATCAGGCCGACGCGCAGGCGGTCGCTCGGCGCGGCGCCTGTCTGCCCGACGGCGGCCGCCAGCGGGCGCGCGAGGCCGAGCCCCGCCGCGGCGATCGACGAGCCCTGGAGAAAACGCCGTCGGGAGCCTGTCATCGATTTCACCTCTGATCGCCCATGCGGCCCGTCGCTCGCCTGGATCAGACGTCGCAGAGCGCGATCGCCTCGCGCAGCGACGTGAGCGGGTCGCGCGTCGGCACGAACTCGTGGGCCACGTAGCCCGTGAAGCCGGTGTCGGCGATCGCGCGCGCGACGGCGCTCCAGTTGAGCTCCTGCGTGTCGTCGAGCTCGTGGCGGCCGGGCACGCCGCCCGTGTGGTAGTGCGCGATCCACTGGTGGTTGTCGCGGATCGTGCGGATCACGTCGCCCTCCATGATCTGCATGTGGTAGATGTCGTAGAGGAGCTTGATCCGCGGCGACTCCAGCTGCCGCACCACCTCGACCCCGAACGCCGTGCGGTCGCCCTGGTAGTCCTTGTGGTCGACCTTGCTGTTGAGGAGCTCCACGCAGATGTCGATGCCGTGCTCCTCCGCCGGCTGCTTGACGCGCTGGAGCCCGGCCACGCAGTTCTTGATCGCGTCGGCGTCGGCCATGCCCTTGCGGTTGCCGAAGAACGCGATCAGGTTCGGCACTCCCGCCTTCTTCGCCCGCGGCAGGGCCGCGACCAGCCCGTTCACGATCGCGTCGTGGTTGCGCGGGTCGTTCAGGCCGTCGGGGATGCCGCCCGGGCTCGTCTTCCAGCCCATCGAGCAGACGAGCCCGTGCTCGGCGAGCACCGGCCAGTCGCTCTCGTCCACGAGGTCGAGCGCCGTGAGGCCCATCTCCGCCACGGCCTTGGCGAGCACCGGCAGCGGGATGTCGCGATAGCACCAGCGGCAGGCCGACTGCTTGAGCCGGCCCTTCTTCACGATGCGCCCGGCGGCCGGGGCGTTGCCGGAGGCCTGGGCGGAAGCGAGCGCGGCCGGCGCCAGCGCGGCAAGACCCGCTCCAGCAATCCATCGACGGCGGCTGAGGTTGGCCATGATGCGCCGATGCTAGCACTCGCGCGCCCGTGAGGGTGCGCGGGGCGGCTAACGCCTTGCGGTCGGTGTCACCGCTGCGAGCTCGAGCACCTTCTCGTCGTGCTCGCCCTGCAGCGCCTCCCACTGCGCCATCAGCTCGCCGGCTTCCCACATGCGCTGCTGGTGCTGCTCGGCCGCCTGGGATGCGCGCGCGCGGTCGTCGTAGAAGCCGGGCTCGGCCATCTGCGCCTCGAGCGTCTTGACCGCCTGCTCGGCCTGCGCGACGCGCGTCTCGAGCTCGGCGAGTCGCGTCTTCATGCGCTTCACCTCGCGCTCGAGGACCTGGCGATCGGGTGCGCTCCCCGACTGGCGCAGGCGCGGAGCGAGCGGTGGCGCCGAAGCGGGCGCTGCCGCAGGCCGGGCCTTCGGGGCCGGAGCCGCTGCGGAGGGCTTGGAGCCAGCCAGCTTCTGGGCCGCCGCGACGGCCGTCGCCACCGAGGCCGTTCCATCGTCCGAATCCGGGCGTCGGGTCGTCGCGGGGGCCGCCGCAGGGACCGCGTGACTGGCCGCGACGGGGATTGCGGCGGCGACGCCTGCCTCCCGTTGCTTCTTCCAGTAGAGGAAGTCCTCGTAGCCGCCCGGGTAGACGAACGCCTCGCCGCCCCCGACCTCGATCACCTTGGTGGCGAGCTTGTCGACGAAGTAGCGGTCGTGGGAGACGAACACGAGCGTGCCGCCGTAGTCGGCGAGCGCGTCGAGCAGCACCTCCTTCGAGTCGAGGTCGAGGTGGTTCGTGGGCTCGTCGAGCAGCAGCACGTTCGAGGAGGTGAGCAGCATCTTGGCGAGCGCCACGCGGTTGCGCTCGCCGCCCGACAGCACCGCCACCTTCTTGTAGACGTCGTCGCCCTCGAACAGGAAGCCGCCCAGGATCGTGCGGATCATCGGGGCCATCGTCACCGAGCTCGCGGCCGACATCTCCTCGATCAGCGTGCGCGCCGGGTTGAGCGACGGCCGCCTGGTCCTGCGCGAAGTAGTCGAGCACGACCTTGTGGCCCTCGATCCGCTGGCCCGCGTCCGGCCGGTCGACTCCCGCCAGGAGCCGCATCAGCGTGGACTTGCCGGCCCCGTTCGGTCCCACGAGCGCGATGCGGTCGCCGCGCTCGACCATGAGGTCGAGCCTGGCGCAGCACCGTGTTGTCGCCGTAGGCCTTGCGCAGCGCCTTCGTCTCGAGCACCACCCGCCCGGGCCGCGGCGCCTGCGGGAAGGTGAAGCGGATCTTCTTGCGCGCCGGCGGGATCTCGATCCGCTCGACCTTGTCGAGCTGCTTGATCCGGCTCTGGACCTGCTTCGCCTTGGTGGCCTGGTAGCGGAAGCGGTTGATGAAGACCTCGGCCTTCTCGATCTCCTCGCTCTGGCGGCGGTGCGCCTCGCGCAGGCGGTCCATCCGCGCCTGGTGCTCGACGACGTAGTGCGAGTAGTTGCCGTGGTAGTCGGTGAGCGTCTTCAGCCCCACCTCGGTGATGCGCTTCACCGTCGCGTCGAGGAAGTAGCGGTCGTGGGAGACGAGCACCACCGAGCCGGGGTAGTCGGCGAGGTACTCCTCGAGCCAGTTGCGCGCGGGCAGGTCGAGGTGGTTCGTGGGCTCGTCCATCAGCAGCAGGTTGGGCCGCGCGAGCAGCAGCTTGGCGAGCGCGATCCGCATCTGCCAGCCGCCCGAGAACTCCTCGGTCTTGCGCTGCTGGTCGGCGGGCGAGAAGCCGAGCCCCTTCATCACCTCGGCGACGCGAGCGTCAATCTCCCAGCCGCCGAGCTGCTTGAAGCGCTCGGTGACCTCGGCGTAGCGCTCGAGCAGCTTGTCGTGCCCGACGCCGTCCTCGGTCGCGTGCGCGAGCCGATCCTCGATCTCGTGCTGCTCGGCCTTGAGCGCGAGCAGCTCCTCGAAAGCGAGCACGACCTCGTCGTAGACGCTGCGGCCGTGGTGGACGATTCCGTCCTGGGGCAGGTAGCCGATCGTGGTGTCGGACGCCATCCGGACCTGTCCCGAGTCGGGCTCCTGGAGGCCGGCCAGCAGCTTCAGCAGCGTCGTCTTGCCGGCGCCGTTCGGCCCCGAGAGCCCGATCCGGTCCCGCTTCTTGACGTGCCACGAGACGTCCTCGAAGAGGATGCGGTCGCCGTAGCGCTTGTTGAGGCCCTCGATGTGGATCATGCCGGCAGGTTCAGGAACTCGAGGCAGGCCCGCTGCAGCATCTTGCGGTGCTCCGGCTCCATGAAGTTGAGGCGGTACTCGTTGATGACCTTGATCTCCATCGCCTCCCACTCGCTCCAGCAGGCGGCGCAGACCGATGCCGCGATCTTCTCCTTGAGCGCGGGGCCGAACGGGATGCGCTTCGCCTCGGGCCCGTCTCCGGGCTTCTGGCAGCGCGCGCAGGACTCAGGCATCGAGCACCCTCACAAACCTCTCATTATACGTGGCTGAGGCATGACTTGCGACGATGACGGAGCGACGACGATAATGCCGCATCGACATGGACAACCTCACTGCCAAGCGTAGCTTCGCCTCGCTCTCCCTCTCGCAGGCGACACTCGGGAGCCTCGAAGCGAAGGGATACGAGTCTCCGACCCCCGTCCAGGAGGAGGCGATCCCCAAGGCGCTCGCCGGCAAGGACCTCGTGGTCCAGTCGCGCACCGGCACCGGGAAGACGGCGGCCTTCGGGATCCCGATCGTCGAGAAGGTGGACGCGCAGCGCGACGGCGTGCAGGCGGTGGTGCTCGCGCCGACGCGGGAGCTCGCGATCCAGGTGGCGCAGGAGATCACCGAGCTCGGCCGCGGGCGCGGCGTGAAGGTGCAGTCGGTCTACGGCGGCGACTCGATGGAGCGGCAGATCGAGGGCATCCGGGCCGGCGCGCACGTGATCGCCGGCACGCCCGGCCGCGTGCTCGACCACCTGCGGCGCGGGACGCTCGACTTCTCGGGCGTGCACTTCCTGGTGCTCGACGAGGCGGACCGCATGCTCGACATGGGCTTCGCGGTCGAGATGGGCCAGATCATGGAGTTCGTGCCCGCCGCGCGCCAGACGATGCTGTTCTCGGCCACGGTGCCGATCGGGATCCGCGGGCTCATCTACCACTACATGGCCGAGCCCGAGTGGGTGCTGCTCTCCGAGGACCAGATCTACGTCAAGGAGGTCCAGCACGTCTACTGCCTGACCCCGCGCCTGCACAAGGAGGCGACGCTCTACCGCCTGCTCGAGTTCGAGAACCCGACCTCCTCGATGATCTTCTGCAACACGCGCGAGGAGACGCGGCTCGTCTCGACCTTCCTCCGCAACAAGGGCATGGCCGTCGCGATGCTGTCGTCGGACCTGCCGCAGCGCAAGCGCGAGCAGGTGATGGACGCCTTCCGCAACGGAGAGATCAGGCACCTCGTGACCACGGACGTCGCCTCACGCGGCATCGACATCGACGACCTCTCGCACGTCTTCATCTTCTCGACTCCCGACTCGCCCGAGCAGTACATCCACCGCGCCGGGCGCACGGGTCGGGTGGGCAAGAGCGGCCGCGCCGTCAGCCTGATCTCCGCGATGGACCTCATGAACTTCAACCGGCTCGTGAAGCGCTACCACGTCGAGGTCAAGGAGATCGCGGTCCCGACCGACGAGGAGGTGCAGGAGCGCAAGGCCTCGCGCATCGTCGACGTGCTGAGCGAGGCGGGCAAGCGGCTGCCGCTCGAGGACTTCCTCGACCTCGGCCCCGCGGCGCGCGCGATCGCCGCGCACGAGCTGCGCGACCGGATCGTGGCGCTGCTGCTGCGCGGGCACCTGCAGTCGCTAGTGGCGAAGGCGCCCGACGAGGAGGTCGAGGCGCCGTTCGCGCCGGAAGCTTCCGGCTCGGACGCGCCACAGCACCGTCGCGGCTACGGGCCGGGCGAAGGCGGAGGTGGCGGCGGCGGTCGCAGGCGGCGGCGCCGGCGCTGAGACTCTAGCCGGAGGTTCCGAGCATGGGCCAGGGATGGAGCGACGAACTGGTCGCCCGCATGACGGACTACCACGAGCGGATGGAGGAGGCCCAGAAGCGGGGCCCCAAGAGCCTGGCGGAGGCGTTCGACAGCCCGCCGCCGGGCCTCTCCGCCCACGAGATCGACCAGGAGATGCGCGTGCTGCGCGCGAATGACGCCGACCTGCGGCTGCTGGGCTACAGCCGCGAGGAGTTCGTGGGCCAGCGCGTGCTCGACTTCATCGTGATGACCGAGACGGCCGGCCGCGCGATCGGTCGCAAGATCACGGGCGAGCAGGAGCTCAGGCCGTTCGTGCGCACCTTCAAGCGCAAGGACGGCAAGGCGATCCCGCTCGTGCTGCTGGACCGCTACCTCAAGGACGCCAAGGGCCAGGTCATCGGCCTGCGCACGGTGCTCGCCCCGACCGACGTGTAGCGCCTCCGCGTCCGCC
The DNA here is from genome assembly GCA_963740655.1 of uncultured Acidobacteriota bacterium. GTDB lineage: Bacteria > Acidobacteriota > Vicinamibacteria > Fen-336 > Fen-336 > DATBSL01. The sequence continues at coordinate 38,551 of CAVUFF010000008.1, forward strand.
GCGACGCTTCCGCACAACGGGCTGCGAGCGGAGGTGGATTCACTCCACCGAGCGGAGGGGGGGTGAGAGGGGGGACGCGGCGCAGCGTCCCCCCTAACGGGAGACCGCCGCGACCCGTCGGCGCAGCCAGCGCTCGAAGAACCAGTTGGCGAGCCGGTAACCGTCGCCGTCGCGTGCCAGGTAGCCGAGCATCGTGAGCCCGTAGAGCGGCGCGTCGAGGTCCTCTTCCGGCCGTCCCAGCGTGCGGGCGAGCGCCGCGCGCGTGGCGCGGCTCTCGCGGGCCACCTCGCTGAGCGCGCTGCGCTCGATCTCCTCGAGCGTTCCGAAGTCGACCGCGAAGTAGTTGGCCACCATCTCGTCGGCCGCGAGCTGGTCGAGCGTGACGGCCAGGTCGCGGCTCTCGAACAGGCGGCTCGCGATCAGCTGGACCAGGAACGGGTGGCAGGCGGCGCGCTCGAGAACCGTCTCGATGTCCGGCGCCGGGAAGGCACCCCGCGCGAGCAGCGAGCGCCCCTCGTCGGGCGCGAGCGGCGTCAGGTACACGGGGGGGATGAAGCCCTGCAGGAAGGGCGAGGTGGGAAGCGGGCTCTGCTCGTCCACGCGCGCGAGTAGCCGCGTGCCGGTGATCAGGGTGCGCACCTCGCTGCCGCGCGACAGCACGCGCCGCAGCTTGGCCAGCACCGAGGGGTCGGAGCGGCCGACCACCAGCAGCTCCTCGGCCTCGTCCACCAGCAGCAGCAGGCGCCAGCCGCTGCGCACGGTGCGCCGCAGCAGGCTCGCGAGCATGTCCGCGACCGGCAGGCTCTCGAGGTCCTCGACCAGCACGTCGGTCGCGCGCCGGAACGGCTCCGAGTCCTCGACGCTCGCGAGCAGCGTGTCGGCCAGCCCGCGCGCGTCGCCGCTGCCCTGCAGGTCCCAGTAGAGAGCGACGAACGGCGTGTCGCGGCTCTTCTGCACCCGCAGCTCGACCTCTTTCAGCAGGCTGGTCTTGCCGAGCCGGCGGCCCCCCAGCACCCAGAGCGAGTGACGCTCGCCCTCGAGCACCTCGCGCACGAGCTCGCCGCGGCCGAAGAAGTCCTCTCCGCGCACCCAGCTGCCGGCGATGAACGGGTTGCGCCGAGGCGCGACCGCCGTGGTCATGGCCGCCTAGTCTGCCATAGCCGGCCGCTCGACGGCCGCGGCGTCTTCGGCCGTGTGCCCGTCCTCGAGCAGCACCGCCGCGCGCACCGCGTCGACGTCGTCGAGCCGCACCGTGCCGCGGCCGTGCTCCAGCATGCGGTTCACGGCGTGCACGCACAGCTTCTGGACCAGGTACGGCCGCAGCTGCGACAGCTCGAGCACGCGCTCGACGGCCTCGTTCGTCCAGCGGAAGAAGCCGCGCACCGGCTCGCGCACGAGCGCCTCGGCCTCCTCGCGCGAGAAGGCCGAGAGCTCGACCTCGTCGAAGAAGTTGTACCAGGGGCTGACCGCGCTCTTCCAGCGGCGCCTGATCCCGACGCCGCTCATCACCGCGACCAGGTTCTCGGAGAAGCTCTTCATGAAGATGCCGCGCAGCCGCTGGTTGACGCTCTCCGAGTACTCGTTCAGCACGTCCACCTCGTCGATCAGCAGCGCCAGCTTCACCCGGCGCGTGGTGCGCGTCTTGAGCTCGGCGATCACCTTCTGCAGGTCGTGGCTGAAGTCGCGCGCGTCGTAGCCCGGCGCGCCCGGCGCGAAGCGCAGCTCGGCGCGCGTCTCCGGCCGTAGGCCCATGCTGTCGACGGTCTCGGCGATCAACGCCTGGAAGAACGACTGCTCCGGCACGCCCTGCAGGTCGACGAAGACCGGGAAGAAGCGCCACTCGCCGCCGTCGTCCGTGGCGAGCACGCGCTTCAGGCGGTGGAGGAAGGTGGTCTTGCCGATGCGGCGCTCGCCCGTGATCATCAGGCTGTTGCGGTGCAGCGTGCTCAGCATGCGCGCGGTGAGCTTCTCGCGCCCGTAGAACATCTGGTCGTCGAGCACCGGCGCGCCCGCGATGTACGGGTTGAAGCGCCGCCTGCGCGCGCTGCGCCGCCGCAGCAGCTGGCCGGCGAGGCCGAGCCCCACGATGCCGAAGGCGCCCGCCAGCGCCGCCGGGATGAAGTACCTGGTCTCGTGGAAGCGCAGCCGCCGCTCCACCTTGAACGGCACCGAGTACGACAGCCCGCCGGTGTCGATCGCCGTCACGAGCACGTCGTTCTGGCCCGGCTCGAGCGGCAGCGGATGCGCGAACGGCACCATGCGCGCCGGCGACAGCGGCGTGCTCTCCGGCAGGAACTCGCCGACCAGCCGGCCGCCCACGCGGAACTCCACCTTCTGCACGCCCTGGTCGTCGCTCGCCGCGCCCTGCAGCGACAGCGTGGGCGAGTCGACCACCGGCCCGGCCGGCTCGAAGAGCGCGAGCGCCGGCTCCTGGTTGGGCAGCCAGCGGGCGACGATCGCCTCGCCGGTGCGCTTCTCGGCCTCCGCCAGCTGCTCGCGCGCGTGCGGGTGGGCGGCGTCGAGCTGCAGCAGCGCCTGCAGCGCCACCTGCGCCTCGGGGAAGCGGCCCGCTTTCATCAGCTCCTGGGCGCGCGCGGCGCGGCGGTCGATCTCGGCGCGCGTCTCCTTCTGCAGCCGCAGCTGCTCCAGGATCTGCCGCGTGCGCATCAGCAGGTCGCGCGCCTCGATGTTGGTAGGGTCGGCGGCGGCGTCGCCGAGCGGGGCGAGCGCGGCCTCGAACTGCTGCTTCTCGAAGAGCGCCCGGCCCTCCAGAAGCTTCAGCTGGCGCGCGGCGCGCGTGGTCGAGGCCAGGATGCGCTCCTCGGCCAGCCGGCGGCCCTCGAGCGCGCGCGCGTTCTTGGGCGCCAGGTCGAGCGCCTCGTCGAAGGCCACCTTGGCCTCGCTCGTCCGGCCCTCCTGCAGCAGGCGCTCGCCGTCGGCGAGGCGCTGCTCGAGCCGCTGGGCGCGCGTGGCCAGGTCCTTCGACTCTGTCTGGGCCGCGCGCTGGCGCTCCTGCTCGCGGTTGACGCTGCGGAGCGTCTCGGCGTCGAGGCTCCGCGCGAGGGCTTCGGCCTTCGCCAGCTCGGCGAGCGACTCGTCCCAGGCCCCCTTCTTGCCGAGCTCGCGCGCGTTCTCGAGCAGGCGCAGCACCTCGCCGCGCGCCCGCTGCGTGAGGCGCGCGGCCTGGCCCGCCTGCGCCTCGGCGCGCTTCTTCATGAGCTCGGGGAACAGCGACGTCTTCTTGACCGCGCCCTGCTGCTCCGCGAGGTTGAAGGCCTCGGTGGCGGCCACGTAGTCCTGCTGCCCGAGCTGGCACACGCCGAGGTAGTACTGCGGCACGTAGTCGACGAACACCAGGCCGTAGGTCTGCAGGTTGGTCGCGGCCGTCGGCCGCAGCGCGATCGCTTCCTTCAGGTTCTTGACGCAGTCCGCGTAGCGCTTGTCGGGGATGTCGTGGTCCCGGGCCTGCAGGTAGTAGTCGTACCACTCGCGCGCGGCCCAGGCCGGGCCCGCGAGAGCCACGGCCAGGAGCGCGAGCGTGACCCGGGACACGGGCGCTGCACCTACTTCTCGAACATCGCCGCGATGTAGGCCCCCCGCGCCGTCGCGGTCAGCGGGTCCTGGGCCACGCGCACCTCGGCCACCTCGATCGGGAACGGGCGCGCGCGCAGCGTGCGCTCGAACAGCTCGCGGAAGCCCTTCGGCTTGGCGGTCCCGCCCGCCAGCACGATCGGCAGGGACCTGTCGGTCTTGGGCAGCTTCTCGGCGCGCGAGATGGCGCGGCGCAGCGTGTCGACGAGCGACTCGACCAGGTCCTCGTAGTAGATGTGGATCGCCTTCTCGAGCTTGTCCTTGGGCGCCCGCGTGAGCTCGAAGCCCTCCTCCTTGATCACCTTGACGCGCTGCGCGTGCTCGCCGACCGCCTCGCCCACCGAGCGGTCGATGAAGTCGCCGGCCTTCGGCAACGACACCATGATCGACGGGATCGACAGGAAGGCGAGCGTCGCGTTGCACATGCCGCCGCCGCACGAGATGCCGATGCCGGTGAAGTTGTGCTGCTCGAGCTCGGCGAAGATCACCGCCAGGCCCTCGTTGATCGCCATCGCCTTGTAGCCGAGCGAGCTGAAGTGCTGGCGCAGGCTCGCCTCGTGGTAGGTGAGCGACGACTCGCGCCCCTGCCCCGCGGCGGGCACGGAGAAGGCGAGCACCTCGTTCGAGGAGCGCGGCTTCGGCACCAGGCTCTGCAGGATCGCCTCGAGCACGGGCCAGGCCTGCTTCTCCTTCGGGTTCAGCAGGCCGTCGGCCATCGGCCGGCGCGCCTCCGTGTTGAACATGTTCGCGAAGCGCTCCGTGGCGGAGCCGAAGATCACGAGCTCGTCGCCGTCGCGGTAGTAGTGGATGTCGCTCTGCTGCTGAATCGTGCGCTCGGTGACGGGAGAGTAGGGGACGGGGATGAAAGCGTTGAGCTGCGACTGGCAGCCGACCTCCTTGCCGCCGCGCCGCGATACCACCACCTTGCTCGTGCCCACGTCGATCCCGACCGGGTGGGCCCCGCCCTTGACCAGGTCCTCGATCCGCTCCGGCGCGTCCTCCGGGGCCTTCCAGAGGTGTTCCTTGTTCTCCGCCATTGGCTATCCTCCGCTTGCGGCGCGCGCGTCGTGCGCCGCGGCTCTCTCGGCCGTCTCCGCGTCCCTGGTCAGCTCGGCCAGCCATCGGTCGTAGGTCCTGACCCGCTCCGCCCGCTCCGCGTCCGGATCGCGCCCCGCGGCCTCCGCCTCGGCGCGCAGCGCCGCCTGCGCCGCCTTTACCCCCGGCCACGGCTCTCCCAGCACCGACAGGAAACGCTCGTCGAAGGAGAAGCCGAACAGCTGCACGGCCGGCGAGGCCACGAGGTACTGGTCGGGCAGCGAGTAGGCGGCGAACGGGAAGCCGCGCGCCCAGTCGAGGTGGTGTCCGATCAGGTGTTTCTTCGGGTTCACGCTCGCGAGCCCGTGCGTGACGCACATCTCGGGCGCGAGCGACCACTTGTGCCGCAGGTAGTCGGTGAGGCTGCGCCCCGCCTCGAGCTGGGCGCGCGTGATCGGCAGCGCCGCGCCGCCTTCCCAGCGCGTCTCGAACGAGATCCCCATCGTGGCGCCGTTCAGGTTCAGGTAGAGGCGGCCGCCCGCGCCCCACACCGACATGCCGGCGTGGTTGGCCTTGTCCTTCTCCTCGACCACGCGGTAGACGCGGCCGAAGCGGTCGATCAGGTAGTGGTAGACCTGGTTGCGCCGCAGGTAGCGGAGCAGGTCCTGGCTCGAGTCGCGCAGCTTCTGGTTGAACTCCTCCTCGAGCGGCCAGATGTCGCTCTCCGAGGTGTGGAACACGATGCCGACGGGGCGGTCGAACACTTCGGCGCCCATGCCGGCCTCGCGGGTAAAGACGCGATAGCGCCGCGGCTCCCCGCGCACCGCCCAGGTGGTGTCGATACGCAGGCCGTTGCTGTAGAGCTCGAATGCGGCGCCGGAGTCGACGAGCCAGATGCGCTCCGGCGTGCCGCCGCGCGGCGCGTCGAGCGCGGTTTCGACGGTCGGGTGCGGCTTCGGCGTGGCGGCGGGCGGCCTCACGGCGTCGGGGCCGTGGCTGCGCGGGTAGCTCGCGACCGCGAGCCCGGCGGCCGCCATCAGCAGCACCGCCGCCACGTTCGCCGTGCGGCGCGCGCGGCGGGGAAGCGGCGGCCGGCTGCGGTGCGGCGGGTCGAGCGCGCCCATCGGGTTGCGCGAGAAGAGCGGTCGGGCGTCCTCGACGCCCGTCAGCCGATACGCCATCCAGCGCAGGGGTGCGCCGGGCAGGGCCTGCAGCCGCTCGTCCAGCATCTCGAAGCGCTCGAGCGAGCGGCGGATGAAGCGGAGCTTCTCGACGGGGTCGCGGATGGCGCGCGACTGCGCTTCGAGTGCGGCGAGCGGGCGGCGTCCGAAGCGGGTGAGGCGAGGAGCCGGCCGCGCCAACGGCGCGCGCGCGGTCGTCCGGGCCGCTGACGGCCTCGTGGCGACGGCGCTGCGGCCCGACACGTTTCGCGGCAAAGTCCTCTCCGACCGGCAATTATACGGGTCGCTCCGCGGCACCCACAAGGCGCTCCCGGAGCCAGGGCCGGGGGCGGAGGTGCGGGGCCGGATCCCCCAGAATAGAATTCGCTCTGATGAGCACGGGAATCGGAGCGAGGGCCGAGCGCGAGGACGGGCGCCGGGGGCCGAGGATGCCGGTCGATCTCGGGGCCAGCGTGGGCGGCCGCAGCCCGCGCCGGGCGCGCGCGATCGACCTGAGCGTCGTCGGCTGCCTGCTGCGGATCGAGGCGGCGCTGGCTCGCGGCGCGGTGCTCGACCTGACGCTCGAGCTGCCCGACGGACCGCTGCGCACGAAGGGCCGCGTCGCCGAGGCGACACTCGACGGCGAGGCGCCGCCGGGCCCGAAGAGCTACCTGGCGGGGATCGAGTTCCTGTCCCTGGGTGCGGCCCACGAGGCGCGGCTGCGCGGCTTCCTCGACGCCGAGGCGAAGCGGAGGCGGGGTGCGAACACGCCCCCTGCGTGAGACCGCGGCGCGCGAGCTGCGCCCGCTGCTGGACGAGGAAGCGGCGCTCTGGCACTCGGAGCTCGGCTGGGACTTCGCGGAGGTGCGCGCGGCCGTCTCGGGCGGCGTCGAGCGCGGCAGCCTGCCCGGGCGGGTGGTGGCGGACGGCGGCCGCGCGGTGGCGTACTGCTACTACATGGTCGACCCGGCTCGCGTGATCGTCGGCTCGATCTTCGCGACGCGGGGGCTGCGCGGGCGCGGGATCGAGGAGGAGCTGGTCGACGCCGTGATCGAGGACGCGCGCGCCGAGCGCGGCAGCGGTCGCGTCGAGTGCCAGACGCTCTTCTGCACCGCCGAGGGCGCCGACGCGCGCTTCGCGCAGAAGGGCTTCGCGTCGCGCGCGCGACACTACATGCGCCGCGAGCTTCAGGCGCCGGTCCCGCCGCCCGGCCCGCTTCCCGCCGGCGTCACGCTGCGGCCGCTGCGCCGCGAGGACATCGCGACGGCCGCGGAGATCATCTATCGCAGCCACAAGGACAGCGTCGACGCGGCTCTCAACATGACCTACGCGACGCCCTCGACCTGCCGGGCCTTCGTCGACACGCTGGTGGTGCGCTCCGGCTGCGGGCCGTTCGACACGCTCGCCTCGCGGCTTGCCGTGGGGCCGTGGGGCCCGCTCGGCGTGCTGATCGCGAGCCGGCTGTCGCGCAGCAACGGCCACGTGTGCCAGGTCTCGGTGAGCCCGGAGGCGCAGGGCCGCGGGCTCGGGGCCGCTCTCGTCGGCGTGGCGCTCGCCTCGTTCCGCGAGCAGGGGCTCGCGAGCGCGACCCTGTCGGTGACCGCCGCCAACGAGCAGGCGCACCGGCTCTACGCGCGGCTCGGCTTCAGCGTGCAGCGGGCGTTCGCCGCGCACGCCTGGGCGCGCCCGCCCGCCGCGATCGAGCTCTCCGCGTGAGCCTCGCGCTGCTGCTGGCCGCGGCGCTCGCCGCGCCGGGACGCGTCGTGGTGCTGCCCCCGAGCGGCCCCGGCGGGGCGCCCGGCTGGATCGGCGCCGCCGTCGAGGAGGCGCTGCCGCGCTCGCTCGCGCGCCTCGGCCGCGACGCGCTCGCCGGAAGCGACAGGCGGCGCGCGCTCGAGGGCTTCGGGATCGCCGGGCCCGTCGCGAGCCACGCGACCGCCGTGCGCGTGGCTGAGGCCGTCGGAGCGCGCTACGTGGTGGCGGGCTCGTGGGACCTGGCCGGCAACGAGCTGCACGTCGCGCTGCGGCCGCTCGACACGCACGCGGCCGCGCTCGGGGACGAGGTGCGCGCCTCCGGCCCGCTCGACGAGCTGGGCCGGCTGATCGACGATCTGGCGCGCGGGCTCGCGGGCGTGGAGGCCGGCGCGGAGCCGCCCGCCGCCGGCCGCTTCGCTGCGCTGCGCGCGCTTGGAGAGGCGCTCGTCGCGCGGGATCCGCAGGCGCGCATCGAAGGCCTGAAGCGCGCGCTCGCGGCGCAGCCCGGATCTCCGGACGTAGCACTCGTGCTGGCGCGCCAGCTCTACGACGCGGCGCGCTTTGCCGACGCGCGCGCGGTGCTGGCGGCGCTGCCGCCCGCCGCGCCCTTCGTGCGCGAGGCGCTCTTCCTGGACGGCGCCTGCCTCCTCGGCCTCGGGCGCCCGACCGACGCCGACGTGCTCTACGCCGAGCTCGCCGCGGCCGACCCGACGCCCGGCGTCCTCGCGAACCGCGCCGTCGCGCGGCTGCGGCTCTGGCCCGCCGCGGCCGGCGCGTCGACGCTGCTGCGCCAGGCGGTCGAGCGGGCTCCCTTCGCCGCGGAGCTGCCGTTCGCGCTCGGCTGGGCGCTCTTCGTCGAAGGCGAGCTCGACGAGGCGGTGACCTGGCTGCGCAGCGCGGTGCGCTATGCCCCGGGCGACGCCAAGGCGCGCCTCGCGCTCAGCTGGGCGCTGCGGCCCGCGCGACCCGACGAGGCCGACGAGCAGTGGCGCGCGGCGGCCGCGCTCGACGCCTCGCTCGAGCCGCTGCGGCTCCAGGCCGGTGCCAGGCAGCACCTCGAGCGCGTGCTGCCGTCGGAGCAGGCGCTCTTCAACGACGCGGCGCGCGCCGCCGACGTGCGGGCGCCGCGCGGTAAGCCCTGAGGCGGGCGCTATGATGGCTGAATGAGCCCCGCGCTGCTCGGGCTCGCGCTGTGGCTCGCTCAGTCGACGGCGGCCCCGAGCTCGAACCCGGCCTCGTCGAGCGCCCAGGCGCCGGCCGCGCCCTCGCCTCGGCCGAGGGCCGCGACCGCCAGCCGCCCCAAGGCGCCGCCCGGGCTGAGCTGGGAGGACGCCGACCAGGTCGCCGACACCGTGGCGCGGCTCGAGCGCCGTCTCAAGGCCGGGAAGCCCGCCTCGCGCGAGCCGATCACGGTCACCGAGCGGCAGGTGAACTCGTACGTCGCGCTGGCTCTCGGCGCCAAGCTGCCGCGGGCGGTCACGGGCGTGAGCCTGCGCTTCGAGCCCGAGCGGCTCGCGGCGAGCGGGATGCTCGACCTCGACGCGGTGCGCGCGAAGCTGCCGCAGGGGGGCGCCTCGAGCCTGCTCGCGTTCCTGAGCGGGACCGTGCCCGTGGTGTTGAAGGGGCGGCTCCAGGCCGAAGGCGGCGAGGGCAAGCTCGACCTCGAGGAGGCGACGGTGGCGGGGATCAGCCTGCCCGCGTCGCTTCTGTCGCAGATGGTGGCGCAGGCGACGCGCAGCGCCGGGCAGCCCGGGGGCTTCGACATCCTGGCCCCATTCCCGCTGCCGTGGACGGCGCGCAGCGTGCGGCTCGAGCCGGGCCGCGCCGTCGTCGAGTTCGCGCAGCAGCCGGCCCGCTAGGGCGGACCCGGCGCCGCCCGGCGCCGTGGCAAGATCGGCCGGGATGGAGCTCGCCGCGCCCGTGCAGTACGTGAAGGGCGTCGGGCCGCAGCGCGCCTTTGCGCTCGCGAAGCTCGGCGTCCGCACGACGCTCGACCTGCTGCTGCACCTGCCGATGCGCTACGAGGACCGCCGCCACTTCGCGCGCGTCGCGGAGCTGCGCCCGGGCATGCGCGTGGCCGTGGCGGGCCGCGTGACGGTGGCGGGCCTGCGGCGCGCGCGGCGGCTGTCGATCTACGAGCTGCGGCTCGACGACGGCAGCGGCCGGCTGCTGAAGGCGATCTTCTTCAACCAGCCCTTCCTCCGGGACGTGCTGAGCGCCGGCAAGCGCGTGGTGCTGTTCGGGCTCGTCGAGCGCGACAGGATGGCGTCGCGCCTGCTCGTGATGCGCTCGCCGCAGTACGAGCTCGTCGAGGCCGACGAGCACGGCGGCGTCCACACGGGCCGGCTCGTACCGGTGTACGAGAAGCTCGGCCCGCTCACCGTCAAGCCGCTGCGGCGCGTGCTGGCGGAGCTCGCGGAGCAGGTGCCGGCCGACCTCCACGACCCGCTGCCCGAGGAGCTCCGCGAACGGCTCGCGGTGATCGGCCGCGCCGAGGCGCTAAGGCGCGTGCACCGGCCGGGCGACGCCGACCGGCTCGAGGAGCTCAACCGCTTCCGCTCCCCCGGCCACGTGCGGCTGATCCTCGAGGAGCTGCTGCTGTTCCAGCTCGGCCTCGCCCGGCGCCGGAACGGCGTGCGCGCCGAGCGCAAGCGCGCGGCGTTCGAGGTGACGGCCGCCGCGCGCGACGCGGTGAAGCGCATCCTGCCCTTCCCGCTCACGGGCGCGCAGAAGCGCGTGCTGCGCGAGATCGCCTCCGACCTCGGCTCGGCGCACCCGATGAACCGGCTGGTGCAGGGCGACGTCGGCGCGGGCAAGACGCTGGTCGCGCTCCTCGCGATGGTGGTCGTGGTCGAGAACGGCCACCAGGCGGCATTCATGGCGCCGACCGAGATCCTCGCCGAGCAGCACTTCCTGACGCTGAAGCGGCTGCTCGCGCGCTGTCCGTACCGCGTCGAGCTGCTGAGCGCCTCGGTCAAGGGCCGCGAGCGAAAAGAGGCCGTGGCTCGAATCGCGTCGGGGGAGGCGCAGATCGTGGTGGGGACCCACGCTCTGATCCAGGAAGGCGTGACATTCCGGTGCCTCGGGCTTGCGGTCGCCGACGAGCAGCACCGCTTCGGCGTGCTGCAGCGCGACGAGCTCAGGCGTAAGGGCTACGACGCCGACGTGCTGGTGATGACCGCGACGCCGATCCCGCGCACGCTCGCGCTCACGGCCTACGGCGACCTCGACGTGTCCGTGGTCGACGAGAAGCCGCCCGGGCGCATGCCGATCCGCACCGAGCTGCGCCAAGCCTCCGAGAGGCGCGCCGTGCTCGAGCTCGTGCGACGGGCGGCGGCCGAGGGGCGGCAGGCGTACGTCGTCTACCCGCTCGTCGAGGAGTCCGAGAAGCTCGAGGACGTGAAGGCTGCGACCGAGGCTCGCGAGGAGTGGGCGGCCGCGCTGCCGGACTTGCGCGTGGGGCTGCTGCACGGGCGCATGAAGAGCGCCGAAAAGGAAGCCGTGATGGGCGCGTTCGCGCGCGGCGCGATCCAGGTACTCGTGGCGACGACGGTGATCGAGGTGGGCGTCGACGTGCGCGGCGCGACGCTGATCGTGATCGAGCACGCCGAGCGTTTCGGCCTCGCGCAGCTGCACCAGCTGCGCGGGCGCGTCGGCCGAGGCAGCGCGGCCTCGACCTGCGTGCTGCTGGCCTACGGCAAGCTCTCGGACGTGGCGCGAGCAAGGCTCGACGTGATGGTCGAGACGGAGGACGGCTTCCTGATCGCGGAAAAGGACCTCGAGCTGCGCGGCCCCGGCGACTTCTTCGGCACCCGCCAGTGGGGGCTGCCGAGCTTGAAGGTCGCGAACCTGCTGCGCGACCGCGACCTCATGGAGCGAGCGCGCGAGGAGGCCTTTCGGCTCACCGAGACGGGTGCTTTGCCCCCGTCGCTCGCCCGCTTCTTCGAGTCGGGCGGCTGGGAGCAGCGCTTCGGCCTCGCCCGCGTCGGCTGAGGCCGCGAGCTCAGCCGTTGAAGGTGACGGTGTGCGTGTGGCTGCCGCCCGTGCAGTCCTTGTCGACGCGCGCGCCCGAGCGGATGGCCGCGACCTCGCCCGCGCTCAGCGACAGCGTGTGGGTGTGGCTCGCGGTGCCGTGCATGTCGAGGTCGAGGCCGCCGCCCGCGCTCTGCTGCGCGGCGGTCACGATCGCTGCGTGCCCGTGATTCGACGAAATCGACCCGGTCGCGTCCGCGAGCGGCGGCGTGCTCGCGGCCGGGCTTCCGCCGCCGCCGCACGCGCTGATCGTCATCGTCGCGCCGCCGAGCAGCAGCAGCGCCGCCTCCACCGTGAACTCACGCCTGTTCATGTCGAGCCTCCCATGGTCCAGACGAGCCGCAATGGAGCAATCGGCGGGCCAGCGGCCAGTGCGCCTAACCCCGTGCCTGTCAAGAAGCTCCAGTGTGTTCCCAGGCGGTAGCCAGCGCGCCGACCGGCCAGGCGAGTCCGTCAACCGGACACTGCTGTATCGTCGAGCCCGTGTCCCGGATCATCGGCGGCGCCGGCAAGGGCCGGCGGCTGAAGTCGGCGGCGGGGGAGTCGACGCGGCCGACGGGCGCCCGCGTGAGGCAGACGCTCTTCGACATCCTGGCGCTGCGCGTGCCCGGCTGCCGCTTCCTCGACGCCTTCGCGGGCAGCGGCGGCGTCGGGCTCGAGGCGCTGTCGCGCGGGGCCGCGCGCGTGGTCCTCGTCGACCGCGACGCCTCCGCGATCGCCGCCGCGCGCGAGAACGCGGCCGCGCTCGGGCGCGCGGGCGGCGAGGTGCAGGTCTTCCGGCAGGACGCGGCCACCGCGATGCAGGCGCTCGCGGACGCGGGGCGGCTGTTCGACCTCGTCTACCTCGACCCGCCCTACGCGAGCGACCTCTACGAGCCGCTCGTAGCGCTCGCCGGCGACCGGCTGCTCGCCGAGGGCGGCCTCGTCGTCGCGGAACACTTCCACAAGCGGGCGCTTCCGGAGAGAATAGGCGCGCTCGCGCGCACGCGGCAGAAGCGGATCGGCGACCACTGCCTGAGCTTCTACGCGGCGGTGGCCGCGGCCGCGGGCGAACCCGCGAAGGACGAGGACGGGAGGCAAGGAGCATGAAGAGGGCGCGCGCGGGCAAGGGCACGCTCGCCGTGTTCCCGGGCTCGTTCGACCCGCTGACGAACGGCCACCTCGACCTCGTCGACCGCGGGCTCGCGGTCTTCGACCGCGTGCGGCTCGCGATCCTGCAGAACTCCGAGAAGCAGCCGCTGTTCTCGGTCGAGGAGCGGCTCGCGCTGCTGCGCGCGGCCCTGCGCGGCCGCCCGCGCGTGGAGGTCGACACCTTCTCGGGCCTGCTCGTCGACTACGCGCGCAAGGCGGGCGCGAGCGTGATCGTCCGCGGCATCCGGGCCGTCTCGGACTTCGAGTACGAGTTCCAGATGGCGCTCATGAACCGGGAGCTCGAGCCGCGCATCGAGACGGTGTTCATGATGCCCGCGGGGCGCTATTCGTACGTGTCGTCGCGGCTCGTGAAGGAAGTGTCGAGGCTCGGGGGGCGCGTGAGCGGCCTGGTGCCGCCGGTCGTCGAGCGCCAGCTGGCGAAGAAATTCAGGTCGAGGAGGAAAGGGCGATGACGGCAGGAGCCGGTCCGAAGCTCGCGGCGCGCGCTCGCTCGCTCGAGGTGTCGCCGACGGTCGCGATGGCGGCCCGCGCGCGGGCGCTCAAGGCGAAGGGCGTGAAGGTCTACGACTTCACGGTGGGCGAGCCCGACCAGCCCACGCCGCGCCACGTGGCCGAGGCTGGCAAGTCGGCTATCGACGCCGGCCAGACCCGGTACGCTCCCGCCTCCGGCATCCCCGAGCTGCGCGCGGCCGTCGTCGAGCGCTACCGCGAGGACTTCAAGGTCGCGTTCACCCCCGAGCAGGTGGTGGTCGCGGTCGGCGGCAAGCAGGCGCTGGCGCTGCTCTACCAGGCGATCCTCGACCGCGGCAGCGAGGTCGTGATCCCGACTCCCGCCTGGCCGACGTTCGCCGAGGCCGCGCGCGTCGCGGGCGGCACGCCCGTGTTCGTGAAGCTGCGCGTCGAGGACGGCTACCGCATGACGGCGAGCGCCATCGCCCGCAAGGTCGGGCCGAAGACGCGCGCGGTCATGGTGAACAGCCCCTCGAACCCGACCGGCGCGGTGATCGAGCCGGGGGAGCTCGTGAAGCTGGCTCGGCTCGCGAAGCAGCGCGGCTTCTGGCTGCTCTACGACGACACCTACGCGCACCTGCTGTTCGGTGGCGGCGGCCCGCCGGCGCTCCAGGAGGTGAAGGACGCGGCCGGCGGCCACCTGGTCGTCGTCGGCACCGCGTCGAAGAGCTACTGCATGACCGGCTGGCGCGTGGGCTGGGTGATCGGGCCGAAGCCGCTCGCCGAGGCCGCGACCGCGCTCAACTCGCACTCGGTCCAGGGACCGGCGACCTTCGCCCAGGTGGCGGCCGCGCACGCGCTGCGGGCTCCGCAGGACGACGTGCGGCGGATGGCGGCCGAGTACCAGAGGCGTCGGGACTTCATCCAGCCGCGGATCGCGGCGATCCCGGGCGTGAAGTGCCCGCTCCCGGGCGGGGGCTTCTACGTCTTCCCCGATGTGTCGCGCTGCCTGTCGAAGGCGCTGCCGGACACGCTCGCGCTCGGGGCGAAGCTGCTCGAGCAGAAGGCGGTGGCGGTCGTGCCGGGGGAGGGCTTCGAGGCGCCGGGGACGTTCCGGCTCTCGTTCGCCACGGCGTTCGACGACCTGCAGGAGGGTGCGTCGCGGATCGAGGCGTTCTTCGCCGAGCACGCCCGTCCACGGCCCGGGCGGCGGTGAGCCGGGGCGGCTTCGAGCCAGGGACGCCGGTCCTCGTCTATCTGCACACGCCGCGCGAGCGGATCTTCGGCATTCTCGAGGCGCTCCTGCCGGCGGGTGTCGCCGTGCGCGGGATCGAGCTCACCGCCTTCGAGGACTACCTGCGCCAGGAGGTCCGGCGCGAGAGCGGGCTCGGCCTCGTCTCGCTCTTCTACCCGATGAGCCGCGTCGAGCGGCTGGAGCGAGACGAAACCGTGGGCGGGCTCGAGGGCATCGCCGACCGCTTCCGCCGCGAGACGGGCCGGTCGATCCGGGAGGCCGCCGGGCTCGGCAGCCGAAGCCTCAGTGGCCGAAGCGTCAGTACCCGAAGAAAGCGCCGCTGATCGGCCCGACCTGCGCGAGGAACGGCACCGCCAGGAAGAGGTCGCCGTTCTCTCCGATCGAGCGGCGGTAGGGGCGCAGCGGGGCCGGGCGCGCGGCGGCGTAGCCGTTCGTCCAGAACGCGGACCAGCCGTAGGCCGAGCCAGGCGAGCGGTAGAAGTCGGCGATCCTGTAGGCCGGATCGTTCGGCAGACCGGCCCACGGTCCGAGCGGCGACTCGCCCGACCGATAGAAGGACGAGATCTCGTAGGGGTGGTGGAGCACGCGGATCGAGGGGCGCGGCGTCTTCTCCTGCGCCTCCGTCGCCTCCTGGGCCAAGGCACCCGTCGCCAGCAGACTCAAGCCGCACGCGATTGCCATCCGCATCGCTGCCCTCCCTCGCTGGAGTGTAGTACGCGGCGCGGGAATCCGTTCCCGTGACGAGGATTACACGGGTGCCACTCCAGAATTCCCAGAACGCAAATCGCATGCCCCCAGTCACGCTGCTGTCACAAAGTGCAAACTGCACCAAGCTCTTGATTCTACGCACGGTTGGCCGAGCCTGTCTTCGGCTTTCCACAGGGTTTTCCACAGAATGTGTGGAACGGAAAAAGACCCCTGTGGCATCGAACGGACCGATGAAATCACGGGGGGATGTCGGCTGTTGGCAAAGAAGCGATAATCGCCGTTCATTTCGCACCGGAACGGGCTTCCATTCTGGGAAAGGATCACCTTGAACGCACGCATTCTCGTCCTCGAAGGCATCACCGAGCGCGGCGCCGAGATCCTGCGGTCCGAGGGCTGGACGCTCGACATGGAGAAGGCGCTCCCGGCCGCCGAGCTCGCGACCAGGGTGGCGCCCTACGACGCCATCCTGGTGCGCAGCGGCAGCCAGATGACCGCGGACGTGATCGAGGCCGCGAAGAACCTGAAGGTGATCGGCCGCGCCGGCGTCGGCGTCGACAACGTGGACCTGAAGGCGGCGACCCGCCGCGGCGTGCTCGTGATGAACTCGCCCGGCGGCAACTCGGTCTCGACCGCGGAGCTGGCCGTCGCGCTGATGCTGGGGCTGTCGCGCAACCTGGCGCCCGCCGACGCCACGATGAAGGCCGGCAGCTGGGACCGCAAGTCCTTCGCGGGCGTGGAGCTCTACGGCAAGCGCCTCGGAGTGATCGGGTTCGGGCGCGTCGGCCGCGAGGTGGCGGCGCGCTGCCGCGCTTTCGGCATGGAGGTGCAGGCGTTCGACCCGTTCGTCGCCCCAGCGCTCGCCGAGAAGGCCCACGTGACGCTGCGCGGACTCGACGAGCTGCTGCAGACGTCCGACTACATCTCGCTGCACACGACGCTGACGCCCGAGACGAAGCACCTCATCGGCAAGGACGCGCTCGCCAAGGTCAAGGCGGGCGTGCGCATCGTGAACGCGGCGCGCGGCGAGCTGATCGACGACGACGCGCTCCTGGCGGCGCTCGACTCCGGCCGCGTCGCGGGCGCCGGCCTCGACGTGCACGCGCAGGAGCCGCCCAAGGACTGGCGGCTCGCCAAGCACCCGAAGGTCCTGGCGCTGCCGCACCTGGGGGCCTCCACCAAGGAGGCCCAGGAGCGCGTGGGCACCGACATCGCGCAGCAGGTGCGCGACTACCTCAAGGGCGGCGTGATCCAGTCCGCCGTCAACTTCTACTCGCTGGCGGGCGACCTCTACGACAAGGTGCACCCGGCGATGGACCTGGCGGAGCGGCTGGGACTGTTCGTGGCGCAGGCCTGCCGCGGCTCGCTCGAGCGGCTCGAGCTCGGCGTCTACGGCGACCTGCGCGAGATCGACACCAAGCCGATCCTGGCGGCGGCGGTCACCGGCGTGCTGCGCCCGCACGTGGCCGAGGGCCTCACGCTCGTGAACGCGCTCGAGCTCGCGCGCGAGCGCGGGATCGAGATCCTCGAGTCGACGTCGACGGCCGCGGTCAGCTTCGCGAACCTGGTGGCGCTGAGGCTCAAGACCAGCGAGGAGGAGCTGCAGGTCGCCGGCACGGTGTTCGGCGGCACGCACCTGCGGCTCGTGGACGTCGACGGCGTGGAGATCGACACCATCCCGCAGGGGCACGTGCTGGTGGTTCGCAACGACGACACGCCCGGCATCGTGGGCCGCGTCGGCTCGCTGCTCGGCAAGAACGCCGTGAACATCGCGCGCATGGGTCTCGGCCGCAAGCCCGGCAGCGGCCGCGCCATCATGCTGATCGAGGTGGACGGCGCGGTCGAGCGCGGGGTGATCGACGAGCTCGCGAGTCTGCCCGGCGTCCGCGAGGCGCGCTACGTCAGCCTCGGCTGAGCGCTGCGCGCCGCGTCCGTTCGCGGGTATCCTGATCACGGCTGGCCGATGAAGCTGCTGCTCTCGTACCTGCGCCCGCACTACCGGCTGGTGCTGCTGTCGCTGCTGCTCGCGACCGTCAACCAGGTCTTCTCGCTGCTCGATCCGCTGATCTTCCGTCACGTGATCGACCAGTACGCGACGCGCTTCGACCGCTACACGACGGCCGAGTTCCTGCACGGCGTCAGCCTGCTGCTGCTGGCCGCGGTCGGCGTCGCTTTCGTCTCGCGCGTGGCCAAGAACTTCCAGGACTACTTCCTGAACGTGGTGACGCAGCGGCTCGGCGCGCGGCTCTACGCCGACGGCATCCGCCACGCGCTCGAGCTGCCGTACCAGCTCTTCGAGGACCAGCGGAGCGGCGAGACGCTCGGCAAGCTGCAGAAGGTGAGGAGCGACGTCGAGAAGCTGATGTCGGTCTCGATCAACGTCGTGTTCCAGACCCTGGTGGGTGTCGTGTTCGTGGTGATCTACGCCTTCAGTGTGCACTGGCTGATCGCGCCCATCTACTTCGCGACCGTGCCGATCCTGGGGTGGCTGTCGTCGGTGCTGTCGCGCCGCATCAAGACGGTGCAGAAGCGGATCGTGGCCGAGACCACGGCGCTCGCCGGCTCGACCACCGAGTCGCTGCGCAACATCGAGCTCGTGAAGAGCATGGGGCTCGGGGCGCAGGAGATCGCGCGGCTCAACGCCACGACGACGCGGATCCTGGGACTCGAGCTGCAGAAAGTGCGCTACCTGCGCAGCCTGAGCTTCGTGCAGGGCACGGCGGTGAACGCGCTCAGGACCTCGATCCTGTTCCTGATGCTGTACCTGATCTTCGCGCGCCAGATCAGCGTCGGCCAGTTCTTCGCGCTCTGGATCTACTCGTTCTTCATCTTCGGCCCGCTGCAGGAGCTCGGGACGGTGATCGGCGTCTACCGGGAGACCGAGGCCTCGCTCGCCAGTTTCCAGACGCTGCTCGACGCGCCGCGCGAGCCGCGCCCGAAGGATCCGGTGCGCGTGGGCGAGCTGACGCGGCTCGCCTTCGACGGCGTCAGCTTCACGCACCAGACCGCGACGGCTCCCGCCGTGCAGGACGTGAGCTTCGAGCTGCGCCGCGGCGAGACGGTCGCGCTCGTGGGGCCCTCGGGCTCGGGCAAGACGACGCTCGTCAAACTGCTGGTCGGCCTCTACCACCCGCAGGGGGGACGCATCCTCTACGACGGCACGCCCGACGACCGCGTGGACCTCGAGGAGCTGCGCGAGCGGATCGGCTTCGTCACCCAGGACACCCAGCTCTTCTCGGGCTCGATCCGCGAGAACCTGCTGTTCGTGCGCCCGGACGCGAGCGACGCCGAGTGTCTCGAGGTGCTGCAGCGCGCCGCCTGCCAGCCGCTGCTCGACCGCGCCGAGCGCGGGCTCGACACGCTGATCGGCGAGGGCGGCGTCAAGGTCTCGGGCGGCGAAAAGCAGCGGCTCTCGATCGCGCGCGCGCTGCTGCGGCGGCCGCACCTGCTGGTGTTCGACGAGGCCACCTCGGCGCTCGACTCGCTCACCGAGCAGGAGGTGAGCCGCACGATCCGCGAGGTGGCGAGCAGCCGTCACGTGATGACGGTGCTGATCGCGCACCGGCTCTCGACCGTGCTCCACGCGCACCGCATCTACGTGCTGGAGCGCGGCCGCGTCGTGGAGCAGGGCCGCCACGACGAGCTTCTGGAGCAGAAGGGCCTCTACTACGCGATGTGGCGGCAGCAGGTCGGCGAGCGTCGGCTCGAGCCGGTCCCCGCCTGAGGAGACAGCCGGCATGACCGTCAACGTGACCGAGATCTCGCGCGGAGACATCCTGGAGATCGACGGCGACCCCTGGCAGGCGACCGAGGTGCAGTCGCAGACGCCCTCGGCCCGCGGCGCGGCCATGCTGGTCAAGGCCAAGCTCAAGAACCTGCGCACGGGTCAAACGCTCGCGAAGACGTGGCGCGGCGGCGAGACGGTGACGACGGCGGAGGTCGAGTACCGCGGGGCGCAGTTCCTCTACCGCCAGGGCGACGATTTCGTGTTCATGGACCTCGTGAGCTACGAGCAGACGACGCTCGACGCCGCGCGCGTCGGCGACGCCGCCGGCTACCTGCTCGAGAACGTCGAGGTCAAGACGGTGCTGTTCCAGGAGCGCGTGATCGCGCTCAACCTGCCGATGACCGTCGACCTCGTCGTGCGCGAGACGACGCCGTCGATGAAGGGCGCGACGGCGCAGGCGCAGCTGAAGCCCGCCACCGTCGAGACGGGCGTCGTGGTGCTGGTCCCGTCCTACATCGAGGAAGGCGAGAGGATCCGCGTCGACACCCGCGACGGCCGCTTCGTCGAGCGCGCGAGGTAGGAGCGGCCATGAGAGCGATGGCTCTGGCGCTCGTCGCCCTGCTGCCGGCGCTCGCGGGCTGCGCGAGCGGGCACGCCGAGCACCCGCGCGTCGCGCTCGTGATGAAGTCGCTCGCCAACGAGTTCTTCAAGACGATGGAGGACGGGGCTCGAGCGCACCAGCGCGCCCACGCCGGCGAGTACGAGCTCGTCGCCACCGGCATCAAGGACGAGCAGGACGTGGCCGGCCAGGTCCGGCTCGTCGAGCAGATGATCGCGCAGGCGGTGAGCGCGGTCGTGATCGCCCCGGCGGACTCGCGCGCCCTCGTGGCCGTGTGCAAGAGGGCGAGCGACGCGGGCATCGTGGTCGTGAACATCGACAACAGGCTGGACGAGGCCGTGCTCGCCGAGCGCGGGCTGCGCGTGCCCTTCGTCGGCCCGGACAACCGGAAAGGCGCGGCGAAGGTCGCGTCGCACCTCGCTGGGCACCTCCAGCGCGGGGACAAGGTGGCGATCCTCGAGGGCGTGCCGGGAGCCTACAACGCGGTCGAGCGCAAGATCGGCTTCGAGACCGCGCTCTCGGGCGCCGGCCTCGTGGTCGCCTCGTCGCAGCCCGCCAACTGGGAGACCGCCAGGGCGAATCAGGTCGCGGCGGCCCTGCTCACCGAGATCCCCGACCTGAAGGCCGTGCTCTGCTCCAACGACAGCATGGCGCTCGGGGCCGTGGCCGCGATCAAGGCTGCCGGCCGTGACGGCCAGGTGCAGGTCGTCGGGTTCGACAACATCTCCGCCGTGAAGGAGCTCGTGAAGAGCGGACGGATCCTGGCCACCGCCGACCAGCATGCGGACCGGCTCGCCGTCTTCGGCATCGAGTACGCGCTCGAGATGCTGAGGACGAAGCAGCTTCCCGCGAGCCGCGAGACGCCCGTCGACCTGGTCACGGCGCAGAGCCTGCGTTGACGGATCGGCGGCGGGAGACGGCCCGGGACGGAACCGGCGCTTGAGCGATCCGATCCTCGAGGTCCGGGGGCTCAGCAAGGCGTACGGCGCGCCCGTCCTGCAGGACGTCAGCCTCTCGCTCCGGCCCGGCGAGGTGCACGCCGTCGTGGGCGAGAACGGCGCGGGGAAGAGCACGCTCGCGAAGCTGCTCGCGGGCATGGTCGCGCCCGACGCCGGGAGCATGAGCTTGCGCGGACGGGCCTATTCGCCCCGCGGTCCGCGCGAAGCGAGGGCCCTCGGGATCGCGATCGTCCACCAGGAGCCGACCGCCGTCTCGACCCTGAGCGTCGCGGAGAGCCTCTTCCTGGGGCGGCTTCCGGCGCGGTGGGGGCTCGTCGACCGGAGGCGGCTCCGGAGCCAGGCGAAGGACCTGCTCGCGCGTGTCGGTATCCCGGACCTCGATCCCGACCGACGCGTGGGCTCCCTGGGCCTCGGACAGCTCCAGCTCCTGGAGATCGCCGGCGCGCTCGCCTCGCGCTGCGACGTGCTGCTGCTCGACGAGCCCACGACGGCCCTCACGCCGCACGAGGCGAAGGCGCTCTTCGCGCAGGTGGCGCGGCTGCGCGCGGAAGGGGCCGCGATCGTCTTCATCACCCACCGCCTCGACGAGGTGGCGCTCGCGGCCGATCGCGTGAGTGTCCTCCGGGATGGCCGCCTGCTGGCCACGCGTCCGGCGGCGGAGCTGCCGCGCGACGAGATCGTCCGGTTGATGGTGGGTCGCTCCGTGGCCGAGGCGCCGTTGTGGCCGGCCGCGAGCGTGGGCGACGTCGCCCTGCGCGTCGAAGGCCTCGCGGGCAAGCGTTTCGACGGGATCGGCTTCGAGGTTCGAAGCGGCGAGATCCTCGGGCTGTTCGGGCTCATGGGCGCGGGCCGCACCGAAGTACTCCGCGCGACCTTCGGCGCCGACCGCGCGAGATCCGGCAGCGTCTTCGTGGGCGCGTCGAAAGCGCCCGCTCGCATCCGCTCACCGCGCGACGCAAAGCGCCTCGGGCTCGGCTTCCTGAGCGAGGACCGCCAGCGTGAGGGGCTGCTGCTCCCCCTCTCCCTGAGCACCAACGCCACCCTCGGCTCTCTCGAACGCGCCGCTTTCCGCTGGGGAGGTGTGCGGCCGGCGCGCGAGGCGAGCCTCGTCCGCCCCCTCTTCGACGCGCTGGGCCTCGGGACCCGCGCGCCGGCCGAGCCCGTCGCGCGGCTTTCGGGCGGCAACCAGCAGAAGGTGCTGCTGGCGCGCGCTCTCTTGTCCGATCCGGCCGTGCTGCTGCTGGACGAGCCGACGCGGGGCGTCGACGTGGGCGCGCGCGCAGAGGTCCACGCTCTGCTGCTCGGGCTGGCCGCCCGCGGCAAGGCGCTCGTGGTGGCCTCCTCCGAGCTCGACGAGCTGTTCGCCCTGGCGGACCGGATCCTGGTGCTGTCGCGAGGCCGCGTGAGCGGGCAGTTTCGGCGTGGCGACTGGTCCGCCGAGCGCGTCATGGCGGCGGCGGTGGCCGCGACCGAGCGGCTCGGCGGGAAGTGGTCGAGGACCGCGTGACGGCCACGACCGACAGCTCGCTCACTCCGGGCCGCGAAGCGCTCGTGCTGCTGGGCGTGCTCGCCGCGCTCGTCACGGCGTTCGCGCTCAGCACCGAGCGCTTCCTGACGGCCCTCACCCTGCGCACGATCGCCAACCAGGTGCCCGAGCTGGTGATCGCGGCGGTGGGCCTGACCTTCGTCCTCGTGATCGGCGGGATCGATCTCTCCGTGGGCTCGGTGATGGCGCTCTCGAGCGCAGCGCTCGGTCTCGGCCTCACGCGGTTCGGCCTGGGCCTGGCTCCCGCGGTGGCGGTTGCGCTGGTCACGGGCCTGGCCGCCGGGAGCCTGAACGGGCTGCTCACAGTGCGCCTCGCCTTGCCGTCCTTCATCGTCACGCTGGGCACGCTCGAGATGGCGCGCGGGCTCGCCTACCTCGTGACGCGCTCGCAGACGGTCTACGTCGGCGAAGCCGTTGAGCGCCTGGCGGCGCCCGTCGCCTTCGGGCTGTCCGCGCCGTTCCTCGGCGCCGTCGTGCTCGTGGCGGCGGCGCAGCTCGTCCTCGCGCGGACCGTGTTCGGCCGCTATGCGACCGCGCTCGGGACGAACGAGGAAGCCGTGCGGCTCGCCGGCATCGAGCCGGCGCCCCTCAAGCTCGCCGTCTTCGCCTTCGCCGGCCTCATGACCGGCGTCGCGGGAGTCGTCAACACCGCGCGGCTCGGCACCGCGGACCCCAACGCCGGCATCGGCTTCGAGCTGCAGGCGATCGCGGCCGTGGTGGTGGGCGGCACGAGTCTCCTGGGGGGACGGGCTTCGGTGGTCGGTTCGTTCCTGGGAGTCCTCATCATCGCCGTCCTCGGAAGCGGGCTGGCCCAGGCGGGCGCCCAGGAGCCCACCAAGCGCCTCGTGACCGGCGCCGTGATCGTGGCCGCCGTGGTAGCCGACCGCCTGCGCGGCACCGCCTCTGCATGACGGGCGAAGCGACGGGCGACTCGCCCCCGTTCGTTTCCAAACCGTCGACCCGTTGCGGTATCGTTTTCTCGTGGGCTCCTCACGGGAGGAGGCCTCCCACCCCGAGAGACCTCGTGCGTGCCGGAGGTCCGATTTCGCCTCCACGGCTCTGCTGCGAACGGTCGAAAGGAGGAACGATGCGAGCGAACCGTCGAAGCGGGTTCGCAGGCGTGCTGCTGACGTCCGTGCTGGCCTCGGTGGCGGGTGAGGCCGCCCAACCCGCGGCGCCGTTCACGGCCGAGAGGGCGGGCAGGCTGATCGCGGAGCTGGGTCCGCAAAAGGCCGCGGAGCAGGTGCTGAACGACTCGCCGACGCTCGAGGCGGTCGCCGCGGGTGTCGCCGGCGGAAGCCGCGAGTGGCTGGAGGTGGGGACCCAGCTCATCGGCGCCGCCGACTCCTATCTGAAGGACCGCCTCACGCAATCGTTCAGCGTCGCGCTCCAGCACGACGCGGGCGCCGTGCTCGTGCGAGGCGCTTCGGGCGTGCCGCTCCAGGCGGTGTGCAGCTACGACCCGTTCACGGGCGCCGAGACGCCGCCGACACGCGGCCAGTTCGCCGCGGCCCTCGCCGCTCGCGAGCGCGCGGTGAGCGGCGTCCAGCGCCCCGAGCTCGCCTCCGCGAGGATCACCTGCCTGGATGCCGTGGCCGGGCTGCGGACGGCCGGCGCGAGGCAATACCAGCCCTGACCGCCGCCGGCAGCGCGTCGGCAACGGGCGCGCAGGCCGTGGCGCGATTGGCGACAACATTGGCGCGTTCTGCTAATGACGGCGGCCTCCCCTGAAGGTAAGTTGGATTCCGGGAAGGGACAGATCCAGCCTGCGGGCCGGGGAGGACGCGACATGAAGACGCGGAAGCTGGGCCGCACAGGCCTCGAGGTCTCGGAGCTCGGGCTCGGCTGCATGGGATTGAGCTACGGCTACGGACCTGCGGCGGAGAAGGCGGGTGCTATCGCCCTGATCCGGGACGCGTTCGACGGCGGGGTCTCATTCTTCGACACCGCCGAAGCCTACGGTCCCTTCGCGAACGAGGAGCTGCTGGGCGAGGCGCTCGCTCCGTTCAGGGACCGTGTCGTGATCGCCACGAAGTTCGGCTTCAAGGACGGCAAGCCCGGAAGCGGCGTGGACAGCCGCCCCGAGCGCATCCGGCAGGTCGCCGACGCCTCGCTGAAGCGGCTCAGGACCGACCGCATCGACCTCTTCTACCAGCACCGCGTCGACCCGAACGTCCCGATCGAGGACGTGGCCGCCACGGTCAAGGAGCTGATCGGCGCGGGCAAGGTCAAGCACTTCGGCCTGTCGGAGGCGGGTGTGCAGACGATCCGCCGCGCGCACGCGGTGCAACCCGTTGCGGCGCTCCAGAGCGAGTACTCGCTCTGGTGGCGCGAGCCCGAAGCCGAGGTGCTGCCGACGTGCGAGGAGCTGGGCATCGGGTTCGTGCCGTTCAGCCCCCTCGGCAAAGGATTCCTGACCGGCACGATCGACGAGAACACCTCGTTCGACAAGAACGACTTCCGCAACGTCGTCCCGCGCTTCTCGCCGGAAGCCCGCAAGACGAACCAGGCCCTCGTCGATCGGCTCGGGTCGATCGCGTCGGCCAGGCAGGCGACGCCGGCCCAGATCGCGCTGGCGTGGCTGCTGACACGGAAGCCCTGGATCGTGCCGATCCCGGGTACCACCAAGCCCCACCGCCTGAAGGAGAACCTGGGCGCCGCCGCCATCGAGCTGACGGCGGACGACCTTCGCCAGATCGAAGGGGCCCTCGCCCAGATCAAGGTGCAGGGGGACCGCTATCCTCCCCACCTGGCGGCACTCACCGGGCGCTGACGTTTCGGGGAGAATGCGGATCTCCTTCACGCCTGGCGTCGAGGCAGAGCCATGACGAGCCGCTTCCGCGTCGCCAGCACGCTCGCGCGCAAGCTCGAGGAGCTCGGCGTGGCTCCGGCGGACGTGCTGCGCCACGCGGGCCTGCCTTCGGGCCTGCTCGACCAGGAGAAGATCCTGGTGAGCACCGAGGAGCTGTTCGCTCTCTACAGGGGCATCGGGCAGGCCAGCCGCGACCCGGCCATCGGCCTGAAGCTGGGCAACGAGCCTCGCGTCGAGCGCTACTCTCCGACCGCGATCGCCGCCGTCTCGGCTCGCTCGCTGCGCGACGCGCTCCAGCGGATGGCGCGCTACAAGCAGCTCACGTGCCCGGAAGAGATCCGCCTCGCGGAGCGGGGAGACGAGTGCCGGGTGCAGTTCCGCTGGCTGCTCGCGCAGGAGACCGAGCCCTCGCTGCTGGTGGACGTCTGCTTCGCGCGCGTGCTGGACATCGCCCGCCGGGGGACGGGCGCGCCCGTCACGCCGAAGCGGGTCGAGCTGCGCGGAGCGCCCGCGAAGCGCGGGATGCACGAAGCGCACTTCGGCTGTCCGGCGAGGTTCGCGAGCCGCCAGAACACGATCGTGTTCGCCCGGGCCGACGTCGATCGACCGTTCCTCACGTACAACGCGGACCTCTTCGCGACGGTTGCGCCGCAGCTCGAGGCCGAGCTGAAGCAGTCGCTCGGCGCGAAGGCGATCGGCGCGCAGGTCAAGGCGATCCTGAAGCCGCTCTTGGCCGGGAGGCGACCGGGAATCGAGGACGTCGCGCGCGAGCTTCGCATGAGCTCGCGGACGCTGCAGCGCAGGCTGACCGAGGAGCGCACGACGTTCCAGCAGCTCCTGCAGGAGGCGCGCCGCGAGCTGGCCCGCCACTACCTGCTGCACTCCTCGCTCGAGCTCAACGAGACCGCCTACCTGCTCGGGTACGAGGACGCTCACTCCTTCTTCCGGGCGTTCCAGCAGTGGGAGGGCCGCTCGCCGGGCGCGTGGCGCGCGCGTCACGCCGAATCGGCGCGCTCGAGGCCCGTCGCCGCCGCCGTGTGACGCCGACCGTCACATCGCGGCGATCACCGCGTCGCCGAACTGGCTGCAGGCCACTTCCTTCGCGCCCTCCATCTGCCGCGCGAAGTCGTAGGTGACGGTGCGGGCCGAGATCGCGCCGTCCATGCCCTTGATCACGAGGTCGGCGGCCTCGGTCCAGCCCATGTAGCGCAGCATCATCTCGCCCGAGAGCACGACCGAGCCCGGGTTGACCTTGTCGAGGTTGGCGTACTTCGGCGCCGTGCCGTGGGTGGCCTCGAACACGGCGTGGCCGGTCAGGTAGTTGATGTTGCCGCCTGGCGCGATGCCGATCCCGCCCACCTGCGCCGCGAGCGCGTCGGAGAGGTAGTCGCCGTTCAGGTTCAGCGTCGCGATCACGTCGAACTCGTCGGGCCGCGTCAGCACCTGCTGCAGCGTGATGTCGGCGATCGCGTCCTTCAGCAGCAGCTTGCCGCCGGCGAGCGCGGCCTTCTGCTCGGCATTCGCCGCGTCCTCGTTCTGGGCCCGCTTCGTCCGCTCCCACTGGTCCCAGGTGTAGACGCTCGCTGCGAACTCGCGCTCGGCGAGCGCGTAGCCCCAGTTGCGGAAGGCCCCCTCGGTGAACTTCATGATGTTGCCCTTGTGCACGAGCGTCAGGCTCTTGCGCTTGTTGGCGAGCGCGTACTCGATCGCGGCGCGGATCAGCCGCTCGCTGCCCTCGCTCGACACGGGCTTGATCCCGACCGCCGTCGTGGCAGGGAAGCGGACCTTGGCGTACGCCTTGGGGAAGCTCTCCTTCAGGAACGCCAGCACCTTCTTCGCGTCCTCGCTGCCGCTCTCGAACTCGATCCCCGCGTAGATGTCCTCGGTGTTCTCGCGGAAGATCACCATGTCGACCTTCTCGGGGCGCTTCACGGGCGAGGGGACGCCCTTGAACCAGCGCACCGGCCGCAGGCACACGTAGAGGTCGAGCAGCTGTCTGAGCGCCACGTTCAGCGAGCGGATGCCGCCGCCGATCGGGGTGGTGAGCGGGCCCTTGATCCCCACCAGGAACTCGCGGAAGGCATGGACGGTCTCGTCGGGCAGCCAGTTGTTCTCGAGCTTGAAGGCCTTCTCGCCGGCGTAGACCTCCATCCAGGCGATCTTGCGGCGGCCGCCGTAGGCCTTCGCGACCGCGGCGTCGAGCACGCGCCCGCTCGCGCGCCAGATGTCGGGACCGGTGCCGTCCCCCTCGATGAAAGGGACGACGGGGCGATCGGGCACCTGCAGCTTGCGGTCCTTGACGGTGATCCTGGCGCCGTCGGCGGGCACTGTCACGTGTATGTAGGGCATTCGAGCGCGGCCTCCCCGCGGCCGACCATTCTAGCAGCGCGCCTCGCGCCCGTCGTGCTGGAGCATCGGGACTACGGGCCTGTTGCGTGCGGGGGCGCGTGGCGACAGAATCCTCGGGTTTCGCGCCTCATCGGAGCGGAGAACTCATGAACAGGAAAGTGACGGTGGTGGGCGGCGGCAACGTGGG
The DNA here is from genome assembly GCA_963740655.1 of uncultured Acidobacteriota bacterium. Taxonomy (GTDB): domain Bacteria; phylum Acidobacteriota; class Vicinamibacteria; order Fen-336; family Fen-336; genus DATBSL01. Next base: position 65,885 of record CAVUFF010000008.1, read on the forward strand.
CGCGACGCTCGCGCAGCGGATCGCCGACCGGGAGCTGGCCGACGTGGCGCTCGTCGACATCGTCGAGGGCATGCCGCAGGGCAAGGGCCTCGACATGCTGCAGGCGGGGCCGGTCGAGGGCTCCGACGCGCGCGTCGTCGGGACGAACGACTACAAGGATACCGCGGGGTCGGACGTCGTCGTGATCACGGCCGGCATCGCGCGCAAGCCGGGCATGAGCCGCGACGACCTGCTCAACACGAACTACAAGATCGTCAAGGAGTGCACCGAGAACGTGGTCAAGCACTCGCCGAACTGCGTGCTGATCGTGGTCTCGAACCCGCTCGACGCGATGTGCCAGGTGGCCTACCGCGTCTGCGGGCTCCCGAAGCAGCGCGTGTTCGGCATGGCCGGCGTCCTCGACTCGGCGCGCATGCGCACCTTCATCGCGATGGAGCTCGGGGTGTCGGTCGACAACGTGAGCGCCTTCGTGCTCGGCGGCCACGGCGACACCATGGTGCCGCTGCCGCGCTACTCGACGGTGTCCGGGATCCCGATCACCGAGCTCCTGCCGCCGGAGCGCGTCGAGGCGATCGTGAAGCGCACGGCGAGCGGCGGCGCCGAGATCGTCTCGCTGCTCAAGACCGGCTCGGCCTACTACGCGCCGTCCTCGTCCACCGCCGAGATGGTGGACGCCGTGCTCAAGGACAAGCACAAGATCCTGCCCTGCTGCTGCTACCTGGAAGGCGAGTTCGGCATCAAGGACCTCTACGTCGGCGTGCCGGCGCAGCTGGGCTCGAAGGGTGTCGAGAAGATCTGGGAGATCAAGCTCACCGACGCCGAGCGCGCGGCGCTCACGAAGTCGGCCGAGGCCGTTCGCGAGCTGGTGACGATTCTGAAGGTCTGAGCGGTTACCGTCGGTAACCGAAATGCCTCAATTCAAGACATGACCCCTGAGCCTGGCCTCCAGCCAGGCGTTCACGCGCTTCGTCTGCTCGGGCGTCGTGGAGTGGCCGGTCTCGAGCGCGAGCAGCAGCGACTTCTCGCCGGGGATGACGCCGTATGCGGCGTACATCGAGGTCGGCGGGCAGGTCTCGTCGTTGTAGCCCCACGAGTAGAGGCCGGGCACCTTCACGCGGCGTGCGAAGTTCACGACGTCGTAGTACCCCATGGTGGCGATCCGGGCGGGGAGCCTTCGCTTCTCGTCGCGGAACATGTGCGGCCAGCCGCCGGCCCGGCCGTGCAGGTAGCCGGTGACGTCCGCGAGAGCGGGATAGAAGGCCGCCAGCAGCCTCACGCGCGGGTCGAGGCCTGCGGTCACGATCGAGAGCGCGCCGCCCTGGCTGCCGCCGGTGACCGCCAGCGTCTTGCCGTCGTAGCGCGGACGGCTCACCAGGAAGTCGTTCGCGCGCACGCAGCCGAGGTAGACGCGCCGGTAGTAGTAGCGGTCGCGCTCGTCGAGGTTGAAGGTCGGATAGCCGCTCAGCGCTCCCCAGCCGAGCGACTCGTAGACGGAGGGGTCGAGGTTCACCGGCAGGCCGTGGATGCCGACCTGGAACGTGATGATGCCCTTCTCGGCCATCTCGACGCCGCCGCGGTACGCCCGCACACCCGCGCCCGGCACCTGCAAGAGCGCCGGGAACGGGCCGTCGCCCTTGGGCTCGCACAGCACGCCGAAGAAGCGGCTCGTGCCCGACGTATCGGGACCCACGTTCTGCAGGCTGACGTGCCAGCAGTCCACCTTGCCGTTGCTCGACTCCGGCATCGGCACGAGCTTCGCGTCCACCGGCAGCTTCGCGAGCGCCTCCTTGCCGGCGGACCAGAAGGCCTCGAAGTCGGCAGGCTGCTCCACCGTCGGTGCGATCGTGTCCGGAGCGAATCCCGCGGTGCCGAGGGCCCGATAGTCCTGGCCCTCGAACGTCGCGGTCGCGACGAGACGCACGAAGCCCGGCTGCTTCGGCCCGGCGGCCTTCAGCGTCAGCCCCTCGACCGGCAGCGGCACGGTCTTCTCCTCGGAAGGGTCGAGCATCTCCGGCCCCAGCTTCCAGGTGACGGACGGCAGCGCGAGCGGATGGCCGTCGCGCGTCGCGAAGACGCGGAAGCTCGCCGGCGCGCCGAGCGCGTAGGTCCAGTCGGCGTGGTCCGGCACGACCGAAAGACGCACGACGCCGGTGCGATCCTGTGCGGGCGCTCCGAGCGCGAGCAGCACAGCTGCGACGGCTTGGAACACGATGCTCGCTCGCCTCGCTCTCGCCATGTCTCCTCCGATGGAGGCTGTAAGCTATGCGCTCGCGAGCAGGCGGTCAAAGCAGGAGGGCGTCTTTGGCGCCGGCGAGTCACGGAATGAGCGAGAACGACGGCGGCCGGGGCGACGCGGCGCGGAAGCTGGCGCCGGTCGTCGGCCTGTTCGTGCTGCTGACCGCGGTGCTCACGCTCCCGCTGAGCCTCGAGCCCGCGACGCGCGCGATGGCGCTCTCGGCCGACACGCGGCTCTTCCTCTGGACGCTGTCCTGGGACGTCCACGCGCTGCTGCACCAGCCGCTGCGGCTCTTCGACGCGAACATCTTCCACCCGGAGCCGCGCACGCTCGCGTACTCGGAGCACGTCGTCGGGAGCGCGCTGGTCGGAGCGCCGTTCCTCGTCGCGAGCGACAACCCGGTGCTGGCGCTGAACGTCGTGATCCTGCTGTCGTGCGTGCTGTCCGGCGTGGGGACCTTCTGGCTCGCGCGCGAGCTCGGGATCTCCCGCGCGGGCGCCCTGGCGGCGGGCGTGATCTTCGCGTTCGCCCCGCCGCGCTTCACGCGCCTTGCGCAGCTGCACCTCGCCACCGTCCAGTGGATCCCGTTCTGCCTGGCGTTCGTGCACCGCTACCTGCGCGCGCACCGCCGGCGCGACCTGATCGCGGCGATCTTCTTCTTCACGCTGCAGTCGATCACGAGCGGCCACGGGGGGCTGTTCCTGCTGCTGGCGCTGATGGCGCTCGGCCTCTACCTGGTCGCTCGCCGCAGCGTGCCGCCGCTGCGCACGCTCGCGCGCGACGTCGGGATGGTGGGAGCCCTGCTGCTGGCACTCAACCTCGTGTTCGTCGTGCCCTACTTCCGCGTGCAGCGCGAGCAGGGGCTGCGGCGCACGATCGGCGCGGTGTACGACTGGGTCCCGAACCCGGCGAGCTTCCTGGCCTCGCCGAGCTACGTCGACCAGGCATTGCTCTCGCTCGCGCCACCGGTCGCGAGGGCCGTGGCTGACGCCAAGGCCTACATGTTCCCGGGATGGCTGACGCTGCTGCTCGTGGCGGCGCTCTTCGTGCCGCGACGTCGCAAGGGCGAGGAGGGCCCACGGCCCGCCGGGGACCTGGCGTTCTACGTCGTGCTCGCAGCGCTCGCCCTCTGGGCCAGCCTCGGCCCGCCGTTCGGCCTCTACTGGGCGCTCTACCAGCTGCTGCCGGGGTTCGACCTGATCCGCGTGCCGTCGCGCCTCGCGATCCTGACCGAGCTGGCGCTCGCGGTCCTCGCCGGGGCGGGGGCGGCGCGGCTCCTCGATCGCCTTCAGCCCGGGCGGCGGAGCTGGGCGGCGGCGGCGCTCGTGCTGCTGCTGGCGGCGGAGTTCGCCACGCCGCTCAAAGCGCCGGTCTACGCGATCGAGGTGGGCGAGGTCGACCGCTGGCTCGCGTCCCGGCCGAAGCCGTTCGTGGTCGCGGAACTCCCGGTCGCGCCGGCCACGGACGCCGTCGCCTCGGCCCGCTACCAGTCGCACTACATGCTGCACTCGATGCTGCACTGGCAGCCGATCGTCAACGGCTACAGCGGCTTCGTGCCAAAGCACCACGAGATACTGTTCGATCAGCTGACGCGCTTCCCGGACGAAGGCAGCGTGCGGGCGCTCGAGCGTCTCGGCGTGAACTACGTCGTACTGCACCGCGCCGACTACGGCGAGGAGCGCTACGCCAGGGCGGTGGCGGACGCGCAGGCGCTCTTCCCGACGCGGCTCGTCCTGGAACACGACGCCCGCGACGGCCGCGTGTACTCCGTCCGCTTCGCGGCCCCGAAAGGGCGCTGGTGAGGGTCAGAACACGCGGCGCTTGAGGCGCTCCAGCGTGAACTTCGCGGTGTCGGCCACGGCCATCACCGCCATCACGCCGGCCTGGACCGGGTCGGTGACGACGAGGTCGGCGGCCTCGGGGACGCTGCCGGCCATGTTGAGGCTGATCACGAGCAGGCCGCGCGCCCGCACTTCGCGGACGGCGGCCTCGATCTCCCCGCCCATGAGAGAGCCGGCGAGCACCAGCGCCTTCGCCCGCGGCAGGCGCACCACCGCGCGCACCGCCTCGGCGATCGGCTGCTCGCCTACGAGCGGGATGGTGTCGACCGAGATGTGCTCGCCGCGGATGTTGTGGCGGTCGGCCTCCGAAATCGCGCCGATCGCGACCTGGCCCACCTGCGCGCCGCCGCCGACGATGATGATGCGCTTGCCGTAGACGCGCTCGAAGGTCTGGACCTCCTCGACCTGGCGCACGGCGTCGAGCGCGCGCAGCTCGGCGACGAGCGCTTCGGCGCCGCCGTCGAGCACCGCCTCGAAGTAGACGCGGCTCTCGTCGTCGCTGCGCTCGGCGATCTCGACCGATGTGATGTCGGCGCGCTGGCGCGCGAAGACGCCGGAGAGCTGGTGCAGCACGCCGGGGCCGCTGCGCGCCCGGACGTGGAGGCCGAGGATGCGGTCGCCCATCGCCGCGGGGCGCCTACCCCGCGCCGCCGCCGCCCTCGCGCTCGTCGGCGCCGAGCAGGCTCGCCTTCAGGAAATCGCGGTTCAGGCGCGCGATCACGTCGAGCGGGATGCCCTTGGGGCAGACCGACTCGCACTCGCCGTGGTTGGTGCAGCCGCCGAAGCCGAGCGCGTCCATCGCGCCGACCATGCGCCGCACGCGCAGCATGCGCTCGGGCTGGCCCTGCGGCAGCAGCGCGAGGTGCGCGACCTTGGCGCCGGTGAACAGCATCGCCGAGGCGTTCGGGCAGGCGGCGACGCAGGCGCCGCAGCCGATGCAGGCGGCCGCGTCCATCGCCTTCTCGGCGTTGTCCTTCGCGACCGGGATCGCGTTGCCGTCGGGCGCCGATCCCGTCCCCACCGAGACGAAGCCGCCCGCCGCGATGATCGCGTCGAAGGCGCTGCGGTCGACCACCAGGTCCTTGACCACGGGGAAGGCGCTCGCCCGCCACGGCTCGATCACGAGCGTGTCGCCGTCCTCGAAGCTGCGCATGTGGAGCTGGCAGGCGGTGGTGCGCGAGCGCGGGCCGTGCGGCCGCCCGTTGATCACCACGCTGCAGGTGCCGCAGATGCCCTCGCGGCAGTCGTGGTCGAACGCGATCGGGTCCTTGCCCTTGCGCGTCAGCTCCTCGTTGACGACGTCCAGCATCTCGAGGAACGACATGTCGGGGCTGACGTCCTTCGCCTCGTAGGTCTCGAAGCCTCCGGCCGCCGCCGCGCTCTTCTGCCGCCAGACGTGCAGGGTCAGCTTCATTTGTAGCTTCTGGTCTGCAAGGGCACGTTCTCGAACGCGAGCGGCTCGCGTGGCGCGCGGGCGGCTCCGCTTCCCCCTTCCACTCCCACGCCGCCACGTGGCAGAAGCGGCCGTCGTCGCGCAGTGCCTCGCCCTCGGGCGTCTGGTACTCCTCGCGGAAGTGCCCGCCGCAGGACTCCTCGCGCTCGAGCGCGTCCCGGCACATGAGCTCGCCGAACTCGAGGAAGTCGGCCACGCGGCCGGCCTTCTCGAGCGACTGGTTGAGCTCGTCGGCGCTGCCGGGGACGTTCACGTTCTTCCAGAACTCCTCGCGCAGCGCCGGGATCCGCGCGAGTGCCGTCTCGAGCCCGCGCTTGTTGCGCGCCATGCCGCAGTGCTCCCACATCAGCCGGCCGAGCTCGCGGTGGAACTGCGTCACGGTGCGCCGGCCCTTGACGGCGAGCAGCCGGCGGGTGCGCTCCTCGACCGCCGCGAGCGCCGCGCGCGCCTCGGGGTGGGAGGCGTCGAGCTTCTCGAGCTTGTTCGACGCGAGGTAGTGGCCGATGGTGTAGGGCAGGACGAAGTAGCCGTCGGCCAGGCCCTGCATGAGCGCGGAGGCGCCGAGGCGGTTGGCGCCGTGGTCGGAGAAGTTGGCCTCGCCGACCACGTGCAGGCCGGGGATCGTGCTCATCAGGTTGTAGTCCACCCACAGCCCGCCCATGGTGTAGTGCGAGGCCGGGTAGATGCGCATCGGCGCCTTGTAGGGGTCCTCGTCGGTGATGCGCTCGTACATCTCGAAGAGGTTGCCGTACTTCTCGCCGATCTTCGAAGCACCGAGCCGCTCGATCGCGTCCTTGAAGTCGAGGTAGACGCCGAGGCCCCCGGGGCCCACGCCGCGGCCGTCGTCGCACACCTGCTTGGCGGCGCGCGAGGCGACGTCGCGCGGGGCGAGGTTGCCGTAGCTCGGGTACTTGCGCTCCAGGTAGTAGTCGCGCTCGTCCTCGGGGATCTCGTGCGGCGGCCGCGTGTCGTTCTGGCGCTTCGGCACCCAGATGCGCCCGTCGTTGCGGAGCGACTCGCTCATCAGCGTGAGCTTGCTCTGGTAGTCGCCGTGGACCGGGATGCAGGTCGGGTGGATCTGCGTGTAGCAGGGGTTCGCGAAGGCGGCGCCCTTCTTGTAGGCGCGCCAGATCGCGGTGACGTTGCAGCCCTTCGCGTTGGTCGAGAGGTAGAAGACGTTGCCGTAGCCGCCGGTCGCGAGCACGACCGCGTCCGCGAGGTGCGTCTCGAGCGCGCCCGTGACCATGTCGCGCGTGACGATGCCGCGCGCGCGCCCGTCCACCACCACGAGCTCGAGCATCTCGTGGCGCGGGTACAGCTTGACCTGGCCGAGCCCGATCTGCCGCATCAGCGCCTGGTAGGCGCCGAGCAGCAGCTGCTGGCCGGTCTGGCCGCGCGCGTAGAACGTGCGCGAGACCTGGGCGCCGCCGAACGAGCGGTTGGCGAGGGTCCCGCCGTACTCGCGCGCGAACGGCACGCCCTGCGCCACGCACTGGTCGATGATCTCGACCGAGACCTCGGCCAGGCGGTAGACGTTGGCCTCGCGCGCGCGGAAGTCGCCGCCCTTGACCGTGTCGTAGAACAGCCGGAACACCGAGTCGCCGTCGTTCTGGTAGTTCTTGGCCGCGTTGATGCCGCCCTGCGCCGCGATCGAGTGCGCGCGGCGCGGGCTGTCCTGGTAGCAGAAGACGCTCACGCCGTAGCCGAGCTCGGCGAGCGACGCCGCGCCCGCGCCGCCCGCGAGCCCGCTGCCGACCACGATCACGTGGTGCTTGCGCTTGTTGGCGGGGTTCACGAGCTTCATCTCGAAGCGGTGGCGCGTCCACTTGTCGGCGAGCGGTCCGGCTGGGATGTTCGCGCTCAGATTCATCGGCAATCCGCAAGCCGCGACAGGCTGCGCACGGAGCCGGATCGACTCCGGCGGAGTGCGCGGGGGGGGCGGGGGGGGTGTGGCGCAACACCCCCCCAATGAGGAGTGGGATCATGTGTCGAACCGGCGCTGAGCTCCTCGCGAGGCGTCATTTCGACACTTGATCCCACTAGAGGTGCACGACGCCGCTCAGCACGGCGAGCGGGATCGAGACGTTGCCCGCGACGACGCCGAAGGCGAGCAGCAGCGAGACCGCGCGCCGCACGCGGTTCCAGCGCGGGTGGCTGAGCCCCAGCGTCTGCAGCATGCTCCAGAAGCCGTGGTACATGTGCAGCCCGAGCGCGACCATCGCGAGCAGGTAGAAGGCCGAGGCGAACGGGTTCAGGAAGCCGACCACCATGTTGCGGAACACGTCGCCCGGCACGAACTCGGGGTGCGCCGCGCCGGTCGTGAAGTGGGCGAGGTGGTAGAAGAGGAAGAGCAGCAGCAGCGGGCCGGTCCAGACCATCGTGCGCGAGGCGTAGCTCGACTCGCGCGCCTGCCACTCGCGGTAGCCCACGGGGCGGGCCCCGAGGTTCGAGCGCGTCAGCGACAGGGCCGCCCACACGTGGAGGAGGGCGGCGACCAGCAGCACCGTGCGGGCGAGGTACAGCCCCTGCCCGTGGAGGAAGCCGTGCAGAAACGCTCCGTAGGCGTTGATCGCCTCGGCCCCCTGGAAGACCTGCAGGTTGCCGAGCATGTGGGCGACCACGAAGCCGTACAGCACGAGGCCGGTCACGGCCATCACGGCCTTGCGCCCGATCGTGGAGGACAGGGCAGCCGGGGCGCGCGCTGTCCGGGGAGCTGCGGCGGCCGCGGTGGCGTTCACGAGCCTTGACTATATTCCGCCGTTGCGCGGCTTGGCAACGCGCGCCAGCAGCGTCTTCTCGACGATGCGCGCGGCGCGCGCCGCCGCAGACTCGAGCGCGTCGAGCGGCCCGAACGGGCGGTTGAGCGGCGCGTTGTCGCCGTAGAGCACGTAGCGCACCTCGCCCTGCACCACGAGCGGCACGCTCACTGCCGCGTGCACCGTGCCGCCCGCGAGCGCGTCCGCGAGCTGCAGGTTGACGCGCGTGGGCTCGAGCGGGCCCGTGTAGCTGCGGCGCCTCTCGACCGGGACCTTGAGCACCGAGGGCTCGCGCACCGAGAAGGCCGTGTCGCGCAGCGCGGCGACACCCTTGGGGCTGATCCCGAACTCGCCCACCGCGCGCGCCTGCTCGCCCTCGATCGCGAACACCACGGCCCGCGCCAGCACCTGCGAGGCGAAGCGCAGCAGCGACAGGACGGCCTCGCCGGTGAAGTCCGCGGCGTACGAGCCCGTGCCCGTGAGCGTAGTGTTGGTCCCTGGCGCCCGCGGGGCCAGGAACGGCGGCAGCGTCTCGTTGGGCGGCGCGTGCTGGAGCTCGCCGTGGTCGAGCGCCGTCACCGCCCGCATCAGCAGCTCCTCCGCCTGCAGGCCTCCCTCGAGCACGAAGTCGCCCATGTCGACCTCGATGTCCGCCTCGGCGCCGGCGCGCGCCGGCTCGAAGCGGAAGAAGCCGGTGCGCCAGGCCAGCAGCTCGTTCAGCAGCTCCTGCATGCGCTGGCGCACGACCGCCTGCAACGTGCCCTCGGCGAGCAGGCCCAGCTCGACCAGCACCTCGCCCAGCCGGCGATAGCCGGTGCCGTCGTGCTGGCGCTCGAGCGCGCGCATCAGGTCCTTCTCCTCGACCAGCCGCTGCCGCAGCAGCCGTCCGGCCAGGGTTTCGCTCGCCGCTCCGCCGGTCACGTACACGACGCGCCCCGCGCGCAGCACCAGCACCGCGTGACGCTCGAGCCGGGTGAGCGTGAGCCGGCCGCTCGAGCTTCCCGCCGAGAGCGTCTGGAGCAGACCGGGCAGGTCGAGCGTCTCGAGGCGTCCGCCGAAGCTCATCGCCGCGAGTCTAAGCTCTTCGGCCCCCGGGGTGACAGCTGGTCGGCGAGCGTCGCGGGCGGCACCGGCGGCCCGAGGTGGAAGCCCTGGACCTCCGCGCAGCCCAGCCGCTCGAGCAGGTGCAGCTGGGCGGCGTTCTCGATGCCCTGGGCCGAGACGCGCAGCTTGAGGCCGCGCGCGACGGCCGTCACGGCGGTGAGCAGCGAGACGTCCTCGGTGTTCGAGGACGGCCCGCGCAGGAACGCGAGGTCGAGCTTGACGCCGTCGAGCGGCAGCTCGGCGAGCCGGCCGAGCGAGGAGTAGCGAACCGCGAAACGGTCGAGCACGAGCGACACGCCGAGCGCCTTCAGCCGGTGCAGCATGTCGACGGAGCGCGGCATGTCGGAGACGACGTGCCCCTCGGGCACCTCGAGCTGGAGCAGGTGCTTCGGGAAGCCCGTCTCGTCGAGCGCCGCCTTGACCTCGTCGGGCAGCGTGCGCTTCATCAGCTCGGGCGGCGAGAGGTTGACGGCGAGCCGCAGCGTGCGGTGGGCGCGCTGCCACTCGCGCACCTCGCCCGCCGCCGTGCGCAGGATCCAGGGGCCGATCGCGAGGATCAGCCCGGTGAAGTCGGCGCGCGACAGGAAGTGCTGCGGGAACACGAGCCCGAGCTGCGGGTGCTGCCAGCGCAGCAGCGCCTCGACGCCGAGGATCTTGGCGGTGCCGGTCGCGAAGATCGGCTGGTAGTGGAGCACACCCGCGGGCGGCGGCGTGCCGTTGAGCGCCATGGTGCCGGAGGCGAGCGCGGCGCGCAGCCCGGCCTCGAGCTCGACCGCGTCCCAGCTGGCGTCGGGCGGCTGCGGCGCGCTCGACTCGATGCGGTCGCCGCCCTGGGCGTGGGCGCGCGCGGCGGAGTGCTCGGCCGACGCGAGCAGCGCGGGGGCGTCCTCGCCGTCCTCGGGGAAGACCGCGATCCCGACGCTGGCGGTGAGGCTGGCCGGACCCTCGCTGAGCGGGAAGGGCTTGCGCAGCGCGCGCAGCACCTTCTCGCCGATCCGCGTCGCGTCCTCGGCGTGGTGCAGGCCGGGCAGCACGAGCGCGAAGGCGTCCTCGTCCATGCGCGCGGCGGTGTCGCCCTGGCGCACGCAGTGGAGCAGCCGGCGGGCGACCGCGCGCAGCAGGCGGTCGGCGAGCGGTCGCCCCAGCTTCCGGTCGAGCGTCTTCCAGTCGTCGAGGTCGACGTGCACCAGCCCGACGCGCGCGCGGTGGCGATAGGCCTGCGCGATCGCGACCGACAGGCGGTCGGGCGCGATCAGCGGGCTCGTGAGGCCGGTGAGCGCGTCCCTGTAGACGTCGGTCCCGGCCGGCCGCTCGTCCTTCACCTCGCGCAGCACGAGCTGCACCGCCGGCCGCCCGCGGTAGGTGACCAGCCCGGCGACGCCCTCCACCTCGGCGGTCGAGCCGTCGGCGCGCTTCAAGCGCGACACGAGTCGCACGCCGGCCGGGCCGGCCGAGGCGGCCGCGGCCGACGCGCGCGCCACCTCGGCCCGCTCGTCGGGGTGCACGAAGTCGCCGAGCGCGCGCCCGGCGATCGGCGCCGACGGCTGGAGTCCGAGCATCCTCCGCAGCGCCGGGTTCGCCAGTACCACGCGGCCCGCCGCCTCGATCACGATCGCGTCGGGAGCCTGGGCCGCGAGCCGCTCGTAGCGCTCCTCGCTCTCGCGGAGCGCGTCGGCCGCGCGGCGCCTCTCGGCGATGTCGCGCAGCGCCAGCTGCAGCCGCCCGTCGCCCAGCCGGCGCGCGCTGATCTCGATCTCGAGCGGCGCGCCCTTCGCGCGACGCAGCCGGAACGAGCGCGTCAGGCGCTGCCCCGGCCGCAGCGCCAGGAGCGCCGCCGTGTCGTCGACGGCCTTGTCGGCCTCGACCAGCTCGGCGAGCGGCAGCCGCAGCAGCTCCGCGCGCGGCCGCGCGAGCAGCACCGCGGCGCCCGGGCTCGCGTCGGCGAGCCGGCCGTCCTGGCCCACGAGCAGGACGCCGTCGGCCGCCTGCTCCGCCAGCAGCCGGTACTGCTGGTCGCGCCGCCGCAGCGTCTCGAGCACCGTCCTGAGCTCCTGCGTGACGCCTGGCTCGTCGCTCACTCGCTTCGGCCTCTAGGCGGGGCGCGCGAGCGCGAGCGGCGCGGTGCGCAGCAGGAGCCGCAGCAGCAGGCTCTGGAAGGCGGGGTCGGCGTAGAGGCCGTGGTGGTCGGCGCTGCCGAAGTAGGCGTCCGACAGCTCTGGGATCCCGCCCGCTTCGGGATCGCCCTCGGCTAGGTGCGCGGCGAGCGCGCTCGCGCGCGTGACGCGTCCGTCGCCCGCGTCGTAGAGCGCGTCCTGCTCGTCGCGCGTGCGCGCCTCGAAGCGGGGCGCGCTGCCGGAGCGGCCCTCTCCGGCCACCGCGCGGGCGAGCGTCGGCAGGCAGTCGCCGCCGATCGCGTGGACGGGCACCGGCGAATGTCGCTCGGGCTCGCGCGCGAGCCCGGCGTGGAAGGCGCGCGCGCGCGCGAGCGCCGCCTCGAGGAACGCGCGCGCCTCGTCCGAGGCGTCCGTCGTCTTCGGAGCGTACGGTCCCCAGCCGAAGCGCTGCCACGTCTGGACGTCGAGCAGGTCCTGGTCGAGCGGCCGCGCGCTCGGATCGAGGAGCGGGCGCGCGGCCTGGGGCGGGAGCAGCTGGTAGATCGACGGCATCCGGCTCACCACAGAGGCGGCCAGCGTCGTGTTCGACAGGCCCACGCGCTCGCCGGCCAGGATCGCGCGGAGCGCCGCGATGCTGCCGCCGCTCGGGGTCGCAGTCAACAGCACGCTCGCGGCGCGGCGCGCCCCGGCCCAGGTCACGGGCGTGTCGGGGCCGGCGTCCGCGCCGCCGTAGCGCAGGTAGTGGCGGACCACGAGGCCGCCCATGCTGTGGCCCACGAGGTGGAAGCGCGCCCGCTCGTCGTCCGCCGCCTGCGCCAGCCCCTCGAGCCGCAGCGCCAGGCCGCGCGCCGCCTCGACGAGGTCGCGCCGCCAGTCGTAGCTGTAGACCGCGTAGCGCAGGCCCGGCCCCACGCCGGGCTCGTAGCCGGCCGAGTCGAGCAGGCCCAGGAAGTCGTCGTACTCGGTGAAGCCGAAGGCGCGCGGCAGCGCGGTGTCGGTGCCGATCAGGAAGCCGGGGGCGAGCTCGTCGCGCGCGGTCGCGAAGGGCAGCCGCCGCGGCAGCGTGAGGTCGTGGTGCCCGAGCGTGTTGCCGAGGTTGAGCCAGGCCACGCTGCCGTCGGGGCGCAGCAGCTGGCTGCCGAGCAGCCCGGGCACGAACACGACGGCCGGCGCCGTGCGGCCGCGCGGCAGCGCGCGCACAATGCGGCGGTCGAGCGTGCGCCGCCTGTGGCCGAGGGCCGCCCAGCCGAGAGCGCCCAGCGCGATGCCGGCGAGGAACGGCCACGCGCCCGCGGAACGCTCCGCTCGTGCCAAGCCCAAGCCTCCTCGCGGAAGCGATTGTATCAAGTGCTTCGGGTTGCCTCGCCGCGCGGCCGCGGCTAGGATCGGGCGTTCGGCGATTCGACCAAGCGATCCCCTGACGTGCCGAGCGGAAAGGCCGAGACGAGATGAATCGCAAGTGTGCTGGCGCCCTGGCGCTCGCGGCAGCTGTCTTAACCGCCGCGTGCTCGAAGGAGGCGAAGCCGACCGCAGCCGTCGCCGCTGCGCCGACCACGGACGAGGAGAAGACGGTCTACGCCATCGGCGTCATGATGGGGAAGCAGCTGCCGCGGCTGCAGCTGTCGGAGCGGGAGCTCGACATGCTCGTGCGCGGCCTGCGCTCGGTGAGCCGCGGCGGCAAGCCGGAGTTCGAGACCGACCCCTTCATGCCGAAGATCGAGGCGCTCGCGCGCTCCCGCGCGGCGTCCTTCGCCGCCGGGGCCAAGAAGGCGTCCGAGGGCTTCCGGGACGCCGCGGCCCAGGAGAGCGGCGCGCTGCGCTATCCGTCCGGGATGATCTACAAGACGCTCAAGCCGGGAACGGGCGCGAGCCCGAAGCCGACGGACGTCGTGCGCGTGCACTATCACGGCACGTTCCCCGACGGGAAGGTGTTCGACAGCTCGGTCCAGCGCGGCCAGCCGGCCCAGTTCGCTCTCAACCAGGTGATCCCGTGCTGGACCGAGGGCGTCGGGCACATGAAGGTCGGCGAGAAGGCCAAGCTCGTGTGCCCCTCCGAGATCGCCTACGGCGACGAGGGCCGGCCGGGCATCCCTCCGGGGGCCACGCTGGTGTTCGAGGTGGAGCTGCTCGCGATCCAGGGCCGCTAGGCCTCGAGGAGAAGAGCCCGTGAAGATCCACGAGTACCAGGGCAAGGCGGTGCTCGCCCAGTTCGGCGTGCCGGTGCCGAAGGGCAAGGTCGCCTACTCCGTCGACGAAGCGGTCGAGGCCGCCAAGGGCCTCGGACTGCCGGTCGTCGTGAAGGCGCAGATCCACGCGGGCGGCCGCGGCAAGGGCGGCGGCGTGAAGCTCGCGAAGACGCTCGAGGAGTGCGAGGCGATCGCGAAGACGATGCTCGGCATGACGCTGCGCACGCACCAGACGGGCCCCGAGGGCCGCGTCGTGAAGCGGCTGCTGATCGAGCAGGGGATGGACCTGTCTGGCTCGAAGGAGATGTACCTCGCGATCCTGGTCGACCGCGGCAGCGGCCGGCCCGTGTTCATGGCCTCCACCCAGGGGGGCATGGACATCGAGGAGGTTGCCGCCCGGAACCCGAAGGCGATCCTGAAGGAGGAGGTCGACCCCGCCGTCGGCTTTCGCCCCTTCCAGGCGCGCAAGCTGGCGTTCGGGCTCGGGTTGGCACCCGACGTCGTGACGAAAGCGGTGCCCCTCTTCCTGCGCGCTCTACAAGGCGTTCGAGGGCGTCGACGCGTCGCTCGTCGAGGTCAACCCGTTCCTGGTCACGCGGGCGGGCGACGTGCTCGCGCTCGACGCCAAGGTGAGCTTCGACGACAACGCGCTCTTCCGCCATCCCGAGCTCGTGGAGCTGCGCGACTTCGACGAGGAGGAGCCGCTCGAGGTCGAGGCCTCGAAGCACAGCCTGAACTACATCAAGCTCGAGGGCGGCAGCGTCGGCTGCATGGTGAACGGCGCCGGCCTCGCGATGGCCACGATGGACATCATCAAGCTCGCGGGCGGCAGCCCGGCCAACTTCCTCGACGTCGGTGGCGGCGCCAACGCCGACCAGATCAAGAACGCCTTCCGCATCCTGCTGGCCGACACCGACGTGAAGGCGGTGCTGATCAACATCTTCGGTGGCATCCTGCGCTGCGACGTGCTCGCCGAGGGCGTGATCGCCGCCGTGCGCGACCTCGCGGTGAAGGTGCCGGTGGTGGTGCGCATGAAGGGCAACAACGAGGACAAGGGCCAGAAGATGCTGCAGGAGTCGGGCCTGCACTTCGAGACCGCGGACGACATGACGACCGCAGCCTCGAAGGCGGTCAAGGCTGCTGGAGGTGCGCGGTGAGCGTCCTCGCGCTGCGCGACACGCGCCTCATCGTGCAGGGGATGGGCAAGCACGGCACCTTCCACGCGAAGGGCTGCCGCGACTACGGGACGCAGGTCGTGGGCGGCGTCACCCCGGGCAAGGGCGGCACCAGCGTCGAGGGCTTCCCGCTCTTCGACACGGTGCAGCAGGCCGTCGAGAAGACGGGCGCCAACGCGTCCGTCGTGTTCGTGCCGCCCGCCGGCGCGGCCGACGCGATCCTGGAGGCGACGGCGGCGGGCATCGGCCTGGTCGTCGCCATCACGGAGGGCATCCCGACGCTCGACATGGTCAAGGTCTGGGAGCGCGTGCGCGCCAGCAAGACGCGCCTCGTCGGCCCCAACTGCCCGGGCGTCATCTCGCCGGGCGAGAAGTGCAAGATCGGCATCATGCCGGGCCACATCCACATGGCCGGCCCGGTCGGGGTCGTGAGCCGCAGCGGCACGCTCACCTACGAGGCGGTGGCGCAGCTCACCGCGCTCGGCATCGGGCAGAGCAGCTGCCTCGGCATCGGCGGCGACCCGATCATCGGCACCAACCACACGGCGGCACTCGAGCTGTTCAACGACGACCCGGGCACCGAGGCGATCGTGATGATCGGCGAGATCGGGGGCGACGCCGAGGAGAAGGCGGCGGAGCTCGTGAAGGCCCGCGTCAGGAAGCCGGTGGTCGGCTTCATCGCCGGCCAGACGGCGCCGCCGGGCCGGCGCATGGGCCACGCGGGCGCCATCATCTCGGGCGGCAAGGGCACCGCGGCCGAGAAGATGAAGGCGATGGAGGCCGCGGGCATCCGCGTGGTCAAGTCGCCGGCCGACATCGGCGCGGCGATCAAGGAAGTACTCAAGAAGAAGTAGGAGGAAGAGGACCGTGGCCGAGCGCACCTTCTCGATCATCAAGCCCGACGCGGTGAAGGCGGGCAACGCGGGAGCGATCCTGTCGCGCCTCGAGAAAGCGGGCTTCCGCATCGTAGCGCTGCGCCTGCGCTCGCTCACGCGCGCGGAGGCCGAGGGCTTCTACCACGTGCACATGGCGCGGCCCTTCTTCGGGAGCCTGTGCGCCTTCATGTCCTCCGGCCCCTGCCTCACGCTGGTGCTCGAGCGCGACGGCGCGATCGCGAAGCTGCGCGAGATCATGGGCGCGACCGACCCGGCCAGGGCCGCGGCCGGCACGATCCGCAAGGACTTCGCGGGCTCGATCGAGGCGAACGCGATCCACGGCTCGGACGCGCCGGAGACCGCGGCCTTCGAGACCTCGTACTTCTTTCCCGGCATCGAGCTCGTCTAGCCCTCGGCCGTCGACAAAAGCGGCTGAGCATGCGGCCGATCCGGGCTCGCTGGCCGGAGGCCCCCCGCTCCATGGCGGCGGCGCTGGCGGGCATGATGGGGCTTCTGGGGTTGACCATGCTGATCACGTCGCTCGTTCGACGTTAGTTCTGGTTCGGTCACGCAGGAGGGACGACGAAAACGCGGCAACAGCGGTGTCGTTTCGTCAGGAGGGCGGCCGGGCCAGGCCGAGCTTCTTCATGCGATTGCGCAGCGTGCTCGGCTTGAGGTGCAGCCGTTCCGCGGCCTGGCCGGAGCCCTCGACGGTCCACTGGCACCGCTCGAGCACCCGGAGGATGTGGGCCCTCTCCGCGTCGTGGACCGCCTCCGAGGTTTCATCTCCGGCCGCATTCGGGCCGGCCGGCGACACCCCGAGCACTTCCTCGACGCTCAGCACCGGACCCCGCGAGAGGATGAGCGCCCGCTCCACCACGTTCTGCAGCTCGCGCACGTTCCCGGGCCAGTCGTAGGCGCAGAGGGCGTCCATCACGCTGCGCGGCACGCGCTCCACGCTCCGCCCCAGGGTGCGCTGCCGCGACTGGATGACGTACCAGACGAGGAGCGGGATGTCCTCGCGCCGCAGGCGCAGAGGAGGTAGCTCGATTGGAAACACGTTGAGCCGGTAGTAGAGGTCGGCGCGGAAATGGCCCTCGGCCATGGCTTGCCGCAGGTCGCGGTTCGTGGCCGCCACCACGCGCACGTCGACCTTCCGCGGTCGCGTCGCTCCCAGGCGCTGCACCTCTCCGTCCTGAAGAGCGCGCAGAAGCTTGGCCTGCACGCCCGGGTCCAGCTCGCCGATCTCGTCGAGGAAAAGAGTGCCGCCCTCCGCGAGCTCGAAGCGTCCGGGCTTGGCCGCTATCGCTCCCGTGAAGGCCCCCTTCTCGTGTCCGAAGAGCTCGCTCTCGATCAGGGTGGACGGCAGGGCCGCGCAATTCACCGTGATGAGCGCGCGTGATCCGCGTCGGCTGCGGGCGTGGAGTGCGCGGGCGAGCAGCTCCTTGCCCGTGCCCGTCTCGCCCACGATCAGCACCGGGGTGTCGGTGCCGGCCACCTGGTCGGCCTTGTGCAAGGCGGCGCGCAGCATCGCGCTCTGGCCCACGATCTCGCCGAAGTCGTGGGCTTCCTCGATCTCCGCGCGCAGGTACAGGTTCTCGGCCTCGAGCTGGCGGCGCAGCTTCTCGTTCTGGGCGAGTGCCGTCCGGAGCTCCGTCTCCGCTCGCGTCCGAGCGAGAGCGTTCGCGACGACGTCGGTGCAAACCTGGAGGCGTTCCACGACTTCGGGGGGCCACTCGCGCTCGTATCGGAACAACGCAAGCGTGAGGACGCCCCGTACGTTCCCGGCACTCACCAGCGGCAGCGCGGCCAGGGACCGGACGCCCAGACCCTGGAGCGTCTCCTTCTCGCGGACGGCCTCCGGCGGCAGGTCCTCGAGGCGGGAGACCGTCACCGGCTTGCACACGCGCAGCACCTCCGCGGCCCACCAGGGGCAGGCCTCATTGGCCTCGAGGGCGGGAAGGGGACTCTCGCCGAAACGGGTCCATTGGTGCGAGAGCCGCCACGTGTCGGAGGCCTCGAAGCCTTGCAGGACACTCGCGTGGTCGAGGTCGAGGAACGCGGCGATCTCGCGGAGCCATGTGGCGATCTGCTGGTCCACCGCCTCGGGCGGCAGGTGGACGAAGTCGCGGGAGAGCCGGGAAACCAGGGTCTCGAAGTCGAGGGCGCGGCGCAGTGCATCCTCCGCCTCCTTGCGGAAGAGAGCGCTCGCCACGATCTCGCCCACGAGGCGCAGCCGCTCCTGGAGCCTGGGCGTCCAGTCGCACGGGCCGCGACGGGTCGCGAGCCCGAACACGCCGATGTCCTGGCCACCGACAGCGAGTGGCAAGGCCAGGGCGGAGCGGAGGCCGTGACGCCGCATGCGCTCTCTCTCGTGTACGGCCTCCGGAGGCAGGTCGTCCACGCTTCCCAAGGCGACGGTTTCTTCCCGTGCGAGGCGGGCCGCCAACCAGGGCAGCTCTCCTTCTACGGAGGAGATGAAGGGCGCCGCCGGGCAACCCGGCCGGTTCCAATGATGGGTCACGGTGAGGAAAGGCGTCAGGGGCTGGCGCCGTGCCACCTGTGCGTGATCCAGGCCGAGCAGGTCTCCCAGCCGGCCGATCGTGCTCTCGATGTGGGCGTCGATGGCGTGAGTGGGCAGCGCGACGAACCGGGCGCTCAGCCCGGCCAGGGCTTCCTCGAAGGCGAGAGAGTCGGTTCGTCCGCCGGCGGTCACGCTCGAAACGTCTTTCAGGCTTGATTCTCCGCGTTCTCTCCGTCATCACCCGCGCGGCTCCCCACCGAATGTGGCGGCGACGACATGCGGGTCGGTGGCGCTGTGGGCATCGTGGCCCGGTCGTGCCTCCCGGTCAACCTTCGAGCTGAACCATCAGCGAGCTCAGACGGTTGGAGAACGTCGGCGGGAACAGAGCTCTGGTCGAATGCCATCGAGCCGATCAAAGCGACTTGCGACTCACCACATGCGGTGGCGCCCGGGGAACAGGGTCCCTGTCGGCATTCAGGCGCCGTGCGAGCCCAAGTGATTGACTCAGCACCTCGTTGAAGCCGTGCGCTTCGATCACAAACCTCTCGGCCCCCTTCTTGCTCTCCTGACTGGGTGAACCCAGGGCAAATGGATGCTGCTACGCCTGACGATCGTGCAGGACACAGAAGCGAGAACGGTCATCCGTGTCGATGGCCGTCTCGCCGGTGAGGGCTCGGACCAGCTCGACGAAGCGTGCGCTGGCCGCCGGCAAGGCCTCGTTCTCGACCTCCAGAACCTCATGACGATCGACGACGTCGGCCTCGCCACACTGCGCCGATTCGCGGGAGACGGGGTGGTGCTCAGGAACACGTCCCCCTACGTGTCGCTGCTCCTGGGAAAGACGGCCTGATGGCGCGTGCCCATGTTTCGAACGGACAGACCCGAACATCGACCGCGAGCGGTTGATGCTCAGAAGGAGACAAGAGTATGAAACGGATATTCGCGATTTCCACGATGTTGCTGGCGGGCAGTCTCGCTGGCGCCCAGGAAGGCGTCAACCAGACTGAAGACCTCATCAAGAAGGGCGAACAGACCGTGAAGGCGGTGGCCGAGGCCAAACAGCAGCTCGAGAAGACCCTGGCGACCTACAACACGCTCGTGGAGGGCCAGGCCGCCGATCCGAAGGCGTCTTACAAGGACCTCGGCAAGGCGGTCAAGGACAGCGAGGACCGCGTGGCCGACGTGACGCGGCGGAAGGAAGAGATGGACGTGGAAGGGCAGAAGCTCTTCGCTTCCTGGAAGACGAACGTCGAGACCATCAGCAGTCCCGAACTGAAGCAGAAGAGCCAGGACAGACTCGTGGCAACCGAGGCCCGCTACGGGAAGATCGCCACGGCCGGCAAGGACGCCCGGGGCGAGTACGACGCATTCCTCGGCGGCCTCAAGGAACAGATCACGTTCCTGGGCAACGATCTGAACCCGGCGGCGCTCGCGAGCCTGAAGCCCGATGCGGCAAAGCTCAACGCCCGCGCGAAAGAGATGTTCGTGAAGATCGACGCCGCCTCGGCCGCGGCCACTACCAGCATCGATGGAATGAGACAGAAGTAGCGCATCCGTTCGCCAACGGTCGTCATCGACGCTGATGAACGGAGCCAACAGTGCTCCGCTTCGGAGGCGTCGATGACGACGACTCTCACCCGGCATTCCACCTCCTCGACTGACAGTCCATCGACTGTCCCATGTCAGAATCAGCACCGTCGGCAACAAGAGCTGAGGATTACCCAACGAACGCCATCCGCCAGGACCTGACCAGGACCATGTTGGCGGTCATCTGCCTCCTGCTGCTGATCGCCGGGTCGCTCTGGATCCTGTTTCCATTCCTCGCAGCGACGGTCTGGGCGACGATGCTGGTCGTTGCGACCTGGCCGATCCTGAAGTCCGTGGAGAGGCGACTCGGCAACCGCCGAGCTCCGGCAGTGGCAGTGATGACGCTGGGCCTGCTGCTTCTGCTCGTGATTCCGCTTTGGGCGGCGATCGACACCATTGCCGAGCACTCGCAAGAGCTGAGCGGCCTGGCGACGAAGCTCGCGGAATCGGGTTTGCCGCAGCCGCCGGAGTGGGTGGGAAAGCTGCCCTTCGTCGGCAAGCGGCTCTCCGAGACGTTGGCGGCCTGGGCGAATGCCGGTCCTGCAGGCCTCGAAGCGAGACTGGGACCTTACATTTCGGGCGCAGCGTTGTGGGTGTTCGACCAGGCGGGCAGTCTCGGGGGCACGCTGGTCCAGTTCCTGCTGGTCGTGATTCTCTCCGCCATCATGTACTCGAGCGGCGAGACGGCCGCGAGCGGCGTTCGTCGTTTCGGCCGGCGTCTGGCCGGTCCGCGCGGCGAGGACTCCGTCCTGCTGGCAGGAAAGGCCATTCGAAGCGTGGCGCTGGGCGTCGGTGTGACGGCCGTCGTCCAAACGCTGTTGGGAGCAATCGGTCTGGCGGTGGCCGGTGTTCCCTTCGCGTCCGTGTTGTCCGCGGTGATGATGATGCTGTGCATCGCTCAACTGGGGCCGTCTCTTGTCCTGTTCCCGGCGGTCGGCTGGATGTACTGGACGGGCGAGAACGGCTGGGCGACTTTCCTGCTGGTGTGGAGCATCTTCGTGTCCACCCTGGACAACGTCCTGCGGCCGATGCTGATCAAGAAGGGGGCAGACCTGCCGCTCCTGCTGATCTTCGGGGGCGTAATCGGCGGGCTGATCGGCTTTGGCTTGATCGGGATCTTCGTCGGACCCGTGGTGCTGGCGGTCACCTACACGTTGCTCGAAGCCTGGATCGAGGACGATCTCGGGGAGGCTGCGGAGCCACGCGCGTGAAGGGTGTCCGAGAGGGGACGCGGGGCTTCTCGAACCTCGGCATCTCGATCCGCAACGAGGATCCACGGCTCGGACGCGCCGGAGACCGCGGCATCGCGCTCGTCTAGCCGCGCTTCGGCTCGTCGACCAGCTGCTGTCCCCAGCGCTGGATCGCCTCGGCCACGCGCTCGAACGCGTGCCCCTTGGGCGTGAGCGCGTAGCAGACGCGGACCGGCGGGCCGCCTTCGACGCAGCGCGCGACGAGGCCGCGCGCCTCCAGCTCCTTGAGCCGCGCGGAGAGCGTCTTGGCGCCGACGCCGTGCGCCTGCGCCTCGAGCTCGCTGAAGCGCAGCTTCCCCCGGCCCAGCAAGCCCAGGATCAGCCCGCTCCACGGCCGGGCCAGCACGTCGATGGCCGTCTGGAAGGCCTTGCAGCCCGGATCCACGTGCCTCACGTCCCGGATTCTACCGAGCTTCCTTTCTCCAGGAAAGCAACTTGACAGACGACATCCCCGGGCCTAGTATACTTCCCATAGGGAAGCAGCTATCAAGAATAAAGCGATAGCCAAGGAGGGGAGCGATGTTCGCGAGGCTTTCGAGGCGGGCTCCGGAGATCCTGGGGGTGACCCGCATCCTGGTGGGTATCCTGCTGGCGAGCCACGGCGCTCAGAAGTTCGGCGCGTTCGGCGGCGTTCCCGCAGGGGTGCCGGGCTTCATCGTCTGGATCGCGGGCCCGATCGAGCTCGTGGGCGGGGCGCTCCTGGCGCTCGGCCTCTTCACGCGGGGGACGGCGTTCCTGACGAGCGGGCTCATGGCGTTCGCGTACTTCATGGGCCACGCGGGGAAGGGCTTCTGGCCGATCCTGAACGGCGGCGAGCTGGCGATCGTCTACAGCTGGCTCTCGCTCTACCTGGCCGCGCAGGGTCCGGGCGCGTGGGCGTTCGACACGAGCCGCCGCCACGCGGGCGAGGCGCCGGCGCCGGCCGCGCACGAGCCGCGGCTCGCGGCCTGAGGAGAGGAGAGATGCGCAGCCGCAGTGTCGATCGTGTCGTGAGCGCGCACACGCAGCTCGAGGGGGGCGGCTTCGTGGTGCGCCGGCCGTTCCCGTCCACGGCGCTGGGCCTCGTCGATCCGTTCCTGCTGCTCGACGAGATGGGCCCGGCGGACTATGCGCCCGGCGAAGCCAAGGGCGCGCCGGACCACCCGCACCGCGGGTTCGAGACCGTCACCTACATGCTGTCGGGCGCGTTCGAGCACGAGGACTCCGCCGGCCACAAAGGCGCCCTCGGCCCCGGCGACGTGCAGTGGATGACGGCCGGGCGCGGCGTCGTCCACTCCGAGATGCCCGCGCGCGAGGTCCGCGAGCGCGGAGGCCGTGTCCACGGCTTCCAGCTCTGGGTCAACTTGCCCGCGCGGGACAAGCTGATGGACCCGCGCTACCAGGAGGTACCCGCGGGCCGCATTCCCGAAGCGGCGACCGAGGACGGCCTGGCGCAGGTGCGCGTGATCGCGGGCGAGGCGCTCTTTGTCCGAGCCGTGATCGACACGCGCACGCCGATCGTCTACCAGGACTGGACGCTGCGGCCGGGCGCGCGGGTCGAGCAGCCCGTCGCCGCGGACCACAACGCCTTCGTCTACGTCTTCGAGGGGCGCGTGCGGGCCGGCGACGAGGCGCTCGAGCTCGGGGAAGGCGAGCTCGGGCTGCTCGGGCCGGGCACGAGCGTCACGCTGTCGGTGCCGGGAGACGCGGGCGCGGGCGCGCGATTGCTGCTCCTCGCCGGTCGGCCGCTGCGCGAGCCGGTCGCCCGCTACGGTCCCTTCGTGATGAACACCGAGGCCGAGATCCACCAGGCGATCGCCGACTACCAGGCCGGCCGGCTGGGCGAGATCCGGCGCGGTCGTGATGGGGACATATTTGTCGCCTGATAAGCCGTTTCGTACGAGACTGTCCAAGGCGGCGTCAAGAGCCGAGGGCGAATAATCGGCCGCAAGACCAAGGCCCATCGCGAGTTCGCAGCTGCGACCCGGCCGAGGCCGCCTCAGCACGGGGTTTGCAGTCCGCAGCCGACATGAGAGCTCTCCACGACGCCTTCGTGCTGTTGCCGGGGACGGAGCGGGCCCAGGCCGGGCACCGCGTCTGCGCCCACACCGGAAGGCTGCACTCGGTGCAGCTCTGGGGTCCGCTCCACCCGCTCTGGGCCGACCGTTTCACGCGCGGCCTCTCGAACCTCGGCATCTCGATCCTCAACGGCTTTGCCCGCCAGGAAGCCTCGGGCTCGTGGGGCGCCGAGTTCCTGGTGATGCCGGTCGCGGGCGGCGCCGACCCCGAGAGCGTCGACTACGTCTCGCTGACGCTCGAGCCGCCGCCCCCCTTCGCGCCGCCGCTCGTGCTGGACGGGTTCGACGTGGACGGCTCGCCCGAGCGGGGCGGGTTCATCTACCTGGAGGTGCGCGGGCCGGACCGGGTCGGCTTCCTGGGCAGCCTGCTGCGCATCCTGACGGAGCACGGCCTCGTGCCGCGCGAGATGTGGGTCGCGACGCGCTACGGCGAGGCGTGCGACCGCTTCCTGCTGAGCGCTTCCGACGGTCGCTCGCCGAGCGAGGAGACCCGGCGCGGCCTCGCGCACGCTCTCGAGACCTATCGCGAGCCAGGCGCCGAGCTGTCGGCTTGAGAGACGGGCTGGCGCGAGGGGCCGGCCTGCCACGAAGCGACACGCACGTCGGAAAACGCCCACAGTCTACAAAAGCGTCGCTCGCGGCGGGACGGCCGCCCTACAAGAAGCACCCGTAGTTCGTCGCTCGGACGGCCGCCGCGACGAGTCTGTCCGCGCGGGCCGCCTGGTTGCTCGCCGGCGGCTGGCGTGGAATGCTTGCGAGCGTCGACGAGGCAGCGGCGGAGGTGTCATGTCGGTGATGGCGGACCGGTGGATCCGTAAGATGGCGCTCGAGCACGGGATGATCGAGCCCTTCAGCGACAAGCAGGTGCGCGAGGGCGTGATCTCGTACGGGCTGTCGTCGTACGGCTACGACGCGCGCATCGCCGACGAGTTCAAGATCTTCACCAACATCAACAACACGGTGGTCGACCCCAAGCATTTCGACCCGCGCTCGTTCGTCGACGTGCAGGCGGCCGAGTGCATCATCCCGCCCAACTCGTTCGCGCTCGCGCGCACGATCGAGTACTTCCGGATCCCGCGCGGCGTGCTCGTCTGCTGCCTGGGCAAGTCCACCTACGCGCGCTGCGGCATCATCGTGAACGTCACCCCGCTCGAGCCCGAGTGGGAGGGCATCGTCACGCTCGAGGTGTCGAACACGACGCCGCTGCCGGCGCGAATCTACGCCGGCGAGGGCATCGCGCAGTTCCTGTTCTTCGAGGGCAGCGAGGCGTGCGAGACCTCGTACGCCGACAAGAAGGGCAAGTACCAGAAGCAGCAGGGCCTGACGCTGCCGCGTCTCTAGGCCCGCGCCGGTGAGCTCCATGGTCCGCGAAACGCTCACGCTCGAAGGCCACCTGATCGACTCCGACATCCTGCGGCGTGTGTTCGACCGCGTGGTCGAGGAGGGCGGCGAGTTCGAGGTCCAGGAGTTCCGGGTCGGGCGCAGCAACGACGAGCCGTCCTTCACGCGCATCGAGGTGCGCGCGCGCGACCCGCACGGGCTCGACCGCATCCTCGAGGCGCTCCGCTATCTGGGCGCGACCAGCGAGGTGCAGGACTGCCGCTTCGCGCCGGCGGAGCTCGACGGGATCCTGCCCGACGACTTCTACTCGACCACGAACTTCGACACTTTGGTGCGGATAGACGGCCGCTGGGTGGAGGCCGCGGACCAGAAGATGGACTCGGCGCTGGTGCTGCGCGACGGCGTGCCCCACTGCGTGAAGCAGCGCCAGGTGCGGCAGGGCGAGAAGGTGGCGCTGCGCGGCCCCGGGATCCGCGTGCGGCCGCTCGAGCGCAGCCGCGACTACGCCGTCTTCGGCTTCATGTCGAACGACGTCTCGGCCGAGGTCAACAAGGGCATCGTGATCAAGGCTGCGGCGCGCGAGATGAAGCGCGTGCGCGCCTCCGGCGAGCGGATCGTGGTCGTGCCGGGACCCGCCGTGGTCCACTCCGGCGGCGCGACGGCGCTCGCCGGCCTGGTGCGCGAGGGCTGGATCGACGTGATCCTGACCGGCAACGCCTTCGCCGTGCACGACCTCGAGAAGGCGATCGTCGGCACGAGCCTCGGCGTGTGCCAGACGAGCGGCCGCTCGGTCGAGGGCGGCAGCCGCAACCACCTCTACGCGATCAACGCCGTCAACCGGCTGGGCGGCGTGCGCCAGGCCGTCGAGGGCGGGCTCGTCAAGTCCGGCGTCATGTACGAGGCGGTGAAGCGCGGCATGCCGTTCGTGCTCGCCGGCTCGATCCGCGACGACGGCCCGCTCACCGACGTCATCACGGACACCGTGCTCGCGCAGAAGGCGTACGTCGAGGCGCTGCGCGGGGCGGGCTGCTGCCTGATGCTGGCGTCGGCGCTGCACTCGATCGCGATCGGCAACCTGCTGCCGGCGCGCGTGCGCACGATCTGCGTCGACATGCTCGAGTCGGTGCCGGTCAAGCTCGGCAACCGCGGCTCCATGCAGGCGATCGGCCTCGTGACCGACGTCGGCTACTTCCTGGAGCGCCTCGCGACCGAGCTTCAGACCCCGCTGCCGTAGGGCAGGGCGGCCGTCGCCTCAGCCGCGACCTCCTGCGCGCCGTCGGGATCGAATGCGCCTCGCCCGGCTCGTGGCCGATTCCTCGACGAGCTCGTCGTGCAGCTCGCGCACACCGGCGCGGACGACATCCAGGACCGTCCGGCCAGCCGGCGTCAGGTAGTAATCCTTACGCGCGCGAAGCCCACGCCCGGCCGACCGAGCGCGGAGCCAGCCGAGCCGCTGCATGCGATCGAGCAACGGATAGAGCGTGCCGGGGCTCAGCTGGTAGCCGTGCCGGCGCAGCTCCTCGAGGATCCAGAGGCCGTGGACGCCCTCCACCTCGGCAGCGTGGTGCAGGATGTGGGCCTTCCAGAAGCCGAGCAGGATCTCGCGGCTCACGTCTTTCACAGCGGCGTGCGCGCGCAACGCCCGCGGGCTCGCGTTGTCCGCGGCTATTGCGGCCACGTCGCTGCGGGATCGAAGTTCAGGATGGGCGCGGGGGGAGCGTCCGGTACCCGAGGGCGCAGATAGGGTTTGCCAGCGGACTTGTGGCACGCGTAGCAGCCTTCGAGCGCCGCCTTGTAAGCCGCCTCGAAAGCCGCGTGGTCGCGCGTCTCGATCGTCTTGCGCACGTCCGCGAGCACGCTCGTCTCGAGAGCGTCGAGTATGCCCTTGAGCTCGAGGTCCTGGCCGGCTGGGGTCTTTCGCACGGGGATGATGCGAACAGCCCAGCGCAGGTGCGAGCGCGTCTCGTCGAGGCAGAACTCCGCGAGCGGCCAGTTCTCCTTCTCGCCCGCGAACCAGAGGTTCGCGTAGTGGTAGCCGACGTCGGCCATGGCGTGGGACTGGTCGGACGCCTTGCCCTCGAGGCGCTCCACGCGCAATCGCAGTTCGGCGCCCTCGGCGCCCTCGGCGCCCTCGGCGCCCTCGGCGGCAGCCGGCGGAGCGGCGGTCTGCACAGCCTCCGCCGAGCGCGGAGCACTCCGCAAGAGCCCGAGCGTCGCCGCCCCGAGCAGCGCACCCGTCGCCAGCAGGGAACCGCGTTCGACGCTCGCCCTTCGCATCCTCGTCCTCCCATGGTTCCGCGTCCGGCGGCTCGGCCGGCCCGCAGGCATTACGAGAACCGATATCGGTTGCCGTAAATTAGCATGATAGGTTCGGTGCGATCGGAGCGTCAAGCATGAGCGAAATCCAGGCTCGGACGACGCCTGAGCCGCGGACGGCCCAGAGCGGGCGCCTCGCGGAGCTCGCCGCGCTCTTTCTGAAGCTTGGGCTCGTGGGCTTCGGCGGTCCGGCCGCGCACCTGGCACTGATGGAGGACGAGGTGGTGCGTCGCCGCGGCTGGCTGAGCCGCGAGCGCTTTCTCGACCTCGTGGGCGCCACGAACCTGATCCCGGGACCGAACTCCACCGAGATGGCGATCCACATCGGCCACCTCCGGGCCGGCTGGCCCGGTCTCGCCGTGGCCGGCGTCTCGTTCATTCTGCCGGCGTTCCTGATCGTCTGGGGCCTCGCCTATGCGTACGTGCGCTTCGGCACGCTGCCGGCGGCGGCGGGCCTGCTCTACGGCGTGAGGCCCGTCGTGATCGCCGTCGTGCTGCAGGCGCTCCTCGGTCTGGGCCGGGCCGCCGCCACCCGCACCCGCGGGGTCGCCGCGGTCGGAGCCGCGGCGCTCGTGGCGGCCGCGGCCGGGGTCCACGAGCTGCTGGTGCTGTTCCTCGCCGGAGCCGTGATGGCCAGCGCTCGCCTGGCGCGCGAGCTCCGGGTGCGGCGAGCCGCCCTCGGGGTCGTGCCGCTCGGTCCGCTCGTCGGTCTCGCGGCGGTGCCGGCAGCAAGCGCGCTGCCGTTCGGACTCGTGCCGCTGTTCTTCATCTTCCTGAAGGTGGGATCCGTGCTCTTCGGCAGCGGTTACGTGCTGCTCGCGTTCCTGAGGGCGGACCTCGTCGAGCGCTGGGGCTGGCTGCGTGAACGCCAGCTGTTGGATGCGGTGGCGGTAGGGCAGGTGACTCCCGGACCGGTCTTCACCACGGCCACCTTCATCGGCTACCTGCTCGGTCGCTCACCCGGGGCGATCCTGGCAACAGTCGGGATCTTCCTTCCCGCGTTCGTGTTCGTGGCGCTCTCCGGGCCGCTCGTTCCGCGCATCCGCCGCTCGCCGATCGCGGGTGCGTTCCTGGACGGAGTCAACGCGGCCTCGATCGCGCTGATGGCGCTCGTGACAGCTCAGCTCGGCCGCGCCGCGCTCGTGGACCTCCCCACGCTGGCCCTCGCGCTCGCGAGCGCCGTGCTGCTGAGCCGCTTCCGCGTCAACTCGAGTTGGCTGGTGCTCGGCGGCGCTCTCGTCGGGCTGGCCCTGCGCGGCTACTCCTCGTCCATGAACGGGTAGCGGAAGTCGCGCGGCGGCGCGAACGTCTCTTTGATCGCCCGCGCGCTCACCCAGCGCACGAGGTTCAGCTTCGAGCCGGCCTTGTCGTTCGTGCCCGACGCTCGCGCGCCGCCGAACGGCTGCTGGCCGACGACGGCTCCGGTGGGCTTGTCGTTGACGTAGAAGTTGCCGGCCGCGCCGCGCAGCGCGGCCGCGGCCTCGCGCACCGCCTGGCGCTCGTTGGCGAAGACGGCCCCGGTCAGCGCGTAGGGCGAGGTCTCGTCCACGAGCCGCAGCGTGTCCGGCCACTTGTCGTCGTCGTAGACGAAGGCGGTCACCAGCGGGCCAAAGATCTCCTCGCAGAGCAGCTTGTAGCCGGGGTCGGCGGTCTCGACGAGCGTCGGCTGGATGAACCAGCCCCTGTCGCCGTTGACGCCGCCGCCCGGCCACGATCGTGGCGCTCTTGCGCGCCTCGGCCAGGTAGCCCGAGATGCCGTCGAACGCCTTCTTGTCGATCACCGCGCCCATGAAGTTGCGGAAGTCCTGCACGTCGCCGACGCGCAGCTCGCCGATCATCGCGACGGCGCGGTCGCGCACCTCGCCCCAGAGCGAGCGCGGCACGTAGACGCGGCTGACGGCCGAGCACTTCTGGCCCTGGTACTCGAAGCCGCCGCGCACGATCGCGACCGCGAGCGCCTGCGCGTCGGCCGAGGCGTGCGCCACGATGAAGTCCTTGCCGCCGGTCTCGCCCACGATGCGCGGGTACGAGCGGTAGCGGTCCATCTGGGCGCCGATCGTGCGCCACATCGAGTTGAAGACGGCGGTCGAGCCCGTGAAGTGCACGCCCGCCAGGTCGCGGTGGTTCAGCGCCACGTCGGACACCGTCGCGGCGTCGCCGGGCACGAAGTTGATGACGCCCGGCGGCAGCCCGGCCGCCTCGAGCAGCTTCATGATCGCGAAGGCGCTCGGGATCGCCGACGAGGCCGGCTTCCAGACGACGGTGTTGCCCATCAGCGCGGGCGCCGTCGGCAGGTTGCCCGCGATCGAGGTGAAGTTGAACGGCGTCACGGCGTAGACGAAGCCCTCGAGCGGCCGGTAGTCGAGCTGGTTCCACATCGTGTGGTTCGACAGCGGCTGCTCGGCGTAGAGGTGCTGGGCGTAGGCCGGGTTGAAGCGCCAGAAGTCGATGAGCTCGGAGGCCGCGTCGATCTCGGCCTGGAACGCGGTCTTCGACTGCCCGAGCATCGTGGCGGCGTTGAGCGTCGCGCGCCAGCTCGTGGCGAGGAGCTCCGCCGCGCGCAGGAAGACGGCAGCGCGGTCCTCCCACGGCCAGCGCGACCCAGTCGCGGTGCGCGGTGGCTGCCGCCTCGATCGGCCTGCGCGACGTGCTCCTTCGAGGCCTTGTGCCAGTCGCCGAGCACGTGCGCGTGCTCGTGCGGCATCACGGCCCGGGCGGTGTCGCCGGTGCGGATCTCCTTGCCGCCGATCACGAGCGGGATGTGCGTCGTTGACGCGCGCCATGTCGCGCGAGGCGCGTCTTGAGCTCGGCCCGCTCGGGGCTGCCGGGGGCGTACGACTTGACGGGCTCGTTGACGGGCGGCGGCACCGCGCGGGTGCCGCCGAAACCGAAGTCGCTCTTCACGGGGATCCTCTCCGCTCGTTCGGGCCGGGCGCTGCCGAAGGCGGCACGATAGCGAAGCCCCGGGAGGGGGTCAATGCCGGCCGCCGCGCGTCCAAGATTGGATACAGGATACGCCCGCCTCAGCGATGACGAGATCTGCGCTCCACCAGGGCGAGGTCGTGCGCGCACCGCTTCGGCTTCGACCTCTGCTAGCGATGGCCCGCCGCAGAGGACGAGACCGACTTCGTGGTTCAGCCCTGGGACGCCTCCAGCGGGCACTCAGAAGACCGAGCGGCGCAACCTGTACACATCGGCGTCGTCGTCGGGCACTTCGATCGACGATGCGGAGCGGGTCTCGGAGAGCGCATCCCGCCCCTGGCAGGTCACCACGGTGGGGCGGCCGTCGAGCACCACCTCTGCTGCCGACGAATTGCGGCACCGGATGGCGTAAGCCCCCTGCTGCTTGACCGGCACGGGGACGCGTTCGTAGTACCGGAGGATCGAGGGGCCGCCGTTCGGGTGCGGCCGCTCCTCCCCGAAGGGCGACACGTACAGGAGCGGGTAGTCGATGTAGTACGCGCGCAGCCACGCGAGGCTGGCCTCGGCGAGCGGCACGAACCGGATGCTCGTCCAGTCCTCGCGGCGCACCGCGTTCGAGATCTCGCGCGCGGTCGCCCACTCGCCGCCGCGCCGGCGAGCCGTGACGGCGAACGTCGGGTCGAGCAGCATCCAGCGGCCGCTGCTCGGCAGCTCGAGCTCGACCAGCGTGTGACAGTCGTAGGAATTCCCGAGCAGGCAGGTGTTGAACGGTCGCGCGGCGAGCCCGGTGCGCTGCTGCTCCAGCACGCGCACCAGCGTGAGCGCGAGCTCGACGCAGCCCGGGCCCGTCACGCCCTGCTGGCCGACCACCTCGGCGAGCGGCGTGCGCGGCCACGCGCCGAGCGGGCCGGCCATCGCGCGGACGTCGACGGTGGCGGCTAAGGCCGCTTCGACGCGCCGGCGCTCGTCCGGCGCGCCTGGGCCGGCCCGGAACTCGAAGGAGCGCTCGAGCGTGCGGTCGGCGTAGACGGTGCTGAGTGTCGCGGACAGCGTGCGGTCGGCCGGCAGCGCCGGCGCGAACACGCGAGTGACGCTCACGACGCCGCTGTCGAAGAGGGTCGAGCCTTCGCGGCTCGGGCGATGCGCAGGCGATAGCCGACGGCCAGGGGCACCGTCTGCCACGCGAAGGGGCGCCGGGCGTCCGCGGTGCCGCCAGGCCGGGGATGGATCGGCTGCGCCGCGCCATAGCCGAGCCGCACCGCGAAATCGCTGTCGCGCGAGTGCCAGCTGCCGCGGATCTGGGTCGAGACGCGGGCGAGCAGGCGGCGTCCGCGCGGCAGGCCGGCGACGTCGAGCCGGGTGCTGCCCGACAGCGTGCGGTCGAGCACGTCTGTGAGGCCGGGGGCCGTCCCGATCGTGACGCGATACGCGCTCGCGTTGGACACCGTAGTCCATTCGAACGTCCGGCCTGGCTCGACCGGTGGGCGAGCCGGCGGCAGGGTAGACCCACTCGGCGGCGATGCGATCGGCCGTGAAGCGAACCTCCGCGTGGCGCCATTCCCCGGCGACGCGTGCGGAGATTCGGGCGTAGAGCGGCTTGAGCGCGGGCAGCTCGCCGGGAACAGGATACGACGTGGCCGAGCCGGAGATGCCCGGGATGTTCAACACGTCGCTCGTGCCGGGCGTGGTGCCGACGCGCAGCCGGTAGCCGTCCGCTCCTGCGACGGACGTCCACCGGAACACCGCCGGCTGGGCCATCGCCGCCGCGGGCGCCGGCACCGGCTCGAGCCATACCGGACCGCCCGAGGCGACGCCCTCTCGCGCGTTCCCGACACAGCTCCCCTGGATCGCGAGAGAAAAAACCGCTCCGACCACGGAGAGAGCGGCCCGGAAGGAGGCGGGGAGCCGTCGGGCCGGCATCACGACCCAACCACGCTAGCACGAGTTCGTGACGCGGGCGGCGCTTGCAGCTCCCGGCCGGCGGCGAGGCCGGCTTCGGACGAAGGCTCCGCGACTACAATTCAGCGCAGACCCGATGGCCGTCTCGACTCACGACCGACCGCGTCTCAGCTCCACCGCACGGGGGAACCGCGTGCCGAGCAGGGACACCTAGCCCGGCGTGCCGTCATTCCTCCGCGCGAGCCTCCGGTCGCTCGCCTTGGCCGCCGCCAGCGTGGTCGTGACGATCGGGCTGCTCGAGGCCGGCTTCCGCGTCGCGCGCGTGCCGGTGGGCACGGTCCAGATCAACCGGGCGACGGTGCGCCGCAGCGACGATCCCAGGCTGCGCTTCGAGCTGCGGCCGGGCGGGCTCGCGCGTGCCGAGGTCGAGTACCGCGTGAACGAGCTGGGCCTGCGCGGCCCGGAGACGACGCTCGACAAGCCGCCCGGCGTGCGCCGGGTGGCGGTGCTCGGCGACTCCATAGCCTTCGGCTACTGGGTCGCCGACGAGCGCGGCCTCGCGCGCCAGCTCGAGGCGCTCCTGCGCGCGGCGCCCGGGGGCGGTGGCGTCGAGGTGCTGAACTTCGGCGTGCCCGGCTACAACCTGGAGCAGGAGGTCGAAGCGCTCCGCGCCAAGGCGCTCGCCTTCGCGCCCGACGTGGTCGTCGTGCTGTTCTGCCTCAACGACCTCGAAGGCCTCTTCTCCTACGAGCTCGGGCTCGTGCAGGAGCGGAGCGAGAGGCGCCGCACCGCGCTCGGCGCCGTGCGCGAGTGGCTGGTCGACCGCTCGCGGCTCTTCGCCTGGGTCGAGTACCGGCTGACCGAGCTCGACGCGCGGCGCGCGTTCGTGCGCGCCAAGAATCCGCTCGAGGGCCGGCTCTACGCGGTGGCGCTCGACGAGCAGAAGAAGGCGCTCACGGCGCAGTTCAAGGTGCTCCGCAGCGTGCTCGCCGGGCGCGACATCCCGGCCCTCGTCGTCGTCGTGCCGGTGCTCGGCGAGCGCTTCGACCGCTACCCGCACCGGCAGCTGCATCGAGCCGTCGTGGAGGCGGCCGAGGCCGAGTCGCTGGGCGCGCTGGACCTCCTCGACTGCTTCTCGGCCTACCCGTTCCGGGACCTGCGCGTGGACGTCGTGCACCCGAGCCCGCTCGGCCACCGCGTGGCGGCCCATGCCGTGCGCGACGCGCTCTGCGCGCGCGGCTGGCTCTGCACCGGGCCGCCCGGCGGGCCGTCGTGCCGCGACTACCGCGCGGCGGACTTTCCGGTGATGCGCGGATTCTGAGAGGGGCGCCTCAGGCCGCCGCTACGGGCGTGGCGGGTTGTCTTCCTGCGCGGTGGAGCGCGGCCTGGGCCGCGAGCCACCCGAAGGCCATCGCCGCGACCGTCGTCCAGTTGACGGGCTGGTAGATGCTCGAGCCGATCTCGGCGAACTGCTGGCCCGACCAGAAGAGCACCTGCAGCGCCACGACCGTCCCGCACACCCACGCCACCTTCAGCTTCGAGTCCGCCAGGAAGGCCCGCAGCACGTAGAGCGCGGCCGGCACCAGCGCGGGCAGCGCGTAGGCGAGCGGCCGCTCGTTGTTGTTCGAGATCACGAGCGTCGCGTAGACCGAGGCCACGTAGAGCGCGCGGTCGAAGTGCCGGCGCGCGAGCCGCGGAAGCTGGCCGGGATAGAGCAGCACGAGCGGCACCAGCACGCCGAACGCACCGATGCTGACGACGTAGGGCTGGTTGTCCAGGAGGTGCGCGATCCGGAACCCCATGCTGTCGACGATGCCCGGTACGAACGCGTCCGGCTGGCTGGGGACGACGAGGCGCCGGATCGCGACGAGCACCGCGAGCGGCAGCGCGGCGACCGTCGCGCTCCGCGCGAGCGCGCGGCCGAAGCTCCGCCCCAGCCGCAGCTCGCGCAGGAACACGTACGGGTAGACGAGCACGTAGGTCTCCCGCACGAAGGCCGCGGCCACGCTCGCGGCGCCGAGCGCGCGCCAGCGCCCGCGCTCGACCAGGAAGAACGCCAGCATGACCAGGCAGAGCGCGACGGGGTCGCTCATCCAGTACTGGTACTCGAACCAGCGCACGGCCCCCTGCGTGAAACCGGCGACGAGGAGGCCCGTCACCCGGAGCGGCAGCGAGAAGCCGAGGTCGCGCAGGTGCAGCCAGAGCAGCAGCAGAAAGCCGAAGAGCGCGGCGTTCGTGACGAGGTAGAAGGCCGCGTTCTCCGGGAGGCCGAGCCGCATCAGCCCGCGCGCCATCGCCGGAACGGCGAGGCGGAAGCAGTACGGTGGCTCGCGCTGCAGCTGTGGCTTGCCCTCGGCCCCGCGCGCCATCTCGATGTAGCGCCAGTGGTCGTACTCCTTCACCTGCTTCGCCTTGTGCAGGAAGCCGAGCGCCGAGGCCACCGACAGGATATTGACCGCGAGGAGCAGCAGCGCGAGGAGCGCGCCTGTCCGGGTGTCCGCCGCGCGCGAAAGCCTCACGCGGCGATCATGGCTCGGCCGGATCGACGCGCGCTGTCGGCGCCGTGCGGCGCGGAGTCACGACCGAGAATGCCGAATCGCAGGACCTGCCCGTGAGAGAGGTCGCTCGGTCAGGAGAAAGCCGCAGTCGAGAGCGGACGCCGCCGCGACGATCGGCGCGTCCCGAAGGAGAGGCTGAACCGCTCCTGGAGGATCCCCATGCGGACTCGACCACGGCCTCGCCGGTGGCGACCGGCTCCCAGGCGAGACAGGTCCCGGACCTCGGCGCGGGCCGCCTCGGACCGCTTCGGGTTCTTGCGGACGGCCTGCACGTAGAACTCCTGCAGGACCTGATAGCTAGGCGGCCGCGTCGCGAGCGCCGCGGCTCCCGCCCGCCAGGCCGCGGCCTTGCGCTGCATGTCCGCCTCCGCGGCGTCGGCTGCGTAGAGCAGGACATTCGTGTCAACGAAGACGGGCGCGCTCATGCAGCTCGTCGCGGCTCAGGTAGCGGCCGTCCGTCTTGAGAAAGGGCGCTCGCTTGAGCGCCGAGCGCATGGCTCGCTCGTAGCGCCTCTCGCGCGCCATCTGCTCCTTCAGCAGGTTTCCGAGCAGCCGCGACACGCTGGTGTCGCGGCGTGCCGCCTCGAGCCGCGCCCGCAGTGCGACCTCTTCATCGAGCGACACGGTGACGTTACGCATGTCACGATTTCCGTGAATCACGAACTCCGTGTCAACGCGGGCCGCGCTCACAGACCGGCCAGCCGGGTCGCGGCAGGGCCGGCAAGAAAAGCGTCCGCTGCAGCTCGGCGAGCGCCTGCAGCCGATAGGAGCCGTTCGCGGGGTTGCGGTAGCCGAGCGCGCGCTCGTCGGGCGTGAGCTCGCCTTCGTCCTTCATCGGCTCGAAGGCGTGGCCCTCGTGCCACTCGTTGAAGGAGTTCACGTACACGAGCAGGAAGCCGGCGCGCGCGTTGGCGAGCTCGGGGTCGAGCTGCAGCGCGAGCGCCGCGTTCCACGACGCGCGGATCCGGCCGAGCGACGCGGCCGCGGCCCGCTCGCGCCCGGCGGCGGTCGAGAAGTCGAGCCCCGGCGTGGGCGGCGCGAAGGCGCGTGGCGCGTAGCAGGGATCGCTCGGCTGGGGCCGCGGCTCGATCTGGTCGTAGCCGGGGTTCACGTGGAACGCGAACACGAGCCCCGCGCGCGAGGCGCCCTCGGCGTAGCCGCGGTAGTCGTCGGGCGGGATGAAGTTGTCGTACGTGCCGATCCCCGAGAAGCCGGCGTCGGCCGCGCGCGGGAACGCGAGCGAGTCCGCGAGCAGCGTCACCTGGTCGAAGTCGGTCTTGAGCGTGTCGCGCAGCGAGTCCGTCTGCCGCCGCCAGGCCGCGTCCTCTGTGTAGTCCGCGACGGGGTGCGACTCGCCGAGGCAGTCGGTCGCGGTCTCGGGCAGCACCGTGCGGAAGCTCTTGAAGACCGGCCCCAGACGGTCGTTCGCGCTCCGCAGCAGCAGGAACGCGTCCCAGTGCCGCTTCTCACCGTACTCGCGCAGCAGGTACAGCACGTCGCTCGCGTAGTAGCGCGCGCGGTCGTCGGCGTACGGCTCGAGCGCGAAGGTGGCCTTGAGGTCGTGCGCGTGGAGTACGTCCAGGATCAGCGGCACCGTGCGGTCCTGCCAGCTGTCGCGCCCCCACCAGGAGAGCGCCACGGCTCCGATGCCGGCGTCCCGGATCCAGCGCGCGTGCTGCTCGAGGGTCGCGACCGCGCGCACGTCGTACGGCCCGAGCTTCGGCACGTAGCGCGTCGACAGGTCGAGCGGCGGGTGGCGGTCGAGGTAGTCCCAGTGCTCATAGGCGGGCGGCCCGCCGTACCAGGGGTAGTACTCGAAGAGGAAGTGCCGCTCGAGGTCCGGGTAGAGGCCCCGCAAGTCCGCGAGGCCGGGCAGACCGGCCTGCGCGAAGGCACCCGGCAACGGGGCCGCCGCGAGGGCCGCGCCGGCGGCGAGACCCTGTCGCAGGAACTCCCGGCGCGAGCGCGCCCCGTCCATGGGCCTATGCTAACTCGCTGCGGCTTCGGCAGATCCGGGAGCCGGCCGCGCGGCCAGGGCGGCTCTGTTAAACTGGCGCTTTTCGACAGCGCCATGATTCGCTCCTACAAGGGGATAAGGCCCGTCCTGGGCTCCCGCGCCTACGTGGACACGTCCGCCCAGGTGATCGGGGCGGTCGAGTTGGGCGACGACTCGAGCGTCTGGATGAACACCGTGATCCGGGGCGACGTGAACCGCATCCGCCTCGGGGCCCGGACCAACGTCCAGGACAACTGCGTGCTCCACGTGACGGTTCGGCACCCGACCGTCCTGGCCGACGACGTGACCGTAGGCCACTCCGTCACGCTCCACGGCTGCACGATCGAGAGGCATTGCCTCGTGGGGATCGGCGCCATCGTCCTGAACGGCGCCGTGGTGGGCGAGGAGTCGATCGTGGCGGCGGGAGCCCTCGTGCCGGAGGGGATGCAGGTCCCGCCGCGCAGCGTCGTGATGGGGACGCCGGCGAAGGTGAAGCGCGACGTCACCGAGGAAGAGCGGGCGGGGCTGCGCCGCTACGCGGAGAACTACGTCCGCTACAAGGACGAATACCGCGCCGAGGCCGGCGAGTGACGATCCAGGCCGTCCGCGGCACCAAGGACGTGCTGCCGGAGGAGATCCCGGCCTGGCACCGGGTCGAGCAGGCGGCGCGCGAGCTCTTCGCCCGCTACGGCTACCGCGAGCTCCGCACCCCCGTCTTCGAGGAGACCGAGCTCTTCGCGCGCGGCATCGGCGCCGAGACCGACATCGTCTCGAAGGAGATGTACACGTTCGCCGACAGGGACGGCGGCTCGCTCACGCTTCGGCCCGAGGCGACGGCCGGCATCGTGCGCGCGGTGATCGAGCACAACCTGATGAACACCGACCCGGCGCTGCGCGTCTACGCGATCGGGCCGATGTTCCGGCGCGAGCGGCCGCAGAAGGGCCGCTACCGCCAGTTCCACCAGGTCGACGTCGAGGCCTTCGGCTTCACGAGACCGACGATCGACGCCGAGGTGATCGAGCTCGCGCTCGCGTTCCTCGACGCCTGCGGCGTCACGGGGAGCGAGCTGGTGCTGAACTCCGTCGGCGACCAGAACTGCCGGCCGGCCTACGTGGCGAAGCTGCAGCAGGCTCTGCGCCAGGTCGCATCGTCGCTCTGCGCGGACTGCCAGCGGCGCGTGGAGACGAACCCGCTGCGCGTGCTCGACTGCAAGCTGCCGCAGGACCAGGCGACGATCGAGGCGCTGCCGAAGATCACCGACCACCTGTGTGCGCCCTGCGGTGAGCACTTCGCCGAGGTGCGCCGCCAGCTCGAGCTGCTCGGGCTCCCGTACCGCCTCAGCCACCGGCTGGTGCGGGGGCTCGACTACTACGTGCGCACGACGTTCGAGGTGACGAGCGACGCGCTCGGCGCGCAGAGCAGCGTGCTGGGCGGCGGCCGCTACGACGGGCTGGTGAAGGACCTGGGCGGGCCCGACCTCGCCGGGATCGGCTTCGCGGTCGGGCTCGAGCGGCTGATAGCACTCGCGCCGGCGGCGGTGGCCGAGCCGCGCTGCGACCTGTTCCTGATGCCGCTCGCGGCGGGAGCCCTCGACCGGGCGCTGCGGCTGCAGCGGCGCCTGCGTGAGGCGGGGCTGCGCGTGCTGCTCGACCCCGAGGACCGCAGCTTCAAGTCGCGCATGAAGCAGGCGGACAAGCTCGGCGCGCCCTACGTGGCGATCCTGGGCGACGACGAGCTCGCGAAGGGCGTCTGGACGCTGCGGGACATGGCGCGCTCGGAGCAGCGTGCGGCGAGCGAGGACGACATCCTGAGGCACTTCAAGGAGGAGAAGGCGAATGGCTGAGCCGCTCGGCGACCTCGCGCGCACCCACTACTGCGGGGAGCTGCGCGAGAGCCACGTGGGGAAGACGGTGACGCTCATGGGCTGGGCCGCGACGCGGCGCGACCTGGGGGGCGTCGTGTTCGTCGACCTGCGCGACCGCGAGGGGCTCTGCCAGGTGGTGGCGCGGCCGGAGGTGTCGAAGGACGCCCACGCCGCCGCCGACAAGGTGCGCTCGGAGTACGTGCTCGCCGTGACCGGCAAGGTGCACGCGCGCTCCGAGGACACCGTGAACCCGAATCTCGACACCGGCAAGGTCGAGGTCGTCGCCGAGGAGATCCGCATCCTGTCCGAGGCGAGGACGCCCGTCTTTCCGATCGAGGACGAGATCGACACCAACGAGGAGATGCGGCTCAAGTACCGCTATCTCGACCTGCGCCGGCCGCGCCTGCAGCGCAACATGAAGCTGCGGCACCAGGCGGCCTTCGAGGTGCGCCGCTACCTCGACGAGCAGGGCTTCTACGAGATCGAGACGCCGATGCTCACGAAGTCCACGCCCGAGGGCGCGCGCGACTACCTGGTGCCGTCGCGCGTGCACCACGGCAGCTTCTACGCGCTGCCGCAGTCGCCGCAGCTGTTCAAGCAGCTGCTGATGATCTCGGGGCTCGACCGCTACTTCCAGATCGTGCGCTGCTTCCGCGACGAGGACCTGCGCGCCGACCGCCAGCCCGAGTTCACGCAGGTCGACGTCGAGATGTCGTTCCCGCGCGTGGAGACGATCGTCGAGCTGATCGAGCCCCTGTTCCAGCGCGTGATGGCGGTCGTCGGCGTCAAGGTCGAGCGGCCGTTTCCGCGCCTGGGCTACCAGGACGCGCTCTTGCGCTACGGCAGCGACAAGCCGGACCTGCGCTTCGGCATGGAGATCGCCGACGTGAGCGACGAGCTCAAGCTGCTCGGGCTCGACACCTTCCCGGCGCTGCTCGAGGCGGGCGCGCGTGCGCGTGCGCTGGTGCTGCCGGCCGCAGCCGGCGTCTCGGGAACGCGCCTGCGCAAGATCAACGAGGAGCTGTGGCTCGCGCGGATCGTTCCCGACGCGCGCGCGGAGAAGCGACGGCTGCTGACGCTCAACGCGACCGACGACCAGCTCGCCAAGCTCAAGGAGAAGGGCGCCTCGCCCGAGGTCGCGCGCAAGCTGTTCGAGAAGGTCGGCGCGTCGAAGGACGACACGGTCCTGATCGGCGTCGACAAGCCGGGCCCCGTCGCGATGGCGATGGGCATCCTGCGCCTCGAGCTCGGGCGCGAGCTCAAGCTGATCGACGAGAAGGCCTTCCGCTTCCTGTGGGTCACCGAGTTCCCGCTCTTCGAGTGGGACAAGGACGCCAGGCGCTGGTCGAGCCTGCACCACCCGTTCACGTCGCCCGTCGACGAGGACCTCGCGCTCCTCGCGAGCGACCCGGGCCAGGTGCGCGCGAAGGCCTACGACCTGGTGCTGAACGGCTACGAGGTCGGCGGCGGCAGCATCCGTATCCACGACTCGGCTCTCCAGGCGAAGGTGTTCGAGCTCCTGGCGCTGTCGGCCGAGGAGGCGCAGGAGCGCTTCGGCTTCTTCCTCGAGGCGCTCTGCTACGGCACGCCGCCCCACGGCGGGATCGCGCTCGGGCTCGACCGCATGGTGATGCTGATGGCGGGGGAGAACTCGCTGCGGCAGGTGATCGCGTTCCCGAAGACCGCGAGCGGCACCGACCTCATGACCGGCTCGCCGTCTCCGGTGCGCGACGAGCAGGTGCGCGAGCTCGGCCTGCTCGCGATGCGCAAGTGAGGCTGGCGCGCGTGCTAAGCTCGCTTCCAATACCCGAATGACGCGCGTCTCCGTCCCCGAACGGGGCCTCGAGACCCTTTTCGGAAACCAGGACGAGAATCTCCGCTTCCTCGAGGAGACCTTCAAGGTCCGGATCCGGAACCACGGCAGCGACCTGCTGATCGAGGGCGACGAGCGCGGCTCGGCGCTCGCCGCCGACGTGTTCCAGCAGCTCGGGGCGCTGATGAAGGACGGCTACTCGGTCGCCTCGGCCGACGTGCGCCTCGCCGCCGACCTGCTGAACCGCGACCCCGAGACGCGGCTGCGCGACTACCTGCTGAAGTCGGCCGTGCGCGGCGGCAAGCGCGCCGTGGTGCCGCGCAGCCTGAACCAGCGCAAGTATCTCGAGGAGATCGCGACGAACGACATGGTCTTCGGAATCGGGCCCGCGGGCACCGGGAAGACCTACCTGGCCGTGGCACAGGCCGTCTCGTACCTGCTCAACAAGCAGGTGAATCGCGTGATCCTCGCGCGCCCGGCGGTCGAGGCGGGCGAGAAGCTCGGCTTCCTGCCGGGCGACCTGCAGCAGAAGGTCGACCCGTACCTGCGGCCGCTCTACGACGCGCTCTACGACCTCATCGAGTTCGAGAAGGTCGAGCGGCTCTTCGAGCGCAACCAGATCGAGGTGGCGCCGATCGCGTTCATGCGCGGGCGCACGCTGTCGGACTCGTTCGTGATCATCGACGAGGCGCAGAACACGACCACCGAGCAGATGAAGATGGTGCTGACGCGCATCGGCCTCGGCTCGAAGGTCGTGGTGACCGGCGACATCACGCAGATCGACCTGCCGGCCGGGCGCGTCTCGGGGCTGGTCGAGGCGATCTCGGTGCTCTCGGGCACCGAGGGCATCGCCTTCTGCTACTTCGACGAGAAGGACGTGGTGCGCCACCGGCTGGTGCAGTCGATCGTGAAGGCCTACGAGCGCTGGACGAACGGTCAGGGCAAGGGGCGGCCGGCGTGACGGCGCCGGGAGCGCTCGACGTCGTGCTGCTGAACCGTCAGCGCCGCCGGCGCGTGAGCGCGCCGCGCCTGCGGCGCGTGCTGCGCGCGGCCGCGCGCTCGCTGCGCGTGAACGGCGAGCTGTCGCTGGTGCTCGCGGGCGACGGCCTGCTGCGGCGGCTCAACCGCGTCTACCGCGGCAAGGACCAGGCGACCGACGTGCTCTCGTTCCCGGGCGACGGAGGTCCCGCAGGCCTCGGCGACATCGTGATCAGCGTCGCCAAGGCCGAGCGCAACGCGCGCCGCTTCGGGCGCAGCCTGCCGCAGGAGCTCGACGTGCTCGCGCTCCACGGCTTCCTGCACGTGCTCGGCTACGACCACGAGGCGGACGACGGTGCGATGGACCGGATCGAGGGGCGGCTGCGCAGGCGGCTGCTGGGCTTCGCGTGATCGCGCTGCAGGTCGGCCTGATCGTGTTCCTCGGCACGCTGTCGGTGTTCCTGGCTTCGGTCGAGGCGTCCTTCAACCTGCTGAAGCGGCGCCGCCTGAGCCAGGTCGGCTTCTACGACGAGAAGCGCGTCGAGCTGGCGCAGACCTACCTCGAGGACCCGCCGCGCATCGTGATGCCGGTCCACCTCGGCACGTACACGGCGCACGTCGGCATGACCGTCATCATCACGTCGCTCGCGTTTCGCCTGATCGACCAGTGGGCGATGCTCGCGGCCTTCGGCGTGATGATGGGGTACCTGCTGGTGTTCCGCGTCAGCGT
This sequence comes from uncultured Acidobacteriota bacterium, assembly GCA_963740655.1. Classification (GTDB taxonomy): domain Bacteria; phylum Acidobacteriota; class Vicinamibacteria; order Fen-336; family Fen-336; genus DATBSL01. The sequence continues at coordinate 107,461 of CAVUFF010000008.1, forward strand.
GCCGTACTACCTGGTCAGGAAGGAGCCGGAGGCCGCCTTCCTGCGGCTGTTGCCGGCGTTCCACGTGTGGGCGCAGGGCCTCGAGCCCGTCATCGCGCTGATCCGGCGCCGCGCGGTGCCGGTCCCCGAGGAGGAGGAAGGGCCCGCGGTGCCGGAGGTGCCGCCGCCGCCGGTGCAGGAGGCCGACGAGGAGCGCCTGGTCAACGCGCTCGACCGCTTCTCCGGCACGCTGGTGCGCGGGGTGATGACGCCGCGGCCGGACATCGTGGCGATCGCCTCGGAGGCGACGGTGGCGGACCTGCGCGGCCTGATGCGCGAGAACAGGTACAGCCGCGTGCCGGTCTACGGCAAGGACCTCGACGACATCCTGGGCGCCGTCGAGATCCGCGACCTGCTCGACTTCGAGGGCAGCGAGCAGGAGACGCCGGTCGCCAAGCTGGTGCGGCCCGTCCACCTCGTGCCCGACACCAAGCTCATCCCCGAGCTGCTGCGCGAGATGCAGGGCCGCCACATCACCTTCGCCGTCGTGATCGACGAGTACGGCGGCACCGCCGGCGTCGTGAGCATCGAGGACATCGTCGAGGAGCTGGTGGGCGAGATCAAGGACGAGTACGACGTCGAGGTCGACCCGCTCGCCGTGGACGCGGACGGCAGCGTGGTGGCCGACGGGCGCGTCAACGTGGACCGCCTCGAGGAGGCGCTCGAGACCGAGCTGTCGGTCGACGAGGAGATCGACACCGTGGGCGGGCTGGTCACCTCGATCTTCGGCCAGATCCCGCGCGTCGGCGAGCGCACCCGCTACCGCGGCTTCGAGGTGGAGGTGCTGGCGGCCGAGCGCCAGCGCGTCAAGCGCGTGCGCTTCCGTCGCGTGCCCGTGTCGAGCCCCGCGTGAGCGAGGCGCCCGCTGCCTTCCGCTCCGGCTTCGTCACCGTCGTCGGGCGTCCGAACGTCGGCAAGTCGACGCTGGTCAACCGCCTGGTCGGCCAGAAGGTCGCGATCGTCTCGGACAAGCCGCAGACCACGCGCAACCGCATCCTCGCGGTCGTGAACCGGCCGGGCGCGCAGCTCGTGCTGTTCGACACGCCCGGGATCCACAAGCCCGAGCACGAGATGAACCGGCGCATGGTGGACACGGCCGTGCGCAGCATCGGGCAGGGCGACGTGGTGCTCTGGGTCAACGAGGTGACCGAGCCGCCCGGGCCGTCCGACGCGTTCATCGAGCGGCTGCTCGAGAGGTCGCGCCTGCCCGTGGTGCTGGCGCTCAACAAGATCGACCGCGTCCCCAAGCCGAAGATCCTGCCCGCGCTCGAGACCTGGAGCCGCGTCGGGAAGTTCGACGACATCGTGCCGATCTCGGCGAAGGACGGCGACAACGTCGACCGCCTCGAGCAGGTGCTCGTCTCGAAGCTCCGCGAGGGCGAGCGGCTCTATCCCGAGGACTTCCTGACCGACCTGCCCGAGCGCTTCTTCGTGGCCGAGATGGTGCGCGAGCGGATCCTGCACCACACGCGCCAGGAGATCCCGTACGTGACGGGCGTCGTGATCGAGTCGTTCAAGGAAGAGCAGGGGCTCGTGCGGATCCAGTGCGCGATCCTCGTCGAGCGCGACAACCAGAAGGGGATCCTGATCGGCCGCGGCGGCTCGATGCTGAAGACGGTCGGCAGCGAGGCGCGCCAGCAGATCGAGCACTTCCTGGGCACGAAGATCTTCCTCGGCCTGTTCGTGAAGGTGCGCGAGCGCTGGCGCGAGAACGAGGCGCTGCTCGACGAGATGGGGATGGGCGAGTCGGGCGG
>CAVUFF010000009.1:0-52500 GCA_963740655.1 uncultured Acidobacteriota bacterium
TATGTATTGCTATCAGGTCTGCCACTTCGTTCGATCGATGTCGCGATGAACGCGCGTGTGACTCCTCGCGGCGTGTTCGAACAAGCGATCCATGTGGGGATATGTCGGCCCTACGAGTACTTCCAGAGCGAGCGGCCTCACGCACGTGCTCAACGCCCTCAGCACGAGGCTTCGTGTAGTCCCCGGATCGGAGCCGCCGAAGCAAACGAAGACCCGCTCTACCGCCGGGCGAATCTCACGCGGCGGGCGACGGAACGGCTGACGGAGGAGCAAGTACTCTGGGCCCAAGAGGAGCCTCGAGTCAGTCGCCGTGCGGTAGCGGAGGAAGCGCGCGCCGAGGCCCCCGTTGACGACCAAACTGGAAGGGAAGAACCAGGCAGCGAGATCGTCGATGGAAGCGATCGACACCCCAGTCTGTGCTAACGCTTCCAGGTAGTCCTCTCTGAAAACATATCCATCGGTGACCACCCATTCCGCGCCCTCTTTTCTGGCGAACCGGGAGAGAGCGTTCGCGTCGTCGAAACCACCGGGCTTCGCTGAGATCCAAGCCACATCGGCCGCTCGCGCGCGCAGCCACTGCTCGCTGTCTTCCGAAGCCGTAACGAACAGAGTCGAGACGCCCCTCTCCGACAGTGCCCGGCCGAGTGCGTGCGTGCGAACGAGGTGCCCCATGCCCACGCTCCGGCTGGCGTCTACCCGCAGGAGTGCCTTCACAACACCGCCCTTGCGGTGTTGAGCTTTGCGATTGCCGGTCTTTGGTTAGAAGATCTAGGACGTCGTCGGTCGTGAAGAACTCGCCCTCGCGATATAGAGACTCATACACCACACGTACAAACTGACTAGGTCCTCCGGGTAGTCCACGGTCCAGCGCAATTGGTGGAGATCGCGCGGCGAGCGAACGTTCGCTAGCCGGAAGCGCGCAGGGTGGTCACGGATGAATGGCGTGACGTGCTCCCGTTCGAAGGGCCTCACCGCCTCGCGGTCAGCCGTCTCAAGCGCCTCGCGCGAAAAGACCTCGAGGTCCAGCCCGTGCGGGAAGGTCGGCTCAAGGTTGTTCGCGACAAAGTCGTAGTGACCGTCGAGATAGGTCTCGACGACGCGGTCGATCACGGTGGGGTCAATGAGTGGGCAGTCCATGGTCATGCGTACGATGGGGTCCGCGCCAAGCGCCATGGTGGCGGCTGCGTAACGCGCGAGGACGTCGTGCTCAGCACCTCGGCAGATCGTCCAGCCGTGGGAGCGGGCTACGCCCTCGATAGCATCGTCTGAGGATGAGATTGAGGTCGCAATCGCAACCCCAGCCAGCGACCGCGCGCGCAGCATACGTTCCATCTGGTGTTCGAGGAGAGTCCGGCCACAGACCACCTTCAGTACCTTGCCCGGCAGCCGGCTCGAGCCAGTGCGCGCTTGTACGATCCCCACGACCTTGGCGACGCTAGCCAAGAACCTCCTCAAGAGCCTTGACCACGCGAGCGATATCGTCGCCGGTCATCGTGGGGTACAGCGGGAGCAAGAGTGCCTCCTCGTAGAAAGCCTCTGCGACTGGAAACTGGCCGGGCGCGAACCCGAACCGTCGCCGGTAGTGGGGCTGAAGATGGATGGGAATGTAGTGCACCTGCGTGCGGATTCCCCGGCTACGCAGATGATCGTACACCTCCCGCCGCGTCCCTCGGGGGTGACGTACCCGCACAGGAAACAGGTGCCACGCCGAGCGAACCCTGCGCCCCTCCTCCGGGGGGAGTTGCAGGGAGTTGAGGCGCTCCAATTGCTGACGGTAGGCCGCGACCAGCCGGCGGCGGCGTGCAATCCCCTCGTCGAGCTTCTTGAGTTGGGAGACACCAAGGGCCGCCTGTAGTCGGTGATGCGGTAATTGAACCCTAGCTCCAGCATCTCGTAGAACCAGCCGCCGCGCTCAGCCTGTTGGTCTGCGCACCGCACGATACCGTGCGTGCGGAGCGCGCGAAGCCTTCGGGCCAGCGTCTCGTCCTGCGTGACGATCGCCCCTCCCTCGGCGGTCGTTATTGGTTTCACGGGATGGAAGGAGAAAACGACTGCCGCAGAGTGGTCGCAGGAACCGACCTTTGACCAGCCCTGCGAGGTCTCCACCTCCGCTCCGACGGCGTGGGAGGCGTCCTCGATGATGGTCGCCCTCCCAGCAACACCGGCAAGGCCCTCGATGTCCGCTGGACGACCGCCAAAGTGGACGGGCACGACCACGTCTGCTCGATTGCGCTCGAGGGCTGCGGCAAGCGTCGCTGGTGTCATGTTCCCGGTCTCGGGGTCGACATCAGCGAAGTCGGCGGAGGCGCCGCAATAGAGGGCGCAATTGGCGGAGGCCACGAAGCTCAGCGTGCTCGTCACCAGCCGCTGGCCGGGCTCCACGCCGAGTGCGAGGCAGGCGAGGTGGAGGGCGGCCGTGCCGCTCGAGACCGCAACAGCGTGGCGGGCGCCGCAACGTTCGGCCAAGGCCCGCTCGAACGCTTCGATTGTAGGGCCCTGAGTCAGCCAGGCCGAGCAGGAGTACTTCAGTAACGGCCTCCACGTCGCCGTCCTCGATCCACTGCGTCGATAGGGCAGATCCTTCAGCAAGACGCTACCATACGGGCCAGCTGCTCACGGCTGAGCTTCGACGAGTTGGTGTCGCTGCCGTAGCGGAATGTCCGGGAGCGCGGGTACGCCGCCCAAGCGTCGCCGCCGCCCAGCAGGAAAGGCGGGCAGGATCACATAGCGGTCCTCCATCTCGACCGTGTTGCGCGCGTCGTCCGCGGGATCATGACCTCGTGCAGCTTCTCGCCCGGGCGGATGCCGACGACCTCGTGCGGCAGCCCGGGGCGATGCAGCCTCGGCCAGATCGTCGATGCGCATGCACGGGATCTTGGGCACGAAGATCTCGCCGCCGTGCATCACGCTGCAGGCACGACGAGCACGAAATCGACGCCCTGCTGCAGCGTGATCCAGAAGCGCGTCATGCGCGCGTCGGTGATCGGCAGGTGCTCGGCGCCTTCGTCGACCAGCTGCTGGAAGAACGGCACGACGCTGCCGCGCGAGCCGACGACGTTGCCGTAGCGCACGACCGAGAAGCGCGTGCCGTCGGCGGCCCGCGCAGGTTGTTGGCGGCGACGAAGATCTTGTCGGAGGCGAGCTTGGTGGCGCCGTAGAGATTGATCGGGTTGGCCGCCTTGTCGGTCGAGAGCGCGATCACCTTCTTCACGCCGCTGTCGAGCGCCGCGTGGACGACGTTCTCGGCGCCGAAGACGTTGGTGTGGATGCATTCGAAGGGATTGTATTCGGCGGTCGGCACCTGCTTCAGCGCCGCGGCGTGGATGACGTAGTCGACGCCGCGCATGGCCAGTTCGAGGCGGTCGCGGTCGCGCACGTCGCCGATGAAGTAGCGCAACCGCGGATCGGGGCAAACTCCTGCGCCATCTCGTATTGCTTGAGCTCGTCGCGGCTGAGAATGATGAGCTTGCGTGGGTCCGTATGGTCCAGTGCATGGCGGGTGAACTTCCGCCCAAAGGACCCTGTGCCTCCGGTGACCAGCACGACCTTCCCTTTAAAGTCCATCGACTCCTCTACGAGGGGAACCGCCACATAATATGGTACGACCACCGGAGCGGTGCTGCGGGAGTTGCCGAGGCCCAGACGGCCCGTGAACCCATAGGATTCGAGCGGGCTGGCCACCGTGAAGGAGGCGAGTGGGCGAGGGTCAAGTAGTTAGTTGACACGTCTCGGCGGATCTGGCCGACGATGTGGTAGGAACCCGGCAACAGAGGTAGCTCCTTGAACAACAGCTCCACCACGCCAGACCCGCTTACTTTCTCGGGGCAGGCATCGTGAACTCCATGCTGGCCGCGAAGAGAGCACCGGCATGATGGGTGATCCCCACCATGAAGTACGGGCGCCTGACTTCCGTGAACGCCTTGTAGTGAATGCGAAGAAGCAGGGCTTCACGGTAGCCGAACGTGTCAGCCGGCGTACCATCCTTTCGGTGTGTCTCAATCCGCTCGATTACCACCTCTCCGCTGCCAATGTCCCGGCCTCGAGTAGGTCCGCCGCGGACTGCGCGGACTGGAGCTTCCGATGGTGAGCTTCGAGGTAGGCCTCGAGCACCTGGTCGACGGCGCCGAGCATCTGCAGGCGGCCGTTCTCGATCCAAAGATTCGGTTGCACATCTGTGCTACCGCTGGGAGATTGTGCGATACGAACAGGATGTTGATGCCGCGGTCGCGAAAGCCCAACATCCGATCAAGGCTCTTGGCCTGGAACCCGACGTCACCGACGGACAACACCTCGTCCACCAGCAGGACATCCGGATTCGTGTGGACGGCCACCGAGAAGCCGAGGCGCACGTACATTCCAGAGGAGTAGCGTTTTACCGGCATATCCATGAAATCGCGTAGCTCAGCGAAGGCGACGATCTCTGCGTACTTGTCTTCCAGCTCCCCTCGGCGCATACCTAGGATCGTCCCGTTGATGAAGACGTTGTCCCGGCCGGTAAAGTCGGGGTGGAGCCCTGCCCCAACCTCAATCAGAGACGCCACGCGCCCTCGTACCCGGATTTGCCCCTCCGTCGGGTAGCTGATCGAGAGATGAGCTTGAGGAGAGTCGACTTGCCGGCGCCGTTGCTGCCGATGATACCCAGGGCCTCACCCGGTTCGACGGCAAAAGAGACGTCGCGGAGTGCCCAGAAGTCGTCGGCTCCGATCGGCTGTACATCGCGGCCTAGAAGTCGCCGTCCGAAAGCAGCAAGGTCCTCCCGCAAGGACCGATAGCGGAAGCCTTTGCGGAACTTCTTGGAGACCCCCGCAACCTCGATGGCTGTGTTCATATGACGTCGGCGAAGGACCGCTCCGCTCGCTTGAAGTACGAATACCCGCATAGGAGCAGTAGGCTCGAGACGAAAGCCGAGAGTCCGAGCGCCGCGAGGTCGGGCGCTTTCCCAGCTACGAGAACCCGCCGGTAGCCGTCCACCACTGCGGCCATTGGGTTGAGGGCCAAGTAGGATTCGCGGATAGCCTCCGGCACCACGGACAGCGGATAGATGACCGGTGTGGCGTAGAGCCAGATTTGAGTCACAAGAGGCAAGGCATGGCGAACGTCCCGATAAGACACATTCACCGCGGAGAGGATTAGCGTCACCGCCAGTGTGAAGACCAACTGGACCATCAGGAGCGGAACGAGATGAACGAGGGCAAAGGAGGGCTGGATCCGATACAGCGCCATGAGTAACCCGTAGACGGCTGCGGCCGCGCCGAAGTCAATCCTGCCGAGAGGACTGAAGCGATCGGAAGTATCTCTCTTGGGAAATACACTTTGGTCACCAGGGAGGTGTTCATCACGAGGCTAGGCACACCGAAGGCCATGCTCGTCGTAAAGAAAGTCCACGGCAGAAGAGCAGCGTAGGCGAAGAGCGGATACGGCATGCCATCGCTCGGGATTCCGGCGAAGCGGCCGAAGAATACCGAGAAGGCGACCATGAGAGCCAAAGGTTGGGCAACTGCCCAGGCTACGCCTAGGAGGCTCTGGGCGTAGCGCACCTTCACCTCGCGAATGGTCAGCATCCAGAGGAGTTCGCGGAACGTCCAGAGTTCGAGGCCGCTCGCCAACAGGCCACGGGGCGATGAGCTCTCAATCGCGGGGGGGGTGGCCTCACCTGTCATGCGGGAAGCCTTGCCTGCATTTGCCGCTCGAAGCTTAGCAGAAGCCGGTGGGTGGCGGTCGCGGCCGCGACTGACTTCCCCGCGAGGCGGTTGCCAGCCATCGATGGTTGAGGCGCGAGTCCTGCGCACGGCAGCCGCGAAGGACCGTCTCCATACTCCTTGCTAGACTGCGTACGTGGGCGCCCACGAAACAAGACGATCCGAGGCGCGTCGGCATGACAAGTTGACGCCGAGGCATGAATGACGAAAGACAGGAACAATCCGCAGCTTGAGTTCTGGCGTGGCCAGTTTGGCCAGGATTACACGCGGCGACATGAAGCTAGTGCGGAGCGGCTGCAAGCATGCGTAAGCCTGTGGGGCAAGATTCTGGATTGCATCGCCGGCGAGCAGCCAAACAGCATTCTCGAGGTCGGGTCGAATATCGGGATCAACTTGCGAGCGCTGCGAGCGTTGACAGGCGCCGAGATGTATGCGATCGAGCCAAATCACGAGGCTCTAAGGCGGCTGGTCGATGACGGCGTGGTGCCTGTAGCCAACGCCATGGAGGGTCGTGCCAGTTCGATCCCCCTCGCTGACGCGGCTGTCGACTTGGTGTTCACGAGTGGTGTGTTGATTCATGTTCATCCGGATGACCTACTTGCGTCGATGCGAGAAATTCACCGAGTCGCTCGACGCCATGTTGTCTGTATTGAGTATTTCTCGGACAGACCCGAGACCATTCGTTACCGAGGCCACGAAGAGCGACTATTCAAGTGCGACTTTGGCGGCGTCTATCTGGACAGTTTTCGGGACTTGCGAGTGATCGACTACGGGTTCGCTTGGAAGCGGGTGACCGATCTCGATAACGTCACATGGTGGGTGCTGCGTAAGGACCGTTGAGGCTAATGCTGGCCGGTCGCTGAAGCGCGAGCTAAGGGTATCGACTCTGGGCCTCTAAGCAGCGCGGAAAAACAGGCACTCTAAGGAGCGACGTATCCGAGGGCTCGCAGCCGTTCGCGTGCTTCGGCAGTGGAGCCTCCGGCCACACTCGGTCCATGTAACGCTTGCGAGCGGAAAGGACGCCAGGCCGATTGCGCCTCCGGCGACGGGTTCTTATCTAGGATCGTCCCCGCGACGCGCCTATCGCCGGCTGCCGCCAAGAGCGCTGTCGAAAGCGCCTCAAACCCGACTGGGGCGATGACATGGGCGGGCTCTACACCTCCGCCCATGACCAGAAGCGGGACGGCCATGCGTTCCGCCGTGGGATCCGCACCATGGAACCAGAGACCAGCCTCACCCAGATTCTCCCCATGGTCCGCTGTTACGAAGGCCAAGAGGCTGTGCCGAGTTGATAAACCATCAAGCAGACGACCCAGTGCCGCGTCGGTACTACGGATACCGCCGTCATATCGAGCACGAATTCCGTCCGCCTCGTCGGGCGTCAGCCGCATGAAAGACACTGGAAACTCGACTTGTCGGCCAGGGCGTCTTCGTCCATCGATCTCCGAGAACCGGTAGGGCGTGTGTGAATTCATTAGATGAACATAAAGAAAGAATGGACCCTGCTGGGCAGCGGCCCATTTCAGAGCGCGGCGCACGAGTTCGTCATCGTTGCCTGGAGCAAGGCGCTCCACCAGCTGGCTCGCCAGCGTGCCGCCCACAATCTCGCGCCACGAGCCGACGCTTCGCTCCACGCGATCGAACGCTCGCAACATCTCGGATCCGCGGACGAGATGCGGATTGTCGGTAAAACACGCTGTCACGTAGCCGCGCGCCACGAGCCGATCCGCGAGGCCTTGGCCTGACCGTTCGTCTCTGCGAAGCAACACACGAACCGAGGGCACCGTCCACGGGCCCCCCGCTTGAGTGTGCTCGAAGAGCGTGCCCTTCGCGCCAATGAGTCGAAGTTCGGCGAGGTTGGCTGTTCGTACCCATAAGCGCCTAAGCGATCACGCCGTACGGAGTCCATGACGACCAACAAAAGGTCGGGACCCGAGCCCGCTCTAGCGATGCGACTCTGCAGCTGTGGCCTTGTCGCAAACAGGCCGACCGCACTGGCAGCAAGGAGTCCGGCCCCCAAGAGCGCTGTGCTCCCGCCAAGCAATCCACGCGCGGCATGTGCCAGGCGGGAGGTCCCAGCTAGAAGAACGAATGTGACGATGAGCGCGAGAACCAGAATGTCCGCAACCAAGCTGGTGGGGGAAAGGTAGTTTTCGCCAGGCAGCATCTTTACATTTACAGCGTAGCCCAGCTGCAGGGCCACGATCGGCGCTGACGCAGCCAAAGCTGCAACGCGGGCCGCGGTTGTATGGCGCCACAAGCCGACGATCGCGTGCGTCACGCCAGCGGTCAGCCCCCCCAACAGCCCATAGGCGGCGACAGCCGCAGGCGCCAGCCGCGACCCATTCATCACCCACTCGATCGCAAGACCGACTACGCCGATCGCAAAGCCCACCGCAAAGGCGCCCAGAGCGCCTCGTAGTCGACACGGCTCAAGTGTAGCGGAGACGGTTGGGTTGACGCGACTCACCTAGGACGGCAGACTCCCCTGTGCTGCGACGAAGGCAGGGGAGGCACCGCGCGGGATGACCGGATTCGTCGACTGCCTCGTCGCGTTGGTCGTCTCCAGCGTGCTGAACTTCGTGATCGCGACGCGTATCAAGGCGCAGGTGAGCGGCGGGGAAGGGCGCTTCCTCCTGCGGGTTTTCTGGGCGACGCTCGTCCTTCGTTACGGGCTCGCCGTCTTCCTCAACGTCTTCGCTAGACAACTCGGCGTTTGCCGGGATGTTCTGGGGGGACTCGAACACGTACGATGCGGGAGGGCGCGCCCTTGCGCTCGCCTGGCAGGGTGAATTGGTTGGCGCACCGAGCTTCACGGAGATCGTTGGCCGCTTTGGCTTCTACTACTTCGTCGGTGCGGTCTACTTCGTCTTCGGGCGCAACCAGCTTCTCGTGCAGCTCCTGAACGGCTCGATTGGAGCGTTGACCGTCGTGATCATGCACGCGCTAGCCACCCGATTGTTCGGTCCACTAGTCGCCAGGCGAGTCGGCTTCTGATGGCGTTTTCCCTGGAATGGTGTTCTGGTCCGCCGGCATGTACAAGGATCCGGCGATCCTGCTCTGCATCGCCGTGTCGATGTACGCAGTCGTCCGGCTCCGAGAAACGCGTCATAGGCATGCTGCTGTTATTCGTTTGTGCTGTCCTGGCACTCATGACCCTGCGGTTCTACATCGCGTATTTCGTGGTCTTCGCGACACTGGCCAGCTTCGTGTTTTCGCGGCGTGGTTCGTTCGTCCAGCGGCTTCTCTCCTACGTCTATGCTCGTCGGCGCCCTGGCTGCGGTCTTCATTCTCGCTGTGCACCAGAAGGTCTGGAGGAGCAGAGCGCCCTCATGACGCTGGAGCGCCTGCAGCTGACGCGGAACGACCAGGCAGCCTTGGGACAATCCGCGTTTGGCCGGGACTACAACGTCTCCACACCCGGAGGGGCACTAGTCGCACTTCCCGTGGGCTTGACCTATCTGCTGTTCGCGCCGTTCCCTTGGGCCATCGCCGGAACGAGGCAGGCGCTGGTGCTCCCGGAGATGCTGGCGTGGTACGGCTTGATGCCGGCTTTCGTTGCGGGACTGGTTCTGACGATCCGACGCCAGTTTGGAGACGTGTTGCCCATTCTCACGTTCGCGGTGACCCTCACCCTCGCCTATGCACTCATGCAGGGCAACATCGGGACCGCATACCGCCAGCGGACGCAGGTGACGATGTTCTTCTTCCTTTTCATGGCCGTGGGGCTCGTCGAGAGGGTGAAGCAGAAGGCCCTCCGCACGGGCCGGCAGGTCATTAAGCCCGCGCTGCGGCGATGACGAGTTGGCGGAGGAGGTCCGGCTCGTCGGTCTGGCCCTCGTAGCTCTGCTCCCGAACGCGTTGAAGCGGCCCCTCTATCGCAGTGGTCTTCGGGTACCGCATAGGACCTGGAGTCCGGATCGGGCTGACACTCCTCGACGCAGAGCACGTAGATCTCGGCGAGGGGACACGGATCGGCCACTTGAACTCGATCGTGCGAGTGGGACGGTTCGAGACCGGGCGGCAGACACGCATCGGCGCGCTCAACGTCATTCGTGGCGGCGAGCGGGTGCGGCTCGGCGACTACGCCGACGTCATGCGCCTGAACGTCCTGAACGCCATCCCCGACCACGACTGCACGACCGAGCCGCAGTCGGTGTTGGAGGTCGGCGCTGGCACCGTGATCACATCCGGGCACCGCATCGATTTCACGGACAGGGTCACGCTGGGCAGGAACGTCATCATCGGTGGACGCAACTCGTCGCTCTGGACCCACAACCGCCAGGAAACGGCTCCGATCCGAGGTCGGCGACTTCTGCTATCTAGGCAGCGAGGTGCGGCTGGCTCCAGGGGCGAAGCTCCCGGACGAGTGCATTCTGGGTATCGGTGCCGTCCTGACGGGCGAGATCAAGGAGCCGCGTTCGCTCGTGGCCGGAGTGCCCGCGAGGGTGGTTCGCCCGCTTGACGAGAAGGATCTAGCGCGGATTCGCCGCAAGACGCGCGGCGACATGCCCGACGACTTCTACGATCGCTCCTGACGATCGGCTATCCTCAAGCGCGTGAGGCGCGGTCTCGCCGGGTTGCTGCTGGTCGCGGTCATGACGGGCGGCGATCTGCTGGCCCAGACTTCCGAGACAGGCGCCAATCCCGGGTCGAGGATCGGTGACTCGGCCGGCGAGCGGCCGGGTCTGTTCCGGGTCGGGAGCCTTCTATCTGACCCCCTATCTCCACATTGGCACGCTCGGGATCGACACCAACGTCTTCTACACGCCGACCGAGAGGCAGACCGACTTCACGGCGAGCGGTGGGCCGGGCCTCGAGATCGTGAAGCCCTTCGGGCGCGAGAGCCGGTTTCGAGTCGACGGCGGGCTCGACTACATCTACTTCGCCAAGACCGAGTCGCAGCGGAAGCTCAATGGCTACGGAAACGCCCTTCTCGACATTCGCGGAGTCAAGACACGTTTCGCGGTGGAAGAGCGCTACGAGCGCACGTTCTCGAGGCCGAACTACGAGGTGAACGATCGCGTCGAGCAGGAGACCGAGGGCACCGAGGTCTCCTGAGACGCGACCTTGGTCGACCGGATGCGGCTCGCGGTCTTCGGAAGCCGTCGTCGCACTCGTACCCAGAGCTACAACTATCTGGGGACGGATCTCGGAAACACGCTGACGACGCGACGAGTACCACGCAGGAGGCGAGCTGCAGTTCGCGCTTTCCGTGAAGACGCGCTTGGTTGCCGGAGGGGAGGAGGCCTGGTACCGCTTCCCGAATCTGCCTGCGCGCGACGGCAGCTCGACGCTCGCCTACGGCGGGTTCCGGACCGACGGGTCGGCCCTCATCGGGGGCTATGCGCTCGCGGGGATGCGCTGGTTCCGGCTCGACAGCGGCGCGAAGCGGGACGTCGTCTATGCCGACGTGAGCGCGACCTGGAACATCTCGGTGAAGACCAAGCTGGGCGGGCAGTACAAGCGCGACGCCGACTATTCTTCGCTGGCGATGTCGGGCCCGACGCCGACGAACCTCGGCGAGCGGGTCGAGGTGTTCATCGAGAAGTTTCTCACCCGAAGCATCTACCTGCGGCCCTTACGCGCGGCAGTTCCGCCTGATCTCGGACGGAGACGTCGCTGCTCGTGCCCCCGGAGGGAGAGCTCGTCGCGGCCGAGCGCAACGACCGAATCCGCGAAGCGGGCGGCGAGCTCGGCTACCAGTTCCGCTCGCGGATCCGGGCGGGAGTCACGGTCAGCTATTCGGATCGCGTGTCTACGATCGAGACCTTCGGGGTCGAGGGGCTGCTGGCCGGCTTCACGCTGCAATACAACCCTCCGCAACCCACGTTCCGGTAGGCTCCGCGGGATTGACCGTCCGCGCGGCCGTCGCCACAATGGCGGACGTGTCGAGCGGGACGGTGATCCGGATTCTCGGTGTGGCGCTGGCCGTTCTCGGGGCAGTGGCGCCGGGCCTTCCGCAAGGCACGCGGTCTGGAGACTACGAGATCGGCCCGGCCGACGTGCTCAAGGTCATCGTGATCGGCCAGGCCCAGATGACGGGCGACTTTACGGTCGATCCGGATGGCATGGTCAACTTCCCGATCCTCGGGAAGATCAAGGCGTCTGAGCACACGACCCTCGAGCTCGAGCGCAAGATCACGACGCTGCTCGCCGACGGGATTCTGAGACGGCCGCAGGTGACCGTCTCGGTGTCCGAGTACGGGAGCCAGCGCGTATTCGTCACGGGCGAGGTCCAACGGCCGGGGCGTTATCCACTGAAGGCCGATCGCACGCTCCTGGCGTTGCTCGGCGACATCGGCCCGCTCGGTCAGAACGTCGGGCACGAGGTGATCGTCATCCGGCCACCAGGCCTCACGAGCTCGAGCAGCGGTCCTGCGGTACCTTCGAGCATGGCGGATCCGCCGGCTCGCGGCCACGAGCGGCGGGACCGGTGAGCGCTGCGGCTGGCACGGCCGAATCCGCGGCGGCAAGCGTTCCCGGATTGCCCTTCGTAGCGCCGGGCTCCGAGGTCATCCGCATCAGCTTGCTCGAGCTGCAGTCCGGGAACCCCGAGAAGAACGTCGCGCTCAAGGCCGGCGACACGGTCTACTTTCCGAAAGCATCTCAGGTCTACGTGATGGGCAGCGTCGCGCGCCCGGGGCCCTATCCGCTATCAGGAAGGCATGACGGTGATGCAGGCGCTCACGCTGGCGGGAGGGGCGACCGATCGAGGCTCGGCGGGCCGGACGAAGGTGATCCGAATCGTGGACGGCAAGAAGGTGGAGAAGAAGGCCAAGCCCACCGACCTCGTGCAGCCGGAAGACACGCTCGATGGTTCCCGGAGCGCTTCTTCTGACGAACAGCACAGGATCGCTGACCCGCGGACGCCGGTCAGGTCGCCGAGCTTAAAGGCTGTTCCGACGCAGCGCAGCTACTAATCCTAGGGTCCCAATTCGCCCGGTCACGCTAGTCGTTGTGCTTTAGGCGGCGACGACCACTTCGTGCCCTACATCATCGAAGATTCGCATAACCCCTTGAATTTTCTGCATTTTTGAGTAAGCTACCGTGGGCCCGAGCCGCGCCCAGCGGGGGAGGTGTCGTGAGCGAGCAGGCCGTCCTTCAGGATGCGCGTCAGTACCTGGCGATGCTCCACAAGCGTCGCGGGCATCATCCTCACGTCTCTCGGTCTGAGCCTGCTCGTCGCCGTCCTCTACAACTACACGACGCGCCCCGTCTACCAGGCCACGACCCAGATCCTGATCGACCGCGACACCCCGAACGTGCTTCCCAACAAGGAGCTCGTCGACCTCGTCCAGGGCGGGATGGACTACTACCAGACGCAGTACCAGCTCCTGAAGAGCCGCACCCTCGCCGAGCGCGCGGTCGAGCGGCTGAACCTGCAGAACACGCCGCGAGCTCGCGACCGGGCCGATGATGAATCCCTGGGAGCGACTGCAGCGCTTCTTCGGCCGGGCGCCGCGCGTCCTCCTCGACCCGAGCGGGATGCCCCTGTCGCCCGCCGTCGCCGCCTTCCGCTCGCGGATCCAGATCGAGCCGATGCCCGGCTCGCGGCTCGTGAACCTGCACTTCCGCGCCTACGACCCGCAAGGTGGCGGCGAGCGCGGTGAACGCGCTCGCGCAGCTCTACATCGAGCAGTCGCTGGAGCTCCGCTTCACGACCTCGACCGAGGCGACGGGCTGGCTGTCGGACCGGCTCAAGGAGCAGCAGGCGAAGATGGACGCGTCGGAGCGGGCGCTGCAGGAGTACCGCGAGAAGGAAGGGCTCGTCGGCGCAGGAGGCGCGCGAAGAGCTCGTGACGCAGAAGCTCGGGACGCTGAACGGCGCCGCTGCTCGAGGCGCGCACCGAGCGCATCGCGAAGGAGACGCTCTACAAGCAGATCGCTCCTCACTGGCCGGGCTCAGATCGAGAGCTTCCCGCTCGTGAGTGGCTCGACGCAGGTCCAGGCGCTCAAGAACGACCTCACGGACCTCGCGGAAGAGGAGGCGACGCTCGCGGAGACGCTGGGCGAGCAAGCCACCCCGACATGGTGAAGGATCCGCTCCGCAGATCCGACAGGACCGAGGAGCGGATCCAGGCGGAGATCCGCAACGTCGCCCGGGCGGCCGAGAGCGAGACCGAGACGGCGCTCGCGCGCGAGTCGCGGCTCGAGGCGAACCTCGAGTCCGTGAAGCGCGAGGCCCAGGACGTCAACCGCAAGGCGTTCGAGTACATGGCGTATGAAGCGCGAGCTCGAGACGAACCGCCAGGTCTACCAGGATCTCCTCACCAAGACGAAGCAGACGGGGCTCGAGACCGAGCTCAAGACGACGAACATCCGCGTGATCGAGAAGGCCGAGCCGCCGCGGCGGCCGATCGCGCCGCAGAAGACGCGCAGCTACCAGGTGGCGGTCGCTCTGGGGCTCGTCTGATCGGGGTCGGCCTGGCTCTTCGGCTTCGAGCACATGGACAACACCTTCAAGACGCCGGAGGACGTCGCGAGCACATCCCGCTGCCGTTCCTCGGCATGGTGCCCGACGTACGGCGCTGAACCTCCCGGGCGATGTCACGCGGGGCCCGCAGCTCATCAAGAGCCCAACTCGGCGGTGGCCGACGCCTATCGCGTGCTGCGCACGAACCTGATCTTCTCGTCGGCGGAGACGACCGGCCGCGTGATGCTCGTGACGAGCGCCAACCCGTCCGAGGGCAAGACGACGACGCTCGCGAACCTGGCCGTGGCGCTCGCGCAGAACGGGTCCAAGGTGCTGGCGGTGGACGCGGACCTCCGGCGGCCCACGCTCTACCAGCACTTCGGCGGTCCAGAAGACGCCGGGGCTCACGGACCTGATCGTGGGCAAGGCGGCCGCCTCGCAGGCGATCCACTCGACGAAGATCGAGGGCCTGCAGCTCTTGCCCTGCGGCTATCTGCCGCCGAACCCGGCGGAGCTCCTCGGCTCGCCGATGATGAAGCAGATCATCGAGGCGCTGCGGGCGCACTACGAGTGGGTGCTGATCGACGCGCCGCCGCTCCTGGCGATGGCCGACGCACCGGTGCTGTGCCCGCTGGTCGACGGCGTCGTGATGGTGATCGCGGCCGAGTCCGCCACCAAGCCCGCGGTGATCGCGCGCGATCGACCAGGTCAACAGCGTGGGCGGCAAGGTGGCGGGGCTCGTGCTCAACAAGGTCAACCTGGAGCGCAACTCCTACTACTACAGCCAGTACTACGGGGAGTACTACCGGAGCTACTACTCGTCGGAAGGCAAGGCGCAGAAGCGGGGATCGAGCGCGCCGGAGGCGCGGCGACCGGCGTCGAGACCGCCGGTGCGGCCGGCGCGGCGGGCGTGAGTGAAGGAGCGGGTGAGCATGCGGGTTGAAAGGGCGAATCGAACGCTACGATCGGGACGCATGCGTCCCCTGCGCCGGGCGGGTCACCTGCTCCTGGCGGTTCTCCTCGTCCTGCCCGTGGGCAGCGCCTATCCGGCGAGCGCGAGTGGCACGATCCAGGGCATGGTCAAGATGTCCGGCCGGCCGGTCTCCGGCGTGACGGTGGCCTTCATCGAGCTGCAGTCGGGGTCGGTGGTGCGCGCGGTCACGAGCGCCGACGGCGGCTTCAAGACGGCGGCCCCCACGGGCGAGTACGCGGTCACGACGGAAAGCCAGGCCGGTCTCGCCGTCGGCCAGGCCCCCACGAAAGTGGCGGTGGCGGACGGCGGCGTCACGAGCGCGGACGTCGAGCTCGTGGCGGTCGCGTCGGCGATGGCGCAGGACCCCGCGGCCGGTGCGGCGCCGGCTGGCGCCGTGACTCTGGCGGCTCCCCAGGCGCCTCCCGCCGAAGGGCAGCAGCCCGCGCCGGTCACGTACGCGCAGACGACGGGCGCCGGAGCGCAGATCCAGTTCCAGCCCGTGACGTGCTTCATCGCCGGGGAGTTCCCGCTGCTGGACTCGAACATCCAGCCGATGGCGTCGGTCGCGCGCGCGCGCGTCTACTTCAAGGGCGCGGCCGGCGACGCCTTCTACTACGTCGAGATGACGCAGGAGCAGGGCAAGTACTTCGGCAAGCTGCCGCGGCCGCGCGTCGAAGCCTCGCCGATCACCTACTACATCCAGTCGACCACGACCGAGTTCGAGGAGAGCCAGACGCAGGAGATCGAGGCGATCGTGGTGCAGGACAAGTCCGAGTGCGGGGACCGCGTGGTCGCCGCGATCGGCCCGCCGGGCGCGGTGACGGTCTTCTCCGCGGCCACGGGCGCGTCGGTCCTGGCGCCGGCGGGCTTCGCCGCGGTGGCGGCCTCGGGCCTCCTCGTCGGCATCATCACGGTGATCGCGGCCGCCGCGGCTGCGGCCGGTGTCGTGGGCGGCGTCGTGGCGGCCCCGCCGGCCGGCGGCGGCGGCGCGACGCCTCCGCCGATCGTCGTGGTCCCCTCGCCGATCCCGACGCCGGCGCCGCTGCCGATCGCGACGCCGATCCCGATCACGACCTTCCGCTAAACGGGCTCCTCTTCGGCTGCGCCCGTCTCGGGGAAGCGAGTGAGCGCGAGCCCTTCGGCGGTCAGCAATTCGGCGCTCAGCCCCACGGCGAGAGGCCTGGCGGTCGCGAGCCGCTTCGCGCGCTCGGCCGTCACGAAGAGGATCGGCCGCGGCGGCTCTAGCTCCCGCCCGACCGCTTCCGGCGCGTGCCCCTCCTCGACGAGTTGGCGCGCCTCGGTGGCCGAGATCGCGTAGGCCTCGTTGGCCTCGGCCAGGACCCGGCGCAGCCGGAACCACACCCCCCCTGAGTGATTCCGCTGCCGATAATCCCAGGCGCGGACCAGGACGCGGGAGCGCAGCTGACGCAGGCGTCGCTCCGTCTCGCTCATCGCCTCCTCTCCGAGCCTTCCGTCTCGAGGCGGCGAAGCAGCGCGGCGAGCTCGCCACGCCGCGGTCGCGGGTCGGGCATCCCGTCCCTCTCTCGGAGCAGCGAGAGGATCGTCAGGTTGGAGCGAACGGCGTGCTGCAGCTCGGCCCTCAGCCCACCGTATCGCTCGACGACTCGGTCGAGCTCCGCAGGCCCCGCCGTAGCCAGCAAGCCGAGCGCGACGAGCAGGTCGCGCTCTCCCTTCTCGCCCGTTCGGTCTGTGACGAGCTTCTCCAGGAACAGGTCCGAAGGCCGCGGCAGTGGGACGCGAACGCCCTCGATCTCGATCACCGGCCCGGGCGAAACGAGCGACAGCGCCCCGAACACGAGCAGCGGCAGGTGATCGTCTTCCAGGACGTACGCCTCCGTCGGATCCAGATCGGGGTCCATGCCCACGAAGTTCAGCTCCAGCAGCTCGGGCTGGCGCGGAAGCCATACCGAAGGCTCTTCGGCCGAGGGATCGAACGAGTCGCGCAGCTCCTCGAGCCGGGGCTTGAGCTCGCGGTGCCGATCGACGGGCACGCCGATGTCCAGGTCCTGCGACACGACAAGCGTCGCCGCGGCCCCGGGCTCGAGCAAGTTCGGCACCTCGGACCCCACCACCAGAACGCCCGGGGAGGCGAGTACCGGGCGCGCGGCTCGGATCGTCGCGAATAGCCGATCGCGGAACGTCATCGCACCCGAGTATAGGGAGGCTTCGCAGCGCCAGCCAGCCGCCCGCTGCGCGTCCCCTCAACCGAACGGCCGCCAGCCCTACTTCCAGCTGAGCGTGTTGCTGAGCGTCTCGTTCTTGGGGGCGGTGAGCGTCGCCTGCGCGACCCAGGAGGTCGTGCCCTCGCGCCAGTTCCCGGTCGTCTCGCCCACCTGCACGCGCTGCTGAGGGGCGATCTCACGCACGCTGGGGTTGAGCGGCGAGGAGGCGCCAGCGCCGTTGATGGTGGCCGCGATCGTCAGCCCCTGCACCTTGATCGCCTTCTTGCCCTGGTTGACCACGAACACCTTGAGCGTCCAGGCGTCGTTGGGCTCGACCGGGCCGGCGGGCGTCATCTCGAACTCGATGCGCCCGGTGAAGTCGGGCGCCTTCTCGTCGGCGTCGAAGCCCACGAGGCCGCCGCTCGCCTTGTCCTTGCGCGTCTTCTCCGAGTCGACGACGGTTCGGCCCGGGACGAAGCGCCGGCGCGCCAGGTCGCGGCGCTGCGCGGCGTCGGCGCGGAGCGAGCTGGCCTTGGCGTTGCCGGGCTCGAGCTTCAGCGCGTTGTCGAGTTGGCCGAGGGCCGCGTCGTACTGGCGTGAGCCGATCGCGGCCTCGGCCTGGCTCACGAGCGCCGCGACCTGCTGCGCCCGCTGCTGCTCGGGCGAGGGTCCGGTGGCGGCCGGAGGCGGCGTCGCCGCCGGCGTGGCCGTGGGGCGCGGCGTCGGCGTCGCCCGGGGGGAAGGCGTCGCAGCCGCAGCCGGAGTCGCGCTCGTCGCCGGAGTCGCGGTGGGCAACGGCGCAGGAGTAGGGGTCGCGGCTTCGATCGGCGCCGGCGTGGCCCTGGTGGGCTCCGGTGTCGCGACGGGCGGCGGAGGCGGCTCGCTGGCGCGAGCGACCGGCGCGGGCGTGGGAGTCGGCGCGGGCACACGCTGCCCGAGCGCGCGCCACGCGAAGTAGCCGCCCACGGCCAGAACGAGGACCGCCACTGCGGCGCCGCCGATCAGCAGCATCGGCAGGCCCGAGCGAGCGGGGCGCGAGGCAACGTGCTCGAGCGGCGCGGCTACCGCGGGCTCGGCCGCGCGTGCGGGCGCCGGCCGCGTACGCTGGGATGCCGACGGCGCGGCGGCTCGCGGCGCGGCCGGACGGGCCGGCCTGGGCCGGGGCTCGGACGGCGGCGGCGGGGGGGGCGCAGGAGCCGGTTCGACCACGGGCGAGGCCAGGACGACGGGCTCCGGCTCGGCCTCCGTCACGAACGACTGGTACGACTCGAACTCCGCGTCGGGAGCGGACGCCGGCTCGACCACGCCCGCGACCTCGTCCGCGCTGCCCATCAGGAGCGTGGGCGCGACCTCTTCGACGCCTTCCGTGACGACATCCCCGTCCGGCCCGCTCGCGGCGTGCGCTTCCGGCTCGGGAAGGGCTTCGGCGGCCGCGGCTCCGGCGTAGTCGTCCACGAACGACACCGGCTCGTGAGCGGGCGTCTCGCTCACGAGCTCGGCGCGCGCCTCGGCAATCGCCTCCTGCTCGGCGTGCTCGACCTCGGACGCGCCGGCGTAGCCCTGCGCGTCGTCGCTGACCGCGCGCTCGGCGGCCTCGACCGCCTCGCGGGCCTGCTCACCCGCCGAGTCCTTCGCCCAGAGTGCCACGGTCTCGATCTCGGGCGTGGGCTCCGGAGACGAAGGCGGCGGCGGGGCGGCCTCCGTCGGCGAGGTCGGCGTGCGCCGGGGCAGGACGCACTGCATCATCACGACGTCTTCCTCGCCGGGCACGCCCAGCCAGAGGATGTCGCCGTTGCGGAGCTCCGTGCCTTCGCGCTCGAGCGGGTTGTCGTTGACGTGGACGGTGCGCGCGGAGCCGGTGTCGTGGACGGTGATGCGGCCGCCCTCGACCACGACCCGGGCGTGGTACGGGCTCACCGCGGGCAGGTCGAGGTAGAGCGTGGATCCCGGAGCCGATCCGATCGTGACCGTGCCGCCTTCCGGGAGCGCGCAGTGAGTCCCGGCGAGGGGCCCTCCCAGCACGGTCAAGGACGCAGTCTTATCGGACATCACGCTCTCTCGCTGTCCCTGTCCCGTCCGGAGGGCCGACGGAACTCCAACTGGACGCTCATTCTAGGGGCGACGCGAGCGCCTATCAAGGCCGTGCGGCTGCGGGACGCCCTGGGACGACGCGGCGAGGGCTACGAGAGCGACGAACGTCGCGGCGTTGGCCGGGATCTGGCCGTTGAAGTCCACGAGCTCGTGGCAGGCGAACCCGGCGAGCGCCCCGAAGAGCCCGAGCTCGGCGTAGGAGCGGGGCGCGCGGCGCAGGGCGGCTCGGAGCGCCACAAAGAAGAGGCCGGCCACGAGCGCGAAGCCGATGGCACCGCCGTCGAGGAGAGCCTGCAGGTAGTCGTTGTGCGCCTCGCCGATCCAGTCGGTCCGCCACACCGTCTGGTACCAGGGGTAGGCGCTCGCGAAGGCGTTCCAGCCGTCGCCGAAGAGCGGGAAGTGCGTCGCCATCGGCAGCATGTCGCGCCACAGGTCGAGACGGCTGCCGCGGATCCCGCGCGCCTCGAAGGCCGCGATCACGCCGCCGAGGCCGATCCAGGCGACGCCGGTGCCGACGAGGAGCGCCACGGCGAGCGCGCTCGTGCGCCGACGGCCGGGAGCGACGAGCGCCATGGCGAGCGCGGCGCAGGCGAACGCGCCGACACCGCCGCGCGAGCGCGAGGCAACGAGCCCGGCCACCACGACCATCACGACGGCGGCCGCGCGCACGACCGCCTGACCCTCCTCCTCGCCGAGCACCAGGAAGCCGTTGCGCCGCCGCCCCCAGGCCGAGCGCAGGCGCGCGAGCGCCTCGAGTGCGTAGCCGAGCGCGAGCGCCGCCGCCATCACCACGTAGCCCGCGAAGTGGTTGCGGTTGACGTAGGGGCCGAAGACCGCCCAGTCCCAGCGCGGCTGCCAGAAGCCGTAGAGCCGGCGCGGCTCGGGCGAGACGGCCTGCAGGAGCGCTGCGAGGGTGAGCGCGAGGCCCGCGTAGACGACCGTCTGCTGCAGCCGCCGGCGCCAGCGCCCCTCGCCGAAGCCGTGCACGACGGCGATCGCCAGGAGCGTGAAGGCCGCGAGGAACGCGAGGCCGCGGAGAGTGTCGGGCGGGCTGACGCTGATCGGCTTCCAGGCCGTAAGCGGGCGCAGCAGCGCGGCGTTCTCGTAGAGCGCGAACGAGCCCGGGCTCACCCGGCGCAGGACGACGGGCGGCAGCGGCACGAGCTGCACGAGCGCCAGCGCCACGAGGCCGAGCGCGAGCCACAGCCCCGGCAGGAGCTGCCGGAAGATCGCCGGCGCCCGCCACAGGGCCAGGAGCCCGGCGAGCGCGCAGCCCGCGAGGAGCGGGACGAACACCGGCTCGTGGACGGCGCCGGCGAGGAGCGGCGAGATGCCGAGCAGCACAAGCACGAGCACGCGCACGACGCTCGAGGCGCGCTCGGGCGCGCTCATCGCGAGACGCGCTCGACCCGCAGCAGGCGCGCCTTGGGGCCGAACACCAGCCGGCGGTCGGGCTTGCCGTCCCCGTCGACGTCGATCTCCTCGCTCGCGAGCCGCCCCTTCTCCCAGTTCTGCCAGCGGTCGACGCGCCCGTCGCGGTCGGAGTCGATCTCGATGCGCTGAAGCGCGCCGTCCTTCAGAACCTCGGCGCGCTCGGGCTTGCCGTCGCCGTCGTCGTCGTACTCGATGCGCGCGGCGCGCCCGTCGGGCGCGCGGTAGGTCCACTCGTCGGCGCGGCCGCGCTGGCGGCGGCAGCGGCCCACCTTCTCGAGGATTCCCGCCGCGTCGTAGTACTCGAAGCGGTCCACCCACGAGTCGTGGTCCTCGTCCACCTCGATCAGGCGGATCTGGCGGTTCTCGTCGTAGTGGGCGATGTAGTCGGCGCGCCCGTCGCCGTTGCTGTCGTACTCGGCGATCGCGATCTTGCCCTGCGCGTCGTAGTAGCCCTTCCAGGCGTTGCGGTCGAGCAGGCGGTACTCGCGCCCGTCGCCGCGCTTCACCACGGGCATCCCCGCCGGCGGCAGCCCGCCGAGCCCGCCGCACGCGCGCTCGCCGCAGGCCGCGAGCGCCAGGACCAGCACGACCAGGAGCGGTGCGGCTTTCCTCATGCGGCGGTGCCTCCTTGCCGGCGCTCGGCGTCCACGAGACCGAGCGCCACCCAGACGTGCCGGAAGTCCTCGACGTCCTGGCCGATCGCGTCGAGCCCGATTCCGGCGAGCATGCCCCAGAGCGCGAGGTCCGTCGGCCGCGCGCGCGCGCGCCACAGGCGGGAGATCGCGTACGCGAGCCCGGCGAGCGCCGGCAGCCCGAGCGTGGCGGCCACGTTCAGCGGGGTGAAGTGAGCGTCGAAGGCGATCCGCCCGCGCCGGCCGGGCGAGCTGCCGAGCCCGGAGCCCGCGAGGGGATGGGCGGCGAGCGTCTCGAGCGAGCTCGTGAACGCGAGCGCCCGCACGGACGGGCCGGGGCGCAGCGTGAGGTCCCACGGGCGCAGCGGCTGGAAGGTCAGGTTGACGGCCGTGAGGCCGATCATCGCGGCCACGAGAAAGGCGGCGAGCGCCCCGGCGAAGCGGCGCCGCGCCGGCGTCGTGGCGTGGCGAACCGCCGCCGCCAGGCCGAAGGCGAGGATCGCACGCGAGGTGGTGAGCACCACGGTGAGCGCGAGCGCGATCGTCGCCAGCCGGCGCAGCCCGCGCGTGAGTCCGCCCGCGTCGCTCGCGACGACGCCGTAGGCGAAGACGCAGTAGCTCGCGAGCATGTTCGGGTGCGGGAAGCCCGCCTGCGCGCGTGCGAGCGGGCCCGGCAGCAGGTCGCCGCAGGTCCCGACGAGCGGGGTGAGCACGCCGAAACCCGAGAGCACCACGCCGGCGAGCGCCGCGGCCGCCGTGAAGAGCGCCGTGACGGCGATCGTCTTCGCGATCGCCGCCTGCATTCGCGGCCGCGCGGCGAGGTCGGAGGTCACCACGAAGAGCGCGGCCAGCATCGCGAGCCCGAGCAGCTTGGCCGGCCCGCTCGGCGGACGTGGCGCTGCGAGAGCGAGCGAGACGGCGGCCCAGCCGAGGTAGAGCAGGAGGCCCGCGTGGACCGGCCGCAGCCGCGGCAGCCGCCGCTCGAGCGCGAGCCCGAGCCCCCAGCCGAGGCAGGCGAGCGCGAACAGCACGTCGCTCCAGCGCGCGTTCTCGTGGATCCAGGGAAACGGCACGAGCGCCGCCCAGGGGACGAACGCGAGCGTCGAGAGGTAGAGGGCGCGGGTGAGGCGGCTCATGCCGCTAGGCCGCTCCCCGGTAGAGGTCGTCGATCAGCTCCTTGTAGCGCTCCTCCACCACGCGGCGCTTGACCTTGAAGGTGGGGGTGAGCTCGCCCGCCTCCTGCGAGAGCTCCCTCGGCAGCAGGGCGAGCTTCTTGATCCTCTCGAACTGCGCGAGGTCCGCGGTCAGGCCGCGCACGAGCTCGAGGTAGTGCGCGACGACCTCCGGCCGTTTCACGAGCTCCTCGCGCGGCGCGGCGATGCCGCGCTCGCCCGCCCATGCCGCGAGCAGCTCGTAGTTCGGCACCACGAGCGCCGCCGGGAAGTTGCGGCGGTTGCCCACGATCACCACGTCGCTGATGAAGCGGTTCGCCTTCAGCCGGTTCTCGATCGGCTGCGGCGCGATCTTCTTGCCGCCCGAGGTCGCGATCAGGTCCTTCTTGCGGTCGGTGATCAGCAGGAAACCTTCGGGGTCGAGGTGGCCGATGTCGCCGGTGTGGAAGTAGCCCTCGGCATCGATCGCCTCGCGCGTGGCCTCGGGCTTCTTGTAGTAGCCCTGCATCACGTGCGGCCCGCGCGTCAGGATCTCGCCGTCCTCGGCGATCCCGAGCTCGACGCCCGCGAGCGGCAGCCCGACGCTGCCGGGGCGCAGCCGCTCCGGCCGATTGCACGTGATCACCGGGCTCGTCTCGGTGAGTCCGTAGCCCTCGCAGATCAGGATGTCGGCCGCGCCGAAGAACTCCGCGATCTCGCGCGCGAGCGGGGCGCCGCCCGACACGAAGATCTCGAGCCGACCGCCGGTGCGCGCCTTGATCCGGGAGAACACCAGCCGGTCGGCGAGCGCGAGCTTCAGGCGCAGGAGCGGCCCCGGCGCCTTCCGCGCGACCCGGGCCGCGAATCCCTCGCGCCCCGCTCGCAGCGCCCAGCGGAAGAGCGCGCGCCGCCACGCCGGGTCCTTCGCGACCTTCTCGTGGACGCGCGCGTACATCTTCTCGTAGAGCCTCGGGACGGACGAGATGATCTGCGGCCGCACCTCGACCATGTTCTCGACCACGCGCTCGACGCTCTCGGCGTACGCGATCGTCACCCCCGCGTGGAGCATCAGGTTGTGGCCCGCGGTGCGCTCGAACACGTGGCACAGCGGCAGGAAGCTGAGGCACACCCAGTCCGGGCGGATCTGCGGGAACGCCTGCGCCGCGCCGAGCGCGTTCGACACCAGGTTGCCGTGCGACAGCATCACGCCCTTCGGGTCGCCGCTGGTTCCGGAGGTGTAGATGATCGTCGCGAGGTCCGAGGCCCGCACGCGCGCCGCGCTGCGCCTCACGGCGTCCGCGTCCTGCGCGAGCGTCTCGCGCCCGCGCGCGCGCAGCTCGTCGAGCCCGAGCACGCCGGCGACCGGATCGAACGCGATCACGTGCCGGACGGCGGGCAGCTCCGCCCGCACCTCGGCGATCTTCGCGGCCTGGCTCGCGCCCGAGACGAAGACCGCCGTCGCCTCGGAGTCCTCGAGCAGCTGCCGGACCTGAGCGGCGGGCAGCGACGGGTAGATCGGCACGTCGGCGGCCCCGAGCGCGAGGACGGCCAGGTCGGCGAACGCCCACTCGGGCCGGTTCTCCGAGAGGATCGCGACGTGGTCGCCCTTCGCGATCCCGAGCGCCTCGAGGCCGGCCGCGACCTCCTCGACCGCCGCGCGCAGCTCCTGCGAGCTCAGCCCGCGCCAGGCGCCGTCCTTCTTGTAGCGCAGCTGCTCGGGCTTCTGGAAGCCGTCGACGGAGGCGTAGAAGAGCTCACACAGCGTCTGGATGGCCATTGCGCTCCGCGCCGGCGCGGCGCCCGGCGGAATGATACCCCGGTCGCCCGCGAGCGAAGGCGCAATGGAATAATGAGGAATGCCGTCGGGTGTCGTGCTCGGTCTCGGCTCGAACCTCGGCGACCGCGAGGCGGCGATCGCGGGGGCGCTCGCGCGCCTCGCCGAGCGCGGCTACCGCGCGACGCGGACGAGCTCGCTCTACCTGACCGAGCCCTTGGGCGGTCCGCCCCAGGGCTGGTTCCTGAACGCGGTCGCCGACGGCGAGACCGCCCTCGGCCCCGTGGCTCTGCTCGACGCGTGCCTCGCGGTCGAGCTGGCGCTCGGGCGCGTGCGCGCCGTGCCGAACGGCCCGCGCACGATCGACGTCGACATCCTCTTCTATGGCGGCGAGCGCCACGCCTTTCCGCCGCCCGTCGTCCCGCACCCGCGGCTCGCGCAGCGGCGCTTCGTGCTCGAGCCGCTCGTCGAGATCCTGCCCGACCTCGTCCACCCCGTGCTCGGCGCGAGCGCCCGCGAGCTGCTCGCGCGCTGCCCGGACCGCTCCGAGGTGAAACGCCTTGCCGGTGCGCGCGCCTGATGGCGCTCCACCACGTGGCAGTGGAGGGGCCGATCGGCGTGGGCAAGACCACGGTGGTCGACCGCCTGGCGGAGCGGCTCGAGGCCAGGAAGCGCGCTCGAGGACTGGTCGACGAACCCGTTCCTGGGCGCGTTCTACGACGGCCGCGCCGGCGCCGCGTTCCAGACCGAGCTCTTCTTCGTGCTGTCGCGCTACCGGCAGCAGCAGGAGCTGGTGCAGCGGCAGCTGTTCGAGCAGACGACGCTCGTCGACTACCTGTTCGACAAGAGCCGGCTCTTCGCCTACCTGAACCTCGACGACAGCGAGCTCTTGATCTACGACAAGCTCTACTCGCTGCTCGCCGAGAGCGTGCCGCGCCCCGACCTCGTCGTCTACCTGCAGGCGCCGACCGAGGTGCTGGTGAAGCGCGTCCGGCGGACGCGGGCGCCCGGAGGAGAGCCAGCTCTCCGAGGAGTACCTGGCCGAGGTCAACCGCGCGTACAACCACTACTTCTTCCACTACAGCGCGACGCCGCTGCTCGTCGTGAACACCGAGGGCGTCGACTTCGCGCGCAGCGAGGACGACGTCGACGACCTGCTGAAGCAGATCCGCGCGATGGGCAAGGGCACGCAGTACTACGTGCCGCGCGTGGCGGGCGAAGGGCGTGAGTCGCTCTTGACGGGGGTCGGGCGGCTTGACGCCGGCCAGGCTGCGCCATCCTCATCGCGACCGGTTCCCGATGAGCCACGCTCGCCAGCTCGAGCTCGCGTTCGAGGTTGCCCCGCGCTGGGATCCCTGTGCGCTCGAGTCCGCGCTCGCGCGCGAGGCCGGCCGCCCGCTGCAGGTGGTGCTGACCGACAACCGCTCGGTGCTGCTCTCGGTGCGGCGCAGGGGCGCGGCCCGCTGGTGCGGCTGCACCGCATGTTCCTGCACGCGCCGCTCGCCGTCGTCTCGGCGCCTGGCGCGCAACATCCGCCGCCACGGCCCGCGCCGCCGACGGCGAGGTGCGCCGCTTCATGAACGAGAACCTGCACCACGTGCGCCGCACGCCGCGCCTGCTGCCGCCGCTCGTCACGCGCGGCCGCGCCCACGACCTGGGCGAGGTGTTCGCGCAGATCAACCAGCGCTTCTTCGGCGGCCGGATGCGCGTGCCGATCACCTGGGGCCGCGGCGTCGGCCGCGCGCGGCGCAGCGGCCTCACCTTCGGCAGCTACGACCCGGTGCTCGCGCTCATCCGCATCCACCCGGTGCTCGACCGCGCGACGGTGCCGCGCTTCTTCCTCGACAGCGTCGTGCACCACGAGATGCTGCACCACCTGCTGGGCGGGGTCCCCGACCGCGCGGGGCGCACCGTGTACCACACGCGCGCCTTCCGCGAGGCGGAGGCGCGCTTCCCGCACCACCGGCAGGCCCTGGCGTGGGAGAAGGAGAACCTGCCGCGAGCTGCTGCGCGCGAGCCAGGCCCTCGACCGCGAGCGGCGGGCCGCGCGCGCCGCCGCACGCGCCTCGCTGCGCTAGGCGGGGCGGGGTGCTTCCCCAGCTCCGGCGACTGCTGCCGGGCCTGCGCGGCACCGCCGCCTGCTGCTGCTGGGGCTCTTGTCGCTCGTTCTCACGACGGCGCTCTCGGTGGCGAGCCCCTGGGTGCTGCGCCACGCGATCGACGACCTGAACCTCGCGCTCACCCGCCAGAAGCTCTGGCTCTACGCGGGCGCCATCCTCGCGCTCGTCGCGGTCGAGGGCTTCTTCCGCTACCGGATGCGGATGATCCTGATCGGGCGTCAGCCGCGAGATGGAGTACGAGCCTCAGGAACCAGGTCTTCGAGCACCTGACGCGGCAGGCCGCGCGCTACTACCAGCGCCACCGGATCGGCGAGCTGATGAGCCGCGCCACCAACGACATGGCGGCCGTGCGCATGGTGCTCGGCCCCGGGATCATGTACACGGCGAGCACCGTCGCCACCTTCGTCGGCGCCGTGGCGGTGATGCTTCTGATCTCGCCGCGGCTCACGCTCCTCGCGCTCCTGCCGCTCGCGCTCGTCTCCTTGCTGGTGCGCCACTACGGGCGCAAGATGCACGACCGCGTCGAGGAGGTGCAGGCCCAGCTCGCGGAGATCAACGCGATCGCGCAGGAGAACCTGTCGGGAGCGCGTGTCGTCCGCGCCTACGCCCAGGAAGGAGCCGAAGCGCGGCGTTTCGCGGCCGCCAACCTCGAGTACGTGGCGCGCAGCCGCCGGCTCGTGCGCATCACCGGCATCCTGCACCCGGGCATCGGCTTCCTGATGGGCCTCGGCAGCGTGACCGTGCTGTGGCTCGGCGGGCGCATGGTGATCGCCGGCGCCATCACGCTCGGCGAGCTCGTGGCGTTCTCGGTCTACCTGACGATGCTCAACTGGCCGATGATCGCGCTCGGCTGGGTGGTGAACCTGTTCGAGCGCGGCGAGGCCTCGATGGGCCGCATCAACACGATCCTGGACGCGCCGCCCGAGATCGCCGACCGGGCGCCGGCCGCGGCGGCCGAGATCCGCGGCGACGTCGCGTTCCGCTCGCTCAGCTTCTCCTACGACGGCGTGCCGGTGCTCGAGGACATCGAGCTCGAGGTGCAGGCGGGCACCACGGTCGCGATCGTGGGCCCGACCGGCTGCGGCAAGAGCACGCTGGTCTCGCTCTTGCCGCGGCTCTTCGACCCGCCGCCGGGCACGCGTGTTCGTCGACGGCACGGACGTGCGCGAGCTGCCGCTCGCCGCGCTGCGCGGCGCGATCGGCTTCGTGCCGCAGGAGAGCTTCCTGTTCTCGGCCACGGTGCGCGAGAACGTGGCGCTCGCCGAGGGCAGCGCGCCGCGCGCCGAGTGGGCGGCGGGAGTGGCGCAGCTTCAGAAGGACGTCGCCCGACTTCCCGCACGGCTTCGAGACCACGGTCGGCGAGCGCGGCATCACGCTCTCGGGCGGCCAGAAGCAGCGCACGGCACTCGCGCGCGCGCTCGCGACCGACCCGCGCATCCTGGTCCTCGACGACTCGCTGTCGGCCGTCGACACCGAGACCGAGGAGGAGATCCTGCTCGGGCTGCGCGAGGTGATGCGCCGGCGCACCACGTTCCTCGTCTCGCACCGCGTCTCGACCGTGAAGGAGGCCGACCTGATCGTGGTGATGCGCGAGGGCCGGATCGTCGAGCGCGGCAGCCACGACGAGCTCGTGGCGCTGGGCGGCTTCTACGCGGACCTCAACCGGCGCCAGCTGCTCGAGCGGGAGATCGAGACGGCGAGGACGCCGCGTGAGCGCCGGCGCACGACGACGATCTCGCGCCCTCGAGCCACGACCTCGGGCTGCTGAAGCGGCTGCTCGCCTACCTGCGTCCGCACACGCGGCGCCGTCTTCGTGTCGTTCGTGCTGATCGTGGGACAGGCGGGCATCGACCTCGCCGGGCCCTACCTCACCAAGGTCGCGATCGACCGTTACATCGCGCAGGGCGACGCCGCCGGGCTCGCGCGGGTGGCGCTCTTGTTCCTGGCGACGCTGGTGGCGGCGTTCGGGGTGCGCTTCCTGCAGACCTACATCATGCAGATGACCGGCCAGCGCATCATGCAGGACATGCGGCGCGAGATCTTCGCGCACCTGCAGCGGCTGCACGTCGCCTACTTCGACACGCACCCGGTCGGGCGGCTGATGACGCGGGTGACGACCGACGTCGACGCGGTCAACGAGCTCTTCACCTCGGGGGTCGTCACCGTGTTCGGCGACCTGTTCACGCTCGTCGGCATCATGGGCGTGATGCTGGCGCTCGACCTCAGGCTCGCGCTCGTCACCTTCGCGGTGCTGCCGCTGTTCTTCTTCCTCACCGACTGGTTCCGCCGCGGCGCGCGCCAGTCCTTCCGCGACACGCGCAAGTGGGTGGCGCGCATCAACGCCTTCCTGCAGGAGAACCTCTCCGGCATGTCGGTGGTCCAGCTGTATCGGCGCGAGGAGAGGAACCGGGAGGCCTTCGCCGCGATCAACCGCAGCCACTACGACGCCAACATGAAGGCGATCTTCTACTACGCGGTCTTCTACCCGGTGATCGAGCTCCTGGCGGCACTCGCCACCGCGCTCATCCTGGTCTACGGCGGCGGGCGCGTGCTCACGGCCGGCCTCACGCTCGGGGCGCTCGTGGCCTTCATCCAGTACTCGGAGCGCTTCTGGCGCCCGATCTCGGACCTGTCGGAGAAGTTCAACGTGCTGCAGGCGGCGATGGCGTCCTCCGAGCGGATCTTCGGCCTGCTCGACAGCGTGCCGCAGGTGGTCTCGCCGCCGCAGGCGGACGCGCGGCTGCGCGCCGAGGGCCGCGTGGGCTTCGAGGAGGTGTCCTTCGGCTACGGCGACGGCCCGCTCGTCCTGAGCGAGATCGACTTCGCGGTCGAGCCGGGCAGGAGCGTGGCGCTCGTCGGGGCGACCGGCGCGGGCAAGACCTCGATCATCAGCCTGCTGATGCGCTTCTACGACGTGCGCGCCGGGCGCGTCGCGGTGGACGGGAAGGACGTGCGCGAGTGGGACACGGCCGCGCTGCGCTCGTCGATGGCGCTCGTGCTGCAGGACGTGCACCTGTTCAGCGGCACGATCGCCTCCAACATCCGGCTCGGGTCCGAGATCCCGATCGAGCGCGTGCGCGCCGCGGCCGAGGCGGTCTCGGCCAGCCGCTTCATCGAGCGGCTGCCGCTCGGGATACGACACCGAGGTCAAGGAGCGCGGGGCGACGCTGTCGGTGGGACAGAAGCAGCTCTTGTCCTTCGCGCGCGCGCTGGCGCACGACCCGCGCGTGCTGATCCTGGACGAGGCCACGTCCTCCGTCGACACCGAGACGGAGCAGCTCATCCAGCGGGCGCTCGCGGTGCTCTTGAAGGGCCGCACCGCGATCGTGATCGCGCACCGGCTGTCGACGGTGCAGAAGGTCGACCAGATCCTGGTGCTGCACAAGGGCCGGATCCGCGAGCGCGGCACGCACCAGGAGCTCTTGGCGCGGCGCGGCATCTACTGGAAGCTCTACCAGCTCCAGTACAAGGACCAGGAGATCGCCGCCGTCACACCAGTGTCCTGAGCAGTGCGAGCGCCGGTGCAACCCGAATCCCGTCCGGCGTCCGGTAGTCCTTGCCGCCGACGGCATGGAGTTGCCAGGCATCGGCGTCCGGGAAGCGCTGCTTGAGGTAGCGCAGGCTGCGGTCGGCTTCGGCTTCGGACCACTTGCACTCCACCAGCAATCGCGGCCGGCGCCCTTCGGTCACCACGAAATCGACCTCGCGACCGTCCCGATCGCGGAAGTAGCGCAGCTCGATGTCCCGGCCCTCGCTATCCTGCCGGAAGTGCACCCACTTCAGGAGGTGAGCAGCCACCAGGTTTTCGAACCGAGGCGAGTCGGAGCCGACGAGCGTCCAGTCGAAATGGTAGTGCTTCTGCTCCTTCTTCACCGCCCGAATGCGCGGAGCGCCGAAGGGCGGAACGCGAAAGACCGCGTAGAGGCGTTCGAGGATCGCCAGCCAGCCGGCCACGGTCTTGTGGCTGACCTGGAGGTCCTCGCGCAACGCGTTCACCGAAAGCGGTGAGCCGACCAGCTCCGGCAGGCGGAGCAGCAGGGTCTCGAGCGCGCCGAGATCCTGCACGTGCTCGAGCGACGTCACCTCTTCGCTCACCAGCCGCTGGCGGTATTCGCGCGACCAGCGGCGAGCCTCCGTCTCGGAGCCTCCGAAGAAGGGCTCGGGAAAACCGCCGAGCGCCAGCAGGTCCGTGAGCTCGCTCGGCCGGGTCAGACCGAGCTCCGCCGCCGACAGCGGGTGGAGCCGGAGCAGGTGGTATCGGCCCTGCAACGAGTCGCCCCCGAACCGGTAGAAGTCCAGCCGGGCGCTCCCCGTCACCAGGATGCGCTGACCCGGCCGGCGGACATCGTAGAGTCCCTTCAGAAAGCGCCGCCACGCCCGGTATTTGTGGATCTCGTCGAAGACCCAGAATCGGCCTGGCGGCAGCTCACGGCGCAGGATGCGGTCGCGGTCGTCGGGAACGTCCCAGCTGAGGTAGCCGGCGCCGGCCCCACGCAAGCCGCGGGCCAGCGTCGTCTTGCCCACTTGGCGCGGGCCCGCCACGAACACCATCTTGCGATCGAGATCGCGACGCACCTGGGCGGCCAGGTAGCGGATCAAACGCGCCATGCGCCAAACTACGGCAGTTTTAGCCCTCGGTCAAATTCTGCCGCGGCTGTCTTAGCCTCTCGGCAAAAACTGCCGTCACCGCGTGGCTGCGGCTCGCTTGGCTCCAGCCGACGCCAGGAAGTCCCACGCGAGCGTCGCCATCGCGCGCACTCCGGACGGCAGTACGTCCTCGTCGACGTCGAAGTCCGGCGTGTGGTTCGTGGAGGCGATCCCCTTCGCCTCGTTGCGCGTGCCGAGCAGGAAGAAGAAGTAGGGCGCCTTCTGGCCGTAGTACGGGAAGTCCTCGGCGACCATCTGGGGCTCGACACGGAAGGCGCCCTTCCCGAACACGCGCTCGAGCGCCGGCACGCCGACCGTGCGCGCGAGTGTCGCGTCGTTCACGGTCGGGGGATTGCCGGCGTCGAGGAAGCGCAGCGTCGCGGTCGTGCCGTGCGCCTCCGCCACGCCCTTCACGGTGCGCGCCATGCGCGTCTTCATCTCGTCGCGCACGCCGGCGTCGAGCGTGCGCATCGTCCCGTCCATCGTCACCTTGTCGGCGATGATGTTGAAGCGCGTGCCGCCCTGGATGCGGCCGATCGTCAGCACGCGGGGCTTCCTGCCGTCGATCTGGCGCGAGACGATCGTCTGCAGCGCGCTCACGAGCTCGGCCGCCACCGGGATCGGGTCGAGCCCCATGTGCGGCTGCGCCCCGTGCACGGTCTTGCCCGCGACCTCGATCGTGAAGCTGTCCGACGAGGCGTAGATCGGCCCGTCGCTCCAGCCCGCCTCGCCCGCCGCGGCCCAGCCACCGACGTGCAGCCCGAACACCGCCTGCACCTTCGGGTCGTCGAGCGCGCCTTCCTTGACCATGAGCGGGGCGCCGCCCTCCTCGCCCGCAGGTGCCCCCTCCTCGGCCGGCTGGAACAGGAACACCACGGTGCCCGGCAGCCGCGCCTTCAGGCCCGCGAGCAGCTCCGCGGTGCCGAGCAGGATCGCCATGTGGGCGTCGTGGCCGCAGGCGTGCATGACACCCTTCACCTGGCTGCGGAAGGGGCGCTCGCCGCGCTCCTCGATCGGCAGCGCGTCGATGTCGGAGCGCAGCGCCACGACACCGCCCGGCCGGCCGCCGCGCAGCACGCCGACGGCGCCGGTCTTCGCGACCGGGTAGCGGACCTCGAGCCCCAGCGCGCGCAGCCGCTCCGCCACGAAACGGCCCGTCTTCTCCTCGCGGTTGCTGAGCTCGGGCTGCTGGTGCAGCTGGCGGCGCAGCGCGACCACGGCGGGCGCCAGCCGCTCGGCCGCGGCGCGGATCTCCGCGTCCGGAGTGGCGACGGCGGCGGCGGCGGCCAGCAGCGCAGGAGCGACGAGCATCGGTGCCTCCCCTTAGAAGCGGCGGCTATCATACGCGGTCGGCGACGCTCAGCCGCTCGGCGCGTCGAGCAGCCCGATCTCGCTCGGGTCGAGCTCGCGCCACTCGCCGGCCGCGAGGTCGCCGAGCCCGAGCCGGCCGATCCGGACGCGCACCAGCTCGAGCACCTCGTGGCCGACGGCGCGGCCCATGCGCCTCACCTGGCGGTTCTTGCCCTCGGTCAGCACGATCTCGAGCCAGGTGGTGCCGGCGAGCGCGCCGCCGCCGGCGCCGAGCGCGCGCACGCGCGCGGGTCGCGTGAGCGTGCCGTCCTCGAGGCGTACGCCCTCGCGCAGCGCCAAGAGCGCCTGCGCGTCCGGCACGCCGCGCACGCGCGCGTGGTAGGTCTTGGGCACGTGCGCCGCGGGCGAGGTGAGCCGCTCGCCGAGACGGTGGTCGTTCGTCAGGATCAGCAGCCCCGAGCTGTCGCGGTCGAGCCGGCCGACGGGAAAGACGAAGCGGCGCTGCGGGCCGAGCGCGTCGTAGACGGTCGGCCGGCCGCCGGGGTCGAGGCGCGTCGTCACGAGGCCGCGCGGCTTGTGGAGCGCGATCACGACGCGCGGGGCCTTGTCCGACACGCGCCGCCCGTCGACCTCGACCCGGTCGCGCTCCGGGTCGAGGAAGCGACGCGGGTCGCGCGCGACGGCGCCGTTCAGCCTGACACGCCCGGCCTCGATCCAGCGCTCGGCCTCGCGGCGCGAGCAGACGCCGAGCTTCGACAGCGCCCGCGCCAGCGAGACCGCGGCGCGCGGCTTCAGGGCGCGACCGGATCGCCGAGCGCGAACATCATCTCGCCTTCGAGCACGACCTTACCGTCGACGAAGCCGCGGCCGCGCAGGCTCCCCATCTTGCTGCGCATCCGCAGCACCTCGGCCTCGAGCCGCACCTGGTCGCCCGCCACCACCGGCCGCCGGTAGCGCACGCGGTCGATGCCCAGGAAGTAGACGAGCCGGCCACGGTTCTCCGGCCGGAACAGGATCAGCACCGCGCCGACCTGCGCCATGGCTTCCGTCAGGATCGAGGCCGGCATCGTGGGCACGCCGCCGGGGCCGCTGATGAAGTAGCGCTCGTTCGAGGTCACGTTCTTGAGACCCACCACGCGGCGGTCGGGCTCGAGCTCGAGGATGCGGTCGAGCAGCAGGAAGGGCGCGCGGTGCGGCAGGATCGCCTTGATGTCCTCGATCTCGAGCGGGAGCTTGAGGGCCGCGTCGCTCACCGCGGCAGTGTACAACGCCCGGGCCGGCCGCCCGTTTGGGGCGTGCTAGGATGCCCGGATGCCCAGGCCACCCGGCGTCGTCACTGGGCCGCCGCTGCCGGGCGAGCTGCTCGCCGACCTGCTCGCGCTCGTGGGCGAGATCAACTCCGTGCTCGACCCCGAGCAGCTGTTTCCCGCGATCGCGCAGAAGCTGCGCCGCATCGTCGACTACCGGGTCCTCGACATCTTCGTGCCCGACGCGGAGGGCTTCCTGGTCCCCGCGCACGTGGAGGGCTACACGCTCTCCGATCGCAGGGCGTTCCGGCTGCGGCCCGGCGAGGGGATCGTGGGCGCGGCCGCCGCCTCGCGCGAGGTGGTGTTCGTACCGGACGTGGCGCGCGACGCCGCGCTACGTCTCCTACTTCCCCGGTGTCGTGGCCGAGCTGGCGCTGCCGCTCGTGAGCCAGGACCGGCTGGTAGGCGTGCTCAACATCGAGGGGCCGGAGGTCGAGGCCTTCACCCCGGCGGCGCGCACCGCGCTGCAGGTGCTCGCCTCGCACCTCGCGGTCGCGATCGAGAACGCGACGCTCTACAAGGAGACGCGCTGGTACGCGGACCTGCTCCGGACGCTGTACGAGATCGGCAAGGAGACCTCGTCGATCCTGGACCTCGACCTGCTGCTGCAGCGGCTCGCCGAGATCGTGAAGCGCGTCGTCGACTACGAGACGTTCGGGATCCTGCTGCTCGACGAGGAGCGCCAGGAGCTGGTGCTGCGCAAGGCCGTCAACTTCGGCGCGGCGGTCGAGCGCACCCGCATCAAGGTGAGCGAGGGCCTGAGTGGTGCCGCCGTGCGCTCGCGCGAGCCCGTGCTGGTGGGCGACGTGCGCAGCGACCCGCGCTACGTCGGGCTGGTGGCGCAGACGCGCTCGGAGCTGGCGGTGCCGCTCATCCACAAGGACCGCGTGATCGGTGTCCTCGACCTCGAGTCGGCGCAGCTCGACCGCTTCAGCGAGCGCGACGTCAAGGTGCTGACGCCGCTCGCCAGCCAGCTCGCGATCGCGATCGAGAACGCCCGGCTCTACGCCGAGGTCGTGCGCAACGACAACCGCCTGCAGCGCGAGCTGCGCATCGCCAGGGACATCCAGCACGCGCTCTTCCCGGAGAGCTCGCCGCGCGGCGCCGGCTGGGAGGCCTCCGCCCACTTCCGCCCGGCGCTCGAGCTGGGCGGCGACCTCTACGACTTCTACGACATGGGCGAGGGTTTGCTCGGGGTCGCGACCGGCGACGTCGCCGGCAAGGGCGTGCCGGCGGCGCTCTACGCCGCCTACGCCTCGGGGGCGGTGCGCGCGCGCGCCTACGAGCGCCGCACGCCGGCCGACCTCCTGGAGCGGGTGAACCGCACGCTGCGCCGGCGCGGGATCGAGGGCCTCTTCTGCACGCTCGCCTACGCGCTCTTCGACTTCCAGGAGCGCTCGCTGCGGCTCGCCAACTCCGGCCTGCCCCACCCGCTGCACTACCGCGCGGCGCTCGGGCGGGCCGTCCCGCTCGACGTGTCCGGCCTGCCGCTCGGCACCTTCGACGGCGCGACGTACGAGGAGCTGCGGGCGAGCCTCGAGCCGGGCGACGCCTTCGTCTTCTACTCGGACGGAGTGATCGAGGCCCGCCGCGGACGCGAGGAGTACGGGGTCGGCCGGCTGAGCCACGGCCTCGTGGCGAGCGCCGCGCTCTCGGCTCCGGAGATCGGCAGCCGGCTGGCGGCCGACCTGGAAGGCTTCCTGGGGAGCGAGCGCCCGCACGACGACGTGACACTCATCGTCGTGAAGATATTGTAAAGTAAAGACTTGTTTTGATTCCTGGCGGCGTGATTCAGATCACACCGCCTCTCGGACCCCCCGGTATACTCGTTCTTTTGAGGGGAATCCCACGGCTCTTGCTGACAAGGCTGGCGTGCGTCGTTGCTCTCGGAGCGATTCCCGCCTCGACAGCGGGGCAGGTGGCGACGTTCTCCGCCAAGAGCGATCTCGTCGTCTTCTCCGCCACGGCCGTTGACGATAAGGGCCGGCCAGTCACCGACTTGCGGCGCGAAGACTTTCGCATCTGGGACGAAGGGCGGGCCCAGCCGATCGTCCACTTCTTCGGCGGCAAGAGCCTCCCGGCGCGCGTGCTGATCCTGCTCGACGCGAGCGGCAGCATGGCCGACCAGCGGGTCGCGAACGCCCGCCAGGCTGCGGCCAAGCTGCTGGATGCGCTGTCGCCGGAGGACCAGGTGGCGGTGGCGGGCTTCGACAGCCGCTACTGGGGGGTCGTGGCGTTCACGCGCGACCGCCAGGCGGTCCGACTCGGCCTCGACTCGATCACACCCTTTGGATCGACGGCGCTCCACGACGCGCTCGACAAGGCCGCCCACGACCTCGCGAGCTGGGGCGAAGGGCGCCGTGCCGTGGTCGTGCTGACCGACGGCGTCGACACCTCGAGCCAGAGCACGGCCGAACAGGTGATCGCGCGCTCGCGTGCGCTGGACGTGCCGATCTACGCGATCTCGGTCGTCTCGCCGCTCGAGGACCCGAGCTCCACCACCTTCCTCGGCCAGAGAGACGCCGGCGAGGAGGCCGCGGCCGCCCAGACGCTCGGCCGCTACGCGACGCTGTCCGGGGGGACTGCCTTCCGTGTGAGCACGCTCTCCGGCGTCGTGCTCGCCGCCCAGCGGATCGCGACCGAGCTCAAGCATCAGTACCGCATCGGGTGGGATCCTGCCGAGGGCTCCTCTCCCTACCGCCACGTCGTGGTACGGTCGACCCGCAAGGGCGTCACCGTGCGCACGCGAAGCGGCTACGTGCCGCCGTCATGAGCCGTCATACGAAGGCCGCGGAGTCCCTCCGCCGGCCGCTTCTCGAAGGAGGTCGTCCTGTGAGAACGCCGATCGTGCCGCTCCTGGCCGCTGCTGCTCTGGCCATCGCGGGCTGCGCCAAGAAGTCCTACGTGCAGCGCGAGGTGGGCGAGGTCAACAAGAAGGTGGACGCCGTCTCCGCCGAGGTGGAGAAGACCCAGCAACGCGTCCAGCAGAACGAGGTCCGCATCGACGCCGTCGACAAGTCCGCCCAGTCCGGCATCGGCGAGGCGAAAGGGTCGGCCGCGGCCGCGATGAGCAAGGCCCAGGACGCCGAGAAGGCCGCCAAGGGCAAGCTCATCTACACCGTCACGCTGTCGAACGACAAGGTCCGCTTCCCGGTCAACAAGGCCGAGATCAGCGACGAGGCCAAGGCGATGATCGACGAGGCCATCGATCCGCTGGTGAAGGCGAACCGGGGCGTCTACTTCGAGATCGAGGGCCACACCGACAGCACCGGCGACCCCGCCTACAACTTCAAGCTGGGCGAAGAGCGCGCGATGGCCGTGCGCGACTACATCGCCAAGAAGCACCAGATCGCGCTCAGCCGGCTGAGCGTCATCTCGTACGGCGAGGAGAAGCCGGTGACCGACAACAAGACCAAGGACGACCGCGCGCAGAACCGCCGCGTGGTGATCCGCATCCTCGAGTAGTCCAAAGCCCCGACTTGCCCGTCTGGCGCAGGTCGGGGCTTTTTTCGTCTGTCGGGCGCCGTCGTCTCCGTCGCCCTTCCTCTCTTCCCGGAATGTCGGGTGGCGGCAGGCCGTATCATTCCCAGGAGGTGATGGGGCCCGACGAGGCGTTCCTGATTGCCCGTGCCCGGCGCGGGGACGCGAGCGCCTTCGAAGAGATCGTGCGGCTCTACCAGCGCCGAGTCTATGGCGTGGCCCTGCGGATCGTGCGCGCCCACGACGTCGCCGACGACGTCACCCAGGAGGCGTTCCTGCGCGCCTGGCGCTCGCTCGACCGCTTCGAGCTCGGGCGGCCGTTCGGGCCGTGGGTGTGCCGCATCGCCGCCAACCTGGCCGTGAACCACGTCCGCTCGCCGCGCGCCCGCGAAGAAGCCCTGCCCGAGGCGCACGCCGAGACCCGCAGCCGCGAGCCGGGACCGCTCGGGGCGCTCCTGGACGCGGAAGGCTCCCGCGTGCTGGAAGCCGCGCTCGCCGAGCTGCCGAAGGAGCAGCGCGCCGTGCTGGTGCTGCGCGCGGTCGAGGAGCTCTCCTACGCGGAGATCGCCGCGGCGCTCGGGATCTCCGCCGGCACGGTGATGTCGCGGCTCTTTCGGGCCCGCGAGCGGCTCGCGCTGGCCCTGCGTCCCTACCTGGGCGCGGCCGCCGACCGGAGGAAGGCGGGCGCCTCGTGAGCGGCCACGAGAACGAGCGGCTCTCGGCCTACCTCGACGGCGAGCTGCCGGCCGGCGAGCGGGACGAGGTCGCCCGCCACCTCGCCGGCTGCGCGGAGTGCGCGGCGCGGCTCGCCGAGTTCGCGGCCGTGGGCGACGCGGCGGTCGCGCTCGACGCGGCGGCGCCGCACGGCTACTTCGACGAGCTGCCGGGCCGCGTGCGCGGCCGGCTCGGGCCGCGCCCGCGGGCGCGCCGGCTGCCCGCCTGGAGCTGGGCCGTCGCGGCGGCCGTGCTGCTCGCGGTCGTGACGCCCCTGACGCTCAGGCGACTGCCCGCGCCGGAGTTCCGCCCGGCGGGCCCCCCGGCGCCCACAGCCG
Source organism: uncultured Acidobacteriota bacterium (assembly GCA_963740655.1). Lineage (GTDB taxonomy): Bacteria > Acidobacteriota > Vicinamibacteria > Fen-336 > Fen-336 > DATBSL01. Next base: position 38,271 of record CAVUFF010000009.1, read on the forward strand.
CCCCGCGCACGGCCGAGCCCGTGCCGCTCCAATCGGCAGTGGTGCCCGCCCCTGCTCGAGGCGCCGTCGACGAGATGGCGGCGGCGACCGTGCGGCCGCAGGCCGACACACGGGGCGCGGCCCCCGGCGCCGCGCCGAAGCCGCCCGCCGGTGCGGACGTGCGCAAGGACCATGCACCCAGGAACGAAGAGGGCTTCGCCAAAGCACCCGCGGAAACGGACCGCGAGCAGCCGGCCCCTGCGGCACGACGGCTCCAGCCGGCGGCTCCCGCTGCTGCGGCCCCTCCCGCACCTCCCGACAGCGGCGTCGCGGACGAGCGCGACGCGCGCACACGCGAGAACGCGGCCGCACGCGACGCGGCCGCCGCGCCCGCGGAGCAGAAAGCGGCGGCTGCGGCACCGCAGGCCCAGGCCAAGGCGGCGCGCGCCGCACCGCCGAGCGCGGGCGCCCGAATCGAGGAGCGCGTGGCGGCAGCCTCCACGCCGCTGACCGACGAAGAGTGGAGGCGGCTCGTCGCCGCGCGCCCGCAGTCGGCGGACGCCTGGCGCCGGCTGCGCGCGGAGCTCCGCCGCTTCGCCGAGGCCGCGCCCGGGGGCCCTCACGCGCCGGCCGCGCGCCTGCGCGCGATCGAAGCCGGCTACTCCGCCTGGCGCGCGAGCGGCGACGCGGCCGACGAGGCGGTGTTCCGGGCCGACGCCCTGGCCTACCTGGAGCGCGACGATACCCGGGACCAGGACAAGTCGCGCGTGCGCCAGCTGCTGCGGTAGCGGGCGCGCCCCGCCTCAGGCGGAGCCGCGCAGCCGGCTGTGCCTGAAGCCGTAGCTCGCGTAGATGACCGCGCCGATCAGCAGCCAGACGCCGAAGCGGATCCAGGCCGTCGTCGGCAGGCCTTGCATCACGAAGAGGCAGCCGGCCGCCCCGAGCGGCGCCACGACCCACACCAGCGCCACGCGGAAGGGCCGCGGGCGGCTCGGCTCTTTGAGACGCAGGGCCAGCACGCCCAGGCACACGATCAGGAAGGCGAACAGCGTCCCGATGTTGGTGAGGTCGTAAGCCTCGTCGCGCCCCAGCACCGAGGCCGCGATCGCCACGAACACCCCGGTCACGATCGTCGTGATGTGCGGCGTGCGGTAGCGCGGGTGGACGGCACGGAACCACGCGGGCAAGAGGCCGTCCCGGCTCATCGAGAAGAAGATCCTCGGCTGGCCGAGCTGGAACACGAGCAGCACGGCGGTCATCGAGATCACGGCACCGAGCGAGATGATCGCCTGGCCCCAGGTGATGCCGGCCACCTCGAACGCCTTGGCCAGCGGGTCGGAGCCCTTGAGCTGCTGATACGGCACGAGGCCGGTCGCGACCACCCCCACGATGGCGTAGATGACCGTGCAGATCGCGAGCGAGCCGAGGATGCCGATCGGCATCGAGCGCTGCGGATTCTTGGTCTCTTCGGCTGCGGTCGACACGGCGTCGAACCCGATGTAGGCGAAGAACACGATCGCTGCGCCCTGATGGATCCCGGTCCAGCCGTTGGGCGCGAAGGGCACCCAGTTCTTCGGGTCGATGTAGAACGCCCCGACGCCCACGAAGAGCGCGAGCACTCCCAGCTTCAGGATCACCATCGCGTTGTTCACGCGTGCGCTTTCCTTGACGCCGATCACGAGCAGGCAGGTGATGATCGCCACCACCACCGCTCCCGGCACGTTGATCGCCACCCTGTGGCCCAGGATCATGGGCAGCTCCGCGAGCCGCTCCGGGTAGGCGATCATGACGTCGCGGTAGCTGGTGGACAGCCAGTAGGGAAAGCGGATGCCGAACACGCGCAGGAAGGACGTGAAGTAGTCCGACCAGGCGACCGCGACCGCCGCGTTGCCGACCGCGTACTCCAGGATCAGGTCCCAGCCGATGATCCAGGCCACGACCTCGCCGAGCGTCGCGTACGCGTACGTGTAGGCGCTCCCCGCGATCGGGATCATCGACGTCAGCTCGGCGTAGCAGAGGCCCGCGAGGGCGCAGACCCCGCCGAGCAGCAGAAACGAGAGCACGAGGGCGGGTCCGGCGCCGTAGCGCGTGACCGTCCCGTCCGCGGCCACTTCGCCCACCGCGGCGGTGCCGATGGCCGAGAAGATGCCGGCCCCGATCACGGCCCCGATGCCGAGCATCACGAGGTCGAAGGTGCTGAGCGTCCGCCTGAGCCCGTGGACCCCCTCGGACTCGGTCAGCTGGGCCTGAAAGTCCGCGACGCTCTTGGTGCGCAGCAGCGAGTTCACAGGCCTCCTTCGACCGACTTCACCTCGGGAGTTCTGGATCCTAGCACGGGCGTGACCCACGCCATGTCGAGGCCTGCGTCGGCTTAGAATGAGCTCTTTTCGGGAAGGGGCACGAGCGAAATGCTGGTGGTGATGCGGCAGGGAGCGACGAGCCAGGAGATCGAGGGCGTGGTGCGGGCGATCGAGACGCGGGGCTTCAAGGCCCACCCGATCCCCGGCGCGCAGCGCACCGCGATCGGCATCACCGGCAACCGCGGCGCCGTCGACCGCCCGGTGTTCGAGAGCCTGCCCGGCGTGCTCGAGGTGATCCCGGTCACCCACGCCTACAAGCTCGTCTCGCGCGAGGTCAAGCCCGAGGACAGTGTCGTCTCGATCGGCGGCGTGGCGGTGGGGGGCGGCTCGTTCACGATCGTGGCGGGCCCGTGCGCGGTCGAGTCCGAGGAGCAGATGCTCACCGTCGCGCGCGCCGTGAAGGCGAAAGGCGCGCGCCTGCTGCGCGGCGGCGCCTTCAAGCCGCGCACCAGCCCCTACTCGTTCCAGGGCCTGGGCGAGGAGGGCCTGCGGCTGCTGGCGCGCGCGCGCGAGGAGACCGGGCTGCCCGTGGTGACCGAGGCGATCGACGCGGAGAGCGTCGACCTCGTCGAGCGCTACGCCGACGCGATCCAGATCGGCGCGCGCAACATGCAGAACTTCTCGCTGCTGAAGCGCGCCGGCCGCGCGACGAAGCCGGTGCTCTTGAAGCGCGGCCTGGCCGCGACGCTCGAGGAGTTCCTGATGTCGGCCGAGTACATCCTCTCGGAAGGCAACTACCAGGTGATCCTGTGCGAGCGCGGGGTACGCACCTTCTCCGACTTCTCGCGCAACACGCTCGACCTCGCGGTGGTGCCGGCGGTGAAGCAGATCTCGCACCTGCCGATCCTGGTCGACCCGTCCCACGGCACCGGGCGGCGCGACAAGGTGGTGCCGATGTCGCGGGGCGCCGCCGCGGTCGGCGCCGACGGGCTGATCGTCGAGGTCCACCACGACCCCGACCGCGCCCTCTCCGACGGCCCGCAGTCGATCACGCCGGACGCCTTCGGCGCGCTGGTGAGCGAGCTGCGGCAGATCACGCAGGTCTTGGGCAAGACGTTGTAAGCCGGGGCGGCCGTTCACGGGGGGTCCGAGGGGGGTGCTCCGCACCCCCCTTGCTGGTCGGACTACTCCTGGAGCTTGATCAGCTTGCGGTCCAGCAGGCGGGCGAAGATCAAGAGCGTGTCGTCCTCGCCCATCGGGCACAGCTTCAGGATCGACTGAACGTCCCACTGGCCGTTGACGCGCGAGATCACGAAGCCTTCCTGGGGGTCGAGGTTCTGGCGCGTGAGCGTCGCGAAGTCGACCGCGAGGACGGGGACCTTGTCGCGCGGCACGGTATTGGTCTGGCGCTTCCGCTGGCGCGCCTCCATCGCCGCGATCAGGCCCTTCTTCGCGTTCTGGTTGAGCCGGTCGAGCGCCAGCACCTCCTCGTACGCCTTGAGCGCGCCGTCGTAGCGCTTCTCCTGCAGCCGCTGGTAGGCGAGCGTCAGCAGCGACTGGATCGCCCCGACGGGGTCGGCGCTTGGGGTCTCGGCGCGCACCTCGCCCACCCCCACGACGCCCCGGCGGTGCATGTCGTAGGCGAGCGAGGCGGTCTCGAACTCCGAGCGCCTGAGCTCGAGGCTGATCTCCGCCAGGCTCTTGCCGGCGGCGGCGAGCGTGAGCAGCTGCTTCTCGGAGGGGTCGGCACCCGCGGGCGTCTGCCCTTCAGCTTGACCGTCGTCTCCATGCTCGGGAACACGGCCTTGATCCGCTGCCACTCGTCGACGCGGCGGATGCCTTCCATGATCACGGGCGTCACCGGGGACTCGAAGGTGATCAGGATGTCGTCGGGGAACTCGCCCTCACGGAACTCGAACTGTCCCGACGGCCAGAGGAAGAGGTCGAACACCGTCTCCTCGCTCTTGGCCTTGAGCGCGCGCTTCAGGTCGTCCTCGCCGAGGACACCGTCGGCCACCAGGATCGAGCCGAGCAGCCGTCCCTTCTCCTCCTGCGTGAGCAGCGCGCGGAACAGCTGCTCCTCGGTCACGAGCCGCAGCCGGATCAGGAACTGCCCGAGCGACTCGCGCGGGTCGTTCGACCACGAGGAGAAGATGTTGCCCTCGCGCACGATGATGCGCTTCTGGATCGAGCGGCGCTCGACGTGCAGCGTGCCCGTCTTCTGCCCGGTGGCGATCCACTGCAGCACGTCGGGAAGCGCCATCGTCCGCAGATCGCCGCGGAGGCTCATGAGCTTGCGTTGGCTGCGGGAGGAGCGTTCAGCTCTCGTCCCAGGCGAGGTCCCAGAACAGGTAGTCGCGCCAGCTGTCGGGGGTGCGGTGGACGCCGAGCCGCAGCGTCAGGTGCGGCAGCGCGGGCGGGCGGCGCGGCCTGCGCACGAGGCGGAAGCCGGCCTCCTCCGGGAGCAGGTCTCCCTTTCGGCGATTGCAGGGGATGCAGCAGGTGACGATGTTCTCCCAATCCTTGCGGCCGCCGCGCGCCACGGGGACCACGTGGTCGAAGGTGAGGTGGGACGGCGGGAAGCGCTCGCCGCAGTACTGGCACTTGTGGTCGTCGCGGGCGTAGACGTTCGCCCGGGAGAAGGGAACGTCGGCGAAGGACCGTTTCATACGGACGTGACGGAGCAGGCGAAGCACCGAAGGCAGCTTCACCCGGACCGTGACGCCCCGGATCTCCCGGTCGTAGACGGCGATCACCTCGACCTTGCCCTGGAACAGCAGCGTGATCGCTTTTTGCCACGACACCACCCGCAGCGGCTCGTAAGTGGCGTTCAGGACTAGCGTTTGGTCCATGGCCGCGATCCGATCGCATTGTGCCGTCCGCGGCCACGGGGGGTCAAGCGCCGGCCGGCCGGCGCTCCTCGGCGCGCGCCTCGGCGACGAGGGCCAGGAACTGGCGTGCCCTCTCCGTGAGGCGCTCGGCCTCGCCGCGGCGCAGCGCCTCGAGGTCCACGAGGTCCGCGCCGACCCCGAGTGCCGAGGCGCCCGCCCTGATGAAGTCCTTTGCCGTCTGGAGGTTGACGCCGCCGGTCGGAACGAGGCGCACCTGCGGCAGGGGAGCCTTCAACGACTTCAGGTAGCTCGGCCCGCCGACGGCGTTCGCGGGAAAGACCTTCACGAAGTCCGCCCCGGCGGTCCACGCCGCGAGCACCTCGGTCGGTGTGAGCGCCCCCGGCAGCACGGCGACATCCGCCTCGCGGCAGGCGGCGATCGTCTCCAGGTTGAGGGCCGGGCTCACGACGAAGCGCGCTCCGGCGTCGATGCAGGCCCGGGCGGCCGCGGGGTCGAGGACGGTCCCGGCCCCGACGAGCGCGCCCCGCGCCCGCCGCGCGACGTCGCGGATCAGCTCGACGGCGCCCGGCACGGTCATGGTGATCTCGAGCACCGAGACGCCGCCCTTCTGGATCGCCGCGATCGCGGCGGCGGCTTCGTCGGCCGAGCGCGCGCGGATCACCGGGATGACGCCCGTCGCCGTGAGTCTCTCGAGCACGGCCGCCTTGTCCATCTCTCTGCCTCGCCCCCGGCCGCTCAGCGCTGGACGCGCGCCGCGCCCCCCTTCATCACGCGCTCCACCTCGGCGAGGCTCGCCATCGTCGTGTCGCCGGGCGTCGTCATCGCGAGCGCGCCGTGTGCCGCGCCGCAGTCGACCGCCCACTGCGGGTCCTTTCCCGCGAGCAGGCCGTAGACGAGGCCGGAGGCGAACGAGTCGCCGCCGCCGACGCGGTCCCAGATCTCGAGCGCGTCGTAGGCGCGCGACTCGTAGAGCTTCCCGTCCGTCCAGAGCACGGCCGCCCAGTCGTTGATCGAGGCCGAGCGCACCGCGCGCAGCGTGGTCGCGACCCCCTGGAAGTTCGGGAAGGCGGCCTTTGCCTTCTCGATCATCTTGCGGAAGTTCGCCGGGTCGAGCGCCTCTAGGTTCTCGTCGAGGCCTTCGACCTCGAAGCCGAGCGCGGCCGTGAAGTCCTCCTCGTTGCCGAGCATCACGTCGACGTACTGCGCGAGCTCGCGGTTCACCTCCTGCGCGCGCTCCTTGCCGCCGATCGACTTCCAGAGCGACGGCCGGTAGTTGAGGTCGTAGGAGACGAGCGTGCCGTGCTTCTTCGCGGCCAGCATCGCCTCGCGCGCGACGAGCGGCGTCGTCTCCGAGAGCGCCGCGAAGATGCCGCCGGTGTGGAGCCAGCGCGCGCCCGCCTGGCCGAAGAGCCGGTCCCAGTCGACCTCGCCGGGCTTCATCTGCGAGGCGGCGCTGTGGCCGCGGTCCGAGCAGCCGACCGCCGCGCGCACTCCGAAGCCGCGCTCGGTGAAGTTGAGGCCGTTCCTGACGCTGCGGCCGACGCCGTCGTCGGCGATCCAGCGCACGTGGCTCTGGTCGACGCCGCCCTGCAGGATCAGGTCCTCGAGCAGGCGACCGACCGGGTTGTCGACGAACGCGCTCACGAGCGCCGTCCGCAGCCCGAACGAGCGGCGCAGGCCGCGCGCGACGTTGTACTCGCCGCCGCCTTCCCAGACGCGGAAGGAGCGCGCCGTGTGGACCCGCGTGTCGCCGGGATCGAGGCGCAGCATCACCTCGCCGAGGCTCACGAGGTCGAAGCGGCACTCGGACGCGGGCTTGGGCCGCAGGCTCATGGAGCGCTGAAGATATCACCCAGGCAGGCCGGCGCCGAACGCGCGCCCTAGCGCATCAGCATCCCGCCGTTCACCTCGATCGTCTCGCCCGTCAGGTACGCCGACTCCGGCCCGCACAGGAACGCGATCACCGCGCCGACCTCGGCGGGCGTTCCCGCGCGCCCGAGTGGAATCGTCTTCGCCACGGACTCGAAGACGGCGGGCGGTGTGAGCCGGTCGTGGAAGCCGGTCTCGCCGATCAGGCCGGGCGCGACGCCGTTGACGCGGATCCCTTTCGGCGCCAGCTCCTTGGCGATCGCCTTCGTGAGCGAGACGAGCCCGCCCTTCGCCGCGGCGTAGGCCAGTGCCCCCGGACCGCCGCCGTTCCAGGCGCTGATCGAGCTGACGTTCACGATCGCGCCCGAGCCGCGCTCGAGCATGCCGGGCGCCGCGGCCTGCGTCACGAAGAAGACGCTCGACAGGTTGAGGTCGATCACCTCGCGCCAGAGCTCCTCGGTCATCTCGGCGAGGCGCTGGCGCCGGATCAGGTCGCCCGCGTTGTTGATCAGCAGGTCGATGCGGCCGAGCGCCGCGACCGCGGCAGCGACGACCGCGCGCGCGTCCGCGCGGCGCACCAGGTTGCCCTGGATCGCGGTTGCGCGGCGGCCGAGCGCCTCGAGCTCGGCGACGCAGGCCCGGGCGCCGGCTTCGTTGCGGTTGTAGTGGACGGCGACGTCGGCGCCCCGCTCGGCGAGCGCGCGCGCCGCGGCACGGCCGATGCCGCTGCTCGCACCGGTCACGAGCGCCGTCCTGTTCGCGAGCTGCTGCGGCATGGGAGCTCCTCCTGGCCCGCTATCGTAAGGCGGCGCGGCGGGCGCTCGCGTCTTCGGCGTCAGGCGATCAGCATCGCGTCGCCGTAGGAGTAGAAGCGGTAGCGCTCGGCCACCGCCTCGCGGTAAGCCGCGAGCAGCCGGGCGCGGCCCGCGAAGGCACTGGCCAAGAGCAGCAGCGACGAGCCGGGCAGGTGGAAGTTCGTGACGAGCGCGCTCACCACGCGGAAGCGGTGGCCGGGGACGATCACGAGGTCGCTCTCGCGCTCGCCGGTCAGCAGCCGGCCCTCCGCGTCGAGCCCCGACTCGAGCGCGCGCGTCACCGTGGTGCCGACCGCCACGACGCGGCGGCCCTCGGCGCGCGCCCGCTCGATCGCTGCGGCGGTCGCGGCCGGAATCAGCACCGGCTCGGGATCGACGCGGTGCTGCCGCACGTCGTCGACCTCCACGGGCCGGAACGTCCCGGGGCCGACGTGCAGCACGATCTCGGCGCGCTCGACGCCGCGCGCGGCGAGGCGCGACAGCACCTCCTGCGTGAAGTGCAGCCCGGCGGTGGGAGCCGCGACGCTGCCAGGCTCGCGCGCGTAGACGGTCTGGTAGCGCTCGCGGTCCGCGGGCGCGTCCGGACGGCGGATGTAGGGAGGCAGGGGGGCGTGGCCGAATCGCTCGAGGGCTTGCTCCTCGTCCAGGCCGTCGAGGAGCAGCCTGACGCGGCGCAGCACCGACTCCGCCGCCCCCTCCCCTTCGATCCGGACGCGCAGGCCCGGCGCCACCTCGACGAGCATGCCCGCGCGCAGGCGGCGCCCCGGCCGCAGCATCGCGTCCCACGCGCCGTCGCCGCGGCGCCTCACCAGCAGGATCTCCGCGCGGCCGCCGCGCTCGCGCCGGCCGATGAGCCGCGCCGGGAAGACACGGCTCCGGTTCGTGACCAGGAGGTCGCCCGGGCGCAGCCGCTCGGGCAGCTCGGCGAAGCGGGCGTGCTCGAGCGCGCCCGTGGCGCGGTCGAGCACCAGCAGGCGGGACGCGTCGCGCTCGGCGAGCGGCGCCTGGGCGACGAGCTCGGGGGGAAGATCGTACTGATAGGACGCGAGCTCGAAGTCGGGGTCGGCGTCGCTCATGGAGATCACGACCGGGATCGTGCGGCAGGAGGCTCGTGACTCCTCAAGAGCCGTCTTCGAAGAGGGACGAACGACAACGGGCCGTTTCCTCCTTCCTTGAGCCGGGGGGACTTCGTCCCCCCGGACCCCCCTTACGAAAAGAGCTTTTTCTGGGGGGTGAGCGCGGCGTCCGGGACGGGGAGGCCCAGGTGCTCGTAGGCGCGGCGCGTGGCGGTGCGGCCGCGCGGCGTGCGGTCGAGGAAGCCGTGCTGCAGCAGGTAGGGCTCGTAGATGTCCTCGATCGCGTCGGGCTCCTCGCTGATCGCGGCCGCGAGCGCGTTCACCCCCACCGGGCCGCCGCCGAACTTCTCGATGATCGTGAGCAGCAGCCGGCGGTCGACCTCGTCGAAGCCGTGGGCGTCGACCTCGAGCAGCTCGAGCGCGTCGCGCGCGACGGTCGCCGTGATCGCGCCGTCAGCGCGCACCTGCGCGAAGTCGCGCACGCGGCGCAGCAGGCGGTTGGCGACGCGCGGCGTGCCGCGGCTGCGCGTGGCGATCTCGCGGGTGCCCTCGGCGTCGATCGGGACGGTCAGGATGCGGGCCGAGCGCGTCACGATCCGCTCGAGGTCTCTCTCGCTGTAGAAGTCGAGCCGGTGCACGATCCCGAAGCGGCCGCGCAGCGGCGCCGTCAGCAGGCCGGCGCGCGTGGTGGCGGCCACCAGCGTGAACGGCTTGAGCGGGATCTTCATCGAGCGCGCGCCGGGGCCGCTGCCGATCATGAGGTCGAGGCTCTGGTCCTCGAGCGCGGGGTAGAGGATCTCCTCGACCTTGGCGTCGAGGCGGTGGATCTCGTCCACGAACAGGATCTCGCGCGGCTCGAGCGCCGTCAGCAGCGCGGCCAGGTCGCCCGCGCGCTCGATGATCGGCCCCGCGGTGGCCTTGATCGCCACCCCGAGCTCCGCCGCGATCACGTGCGCGAGGCTCGTCTTGCCCACGCCCGGCGGGCCGAACAGCAGCACGTGGTCGAGCGCCTCGCCGCGCGCGCGCGCCGCCTCGATCGCGATCGTCAGGTTCGCGATCACCTGCGGCTGCCCGACGTACTCGTCGAGCCGGCGCGGCCGCAGCGACACCTCGAAGCCGAGGTCGTCGTCGAGCGGGCGGCCGGTGACCAGGCGGTCGTTCACGCGCTCACTAGCTTAGCAGGGACGGGCCGCGCGCTCGGGAGGGAAGCGGCGAGGGTATGATGCCTCTTTCCCGAGGAGAAACCATGAAGCGCAACGCGTCCGCCCACTGGGAGGGCGGCCTCAAGGACGGCAAGGGCACGGTCTCGACCGAGAGCGGGGTGCTCGCGGGGACGCAGTACTCCTTCGGAACTCGCTTCGAGAACGGCAAGGGCACGAACCCCGAGGAGCTGATCGCGGCGGCGCACGCCGGCTGCTTCTCGATGGCGCTCTCGGGGCAGCTCGGGAACGCGGGCCTCACGGCACAGTCGATCGACACGACCGCGACCGTGACCTTCGAGAAGCTCGAGGCGGGCTTCACGGTCACCGAGGTGCACCTGAAGCTCGTGGCGAAGATCCCCGGCGCCGACAAGGCCGCTTTCGAGACCGCGGCCAACAACGCCAAGGCCGGCTGCCCGATCTCGCGGCTGCTGAAAGCGACGATCACGCTCGACGCCCAGCTCGTCTCCTGACGGCGCCGGTCTCGATCGGAGGGTATCGGGGCGAGCCGCGGCGCATCAGGAGCGGCGGGACACGGCCTGGAGCGCGAAGCGCAGCAGGTCCTCGAAGCGCCCCTGGCCGTGCTCGCGCAGCGCGCGCTCGACGGCGCGCTCGGCCTCGGGGCGCGAGTAGCCGAGGTGGACGAGCGCCGAGGCGAGGTCCTCGGTGGCGGGGCTCTTGGGCGCTGGCTCCGCCGCCGACGCCGCGAGCTCCTGCACCTTGTCCTTGAGCTCGACCACCAGCCGCTCCGCGGTCTTCTTGCCGACACCGGGGATCCTGGTGAGCCGCGCCACGTCGCCGCCGTGCAGCGCGGCCACGAGCTCGGGCGCCTCGATCCCGGACAGCACCGAGATCGCGAGCTTCGGGCCGACGCCGGAGACCGCGATCAGCCGCTCGAAGAGCGCCTGCTCGACGGCCGTCAGGAAGCCGAAGAGCGCGAGCGCGTCCTCGCGCACGTGCGTGTGCGTCAAGAGCGTCACCTCGCTGCCCGGCTCGCCCACGCGGTAGAAGGTGCTGAGCGGGATCGTGATCCGGTAGCCGACGCCGCCGACGTCGACCACGGCTTCCTGCGGCGCCTTGCGCAGCAGCCGGCCGTGGATCTGGGCGATCAACGCGCCGCCCCGACCGCGGAGCGCAGGCAGGCGAAGCACAGCGCCACGGCCAAGGCGTCCGTCGCGTCGCCGGGCTGGGCGTCTTTCTCGAGCGCGAGCAGCCGCGTGACCATGAAGGCCACCTGGCCCTTCTCGGCGCGGCCGTAGCCGGTCACCTGCTGCTTCACGGTCGCGGGCGGGTACTCGTGGACCGCGAGCCCGGCGCGCGCCCCCGCCAGCAGCACCACGCCGCGCACGTGCCCGAGCACGAGCGCCGAGCGCGCGTTCTGGGCGTGGAACACGTCCTCGACCGCGAGCACGTCGGGTCGCAGCCGCGCGATGAGCGCGTCGAGCCCGTCGTGGATGTGGCGGAGCTTCTCGGGGAGCGCCAGGCGCGGGCCCGGGGCGAGCGCGCCTTTCTCGACCAGCCGATGGCGCCGGCCGTCCGTCTCGACGGCGCCGTAGCCGGTTCGCAGCGACCCGGGGTCGACGCCGAGGACGATCATTCCGGGCGCTTTCGGCTCCCGGCTAGCCCGCGGCCGCTTCCTCCATCTCCTTCTCGGAGATGTCGGAGTTGTCCCAGACGTACTGCACGTCGTCGTGGTCGTCGAGCGCCTCGACGAGCTTCAGCAGCTGCTGGGCCTTGGCGCCCTCGAGCGCTATGTTGTTGTCGGCGAGCTTCTTGACCTCGGCCTCGTCGGGCTCGATGCCGGCCTTCCTGATCGCGTCGCGCACGGCCTCGAAGTCGTGCTGCGTGGTGTAGACCACGAAGCCCTGGCTCTCCGACTCGATGTCCTCGGCGCCGGCGTCGAGCGCGATCTCCATCAGCTTCTCTTCGGTCGTCTTGTCGGCGGCGATCGCGATCACGCCCTTGGGCTTGAACATGTAGGCGACGCTGCCGGCGCCGCCCAGGTTGCCGCCGTTCTTCGTGAACAGGTGCCGGATCTCGGAGACGGTGCGGTTCCTGTTGTCGGTCGAGCCTTCGACCAGGATCGCGACGCCGCCCGGCCCGTAGCCCTCGAGCAGCAGCTCCTCGTAGGTCGTGCCCTCGAGCTCGCCCGTGCCCTTCTTGATCGCGCGGGTGATGTTGTCCGAGGGCATGTTCGACGCCTTGGCCTTGTCGACGGCCGTGCGCAGGCGCGGGTTCGAGTCCGGGTCACCGCCGCCGATCCTGGCGGCGATCGTCATCTCGCGGATCAGCTTGGTGAAGAGCTTGCCGCGCTTGGCGTCGAGCGCGCCCTTCTTGTGCTTGATCGTGTGCCACTTGGAATGTCCCGACATGGGTCCTTCTCCTGCGGATCAACGCGGAAGTCTAGCACCGGGTCCTGCGACGACAACAAAAAAGCCCTGGTCCGATCGGAACCAGGGCTTCGCGAATCGAGTATGAAGAAAGTCCCGGCAACGTCCTACTCTCCCACCAGGTCGCCCTGACAGTACCATCGGCGCTGGAGGGCTTAACGGCCGTGTTCGGAATGGGAACGGGTGTGGCCCCTCCGCCATGGTCACCGGGATGAGATATCAAGCCGCCGGACAACCGAGGATTCCGACCTCGTATCGCGATGAGAGTCTCGTCGTGCGTCGACTACCCGTTTTCCGGCAGTGTAAACACCATGGTCAAGCCTCACGACCGATTAGTACCCGTAAGCTGAGAGCCTCACAGCTCTTGCACATCGGGCCTATCAACCTTGTCGTCTACAAGGGGTCTTTAGGCAGGTTACTCCTGCGGGAGACATCATCTCGAGGCGGGTTTCACGCTTAGATGCTTTCAGCGTTTATCCCAACCGAACTTAGCTACCCAGCTATGCCTCTGGCGAGACAACTGGTGCACTAGAGGTTCGTCCATCCCGGTCCTCTCGTACTAAGGACAGCCCTCTCAAGTCTCCTACGCCCACAACAGATAGGGACCGAACTGTCTCGCGACGTTCTAAACCCAGCTCACGTACCGCTTTAATGGGCGAACAGCCCAACCCTTGGAACCTGCTACAGCTCCAGGATGCGATGAGCCGACATCGAGGTGCCAAACCTGGTCGTCGATGTGAACTCTTGGACCAGATCAGCCTGTTATCCCCGGCGTACCTTTTATCCGTTAAGCGATGGCCCTTCCATACAGAACCACCGGATCACTAAGTCCTGCTTTCGCACCTGCTCGACTTGTGGGTCTCGCAGTCAAGCTCCCTTGTGCCTTTACACTCGACGGCTGATTTCCAAACAGCCTGAGGGAACCTTCGAGCGCCTCCGTTACTCTTTAGGAGGCGACCGCCCCAGTCAAACTACCCGCCTAGCCCTGTTTCTCTCCCCGATGAGGGGAGTAGGTTAGAACCTAGGTACGTCAAGGGTGGTATCTCACCGTTGGCTCCCCCGAGCCCAAGAGCCCGGGTTCAAAGCCTCCCACCTATCCTGCGCAGAACGCACCCAAGTTCAAGGCTAGGGTGCAGTAAAGGTGCACGGGGTCTTTCCGTCTAGTTGCGGGAAACCGGCATCTTCACCGGTACTACAGATTCGCAGTGCCCCTCGTTGAGACAGCGCCCAGATCGTTACGCCATTCGTGCAGGTCGGAACTTACCCGACAAGGAATTTCGCTACCTTAGGACCGTTATAGTTACGGCCGCCGTTTACCGGGGCTTCAGTTCAGAGCTTTGCCTTGCGGCTAACCCCTCTCTTTAACCTTCCGGCACCGGGCAGGCGTCAGGCCCTATACGTCGTTTTTGTGACTTTGCAGAGCCCTGTGTTTTTAGTAAACAGTCGCTTGGGCCGATTCACTGCGACCCTCCCGAGGCTCCGAAGGCAAGTCCTTCACCAGAGGGGGCGCCCCTTCTCCCGAAGTTACGGGGTCTATTTTGCCGAGTTCCTAAACGAGGGTTCTCACTAGCGCCTTAGGATATTCTCCTCGCCTACCTGTGTCGGTTTGCGGTACGGTCACCGCAAGACTCCTTAGAGGCTTTTCTTGGCAGCGTGGGGTGGGCCACTTTGTGAGCCGGAGCTCTCGTATTCAGGTCTCGGAAACACGGCCCCGTGGATTTTCCTGCGGGAGCCTTCCTACACCCTTGAA
>CAVUFF010000009.1:57500-562928 GCA_963740655.1 uncultured Acidobacteriota bacterium
TCACGAAGATGACGCGGTGGCCGAGGTCCTGGAAGTGCTTCATCTTCCGGATCAGCACGGTGTGCCCGAGGTGCAGGTCGGGCGCCGTCGGGTCGAAGCCGACCTTGACCGTGAGCGGGCGGCCCGTCGCGAGCTTCGCCTTGAGCGACTCGGCGGTGACCACGTCCACCGCTCCGCTCGTGAGCCGGGTGAAGGCCTCCTGCTCGTTCACTCTCCCTCCACCAGGACGCGCCGGCCGGAGACGGTCACGCGCCCCTCCAAGAGCGCGCGCACCGCGCGCGGATAGATCCGGTGCTCGGCCTCGAGGATGCGCGCGGCGAGCGTCTCCTCCGTGTCGCTCGAGAGCACGCGCACCGCCTCCTGGGCCACGATCGGGCCCGCGTCGAGCGCCGCGTCCACCAGGTGCACCGTCGCGCCGCTCACCTTGACGCCGTGCTCGAGCGCCTGGCGCTGCGCACCCACGCCGGGAAAGCTCGGCAGCAGCGCCGGGTGGACGTTCAGGATCCGGCCCGGGAAGGCGCGCAGCAGCACGGGCGACAGCAGCCGCATGTAGCCCGCCAGGCAGACGAGCTCGACCCCGTGGGCCTGCAGGATCCCGGCGACCTCGGCGTCGAAGCTCTCGCGCGCCAGGCCGCGGTGGTCGCGGACCGCGACCGGGACGCCGGCGCGCCGCGCGCGCTCGAGGCCGGGAGCGCCCTCGACGTTCGAGAACACGACGCCGATCCGGCCGCGCCCGAGCTCGCCGCGCTGCTGCGCGTCGATCAGCGCCTGCAGGTTCGAGCCGCGGCCGCTGATGAGGACGCCGATCACTCCTCCCAGGAGACCCCCGCGCCCTCGACCACCGACCCGATCACGAAGCTCGCCTCGCCGCGCCGCTCGAGCGAGTGCTCGACGTCGTGCAGCTCGCCGGGTGCCACCACCACCACCATGCCGATGCCCATGTTGAAGGTGCGCGCCATCTCCTCGTCCGAGACGAGGCCGCCCTGCTGGATCAGCCGGAACAGCTGCGGCACGTCCCACGAGCCGCGCCGCAGCCGCGCCCCGAGGCCGTCCGGCAGCACGCGCGGGATGTTGCCCGCGAAGCCGCCGCCGGTGATGTGGGCGAGTGCCCGGATCTTGTCGCGCGCGAGCAGCGGCTCGAGCGCGGCCAGGTAGCTCTTGTGCGGCGCCAAGAGCGCCGCGCCGACGCTCGTCCCGAGCTCGGGCAGCTCGGTCGAGACGCGGTGGCCGAGCGCTTCGAGCAGCACCTTGCGCGCGAGCGAGTAGCCGTTCGTGTGCAGGCCCAGCGACGGCAGCCCGAGCAGCACGTCCCCGGCGCGCACGCCCCGCGGCAGCGCCTGCTGTCGCTCGACGACGCCGACGATGAAGCCGGCGAGGTCGTAGTCGTCGGGCGCGTAGGTTCCCGGCATCTCCGCCGTCTCGCCGCCGATCAGCGGACAGCCGAACTCGGAGCACGCCCGCGCGAAGCCCGCCACGATCTGCTCGACCCTCGCGGGGTCCATGCGGCCGAGGGCGATGTAGTCGAGGAAGAAGAGCGGCACGGCGCCCTGCACCAGGATGTCGTTGACGCAGTGCGCGACGAGGTCGTAGCCGACCGTGTCGTGCACGCCCGCGTCGATCGCCACCTTGATCTTCGTCCCGACGCCGTCGGTCGAGGCGACCAGCACGGGGTCCTGGTAGCGTCCGAGCTCGGGGCGGAACAGCCCGCCGAACGAGCCGATCTCGCTCAGCACCGACGGGTTGAAGGTGGACTTCGCGAGCGCCTTGATGCGCGCCTTGGCGGCGTCCGCCAGCGAGATGTCGACGCCCGCGTCGCGGTACTCCATGGAAGCCTTGGAGTCTATCGCCAAAAGCCCGCGATTCGGCTCGCCGCGCGAGCGGCTTTCGCGGCCGGGGCGTTAAGATGCCGGGGGTCCCATGGTCGAGGCCGCGTACGAGTTCGCAGGGCTCGAGCAGGCGCTCGAGGAGCGGCGGCTGCGGGTCGAGGCCGCGCTGCTTCGTCTCGTGCGCGAGGGCAGGGCGCCCGCGGTCGAGGCCGCGGTCGAGTCGAGCCTGTTCGCCCCCGCCAAGCGGCTGCGGCCCATACTGGCGCTGCTCGTGGCCGAGGTCCTGCGCGGCAACCCGGAGGCGGTGCTGCCCGCCGGCTGCGCGATCGAGATGGTGCACACCGCGAGCCTGATCCTGGACGACCTGCCTTCGATGGACGACGCCAAGACGCGGCGCGGGCGGCCCACCTGCCACGTCGCGCACGGCGAGGCGACCGCCATCCTCGCGGCCTTCGCGCTGCAGAACCGGGCCTTCGAGATCCTGGCCGAGGGCTGGCCGGGCGGGCCCGACGCGGCCGCGCGCGAGCGCGCGGCGCTCGAGCTCTGCCGCGCGATCGGGACCGACGGCATGATCGCCGGCCAGTCCGTCGACCTGCTAATGACCGACCGGCGGATCGACTTCCCGACCCTCGAGTTCATCCACTCGCGCAAGACCGGGGCGCTCTTCATGGCCTCGGCCGCGATCGGGGCCGAGAGCGCCCGGGCCGAGCCGCGCGAGCTGCAGGCGGTGGTGGCCTACGCCAAGAACCTGGGGCTGGCGTTCCAGATCGTCGACGACCTGATCGACGCCACGGGCGGCGCCGAGGCCGGCAAGGACACGGGGCAGGACGCCAAGAAGACCACCTTCGTCTCCTTCTCGGGCGTCGAGGGCGCGCGCGCGCTGGCGGCCGAGCTCGCCGCCGCCAGCCGCTCGGCGCTCGAGCCGTTCGGGGCCCGCGCGGAGCCGCTCGCCGAGCTCGCGCGCTACGTGGTCGCGCGCAGGAGGTAGACTTTCGCCATGGCGCGCTGCCCCGAGTGCGAGTCCGACCTGGACCTGGACGGCTACGAGATCGACGTGGGCGAGACGATCAACTGCCCGGAGTGCGCGGTGGAGCTGCGGGTCACGAACGTCGAGCCGGTGGGCGTGACGCTGGCCGACGAGGAGGCCTAGGCCTCGCCCGCGAAGGACGCGACGGCCTCGGCCTCGTCGCCGTAGATCTCGAAGGTCGGCAAGAGCCGCGCCATGTCGAGCGTGCTGTAGACGCGCTCGCCCACGTTCAGCAGCTTCAGCTCGGCCTGGAAGCGGCGCGCGGTCTTGAGCCCGGCCACCAGCTCGCCGACGCCCGCGCTGTCGACGAAGGAGACCTCGGACAGGTTGAGCAGGATCCTGCGGCGGCCCTCCGCGAGCAGCTCGTCGACCGCCTCGCGCAGGATCTGGTCCCCGAGCCCGGCGGTCAGCCGGCCCTTGAGGTCCAGGATCATCACGTCCTTCGCCTGCCTCACCTCGACGTGCATGCCGCCTTCCCGGCCGCTTCCGCGCGGCGCTACTGCTCCTGGCCGAGCGCGCGACGATACGCCTCGGCGTTGCGGGTGATCTCGTAGCGCTCGCGCGCGGCGACCAGGAACGCACGGAACAGCTCCGACTGGCGCTGCTGGCGCAGCGCCGCGCGCAGCGCCGGCTTCTGGCGCTGTAGCTCCGCCGCGTCGAACGGCTTCTTCTCGAGCACGCGCAGCACGGCCCAGCCCGACGCGGTGCGCACCGGCGCCGAGAGCGTCTTCTCGGGCAGCGCGAAGGCCGCCTCCTCGAGCGCGAGCCCGGTGCCGAGGTCCCCGAGCGGCTGGCCGCGGCCGGTGAGCGAGGCGGTCTCCTTGCGCACGAGCCCGAGCGCCGCGGCCGCCTTCTCGAGCCCCTGCGTCTCGGCCTTGGCGCGCAGCTCGCCGGCCGTCTCGCGCGCCTTGGCGAGTGCCGCCTCCTGGACGAGCTCCGAGCGCACGCGCTCCTGCACGTCCTTGAGCTCGGCCGCGCGCGCGGGCTGCACCTCGGCGAGCGCGATGAACGCCGCTCCCTGCGGGACCGCGAAGCCCTCCTTCTCCGACTCGCCCGGCTTCAGCTGGAACGCGCGCGCCGCGAGGCTCGGCGAGGCGAGCCCGGGCGGCAGCTCGCCGCGCGCGAACGCCGCGGTCTTCTGGACGCTCAGGCCCTGGGCGCGGGCGGCCTCGTCGAGCGACTTCTTGTGCGCGAGCGCGTCCGCGAGCGCCTGCGACTTCTGCTCGCCGAGCTGCGACAGCTTCTGGTCGATGAGGCTCGCGCGGATGCGCTCCTTGACCTCCGCGAACGGCTGCACCGTCGCCTCCTTCTTCGAGGCGAGGCGGATCACGTGGTAGCCGAACGAGCTCTTCACGGGGTCGCTGGTCTGGCCGGGCTCGAGCGCGAAGACCGCTTCGTCGAACTCGGGCACCATGCGGCCCGGCGCGAAGCAGCCGAGGTCGCCGCCCTGCGCGGCGGAGCCGGTGTCCTCCGAGCTCTTCTTCGCGAGCGTCGCGAAGTCGGCGCCGGCCTTGAGCTCGCCCTCGAGCTTCTGCGCGAGCGCCTTGGCCTCGGCCTCGGGATGGCCCTCGCCGGCGTCGCCCTGGCGCACCTTGACCAGGATGTGGCTCGCGCAGGCCTCCTCCTGCTGGCGGAAGTCCTCGCGGTGGTCGTTGTAGTAGAGCTCGAGCTCGCGGTCGGTGACCGCGACCTGCGGCGAAAGCGTCGGGCGGTCGAGCAGCACGTAGGACAGCACGCGCTTTTCCTTGATCTTGTAGGCGTCCTTCTTCGCCTCGAAGCGCGCCTTGATCTCGGCGTCGCCGGGCTGGACCTGGGCCTTGTAGCGGTCGGCGTCCACCTGCACGTACTCGAGCCGCAGCTGCTCCGTGCGCCGCCGGAACTCTCGCTCCACCTCGGCGTCGCTCACCTGGACACCCGCGCCGATCAGGCTCTCGAGGCTCTCGCGCTCGATCCTCTGGCGCAGCGCCTCCTCGAAGTCCTCCTCGCTCTGGCCGGACAGCTCGAGCCGCCGCCGGATCTCGTCCTTGCCTACGAAGCGCCCGCCGTCCGTGAACTCGGGGGCCGTGGTGATCGCGCGCGCCACCGCCTCGTCCGAGACGAAGATGCCGAGCCGCTTCGCCTCGAGCTCGACCAGCCGCTCCGACACGAGCGTGTCGAGCACCTGGCCCTCGAGCCCGAGCTGGCGGATCATGTTGGCGTCGAGCCGGCCCTGGTAGAGCTGCGAGTAGTACTGCTTCTGCCGGTTGTAGGCGCGCTGGTACTCACCGAGCGAGACCGGCAGCCCGCCGACGTTCACGACCGTCTCGGACGGCGTGCCCTTGACGTCGTTGCGCAGCGCGGGAACGTAGAGGATCACGAACGCCAGGATCACGATCCAGAGGAAGCCGTAAAGCCAGCGCCGGTGCCGGCGCATTGCGGCGAGAGCCATGCTGTCTCCTTGACGACCGTCGCAAAGTCGCGATTCTAAGCCGCGCCCGACTGGCGAGCAAACCCGTGCCGAAGCCGCGTCCGCCTTGGGTCGTCGGGCGAGATGCTTTATACTCACCAGCCCGGCTAAGTCGCACGGGCTCAGAGGATTTTGGCCAGGATGGCGCCTGACGAGAAGCAGCCGCAGCGACAGGGCGGCGGCGACCGGATCGAGTGGTTCACGGTGAGCTACCGGACGCTCTCGCTCGCGGCGCTCGCTCTCCTCCTGGCGGGTGCCGCCTGGTTCCTGCTCGTGCGCGGCACCCCCCCGCCCCCGCCGCCGCCGACGTCGGTCGCCACGGGCGCGCGCTTCGAGCGGATCGAGGGCAGCGTGCAGGTGAAGCGCGCCGGCACGCTCGAGTGGTCGCCGGCGACGAAGGCCGTGATCCTGCGCCAGAACGACCTGGTCAAGACGGGCTCCGGATCGACCGCGGAGATCACCTTCACCGACGGCTTCGTGTTCAACGTCCGGCCCGACAGCCTGATCACGATCGAGGAGAGCTCGCAGAACCCGCTCTCGCGGCAGCAGAAGGTGGCGCTCTCGATCCAGTCGGGCGAGGCCAACTTCACGACCGCGGCGAGCAACGTGCCGGGCAGCACGACCACGATCTCGACACCGACCGTGCGCACGACGCCCGACCGCGAGACGGCCGGCAGCATCCAGGTCGCCGACAGCGGCGCGACCGGCCTGCGCATCTTCCAGGGCCGCAGCGAGGCGCAGACCACGGGCGGCCAGCGCATCGCACTCGCCTCGAACCAGGGCGTGAAGGTGGACGCGGGCGGCAAGGCCGGGGCGACCGTGAGCCTGCCGACGGAGCCCGTGCTGACGGCCCCGCCCAACCAGACCGAGGTCGCGTACCCCGACCTGCAGCAGGGCGTGACGCTCCTGGTGTGGAACAGCGTCCCCGGCGCGGCGGGCTATCGCGTGCTGGTCGACTTCAGCCCCGCGTTCGCGCGGCCGCTCTACGACCGCTCCGGAGTGCGCGCGACGCAGCTCGAGCTGCGCGCGCTCGAGGCGGGCTCGTACTACTGGAAGGTCGCCGCGGTCGACGCGGCCGGGTCCGAGGGCGGCTTCTCCGACCTGTGGCGCTTCGCGCTCACGAAGTCCGCCCAGAGCACGGCCGCGCCGCCGCCGCTCGTGATCGAGACGGCCGAGCTCAAGGACAACGTGCTGCACGTGCGGGGCCGGACCGAAGCGGGCAGCGTGCTGGTGCTGAACGGCGAGCGGCTCGACGTGCAGCCCGACGGCAGCTTCAACGAGTTCGTCACCTTCGACGCCGGCGCCGGGGCCACCGTCGTCGTCAAAGCGACGAGCCCGCGCGGCGGCGTGGCCGAGCAGCGCCGGCGCGTGGTGGCGGCCAACTGAGGGCGCCCGCTTGACCCGCATCGCCGTCTTCGGCGGCCGCACGCTGCGGGGCCGCCTGCGGCCGTCTGCCAGGCTCGCCTACGAGTTCGTGCGCGACGCGGCTTCGGCGGCACCGCTCGACCCCCGTCAGTTCGCCGCCGCGCTGCTGCCGGTCGGCCAGGCCACGTCGCCGAGGCAGCTGACCGCGGTGCGTCGGGCGCTGCCGGGACGGCCGCTGGGCGGCGTCCTCGTGCGCCCGGACGAGCGCGCGCTGCGGCGCCTGGCGCGGCTCGAGCTCGACTTCGTGGTCGAGGCCTGGGGCCCGCACGACCCGCCCGCGGACGCGGTGCTTGCTCACCTGCGCGGTGGGCGGCGGCGCGGAGCGCGCGGCGCGGCGGCAGCGGGCGCGCCCCAGACCTCGGCGCGCCGGCTCGCGATCCTGACCGACGTCGTGAAGACCGCCAACTCGATCCTCGAGCCGCGCAAGGTGATCGAGCTCGTGGTCGAGAAGATCCGCCAGCTGATCCCCTCCGAGGCCTGGTCGCTGCTGATGGTCGACGAGGAGAAGCAGGAGCTGGTGTTCGAGGCGGCGCTCGGCGTGAAGGGCCGCGAGGTCTCGGCGATACCGGCTCAAGCTCGGCGAGGGCGTCGCGGGCTGGGTGGCGGAGACCGGCAAGCCGGCGATCGTGAACGACGTCACGCGCGACACGCGCTTCGCGCCGCACGTCGACGCCAAGACCTCGTTCGCGACGCGCTCGATCCTGTGCGCGCCGCTCGTCTCGCGCGGCCGTACGATCGGCGTGCTCGAGATCCTCAACAAGCGCGGCGGTGCGTTCAGCAAGACCGACCTCGAGCTGGTGCTGACGCTCGTCGAGCCGTGCGCGATCGCGATCGAGAACGCGATCCTGTTCCAGCGCACCGAGCAGCTCACGATCACCGACGACCTGACCAGCTGTTCAACTCGCGCTACCTGAACCTCTACCTCGGGCGCGAGATCAAGCGCTGCAAGCGCCACGGCATCCCGCTGTCGGTGATCTTCCTGGACCTCGACGGCTTCAAGGGCATCAACGACCAGTACGGCCACCTGGCCGGGTCGGGAACGCTCACCGAGGTCGGCGGGATCCTGGCGCTCGGCGTGCGCGAGTCGGACATCCTTGCCCGCTACGGCGGCGACGAGTTCGTGGTGGTGCTGCCGGAGACGCCGGCCTCCGGCGCGCTGGTGATCGCCGAGAGGCTGCGCCGAGCGATCGAGGAGCACCGCTTCCTCGAGCCGCAGGGGATCGCGGCGCGCATCTCGGCGTCCTTCGGCATCTCCACCTACCCGGACCACGCGCTGTCGCCCGAGGGGCTGATCCAGAAGGCCGACCAGGCCATGTACCGCGTCAAGGAGCGGGACAAGAACGGCATCGAAGTGGCCGTCTAGCGACGCGCCCTCCCCACCCTCTCGGAGAAGGACCCCGTCCTCATGAATCTTCGTTCCGTCGTCAACCTGAGCTTCCTTTCGAGCGACCTCGCGATCGACCTCGGCACCGCCAACACGCTGGTGTACGCCAAGGGCAAGGGGATCGTGGTCTCCGAGCCCTCGATCGTGGCGGTCAACCGCGTGACGGGCAAGGTCGAGGCCGTGGGCCGCGACGCCAAGGAGATGCTGGGGCGCACCCCTGGCAACATCGTGGCCATCCGGCCGATGAAGGACGGCGTCATCGCCGACTTCGAGATCACCGAGAAGATGCTGTCGCACTTCATCCATCGCGCGCACAACCGCTCGACGCTGGTCAGGCCCCGGATCGTGATCGGGATCCCCTCCGAGGTGACCCAGGTCGAGAAGCGCGCGGTCAAGGACTCGGCGCTCAAGGCCAAGGCCTCCGAGGTGTACCTGGTCGACCAGGCGATGGCCGCCGCGATCGGCGCCGGGCTGCCGATCACCGAGCCCTCGGGCAACATGGTCGTCGACATCGGCGGCGGCACCACCGACATCGCAGTGATCTCGCTCGCCGGCATCGTCTACTCGAAGTCGGTGCGCGTGGCCGGCAACGAGATGGACGAGTCGGTGATCCAGTACATCAAGAAGAAGTACAACCTGCTGGTCGGCGAGCGCACCGCCGAGCAGATCAAGTTCGAGATCGGCAGCGCCTTCCCGCTCGACGAGCCGATGACGATGGAGATCAAGGGCCGCGACCTGATCGAGGGCATTCCCAAGACGCTCACGGTGACCGACGCCGAGATCCGCGAGGCGCTCCAGGAGCCGGTCGCGATCATCGTTAACGCCGTGCGCGTCGCGCTCGAACGCACGCCGCCCGAGCTCAGCGCCGACATCGTCGACCGCGGCATCGTGCTGACCGGCGGCGGCTCGCTGCTCAGGAACCTCGACCGCCTGCTGCGCGAGGAGACCGGGCTGCCGGTGTCGGTCGCCGAGGACCCGCTCTCGTCGGTGGTGCTCGGGACCGGCAAGATGCTGTCGGACTTCGACCTGCTGCGCAAGATCAGCCTGGACTAGACCCGTGGCGACGGCGGTTCCCGCGCGGCGGAGCCGGTTCCTGCTGTTGGGCCTGGTGCTCGCGCACCTCACGGCGATAAGCCACCAGGTCGACGGCGGCGCCGGCGTGTCGCTGCTGCAGCGCGGGCTGCTGAGCGTGCTGGTGCCGCTGCAGCACGCGCTGGCCGCGACGCTCGGCGGCGCGAGCGAGCTGTGGAGCGGCTGGGCGTTCCACCGCGAGACCTACGCCGAGAACCGCAGGCTGCGGGCCGAGGTGCGCTCGCTCGAGACCGAGCTGCAGCTGCGCTCGTTCAAGGCCCAGGAGTCGGTGCGGCTGCGCGAGCTGCTCGAGCTGCGCCAGTCGGTCCCGCTCGATACGCTCGCGGCGCAGGTCGTCGGCAAGGACGGCGTGCCCTGGTTCCGCACGCTCACGCTCGACAAGGGCGAGCAGGACGGCGTGCGGCTCGACGCCGCGGTGATCAGCGCCACGGGCGTCGTCGGCCGCGTGTTCGCCGTGGGCCCGCACGCCGCGCGCGTGCAGATCCTGCTCGACCGCGAGAGCGGCACCGCGGCGCTCGTCGAGCGCAGCCGCGTGAGCGGGGTCGTGTCGGGCCAGGTCTCGGGCGACGAGAGCGGCAGCGAGGACCTCGCGCTCAAGTACGTCGCCGAGCGCGCGGACGTCGCGGTCGGCGACCTGGTGGTGACCTCCGGGCTCGACCGCATCTATCCCAAGGGCCTCGTGATCGGGCGCGTGCGCTTCGTGGGGCAGGTGACGGGCCTGTTCCGCGAGGTGCGCGTCGAGCCCTCGGCCCGCTTCGAGCGGCTCGAGGAGGTGCTGGTGGTGCGGCAGCCGCAAGCACCCGCCGACACGCCGAGGTCCGTCGAGTGAGCCGCGTGCTGTGGACGGCGCTGGCGCTGGCCGGGGCCGTCCTGGTCGAGACCGGCCTCGCGCACCTGGTGACCGCGCCGGGGCGCTACCTGGACCCGTTCCTGCTCGTGGTGGTCTACTGCGCGCTGGTGTTCGGAGAGACGCACGGGATGCTGGCGGGCGCGGCCGCGGGCTGGGTGCAGGACGCGCTCTTCGGCGGACGCGTGCTCGGGATCTCGGCGCTCTCCAAGCTCATCGTGGGCTTCGCGGTCGGGATCGCCGCCGGGCGCTTCCTGATCGCGAACACCGCGGCGCGCGCGCTCGTGGTGCTGCTGGCCGCGGTGGCGGACGCGCTGCTCCTGCAGTGGCTGGCCTCGGTGTTCTCGCTCGAGGCGCTGCTGCTGTCGCCGCTCGCGCTCGCCACGCGGGCGACGCTCAGCGCACTCGTGGGCGGGCTGCTGTTCGCGCTCGTCGACCGGCGCCTGGCGGGAGCGCGCGCGTGAGGCGCCGGGAGGCGACGGCGTGAGGATCTACGAGGACCTGCGCCTGGTGCAGTCCCGCCTCGCGATGTTGCAGGCGGTCGCGGTCCTGCTGGTCGTGGGGCTCACGGTCCAGTTCTGGAACCTGCAGGTGGTGCGGGCGCGCCACTTCCGCGAGCAGGCGGAGAACAACCGCTCGCGGCTCGTGACGCTCGCCGCGCCGCGCGGCGCGCTCGTCGACCGCAGCGGCAAGCTGCTGGTCGGCAACCGGCCCTCCTTCAGCGTGCTGCTGGTGCCCGAGCACGCCGAGAACCTCGACCGCGTCGTCACCCGGCTCGCCTCGGCGCTCGGGATCGGCGAGGCCTCGATCCGCGAGCGGCTGGCGCGGCGCCAGCCCTACCGCCCGGTGGTGATCAAGAGCGACGCGACACTCGCCGACATCGCCGTGCTCGACGCGCGCCGCCGCGAGCTGCCGGAGGTCGAGCGTCGAGGTGGTGCCGCTGCGCTCCTACCCGCTCGCCAGCGCCGCAGCGCACGCGCTTGGCCGCGTCGGCGAGATCACCGAGCGCCAGCTGCAGCTGCCGGAGTACAAGGGCCTCGGCCCGGGCTCGCTCGTCGGCCAGGCCGGGCTCGAGTCGCAATACAACCGCGAGCTGATGGGCACCGACGGCTTCAGGCGCGTGGTCGTGAACAGCCGCGGGCTCGAGGTGCAGGAGGCCGCGCGCGAGCCCCCGAAGGACGGCCCCAACCTGACGCTCAGCATCGACGCCTCGCTGCAGGCCGCGATGGAGAAGGCGTTCGCAGGGCCGCTCCGGCTCGGCGGTGGCGCTCGACCCCGAGACGGGCGAGATCCTGGCGATGGCCTCGACCCCGGCCTACGACCCGAACCAGTTCACGACCGGCATCGAGCCGGCCCTCTGGGCGAGCCTCGCGAGCGACCCGGACACGCCGCTCATGAACCGCGTGATCCAGGGCTCGTACGCGCCGGGCAGCACCTTCAAGGTGATCGCGGCGACCGCCGCGCTCGAGGAAGGCTTGATCACGCCCGAGACCACCTTCTATTGCCCCGGCCACCTGAACGTCTACAACACCGTCTTCCGTTGCAGCAACCTGGGCGGGCACGGGGTGATCGACCTGCGGCGCGCGATCGCGGTCTCCTGCAACGTCTACTTCTACCAGGTCGGGATCCGGCTCGAGATCGCCCGGCTCGCCAAGTGGGCGAAGCTGATGGGGCTCGGCGCGCCGACCGGCGTCGACCTGCCGGCCGAGGCGGGCGGGCTGATGCCGAGCGCCGAGTGGAAGCTGCGGGTGTTCAAGACCCCCTGGTACGCGGGCGAGACGGTCTCGGTCGCGATCGGCCAGGGCCAGGTGAGCGCCACGCCGCTGCAGATGGCGCGCGTCGCGGCCTTCGTCGCCAACGGCGGACGGCTGCTGCGGCCGCACTTCGCGCGCCAGGCCAGCGTCGCGCCGCCGCCGCCGATCGTGCACGCGGAGACGATCGCGGCCGTCAAGGAGGGCATGCGCCGCGTGGTCGCAGAGGGCACCGGCTGGCGCGCGCGCCTTTCCGAGGTGGAGGTGTGCGGCAAGACCGGTTCGGCCCAGGTGGTCGCCCACGCGCGGCTCGAAAAGGCGCCCAGCTCGCACGAGCTCCAGCCCCACGGCTGGTTCATCTGCTTCGCGCCCGCGGACCGCCCGCGCATCGCGCTCGCTGTGCTGGTCGAGCACGGCAGGAGCGGCGGCGAGTCCGCGGCGCCGGTGGCCCGCAAGATCCTCGCCCACTACTTCGGGCTCGAGCGCGTGCAGCCCGGGGCCAGCGGCGGCGTCGTAGACGTCGCGGACACGCAGGACTGAGCCGCGATGCTGGGACTGGGCGTCGGCATCGACCGTAGGCTGGTCTACAACGTCGACTGGGTGCTGCTCGCGACCGCGCTCGTGCTCTCGCTGCTCGGCGCGGCGATGGTCTACTCCGCTACCCAGGCCGGCAGCCAGCCGGACCTCTACCGCAAGCAGCTGGTGCTGGTCGCGGTGGGGCTGGTGGGGCTCGCGCTCGCCGCCGCGATCGACTATCGCCGGCTGGCCGACCGCGCGGTGCTGCTCTACGTGCTGTCGGCGCTGGCGCTCGGCTACGTGCTGCGCTTCGCGCCGGTGATCGCCGGCACGCGGCGCTGGATCGTGATCGCCGGCTTCCAGCTGCAGCCGTCCGAGCTCGTCAAGCTGGCGGCGGCGGTGTTCGCGGCCAAGATCTTCTCCGAGTACCGCCAGGAGTCGCTCGGGCTGCGCGAGGTCGCGCTGCCGGGGGCGGCGATCGGCTTCCTCGCGCTCTTGATCGCGCGCGAGCCCGACCTCGGCTCGGCGGCGTGCCTGGTCCCGCTCTTCTTCGCGATCGCGTTCCTGGCGGGGCTGCGCATGCGCGCGGTGCTGCTCCTGGGCGGGGTGCTGCTGCTCGCGGCCGGGCTCGCGTGGCCGTTCCTCAAGGACTACCAGAAGACGCGCATCTACACCTTCCTCGACCCCTCGCTCGACCCGCGCGGCGCCGGCTACCAGAAGATCCAGTCCCAGATCGCGGTGGGCTCGGGAGGGCTCGTGGGCCGCGGCTACGGCAAGGGCAGCCAGGGCCAGCTCGGCTACCTGCCCGCGCGCCATACCGACTTCATGTTCTCGGTGCTGGCCGAGGAATTCGGCTTCGTGGGCGTGTTCGCGGCGCTCGCGCTCGTACCTGCTCGTCGTCTGGCGCATGCTCGAGACGGCGCGGCTCGCCCGCGATCGGCTCGGCGCTGTTCCTCGCCGCCGGCATCACCGCGGCCTTCGCGTTCCAGGTCGTCTACAATGTCGGCATGGTCGCTGGGCTCGTGCCCGTCAAGGGCCTGCCGCTGCCGCTGCATGAGCTACGGAGGCTCGTCGGTGGTCGCGTCGCTCATGGGCATCGGCTTCGTCCTCAGCGTCCGCATGCGGCGCTTCGCGAACTGATCTTGCGCGCGAGCCCGCTGCGACGACGGCGGCCGCTCGCGCCGCCGCGGGCAACT
The DNA here is from genome assembly GCA_963740655.1 of uncultured Acidobacteriota bacterium. Taxonomy (GTDB): domain Bacteria; phylum Acidobacteriota; class Vicinamibacteria; order Fen-336; family Fen-336; genus DATBSL01. The sequence goes on from CAVUFF010000009.1 coordinate 71,011, forward strand.
GAATGGCGCAGAGACCTGATCGTCAGCAGCAACCCGCGCGAGACGCGCGTGGCGCTCCTCGAGGACGGTGTCGTGGCCGAGCTGTTCCTCGAGCGCGAGGCGCAGCGCGGCATCGTCGGCAGCATCTACAAGGGCCGCATCACGCGCGTGCTGCCCGGGATGCAGTCGGCCTTCGTGGACCTCGGGCTCGAACGCGACGCCTTCCTGCACGCCTCCGACGCGATCGCGGAGCTGCCGGAGAACGAGCTCTCCGCCGACGAGGTGAGCGCGGCCAACCGCGCGCCGATCGAGGAGCGGCTCCACGAGGGCGAGGAGCTGGTGGTGCAGGTGCTCAAGGAGCCGATGGGCACCAAGGGCGCGCGTATCACCTCGCACGTGTCGCTGCCCGGGCGCTACCTGGTGCTGATGCCCACGGTCGAGCACGTTGGCGTCTCGCGCAAGATCACGAGCGACGAGGAACGCCGCCGGCTCAAGAGCGATGCTCAAGGAGGTCCGCGAGGAGCGCGGCGGCGGCGGCCTGATCGCGCGCACCGCCGGCCAGGGACGCGAGGCCGAGGCGTTCCTGCGCGACGGCCGATACCTCTCGCGCACCTGGGACGAGGTGCCGCGCGCTCGCCGCGCGTCAGCGCGCGCCCGGTGCTGCTCTACCATGAGCCGTCGCTCGTCGAGAGGCTGCTGCGCGACCTGCTGTCGGACGAGATGGCCACGATCAGGCTCGACAATCGAGCGCGATTTCCAGCGCGCGCTCGAGCTGGTGCGGGCGCTCGAGCCCAGCGCTCGATCCGCGCGTGCGGCTGCACAACGGCGTCGGGCGGCGATCATGGAGGAGCACGGCGTCAGCGCCGAGCTGGAGCGCGCGCTGCGCTCCAAGGTGTGGCTGCCGGGCGGCGGCTACATCGTGATCAACCAGACCGAGGCGCTCGTGGCGATCGACGTCAACACCGGCCGCTTCGTCGGCAAGGACGACCTCGAGGACACGCTGCTCAAGGCCAACCTCGACGCCGTGCGCGAGATCGTGCGCCAGATCCGCCTGCGCGACCTGGGCGGCATCATCGTCGTCGACTTCATCGACATGGAGGAGCGCAGGAGCCGCCGCGACGTGCTGCGCGCGCTCGAGCAGGAGCTCCGCAAGGACCGCTCGCCGACCAAGCTCTTGTCGGTCAACGAGTTCGGGCTGGTGATCCTGACCCGCAAGCGCGTCAAGCAGTCGCTCGACAAGCTGCTGCTGTCGCCCTGCCCGTACTGCTCGGGCAGCGGGCAGGTGAAGAGCGTCTCGACCGTGTGCTCGGAGATCTACGACGAGGTCCGCAAGCTCGCCCCCGACATGCCGGGCCAGAAGCTGGTGCTGCGCGTGAACCCGGAGGTGGCGCGGGCGCTCGAGGGCGACGAGACGAGCGTGCTCAAGGGCCTCTCCGCGCTCACGGGTGGCGAGCTCACGGTGCTCGCCGACCCGCTGCTGCACCAGGAGCAGTTCGACGTGGTGGCGGTTTGAGCGAGACGGCCCCCGACCCCGAGCTCGAGGCGTTCGTCGAGGCGATCGAAACGGCCTTCCGCGCCCGCCGCGGCAAGGACCACGTGCTCGCCCCGCGCGACTTCGCGCTCGCGCGCAGCTTCTTCGACGCGGGCGTCCCGCTCGCGACCGTGCTGGTGGCGGTCGACGCGACCTTCGAGCGCGATCCCGGGACCTCGAGCCTGGCGGGGCTGCGGCGCCGGATCGAGGAGCTCACGCCGCCCGGCCCGGCCGGCCGCGCCGCCCGCGAGACCGAGCGTGCGAGCCTGCCGGAGCTCGCCGAGCGGCTCGACGGCCTGCGCGAGCGGCTGCTGGAGCTGCCCGGGCGCGCCACGGCGCTGCCGCTCGCCGAGCTCGGAGAGCTCGCCGACCTCGTGGCCGTCTCCTCGCGCCCCAACTGGGAGTACCTGCGCGAGCGGCTGCGCCGGCTCGACGAGCTGGTGTCCACGGCCGCGGTCGAGGCGCTCTCGGCGGACGAGGCCCGCGCGCTGCGCGACGAGGCGGCGCGCGCGGCGGAGCGCCAGCGCGGCAAGGTGGACGAGCGCGCGCTCGACGACGCGAGCCAGAGGCTCTACCGCCAGCGGGCGCGCGAGACGCTCAAGCTGCCCCGGGTGGGCGTCGAATAGCCGAGCACCCCACGGGGGTCCTAGGGGGCGAAGCCCCCTAGCTCAAGGATGGAGGAAGCAGCCTCGTGTCGTTCTCACCCCTCCATCCATGGTTCTTGGAGAGTCGTGACTCGTTAGCCGTGCGCTTGCCGTCTCGACAAGAGGCCATGCTGGTCCATGTCGACGCGGCCGCCCACGAAGCGTACGCCCTCGGCGCGAAGGCGCCGGCGCTGGACGAGGCCCGAGGGGCGCCCGTCGAGCGAGATGCGCCCGCGCGCGCCCACGACGCGGTGCCAGGGCACGCTGGCCAGGCGCCGGCCGATGCCGCTGAGCGCCCAGCCGACCGCACGTGCGCCGCGCGGGACGCCGACGAGCGCCGCCACCTGGCCGTAGGTCGCCACGCGCCCGCGCGGAATGCGGCGCACGAGCGCGTACACGCGCTCGAAGAAGCCCTCGCGGGCGCCCGTCATCGTCCCGGCGGCGGCTTCTGCGGCGGCGGGGGTGGCGCGACCTTCTGCGGACCCGACTGGCCCGTGGTCGTGACCTCCTCGTCGCCCGTGGGCGCGGGCGCGGGCGTCGCGGGGTTCGTACCCGGCGCCGCCGGCGCGGCAGGAGCCGTGCCCTGGGCCGCCGCCGGCGCCCCCGCGGGAGCCGGCTCGGCGGCCGCCGGTCCCTCGAAGCCCGGCGAGAGCGGCTCGAGCGCCTCGCGCAGGCTGCCTTCGGGGATGGGCCCGGTGAGCTGCAGCGGCACCTCGCGCACGAGCAGCACCACGACCGAATTCTTCCTCAGGTCGGCGACGAACTCGTCGTACGCCTTGTCGAAGCGCGACATCATCACGCGGTCGCGCACGCGCTCCTTCACCGTCTCGAAGGGCGTGGTGCTGCCCGTGGTCTTGGCGGTGACGCGCAGCACGCGATAGCCGCCCTCGACCGGGAGCGGCTCCGAGATCTCGCCCACCGCGAGCGCGAAGGCCTCCTTCTCGAGCGCCGGTGCGAGGTCGCCCTGCGACAGCTGGCCGAGGTCGCCGCCGTTCGTGCGCGAGGGCGCCGTCGAGTAGCTGCGCGCGAGCGCCTGGAAGTCCTCGCCGCTGCGCGCCTTCGACACCACCTCCTGCGCCAGCTGCAGCCCGCCGCGGTCCTCCGGGATCAGGATCTCCTGCAGGCTCACCGTCGCCGGCTTGGTGAACTCCGCTCCCTTCACGCGCTCGTACTCCGCCTTGATCTCGGCGTCGCTCGCCTCGATCTTGGGCTGCACGTCGCGCTGCATCACGATCCGCCGCACGACACCGCGCTCGATGTTGCTCCGCAGCTCCGCGAGCGTCAGGCCCTCGCGCGTGAGCGCGTCCTGCATCTGCTCGTCGGTGGTGATCTTGTTCTCCTTCTTGATCCCGTCGATCGCGTCGTCGATCCAGGCCGAGGGCGCCTTGATCCCCGAGTCCTCGGCCTTCTGCAGGATCAGGATCTCGTCGATCGCGTCCTGCAGGATCTTGGCGTTGTTCTGGCGCAGGAACTGGCCGACGCCGTTCGGGTCGATGCGCGCCGCCTGCGCCGCCGCGATCTGCCGATTTTGGAACTCGGAGAGCGTGATGATCTGGCCGTTGACCTTGGCCACCACGCGCTCGATCGTCTCGGCTCGCAGGCCGTGGGCCGCGAGCGCGAGGCTAGGGACGAGGAGGAGTGCGAAGAGCCGCCGCATGATTCACCTTCGAGCGGGCCATGATCCCGGCCACGAACGCCCGCTCGGCCGCGGAGCGGCGGACGCGGGCGAGCCGCTCGTGTATCTCGTCGCGCACCTCCTCGAACGACGGCACGCTGGCGGACTGGCGGGAATCGACCCTCAGGACATGATACCCGAGCGGCGACTCGACGGGCTCGCTCGTCTGGCCCTCCGCCACGCCGAAGGCGGCCGGCTCGAGCTCCGACAGCAGCTGGCCGCGCTCGAACACCCCCATGTAGCCGCCCGCCTCGGCCTCGGGCCCCTTCGACGTGCTGCGGGCGATCGCGTCGAAGGCCTTCGGGTCCTTCGCCAGCCGCCGCTTGACGTCGCGCGCCTCGTTGAGCGTCGGGACCAGGATCTGGCGCAGCGCCACGCGCTCCGGCCGCGCGAGCTCGCTCTCGTGCTGGCCGTAGTACTCGCGGATCTCGGCCTCGCTCGGCGGCGCCGGCTTCACCTCGGCCGCCAGCAGCTGCGCGACCGCCCGCCGCTCCTCGTCCGGCGACGCCCCGGCGCCCAGCAGGCCGTGCGCGGCCGCCTCGATCACGAGCGCGCGCTCCTCGAGGAAGGAGTCGAGCAGCCCCGCGCGGGCCGCGGCCGCGAGCGGCGCCTCGCCGCGCGCCTCGATCCCCGCCAGGTAGCGCGTGAACTCGCTGCGCCGCACCTCCTGCCCCTCGAGCTTCAGGATCACCGGGTCGCGGCCCTCGCAGCCGGCGACGAGCGCGCAAGCCGCCGCCAGCAGCGGCCCCCGCAGCGCGCGTTCGCAAACCATCCTGCGCATCATGCCATGCTCGCCACGCTCGCCAGGCGCGTCAGGAGCGCGTCGAGCGCCGCCGTCGGCGGCTCGCCCGGCGTCGGCCAGCGCAAGCCGTCGGGCAGCAGGCGGGCGCCGGCGCGCTCCGCCGCGAGGCGCGCGAGCGGCTCGGGGTCGAGGCGCGTGCGCGGGTCGAAGCGCAGCGTGAGCGCGCCCGCGGCGGCGTCGACCTGGACGACTCCGAGCGCCTCGGCCCGCACGCGCAGCGCCGCGTAGCCGAGCAAGCCGAGCACCTCGGGCGGCGGCGGGCCGTAGCGGTCGCGCAGCTCCGACTGGAGCGACTCGAGCTCGTCCGTGCCGCGCGCCTGGCTCACGCGCTTGTAGACCTGCAGCCGCTGGTGGGTCTCGGGCACGTAGCCCGGCGGCAGACGCAGCTCGAGGCCCAGGTGCAGCGCCGCACGCGGCACCTCGCGCGGCAGCTCGCCGCGCAGCTCCACGATCGCCTGCTCCAAGAGCTTCACGTAGAGGTCGAGCCCGACCGCCTGGATGTGGCCGCTCTGCTGGCCGCCCAGCAGGTTGCCCGCGCCGCGCAGCTCGAGGTCGAGCGCGGCGATGCGGAAGCCGGCGCCGAGGTCGGAGAACTCCCGGATCGCCGCCAGGCGCTTGCGCGCGACCTCCGACAGCACGGTGTCGGGCGGGACCAGCAGGTAGGCGAACGCGCGCCGGTCGGAGCGGCCGACGCGGCCGCGCAGCTGGTAGAGCTGGGCGAGCCCGTAGCGGTCCGCGCGGTTCACGATCAGCGTGTTGGCGAGCGGGATGTCGAGGCCGTTCTCCACGATCGTGGTCGCGACCAGCACGTCGGCGCGGCCCTCGACGAACGCCAGCATCACGCGCTCGAGCTCGGCCTCGGGCATCTGGCCGTGCCCGACGACCACGCGCGCCTCCGGCACCAGCCGCTGCACCAGCGCCGCGAGCGACAGGATCGACTCGACGCGGTTGTGCACGAGGAACACCTGGCCGTCGCGCGCCAGCTCCTGGCGGATCGCGGCGGCGATCGTGTCGGTCGAGAACTTCACGACCATGGTCTGGATCGCCAGGCGGTCGCGCGGCGGCGTCTCGATCACCGACATGTCGCGGATCCCGGAGAGGCCCATCTGCAGCGTGCGCGGGATCGGCGTCGCCGACAGCGTGAGGCAGTCGACGGTGGTCTTGAGCTGCTTGAGCTTCTCCTTGGCGGCCACGCCGAAGCGCTGCTCCTCGTCGACCACGAGCAGCCCGAGGTCGCGGAACACCACGTCCTTCGACAGGATGCGGTGCGTGCCGATCAGCACGTCGACACCGGCCTCCGCCGTGCGCTTCAGCACGGCCTTGATCTCCTTGGGCGAGCGGAAGCGCGAGATCATCTCGACCGTGACCGGGAACGGTGCGAAGCGTTTGCGGAACGTCTTCCAGTGCTGGAACGCGAGCACGGTGGTGGGCGCCAGCACCGCCACCTGCTTGCCGTCCAGCACCGCGCGCATCGCGGCGCGCATCGCCACCTCGGTCTTGCCGTAGCCGACGTCGCCGCACACCAGCCGGTCCATCGGCACGGCGGAGGCCATGTCAGCCGCGACTTCCGTGATCGCCTGCGCCTGGTCGGGCGTCTCGTCGTACTCGAAGGCGGCCTCGAACTCGCGTTGCCAGGGGCTCTCGCCCTGGAAGGCGTGGCCGGGGCGCGCCTTGCGCTCCGCGTAGAGCTTCAGGAGCTCGAGCGCCATGTCGCGCATCGCCTTCCTGACGCGGGTCTTCGTCTTCTCCCACTGGCCGCTGCCCAGCCGGTCGACCTGCGGTCGCGCGGCGTCGCTCGAGGTGTACTTCTGGATGCGGTCGAAGGCCTCGACCGGGACCTTGAGCTTGTCGCCGCCCTGGTAGCCGAGCACCATCAGCTCGCGCGTGCTGCCGCCGAGCTCGAGCGTCTCGAGCCCGAGGAAGCGGCCGATGCCGTGCTCCTCGTGGACGACGAGGTCGCCCACCTTCAGGTCGCGGAAGTCGGACAGGAAGGTCCGCAGCCCGCGCCGCCGGCCGCGCGCGTGGAGGTGGACCTCCTCGGGGAACACGTCGCCGTCCGCGAGCACCACGAGCGCGGCCTCGAGCACCTCGAAGCCGCTCGTGAGCGCGCCGACGCGCGTCAGGATCCGCGTGCCCTCGCCGACCGCGAGCTCCTCCTCGCGCAGCACGTCCGCGAGGCGGTCGGCTCGGCCCGGATTGCCGAGGAACACGACGGTGGTGCCGGGCGCGGTGCGCAGGTCTTCCGCCAGGCGGCTCATGTCGCCGGCGTAGCTCGGCGCCGGACGCGACGCGAGGTGCAGCGTCTCGCCCGTGGTGTCGACCTCGCGCAGCGAAAGCAGCGGCACGCCCGCGAGGTGCGCCTCGAGCGCCTGCGGCGTCACGAGCGCCTCGTCGACCTCCGGCTGCAGCCCGTCGCTGCGGCGCGCACGGTCCTCGCTCGCGCGCGCGAAGAGCGCCTCGGCCTCCTGGCGCGCTACCTCCGGCTCGATCACCACGACCGGGCCGGGGGCGAGGTGCTGCCACGGCGGCACGGTCGCCCCCGGCACGAGCGGCAGCAGCTCGACGAGCCCCTCCGGCGGCAGCCCGCGCTCGAGGGCGTCGAGGAAGGGCCCGAGCTCGCGCCGGCCTGCGAAGCGCCGCTCGAGAGCCGCCGGCAGCGCCTGCAGCAGCGAGCGCGTCGCGAACACATCGGCGAGCGGCAGCGCCTCGAGCGCGTCGAGCGGGGCGGTCGCGCGCTGGGTGTCGGGGTCGAAGCGGCGCAGGCTCTCGACGGTGTCGCCGAAGAACTCGATCCGCACGGGCTCGTCGGCGTCGGACGGGAACACGTCGAGGATCCCGCCGCGCCGCGCCACCTGGCCGGGCGCGGTCACGGGGTCCTCGTGCGCGTAGCCGCCTTCGTCGAGCGCCTCGAGCAGGATCTCGGGCAAGAGCTCGTCGCCCAGCCGGACCTGCAGCACGCGCGTCGCGAGCAGACGCGGCGCGAGGCTCGGGCGCAGCAGGCCGTGGGGCGACGCCACCACCGCGCGCGCCGCGCGCGCCCGGTGCAGCGTGGCGGCGCGGCGCGCCTGCGCGCTCTCGTGGCGCGGCAGGCCCCGGAACGGCGGCGGGCCGGGCGCCGGCAGCGCCAGCACCTGGCCGTCGAGGCCGGCCGCGGCGGCCAGCGTGCGCAGGTCCTGCGCGGTCTCCTCCACGTCGCGCTCGCGCGGCACCAGCACGAGCAGCGGCTCCTCGACGAGCAGCAGCGGCACGAAGGCGCGCAGCGGCCCGCAGAGACCCGAGAGCGCGGCCTTACCCGACGCGGCGAGCCGCTGGCGCGCCTCCCGGGCGGCGGGGTGCTCCGCGAGCGGAGCGAGCCAGGCGGGAAGCGTCACGGGCGGCGGATGCGCTCGAGGAGCGTCGTGGTGGAGCGGCCGGGCACGAGCGCCACGCGCACGACGTGCCCGCCCGCGGCTTCGACCTCGGCGCGACCCACGATCGCGTCCTTCGCCCAGTCGGCACCTTTCACCAGCACGTCGGGAGCGAGCGCCTTCACCAGCGCGAGCGGCGTGTCCTCGTCGTAGGCGACCACGCGGTCGACGGCCTCGAGCGCGCGGAGCGCCTCGGCGCGCTCGGCTTGCGGCACCAGCGGGCGGCCGCTGCCCTTGAGCCGGCGCACCGAGGCATCGGAGTTGATCGCGACCACCAGCACGTCTCCCTCGCCGCGCGCCGCCTCGAGCAGCGCCACGTGTCCCCCGTGCAGCAGGTCGAAGCAGCCGTTCGTCAGCACCACGCGGCGGCCGGCGGCGCGCCACGCCTGCCGCTCGTCGACGAGCTCCGCGAGCGTGGTCGGGCCCGAAGCCGCGCGCGCGTCGCTCATGAACCCAGGATACCGCCCGCGCCTCAGTCGCCCTCGCCGAGCTCCAGCTCGCCGCGCCCCACGGGCGCGTCGAGCGCCGCGCCGCCGCTGAACGACCAGCGGTGCAGCGGCCGGTAGAGGCCGACGTCCTTGACACGGCTCTTGACGCGGAAGGAGTGCTGGCCGCGCAGGTAGTCGTAAGGCGTGCCGTCGCGGCGATGCGCGGCCAGGTCCAGCAGGTAGGTGCCCTCGACGAGGCTCAGGCCCTCGAGCGTGAGGCGCACCTCCGCCTCGCCCGAGAGCCGGCGCGGCACGTAGTGCTCGAGGTCGGTGTTGGTGCCGTAGACGCAGGTGCCGTCGGCTGCGAACAGGCCGATGCCGAAGACGAAGTCCGTGAGCGGCTGCCGCGCCGCCACCTGGAGCGCGAGGGTGAGCGTCTCGCCGGGCACGAAGACGTGACGCTCGCGCTCGCGCGCGTCCAGCAGCCGCACCGAGCGGATCTCCACCTCGCGGCTGCCCCAGCGCCCGGCCCGGTAGCCGCCGGCGGCACCCGGCGGCTCGGACTCGGCTCCGCCCGCGCCGGCCGACGAGGCGGAGCGCGAGCGCAGCAGCGCCTCCTCGCCGCCGGCGACGTAGGTCAGGTACTCGTCGACGACGCGCTTCGGCTCGCCGCGGCCCCGCGTCTTGCCGTGGCTCAGCCACAACAGGTCGTCGCACATCTTCTCGACCAGGCCGAGGCTGTGGCTCACGAACAGGATCGTCTTGCCGCGGCGGCGGAACTCCGCCACCTTGTCGAGGCACTTGCGCGTGAAGGCCTCGTCGCCCACCGCGAGCACCTCGTCGATCAGCAGCACGTCGGGGTCGACGTGGATCGCGACCGCGAAGCCGAGCCGCATGTACATGCCGGAGGAGTAGGTCTTGACCGGCGCGTCGATGAAGTCCCGCAGCTCGGCAAAGTCCACGATCGCGTCGAACTGGCGCTCGAGCTCCTTGCGCGTGAGCCCCAGCATCATCGCGTTGATCGCCACGTTCTCGCGGCCGGAGATCTCCGGGTGGAAGCCGGCGCCGAGCTCGATCAGCGCCGAGACGCGTCCGTCGACCGTCAGCGTGCCGCGCGTCGGCCGCGTGATCCCGGCCACGAGCTTGAGCAGCGTGGACTTGCCCGAGCCGTTCTCGCCGATCACGGCGAAGGTCGAGCCGCGGCGCACCTCGAACGAGACGTCCTCGAGCGCCGTGAACGTCTCCTCCGGCTTGAGGTCCGCGAGCACGCTGCCGGTGAGCAGAGCGCTCTTGAGCGTGCGCAGCTGGTTCTTGTGCGCGAAGCGCCGGTAGCGCTTGGTCACGCCGCGCGCGACGATCGCCGGCCGCTCGCTCACACTTCCTCCGCGAGCGTGTCGCGCAGCCGCTCGAACAGGAAGGCACCCACCACGAACGCCACCAGGCCGACGCCGAGCGACAGGAAGAGCCCGCGCCAGTGGTCGATCGTTCCCTGGAACAGCATCTGCTGGTAGGTCACGATCACGTGCGTCATCGGGTTGAGCCGCAGCAGGCGCCGCAGCGGCGTGCCCTCGGCGATCTGGGCGTAGCTGTAGATCACCGGCGTCGCGAAGAACCACAGGTGCAGCACGTGGCTCAGGATGTTCTGGATGTCGCGAAAGTGCACCGTGAGCGCCGACAGGAAGAGCGCGAGCCCGAGCGTGAGCACGAGCTGCACCAGGATCGGCAGCGGCAGCAGCAGCGCGGTCCAGGCGAGCTTGCCGCGCAGCGCCAGCACCGCGAGCAGGATCGGCAGCCCGAGCAGGAAGTGCACGAGGTTGGCGAGCACGCACACCGTGGGCAGCACCTCGGCGGGGAACAGCACCTTCTTGATCAGGTTGGCGCTCGAGATCAGCACTCCGGCGGACTCGGAGAGCGACGCCTGGAACCAGGTCCAGGGCAGGATCCCGCAGAACAGGAACAGGAAGAAGGGCTGGATGTCGGGCTGGCGGTTGGGCAGGATCACGGTGAAGACGAGCGTGTAGGTGAGCAGCAGCAGCAGCGGGTTGACGAAGCTCCACAGCACGCCGAGGACACTGCCGCGGTAGCGCGCCTTGAGCTCGCGCGAGACCAGGCTTTGCACGAGCGCCCGGTAGCGGAGGAGCGACACGAGTGCGATCAGAGGACCGGGTGCTCGTCTGGCGGCCTGAGGTCTCGGCACTTTCGGACTCGCACTCTTGCATATCGTGCGCTGTGCCTCAAGGGAGGTTCGATCGCCTGTCGCGCGCAGATCCCAGCGGCAGCCGGAGCCCGCGCCGCCATGGCGTCCGCTGCAGGCGGAGGGTATTCTGAGGCGGCTGGCCGGGAGGCTGGAATGTTTGCACCACGACTGATGCAGTGCGCGCGGTACCTGGTCAAGGCCGCGCGCTGCCTCGACCCCAGGAGCGGGGCGGCGTCGGGTCACCACCGACACGCGAGCCACACCGAGGCCGAGCTGCTCGGCAAGGTGGAAGAGTACAACCAGGCGGCCGAGCGGCAGTGGCAGGCGATCGCGAACGACGCGGCGGGGCGGGGCCACGTGCTCAGCAAGCCGATCAGCACCGTCAGGGACACTGCGGCCATCTTCTCGCACATCGGATTGGCGCTGGAGGCCTTGGACCTGGGAGTTGGGCACACCGTGCTGGATTTCGGCGCAGGCAGCTGCTGGCTGTCCGCGATCTTGAACCGCCTCGGCGCCCATACGATATCGATGGACGTGAGCCCCACCGCGCTTTCACTCGGCCGCGACGTGTTCGCCTCGGACCCTCGCATCCGCCAGGACCTCGCACCCGAGTTCATTGCCTTCGACGGCCACCGGATACCCCTGGCGGACAGCTCCGTGGATCGAATCGTCTGCTTCGATGCCTTCCACCACGTCCCCAACCAGACCGAGATCCTGCGCGAGCTGTTCCGAGTGTTGAAGAGCGGCGGACGGCTCGTCTTGGCCGAACCCGGAGAAGGGCACGCCAGCACGGATCACTCCCGCGTGGACGCCGAAACTTACGGCGTGCTGGAGAACGATCTTCACCTCGACGAGCTGATCGTGCGGGCCAGGGCCGTCGGGTTTGGCCGCGCCTTCGCCAAGCCCTACCCCGACCCCAAGGCGATCACGCTGACGGCCGAAGCGTACCTTCGGCTGGTCGGGGGCGACCACAGCCTGTACCCGATGCACATACTCCAGGACCACCTTCGTGTCTCACACGTGGTCATGCTGCTCAAGGGCGAGCCCGAATACGACAGCCGCAACCCCCACCTGCTCTCGGCCATGATCACGCCGATGCTCGCGACTCCCGTAACGGGCAAGGCCGGAATGGTGGCTGAGCTCCCCGTTCGACTGGAGAACCTCGGCGATACCACCTGGCTCTCCGCCCAGCACGAGGCGGGCGGCTACGTGAAATTGAGCGGTCACCTCCTGGACCTGGAGGGCCGAGCCTTGCGGAGGGGCTTCTTCGCGCAGGGCCTGCCAAAGGACATTCGGCCCGGCGAGCGCGCGGAGTTCACGGCGCGGTTCCACCTGCCAGAACGTCTCGGCCGCTTTCGCCTGGTGCTCGACATGGTCGACGAGAAGGTCGCGTGGTTTGAGCAGTGTGGCTCAAGAGTCGCGCAGTGCGAGGTTCTCGTCGTGGACTGGCCGGACAGTCGGGCGCCTCACCGTCTCCAGGCCGAGATCGAGATCCTCGACGGACGCCCCCCCGGTCCCGTGGAGCCGGGAGCCAACGTGTCCTTGCGACTCCGGATCACGAACACCGGTGACACGCGCTGGCTGACGAGCGGAGTCGACGAGGGGCTCGTGCGCGTGGGCGTCCAGCTGCTCGCGCTCGACGGATCCATGGTCGAACGCGACTATCATCGCGCTCCGCTTCCCAAGGCCCTCGACCCCTCGGAGTCGATCGAGATCGGCCTCGTTGTTCCGGCGCCCGCGCGCGCGGGGCGGTTTCTGCTGTCCGTGGACCTGGTTGCCGAGCTCGTCTCCTGGTTTCAGCAGCATGGCTCCAAGCCGGCCGTGTTCGAGCTCGATACCACGAGAGCCGCTTCCTGGCTTCAGCATCAATAGACTTCTGTGTCACCAGCAGCACGCTGATCAGCGCCAGGCCCATCGCACCCAGGATCAGCAGTGCTTCGTGAACCCGCCACGATGTGGCGGCGCCCAGTAGCATGAACACCGGAAACAGGGTCGCGACGTAGCGGCCGATTCCCTCGAGGGCGTTGCCCGTCAACGGCACGAGCAGGCTGACCGCCACGTACGCCCCTAGCGGAGTCCCGAGACCTTGCGAACACGCTGGGTATCAACGCTGTTTCCAAGCGAGTAGCCCTAGGGGTCCTGGGCGTGCAGCCAGGCCAGCGGGTCCCCGCTCAAACGCCAGGCGAACGCACAGAACGCCGCCAAGGCCAACGGCACGAGCGTGAGGGGCGCCAGACGTCGAGCGAGCCCACGCAGGGGCGGATGGCCGCTGACAGCCATCAACCCCAACGGTATGGCGACGAGAATCCCGTTCGGCCTCGCCAGCGTTGCCAGTCCACAGAGCACGCCGGCGAGCGCCCAACTGCCCCGGGTTGCCGCCGCCAACGCCGAGGCGGTCAGAAGCAGGAACAGGCTCTCGGTGTAGACCTCCGTGAAGAAGACCGCGAACGGGAACACGGCGAGCTGCTGGACCGCGCGCAGCGCCGATTCGTCGCTCCCGCAATGCCATTCAGTCAAGCGTGGAGCACGATCAAGGCTCCGAGGAAACAAACCAGCACAGGACGATCCCTGCAACCCAGACGGCCCGGTCCGTTCCGCCGAACGGCCTGGCCAGCCCGCGCATCAACAGCGGGTACAGGGGAAAGAACGCGATGCTGCTCTGGCCGCCCGCGTTGTACCGATAGCCATGGCGGGCGATGGTCCAGTACCAGCCCGAGTCCCAGGCCGCGAACGTCTCCGCGAACCTGACGGCCTCGAACGGCATCGACACTCTGGCGCGGATCGCAGACGCCAGACCCGAAGGCACCATCGTCCTCCACGTCGACCCAAGACGATCGGAAGCACGCCCAGGGAGCCCGGAGAGCCACGATTCTCGGGGGATTGCCGCTCGAACGAAGCCAGCACCAACAGCTCGTCGTACATGCCCTCGATTCGGAGCACCGACGCCTGAAGCTAGAGCTTCATCGGGTGCCGCTGGCGCACGACGTGGCGCCTCAGGAGTCCGTGGAACTGCCCGTCAAGCTCGCGCCGCCGCCCGGGCCGCGTCCGCTCGCCGTCGAACTTGATCTCGCCGTGGAGGGTGGCGACTTCTTCAGCGAGCGCGGTAGCCCGCCCCTCGTGCTGCGGGCCTCGGAGGCCGAATAGCGAGGCCGGCGGCCGCTAGGCCCCGCCCCTCTCCTTGCGCGCGACCGCGAGCCGCGTGACGGCGCGCGTGTAGGCGTCGTGCACCTCGGTGTAGCCGGCCTCGCCGCGCACCTGCTTCATGCGGTCGGCCGTGCGCCGCAGCGCCTCCTCCGCGCGGCCGACGTCGATGTCCTCGGAGCGCTCGCCGATGTCGGCGAGGACACTCACGCGGTCGGGCAGCACCTCGCACCAGCCCGAGAAGCAGGTGAGCCGGTGCCAGGCGCCCTGGCGGCGGTAGGAGAGCGCGCCCATCCCCAGCGTCGCCAGCAGCGGCGTGTGGCCCGGGCGGACGCCGAAGTAGCCCTCCTCGCCGGGCGCGATCACCTCGTCCACCGGCTCGCGCAGCAGCAGGCCTTCGGGGGTGACGATCTCGAGCTCGAGCGACGTCGGCAGCGCCATCGCAAGGCCTAGCCCTGCATCGACTTGGCCTGCTCGTGCACGTCCTCGATGGCGCCGGCCATGTAGAACGCCTGCTCGGGCAGGTGGTCGAGCTCGCCGTCCACGATCTGCTTGAAGCTGCGCACGGTGTCCTGGAGCGGCACGTACTTGCCGGGGATCCCGGTGAAGGTCTCCGCGACGTGGAACGGCTGCGAGAGGAAGCGCTGGATCTTGCGCGCGCGCGCGACGGTCTGCTTGTCCTCCTCGCTGAGCTCGTCGATGCCGAGGATCGCGATGATGTCCTGCAGGTCCTTGTAGCGCTGCAGCACCTGCTTCACCGCGCGCGCGATGTTGTAGTGGTCCTCGCCGATCACGCGCGGGTCCAGGATGCGCGAGGAGGACGCGAGCGGGTCGACCGCCGGGTAGATGCCGAGCTCGACGATCTGGCGCGACAGGTTGGTGGTGGCGTCGAGGTGCGCGAAGGTGGTGGCGGGAGCGGGGTCGGTGTAGTCGTCGGCCGGCACGTAGATCGCCTGCACCGAGGTGATCGAGCCCTTCTTCGTCGAGGTGATGCGCTCCTGCAGCTCCCCCATCTCGGTCTGCAGCGTCGGCTGGTAGCCGACGGCCGACGGCATGCGGCCGAGCAGCGCCGACACCTCGGAGCCCGCCTGCGTGAAGCGGAAGATGTTGTCGATGAACAGCAGCACGTCCTTGCCCTCGTCGTCGCGGAAGTACTCGGCGACGGTGAGGCCGGTGAGCGCGACGCGCGCGCGCGCGCCGGGAGGCTCGGTCATCTGGCCGTAGATGAGCGCGGCCTTCGACTTGCTGAAGTCCTTGATGTCGATGACGCCCGACTCCTGGAACTCGAGCCAGAGGTCGTTGCCCTCGCGCGTGCGCTCGCCCACTCCCGCGAACACCGAGACGCCGCCGTGCTTCTTGGCGAGGTTGTAGATCAGCTCCTGGATGATGACGGTCTTGCCGACGCCGGCGCCGCCGAAGAGGCCGATCTTGCCGCCGCGCAGGTACGGCTCGAGCAGATCGATCACCTTGATCCCGGTCTCGAACATCTCGAGAGCGGAGCTCTGGTCGACGAGCGTCGGCGCCAAGCGGTGGATCGGGTGGCGCTTCTCCGCTTTCACCGGCCCGAGCTCGTCCACCGGCTCGCCCACCACGTTCAGCACGCGGCCGAGCGTCGCGGGACCCACCGGCACGGTGATCGGGCCTCCCGTGTCGACGACCTTCGTGCCGCGCACCATGCCGTCGGTGGGGTGCATGCTGACGCAGCGCACACGGTTGTCGCCCAGGTGCTGCTGCACTTCGACGATCACGTCGACCGTCGAGTCGCCCTCGCCCTTGATGTGGAGCGCCTGGTAGATGGGCGGGATTGCCGCGTCGAACTCGACGTCCACGACGGGGCCGATCACCTGGACCACGCGACCTGTGTTTGCTGAAGCCATGGCTCCGTCGTTCTCCTAGCCGGGCGTGCCGGCGCCCGACACGACCTCGATGATCTCCTTCGTGATCGCGGCCTGGCGCACCTTGTTCATGTAGAGCGTGAGGCGGTCGATCATCTCGGAGGCGTTGTTGGTCGCCGTGTCCATCGACGTCATGCGCGCGCCGTGCTCGGCCGCCTGCGACTCGAGCAGCGCCTTCCAGATCTGGACCTCGACGTGGCGTGGCAGCAGGCTCTGCAGGATCCCCGCCGGCGCCGGCTCGTACAGGTACTCGAAGCGCGGCTGCTGCGGCTGGAGCAGCTGGCGCTCGATCGGCAGCAGCCGCTCGACCACGAGCCGCTGCTGGATCACGCTCTTGAACTCGTTGTAGACGAGGTAGACCTCGTCGAGCTCGCCGTCGCTGAACGCCTGGGTGAGCTCCTGCGCCATCTCGCGCGCCGTCGCGTAGCGCAGCGGCTGATACACCGCGACGCGCTCGAAGCGCACCTTGAAGCCGCGGCGCTTGAGCGCGTCGCGGCCCTTTCGGCCGACCAGCCCGAGCTCGACGCCCTTGCCCTTGCGGTCGGAGGCGAAGCGCGCGGCGGTGCGGATGATGTTGGCGTTGAAGGCGCCGCACAACCCCTTGTCGGCGGTGATCACGATCATCAGCAGCCGCTCGCTGCCGCGCTCCTGCAGCAGCGGGTGTGCGTCGGGCTCGGCTCTCGAGGCGACGCTCTGCAGC
Source organism: uncultured Acidobacteriota bacterium (assembly GCA_963740655.1). Lineage (GTDB taxonomy): Bacteria > Acidobacteriota > Vicinamibacteria > Fen-336 > Fen-336 > DATBSL01. The sequence goes on from CAVUFF010000009.1 coordinate 87,410, forward strand.
ACCTCGAGCATCTTGCGCGCGTAGGGCCGTGCCGCGAACATCGCTTCCTGTGCGCGGCGCAGCTTGGCCGCGGACACCATCTTCATCGCCTTGGTGATCTGCTGCGTGCTCTTGACGCTGCGGACCCGGCGTCGGATGTCGATCAGGGCGGGCATGGGAGGCTTCGGCGGGCGGCCTCAGTCCTTCTTCGTGGGCTGGAACTCGCCGGCGAACGCGGTGAGCGCAGCCTTTAGCTGCTCGCCGAGCTCGCCTTTCAGGTCCTTCTTCTCGGCGATCGCCTTCAGCAGCGGCGCCTGGCGGCGCTCGAGCCAGCCGAGGAGCTCGCTCTCGTAGCGCCGGCAGTCGGCGACCTCCAGGCCGTCCAGGAAGCCGTTGGTGGCGGCATAGATCACCGCGATCTGCCGCTCGACCGCGAGCGGCTTGTACTGGTCCTGCTTCAGGATCTCGGTCATGCGCTGGCCGCGGCTCAAGAGCGCCTGCGTCGACTTGTCGAGGTCGGAGGCGAACATCGCGAAGGCCGCCATCTCGCGGTACTGCGCGAGGTCGAGCCGCAGCCGCCCGGCGACGCCCTTCATCGCCTTCACCTGCGCCGCGCCGCCGACGCGCGAGACGGAGTTGCCGACGTTGATCGCCGGCCGGATCCCGGAGTTGAACAGGTCGGACTCCAGGAAGATCTGCCCGTCGGTGATCGAGATGACGTTGGTCGGGATGTAGGCCGAGAGGTCTCCCGCCTGGGTCTCGATGATCGGGAGCGCCGTGAGCGAGCCCGAGCCGTTCTTCTCGTTGAGCTTGGCCGCGCGCTCGAGCAGCCGGCTGTGCAGGTAGAAAACGTCCCCAGGGAACGCCTCGCGGCCCGGCGGCCGCCGCAGCAAGAGCGAGATCTCGCGGTAGGAGGCCGCGTGCTTGCTGAGGTCGTCGTAGATGCAGAGCGCATGCTTGCCGTTGTCGCGGAAGAACTCGCCCATCGCGCAGCCGGTGTAGGGTGCGATGTACAGGAAGGGCGCGGGCTCCGAGGCGGAGGCGGAGACCACGATCGTGTAGTCCATCGCCCCGAACTCCTCGAGCGTGCGCACCACCTGCGCGACCGTCGACTGCTTCTGGCCGATCGCGACGTAGATGCAGATGACGCCCGTGCCCTTCTGGTTGATGATCGCGTCGAGCACGACGGCGGTCTTGCCCGTCTGGCGGTCGCCGATCACGAGCTCGCGCTGCCCGCGCCCGATCGGCACCATCGCGTCGATCGCCTTGATCCCGGTCTGCAGCGGCTCCCTCACCGGCTGGCGCGCGACGACGCCGGGCGCCATGCGCTCGACCGCGCCGAAGGCGGTGGTCTTGATCTCGCCCTTGCCGTCGATCGGCTGGCCGAGCGCGTTCACCACGCGTCCCACGAGCGCCTCGCCCACCGGCACCGACATGACGCGCGCGGTGCGCTTGGCGGTGTCGCCCTCGCGGATCTCCTTCGACTCGCCGAACAGCACGGCGCCGACCGAGTCCTCCTCGAGGTTGAGTGCTAGGGCCATCACGCCGTGCGGCAGCTCCAAGAGCTCCCCCGCCATGCAGCGCTCGAGGCCGTGGATGCGCGCGATGCCGTCGCCGACGCTCAGCACGCTGCCCACCTCGGCGACGTCGATCTCGGCGCTGAAGCCGCCCAGCTGCTCGCGAAGAATGCGAGTGATCTCGTCGGCGCGAATCTCCATCGGTCCTTCCTGTCTCTCTTAGCCGGACGCCGCCAGCCGGCGCCGAAGCGCGGCGAGCCGCGTGCGTACGCTGCCGTCGTAGGTGCGGCCGCCCATGCGCAGCACCAGGCCGCCCAGGAGCGAAGGCTCGACCACGCTCTCGAGCTCGACGACGCTGCCGCCCCGCGCGCGCAGAGCGGCCGCGAGCGCACTCGTCTGCGCGGGCTCGAGCGGCACCGCCGAGACCACCTCCGCCATCACCACGCCGTGCGCGGCGTTGGCGAGGTCGGCGTAGGCGGCGGCCACGCGGGGAAGCTGAGCGAGCCGATCGCGCAACGCCAGCACCTCCACCAGCCGCTTCACCAGCGGCGACGCCTGGGCCTGCTCGGCGAGCGCCGTCACCAGCTTGCGCTTCTTCTCCGCCGCGAGCGACGGATGCGCGAGCGCGCGCCGCAGCGCCGCGTGGGCGTCGAGCGCGCGCGCGAAGGCGCGCAACTCGTCCTTGAGCGCGAGTGCCGCGTCCGTGCCGCGCGACTCGGCCACCTCGAGCAGCGCGCGAGCGTAGCGGCGGGCGAGGCCGCCCGGGACGCGCGTCACCGCGTGCGCCCCGGCGCGGACCCGAAGCGGCGGCTGGGTGTCGGCTTGGCTTTCATGCTGCGGGTCTGCGGCGCGCGAGGGCGCCTCACGCCTCCGAAAAGAGCGCGGCAGAATACCACGCGCGCCGAGAAGCGGTCAAAGCCGTGGGCCTCACGAGCGCACCACGATCGGGCGCGGACCGGCGCTGCGCGCGCGGCCGATCACCTGCGCCCCCTCGAGCGCGGCCGTGAGCGCGTCGGCTTCCGGCTCCGGCACCAGGACGAGCAGCCCGCCCGAGGTCTGCGGGTCGTAGAGCAGCGCGAGGCGCGCCCGTTCCGCACGGCCGCCGTACTCGACGCGCGGCTCGAACTCGGCGCGGTTCGCCCTGAGGCCGCTGGCTTGATGTTCCCCCGCGAGCTCGAGCGCGCCCGGCAGCAGCGGCAGCGCCCCGAGCTCGATCTCGAGCGTGAGACCGCTCTCGCGCGCGATCGCCGCGGCGTGGCCGACGAGACCGAAGCCGGTCACGTCCGTCGCCGCGCTCGCGCCGTGGCGCGAGCGCGGCCTCCGCCGCCTCGCGATTGAGCCGCGCCATCGAGCGCGTGGCCTCGGCGACCGCGCTCTCGGGTGCCACGCCGGCCTTGAGTGCCGTCGCGATCACGCCCGTGCCGAGCGGCTTGGTCAGCACGAGCGCCTGGCCCGCACGGCCGCCGGCATTCGTCAGCATCCGCCGCGGGTCGACGAGCCCGGTGACCGCATAGCCGAACTTGAGCTCCGGGTCGCGCACGCTGTGGCCGCCGACGAGCGCGCAGCCCGCCTCGGCCAGCTTCTGGGCGCCCCCGCGCACGATCTCGCGCGCCCACTCGAGCGGAAGGCTCGTCTCGGGGAACGCGGCGATCGAGAGCGCCGTGAGCGGCCGGCCGCCCATCGCGTAGACGTCCGACAGCGCGTTGGCGGCCGCGATCGCGCCGAACGCGAACGGGTCGTCGACCACGGGCGTGAAGAAGTCGACCGTCTGCACGAGCGCAGTCTCGTCGTCGAGGCGGAAGACGCCCGCGTCGTCGCCGGTCCGCTGGTCGACCAGCACGCGGGGGTCGTCGGATGGCGTCAAGGCGCCCAGCACCTGGGCGAGCTCGGCGGGCCCGAGCTTGCTCGCTCAACCGGCGCAGCGCACCTGCTCCGTCAGGCGCCGGATCCTCTCGCGCTCGTCGCTCACCGCGCCGCCGCCCCCGGCCTTCTATATAAAATACTATGCCCGGACCGGCGTGGCGCGCGCCGTGCCGCGGGGCCGTGGGCGTGCCGCGGCGTCACCTTCCGCCCTACGAGCTGCCGCCGTCGCGTTCGGGTGGCGCCTCGGCCGACGCTTGGCGCGCGCCGGCGGGTGCCGCGGTCGCGGCCGCCGGCCGCGGCGGCAGCGTCGCGCCCTCCCCCATCCGGCAGTCGCCCTGGAAGAAGGCGCCGTCCTCGATCACGAGCTTGGGCGAGACGAGCGTCGCGAGCACGCGGCAGCCCGAGAGCAGCTCGATCCGCTGGCGGCCGTAGACCTGGCCCGTCACCTTGCCGCGGATCGAGACGATGCCGCAGTCGATCTCGGCGTCGACCTGGCCCGTCTCCCCGATGATCAGCATGTTGTCCGACACCACGCGGCCCTTGAGCCGGCCGTCGATCGCGCAGCACGTCGCGAAAGCGCAACTCCCCGGAGAACTCGGTGCCGTCGTCGAGGAAGCCGTTCAGGTCCTCGGACGGCAGGCCCTTGAGCTTGAGCATCCGAGCTGAGCCTAGCACGCCTCACGCGGGCTAGCGGCTGCGCCCCGCGCGCAGCAGCAGCTCGAACAGCCGCTGCAGCTCGGCCTCGCTCTTGAACGGCGACGCGGATCGCCCCGCCCTTGCCGCGGCGCGCGATCACCACGCGCGTGCCGAGCGCGCGGCGCAGCCGTTCCTCGGCCGCCGCCGTGTTCGGCTCCTTGCGCGCCGGGGCGCGCTCGCGCGGCGCGCGCGCGAGCGCCACGCGCCGCTCCACCTCGCGCACCGAGAGCCCGCGGCGCGCGGCCTCGCGACCGAGCGCCAGCTGGTCGGGGACGTGCTCGAGCGCGAGCAGGGCGCGCGCGTGCCCGGCGTCGAGCCGGCCCTGCGCCAGGAGCTCGCGCAGCTCGCGCGGCAGCTTCAGGAGCCGCAGCGTGTTCGCGATCGTGGTGCGGTCGCGGCCGACGCGGCGTGCGATCTCCTCCTGGGTCAGCCCCAGCTCCGTCGCCAGCCGCTGAAACGCCTGCGCCTCCTCGAGCGGCGACAGCTCCTGGCGCTGGACGTTCTCCACGAGCGCGAGCTCGAGCAGCTGCTCGTCGCGCACCTCGCGCACGGCGACCGGCACGCTCGCGAGCCCGGCGGCCTGCGCCGCGCGCCAGCGCCTCTCCCCCGCGATGATCTGGTAGCGCTCGCCGAGGCGGCGCACCAGGATCGGCTGCACGACGCCGCTCTCGCGGATCGAGGCGGCGAGCTCGGCGAGCCGCGCCGGGTCGATCGAAAGCCGCGGCTGGTAGGGGTTGGGCTCGAGCGCGTCGAGCGCCACCTCGCCGGCCGACGGCGGGCCTCGGGCGCTCCTCGCCCTCGGGCTCGGGAAGGAGCGCGGACAGCCCGCGTCCGAGCGCCTTGCGCTTGCCGCTGCTCACCGGGCGAAGAGGGCCATCTGGCTCTCGGCCAGGAGCTCCTTGGCGAGCTGCAGGTAGGCCTCGGCGCCGCGCGAGCGGATGTCGTACAGGATCACCGGCTGGCCGAAGCTCGGGCGCCTCGGCCAGGCGCACGCTGCGCGGCACCTGGGTGTCGAAGACCTTCTCCTTGAAGTGCCCGCGCACCTCGGCGATCACCTGCTGCGTCAGGTTGGTGCGCTCGTCGACCATCGTGAGCAGCACGCCCTCGATCTCGAGCGCCGGGTTGAGCGCGCGCTTCACGCGCTGCAGCGTGGCCGTGAGCTCGGAGAGCCCCTCGAGCGCGAAGTACTCGCACTGCATCGGGACGAGCACGCTGTCGGCCGCGGTCAGCGCGTTGACGGTCAGCAGGCCGAGGCTCGGGGGGCAGTCGACGAGCACGTAGTCGAAGCGCGACAAGAGCGGCGCGAGCGCCTCCTTCAGCCGGTACTCGCGCGCGAGCATGCCCACGAGCTCGACCTCGGCGCCCGTCAGGTTGCGGTCGGAGGGTACGAGCGAGAGGTGCTCGAGCTCGGTCGCGAGCAGCACGCTCTCGAGCGGGCGCTGCTCGATGAGCGCCTCGTAGAGGCTCGGCCGCGGCTCCTTGACCCGCCGGCCCAGCCCGGAGGTCAGGTTGCCCTGGGGGTCGGCGTCGACCGCGAGCACCCGCACCTCGGCCGCCGCCAGGCTGGCCGCGAGGTTGACGGCGGTCGTGGTCTTGCCCACGCCGCCCTTCTGGTTGGCGATCGCGATCGTGCGTGCCACGGCTGGCTTCTATCCCCCGGTAGGACGGCAGGATAGCACGACGCCGCGGTGCCCCACGGGTGGCGGCCACCGTCGCTGGTGGGCGCTCGCGAGTGTTTCACGTGGAACACTCGGCGCGGGCCGTGTGCCACGTGAAACGGCCTACGCCTCCCGGCGGAACACCGTGAGCCCGGCCGCCGCGCCGTAGCCCTCGCGCGTCCGCGCGAAGCCGGGCGCGTCCTGGGGCGACCCCCCGAACACGAAAACGCGCCCGCCGGGCGCGACGAGCGCGCGCAGCTCGCCGAGCGGCAGCGCGAGCGCCCGGAGCGTGACGGTCGCGGCGGGCGGGCCCGGGTAGGCGTCGTGGCGCAGGCGCAGCACGCGCACCCCGGAGCGCCCCGCCGCACGCGCCGCCTCGCGCAGGAAGGCCCAGCGCCGCGCGCGCGGCTCGAGCAGCGTCGCCTCGACGTCGTCGCGCAGCAGCGCGAGCACGAGCCCGGGCGAGCCGTTTCCCGAGCCGACGTCGACGAGAGGGCCGCTCGCGACGAGCGGCGCCGCCCCGACCACGTCGGCGACCAGCAGCCGCACGCGCTCGGCCGGCGTGCGGGCCCCCGTCAGGTTGACGCGAGGGCTCCAGGCCGCGAGCGTGTCGAGGTAGGCCGCGAGCCGCGAGAGCGCCGGCCCCGAAACCGGGAGCGCCTCGAGCGGCCCGCGGTGCTCACTCGTCGCGGGCAGGACCCTCGCCGGAGCCCGCGGGCGCCACGGTCAGCCGCCGCTCCGCCCCCTCGCCCGCGCTCGAGGTCGTGATCCCGGGCTCCTGCGCCAGCGCGACGTGGACGACGCGCCGCTCGTAGGAGTTGAGCCGCGGCATCGTGATGGGCTCGCCCGCCGACCGCACCTGGGCCGCCACGCGTCGCGCCTCGGCCGCGAGCGCCTCGTCGCGCCGCTCCCGGAACCCCTCGCCGGTGAGCCGCACGGCTCGCGGCTGGAGCTCGGCGCCGTAGAGCCGCAGCAGCAGGTGCTCGGTCGCCTGCAGCACCTCGGCCTTGCCGTCCGGCTCGAGGAAGAACTCGCGATCCTTGCCCACCACCCGCACGAGCAGCGCCTCGTCGGCGTCCTCGAGCTCCGCCGCGACGTCGAGTCCGCCGGCCTCGGCCACGGCCCGGATCGTGTCCACGAGGCCCGCGCGGGGGTCCTTCGGCGCGACGGAAGACGCGGCGGCGGCGGCCGGCGTTGCGGGCACGGGCGCCGGGCCGCCCTCCAGCCGGGCCTGCTCGAGCAGCACCGCGATCCGGGCCGGCGTCGGCTTCAGGCCTCGGCCTCCGGCGCTTCCCGCGTCGAGCACCACGTACCGCAGCTCGGCCTTGGGCAGGCCGAGGTTGGCCGCCGCGATCGCGATCGCGTCGCCGATGTCGACGCCCGAAAAGACGCGGTCCTTCATCGGGGCTTCCTTTCCCGCGCCGCCTGCGCACGCTCCGGCTGCAGCAGCCGCAGCGAGACGCTCTGCTGCAGGATCGACCACAGGTTCGACGTCAGCCAGTAGAGGTTGAGCCCGGCGGGCGCCCACAGGAACATGCCGGCGAGCATCAGCGGCATGAGCGTCATGATGCGCTGCTGCGCCGGGTCGAGCGTCGTCGGGGTGAGCCGCTGCATGACGAACATCGAGGCGCCCATCAGCACGGGGGTCACGAACAGCGGGTCCTTCTGCGCGAGGTCCGCGATCCACAGGAAGTTCGCGCCGCGCAGCTCGACCGAGACCGTGAGCACCCGGTAGAAGGCGAACAGGAACGGCATGGTGAGCAAGAGGGGCAGGCAGCCGACCATCATCTGCGAGCCCATGTTCATGCCGTGCCGGGCGTAGAGCGCCGCGACCTCGTCTTGCATCTGCTGGCGGCGCGGGTCCATGAGCGGCACCTTGCGATAGCGGTCCTGGATCTGGCGCATCTCCGGACCGAGCTTCGCCATCTTGATCCCGTTCACCACGCTGTAGTGGCGCAGAGGCGCCATCGCCAGGTTGATGAGCACCGTCAGCGCCACGATCGACCAGCCCCAGTTGCCGAGGTAGGAGTGGACGAGGCGCAGCAGGCTCATGAGCGGCACGACGATCGGGCCCAGCCACTCCCCGACCGGCACCACCCGCTCGAGCCCGTGGCCGAGCTTGGCGAGCGCCGCGTAGTCCTTCGCCCCCACGAAGAGCGTGACCGGCTCGTCGAAGCCGGTGTCGACCGCGACGACCGGCAGCACGAGCGGCGTCTCGTTGCCGGGCCAGGTCACGCTCTTCGGCCGCAGCTCGGCGGACAGCGCGCCGCTCGGCGCCACGAAGAGCGCGGTGAAGTAGTGGCTCTCGACGCCCACCCAGCGCGCGTCCTTGAGCTTCTCGGCCGGCTCGACGAGCTTCTTCGCCGGGCGCCTTTCGACGCCCGCCGGAGTGAGCGCCACGCCGGACGGGTCGAGGTAGCCCTGCACCTTGCGCTCGTCCAGGCTCGGGTTGCCGATTCCGGGGCCCCACAGCACCCGGCACGGCAGCTCGCGGCCGTCGCGCTTCACCTTGACGCGGAGCGCCACCATGCCGTTGGGCTGGAACTCCAGGCTCTTCTCGGCCTCGACCTGGCGGTCGCTGTACGCGAAACGCAGCGTCGCGTGGCTGCCCGGCGGGACCTGGAGCGTGTCGGACGACGCACGGAAGAGCGCGTCCTTCAGCCGCTGGTCGACGTCCGCCGCTCCCGTCTCGACGTCGAGCGGGCGCACGCCGCCGCCCGCGGCCGGCACCATTTCCTCGGGCTGGCCGCGCGCGTCGCGGTAGCGGGCGAGCGTCCAGGACACGAGCCGGGCGCCCTTGTTGCTGAAGGCAACGGTCCAGTCGGGGCTCGCCACCTCCACGCGTCTTTCGCGCTCGTCGGCGACGGCGGCGGCGGGAGCGGGCGCCTCGGCGGCAGGCCCCGAGCCCGTGGCGCTCGAGGCCCCGGGTATGGGCGACGCCTCGGGCAACGTCTTGGGCGGCGCGGCCGTGGCCGCCCCGGGCGGAGAAGACGGCTGGGGCGCCGACGGGAAGAGAAAGCTGTAGGCCGTCAGCACCAGCAGCGACAGCGCGACGGCGAGGATCAGACGGCGTTCATCCATCTTCAGGGCATCCTAGCAGCAGAGAAATCAGGGAACGGGGTCGATGCCCCCGCGCGCGAACGGCTGGCAGCGCGCGAGGCGGGCGAGTGCCAGCCAGGAACCCCGCAGCGCGCCGTGCCGGCGGATCGCCGCCTCCGCGTAGGCGCTGCAGCTCGGCCAGAAGCGGCAGTGGCCGCCCACGAGCGGCGCGAGCAGCGCACGGTAGGCCTCAAGCGCCAGCAGCAGCAGGCGCGCCGGCAGGGCCGGCCGCGGCGGCGAGCCGCTTGAGGCGTCGTCCAAGCTCAAGGTCCACCTCCGCCTGCGTGCAGGCGACGAGGTCCGGGTGCGCCACCAGCACGAGGTCGTACCCTGGGCGCTCGGCGCGCGCCGCGCGCCGGAAGCTCTCGCGCAGCAGGCGCCTGGCGCGGTTGCGCGCGACCGCACCCCCCACGCGCTTGCCGACCGCGAGGCCGAGGCGGTCGGCGCGGCAGCGGTTGGGCGCGCACACGAGCAGGAAGAGCCGGCCCGAGAGCCGCTGCCCGCGCTTGAACACGGCGTCGAACTCCGCGCCGCTCGTGAGCCGCCGCCGTCGGCCGTGGCGCGCCCGCGCGGGTGCGGAAGCCATCAGGGCAGAGGGCGCGAGCAGGGCTCAGGCCGCGATCCGCTTGCGGCCCTTCTGGCGGCGGCGCTTCAGCACCAGCTGGCCGCCCTTGGTGCGCATGCGGACCAGGAAACCGTGGGTCCGCTTGCGCCTCCGATTGTTCGGCTGGAACGTCCTCTTCATCGCGAAAGCTCCGTGATCGGGCGCGCCTCGTCGGCGAGGGCGCACATCCTGGCGGACAAACTACGAACTTTACCGACCCGGACCGTGCGCTGTCAACCGCGCGCTCTCTCGTCCGCGCTGTCGTCCTTGTACCCGCGGCGGACGCTGTGATACCGTCTTCAGGTTTTCCGAAAAGCCGCTTCGAGCGCCCTCACCTGCATGCTTGCCAAGCCCGCCTTTTCCACAGCTGTTGAAATCTCTGTGCAAAAGAGATACGGTGCTCCGGCTGGCGTCTCCTCGGCTCGGCTCTGGGTGTTAGATTATTGAAAATAAAGGACTTATGTCCACAGCTACGGGTCATCGCCGCGGCGATGGATTAGGGGCTCGATGTCGGACAACCTCTGGGACGACGTCCTCGCGCGTGTCGAAAGCAAGATCAACCGGCACAGCTTTGCCACCTGGTTCCGGCCCACGAGCTACCTGGCGCAGGACCAGGGGACCTTGCGGATCGGCGTGCCGAACGCGCAGTTCCGCGAGTGGCTCAGCAAGAACTACCGCGGCATCCTGCAGGAGGCGCTCTCCGAGGTGGGCCACGGCCAGCTGCAGGTGATCTTCGAGGAGCACTCCGACGAGCTGCCCGCGGCGCAGGGGGCGCCCGTCGAGCGCGAAACCGCGGCGCTCAACCCCAAGTACACCTTCGACAGCTTCGTCGTGGGCTCCTCGAACCAGTTCGCCCACGCCGCCGCACGCGCGGTGGCCGAGATCCCCTCGAAGTCCTACAACCCGCTCTTCATCTATGGTGGCGTCGGACTCGGCAAGACGCACCTGATGCACGCCATCGGCCACTACATCCGGGCGCGCGAGCAGCAAGCTGAACCTCGCCTACATCTCGACCGACCGCTTCATCAACGAGATGATCAACGCCATCCGCTTCGACCGCCTGCCCGCCTTCCGCCAGAAGTACCGGGCGATCGACGTGCTGCTGATCGACGACATCCAGTTCATCGCCGGCAAGGACCGCACCCAGGAGGAGTTCTTCCACATCTTCAACGCGCTGCACGACGCGCAGAAGCAGATCGTGGTCAGCTCAGCGACTGCCCGCCGCGCCAGATCCCGACGCATCGAGGAGCGGCTGCACAGCCGCTTCGAGTGGGGCCTGATCGCCGACATCCAGGCCCCCGACATCGAGACCAAGGTCGCGATCCTGCGCAAGAAGGCCGAGGACGAGCGCGTGTGCCTGCCCGAGAACGTCGCGCTCTTCATCGCGAGCAAGGTCAGGACGAACATCCGGGAGCTCGAGGGGAGCCTGATCCGCCTCATCGCCTACGCCAGCCTCACCGGCCGCGACATCGACCTGCCCCTCGCCCAGGAGACGCTCCGCGACCTCCTGCACGCCGAGGACAAGCCCGTCACGATCGAGATGATCCAGAAGTTCGTGGCCGACCACTACAGCCTCAAGATCAGCGAGCTCAAGGCCAAGAACAACTCCAAGTCCGATCGCCGCTGCCCCGCCAGATCGCGATGTACCTCACGAAGAGCCTGACCGCACGCCTCGCTGCCGGAGATCGGCAAGGAGCTTCGGCGGCAAGCACCACTCCACGGTCATCCACTCCGTCCGCAAGATCGACGACATGCGCAAGCAGGACCCCGAATTCGACAGGCTGATCAACAGCTTCGTGCAAGCGTTCAGATGAGCTTGGCGGGCTTTTCCACATCCGCGCACCCGCGACGCCTCCTGCGCTCACGCTGCGGAGTTGCGTCTTCCACACGATCGGGCCACTCCGCCGCGTGGCCGTCCACAGAGCGCTCCACAGCCCAAGTCGGCCGCGCTCCGCGGCTTGCGCGGCATTTCCACAGATTCCACAGCCGTCTTTCAACAACTGATAGAGAACTCTCTCTTTGTCAAAGAGACAGATAGAAGAAGAGGAACCCATGGAAATCCTCGTCCGGCGCAACGACCTCGTGAAGGAGCTTTCAGCTCGTGCAGGGGATCGTCGAGCGCAAGAACTCGATCCCGATCCTCTCCAACGTGCTCGTGGAAGCCGGGGACGGGCGAGCTCCGCATCTCGGCCACCGACCTCGACGTCTCGCTGCGCTGCGGCTGCGCGGCCGAGGTCGTGAAGCCGGGGCGCGGTCACCCTCGCGGCCAAGAAGCTCTACGAGATCGTGCGCTCGCTGCCCGAGAGCGACGTCCGAGATCGAGGTCCGCTCAGCCGGACGCCTGGGCGCGCATCGAATGCGGGCGCGTCGAGTTCAAGATGGCGGGGCTGCCGCGCGAGGACTTCCCGAGCGCTGCCCGAGGCGAAGACGGCGCGAGGCGTCGAGCATCCCGCGGCGACGTGCTCAGGGACGCTGATCCCGCGCACCGCGTTCGCGATCACCGCCGAGGACGCGCGCTACTACCTGGCGGGCGCCCTGCTGGTCCTCGAGAAGGACGACGCCGCGATGGTGGCGACCGACGGCCACCGCCTGGCCTACGCGCGAGCGGCAAGGTCGCCGCTCAAGGTCGGCGGAGCCGACGCGCGTGCTGGTGCCGCGCAAGGCGATCAGCGAGCTCGCCCGCCTGCTCGAGCAGGGGACGCGAGAGACGGTCTCCTTCCAGCAAGTGCGACGGCCACCTGATCTTCGGCGTCGCGCGGCCGGACGCTCGCCTCGAAGCACGGTCGAGGGGCAGTTCCCGGCCTTCGAGAAGGTGATCGCGGTCAGCGGGGACAAGACGCGTGAGCCTGGCGCGCGAGGCGCTGCAGAGCGCCATCCGGCGGGTGAGCCTGCTGTCTTCCGAGCGCAGCCGCGCCGTCGGCTCGCGCTGGAGCGCGGGCAAGCTCGAGCTGCCGCCTCGTCCCCGGATCTCGGCGAGGCGCGCGAGTCGCTGCGCCGTCGACTACGCGGGCGAGCCGTGTCGAGATCGGCTTCAACGCCCAATACCTCCTCGAGTTCCTGGGCGTGGTCGGGATCGGAGCAGGTCTCGCTCGAGCTCAAGGACGGCGAGAGCCAGGGCATGCTGCGGCCGGCCAGCGAGGACGGCGGACCGACTACCGCTACGTCGTCATGCCGATGCGGTTCTAGGGCGGCGAGGGGAGCTCTTGGTCTGGGTCGAGCAGCTCGGGTGCGTGACGTCCGGAACATCCGTGAGGCGAGTCGAGCTCGGCCCCGGGCTCAACGTCTTCGTGGGCCGGAACGCACAGGGAAAGACGTCCCTGCTCGAGGCGGTCGGGCTGCTGGCGCGCGGGCGCTCGTTCCGCACCGAGGACACCGCGAGCACTGATCCGGCGCGGGGCGCCGTCGCTCTGCGGCGGCAGCGCGCGGCGCGGGAGGAGCGCGAGTCGGCGCTCGAGGTCGAGCTCGTCCCCGGCCGCCGCGCCGTTCCGCGTGGACGGGCGCGAGGTGCGGCCGGGGGAGTACCACGGGCGGCTCGACGTCGTCGTCTACTCGACGGACCGGCTGCGCGTCGTCGACGGCACGATGCGCGACCGGCGCCAGTTCCTCGACCGCCAGGCCGCCGCTCTTTGGCCGTCCTACCGCGCGGCGCCTGCGCCAGCTCGAGCGCGTGCTCGAGCAGCGCAACGCCGCGCTGCGAGGACGGGCGCCCGCGACGAGGCCGCTGGACCGAGCGCTTCGTCGCGCTCGGCGCCGCGCTGCGCCAGCGTCGGGCGCGCATACGCCGAACGGCTGAGCGCGCGCGCTCGGGACGGGCTTCCGGCCCGCGCGGGAGCACTACGAGGTGCGCCTCGTGCCGCAGGCGCCGCCAGCGGAGGCCGATGCGCGCCAGGCCCTCGGTCGACGAGCTCGCGCCGCTCGCCGCGCGCGAGCGCGCGGCCGGACGCACGCTCGCGGGGCCACAGCGCGACGCCGGTCGCCTACCGATCGACGGTCAGGACGCGGCCGAGGCCGCCTCGTCGGGGCAGGCGCGCAGCCTGCTTCTCGCGCTGGCGCTCGCGCGCCTCGCGCGTCTATCGGCGAGGAGACGGGCCGCGCCGCGGTGGCGCTGCTCGACGACCTCGACTCGGAGCTCGACGAGGACCGGGCGGGCGCGCTCTGTGCCGAGTCGTGGCGCGGCGCGGCCAGGCCTGGGTCACGACGGCCCACCCCGGCTGGGCGGAGAGCCTGCGCCCGCTGGGGCGCGTCTTCGAGGTCTGGAGGGCGCGGTGCGCTGCGCCTAGCGCCCGAAGGCGACGGGGGAGACATGAGCGAGACGACGAAGACCCAAGAACGACGGGCGTCACGCGCCGCGACTACGGCGCCGAGGCGATCCGCATCCTCGAAGGGCCTCGAGGCGGTTCGCGTCCGACCCGCGATGTACATCGGCTCGACGGGGGAGGCGGGGCTGCACCACCTCGTCTACGAGGTGGTGGACAACTCCGTGGACGAGGCCCTCGCCGGGCTACTGCACGCGAGGTCGCCGTCACGCATCCACATCGACAACTCCGTCACCGTGGTCGACGACGGGCGCGGCATCCCCGTGGGCCCGCATCGCGTCCCGGGATCGACGCCGCCGAGGTCGTGCTCACGAAGCTCCACGCCGGGCGGCAAGTTCGACAAGAAGCGCCTACAAGGTCTCGGGCGGCCTGCACGGCGTCGGGCGTCTCGGTGGTGAACGCGCTCTCCGAGACGCCTCGAGGTCGAGATCTGGCGCGACGGCAAGGTCTACCGCCAGTCCTACTCGCGCGGCGCTGCCGCAGCAGCCGGCTCGAGAACACCGGCGTCACCGACCGGCGCGGCACCAAGATCACCTTCAAGCCCGACGCGCAGATCTTCGAGACCACCACCTTCAGCTTCGACACCCTCTCGCAGCGGCTGCGCGAGCTGTCGCTTCCTGAACCGCGGCATCCTGATCACCCTCGAGGACGAGCGCGACAGCAAGAAGCACCGCTTCCAGTACGACGGCGGCATCGCGTCCTTCGTCGAGCACCTGAACCGCAACAAGGAGACGCTCCCCGAGAAGCCGGTCGTGATCGGGGGCGAGCGCGAGGGCGTCGCGGTCGAGATCGCGCTGCAGTGGAACGACGGCTACGCCGAGAACATCCACAGCTACGCGAACAACATCAACACCCACGACGGCGGCACCCACCTCGCCGGCTTCCGCGGCGCGCTCACGCGCAGCCTCAACGGCTACGCGATCGCAGGCCGGCCTGCTGAAGGAGGGCGGACGGGCTCGAGGGCGAGGACACGCGCGAGGGCCTGACCGCGGTCATCAGCGTCAAGGTCCCGAACCCGCAGTTCGAGGGCCAGACCAAGGGCAAGCTCGGCAACTCCGAGGTGAAGGGCATCGTCGAGAGCCTGGTGAACGAGCGTCTCTCGGCGTTCCTCGAGGAGCACCCGCCGGAAGCGAAGCGCATCGCCGTCGAAGATCCTCGACGCTGCGCGCGCCCGCGAGGCCGCGCGCAAGGCGCGCGACCTGACGCGGAGGAAGGGCGCCCTCGACGGCGCCGGGCTGCCGGGCAAGCTCGCGGAGTGCCAGGAGCGCAACCCCGAGAACTGCGAGCTCTACCTGGTCGAGGGCGACTCGGCCGGCGGCTCGGCCAAGCAGGGCCGCGACCGCGCGTTCCAGGCGGTCCTGCCTCTCAGGGGCAAGATCCTGAACGTCGAGAAGGCGCGGCTCGACAAGACGCTCTCGTCGGAGGAGATCCGCAACATGATCACGGCGCTCGGCACCGGCGTCGGGAGCCGACGACTTCGACGTCGCCAAGCTGCGCTACCACCGCATCATCATCATGTGCGACGCCGACGTCGACGGCAGCCACATCCGCACGCTGCTGCTCACCTTCTTCTACCGCCAGATGAAGGAGCTGATCGAGCGCGGCCACCTCTACATCGCCCAGCCGCCGCTCTACAAGGTGAAGCACGGCAAGAGCGTCAGCCTACCTGAAGGACGAGCACGCGCTCGACGGCTTCCTGCTCGACGCGCGCGGCCGAGAACCGCAAGGTGCGGCTCGGCTCCGGCCAGGAGTTCGAGGGCGCGCGGCTCGCGCACCTGGTCGGCAAGATGGTGACGGTGCAGAAGCTGGTCGAGCGGATCGAGAAGCGCGGCGTGCCGCGCCCGCTCGTGGACCTGCTGCTGCGCGGCAGGGTCAAGGACAAGGAGACCTTCAGCGACAAGGCGCGCCTGATGGAGCTGATCCAGCCGCTGCGCGACGCGGGCAGCGAGGCGTTCCTGGAGCGCGACGAGGAGCACGGCGTCTTCGACGTCAAGCTGCAGACGAGCGGCAACGGCCACCCGCGCGAGGTGCGTGGTGGGCGACGACTTCGTCGCCTCGGCCGAGTACCGCGCGCTCTACTCCGCCTACGAGGAGATCCGCGAGCTCGACCAACCCCCGCTCACGGTGGTGGACGGCGGTGAGACCGACGATCGCCACCCGCGAGGCGCTGGTGGCGCACATCCTCGCCGAAGGCAAGAAGGGCATGACGATCTCGCGCTACAAGGGCCTCGGCGAGATGAACGCCGAGGAGCTGTGGGAGACCACGATGGACCCGGCCACGCGCACGCTGCTCCAGGTGCGGCTGGAGGACGACGAGGTGGCCGAGAACATCTTCACGACGCTGATGGGCGACGCGGTCGAGCCGCGCCGCCAGTTCATCGAGGAGAATGCGCTCAACGTGAGGAACCTCGACATCTAGCATGTCCGAAGAAACGCCGCCCACGCCGCCGCAGCAGAACCGCATCCCGACCAACATCGCGGACGAGATGCGCCAGTCCTACATGGACTACGCGATGTCCGTGATCATCGGCCGTGCGCTGCCCGACATCCGCGACGGGTTGAAGCCCGCGAACCGGCGCGTGCTCTACGGCATGCAGCAGATGGGTCTGCAGCCGGGCCGGCCCTACAGGAAGTGCGCCAAGATCGTCGGCGAGGTGATGGGCAACTATCACCCGCACGGCGACCGGCGATCTACGACACGCTCGTGCGCATGGCGCAGCCGTTCAACATGCGCGCGCCGCTCGTGGACGGGCAGGGCAACTTCGGCTCGATCGACGGCGACCCGCCGGCGGCGCAGCGCTACACCGAGGCGCGCCTCACGCGGCTCGGCGCCTCGATGATGGAGGACATCGAGAAGGACACCGTCGACTTCCAGCCGACCTACGACGACAGCTCGGTCGAGCCGACGGTGCTGCCGACCGTGCTGCCGAACCTGCTCGTCAACGGCGCCGCCGGGATCGCGGTCGGCATGGCGACCAACATCCCGCCCCACAACCTCGGCGAGGTGGTCGACGCGCTCAGCTTCCTGCTCGAGAACCAGGACCTGACGCCGGACGAGCGGCTCGAGGGCGTGATCGCCCGCGTCAAGGGCCCCGACTTCCCGACCGCCGGCTTCATCATGGGCAAGGACGGGATCCAGTCGGCCTACCGCACCGGGCGCGGCTCGATCGTGATGCGCGCGCGCGCCGAGATCGAGGCGCGCAAGGGCGAGCGCGAGTCGATCGTGATCAGCGAGATCCCGTACCAGGTCAACAAGGCGCGCCTGATCGAGAAGATCGCCGAGCTCGCGCGCGAGGACCGCGTGCGCGGGATCCAGGACGTGCGCGACGAGAGCGACCGCCACGGCATGCGCGTCGTGGTGGACGTCAAGAAGGGCGAGCCGGCACAGGTGATCCTCAACAACCTGTACAAGCACACGCCGCTGCAGGACAGCTTCGGCGTCATCTTCCTGGCGATCGTCGACCAGCGCCCGCGCGTGCTGAACCTGCTCGACGCCTGCGAGCTGTTCGTCGACTTCCGTCGCGACGTGGTGCGCCGGCGCACGGCGTTCGAGCTCCGGAAGGCCGAGGCGCGCGCCCACGTGCTCGAGGGCTACGTGATCGCGCTCGACCACCTCGACGAGGTGATCGCGCTGATCCGCGCCGCGCAGCACGCCCGAGGATCGCGAAGACCGGCCTCGTCGAGCGTTTCAAGCTCAGCGAGATCCAGGCCGACGAGATCCTCAAGCTGCAGCTGCAGCGGCTCACCGGCCTCGAGCGCCAGAAGATCCAGGACGAGCTCAAGGAGCGCGTGATCCAGATCGCCGACCTCAAGGACATCCTGGCGCACCCGGCGCGCATCGACGGCATCATCACGGCCGAGCTCAAGGCGATCGCGGAGACCCACGGCGATCCGCGCCGCACCGAGATCCTGGCGGCGGCGGACGAGATCGCGGTCGAGGACCTGATCGTCGACGAGGACGTGGCGATCTCGATCACCCACACCGGCTACATCAAGCGCACCTCGATCACCACCTACCGCGCGCAGAAGCGCGGCGGCCGCGGCCGCGTGGGGATGAAGACGCGCGACGAGGACTTCGTCTCCGACCTCTTCATCGCCTCGACGCACTCCTACATCCTGATCTTCACCGACCGCGGGCGGATCTACTGGCTGAAGGTGCACGAGATGCCCGACGTCGGCCCGCAGGGCAAGGGCAAGGCGGTCGTGAACCTGGTCCAGCTGGTGGCGGGCGAGAAGATCGCCGCCTTCTGCGCTGTGCGCGACTTCGCCGCGGGCGGCTACGTGCTGCTCGCCACGCGGCGCGGGATCGTGAAGAAGACCGAGCTCTTGGCGTTCTCGAATCCGCGCCCATCGGGCATCATCGCGCTGTCGGTCGAGCCCGAGGACCAGCTGATCGACGCCGTGATCACCTCGGGCAAGGACGAGATGCTGATCGGCAGCGAGTCCGGGATGGCGATCCACTTCTCCGAGGAGGACGTGCGGCCGATGGGCCGCAGCGCTTACGGCGTGTGGGGCATCGACCTCGACGAGGGCGACGCGGTCGTGGGCCTCGAGGTGGCGCGTCCGGGCGGCACGGTGCTGACGGTGACGCGCAACGGCTACGGCAAGCGCACCGAGCTCGGCGAGTACCGGCTGCAGAGCCGCGGCGGCAAGGGGCTGATCAACATCAAGACCTCCGACCGCAACGGGCCGGTGGTGGGCGTGAAGTTCCTGCGCGCCGACGAGCAGGTGATGCTGATAACCGAAAAGGGTATGATCATCCGCCTGAACACGGCGGACATCTCCACGATCGGTCGCAACACCCAGGGCGTGCGCCTGATCCAGCTCGAGGAAGGCGACCATCTGGTCTCGGTCGCTCGCCTGGCCGAGAGAGAGGACGACGACGACAGCCCGGGCGACCCGGCTTCCGCCGGGGCGTCCAAGGAGGAGCCATGAAGGAGCGACGCGCGGCACTCGCGCTGGCGCTGGGCCTGACCGCAGCCGGGCTCGCGTGCAGCAGCGGTGAGTCGAAGGTGGTCGACCAGTACTTTGGCGCGCTCAGAGCCAACGACCAGAACACGATCACGAGCTTCGCGGTAGTGTCCTTCGACCAGAAGGTGGACGCCTGGAAGATCGTCTCTGAGGGTCCCGAGGTGAAGGCGCCCGCGACGCTGCCCGACCTCGTGAAGAAGGCAAAGGACGCCCAGGCCGAGCTCGACAGGAACACGAAGGAAGCCCGCGCGTGGGCGAACGACCTCAAGGTCTATCCCGACCTCGACAAGGTGCGCCAGGCGCAGGCGAAGGGCGACAAGATCCCGCCGGCGCTCAAGCCGATCGCCGACAAGTGGGACGCCTACCAGGCGGACGACAAGCGGCTCAAGAAGGCGGTCGCTGACGCCAAGGCCGCGGTCGAGCGCGAGAAGCGCAACGTGAGCCTCTCGGTCGGCCAGGTCGAGGACATCGAGTCGCTGACCGGCGACATGCTGACGCGCGACATCGACGTGAACCTCACGATCGGCGGCACGCCGAAGCCCTACACGATGACGCTGCGCCGCTACGACCTGAAGGGATCCTCGGGCGGCGGCCGCATGATGTCGCGCTGGGTGGTCCAGAGCATCACGCCGAAGGCGTAACGACTCGCCGCGGACCTTCCGAGCAACCCTGGGGGGTTAAAGGGGGGACGTGGACGTCCCCCTTCTCAAAGAAAGCCGCCACAGCCAGGCGGTTCGTCCCCCTTCGATGATCCTTGTTGGAGAGTGACGGGCACACGGACCTCGGCCCTGCTGCTCGTGGCTCTCCAAGAGCCATCCTGGTGGAGGGACGAGCGGCTGGGCTTGCTGCCGCCTTTCTTGAACTGGGGGGACGAAGTCCCCCAGGCCCCCCTTCGTTGCTCGTACTGTTCGATTTTCTAGACAACTTCCAGCCCCGCGTATCTCGCGACTAGTTTCTTCGCGCCGACTCCAGGGAAAGACACGGTGACCTTGAAGTCGGCGCCGTCGCCTTCGCGGCGCAGGACCGTTCCGACGCCGAAGAGCGGATGGCGCACCTTGATCCCCGGCCGGATCGCGGCGTCGTCCACCGCCGCGGCCGCCGTGTCCGCAGCCGCCACGAGTGCCGGTCTCTCGCGCGCCCAGGCGGGACGCTCGGCGCGAGGGAGCGGCTGGAAATGTCCGCCGCTGCGCTCGATCAGCTCCGCCGGCACCTCGTCGATGAAGCGGCTCTTCTCGGTGAGCCGGCGCTGGCCGAAGACCTGGCGGCTCCTGGCCCAGGACAGGTGCAGCACGCCCTTGGCGCGCGTCATCCCGACGTAGCAGAGCCTGCGCTCCTCCTCGAGTCCCTCGGGCGCCGTCAGGCTGCGCGAGTGGGGGAGCAGCCCCTCCTCGAGCCCGACCAGGAAGACAGCGTCGAACTCGAGCCCCTTCGCCGCGTGCAGCGTCAGCAGCAGCACCGGCACGTCGTCCTTCAGCCGATCCGTCTCGGACAAGAGCGCCGCGCGGTCGAGGAAGCCCGACAGGCTGGCGCCGGGCTCGCGCGCCTCGTAGTCGGCGACGGCCCCGATCAGCTCGGCGAGGTTCTCGAGCCGGTCCTGGCTCTCCTGCGAGTCCTCGCGCGCGAGCGAGGCGCCGTAGCCCGACAGCTCCAGCACGCGCTCGATCAGGCCGCGCAGCCCGCGCGGCGCCGCGCCCGGCGGGACTTCCATCTCCAGCCGCAGCGTCTCGAGCGTCTCCTTGAACTGGCCGAGCGCCGCCGTCGCGCGCGCGGGAAGCACGGCCTCGTCGACCAGCGCCGCGGCCGCCTCCCAGGCGCTCAGGCCGCGCTCGCGCGCCAGCCGGTCGATCTCGCCGAGCGTCTTGTCGCCGATCCCGCGCGGCGGCACGTTCACGACGCGGCGGAACGCGACGCCGTCGCGCGGGTTCAGCACCAGGCGCAGGTAGGCGAGCACGTCCTTCACCTCGCGCCGCTCGTAGAAGCCGACGCCGCCCACCACCATGTAGGGGATCCGCAGCCGCAGCAGGCCTTCCTCGATCAGCCGGCTCTGCGCGTTCATGCGGAACAGCACCGCGACGCGCCCGCGGGCGCGAAGCGCGGCGGTGCGCTCGGTGACCCAGGCCGCCTCCTCGAACTCGTCCGACGCCTCGTGCAGGCGCACGAGCTCGCCCGCGCCCTTGACCGCCACCAGCGTCTTGCCCTTGCGCCGCTCGTTCCTGGCCACGAGCGCGCCGGCGGCGTCCAGGATCCGCTGGCTCGAGCGGTAGTTCTGCTCCAGCCGGAAGACACGCGCGCCCGGAAAGTCGCGCTCGAAGTCGAGGATGTTCGAGATGTCGGCGCCGCGCCAGGAATAGATCGACTGGTCCTCGTCCCCCACCACCGTCAGGTTGCCGTCGGGCCCGGCCAAGAGCCGCACCAGCTCGTACTGCGCGCGGTTCGTGTCCTGGTACTCGTCGACCAGCAGGTACGGGAAGCGCTCGCGCCAGGCGGCGCAGAGGTCGGGGTGGCCCTCGAGCAGCGTCACGGCGCGCAGCAGCAGGTCGTCGAAGTCGAGCGCTGAGGCCATGCGCAGGACCTCGTGGTAGCCCTGCATCACCTCCGAGACGCGGTCGAGCTCGAGGTCGTCCGGGCCGCGGCCGCGCGCCGCGTTCTTGCGCGCCGAGATCTTCGACAGGAAGCGGCGCGGCGGGTGCAGCTTCTCGGAAAGCTCGAGCCGGCGCATCGCCTCGCGCACCGCCGCCAGCTGATCGTCCTCGTCGTAGATCAGGAAGCCGGGATCCAGGCCGGCCGCGCGCGCCTCGCGCCGCAGCAGCCGGACGCAGAAGCTGTGGAAGGTCGAGACCCAGGCCTCGAACGGCTGGCCGCCGAGCAGCGCCTCGACGCGGGCGCGCATCTCGCCAGCGGCCTTGTTGGTGAAGGTGACGGCGAGGATCTGGCGCGACGGCACGCCGAGCTCGAGCACCAGGTGCGCGATGCGGTGCGTGATGACGCGCGTCTTGCCGCTGCCGGCGCCTGCCAGGATCAGCACCGGCCCGCGCGTGGCCAGCACGGCCTCTCGCTGCTGCGGGTTGAGGCCCGCGACCGAAGCGGGCGCCTCGTCCAAGGCCGCGGCTCCTACTCCACCGTGACCGACTTGGCGAGGTTGCGCGGCTGGTCGACGTCGCGCCCGGCGCGCAGCGCCACGTGGTAGGCGATCAGCTGGAGCGGGATCACGGTCAGGAACGGCGACCACAGCTCCGGGCACTCCGGGATCTCGAGCAGCACGTCGCGCGGCGGCTCGAGGATCGCCTCGAGCGCGGGGTCGCCGGCCTGGCCCACCGCGATCACGCGGCCGCCGCGCGCCTTCGCCTCCTGCAGGTTGGACAGCATCTTGTCGTGGATCTGGCCGGCGGGCGCCAGCGCCACGATCGGCAGCGACTCGTCCACGAGCGCGATCGGGCCGTGCTTCATCTCGCCGGCCGGGTAGCCCTCGGCGTGCAGGTAGGAGATCTCCTTGAGCTTCAGCGCGCCCTCGAGTGCGATCGGGTAGTTGATGCCGCGCCCGAGGTAGAGGAAGTCGCGCGAGTCCTTGAGCGTGCGCGACAGCTCGTCGATCTTCGACTCCTGGTCGAGCACGCGCTCCATCTGCAGCGGCACCCGCGTGAGCTGCTCGAGCTGCTCGCGGCACGCCTCGGCGCTGAGCGCGCCGCGCAGCCGCCCCAGGTGCAGCGCCAAGAGCGACAGCGCCACCAGCTGGGCGGTGAAGGCCTTGGTGGACGCGACGCCGATCTCGGGACCGGCGTGCGTCAAGAGCGAGCCGGCGGCCTCGCGCACCAGCATCGAGCCCTGCACGTTGCAGATCGCGATTGGCAGCGCTCCCTTCGCTTTCGCTTCACGGAACGCCCCGAGCGTGTCCGCGGTCTCGCCGCTCTGGCTGATCGCGACCGCGAGCGTCGAGGGCCCGACGAGGGGCTTCCTGTAGCGGAACTCGCTGCCGTAGTCGACCTCGACCGGGATCTGCGCCAGGTGCTCGATCAGGAACTTGCCGACGAGCGCCGCGTGCCAGCTGGTGCCGCAGGCGAGCAGCACCGCTCGGTCGGCGCCGCGCAGCCGCTCCGCCGCCGCGCCCAGCTCCTCGAGGTGGACCTCGCCTTCCTCCAGGCTGATGCGGCCGAGCAGCGTGTCGCGCATCGCGCGCGGCTGCTCGTGGATCTCCTTCAGCATGAAGTGGCGGAAGCCGCCCTTCTCCGCCTGCACCGGATCCCAGGCGATGCGCTGCGAAATGCGCGTCACCGGGGTTCCCGCGAGCGTCGTGACGCGCACCGAGTCGGGCGTGAGCGTCGCGACGTCGCCGTCCTCCAGGAACAGGAAGTCGCGCGTGTGCGGCAGGATCGCCGGGATGTCCGAAGCCACGTAGTGCTCGCCCTCGGCCAGCCCGATCACGAGCGGCGGCCCGAGGCGTGCGGCCACGAGCAGCCGCGGCTCGTCGCGGTGCATCAACACGAGCGCGTAGACGCCCTTGATCTCCGCGAGCGCCTTGCGCGTCGCCTGCTCGAGCGAGCCCTGGTAGTGCGAGGCCACCAGGTGGGCGATCACCTCGGTGTCGGTCTGGGAGACGAAGCGGTGGCCCTGCGCCTGCAGCCGGGTCTTGAGCTCGAGGTGGTTCTCGATGATGCCGTTGTGCACCACGACGATCTTGCCGGCGCCGTCCTGGTGCGGGTGCGCGTTCTCCTCGGTGGGCCGGCCGTGAGTGGCCCAGCGTGTGTGGCCGAGGCCCCACTCGCCCGAGAGCGGCTCGCGCGCCAGGCTCTCGGCCAGGTTGCCGAGCTTGCCGGCCGCGCGCCGGCGCTGGAGCTCGCCGCCGCGCACCACCGCGATGCCCGCCGAGTCGTAGCCGCGGTACTCGAGACGGCGCAGGCCGTCCAGGATCACGGGGACCGCGTCGCGCGCGCCGACGTAGCCGACGATGCCGCACATCGTGAGGGTCCTAGCGGTCCTTCGCCGGCTTCGCGAGCCGCTCGCGCCGCGCCGCGGCCCAGCCGGGCTTCGTGACCTGCCGCGCACGGGCGAGCGCGAGCGCGTCCTTCGGCACGTCCTGGGTGATCGAGCTGCCGGCCGCGATGTAGGCGCCCTCGCCGATCGTGACCGGCGCGACCAGCGTGGTGTCGCTGCCGACGAAGGCGCCGGCCTCGATGCGCGTCTGGTGCTTGTGCTCGCCGTCGTAGTTGCAGGTGATGGTGCCGGCCCCGATGTTGACGCCGGGCCCGATCACGGCGTCGCCGAGATAGCTCAGGTGCTGGGCCTTCGAGCCCGCGCCGAGTGCCGTCTTCTTGAGCTCGACGAAGTTGCCGACCTTTGCCCGCGCGCCGACGCGGCTGTCGGGGCGCATGTGCGCGAAGGGTCCGACGCTCGCCCCCGCCTCGATCACCGACTGGCGCAGCAGGCAGTGGTCGAGGATCTGGGCCCCGGCGCCGATCTCCATGTCCACGAGGCGCACGAACGGGCCGACCACGGCCCCCGCGCGCACGGTGGTCCTGCCTTCGAGCAGCGTGAACGGCCGCAGCACCGCCCCCGCCTCGACCACCACCTGGTCGCCCACGAAGGTGGTCGCGGGATCCTCGACCGTCACGCCCGCCGCGACGAGCGCGTGAACGCGTCCTCTGGTCGCGCTCACTGCGCCGGCGCGACCAGTGCCTGGAACGCTGCGGCCTCGCGCAGCGGCTCGAAGTCCGCGTCCTTGCGGGCCTGGGCGCGGCTCGCGGGGTTCGCGTGGATCGCCGACTTGAGCGCCTTGAGCGCCGCCTGGGCGTCGCCGGCGCGGGCCTGCGCCGCCGCCAGGCAGTAGAGCGCGCTCTCGCTGCGGGGGTGGATGTCGAGCGCCTGGCGCAGGTACTTGACCGCGTGCTGGAAGTCGCCGCGGTTGTGGAGTACCACCCCGTAGTTCAGGAACTCCTCGAACGTCCTGGGCCGCGCTTTGTTCGAGCGCTCGCAGAGGGCGCGGTAGGTCCTGGCCCGCTCGACCAGCTCCTGCTGGTCGGAAAAGTCCTCGATCAGGCTGTCGAGCAGGTCGGCGCCGCGGTCGAAGTCCTTACGGCCCAGTGCCTTGACAGCCCTTTCGAACAGGTCGACCGCCTGCTGGTAGCGCCGGTCTATGACCGGCTGAGGCTCCTTCTTCCGTGTCGGGCGTCGGGTGGCCATGAGCTTCAGGGGCGAATCGACAAGCACGTTAGCACGGCGGCTCGGAGGCGGCAAAGCGGGCCAACTCCGGTAGAATGGGGTTTTGGTCAGACCTTGAAGGAAGACGGTAGCGACGAACCGATCGCCATCCGGGGGGCCCGGGTCCACAACCTGAAGGGCCTCGACTGCGACATTCCGCGCAACCGGCTGGTGGTGATCACCGGCCCTTCGGGCTCGGGCAAGAGCAGCCTCGCCTTCGACACGCTCTACGCCGAGGGTCAGCGCCGCTACGTCGAGAGCCTCTCGCCGTGGGCCCGGCAGTTCCTCGAGCAGATGGACCGGCCCGAGGTCGAGTCGGTGACCGGGCTGTCGCCGGCGATCGCGATCGAGCAGCGCACGACCGTCGCGCACCCGCGCTCGACGGTCGGGACCGTGACCGAGATCTACGACCACCTGCGGGTGCTGTTCGCGACGTTGGGGCGGGCCCACTGCCCGCGCTGCGGGCGAGCCGATCGCCGCGCAGGGCGTCGACGAGATGGCCGCGCGCCTCGTCGAGCAGGCGTCGGGCGCCGTGGCGGTGATCGCGGCGCCCGTCGCGCGCGGGCGCAAGGGGGCTTACCGCAAGGAGCTCGCAGGCGGCGCGCCAGGCGGGCCTGCAGCGCGCGCGCATCGACGGCCGCGCTGCGAACCTCGGCGACAAGCTCGAGCTCGACCCGCGCCGCGGCCACCGCATCGACCTGCTGGTCGACCGGCTCGTGCTGCGCGCCGATGCCGGCGAGCGGCTGCGCCAGAGCCTGGACAAGGCGCTGCAGCTGGCGAAGGGCGTGGTGCTGGTGTCGGTCGAGGGCCGCGGCGAGCGGCTGCTGAGCCAGCACCAGGCCTGCGCGCGCTGCGACGTGCAGGTGCCGGAGCTCAGCCCGCGCGCGTTCTCGTTCAACAGCGCGCAGGGCGCCTGCCCCGCCTGCGACGGCCTCGGCCAGCGCTGGGTGGTGGACGCGGCGCGCGTGATCCCCGACGAGTCGAAGAGCGTCCTCGACGGCGCGATCCGGCCCTGGCACCGTCACGGGCCGCGCCTGCTGCGCGAGGCGCTCGTGGAGGTGGCCGAGCGCAACGGCTTCTCGCTCGAGGCGCCGGTCGCGGAGCTGCCGCAGGGCGCGCGCGACGTGCTGCTCTACGGCGACGAGCACGGCTTCCCCGGCGTCGTGCCGTACCTGCGCAAGCGCGTCACCAGCCTGCTCGGGCTCGATCCGGTCCCGAACGAGGAGGAGGCCGAGGGCGGCGGCGAGGCGTTCGAGGACCTGCGCCCGTACCTCGCCGAGGAGCCCTGCCGCGCCTGCCGCGGCACGCGCCTGCGGCCCGAGAGCCTGGCGGTGCGCGTGGCCGGGCTGTCGGTCGGCGACCTCGTGCGGCTGCCGCTTTCGCGCGTGTCCGCCACGGTGGGCGGCCTCGAGTTTCCCGAGCGCGAGCGGCCGGTCGCCGAGCGGCTGGTGGCGGAGATCAAGGCGCGCGGCGAGGTGCTGGTCTCGCTCGGGCTCGGCTACCTGACGCTCGACCGCGCGACGACCACGCTGTCGGGCGGCGAGGCGCACCGCGTGCGGCTCGCCACGCAGATCGGCGCGCGCATGCAGGGCCTGCTCTACGTGCTCGACGAGCCGTCGGTGGGGCTGCACCAGAGCGACAACGCGCGGCTGATCCAGACGCTCGTCTCGATCCGCGACTCGGGCAACACCGTCGTGGTCGTCGAGCACGACGAGGAGACGATCCGCGCCGCCGACTGGGTGCTGGACCTCGGCGAGGGCGCGGGGGAGGGCGGCGGGAGGCTCATGTACGCCGGCCCGCCCGGCTCGATCGACGGCAGCCTCACCGGGCGCTACCTGCGCGGCGAGCTCCAGGTGGCGGTGCCGGAGGCCCGGCGCGCGGCCCACGGCTGGCTCAAGGTGCTGGGCGCGCGCGCCCACAACCTGCGCGACATCGACGTCCTGATCCCGCTCGGCACGCTCACCGCCGTGACCGGCGTCTCGGGCTCCGGCAAGTCGACGCTCGTCGAGGGCGTGCTGCACCGCACTCTCGCGCGCAAGCTCTACCGCGCGACCGCCGAGCCGGGACGCCACCGGGCGCTCGAGGGCGCGGAGGCGATCGACAAGGTGATCGCGATCGACCAGAGCCCGATCGGGCGCACGCCACGCTCGAACCCCGCCACCTACACCGGCGCATTCGCTCTCATCCGCGACCTCTTCAGCCTGGTGCCCGAGGCGCGCGCGCGCGGCTATCGGCCCGGCCGCTTCTCCTTCAACGTCAAGGGCGGCCGCTGCGAGGCCTGCCAGGGCGACGGTGTCCGGCGCGTCGAGATGCACTTCCTGCCCGACGTCTTCGTGCCGTGCGAGGCCTGCCACGGCCGCCGCTACAACCGCGAGACGCTCGAGGTGCGCTACCAGGGGCTGAGCATCGCCGACGTGCTCGAGCTGAGCGTCGACGCCGCGCGCGAGCTGCTCGCGGCGCACGCGCGGCTGGCTCGGCTCCTGGGCACGCTCAGCGAGGTCGGGCTCGGCTATCTCCGGCTCGGCCAGAACGCGGCCACGCTCTCGGGCGGCGAGGCGCAGCGCGTGCGCCTCGCGCGCGAGCTCGGGCGGCGCGAGACGGGCCGCACGCTGTATCTGCTCGACGAGCCGACGACGGGCCTGCACTTCGACGACGTGCGGCGGCTGCTGGAGGTGCTCGGGCGGCTCGTGGACGCCGGCAACACCGTGGTCGTGATCGAGCACAACCTCGACGTCATCAAGAGCGCCGACTGGGTCGTGGACCTCGGGCCCGGCGCGGGCGACGACGGCGGCCGAGTGGTCGTCTCCGGGACGCCCGAAACGGTGGCCCGCTCGCGCCGCAGCCAGACCGCTCGCTACCTGCGACCGCTCCTGCGGCAGGGTTCGCCCACATGAGCGTGGTTTCCAGACCACGGACGGCCGTGGTCCGGCAGCCACGCTCCGCCGGAAACCCGACCGAGCAGTTCTTTTAGAATCAGCCACTTCGGGTAGTGGTCCCTTTCGGCACAGGGATTGCTCTCTAGCGCGCGGGCGTCTTTGCGTCTATCCGCCCAAGCGGGGACGGTCAACGTGGTTTATCGGCGTACGCTGAGACGCGAGGTCGCATGCACCGGGATCGGGCTCCACTGCGGGAGGCCGGTCCGCTTGCGCCTGCTTCCCGCCCCCGCCGAGCACGGCATCCGCTTCGCGCGCACCGACGTGGGGGTCGAGATTCCGGCGACGCTCGGCTACATCGGCGCGCAGGACCACGCCACGACGCTCAGCAAGGACGGGGTCTCGATCGGTACCGTCGAGCACCTGCTGTCGGCCCTCATGGGCCTCGGCATCGACGACGTGCGCGTCGAGGTGGATGGCCCCGAGGTGCCCGTGCTGGACGGCAGCGCCGCGCCGTTCGTGATCCTGCTCCACGAGGCGGGGCTGCGGCCGCTCGCCGTGCCGCGCCAGCTGCTGCGGGTGACGCAGCCGATCGAGGTGGTGCACGGCGCCAAGAGCGCGCGGCTCGTGCCCTGCGACCACTTCGAGGTGAGCTACGCGATCGGCTTCGACCACCCGCTGCTGCGGCACCAGTCGCTCTCGCTCCGCGTCACGCCGCGCAGCTTCACCGACTTCATCGCCCCCGCGCGTACCTTCGGCTTCCTGCGCGAGGTGGAACTGCTGCGCAAGGCCGGCCTCGCGCTCGGCGGCAGCCTCGAGAACGCCGTCGTGATCGGCGAGACCGGCGTGCTCAACAACAAGCTGCGCTTCGAGGACGAGTTCGTGCGCCACAAGATCCTCGACGCGATCGGCGACCTGGCGCTGCTCGGCCACCCGATCCTGGGGCGGCTCGAGGCGACCAAGGCGGGCCACGCGCTCCACGCCGCGGTCGCGCGCAAGCTGGTCGCGGCGCCAGAGGCCTTCGAGCTGGTTCCTGCCGCAGCGGCAGCGCCCGCGGCTGCCGTCGCTGCGAAAGCGCTCAGGCCGGCGCGGGCCTAGCGCCTCACTTCGCGGCCGGTCCCTCCACGGTCGCGCTGACCCTCACGGTCAAGAGCGGCGTCTTCGGGTCGTTCGAGCGCACCAGCACCTGCCGCTCCATCCGGCCCGAGTAGCTGCGCGTCTCGAGCGTCACCCGCAGCTGCGTCGAGGCGCCGGGCCTGAGCCTCTTCTCCGACGCGAGTGCCGCGGTGCAGCCGCAGGTGGTGCTGACGTTCTCGATCACGAGCTCCGCGCCGCCGAAGTTCGCGAGCGTGAACTCCTTGCGCAGCGTCCGGCCCGGCTGCGCCTTGCCGAAGTCGAACGCCTCGGGGTCGACGCTGATGCGCGGCGCCTTGTCGTCCTCGGCCAAGAGCGCCGGCGCGGGCGCGGCGACGAGCGCGGCGACGAGCGCGGCGACGAGCCGAACGCGCCGGCCGGCTGCCGCGCGCCTCACCGGGCGCCCCCCGCGGCGCGGCCGCGCGGCTTCTTCTTCTCGGTGAGCCGCCGTGCGTAGGCGGCGAGCATCTCGCTCTCGTAGGTGTTGTAGTTCAGGAACAGGCTCTCGACCAGGTAGCGCTTCTGGTCGGCGGCGGACATCTGCGCGACGAGCGACTCGATCTCCCGCATCATGTCCTCGAACGAGCCCTTGAACTCCCGGCGCAGCGTGACCTCCCGATAGAGGCCCTCGAGCACCGCGAGCAGGTCCCCGTCGAGCGGGATCTCGTGCCCGGTCGACAGCCGGAGCGAGCTCATCGCCCCGCGCTCGGCGCCGGCCCGAAGGCGGCGAGAGCGCCCTCCTCGTCGCGGTGGAGCGGCACGATCTTGTGCACCCCGGTCATCGAGATCATCGTCTCGACGCGCGGCTGCAGGCCGGCCAGGCGCAGCGTGCCGCCCTTCTCCTGCAGCAGCCGGTGCACGTCCATCAGGCAGCCGATCGAGGCGCTGTCGAGGTAGCTCACCGCCGCGAGGTCGATCACCAGCTTGCGGGCGCCGGCCTCGACCTTCTGGCGCACCTCGGAGAAGAACGCCGACAGCACCGGATACGTCAGCTTCGGCTCCTGCACGCGGACGACGGTCACGTCGCCCTTCTGGTCGAACGCGAGCTGCATCACCTCACCTCCCGCCGCCTCCCGGCGCGTGTCGCCGGGCCCCTGCGCGCCGGCTGCTGGGCGCGCAGCAGGAGCCGCGCGAGCTCCTCGCGGCCCCGGTTGATCCGGCTCTTGACGGTGCCCTCGGGCAGCGCCAGCCGCTGCGCCATCTCCTGGTAGCTGAGCCCCTGCAGGTCGCGCAGGATCACCGCCTCGCGCAGCTTGCCGGGCAGCTGGTCGAGCCCGCGCCTGACGAGTCCGCTCCGGTCCTTGGCCTCGAGCGCGCGGTACGGGTTGCCGGAGGGCGAAGGCGCCAGGTCGTAGGCGAGCGCGTCCTCGACCAGGACCTCCTTCTCGCGCTTGCTGGCGCGGTAGTGGTCGATGCAGTAGTTCCGCGCCACGCTCGAGAGCCAGGTCGAGAAGTCGGCGTCGCGATGGAACTTCTCGAGCGCGCGGAAGACCTTCAGGAAGATCTCCTGCTGCAGGTCCTCGGCTTCGTCGTGCTTGCCCGTGAACTTGTAAGCGATGTGGAACACCTTGCGCCTGTAGCGCGCGACGACCAGCTCCCACGCCGCGTTGTCCTTCCCGAGGCAGCGCTCGATGAGCTCCGCATCGGAAGGGACGAGCTTCCCCTCGTCCAAAGGCTCGATTCCCGCGGCGTGCGCCGCATCCAGAGACACGACTGCCAGACTGCCGATCATAGGGGCTCGTCCTCGCACGGGTCAATTCCGGGTGCCGCCTCCCGCTCGCGAGCCGCGCGGTCGCGCTCGCCGAGCACGCCACCCTCCCGGCTACTTGAGCTCGGGCCGGCCCGCGACCACCCAGGCCGTGTACCAGTAGCTGCCGGCGTCCTCGGCCGCCGGCGACAGCACCTGCTGGCGCAGGATCGGGCCCACGCGCCGCGCCAGGTCCTCGAAGTACGGGTCGCCGTAGCCCTGCTTGCCGCGGTGCGCGAGCTGGTCGAGGTAGAGGATGTTGTCGATCCAGACGTAGCTCGCGAGCACGATCGAGAACACGTACTCCTTTGGGCTGTCCAGGTAGTTGGCGGCGTCGGGCGACAGCTTCAGGTCCTTGCCGAGAGCCTGCGGCAGCTTCTCCATCACCCGCACCCAGACGCCGTGCTGGCCGGTCTTCTGGCCGTCGTAGTTGTCGGTCAGGTTGAGCGGCGAGCGCAGGTCCACGATCAGCCCCGTGAGCACGTCCGACTCGGCCATGATCTTCTCCTTGTCGGAGGCCTTCATGGCGTCGACGAGGCGCGCGTACGACTCCTGCAGCAGCCACGGCAGGCGGCCTATGCCCTGCGCCTTGTCGCCGTACTTGGCGTTGAGCGCGGCCTCGCTGTGCGGCAGGTCGTCGAACGGGAAGCTCGACAGGCGGTCGACCAGGAAGCGCCGCTCCGGCCCGCGCTGGGCGAACTCGGGCTCGAGCGCGAGCGAGGGCATCTCGGCGCGGTGCGCCTTGTAGAAGGCCTTGAGCTGCTTCGGCAGCGTGTCGATCGCGGCCGCCGCCGTCGCCTGGTGCGCGAGCTCGACGACCCGCTCGCGCGCGCCGCGCTCGGCGGGCTGCGCCCCGAGACCCGCGGCGACGGCGCATGCGGCGAGGACCGTCCCTGTGATCCTGACTCGGCTCATCTCACTTCCTTCCCTGTGGCTCGCCGCCCCTCAGACGACGCGCGCCACCGACAAGAGTCGCACCTCGCGGGCGCCGGCGGAAAGCAGCTCGCGTCCGCAGGCGAGCGCCGTGGCGCCGGTCGTCACGACGTCGTCCACCAGCGTCAGCGTGCGGCCCGCGACCTGCGCCTTGCGCCGCACCGCGAACGCCTCGCGCACGTTGCGCCGCCGCGCCGCGGCGCTCAGGCCGGCCTGCGGCCGCGTGTCGAGCCGGCGCACGAGCGCGTCGGCGCAGTAGGCGCGGCCCGCGCGGCTCGCGAGCTCGCGCGCGATCAGCTCGGCCTGGTTGAAGCCGCGCTCGCGCAGCCGCCGCGGGTGGAGCGGGACCGCCACCACGAGGTCGCTCGTCGCGAGCAGCCGCCGCGCGGCCTCCCCCTCGAGCAGCACGTCGGCCAGCCGGCGCGCGGCGCGCCGCCGGCCCGAGAACTTGAGCGCGAGGATGGCCGAGCGCAGCGAGCCCTCGTAGGGCCCGAGGCTCGAGCCGGCCGCGAACACCGCCCGCCCGCGCCGGCAGCGCGGACAGGCGCTGAGGCCCGCCGCCACCGGCAGCCCGCAATGGCAGGAGACGCCCGCGTGGCGCGGCAGCGCGCGCCAGCACGGCTCGCACAGCGGTCCGCCCCCGAGCTGCAGCAGGAGCGAAGAGCAGGCGGCGCACTCGGAAGGGAACACGACCGCGAGCACGGGCGAGGCGATGCGCCGCGCGAAAGCCGAGGCCAGGGCGAGATCCATGGCGCTAGAGCTGGCCCGACTCCTGCTTCTCCTGGCAGGAGAGGCACAGCCGCGCCCACGGGACCGCCTCCAGGCGCTTCATGTTCATGTCGTCCTCGCACGCCGCGCACACGCCGTAGCGGCGCGTCTCGGTGCGCACGATGGCCTCGTCCACCTGCTGCAGCAGGTCGCGCTCGGTGTTGGAGAGGCTGAACAGGAACTCCTTGGTGTAGGAGTTGGCGGCCTTGTCGGCGATGTCCTGCGTCGCCTCGCCGTCCGCCTCCTTGCCGTAGCTCTTGTTCTTGTTGTAGGCCTCCAGGATCTGCTGCTTCTTGAGCAGCAGGCGGTCCCGGTACGACTTCACCTTCTTCTGATCCATGGTGCGTCTTTCTCCTAACCGATCCCGTAGCGACGCCGTTTCTCCCACAGCGCCTTCCTGGAGATGCCGAGCACCGCGGCGGCGCGCGTCTGGCTGCCGCCTGTGGCCTCGAGCACGAAGCGGATGTACGCGATCTCGACGTCCTTGAGCGTGGGGCGCCGCTCGCGTCCGGCCCACAGCACCGACGGCTGCTCCAGCACCTGCTGCGGCAGCGCGCGCGGCTCGAGCTCGCCTTCCGGCACGAGCGCCGCGGCGCGCTCGATCACCGAGCGCAGCTCGCGGACGTTGCCCGGCCACGCGTAGCCGCGCAAGAGCGCGAGCGTCTCCGGGGCGAGCGCCGCGGCCGCCGTGACGCCCCGCTCGCGCTCGCGCGCCAGGAACGCGACGGCCAGCGGCGCTATGTCCTCGCGCCGCTCGCGCAGCGGCGCGAGCCGCAGCGGCACCACGTTCAGCCGGTGGTAGAGGTCCTGGCGGAAGCGGCCGCCGCGCACGGCCTCGGCCAGCTCGACGTTGGCCGAGGCCACGAAGCGCACGTCCACCTCGAGCGTGCGCGTGCCTCCCACGCGCTCGAAGCGCCGCTCCTCGATCACGCGCAGCAGCTTGGCCTGCAGCGGGGGAGCCAGGTCCTGCACCTGGTCGAAGTAGAGGGTGCCGCCCGCGGCGATCTCGATCTTGCCGGCCTTGGCGTGGCGCGCGTCCGTGAAGGCGCCTTTCTCGTGGCCGAACAGCTCCGACTCGAGCAGCTCGCCCGGGATCGAGGGGCAATGGACCTTGATGAACGGTCCGGCGCGGCGGGTGCCGCCGTAGTGCAGCCAGTGCGCGACCAGGTCCTTGCCGGTGCCGCTCTCGCCCTCGAGCAGCACGGGGCTGCGCGTGTCGGCCAGGCGCAGCACGAGCGCCACGACATCCTTCATCGCGCGCGACTCCGCGACGACTCCCGCGAGCGCCGCAGCCGTAGCCACGCTCAACCCGTCACCTCGAGCCGCTCGGAGCCGCCCCACAGCCGCTCGAGGTCGTAGAACGCGCGGCTCTTCGGCGTCATCACGTGCACCACGAGGTCGCCGTAGTCGAGCAGGATCCACTCCTGGCGCGGGTAGCCCTCGACGTGTGCGGGCCGCAGGCCGGCGGCGCGCAGCGTCTCGGTGACCGCGTCGGCGATCGCGACCAGCTGCCTCTGGTTCTGGCCCGTCAGCAGCAGGAAGAAGTCGGTGAAGTCCGCGACCGGCCTGAGGTCGAGCGCGAGCACGGCCTCGGCCTTCTTGTCGAGCGCCGCGCGCGCGGCGCGGGCGACTTTGGGCGGGAGCGGCTTCACCGGTAGAGCCCCCGCTCGGCGATGTACTGGGCCACGGCGTCGGGCACCAGGAAGCGCACGCTGGCGCCGGCTCGGGCGCGCTCACGGATGGCACTCGCGCTGAGCGGCAGGCCGAGGCCGTTCACGCGCCGCACGCCGCGCGCGCCGGCGAAGGGCGCCTGCGGCTCCGCCCCGCTCGCGGCAAAGCCGGGCCGCTCGACGACGGCGACCTCCACGAGCGACAGCAGTCGCTCGGGCTCGCGCCAGAGCGGGATCTCCGGCCAGGTGTCTTCGCCCACCACCAGCACGAAGGCGTCCGTCGCGTGCGCCGCGACGAGCGCCGCCACGGTCTCGACGGTGTAGCTGGGGCCGGAGCGGCGCAGCTCGTCGTCCCAGGCCGCGAAGGTCGGATAGGGCGCCGTCGCCAGCCGAGTCATCGCGAGCCGGTCCTCGGCGGTGGAGCAGGGAGACGTGCGGTGGGGCGGCACCGCAGACGGCACGAACGCCACGAGGTCGAGCCCGAGCGCCTCGCGCGCGTTCTCCGCGGCCCGCAGGTGGCCGAGGTGGATCGGGTCGAAGGTGCCGCCGTAGAGCCCGATCCTCACGCGCGCTCCAGCGCGGCCTCGGCGACGCGCGCGGCCTCGAGCCGGGCGAGCAGCCGCCGCTTGAGCGCCACGAGCCCCGCGCCCGTCACCGCCGAGACCGCGACCAGCTCGAGCCCGAGGCGGCCGGTTTCGGCCTCGAGCGCGGCGAGGGCGTCTCGCGACGCAACCGCATCCTGCTTGGTCGCGGCGACGAGCTGCGGCCGCTCGAGCAGCTCGGGCAGGTAGCGGCGCACCTCCTCGCGCACGAGCGTGAGGTCGGCCGCGGCGTCGCGCCCGTTCGCGCCGGAGGCGTCGACGACGTGCAGCAGAACGCGCGTGCGCTCGACGTGGCGCAGGAACTGCAGCCCGAGCCCGGCGCCGGCGTGGGCGCCCTCGATGATGCCGGGGATGTCGGCGGCCACGAAGCTCTGCTCGTCCTGCTCGACGACGCCCAGCACCGGAGTGAGCGTGGTGAACGGATAGTCGGCGATCTTGGGCCGCGCCGACGACAGCCGCGCGAGCAGCGTCGACTTGCCGGCGTTGGGCAGGCCGAGGAAGCCGACGTCGGCGATCAGCCTGAGGTCGAGCCGCAGCCAGCGCTCCTCGCCGGGCGCGCCGGGCTCGGCCTCGCGCGGCGCGCGGTTCTGGTTCGACAGGAACGAGCGGTTGCCGCGTCCGCCGCGGCCGCCCCTCGCGACCACCAGGCGGTCGCCGTCCCTCAGCACCTCGCCCAGCACGGCACCCGACTCGGCTTCGCGCGCCGCGGTGCCGGGCGGCACGCTCACCTCGAAGTCGGCGCCGTCTCCGCCGGTGCGGTTGCCGGGGCCGCCGTGGCTGCCGCGCTCGGCGCGGAACTCGGTGTGGTAGCGCAGCGGCAAGAGCGTGTTCTGGTGCGAGACCGCGCAGAGCACCACGTCACCGCCGCGGCCGCCCACGCCGCCGTCGGGCCCGCCGCGCGGGACCTTCGCCTCGCGGCGGAAGCTCACGCAGCCGTTGCCGCCGTCTCCGCCCTTGACGAGTATCTTGACCTGGTCGACGAACATCCGCAGCCGCCGGATGCGCCGGGGCGGGGAACTCGCGGCCGCCTAGCCGGCGACCGGCACCACGGTCACGCGCCGGGCGCCGGTTCCGTGGTCTTCGAAGCGGACGACTCCGTCCACGAGGGCGAAGAGCGAGTGGTCGCGGGCGAGGCCGACGTTGCGTCCCGCCTTCCAGCGCGTGCCGTGCTGGCGCAGGATGATCGCGCCGCCCCTCACCGCCTGCCCGCCGAAGATCTTGACCCCGAGCCGCTGCGAGTTGCTGTCGCGTCCGTTGCGGCTCGAACCCTGGCCTTTCTTGTGCGCCATCTCGAACTCGGCTCCCTCAGGAAGCGCGGACCGCGTCGATCCGCACGGCCGTCACGTGCTGACGGTGACCGCGCGTCCGCCGGTAGTGCTTGCGCTTCTTGTACTTGAAGACGCGGATCTTGGCCCCGCGATCCTGCTCGACGACCGTGCCCTCGACCGAGGCGCCGGCGACGTTCGGGCTGCCGACCAGGACGTCGTCGCTGCCGCCGACGAGGAGAACCTCGTCGAGCGTCACCTTGCTGCCGACCGTCCCCTCGAGACGCTCGACGCGCACGACGTCGCCCGTCTCGACCCGGTACTGCTTCCCGCCCGCCCTGATGATCGCGTACACGTCACAGCTCCTTCCGGCCACAGGTCCGAAACCTCGATTCTAGACGGGGTTTCGAGGGGAAGTCAATCAGTGGAAAACGGAACGCAAGCGACGAACCGGCTAGGCGAGAACGGCTGGAGCAACGAGGACTGGAACGGCTGGAGAGCTATGACCGCGACGGCCTGGGACGAGCTTTCGGGGGGTTTGAGCACCCCCCGTGCCCCCCGCTAGAAGTCGTAGCCGATCCAGAAGTCGAAGTTCCAGCTGCTGCTCGTCGTGGCGAAGTCGGTGTACTTCGTCCAGTCGAAGTGCATCGGGTAGCCGAGGAAGAAGAGCTGCAGGCCGAAGCCGCACGAGGCGCGGCCGTCCTGCAGCCGCCGCCGCTGACGGCGTGCCGTAGATCGGGTCGTCGACGTAGGAGTAGCCGGGGTCGCTGGTCGAGAATTGTAGGTCTGGCCCTTGAAGTGGGCGCCGCCGATCCCGAAGAACATCGTGCCGCGCAGCGGGCCGAGGATGCCGATCGGCGTGGCGGCGAGGTGGATGAGCGGCAGGCGCAACTCGGCGTTTGCGAAGAAGCCCTGGTTGCCCGCGAAGCTCAGGTACGGGAAGCCCCGCAGCTCCATGTTGCCGCCGAAGTAGAAGTAGTCGGGGTTGTCGCCGGTCGAGTGGAAGCCGTGGCCGCGGACCGCGAGCAGGGCGCTCGTCGTGCCGAGCCGCAGGTACTTGCGCAGGTCGGCGTCGACGGTCGTGCGCTGCAGGAGGCTGCCGATCGCGGGCGCCGCGGTACGCCCACGAGAACGTGCTGCCGGAGAGCGGGCCGAACTCGGCGAAGCGGGTCGTCTCCTGCACGAGCCGCGCTGAGCGGCGCCTGCCAGCCGTTGTTGACGAAACACGGCAGCCCGAGCGACCGCCGCGTCCTGGCAGATCAGCTGCTCGCACCTGCTGGTCGCCGTACTGCTCCCGCACCTTCGCGATGACCCACGCCGAGATCTCGAGGCGGCGGAAGGTGTCGAACGGATACTCGGCGAACACCTGGCCGCCGGTGAAGCGCTGGGTCGCGATCGCGAGCGTCGCGCGGGTCCTGGCCGTAGTAGGTCGGATCAGAGAGTAGGTAGAGGGTAGAAGAAGTAGGTCTGGTCGAAGAAGTTGATGCCGTAGTGCAGCCGGCTCGCGAGGTTCGTGTAGCGGCCGTCGTAGATGCGGTACAGGAGACCGACAGCACGGTGAAGGTGAACAGCTGGTCGCCCAGCACGTCGGTGAGCGCGATCGAGGTGCCGCCGTAGAAGTTGCCGCTCGAGGTGACGCCGACGTTGATCGGCGGCCGGCCCTCGAGGTACAGGCCCTCGAACAGCTTCTTCCGGCGCTTGTTCTCGGGCACCACCTCGTGGGGCACGTCGGGCTGGAAGTCGACGAGCCCCTCGGCGGCCGCCTGCACCTCCTGGTCGACCTCCTTGATCGGCTCGGCGGTGTCCTTGCTGTGCAGCTTGAACTCGCCCTTGAAGTAGGTGATGAAGGCGAGGCGGTCGCCGCGCGGTCGTCTTGAGCGGCGCCGGCGCCATCGCCCCGCCGAAGACGTCCGTGTACTGCTGGATCGCACCCGTGCGCATGTCGAGGCTGCGCAGGTTCGGGATGTCGTCGTCCTCGTCCGAGGCGTAGTAGAGCCGGTTGCCGTCGGCCGAGAAGATCGGCGCGGTGTCGTCGAACGGGCCGAAGGTGAGCTGCGTCTTGTGCGAGGGGTCGGCGAGCGGAGAACGCGTAGAGCTTGTTGTTACCGCTGACGCGCCGCTCGTAGACCACCATCCGGCCGTCGGGCGAGATCTGCGGGTTGTTGTCCGCGTACTCGTCCCGGGTGAGGTTCTCCACCTTGCCGCTCTCCATGTCGAGCGAGTAGATGTCGGCGATGCCGTCCTTGAGCGCGGCGAACAGCGACGTGCGCCCGTCGGCCAGCAGGCAGGGCGCCTGCGTCTCGTCGAGCGGCACGTGGACCTTCTTCTTCATGCTTCCGTCGAGCGCGGAGATCGAGGAAGAAGCTGCGGCCCTTGCCGGTCTTGCCGAAGAAGCCGATGGTGTCGCCGGTGGGGTCGAAGGCGAGCGCCCGGCCGGAGACGAACTCGCTGTTGAGCTCGAGGTTCTCCCCGTCCTTGTCGAAGCCGCCGGTCAGGTTCTGGATGACGTTGCCGTCCTTGGTGGAGACCAGGACCACGTCGGCCTCGCCCTCGGAGCGGTTCCGGTGACGACCGCGGCGATCTCGCCCGAGGGGCTGGGCGTGAAGGAGAACACCTGCGTGAAGCTGGTCTTCTCCGGGTTGGGCGACAGGTCGCGGCCGAAGTCGTCCGGGCGCTGGCTGTCGCGGAACGCCTTGAAGCGCTCCTTCAGCCACTTCTCGAACGCGGCGTCGAACTCCTCGGGCGTCGTGCGGAAGGCCTGCTTGTAGAGCTCCTCCGGCCCGCCGCCCAGGATGCCCTTGCGCAGCGTGTAGAGGAACTGGCGGATCCCTTCCTTGCCGTATCGCGACTCCATGAACTCGAAGCAGGCGTGGCCCATGTTGTAGACGAGCCGGCCGGAGAGTGGCTCGAACTCCGACCCGTGACAGCCGGGGACCTTGTCGGTGAGCGCGGCGTCGCGGATCATCATGAGGTCGAGCGGGTCCCAGATGCCCCGGAAGTAGTCGGCGAGGCCCTCGTCGACCCAGAGAGGGAGTTCCGCTGGGCGATGCCGAAGCCGAGACCGCGGGGGATGAGGTCGAAGGCGAAGGCGTGCGTCATCTCGTGCGTGATCAGGCCCTGCAGCTTTCGGGAGGCTCGTCGATCGGGAACACCATGCGGTTGAGCAGCAGGCTCGGTGAAGGCCGCGACCTGCTCGGGCACGAAGGCGGGAACAGGTTGGTCTCTTCGAACTCGGAGTGGGTCTTGTAGAAGATGACCGGGATCGGCTGCGGCATCTCGTGCTTGAGGCCCGTCGAGAGCTTCAGGTACCGCTCTCGAGGTACGAGATGAGGCGGCGCGAGGTGCTGCTCGAACTCGGGATAGTAGAAGACCTCGAAGTGCGGGCTCTTGTAGATCCGCCACGCGAAGTTGTCGTACTTGACCTTGTTCTTGCCGTAGTACGGCACGAACTGCGCGCTCGCCGGCGGGGGCGCGAGGGCGCGAGCGACAGGAGCCGGCGGCGCGAGGAGCAGCGCGGCGGAGCCGCAACTGGTGCGCATGGGGCTTTCCTCTAGCGGAGCAGGACGCGCGTCCCGCGGATCTTCTGCGGGAGTGATCACCCCGAGGAAGTTCGGCAGCAGGCGGTCCATCAGCTCGAAGTAGGACGACAGCGGCGAGATGCGCTGGTGCTCCCGTAGAGCACTTCTTCGGAGAAGCGCTCCTTGTGCAGCAGCTCGCCCGTCTTCGACTGTCGATGAAGTAGAAGTCGGCGCGACAGACGTAGCCCTTGCGCTCCATGTAGCGGTTGCTGCGGCCGAGCGAGGCCGTCCCTCGGCGGCGACGCACGACGCGCTCGTCGGGCTGGAAGCCCGAGCGGTTCTGGCTCGCGAAGTCGAGCTTGCCGGTCGACGATGAGCGGCTGCTGGTACTCCTCGCCCATCTTCCGCCAGAACTCCGGGTTCTGGAGAAGGCGATCGGCCTCGAGGGCGGTACTGCTCCTTCTCGTCCTTCGAGTAGTGCCGCCCTCGCCAATCGACCGAGGATGTCTCGAGCGCCGTCTGCAGCGGCGGCCGATCGGGCTCGAGCACCTGCACGCGGGCGTTCGAGCGCAGCTGGTTCTGCAGCAGACGCGAGGTCTCGGCCGAGAGGTCGACGTCGGAGCTGTCGAGGACCGTGACGAAGCCCGCGATCAGGATGCGGCGGAAGCCGGAGACGTCGAGCTTGGACTGCAGCGGGGTGTCGACGGGCACCTCGACCATCGAGGAGCAGCCGGCCGCTCCCAGCACGGCGCCGAGCGTGGAGGTGAGCGCGAGCCGCCCGATTCCCCTCATGGCTGCTGCGGTGCTTTCTTCTTCTTCAGCTTGCGGTTGCGCTTGTCGTCGGCCTCACGGAAGAGGTCGTAGTTCTGCTGGATGTAGGTGTCGCCCGGCTTGAGCTCGAGCGCCTTCTCGTACGCCTGACGCGCGCCCGCGAAATCGCCCATCTGCTCGAGCGCGACGGCGAGATCGTTGAGCGCGGCCGCGCTCTGGGGATCGGCCTTGGCGGCGCGCTCGAAGCGGAACTTGGCCTCCTGCCAGAGGCCCTTCTGCGCCACCTTCAGGCCGAAGTTGATCTGGCGTTCGGCCGACACGTCGGCCGCCCAGAGCGCACCCGAAGAGACGAGTGCGCTCGAAGAGACGAAGAGGACCAGCACCGACGTCCGGACCACGTGGCCTCCTCTGGAGGTTCTGCCGTGGAGTGGATCCTATCCGCCGCCTGACGCCGAGCGCAAGGACGCCGCCGGCGCTATTACCTTCCTCCACTCCTTTTCACGAACCGGTCCGGGTCGTGCTGTTCGTGAGGACCTGCCCTGGCCGATTGCGGCGCGAGAATCGCGCACCTCCCCGAACGACCACGGAGCGCGGCCTTGAACTCGACGCTCGACCTGCTGACGCTGTCGTTCGTGCCGCGTTTCACGCCGCGCGCCGCGGCGGAGCTGCTCGCGCGCGGCCCGCTCGCCGCTAGCCTGGCGAGCGCGGGCGATCACACGGACCTGCTCGGAGCGGAGGGCGTCGCGGCGCTACGGCTGGGGACGCCGCGTCACGCCGCCGCCGCGGAGACCGACGCGGCGCGACGGCTCGGGATCGAGATCGTCGGCCGCGACGAGGACCGCTACCCGCAGTGGCTCCGTCGCACACACACCCCGCCGTTGGTGCTCTGGGTGAGCGGAGCTCTCGATCCGGACGAGGGCGAACGCGCGGTGGCGGTCGTCGGCTCGCGCGCCGCGACGCCCGTCGGCCGCGGCTTCGCCGAGGAGCTCGCCCTCGAGCTCGCGGGCGCCGGCCTCGTCGTGGTGTCGGGGCTCGCGCGCGGGATCGACGCGGCCGCGCACCGCGGGGCGCTGCGGGCCGGCGGCAGGACGGTGGCCGTGCTCGGTTCCGGGCTCGACCGGCTCTACCCTCCCGAGCACGAGGAGCTCGCCGCCCGGATCGCCGCGGCGGCGGGCGCGGTCGTGAGCGAGTTCCCGCTCGGGACGCGGCCCTGGAAATCGAACTTTCCCCGCCGCAACCGGGTGATCGCGGGCTGGGCGCGCGCCGTGGTGGTGGTGCAAGCCGGCGCGCGCAGCGGCGCGCTCTCGACCGCCCGGGCGGCGCTCGACGAGGACCGCGACGTCCTGGCGGTGCCCGGCCATCCCTCCGAGCCGCAGGCCGAAGGCGCCAACGCGCTCCTCAAGGACGGGGCCGCCCTCGTCCGCGGGGCGGCCGACGTGCTCGCCGAGCTCGGCGTCGCGCAGCCGCAGCCGGCTGCGCCCGCGTGCGAGGACGCGGTGCTGCGCGCCATCGACGCCCGGCCCGCCTGCGTCGATCTGATCCAGGAGCGCTCGGGCCTCGCGCTGCCGGCGCTTCTTTCGCGCCTCGCCGAGCTCGAGCTCGCGGGAGCGGTCGCGCGGCTCGGGGGCGGGCTCTACGCGAGGGCCGGCGCGGGGCGCGGCGGCTATACTCGCCCGTAGGTGGAAGAGCGCGTCACGGTCGTGGGAGGCGGCCTCGCCGGCTGCGAGGCGGCGTGGCAGCTCGCGCGCCGCGGGCTGCGTGTCGAGCTCTACGAGATGCGGCCGCTGAAGCCGACGCCGGTCCACCAGACGGGCGACCTCGCCGAGCTCGTGTGCTCGAACAGCCTGCGCGGCAACGCGCTCGACCAGGCGGCGGGGCTGCTCAAGGAGGAGATGCGCCGGCTCGGCTCGCTCGTGGTCCGTGTCGCCGACGCGGTGAAGGTGCCCGCCGGCAGCGCGCTCGCCGTCGACCGCGGTCTCTTCGCGCGGCGCATGACCGAGGCGATCGCCGCGCTGCCCGAGGTGAGGCTGCACCGGGAGGAGCTCGCGCGGATCCCGGACGACCCCGTCACGATCGTGGCCACCGGGCCGCTCACCTCGGACGCGCTCGCGGCCGAGGTGGCCGCGTTCGTCGGCCGCGCGCACCTGCACTTCTTCGATGCGGTGAGCCCGGTGGTGGAGGCGGACTCGATCGACTTCGAGCAGGCGTTCCGCGCCTCGCGCTACGGCAAGGGCGGCGACGACTACCTGAACTGTCCGCTCGACGAGGCCCGCTACAAGGCGTTCCACGCAGCGCTCACGGGCGCCGAGTGCGCGAGTGTTCACGACTTCGAGAAGGAGCTGTTCTTCGAGGGCTGCCTGCCGGTCGAGGTGATCGCGTCGCGCGGCGAGGACACGCTGCGCTTCGGCCCGATGAAGCCGGTGGGCCTCGCCGACCCGCGCAGCGGCCGCCGCCCCTACTCCGTCGTGCAGCTGCGGCAGGACAACCTGGCCGCGAGCCACTGGTCGATGGTGGGCTTCCAGACCCAGCTCAAGTGGGGCGAGCAGAAGCGGGTGTTCCAGATGATCCCGGGGCTCGAGCGCGCCGAGTTCGTGCGCTTCGGCATGATCCACCGCAACACCTACGTCAACGCGCCGCTCACGCTCGAGCCGACCTTCGAGACGCGGCGCCGGCCCGGGCTCTTCTTCGCCGGTCAGATGTCCGGCGTCGAGGGGTACGTGGAGTCCGCGGCCTCGGGCCTCGTCGCCGGGCTCGGCGCCTTCTTCCGCGCGCGGGGCGGAGCGCCGCTCGCGCTGCCGGAGGACACGGCGCTCGGCGCCCTCGGCCGCTACATCGCCCGGAGCGACCCCGAGAACTATCAGCCCACGAACATCGCCTTCGGCCTG
Source organism: uncultured Acidobacteriota bacterium (assembly GCA_963740655.1). Lineage (GTDB taxonomy): Bacteria > Acidobacteriota > Vicinamibacteria > Fen-336 > Fen-336 > DATBSL01. Next base: position 130,471 of record CAVUFF010000009.1, read on the forward strand.
CTGCCCGAGCTCCAAGAGCGCGTACGCGACAAGGGGAAGAAGCGCCAGGCGCTCGCCGAGCGAGCGCTCGCGAGCCTCGAGCGCTTCAGGGAGCGGCTGGCTGCCGCGAGAGCGCTGCCACCACGGGACGAGCCAGCCGGCGGACCGGAAACGAACGTGGCCAGGACTCTCCGGAATGAGCTTTCGGGGGGCTTGGCGCCCCCCGTGCCCCCCCTGGAATGATGCGCGCCGCGACCGCGGCCTTCCTGCGTCACCTCGAGCGCGAGCGCAACGCGTCACCCAACACGGTGCGCGCGTACGGCGAGGACCTGGGCCAGCTCGTCCTCTACCTCGAGCGCGAGCTCGGCCGCGAGCCGCGGCCGGAAGACGTCGACCACCTGCTGCTGCGCGGTTTCCTCGCGGAGCTGCACCGGCGCGGGCTGCGCAAGTCCTCCGCCGCGCGGCGGCTGGCCGGTATCCGCAGCTTCTTCCGCTACCTGTGCCGAGAGGGGCGGCTCGCGGCGAACCCCGCGCGCTCGCTGCAGGCCCCGCGCCAGGAGCGGCGCATTCCCGCCGTACTCGACGAGGCCGAGGCGGCTGCGCTCGTCGAGCTGCCGGGCGAGGGTCTCGCGGCGCGGCGCGGCCGCGCGATCCTCGAGCTGCTGTACGCGACCGGGATCCGCTGCGCGGAGGCCGTCGCGCTCGACGTGCACGAGGTCGATCTGGACGAGCGCATGCTGCGCGTGCTCGGCAAGGGGCGCAAGGAGCGCGTCGTGCTGTTCGGCCGCCGCGCGCAGGAGGCGCTGCGGGCGTGGCTCGGGCTGCGCGCGGGACTCGAGCCGAAGAGCGAGGCGCTCTTCCTGAACGCGCGCGGCGGCCGGCTCACGAGCCGAAGCGTGCGGGCGCTCGTGGCGCAGCGCGTGCGGCAGGTGGCGCTCGCGCGCCGCTGCAGCCCGCACACCCTGCGGCACAGCTTCGCGACCCACCTGCTCATGCGCGGCGCGGACCTGCGGGCGATCCAGGAGCTGCTCGGACACGCGAGCCTCAGCACCACGCAGCGCTACACGCACGTCGACACGCGCCACCTGCTCGAGGTGTATAAGAGGGCGCACCCGCGCGCGTAGCGCGTCGGTCGACCGGCACGGCTCGTGCACCGAGACTCGCGAGCCGCGCGCGCATCTCGCGACAATACGAATGAGTCGCACGAAACACACCGCAGGGACGTCCTCGGTCGGCGACGGCCGTGTCCTCTTGCGAACGGCCGGACGCTTCGCGCTCGGCCTTTGGCTCCTGCTGGCGCTCAACGGGTCCGCAACGGGGCAGCAGCCGAAGGCTCCGCCGGTCTTTCCCGCAGGCGTCGAGACCGTCCGCGTGGACGTCGTCGTGACCGATTCGAAGGGCCAGCCCGTGAGCGGCTTGCGGCGCGAGGACTTCGTCGTGCGCGAGGACGGTGTCGTCCAGCAGGTCGTCGATTTCGAGGCGATCGGGGAGGCTCGGGCGGCGGGCCCGAGCGCCACGGCCGGCGCCGCGCCGAGGCAGCGCGCGCCTTCCAGCCCCGCGGCGGAAGCCCCGGTCGCACTCCCGGCTTCCTTCCTGATCGTGTTCGACGAACCGCACCTCACGCTCGAGGCCGCGCGCACCGCGCGCGCGTTCGTGCGCGAGCTGCTGAAGACGGTCAGCGGGGGCGACCGCGTGACGCTGGTGGCGGGCCAGGACGGACGCTGGTGGAGCGGCGTCGGGCCCCAGGGCGCCCAGGAGGTCGCGCAGCAGCTCGAGGCCGTGAACGGCCGCCGCGACTCCGCGAGCGCCGACGAGCTGATGACCCCTTACGAGGCGATGCGCATCGTCCGCGGCGACCGCCAGGTCGAGACCGTCGTGCGCCGGCGCGCGGAGAACGCGTCCGACCTCCAAGGGCCGGCCAGCGTGCAGGCGCTCGCCGACCAGGTGCCGCTGCGCGCGCGCGCCGTCTACGGCGACGCGATGCAGCACCTGCGTCGCCTGCTCGACCTCGTCGCCACGTCGCTCGAGCTCAACCCGCGCCAGCGCGGCCGCACGACGCTGGTGCTGGTCTCGGGCGGCTTCATGGACGACGCCCAGCTCGGCGAGTACCGCGAGCTGGCGCGGCGCTTCGTCCGCGCCGGCGTGACGCTCTACTTCTACGACGCGCGCGCTCTCTCGACCGGCCACCTGACGGGCGCCGACGCGGCGGCCCGGATGGCGGGGCGCAGCGGCAGCATCCGCGACCGCGACATCTTCACTCCGCGCAGCGACGAGCTGCGGCTGCAGGAGGAGGCGTTCGCCGGGGACGCCGCGGGCTCGATGCGCCTCGCCGACGAGACGGGCGGCTTCACGATCCGGGTCTCCGACGCGGGAGGGCTGGACCGGCTCGCGAGCGACGCGCGGCACTACTACCTGCTCGGCTACGCGCCGACCAACACCAGGCGGGACGGCCGACTGCGGCGGATCGACTGTCGAGGTGCGCGCGAAGGACGCGAGCGTGCGCGCGCGCAAGGCGTACTACGCGCCGAACGAGAAGGACGCGCGCGCCGCGGCCGGGATTCCGGGCCCCGCGGTGGCGGCGCCCGCGCCCGCGGCGGCCACGGCCCGGTCGGAGGCCGCCACGCGCTACCTGGCGCTCGTGGCCGGCCATCGCGCGACGCCGCGCGCCGAGGATCTCGACGCGCTCGCCCGCATCTCGCCGCGCGAGCTCAAGAAGACGGTCGCGGCCGTCAACCTGGACGCGGGCTGCGCCTTCGACTGCCGGCGGGCGGCGGTGCTGCTTCATACGGACGCGGCACGGCGCCTGCTGGGGGCCGGCGACGTCGGGGCGGCGGACGAGCACCGGACGTTCGCGGTCGAGCTGCTGCGGGGGCTGCGCGGCGCGCCCGAGGCGGCCGACTTCGAGCGCCTTCTCTACCACACCCTCGGGGACAGCGAGCTCGAGCTCGGGCGAGTGCCGGACGCGAGCGCGCTCTTCGACGCGCTCGTCAAGGCGTACCCGCAGGACGCCGAAGCGCAGCTCGCCCGCGGCCGCGCCGACGAGGCGGGGCTCTACATCCTCTCGCTCGTCGCTCGCACGAGCCGCGTCGACCAGCCCGAGCTGTCCGCCGCGGGCTTCGACTTCAACCGCTACCAGCGCTCGCGCGCCGGATCGCCGATCGTCGGCGGGGAGGAGACCTACAGGCGCTCGGCGATCGAGCGCTATCGCGAGGCGCTGCGCCTCGAGCCGAAGCTCGTCGAGGCGCAGCTGCGGCTCGGGCGCGTGCTGTGGCTCGACGGCAAGGCCGACGAGGCCGCGCGCGAGCTCTCGAGCGTGGCGAGCGGCTCCGCGCCGGAGGCGCGCCAGCTCGCGCACCTCCTGCTGTCGCGGATCGAGGACGAGCGCGGGCGGCCCGCCGAGGCGCTCGCGCACGCCGAGGCCGCGGTCGCCGCGCGCCCGCTCTGGCAGTCGGGCCGCCTCGCGCTCGCCGACCTCCTCCTCCGTTCGGGAAAGCCCGAGGAGGCGCGGCTCGACCGTGGCCCAGGCTGTCGCCGTCCCCGACGACCGGACGAGCGAGGATGGCTGGCTGCGCTACAACCTCGGGGCCGGGGAGCGCGCCGAGGCCACGCTTCAAGCGCTGAGGGCGATGGTGCGCCCGTGAGCCGGCGCATGCTCGTTCTGGCGCTCGCGCTGGCCGCGTCCTCTGCCCGAGCGCAGCAGCCGCCACAGTTCCCGAGCGAAGTGAGCGTCGTGGAGGTGGACGTCGCCGTGACGCGCGACAATCGCCCCGCGTCGGGGCTCGGGGCGGCGGACTTCGAGGTGAAGGATTCGGGGGTGCTGCAAACGGTCGAGCTCGTGGAGCGTTCCCGAGCCCGCGTTCACGCGATCCTGCTTCTCGACACGAGCGAGAGCGTCGCCGGCGACAAGCTGCAGCAGCTCACCCGAGCGGCGCGTGCGTTCGTCGAGGGGCTGTCTGCCGAGGACGCGGTGACGCTCCTGTCCTTCTCCTACCGCGTGCGTCTGCTGGGCGAGCCCGCGAGCGCGCCGGCGGCGGCCGCCTCAGCGCTCTCGCAGCTCGCCGCGGGAGGGACGACCGCGCTCATCGATGCCACGGCCGCGGCCACGGCGCTCGCCGACCCGCGTCGCGGAAGGCCGGTGGTGCTCGTGTTCAGCGACGGAGACGATCGCCTGAGCTGGATGACCGAGCGCCACGCGCTCGACGCCGCCCGACACACCGACGTGGTGATCCACGCCGTCGGCTTTTCTCCCCCGCGCGCGGGAGCGCGGGATCGAATGGGACCACTGCCCAACCAGCAGCTGCACCTGGAGGGCGCGCCCGGCTTCCTCGAGCGGCTCACCCGGGCGACGGGAGGGCAGCTCTGGTTTGCCGACTCGCCCAGGGACCTGAGCGCGGCGTTCCAGTCGGTGCTGGAGGAGGTGCGCGAGCGCTACCTCTTACGTTACGAGCCCACCGGCGTCCTCGCAGGCGGCTGGCATCCCCTCGAAGTGCACGTCCGCGGAAAGGGGCTCGTCGTCCGCTGCCGGCCGGGGTACCAGGCCGCCGGGGCGGAGCCGTGAGGGCGATCCCTCGAGCGGTTCGCTCGCCCTTCGAAGCCCTTGGACAGCAGATGGTTGGACGGCGTGAGGCTTTCCCGGTCGCTGTTTCGTCAGAATAGGTAGCAGGCCGCATGGGGCGCAGCGACGAGGAGCTGGTGGAGGCGTGCCGAGCGGGGGAGGCGTCCGCGTTCGACCTCCTGGTGGTGCGCTGGGAAGACCGGATCCGGGGCGCCTCGTATCGCATCCTGGGGTCCGAGGACGAGGCACGGGACGTGGCGCAGGAGGCGTTCCTCAAGGCCTATCGCGGCCTGGCGGGCTTCAAGCGCGAGGCGCGCTTCTCTTCCTGGCTCTATCAGATCGCGACCAACCTCTGCCGCGACCGGCTGCGGCGCAGGCGCTCGCGACCCCAGGTGAGCCTGGAGGCGCTGGAGGAGACGGGCCCGGCCATCGTCGAGACGCGGCCGGGAGCGCACGAGCGGCTGCAGGAGCAGGACCTGGCGCAGGCGGTGCGGCGCGCGATCGAGGCGCTGCCGCTCGAGCAGCGCGAGGTGGTGATCCTGAAGGAGTACCAGGAGCTGACGTTCCTCGAGATCGCGCAGGCGCTCGACGTGCCGGTCTCGACGGTGAAGACGCGCCTCTACCGCGGGCTCGACCAGCTGCGGCTGCGGCTCGAGCGCCAGGGCGTGCGGGGAGCGGCGCCGGTGCCGGTGCCCGCGCGGTGAGTTTCGGAGGACCGAGGGAGACGGACGATGCAGTGCGAAAAGATCGCTGACGAAGCCCTACAAGGCGACAAGCTGGACGTGCTCTACGGCGAGGCGGACGTCGCGGCCCGCGAGCGCGTGCGCGAGCACATCGAGGCGTGCTCTTCGTGCCGGGAGGAGCTCGTGGCGCTGCGCGGCGTGCGGCGCGACCTCGCCGCCTGGCGGCTGCCGCAGCCGCGCCCGGCGCTCGCGGCGCGCAGCTTCGTACTGCCGCGCTGGGTCGCGGCCGCCGCTCTCTTCCTGCTCGGCTTCGCGGCGACACTCGGGGCCTCGGGCTACCTGTCGCTGCGCCGCGCGCTCGCCGAGCAGCAGGCGCGCGCCGACGCGCTCGAGCTGCGGCAGCGCGACGCGCAGCGCGCTCTCGAGGCGGCCCTGCGACGCACCCCGGCAGCCGGCAGCGACACGCTGCTCGCGAGCGTCGACGCCCGGATCGACGAGCGCCTGCGCACGAGCCGCAGCGAGGAGCAGCAGCTATTCGAGCGCCAGCTCGCCGACTGGCAGCAGCGCGCCGACGTGCGGCGGCGTGCCGACATGGCCCAGGTCGCGGCGAGCCTCAGCTACCTCGACGGGCGCCACGGCGCGCAGCTCGCGCGCACCAACGAGCTGCTCGGCTACGTGCTCCAGGCCTCGGACAAGCGATGAGCGCGAGGTGCCCGCGTTCCCGCTCGCTGGGCATCGCACTCGCGGCGCTCGGCCTGGCCGCGCCGCTTCTGGCCGCGCCCCAGGCGAAACCGCAGCCGCCGCCCAGGCCGCAAGCGCAGCCCAGGCCGCAGCACTCGGCCGTACGCGACGGCCTCGAGACGCTCGAGGCGCGGCTCGACCGCGCCGCCGACCGCGTGAGCCTCCCACACGCGGCGCGGCTCCTCGGCCGCGCCGAGCTGGCGCGCGGCTACCGGCTGCCCGGCTACGGCCTGGTGCTGGTGCTGACGCCGCGCGCGCTGCCCGGAGGCGAGGGCCGCTTCTACGTGATCGACGGGCGTGGTCCGAAGCCGCACCGCCTCCACGGCGAGCCGCGGCCGAAGGCTTCCGGACAGACGGTCGTGGTCAAGATCGACGACAGCGACGGGCTCGAGACCTTCGAGCGGCAGGTGCTCGTGCTGCAACACGAGACCGAGGCCGCGCGCCTCGCCGCCGAGGAGGAGATGGACCGCATCACGCGCGACGTGCGCGTGCGCATCGCGCCGCCCGCGCCGCCGGATGCACCCACTCCGCCGCAGCCCGAGGCTCCGGTCGCGCGGCCGGCCGCGGCGTCGCCTCCGGCCCCCGAGACGCCGCAGACCCCGGCGCCGCGCGAGGCTCCCGAAGCGCCCGCGGCGCCACTCCCGCCCGCGCCGCCCGTGGCGTGGACCACGACGCCCCCGCCGTGGAAGTTCTGGTTCGAGGCGGACAACGCGGTGGAGACGCGCGCCCCCGAGGCCGTGATCGCCGACGTGCGCGCGTCGCTCGTCGACACGCTGGTGTCGGCGGACGCCGGGGCGCTCGCGAGCCTCTCGGCCGACGAGCGTGTCACCGTGGCCGTCGACTTCGTGTCCGGCGGCCTCTTCGTCGCGAACGCGCGGCCCAGCCACACGCTGCTGGTCAGCCTGCGCGCCAAGGACGTCGCCGCCTGCGCCCGCGGCGCGATCAGCCCCGAGGAGCTGCGCCGCCGCGTCGAGGTCAGCGAGTACTGAGGCGGCACCGCGCTCGGCGCCGCGGCCGGCGCTTCAGGCCGCGGAGCGCCGCAGTGCCAGCAGCGTGACGAACGCGAGCGTGCCGTCGGTCGTGACGAACAGCAGGTAGCTCGCCGGCGAGCCGTTCGCGAAGTGGTCGACCAGGAAGACAAGGGCGCCGAGCCCCTTGGCGAAGACGCCGGCCCACCAGAGGTAGCCGCGGCGCGCCGCGAGGTCCCGTAGCGCCCAGAAGTAGCCGCCGGCGAGGGTCAGCGTGAAGACACCGTTGAGCCAGGCGTTGACGAGCGGCACCGGCGGCGGCGCGCCGAAGAGCCGGGCGAGGAGCGGCGCCGCCGCGAGCATCGAGACGCCGAGCAGGCCGTCGTAGACGCCCGAGACGAGCGCCAGGGCGCGCAGGCTCACCGGGCTATACTAGCCCGCTCGCGCGCACGCCCGATCGCGGCAGGCCGCAACCCCCAAGATGCGCTACACCCCGCGTCCCAGCTCGAAGGCCCTCGTCCTGGCGGCGCTCGGGGCCGCCCTCGCCGGCTGCGGCCATAAAGGCGACCCGCTGCCGCCGCTGCGGCACACGCCGCCGTCGCTCGCGGAGTTCCGGCTGGCGCAGCGCGGCTCGAGCCTCGAGCTGACGGTGACCGCGCCCGGCGCGTCGGTCGACGGCATCGGCTACGACAGCGTCGAGGTCGAGTTCCTGTTCGTCGAGGGGGTCAAGGACCTCGAGAAGGCGGGCGTGCAACGGCGCGTCACGGCTCACCCGCGCCAGCACGTCGCCTTGAGCCTGCCGCTGCCCGCGCCGGGAACGGTCGCGCGCGCCGCGGCGCGCGGCGTCTACGGCAAGGAGAAAGGGCCGCGCACGCTCATCATGGGCCTCGTGGCCCAGGCCGAGGTCCAGCCGCCGCGCGAGCTCGAGGCGAGCCTCAGGGCCGACGGGGTGCGGCTCTCGTGGACGGGCGACGCACCCGCCCCGGTCGACGCCGCGGTCCCGCCGCCGCGTATCCCGGGGATGCCGACGCCTCGCCCGGTCGGCCCCGACGGCCTCGAGCCGGTCGGTCACGAGCCGAGCAGTCGCGAGCCGAGCGGTACGGCCGCCGACGCGGCCCAGGCCGAGAAGCCCGAGAAACCCGAGCGGCACGGCGGCTTCTTCGTCTACCGCCGCACCGGCAGCGGCGCCTATGCGGCGCCGCTCACGCCGCGGCTCGTCGAGAAGAACAACCTGAACGACCCGTCGGCTCCCGAAGGAGAGAAGGTCTGCTACGTGGTGCGCGCGGCCGCGTCGCTCGAGCCGCTCGTCGAGAGCGGGCCGTCGAACGAGGCCTGCCTCGGCGTGCGCGACATCAAGCCGCCCGAGGCCCCGAGCGGTCTCGCGGTGCTGCCGCGCGAGGGCGGGCTCGAGCTCGTCTGGACGCCGTCGCCGGAGGACGACCTCGCGGGCTATCGCGTCTACCGCGAGGCGGCGGGCGAGCCGCTCGCGCGCGTGGCGGAGCTCGAGCCCGGGCGGGCCGGCTGGACCGATGCCACGGCGAAGCCGGGGGTCGCTTACCGGTACACGGTGACCGCATTCGACCGCGCCGGCAACGAGAGCGCCCCGACCGCTCCGCTCGAGGCGAGCCTGCCGTGAGCGCCCGCCCGGCGGCTCCGCGCTATCATCTCGATGGGGGCCCGGCGGCTGCACGCCGGCCGACCCGGAGGCAGGAATCATGAAGATCTTTCTGGACACCGCCAGCCTCGCCGAGATCCGCGAGGCCGCGGCACTCGGCGTCGTCGACGGCATCACCACCAACCCGAGCCTGCTCGCGAAGGAGCAGGGCGACCCCGACGAGATCCTGGTCGAGATCTGCAAGACGATCGACGGGCCGATCTCGGGCGAGGTGGTCGCGACCGACGCCGAAGGCATGGTGCGCGAGGGCCGCCACCTCGCTTCGCTGCACAAGAACGTCGTGGTGAAGTGCCCGTGCACGGTCGAGGGGCTCAAGGCCACGAAGGCGCTGACCGCCGAGGGCAAGCGCGTCAACATGACGCTCGTCTTCAGCGCGCCGCAGGCGCTGCTCGCGGCCAAGGCGGGCGCGCGCTTCGTGTCGCCCTTCGTCGGGCGGCTCGACGACATCGCCACGCCGGGCATGGAGCTCGTCTCCGACATCATCCAGATCTTCGACCACTACGACTTCGACTGCGAGGTGCTCGCGGCGAGCCTGCGCGGCCCGATGCACGTGCTCGAGGCCGCACGCATGGGCGCCGACATCGGCACCATGCCGATGAGCGTCTTCCGCGCGATCGTCAAGCACCCGCTCACCGACCTCGGGCTCAAGAAGTTCCTCGAGGACTGGGAGAAGGCCAAGGCCACGCTCGTCGCCAAGGCGGCGCGCTAGGAGGCGTGCGATGCCGATCTACGAGTACGCCTGCAGCGGCTGCGGCAGCCGCTTCGAGAAGCTGGTGCGCCGCTTTGCCGAGGAGGTGAGCTGCCCGTCCTGCGCGAGCGGGGCGGTCGACAAGCAGCTGTCGGTGTTCGCCGTGGGCGCGAGCGCGTCGAGCGCCTCCACGCCCGTCGCCTGCGACGCACCCGCGTGCGGCGCCGGGGCCTGCGGCAGCGGGGCGTGCGGCTTGCCGAACTAGCGCGAGATGAGCTCTCCGCTCGACGACCTGCGCGAGCGCACGCGCCGCGCCGAGGCCGGCGGCGGAGACGAGCGCCGCGAGCGCCAGCACCGGGAGGGCAAGCTCACCGCGCGCGAGCGCGTCGAGCGGCTGCTCGACGAGGGGAGCTTCGAGGAGCTCGACAAGCTGGTCGAGCACCGCTGCCTCGACTTCGGCATGAGCGAGCAGAAGGTGCCCGGCGACGGTGTCGTCTCGGGCTACGGCAAGGTCGACGGCCGCCAGGTCTTCGTCTTCGCGCAGGACTTCACGGTCTTCGGCGGCAGCCTGTCCGAGACCAACGCGCTCAAGATCTGCAAGGTGATGGACCTCGCGGTGAAGGTGGGCGCGCCCGTGATCGGGCTCAACGACTCGGGGGGGGCCCGGATCCAGGAGGGCGTCGCCTCGCTCGGCGGCTACGCCGAGATCTTCCTGCGCAACACGCTCGCGTCCGGCGTGGTGCCGCAGATCTCCGCGATCATGGGCCCCTGCGCGGGCGGCGCGGTCTACAGCCCCGCGATCACCGACTTCACCGTGATGGTGAAGGACACCTCGTACATGTTCGTGACCGGGCCGGAGGTGATCCGCACCGTCACGCACGAGGAGGTCAGCAAGGAGGAGCTGGGCGGCGCGCTGACGCACAACGCGCGCTCGGGCGTGGCGCACTTCGCGGCGGAGGACGACGCCGCCTGCCTGCAGCTCGTGCGCGAGATCCTGTCCTACCTACCGTCGAACAACCTCGAGGAGCCGCCGCTTTCGGCTTGCGACGACGCTGCCGAGCGCGAGGACGAGGCGCTCGAGACGCTCGTGCCGCTGGAGCCGAACCGGCCGTACGACATGAAGGAGCTGGTGCGCGCCGTGGTGGACGAGCGGCGCTTCCTGGAGGTGCACGAGCACTTCGCGGCGAACATCGTCGTCGGCTTCGCGCGCTTCGCGGGTCGCCCGGTCGGGATCGTGGCCAACCAGCCCGCGGTGCTCGCGGGCTGTCTCGACATCGACGCCTCGGTGAAGGCGGCGCGCTTCGTGCGCTTCTGCGACGCCTTCAACCTGCCGCTCGTGATCTTCGAGGACGTGCCCGGCTTCCTGCCCGGGACCGGCCAGGAGTACGGCGGGATCATCCGCCACGGCGCCAAGCTGCTCTACGCCTTCGCCGAGGCCACCGTGCCCAAGGTCACGGTCATCACGCGCAAGGCCTACGGGGGCGCCTACTGCGTGATGGCGAGCAAGCACATCCGCACCGACGTCAACTACGCCTGGCCGCAGGCGGAGATCGCGGTGATGGGGCCCGAGGGCGCGGTGGACGTGCTCTACCGCCGCGAGCTGCAGGCCGCGAGCGATCCGGAGGCGCTGCGGCGCGAGAAGGTGCGCGAGTTCCGCGAGAAGTTCGCAAACCCCTACGTGGCGGCCGACCGCGGCTTCGTCGACGAGGTGATCGAGCCGCGCAAGACGCGGCGCAAGATCGTGGCCGGGCTCGAGATGGCCCGCAGCAAGCGCGACCACAACCCTCCTCGGAAGCACGGGAACATCCCGCTTTGAGCGCGCGGCGGTTCTCGAAGGTGCTGGTCGCCAACCGCGGCGAGATCGCGGTGCGCGATCGATCCGCGCCTGCCGCGAGCTCGGGATCGGCGCGGTCGCGGTCTACTCCGAGGCCGACCGCGACGCGCTCCACGTGCGCGATGGCGGACGAGGCGCTGCCGATCGGCGCCTGCACCCTCGCGCGAGTCCTACCTGCGCAGCGACCGCGTGCTCGAGGCGGCGCGCGCGAGCGGCGCCGACGCCGTCCACCCGGGCTACGGGTTCCTCGCCGAGAACGCGGACTTCGCGCGGGCCTGCGAGCAGCAGGGCGTCGTCTTCGTCGGGCCGCGCAGCGAGACGATCGCGCTCATGGGCGAGAAGACCTCGGCGCGCCGCGAGGCCAAGGCCGCCGGGCGTGCCGGTGGTGCCGGGCACGCTCGAAGAGGCCGCCGACGCGGCCGAGCTCGCGCGCGCCGCGGACGCCCTCGGCTACCCGGTGATGCTGAAGGCCGCGGGCGGCGGCGGCGGCAAGGGCATGCGGCTGGTGGCGAGCGCGTCGGAGCTCGAGAGCGCTCTGGCGCGGGCGCGCTCGGAGGCGGCGAACGCGTTCGGCGACGAGCGCGTCTACCTCGAGAAGGCGCTCGAGCGGCCGCGCCACATCGAGATCCAGGTGCTGGCCGACGCGCACGGCAACGCCGTGCACCTGTTCGAGCGCGAGTGCTCGATCCAGCGGCGGCACCAGAAGGTGGTCGAGGAGAGCCCGTCGCCGTTCGTCACGCCCGCGCTGCGCGAGCGCATGGGCGCGCTGGCGCTCGCGCTCGTGCGCCGCGTGGGCTACCTGAACGCGGGCACGCTCGAGTTCCTGGTCGACGCCTCGGGCGCGCCCTACTTCCTGGAGATGAACACGCGGCTCCAGGTGGAGCACCCGGTGACGGAGATGGTGACGGGCGTGGACCTGGTGCGGCTGCAGATCCGGATCGCCGAGGGCGAGCCGCTGCCGTTCGCGCAGTCCGAGCTCCACCAGCACGGCCACGCCATCGAGTGCCGCGTCTACGCCGAGGACCCGGAGCTGGGCTTCCTGCCGAGCCCTGGACGGATCCACGCGCTGCGCGTCCCCTCCGGCCCCGGCGTGCGCGACGACTCGGGCATCCACGAGGGCTGCGAGGTCACGGTGCACTATGACCCGCTGCTGTCGAAGCTCGTGACCTGGGCCGAGAGCCGCGCGGCGGCGATCGCGCAGGATGCGGCGCGCGGTCGGCGAGTACCGCCTGCTCGGCGTGCGCACGACGCTGCCGTTCTTCGAGCGCGTGCTCAGCCATCCCGACTTCGTGAAGGGCGCGCTCGACACGGGCTTCGTGCCGCGCCTTCTGGCGGAAGCCGCGCCGGCGGCGGGCGCCGACGCGGCGATCGTGGCCGCGGCGATCGCCGCCTACGAGGAGCGGCGCCGGGCGCGGCCGCTCGCCGGCGCGTCGAGCGCCGCCTCGGCCTGGAGCGCGGCCGGCCGCCGCGAGTCGCACGCCGACCGGCTCGGGACGCGCCCGTGATCTTCGACGCCGGTGTTCCCGGCCGCGCCGTGCGCGTCGAGGTGAAGGGTGGCGGCGGGCGCTACGCGGTCGAGCTCGACGGCCGGGCGCTCGAGGTCCTGGCGAGCGGCGTCGGCACCGGCGCGATGAGCCTGCTCTTCGGGAACGAGAGCCACGAGCTCGGGCTCGAGCGCGAGGCCCAGGGCTACCGTGTCGTGTTCCGCGGCGGCAGCGTGCTCGTCAGTCTCGCCCCCGTGGGGCGCGGCGCCGCGGTCGTCGCGCCGCGCGCGGCCGGGCCGGCGCGCCTGACTGCGCCGATGCCGGGCCGCATCCTGCGCGTGCTGGCTGCCGCCGGGTCGGAGGTCGCCGCGGGCCAGGGGCTGCTCGTGATCGAGGCGATGAAGATGGAGAACGAGCTGCGCGCCCCCCAGGGCGGCCGGCTGCGCGAGCTGCTGGTGCGCGAAGGCGAGGCGGTCGAGGCCGGGGCGCTCCTGGCGGTGGTCGGCTAGGAGCGCCGGGGCGGACATTGTCCCAGAGACGCAGGCTGCTGCTGGTCGCGCTGGTGCTCGCCGCGACGACGCTCTACGCGTTGTGGCGCGCGCCCGAGTGGGGCCGGCACCTCGTCGAGACGACGCTCACGCGCACGTTCAAGCGCAAGGTGACGCTCGCGGGCCTCGGGCTGCGGCTCACCACCGCCGAGATCGAGCTGCGCGGGCTGCGCGTCGCCGGGGGCGCGCCCGACGAGCCGCCCTTCCTCGAGATCGCCTCCGCGCGCGTGCGGCCGAGCGTCGCGCCCTGGCGCGGCGACCACGTGGCGCTGTCGCGCGTGCGGCTCGACGGCCTCAAGCTGCGGATCCACGCGTTTCCCTCGCCGCCCCTCGGTCCCGGCGGCGACGACATCCCGAAGCTCGGCGGCGGCGGGTCGGGCCGCGGCGGGCTCGGGGTGTCGATCGAGCGGCTGGTGATCGCGGGTGGGGAGTTCGAGCTCGAGCACGACCGCGTCCCGCTCGACCTCGACCTGCCCGAGTTCAAGGGTCGCCTGCTCGGCCGCTCGGAAGGCGGCGTCGCGGGGCACCTCTCGTTCGAGCCCGGCGTGCTCCGCATGGGCGCCGGGCCCGAGCTCAAGGTCGGCACCGAGATCGACGTGATCGTCAACCGAGGTGTGGTCGACGTGCAGGGCGCGCGGCTCGTCGCGGAGAACATCAACCTCGCCTACCAGGGCCGCATCCGCTTCACGGGCCGCCCGCAGGGACAGCTCACGCTGGCGGGCCCCGTCGACCTCGCGGTGCTCGAGCGCCACGTGTTCCGCTCGGGCCTCGGCTTCGCGGGGACGGCGCGCTGGGCAGGGCTGCTCACGATCGACGGCTCGCGCCTGCGGATCGAGGGCCGCATGCAGGGCGAGCGCGGCGCGTTCCTGGGCACGCCGGTGCCGCGCTTCGCGAGCTGGCTCTCGTACGACGGCACGAGCGGCCTCGTGATGCGCGACCTCGACGTCGAGGCGCTCTCCGGCTCCGCGCGGCTCGCCGTCGACGTGCCGCCCACCGCCACCGGCCGGCCTGTCGCGATCCGCGGCCGGCTCCAGGGCGCCGACGGCGAGAGCCTGCTGCGCATGCTGTTCGGCTGGGGGCCGCTCGGCGTCGGGACCGCCGCCACGGGCGAGCTCGACGTCAGCTGGCCCAAGGGCCGGACGCGCAGCCTCAGCGGAACCCTGGGCGTCGACCTCGCGCCCCGCGACGACGGCCGCTTCGCCTTCGGGGGCCGCTTCGACTGGAGCGCGCAGGACGGCCGGCAGAGCTACGACCGGCTCGATCTGGCGGGGCCGCACCTCGCCGCCCACGTGAGCGGCGAAGTGGACGCGCTCGACCGCGCGCGGCTCGAGCTCCAGGGCGAGACGAACGACCTCGCCGAGCTCGAGGCCGTGCTGACGCGCTGCCGCCGCGCGCTCGGCAACGCGGAGGCCCAGCCCGCCGGTTTCAGCGGCAAAGGCCGCTTCCGCGGGCGCTGGGGCGGCACGCTCGACTGGCCGGTGTTCGACGGCCGCTTCGACGGCGAGGAGATCGGCTACCTGGGCGTCGCCTGGGGCCAGGCGCGCTGGACCGGCAGCTTCGACAGCGCCCAGGAGGCGGTCGAGTCGCACCCGCTCGTGCTGCGCAAGCAGGCGGGCGAGCTCGAGTGGGACGGGCGCAGCGAGATCGGCTGGTTCGGCCAGCGCGACGCCGTCCTCGGCCGCGCGCGCGTGACGGCCTGGCCAGTCGAGGACCTGGTGCGCTTCATGGGCTGGAACCTGCAGGCGAGCGGTCTCGTCACGGGCCGCGCGCGCGTCGCCGGCCGCCGCAGCGATCCCGAGGGCGAGGCGGAGGGTGAGGCGCGCGCGGGGCGCTACTACGGTGTCGCCTACGACGAGGCGCGCATCGAGTCGCGCTGGAAAGCGCGCCGCGCGGAGGTCACGCGCGGCGAGGCCCGCCTCGGCGGCGGGCGCGTCCGCTTCGCGGGCAGCGTGACGGACGACGGCGTCTACGACGGCGGCGGCGAGCTCGAGGACGTGGAGCTCCAGGCGCTGCAGCCGGCCGTGGCCGGCGCGGCCGGGCTCGGCGGCCGGGTGTCGGGCACGGCGCTCCTGCAGGGCACGCTCGCGCACCCGCGCGTCGCGGCGACGCTCGCTTCGAAGCGCCTCTTCTTCGGCGACGAGGGGATCGGCGCGCTCGAGGCGCGGCTCACGGGCGACGGTGACGGCCGCCTCGCGCTCGAGGGCCGCTGCCGCTCCGGCCGGCTCGACCTCGCGCTCACGGGCGGCGTGCTGGCCGCCCCGCCCTACGAGAGCGAGCTCCTGCTCACCGCACGCTCGACGAGCCTCGACCCCTACCTGCGCGTGCTGCAGCCCGGGCTGCCGCCGGGGATCGCGCTCGTAGCGTCGGGCGAAGCGAGGATCAAGGGGCCGCTGGCGCGCCCGGCCGAGCTGGGGGCGGAGGCCACGCTCTCGCAGCTCGAGCTCGTGGCGGCCGATTTCCCGGTGCGGGCGAGCGAGCCCGTGCGGCTCAGCTACCAGGGCGGCCGGCTCGAGCTGGGCCGGCTGCACCTGGCCGGGGAGGGGACCGACCTGAGCGTCGACGGGGCGCTCGACGCGCTCGGCCCGGGACCGCTCGCGGTCGAGGCGCGCGGCCGCGCCGACCTGCGCGTGCTCGCCGCGCTCACCCGGCGCCTGCGCGGACAGGGCGACGCCCGGCTCGCGGTCTCGGTGAGCGGCACGCGCGAGGCGCCGCTCGTGCGCGGCACGCTCGAGCTCGAGGGCGGCGGGCTGCGCGTGCGCGGCTTCCCGCACGGCGTCGAGGGCCTGCACGGGCGCGTGCGCTTCAGCGAGCGCGCGGCCGAGCTCGAGGACGTGCGCGGCACGCTCGCCGGCGGCGCGCTCGCGCTCGAGGGCCAGGTCGCCTACGCCGGGGGCAGGCTCACCTCGTACGACATCCGGCCGACCGCTCGCGCGCTCGCGCTGCGCTACCCGGAGGGGCTCAGGAGCCTGCTCGACGCCGACCTGCGGCTGTTCGGCGACGCGGACCAGCAGTGGATCACGGGCACGCTCGACGTGCGCCAGGCGCTCTACACCCGCCGCTACGACATCGCTTCCGAGCTCCTGGCGCTGCGGCGCGCGCTGCCGGCGCCGCAGGGCTCGCCCCAGGCCGGAGCACGGCTCGACCTGCGGCTGCGCGCGCCGGGCACGCTGCGCATCGACAACAACCTGGCGACGCTCGCGGCGCGCGCCGAGCTCCAGCTCTCGGGCACGAGCGAGGCGCCGCTCGTCACCGGGCGCGCGGAGATCGAGCGCGGCCGGCTCTACTTCCAGGGCCACACCTACGTGATCCAGCGCGGTGTCCTGGACTTCGTGAACCCGCAGCGGCTCGACCCGCTGTTCGACATCGAGGCGCAGACGCGCATCCGCTCCTACCAGGTGACGCTGCGCGTGTCGGGCACGCTCGAGCGCGTGACGCCCACGCTCAGCTCCGACCCGCCGCTGTCGTCGCTCCAGATCCTGGCGCTGCTCGCGGGCCGCGAGGAGAGCGAGGTCGCCAACCTGACCCAGACCCAGGCGCGCCAGGGCCAGGCGCAGCTCGCCGCGGCCGGCGCCGCCACGCTCGCCGCGGGCCGGATCTCGGAGTCGGTGGGCCTGGAGCGCGAGGCCGAGCGCCTGTTCGGGCTCAACCGCTTCTCGATCGACCCGTCGCTGCTGCGCGGCGCCGGCAGCACCACCGCGCGCGTGACGGTCGGCAAGCGCCTGACCCCCGACCTGAACGTGCTCTACTCGCAGGACCTGCGCGGAACCGAGGAGCGCATCCTCGCCGTCGAGTACACCCTCACGGACCGCTTCTCGCTGCTGCTCACGCGCACCGACCCCGGCACCGGCAAGACCGGCACCGAGCGCGGCTGGGCCTTCGACGTGCGGATCCGGCAGGCCCGCTGATGCTCGTCGCGGTGCTCGCCGCCCTGCTCAGCCTATCGCCCGCGACGCCCGCCGAGCTGGTGCGCGCCGTGCGCATCGAGCGCGACACGCAGCGGCTCGCGCCCCTCGTCAGCCTCGCGCCCGGCCAGCGGCTCGACCCGGAGGCGGTGCGGCGCTCGGTCGAGCTCATCTTCGCGACCGGCCGCTACGAGGACGTGCGCGTCGAGCTGGCGCGCGACCCCGCGCGGCCCGGTGTCGAGGTCGTGTTCCGGCCGCTGCTCGCGCCGCTCCTGGTCGCGGTGCGCGTCGAGGGCGACAAGGTGATCTCCGCGGGTGCTGCGCGCCGCGCGGCGCGCCTCAGGCTCGGCGAGTCGCTGTGGCCTACGCGGCTCGAGCGCGCCGGCCGCGACGTGGCGCTGGCGCTGGCGCGCCGCGGCCACCTGGAGGCGCTCGTCACCGCGCGTGCGGTACGCGCGGAGCGGGGCGCCACCGCGGTGTTCGAGGTGCGCGCCGGGCCGAAGGTGCGCGTGAGCTCGGCCCAGCTCGACTGCCCCGACGCGCTCCGCGTCGAGCTGGCCGGGCTGGTGCGCCCGCGCGCCGGCGAGGTCTACATCAAGGAGCGGGCGGAAGCGGCGCGCGAGGCGATGCGCAAGCGGCTGGTCGCGGCCGACCACTGGCGCGCGGCGGTCGAGCTCGAGGAGACCTACGACCCCGCGCGCGGGCGCATCCGGCTCGCCTTCCGTGCGCGCCCCGGCCCGCGCACGCGGCTCGAGGTGCGGGGCGACGAGCTGCCGGCGCGGCTCATGGCGCGGGTGCGCCAGGTCGTGCGCGAGGGCGCCGCCTCCGCCGACAGCCTCGAGGCCGGGGCCGAGCTGGTCGAGACGCGCCTGCGCGCCCTCGGCCACCGCGACGCGAGCGCCCGCGCCGCGCTCGAGACGAGCGAGGGGGACGAGCTCGTCGCCTACGAGGTGCAGGCCGGGCCGGAAGCGAGTGTCGCGGGCGTGGAGCTGCGCGGCGCCGACGCCTCCCTGCTGCAGGGCCTGCGCACGCAGCCGGGGCGTCCGCTCGAGGACGCGGCGCTCGGCGAGGACGCACGGCTGATCACGGCGCGGCTCGAGGCGCTCGGGCACTTCGAGGCGCGCGTCGAGACCGACGTGCCCGACGGCGGCGGCGCGCTCGCGGTGCTGTTCGACGCGCGGCCCGGGCCGCGCGCGACGGTCGCGGAGGTGCAGGTGGAAAGCCCGCCGCTGCCGGTCGCGCGCGAGGACAAGGGCCCCGATGAGCTGGCGCTGCGCGCCGGGCAGCCCTACCGGATCGTCGACCTGGCGCGCAGCCGCGAGACGCTGGTGTCGGCCTGGCGGCGCGCCGGGCACCTCGAGGCGCGGGTGCGCAGCGACGTGAGTTTCTCGGAGGCGCGCGACCTCGCGCACGTGACACTGGTGGTCGAGCCGGGGCCGCGCACGCTCGTCGAGCACGTCGTGCTGGCCGGCCTCGACCTGACGCGCGACAGCACCGTCGAGCGCGAGATGGCGCTTCGGCCCGGTGAGGCCTTCTCGTTCGAGCGCGTGCTCGAGAGCCAGCGCCGGCTCTCGAGCCTCGGCATCTTCGAGCGCGTCTCGATCGCCGAGCTCGACCCGAGCCGCGAGCGGCGCCGCGACGTCGTGGTGAGCGTACAGGAGGCGCCGCGCACCAGCTGGTCGTGGGGTGTCGGCTACTCGGAGCAGGACCTGCTGCGCGGCAGCGTCGAGGTGACGCGCCGCAACCTGGGCGGAGAGGGCCGCACCGCCTCGGCCTTCGCGCGCGGCAGCTTCCGCGGCAGCCGCTTCCTGCTCAACCTGCGGGAGCCGTGGCTGTTCGGACGCAAGCTCGACTCGTTCCTGACCGGCTTCTGGGAGGAGGAGGACCGCACCAGCTTCGATTACAACAAGAAGGGCGGCACGTTCCAGGTCGGTCGCGCGCTCGACGCGCGCACCAGCCTGATCCTGCGCTACCTGTACCAGGACACGCACGTGTTCAACGTGGTCGGCCCGATCGACGCGATCGACCGCCAGTACCGCACCTACGCGGTGTCCGGCCCCTCGGCCTCGGTGGTGTTCGACTCGCGCGACGATCCGCTCGAGCCGCGGCGCGGCGTGTTCCTGGGCGCCGACCTGCAGCTGTCGCTCGACGCGCTCGGCGGCGAGAGCTACGTGCGCAGCTTCATCCAGGCGACCCGCATCAGCCCGCTGCGCCCGGAGCTGGTGTTCGTGCTCTCGGGCCGGCTCGGGCTCGCGACGACCTTCACCGAGGAGGCGCCGCTCTTGCCGCTGCCCGAGCGCTTCTTCGCCGGCGGCGACTACGGGCCGCGCGGCTTCCCGGTCGACTTCGTCGGCCCGAAGATCAGCGGCCCGGACGGCGCCTTCTACCCCACGGGCGGCAACGCGCTCCTGCTCGGCAGCGCCGAGATGCGCTACAACGTGAGCCGCTCGTTCCAGTTCGCGAGCTTCCTCGACACGGGCAACGTCTACCCCGAGACGCGCGACGTCGCGATCAGCGACCTGCGCTGGAGCGCCGGCCTCGGCTTCCGCTACCGCACGCCGATCGGGCCGATCCGCCTCGACTGGGGCTACGTGCTCGACCACCAGCCGGGCGAGGCGCGCTCGCGTTTCCACCTGACGATCGGCCATGCGTTCTAGGCTCGGCGCGCTGCTGGTGCTGGCGGCGCTCGCGCCCGTGGCGCGCGCCGCGCCCTCCGCCGCGGCGACGACACTCGAGCGCGTGGTGGCGGTGGTGGACGGCCACCCGTTGCTGCTGTCCGACGTCAGCGACCTCTCGCGGCTGCGCGGCCTCGAGGAGGCGGCGGCGCTCGAGGCCGCGATCGACGAGCGGCTGATGTACCTCGAGGCCGCGCGCCTGGCGCAGACCGAGGTGCTGGCGGAGGAGGAGGAGCGCGCCTTCGCCGAGCTCGTGGAGCGCAAGCCGATCCTGCGCGAGCAGGTCACCGAGGCCGGCCTGCGCCGGATTCTCAGGCGCGAGATCACGATCCTCAAGTACGTGGAGTTCCGCTTCCGGCCCCAGGTGCGCGTGAGCGACCCGGAGGTGCGCGCGGCGTTCGAGGCCGACCCCGCCGCGGGAGCGTCGTTCGAGGCGGAGAAGGCGAGGATGCGCGAGCGGCTCGAGCGGCGCGCGCTCGACGAGCGCGTCGAAGCCTGGGTGCGCGAGCTGCGCGGGCGCGCCGAGGTGCGCTACGTGGGGCGTGATCCGGGTGCTTCAGGTCCGTAGCGGCCGCGCGCGGCCGCGAGCCGGATCCGCGCGAGGTCGAGGAACGCGAGCGCGCCCTTGCCGAAGCCCACCCGCGTCGCCGCGTGGTTGCGCCACACCACCGGCAGCTCGGCGATCCGCAGCCCGCGCCGGCGTGCGACGTAGAGCGCCTCGACGTCGAACGAGAAGCCGTCCTGGCGGCAGGCGGCGAACGCCGTCGCGGCGGCCGCCGCGCTGAAGAGCTTGAAGCCGCACTGCGTGTCCTCGAGCCCGGGCAAGAGCAGCGCCTGCACCAGGCGGTTGAACAGGCGGCCCATCGCCTCCCGGTAGGCCGGCTGGTGCACCTCGATCCGCGCGCCAGGGACGGCGCGCGAGCCGATCGCCACGTCGAAGCCCTGCGCCAGCGCCGCCTCGAGCCTCGGCAGCTCCTCGATCGGGGTCGACAAGTCGGCGTCCGTCATCAGCCGCCGCTCGCCGCGCGCGGCGAGCATGCCCGTGCGCACCGCGTGCCCCTTGCCGCGGTTCGTCGGCTGGCGCAGCAGCGTCACCGGGACACGCGCCGCGCGCGCGAGCTGCGCCGTGGCGTCGGTCGAGCCGTCGTCGGCGACGACCAGCTCGAACGGCTCGCCGCGAGCCTCGAGGAAGCCGCGCACGCGCTCGAGCGTCGCCGGCAGCCGCTCGGCCTCGTTGTAGGCCGGGATCACGACGGAGAGGCGCGGCTCGCTCATCGCGCGCCGGGGAAGAGCGGCGTCACCAGCTCCGCGGTCCCGTCGGGCGGGCCCGGCAGCCCGAGCTCGCGCGCCGACCAGGCGAGCTCCGCGAGCGCCGCGCCGAGCGGCGTCGTCTCCTGCGCGCGCCGCGCCTTCGCCTCGCGCCGCGCGGGCTCGACCTCGGCCGCCAGCTTGTTGACGAGGCGCAGCAGCACCTTCGCGAGCAGCGCCGCGGCGTCGTCGAGCGCCGACTCGGGCGCGCGCAGCTCGAGCACCGGCCGCGCGGGCAGCAGCACGGCCGCGCGCGCCGCGACGTCCGCGTCGAAGCTCACGAGCCCGAGGCTCGCCTCGAGCACGCGCCTGTTCATCGGCACGAGCCGCGTCAGCGCGCCGCCGAGACCGGCGAGCACCTGGCGCGCCGCGAACGTGCCCAGCTCGCCGTGCGCCCGCCGCGCCTCGCGCCGGTACGCGTGCGGGCTGCCGCGCCCCGCCGTCTCGGCGAACACGAGCGCGTGCAGGTTCCACTCGCGCAGCAGCACCAGGCCCGGGCGCTCGAGGAGCGCCCGGTAGACGTAGCCGTAGGCCGGCGCGCCGCTCAGCTCGTAGACGTCGACGTCCACGTCCGGGCGCGGGTCCGGAGGCGTGCCGACGAGCAGCGTCTCGAACTCGCGCGCCACGAGCGGCGCCGCGGCCGCGAGCGCGCCAGCGGTCGGCGTCCAGAGCGCGAGCCTCATCGCACGAGCTCGGTCAGCTGGTCGACCACGGCGTCCCAGCCGATGCCGGCGACGCGACGGCGTCCCTCCTCGCCGAGCTCCGCGAGCCGCGCCGCTGGCAGCGCGAACAGCCGGTCGATCGCGTCGGCGAGCGCCTCGGGCTGCGGGAGGGCCACATAGCCGCTGCGGCCGTCCTCGACGAACTCGAGCGGTCCGCCGGAGTCGGAGCAGGTCACGGCGGGCTTGCTCGAGAGGAAGGCCTCGACCGGCACGAAGCCGTAGTCCTCGTCGAAGGGCACGTAGAGCGCCGCCCGGCACGCGGCGTAGAGGGCGAGCAGGTCCTCCTCGGAGACGATACCGAGGAAGTCCACGCGCGAGGCGATCCCGAGCTCGCCCGCCAGCCGCTCGAGGTCGCCGCGCAGCGGGCCGTCGCCCGTGAGCTTGAGCCGCGCCGAGGAGCGCGAGCGGGCGAGCGCTCGCAGCGCCAGCTCCGGCCGCTTGGCGTGGTCCAGCCGGCCGGGGCAGAGCAGGAAGTCGGAGTAGGAGTCGCAGCGGTAGCGGCCCACGAGCTGCGGCGGCGGGTAGAGCGGGGTCGCGGCGAGGCCAGAGAAGCGCGCGAGCCGGCTCGCGACGTTCTTCGAGATCGCGAAGAGCGCGCGGCACTCGCCGAGCGCGCTCTTGTCCATCGCGCGGATCGTCTCGACGGTCCCGCGGTCCTCGCTGCTCTCGGTGAGCGGGCTGAGCTCGGTGCCGATGAGCTCGTAGGCCTCGCGGTACTGGTGGAACACCCAGGCCACCTTGCGGTGGTGGCGCACCAGGTAGCTCGGGAACTTGGTGGAAATCACGAGGTCGACCGAGTCGCCGGTGACCTGCCGCAGCTCGAGCAGCCGCCACGCGAGCGCTTGACGCGGCACCTCGAGCGGAGGATAGCCGTGAAACGGCAGGCTCACCACGTCCACCCGGAAGCCGCGCCGCTTCAGGCTCGCGACCAGCTCGCGCACGAGGATCTCGGCGCCGCCGCTGACGAAAGGCGCCTGGGCGGCGCAGACCAGGACCGACTTCATCTGGCCCTGGAGTGGAGTGCTTCCTCGATCCGGGCGACCTGCGCGCGCAGCTCGGCGAGCGCCTGCTCCAGGGCCGGCCGGCCGCGGTCCGCCTCCAGCAGCGCGAGGTCGATGCGCTGCGCCAGGTCGTGCACGTGCTGCACCAGCTCGCGCTCGAGCAGGCGGTGCCGCGCGTCGACCTCGTCGAGCCGCTGGCCGGTGCGCCCGAGGATGCGGTCGTAGTGGCGGTGCGTGGCCGCCAGGCGCTCCTCGACGTAGCGCAGGAACGCGTTGTCGAGCCGCACCTGGTCGGAATTGAACGCGCGCTGCGCCTCGAGCTGGGGCCGCTGGATCCAGGCCAGCAGCCGGCCCAGCACGCCGTGCCCGCGCGTGGCCTTGCT
Source organism: uncultured Acidobacteriota bacterium (assembly GCA_963740655.1). GTDB lineage: Bacteria > Acidobacteriota > Vicinamibacteria > Fen-336 > Fen-336 > DATBSL01. The sequence goes on from CAVUFF010000009.1 coordinate 153,617, forward strand.
CCAGCTCGCGTTCACCGGGCCGAGGTCCGGCGCGGCGGCAGACGACTCCGCGGCGCGCTCGTCGTGCGTCTCAGCCACGGTCGTGCATCCCGGAGTCTCGCATTCTACAATCCGCCGTGGCCGACGCGAAGCCGCTCCCCGAGCTCGAGGCGCTGCGCCGCAGGCTCGAGGACGCCGAGGCTTCGTATGCCCAGGCGCTCGCCGCGCTCGACGAAAAGGCGCGCGCGGCGCTTCCCGAGGAGGCGGGCCCCGAGGCGCGCGCGCTGCTGAGCGAGCTCAACGAGCTCTGGACGCCAGCCCCCGGCCCGCGGGCCGCGGGCCTCACGGCGGCGCTCGCGCGGCGCGCGTGGGACGCGCTGAGCCCCGCGCTCGAGCGCCAGGCGCGCTTCAACGCGCTCTTGGTGCGGCTGCTGAACGCGCAGCGCGAGCAGAGCACGGCCTACCACGGGCGGCTCGCCGACCTGGCGTCGGCGCTCGTGGGCTACGCGCAGCGCGTGGAGCCGGTGGTCGACGCGCGCGACGACGTGCGCATCGCGCGCGCGCCGACCGAGGCGCAGCAGCTGCTCGAGATCTTCGGCAGGCGGCTCGAGCAGATGGCGGAGCGACTCTCGGGCCTCGTAGCGCTCCGCGACCGCGTCGAGACGCTCTCCGAGGAGCTGCGCGCGCTGCGCGAGGGACTCGCCGCGCACGCACCCTTGCCCGAGCAGGCGCGCACCGCGTCGCGCGCGGCCGACGACTCGGTCTACACCGCCTTCGAGAACCGCTTCCGCGGCTCGCGCGACGAGCTGCGCGCGCGCCAGCGGGACTACGTCGAGCTGCTGCGCGGGCACGCCCCCGTCGTGGACCTCGGCTGCGGCCGCGGCGAGCTGCTCGAGCTGCTGCGGGACGCGGGAATCGAGGCGCGCGGCGTCGAAGGCAATGCCAGCGCCGTGCAGGAGTGCCGCGCCAAGGGCCTGGACGTGGCTGCCGGCGACCTCGTGGCGTTTCTCGAGCAGCAGGCGCCGGCCGCGCTCGGCGCGGTGTTCGCCGCGCAGGTGGCCGAGCACCTCGAGCCGGCCCGGCTGCAGGGGCTGCTCGCGGCCGCGCACCGTGCGCTGCGCCGCGACGGCTTGCTCGTGCTCGAGACCGTGAACGTCTCGTCGGCGCTCGCGTTCTTCGACGTCTACGTGCGCGACCCGACCCATGTGCGACCGCTGCATCCGGAGACGCTGCGCTTCATGGCCGCCGCCGCCGGCTTCAGCGACGCGCGCGTCGAGCTGCGCTCGCCGGTGCCGGACGACGTGAAGCTGCACCTCGTGCCGACGGGCGGCCTGCCGCCGCCGGTGGTGCGGGCGCTCAACGAGAACGTCGCACGTCTCAACGCGCTCTTGTTCGCGCCCCTCGACTACGCCCTCGTCGCGCGACGCTGAGGCGGCGGGCTCGCGCAGCAGCCCGCCTCACTCGGGCGAGGCGAGGGAGGGATGCGGGGCCGGTGGCGTGCCAGGCCCCGGCTTGAGCGCCAGCACCAGAGCACTCGCGCCGATCGGGAAGCGCAGCCCGCAGCGCACGCCGCAGGCCTCGACGCCCATCAGGCCGCGGAACAGCCGCTCGACGAGAGGCGGCAGGAAGCCGACGTCCGAGCCGTGCCGCGCGAAGAGGCGGTCGAGCGTGCGCCGCGCGAGCAGCACGGGGAAGAGCAGCGCGTTCGCGTAGCTCGCGCCCCGCACGCGCAGGCCGGCGGCCTCAACGAGCGCGCGCAGCTCGCCGAGCGTGTAGCGGCGCCGCGTCAGCACCTCGGCGTCGTGCGCCCCGCGCAGCAGCTCGAGCGCCGGCACCCGAACCAAGAGCGCTCCGCCGGGCCGCAGCACGCGGGCCATCTCCGCGAGCGCTTCGCGGTCGTCTTCGACCCAGTCGTGGTAGATGACGTCGAACGAGGTGACGGCGTCGAAGGCGGCGTCCGCGAACGGCAGCCGCAGCACCGAGCCGCGCACGGCGCGCACTCCGCGCTCGCGGCAGAACTCGATCGCGTCGGCGGACAGGTCGACGCCGAGCGTCCTGCCGAAGCGCGCGAGCGCGAGCAGGTTGTAGCCCGTGCCGCAGCCGGCGTCGAGCAGGCTCAGGGGGCGTCCGCGTGCCCAGGGCTCGAAGAGCGCGAGCGCCACCGCGCGCTGCCCCGCGTACCACCACTGGCGCTCCTCCGCCTCGAACATCCGGCGGTACTCGGCCGGCTTCACAGCCGCGTGGCGTCGGAGGTGAAGTAGTCGATCACCCGCTCCAGGATCTTGTCGAGGCCCACCTTAGGCTCGTAGCCGGTGAGCGCGCGCAGCTTGGCGAGGTCGGGCACGCGGCGCAGCATGTCCTCGAAGCCCTCCTCGTAGGCGCGGTCGTACGGCACCAGCTCGATCGCGCTGCGGCCGCCGGTACGCTCCTTCACGCGGCGTGCGAGCTCGAGGATCGTGACCTCCTCGCGGTCGTTGCCCACGTTGAACACCTGGCCGACGGCGCGCTCGTCGACCGCGAGTGCTATGAGCTGCGAGACCACGTCGCTGACGTAGGTGAAGCAGCGCGTCTGCGTGCCGTCGCCGAACACCGTGATCGGGTGGCCGAGCAGCCCCTGTTTCACGAAGCTCGGAATCACCATGCCGTAGCGCCCGGTCTGGCGGGGCCCGACCGTGTTGAACAGGCGCGCGACCACGACCGGCAGCCGCTTCTCCTTGTGGTACGCGAGCGCCAGGAACTCGTCGATCGCCTTGCTGCAGGCGTAGCTCCAGCGCCCCTTGGCGGTGGGACCCATCACGAGGTCGCCGTCCTCGCGGAACGGCACCGAGTCGGCCTTGCCGTAGACCTCGGAGGTCGAGGTGAGCAGCACCTTCTTGTGCTTCTTGTTCGCGAGCTTCAGCACCATCTCGGTGCCGTGCACGTTGGTCTCGATGGTGTTGACCGGGCTCTCGACGATCAGCCGCACCCCGACCGCGGCGGCCAGATGGAACACCACCTCGGCGCGGTCGACCAGCTCCGCCAGCAGCGGCTCGTTGAGCACGCTGTCGATCGTGTAGGAGAAGCGCTTGCTCGCCTTGAGGTGCAAGACGTTGTCGATCGAGCCGGTCGACAGGTTGTCGATCAAGTGCACCTCGTCGCCGCGCTCGAGCAGCGCCTCGGCCAGGTGGCTGCCGACGAAACCCGCGCCGCCGGTGATGAGCGCCTTCATTCGAGCATGTCCTCCTTGATCGTCTCGTCGGCCTGGATCGGCCGCGCCGCGCGCCGCCCGATCACGCGGTGCGCCTCGGCGGGCGCCAGCCCGCGCGGCGTGCGCTCGTCGGTGCGCTTGAACTGCAGCCGCTCGGCGGTCAGCACGTCGCCGCGCGCGATCAGCGCGGCGGCCACGATCGAGCGCCCGCGCGCCGCCTGCGGGGCGGCCTCGGGCGGCGCGCCCTCGCCGCGCGCACGCTCGGCCTGGCGCAGCAGCTCCACCATCCGGTAGAACTCCGAGGGCACGAGCGCCGCCGCCAGCTCGCGCCCCTTGCGGCTGCGGTCGAGTGCGATGCGCTTCTCGACGAAGGCGGCGCCGTGCGCGGCCGCGAGCGCGGGTGCGACGAGCGCGAAGGCGGACGCGCCGTCGGTCGCGTCGCCGAGCCCGATCGGCACGCCGTGGCGCTCGCGCCGCGCTTCGAGCTCCGCGAGCCGCAGCTCTTCGGGCGCCGCGGGTGCCGACGCGGGACCGACGAGCAGCGCCACCGCGGGGCCGGCGAGGGCGAGCGCGGCGCGCACCAGCGCTTCGTCGCCCTGGCCCGCGCCGAGCAGCAGCGGGCGTCCGCTACCCGCGAGCGCGCGCAGCAGCTCGGGGTGGTCGAGGTCGGTCGGGTGGCTCTGGAGCGCGTCGACGCCCGCCTCGAGCGCGACGTCGCGCGACGCGGCGTCGAACACCTCGGCCACCACCAGCAGCCCCGAGGCCTTCGCCGCCTCCAGCACGCGGCGCCACTCGCGCGGCTCGAGCTCGACCGCCTCCAGCTCGAGCCGCTCGGGATGGCGGCGGGCGACGAGCTCGCCGGCGCGGAAGACCGAGAAGGCGATCGCGTCGGCCCCGGACTGGAAGGCGGCCTCGATCAGGCGCAGCGCCGCCGTGCTCTTGCCCTGGTGACCGCTGCCGGCGTGCGCGACGACCAGGCACGGCTGGCCCTGCCCGACGAGCCGGCCGCCGACCGCGAGCGTCGCCGCCTTCATGCGGCCCTCACCCTACCACGCTCGCGGGCCGCGCCGCGGTGGCTCGCGCACGCCGAGTGGCAGCGGAGGAGTCAGGCCCCGCGCTGCGGCCGGCGGCGCGGGCGCAGGCCGTAGCGCAGGCGCAGCAGCGCGAAGTTCACGAGCGCGGTGTAGATCTCCTCAGCGCTCAGCTTCGAGGCCTCGCGCGCGCGGTTCTTGAAGTGGATCGGCACCTCGCCCAGCCGGAAGCCGTGGACGTAGGCCTGGTAGGCCATCTCGCCGTGCACGACGTAGCCGCGGATCTTGATGCGGTCGAACTCGGTCTCCTCGAGCACCGCGCGCCGGTAGGCGCGGAAGCCGCTCGTGGTGTCGCGGATCGGCACGCCCGCCACCGCCGCGATGTAGCGGTTGGCGAACGCCGACAGGAGCGGGCGCCAGTAGCCCCAGTCGGAGCTGCCGCCGCCCGGCACGTAGCGCGAGCCCACCACCATGTCGCAGCCGCCCTCGTGCCCCGGCACGAGCTTGGCCAGGAACTTCGGCAGCTCGCGCGGGTGGTGTGAGAAGTCGGCGTCCATCTCGAAGAAGACCTCGAAGCCGCGCGGGTCGGCGAGCCCGCGCTTGAAGGCGGCGATCACGGCCGCGCCGCGCCCGGCCTTTTCCTTGCGCAGCAGCAGCTCGACCCTGCCCGGGTGCTCGGCGATCACGCCACGCACCGCGTCCGCGGTGCCGTCGGGGCTGCCGTCGTCCGCCACGCACACGCAGATGCCCTCGCCCTGCGCCAGCAGCTCGCGGACGAGAGGTGCGATGTTCTCGCGCTCGTTGTAGGTGGGCACGACCACGAGCACGCGCGGAGCGTTCGGGACTTCGCTCAGGCTCGCACCACCTCGGGGCCGGGGGCGCCCCGGGCTCCGAGCCCGAGCGGCGCCAGCAGGTTGCGCGTGTCCACGACCAGCTTGACGCGCGCGTAGAGCGCCTTGTCCTTGAAGTCGGAGTGCGCGGTCGAGACGAGCAGCACGTCGTGGCGCGCGAACTCCTCGGCGCTGCAGGGCACCGAGGCGAGCCCGATGTCGTGCTCGCGGCCGGCCTTGGCCACCGGAATGTAGGGGTCGCAGTACGCCACCTCGGCGCCGGCCGCGCGCAGGCGCTCGATGATCTCGAACGAGGGCGACTCGCGGTCGTCGTCGATGTCCGCCTTGTACGATAGGCCCAGCACCAGCACCCTCGAGCCTTTCAGGCTGCGCGCGTGGCCGTTGAGCGCGTGCGCGGTGCGCTCGACCACGTGCGTCGGCATCGAGGTGTTGATCTCGCCGGCGAGCTCGATGAAGCGCGCCCAGGCGCCGTGCTCCGCCGCCTTCCAGGTGAGGTAGAAGGGATCGAGCGGGATGCAGTGGCCGCCGAGGCCGGGGCCCGGGTAGAACGGCATGAAGCCGAAGGGCTTGGTCTTCGCCGCCTCGATCACCTCCCAGACGTTGATCCCCATCTGGTCGAGCACCACCTTCATCTCGTTGGCGAGCGCGATGTTGACCGCGCGGAACACGTTCTCGAGGATCTTGGCGGCCTCCGCGACCTCGGGCGACGAGACCGGCACCACCGTCTGGATCGCGGCGCTGTAGAGCGCCACCGCCACCTCGAGCGAGGCCTCGTCCATCCCGCCGACGACCTTGGGGATCGTCTGCGTGTTGAAGCTGCGGTTGCCGGGATCCTCGCGCTCGGGCGAGAAGGCGAGGAAGAAGTCGCGGCCGCACGCGAGCCCGCGCGCCTCGAAGCGCGGCAGCAGCTCCTCGCGCGTCGTGCCCGGATAGGTGGTCGACTCGAGCACGACGAGCTGGCCGGCCCGCAGCCGTTTCGCGATCTCCTCGGCGGTCTTCTGCACGTACGAGAGGTCGGGCTCGCGGTGCTGCCCGAGCGGCGTCGGCACGCACACGATGATCGCGTCGCACTCGGCCAGGCGGTCGAAAGCCGTCGTGGCCTCGATGCGCCCGCGCTTGAAGGCCGCCGCGACGCGCTCCTTGCCGATGTGGCGGATGTAGGACTCGCCGCGCGCGAGCGCCTCGGGCTTCCTCGGGTCGACGTCGAAGCCGGTCACGCGGAAGCCGCGCTCCTCGAACAAGAGCGCGAGCGGAAGCCCGACGTAGCCGAGCCCGATCACGCCGACGTGCGCCTGCTGGGTCGCGATCCTCGCCGCGAGCTCCTCCTGGGGGTTTTTCATGCCTCCGGATGCTAGCATTCCCCGGCGGCGGCACGGACGGCGTCCACCACGCGCCGCGCCGCTGCGTCGTCGAGCTCGGGGTAGAGCGGCAGCGACAGGATCTCGCGCGCCGCGCGCTCGACGACCGGCAGCTGGCCGGGCCTTCCGCCCAGGAACGCGAACGCGGGCTGCAGGTGGAGCGGGATCGGGAAGTGGATCAGGCTGCCGATCCCGCGCCGCTCGAGCGCCCGGGCGAGCGCGTCGCGCCGCGGATGGCGCACGACGTAGAGGTGCGCGACCGAGCGGGCGTACGGCTGCTCGGCGAGCGGCTCGACGCCGCTGCCGGCGAGCTCGCGCGTGTAGAAGGCCGCGAGCTGCCGCCGCCGCTCGTTCCACGCCTTTAGGTGGCGCAGGCCGACGCGCAGCAGCGCCGCCTGCAGCTCGTCGAGCCGCGTGTTCACGCCGAAGCTCTCGTGGTGGTAGCGGTCGCGCTGGCCGCCGTTCCTGAGCTGGCGCAGGCGCGCGGCGGTCTCGGGATCGTTCACCAGGATCGCGCCGCCGTCCCCGAGCGCGCCCAGGTTCTTGGTCGGGTAGAACGAGAGCGCGCCGAGGCCCTGGTCGCCCGCGAGCGTCCCCACCGGCCGCCCGCGATACAGCGCGCCGTGCGCCTGGCAGGCGTCCTCGACCAGCGCGAGGTCGCGCTCGCGCGCGAGCGCGAGCAGCGGGTCCATGTCGGCCGCGTGACCGTAGAGGTGCACCGGCAAGAGCGCCCGGGTGCGGGCGGTGATCGCGCGCGCGGCGGCCGCCGGGTCGATGTTGAGCGTGCGCGGGTCGACGTCGACGAACACCGGCCGCGCGCCGGCCTGCAGGATGGCGAGCGCCGAGAACGCTGCCGAGATCGAGGTGGTGACGACCTCGTCGCCGTCGCCGACCCCGCGCGCGCGGAGCGCGAGGTGGATCGCGTCGGTGCCGTTGCCGACCGCGACCGCGTCGCGCGCGCCGAGCGCCTCGGCCAGCTCGCGCTCGAAGGCCTTGCCCTCGGGCCCGAGGATGAACCAGCCGGAGTCGAGCACGCGGCGGAGCGCCGCGTCGAGCTCCGGGCGCAGCGCCGTGACGTGCGCCTTGAAGTCCACGAACGGCACGTCGCTCACAGGTAGTGCTCCCGGTGGCGGCGATAGTACGCGACCGTCTGCGCCAGGCCCTCGCGCAGCGGGACGCTCGGCGCCCAGCCGAGCGTCTGGCGTACGCGGCGGATGTCGGAGTAGAAGTCGCCGATGTCGATGCGCTTGCGCTCGGGCGGGAACGGCACCAGCACGTAGGAGCCGCCGCCCGCCACCTCCAGCAGCAGCTTCACGAGCTCGAGCAGCGAGACCGGGTGCTCGTCGCCGAGGTTCAGCGCCTGGCCGAGCGCGGCGTCGCTCGCCCCCGCGCGCAGGAAGGCGTCGACCACGTCGTCGACGTGGTTGAAGTCGCGCTTCTGGCTGCCGTCGCCGAAGATCTGGATCTCCTCCCCGAGCGCGGCCTTTCGCACGAACCAGCCGATGAAGCCCTGGCGGTTGTGGCGGATCAGCTGCCGCGGGCCGTAGGTGTTGGTGAGCCGCAGCGAGGAGGCGCGGATCCCGTACACCTGGTGGTAGAGGAGGTGGTAGAACTCGCCCGCGATCTTGTTGATGCCGTTCACGTCGACCGGCTGCAGCAGGTGCTTCTCGTCGACCGGCAGGTAGAGCGGGCGCCCGTAGATCTGGCGCGTGCCCGCGTAGACCACCCGCGCCTCCGGGTTCGAGCGGCGCACGCCTCGAGCAGCCGCAGCTGGCTGGTGCAGTTGATCTCGAGGTCGGTCACGGGATCGCTCATCGAGTCGATGTGGCTCACCTGGCCGGCCAGGTTGAACAGCACCTCCTGGCCGCGGACCAGGTATTCCATGCCGTGGCCCCGCACGTCCGCGATGTTGACGCGGACCTGGGCGTCGTAGCCGTCGAGGTTGAACAGGTTGCCGCCGTAGTCGGGCAGTAGGCTGTCGACCGCGGTGACGCGCGCGCCGAGGTCGGCGAGCGCGCGGCACAGGTTCGAGCCGATGAAGCCGAGCCCGCCGGTGACGAGGACGCTGCGGTCCCGATAGAAGTCGCGGTGGTCGCTCACCGGACGGCCGCGCGCGGCGCCGATGCGTGCTCGGTGCCTGGCGCGAGGTGGCGCCGCTTCACCACGAGCTCGAACCAGAGCCGGGCGAGGTCGCGCAGCGTGCGCGCCACGCGCGGGAAGTTGAAGAACTGGCTCTTGCCGTGGCTGCGGTGGAAGTGGTGCACCGGCACCTCGGCGATGCGGTAGCCGTGGTCCTGCACCTTCTTCATGAGCTCGACGCAGATCACGCCCGAGGAGCGCGTGAGGCGGACCTTCTCGAACACGCTCCGGCGCATCAGGCGGAAGTCGCAGTCGACGTCGCGCAGCCGGAGCCCGAACGCCAGCTTCACGAACCAGTGGTACACCCGGCCGATCACGATCCGGTGCAGCGGGTCGTGGCGCGAGATCTTGTAGCCGTTGACGAAGTCCACCTCCGCGCCGAGCGCCGGCCAGCAGCCGGGCGACCTCGCGCGGGTCGTACTGGGCGTCGCCGTCGGTGTAGAAGACGAGCTCCTTGGAGGCGGTCTCGAACCCGGTGCGCAGGGCGCCGCCGTAGCCCCGATTGCTCGGGTGATGGACGACCTTGAGCCACGCGAAGTGGCGCGCCATCTCGTCGAGCAGCTCGCCCGTGTGGTCCGGGCTGCCGTCGTCGATCACGATCACCTCGTAGTCGTCGGTCAGGCTGCGTGCGGCCATGTGCGCCACGAGCGCGAGGCTCGCGATGGTGCCGGCGTCGTTGTAGGCCGGGAAGAAGATGCTGAGGCCGGGTGCGTCGGCTCTGCTCATGAGATCAGGCTCGCCCGAAATCGAGCACGCTAGCACGCGCGCTTCTCCAGGGTCAACCGGAGTGCGCGCGCAGCTCGAGGAGCGCGAGCGCGCAGGCCGCGACCCCGGCCACGACCACTCCGAGGCCGAAGCCGCGCGCCGCGTGCGCGAGCAGGATCCGGTGCGTCCCGGCCTGCAGCACGACGCCGATGCGGTCGGCGTTGACGCGCAGCACGCGTGCCGCGACGCCGTCGACGCGCGCGCTCCAGCCGGGGTCGTAGCCCTCGCCGACCACGAGCAGCCCAGGCCCGGCCGCGCGCACCACGATGCGCCCGCCCGCGGCGCGCGGCACGTCCGCGGCCTGCGAGCGGCTGCCCGGCGGCAGCTCGACTCCCGCGACGTCGGCCGCGGCGGCGAGCGCCTCGCGGCGTGCGTCGACCCCGAGCCGCGTCGGCGCCCGCAGCACGTCCAGCACGCGCGCGGCGTCGGGCAGCCGCCGCAGCGAGTCGACCACCCAAGCGGGCCCGATCCCGCGCCGGACCTCGAACAGGCTGACGAGCGGCGTCGCCGCGGCCTCGGCGAGCCGCACCTCGTCGCTCACGAAGGCGGCGACGCTCGAGGCGCCGCGCGCGCGGCCCGTCTCGCCGTCGTAGAGGCCGGCCCGCACCAGCCGCAGCGGCGGCGCGCCGGGGAGCGAGCGCAGCCGCAGCGAGCGCACGGCGTAGCGCGCGCCGAGCGGCAGGCGGGCGAGGTACTGGTAACCGGCGGCGCCCTGCGGCGTGACGAAGCTCGCGCGGGCCGCAGGCCGCGCGTGGCGCACGCGCCCGCGCACGTCGGGCCGGTCCCAGGCCCACTCCGCGGTGTCCCTGCCGGCCAGCAACGGCAGCACGATCTCGCGGCCGGACGCGAGGCGCGCCGTGCACTCGGCCACCACGCGGCCGTCCTCGACCTCCACGGCGTTGGCGAGGAAGCTCGCGAGGCGCACCTCGGTGGCAAGCGTGATCGGCAGCTCGAGGAGCGCGGGGTGCTGTGGCTCGACCACCACGTCGAGCGGCTCGCCGAGCCCGTGCTCGTCGGCGGGGACCGCGAGCGCCTCGGTCGGCACCTGGACCCAGCGCACGCCGAGCAGCTCGAGCCGGCCCGGGTCGCTCTCGACGAGCGCGCGGGTGGCGGTGCCGTCGGCCCGCATGTCGCCGAGCGCGGCGAGGCGCTCGCGGGGCACGAGCGGGTCGTAGCCGTTGGCGTTGTGATGTCCGTTGAAGGCCGCGCCGTTGGCCCACGCCAGGTCGCGCGCGCGCGCAGCCGGCCAGCCGGTGCTGAGCGACAGGAGGCGCTCGTCGGCGCGCTCGCCCATCACGCGGTCGAGCGCTGCGCGCGTCGGCGTCGGCTGGCGGAGCTCGGCGACGCTCGGCGCGCCGGCCCAGGCCTGGCGTCCGAGCGGCTGCAGCAGGAACGAGACGGCGAGCGGCAGCAGGAACAGGTGCGCGTAGACCGGGTCGGCGGAGCCCGCGAGCGCGAAGTGCAGCACCAGCGCGAGCGCCAGCAGGCCGACGGGCGCCTGCAGCTCGGGAGCGAGCGGCCCCGTGACGGTGGTGGCGACGGACAGCGCCGCGGCCGACGCGAGCGCCGCCACCAGCGCCAGGCGGCGGACGCGGGCTGCCGCGGCCTCGCGGCGCGCTCGCCACTGCGCCGACAGCGCGAGGCCGGCGAGCACGGCCAGCGCGAGGTCGAACGCGAGCGGCAGCGGGCCGCGCACGTCGGGGCCGCCGCGGACGGCGAACAGCACCAGCACCAGCAGCACGGCGCCGGCCGCGGCGCGGAGCGCCGGAACCGTACGCAGCAGCGGCACCGCGGCGAGCGCGAAGATCGGCGCGGGCGAGTGCGAGACGTAGCGCACGACGAAGCCGGCCACCCCCGCGAGCGGCGCGGCCGCGGCGAAGGCGGGCGAGGGCTCGCTGCGGGCGGCGGCGCCGAGGCCGGCGAGGGTCGGCGCGAGCTGCGGCGCGGCGAGGAGCGCGCCCGCGCCGAGACCGGCCAGGATCGACGCGAGCCGCGCGGCGTCGAGCGGCTGACCGCGCAGCAGGCGCGGCAGGAACGCCAGCGCGAGCCGCGCGCCCAGCAATAGCGCGGCGGCGCGGACGGCGTCCCAGGAGCCGGAGAGCAGCACCAGCGCGCAGGCGGCGGCGAGCCCGGCGATCCGCAGCCGGCTTGCGCCCGAGCGCACGAGCTGGTTCTCCGCCGCGAGCAGCAGCAGGGGCAGCGCGGGCGCAGCCACGAGTGTCGCGGTATCGCCGAGGTGCGCGACCAGATAGGGCCCGAGCGCGAAGCCGAGCGCCGTGACGAGCGCGCCCACGGCCTGCGCCCCGAGGCGGCGCGCGTAGAGATAGGCGAGGGGTGCGGTGAGCGCGAGCGAGACGAGCACCAGCAGCTGGAAACCCACGAGCGGCGGCAGCGGCGCGAGCAGCAGCGTCAGCGGGTGGAGCGCGCCCGGCCGATAGGAGGCGAGCAGCGGGGTGCCGGAGAACGACACGTCGTTCCAGGACGGCACCTCGCCGCGCTGCCAGGAGCGCAGCGCGAGCACGCGCAGCGGCAGGTCGAGCGCGGCGCCCTCGCCCGGGGCGAGCAGCCGGCCGTCGTGCCACGCGGGCGCGTACGCGACGACGGGCGCCGCGGCGAGCAGCAGGAGCGGCAGCCACTCACGCCTCCGGCCGGGCATCGCGTGACCCTAGCACGCCGGCTCGCGGCGCCGTGAGCTAGAGGCGTCGCCGGGCGGCGGCGAGGCAGCCCGAGTAGAAGCGGAACTGCGCCAGGTTGTCGAGCAGCACGCGGGCCGGCGCGTCGCCGCGCGCCGCGGCGGCGAGCGAGCCCGCGGCGGCGAGCGCGCCCGACGTCGCGTCCGGCTCGGCGGGCGCGAGCACGGGCGTGAGGCGCGCGAAGCCGGCGTCGCGCGGCGCGCCCGCCGCCACGTCGGCGAGCCAGCTCTCGAGCTCGAGCCGGGCCGAGCCGCTCACCGCGAAGTCGACCTCGAGGTTGTCGGCGTCGAGCTCGAGCGGCCTCGTCTCGCCGCGGCGGTGCAGGTGGAAGCGAAAGCCCTCCTCGAGCTTTGCCGTGAGGATCTTGCGGCGCCCGTCGGTCGCCAGGTGCTCGCGCGTGATCGGCCCGCTCACCACGAGCAGCGTCTCGCCGCGGCCGAGCGCGAACTTTCCTTCGCTGCTGCGCAGCAGCAGGCCGTCGCCGTGACGCTCGCCCGCCACACACGCGAGCGGCCGAGCGCGCACCTCGGCCTCCGGCACGACCAGGGCCGGCGCGCCGAGCGCGCACAGCCGCTCGGCTTCCGCCGCCGCCTCGGCTGGCGCGGCGACCCGCGCCAGGTGCTGCCCGCCGCGCCGCACCAGCAGCGCCGCCTCGTAGCGCGACACCCTCAGCGCCTGCGCGAGCGACTGCGGCTCAGAGCGCCCGAGGTCGACGAGCACGAGCTGGCGCGCCGGCTCGTCGGCCCTCGCGGCCACGCGCGGCTCGCCACGCCGAGGCGCGGTCGCCGCGGCGCCGAGCGGCGCGCCGCAATAGAGGCAGCGCGCGCCCTCGCGCGCCACGCCGCGTCCGCAGGCCGGGCAGCTCGCCATGCGAGACGTCAGACGTTGAACTTGAACTCGATCACGTCGCCGTCCTGGACCAGGTAGTCGCGGCCCTCGAGCCGAAGCGTGCCGCGCTCGCGGCAGGCGGCGAGCGAGCCGGCCGCCACCAGGTCGTCGAACGCCATCACCTGCGCGCGGATGAAGCCGCGCTCGATGTCCGAGTGGATCGTCCCCGCCGCGAGCTGGGCGCGCGTGCCGCGCTTGATCGTCCACGCACGGCACTCGTCCTCGCCGGCCGTCAGGAACGACACCAGCCCCAGCAGCTCGTAGGTCGAGCGGATCACGCGCTCGAGCCCCGGCTCGGCGAGCCCGAGGTCCTCGCGGAACGCCTGCGCGTCCTCCGGCTTGAGCTCGGCCATCTCCGCCTCGATCGGCGCGGCGACCGCGCACAACCCGATCCCGGGCTTGCTCGCGAGCTCCCGCAGGCCGGAGCGGTCGAGCCACGCGGCGGCCTGCTTGATCTGCTCCTCGCCGAGGTTGGCGACCAGCAGCAGCGGCTTGCCCGACAAGAGCGCGTAGCCGCGCAGGCGTGCGAGCTCCTCGTCGCCGAGCCCCAGCTCGCGCAGCGGCCGCTCTGCTTCGAGCGCCTGCTTCAGCCGCTCGAAGAGCCCGCGCTCGGCGACGTCCTCGGGCTTGTTCGCCTTCTTGATGTTCGCTTCGAGCCGCTCGAGCCGGCGCTCGACCGTCGCGAGGTCGGCGAGGATCAGCTCGAGCTCGAGCATCCTCGCGTCGCGCAGCGCGTCCGTCGAGCCGTCGGGGTGCGGGGCGCTCTCCGACTCGAACGCGCGCACGACGTGCACGAGCGCGTCCACGCCGCGCAGCGCCGGCAGGTCGACGAGCGCCTTGCCCTCGCCCTTGGCGACGCCCGGGACGTCGACGTACTCGACCGTCGCGAGCGTCTGCTTCTTGGGGTTGAAGAGCGCCGCCAGCCGAGGCACGCGCGGGTCGGGAACGCGCGCGATGCCCAGGCGCGGCTCGGGCTTGCCTCCCGGCGCGGCCGCCGGGGTTCCGGTGAGGAGCTGGAAGAGCGTGCTCTTGCCCGCGAGCGACAGGCCCAGGATGCCGGCTTTCATCGGGCGATTATAGTTGTCCGCTGGTGGCCGCCCGCGCGCGGCCGCGCGCGGCTTGGAGAAAGAGCCGCCGGTGTAGAATCGCGGCTCGGCGATGCTGCCCGCCCTGGTCGTGCTCGCGCTCCTGGCGGGTCCTGCGCAGCCGGGCCAAGGCGTCCCCTCGCCGCCGCCCCCGGGCGAAGGCCCCGTCATCCTGTTCCTGGTGGACAACTCCGCCTCGCTTCCGCCGCTCGACCCTAGGTCCGAGCGCACGGCGGCGCTCGAGCGGATGTTCAGCTTCCTGCACGGGCAGCGCTACCGGCTGATCCTGTTCGGGGCCCGGAGCGAGGTCTACGTCGACGACGTCTCGCGCTACCGCAACGACGGGCAGTGGACCGACTTCTTCAACGCGTTCGTGAAGGCGCGCGAGGTGGCAGCGAGCTACCCGAAGGGCACCGAGTTCAAGCAGGTGCTGGTGACCGACGCGATCGCGGACCCCGACCCCAAGGACTGGCAGGACGTGCCGCCCGGCTGGGACGCGCGCACCCACTCGATGCGCAAGACCGTGGAGCTGGTGCGCGAGATGAAGATCCCGCTCTACGTGATGCTGGTGGGCGACCCGGTCGGCGAGGTGACGGGGCATGACCGCGAGCAGTCGCCCGGCTTCGTGCTCGACCTGGTGCGGGCCGCCAACGGCGCCGCCGCCGCGCCTCTCGCCCAGACCGTGGCGGCGTTCTTCAAGGACGACGGCGTGCTGCTGCGCAAGTTCGTGTTCCGCGTCGCGCCCGCGGAGGGTCTCGCCAAGATCGAGCCGGTGCTGAAGCGCATCGCGGCGCCGCCGCGCGTCGGGATCGAGCTCAGGATCTTCGGCTACTTCGTGCTGCCGCTGCTGCTGATCCTGGTCTCGTTGCTCGGGCTGCTGGTGCGCTCGTTCCCGGGTCCCGGCGACCTCGAGGTGCTCGAGCTCGCGGCCGACCAGCCGCTGCACGTGACGACCGACCGCATCCACCGCTCGCCCGACGGGACGTGGTCGGCGCAGGGGCTGAGCCTGGTGCCCGACTCGTTGAGCGCGGCTGCCAGCTTCACGCTGCAGCGTCGCGAGCTCGAGCTGCGCGGCCAGGGCCTCGACACGCGCGGGCTCGACCCGCGCGACGCGGCGCTCCTGCCGCTCGACGTCGACGGCGTACGGCGCGCGCTCGAGGCCGCGACCGACGGCGGCTCGCGCGAGGACAAGATCCACGCGCTCAACCTCGACTACGCGGCGCGCGCGCTCAAGCCGCAGGAGGCCGAGCGGCTGCTGCTCACCCCGCCCGCCGAGCGCGCGCGCATCCCCGCGCTCGACTTCGTGCGCGCCAAGGCCCACCTGGCGTTCGACGCGGAGCTCCACCGCCGCCTGAGCGAGCCGCGCGTGCAGTACACGGGCTACGCCAAGGACGCGGCGCGTCGCGATCTCGCCAAGGGCGCCGCGCTCCGGATCGGGCGCTACGGCTTCCTGGTGAGCGAGATCGCGCGCGGCGGGCGCAAGGACGTCCGGCTCAGCCTCTACTACGACCAAGTGCCGTCGCTGTTCGGCCTGAAGACCGTGCTGCCGGACCTGTTCCAGCGTGCCTTCCGGTTCCGGCGCAGCCGCCAGCGGGTCGTGAGCTGAGCGCGATGGCGAGCCTCATCCTCACGGCCGGGATCGACGCGCGCGAGCTGCGGCTCGAGGTGCGCTTCCTGCAGCGCGCTCCCGACCTGGTCCTGGAGGCGGCCTCGGCACGCGAGATGTTCGACGCGCTCGCGCGCGACGGCGTGTCGCTCCTGGTGATCGGCCCCAAGCTGCCCGACGCGACGCTCGTCGAGGCGATCCGCCGCGTGCGCGAGAGCGGCGCCGGACGCCGCGTGTCGATCCTGGCGATGATCCCGGCCACCGAGCCGGAGGGCGCCGAGGGCGGAGCACTCGCCGCGGGCGCCAACGCCGCGCTGCGCCGACCGCTCGACCGCTTCGTGCTCGAGAGCTGGGTGTCCAAGCTGCTCGAGGTGCCGAGCCGCGTGCGCGCCCGCATCCCGGTGCACGTCCAGGTCGTCGGCAGCCAGCGCGGCGCCGAGGGCGAGCACTTCTACGGCCTGTCCCGCAACCTGAGCGTGCATGGCATGCTGCTCGCTAGCCCGGTCCGCATCGACGCCGAGGACCTCGACCTCGAGATCGACCTGCCCGAGTCCGAGGGGCGCGTGCGCGTGCTGGGGCGGATCGCGCGCGAGGCGCCGGAGGTGGGCTGGCCGTACGTCGGCTACGGGATCGAGTTCCTGTTCCTGCCCGAGACCGCGCAGCGCGTGATCGACCGGCTGGTGCGGCGCGAGGCCCCGCACGAGCCGCCGCGCAGCCTGTGGGCGCCGGACGCGATCCACTCGACGCTGCGCAAGGACGAGTGGATCTACGAGCTCAGCGACCCCGCGCGCACCGAGATCGGCTTCCTGGTCGAGATCCGCCGCGGCTCGCGCGAGGGCTGGCGTGCCGGACGCGCCAGCCCCTTCTACGTGGTCGAGGAGCCGACGCCGGAGGCGGCGCTCGAGGCCGCGCGCGCCTTCGTGGTCCGCCACGGCTGAGCGCGTGAAGCCGCGCGTCTCGGTGCTGCTGCCCGTGCGCGACGCGGGGGAGACGCTCGACGCCTGCCTCGACTCGCTCGCGGCCCAGACGCTCGCCGATCACGAGGTGATCGCGGTCGACGACGGCTCCGCGGACGGCAGCGGCGAGCGGCTGCTCGCGCGAGCGCGCGCCGACCCGCGGCTGCGCGTGGTGCGCACGCCGCCGCTCGGACTCGTCCCAGCGCTCAACCGCGCGATCGGCGAGGCGCGCGCGGGGCTCGTCGCGCGGATGGACGCGGACGACGTCGCGCACTTGAGCCGCCTGGAGCGGCAGGTCGAGCGGCTGGAGCGCGACCCGTCGGTCGACGTGCTCGGCAGCCGCGTGGCGGCGATCGCCGCGCCGGGCGCTGCTATCGGCGCGGGCATGGCCGCCTACGTGAGCTGGCAGAACACGCTCCTCGACCACGACGCGATCCGCCGCGCCCGCTTCGTCGAGTCGCCGCTCGTCCACCCCTCGGTCGCGATGCGGCGCGCGGCGCTCGCAGCGCTCGGTGGCTACCGCGAGAGCGCGTGCCCGGAGGACTACGAGCTGTGGCTGCGCGCGCTCGACGCCGGGCTGCGCTTCGCCAAGCTCGGCGAGACGCTGCTCGCGTGGCGCGACGGCCCGCGCCGGCTCACGCGGCGCGACCCGCGCTACGCGAAGGCGCGCTTCCTGGAGCTGAAGCTTCGCGCGCTCGAGCGTGGCCCGCTCGCCGCCCCGCGCCCGCTCGTGGTCTGGGGCGCCGGTCCGATCGGCAAGGCCTGGGCGCGCGCGCTGCTGGCGCGCGGCCACCGGCTCGCCGCGTTCGTCGAGGTGGACCCGCGCAAGCTCGGAGCGCGGATCCACGGCGTGCCGGTGGTGCCGGTCGCCGAGGCGGCGCGCGTCGCCGGCGCGCTCCACCTCGCCGCGGTGGGGCGACCCGGCGCGCGCGAGCGGATCGCGGCCGAGGGCGCCCGGCTCGGCCTGGCGGAGGCGGACCTTCTCGCCGTCGCCTGACGCCAGCCGCTCCTATAATCGCAGGGATGCGGCGGACCTTCGCGACGGCGCTCGCGCTGCTGATCCCGGCCGCGGCCGCCACGCTCGCGAGCGCCGCGCCCGCGACCCGGCCGGCGCCACCGCCGCCGCGCATCGAGAAGCTCGCGCGCCTTCTCGAGCTCGAGGACCGGCGCAGCGCCGGCGGCGACGAGCTCCAGCGCCTGCTGCACGACCCGGACCGCGGCGTGCGGCGGCGGGCGGCACTCGCCGCCGGCCGCATTGCGCTGCCCGAGCTGGTGCCGCCGCTCGTCGAACTCCTGAACGACCAGGAGGTCGAGGTGCGCCGCACGGCGGCGTTCGCGCTCGGCCTCTGCGCCAGCCCCGCGGCGGTCGAGCGCCTGCTCGCTTCGCTCAAGGACTCGGACGCCCAGGTGCGCGGGCGCGCGACGGAGGCGCTCGGCAAGATCGGCGATCCGCGCGCGGCCGCCCCGATCGCGCGCCAGCTGGTGGAGGCGCTGCCCAAGACGATCGACCGCATGACGGTGCGCGGCGACGACCCCGGCGACGCCGCGGCGCAGTGGGGCGAGCAGCGGCTGGCGCTGTTCGCGCTCGCGCGGCTCAAGGACGTCCCGGCGGCGAAGCTCGCGCTGCTCGACGGCGCGCGCCCGCGCTTCGACTGGTGGGCCGCCACCTGGGTCGCGATGCGGCTCGAGAGCCCCGAGCTGCGGCCGCTGCTCGCGGCTGCAGCGGCGAGCGACGAGCCGCTGCAGCGTGCGCTCGCCGCGCGCGGCCTGGGCGCGCTCAAGGACCAGGCCTCGCTCGAACGGTTGCTGGCGCTCACGCAGGATCGGGACGCGACGGTGGCGATGCAGGCGCTGCGCGCGCTCGGGGCGCTCGGCGACCCGCGCGGCACTGCCGCCGCCGCGGCGCTGCTCGACGCGCCGAGCGACGTGGTGCGGCGCGAGGCGCTGCGCACGCTCGCTCTCCTGCCGGGCGACCGCTCGCTCTCGGAGCGGCTCGTCGGCCTCGTCGCGTCGCCCGAGCCCTGGATTCGCGCCGCCGCGCTCGGGGCGCTGGCGCGCAGCGACCGCGACGGCTTCGCGCTCGTGCTCTCGAGCCTCGACCCCGACCGTGTCTTCTTCGTGCGCGCAGCACTCGCCGGCGTGCTCGGCCGCTCGGGGGACGAGATGAGCGTCGGCATCCTGCACGCGATGCTGAAGGACGGCGACCCGCGCGTGCTGCCCGCCGTGCTCGAAGGGCTGCGTTTGGCGCGCGGGCGGGACGCGCTCGACACGCTGGCGCGCCAGCTCGAGAACCCGGACCTGGGCGTGCGCGTGGCGGCCGCGGAGCAGATCCGGGAGCTTTCGCCGGCGGCGCTGTCGACGCGGCTCGTCGCGGCCTGGCGGCGTGGCCTGGGCGACGGCGAAGGCGAGCTCGAGGCGCGCATCGCGGCGGTCGTGGCGCTGGCGGCGCAGAAGGACGACGAGGCGAAGGCCGGGCTCGACGAGGTGGCGCGCAAGGATCCCGCGCGCGCGGTCCGCGCGCGCGCCGCGGGGCTGCTGCGCGAGCTGGGCGGCGAGGCGCCGGAGCCCGGGCCCGAGCGAGTGCTGCGGCCGCTCATCGACTACCGCGCGGCGATGGCGCCCTACGACCCGCGCCCGGGCGTCGCGCTCTTCACGCCGCGCGCGTTCCTCAAGACGCGCCACGGCACGATCGAGATCCGGCTCGACGTGGTCGAGGCGCCGCTCACGAGCGCCTCGTTCGTGGCGCTCGCGCGCCGCGGCTTCTACGACGGGCTGACCTTCCATCGCGTCGAGCCGGGCTTCGTGGTGCAGGGCGGGTGCCCGCGCGGCGACGGCAACGGCGGCCCCGGCTACGCGCTGCGCTGCGAGATCACCCGGCGCGCCTACGGGCGCGGCGCCGTCGGCATGGCGCTCTCGGGCAAGGACACCGGCGGCAGCCAGTTCTTCATCACGCTCGCGCCGCAGCCGCACCTCGACGGCGGCTACACGCTCTTCGGTCAGGTGGCCGCGGGCATGGAGGCGGTCGACCGGATCCGGCCCGGCGACGTGATCGAGCGCGTCACGGTCTGGACGGGCGAGTAGCCGTGGCCGCCCCGCGCGTGCGCCTGGTGGCGCTCGACATCGACGGCACGCTGCTGCGCAGCGACAAGACGGTCTCGGCGCGCACGCGCGACGCCGTGGCGCGGGCGCGCAGCGGCGGCGTGCGCGTGGTGCTGGTGACCGGGCGCCGGCACCCGTCGGCACGGCGCGTGGCGGAGGAGCTCGGCGCGGCGCTGCCGCTCGTCGTGCACAACGGCGCGATCGTGATCGAGGAGGGCCGCATCATCCGCTGCCGCACGCTCGCGCGGTCGGTCGCGCGGCGCGCGATCGAGATCGGCCGCGCGCTGGGGATCGAGCCGATCGTCCACTGCGGCAGCCGCGGCGAGGGCTGGCTGCTGGTCGAAGCGCGCGCGCGGCCGGGCGGGCTGGTGGGCTACTACCTCGAGCGCGCGCGCGGCGAGCTGCGGCTCGTCGACGGCCTCGTCGAGGCGATGGAGCGCGAGGAGCCGATCCAGGTGATGTTCGGCGGCGATCGCGCGCCGGTCGAGCTGCTGTACGCCGCGCTCGTCGAAGCGCTCGCGCACGAGGCGCGGCTCGAGCGGACCGTCTACCCCGCGACCGGCTTCGCGCTCGTCGACGTGCTCGACCCGAGCGTCGGCAAGGCCGAGGCGCTCGCCTTCCTGTGCGGGCGCTGGGGCATCGCGGCGGAGGAGACGCTCGCGATCGGCGACAACTGGAACGACCGCGTGATGCTGGAGTCCGCCGGGCGGGGGCTCTTGATGGGCAACGCGCCCGCCGAGCTGATCGCGCTGGGCCTGCCGCTCCTGCCGACGAACGACGAGGACGGCGTCGCACACGCGCTCGAGACCCACGTCATCCTGGGCTGAGGCCGGGGGCCGGCGCGGCGTCCCAGAACGGGGAAGGCAACAAAAATGGGGGGCGAGACGGACTCTCGACCCCCCCAAACGTCCCCGGGGCTCTTACTTCTTCTTCTTCGAAGCCTTCTTCTTGGCAGCCTTCTTCTTCGCCGGCATTGAGGTGATCCCCCCTTTCAGTCCAGGGATGGACGTGCGCAACCGCCTGCCCACCTGTCGGGTCTCAGCGAGCCACGCATACTAGCGGTAGGGTAGGAACCGCCTCTCTGGTTGTCAAGGGTTTTCTGGCGTCACGCAAGCGCCATGCTCCACGTGTGGAGCAGCTTAGGCTGTGCACGGCGGTGTGGAAATCGATAGAAGTGGCTCCAGGAGCCAGTT
The DNA here is from genome assembly GCA_963740655.1 of uncultured Acidobacteriota bacterium. Lineage (GTDB taxonomy): Bacteria > Acidobacteriota > Vicinamibacteria > Fen-336 > Fen-336 > DATBSL01. The sequence goes on from CAVUFF010000009.1 coordinate 174,447, forward strand.
TGAGCGAGTCGCTCACCCGAACTCGCTGTCGTGCGGAGCCTTCCGCTGCGGCCGACGAAAATGTGCGAGGCGGGCCTCAAACACCGCGCGTTATATGCTATTTGGAATAGTCGAGCGACGGCGGCGGCGCGGCCGGCGCGTCGCCTCCGGGCGCGGCCAGAGGGCGAAGGGCGCGCGGCCGTTCAGCCGCCGTAGCGGGTGACGAGCCGCTCGCGCGCGGCGTGCCGCTCGAGCCCGAGCGCGACGAGCCGCGCGAGGAGCTCCGGATAGGCGAGCCCGCTCGCCTGCCAGAGCTTGGGGTACATGCTGATCGATGTGAAGCCGGGGATGGTGTTGATCTCGTTCAGCAGCACGCGGCCCGAGCCGCGCTCGACGAAGCAGTCGACGCGCGCGTAGCCCGCGGCGTCGACCGCGCGGAAGGCGTCGAGCGCGAGCGCGCGGATGGCGCCGCTCGTGGCGGGCGGCACGCGCGCGGGGATGTGGAGCTCGGTGCGGCTGTCGGCCGCGTACTTCGAGTCGTAGTCGTAGAACTCCCGATCGGGCACGATCTCGCCCGGCACCGAGGCCTCGGCAAGCTCGTTGCCGAGCACCGACACCTCGACCTCGCGCACGTCGAGCCCGCGCTCGACGATCACCTTGCGGTCGTAGCGGAACGCGAGCTCGAGCGCGCCCGCGAGCGCCTCGGGCGTCTTCACCTTGCTGACGGCGACGCTCGAGCCCAGGTTCGCCGGCTTCACGAACAGCGGCAGCCCGAGCTCGGCCGCGAGTGCCGCCTCGGCGGCGGCGTCGCGACGCGCCAGCACGCGGTGCTCGACCTGCGGCAGCCCGGCCTCCGCGAAGAGCGCCTTCATGATCGCCTTGTCCATTGCCGCCGCCGAGCCGAGCACGCCGGAGCCGACGTAGGGCACCGCGGCGAGCTCGAACAGGCCCTGCAGCGTCCCGTCCTCGCCGTAGGTGCCGTGCAGGACGGGGAAGAAGACGTCGGGCCGCGCCAGCTCGCGCGCGTCGGCGAGCGCGCGCAGCCGGCCGCCGTCCTCGGGTGAGGGCGAGAGAAAGCACGCCACGCCGCCCGCGGGCGCGGGCTTGGGGCCCGGCTGCAGCCGCCAGCCGCCCGCCTTGTCGACGAAGAGCGGCAGCACGTCGTGGCGCTCGCCGAGCCCCTCGGCGACGGAGACGGCCGAGCGCAGGCTCACCTCGTGCTCGCCCGAGCGGCCGCCGAACACGAGCGCCACCTTGAGCCGCGCCTGCATCGAGCGAGAGTCTATACTCGCTTCCCCCGATGGCCGGCTTCGCGTTCGCGGTCGACTCGCGCGACGGGCGCGCCCGCGCCGGGCGCCTGCTGACCCCCCACGGCGAGCTCGAGACGCCCGTCTTCATGCCGGTCGGCACCGCCGGCGCCGTGAAGGCGGTACTGCATCGCGACCTCGCGGAGATCGGCGCGCGCATCCTGCTCGCGAACACGTACCACCTGATGCTGCGCCCGGGCGACGAGCTCGTCGCGAGCCTGGGCGGACTGCACGGCTTCACCGGCTGGCGCGGGCCCTTCCTGACCGACAGCGGGGGCTACCAGGTGTTCTCGCTCGCCGGACTGCGCCGGCTCGACGAGGAGGGCGTGGGCTTTCGCAGCCACATCGACGGCGCCTTTCACCTGCTGTCGCCCGAGCGCTCGATCGCGGTGCAGCAGAACCTGGGCGCCGACATCGCGATGGCTTTCGACGAGTGCCCGCCGGGCGACGCGCCGCGCGACGTGGTCGAGGCGGCCACCGCGCGCACCACGCGCTGGGCGCGACGCAGCCAGACCGCGCACTCGCGCGAAGACCAGTGGCTGTTCGGCATCGTCCAGGGCGGCGTCCACCTCGACCTGCGCGAGGCGAGCGCTCGCGCGCTCGTAGCCCAGGGTTTCGCGGGCTACGCGGTCGGCGGGCTCGCGGTGGGCGAGCCCAAGCCGCAGCGCGACCGCGTGCTGGAGGCGCTCGACGCGCTGCTGCCCGCCGAGCGGCCGCGCTACCTGATGGGGGTCGGCACGCCCGAGGACCTGATCGAGGGCGTCGCGCGCGGCATCGACATGTTCGACTGCGTGCTGCCGACGCGCAACGCCAGGAACGGGCAGCTGTTCACGAGCCGCGGCCGCATCTCGATCCGCAACGCCCGCTACCGCGACGACCCGCGCCCTCCCGATCCCGACTGCGCCTGTCTCACCTGCCGGAGCGCGAGCCGCGCCTACCTGCGTCACCTTCACCTCGCGGGCGAGATGGCGGCAGGGATGCTGATGAGCCTGCACAACCTGTTCTACTACCTTGACATGATGGGGAAGCTGCGGCAGAGTATCCGTTTGTGCCGCTTCGAGAGCTGGCGCGGGGCGACGCTGCGCCGCCTGGAAGCCGCCGACCAGGACGGGTCATAGCGCGACGGGCCACGTGATCCCCCGCCCTAGGCCCTGAGAAGCGAGAGAGAAGACCGGAAGAGAGCCTTTCGCACGGAAGCGAGAGACCCGCATGGCCACGACAACATCCCTGCTCGCGCTCGCCGGACCCGCCCGCCCGGGCGAGCCCCACCCGCTCGCCAGCCTCGTGATGATGGGGCTGATCTTCGCGATCTTCTACTTCGTGCTGATCCTGCCGATGCGCCGCAAGCAGGGCAAGCTCGAGCAGCTCGTGAAGGGCCTGAAGAGCGGCGACAAGGTGGTGCTGAGCTCCGGGATCTTCGGCACGATCGTCGGCATCGAGGACGATGCCTTCCTCGTCCGCGTGGACGAAAAGACCAGGATCAAGGTCCTGAAGAGCGCCGTGGCTGGGCTGCAGGCGAACGGGACCGAGAAGACGGAGAAGTGATGCCCCCCGCCCTGCAAGACCCGCGCGTGCTCTGGCTGCTGCTGACCGCGGCGCTCGGAGGCATCGTCTACGCCTTCATGCGCCCGGAGCTGCGCCTCAAGGCGATCCTCTACGGCGCCGCGCTCATCGCCTGCGGCGTCGCCGTCTGGCCACCGTTCGATCACGACGGCCAGCCCGGCAGGATCCACCTGGGGCTCGATCTCAAGGGCGGCGTCCACCTCGTGCTGCAGGTGGTGCTCGAGGACGCGCTCAACGCCACGACCGACGACGCCGTCAACACCACGCGCGACCAGGCCACGCGCAAGGGTGTCCAGGTCAGCGCGGTGCAGCGCACGGCGCCCACCGCCTTCGCGATCGAGGGCATCGAGCCGGCGCGCGTCAAGGACATGAAGGACATCGTGCGCGACTTCTTCCGCACCGGCTGGGAGGTCAAGGACGCGGGCGAGAACCGCCTCTCCGTCGAGATGACCGAAGCCTACCAGCGCCAGCTCAAGGAGCAGACGGTGCAGGACGCGATCCGCACGCTCGAGCGGCGCATCAACGCGCTCGGAGTGGCCGAGCCGGTGATCGCAGCGACCGGCAACCGCGGCGACCAGATCCTGGTGCAGCTGCCGGGCGTGAGCGACCTCGAGCAGGCCAAGCGCGTGATCAAGACCACGGCGCAGCTGTCGCTCAAGCTGGTCGAGGGCCAGGCGGGGTCCGAGGACCAGCTGCTGCAGACGAAGGGCGGCAAGGTGCCCGACAACATGGAGCTGCTCTCGGGGCCGAGCGACACCCCGGGCCAGCCCACCTGGTACCTGCTCCGCAAGGAGGCGATGATCACCGGGCGCGACCTCAAGAACGCGCGCGTGGGCGTCGACGAGAACAACCGCCCCGACGTGGTCTTCTCGCTGAACGCCACCTCGGCCGACAAGTTCTCGCGCGAGACCGGCCGCAACATCGGCCGCCAGCTCGCGATCGTGCTCGACGGCACCGTCTACTCGGCGCCCACGATCCAGGGCCGGCTGGGCGCCGACAACAACCGCATCACGGGCCGCTTCAGCACCCAGGAGGCCGACGACCTGTCGAAGATCCTGAAGGCGGGTGCGCTGCCCGCGTCGCTCAAGTACATGCAGCAGCTCACCGTCGGCCCCTCGCTCGGGCGCGACTCGATCAACGCCGGCCTGCTGGCCTCGGCCGCGGGCCTCGCGTTCATCATCGTCTTCATGGTCTTCTACTACAGGCTCTCGGGCGTCAACGCCGTCGTCGCGCTGCTCGCGAACCTGCTGATCCTGCTGGCGGTGCTCGCCTACTTCCAGGCCAACCTGACGCTGCCGGGGATCGCGGGCGTGATCCTGACGATGGGCGTCGGCGTCGACACCAACGTGCTTGTGTTCGAGCGCATCCGCGAGGAGCTGCACCTCGGCAAGACCGTGCGCGCCGCCGTCAGCAACGGCTTCGACCGCGTGCTCACCACGATCATCGACACGCACGCCACCGCGATCATCGCGGCGCTGTTCCTGTTCACCTTCGGCACCGGCCCGATCAAGGGCTTCGCGGTCACGCTCGTGATCGGCCTGGCCGCGAACGTGTTCGCCTCCTTCTTCGTGAGCAAGTTCCTCTTCGAGTGGGTTCTGGGCAAGGGCCACGTCGAGACGCTGAGCATCTAGGAGCGGCGATGGAGATCCTCAAGAACCCGCACATCGACTTCCTCGGCAAGGCCAGGTACTTCATCGCGCTGTCGGCGCTGTTCATCGGCGGCGGGCTCGCGGTGATCTGGAGCCAGGGGCTGCGCTACGGCGTCGAGTTCTCCGGCGGCACGCAGCTGATCCTGCACTTCCAGGCCACGCCCGAGGTGGACCAGATCCGCCGCGCCGTCGACCAGGTGAGCCCGGGCGCCGTGATCCAGAGTTACGGCGACCCGGCGCAGAACCGCGTGCTGGTGCGCGTCGCGCAGGAGGCGCCCGAGAACGACCTCGACGCGCCCGCGCGCGCGATCCGCGAGGCGCTCGCCAGGAGCTACGCGAAGAACCAGGTGCTCGAGTCGTCCTCGGAGATCGTCGGGCCGATCGTGGGCGCCGAGCTGCGGCAGAAGGCGGTCTACCTCACGGTGCTCGGCCTTCTGGCCCAGCTCATCTACATCGCCGCGCGCTTCAAGGGCGGGGCGTGGGGGGTGGCGGCCGCGATCGCGGGCCTGCACGACATCGCGATCTGCCTCGGCTTCCTGACGCTGGTCCGCTACGAGATCACGCTCAACGTGATCGCGGCGCTCTTGACGCTCGTGGGCTACAGCGTCAACGACACGGTGGTGGTGTTCGACCGCGTGCGCGAGAACCTCGCCAAGCGGCGCAAGGATCCACTGCCGCAGATCCTCAACGACTCGATGAACCAGACCCTCACCCGGACGCTGATCTCGAACGGCACCACGCTGCTCGCGGTGCTCGGCCTCTACCTGTTCGGAGGCGAGGTGCTGCGCGGCTTCAGCTTCACGATGGTGGTGGGCGTGCTGGTGGGGACCTACTCGACCGTGTTCATCGCCGTGCCGTTCGTGAACTGGTGGTACTCGCGGGGGAACGGAACCGCCAAGTCGGCCCGCGCCGCCTGAGCCCCGGGGTCGCTTCACCTTCTTTCACCTCCGAGGACGGAACCTAGCGTCCGGAGAGCGCGCCAAAGCCTTCCGGGAAAGGCGGCGGATGTAAGATGGCCAGGATGGGCGCGCCCTTCCGTAAGCCAGCCGAGGAGCCCGAGGAGCCGCTGGCGCTCGCCGACGCGCCGGGGGAGCCGCCGGCCGCGGCGCGACCGGGCCGCTTCCTGGGCGCCCTGGACCAGGACAACCTCTTCGCGACCGCGATGGAGGTCTCGTACGGCGCGCGCAAGACTTCGCGCTGGCGGCGGCTCGGCGCGCGCATCTCGATCGTGGGGCACGTCGTGGTGCTCGGGCTCATCGTCTTCGTCCCGATCTTCATGCCCGAGGCGCTGCCCAACATCGGCGACGCGCGCGTGGTGTTCTTCGACCCGCCGCCGCCGCCGCCGCCCCCGATGCAGCGCGGCAGCTCGATGCGTCCCGAGCCGGTGAAGCCCGAGCCGACGAAGAAGGTCGTGGAGACGCCCAAGCAGGACTTCGTCGCCCCCATCGAGCAGCAGCCGGTCGACAAGCCGCTCGAGCCCGAGAAGGGCGTGAAGCCCGAAGAGCAGTTCGGGAGCGAGACCGGCAGCGACCTCGGCGACGCGCTCGGCATGGAGGGCGGCGTCGAGGGCGGCCAAGTGGGCGGCGTGCCCGGGGGTGTCCTGGGCGGAGTCATCGGCGGCACCGGCACCGGGCCGGTGATGGACTACGACACGCCTCCGCGCCCGATCAAGTCCCCGCGCCCGCAGTACCCGCAGGAAGCCTTCATCAAGAAGATCGAGGGCACGGTGCTCGTCGAGATCCTGATCGACGCGCAGGGCCGGGTCTCCCGCGCGCGCGTCGTCCAGTCGGTGCCGATGCTGGACGCGGCTGCGCTCCAGACCGTCTACCAGTGGGTCTTCATGCCCGCCATCAAGCACGGCCGGCCCGTTCCGACGCTCGCGCACATCCCGGTCGCCTTCCGAATCTATTAGCTTCTGGGGGGTGCTGAGCCGCCCCCCCAAGACCCCGTTCCTCCACGCCAGTGGATCGGGCTCCGCTCGCCCGCCCTCGGAACCCCCCGGCGGCTGACGGTGTCCAATGACTATCCCGACGGCGCCGGGAATACGCAAAATGTCCGAAAAGCCTTGCGGGATCGAGCCTTGACACCCCCGCGAGGGGGGGACTAGAATCCGCGTCTCTTGCCCGACAGGGCGGGTTTCACGGTAATAAAAGAAGAGGTCGGCCATGGAGAAGAGGCTTTTCGAGGACCTCATCGATTCGGGGAAGGAAAGGCACGGGACGCAGCAGTCGAAGGTGATGCCGGTTTCGCTGCTGCTTCACACGATCATCGCGGCGCTGATCATCATCGTGCCCTTGCTGTCGGCGGACCAGCTTCCCGATCCCGCATCGGCGGTGAAGGCCTTCTTCGTCGAGCCGATGGCGGCCCCCGCGCCCCCCCCGCCGCCGCCGCCGCCCGCCGCGCGGCCGCAGGCGCCGAAGGTGATCCAGAAGCCGGTGGTCGAGAACAAGTTCGTCGCGCCCGTCGAGGTCCCTCAGGAGATCAGGCCCGAGGAGAGCATCGACATGGGCGTCGAAGGCGGCGCCGGCGGCGTCGAGGGCGGAGTGCCCGGCGGGGTCGTGGGCGGCATCGTGGGCGGTCTGCCCGACGCGCCGCCGCCTCCCGTGCAGGCCGTGCGCGTGGGCGGGCAGATCAAGGAGCCCAAGAAGCTCAAGAACGTCCCGCCGGCCTACCCCGACATCGCCAAGCAGGCGCGCGTGCAGGGCGTCGTGATCCTCGAGTGCACGATCTCGCCGCAGGGCAAGGTGACGGACGTGAAGGTGCTGCGCGGGATCCCGCTGCTCGACCAGGCGGCGACCGAGGCCGTGAAGCAGTGGATCTACACGCCGACGCTGTTGAACGGCGTACCGGTACCCGTCATCATGACGGTGACCGTCAACTTCAAGCTCTCCTAAGGCGCCGGCCGGGAGCCCGAGGAAAGAAGTCCAGGAGGACGCGATGCAGTTCGATCTCAGGACCATGGCCGAGCACATGGGCGGCGTTGCGTGGGCCGTCGTCATCGTGCTCTTCATCATGTCCATGTACTCGATCGCGGTGATGATCGAGCGCTACTGGACCTTTCGCCAGGCGACGCTGCAGTCGCGCAAGTACGTGCCCGAGGTCGCGCGCTACATGAAGGCGAACAAGATCCACGAGGCGATCAGCGTTTCCGACGGCAAGCAGTACAAGCTCAGCCACCTCGCCAAGGTGCTGAAGCCGGGTCTGCAGGAGTGGCAGTACCAGGTCGAGACGGGCGAGGTCGAGCGTGACCGTGACGCCGCCATCGAGGCCGCCAAGCGCGCGATCCACCGCGCCACCGCCGTGAACCTCGCCGACCTGAAGCGCGGGCTCTCGGGCCTCGCGACGATCGGCGCCACGGCGCCCTTCGTGGGCCTGTTCGGGACCACGTTCGGCATCATCAACGCCTTCTCGGGCATGGCGCTCACCGGATCGGGCGGCATCGCGGCGATCTCGGCCGGCATCGCCGAGGCGCTGATCACCACCGCCTTCGGCCTGTTCGTGGCGGTGCCCGCGGTGTGGGCGTTCAACTACTTCAACGGCAAGGTCGAGAACTTCAACGTCGAGATGGACAACGCCAGCGGGGAGCTGCTCGACCAGTTCATGAAGAAGGGCTAGCGCAGCGGCGCGGGCCCGGCCCCCAGGGCCCGGCCGCGCACAGAGGAGCCATCCCATGGCAATGGCAGTCGGCGGAAGCAAGGGCGGACCGATGGCGAACATCAACGTCACGCCCATGGCCGACATCATGATCGTGCTGCTGATTATCTTCATGGTGATCACGCCGCTGCTGCAGAAGGGCATCGACGTGGTGCTGCCGAAGGCGGGCAATACCAAGGAGCGCAAGGACGAGCCCAAGTCGATCATGGTCGCGATCAAGAAAGACTCGACCACGTACCTGAGCGGCCAGAAGCTCGACAACCAGGCCGAGCTGCTGCCCAAGGTGAAGGAGAAGCTGCAGGACCTGCCGGAGGGCTCGCGCATGATCTACCTGAAGGCGGACGACGCCCTGCCGTACGCCGAGGTCATGAAGGTGATGGACCTGGTGCGCGAGGCCGGGGCCGAGGAAGTCGCGCTCATCGCAGAGCCGCGGGTGCAGGGGTAGCGTCATGGCTCAGCCGCCGAAGCCGGTCGACCAGGACGTCCAGCACCACAAGGAGATGGAGAAGAAACGCCGCCTCGGCAAAACCGAGGCGGTGCACGCCGAGAGCGGCGCGATGGCGGACATCAACATCACGCCGCTCATCGACGTGATGCTGGTGCTGCTGATCATCTTCATGGTCGTGACGCCGCTGGCGCAGCGCGGGCTCGACATCTCGCTGCCGCAGCCGCCGCCGCCCAACCAGCCCGAGCAGAGGACGCCGCCCAACCAGGTGGTGCTCGCGCTCGAGGAGGGCGCGATCACGGTCAACAAGAACCCCGTGACGCTCGAGGACCTCGGGTCGCGGCTGCGCGATATCTACCAGGCGCGCTCCGACAAGACGATCTTCGTGCGCGCCACCGGCACCGTGCCCTACGGCCGCGTGGTGCAGGCGATGGACCTCGCCAAGGGCGCCGGCGTCGAGCGCATCGGCATCATCTCCGAGAAGATGATCGAGGAAGCCGGCGGCACGGTCGGAGGCGGACAGCCGTAACCGCTCCCGGGGCTTCCGGGGGGCGGGATGCCCCCCCGAGGGCCGGTCCAGAAGAGTCCGTCGGCTCGCTCCCGTTTAGGGACGCCTCCTGGGGGGTGCCATCCCCGTCTTCGCGACCGCAACGAGAGAACAACGCGACGCGAAGCAGCGGAGCGGATAACCCTGACGACCTGAACCAGCCCACCGACTGTCTGGACCGGCTATCGGGGGGGCATCCCGCCCCCCCGTACCCCCCGGAACTCTACTTTGGAGGCTCGGGAGTGGCGGCGGTCGCCTCGGGCGGAACCTCGGTCCCGGCCCCGGCCGCCGCGGCCTGAGTTTCCTTCCTGAGGTCCATGGCCTGCTTCTGGAGCAGCACCGCCTGGTCGAGGTACTGCTTGCGCTGCTTCGGATCGCGCGTCACCTGGGCCTTCACGCGGAACAGCAGCCCCTTGGTGATGATCGCCTCCCAGTAGTCGGGCTTCATGCCGAGCGCGGTGTCGACGGCGGCGATGCCCTTGTCGGCGAACTCGTCCTTGTCCTTGTCGCCGATCAGCGGGTCGCGGTAGGCCTTGTCCCAGTAGAACATCGCGAGCTTGTAGAACCCGCTCGGGTCCTTGGTATCGAGCCGCGCGCACTTCTCGAGTGTCGCGATCGCACTCGAGAACTTCGCGCGCCGCGCGCCCTTCGACTGGTTCTCCACGAACACGACACCCGACTCGTCCCAGAGCGGCTTGTTGTAGAAGGCCGCGAGGGCGCCGCACGCCTTGGCGTCGTTCGGATTCTGCTCGGCGACCTTCAGGTAGGTCTGCTCGGCCTCGGCCACGCGCCCGAACTTCTCGTAGAGGTTCGCCATCGCGTAGAGGTTCTTGGCGTCGTTCGGGTTGTCCTTCACGAGCTGCTCGGCGAAGCCGAGCGCCTTCTCGTAGTTCGTGAGCGGCGGGTCCGAGTACATCGCGGTGAGCGCGCCCAGCGTGTTGATGCGCAGCTGCTGCAGGTTCGGGGTGTTGGCCTTGTTGGTCTCGAGCGACTTCTCGTAGTGCTGGATCGCCTGCTCGAGCCGCTGCTTGTTCTCGTCGCCCTCCTTCTGGGGGCGGTAGAGCGACTGGTTCGAGCTCGCCAGATAGAAGTGCGCCTCGGCGAAGTCCGGCTCGAGCGCGATCGCCCTCTCGTAGAAGGGGATCGCCTGCCGGTAGTTCTCCTCCTTGTAGAGGCGGTTTCCGTCCTTGAAGGCGGCCTTCGCCCGCACCATGTTGCAGCCCGTGCCCGCCAGGACGAGGGGCACGAGGGCGACGAGCAGGGGCGTTCTCATTCGGATTCTCATCGGCCGTCTCCCGGGAAAGTCGTTGAATACAAAGAATCTCGGAGAGGTGCGGATTATAGGCACGGCAGCCAGCAGAGTCAAGGAAGAGAGGCGTCATTTGACCCCTCTTTCCCCGCTCCCTAGACTCCACGAAAGGCCATGATCCGCTTCGAGGACATCCAGGAGACGGTGGAGCGCCACCACCCGGACGCCGATCTCGAGATCCTCCGCAAGGCTTACATCTTTTCGGCGGTCGAGCACAAGGGGCAGGTGCGCGCCTCCGGCGAGCCCTACCTCGTGCACCCGCTCGAGGTCGCGGCGATCCTGGCCGAGATGCGGATGGACCCGATCTGCGTGGCGGTCGGGCTGCTGCACGACGTGCTCGAGGACACGCTCACCACCCCCGATCGGCTCCAGGAGTACTTCGGCTCCGACGTGCTCCATATCGTCGAGGGCGTCACCAAGATCTCGCAGATCCCCTTCGCCACCAGCGAGGAGCGCCAGGCCGAGACCTACCGCAAGATGCTCTTGGCGATGGTCGACGACATCCGGGTGATCCTGGTGAAGCTCGCCGACCGGCTGCACAACATGCGCACGCTGCAGCACCTGCCCGAGGAGCGCCAGAAGCGAATCGCGCGCGAGACGCTCGACATCTATGCGCCGATCGCCGGCCGGCTCGGGATGGCCAAGATCAAGAACGAGCTCGAGGACCTCGCGTTCCGCTACATCGACAAGGCGGCCTACGACGCGCTGGCGCAGCAGGTCGAGGACCGCCGCAAGCAGGCGGCCGCGTTCATCGACCGCATCAAGGCCGTGGTCGAACAAAAGCTGGGCGCAGCCGGGATCGAGGCCGAGATCGAGGGCCGCATCAAGCGCCTGCACTCGATCCAGCAGAAGCTAAGGCGCCAGCGCATCGACCTCGACCAGGTCTACGACTTCGTCGCGCTGCGGATCCTGGTCGGCAGCGTCGCCGACTGCTACGCCGCGCTCGGCGTGCTGCACAACATCTGGCGCCCGGTGCCGGGGCGGATCAAGGACTTCATCGCGATGCCGCGCCCGAACGGCTACCAGTCGCTCCACACCTCGGTGATCTCGGAGGACGGCCACCCGTTCGAGGTGCAGATCCGCACCCAGGAGATGCACCGGATCGCCGAAGAGGGCATCGCCGCGCACTGGAAGTACAAGGAGGGCCGCACCGGCGTCGACAAGGACGACCACGCCTTTTCCTGGCTCAGGCAGCTGCTCGAGTGGCAGCAGGAGGTCAAGGATCCCCACGAGTTCCTGAACTCGCTCAAGCTCGACCTCTACCCGGAGGAGGTGTACTGCTTCACCCCCCGCGGCGAGGTGAAGATGCTGCCGCGCGGCGCCTCGCCGATCGACTTCGCCTACGCGATCCACACCGAGGTCGGCCACCAGTGCGTGGGCGCGCGCGTCAACGGCAAGATGGTGCCGCTGCGCTACAAGCTCAAGAACGGCGACATCATCGAGATCCTGACCTCGCCGGGCCACAAGCCGAGCCGCGACTGGCTGAGCTTCACGGTCACCAACAAGGCGAAGGCCAAGATCCGCCACTACCTCAACACGACCGAGAAGCAGCAGGCGCTCGAGATCGGCAGGAAGCACCTGGAGCGTGAGCTCAGGCGCTACGACCTCTCGCTCAAGAAGCTGCTCGCCGAGCCGTCGCCGCTCGAGACGCTGGCGCAGGAAACGGGCGCCGGCGCGCGCATCGACGACCTGTTCGTCGCGATCGGCTACGGCAAGGTGGCCGTGCGCCAGGTGCTGGCGCGGCTGCTGCCGCCCGAGAAGCTCGCCGAGTCGCCCGGCAAGCCGCTGGCCGTGGTCGACGCCGTGAAACGGCTGCTGCACCGCGAGGACCGCATCAAGGTGAAGGGCACCGACGACCTGCTCGTGTACCGCGCCAAGTGCTGCAACCCGATCATGGGCGAGCCGATCGTCGGCTACATCACGCGCGGCAAGGGCGTCTCGGTCCACTCGCTCGCCTGCCCCAACGTCACCAACCTGGTCTACGACCCGGAGCGGCGCATCGCGGTCGAGTGGGACGCCGGGGCCGAGGGCGGCTACGAGGTGCGCCTCGCGGTCGGGCTCGAGGACCGGCCGGGAGCGCTCGCCGCGGTGACGGCAGCGCTCGCCGCGGTCAAGACCGACGTGCGCGACGCCCAGGTGCGCACCTTCGACGACAAGACCGCCTCGATCGAGCTCACGGTCCGGATCAGCGACAAGAAGCACCTCGACCGCGTGCTCAAGTCGGTGCGCGGCGTCGCGGGCGTGATCGACGTCGCGCGCCACAGCGTCCCGCGCTAGCCGGCTCGCCGCTGATTTGCGCGGCGCCGCCGCAGCGGCTACGCTCGAAATATCACCACAAGGGAGGTCTTCGGCCGTGCCCACCAAGTACGTGTCGACGCCGGAGGCGCCGCAGCCGATCGGCCCGTACTCGCAGGGCGTGATCTCCGGTGGCTTCCTGTTCTGCTCCGGCCAGATCGCACTCGACCCCGAGACGGGAGCGCTCGTCGAGGGCGACGTCGCGGCGCAGACCGAGCGCGTGCTGCAGAACCTGATCGCGGTCCTGCGCGCGGCCAAGATGGGCCCGGAGAACGTGGTGAAGGCGACCGTCTACCTGGCCGACATGGCCGACTTCCCGAAGATGAACGAGGTCTACGCCCGCTACCTGGGCGACAAGCCTCCCGCCCGCACCACGATCGCCGCGGCCGGCCTGCCGCGCTCGGTGCGCGTCGAGATCGACGTCGTCGCGGCCTATTAGTTCTGGGGGGTGCTGCGCCGCACGCCCCAGACCCCCTGCTCGCCCCAGACCCCAGCTCGCTCCGCCCGAGTGAATAGGACCGACGCCCGAATGAAATGGGCTGGCGACGATACGGGCTAGGCGGCGGCCTTCGACTTGGAGTGAGGGGAAGGCTTCGCGACCCTGCCGGAGCGCAGGCAGCGCGTGCAGACCTTGACCCGAGCGTGGGTGCCCTTGCCGACGACGGCGCGCACCGACTTGAGGTTGGGGTTGAAGCGCCTATGGGTCACGTTGTGGGCGTGGCTGACCCGATTGCCGAACTGCGGGCCCTTGCCGCAGATGTCGCACCGCTGAGCCATGACGAGACGACCTCCCTCGGGGCGCGATTGCGGCCCGAAACGCAAAAGTCGATTCTAGAGGCACCTTGGGGGAGCGTCAAGGGAGCCGAGGAGCCCGCCCCCCCGGCGCGCCTCAAGCCTGTCCGAGTGAGCGTGTTATAGTCGCGGGCTCCAAGACCATGGTCCAGTTCAACTTCAGCGAGCGGACCATCAAGGCCAAGGTGGTCTACTACGGGCCGCCGCAGTCCGGAAAGACGACGAACCTCGAGCAGATTCACAGGATCAGCGATCCACAGGGCGCCAACCGCCTGATCTCGCTCAACACCGCGCAGGACCGCACGCTCTTCTTCGACCTGCTGCCGTTCAGCCTGGGCACAGTCTCCGGTTACGACTTCAAGATCCAGCTCTACACCGTGCCGGGCCAGGTGCAGTACAACGCGACGCGGCGCGTGGTGCTCGCGGGCGCCGACGCCGTCGTGTTCGTGGCGGACAGCCGCCAGCCCTCGGCGAAGGAGAACCAGGCGGCCTTCGAGAACATGAAGGTCAACCTGCTCGCGAATCGCCTGGTGCCCGAGAAGGTCCCGCTCGTGGTGCAGTACAACAAGCAGGACCTCGCGCCGCTCGTCTCACGCGACGAGCTGGACCGGACGCTCAACCCGTGGAGGCGCAGGGCTTTCCCGGCGGTGGCCGCCCGCGGCGAGGGCGTGATGGAGACGTTCGCCGCCGTAGTGCAGGAGATGCTGGCGGCGATCGCGGTCAAGTACAACCTGAAGGAGAAGGGCCTCGACCCCGACTCGGTGCCCGAGATCGTGGCGGAGGCCTTCGCCGAGATCGTGAGGAAAGGGCCGCCGCGGCCTGCTGCCTCCGGGCCGCTGCCGCCGCTCGCGCCCAAGGTCGTGATCTCCGAGCCCACGGGTGTCGAGCCCGCCTATCCCGGGCAGGTGGGTCCCGAGGTCAACCCCGTCTCCGAGGAGCTGCTGCATCGGGCGATCCGCGCGAACGTCGAGCTGGCGCAGACGCTCGGCCAGCTGGTGCGCGAGGTGCACGAGGGCCTCGGCGCGATCCAGGGGCACGCGAGCCGGTTCCAAACGGCCCACGACGACGCGCAGCGCGTCGCGCTCGTCGCCGCGATCGACGGCCAGGCGAAACGCCTGCAGCAGCTGCTGCGGGACACGGGCCAGCCCGCGGGCTCGCGCGCGCCGGGTCCGCCCCAGACGCCGCCGACGCCGCCGCGCGGAATCTCGCCTTCGGCCCAGCCCGCCCGGCCGGCTGCGCCCGCGGCCCCGCCGCCCCCGCTGCCGTTCCCGCCGCGCCCCGCGCCGGCCGCGGAGCCGGCGGTCGCGGCGCGACTCCAGGCGGCTCCCGCGGCGGCCGCGCAGGCCTCGCCGGCGCTCTCGGCCTCGCCGGCGCCTGGCACCTCCGCTAGCCTCGACGCTCTGCTCGCGGAGGTGACGCTCGCGTCGCGGCCCGCGCTCGCTGCCCGTCCCGTGAGCGTCGAGAGCCGGATCGCGCGCGGCGCGGCGCTGCCGCGGTGTCCCCCGACGAGCCTCAAGCGCGCGCTCGCGGCCGTCTTGCAGGGGCTCGCGGCGGTCGTCACGCCCCAGTCCGCGATCTCGCTCCGCGCGGAGCGGAAGCCCGTGCTGCTGCGCGGCAAGGACGGCGCCGAGACGAAACGCGACTTCCTGATGATCGCCGCCACCCACGCCGGCGGGCTCTCGGAGCCCGACCAGCAGCGCATCCTGCGCGGCGCGGACGGCGGACCGCTCGGAGAGGCGCAGCGCCTGGTGCGCGAGATGGGCGGCTTCGTCCGCTTCGCGCCGCTGCCCGGCGGCGCGCTCGAGACCCGAGTCTTCCTCCCGGCGTCCTAGTGCGGGGGGTGCTGCGCCGCACCCCCCGCATCCCCCCGCGCACTCCGGCGGAAGTGAATTCGCCTCCGTGCGCAGCCCGTTGCGGACCGGCTCGGGCTCAAGCGAGCTCGAAGGCCTAGCCAGGGCCGCGCGTAGGCTCGCCGCGGCGGCTCACTTCTTGCGCCAGTAGACGCCCGTCCAGTCGATCTTCACGATCGGCTCGTCGATCCCGTTCTTGGCGCGGTAGTCCGTGACCGCCTTGGCGCTCGACTCCATGGCACCGTAGTCGTCGACGATCAGGTAGCCGCCGCTCGAGAGCTTCGGGTAGAGGCTCACGAGCGAGTCCATCGTCGACTCGTAGAGGTCGCCGTCGAGGCGCACCACCGCGAGCCTCTTGATCGGGGCCTTGGGCAGCGTGTCCTTGAACCAGCCCTTCAGGAACATCACGCGGTCGTCGAGCAGGCCGAAGCGGCCGAAGTTGTTGACCACGGTCTCGAGCGAGACCGCCATCTGGCCGGCCGCGCCGGCGCCGGCCTCCGCGTCGGCCGGATACTGCTGCGGGTTCGGGACCGGCAGGCCCTCGAACGAGTCGGCCACCCACACGCGCCGGTCCGTGACGCCGTGCGCCTTCAGCACGCCGCGCATGAAGATGCAGGCCCCGCCGCGCCAGGCGCCGGCCTCGATGAAGTCGCCCGGGACGCCCTTGGCCAGCACGTCCTCCATCGCGAACTGCAGGTTGTCGAGCCGCTTCAGCCCGACCATCGTGAGCCCGCGCCCCGGCCAGTCGCCGCCGTCGAGGCGCATGCTGCGCGCCTTGGGATCGGTCTCGTAGAGCAGGTCGGTGAGGCCGAGCTTCAGCAGGTCCAGGTAGAGCTGCTTCGTGTCCGAGGCACCCGGCGCGGGCGAAGGTGCCGCGTGCGGTCGGGAGCACGCGGCCGCGAGCGCCAGCGCCAGCACGAGCCAGGCCCGGCGTGCGCGGGTCGCCGCGGCTCGCGCCATCGCTAGCCGACCAGCTTGCGCAGCACGGTCTGCAGGATGCCGCCGTTCCTGAAGTAGTTGATCTCCACCGGCGTGTCGAGCCGCGCGGTCAGCACGAGCGTCGAGCGCGAGCCGTCCTCGCGCTCGAGCTCCACGCTCACGTCCTGGCGCGGCTTGAGCTCGCCCCCGAGGCCGCGGATCGTGAGCTTCTCCCGGCCCCTGATGCCGGCCGACTCGGCCGTCGCGCCCGACTTGAGCTGCAGCGGCAGGATTCCCATCCCGACCAGGTTCGAGCGGTGGATACGCTCGTAGCTCTCGGCGATCACGGCGCGCACGCCGAGCAGCAGCGGCCCCTTCGCCGCCCAGTCGCGCGAGCTGCCGCTGCCGTACTCCTTGCCCGCCACCACCACGAGCGGCGTGCCTTCGGCGCGGTAGCGCTCGGCCGCGTCGAAGATGTCCATCCGCTCCCCGCTCGGCAGGTGCACGGTGACGCCGCCCTCGACGCCCGGCACCATTGCGTTCTTCAGCCGGATGTTGGCGAAGGTGCCGCGCACCATCACGCGGTCGTTGCCGCGGCGCGAGCCGTAGGAGTTGAAGTCCGGCTTCGTGACGCCGTGCTCGACCAGGTGGCGGCCCGCGGGCGAGGCGAGCGCGATGTCGCCCGCCGGCGAGATGTGGTCGGTCGTGACCGAGTCGCCGAGGACCGCCAGCACGCGGGCGCCCAGGATGTCCGCGGGGGGCTTCACCTCGCGCGTCAGGCCCTGGAAGAAGGGTGGCTCCTGGATGTAGGTCGACTCCGCGCGGAAGTCGAAGAGGTCGCCGCCCTTCACCGGGATCGCGTTCCAGTCCGGGTTGCCGTCGAACACGTTGGCGTAGGTCTTCTCGAACATCGCGGCGCCGACCGCGGCCTCGAGCTCGGCGACCTCCTGCTGGCTCGGCCAGATGTCAGAGAGCATCAGCTGGGCGCCGTCGACGGCGGTCCCGATCGGCTCGCTCGTGAGGTCGATGTCGGTCGTTCCGGCGAGCGCGTAGGCCACGACGAGCGGCGGCGAGGCGAGGTAGTTCGCCTTCACGTCGGGATTGACGCGGCCCTCGAAGTTGCGGTTGCCCGACAGCACCGCCGCCGCCACCAGCTTGCCGTCGTGGACGGCCTTCGAGACGGCCGCGGGCAAGGGGCCGCTGTTGCCGATGCAGGTGGTGCAGCCGTAGCCGACCAGGTGGAAGCCCAGCGCCTCGAGGTCGGGCAGCAGGCCCGCCTGGCGCAGGTACTCGGTCACCACCTTCGAGCCGGGGGCGAGGCTCGTCTTGACGTGCGGCGGCACGCGCAGCCCGCGCCTCACGGCCTTGCGCGCGAGCAGTCCCGCGCCGAGCATCACCGACGGGTTCGAGGTGTTGGTGCAGCTCGTGATCGCGGCGATCACCACGGCGCCGTGCTTGAGCTCGGACGGCTTGCCGTCGAGCTCGAGCGTCGCCACGGCCGACGTGTCCTCGGCCGCGAGGCCGAAGCCGCGCTCCTTCGTCGGCGCCGTGAGCGACGCGCGGAAGGCACTCTTCATGCCCCCGAGCGGCACGCGGTCCTGCGGGCGCTTGGGGCCCGCGAGGCTCGGCTCGACCGTCGCGAGGTCGAGCGACAGCGTGTCGCTGAAGACCGGCTCCGGCGTCGTCGCGCTGCGGAACAGGCCCTGCTCCTTGGCGTAGCGCTCGACGAGCGCGACCTCGGCGGGGCTGCGGCCCGTGCGGCGCAGGTAGGCGAGCGTCTCGTCGTCGATCGGGAAGAAGCCGCAGGTGGCGCCGTACTCGGGGGCCATGTTGGCGATCGTCGCGCGGTCGGCCAGCGTCATCTCGGCCAGGCCGGGACCGAAGAACTCGACGAACTTCTCGACCACACCCTTCTTGCGGAGCATCTGCGTCACGGTGAGCACGAGGTCGGTGGCGGTCACCCCCTCGCGGAGCTTTCCCGAGAGCCGGAAGCCGACGACCTCCGGCGTCACCATGTAGAGCGGCTGGCCGAGCATCGCCGCCTCGGCCTCGATCCCGCCCACGCCCCAGCCGAGCACGCCGAGGCCGTTGATCATGGTGGTGTGCGAGTCGGTGCCCACGAGCGTGTCGGGCATCGCGACGGCCTCGCCCGCCTCGCTCTTGAGCAGCACGCCCTTCGCCAGGAACTCGAGGTTCACCTGGTGCACGATGCCGGTCGCCGGCGGCACCACGCGGAAGCCCGCGAACGCCTGCTGGCCCCAGCGCAGGAACTCGTAGCGCTCGCGATTGCGCTCGAACTCGATCGCGGCGTTTCTCTGGAGCGCGTCGGGCGTGCCGAAGACGTCCACCTGCACCGAGTGGTCGACCACCAGGTCGACCGGCACCAGCGGGTTGATCCGCTTCGGGTCGGCGCCGAGGCGCTGGACGGCCGCGCGCATCGAGGCGAGGTCGACGACCGCCGGCACGCCGGTGAAGTCCTGCAGGATCACGCGCGCCGGCATGAACGGCAGCTCGACGTCCTTCGGCTTGCCCGCGTTCCACGTGGCGAGGTTGCGAACGTCGGCCTCGGTCACGAGCTCGCCGTCGAGGTTGCGCAGCACCGCCTCGAGCAGCACCCGGATCGAGAACGGCAGCCGCGCGAGCCCCCTGGCGACCCCCGCCTTCTCGAGCGCGTCGAGCCTGTAGAGGACGGCGCTTCCGAAGCCCGTGTCGAGGGCCGCGCGCGCGCCGAACACGTCGGTCTTCATCGAGTTCCTCGCTTCGCGATGCGGCGCGACCGGGGCCGGGCGGCACTCCGGCGTCCAACTGAGAAGCTTATACCAGCCGGACGAGCCCCCGACACCGCGGCACTCGCCGGGTCGCAGAAGCGCAGCCGCCTTTCCTGCCCGACGTTGATCCCGATGCGGCGCGAGACCGAGACGCACGGCGGGCTCGGCCCCGCGCGCAGCGTGAGCTCGGCGTCCGGCTCGAACAGGTGCCGGCCCGAAAGGCGCGTGTCGATCGCGAGCGCGCGGCAGAGCCGGCCCGGGCCGCGCAGCGCCAGCGCGTCGAGCCCGCTGCCGCGGAGCGGCTCGGCAGCGCGGATCAGCACGCAGCCCGGCGTGTCGGTGGCGTCCACGGCGATGTTGAGGCAGTGGTGCATGCCGTAGACGAAGTAGACGTAGAGCGTCCCCGGCGGCCCGAAGAGCGGCCCGGTGCGAGGCGTGCGCCCGCGGTAGACGTGGGCGGCCGGGTCGGCGAAGCCGAGGTAGGCCTCGGCCTCCACGATCCGGGCCTCGAGGGTGCGCCCGCCGGCGCGCCGCACGAGCACGCAGCCGACGAGCCCGCGCGCCGCGGCCGGGGCCGGCCGTGAGAGCAGGCGAACGAGCCGGGCCTGCTCGAGTGACTGGCTCACGCGGCGCAGTATAGGGGGCGCCGCGCCTCGGGTTGCCCCGCTAGCGCCAGCTGATCCGCACGGAGATCGCGCGGATCACGTACGCCGCGAGCGTCACGAACGCCAGTATCGGCAGCACCGACACCACGAGATAGACGAGCCGCATCCCTGACCTCTCCTCGACACGAACCCCGCGCGCCCCAATTAGCCGTGACCGCCCCCGTGGGTCCGAATGCCCGCGAGTGCGGAAGTCAGCCGTTCTCCTGGAGGAGGGACGGCACCGGGGCTTTTAGCCCCGAGCCTGGAGGGTGGTGCGAACCTGTGTGATGGATCTACCCATACCATGGGGTTTGGTGGGAGGCAAGCCACTTCTTGTAGTGGGTAGGGATCGACCAGGATCCGTTTCAAAGGCTCGGGCTGACGCTAGAATGGCCCAACCGAGGAGCGAGCAATGGACGAGGCGCGCCGGGAGTTCCTGCGACGATTGGCAGCGCTCGCCGTGCTGCCCGCGTGGCCGGGCGCGGCACAGGCCGCGGCCGAGGGCGGGCCGCTCGTCTTCGGCAAGCCGGTCGGGCTGCAGCTCTACAGCCTGCGGCAGCTGATGCCCAAGGACGTGCCGGGCACGCTCGCGACGATCCGCAGCCTCGGCTTCCGCGAAGTCGAGGGCGGGGGCGACTACGGGCTCGGCTCGGCCGGCTTCCTGGCCGAGCTCGAGAAGGCCGGGCTGCGCGTGACGAGCGCGCTCTACGGCTACGAGGACTGGGGCAAGGACACGGCCGGAGTGCTGAAGCGCGCGGCGGACTTCGGCGCGCGCTACGCCGGGCTCGCGTGGATCCCGCACAGGGACGTCTTCACGCGCGAGGACTGCCTGCGCGCAGCGGAGAGCTTCAACCGCTGGGGTCGGGCGGCGCAGGCGGTCGGGATCCGCTTCGTCTATCACGTCCACGGCTACGAGTTCGAAGCCTCGGCCGAGGGCACGCTCCTCGACACGCTCGCGAAGGAGACCGACCCGAAGGCCGTCGCGTTCGAGGCGGACGTCTTCTGGCTGCGCCGTGGCGGCTGCGATCCCGTCTCGCTCTTCGAAAAGTATCCCGGCCGCGTCCCGCTCACCCACCTGAAGGACATCGCGAAGGGACAGGAGATCTGCAAGCCGAACGGCCGCGCGCCCGACGAGGCGAGCGTGCCGCTCGGCGAGGGCATGATCGACTGGCCGGGCGTGCTGCACGCGGCAGAGAAGGCCGGCGTTGAGCGCCACTTCATCGAGGACGAGCACCCGGACGCGCTGCGGCAGATCCCGCGCTCGCTCGCATACCTGGCGGAGCTGCGCTGAGCGGCCGCGAGCGCCCGTCCGGCGTCGAGCCCCTCGGGCCCGTGTACACCTCCGAGCTCTTCGCTCCGCTGAGCGCCGCACTCGTGGGCCTGCTGCGCGAGCTGCGTGCCGACGACTGGTCGCGGCCGACCCTCGCGGGCGCCTGGACGGTGCGCGACGTGGCGGCCCACCTGCTGGACGGCGACCTGCGCAGGCTCGCGCTCGGGCGCGACGGCCACGCCGCGGCGCGGCCGGCGTCCTCCGCCTTTGCCGACGTCGTGGCCTTCATCAACGAGACGAACACGGCCGGGGTGAGCTACGGGCGGCGCTTGAGCCCGCGGCTGCTGACCGACCTCTTGGAGCGCAGCGGCGAGTGGGTGGCGCGCCACGTGCAGGCGCTGCCGCCCGACGCGCAAGCCGCGCTGCCGGTGGCCTGGGCCGGCGAGGAGAGCTCGCCGAACTGGATGGATACCGGGCGCGAGTACACGGAGCGCTGGCACCACCAGATGCAGATCCGCGACGCGGTGCGGGCGCCCGGCCTGCTGCAGCCACGCTGGCTGCTGCCGCTCTTGGAGCTGTCCGTGCGCGCGTTCCGCCGCGCCTACCGGGACGTCGCGGCACCGGCCGGAACCGCGGTCGCGTTCGAGGTCGAGGGCGCGGGCGCCTGGTCGGTGGTGCGCGAGCCCCGCGGCTTCGTCGTGCTGCGGGGGAGGGCGCCGCGGCCGGCCGCCGCGGCCGTCGTCGACCCCGACACGGCCTGGCGGCTGCTCTACAATGCGCTCACGCCGGAGGCGGCGCGTGCGCGCGTGCGCGCCACGGGCGACGCCTCGCTGCTCGCGCCGCTGCTCGCCGCGCGCGCGGTGATGGTCTAGGCGCTAGCCGCTCGCGAGCCCCACGCCCGAGAAGCGCTGGCAGAGCTCCAGCAGCCGGTCCTGCCGAGCCGGGTCGCGGGCGGCCGGGTCGCATGCCTGCTGCCGCAGGTGGTGGAAGTAGTTCCCCGATACGAGGGCCGCAGGATCGTCGCTGACCGCCAGCCACACCTGCGTCCGCCGCCCGTCCTCGGGCTCGTCGGGCGCCCCGGGTCCGCCCATCTTCGTGGCGACCCAGCCGGGATTCACCGCGTTCGCGAGCACGCGGGACCAGCGTCTGGCGACGCCGAAGGCGAGCAGCACGTCGCAGAGCTTGCTCTCCGCGTACGCCGCCGATCCCTGCCAGCGTCGCGCCGTCCAATCGACGTCCGCGAGGCTGTGGTCGGCGCCACGGTGCATGCCGGAGCTCAGGTACACGAGCCGGTTCGGCCTCTCGACGAGCGCGGTCAGCAGGTACGGCGCGAGGACGTTGATGGCAAACACGTGCGGCAGCCCCTCCGCGGTCCTCTGGAGCCGCTCCCGCAAGCCGACCCCCGCGTTGTGGATGACCGCGTCGAAGCGTCCGATACGGTTGACCTGCTCGGCGAGCGCACGCGTCTCGACGAGGCTCGCGAGGTCGCCGACCGCGACCGCCTCGCAGTCCGGCAGCCGCCGCCGCGTCTCATCCGCACGGGCCGGGCTACGGGCGTGCAGCACGACCCGGTGGCCCGTTTCGACGAGCTGCTGGGCGGCCATGAGGCCGAGCCCGTCGGACGACCCGGTGATGAAGACACGCGCCATCGCTCATCCGCGCGCCGGGGACCTCAGGCGCGCTCCTCCACGAGGTAGCCACGCGCCAGCGCACGGAACTCCTCGACTTGCCGCGCCTGCCAGTCCGCGCCCTCGCCCAGCTCGCGCCCCAGCAGCCGGGCGGTCTCGGGGGCCATGGCGATCGCCGCGCGCGCGTCGAGGAAGAGGGCGCGCGTGCGCCGCGCCAGCGCGTCCTCGACGCTGCGCGCCATCTCGGCGCGCGCCGCCCACACTACCTCGGCCCCCGAGTACGGCAGCGACGGATGCAGCGCGGCCGCGAGCGCCGGCTCCGTCCGCATCAGGTCCTGGATCGGGAGCGCGTCGGACCCGTAGACCGCCAGCGCCCCGAAGCCCTGCGCCTGGCGGTGGAAGCCGTGGACGTTGAGGTTCCGCGTCACGCACGGCCGCTCGGGAAGCCGCGCGAGCGTCGCCGCGTGGTCCACGCAGTCCTCGGCCATGTGGCGGTAGGTGGTCCACTTGCCGCCCGCGAGCGTGAGCAGGCCGGACGCGTCGATGTGGATCGTGTGGTCCCGCGACAAGGACGCCGTGTTGGCACCGGTGCCCGCGCGCACCAGCGGCCGGACGCCGACGAACACGCTCCGCACGTCGGCCCGCGACACCGGCCGCCTCAGGTAGCGCCCCGCCGTCTCGAGCACGAACTCGATCTCCTCCTCCTGTGGCCGCGGCTCGAGCGGGACGTCCCGGATCGGCGTGTCCGTGGTGCCGACCACGGTGTGGCCGTGCCAGGGGATCGCGAACATGACGCGGCCGTCGCTCGTGTGCGGAACCATGATGGCGTGGCCGCCGGGGAGGAGCGAGCCGTCGAACACCAGGTGGATCCCCTGGCTGGGAGCGATCAGCGGCTCGGCGTCCGGGTGCGCGAGGCGGCGCACGCGGTCGCTCTGTGGCCCGGTGGCGTTGACCACGACCTTCGCCGGCGCGCGCAGCTCCCGCCCGCTCTCGAGGTCGCGCGCGACGACCCCGTCGACGAAGCCCTCGGCGTCGCGGGTGAGTGCGGTGACGGGCGCGTAGTTCAACACCAGGGCGCCCTGCTCGACGGCCGTCGTGGCGAGATTGATCAGCAGCCGCGCGTCGTCGAACTGGCCGTCGTAGTAGACGACGCCGCCGCGCAGCCCCTCGGTCTTGATCGTCGGCAGCCGCGCGAGGGTCTCCTCCTTCGAGAGGACTTCGGAGCGGCCGAAGCCGTAGCGGCCCGCCAGCAGGTCGTACACCTTCAAGCCGACGCCGTAGAAGGGCGCCTCCCACCACTCGTAGTTCGGCACCACGAAGGCGAGGTCGCTCACGAGGTGCGGCGCGTTCTGGCGCAGGAGACCCCGCTCCTTGAGCGCTTCCATCACCAGCGAGACGGCACCCTGCTCGAGGTAGCGCACGCCGCCGTGCACGAGCTTGGTCGAGCGGCTCGAGGTCCCCTTGCCGAAGTCGTGCTGCTCGACCAGCAGCACGTCGTAGCCGCGCGCGGCCGCGTCCACGGCGACACCCATGCCCGAGGCGCCGCCGCCGATCACGACCATGTCCCAGGGCTCGCGCCGCTCGAGCGCGCGCCCGAGCATCTCGTCGCGGTTCACGCGGCTCCCCAGCCCTTGGCGCGCTCGAGCGCCTGCGTCCAGCGGCCGCGCAGCTCGCGGACGCGGCCCGCCTCTAGCTTGGGCTCGAAGCGCCGCTCCGTGCGCCACTGGCGCGCGAGCTCGTCCGTTCCCCTCCAGAAGCCGACGGCGAGCCCGGCCAGGTAGGCGGCGCCGAGCGCCGTCGTCTCGGTGACCTGCGGCCGCACCACCGGCACGCCGAGCAGGTCGGCCTGGAACTGCATCAGCAGGTCGTTGCGTGCCGCGCCGCCGTCGACGCGCAGCTCGGCGAGCCGCGTGCCGGCGTCGGCCTGCATGGCGTCGAGCAGGTCCGCGGACCTGGAAGGCGATCGACTCGAGCGCCGCGCGCGCGATGTGGGCCGCAGTGGTCCCGCGCGTGAGGCCCAGGATCGCGCCGCGCGCGTACGGGTCCCAGTGCGGCGCGCCCAGCCCGGCGAAGGCGGGGACCAGGTACACGCCGCCGTTGTCGGGGACCGACGTCGCGAGCGCCTCGACCTCGGCCGAGGAGCGGATCAGGCCGAGCCCGTCGCGCAGCCACTGCACGACGGCGCCGCCGATGAAGACGCTGCCCTCGAGCGCGTACTCGGTCCTGCCGCCGCGGGTCCAGGCGACGGTCGTGAGCAGCTTGTGCCGGGACGCGGGAGCCTTCGTCCCCGTGTTCAGCAGCATGAAGCAGCCGGTGCCGTAGGTGTTCTTGGCGAGCCCGGGCGAGGTGCAGAGCTGGCCGAAGAGCGCCGCCTGCTGGTCGCCGGCGATGCCGGCGAGCGGGACCGACTCGAGGCCGAGTGCCGTCGTGACCTCGCCGTAGACCTCGCTCGAGGCGCGCACCTCCGGCAGCATCGCGCGCGGCACGCGCAGGATCCGCAGCAGCTCGTCGTCCCACTGCCGCTTCTGGATGTTGAAGAGGAGCGTGCGCGAGGCGTTGCTCGCGTCGGTGACGTGGAGCCGGCCGCCGGTCAGCTTGAACAGCAGCCAGCTGTCGATCGTGCCGAACGCGAGCTCGCCCCGCTCCGCGCGCGCGCGGGCGCCCGCGACGTTGTCGAGGATCCAGGCGAGCTTGGTGCCGGAGAAGTAGGCGTCGAGCACGAGGCCGGTACGCTCGCGGAAGAGCGCCTCGTGGCCCTCGGCGCGCAGCCGGTCGCAGACGTCCGCCGTGCGCCGGTCCTGCCAGACGATGGCGTGCGCGACGGGCTCGCCCGTCTTGCGGTCCCAGACCACCGTCGTCTCGCGCTGGTTGGTGATGCCGATCGCCGCGACGTCGCGCGCGCGCAGCCCGGCGCCGGCCAGCACCTCGACGGCGACACCGGCCTGTGTCGTCCAGATCTCGAGCGGGTCGTGCTCGACCCAGCCCGGCTGCGGGAAGATCTGCCGGAACTCGCGCTGCGCCGTGCCGCGGATCGCGCCGTCCTGGTCGAACACGATGGCGCGCGAGCTCGTCGTGCCCTGGTCCAGGGCGAGGATGTAGGCCACGCGCGCCTCCTCGGAAGAGCGCTCATTCTCCCAGACGCGTTGCGAGCGCCGCAAGGCGCGCGCAACAACCGCGATCTGGCCGCCCTTTGGGTGATCAGCGACCGCTACTCCCGCCGCGTACGGCTGACAGAGCCGGGCCAGGCGCGGCCCCCGCCCGTACGTGCAGCATCAGCCTGCCACCGGTCTCTGCAGATACGGAAAGTAGAGCAGCGGTCGCGACGCCTCGCTGAGGAACTGGTACTTGCTGTTGCGGACGATGCCAACGATCGCGTGATATTGCGCGTTCGGGTTCAGCCGGACTCGTCGCCCGATCGCGTCGCCGCCAGGGAACAACGCCTCCGCCAGCGCCTCGTTGACGACGACGACGGGCAAGGATCCGACGCGATCGGCTTTCGTGGATTCACGTCCCGTACCAGCGGAAGCCCAGTGCCCGGGAGCGGAGTGCGGGCCTGCGGCATGCCATCGACTCCGCAAATTCGGCGAGAAAAAGCCTTGAAACACGCATTGACAACAAAAGTTGTCAAGGCTACCATCTCCTCGTGCTCGACATCCAGGTCATCGATGATCCGGCGGCGGCGACGGTGGCCTTGGAGCCCATGCGGAGTCGACTCCTCTCCGAGCTGGCCGTGCCCGCCTCGGCGGCGACGTTGGCCACGCGGGTCGGCCTGGCTCGGCAGAAGGTCAACTACCACCTGCACGCGCTGGAGGCGCACGGGCTGGTGCGGCTGGCCCAGGAACGCAAGTGGGGCGGGCTGACGGAACGGCTGCTCGTGGCGACGGCCGCTTCCTACGTCGTTTCGCCGAGCGCCCTGGGTCCGGTCGCCGCGGATCCGAATCGGGAAATCGATCGGCTGTCCGCGAGCTATCTCATCGCCCTGGGCGCACGGGTCGTCCGCGAGGTGGGCGACCTCGTTCGTCGTGCGAAAGAGGCGGGCAAACGCCTGGCGACCCTGGCGGTGGATACCGAGGTTCGCTTCCGGTCGGCGACGGACCGGGCGGCGTTCAGCAACGAACTCACCGAGGCCATCACGAAACTGGTTTCGAAGTATCACGATGAATCCGCCCCCGGCGGCCGCGCGCATCGCCTGGTGGTCGTGGCGCACCCTCTGCCGCAGAAATCCGATCCCAAGGAGCCATCATGAGCGTGAAGAAAGAAGCCTCCGGACGCCGTTCGGTCCAGGTCGAAGTCGAGGTCCCCGGCACGCCGGAGGAAGTCTGGCAGGCCATCGCCACCGGGCCGGGTATTTCGTCCTGGTTCGTGCCGACCGAGTTCGAGGAGCGCGACGGGAAGCCCGTCGCGGTGAAGATGAACTTCGGCCCGGGCATGGAGTCCCGTGCTGTCGTGACGGCCTGGGATCCGCCGCGGATGTTTGCCGCGCAGGGCGAGGGCTGGGGTGGCTCGCCGCCCATCGCAACCGAGTGGAGCGTCGAAGCGCGCGCGGGTGGTGTGTGCCTCGTCCGTGTGGTGAATAGCCTCTTCGCCAGCACCGACGACTGGGACAACCAGCTGGAAGGCACCGAATCCGGCTGGCCCGGCTTCTTCCGCACCCTGCGGATCTATCTCACGCACTTCCGCGGCCAACGCTCCGCGATCATGCAGTTCGATGGCTCCCGTCGCGGGAACCGAAGCGGAGGCCTGGGAAACGCTGACCGCGGCATTGGGACTGAAAGGCGTGAGCGTCGGGCAGCGTTGGACGGCGCCCGCGGGTGTCCCGGCGCTCAGCGGCGTGGCGGAGTACGTCAGCCAGAGTCCGTACGACGCCCTGCTGCGGCTCGACAAGCCGGGGCCGGGCGTCGCCGCCCTTGGCGCCTTCAACTTCGGCGGCCAGAGCATGGTTGCGCTGAGCTTCTACCTTTACGGCGATCAGGCGGCCGGAGACCGTCGCCCGCGAGACACCGCTCTGGCAAGCGTGGATTCAAGAACGCTTCCCGATGCCGTCGGAGACGAGCGGGTAGGGCCAAACACTTCCAACCCGCAGATATCATTAAAGTTGAATCGGCGCGGGCGATCGAGAAGTGCTGGCTGGGAGGCAGGGATTCGAACCCCGATTCCATGGTCCAGAGCCACGTGTCCTACCGTTGGACGACCTCCCAGCGGAACCCGGAAGAATCGATCGTAGCCCATCGCCCGCCGGCTTTTCAAACGTCCCTATAATCCGCGGATGCTCCAGGGGACGCTCCGGGAAGCGGCGGCCGAGTTCCTCGGCACCTTCGTGCTCATCGCGTTCGGGACCGGCGTCGTGGCCGAGACGGTGCTGAGCGGGAACGCCTCCGGTTCGCCGCTCGGGATCCACATCGCCTGGGGCCTCGCCGTGATGCTGGGCATCTACGCCTCGGCCGGCGTCTCGGGGGCCCACCTCAATCCGGCCGTGACGCTCGCGCTCGCGGCGCTGCGCGGCTTCCCGTGGCGCAAGCTGCCGGCCTACGTGATCGCGCAGGTCGCCGGGGCGTTCTGCGGCGCGGCCGTCACCTTCCTCACGTACCGCGAGGCCTTCGACAACTTCGACGGCGGCGCGCGCCAGGTGAGCGGCGCCCAGGCAACGGCGGGGGTCTTCTCCACCTACCCGCAGGGCTACTTGAGCCTGGGCGGCGGCTTCGTCGACCAGTTGGTGGGAACGGCGCTCCTGCTGCTCGGAATCTTCGCGATCTCCGACCGCAGGAACGCCGGCCCGGCGGCCGGTGGGCCGCCGCTCGTCGCGGCCCTCGTCACGCTGATCGGCATGAGCTTCGGGCTGAACGCCGGCTACGCGATCAACCCGGCGCGCGACCTCGGCCCGCGTCTCTTCACGGCGCTCGCGGGCTGGGGGAGCGACGTCTTCCGCGCGGGACACGGCTGGTGGTGGGTCCCGCTCGTGGCCCCGTGCCTGGGCGCTCTCCTGGGCGGATTCGTCTACGACCAACTGATCACGCGCCACCACCCCAAAGCTGCCGCCTGAGGGCGAGGGCGGATCAGGGACCCGCCGCCGACAGGTAGAGCGCGTTCAGGAGCGCGGCGTAGGTGACGCGGCTCTGCGCGCGGTACTGCGGGCGGAAGCCGAACAGCACCGCCTTGCCGCGGCCGACGCGCGCCTCGACGAGCGCCGCTTTGCCGCGCAGGCGTTCGCCGCCGAGCAGGAAGCCCGACAGCAGCGGGTCCTCCTCGCCGTAGCGCGCGACGACCGTGCCGAAATCGGCGTCCCACGCCGGCGAGCCCTCGAACCAGACCGGCAGAATCTCCGGCAGCCCGTGTGCGAGCGGCTGCGTGGCGTCCACGCTCGCGCGCAGGATCGAGCCCGGGCAGTAAAAGGTCCTCGAGTCGAGGCCGGCGAGGGCGTTCTTGAGCGGCAGGCCGAGGAGCTCGATCGCGTAGGC
Organism: uncultured Acidobacteriota bacterium; assembly: GCA_963740655.1. GTDB lineage: Bacteria > Acidobacteriota > Vicinamibacteria > Fen-336 > Fen-336 > DATBSL01. Next base: position 203,520 of record CAVUFF010000009.1, read on the forward strand.
GGCCGAGCTGTCGAGAGCCACCAGCGTGCCGCCGGCCTCGACGAACGCCCGTAGCGCCGCACCGCCCGCCTCGCCGAGACCGCCCGTGTACTCCTCCGGCATCGTGCCCTTGGCGTGTCCGTCGCGCAGCGCCGCGGGCGACTGGTCGGGCAGCACGATCGCGTCGAAGCGCTCGGCCAGGCGGCCCGAGCGCGCGTCCTTGTCGACGAGCGTCTGGTACGGGACGGCCATCTCCTTCTCGAACACGAAGCGCGTCCAGCCCTCGTCCATCGACGGGACCCAGGAGCGATACAGGCCGACGCGCGGCGTCCGCAGCGCGAGGCTGCGAGGCTCGGCGCGCACCGAGCGCGCCACGACGCCCGTCTCGGCCGCGGTCCGCTCGAGCGCGCGCCGAAAGGACGCGGGCACGAGCAGCGTGCCGGGTGCGTAGCGGCGGCCGGCCTCGTCGAACGCCTCGAGCGTCCAGCGTGCGGGGACGCCGGCGGCGAGCAGGCGCGCGAGCGCCACGAGGTCGCCGCTCGCGTGGCCGAGCGCGAAGCGCGGGCCGCGGCCCTCGACGCGTCCGGCCGCCGGGCTCGCGTCGGCCAGCGGCTCGAGCTCCGCGTCGAAGGGCGCCGCGACCGCGTCGACGTCCACGCCCAGCAGGAGCGGCAGCGTGTGCGCGGTCACGTCGTAGGGCGGCTTGGGCGGCCCGCCCGCGTACTCGCGCAGCTGCGGGTAGGCCTGCCGCTCGAGCAGCGTCTTCGCGAACGCGCTCGCGGGCTGCTGCAGAGAGACGACGATCGCTCCCTTGGCGTAGCGGCGGCCGCCGGCAGTGAACGCTGCCTTGGCCTGTGCGAGCTCGACCTCGCCGGTCCCCAGCACCTCCACGAGCCGGGCGAGCGCCGACGGGTCGCGCGGCTCGGCCGGGAACACGAAGGCCCACGGCTCGCGGCGCGCGATCGCCCGGCGGTTGACGGCGAGCGCCGTGCGCAGCCAGTGCTCGCGGTTGTGGGCGGCGTGCTCCAGCACGGCGAGCGAGGCCTGGAGCTGCGTCTCGACGATGTCGGCGAGCCGCCACGTCCCGCCGGGCCAGGGGGCGGGGAAGTTGGCGGACGCCCGGCGCGGATCGTACTCGCCCGCGCGGCCCTCGAGCTCGTCGCTCCTGAGCTCGATCGGTGTGGCGATCCGGGCCGACGCGGTCTCGGACAGGATGCGCACGCCGCCGTGGGTGTGCGCGTACGCGCGCGCGGGCGTCCAGGCGTCGAAGAGCGCGCCGGTCACGATGCCGGTGCGGCCCGCGGTGAGGAGCTTCGACGCCACCTCGGAGCCGAGCGCGTTCACGGCCGCGGCGAGCGCGGGGTCGACGTTGGGCTCCCAGGGGTCGGTGTAGGGCGGCACGAACAGCCGCGCGCCGCGCGCGCCCATCTGGTGCACGTCGTGCACGACCTGCGGGTGCCAGCGCCGGTACAGGTGGCGCACCGTGAGCTGGGTCTCCGCCTGCGTGAAGGTGTACCAGTCGCGGTTGTTGTCGTGCCCCACGTAGGAGTGGTAGAGAACGGGCGGCGCCGTGCCCTCGAAGGGCGTGCCGAGCTGCCGGCGGTACCAGTCGCTCACGATGTCGGTGCCGTCGGGGTTGTGCGACGGCAGCACGAGCAGCACCACCGCGTCGAGCCAGGCGCGTACCCGAGGCTCGTCGCTCGCGGCGAGCCGGTGCAGGAGCCGGAGCGCCGTGAGCGTCCCGCCGACCTCGGTCGAGTGGATCGAGTAGGCCATCGCCACCACGACCTTGCCCTCGCGCACCAGCCGCCCGGCCTCGGCGTCGGAGAGGCCGCGCGGGTCGGCGATGCGCGCGTTCGCGCGCCGGATCTCCTCGAGCCGGGCGTGGTTGGCCGCTGAGGTGACGGTGACCATCACGAACGGCCGGCCGCCGGTCGTCTTGCCGAGCTCCTCGACGCTCACGCGGTCGGACGCGGCATCGAGCGCCCGCAGGTAGCCGAGCACCTGGCCCCAGTCGGCGAGCTTCCTGTCCTCGCCGGGGACGAAGCCGAGGACCGACTCCGGCGTCGGAACCGCGGCGGTCGCGACCGGCGACAGGAGTGCGCCGCAGAGCGCCAGCGCGGCCGCCAGCCCCGGCGAGCGGACTCTGGCGTGGACGCCGGGCATGGCGTCGCACTCTACTACGTCCTCCCGCGGGGCCGCGGATAGAATCCGCGGCCGGAGGTCCTGCATGAGCTCAGCAGCCCGCGCCTTGCTTCCGGTCCTGTGCTTCGCTCTCGCCGGCTCCGCCGCGGGCGACGAGGCGCGCTTCATGCGCCAGCCCGACGTGCGCGGCGAGCGGATCGTGTTCGCCTGGGACGGCGACCTCTACTCGACGGGCCTCGAAGGCGGCACGGCCCAGCGCCTGACCAGCCACCCGGCCGAGGAGATCGCGCCGAAGCTCTCGCCCGACGGCAAGTGGCTCGCCTACACGCGGGTGAGCGACAGCCAGCCGGACGTGTGGCTGATGCCCGCCGAGGGCGGGCCGGCACGGCGGCTGACCTGGCCGCCGCTCAACGGCCAGGTGGTCGCCTGGACGCCGGACAGCCAGAAGGTCGTGTTCCGCTCGCGTTACGGCGTGCCGCCGGCCGCGCGCGACCAGAAGCTCTACGCGGTCGCGCTCGATGCGTCGCTGCCCGAGCCGCTGCCGCTCGACCGCGGCATGGCCGCGAGCTTCTCGCCCGACGGCTCGAAGCTGCTCTACGTCCGCAAGGGCGACCAGGACTACTACTGGAAGCGCTACAAGGGCGGCCAGTACCCGGACATCTGGCTCGCCGACCTGGCCGCCAAGACGTTCAAGCCCGTGACCGACTACGTCGGCCGCAACAGCTACCCGATGTGGGTGGGCGCCCTGATGTACTTCGGCTCCGACCGCGGGCCGGGCGGCATCACCAACCTCTGGGCGCAGGATCTCGCGGGCGGCGCCGCGCGCCAGGTCACGAGCCACGCCGGCTTCGACGTGATGTGGCCGTCGAGCGACGGCAAGCGCATCGTCTACGTGCAGGACGGCTACCTGTACCTGCTCGATCCCGGCGCGGGCGCGCCGCGCAAGCTGCCGGTTCGGATCGCTTCCGACGACTGGCGGCTGCAGGAGCGCTTCGTCAATCCTTCGGACTACATCCAGTCCGTGGACGTGGGCGGCGACGGCAAGGCCGTCGTGCTCGGGGCGCGCGGCGACGTCTTCCACCTGGCGCTCGCCGACAAGCTCACGCTGCCACGCAACCTCACCGGCACGCCGGGCGTGCGCGAGGACACGCCGCGGCTGTCTCCCGACGGCAGGCGCGTCGCGTATTTCTCGGACGCGAGCGGCGAGTACCAGCTCTACGTGCGCGACGTGGCGACCGGCGAGACGACGCAGCTCACGAGCGACCTCGACCGCAAGGTCTACCACCCGCTCTGGTCGCCCGACGGGAAGAAGCTGCTGTTCGGGAACAAGGACTTCGCGCTGTTCGTCGTCGACGTCGCCACGAAGAAGCGCACGAAGGTCGACGAGTCGCACGTGCTCGACAACGACGAGTTCACCTGGGAGGTGAGCGACTACGCGTGGTCGCCCGACAGCCGCTACGTCGCCTATTCACTGCCGCGCGAGAACCGCAACAACGTCGTCTACCTCTACGACACCGTCGAGGCCAAGCGGATCCAGCTCACCGACGACTTCTACGAGAACCTGAACCCGCGCTTCGACGCCGACGGCGGCTACCTCTACTTCCTCTCGTACCGCAACTTCCAGATCGGCATGGACCCGTTTGAGGACGACCACATCGTCGCGAGCCCGGCGCGCGTGATGGTCTGCCAGCTGCGCAGGGGCGAGAAGCCGCCCTTCGCGCCGCGCGCGGCGAGCGAGCCGTCGCCGGGCGCGGCCGCCGACGCCGACAAGCCCGCGTCGAAGGAGGATGCCGCGCGCTTCCGCGTCGACGCCGACGGCCTCATGTCGCGCGTCTACGCGCTGCCGGTCGATCCCGGCAACCTTTTCCACCTGACCGCGGGCCGCGGCTACGTGGCGTGGTCGTCCGTCCCGCTCTTCACCGAGGACGAGTACGAGGAGTTCTACAAGCCCGGCGGAAAGACCAAGTGGACGCTACACGTCTTCTCGATGAAGGACCAGAAGGAGGTGGCACTCGACGACAAGATCGCCGAGGCCCAGGCCTCCGTGAACGGCGACGAGCTGGTGCTGCGCAAGGAGAAGGCGCTCTACGTGACGTCGTTCGCCAAGGCCTACGAGTCGAAGAAGCTCGGCAGCGAGGTCGACCTGGGCGGGCTCGTCTACCGCGTGGCGCCGCGCGAGGAGTGGCGCCAGATCTTCGCCGACGCCTGGCGCTGGTACCGGGACTTCTACTACGACAAGGACATGCACGGGCTCGACTGGAAGGCCGTTCGCGCGAAGTACGCTCCCTACGTCGAGGAGATCCGCTCGCGCCAGCAGCTCAACTGGGTGCTGTCGGAGATGGTCGGCGAGCTCAGCACGTCGCACACCTACATCAGCGGCGGCGACAGCGGCCCGGCGGCTCTACCGCCGGCTCCTGCCGTGTTCGCGGGCCTGCTGGGCGCGGACCTCGTCCCGGACAGGGCCGCGGGCCTCTACCGCTTCGCGCGCATCTACCGCCCGACCGCATACTTCAGCGAGCTCACGACGCCGCTCGGCCGTCCCGACGTCGAGGTCAAGGAGGGCGACTACCTCGTGGCGATTGGCGGCCAGCCGGTGAAGGTGCCCGACAACTACTTCCGCCTGCTGCAGGTGGGGGCGGGCGACGAGGTACTGCTCACGGTCGCGCGCTCGCCGCTCGACAAGGCGCCGCGCAGCTTCCGCGTCAAGCCGGTCAAGAGCGACCGCGACGCGCGCTACGCCCGCTGGGTCAGCGACAACGTCGACACGGTGCTGAAGCTGTCGCAGGGCGACGTCGGCTACATGCACATCACGGCGATGGGCGCGGACGGCGTCATGCAGTTCGACAAGTTCTGGCGCGCCTTCCGCTACAAGAAGGGCCTGGTGATCGACGTGCGCGGCAACGGCGGCGGCTGGACCGAGTACTTCATGATCGACAAGCTCGAGCGCCTGCAGGTCGCGTTCAACGTGCTCTCGGGCATGGAGCCCTACCGCTACCCGAACCCGGCCTCGCGCGCGCAGTTCGTGCTGCTGTCGAACCAGGACAACGGCTCGGACGGCGAGGCCTTCGTCGAGCACTTCAAGGCGCGCAAGCTCGGCACCGTCGTGGGCGTGCCCTCGTGGGGCGGGCTCGTCGGGATCGTGAACGGCCAGCGCACGATCGACAACGGCATGGTCCAGCAGTCGAACAACGCCTTCTACGGGCGCGACGGCAAGTGGCTGGTCGAGAACCACGGCGCAGACCCGGACGTGGCAGTCGACAACGACCCGGCCTCCGTGACGGCGGGCAAGGATCTCCAGCTCGAGAAGGCCGTCGAGGTCGCGCTCCAGAAGATCAAGGAGCGGCCCTGGCAGTTCCCGCCGGTGCCGCCCTACCCGCGGAACTAGCGCAACCCGCGGAACCGGCCCGGCCCGCGGCTCGTCTAGGATGACCGGATGAACTCCGGCCGCGAGCTGCCGTTCGCCCCGGCGGTGCGGGAGTGGTTCGCCGCGACGTTCGCGCGGCCGACGCGCGCACAGACGCTCGCGTGGCCAGCGATCGCGCGCGGGGAGAGCGTGCTCGTGTTCGCCCCCACGGGCTCCGGCAAGACGCTCGCCGCGTTCCTCGCGGCGACATCGCGGCTGATGTTCGATCCTGCGCCGGACAAGGCCGAGCGCTGCCGGGTCGTCTACGTCTCGCCGCTCAAGGCGCTGGCGGTGGACGTCGAGCGCAACCTGCGCGTCCCGATCGCCGGCATCGCGACGCTCGCCGAGCGGCGCGGCGAGGCCTGCCGCGTGCCGGTCGTGGGGGTGCGCACCGGCGACACCCCGCCCGAGGAGCGGGCGCGCATGCTGCGTCGGCCGCCCGACATCCTGATCACGACGCCCGAGTCGCTGTTCCTGCTGCTCACCTCGCGCGCGCGCGCGACGCTCGGCGCCGTCGAGACGGTGATCGTCGACGAGATCCACGCCGTCGTCGGCACCAAGCGCGGCGCCCATCTCGCGCTGTCGCTCGAGCGCCTCGAGGACGTGGCGCGCCGTCCGCTGCAGCGGATCGGCCTCTCGGCGACGCAGCGGCCGCTCGAGACGGTGGCGCGCTTCCTCGGCGGCGGCGGGGGCGTGCGCCAGTGGAAGCCGCGGCCGGTCACGATCGTGGACGCCGGCGCGCGCAAGGCCTTCGACCTGCGCGTCGAGGTGCCGGTCGAGGACATGCGCCGGCCGGCGCCGCCGCCCGCTCCCGGCGGCTCCCGCCCGAGCGACGCTCCCGCGCCAGCCGAGCCCGAGCCGCGCAGCATCTGGCCGGCGATGCACCCGCGGCTCGTCGAGCTGGTGCGCGCGCACCGCTCGACGATCCTGTTCGTGAACGCGCGCCGGCTCGCCGAGCGGCTCGCGACGGCGCTCAACCAGCTCGCCGGCGAGGAGCTGGCGCGCGCGCACCACGGCTCGATCGCGCGCGAGGAGCGCCAGCGCATCGAAGAGGCGCTCAAGGCGGGCACGCTGCGCGCGCTCGTCGCCACATCGACGCTCGAGCTCGGGATCGACATGGGAGCGGTCGATCTCGTGATCCAGATCGAGACCCCCGTGACGGTCGCGAGCGGCATGCAGCGCATCGGCCGCGCCAGCCATCAGGTGGAGGCCGTCTCGCGCGGCGTGCTGTTCCCGAAGTTCCGCGCCGACCTGCTCGCGACCGCCGCCGTGACGCGCGCGATGAAAGACGCCGCCGTCGAGGAGACGCGCGTGCCGCAGAACCCGCTCGACGTGCTGGCGCAGCAGGTCGCGGCGATCACGACCCAGGGCGAGTACCCGGTCGACGAGCTCTACGCGCTCGCGCGGCGGGCGGCGCCCTACTCGGGGCTCGGCCGCGCCGCCTTCGAGGGTGTCCTCGACATGCTCGCCGGCCGCTATCCCGCCGACGAGTTCTCGGGCCTGCGCCCGCGCATCGTGTGGGACCGGCGCCGGGGAGTGGTGAGGGCGCGCGAGGGGACGCAGCGCGTCGTGGTCCAGAACGCGGGGACGATCCCCGACCGCGGTCTCTACGGCGTCTTTCTGGCGACGGGCGAGGGCTCGGGACGGCGCGTGGGGGAGCTCGACGAGGAGATGGTGTTCGAGAGCCGCGAGGGCGACGTCTTCGTGCTCGGCGCCTCGAGCTGGCGCATCGTCGCGATCACCCACGACCGCGTGCTGGTCGACCCCGCGCCGGGCGAGCCGGGCGAGATGCCGTTCTGGAAGGCCGACCGCGGCGCGCGCTCGGTCGAGCTCGGGCGCGCGATCGGCCGGCTCACGCGCGAGCTCGCGGCGCTGCCGCCCGGCGCGGCGCGCGACCGGCTGCAGCGCGAGCACGACTTCGACGCGCGCGCGGCGCAGAACCTCGTCCAGTACCTCGACGACCAGCGCGCGGCCACCGGCAGCCTGCCCGACGACCGCACTCTCGTGCTCGAGCGCACCCGCGACGAGATGGGCGACTGGCGGCTCATCCTGCTCTCGCCCTGGGGCGGCCGCGTCCACGCGCCGTGGACGATCGCGCTCGCGGCGCACCTGCGCGAGCGCGGCGAGCTCGAGCTCGAATCGGTCTGGAGCGACGACGGCATCGTGCTGCGCCTGCCCGAGCGCGAGCGGCCGCCCGAGGCGGCCGAGCTCTTGCCGCCGGCTGACGCGATCGAGGCGCTCGTCGTGCGCGAGCTGCCGGGAACCAGCCTGTTCGCGGCCCACTTCCGCGAGGCGGCGGCGCGCGCGCTGCTGCTGCCGCGCCGGCGGCCGGGGCAGCGCTCGCCGCTGTGGATGCAGCGCAAGCGCGCGCACGAGCTGCTGCAGATCGCCGCGCGCTACCCCGCGTTCCCGATCGTGCTCGAGGCGGCGCGCGAGTGCCTGAGCGACGTGTTCGACGTGCCCGCCCTCGTCGCGCTGGCCCGGGCGGTCGAGCGGCGCGAGGTGCGGCTCGTGACCGTCGACACGCAGGCGCCGTCTCCCTTCGCCTCGTCGCTCTTGTTCGGCTACGTGGCGAACTACCTCTACGACGGCGACGCGCCGCTCGCCGAGCGGCGCGCGCAGGCGCTGAGCGTCGACACCGCGCAGCTCCAGGAGCTGGTGGGGGGGGCCGAGCTGCGCGAGCTCGTCGACCGCCAGGCGCTCGCCGAGCTCGAGCTGGCGCTGCAGGCGCTCGGCGAGGGTCGCGGGGCGGCGAGCGCGGACGCCGTGCACGACCTGCTGCGGCGGCTCGGCGACCTGTCGCTCGAGGAGATCGCGGCGCGCGTGCGGCCGCCCGCGGACGAGCCGGCGCCGGATGCCGCTGGTCGCTGGCTCGACGCGCTCGTCGCCGAGGCGCGCGCGATCGCCGTGAGTGTCGCGGGCGAGGAGCGCTACGCGGCGGCGGAGGACGCGGGTCGGCTACGCGACGCGCTCGGCACGGCGCTGCCCGAGGGGCTGCCGGCGGCGTTCCTCGAGGCGCGGCCGCGCGCGCTCGCCGACCTCGTCGGGCGCTACGCGCGCACGCACGGCCCGTTCCAGCCGCGGGAGGCCGCGCGGCGGCTCGGCCTGCCGGAGGAGCGGGTGGAGCAGGCGCTCGCGGCCCTCGCGCGCGAGGAGCGCGTGGTCCAGGGCGAGTTCCGTCCCGGCGGCCACGGGCTCGAGTGGTGCGGCGCCGACGTGCTGAAGGCGTTGCGGCGCCGCTCGCTCGCGGCGCTGCGCAGGCAGGTCGAGCCCGTGGCGCCCGAGGCGCTCGCGCGACTGCTGGTAGCGTGGCACGGCGTCGGCGAGGCGGCCTCGCCGCGCCGAGGCCCCGACGCGCTGCTCGACGTCGTCGAGCAGCTCCAGGGCCTGCCGCTGCCCGCGTCGATCCTCGAGCGCGACGTGCTGCGGGCGCGCGTGCCGGGCCATCGCCCCGAGGACCTCGACACGCTGCTGGCGGCGGGCGAGCTCGTCTGGGTCGGTCAGGGCGCGCTCGGCGAGCGCGACGGCCGCCTCGCGCTCTTCCTGGCCGACGCGCTGCCGCAGCTCGTCGGCGATCGTCCAGAGCGGCCTCGCGGCGAGTTCTGCGACCGCATCCGCGAGCACCTCGCGCGGCGCGGGGCTTGCTTCTTCGCCGAGATCCACGAGGCGGCCGGCGGCGGCCTCGCCGAGTCGGTGGTGGAGGCGCTCTGGGAGCTGGCCTGGGCGGGAGAGGTCACGAGCGACACGCTCGCGCCGCTGCGCGCGCGGCTCGCCTCGCGCGCCTCGCGCGCCGAGCGCCGGCCGCGCGTGTCGGGCTTTCGCTCCCGCCGCCAGGTGCCGGCCGCGGCCGTCGGCCGCTGGAGCCTCGTCCCCCTCGCGGAGCGCGCGCCGAGCGCGACCGAGCGGCTGAAGGCGCTCGCCGAGCAGCTGCTGAAGCGCCACGGTGTGCTGACCCGCGACGCCGTCGCGTTCGAGGCGGTGCCGGGCGGCTTTCCCGCCGTCTACCCGGTGCTGCGCGCGCTCGAGGAGGCCGGCCGCATCCGTCGCGGCTACTTCGTCGCCGGCCTCGGCGGGCTGCAGTTCGCCGAGCCCGGCGCGCTCGAGGCGCTGCGCGCCGCGCGCGATCCGCGGCCCGACGCGCCGCAGGCCGTCGTGCTCGCGGCGGCGGATCCCGCGAACCCGTACGGCGCGGCGCTCTCGTGGCCCAAGCGTGCGGATGGCGAGGCCGGCGCGGTCGCCGCCCGGCTCGCGCGCGCGGCGGGGACCCACGTCGTCCTCGTGGACGGCGCGCTCGCCGCGACCGTGAGCGCGCGGGGCCGCCAGGTCGTTCCGCTCCTGCCCTCAGACGACGAGGCCGCCCGGGCGCGCGTCGCGGCGGCTGCCGCAGGGGCCCTCGTCCGTTGGTGCGAGGCGACCGGCCGCGGCGCTCTCGGCTGGGCCGTGGGCGAGGAGCCGACGCTCGCGGAAACCCCGCTCGGCCCGTTCCTCGCGCAAGCCGGCTTCGTGCGCGCCGGCCCCGGGTTCCGACTGGCCTCCTCGCCCCAGGCCGCGCTCGACGACGCCGCCGACGAGTGACGTCGGAGCCGATTACAATCGACGCGGCAAACGGATGACGGCCAGGCCCCTCGCCGCGGCACTCGTGGTTGCGGCGAGCGTGGCCGCACCGGCGCGGGCCGCCGAGCCGGCGAAGCCGGCGTTCACGCGCGACGCCTACTACGAGCTGATCCGCAGCTACGCGCGCGGCGAGCGCCCGCAAGCCGTCGCGGCGCTCGGCGCCTGGAGCGAGCGTGACCTCGCGCGGCAGCTCGCGTCGGTCGAGGACGCCGCGCGCGCTCTCGAGCGCTGCCCCAGCTGCCCGAACAACCTCGCGGGCCTTCCGCTGAAGGCCGCCGTGATGCTGCACTGGGACCGCGACCGGGCCGAGCAGCCGCCGCGAGCGGGCGTCGAGCAACCGCACGCCTGTCCCGGTCCGCTCGCCACGATCGCGGGCCGGTTCGCGCGCGTCCTGGCGCGGAACGCGCCGCAGGGCGACTTCGCACGCCGCTTCTTTCGCATGGTCGTGACGTCGTGCCAGTGGGATGCGTGCTTCGACGCCGCCGAGCGCTGGGCCGGCGAGGCGATCGCGCTCTACCCGCTCGACGCCGAGCTGCTGCTGGCTCGCGGCAGCGTGCGCGAGGAGAGCGCGACGCTCGGCCGCGAATCGCCCGGCGCCGGAGTGCCCGGCAGCGTCGAGCCGTCGGCCGAAGCCGTTCGCCGCGAAGGGTGGAAGCACGCCCGCCGCGACTTCGAGGAGGCGCTTCGGCTCGATCCCGGTCTCGGCCTGGCGCGACTCCGGCTCGGCCGGGTGCTGTGGCGGCTCGGCGAGCCGGAGCCGGCCCGCCAGCAGCTCGAGCAGGCTCTCAGGTCGCTGCGCGCCACCGACCAGGTCTACCTCGCGCACCTCTTCCTCGGACGGATCCAGCAGGACGCCGGCCGGCTCGACGAGGCGATCGGCGAGTATCGGCTGGCCGTTGCGCTGCATCCGAGCGCGCTCTCGGCCGCCGTGGCCCTCTCGCGCGCGCTCGGGCTCGCGGGCGACGCCGAGGCTGAGCGCAGCGCGCTGCGGCAGGGGCTCGCGAGCGCGGGCCGGCGCCGCGCTCGCGACCCGCACTGGGACTACCAGGTCGTGAACGCGGTCGAGCTCGAGAACCTGCTCGACGAGCTCTATCGGGAGGCGCTCGAGTGAGGGCCGCCCGCCGCGAAGCCGCGTGCGTGCTTGTCGCTGCGCTGGCCGCGGCGCCGCTCCAGGCGCAGCAGCCGGCGAAGCCGCTCGAGTTCAAGACCGAGGTCGGCGCCGTCTACGTCGACGCGTTCGTGACCCGGGGCGACCGGCCGCTCGCCGACCTGCGCGCCTCCGCCTTCGAGCTGCTCGACAACGGCGTGCCGCAGCAGCTCGAGCTGCTCTCCGCCGAGTCGCGCCCGCTCCGAGCCGTGCTCGTGTTCGACACGAGCAGCAGCATGGCCGGCGACCGGCTGCTCGCGCTGCGCGCCGCGGGCGAGGCCTTCCTCGACGGCCTGCGGCCCGCGGACGAGGCCGCCCTCGTCGCGTTCAACGAGGACGTCGTGTGGCTCGCCGAGCCGACCCCCGACAAGGCCAAGGTGCGCCAGGCGCTCGCGCGCCTGCGCGCGGCGGGCGCCACGTCGGTCTACGACGCGCTCTACGCCGGCATCACGCTCTCGGAGGGCGAGCGGCGCGCACTGATCGTGCTGTTCACGGACGGCCAGGACAACACGAGCTGGCTCGGCGAGGCCGACCTGCGCACGGTCGCCGAGCGCTCGAACGCGCTCGTGCACGTGGTCGGCTGGCGCTCGCCGCTTGCGCCCGAGGAGCTGCGCAAGACCCCGCTGCTGCGGGAGTCGCCGCAGGAGCGGGCGCTGCGCGAGATCGCCGAGGCTGCGGGCGGCCGCTACTGGCAGGCCGACTCGCCCGCGCGGCTGCGCCGCGCCTTCAGCGAGATCGCCGACGCAATGGGCCATCGCTACGTGCTGCGCTACGAGCCCAGGGGGGTCGCGCGCGACGGCTGGCACCGGATCGACGCGCGGCTGCGCGGCGTGAAGGGCGACGTCCACGTGCGCCGCGGCTACTGGCTCGCGCCGTAGCGGACCCGCGGCTCCGCTGCTGGCGCCGACTACAATCGGTGACGGCGGCGAACCGATGGTGGCCAGGCCACTCGCGGCGGCATTGGCGCTCGTCGCACTTCCCGCTGCAGTCGCGGGCGCGGCCGGCGCCGCTGTCGCGCATCCCAGGTTCTCGCGCGGCGAGTGGATCGAGCTCGCCCGGCGCTACGCGCGCGGCGAGCGCGCGCAGGCGATCGGGGAGCTCGGCGCATGGAGCGAGCGCGACCTCGTCCGGCAGGTCGCGGCCGTGGAAGCGGCCGCTGAGCGCTGTCCCCGCTGCCCGAACCCGCTCGAGGGCGTTCCGTTGCGGGCGGCCGTCATGCTCCACTGGGACCGCGACCGCGCCGAGCAGGCGCCGCCGTTGCCGAGGGAAGTCGAGCTGCCGAGGCGCTGCCCCGGGCCCGCGGCCGGGCTGGCCGGACGGCTCGCGCGGGTCATGTCGCGCAACGCCGAGACCTCCGGCTTCGCGCGCCGCTTCCTCCGCATGGTGGTGCTCCAATGCCAGTGGGATGCGTGCTTCGGGCCCGCCGATAGCTGGGCGAGCGCCGCGATCCTGGGCTTCCCCCGGGACACCGAGCTCCTGATGGCGCGCGGGAGCGTTCGCGAGGAAGTGGCCACCATCGGCTTTCCGTGCCCGACGCCCGCCTCCTTCGAGCTCGCGACGCCCCTTGCCATCGCGACCACGAGCGCCCGTCGGGACCGGCTCGACGGGGCGCGCCAGGACTTCGCGGACGTGCTCGCGATCGACCCCGGCCTCGGTTTCGCACGACTGCGCCTCGGCCGCGTGCTGTGGCGGCTGGGCGAGCTCGATCCGGCGCGCCAGCAGCTCGAAGCGGCACTGGCGTTGCTGCGCCAGATCGACCATGTCTACCTCGCGCACCTGTTCCTGGGGCGCGTCCACCAGGACGCGGGCCGCCTCCAGGAGGCGATCGCCGAATACCGGCTCGCCGCCACCCAGCATCCGAGCGCGCGTTCCGCGGCCACCGCGCTTTCGAACGTGCTCTTCGTCGCGGGGGATGCCGATGCCGCCCGACAGGCGCTGCGTCAGGGGCTCGCGAGCGCGGGCGGCCGCTCCGAGCGCGACCCGCTCTGGGACTACCTGGTACTGAATGCCGCGGATCTCGACGAGCTCGTCGACGCTCTGCACAGGGAGTCGCTCGAGTGAGCGGCCGTCGCCCGCTGACGCTGCTCGTGCCGTTGCTCGCGGCGCTCGCGCGCCCAGCGAGCGCCCAGGCGCCGCCCGCGCCGCTCAAGTTCCGCACCCAAGTCGAGGCAGTGTACGTCGACGCCTTCGTCACCCGCGGCGGCAAGCCGCTCGCCGACCTGCGGGCGGCGGATTTCGAGCTGCGCGACAACGACGTGCCCCAGCGGCTCGAGCTGCTCTCTGCCGCGACGCGGCCGCTCTCCGCCGTGCTGGTCTTCGACACCAGCAGCAGCATGGCTCTCGGCGACCGGCTCGAGGCGCTGCGCGCCGCGGGGGAGGCGTTCCTCGACGGGCTGCGGCCGGCCGACCAGGCCGGGCTGGTGGCGTTCAACGAGGACGTGCTGTGGCTCGCCGACCCCACTTCGGACAAGGCTGCGGTGCGGCGCGCGCTCGCCCAGCTGCGCGCCCAAGGCTGGACCGGGGTCTTCGATGCGCTCTACGCGGGGATCCTGCTCTCGGCCGGAGAGCGGCGGCCGCTGGTCGTGCTCTTCACCGACGGCGAGGACAACGCCAGCTGGCTCGGCTACGCCGATCTCAGGCTCGTCGCCGAGCGCTCGAACGCCCTCGTCCACGTGGTGGGGTGGCGCCCGCCGCTCGCCCCCAGGGCACCCCTGCTGCCGCCACGGCAGACCGAGTCGGAGCAAGAGCGCGCGCTGCGTGAGATCGCGGAAGCGGCGGGCGGCCGCTACTGGAACACGGACTCGCCGGACCGGCTGCGGCAGGCCTTCGCCGCGATCGCCGACGCGATGGGTCACCGCTACGTGCTGCGCTACGAGCCCAGGGGCGTCGCGCGCGACGGCTGGCACCGGATCGACGCGCGGCTGCGGCGCGTGAAGGGAGACGTCCACGTGCGCCGCGGCTATTGGCTCGCTCGCCAGTAGCCACAAGGGCGACACTCGCGATCCTTTCCCCAGGAGCCAAAGGCCGGCTCCTGTCGCTGTGCGCCAGGACACAAGAGAACGGCACAAAGGCACGCGTCTTGCCGAGGCATTGTCCGGAATCTCGATCCGCACAGAAGTGGAAAGAGAAGGCGAGACGCCCTCCGGACGATTCTACAAATCGCCCTCGGCCGGAGGCCGCACGTTCGAGCCGCTCAAAGGAGGAACGCCATGCGACGTGCAGACGGCATCGCGAAGATCGTCACGGTCGCGCTCGTGCTGGCGCTGGCATCGGTCGCTCCTGCGGGAGCCCGAGACATGTTCGGCGTGCGCACCGGCGTCTACACCGACGTCGACAAGCCGTTCCTGGGCATCGAGGGGCTGTTCGGCGTCGGCCACAGGATCTATCTGAACCCCAACTTCGAGTACGTGTTCATGGACGACCCCCACTACATGACGTTCAATCTCGACTTCCACTATGACTTCCACACCCACAGCCGCGCCTACGTGTGGGCCGGGGCCGGCCTGGGCGTGCTCTACACCGACCCCTCGGTCGGCGACAGCAACACCGACGTCGGGCTGAACCTGCTGTTCGGCGTGGGCCTCAAGGGCCACGTGATCCCTTACGTCCAGGGAAAGGTGATCGTGGCGGAGGACACCGCGTTCGTGCTGGCCTTCGGCCTGCGCTTCTGAACCGCAGCCCCTCGCGGTGAGCGGCCGGAGAAAGAGAGAGAAGCATGACCGACAAGATCAAGATCGCGCCGTGCCTGTGGTTCGACAAGAACGCCGAGGAAGCCGCGAACTTCTATGCCGCGACCTTCCCGGACAGCCGGGTCACCGCGGTGCACAAGGCGCCCGGCGACTATCCGAGCGGCAAGGCTGACGACGTGCTGACCGTCGAGTTCACCGTGCTGGGTCAGCATTTCGTCGGGCTGAACGGCGGCCCCGAATTCACCTTCGACGAGGCGATCTCGTTCCAGGTGTTCACCGACACGCAGGAGGAAACCGACCGCTACTGGAATGCGATCGTGGGTGGCGGCGGACAGGAGAGCGTGTGTGGCTGGTGCAAGGACAGGTTCGGCTTGAGCTGGCAGATCGTGCCCCGTGCGTTGACCGCGGCGATGAACGGTCCTGACACCGCGGCCGCAAAGCGCACGATGGACGCGATGATGACGATGAAGAAGATCGACATCACCCGGATCGAGGCGGCACGGCACGGATGATGCCGGCCGTTCCAGCCGGGCCGTCTAGGACGCGAGCGCCTCGGCCAGGCTGGCCGCGACGATGCCGACCGCCTCGTCCGCGTGCTCGCGCGTGGCGAGCAACGGTGGCATGAAGCGCACCGTGCTCGCGCCGCACGTGAGCAGGAGCAGCCCGTTGTGGAACGCGCGCGTCACGACCGCCTCGGCGAGCTCGCGCGCGGGCGCCTTCGAGCCGCCGTCGAGGACGAGCTCCATCCCGATCATCATGCCCTTGCCGCGCACCTCGCCGATCGCGGCGTGGCGCTCCATCAGCTCGCGCAGCCGGCGCCGAAAGTAGCGGCCCACGTCGTCGGCGTTCTTCGCGTAGCCGCCCTCGACGAGGTCGAGCGTCGCGAGCGCGGCGGCGCAGCAGAGCGGGTTGCCGCCGAAGGTGTTGCCGTGTGCGCCGCGCGTCCAGCGCTGCATCACGCGCTTCTTCGCGACCACCATCCCGATCGGCAGCCCCGAGCCGAGGCCCTTCGCGAGCGTCACGACGTCGGGCGCCACGTTCCAGTGATCGCACGCGAACATCCGGCCGGTGCGCCCGATCCCCGACTGCACTTCGTCCGCGATCAGCAGGATCCCGTGGCGGTCGCAGAGCGCGCGCAGCCCCGGCAGGAAGCCCGGCGGCGGGACGATGTAGCCACCCTCGCCCTGGATCGGCTCGACCAGCACCGCCGCCACCTCGGCCGCCGGCACGGCGCCCGCGAACAGCACCTGCTCGATGTACTCGAGCACGGCCTGCCCCTGGTCCGCGCCGGCGAAGAGCGGGCGGTACGGATTCGGATAGGGTACGAGCGTCACGCCCGGCATCGTCGGGAAGAAGCCCTGCTGCTGGGTGTACTTGCTGGAGGTGAACGCGAGCGAGCCCATGCTGCGGCCGTGGAAGCCGCCCAGGAATCCCAGGAAGCGCGGGCGCCCCGTCACGTAGCGCGCGAGCTTGAGCGCGCCCTCGACGGCCTCGGTCCCCGACTGGCAGAAGAAGCTCATCGCCGGCTCGCCGAACGGCGCGAGCGCCGCGATCCGCTCGGCCAGCTTCACCTGGCCCTCGTGCCAGTAGTCCGAGCTGATGTGGAGGAAGCGTTCGGCCGCCTCCTTCACCGCGCCGACCACGTGCGGGTGGGAGTGGCCCGTCGAGCAAACCGCGATCCCGGCGGCGAAGTCGAGGAAGCGGTTGCCATCGACGTCCCACGCCTCGACCCCGCGCCCGTGCGACATCACGAACGGGTAGTCGCGCGGGTAGGAGGGCGAGACGACGCGCTGGTCGCGCTCGACGAGCGCGCGCGCCTTCGGGCCCGGCAGCTCGGTCTTGACGTGCTCGGTCTTCATGGCTTTACTCCACGACGGTCTGCGACTGCTCGCGCAGGTAGAGCGGCAGGTAGTGGAAGGAGCCGATCGCCTTGCCCGTCGAGCCCGAGCCCTTCCAGCCGCCGAAGGGCTGGTAGAAGGGCCAGGCGCCCGTGGTCGCGCCCTGCGGCCGGTTGACGTAGGTGACGCCCGCCTCGACGTGGTCGAGGAAGTAGCGCACGTCCTCCTCGCCCCCGTAGCAGCCGGCGGTGAGCCCGAGCGCGCTCTCGTTCGCGAGCCGGACGCCCTCGCGCACGTCCGCACGCGCGCGAGCATCAGGATCGGCTGGAACATCTCCTCCCGGAAGAGCGCGTGGTCCGGCGGCGCCTCGGCGAGCGTCGGCGCCACGAAGTGGCCGTGCGCACGCTCGCCGTCGAGTCAGACGGCGCCCGTCCTCGGAGAGGCGCCCGCCGCCCTGCGCTTCAGCCGCCGCAGAAACCACGTAGCTGTCGGCGGCCGCCTCGCTGATCACCGGGCCCATCCAGTTCTCGCGCCGGCACGGGTCGCCCACACGGAGGGCGCGGATCCTCTCGCGGAGCTTTTCGCAGGAGCGCGTCCGCGGCTCCTGTCCTCGACGTAGACCCGCGACAGCGCGGAGCACTTCTGGCCGGAGAGCCCGAACGCGGAGCGCACGATGCCGGTGGCCGCGCGCTCGAGATCGCCTCGCGCGGTGACGACGCAGGCGTTCTTGCCGCCCATCTCGGCGATGCACGGGACGCGGCTGGGCGCCCGCGGCCATGCGCCGTAGCAGGCCCATCCCGACCTCGTGCGAGCCCGTGAAGGTGACCCCCGCGAGGCGGGGATCGGAGGCGCAGCGCCTCGCCCACCACGCTGCCGCGGCCGGTGACGTAGTTGAAGACGCCGGGCGGGAAGCCCGAGTCACGCAGGCAGTCGGCGAGCAGGCGTCCCGCCCACGGCGTGTCCGAGGCGCCCTTCAGCACGACCGTGTTGCCGGTGACGAGCGCGGCCGCGACGGGTCCTCCCGCGAGCGCCAGCGGGAAGTTGAAGGGAGTGATCACGCCCCAGACGCCGTAGGGCTTGAGCACGCTACTTGTTGCGCGAGCGGAAGCCGGGCAGGGGGTCGTCGGGCAGCGCCTGCTCGTAGCCGCGCGCCGCTCGAGCTCGTCCGCGTAGCCGGAGAAGAAGTCGGCGGTCTCCTGGGCCTCCCCGAGCGACTCCATGCGGTTCTTGCCGACCTCGAGCGCGAGCGCCGCGGCGATCCCGTAGACGCGCTCCTCGATGAGCGCCGCCGACCCGCCGCGACGAGGCGCAGCCGCTCGGCGAGCGGCGTGCTGCGCCAGCCCTCGAAGGCCGCGGCGGCGGCGTCGACCGCGCGCGCCACGTCCGCGGCCGAGCCGAGCGGAAAGCGGCCGATGACGACGCGGCGGTCGGCGGGTGCGCGCTTCTCGTAGCTCTCGCCGCGGCGACGTCCGGCCGCCGACGTGGAGCGCGTGTTGCGCGCCGGGCCGCCCCGCAGCTCCCCGAGCGCCGCCTCGAAGCGCAGGTGCAGCTCCTCCGGCGGGATCGAACATGGTCGAGTAGGTCAGCTTGAAGCCCATCGCCGCCAGCCATTCAATCTCGGCCGGCCTTGTCAACGCGCCTTCCGCCGTTGCCGCGACGCCGCCGTCGAGCGCTTGACTCCCCGGGCCGGCGGGCCTACCGTCTCCCGACCCGTTCCGGAAGAGCCCGCACGACACGGGCGGTTGCCGTCGCGTGCGGGAGCCCGGACCACGAAGAAGCCTTCCTCTGCGCCGCCGTGCGCACGCCGTTCGGCCGCCACGGCGGCGCGCTCGCGGGGGTCCGCACCGACGACCTCGCCGCGCTGCCGATCCGGGCGCTCATCGAGCGGCTGCCGCGCGTCGACTGGGGCGCGGTCGACGAGGTGATCCTCGGCTGCGCCAACCAGGCGGGGGAGGACAACCGCAACGTCGCGCGCATGGCGGGGCTTCTGGCCGGCCTGCCGGACTCGGTCCCCGGCGTCACGGTGAACCGGCTGTGCGCGTCCGGGCTCGAGGCGGTCGGGCAGGCCGCCCGCGCGATCGCGGCGCGGCGAAGCCGACCTGGTGCTGGCGGGGGGCGTCGAGAGCATGTCGCGCTCGCCGCCGCCTTCGAGCTGCGGCGCCGCGCGGCGCGGCGCGCGCTCGTGAGCCTGTGCGTCGGCGTCGGCCAGGGGCTGGCCCTCTCGCTGGAGCGGCCGGAGTGAGCACGGGCCTCGGCCGCGCGAGGTCGACCGGCAAGCTCGGCTTCTGGATGTGCCTCGCGCTCGTGGTCGGCAACGTGCTCGGGTCGGGCGTCTACCTGCTGCCGGCCTCGCTCGCTCCGTACGGCGGCAACGTGCTGCCGGCGTGGCTGCTGACCGCGGCCGGCGCGATCGTGCTGGGCGTCGTGTTCGCCGTGCTGAGCCGCGAGCTGCGCGGCAACGGCGGGCCGTACGCGGCGACGCGCGCCGCCTTCGGGCCGCTCGCCGGCTTCGTGGTGGCGTGGGGCTACTGGGTCAGCATCTGGGTCGGCAACGTGACGATCGCGACCGGCGCCGTGAGCTACACGAGCGCGCTCGTGCCCTGGATCGCGCGCACGCCGGGCGCGGCGCCGCTCGTGACGGTGGCGGTGGTGTGGCTGTTCACGCTCGTCAACTGCTTCGGCGTCCGGGCCGCGGGCTGGGTGCAGTCGGTCACGACCGTGCTGAAGAGCCTGCCGCTCGTCGTGATCCCGTTCGTGGCCGTCGTGCGGCTGCGGCCGGAGTGGCTGAGCGCCGCGGCCTCGGGCGCGCCGGTCTCGTTCGACGGCATCTCCGCCGCGGCCACGCTCGCGCTCTGGGCGGTGGTGGGCTTCGAGTCGGCGGCCGTCCCGGCGGACAAGATCGAGGACCCCGAGCGCACGATTCCGCGCGCGACCGTCGTCGGCACGCTGGCGAGCGCTCTCCTGTGCGCCCTCGCGTGCAGCGCGGTGATGCTGGTGGTCCCCGCCGATCAGCTCGCCATTTCGAACGCGCCCTTCGCGGACGCCGCGCGCGTCCTCCTCGGCGAGGGGGCAGCGGTGGCGGTGACGGTGCTGGCGGCCGTCAGCGCGTACGGCGCGCTCAACGGCTGGATCCTGCTGCAAGGCGAGCTGCCGCTGCAGATGGCCCGCGACGGCGTCTTCCCGGGGCCGTTCGCGCGGGCGTCGCGCCGCGGCGCGCCCGTCTTCGCGCTCGTTTCCACGAGCGTCCTCGTCACGGCGCTCGTGCTCATGAACTTCGGCCGCAGCATGGTGGACGTGTTCACCTTCATGGCGCTCCTCTCCACGACGGCCAACCTCGTCGCCTACCTCGCGTGCTCGCTCGCGCTCGTCGAGCTCCTGCGGCGGGGAACGATCACGGGCCGCCGCAAGCTGTCCCTCTACGGCCTGGGAGCGCTCGGCGCGGCCTACTCGCTTTGGGCGATCGCGGGCGCCGGACAAAGCGCCGTCGTCTGGGGGGCCGTGCTGATCCTCGCGGCGCTGCCCGTCTATGCCCTGATGAGGCGCTCGGCCACGTCGCGGCCGCAACCCGCAGAGTCGTAACGACCTGGAGCCGGCCCGCCGCGCGATCAGCGCGCCGACTGTCACATCTGACAGTTCCGCAGACAGTGTCCGGTCTGCTACAACCTCGATAAGGCCGGGTCCCGAGCGCGATCATGGTCCGACCGGGCGCGCACGCCTCCCGCGCGCTCGTTAAGCGCCCGGGACCCGGTCACGCATTACAATCGGCGTTCCGCAGGAACCATGGCCGGCCCGCCTGAACCGCGCGCGCTGCTGGTGGACGCCGAGAGCGCCTTCGTCGCCGCGCTCGGCGCCCAGCCGGCGCTCCGAAACGTGCGCCTCGAGCAGGCAAGCGGCGGAGTCCACGCGCTGCGGCTGCTGCGGCGCAGCTCGTACGATGTGGTGCTCACGAGCCCCCGCAGCCCGATCGCCGAGGATCTCGCGCTCGTCGAGGAGATGCGCCTGGTGCGGCCGGGCGTGAAGGCGATCGTGCTCGCGCCGCAGGCGACACCCGAGGACATCGTGGCCGCGGTGCGGGCGCAGGCCTTCTCCTGCTTCGTCGCCCCCTACGCTCCGGCGGAGATCGCCGAGATGGTCGGCCGCGCGGTGCAGGAGCCGGACTGGAAGAACGGGCTGCAGGTGATCTCGGCGCGTGCGGACTGGCTGTCGCTGCGCGTCGACTGCCGACGGCTCGCCGCGGACCGGCTGATCCAGTTCCTCGCGGAGCTGGCGCGCGACCTGCCCGAGGCCACGCGCGACGACCTGCTGAGCGCCTTCCGCGAGATCGCGCTCAACGCGATGGAGCACGGCGCCGGCTTCGCGCCCGACCAGGTGATCGAGGTGAGCGCGATCCGCACCGATCGCGCGATCGTCTACTACGTGAAGGACCCGGGGCCGGGCTACGAGCCCGACCTCATCCCGCACGCCGCGGTCTCGAATCCGCCCGAGGATCCGCTGAAGCACGCCGAGACGCGCGCCGAGCTGGGCCTGCGCCCCGGCGGCTTCGGGCTGCTGATCGCGCGCCGCGTGGTCGACGAGTTCCTGCACAGCGAGCGGGCCAACGAGGTGCTGCTGATCAAGCGCCTGGAGTGAGCCGAGTCGTCTCCAGGGCGCGGCGCCCTACTTCGGCTCGTCCTCGGTGACGTGACCCACGAACGCGAGTGGCTCTTCCTCGCTCACGGGTGGGGTGCCGACGACGTAGAGCGCCTCGCCCGCGAACGGGGCGCGGTGCTCCTGCAGCACGTTGCCGAAGGGGCCCGGCTGGGCCACGACCGCGCCCACGCGCAGCGCCTCGGGCGCGGCGAGCGCCGGCGTGACAGGCGCAGCGGCCACGCACAGGAAGCCGAGGCCGCCCACCGCCGATCGCACCCTCTGCATCGACTGCTCCCTTCGGCGAGGCCGCGCGCGGCTCGGCCTCAGGCCCGCACGAGCGACGCGCCCCAGGTCATGCCGGCCCCGAACCCGATCAGCAGCACCAGGTCGCCCGGCTGGAGGCGCCCGTCGCGCGCGCACTCGTCCCACAGCAGCGGGATCGTGGCAGCCGTGGTGTTGCCGTAGCGCTGGATGTTGGACGGCACCTGCTCCTCGCGCAGCCCCAGCGCCTTGGCGCAGTGCTCGTTGATCCGCAGGTTGGCCTGGTGCATGAGCACGAGCTTGAGCTGCTCGGGTGCCACCCCGTGCTTCTGCAGCAGCGACTTGGCGACCTCCAGCATGCGCGTGGTCGCCATCTTGAACACGAAGCGGCCGTCCATCGCCGGGATGTGGTCGCCGCGCGCGAACTGCTCGGGGTCGGTGTAGGGTTGGTGCTTGAACCCGGTGCCGGGCACGTAGAGCCTGTCGTAGTCGGCGCCGGCGCCGTGCAGCTCGTGGTCGATGACGCCGCGGTCGCCGTCGTCCGTGGCCCGCAGCACGACCGCCGAGCCTGCGTCGCCGAACAAGACCGCCAGGTGCCGGAAGCGCGAGTTCCAGGCGAACTCCTCCGGCGTCGGCGGGACGTCCGACACGCCGCGCGCGTAGTCGAAGTTCTCGCGCGTCCAGGGCATGAAGCCGACGTGCACCTCGGCGCCGACGAGCAGCAACGTCTCAGCCATCCCCGAGCGGATCTGCGCGTCGGCGAGCTGCAGTCCGTAGAGGAAGCCCGTGCACTGCTGGCGGATGTCCAGGCAGGGGATGTCGCGCAGCCCGAGCTTGTCCTGAAGCAGCGTGGCGCAGCCGGGGAAGTAGTGGTCGGGCGTCATGGTGGCGAACACCACCATCTCGACTGCCTCCTTTGCGAGGCCGGCGTGCGCGAGCGCCTTGCCCGCTGCCGCGGTGCCGAGGTCGGAGGTCGTGACGTCGGGGCTCGCGAAGTAGCGCTGCTCGACGCCGCTGCGCTCGCGAATCCACGCGTCGCTCGTGTCCATGATCCGGCCCATCTGGTCGTTGGTGAGGTGCAGCGGAGCGATCTCGCTGCCGCTGCCGATGACGACTGCCCGCTTCAAGCCGGCCTCCGCGCGGGCCGCCCCCGGCGCCCGAAGCCGATGATACCCTCGCGCCGGGAGCGGAAGCGCTTGCTGGGCCCGGCCCAGCGTGCACAATAGGCTTTCCGATGCTGACGGACATCGCCCAGAGCCCGATCTCCGAGACCATCCGGCGGCTGTCCGTCGAGCGCCGCAGCGGCGACCTGCAGGTGCGCGCCGGGCGCATGGTCAAGATCGCGTTCTTCGACCACGGCCGGCTGGTGTTCGCTGCGAGCAACCTGCGCCGCGACCGGCTGGGCGAGGCGATGGTCGCCGACGGCCGCATCACCGAGGAGGACTTCAACCGCGTCTCGGCGCTGATGCGCACCGACCGGCGCCGCTTCGGCGAGGCGCTCGTCCAGGCCGGCGTGATGGACCGCTACGAGGTCGGCAGCGCGGTGGCGCGGCAGGTCCGGCGTGTGGCGCTGTCGCTGTTCGAGCTCGTGGACGGGGCGGCGCTGTTCGAGGAGCGCGCGAGCTCGATCCCGCTCGAGTACATGGTGAGCCTGTCGATCCACCGCCTGCTCTACGACGGCATCCGCGCCATGAAGAGCGAGGAGCTCGTGATGAAGGGGCTCGGCCACCTCGACCGCGGCGTGGTGCTGGCCGAAGTGCCGCCGTTCCCGTTCGAGCGGCGCGGGCGCTCGGCGGACGAGCTGGAGCTCGTCGACCTCGCCCAGCGGCGCGTCACCATCCGGCGCCTGGCGTGGTCGGGCAGCGGGCTCAGCTTCCCGCGGCTGCGCGCCGTCTACGCGCTGCTGGCCGCCGGCGTGCTGACCGAGACCGACGCCCCGGCCGTGCCCGCGCAGCCGGTGATGCAGACCGCGACCGGCATGTTCCTGCTGTCGGCGCTGCAGAGCCGGCCCGATCCCTCGCTGCGCGACGCGATCAAGCGCGAGGTGCAGCAGGAGCTGCAGCATTCGGCGCGGCTCGACCGCGAGACGTGGCTGAAGCTCGCCCGGACGGCGCCTCGCGACGAGCTGGTACGTGCGCTCGAAGAGAAGATGGAGCGCTACCACGCGCTGCGCGACGGCGTGAGCGAGGACGACGCGATCCGCAACGACATCGACGTGATCCTGGGCCGCGCCTCGGCGGCGCTGCGGCTGGCGCGCTCGGCGCCCGAGACGGCGCTCGCCGAGAACGTGCTCAAGCGCCACGCGGCCGACGCGGCGGCCGCCGTGCAGCGCACCGCCCAGGCTCGGACCCCCGCTGCGGCGGCGCCGCCCACGCCGACGCCCGCGCCGTCGCAGCCAACCCCGGCGCCTCCGACTCCGCTCCCCCCCGCCGACCCGAAGCAGGCCTCGCTCTCGGCGGCGACGCCTCCCTTCGGCACGCTGACTCCGCCGGCGCTGGCGCCGCTCGCCATGCCTCCGCCCGCGGCCGCCGCAGCCGCCGCGCCCGCCGAGCGCGCGGCGGCTCCCGCGTCGCCGCCGCGCCAGACGACGAGCCCGCCGCTGCAGCCCGACGACTCGCTGCGCACCGCGGCACCGGGCGCGAGTGCCTTCGAGGGCCAGGCCCAGATCGAGCACCTGCTGATGGAAGGCGAAGTCCGCATGACCGTGGCCGACTACGCCAACGCCGTCAAGGTGTACGACAAGCTGGTCCGGATCGCGCCCAAGGTAGCGTCGTTCCACCTGCGCCTCGCTGTCGCGATGGCGTGCTACCCGCGCACGGCGAAGCTCGCCGAGCGCGAGTTCTACGAGGCGGCGCGGATCGAGCCCGAGAACGCCGAGGTCCACTACCAGTGGGGCCTCTACTACAAGGTGATGAAGATCAAGAGCCGCGCCACGGCGGAGATCCGCACCGCGGTGCGCCTCAACCCCAAGCACAAGCTGGCCCGGGTCGAGCTCGAGCAGCTCTCGCCCAAGGACTCGGCCCTCACGAGCCTCAAGAAGCTTTTCCGTTAGGGGGGCGCTGCGCCGTGCCCCCCTCTCACCCCCCGCTCGCTCCGCGGGAGTGAGTCCCGCTGCGTTCGCAGCCCGTTACGCCCAGGCTTTCAATGAGTCCTCACCAGGGGCGGAGCGCGAACTCCCAGAGGAAGGCGATCGTCAGGAACGCCACGGCGAGCTGCGCCTCGCGCGGCGCGCGCTGCTTGGCGCCGCGCCACAGCCAGGCGGCGGCCAGGAGCAGCGGCACCATCCCGACGAGCACGACGCTGGCCGCCGCGAGGTCGAGCCGGCCTTGCCAGGCAGTGAGCGCCGCCGGCCCGAAGGCGCCGCCGAAGAGCAGCGTGAGGTGCAGCACGTACACGAGCAGCGTCTCGTGGCCGACGAGCGCGAGCGCTCGCATCGCGGGGCGCCCGCTCGCCGCCGCGGCCTCCACGACGCGCAGCAGCAGCAGCAGGCCCCCGAGCCGGACGAACACGTAGGCGGGAGAGGGGCCCCAGAAGTCGACGCGGCCGCGCAGCAGCCACGCGAGCACCGCTCCGAGCGCGAGCAGCCCGCCGCCCCAGGCGATCTCGCGGCGGTGGCGCCGGGCGGGCGGAGCGTGGCCGATGCGCGCGCCCGTGAGGGCGCCCGCGAGCACGAAGGCCGAGAACGGGAACACCGGGAAGCGCGAGCCTGTCGCCTGGTCGAGCCACGGCGCGATGGCCTCGGGCAGGCGCGCCGAGACGCCCGAGGCCCACACCAAGGGCGTCGCGACGACGATCGCGAGCGCGAGCACGCCCGCCCACCCCGTCCAGGGCCGCCCGGCGAGCCACTGGAGCAGGAGCACGAAGAGCTGCGTCGCCGCGATCACCTGCAGCGCGTCGCACGCGAAGAACGCGGCGCGCTCGGCGCCCGACGAGGCGCCGAGGGTCTTCCAGAACGACAGATACGGCAGGTGCAGGTAGTAGCCGATGCCGAGCACGAACAAGAGCCGCCGTGCGCGCCGGAGCCCGGCGCGGAGCGACAGCGGCGCGCGCGGCAGCCCGACCACGAAGCCGGATGCGAACAGGAAGCCGGGAGCGGTCGAGCCGTGGAGCATCTGCTGCCACACGTAGAGGGGATGGGCGAGCACCGCGGGCGCGAGCAGCGTGTCCATCACGTGCCCCTGAACCATCGCGAGCGCCATCAGCCCGCGGAAGGCGTCGATGTACAGGGCTCTTTCATGCGGGGGGTGCTGCGCCGCACCCCCCGCGTCCCCCCGCTCGCTCCGCCCGAGTGAATCGGGTTCCGCTCGCAGCTCTGGGCTCATTGCTGATGCAAGGGAGGTGCCGCAGCTTCCCGCTCGCTGCGGCGGCTCCGCTGCGCCTCCGGGCTCAGGCGACGACGAGGCCGCCGGCCCGGCGCACGGCTTCCTGCACGTGCTGCCGCAGCATCGACTCGGGCCCGGCCCCCACGAACTCGACGCCGTCGTCGCCCACGACCGTCTTGGGCACGCCCGAGATCCGGTAGGCCCGCGCGAGGTCGGGGTAGCCCGTGACCTCGATCGCGTCCACCCGGATCCGCGGCGACTCGATCGCGAACTGGATGGCCAGGCGGACCGCCCGGGGGCAGTAGGGTCAGGTGGGCGTGGAGAAGACGCGCAGGCGCACGTCGCGGTCGAGCGCGGCGAGCGCGGTCTTCGTCTCGTCGGAGAGCTGGCTCGTCCCGGCGGAGACGTCCAGGATGGCGTCCACCAGGCTGCCGAACTCGTAGCCGGCGGGAGTGCCGTAGAAGCGCACGCCGTAGTCCTCGTCCTCGCCCAGGACCGCGATCGCGGGGATGCGCTCGATGCCGAGCGCCTCGACGCGCTCGCTGTCGAGCACGAAGTTGAAGGACTCGGCGCGCAGCCGCGCGTCGAGCGCCGCGAGCTCGTCGACGAGGCGCCGCACCTCCTCGGACACCGGGTCCGCGAGCGCCTGCGAGAAGACGACGAGCCTCACCGGGCGCTTGAGCTCGGAGAACGCGTCACGCAGCTCCGCAGCGATCTCGTCGGTGAGCAGCGCCACGAAGAGAGTATGCCACGGCGCTCAGATCCAGGTCGGGAACCACGTCCAGATCCCGAAGCCTCCCACCACGAAGTGATGGGACCCGATCTCCACCGGCAGTCCCGGAAAGCGGAAGCTCCAGAGCGGCGCAGGCACCGGCATCGCGGTGAGCAGCGGCAGGAACAACACGAAGAGCGCCGCCACCAGCGCAAGATAGCTGCGCGGGAGGAGCGCCTGGCCCCGGTCCCAGCGGCTGTCGAGCCAGATGCCGAGCGACAGGCACGCATACGGGATCGCCTCGAAGAGGTAGTGCGAGAAGTTGAGCGTGCGCGGCGAGAGGCCCCACGGCAGGTAGAGCAGGAAGAAGCCCGCGCCGCAGAAGACGCGGCGCGGGTCGCGCCAGCGGATCCCGCTCGCGAGCGCCCAGAGCGAGACCGGCACCGACGCCCACCAGATCGCCGGGTTGCCGAGCGCGACGATGCCGCGCACGACACCGCCCTCCGACTTCCAGAAGTACCAGGTCGGCCGGTAGAGCCACGGCCAGGTCCACCAGCGGCTGAAGTAGGTGTGCGTGGCGCGAAGCTCGGCGTGGTAGCGCCAGATGTCGCGCTGCCACGCGACCGCGGCGCGTACGCGAGCGGACCACGCCTCGAGCCCCTGCGGGTGCGCCTGCTGCATCCACGGCACGTAGCTCAGCAGGTAGACGGCCGCCGGCAGCAGCACGAACGCGAGCGCGCCGAGCACGAGCTCGCGGGGCCGAAAGGCGCGGGCACGGCGCAGCGCGAGGTACACGACCCCAAGGAAGCCCCAGGCGAAGAGGCTGGTCCAGCGCGTGGAGAGAGCAAGCCCGAGCGCGAGCCCGACGAGCGACATGTCGGCGAGGCGCAGCTCGGGCGCCTGCGCCGCGCGCAGCAGCAGGTACGCCGACAGCAGCTGGAACAGCACCGCGAAGACGTTGGTCATCGCGATGCGGCTCTGCACCAGGTAGACGCCGTCCAGCAGCAGGAGCGCGGTCGCGAAGAGCGCCGCCCGCTCGCTCGCGAGCACGCGCCGCGCGAGCAGCAGGAAGAGCGGCGCGAGCAGGATTCCTGCGGCGGCGGGAGCCAGCCGCCAGCTCCAGGGGTGGTAGCCGAAGAGCGCGACCCCCGTCGCGATCAGCAGCTTGGCGGTCGGCGGGTGCACCCACTCGGTCGGCTCCTGGCCGCGCAGGTACTGGAGCGCCGTCTTGGCGTGGTAGACCTCGTCGAAGTACTCCTCGGGCGGGAAGCCGAGGCCCGGAAGCCGGAAGAGCGCGGCGGCGAGCGCGACGCCGAGCAGGAGCCGCGCGCCGCGGCTCACGGCGAGCCGCTCCGGTGCGCGGGCTGCGGCGAGGGTGAGGCGTCCGCCCTCACGAGCGGGAGCGCCCGGCGCACCGGTACTGCGAACGAGTTGCCGCCGAAGCGCGACAGCACCGCGTAGGCGACGCCGATCACCTGCCCGTTGCGGTTCAAGAGCGGCCCGCCGCTGCCGCCCTGCGTGGTCGGGGCGTCGAAGACGACGTCGGTCTCCGTGATGTCCGCGATGTGGCCCTGGGTGGTGGACGGACGCACGAGCCCCTGGCGCGCGAGCGCTTCCGTGATGCGGCCGGTGCTCATCTTGGCCTCCGTCACGATCTCGCGCGCGAGCGTCGCGTCGATCTTCGCGAGCATCGCCTCGACTCCCGCCGGGAAGCCGACCAAGACCACCGCTTGGCCGGTCACGGCACCCTTGCCGCTGCGGTCGAGCGGCAGCGGCGGCAGCCGCGCGCCCCCGAGCTCGCAGCGCAGCAGCGAGACGTCGGCCTTGTCGGCGTGCCGCTCGAGCGCGAGCAGGAACGGGCGCTTCTGCTGCGTGAAGAAGGCGCGCAGCGTCGTCTGCTTGGGGACGAAGCCGCGCTCGACCAGCGACTGCGCGAAGTCGTTGTTCCACCAGGGCTCGGCGATGTGGCGGTTCGTGAGCACGAGCCCGCGGCGGTCGACCAGGAAGCCGGTGCCGACGTACTCGACCTCGTACACCTCGCCCTTGCCCTCCGGGTCGAGGATCGGGTTGTCGTCGGCGTCCTTGAGCGTGCTGCCGGCGTCGTTGAGCTTGAAGCGGAGCGGGCGGCCGTCCTTGTCCTGGTACTGGTAGGCGCCCTGGATCAGGCACACGCCGGGGCCGTAGTCGCGCACGATGCGCTCGCCCGCGGCGCGCTCGGACTCGAGTGTCGCGATCCGCTCGCGGGTCGAGCGCAGCTCGCCGCGCAGCGTGTCGCCCTCGGCGGTGGCGCTCTCGCGGATCTGAGAGTAGAGCGTCTCCTCGCGCTGCTTCAGCTCGTCGATTCGGCTCGCGAGCAGCTTGCGGTCGGCCTCGGAGCGCGCGCGCTCCTCGGCGACGCGCGCGGCGAAGTTGGCGCGCTCGCTCTCGCTCTCGCGCAGCGCCTCGCGCAGGCGCTCGAGCTCCAGCCGCAGCTTGCGCTCCTGGCGCCAGCTGTAGGCCATCGCTGCGAGCCCGAGCACGAGCACGAGCGCCAGCACACGCCGCAGCGCCGGGTTCAGCTGGCGCCAGCGCCGGGCCACGCGCGTTCGCAGCGGGACGCCGCGCTGCCACGGCGGAGACTCCAGCATCTCCTCGCCGACCTCGTCGGCCGCCTCGAGCCGCAGCCGCGGACCGCCCGGGCCGAGCTCGAGCTCGTCGCCCTCGCGCAGCACCGCCTCCTGCAGCTCCTCGCCGTGGAGGCGCAGCACCAGGCCCGGCTCGGCCACCTGCGCCACGATCTCGCCCGCGCGCTCGAAGACCCGGGCGTGGCGCGGCGCGGCGCCCTCGGCCTTGAAGTCGGCCTCGGGGCCCGAGCCGATGAGCGCGGGCAATGCCACCTCGGCGAGCACGCCGCTCGCGGCTCCGGTCAGCGTGCGGAAGCGCACGCGCATGGGTGACGCGGCGGCGCTCACGGCGTCCCCAGCGACGGAAGGTCCGGAGCCCCGATCCGGCGCTCGACGTCGCCCCGCGCGACGAGCGCCCAGCTCGAGGCGCCGATGCGTACCCACACCTCGACCTTCGGGTCCTTGAACGCGGGCGAGCGCAGGATGTCCTGCGGGTCGGCCGTCGAGTGGTAGCGGCCCGCGGAGCGGACCGTCACGAGCGTGTCCCGGCCGGGCGGGATCGGGTTGTGCCAGGTGCTGACCTGCTCCTGGATCGAGCCCCAGACCTCGTCGCCCTGGTCGGCAGCGGGGAAGCGCGCGCGCGCCTGCACCGCGACGAGCGGCTCTCTCGAGACGTTCTTGAGCCGGAAGCGCACGACGGGTGCGATGTAGTTCTGCCCTTGCTGCGGGCTGTCGACGATCCAGTAGGTCTGCAGCCCGCCGACCTGCAGCTCGGCGGCTGCGTCGTGGCTCCGGCAGCCGGACAGCAGGGCGAGCGATGACGCCACGAGCGCAGTGGGGCGGGCCGCGCGCAACATGGAACGATTCTAGCTTGCCCGCTCCTCATCTTTCCCTGCGACGATCGGGAGCGCGAGCCTGAAGCGCGCCCCGCGCGGGCCGTCCTCGGCCTCGGGCAGGAGCTCCAGGCGGCCGCCGTGGTCCTCGACGAAGCGCCGCGCCACCGCGAGGCCGAGGCCGGTGCCGCGCTTCTTGCCGTGCGTGACGAAGGGCTCGAACACGCGCTCGCGGATCCCGCTCGGGATGCCGGGACCGTCGTCGGCCAGCACCAGCACCAGCTGCTCGCGCCGCCCGTCCGGCCCCGCCTCGCCCTCGATCCGCGCCGAAAGCCGCAGCCGGCCGCGTCCCCCCATGGCGTCGCGCGCGTTGGCCGCGATGTTCGAGACGGCGCGGCGCAGCTTGTCGACGTCCACCTGACCGCGCCGGCCGACGGCCAGCGCGAAGTCGCGCTCGACCGTGAGCCCCGGAAGCTCCTGCTCGACCCCGGCCGCGAGCTCGGCCACCAGCATGCCGAGCGGCACCTCGCGCAGCACCAGCTTCTCGGCGCCGCGCGCGAAGTCGAGCGTCTCGCCCGTCATGCGGTCGAGCCGGTCGACGGCTTCCACGATCGCGCGCGCGCGCTCGGCCGCCTCTTCGGGCGTCACGTCTCCCGCCAGAAGAGTCTCGGCCCAGCCGCGGATCACGGTGAGCGGGCCGCGGAAGTCGTGCACCATCATGCCCGCCATGGTGCCGAGCGCGGCGAGCCGCTCCGACTCGATGAGCTCCTTCTGGTAGGCGAGGTTCTCGAAGGCGATCGCGGCGCGCGCGGCGACGAGCGAGACGAGCCCCGCCTCCGTCTCGTTCAGGGGCCGGCGCCGGCCGCGCACCGGCCCCAGCACCAGCATGCCCACGAGCCCGCTGCGCGCCAAGAGCGGAACCAGGAGCTCGTTGGCGCCGTCGGGCGCGGTCTCGATCAGCTGGCCCTCGGAGAGCAGGAAGCGCGCGCGCGGCCCCTCGTCCGTCTCCGGGCTGCGCCGCTCGAGCCGCCCGGCCGCGTCGATCGCGAGCGCCTCGAAGCGCTCGAGGCGGCGGTCCGAGAGCAGCAGGCTCGCGCTCGCGGCGTCGAGCGCGCGGCAGAGCTCGATCGTCAAGAGCCGCGTCAGGCCCGCAACGTCCGGGACCTGGAGCACGCGCTCGGCGAGGGCCGTGAGCGTGGCCTTGCGTCTCGAGGTCAGCGTGAAGACCGGCACAGAGGTTTGACAGCCGAAAAAGGCCGTCGCTATGATACTGGCGCTGGAGCCGGAAGCTGTGCCACCCGCCGGGTGGGGCCGCTTCCCGCGGCGCAGGCGTTCCCGACACGCCACGGAGCCGCCGGCACCCTTATCGCGCGCCTCGACCGTCGCCGGAGAGAATCCGACCGGCGCCGACGGCGGCGCGTCCAAGGGATCAAACACGGGAGAAGAAGGCGCATGATCGAGGTCGACAGCCTCACGAAGAGGTACGGCCGCGCGACGGCGGTGGACGGCATCTCGTTCAAGGTCGAGAGGGGGGAGATCCTGGGCTTCCTCGGACCGAACGGAGCGGGCAAGACCACCACGATGCGCATCCTCACCTGCTACCTGCCCCCGACCGAGGGCAGGGCGACGGTCGCGGGACACGACGTCTTCAGAGAGCCGATGGAGGTCAAGAAGCGCGTCGGCTACCTGCCGGAGACGCCGCCGCTCTACCCGGACATGGAGGTCGGCGAGTACCTCGACTTCTGCGCCCGGATCAAGGGCGTCCCCGCCGCCGAGCGCAAGAACCGCGTCGCGGACGCGGTCGAGAAGTGCCGGGTCGGCGACGTGCGCGGCAAGCTGATCGCGAAGCTGTCCAAGGGCTACCGCCAGCGCGTCGGGCTGGCGCAGGCGATCCTGCACAACCCCGACGTGCTGATCCTGGACGAGCCGACGGCCGGCCTCGACCCCAAGCAGATCATCGAGATGCGCGAGCTGATCAAGGCGCTCGCCGGCAGCCACACCGTGGTGCTCTCGACGCACATCCTGCCCGAGGTCTCGATGACCTGCGGGCGCGTCGTGATCATCAACAAGGGCCGCGTGGTGGCCGAGGACACGCCCGAGAACCTGACGCGGCGCCTGCAGGGCGCCGGCACGATAAGGCTCGAGGTGCGCGGAGCCGAGGCCGCGGTGCTCGAGGCGGTGAAGGCCGTCGCGGGCGTGCTGGCGGTACACGTGCGCGCCCCACACGCGGACCTGCTGGTGCTCGACGTCGAAGCCGACTCCGGCAGGGACGTGCGCGCCGAACTAGCCTCGGCGATCGTCACCAGGGGCCACGGCCTCGTCGGCCTGCAGCAGCTCGGCATGAGCCTGGAGGAGATCTTCCTCCACCTCACCACCGCGGACGCCGAAGTGCCGGCGCCCGCCGCCTGAGGAGGAACCACCACTTGACCGCGCTAAGGAACGTCTCCGCCATCGTCTCGAAGGAATGGCGCCACTACTTCGGCAGCCCGATCGCCTGGGTGGCGCTCTTCGTGTGGACGATGCTGTTCGGCATCTTCTTCTACTTCTCGTTCAGCTTCTTCCTCGAGCAGTCGATGCGCACCGCGCAGCAGGGGATGGAGTACGGCGGCGGGGGGATGAAGATCTCGCTCAACGAGTACCTGATCCGCCCGCTGTTCCACAACATGGCAGTGGTGGCGCTCTTCCTCGCGCCGATGCTCACGATGCGCCTCTTCGCCGAGGAGAAGCGCCAGGGCACGATCGAGCTGCTCGCCACCTCGCCGATCACCGACTGGCAGGTGGTGCTCGGCAAGTTCCTGGCCGCGAGCGGCCTCTACGCGATCATGATCCTCGCGGGGCTCGTGAACGTCGCCGGGATCTGGCTCTACGCCTCGAGCCGGCCCGAGTGGAAGCCGGTCGTGACCGGCGGGGCGGGGCTCTTCCTGCTGGGGGCCTGCTTCCTGGCGATGGGCACCTTCGTCTCGACGCTCACGCGCAACCAGATCGTGGCGGGCATCCTCTCCTTCTGCCTGTTCCTCGGGATGTGGACGCTCGGCTGGGCCGACGAGCCGACCGCCGGCCCCGTGATGAAGATCGTCGCCTACCTCGGCGTCACCAGCCACCTCGAGGACCTCGTCAAGGGTGTCGTCGACCTGAAGGACGTCGTGTTCTACCTGAGCGTCATCGCTTTCGGCCTCTTCCTGGCCCACCAATCGGTGGAGAGCCAGCGCTGGAGGGCCTGACCGCATGGGCAGCTTCAAGAAACTCGTCGACTTCCTGTCACCGCTCGGCTTCCTGATCGCGTTCGCGGCGATCTTCACGACGCGCACCGCCTGGGCGGACAAGCTCCCGGGCGGCCTGCGTCCCTGGCTGATCGCGGCCGTCGCGCTCGTGGTGATCCACCTGGTGCTGCGCTTCGAGGACGTGGTGCGCCTGCTCGGACGGCGCCAGCTCAAGTACGGCAGCAACACTCTCGTGCTGGTGGTGGCGGTGCTCGGGATCCTGGGCTTCGCCAACTACCTCGTCTCGCGCCACACCAAGCGCTTCGACCTCACCAAGGACCAGCGCTTCAGCCTCTCCGACCAAACGATGAAGGTGGTCGGCGGGCTCAAGGACGAGATCAAGATCACCTACTTCCAGCGCGCGCGCGACATGGGCCGCGGCCAGGACCGGCTCAAGGAGTACCTGGCGCTGTCGCCCAAGCTCAAGGCCGACTACGTCGACCCGGTGCAGAGCCCCGCCAGGGCGCAGGCCTACGACGTGCGCGGGCCGTGGCCGATCCTGGTGGTCGAGAAGGGCGACAAGCGCGAGCGCATCACGAACGACGGCGAGCAGGACATCACGAACGCGATCATCAAGATCACGCGCGAGGCCAAGAAGACCGTGTGCCTGCTCTCGGGCGAGGGCGAGCGCTCGGGCGAGGACAGCGGCGAGCGCGGCTTCTCGGGCGTCAAGAGCTCGCTCACGAAGGCGCTCTACGAGGTGAAGGACGTCTTCCTGATGCGCGAGAAGACGGTGCCGAGGGACTGCACCGTGCTCATCGTGGGCGGCCCCGAGAAGGACCTGCTGCCCGCGACGACCGCGGCGATCAAGGACTACGTCAAGCAGGGCGGCAAGGCGTTCGTGATGGTCGAGGCCGAGCTCAAGGACTCCTATCCGAACGTGGTGGCGCTGCTCAAGGACTGGAACATCGAGGCCGGCAAGGACGTGGTGGTGGACGTCTCCGGCATGGGCCAGCTCTTCGGCTTCTCCGAGCTCGCGCCGCTCGCGATCGAGTACCCCTACCACGCGATCACGAAGGACTTCCGGCTGCCGACGCTCTACGGCGGCGCGCGCAGCGTCGAGGCCGGCAAGGCCACGATCGAGGGCGTCACGGCGCAGGACCTCGTCAAGACGTCGGCGCAGTCCTGGGCCGAGGCCGACCTCAGCCTCAAGGGCTCGATCAAGTTCGACGAGGGCAAGGACCGCAAGGGCCCGGTCTCGCTCGCGGCCGTCGCGACCGTGAAGGGCGCGGCACCGACGCCCGCGCCCACGCCGTCACCGGCGGCCGCGCCGTCGCCGGCGGCCGCGTCCGGGGCGTCGCCTTCGCCTTCGCCCGCCGCGTCGCCGGCCGCGGAGGAGCCCAAAGCGCCCGAAGGCCGCGTCGTGGCGGTGGGCGACGCCGACTTCGCCTCGAACTCGCTGCTCGGCTTCCAGGGCAACCAGGACTTCTTCCTGAACGCCGTCGCCTGGCTCGCCGAGGACGCCGACCTCATCTCGATCCGCCCGAAGGAGCCCGAGAACCAGGCGCTGTTCCTCGACCGCCAGAAGCAGCAGAACGTCGCGTGGACGGCGCTCGTGCTCATCCCCGGCTTCTTCGTCGTCGCCGGCATCGTCAGCTGGTGGCGGAGGCGCTAGGCCCGTGAAGGAATTCTGGAAGACGGGCGTAGCCCTCGTCGTGGTCGCGGGCCTCGTCGCCTACTACTGGTTCGTCGAGCGCAAGCAGGAGCCGAAGCCCGAGGGCGAGCGGCCGAAGATCACGCTGCTGAGCGTCGACAAGGCGAAGACGAAGGAGCTCTCGGTCGCCGTCAAGGCGGGGGACGGCTTCGACCTCGTCAAGCAGGGCTCGTTCTGGAAGCTGACGAAGCCCTTCGCGGCGCCGGCCGACGCGCAGGCGGTCGACTCGATGTTCACGAGCCTCGAGAAGCTCGAGGCGGACGAGCTCGTCGCGGACCAGGTCAAGGACTTCGCACAGTACGGGCTCGACGCGCCGAGCCGCAGCGTGAAGGCCGTGGTCGAGGGGGCGAAGGAGCCGCTCGCCGTGGACTTCGGCGCGAAGTCTCCCGACGGCAGCAACGTCTACGCGCGCAAGCCAGGCGAGGCCAAGGTCTACCTGGTCGCCTCGTGGGTCGAGAGCAGCTTCGACAAGAAGCCGTTCGACCTGCGCGACCGCGACCTGCTCCACGTCAAGCGCGACGACGTGCGCTCGCTCGAGATCGCCGGCCCCGAGGGTGCGTACGCGCTCGCGCGGACCGAGGCGGGCGAGTGGGCGTTCACCAAGCCGCTCCAGACGCGCGCGGGACGCTGGTCGGTGGACGGCCTGCTCGGCACGATCGAGGGGCTGCGGATGGAGTCGGTGGCGGGCGAGAGCGTGAGCGATCCGAAGGACGTCGCGCGCTACGGGCTCGCGAAGCCGGTCCGCAGCGTGACGCTCGTGACCAAGGACGGCGCGAGCCGCACGCTCGAGCTGGGCGCGCCCGCGCCCGACCCCAATCCCTCGCCCTCGCCCTCGCCGTCGCCTTCGCCGTCCCCCTCGCCCGGGAAGAAGGGCGAGAAGCCGGCGCCGCCGAAGCCGACGCGCTACTACGCGCGCCAGGCGGGCAGCGGCCTCGTGGCGGTCGTTCCCGCGGCACTCGCCGACGACCTCGCCAAGGGCATGGGAGAGCTGCGCGCCAAGCGGCTGGCCGAGGTCGCGACCTACGAGACCGAGGGCTTCGAGGCGACCGTCGGGGGGACCACGAAGAAGTACGCGAAGAGCACCACCAAGGACAAGGACGGCCTCGACAAGACGCAATGGAAGCGCACCGCGCCGGACGCCAAGGACCTCGACACCACCAAGGTCGAGGACGCGCTCTTCAAGCTGGGCGGCGTCGACGTGAGCGAGTTCATCGACGCGCCGAAGGCGCCGTCCGAGTACGGCCTCGACGCGCCGGTGCTGAAGGTCACGCTCAAGGCCAAGGCCGAGTCCGCGATCGAGGTCGGCAAGAAGGACGCGGCCTACTACGCGCGCCGCACGGGCGACTCGGCAGTGCTCAAGCTCGACGCGGCCAAGGCCGAGGAGCTCCTCAAGGCCTTCGGCGAGATCTGAGCGGAGCGGCGGTGCGGCAGCTTCTCAGAAGCTCGCCGCCGCAGCGCCATACTGGTCTGCCAGTGTGGCCTGTGTCACGCCTCCGATTGACGCGGCAGCGACTCGCCTCTAGGCTCTCGTCCGCCCAAGGATCAGGAGGTCTCCGTGAGACCGAGCCGCACGCTGGTGCTGGCGCTCGTGTTGGCCCTCGTCGCCGCAGCCGGAGCGTGGCAGAAGGGCTGGCTTTCGCCGACACCGGCCGCGTCTCCCGTGGCCGTGAAGCCCTCACCGCGGCCACGCTTCCAGTCGGCGTGGGCCACCGAGCAGGAATGGCTCGTCGATCGGATCACGCGCGACATCCGGGACATGGCGAGCTACGCGGCGACCCGGACCCCGGCGCCGACGGACTTGAAGTCCGTGAAGCCGGAGGCGATCCGCGTCGCGGAGCATCTCTTGTCTCCTCGCAGCTATGAAGCCTTCGCGAGCGCGGCGCTCGCGGGCAAGAGCGCGGGCGGCGTGCGCCCCCACGTCAGCGTGGTTGACGACGAGCGGCTGCTGTCCGCACTTCTCGATCCGCGACCAAGTGTTCTCGTGCGCGAGGACCTGGCCCTGTCGCGGACGCTCTCGGACGACCCCGGGGATGCAGCGGCGCACGAGCGGGCGGCGCTGCTCCTCGGCGCCTTCGCGCTTCGCGACTGCGCGGGAATCTCGACGGACACTCGGCCGGCGCTCACGCGCATGACAGCGCATCTCGCGCTCGCGCGGGCGTCGAAGGGAGGCGGCGAGCCAGGCCTTGCGGCTCGCTATGCCGAGACCGTGCTGACGACGCTTCTGGGTCGGCAGCGGGACGCGCTCGGCCGCTTGAACGCGCTTTCGGCGACAGCCGCCACCCCGGCCCAGAGAGCCTGGCTGCGTGCGCTCCGGCTGCGCAACACCGGCGATTGGCGGATCGCCGAGAAGG
This sequence comes from uncultured Acidobacteriota bacterium, assembly GCA_963740655.1. Taxonomy (GTDB): domain Bacteria; phylum Acidobacteriota; class Vicinamibacteria; order Fen-336; family Fen-336; genus DATBSL01. The sequence goes on from CAVUFF010000009.1 coordinate 240,960, forward strand.
AAAGGGGTCTCACGCCGCTCGAGTCGCTCGAGGAATTCCGGGCCCTCGCGCTCGCGAAGGACGGCGACGACGCCGTCGCCTGGCTCGAGCCGCGGAAGGCGCCGATGGCCGCCGAGTGGGCGCGGGTCGCTCTCGATGCGCGTGCGTCCGTAGAGACGCTGAACCGCTTCACCGACTTCGCGTTGATGATGGACCTCCGGGAAACGCAGGAGGTCCTGACAGCCCTCCAGGCGGTACCCGCAGACCCGGGAGCGTTCTTCGACGCGCTCAACCTCAGGCCGGGGGGCTCGCTCGAAAACGACGCCGACGGTCGCACGCGACAGGTGGTGATCGGTCGCGGGCTATGGTGCAACCGGTTCCAGCGAAGCATCGTGTTCGACCTGAAGATGGCCGACGCCAGGTTCTGGAGCCTCGGTCAGCCGGGCGAGCGCAAGGCGTATGTCGCGCAGGCGCGCGAGAGATTCGGCCGCCTCGAGCTGTTCCCGATCGTACTGCGCGCCCAGGCGGACGACGCGGAGACCTATCGCGTCGCGATGGCAGCGGTCCGCGAGCTGGCGACGCGCTCGCCCGAGCAGATCACAGGGGGCCAGTGGCTCCTCGTCTTTCGCAAGGAGAACTTCGCGCCCCTGCCGAAGGACCTGCCCGATCCCAACGTCTGGTTCGATCCCGTGCTTCCGTCGGGGACGCTCTACGACGTCGACGGACGGCTCGGCTTGACCGCAATGGCCAGCATGCGCGCCGCGGAGCTCGCTGCGCTCCGGGCCGAGGCCCCCTACGACTCCGAGCTGGCGGCATTCGCGGCCTCGAGGCGTCCGGCGCCGGAGAAGAGCTCCGTCGGAGAGCTGGCGACCTTCTACGGGCCGCTCGCGGACTTCCACTCTCGAATCATGGGGAAGCTGGCGGACGCCGCCTGGTACGACCCGGCCGAGTTCCGGACGCGGCAAGGAGCGCTCTGCGCGCTCTCTGCGGAGTACTGTTTCCTGCTCGGCTACCGCCTGGTCGAGCTGGGCTTCGCCGACGAGGCCTCCCTCGCGTACCAGAAGGGTTTCGACGGGTCGCGAGACCGGGTGAGGGCCGCCAACGAGAGCCGCTGGCTCGTGGACTACTACTTCGACCACGGCAGCAAGCAGAAGGCGGAGGCCGTCGCCCGGGAGGCAGCGGAGACTTACTCGGGCCAGGGGCTCTTCGTGATGGCTCGCCTGATGGAGCGCATGGGCCGGATGCGCGAGGCCGAGGAGTACTACCGTCGTATCCAGGAGCGCTACGACGAACGCGTGGAGCTCGCTGGCTTCTACTACCGTCGGGCTCGCGTCGACAAGGACGCGTCCTACGAGACCCGGCTGCGCGACGCGCTGGCACTCGCGCTGCCGCCGGGCCTCGAGCCATTCGACCGGGCGACCCTTCCACCGTCTCCGCAGGACGGTGTCGTGATCAAGTCGGTGAACGACAATACGAAGCGACACGGACTGCTGTGGGGCAACGTGATCGTCGCGACCGACGGCTTCCGCGTACACAACTACGAGGCCTACAACCTCATCAGGGCCTTGAGCCAGTCTCCCAGGATGAAGCTGGTCGTCTGGCGCGGCAAGAGCTACGACGAGGTCGATGTCGAGCTGTGGGACAGGCTTTTCCGCATCGAACTCGTGAATCTGGCGCCGCCGAAATGATCACTGCCCGGGACGACCGACGAGGCCCCGCCCGCAGCTGGGGCCCGCCGCCATTCGGCTACGGCTTGGGGGCGTCCGGCTTTGGCGCTTCGGGAGTCGGCTGGGGCGCCGGCGGCGGCGTCCAGCTCTCGAGCACGTGCGCCTGCTTGATCACGACCGAGGTCTGCGGCGCGTTCTCGTGCTGGCCGCGCACCATCGTCGGCGTCGCCGCGATCTTGTCGGCCACGTCCAGGCCTTCGACCACCTCGCCGAAGACCGCGTAGCCGGCGCCGCTGATCCCGAAGTCGAGCCGGTGGTTGTCGCGAACGTTGATGAAGAACTGGCTGCTCGCGCTGTTGGGATCGTTGACGCGCGCCATCGCGACCGTGCCGCGCGAGTTCCTGAGCCCGTTCCTGGCCTCGTTCTGGATCGGCGGGCGCGTCGGCTTCTCGACCAGCTCGGGCGTGTAGCCCCCGCCCTGGATCATGAAGTTCTGCATCACGCGGTGGAACACCGTCCCGTCGTAGTGGCCGTCGCGGACGTACTGCAGGAAGTTCTCGACGCTCCGCGGGGCCTTCTCCTTGTTGAGCGCGATCACGATCGTGCCGAGCGTCGCGTGGCCCTGCGTCACCTCGAGCGCGACGAAGGGGCCGCTCGGAGCGGGCTTCGGCGTCGCCGCGGGGGTGGGCGCCTGCGCGGGCGCCGCCGCCTGCGCGAGCGAGAGCAGCAATGCGACGAACGGCATCGACGCGCCTCCTCTGTCCTCGGGATCTCGGGCGATTCTAGCAGTCCCCGTTGCGCCCCCGCGGAGCGGAGCCTAGAATGCCCCGTGACCGCATGGTGCTGTTCAACTACTCTACGAAAGAGCTGACGGCGAAGGTCGTCTACTACGGGCCGGGTCTGTGCGGCAAGACCACGAACCTGCAGTGGATCCACGAGAAGCTGCCCATCAAGAACAAGGGCAAGATGCTCTCGCTCGCGACCGAGACCGACCGCACTCTCTTCTTCGACTTCCTGCCGATCGAGATCGGCACGATCCGCGGCATGCGCACGCGCATCCAGCTCTACACCGTGCCGGGGCAGGTGTTCTACAACGCGACGCGGCGCATGGTGCTGAAGGGGGCCGACGCGGTGTGCTTCGTGGCCGACTCGCAGGAGGCGATGCTCGACGCGAACCTCGAGAGCTACGAGAACATGCGCCAGAACCTCGAGGCGAACGAGATCGATCCCGACGAGATCCCGGTCGTGCTGCAGTACAACAAGCGCGACCTGCCGAACGCGCTGCCGATCGAGATCCTGAACGAGCGCATGAACCCGCTCAACTCGCCTTTCTACGAGGCGGTGGCGGTGAAGGGCATCGGCGTCGAGGACACGCTCAAGGCCGTGACCAAGCTCGTGTTCAAGTCGCTGTCCGTCAAGTACGGCGACGGCGCGTCTGCTCCCGCGGCCCCGGGCCGCGCTCCCGGACCGCCGCGCGCGGCGCCGCCGCCGGCCCCGACGTCCGCGCCGCCCCCTCCCGTGGCCGCCGCGCCGCCGCCGGCCCCCGCCACGGACGACGACCTCCTGAGCGAGCTGGAGCTCGGCGGCCCGGCGCCGGTCGAGGAGCAGGTCTTCGACCTGGACGGCAACACTCCCGTCGGCGCGAACCACCCGGCGGCACTGCGGCATGCCCTCACGCCACGCCCGCCCGTCCAGAGCCCGGCGCCCCGGCCGCCGCAGCAGCCGCCTTCGCCGCGGCCTCCCGCGGCTGGTCAGCGTCCGCAGACGACCCTCGTCACCAAGAAGGACGAGGCGTCGGAGCTGCGCCGCACGATCGGCGCGCCGGGCATTCCCTCCGACGAGGTCGAGATGGACCTCGAGGAGATCCAGGAGCTCGACCACCCGACGCACGGCAAGCTCGTCACCTCCCGCTCGACCGAGACCACGGCGCCCGAGCCGGTGCTCCACCCCGACTCCGGAACGACCGAGGTCGAGGTGCCGATCGACATCGAGGTCGCTCCCGGCACGACGCGCGTCAGCCTGAACGTGCGGCTGGTCCTGAACGTCCTCAGGCGCTAGCTGTAGCCGCGCGCCGGCCGCTCCAGCCTCAGTCGCCGGCGGGCGCCGCGAACGTCGCCGCGCGCTGGACGTCCTGGTACTTGACGGCGCTCGCGTCGAACGCCTCGATCGCGGCCAGCAGCTTCGTGAACGTCTGGTCGAAGGACGGCAGCGTCTTGCGCGCCCGCGTGAGCGGGCTCGTGCGCGCGAGCACGTAGTTCTTCACGTAGGGGTGGGTGATGCCGCGCTTCTTGAGCGCGGCGACCGCGCCCGCGAGCGCGGCATCGGCCGCCTTCACCTTCGCGGCGCGCTCCTCGCGCTCGGCGAGCGTCGAGGAGAGCGCGCCCTTCAGGAACTTGTCGACGCGCTTCAGAATCGGCGCGAACGCGCCGCCGGCGAAGCGGCGGTTCTCCTCGTACACGACACCGAGCGTGATGAAGTGCGGCGACTCGAACTGGAAGCTCCAGTGCTCCTCGCTCGTCCGCGGCTGCTCCCGGGCGAGCCCGCGGTACATGCGGATCACCTCGAGCGACTTCTCCTTGAGGTTGTGGGCCTTCTCCGTGTTGAGGGCGAGGATCTGGTAGGCCACCTCCGGCTCCGGCACCAGGATCGCGGGCACCCACTCCGCCTTGAGCTTCTCGAGCGCCGCGCGGCGGTGGTGGCCGTTGGGCGTCCAGTAGACGCCGGGCTTCGGCGAGACCACCACGACGGGATCGACGAAGCGGTCGATCTTCTTCACGACCTCGGTGAGCCGCTTGGCGTGGGTCGGCGACAGGTCGCGCTGGTAGGGGGTCGGCGCCACCGCGTCGATCGGCAGCAGGCAGAACGCCTGCCAATGGCCGCCGACCGGCTCGCGGTACACGGCGAGCACGTGGCCGCCGTCCTTCGTCACCTGCTCGAGGAGCGCCGTGACGGCCTTGGGCGGCTCCTTGTCGTCGGGATGCTGGCCGAAGGGCTTCATCCCGGCGAGCCTACTACGGCGCGCGGTCCCGCGCGCCGCGCGCGCACGAGCGGCAGGTACACCTCGTCGACGATCTCGACCAGGACGTGGTCCGGGGCGGTCGGGGTCCCGCGCGTCACGTACTCGTTGCGCAGCAGCACGACGGCCACCGTGGCGACTCGCGGCTGGAGCGCCTCCGGCGGCACCTCCCCACGAGCGACGGCGCGCCCGAGGACCGTCAGCCACAGCGCGGATCCGGCGTCGTTCGCCCTCTCCTGGACGAGCGCCAGGAGCTGGGGATCGTCCGCCACGCCGGCGAGGAGGCTCCGCTGCACGCTTCCGACCGGCGACGCCCACGCGCGATTGGCGCGCCGCAGCAGCTCCAGCACGTCGTCGCGGAGCGCGCCTTTGTCGGGTGGCGGCAGATCGCCGCCGGACATCTGCCGGTAGGCCGCGACCGCCAGCGCGGCGCGGCTGGGCCAGCGCCGGTAGATCGCATTCTTGTTCGTGCCCGCGCGCTCTGCGACCCGGTCCATCGTCAAGCCGGAGTACCCGACCGCGAGGAGCTCGTCGACCGCGGCGCGCAGGACCGCCTGCTCCAATACCGCCCCGCGGCGTCTGCCCCTGGCGGCCGGGCGTCGCGGACGCCGAGCCTTGGTCACCCCTTCTCCTTCCTATCGGAACCGCCAGTACCTTACTGTACGGCAGCCTGCCCGGCGCCCCTGGGGCAGCCCTGTTGGCTGTGGCGTGCGTGCGTCTCACCAGGACGGGGTGCGCCGCGCCAAGCTCCCCGTCTCCAGTCAGTTACGCGTTCCGACCGGCCCGCCTCACGCGGCACGGACCTTGATCTACCCCCTGGCGACCGCCGAGCGGGGCTCGGCCCGTTTGCCCCCAGGGAGGATGAAAGACGTGAAGAGACTGCTGCTGCCGCTCGCGGCGCTCGCGCTCGGCGCCGTCCTGATCGCGCCGGCCACGGCCGCGCACGCCTCGGGCTCCCAGGCCACCAAGGCCAAGTCACAGCCCACGGCGACGCTCGTGGACCTCAACACCGCCAGCGAAACCGAGCTCGCGGCGCTGCCGGGCATCGGCGACGTGTACGCCAAGAAGATCGTCGAGGGCCGTCCGTACAAGGCCAAGGACGAGCTCGTCAGCCGCAAGATCGTCCCCGAGTCCACCTACGTGAAGTTCAAGGACAAGGTGATCGCCAAGCACTCCACGACGAAGAAGTAGTCGGGGGGAAAGGCTCCGGGGTCGGGGCGGTGTCGGGCCGTTCCGACCCCGGAGCTTCGTTCGAGGAGGCCGCCGCTTGGAGTCGCTGCTGCTGAAGTACGCGCTTCTCGCTGGCGGCGCTCGACGAGGCCTACGTGTTCCTAGCATTCGACGGCGACGCGTCGTCGCGTTCACCAGCTGGCGCGGCTACCGCGGCGGCCGCGCGGCGCTGCTCGACCTGATGCGCCGCCGCCGCGAGGCGCCCTCGGGGACGATGGATCTGCTCGTCTCGCGCGCGCTCGAGGAGCTGCGCGCGGAGGGACTCGAGGAGGCGAGCCTCGCCAACGCGCCGCTCGCGAACGTCGAGGCGCCGTGCGGCGGGCTGGAGAAGGGCGTGACGCTGCTGTTCGAGCGCCTGAACGGCGTCTACGGCTACAGGAACCTGTTCCAGTTCAAGCGGAAGTTCGCGCCGCGCTGGGAGGGGCGCTACCTGGTCTACCCGCGCGGGGAGCTGCCCCACGTGGCCGTGGCGCTCGCCGGCGTCCACGAGGCCTTTGGGCTGCGGAGGCTCGTGCTCGGGCGATGAGGCGGGTCGAGGTGCTCCTGCTCGCGCTGGGCTCGGCGATCGCGGCCCTCGTGGTGGCGATCGGCTTCGAGCGCGAGCTCGTGCGGGCGCTGCGGCTCGACCTGAGCGAGCTCGAGTGGATCAGCGACGTCGTGCTCTCGACCGCGCTCGGCGCCGCCACCTTCCTGTGGCTGCAGCTGCGGCTCGCCCGCGACGAGCTCACGCGGCTCGAGCACGACCGCGTCGTGCTCGACACCGAGCTGCGGATCGCCGCGGAGATCCAGCTGAACCTGCTGCCGCCGACGCCGGCCGCGCACGACGGCTGGCGCTTCGCGGCACGGCTCGAGCCGGCGGGACGCGTCGGCGGCGACTTCTACGACTTCGTCGACGGCGACGGCTCGCTCCTGATCCTGCTCGCCGACGTGTCCGGCAAGGGGATCCCGGCGGCACTCGTGATGGGCTCGTGCCGAACGATCTTCCGCCAGCTCGCCCGCGACACCGACGAGCCCGCTCGGCTCGCGGCGCAGCTCAACCGCGCGCTGCTCGCCGAGCACGGCGGCACCCCCTACCTGACCTGCTTCCTGGCGCGGCTCGACCTCGCAGAGCACTCGGTCTCGTGGGTCAACGCCGGCCATCCTGCGGGGCTGGTGGTGGCCGAGCGCGGCTACCGCGAGCTCGCGTCGACGGGCCGGCCGCCGGGCCTCTTGTCCGACTCGCGCTACGCGGCGTGCACGCAGCGGCTCGCGGCGGGCGAGGCGCTGGTGCTGGTCACCGACGGCGTCACGGAGGCGATCGACCGCGACGGCCACGGCAAAGAGCGCCTGGCGGAAACGATCGCGCGCCGGCGCCGAGGCGGCGCGCAGGCGATCTGCGACCAGGTGATGCGCCTGTCGAGCCCGCGGCCCGCGGCGGACGCCGCGGGCGACAACGGTCAGGACGACCGCACCGTCGTCGTCGTCACCCTCGAGGCGGCGTAGGCTTTTCGCCGAGCTCGATCCCGAAGCGCTCCGCCATGCGGTAGAGCGTGCGGCGGTCGATCCCCAGCACCTCGGCGGCGCGGCTGCGGTTGCCCTTCACCTCGGCGAGCACGTGGCGCAGGTAGCGCTTCTCGAGCTCCTCGAGGCTCGGCAGCCCGGAGAAGAGCGGCTCCTCGAGCGGGGCGCTGCGGCCGCGGAAGCCGGGCGGCAGGTCCTGTACGTCGATCGTCCCGCCGCGCGCCTCGGCCACCAGGCGCTCGAGCGTGTTCTCGAGCTCGCGCACGTTGCCCGGCCAGTCGTGGGCGGCGAGCGCCCCGAGCGCGTCGGGGGTGAGCGAGGCGGCGTCGCGACCGCGGCCGCGGCCGGCGAAGCCCGCGAGGAAGTGCGCGGCCAGGAGCGGCACGTCCTCGCGTCGCTCGCGCAGCGGCGGCACCTGGATCACGAACACGTGCAGCCGGTAGAAGAGGTCCTCGCGGAAGCGGCCCTCGCGCGCGGCCCGCTCGAGGTCGCGGTGGGTGGCGGCGATCACGCGCGCGTCCACGACCGTCGCGCGCGGGGCGCCGACGCGGCGGACCTCTCCCGACTCGAGCGCGCGCAGCAGGCGCACCTGCAGCGCGGGCGACATCTCGCCGATCTCGTCGAGGAACAGCGTGCCGCCGCGCGCTTCCTCGAACAGCCCGTGCTTGTCGGCGACGGCGCCGGTGAAGGCGCCGCGCGTGTGCCCGAACAGTTCGGACTCGAGCAGCCCATCGGGCAGCGCCCCGCAGTTGACCGGCACGAAGGGCCGCTCCGCGCGCGCGCCGTGGCGGTGGATCGCCCGCGCCACGAGCTCCTTGCCGGTGCCGGTCTCGCCCGTCACCAGCACGGGAGCGTCCGAGCCGCACGCGAGCGCGATCTGCTTGTAGACCGCGAGCATGCCGCCGCTGCGGCCCACGAGGCCGTCGGGAGCCGCGCGGCCGGCGGGGAACGGCGTGGCGCGCGGCTCGCCGGCGCGTGCGCGGCGCGCCAGCGCGCGCGCCACCACCTCGCGCACCTGGCCGATGTCGACGGGCTTGCTGACGAAGTCGAAGGCGCCCGCCTTCACCGCCTCGAGCGCGGTCTCGAGCGTGCCGAAGGCGCTGATCAGCACCACCTCGAGCTCCGGGTCGCTGGCCTTGAACGCGCGCAGCAGGTCGAGCCCGCTCTGCTGCGCATCCAGGTTGATGTCGGACAGCACCAGGTCGAAGCGGCCGTCCGCCAGCCGCGCGAGCGCCTGCTCGGGCGTCTCGGCGGTCTCGATCTCCCGCTCCGGCTCGCGCAAGAGCTCGGTCATGAAGCGGCAGGTCTCGGGATCGTCGTCCACGACCAGGAGGCGCGGCATCAGGCGCGCGCCTCGGCGGCCGGCAGGCAGACGAGCGCGGTGGTGCCGGCGCCGGGCCGGCTCTCGAGCTCGACCGTGCCGCCGTGGGCCTCGACCACCTCGCGCAGGATCGGCAGGCCGAGCCCGGTGCCCTTGCCGCGTGGCTTGGTGGTGTAGAGCGGATCGAAGACCTTCACGAGCTCGCCGGGTGCGATGCCGTCGCCCGTGTCCGCCACCACCAGCGCGACGCCCAAAGGGTGCGGGCGCGCCCCGAGCGAGAGCCGGCCACCGCGCGGCATCGCGTCGACCGCGTTGCTCACCAGGTTCAGGAGCGCCTGCTCGAGCTGCGCGCGGTCGGCGCCGACGGCGGGGAGGCCGGGCGCCACCTCGAGCGACAGCTCGATCCCGTGGCCGAGCAGCGAGGGCTGTACGAGCTCGGCAAGCCCGCTCACGAGCTCGCCGGGCGCCAGGGGGCGCAGCGTGAGCGCCGGGCGCCGGGTGCGGTCGAGCAGCGACTGCACGATGGTGGTGACGCGGGCGATCTGCTCCTGGATCGTCGCGAGCCGCGCCGCGTCGGCCGGGTCCCTCGGCTGCTTCGCGCGCAGCAGCTGCACGTAGCCGGAGATCACGTTGAGCGGTGTCCCGACCTGGTGCGCGACCGAGGCCGCCATCTGGCCGGCGAGCGCCAGGCGCTGGCCCTGCGCGAGCTCGCGGCGCGCGTCGAACAGCCGCTGCGCGGTCGCGAGCAGCGCCTGGTTCGAGGCGCGCAGCTCCTCGGTCGCGCGCGCCACCTCGCTGCGCAGCGTCTCGTTGAAACGGCCCATGCGCTCGAGCAGCCCGTTCAGGCCCTCCGCCACCGTCCCGATCTCGTCCCGTCGGACACGCGGCGCGCGCGCCTGCAGGTCGCCCGCCGAGGCGTGCGCCATGGTCGAGACGACCGCCGCCAGCGGCTCGTGGACGAAACGCCGCGTGAGGCGGTCGAGGCCGAAGGCGAGCAGCACGATCGCCACCGCGGCGAACAGGAAGGCCGCCTGCCGGCTCTGGTCCTGCACGCGCCGCAGCGCGTCCATCCCCACGGCCACCACGACCGCGCCGTAGCGCCGGTGCTGGCGCTCGAGCGGCACCGCCACGAGGTGCAGGCCGACGGGGCCGTCGGCGAATGTGACCGGCTCGCCGCGAGCCACTGCTTGCTGCCCGAGACGGAGCGCCTCGGGCGGGGCCTGGGTGTCGGAGCCCGCCACGACACCCGGCGGGTCGGCGGCGGTGACGGTGATCGAGCGCACCGCCGGCACGGCCTTGCGGTAGTCGGCCAGCAGCTCGACGAGCTCCGGGGTGGTGGGCGCCTGCACGTGCTCGCCGAGGTCGGCCGAAACGCCGAGGGCGATGGCGGCCGCGGCATCGAGGGCCTCGGCTTCGACCGCGCGCGCCACGATGCGCGCCTGCAGGAAGGTGCTGAGACCCACCACGGCCGCGATCACGAGCGCGGTCGAGACGCCGAGCCGGGCGCGCAGCGATGTCACGTCGCTCAACGATACCGCGGACGGCCTTTCGCCAGTGGGGCAGCCTTGGTCCGGTGTGGCCGTCTGGCGCCCGGCCCGTGGCCGGCCGGCGCGCGTTGCAACCACGCGCACAACGAGTTGCGGCGACCGAGCGGCGACTCGCGCTGGCACGTCGCGTGCCCTTCCGGCGATCGATGGACTGGCGCGCGCCCGTCGTGGCGTTCGGAGTCGCGGTCGTGCTGGACGCCCCCCTGCTGGCGGGAGCCCAGACAGAGGTGCCTGCGCCCCCGCCCGGCCACCACCACAAGACCGCGACCGCGACCGGCACGCTGACCGGCTACGACCCCGACACGCGGCAGCTCACCGTCGCGAGCGCGACCGGCTCGACGGCGTTCCGCCTCGCCTCCGACGCGCGCGTCTGGCTGGGCAACCGACGGTTGCCGATCGCGCAGCTCAAGACGAGGATCGGCGCGCAGGTCACCGTCTCCTGGTCCGAGGCGGACGGCGTGCGCACCTCGCACACCCTGCGGCTCGCCGCGGACGGACCCGGGAGCGCGCCGTGACGCCTCGCCGGCCCGTGCTCGGCCCGTCGGTGCTCGGGCTCGCCGTCTTCCTGAGCGCGGCGTCGAGCAGGGCGTCGGCCGCCGTCGCGACCGACACGCTCGTCCTGCGTGGCTGCCCGCAGACGCTGCGGCTCTACGGGAGGCGAGACGGGCAGGTCGCGATCGTCACGAGCGGCGACGGCGGCTGGGTGCACCTCGGCCCCGACGTCGCGGCCTTCCTCGCGGCGGAGGGCTACTTCGTCGTCGGCTTCGACGCCAAGGCCTCGTCGGCGTCTCCGAGGGCGCGGGGCTCTCGGTCCTCGCCGCCTCGGCGCCGCCGCTGCGGCAGCGCGTCGCCGGCGTGGTGGCGCCCGGCCTGCCGGACCGCAACGAGCTGGCCTGGCGCTTCCGCGACTCGGTCATCTACGTGACCAGGAAGACCCCGAACGAGCCGACCTTCAGCGCGCGCGAGCGCGTGAGCGGCGTGACGCCGCTGCCGCTCGCCGCGATCCACGCGACCCACGACGACTTCGTGCCGGTACCCGAGATCACGGCGATCCTGGCGCAGGCGCGCGAGCCCAAGCGGCTGTGGCTGGTGGAGGCCGCCGACCACCGCTTCAGCGACAACCGCGACGAGCTCTGGCGGCGGCTCCGGGAGGCGATCTCCTGGATCGGGTCGAAGCCACCGAGCTCCTGAGCCGCGGCAGCCCGCCGGCGCCGTGGTAGGCTGGAAAAGGTCAGGCCATGAGCGCGCCCGCGCACGCCGAAGGCTTCCGCGACTACGGCGCGACCACGCGCGCGACCGTCCACGAGCTGTACCGGAAGAACCACCGCAACCAGACGCTCGATTTCGTCCGCGCGCAGAAGCGCAAGTACCTGACGCTCGACCGCCGGCGCATGACGGCGTGGGAGGCGCTCGAGCTCGTCGAGACACTGGTCGACGACAGCGATCCGGACATCGAGCTCGGGCAGATCGAGCACGCGCTGCAGACGGCCGAGGCCATCCGGGCCGACGGCCATCCGCGCTGGTTCGTCGTCACGGGCCTCGTCCACGACCTCGGCAAGCTGCTCTGCAGCTTCGGCGAGCCGCAGTGGGCCGTGGTGGGAGACACCTTCCCGGTCGGCTGCGGCTTCCGGCCGAGCGTCGTGCTGCACGAGCTCTTCGCCGACAACCCCGACGCGCGCGACCCGCGCTACGCGACGCCGCTCGGCATCTACGAGGCGGGCTGCGGCCTCGGACGCGTGGAGATGTCCTGGGGGCACGACGAGTACCTGTACCAGGTCGTGAAGGACCGGCTGCCGCCCGAGGCGCTCTGCATGATCCGCTACCACTCCTTCTACGCCGCGCACCGCGAGCGCGACTACGGCGAGCTGATGGACGCGCGCGACCGCGAGCTCTTCGAATGGGTGCGCGCCTTCAACCCGTACGACCTCTACTCGAAGAGCCCCGTGCGCCCGGATCGCCGCGCGCTCGAGCCCTACTACCGCGAGCTCGTGGCGGAGTTCTTCCCCGAGCCGCTGCGCTTCTAGGGCGAAAGCGTGTGATCGAGGAGATCATCGTCGACTGCCCGAGCTGCGGCGAGCACATGGCACTCGACGTCGACACGACGGCCGGCGCCGAGCAGAGCTACTTCGAGGACTGCGTCGTGTGCTGCCGGCCGATGGAAGTGTTCGTGAAGTGCGAGCCCGGCCGCGTCCACTCGATCAGCGTCAGCGCCGATTGATGCTATGCGGGGGGCTGGGGGGCGGCATAAGCCCCCCCAGGCCCGCCCCGCCGGACCATGGCGGGCTAGAATCCCATCATCTCCATGAATGCCCTCCGCTCGTCCCGCGCGCTTCTCGCGGCCGCGGGCCTCGTGGCCTTGGCGCCCCCGGTCGCGCCGACGCCGGCGTTTCGGAGCGCCTTCGAGCCGCTCGCCTTCGATCGCGGCGCGAGCGGGCTCGGCCTGGCGCTGCGCCGCGTGGGCACCACGGCGCGCGTGCTGTACGTGACCGCGCACCCCGACGACGAGCACAACGGGATCCTGGTGCGGCTCTCGCGCGGGCTCGGCCTGCGCACAGCGCTCCTGACTGTGACGCGCGGGGAAGGCGGACAGAACGCGATCGGGCCGGAGCTCTTCGACGCGCTCGGCGTGCTGCGCACGGGCGAGCTCCTGGCCCTGCACCGCTGGGACGGGGTCGAGCAGTACTTCGGTCGCGCCTACGAGTTCGGCTTCTCCTTCAGCGTCGAGGAGACCTTCCAGAAGTGGGGCCGCGAGGAGACGCTCGGCGACATCGTCCGGGTGATCCGGAGCTTCCGGCCGGACGTCATCCTGACGCTGCCGCTTCAGGGCGAGGGCGGAGGGCAGCACCATTTCGCCGCCGCGCAGCTCGCGCAGGCCGCCTTCCGCGTCGCCGCCGACCCGGCCCGCTTCAAGGAGCAGGGTCTCGCGCCGTGGCAGGCGCGGAAGCTCTACGAGGGCGGGATCGGCGGCTTCGGCGGATCCACGGAGGCCGCCGTGCGCGTGCCGACTCTCGAGTACGACCCGCTGCTCGGCATGAGCTGGCAGGAGCTCGGCGCCCGCTCGCGCACGCTGCACCGCAGCCAGGGCACGAGCCAGCTCACGACGGACCTGCCGCCGGCCGAAGGGCGCTTCCGGCTGGTCGACTCCGAGCCCGCCGTGAGCCGCCGCGAAGCGGACTTGCTGGACGGGATCGACACGTCGCTCGGCGGTCTCGGCCGCTTCGCGCCCGGCGACGAGCCGCTCGCCGCGCGCCTGGCGTCGCTGCAGGCCAGGGCCGTGGCGGCACGCGGCGCCTTCGACGCGCGCCGCCCCGAGGCGGCGGTCCCCGCGCTTGCCGCGTATCTGACGGACGCGCGCGCGCTGCGGGCCGAGCTCACCCGCCTGGTGCCGGACGAGCGCGGGCGCAGCGAGATCGACGCGCGGCTCGAGGACGAGGAGGCGGACGCCGGCGACGCGCTCGCACGCGCGCACGGCCTGGTGCTCGAGGCGACGAGCGACGACGGGCTCGTCACGCCCGGGCAGGCCGTCGGGGTGGCGGTCACGCTCGCGAACAACGCCGAGCGCCCGCTCGAGGTTTCGGGGCTCGAGCTCGACGCGCCAGGCGGCTGGACGGTCGAGCGGCGCGACGCCGCGCCGGCGAGCCTCGCGGGAGGCGCATCGGGCCGTGCGCGGTTCACGGTCACGCTGCCCGCCGACGCGCCGCCGTCGCAGCCCTACTGGCGGAAGATCGAGGGCCGCGACCGCCACGAGCTGCTGGCGCCGGCGCTCGAATCGCTGCCCTGGAGCCCCCCGCTCGTCACCGCGCGCGCCCGGCTGGTCGTGGCGGGGGTGCCGACCAGCCTCGAGGCGCCGGTCGTCTTCCGCTACGAAGGGCGCGTCGTGGGGGGCGAGCGCCGGCACGCGCTCACCGTGGTGCCCGAGCTGTCGGTGCGCCTCAGCCCCGACGTCGCGGCGCTGTCGCTCGCCGGACCGCGGCGCCCGCTCGAGCTGCGCGCCGCCGTGCGCAGCTTCGCGAAGCAGGCGAGCACGGCCGACGTGCGCCTCGAGCTGCCCGAGGGCTTCGTCGCCGACCCGAAGAGCGTTCGGCTTTCGTTCGCCGTCGAGGGCGAGGAGGCGGTCGCGCGCTTCCGCGTGACGCCGCCGGCGCTGGCGAAGCCGGGGGAGCTGCGGCTGCGTGCCGTGGCGGAGCGCGAGGGCCGCGCGGCCCGCGCGTACGTGCAGGCGATCGACTACGACCACGTCGAGCGCCGCCAGCTGCTGCGCCCGGCCGAGACACGGCTGCTCGTGCTCGACGTGCGCATGACGCCCGGGACGGCAGTGGGCTACGTCATGGGCTCGGGCGACGCGCTCGCCGAGGCGATCCGCCAGCTGCGCGTGCCGCTCACGCTGCTGACGGCCGACGACCTGCTGTTCTCGGACCTCGGCCGCTTCACGACGATCGTGACCGGCATCCGCGCCTACGAGACGCGGCCGGACCTGCGCTCGGCGCACGGCCGGCTGATGCGCTTCGTCGAGGCCGGCGGCCACCTGGTGGTGCTGTACAACCGGGCGGCCATGAACCGGCTGGCCCCCGAGTCGCCCGCCCCGGCGGCGGGCGCTGCGAGCCCCTACGCACCCTATCCGGCGAGCGTGAGCGACAGCCGCATCAGCGACGAGACGGCCCCGATGCGGCTCCTGGCGCCCACGCATGCCCTCCTCACCACGCCGAACCGGATCGTCGAGTCCGACTGGTCGGGCTGGGTGCAGGAGCGCGGCATTCAGCTCCTGGCGGCGAACGACGCGCGCTACGAGGAGCTCGTCGCCGCGACCGACCCCTTCCCCTACAACCCCGGCGAGAAGCGGGGCCTGCTCACGGATGCGCGCGTCGGGCGCGGCAGCTGGACCTACGTCGGGCTCGCGCTCTTCCGCCAGATCCCCGCTGGAGTGCCCGGGGCGTGGCGCCTGCTCGCCAACCTCGTCTCGCGCCCGCGGCCGGCTCAGGCCTCGAGGTAGGCGCCGAGGGCGGCGAGAGCCCGCTCGAGCGAGCCGCGGCCGACGTAGCTCGCGTCCGCGTCGTGCTCGAAGCGCAGCACGCCGACCGGCGCGCGGCCGAGCACGACCCAGCCGCCCTTCGCCACCCACGACAGCTCGCTGCGCGGCTGAGCCTCGCCGAGCCGCGGCCGCGCGCGTACGGTGTACTCCGGCGACCAGCCGCCGCGATCGTCCTCCTCGCGGCTGAAGAGCAGCTCGTAGCCCTCGTGGCACACGCCGAAGGCGGCCGGCGTCTCCCAGCAGTCGTAGCTGCGGATCGGGATCCGTCCCTGCCGCTTCGACGCCGCGCCGAGCGTCTCGGCCACCCCGATTTCCACCCCTTTACCCCCCTGCCTGCAACTACAGGGCGAGGATCAGGAAGTTGGTCGGCCGGGGGCCTTCTCGTAGAGCACGCGCCCGCCCACGACCGTGACAAGCACCTCGGTGCGCAGCAGGGTGTCGTCCGGCACCGACAGCAGGTCCTGCGAGAGCACGACCAGATCCGCGACTTTCCCCACCTCGATCGAGCCGCGCTCGCGCTCGGCGAACGCGCCGTAGGCCGCGTCGAGCGTCATCGTGCGCAGCGCCTCGGCGCGCGTCAGCTTCTGGTCGGGGTCGAACCCCCCGGGAGGCTGCTCGTCGGCTCCGGCGCGCGTGACCGACGCATGGAAGTTCTGGATCGGCGAGACGTCCTCGACCGGCGCGTCGGTGCCGTTCAGGATCCGCGCACCGGCGTCGAGCAGCTTGCGCCAGACGTAGGCGCCCTCCTCGATGCGCGCGTCGCCCAGCCGCTTCGGCGCCCACGGGCGGTCGGACGGGCAGTGGATCCCCTGCATCGAGGCGAGCACCCGGAGCTTGCCGAAGCGCGGGATGTCGAGCGCGTCGAGCAGCTGCGCGTGCTCGATCCGGAAGCGGGGGTCCTTCACGTCCGGGCGCTCCGCGAGCGTCTTCTGGTAGACGTCGAGCACGATGCGGTTGGCGCGGTCGCCGATCGCGTGGGTCGCGACCTGGAAGCCGTGGGCGAGCGCGTAGCGCGCCGTCTCCAGCATCTCCTCGGGCGAGGTGCGCAGCAGGCCGACGTTGCCGGGATCGTCGGAGTACGGCTCGAGCAGCGCCGCCCCGCGCGAGCCGAGCGCGCCGTCCGCGTAGACCTTGACCGTCCGCACGTCGAGCATGCCGCCGCCCAGGCCCGTCCGCGGCCGCTCGAGCGCCTTCATGGTCGAAAGCGCGCTCGCCATCACGTAGAGGCGGATCCGCAGCTGGCCCGCCGCCGCCAGCGTCTCGTAGAGCGCGATCGCGTCCTTGGGCTGGCCCGCGTCGTGGAGGCTCGTGACGCCTTTGGCGAGGCACTCCTCCGTCGCGAGCTCGACCGCGCGGCGGAGCTCCGCCCCGGTGCGCCCGGGCGGCGTGACGAGGCGTTGCGCGTTGTCCACGAACACCCCGGTCGGAGCGCCGTTCGCGTCGCGGATCAGCTCGCCGCCCGACGGCGCCGCGGTGCTCGCCGTGATGCCGAAGTGCGCCATCGCCTTCGCGTTCACGAGCACGGCGTGCCCGTCGGCCCGCTCGAGGATCACGGGATTGTCGGGAGAGACGGCCGAGAGCGCGGCGTGGGTGGGGAAGCCCTTGACGGCGCCCGGCGCGGGAGTCGTCCACTTCTCCTCGTGCCAGCCGCGTCCGCGCACCCACTCGCCGGGCGGGCGGTCTCTCACCGCCTTCTCGACGCGCGCCAGCACCTCGCCGAAGCTCCGCGTCCCGGCGAGGTCGACGTCGAGGCGCGCGAAGCCGATGCCGAGGAAGTGCGCGTGCGCGTCCTCGAAGCCGGGGACGAGCGTGCGCCCCGCGAGCGGCAGCACACGCGTCTGCGGCCCCGCGTAGGCCCGCAGCTCGGCGCTCGTGCCCACCGCGACGATGCGGCCGCCGCGCACGGCCACCGCCTCGGCGCGCGGCCGCCGCGCATCGAGCGTGTGCACGACGCCGCCGGTGAGGACGAGATCGGCGGGCTCGGCGGCGCGGGCGGCGAGCGGGCCGCCGACGAGCGCGCCCGCCGCGAGCCCCAGCACCACGATCGTCGAACGCAGGGACGGCATGACGCGTCGGCTCCCGGGAAACGAGGCGAGTATAGCGTTCGCTTGACTCTACCGGCGGCCGACCCTAGTGTTCGGTCGCTTCTCGAGATGCCCCAGACCGTCCTCGAGGTCTTCGACGCCACGGCAAGGTCTTTCGCCGCGCGAAAGGCACTGTTGCGCAGGCAGGGCTCGGGGTGGCAGGCCATGAGCTGGCGCGGCTACCACGAAGCCGTCGGCCGCGCGGCGCGTGCGCTCGTCGCGCTGGGCGTCGGCCCCGGCCAGGGCGTCGCGATCCTCTCCGCCAACCGGCCCGAGTGGTTCATCGCCAACCTCGCGGGCATGACGATCGGCGCGCGCGTCGCCGGGATCTACACGAACAACACCTCCGAGCAGTGCCGCTACATCGTCGAGCACGCCGAGGCCGTGGTTGCGCTCGTGG
This sequence comes from uncultured Acidobacteriota bacterium, assembly GCA_963740655.1. Taxonomy (GTDB): domain Bacteria; phylum Acidobacteriota; class Vicinamibacteria; order Fen-336; family Fen-336; genus DATBSL01. Next base: position 258,733 of record CAVUFF010000009.1, read on the forward strand.
ACGGCCCGCAGGCGCTCGCGCGGCTCGAGCCGAGACCGCGCTGCCTCCGCGCGGTGGTGGCGCTCGAGCCGGGGGTCTCGGGGTCGGGCGTCGTGGGCTGGGAGGAGTTCCTGGCGCAGGGCGACGCCGCGCACGCGGCCGAGGTCGCGCGCCGGCGCGCGGAACTCGGCGCAGAGTCCGCCACCACCCTCATCTACACCTCCGGCACCACCGGCACGCCCAAGGCCGTGATGCTCACCCAGCGCAACCTCGCCTTCATCGCCGAGAAGATCCAGGAGCTGGTCCCGATCGGACCGGACGACTCGCTCATCAGCTACCTGCCGCTCTCGCACATCGCGGAGCAGGTGGTGTCGCACCTGCTCTCGCTGGCGACGGGGGCCGCCGTCTACTTCAACGAGAGCCTCGAGAAGCTGCCGCAGGCGCTCGTGGAGGTGCGGCCGCACTTCTTCCTGGGCGTCCCGCGCGTGTGGGAGAAGATGCAGGCGGCGATCGAGGCCAAGGCCGCCGCGGCGAGCCCGCTGCGGCGGCGCGTCGCGGCGTGGGCCCGCGGCGTGGGAAGCCGCGCGGGCACGGCCGACCAGTCGCACCGGCCGCGGCCGTGGAGCTACCCGCTCGCCGACCGGCTCGTGTTCCGGACGGTGCGGGCGCGGCTCGGGCTCGACCGCGCGCGCCTGCTCGCCGTCTCCTCGGCGCCGATCGCGAAGCAGACGCTCGAGTTCTTCCAGAGCCTCGGCCTGCCGGTGATGGAGGCCTACGGGATGAGCGAGTGCAGCGGCCCGGCCACGATGGCGCTGCCCGAGCGCTACCGGCTCGGCTGGGCGGGCTACGCGATCCCCGGAACCGAGCTCGCGCTCGGGGCGGACGGCGAGGTGCTGATCCGCGGCCCACACGTCTTCAAGGGCTACTACAAGAACGAGGAGGCGACGCGCGACGCGCTCGATCCCGACGGCTGGCTGCACTCGGGCGACGTCGGCGAGCTCGACGCCTCGGGCTACCTGCGGATCACCGACCGCAAGAAGGAGCTGATCATCACCGCGGGCGGCAAGAACATCGCGCCGCAGCACGTCGAGGGGCAGCTCAAGCAGATCCCGGCGGTGTCGCAGGCGGTCGCGATCGGCGACCGCCGCCCGTACGTCGTCGCGCTGCTCGCGCTCGATCCGGGCCGCCTGCGAGCCGAGGCGGCCGCGGCGGGCAGCCCGGCCCAGAGCGTCGGCGAGGCGCTCGCGGACCCGAGCTTCCGCGCCTACCTCGAGCGGCAGGTGGCGGCGGCGAACGCGAGGCTCGCGCGCTTCGAGAGCGTGCGGAGGTTCGCGCTCTTGCCGCGCGAGCTCACGGTCGAGGACGGCGAGCTCACCCCCACGCTGAAGCTCAAGCGCCGGGTGATCCACGAGCGCTACCGCGACCTGATCGAGGAACTCTACGCGCAGGCCGTGCCGGAGCCGTCGGCGTCCTGAGCCGCGCGGCCGCGAATCGGACGCGCCGCGGCCGTCCAAGACAGAGCCGCGCTCCTTGACCCGCGCTCGCAGCGGAGCGTAGTCTCGGCAGCAGTCCGCTCAAGGAGATCGGTCCGACAGGAGGACCCCGGCTTGCCCCCCTCCGCCGGCATGCGGTTCTCGCGCTTCGAGCTCGTGTCCCGCCTGGGAGCCGGCGGGATGGGCGACGTGTGGCGGGCGCGGGACCTGATCCTGCCGCGCCACGTGGCGGTGAAGTTCCTCCCCGAGCGCTTCGCGTCCGACCCCAGCCGGCTCGGGCGCTTCTTTCAGGAGTCGCAGGCGGCCTCGAAGCTCAACCACCCCAACATCGTCACGATCCACGAGATCGGCCAGGTCTCGGGCGTGCACTACATCGTGATGGAGCACGTCGAGGGTCAGACGCTGCGCGAGCTCTTGATCGCCCAGGCCGGCCGACCGCTCCCGACCCGGCGCCTGCTCGAGATCGCGGCGCAGACCGCGGACGGGCTGGCCAAAGCCCACGGCGTTGACATCGTCCACCGCGACCTCAAGCCCGAGAACCTGATGCTGACGGCCGACGGCTTCGTGAAGATCCTGGACTTCGGCCTCGCCAAGCTGCGTGGCGAAGGCTTGCGCGGTGGCGCCGGCGAGGTCTGGTTCGACTCGGGCCAGCCCACCTGGCCCGACTCGCCCTCGCCCTCGCCCTCGCCCAACACCGCAGTCGGCGCGGTGATCGGTACCGCGGGCTACATGTCGCCCGAGCAGGCCCGCGGCCAGGCGGTCGACTTCCGCTCGGACCAGTTCACCTTCGGCGCCATCCTGTACGAGCTCGCGACCGGGGTGCAGGCGTTCCGGCGCGAGAGCCCGGTGCAGACGATGACGGCGATCATCGAGCAGCAGCCGGAGCCGCTCGCGGCGCTCAATCCGTCGCTGCCGGAGCCGCTGCGTTGGGTGATCGAGCGCTGTCTCGCGAAGGACCCGGCCGATCGCTACGCTTCGACGCTGGACCTCGCGCGCGAACTGCGCGGGCTGCGCGAGCACCTGCGCGACGCGGGCTCGGTGCTTCCGGCGCTCGGGGCGGGCTGGTCGGCCTTCATGGTCCGGACCAGGCGGCTGGCGCTGTTCGCGCTCGCCGCGCTCGTCGTCGCGGGCTCGAGCCTGGCCGTGCCGAGCGTGCGCGAGCGGGTCGCCGTCGTGCTCGAGCTGCGGCCCGTGCCGCGCGAGAAGGGCGTCGCGGTGCTGCCGTTCCGCACCACGAGCCCCAACCCGGAGGACGAGTACCGCTCCGACGGGCTCGCCGACACGCTGGTGTCGCGGCTCGCCCAGCTCCAGCGCCGTGACGCCTCGCTCTGGGTGGTGCCCGCGAGCGAGGTGCGCCAGGCCAACGTGCTCTCCGCCGACGCCGCGCGCCGGGCCTTCGGAGTGACGCTCGTCATCACCGGCAGCCTCCAGCGGCTCGGCGACCGGCTGCGGCTCAACGCCAGCCTGGTTGACGCGATCAGGCAGAAGCAGCTGCGCGCCGTGGGCCCGACCGACTTCCGCCTCGACGACGTCGCGCTCCAGGACCAGGTGCTCGACGAGATCGTGCACATGCTCGAGATCGGACTCGCTCCGCAGGACGAAGAGGCGTGGCATGCCGGCGGCACGAACGTGGGCAGCGCGCACGCGCTCTACCTCGAGGCCCGCGGCCACCTGCAGCGCTACGACGAGAGCGCGAGCGTCGAGCAAGCGATCACGCTGTTCCAGCAGGCGCTCCAGCAAGACCCCTCGTACGCGCTCGCGTACGCCGGGCTCGGAGAAGCGCAGTGGCGGCTCTACGGCCTGACGCGCGGCCAGGAGCACGTGGAGCTCGCGCGCAAGGCCTCGGAGCGCGCGATCCAGCTCAACGAGCTGCTGGCGCCGGTCCACCTCACGCTCGGGCTGATTCGCGTCGGCACCGGCGACCCGCGCGCGGCGATCGCCGACTTCGATCGCGCCCTGGCGCTCGACCCCGCGAACGCCGACGCGCTCAGGGAGAAGGCGGCCGCCTACCAGGCACTCGGGCAGCTGGGCGAGGCCGAGGCGCTCTACAAGCGCGCCGTCGCGCTGCAACCGAAATACTGGGGCAACTATTCCCACCTCGGGAACTTCTACTATCGGCACGGCCGCTATGGGGAGGCCGAGGCCGCGTTTCGCAAGGCGATCGAGCTCACGCCGGACAACGCGCGCGGCTACTCGAACCTGGGTCAGGTCCTTCACGAAAGCGGCGGTCGAGACAAGGAAGCCATAGCGGCGTTGGAGCGAAGCATCGCGCTGCGGCCGAGCTACCGCGCGGCCTCCAACCTCGCCGTGATCGTGTTCAGCGAGGGGCGCTTTGCAGACGCCGCTCGTGCCTACGAGAAGGCGCTGGAGTTCGACACGAGCGACTACCGCGTCTGGCGCAACCTAGGGATCTCCTACTATTGGGCGCCGGGCGAACGCCCCAAGGCCGCCTCGGCCCTCACGCGCGCGCTCGGCTTGGGTGAAAAGCAGCTCGCGGTGAACCCGCGCGACGCCGCGCTGCTCGTCGACCTCGCAGACTGCCACGCGCTGCTCGGCCACGCGGCCCAGACGCGCGAGCTCCTGAAGCGAGGCCTCGCGCTGGCGCCGGACGACGTCGAGGTCCAATACACAGCCGCGGGGGCTTTCGAGCAGATCGGCGACCGCGAAACGGCGCTGCGCTGGATCAAGCGGGCGCTCGCCGCGGGCTACGCCCGCTCGGGCGTCGAGGACGACCCCGGGCTCGCGGCGCTGCGGGCGGACCCGCGATACCTGCGCGAGAGCCCGGAGAAGGAAGGACCCGTTTCGGGGCGTCGCGGATCCGCCGCGAGCCCCGGTTCGCTGTAGTTCAAGGCATAAGGAGGCAACGTGGGCAGTGTCAAAGCGTTTATCTTCCGAAAAGGCAACGGCCAGCTGCGCGTGCATCCCTCGCCCGTCGTGCTGGGGAGAGGAGACAACCTCGTCCTCGTCAACCTGACGGGCCAGCCGGGGACGGCGATCTTCGACACCACGGTCGAAGGCTGCACGGGGGGCAAGAAGCAGGAGACGCTCGATCCGGATCCGACCAAACCCACGACGGTCACGATCGCCCCGAGCCCGCCTTTCAGGTACTTCGAGTACGACGTTGTCATCGGCGGGCATTACGCGGAGGGCGGCTCCAAACCCGGGGGGATCGTCGATCCGTAGCTTGGCGTCGAAACGGCGGCGTCGCGTCTAGTTGCCTGCCGGCTTCGCGGCAGGCTTGGCGCGAGCCTTGGGCGCTGCCTTGGCGGCCGCGGCCGGCTTGGGCGGCGGAGGCTTCAGCAGCTCGGCGGTCGCCGGGTGTTCGTTCGCCTCGGCGAGCTCTTTGGCCAGGCGGCCGTCGTTGTCCTTGAGCGCCGGGTTGGCCCCGGCCTTCAGCAGCGTCGTGACCACGGCGTCGTGGCCGCCGATGGCCGCGAACATCAGCGGCGTCTGGCCGGCCTTGAGCCCCCTCGAGTCACGGCGAAAGATAGGCCCGCCGGCGCGCGAGCGCAAGCCTGCTAGCGCGGCGGCTTGTCGGAGGGATTCCGGCGCTCGCGCCGGCCGAGCAGGCTCGCCCGCGTGACGGCGTCGTCGCCGAAGCGCCGTTTGAGCTCGTCGCGCACGCGGTCGACTCGCTCCTGCGGCGGCGCCGCGTCGAACAAGCCGAGCTGCGGCGTGGCGTCGCCGAAGTGCGAGGTGTAGATTCCCAGCAGCCGCACCCGCCGCCGGCCGTGGACGTCGTGGAACAGCTGGCTCGCGACCTCGAACAGCTCGTCGCCCGAGTCGGTTCCCTGCTTCAGGGTGCGCGCGTGGGTTGTGGTCTTGAACTCCTCGTCGCGGTACTTGAGCGTGACGGTGCGCGCCTTGAGCGCGTGCGCGCGGAGCCGCCCGGCCACACCGTCGGCGAGCTGCAAGAGCGTCGCGCGCAGCCGCGCCGGGTCGGCGGTGTCCTCGTCGTAGGTGTGTTCCTGTCCCAGGCTCTTCGCCGCCCCGGGCTCGCGCGCCACCTCGCGCTCGTCCTCGCCGCGCGCGAGGCGCAGCAGGTCGTGGCCGTGGGTGCCCACCTTGCGCGCGAGCCGGGCGGGGTCGAGCGCGGCCAGCTCGCCGATCGTCCGGACGCCGAGCGTCGCGAGCGTCTCTTCCAGCTTCGGCCCCACGCCCCAGAGCCGACGCACCGGCAGCGGGGCGAGGAACGCGGCCTCGCCGCCGCGAGCGACCACCGTCAGGCCGTCGGGCTTGCGCACGTCGGAGGCGACCTTGGCCACGAGCTTGGACGACGCGACGCCGACCGAGGCCGTGAGGCGCGTCTCGTCGCGGATCGCCTGCTTGAGGTTGCGGCCGATCGTTTCGCCCGAGCCGAGCGCGCGCTCGCTGCCGGTCGCGTCGAGGAACGCCTCGTCGATCGAGACCGGCTCGACGCGATCGCTGAAGCGCCCCAGGATCGCCATGATCCGCGCGGACTCCTGCACGTAGCGGTCCATGTCGGGGTGGAGATAGATGCCCTTCGGGCAACGGCGGAAGGCCTCCGAGATCGGCATCGCGCTAAAGACGCCGAAGCGGCGCGCCTCGTAGGACGCGGTGGAGACGACGCCGCGTCCGCGTCCGCCCTTGGGGTCGGCGCCCACGATCACGGGCATGCCGTGCAGCTCGGGCCGGTCGCGCTGCTCGACAGCCGCGTAGAACGCGTCCATGTCCACGTGCAGGATCGTGCGGGGGTAGAAAGGCACGCTGAATCCGACCGGCACAAAGGCTACCGCAGGACCCTACACCACCAGGACCGACGGCTCCCGCTCGTCCCCCTTCGTGAGCCGTCATTGGAGCGTCGGCGGCTTGCGTCAGTGCCCCGAGCTGGCCTGGAGCTGCTTCACGAGCTCGCCCACCACCGCCTTGGCGTCGCCGAACAGCATGTAGGTGTGGTCGGCGAAGTAGAGCTCGTTCTCGATGCCGGCGAAGCCGGGGTTCATCGAGCGCTTGATCGCGAGGCACATGCGCGCCTTGTCGGCGTCGATGATCGGCATGCCGTAGATCGGGCTCGTCTTGTCGTGGCGCGCCGCGGGGTTGACCACGTCGTTCGCGCCGATCACCAGCACCACGTCGGTCTGCGGCAGCTCCGGGTTGATGTCGTCCATCTCGACCAGCTTGTCGTACGGGATGTCGGCCTCGGCCAGCAGCACGTTCATGTGGCCCGGCATGCGCCCGGCCACCGGATGGATCGCGAACTTCACCTCGATCCTGCGCTTGGTGAGCTCGTCGAACAGCTCGCGCACGCGCTGCTGCGCCTGCGCGACCGCCATGCCGTAGCCGGGGACGATCACGACCTGGCTCGCCATCTCGAGCACCTGGGCGGCGCCCTCGGGCGTCTCCTTCTTGGCGCTGCGCGTCTCGGCCGCGCCCGCCTTGCGCTGGACCTGGCCGAAGGCGCCGAACAGCACGTTGGTGAACGAGCGGTTCATCGCCCGGCACATGACGATCGACAGGATCAGGCCCGAGCTGCCGTCGAGCGCGCCCGCGATCACGAGCAGCTTGTTGTCGAGCACGAAGCCCATCGCGACGGCCGACAGGCCCGCGTAGGAGTTGAGCAGCGAGATCACGGTCGGCATGTCGGCGCCGCCGATCGGGATGATCAGCAGCACGCCGAACACGAGCGCGAGCGCCACGATCGCCGGGAACAGGAACGCGAGCGCCACCGGCTGGAACACGAGCGCTATCCCGCAGCCGACCGCGAGCAGCAGCAGGGCGATGTTGCTCACGTTCTGGAGCGGGTAGGTGACCGGCCGCTGCGGGACGAAGCGCAGCTCCTGCAGCTTGCCCGCCGCGAGCAGGCTGCCGGTGAAGGTCAGGAAGCCCAGGATCACCTCCACCACGAGCGCGGAGGTGCGGAACGCGGTCAGGTTCTCGGGCTCGCCCTGCCACAGATAGAACTCGGCGGTGCCGACGAGCCCCGCCGCCAGCCCGCCGAACGCGTGCGACACCGCGGTCCGCTGCGGCACCGCGGTGAGCGGCACCCACGAGAGCGGCACCCCGATCGCGAAGCCGACGGCGACCGCCGCGGCGATCCAGCCCCAGTGGACGATGCCGGGCGTCACGAACGTGCCGAGGACAGCGAGCGTCATCGCCACGACGCCCGCGAGCACCCCCCGCCGCGCGGTCTTCGGGTCGTTCATCCAGTGCAGCGAGAGGACGAACAGCGCCGAGGCGACCAGGTAGGCGGTTTCGACCAGCCAGAAGCTCAAGCGCGCTTGTCCCCGCCGGGCTTCCGGAACAGGCGCAGCATGCGGTCCGTGATCAGGAAGCCGCTCACGATGTTGGTCATGGAGGCGGCGAGGGCGACGGCGCCGAGCAGCGTGATGAGCGGCGGGTGGTCCTGCCCGGCGATCACGATCGAGCCGACCACCGCGATCGCCGAGATCGCGTTGGTGAGCGACATCAGCGGCGTGTGCAGCAGGCGCGAGACCCGCGTCACCACCCCGAGCCCGATGAAGGTCGCGAGCACGAAGACGAACAGCAGGGCCGACATCTCGCCGCCAAGCATGGAGATGGATTCTGCACGGAGGCCGCCCTTGACTTCAACCGGCGGCCGGCTCAGCGGGCTGAGCCGCCTGACTCAGTCCTGGCGCAGCGCCTGCGCCGGCGCCGTGAGCGCGGCGCGCCGGCTCGGCAGCCAGGCGGCGAGGGCCGAGCTCGTCACGAGCACGAGGCTCGCGGCTCCGATCGCCAGCGGATCGCGCGGCGTCGTCCCGTAGAGCTGGCTCTCCACCAGGCGCCCGGCCGCGAGCGAGGCGGCCACGCCGAGCAGGATCCCCGCCGCCACCGGCACGAGCACCTCGCGCAGCACGAGCATCAGGATGTCGAAGGGCCGGGCGCCGAGGGCGAGCCGCACCGCTATCTCCGGCGTGCGCCGCGCCGCCTGGTAGCCGAGCGTCCCGTGGACCCCGATCCCCGCGAGCAGCAGCGCGAGCAGCGCGAAGCCGGAGACGAGCGCCGCGAAGAGCCGCTCCTGCCGCATCGTCCCGCTCACCCGCTCGGCCTGGGTGGCGATCTCGAAGAGCGGCACGTTCGGGTCGACTCGCTTCACGGCTTCCCGGAGTAAGGGAACGAGCGCCTCGGGCGCGAGCTCGGAGCGGACCGCGTAAGTCATCGAGCGCTGCGGGTTTTGGCGGAACGGGAGGTAGACGGTCGGCCGCGCGGGCTCGCGCAGGCTGTCGTACTTCGTGTCGCCGGCGACGCCGATCACCTCGACCGGCGCGCCGGACAACAGCAGCTTGCGTCCGACCGCGGGCGACCCGAGCCGGCGCGCGAGGGCCTCGTTGACCACGGCCACAGCGGGGGCGCCTTCGCGGTCGCTCGCGGCCAAGTCGCGGCCCTCGAGCAGCGGGAAGCCGAGCGTCTCGAAGAAGCGCGGCGCGACGTAGTGGAGATCGGTCTTGATGTTCGGGCCGCCGGGCTCGCGGACGCCGTCGCTGGTGCGGCTGCCGGCCAGCAGGCCCCAGCGCGACATCGAGGCCGAGCGCACGCCGGGGAGCGCCGCGACGCCGCGCAGCACCTGCGCGTGGAAATCGAGCAGGCGAGAGTCGCTGTAACCGTTGAGAGTCGGGTCGAGCTGGAACACCAGCAGGTTCTCGGGGCGGAAGCCGAGCCTTTCCGAGCGCAGGTTGACGAGCGTGTGCACGAAGAGCGCCGAGCCGGCCACGAGCGCGAGCGACAGCGCGACCTGCAGGCAGACGAGCGCCTTGCCCGCGCGCAGCGTCGAGCGGTCCGGCGAATGGCGGCCCTCGCGCAGCGCCGGCACCGTGTCGGCGCGCGTCGCGCTGAGCGCCGGCCACAGCCCGGATGCGATCCCGACCAGCACGAGCAGCGACAGCGTGAACAGCAGCACGCGGCCGTCGAGCGCCACCTCGACCCCGAGCGGGCGCCCGCTCTCCAGGAAGACGCGGCCGACGCCGTCGCCCACGAGGTACGCGATTACGAGCCCCAGCGCACCGCCCAGCGCCGATAGCAGCAGGCTCTCGGTCAGCAGCTGGCGCACGAGACGGCCGCGCCCCGCGCCGAGCGCGAGCCGCGTGCCGAGCTCGCGCCGCCTGCCGCTCGCCCGCGCCAGCAGGAGCCCGGCCACGTTCGCGCACGCGACGAGCAGGACCGTGGCCACGGCCCCGCCGAGCACGACGAGCGGCGCGCGCAGGTCGCTGCGCAGGTTCTGCAGCCCCTGCGCTCCCGGCAGCAGCAGCGCCTTCGGCGGATCCCAGGGCTCGGACGGCGGCGCCGTGCGGATCGCCTCGGCCAGGAGCCGTTCCGTTTCGAGGCGCGCGGTCTCGTCGCTCACGCCGCTGCGCAGCCGGCCGATCACCTGGAACCCCCAGCGCCGCGGCTCGTGGAGCACGCTCGGCGCGGCGTCCACCAGCGGCTGCATCGCCATCGGCAGGCTGAGGTCAGGGCACCAGGACGGATCGACGCCGCAGGAGCCGCGCGGCAGCACGCCCACGATGACGACCGGCGAGCCGTTCACGAGCACGGCCTGGCCGAGCACCGAGCGCGCGCCGCCGAATTCGCGCTGCCAGAAGGTGTAGCCGAGGACGCCCGCGTAGACGAGAGCGCCGTCCTCGTCGTCCTCGGGCGACAGCACTCGGCCAAGCAGCGGACGGGTGCCGAGCGCGGCGAAGAAGTTGCCCGAGACCAGCTGGCCGTTCGCCAGCCGCGCATTTCCGCGCAGCGTCAGGTTGAGGCGGCTCGACTGCCCGAAGCTGACGAGCTGGCTGAAGCTCGCCGTGTGCCCGCGCAGGTAGGCATAGACGGGATAGGCGAACGACGTTGCGAGCTGCGTGCCGCCCGGGCCCCGCTGCTTGCTGCCGTCGTACGTGCGATAGAACGCGGACCGCTCGCCCTCGAGCCACGCCAGGCGACGCAGCTCCCGCGGGCGCTCGACGGGCAGCAGCTTGATCAGCACCGCGTCCGCGGTGCTGAAGAGCGCCGTGCTCGCGCCGATCCCGATGCCGAGGAGCGCGATCGTCGAGAGCGAGAAGGCCTTGGCGCGCACCAGCTGTCGAATGGCGAAGCGCAGGTCCGCCCGCAGCTCGTCGAGGAGCCTGAGCCCGCGCGACTCGCGGCACTCCTCCTTGTAGCGCTCGACCGCGCCGAAGTCGAGCCGCGCCTGACGGAGAGCCTCGGCGGGATCGAGCCCGCGGCGGCCGAGCTCCGCCGCCCGCGCCTCCATGTGGAACGCGATCTCGTCCGCCATCTCGCGCTCGAGTCGCGCGCGCCCGAAGAGGCCGCGCCAGAAGCTCAGGAGCCGTGCGCGCACTCAGGCCTCCTCCGGCTTCGCGACGAGCGCCGTCGCCACGGCCGCCGCGAAGCGCTGCCAGCTCGCCGTCTCGTCCTTGAGCTGCCTGCGGCCGGCCGCGGTCAGCCGGTAGAACTTCGCCCTGCGGTTGTTCTCCGAGACGCCCCACTCCGACTCGAGGCTGCCCTCGTGCTCGAGCCGATAAAGCGCCGGGTAGAGGGCTCCCTGCTCGACCTTCAGGGCCTGGCCGCTGATCCCCTCGATCCGCAGCAGGATGCCGTAGCCGTGCTCGGGACCGAGCGAGACCGCCTTCAGGATCAGGAGCTCGAGCGTTCCCGGCAGCAGGCGTTCGGACACGGCGACTCTCCTAAATAGATTAGGAGTCTAGCGCCACTCTCCTAAGCTGTCAAGGAGAGAGGCCCGAGCTGGCACGGCTCAGGACGCGCGCGCCATCCCGGCGAGCGCGCGGTCGCGGCAGGCGGCGGAGCAGAAGTGCTCCTCGCGCCCGGCCACTCGCGCCGTGAGCGCGCTCGCGAGAGGAACGTAGGTGCGGCACACGCGGTCGAGCACCAGGTCCTCGGCGCCCTTGACCTGCGGCCGCGCGGCAGGTCGCGCGGCTGCCGCGCGTAGCGGCGCGACGACGGCGGCGATGCCGCGCAGCAGCAGCCGCAGCACGAACAGCCAGAAGAGCGCCTCGGCGACGACGAAGATCAAGCGGACCATGGCCAGGACCGAAGGGTTCAGGATAGCATCTCACGAGCGGGCGGCGGGCCGCCGCCCAAGCCCCTTCGCACCGCCACGGAGGTGGGCCGTGATCAAGCTGAAGAAGGTCCTGGTGCCGACCGATTTCTCGGACAGCGCCAAGCACGCCTTCACCTACGGCGTGTCCTTCGCGCAGGAGTACCACGCCGAGCTGGTGCTGCTGCACGTGGTCGAGAACCTGACCGTCGGCTACGCCAGCGACCTCTTCCCGGTCCCGATGGCCGAGGTGTTCCAGGAGATCTCGGGCTACGCCAAGACCGAGCTCGCCAAGCTCGCCGCGGAGGCGCGCCAGAAGGGCGTCGCCGTCTCCGAGCTCGTGGCGCAGGGCAAGCCGTCGGCGGAGATCATCCGCCACGCCGCCGAGAACGACGTCGACATGATCGTGCTCGGCACCCACGGCAAGGGCATGCTCGACCAGGCGCTCTTCGGCTCGACGACCGAGCGCGTGGTGCGCCGCGCCCCGTGCCCGGTGCTCACGGTGCGCATGGCCGGGCACGAGTTCGTCGACGGGGACTAGTCCCAGGGCACTCCGGACCACTTCAGCAGCACCGTGCCGACGGTGAAGCCGGCGCCGACCGCGGCCAGCAGCACGCGGTCGCCGGGCTTGAGCTTCTTCTCGTCGAGCGCGGTCTTGAGCGCGAGCGGGATCGTGGCCGCCGTGGTGTTGCCGTAGTCCCGGATGTTCTTGATCACCTTCGCGTCGGGCAGGCCCATCCGGTGCTGCGCGGCCTCGATGATGCGGATGTTGGCCTGGTGCGCCACGAACAGGTCGACGTCGCTGCCGGTGAGCCCGTTGCGCCGCAGGATCGCATCGCTGCTGTCGGCGAACTTGCGCACGGCGTACTTGAAGACGTGCTGACCCTGCTGGCGCACGTAGTGCAGCTTCTGATCCACGGTCTCGTGGCTCGCCGGCTTCAGGCTGCCGCCGGCCGCCATGTTCAGGTAGCAGGCGCCCGAGCCGTCGACCTCGTGCGCGAAGTCGAGGATGCCGGTGCCGTCCTCGCGCGGCTCGAGCAGCACCGCGCCGGCGCCGTCGCCGAACAACACGCAGGTGGTACGGTCCTCGAAGTCGAGGATCGAGGTCATCACGTCGGCGCCGATCACCAGCACCTTGGAGTGGCGGCCGTTCTCGACGAACTGCGCGCCGATCGTGAGCGCGAAGGCGAAGCCCGAGCAGGCGGCCGAGACGTCGAAGGCCCACGCCCGCTTCGCGCCGAGCCGGTCCTGCACCAGGCAGGCCGTGGCGGGGAAGATCATGTCCGGCGTGACGGTGGCGACGACGATCAGCTCGACCTCGTCGGCGGAGATCCCGCGCCGGCGCAGCGCCTCCTGGGCGGCCTTGGTCGCGATGGCGCTCGTGCCGGTGCCGGGCTCGACGTAGTGCCGCTGCTCGATCCCGGTGCGGGTGCGGATCCACTCGTCCGAGGTGTCGACAAGCTGCGCGAGCTCGTGGTTGGTCACCACGCGCTCGGGTACGTACGTCCCGAGCGCCGTGATCGCGGCCCGTCTCTGGCTCATGCGCTCCCTCGCTGCGCGCCGCCGCCCGCGTCAGCGCGTCACGCGCGGCGGCCGATCCGGACCATTAGAAACGCCGCGGCGCGGAGGGTCAAGCGCCCGCGCGCGATGTTATGCTCCGAGGCTCACGCATGCCGCGCAAGCCCCTCCCCCTGCCGCTGCTGCGGCCCGTGTCCGCGCTCGTCGAGTGCACCGAGTGCGCGCGCTGCTGCCGCTACGTGGGGGTGGGAATCAACGCGCCCACCACGCCGCGGCTCGCGACCGACGTGCTCTGGTACCTCTACCACGAGCAGGTCTCGGTCTATCGCGACGAGGCGGGGGAGTGGTCGGTGCTGTTCGAGACGCGCTGCCGCAACCTGCGCCCGGACCTGCGCTGCGACGTCTACGCCAGCCGGCCTCACATCTGCCGCAGCTTCGACAATCGTGGCTGCGACGTGAACGCCCCCAGCGCGCGCGCGCTCACCTTCCGCGAGCCGCTCGAGTTCCTGGACTGGCTGGAGGCGAAGCGGCCGCGCCTGCGCGCGAAGCTCGCGGGGCGCTTCGTGCCAGAGCGCCTGCTGACCGAGGCCCCGCCGCGCACGACGCGCGCGCGGCGGGCCGTGGCCCGCAAGGCGAGGAGCTGAATCGATGGCCGAGCCCAAGCCGCTCGTCGCCGTGCTGATGGGAAGCAAGTCGGACTGGGACGTGATGAAGAGCGCGAGCGAGACGCTCGCCCGCTTCGATGTGGCGCACGAGTGCCGCGTGCTCTCGGCGCACCGCACGCCGGCGGCCACGATCGAGTACGTGGGCGCGGCCGAGCAGCGCGGGCTCGAGGTGATCGTCGCGGCGGCCGGTGGCGCCGCCCACCTCGCCGGCGTGGTCGCCGCCCACACGCTGCTGCCGGTGCTCGGCGTGCCGATGGAGAGCGCGTCGCTCAAGGGGCTCGACTCGCTGCTGTCGACGGTGCAGATGCCCGGCGGCATCCCGGTCGGGACGCTCGCGATCGGCAAGCCGGGAGCGACGAACGCCGCCCTGCTCGCGGTCGCCATCCTGGCCGGCTCGCGTCCCGCGCTGCGCGAGAAGCTGCGCGGCTTCCGCGCGGAGCAGACCGCCAAGGTGCTGAAGGAAACGCTGCCCTGACGGGCCGTCGGTGAAGGTCCTGCTGATCGGCGGCACCCGCTTCCTCGGCCACGAACTGGCTCTCCGGCTGGCCGCCGCCGGGCACGCGGTGACGGTCTTCAACCGCGGTCGCCACCCCGACGCCCTCGGCTCGCGCGTCGAGCGGCTGCTCGGCGACCGCACCACCTCGGACCTCGGACGCGTGCTCGGCGGCCGCGAGTTCGACGCCGCCGTCGACTTCGCCGCGTTCGACGGCGCGGACGCGCGCGGTGCGGTCGAGGCGCTCGCGGGCCGCGTCGGCCACTACGTCGCGATCAGCAGCGGCCAGGTCTATCTGGTGCGCGACGGCTGCCCGCGCCCCGCGCGCGAGAGCGACTACGACGGCCGCCTGATCGCGCCGCCACCGGACCCCGACGACCGCGCGCAGTGGGACTACGGCTTGAAGAAGCGCGCGCTCGAGGACGAGCTCGTGCTCGCCTGGCAGCGGCGGCGCTTTCCCGCGACGCGCCTGCGCATTCCGATGGTGAACGGCGAGCGCGACCATCTCCGTCGCGTCGAGCGCTACCTGTGGCGCATGCTCGACGGCGGCCCGATCCTGCTGCCGGGCGGCGGTGCGCGCGTCACCCGTCACGTCTACTCGGGTGCGGTGGTGAAGGCGATCGTGGGGCTGCTCGGCCGCAGGGCGAGCTTCGGCCGCGCCTACAACCTGGCGCAGCACGAGACGCCGACGCTGCGCGAGCTGGTGAGCGAGCTCGCGGCGCGGCTCGGGGCGCGGCCGCGCGTGACGGAGCCGAGCGTCGAGGCGGTGCGCGCCGCCGGCCTCGACCCGCTCGCGCTGTCGCCCTTCAGCGGCAGCTGGATGTCGTTCATCGACCCGAGCCTCGCAAAGGCCGAGCTGGGCTTCCAGCACGAGCCGCTCGGCGGCTACCTCGACAAGATCGTGGCGTCGTTTCTGGCCCATCCACCGGCCGAGCCGCCGCCCGGCTACGAGGCTCGCGCGACGGAGCTGCGGCTCGCACCCGTTTGACGCGGCAGCCACGCACGGCGCAGGATCAGCGGCCATGAACACACCGCTCCGCTCGTCCGTCCTCCTCGCAGCGCTCGGCTCCGCGCTGGCCGCGTCGGCCCTGGCCGCCGCGCCCGTGACCGTCTACGTCGGCACCTACACCGACGGCACGAGCAAGGGCATCTACCGCTTCAGCCTCGACCTCGACACCGGCAAGGCCGGAGCACCGGTGCTCGCGGGTGAAGCCAAGAACCCGTCGTTCCTCGCGCTCCATCCGAGCGGCCGCTTCCTCTACGCGGTGTCCGAGGTGGACGACTTCGGCGGGGCGAAGACAGGCGCGGTGCTGGCCTTCGCGATCGACCCGAAGACGGGCGACCTCAAGAAGCTGGGCGAGCAGGCGTCCGAGGGCACCGGCCCGTGTCACCTGGTCGTGGACAAGGCGGGCAAGAACGTGCTCGTCGCCAACTACGGCGGCGGCACCGTCGCGGTGCTGCCGATCGCGGCGGACGGATCGCTCAGAAAGGCGTCGAGCGTCCGCATGCACGAGGGCAAGGGCCCGAACGCGTCGCGCCAGGAGAAGCCGCACGCGCACGGCGTCTACCTCGACGCCGCCGAGCGCTTCGCGCTGGCGCCGGACCTGGGCGCCGACCGCATCTTCGTGTCGTCGTTCGACGCCGCGAAGGGTTTGCTGACGGCACACGGCGCCGGCACGCTCGAGCCGGGCTCCGGGCCGCGCCACCTGGCGTTCCACCCCGGCGGCCGCTTCGTCTACGTGATCAACGAGCTCACCTCGACCGTGACGGTGTTCGCCTACGACTCCGGCAAGGGCGAGCTCCAGCCGCTGCAGACGCTCTCGGCGCTGCCCGAGGGCTTCAAGGGCACGAGCTACACGGCGGAGATCGAGGTCTCGCCGGACGGGCGCTTCGTCTACGGCTCGAACCGCGGCCACGACAGCCTCGCCGTCTTCGCCGTCGACGCCGCGAGCGGCCGGCTCACGCCGGCCGGGCACGTGCCGATCGGAGGCGCCTGGCCGCGCCACTTCAAGATCGAGCCATCGGGCCGCGTGCTGATCGCGGCGCACCAGAAGGGCGGCACGGTCGGTTTCTTCCGCCTCGACCCCAAGACCGGCCAGCCAAGCCCGCTCGGCGCGACGGTCGCGATCGACCGGCCCGCGTGCGTGCTGCCGCTGACGCCACGACGCTAGGCGGGGCCGCATGCCGAGCGCGCCCGACACCAAGCTGCTGTTCGAGCTGTTCGCCGCCGTCCTGATCGGCGCGCTCGTCGGCATCGAGCGCGAGAAGAGCAAGGCGAACGCGGGCAACGTCGGGATCGGCGGGATCCGGACCTTCGTGCTGTTCTCGCTGTGCGGCGCGCTCGCCACGACGCTGGCGCAGGCGCTCGCGAGCGCGCTGGTGCTGGCGGCGGCGCTCCTGGCCGTGGTCGCGCTCACGACCGCGGGCTACGTGATGCAGGCTCGCGCCCGCCCGGAGGCGGTGGGCCTCACGACCGAGACCGCGGCGCTCGCGGTGTGCCTGCTGGGCGCGGCCTGCACGGCGGGCTACCCCGAGCTCGCGCTCGTCGGCGGCGTCGTGGTGTCGGCCTTCCTCGCGTACAAGGAGCCGCTCCACGGCCTCGTCGCCAAGCTCGGGCCCGACGACATCTCCGCCGGCGTGAAGCTGCTCGCGGCGACCGTCATCGTGCTGCCGCTGCTTCCGAAGCAGGCGATCGACCCCTGGGGGGCGCTCGTGCCGCGCTCGCTCTGGCTGCTCGTGATCCTGATCGCCGCGCTGTCGCTCGTCGGCTACATCGCGACGCGCGCGCTCGGCGCCGAGCGCGGCACCGCGGTCACCGGGCTCAGCGGCGGGCTCGTCTCGTCGACCGCGGTCACGCTGACCTTCGCCAAGCGCAGCCGCGAGGAGCAGGGCCGGACCGACGAGGCGCTCGCCGCCGGCACCTTCCTCGCCTGGGGCGTGAGCTTCGCGCGCGTGCTGGTGCTGACGGCGATCGTGCATCCGCCGCTCGCGCGGGGGATGCTGCTGCCGATCGGCGTGATGACGCTGGTGACGGCCGCGGCGGCGATCCTGCTGCTGCGGCGCTCGGAGGCCGAGGCCAAGCGCGCGCCGGCCGCTCCGGTGCCGCTCCGCAATCCCTTCAGCCTGGTGTCGGCGGTGAAGTTCGGCCTGCTGTTCGCCGCGGTGCTGCTGGTGTTGACGATCGTGCAGCAGCGCTACCCGACGGGCGGCGCCTACGTGGTGGCCGCGCTCGCCGGCACGAGCGACGTGGACGCGATCACGCTCTCGATGGCGACCCTCGCCCGGGACGGCGGCACCGCGCTCCACACCGCGGCGCTGTCGGTGCTGATCGCGGTGCTCTCCAACACGCTCGTCAAGTGCGGCATCGCGTCGACGCTCGGCGGAGCGCGGCTGCGCCGCTACACGCTGCTGCTGACCGCGGCCGTCGTCGCGTTCAGCCTCGCCGCAATAGCGCTCTGATCGGCGGCGCGGCCCTGGCCCTGCTGCGCCTCGCCTTCTTCCTGAGCGGAGCGGCGGCGCTCGTCTACCAGGTGGTGTGGCAGCGCATCCTCACGCTGCACACCGGCGTCGGCGTCGTGTCGATGGCGCTGATCGTCGCGTCGTTCATGGCCGGGCTCGGGATCGGCAGCGAGCTGGGCGGCCTCCTCAGCAGCCGCCTGCGGCCGAAGGCGGCGCTGCGCGGCTTCGCGCTCGTCGAGCTCGGGGTGGGACTCTTCGCCGTCTCGAGCTGCGGGATCTACCACGAGGCTCTCGGCCGCTACGCCGCGCCGCTCTACGCCACGACCGCGGGCACGGCCCTCGCGCACTTCCTCGCCTTCCTGCTCCCCACGACGCTCATGGGGATGTCGCTGCCGCTCCTGGTGCGGGCGACGGTGCGCGAGACGGCGTCCGCCTCGCGCGTGATCGGGGGGCTGTACGGCTGGAACGTGCTCGGGGCTTCGGTCGGCGCGCTCGCGGCGCCGTGGCTGCTCGTTCGCTTCCTCGGGATGGAGGGAGCGGTGCGGGCCGGTGCCCTCGCCAACCTGCTGGCGGCGGCCGCGGCGGTCCTCGTGGGACGCTGGGCCGCCCGAGCTCACGCCCCGGAAGAGGAGCCAGCCGCGTCGGCCGGCGGCGCCGCCGCGCAGCCGCTGCGGCTGTGGCTGCTGCTCTACGGGCTGTCGGGCTTCATCGCCCTGTCGCTCGAGATCGCGTGGTTCCGGCTGATGGACGTCGCGGTGAAAAGCACGGCCTACACCTTCGGCAGCGTGCTCGCGCTGTACCTGCTCGGGCTGGGCGCGGGCAGCCTCGTCGGCGGCCGCCGCGCCGAGCGGCTCGAGCGCCCGCTCGAAACGTTCCTCGACCTGCAGCTCCTGCTGCTCGCGAGCGCCGGCGGCGCACTCGCGCTTCTGGCGCGGCTGCCGCCACAGACACCGCTCTACGCCCGCCTCTTCGACTATTGGCGCCACGAGGCCTTCTTCCACCTCGGCGCGGACTGGAGCCCTTCGCTGCTCGCGACGCTCTACGCGCTCCTGCCGCTCGCGCTCTTCGGGCTGCCCACCGTGCTGATGGGGCTGTCGTTCGGCGCGCTGCAGCGCGCGGTCCAGGACGATCCGCGCACGAGCGGACGCAAGGTCGGGCTGCTGCAGGCCGCGAACATCCTCGGCTGCACCGCGGGGAGCCTGGTGTGCGGGCTCTTCCTGCTCGAGCGGATCGGGACGGCCGGCAGCTTCTTCCTGCTGATCGCGCTCGGGGGGAGCGTCTTCCTGCTGGTGCGCGTGCGCGCCATGGGCGCGCGCGGTCTTCCGACGCGCGCCGCGGCGCTCGCCCTCGTGCTGCTGGCGCTGCCCGCCAACCACGCGCTCTGGGCGCGGCTGCACGGCATCACGCGGGCGGAGCCGCCCGCGTTCATCGGCGAGGACGCGAGTGCGGTGAGCGCGATCTTCCCCGGCGAGGGCGAGCGCTGGCGCGTGAGCGTGAACGGCCTGCCGCACAGCTGGCTGCCCTACGAGGGCATCCACACCCTGCTCGGGGCGGTGCCGGCGCTGATCCACCCGCGCCCCGAGGCGGTCGCGGTGATCGGGCTCGGCTCGGGCGAGACCGCGTGGGCGATCGCGTGCCGGCCCGAGACGCGCAGCGTGCGCGTGTTCGAGATCGCCGCCAGCCAGAAGGACCTGCTGCGGAAGGTCGCGCAGCTCGCGCCCTTCCCGTCGCTCGTCGAGCTGCTGCACGACCCGCGCGTGCTTTTCGAGGTGGCGGACGGGCGCCGCGCGCTCGCGCGCGAGGAGCGACTCTACGACCTCGTCGAGGTGGACGCGCTCTATCTGACGAGCGCGGGCAGCGGCAACCTGTACTCGATGGAGTTCTTCGGGCTGTGCGCGCGGCGGCTCAAGCCGGGCGGCCTCGTGTGCTCGCAGAAGCCGAACCGGCGCGTCGCCCTCACCTTCGCCGAGGCGCTGCCGCACGTCGTGGACTTCGGCAACATGGTCGTCGGCAGCAACCAGGAGATCCCCCTCGACAGCGCGGCATGGCTCGCGCGGCTGCGCGCTCCCGCGGTCGCGCGCCGCTTCGACGCAGGCATGCTCGCGGGGATCGCGGAGCGGCTCGAGTCGGCGGCCCCCGGCGACCGCAACCCCGCGGCCCGCGTCCGCTTCGACCACGACCTGTTCCCGCGCGACGAGTTCGGGACCCCGGTGGGCTGGTGAGGACAAATGGGGTCAGGTCTTGAAACAGCGCATTTCTGCTACCAACGGGAACGGTGGCGTTTGGTAACACAAATGCGTCCGTTCAAGACCTGACCCCTACTGGAGCAGCAGGCGCTTCCAGTCGGGCGCCTGCGGTGTCTCGTCCTTCGACAGCGCCTTCTCGATCGCGAAGCTCGCCATCTTGTCGACCGCCCAGGGAAAGTGGGCGTCCTTCAGGCTCCGGTAGTCGAGGTCGGGCGTGTAGTTGGTGAGGTCGATGCCGTAGAAGCGGCCGTCCTTCACGGCGAACTCGAGCGCGTTCATGTCGTAGCCGAGCGCCTGGTTGTACGCGAGCGAGAGCTCCTCGGCCTTGTCCCTGAGCGCGCGCGGCAGGATGTCGTAGTCCTGGTTGTAGCCGCCGAGGCCGCCCGGGGCCGGGTCGTAGCGGATCGCGCGCGCGAAGCGCCGCCCGATCGTGGGCACCCGGATGTAGGTGTCCCAGGCGATGAACTCCTGCAGCATCATCGTGAGCGAGCCCGAGGCCTCGTAGAGCTGCCGCAGCTCGTCGAGCGAGTGGACCGTGTGCACGTTCTTCCAGCCGCCGCCGAAGGCCGGCTTCATGATGCACGGCAGCCCGACGTACTCCGCGTACATCGCGAAGTCGGTGGGCCACAGGTTGCGCAGGCTGTCGTTCGTGACGTCGTCGACGTAGCTGCGGTTCGGCAGCACGACCGTCTTCGGCTCGGCGATGCCCAGCTTCTCCGCCGCGGCGTAGCCGAAGAACTTGTCGTCGGCGCTGCGCCAGAAGGTGTTGTTGATGCAGTAGCAGCCCTGCAGCGCCGCCATCTTCAGGTAGACGGCGTAGTACGGCACCTCGTGGCTCATGCGGTCGAGGATCACGCGGTAGGGCACGGGCTCGTTGAGCTTGGTGCCACCGAGCTGCACGAACTCGGCGCTCACGCCCTTGCCGAGCGCGTTGACCTTGGCGATGAAGGCGTCGGGGAACGAGTTCTCCCGCCCGCGCAGGACGCCGACGCGCACGTCGCTTGCCGCCATCTGACTCTCCCCGCGGGCGGCCGGCCCCGCGCGCGGATTCTAGCTCCAACCCGCCGGCGCGTTCCTCGCGAGCCGGCCATCCCCGGCTAGACTGCCTCGATGGAGACGCTATTCGCCGCGGCTTCCGGCCACGGCGAGCAGAGCCTGATCCTGGCCGCGCTCGCCTTCGTGCTGGTCGGCGCGAAGCTCCTGGGGGCGCTCGCGGAGCGCGCCTCCCAGCCCGCCGTGCTCGGCGAGCTGGTGTTCGGCATCCTGCTCGGCAACCTCGCGCTCGCGGGAGGCCCGAGCCTCGCCCGGCTCCAGGGCAGCGAGACCTTCGCCGTCCTGGCCGAGCTCGGCGCGATCCTGCTGCTGTTCGAGGTCGGGCTCGAGTCGACGCCGCGCGAGATGCTGGCGGTCGGCGTGCCCGCGACGCTCGTGGCGCTCGTCGGCGTGCTCGCGCCCATGCTGCTCGGCTTCGGCGCGGGCCGGGCGCTCCTGCCCGCCGAGTCGTGGCTGGTGCACGCGTTCCTGGGCGCGATGCTGGCCGCCACCTCCGTCGGCATCACGGCGCGGGTACTGCAGGACGCGGGCGCGATCCGCACCCCGAGCGCGCGCGTGATCCTGGGCGCGGCGGTGATCGACGACGTGCTCGGGCTGGTCGTGCTGGCGATCATCGCCGGCGTGATCCGGGCGGCGGCGGTGGGCGAGACGCTCGCGGCCTCCGGCATCGCGGCGATCGTGGCGAAAGCACTCGCGTTCCTGGTGGTCGCGCTCGTCGTCGGCTCCTATCTCACGCCGCGGGTCTTCAAGGGCGCGCTCGCGCTCCGCTCGCGGGGAGTGGTGCTGGCCCTGGCGCTCGGTTTCTGCTTCGGGCTCGCGTGGCTCGCGGGCCTCGCGGGCCTCGCCCCCATCGTGGGCGCCTTCGCGGCGGGGCTGGTGCTCGAGGACGTGCACCTCGAGGAGCACACGCGACGCGGCGAGCGCCGGCTGCACGACAGCCTGCACGCGCTCTCCGGGCTGCTGGTGCCCGTGTTCTTCGTGCGCATCGGGATGCAGGTGGACGTCGCGTCGTTCCTGAGGCCGGGGGTGATCGGCTTCGCGCTGGCGCTGACGCTCGCGGCCATGATCGGCAAGTGGGCCTGCGGCCTGGTCACGCCGCGCGGCGTGTCGCGCGTGACGGTCGGCGTCGGCATGATGCCGCGCGGCGAGGTCGGGCTGATCTTCGCCGGCATCGGCGCGACGCTCGAGCTGGGCGGGCACGCGGTCGTCGGCGCCGACACCTACGCGGCGGCGGTGTTCATGGTGGTGATCACGACGGTGGCGACGCCGCCGCTCCTGCTGTGGTCGCTGCGGCGCGACCGCGCGCTGGCTTCGCCCTAGGGCCCCTTGCCGCTGCGCTTGGCCAGGTTCTCGAGCGTCTCGGCGAGGCGCGAGCCGGTGAGCGGGCGCTGGATGTGGCCGGCGGTGAGCGACATCGGCGTGCGGCGCGCGCGCTCGAGCTCGACCGGGCTCTGCGCGTCGTAGCTCAGGAAGAACGCGAGCCCCGGGCGGTCCTTGTCCCAGCCGCGCAGGATGCCCGCGACGTTCTGGTCGGGCCGATAGCACATCACGTCGCAGACGACCGCGTCGATGCTGCTCGAGTCGGGCGTGCGCAGCAGCAGCGCGAGCTCCTCGGGCTGGTTCGCGAGCCGCACCTCGATCCCCGCCTGCTCCAGCTCGGCCGCGACGGACTCGAGCGCCACCACGTCGCGGTCGAGAAGTGCGATCCCGTGGCGCCGCGCGGGCCTGTCCTCCCGGCTCGCGAGCGCCGCCACCTCCTCGATCGACACGCGCAGCATCGGCGGCACGAAGGCGGCGCGGCGGACCGCCGCGATCGCGAGCCGGAGCGCGTCGCTCGCGCTGTCGATCGAGGCCGCCGGCGCCGCGGCCGACGCCCCCGCGGGCTGCGGCTCGGCGGACGCGGGCAGCGGAGGAGCCGCCATCCGCGCGGCGAGCTCGCGGCGGGCGGCGTCCAGCTCGCGCTCGCTGGCGCCCCGCTCCTCGACCGCTGCGGCGAGCTCGCGCTTCGCCTCGTCGCTCTGCTGGCGCGCGGCCGCGAGGTCAAGCGCGGCCGCGTCGCGCTCGCGCCGCGCCAGCTCCAGCTCGCCGCGCGTCGCGTCCAGCTCCCGGCTCGCCGCCTCCAGCCCCGCGCGGGTCGCCTCGAGCTCGCGCTTCGAGCCCTCCACGTCGCCGCGGGCGGCCAGCAGGTCGTGGCGGGCCGTCTCGCCCTCGCGGACCGCGCTCTCGAGATCGCGCGCCGCCGTCTCGCGGTCGCGCGCCGCGGCCGCGAGCTCGCGCTGCGCGACCTCGTGCGCGTGCTGCGCGGCCTCGCGCTCGCGCCGGGCGGCTTCGAGCTCCCGCGCCGCGGCCGCGAGCCTGTCCAGGGCGGCCGCGCGCTCGGCCTGGGCCGACTCGAGCCCGCTCTGCGCCGAGGCGAGCTGCTGGGCGTGCGGCTCGCGCTCCTGCTGCAGGCGGGCGAGCGTCTGCTCGAGCTCGGTCACCCGCGCGGCCGCGGCGTCGTCGGCGGGCGCGGGGGCCGCCGCCGCCTTCAGCCGCTCGAGCTGCCTTCCTGACTCGCTCGCGAGCCGATCGGCCGCGGCGCCGAGCTCGCCGAGCAGGGCTTCGAGGCGTCCGGCGGGGCTCCCGAGCAGGCGCGGCCAGACCGAGGCGCCCGCGAGCGACAGCGCCTCGCCCAGGCCCGGGCGCGACGGCCTCGGCACGCCTCGCAGCACCAGCAGGCCAAAGTCGCCCTCGCACCACCACGGGACCACGACGTTGTCGCGCACGCGGATGCCGGGCACCTCCTCGCCGCGCACGACGGTCGGCCGCTCCAGGCACTCGGGCGTGTCCTCCACGAGCCGCGCGAGCGTCCGCTCGATCCCGAGCGAGATCGAGCCGGTGCAGAGCGACGGCAGCAGCCGGAAGCCCGCGACGCCCTTCGGATCGCGCACGGCCGCGAGCACGGCCGAGGGCGCCGCCCAGCGCTGGACCAGCTCGAGGAAGGCCGCGGCCACGCCCTGGGCGTCCTCGCGACGGGCGACGTCAGAGCCGGCGCGCGCCGCCTCGTCGAGCGCGACGGGCTCGACCTGGCCGTCCTGCGGATCGCTCACGCGGGGAGCTTACCATCGGCCGGCGCCGGGCTCACGGCTTGGTCCAGCGGTCGAGCCAGCCGATCACCTCGGCGTACCAGCGCACCGAGTTCTGCGGCTTCAGCACCCAGTGCCCCTCGTCGGGGAAGGTCAAGAGCCGCGCGGGGACGCCCTGGCGCCGCAGCGCCGTGAACATCGCGAGCCCCTGCTCGAGCGGCACCCGGTAGTCGCGCTCGCCGTGGATCACGAGCGTCGGCGTCTTGAAGTTCTTCACGAAGTCGCGCGGGTTGTAGCGCGCGTAGCCCTCGGGGTGCGACCAGTAGGGGCCGCCGAGCTCCCACTCCGGGAACCAGAGCTCCTCGGTCGAGCCGTACATCGAGACGAGGTCGAAGACACCGTCGTGCGTGACGAGCGCCTTGAAGCGGTCGGTGTGGCCCGCGATCCAGTCGATCATGTAGCCGCCGTAGCTCGCACCGGCCGCCGCCACGCGCGCGCGGTCGACACCCGGAAGCGCGAGAGCGAAGTCCGTCCCCTTCATCACGTCCTCGTACGCCTTGCCGCCCCAGTCGCCGTTGATGTCGTCGGTGAAGGCCTGGCCCCAGCCGGTCGAGCCGCGCGGGTTCGGCATGAAGACGAGGTAGCCCGCGCTCGCGAACACCTGCGCGTTCCAGCGGAAGCTCCAGCCGTCGGCCCAGGATCCCTGCGGCCCGCCGTGGACGAGCACCAACAGCGGGTAGGTCTTCGCGGGGTCGAAGTCGGGCGGTCGCACCAGCCACGCCTGCACGCTCTTCGCCGCGGCGCCCGCGTAGCTCATGCTCTCGCCCGGCTTGAGCGCGAAGGGCGCGAGCAGCGCGTCGTTCACGTGCGTCACGCGCGCGAGTCCCGTGCCGTCCGCGGCGAAGCGCACGACCTCGGCGGGGTGCGTGAGCGTTGCCTGAGTGGCGACGAGAGTGCGGCCGTCGCGCGTCACCGCGAGCGCGTCGAGCGTCCCCGCGTCGCCCAGCAGCTGCGTGACCGGGCCGCCCGCGACGGGCACCGAGAAGACCGGCGAGCGGCCCTCGTCCTCGGCGGTGAAATAGAGGGTCTTCGAGTCGGGCGAGAAGACGGCGGGATCCACCTGGCGGTCGAAGGCCTCGGTCAGGATCCGGCGGCTTCCGCTCGCACGCTCGTAGACGACCAGCCGCCAGCGATCCGACTCGTAGCCGGCGCGCAGCTGCGTGCGATAGACGACGAGGCGCCCGTCGGGGCTGTAGCGGCAGCCGCTGTCGTAGCCCGACGAGTCGGAGATGCGCTTCGCGGGGCCGCCCGCGGCCGGGACCAGGTAGAGCTCGGCGTCGGTGCTCCAGGCCTCGCTCTTCGCGTCCTTGCGCGAGACGCAGAGCTCGCTGCCGTCGGGCGCCACGCCCCAGTCCTCGCCGCCGAGGTTGAAGGGCGGCTGGTCGTCGCCGCCCGGGGTGAGGTCGATCGCCGCTCCGCCCGCGAGCGGCAGCGACAGCACGTGGCTGCGGCGGCCGTCGCTCCAGCCGTCCCAGTGCCGGTAGAGCAGCTCGTCGTACGCGCGGGCGGTCGAGCCCTTGCCGGCCGCGGCCAGGCGCTTCGCGTTGCAGGCGTCGTCGGCGCCGCAGTCCGGGTAGACCGCGGTCACGACCGCGAGCCGCGAGCTCCCGAGCCACTCGAAGGCGTCGACGTCGGTCGCGAGTGCCGTGAGCTTGCGCGGCTCGCCGCCGCGGAGCTCGAGCCGCCACACCTGGGACGAGCCCTCGCGCGTCGACAGGAACGCGAGCGACCTGCCGTCGGGGCTGAAGCGCGGCCGCGTGTCGCTCGCCTTGTGGGTCGTGAGCCGGCGCGGCTCGCCGCCCTGGAGCGGAGCGAGCCACAGCTCGGCGTTGCGCGTGGCGGCGGCGAGGTCGACCTCGGTGAGGGCGTAGGCGACCTGCGAGCCGTCGGGGCTGAGCTGCAGGTCGGCGAGCCGCCTGAGCTTCATCATCTCGCTCGCGCTGAAGGCCGGCGCGGCCTCGAGCTGGGGTGCGACGGCTGCGGCGAGGCTCAGCAGGGCAAGGCGTGCGAATCGTGATGACATGGGACCTCCGGTCGCGGGCGCGGCAGTATCGCCGCGCCTCGAAGGGCGCGTCAACGCGCTGCGGCGAGCCCACGGTTTGGCTTGCAACGCCGCCGCGAAGCGAAGCAAGATTCGCCGTAGGCATCCTAGCCGCCGCAGCGTCCGCGAGTGCCACCCCTCGGGGACAATGGGAGGTCAGCCATGGAAGAGCGGCACGCGTCGTTCGAGGCGTTCTGGCCGTACTACGTGGCCCAGCACCGGGATCCGGTGAACCGGGCGCTGCACTTTCTCGGCACGTCGCTCGCGCTCGCGACGCTCGCGGCGTCGGCGACGCTCACTCCATGGTGGGCGTTCGCCGTGCCGCTCGCGGGCTACGGGCCGGCCTGGCTGGGCCACTTCTGCTTCGAGCAGAACAAGCCGGCCACCCTGCGCTACCCGCTCTGGTCGCTCCTCGGCGACCTTCGCATGTACGCCCTGCTGTGGCTGAACAGGATGGAGCCCGAGATCGAGCGTTCGCGCGCTCTCTACCCGCGCGGCGCCTGATCAGGGCTCAGCCGACCTCGCGCCGCATGAAGACGGCCGAGGACGGGCAGCCGCTCTTCCACTCCCACGACTCCCGGATCAGCTCCGGCGCGGCGTCGCGTGGACAGTCGCTGAAGCCGCGGCGCTCGAAGTAGGCGCGCGCCGAGGTGGTGAGCAGGTACACCGCGCGGAGCCCGACGCGGCCCGCGCGCTCGACGACCGCCTCGACCAGCGAGGCCGCGAGGCCCTGGCCGCGGTAGTCCTCGTCGACCGCCACGCTACGGAGCAGGCCGTCCTCGCCGTGGAGCTCGAGGCCCGCGACACCCACCACGCGGCCGTCGTCCTCGCGCACGACGAAGTAGTGCCCCCAGCCTTCGCTCACGTCCTGCGCGGTGAGCTCCGCGCGGCCGAGCAGCTCGAGCGCGCCGCGCAGGTCGTGGGCTCGCGCGGGCTCGGCGTGCAACGTCATGGCGAGATTCTACCGCCACTGCGCGCGTCGCCTTCCCGGAAGCGCCCGTCGTCCGCCAGCAGCTGGTGCGGCCCGAAGCCGGCCTTGTACGCCATGCTCCGGCTGCCGGCCACGTAGTAGCCGAGGTACAGGAAGCGCAGCGCGCGCCGGCGTGCCTCGGCCGCCAGCCACAGCACGTTGAGCGTGCCCGGGGAGCGCCACTCGAGCTCGGGGTCGAAGTAGAAGTACACGGCCGAGAGCGCCTGCGGCATCGCGTCGAAGATGCCGACCCCCACGAGGCGCTCGCCGGCGCGGAACTCCACCTCCTCGGTGAAGGCCGGCGCCTGGTGCAGGAACTCCAGGTACTCGTCGTAGCTTCCGCTCATCCTGCCGTCGTGGCGGGCCTCGAGGTAGCGGCGGTAGAGCGCGTGCTTCTCCGGGCTGGGCGCGGGCGGCCCGCTCGTGGCGCTCACGTCGGCGTTGCGCTTCAGGCAGCGGCGCTGGCTGCGGCTCGGCTGGAACGCCAGCACCTCGACTCGCAGCTGGTGGCACTCGCGGCAGCCCTCGCACTGCGGCCGGTAGACGAGGTCCTGTAGCCGCCGGAAGTTGAGCTCGAGGAACAGCTCGTAGAGCCGCGGCGTCAGCCGGCTGGGCCGCAGCGCCACGAGCCGCGAGTCGCGGCCCGCGAGGTAGGGGCACGGCGCGGGCGGCGACGGCTCGAGCCCGAGCCCGCCCACGAGCCGCTCGAGCCGGGCGCGCGCGCTCGCGTGCGCACCGCGCTCGCTCATCGCCGCCTCCGCGCGAGCGCGAGGAAGAACAGCAAGCCGAGCGTGAGGATGATCGTGGCTCCCGGCGCCGCGTTCAGGTGGTACGAGGCGAAGAGCCCGGCCGCGACCGCGAACAGGCTCACCGCCAGCGCGAGCCCCAGGATCCCGCCGAGCGTGCGCCCGACGAGCTGCGCCGTCGCCGCCGGGATCACCACGAACGCCGAGACGAGCACGACACCGACCGTCTTCACGCCCACCACCACGACGAGCGCGGTCACCGCGAGCAGCAGCGACTCGAGCAGGGCGACCCTGACGCCGGACAGCCGCGCGAGCTCGGCGTCGAAGGTGGCGTACGCGAGCTGCGGCCCGAGCGCGACGAGGAGCGCCACCACCAGGCCCGACACGAGCCAGGTGAGCGCGTGCGCTTCCGGCGACACGGACAGCAGGCTGCCGAAGAGCAGCGCCTCGACGTTCACGGGCGGGGCGTGCGGGGCGCGCAGGGCCAGGAACAGCACCCCCGCCGCGAAGGACACCGCGAAGAAGACGCCGGTCGCCGCGTCGCCGCCGAGGCTGGTGCGCCGGCGCAGCTGCTGGATCCCGAGCGCCACCAAGAGCGTGAACGGCAGCGCCACCAGCACGGCGCGGTCGGGCGTCGCCCCGAGCAGCAGCCCGAGCGCGAGGCCGCCGAAGGTGGCGTGCGCGAGGCCGTCCGCGACGAGCCCCAGCCCGCGCTGCACCACGAAGACGCCCAAGAGCGCCCCCGCCGCGCCGAGCGCGAGGCCGGCCCCGAGCGCGCGCCGGACGAAGGCCTGCGCGAGAGGGGACAGCAGGAACTCGACGGCCGTCCGCATCAGTCGCTCTCGCAGCGCGCGCTCGCCGGCTGATCGTGGTCGTGGCCGGCGAACGCCGAGCCGTGGGCGCCGTGGCGGTCGAGCACCTCCGCCGGCGGGCCCCAGGCGATCACGCTGCGCTCGAGGTAGACGACGCGCGCGGCCAGTCGCCGGACCGCCTGCTCGCTATGGGTCACGAGCACCGCGGCCAGGTCGGAGCGGGCGGCGAGGCCGTCCAGCAGGTCCAGGAACTCGGCACGGCCCTTCTCGTCGACGCCCGCGGTGGGCTCGTCGAGCAGCAGCAGCCGGGGATCGGAGACGAGCGCGCGCGCCAGGAACACGCGCTGCAGCTCGCCGCCCGACAGCCCGCGCAGCGGCGCGTCCACGAGCCGCTCGCCGCCGACGCGCGCGAGCACCGCGCGGGCGTGCTTGCGCTCCGCTGCGCTCACCACGAGCGGCCACGCGCCGCGCCGCGCGGCGACCAGCACGTCGACCACGCGCGCCGGGAAGGAGGCGCTCACGGGCTTGGCCTGGGGCAGGTAGCCGACGGCCGCCGCGGCGACTCCCGGGCGCGCGCCCAGCACCTCGATCGCGCCGCCCGCGAGCGGCACGAGCCCGAGCGCCGCCCGCAGCAGTGTGGTCTTGCCGCCGCCGTTCGGGCCGCAGAGCGCGGCAAACTCGCCCTCGGCCACCTCGAAGCTCACCCCGTCCAGGATGCGCCGTCCGCCGACCTCGACCACGACGTCGCGCGCGGCGAGCGCGGGGCTCACCGCAGCGCCCCGTCGAGCGTGCGCGCGACGCCGCGCATCAGCTCCTCGTAGCTCTCGGCGCCGGGTCCGCCGCCGAGCGCGTCGACCGGGTGCGCCACGACGCCGGCGTCGTGCGCGAGCGCCTGCGCGAGCTGCGACTCGAGCTGCGGCTCGGTGAAGAGCGCGGCCGGCGGGTCGGCCCTGAGCTCGGCGAGCAGCGCCTGCATGTGCTGCGCGGAGGGCTCGCTGCCGGGCTGCGGCTGCACGACACCGACCACCGACAGCCCGTAGCGCGCCGCGAAGTAGAACAGCGAGCCGTGGAAGGTCACGATCCTGCGCTTGTTCCACGTCTGCGCCTGGCGGCCGATCTCGACGTGCAGGGCCTGGATCGAGCGGCGCAGCGTGCTCGCGCGCTCGCGGTAGAAGGGCGCGCCCTCGGGATCGAGGCCCGAGAGCGCCTCGACGATCACGTCGACCGCGCGCTGCGCGCGCACCGGGTCGGTCCAGAAGTGCGGGTCGATCAGCGGCTCCGGCCGGATCAGCCCCGGCGGCGCGAGGATCGGGTCCATCAGCGGTCCGAGCTCGAAGACGCGCGCCTCGCCCGCGCCGGCGCTGCGGGCCAGCGACTGCGCCCACGGGTCGAGGTCGAGCCCGACGGCGAAGATCAGGCCCGCGTCCTGGAGCCCGACCACGTCCTTCGGGCGCGGCTCGTAGTGGTGCGGGTCGAGCCCGGGCGGCAGGATCAGCCGCAGCTCGAGGCGGTCGCCGGCCACGCGGCGCGCCAGGTCGTAGAGCGGAAAGACCGTCGCGGCGGCGTGCCCGCGCACGGGCGCGTGGCGTGCACAGGCGCCCAGGGCGGCGACGAGCGCGAGCGCGGCGCACGTCGCCACTCCCTTCCGCCACGCGCTCGCCTGCCGGCTCAAGAGGGGTTTTTGCTCCAGGATCACCGAGTATAGGGCGTTTGACGCTCCGCTCGGACGGGCGGTAGGATCCGCACTCACTCCCGAGCGTCGTTCCCGGCCCCGCCCCTCCCGCAGGCCGGGGTCGTGAATCGCACTCGAAGAACGGAGGGTCCCATGCACGAGCGTCCGAAGCTGTCGCTGCGGGTCGCGCTTTTCCTGCTGTTGCCGGCATCCGGTTTCGCGGCGACACCGCCGCGCGCCTTCAACCTGATCCACGCCTGCGTCAAGAACGGCTCGGGCGACACGCGCATCGTCCATCCCGGCGACGCCTGCCACCGCTCCGAGCACCTCGTCGTCTGGAACGTCGCGGGTCCGCAGGGACCGGGCGGGCCGCCGGGGCCGCAGGGCATCCCGGGCGCGCAGGGACTCCAGGGCGTCGACGGGCCGCAGGGACCGCAGGGGCCGGAAGGGCCGCAGGGTCCGGCGGGACCGGCCGGCGGCGGAGGGGGCGCAACGGCCGCGCCCCGGATCGTGGGACGGCTGGTCGTGGACGGCCTCAACACCGACGCGAGCCTGCTCTTCAGCGTGCGCGTCGGCGTGAAGGTCCTGGGCGACCTCACGACGGGCGGCGGCGGCGGAACGGGCAAGCCCGTGTTCGAGGACTTCGGCCTGCTGAAGCCGATCGACGCGCTCTCCCCCAAGCTGCTGCTCGCGACGGCCGAGGGGCGCCACTTCACCAAGGCCACGATCGAGATCTTCGGCGCGGAAGGGCCGAGCGCAGCGCCGGCCCTGACCTGGGAGCTCCAGGATGTCTTCATTTCCGGCTTCGACTTCAGCGCCTCCGACACGCCGTCGGACGCGATCACGCTCGCCTACGACAAGGTGTGCTCGAGCTTCGAGGGCCAGGACAGCGCCGGCAAGCCCGTCACGGTCAAGGAGTGCTACGACGTGAAGGCCAGCAAGAAGATCTGATCCGGCTTTGCGTTGCGGGCCGGTAGGCCCGAGAATTGAGGCATCTCTTCGGAGGAAGCTTCATGACTTCTCGCCGCACGAGCCTCGCTCTCGCCTGCGCCGCCACGCTGCTCGCCGCGTCCTCGGTCCGCGCGGCCGAGCCGGACGCCGCCAAGATCTTCGCGAAGACCTGCGCGCTCTGCCACGGGCCCGAGGGACAGCCGAACGAAGCGTTCGCCAAGATGGGCGTCCGCAGCTTCAAGGACCCCGAGTGGCAGAAGGCGACGCCCGACGCCCAGCTCGAGAAGTCGATCCGCGAGGGCAAGAAGGGCACCCTGATGGCGTCCTTCGAGAAGCAGTTCAGCCCCGAGGAGATCAAGGCCCTGGTCGCCTACGTCCGCAAGCTGGGGGCCCCGCCAGCCGCGAGCAAGTAGCCAATCGAAGCGTCTCACGGGGGGTCTGGGGGGCGAAGCCCCCAGAACAAAGGAAAGCCGACAACTGCCTGGCCGTTTCTCCCTCTAAGCTCCATCGCTATTGAGGAGCCGAAGCTCCGCCCATCTGTCCGAAGGATCTCCAATGGCCGCTCGCGGAGGGGAGCGAACGACCAGAGGCCGGTCGCTTCCTTCTTCGAGACGAGGGGGCTTCGCCCCCTCGAGCACCCCGGGGCGACTCAACTTCCGCTCACGGTCATCTTCTTGACCCGGATCGTCGGCGCGGCGGAGGCGCCGCGGAACACGAGGTCGCTCCCGACGGCGTCCACGTCCTTCAGCATCTCGCGCAGGTTCGCCGCGATCGTCACCTCGTGGACGGGGTGGGTGAGCCGCCCGTTCTCGATCCAGTGCCCGACCGCCCCCTGCGAGTAGTCGCCGGTCACGACGTTGACGCCGGAGCCGATGAGGTCGGTGACGTACAGCCCGCGCCCCGTCGACGCGAGGATCGCCTCCGGTGTCGTCGCGCCGGGCTCGAAGTACAGGTTCGACGCGCCCACCGAGGGGCTGCCCGCGACGCCGCGGCGTGCGGTGCCGGTCGGCTTCGCACCGATCTTGCGCCCCGAGTAGGCGTCGCACAGCCAGTGGCGCAGCACGCCCTGCTCGATCGGGCGGTTGACGCGCGTCGGCTGGCCCTCGCCGTCGAAGGGCCGCGAGCCGAGGCCCCGCACGCGGCGGCCGTCGTCGACGAGCGTCAGCAGCGGCGAGGCGACCTGTTGGCCGAGCTGGCCCTGCAGGAAGGTGGCGTTTCGGAAGACCGCGTAGCCCGTGATCGCCGCGAACAGCGTGCCGAGGATCTCTCCCGCCGTCTCCGGGTCGAACACGACGGGCACCATGGCCGTCTTCACCTGGCGCGCGCCGAGGCGGCGCAGCGTGCGCTCGGCGGCGGTGCGTCCGACCGTCTCGGGAGCCTCGAGGTCGCAGAGGCCGCGGCCGGCCGTGTACCAGTGGTCGCGCTCCATCTGGCCGTCCCGCTCCGCCTGCGGAACGACCGACAGCGACACCGAGGACGTCCGGTAGCCGCCCATGAAGCCGCGCGAGCTCGCGAGCAGCAGCGACCCTTCACCCGAGCCCCACGAGGCCCCCTGCGAGTTGCCGATGCCCGGGACCTCGAGCGCCGCGGCTTCGGCGCGGCGCGCGCGCTCGATCCGCTCCGCCGGCGGCAGCTCGAGCGGCGAGGGGTCGTAGAGCCCGAGCTCGATCGCCTCGGGCGGGAAGGTCTCGTCGGGCAGGCCCGCCGCCTCGTCCGGGCTCGTGGCGCGCGCCATTCCCACCGCCTCGCCCGCGAGGCGCACGAGCGTCGGCCACGAGAAGTCGGAGGTGTAGGTCGAGGCCGTGCGCTTGCCGACGAACACGCGTAGCCCGAGCGCCTTGCTGCCGGCCTCGGTGAGGGTCTCGATCTCGCCCTTGCGCACGGTGACCGAGAACTCGGTGCCCTCGGAGACGACGAGGTCCGCGGCGTCGGCGCCAGCCGAGCGGGCGGCCGCGAGGAGCTCGGAGGCGAGGTCGCGGTAGTCAGGCACCGAAGAAAGGCTTCCAGCGCTCTTCCGCGGAGGGCGGCGTCAGCAGGCTCACGCCGACGAGGCACGCGATCGAGGCGAGCACCGCAGGGTAGATCATGTACTCGGTCACGTCGACGGCATGGCCCCAGCGCGCGCTCAGCCATTCCGAGAGCGCGTCCTGCCGCCAGGTGATGAGGGTCGTCACCAGCATGCCCGCGGCGATCGAGGCCGTGCCGCCCGCGGCAGTGACGCGCTTCCAGAGGAAGGCCGCGAGCAGCGCGGGCGTCAGGCCCGCGCCCACCATGGTGTAGGCGGTGAAGGCCATCTGCAGGATCGTGGTGAAGCGCGTCGCGAGGAGATAGGCGAGCGCCCCGAGCACCACGATCATCACGCGCTGGAAGCGCACCACCTGGGCCTCGCTTGCCTGCGGCGCCAGGAAGCGCTGGTAGACGTCGCGCGTCAAGTTCGTGGACGGGATCATCAGGAAGGTGTTCGCGGTCGAGAAGATGATCGCGAGCGCCGCTCCGAGCAGCAGGCAGCCGGCGACCACCGGAAGGTCGTGGCGCGCGAGGTACAGGATGATCGTCTCGGTAGTGGCCGTGTCCAGCAGCCCATCCGCGCCGCGGAAGGGCGCCGCGCCCCAGTACTTGCCCGCGCCGATCACCGCGAGCAGCGCGATCGCGGTCTCGATGATCACGACTCCGACGATCATCCCGAGCACGGCGCGGCGCGCCGAGCCCTCGTCCTTCGCCGAGAAGAACTTCTGGTACATGCTGCTCTCGCCGAGCAGCAGGAAGAACGTGGGGAAGAAGACGCCGAAGGCCCAGACCGGGCCATGCGCTCCGAAAGGCGCGAAATGCGTCGCCGGCACCGTGGCCGCGACCTGCGCGAAGCCACCCACCGCGTGAAGCGTGAGCGGCAACGCGATCAGCACGCCCAGGATCATCAGGATGCCGTTGAAGACGTCGATCGAGACGATCGAAACCATCCCCGCGAGCAGCGTGAACACGATCACGAGCACGCAGCCGATCAGGCGGCCCTGCTCGACCGAGATCTGCGGCAGCCCGCCGGGCAGGTCCTGGGTGACGAGGTTGAGCAGGCGGCCGGTGCCGCGGAACTGGTAGCCGGCGATCGCCACGTAGGCCACGATCACGGTGAGCGTGCCGAGCACGCGCGCGAGCGGCGTGTAGCGCTTCTCGAGGATGTCCGCCACCGTGAACTGCGCGATCCGGCGCACGCGGTGCGCGAGGAAGTAGACGATCAGGATCCCGACCCAGGCGCCGGCGCTCATCCACAGGTCGCCGATCCCCTCGCGGAAGGCCAGCCCCGCGCCGCCGAAGAGGCTCCCCGACCCGATCCAGGTGCAGACGAGCGTCCCGACCAGGTACCAGGTGGACACGCTGCGGCCCGCCACCATGAAGTCTTCCTGCGTCTTCGTGGTGCGGCTCTTCCAGACGCCCACTCCCAGCAGTACGACGACGTAGACCAGGATCGTCGCGAAGAACAGCATGCGGCGGACGATAACACGCCCGTTCGGGCTAGACCGCGGTTCCCCCGACGGTGATCTCCGAGACCAGGATTGTCGGAAGCCCGACGCCCACCGGGACGCTCTGGCCCGCCTTCTGGCAGGTGCCGACGCCCTCGTCGAGCTTCAGGTCGTGGCCGATGCGGGTGACCCTCGTCAGCACGTCGGGGCCGTTGCCGATCAGCGTCGCGCCCACGACCGGGCGCGTGATCTTGCCGTCCTCGATCAGGTAGGCCTCGGTCGCCGAGAACACGAACTTGCCGCTCGTGATGTCCACCTGGCCGCCGCCGAAGTGCTTGGCGTAGAGCCCGCGCCCGACCGAGCGCACGATCTCGTCGGGGTCGTCCTGTCCCGCGAGCATGAAGGTGTTGGTCATCCGCGGCAGCGGGTGGGACGCGTAGCTCTCGCGGCGGCCGTTGCCGGTCGGCGCCATCTTCATGAGCGTCGCGTTCATGCGGTCCTGCAGGTAGCCGCGCAGGATGCCGTCCTCGATCAGCACGCTGCGGCCCGGCCGGTTGCCCTCGTCGTCGACGTTCAGGCTGCCGCGGCGGTCCTGGATCGAGCCGTCGTCGATCACCGTAACGCCGGGGGCCGCGACGCGCTCGCCGATGCGTCCGGCGAAGGCCGAGAGCCCCTTGCGGTTGAAGTCGCCCTCGAGGCCGTGGCCGACCGCCTCGTGCAGCAGGATCCCGGGCCAGCCCGGCGCGAGCACGACCGGCATCGGGCCGGCCGGCGCCGGCACGGCGTCGAGCAGCGTCACCGCCATGCGCGCGGCCTCGCGCGCGAAGTGCTCGGGCGGTTTCAGGGCGAAGAACTCGGGGCCGAGCCGGCCGCCGCCGCCCGCCGAGCCCTCGCGCCGCACGCCGTTCTCGCTCGCGATGACACTCGCGCGGATCGAGAACAGCGGCTGCACGTCCTCGACCAGCACGCCGAGCGAGCTCGCGATCCGCACGCGCCGCGTCTGCTCGCCGAGGCTCGCGAACACCTTCTCGATACGCGGATCGAAGCCGCGCGCCGCGCGATCGACGCGCTCGACGATGGCGATCCGCTCGGCGAGCGGCAGCACGCCCACGCTCGTCTCGCCGTAGCGCCGGTCGACGGGCGCCGGCGAGACGGGCTGCGGCGGCACCGTCCGCGAGTCGTGGGCGATGTGGGCCGCGGTCTCGGCCGCGCGCGCCATCGAGGCCCAGCTCAGGTCGTCGGTGTAGGCGTAGCCCGTGCGCTCGCCCGCGACGACGCGCACTCCGAGGCCGCAGCTGACCCCGGCCGAGGCGGAGCGGATGATCCCCTCCTCGAGGAAGAGCGAAGAAGTCGTCTCGTGCTCGAAGTAGAGGTCGGCGAAGCCGCCTCCGCGGCCGAGCGCGAGCGACAGCAGACGCTCCATTTCTGAGACCGGCACGTCGCCCGGCGTGCGCGCGCGCTCGTCCCGAGGCATTTGCCCATCCTAGCAGGGCCAGGTAAACTGGTCTATTCCAAGGTGTTGGCCGAGGGTCCTTTCGGTTGAACCCCGCGCCCGGTTCACACGTAATTACTTCCTTGGAGCACCCTGGAGGCTCGATGTCCCCGAAAACCAAGAAAATCCTCGGCGGCGTGGTCGCCCTTGCCGTGATCGGAAGCGTCGTCGGCTTTTCGGTCTCGCGCGAGAACCGCGGCAAGGTCACGGTACAGACCGGCAAGGCCGAGAAGAAGGACCTGACCCAGGTGGTGACGGCCTCGGGCGAGGTCCGCCCCAAGCGCTACGTCAACGTGGGCGCCAACGCCTCCGGGCGCCTCATCGAGATCAACGTCGTCGAGGGCCAGCGCGTGACCAAGGGCCAGGTGCTGGCGAGGGTGGAGTCAGAGCGCTACCAGGCCGCGGCGCGCCAGGGCGAAGCCGGGGTCGCCGCCGCGAGCGCCGAGCTCGCGCGCAGCGAGGCCGACCTCACCGGCGCCAGGCTCGCGTACGAGCGCAACAAGAAGATGCGCGACGAGAAGCTCGTGTCCGACTCGGTCTTCGACCAGGCCCAGGCCGAGTACCAGATGAAGCTGGCGGCCGTCGACGCCGCGCGGCGCCGCGTCGCGCAGCTGCAGGCCCAGCTCGACACCTCGAAGGACGAGCTCTACAAGACGACGGTCTACTCGCCGATGGACGGCGTCGTCACCAACCTGCCCAAGGAGCCGGGCGAGATGGTGATCGGCGCCCAGAGCTTCAGCCCGACCGTGATCATGACCGTCGCCGACCTGTCGATCATGGAGTGCGAGGTGATGGTCGACGAGACCGACTTCCGCAACCTGAAGGTCGGGCAGGAGGCGAAGGTCAAGGTCGACGCGCTCGAAGGGCTGGAGCTGAAGGGCGAGGTGACCGAGATCGGCGCCTCCGCGCTCGTGCGCGGCAGCGGCAGCCAGGCCACCACCCAGACCACGGCGAGCGCCAACACGGGCAACCAGCCGAAGGACTTCAAGGTCACGATCACGATCAAGGACCCGCCGGCCAAGCTGCGCCCGGGGCTGAACGCCTCGGCCGACATCACGACGGCGACGCGGCAGAAGGTGATCGCGGTGCCCGTGCAGGCCGTGGTGGTGCGCGAGGTGAACAAGGAGGGCAAGATCGTCGATCCCGACGCCACGGCGAGCGGGCAGGCGCGCGAGGGCGACACCGTCACGCAGATGGCGCGCGAGAAGGGCCAGGAGAAGGACGGCGTCTTCGTGGTCGACGGCGACAAGGCGCACTTCAAGCCGGTCAAGACGGGCATCATGGGGGAGACGGACATCGAGATCACCGACGGGATCGGCGAGGGCCAGACGATCGTGACCGGCTCCTACAAGACGCTCAGGAACCTGAAGGACGACGCCCGCATCAAGACCGAGCAGAAGGGCAAGAAGTCGTGACCAGCGCCGCCCCCAGCGCGACGCTCGTACGCGAGACGTGGAGCGGGCCCATCATCCACACCGAGGACCTCTGGCGCACGTACCAGATGGGCTCGGAGGAGATCCACGCGCTGCGCGGCGTGAGCTTCGAGATCCAGCCCGGCGAGTACGTCGCGATCATGGGCCCGTCCGGCTCGGGCAAGTCCACGCTCATGAACCTGATCGGCTGCCTCGACACGCCGAGCAAGGGCAAGTACGTGCTGCGCGGCAAGGTCGTCTCGGAGATGAACGACGACGAGCTGGCCGCGATCCGCAACCGCGAGATCGGCTTCGTGTTCCAGACCTTCAACCTGCTGCCGCGCGCGACGGCGCTCCACAACGTCGAGCTGCCGCTCGTCTACGCCGGCGTTCCGAAGGAAAAGCGGATGGAGCGCGCCAAGCGGTCGATCGACCTCGTCGACCTGGGCGAGCGCTCCACGCACAAGCCGAACGAGCTCTCCGGCGGCCAGCGCCAGCGCGTGGCGATCGCGCGCGCGCTGGTGATGAACCCCTCGATCCTGCTCGCCGACGAGCCGACCGGCAACCTCGACTCGGCGACCGGCGAGGAGATCATGCGGCTGTTCGAGAAGCTGCACGAGCAGGGCCACACGATCATCCTGGTCACCCACGAGCGCGACATCGCGGACCACGCGCACCGCACCATCTTCATCCGCGACGGCAGGATCGAGTCGGACGAGGCTCGCAAGAAGGCCTAGGAGGACCCCGTGCTCTTCGGTGAGGCGATCTCGATCGCGGTGCAGTCGCTGCGGGCCAACAAGCTGCGCTCGCTGCTCACGGTGCTCGGGATCCTGATCGGCGTCTCGTCGGTGATCGCGGTGGTGGCGATCACCGAGGGTCTCGACGCCTACATGTCGGACAAGGTGCTCGAGCTCGGCACCAAGGCGTTCCGGCTGCAGCAGCGGCCCGACATCATCACCAGCCATTCGCAATGGATGGAGATGATGAAGCGCAAGCGCCTCACGCTGGACGACATGGAGGCGGTGCGCAGGGCCTGCACGCTGTGCTCGGAGGTGGGGGCCCAGGTGTGGACCGGCGGCAGCGTCAAGCGCGGCCGCACGATCCAGAAGAACGTGGGGATCGCGGGGGTCACCGAGAACTTCCCCCGCCTCGGCCAGGTGCGCGAGCTCTTGGCCGGGCGCCACATCGTGAGCGGCGACATCGAGGCGGCGTCGCTCGTCGCGGTGATCGGGACCGACCTGTCCGACGCCTTCTTCGGGACGATGGAGCCGATCGGCAAGGAGATCGACGTCGACGGCCACATGCTGAAGGTGATCGGCGTCGCCGAGAAAAAGGGTGTCGTGTTCGGCGAGAGCCAGGACAACTTCCTGTGGATCCCGATCTCGACCTTCTCCAAGCTCTACGGCTCGCGCCGCTCGTTCAGCGTCTTCGCCGAGGCCGCGTCGATGAGCGTCTTCGAGGCCGCGCAGGACCAGGTGCGGGTCGCGATGCGCGCAAGGCGCCACCTGACCTACGACAAGCCCGACGACTTCAGCATCGAGACCGGCGAGAGCATCATGGAGCTCTGGCAGAACATGACGCGCGGCATCTACGTGGTCACCCTGGTCGTGACCGCGATCAGCCTGATGGTGGGGGGGATCGTGGTGATGAACATCATGCTGGTGTCGGTCACCGAGCGCATCAAGGAGATCGGCGTCAGGAAGGCGCTCGGGGCCCGCCGCGGCGACATCCTGCGCCAGTTCCTGGTCGAGTCGGTGATCCTCTCCGGCTTCGGCGGCGTGATGGGCGTGCTCGGGGCGGCCGCGTTCTCGTTCCTGCTCGCGACCGTGCTTGGCAACATCATGTCGGCCAACTTCACGGCGCCCGTGCGGCCATGGGCCGTGGCGATGGCGCTCGGGGTGTCTTCGGTCGTCGGGCTGGTCGCGGGGATCTACCCGGCCAACCGCGCCGCGGCGCTCGATCCGGTCGAAGCGCTGCGCAACGAGTAGCGGGCGAGCATGCGCTTCCTGGGCCGCCTGATCGAGCGCCACCCCATCCTGATGGGGATGGGCGAGGCCGTGGCGATGGGCCTGCAGGGGATCCGCGCCTACAAGATGCGCGCGTTCCTCACGATCCTCGGCGTGGTGATGGGGATCATGACGGTCACGGGCATGAGCTCGATCGTCGCGGGGCTCAACGCCTCGATGGCGCGACAGATCGCGACGCTCGGCTCGTCCACCATCTTCATCCGCCCGCAGGCTCCCGGCGAGAACATCGACGACGACGAGTGGCGGCGCCGCAAGGGCCTCACGATGGACGAGGTGGCGGAGATAAAGGCGAAGCCCGCGGTCACGGCGATCGCCCCGCTGCAGTGGATTCCCGCCGACACCGTGAAGTACGGCGTCGAGCGGGCGCGCGACGCGCAGGTGCTGGGGACGACCGAGGCCTACGAGGGCGTCCACGACAGCTACGTCGAGAAGGGCCGCTTCCTGACGCGCGTCGACGTCGACCGTGCCGCGCCGGTGACCGTGATCGGCACCGACATCGTCGATGCGCTCTTCCCGTTCGTCGAGCCGGTGGGCAAGGAGATCTCGATCGACGGGCGGCGCTTCCAGGTGATCGGCGTGCTGCAGAAGAAGGGCCGCTTCCTGTTCCGCAGCATGGACAACGTCGTGCTCGTGCCCGTCAATTCGATCCAGAAGCAGGACCGCCGCTTCAACTTCATGATGGCGGACATCAAGCCGGTCTCGGCCGGGCAGATGGACGCCGCGATCGACCAGACGCGCGAGGCGATGCGCCGCTACCGCAAGCTCAAGTACCTGCAGAAGGACAACTTCTCGATCTTCAGCCAGGACACGCTCACCGACCTCTACCGCCAGATCACGGGCGGCATCTACATGGTGATGATCGCGATCTCCTCGATCGGCCTGCTGGTGGGCGGCGTCGGCGTGATGAACATCATGCTGGTGTCGGTCACCGAGAGGACGCGCGAGATCGGGGTCCGCAAGGCGCTCGGCGCGACGCGGCGCGACATCCTGTGGCAGTTCCTGACCGAGGCGATGACGCTCACCGGTGCCGGCGGGATCATCGGGATCCTGATCGGCGGGATCGCCGCGGCGCTCATCAACACCTTCTCGCCGTTCCCCGCGGTCGTGCAGCCGACCTGGGTGGTGATCGCGTTCGCCGTCTCGATGGTGGTCGGCCTCACCTTCGGGCTGTGGCCGGCGGCCAAGGCCGCGCGCCTCGATCCGATCGAAGCTCTCCGCTACGAATAGCCGCCTGCGCTGCGCCGCGTCGCGCGAGACGGACCCTTGCGCGGGGGCCGGCGCTCGGTGCAGGATTCGCGCATCCCGGAGGTCCCAAGATGAGTGACGCGGTCACGCCGCAGGCGGCCCAGGCGCCGGCGCCGGTCGAGGCCGGCGGCTTCTTCCAGAACCTGCTCGACCTCTACTTCTCGCCGCGCGAGGCCTTCGCGCGGATCGTGCGCGCCCCGCGCTTCCTGCTGCCGCTGGTGGTGTACGTGGCGATCGTGCTCGGCTTCACGGGCATCTGGATGCACAAGGTGGACCCGACCGAGTTCATGAAGACCCAGATCGAGGAGTCGGGGCGCGCCGACAAGATGACCGCCGAACAGAAGCAGGCCGTGATCGAGACGCAGGCGAAGATGATGCCGATCTTCGGCTGGGTGTTCGCACCGGTGTTCATCGCGATCCTGATCCTCGTGGTGTCGGGTGTGCTGATGTTCGTGTTCCGCTTCTTCTACTCAGGCGACGTCGGCTTCAAGCAGGCGGTCGCGATCGCCATCTGGACGTTCCTCGCGGTCAGCATCGTCTCGACGCCCGTGATGCTGACGGTCATGACGCTCAAGGGCGACTGGAACCTGGACCCCAACCAGGTGGTGCAGGCCAACCTCGGCCTGCTGCTCGACAAGTCCGCCGCCGCCAAGCCGCTCTGGGCGCTCTTCACGAGCATCGACGTCTTCGTGCTCTGGATGGTCTTCCTGCTCGCGACCGGCTTCGCAGTGGCGTGCAAGAAGCCGACCTCGTCCGCGCTCTGGGGCGTCGCGGTGCCCTGGCTGATCATCGTCGCGATCAAGGTCGGCTTCGCGGCGCTGTTCTGAGCGCGCAGCAACGCGCGGGCTAGCCGTTGTCGGCGGGCCCGAAGAACTCGCCGATGGGGGCGAGCGTGTCGACGTGGTCGCAGACGATCTTGAAGATGGCCAGGCTGGGCACGGCCAGGAGCGCCCCCGGGATGCCCCAGAGGAAGGACCAGAAGAGCAGCCCCACGAAGATGACCACGGGGTTCAAGGTCAGGCGTCTGCCGAGGACCAGCGGGGTGACCAGGTTGCCTTCCACGAGGCTCACCACCAGGTAGACGGCAGGCACCGCCAGGGCGTGCCCCAGATCGTCGAAGACCAAGAGCGCGGCCAGGCTCAGGATGCCGATCCCCACCAAGGCCCCCAGGTAGGGGATGTAGGTGAGCACGCAGGCCAGCACGCCCCAGAGGACGGGGTTCGGCATCTTCAGCAGCCAGACCCCCACCCCCACGGCCACTCCAACCCCGATGTTGATGAGCGTGACCGTGAACAGGTAGGTGGAGATGTTGTGCTCCATCTCGCGGGCGATCTCGACCGCCCGCTTCTTGTCCTTGAACGTGGGAAGCACCTTGATCAGCTTGCGCAGGAAGAGGTCCCCCGAGGCCAGCAGGAAATAGAGGAGCACGATCACCACGATTGCCTCGCTCACGAAGGCCGTGGTGCCGCCGAAGAGCGCCTGCTTGATCCAGGCGGGAGACTTCACGACCGCCACCGGCGCCGTGGTCGAGTCTCCCGCGATCGTTCGCTCCACCTGGTCCGCGGTTCGGCTCATCTGCTCCATGGGTGAGCGCAGGACGCGCAGCTTGCGCTGGACGCGAGTGATGCTCTCCGGCGCCTTGGCCATCCACTCCGTCGCCGGAGTGACCAGCGAGTAGAGACCCAGCCCGACTCCCCCCACCAGCATCAGCAGCAGGAGCGCGGCGCCCACCGACTCGGGGATGTGCGCCCGCTTGAGCACCCGCAGGAGCGGACTCAGGAGAAAGCTCAGCAAGAAGGCCAGCATCAGCGGCAGGAACAGGTCCCGCGCCACCCGCAGGGTGTGGAAGAGCACGAGAAGGAGCAGGCTGATCAGAATGAACGAGCGCGGCGCCACGCTCTGCAGCGGACCGACAGCAAGGATCTCCTGCGGTGCCTCGTCCTTCCGATCGTTGTCCTCGTTCACCTCGACGCGCGCCCCGTGGCGAACAGCTTGACGAGGATCAGCCCGGCGACGAAGCCGCCGACGTGGGCTGCGTATGCGACGCCGCCCGCCTGCGAGCCGCCTCCCAGGAGGCCCATGCCCGCCACCACCTGGAACAGGAACCACATGCCGATGGCGACCCACGCCGGCATCTCCGTCGTGCCGCGTCCCATCATCATGCGCACGCGCCTGCCTGGGAAGAGCAGCGTATAGCCTCCGAGCACGCCCGAGATGGCCCCCGACGCCCCGAGGCTCGGCACCAGCATGTCGCCGTGGGTCGCGGCCGTAGTGAAGACGTGCGCGAGCGAGGCGATGACGCCGCAGACGAGGTAGAAGGAGAGATACCGCCAGTGCCCGAGCGTGTTCTCGATGTTGTCGCCGAAGATCCAGAGATAAAGCATGTTGCCGGCGATGTGAGCGATCCCGCCGTGCATGAACATGGAGACGAGCAGGGTCAGATACACCGTGATTGGCGTGTGCTGAAGCCCGGGCTGCTCGAAGGTCTGGCCGCTCGCGGGATCCTTGACCGTGTGCGCGTGGGTCACGACGTCCTTGCCGCTGACGATCTCCTGTGGGACGGTCGAGAAGGCGTAGGTGAAGCGGTCGTTCCCCCCCATTCCCTGCAGGAGCACGAACACCGCGATGTTCGCGACGATCAGGAAATAGTTGACGAGCGGGGTGACGGT
The DNA here is from genome assembly GCA_963740655.1 of uncultured Acidobacteriota bacterium. Taxonomy (GTDB): domain Bacteria; phylum Acidobacteriota; class Vicinamibacteria; order Fen-336; family Fen-336; genus DATBSL01. Next base: position 302,268 of record CAVUFF010000009.1, read on the forward strand.
TCGGTCGGAGTCGTCGTCGCCGATCGGGATCATGCCCATCGGATGCCCTTCAACCCCGCGTCTCGATCTAGCTGCGACCGCTTAGGACCGAGGCCGCCTCCGTGAGGCGCTGCGCACCCTCGTCCCGAAGCTCCTCACCCCGCCGCAACACGTCGTCCGTCAGATCACGGGCGGAGGTGGCCGCGTCGCGCACGCGCCGCTTGATCATCGTGCGGGTGACCCTCCCGGCCTGCGGAGCCAGGAGCAGAGCGACGCCGGCACCGGCAACGGCACCCGCCAGAAAGTAGAGCGGTGGGGCCAGGTAGGACGTGTGGTCGGTCATGGAGACCTCCTTGAAGGCTCACAAAGGCACGATCTGTCTAGCAAGATAGCGGCCAGACCGGTTTGCCCGGCGCGGACGCAGCCGCAGACCGCCTTCGCAATTGAGGTGGGGCGAGGATTGTAGATTGTTCCTCCCACCGCTCCTGGCGGGATGACGGCGCCGTCGTTCCGGCGCGTACTGGGCCTGTCTGCGACACGCGGGAGGCGGTGGCACGTGCGTTGCTCCTGCCTACCCCATGCTGCTGGGAATTCTGTTGATGGCGATCTGGCTGATTGCGACGGGTGTGCTGCCCTTCACCAAGGGCCGCCTGCCCCATGCCAACACCGTGATGAACGTGCTCGCCATCGTGGCGGGGGTCCTGATCCTGCTCGGTCGGTAGGAACGGGCGGGGCCACGGGACGGCCGGCGTCATGAGAGGCGATGCACCTGTTTCACGCCTCCCGTAGTGATGCTCTCGTATTCTGCGATCACCTGCGCGCCCAGCAGCAGCAGCGTGGCGGCCACCTCCAGGCTGAGCAGCACGATGATGGCCGTGGTGAGCGAGCCGTAGACCACGCTCACCTGCGACAGCGTGCCGAAGTACCAGCGCAGCGCAGGGCGGACCAGTTCCCAGAGAATTCCCGCCGTGGCGCCGCCGATCAGCGCATGCTGCGCCGACAGCCTGCCTACCGGCATGAAGTAGTAGATCGCGGAGATGAGCAGGATCTCCCCGACGACACCGGCCACCTCGACCAGGACGCGAGAAAACGCGCCCAGCGACCAGCTATGGCCGAGCAGGACCAGATTCGCGTCGCCGAACTTCACCAGGTCGGCGATCACGAACGTACCCCCGAACAGCGCCGCGCCGATGAAGGCGATGTAGCCGAAAGGCAGCAGCAAGGAACCGATGAAGTGCCGCCTGCGCTCGGCCGCGCGGTGCAGGAAGATCACCGAGATCGCGTTCTCGAGCGCCTTGAACCCGAGCGAGCTGAAGAACAGCATCGTTATGAACAGCACCCAGCCGATCACCTCGCGGTGATCGAGAAAGGCCCTCAGTTCCACCACCACCGCCTTGCCCTCCCCCGGCGCGACGTACTCCAGCGCGCGCCCCATCGTGGCCAGGAGCGCATCCCGGTCCATCACGTGCGAGAGACCGATCACCATGAGGATGAGCAGCGGCACGATGGAGAGCAGCGCGTAGAAGGCGACGGCGCCGGCGAGGAGCAGGCCCTGGTTGGCCTGGAAGGCTCTCAGGACCTGGAGCACGAAGGCGACCAGGGCTCTGAGCGTCGCTCTTGCTCGGATCACGGCTGTCGCACCCCTGATCGCGTTCCACAACGTGCAAGCATCGCGCCGAGAGCCGCAGGGACGGCAAGTGCAGCAGCCGTCCCCACCCTCGACGAGCGGGCCAGAGTGCTAGGCGGGGCCGCCGGCGACGGCCGACCGATTTGTAGATCCTTCCGTCGCCGCGGCCCACGGCATGCGGACTAAGACGCCCGCGACTGCTCCGCGTATCATCGGGCTTCCGCTGCGGAGGGACTCCCTCTTGCGTCGTCGCCGCGCCAAACCCGCGAACCGTCGTCCGTCGCGATCGGAGGCGAATACGACTCGATCCGCCTCTGCGCCCGCGCTCGTGGCTTTCCCCATCGTCGGCATGGGAGCCTCTGCTGGCGGACTGGACGCATTCCGAGAGTTCCTGGCGGCGTTGCCGATCGACACCGGCATGGCCTTCGTGCTCGTGCAGCACCTCGACCCCAGCCACCAGAGCATGCTGGCCGAGCTACTGGCCAAGGGAAGCCGAATACCGGTCTCCGAGGTCAGGGGGGATACGCTGGTCGAGCCCGACCACGTCTACGTCACCCCGGGGCGGAACGACGTCGCCATCGAAGGAGACGTGCTGAAGCTGGTCCCGCGCGTCACGACGGGGGGCCGACACCTGCCGATCGACTCCTTCCTGCGCACGCTGGCCGGGGCCCGCGGCGACAAGGCGGTCGGAGTGATCCTGTCCGGCACCGGCTCGGACGGGACGCTCGGAGCGAGGGCGATCAAGGCGGAAGGCGGCATCGTCTTCGCACAGGACCTGGAGTCGGCCCAGCACGACGGCATGCCCCGCAGCGCGATCGCCTCGGGGTGCGTGGACTTCGTACTGCCGCCGACGCGCATCGCGCAGGAGCTCTCCCGCCTGAGCCGTCACCCCTACGTGATCACGCCGCCCGGCCAGGAGCGGGCACACGAGCCGCCGCCCCAGTCGCCGCAGGAGAAGGACGGCCTGCGTGCGATCCTGGCCATGCTCCGCCGCTCGACCGGCGCCGACTTCAGCGCGTACAAGCCACCGACCATCAAACGCCGGATCGCACGCCGCATGGCGCTCGCCAACGTCGAGACGCTGGAGGAGTACGCGAGCTACCTCGAGACGCACGCCGACGAGGTGCACGCCTTGCACCAGGAGTGCCTCATCACGGTCACCTCGTTCTTCCGCGACCCGGGCAGCTACGAGGTTCTGTGCCGGGAGATCCTGCCGCGGCTCGTGAAAGATCGGCCCGGCGGCGCGCCGGTGCGGGTCTGGGTGCCGGGGTGCGCCACCGGCGAGGAGCTCTATTCGATCGTCATCTGCCTGCTGGAGGCCGCGGCAGCGCAGGGAACGAATCCCGCGTTCCAGATCTTCGGCACCGATCTCTCCGAGAGCGCCATCGAGAAGGCGCGATCGGGGCGCTACCTCAAGCACGTCGGCCAGGACGTCTCGCCGGCACGCCTGCGGCGCTCCTTTGAAGCGGTCGATGGCGGCTACCGGGTGACCAAGGCGATCCGCGACATGTGTGTCTTCGCACGACATGACGTGACCCGCGATCCGCCGTTCAGCCACATGGACCTGATCAGCTGCCGAAACGTGCTCATCTACCTCGAGCCCCGGATGCAGCAGCGAGTCATGACAGTCTTCCACTACGCCCTGCTGAGCTCGGGCGTCCTGCTCCTGGGGACATCGGAGACGGCGAGCACGACAGAGGACCTCTTCACGCCTGTGGACAAGAAACACCGGATCTATCTCAAGCGCGCGAGGGCCGCCCCGACCTTTTTCGGGTTCGGCGCTCCCCGGGCCGCGCACCGAGACGGGCAGGAGGCCAAGCCAGTGGCGGCGAACCCCAGCCCGCGCGAGGAGCTGCTCAAGGAGGCGGACCGGATTCTCCTCGCGAGGTACGCTCCCGCCGGCGTGATCGTGGACGAGAAGGACGACATCGTCGAGTTCCGTGGCGAGACTGCGCCGTACCTGGAGCACGCCCAGGGCCGTGCGACTCTCAACTTGTTCAGGATGGCGCGCAAGGCGCTCCTGCTCGAGATCCGGCGGGTGATCCAGGAAGCCCGGAAGAAAGACGCGCCCGCCCGCAGGCAGGACGTGTCGCTGCGCCACCGGGGCCGGCTCCGTCGGCTGGACCTGGAGGCGGTGCCGCTGCGTGGATCTCCCGAGAAGGGTCGCTCGCTGCTCGTGCTCTTCGAGGCGCGCCCCGAACCCAGGAGCGCGCGCGGCAAGGCCGCCCGTGGACGGGGCGCCGAGGCGAAGCTCAGCGTGAGCCTGGGGCGCGAGCTCGGCGAGGCCAGGCAGCACCTTCAGGCCGTGACGGAGCAGCACGAGGCGGCCAGTGAGGAGCTGCAGGCCTCCAACGAGGAGGTCCTTTCAGCCAACGAGGAGCTGCAGAGCATCAACGAGGAGCTGGAGACGGCGAGGGAGGAGCTGCAGGCGAGCAACGAGGAGCTGGCGACGCTCAACCAGGAGCTACAGGGCCGGAACCGACAGCTCGAGCGCGCGCTCGAGTACGCGAACGGGATCGTGGAGACGGTGCGCAACCCACTGCTGATCCTCGACGCCGGCTTGCACGTGGAGCGGGCGAACCAGAGCTTCTACGACTACTTTCGGGTCACTCCCGAGGACGCAGTAGGGAGGCTCGTCTACGAGCTGGGCGAGGGGCACTGGGACATAAAGGCGCTGCGGCAGATGTTGGACGAGCACCTCCGCAAGACCGCCCGCGTCGAGGACGTCGACCTGGAGCACGACTTCCCACGGGTCGGAAGTCGGACGCTGATCGTCAATGCGCGCAAGCTACCTCGCGAGAGCGGCCACGAGAGCATCCTGCTGGCTTTCGAGGACAGGACCGCGGCCCGCAAGACGGAGGTCGAGCGCGAGACGCTGCTCGCCCTGGAGCGGCAAGCGCGGCAGCGGGCCGAGCTCGCCGATCGGATCAAGGACGAGTTCATTGCGACTCTCTCGCACGAGCTGCGGGGGCCGCTCACCGCCATGGTGGGTTGGATGCAGGTCCTGCGCACGAGTGACCTCGACGAGGCCACGCGGGAGCGCGGGAGGACCGCCATCGAGCGAAGCGTCAAGGCACAGACGCGGCTGATCGAGGATCTGCTCGACTACTCGAGCGTGGTCGCAGGCAAGCTCGCTCTGTCACCGCAGCTGCTGGACCTCGTGCCGTTGGCGGGCGCTGCGATGGATGCGGTCCGATCCATGGCAGAGGCCAAGGCGCTACAGCTCGAGCTCTCGACGGATGCAGAGGCGGCGATGGTCTACGGCGACCCGGGCCGGCTGCAACAGGTCCTGTGGAACGTGCTGTCGAACGCAGTGAAGTTCACCCCGCGCGGCGGGCGGGTCGTGGTCAGCGTGAGCCGAGTCGGTGATTCCCTGCAGGTTCGGGTGAGCGACACCGGACAGGGCATCTCGCGCGACTTCATGCCGCACGTGTTCGAGCGATTCCGCCAACAGGACGCCACGTCGCAGCGCACGCAGGGCGGTCTCGGTCTCGGTCTGGCCATCGTCAAGGAGCTGGTGGAGCTCCACGGGGGGACGGTTCACGCGGATAGCCCTGGCGAGGGTCGAGGCGCGACGATAACCGTGGCGCTGCCCGCGCCCCCCTCGTCGGTCGAGCCCGCGGAGCAAGATTCCAGCGCGCCACCGGGATCGAGAGCGGAGCGCGAGTGGACGGTGAGCGACAGCGAAGCGCTCAAAGAGGTGCGAGTGCTGCTCGTGGAAGACGATGCCGACAACCGGGAGATGCTGGTGTTGGTTCTCGAGCGCAGCGGCGCCATGGTGACCGCGGCGGCGTCGGCCGGGGAGGCGAGGGAGGCCATGCGACGAGCGACGCCGGACCTGCTCGTTTGCGACATCGGCCTGCCGGGCGAGGATGGTCTGGAGCTGATCCGCAAGATCAGGGCCCTCGAAGTGGACAAAGGGGGCCGGATTCCCGCGTTGGCGCTCACCGCCTACTCGGATAGGACGCATCGTGAGATGGCCCTGGCGGCCGGATTCGATCAGCAGGTTTCCAAGCCCGTGGTGCCCGGAGAGCTGGTGGCCCAGGTCGCGTTCCTGGCCGGCTCGCGTGGCGGGCCTGATGAGCCGTAGCGCGGCACCCGACGTCGGCCATTTGTAGACTCCTCTCCCTTCACACCCCACCGAACCCACGCCGAGACGAGCCCGGGTTGCAAGCCCATGCGGCGGCACAGAGGTTGCAGTACGGGGTACAGGACGAGTGTCTGAAGAGGGAGTGCAGGCCAAATGAAAGCAATTGGAATCACCGGAACGACGGCCTTGGCCCTCCTTCTCGGGATCATCGCTCCAGGATGGACAGAGCAGGAGAAGCAGAAGCAAGAGCCAACCACCGTAGACAAACAGGACGACAGCAAGGGGCAATCCAAGGCGAAGAAGGAGCAGGCCAAGGGTCAGAAGAAGGCAGCACCGCAGGCGAAACATGACCCGCAGCCGCAGGCGAAAGAGCCGGATCGAAATCAGAACCAGAAGCAGGCGGACGCGCAACGCAAGGGCGAGCAGCAACAGCGCACGGACCAGCCGCAGGAAGATCATCAGCAGGCGGATCAGCAACGCAAGGACGAGCAGCAACAGCGCGCGCGCCAGCAGCAGGTCAACCAGCAGCAGGCGAACAAGCGGCAGCAGGAAGCGCAGCAACAGCAGGCGGCCCAGCAGCACGCGGCCCAGCAGCAGGCGGCGCAGCAGCAGGCACTCGCGAACCAGCAACGGGCGGACCAGCGACAGCGGGAAGCGCAGCAACAGCAGGCGGCCCAGCAGCAGGCGCTCGCGAACCAGCAGCAGGCGCGTCTCTCGCGGGAACGTCAGCAGCAGCTCATTACCGAGCAGCAGCAGCGCGTGAGCGTGTACCGTCAGGACCTGGCCCAGCGGCAGCTTCGCGCACAACAGTACGGGGCACAGCTACAGCAACAGAACCGGATGGCGAATTATCAGTACTACCAGTCATACACGGCGCGCATGCGTCAGCAGCAACAGGCGCTCCAGAGCTCCTACGACTACGACAACGATCCTTATTTCTACACGGCCTCGAGCTATCGCTACAGCCGCGGCGGCCGCTACTACGAGACCAATGAATACGGCGCGAACCTGCTCCGTCAGGCCGTCAACAACGGGTATGCGGAAGGTTACGGCGCCGGGCAGGCCGACCGACAGGACCGCTGGACCTTCGACTATCGGAACTCGTATGCCTATCGGGACGCGAACTACGGCTACAACGGCTATTACGTGAGCCAGGCCGACTACAACTACTACTTCCGCGAGGGCTTCAACCGGGGCTACCAGGATGGCTACTACCGCCGCACCCAGTACGGCCAATACTCGAACGGTTCCCGCAGCATCCTCGGCGCGCTGATCTCGCAGATCCTGGGCTTCCAGTCGATGCACTGACGGCGGAGACCCTCGGGGTGCGACCTTGACAAACCGAGCCAGAGTGCGCCTGAGCCGTCGAGCCTCCAGGCGGCTCCGGTGCGCGCATGGAGTCTAGGCGCGCGGCTTTCTTGCGCTCGCCCGGCGAGCGCAAGAGAGCAGGCAAGAAACTCGCGGTGGCCAACACGGAGCTTCGTCGCCGGATTGCCGCCGCCAAGCGGCTCGAGAGCGGGCGGCGGGCGGCCGAGCGGCTCCGCACGGGCCGCAGTCCCGCTTCGAGAGCGCATTCGCCAATGCCCCGATCGGCATGGCTCTCGTGGACGTGGAGGGCCGCTGCCTGCAGGTGAACGACGCGCTTTGCCGGATCACCGGCCACAGCCGGGACACTTTCAAAGCGACGACGCTGCGGGCGCTGACCCATCCCGAGGACGTCGATCTCGACGCGGAGTCGCTCCGCGAGCTGCTCGACGGCCGGGTTCCCAGCTACCAGACCGAGAAGCGCTACCGCCATGCCTGGGGCCACTACCTCTGGGGGCTGTCTGACCGTATCGCTCGTCCGCGACGCCGCGGGCAAGGCCCTCTACGTCGTCTCCCAGGTCCAGGACATCTCCGAGCGAAAAGAGCTGGCGCAGCGCCTCGAGTACCTGATCGATCACGACTTCTTGACCGGGCTCGCCAACCGGCGCCGCTTCGAGCAGGAGCTGTCGCGCGAGGCCGAGCGGGTGGCGCGCTACGGCGCCCCAGGCGCCGTGCTCGTGATCGACCTCGACAATTTCAAGGAGGTCAACGACGCATTCGGCCACAAGGCGGGCGACGATCTTCTCAAGGGCGTGGCGGGAGCCGTGAGACATCGCATCCGCCAGACGGACCTCCTCGCGCGGATAGGCGGCGACGAGTTCGGGGTGCTGCTTCCGCAGGCGGATGTCGACCAGGCCCAGGTCGTGGCGGACGGCATCGTCAAGGCCCTGGGCCGGCACGTGGCGGTGCTCGGCGACCAGTCGATCCGCGTCACGGCGAGCGTGGGCCTCGCCATGTTCGACGGTCTCTCCGCGACCGAGGTGCTGGCGTGCGCCGACCTCGCGATGTACGAGGCCAAGCAGGCGGGCCGAAACCGGTTTGCGCTGTACTACCCCGCGACGGGACGCCGGGGGCCGGTTTCGGCGCGGCGAGTCACGAGGCGGAGCGTCTCCGCACGGCGCTCGAAGACGATCGCTTCGTCCTTTACGGTCAGCCGATCCTCGATCTGCGGGAGAACGAGCGTTCGCCAGTACGAGGTCCTGCTGCGCCTCCGCGACGACGAGGGCGGCGAGCCGCTCACGCCCAGCACGTTCCTGTACGTCGCCGAGCGACTTCGGGCTGATCCAGGCCATCGACGGCTGGGTCGCGCGCCAGGCGATCGAGCTCATCGCCGAGAACGAGCGCGCCGGTCGCCCGCTGGTGCTTCACGTCAACCTGTCGGGCAAGTCCATCGGCGATCCCGGGGTGGCGGCGCTCATCGAGAGCGCTCTGACCGAAGCCGGGATCGACCCCTCGCGACTCGTCTTCGAGCTGACGGAGACGGCGACGATCGCGAACATCGAGGAGGCCAAGGTCTTCGCCCACCGGCTGCGCGCCCGCGGCTGCCGGCTGGCCCTGGACGACTTCGGCGCCGGCTTTGGCTCCTTCTACTACCTGAAGAACCTGCCCTTCGACTATTTCAAGATCGACGGCGACTTGATCCGCGGCATCGCGACGAGCCCGATGGACCAGCTCGTGATCGGGGCGATCGTCGGCATCGCCCGCGGCATGGGAAAGAAGACCATCGCGGAGTTCGTGACCGACGACGAGACCGTCCGCCTGCTCGAGAAAGCCGGCGTCGACTATGCACAGGGTTACCACATCGGCAGACCCCGACCATTGCGCGAGGTCCTGTCGTTGGCATAGAGCGCTGTCCCAGCCGAGCGGCACGGAGGTTGCAGAAGGCTCCACTGCGCGGCGCCGTTCCGGCGGTGACGATTCGAGCCGATCGCCGGGGAGACGAGACGCTCCAGATCCGCCGCAACGCCACTCCACCACGTCTCAAGGAGACAGAAGACATGAAGCTGAACGTGTTCGTTGCGGGGCTCTGCATCAGCATCGCCCCCGTTGTATCGGGCCCGGCCTTCGCCCAGGCCCCGACCGAAACGAAGCTGGTGACCATCGACGGCGAGGTGGTCCGTTACGAGGCGGGCAACGTGATCGTCATCCGGGGAGCGGACAACAAGGAAACCGTCTACACCCTTGCGCCGACGGCCGTGGTGCCGGCAGAGGTCAAGATCGGTCGCCGGGTCACGCTCTTCACCGAGCCGGGCAAGGACGGTGCAACGCAACTGGTCTCGCGTGTCACGACGACCAGCGTCACTCCCGAGGGCAACGTCAAGAGCACTACCGAGGACACCCGGACCCTGCCTTCCGGTGTCACCACGCATACGACCACCACGACCTTCACGGGGACGGTCGCGGCCTACGAGGCGGGCAAGACTCTCACCATCACGCGGTCCGACGGAAGCAAGGTGACTTACGTGCTCAACGAGAAGTCGACGGTGCCCACTGACCTGGTGATCGGCAAGACCGTCACCATCCTGCCGATGCCCAGCAGCGGCACGGGCGAGCCCGTCGCGCAGACGATCACCTACGTCACTACGATCAAGAAGTAGCAGCGAACACCGTTCAGGACGCTTGGAGACCCTGGGGACCGCTTTCCCCAGGGCTCTTCTTCGTGGGGCGACGGGCCTCGTGTCAGAGGCCGCGGCTCGCCCGACCCCGTGGCACGTCGCTTGCCACTTCACTCGCTGCAGGCCGCACGCGCCGTCGGCCTGATCCCGGGAGGCAAGGCGGCTCATCCGACGTCCTTCTGGCCGTGGTCATGTTGCTGCTCGATCGGCTCCGGAGCGAAGGGGCGTTCGGCTGGATCGTGCGGTGGGACCGAGTTTCTACATTCTTCTGCTGAGGAGTGCTTCACAACGGGGGCCGCGACACGCACGCGGTGCGTGTCGAGCGGGCTCCGAGGCGACGTCTGGAACCAGGAGGGCATGACATGGCAACGACGACGGATCGACCTTACGGCGCAGGTCGTGCGCGACACGACAGGCTACGACTGCTGCTCAGACGGGAGGAGGCAGTGCTTCGCAACCGCAGGCAGATCCTCCGGGACGGGCTGCCGAACTCGATGTCGGGTGTGATGGACATCGAGGAGCAATCCCTGGACGGCGAGGGCAGGCGCGTCGGGTTTTCGGTGTTGGAGCTCACGTCCCGAACGGTGCAGGGGATCGAAGCTGCCCTCCAGCGCCTGGAAGCCGGAGTGTTCGGCACGTGCTTCGATTGCCGGGGCCCGATCTCCGTCGCGCGTCTGCGAGCGCTGCCCTTCGCCGCGATGTGCCTCTCTTGCCAGCAGAGGCAGGACACCCACGGCGTGGCGCCGACCGCCAGCGGGTCTCGCGGGAACTGAGCGAGACCTCGTGGAGTATCTGAAGTCCCTCTGAGAAGCAGGTCCCGCCGCGAGCGAGGCAGCTCGATGACCCTGCGCTGGCGCGAGCTTCGGAAAGCCTATCCGCGGATCGTCACGGGCATCCTGCTGGGGATCGCTGCGCTGCTCCTGATGGACCTGGCGCTCGTGTACGAGCGCGTGCAGTACGGCCGGGAGCTCACCCGCATGCGTGCGTCGATGTCGGAGATCGAGCGCCGGCGCGTCGAGGCCATCGCGACGGCGGAGGAGAACCACCTGGCGATCGCGGCCGAGCTCGTGCGCCGGGAGGCGCTCGGTGACACGGAGCTGCACCTGGCGGTGGATACCGAGGGCGGCGTCCTGTACCTCGAACGCCAGGGGGCACGGCTGCGCGAGATGCGCGTGCGCCTGGGCCTCGAGGCGGCCGTCGGCACACCCCCCGACGTCGTGGTCCTGGCCCCGCCTCTGGGCAAGCGATCGGTGGCACGGGTGGTGGACGGCTCGTACCGCTGGGCGGTGCCGGAGTGGGTCTACGTCGACCGCGGGTTGCCGGTGCCGGGCGACAGGCGGATTCCCGGTGCGCTGGGTCTGGCGGCGATCCTCCTCGACAGCGGGGCCGTCCTCTACTCGCGACCTGCGGAGGGGCCCCTCAGCGACGTGAGCTACGTACTGCCAGGCAGCGTTCGGGTGGAAGCTCCGGATCTCGAGGCCATCCGTGAGAACGTGCAGCCCGGCATGGCCGTGTACTTCCACTGAGATGAACGAGCGAGCCCCGGCGTTCGATTCCGCGCCCACGAGTGGAGTGGCGGGTTTCATTCGCCACGCCAGCGGGGCGGCGGTCCCGCTCGTCGCGATCACGCTGGCCCTGACCCTGGCCAGCGCCGCGCTCCTCGTTCACACCCTGGGCGTGCGCTTCCGGCGCGACGTCGCCCGCCTGGTGCTGGAGGATCGCCTCGAGGTCCTCGACAGCGCGCGCTGGCGTGTCGCCGGCTCCGAGCGGATGCTGCGCGACGCCGAAAGCACGCCCGAGCCGCCGCACGATCGGCCCTACCTGGTGATCAGCCTCGCGGAGCGGCACCTCTGGTACAAGCTGCGCGGGGCGGTCCTGTTCTCGACCGAGGTGGCCACGGGCAGTGGCAAGACGATGGTCGGGGAGGCCGGCGGCAGCGCCTGGAAGTTCGAGACTCCGCGCGGGCGCCTGGTGGTGCAGAGCAAGGAGGAGGCGCCGGTGTGGGCGCCTCCGGACTGGCACTACGTGGAGCAGGCGCGCAAGCGCGGCCTGGGGCTGGCTCGCCTCGAGAGCGGTCGCTCGCTGGCCGTGGCGGACGGCTCCCGGATCACTGTGGAGGGAAACGAGGTGGTGCGCTCGCTTCCCGACGGACGGCGGTCCGTATTGCAGGCCGCGGACGGCCACGAGATCGTCGTGGACGGCAAGCTGCTGGTGCCACCCCTCGGCAGCAGCCAGCGGCGCTACGCGGGCGTCCTGGGTACCCACCGCCTGAACCTGGGGAATGGCTACGCCCTGCACGGCACGAATCAGCCGATGAGCGTAGGCCGTGCCGTCAGCCACGGCTGCGTGCGCCTGCGCAACGAAGACATCGCCAAACTGTACGCGATGGTGTCCGTGGGGACCCCCGTCTACATCTACTGAGCCCTGGCCGCGTCCTAGTCGTCGATCACGAAGGTGACCATCATGTTCACCTGATACTCCGTGATCGCACCCTTGCTCACGCGGACCTGCTGCTCCTTGACCCACGCGGCCTTGACGTTGCGCAGGGTCTTGTTCGCCCTCGCGAGCCCCTGCTGTAGAGCGTCCTCGAAGCTCTTGGTCGACGTTGCGCTGATCTCGGAAACCTTGGCTACCGCCATTTCATCCCCCTTGGTGGCTGTGGTGGCCGGGAGCGGCCATGCCGCGCCAAGCTCGAGACGCTGCTTGTGCAAGGTTCGTTCCGGGGACCGGGGTCTCACTCCTGCTCTCACCGTGGCTCGCATATTGCTGACTCCTCTCCCGTGCGCACCCTCACCCTGAGGGGTATCGTGCGTTGGGTGCTGCTGGCCTCGGTTCCCGTGCTCGCGTTCCTGGCCTTCCGCTGGAACGCGCGGAGCGTGGCCCCGGCCGTTTCGGTCGAGGAGACCGTGCTCGCGCGGCAGACCGTCGCGCTCCAGACGCTGGTGGACGCGGCGGACCGGGGCGCGCTCGTGAACTTCGCGCAGGTACTGGTGGTCGTCGATCAAGGCCTGGTACGGGACCTGTTGAGAGCCGCGATGCCCATCGAGGGGCCGATCGGTGGGTTTCGGGTTCGACTCGAGTCGGCCGAGGCCTCGTTCAACGACGGCCTTGCGCTCGTCCACCTGACAGGCAAGGCGACCCTGATCGAGTCGTCGGTGTCGGCGGATCTTCGGGTCTACGGCGGACTCGAGGTCGTGAAGCTGGATCCGCAGAGCGGGCGTTTGCGTTGCGAGGTGCAGGTGTTCGGTGTCGAGGCGGATCGCGCCAACCTCCTCGGCATCGACGAGCCCCTGCGTGATCTGGCGCAGGCTCTAAGCCACGGCGGCCTCGCGGCGCTCCTGCGCTTCGTGGAGATCCCGGTGCGCATCGACGATCATCTGAGCCTTCCCGCCGTCCACTCGAAGCGAGTGCGCATTCGCGCGGCGGAGGTGCCGATCCGCGCCGAGGTGGCCGAAGTGAAGGTGTTCGGAGGCAGGCTGTGGGTGGCGCTCTCCGAGCAGCCAGAGGCCCAGCCCGAGAGCGTCCCGTCTGAAGAGCAGGCCCGCCCGTGAACCGCGCGGTCACGCTCGCCCTGCTGGTGGCGGCCGGACTGGGAGCGGGCTACGTCGAATCGGTGACCCGCGCCGATGAGGCGCCGCGCCGGCGAGAGTTGCAGCGCCTCCACGACGAGCTGCACGGCCGTCTCGAGGCGGGAGTGGGACGCGATCCGACCGTTGCGCGCGCCCTCGCCGATTCCGGCGAGATCATCATTGCCGTGCGTGCGCAGCTCGTCGAGGATCTGACCACGCGGGTGGCGCGCCAGTATCTCCGGCAGGTGACGCTCGACCTGACATCGCTCGAGGCGCAGGCACAGGGGACACTCCGCAAGCACACCGTCATCGGCCGCAGGAAGATCGGCGAGTGGGCCGTCGCGATCGTGATCCACAAGCTGGTCGGCGAGATCCGCGCCGGCCCCCCGCGCCTCAGCTTCGCCAGCAACGTGCTCGACGTCGAGCTGCCGCTGGAGGTGCAGCCGACATCCGGCCAGATCGGCCTGCACTTCTCCTGGGACTCCGCCTCGCTCGTGAGCCTCGTGTGCAAGGACTTCGAGCTGGACATGGTCGTGGACGGCCGCGTCCTGCGTCAAAGACACCTGCTGCGCGGCCAGGTCGAGCTGGCGGCCGACGACGACGCGCTCACTGCCACGCCCGTGCTCCACGAGCGATCGTTCCCCCTGAAGCTCGAGCTGGCAGCGGAGTCCTGGGACAAGGTCGAGGCGGCTCTCGCTTCCCAGGACTCGCTCGGGCGCTGCGGATTGATCCTGGACCCGGAGAACGCCATGCGGGGCCTGCGCGAGCTGGTCGCCGAGGGGATCGAGGTCCGGCTGCCGCGCTCGATCCTACGACCGGTACGGTTGCCGGCGCGGCTGGAGCAGACCGTGAAGGTCAACGACAGCGTCGTGCAGCTTTCGCTGGCCGGCGAGCGCTTTCACTCCAGCAAGACCCTGCTGTGGTCGAGCACCCGGGTCAGCGTCGCGGCGGCGCCGCCTCAGGCGACACGCTAGGCCCGCGCCGTCACTCGGCACCCGAGCGCGATCGTCATGTCGTCCAGCGCGAGACCTGAACCAGCTGCTTGCCCAGGTTTCTCCCCTGCAGCATGCCGATGAAAGCCTCGGGCGCGTTCTCGAGGCCCTGGGCAACGTCTTCGCGATACTTGAGCTTTCCCCGCTTCAGCCATTGCCTCATTCCCTGAAGTCCCTCGGGAAAGCGCTGCGCGTAGTCAGAGACCAGGAAGCCCTGCGCCCGGGCACGCGTGGCGACCAGCTGGCCGAACCAGCGAGGCCCGGGCTCCTCATGCTCCAGGTTGTACTGCGAGATCTGCCCGCAGATGGAGATCCGCGCATGGACGTTGATCAAGCGCAGGACCGCGTCGCTGATCGCCCCGCCCACGTTGTCGAAGTAGACGTCGATGCCCTTGGGACAGAGGCTTCGGAGCTCGGCCACGTAGTCGGTCGTGGTCTTGTAGTTGAACGCGCCATCGAAGCCCAGCTCGTCCACGAGGTAAGCGACCTTGGAGTCCGAGCCCGCGACCCCCACGACGCGGCAGCCCATGATCCTCGCGAGCTGGCCGACGAGCGTGCCGACCGCGCCGGCCGCGCCGGAAACCACGACCGTCTGCCCGGCCTTCGGGTGACACACGTCCAGCAGGCCGAAGTAGGCCGTGAGGCCGGGCCTGCCCAGCACACCCAGTGCCGTCTGGACCGGAGCCAGGCTGTCGTCGATCGCGCGCAACTCGCCGGCGTCGACGACGGCGTAGTCCTGCCACCCAAAGGGCCCCAGGACGATCCCGCCAGTCGCGAACCTCGGGTCGGCCGACTCCAGCACCCTGCCGACGGCTCCGCCGGGCATCATCTCTCCGATCGAGAGCGGCCTCGCGTAGGACTCGCCATCGGTCATGCGCAATCGCATGTAGGGGTCGACCGACAAGAAGATCGACTGGACGAGAACCTGCCCGCGACTCGGCCAGGGCATCGGCGACTCGGCGAGCTGGAAATTCGACGGCTTGGGAAAGCCCGACGGCCGGGACGCGAGCGTGATTTGCCGATTCATGGCCATGGGTCGCAGAACACCCGGCGGCCTCCGTCGCACGGGAAAGAGCTTTGGAGCTCCTGTAGCAAGATCGCGGCCACGTCGCGCGCTGCACCAATTCTGCCGCTCAGCGAGCCGCCGGGGCCGCGGGAGGGCCGCGAAGAAGACCCACGAGTGGAGTCGTTTGTAGAAGCGCCGGCCGATCGAATCGACGGGCACAGCGCCGATCGGGCCTTACGGCCCCGAGCGGCCCCCCGAAGCAGGCGACTGCAGCGACGCGGGCGTTGGCTCGCCTCTTGCCAATCTACTTGACGAGCGCCTGCTATCGGTTCGTGACTGTCGGCCGCAGACGCCTGGAGGCGAACAATGGACCTGGCTTCGACGAACCTGCTGGTGACTCTCATCATCGGCGGCGTGGTGGGTTGGCTGGCGAGCATCCTGATGCGGACCAACGCCCAGATGGGGATCGTGGCGAACGTGATCGTGGGCATCGTCGGATCGTTCCTCGGCGTTGCCGTCGGGAATGCATTGGGGGTGCGGGCCCACACGGCACCGGCATCCTGGGTCGTCGCCATCCTCGGCGCCGCACTGCTGATCGCCCTGCTTCGTGCGCTGGGCGTCTTCAACCGGCTGGCCTCCGCCCGGTGACGACGAGGTCGGCATGAGCGGAACGAAGCTCGTGGGAGCGGTGCTGCTCGTGCTGGGCCTGCTGGCTGTCGCTTACGGCGGGTTTACCTACACGAAAGACACCGACCGCGTGAACGTGGGACCCGTCCACGTCTCGGTAACGGACAAGGAAAAGGTGAACATCCCGCTCTGGGCGGGGGTGGGCGTCGCGATCGTTGGCGGCGTCCTGCTCGCGCGCAAGGGCTAGCGCGGCCGAGAGGCGCCCCGTGATCCCCACGCGCGGTGTGCTCCTCCTCGGAGTCACCGTTGCGCTCTACGGGTGTGCCCATCTCAAGGCCCTGGCGCCCGGGGAGGCGCTCACACCGAGCGAGCGGCAACAGGCCATCGGGCGTGCCGCGGTCTGGTCGCCGACCGACATCCGGTCCGTCGACTTCAAGGCCGGCCCCGAGGGGAGCGGAGCGTTCGCGCCCAACGCGTGGGTCACTTGCGACTACAAGGATCAGAAGCAGGGCGGACACTCGCCCAAGTTCGTGTGCCTGACGAGCCCGGGCCACGAGGTGCACGTCAAGTACGGCCCACGCAACGCCGAGGTCTTCGGCGAGGTGCTGTCGACGCGCCTGTTCTGGGGCCTGGGCTTCCCGGCCGACCGGATGTATCCCGTGCGCGTCCGCTGCAGTGGCTGTCCCAAGGACCCCATGCACAGCACGGAAATGGGCGGAAAGGTGGTGGTTTTTGACCCCGCGTCAATCGAGCGGAAGCTGCCCGGGCGTGCCATGCAGACCCAGACGGACTCCGGCTGGAAATGGTCCGAGCTTACGGAGATCGGCCCCGAATCGCCTTCCGGCGCACGCGCGGAGCGCGATGGGCTGAAGCTGCTGGCGGCGTTTGTCCAGCACACCGACAGCAAGGCCGCGAATCAGCGCCTGCTCTGCCC
Source organism: uncultured Acidobacteriota bacterium (assembly GCA_963740655.1). Lineage (GTDB taxonomy): Bacteria > Acidobacteriota > Vicinamibacteria > Fen-336 > Fen-336 > DATBSL01. The sequence continues at coordinate 319,072 of CAVUFF010000009.1, forward strand.
AGAAGGGGACGAGGTGGGACGGACCGGCTGCCGTCGCCCCGTCCTGATGGTCAACGACCTCGGCCTCACGTTCGGCCACGCGGGCCTCATCATCAGGAACAAGAACAGCGTGGACCTCTCGACCTGGGCGCAGGTGCCCGTGTGGAAGGACGCCGGCCAGTGCGTGGCCGAGCTCAGTGGCTCGCTCACCGGCAGCCTCAGCAACCCGAAGATCAGCGAGGCGGGCCGGGCGTTCCTCGCCGGCCTGCTCGTCCAACTGACCGATGCCCAGCTTCGGGATCTCTTCGAGAGCGCTCGCGTCAAACGCCGCTCCAGCGACCCGTCCAGCGACCCCGACAAGGACGGTCCGCCAGCCAGGGTGGACGAGTGGGTGACGGCTTTCAAGCTGAAGCGGGCCCAGATCGTCGACCAGCGCTGCCCGCCGTAGGCCGCGGTGCGACCGCCCGGATCGTGAAGAACCCCAAGCTGCTCCGCATCGTCGACCTGCTGCGGCCCCACTGGAAAGCGATGACGCTGGCCCTTCTGAGCGTAGGCGGCGCAGCCGCAGCCGACCTGCTCGAGCCCTGGCCGATCAAGATCGTGCTCGACTACGCGCTTCAATCCAAGCCGATGCCGGGCTGGATGATCGGGATCGTGAGCCGGATCGGCAGCGGCGGTCTGGCCATACTCAACTTCGCGGTGGCGGCGGTAGCGGTCATCGCCGTCGCCGGCGCGGCCAGCTCCTACCTGCAGAGCTATCTCACCACCAACGTCGGACAGCGCATCATGCACGACCTGCGGCGCACGGTGTATCACCACATCCATCGCCTGTCGCTGGCCGATCACGACGAGAAGCGAACCGGCGATCTCATCAGCCGCGTGACGAGCGACATCGAAAGCATCCAGGACTTCGTCACCACGGCGCTCTTGGGCATCGTTGCCAACATCCTGACGCTGCTGGGCATCGTCGGGATCATGCTCTACGCGAGCTGGCGCTTCACGCTGATATCGCTGGCGATCGCGCCCGTGCTCTTCGTGATCGTGTATTTGTTCACGCGGCGGATCAAGAAGGCCTCACGCGACGTCCGCAAGACGGAGAGCGCTCTCATCTCGACCGTCCAGGAAGTCTTCTCGTCGATTCGCGTGGTGAAGGCGTTTGCCCGCGAGGACTACGAGCAACAACGCTTCGAACGACAGAGTCTGGACAATGTCGAGACCTATCTGCAGGCGCGCGGCATGAAGCTCCTGCTCTCGCCCGTCGTGGACATCGTGGTGGCGACGGGAACCTGTCTGATGCTCGGCTACGGCGCTCGGATGGTGATGGCGAACGAGTTGACGGTGGGCTTGCTCGTCGTCTTCCTGGCGTACTTGCGCATGATGTACAAGCCGATGCGGGACCTGTCGAAGATGACGGACACGGTGTCGAAGGCCGCCGTGGGGTTCGAGCGCATCCGCGAGATCCTGGAAACCGAGAGCGCCGTGCGAGACCTGCCGCGCGCGCGACCGGCCAAAGGGTTCAAGGGCCTGATCGAGTTCGAGCACGTGGCGTTCGGGTATTCGCCGGATCAACTCGTGCTGAAAGACCTCAACTTAAGGATCGAGCCCGGGCAGGTCGCGGCATTCGTCGGCCAGACGGGTGGCGGCAAGACGACGATCGTCAACCTGGTCGCGCGCTTCTACGACCCGATCTCGGGGGCGGTCAAGGTCGACGGCAAAGACATCCGAAGCTTCACGATCAAGTCGCTGCGCGATCAGATCAGCTTCGTGCCGCAGGACACGCTGCTGTTCCGTGCGCCGGTCTGGCAGAACATCGCCTACGGCCGTCCGGAAGCCAGGCGCGCGGAGATCGTGCGCGCTGCCGAGCTGGCCAGGGCCGACGAGTTCATCAAGGACATGCCGGACGGTTACGACACCATGGTCGGCGAGCGCGGCGTCACGCTGTCCGGCGGCCAGCGCCAGCGCATCGCCATCGCTCGCGCCGTGATCCGCAACGCGCCGATCCTGATCCTGGACGAGCCCACCTCGGGCCTCGACGCGCAGTCCGAGCAGGCGATCATCGAGGCGCTCGAGGGCCTGATGAAGGGCAAGACCTCGATCATCATCGCGCACCACCTGGGGACCATCCTCCACGCCGACACGATCTTCGTCATGAAGGACCATCAGCTCGTGGAGCAGGGCACCCACGACGAGCTGTTGGCCGCCGGCGGCTTCTACTCGGAGCTCTACGGCCTCCAGCACGATCAGGAAAAGAGCGAGCGCGCGTCCTGAGCCGCGGCGGCACGGCAGACGATTGATGCGTGGTCGTCGATGGCGTCTACGGTGATGGTGACGGTGGCGCGACTCCGACTCGGCGGACTACTCCACTGTCGATCGTCTCCCCGGTTCGGCTGACGGCCTGGAAATACAGGTCGTCTCCGGAGATCTCCACGATCATGAAGTGGTTGTCGCTGTCGAACCCCTTGGCGGTCATCTCGGTGGCGCGGAGGTCCCCTTTGCGCAGCCGGCCACCGGCGCCGGACACCCAGTACACAATGCCCCCCTTCTGGGGCTTGGTGCGCTCGTAGATGTGGTCGTGCCCCGCAAACACGACGCTCACGCCGTACTTGACGAAGAGGGGCTCCAGGATCGCCCTGGATTCGAGCGCCGATCCGTGGGTGCTGCCGGACGAGTACAAGGGATGATGGAAGAACAGGATCTTCCAGCCTGGGCTCGCAGAGGCGAGCGCCTTCTCCAGCCAGTCGAGCTGCGGCTTGTCCAGGTAGTCGGTGTCGAGTGCGAAGAACTGCACGCCAGCTTCGGTCGGATTCGTCGTCCCGGCTTCGGACGCCTGGAAGGCGTAGTAACGCTCGCCTCCCATGTTGAAGAGCTTGTAGAAGCGCTGGGTCGGGTTGTCGTGGTTGCCGAGAGCCGCATGGAACACGACTCCGGCGTCGAGGAGCGGCTTGTAGGGCGTCTCGAACTTGGTCCGCATGTCCTCGGGTGTGTCGGACCCGATGACGTTGTCTCCCAGCATGATCACGAAAGCGAACGGGAACGCGTCGTGAAACGTGGCCATCTGCTTCGCCACCTCGTACTGCCCTCGATCGCCTGTCCCCGTGTCGCCGATCACCGCAAACCGGACGGAGCGGTCCTTGCGCGGCAGCGTGAGCGGGCTGGTGACGGTCACCTGGGCCGCGGTCGCCGTGTCGAGGGGAACGGTCGGGGCTGGACACAACGCCAGCCAGAGGACGACGAGGAGCCGGCTCAGCATCGAGCGAGTCATGAGGTCACTGGATTGCGAGGTCGGGCGCGGCGGCCGGCAGGAAATCCACGATGAGCTGGGCCACGGAATCGACCAGGACCAGGTCGCGGTCGACGAACCGGTAGTGCAGACACGCCGGCAGGGGCGGAAGCGTCAGCAGCAGGCTCGGCGGCACCGTCGATCGTGGTGCGCCGGGCGGGTACTCGGCGTTGACGCGCACCACGACCGGGACCGAATCCGCGTCCTCCGGATTGCCTTCGAGAACCGCCTTCCGCGCGTCGAGCCCATCCGGGCCCTCGAGCTGCTCCGCAATGAGCCGCCGGAACAGGGGCTGGACCTCCGGCAGGAAGATGTCTCCGGGCTTGGCCTTGGCGCGCTTCGCCGCTATCGCGCGAGCGAGGGCTTTCTGTGCGGCGACCGTCCCCTGGGCGTCGGCCGGCAGGTGCGATCCGAGCTTGGCGAGCTGCTTGGCGTGGAGCTCCGCGTACTCCGCCACTTCCTCCTCGAAATGCCTGAGCGCCTCGGCCTGGCGCGCCATCCCGAGGGCCTTTTCCATCTTCTTCTCGACCTTGGCGGCCTCGTTCTGTGGTTCGGGGCTTTGGCGGGGGCCGGCTAGGAAGGGAACGACCAGGCAGAGCGCCGCCACGGTTCCGATCAAGAGACGCGCCGCGCCGCCGGGGGCAAGTGATGCGAGGTCGTCATGGCGTCTCTCCCGTCACCCTGCGACGGCCTGCTCCTTGGCTTCGGCCTTGGCTTCGGCCTTCGCTTCGACCTTGGCTTCGGCTTCGGCTTCGGCCTCCTCCTTGGCTTCGGCCTTGGCTTCGGCCTTCACTTCGGCCTTCGCTTCGACCCTGGCTTCGGCCTCGGCTTCGACCTCCGCTTCGGCCCTGACCTCGGCCCTGGCCTCAGCCTTCTCATCCTTCCGAGCGTCCTTGACGTCCTTCCTGGCGCGGTCCGTCAGAGCCCAGTCGGACTCGAAGACGGCCGCCATGCGGGCCACGACCTTCGGATCCTTGACGATCACGCCCACCTCGCGACGGCCGTCCAGCTCCAGCTTCCGAAGGCCCTGGCTGCCCACGAACGCCTGCCGCCCGTCCCTGACGATGGCCCGCACGTGCAGCCGCTTGCCGGGGAATTTCTCGGCCGTGAGACCCGCCCCGCGCTTGCCCAGCTTGCCCAGGATGCGCACGCTCACGCCCGCGCTCACGCGCTCCTGCAGGATGCGGATCATCGTGGGGTCGGTGAGCTTGGGGTCGTAGACCAGCAGCTGCTTTCGCGCGCCCCGCAGGAATGCCGCGAGCCGCTCGCGCGCGTTCACAGGGCTCACGACGAAGGCCTTCGGGCCGGTCGTGTAGGGCCGCCGCAGCGAGTCGGCCTCGAACAGCTTGATCGCCTCCTGCACCAGCTCGCGCTTCTTCGTGACGACCCCGAAGCTCCGGCTCTTGTTCACGTCCAGGGCGGTGTAGTTGAAGCCCAGCACGTAGAGGGTGGCGCGGTCCACGATCATGATCTTGTTGTGGTAACGGTGCAGATCGTCGTCGGTGCGTCGCACGCTGGCCCCGGTCTTCAGCAGGTCCTGTTCGAGCTTTCGAAGCCGCCTGTCTCCGCCGCGGTTCGTGTGGGCGATCAGGCTGCGCACGGGCACGCCGCGCGCGACCGCCGCCCGGATCTCTCGGGCGACGTCGCCCCGGTCGAGGCGGAAGATTCCGATGTCGATGCTCTTTTTCGCCTTGTGAATGGCCGAGATCACCGGGCGGATGCCGTCGTCCGGCTCCACGATCAGGCGCATTCAGCCGCCTTCTTCTCGGCCTCAACAGCTCCGGCCACGAGCGCGAATGCCACGACCGCGCGACGTTGGCGAGCCACCTTCTGTCAAAGACTGCAAGAATCGTGCGCGAGGATTGGCTGCGGGGACGCGACACCCCATGCGAGGCCAACGCGATGCGTGGCCTTCGAGGCCAACCCGAAATTTCTACAAAGCGCCGGACCCCACGCGCCGCTGCGGGAGCCCGAAGTCGGTGCTATTCGAGGTCAGCACCCTTGTATTGACTCAGGCGAGTGTAGAGGGTCTTCACGCTGATCTGCAGGACTTCGGAGGTCTTCCTCTTGTCGCCGCCGCAGTGCTCCAGCGTTGCCAGGATCAGGCGGCGCTCCGCCTCGGCGATGGGCGTCCCGATTCGCGTGACCAGACTCGTGGCTGCCGCCGCCACCTCGGTGACCCCGAGCGGCAGCGAATCGACGTCCACGTCCTCGGCGGCAACGATGAAGGCGCGCCGGACGACGTTCTGCAGCTCGCGCACGTTGCCGGGCCAGCCATGCCGTTGCAGCCGCTCGAGGCTCGCACGAGTGAAGTGCTTGGTCGTGCCCTCCGCCTCGTTCAGCTCGCCCAGGAACTGCTCGGCCAGGAGTCCGATGTCTTCGCCTCGCTCGCGCAGCGGGGGCAGCCGGATCGGGAACACGCTCAGACGGTAATAGAGGTCCTCGCGCAGCTTGCCGGCCGCGACCGCCTCATTGACCTCGCGACTGGTCGCCGCGACGATACGCACGTCGACCTTGATCTCCTCGCGTCCGCCGACTCGGGTCACCGCGGACGTCTCGAGCGCTCGCAGCAGCGGGATCTGGATCTCGACCTTCTCCGTGATCTCGTCGAGAAACAGGGTGCCCCCCTGGGCGCGCTCGAAGTATCCCTTGTGCATCCTGTCCGCGCCGGTGAAGCTGCCGCGCTCGTGGCCGAACAGCTCGGTCTCGATCAAGTGTGTCGACAACGCTCCGCAGTTCACCGGCAGGAACGCCTCTTTGCTCCGACGGCTCAGGCGGTGGATCGTCCTTGCGACCAGCTCCTTCCCGGTGCCGGTTTCGCCGCTGATCAAGACGCTGGCCTCGGTCGCGGCCCCGCGCTCGATCAGATCGTAGACCCTCTGCATCGGCGGCGAGACGCCTACGAGCGCGCCGAAGCGGCCCAGCTTGCGCAGGTCTCCCCGCAGCGAACCGATCTCGCCCCGCAGCTTCAGGGCGCGGGTCACGTTGCCGAGGGCCATCTTGACGCGGGCGAAGTCCACCGGCTTCGTCAGGTAGTCGGTCACGCCGTGGCGCAGGGCTTCTACAGCGGTCTCGACGCTGGCATTTCCCGTGATCAGCACGACCTCGGGAGCCGAGGCGGGCTCGAAGGCATCGAGCAGTGAGAGTCCGTTGCCATCCGGCAGGCTGAGATCGACCAGCAGGATGTCGGGCGGATTGGCGGCGATTTCCTCGCGGGCCTGCTTCAGCGTGCTGGCTTCGGCCACGGCCAGGCCTTCGCGCCTGACGAGCTCGCCGAGCCCCGCCAGGAGGCCCAGGTCGTCGTCGACAATCAGGGCCCGGGGAAGTGAGCTCGATGTCATGCGGCGCCGCCCGCGCTCTTTCGGGTCAGCCTCGCGATGACGCCGAGCAGGTGAGCCGGATCCACGGGCTTCGCGACGTGGGCCTGGAAACCGGCCAGCAGCGCGGCGCGACGGTCTGCAGCGCCGGCGTACGCCGAGAGCGCCGCGGCGTGGATGAGCCCACCGCCCCCGGGCGGCAGCAGGCGCACGCGACGGATGAGCGCCAGGCCGTCCTCGCCGGGCATGGCCACGTCGCTCAGCAGGATGTCGGGTTGCAGACGAAGCACGAGGTCGTAGGCCTCCCGTGCGGAAGCCGCCGTCGTGACGACCATCCCGTTCTGCTGGAGAATCAGCCGGAGCGCCTCGCGCAGGTCCTCGTCGTCGTCGACCAGCAGGACCGTGAGCCCTTCCCGGGGTCGGTCGCCATCGGGAGCGGCCTCCCTCGCAGGACTCGCCTCCGGATGGGGGTTTGCCGCGAGCGGGAGCAGCACCGTGAAGGTGCTGCCCCGGCCTGGCCCGGGGCTCTCCGCACTCACGAAGCCACCGTGATGCCCGACGACGTGGCGCACCACGTAGAGACCCAGCCCGAGCCCGTGGTGGGCGCGGACGCCGCTACCGTCCTGCTGCCGAAACCTCTCGAAGGCGAACGGCAGGAACGCAGGGCTCATCCCCTCGCCGCTGTCCTTTACGCAGAGCCGGGCCTGCTGGTCGACTGTGTCCAGGCAGACCTGCACGTCGCCTCCGGCGGGAGTGAACTTGACCGCGTTCGACAGCAGGTTGGACACGGCCTGCTGCAACCGGCCGGGGTCTCCTCTCACCCAGATCGGGACTGGCCCGGCGGTCCAGGCCATCGAAAGGCCCTTGACGCCCGCTTCGCCCGCCGAGGCATCGACGGCGACCTGGACCACGCTGCGCAGGTCCACGAGCTGGGTGTGGAGCATGAGCCCGCCCGCCGCGATGCGCGACGCGTGAACCAGGTCCTCGACGATGCGCTCCAGCGAGTGCGCGCTGCGCTCGATGATCGCGAGCGCACGCTCCTTCTCGGCGGCATCGAACCCGCCCTGGCGCAGCAGCCCGAGCCAGACCAGGATCGCGCCGAGAGGCGTGCGCAGCTCGTGGGAGAGCAGGGCCAGGAACTCGTCCTGGAGCTGGCTCGTCGCCTCGGCGCGATGGCGCGCCACCCGCTCCCGCTGCATCAGGTTGGTGAGATCGCGAGTCATCAGGCGGGCGTGGACGAGCCGGCCGTCGCGGAAGAGCCCGGTTCCGTCGATCAGGACCTGCTTGATCGAGCCGTCCTTGGCTCGAAGCTGGGTCTCGTAGGATTCGATACGCTCGTGGCGGGCCAGCCGGCCCAGAATGTCGGCTGCGGCATTCGGCTCGACCAGGAACGGGGCGATGTGCTGGCCGACGTACTCGGACTCGGCGTGCCCGATGAGTTCCAGCTCGGCCTTGTTCGCCCACAGGATGCGCCCCTCGGGACTCACAAAGCGCAGGCCCACCGTGGCCTGGTCTAGGAATTCCCTGAGTTCCTGGTCGCTCTCGGGCGGTCCCACCTCGCGCTTGCCTTTCCTCCGCCGCGGCATACCGCAAGGTTGGAGACGACGGTAGCCAGCTCGGAAGTCTGCACCGGGTGGCGAGTATAGCTGCAATCCTCCGCAGGTAGCCCCTCCCGGCCAGACGCAAACCTGTGCCCGATTGAACAGACGAGCCGAACAGGGGCGAGTAGCTTCGGGTGGGGGGTTGTGAGTTTCCAGGCCATGGGTCCCATCCCGGTAGCGCAAGCACGTCGTGGCGTCCGGCTGCGTCTCGAGATCGGTGGGCTCGTCCGGTGGGTCAAACGCGCGGGTGTGGCCGCCGCGAGCGGTGCGCGCTTGGCGGGCAGGGCGGCGGCTCGTCGCCTGAGTGCCGCCTGGTCGCAGCGGGCGGTGCGCATCGCCGGCCCGATCGTCGCGATCCTGATGCTGTTGCCGCCGGCCGCCCTCGTGCAGCACGTCTACTTCGACCGCAGCGAGCTTCCCGAGCTCGCTCCGTTCATCCTGTTCCAACCCCCCACGACGGGCGAGGTCACGGACGCCGGGGGAAACGTCGTGATCCAGCTCGCACGCGAGTACCGGCGAGTGGTCACGTACGACGAGGTACCGCTCGTCGTGCGGCACGCCATCCTCGCGGCCGAAGACAAGAACTTTCTCTCGCATTCGGGAGTCGACTACGGCGCGCTGCCGCGGGTGATCGAGAAGACGGTGGTGCGCTCGCTCTCGGAGTGGCAGAACGGCTCGGGGCTGCGGCTGCGGCTGGCCCAGGGAGGCTCGACGATCACGCAGCAGCTGGTGCGCGTCTACTTCCTGGGGTACCTCACCGCCCGCCTGAACGACGATGCCGTGTTCCTGCGCGGCCTGACGCTGGCGCGAGTGATGTCGGCCGTGCTGGGCGCCCCCGCCACCAACAAGCTGCTTCGGAAGCTGGAAGAAGTGCGCCTCTCGCTCTGGCTCGAGGAGGCGATGCGCCAGCAGTACGGAACGCGGGAGCAGGCGAAGCGCGAGATCTTTGCCCGCTACGCGAGCTTCATCTACATGGGCAGCGGCCGCTACGGCTTCGGCGCGGCCTCCGAGTATTACTTCGACAAGCCACTGGCGGGCTACACGACGCTCGACGCCGGCCGCGCGGCGCTGCTTGCGGGGATCGGCAAGTCGCCCCGCGACTATGCGCCCGTCGCCGGCAACGCGCGGTCGCTGCAGCGCCGCAACCAGATCCTGGCCCTGATGGCCAGGAACGGCTACATCCCCGACGAGCTCGCCCGGCGCTGCCAGGCCGAGCCGCTGGGCGTCGTCCGCCCTGTCCTGGCGAAGACCGACGCACCGGCGGTGATCGAGCACGTGTTGGACGAGCTGCAGGAGCACGGCGGCGCCCTCTTCACCGTGGAGGACTTGTTCCAGGGCAGGATCAGCGTGCGCTCCACGATCGATCAGCGTGTGCAGCAGGTCGTCAACGAGGCCCTGGAGAACGGCCTCGCTCGTTACGAGGAGCGGCATCCTCGCGCGCGCGGGCTCACCCAGGGCTCGGTGGTGGTGCTGGCCAACGCCGACGGCGCGATCCTCGCCGAGGCGGGCGGGCGCCAGCGCTACAACCTTCGTTCCAGCCGCTACTCCGACTACAACCGCGTGACCGGCTCGCTGCGTCAGCCCGGATCGGTGATGAAGCCGTTCGTGTACCTGGCCGCGTTTCGCAGCGGTCTCACGCTCGATGCCACGGTGCCGGACCAGCCGATCAGCGTGCCAGACGACTCCGCGAGCGACGGGGTCAAGTGGATCGCCAACTACGACGACACGTTCAAGGGTTCGATCCCCGCCCGCCAGGCGCTCGCCGAGTCCAGGAACGCAGTCGCCGTGTGGATCGCCGAGACCGTCGGCATCGAGAAGGTCATCCGGACCTGCCGGGATCTGGGCATCCACACGCCGCTCACCCCCTACCTCAGCACGGCCCTCGGTGCGTCCGAGGTGCGGTTGCTCGAGCTCGCCGGCGCCTATCGAGGCATGGCCTCGGGGGTGCGTGCGGAGCCGCACGTGATCGCGCGCGTCACCGACAGCGCCAGCCGCCTCCTCTACGAGGCGCCGGGAGCGGCCGGGGTGATTCCCTGGGATAGCCTGGCGCTGATCCAGGAGGGGCTGCGCGGCGTGATCCGCCTTCCCGGCGGCACCGCCCATGCTCTCAGCGGAAGTGCCTTCCCGATCCCGGTGATGGGCAAGACCGGTACCACGAGCGAGTTCAGGGACGCCCTCTTCGTCGGGTCCACCTATGGACCGCAGGGCATCACGGTCGCGGTCCGAATCGGCTTCGACGACAACCACACGCTGGGCTCCAGAGAGACCGGCGGCCGCACGGCGCTGCCGATCTTTCAGGAGATCATGGCGCGCGTTTACAGGGATGCCCTGGTTGGGACGGTCCCACAGTTTCCACAGGCGATGGAAGACCGGATCGGCGCGTACCTGAGCGGTCCGGCCAAGCCCGAAACGGCGGGACCCATCGCCGACATTGCCCCGGCGACCATCGGCCTGGGCCGATGGATCAATACAGAACAATCGACTAGTCCTCTGCTTCTGCGAGGACTACCGTGGAGTGGTCCGGTTGAGAGCCGCCCGTCGATAGGAGAGCGAAAGCCATGAAGGTACGACCGCTTCACGATCGCATGCTGGTCCGCCGGATCGAAGAGAAGGAGACCGCCAAAGGCGGCATCATCATCCCCGACACGGCGAAAGAGAAGCCGATGCAGGGCAAGGTGCTGGCGGTCGGCAACGGCCGGGTGCTGGAGAACGGGAAGAAGCTGCCGCTCGACGTGAAGGTGGGCGACCGCGTCCTGTTCGGCAAGTACTCCGGGACCGAGATCAAGATCGACGGCGAGGAAGTCGTGATCGTTCGCGAGGACGAAGTCCTCGCGGTGATGGGATAAGAGGCTAGAAAATGTCGAAGCAGATCACGTACGGTGACGACTCGCGCCAGGCGATCCTGCGCGGCGTCAACCGCCTGGCCGACGCCGTCCGCGTGACGCTCGGCCCGCGGGGCAGGAACGTCGTGCTGGACAAGAAGTTCGGCTCGCCGCTCATCACCAAGGACGGTGTCACGGTCGCGAAGGAGATCGAGCTCAAGGAGCCCCTCGAGAACATGGGGGCACAGATGGTGAAGGAAGTCGCGAGCAAGACCTCCGACGTGGCGGGCGACGGCACGACGACGGCGACGGTGCTGGCGCAGGCGATCTACCGCGAGGGCAGCAAGAACGTCACGGCGGGGGCCAACCCGATGGCGCTCAAGCGCGGGATCGAGCGGGCGGTTTTGGCCGTGACCGAAGAGCTCAAGAAGCTCAGCAAGCCGGTCAAGGGCAAGATGATCGCCCAGGTCGGAACGATCTCGGCGAACAACGACGAGACGATCGGCGGCATCATCGCGCAGGCGATGGAGAAGGTCGGCAAGGACGGTGTCATCACGGTCGAAGAGGCGAAGTCGATGGAGACCTCACTCGAGGTGGTGGAGGGCATGCAGTTCGACCGCGGCTACCTCTCGCCCTACTTCGTGACCGACCCCGAGCGGATGGAGTGCGTGCTCGAGAACGCGGTGGTGCTGATCCACGAGAAGAAGATCTCCGCGATGAAGGACCTGCTGCCGCTCTTGGAGCAGGTGGCGAAGCTCGGCCAGCCGCTCTTGGTCCTCGCCGAGGACCTGGAGGGCGAGGCGCTCGCGACGCTCGTGGTCAACAAGCTCCGCGGCACGCTGCAGGTCGCGGCCGTCAAGGCTCCGGGCTACGGCGACCGCAGGAAGGCCATGCTCGAGGACATCGCGATCCTCACCGGCGGCAAGGCGATCACCGAAGACCTCGGCATCAAGCTCGAGAACCTCAAGATCGAAGACCTCGGCAAGGCCAAGAAGATCACGATCGACAAGGACAACACGACGATCATCGAGGGGGCGGGCAAGGCCAAGGACATCGAGGGCCGCGTCAAGCAGCTGCGCACCCAGGTCGAGGAGACCACGTCCGACTACGACCGCGAGAAGCTGCAGGAGCGGCTCGCCAAGCTGGTCGGCGGCGTCGCGGTGATCAAGGTCGGGGCTGCGACCGAGACCGAGATGAAGGAGAAGAAGGCCCGCGTCGAGGACGCGATGCACGCGACGAAAGCCGCGGTCGAGGAGGGCATCGTCGCCGGCGGCGGCGTTGCGCTGCTGCGTTGCCTGGGCGCCGTCGCGGCCGTGAAGGCCGAGGGCGACGAGGCGGTCGGCATCGGCATCATCCGCCGCGCGCTCGAGGAGCCGCTGCGCCAGATCGCCAACAACGCCGGGCACGAGGGTGCGGTGGTCGTGGCGCGGGTCCGAGAGCTGAAGGGCGACGAGGGATACAACGCGCAGACGGACGAGTACGAGAACCTGGTCGAGGCGGGCGTGATCGACCCGACCAAGGTCGTGCGGTCCGCCCTGCAGAACGCCGCCTCCATCGCCTCGCTGCTGCTCAGCACCGAAGCCGTGATCTGTGAAAGCCCCGCAGAAAAGGGGGAAAGCGCTCCGGGCGGTGGGATGAGCCCCGAGGGCGGGATGTACTGAGGTGAACCATGAATAAGCGATTCTGGAGAAACCCGGCCATCGTGGCCTGCGTGAGCCTGTGGCCAGCGTTGTTGCTGGCCGGGCCCCCTGATCCGGCAGCGAACCTTCTGGCCTGCAAGCAAGGCTCGGCGACGTGCGACCGCTCGCTCTTGAGCCTTTCGGAGCAGACCGAAGTGGCTCGCGCCGACCATGCGCGGGATGTCTCGGATTGCCGGAGGGGGCGCGAGGCCTGTGACCGCTCGAGGCTGAACCCGGCGGAGGCGGCGGCATTGGCGGTCGCGGAGCATGACAGCAACGTCGAAAACTGCAGCGACCGCATCGGCGCCTGCGATCCGTCCCGGTTGACGCGGGCCGAAGCGCGCGACGTGGAGACGGCCGCTCGCAAGGGGCGCCTGAGCGCCTGCAAGGACGGCATCGGGACCTGCGACGAGGCGGGTTTCACCGACGCCGAGCGTGCGGAGGTCGCGGCCGGCGCGCGCGAGCGGATGGTCTCGGACTGCCGGGCCGATGCCCGCGACTGCGACCATTCGGGGCTCACCCGGGCGGAAGCGCGTGACGTCCAGCTCGCCGATCGCCAGCGCAACCTCTCGGACTGCATGCAGGGCTGGGACGGCTGCGACTCCTCGAAGCTCGGACAGCAGGAGGCGCAGCAGGTGGACCTGGCCGTGCGCGAGCGCAACCTGGCCGCCTGCCGTGCCGGCCAGGACAACTGCGACTACTCCATCCTGAGTCCATCCGAGGCAGCGGCGATGGCCGCCGCGGAGCGGGCCCGCAACTACAAGGCGTGCCTCCGGGGCCGCGGCTACTGCGATCGCTCGCGCCTGACGCCGCTCGAGCTCGCGAAGATTCCTGCGCTTCCCGCGCAGTCCGTCACCGCGGATCCCGCGACGAGGCGGCCATGAAGGGGCCCGCGGCGGGGTTGCTGGAGGAAAACCGCACGAAGACTCGAGCGGGTGGTGCGACGATGGACGCCCTCGTCTATCACGGTCCGGGGAAGCGAGCCTGGGAGACGAGGCCAAGGCCCGAGGTCCGTGACGCGACCGACGCGGTCGTGCGGATCACGACGTCGACCATCTGCGGAACCGACCTCCACATCCTGAAGGGCGACGTGCCGACCGTCACCGACGGCCGGATCCTCGGCCACGAGGGGGTCGGCATCGTCGACGACGTGGGCGCCTCGGTGTCCGGTGTGCGCAAGGGGGACAAGGTGCTCGTCTCGTGCATCACGTCCTGCGGCAAGTGCGACTTCTGCAGGAAGGGGATGTACTCGCACTGCCGCAGCGGGGGCTGGATCCTCGGCAACACGATCGACGGGACCCAGGCCGAATACGTCCGGATCCCGCACGCGGACACCAGCCTGCATCGGCTGGCGCCGGACGCCGACGCGGAGGCGATGGTGATGCTGAGCGACATCCTCCCGACCGGCTTCGAGTGCGGCGTCCAGAACGGGCAGGTGAAGCCTGGCGACACGGTCGCGATCGTCGGAGCGGGCCCGATCGGCCTCGCGGCGCTGCTCACCGCGCAGTTCTACTCGCCGGCCGAGATCGTGATGATCGACCTTGACGACAACCGGCTCCAGGTGGCGCTTTCGCTGGGGGCAACGAAGGCCGTCAGCAGCGGCGACGGCGCGGCCGTGCAGAAAGTCATGGCGCTCACGGGTGGCGCGGGCGTCGACGTGGCGATCGAGGCCGTGGGCATCCCCGCCACGTTCGACATCTGCCAGTCGATCCTGGCGCCGGGCGGCCGCCTCGCCAACGTGGGCGTTCACGGCAAGCCCGCGCTTCTCCACCTCGAGAAGCTGTGGGCCCACAACATCACCCTGACGACGCGGCTCGTCGACACGGTCACGACACCGATGCTTCTGAAGCTGGTGCAGTCGGGACGGCTCGAGCCCACGAAGCTGGTGACGCATCGCTTCGGCCTGGCCGATACCATGAAGGCGTACGACACGTTCGGCAACGCCGCGAAAGAGCGCGCCTTGAAGGTGGTCTTGCACAGCGCCTAGCGGAAGGGGTCATGAGCGTGAGCAGTCGCACGGACCACGTCCAGATCGCGCGGGTGATCGGGATTCCGATCTACGTCCACTTCAGCTGGCTGATCATCTTCGGGCTTATCGCCTGGACCCTGTCGACGGGCTACTTCCCGGCGCAGACTCCCGATCTGCCGGCCTCCTCCTATTGGGCGAAGGGCCTCGTGGCGTCGCTGCTCTTCTTCGTCTCGATCCTGTTCCACGAGCTGGGGCACGCCGTCGTGGCGCGTCGCCTGGGCCTGCGCACACGCTCGATCACGCTGTTCGTCTTCGGAGGCGTGGCACAGCTCGAGAAGGATCCCAAGGACGGGCGGGCCGAGTTCTGGATGGCCGCCGCCGGTCCCGTCGCGAGCCTCATTCTCGCGGGCCTGTTCTACGCGCTCGCGAGCGTGCCGTTCCTGGGTCCCGCGGGCGTCGCGGTAGCGAAGTACCTGGCGCTGATCAACGTGGTGCTCGCGCTCTTCAACCTCGTCCCCGCCTTCCCGATGGACGGAGGGCGTCTGCTGCGTGGCGTGCTGTGGGGTCCCCTGGGCAAGTCACGCGCCACGCGCATCGCCAGCGGAGCTGGGACGTTCTTCGCCTTCCTGCTCATCTTCACGGGCGTGTTCAGCCTGCTGCGGGGGGACTCGATCGGCGGCCTCTGGTACATCCTGATCGGCTGGTTCATCAAGGACGCCTCGCTCTCCAGCTACCAGCAGGTGCGCCTCGACGAGGCGCTGCGGGGCGTCGCGGTCCGTGACGCGATGGTGGAAGGCGTCGCGACCCTGCCCGGGAGCGGCTCCGTCGCCGAAGCCGCCCGCGAGTACTTCATGCGAACCGGCTACGGCAGCTATCCCGTGACGCGGGGCGAGGCGGTCGTCGGCCTGCTCTGCCTGAAGGACGTCCTGCGGCTGTCGGCGGAAGAGCGGGAGGCGACCTCCGTTCAGGGCGCCATGCGCCCGCTGACGGATGCACTCGTCATCGATCCAGACGCGGCGCTGCCGCTCGCGATCGCAAGGATGGCCCAGGCCGGGACCGCGCGACTCCTCGTCATGCAGGGAGAGCGACTCGTGGGCCTGCTGACTTTGAACGGGGTGATCCGACGCATGAAGTTGCGCGAGGAATTGGGGGGTGGACTTCATGCGACGTGAAGTGGGCGTGTGGATCGATCACAGGAAGGCGGTCATCGCGACCCTCGCAGGCAAGACCGGGGAGACGAGGCAGGTCGCGTCGAACATGGAGAAGCACGTTCGATACTCCGGTGCGGCCCAGGAGGACTCCGCGGAAGACCAGCGAGACAGGCGATTCACCGGCCACCTCGACAAGTACTACGACGAAGTCGTCGCGTGCATTCGAGATGCTGACGCCATCCTGCTACTGGGTCCTGGCGAGGCAAAGGGCGAGCTCGCAGACCGACTTGGAAAGGCAGCTCTCCGCGGGCGCATCGTCGGCATCGAGGCCGTCGACAAGATGACGGATCGCCAGCTGGTGGCCAGGGTGCGGCAACGCTTCCTGAAGAGCCGGCGCAAGGTCCACTAGTGTCCCGGGCGGTCCCCCCGCGTGGGATCAATCGTTCTTTCTCAAGGAGGCGTGATGAGCTCAATCAGAAAGCAGGCTGTGATGCTGGCGGCTCTTGTCGTGGCCTGGGGCGTCGGCAGTGCTCCGGCGCAGGCGAGCGACGACACCTGGATCACGACCAAGATCAGGATCGCGCTGATGACCACGGACGGAGCGGGCCGCAACGCCGTCAAGGTCGACACCGAGCACGGCAAGGTGACGCTGCACGGGACGGTCGAGAGCGAGGCGGTGAAGGAAAAAGCCGAAGTCACGGTCCGCGCCGTCGGCGGCGTGACGGAGGTCAAGAACCTGCTGCAGGTCGTCAAGCAGTCCCGCCAGGAGTCGGTGAAGGCCGCTGACAAGGATGTGAAGGATGCGGTCGAAAAGGCGCTGAAGGCGGACGAGCGCCTCGAGGGGATCAAGGTGAAGTCGGTCGACAACGGCCTCGTGATCCTCGACGGAAGCACCGCGAACCTCGCAAACGAGCTTCGGGCCATCGAAGGCGCCTACGCCGTCGCCGGCGTGAGGCAGGTGGATTCTGAAATCGAGACCAAGGAGAAGTAGCGTCGGGCCAACGTGCCAAGCGCGCGAGCGGGAGGGCGATGCCGCAGCAGCGGTTGAACCCGGCAACGCATCGGACGAGCAGGGTGACGGAAGACTCCGTTGAAGGCGAAACGATTCTGGCGAGCTCGGAGCCGGCCGAAGTGGAGGAGCTGCGAGCCGAGCTCCAGCAGGAGCGGGATCGCCATCTGCGCACGAGAGCCGACTACGAAGGCTACAGACGCCGGGTCGAACGAGATCGCGACGTGGCCGTCCGGCACGCCAAGCGGGAGCTGCTGCTGGCTCTCGCCGATCTGGCCGACGGCTTCGATCGCGCCCTGGCTCACGTCGACCAGTCGCCCGACTCGGTGGCCGCCGGCCTTTACGGGATGCGGCGCCGGCTGGGCAGCCTGCTGGAAGCCGAGGGAGTGACGTCGTTCGAGAGCGTCGGCCAGCGCTTCGACCCCACGCGCCACGAGGCCATGGATACGGTTCGCATCGTGGGCGGCGTGCCGGGAACCGTGGCCTACGCGGACAGCCCGGGCTACCTCTGGAACGACCAGCTGCTCCGCCCCGCGCGGGTGCGGGTGGCGGAATAGGCCAGAGGAGCGCTTCCCGCCGCCCGCCCGAGCGGATTCCAGGCACCAGGCTCGAAATGGAAACGGTCGGGCATCCGCCTGCCGACCGGTGTGAGCTGGATTGAACAGCGGGGCCAGGCCGGGCCTGCTAGCGTGCAATCTGCTTCATTCCGAGAGAGTGAAGGGCAAGGAGTCCGCAATGATCACCATCCTTCTGGTCGTCGCCGTTCTCGTGCTGTTGGGAGTCCTCCCCACGTGGTCCCACAGCCGGAGCTGGGGCTACGGTCCGAGCGGCGGCCTGGGCCTGGTCGTCGTGGTCCTGGTCGTGCTGCTGCTGGCGGGCAGGCTTTGAGGGTGGTGGCTAGAGAGCGGCCCGGTTCTCGCGGCGCTAGGGTCAGCATGAGGCTCCTCAACCGCTCCATGGCCGTGGTGTCGGCGGCGGTGCTGCTCGCGGGCTGCAACGCCGGCAGCGAAGCCCCTCGCGCGAACGAAAGCAAGCAGCCGGGAGGCTTGCTGAGCGCCTTCAGGCCCGCCCCCGTCGTCGTCCCGGAAGGAGCGACGCTCTCCCTCGTGCTCGAGACGTCGATGTCGTCGGAGACGAGCCGCGCGGGGGACCCTGTCGTGGCGAAGCTCGCCGAGGACGTGAGCGTTGGCGAGACGGTGGTCGTGCCGGCCGGAAGCGAGATTCGCGGCCGGGTGACCCACGCAGTGTCGTCGGGCCGCGTCAAGACTCGTGCCCGCCTCGCCTTCGACTTCGACACTCTCGTTCTCAACGGTAAAGAACACGCCATCGGCACGAGGGCGATCGACATCACCGCCGGCGACACTCACAAGAAAGACGCCGTGACCATCGGGATCGGCGCCGGCGCCGGCGCGATCGTAGGCGCAATCGCCAAGGGGGGAAAGGGTGCCGCGATCGGGACCCTGATCGGCGGCGCGGCCGGTACCGGCGTCGTGCTGGCCAACACGGGTAGGGAAGTGGAGCTGGCAGCCGGCAGCCGAATAACCGTCCGGCTTACCAACGAAGCGCGCTTGTGAAACACGGCGCCGCCCGTTACGGAGATAAGAGGATGAAGAGAACAGTATGGCTGTCGTCGGTTTTGCTCGTGGGCTCTCTCGTCTTCTGTGCGCCTCTCGTGGCTCGCGGCGACGACGAGACCGATCGCGCGATGCCCACGCCGGGCTTCAACCTGTTCAGCGTGCAGCAGGACGTCGAAATCGGACGTCAATCCGCGGTGGAGGCCGAGCGGCAGCTGCCGTTGCTGCGAGACCGAAACGTGGACCGTTACCTGAACAAGATCGTCAGCAAGCTGGCAGCGAAGGCTCCGGGCGCGCGCTATCCCTACGCGATCAAGGCCGTGAACTCCTCCGAGATCAACGCCTTCTCGCTGCCGGGCGGACCGATGTACGTGAACCGCGGCCTGGTCGAGGCGGCGCGAAGCGAAGCGGAGCTGGCCGGCGTGCTGGCCCACGAGATGTCCCACGTGGCCCTGCGCCACGGGACACACCAGGCCTCGAAGGCCTATCTCGGCCAGGCCGGGCTCGGGATACTCGGCGGGCTGCTGGGGAAAAACGGCAACAGCACAGCGCAGATCGTGAATGCGGTCGGCGGCCTGGGGCTGAACGCGGTCTTCCTGAAGTTCAGCCGCGACGCCGAGTACCAGGCCGACCAGCTCGGAGCGCAGATCATGGCCGGAGCCGGGTACAACCCTGTGGCCATGGCTACCCTCTTCGAGTTGCTCCGCAGCGAGCAGGGCCGTGATCCTGGCAAGGTGGAGCGATTCTTCAGCAGCCACCCTCCGCCGGCCGACCGTGAGGCGCGCATTCGGGAACAGGCCGGCAGCCTGAAGTTGGCGGCGGTCGAGGGATGTGGGCGGCTTCGACAGCATCAGGGCCGACCTGCGGAAGCTCTCTCCCGCTTCCCCGCAGCGGGCCGCGCGGCTTTCGGACGCGCCACGCAGCCAGGACAGCCGCAGCCAGGACCGCGGTGAGTACGACGTGCGGGTGGAACAGCCGTCCTCGCGTTTCCAGAGGTTCGAGCAGCGCGATGGCTATTTCACGATCGAGCACCCTGACAACTGGCGGGCCTACGAGTCCAACTCCGGATATGCCGTTTCCATGGCGCCCGACGGGGGCGTCGTCGACACGGGTAACGGCCAGCAGGCCATGCTCTACGGGGTGATCGTCAACCACTACGCGCCCTTCGAGGGGGAGACCGAGCGCCAGCAGGAAAGCCGCCAGCGCTCCTACGCTCCCTTCGAGGACACGGACCAGTGGCGCGGGAGCCTGGCGGACGCGACCGACGACCTGGTCCGTCAGATCATCCGGTCGAACTCGTACCTGCGAGCCCAGGACGGCCAGGCACGACGAGAGCAGATCGACGGGGCGCCGTCCTTCTCGGTGGTGCTCTCCGGTCGCTCCCCCGTCACCGGGCAGGACGAGAGGGTGACTGTCGTGACCCGGAGCCTCACCGATGGCCACGTGATTTATGCCCTGTGCATCGTCCCCGGCAACGGCTACGACTCGATGGCGCGGACCTTCACTCAGATGCTGCGGACGCTGACCGTCAACGACGACGCGACCCACCGCGCAACGCAGACCAGCTCGCGGCTGGACCGGCAGCAGTAGGAGGGGAGCGGCGGAAGCCGCGAGGGATCGAAAGTGATCCCAATTGGACAGACGTCCCGACGCGGGGCGGCTATCTTGCTAGCAGCTGTTGAACGGTCGACGGCGCGACCCCCAAGCGTGCCAAGGCAGCAGCCGCGCGCGGCCAATCCAGGGAGGGCACGATCATGCTGTGGACGATCTTCCTCGTACTCGCGATTCTGTGGCTGCTGGGCTTCGGCCTCCACGTCGGCGGTAGCCTGATCCACCTGCTGCTGGTCCTCGCGCTCGTGGTCCTGATCTTCAACTTCCTCGGTGGCCGGCGCGTCACTGGGTAAAGACACCGCTCTGTTCCCTTCGGCTCACTCGGGCGAATCGCGAGCGAGTCGCTGACCCGGTGCGCCGACGTGACTTGCTTTTCGCCCACTCCGCGTGACTAATGTGGGTCCTGGCCCGACGAAGAAGGCCGACCTCCGCTTTCGCGACCAAGGCCGGGCCAAGGGGGTGAGGATATGGGGGGCAGCACGGCGATCGCCTTCGATGCTTCGACATTCCTGACGAAGATCGAGAACGGAAAGTCGACCCGTGCGTATCGAAACAAGCAGGTCGTCTTCTCCCAGGGGGACGCGGCCGATGCCGTGTTCTTCATCCAGAGCGGCAAGGTCAAGCTCACGGTCGTCTCCACGCGAGGCAAGGAGGCCGTCGTCGGCGTCCTCGAGCGCGGCAGCTTCTTCGGCGAAGGCTGCCTGGCAGCCCAGAGCCTCCGCATGGCCACCGCGAGCGCGATCGCGCCGTCCAGCCTGATCCGCGTGGGCAAGAAGAGCATGGTCGACCTGCTCCACAGCGAGCCGGAGTTCGCGGAGTCCTTCACCGCGTACCTGCTGTCGCGCAACGTCCGGATCGAAGAGGACCTGGTGGACCAGCTCTTCAACTCCAGCGAGAAGCGGCTCGCCCGGACGCTGCTGCTGCTCGCGCACTTCGGCAAGGAGTCGAGGCCGGAGACCGTGATCCCGAAGGTGAGCCAGGAGACGCTCGCCGCGATGGTGGGCACGACGCGCTCGCGCGTGAGCTACTTCATGAACCGCTTCCGCAAGCTCGGCTTCATCCACTACAACGGCGGCCTGCAGGTCCACAGCGCTCTGCTCACCGTCGTGCTCCGCGACTGAGCTGAACGCCTCCGGCCGCGACCGGCAGGCCGGCGGCAGGCTCACCGACGACGCTACGATCGACAACGACGACACGCGCGACGGAGTAGACTGCGCCCGACGGGAGGAAGGCATGGGCTTGAGCACTGCGTGGGAGAAGCTGTACCGCGCCGTCGCCACCCTGGCCACGGCCGACACACCGTTGAAAGAGCGGCTCGCCTCCGCGTTCCACTCCCATCTGCTGGGTCTGCGGCCGCAGGACCTTGCCGATGCGGAGCTTCAGGTCGACTTCGAGTCACTCTACGTGAACGCGGAATCGGGCAAGGTGCTGCGGACAGAGTGGCTGTCCGAGGCGGAGTGCCAGCGCGCGGCGCAGACGATCTTGCATCTCTTCGTCGAGGTCACTCGCATCATCGAACAACAGGACTTCGAGGGCTGGTTGAAGAACCGCCTGCTTGGCGGGTCATGACCAGAAGGCCCGCTTCGCCAGCTCCGCCGCGACGATGTAGAGCACCAGGATGGCCCCGAGCGCGCCGAGAAACGACGCGGGCATCGGAGCAAGCCCCAGGATCCCGCCGAGCGGGCTGTAGGGAAGAACGAACGTTGCCGTCACGACGGCGAGAGTGGCCATCAGCAGGAGCCGGCCCGGCTTGCTCTGGACGAACGGCCGCCGCGTCCGGATCACGAGCACGATCAGCGACGCCGAGATGACCGACTCGAGGAACCAGCCGGTCCTGAACTGGTTCGGCGTGGCATGCAGGAAGAGAAGCAGCACGCCGAAGGTGAGGTAGTCGAACACCGAGCTCACCAGCCCAAACGTCAGCATGAACCTGCGAATGAGACGGATGTCCCAGCGCCGCGGCTCATCCAGCATCTCGTGGTCGACGCTGTCGGTGGCGATGGTCATCTCGGGGAAGTCCGTCATCAAGTTGGTGAGCAGGATCTGCTTCGGCAAGAGCGGGAGGAAAGGCAGAAAGAGGGAGGCGCCCGCCATGCTGAACATGTTTCCGAAGTTGGCGCTCGTCGCCATGAACACGTACTTGAGCGTGTTGGCGAAGGTCGCACGCCCTTCACGCACGCCCTGCACCAGGACCTCCAGGTCCTTCTCGAGGAGCACGATGTCGGCCGCCTCCTTGGCTACGTCCACCGCGCTCTCCACGGAGATCCCCACGTCGGCCGCGTGCAGCGCCGAGGCGTCGTTGATGCCGTCTCCCATGTATCCCACGACGTTGCCGGCTTTCTTCAAAGCGACGATCAGCCGCTCCTTTTGATTGGGCTCCACCTCGGCGAAGACGTTCACGCCATTCACGCGTTGGAGCAATGCCTCGTCGCTCATCCGGTGGAGCTCCGGCCCGGTGAGGACCTGCGAGCTCGACAACCCGACCGCCTGCGCCGCGTGCGCTGCGACCAGGTGGTTGTCTCCGGTGATCATCTTGAGCGAGACGCCGAGGCGATCGAGCTGGCCGATCGTGTCCACGATCCCCGGCTTCGGCGGATCGAAGAGCACGAGAAAGCCCAGGAAGGTCATGTCGGCCTCGTGCTCCCTGGTGATCTGCGTGTCCACCCCGACGTCCCGGTATGCCACACCCAGCGTACGCAGCCCCTGTCTGCTGAGGTCCGCGAAGCGCTGGTCGATCGCGTCCCTCACGCCGACGATCTCCTGCTTCGTGCCGGCGGCCGTCTCCGCGGTCGAGCAAACCGCCAGCACATTCTCCAGGGCGCCCTTTGTCACCAGCAGGCGCCGGCCGCCCTCCGAGACCAGGATGCTCAACCGCTTTCGGATGAAGTCGTAGGGAAGCTCGTACAGCTTCTTGTAGGCAGACACATCGAAGGCACGATGGGTGCGGATCGCCTCGTCGATGGGATTCACGAATCCCGTCTCGTAGAAAGCGTTGAGGTAGGCGTAGAGCAGCACCTTCTCGCTCTCGTCGCCTTGCACGTCGAGCGCGGAACGCAAACGGACGACCCCCTCGGTCAGCGTGCCCGTCTTGTCGGAACAGAGAACGTTCATGCTGCCGAAGTCCTCGATCGACGCGAGGCGCCTCACGATCACCTTCGCCTGCGCCATGCGTTTGGCGCCGTGGGCCAGGTTGATGCTGATGATCGCCGGCAGCAGCTGCGGAGTCAGCCCGACGGCCAGCGCCATGGAGAAGAGGAAGGCCTCGAGCACGGGACGCTGGAAGTAGACGTTGATGGCGAAGATGGCGATGACCAGCACCAGCGTCACCTCCATCAGGAGATAGCCGAACCGCCGGACTCCGCGCTCGAAATCGGTTTCAAGCGGCCGGAGCTTGAGCCGTTCGGAAACCCTGCCGAACTCCGTGGCCCTGCCCGTGCCGACGACCACGGCCTGGGCGTGGCCGCTCACCACGTGGGTTCCCATGAAGAGCGTGTTCGTCCGCTGACTGAGGGGCGTCTCGGGCGGCAGCGTTGCTGCGGCCTTGGCGACCGGATAGGTCTCACCCGTCAGGGTCGCTTCGTCGAGGAACAGGTCCTGGGACTCCAGGATCAGGCAGTCGCCAGGCAGATTGCCCCCCGGCGAAAGGACGACCACGTCTCCCGGCACGATCTCTTCGACGGGTGTCTCCCGCTCGACCCCGTCCCTGAGCGCCACGGCGTTGGTTCGCACGATGGCGAGCAGCTTCTCGAGCGCGTGGGCCGCGCCTCGCTCCTGCCAGAATCCGAGCAAGCCGCTCGCCAGGACGATCGCCAGGATGATCGAGGCGTCGACCGGATCGTGGAGAGAGAAGGACAGCCCGGCGGCAACGCAGAGAATCAGGATCAGGGGACTCTTGAATTGAGCCAGCACAAGCGCCAACTCGTTCGTTCGTCGCTTGGGCGTCAGGAGACTGGAGCCGAGGCGTGTGAGTCGCTGCCTGGCCTCGACGCTCGTCAGGCCCCGGGAGGTGGCTCCGAGCTGCTCGAGCAGATGCGTCGCCGGAACGCTCCAGAACCCGGGCGGGTGCTGGTTCATGGGAGTTGTCCTCGCCCCTGGGGCGTGGGCGTTGGTGGCGGCGGGCGCGAGAACGACCTCAGGGCTCCGCCGGGACCCGGTCGTAGACGCTCAGGAGGAGGAGGGGCACCCTCAGCCGGCGGTCGTCCAGGCTGAGCAGGACGGCGAGACGGCCTTCGCGGTTGAGTGACAGACTCTGGGCGAGCTTGCCGAACTCGTTCTTCTCCTGGATGACCAGCTCGTCCCCCCGCCAGTGCGCGAGGACCTCCAGCTTGCCGCCGAGGACGCCCTGGCGGACGCGCGCGCGCCCTGGGTAGTAGATCTGGACCTCGTCGTCGGACAGGATGATCTTGATGTCCTCCGCCGTCAGCTCGATCTGGAGACTGTCGATCACCTTGACGAACTTGAGGAGGGCGTCGTGGAAGCGCTGCTCGTCGGGCGAGAACCCCCGTCCCTCCAGAGCCAGGGAGGCGAAGACCTTCGAGACGGCATCCTGGCTCAACTCGGGGTTGCGCTTCCAGCGGCCTCGGAGGTCCGGCGCGTCGGCGGCGAAGGCAGCAGCCGGTGTGAGCAGGGCGAACGTGACCCAGATGCCTGCCCGGAGAACGTGTCGCACGATGTGCATGGCCCCTCCTTTGGTCCGCCCGGCATCCTCATGTTAGCGCTCCCGAGGTGCCGGGGTTTGTCCGCAACTGTTCGCGATGATTGACCGGTGAAAAGACCGGCAGCCTGAGTCAGTCACGAATTGGAGATAGGGCGCTTCCGCGTGACGAAGTGCGTCAGTGTTGCCTGCCGGGACCCACTTCGAGACGCTCCTTGATGCGCCTGAGATCCGACGTCAGAGCGTCACGCATCTGGGCCTTGATCTTGTTCAGCAGGAGGCCTCGAAGCAGGCCGGAAGGCGGGTCGATGAGGGCTCTCACCGAGCGCAGGAAGTAGAAGCGCTTCGGGGCGTCCGGGTCCGGGAGGAGAGCGAGGAACTCGGCGTAACCAATGAAGTAGCGACTGTCGTAGATGTGGATGAGGCAGACGAAGGTACGGGCCCGGCTTCCGTACTCCACCCGATGGATGCACTGATGGACGGCGCTCACCACGGGTCTTCGCGCCTTGTCCTTCGCCCAGTACGTCGAGTTTTCGACCTCCGCCAGGCGTCCTGTGGGAAAGTGCCGCAGGTACTCGAAGAGATCCGGATCCTGCCGTACGATCTCGGGACTCGCGGCGAGGATCTGCTCGATCGCGGTGGCAACCGGCTCCGGCCGATCGTTGTTCTGGTACACGGGCAGGGATCCCTGCTGCAGGTACGCCTGCACGCGGGCGAGGAGGCCTTCTTTCAGCACCCGACTCGCCTGCGCCTGGTTGTCGCGGGCGGCCCAATCGATGCGCTTGGCGAGCTCGATGGTGGAACCATCCATCTGCATCCCACAGTCGGCGACGGCGCACTTCCTCAGGTCCTTGAGATCCTGAGCCTCGAACTCCAGGGCCGCCAGGTCATCGAGGCAGGGGGGCGCACTGAAGGGACCCGTCTGCAGGGTGCGGCCGTCGCCTCTCAGCGACTCCATCCTCCGAATCAGATCGACGAGCGCGTTCTCGCTCGCCTCGATGCGCACCATCCCGGCTATGAACGCGGCTGAATTGTCCGGGCGTGGAAGGATGCGCGCCACAGCCTCGCCGGAGTGTATGCGCGCCACGTCGGAGTCGGAGAAGCCGACCTCCTTGGCGATCGTGCCCAGGTCAGGGAGCGCGCCCTCGGCAGACGCCTGCCCGGCCACAGCCGCCACGATGACAACGGCGAGCGCGCATCGGTCACCGAAGCGCTCCTTCACGTTGCGTAGCATCTGCGTCCTCGGTCGCAGCGGATTCTACAGTCGACCGCTCAAGGACCGCGCAGCGAGTGGCGGCGCGGGTTCCTTGCCGAGGTACGCGCGGCACAGGAGAATCCAGCGGAGACCAAGATGCCACAGACACCGCACGTCGAGCGACACTTCACCGCGGGCGAGCGCGTGCGCGACGTCGTGATCGGGATGTCGGACGGCCTCACCGTCCCCTTCGCGCTCGCTGCTGGACTCTCAGGCGCGGTGAGCTCCACCGGCATCATCGTCACCGCCGGGCTCGCCGAGATTGCCGCGGGCTCGATCGCGATGGGCCTCGGTGGCTACCTCGCGGCCCGCAGCGACGCCGATCACTATGCGAGCGAGCGGGTGCGCGAGGAGACGGAGGTCCGCGAGAAGCCCGCGGTCGAGGCCGATGAGGTGACCGAGGTGTTCCGCGAATACGGCCTGACGGCCGAAGAGAGTGCCCCGGTCGTGGAGGCCCTGCGCAAGCGCCCCGACGCCTGGGTCGAGTTCATGATGCGCTTCGAGCTCGGCCTCGAAAAGCCGGACCCGAAGCGGGCCCTCACGAGCGCGCTCACGATCGCCGGGGCCTATGTCGCCGGCGGCTTCATTCCCCTGGCGCCGTACCTTCTGCTTGCGACCGCACCGGCGGCGCTCTCCCTCTCGGTGGTCGTGACCCTCGTCGCCCTCACGCTCTTCGGCTACGTCAAGGGCCAATTCACCGGGGCGGCTCCCGTGAGGAGCGCCCTGCAGACGGCCCTCATCGGCGGACTCGCCGCCGCGGCCGCCTTCGGCATCGCGCGGGCCATCGGCTAGAGGAGCGACCGCGCCCCCGGCAGTCCCGCCAGCGGACGGCGGAGGAGTGCCGGGAGCCAGTCGATCGGGCGCCTACTGCCGGTCGTACACCGCGACGGAAGGGGTCGCCGCACCCTGCGCGCCGCTCGGCGTCTGCGTCACCGTCAGCGTCTTCTTGTCGTCCGAGACCACCACCTTCGCCGTCATGGTCTTCTTTCCGCTGAGCTTCCAGGTGTTCTCGTAGCTGTTGTCGTCGATCCGCTTCGGGCTCGCGACGTCAGCCGACGGGTTGCCGGTCCAGGCGACTTCCTTGCCGTCGAAGTTCGACGTGTACTCGCCGTGCATCGGCTTGCCCTGTGGGTCGGTGCCTACCGCCGTGAGCTTGATCCCGGCGGCAGTGGCCTCGAACTTCAGCATCTCGGCACGGCCGGCGGACTGGCTGAGCGTCGACTTGGCCGCGTTCAGCTTCCAGGAGCCCACCCAGTTCTCGCCGGCGAAGGCCTGGCTCGCCAACGTCGCGACACAAAACAGCAGAGACGACACGATCAGGTTCTTGCGCATCGATTCTCACCTCACTAGGTCTTGTTCGGGAATGTAGCGCCGGACTGCGATCGTGGCGCGTTCGAACTCCCACTCTATGCATCCGGCGTGGGGGGGGACTAATCGATTGTTCCGCCCCGACCCATCGGATGGAGTCGATGCCTGCGGATCCGACGATAGGCACAGATCACATCGGTTGCCCGGGATTGGAGCCCACGCTAAAATGGCCGTTCCACCGGGCGCCCTTAGCTCAGATGGATAGAGCGACAGACTACGAATCTGTAGGTCGCACGTTCGAATCGTGCAGGGCGCACCACTCCTTCAACGACTTGCGGGCAGGCGGGGCCCCTCGTGTCACAGAACGGTGTGACGGGGCGACCGCCAAGGGCAGATGGCCATGACGAAGATCCACCTTGAGCTGACGCAGGAAGAAGCCCAGGTCCTCGCGGATGTCGTCGGCGACATCACGGGCACCGGCCCGAAGCGCGAGACGTGCGACGCCATCTTCAATAAGCTCACGGAAGCGATGATCGCGTCCGAGGGCCCGGCCGCCGAATAGCCGGAGTCAGTTGCGGCGCGACGTGCGCCGCGCGACACCCGACACGCTGACGGGCGTGAGCGGACGCCCCACGTCGGCCCTGACGATCGAGCCGGGGCCTTGGCTGACGGGGACGGGCAGGCGCGCGCCCAGGTCGAAGGCGCCCAGAGCGACGAGGCCGACGAGCAGCAGGAAGCGGATCGTGCGTGAGCGGCTCATCACTGACCTCCCAGGATGAAGTGGCTCGGCAGCTCGCCCATGTTCTTCATCTTCTGCAGCTCGGCGAGCTCGATCCGCCTGGCGCCCGGCGGCGCCTTGAAACCGAACGCGGTGGTGGAGATGCTGCCGCCGGTCTTCCAGTTCCGGATCTGGATGCTGTACTGCGGGCCGTCGGGCACGCGCTTGGACGTGATGACGTACCGGCAGGGATAGGGACGTGCTCCCTGCGCGATCCAGAGCTGCGCGTCGACTTCCTCGGTCCGGAAGGCGAGGTAGTCGCACTCGGTGCCGCCGATCACTCCGCTGCCCAGGTCCTTGACGTCGACCACGGCGGCCATCAGCCCCTCGTAGGCGTCGGTGAGGAGCAGGTCGGCCGCAGGAAGGGGCCGGTCGTACTTGTGCTGCAGCTCGTCGATGAGATGGTCGATGGATCCCGGTATCTCGACCTGCGTATAGACGTTCTTGTCGCGGCCCAGCAACGTGAGCGTCTTTCCGTCGAAAAGGGTCACGATGTTGACGAACCCGCCGGATCGCGTTGCGAAGATCTTGTCGGGCCGGGCGAGCGATACCGTCCCCGACGCGGCCAGCGCGAGTCTCTGCTTTTCCTTCGTGACGACCTCGAGGTTCGAGTCGTAGTCGAAGGAGATCGACTGCTGCGAGCCAACGTAGTCGGTCATGGCTTTCAGCAGCTGCCGGGCCTGTCCCTCGTCGGCCACCACCACCGCGGCGCCCGGCGCCATCGGCGTCCACGCCATCAACATCACCGCCGCTGCCGAAGCCGCGGACAACATGCGTATCGTCTGGCTTGTCATCCTAAACACCTCCTACGCCGCTGGCTGGCCGATGCCGAACGGGAAGGCACCGGTGGGGCTGGCGGTGCGACCACTCGATTCCACGCGATTCGAGACTAACGCCACGCAATGGTATGTCCTGTCCCCGCCCTCGCGAGCTACGAATTCGGTGACGCGGCGACGGCCGAGCGCCATCGGATCCGCGGATCGAGGGCCGGGACGGCCCGGTCACGGTCTCAGTCGCCGGACTTCGACGAGCCCGCGCCGCGAAGGTCCTTCGACGTCGCGAGTGCGATCACGCGCCCCTCGCTCCCGACCGCGCAGTAGAAGTGGTAGACGACGCCGTCGTGCTCGAGCAGCCACGGCTTGTGGGCGTACGTCTTGTCCCACGGCTCGGACGGGGCGATCAGGTCCTCTCCGGTCCACTTCGTCCAGTGCACCAGGTCGTACGAGGCGGCGAAGGTGTCGAAGGCGGCAGGCTTCCAGCCCGCCCCGAAGTAGAACATCACCCAGAGGTCGCCCATCCGCACGACCTGGGGGTCGCCGGAGATGCCCTTGCCGTTGTCGATCACCGGCGCCTCGCCGTAGCGCATCCAGCGCACCATGTCGCGGGACACCGCCATGCCGATGCGCTCGACCCACGGCCCCTGCTGCTTCGCGCTGTAATAGAGCACGAACGGATACCCGAGCGACTCCGTCCTGTCCCAGAGCACGTGACTCTTGTAGATCGTGGCTCGCTCGAAGGGCCGCGCGTCCACCTGGCCGGGGGCGAGGACGGGGTTCTCCTCGAGCCGGTTCCAGGGCGCGGCACTCGTGGGGGTCTTCGTCCACGCGAGGCCGGGCCCCGTGGAGACGCCGAACCACCCCTCGCGCTGCTGACGCGCGGCGACCTGATCGGCGAGATGTCGGTGCTCGACGGCAGCCCGCGCTCGGCGACCGTTCGACCGGACGGAGGGCCGGTGCGTGTGCTGAGCATTCCCGGGCCGAGCCTGCGCGGTGCGCTGCTCCACCAGCCGCGCGTGGCGCGGTCGTTGCTGGGGCTGCTGGCGGGGCGGATCCGGCGCCTGGTCAAGCCGGGCTCGGGGTGACCGCGGATCGTGCTGTTCCGCGGGCTCGAGTGGCCGAGGCCCGAGACCCCATGACCGACAGCCGCGGAGGGGCTACTCGGTCCGCAGCGTCGCCGCGGGGTCGATCCGGGCGGCGCGCCAGGCGGGTAGCAGGCAGGCCGCGCTCGTGGCGGCCAGCAGCAGGGCGGTGGCGGCGGCGAACGTCCCCGGGTCGAGCGCGCGCACCCCGTGCAGCAGGCTCCGCAGCAGGCCCACGCTGAGCGCCGCCGTCACGAGTCCCGCCGCGAGACCGGCGAGCGCCGGTCGCATTCCCTGGCCGAGCACCAGGCCTCGGATCGCGCGCGCCGGGGCCCCGAGCGCGAGCCGCACGCCGATCTCCTGGCGACGCTGGCCGACGTACACGCCGAGCGCTCCGTAGAGCCCCACGAGGGCCATCGCGAGCGCCGTCACGGCGAAGGCGCTCAGCAGCAGCGCCGCGAAGCGGCGCGTCCCGAGCGAGGCGGCCACCACGTCGGTGTAGCGCATGACGCCGGTGACCGGCTGCGCCGGGTCGATCCGTCTCACGATCTCGCGGATCGGTCCCGCGACCGCCGTCGGGTCGCCCTCGGCCCGCACCACGACCGTCATCAACGTCTCGGCCCAGGCCCACTGCGCCTGCGGCACGTACACCTGGTAGCCCACCGGCGCATCGAGCCCGTGGTGGCGGACGTCGCCCACCACGCCGACGATGCGGCGGCGGATCGCATCCGGCGCGCCGAGGCTCAGCTCCTGCCCGAGCGGGTCCTGGCCGGGAAACAGCTCCCCGGCCAGCGTTCGGTTGACGACGGCCACCGGCGCCCGGTCCTGCGCGTCCCCCGCGTCGAGCGGCCTGCCGCGCACGAGCGGGATCCGCAGCGTCTCGAAGTACTGCGGCGCGACCACGAAGCGGTCGGCGCTCGGCGCCTGCTCGGGGTTCGCGTAGGGACGCCCGGCGATGTGGAGTCCGTAGCCGTCCACGCCGCCCCCGAGCGGCAGCGTCGTCACCGCCGAGGCCGCCGTCACGCCGGGCAGCGCGCGCGTGCGCGCGAGCAGCTCGTCGTAGAAGCGCGTGGCGGCGGCGATCTGGTCGGCGTCCTCGCCGCTGCGATACGCCTCGCCGCCGAGCCACACCTTGAGCGTGAGCACGTGCTCAGGATCGAGGCCCGGCGCGACCGACAGCAGCCCGGCCAGGCTCCGCACCAGCAGACCCGAGCCCACCAGCAGCAGCGCCGCCATCGCGACGTTGCCTGCCACGAGCAGCGCGCGGGTCCGCCACGACCCCTGCGACGCGATGCCGCGCCCGGCTCCCGCGAGCGAGCGCGACGATCCGCGGGCGAGCTGCCGCAGCGGCACGAGGCCGAAGAGCGCCGCGCTCACCACGCTCAGCGAGAGTGCGGCCGCGACCGCGCGAGCGTCGAGCGCGGCGTCGCCGAGCCGCGGCAGCGCGGGCCCGCTCGCCACCAGCGCGCGCACCGCTCCCCAGGCGAGCAGCGCTCCGAGCAGGCCCCCGCCGAGCGCGAGCAGCAGCGACTCCGTCAGCAGCTGGCGCGCGAGCCGGCCGGCAGTCACGCCGAGCGCCTGGCGCACCGCCACCTCGCGCGAGCGCTCGCTCGCACGCAGCAGCAGCAGGTTGGCGACGTTGCTGCACGCGACGACGAGCAGCACCAGCACCCCGCCCCACAGCACCAGCAGCACCGGCCGCACCGGCCCCAGGAACACCTCTGCGAGCGGCATCACCGCAGCTCCTGCGCCCGCGTACTCCGTCGGGTGCTCGGATTCGAGCGAATGGAAGATCGACTGCAGCTCGCCCTCGGCCGCGCGAGCGTCGGCCGAGGGCGCCAGGCGGCCGAAGAGGCGCAGGTGGCGGCACGTGCGGCAGGCGAACGAGGCCGAAGGGTCGTAGCCCAGCGGGAACCAAAGCTCGGCGCCCTGGTAGAGCCGGGCCGCGACCAGGTCCTCGAAACCCGGGGGCAGCACGCCGACCACCTGGTAGTCGATCCCGGAGACGTCGATCGGCCGGCCGACGAGCCCCGCGTCGGCCCCGAAGCGCTCCCGCCAAAGCCGATCGCTCAGGATCGCCACGCGCCGTGCCGCCCCGGGCTTGTCCTCGGCCGGCTCGAACGTGCGTCCGAGCGCCGGCCGCACGCCCAGCATCTCGAAGTAGCCCTGCGACACGCGCATCGCGTCGACCCGCATCGCGTCGCGGCCCGCGTCGATCAGCGTGGCCGTCGACTGCGTGGCGGCCACCAGCGTGTCGAGCGTGCGAGCCCGCGCGCGCAGGTCGAGGAACGACAGGTAGCCGATGTTGCCGGCCTCGCCGTCCTGGCTGGTCTCGGCGATCGAGACGAGCCGCGCCGGGTCGCGGTAGGGCAGGGGCGCCAGCAGCACGGCGTCGAGCACGGCGAACATCGCGACGTTGGCGCCGATGCCGAGCGCCAGCGTCCCGAGCGCTGCGAAGCTGTGCGCGGGCCGCGCCTGAAGCGTCCGCAGCGCATAGCGGGCGTCGCGGGCGAGGATCGCGGCGTGCTCCGAAGTGGCGGTCCCCGCCACGTCCCAGGCGGTCGCCAGCCAGAGCCGGGCCGCCGCGGTGACGCCCAGCGCGTCCCGCTCGCCCCGCTCGGCCCGGAACGTGGCCTCCATGTCGCGCGCGTAGCCCGCGCGAAACTCCTCCGGCAGCAGCCGCAGCAGCCCTCGGAACAAGAAACGGGTCATCGTCCCGTCCTCAAGAGCGGCGCAGCCCCGGCGCCAGCTTGCGGCGCGCCTGCGCCAGAGTCTCCTCGAGCCGCTGCGCCTCGGCCTGCGCCACCGCGCGCCCGCGCTCGCTCAGCCGGTAGTAGCGGCGCCGCTCATCGTCGAGCGCGGGGTCGGGCCGCTCGGCCGACTCCTCGATCAGGCCGTCGGCCGCGAAGCGCTTGATCACCATGTAAAGCGTGCCGGCCCGCAGCCGCACCTTGCCGCCGGTGCGCCGGTCCACCTCCTTGATGATCGCGTAGCCGTGCTTCTCGCCGTCGGCGAGCGCGACCAGCACCTGGAACATCGCGGGCGTCAGCGGCAGGAATCCAGTGGGATCGAATCGCGCCATCGGGCTACTATATCTTCAGTCGATATAGTGTCAAGAGCGTGGTTAGAGTCGTGCCTGAAGCAGGCGACCGGCGACGCCCCGCTCGCCAGCGTGTGCGAGCGCAAGGCGGCCGCCGCGGCGCCGTGTCAGTCCTGAAGCGGTGTCGAGTTGGCGCGGTGGGCCTTCGGTTCAGGGACGTGGCGGAACGGCGCGCAGCTTCGCGGCCCAGTCGCTCGACGCGCGCTGCGCGCCAGACGGGAAGGGCGGCGCCTCGAGCACACCCGAGCTGTCCGTCGCCAGCTCCCGCTCGCCGGCCATGACGCCTGCTCTCGGGTCGTACCAGCCCCAGCAGTAGCGCGATCCCGGAGCCATGCCGGCCACCCGCGGCTGCACAGCGCCCACCTCGAAGTAGAGCAGCGCGAAGCTGCGGTCGGCCGTGCGCATCATGAAGCTCCAGCCGTCCAGCCCGTCCTCCGAAGAGCCTGCCGCCTGGCGCGGCCGCAGGTCGGTCGAGGCGAGCTGGAGCTGCTGGTAGCGGTCGCCCTCCGAGAGCACGAAGCGGCCCAGGTGCTGCATCTCGCCACCCGCGCGGTAGCGCAGGGCCTCCCAGATGTAGGGACGCCAGCCACGCGGCTCGCCGGTGCTGGTGACGTCGTATGCGCCGGTGCCGTAGACGTGGCCCGCGAGCCCGCCCGAGAGCACGGACCCGTACATCATGGCGCGGGCGAAGTAGTTGTCACGGTCGGAGTCGGCGGTCGGCCTCTCACCGCCGGGCCGGTTGATCTCGTGATCCCAGCCCACGTAGTAGGGCTCGAGGTTGGCCGCCGGAAAGGGCGGGCTCAGGCGGAAGAGCTCCTCGAGCAGGGCGTAGATCGCGTTGTTGCGCGGCTTGTTGCCGACGCTGTGCATGCTGAGCCAGGGCGCCTGCGCGCCGTGTCCGAAGCGCCGATAGGTCGAGCTGTCGATGAGCGTCGTGTACGGCTGTCCGAACGGGAGCCCGCCGTAGGTCCTCCAGTGATGCGTGAGGGCGGCGTTGAACTCCTCGGCCGTCAGGCTGTACTGCTTCGGGATCCAGTCCAGGTGAATGCCGCTGAAGATCAGGTTGTACGCTCCGTAGCGGGCGACGAGGTACTGCACGTAGCGGGAGTAGGAGCGGTCGAAATCGAAGTAGGCCTTCCACGCAGGGCAGTTGTCGCGGCGAACCGTCTCTAGAAAGGGCGCGAAGCCCTGCTCCGACAGGTGCCGCAGCTTGCGGTCGAGGCTGCGGAAGTAGGCAGGATCGAGCCGGTCGAAGTCGG
Source organism: uncultured Acidobacteriota bacterium (assembly GCA_963740655.1). GTDB lineage: Bacteria > Acidobacteriota > Vicinamibacteria > Fen-336 > Fen-336 > DATBSL01. The sequence goes on from CAVUFF010000009.1 coordinate 353,276, forward strand.
CGAGGCCCGCGCGGTCGGCGAAGACGACGAACGGGCGCTGACCCTGCTCGTCGGCCATGTCCTTGGCCGTGTTGGTGGCACCGTCGGGCGTCGTGATCGCGGCGTCGGGCGCCCAGAAGCCGAACTTCTCCCAGGCATTTCTCAGGTAGACGCCGTCATTGTTCGCAAACGTCGCGCCGTGCTGGTCCGCGTCCCAGTTGGGAAAAGCGGAGATGAAGCTGATCGAGTTGAAGCCCTGCCGCTTGCGATGAGCGACCGCCTCTTCGAAGCCGATGCCGGAGCCCGGCACGTAGTCGGCTGCTGCGGGATTCCCCTTCCAGGGCAGGCGCCACGTCGAGGCCGCAAGCCAGGTGTCGCCGAGGAGGAAGAACGGGGTTCCGTCGGCGTACTGGAGCGCGTGCCCGTTCGGCGTCGCGCGCACGAAGCCGCGGCGGTTCGGGTTCTCGAGCACCTCGGCCTCGGTCCAGGCGACCGCGCGCAGGCTCCCGCGTCCGCTGAGGCCGGGGTCCTCCGGGTTCGAGCCCGCTCGCCAGCGCCATTGCCCCGGCGCCGTCGCGACGAAGCGAACACGAAAGACGCGATCGCCGTCCCAGAATCCATACACGCGCCTCGAGTACCCTGGCCCCGTGAGATCGATCCAGCAGACCACCTCCGCGTAGGGGTTCGCGTACTCGCGTGCGGACCGAAGCGTGATCTCCTGGAGGTCCCAGACGTGGGCCTCGCCCCTCGATAGCGTCGAGGTCGTGGAGTCGATCGTGGCCGGGGCAGCGGCACGCGCGAGGAGTAGCACTGCCGCACACCACAGGCCGAGCGACTGGGCAAGGCTCTGGCGGCTCATGACGGATGCCGTGACGCTACCTCCAAGCGTAGGTTACGTCCCTCCTCACACCTCGGGGTCTTTATATAGCGAAGCCACGCGGGCGCGCTCGTCTTTCAGGTAGCTCACGGCCAGCCGTTCGTTGACGTAGGCGAGCCCCGCGTAGAGCGCCGTGACCAGGACCAGCATGAGCACCGCCGCCGCCCGCTGCTGCGCCTGCCAGGCGCGGGCCACTTGAACGAGGACCGGCAGGTAGAGCGGGAGCAGATACCAGTAACGCACGCCGCCGAGCAGAGCGATCTGTCGGTCGATGCGTGCCAGGAGCGCGGCCTGATAGTCGCGCGCGGTCGCGGCCGGGTCGAGCCGCGGCAGCCGTCGGTGCTGGAGCCAGAGATACGCAGCGACGAACGCCGCGGCGCCGACGATCGCGCCGGCCTGCACGCGATCGTCGCCGGCCATGAAGCGCCAGACGCCAAAGCCGACGACCGCCAGGGCGGCGGCGTACTCGCGGACGTTGCGCCAGGAGACACGGCGATCAAACCGTCCCAGCGCCAGCCGCGCCAGCTGACTGGCCAGCCGCTCCGGATCAGGCGACGGCAGGAGGCTCTCCCGCCAGAGGCGGACGAGATCGTCGGCAACGGGGTTGCTGGGGTGGCTCATGGCTCCTGCCCTTTCTGGATCGTGGCCGTCAGCTTGTGGCGGATCCGGGTCAAGCGCGTGGCGATGCTGCCGGCCGTGAGGCCCGTCACGGCTTCGATGTCCGCGACGGAAAGGCCCTCGAGATGCAGGACGACGATGTGCCGGTCGGGCATCGCCAGCGCGCGCACGGCGGCCCAGAGGCGCTCGCGCTGTTGCGCGTCGATGACGCTGCGCTCGGGGCTCGCACCGGATCCGGGGCCGTCCAGCGCCTCGCCCGGCTCTTCGTGCTTCGCGCGGCGCCGCTGTCGCGTCACGAATCCGATCGCCGTGTTGTGCGCCACGCGATAGAGCCAGGTCCGTTCGGACGCGTCGCCGCGGAACGACGGCAGGGCGGTCCAGAGCGCCAAGGCGACCTCCTGGAACAGGTCCTCGCGATCGGTGGGCACCCGCGCGTAGGCCCAGCACAGCCGGCGCAAGGGCGCCAGGTACGTGCGAAGCAGCCTCTCGAAGGCCGCGCGATGCTCGTCCAACCGCATTCGGGAGAGATAGTCTCCGGGCCCGCGGATTTCTTACATTCGGCAGCTCCAGCGCATGGACGGGACATCCAGTCCCCCACTCTTCCATGACCCGCTATAGTAGATTCTGCTATATTGCGGCATGCGGACATCACGCGAGGACGAGCCGCGGCCCGAGGACTTCCTGCCCCTGCATCGCGACACGTTCCACATTCTCGTGTCCCTGGCCGATTGCGACCGGCACGGATACTCGATCCTCCTCGACGTCGCCGAGCGCACGAGCGGCGCGCTGCGATTCAGCCCGAGCAGCCTCTACGCGTCGGTCAAGCGACTGCTGCACCAGGGGCTGATCGAGGAGCTGGCCGAGCGGCCGGATCCTGACCAGGACGACGAGAGGCGCCGCTATTACCGCTTGACGCGGCTGGGCCGCAAGGTGGCCGAAGTGGAGGCACGCCGCCTCGAGCAGCTGCTCGCCGACGCACGGGCCACCGGCCTTCTGGGCAGGCGCGCGTGACCCGGATCGCCGAGTCGACCTTCGCGGCGTTCCTGCGCCTGTATCCGGCGAGCTTTCGTGACGAGTACGGACGCGAGATGCGGCGGCTGCTCGCCGACAGGCTGCGTCACGCGGACGGCGGCGGCGAAGCGCTCCTCGTCTGGCTCCAGGCGATGGCGGCGGTCCTGCTCGAGGCTCCGAGGGAGCACGCGTGGCTCGTGCTGAGCGATCTACGGTACGCCTTCCGAACCCTCCGCCACGCGAAGTGGTTCACGCTCACTGCGCTCTTCACGCTGGCGCTCGGCATCGGAGCCAACACCGCCATCTTCAGCGTCGTCGAGACGCTGCTGCTGCGTCAGCTTCCCTACCGGGATCCCGATCGCATCGTGATGGTGTGGGTGACGAATCCCGCGCAGGGCTTCGATCACGACGTCACGTCCTACCCCAAGCTCGAGGACTGGCGCACGCAGAGCCGCACCGTCGAGGCGTTCGCGGCCTACACGGGCGCGCGGCGCGTGCTGACCGGCTCGGGAGATCCGGAACAGTTGCGCAGCGCCGTGGTGACGGCGGACTTCTTCCAGGTGATGGGCGCCAGGCCGACCCTCGGCAGCAGCTTCTCTCCCGGCGACGACGACTTCGGCCGCCCGCACAAGGCGGTCCTCAGCCATCGGCTCTGGGCGGGTCGCTTCGGCGCTGATCCCGGCATCGTCGGCCGGACCGTCACGATGGACGGCCAGCTCTACTCGGTCATCGGTGTGATGCCCTCCACGTTCCGGTATCCCACGCGCGAAACCGACGTATGGGAGCCGCTCGCCGTCGACCCCGACTTTGCGCAGCCAGCGCGGTGCGTTCTGGCTGACGACGGTCGCCCGCCTGAAGCCCGGCGTGCGCCTCGCGCAGGCGCGGCGCGAGATGGATGCCATCTCGCGCCGTCTGGCAACCCAGCACACGCAGGAGCGCGGTTTGGGCGTCGAGCTCGTGACGCTCAAGGACGAGCTGACGGCCACCACGCGGCCGGCGCTTCTCGTTCTCACGGCGGCGGTGGCGTTCGTCCTGCTGATGGCGTGCGCGAACGTGGCGGGCATGCTCGTCGCAAGGGCTGCGGACAGGCAAGGCGAGATCACGCTCCGGACGGCTCTCGGAGCCGGGCGCGGGCGGGTGATACGACAGCTGCTGACGGAGGCCACGCTGCTATTCGTCATCGGCGGCACGCTGGGCCTCGCGAGGCGCGACCAGGCCGCCCTGCGCGGCGGCGCGCGCACCTCTGGCCGGCGAGGAGGCGCGCGGTTCCGTTCCGGCCTGCTTGCCGCTCAAGTCGCGCTCGCTTTCGTTCTGCTCACGGGCGCGGCGCTCTTTCTCAGGAGCTTCGCCGAGATGCAGGCGGTGGACCTGGGGTTCGACCCACGCGGCGTCGTTGCGGCGCGCATCAGCCTTCCGGCCGCGCGATACGACAGCGCGACCAGGGTGGTCGCGTTCTACGAGGCTCTGGTCGAGCGGCTGCGCGCGGCGCCGGGCGTGGAGTCGGCCGGGGGTATCAGCACTCTGCTCCTGGGCCGCCTGCCGGCTTCGGCGCGCTTCCAGATCGAGGGCCGGACGCAGGACGTCGTCACCCCGCTCACCTACGACACGGTGACGCCCGGCTTCTTCCGTGCCATGCGGATCCCGCTCCTGCGCGGGCGCTTCTTCACCGACGCCGATGGAAGCGCGTCGGAACGGGTCACGATCGTCAACCAGACCACGGCGAAGAGGTACTGGCTTCAAGAAGACCCGGTGGGCCAACGCATCCGCTTCGGCGGCGGCGCGGACAACAAGAACCCGTGGCTGACGATCGTCGGCGTGGTGGGCGACACCAAGCGTGCCGGCCTCGACGTTCCGGTCTTCACCGAGTCGTACCAGCCGCTGCGGCAGGAGGCCTCCGGCGATCTTGCCATCCTGCTCCGCATCGGGACGGACGCAGCCGCCGGCATCGCACCCGCCATCCGCGCCGCCGTCCGGGAGATCGACCCTCAGCAACCCGTGTCGGCCATCGTCCCGCTGCAGACGATGCTGGACGAGACCGTCGCGGGCCGCCGGTTCAACACACTCCTCGTGACGGTCTTCGCCTTTGCGGCGCTGCTGCTCGCGGCGGTGGGAGTCTACGGACTGCTCGCCTACACGATCGCGCAGCAGCACCGCGAAATCGGCATACGCATCGCCCTGGGAGCCCGCGCCGCGGCACTCCTGCAGGCGGTCGGCGGACGTGCGTTCTCCGCTGCCTGCGTGGGCGCCATCGCTGGGGCCGTCCTCAGTGTCGCCGTCGGCCGCGCGATCGCCGGGCTGCTGTTCGGCATCGCTCCACTCGACGCCGGCAGCTATGCGGCAGCGGCGTGCGTCCTGGCCGCGGTCGTCGCAACCGCCGCTGCCTTCCCGCTGCGACGCGCGCTGAAGGTCGATCCGGCGGTGTCGCTGCGGGCCGAATAGGATCGACGGGCGCTACGGCACCCGGGGCTCGACGCCGTCGCCCTCGCGTGCCAGCTCGACTCCGCGCTCGAGCACCTCGTCGCGCCCGGCTCGGACGCCCGCGAGCGTCGGCGCCAGTGCGACGTCGGGCTGGACGCCGACGAGGTGGTGAGGCGAGCGGCCGTCGTGGCGCGTGACGCGCATCCCCGTGAAGCTCGAGCGGAAGCCGGTCGGGGTCACGAAGGTTGCGACGTTTCCGTTCGTGCCGGCTGTCGGGCTGCCCACGATCGTCCCCAGGTGACGATCCGCGACGTAGCCCATGACCGATTCCGCGTAGCTGATCGCCCTGCCGTCGGTCAGGAACACGACCCGCCCTGCGATGTGCGGCGCGGCCGGCTTCATGTCCCAACCGAAGTCGAACCAGCCCGCCAGCTCGCCGAATGGACCCACGATCTTCGCGACGTGCATCCAGCGGTCGGTCTCCGGCGCGTCGAGGAGGTAGGGGAGGATGCCGTGCCCCGCATCGGTGGGGTAGCCGCGCATGTCGAATACGACGCCGCGGGCCCCAGCCACGGCGTCCAGTCTCGAGGCGATGTCGGCCATACTGGCCCGTGTCAGGTCAACGTACCAGAGGCCGGGCTCCATCTCCGACACCGGCAGTGGCCGCTTCTCTGCCGGCGGCGGCGTACCGTATCCGAGCGTGACCTGCCTCGGTCCCGCTCCGCTGTCGAGGCCGAGCCGGACCGTCGCGCCCTTCCCACCGCTCGTGAATGGCCGGATCGCCCTGAACTGCCGCCACTGCGTCGTTCCCGAGACGAGGCTCATCTCCCGCGCCAGGCGGTCAGCGGCAGGCACGCCATCGATCGTCGTGACGACCGCTCCCACCGGCGCCTCGGACGGCACGGCGCTCGAGGTGACGATCAGCCGGTCCTCGATCACGGCCAGCGTCACCGGCAGGTCTGCGCGCTCAGCCTCCTTCGCGTCCGCCACGCGGCCGTGGCCGTCGCGCGCGTCGGCGACCAGGCTTCGGACGGCGTCACGCTGCGCGGCAAGGCTGTCGGCGTCGCGGGCCGTCTCGAGCTGCGGGCGCAAACGTGCGTCCCAGTCGACTCCCGCCTCGGGCCAGTACGGGTAGAAGTGACGGAACACGTTCCACGCGACCACCACGTCGGCCAGCCTCTGGTCGAGGTCGGGCGAATCACTCTGGCTCGTCACCGCAGCAAGAGCCGTGCGAAGAGACTCCCGCTGGGCCGCGCGAGCCGGGTCGGGGCGGGCCTGGGTCTCGGTCAGAACGAGGGGGACGCGGGCCTCGAGGCCCGACGCGAGCGCGACGTCGGCGTGCGCTCCGGGAGTCGGCGGATTCTCGGGGAAGAGCTCCCCGTCTGCCGTCCCGGTCGGCGGCGGCGCGAACCGCACGAACTGCCGGCCCTCCGGAGCGTGCCCATCCGTCCGCGAGATCGTCGCTGCGCCAGGGCCGGTGCGGAGCCAGCCGCCCTGCTGGCGCTCGGTCACCGCCTCCTCGAACCCCGAGTCCTGGATCGAAACCGCGGTCCAATCGCCCGTCGTGCCCTTGACCGCCAGCTCCGCCGCGTCGAAGTCGGCCGTCACGGCGCCCATGGCCATCACTCCGAACGCGACAGTCTCCGCGTCGTCGGCCACCGTTCCCTCGATCGCGTAGGACCGCCACTCGGGCTCGCGGATCGGACGGTCGCCCATGTTGTCGAAGAACCCCATCGCTTTGTTCGGTCGGTCCACGCGAAGCCACAGCGCCCCGCCACCCGACGGATCGGCGGCCGTGGCCCGCGCCCGTGCGCGGAGGCGGATCGCCTTCCCGCGCAGGGCCGCGGCCGGCACGGTCTGCATGAGGGTGGCGAAGCTCTCGCCAGGGACGACCGGCGCGCGATGCGTCCGCTTGGCCTGGTAGGGGCCCATCGAGCTGAAGCCGGGGCCGGTGTAGCGCCAGGCCACGAGAGGCTCGGAGGTCGTCGCCGCCGGGGCGGCCGGCGCGAGCGCCCTTCCGACCTCGAGACCGGGGCCGAGAGGAGCGAAGAGATCCAGAAGCGTCGCGCCCAGCTCGGCGGCGTCACGCGCCGCGCGCACGCGACCGACGCCGTGGACCGCGAAGCGGTTCCAGTCCAGCTCCGCCGCCGCGTCGCTCGGGTAGAAGAAACGCACGACGCCGTAGAGCCGGGCGAAGGCGGCGACGTTCTCGACCTCGCGCGGTGGTGCGGGCGCCCCGGAGAGGACAGCCGCAGCGACGATCGGCAGGGCAGAGAGCAGCATCGCGTGCCTCCCCGGGGCCGCTCACACGCGCCCCGGCGAGGGTTATACACCGCGGGGCGCCACCTTCTTCCGCTGTCGCACGGGAGGTAAGCTGGGCGCGGCCGACGCTGTCGCCGGCCGATTGCTTCCAAGCAGGGGGTCTCGCACCGATGGCCAGGCCGCGGGTGGCCGCGGGTGGCGGCGTCGCCGCCATCACCTATGCGCTCCGCAAAGGGCGTCAGGCCGGTGGCCTGTGGCGCCTGTATCGCCGGATGCGCCACAAGAACGCGTGCAAGACGTGCGCGCTCGGGATGGGTGGGCAACGGGGAGGCATGGTCAACGAGGCGGGGCACTTTCCGGAGGTCTGCAAGAAGTCGCTCCAGGCCCAGGTCGCCGACATGCAGGGCCCGATCCGCGAGGCGGTCCTGCGCGAGTATCCGCTCGCACGCCTCGCCCGGCTGACCCCCGCCGCTCTCGAGGCCCTGGGGCGCATCGCGTTCCCGCTGATCGCCGAGGCGGGCGACAGCCACTTCCGCCGCACTTCCTGGGAGGAGGCGCTCGAGCGGGCGGCGTCGGCGCTGCGGGCGGCCTCCCCCGAACGGGTCTTCTTCTATTCCTCGGGTCGCGCGAGCAACGAGGCCGCGTTCCTGATGCAGGTGGTGGCGCGACTCTACGGAACGGCCAACATCAACAACTGCTCGTCCTACTGCCACAACGCGTCTGGCGTGGCCCTCGCCCGGGTGTTCGGGTCGGGGGCAGCGTCGATCGACCTGGAGGATCTCCGCCACGCCGACCTGGTCCTGGTCGCCGGCGCCAATCCGGCGAGCAATCACCCCCGGCTCATCACGCAGCTCGTGCAGCTGCGCCGCCGCGGCGGGCGGGTGATCGTCGTGAATCCACTGCGGGAGCTGGGGCTCGTTCGCTTCCGCGTCCCCTCGGACTGGCGGAGCCTCGCCTTCGGCTCGACGATCTCCGACCTCTATCTCCAACCGCACGTTGGATCCGACCTCACGCTGTTCAAGGCGATGCTCAAGGCCGTCGTCGAGGCGGGCGGCGTCGATCGCGCGTACGTCCTTGCCCACACCGAGGGCTGGGATGCGGTCGAGGCCGACGTCCGCAACGCATCGTGGTCGGACCTCACGACGGCCTGCGGCGTTCCTCGCGACGAGGTCCAGCGAGCGGCCGACATGCTCGTTCAGGCGAAACGCGGGGTGCTGTGCTGGGCGATGGGTCTCACGCATCACGCTCACGGCGTCGGCAACGTCCTCGCACTCGCCAACCTCGCGCTCGCCCGCGGATGGCTCGGCCGTCGTGGCTGCGGCCTCCTGCCCATCCGCGGCCACTCGAACGTCCAGGGCGTGGGCTCGGTGGGGGTGACGCCGGTTCTCAAGCAGGCGTTCGCCGAGCGGATGCGCGAGCTCTACGGCATCGAGCCCGCCCCCGCGCCGGGCTGGGACACGTTCCGCTCCATGCAGGCGGCGGCCGACGGTCGCGTCCAGGTCGCGTTCCTCCTGGGAGGCAACCTCTTCGCGAGCAACCCCGACCGCGCGTGGGCGGCGAGAGCTCTCGGGAACGTTCCCCTGACCATCTACGCCTCCACCAAGCTCAACGAGGGCCACGTGCACGGCAGGGGACGAACCAGCTTGGTGCTCCCCGTCCTCGCCCGCGACGAGGAGACGCAGGCCACGACCCAGGAGTCGATGTTCAACTTCGTGCGCCTGTCCGAGGGCGGTGCCGCGGCCGAGGGAGAGATGCGATCGGAGGTCGACATCCTCGCCTCGCTCGCCGAGCGGGTGCTGCCGCCGAGCCGCTTCGACTGGGCGGCGATGCGCTCGCACCAGCGCCTGCGCGAGGAGATCGGCCGAGTCGTTCCAGGGTACGGCGCGATCGCCGCCATCGACCGGACGCGCGAGGAGTTCCAGATCGGCGGCCGCACCTTTCACGAGCCGAGCTTCGCGACCGCGAGCGGCCGGGCCCGCTTCCACGTGACCGCCCTTCCCGGCTTCGCTCCGGAGGCCGACGGCTTCCGCCTGATGACGCTTCGCTCGGAAGGCCAGTTCAACACCGTCGTCTACGAGGAGGAGGATCTCTACCGCGGAAACACGCGGCGCGACGTCGTGATGATGGCCCGCGTCGACGCCGAGCGGCTCGGCGTCGACGAGGGTGATCGCGTCACGGTCCACACCGAGGTCGGCAGCCTTCCGGCGCTGGTGGCCCTCGTCGACATCCGCCCGGGGAACCTGGCGATGTACTACCCGGAGGCGAACGCCCTGGTGCCCCGACGGATCGACGAGGCCTCCGGCACGCCTGCGTTCAAATCGGTCCTGGCTCGCGTCGTGCCCGTGCGGTGAGGACCGCCGCCTACCGGAATCCGAACACCAGCGGGAAGACCACGACCACCACCCACGCCCACAGCGCGTAGACGGGGAGGTACGCCGTTTGCCATCGCTCCATCTGCGTGAACGCCGCGCGTGCGGCGAGGAATCGCCCGTAGAGCACGGCGGACCAGCCGAGGTTCACGAGCAGGATCAGGTTTTCTCCGAGGGCGGCGACCTTGTTGGGGCTGAAGCCGAACTCGGAGATGCGGCCGGCAATCGCCCAGAGCGCCAGGCCGTCGACCAGCAGGGCGCTCACGACGAGGACGAGCTGCAGCGCGTCGAAAAGGCCCGGCGGCTTCTGTGGGTCCCGTGCCGAGATCGCGTAGAGGACCAGCCCAGCCACGACTACCAAAAGCATGTCGAAACCGATCAGCACCTCGCGCTCGAGGGCGACGCCGCTGCGGGTCCACGCCGTTGCCGCCAGGAACGCCAGCAGCACGAGGCTGAAGAGCGGCGTGAAGAGGAGCGTCAACACCGGCGCCATGTTCTCGATGACGCTCTGCTTGGCTTCCACGAGCCACGCCGCGATCACCACCGCGCCCAAAGCGCCGCAAGGCAGGATCCAGGTGAACACGAGCTGCTCCGGGTGCAGGCCGATGGCACCGAAGATGAACATGGTGAGTGCCATCAGCACCCCGCCCCCGAGGGCGATGAGGGCGTAGTAGATGAACCACTCGCCGGAGAAGCGCACGTAGTTCATGCGCTGATCGTGGTCGCGCCAGCGGCCGGCGGCATACGCGTAGCCCGCGACGAGCCACAGCGCGAGGGGCAGGTGCAGCGCCGCAAGCACCATGGTGTGTGCACGCGGTGCAAACGGCATGAGATTGATCACCACGGCCGCCACCACGAACGGCGCCGCCAGCCACAGTCGGCCCACCGGCGCGAGTGACCGCTTCCACGCGAAGAAGATGGCCAGGAACGGGAGCACGAAGAGGCTGAAGTTGCGGACGTAGAACTCCGGCAGCTCCTGATCCTGGTGCAGCCCCTTGCCGAACAGCACCGGCGCCTTGACGGCCACGGCAGCGGCGATCGCCAGCGCGACCGCCACCAGGGCTTCCTTGCGGTCGACGCCGCCTTCACCGCCCGGGTCGGACGCGACGACGAGCCGTTTCCAGAGCCGCTCCGAGTGTTCCTGCGCGAACTCGCGGGAGAGCGCGTCGAGCTCTCCGAGGCGCTTCACCGCGATGAGGAAGGCCTCGTCCTCGGTGAGCCCGGCCTTCACGAGCGCGCTCGCCTGGCTGCGAAGGTGATCCTCCAGCTCGTCCGCGTCCACTGAGTGGATCGCCTGCCGTCGCCGGAGGTAGGAGCGCCACTCCGCGATCCCCGCTTCGAGCGACGAGCGCGGCTCTCCAGTGGGATCGGTTTCCTGTGCCACGAATCAGCCTCCCTGAGGAACCGGTTGACACGAGCGGAAGAGAGTCCGCCTCAGCGTGGAGTCCACGACCTGCCACTGCCGTCGCTGGCTCGCCAGCTCGTTCTCGCCGCCCTTCGTCAGCCGGTAGTACTTGCGCTGGCGCCCCGACTCCGACCGCCAGACGGCCTTCACGAAGTCGTTGCGCTCGAGGCGGTGGAGCACCGGGTACAGCATGCCGTCCGTCCACTGGAGTTCGCCGCCCGACAGCTCGGACACGCGCTTGATGATGGCGTAACCGTAGCTCTCGCCCTCGCTGAGGATCGCCAGGATCAACGGCGTGGCCGAGGCGGCGACGAGGTCCTTGCCGACGTTCATGGGCCGGTGCGTCGGACGAAATGCGATGGGGCCGCCGGGTACATAGAAGCTTTATACATTGCTCTTCTATGTATTGCAAACCTTCGAGGGCGGCGACGCCCGCGCGCTGAACGAATTGGCTCCGCGTGCTCGACGGCGCGGCGCACGGTCGCCACAGCAGGCCGGCAGTATGATCCGCAGTCGAAACGCTCCCTCCCCATGGAAGCACGCGCCGCCGCCTTGAGTTCGAGAGAGTGGGACTGGCCGCGACGCGCGGGGTGGCTCGCGCTGGTCGCGGCAGCGTACTTCGCCTCCGGAAAGCTCGGTCTGGCGCTGGCGCTGATTCACCCCAGCGCCACGCTCGTCTGGGCCCCCACGGGAATCGCCCTGGCTGCGTGCCTGGTTCTGGGAACATGGGTGTGGCCCGCCATCTTCGTCGCCGCGTTCGCGGTGAACGTGACGACGGAGGGCTCGGCGTGGACGTCGCTCGCAATCGGGATCGGGAACACGCTCGAGCCGCTCGCGGCGACGCAGCTCGTGAACCGCTTCGCCGGCGGCTCGAGGTCGTTCGAGAGCGTGCGCGACGTGGCGGCTTACGCCCTCTGCGCGGCCGGGCTGAGTCCCGTGGTGGCGGCGACGGTCGGCGTGACGGCTCTCGCGCTCGGGGGGTACGCCGCCTGGACGAGCTACGGCACCGTCTGGTTCACGTGGTGGGCCGGCGACGCCGGCGGTGCCCTCGTCGTCGCGCCGGTCATCCTGCTGTGGGTCGACCCGCCGCCGCTGCAGTGGACGCGCGCGAAGGTCCTGGAGGCCGGCGCGGTGAGCGTGGCGACGGCCCTCGCCAGCCTCGCCGTGTTCGGTGGTGTGCTGCCGCTGAGCGTGCGCCGCTATCCGGTGGATTTCTTGTGCGTGCCCTTCGTCGGGTGGGCTGCCCTTCGGCTCAGTCCACGGATGGCCGCGACGGCGATACTGCTGCTGTCCGCGGTGGCGGTGTGGGGTACGGTGAACGGCGACGGCCCGTTCGCCGCCCAGCCGGCCCCCTCGGGTCTGCTGCTGCTTGGGGCATACATCGCCGTGACGGCGGTGGGCACGCTGCTGTTCGCGGCCACCGTACGGGAGCGCCTGGAGCTGATCCAGCGACTGCGGGAGCTTTCGCTGTTGGACCCGCTGACGGGGCTCGCGAACTACCGTCGCTTGACGGAGGTACTCGAGAGCGAGAGGGAACGGTCTCAGCGCAACCAGCGCCCCTTTGCGCTCGTGCTGCTCGACCTCGACCAGCTGAAGTCGCTGAACGACCGGTTCGGCCACGTCACCGGCAGCCGAGCGCTGTGCCGCCTGGCGAACGTGCTGCGGGACACCTGCCGAGCCGTGGACACCGCGGCCCGATACGGCGGCGACGAGTTCGCCCTGGTCCTGCCCGAGACGGACAAGGATGCGGCAACCACCGTCGCGACCCGGATCCAGCGACGGTTGGCCGAAGACACCGAGCACCCGCAGATCTCCGCGAGCACAGGTTGTGCCGTCTACCCCGCAGACGGCGAGACGATCGAGGCGTTGATCCGCAGCGCGGACGACCGGCTCTACCAGGTGAAGGCGGCGCCCAGCGACGCCGCGGTCTAGACCTTCTTGACGTCTTCGTAAGGCCCGGCTGCGCGGAAGCGACGCGGGAGCGTCGCGGCTTCAGCGCAGGCCCGTGACCACGTACAGGTCCGACTGGAACTGCTGGTAGTCGTACGCGTACGCCGCGGCGTCGGGAGTCAGGGCGACATCCTCGATGTTGTAGACGCCGGACGAGTCGTGGGGATGGATCTCCAGCACGACCTGTCGCCGTCCGGTTGCGACGTCCACCAGCAGAACGCGGGCGGGAATGTCGGTCGGGTCGAGCACGTAGAGCTTCGACGCGTCCGCGGTCCATTGAAGCGGCCGCTCGTTGACCACGGCGCCGGCCAGGTCGCGGGCCTTCGACCCGTCGAGGGGAATGAGACGCACTCCGCCGCTGGCGAGCCCGACCGCCGCGAGGCGACCGTCGTGCGAGAGGGCGAGGGGCGCTCGCGACCAGGGAGAGGCCTCGAAGCCGGGATCGAACTCGTCGCCGATGGGACGCGGAGGAGCCTCGCCCTCGAGCCTCACGGCGTAGAGCCGCGTGCGTCCACCCGCCGCGCGGCCGGCGACCAGGAGCTGGCCGTCCGGCATGAAGCGGGCCGAGGAGAGCGAGGCGAGCCCCGTATCGCGCGAGCGCGGCGCGCCGGAACCGGTGGGCAGCGCCACCACCTGGCTGCCCCGCAGCGTGAGCGCCCACTTCCCGTCGGGCGAGAGCTCCTCCGCGAGGCCCTCGCCGAGCCGCACCGGCGGGGCGCCCTCCGTGTCGCGCAGGAAGACGCCGCTGCGGCCGCCTTCGCGTTCCGAGTTCTCGCGCAGGAGCGCCAGCCGCCCGTCGGCCGAGAGATCCACGACCGACGTGGACTCGAGCCAGGACAGCTTGCGCTCCGTGCCCCGCGCCGAACGCCCGAAGACGTGCATGCGGACGGCCACACGCGCAACGAGCGCCCGTCCGTCCGCTGCGACGTCGTGGATCTCGAGGGTTCCGGGCGCGCTCCACAGGTCGCGGACGCGGCCGTGGAGGTCGACGGCGTAGAGCCCGGCTGCCGCGCCCGCGTGCGCGGCGCCGAACCAGATCTCGCGGCCGTCCGGGGTCCAGGCCAGGTTCCACCAGTCCGACCAGCCGGGCGACAGCACGGTGCGACGGCCGCCGCGGTCCAGGACCACCAGCGACAGCGTGTCCTTCTCCCGCTCGAACAGCGCGACGCGCTCGCCGTCCGGGGAGACGCGTGGGAAATAGAGCGGCCCCTCCGCCTCGTAGCGGCGCTCGCCGAGCGGGAACTCGAGGCACAGCCGGCCGCCCAGGTCCCGGATCACGGCGAGCGACTTGCCGTCGGGAGCCCAGTCGGCGTTGATGACGTCGTCCGCGAGTTCGCGGGGCGTTCCCCCGCTCGCCGAGACGACCGCGAGTGTCCCGCGCTGGTAGTAGGGAACCGACATCAACTTCGGCAGCAAGAGCGCGAGCTCCCCGTCGCGCGAGACGGACAGCAGGTTGGTGCCGCGCAGGCCGAGGCTGAGCTCGCCCGCGCGCGGACGCGACTGAAAGAGCTCGCGCGGATGCCCGTCCCAGCTCGCGGTATAGAAGACCGTCTGGCCGTCGGGCGCGAAGCGGGCGTTGGCGAAGTGTCCGGGGCGAAACGTCAGCCGCTCGAACGTGACCGCCGTCGCCGCTGGGCGGCTCCAGCGCGCGCCGAAGACGCCGATAGCCGCGCCGGCCGCGAGCGCGAGCGGGATGGCCCAGAGGAGAACGCGTCGGCTCGGACGGCCGGCGCCCTTCCCGAGCCGCGCCGCCGGAGGCCCCTCCGGCCGGCCGGCGAGCACGTCCTCGAGCGCGAGGCGCGCGTCGGCGACGTCGTGCAGCCGGTTCCTGGGGTTCCGCTCCAGACAGCGGCGCAGCAGCTCGTCCACGCGCCACGGAAGCTGGGACGGCAGGGCCGCCCACTCCGGCTCGCGGGTCAGGACCGCGGCGAGGACGTCGCTCACCGTCTCGCCGTCGAAGAGTCGGCGACCGGTGAGCATCTCGAACAGGAGAACGCCGAAGGCCCACACGTCCGACCTCTTGTCGACCGCCCGCCCGCGCGCCTGCTCGGGGGACATGTAGGCGGCCGTGCCGAGGATGAGGCCGGCGGCGGTGCCCGTGTGCGCGAGGGTGGGGGACTGCGACAGGTCGGAGGACGCCGCGTCGCGCCCGTCCCAGGCCTTGGCGAGGCCGAAGTCGAGGACCTTGACCTTGCCCTCGGGCGTGACCTTCACGTTGGCCGGCTTCAAGTCGCGATGGACGACGCCCTTCTCGTGAGCTTCCTCGAGCGCCTCGGCCACCTGCTTCGCGATCCCGATCGCCTCGTCCACGGGAATCGGTCCGCGCTTCAGCCGCTCGGCGAGGTCCTCGCCTTCGACGAGCTCCATGGCGAGGACGTGAGCCGTCGTTCCCTCCTCGAGCGTCGCGCTCTCGAAGCCGTAGAGGTGGGCGATCCCGGAGTGGTTGAGCGAGGCCAGGAGCCTCGCTTCCCGCTCGAAGCGGGCGAGCCGGTCGGGGTCCTGCGCGAAGGCCTCGGGAAGGAGCTTGAGGGCGACGTCGCGCCCGAGCCTCGTGTCGGTCGCGCGGAACACCTCGCCCATCCCACCGGCGCCGATGGCGGCAGTGATGCGGTAGTGCGCGAGGGTGCGGCCAATCAAGCTGTAGCCTCCCGGGTGCTCGAGGTGCGGCGGCGGGGAAACCGCTCGAGTGCCGATTCTACAGGCGTCCCCCGAGGACGCGTTCGACGGTTACTATCGGGTCGTCGAGATGAAGAAGAGGGAAGAGGGCCGGCTGGCCCCGGGCACGCTGTCGTCCGACCGCCGCTTCACGGACCAGATCAGCCCGTACGCGACCCAGGTCGGGCCGGGCACGTTCTTCCGCGGCGACTTGAGCAGCACCGACCCGGTCGAGATCCGGGGCACGCTGGACGGCGACTGCCGGACGAGCGCCCGCTGCATCGTCCACGAAGGCGGCCGCGTGCTCGGGAACATCGAGGCCGCCGCGATCGCCGTAGGGGGCAAGGTCGAAGCCGGCTTGCTCGCGGCCGACAAGGTCGAGCTGCACGTCACGGCGAGCGTCGTGGCGACGATCCGCGCCCGGGTGATCGTGATCGCCGACGGCGCCTTCTTCAAGGGCGACATCGAAGGCACCGGGTCGACAGGCGGTTCAGCGCTCCTGAAGGACCGGCGCCGCTCCTGAGCGCAGCCGCAGCGCCGGGTCGGCGAGCAGCTGGTAGCTCTGGAGCAGCTCGGGCCGCGCGCCGGACTCGAGGTAGGCGGCCTGCGCGGCGAGGATCGCGTCGCCGAGCCGGGCGTGGCGCCCGGACGTGAGCTCGCGCAGCAGCACCTCGTTGTAGACCGCGGCGGCCCAGTGGACGCTCAGGCTGCTGGGCGCGAGCACGCCGATCGCGCCCCGGCCCTCGGCCTTGACGAGCGCCTCGCCCAGCGCGTTCACGCTCGGGTGGATGAAGTAGCCGTTCAGGCAGTCCATCGCCAGCACGAACGGCTGCTCGCCCTGCGGCGCGAGGTTCGGGACGTCCCAGTCGTTCCAGACGTTCTCCGACGCCCAGATCGCGATCCCGCCGTGGCCCATGTAGCTCATGAGGCCGGCGCCCGCGTCGAACGCCGCCGCGATCGCGGGCCGCATCCCCGATCCGAGCTGGCTCAGGTACACGCGTTCCAGCGGCCGGTCCGCGAAGAGTGTGCTCGCGACGTGCTCGCTGTCTCTCTCGAAGTCGCCCGCGGCGTCCGCGTTGTCCGAGACCAGCACGGCGCGGCCCGAGAGGTCGAAGCCCGCGGTCTCCCAGTCGACGACTTTCTGCACGAGCGTCTGCGCCTCGGCGAGCGTCTGCGCCGGCAGGCGCCCGATCGCGAAGTCCGGCAGCGTGTCGTCGCCGTTCACCGCGGCGTACGCCGGGTCGGACGCGGTCCGCAGGTACATGTCCTGGACCATGTAGGGCGGGATCCGGTTGACGTTGCCGGTGTGGAGCGCACCCTTCCAGTCGTACGTCGCGTCACCGAGCAGCAGCACGTAGCGCGGCCCACGCTCCCAGCTCTGGAAGGCGTGCTCGAGGAAGGCCTTGACGGCCTCGGGGTGCGCCTCGCCGAAGCCGAACTCGTCGTAGACGTCCTCGACCGCCACGGCCATCGTCTCGAGCCCCTGGCGCTGACGCAGCTCGAGGAGCGGCTGGGCCGCGGCCAGGAACTCGCGCGGCCCGAGCACGACGTAGTCGGCGCGCAGGCGCGTCCCGCTGAGCACGGCCGGCCGGGCGACCCGGACCTCCGGGTGCAGCAGCGCGCCGGGCGACGCCGCGAGCAGGCGCCGGCCTGCTTCGACCCGCACGCTCGCGCCGAGCGCCGTCGGGCGCGCGTCCTGGAGCCAGCGTGCCGCCGCGTCGGTCGTGTCGACGAAGGCGGAGCCCAGAGGCAGGCCGCGGATCTCGGCCGCGCCGCTCAGGGCGAACGAGCCCTCGAACGAGCCGGCCTCGGCCGCGGCCAGCCGCGCGACGCGCAGCTCGAAGGAGTCGAGGAAGACCTGCGAGTACGCGGCACCGGTGTCGCCGACGCTGTCGATCTCGACCTGGTTCGTCCCGTCGATCAGCACGCCGGGCGGAACGTCGGCCTCGATCTGCTGCGGCTTCATGCCGTCCCAGCTCGCCTCGCCGACCACGTGGCCGTTGATCCCCACGCGGACGTGGTGGTCCGGGTTCGCCGAGAGGTCGGTGCCGCCCTGCAGCCGCACCACGAGCCGGCCCGTCTGACCCGCGGCCGTGCCCGCGAGCTCGACCGGGTAGCTCTTCTTCTGCGGCGCGAGCAGGAAATCCCAGAACCAGGAGCTCGGCGCCTCGAGCAGAGCCGGCTGGTAGACGACGTCCTGCTCGAAGCGCAGCTCGGAGAACGCGAACGGCACCGCCCCGCCACGCGGCGCGGCGCTGTCGACCGCCATCGGCTGGCCCCCGCCGCCGAGCGAGAGCTCGTACACGAGCTCGTTTCCGTGGGGGTTCACGACCGGGTCGTCGCTCACGAACAGCAGCAGCGAGCCCGGGCCGAAGCGGCGCCCGTCGGGCTCGACGTGGTGCGCGACCGTCTGGCCCTGGCGGCTCAGCCGGATGTCCGCGGCCGCCACGGCACGGCCGTGCGCCCCGAACAGCTCCTCGAAGCTCACGACGTTGAGCCCGTGCGCGCGCGCCACGAGTCGCGCCAGGACGCCGCTCGTGCGCCGTCCGGCGCCGCGGCGAGCGCCGAAGCCGCGCGAGCCCCCGCGCGAGCGCTCCCCGGACTCCGCGCCCTCGAACACCACCACGACCCGCAGCCGGCGCGCGAGCACCAGCCCGCCGCGGCTGCGGTCGAAGCGCAGCGGCAGGAGCGCGAGCTCGGCCTTCTTCACGTCGCCCTGGAACGCGACCGCGCGCAGCTCGGCGGCGTCGCGCGGATAGAGCCCGTCGCCGCGGAACGACGCGCCCGCCAGGCGCCGCCGCATCCCCGCGCGCACGATCCCGTTGGCCGACACGCTCGGCCCGGCCTCGCCCGTCACCGCGGGCCGCAAAGAGTCCCAGCGCACCTCGTCCCGACCGACGATCGAGACGAGCTTGACCTTGCGGCCGGCCACGGCCTCGAGCCACGCGAGCTTGACGGGCAGGCCGGGAGCCCCCGGCGTCTGGCTTTCCTCGAAGCCGGGGATCGACAGCCGCACGCCGCCGTCGCCGTCGGGCAGCGCGTAGAAGCCTCCCGTGCGCAGCTCGACGACGACGTGGGCGGCGTCGCGCTCGGTGACGGAGAGCGCGGTCGCCTCGGGGTCGCCGTAGCGCTGCCAAACCGAGGTGGGCGAGCCGGTCGACCCGCCGCCCGCGCCTCCCGCTCCCGGAGCGGGATCGGAAGGCGGCAGCGTCGCCACGGCCGGCCGCGGCGTCGCCGAGACGGGCCCGTGGCTGCGGGTCTTGCCCCGCGTGTCGACGTCCTCGAGCAGGTAGAAGTACGTCGTGCCGTTGGCGAGCCCCGTGTCCGTGTAGCTGTAGCGCGCGCCTTCGGGCGAGGAGCCGAGGCCGGGGATGAGCGAGCTCGTGATCCGCTGCCAGGGACCGTTCTTCGCCGGGGCGCGGTAGAGGTTGAAGCCCAGGTTGTCGAGCTCGGCGCCGGTCTCCCAGTCGAGCGTCACGCTGCCGTCGCCGCCCTCGGCCGTGAAGGACAGGAGCGACACGGCGGTCGTGGCCGTCGGCGCCCACTGCACGACGAACCAGCCGACGTCGCAGACGTCCGCGCTGTTCGCGCGGTCGAACGTGATCGATGTCGGCTTGAGTGCCATGGTCACGGAGCAGACGCCGGCGACGTCGTCCACGGCGTAGGGGCTGCGGCCGATGCTCTGGCCGTTGAACGGCTGCGACGATGCGAAGGCCACGGCGCCGTTCAGGTTGATCGTCCGCCCCCCGATCGCCGACGCGACCTGGCTGGTCCCGGCCGGAAAGGTCTTGCTGCCACTGATGACCTCCGAGCCGTCCTTGAGCTCGACGGCCTGCCAGGTGATCTCGGTGATGTCGTCGGCGTCGCCGGCGATCGCGCGGTCGATGTGGATGTTCGTGGAGGAGGTGAGCTGCGCGCGCAGCAGGCGGGCGCCGATGTCCGCGCCGATGCCAGCCGTGCGGTAGCCCACCAGGACGAACGTGGAGCCGACGTTCACCGCAGTGATCGGCACGTCGACCGACAACGCTCCCCCCACGAGCGCCGTCGTGCCCTGCTGAACCGTGGCATCCGGCACGTTCGTGAACTCGACCACCTGCCAGGAGATCGTATGGCCCGTAGCCGCGGTGTTCACGCGGAACTGGAGGTTCGCGGTGCTGGTGAGCTCCCCGACCACCGGGTCGTCGTCGCTGATGTTGTTCACGTCGCCGGCCAGGGGCGTCTTCGACCAGGTCACGAAGGCGTGGTCGACCGCGGCGACCGGATTGAAGGCCGGCGCGCCGACGTCGACGGTGGTGGCGTTCTGGTCGACCTCGCCGCGCTGCACGCTCACTCCCGAGGCGAAGGTCGCGACGTACCAGCGGATGGTGATCGGCGAAGGCGTGACCTCGTCCGTCACGCGGGTGAACGTGAGCGTCGTCGCGTCCGTGATCGTGCCGCGCACCGAGGAGCCGACGGGCCGATCGCTGTCGTGGCTGGTCTCGAAGAAGAGGATCGACTTGGTCGGGTCGATCGAGCCGATCGTGACGGGGAGCGGGCCGTTGGTCGTGCTCACCGCCGTGCCGGTCTGTACGCCCGAGATGACCGCGGCGTGCGCGGGCGCGGCGAGCGCGACGCACCCGAAGACGAGCGTTGCGGCCAGGCGAAGCGCGCTCACGCGCGCCCGACCCTCCCTGTTGTTGCCCCCGTCACGGATCATTCGACGCGCCTCCTCCAACGAACCGCTGGTCGAGCAAGCCCCGTGCCTGTCGCCAGCGCGCGGTAAGTCCTGCTCGCCCAACGCCGTGCCCGAGAGCCTAAGCCCTTTTCCGAGGCGCGGACGGCCAAGTATCGGCCAACGCGCGGGAATCCGGACACGAAAAGTGGCAAGTGAGGGCCCCGACGTCCGGGGCGAAATGGGCGCTTCGGGCAGGTGTGACAGAATCCCGCCCCGAAAGAGGCCCGATGCAACCGAGCCGCGCACGCTACCTCGTCGTCGTCTTCGCGGTCAGCCTGGCCGTCATCCAGTACATCGACCGCGTCTGCATCTCGCAGGCGGCGCCTCTCATCACGGCCGAGTTCCACTTCGGGCCGGTGCAGATGGGCTACGTCTTCGCCGCGTTCACCTGGGCCTACTCGCTCTTCGAGATCCCGGGAGGCTGGCTGGGCGACAAGCTCGGACCCCGCAAGGTGCTGACGCGCGTCGTCCTGTGGTGGTCGTTCTTCACCGCGGCTACGGGTTGGACGTGGAGCTTCCTCTCGCTCCTCGTGACGCGGGCGCTCTTCGGCGCGGGCGAGGCCGGCTGCTTCCCGAACCTCACCAAGGCGTTCACCACCTGGCTGCCGCCCGACGAGCGCGTGAAGGCCCAGAGCATCTTGTGGCTGTCGGCGCGCTGGGGCGGCGCCTTCACGCCGCTCATCGTCGTGTTCGTGCTGCAGTTCGTGGGCTGGCGCCGCGCCTTCGAGATCTTCGGCGTGCTGGGCGTCGTCTGGGCGGTCGCCTTCTGGCTCTGGTTCCGCGACGACCCGCGCGAGCACCCGCAGGTGAACGCCGCCGAGCGGGCGCTGCTCACCGGCGCCGACAACCTCGCCTCCGCGCACACGAACGTGCCGTGGGGGCGCTTCATCGCGTCGGGCACGACCTGGCTGCTCTGGGCGCAGTACTTCTGCCTCTCGTACGGCTGGTACTTCTACCCGACCTGGCTCCCAACGTACCTGCAGGAAGCGCGCGGGCAGGTGATGGCCAGGGGCGCCGTCCTCGCCGGGCTGCCGCTCTTCTTCGGGGGCATCGGCTGCTTCGTCTCGGGCTTCCTGTCCGCGCGGCTCGCGCCCCGCATCGGCGTGCGCGCGGCGCGCAAGCTGATCGCCGCTTTCGGAATGACCGGCGCGTGCCTGATGCTGCTGCTGTCGGTGAAGCTCGCGGACCCGACCTGGGCGATGGTCGCGATGGGCCTCGCGAGCTTCTGCAACGACCTCGTGATGCCGTCGGCGTGGGGCGCCTGCATGGACGTCGGCGGCCGCTTCGCCGGCACCTACTCCGGCAGCATGAACATGATGGGCAACTTCGGCGGCGTCGCGGGGCCGATCGTGGTCGGCTACATCCTGGAGGCGACCGCCCACAACTGGGCCCTCACCTTCTACGTCTCGGCGGCCGTCTACCTGCTCGGCGCCGTCCTGTGGCTGTTCATCGATCCCGTCACGCCGCTCGACACGGCGCCCGTCGAAGCCTGAGCGGCGCGGGTCGGCCGGTCGTGCGCACGGGTCGGCCGGCCCGCGGCTAGCGCGCGGCCGCGCGCATCCCGGCGAGCACGGCCTCGGTCACGTCCGTCGTGCTCGCGCTGCCGCCGAGGTCCGGCGTCCGCACGCGCCCTGCGGCGAGGACCGCCCGCAGCGCCCCGTCCACGAGCTGCGCCGCCTGCGCCTCGCCCAGGAACTCGAGCATCATCGCGCCACTCGCGATCTGCGCGATGGGGTTGGCGACCCCGCGGCCCGCGATGTCCGGCGCCGAGCCGTGCACGGGCTCGAACATCGAGGGGTACGCGCGCTCGGGGTTGAGGTTGCCGCTCGGGGCGAGGCCCAGGCCGCCGCAGAGGGCGGCGCCGAGGTCCGTGAGGATGTCGCCGAAGAGATTGCTCGCCACCACGACGTCGAGCGACTGCGGCGCCAGCACGAAGCGCGCCGCGAGCGCATCGACCAGCACGCGCTCGAGCGCCACGTCGGGGAAGTCGCGAGAGGCGGCCTCGACCACCTCGTCCCACAGCGTCATCCCGTGCTGCTGCGCGTTCGACTTGGTGGCGCTCACCAGGCGCCGCCGCCGCCGGCGCGCGAGCCCGAAGGCGTAGCGCGCGACGCGCTCGATGCCCCGGCGCGTGAAGACCGCGGTCTCGACGGCCACCTCCTCCGGCAGCCCGCGGTGCGAGCGGCCGCCGGCGCCCGCGTACTCGCCCTCGGTGTTCTCGCGCACGACCACGAAGTCGACGTCTTCGGGCCCGCGCCCCGCGAGCGGGCCCGTCACCCCAGGCAAGAGCTGCGAGGGCCGGTAGCAGACGTACTGCTCGAAGCCCTGGCAGATCGGCAGCCGCAGCCCGCGCAGCGACACGTCGTCCGGCACGCCGGGGAAGCCGACCGCCCCGAAGAGGATGGCGTCGAACGCCCGCAAAGCCTCGAGGCCGCCCGCCGCCATCATGGTTCCGTGGCGCAGGTAGTACTCGCAGCCCCAGGGGAAGCGCTCGTAGCGCAGCGCGAACGACCCGGTGATCGTGCTCGCCGCGTCGAGCACGCGGACGGCCTCGGGCATCACCTCGTTGCCGATGCCGTCGCCGGGGATGACGGCGATGGGGTAGCTGCGCATCTTCGGCGCCGCGGACGGCTACGGGTTGGCGAGCGTGTAGTCCCCCGTGCAGTCGAACTCGAGGCTGCGGTCCGAGCCGCCCTTGCCGGTGCACGTGCCCTCGCCTTTGATGCCCTTGAGCCGCGCGCTGCCGCCTGTGATCACCCAGTGGTTCTGCCACGACTGCACGACACCGTCCTTGTCGACCACCGAGCTGGCCTCGTACTTGTAGTAGACCTTCTCGCCGTTGGCGAGCGTCTCGACGTAGGTGCCGATCGCGTGGCCCTTGCCGCCGACCACTTCGCCGTGCTCGGCGAAGGCGCCTTCCTTGCTCGACGAGCCTGCGAACTCGGCCGGCTTGGTGGGCGTGCACTTGCCGGTGCTGAGCGTGAACACGTGGTCCGCGGTGTCGCCGGCCGGCGCCGACTGCATCTCCGGCCTGGCGCACTTGCCCGACATCGTGAGCTTCGTCTGCGCCGACGCGGTCGCTGCCGCGCCGGCCAGGAGCAGGAGACTCGTCGTCACTGCGTGTCGCATGGTCGATACTCCTCGGCCAGGGCTCAGGACTTCTTGCTCGTCGAGGTGAACGTCCAGACGGTGGCGCCCGCCTGCGTGCCGACGCAGTCGAACTTGAGCTCGCCCGGTGAAACCCAGGTCGCGGTGCAGGAGTCCTTCTCGAGCTTGCCGTCGAGGGTCTTGCCGCTGCGGACGAGCGAGACGCTCTTGTCGCTCGTCCACTTGCCGGAGTGGTCGTGCACCTCGGCCGTGTCGGCCACCTCGAACATGTGGGCCGTGCCGGTGGCCAGGTCCCAGGCCATCAGGAACGTGGACTCCGACGGCGGCATTCCCGAGACGTTGAAGGTGCCCTTGCAGAGCGCGCCCCAGCCCGACGAGACGCTCTCGCAGCTCATCTTGAGCGAGCCCTTCATCTTCTGGGCTCCCATCGCGAAGAGGGTGTCGTCCGAGGTCCAGCTGCCGACCCAGGCGTCGACGAATCTCTTGCCCTCCGCGCTGAGCTTGGGCGGCGCGGGCGGCGGCGGCGCTGGCTTGGCCGGGGCCTTGTCCTGGGCAAAGCCCCCGGCGGCGAGCGCCAGGGCGAGCAGCGTCAGCCGTTTCTTCATGGGCGAACCCCCTTGTGATCCGATGGGGCGAATGATACACGTGGCGGCGCGGTCGGGATCGGCGAATCCGGAGGACGAGATGAGCGAAGCGAGACGGCGGAGCGGGGCGTGGCGGGGCGCGTGCGTGGGAGCGCTCGTGAGCGCGCTCTCGATCGGCTCGGGGGTGCCGGCTCGGGCGCAGCAGACGCCGGTGCAGAAGCCCCAGCCCACCGTGCCCGAGATCTTCACGCTCATGGGGCAGTTCGTGCGGATCGCCTACAACAACCAGGGCTACGTCTCGCTCGGCTACCGGATGGCGCAGCTGGCGGTGGGCGAGCAGTGGGCGATGCTCGAGGTGGGCCTCACGCTGCGCGAGCCGACCCCGAACCTGACGCTGAAGCGCGAGGACCTGAAGCTCAAGACGCCCGACGGCGGCACGATCGCCCTCGCGACCCAGCAGGAATACGCCAAGGCGGGCTACCTGCGCGCGCTCAACGAGCGCGCCAAGATCGTACGCGACACGATCGACTACTTCCCGGCCTCGGCCTCGCGCGCGTGCGCGCTGCAGTTCTTCAGCAACCTCGGCCAGCCGGGCCACCAGATCGCCTACGACCAGGTGGAGCTGAGCTCGTCTCGCGCCTGCGTCGGGCGCGTCTACTTCCAGGTGCCCGGCGGCATCAAGGTCGGCCAGCACTGGCTGATCGTGGGCTTCGGCGAGAGCGAGGTGCAGGTCCCGTTCCGCATCCTCACCAAGGACGAGGAGAAGGAGCTGCGCAAGACCTGGGAGGACCTCAAGAAGGCCCACGAGGAGTCGTACAAGCAGAAGTAGAGGCGCGAAGGTGGCGGGCACGAACGGCAGGAGGCGAGGCCGGCGCTCGTTCCTCAAGACGTCGGTGGTCGCGGTCGGCGCGGTGGGGGCCGGTGCGGCGGAGACCGCGTCCGCGAGCCCCGGGCCGCCCGCGGCACCGCCCGCGTCGCCTCCGCCGGCGCGCGCGTACAACGGCCCCTATGCCGGCGAGCACCTCCGCCGTGTCGCCTTCCCGCTCGGCGGCATGGGCGCCGGGATGGTCGCGCTCGAGGGAACAGGTGCCCTCTCGCACGTGTCGCTGCGGCACCGGCCGGAGGTGTTCAACGAGCCGCTCGTGTTCGCGGCGCTCTCGGTGAAGGGCGAAGTACCCGTCGCGCGCGTCCTCGAGGGCCCCGTCCCGTCCTGGAAGCTCTTCGGCCGGCCCGAAGCCGCCAACGGTCTGGGCGGCACGTCGTACGGCCTGCCGCGTTTCCGGCAGGCGACGTTTCTGGCACGCTTCCCGTTCGGCAGCGTG
This sequence comes from uncultured Acidobacteriota bacterium, assembly GCA_963740655.1. Classification (GTDB taxonomy): domain Bacteria; phylum Acidobacteriota; class Vicinamibacteria; order Fen-336; family Fen-336; genus DATBSL01. The sequence goes on from CAVUFF010000009.1 coordinate 378,548, forward strand.
CGGCTCGAGGACCCGCGCGTCCCGCTCACGGCCGAGGTCACCGGCTGGAGCCCGTTCGAGCCGGGCGACGCCGACGCCGCGTCGCTGCCCGTCGCGGCGCTCGAGTACCGCTTCCACAACCCGACGCAGGACAGAGTCGAAGCGGTCTTCTCCTGGAACGCGCGGAACTTCCTCGCCGCGCCGCGCGGGCGCCAGTCCGTGCGCGCCGTGCCCGGCGGTTTCGTGCTCTGGGGTGCGGGCGCGCCGGACGAGCCGTGGGACGAGGCGAGCTTCTGCGTGCAGGCGAGCGACCCTTTGGCGCGCGTCAACGCGGCCTGGTTCCGCGGGGACTGGTTCGACCCCCTGACGCTCGCGTGGCGCGACGTCGTGGCCGCGGCCTGCTACGAGCGCGAGGCGCCGGCCGCGGGAAATCCCGCGCCGGGCGCGAGCCTCTTCGTTCCCCTGGCGCTCGCTCCGGGCGCCGAGACGCGCATCGCGCTCCGGCTGTCGTGGTACGTGGGCTCGAGTCGCCTCCGCGCGGGGGAGGATCCCGAGCCCGCGTCGGGCGCGGCCGCGCCGACGTACAAGCCGTGGTATGCGGAGCGCTTCCAGTCGATCGACGAGGTCGCGAGCTTCTGGAGCCGCGAGTACGAGGCGCTGCGCGCGCGGAGCGCCCGCTTCAGCGAGTGCTTCCACGATCAGACGCTGCCGCCGGAGGTCGTCGAGGCGGTCGGCGCGAACCTCGCGATCCTGAAGTCGCCCACGGTGCTGCGCCAGGCGGACGGACGGCTCTGGGCGTGGGAGGGCTGCGGCGACAGCAAGGGCTGCTGCCACGGCAGCTGCACCCACGTCTGGAACTACGCGCAGGCGCTGCCTCACCTGTTCCCGTCGCTCGAGCGGGGGCTGCGCGAGACCGAGTTTGGCGTGTCGCAGGACGCGCGCGGCCACCAGGCGTTCCGCAGCGCGCTGCCGATCCGCCCCACCGCGCACACGTTCCACGCCGCGGCGGACGGCCAGCTCGGCGGCGTCGTCAAGGTCTACCGCGAGTGGCGCGTCTCGGGCGACACCGAGTGGCTGGGCAAGCTCTGGCCGCGCGTGCGCGCGAGCCTCGACTACGCGATCGAGGCCTGGGACCCGCGCCACCGCGGCGTCGTCGAGGAGCCTCACCACAACACCTACGACATCGAGTTCTGGGGCGCGGACGGGATGTGCACGAGCTTCTACCTGGCCGCGCTCCACGCCGCGCTGCTGATGGGCGAGGCGCTGGGGGTACCGTTGCCGCTCTACGCAGAGCTCTTGGGAAAGGGCCGCGCCTTCCTCGAGTCGGAGCTCTGGAACGGCGAGTACTTCGTGCAGAAGACGGAGTGGAGGGGGCTGCGGGCGCAGAACCCGCTCGAGACGAAGAGCTACGTCGGCACCTACTCGCCCGAGGCGATAGCGCTCTTCGAGCGGGAAGGGCCGAAGTACCAGTACGGCGCGGGCTGCCTCTCCGACGGAGTCCTCGGCGCGTGGCTCGCGGCGGTGGGCGGCGTGCCCGAGTTCCTCGACCGCGCGAAGCTCGCCTCGCACCTGGCGGCGGTCCACCGCCACAACCTCAAGCACGACCTCAGCGAGCACGCCAACCCGCAGCGGCCGACCTACGCCTGCGGCGCCGAGGGGGGCCTGCTGCTCTGCACCTGGCCGCGCGGCGGCGCGCCCACGCTGCCGTTCGTCTACTCGAACGAGGTGTGGACGGGCATCGAATACCAGGTGGCCTCGCACCTGATGCTGCTCGGCATGGTCGAGCCGGGGCTCGAGGTGGTGCGCGCCTGCCGCGATCGCTACGACGGCCGCGTGCGCGATCCCTTCGACGAGTACGAGTGCGGCCACTGGTACGCGCGCGCGATGGCGTCCTACGCGCTGTTGCAGGCGCTGAGCGGAGCGCGCTACGACGCGGTCGACAGGGTGCTCCACCTCGAGCCGCGGATCGCCGGCGACTTCCGGAGCTTCCTCGCGACCGCGACGGGCTACGGCACGGTCGGCGTGCGCGGGGGCCGGCCGTTCTTCGACGTGAAGGCCGGCACGGTCGAGGTGTCCCGGATCGCGTACACGCCGCAGGCCTGAGGCTCGCGCCGGCTCAGTCTTTCCGCCCCGGGACCCGCACGCGTACGGCGTAGAGCGCGTCGCGCGCGGGCAGGAACAGCGTGCGTCCGTCCGGCCCGCCGAAGACGACTTGCGTGGGCCGTGCCGGGATCGGGATCGTCTCGACGAAGCGGCCCGAGCGGTCGTACACGCGCACGTCGCCGGCCGCCAGGAAGACGTTGCCGTCCGCGTCCGTCGCCACGCCCTCGCCGCCGTCGTCCACGAAGGGCTGCAGGTCGGAGAGCCCGCCGTCGTCGCCCACGAGCGCCGACCACGTGGCGACGTCCGCCTCGCTCGTCAGGTACACGCGCTCGCCGGGCCGTGCGCGCTGCAGCCCGAACGCCCGCACGAGGTCGCTGCTCTTCACGCCCCAGCTGGTGGCCCCGTCCACGAAACCCTGCGTGGCCGAGACGCTGGTGCGCCCGTCGGGGGCGACGAAGTGGTGGGTGCGCGCCAGCAGCTCGCCCTGCGCGCCGCGCTGCAGCCGCCAGTCTCCGACGGGCAGCACGACGGGCAGGCCCGGCCGCGGCGCCGCCGCCTGCGGCGGAAGCAGGCGCGGCTCCGCGCCCGCGGCTCGGGCGAGCGCGTAGAGCGTGCCGTTGCCGGCGTAGGAAACCACGAGCAGGTCCCCGTCGTCGTCGAAGGCGAGGTTCACCGGCTGGAGCGGGGCCTCCGCGACCGTCGAAAGCCGCCGCTCGGCCGCCGACCAGCGGTGGATCCGCTGGGAGCGCGCGTCGACGAAGTAGAAATCGCCCGCCGCGTCGGCCGCCCCGCCCGAGATGTTGTGGAACCCGGCCGCCAGACGCTCGACGACGGCGCCCGGCTCCAGCACGCGCGACGGCGCGGGCGGGGCGGCCGGACGCGGGCGGCCGGACACGTCGAGCCACGCGAGCTCGCGCGGGCGCAGCTCGAGCCCCGAGCCCGTGTCGACGAGCGTCGCGTCGTAGGCGACCTTGCTGTTGCTGTACGAGTGGACGTTCCTGAAGCGGAGGTCGCTCGAGCGCGTGACGCTGATCGCCCACGGGAACGGCTGCTCGCTGCTGATCACGCGGTAGACGTGCAGGTTGGTGAAGAGGAGGTTGCGCGAGTCGCGGATCTCGAGCTGGAGCGCGCGGCCGCTCTCGCCGCGCTCGGCCTCGGTCTGGAGGGCGTGCAGCTCCCAGTTGGCGACGCCGTGGAGCTGGACCTCGTAGCGCACGTGGTGCTCGCTCGACAGCTGGTAGACGCGCCCGGGCGTCTCGGTGTTCGAGACGAGCAGGCCGGCCTGCGCGAAGGTGCTGGGCGTCCAGATGTCGAAGAACGTTCCGCCGCCCCCCTCCGTCACCCACAGGCTCGGGTACTGGCTGTCCCAGCGGCGCGCGAGGTCGGGGTCGGCCGAGTGCGCGTTGTTGTAGGGGTTCTCGCGCTTGCCGTCGAGCCCGGTGGTGCCGTGGCCGCCCAGGAAGCGCACGTCGTTCACGAGCGAGCGTGCGCCCGCCATCCACTTCGCCCCGACCGCGCGCGGGTTGACGCCGTTCGTGTAGATGCCGACGCCGGTCAGGATCGTCTCTCCGCCTCTTGGCGCCTCGACGAGCGGCCGCGGCGGCCCGATCCCCTGGAACGCCGGCGTGCGGTCCGGGAGCACGAGCTGCGTCGCGCTCGGGTGGAGCGCGACCATCACGCTGTCGGGCCGCAGCCGCAGCGTGTCCGTCACGATGTACTTGCCGATCGGGATGTAGACCACCCGCGCCGCGTCGATCGCCTTCTGCAGCGCCGCCGTGTCGTCGGTCGCGCCGTCGCCGCGCGCGCCGAAGCGTGCCGCGCTCGTCCAGGACGCGATCGGCGGCAGGGGCGCGAGGTCGGACGGCGCCGGCGCGGCCAGCGAAGGCACCGCCGCGGCGTCGAAGACCGTCTTCGTCTCTGCGCCGGCGCCCAGGTCCTCGAAGTGGAGGCCGTGCGAGAACGTCCTCACGACGTAGCTCGCGCCCGGCGCTGCGAGCCTCTTGCCGCTGTCGCGGAAGAGCGCGAACGTCGCGACTCCGCGGCAGGCTGCAGCCTGGAAGTTGATCTGCGTCCGCGGGCTCGCCTCGAGGCTCACGATCACGGCCGGCCCGGAAACGTTCTCGAAGCGGCCGTCCTTGACGAAGAGGTCGTCGGGGCGGCCCGGCTCGATCTCGATCGCGGTCGGAACGTCGCGGAACAGCGGTCGGATCAGCACGAGACCGGCCGCCGCCTCGCGGATCGCGGCCTTTCGCTGGCCCTCGAAGCGCGCGTCGAGGAGCGTGTACTGCCAGCCGGGCGACGGCGTCCCGGTCCAGATGCCGAAAGCACCGCCCGTGAAGCGCACGTCCTCGGCCACGTTGCCGCCCTCGTGGACCCCCGCGAGGCCGGAGCCGATCCGGAACCAGACGTGGGACGTGAAGCAGTGCTGCGCGTAGCGCGCGCGCACGCCGACGGCGCCCGCGTTGCCGGCGCCGATCTCCAGGTCCACGTTGCTCAGCGCCGAGTAGAACGTGCCCGGGTTCGCGTCCGGCGGCAGGGCGCCGTCGCGCGGCCGCCGCCCCGCGAAGAAGACCATGTAGCGCGGCTTGGCGGGGTCGTCGAAGCCGGGCGTGCGGTCGCCGAGCAGGAGCACGGGCCGGCGCGCGCCGTAGCCGATGACGCGGATGCCGGGCCAGACGTAGAGCGTCGACGTGAGCCGGTAGCGGCCCTCGGGCACGAACACGATGCCCTCGCCCGTCGCCTCCTGCACCGCGTCGATCGCCTTCTGGATCGCCGCCGTGTCGTCGGCGGTGCCGTCGCCTTTCACGCCGAAGCGCTCGCGCGTGGCGTAAACGGCCTTCGGGTCGTCGGGCCGCGACGTGTAGTAGGAGCTCGACGCGGCGAGAGCGGCGATGGCCAGGAGCAGGATCACGCTCGGGATTCTAGCGGCTCCTCACTGGCGCTTGCCGCGCCTCGCGCAGGCGCGGGCGTAGGCGCGCTCAGTGCGCGTGCGTCGGCCCGCCGTAGCAATGGATCGGGCCGGCGCGGAGCCCGAGGCGCGAGCGGGCGTCGTGCGCCAGGAAGTGCGGGTAGTCGGTCGGGAGCCAGGCGAGGGCACCACCCGCCACGCTCAGCAGCGGCAGCGCGGCGAGCGCCGCGGCCGCGGCCGCGAGGAGCGACGCGCGACTCGCGACCAGGCCGAAGACCAGGAACTGCCCACCGAAGACGACGGCCGACGCGACGGCGCCCAGAGCGGGATGCTCGCACCAGGGGCAGTGGGGGCCGGCCGCCGCCTTCGCGTTGCAGTAGTCCTTGCCGCCCGCCCACGGCGCCTGGCAGCCGCAGCGGTGCAGCGCCCCACAGATCGGCGTGAGCAGCAGGGCGGTCACCGCGGCCACGGGCAGGAAGGCGAGCGCCTTGCGCAGCACGTCACCATCATGCGTGAAACGGGCCTGCCCCGCACGCGGCACGGGCGGTAGAATCGGCCGCTCGCCACCTGGAGGTCTCGTGATGAGACGCGTCGGCGTCGCTCTCCTGCTGCTGCTGTCGACCGCGAGCGCCGTCCCGGCTTCGCCCGCGCGGCGCGTCCCGTTCTGGCCCGACGCGGTTCCGCAGGCGATCGCGGCCGAGGTGGACGGCGTCGCGACGCTCGAGACCGTGCGCGCGCTCGCGCGCTTCCACCGCGTGCACGGCTCGCCGGGCTTCGCGGCCGCCGCCGAGCTCGTGCGCTCCCGTGCGGCCGCAGCAGGCCTGGAAGACGCGAGCGTCGAGCACCTGCCCGCCGACGGCGAGACCCGCTACGCGCACTTCCGCAGCTACCTGGGCTGGACCGCCGAGGAGGCCCAGCTCGAGGAGCTGCGGCCGACGCCGCGCGTGCTCGCCCGGTTTCCCGACGAGCCGGTGGCGCTCGCGGACTACAGCCAGGACGCCGACGCGACGGCCGAGCTCGTGGACGTGGGCCAGGGCACGCGCGCCGAGGACTACGCCGGCAAGGAGCTCGCCGGCCGCATCGTGATCGCGAGCGGGGACCCGGCGCTCGCGCACCGTCTCGCGTGCCTGGAGCGAGGCGCCCTCGGGCTGCTGTCGGACTACCCGAACCAGACGACCGCGTTTTCCGGCGACGACCGCGACCTCGTGCGCTGGGGACACCTGTCGCCCTACGAGCGGAAGAACCGTTTCGCGTTCATGCTCTCGAAGCGCCAGTCGCAGGCGCTGCGCGAGAGGCTTCGCGCGGGAGAGTCGATCGTCGTGCGCGCGCGCGTGCGGGCGCGGCTGCAGCCGGCGAGCTACGACGTGGTGAGTGCTCAAGTGCCCGGCAGCGACGCCGCGGCCGGAGAGGTCGTGCTGACGGCCCACCTCTGCCACGAGTCCGCGGGCGCCAACGACAACGCCTCGGGCAGCGCCGCGATCCTCGAGGTCGGCCGCGCGCTCGAGGCCGGGATCGCCCGCGGCACGCTGCCGCGGCCGCGCCGGGGGATCCGCTTCCTCTGGCTGCCCGAGATCGCGGGCTCGCAGGCCTGGCTCGTGCGCCATCCCGAGCTCGCCCGGAAGCTCGTGGGCGGTGTCCACATGGACATGGTCGGCGGCCTGCTCGCGACCACGAAGGGCACCTTCCACCTCTCGCGCACGGCGGCGAGCCGGCCGCACGTCGTGGACGTCGTGGCCCAGGCCTTCTTCGACGACGTCGTGCGCGTCTCGGCGACCTACGCCGAGCGCGGCGGCGACCCGCGAGCCGGGCTCGTCTGGCTGCCCGGGTCGCGCGAGGCGTTCCTCGGCGACGTCCGCGAGCTCGAGCTGGGCAGCGACCACGAGGTGTTCGAGGAGGCGAGCTTCGGCGTGCCGATGGCCTACTTCCACGACTGGCCCGACGTCACGATCCACACCAACAAGGACCAGCCCGAGAACCTCGACGCCACGAAGCTCGGGCGCGTGGCCTACCTCGGCGCGGGCATCGCGTGGACGCTCGCGGCGCTGCCGGACGCGGAAGCCGGCAGGCTGCTCGCGCTGGCGCGGTCCGCGGCGGACACGCGGCTGCGCGCGGCGGAGCTGCGCGCGGAGCTCGCGAGCGACGATCCGGACGCCCGTCTCTTCCCGCGCGAGGCGGCGGCCATGGGGGCTTTGCTCCTCGACTCCGTGGGCACGCTCTTTCCGAGCGTCGCGGGACCGGCGGGCGAGGCCTCGCGCCGGCTGACGGCGCGGAGCGCCCAGGCGCGACGGACCGGAAGCGACCCGCGCGACGCGCGCGTGCCGCAGCGCTCGCCCGGCGTGCGCGGTCCGCTCGACGTCTACTATTACGATCACCTCAGGGAGACGCTCGGCGCGCGTCCCGAGGCGGCTCTCATGGGCCGGCCGCGGGGCGACGTGCTCGCCTACGAGGCGCTGAACCTGGTGGACGGCCGCCGCAGCGTGGCCGAGATCCGCGACGTGCTCGCCGGCCGCTACGAGCCGGTGCCCGTGTCCGACGTCGCGCAGTACCTCGAGCTGCTGGCGCGGGCGCAGGTCCTGAGCTGGCGCTGAGCGTGCGCGGTCTCGGCGCGAACCTGGCGCTGGCGCTCGCGGCGATCCTCTTCGCGCTGCTCGTCGGCGAGGCCGGCGTGCGGCTTCTGACGCGGACGCCGCCCGCGCTGCTCGTGACCGACCCGGTGGTGGGCAAGCGCTTCCTGCCGGGCTTCGCGGGGCGGGTGTTCGTCGCCGAGTGCGGCTGCGAGGTGGAGCTGCGCTTCGACCGCGAGGGGCTGCGCGGGGCGGACCGGCCGTACGCGAAGCCGCCGGGCGTCAAGCGCGTGGCGCTCGTCGGCGACTCGATGGTGGCGGCGGTGGCGACCGCGGAGGAGCGGACGCTCGCGCGCCGGCTCGAGGCGCAGCTCAGGGCGTCGGCTTCGCGAGCGACGTGGGAGGTGATGAACGCGGGCGTCTCGAGCTCGAGCACCGGCAGCGAGCTCGCCCTCTACCGGGAGGTGCTTGCGCGCTACGCGCCGGATCTCGTGGTGGTGCTCTTCTGGGCCGGCAACGACCTCGCGGACAACAGCTACGAGCTGACGCGCGCGCCGCGGCTCTACTTCGACCTGGACGAGTCCGGACGGCTGCGCCAGCTGCCGTTCGCGCCGCGCGCGAGCGGGCTCGCGGCCTGGCTCGACCGCTGGAGCCGGCTCTACGTGTGGCAGAAGGTCGCTGTGCGGCAGGCGCTCGCCGGGCTGCGCACCGCGCGCGGCCTGGAGCCGGTCGAGCTCGTCTACGCGGAGCCGGAGCCTGCGCCCGTCGCGCGCGCGTGGGCGATCACGGCGGCGCTCTTGCGCGCCTTGCGGGAGGAGACGGCGGCGCGCGGCGCGGCGCTCGCGGTCGTGCTGGCGCCCGCGGCGCCGCAGCTGTACGACGATCTCTGGGCCGAGCTCGCCGAGCGCGCGCGCCGCGCCGGCGTGCCCCTCGACCGCCGGCACCCCGACCTGCGGCTGCGGGCGCTGGCCGCGGAGGCCGGGATCCCGTTCCTGTCGCTGACTCCGGTCTTCGCCGCCGCGGCGCCGCGGCACGACTCGACGCTCGCCGCGGAGCAGCTCTTCTACGCGGGCCGTTACCACTGGAACGACGCCGGAAACGCGCGCGCCGCGGACGCGATCCGCGAGCTGGTGCGCGAGGTCGTACAATCGGGCCCATGAAACGCTCGAAGCAGTCCCTCCTGCTTCTCGCGCTCGTGCTGCCCGCGTGCCAGAGCGCGCCCAAGGCCAGGCCGGCGACCGCTGTCGCCCTGCCGGAGCTCCTGCGACCGTACGTCGGGGCGCTGCGGGTGCTGCCGGGGCGCGGCGACGAGAAGCTGCTGCGGCTCAAGCCAGGCGAGGCGCTGGCCGGCACCTGCGACGTCGCCGTGCGCGTCGCGAGCGTCGCCTTCGAGCAGGGCGAGGTGCATCTCGCGCTCGACGCCGTCGGCACGCCGCGCGTGGGCGAGCGGCGGGCGAAGTGCAAGGTCTTCGTGCCGGCCGTGCAGCTCGTGCTCGCCGGCTTTCCCACGGGCCCGGTCACGCCCGAGGCGACGGCGCGCATCGACGCGGTGCTGTTGACGCCGGAGGACTACCTGCGCCGGAAAGGCACCGCGTTCGATCGCGCGAAAGGCGAGCCGCCCAGCGAGGTCGCGAGCCAGCTGGCCGACGCGAGCGACGCCGAGCGGCGCCTCGCGCGCGCGGTCGTCGCCTGGCCCAGGCCGCTCCTGCGCGTGGAAGCCCTGTATCGCGACCTGTCGGGCCGTGGCCGCCACGAGCGGCTCGTCGACCTCGAGGTCACCGTCGGCGCCGACGGGCGCATCTACCGCCACGTGGTGAAGGCGTCGATCGACCGCGCCCACCAGGCCGCGCTCGAGGCGGCCTTGCCGTTCTGGCGCTTCGAGCCCGCGCGCCGGGCGGACGGCGCGCTCGGGGCGCGCATCCCGCTCGAAGCCTCGCTGCAAGTCTACTGATCCCTCGTTTCGGCCGCGCTGCCGGGGAGTGTGAGGCGCCTCACCAGCCGCGGCTAGCGCCGCCCGTCAGGACAGCAGCCGGTAGCCGAAGCTGGCGCGCCGGCGCGGGTCCTCCGTGCCTCGGAACAGGTCGAGCTGCTCGGGGACGCGGGCGTAGGCGGAGGCCGTCTCCGCGTCCTCGCGCAGCACGCCGTGCTTCTCGCGCAGCCGCCGCACCAGCTCCTCGACCCGCGCGCGGTAGCGGCCCTGGAGCGTGCTGGTGCCGGCGTACGCGCGCCGGTAGGACTCCAGGTAGCGCGGGAACTCACGGGCCAGGAAGGCGAAGTAGCTCTCGCGCGTCGGCGAGCGCAGGAACAGGAGCGATCCCCACATCCGCCGCACGCCGGCGGCTGCGGCCTGGCCCATGAGCGCGTCGAGGCTCTGCTCCTGGTCGGTGAGCCCGGGCAGGATCGGCGACAGCGACAAGCCGACGCGCAGGCCCGCCGCGACCAGTCGCCGCAGCACCTCGAGCCTCACCGCAGGCGGCGGCGCCCAGGGCTCGATCCGGCGCAGGAGCTCGGCGTCCGTCGAGTTGAGCGAGAGCTGGACCGAGAGCTGCGAGTGCCTGTGGATGCGCGCGAGCAGGTCGAGGTCGCGCAGCACGATCGCGCCCTTGGTGGTGATCCCGAGCCGCAGCCCGCGCAGCTCGGCCGCGCACTCGAGGAAGCGCCGCGTCACGCCGAGCTCGCTCTCGCCCGGCTGGTAGGGATCGGTCGCGGTGCCGAGCGCCACGCGCTCGCCGCGCCGCGCGGCCGCCTTCAGCCGTTGCCGTGTCTCGCCGGCGTCGAACGACTTGGCGTAGATCGTGGAGTGGAACGAGCTCGCCGCCTCGTGCCCGAGGTACTCGTGCGTGTAGGCCGCGTAGCAATAGCGGCAGCCCATCGCGCAGCCGCGGTAGGGGTTCACGGTCCACTCGAAGGGGACGCGCGGCGAGTCGCAGCGGTTCACGAGCGAGCGCGCGCGAAGCTCGCGGTACTCGACCCCGCCGCGCTCCCGCACCACCTCGCGGCCCAGCCGCGGGGCGAGGTTCGGCGCTGGAACCCCCGGCCTGATCATGAACCCAGCTTCGCTTTTTGTTCGCCTCGCGTCAAGACGCGGCGGCGGGAGGGCTAGGGCAGGCGGAACGCCACCACCGCGTTGTCGAGCGGCCCGATCGCCGGGTCGTGGCCCCCGGCCGCGATCACGACGTACTGCTTTCCGCTCGGCCCCTGGAACGACAGGGGCACCGACCGCGCGCTCGCCGGCAGCGCGCCCTTCCAGAGCAGCCGGCCCGAGGCCGCGTCGAAGGCGCGGATGGCCGGATCGAGGCTGGCGCCGATGAACACGAGCCCGCCGCCCGTCGCGAGAGGGCCGCCCAGGTTCATCGAGCCCCACTCGGGCCGCGCGCCGGGGACGGGAAGCTGGCCGAGCGGCACCTCCCAGCGGATCCTGCCCGTCGCGATCTCGACGGCGGTGAGCGTGCCGAAGGGCGGCGGATTGCAGGGCAGGCCGCTCGGCGCGCGCAGGAAGACGCGGGACATCGCGAAAGGCGCACCCCGCTGCTCCGTCGTCTCGCGCTCGGGATGCTGCTTGCGGTAGCCGGCGAGCTCGGCCTGCGGCACGAGCCGCGCGAGCGCGACCAGGCGGTTGGTGGGCGCTATCAGCAGCCCCTGCTCGCGTGCGAAGGCGACGCCGCCCCAGTGCAGGCCGCCGATGTTGCCCGGCGCTACGAGCGTGCCCCGCAGGCTCGGCGGCGTGAAGAGGCCCTCGGAGCGCAGCGCCTGGATCTCAGCCCGGCACCAGGCGCGGTCCGCGTCGCTCGCGCCCCAGGCGGCGTCGGCAGCGAGCCCCTGGGGGACGAGCGCGGGCGGCAGCGTGGGATAGGGCTGCGTGCGCGCCGCCTTCTCGCCCGGGACGTCGCTCTCGGGCACGGGGCGCTCCTCGACGGGGAAGAGCGGCGCGCCCGTCTCGCGGTCGAGCAGGAACAGGTGGCCGGTCTTCGAGCCGACCGCGACGCCGGCCACGCTGCGACCGTCGCGCTCGGTCGTGAAGAGCGCGGGCGGCGTCGCGACGTCGTAGTCCCACAGGTCGTGGTGCACGGTCTGGAAGTGCCACGCGACCGCGCCGGTCGCGGCGCGCAGCGCGACGACCGAGTTGGCGAAGCGGTCGTCGCCAAGTCGCAGCCCCCCGTAGTAGTCGGGGCTCGGGCTGCCGGTCGGCACGAACACCAGGTGGCGCCCCGGATCCGCGACGATGCGCGACCACGCGTTGGCGCCGCCCGCGCCCGGGTTGTCGGGCAGCGGGTCGAACGTCCAGCGCAGCGCGCCGCTGCGGGCGTCGAACGCGCGGACCTCGCCCGTGACCGACGCGGCCCGGTGGTTGTCCGCGATCGCCGAGCCGATCACGACCAGGCCGTCGATCACCGCCGGCGGCGACGTCTGCTCGTACTCGCCCAGGTACTCGGGCCCGCGTCGCAGCCCCGCCTTGAGATCGACGACGCCCTCGCGGCCGAAGTCGCACGCGGCTCCGGTCTTCGCGTCGAGGGCGAAGAGCCGGGCGTCGATGCTGGCGAAGAAGACGCGCTCGCGGCACGGCCCCGCGTCCCGCTGCTCGTCAAGCCACACGCTCACGCCGCGGTTTGCGAAATCCCCGAAGTTCCCGTCGCGCGGGATATGGGCGTCGAAGCTCCAGCGCTCCTTGCCCGTCTCGGGGTCGAGCGCGATCACGCGGCCGTAGGGCGTCCCGACGTAGAGCAGGCCGAAGGCGTAGACCGGCGTCGCTTCGAACGCGGGCGCGCGGCCTCCGCCCGCAAGCGGCACGAGCGGCTCGCCCGTCCGATAGGTCCAGGCGACCTCGAGCGACGCGACATTGTCGGGACGGATCTGCGCGAGCGGCGAGTACTGCGACGCCGGCTCCTCCGCCCGCGCCAAGGGCGCCCCGAGCGCCGCCACGAGCGTGACCCACGCCAGGGTCCGGCCTCCGCTGCTCATCGCCACCCCTCCGTCGCCATCCTACCTCGCAGCGTTCGGAGCTCGGCCGGGTCGCGGAGCGCCTTCGCGGCTGCTAACCTCTCGCTCGATGCGGATCGACGCGCATCAGCATTTCTGGCGCTACGACCCCGTGCGCTTCCCCTGGATCGGCGAGCGGATGCAGGTGCTGAAGCGCGACTATCTGCCCTCCGACCTCGAGCCGCTGCTGCGCGCGGCGGGAGTCGACGGCACGATCGCCGTCCAGGCCGAGCACGCGGTGGCGGAGACCGAGTGGCTGCTGGAGCTCGCGGAGCGGCACCCGTTCGTCCGCGGCGTCGTGGGCTTCGTGGACCTCTGCGCGCCGGATGCGGGGGAGGCGCTCGCGCGGCTCGCGCAGCGGCCGAAACTCGTGGGCGTGCGCCACATCGTCCACGACGAGCCGGACGACGACTTCCTGCTGCGGCCCGACTTCAGGAACGGCATCGCGCGCCTCGCCGAGCACGCGCTCGTCTACGACCTGCTGCTGTTTCCGAAGCACCTGCCGCGGGCCGTGCGGCTCGTGGAGCAGTTCCCCGAGCAGCCGTTCGTGCTCGACCACATCGCGAAGCCCTTCATCCGCGACGGCGCTCGCGACCCCTGGCGCGAGGACCTGCGCCAGCTGGCCGCGCTGCCGAACGTCAGCTGCAAGCTCTCGGGCCTGGTGACGGAAGCGCGCTGGCGCGACTGGCGTCCCGAGGACATCCACCCGTACCTGGACGTGGTGCTCGAGGCCTTCGGCGCCGAACGGCTGCTGATCGGCTCCGACTGGCCGGTCTGCACGCTGGCGGCGGACTACGCCCGCACGCTGGGGGTCGTCGTCGACTGGAGCACCCGGCTGCCGCCCGAAGCGCGCGCGGCGCTGCTGGGCGGAAACGCGCTCCGCGTCTACGGCCTGCGCCACCCCGGAGGGCCGGCATGAGCGGAGCGATGACGGCCGCCGTGCTGCACGGCGCCGGCGACGTGCGCGTCGAGCAGTACCCGCGGCCGGCGCTCGCGCCCGGCTTCGCGCTGCTGCGCGTGCGCCGCGTCGGCATGTGCGGCTCGGACCTCCACTACTTCCGCCACGGCTACTGCGCGGGCTTCGTCCCGACGCGTCCGTTCGTGCTCGGCCACGAGCTCTCGGCCGAGGTGGCGGCGGTCGCCGAGGACGTCGAGGCCCTCGCCGTCGGCAGCCGCGTCGCCGTCAACCCGGCGCGCGCCTGCGGCGCCTGCGAGGCGTGCCGCGAGGGCCGGCGCAACCTGTGCGCGCACACGGTCATGCTCGGCAGCGCGAGCACGCGGCCGCCGACCGACGGCGCCTTCGCCGAGCTGGTGGCGGTGCGCGCCGAGCAGTGCCACGCGCTGCCGGGGACCCTCGACGACGCGGTGGGCGCGCTCGTCGAGCCGCTCGCGGTCGCGCTGCACGCCGCGCGGCAGGCGGGGCCGCTCGCGACAAGGCGCGTGCTCGTATGCGGTGCCGGCGCGGTGGGGCTGCTCGTGGCGATGGTCGCGCGCGCGGAAGGCGCGCGATGCGTCGTCGCCTGCGACCTCACGGCGGCCCGCCGCGCCGAAGCGCTGCGGCTCGGTGCCGACGCGGCGCTCGACCCGGGAGAAGGCACCCTCGCCGCTCGGGCGCGCGAGACCGCCCCCGACGGCTTCGACGTCGTGGTGGAGGCGGCGGGAGCCCCCGCGTCGCTGCGGCAGGCCTTCGGGCTGGTTCGCGCCGGCGGCACCATCGTGCAGGTGGGGACACTCGGCACTGCCGACGTGCCGCTGCCCGCGAACGAGCTCATGAACCGCGAGCTGCGGCTCGTCGGCTCCTTCCGCTACGGGGACGTCTTCGCGGACGCCGTCGCCCTCGCGGCGCGCGGGGCGCTCCGGCTCGAGGCACTGGTGAGCGACGTGTTCCCGCTGGCCGAGGCGGCGCGGGCGCTCGGGCGCGCGGGCGACGCGGGTGCCGTGATCAAGGTTCAGCTCGCGGTCGGCCGCTGAGCCGGGCCGTCCTGCGGCGGGTCACGGGGCGACGCCGCTCGTTTCGTTTCCTCGTTCGTTTCCTTGACTCGCTCGTTCGCCTCGCGTAGGGTCGAGCCACCAGCGAACCGGGATGGAGTGGCGGCAGGGCTCGCGTGCGCGCCCCCGGCGCGCGTTCCACGCACCGTCCGAGCGGCCCCTCTCAGGTCCTTCCGCGAAGCGCACGACCGCCGGTCGACCCGGCCACGCCGCCGCTCGGCCGGGAGAGGGGACGCATGGCCCGCAACGAGCCGCTCAGCCGGTCCGAGGACTACGCCGACCGCAGGCTGCGGCTGACACTGACGCACCAGCCCGAGAACGAGCCGCGCACCATCGTGATCCGGCAGGGCAGCGCCTGGCAGTCGCTCGCGTTCCTGTTCCTGTGCCTGCTGCTGATCGCGGTGGTGCTGCTCGGGCAGTACGTGCTGCGCGGGCTCGACGCCCAGGACCAGCAGACGAGCGCGGCTCTCGCGCGCACCGAGCGCAAGCTGCAGCAGCTCGAGGCCGGCACGAGCTTCGACGGCAGCCGCCGCCAGCTGCTGCTCGGCATGCGCGACCACATCCTGAAGGTGAACGCGAAGGCCTCGCTGGCGGACGCCTACCTCTACGCAAGGCTCGCGCTCGAGGCGGCCGAGAAGTACCCGGCGGTCGACCCGCTGCTGCTCCTCGCGATCGGCACCGTCGAGAGCGGCTACGACCCGCAGGCCAAGAGCCACGCCGACGCGCGCGGGCTCTACCAGATCTGGCCCTCGACGGGCCGCCTGCTCGCGCGCTCGCTCGGCTGGAACTACGACGAAGGGACGCTCTACGACCCGGAGAAGAACACCGAGGCCGCGGCGCTCTACCTCGACATCCTGTTCTCCGCCTACAACGACCCGCACATGGTGCTCGCCGAGTACAACGGCGGGCCGCTGAACGCCGGCTACTACCGCGCCGACGTGGCGGCACTCGCCGCCGAGACGCGCAACTACGTGCCGCGCGTGCTCGAGCTGTACGCCCGGCTCAAGGACCGCTTCGAGACCGGTGCCGCCGTCTCCGGCCTGGCGGCCGCGTCGCGCGACCAGCGCGAGGGCCGGCTGCTCGGCGCGCGGACGGCCTCGGTGCTGGGAGGGGTCCAGCCGGCGGCGGAGGAGCGCCCCGCCGCCGCGGGGCCCCCCGGCCCGCGCCCGGCCGGCGCCCGGCCCGCGCGCTGATTCCGAGCGGTCCGCGGCCGTAGCCGGCGCAGCGGCGCCGGAAGGAGCGGCGCGCTTCCATCCGCCTATACTAGGCTCGCGAAGGCGGGAGCATGGTGCGCGCACGTCTCGGGACCGACCTCTGGATCGCGCTCAGCGAGAACCGCCCCGGCATGCTGGCGCGCGCGGCCGAGGCGATCGCGTCGGGCGGCCTCAACCTCGAGGGCTTCGCCGAGGTGGACGGGACGCTCCACGTGCTCACGGCCGACGCGCGCTCGGCCCGCCACGCGCTCGAGGCGGCCGGCCTCGCGGCGAGCGGCGAGCACGAGGTGGTCGTGGTGCGGATCGAGGACCGTGCGGGCGCCGCGGCGGCGGTGTTCGGCCGCCTCGCGCAGGCGGGCGTGAACGTCCGCTACACCTACGTCGCCTCGGGCCATCGCGTCGTGATCGCGGCCGACGAGCCGCAGAAAGCACTCGGGGCGCTCGCCGACTGACCGCGCCCTGCCGGCGCGCGTCAGGCGACCAGCCGGTCCTCGGGCAGCGCGGCGTCGGCGGGCAGGTCCGGCAGCGCGCGCAGCTCGTCGTAGAGCGGCGTGAAGTCGGGCGCGGTCGCGTCGAACAGCTGCTCGAAGGCGTCGATCACGAAGTACGTCTCCTGGTAGGCGTCGATCCGGTAGCGGCTGCGCATGATGCGCCGGAGGTCGAACAGGACCCGCCGCGGCCTGGGGCTCTTGACCGCGTACTCGACCTCGCCCGGCGACGAGAGGATGCCGGCCCCGTAGCTGCGCAGGCCCTGCGGCGTGCGGATCAGGCCGAACTCGACGGTGTACCAGTAGAGCCGCGCGAGCCACGGAAGCGCGCCGAGCGCGTGGGCCTTCACGCCGCCGCGGCCGTAGGCCTGCATGTAGTCGGCGAAGACGGGGTTGAACAGCATCGGCACGTGGCCGAAGAAGTCGTGGAACACGTCGGGCTCCACGATGTAGGAGAACTCGTGCTCGTCGCGGATCCACCAGGTGACCGGGAAGCGCCGGTTCGCGAGGTGCTCGAAGAACACGAGGTCGGGCACGAGCCCCGGCACCGCGACGAGCTGCCAGCGCGTGGCCGCGCCGAGCGGCGTGTTCACCTCCTCGAAGCGCGGGATGCCCCTGTCGTAGGGCAGCGCGCGGAGCGCCTGCAGGTACTCGTCGCAGGCGCGGCCGGGGACGAGCTCGATCTGGCGGCGATAGAGCCGTTGCCAGCGCTCCTGCTGCTCCTGGCTGTAGGCGCCGTAGTCCTGGTCGACCGTGTAGTCGGCCCGCATGCGGCTGTAGTCGCCGCGCAGCCCGTGGCTCGACTGGCCGTAGTTGGCCTGCGCGCTCATCCGGAGCCTCTTACCCTTCGATCGTAACCGATCGCCACCACGCCCGGCCACGCCACACGCCTTTTGACGTGGCCAGAGCAGCGTCTTGCGGAATCGGGGCGTTTCGAGGGACGTTAGGATCGAGCGGAGGAGCCCCATGAAGCTGAGGCTTTCGATCTTCTCGGCGCTCGTCGCCGGCTACTTGGTGTGGCTGCTGGCGGGGGCGCACGCGCGCGGAGCCTCTCTGGCCGCGACGGAGGCGGGGCTCGCGCGAGCGACCTTCGCGGGCGGCTGCTTCTGGTGCATGGACCCGCCCTACACCAGGATCCCTGGCGTGAAGTCCGTCACCGTCGGCTACGCGGGCGGGCGCGTCAAGAACCCGAGCTACGAGCTCGTCTCGACGGGGATGACGGGCCACGCCGAGTCCGTGCAGGTGGCCTACGATCCGGCAAAAGTGAGCTACGAGCAGCTGCTCCAGGTCTTCTGGCGCAACGTGGACCCGACGGACGCGGGCGGGCAGTTCTGCGACCGCGGCAGCCAGTACCGCACGGTCATCTTCTACGAAGGCGAGTCGCAGAAGCAGGCCGCGCTCGCCTCGAAGACGGCGCTCGAGGCCTCGAAGGTGCTCGGCAGGCCGATCGTGACCGAGGTCGAGCCGCTCGACGCGTTCTACCCCGCCGAGGACTACCACCAGGGCTTCTGCCGCAAGAACCCGGGACGCTACGAGAGCTATCGCATGGGATGCGGCCGCGACCAGAGGCTCGACGCGCTCTGGGGCAAGGTGAAGCCAATGCCGGCGCCGGCGCCCCCCGCGGGCGCCACGAAAGGAAGTGCGAGCGTGAAGGACGGAAGCTTTACGAAGCCGGCGAAGGCCGAGCTCGAGAAGTCGCTCACCCCGCTCCAGTACGAGGTGACGCAGGAGAGCGGGACCGAGCGGGCGTTCACGGGTACCTACTGGAACAACCACGAGCCGGGGATCTACGTCGACGTGGTCTCGGGCGAGCCGCTCTTCTCCTCGCTCGACAAGTTCGACTCGGGCACCGGCTGGCCGAGCTTCACGCGCCCGCTCGTGGCGGAGAACGTCGCCTCGAAGACGGACGCCTCTGACGGCATGCTGCGCACCGAGGTGCGCTCGAAGCACGCGGATTCCCACCTCGGCCACGTCTTCGACGACGGCCCGCGCCCGACGGGCCTGCGCTACTGCATCAACTCCGCGTCGCTGCGCTTCGTGCCGCTCGCGAAGCTCGAGGTGGAAGGCTACGGCGCGTACAAGGTGCTCTTCGAACAGAAGGCGGCGGCCTTGAAATAGCCGGAGCCGCTCGCGCAACGCATAAGCCCTAGGCGGATCTTCCCGACCTGGGCCATCGGGCCTATGGCGCAGGACGTGGCTCGCGCGAGCGGCCGCGCCGCAAGTCGTTGAGAATCCGCGGGGCTGAGCGCCGCTTGCGCGGCTTCCGCGGGGGCATGCGGCTTGCTACTCTCGCGCTCCAGTTTCCTCCCTGGAGGTGTGTCTCATGGCGTGGCGCCGCGACGGGGCGTCCTGGGCTGTGCCGGCCGCGGTCGCGCTGGGGCTCAACAGCGCGTACCTCGCGCTCCGGAGCGACCCGAACCCCTTCTACTTCGCGAACGTCGCGCTGCATCCGCTGCTCGGGCTCGCGCTCGCGGCGAGCGTCTTTCCGCGCGTGCGGCGCGGCTTTCGCGCGCTCGCCGGGCCGGAGAAGCTCGCGGCGCTGCTGCTCGGTGGCGCCACGGCGCTCGGCCTGGTCCTGCTGCTGACGGGCGCGACGCGTCCCTATCGTCCGATCCTCTGGGTCCACATCGCACTCGCGGCCATGGGCGCCGCCATCCTCGTCGGCCGCGCCGCGTCCGGTGCTTTCGCCTGGCTGCCCAAGCGGAGCTGGAGCCGCGAGCTCGCGATCCTCGCGTTCGCGGGCGCAGCGCTCACGCCGGCCCTGCGCTACCACGCGGACTACGTGGCGCCCAACGGACGCCGCATCGTGAACCCGGCGCTGCCTCCGCTCAGCATGGACGGCGAAGGCGCCGGCCCGCGCTCGCCCTTCTTCCCGTCCTCCGCCGACACCGACAGCGGCAAGATCATCCCGGCCAACTTCTTCATGACGAGTGCCACCTGCGGCAAGTGCCACAAGGACATCTACGACCAGTGGAACGCGTCGGCGCACCACTTCTCGTCTTTCAACAACCAGTGGTACCGCAAGGCGATCGAGTACATGCAGGACGTCGTCGGCACGCGGCCCACCAAGTGGTGCGCGGGCTGCCACGACCACGCGGTCTTCTTCAACGGCCGCTTCGACCGGCCGATCAAGGAGCAGGTCGAGACACCCGAGGCGCAGAACGGGCTCGGCTGCACCTCCTGCCACTCGATCGTGCACGTGCGCAGCACGATGGGACAGGCCGACTTCGAGATCGAGTACCCGCCGCTGCACGACCTCGCGGTGAGCGAGAACCCGGTGCTCGCCTGGACCCACGACTACCTGCTGAAGCTCGACCCGGCGCCGCACCGCAAGGTGTTCCTGAAGAGCTTCCACCGCGAGCAGACCGCGGAGTTCTGCTCCTCCTGCCACAAGGTGCACCTGGACGTGCCGGTGAACGACTACCGCTGGTTCCGCGGCTTCAACGACTACGACAACTGGCAGGCCTCGGGGGTTTCGGGCCAGGGGGCGCGTTCCTTCTACTACCCGCCCAAGCCGCAGAAGTGCAGCGACTGCCACATGCCGCTCGTCGCCTCGAACGACCCCGTGGCGCACGACGGCGGCAAGGTGAAGTCGCACCGCTTCGCAGCCGCCAACACCGCGCTGCCGTTCGTCAACGGCGACCACGAGCAGCTGCGCATCACGCAGGAGTTCCTGAAGGACGGGGTCGTGAGCGTGGACGTCTTCGGACTCGTGCCGGGCGAGCAGCCGGGCCCGCCGGCCGAGACGCGCACGGCGAAGGCCGGCGAGCCGCGGATCGCGAGCACGTTCGCGGTCGGCGAGGAGGGCGGCAGCCTGGGCGCGTCGCAGACGGTGCTGCGCGACGTGGCGCCGATGCTGGCCCCGCTCGGCAAGGTGGACGCGGCGCTCCGGCGCGGGGAGTCGGCCCGGGTCGAGGTCGTGGTCCGTACGCGCAAGGTCGGCCACTTCTTCCCGGGCGGCACCGTCGACGCGTTCGACGTCGTGGGTCGAGCTCGAGGCGGTCGACTCGAACGGCAAGACCGTCTTCCACAGCGGCGAGGTGACGCAGGGCGGCAAGGGCCCGGTCGAGCCGGGCGCGCACTTCTACCGGAGCCTGCTGCTCGACGAGCACGGCAACCCGATCAACAAGCGGAACGCCTGGGCCGCGCGCTCGCTCGCCTACGTGCGGCTGATCCCGCCGGGCGCCGCCGACACCATCCACTACCGGCTGCGCATACCGGAGGACTGCGGCGACACGGTCACGCTCCGCGCGAAGGTCAACTACCGCAAGTTCACGTGGTGGAACACGCAGTGGGCCTTCGCCGGCGTGCGCGACCCACAGCAGCCGAAGTTCGGCCTCGCGAAGTCCTACGACGACGGCAAGTGGGTCTTCACGGGCGACACCTCGAAGGTCTCGGGCGGCGTGAAGGCGATCCCCGACATCCCGACGACGGTGATGGCGGAGGCGAAGGCCGAGCTGCGCATCCTGCCGAAGGGCGCGCCGGCGCCCGAGCCGAAGGCCTACCTCGACCGCTCGGTGCGCGAGCGCTGGAACGACTACGGCATCGGCCTGCTGCTGCAGGGCGACCTGCGCGGCGCCGAGGCGGCGTTCGTGAAGGTGACCGAGATGGAGCCGGGCTACGCCGACGGCTTGGTGAACGTGGCGCGCGTCCGGATCCAGGAGGGCGCGATGGCCGACGCCGTGAGCTGGCTCGAGAAGGCGCTCGCCGTCGATCCGAGGCTCGCCAAGACGCACTTCTTCCTCGGCAGCGCGCTGAAGGCGCTCGGCCGCTACGACGAGGCGCTCGAGCACACGCGGATCGCGGAGGCGCAGTACCCGCGCGACCGCGTCGTCGCGAACCAGGTCGGCCGGATGCTGTTCCTGAAGCGCCAGCACCAGGACGCGGCGGCCGAGCTCCAGAAGGTCCTCGCGGTCGATCCCGAGGACCTGCAGGCGCACTACAACCTGATGCTGGCCTACCAGGGAGCGGGAAACACCGAGATGGCGAAGAAGCACCAGGTGCTCTACGAGCGCTTCAAGGCCGACGAGGCCTCGCAGTTCATCACCGGGCCCTACCGGCAGCTGCACCCCGACGACAACAACGAGCGGCAGTCGATCCACGAGCACCGGAGCTACGAGCCCGCCAAGGCGGCTCCCGCCGCGGCGAAGCCGGGCTACAAGGTGGCGCGGCGCTCGGGCGCGCCCGCACCCGAAGCCAGGCCACAGCCTGTCTCGGGCGTCGGTGGCCGGAGGTGAGGCGCGCGCTCGGCGTCCTCGCGCTGTCAGCCGCCGCCGTCGCGACCTTGTCCTTTCCGCGCGTCCACGCGCAAGCACCCGCCGCCTCCGGCGTCGTCTTCAAGGACGCCACGGCCGCGTCGGGCATCGCCTTCCGCCACACGAACGGCGCCTTCGGCAAGAAGTACCTGCCGGAGACGATGGGCTCGGGCGTCGTCGTGCTCGACTTCGACGGCGACGGCTGGCCGGACCTCTTCTTCGTGAACTCGACGCACTGGCCGGGCCGTCCCGAGAAGGCCGGCCTGCCGGCTCTCTACCGGAACGACGGCAGGGGCCATTCACGGACGTGACGCAGGCCGCCGGCCTCGCGGTCGAGCTGTACGGGCTCGGGGCGACCGCGGCCGACTACGACAACGACGGCAAGGTGGACCTCTACGTCACCGCACTCGGCGGCAACCAGCTCTTCCGCAACCTGGGCGGCGGGAAGTTCGCGGACGTGACGGCCAAGGCCGGCGTCGCCGACTCGGGCTTCTCCACGAGCGCGATGTTCTTCGACTACGACAAGGACGGCCGGCTCGACCTGGTCGTCGCGCACTACGTGGCCTGGTCGATCGAGAAGGACCTCTTCTGCACGCTCGACGGCAAGAACAAGTCCTACTGCACGCCCGAGTCCTACAAGGGCGAGAGCCTCCGCCTCTACCACGGCAAGCCGGCGACGGCACCTTCGAGGACGCGACCCAGAAGGCCGGCCTGCTCGACGCGCGGCGCCAAGGCGCTCGGCGTCGCGGTGCTCGACTTCGACGGCGACGGCTGGCCGGACCTCTTCGTGGCCAACGACACGCAGCCCAACAAGCTCTTCCGGAACAACGGCAACGGCAGCTTCACCGACGTGGGTGTCGCCGCGGGCGTCGCCTTCGGCGAGACCGGCGTCGCGCGCGCCGGCATGGGCGTCGGACGCGGCCGACTACAGCGGCAGCGGCCGGCCGCTCGCTCCTGATCGGCAACTTCTCGAACGAGATGATCGGCGCTCTACCACAACGAGGGCGACGGGCTCTTCATCGACGAGGCGCCCGTCCTCGACGGTCGGCCAGGCGTCGCTCCTGACCCTCACCTTCGCTGCCTTCTTCTTCGACTTCGACCTCGACGGCCGGCTCGACATCTTCGCGGTCAACGGCCACGTCGCCGACGACATCGCAGACGGTGCAGCCCAAGGTGACGTACGCGCAGGCGCCGCACCTCTTCCGCAACCTGGGCGGCAAGAGGTTCGAGGACGTGGCCTCGAAGCTCGGCCCGGACTTCGTGCGGCCGATGGTCGCGCGCGGTGCGGCCTACCTGCGACTTCGACGGCGACGGCGACCTCGACCTGGTCGTCACCGCCAACGGCGGCCCGGCGGTGCTGCTGCGGAACGACGGCGGCAACCGGAGCCACTGGCTGCGCGTGAAGCTCGTCGGCACGAAGTCGAACCGGGACGGCATCGGCGCCAAGGTGACGGTCACGCTGCCGGGCGGAGGGAAGAGCTGGGGCGTCGTGAAGACCGGCTCGAGCTACTGCTCGCAGAGCGAGCTGCCGCTCAGCTTCGGCCTCGGCCCGGCCGACAAGGCGGACTCGGTCGAGGTCGCCTGGCCGAGCGGCCAGGTCGACAAGCTCGGCTCACAAGTTGCCAACCGCACGGTCACGGTGACGGAAGGATCGGGCGCACGCTAGCGCCGGCCCGGCTGTGCGCTGCGGAAAATCTCATGAGCTGCGCGAAAAGCTCATGAGTTGCCGTTTTTTACGATGACGTGTGAGCCCTTCGTCAGATAGACGAGCAGGCCGACCACGACCGGGATGCCGACGAGCGCGCGCGGCTCGGTACCGGTGGCGACGTTCAGGACGTCGCCGCCGAGCTGGACCAGCAGGACGACGATCGCGGCCGTGCGGCCCCAGGGGCGCATGCGCCAGAGACCGACTCCGGCGGTTGCGCAGGCGAGCGAGGCGGCAGTCATCAGCAGGACGCCCCAGCCGCCGAGCGCGGCGAGCCCCTGGTGCCCGCGAGGGTTGAGGCGCCACATCGGCTCGAGGAATCCGCCCGGGAACGCGAGCGACAGCGCGGCGATGCCCGCCAGGAGCGCGCCCGCGAGAAAGAAGAGGCTCAGCAGCGTGACGCCGAGCGGGCGGGCGGACTGACTCACTTCGAGCCTTGCACCGCCCACGCCCGCGCGCTCAGCCGGATGACACCGTCGGCATCCGGCTTCAGGCGCCGCGTCAGCGCCTCACGCAGCCCCTCCTGCTGCCCCGGAGAAAGCGCAGCCGCGTACGACGGCGCCGGGCCCGTTCCCTGGAGGAACGGACGCCAGAACTCGTCGAAGCTCCGGAAGTGCGTGGGGACCACGAGGCCCTCGACGGCGACGTTCCTGAGGCCGGCCTTCCCGAAGAGCGCGGACAAGGCGTCGGGCCGGCACAGTGGAAAGCGGCGGCCTTCGTCGAGCGCCTCGGCCTTCGGGTCGAGCGCCCCGGCCGCGTCCCAGAACGCCCGCAGGAACTCCATGCCCTCGGCGTAGTCCCAGACGCACGCGCCGACCGTGCCGCCCTCGCGGAGGCGTTCCTTCATGCTCGCGACGGCGGCCAACGGGTTCGGCAGCAGGTTGAGCACCAGTGCGGACACGGCGTAGTCGAAGAAGCCCGGTTCCCCCGGGAGACGGTCGGCGCCCGCGACCGTGAACGTGACGCGCGGGTCGCCGATCGACTTCCTGGCGTGGTCCACGAACGACTCCGAGGGGTCGCAGGCCAGGACGGACTCCGGCTCCGCCCGCTCGCAGATCGCGTGGGTGAGCGCGCCCGTGCCGCAGCCGATCTCGAGCCAGGCGGCGGCGCTCTTTGGACGAAGCCAGTGGACGAACGAGACGGCGAGCGGCCGGCTCCAGCGGCCCATGTAGCCTTCGTACGCTTCGCCCGCGACCCAGTGGTCGTCCGCGGCCGGCACGCGCGGGTCCTACTGGACGGCTTCGACCAGCGAGTCGAAGACGCGCAGCTTCTTCCAGTTCTTCTGGTACATGGGGCCTCCCTCGGGCGAATCGCCGCATGATACAAGGCGCCAGAGTAGACTGAACAGGTGGGGTATTTCGCCGACAAGGTCGTGATCGTGACCGGGGCCGCGGCCGGCATCGGGCGCGCGACCGCGCTGCGCTTCGCCGGCGAGGGCGCGCGCGTGGCGGGCTTCGACGTGGACCAGGAGAAGGGCCTGGCGCTCGTCGACGAGATCATGACCGACGGCGGCCAGGGCTGGTTCGAGGCCGTGAACGTGGCCGACGCCTACTCGGTCGCGAACGGCGTCGCCGCCGTGGCCGAGCGCTGGGGCCGGATCGACGTGCTCGTGAACAACGCCGGCATCCTGCGCGACGCGCAGCTCGTGAAGTGGAAGGACGGCGCGCTCGCCGCGACGCTCGGCGACGAGGCCTGGGACGCGGTGATCGACGTCAACCTGCGCGGCGTCTTCCACTGCACGCGCGCCGCGGTGCCGCACATGATCAAGGGCGGCGGCGGCGTGGTGCTGAACGCGTCCTCGGTCGTGGGCCTCTACGGCAACTTCGGCCAGACCAACTACGTCGCGAGCAAGGCCGGCGTCGTCGGCATGACGCGCACCTGGGCGCGCGAGCTCGGCCGCTACAAGATCCGCGTCAACGCCGTGGCGCCGGGATACGTGAAGACCGAGATCCTGAGCGCGATGCCGCAGAAGATCCTCGACGCGATGGTCGAGCACACACCGCTCGGCCGGATCGGCGCGCCCGACGACATCGCCAACGCGTACCTCTGGCTCGCCTCCGACCAGGCGAGCTTCGTCACGGGCCACTGCCTGTCCGTCGACGGCGGAGTCGTCGTGGGCACGTAGGGTCAGGTCTTGAGTTGAAGAATTCGTGCGGAAGGAGCCCGTCGTGAAGCCGATCTACATCGCCGCGTATCACCAGTCGGTGTTCGGAAAGCTGCTGGGTATGAGCGTGCCCGAGATCGTGAAGAGCGCCGTCGTCGAGACGTGCGGCGAGATCCGGATCGATCCCGGAGCACTCGACGTCGGCTCGATCGGCGCCACCTGCAACATCTCGCTGAACGAGCAGGGCCTGCTCGCCGGTCTCGTGGCGCAGGTGCCGGGGCTCGAGGCCAAGCCGATCGAGTCGGTCGAGAACGCCTGCGCCTCGGGCGGCCAGGCCGTGCTGTCGGTGATCCAGAAGCTGCAGTCGGGCCAGGGCGACACCGGCATCGCGGTCGGCTACGAGAAGATGCGCGATGCCGAGGGCAAGATGGACGGCAAGCTGATCGGCAAGGTGCTGGGCTACTTCTCGCACCCCGACGAGCGCCCGGGCAAGGTGTTCGTCTTCCCGCACCTCTTCGCCGAGGTGATGGACTGCTACCTGAAGACCCACGGCTGCCGCGAGGAGGACCTCGCAGTGATCGCGGTCCAGGAGTACGAGAACGCGAAGCACAACCCGTACGCCCAGATGCGCAACGTGGACCTGACGGTCGAGAAGGCCTGCTCGATCGAGGGCATCAACCGCTACATCGCCGAGGGGCTGCGGCTCAAGACCTTCGACTGCTCGCAGATCACCGACGGCTACGCCGGGATCGTGCTCGCGACCGAGGAGGGCCTCGGGCACCTCGGCGTGAAGAAGCAGGACTGCGTGGAGGTCGCCGGCTGGGGCCAGGCGACCGACCCGCTCAAGAAGGAAGGCCGCGACGTGCTCAAGCCGAAGGGTGCGTACACGGCGATGAACCGCGCCTATGCGATGGCCGGCCTCACGCCGAAGGACGTCAGCGTCGCCGAGCTCCACGACTGCTTCACGGTGATGGGCGCGATCGGCACCGAGGTGATCGGCAAGGCCGAGTACGGCAAGGGGGCGCAGTACTGGGTCGACGGCAAGGCCGCGCCGGACGGCGAGTGCGGCATCAACACCTCGGGCGGGCTCATCGCCAAGGGCCACCCGATCGGCGCCACCGGCGTCGCGATGATCGGCTGGTGCGCCTGGCAGCTCCAGGGCAAGGTCCCGAAGCAGCTGCAGGTGCGCAGCCCGCGCGCCGCGGCCACCTTCAACATCGGCGGTCCGATCTGCGCCTCGGTCTGCACGGTGCTGAAGCCCGCCGCCTGAATGCCGCGACGCGTCGAATGAAACGGGAGGATCGTCCATGCAGCGTGCCACGCTTGCGTTCCTGCTGGCCATGAGCGCCGCCGTTCCGAGCCGCTCGGAGGAGGCGGCCAAGGCGTCCGTTCCCGAGGACCGCTTCCTCTGGCTCGAGGACGTGACGGGGCCGAAGTCGCTCGACTGGGCCCGCGCCCGCAACGCCGAGAGCAGCAAGGTGCTCGTGACGCCGGAGGAGACGGCGCTCGAGAAGCGGATCCTCGACATCCTGGACTCGAAGGAGCGCATCCCCGACGTGCACAAGCTCGGGGCCTACTACTACAACCTCTGGCGCGACGCGAAGAACCCGCGCGGCCTCTGGCGCCGCACGACGCTCGACGAGTACCGCAAGCCCGAGCCGGCGTGGCAGACGGTGATCGACGTCGACGCGCTGGGCGCGGCGGAGAAGGAGAGCTGGGTCTGGCACGGCGCCAACTGTCTACGGCCCGGCTACAAGCGCTGCCTGGTCTCGCTGTCGCGCGGCGGCGCCGACGCGAGCGTCGTGCGCGAGTTCGACCTCGAGGCGCGCACGTTCGTGAAGGACGGCTTCTTCCTGCCCGAGGCCAAGAGCCAGGTCGACTGGGTGGACGAGAACACGCTGTTCGTCGGAACCAACTTCGGCCCCGGCTCGCTCACCACCTCGGGCTACCCGCGCATCGCGAAGCTGTGGAAGCGCGGCACGCCGATCGAGCAGGCCGAGACGGTCTACGAGGGCAAGCCCGAGGACGTGGCGGTCGTCGGCATCCACGACGCGACCCGCGGCTACGAGCGCGACTTCGTGCAGCGCTCGCCGACCTTCTTCACCGACGAGCTCTACCTGCGGCGCGAGGGCAAGCTCGTGAAGATCGACAAGCCGCTGAGCGCGCGCGCCAACGTGCACCGCGACCTGCTGCTGCTCGAGCTGCGCGACGACTGGAGCGTGGGCGGGAAGACTTATCCCGCCGGCGCCCTCGTCGCCGCCGACTTCGAGGCCTTCCTGAAGGGCGAGCGCCAGCTCGACGTGCTGTTCGAGCCCGGCGAGCGCCGCTCGCTCCAGGGCGTGAGCCCGACGCGGAGCGCGATCCTGGTGAACGAGCTCGACAACGTCAAGAACCGCGTCTACGTGCTCTCCCGCAAGGACGGTCGCTGGACGCGCGAGCCCTTGCCGGGCATGCCGGAGTTCGGCACCGTCGCGGCGACGGCTGTAGACGACGAGGAGTCCGACGACTACTTCCTGACGCTCACCGACTACCTCACGCCCACGAGCCTGTCGCTCGGCAGCGTGGGGCACGGCGCAGCGGAGAAGCTCAAGCAGCTGCCCGCGTTCTTCGACGCGAGCGGGCTCGTGGTGAGCCAGCACGAGACGGCCTCGCAGGACGGCACGCGCATCCCGTACTTCCAGGTGTCGCGCAAGGACCTGGCGCTCGACGGCAAGAACCCGACGCTGCTCTACGGCTACGGCGGCTTCGAGGTCTCGATGCTGCCCGACTACCGCGGCGGCATCGGCGCCGCATGGCTCGAGAAGGGCGGCGTCTACGTCGTCGCGAACATCCGCGGCGGCGGCGAGTTCGGCCCGCGCTGGCACCAGGCCGCGCTCAAAGAGAACCGCCACAAGGCGTACGAGGACTTCATCGCGGTCGGCGAGGACCTGATCCGCCGCAAGCTGACCTCGACCCCGCACCTCGGGATCCAGGGCGGCAGCAACGGCGGGCTGCTGATGGGCAACATGCTCACCATGCGGCCCGATCTCTTCGGTGCGATCGTGTGCCAGGTGCCGCTGCTCGACATGCGCCGCTACCACATGCTGCTGGCCGGGGCGAGCTGGATGGAGGAGTACGGCGACCCCGACGACCCGAAGCAGTGGAGCTTCATCGAGGGCTTCTCGCCCTACCACCAGCTGAAGGCGGGCGTGACGTACCCGCCGACGCTCTTCACTACCTCGACGCGCGACGACCGCGTCCACCCCGGCCACGCGCGCAAGATGATGGCGCGCATGAGCGAGATGGGCCAGGACGTCCTCTACTACGAGAACATCGAGGGCGGCCACGGCGGCGCGGCCAACAACCAGCAGGCGGCGCACATGGCGGCGCTCGCCTACACCTTCCTGTGGCAAAGGCTCGGCCTGCTGCAGCGCACGCCGGAGCCCTCGAAGCAGTAGCCGCGCGCGGTCGTTTCTAGCGCTCGACCTCGCCAACGGACAGCGAGACGCGCAGCAGCTCGAAGTCCGCGCTTGCGGCGCGGAGCGCGTGGGGCAGGCCGGCCGGGACGACGAACGCGTCGCCGGGGGCGAGCGCCGCCGGCTCCCGATCCGGGACGTGAAGCGTCGCGCGGCCCGCCGCGACGAACGAGAAGAGGAGCTCGGCACGGTGGGGATCGAACGCCAGCTCCCCGACGTCCGCCCCGACCGGCCGAGGCTCGCGGCGTACGACCACGGCCTGCGCGAGCCCGGCGCCGGCCGCTCCGATCCCGAGGTCGCGCGCCTCGAAGCCCGCGGCGCCCCACGGCTCGACGCACGCACGCGCCGCCTCGTGGCGCGCGAAGCGCTGGCCGGCGAACGGGCGCTCGGCCCGGAGCACGGGCGTCGGCAGCTCCAGCTCCAGATCGGCGAGCGTCTCGTGATCGGCGGGGCTCGACAGCTCGATCACCTCCAGGCCCGGCGAGCACTCGAGCACGCGGTGGCGGATCCCGGGCGGCTGCAGCACCCCGTCGCCCCGGACGAGCTCGAAGGGCGGCCCCTGGTCCTCGTACACGACGCGCACCGAGCCTGCGAGGCAGTAGATGAGCTGGAAGCGCACCCGATGGTAGTGGACGTAGTCCGGCACCGGGCCGCCCTCGGGGATGCGGATGTGCGACGCGATGAAGCGGCCGCCCTGGCGGTCGGGAATCAGGTCGCGGTAGAGCATGCCGGCTCGGCCGCTCCCCCACGCGCCGTCGCCGAGCTTCGCCAGCACGAACGCGGGCCGCAGCGCCGGCAGCACCACGGCCGGCGTCGACTCCGCGAGCTCGATGCGGGTGCCGTTGGGTGCTGCGAGCGTCGTCGCTCCCGCGCTGACCTTTGCGGGGTCGCGGCACAGCAGGCGCAGCGTGCCCGGGGATCCCGCCGCGCGGCGATCGAGCCGGACGCGCAGGCCGTAGCCCGTGACGACGGCCACGGCAGGGTTGTCGGCCGGGAACACGGCCACCACGCGGAAGCCGAGCCGCCCGGTGAAGAAGGCGAGCGTCTCGTCGAGCTCGGCACACGGCAGGACGACCTCGGCGGCCTCGATCTCGCCCAAGAGCCTGGATTATGCTTCGGGCGAGGAGCAGCGGCCGTGGGCGAGCGCAAGCAGCGGGGCGTCGGGGCGACGAACCGCGACTACATCGGCTACGAGCAGGTGACCAAGGCCCAGAGCTACCACCTCGCGGAGGCTGGCCACGACGAGGCCTTCGACGAGGACTACGAGGTCCGCACCCTCGACCTGGGCCGCTTCCTGCGGGGCGACGCGGCCGAGCGGCGCGCGTTCGCGCGCGAGCTCCACGCCGCGCTCCGCGAGATCGGCTTCGCGATCCTGGTCGGCCACGGGGTAGAGCCCGCCTTCTACGCCGAGGCGGAAGCGGCGCTGGTCGAGCTCTTCACGGGTGTGAGCCTCGAGGAGAAGCTGCGCTTCCGCGCGCGGCGCCACGGCTCGGTGAACCAGGGCTACTTCCCGATCCAGGAGACGAGCGAGATCCACCCCGACCTCGTCGAGGGCTGGGTGTTCTGCCGGCGCGCGTTCG
Source organism: uncultured Acidobacteriota bacterium (assembly GCA_963740655.1). Taxonomy (GTDB): domain Bacteria; phylum Acidobacteriota; class Vicinamibacteria; order Fen-336; family Fen-336; genus DATBSL01. The sequence goes on from CAVUFF010000009.1 coordinate 408,869, forward strand.
ACCTCGGCGAGCGGACGGACTGGCGCGCCCTGGACTTCTGGCCGCGGCCCGCGCTCGAGCCCGTCTTCCGCCGCCTCTGCCTCGCGCACGAGGCGCTGATCCTGCCCGTGATGCAGAGCCTGCTCCTCGGCCTCGGCTGCGACGCGCACCTCTACGACGGCCGGCTCACGCGCACCAACTTCGGCCAGCGCCTCAACTACTACCCGCCGCTCCGCCCCGAGGACGAGGCCTCGGGCGCGGGGCGCCTGCTCGGCCACGAGGACGTCGACCTCTTCACGTTCCTGCCGGCGCCGCGGCTTCCGGGGCTCCAGGTGCTGAACCGCGCCAACATGCGGTGGATCCGCCTCGACGCGCCGCCCGGCTCGATCGTCCTCAACACGGGCGACTACATGCAGCGCATCTCGAACGACCTCCTGCCGTCGACCACGCACCGCGTGAGCCCGCCGCGCGACCCGGCTCTGCGCCGGCAGCCGCGCGTCTCGTTCCCGATGGCGGTCTACGTCTGGGAGGACGAGCGGCTCGAGGTGCTGCCGGGGCTCGGCGAGCCGAAGTACCCGAGCGTCAGGGCGATCGAGTTCCACACCCGCACGACCTCCAAGTTCTACGGCGACGACTACGCGGTGAGCTCGTCCTGAGCGGGGCGGCCCTCGCGCCGCACCGCGCCGTGCGCGACCAGGGCCACGACCGCGAGCACCCCTAGCGCGACGGCCGTCGGCACGGGCTGCTGCCAGAGCGCGCCCGCGAGCAGCAGCGCGTAGACCAGCAGGAACGCGAGCGGCACCGCGGGGTAGAGCGGCACGCGGAAAGGCGCCTCGGGCCGGCGTGCGCGCAGCCGGAAGAGCACCGGCACCATGAAGCCGTCCGTCGCCAGCACGAGCACGATCGCGAGCGAGAGCAGCCGCTCGAAGGTGCCCGTGACCGCGAGCAGCGCCGAGACGCCACCGACCAGGAGCATGGCCGGGGCCGGTGTGCCGCCGCGGTTGACGTGCGCGAGCGCGGCGGGCGCGAGGCCGTCGCGCGAGAGGCCGAACAGCACGCGCGGCGTCACGAACAGGTTGGCGTTGAGCCCGGCGAGCAGCACGACGAGCGCCAGGGCGTTCACGGCGCCGCCGGCCCTCTGACCGAGCACGGCCGTCACGGCGTCGCCCGGCACGAGCGTCGAGGCGGCCAGCCGCTCGAACGGCAGCGCGCTCAGGAAGGCTGCGTTCAGCAGCAGGTAGAGCGCGGCGGTCCCGAGCAAGCCGACGAGCAGGATCCGTGGCAGCGTGCGCTCCGGATCCTTGACCTCCTCGGCGATCTTGGCGACGTCCGGATAGCCGTAGTAGCTCCAGATCACCGACTGCAGCGCGACCGCGAGCGCGCCCAGGCTCGCGAGCCCCGCGGGCGCGTCCGCCAGCCGTCCGGACCAGCCCGCGCCCGAGCCGAGGACGACGCCCGCGACGGCGACCGCGGCGAGTGCTATGACCTTGGCGCCCGTCGCGAGGTCCTGGCTCCAGCGCCCGGCCTCGACGCCGACGAGGTGGAGCGCCGTGAGAGAGGCGACGAGCAGCGCGCCTGTCGGCGCCGCGCGCTCGGGCGGCCAGCCGGCGAGCCGGGCGAGGTACTCCCCGCTCACCACGGCGATCGCCGCGATCGCCGCGCAGTAGATTCCGAGCGCCTCGGTCCAGCCGACGACGAACGCCGCGCGCCGGCCGAACGCCTCGCGCGCGAAGACGTACTTGCCGCCGGCGCTCGGGTGGCGCGTCGCGAGCTCCGCGAACACGAGCGCGCCGAGCAGGCCGACGAGAGCGCCGAGCGCCCAGGCGACGAAGGTGAGGCCGGGCCGCCCCAGCCGCGCGGCGACGACGCCCGGCGTGCGCAGTATCCCCGAGCCGATCATGATGCCGACCACCATCGCGAGCCCGTCGAGCGTGCGCAGCGAGCGGCGCAGGGTCGGGGCGCGGTGCGGGGTCGTCATCCGCCGCGGCCGCGCGCTACTCGAGCGCCAGCCGGATCGCCGCTTCGAGCGCAGCCTTGTCCTGCTGGCTCACCAGCTGCTTGACGATCGTGCCCTTCGCGTCGACGAAGAAGAAGGTGGGGAAGACACTCACCGAGCCGTAGGCCTCCTGCGCCTCGGGCGTGAGGTGCGCGAGCGTGAAGCCGAGCCCCAGCTTCTGCGCGTAGGCGAGGCGCTCCTCGTCGCCGTAGGGCAGCTCGAGCACGCGGTCGGCGTTGAGCGCGACGATCCGGAAGCCCTTCGCCGCGTAGGCGCGGTCGAGCTCGGCCAAGAGCGGCGTCGTCCTGACGCAGGGCGGGCAGCCCGTGAACCAGAAGTAGACGAGGTGCGGCCTGCCGGCGAGCTCCGCCGAGGCGAGCGGCTTGCCGTCGTAGGTCGTGACGGCGAAGTCGGGCGCGGGGCGGCCCTCCCAGCCCGAGATGGAGCGCTCGAGGAGCTTGCCGAAGCGCGGGTCGGCGAGCACGCGCTCCACGTCGACGATCTGGATCTCGCCGTTGATGCGGCTGCGCTTGACGAAGCGCGGCATGCGCGGGTCCGACTCCATGATGCGCAGCATCAGGTCGGCCTCGCCCGGCACCAGGAAGTGGAACTGCTCGGAGATCTCGGCGAGCGTCGGCGGCCGGCCCCTGGCCTTCTGGTGCTGCGCCAGGAAGAGCGGCAGCTTGAAGAAGGAGTTGAAGAGCCGGTTGAGCGCCGCGCGCTGTGGCTCGCCCGTGAAGACCTCGTTGTAGAGCTGCGAGACCACCACACGCTCGCCGGGCTTGACGTGCTGCTTCAGGTACTCGACGACCTCGATCTCGGCGGGCGGAGCCTGGGCCGCGGCCACGGCAACGGCGATGAGAGCGGCGCGCATCGTCGGCAGCGATTCCTCCTGAAGCATTCTATCCAGTACGGCGACCCGCCCCGCGTGCCGCCTCTTATACTGGACACGCGATGGCGAGCCGGCCGGGCATGCTGCGCCGCGCGCGCGGCCTGACCTCCTCCACCTTCTTCGACTCCGAGGAGGGCCGCGCCTTCCTGCAGGAGCGGCTGGCCTTCTACAACAAGGTCTGCTTCCTGATCTCCGGCAGCTTCTTCCTGGCGAGCCTGGCGCTGACGGCGAGCGGCGTCGCGCCGCCCGAGCGCGTGTCGCGCGGCTTCCAGGAGCGCGCGGTCGCGCTCCACGCCGCGACGCTCGCGGTGGAGCTCGCCGCCTTCCTGCTCTGCGCGCGCCGGCCGCGGCTGCGGCCAGGGACGCTGCGCGCGGTCGACATCGGCGCGCTGTGGCTCGTCTGCGTCGGCTTCGCCCTGCAGGCGGTGAACGCGCTCGGCTCCCCGCGGCTCGAGCCGACCGGCGCCTTCCCGCGCGCGACGCTGGTGCTGATCCTGACCAACGTGGTGCTCGCGCGCGCGGTCTTCGTCCCGAGCTCCGCGCTCTGGACGGCGGCGGTGAGCGGCGCCTGCGCGCTGGTGGTGACCACGCTCATCGCGCTCTTCCCGTCGGGCGCGAGCGAGGGCGCGCCCGCGGTCGCGATCTGGTCCGCGATGTGGGCCGCCTGCGCCGTCGTGGTGGCGACGCTCGCCTCGCGGGTGATCTACGGGCTGCGCCAGGAGGTGCGCGAGGCGCGGCGGCTCGGCCAGTACACGCTCGAGGAGAAGCTCGGCGAGGGCGGGATGGGCGCCGTCTACCGCGCGCGCCACGCGATGCTGCGCCGGCCGACCGCGATCAAGCTGCTGCGCCCCGACAAGGCGGGCAGCGCCGACACTCGAGCGCTTCGAGCGCGAGGTGCAGCTCACCGCGCGGCTCGACCCACCCCAACACGGTCGCGATCTTCGACTACGGCCGCACGCCGGACGGCGTCTTCTACTACGCGATGGAGTACCTCGACGGCGCCGACCTCGACGCGCTCGTGCGAGAGGACGGCCCGCAGCCGGCCGGGCGCGTGGTCCACGTGCTGCGGCAGGTGGCCTCGGCGCTCGCGGAGGCGCACGGGATCGGCCTGATCCACCGCGACATCAAGCCCGACAACATCATCCTGTGCGAGCGGGGCGGCATCCCGGACGTGGCGAAGGTGGTGGACTTCGGCCTGGTCAAGCGACCTCGACGCAGGCCGGATCCGCGCTCTCGCGCGCCGACGTGGTCCAGGGCACGCCGCTCTACATCTCGCCCGAGGCGATCAGCGCGCCCACGCAGCGTCGACGCGCGCAGCGACCTCTACGCGCTGGGCGCCGTCGCCTACTTCCTGCTGTGCGGCCAGCACGTCTTCGGGGGCGCGACGCTGGTGGAGGTCTGCGCGCACCACCTGCACACGGCTCCCGCCTCTCCGTCCGAGCGCCTGGGTCGGCCGCTGCCGCCGGCGCTCGAAGCGCTGGTGCTGTCGTGCCTCGAGAAGGACCCCCAGCGCCGGCCAGCGAGCGCGAGCGCGCTCGAGCGCCGCCTTGCCGAGGTCGCGTCGGCGCTCCCGTGGAGCGAGGCCGAAGCGCGCGAGTGGTGGGAGCGCTGGCGCGAGCGGCCCGACCTCGCCCACGGCGAGCGGCCGGCGGGCTCGGCCACGCTGTCGGTCTCGCTCCTCAACCGGCCGAGCTAGGTCCCACGGCCGGCCGAGCTGGACGCGCAAGATGGCTTGACCGCCCGCCGGGCGCGAGCGTACTGTCCACCGAAATTTCGGGCGAGACCTGGCGAGGCGGAGGGGGATGCGGTTGGGCCTTCAGCGAAGCGTGTGCGCCGTGGTAGCGGGGCCTGTTCGTTCGCATGTTCGCCCGCAGCGAGGGGCGCACCACCTTCTACCTGCGGACCCGCTTCGCATTCTGACCCGATGAAGGACATGACGCGGGGCCCGGTCGCCGGGCACGTGCTGCAGTTCGCGGGCTTCATCGCGCTCACCATGCTGTTCCAGACGCTCTACTTCCTCGCCGACCTCTACTTCGTGGGCCGGCTGGGCAAGGAGGCGGTCGCGGGCGTGTCGCTGTCGGGCATCCTCGCGTTCGTGGTGCTCGCGCTCACGCAGTCGCTCGGCGTCGGCGCCACCGCGCTCGTCTCGCAGGCGCTCGGACGCAAGCAGCGCGCGCACGCCGAGCTCGTGTTCAACCAGGCGCTGGCGCTCGCCGCGATCGTCGGGCTCGGCTTCGGCCTCGCCGCCTTCGCGAGCCGCGGCGCCTATTGCGGCTGGCTCGCGGCGGACGCTGCGACCGCCGAGCTCGGCGTCCAGTACCTGACCTTCTTCGTCCCGGCGCTCGTGATGCAGTTCCCGCTCGTCGCCCTCGGCGCGGCGCTGCGCGGGATGGGCGACGTGAAGCTGCCGACCGCGATCCAGGTGGCGACGGTGCTGCTCAACATCCTGCTGGCGCCGATCCTGATCTTCGGCTGGCTCGGCGTCCCGCGGCTCGGCGTACGCGGCGCGTCGCTCGCGTCGCTTGCGGCGATCCTCGTCGGCTGCCTCGCCTTCGCCCTGTATTTCCGCCGCGCGGCGAGCCCGTTCCGCCTCCGGCCCGCCGACTGGAAGCCACGCCTCGCGCTGTGGGCGCAGCTACTCCGGATCGGGCTGCCGGCGGGAGGGGAGTTCGCTCTCCTGTCGGTCTACATGGTGCTCGTGTACTCGATCACGCGCCGCTTCGGCGCTTCCGCACAGGCGGGCTTCGGCATCGGCGTGCGCGTGATGCAGTCGCTGTTCCTGCCGGCGGTCGCGATCGCCTTCGCGACCGCTCCCGTCGTGGGCCAGAACTTCGGCGCGCGGCTCGGGTCGCGCGTGCGCGAGGCGGCGCGCGCCGCCGGGCTGATGGCCGCCGGCGTGATGCTCGCTCTCACGCTGCTCTGCCACCTGGCGCCCGACGCGCTCGTGCGCGCGTTCAACGCGGACCCCACGGTCGTGAGCTTCGGCGCCGAGTACCTGCGGATCGTGAGCTGGAACTTCGTCGCCCAGGGCCTCGTGTTCGTGAGCTCGAGCGTCTTCCAGGGCCTCGGCAACACGCTGCCGGCGCTCGCCAGCTCGGCGCTGCGGCTGCTGCTCTTCGCGCTGCCGGCCTACATGCTGTCGCAGCGGCCCGGCTTCGAGATGCGGCACGTCTGGTACCTGTCGGTCGCGTCGGTCGCGCTGCAGCTCTGCGTCAACCTGTGGCTGCTGCGGCGCGAGATCCGGCTGCGCCTGCCGGACGTCGCTCTCGCCCCGCCCCAGCCGGTCGCGGTCTAGCGACGGCGCGCGTCAGCCGCGCGGCTTCAGCGTCTCGACCGGCGGGAAGGACGACGGCGCGAGCAGCAGCTCCTTGGCGAGCGGCTTGCCGTCGGCCACGAAGCGCTGCAGCAGCTCGAGCGCGGGACCGGTGTTGGACGGCGTCACGATCGTCGCCGCCAGCTCGCCCTGGCCCACGAGCTTCTGGCCGCCCTGCGGCAGGCCGTCGCAGCCGAGGAACGGCACCGCGCGCCAGTCGGGAAACTGCTTCACGAGCGCCTTCCTCGCGCCGAGCGCCATCGAGTCGTTCTGGCTCGCGACGACGTCGGGCCGGAACGCCTCGTTCGTCTTGAGCCGCAGCCACGCGCCCACCGCGCGCTCGGCGCCGGCCTCGGTCCAGTCCCCGTTGAGCGTACGCAGCTCGCCGCCTTCGCCGAGCGTCTCCTTGAGCCCTGCGAGGCGCTCGATCGCCGCGGCGGACTCGGCCGGCCCCTGCACGCAGAGGACACGCGCCCGCGCGCCCGCGAGCCGCGCCACCTGGCGACCCTGGATGCGGCCGCACTCCTTCTGGTCGCTGCCGACCATGCCGATCGGCAGCTCCTTGTGCTCCTGGCGCAGCGCGTCGAGGTAGGCGGGGTGCGTGTTGATCAGGATCCAGCCGATGCTCGCCTTCACCGCGTTGCGCGCGACGCGCTCGAGCACGTCGCCGGCCGCGGGCTCGACCACGAGCGCGAGCGGGCGCGCGGAGGCGTCGGCGTGGACGTGCTTGAAGAGCTGCTGGATCTGCACCACCGCGTGGCCCTGCGCGAAGTGCACCTCGACCTCGAGGCCGAGCCTCGCGCCGACCGCGCGGGCGTCTTGGGCCTGGAGCTGCTGGAACTCCTGCTCCTCGTTGAGCAGGGCGACGACCACCTTGGCGGGCATCACGAACTCGCGGTTCCTGTTGCAGGCATCGAGCTCCTCCGTGTTGGTCTCGTGCTGTCGCGTCTCCGCCGCGTCCTTCCGGAGTCTACGCTCGGCCAGATCTGGCCCGAAGTGGGCCAAACGCAAGCGAGGGCGGCGCGCGATCTCGCGCACGCCGCACCCGAGTCCGCCCGAGCCAGCGTGAGCGCCGGCTCGCGTTCCTCGCTGCCCTAGCGGCCGCTGCGCAGCTGCTCGATCCGCTTCCTGAGCCTCTCGTTCTGTGGGAACTCCGCGCCCAGCGGCTCGAGCGCTGCGAGCGCTCGGGGCTTGTCCCCTTGGCTCTCGAAGGCATCCGCGAGCAGGAAGGCACGCCGGGCGCGCAGCCGGCGGTCGTCCGACGGGACGCTCGCCCGCTCGAGCGCGGCCACGGCCGCGGCGGCATCCTTGCGGTCGACGAGCAGCGACTCGGCGGCCGCCAGCTGGACTCCCGGGTCGGCCGGGAAGCGGCGGGCGGCCAGCTCGATCAGCGCGGCGGCGTCCTCGGGGCGCTGCGCTTTGCGATCGAGCTGCGCCTGGTGGTAGAGCCCCGCCAGCAGCAGCCGGCCCACGTCCTCGGGGGCTCCGGTCCGGATGCCGACGCCGCCCGCGTAGGAGTAGACGAGCGCGCCGCCGTGCTCGCCGGCCTCGTAGAGCAGCACGAGGCCGCCCAGCCCGACGAGTGCCGACGCCACGCGCACGGGCTTCGCGAAGCCGCGAGAGCGAAGCGCGAGCCCGAGGAGCTCGAGCATCCCCACCACCACGAAAGCCCGGTAGGTGCGGTTGCCCCACTCCTCGTGCTCGCCCACCGCCTGCGCCGAGCCGGGCACGCGCTCCACGGGACCGTGGGCCTCGACCCCCGAGCGCGCGGCCGCGAAGACCGCGACCGCGCTCGCGAGCAGCAGCGTGGCGGCCGCCGGACCCGCCCAGGCGACGCGGCCGCCGAGCGACAGCCAGCGCAGCAGCACGCCTGCCACCGCGAGCGCGATGGCGAAGTGGACGATCACCGGGTGGTAAGGCGCGAGATTGGGCATGTTGTCTCCGGGGTCCCCTGGGTTCACCGCCACCAGTCAACGAGCTCTCTACGCGAACTTCGCGACGACCAGCGTGAGGTCGTCCCGCGGCGGGCCAGTGCCGAGGAACCCGCTCGCCGACGCCAGGATCGCGTCGCGGAGGTCGTCCGCGCTGCTCGATCGCGCCGTCGCCAGGAACTCGCGCAGCCGGCGCTCGCCGTCCTCGCCGGACGCGTTGGTCGCCTCGGTCAGGCCGTCCGAGTAGAGCACGAGCACGTCTCCCGGGCGGATCTCGCAGCACGCCTGCTCGTAGCGCGCCGCCTGCAGGATGTCGAGCACCGGTCCGCCGGCCTCGAGGCGCGTGACCTCGACGCCGCGATCCCTTTCGCCCACCAGCAGCGGCGGGTAGTGCCCCGCGTTCACGTAGCAGAGCTGGCGGGTCTGCGGCTCGTAGTAGCACCAGAACAGGCTGGCGTAGCGGGAGACGGAGCTCTTCTCGCACAGCAGCCCAGCGATAGGTTCGGGCGAGGTTTCGCGCGGTGGCCGGGAACGAACGCCGCATGAGTCTCACCCGCCCTCCCCGCGTGTACCTGGAAGAGAATACAACGCGCCGCCGATGCGGGCGGCCTGTGTTTCGGACCGCGCGATCGATCGGAGGGTTGAGGTCCGCGTCGAGTTCTTACACGCCTTACGCCCCGTCCGCGCCACGCAGGCCGACCTGCTGCTGACGCTGCGCAAGGGCCGCGTGGGGAGTGCCGGCGGCCGGGTCCGCAGCGGCCAGCCCACGGCCGCCCCGGGTGCGCAGGCGCCGCAGCGTCCGGACGATCCGCTCGTCGGCACCCAGTTCGCCTCGACCGACGACCTCCTGAAAGCCTTCGACCCCGCGAACGGGGACCTCCTGCGGCGCGCAACTCTCGCGAACGGCCTGGCCGGCGAGCGCCGCTCCTCGAGTCATTCCGCAAGGACGTGGCCAAGGCCGACCGAGCGTCGAAGGAGCCCTGGCGTCTGCTCGAGGCGTCACGTAACCATCCGCCTCGGGCTGCCCGGTTGACTCGCCCGTCGCGCCGGGCTAAACCCTTCAGCCGACCGGCGAGGTGCGATGAGCGAAACTGCAGCAGCAACCGGCAAGCCCGGCCTGGCCCGCGTCCTGGGCCTCTGGTCGCTGATCATCTACGGGATCGTGCTGATCCAGCCGACGGCACCGATGTCGCCCTTCGGTGTCGTGAGCGCGAAGGCCAAGGGCCACGTCGTCACCACGATCCTGATCGGCATGGTGGCGATGCTGTTCACCGCGATCAGCTACGGGCGCATGGCCGCCGTCTACCCGAGCGCAGGCTCGGCCTACGCCTACGTCGGGCACACGCTGCACCCGGCGCTCGGCTACGCGACCGGCTGGAGCATGCTGTTCGACTACGTGATGAACCCGATCATCTGCGTGATCTGGTGCAGCAAGGCCGCCCAGAACTTCCTGGCGCTGCCTTTTCCGGTTTGGGCGACGTTCTTCGCGCTGCTCTTCACCGTGCTCAACCTGCAGGGCGTGAAGACGAGCGCGCGCACGAACGCCGCGATCGCGGTGGGCCTGTGCGTGGTGATCGTGCTGTTCCTGTTCGCCGCCTTCCGCTACCTCGCCGGCATGACGTTCGACACCGCCGCGCTCACGCGTCCTTTCTACGACCCGGCCACCTTCTCCTGGGGGAAGGTCTCGACCGGCACCAGCCTCGCCGTGCTGACCTACATCGGCTTCGACGGCATCTCGACCTTGTCCGAGGAGGCGAAGAACCCGCGCCGCAACATCCTGCTCGCGACCGTGATCGTCTGCCTCTTCACCGGCATCGTCGGCAGCCTGCTCGTCTACCTGGCGCAGCTCATCTGGCCCGACTGGTCGAGCTACCCCGACGTCGACACCGCCTTCGTGCACGTGGCCGGGCGCGCGGGCGGGCCGCTGCTGTTCGCGATCCTGAACGGCTCGCTGCTCGTCGCCAACGTGGGCTCGGGGATGGGAGCGCACCTCGGCGCGAGCCGCCTGCTCTACGGCATGGGCCGCGACGACGCCATCCCGCGCGGCTTCTTCGGCCAGGTGAACCCGCGTACCCACGTGCCCAGCAACAACGTGATCCTGGTCGGAGTGCTGGCGCTCGGAGGCGCGTTCACGGTCAGCTACGGCCTCGGCGCGGAGCTCTTGAACTTCGGGGCCTTCATCGCCTTCATGGGGGTGAACCTCTCGGCGCTCGTCCACTACTGGTGGCGCGGCGAGCGCAAGCGGGTGGTGGACCTGGTGCCGCCGCTGCTCGGCTTCCTGATCTGCGCCTACCTCTGGTGGAGCCTCAGCGTGCCCGCGCGCATCGCCGGCTTCGTCTGGCTGCTGACCGGGATCGCCTACGGTGCCTGGAAGACCCAGGGCTTCAAGAAGGCGATCGAGTTCCGGGAGTCCGACTAGCGGGGGTCGTTTCTGGTTGGGTTGCTTGGGAATCGGAGGCTGCTCCCGCGCGATACTGTTCGTGGGGATTCCCGAGCGGAGGTGAAGTCGTGAGGCTGTCGACCGAGAAGCTGTCGCTGCCGAGCCCGGACGAGGCGCTGCCCGGGCGGGACGAGAAGATGCCGGTGCCGGGGCGACATTTCGTGAACGGCGCGCGCCTCGAGCCGCCGTTTCCGGAGGGGAGCCGGCTCGCGCTCTTCGGGCTCGGCTGCTTCTGGGGCGCCGAGCGCAAGTTCTGGCAGATGCCGGGGGTGCTGTCGACCTCCGTCGGCTACGCGGGCGGGCTCACGCCGAACCCCAGCTACCGCGAGGTGTGCTCCGGCCGGACCGGCCACACGGAAGTGGTGCGCGTCGTGTTCGATCCCGCGACGCTGAGCTATGAGGAGCTCCTCCGCGTCTTCTGGGAGGCGCACGACCCGACCCAGGGGATGCGCCAGGGCAACGACGTCGGGACCCAGTACCGCTCGGCGATCTACACGTACGGCGACGAGCAGGCGCGGGCGGCCGCGGCCTCGCGCGACGCCTACGCGCGCGCCCTCTCCGGCGCGGGGCACGGCCCCGTCACGACGGAGATCCGCTCCGCGCCCGAGTTCTACTACGCGGAGGACTACCACCAGCAGTACCTCGCCAAGAACCCTGGCGGCTACTGCGGGATCGGTGGCACGGGCGTCGCGTGCCCGGTGGGGCTCGGCACGTCGAAGAGCGCCTGAGGCGCGAGCGGCGCCGCGCGGCTTGCAAGCAGCCGCGGGCTCGGGCTAGGGTCTTCAGCCGGAGCTCCCGCTTGAAGGTCCTGGTGGTCGACGTCGGCGGCAACAACGTCAAGCTGCTCGCGACGGGCGAGCGCGACGTGCGCAAGATCCCGTCGGGTCCCGCGTTCACGCCGGGGCGCCTGGTCGCCGCGGTGAAGAAGGCGACGGGCGACTGGAGCTATGGCGCGGTCGCGATCGGCTTTCCCGCGCCGGTGCGGGACGGCAGGATCGCCGCCGAGCCCGTGAACCTCGGCCGCGGCTGGGTCCGCTTCGACTTCCGGCGCGCGTTCGGGCGCCCGGTGCGCATCATCAACGACGCGGTGATGCAGGCGCTCGGCAGCTACCGCAAGGGCCGCCTGCTGTTCCTCGGCCTCGGCACCGGGCTCGGCGCGGCGCTCGTGCTCGACGGCCTGACGCACCCGCTCGAGATCGCGCACCTGCCGTACCGCGACGGCTGGACGTACGAGGACCTGCTCGGCAAGGACGCGCTCGACGAGGTCGGCAAGAAGCGCTGGCGGCGCCTGGTGTTCGAGATCGTCCCGCGGCTGAAGGCGGCCTTTCAGGTCGACGAGGTGGTGCTGGGCGGCGGCAACAGCAAGCAGCTCGCCGCGCTGCCCGCCGGCTGCCGGCGCGGCGACAACAAGAACGCCTTCCTCGGCGGCTTTCGGCTCTTCGAGGACGAAGCCGGCGCCCGGCCGCCCGTGCGGAGGGCGCGCGCCCGGAGCACGGCAAGGCGCCGCTAGCGCGATGTTCCTCCCGATCGGCGACGCCCCAAACCCGAAGGGCACGCCCGTCGCGACCTGGGGGCTGATCGCCGCGAACGTGGCGGCGTTCCTGCTGCTGAACCTCCCGCTCGAGACGCGCCGCGCCGACCTGCGCTCGCCCGCGCTCGGCGAGTACGTCGAGGTGATGGACCGCGAGCTGCGGGGCCGCGTCGACGTGCGCGAGATCGTCGCGCGCACGAGCGCCTACGACCTGTTCACCTTCGAGCACGGCTACCGGCCGGCGGCGCCGCAGCTCCGGGACCTGTTCAGCTGCATGTTCCTGCACGGCAGCTTCATGCACCTGTTCGGCAACATGCTGTTCCTCTGGATCTACGGCGACAACGTGGAGCGGCGGCTCGGCGCGATCCCGTTCCTCGCCGCCTACCTCGCGACCGGAGTCGCCGCCACGCTCACGCACGCCCTCGTGTTCTCGTCCTCGCAGATGCCGCTCGTGGGGGCCTCGGGGGCGATCTCGGGCGTGCTCGGCTTCTACTTCGTGTGGTTCCCGCGCAACGTCGTGCGCATGCTCATATTCCTGCCGCCGTTCCTGATGCAGGTGTTCGAGGTGCCCGCGCGCTTCGTGCTCGGCGTCTATCTGGTGATCGACAACCTGCTGCCGTTCTTCCTCTCGGCCGAGGGAGGCGTCGCGCACGGCGCCCACATCGGCGGCTTCGCCGCCGGCGCCCTCGCGGCGTGGCTCCTGGACCGCCGCGGCGCCACGGCGCAGCCCGCGGCCTTTCCGTCGGCGCGGTCCGCTCCGAGCGGCACCCAGGCGGTCCGCGACGCGCTCGCCGACGGCCGCACGGGCGACGCCGCGCGCGCCTACTTCGCGCTTTCGCCGTCGCTCGCAAAGGGCGCGCTCTCGGCCGACGAGGCCGTGGCGCTCGCCGGCTGGCTGCGGCAGGCCCGGAATCCGGAAGCCGCGCTCACGCTGCTGCGGCGCGTGGTACGAGACGTGCCGCAGGGCCGTGGGCTCGCCGAGGTCTACGCCGCTGCGGGCCTGCTGCTGATGCAGGACCTCGACGAGCCCACCGCCGCGTACCAGTACCTGCTGACGGCGCTCGAGATGCAGCCGCGGCCCGAGACCGAGCGGACGCTGCGTCAGGCGCTTCAGGAGATCGACGCGCTGCAGAAGCGCCGCGTCGGACACCTGCGCCGGCCTTCCTGGTAGCGCCAGGCGGCTCGAGGCGGACCGTGTGAGAATCGTCGGCGGGAGAGCGTCTGGCGGCCTTGTCCACCATCGGACGGTTCGAGGTCCTGCGCGAGCTCGGGCGCGGCGCGATGGGCGTCGTGTACGAGGCGCGCGATCCCATGCTCGACCGCACGGTGGCGCTCAAGGTCGTGCGGCTGGCGCCGCACGGCGAGGGCGACGAGCTGCTCGCCTACGAAGAGCGCTTCCTGCACGAGGCCAAGATCGCGGCCCAGCTGCAGCACCCGGGGATCGTGGTCGTGCACGACATGGGGCGCGACCCGGCGACCGGCGCTCTCTTCATCGCCCTGGAGCTGCTGCGCGGCCAGACGCTCGCCGAGCTCGCGCGCGGCGGGCCCATCGTGTGGACCGAGGTGTTTCGGATCGTCGCTCAGGTGGCCCGCGCCCTGGGCTACGCGCACGCGAAGGGTGTCGTTCATCGCGACGTCAAGCCCGCGAACGTGATCGTGCTGCCGTCGGGCGAGGCGAAGGTGACCGACTTCGGGATCGCGCAGCTCGAGAGCGCGGTGCAGCGCCTCACCTCCACCGGCGAGTTCATCGGCACGCCGCTCTACAGCGCGCCGGAGCAAGCGCGCGTCGAGAAGCTGGACGGCCGGGCCGACGTGTTCTCGCTGGCGTCGGTGGCCTATACCCTGCTGAGCGGCCGGCCGCCCTTCGAGGCGCCCACCGTTCCCGGTATCGTGCACCGCGTCGTCTACGACGAGCCCCAGCCGCTCGCGCAGCTCGTTGCGGACCTCCCCGCGGACGTGGAGCGCGTCCTCGCGCGCGCGCTCGCGAAGGACCCGGACGCCCGCTATCCGACGGCGGAGGCGTTCGCCGAGGATGCGGAGGACGTGCTGGCGGGGAAGCCGCCGCGCCACGCCGGAGGCGACGACTTCGTGCTCGTGGACGAGTCGCCCGAGACGACGCTGCCGCTCGGCGATCCCGCGCCGCAGACGGGAGCGGAGTCCCCGCTGCCGTCCCTGCCCAAGGGCGCGACCGACACCCGCACCGCGGCGCCGCCGCCGCGGCCGGCCCGCTCCTCGCGCATCCGCCTCTTCGTCGGCGCGGCCGTGGTGCTCGGCGTGGTCGCGCTCATCCTGTGGATGCCGCGACAGCTCGCGCCGACCGGGTCCGGGACGACGGCGAGCCCTGCGCCCAGCTCTCCGCCCGCTCCGGTCGCGGCGCCTCTCGAGCCGGCGCGGCTGCGCATCGACTTCGACCACCCGCTCCGGCGCGGCAAGCTGCGCGTGTTCGTGGACGACAAGCTGGCGCTCGATCGGCCCTTGAGCGGGCAGCAGGCGAAGAAGGCCGTCGTCTTCACGGTGCACGAGGGCAGCCTGCGCGACGAGCTCGAGGTGACGGCAGGCCTGCACGAGGTGCGCCTCGAGGTCGCCTGGCAGGACAACGTCAAGAAGGAGAAGATCGTGGGCAACTTCCGCTCGGGTGCCACGCGCACGCTCCTGGCGAGCCTCGGCCGTCTGCGCCGCGACCTCAAGCTCGAATGGAAGTGAGCCAGGAACACGAGCCCTTCATGCGCCAGGCGCTCGCGCTCGCCGAGCGGGCGCGCGACCTTGGCGAGGTGCCGGTCGGGGCGGTCGTGGTACGGGACGGAGCCGTGCTCGGCCGCGGCTGGAACCGGCCGATCCAGGCGAAGGACCCGACGGCCCACGCGGAAGTGGTGGCGCTGCGCGAGGCCGCGTCGGCCGCCTCGAACTATCGCCTCAGCGGGGCGACGCTCTACGTCACGATCGAGCCCTGCCTGATGTGCCTGGGCGCGGTCGTGCACGCGCGCGTGGCCACCGTCGTGTTCGGTGCGGACGATCCGAAGACGGGGGCGGTGCGATCGCTCGTCGACCCGAACGCGCTGCCGCTCAACCATCGCTTCGCCGTGGTGTCCGGCGTGCTCGCCGAGGAGTGCGGCGCGCTCGTGCGGGACTTCTTCCGCGCGCGGCGGGAGTGACGGCGGGTTATCGTGTCGGCTCGCGAAAGGACCTCGCATGAACCGTCGTGAATTCCTCGGAGCCGTCGCGGTCTCGGCCGTGGCTCCCGCGCTCGTCCGTGCCGAGCCCGCGGGCGAGTGGGGCGCGCCCGTCTTCGACCTCCACTTCCACCTGCGCCCGCAGCCGGGCGCCAACCTCGCGCATCTCGACGGTGCGGGCATCGCAGCGGCCAACCTGCTCACGCGCGGCGACGTCCTCGATCAGGTGAAGGCGCTCGAGGTCCTGGCGCCCGGGCGGTTTGCCACCTGGTTCGCGAGCTACGACGTCGCGAAACCCGACGCCGAGGCGGCGCTGACCGAGGCCGTGAAGCGGGGCGCGCGAGGCTTCGGCGAGATGAAGTTCCACGTCGCCGCCGACGGCGAGGAGCTGCGACGTGCCTACGCGCTGGCCGCCGAGCTGCAGGTGCCGATCCTGGTCCACTTCCAGGAGGTCGACCACTTCCCGAACGAGGGCACCTGGGCCACCGGGTACGCGACTGCGTTCGAGTCGGTGCTCAAGGCCTGCCCGAAGACGACCTTCATCGGGCACGCCGACGCCTTCTGGGCCAACGTCAGCGCCGACTACCACAACGAGGCCGCCTATCCGACCGGTCCGGTCAAGCGCGGCGGCGTCACGGACAAGTGGCTCGCCGACTACCCCAACCTCTACGCGGACCTGGCGGCCAACTCCGGCAACAACGCGCTGTCGCGCGACCCGGAGTTCACGGCCGCCTTCCTCGAGCGCCACCAGGACAAGCTGCTCTTCGGCAGCGACTGCAGCTGCAGCGACGGCCACGGCAACGGCGTCAGCCAGGCCAACAACCCCGCGGCCGCGCGGCTCGCCGGCAAGTGCGTCGCGCGCGAGACGCTCGGCCTGCTGAAGCGCCAGGCCGCCCCCGGCGCCTTCCGCAAGATCGTGTGGGACAACGTCCACCGGCTGCTCAAGATTCAGGGGTAACCTTCGCCTAGGAGGGCCAATGGAGCGCAAGACTGCCCACGACTACGACCAGGAGCTTCTGATTCTGTTCGACGCCTACGTGCACGGCGCCCTCGACCGCCGTGGCTTCCTCGACCAGGCGACGAAGTACGCGGTGGGCGGCATGACCGCCGCGATGCTGCTCGACGAGCTCAGCCCGCGCTTCGCCGAGGCGCAGGTCGTCAAGCCGGACGACGCCCGCCTCAAGGCGCAGTTTGTCGAGCTCGACTCGCCGAACGGCAACGGCAAGGTGCGCGGGTACCTCGTGCAGCCGGCGAAGCCCGCGGGGAAGCTGCCGGCGGTCCTCGTGGTCCACGAGAACCGCGGGCTCAACCCGCACATCGAGGACATCGCTCGGCGCCTGGCGCTCGACAACTTCGTGGCGTTCGCGCCCGACGCGCTCTTCACGCTCGGCGGCTATCCGGGCGACGAGGACAAGGCGCGCGAGCTCTTCTCCAAGCTCGACCAGACGAAGACGCGCGAGGACTTCGTGACCGCGCTCGGCTGGCTCAAGGCGCGTCCGGAGACAACCGGACGCGTGGGCGCCGTCGGGTTCTGCTACGGCGGGGGCATCGTCAACATGCTGGCGACGCGGGCGCCCGACCTTGTGGCGGGCGTGCCCTTCTACGGCAGCGCTCCCAACCTCGACGACGTGCCGAAGATCAAGGCGGCGCTGCTCATCCAGTCGGCCGAGAACGACGAGCGGATCAACGCCGGCTGGCCCGCGTACGAGGCCGCGCTCAAGGCGGCGAACGTGAAGTACGTCCGCCACCTCTACCCCGGCACGCAGCACGGCTTCAACAACGACACGACGCCGCGCTACGACGCCGCGGCCGCCAAGCTCGCCTGGGAGCGCACGATCGCCTTTTTCAACGAGCGCCTGCGCAAGGCGTGAGGTGAACGGCTAAAGGCTAGTGTGGGAGCCGATGAACTGTCAGAAGGGACGCTGACATGACACCCTCGACTCTCAGGCGGCTGACCGCGACGGCCGCCCTCTTCCTTGGTTCATTGGTCGCCTGGGTGGATACGCGACCGAACTGGGACGACACGGGTATCACCGCTGGTGCCCTCTTCTCGAGCGCCGGAGTGGTAGCCGCGCTGGGACTTAGCTGGTGGCTTTCCGCGCTCTTGGTGGCATTCCCGATCGTCTTGTTGGAGCTTCGGAGCGCCGGGTGGGGCACTCTCCTGATCCTAGCGTTTACGACCGCTGGCTCTGTCGCAGGTACTGCCTTCCGTCGCCTGAGTCATGGCCAGCGAGCGAACTGACGAGCACCTGCGCCCGGCCGCGTAACCCGACCGCGCACCAGACGGCCGCCGCTGGTCAGCGCCAATGATCCGCGGAGAAGGTGACCTCTCCGGGTCGGGACGCTAGGGCTTGCGCCGCCGCCGCCTCGCCAGGGCCAAGAGGCCGGCTCCGAGCAGGCACACGGTGCCGGGCTCCGGAACGGCCGCGACGTCGGCCGTGACGTACTGCGTGTTGTCGAAGTTATTCGAGTCCCAGTAGTAGAGGCTCAGCGCCCCGGAGACGGGAGCCGTACCGACGAAGCTCGTGCCGACCACGAAGAAGTTGAGCCCGTCGAACGATCCCACTAGAGTCCCGAACGGCGCCCCCAGGCCGCTCTGGTTGTGAATTCCGAAGTCGACGCCGATCAGCGTGCCCGCCGGCTCTCCGGAGTCGTCGGTCCCGGTCGCGAACCGGTTAGGAGGGGTCAGACCGTCCGCGTTCGACCACCGGGGCAGGGCGCCGGCGTTCCAGAGATCGTTCGGGTCGACGCTGACCGTGTACGCGTCTCCGGCGTTGAAGAAAAGCGTGGCAGCGCCGCTCCCGCCGCTCGAACTATTCAGCTTGGCATCCACGACGAACGGCGTCGCGCTCGCCAGAGCCGGACTCAACGACAAAGCCACGAGCGCCAACCAGGTCTTCCGCATCTCGCCCCTCCCAAGGACAGGTCGATAGTTGGAGTGCAAAAGCAGTGCCGGCCATTAAGTCATTCATTTGGAGCCGACTGACGGCCGTCTGCTGGTCGGAAGTCGTCAAGTCCCTTTACAGGTCCCGTCCCTTTACAGAAATGCGACCTCCGCGAGGGTTGGGGCTCGTCGGCTGTTGGATCGGAGTTTCCTGGAGGCTGGCGGAGAGGGTGGGATTCGAACGCAACGCCCGCCTCCGACGCCGCTGACTCCCTCCAACCTGTCAACGGGTTAGCACCCGAGCCGACCGGCGCGAGTGTCGCTGGACGCTCCCGTGGCGGCCGAAGAGGGACAGAACGGGGACAGTTCCTCGGGCGAGGGCGGGCGGTGAGCATCGACCCCGAGATGCTCGACCCAGAGCGCAAGCCCGCGGAGCAGGCCATTCCGGCGCTCGACCGTGAGCGTGTCTTTCGGACTCTCAAGAGCATTGAAGCTCATGGCTCGCGCCCTTGATCGCGAAGTCGGGTCGCGGCCGCGAACAGACCCGAAAGCACTCAGCGCGAAGCGCCGAGCATCCCCGACGCATCGAGTACGAGCCCACTCGCCAGCATTTCCCCCGTGATGACCGACGCGAATCCGGCAGTGCCAATGAAAATGAGAACGCGGGCGGCGTACCCGGCCCCTCGACAGGCCTCCTCAAGGTCGTCCGTTCGGCCATACGGTGCATAGCGGACGCCTTCCTCGGCTAAGACTTCTTCGCCCTGCTTCAGGATCACCGGACGGCACCCGAGGCATGGACGTGGAAGAGTCGGCTAGTCCGCACTTGCGGCGGCGAGCTAGCGCAGCGCACCGCCACGCCCGAAAGCCGGGCGGCCTCGCCCCAATGGAAGCAACGACGCCGGGGCCCGCGAAGGCCCCGGCTCTCGTAGGCCACGAGCGCGCGGCCGCGACCCGTCTTAGTGCGGCTGAACGTGACCCGGGCGAACCGGCTTCGGGTTCGGCTTCGGCTTGGTCGTGTTGACGGCGGCCACGCCGTCACCCGGTGACACGTACGCGATCAGCTTGTCCACCACCCCCATGCCGAGCGGTGACCCAACTCCCGTCGTCGCGTCCCAGTTCGTTCCCGCGCTGTAGCCGGTTATGTCGACCGGGTTGCCCAGGTAGTCGAACTCGAGCGCGGAATTGGTCCCGCTGGTGATGTCGTGGAACGACACCGGGTAGGACTTCTTCACCTTGCCGGCGTGGTAGATCGCGGAATTGAGGAAGCCGAGCTGTTTGCCGGCCTTGTGGTTCGCGATCGCCGCAATCGCCGCCCATTGCGGGGCGCCCGCGCTGGTGCCACCGAATCGGTACCAGCCGTTGCCGACGCCTGGGATGCCTTGGAGCCAGGTCAGCACACCGTGCAAGATGGCCGCGTTGTAGGCCACGTCGGGGACGGCGCGCTGCTTGCCACCCGGAATCGTCGCCTTCTGGTAAGGCGGCTCGTCGTAGACGACGCTGTAGCCGCCACCTGTGGCAATCGTCCCGTAGCCGAAGACATTTCCGAAGTCGCCGTAGGGCAGCCCTTCGTTCCACACGATCTCGGACTGGTAGGCTCCGGGCGCGGGATGCGCCGTCGGGTCGCAGCCCAGCGAAGCCAGGCAGTAATCCGCTGCCCTGAGCTCGGTGCCGCCGACGCTGGTGACGAGAGGATCGCTGGCGGGTGAGGAAACGGCCTTGACCCACGAGTAGTTCTCGTCGCAGGTGGGCAGCGCGGCGCCCTGGTCTGCCGACGAGGCGAACAGCGAGATGTTCATCAGGGTCGCCTTCGCGAACGCGTCGTGCCAGGCCTTGGCGGTGGCCGTGTCGAGACAGCTTTCGTTCTCGCCGAAGCTCATCGAGATGGCCGACCCGAGGTTTTGGTCGATGGCGTAGTTGAGGGCACTGATGAGGTCCTCGTCGTAGTTCGACTTCGCCTGCACGAGCACGATTCTCGCCCCCGGTGCGATCGCGTGTGACCATTCGACGTCGAGGCTGATCTCCTCGGCCCAGCCGGGATCGACAGGGGGCACACCGTCCGGCGACAGCACGGTCAGATCGACGAGGGGGAGACCGTAGAAGTTGTCGAACATCGCCATCTGGGCGGCCAGGTTCGGATGCGAGAACGCGTCGATGATGACGATGGTCTGGCCGGCGCCGTCGTAACCCGCCGCGATCAGGGAGTCGAGCCCGTAGGCTGCTCGCATCTGGTACGGGTCGTAGCACTGACCGGTGCTCAGTCCGACCTGGCAGGTGAACAGTCCGTATTGCGGGCCGCCGGGCGCCGTCGCCAGAGACTCCTGGGGGCCCATGCGAACCAGCGGTCGCATCCCGGAACCGGGCGCCAACGCCCCGGCAGACTGCCCCAAGACCAACACCACGGCGCTGAGGACCAGCAGGTTGCGAAGTCGATGGCTCGCTGGTCGCGAGCCATCACGAACGCCGACACTCTGGCTCATCTTCGAGGTCTCCACAGTTCTTCCGCCTGTTGGCGGCCGATCGACGAATGGAGGGATCGCGTGCGGCGCAGCATATGGCTGCTTCAAGAGCCGTGTCAACAATCCGTCGCCGCAGTGAAGCTCAAGTAGAGGCGGGTATGCGGCCGCGGTTTCTTGGTCCGCTCAGGGGCCCAGCAGGACGGGCCGGCACCCGGAGGCATCGAAGTGGATCAGGACGGTGTATTCCATGCGGCCGATGCTCAAGGCCCGGCCCTGTGCCCTTCTACGGCAGCGCACCGAACCTGGAGGACGTCCCGAAGATCAAGGCGGCGCTGCTGATCCAGTCGGCCGAGAACGACGAGCGGATCAACGCCGGCTGGCCCGCGTAAGAAGCCGCCCTCAAGGCGGCGAAGGTCGACTACCAGCGCCACCTCTATCCGGGCACCCAGCACGGCTTCAACAACGACACGACCCCGCGCTACGACGCCGCGGCCGCGAAACTCGCCTGGGAGCGGACGATCGCGTTCTTCAACAAGCACCTGCGCCCGGCCGCGTAACCCGACGTCGCATCAGACGGCCGCCGTTGGTCAGCAGCAAGGCGACGCTCGCCCGGCCGTCTACCCCTTCGTCGAAATGAGCTGACCGCCCGGCGGAAGCTGTCGATCAGCCCTCCGAGCCAGATGGTCTTTGTCGGTTCCTAATGCTCGGAGATGGGCACGTCCACGGAGTGGGCAAACGTGTTGGTTGTGAGCCCCGTGAGCGTGACCGCATTGACGGTGAAGACACCGTAATGCTCCTTGCGAACCACGTTGTAGGCGATCGTCGTGTGGGGAATCGGGTCGACGGCACTGAATACGGAGATGCCTGTGGGCAGCACGGTGCTCGCGTCGTCGTCTGGTCCGTTACCCGACAGCGTGTTATAGGCAATGACGTTGTCGTTCGCGTTCTGGAATGGCGTGTGGCTGTGGATGGCCACGCCCGGGAGCCCATTGTCGTTCGCTACATTGCCGATCACCACGTTTCCCCACGCGGCGGCGCCGGGAGGGCCGGCGAAGACCCCGATGCCCGCTGCGCCGTTGCCGCTCGAGGTGTTGTTCACGACCTGGTTCAAGTACACACCGCCGTCAGCCGGCGCCACCGGCGCGCCAAGCTGAAAGTAATGTGACGCGAGCGTGATGCCGCAATCCTTGCTGTTGTTGAGCACGCGGTTCTGCGTGATGAGGTTGCCCGAGGTCGGTCCGTCTTCGTCAGTCAGCAGGATTCCGCCCACGTTGTCCTGCACGAGGTTGCCGCTGACGACGGAGTTCGTGACGCTTTGCAGGTGTAACGCCTCGCCGCAGTCGTCCGGCGACGCGGAGCACTGAGGGCTGAAGGGTCCGTAGGCATCGTTCTCCCGAAGCACGTTGTCGGCGATCGTCAGGCTCGACGTCTGGTTCGCGAAGACACCTTCGAGACCGGCTTTCTCGACAGTGAAGCCGCGCAGCACCGTGCCCGCGGCCGCCGCTCCCTTGATGACCACGCCGTTGTCGTTCCCGCTCGCATCGATGGTTGCGTTCTTGGTCCGATGATCGTGATGCCAGCGCTCGTCCTCAGCCTTGTCGAAGTGCCCGCCGCCTCCGTCCAACGTGAGCTGCTTGTCGATCGTGATGGACTCCGGGTAGGTTCCGGCGGCGACCTTGATCGTGTCTCCCGGCGAGGCGTGTGCGATGGCGTAGCCAATCGTGCGGCAGGGCGCGAGCTCGCAGCTTCCGGTGTCCACGCCAAGGGTGGAGACATACCGCGTGGTGGCTGCCGCTGCGGGGCTCGCGCCGCATAGTGCGGACACGACGATCAGCAATGAGAGTCTGCGGTTGCGCAAGTGTCACCTCTCAGTCTGAGGGTCCTGATCGGAGCCGCGATCGGACTGCGCTTTGTCGGAGCTGGGCAGCGCCTGGTCCCGCGGCCACCGAACGGACCTCTCAGGGGAAACGGACGCAAAAAGGGCGGCACGCTGCTTCCGAATCCGGCGAACAGCGCACCCTCTGACCCAGTTGGCTACTTTCGCGCGAGCTATATCCCTGCCCGCTCAGCCTGTCAAGGAAATACTGGCCCGATCGAGTCGTAGCTCACGCCGGCCACGGCCAAGCGTGAGAGCTGGCTGCAACCGCTGGAGCCTGACGCCGCCAAGCTGGAACCCGCTACGCCTAGATACTTGTTGAAGATGAGCGAATCGGATTTTGGCGGAGAGGGTGGGATTCGAACCCACGGTACCCGTAAAGGCACAGCGGTTTTCGAGACCGCCCGATTCAACCACTCTCGCACCTCTCCGTGCTTGGCCCACACGAGGGCCGGCTATGGCTGAAACAGTCCTCGATTCTACTCCACCGGCGGGGGAGACTAGAATCGGCCGGTTCGCCACTCACGACCACGGAGGACAGCGATGGAAACGACGAGGCGCGCCTTCTTCGGCAGGTTCGGCACCGGCGCGGTGGCGCTGACGCTCGGCACCCGGGAGGCGGGAGCGGCGGCCGCACCGCGGCCCGCTGCGAAGAAGCCGGACGACGCCGCGGTGCTGCAGATCGGGGACGAGATCGCCGTCGCCGCGACCGAGCACGGCAAGGTGCGCGGCTACGTGCTGCGCGGCGTCCACCACTTCCTGGGGATCCCGTACGGCGCGGACACCTCGGGAGCCGCCCGCTTCCTGCCGCCGCAAAGGCCAAAGCCGTGGACGAACGTGCTCCCGGCTCTCTGGTGGGGCAACTCGGCGCCGCAGAACATGGACAACCGCTACGCCGAGCGCACGGTCTCGTTCCGCGACCACTGGAACTACGACGACGTGAGCGAGGACTGCCTCCGGCTGAACGTCTTCACGCCCGCGCTCGCAGACGGCAAGAAGCGGCCGGTGCTCTTCTGGATCCACGGCGGGGGCTTCGTGAACGGCAACGCCATCGAGCAGGACGGCTACAACGGCGAGAACTTCGCGCGCCTCGGCGACGTCGTCTTCTGCTCGATCAACCACCGCCTCGGCCCGCTCGGCTACTGCGACCTGGCCGGCGCCGGCGGCGAGCGCTTCGCCGCCTCCGGCAACGTCGGCAACCTCGACATCGTGCGCGCGCTCGAGTGGGTGCGCGACAACATCCAGGCCTTCGGCGGCGACCCCGGCAACGTCACGATCATGGGCCAGTCGGGCGGGGGAGCCAAGGTGTGCGCGCTCGCCGCGATGCCGTCCGCGAAGGGCCTGTTCCACAAGGCCGTCGTGCTGAGCGGCGCCGCGCTGCGGATGGGCGAAAAGGCGACGGCCGAGAAGCTCGGCGCGTACGTCCTCGAGGAGGCGGGCCTCGCGCCTACGCAGACCGACAAGCTGCAGTACATGCCCTGGAAGGAGTACCTGGCCGTCGCGGGCCGCGCCCAGCAGCGCCTCGCGCGCGACCTCGGGCCCGGCGGCGGGCTGCGGCGCGGCTTCAACCCGGTCGTCGACGGCGTGGTGCTGCCGCAGGACCCGTACTACCCGACGGCCGCGCCGGCCGGCGCCGACGTGCCGATGCTGATCTGCTCGACGCGCAACGAGCAGTCGCCGAGCTGGCTCGACGCGAGCCTCGAGCAGGTCTCGCTCGAGCAGGTGGCCGAGCGCGTGAAGCAGCGTGCCGGGTTCGGGCCTGGCTTCGGCGACAAGGCGAAGGACGTCGTCGACGCGTACGCGAAGGCGTTCCCGGGCCTGCGGCCGGTCGAGATCTGGTCGCTCGTCAGCAGCAACCGCCAGAGCGCCGTCGCCCTCGCCGACGCCAAGTCGAAGCAGCCCGCGCCCGTCTACGTCGCGTGGTTCTCGTGGCAGCCGCCGATGTTCGACGGGCGCATGCGCGCGTTCCACTGCCTCGACATCTGCTTCTGGTTCCACAACACCGACCTGATGCTGAGCCACACGGGCGGCGGCGCGCGGCCGCGGGCCCTCGCCGACAAGATGGCGGGGGCGCTCCTTCGCTTCATGAAGACGGGCGACCCGTCAGGTCCCGGGTTCGCGTGGCCGCGCTACACCTCGGCGAACGGCGAGACGATGGTGCTCGACGACACCTCAGAGGTCCGGAACGACCCCGACCGCGAGGCCCGCAGGGCGCTGCCCGCGGTCTGAGTGCGGATGGCTGGCGAAAGGCCGTGATGGAGCGACCATGAAGAGGCCGATCGCCGCGTCGGTGGCGGCCTACATCGCCGCGCAGCCCCGGCCCGCGCAAGCGGCGCTGCGGCGCGTGAGGCGCGCGATCCGCAAGGCGCTGCCGCGGGCCGAGGAGGCGATCTCGTACGGGATCCCGGCCTACCGGCTGAACGGCCGCGCGGTCGTCTACTTCGCCGGCTTCCGGGAGCACTACTCGCTCTATCCCGCAGGCCCGCGCGTCGTCGCCACGTTCCGGGACGAGCTCGAGCCGTACGAGTACAACAACAAGGGAACGATCCGTTTCCCGCTGTCGGCGGCTGTTCCGGAACGACTCGTAAAGCGCCTCGCGTCGTTCATGGCGAAAGAGGGCGTGGAGCGAGTCCGAGCGAGGGCAGGCGTCGCGCAGAAGCGGTAGGCTTTCTCGATGAGCTTTACCACCGAGCTGCGAATCGGCGGCAAGCCGCGCCCGGCCGCCGGCGGCAGGACCTTCGAGCGGCGCAACCCGATGAGCGGAGAGGTCGCGACGCGCGCCGCTGCGGCGACCGACGCCGACGCGGCGGCGGCTGTGGACGCCGCGTCGAAGGCGCTGCCCGCGTGGTCGGCGCTCGGGCCGAACCAGCGGCGCGCCGCGCTCCTGAAGGCGGCCGACCTGCTCCAGGCGCGCACGGGCGACTTCGTCGAGCGCGTGGCCGCCGAGACCGGCGGCACCGCGCCGTGGGCCGGCTTCAACGTGATGCTCGCGGCCGGGATGCTGCGCGAGGCCGCCTCGCTCACGACCCACGTCACGGGACAGGTGATCCCCTCGGACACGCCGGGCTCCTACGCCTTCTCGTTCCGGCAGCCGGCCGGTGTCGTGCTCGGCATCGCTCCCTGGAACGCGCCGGTGATCCTCGGCGTGCGCGCCGTGGCGACGCCGCTCGCCTGCGGCAACACCGTCGTGTTCAAGGCGTCGGAGACCTGCCCTGCGACGCACGGGCTGATCGTCGAGGTGCTCGAGGAGGCCGGCCTGCCGCCGGGCACGGTCAACCTGGTCACGAACGCGCCCGCGGACGCGCCGGCTCTCGTGGAAGGGCTGATCGCGAACGCCGCCGTGCGGCGAGTGAACTTCACCGGCTCGACGAAGGTCGGCCGCCGGATCGCGGAGGTCGCGGGGCGGCACCTGACGCCGGTGCTGCTCGAGCTCGGCGGCAAGGCGCCGCTCGTGATCCTCGACGACGCCGACCTCGACGAGGCCGTCGACGCGGTCGCCTTCGGCGCCTTCATGAACCAGGGCCAGATCTGCATGTCGACCGAGCGCGTCGTGGTCGATTCGAAGGTCGCCGACGCCTTCGTCGCGAAGCTCAAGGCCAAGGCGTCGGCGTTGCCCGTAGGCGATCCGCGCACGGGCAACGTCGTGCTCGGCGCGATGGTGAGCTCGGCCGCCGCCACGCTCGTCACCGACCTCGCGAAGGACGCGAAGGACAAGGGAGCGGAGCTCGTCCTGTCGCCGAGCGTCAGCCACCAGACGGTGGTGAGCGCCGCGATCGTCGACCGCGTGACGCCGGCGATGCGGATCTATTCGGAGGAATCCTTCGGCCCGATCGTCGCCGTGATCCGCGTCGGCGGCGACGAGGACGCGATCCGCGTCGCGAACGACAGCGAGTACGGGCTCGCCGCCGCCGTCTTCAGCCAGAACATCAACCGCGCGCTCCACGTCGCGACGCGGATCAACTCCGGCATCTGCCACATCAACGGCTCGACCGTAGCCGACGAGGCGCAGATGCCTTTCGGCGGCACCAAGGCGAGCGGTTACGGCCGCTTCGGCGGCACCGCCGGCATCGCCGAGTTCACGGACCTGCGCTGGATCACGATCGAGACCTCGCCGCACTACCCCTTTTGACAGACCGCAGCGCCGCGGGCTGCGGCGTATGATCCGCGGATGTCCTCGTTCGCTCCGCTCTGGACGCTCGACCCGAGCGTCGTCTTCCTGAACCACGGCTCGTTCGGTGCCTGCCCCAAGGCGGTGCTCGAGGCGCAGGCCGCGCTGCGCGCGACGCTCGAGCGCGAGCCGTGCGCGTTCATGGCCCGCGAGTGGGAAGAGCGAATGGACGCCGCGCGGATCGAGCTCGGCGCCTTCCTCGGCGCCGACCCGGACGCGCTCGCGCTCGTGCCGAACGCCACGAGCGGCGTCAACACCGTGCTGCGCTCGCTCGTCTTCTCGGCCGGCGACGAGATCCTGGTGAGCGACCAGGGCTACAACGCCTGCCACAACGCCGCGCGCTTCGTGGCGGAGCGCTCGGGAGCGAGCGTCGTCGTGGCGCGGCTGCCGTTTCCGCTCCACGACCCCGCCGAGGTCACGCGCGCGATCCTCGCCGCGGTCACTCCGCGGACGCGGCTCGCGCTCGTCGACCACGTCACGAGCGTGACCGGCCTCGTGCTCCCGATCGGAGACCTCGTGCGCGCGCTCGCCGCGCGCGGCGTCGACACGCTGGTGGACGGCGCGCACGCCCCCGGGCAGGTTCCGCTCGCGCTCGACGCGCTGGGCGCGGCCTACTACACCGGCAACTGCCACAAGTGGATGTGCACGCCCAAGGGCTCGGCGTTCCTCTACGTCCGCGTGGACCGCCAGGACGGCGTGCATCCGCTCACGATCAGCCACGGGCGCAACGCCGCGCGCAGCGACCGCAGCCGCTTCCGGCTGGAGTTCGACTTCACGGGCACGCAGGACCCGACCGCGTGGCTCGTGATCCCAGAGGCGATCCGTTTCATGGGCTCGCTGCTGCCGGGAGGCTGGGAGGAGCTGCGCGAGCGGAACCATGCGCTCGCGCTCCGCGCGCGCGGCACGCTCTGCGAGGCGCTGCGCATCGGGCCGCCCTCGCCCGAGAGCATGATCGGCTCGCTCGCCGCCGTGCCGCTGCCGCCCGGCCCGCCCTCGGACGCGCGGCCGCTGACAGTCGCGCCTCTCATGCGGGAGCTCTTCGACAGGCATCGGATCGAGACGATCGTGTCGGTGTGGCCGGCCCCCCCGGCACGCGTGCTGCGCGTGTCGGCGCAGATCTACAACGACGAATCGCAGTACGCGCGGCTGGCCGAGGCGCTCATGGCACTCCTGGCCGTCGCGGCCTGAATCACCGACGCGGTTCGCCGGCGATCTCCTGCCACAGATCGAGGATTCCCAGCTCCGCGGCCCAGCGCTCGACGTAGGCGCGGTCGAGCGCCGGGTTCACGGCGAGGACGCCCGCGGCGTCCTCGACCTGCTTGTCGGAGCGCCCAGCCTTCTTCGCCCATTCGAGCTTGGACAGGATCGTGTCCTCGGCCGAGGCCAGGGCGACCGGCATTCCGGGAGCGAGCTCCACCGTTCCTCGCCGCCCGAGCTCCTCGTGACTGAACGGCCGATTCTTGCGGACGATGAGGTCGACCTTGAATCCCGACGCCGGATCGATGACGTTGAACTGCAGGCGTCGGCGCAACGCGTCTCTCGCGTGCGCCGCATCGACGTACTGATCGGCTTCGAGCAGACCCAGAAGCAGCGCGTCGAGCTGCTCGGGAGTTGGGTCGATCACGACGTCCGCGTCGTGCGTGAGCCGCGGCCGGCCGTGGTAGCTGCTCGCGAGAGAGCCGGTCACCATGTGCGGGATGCCGAGCCGCACGAGGGCGCCGACCACCCGCGCCACAGCTTCCTGCTCGGGGGTCAAGGGTCGACGAGTGGGCGGGCCGGCCAGACGTCGCGGACGAGGTCGTCGCCATAGAGCAGACGCGCCAGCGCCCGCTTGACCTCCTCGTCGCCGTAGTCGGGATGCCGGCTTCGAATCCCGGCCTCAGCGGCGCAGCGAGCCATCCGCGTTAGGCGGAAGAGAGCCTCGCCGCGCGCGCTTCCGCTCATGCGCCGATAGGCGTCGATCTGGGCGGCGTCGGCCTCGGGCGTCGTGTCGGCGGCGAACGGCATCGCCGAAGCTTAGCACCCGCCCTGGCGCTCGCTCCGGGTGCCGCCGAGTCGGTCGCGGGATAGGATACGGGCGTAGCACGGAGGAGTGCCATGTCCGACAGCCGCCGTGGGATCTCACGCCGGAAGCTGCTCGTGGACGTCGCGAAGGGAATCGGTGCTGCATCGGTGGCCACCGGCTTTCCCGCGATCGTCCCGAGCTCGGTCTTCGGCGCAAGCGCGCCGAGCAACCGGCTCAACATCGGAGCGATCGGGACCGGGCGCATCTCGCGTGGACACGACATGCCGGGAGTCTGGAAGTTCGACACGGCCAGGATCGTGGCGGTCTGCGACCTCGACCAGCACCGCGTCGAGGACGCCAAGACGCTCGTCAACGGCACCTACGGCAAGCAGACTGGCAAGCCCTACGACGGCGTCACCGGCTACTCCGACTACAAGGAGCTGCTCGCGAACAAGGACATCGACGGTGTCCTGATCAGCACGCCCGACCACTGGCACGCGCTCATCGCAATCGCGGCGGTCGAGGCCGGCAAGGACGTCTACCTGCAGAAGCCCGCCTCGCTGACGATCGCCGAGGGCCGTGCGCTGAGCGACGCCGTCCACCGCTCGGGCCGGGTCTTCCAGATTGGCAGCCAGCAGCGCTCGACGCCGCAGTTCCGCTACGCGGCCGAGCTCGTGAGGAACGGCCGCATCGGCCAGCTGAAGACCGTGCTCGTGGGCCTGCCGGGCGACCCGTCCGGCGACGTCGAGCCGGAGATGCCGGTTCCCAAGGGCTTCGACTACGAGAAGTGGCTGGGCTCGACTCCGCTCGTCTACTATACCGAGAAGCGCGTGCACCCGCAGTCGGACTACGACCGCCCCGGCTGGCTGCGCTGCGAGCAGTTCGGCGCGGGGATGATCACCGGCTGGGGCGCCCACCACGTGGACAGCGCGCATTGGGCGATGGACACCGAGTACACGGGGCCGGTCGAGATCTCGGGCAGCGCGAAGTTCCCGACGCACGGGCTCTGGGACGTCCACGGCGACTTCAAGACCGAGGGCGTGTACGCGAACGGCGTGCGCATGATCGTGAGCGGCGAGTTCCCGAACGGGATCCGCTTCGAGGGAAGCGAGGGCTGGATCTTCGTCTCGCGCGGCAACGAGCGGGTGACCGCGAGCGACCCGGTGGCGAAGCTCAAGGACGCCTCGGCGCTCGCCGCGAGCGACCCGAAGATCATCACCTCCGTGATCGGGCCGAACGAAGTCCACCTCTACGAGAGCAAGGACCACCACGGCAACTGGCTCGAGTGCATGCGAACGCGGCAGCGAACGATCGCGCCCGTCGAGGTCGCCCACCGCTCGTGCTCGACCTGCCTGCTCCACCACATCGCGATGAAGACGAGTCGCACGCTCCACTGGGACCCGGTCAAGGAGCGCTTCAGGGACGACGACGCGGCGAACGCGATGCTGTCGCGCCACCAGCGCTGGCCGTACGCGCTCGAAGCGCTCGCCTGAGGCTCACGTGACCGCCCGTCCGGCGCTCCACGCGGCCGCCGCGCTGTGCCTGGCCGCCGCCGCGGCCGCGGCGCAACAGCCGCCCACCCCGACCGCCATGACCGAAGCCAACCCGCTCCTGACCGAGAACACGCTGCCGTTCCACTACCCGCCGTTCGACCGCATCCGCGTCGAGCACTACGCCCCCGCCTTCGAGCAGGGCATGGCGGAGCACCGCCGCGAGATCGCGGCGATCGCCGGCAACCAAGAGGCGCCGACGTTCGAGAACACGATCGTGGCAATGGAGAAGGCGGGGCTGCGGCTCGCGCGCACGAGCCGCGTCTTCTTCGGGCTCAACGGCTCGAACACGAACCCCGAGATGCAGAAGCTGCAGCGCGAGATGGCGCCGAAGCTCGCGGCGCACTCGGACGCGATCACGCTCGACCCTGCGCTCTTCGCGCGCGTCTCGGCGCTCTACGAGAAGCGCGACGCGCTCGGCCTGGATCCGGAGTCGAAGCGGCTGCTCTGGCGCTACCACAAGGACTTCGTGCGCGCGGGCGCGACGCTCTCGGACGCCGACAAGGAGAAGCTGAAAGCGCTGAACGCCGAGCTCGCGACGCTCGGGGCCACCTTCAACCAGAACGTGCTCAAGGAGGTCGACGCCTCGGCGGTGCTGGTGGACTCGCTGGCCGAGCTCGCCGGGCTCGGCGACGCCCAGGTCGCGGCCGCGGCCGATGCGGCCAAGGCGGCGGGCCACGCGGGGAAGTTCCTGCTGCGGCTCACCAACACGACCGGCCAGCCGCCGCTCGCGTCGCTCGAGAACCGGGCGCTGCGCGAGCGGGTGATGAAGGCCTCACTCGCGCGCGGCAGCCACGGCGGCGAGTTCGACAACCGGGCGACCGCCGCGCTCATCGCGAAGAAGCGCGCCGAGCGTGCGCGGCTGCTCGGCTACGCGAGCCATGCCGCCTACCAGCTCGACGAGCAGACCGCGGGCAGCGTCGAGGCCGTCAACGCGCTGCTCGCCCAGATCGGCCCGCCCGCGGTCCAGAACGCAAGGAGCGAAGCCGCCCTGATGCAGAAGCTGGTGGACGCTGAGGGCGGGGGCTTCGAGCTCGCCGCCTGGGACTGGGCCTACTACGCCGAGAAGCTGCGCAAGGCCCGCTACGCGTTCGACGAGTCGCAGCTGCGGCCCTACTACGAGCTCGACCGCGTGCTGAAGGACGGTGTTTTCTACGCCGCCGGCCGGCTCTACGGGCTGCGCTTCGCCGAGCGCAAGGACCTGCCGGTCTACGAGCCGAGCGTCCGCGTCTTCGACGTGTTCGACAGGGACGGCTCGCCGCTCGCGCTCTTCGTGGCCGACTACTACGCGCGGCCCAACAAGAACGGCGGGGCGTGGGCGAGCGCCTACGTGCCGCAGTCGGCGCTGCTCGGCACGAAGCCCGTGATCGCGAACCACCTGAACATCCCGAAGCCGCCCGCGGGCGAGCCGACGCTGCTCACCCACGACGAGGTGCGCACGATGTTCCACGAGTTCGGGCACGCGCTGCACGGGATGTTCTCGAGCGTGCGGTACCCGCGCTTCGCGGGAACCAGCGTGCCGCGGGACTTCGTCGAGTACCCCTCGCAGGTGAACGAGATGTGGATGAGCTGGCCCGAGGTGCTGCGCAACTACGCGAAGCACTACCAGACGGGCGCTCCGATCCCGCAGGCGCTGCTCGACAAGGTCGCGGCGGCCGAGAAGTTCAACCAGGGCTTCGCGACCACCGAGCTCGTGGCCGCGAACGTGATCGACCAGGCCTGGCACCAGCGCACGGCACAGGAGCTGCCGGACGAAGGCGGCGTGCTCGCGTTCGAGGCGAGGGCGCTCGCCGACAAGGGCGTCGACTTCGCACCGGTCCCGCCGCGCTACCGCAGCACCTACTACTCCCACATCTTCGCGGGCGGCTACTCGGCGGGCTACTACTCGTACTTCTGGAGCGAGGTGCTCGACGCGGCGAGCGTCGAGTGGCTGAAGGCCCACGGCGGGCTCACGCGCGAGAACGGCGACCGCTTCCGGGCGATGCTGCTCTCGCGCGGCGGCAGCGACGACGCGATGGCGCTGTTCCGGAACTTCACAGGCGGCGACCCGTCGACGAAGCCGTTCCTGGAGCGGCGCGGGCTCGTCCGTCAGTAGGGGCAGTTCTCCCGGTAGCCGGAGACGGCGTCGCTCGCGAGGTCGGCCGCGTGCGGCGAGCCGCAGAGGTACGGCGAGTAGCGGACGTCCTCGTCGACGAAGCGCTTCAGCCAGGCGACCGCGTACTTGCCCTGGACCGCCTTGTTGCCGTTGCCGGTCTCAACGCAGAGATGATCGCCGCCCGCGAGCTCCAGGTACGCCTTGCTCACCGACTGCGGGATGTTGGCGTAGATCGGGATCGCGAGCGCGTCCACGGGCGCGGTCACGTCGCGCTGGCAGCCGACCACGAGCGTGGGCACCTC
Organism: uncultured Acidobacteriota bacterium; assembly: GCA_963740655.1. GTDB lineage: Bacteria > Acidobacteriota > Vicinamibacteria > Fen-336 > Fen-336 > DATBSL01. Next base: position 441,457 of record CAVUFF010000009.1, read on the forward strand.
GAGCTGCGCGAAGTTCGTGGAGTCGAAGTAGGGCGCGAGCGGGATCACGGCCTTGAGCCCGGGATTCTGCACGCCGGCGACGAGCGCGCCGCCGCCCCCGAGCGAATGGCCGATCACGCCCACCCGGTGGCCGTCGACGCGACCGAAGAGCGGGTGGCCCGGCGAAGCGGAGAACACGATCAGCTGGTTGAGCGCGGCGACGAGCTGCTGCGCGCGCCGCGGGGCGCTGTCCGTCGGCAGCAGCGTGTCGATCACGATCACGACGAACCCGTGCGAGGCAAGGCGCGGCCCGAGCCACTCGAGCGAGCTCTGCACGCCCGTGTAGCCCGGGCAGACGGCCACCGCCCCGAACGGCCCCTCCGTCGTGTCGGTCGGGTACGTGACCGTGCCGGCGGCGTAGCCGACGGCGCTGCCGGCCGCGACCGCCAGCTGCGCGACGTCGAAGGGTCCGCGGTCGGCTTCGAGCGCGCTCGTGCTCGGAGCGGGTCCGCGGTCGTAGGGCGGGCTCGACGCGGGGACCGGCGTGAGGAGGGTCCCTGGGGACGGACTTGCCGGGCTTGGGACCGGCACCGGGCTGTGGGTGATCGCGTCCGTTCCGCAGCTCGTGAGCGTCCCGAGCAGCAGGATCGCCTGGAGAGTGGGGGCGCGGTGCCGAAGAGGAGTCAAGGGAGTGCGTACGGGACGGGACGAGAGATCCTCTCATATAGACTGGCGGCATGAGATCGGTCCTGACGGCACTCCTCTCCTGTGCGCTCGCGAGCGCTGCTGCCGCGCAGCAGCCCGCGCCCGCCGCTCCGCCGGCTGCCAGCGGCCCGGCGTTCGAGCCGGCCGAGCCGATCCGGATCGCGGGACCGATCCATTTCGTGGGAACGAAGGACCTCGGCGTCTACCTGATCACGACCAAGGCGGGTCACGTCCTGATCGACGGCGCGATGCCGGGATCGGCACCGCTCGTGGAGACCTCGATCCGGAAGCTCGGCTTCAAGCCGGAGGACATCCGCGTCCTGCTGATCACGCAGGCGCACTTCGACCACGTCGGGACGCTCGCGCACTTCAAGCAGTCGACGGGTGCGCAGGTCGCGGTGATGGCGCCGGACGACGCGCTGGTGAAGAGCGCGGGGAAGACGGACTATCTCTTCTCCGGCGGGACGCGCTTCCGTTTCGATCCCGTGACGGCCGACCGCGTGCTGAAGGACGGCGACGTGGTCGAGCTGGGCGGCGTCAAGCTCACGGCCCGCCTGACGCCCGGCCACACGCGCGGCACGACGACCTGGCTCACCTCCGTCGAGGACGCAGCACGGACGTACGACGTCGTCTTCGCGGGCAGCACTTCGGTCAACCCCGGCACCCGGCTCGTGCGCAACCCGTCCTACCCGGGGATCGCCGACGACTACCGGCGGTCGTTCCGGCTGCTCGAGTCGCTGTCGCCCGACATCTTCCTGGGGGCCCACGTCGGCTTCTTCGACATGGACGAGAAGCGCACGCGGGCCACCGCGGCGGGTGTCCAGGCCTGGGTCGACCCGGAAGGCTTCAAGCGCTACGTCGCCGAGAGCAAGGCGGCCTTCGAGGCTCAGGTCGCGAAGGAGAACTGACTAGCTCACGGTCGCGGGCCGTCGAGTCCCACGCTCGAAGCCTTCCTGCTCCTGGCGAACCTCCGTCAGTCGAGCGAGCGCGTACGCTCCGATCGCCATCTCGACGTCCCGCACGGCGATGTCGCGGAAGGAGCCCGTGCTCAGGAGGTTGAGCGCGATCCCGAGCAGCCAGACCATTACCACGTAGGCCCCCACGCGCACGAGCCCGGTGAGGATCATCAACCCCACTGCCATCTCGACGACGCCGACGAGCCTCATGAAGACCGCAGGGGTCACCGGCAGCATGCGCTCCACGAGCGGGCTCAAGTACGTGGTCCAGTCCGCCAGGATGTTAAAGAACTTGTCGAGACCCGCCAGGAACGCCGCGAGCCCGAGGCCGACACGAAGCGCCCACCAGGCCGAGTTCAGCTTGTCGTTCACGATAACCTCCCTCTTGACAGAGTCGCGGGCGGCGAATGGGTGACAGCCCTGGCCGTCCGGTTTGTAACCTTTTCGGGCTTCGCTACTCTGATCTAGCAAGAACCATGACGGACCCTCAGCCCGTGGCCGCGGAGCCGCCGTTCGCCGGTCCGAGCGACGAGGAGCTCGCGCGCCGCGTGGCGGCGGGAGAGACCGCGCTCTTCGAGATCCTGATGCGGCGCTACAACCAGCGCCTGTTCCGGGTGGCGCGCGCGATCCTGCGCGACGAGGCCGAGGCCGAGGACGTGATGCAGCAGGCGTACGTGAACGCCTATGCCCACCTCGGCCAGTTCGCCGGGAGGGCCCGCTTCTCGACGTGGCTCACACGCATCGCGGTGAACGAGGCGCTCGCCCGCCTGCGCCGCCGCGGCCGCTTCGACGAGGTCGACGCGATGCCCGACTGGGAGGAGCGCGCCATGCACCGGATCGCCGCTCCGCCGACGAACCCCGAGCAGCAGGCGCTGCGCGGCGAGATGCGCGCCGTCCTGGAGGCCGCGTTCGAGGCGATCCCGCAGATCTACAGGACGGTCTTCGTGCTGCGCGAAATCGAGGGGCTGAGCACTGCCGAAGCCGCGGAGTGCCTCTCGCTCGGCGAGGACGCGGTCAAGACGCGGCTCTTCCGCGCACGGGCGCTGCTGCGCCAGGAGCTGCTCGAGCGCGCGGGCGTCGTGAGCGCCGAGCTGTTCCCGCTCCACCTCTCGCGCTGCGACCGGGTGGTGGCCGCGGTGCTCGCCCGCCTCGACCTCGCTCCGCCCAGGCGCCCGCGCTGCGACTGCCCTGGCGGTTCCTGCGCCGCCGTACCTTCGCGGGGCCGCGGCCCGATGGTATCCTGACGAGCGCTCACCTGCCTCGACCACCGCGGAGAGATGCGAGAGTGGTTGAATCGGCGTGACTGGAAATCACGTGAGCCGGTGACCCCGGCTCCGAGGGTTCGAATCCCTCTCTCTCCGCCAGCCCTTCGTCCCGCGCTTCCGCTTCTCTCGCTGCGCTAGCAGCGTCAGCTGTTCCGACGCGTCGACATGCGGCGCGCGACGAACCCCAGCGAATCAGTGTTCCGCTGAGCGACGCCGCAGCACGAGAGGTGCGAGCCCCCAAACCGCGAGGATCGCGGTCGTCGGCTCGGGTACGTTGGCCGGGTCGCCGGTCACCTCGAACGCCAGCCGGTAGTTGTTTCCAGCCTGATTGAAGTCGAGAAACGGCGACGCGGGGATGAAGGGTGCGATGCCGATACCGCAGCCCGAGAAGGCCAGGTGATCGTCGGTCACACACCACGCTTCGGGGTGGGAGGTGACACCCGGAGCGGTGACCAGGGTCGACGGCGTATCCATGCGCCACAGCGGTTCGCCCAGAAGCGCACTGGTCTCGCCCGTCAGGGTCAAGAAGTAGGTGCCCGGTCCGAGCGTCAAGCCCGTGAAAATCGGGACGAAGGATGCGGAAAACGCCGAGCCCACAGGAGCCAGGAAGGGCGCCGACGCGACCTGCTCTGCGGTGGTCGTCCCCGGCCCGATCTGCGCCGTCAAGAACGCCGATCCGGGCGCCGGATTCTGGAAGCTCTGGCTGACGACCATCGCCGAAACCGTGACGTTTTCGTAGCTGTCCGACTGGGTCCACGACACGGCCCACGCCTCCATCTCCACACCGAGCAGCCGCGCCAGTGTGGCGGTGTTCTGGGAGGTCGGGGTCACGGATACGATCGTGATCGGAGTCGCGAAGGCAGGCGCAGTGCACAGCATGCCGACCAAGACGAGCGCGCAACGTCGAGCTCGATGGCTCATGTTCCCTCCTGCTCGGTGCGTCCAACTGCAAACAGCCGAGACCCCGATGTGAAGCGAAGATCGGCGACCGCAGCGGTCACACGGAAGCAAGAACCGAGCCCCCTGGCGAATCGGCGACGCCGTCCGGCAAGTGCTTCGTTTCGAGCGAAGTGCGAGAGGCGAGCGTCAGACCGAGGGCTCGCTCACGAGCCTGCGGCTGTCAACGGTGTCAAGAACACTGACGGACCTTCCGACGCGCGGATTGGAAGGAGGAGGACCATGGCGGTCACTCCACTGGGGGCGTGCTAGCGCCTTTTCCGCTTTGACCAGACGTGCGCGCCGCACACGACGAGCCCCGAGGCCATGAGCAACAAGGCGCCGGGCTCGGGAACGGCTTCGACGGCGTAGTCGACCGCCTGCAGCTGGTACTGGCCACCTTCGAGCTGTCGGAAAAGCGCGGTCAGCGTGCCCTGGCCGACGATGTCGAGATCGACTGTGTCCGGACTCGACAGGCTTTCGCCGTGGATCGTGCCGCTGAGCGTGAAGGGCAGCGTGACGAACGACCCGACGACGATGCTGCTCGTCTCGACGTTGACGAAGCTCGAAGCGCGGTAGTCGACCGAGTTGTAGGTCAGCAGGTCGTTCGGCGAGACGAGCGCCGCATCGCCGGTGAACTCGACCACGTCGCTCGGGCCCAGGAGAAAGAAAGCGGGATTCGGAGCTCCGACGAACGAGAAGCTGTCGTCCAGGAAATGGTTCGTGAGCGCGAAGCCCGCGCCTTCGAGGACCACGTCGACGTCGTCGAAAGGAACGGGCGTCGTCTCGTCCATGTGGACGTGCCCGCTCGTGATCTGGATGGGACCCGCGCTGGCACGCGCGATCGATAGAGCCGAAAAGAGGACGGCGACGAGAGTGAAAGTGGACCTTCGCAGGCCCGCAAGGAGAGGAGGGGATGGCTGCATCGTTTCCCTCTGAGACAGAACGAATCGTGCTGAACACCGAACGTCTTTGGAACGAAGACTAATCGTGCATCGAAATGCGGATAGCTGACTAGTGTTTTTTCGCAATTTGCATTCAAATAATTGGATTCGTATAGAGTTGGGACGGTCCCCGAAGGAGTAGGCTTTCCTCATGCTCGAGTCGCTGCGCCAACTCTTCGAGTCGAAGGTCGCCAGGCCGGCGCAAGAGCCGGGGGCGGAGCGCGAGCACGCGCTCCGGGTCGCGGCGGCGGCGCTGATGTTCGAGATCGTGCGTGCCGACGCCGCCGTCCGCGACGAGGAGCTCACCGTGATGCGCGCCTCGCTGCAGGGGGCTTTCGGTCTCTCGCGTGAGGAGACGGAAGAGCTCGTGCGACTGGCGGAGCAGCAGTCCCGGAGCGCGGCCTCGCTCTACGAGTTCACCTCGCTCGTCGACGCCGGGCTCGACGCCGCTCAGAAGAAGCGCGTGGTCGAGCTCCTCTGGCTGGTGGCCTTCGCCGACGGCGACAAGGACGCGAACGAGGAGCACCTGGTTCGCAGGATCGCCGGGCTGCTGCACGTCCCGCACCCCGACTTCATCGAGGCGAAGCGCCGGGCGCGGGACGGCCACGACGGCTGACCATCCGGTGCGATGGCCCGGGTGCATGCCTTCCATGCCGAGAAAGCATGTCGGAAATGCCTTGACACCATTCGAGGCCGCCCCTAACGTTGAGCCAACGATGCGCGCCCGACACATGCACATGTGTTGTTGTAGCCAGGCCCGGGTCACCCCCGGGGCTCGCGTGCGCGTCTCGCCCTAGCAGCTCCAGCCAGAGAGACAACGCACTCCGGGCCCGGGGACGCCACCCGGGCCTTTTCATTTCCCGGCCAGTCCCAAGCGGGCGCGGCGGCCGGGACGTGCGGGGTCGTGCCGCGCCCGATTCGGGAGGAGCGGCTTTGGCGACGGCAACGGTGGCGACGGGAGAGCTCGAAAGCGCCGCGGAGCGCTTCGAGGGCCGGCCTGTCGAGGCGCTGGCGTGGGCCGCCGAGCGCTTCCCGAAGGGCGTCGCGTTCTCGACCGGGTTCGGCGCCGAAGGCTGCGTGATCGTCGACCTCATCGCGCGCCACGAGCTCGAGGTCGACGTCTTCACCCTCGACACGGGCCTGCTGTTCCCCGAGACCTACGCGCTCTGGCGCAGGCTCGAAGAGCGCTACGGGCTCACGATCCGCGCGGTGCGGCCGGGACAGACCGTTTCGGAGCAGGCGCAAGCCCACGGCGAGCGGCTGTGGGAGCGCGAGCCCGACCGCTGCTGCGCGCTGCGGAAGCTGGAGCCGCTGCGTCGCGCGCTCGACGGCGCGAGCGCCTGGGTGAGTGCCATCCGCCGCGAGCAGACGCGCGACCGCGCCGAAGCGCGCGTCGTCGAGTGGGACGAGCGCTTCTCGCTCGTCAAGCTGAACCCGCTCGCGAGCTGGACGCACGCCGAGGTCTGGGACTACGTGCGCGAGCACCACGTGCCGGTGAGCCCGCTCCACGCGCAGGGCTACGCCAGCATCGGCTGCCATCCCTGCACGAGCCCGGTCGCCCCGGGAGAGGACCCGCGCGCCGGCCGCTGGCGCGGGCAGAAGAAGACCGAGTGCGGCCTGCACTCCCGTCCCCGGAGTCCGTCGCTACCGCTGCGCGTCGTCGCGCGGCCCGAAGGAGCCTAGAGCCATGTCCTTGACCCTCGCCGAGACCGCCCTCGTCCGCCCGCACGGGGGCGTCCTCGTGGATCGCATCGTGACCGGCAGCGACGCCGAGGCGCTCCGCGGCCGCGCGGCGAGCCTGCCGCGCATCACGCTCGACGCGCGCGAGCTCGCCGACCTCGAGCTGATCGCCACCGGCGCCGCGAGCCCGCTCGACGGCTTCCTGGGCCCGGCCGACTACGCGAGCGTCGTCGACAACCTTCGGCTGGCCGACGGCACGGTGTGGCCGCTGCCGCTGACGCTCGCCGCCGACGACACCGGCATAGGACCCGGACAGGCCGCGGCGCTCCACGACGCGAACGGCCGGCTCTGGGGCGTGATCGAGGTCTCGCACGTCTTCATGCGCGATCCGCTCGAGGAGTCGCGCAAGGTCTACGGCACGGACGACCCGGCGCACCCGGGCGTCGCGTACCTGCTGGGCCGGCCGCGCACGCTCGTCGGCGGGCGCGTGCAGGTGCTGCCGCTGCCCGAGGACCTGCCGTTCGCGCGCTTCCGCCTCACCCCCCGCCAGCTGCGCGCGGCGATCGCGGAGCGCGGCTGGCGCCGCGTCGCCGGCTTCCAGACGCGCAACCCGATCCACCGCGCGCACGAGCACCTCACCAAGCTCGCGCTCGAGCAGGCCGACGGCCTCGTGCTCCACCCGCTCGTGGGCGAGACCAAGGGCGACGACGTGCCGGCGAGCGTCCGCTTCGCGGCCTACGAGGAGCTGGTGAGCCGCTACTACCCGCGCGAGCGCACGCTGCTCGCCGCCTTCCCGGCCGCGATGCGCTACGCCGGCCCGCGCGAAGCGCTCTTCCACGCGCTCGTGCGCAAGAACTACGGCATCAACCGGCTGATCGTCGGCCGCGACCACGCGGGCGTGGGCAAGTACTACGGCCCCTACGATGCGCAGCGCATCTTCGAGAGCTTCACGGCCGAGGAGCTGGGTGTCCAGCCGCTCAAGTTCGAGCCGACCTTCTACTGCCGCGCCTGCGACGCGATCGCCTCGTCGCGCACCTGCCCGCACGGGCCGGCCTCGCGGCTCGAGCTGTCGGGCACGAAGGTGCGCGAGATCCTGCGCAGCGGCGGCCGCCTGCCGCGCCAGTTCACGCGCCCCGAGATCGCCGAGATCCTGCGCGCGCACTACTCCGCCGGCGCGCCCCGCCCCGAGCCGAAGCCCGCGGCGCCGGGCTTCGTCGTCTGGTTCACGGGCCTCTCGGGCGCGGGCAAGTCGACACTCGCGCAGGCGCTGCGCGCCGAGCTGGAGCCCGAGCGGAAGGTCGAGATCCTGGACGGCGACGAGGTGCGCACGTACCTGTCGAAGGGCCTCGGCTTCTCGAAGGAGGACCGCGACACCAACATCCGGCGCATCGGCTACGTGGCGCGCCTGCTGGCGCGCAACGGCAGCGTCGCGATCGGCGCCGCGATCTCGCCCTACGCCGAGATCCGCGACGAGGTGCGCCGGCTGGCCGCGCAGGACGGGGTTCCCTTCGTCGAGGTCTACGCGCAGGCGTCGATCGAGAGCCTGACCGCGCGCGACGTCAAGGGCCTCTACAAGAAGGCGCTCGCCGGCGAGATCCAGCACTTCACGGGGGTCTCGGATCCGTACGAGCCGCCGACCGCCGCCGAGGTCGTGGTCCACACCGACAAGGAGCCGGTGGCGGAGAGCCTGGGCCGCATCCTCGGCGTGCTCGAGGAGCGTGGCCTGCTCGAGGCCGAGCCGCTCGAGGCGGCCTCGTGAGCGATCTCTTACCCGTGTTCCTGAAGCTCGAAGGGAGGAGCGTGCTGCTCGTCGGCGGGGGGCGGCTCGCGAAGTCCAAGCTCCCCGCCCTCCTCGCCGCCGGCGCGGTCGTGCGCGTCGTGGCGCCGGATATCGATCCCGAGATCGCAGGGAGCGCCGTGACGCTCGCGCGGCGTGGCTTCGAGCCCGCGGATCTCGACCGCGCGTGGCTCGCCGTGGCCGCCGCCACGCCGGAGGTGAACCGCGCCGTCTCGCGCGCCGCCGAGGAGCGGCGCGTGTTCGTGAACGCGGTGGACGACGTCGCCTCGGCGACGGCGTACCTCGGCGGCGTCGTCCGCAAGGGCGGCGTGGTCGTCGCCGTATCGACGCAGGGCCGGGCGCCCGCGCTCGCGGGCCTGCTGCGCGAGGCGCTCGAGGCCGCGTTGCCGGACGACACCACCGAGTGGGTGAAGACGGCGGCTTCGCTGCGCGCCCGGCAGAAGGCGAGCGGCGTCCCGTTCGAGAAGCGGCGGCCGGCTCTGCTCGAGGAGCTCAACCGGCTCTACGCCGAGGCGGCCCGGCCATGACGGGCAAGGTCGTGCTCGTCGGCGCGGGCCCGGGCGATCCCGAGCTGCTGACGCTGCGCGCCGTGCGCGAGCTGGAGCAGGCCGACCTCGTGCTGTACGACGCGCTCGTCTCGCCCGAGGTGCTGGAGCTCGCGAAGCGCGCGCAGCGCTTCTCGGTCGGCAAGCGCGCCTTCCGCCCCTCGATGCGCCAGGAGACGATCCACACGCTCATGATCCGGGCCGCGCGCCGCGGCAAGCGCGTCGTGCGCCTGAAGGGTGGCGACCCGTTCGTGTTCGGTCGGGGCGGAGAAGAAGTGCTGGCGCTGCGGGCCGCCGGGATCCCGCACGAGGTGGTGCCGGGCGTGAGTGCGGCGGTCTCGGCCCCCGCGCTCGCCGGGATTCCCGTCACGCATCGCGGCCTCGCGACCGCATTCACCGTCGTCTCCGGCCACGCCGAGACGGCCTGGAAGCCGGTGCTCGCCGGCATCGCGACGCGCGGGCACACCGTCGTCGTGCTGATGGGCCTCGCCGCCCGCGGCGCGATCGCGGGCTTCCTGCTCGAGCGCGGCTTCGCGGCGAGCACCCCGACGGCACTCCTGCTCGCGGCCGGCACGCCGCGCGCCCACACCTGGATCGGACCGCTCGCGGCGCTCGCCGGCTTCGACGTCCCTGCCGGGCTCGAGGACGCGCCGGGCACGATCGTGGTCGGCGACGTGGTCGGCCTCTCGACCGCCCAGACGCTGCGCGAGGCGGAAGAAGGAGACGGGTATGCACTCACACGCTGAGGCCTCGAGCTTCGGCCGCACGCGGCTGTCGTTCGCGGACGAGGCCGAGATCGACGAGTTCGTCCGCACGCTCGACGCCTACGAGCGCGGCGAGCTGACGCCCGACCAGTGGCGGGCCTTCCGGCTGGTGCGCGGGACCTACGGCCAGCGCCAGACGGGCGATGCGCAGATGCTGCGGATCAAGATCCCGCAGGGCATCCTCGACGGGCCGCAGCTCAAAGCACTCGCCGACGTCGCCGAGCGCTACTCGCGCGGCTTCGGTCACATCACCACGCGCCAGAACGTCCAGCTCCACTTCCTGAAGCTCCACGACGTCGAGCCCGTGATGCGGCGGCTGGCCGAGGCCGGGCTCACCACGCGCGAGGCGTGCGGCAGCGCCGTCCGCAACATCACGGCGTGCCCGTACGCGGGCGTCGCGGCGGACGAGGCGTTCGACGTGACGCCCTACGCCGAGGCGCTCACGCGCCACCTGCTGCGCCAGCCGTTGAGCTCGAAGCTGCCGCGCAAGTTCAAGATCGCGTTCGAAGGCTGCCCGGAGGACCACGCGCTCGCCGCGATCAACGACATCGGCCTGCGCGCGCGCGTCCACGTGAACGGCTCCGCGCGCCGCGGCTTCCGCGTGACCATTGCCGGCAGCACGTCGATCCTGCCGACCTCGGGACACCTGCTGTTCGAGTTCCTGCCGGCGGGCGAGATCCTCGACCTCGCCGATGCGGTGATGCGGCTCTACGCCGCGCGCGGCGACTACAAGCACAAGCAGCGCAACCGGCTGAAGTTCCTGATCCGCGAGATGGGCTGGGAGGCCTGGCGCGCGGAGTTCGAGCGGACCTTTGCCGAGGTGAAGGCCGAGGGCGGCTCCCGGCTGCCGTTCGACGCGGACGACGCTCCGGTCGAGCAGGCGCCTTGGGGGACGCGGCCGGCGCCGCCGCGGCTCGCCGACACGGCCGCGCGCGCCGTGGCGACCGAGCTGCGCGGCCCGGGCTTCCTGCCGAGAGTCGAGCCGCGGCTCGCGCTGCCCACGGCCGCCTTCGTGCGCTGGGCGCGCGGCAACGTGCGCCGGCAGAAGCAGGCGGGCTACGCCGTCGCGACCGCGACCGTCCCGCTCGGCGACCTGACGAGCGCGCAGCTGCGCGTGCTCGCGGACCTGGCGGGCTCCTTCTCCGACGGCACGCTGCGCATGACGCACGAGCAGAACCTGCTCTTCCGCTGGGTGCCCGAGCCGGCGCTCCAGGACCTGCACCGCCAGCTCGCCGCGGCCGGGCTCGCGTCGCCGGATGCGAGCACGATCGCCGACCCCGTGAGCTGCCCCGGGGCCGAGGCCTGCCGCCTCGCGGTCACGCAGTCGCGCGGGCTCGCGCGCCTGATCCACGAGCACGTGGCCGCCCGGCCCGGGCTCGTGGACGACGCCTTGGACCTGAACGTCAAGATCAGCGGCTGCCCGAACGGCTGCGGCCAGCACCACATGGCCGGCGTCGGCTTCCAGGGCAGCGTGCGCAAGCTCGACGGCCGCGCGGTGCCGCAATACTTCGTGATGGTGGGCGGCGGCGTGACCGACGGCCAGGCGCACTTCGCGCGCATCGCGGCCAAGGTGCCGGCGCGCCGCAGCGGCGAGGCGCTCGAGCGGCTGGTGGGCCTCTACAAGAAGGAGAGGCAGCCCGCAGAGACGGCCAGGGCGTTCTTCCGCCGCGTGGAGCTGCCGCGCGTCAAGGCGCTCCTGGCCGACCTCGAGGCGCTCACGGCGGAGACCGCGGTGGCCACGGACTACCAGGACATCGGCGAGGATTCCGTCTTCGAGGTCAGCACGCTCGAAGGCGAGTGCAGCGCCTGAGCCGGCGTTTCGGGAGGCGGCGGATCAGCGCTCGAACGTGACGACCAGCCGGCGGTCGCCCCAGTTGATCGTCAGGGCGACCTTGCCCGCGGCGTCGACGAGCGTCATGCCCATGCGCTCGGCCGTCGGGCTCACCTTGTCGAACACGACGCCGGCCTTGTAGACGGTCTCGCCTTTCGGCGCGGGTGCGAGCGCGTTCAGGTTCGGGTACACCTCGCGCATGTCCACGCGGCGCAGCTCGATCGCGAGGCCCTTGCCGTCGAGATTGGGCCAGAGCGACAGGGCATAGTTGCCGACGGCGACCCGGGTGCCGCCGAGCGTGAGCGGGCGGTTGTTGAGCACGACGCGCGCGATCACCCAGTTGCGCTTGGCCTCGGGGATGTTCGCGCCCTTCTCGAAGGCGTCGAACAGGTCCGGGTGCCAGTGGTAGTCGACGAAACGGACCTCGACCCCGGGCACGTTCAGGCTGTGCATGAAGAGGTCCTTCGCGGGCTCCTTCGGGATGCCCGCCTGCATCCCGAGCGCCAGGACCACGCCGAGGATCGTCGTCATTCCGCCTCCTCTCGCCGCTCGTCGGGCGAGTCTACCACCGCCGTGCGCGCGGCCGCCCCGCGCGGAACATCCGTTACCATGGGGCACCGCGGCCGTACGCCGCGGACCAGGGAGTGTCGAGCATGCAGTGGCTTTCGGATCCGCAAGCGTGGATCGCTTTCCTGACGCTCGCGGCCCTCGAGATCGTCCTCGGCATCGACAACATCGTGTTCATCTCGATCCTGGTCGGGAAGCTGCCGGCCGGCCAGCAGGCGGGCGCCTACCGCATCGGCCTCGGGCTCGCGATGGTGATGCGCATCCTGCTGCTGCTGAGCCTCTCCTGGATCATGGGGCTCACCGAGCCGCTCTTCACGGTTCCGCTCATCGTCAAGGAGGTGAGCGGCCGCGACCTGGTCCTGATCGTGGGCGGTCTGTTCCTGGTTGCCAAGAGCACGATGGAGATCCACGAGAAGCTCGAGGGCCACGAGGGCGCGAAGTCCGCGCGCGCGGCGCAGTCATACGCGTCGGTGCTCGTCCAGATCATGGTGCTCGACATCGTGTTCTCGCTCGACTCGGTGATCACGGCGATCGGCATGGTCCAGCACGTGGCGATCATGATCGCCGCCGTGATCGCGGCGGTGCTGGTGATGATGGTGTTCGCGAGGTCGATCGGGGACTTCGTCTCGCGCCATCCGACGGTCAAGATGCTGGCGCTCGCGTTCCTGCTCGTGATCGGCGTCATGCTGATCACCGACGGCTTCGGCAACCACGTGCCGAAGGGCTACATCTACTTCGCGATGGCCTTCTCGCTCTTCGTCGAGATGCTGAACCTGCGCGCCGGCCACCGCGATGCGCCGGTGCACCTGCGCCAGCCGTACGTGACTGGGGCGGACGAGCCGCCCGCGAAGCCGCGCGCCTGAGGCGCAGTCGCGGCCGCTCGGGCGGTCGCCGGGCGGTCGCCGCTTGACCGGCCGGGTTCGCTCGACATAGTCTCTGCGGCGTCCGTTGGCGTGCGGAGCCTACCTCCCGGGACCACGTCCCGCCTCCGTTGACGCGAGAGTCAAGCCTTCCGCGCCTCCCTCCGCGGAGTGGATATCGCCCGGAGTCTGCATGCCCCTTAGAGGTACCTCTCGCTTCGTCCCACGCGGATCGGTCACGGTCGCCTTCGAGAACCCAAGGAATCCAACGGCTTACGGAGTGGTCGCCAACCTCTCTCGGGGAGGGGCATGCGTCTGGACGAACGCCGGAGTGGAGGTCGGCCAGGAGCTCATCCTCTCGCTGAGCTTCGCGTACGACACGCTCCCGGTTCCGACGGAAGGGCGGGTCGTCTGGACGGCACCGCTCAACGGCCACGCCGGACGCTGCTGCGGCGTGCAGTGGAAGTCCCAGCCGAAACACGATCGCGAGCGGCTGCAGGAGATGATCGACGCGAGCGCCTGAGGTAACCTAGCCTCGGGTCGGCCGCACGTGGGTCCCGGCCCTGCGCAACGCGAGTCGTCCGAACCCCGCCAGGCCCGGAAGGGAGCAACGGTAGGCGAGCCTCGCGTGTGCCGCAGGCCAGCCGGGGCCCACGTGGGACCGACCCTCGACAAGGTCCCCGAAAGCCGATCGCCCCTGAGCTACAAGGTCCTCGCTCTCAAGTACCGGCCGACCTCCTTCGACGAGGTCGTCGGCCAGACGACCGTCACCCGCACGCTGCAGAGAGCACTCGAGCGCGGAAAGATCGGCCACGCCTTCCTGCTCTCGGGGGCGCGCGGCGTGGGCAAGACCACGACCGCCCGCATCCTGGCGAAGGCGCTCAACTGCGGAAGCGGCGAGACGGCCACCGCGCAGCCCTGCTCGACGCGCGACGAGGAGAGCCGGGCGAAGGCCTGCCCGAGCTGCCGCGAGATCGCCGACGGCCGCAGCCTCGACGTGCAGGAGATCGACGGCGCCTCGAACACGGGCGTCGACAGCATCCGCGAGCTGCGCGAGATGACGCGCTTCAGCCCGGCGCGCGACCGCTACCGGATCTGGATCATCGACGAGGTGCACCAGATCTCGGGCGCCGCCTTCAACGCGCTCCTGAAGACGCTCGAGGAGCCGCCGCCGCGCGTGAAGTTCATCTTCGCCACGACCGAGTACCACAAGATCCCCGAGACGATCCTGTCGCGCTGCCAGCAGTTCGACTTCCGCATGATCCCGGCGCGCGAGCTCAAGCAGCACCTGCGGCACGTGGCCGACGCCGAGAAGATCGAGGCGAGCGATGCCGCGCTCGGGCTCGTCGCGCGGGCCGCCGAGGGCAGCGTGCGCGACGCGCTTTCGCTCTTCGACCAGGTGCTCGCGTTCTCGGGCGAGCGCGTGAGGGACGAGGACGTGGCCGGGCTGCTCGGGCTCGTTGACCGGGAGCTGCTGCACCGCGCCTCGCGCGCGATCGTCGAGGGCGACAGCCTCGCCATGCTCGAGCTGGTCGAGAGCCTCGCCGACTACGGCGCCGACTACCGCAACTTCCTGCGCGAGCTGCTGCTGCACCTGCGCGAGATCCTGCTCGTCAAGCTCGCCACGGCCGAGAGCCCGCTCGTCGCGTCGATTCTGCCCGAGGAGCTCGAGCGGCTGCGCCCGCTCGCCGAGAGCCTCTCGCAGGAGGACCTGCTGCGCGGCCTCGACCTGCTGAGCGAGGCCGAGACCGAGTTCCGGAACGTGACCGACCCGCGCGTCGCGCTCGACCTCGTGCTGCTGAAGCTGGTGCAGATGCGCAGGCTGGTGCCGTTCGTCGAGATCGTGGCTCGTCTCGAGCGGCTGGCGGGCGGCGCGGTCGCCCTGCCCTCGGCTGCCCCGCCGGCCGGGGCGCCTCGCGCGCTGGCCGCGCCGCGCTCCGCGCCGCCGACCGCGCGCGCGGCTGCTGCGCCCGCGGCGAGCCCCGCCGCGCGCGTCGAGCCGTCGAGCGACGACGAGCCTCCGAGCGACGACCAGCCCTCGGGCCCGGCCGAGCCGACGGCCGCGCCGAGCGCCGCAAGCCCAGGCGAAGCGCAGCTCGCCGCGATGCTCGCCCTCTGCGCGTCGCGCCCGACGCTCGCGGCGCCGCTGCGCATGGCCCGCGCGCGCTTCGAGGGCGACACGCTGGTGCTCGAGGTGCCGTCCGACTTCGCGCTGCTCGCCCGCGCGCACGCGGACGAGTACAAGGCGCTCGCGGCGAAGGCCGCCGGCCGCAGCGTGCCGCTCGAGTTCGCCTCGGGAGCGACCGCGCCGGCGGCCGCCGCCGCGCCCGCGCCCTCGCCGGACGACGCGCGCCGGCAGCGCCTGCGCGAGGAGGCGGAGAAGGAGCCGGCCGTGCAGGAAGCGCTCGACCTCTTCGACGGGCGGGTGGTCGACGTGCGCGAGGCGAAGCCCGGAAGGGAGGACGCGTGAACCCGTTCGGCGATCCGCGCAAGATGATGAAGCAGCTGCAGCAGGCGCAGGAGCGCCTGCAGGCGGAGATCGCGGCGATCGTGGTCGAGGCGAGCTCCGGCGGCGGTGGCGTCAAGGTCGAGATGGACGGGCAGAAGCAGGTCAAGAGCCTTACGATCGACCCCGAGGTCGTGAAGGCGGGCGACGTCGAGATGCTGCAGGACCTGGTGCTCACCGCGGTCAACGAGGCCTCCCGCAAGGTGGAGGCGGCGGTCCAGGAGAAGGTGGGGGCACTCACCGGCGGCCTCAAGCTGCCCGGGATGTAGTGGACTACCCGGCCCCGGTCGAGCGCCTGATCGACGAGCTGCGCAAGCTCCCCGGCGTGGGGCCGAAGTCGGCGCAGCGCATCGCCTTCCACCTGCTGCGCGGCACGAAGGGCGAGGCGCAGCAGCTCGCCGAGGCGATTGCGACGCTCCTCGACGGGATGAGGACCTGCAGCGAGTGCCACTCCGTCACCGACCGGGAGCTGTGCCAGCACTGCGCCGACCCCGCGCGGAGCGCACGAACGATCTGCGTGGTCGAGGAGCCGCACGACGTGGTCGCGATCGAGAAGACGCGCGACTTCCGGGGCCGCTACCACGTGCTGCACGGGGCGCTCTCGCCGCTTTCGGGGGTCGGGCCGGAGGAGCTGAAGGTCGCGGGGCTCGTCGAGCGCGTGCGCGGCGGGGGAGTCGAAGAGGTGATCCTCGCCACCAGCCCGACCGTGGAGGGCGAGGCGACCGCCGTGTACCTGGCGCGGCTCCTGAAGCCGCTCGGCGTGCGCGTCACCCGCATTGCGATGGGGGTGCCCGTCGGCAGCGACCTCGAGTGGGCCGACGAGGTCACGATCTCGAAGGCGCTCGAGGGGCGGCGCGAGTACTAGGACCGGAAACCCCTCGGGCGCGCTGCCGGGCGCGCCACCGCACCCCCTTGCTCATGAAGAAGTTGCGGGCTACCCTATTGCGTTTCCCGGGGCCCATCCCGCTCGTTTCGCCGAGTTCGCGAGCAGCGCAAAGGGTCCGCGCGGGAGGAGGAATCACCGCATGGCCGCGCCCGACATCGTGATGTACGAAGAGGAGTTCAACCAGATCAAGCAGGTGATCTCGAAGCTCCGTGTCGACGCCAACGCCAAGGTCGTGTTCCTGGTCGACAAGAACGGGCAGCAGATCGCCGCCCAGGGCGAGATCGAGAACCTCGACACCACCTCGCTCGCCTCGCTCACCGCGGGCAACGTAGCCGCGACCGACGGCCTGGCGCGGCTCATCGGCGAGAAGGAGTTCACGATCCTCTTCCACGAGGGCGAGCGCGACAACATCCACATCTCGATCGTGGCGAGCCGCGTGATCCTGGTCGTGATCTTCGACGAGCGCAGCTCGCTCGGGCTGGTGCGGCTGCGCGTGAAGAAGGCGTCGGGCGAGCTCAACGAGGTGTTCGCCCGCATCATGAGCAAGGTCGAGAAGGAGCGCGCCGCGGCGGGCGCCGCCTTCGAGAGCCCCTTCGCCGAGATCACCGACGACGACATCGACAGCTTGTTCAGCGAGTAGGGCCCCGATCGACCGATGACGTTCATCAACTACGCCTCGCGCGAGATCAACTGCAAGATCGTCTATTACGGGCCGGGCCTGTGCGGCAAGACCACGAACCTGCAGTGGATCTACGACAAGACCAACCCGAACGCCAAGGGCAAGCTGATCTCGCTCGCGACCGAGACCGACCGCACGCTCTTCTTCGACTTCCTGCCGCTCGAGCTCGGCACCGTGCGCGGCTTCAAGACCCGCTTTCATCTCTACACCGTCCCCGGCCAGGTCTTCTACGACGCGAGCCGCAAGCTGATCCTGAAGGGCGTCGACGGCGTCATCTTCGTAGCCGACAGCCAGGTCGAGCGCATGGACGCGAACATCGAGGCGATCGAGAACCTCGACATAAACCTGAAGGCCCAGGGCTACGACCTCCGGACGATCCCCTACGTGCTGCAGCTCAACAAGCGCGACCTGCCGAACGTGGCCACGGTCGACGAGATGGTGAAGCTGATGCGCAAGAAGGGCGAGCCCGTCTTCGAGGCGGTCGCCGCCAAGGGCATCGGCGTCTTCGAGACGCTCAAGGGCGTCGCCAAGCTCGTGCTGCAGGAGCTGACGAAGACGGGCTAGCGGGGGGCCCGGGGGCTCAAACCCCCCGGAGGCCGGTCCGGAGAACCCGCGGCTTTTCGTTGTCGTTTCGTCTGGCCTCTGTTCTCGTTGTTCCGGTTCGCCGTGCCTCCGGCCAAGCGTTCTGAGGTTGGTTCATTCCCTCAACTCGTTCCGGACCGAGCTCCTTCAAGTAACTTCTGAAGCAACTCCGTCCGGGCAGAGTTGGCGGGCTTCGTTTGCGCCTCGAATGCCCAACTTCTATACTTGCGTTTTGCCGGAAACGCTCTTCCGGCGGCAGTGACCGCCTGTTCCTCAGTAGCTCAGCGGTAGAGCATCCGGCTGTTAACCGGAGGGTCGTAGGTTCGAATCCTACCTGAGGAGCCATCCCGGGCCCGAGCGGTCAACAACTTCCCGCCGCCGCTCTCGCGAATGTCCCTCAACTGTCCCTTTTCGTTTTCGACTCTCGTCGGCTGCGTCGAGAGGTAGGCGTCCGCGCGGAGCAGCGCGTCGGCCGTCTCGCGCTCGGTGACGATGTTGTAGCGCAGCAGCATCGAGCGGGTCTTGTGGCCGGAGACCTTCATCGCCGTCGTCTCGTCGACACCCGCGCGGATGAGCGTCCGGACTGCTGACCTTCGGAGATCGTGGAAAAGCCGTCCTGCGGGCAGCCCGGCCGCTTCGAGGGCCTCTTTCCAGACCTCCCAGAAATCCGTGATCGGCTGTCCCGGCTTCCCCTTGCAGACGCGGTGGAAGACGAGCGGGTTGTTGAAGCGCCTCATGCGCAGCCGTCGCTCGATGATCGCCTTCACCTCGCCCTCGAGCCCGAGCGTGCGGCCGGTCCGGTTCTTCGTGATCGCTCCCGGGATCCGCAGCACCCAGGGCGTGCCGGTGCGGTCGAGCATGTCCCAGGTCAGCCGCGCGATCTCGCCCTTGCGCATGCCCGTGCGGAACGCCCACGCGATGAAGTCGCGGATGCCCTCGTCCTCGACGTGCTGCAGCAGTCCCTCGACCTCGGCGCGCTCGAAGAAGCCGCTTCGGACGTTGTCGCACCGACGAGCAAACCAAGGATCACACCCCACGCCGCGACGCACCTCGCCAACCGGCGATGCCAGCCCGCCAGGACGGCGACCTGGTGCTTCAGTCCCTGCACCGAGTCCCCAAGCGCTGCACCACGCGCAGCACCTCCGCCGTCCGCCGGTCCGGGCTCGTATTGATTGGCTTGGAATTCGCCCATCGCTCACCTGCCTCGCGAGAGATGGATCACCGCCCGGATGACCTGAACGGTTCTCCTCGTATCAGGCGGGAGCAGCCGCTCGGCGACGTTCAGGAGCGCCCGACCCGGCGACCGTCTGGCCAGTTCCATGTTGTGGGCCAGCCAGAGCGCCGTAATGAGAGCCCGGTCCCGCGCCATCCGGTCCTCGGCTCTGGTGGGCGGTCTCTCACCTTTGAGAGCGCGTTCGCTCCGGACGGGCCGAAGCCCGAACTCCCGCTCGAGCTCTCGGCACGTCTCCTTGCTGCGGAGGTACTCCGGGTACTGCTGGGGGACCAGGGCCCGGTCGGTCCGGATCCGGTTGAGAAGGACGTGGCAGTGCTGGTGGTCCTTGTCGTGGTGCCGGACGACGACGTACTGAACCCGGTCGGGGTCGTGCCCTCGGCGGCGGAGGTACTCGTCGGCGACCCTGGCCATCTCGTCGTTGGACAGCGCCCGTTCATCCCAGGCGAAGCTCAGCGAGACGTGCTCGACCGGCTGGCGGATGTCGGGCCGCTGCTGCCGGACGGCCTCGAACTCCCGCGCCAGCTCGCCGCTCGTACGTCCGGCCATGTTGCCGCCGATGATCTCGGGCTGGCGCTCGGGATCCAGACCGTGCCGCTCGTCAAGCGCGTAGCGTGTGGCGCTTCGGAAGCTGCCCCTCGGGTGATCTTGGCGATCACGACTCGCCTCCTTCAGGCCCGAGGGTCGTTCCCAGGACCTCGGCCCGAACGGTCCCCAAGAACCGGGTCACGAGCTCGAGGGCCTCCAGGACGTCGGGGGCCCCCGGCTCGCGACGGCGCTCGGCCATCCGCCGTGAGATCGCGTTCACGTCGGCTGCAAGGCGCCCCAGGGCGTGGTACGTCTCGCGGTTGACCTCCGGTATCGGACGCACCACCCGACGCAGCGGCAGCGGGCGCGAGAGGGCTGCCTGCCGCAGGTAGGTCGAGACGCTGATGCCGAGGTCGCGCGCCACCTCGGCGAGCTGGTCGCGTTCCCCTTGGTCAGCCGGACGGGGACGATAGCCTCGCGCCGAGGAGAGGCGGCCGACCTTCGAGCGTGGGCCGTGATTTCGGGCGCGTCCTCCACGTCGAAGAGGGTGCGGGGCATGTCTCCAGTGTTAGTTCACGCGGCATACCAGCGAGGACCGTTTCGGAGCGAAGCCACTGAATAATCGGGAGTTGAAACGCCCTGGACCGTCCTGAAACGAGGCGACTCGGCAGCGCAAACGGAACCCGGCAGTCGCCGGCCAGAGCCCGGCTCGGTCGGGAGCAGCGCGGCGAACGAAGTGAGCCGCGGCCGTCCGCGTAGTCGTTCGTGAGCGCGTAAGCGCTCACCCAACTTGCTTCTGCTTCTGCTGCTCTACCATCCCGATGCCCGGAGCTGGCTTGCGTCGCCCGAATCTGTCCACTACGCTAGACAGACGGCGATTGGTGGTGTAGGTGCCGCCGGTGACCGGCAAGGACCTCCTCAAGCGCCTTCGCCAACTTGGGTGCACGGTAGTGCGTACCCGTGGGTCTCACGTCCGAGTCGTTTGCGGCGAGTGCACCACGACGATTCCGATCCACGCGGGGCACGACCTCCCACCGGGGACTCTGGGGGCTATCGCGCGAGATCCGGAGCCGTGTCTCGGGAAAGGATGGCTGAGGTGAAGACGTACCGTGTCGTCTACAAACTCGACGAATCGGGCCACTGGATCGCGACCGTTCCGACCGTCCGTGGCTGCCACACCTACGGCCGTTCTCTGTCCGAGGCACGCTCCCGAATCCGTGAAGCGCTCAGCTTGTTCGTGACCCGCGCGACGGCGGCCAAGCTGGTCGATGATGTGCGACTTCCCGCACCGATGCGGCGTCTCGTCCTGCAGTATCGCAACGCCCGCGCGCACGCCGAGGAGGACCGGAAGCGAGCCGAAACGGTGGCCCGACAGCTAGCAACTCGGCTCAGTCGACGCGACGCCGCCGATCTGCTGGAGATCTCGCACCAGAGAGTTCAGCAGCTGGCCGAGAAGCGTTCCGCCTGAAGCGTCCGGCACGCCCGCATGCCTGGCTCGAAGGAACCGCCAGTGGACTTGGAGACACCCCGGTGGGTGTGCTGACGGCGCGAATCGCCATCTGGATTCTGGTGCCACTGGCGGTGGCCGCCGCCGCCGTGCTGGCCTTCCGCGTGAAGAGGCATCGGGAGGCGCGTCGCCTGGCCCGCCTGCGTGCCGACTGGGGCCGGCCGGTCGACCACCCGCGCGACTACAAACTACTGCGCGAATTCGCCGCCTTGACCGGGCCCCCGTCGCACGAGCAGGTCGACGAGCACACCTGGAACGACCTCGACATGGACGAGGTGTTCGCCCGCGTCGATCGGACACACTCTGCGGCAGAGGGCAGTTCATGCTGTATCGGATGCTGCGGACCCCGCAGTTCGACGTCGAACGGGACGAGCGCCTCCGGCTGATCGCCTACTTCCAGATCGATGCCGACCTGCGCGAACAGGTCCAGTGTGCGCTCACCGGACTCGGGTTCGGCGGCCGGATGGCGGCGGCGGCGAGTCTCCTGTGGGAGGCAGAGCGGCCGGTAGTCGCCGCCAAGCCGCTGCTCGGGTTGATGGCAGCCCTTGCCGCCGTTAGCCTCTTGACCGCTCCGTATTTCGGCGCTCCCAGCCTCCTGGTATTCCTCGTAGCCTTCGCCTGCAACTTCGTTCTCCACTACCGCACTCGCTTCCGGTTCGAACTGGAGATGGACGCTCTCGCCTACCTGGGCGAAGTCCTAGTGGCAGCGGACCGGCTCGGCCGCATCGGGCGACCGGAGATCGAGCCGCTGGTGCAACGGCTCCGGAAGCGAAGTCGTGCGGCCGCCCCTCTGCGCCGCAGAATCGGCCGCTTCTCGTCCGGTGCCGGGCTGGACCTGCTCTACGAGTACGTGAATATCGCCTTCCTGCTCGAGGCCCGGAGCCTGAGGGCGGCCGTGGCTGACATCCACATGTTCGTGGGCGTGTTACGCGATGTGCTCGAGGTGATCGGTGCCCTCGACGCCCTGCAGGCCGTCGCCTCATTCCGCGAAGGGCTGCCCGTCTACTGTGAGCCGATCTTCCTCAACGACCCGATGCATCTGGAAGTCGAAGAGGTCTATCACCCTCTGCTGGACGCGCCCGTCGGCAACTCGATCGTCCTGGTCGGCCGTGGCGCCCTCGCGACGGGAACGAACATGTCGGGTAAGTCGACGTTTCTCAGGTCCTTGGGGCTGGCGGTGCTCCTCGGCAGCACAGTCGGTACCTGCCCGGCGAGGCTCTACCGCGGCGCCCGTTTCCGCGTTCGCTCCTCGTTGCGGGCCGCCGACGACGTCTTGCGCATGAGAGCTTCTACTGGGCGGAGGCGGAGCGCCTGCTTCAGCTCGTTCGCTCCCTGGACGCCGGCGTGCCGACGCTGTGCCTGATCGACGAGATGCTGGCAGGCACGAACTCGGCCGAGCGCATCGCCGCGTCCGTGGAGATCCTGGAGTTCATCTGCCGCGAGGGTGGTCTCGTGGTCGGCGCCACGCACGAGCTCGAGGTCGCGTCGCAGCTCCAGAGCCGGCTCGACTTCTATAGCTTCGCCGACGCGCTCGGCGCGAAGGGTCTCGATTTCGAGTACCGGATCCGCCCTGGCCTTTCGGAGGCACGCAACGCGCTGAGGCTCCTGCGCGAGCTGGGCTTTCCGGAGGAGATTGTATCGGGGGCGCTCCGCCGCGCGCGATCGGCCGACCTCCGGCGTTCGCGCGCAGGAGAGCAGAGAGATGACAGCTGCCGCGCTGGAGGACGTGCTGGCTCAAGCGCTCGCGGTATCGGTCGCCGGCTACGTTAACGCGGAGATCCTGGTGGTGCCCCGCCCAGGCACAGCCAATTCCGACTGTCCCCGAAATGTCCCCTTTTCGATCCGAAACGGGCTCAAGCCGTCCGAAACCGCGAGCCGCTAAGTCGCGTTGTGGCCAGGATCGAGTAGGTCCGAGTCGTCTGGAGTAGGAGGCTCCTCCCCGCTTCGAACCTACCTGCGGAGCCAACCTCGCCTCATGTAGCGCCGCCCCCTCCCCCGAGGTTGACTGCTCGGTGCCTCTTCGCCTCATCGCGTAAGTCCCTATGCTCAGTTTGCTTACGCCAGCACCAGCGGGCGCGGCGCGACCCCCGAGAGCCGGCTTGCTTGCGGCCGCCGCGCGCGGCGAGCCCTCACTGCCGTTTGACGCTGATCGTCGACACCAGCGCCTCGCCAGCGGTCGGCACGAACACGAGCTCCAGCCTGCCCGCCGTGACGGTCACCGGCAGCGTCTTCGTCACCACCTTCCGGTAGGCGCCCGCCTCGCGCAGCACGTCGAGGCCGACGATGGCCTTCGCGCCGTTCACCTCGACGTCGAAGACCCGCTCACCGGCCGCCGTAGTCTTCGACGGCTCGACGAAGCCGAGTTCGACCTGGTAGCTGCCGTTCGCCAGCGGGACCTCGTACCGGAAACGGCCCGTCCGGTACGCGGAATACAGCTCGGCGTCGGCGGGACCGGTTACGCCGCTGATCGGCGTCCGGTCCGCCGGCCGGCCCCAGGTTCGCACGATCACCTTCTGGCCGACGCCCCCGGTGAAGAAGTTGTCGGACCCGTACCTCTCGCCGGCCGCCGACCTCAGCCCTGTGGCCAGCTGGCCGGCTGCGATCCGGACGTCCCTGACATTCGCCAGCGTCCAAGCCACCTCGTCGGAGCTCGTGCGCCTCGCCCCGGGTCCCGCGGGCGGCAATCACGTTGGCTCCCTGCCGGAGCACGACGCGCTGGAACACGCACGTCCGGAGCGGACACTGGGGCGCGGTGCGGGTGCCTGCCACGGTGCCGTTGACGACCAGCTGAACCTCATCGGCGTTGCTGTAGACCTTGACGTCCGTCGTCGCGTACGCCCTGTCGGTGTACCTGCCTCCGACGATGTGGGTGACCGGCTCGCGGCTCCAGTTCGCCTTGTAGAAGTAGAAGGGGTCCTTGCGCGTCTTCCTGTCGAAGGTGACCAGGCCCTTCGTGTTGACGCCCCGCAGGTCGCCCTCGTTGCGGATCCCCGACCCGAAGTCGAACATCGCCCAGACGTAGGTTCCCCAGACGAACGGACGCGAGGCGAGGACTCCGTAGTTGAGCTCATGCACATAGGCGGCGTACTCCTCCGGCTGGTACGCCCGGGCGTCGGGGGAGCCGAAGGGCGTCGGCGGCCCGCCGAGCGGGTTGTCGGTGTGGTCGCTGAGCGCCCCGCCGGCGCCGTACTCGCTAACGCCCACCGGCTGCCGCGGGTACTTCGCGTGGAGCTCGTCCAAATCGCGAGCGAGGCCGCCGGCCTCGCCGTAGTACCAACCGAAGTAGCGGTTCAGGGCCCAGACGTCCGTGATGCCGCTGACCTTGATCTTGCCTTCACCCTGCCCGCCCAGGCTGAGGTCCGCCAGCGTCGTCACTCGCCCCGAGTCCTCCGCCTTGGCCACTTCCTGCAGCCGGCGCAGCACGGGCGTCACGTTGTCCGCGCCACCACAGCGGCCCTGCGTCATCGTGTTCTCGTTGCCGATCGACCACAGGCCGATCGAGGGGTGGTCGAACTGCTGGCGGATCAGCTCGCGGAGCTGCTGCTCGACGTTGGCCGTGAACTCGGGCGTAGCCGGCTCGTCGGTGCACGAGGGGCGCACGCCGTTGACGAAGGCCACCTCGGCCCAGACGACGAGGCCCATCTCGTCGGCCCGCTCGAGCGTGTGCTGCGCGTGCGGGTAGTGCGCCAGGCGGAGGGTGTTGGCACCGATCTCCTTCACCAGGGCGAGCGACTCGTCGGTCTCCTTCTCGCTGATCGCCCACCCCTTGCCGAGGTAGTCCTGGTGCATCGCCACGCCGTGCAGCGGCAGGGGCTGGCCGTTGAGCGAGAAGCCACGGTCGGGGTCGAACGCCATCTGCCGCAGTCCGAAGCGCTGCGTCACGCGGTCGGCGACGGCGCCACGGGAGTCGAGCACCTCGACCTGCAGCGTGTACAGGTACGGGTCGCGCAGCCCCTGCCAGAGGTGCGGGGCCGCGACGGTCAGTTCCTGCGCGGCTTCCGCCGTGGCCTTGGCGGCGAGCGTCACCGGGCGGCGCGCCTCGCCTGCCGCCCTTCCGGCCGCGTCGAGCAGCACCGCGCGCACGGCGTAGGTGCCCGCCGCGGGCCCGTCGTTCGCCAGCTTTACGCGCACCGCGACGGTCGCAGGCGCCGCGATGCTGGTGGTGCGGGCGTAGACGCCGGACCCGCCGAGGTCGTCGAGCGCCACGTGCACGTCCGACCTCGTTGAGACTAGGTGCACCATCCGGTAGAGCCCGCCCGACATGTTGAAGTCGCCGCTGAGCGGGGCGATGGCCGTGGGGTCGGAGGCTGTCTTCGGCTCGCTGTTGTCCGTCTTCACCAGCAGCACGTTGCCGGCTGGGGTGAGGACGTCGGTCACGTCGAAGCGGAAGGCCGTGAAGGCGCCCCGGTGCTGGCCGAGCTGGCGCCCGTTCAGCCAGACGTCGGCGACGATGCTGGCTCCGTCGAACTGCAGCCAGTGGCGGCGGCCGTAGGACGGGGCGTCGAAGACGAGACGGTACCAGCCGCGGCCGCGCTTGTACGGGACCCTGGCGTTGGTGCTGGCCGCGTCCTGGGCGTTCCAGGTGTGCGGCAGGCCCACCGGCGTCCAGTGGTCGGCGGTCGAGGCCAGCGCGGACTCGTCGGTCAGGGCGTCGTCCTGCACGAAGCGCCAGCCGGAGACGAGCGGCCGCAGCGAGCGGACCTCTTCCGCTGCCGGTGTGGCTGGGCCCCGAGCCGAAGCGCTGGGAGCGGCGCCCAGCAGGCTGCAGGCGCCGATCAGGGCGACGACAGAGACCGTCGTGATCGCGTGCTTCACCTTCGTCCTCCCTGCTTCTCTCCGTGGGCCAGCGGCGCCGGGTGCTGATGAGCCGACGGCTTCGAGCCTGCGGTTGCGCCGGACGCTGCGTCGCACCGCGCCCCAGGCAGACGCTCCGGGACGAACGCCCGCAGCTGCATCTCCAGGCGCCTGCGCAGGGTGGCGAGACCGGCCTCGACCTCGGGCCGCTCCTCGTGCATCCAGTAGCGGACGGAGCCTTCGAAGACGAAGAAGAGAAGGGCCGCGATGTCCTCGGGCGAGGCGGAGCTGGCCAGCTGCCCCTCGCGCTGCGCGGCGGCGACCACCGTCAGGAGGTGGTCCCGCAGCCGGCCCTCGATCGCGTGGAAGCGCTGCGCCTCGTGCCCCGGCCTGGAAACGGTCGGCATGGAGCGCGCATTGTATCCGCAAGAATGAACATGTCCGGCTGGTGGCCCCCGCGCCTGCACACACCTGCACGAGGCCTGGCACAGCGCGGATCATGAGCGGGTCTGGAAGCGCGAAGCGACGTGAGGAGCTAGTGGGCGCGGCACGCCGCGTGAGCTACCAGTGAGCCCGAGGGCTTGGCGCCTGTTGAGAGAGGCACTCCAACTCCCACCGAAGGCACGCGCCGACATCGCGGGGCGGCTCCTGCGCAGCCTCGACGCCGGCGACGAGCATGGCCAGGGCGAGGCATGGGCAGCGGGGGTCACGCGCCGAATCGCGGATGTCGACTCCGCCCGCGTGAAGCTCGTCTCGTGGGATGGAGCAAGGCGGGGCCACCGTGCCGAACTCCGCCGCTCACGGACGAAGCGTCAGCTTCACCCTGGCGGCGACCCTAGTTCAAGCACGATTAGGACTGTCCCCGAAATGTCCCCTTTTCGAACCGAAACAGGCTCACACCGGCCAAAGCCGCGGGCCGCTAAGGCGGGTTGAAACCTGGATCGAGTGGGTCCGAGTCGTCTGGCGTAGGAGGGTCTTCCCCGGTTCGAATCCTACCTGAGGAGCCAACCTCCGACTGAGGCGCCAACGACCTGGCGCCGTCGCCGCGAAGGTCCCAGGCCACCCAAGCCATCGCGTGGATAGGATGGCTCTGGAAGTAGGGTACTATAAGTACCTTATATGGACCCCGAAAGGGAACCGCCATGCGAGCCAAGGGGATCAACTATGACACCGGCTTCCTGAGCGCCGGCACCAGCACGCACGAGCCGTTCGACGCTGAGGTCGTGCGGCGCGAGATGCGTGTCATTCGCGACGACCTCCACTGCACCGCGGTGCGTGTCACGGGCGGCGACCCGGACCGTCTGGAGATCGCCGCGGCGCACGCCGCCGACGCAGGGCTCGAGGTGTGGTTCTGCCCGTTCACGAACGGCCTGACGCAGGACGCTCTCCTCGCGCTGCTCGCCGACTGCGCCGAGCGCGCCGAGCGGCTGCGTCGGCGCGGCGCCGAGGTGGTGCTGCTCACCGGATCGGAGCTGAGCCTGTTCACCGGCGGCTTCCTCCCCGGCGAGACGCTCGCCGAGCGACTCGCGTTGGTGGCCGACCCGGCTCGCGTCCGGCCGTTGATCGGCGACGTCCGCACCCGCATCAACGACTTCCTCCGGCGGGCCGTCGACGTCGTCCGCACGCGGTTCGGCGGACCGGTGAGCTACGCGTCAGTGCTGCCGCTGGAGGGAGTCGACTGGGCGCCGTTCGACATCATCGCCACCGACGCTGCCTATCGCACGGCGGTGACTGCCCCACGCTATCGCGAGAGCATCCGTGCCTTCGTCGCGCAGGGGCGTGCGCTCGGTAAGCCCGTCGCGGTCACCGAATTCGGATGCGCGACGTTCCGCGGCGCAGCGGAGGTGGGTGGCACCGGCGACGCGATGATCGTCTGGGGCGACGACGGCCGCGCCGCGAGGCTGAACGGCGAGTACCCGCGCGACGAGGACCAGCAGGCGACCTACCTGCGCGAGCTGCTCGACGTCTTCGCAGCCGAGGGCGTCGACGCTGCGTTCGTGTACACCTTCGCGCGCTACGACCTCCCGCACCGCCCGGACCCGATCGCCGACCTCGACCGGGCGAGCGCCGGCGTCGTCAAGGTGCTCGATGGCCAGAGCGCCGCGCGCGATCCGCGCGGGCGCTATCCCAACCTGCCATGGGAGCCGAAAGCCGCGTTCGACGCGCTGGCCGACTGGTACGGCCGCTGAAGGTGACCCCGTCAGGCCGTGGGGGCGATCCTGCGCCATACGGAGGCGGCCCAGCTCCTGCGGAGCCCGGCAACCATTGATTAGGAACTCTTTAGCACTTCTTTAACCGGCCTTTGGGGACAACCCGCGGACGCCCGCCCAGTTTCGTGAGCAGACCACGGAGGTCTCCATGAAGCCAATCCTCTCTCTCATAGTCGGCGTCGCCCTTCTGGGCGGGTCATCCTTCGCGAGGCCGAGCCTCGCCAAGGTCAACGATGCGGGCCGTGACCCTGGCCGCCCGCGAGCCGTCGCCGGCGCCGATGCGCCCGTCCTGCAGTGGAACGAGATCGCTGTCCAGGCAGTCGGCGCCACCCCGCCGTTCCCGTCGACGCGCGCCATGGCGATCGTCCAGGTCGCCGTGTTCGAGGCGGTGAACGCGATCACGCACAGATACACCCCGTACCTCGGCACGCTCAGCGCGCCGGACGGTGCCTCGGCCGAGGCCGCCGTGGTCACGGCCGCTCACGACACGCTGCTATGGCTGTTCCCGGCCCAGCAGGGCTTCCTCGACGACAAGCAGACCGAGTCGCTGGCCACGATCCCGGACGGGCCGGCGAAGGACGACGGGATGGCCGTCGGTCGAGCGGCCGCCGCAGCGATGATCGCCAATCGCACCGCCGACGGCTCGAGCCCGGCGCAGTTCTACGCCCCGGCTGGCGACGCGCCGTACCAGTGGCAGCCGACCCCCAGCTGCGAAAGCGCTCCGGCCAACAACCGCGGCGTGTTCTTCCATTGGCAGTTCGTCAAGCCCTTCGGCATCTTGAGCTCGGCGCAGTTTCGGTCGCCGCGGCCGCCCGCGCTCCGCAGCGCCCGATACGCGAGGGATTTCGAGGAAGTGAAAGCGTTGGGCGACGCGGCCAGCACCGAGCGGCCGCCGGATCGAGCGGACGTCGCCAGGCTGTACGCGGCGCAGCCGCCGCACCGGGGCTGGAACCTGGTCGCCCGCCAGCTGGCGGCCGCCCGCCACGACGGCATCACGCGCACCGCCCGCACCCTGGCCCTCATGAACATGTCGCTGAGCGACGCCCACATCACCGTGTTCGAGACCAAGTACTTCTATCGCACCTGGCGCCCCGAGACGGCGATCCGGCGCGCCGACGAAGACGGCAACCCCCGCACCAGCCCGGACTCGGAGTACACGCCGTTCGTCGTGACGCCGTGCTTCCCGAGCTATCCCTCGGCGCACGGCGCGGGCGGCGGCGCCGCGCGCGTGATCCTCGAGCTGGCCTACGGTCGCAAGGGCCACGACCTGACGATCACGGATGCCGGGGCGCCCGGCATCGTGCTCCACTACACGGACCTGCGCGACATCACGGACGACGTGTCCGACGCGCGCGTGTACGGCGGCATCCACTACCGCTACGACCAAGTCGCCGGCGACAGGATGGGCGAGGCGATCGGCCTCTACAACTCGAGTCACCGGCTGAGGCGGCTCGAAGAGGAGGAGTGAAGTGAGAGTGCCGCTGGCTACGGCTGGAGGCCGATGCGACGGACCATCTCGGCGAAGCGCGGATCCGGCCGCAGGGCGTCGAGCTCGGGCCAAACCTTCAGATACACGAGATGGAACGCCCGCTCGGAGGCGGCTTCGTCCAGCCAGCGGAATGCCTCCTCGTGCTCTCCCAGCGCGGCATGGGTCATGGCCAGATCGAGCGCGGACACGTACTGCGTGGAACGGAGCCGCTCCAGCTCGGACAGCATGCCGCGCGCCCTGGCACGGTCGCCGGACGCGGCGTAGGCGAAGGCGAGCGTCCCCTGCGTGAGCGGGCTCTCGCCGGACAGGCGGACGGCGTCGCGAAGCTCGGCCAAGGCTTGCGGGAACAGGCCCTTCTGGAGGTAGGCACGACCGAGATACCAGTGTCCCACCCCGAACTCGGGATAGAGGTCGATCGTCTTGCGGCATTCCTCGATCGCTGCGTCGTAGCGTCTCGCGAAGAGCAGCGTCGCTCCGACGAAGGCGTTGAAGACCGGCGAGAGCGGGTCGAGCTCTTGGGCGCGCCGGGCTTCGGTGAGGGCCTCCTCCAATCGGCCGGTCGGGGCGAGGTAGTGGACGGCGTACCACTGGTGCGCCGTTCCATAGTCGGGATCGAGCAGGATGGCCTGGCGCCATTCGCGCTCCGCCGCCGTCCAGTCCCAGTCGTAGTTGCCGTAGACGTGCGCGAGCGAGACGTGAGCCTCGGCCAGCGACGGCGCGACGCTCAGCGCTTGCAGCGCTTCCTCCTTCGCCTGCCGCATCGCCTCGTGCGGCGGCTCGTACTGGTAGTAGGCGAGGCCGATGTGGGAGTCGGCCAGGCCCGTGTAGGCGCGCGAGTAGCTGGGGTCCCGATCGACGGCCTCTCGGAAGAACGCCAGCCCGCGCTGGAAGCCCTCCCGGGTCCGCTTGTTCCAGAAGAAGCGCCCCTTCAGGTACAGCCGATAGGCCTCGGTGTCGTCGGTGTCCCGCCGGGTGAGAACCTTGCGCTGGTCGTCGGTGAGCCGGAGGGTGAGCTCTTCCGAGACCTTCTGCGAGATGGAGTCCTGCAGGCTGAAGATGTCGCTCGTCCGCTGGTCGAACGCCTGGGCCCACAGGGTAGCCCCGTCGCTGACGCGCAGCAGCCTCACGGTGGTGCGAAGCCGCCCCTCGGCGGACTGGATGCTGCCGTCCAGCACCGCATCCACGCGCAGCTCCCGCCCCGCTGCGACAGGATCGAGGTCCGAACGCGCGTACTTCTGCACGGCTCCCGTCGAACGCACGATCATCCGCTTCGTGCTGCCCAGGCGCGTGATCAGCGCGTCCGCCATGCCGAGCCCGATGGACTCGCCCTCGGGGTCGGTCAGCGAATGGAACGGGAGGACCGCCAGCGACCTCACCCGCGTGGGTGAGGTCCACAGCCGATACGTCCAAAGCGCGCCGACGGCGAGACAGAGGCTCGTCAGCGCCACCGTCCAGGACAACCGCCAGCGCTTCTGCTCCGTCGCCGGCGAAGCCGGCGGATCCGTCGGCACATGCCGGCCGCCCACGAAACGATACCCGCGGCGCGGAACGGTCTCGATGTACTGCCGGTCGGACGGACCTTCACCCAGCGCCTTGCGCAGAGCCGAGACGGTGACGGTGAGGTTGTTCTCCTCCACTGCCGCGTCCGACCAGACGAGCCGCAGCAGCTCCTCCTTGCGGAGGAGGCGGCCGTCGTTCCTGGCCAGGACCTCGAGCAGGTCGAACGCCTTGATGGTCAGCGGTACCGGCTGCCCGTCGCGCAGCAGGCGCCGCTCCCGCGAATCGAGGAGGAAGGGACCGAAGGCGTAGACGTGGTCCCTGGATTCCGTCACGGGGGCATTGCCGCGCAGACCATCCGGCATCCTCGATCCCAGTCTAGCGGCTATACTTGCGCCGCGCATGGCTCTGTCCGCCGCCGACCTCAAGCTCGTGCTCAAACGCCTGGTGGACAAGTCCTTCCAGACGAGCCAGGAGCGCGACCAGCTGCTCGCCCAGCTCGCAACCGCCGACGGGCTCAAGGCGAAGGACCTCGCCTGGATGCTGTATCGGCCCGACCGCGCCTACCGCGACGCGGTGCTGCCGATCCTGAAGCGCGTCGCCGACCCCGAGACAGCCGACGCGGTGATCGGCGAGTCGCGCGGCAAGCCCGAGGCGGCGGTGCGCGCCGCGGCCGCCGCGCTCTTCTCGCTGGGGCTGCCGGGCACGGAGCGCCGCCTCGCCGAGATCGGCGTGCAGGGCAAGGGCGAGGCGCAGGAGATCGCGCGCCGGCTGCTGCTCGACGCGCCGATCACGCCGGCGCTCGAGCCGGTGCTGTGGCAGCTCGCGGGCCTCGGCCGGCTCGAGGAGCGCCTCGCCTATCTGGGCAAGCTCGCCGCCCAGCCGGCCGACGCCAGGAGCCTGCCGCGCTGGCAGCGCCTCGCGCGCGACCCCGACAAGACGCTGCGCGAGAAGGCGCTCGGCGTGCTCGCGCGCTCCGATCCGGCGGGATCGGTGGACCTCTTCGTCGAGCAGCTGCCGCTCGTCGACTACACCACGCAGCAGCTGCTGGTCGAGGCGCTGACCCGGGTCGCCGCCGCGCAGGGCGCGTCCTTCGCCGACCGCCTGCTGCCGCTGATGGCCGCCGGCGACGCGCCGACGCGGTCCGTCGTGCTCAAGATCCTGCTCGGGATGCCCGACCGCCGCGGCGTGGTGCGGCGCTACATCCTGTTCTCCAAGTCGCTCGCGGGCTGGGCGCGCGACCGCGCGCTCGAGTCGATGCGAGCCTTCGAGAGCGACCTGATCGAGCCCACGATCGAGCTCCTGGCCGACCCCGACGAGGAGGTGCGCGGCTCCGCGATGCTGGTCGCGCAGTCGTTCGAGGACCCACGCATCGTGCCGGCAACGATCGCTCTCCTCAAGGACCCCGACTGGTGGATCCGGATCACGGCCGCCGAGACGCTCGGCCGGCTCAAGGACCCGCGCGGAGTCCAGCCGCTGGTCGACGCGCTCGCGGACCCGGAGGCGCGCTGGAGCGCGGTCGAGGCGCTCGGCCGCATCGGCGACCTGCGCGCGGCGCCCGCGCTGTCGCAGCTGCTGCAGGACCCGGCGCCCGAGGTGCGGATCGAGGTGATCCAGGCGCTCAGCCACTTCCAGCACCCGCAGATGCTCGACTTCGTCAGGAACGTCGCGCGCCAGGACCCCTCGCGCGCCGTGCGCGCGCGCGCGTTCGAGATCACGCTCGAGATGGCGGGGCGGCTCCAGACCAAGCTCGCCGACGAGGACCAGCTGAAGCAGGCGGCGCTCGCGGCCAAGGCCGCGGCCGGCGAGCCGAAGCTCAACGCGCTCCTGGTCGCGACGCGCAACAACGGCGCCTCCGACTTCCACCTCTCGGTCGGTCAGCCGCCGGTGATCCGGCTCGCGGCCGACCTGGTGCGGGCTCAGGGCGAGCCCTTCACGGCGCAGCAGACCGAGGCGATGGTGCGCGAGATCCTGACCGAGGCCCAGTGGCAGCGGCTGCAGCAGGAGCGCCAGCTCGACTTCTGCCACTACATTGCGACCGCGGGCCGCTACCGCGGCAACGTGTTCGTCGACCAGCTCGGGATCAACGGCGTCTTCCGCGTGATCCCGGAGCGGCCGCCCACGATCGCCGAGATCGGGCTGCCGCCGGTGCTGGGCGAGATCGCGGACTACCACCAGGGGCTCGTGATCGTGTGCGGCCCCTCGGGCGCGGGCAAGTCCACGACGCTCGCCGCGCTCGTGAACCTGTTCAACGAGACGCGCCACGACCACGTCGTCACGATGGAGGACCCGGTCGAGTTCGTGCATCCCTTCAAGAACTGCCTGGTCAACCAGCGCGAGGTCGGGCGCGACACGAGGTCGTTCGCGCGCGCGCTGCGCGCGGCGCTGCGCGAGGATCCGGACGTCATCGTGATCGGCGAGCTCAGGGACCCCGAGAGCGTCTCGCTCGCGCTCACCGCGGCCGAGACCGGCCACATCGTGCTCGGCACGCTCAACTCGACCTCCGCGCCCAAGGCCGTCGACCGCATCCTCGCCTCGTTCCCGGTGGACGAGCAGGGACAGGTGCGCGCGTCGCTGTCCGAGTCGCTCAAGTTCGTGATCGCGCAGCGCCTGCTGCCGGCGCGCGAGGCGCGCAAGCAGGTGGCGGCGTTCGAGGTGCTGCGCAACACGGTAGCGGTCGCCAACATGATCCGCGAGGAGAAGACGTTCCAGATCCCCTCGGCGATGCAGATCGGCAGGTCGCTGGGCATGCAGACCTTCGACGACGCGCTCAAGGGGCTCGTCACCGCCGGCAAGGTCAGCGGCGAGACGGCCTACCGCGCGGCCACCAAGAAAGAGGACTTCGAGGCGTTCCTGCCGGGCGGCGCTCCTGCCGCCGCGACCGCCCCCGCCGCGGAGGCCAAGAAGCCATGAGCGCGTCCGGGTCCGTGTCCGCGCCCAAGATCGACCGCTTCCTGCGGCTGATGACGAGCCGCGGCGCCTCCGACTTCCACCTGACCGTCGGCCGGCCGCCGATGCTGCGCGTCTCGGGCTCGATGGAGCCCATCCGCTACCGCACGCTCAGCGAGGCCGACTTCACGGAGCTGATGCGGCCGATCGTGCCGGACCGGCTGTGGGAGGAGTTCACGGCGACGGGCGACGTCGACTTCGCCTACGAGATCGCCGGCGTCGCGCGCTTCCGCGTCAACGTGTTCCGCCAGCAGCGCGGATCGGGCGCCGTCTTCCGCGTGATCCCGTCCAAGATCATGACGCTCGACCAGCTCGGGATGCCCGAGCCGATCCGCACGGCTCGCCGAGATGGAGAGCGGGCTGGTGCTCGTGACGGGTCCCACCGGCTCGGGCAAGTCCACGACGCTCGCCGCGGTGATCAACCTGATCAACGAGACGAAGAATCTCCACATCATCACGATCGAGGACCCGATCGAGTTCGTGCACCCGAACAAGAAGTGCCTGATCCACCAGCGCGAGATCGGCGCGCACGCGACGCTCGTTCTCGGAGGCGCTCAAGTCGGCCGGCCGCGAGGACCCCGACCTCATCCTGGTCGGCGAGATGCGCGACCTCGAGACGATCCAGATGGCGCTCGAGGCGGCGGAGAAGGGCACGATCGTGTTCGGCACGCTCCACACCAACAACGCCGCCAAGACCTGCGACCGCATCATCAGCGTCTTCCCGGCCGGCGAGCAGGAGGGGATCCGCGACGGTGCTCGGCGAGACGCTGCGCGCCGTGGTCGCGCAGCAGCTCATCCCCAAGATCGGCGGCGGCCGCGTGGCGGCGATCGAGGTGCTGTTCTCCTCGCCCGCGATCGGCAACATGATCCGCGAGGGCAAGACGCCGCAGATCACCTCGGCGATCCAGACGGGCATGAAAGAGGGCATGATCGACATGGACTCGTCGATCCGGAAGCTCTACGAGGAGAAGAAGATCTCCGCGCGCGCCGCGGTCGACAAGGCGATCGACAAGACGCAGTTCAAGGACCTGATCGAGAGCGGGGCCACGCACCCGGGCGCCTGAAAGGCGCCCGGAGCTGAGCTAGACTCGCCTTCCGTCTTCCTGGCTTGCGCTCATCCAGCATTGTTGACGTGGTTTCGTTCGGAGGCTCAGCGATGTCCCTCTCGATCTCTCTCACTCTCCTCCTCGCCGCCGCCCCCGCGACCCCCGCGCCGTCTCGCCTCTCCGTCCCCTACACGATGTTCCGGCTGCCGAACGGCCTCACGGTGATCGTGCACGAGGACCACTCGGCGCCCGTGGCGAGCGTCAACTGCTGGTACCACGTCGGCTCGGGGCGCGAGACACCGGGCCGCACCGGTTTCGCGCACCTGTTCGAGCACCTGATGTTCGAGGGCTCGAAGCACGTGCCCGAGGGCGCCTTCGATCGCTGGCTCGAGGCGGTGGGCGGCGACAACAACGGCTCGACCCAGGAGGACCGCACCAACTACTGGGAGGACGTGCCTGCGAACGCGGTGGAGGTGCCGCTCTTCCTCGAGTCCGACCGCATGGGCTTCCTGCTCGACAACATGACCCCGACCACGATCGACGGCCAGCGCGACGTCGTGAAGAACGAGCGCCGCCAGGGCGTCGAGAACCAGCCCTACGGCAAGGTGGAGGACGCGCTGCCGCCGCTGCTCTTCCCGAAGGACCACCCGTACTCGTGGCCGGTGATCGGCTCGATGGCCGACCTGTCGGCCGCGAGCCACGAGGACGTGAAGGACTTCTTCCGCAAGTGGTACGGGCCGGCCAACGCCAGCCTGGTGATCGCCGGCGACGTCGACACCGCCGAGGTGCGGCGCGAGGTGGAGACGTGGTTCGCCGACGTGCCGAAGAGCGAGAGGGTCGACCCGGTCCTGCCGCGGCCCGTGCTGCTGCGCGAGGAGAAGCGCGTGGTGCTCGAGGACAAGGTCCAGCTGCCGCGGCTGTACCTGGCGTGGGTGACGCCGTCCGCCTTCGCTCCCGGCGACGCCGCGCTCGACGCCGTGGCGGGCGTGCTCGCGGGCGGCAAGAACTCCCGGCTGTACAAGCGCCTCGTCTACGAGCTGCAGGTCGCTCAGGACGTGAACGCGGGCCAGGGCAGCCAGGGCCTGGCCTCGACCTTCTCCGTCGTCGTCACCGCGCGCTCGGGCCACGGGCTCGAGGAGATCCGCAAGCTCGTCGACGAAGAGATCGAAAAGCTCAAGCAGGCCCCGCCGAGCGAGCGCGAGCTCGAGCGCTTCCAGAACCGCACCGAGGCCGGGTTCTTCGACCGGCTCGAGCGCGTCGGCGGCTTCGGCGGCAAGGCGGACCAGCTGAACGCCTACTACTTCCGCACCGGCGACCCCGACTCGTTCGAGGAGGACCTCGCGCGCTACCGCGCGCTCGCGCCGAACGACGTGCAGGCGGCGGCCTTCCAGTTCCTCGGCCCCGGCCGCGTGGTGATCTCGGTGGTGCCCGAAGGGAAGAAGGAGCTGGCGGTGGCGGAGGTGGCGAAGTGAGCGCCGCTCGCGCCCTTCCCGTCGCGTCGCTCCTGCTGGCCGCGCTTTGCGCGATCCCGCTGCGGGCCGAGGCCCCCGACCGGAGCCATCCTCCCAAGCCCGGCCCGGTGAAGCCGCTCAAGCTGCCACCCGTGGAGCGGCTCAAGCTCACGAACGGCATCGGCGTCCTGGTCGTCGGCATGCACGAGGTGCCGGTCGTGGAGGTGATTCTCGTGCTGCGGGCGGGTGCTATCGCCGACCCCGTCGGCCGCGAGGGCCTGGCCGCCATGACCGCGGACATGCTCGACGAGGGCGCCGGCGGAAAGGACGCGCTCGCGCTCGCGGACGCGGTCGACTACCTGGGCGCGACTCTCGCAGCCGGCTCCTCCTGGGACGCGTCGACCGTGCGCCTGCGCGTGCCGGTCGCGCGGCTCGAGCCGGCGCTCGCGCTGATGGCGGACGTGGCTCTGCGGCCCGACTTCCCGCAGGCGGAGCTCGAGCGGCTGCGCAAGGAGGCGCTCACGGACCTGCTCCAGGCGCGCGACGAGCCGGGTGCCATCGCCTCGCGCGCCCTCTCCCAGGCGGTGTTCGGCTCCGCGCACCGCTACGGCAAGCCGCAGGCGGGCGACGCCCCACAGATCGCGTCCTTCACGGTCGCCGAGCTGCGCGGCTTCCACGCGGCGCGCTATGTGCCCGCCGCGGCCACGCTCGTGGTCGCGGGCGACGTGAGCGCGTCGGTCCTGCCCGCGCTCGAGAAGGCGTTCGGCTCCTGGAAGGGCGGAGCGGCGGCCGCGGCGCCTCCCGCCGTGCCCGCGCCGCGCCAGCTCGCCGCGCGCAGCATCTGGCTCGTCGACAAGAAGGACGCCGCGCAGTCCTCGCTGCGGCTCGGGCGCGTCGGGACCGGCCTGGCCCGATCCCGCCTATGCCCCGAACCAGGTGCTGAACACGCTGCTCGGGGGCTCCTTCACCTCGCGGCTCAACGACAACCTGCGCGAGCAGCACGGCTACGCCTACGGCGCGGCGTCGCGCATCCGGCGCAACCTCGTGGGCGGGCTGTTCCTCGTCGCAACCGACGTCCAGACCGACAAGACCGCGCCGGCGGTGGGCGAGGTGTTCAAGGAGCTCGATCGCATCCTGACGCCTCCGCCGCCGGAGGACGTCGAGCGCGCCCGCAGCTACGCCGCACTCGGCTTCGCGGGCGACTTCGAGACCACGTCGCAGCTGGCCCAGCGCGTGGTCGACGCGGTCGTTTATGGCCTGCCCGACGGCTTCTACGAGGGCTTCGTGCCGAAGGCGCTCGCCGTCGACGCGGCCGCGCTGCAGTCGGCGGCCCGCGCGGTCGTCGACCCGAAGCGGCTCGCGCTCGTGGTGGTCGGCGACCGTGCGAAAGTCGAAGCGCCGCTGCGCGCGCTGAAGCTCGGCGAGATCAAGAACCTCACGGTGGACGACGTGATGGGGAAGCCGCCCGACGTTCGTTAGGGGCGGCTCGTCAGGGCGGCTCGTCACTCGAGCTGGCGGCCGCGGGTCTCGGGCAGCGTGAGCGCGAGGAGCGCCGCCACGAAGAACGCGGCGGCCTGCAGCAGGAAGGCCGAGCCGAGGCCGAAGCGCGCGGCGAGCAGGCCGACGACGGCGGGCGCTGCCGCGGACAGCCCGCGGCCCAGGTTGTAGCTCAGGCCCATCGCCGTCGCCCGCACCTCGGTCGGGAACAGCTCGGAGGCGATCGCGCCGAAGCCGGAGAAGAACCCGGTGCCGAAGAACGCGACGAAGGGGCCGAGCACGAGCAGCCAGATCGGCTTCTCGGCCATCCCGAAGAGCGGCACGAGCGCCGCGGCGACCAGCAGGTACGTGACGTAGCTCCGCCGGCGCCCCACCGCGTCGCCGAAGAAGCCGAAGAGGGCGTAGCCCAGCCACTTGCCGACGCCCATGATCACGAGCCAGAGCGTCGTCTTCATGAGGTCGAGCCCGCGCCCGCCCTCGGCGACGGGCAGCGCGAGGTAGGCCGGGATCCAGGTGAACAGCCCCCAGTAGCCGAACATCGCGCAGGCGTTCATCGCCGTTGCGAGGACACCGTTCCGGCGCAGGTCCTTGCGCCACAGCACGCGCAGCGACGGCTTCGCGCCCGCGCCGCGCTGCTTCAGCCACAGCTCCGACTCGCGCACGTCGCGCCTTATCCAGAGCACCAGCAGCGCGGGCAGCACGCCGACCAGGAACACGGCACGCCAGCCGTAGCGCGGCAGGATCAGGGCCACGACGCCGGCCGCGATCATCTCGCCGATCGCCCAGCTCGACTGCATCAGCCCGAGCGCTTTGCCGCGGTGCTCGGCGGGCCAGGTCTCGGCGATCAGCGCGGCGCCCGTCGTCCACTCGCCGCCCATGCCGAGCCCGAGCACGAAGCGGAAGAGCGCGAGCTCGACGAGGCTGCGCGAGAAGGCGCACGCTCCGCTCGCGAGCGAATAGACCAGGATCGAGAGCATGAGCGCGCGCGCGCGGCCGACGCGGTCGGCGAGGAAGCCGAACAGCAGGCCGCCGATCGCCGAGGCCAGCAGCGTGAGCGAGTTCAAGAGCCCGGCGCTCGCCTTGTCGAGCTCGAGGTCGCGCATCAGGTGCGCGATCACCATCGAGTAGAGCATCACGTCCATGGCGTCGAGCATCCAGCCGAGGCCGCCAGCGACGAGCGAGCGGCGCTCGGCCGAGCTGACGTGATCGGGCCACTCGAGGACCCCCAGCACGCGGCGCGTGCCTCGCGCAGCGGGAGGAGCCGTCCCGGACATGCGGCAGCGACTATAGCCTCGAACCGGCCCAGGGATCGGGCGCGCGGGTGGGACTCAGGCGGCTCGCGTTGCCCGGGGTGGCGGCCAAGCAGGCGCGCGAGGAAGCCGTGGGTCCGGTGCACAAAGCCGGTCCCCGGAAGGAACATGAAGGGGCAGGCGCCCGCCACGACGGCGATGCCGTGGTCACGGCAGAAGGACACGGCCGTCGCACTCACGGCGCCTTGCCCCGCGCCACGATGCATCCACACACGCGGGACGCCGGCTTCTTTGCAGTCGCGTACCACACCCTCGGTCGCCGCGGCGGCGTCATCAGCAGGGCGCCCGCGACGCTCGGGCTCACGTCTTGAAGCCTGCGGGCGCACGCGACGCCGTCGACCGCGTCGAGCGTCGGGTGCACCGGCACCACGTCGTAGCCGCGCTGCCGCAGCTCGCGGAACAGCGTGCGGCTCATGTCCCGCGGATCGCGCGACACGCCCACGAGCGCGATCCGCCGCTGCGCCAGGAACTCGTTGGCCCGAACGGCGAGCGTCGTCATCTTCCGCCTGCTCCGAATCTAGCTCCGGGGCGAGGCGGCTCCATGGATCATCGGGATCAGCTCTTCCCGGGCGGAGCGACGCTCGGCACCAGCGACGCTGAAGTGCCGGAGGGGGCGGACGGCCCGGGAGGCCGCCCACCCCCTCCGCGCGGGGTGCCAGCTCAGCGGAGGGAAACGTCGTCCACGCGGAAGCTCGTTGCGAGCGACGCGTCCGTCGTGGCGCGGAGCTGCACCCTGACGGTCTGTCCCCTGAAGCTTGCGAGGCTGAAGCTGCGGAGGCTGTACACCCCGGCCGTGCCGCGGTTGAGGTTCGAGAAGGTGCCGAGCGTCGCGAGCAGCGTGCCCGAGGTGTTCCGGACCTCGACGAACAACTGGTCGTGGATCAGGGCGGCGGTGTCCACCGAGGTGACGTTGAGCCAGAACGACAGCTGCGCGGTAGCGGTCGCCGGGATCGCGACCGCCTGGTACTCCGTCCCGGTACCGCCGTTGCTGGTACCGAGGACGCTGTATCCAGTCCCGCTGTGGCCGTAGCCGCTGGTCGAGAAGGACGCGTAGCCCGACAGCACCCATGGCGCGGCCGAGCCCTCGAAGCCGCCGTTCTTCAGCAGCTCGACGCTCGTCGTGTTGAGGACCCCGACGCTCACGCCTGCGCTCGCCCCGACGTTGCCCGTGGGGTCGTAGGCCTTCGCGGCCACGCTGTGCGTACCGTTCGGCATGGTGCGCGTGTCCCACGCGAAGGCGAACGGCGCCGCCTTGTCGGTGGCCTTGAGCCCGCCGTCCACGAAGAACTCGACGGCGGTCACCATGCCCGAGTTGTCGCTGGCGCTCGCCGTGACGGTCACGGCACCGCTCAGCGTCGAATGGCTCGCGGGCGCCGTGATCGCGACGCTCGGCACCGTGACGTCCGCCGGCCCGGCGGTCGGGAAGAGCGTGTACAGGAGCCGGTTCGGCGATCCCGTCCCGGCGGCGCCCACGACGTTCGCCGTCACCTGGCCGAGGATCGCCTGCGCGACCTGCGCCGGCGAGGCGCTCCGGTACATCTGCAAGTAGAGCGCGGCCGCGCCGGTCACGTGCGGCGTCGCCATCGAGGTGCCGCTGAGCGCGGTGGTGGCCGTGTCGCTCGTGTTCCAGGCCGACGTGATGCCCGAGCCGGGCGCGAACACGTCGAGGCAGGTGCCAAAGTTCGAGAACGAGGCGCGCGCGTCCGTGCTGGTCGTGGCGCCGACCGTGAGCGCGGCCGTGACGCGCGCCGGCGACGTGTTGCAGGCAGTCGTGTTCGCATTGCCGGCGGCGACCGCGTACGTGACTCCGGCCGCGATCGAGCTCGTGACGGCCATGTCGAGCGCGCTCGAGGCGCTGCCGCCGAGGCTC
Source organism: uncultured Acidobacteriota bacterium (assembly GCA_963740655.1). Taxonomy (GTDB): domain Bacteria; phylum Acidobacteriota; class Vicinamibacteria; order Fen-336; family Fen-336; genus DATBSL01. The sequence goes on from CAVUFF010000009.1 coordinate 482,319, forward strand.
ATGTTCGCGACCGCCGGCCGCACGCGGTGCGCGGTCACCCAGTCGACGCCCGCGATCACGGCCGAGATCGTGCCGGAGCCGGTGCAGTCGAGCACGCGCACGGCGTGCAGCGTGACGGCCTTGGCGACGCCGTAGGTCGTGCCGCCGATCGTGCCGGCCACGTGGGTGCCGTGGCCGTTGCAGTCGCCGGTGCCGCGGCCGTCGCTGATCGCCGTGAAGCCGCCGCCGACGCGCCCCGCGAACTGCGTGTGCGTCGCACGGAGCCCGGTGTCGATCACGTACGCGTTGACGCCGGCTCCCGACTGGTCGTACCGGTAGCTGTGCGAGAGCGGCAGCGCGCGCTGGTCCACGCGGTCGAGCCCCCAGGTGGCGCCGCTCTGCACGATCGAGGCCTCCACGACACCGTCCTCCTCCACGAACGCGACGCGCGAGTCGTCGGCGATCCGTTCGGCCTCCTCCGCGGTCGCCTGCAGCGAGAAGCCGCGCAGCGCGTCCTGGTAGAGGTGCTTTCTCCGCCCCAGCCCCGGGATGTCGACCATCTCGGTCGCGAGGTCCTCGACGCTTGGCTGGCGCGAGAAGGCGTCGCGCGGCCCGCGCGCCGCGTCGTCGCGCAGCACCACGATGTAGGAACCCGCGATCGGCCGCGCGTGCTTGCGAACCGGCCCGGCCTCCGCGACGGCGGAGACGGCCAATAGAAAAAGAAAGATCAAAACGTGGCGCCTGCCCATGGGCACCCCCTCTAAGTTGAATGTGTTGAATACCGCCACGCTTCGTGGATAGCAAGCGAACCAGCGCACATCTCGTCGAGTTGTGCGCGGGATCACACGAGGAGCGTCTCGACCTCCTCGGCGATGGCGAGGGACGAGGTGAGGCCCGGCGAGTCGATGCCCACGAGGTTCACGAAGCCCGGCAGGCCGCGCTCGCTCTCCTCCGCGACCACGAAGTCGCGGAAACCTTCCCCCGGCCCCTGGAGCTTCGCGCGGATCCCCGAGATGTCCGGGCTCAGATCCTCGGCCGTGAGCGCCGGGACGAGGCGCTGGACCGCCCGCGTGAACGCCTCGAGCTTCGACTCGGCGACCGCGTAGTCGAACCTCCGGTCGGCGATGAGCTCGGCGTCGGGGCCGAAGCGCAGCCGCCCCTCGAGGCCCAGCACCGCGTGCACGCCGAGGCTCACGTGGTCGGGCACCGGGTAGACGAGCCGCGACAGCAGCCGCGACTTGGCGCCGCTCACCGCGAAGTAGCTGCCCTTCCACCAGTGGAGCTCGTAGCGCGCGGCCGCGACGTCGATGCCCGCGAGCGCCGCCACGCGGTCGGACTCGAGCCCTGACGCGTTCACCACGCGCTCGCTGGTGAGCGTCTCGGTGCCCTGCGGGGTCCGGATCTCGAGCCGATAGTCCGCGTCGCGTCGCTCGATCGCGACGACCTCGGCGCGCGGCTGCAGGATCGCACCGGCCTGTCGCGTCGCGTGCAAGAGCGCGTCCATCAGCCCGTGCGCGCTCACGATGCCGGTCTCGGGCGAGAGCAGGCCGCAGCACGCCGGGACGGCCGGCTCGAGCCTGCGGCACGCGTCGCCGCTCACGAGCTCGAGCGGGCAGCCGTTGTCGCTGCCGAGCGCGCGCAGCCGCTCGAGCTCCGCCTCTTCCTCCGGACGCAGCGCCACGATCAGCTTGCCGGTGCGGCGGTGCGGGATGCCGGCGCGCTCGCACAGCTCGTAGAGCAGCCCCCGGCCCCGCACGCACAGCTTCGCCTTCAGCGAGCCGCGCGGGTAGTACATACCGCCGTGGATCACCTCGCTGTTGCGGCTCGAGGTCTCGCTGCCGTGGCGCTCGCGCCGCTCGAGCACCACGAGCTCGGGGAAGCGCTCCGCGAGGCGCGCGGCGACCGCGAGTCCGCAGACGCCCGCGCCGATCACCGTGAGCGGCGTGTCAGCCATGCGCGGGCATCTTAGCGCGCGAGCCCGCGCAGCCGCTCGGGCCGGTCCACGCGGTCGAGGCGCAGCAGCAGCAGGACGCCGGGCAGCGCCAGGAGCGGCGCCAGGCCCCAGAACGCGCGCTCGCCGAGCGCGGCGTGCAGCGGCAGCGTGAGCGTCGGATTGACGGCGAAGGCGACCGACCAGGTGGCCTGGTAGACGCTCAGGTAGCGGCCGCGCGCCTCGGGCGGGTTCGCGGACATCGGGCGAAGCGCCCACTCTATAATGGGCGCTCGGACGGAGGCCCGATCGATGTACACGCTGGTCCTGCTGCGCCACGGCGAGAGCGCGTGGAACCTGGAGAATCGCTTCACCGGCTGGACGGACGTCGACCTCTCCGCGAAGGGAGCCGCGGAGGCGAAGGCGGCGGGCGAGCTGCTGAAGCACGAGGGGTACGCCTTCGACGTGGCCCACACCTCGGTCCTGCGCCGTGCGATCCGGACGCTGTGGCTCGCGCTCGAGGGCCTCGACCAGATGTGGGTCCCGGTCAGGAACAGCTGGCGGCTCAACGAGCGCCACTACGGCGCGCTGCAGGGGCTCAACAAGGCGGAGACCGCCCAGAAGTTCGGCGACGCGCAGGTCAAGATCTGGCGCCGCAGCTATGCGACGCCGCCGCCAGCGCTCGCGCTCGACGACGAGCGGCACCCCGGCCGCGACCCGCGCTACGCGAGCCTGCCGAAGGACCTGCTGCCGCTCACCGAGTCGCTGAAGGACACCGTCGCGCGCTTCCTGCCCTACTGGCACGACCGGATCGTCCCCGACGTCATGGCCGGGCGGCGCGTGCTGATCGCGGCTCACGGCAACAGCCTGCGCGCGCTCGTCAAGCATCTCGACGGCGTCTCGGAGGACGCGATCGTCGAGCTCAACATCCCGACCGGCATCCCGCTCGTCTACGAGCTCGACCAGGACCTGCGCGCGATCGGCAGCCGTTACCTCGGCGACCCCGAAGCGGCCCGGCGCGCGGCGCAGGCGGTCGCCAACCAGTCGCGCGCGCGCAGCTGAGCGCGGCGGCGGCCACGCGTCGATGACGACGGCGACCCCGACTACGGCCGCTGGCCGCCGCACCTGGCCGATCGTGGTCGCGGGCGGGCTCGCCCTGCTCCTGGTGGTCGCGCTCGCCGCGGGCGCATACCTGCGCCAGCGCCTGCACGCCAGCCTGCCGCGGGTCGACGGCGCGCTGCGCGTCCGCGGGCTCGAAGCACCCGTGCGCATCGAGCGCGACGCGCACGGCGTCCCGGTGGTGCGCGGCCGGAGCCGCGCGGACGTGGCGCGCGCCACCGGCTTCCTGCACGCGCAGGAACGCTTCTTCCAGATGGACCTCACGCGGCGGCGCGCGGCGGGGCAGCTCGCCGAGCTCTTCGGCGCCGCGGCGCTGCCCGCGGACCGCGAGGTACGCGTGCTGCGGCTGCGCGCCGTGGCCGCACGCGCGGTGCTGGCGCTGCCCGAGGACGAGCGCGCGCTGCTGCGCGCCTACAGCGAGGGCGTCGCCGCCGGACTCGGAGCGCTCGCGGCGCCGCCGCCCGAGTACCTCGTGCTGCGCAGCGATCCGGCTCCCTGGCAGGACGAGGACTCGCTGCTCGTAGCGCTCGCGATGTTCCTGACGCTCCAGGGCTCGCAGGCCGGTCAGGAGTCCGGCCTCGGCCTGATGCACGACCTGCTGCCCGCGCCGCTCTTCGAGTTCCTGACTCCGCTCGGCACCGAGTGGGACACCCCCGACGAGGGCGAGCCCTACGCGCAACCGCCGATCCCGGGCCCGGAGGTGCTCGACCTCCGCAAGGCAAAGGCTCGCGCGGCGGCGGAGCTCCGGCCGCCCGTGCCGCGGCCGTGGGCGCTCGGCGTCGGCTCGGACGCGGACGCCGAGATCGCGTACGGCAGCAACAACTGGGCGGTGTCGGGGGCGCACTCGGTCCACGGCGGAGCCCTGCTCGCCAACGACATGCACCTCGGCCTGGGCGTGCCCAACACCTGGTACCGCGCGTCGCTCGTGTTTCCGGCCGGCGACGGGCGCGAGCGCCGCGTGACCGGCGTGATGCTGCCCGGCTCGGGGTCCGTCGTCGTCGGCAGCAACGGCCAGGTGGCCTGGGGCTTCACCAACAGCGAGGGCGACTGGGCCGACCTCGTCGTGCTCGAGCCCGACCCCGGCAACAAGGACGCCTACCTGACGCCCGAAGGCCCGCGCCTCCTCGAGCACGCGAGTGAGACGATCCGAGTGAAGGGCGCGCCGGACGAGCAGCTCGAGGTGACGAGCACGATCTGGGGGCCGGTCGTCGACGTCGACCACAAGGGCCGCAAGCGTGCGCTCGCCTGGGTTCCGCTGCGCGAGGGCGGCCTGAACGCCGCGCTCTTCCGGATGGAGCTGGCGAAGGACGTCGACGAGGCGCAGGCGATCGCGCCGCTCGCCGGCATCCCGCACCAGAACTTCGTGACCGCGGACTCCACGGGGCGGATCGGCTGGACGATCATGGGCCGCATCCCGCGCCGAATGGGCTTCGACGGTCGGCTGCCCGCCTCGTGGGCCGACGGCTCGCGTCGCTGGGACGGCTGGCTCGCGCCCGAGGAGCAGCCGCGCATCAAGGACCCGGCGAGCGGCCGCATCTGGACCGCGAACGCGCGGATCGTCGCGAGCGACAAGCTCGAGCGGTTGGGCCACGGCGGGTACGACCTCGGCGCTCGCCAGCGCCAGATCCGCGACGACCTGCTGGCGCTCGACAAGGCCGGCGAGGCGGACATGCTCAAGGTGCAGCTGGACGACCGCGCGCTCTTCCTCGCGCGCTGGCAGCAGCTGCTGCTCGAGCTGCTCACGCCCGAGGCCGTCGCACGCGACGCGCGGCGCCGCGAGGCGCGCGGTCTCGTCGACGCGTGGGGCGGGCGCGCCGCGACCGCGTCGGTCGGCTATCGGATCGTGCGCCAGTTCCGCATCCAGGCCGCGCGCGACGCGCTGACCCCCCTCGTCGCCGCCTGCGCGGCGGCCGACCCGCGCTTCGACTACCTCGGGCGGCGGCCGAACCAGGGCGGCCGGCAGTGGGAAGGCCCGCTGTGGGCGCTCGTCAGCCAGCGGCCGACGCACCTGCTCGACCCGCGCTACACGCGCTGGGAGGACCTGCTGGTCCACTCGCTCGACGTGGTGCTCGACGAGCTGACGCAGGACAAAGCGCCGCTCGCGCAGCACAGCTGGGGCGAGCGCAACACAACGCAGATCCAGCACCCGCTCTCGCGCGCCGTGCCGCGCCTCGCGCCCTGGCTCGACATGCGGCACGAGCCCCTGCCCGGCGACTCGAACATGCCGCGCGTGCAGGCGCCGTCGACCGGGGCCTCCGAGCGGCTGTGCGTCTCGCCCGGCCGCGAGGAGCAGGGCTACTTCCACATGCCGGCGGGGCAGAGCGGCCACCCGCTCTCGCCGCACTACGCCGACGGCCACGCCGCCTGGGCGCAAGGGGAGCCGACGCCGTTCCTGCCGGGGCCGGCCGCGCACGTGCTGACGCTCGTACCGGCGCAATGAACAGCGGCCGGAGCCGACAGGGAGGACTCTGCATGCAACAGCTGGTCAGGCTGACCGTCGCCGCGTGCGCGCCGCTGCTGCTGGCCGGCCCGCACGGCGCGGGCGCGGAGCCGTCCAAGACGGGCCGCGCCGACCGCGTGTTCGTGAACGGCCGCATCTGGACGGGCGAGCCGACGCGCCCGCTGGTGGCGGCCCTCGCCGTGCGCGGCTCGACGCTCATCGCGCTCGGCACGAGCAAGGAGGTGCGCAAGCTCGCCGGCAAGGGCACGGACGTGGTGGACCTGCGCGGGCGCTTCGCCTGCCCGGGCTTCGTCGACGCGCACGTGCACCTGCTCGGAGGCGGCTGGTCGCTCGAGGAGCTGCGCCTCGACGACGCCTCCGACCTCGCGGCGGTCCAGGCGCGCGTGCGGGCGTGGGCTCAGAAGAACCCCGAAGCGCGCTGGGTGACGGGCGGCGGCTGGAGCTACGGGGCGTTCCCGGGCGGTCTGCCCACGCGGGCGCAGCTCGACGCCGTCGTCGGCGAGCGACCGGCCTTCCTCGACTCCTACGACGGCCACACGGGCTGGGCCAACTCGGCCGCGCTGCGGCTCGCGGAGGTCACCCGTCTCAGCAAGGACCCTCCCGGCGGCGAGATCGTGCGGGACGCCGCGGGCGAGCCGACGGGAGCGCTCAAGGAGTCGGCGCAGCGGCTCGTCGAGCGGCTGGTGCCGAAGCGGCTGGCGTACGAGAACGAGCGCGCGCTGCGGCGCGGCATCGCCCAGGCCGCGGCGTGGGGCCTCACCGGCGTGCACCAGGCGGGGATCGGCGAGGACGAGCTCGAGAGCCTGGCGCGCGCGCTCGAGGCCTCGCCGCAGCTGCGCGTCTACGCGGCGCTGCGGATCGAGCGCGACCCCACGCCCGAGGCGCTCGCGCACCAGGCCGAGCTGCGCCGGCGCTTCGCGGGGCCGCGGCTGCGCATCGGGGCTGTCAAGGGCTTCGTGGACGGCGTCGTCGAATCGCGGACGGCCGCGATGTTCGAGCCCTACCCGGGCGGAGGCAGAGGCGCGCCGCTGTGGACGCAGGAGGAGCTCGACCGCGCCGTGGCGGCGTACGACAAGGCCGGCTGGCAGGTGATGCTGCACGCGATCGGCGACCGCGGCGTCGACATGGCGCTCACCGCGTTCGAGCGCGCCGCGCAGAAGAACGGCACGCGCGGCCGCCGTCACCGCGTCGAGCACATCGAGGTCGCGCGCCTCGCCGACCTCGCGCGTTTCAAAGCGGCCGACGTGGTGGCCTCGACGCAGGCAATCTTCGCCTACCCCGACCCCAACAGCCTGTCGGTCTACGTGCCCACGCTCGGCGCCGAGCGTGCGCAGCGCGCGCTCGCCTGGAAGGCGATCGACGACGCCGGCGCGGTGCAAGCCTTCGGCAGCGACTGGCCGGTCTACAGCGCCGACGTGGTGCGTGGGATCGCGGCCGCCGTCACGCGCACCACCGTCGAGGGCACGCCGGCCGGAGGCTGGGAGCCGCAGCAGCGCATCTCCGCCGAGGCTGCGCTGCGGCACTTCACGCGCGACGCGGCCTACGCCGAGCGCGCGGAGCAGGAGCGTGGCACGCTCGCCAACGGAAAGCAGGCCGACTTCGTCGTGCTGTCGCAGGACCTGCTCGCGGTCTCGCCGGAGCGGATCAAGGACACGAAGGTGCTGCTGACCGTGCTCGGCGGCCAGGACACGTACCGCGCGCAGGGATTCTGATGGCGACCTACGCCGGCAAGGTCGTTGTCGTGACCGGCGCCTCGCAGGGGATCGGCAAGGCGCTCGCGCTGGCTCTCGCGCCGCAGCGGCCGCGGCTGGTGCTGGCCGCGCGCGACCCGCAGGCGCTCGCCGCGGTCGCTCGCGAGTGCGAGGGCCGCGGCGCCGAGGCGCTGGCGGTTCCGACCGACGTGAGCGAGGAGGCCGCGTGCCGGGCGCTCGTGGCCGCGGCGGTCGAGCGCTTCTCCGGCGTGGACGCGCTCGTGAACAACGCGGGCATCGGCATGCTCGCCCGCTTCGAGGACGTGACCGACCTCACGCAGTACGAGCGGCTGATGCGCGTCAACTACCTGGGCAGCGTCTACCCGACCTACCACGCGCTGCCGCACCTCAAGCGCAGCCGCGGCCAGATCGTCGCGATCTCGAGCCTGGCGGGGCTGTGCGGCGTGCCGTACCGCACGGCCTACGCCGCGACCAAGCACGCGCAGATGGGCTTCTTCGACTCGCTGCGCATCGAGCTTCGGGACAGCGGAGTGGCGGTCAGCGTGATCGCGCCGTACTTCGTGCAGTCCGAGATCCGCAAGCGCTCCCCCGGACCGGACGGCCGCAGCGTCCTCGCCTCTCCCATCAAGGAAGCCGAGATCATGAGCGCCGAGGAGTGCGCGCGGCGCATCGTGCGCGCGATGGAAAAGCGCCAGCGAATCCTGGTGATGACGCTCAAGGGCAAGCTCGGTCGCTGGGTCGGCCTCGCCCTGCCGGGGCTCGTCGACCGGCTCGCGCTCGCGGCGGTGCGCAGGGGGCGCTGACACGTTTTCATCCCGCCGCTTGCGATATCATGGACCCTTGCCGTTTGTTCAGGAGGACCGATGGGCGACGCCGGCGAGGGATTGATCGACGCGGAGGACCGCTTCCAGCAGTGGGTGGCCGAGCGCGAGCAGCAGAAGCAGCGCAAGGGGGTGGCGTCCGCCGACCCCGAGCGCGAGCGCCGGCTCAACTCGCTGCGCCTCGCGAAGGCCGAGCTCGAGCGGCAGCGCGGCGTGACGACGAGCCCGATCCGGCAAAAGCAGATCGGCCAGGCGCTGGCCGACCTCGACAGCCAGCTGCGCAAGCTCGGCGGCTAGGCGCCCCCCGCGGGCCTCAGCGCGCGAGCTTGGCGCTCACGCGCTCCTTGATCCACTTCCCGTCCCACCACTCGATCGGGTTGACGGGAAGCCCGTGCACGAGCGTCGTGAAGTGGAGGTGGTCGCCGCCGGCGAGGCCGGTGGAGCCGGTGTGTCCGAGCACCGACCCGCGCTCGACCCGCTGGCCCTCCTTGACGTCGATCGACGAGAGGTGGGCCGAGAGCGTCATCAGCCCGAGCCCGTGGTCGATCAGCACGCTGTTGCCGTAGATCCCGAAGTAGCCGGCGCGCACCACCGTGCCGCTGTTCGAAGCCTGCACCTCGCTCTTCGCCGTCGAGGCGAGGTCGAAGCCCAGGTGCGTCTGGTGGTCGACCTCACGCCCCGCGTAGATGTAGGTGCGCTGGTCCGCGAAGGTCGACATCACCTTGCCGTTGCGCAGCGGCAGGAACGGCTCGCTCCACAGGAAGCTCGCGGCCGAGCGCGCGGCGAGCTCGCGGAGCTCCGCGGCGTTCGCGGCCCGCAGCTCGCGGTTGATCTCCAGGTAGTCGTCGAGCAGGCTGCCCTTCTCGGCGAGCGAGGGCGTGTGCTCGCGGATCTCCGGAACCACCTTGGAGAGGAACGCGTCGTCGAGCGTGATGCGGTCGCTCGTCGGCGGGTGACGCGTGAAGCGGTCGACGAACGTCGCCGACGCGGCGTTGCCGGCGTCGTCCTCCGCGACCACGCGCAGCGTGCTCGGCTCCGAGACGTCCCACGGCACGCCGAAGAGAGCCACGCGCTCGCCGGCGGAGGCGCCGGGCAGCGGACCGCCGGGGAAACGCCACTCGCCCGCGGTCACGAAGTCGCGCACCGCCGAGGCCCCCACCTTGTAGACCACGACGCCCGATCCGCCTTGCATCACATAGTGCTGCGACGAGAGCACGGAGACCGACGGCGGGGTGATCCGCACCGTGACGCGGCGCTCCGCCACCACCGGCGCCGGCGCCAGCAGCCAGGTCGGGGCGCGCTCGGCCACCACGCGCAGCGTGGCTTCGCCTTCCGCGAGCCCGCCGAGCACGCGGTGCCCGACGTCGGCCTGGATCTCGTCCTGGTGCGTCGCCGCGCCGAAGAGGTGCCAGGCCGGCGGGGGACGGTGCTCGCGGCGCGTCACCACGCGCAGCTTTCCCTTCTGCTCGACTTCGAGCCGCAGCCCCGCGAGACCGCGCCCGCCCGCCCGCGCGACGACCTTCAGCGGAGCGCTCGGGCCGATCGCGCTCGGCACGGCGAGGAACTCGACGCTCGGCGCCGGACCGGTGCGCAGCGTCGCGGTGGCGAAAGCGGCGAGCGCGAGCGCCGCCAGCAGCAGCGCCAGGGCCTGGATGGATCGCTTCAAGACCGCCATACTACGACGAACCCGGCCGCGCGGCTCGCTTGCGCGGCCAGAGCCCGCGCCGTAGACTTTCTCCCTGCACGCCCGCGCGCCCGGGACAATGGCAAGCGACGAAACCGCCGTCGACGACGTCGTGTCGGGGACGCGCGCTCCTTTCTACAGGGACCCGCTGAGCATCGCCGGCTGGGGCGTGGCGCTCCTCGCGATCGTCGCCTACTGGTACTTCTTCGCGCGCAAGCCGGTGCCCCAGCCGGGCCAGCTGATCGCGCGCCTCACCGCCGTCGAGGGCCGCGTGCGCGTGAAGCCGAACGCGGGGGAGGCGTGGGGCGAGGCGGCGCTCGCCGAGCAGCTCCACGTGGGCGACGTGGTCCAGACGGAGACGCGCGCCGGCGCCGAGATCTCGTTCAACTCCGGCAGCGTCGTGAAGGTGAACTCGGACAGCGTCGTCTACATCGGCGGCTCGGCCGAGGCTTCGACCGCCGCGTGGCGCGTGCAGTCAGGACGCGTCAACTTCTCCGTGACCGGCGACGCGACCGAGATCGTGACGCCCACCGTGCGCGCCACCGCGCTCGCGCAGGCGCGCGGCAACATCGACGTCGGCGCGGGCGGCCAGACCGCCGTCAAGATCTTCAGCGGCGAGGCCCGGCTCGAGACGTCGCAGGGCCAGAGGATCACGCTGCAGCAGAATCAGGCGATCCAGGTCGACGCGGCCGGTCGCGCCGGCGGCACGCTGGAGCTGCCGCCGCCGCCGACGCTCCTCGCTCCGCTGCCGAAGTCGCGGCTGCCGTTCGCCGCGCCGCCCGACCCCTCGGCCCGCCTGAGCTGGAGCGAGGTCGTGAACGGCGCGAGCTACCACGTCGCGCTCGATTACAACGTCACCCAGGCGAACCTGCTGCTCTCCGCGGCGCTCGAGGAGAACGGCGTCAGTGGAACCACGCACGAGCTCAAGGCGCTGCGGCCGGGCCGCTACTTCTGGCGCGTCGCGGCCGTGAACAAGGAGGGCCTCGAAGGCGCCTTCTCGCGCGTGTCGTTCTTCCAGGTGGTCGAGGCCGAGGCGGCACAGCAGGCGCCCTCCCCCGCGCCGTCCGCCGAGGCCCCGCGGCTCGTGCTGCAATCGGTCGACGAGGTCGCGCCGGGTGTCGTGCACGTGGGCGGCCGCGCTCCACGCGGGACGCAGGTCACGGTGGAGGGCGCCGAGGTGAGGTTGCTGCCCGACGGCAGCTTCAGCGAGTTCGTGCGCCACGGCGGCGCGGGCGAGGTGGTCGTGCGCGCGACGGCACGCGACGGTCAGTTCGTCGAGCTCTCGCGCGCGGTCTCCAGGAAGTAGATGGCGCGCGAGCGCTGGTTCTTCGCGCAGGGCCACCAGCGGCGAGGTCCGCTGGCGCTCGCGGGGCTCGTCGAGTCCGTGCTGGGTCAGCCCGATCCGCGTGCCGTGCTGGTATGGCGCAAGGGCCTCGCGGAGTGGACGCGCGCCGCGGACGTGCCCGAGGTCGAGCACCGGCTCGACGCGCTGCTCGAGCGCCCCGCGGCCGCGGACGCCGCGCCGCGCCGCGAGCCCGCCGAGCCGTCGCCGGCGCCCGCACGCGTCGAGCACGCAAAGCCCGGCAGCACGGCACTCGTCTACGGCGGCATCGCGGTCGGCGCACTCCTGCTGGCGCTCGTCGGCTGGCTGTTCTGGCCGCGCGCGGAGCGGCCGGCGGCTCCCAGCGCGCTGCCGCTCGGTGGCACGACGGCGGACAACTCTCCGGCCGTCGTGCTGCCTGCGCAGCCGCCACCGCCCGCCGCCGTGGCGTCCGCGACGCCCACGCCGGCACCGGCGACCACGGCCCAGCCCGCGACGCGTCCCGCCCCGCAGCCCGCGGCCAGCGCCGGCGCGGCCGCTCTGGCCGACCGCGAGAGCGACCTGCCGCCGGGCGATCTCAAGAGGCTGCGCGGAGTGGCGACCTGGGCCGGCGAGACCCTGAAGCTGACCGTCTACAACGGCACCGGCTGGCGCGTCTCGGAGCTGTCCGTCAAGATCAGCCGTTTCAAGGAGGACGACTTCGTCGAGGATCCGACGCCGCTCGCGTTGCTGCCGCCAGGGGCCGCCGTCGACGCCGGCGTGGCCGACCTGCTGAGCCGGGTCGCGCCCGACCGCAAGAAGCCGGGTCTCAACCCGTCGGACACCGGCCCGTTCGAGGGCAAGGCCGGACCGCAGCCCGAGAACTTCCGCTGGGAGATCGAGTCGGCGAGAGGCTACCCGCCGAAGTGATCTGGGGGGTGCTGCGTCGCACCCCCAGAGACCCCCCCGCTCGCTCCGGCGGAGTGAATCCACCTGCGCTCGCAGCCCGTTGCCTGCGTCTCTGGGAAACGGAGCGCCTAGTTCGCGTCGACGGCGATCAGGCCCTCGGCGGAAGGCAGGCCCTCGAGGCCGCGCGCGTCGCGCGCGGAGACGCGCCAGCGGAAAGCGCCTTCCCAGGGGACCTCGAGTCGAACAGGCGGAGCCGTGACGTCGCGCTGCAGCAGGACGACGTCGGAGCCCACCGGCAGGACCTCGAGCTGGTACCCCGCGGCGCCGCCCTTCCAGCGCAGCTCCAACGGCTCGGACGGCGCGACGAACACCGGGTCGCGCGCCGGCCACAGCCCTTCCGTGGGAGGCGCCGGCACGCGCTGGGGCGCGCTCGGCGGCCGGCCCGCGAAGACGACGGTGCCCTCGCCGGCGGCGAGCGTGACGGCCGAGCGCTCCGCCGCCACGACGAAGCGGCCGGCGAGGCAGGTGACGAGCGTCGAGCGCTCGCCGCGCCGCACGACCGCGCGCCCCTGGCCACGCACCTCGGCTTCGCCGGTGACCAGCTTCAGCGCGTCGAGCGTCGGCGACTCGATGAGCGCGCGGCCGCCCTCGAGCGTCGCCTGGAGCAGCAGCGTGTCGGGGAAGCGCAGCGTGGACCCGGCCGAGAGCGTGAGCGCCATCCAGGGCAGCTCGAGCCGCGCGAGCGCGTCGGGGCCGGTGCGGAGGGCGTCGCCGACCACGACCGCCTCGCCCTCGACCGCGCTCTGCCAGCGCGCGTCCTTGCGGCCGAGATCGACCTTGCGCTCGACGAAGCGCAGCCGCGCGAGCGCGAGCGGAGCCTTCGCGGGCGGGGCCTGGCCGAGCAGAGCAGCGGGCGCGAGCAGCAGCAGCCCGGCCGTGAGGCCGAGGTGCCAGCGCTCAGCCGAGCGACGCACCGGTTGCCTCGGGCCGCTCGTCCTCGGTCGCCGCTCCGCCTTCCGCTCCAGGCCCCTGGCGCTCGTTCCCGGCGTCGTGGCTCGAGCCGTAGTAGGCGTAACCGTAATAGCCCTTCGTCTTCACGTCGACGGCGTTCAGCACCGCGCCGATCACGCTCGGCGTGACCTTGCGCAGCGCCGCGAGCGCGCGCTTCACCATCGCGCGGTCGACCTTGTTCTGCTGAACCACGAGCAGCGTCGAGTCGGCGCTCTGGGCCAGCAGCAGCGCGTCGGTGACCGCGGCGACGGGCGGCGAGTCCACCAGCACCCAGCGGTAGCGCCGCTTGAGCTCCGCGAACGCCGCCGCGAGCTCGGGGCGCCCCAGGATCGCGGGCGGGTTCGGTGGCAGCTTGCCCGCGGGGAGCACCGCCAGGTTCGGGATCCCCGAGGCACGAACCAGCGCCGCGACCTCGACGCTCGTCACGAAGTGGTCGGTGAAGCCCGGCTCGCGCGGCACGCCCAGCCGCGCGTGCAGGTTCGCCCGCCGCAGGTCGCAGTCGACCACCACCACGCTTTCGCCCGAGACCGCGAGCAGCCGCGCCATGTTCACGAGCGTCGTGGTCTTGCCCTCGCCCGGCGCCGTCCCCGTCACCAGCACCACCTGCCCGTCGGCGCCGCGCCGCGCGAAGAGCAGCGCGGTGCGCAGGTTCTGGTAGGCCTCGGTCGCGAGCGCGACGTCTTCCTTCGTGTAGCGTGGAATCGACGCCAAGAGCTCGAGGTGCAGGTGGCGTTCGATGTCGTCGGCGTCCTTGAGCGTATTGTCGAGCGAGTCGCGCAGCAGCACGAAGCCGGCCCCGAGCAGCATGCCGCCCAGCAGGCCCACGAGCGCGATCTGCCGCTTGCGCGGCCACACCGGCGCGACGGGCACCACGGCGCGGTCGAGCAGCCGCACGTTGTTGTTCTGGATCGACGCCGCGATGTTGGTCTCGTTCAGCTTCTGCAGCAGGACGCTGTAGAGCCCCGCCGCCGAGTCGGCCTGCTTCTTGAGCGACTCGAGCTCGGTCAGCTTCAGGCTCTGGTCGGCCGCGCGGCCCTTGTGCTGCTGGATCGTGGCCTCGAGCTCCTGCTCCTTGCGCTGGAGCTGCCGGTACTCGGCACGCATGCCCTCCTCGATCTGGGCGACGCGCGCCTCGCGGTCCTTGCGCAGCTGCTGCATCTGGACCTGGACCTTCTGCACCTCCGGGTGGCCTTCCTTGTACTTCTCGTGCAGCCGCGCCAGCTCGAGCGTGAGCGCCTGGATGCGGCCGTTCATGTCCGCGACCACGGCGTCGCCGCCCACCTGCGGGATCGCGTCGATGCCGCGGCCGCGGCGGCGCGCCTCCTGGAACTCGCCGAGCTGGGCCTCGAGCTCGATGCGCCGCGCCTGCGCCTGGATGTGGTCGTCGGTGAGCTTGGTGATCGAGGTCGTGATCGCGGAGACACTTCCCTCGGGCACGAACAGGTCCTGGCCCTGGTAGCTCTTCAAGAGCTTGTCCTGCGCCTGCTGCATCCCGGTCTGGGTCTCGGCCAGCCGCTCGTTCACCCACTTGTAGGCGCGGCGCGCGGCCTCGACCTGGCCCTCGATGCTGTAGTCCATGTAGACGTCGGCGAGCGTGTTGGCCCAGAGCGCCGCGTCCTTCGGGTCGTTGCCCGTGATCTTGACCTCGACCACGTAGGTTTCGGGGATCGGCTCGACCGCGACCCCGGCCAGGAACGCGCCCACCGGGTCCGCAGCGCCCGGGAACGACTGCTTCAGCTTGAGCCTGTCCAGCACGCGCTCGGCGACCGCGCGCGAGTGCAGCACGTTCAGCTGGGTGTTGAAGAACTGGCGGTCGCGTATCGGGTTGCCGGTCGAGACGAGCGCGTCGGTGACGTTGAGCGAGGTGGGGTTCGGGGGCATCACCTGGAGCAGGGTGCGCGCCTCGTAGCGCGGCACCTGCAGCTCGGCCGCCAGCACGGCGAGCGCCAGCCCGGAGATCGCCGCCGCCGCGAGGAGCACGCGCCGCCGCCACAGCAGCTCCACGTAGTAGCGCACCTCGACGTCGCGAGGTGCGTCCTGCAGGGCCGGGCGGCCGCCGGGAAGCTGCGGGTTCACGGCCGCCGCGCCTTGACCACGAGCTCGTCCCCCGGCAGCAGTGCCACGTCCGGCGCGCGCCCGTTGCGCACCACGCCCAGGTCCACCTCTTGCTCCGAGCCGCCGCGCCGCAGCAGGACGCGGTCGGAGCCCGAGCGCAGCATCCCGCCCGCGCGGTAGACGAGCCCGGTGAGCGTGAGCTGCGGGTCGTACACGTACTGGCCGGGCTTGGCCACCGCGCCGCTCACCGCGACGTAGAGCTGCAGGCTGGCGGTGACCTGGTCGCCGGCGGCGAGCGGCAGGCTGAGCCGCTCGAGCTCGTCCGCGCCCGGGTCCTTGCCGCTGAAGCGCACGCGCAGCTCGTGCGTGCCGTCCGCGAAGCTGCCGTTCGCGCGCGCGACCACCACCTCGCCCGAGGCCCCCTGCTGGAAGCCGCCGGCGTCGAGCAGTGCGTCGACGAGCCGGGTCCCGCCGCGCAGCGGCTTGCGTCCGGGCCGGTTGACCGCGCCCAGCACCCAGATGAACTGGCTATTGTATCCGGTCACGCGCACCGCCACCTTCGGCGACGGCAGGTCGGCGGCCGCGAGGCGCGGGGCGACCCGCGCGGCGATCTCGCCGACGCTGAGACCGCGCACCTCGACGTCTCCCGCGCGCGGCAGCCAGATGCTCCCGGTGGTCTGCACCGTGGGCATGCGCGACAGGTCCGGGCGGCCTTCGACGACCACCTCGATCACGTCGCCCGGTCCCACGCGGTAGGGCGGCACGGGCGCCGCCCCCGCCTGGGCGAGGATCGCGAACAGCGGTCCGGCCGCGAGCGCTGGCGTCATCGGGTCGGCGTGCCGAAGATGTCCCACTCGAGCGTGAAGTAGAACCCGTCAGCGGTGGTTTCCAGGGTGTCGATGTTGGAACGGCGCTGCTCGCGGCGGTAGGCGCCGTACAGAGCGAGCTTGCGCGCGATCGGCCGGCGCAGGCCGGCGAACCAGCCGAAGATGCGGTCCGCGCGGGGAACGCCGATCTCGCTCGCCAGCGTGCGGTAGTCGTTCCACTGGTAGTCGAGCCCGCCGCGACCCTCGACGGAGAAGAAGAGCGGCACCCGCAGCACACCCTGGACGCCGGTCGAGACGTAGAAGGCGTTCTGTTCGAAGGCCGACACCGGAGTCGAGCGGTTCGCGTACAGCGAGAGCGCGGCTTCGCGGCCGAGCTCGCGCGTCAGCGACGCGCGCAGCGTCAAGCCGTCGTAGCTGTCGCCGCCCGGGCCCGCGTTCGGGGCGCGCTGGCTGCGGAAGCCGACCGCGAGATCGCCGGTCAGCAGCGGCAGCAGGTCGCCCGCGAGCGTCAGGCGGGCCGAGTGCGCGGTCGCCTCGGCCTCCGGACGCTCGTCGGGCCGCGGGACCGCGTCGTAGACGTAGGCCAGCGTCGCACGCACGCGGGGCGTGAGCTCGAAGCCGAGCCCGGCCGATGCGCTGCGCGTGTCGTAGTCGAAGAAGCTCGACGGCTCGGTGAAGTGGACGGTGCCGAGCGCACCCGCGAGCTCGACGCTCAGGCGCGGGCCGACGCTGATGTTCGCGCCGGCGTCGGCGTCGTTGCGGTTGAAGTGGCCGAGGCCGAAGAAGTACTCGCCGCCCGGGTCGACCACGCGCGTGTCGAGCACGCCGCTCTGGAAGCGATCGCGCGCCCGCAGCGTCACGTTGGCTCCCACGGGCAGCTCGAGCGCGGCGCCCACGAGGTGGCTGCTGCTGTTCACCTGGTCGAAGGTCGCGAAGGCGCGGAAGACGGGCGAGTACTCGAGATTGAAGGCGCCCACGCCGACGGGCGCCTTGGCGAGGAGCCGGGGCTGGATCTCGAGATAGTGGTCGCGCGTCGGCTCGGCGGTCGACTCGACGAAGGTGTCGGCGTCCACGTAGCGCAGGTCGAGTCCCGCTCGCACGCGGAAGGGGCCGAGCACGGCGCCCTCGTCCCCCGTCGCCTCGGGTGCCTCCACTGCCGGTTCCGTCTGCTGTGCGATCGGAGCGCCGCTCGGGAACAGCTGCGCATAGAGCTCGGCCACCGAGCTCTTGGTCTGCTGCCCGTCGCTCGCGGTTGCGGGGAACAGCTTCTTCGCGAGCTCGCTCGTGTCGCCGGAGGCCGGAGGCGACGGCGACGGTGAAGGCTGCGGCTGGGGCGGCGATGACGGTGGCGCCTGCGGTTCGGGGGCGGGCGCAGCAGGCCTGGTCTCGCGCTCGGCTGGAGGTGCTGCCTGCGCCACCGAGCGTGTCTCGCTCGGCGTGGGGCGGAACACCAGCAGCAGGCCGCGCGTGTCGCGCTGCACGTCGACCGCGACTTCGGGCGGTACTTGCAGGAGCAGGCTGACCTCCGAGCCCGTGGCCGCCATCTCCAGCCGGTCGAGCCGGGCGTGCGTCGCGGACGCGCGCGTCGCGTCGACGCCGGACGGCATCCAGGAGAAATGCTGACTGCCGGCGTACGGGCCTGCGAGCGCCGCGTCCCCGATCGAAACGCGCGCAGCGTCGCCTTCGCGGTGCACCGCCACGAGCCCGGGCGTGCCGCTCAGGGCGACGCGCACGGCGAGGCGCTCTTCGGCCGTGTTCGTCAGGTAGACCGAGTCGACGTGGCTGGAAGCGGCAAAGAGCACGAGCGCGGCGAGCAGGCTCATGCCGTCAGAGCCTCATGCGGGAGCGCCCCGGCGTTCGCCGGGTGCGCCCTGCCCTGCCAGCCGCCGCGCATACCTCACCCCGAGCCTGGCATGGGCGCAAGTCGCGTGCCTCGGGTCCCACCCGCTGGAGTGGCCCTTTCTCGCGGAGCCGCCTGAAGTTGCATCGAGCTGCCTCTCGTCTCGGATGTCCCCTTTTCGGACACGCTGACGGCTACCGACAATGCTGCCGGCCACACGGGAGCACGCAACCCGTGAAAACGGCGTGTGAGTGTAACGCTTGAAGAAATCCAATACAACTTACTCTTCAGCCTCGAAAAACGCCCGCGCTAACCGGACGGCGCGGACGCCCGGACACGCGCTCTGCTAGACTGCGTGAGCCGGGAGGAAGAACGTGATCGAGGGCCTGCCCACCCTCGCGCCGCGCGCGCGGCGGCTTCGAAGCACGGCGCGGCTGGAGCGCGTTTCGTGGCGTGCCGGGACGTGCGTCGCCGCCCACGGTGTGCGGCTCGGGCTGCGGACGAACGCTCCCGAGCTCATGGCCGAGCTCACGGGCCGTTTGCCTCCGGGGTGCCGGGCCAGCCGGTCGACGCTCGTGGACGAGCTCTTCTCGGTGTGGATCGATCCCTCGGGTTCGCGCCCGAGCCGGGTCTACGCGGGTGGGCGTCGCCGCGCGCGCACGCGCGACATCGCCCAGGTCCTCGCGGTCGTCGAGTCGGAGCTGCGACAGTGCCTCGCGGCGCGGGCGACGCGACGGACGTTCGTCCACGCCGGCGTCGTCGGCTGGCGCGGGAGCGCGATCGTGCTGCCGGGCCGCAGCCGCAGCGGCAAGACGACGCTCGTCCTCGAGCTGATCCGCGCCGGCGCGGCCTACCTGTCGGACGAGTTCGCCGTGCTCGACGCGCGTGGCCACGTCCACCCGTTCGCCAAGCCGCTGTCGATCCGCGGTGCGGGAGGCTGCGACCTGCACGTGCGGCGGCCGAGCGCCGAGGAGCTCGGCGCCCGGAGCGCCCGGGCCCCGCTGCCCGTCGGCATGGTGGTGCTCGCGACGCACACGGCCGACGCGCGCTGGCGGCCGGAGGCGCTCACGCCCGGTCAGGCCGTGCTCGAGATGCTGGCGCACACGGTGCCGGCGCGGCTGCGCCCGCGGCAGTCGCTCGCGGCGCTCGAGCGCGCCGTCTCGCGGGCGCTCGTCCTGAAGGGCGAGCGCGGCGAAGCGGACGAGCTCGCGCCACTGCTGCTGCGGGAGCTCGACGCCGCGCGGTTCCCGGGCTGAGCGGAGGCGTTCAGGCGGGAGCGGCGCCTTCGCCCGGGCCGTCCTTCTGCGACTCGTCGAGCAGCCGGCAGCCCTCGAGCAGCAGGTGCTCGACGCTGTGTGCGAGCGGCTCGCCGGAGCCCGGATCGCCCGGCGTGAACTTGAAGCTGCCCTTCTTCCAGGCGAGGAAGGCGTACACGGCCTCGGCGCCGCGCAGCGGACCGACCGTGGCCGAGACGATGTCGCCGCCCCGGAAGCCCAGGTGCGTCGTCGTGTTCTGGGCGTCCTCGGCAAAGGAGCTGAAGACGCCGTCGAGCCGGCTCTGGGCGCACATCTGCAGGAGCGCGGGCGCGCCGAACACCTCGATCCGGCCGTGGAAGGCCCCGGCCGGGTCCGCGGCGCCCGACAGCGGCTCCGCGGCGGCGAGGTCCGAGTAGCGTGTCATCAGCAGCTGGATGCGCATCAGCAGCTCGCGCACCGGCAGGTTCTTGGAGAGGAAGTCGTCGGCCCCGATCTGGAGCGCGCGGTAGCGCTCCTTGTACTTGTCCGAGCCCGATATGAAGAGCAGCGGCAGCCGCGCGAGCATCGGGTGGTTGCGCACGCGACGGCAGAACTCGAAGCCGTCCACCTCGGGCATCGAGATGTCGACCAGGATCATCCAGGGCCGGTGCTGCACCGCGAGCTGCCACGCCGCGGCGCCGTCGGCGGCCTCGTAGATCGTGAAGCCCTGCGCCGCGAGCGGCATCGCCAGGTACTTGCGGAAGGCCTGGTCCTCGTCCGCGATCAGCACCGTGCGCAGCATCGGAGGCACGGTGTTGAAGTCGGGCATGTCCTCGTCGCCCCACCTGCGCCCGAGGCCGGGGATCGGCACGGGCGGCGGGATCTCCTCCGCGATCGGGGAGACGTGGTTGGCCGCCACCCAGCCGTCGAGCCCCGGCCGCCAGACCTTGGTGTTCTCGGGGATCTTCGTGAGCACGAGGTCCACGAGGTCGTCGAGCTCGATCGGACCGCGCTGCGATCCGCCGAGCAGATAGACCCACTGGTCGGCGCGCAGGCCCTGGCCGTCCGGCTGCGGGTCTCCCGGCAGCGCCGCGGGCGTCGTCGACGGTGCGGGGCGCGGGTCGCCGGCTGGTGCCGCGGCCGCCGCGGCGGCGGGAGGGCTCGGTGGCAGCGGAACGGGATGGGCGCGGACGAAGCCGGGCTCCGGCCGACCCGTGGACGAAGCCGCCGACGTCGGGGGCGGAGGCGTGCGCGCCGCCGGTTGCGTCCTGGCGCCCGCGCCGCGCAACGACGGCACGGGCCGCGGCGGCACCACCACCGAAGGCGCTATGGACGCCGACCGGGCCACGGCCTCCGCAGGGGGCCCCGAGTCCGCGTCGCCGTAGTAGCGGGCGAGCCACTGGAAGAGAGCGCGCGTGACTCCCTTGAGCGTCTCCTCGACGCCCACGCCCCTGACCGCGACCGCCTCGAAAGCGGGAAGCCCCTTGGAGTTCAGCCGCTCGTCGAGCACCGACACGGGAAGCGCCGTCGGCAGGTCGCGCTTGTTGTACTGGATCACCTGCGGAATCGAGGGGTCGATCTCGTTGACGAGCAGGTTCTGGCGCAGGCTGCGCTGGCTCTCCGCGTTCGCGTCGAGCATCGCGGCCTGGCTGTCGGCCACGAACACCACCGCGTCGCAGCCCTTCAGCACCATGCGCCGCGTGGCCTCGTAGAACACCTGGCCCGGCACCGTGTAGATCTGCATTCGCGCGCGCAGGCCGCGGATCGTGCCGAGCTCCACCGGCAGGAAGTCGAAGAAGAGCGTGCGGTCGGTCTGCGTGGCGAGCGAGACGAGCTTGCCCTTCGACTCGAAGGACAGATGGTCGTGGATCCACTGCAGGTTGGTGGTCTTGCCGCCGAGGCCGGGCCCGTAGTAGACGAGCTTGGCGGTGATCTCCTTCGTCGCGTGGTTGAGGAGCGCCATGCGCCGGGGCCTTCGCTCAGCTGCTCGGAGTCGTGGGCGAGCTCGGCGGCTGCGGCGGCAGCAGCGGCGGCGGGATCGGCTGCGGGATCGGCTGCGGCAGCGACGGCGGCACCTCGACGCCGCCTCCCGGTCCCGGCCGTTCCGGCGTCGTTCCCGGCCCGCTGCCGGCGATCTGCGCGGGCAGCCCGGGCGGCTCCTCGATCTGCAGCCGGTCGCCGCACAGCGTGGCCAAGAGCGAGTGACGCTGGGCGTGCACGAAGCGCATCGCGTCGAGCGCCTTGCCGCGTGCGACCGCGCCCTGCGGGCCGGGATCGAACCCCAGCCGCCGCAGCGTCGCGACGTAGTCCGCGGGCGTCGCCTTCTTGCGCTCGATGCGCACGCGCTCGAGGGCCGCGCCCTCGCCGAGCGTGAGCTGCAGCGTGTGGCGGCCCACGGAGAAGCTCTGGCTCATGATCGGGCGCCAGCCGCTCGCGCCGCCCGGGCACACCACCGCCTTCCGGCAGCCGTCCACCAGGAAACGCTGGCCGGACCCCGGGGTGGTGAACGCCGAGAGGTGGTAGAGCCCGCCCTCCGGCACCTCGAAGGACACGATCGCGATCAGCCCGCCCTTGCCGGCGCGCAGGGTGAGCGCCTCGAGCCCGACGCTGCGCGCGCGCGCTTCGAGGGCCGCCTGCGGCGCCTCCACCTGGAAGCTGTCGCCGCCGAGCTCGATCGGGCTCGCCGCGGGCGGCAGCTCCGACTCGAGGTCGATCGCCTCGAGCACCGTGAGCGCGACGTCCTCGGTGGTGGTGACGGCCTCAGGCTGCCAGCCGCCCGCGGGCTCGATCGGGTTGACGCAGGGCGGGGCCAGCTCGACCTGGCTGAGCGTGGCGCCTGGCGGCAGCAGGAACTCGGCCGCGTAGCCGCCCGGGTCGAGGTGCGCGCTGCCCGCCGACACCCACGCGGTCGCGGCCGCGGGAACCAGCGTGAAGCTCTTGAGCGCGTCGCCGCCCGCGAGCGGCCGCAGCTCGGCGGTGCACGGAGAGCCGCTCGGGTCCGACAGGCGCGCGCGCAGGTGGTAGTCGCCGGGCCGCGCGATCGGAACCGCGAAGGTCACCTCGGCCGGAGTCGCGCCGGCGCTCAGCACCGCGGAGCGGCCTTCGCCCTGGAGCAGGGCGCCCTCGGCCCGCAGGAAGCGATCGGCCGAGTACGCGAGACTGTCGCGCGGGGCGAGCGCCGAGAACACTTGAGACGCCTGCGCGCTCGCGCGGACCGCGTCCGTCATCTCGAGCGAGCGCAGCAGCATGCGCGCCCACAGCGGATGCGTCACCGGCGTCTGGCGCGGGTCGCCGAACAGCGGGACGAGCGCCGCGCTCGCCACGACTCCGACGAGCACGAGCGTCTTGAGCTTGCCCCGCATGAGCACCCCTGCGCCCGTCCCAGGAGCGAGACGGGAGCCACGGTACCGGGGCATTCTAGAACACTCGCCGATCGAGGGCAGCGCCGCTTTTCGGACGTGCGCGCTCTCGGATCCTGGAACCGGAAGGCCGGGGTGTGGACAATAAGTGACCGCGTAAGGGTGCGCGCGTCGGCACGCGCGTTGCTACGTTCGCGGATCGGAGGTGCCCGTGGAGTCCGGGGGAAGCGCGTCTCAGTTCATAGCGTTCTTCCTGGGGCTCGCCATCACGGCGGGGCTCCTCGTCCCGATCCTGCTGCGGCTGCGCAGCACGGCCGGGGAAGCGCGCGCGGATCGCGCGGGCGCGGGGCAGCAGCTCACGCAGCTCAAGCGGACGAACGCCGCGCTCGAGGACGACCTCAAGTTCCTGAACCAGTTCCTGAAGGACTTCCCGCGCCTCGCGCGCGAGCTCTACAGCGGGCTCACCGAGCGGCAGATCCCGGCGGTGCTGCTGAACATCGTGCAGCGCAGCCTCGATCCGCAGCACGTCGCCGTGCTGGTGCGGCGTGCGGACGCCAAGGGGGAGAAGGGGAAGCCGCCGCGCCTGGTCGTGGCGGCGGCCTATCCCGAAGCGACCGGCGTCACGGTCGGGACCGAGGTGCCGCTCGCCGCGGGCGAGATCGGCTTCGCGGCCGAGTCGCAGATGGTCGTGAGCCGCGCCGACCTCAAGGCCGAGACGGCGGCGAGCCGGATCAAGCCCGGCGAGCCGCTGCCGGGGCTGCCCGAGCCGGAGCTGATCGCGCCGCTCGTGTTCGACCAGGACACGCTCGGGGTGATCGTGCTGTCGAAGCCGCGGCGCAGCGGCGACCCGAAGACGGCGCTGCGGCTCGTCACGCAGACGGGCGCGCAGGTGCTGCACACGGCGGCACAGGTGAGCCGCATGAAGACGACCGCGGAGATGGACGGGCTCACGCGCATATTCAACAAGAAGCACCTGGAGCAGACGCTCAACGAGCTCATCTACCGCGCCGCGTGCACGGCCTACGACCAGCGCAGCGCCGGCGCCGCGACGCCGGGGCTCTCGGTGTTTCTGTTCGACATCGACAATTTCAAGAACTACAACGACACGAACGGCCACCTCGCCGGCGACAAGCTGCTGCAGCAGCTCGCGAGCCTGGTGAGCGAAGCCGTGCGCAAGGACGACATCTTCGGCCGCTTCGGCGGGGAGGAGTTCCTGCTCATCATGCCCCACACCGCGTCCAGCCAGGCGCTCGCCGCCGCCGAGAAGGTCCGCGCGCTCTTGGCGTCGCACCCGTTCGCGTTCGCCGACAAGCAGCCGCTCCAGCGGATCAGCATCAGCGGCGGGGTCGCCGAGTACCCGCTGCACGGCCTCGACAAGGACAGCCTGCTGCACGCGGCGGACGAGGCGCTCTACGAAGCCAAGCGCGCTGGCCGAAACCGCGTACTGCCGGCGCGCGCGGCGGCAGCGGCAGCGGCCGTTTCGCCGGTAGCGGTGAGGCGCGGATGACCCTGCCCTCGCGCATCGAGCCGCGCCCCGCAGACTCGGCCTTCCCCTACCGCGACCGCGTCGAGGACCTGCGACGCGTTCTCGTGCAGCAGCAGTGCCTGGGCCTGCTGCTGATCGACACCTCGGGGCTCGCGCAGATCGAGCACCAGTACGGCTCGTCGGCGTTCGGCAAGGTGATGGGGATGGCGCGCGACCTCGTGTTCGAGCTCAAGGGCCACGAGGTGCGGCATGACGACATCATCTGCCTGAACGACCGCGGCGGCGACGCCTTCCTGGTGTTCTTCTCGCCCAAGCGGCGCGAGGGGCCGCTGAAGATCGCGGACCTGAAGGCGGCCGCCGCGCGCGTCGAGGGCCACATCAACGGCAAGCTGACGCGGCTCACGAGCCCCTACATCGACAGCCTGCGCCGGGTCTCGGTCGGCTACTCGCTCGCCTTCTACAACCCGCTCGTGATGCCGGAGCGGCTCGTGTCGCGGCTCGTGGAGGAAGGCTGGAGCTGCGTGCACGTGCTGCGCGCCCAGCGCGAGCTGCAGGACCGCTGCGAGCTGCAGGAGGTGCTGCTCGGCGACCAGCTCAGCACCGTGTTCCAGCCGATCGTCGAGCTGCGCCGCCGGAGCTTGCTCGGCTACGAGGCGCTCACGCGCGGGCCCGTCAACAGCGTCTACCAGATGCCCCTGCCAATGTTCGAGATGGCGCGCCGGGTCGACCTCGTCTTCGAGCTCGACCGCAAGTGCCGTCGCCGCGCGCTGGCCTCGGCCGCGTCGCTGCCGGACGGCGCCAAGCTGTTCGTGAACGTGTTCCCCTCGGCGATGTACGATCCCGAGTTCCAGGGGCAGGCGCTCATCGAGCTGGCGCGCGACAACGGCTTGAGCCCGGACCGCGTGGTGCTCGAGATCACCGAGAAGGAAGCGATCGAGAACTACGAAGTCTTCGTCCCGGCGCTGGTCGAGCTCAAGGGCCACGGCTTCTCGATCGCCGTCGACGACGTGGGCGCCGGCTCGTCGGGGCTCGAGAAGATCGCGAAGCTCAACCCGCGCTACCTCAAGTTCGACCGCCAGCTGGTCAAGAACATCGACTCGAGCAACATCCGGCGCGAGATGACGCGCGCGCTCAAGGCCTTCGCCGACCGCATCGGCTCCACGATCATCGCGGAGGGCATCGAGCGCGAGGGCGAGCTGCAGACGCTGCTCGAGCTCGGGATCGAGTACGGCCAGGGCTACCTCCTCGGCCGGCCCACCGCCGCCTTCCTGCCGCCCGCCGCGCCCACGCCCGCCACCGCAGCCCTGGGCTAGCGCGGCCCCTGGAATCGCGGTGGTGGTGCCACCGGACGAGGCCTCCCGCCCCGCGACGCTCGCGCTTGCGTGTCTCGTGCTGCTCGCGGTCTCGGCGCCCTGGGCCATGGGAGCGGTGCTGCCCGGGGCGCGCCTCGCGCTCACCGTCGCGGCGCTGCTGGCGGCGGCTGCCGCGCTCGCGCTCGCCGCGTGGCGCGGCGGTTTCTTCCTTCCTGCCGTTTCGCTCGGGCCGCTCGCGGGCTTCCTGGCGCTCGTGCTGCTGCAGCTCGTGCCGCTGCCGCCCACGCTGCACCGGCTGCTCGCGCCGGGGTCCCACACGGTCTGGCACCCGACGCAGCCGGAGGCCGCGGCGCTGCTCGGGGCGGGCGCGCACCCCGTCTCCGTCGACCCGGACACGACGCTGCAAGCGCTCGCGCTCGTGGGAGGACTGGCGCTGCTCGCGCTCGTCGCGGCCTCCGCGCTCTCGCGCGAGCGGCCGGCGCGCGCCGCGCTCGGAACGGTCGCGCTCGCGGGCTTCGCGCTCTCGGCCTACGCGATCCTGGCGCGGGCCCGCTTCGGCGCGCTGCTCTTCGGCCGAGTCGCGGTCCCGACCGTGGCGCCGTTCGGCCCCTTCGTGAGCAAGAACCACTTCGCCGGCTGGAGCGTGATGGCGGCGCTGCTCGCGGCCGGTCTCGGGCTCGGTCTCGTCGCGGCCGCGCGGCGACGCGGACGCGACTGGACCACGGACGCGCGCGCCGGAGCGGTGATGCTGGTGCTCGCGGCGAGCCTGGCGATGGCGCTCGCCTCGCTCGCCTCGACGTCGCGCGGCGGCGTGCTGGCGCTCGCCGCGGGCTCGCTCTGCCTGCTCGCGCTCCGCGCGCGCTCGGCGACCGCCGAGGGCCCCGGCCTGTGGGCTGCGCTCGCGCTCACGGTCGCCGTTGGCATGGCACTCGTCGGCCTGGTGCCGCGCGAGGCGCAGGAGCGCATCGCGAGCCTGAAAGGCGCGTCATTCCGCGTCGAGACGTGGACGGGGGCGCTTTCGCTCTGGGCGGCGAGCCCGGCGCTGGGACACGGCCTCGGGGCGTTCCACGACGCCTACCCACGCTTCAAGCACGGCTGGGGCGTCTTGCGTGTCGAGCATCCCGAGAACGACTACCTCGAGACGCTCGCCGAGACCGGCGCGCTGGGGCTCGGGCTCGTTCTCGCGGGAGCGGCGTCGCTCGTCGCCGCCTACGGCCGCGGCCGCGGCGGGCGCGGCCCGCTCGGGCGCGGCATCGGCGAGGGAGCGCTCGCCGCGCTGGTCGCGCTCGCGGTGCACTCGGCCGTCGACTTCAACCTGCGCATCCCGTCGAACGCGGCGCTCGCGGCGCTCGCCGCCGCGGCGGTCGCCGCCGGCGCCGGCACGCGGCCCCGGCCGCTGCGGCGAGGCGCGACGCTCGCGCTCGCTGCGGCCGCCGGGCTCCTCGCGCTCGCGACCGTCGCTCTGCCGCGCGAGGGCTGGACGGCCGCGCGGCAGGAGGTGGTCGCGGCCGCGACGGCGCCCGTCGAAGCGGCGCGCCGCCTGCGCCTGGAGCGGGCGCGCGCGGCGCTCGCCGCGGTGCTGCGCCGCCGTCCCGCGCACGCGGAGTCCTGGCTGATGCTGGCCGGCGTGGAGCAGGCGCTCGGTCGCCACGCGGTGGCCGCGGGGCTCGCACGTCACGCGGCCGAGCTCGACCCCGAGCGTCCGGGGCTGCGCGAGGCGGCGGGCGCGATCGAGGCGGCGCCTTGACCGCCCGTGGCGCGGTCGGATAGCTTGAGGCCGCCGCCGATGCCCGAATGGATGAGCCGCCTCAGGTCGTTCCTGGGGTTCCCCGCGCGCGACGCGCGGCCTCAGCCGGCCGCTGCCGAGGCCTCGCTCGCGTCCGCGATCGCTGCCGTCGCCGACTCCGCGCCGGCTCCGGCGGCGGAAGGGCTGCTGCTCGAGGCCAAGGACGCCGCCCCTTTGGCTTCCGAGACGAGCGTGCCTTCCGCGCCGGAGGCTTTGCAGCAGCCCGTCGCGCCCGCCCCCGCCGATGCGGTCCCTGCGGCCGCTGCCGCTGCGCCCCCCCCGGCTGCGACCGACGCGACCCCCGCGCCCGCGGCCGACGCGACCCCCGCGCCCGCGGCCGATGCGACCCCCGCGCCCCCAGCGGTCGCTGACGCCGCAGCAGTGTCGCCGCCGGCCGAGCCCATCGCCGATTCCCCGGTTGCCGCGCCGGCGGCTCTCGAATCCGCCAGCGCGGCGGCTCCCGAGCCGCCGTCCGCGTCGCGCGAGGTCGAGCTCGAGGCGGAGGTCCGCCGCCTGCGCGACGAGCTGCGCGAGGCGCGCGGGTCGCTCGCGGGCGAGCGCTCGACGCGCGAGCGCCTCGAGGAGGAAATCCGCGCGCTCGCCGACCAGGACGCGCTCACGGGCGTGGCGAGCGCGCGCCGCTTCGCCGACCGCCTGGGAGTGGCGATCGTCCACGCGCAGCGGCACAAGCACAAGCTCGCCGTCGTACAGCTCGGGCTCGACGCCTTCGCGCGCGTCAACGATCGCCTGGGCAGGAGCCACGGCGACGACCTGCTGCGCTCGGTGGCGCTAGCGCTCGAGAGCAGCCTGCGCCAGGGCGACACCATCGCGCGCTCCGGCGGCGACGTGTTCACCGTGCTGCTGCCGGGCATCAAGCGCGACGAGGACGTCACCGTGATCGCCGACAAGCTGCGCCTCGCGCTGCGGAGCCCCTTCAGCATCGGCGGCCACGACCTGCTGGTGACGGCGAGCCTCGGCATCGCGCTCTTCCCGGACGACGGGCCCGACACCGACTCCCTGCTGCAGAACGCGACCGTCGCGATGAAGCGCGCCAAGGAGAAGGGCGGCGACGCCTGGGACGTCCACGCGCCGCGCTCGCGGGCGCTCGTGGCGGAGCGCCAGGCGACCGAGACGCAGCTGCGGCGCGCGCTGGTGCAGGGCGAGCTGGAGCTCTACTGGCAGCCGGTGGTCGACTGCGAGACCGGCACGATCGTGAGCGTCGAGTCGCTGCTGCGCTGGCGCCGCGAGCAGGGCGTCGAGCACGCCGCCGACTTCATCTCGCTCGCCGACGTGGCCGGGCTGGCGGTCCCGCTCGGCCAGTGGACGCTGCGCGCGGCGTGCGTTCAGGGACGCAAGTGGCAGGACGCCGGCCACTCGGCGCTCGCCATCTCCGTGAACGTGTCGCAGCGTCAGCTGGCGCACGCCTCGCTCGTGAAGCTGGTGCGCCGCGTGCTCGACGAGACCGGGCTGCCGCCCGAGTGCCTGGAGCTCGAGGTGCGCGAGAGCGAGCTCGTGCGCAACCCGGAGCTCGCGATCGAGCGGCTCGGCGAGCTGCGGCGGCTGGGGCTGCGCATCGCCCTCGACGACTTCGGCTCCGGCGAGAGTCGCCTGGCGCACCTCTACCGCTACCCGCTCGACTCGATCAAGATCGACGGCAGCGTGGTGAGCGGCGCCGCCTCTAACCGCGACCTCGAGGCCGTGATCAGCGCCGCGATCGCGCTCGGACGCGCGCGCCGGCTGAAGGTGGTCGCCGAGGGCGTCGAGAGCGAGGCGCAGCGCGTGAACCTGGTGCGCATGCAGTGCGACCGCATGCAGGGCAACCTGTGCGGGCCGCCCGCAACCGCGGCCGAGACCGAGCGCCTGCTGCTGCGCCAGCGCCAGGCCACGCGCGAGCTCCACGAGACCGGCACGCAGGCGCGGCGGCTGCTCTAGGAGCGAGCGATGGCCGGCACGCGCGCGTGAGCGGCGACGAGCCGCGCGGCTTCTACCTCGAGACCGTCTCCGACGGCGGCGCGCTGCGCCGCGTCCGGATCGGCGTGCTGCCGTTCCGGGTGGGCCGGCGCCAGGGCCTCGAGCTGGTGCTGCCGGGCGAGTCGGTCTCGAAGCTCCACGCCGAGATCTACGCGGGCGACCAGGGCCTGCGGCTGCGCGACCTCGGCAGCCGCAACGGCAGCTTCGTGAACCGCGACCGCGTGCGCGACGCGCAGCTCGCCGAGGGCGACATCGTGCACTTCGCCGACTTCGAGTTCCGCGTCGGCCGCTCGGACCCGAGCGACGGCAAGCCCGAGAGCGGGCCCTACGGGCGCGCGACCACCGTCGCCGTCGAGGAGCGCAAGCTGCCGCACCGCTTCGCCGAGGGCACGCGCGAGCTGCGAGAGCTGCTGCGCGAGGGCCAGGTCACGACGGTGTTCCAGCCGATCGTGCTCTTGTCGCGCGGCACGGTCCAGGCCTACGAGGCCCTCGGGCGCGGCTGCCACCCGCGCCTGCCGGAGGGCCCGCTCGAGCTCCTGCGCATCGCCGAGAGCATCGGGCGCGAGGCGGAGCTCAGCCGGCTGTTCCGACGCAAGGCCGTCGAGCTCGCCTCGCGCCGCCGCGACCTGCCGACGGTGTTCCTCAACACGCACCCGGCGGAGCTGCAGCGGCCGGGGCTGCTCGAGTCGCTCGACGAGCTGCGCGCGATGGCGCCGCAGCTCGACCTCGCGCTCGAGATCCACGAGAGCGTGCTGTCGCGGCCGGCGCAGATCTCCGAGCTGCGTGCGCTGCTCGACGATCGCAAGATCGCGCTCGCCTACGACGACTTCGGCGCCGGCCAGGCGCGGCTGCTCGAGCTCGCAGAGGCCCCGCCCCACTACCTCAAGTTCGACCAGCGCTTCGTCGCGAGCATCGACCAGGCGCCGCTCGCCAAGCGCCGGCTGCTGCAGTCGCTGCTGACGCTCGCGCGCGAGCTGCTGGTGAAGACGGTGGCCGAAGGCATCGAGACCACCGCCGAAGCCCGTGTCTGCGCCGAGATCGGCTTCACCCACGCACAGGGCTTCCAGCTCGGCCGGCCGCGCACCATGGAAGAGCTTTAGGAAACCCAGGGGGTCCGGGGGATGGAATCCCCCGGTTCAAAGAAGGAAGCAGCAGCCCCTCGCCGTTCGTCCACTCCGCGAGGACGATCTTGAGGAGCCTGTCCGCGAGGACGATCTTGGGAGCCGGCATGCGCAGAGGCTCTCGCTGGAGGACGCTCCCACAGCAGAAGGTCTGTCATCTCCTAAAGGGGATCCTCTCGAGGGAACCACAACGGCCAGGTCGGTTGCCTCCTTCCTTGAGCCATGAGTTTCTTTCCAGCTGGGGGGACTTCCTCCCCCAGACCCCCCTCCGCTGCCTACAGGTCCTCGAGCAGGACCTTCTCGAATCGCACTTCTCCTTCGCCGGGCAGCAGCTGCGCGAGCAGCGGCAGGTCTTCCGTGAGCACCGTGGCGATCTTCGGGTAGCCGCCCGTCGTCGGCCCGTCGGCGAGCATCACGATCGGCCGGCCGTCGGGCGGGACCTGGATCGACCCGGGCAGCATGCCGTCCGACAGGATCTCGGCGGGGCCGCTGTGACGCAGCGGCTCGCCCTCGAGGCGCAGCCCGATGCGGTCGGAGCTCGGGCCGACGCGCCGGGGCTCGGCCAGGAAGTGCCTGAGTGTCGCCGCGTCGAAATGGTCGTCCTGGGGGCCGAGCACCACGCGCACGCTCACGGACCGCGCGGCGGGCGCCGGCCGGAAGCGCGGACCCTCGGCGTGCCGCGGCGCGGCCAACAGCGCGAGCACGTCCCCGGCCTGGAGCGGCCGCCCTGCGAGCCCGCCGAAACCGCACGCGAGATCGGTCGCGCGCGAGCCGAGCACGGGCGGCACGTCGAGGCCGCCCGCGATCGCGACGTAGGCGCGGCAGCCGTCGCGCCTCCCGGTGAGCCGCAGCCGGTTGCCGGGACGCGCGAGGACGCTCGCGCCGCGCGGGAGCGGCCAGTCGCCGAGGTCGGCACGCTCGAGCACGGCCCCGAGGTCGGCGCCCGCGACGGCGAAGCGCACCGGCGCCAGGAACTCGAGCGTCGGGCCCGCGACCGTGCACTCGAGCCCGGCGGCCTGCGCGGGATTGTCGACCGCGCGGTTGGCGGCGGCGAGCGCCGGCCCGTCGGCCGCGCCGGCGCGGCCGACGCCCAGCCGCCGCAGCCCGACACGGCCCGTGTCCTGCACCGTCGTGAGCAGTCCCGCCTCGCGCACGATCGCGACGGGAGCCGACGCCGCGTGCTCGGGGGGCGCGGCGGGCGCCGGCTCGGGGAGCTCGGACACCGCGACGAAGCGGACGCGGTCGCCCGGCGCAAAGAGCGACGGCTCCTCGCGCCACGGGTCGAACAGGCTGAGCGAGGTGCGGCCGACCAGCTGCCAGCCGCCCGGCGAGGCGACCGGGTAGATGCCGGTCTGGCGCCCCGCGATCCCGACCGATCCGGCCGGAACCCGTACGCGCGGCGTCCGGTGCCGCGGGCACTCGAGCTCTTCGGCCACGAGGCCGAGGTAGGCGAAGCCCGGCTTGAAGCCCAGCATGAGCGCCGTGTACTCCCGGGCACCGTGCAGCGCGACCAGCTCGCGCTCGCTCCGCCCGCGCGCGCGGGCGAGCGGCTCGAGGTCGGGCCCGGCGTCGCCGCCGTAGAGCGTCTTCACCTCGAAGAGCCGCCCCGGCGGCTCGGAGGCGGTGCGTACGTTGAGCCGCCGCGCGAGCTCGCGCGCGACCTCGCAGGGCCGTCGCGCGGACCGGTCGTAGAGCACGAGCAGCGAGCGTAGCGTCGGCACCGCCTCGAGGAAGCCGTCGAAGGGCCGCGACTGCAGCGCGCGGTCGAGCGCGCGCACGCGCGCGTTCGTCGCCGCGTCGAGCCCGCCGCCGAGCTCGACCGAGAACGCGGCGTCCCCGAGCGGGAGCAGCCGCGGAACGCTCAACGCGCGAGCGCCTGGACGCTCACGCCGGCGCGCTCGAGCGTCTCGCGCACCGCCCGCGCCAAGCCGAGCGCGTTCGGGTTGTCGCCGTGCAGGCAGAGCGTGTCGGCTTCGACCGCGAGAAGGCCGCCCTCGAGCGTCCGCACCACGCGGTCGCGCGCGAGGCGCAGCGCCGTCTCGGCGGCGACCGCGGGATCGCTCACCACCGCTCCCGGCCGCGAGCGTGGCACGAGCCGGCCGCGCGCGTCGTAGGCGCGGTCGACGAACGCCTCGGCCGCGAAGCGCAGCCCGGCCGCCTCGGCCGCCGCGCGCATCGTCGCCGTCCCCGCCAGGCCCACGAGCACGAGCTCGCGGCTGACGCGGGAGGCGCCGCGCGCGATCGCCGCCGCGAGCGCGGGGTCGTCGACCGCCTGGTTGTAGAGCGCGCCGTGCGGCTTGACGTGCAGCAGGCGGGCGCCGTGCGCCCGCGCGAAGGCGGAGAGCGCGCCCACCTGGTAGAGCACGTCGGCCTCGACCTCACCCGCAGGGGCCTGGATCTCGCGGCGCCCGAAGCCGCGCAGGTCGAAGTGCCCGGGATGCGCGCCGATCGCGACCCCCTTGCGCGCCGCGAGGGCGACGGTGCGGTCGATCACGCTCGGGTCGCCGGCGTGGAAGCCGCACGCCACGTTCGCGGACGTCACGTGCTCGAGCAGCGCCTCGTCCGCGCCCATCGCCCAGGCGCCGAAGCCCTCGCCAAGGTCCGCGTTCAGGTCGATGCGCGGCATCGGCGCCGTGGCCCGCGGGCCCCCTAGTCCATCAACAGCTGCAGCGAGCGGACCAGCGCCTTCTTGAGCTCGCGCCGGTCCACCACCATGTCGAGCATCCCGTGCTCGAGCAGGAACTCGGAGCGCTGGAAGCCCTCGGGCAGCTTCTGGCGGATCGTCTGCTCGATCACGCGCGGACCCGCGAAGCCGATGAGCGCGCCGGGCTCGGCGATGTTGAGGTCGCCGAGCATCGCGAAGGACGCGGTGACGCCGCCCGTCGTGGGATCGGTGAGCAGGCTCAGGAACGGCAGCCGCGCCTGTTGCAGCCGCAGGAGCGCCGCCGAGATCTTGGCCATCTGCATGAGCGACAGCGTACCCTCCATCATGCGCGCGCCGCCGGAGCAGGAGACGACCACCAGCGGCCGCTTCTGCTCGACCGCCTTCTCGATCGCGCGCGTGACCTTCTCGCCGACCACGACGCCCATCGAGCCGCCGATGAAGCCGTACTCCATCGCCGCGATCACCGTGGGACGCCCGCCCATGGCGCCCGTCGCGGAGACGATCGCGTCGTAGGAGTCGGTCTTGGCCTTGCCGGCCTTGAGGCGGTCGGCGTAGCTCTTGCTGTCGCGGAAGCCGAGCGGGTCGGCGCTCACCAGGCCGCGGTCGAACTCCTCCCAGGCCGAGTCGAACAGGAGCTCGAGCCGCTCGCGCGCCGAGATGCGGAAATGGAACGAGCACTTCGGGCACACGGCGAGGTTCTTGACGACGTCCTTGCGGTAGAGGATTTCCTTGCAGCTCTCGCACCTCAGCCACAGCCCCTCGGGCACGCGGCTCTCGACGGCCGCGTTGCGCGACAGGGGCGCCTGCTCGCGACGGAACCAGGCCAAGGCTCAGGCCTCCGGCTCGTCCGTCTTCTCGAGGTCGTTCTCGACCCCCAGGATGCGGCAGGCCCCGTCGTAGATCTGCTTGGCGGCGTTCTTCTTCGCCTGCAGGTCCGCGAGGCGCTCCTTGACCTTGGCGAGCTCGTCCTCGATCTTGCCGTTCAGCTCCTCGATCGACTTCTTGCTGATCTCGAGGGTCTGCCTGTAGAACTGCGACTGCTCGTCGGTCAAGGACATCGCTTCGCCTCTCTCACTCGTCGATGCCGAACCGCTTCAGCAGCGATTCGAGCGGCATGGGCTCGGGCGTCACGCTCGCGCTGCCGGTGTCGGACGCCGCCGGCCGCTCGCCGGCTCCGTCCTCGCGCTCGGCACGGTCGAAGAGCAGCTCCAGGAAGCGCGCCAGGTCGCGCGCGCTCACCGGCGGCCGCTCGCGCAGGAAGCGCTCGAGGCCGCGTTGCATCTGGCCGGCGTCCTGGTAGCGCTCGTCCGGCTCGCGCGCCAGCGCCTTCATGATCACGCGGTCGAGCGCCTCGGGCACGCGCGGGTTGATCTCGCGCGCGGGCGTGATCACGCACTGGCGCACGAGCTCGAGGATGCTCACCTCGGTGCCGGCGCCGACGAAGGGCTTTGTCTCCGTCACCACCTCGTAGAGCACGATCCCGAGCGAGAACACGTCGCTCCTGCGGTCGATCGGCCGGCCCCACGCCTGCTCGGGGCTCATGTAGAGCAGCTTGCCGCGCAGCGCGCCGCGGTCGGTGTTCGAGGCCTTGGTCGCCGCCTTGGCGATCCCGAAGTCGACGAGCTTCACCTCGCCCTCGAACGAGATCAGGATGTTCTGCGGGCTGACGTCGCGGTGGACGATCTGCATCGGGCGGCCCTTGTCGTCCTTCTTGCGGTGCGCATACTCGAGCGCGGCGCATACCTGGCCCACGACGCGCAGCGACAGGTCGAGCGGCATGCGCAGGCCCTTGTCGCGGGCGCGGCGCATGATCGTGCGCAGGTCGCGCCCGTGCACGTACTCCATCGCGATGTAGTAGCTCTTCTCGATCCGCCCCAGGTCGAAGATCTGCACGATGTTCGGGTGGGCGAGGCCCGCCACCATCTTGGCCTCGTCGACGAACATGTCGAGGAACTCCTTGTTCTCCGACAGGTGCGGCAGGATGCGCTTCACCGCCACGACTTTCTCGAAGCCCTCGACCCCCGCGCGCTTGGCCTTGAACACCTCGGCCATCCCGCCGATCGCCACGCGGTCGACGAGCTGGTAGGGGCCGAAGCGGTCGTCGCGCCACGACGCCTCGCGCACGGGCAAGGGCGTCGCCGGCGCGTCGGTCGCGGCGTCGCCCGGCTCCTCCCGGATCGCGTTCTCGGCGACCGAGGCGAGGTCGACGCCGGGACCGAGCGGCAGCTTCGGGTCGGTGACGAGCAGCTTGGCGCTCGTGCTGAGCGCGGCCTTCGGCAGCCGCGCCTCCTGGTCGTCGAAGACGGGCGGCGCCGGCCGGAACACCACCGGCCGTGGCTCCGTGCCGAGGCGGCTGAAGGCGGTCTCGACGTCGGCGTCGGTGCCGGAGGAAGCCGGCATGTCTCCCGGCAGCGCGAAGGGCAGCGGCGACACGGGATCGCTCACCTGGATGCGGATCGGCGCCGGTCGCGAGCCGAAGCTGCCCTGGTCCTCCGGCAGCGCGGAGTCGACGAGCTCGCCGAAGAGCTCCTCGGAGGTGAACAGGCCGTCTGGTTCCTGGTCGGCCGTCCCCGAAGGCGCAGGTGACCCCGTCTTGTCGTCTCGGCCAGCGCTCATTCGCCTCGCCCCGGCTCAGGTGTGCGACAGCATATGTCCACCGCGCCCCATAGGTCAAAGAGCACTCGCGACTTACCCGGGTGCGGACGATCAGGATAGCATGCCCCTCGGTGTATAATCTTTGCTCTCACGCTGCGGCAGGGTGCTATGCCGGGAGGGTGATCGGGCCGGAATGGATTTCCTCTTCGGTCTTCTAGGTGGGTCGACCCTGCCGTGGATCCTGGGAATCGGGGCCGCGCTGGTCGGCTACAAGTTCTTGTCGGAGAGGGTCAGGATCCGGGCCCCCGGCGGCGTGAGCCGCGAGGACCTCGTCTCGCGCCTGCTCGGTCCAGGGTGGGCGAAGAGGAAGCTCGAGCGCGAGATCCAGCGGTTGAAAAAGCAGGCCAACTTCCTGGGCGCCGGGAAGTTGCTGGAAGAGAGCGGCCGCATGGGAGAAGCCGCGGATGCCTACCTCGAGGGGCAGGAGACGTGGGCGGCCGCGACCACCCTCGAGAAAATGGGTCGCTCGGAGAAGGCGGCCGAGCTCTTCCTGCAGGCGGGCGACTTCAAGAAGGCGGCCGCGCTCTTCACCCAGTCGGGCAAGCCCGCGCGCGCCGCGGCGCTCTTCCTCGAGAAGGGGAACAACCTCGAGGCGGCGCGGCTCTTCGCGTCGGCAAGCCAGTGGACGATGGCCGCCGAGCTCTACGAGAAGAGCGGCTACCCGCTGCGCGCCGGCGAGGCGTGGGAGAAGGACGGCAAGCCACTGAAGGCGGCCGAGTCCTACGAGAAGCACTTCGCCGAGAACGTCACCTTGTCGACGAGCTACTCGCAGTCGGCGGGCACCCAGGACGCCAAGAGCGCGCAGCAGGCGGGCCGGCTCTACGAGAAGGCGGGCGAGCTCGACCGCGCGGCCACGATCTACTCGCGCGGCGGCTACCACCTTGAGGCCGCCGAGGCGCTGCTGAAGCTCGGACAGGCCGCCAAGGCGGCCGAGCTCTTCCTGCGGGCCGAGGAGCACGAGAAGGCGGCCGTCGCGTTCGAGCAGGCCGGCGACGCCGTGCGCGGCGCGACGCTGCGCGGGGAGCAGGCGCTCAAGAGCGAACAGCCGGCCGAGGCCGCGGCGTGGTTCGTGAAGGGCCACGACTTCCTGCGCGCCGCCGAGCTCTTCGAGTCGATCGGCATGATGCTCGAAGCCGCCGGTGCGTACGAGGCGGGCGAGAGCTGGGCCGCCGCCGGCGGCGTCTACATCCGCGCCGGGCTCAAGGACCGGGCCGCGGCCGCCTACGAGAGAGCGGGCGAGGCCGAGACCGCGGCGCGGCTCTACCAGGAGGTCGGCGACGGCGGCAAGGCCGCCGAGCTCTACGCGCGCGCCGGCGACACCTACAGGAGCGGCGAGGCGGCCGCGCGCGCGGGCGACCGCGAGCGGGCGATCGCGCTCTTGCAGCGCGTGCCGGCGTCCGACGAGAACTACCGGGGCGCCACCGAGCTACTGGCCCGGCTCTTCATCGAGACCGGCCGGCCGGCGCTGGCGCTGGAGCGGCTGCGCAAGGCGATCGGCGGCGAGCCGGTCTCGCCGGCGAACCTCGATTTCCACTATTGGCTCGCGGTCGCGCACGAAGCGGCGGGCGCGCCGGGCGAGGCGCTCGCGCTCTACAAGAAGATCCAGGCCGAGGACCTGCAGTTCCGCGACGTGTCGAAGCGCGTCGCGCGGCTGTCGGGCGCGCCGGCGACTCCCGCCGCCGCGGCAGCTCCCGCGGCACAGCAGCCCGCGCCACCGGCTGCGCATTTGGCGCCCGGGGCCGCGCCCCCCGCGAGGCCGGCGACCGCCGCGGCTTCCCCGGCACGGGCGCCGCAGGCGGCGATGCCGCCGCCCGGAGCCTCGCTGCGCCAGCACCGCTTCGTCCCCCGCGAGGAGATCGCCCACGGGCCGCTCGGCGTGATCTTCCGCGGCGAGGACGCAAGCGACGGCCGCAGCGTGGCGATGCGGATGCTGAACCCCGAGCTGCTGAAGGCGCCGCAGCTCCTGAGCGAGGTGGCTTCCGAGCTGAGGTCGGCGTCGCAGCTGTCGCACCCGAACCTGGTCAAGGTGATCGCGCTCACCGAGTGGGAGGGCTCGCGGTGCGTCGTGACGGAGTACGTGGCGGGCCGCACCTTCGCGGAAGCGCTCGCGAGCGGCCGCAAGCTCGCGTTCCAGCAGGTGCACTCGCTCGGGCGCGTGATCGCCCAGGTGCTGACGCACCTGCACCAGAAGGGAGTCGTGCACGGGTCGATCCGCCCGTCGAACGTGATGGTGGCGTCGGGAGTGATCAAGGTCGCGGACGTGGGCCTCGGCCGGCTGGCGCGCGCCGCGGCCGTCACCCCTTCGTACGACGCGCCGGAGGGTGGTCCCAGCCAGGCGGACGACCTCTTCGCGCTGTGCGCAGTGATCTACCACCTGCTCACCGGCACGCACCCGCTCTCGCACCCGCAGGGCGCGGGGCTGCCGCTGCCGTCGCGGCTCGCCCCCGGCGTGCCGGAGGCGATGGACAAGCTGCTGCTGCGCGGGCTCCACCCGCGGCCGGAGCTGCGGCTCGCGAGCGCCGAGGACCTGCAGCGCGAGCTGCGCGAGATGGTGAAGATCGGCTGAGCGCATGAGCTTCGGCGGCGATCTCCACACCTTCGACGTCTTCGACCTGGTCGGCTGGCTGGTGGGCCGCAGGCCCGCCGGCACGCTGCACATGACGCGCCGCTCGACCAAGAAGCGGCTCGCGTTCCGCGACGGCCAGCTGCAGTGGTCGAGCTCGAACGACCCGCGCGAGACGATCGGCCAGGCGCTGGTGCGCGACGGGCTGATCGACGAGGAGGCGCTCTTCCGCGCGCTGCTGAAACAGGAGAAGGACAAGCGGCGACTCGGCGAGATCCTGGTCGCCGACGGGCTGCTGAGCCGGCCGCAGCTCGTGAAGACGCTGCGTGGCATCGCCGAGGCGCAGCTCTACGACTGCTTCCTGTGGGCCAGCGGCCGCTTCGACTTCGACGACGAGAACCCGCCGCGCGCCGAGCCCTCCGACCTCGGCATCGACGTGCGCCCGATGCTCGAGGAGGGCCGCCGCCGGCGCGAGGAGTGGCACCGGCTGCGCTCCCGCTTCGGCTCGAACGAGATCACGTTCCGGCTCACCGCCGACCCCGTGGAGGTGATCGACCCGCAGCAGCGCCAGGTCGCCGACCTCGCCGCCTGGGGCAAGACGCTCGCCGGGATCAGCCTCGAGTCGCGCCGCTCGGAGTTCGAGACCACCGTGCTGGTGGCGCGGCTCGTCGACAAGGGCGTGCTGGCGCCGGACCGCATCGAGTCGGGAGCTCCCGAGACCGATCCCGTCGGGATCATCACCACGCTGCTCGCGGGCGCCCAGATGCGGCTCAAGGAGGGCCGCTTCGAGGCCGCGACCGAGGCCTTCGAGCGCGTGCTGGGCCTCGACGGCCTGAACCAGGCGGCGAAGAAGGGCCTGCTCGCGGTGGCGGAGTCGCGCAAGAAGGCGAAGGCCGCGAAGAAGATCCCGCTCGGCAAGGTGCCGAGCCTGCGCCTGACGGCGGTCGCGCTGTCGCAGCAGCAGTTCGCCCCGGAGGAGGGCTTCGTGCTCTCGCGCATCAACGGGCAGTGGGACGTGCAGTCGATCCTCAAGCTGTGCCCGATGCCGGAGGACGACACCCTCGTGATCTTCTCGCGCCTGCTCGATCGCCAGGTGATCGAGCTGCGCTGAGGTCAGGCGTGGGCGACCCCGGTTCACGGATCCAGCTCGGGCGCCGCGGCGAGCTGCGCCTCGCGACCGACCCCGTGTGCGGGATGAAGGTCGACCCACGGGCCGCGCGCGGCGGCTCGTTCGAGCACGCAGGGAAGACCCATTTCTTCTGCAGCCCGCGCTGCCGCGAGCGCTTCGCGGCCGACCCCGCGCACTGGCTGGCGCGCGGCCCGAGCGCCTCGGCGATGGAGGCTCCCGCGCCCTCGGCTGCCGGCGGCCGGACGCCGGCCGGCGCGGCGACGCAGTGGATCTGCCCGATGGACCCCGAGGTCGTCGAGTCGAAGCCCGGCGCCTGTCCGATCTGCGGCATGGCGCTCGAGCCGAAGCTCGCGAGCCTCGCCCCGCGCAATCCCGAGCTCGACGACATGCGCCGGCGGCTGCGCGTGGCGCTTCTGCTCGGCATCCCGCTCGTCGCGGTCGCGATGGCCGCGATGCTGCCCGGACACCGGCTCGCCGAGCTGCTCTCGCCGCGCGCGCAGGGGTTCGTCGAGCTGCTGCTGGCGACGCCGGTCGTGCTCTGGTGCGGGCGGCCGTTCCTCGAGCGCATGCTCGCGAGCTTCAGGAGCGGCCGCCTCAACATGTTCACGCTGATCGGCCTCGGCACGAGCGTCGCCTGGCTCGCGAGCGTCCTGGCCGTGCTCGCGCCGGGCCTGTTCCCGGCCTCCTTTCGCGGCCACGACGGCGAGGTCGCGCGCTACTTCGAGTCCGCGGCCGTGATCGTCGCGCTGGTCCTGCTCGGCCAGGTGCTCGAGCTCGAGGCGCGCCAGCGCGCGGGAGGTGCGATCCGCGCGCTCGTCGAGCTCTCGCCGAAGACGGCGCGCCGCCTCGCCACGGACGGCTCGGAGGCCGACGTGCTGCTCGCGGCGGTCGTGCCCGGCGACCGGCTGCGCGTGCGGCCCGGCGAGACGGTGCCGGTCGACGGCGTGGTGCTCGAGGGCGCGAGCAGCGTGGACGAGTCGAGGCTCACCGGCGAGCCGGTGCCGGTCGAGAAGGGACCGGGCGCGCGCGTCGTGGGCGCGACGCTCAACACCACCGGCGGCTTCGTGATGCGCGCGGAGCACACGGGCGACGACACGCTCTTGGCGCGGATCGTGGCGCTCGTGGCCGAGGCGCAGCGCAGCCGGGCGCCCGTCCAGCGCCTCGCCGACGCTGCGGCGGCGCGGTTCGTGCCCGCCGTGCTGGCCGTCGCGGCCGTCGCCTTCGTGGCCTGGCTGCTGGTCGGCCCGGAGCCGCGCGCCGCACACGCGCTGGTGGCGGCCGTGTCGGTGCTGATCGTCGCCTGTCCCTGCGCGCTCGGCCTCGCGACGCCCATGTCGATCCTGGTCGGCGTGGGGCGTGGCGCGCGCTCGGGTGTGCTGGTGCGCAGCGCCGAGGCGCTCGAGGCGCTCGCGCGCGCCGACACGCTGGTCGTGGACAAGACCGGCACGCTCACCGAGGGCCGGCCGCGGCTCGTGAGCGTCCTGCCGCTGCCCGGGGTCGATCCGGCCGTGGCGCTCGGGCTCGCCGCGAGCCTCGAGCGCTCGAGCGAGCACCCGCTCGCGGCGGCGATCGTGGAGGGCGCGCGCGAGCGCGGTGCCTCGCTCTCGGACGTGACGGGCTTCGCGTCGCAGCCCGGCCGCGGCGTGCGGGGCCGCGTGCGGGAGCGGACGCTGCTGCTTGGCACCCTGGACTACCTCCGCGAATCGGGCGTGGACGCGGGTGCGCTCGAGGCTCTTGCCGAGCCGGGGCAGGGTCAGGCGCGCAGCCTCGTCTACCTCGCGCTCGACGGCAGGCCGGCGGCGGTGCTCGGCATGGCCGACCCCGTGAAGGCCGGGGCGCGCGCCGCGCTCGACGCGCTGCGCGCGGACGGGCTGGAGCTGGTGATGCTCACCGGCGACGGGCCAGGCGCGGCCGAGGCCGTGGCGCGCGAGCTCGGCATCGCCCGCTTCGAGGCGCGGCAGCTGCCCGAGCACAAGGCCGAGAGCGTTCGCCGGCTGCAGGCGGAAGGCCGCGTGGTGGCGATGGCGGGGGACGGCGTCAACGATGCCCCGGCGCTCGCCGCGGCCGCGGTGGGGATCGCGATGGGGACCGGCACCGACGTCGCGCTGGAGACCGCCGGGATCACGCTCGTGAAGGGCGACCTCGCGGCGCTGGCGCGGGCGCGACGCCTCTCGCGCGCGACGCTCGCCAACATCCGCCAGAACCTGTTCTGGGCCTTCGTCTACAACCTGGCCGCGATCCCGGTGGCGGCCGGCGCGCTCTACCCTTGGCTCGGGCTGCTGCTGTCGCCGATGCTGGCCGCGGCCGCGATGAGCCTGAGCTCGGTGACCGTGATCGCGAACGCGCTGCGGCTGCGGCGGGTCGAGCTCTAGTCACGACGTCGCCTCCGCACGTGGGGCGACCGCGTGCCTGACCTCCGTGTGCCACCTCCAGAGCAGGTAGATCGCCGGGTAGACCAGGAGCTCCATCAGAAACGACGTCGCGAGACCGCCGACCATGGGCGCCGCCACGCGCTTCATCACGTCGCCGCCCGAGCCGGTCGACCACATGATCGGCATCAGGCCCATGAAGGCGGCGGTCACGGTCATCATCTTGGGCCGCACGCGCTTGACGGCTCCGTGGATGATCGCCTCGTGGAGCTCGGCGAGCGAGCCGAGCCGTCCCTTGGCTTTCGCCTCGTCGTAGGCGAGGTCCAGGAACAGCAGCATGAAAACTCCGGTCTCTGCGTCGAGGCCCATCAGCGCGATCATGCCGACCCAGGCCGCGATCGAGACGTTGTAGCCGAGGAAATACATCAGCCACACCGCTCCAACTACAGAGAAGGGCACGGCCAGCATCACGATCCCGGCCTTCACGCCCGACTTCGTGTTCATGTAGAGCAGGAAGAAGATCGTGAAGAGCGTGAACGGCACGACGAGCTTGAGGCGCTCGCGCACGCGCAACATGTTCTCGTACTGACCGCTCCATTCGAGCGAATAGCCCGAAGGGAGTGTCAGCTCCTTGACGACGGCCTGCTTGGCACGCTCGACGTAGCCGCCGATGTCGCTCCCGACCATGTCGACGTACACGTAGCCGGCGAGGAGGCCATTCTCGTTTCGGATCATCGCGGGGCCGGTGACCATCTTGACATCCGCGACCTGCGAGAGCGGGATCTGCGCCCCGGAGGGTGTCATCACGAGCACGCGGCCGAGCTGGTCGAGGTCGTCCCGCAGCTCGCGCGGGTAGCGGACGTTCACGGGGAAACGGGCCCGGCCCTCGATGGTGGTGGATACGTTCTCCCCGCCCACGGCGGACAGGATGACGTCCTGCGCCGCCGCCACGGTGAGCCCGTAGCGCGCCAGCTCGTCGCGCTTCAGGTCGAAGTCCACGAAGTAGCCGCCGGCCACGCGCTCGGCGTAGACGCTGCGCGTGCCGGGCAGCGCGCGCAGGATCGGCTCGAGCCTCTCGCCGATCCGCTCGATCTCCGCGAGGTCGGCTCCGAAGATCTTGATCCCGATCGGCGTGCGGATGCCGGTCGTGAGCATGTCGATCCGGTTCTTGATCGGCATGGTCCAGGCGTTCGTGGTGCCCGGAATCTGGAGCTTGCGGTCCATCTCGTCGACCAGCTCCTCGTACGAGATCCGGTCGGGCCAGATCCGGGTGAGCACCAGGCCTTTGAGCCAACCGGGCGCCCAGGAGGAGTAGAAGCGGGGCTTCTCCCTCCACTCAAACGGCGGCTTCAGGACGACAGTCGTCTCCATCATCGAAAAGGGGGCGGGGTCGGTCGAGGTCTCGGCCCGGCCCGCCTTCCCGAGCACACGCTCCACCTCCGGGAACGACTTGAGCAGCTGGTCCTGGACCTGGAGCAGTCGGCTCGCTTCGGTCACCGAAATCCCGGGCAGCGTCGTCGGCATGTAGAGGATGACGCCCTCGTTGAGGCGCGGCATGAACTCGTGGCCGAGGCCCAGGTAGGCGGGAACGCTCGTCAGCATGACCAGGACGGCGATGGCAATCGTCGTCTTCGGGCGGCGCAGCACGGCGCGGCAGAGAGGCTCGTAGACGGCGAACAGCACGCGGCTGATCGGGTGCTTTTCCTCCGGGTAGTAGCGGCCCACGGTCACCTGATTGAAGAGCCAGCAGACCCATCGCGGCCGGAAGTGCGCGAAGTCCATACGGGCGAACAGCATCCGGAGCGCCGGGTCGAGCGTGAGCGCGAGCACGGCGGCGATCGCCAGGGCCAGGTTCTTGGTCCAGGCGAGCGGTTTGAAGAGCCGCCCCTCCTGGTCCACGAGCGTGAAGATCGGCAGGAAGGCGACGGCGATCACCAGCAGCGAGAAGAAGACCGAAGGGCCCACCTCGAGCAGCGCCTCGAGCCGCACCGCGTGGTAATCCCCCTTGCGTCCGCCCGCGATCCAGAGCTCCAGCTTCTTGTAGGCGTTCTCGACCTCCACGATCGCCCCGTCCACGAGCACGCCGATCGAGA
Organism: uncultured Acidobacteriota bacterium; assembly: GCA_963740655.1. Taxonomy (GTDB): domain Bacteria; phylum Acidobacteriota; class Vicinamibacteria; order Fen-336; family Fen-336; genus DATBSL01. The sequence continues at coordinate 525,712 of CAVUFF010000009.1, forward strand.
TCGCGATACCGGCGAGCGACATGATGTTGGAGGAGATCCCCATCCACCACATCGGGATGAAGGCGAGCAGCAGCGACACCGGGATCGTCACGATCGGGACGATCGCCGAGGGGATGTGCCAGAGGAAGACGAGGATCACCAGGCTGACGATCGCGATCTCGAGCGCGAGCTCGTGCTTCAGCGTGTCGATCGCGCGCTGGATCAGCTCCGAGCGGTCGTAGGTCGTCACGATGCGCACGCCCTTCGGGAGCGACGGCTCGATCTCGTGGAGGCGCTCACGCACGCGGCGGATCACCTCGCGGGCGTTCTCGCCGTGACGCATGACGACGATCCCGTTCACCGTGTCGCCGCGGCCGTCGAAGTCGGAGACCCCGCGCCGGATCTCCGGGCCCATGGCGACCTGGCCGACGTCCCGGAGCAGCACCGGCGTGCCTTTCTCGTCGGTCTTGAGCACGATCTTCTCGAGGTCCTCCATCCCGCGCACGTAGCCGCGGCCGCGGACCATGTACTCCTTGCCTGAGAACTCGAGGAGTCGGCCGCCCACCTCGTTGTTGCTCCTCCGGATCGCCTCCGCCACGTCCATGATCGCGAGCTCGTAGGCCCTGAGGCGGTTGGGGTCGACCGTGACCTGGTACTGCTGCACGAAGCCGCCGAGCGACGCCACCTCCGCGACGCCGGGAACCGATTGGATGCGGTAGCGGAGGTTCCAGTCCTGCAGCGTGCGCAGGTCGGCGAGCGACTGCGTTCCCGAGTCGTCCACGAGCGCGTACTGGAACACCCAGCCGACGCCCGTCGCGTCGGGGCCGAGCTCCGTCCTCACACCCGCCGGCAGCAATGGCTGGATCTTCGACAGGTACTCGAGGACGCGGCTTCGGGCCCAATAGATGTCGGTCCCGTCCTTGAAGATCACGTACACGTAGGAGAAGCCGAAGTCCGAGAAACCCCGGACGACCTTGACGTTGGGCGCGCCGAGCAGAGCGGTGACGATCGGGTACGTCACCTGGTCCTCCATGATGTCGGGGCTTCTGTCCCAGCGCGAGTACACGATCACCTGGGTGTCGGAGAGGTCGGGGATGGCGTCCACCGGGATGTGGTTGAGGGTGTAGACGCCGTAACCCACGAACACCGCGGCCGCGAGCAGGACGAGGAAGCGGTTTCCGGCGCTGAAGCGGATGAGGGCTTTGATCATGGCGGCTGGCTCTTCAGCGCCGAGGGTCCGGCGACTTCGGCGCGGGTGTCGCCATGTCGGACAAGGCCGAGCGCAGGCTCGACTCGGAGTCGAGCAGGAAGTTGGCCGAGACCACGACGCGCTCGCCGTCCTCGAGCCCGGAGAGGACCTGGAAGCCGCCGCCGACCTGCACCCCGAGCTGCACCTCGCGCGGCTCGAAGCTGCCCTCGCCCCGGTCGACGAACACGAGCTTGCGGTCCCCGCTGTCGATCACGGCGCTCTGCGGGACGGACAGGCCCGTGCCGAGGTCTGCCTGCAGGTGGACATCGGCGAACATGTCGGGCTTGAGCCGCTGGTCCGCGTTCTGGAGCTCGATCCGGACCTTCACGGTGCGGGTCTTCTCCTCGACGGTCGGGTCGATGTAGGTGACGGCGCCGCGCCACTGCTTTCCGGGCAGGTAGGGCACGGTCAGCTCGCTCTCCATCCCGACGTGGACGAGCGGCAGGTCCGACTCGTAGACGTCGGCCAGCACCCAGACCTGGCTCAAGTCCGCGATGTCGAACAGCGTGTCGGCGGGGGTCACCCGCATCCCGTGCAGCGCCAGCTTCTGGACCACGTAACCGGCCACGTCGGAGTGCAGATCGATCGTGCGCGAGACCTTGCCGGCGCGCTCGAGGGCCGAGATGTCCTCATCCTTCATGTCCCACAGCAGCAGCCGCTGGCGTGCGGCCTCCAGCAGGTCGAGCGAGCCCTGCGCCACGGACGGGATCCCGCTCGCGGCCATCTGCTTCTGCGCGTTGTACGCCAGCAGGTACTCCTGCTGCGTCGCCACCAGATCGGGGCTGTAGATCGACAGCAGATGATCGCCCCGCTCGACGTACTTGCCCGTGAAGTCGACGTAGAGGTGCTCCACGTAGCCGTCGTACTTGGTGTGGACGTGGTGGAGCCGCCGCTCGTCCACCGCGACCCGCCCCACGGTCCGGATCGCCCGCGTCAGGCGTCCGTGGTGAATCTCCTCGCTGCGTACGCCGAGGGCCTGTCGCTTCTCCGGCGACAGGGTGAGGCTCGCCCTTCCCGGGACCGCCGAGCCTTTCGCCTGAGCCTCGTCCGCGTACACCGGGACGAAGTCCATTCCCATCGAATCCTTGGCCGGCCTCTCCGATCGCACGCTGGGATCCATCGGAGAGCGGTAGTAGAGGATCCTCCGCTCCCCCGACGGCGGCGCTGCTTGTCCTGCCTCGGCCTCGTGCGCGTGTCTGGCGCCGTGCCTGGCATTGATCACGACGCTCGCGCCCCCGGCGACGACCAGCCCGACGACGAACCACACGAGGGACGCGCGCTTCATCGCATGCTCCTTCCCGAACCCACCCCGCCATCCGCGGACGCTCCCGCCAGGCTCAGGCCGCCGCCCCCGCGCGCCATGGCCGGCTCAGCGGCCGGGGCCATGCTCGAGGTCTCCTCGAGGCTCGCTTCCTCCAGGCTGGCGCGGATCCGCTCGTGGTTGGCCAGCAGCCCGAGCTGGGTGGCGCGGTCGTTGTAGAGGGTCGTGAGGGCCTCGAGCACGGCGATGAACGGAACCTTGCCCGTCTGATAGTTGGCGAGCGCCGCATCGACCGACATGCGGTCCTGCGGGATGATCCCCCGGTCGTAGAGCCTCGAGATCTTCTGCGTGGCCTCGAGCTGTGCCAGGCGCTGCTGGGTCCGGAAGCGCAGCTGCAGCCCGACCGATTCCGCAAGGCGCGCGCTCGCCTGGACGAGCGCCTCCGCCTCGGCCTGTCCGCTCGAGAGCCGCTTGCGGTAGAGGGGCAACGAGACGCCGACCCCCGCCTGCCACATCGGGTCGAGGCCGCCGCGATTCATGTAGCCTGCCTGGACGCGGAAGTCGGGCTTGAACTCCTTGCTCGCGAGCGCCACCAACAACCCGGCACGCTCCTGGCCGACTGCCGCGCCCTTGATCTCGGGGCTGACGCAGCGGAGGCGCTCGAACGCGGCGTCCAGGCCCTCCTCGATCGGGTGCAGGGCCAGTCGGGCCGTGGTTTCGACGGGGCTCGTGGCCAGGCGGCCAAGCAGGCGGTTCAGCTCCGCCACCCGGATCTCGGTCTCGGCCTGCTGCTCGGTTGCGAGCTGCTGGACGCGCGTCACCTCGACCTGGACGCGGAGCACGTCCGGCTGGACGCCCTGGCCCACCGCGTAGCGGGCACGCGCGACGCCCTCGATCTCCTTCCAGACCTGCTCCTGCTCGCGGACGAGCTCCAGGAGCTGATGGCCCAGCACGAGCCCGTAGTAGGCGCGCTTCAGGTCCGCGACCACGCGCAGCCGGGCCCGCTCGAGCTGTAGCGCGACCTGGTCGGCCTCACGGGCCGCGATGTCGCCCCGTAGCGCCCGCTTGCCGGCGAAGGGCAGCTCCTGGCTGCCCATGAACGCGAACGTCGTCATCGGCTGCGTGCCGAGGCTCGGCGACCAGCCGTCGTTCGTGTAGACGACCGAAAGCATCGGGTCGGCGAGCGACCGGGCCTGGTCGGGCCGGGCTTGCGCCGCGACCAGCGACTCCCGGAGCGTGCCGAGGTCCGGGTTGTGCTCGAGCGCCTCGGTGACGAGCGCGTCGAGAAGCGGGTCGCCCGACGGCTGCGGAACGCTCCGCGGCGCCGCTGCAGGCGCGGCCGTCTGCGCCGTCGCCGGACGGGACAGCACGAGCGCGCCGACGAGGAGCGCCATCGTCCTGGAGATCGAAGCCATGTCCTTCCACCTCGCGCGCACGTGCCGTCGGCGAGAGCCGACGGCGGACGCGGCGCGCGGAGGCGCCCGCCAGGCCCTCTCGTTCGCGCAGGACACAGGTCCCGCGCGACGGGCGGCTAGAGGCGCCTGACGGTGGAAGGTGGTGAAGCGAGCGGCTCGAGAGCGACCGCCACCGGCGCGAGGTCCGGGCGCGCGGTGGACAGCGCCGGCGCGGCTGACGCCAGCGCCTGAAGCACGGCCGGTGCTTCGGGCTGTGCGGCGGTCGCGCTTCGGCCCGGCTCGGCGGCAGGGCAACAGCCGGGGGCCGAAGGGAGGATGACGAGCGTCCCGGCGCAACACCCGTGGGCGTCCGGCGGCGCGCCCTCGGGAAGGCAGGCGCAGGGCGCGGGCAGGATCGCCGCCAGCGACAGCGTGGCGAGCAGGACCGAAACAGCCGAGCGACCCCTGCGCGTCATCGACTTCATGGGAGCACGGCCCGCGCCGCCCGGTCAAGGGCCCGTGATGCGAACGGTCCAGCGCCTGCGACAGCCGGCACTTGGGCGCTGGTCGTGCCGCGGAGTAGATTGGTCGCGGAACGAAAGCCTGGAGGAAACATGTACAAGAGCCCGAGTCCCCTCGCCGAAGCCGTCCGCGCGCGGCTGGCCGAGTCACTGAACGCGCGGCTGGCGGACGGCCTGGACCTGCACAGCCAGATCAAGGTCGCACACTGGAACGTGCGCGGCCCGCAATTCCCGTCCCTGCACCCGCTGTTCGAGACGATGGCGGTGGGCCTCGCGGCCCACAACGACGCGCTCGCCGAGCGCGCCGTACAGCTCGGGACCCTCGCGCGCGGCACGGCGCGCCACGTCGCGGCCGTCTCGCGGCTGCCCGAGTACCCGCAGGAGACGACGAAGGACCTCGAGCACGTGCGGCTGCTCGCGGAGCGGATCGAGGCCTACCTCGCCGGGCTGCGCGAGTCCCGCAGCCTGGCCGAGAAGGAGGGCGATCCCGACACGGTCGATCTCATCACCGGAGCGATCCTGGAGTTCGAGAAGCACGACTGGTTCCTGCGCGCCTCGCTCGCCGGCTGAGGCGCGCCGCTCAGAGACACTGACGGCCCTCGCCGGTGCGTGCGGCTGACACTGGCTGGCGCGCCGCGCTCATTGAGCGGGCGGCCCTCGCACGCCGCCTTTGGCGCCCCTATACTGCCGCGGTGCTGCGTGCCCTCGAGGCCAATCGTCGCGCCTGGCGCGAGGTGCGCTTCGGCCAGCTGAACGCCGAGCTCGCGGTACAGAACCACGTGATGGCGCGCGTCAACTTCGACAAGTTCCGCTCGCTGCGGAGGCTCTACGCCGGCCTGCGCGTGCTGGCGGTGCTCGCGGGAGGGCTGCTCGCGATGCTCGCGCTGTCGCTGCTCACCAGCACGCATCCGCTGCCGCTGCCCACGCAAGAGGCCGCGGCCTTCGCGGTCGCCGACGGCGGGGGCCGCTGGCTGGCGACTGCCGACCTGCGCAGCCTGGGACCGGCGGTTCCCGTGCGCGCCGAGGGCCTCGTCGAGGCCTCCGGCATCGTCTGGCACCCGGCGCTCAAGCGCTTTTTCGCCGTGGGCGACCGCGGCACCCTCGCCGAGCTCGCGGCCGACGGCAGCGTCGAGCGGCTCCGGCACGTGCACGGCAACCTCGAGGACGTGACCGTCCACCTGCCGAGCGGCCGCCTGGTGCTGCTCGCGGAGAAGAAGGGGGAGCTCGTGGTCTGGGACCCCCGGAAGGCCGAGGAGACGGCGCGCTTCCCGCTGGACGTCGCGGCGCTGCTCGACCGCGAGCCGGTCGACCGCAACCAGGGCTTCGAGGGGATCGGCTTCCGCGCCGAGGCCGGGCTGCCCGGCGGAGGCACGTTCTACCTCGTGCACCAGCGCAAGCCCGCGCGGCTGGTCGCGCTCAGCTTCGACCCGCTCTCGCCCCCGCGCGCGCTCGGCGCCGCGGACGTCCACGCGCGCCACGCGCTCAAGCCGTACGAGGATCTGACCGCCGTCGCCTGGAGCGACGCGCTCGCGTGCCTGCTGGTGGTGGCCGACAGCGAGGACCGGCTGCTGCTCGTCTCGCCGGCCGGCGCCATCCGCGCCGCGGTGGCGCTGCCGGGCGACCGCCAGGAGGGCGTAGCACTCGATCCCGAGGGTACGCTGTGGATCGCAGACGACCGCCAGGGCCTGTTCCGCATCCCGGGCGCGCTCGCGGCGCTCGCGAAGCTGGGCGAGGCGAGCTCGTGAAGCGGCTCGCCGCCGCCGCGCTCGCCCTTTGCGCGTGCGCGGCGGCCGCGGCCGAGGATTCGCCCGTGGCGGCGGCGCCGCCGAAGCCCGCAGCTTCGGGCTGGAAGCTCGAAGGCTTCGAGCTCAGCAACAAGTCCGCCGGCTTCCGCCTCAAGCTCTCGGGATACGTGCAGGCGGACTTCCGCTCCTTCTTCGACTGGCAGGTGGGGGACGCCAGCGACGACTCGCTGCGCAGGGACGAGTTCGAGTGGCGGCGGATGCGCATCGGGGTCGACGGCGAGTGGCGCAGGCTCTCGATGGAGTTCGACGTCGACCCGGCGTTCGACGCGGGCGACGAGCTCAAGAACGCCTGGCTCGGCCTGCGCGTCGCGCGCGAGCTGCGCCTGCGCGGCGGCCACATGAAGCTGCCCGTGAGCCCGGAGTTCCTGACCTCCGCCGCCAAGACGGACTTCGTCGAGCGCGCGGTTCTCGTCGACTCGCTCGGCGTCTCGCGCGACTGGGGCGGCGAGCTCGAGGGAGAGCTCGGCAAGCGGGTCGAGTACAGGGCGGGTGTGTTCGAGAGCGACGCGCGCACAAGCCACAAACGCGCCGGCACCACCGGGGCGGGCCGCCTGGTGCTGAAGCCTTTGCGCTGGCTCGACCTGGGCGGCTCCTACTCTCAGGGCGACGTGACGGCGGATCCGGCCGGCCCGGGTGTCGACTCCTCCCCGAAAGGGCTCGACGGGACGAGCGCGACCGGGTATCGTTTCTTTCCGGGCGTCTACGTGAACGGACGCCGGCAGCGCTGGGGCGCCGACGTGCGGCTCTCGGGTGGGCCCGTCGCGCTCTGGGGCGAGTTCCTGGAGGCGCGCGAGCAGCGCACGGGGCAGGGGCCGTCGCTCGAGGACCTGCCGGACGTCTACGGCCGGGGCTGGTCGGTGACCTGGACCTGGCTGGTCACGGGCGAGCGCAAGACGCGGACGATCCGGCCGCGCCGGGGCCTCTTCGCGGGAGCGGGTGCTTTCGAGCTGGCCGTGCGCTACGAGGAAGTGAGGTTCGACGACGTGAGCGACGAGGGCTTCGAGGGGGCGGGGAGCCGCTCGAGCAACATCCGGCCGGCGGGCATCAAGACCTTCACGAGCGGCCTGAGCTGGTGGCCGACCCGCTTCCTCCGCCTCCAGGGCAACCTGCTCGTCGAGCGCTACGACGACGCGCTGCGCGCGCCGGAGCCGGGGCGCCAGGGCAACTACGTCTCGTTCGTCGGCCGCGCCCAGGTCCACATCCCGTGAGCGTCCGCACGCGCACGGCGCCTTTCGCGCTCGGCCTGCTCGGCTCGGCCCTGGTCGGCCTGCTCGCGGGCTGCGGCGGGGGGGGCGGCGGCGCGGCGAGCACCGGCGCCCCGGCCGCGAGCCCGCCCGCGGCGTCGGGAGCGCCCACCGGCGCCCCGATCTTCGACCAGGCGCAGCTCCACGAGGCGCGGCTCGACCTCGACCCCTCGGCCTGGCAGGCGCTGCGCGACAACTACCTCTCGAACCAGTACTACTCCGCCAACTTCAGCGTCGACGGCGTGGCGGTGTCGCAGGTCGGCGTCCGCTCGCGCGGCTCGGGCTCCCGCAACGAGGAGAAGCCCGGGATGAAGGTCGACATGAACAAGTACGTCCAGGGCCAGGAGTACCAGGGCTACAAGAGCCTGGACCTGGACAACCTGGCGACCGACGCCAGCATGCTGCGCGAGCGGATGTCGTTCCTGGTGTACGAGGCGATGGGCATCCAGGCGCCGCGCAACGCCTTCTGCCGGCTCACCGTGAACGGCCAGTTCTGGGGCGTCTATGCGATCGTGGAGCCGGTGAGCAAGCCGTTCCTGAAGAGCCGGATCGGCGAGGACAGCGGGAACCTGTTCGACTACGAGTGGACCTTCCACTACGACCTCTCGTTCTTGGGCGGCGACCCGAACAATTACGTCCCGTTGCCCTTCCAGCCCGAGACGAACGAGGACCACAAGGACGTCGCCGACGGGCTCGTGGGTTTCATCGAGGCCGTGAACAACGCGCCGAGCGCGGGATTCGCCTCCGCGATGGGCGCGCGCATCGACGTCGACCGCTTCCTGACGCACGTCGCCGTCGAGAACGCGATCGTCGAGAGCGACGGCATCGTGGGCGACCAGGGCCTCAACAACTTCTACCTGTACGAATACGGGCAGAAGAACCGCTTCGTGTTCATCCCCTGGGACAAGGACAGCACCTTCAAGAGCGGCACCTGGCCGCTCTTCCGCAACCTCGACCTGAACGTGCTCACCTCGCGCCTCGTGGCCGACCCGGCCAAGCGCCAGGTCTACGTCGACGCGGTCGTGCGCGCGGTGACGAGCTACCTGAACCCGCGCTGGCTCACGCCGCAGCTCGAGACCGCCTACCAGCAGATCCGTGCGCAGGCGCTGGCCGACCCGCACAAGCCGTTCACGAACGGCGAGTTCGAGGCGGCCGTCGACGGCATGCGCGGGGTGATCGCCGCGCGCGAGCACGACGTCAACGCCCAGAAGTAGCGGGCCGCGTCAGGCCGCCGCGCGGCGCGCGAGCGCGCGCTGGCGCAGGTACTCGACGAGCGCCGGCAGCAGCGACACGAAGACGATCGCCAGGATCACCAGGCTGAAGTTCTTCTTGACGAACGGCAGGTTCCCGAACAGGTAGCCGGCGCCGAGGCACACCGCCACCCACAGCACGCCGCCCGCGACGTTGTAGAGCACGAAGCGGGCATAGCTCATGGCGCCGATCCCCGCCACGAACGGCGCGAAGGTGCGCACGATCGGGACGAAGCGCGCGATGATGATCGTCTTGCCGCCGTACGTCTCGTAGAAGGCGTGCGTGCGCCTGAGGTGCTCGGGGTTGAAGAAGCGCGAGCGCTCGTAGTGGAACACCTTGGGTCCGAGGTAGTGGCCGATCGCGTAGTTGAGCGTGTCGCCGAGCACCGCGGCGACCGACAGCAGCAGGAACAGGAGCGCGAGGTCGAGCGCGCCGAGCGCGGCGAAGCTGCCGGCCGCGAAGAGCAGCGAGTCGCCCGGCAAGAGCGGCGTCACCACGAGCCCGGTCTCGAGGAACACGATCGCGAACAGCAGCCCGTAGGTCCAGGGGCCGTAGGCCTGGATGACCTCGGCAAGGTGCTTGTCGAGGTGCAGGAACAGGTCGACGAGGAAGGCGATGTCCATGGCGGGCTCGGGGCGCGTCAGTCGGCGAGCGTCTCGCGCGTCAGGTTGCGCGGCCCGGCCGGCGTCACGAGCACGTTGTCCTCGACGCGCACGCCGCCAAGGGGGGTGAGCGCGTCGATCCTGGCCCAGTCGAACGCCGTCGCGTCGGGACCCGAGCGGAAGCGGCGCAGCAGCATCGGGATGAAGTAGAGGCCCGGCTCGATCGTGAACACGTGCCCGGCCTCGATCGTGCGGGTGTTGCGCAGGTAGGGATGCTCCTTGGGCGGCGGGGCGGGCGTCCCGGCGGGGTCGGCCTGCCGGCCGGCCACGTCGTGCACCTGGATCCCGAGGTGGTGCCCGACGCCGTGCGGGAAGAACGGGTGGGTGTAGCCCTTCGCGAAGGCCTCCTCGGCCGGGACGCGCACGAGCTTCGCCGCGGCGAGCACGCGCGCGACCGCGGCGTGCGCCTGGAGGTGCACCTCGAGGTAGGGCCGGCCCGGGGTCGCGGAGCGCACCAGGTCCTGCTGCGCCCTGTCCATCTGCGCGACGATCTCGACGAAGGCGGGATCGCAGCCACGGCCGGGCGTCGTGCGCGTGATGTCGCAGGCGTAGCCGCGCGCCTGGGTGCCCGCGTCGAGCAGCAGCAGCTTGCCGCCGCGCACGGTGCGCTTCGACTCGTAGTGCAGCGTCGCCGCTTTCTCGTCGAGCGCCACGATCGTCCCGTAGGGCAGCGCGTGCTCGGTCGCACCGGCGGCCTCGCAGAAGGCCTGGTGGATCTCGAGCTCGGAGGCGCCGCCCGCGAACGCATCGCGCGCCGCGCGGTGGCCGCGGGCGCCGCTCGCGGTCGCCTCCTCGAGCGAGCGAACCTCGTAGTCGTCCTTGTAGCTGCGCAGCCAGTCGAGCCGCGCGGTGAGCGGCGCCGGGTTCGCGGCGAGCCCGGCCCCGCTCGCGCGCGCCGCTTCGTTGCCCACGTAGGCGGCCCGGGAAGGCTTGCCGAGCGCCTGCCAGACGGCGTCGGCCGAGCCGCCCTCCTCGAGCTCGAACGAGCCCGTCCAGAAGGGGTCGGTGACGCCGCCCTGCTCGTACCAGTAGTCCTCGGGCGCGTGGCGCACCAGGCGAGGCTTTTTTCCGGGTGCGATGTGCAGCAGGTGGTGCGGACCCCCGAGCGGGCACCAGTGCGCGAAGTGCGGGACCGGCCGGAACGGCGCGTCCTGGTCGTCGGCGAAGTAGGTGAAGGGCGCGCCGCTGCCGATCACGAGCGAGTCGAAGCCGCTCGCCGCGAGGGCCTTCTCGGTCTCGGCCTGCAGCCTCCTGACGTGCGCTGAGAAGAGGGCGGTGAGGTCCATCGTGGCCCTCATGATAAGGCGCTTTCCCACTGGCGGACGCGCGGCGTTTCGGAAGCGAACACTCGCGCGCCGCGAGCAGAGACGCGCGGCAGTGCCAAATCTCGCGCGCTGATGCGCTTAGGTCGCGCGGCGCCCGCTGGCACGCGGCTTGATGAGGCGAAGGCGAGAGAGCGAGACCGTGACCAGGCATTCACTCGCGACGGCGCTGGCGCTCGCGCTCGCGGTGGGTGCTCTGGGCGCGGCGTTCAGCGTCTTGCACGTGCTGCGGATCGAGCAGCTCGCGTACGCCGACGCGCGGCGCGTCTGCCTGCTGCGGGCCTGGGACGACGCGCACCAGCGCGAGACGTTCGACCTGCCGCTCGCGGCGTTCGTCGCCATCGCACCGCGGGCGCAGTCCTTCGAGCGCCTCGCGGCGTACCGCTACTGGAGCGCGGCGCTGGCGGACGGCCGGCCGGAGCGCGTGCACGCCTACCGCGTGACCGCGGACACGTTCCCGCTCCTGGGAGCGGCGCCCTTCGCCGGCCGCGCGCTCGTCGCGCGCGACTGCGAGCCGGGCGCTCCGAAAGTGGCGGTGCTGAGCCACGGCCTCTGGCTGCGGCGCTTCGGCGGCGCGCCCGACGCAATCGGCCGCACGATCCAGATCGACGGCGAGCCGCACCGCGTGGTCGGCGTGATGCCGGCGACGTTCGAGTTCCCGGCCGACAACTTCAAGGGCGAGCTGTGGACGCCGCTCGCGGTCGACGCGAAAGGCGCGCTCGCCGACCCGCGCGGATCGGGGTCCGTGGTCGCGATCGGCCGGCTGCGCTCGGGCCGCTCGCCCGCGAGCGCCGAGGCCGAGCTGCGCGCGGAGCTCGTCAAGCGCGCGGAGCAGGACCCCGGCACGTTCCGCGCGCTGTGCGTGCGCGTGGTGCCGCTCGCGGACATCGCCGCGGCGCCGCTCCGGCCGCCGCTCGGAGCGCTCCTGGCCCTCCTGCGCGAGCCGCCTTCGGCCTAGCCGACGGCGTCCAGCCGCCGGATCCGCGTCCAGGGGCGGGACGCCGCGGCGCGTAACGCGTTGAAGACGGGCAGGCGGCGGCCTGGCACGCATCCTGCTCCTTTGACGCCGGCGCCATGGCCACGACGACGTTCCAGCATGACGATCCCCAAGGGGGCCTGGCGAGCCGCAGCCGCCTGAGCCGCTTCTTCGCCCTGCAGCGCATCCCGCTCGAGGCGGGGGAGCGCTGGATCACGCGCAGCGTCTGCTTCGTCGCAGCCGGGATCGGCGGCGGGCTCCTGATGTCGCTCGTCCAGCACGTCCTCTCGGGCCGTGCGACGCCGAGCTACCTCACGTCCCTGCTGGGCGAGCTCCTCGTGGTGGCCTGCGTGCTCGGGATCAATGCCCGCGGCGCGCCGCAGGCCGCCGCGCGGCTGCTCGCGCTCAGCCTGCCCTTGCTCGCCACCTCGTTCATGATCATGTCGCGGCAGGGCTTCCGGGACGTCGCCGTGCTGATGCTGCCCGCCTCGCTGATCCTGAGCGGCCTCTTGCTCGACCGCGCGGCGCTCGTGGCGTCCACGCTGCTGACGCTCGCCTGCAGCACGCTCGTGCTGTACGCCGAGGGGCGCGGGATCCTGGCCTCCACGCACCCGCGCGACGTCGGCTCGGACATCGCGGACGCGAGCGTGATCCTGGCAGTGACCGGCCTCGGCGTGGGGCTCGTGGCCGGCCGGCTGCGCGCGAGCCACGCACGGCTGCGCAGTCAGGAGGCCGCGCTGCGCAGCTCCGAGGCGCTCTACCGTGGCCTCGTCGACCTGGCGGCGGACGCGATCGTGCTGAGCACGGCCGCGACCGGGATCGTCGAGGCCAACCGGCGCGCGACCGAGCTCACCGGCTACACGCGCGACGAGCTCGTCACGCTGTCGCTCGAGGCGCTCTTCGCCCCCGACGAGCTCGAGCGCGTCCCGTTCCGCCACGACCTCGCCGACCAGGGCCAGATCGTGGTGCTGGAGCGACGGCTGCTGCGCAGGGACGCCGCGCTGGTGCCGGTCGAGATGAGCTCGCGCCGGATGCCGGACGGCACCTACCAGACCATCCTGCGCGACGTGAGCGAGCGGCAGAAGGCGGAGGCCGAGCGCGCGGCGCTCGAGGCGCGGCTGGGGCAGTCGCAGAAGATGGAGGCGGTCGGCCGCCTCGCGGGGGGCGTCGCGCACGACTTCAACAACCTGCTCACCGCGATCACGGGCAGCCTGGCGCTCGCGCTGCGCGACGTCGCGCCCGACAGCCGCGCCCACCGCTGGCTGCGGGAGACCGACAAGGCTGCGTGGCGCGCCGCGACGCTCACGCACCAGCTGCTCGCCTTCAGCCGCCAGCAGGTGATCGCGCCGCGCGTGGTCGACCTGCGCTCGGTCGTGCAGGGCGCGGGCTCGATGCTCGAGCGCATGATCGGCGAGGACGTGACGCTGCGGATCCGCGTCTCGGACGAGCCGTGCCAGGTCGAGATCGACCAGGGCCAGATCGAGCAGGTGCTGCTGAACCTGGCCGCGAACGCGCGCGACGCGATGCCCGACGGGGGCACGCTCGCGATCGAGGTGCACCGCGGCAAGAGCCGCCTCGCCGCCGGGCGGCGCAGCATCGTGCTCTCGGTGACCGACACCGGCTTCGGCATGAGCGGGGAGGTGCAGGCGCGCATCTTCGAGCCGTTCTTCACCACCAAGGCCGCGGGCTCCGGCACGGGGCTCGGGCTCGCGATGGTGTACGGCGCCGTCGAGCAGAACGGCGGCTCGATCGAGGTCGCCTCGGCGCCGGGACGCGGCTCGACCTTCCGCATCCGGCTGCCGGAGACGCGCGGCCCGAAGGCAGCGCGAGGCGCGCCCGAGGCCGAGCTGCCGCTCGGCAGCGAGACCGTGCTGCTGGTGGAGGACGAGGCCGCCGTGCGCGACGTGACGCGCGAGCAGCTCGAGTCGCTCGGCTACCGCGTCATCGCGTGCGCCGACGCGGCCGAGGCGCTCGCCGCCTCGGCGCGCCACCGCGAGGCGCTGCACCTGCTGTTGACCGACGTCGTCATGCCCGGCATGAACGGGCGCGAGCTCGCGGCACGGCTGCGGATCACGCGCCCGGGGCTGCGGGTGCTGTTCACCTCGGGCTACGGCGAGGACGTGATCGCGCGCCACGGTGTCCTCGAGCCGGGCGTGCTGCTGCTGCAGAAGCCCTACGCGCTGCCGCGGCTCGCCGGCCTCGTGCGCACGGCACTCGCCAGCTGAAGCCCCGCGGCCGCTCCGGCTGGGTTAGGCTGGTCGCAGGAGCCCGCGCATGTGCCGAAGCATCAAGACGCTTTTCAATTTCGAGCCGCCGGCCACGGACGAGGAGGTCCGGGCGGCGTCGCTGCAGTTCGTCCGCAAGCTGAGCGGCTACCACACGCCCTCGCAGGCCAACGCCGCCGCCTTCGAGCGCGCCGTGCGCGAGGTGACGACGAGCGCGCGCCGCCTCGTCGACGCGCTCGTGACCACGGCCCCGGCGCGCAACCGCGACGAGGTCGCGGCCGCCGCGCGCGTCCGCTCGGCGAAACGCTTCGGCAGCAGTCAGGAACGACTCACAGGGGGGTCTGGGGGGACGTAGTCCCCCCGGTTCAGGGAAGAAAGCCACGGCTTCGTTATCGATCGTGACCCTTCACGAGCCGCGCTTGGAGAGTACGAACTCGGCTCAGCTCGCCGGCTCGAGACGGTAGACCTCGCCGTCCAGGTCGACCACGTACACCTCGCCCGCGGCGTCGAGGCCGAACGAGACCGGCGAGTCGAGCCCGCGCAGGCTCGAGGTCCAGTCGCGCAGCTCGGTCGCCTGGCCCGAGGCGAAGCGGAACGAGCGCACGAGCGCCGAGCAGTAGTCGGCGAAGAAGTAGGTCCCCTGGAGCGCCGGCATGCGGCAGCCGCGGTAGACGACGCCTCCCGTCACCGAGCAGCCCTCGCCGTGCGAGTACTCGTAGATCGGCATCGTGATCCCGGAGGTGTCGCAGCCGCTCGAAGGGTTGAAGCAGCGCGAGCCCTCGGTGATCCGCCAGCCGTAGTCGAGCCCGCCTCGGCGCGAGCCCGGGTCCACGTCGATCTCTTCGACGGCGCTCTGGCCGACGTCGCCGATGTAGAGGTCGCCCGTGGGACGGTCGATCGCGATCCGGAACGGATTGCGCAGGCCATAGGCCCAGATCTCCGCCCGCGCACCGGCGGTCGCGAGAAACGGGTTGTCCGGGGGCAGGGCGTAGGGGTTGCCCGCGTCCACGTCGATGCGCAGGATCTTGCCGAGCAGCGTGCTGAGCTTCTGGCCGTTGTTGAGCGGGTCGCCGCCGGAGCCACCGTCGCCGAGCGCGATCAGCAGCCGGCCCGCGTTGTCGAAGGCGAGCCCGCCGCCGTTGTGGTTCGCGAACGGCTGGCCGACCTCGAGCAGCAGCCGCTCGCTCGCCAGGTCGGCGGCGTCGGCCGACGTGGCGCGGAACTCCGAGATGTGCGTGTCGCCGGCCGGGTTCGTGTAGTTGACGAAGAAGCGCCGGTTCGCGGCGAACTGCGGGTGGAACGCGAGCCCGAGCAGGCCGCGCTCGCCGCCCGACGAGATCCGCGAGGCGATATCGAGGAACGGCGCCGAGGCGAGCTGGCCGCCCCGCACCACGCGGATGCGCCCGCCCTGTTCGACCACGTAGAGCCGCTCGGCGTCTCCCGGCGCCGTCTGCAGGTCGAGGGGGCTGCGCAGGCCCGAGACCACGAGCCGCGCCTGTAGCGCCGGGATCCCGCTCACCGGGGCGCCCGAGGCGCAGCTCGCGGACGTCGGCGAGGGGCTGGGCGTCACGCCCGAGGGGCTCGAGTCGCCGCCGCAGCGGGCGAGGCCGAAAGCACCCGCCAGCAGCAGCACCCGGGCGGAGCGCGCCCTCACGCGCGGGCCTTGAGCTCCGGGACCGCGCCTTCGAGGTAGCGCGTCAGCTCGGACGGCGAGAACTGCAGGCCCACGTAGAACGGGCCGAACTCCGCGTACCAGGCCGAGGCCTCGTCGAAGCGCATCTCGTAGATCAGCTTCTTGAACACGAGCGGGTCGTCGGCGAACAGGTCGACGCCCCACTCCCAGTCGTCGAACCCGATAGCACCCGAGATCACCTGCGTCACGCGCCCGGCGTAGTGGCGCCCGATCTTGCCGTGGTCCAGCATCATGCGCGCGCGCTCCTCCATCGACTCGGCGTACCAGTTCTTGTGCTCGCCGCGGCGCTTGTTCATCGGGTAGAAGCACACGTGCCGCCGCGGCGGCGGCTCGATGAACAGCCGCCCAAAGACGCGCTTCCTCTGCTCCTCCATCTCGGCGTCGAAGGCCTGCTCGAACTCGTCGCTGCCCGTCTTGAGCCCGCGCTCGCCGAGCCGCCTGTGGATCTGCAGCGTCATCTCGTAGAGCGAGAGCTCCACCGTCGAGACGAACGACGTCGTCGGCTCCAGGAAGCTGGAGAGCCCGAGTGCGCCGAGCTCGTGCTCTGCCTGCTGCAGCTCCTCGAAGCCGCGGCGCAGGTGGATCAGCATCAGGTCGCCCTTGTGGCCGAGCAGGCTCACCGGGACCGTCGCGCCCGCCTCCCCGCGCTGCATCGCGCAGAGCCGCTCGGCCGCCTCCGCCGCGAGCCTGCGCCGCTCGTCGGCCGGACGCGAGCGCCACTCGGTCCACCGGACGCGGAACATCTGGTGGAGGACACTCCAGCCTTCGAGCGTCTCGGGAACGCGAGGATCGTGCATGGGGTGGGAAAGGCCTCCTTGCGCCATTGTAAGCGGCTTGTAAGTCGCGCGAGCGGCGGTGGATTCGCGGCCGGATTCGGCTCAAAATGCTTGGTCGGTCTCCTCCCAAGCGACCTTCGCCGACGAGGCCCGAACCAGGAATGAGGCGCTGCTTGAGACGAATCCCCCTGGCCGCGATCTCCCTCGCCGCGACGGTCGCCGCCGCGGCCTGCGGCGGGACGCAGAACGCGGCCTCCGGCCAGCCCGCCGCGGCCGGCCGTCCGGCGGCCGGCGGGCGGCCCCAGCGCTCGGCGCTGCGGGTGCGCGTGGCGCCGGTCCAGGTCCAGGACGTCGTCCACCAGATCAAGGCGCTCGGCTCGCTCGAGGCGCGGGACATGGTGCAGGTGACGGCGCAGGTCGAGGGCGTCGCGACGGACGTGCGCTTCCGTGAGGGCGACCGCGTCGGGCCGGCCAGCGTGCTGCTGCGGATCGATCCCGACCGCTTCCGCGTCGAGGCCGAGCAGGCCAAGGCCGCGAAGGACCAGGCGACGGCGGAGCTGGGGCGGGCGCAGGCCGACCTCCAGCGGCGCGAGGCGCTCGCGCAGAACGAGCTGCTCTCGGCCGAGGAGCTGACCCGCTCGCGCGGCGAGAGCGCGCGCCTCAGCGCCGGGCTCGAGGTCTCGAAGGCGAGCTACGAGATCGCGCTCCAGAACCAGCGCCGCTCCGAGGTCAAGCCGCCGATCGCGGGCACGATCAACACGCGCACCGTCGACACCGGCCAGTTTGTGCGCACCGGCACCGTGCTCGCGACGATCGTGGACGTGAGCCGGCTGCGCCTGCGCTTCAAGCTGTCGGAGGCCGAGTCGCTGCGCGCCAGGGAGGGCGGCAAGGTGGCGTTCCGCGTCGAGCCGGTCGGGCCGCGGGACTTCGCCGCCCGCATCTACCACGTGGGCCGCATCGCCGAGCCGTCGACGCGCCAGGTCGAGGTGCTGGCCTGGGTGGACGCCGCGCCCGAGCTCAAGCCCGGCTTCTTCGCCGAGGTCACGCTCGAGGGCGAGCGCAAGCAGGCCGCCCTCGTGGTGCCGGAGAGTGCGATCCAGGCGAGCGAGCGCGGCTTCGTCACCTACGTGGTGCAGCAGAACACCGCGCGGCTGCGGCCGGTGGGGCTCGGCCTGCGCACCGGCACCGGGGTCGTGGAGATCCTGTCGGGCCTGAAAGCGGGCGAGGTCGTGGTCTCCGAGGGCTCCGACCGCCTCGCCGACGGCATGTCGGTCGAGACCGTCGACAACGTGGCCAAGGCGACGCGATGAGCGACGACGGCGCGCGCGAAGACAAGCCGCGGCCCGCCGAGGAGCGCGAGGACCCGAGGCAGATCGCGACGAGCATGACGCTCGCCGACATCTCGATCCGGAACCACGTCTTCGCCTGGATCCTGATGTTCGCTCTCATCGGCTTCGGGCTGCTGACCTTCACCGGCTTCGGCACCGTCTTCCGCGGCCTCGGCATCAGCCAGAACCCCGACGTCGACTTCCCGGTCGTCAACATCTCGATCTCCTGGGAGGGCGCCTCCCCCGAGATCATGGAGACGGACGTCGTCGACCTGGTGGAGGACTCCGTCACCTCGGTCGAGGGCGTGAAGGAGATCTCCTCCTCCTCGCGCCAGGGCCAGGCCAACATCACCGTCGAGTTCGAGCTCGAGCGCGACATCGACGTGGCGCTGCAGGACGTGCAGAGCAGGCTCTCGCAGCTGCAGCGCCAGCTGCCGGTCGGGATCGATCCGCCGATCGTCGGCAAGACCAACCCCGAGGACGATCCGATCATGCGGATCGCGCTCGGCGGCAGCCGTCCGGCGACCTTCATCGCCGACTACATCAGGAACGTGGTCAGGCCCCAGCTGCAGACGATCTCCGGCGTCGGCGAGATCCAGCTCTCGGGCTTCCGCGACCGCAACGTGCGCGTCTGGTACGACGCCGTGCGGCTCGAGTCCCAGGGCCTCACCGTGCTGGACGTCAACCGCGCGATCCAGCGCGAGCACCTCGAGGTGCCGGCGGGACGCATCGAGAGCGCCGAGCGCGAGATGAACGTGCGCGCCGAGGGCGAGGCGATCGACGTCGAGGCCTTCCGCAACCTCGTGATCACCTACCGCGAGGGCGCGCCGGTGCGGCTGCGCGACGTGGCCGTGGTCGAGGACGGCCTCGAGGACCGCCGCCGGGTCTACCGCACGATGGGCCAGTCGGGCGTCGGCTTCGGCATCACCAAGCTGCGCGGCGCGAACGCCGTGCAGGTGGGCCACGACGTGCGCGAGCGGCTCAGCGAGATCGAGAAGCAGCTGCCCGACGGGCTGTTCCTCGCCGTCAACTTCGACACCACGGTCTTCGTCGAGCGGGCGATCAACGAGATCCTGTTCACGCTGGTGATGGCGGCGCTGCTCACCAGCCTGGTGTGCTGGGTGTTCCTGGGCTCGTGGTCCACGACGCTCAACGTGCTGCTCGCGATCCCGACCTCGATCCTCGGCACCTTCATCGTGATGTACGTGTTCGGCTTCACGCTCAACACCTACACGGTGCTCGGGCTCACGCTCGTGGTCGGCATCGTGGTCGACGACGCGATCATGGTGCTCGAGAACATCTACCGCCACCGCGAGCATGGCGAGGGCAAGGTGACCGCCGCCTCGCACGGGGCGCGCGAGATCACCTTCGCCGCCGCCGCTGCGACGCTCGCGATCACGGCGATCTTCCTGCCGGTCGCCTTCATGAAGGGGATCATCGGGAAGTTCTTCTTCCAGTTCGGGGTCACGATCTCGGTGGCGGTGCTGATCTCGCTGCTCGAGGCGCTCACGCTCGCCCCGATGCGGCTGTCGCGCATGCTGGAGGTGGGCGAGCGCGCGAACCGGCTCGAGCGCTGGGTGAGCACCACCTTCGCCCGCCTGTCCGCCGGCTACCAGCGGCTGCTGGTGCCGGCGCTGCGGCACAGAAAGCTGGTGCTGACGGTCGCGAGCGTTCTCTTCCTCGTCTCGCTGGGCATCGTCAAGCTGCTGCGCCAGGAGTTCGTGCCCTCGCAGGACATGAGCCGCTTCGGGATCCGCTTCCAGACCCCGGTGGGCTCGAGCCTCGAGGTGAGCGAGCGCGTGCTCGACCAGATCGAGGCCTTCCTGCGCTCGCGCCCCGAGGTCGACGTGTACGGCGGCTTCGTGGGCGGCTTCGGCGGCGGCGAGGTGAACAGCGGCTTCGTGTTCGTGACGATGAAGGATCCGCCCGAGCGCCCGGCCGACAAGAAGCTGGGCCGCCGGCTGTCGCAGCAGGACCTGATGAACGTGGCGCGCCAGGCGGCGAGCGCGATCCCCGGCGCGCGCATCGTGATGCAGGACTTCTCGCAGCGCGGCTTCAGCGCCACGCGCGGCGGCGGCTTCCCGGTCGAGTTCAACATCCGCGGGCGCGACTGGGACAATCTCGGCCGCGCCTCGCGCGTGATCATGGAGAAGATGATGGCCTCGGGCCTGGTGACCGACGTCAACAGCGACTACCAGGTGGGCATGCCCGAGGTCCAGGTGGTGCCGGACCGCAACAAGGCTGCCGACCTCGGCATCGGGATGGCCGACATCGGGGAGACGATCAACTCCGCGATCGGCGGCCAGCGCGTCGGCAAGTTCAAGGACAAGGGCCGCCGCTTCGACATCCGCGTGCGCCTGCTGGCGCCGCAGCGCCAGCGACCGGAGGACATCGGGCGGCTGCTGGTGCGCACGGGCGCGGGCGGGCTGGTGCGACTGGGCGACGTGGTCAGGATCGAGCAGCGGCCCACCTTGCAGTCGATCACGCGCCGCGACCGCCAGCGCGCGATCACGATCACGGCCAACGTCGCGCCCGGCGTCTCGCAGGGGGCCGCGATCGACGGCTCGATGCAGCTCGCCCGGGCGAACCTGCCGGACGGCTACCGGGTGGTTCCCTCCGGGACCGCGCGCACCTTCCGCGAGTCGTTCGACTCGCTGTTCTTCGCCATGGCGCTGGGCCTGATCGTGGCCTACATGGTGCTCGCGTCCCAGTTCAACGCCTTCACGCACCCCTTCACGGTGCTCTTGGCGCTGCCGTTCAGCGTGAGCGGCGCGCTCGTCGCGCTCTGGGCGGCCGGCCAGAGCATCAACGTCTACAGCATGCTCGGGATCATCCTGCTGATGGGGATCGCCAAGAAGAACTCGATCCTGCTCGTGGATTTCACCAACCAGGCGCGCGCCACCGGCATGGAGCGGCACGAGGCGCTGCTCCACGCCTGCCCCGTACGCCTGCGGCCCATCCTGATGACGTCGATCGCGACCATCGCGGGTGCCTTGCCGCCGGCGCTCGCGCTCGGCCCGGGCGCCGAGCTGCAGCGGCCGATGGCGCTCTCGATCGTCGGCGGCATGATCGTCTCGACGGGCTTCACGCTGTTCGTGGTGCCGGCCGCCTACAGCCTGATCGACGACGCCGTGGCGTGGAACGACGCGCGCAGGTCGCGAGGCCTCGGTCTCGTCGCCGCGCTGCGCGCTCCGCGCAGCGCCTGAGGCCCGCGTGACCGTCTCGCGCCGGCGCGACGTGCTCGGGCTCGCCGGCTTCGTGCTGCTGTGCTTCGGCGTCTCGGTGCTCGGCGGCCGGGCGACCGCGCCCGCGCTCGCAAGCTGGTACCCGTCGCTCGCCAAGCCCCCCTGGACCCCGCCCTCCTGGGTGTTCGGCCCGGTCTGGACGCTGCTCTACCCGCTCGTCGCCGTCGCGGGCTGGCTCGCCTGGCGCGAGGGCCGCGCGCGCTCGGGCACGCTGCTCTTCCTGCTGCAGCTGTCGCTCAACGCGGCCTGGCCCTGGATCTTCTTCGGCGACCGGCGCATCGGCCTCGCGCTTTTGTGCGTGGTGGCGATGTGGCTCGCGATCCTGGCCACGATCCGCGCGTTCTGGCCGGTCAGCAAGGGCGCCGCGGTGCTGCTCGTGCCGTACCTCGCCTGGGTGGGCTTCGCGACGGCGCTCAACGCCGCGATCTGGTTCTTGAACATGGGCCGCGCCGACTTTTCCGGCTAGGCTCGCGTCCAAAGCGGCGGCGCGTCTCGCCGTCGGGACAGGAGAGGCTCATGTCCATCCGCAAGCTGGTGTGCGCGGCGAGCTCGGCCGCATGCTGTGCCGCGGCGGTCCTCGCCTCCGCCGGCGAGATCCGCGGCCGCGTGCTCGTCGACGGCAAGCCGGACGCGACGGTCGTGGTGCGGGCGCTCCCCTTCGAGGACGCCTTCGCCGAGGCGCGCCGCGAGGCCCGGCGCGAGGAGCTGCCGAAGCCGCTCGGGGAGACGACGCCGCGTCCCGACGGCAACTTCGCGCTGAACCTGACAGCGCCGGCGGGCGCGGTCGTCCGGCTGGCGTTCTCGGGCCCGAAGCTCGCGCCGCGCGTGCTGGAGGCGCTCCTCGACGCGGCGGGCGACGACGCGGGGGAGACGCGGCTCGCGAAGGCGGTCGCGCTCGCCGGCCGTGTCGTGGACGAGCGCGGCGCGCCGGTCGTGGGCGCGACGCTCTCGCTGTGGCCCGGCGGCGAGCGCGGGATGGTCTTCCTGGACGCCGGACCCGCGGCGCGCGGCACGCCGCAGCTCGCCACGACGAAGCCCGACGGCAGCTTCCGCTTCGAGACCGCGTCCGCCGAAGGCAACCGCCTTCGCGTCGAGGCGCCGGCCTTCGCGACGCTCGAGCGCCAGCCGCTGCGCGGCGGGGCGATCGCGCGGCCGCTCGTGCTCGCGCTCGGGCAGGTGCTGCGCGGCAGCGTCACGCTCGCGGATCACAAGACGCCGGCCAAGGGCGCGCTCGTGCGCTTCGAGGGCCGCACGCAGACGACGCGCTGGGTCGAGGCGCGCGCCGACGGCGGCTTCGCGATCGACGGCGCCCCGCGCGAGCCCGGCGCCCTCGTGGCCGACGCCGGCCCCGAGGGGCGCGGCTCGACGGTGCTCACGGCGGCCGTTGCCGAGCGGACGCTCATCGCACTCGCGCCGACGGCCACCCTCAGCGGCCGCGTGGTGGACGCCGAAGGCGCCCGGCCGCTCCCGAACGTGAGGCTGGTGGCGCGCGCGGAGGGCGCCTCGTTCCTGGCGCGCTCGGGGCCGGACGGCCGCTACGCGATCCGCGGGTTGAGCCCGCGCCGCTACCAGCTGAGCGCCGAGGACGACCGCTTCGTGCCGTGGAGCCGCAGCGTGAGCGTCGCCGCGGGACAGGCCGAGGCGCAGGACGTGCCGCTCGCGCGCGCGGCCACGCTCGCCGGCCGGGTGGTCGATGCCGAGGGCGTGCCGATCGAGGGCGCGCGCGTCCAGCTGCTGCCGAGCGGCGAGAACGTCTTCCGGGCCTTCATGCGCCGGATGGACGGCGGCGGCGGCGCGGTGCGCAGCGGGAAGGACGGCGGCTTCAAGGCGACGCGGCTGGCGCCCGGCGAGAACCAGCGGCTCGACGTGCGCCACGACGACTACGAGGAGCGCGCGATCGGCGGAATCTCGCTCCAGCCCGGTGCCACTCGCGGCGGTCTCACGGTCGTCATGCGCCGCGGCCTCACGCTGCGCGGCGTCGTGAAGGACGAGCAGGGCCAGCCGCTCGGCGGCGCGGAGGTCGAGCTCCAGGCCACGCGCTCGTTCCGCGCCGGTCGCGGCGGCGTGCAGATGGAGATGATCGGGCCCGGCTCGCAGGTGCGGCACGAGACGGGCGTCGACGGACGCTTCGAGTTCCGGGGCCTGAAGCCGGGCGACTACACGGTCTCCGCGCGGCGCCCGGGGTTCGCGCGCGCGAGCGTCGACCCGGTCAAGGTCGCCGACACGCGCGCGGCCGAGCCGCTCGTGCTCGTGCTCCGGCCCGGGGCCACGATCAGCGGCGTGCTGCACGACAAGCTCGGCAACGGCGCCTCGGGCTGGTACGTCGGAGCGCGCGGCGCGAGCCAGGGTGGCGGCCCTCCGCTCGGCCCGGGCAGCAACCGCAGCGAGGAGCCGACCGGGCCCGACGGCGCGTTCCTGCTCGAGGGGCTCACGGCCGGCGAGAGCTACGAGCTGCAGGCGCTCGGAGGCTCCGGCCTCGGGCCGCGCAAGCCGGGAGTCGTGGCGCCGGCCGACGGCATCGAGCTCACGGTGAACGGCACCGGCCAGATCCGCGGCCGCGTCGTGGACGCGGACACGGGTCGGCCGGTTTCCGACTTCCAGGTGCGCTACGAGCCCGACGCGCAGGGCGGCATGCGCTTCTTCATCGGCACGGGGCGCAACCGTGGCCGCGCGCCGTACGAGCGCCAGCCGTTCCACGCCGAGGACGGCGCGTTCGTGCTCGAGGACGTGCCCGCCGGACGCTGGGCGGTCGAGGCGTTCGCGCAGGGCTACCAGTCCGGCAGCGTCGCCGCGATCAGCGTGGGCGAAGGCGACGCGAGCGACGCGGTCGAGGTGCGGCTCACCCGCGGCGGCGTGCTGTCGGGCCGGGTCGTGGAGTCGCGCACGGGCAAGCCGATCCTGGACGCGACGGTGCGCGCCGAGGCCGCGGGCGGCGGCGGACGCCGCATGGGATTCCGCATCGGCGGCGAGAGCGAGGACGAGACGAGCACCGACGCGGACGGCCGCTACGAGCTCGCGGGGCTCGCGCCCGGCAGCTGGGTGGTGACGGCCTCGCACCCCGACTGGAGCGAGGCGACGGCGAGCGTCGAGATCAAGGACGCGCCCGCGAGCGCCGACATCCGGCTGGGCCGCGGCGGCTCCGTGGGCGGAGCCGTCCTCGCCGCCGGCCGGCCGGTCGCCGGCGCGACGGTGACGCTCGCGGCGTCGGGCGACGCCGGCATGCGCCCGGGCATGGGCTTCATGGGCGGCGGCGAGCAGACGACACTCAGCGACGAGGGCGGCCGCTTCCGCTTCGAGCGCCTGAGCCCCGGCCGCTACCAGCTGGGCGCCGGCCTGCGCGACCAGACGAGCGCGCCGGCCGAGGCCGTGCTGACGGGCGACGATAGCCAGGAGGTCCAGCTCACGCTGGCCGCGGGCGCGCTCGTGAAGGGCGTCGTGAGCGGCCTGCCCGAGCCGCAGCTCGCCGGCGTGAACGTGAACGCGTCGGGCCAGGACTACTTCGCGGCCACGCGCACCGCGGCGGGGGGCAGCTTCGAGCTGAGCGGCGTGCCCGAGGGCACGCTCACGCTGCGCGCGAACGCCGGCGACTTCATGTCGAGCTCGCGCTCCGCGCAGGCCAGCGTGACGATCGCGGCGGGCCAGCCCGAGGCCACGGCCGAGCTCGTGTTCGAGCCGGGCTTCAGGGTCGACGGCCACGTCACGCGCGGCGGCCGCCCGGTGACCGAAGCGATGGTGTCCGCGTACCCCGAAGGCGGGGGCAGCGGCCGCAGCGCCAGCGCCCGCACCGACGACGGCGGCGGCTACGTCCTCGAGGGTCTCGACTCGGCCACGTACAACTTCGTGGCGAATGCCCAGGCCGGCGCGCCGATCCGGCGCACGCTCGAGATCGGCGGCGACACCACGGTCGACCTCGAGGCGCCGCCGGCGCGGCTCGCGGGCACCGTGGTCGAGGCCGACTCGGGCCGGCCGCTCGGCGACGTGAGCGTGCGCATCGAAGACGAGACGCCCGGCGCGCGCTTCGTGAACATGAACACGACCGACAGCTCGGGCCGCTTCGAGTTCGAGGACATGGAGCCGAAGGCCTACCGCGTCAGCTTCCAGAAGGCCGCCTACCAGGTCGAGTCGCGCCAGCTCCAGGCCGCCGAGGAGAGCGACCTGCGCATCGAGCTCCGGCGCGGCGACGGGATCGCGCTCGAGGCGAAGGACGGCATCTTCGCGACGCCTTTGCGCGGGCTCTTCGTGCGCGTGACGGACAGCGGCGGGGCCCCGGTGTTCGCGGGCAGCGTCTCGCTCGACAGCGACGGGCGCGGCGAGGTGCCGTCGCTGAAGGCCGGTGTCTACGAGCTGCGCGCGGAATCGTCGGGCTACGCGCCGGTCCGCCTGCCGAGCGTCGCCGTGCCCTCGCGCACGCTCAGCCTGCTGCTGACGCCGGGCGGCTCGCTCGAGATCCAGGCCGGGCCGACGACACTCGCGCTGCCGCAGCCGACGGGGCGCCTGATCGGCGTCGACGGCCGCGTCTACCTGTGGAACAGCTTCTCGACCGACGGCAAGATCCGGCTGAGCGGCCCGCTGCGCCGGGTCGAGAACGTCGCGCCCGGGGCCTACACCTTCGAGGTCGAGGGCGGCGTGCGCCGCGAGGTCCAGGTCGCGGAAGGCGGCCGCGCGGTGGTGAGCCTCCCGTAACGGGGCTCAGTCGACGAGCTTCAGCTCCGGGACGCGACTCGAAGAGCCATTCAGCCCCCTGCGGGCCGCCAGCTCGAGGAGCGCCGCACGGTGGGCGTCGGTCCCCGCCTCGGGCGGAGCAGCTCAAGGTCTAGAGCTGCGGATACTTACCGACTTCTGTCCCCGGTCGTGTCGAAGAGCCCACTTAAGAGCCTCACTGGATGTGTGCCTGTAAGGGCCTTGGCCGCCACGAAACAGTCGTACAACTGCCCGCCGGGCGTCATGTAAGCGATTAGGGAGTCTATCGTCCATACTTTGTTATTGACTTGGATCTCGTCTGTCACTTATCGTGCGCCGCAACACACAAGGTCCACCGAAGCCGTTGAGCCGATTCGTCGACAGGTCGCGGTGACCTCGACCGTCCGGCTTGGCCGTAACTCGCAATCTGAATGGGAGTTGGCCTTGCAGAAACCCTCTCGAGTTGCTGGTGCGGGCAAGTTGAGCATGCTGGCCGTGGCTATCGCGGCGGCTTGGGCCGCGGCTGTTGGCGAAGCGGGCGCACAGACCGAGGACGTCGTCTTCCGCAACGCCGTCGGCGTCACCGTCTCCGGCAACGATTTGACCAAGACGGCTGCCGCGGGCTGGAGCAACGCCGGGGCGGTCTCGGTGCAGACGATCGAATCGAACGGATTCGTCGAGTTCTCCGGCAACGGCACGCTGATGGCCGGCCTCAGCAAGGGCGACAGCGACCAGACGTACCAAGACATCGACTTCGCGATCTACCTGACGGGTTCGGCCGTCTGGGTCTACGAGGGCGGCAACAGCAAGGGCACCTTCGGCTCGTACGTGACGACCGACAAGTTCCGGGTGGAAGTCGAAGGCAGCATCGTCCGCTATCGGAAGAATGGCGTCGTCATCTACACGAGCCTGCTGCCGGCGACATTCCCGCTGCTCTTCGACTGCGCGCTCAACACGACCGGCCTCAACCTCGTCGACGCGCGCATCGGCCAGACGAGCTACAACGCCGAAGCCGGCGTGTCGATCTCCGAAGGCACGCTCACGAAGACGGCCGCGGGAGGCAGCTGGAACGCGGGCGCGGTCTCGTCGCGGAGGATCCGGTCCGGAGACGGCTCCGTCGAGTTCACGGCCACCGAAACGAACAAGCTGCGCGCGGCCGGCCTGTCGAACGGCGACACTGACAAGACCGCCGCGGACATCGACTTCGCAATCGTCCTGAGGGCGGACGCGCAGGTCGAGATCCAGGAAGGCGGCGTCTCACGCGGCGTCGTCGGCTCGTACGTGAACGGCGACCGCTTCCGCGTCGACCTCCACGCCGGCGTCGTGACCTACCTGCAGAACGGAATCCTGCGCTACACGAGCGCGGTCGCGCCGACCTTCCCACTGTGGGCCGACACGGCGCTCTACGACGCCAGCGCTACGCTCACCGACCTCGTGGTCAGCGAGATCTCGTGGACGGGGGCGGGCAGCGTGATCGTCGCTGCCGGCACTCTGACGAAGACGGGCAGCGCGGGCTGGAGCGGCGGCGCGACATCGTCGGCATCCCTGGCTTCGGGCGACGGCTTCGTCGAGTTCACCGCGAGCGAGACGAACACGACGCGCGCCTGCGGCCTCGCCGACTCGATCTCGAGCTACGACTCGGTCCAGATCGACTTCGCGATCCAGCTCCAGTCGAACGCCGACATCCGCGTCTACGAGTCGGGCACGCTCCGCGGCACCTTCGGCACCTACGTCTCCGGCGACCGCTTCCGCGTCGAGGTCCAGTACGGACAGGTCGTCTACCGCAAGAACGGCGTCGTCTTCTACACGAGCACGGCGGTTCCGCTCTATCCGCTGATGGTCCAGGCCGACCTCGACACGGTCGGCGGGACGCTCCGGGAGATCCGCCTCGGCAAGCTCGTCTGGAAGAACGAGGCCGGCGTCTCGGTCTGGGGCTACAGCCTGCTCGACACGGGAGCGACGGGCTGGGGCAACTCGGGCGCCGTCTCGACCGTCGAGCTGACCTCCGGCGACGGCGGCGTCGAGTACACCGAGACGGACTATTACTCCTACCGCGCGCTCGGCCTCAGCAATGGAGACAGCGACCGCACGCTCAACGACATCGACTTCGCGTTCTACGCGAGCAACGGTGTGCTCTACGCCACGCAGAAGGGCAGCAACATGTTCAACTGCGGCGCCCCGGTGGTCGGCGATCGCCTGCGAGTGGCCGTGGAGAGCGGCGTCGTCAAGTACCGCAAGAACGGCACGCTCTGCTACACGAGCAGCCAGGCGATCGTCTACCCGCTGCTGATCGATACCGCTCTCTACACGAGCGGCGTGGCGATCACCGACGTCGCGCTGATCGGCAACTTCACCGCAAGCACGCTCGTCGTCACGGATCCGACCCTGACGCCGGGCGGCGGCACCTACAACACGCCACAGACCGTGACGGTCGGGTGCCCGGTGGTCGGCACGACCGCCCGCTACACGACGAACGGCGTGGACCCGACCACCAGCGATCCCACCGTCGCCTGCGGCGGCACGATCGCCGTCAACCAGACGCTGACGCTGAAGGTCCGCGGCTGGAAGACCGGCTGGGTCACGAGCAATGTCGTGACGGCGATCTACACGATGGTCGTCGGCACGCCGAGCCTCTCGCCGCCGCCCGCAACCTACAGCGGCTCGCAGACGGTGACGCTCTCGACGCCGACGCCCAGCGCCACGATCCACTACACGACGAACGGCGTGGACCCGACGAGCAGCGATCCCGTCGCCACATCGGTCGCCGCCGACCACACGATGATCCTGAAGGCCCGCGCCACCCGGTCCGGCTGGACGGACAGCGCGGTGGCCGGCGGGACCTACGTCGTGACGGTGGGGACGGTCGCGACCCCGACCCTGTCGCCCGTGCCGGGTACCTACGGGGGACCGCAGAACGTCACGATCTCGTGCGCGACGTCAGGCGCCACTATCCGCTACACCCGTGACGGCACCGATCCGACGTGGAGCTCGCCGATCTACTCTGGGCC
Source organism: uncultured Acidobacteriota bacterium (assembly GCA_963740655.1). Lineage (GTDB taxonomy): Bacteria > Acidobacteriota > Vicinamibacteria > Fen-336 > Fen-336 > DATBSL01. The sequence continues at coordinate 554,331 of CAVUFF010000009.1, forward strand.
ACTCCTCGTAGCCTGGGCACAGACAATCAAGGCGCGCGCTTACAAGCTCGACTGGCTCGCCAGTGCCGTGGCGGGCGGCGCCTACACGGTCGGCAGCGGCGTTTCCGGCGCGGCCATGGTGTCGCCGCCGAGCGGCCGTTATGGGGGCGGCCTGGGCGTCGTGGTGACGGGCACCATGGTGGGCTCGACGATCCACTACACCCTGAACGGCCTCGACCCGACGGAATCCGACCCAGTCATCGCTTCGGGCGGCACGGTGTCGGTGGGCAAGTCGGCAGGGTTCAAGGTTCGAACGTTCACCCCAGGGCAGCAACCGAGCGTGGTGGTGACGGCGGACTACGAGATCGTGGGCTCAGTCGCAGCCGGAAGCAAGCACGGGGTCGCGCTCCGTGCGGACGGCCCCGTTTCTGCGTGGGGCATGAACGACTACGGCCAAATCGGCGACGGAACCACGACGCGCCGGCTCTCGCCTGTGAGCGTGACGGGCGGCTTGACCAACGTCATCGCAATTGCTGCAGGGGAGCTCCACACGGTGGCCTTGAAGTCCGACGGCTCGGTCTGGAGTTGGGGCTACAACGGCGGAGGAGAAGGCATTCTCGGCGCCGGCATTCCGGACACTTCTCGCACGTCACCGGTCCAGGTGATCACGGCCTCCGGTCCGCTGACGGGTATCGTGGCCATCGCGGCAGGACAGCGCCACACGATCGCGCTCAAGTCCGACAGCACGGTCTGGGTCTGGGGCTTTGGCTACTACGGCGCGCTCGGTCTGGGCACCAACAGCAGCCAGAACAAGGCCATCCAGGTCCCGGGCCTCACGGGCGTGACCCGAATCGCCGCCGGCGGCTGGTCGAGCTTCGCTCTCCAGACCGGCGGTGGACCCGTGGGGAACGTGTGGGCCTGGGGTTTGGACGACATGGGTCAGCTCCTGGACGGCACGACGACGACTCGTTACTCGCCGGTCCTGACGCCGGCGCAGGCCACGATGGTCGCCGCGGGAGTGCAACACACCTTCATTGCAAAGCCAGACGGCACGATCTGGGGTGCAGGGCTCAACGACTACGGCCAGCTTGGCATCGGCAATACCACGACGCCGCAGGTCGCGCTGGTGCCGGCGCTCATCGGAGTTGCCGGCGTGACCAAGATCTCCGCGAGCAGCGCCCATACGCTCGCTCTGACGGCGGCCGGCGAAGTGTGGGCCGTCGGGTTCAACGCCTTTGGTCCTCTGGGCGACGGCACGGTGATGAATCAGTCCACGCCTGTCCGGACCGTCCTTTTGCGTGACACCGTCGACATCGCCGCCAGCAACTTCGCCCACAGCATCTACACGCCCGCGAACGAGTTCTCGGTTGCGCTCACGGCGGACGGCCGCATCTGGACCTGGGGCAACAACACCTATAGCGGCCTCGGCAACGGTCTCACCGCCACCGACCACCGCTTCCGGCCGCAGAAGATCGACAACTTCTCGGTCGCCGACCAAAGCTGGCCGCAAGGCGATCCCGACGGCGACGGCCTCGTGACGAAGGACGAGCTTGCGCTCGGGACCGACCCCTTCAACGCCGATACCAACGGCGACGGAATCAGCGACGGCACAGCCGTGCGCGTCGGCCTCAGCCCGACCAACCTCGACATGGACGGTGACGGCCTCACGAACACGGTCGAACGGACGACGAAGGGCACCGACCCGCTGCGTGCCGACACCGATGGCGATGGCGTCTCGGATGGTGCCGACTGCTTCCCGCTCGACCCGACGCGCACGACTTGCCCCATAGCGCAACCGGGCGACGTGACCCCGCCCGTGATCACTCTGACCGAGCCGGCGAGCGCCGTACTCATCAGCTCGGTGCCGTAGGCCTCTCGAGAGACGAGGAGCGACGATGAAAAAGCCGTCTGCGACAGCAATGGCCTTGGGCCTTGCGCTGGGCTTGGTCGCGTGGGCGATGCCGGCGGCTGCGAAGCCGCGGCCGGAGCCCCAGGTCCAGCCGAACCGGCAGGTCCCCCAGGTGCAGCCGGTGCCACAATCGCCGCAGTTCTCGACTTGGCCGAGCGACGAGGAGATCTTCAGGACGCGAGTCTTCGCGGAGCCACTCGTCCCGATCGGCCCAACCACACCGGAGGAGAACGCGGCGGTCGCGCGCGCGATCATGGCCTACCTGCAGGCCGGAGGCGGCGAGAACACCGCCGACCTCGAGGCCCTCCTCGAAGCGCACAAGTTCAGTCCTTGGCGCCCGTCGCTGCGCCTCAACCTCGGCATCGTCTACCGGCGCACCGGCTACTTCATCCGAGCGCTTCGAGCCTGGGAGGAAGCCTGGGCCGTCGCGTCGAGCGCCACCGACGCGCGCGGCAAGGCCGTCGCCGACCGCGCCGTCGGTGAGCTCGTCCAACTTCACGCGAGACTCGGCAACCGCGAAAGACTCGAGCAGATCTTCAGCGAGATCGAAGGCCGCGACATCGGCGGGTCCGCCGGCGAGCTCATTGCAGGAGCGAAGCAGGGGCTCTGGGAGATGCAGAACCGGCCCGAACGCTCCTTTCGTTGCGGCCCGCTCGGGCTCGATCGGATCCTCGCGAGCACGAGAGCCGGCTACAAGGGCGAAGATCGCATCTTCAACTACGACTCGACTGCGACAGGCACGTCGCTGCTCGAGATGCGCGGCCTCGCCACCGAGCTCCAGATGGGTCTGCAGCCTGCGTTCCGTACGAGCACCACGACGGCCGTGCTGATTCCGGCCCTCGTCCACTGGAAAGCCGGCCACTTCGCGGCCCTCGTCAAAGAGGAGGATGGGCGCTACCTGATCCAAGACCCCACCTTCGGCGTCGAGTTCTGGGTCAGCCGCCGCGCCTTCGACGAGGAGACCTCAGGCTACATGCTCGTGCGAGACGGTGCATTGCCCCGAGGTTGGCGTCCGGTCCCTGACACGGAGGCCGAAACCATCCGGGGGAAGGGTCAGACAACCGGCAACGACACGCAGCAGCAGAAGTGCGACAGCGCGACGTCTGGCGGGAATCCTATGTGCTGTCGTCGTGGGTCTCCCGGCCTCGCCAGCTACACCTTCCACACGATGCTGGTCAATCTGCACTTGAGCGACAGCCCGGTTGGCTATTCCCCGCCACGAGGTCCCGAGGTGAGGTTTTCGCTGAACTACAACCAGAGGGAGGTCTTTCAGCCGCAGACCTTCAACTACGGCAACGTGGGCGCCAAATGGAACTATGGCTGGCAGTCTTATCTCGAGGACGATCCGGTGACGCCAAGCCAGCCCGTCAACGTGTACCTTCGCGACGGAGGCCAGGAAACCTACACGGGCTACAACGCCGGAACCCAGTCGTACGCGCGACACCCTGAGAATGGCGTATTGGTGGCCCGCGTGTCGAGCAGCCCCATCCGCTATGAGCGACGACTCATTGATGGATCTGTGGAGGAGTACGGCCAGCCGGACGGAGCCCTGACGTTTCCGCGCAAGGTATTCCTCACCCGCTCGACCGATCCTCAGGGGAACAGCATCACGTTCACCTACGATGCGAGCCTCAGGCTTGTTGCGATCACGGACTCGATCGGACAAGTCACCACCCTGTCCTATCAGCACCCCACAGATACGCTAAAGGTCACGAAGGTCACCGATCCGTTCGGGCGCTTCGCAACACTTACCTATGACGGCTCCGGCCGCCTTTCGAGCATCACGGACGTCATCGGGTTGGTGTCCTCGTTCCAATATGGTGCAAGCGACTTCGTCACGTCGCTGACGACACCCTACGGAACCACGACGTTCGCCTATGCAGATGTCGGACGTCGACGCTGGTTGGAGGCGACGGATCCTCTCGGAGGCAGAGAGCGCCTCGAGTACGTCAACATCGATTACGAAGCCGCAGCGGGCGCCGAGGCGGCGTCAGCGATGCCGTATTCCGTCGCCGGCACCGAGTACCCCACGGGCTCCTGGGGCCCCAACCAGGCCTTCAATACGCGCAGCACGTTCTTCTGGTCCAAGCTTGCGATGGCGCAGTCCCCCGGCAAGTACTCGGCGGCGAAGCTCGTGCATTGGCTCCACTTGACAGGCGGTACCCAGACGTCTGGCGTCATCGAGAATCAGAAAGAGCCGCTGGAATCCATGCGGACGTTCTACAAGTACCCCGACCAGGGCAACATGTTCACCGGCTCGTACGCGCAGCCAACTGGGATCGCCCGAGTGACGGAGGACGGAACGTCTCAGATCTATCTCTACGAATACAACGCACGAGGCCGAAAGACCAAGGAAACGGACCCCCTTGGGCGGGAAACCGTCTACGTCTATGGCAACAACAACGTGGCCGACTCCAATCCGACGACAGGCGAGGGAGTCGACCTCCTCCAGGTGAAGCGCAAGAACGCCGGCGGGACCTACGACGTGCTGACCAGCTACAACTTCAACACCCAACACCTGCCGCTGACGATCACAGATGCTCTCGGCAAGGTGACGACCTACACCTACAACACGCAGGGCCAAGTGCTGACGGTAACCACGCCCAGGGCCCAAGGCCAGAGCCAGGGCGCGACGACGACCTTCACGTATACGAACGGCTATCTGACCCAGGTGAGCGGCCCAGTTTCGGGCGCGACCACGACCTTCACTTACGACGCTTACGGCCGCAGGCGGACCGTCACCGACGCAGCCGGGCTCGTGCTCACCTACGACTACGACAACCTCGATCGCGTGACGAAGGTCACGTATCCCGACGCGACCTACGAGCAGACTACCTACAACAGGCTGGACGCCGAGAAACGTCGCGACCGCCTCGGGCGAACCACCCAGACCTACTACGACGCTCTCCGGCGGCCCGTGGCGACGAGGGACGCGCTCGGTCAGACGACGCAGTACCAGTACGGAGGCTCGGGGTGCTCCTCATGCGGGTCCGGCGGTGACAAGCTGATGAAGCTGATCGACGCCAACGGCAACGCGACTCTCTGGGACTACGACGTCCAGGGCCGCGTGACCAAAGAGACGCGTGCAGACGCCAGCCACGAGGACTACGTCTACGAGGCGACCTCCAGCCGCCTCAAGCAGAAGATCGACCGCAAGAACGTCACGACGACGTTCACGTACTTCCTCGACGGCAAGTTGAAGCAGAAGACCTACTCCGACACGACACCGCTCGTGAGCTACACCTACAGCACCGTCACGGGTCTGATGCTCACCGCGGCCAACGGCACCGACACCCTCACCTGGACCTACGACGCCATGGACCGCGTCGCCACAGAAGCCAGCACGAAGAACGCGTCCACGGTGGGCTACAGCTACGACGACGCCGGCAACCGCACGCTGCTGACCCTGAACGGTGCGACCCACGTCAGCTACGCCTACGATCAGCAGAGCCGTCTCACCGGCCTCACCCGCGGTTCGAACACGATCGGTTTCGGCTATGACACCCCGTCCCGCCGGACGTCGATGACCTACCCGAACGGCGTCGTGACGACCTACGCGTACGACTCGGAATCCCGCCTGACCTCGATCGCCGCGAACAAGGGCGCGACGCCAATCACGAACTTTGCCTACGTGCTGGATGCTGTCGGCAACAGGACGAGGAAGACCACCCTCGACTGGATCGAGGACTACAAGTACGACGATGTCTACCGCCTCCTGTCGGCCGATCGATCGACCGGCTCGCCCTTGCGCTTCCGCTTCGCGTACGACGCCGCCGGCAACAGGACTGCGGACCAGAAGGACGACGCATCGATGGGAGGAAACTACAACACCCTGAATCAGCTCCTCTCGCGGCAGGCAGGTGGCGCCCTCACCTTCAAAGGCAGCACGAACGAGCCTGCAACCGTAACGGTGGCCGCCAAGCCCGCGCAGACTACAGCCAGCAACGCTTTTACCGCTCAGGCTCCGGTCGGCTCCGGAACCACCGACGTCGCCGTGGTGGCAACGGACCCCGCGGGGAATGTGCGGACGAACACGTATCGAGTCAGTGAGTCGAGCACAGGCGCGACGTACACGTACGATTCAAACGGAAATCTCACCCAGAAAGTCGAGGGAAGCGACACCTGGGCCTACAAGTGGAACGCCGAGAACCAGCTCACCAGGGTCGAGAGGAACGGAGCCGAGATCGCCAGATTTGCCTATGACCCGCTTGGGGCACGCGTCGAGAAAGTGGCGGGAGGGGTCACGACGCTGTACACGTACGATCGGGAGAACATCGTTCGCGAGGTCCGCGGCGGCGTGACTCTGAAGTACGTACAAGGGCTGGGAATGGACCGGCCATTGGCGGTGGAGGACGCGACGGCGACGTCCTACTTCCACGCTGACGAGCTCGGCAGCATTGTGAAGATGACGAACACCGCGGGGGCGGTGACTCTCACACGTGAATACGAAGTGTGGGGAAACCACAGGCTGGGGCAAACGAGCCCGGGTACGCCTTCACAGGCCGCGAATGGGATCCCGAGACTGGGCTCTACTACTACCGGATGCGCTACTACGACCCGACTGGCGGTCGTTTTCTCAGCGCTGACCCAGTCGGGTTCAGAGGCGGGCTCAATCTGTACGCCTACGTGATGAACAACCCACTGCTCTGGACGGATCCTTTAGGTCTTGGAGCTGAGGCGCCGCATCCAAGGCCGACCCCGACACCGACCCTGCCGCCGATGCCAAGAATACCGCTCCCCCCGGTCCCAACCGGTCCAATCGTGCGCCCGATGCCTCCCCCGCCTCCGCCTTCAACCGGTGGGGCTCTTTGCTACTTCAGCTGCTTCGTTCTACCTGAATTCTGGGGGGGCAAGGCCGGATACTCAGTCGGGTGTCTGTTGCTCGGGGTTGCCACAGCCGAAGCCGCCGGCTTAGGAGGCGGTGTGTGTCTTGTCACGGAAGCGATCGTATGTAGGAAAAAGTGCGAATCCTGTGAGCTGGAGGAAGAGCATTACCAACCAGAGGAACATACGGAGACATTTGAGGTGCATCCACCACCAGGACCACGAAGGTAACGCTGATGCTTTTCTTGATAGTCGGCATCGCTCTGGTCTTGATGGAGGCCGCCGTTCTCATGCTTGGCAACGCCGGGGCGACACGCCACGTTGACAAGCTCGGCTGGGAGGAGATGCTTCTGCCGTTTGTTGTGTTCGCAGTGGGCGCTTGGCGCTGGCCTCGCGAATGGATAGCCGTGCTGCTGTTCGCCGTGGCTCTGGTCGCGAATCAAGTGGCAGGCCACGTTCCTCTGGGTCGAATGCCAACGCTCGTGGCATTGGGGATTGGAGTTTACCTTGCCATCTATGGATGGCGAACGAGGAAGATCGACCGAGGAGAATCCAAAGGACTGAGACAATTTGCCTTATGGTTTGTCATCGTTGTGGGCCTGGGCTGGTTCTTGCTCTTTCGTGGATAGGCTGCGCGTTCCGCTAGCGCACTCGGCAGCGTTTTCGGATCAGGCGTGCTGCCGGCCCTCGCGGATGAGCGCTAGGCCTCGAAGGCGGCGGCGCCGTGCCTCCGTGCTGCGCGCGCGCGCTACGGCAGAGGCGGCCGCCAGGTCGCGACAGCTCGAGCACGGGCGGGAGCTGTCGCGACATCGCGGCGGCGTCCTTGGGGTCCGGCTCCGGCGCGACGGCTGGTGAGCAGGCTGCTGCTTCTCGCAGACGAGCGCCTCCGTTCAACCGGCCTGTCTCGATGAAGCAGCACGGTTCCGGCTCGATCGCCAGAGTGATGTTTCTTCCGGTTTCCTTTTTCAACGTCTGCAGAAATTCAGCGTGCTTCTGAATGTTCAACGCCATGGCCGAAACGTCGGCGCTGTCCCGGATACTCGCCTTGAAAGCTCCCGGCACGGTGCTGACGCTGCCTTCCATATCTTCGGGAAGGAGTTTTGCGAGAATGCCCGCGAGCCGGTTGGTGTATTCGAGGCGGAGGGGATCCATCCAGTCCGGAAGGTATACATCTTCCTTTACCCGGGTGCCGTGGAATCGGCCCGTACGGGAATCCGTTGATGGTGAAAACGTAGAAGCTCTGGTCTTTCAGAAACCGCTGAAAGTCTTCGAGAACCGCAGGTTCTTCGAGAGTCATCGCTGCTTCAGCGGAGAGGCGTAGGCCGATTCCAAATGGACCTGCGTGTCCGAGATTGCGACGGACTTCGGGAAGATAGGTCCGGAGATTCCGATCCACCTCCATCCAGGTTTCGCCCGCGTGAATATTCGAGCAGTACGTCAGGTGAAAATCCGGACCAAGCCTCATTTCACGGCTACGGACAACTGCGGCCGGAGGCGCAACGCCTCGATGGATTGTGAAATAAGGAGTTCATCCATTTCGTGGACTTCGCAGGGCACTCCGATGTTACGAAGAAGGGTGATGTGCAGTTTGCCGCCGAGATGCTCCCGGAATTCCTGCATGCCCGCGAGCAGAACCGGATCCAGAAGCATGTCGTTCCACAGATCGAAGCCAAGGCTTTCAAGGAGGCTCAGTATTCGTTCGGCGTTCGTTCGTGACAGAAGTCCGGTTTTCACCGAATAGATGACATCCAGTGCCATGCCGATCGCCACCGCTTCGCCGTGACGGAGTTGGTGTCCCGTCATCGACTCCAGCTTGTGCGCTGCCCAATGGCCGAAGTCGAGCGGCCTCGAACTGCCCATCTCGAAGGGGTCGCCACAGCCGCGGA
>CAVUFF010000010.1:0-102220 GCA_963740655.1 uncultured Acidobacteriota bacterium
CTTGTGCCTGTTGCTCGACTCATCGTATTGCTTGGGGCGCGCGGCGCTGCCGTAGGTCACGCTCCTGCGCTCGACCAGCGGCCGGTCGCCGGGCGGCTCGTGACGCGCCCGGGTCCTCGGCCAGGTAGTCGCCGCTCGTGGCGAGCGCGCGCGCCCGGCAGCCGCCGCACACCAGGCGGTATTCGCAACGGCCGCACCCGCCCGAGCGTCCCCTCGCGCAGCTCGGCGAGCAGCCGCGAGCCCGACCAGATCTCGCCGAACGACTGCGCCGGAGGTCGCCCGCCTCGGCGGCATGTAGGGGCAGGGCGTGAGCTTGCCGTCGGGAGTGATGCGGCAGTAGTCGATGCCGCACGGGCAGCGGGTGCGGTAGTTGAGGACCGGGGAGTCGGGGTCCGCCTCGTGGACGTGCCGCATGAAATGCGGCGCGCACTTCGCGCGCACCATCATCGCGCCGCGGTAGCGGCGCTCGGCCGCGGCCAGCTCGGCGAGCAGCGCCTCGATCCGGCGCGGGGGAGGTCGCACGAGGTCGGCTCCGCGGCCGGTGGGCACGAGGAAGTAGAGGTTGAAGCGACGGCGCCCTGGGCGGCCGACCACTCGAGGAGGCGGGATCTCCTCGGCGTTCTCCGGGGTGGCCGTCGTCTGCATCACGAAGTCGAGTCGGTGGCCGCGGAGCCGGCCGAGCGCCGCCTGCGTGCGCTCGAGGGAGCGCGGCGCCGCTGCCGGAAGTGGTCGTGACGGCGGGCGTCGAGCGAGTCCACGCTCACCGCGACGCCCGGACGCCCGCGTCCTTCAGGGCGGCGATCCGTTCGGCTCGTCAGGAGCGTGCCATTCGTCCCCACGACGACCGTCGCGCCACGGCTGGACGCGTAGGCGCGATCACCGTCAGGTCGTCGCGCAACAACGGCTCTCCCCCGCTCAGGATGAGCAGCGGAGCGGGGTTCACCGCGACGCAGCTCGTCCACGATGCGGAGGCAGGTCGCCGTGTCGAGCTCCGACGTGGCGCGCTCGCTTGGGCCCGCAGAGATGTAGCAGTGGGTGCAGCTCGAGGTTGCAGCGACGGGTGAGGTTCCAGGCGACGACATGGGGCAGGAAATCCTCTGCTCGGGGCGCTCGGCCAGAAGCAGCGCGCTGGGCCGGGCGTCCGTCACGAGCCCTTCTTGTCGTCCCCCGGCCGTTCCATCGGCCGCCGTCGCTGCTGCAGCAACTGCTCGACGGCCTTCTTCGCGTCCGCCGGCTTCACCTTGGCGAAGTCGACCGGGCACTTGCCCGTCTGCTCCTCGATGTCCCGGATCGGGCAACGGGTGACTCCCGGGGCCTTGGCCTCCTCGATGAAGCGCCGCATCTCGGGCGTGAGCGCGTCCTTGCCCTCGGCTTCGGCGCGGATCTGCTTGGCCCGCAGCTCGCGGAACATGACCATCATCGTCTCGGCGTCGAACTCGTCGGCCTCGATCATGTCTTGCTTGTTTTCGTCCATCACCATGGTGGTGACGCGCCAGATGCCGTGACTGCGGGCAAACCGCTCGACCGTGTTGCGGGCGAGCGGGCGGGCGATGAGGGGGACCGCCTGCAGCCGCGTGCCATGCCTCCTCGGTCCAGACGATCGGGTCGGTCGCGGCGCGCGGGCGGCGTGCTGACGCTGCCGGTGATCGGGCACTTCGTCTCGATCTCGCGCCGTGCCGCTACCGGGTCCTCGTCGTGCCCCTGGACCTTCGTCGCTCTTGAGCTGCTCCTCGCTTTGACTTCGGCGAGCGCGATCTCCTCGGCGGAGCCGATGCCCATGATCAGCTGCATGTGCGTCGGCAGGAGCTTCGCGATCGCCTCGTCGAGCCACTTGTTGGTGACGCGTCGCCATCTCGCCGTCGTGCTGCTCGAGCACGTACTCCTCGACAGCGCGGCGCGCGATCCCCTGCGCGAACGGCGGCACGCGCAGGATGCGCACCTCGGCCTCGGGCGCCCAGGGCAGGCCGGCCTGGCCGTCCTCCTCGATCCAGGGGATGTCCTCGGGCCGGATGCCGTCGGTGCCGATCGAGCAGCAGGTTGCAGGGCGCGAGGCGCACGAGGTTCTCGGCCTGCGAACCGATCTGCGGTCCCTCGATCCGGTGCGCGCCATGGCGCGCAGCGACGAGAGCGACGGCTTCACCTCTTCCGCCCACTGCATGATCACCTGGAAGGGCTTGCCGACCAGGATCTGCGTCTTCGACCTCGACGTCGGGGATACTCCTGCGCCATCACCTCGGCGCGCTTGATGTTCGCCTGGCAGAGCTTGAGCAGGCCCTTGTCGATGATGTTGTTGTGCAGCTCCTCCTGCTCCTCGAACTTGAAGACCTTCGAGGCCTGCACCGAGAGCACGTCCTTGATGTTGTGGAACACGACGTGGTGGTACTCGACGTCGAAGGCGCTGCAGACGTAGAGCGTCGCCGCCGAAGCCTGCGCCAGCTCGAGCGCCTCCTTCATGCCGCGGTAGCAGTACGACGAGCCGTCCACGCAGACCATGATCCGGCCGCCCGCGAGCGGCGTCGGTCGTCGCGCACGACGAGCGTGTCCTTCTCCACGCCGCGCAGCGTGCGCGCCACCACGCCGCCGAGCTGCGAGAACGGCTGGCGGCCGAGCCCGTGCGCGCCGATCACCATCAGGTCGTACTGGCGGCCGGAGCGTGCCGACGAGCTGCGCCGCCTCGTCCTCGTCCTCCGCGACGATGCGGCCGTCGTCGCCGAGCTGCACGTCGCCCCGCATCTTGCTCGCCGCCGTCGTAGCCCTCCGCGCGGTTCGGGTCGAACCCGATCAGGCCCGGCAGCCGCCCCTCGCCGCGGTTCACCTCGCGGACGATCTCCTCGTAGTTGATCCCCTCGAGCAGCTGGCGCGTGAGGGCGACGCCGGCCGCCTCGCAGCGGTTGCCGACCTGGTCGAGGAAGCTGTCGGCGATGAGCTGCAGGCCCTTCTCGATCAGCTTGTCGTGGATCTTGCGCTGGCGCTTGATCTCCTCGGGGGTCTGGAACTGCGCCGGCAGGCCCGGTCTCGAGCTGGCGGAAGCGCACGTCGTGGAGCCGCGCCGCGTAGACGTGGTTGGCCGTGATCCGGCCGCTTGGTGAGCTGGGCGAGCTCGATCGCGCGATCGACCGCCCAGTCCGAGTGCTGCGAGTTGTCGACGGGCACGAAGACTTCCCTGTACATGTGCTCCCCGGGAGAAGAAGAAGTGGTGGCTCTAAACCGGGGCCCAGTATGCTTTTCGGCCCCAGGCGGGTCAACTGGTCCGAAGGCCGCAGCGTCCTTGCGGAGCCTCGCCGGCCGGGACTATGTTCGGCCGTGCCCAACCGAGAGCGCGCAGCCTTCCTGCTGCGCGACCAGGCGAGCTATTGCGCGGCGATGGGCTCGCCGCTCTATGCGGAGCTGCTCGAGCGCGCGGCCGACGACGCCGCCGGCGGCGGGCCGGTCCACGCGCTCGTCGAGCCCTTCGATGCCCCTAACCTGCGCGCCGACGCGCTCGCGCTGCGTCTGATGGCCGCCGTGCACCGGCTGGTCCTGGCGGGAGAGGCCGAACGGCTCGCCGCGCACTACCCGACCGCCGGCGGGCACGCCGGGATCCCGGGGGCGTGGGACGCCTTCCGCGAGCTCGTCGCCGAGCGGCGCGAGCGGCTGCAGCCGCTCGTCGCCCGGCCGTGCCAGACGAACGAGGTCGGCCGCTGCGCGCCGCTCGCGTTCGGGTTCCTCGAGCTCGCCGCGCGCCACGGGCTGCCGCTGCGGCTGCTCGAGGTCGGCTCGAGCGCCGGCCTCAACCTTCGCCTCGATCGCTTCCACTATCGTGGCGGCGGTGTCGCCTTCGGCCCGCCGCGCAGCCCGGTGGACCTCTCGGGCCTGTGGCTCGAAGCGCCTGCCCACGTGCCGGCCAGGCTCGAGGTCGCCGAGCGGCTCGGCTGCGACCTGCAGCCGATCGACGTCGCGACAGCCGAGGGGCGGCTGCAGCTCGAGTCGTCGCTCTGGGCGGACCAGGTGGCGCGGCTCGCGCGGCTGCGCGGCGCGTTCGAGTTGGCCGCGCGCATCCCCGCCACGGTCGAGCGCGTGTCGGTCGAGGAGTGGCTGCCGCGCGTGCTGGCGGCGCCGCGGCCGGGCAGGACGAGCGTGGTGTTCCACTCGATCGTGTACGAGTACTTCCCCGAGCCGGTGCGACTCGCCTTCCACCGCGCGCTCGAGGACGCGGGCGCACGCGCGTCGAAAGCGGCGCCTGTCGCGTGGCTGCGTTTCGAATCGACTCCTGCCACGCGCGGATACGCGGCCACGCTCACCGAGTGGCCGGGCGGCGTCGAGCGCGTCGTGGCCACGGCCGGCGCGCACGGCGCGGACGTGCGGCGGCCCGCGTGACCGACGAGCAGATGCTTGTCTCCCGCCGGTCCCGCCGGGACCGTTGGCGGTGCTAGCATCGATTTGCTGGAGGACATGGCGTGACCAGCGCGACCTCTCCCACGGACGCCCGGCCGATTACGGGCGAGGAGCTCGCCCTGATGCCGAATCTCGGACCTTGCGATCTCGTCCTGGGGAGGATCGTGGAGTTGAGCCCGACAGGAGGAGAGCACGGGCGAATCGAGGGCAACTTCTACGCGGCCCTTCGCGCCTTCGTGCGACCGAGGAATCTGGGCAAGGTGCTGGTGGGTGAGGTCGGTATCTTCACCCACCGTGCCCCCGACAGCGTGCGCGGCGCCGACGTCGTCTTCATCTCGAACGCGAGATACGAAAGCCTGAGGTCGAGCCGCAAGTTCCTCGACGTCGCCCCCGAGCTGGTCGTCGAGGTGCTCTCGCCTCACGACCCGCCGGGCGAGCTCCATCGCAAGCTGCAGGAGTACCTCGAGGTCGGCGTCCGGCTCGTCTGGGTCGCCGATCCCGACGCCCGCACGCTGACGGTCTACAGCTCGGCTTCGGACGGGCGGACGCTCGGCGAAACGGACCTTCTCACCGGCGGCGACGTGCTGCCGGGCTTCGAGGTCGCGGTTCGCGAGCTCTTCGAGGACTAGAGCGGTCGCCTAGTAGGCGCGAAAAGACAGTCCCGGCACCCGCCGGAAGTGCTCCTCGTTCCGCGAGACGAGGGTGTCGTGCCGCTCGAGGGCGAAGGCGGCGATCCAGAGGTCGTGATCCCCGATCGGCGTGCCCGCGGCGCGGAGGCTGCGCGAGACGCGAGCCGCCCTCCACGCGACGTCGGTGTCCGGCCAGAGCACCTGGAACGCGGACAGGAACGACTCGCAGAGGTCCCGGGACTCGTCGCCGAATCCTTCGGCGAGCTCCATGAAGGTCACGAAGCTCACGAAGCAGGCCGTCTCGCCGACGTCCTGAAGCAGACGCGTCGCGGGGCCCGGCTGGCCGCGGCGGAACTCGCGCTGCAGGTCGACGAGGACCGTGGTGTCCAGGATCATCGCTTGCGTCCGCGCGCGTGAGCGGCCAGGGCCGGCCTCACCGTGCGCGCGCGAACGCGCTCGTCGATGAGGTCGAGCGCGTCGTCTTCGAGGAAGACGCCCGGCCGCGTCGCGTGAAGCTCGGTGAGCTGCGCCAGTATCGAGGCGCCCGTCGAAGCGACCTCGTCCCAGCGCGCCCGGCGAACCACCTCCGAGAACGACTCCCGCTCGGACCGCTTGGCTCGCCGCAGCTTCTCGTAGGCGTCGAGCTCCAGCGAGATTGTCTTGGTAGCCATGCATGGATCATGCATGAGATAGCGAGCCCAGGCAACGCCTGGTGATGGGAACGGGCCCTCGGACTTCTCTTTATCGAGCGCTCAGCGCGTTTATCGAGCGCTCAGCGCGCGGTCGCGGCGCACGGCGTGGGGCTCCGGCTTCCACCGGGGCGCGCGAGCGCGGCGGATTCCAGCGTCAACGAGAACGCCGCCGGCTTGTCCTTCATCCGGAGCTCGACGAAGCCGTCCTCGCCGTAGCTCCAGCCTGAGGGCGACGGGCGCGCAGCCGGGGCCCCGCCGCTCGGTGCCGAAGCGCGTTCGACCGCAACGCCGTCCATCTTCACGTGCGCCGGCTCGGCATCAGCGCGGATCCGCAGCACGATGTCGCGCGCGGCGGGCCGCCACGAGCCGGTCTGGGCGCCCACGTCGACCGCCACGCAGCCGGGCTCGCGGCGCTGCGAGAAGCGCCGGCGCGCGAAGGCGCCGTCCTTGTAGTCGAGGCTCTCGCCGTCGTCCTCGTAGAGCTCGGCCTCCGAGCGCGCCGCCGGGTAGACGCTCGCGCGCAGCGGCTGCCCGGGCATCTCGCCCGTGTGCTGGACTACCGGCTGCGTGAAGACGACGGCGCCAGCCCGGACGTAGATCGGGATCGACTCGAGCGTGACGGGCACGCTCACGGTGCGCCCGCCCTTCACGAGCCGCCCCGTCCAGTAGTCGTACCAATCGCCCGCGGGCAGATAGACGCCGCGCTCGGCCTGCGCCTCGCGCAGCACCGGCGCCACCAGCAGGTCGTGGCCGAACAGGAACTGGTCCTGGATGTCGTAGGTGCGCGGGTCCTCGGGGAACTCGAGGAACATCGCCCGCATCGCGGGCACGCCCGTCTCCGCGGCCTCGTGCATGACCTGGTAGACCTGCGGCAGCAGCTCGTAGCGCAGCTCGATCGCCCGCCGGTTGACGGCTTCGTGGCGCGCTCCGTAGGACCAGGGCTCCTGATCGGGCGTCCCGAACGTCGTGTGCGTGCGCATGAAGGGGTGGAAGACGCCCACCTGGAGCCAGCGCGTGAAGAGCTCGGCCGACGGGGTCTCGGCGAAGCCGCCGATGTCGGTGCCGACGAACGGGAAGCCGGAGACGCCCATGCCGAGCAGCACGGCCAGGCCCTGGCTGAGCGACGGCCAGTCGCTGACGTTGTCGCCGGGCCAGACCGCGGAGTAGCGCTGGCCGCCCGCGTAGGTGGCGCGCGTCAGCACGAACGGGCGCTCGCGCGGGCGCAAGCGCGCGAGCCCTTCGAAGGTCGCGCGGCTCATCAGCTGGCCGTAGACGTTGTGGATCTCGCGGTGGTCGGTCGGCTGCCCCTCGTTGTCGAAGCGCACGTCGAGCGGCATGGCGTGGCCGTCTGGGTGAAGACGGCCGGCTCGTTCATGTCGTTCCAGATGCCGGCGATGCCGACGTCGGTGAAGAACTTGTAGAGGCTGCCCCACCACTCGCGCGCCGCCGGCTTGCTGAAGTCGGGAAAGACGCTCGGGCCCGGGTCCTTCTCCGCATTCGACGGCCACACCGGGCCCTCGTAGACGCTCCCGTCGGGGTTCTTCACGAAGAAATCGCCCGCGAGCCCGCTGTCGTAGACCGGGGAGCCGGGCTCCTTCCGCGGGTGCGCGTCGAGGATCACGACGGTGCGCAGCCCCTGCGCGCGCAGGTCGGAGACGAGCTGCTTCGGGTCGGGGAAGCGCTGCTTGTCCCAGGAGAAGGGGCGGTAGCCGTTCTGGTAGTGGATGTCGAGCCAGATCGCGTCCGCCGGGAATCCTTCGCACGCGGAAGCTCGTAGGCGATGTAGCGGACCTTCGACTCCGGGTAGTAGCTGTAGCGGCACTGGTTGTAGCCGAGCGCCCACAGCGGCGGCAGCGGCGTGCGGCCGGTGAGCGCGGTGTAGCGCTCGATCACCTGCTTCGGCGTCGGGCCGTCGATGAAGTAGTAGTCGAGCTCGCCGGCTTCGGCTCCCATCGCGAGCAGCCCCGCCGACTCGTGCCCGACGTCGAAGCTCGTGCGGTGGGTGTTGTCGAGGAAGATGCCGTGCGCGCGGCCCGCGCGCAGCACCAGGAAGAACGGGATCGCGGTGTAGATCGGGTCGGTCGAGGAGTCGTAGCCGAAGGTGTCCATGTTCCACATCGTGTAGGTGTAGCCGCCGAGGTGCCAGCCGCGCTTGTCGAGCTTGCCCACCTTCTCGCCGAAGCCGTAGACGTGCTCGTCGTCGCGCAGCCGCTTCCAGACCTTGATCCGCGCGCCCGCCACCGCCGTCCCGAGCTCGGCGTCGTCCTCGTCGAGCGACTCGCCCGAGGTGCTCGCGATCGAGACGCGGAAGGGCGCGTGGGTCACGCTCACGCGCAGCGCGCGGGTGGTCACGCTCGAGCGCTCCGCGCCCACGTCGAAGCTCGCGCCGGTGCCCCCGAGCTCGTGCGCGATCACGGCATAGGAGTGGTCCCGGCCGA
This sequence comes from uncultured Acidobacteriota bacterium, assembly GCA_963740655.1. GTDB lineage: Bacteria > Acidobacteriota > Vicinamibacteria > Fen-336 > Fen-336 > DATBSL01. Next base: position 8,134 of record CAVUFF010000010.1, read on the forward strand.
GCTGACGCGAAGGCGCGACGCGCACGCGCACGATGTCGGGCGCCACCACGCTGATCGAGGCCACGGCCTGGTCGTTCCGGAACAGCAGCGACTGTCCGGAGCGCTCGGGCGCGGGAAACGCCCCGAGCGTGCTCCAGCCGCCGACTGCAGGGCGGCCGGCGAGCAGCACGGCGAGCGCGACGAGCGCGCTCGCGCCGCAGGCGTCAGGACGCCGCTTCGTCTTCATGGGGCACCTCGCTGGGCACTACCTGCACACCGGATTCATCCCAGACAGTGATCGCGTCCACCGGACAGGCGTCGCACGCGGCGAGGAGCTGCGCGCGCTCGACCGACTCGGGCGCCTTGAAGACCGCGAGCCCTTCGCCGTCGAGCAGGAACGCCTCCGGCGCGCCCTCGATGCAGTCGGCGAAGCCGACGCACAGGTTGCGGTCGATGCGGATCCGCAGGCCCCCGACCTGCCGCTCCTCGAAGTCGGCCACGCTACATGCCTTCCAGGCCGAGCTCGCGCCGCGCGGTGTCCATCACCTCGGGCGTGATCACCGCGATGCTGCGCTCGGCCGCGTAGTCCGCGTAGATGCGCTGGACCATCCCCCGCACGAAGCTCGGCACCCTGCCGAGCCGCTCGCGTGCGGCCTCGTCCCACACGGGCCGCCCCGCCGCTGCGGCTGCCGGGGCGGCCTCGGCGAAGGCGTCCTCGCGCCCGGTCGCGACGGCCGAGCGCGTCAGCTCGAACGGCTGCTCGGGCACGGAGCGCCCGCCGATCTGCACGCCGAGCGAGGAGACGAGCTGAGTCTCCATCGGGTTCGTGAGCATCGCGACCGAGCGGCCGCAGGCCGGGCAGGCGAAGACGGCGGCGAGCGTGCCGTCGCCGGGCAGCTCGCGCTCGGCGAACGCCATCTGGCGGTCGCACTCGATGCAGAGGAATTTCACGGCCGTGAGCCCTCGTGCGCGCGGCCGGCGATCCGCTCGAGCCGGCCGGCGAGCGCCTGGGCCGCCGGCGCCAGCGCCGCGGCCGCTGGGGCCGTGTCGCCCGCGTCGACACTCGCCTGCACGACGGGGTCGAACGGCACGCGCGCCAGGAGCGGCGCGCCCGTCTCGCGCGCGAGCCGCTCGCCGGCATCGCCCGCGAACAGCGGACCCGCGGCCTGGCAGCCGCCGCAGCGGTAGCCGGCCATGTTCTCGATCACGCCCAGGAGCTCGAGCTTTCGGGAGCGCGCCGCCTCGACCGCGCGCGCGACGGCCCGGTAGGACGCCTCGGAGGGGATCGTGACCACGACGACGCCGGCGAGGCCCGGCACGAGATCGGCCAGTGTGTCGAGCCGCTCGCTGCCCGGAGGCATGTCGACGAGCAGGAGTTCCAGCGCGCCCCAGGCGACGTCGCCCAGGAACTCGCGCAGCATGCCGGCCGCGAGTGTCCCACGCCAGACGAAGCCGTCGTGGGCCGGCTCGCGCCACGCGAGCGGCGCTCCCTCGGCCAGCAGCAGGTCGCTCGACATCACGCGCACGCCCGAGGCCGCGCGCGGCGGCTCGACTTCCCGCTCGCCCACGACGAGACGGCCGGCGCGGACGCCGAGCATGCGCGCGGCCGTGGGACCGTGGAGGTCGGCGTCGACGAGGCCGGTCGCGCGCCCCTCCGCAGCGAACGCCGCTGCGAGCCCCGCGCTCACCAGGCTCTTGCCGACGCCGCCCTTGCCGCTCATCACCGCCACGACGTGCCGCACGTCGGCGAGCCGCTCGGCCACCCGCCCGCGCTGGGCGGTGACCTGGCCGAGCAGGTTCGAGCGGTCGTCGCCCGTGACCTCGCTGTACGTGCGCAGCCTGCGGGCCGGCGCGGTGGGATCCTGGGGCATCGACTGCGGTCTAGCTTCCTACCGGCCGCAGGCGAGGTCAACCGGCTTCAGATGCCCGGCACGTAGCGCTTGTCGACGCTCTCGTAGAACTCGAGGTCGTGGGCCGGCTTCTCGTAGCCCTCCGGGAGCGGCCGGCCCGAGAACGTCTGGAAGTAGAGGACGCTGGCGTCGCGCCACCAGCGCGCTTCCTGCTCCTGGATGCGAAGGAACGAGCGCACCTGTTCGAAGCGCTCCGCGTCCACGAAGCGCGAGAGGGAGGACCAGGTGGCCTGCATCGCCCGCACCGCGTCCACCCCCGCCTGGTAGCGGACGAGCAGCTCGTCCCACAGCGTCCGGCCCGAGCGCATCCGGTGGTCCCAGGGCACGTGGTGGAACCAGAGCAGGAGGTTCTCGGGGACGGTTTCGAGGCTCGCCGAAGCGGGCCGCCACCTTTGGGAAGTACTGCGAGACGGCGTCGCTGCCGGTCGCGGTGCGGTCGAAGCCGATGCCGCGCTGTGTCGGCGCGGTGGTAGTAGACGCGAGGTCCAGTCGGCGCGCGGACCGCCGCTCACCCACGGCCCGGGGCCGTAGTGGTGGTCGCGGGCCATCTGGTGGTGCAGGCCGAGCGGCGTCATGTAGTCGACCACGGCCTCGCGCGAGCCGAGCATCATCTTCTTCACGGGCTCGACGAAGGCGCGCGTCGTTCGTGAAGGTCATGGCGCGATCCACTCGTCGGCGATCGGCGCCCGAGGCGAGCTCTGGATCCCAGGCGAGGCGCCCGAACGCGTACCAGTTCGCGCACGCGAAGACCGAGCCGCACCAGTTGCGGTCCGTGCCGATGTTGGCGACGCCGGCCATGCCGGTGAGCGCGTAGGCGGTCGACGCCGCCCTCGATCACCTTGGCGACGGTCGAGCCCTCGCCCTTCGCGTAACGTGTCGGCGCGCAGCGCCTCCTCGAAGAGCGGCGCGAGGTAGACGAGGTGGGTCGCGAAGCCGAGGTATTCCTGGGTGATCTGGAACTCCATCATCAGAGGCGTCTTCGGCATCGCGCCGAACAGCGGATGGAAGGGCTCGCGCGGCTGGAAGTCGATCGGGCCGTTCTTGACCTGCACCAGCACGTTCGGCCGGAACTGCGCCGTCGAGCGGCATGAACTCGTTGTAGGCCTGCTTGGCGCGGTCGTCCGGCACCTGGCTCGAGTAGACGAACGCCCGCCACATCACGATGCCGCCGTGCGGCGCCAGCGCGTCGGCCAGCACGTTCGCGCCGTCGGCGTGGCTGCGGTCGTAGTCCTGCGGGCCCGGCTGGCCTTCGGAGTTGGCCTTGACCAGGAAGCCGCCGAAGTCGGGGATCAGGCCGTAGATCTCGTCGGCCTTGCGCTTCCACCACTCCTGCGACCTCCGGGGCGAGCGGGTCGGCGGTCTTCGAGCCCGCCGATCTCGATCGGGGCGCTGAAGCGCGCGCTCAGGTAGAGGCGGATGCCGTAGGGGCGGAACACGCCGGCGAGCGCCGCCGCCTTGGCGAGCTACTCCGGCGTGAGGCTCGTGGCGTTCGCGTTGACGTTGGTGACCACCGCGCCGTTCATGCCGATCGAGGCATTGGCCCGCGCGTAGTCGCGATAGCGCGGGTCCAGGTAGTCGGGCAGCTTCTGCCAGTCCCAGAGCGAGAAGCCGGCGTAGCCGCGCTCGACGGTGCCGTCCAGGTTGTCCCAGTGGTCGAGCAGCCGGTAGCGCAGGCGCGGGGCGGACACGAGCGCGAGCGCGTCGAGCCGCCCCCCGGTCGCGACGAGCCTCAGGAGCTCGAAGGCGCCGTAGAGCACGCCCACGTCGCGGTTGGCGGCGATCACGATCGCAGGATGGCCGCCGACCGGCATCGCGCGCAGCACGAAGCCCTCGTCGCCCGCGCGGGCGAGCTCGGCGGCGAGGTCGAGCGACGCGACGAGCGGGGAGCCGGCCGGCGTGCCGGCCACGAGGCTCCCGTCGCAGAGCGGCCCGGAGGTCGCGGCGAGCGGGGCGCCGAGCAGGCCCGAGAGGCCGAGTGCAAGCTCGTCGGACGCCGCGCGCAGCGTGTCGGACGAGCCCTCGACCCGCAACGCCGTCAGGCGCGCGCGGTAGTGCGCCCGCAGCGCCGCGTCCTGGACCGGCCGGTAGCGCAGCCAGAGCTCGTAGCCGTCCTCGGCGCTGGCGGGAGGGGCGGAGCACGACAGAACGACGAGAAGGAACGTCAGAGCCAGCAGGCGAAACAAGGGACGGGTCATGCGCGAGGGTGAGCCTGACAGAAAAAAAGGGCCGGCGCCCGGAGGCGCCGACCCCTTCGAGGCTCGCGTCGGTTGACTAGAAGGTCAACCGCGTCACGAGCTGGATCGTACGGGGCGCGGCCACGCCGTTGATCGAGCCGAAGCCGTTGTTGCGGACCAGGTTCCCGTTCGCGTCGTAGGGCAGGTTCGTGATGGCGGTGTCGCCCGGGTTCGCGAAGTTGGCGGTGGCGTTCACGCCCGTGAACTGGGTGTGGTTGAGCGCGTTGAAGGCGTCGACGCGCACTTCCATCTTCACCGTCTTGCCGATCGGGATGACCTTCGAGACCGACAGGTCGAGGTTGTTGGTCGCCGGGGCGTGCACGAAGAAGCGGGCCGATTCGAGGCCGTCGCTACCCGTCGTCGGCGCCGCGAAGCAGGACGTATTGATCTGCTTGTACGGATCGCCGCTCGAGCCGCTGCCCGGATCGCAGGTGAGCGCGATGCGGGCGGCCGGGTTGTCGGTGCCCGACAGGTTCGCGTTCCCGATAGCCGGAGATCGAGTAGCCGACCGTGTAGGGACGGCCGCTCGAGTAGCGGTAGATGCCCGAGAGCTGCCAGTCGTTGACCAGGTAGCCGAGCACGCCGCTCGCGACCTTGGGCGTCTGGTAGATGAAGTTGACCACGAAGTTCTGCGGCCGGTCGTAGTCGGCGTAGGAGTAGTCGTACTGCTTGATCTGCTCTTCGGTCGCATTCGGGATCCCGGCGCTGAAGTCGGTGGCGGCCGTGGTGAGCGCCTTGCTCCACACGTAGAAGACCGTGAACATCACGCCGTTGTCGAAGCGGCGCTGGATCGACGTCTGCAGCGCGTGGTAGTTGGCCCACGCCGTGTTGTCCCACATCCGGATGCCGCCGTAGCCCTGGTAGGGCCGCAGCAGGTCGGTCGGGAGCGCGGTGGAGCCCGGCTTGGAGCTCGGGGCGAGCGTCGGATCCTGGTTCTGCGGCTGGAACGTCGCGCCGAGCGGCACCGAGTTGATCTGCGACTGGCGCAGCAGGTCGTCGGAATGCGACCCCACGTACGCGAGGTCGAAGATCAGCTTGCTCATCAGCTTGTGCTGGAGGCCGACGTTCCACTGGTATGTCTTCGCAGGCACGTAGGTGAACCCGGAGGGGCTCAGCCCGAGCGTCGGGTTCGGGTCGCCGGCCGCGGCGTTGAGGTTCTGCAGCAGGCCCCACTGGAGGCTCGAGTTCAAGACGCCCGGCGCGTTGCCGCCCATGTCGAAGACCTGGTTGCCCTGCGCGCGGTCGTAGAAGATCCCGGCGCCGCCGCGGATGATCGTCATGCCCTTGCCGCTGATGTCGTAGACGAAGCCCAAGCGGGGCGAGACGCGGAACTTGTTGCCGTCCTGGAGCGTGTCGCTGATCCCCTGGCCGGCCTGGTAGGCGCCGTTGAACCGGATCGGGTCCGCGTTGGATCCCGGGGTGAGGCGCCCGATGAAGCGGGCGTCCGTCGTCTGGCCGGTCGTGGGGTCGAGTGCGACGCGGCTGCTGCCCGAGCAGGGGGACGCGCCCAGGCACGCCGGGACGTAGAGCACGGCGGCGTTCGCCGGGTTGTACTTGTCAGGCAGGAAGTTCGAGGCTGCGAGCGACGTGTCCCACTGCGGCGTCAGGTAGTAGAAGCGCACGCCGTAGTCGAGGGTGAACCTGCTGTTGACCTTCCAGTTGTCCTGGCCGTACCACTCGTAGTTCTTGTAGTGCCACTCGGGGACCGAGTACCTGTTCGCCTGGGTGTAGGTGGTGAAGACGCCCGTTGCCGCGTTCGCGTAGCTCAAGCCCGTATCGTACTGGTTGCTCGAGTTGTCGCGGAAGTCGATCAGGCTGTTGAAGCTGAAGAAGATGCTCTGCGGCTTGAAGCTGCTCTGGTAGTACACGCCGAACTTGGCGGAGTGCTGTCCCCAGATCTTGGTCAGGTTCGCGAGCGCGTCCCAGGTCGTGTTCTGGTTCGTGAACGGGCCGCGGTCGGTCTGGTACTCGCTGCCGTTGGCCGTGCGGCCGCCGTTGAACTGGAACCACGGGACGTAATCCGCGGAGACGGCGTCCGGGTAGAGCAGCGGCAGCCCTGTGAGGCCCGCCGGCGTCCGGAAGAGGTTCGGCAACTGCAGCTGGTAGTTGAGCGAGTTGTGGGCGGTGCCGACGCTCGCCTCGATCGACGTCGTGGTGTTCAGGATGCCCGTGGTCGACGCCATCCAGTTGTAGCCGGGGTGCAGGAAGAGCACCGGCATTGGCAGCTGGTTGCTGCCGTTGCCGGCCCAGGTCGTGCCGTAAGCCTGCACGATCTCCTCTTTGGTGTGCATGTAGCGGCCGGTGAAGCGCCACTTGTCCGTGGCCTGGAAGTCCAGGCGGATCAGGTCCTCGCGCCGGGTCGGCTTGTCGGCGGCCTGGCTCGTGTAGTTGACGCCGCCACCGGCCGTGTAGTTGGGCACCGGGTAGATGTTGAGGGCCGCGAGGCCGGGAGCATAGAGGCGGCTCGCGGGGACCTTGCCGAGCACGCCACCGTCCGCGAAGCAGCCGGAAGTGTTGCTCGGACCGCAGGGCAGCCCGGTCGCGTAGTCCTTGATGTAGGGGAACGGGTTGCCGGAGGAGTCGACGCTCTGCGAGAAGTCGCCCGCGCGCTCGGCGGCGGTGGGCACACGGCCCGTGTGCTGCGTGGCCGGGTTCGTGCGGTTCTCGAACTCCTGGCTCCAGAAGAAGAACAGCTTCTTCTTCTCGGTGTTGAAGACGCCCGGGATGAAGATCGGGCCGCCGATCGTGTAGCCGTAGTCGTTGCGCTTCGACTCGGGCTTCGCGATGAGCGAGCCGCTTCCGACCGGCGGCGGCGCCGCCGAGCGCTTGTTGAGCCACGTGTTCGAGTCCCAGTCGGAGTTGCGGCCGAACCAGTAGCCCGAGCCGTGGAACGACTGGGTTCCGCTCTTGGTCACGACCTGCACCTGGCCGCCCGTCGCGCGGCCGTACTCGGCCTGGTAGGCGTTCGTGAGGATCCTGAACTCGCCCACCGCCTCGGTGTTGGTGGTCGCCATGTTGCCGCCGTTGTCGCCGGTGTCGATGTTGGCGACGCCGTCGATCGTCATGTTGTTCGAGTTCGGCCGCTGGCCGTTGACCGTGAAGGAGCTCACCTGGCCGATTTCGACACCCGGGTTGTTCTGCGAGAGCACGCCCGGCACGAGCAGCGCGAAGTTGAACATCATGCGCCCGTTGGCGGCGATGTTCTTGATCGACTCGCTCTCGAGCGCGAACGAGCGCTCGCCGGACTCCGCCTGCAGCTCGCTGACGCGGCCGCTGACGCTCACGCTCTCCTCGATGCCGCCGACCTCGAGCGCGATGGTGCCCGCTGAGAACTTGTCGTTCGCGCTGACCACCACGTTCGTGCGCTCGGCGGTCTTGAAGCCCTGCATCGTGATCTTGAGCGAGTAGTGGTCGGGTCGCACGATCGGGAACACGAAGCGACCCTCGCTGTCGGTCGTGGCCGTCAGGCTGTAGGCCTGGCTGCGGCTCGTGAGCAGGACGGTGGCGCCGGGCATCGCGCCGCCCTGGCTGTCCTTGACGGCGCCGAACACGGAGGCGCTCGTGGTCTGTGCGTACGACGTAGTTGAGCCGGCGAAGCATAGGAGCCCCACGAGGGCTATCGCTACCGCCAAGCGCAGATGTCGACTGAGACGCATGGTCCTCACCTCCAGCATCCTTGCGAATGCCAATTCGTCCCTCATGGGGTCAAATGTTGTTGCCCGTTATAGCGCCGGTTTTAGCCCGAGTCAATGCCTTCTTTTCATGAGGAGCATTCGGATCACCGGCGGCGATGGCGGCATCCTGCTGGAACTGCTCGCTAAAGCCCTGCATTAGCAAGGATTATCACGACAATCTCGACGTCTCCGACTCATAGCTGCCATGAGCGATCCGGGCCGCACGGATCTTGACGAGCCCAGCCCTTCAGCGTAGCGCGCCGAGGAGCTCGCGGGCCTGACCGTTCCCGGGGTTGCGCTGCAGCAGGCGCTCGAGGACCGAGGCGGCCTCGCGCGTGCGCCCCGCCGCGAGGTGGATCTTGGCGAGCGTGACGTAGGTGCCCTCGAAGGCGGGTTCCTTCGCGAGAAAGCCTTCGAGCAGCCGCACCGCCGCCGCTTCGTCGCCGCGCGCGACGAGCACCAGCGCGAGGTTGTTCGCGGCCTCGCCGTAGTCGGGCTTCTTCTCGAGCGCCTGGCGGAAGCGCGCCTCGGCCGCGGCCAGCTCGCCGCCGCGCCCGAGCAGCATGCCGAGGTTGTTGAGCGCCTCGGGAAAGTCCGGCTGCAGCGCGAGCGCCTTCTCGTAGAGCGAGCGGGCCTCGGCGTCGTTGCCCGTGAGCAGCAGGGCGTAGCCGAGGTTGTTGAGCGCGTCCGGATAGTCGGGCGCCGCACGCAGGGCCGCGCGGAAGCGCTCGATGGCGGCCGGCAGGTCGCCGCCCTGCGCGAGCAGCGTGCCGAGGTCGTTGCTCGCCTCGGCCAGCTCCGGCTGCTTCGCGAGCGCGCGCTCGTACGCCGCGCGCGCCTTCTGGGGCTCGCCGCTCTTCACGAGCAGGGTGCCGAGGCGGTAGAGAGTGCCGGCGCTCGGGCTCGCCTGCGCCGCGCGCTCGAACGCCACGACGGCCGCGGCGTCGAGACCCTGGTCGAGCAGCTCGTGGCCGTACGGGAGATAGTTGCGGAGCGGAAGGCCGGAGTAGAGGGTGCCGGGGAACGGCAGCGCCCGAGAGAGCTGCTCGACCGGCGCCACGTCGAGCCGCCCCGCGTCGCGCGCGACCTCCGCGGGGTCGAGCCGCTCGCGGTAGACCTTCGCGACGCGGCCCTCGGCGTCGACCAGGAACGCGGTCGGCAGGCGCAGGTCCTGGCGGTTCATGAACAGGTGGCGGTACAGGATCGCGTAGCTCAGCCGGACCGGCTCGCTCGCCAGCACCACGGGAGCTGCACCCGCCGCCGCGGCGGCCGTTCTCACGCGCGGCAGGTCAGCGGCCTCGTCGAACGAGAGCGCCAGCGTCGACACGCCGGCCGCGGCGAGCGCGCGGCTTCCGGCCGCGAGCGCCGCGAGCGCTTTGGGGCCGTCCGGCGCGCGGGTCGAGAACGCGAGCACGAGCGCGGGCTTGCCGCGCAGCGCCTCGAGCGACCGCTTCGCCCCGCCGAGATCCTCGAGCTCGAAGCCGGGAGCCGGAAACGGCTCGTAGAGCCAGGAGGCGCTCGGAGGCGCCTCGGGCTCGAAGGCGCCTTCGTCCTTGGCGAGCGCGGGCCCGGAAGCGAACGGCTCGGCGCGCAGCTCGCCTCCCTCCGTGAGCCGGAGCCGCTTGTCGAGCGGAGCGTCCGTGAAGTCCTGGGTCTTGCCACTCGGCCACTCGACCGTGAGCTTCAGGATCCGCTGGCTCGCGCCGAGGCCGAAGATGAGCTCCTTCGAGCCCTGCGAGATGAAGCCCGAGCCGGCGCGGACCTGCCTCGTGAGCTTCAGCGCGTCGGTCTCGACGCTCACGCGCGCCCCGACCGCGTCGCGGTTGCTCGCGGTGCCGGTGAGGCGCAGCGCCAGTCGCGCATGGGTGCCGGCAAGGTCGTTCCTGAACAAGCGCAGCTGCGGCGCCTGGCGCGCGGCCATGAGCGCGAGGTCCGGGGCGCCGTCGCCGTTGAGGTCGACAACGGCGAAGGAGCGGCCGTCCTGGTCGAGGTCGAGGCCCGCCGCTCCCGAGACCTCGTCGAAGCCGCCGCGGCCGTCGTTGCGCAGCAGCACGTTGCGCTGGCGGCTCGCGATCGACCCCTTCACCAGCAGCTGGTTGATCGCCCGCCAGGCGTCGTCGTACGGCGTGCCGGTGACGCGGCGGAGCGGCGAGCGCGCCACGACCTGGCGCCAGAAGAAGCCGTCGAGGTCCTCGCCCTGCGCGGCGCGCGTGAGCATCCCGTTCACGACGTAGAGGTCCTCGAAGCCGTCGCCGTCGAAGTCGAGCGCGTCCGAGCACCAGGCCCAGCGGCCGAGCGCGGCGCGCGCGCGCAGCGTCACGTCCTCGAAGCGGCCCTCGCCCGTGTTGCGCAAGAGCGAGTTGCCGCGCGCGTGGCGGCGGTAGAGCGCGCGCACGTCCGCGGGCGCGTCCTTCATGAAGCCGGGCTCCGCGGTGACGCGCTGGCCGTTGTCGCTCCACATGTTGCCCGTGTAGATGTCGAGCCGGCCGTCGTTGTCGTAGTCGAGGAAGGCCGCGCTCATCCCGGCGCCGTGGTCGAGCACACCCGCCTTCTCGGCGACGTCCTCGAAGCGCACGCGGCCGCCCTGGCGGCCGAGGTTGTGGTACAGGTTCTTCGTCCCGAAGTCGTTGGCGACCAGCAGGTCGGGCCAGCCGTCGCCGTCGTAGTCGGCCCACGCGGCGGCGAAGTGATAGCGGTCGTTGCCCGCGTCGAGCCCGGCCTCGCGCGTCGCCTCCACGAAGCGGCCGTGGCCGTCGTTGCGGAACAGCACACCGGGCGGGCCGTTTCGGGCGTCGTGATACGGCGCCGGCACGCCGGCCTTGTCCTCGCCCGCGCCGTAGAAGTAGGAGTAGACGCACACGTACAGGTCGAGGAAGCCGTCCTTGTCGTAGTCCGCCATCGCGATCGACGTGATCGAGCCCGCGAGCGGCGTGTCGAAGCGGAACGCGTCGGGGACCGGTGCGAAGCGGCCGTGGCCGTCGTTCAGGAACAGGAGCGGCTGCGTGCTGGTCGCGAGCACGAGGTCCTGGTCGCCGTCGTTGTCGACGTCGGCGAAGAGCGACTCCGCCGTGTCGTCCAGCACGCCGAGGCCCGAGCGGTCCGTCGCATCCGCGAAGGTCCCGTCGCCCCTGGCCAGGAACAGCCGGTTCGGCAGGCCCGCCGGCTGCGCGACGTAGAGGTCGTCCCGCCCGTCGCCGTCCGCGTCCCCGACCGAGACGCCGTGGTGGCCGTTCGAGTCGCGCAGCAGCACCGAGTCGATCGAGGCGGACCAGCTGTCCAGGTCCACACCCAGCTGGCGGCGAAAGGAGTCGTTGGCGCCGAGCGCCGCGTGCGTGACCTCGGCGAAGAGCGGCTGTGGCGCGCGGCTGCGGAGCTGCGCGCTCGCACTCCACTCGACGACCCGCCACGCGCCCTGCTCGCGGCGCCAGCGCAGGTGCCAGACGCCGATCGCCTCGGCACGCCCCGCCGGCTGGCCGGTCCCGACGAGGTCGTAGCGCACGTCCGTGGTCGCGCCGCCGCCGCCCGGCTCGAGCGCGATCGACGTCACCAGGAACTCCGCGAGCTGGATCGCGCGGAACTCGGAGGCGAGCGCTCGCAGCTCGCGTGCGAAGCCGCGCGCGTCGAGGGTGCGGTCCTTCGACTCGCCGCGCGCCCGGTGGATCTCGAGCGCGGGGTCCGAGCCGACGCTCTCCTCCTCGGCCGGGCGCAGCGGCCCGCCGCGGAAGCCCGTTGCGAGGAGCGCGGCCGCGAGAGCCTCCGCCCGCTCGGGCCCCTGCTTCAGCGCCTCGCCCAGCTCGGCGAGCCGTCCCTGGAGCTCGCGCGCGTCCCGCTCCTCGGGGAAGCCGTCCTTGCCCGGAGCGACGAGCTCGAGGAACGGCTGGAGCGACTCGGGCACCGCGAGCTTCGGGCGGTACAGGGCTCCATCTTCCGCAGCTGGAGCGGGCTCGATCGGACGAACCGTGGTCGGCGAAGCAGCCGAAAGAAGAACGGCACCAGCAAGGTAGCCGGCGACGAGCGTAGTGGGGTGCCGCATCGAGGACGAGGCGACCTAACGGCGGCGACTGGCCTCCGCCATTGCCCTGGCGACCAGACTCTTGAGGCGACCGCGCGCCTCGACGGTGCGCAAGCGTTGGGCGGCTGCCCGCCTGAGCGACGCGATCCGGGAGCGGTGTCGCTTCAACAGCTCGACGACGTCCGCGTCGTCGCGCGCGCGCCCCGACATGACCTTGAGCGCGAGCAGATCGGACAGGGCGGGCACGGGCAACGGATCAACCGCTGTGGTTCGCATCCCTGCCGGGTCCGGGAATTCCTCGGCGGACCCCGGCGCGGTGCGCTCACCTTCGACGCAGATGTCGAGGCCGACGCCCAGCTCGGTGTTCTTGAACCCTTCCGCGTAGCGGCGCCACCCAGGCTCCGAACGGAGGCGCCTGTTGAGGGCGACCGCATCCCGGCGTGCCACGAGCAGGTTCACGTCGGCCGTGACTCTCATGTAGCCGTGGTGGTTCACCGCGAGGCCGCCGATCACCACGGGCCTGACTCCCGCCTCGTCGCAGACCCGCGCAAGCTCGTCGGCCAGCCGGCGCTTGGAGTCTTCGGGGCGAAGCGAGTACGGCCTGCCTTTCTCCATCGATGCCATCGCCTCCAGGCCCCGAATCAGGCTCGATGCACGCATGGAGGAAGCGTACTCTACCGATCACGACCAGGGCTAGCGAGCCCGGTTTTCGGGAAGATCGAATTCCCGGGCGGCCCTGCGTCCGCTCAGTGCGCCGTCGCCAGCGGTGGGTGTCGCGGGTCGTCGGGACGCTACTGGGCCTTCGACCGGTGCGCGACGAGAAGCTCGTCAGCAGCATATCGAACGCCGCTCGCACGATAGAATCCACCGTCGGCGTGCAAGGAGCACGTCCCCGCCATGCTGTCGCCAGGCGAAAAGCTTGGACGTTACGAAGTCGTGGCTCCGCTCGGTGCGGGTGGCATGGGCGAGGTGTACCGCGCCCGCGACACCGAGCTGCGGCGCAACGTCGCCGTCAAGATCCTGCCCGAGGAGTTCTCCTCGGACCCGGACCGGGTGAAACGCTTCGAGCGCGAGGCAAGGGCTGCGGCGACGCTCGCGCACCCGAACCTGCTCACCGTCTTCGACGTGGGCCGCCAGGACGGACGCGCGTACCTGGTGTTCGAGCTGCTGGAAGGCTCGACGCTCGCGGAGGTGATGAAGCCGGGCGCGCTGCGCACGCGCGAGGCGCTCGAGTACGCCGCGCAGATTGCGCGCGGCCTCGCGGCGGTACACGCCGGCGGGATCGTGCACCGCGACCTGAAGCCTGCGAACCTGTTCCTGACCGCGACGGGGCTCGTCAAGATCATCGACTTCGGTTTGGCACGGGTCACCGCGACGTCAACGCAGCCGCCGGAGGAGACGACGGCCGAGGTCACCGGCCGCGGAGTGGCGCTCGGAACCGTGAGCTACATGTCGCCGGAGCAGTCGCAGGGGCTGGTCCTCGACGCGCGCTCCGACATCTTCTCGCTCGGGACCGTGCTCTACGAGATGCTGAGCGGCCGGCATCCGTTCAAGCGCGATTCGGCGGCCGCAACGGTCGCCGCGATCCTGCGCGACGACCCACCCGATCTCGGGCGGCTGGACGCGATCGCGGTCGGTGCCCTGAAGCAGGTCGTAGGGCGCTGCCTCGAGAAGCGACCCGAGGACCGTTTCCAGACCGCCAGCGATCTGGCGCTTGCGTTCGAAGCGCTCCAGCAGGGGCGAGAGCCGACAGCGGACGCCGTGCGGCCGCGTCCCCGCGAGCCCGAGGGCTCGCCGCGCCAGCCGGATGTGGGCAGGGGCACGGCAGGCCGATGGCGCTGGATCGCACTCGCGGTCGGCCTGATCGCCGCCGCGATCGTGTGGGGCGTGCGGCAGGGCGGCGAGCGCGCGGTCCCGCCGGCGCGGCTGGTGCCGCTCACCACCACGACGGGTTCCGAGAGCCTCCCCAGCTTCTCTCCCGACGGCGAACAGGTGGCCTTCGAATCGCGAGGGGAGAGATCGGACAACACGGACATCTACATCAAGCTGATCGGCTCCTCGGAAGTCCGCCGGCTCACGACCGATCCGGCGCCCGATTGGGTGCCGACCTGGTCCCCCGACGGGCGACAGATCGCCTTCGTGCGCGCGTCCAACCAGGGTGGGGTCACGACCGTAACGATCCACGTCGTCTCGCCGCTCGGGGGCCCTGACCGCAAGCTGACCGACGAGCGACCCGGCCAAGGTATGTCCTGGTCTCCCGACGGCCGCTGGCTGGCAACGGGGGCGACCTTCGCGGCGCAACACGATCCTGCCGCCGCAGAGCGGGGGATCCGTCTCATCGACGTTTCCGGGGGAGAGGTCCGCGCGGCCACGGCGCCACGCGCGCCGAGCTTCGACAAATTCCCTGCCTTCTCTCCCGACGGAAGGCACCTCGCGTACGCGTCGTGTCTCAGCCCTTCCACCTGCCATCTCGACGTCATCGACCTGACGGCCGAAGGAACGGCTACGGGTTCGTCGCGGCGCCTGACGACGAAGCCGATCTGGCTAAGCTGGGGGCCCGCCTGGACCTCCGACGGGAGGTCGGTCGTCTTCCCCGCCGGCATCACCGGCCGACTCTGGCGCGTCCCGGCCGCGGGCGGCCAGGAGCCTCAACTGATCGAGCTCGCCGGGTATCGGGTGGGGAGCGTGGCGATACCCGCCAAGGGGAGCCGCCTCGCATTCGAGAGGATGCTCGGCCATCAGGCGGTGGCCCGCTTCGTGCCGGGTGGCCGCTCCGAGACCCTCGTGACGTCCTCGTTCACGGATCGCTTTCCGGATTACTCCCCTGACGGCAAGCGATTCGCGTTCGAGTCGAGCCGCGAGGGCGACGCGAGCCAGATCTGGCTGGCCGAGGCCGACGGGTCGAATCCGACCCAGCTCACACGCGGGCCCGGCCTGTTCCAGGGCTCGCCCCGCTTCTCGCCGGACGGCCGGACGATCGCCTTCGACTCGCTCGGCGAAGACGGGCGCTGGGACATCTGGACGATCGACACGAGCGGCGGCCCGCCACGCCGCTTCACGACACACCCGGGTGACGACAACCTGCCGAGCTGGTCGCGCGACGGCCGCTACCTGTACTGGAGCTCCGACCGCGCGGGCGCGCGCAGCATCTGGCGCGCTCCGGTCGCAGGCGGAGCGGAGGAGCTCGTCACTCCCGGCGGAGGGACCTACTCCGACGAAGCCCCCGACGGCAAGACGCTTTTCTTCACGCGCGCCGGGTTCGGCGGGACGGCGCTCCTGTCCATCGACACCGGCGGGGGCGCGGAGCGCACCGTGGTCGAGTGCGTGAGCAGCGTCCGGGGCTTCGTGGCGCACGCGGCTGGCCTCTACTACGTCGGCTGCGGCCTGCCCGGCCTGCCGCAGGGTCGGCAGGCACCGCTCTACCTGCGTGACCCCGCGACGGGCCGCGATCGGCTCCTCGGCACGCTCGACCACTACGAGCTCGGATTGGCGGTCGCTCCCGACGGCAAGTCGATCCTCTACGGCAGCCTGCAGGGCGAGGGCAGCGACCTGATGCTGATCGAGAACTTCCACTGAAGCCACTTCGATGACTCCGGGTGCGGGGCCGTTGACGGCGGCCTTGCTCAATCGTATGTTTATCGTATGAGCAAGCAGGCGATCTCGGTGACGCTCGAGGCCGACAACCTGACCTGGCTTCGCGGCCGCGCCCGCGCGTCGACGCGCTCGGTCAGCGAGACGCTCGACCGGCTGATCGTGAGCGTGCGAAAGGGCGGCGGCGCCGCCGAGGCACGCAGCGTGGCCGGCTCGATCGCGATCGGGGCGGACGATCCGAGGCTGCTGAGCGCGGACGCCGCCCTGCGCTCGCTGTTTGCGAGCCGCCTGGGCCTGACCGCTGGCCCCCGTCCTCGCGGCAAGCCGAAGCGCCGTCGAGGGCGAGCGCGTGCCTGAGCCACGAGCCTTCGTCGTCGACACGCACCCGCTGCTGTTCCACGCGGCGGGCGGCCGCGCCCTCGGGCGGCGCGCCGCCCAGTGCTTCTCGGCCTGCGAGCGCCGCGAGGCGATCCTCTACGTGCCGGTGGCCGTGCTGTGGGAGATGAGCCTGCTCGCCAGGGTGGGCCGCGTGAGGCTGGGCCGGCCGCTGCGCGACTTCGCGGCCGATCTCTTCAGCAACCCGGCATACCAGGCGCACGACCTCGACGTGGAGCAGGTGTGCCTGGCGGACGAGGCCCGCCCCAACGACGATCCGTTCGACGCGCTCATCTGCGCCGCCGCGCGCGCACTGGGCCTGCCGCTCGTGACCCGGGACCGGGACATCGAGACCTGGGGGATGGTGCGTACCGTCTGGTAGTCGTGTTGATCGAGAACTTCCGCTGAGCGTGGCACACTCCACACTCGGGACCACGGTCGTGGTGGACAGCCATGCTCTCGCCGGGTGAGAAGCTCGGGCGCTACGAAGTGCATTCCCCACTCGGCGCCGGAGGGATGGGCGAGGTCTACCGCGCCCGCGACACCGAGCTGCAGCGCGAAGTCGCGCTGAAGATCCTGCCCGAGGCGCTCTCCTCGGACCCCGACCGGGTCAAGCGGTTCGAGCGCGAAGCGAAGGCCACCGCCGCGCTCTCACACCCGAACGTGCTCACGGTCTTCGACGTGGGCCACGAAAACGGACGCACCTATCTCGTATTCGAGATGCTGGCCGGGTCGACGCTTGCTGAAGTCATGAAAGAAGGCAGGCTCCGGACGCGTGAGGCCCTCGACTACGCGGGCCAGATCTCTCGCGGCCTGGCCGCCGCCCACACCCAAGGCGTCGTCCACCGCGACGTGAAGCCGGCGAACCTGTTCCTGACCACGACGGGCATCGTCAAGATCCTCGATTTCGGCCTGGCGCGGATCCGGGGAGCGGGTACTGAGTCAGTTGAGGAAACGACCGCCGAGGTCACGGGCCCGGGGCTGGTCCTCGGGACGGTGAGCTACATGTCGCCCGAGCAGGCCCGGGGTGAACCGCTCGACGCGCGCTCCGACCTCTTCTCGCTCGGGGCGGTGCTCTACGAGATGCTGTCGGGCCGGCATCCCTTCCGGAGGAACTCCTCGGCGGAAACGGCGAGCGCGATCCTGAGGGATGCGCCGGCCGAGCTGGGCCGGCTCGAAGGCCAGGCCACGGGGGCGGTCAAGCGGCTCGTCGGCCGCTGTCTCGAGAAGCGGCCGGAGGACCGCTTCCAGACCGCGAACGACCTGGCGCTTGCGCTGGACGTGCTCTACCGGGGAGAAGAATGGGCGGGGACAGCGTCCTCGGCGAGCCCGGTGACGAAGGAAGTGGAGGCGGGGCCCGCGACATCGTCGGCGCCGGCTCGTTCGAGACGTTGGCTCTGGCTCGGGGCGGGTCTCGCCGGGCTCCTGGCGATGGCCGCTGCGGCGTGGCTCCTGCTGCGGCCCCCACTCCCGACTCCGCGGGTCGTACAGCTCACGAGCATGCGGGGCTACGAGCGTAGCCCGTCGCTCTCGCCGGACGGCGCTCAGATCGCGTTCTTCTGGGAGGGCGAGAAGCTGGACAACGGCGACATCTACATCATGCAGATCGGATCCCCGGAGGTGCGCCGCCTCACCACAGATCCCGCGCTGGACCTGGCTCCGAGTTGGTCGCCCGACGGGCACCAGATCGCTTTCACGCGGGTACGCCCCGGCGGGATGGCGACGCTTCAGGTCGTTTCTCCCTTGGGCGGGTCGGACCGCAAGCTGGCCGACTTCGCCGCGGTGAGTGTGCCGTCCTGGTCCCCCGACGGTCGTTGGCTGGCTGCGGCGCGCACTCGTCCAGGAGGCGAGGGTCCGCTCCCGGGTTTGCCCCCCTCCGACGGGCTCTTCCTGATACCGGCGGAGGGCGGCGAGCCGCGCAGCTTGGCGCTCGGTCCGGTGGCCAGTCAACCGTGCGACCCCAGGTTCTCTCCGAACGGACGCCAATTGGCCTATGTGTCCTGCACCGGTTTCTTGTGCCATGTCGAGGTCGTCGAGTTGGGAGCCGATTTCCAGCCTGAGGGGCCGCCCCGACGCTTGACCCGACGGCCCGTCCTCGTGTTGGGGGGGCTTGCGTGGAGCCCCGACGGGAAGGCCCTCATCTTCGTCGATTGGAGGACCCAGCGGCTCTGGCGCGTCCCGATCGGAGGGAACGGGCCCGCCACACCGATCGAGTTGGCCGGACCGCGTTCTCTCCGGCCGAGTACCGCCGCCTCCCGGGACCGTCTCGTCTACATGCAAGGGCTCTCGGACACCGACGTCTACCGCTTCGAGGCGGAGCGCCCGGCAGAGCCGGTGCTTGCGTCTTCGTCCGCGGACTTTGGCCCCAGTTTCTCACCCGACGGAAGGCGGGTCGCCTTCGAGTCCGATCGCTCGTTGGACGGCCACGAGATCTGGCTCGCCGACGCCGACGGCACCCACTCGGTCCAGCTCACGCGCGGGCCTGGGATGTCGCAGGGCTCGCCGAGTTGGTCGCCGGATGGCCTCCGGATCGCCTTCGACTCAATGAGTGAGGACGGCCAAGTAGACATCTGGGTCATCGATGCCGACGGGGGGCCTGCGGGGCGGCTGACGCATCGCGCCGGGGACCAGTTCCTGCCGAGCTGGTCGCGCGACGGCCGCTTCGTCTACTTTGCCTCCCGCCTGAAGGGCGGCTCCCACGACGTGTGGCGCGTGCCCGCCGCGGGAGGAGCGGAGGAGCGCATCACTCACAACGGGGGCATGCTCGCCCACGAGTCGATCGACGGCCGAACGCTCTACTTTCTGCGGCAACCCGAGGGGGGTCCGTTCCGGCAGGGAGACGCCCCGCTCCTGAGCCTGCCGCTTGGCGGAGGCACGGAGCGACAGATCGTCGCCTGCGCCTCTGGATTCGCCGTGGGTCCCGGAGGTGTCTACTACGTAGAATGCTCGAGCCCGGGAGCGCCGGAGCCGTCCCTCGTCCTCTGGAATCCCGCCACCGGTCGAGGTCGGCCACTGGGGAAGGTGGGCGGGGCCTCCGGCTTGGCCGTCTCACCCGACGGCCGGACGATCCTGTACACGAAACTGGTGGGCTCGGGCAGCGACCTGATGATGATCGAGAACTTTCGCTGACGCGCTCGGCTAGAACGTCAGGCGCGTGACGAGCTGGAGCGTCCGCGGCGGCGCCACGCCGCTGATGCTTCCGAAGCCGTTGTTCCGGACCAGGTTTCCGTTTGCGTCGTACGGCAGGTTCGTGATCGTCCAGTTGCTGAGGCTCGCGAAGCTGACGGTGCTGTTGACGCCCGTGAACTGCGTGTGGTTGAGCGCATTGAAGGCGTCGAGGCGCACTTCGAGCCGGATGCCCTTTCCGAGCACGAACGCCTTCGCGACCGAGAGATCCAGGTTTTCGATCGGCGGACCGTGCAGGAAGAAACGGGCCGATTCGGTGCCGTCGCTGCCGGGCTGCGGCGGAGCGAAGCAAGACGTGTCGATCTGCCTGTAGGGATCGTTGCTCCAGCCCTTGCCCGGGTCGCACGTGAGGACGACGCGCGCGTTCTGGAGGGCGTCCGAACCGGTGAGGTTCGTGGGTCCGATGCCCGGGATCGAGAAAGAGGTCGCGTACGGCCGGCCGCTCGTCCAGCGGTAGACGCCCGAGATCTGCCAGTCGTTCGCCAGGACGCCGAGGAAACCGCTCGCGAGCTTCGGCGTCTGGTAGACGAAATTGACGACGAAGTTGTGCGGCCGGTCGTAGCTCAGCGTACGAGTAGTCGGCCCGGCGGATCTCCGCGTCACTGGCGTTCGGACGCCCGAAGCTGAAGTCGTCGTTCGCGATGCCGAGCGCCTTGCTCCACACGTAGAAGACCGAGAACATCAGCCCGTTGTCGAAGCGGCGGTTGAGCGACGTCTGGAGCGCGTGGTAGTTCGAGTACGCCGAGTAGTCCAGAAGGCCGATGTTGCCGTAGCCAGGGTACGGCCGCAGCAGATCGGAAGGCAGGGCCACAGCACCCGGGATCGGGCTCGGCGGCCGCGTCGGGTCCTGATTCTCGGGCAGGAACGCGGCGCCGTAGGGCACCGCGCTGATCGCCTCCCGACGCAGGAGGTCCTTCGACGAGGAGCCGACGTAGGCGAGGTCGAAGATGACGGCGTGCGAGAGCTTGTGCTGCACGCCGAGGTTCCAGGCGTAGACCTTGGGCGGCTTGAAGTCGTAGGCGGTCGGGGCCATCTGGAGCGTGGGCTCGGGATCGCCTTTGGCGCGCGCCAGGTCCTGCAGGCGTCCCCACTCGAGTTGCGGCTGCAGCACGCCCGGAGCATTCGTGATCATGTCGAACACCATGTTGCCCTGCGGGCGGTCGAAGGAGACGCCGAACCCGCCGCGGACGATCGTCGTCCCTCGTCCCGACACGTCGACGACGACGCCCAATCGCGGTCGACGACGCGAAAGGCGTTTCCGCTCTGCAGCGTGTCGCTGATCCCCTTTCCAGCCTGGAAGGCGCCGTTCGTGGAGTTCGAGCCGGGGACGAGGCGCCCGATGAAGCGCTGGTCCACGGTGTTGCCGAACGAAGGCGGCTCGGAGCCGACGAGCGCCGGGTCCATGCCTCGGCGGTTCTGCCCCGGGCAGGGATACGTGCCGATGCAGACGGGGACGTAGAGGCTCGCTGCCTCCGCGGGGTCGAACCTGTCGGGAAGGAAGTTCGAGGCCTGAAGCGTCGTGTCCCATTGCGGCGTCAGGTAGTAGAAGCGGACACCATAGTCGAAGGTCAGGCGTGAGCTGACCTTCCAGTTGTCCTGCGCGTACCACTCGAAGTTCTTGTAGCGCCACTCCGGCAGCGCGTACTTCGAGGCCTGAACGTAGGTGTTGAACACACCGGTCGCCGCGTTCGCGTAGCCGAACCCCGTGTCGTAGGGGTTGCTGGAATTGTCCATGAAGCTGATCGAGCTGTTGAAGGGGGCGAAGGAGCTCTGAGGCTTGTAGCTGCTTTGATAGTAGACGCCGAACTTCGGCGGAGTGCGGCCCCCAGACCTTCGTCAGGTTGGCGATCACGTCGTAGGTCGTGTTCTCGTTCGTGAACGGGCCGTTCGCCGTCGCGTAGAAGCCCGCGCTGCCGCCGACGCGCCCGCCGTTGAAGCGCATGTCCGGGATGTAGTCGTCCTGGACGGCATCCGGGTAGAGCAGCGGCATCTGGCTGAGCCCCGCGGCGGAGCGGGTCAGCATGGGGTTGCCGGTGGAGATGTCGATCGCGTTGTGGGCGCTCCCCACGCTGAGCTCAAGCGACGTCGAGGGGTTGAGGACGCCGATGGCCGAAACCATCCAGTTCCACCCGGGAGCCTCGAACCTCCCGGCCACGGTGTCGAGGTTGTTGCTGGCTGCACCGAGACTGCCATAGGGCAGCTCCTGAGTGTCCGACTTCTGCATGTAGCGGGCCGCGAAGCGCCAGCGGTCCGAATACTGAAAATCGAGCCGCAGCAGCTCTTCGCGGCGGGGCGTGTTGCTCGGGGACTGGCTCGTGTAGTTGATGCCGCTCGACCCCGTGGTGTTCGGCATCGGGTAGATGCCGAGGGCGTTGAGACCCGGCTGGTACAAGCGGTCGGGAGGGATTCGGCCCAGGACACCCTGGTACCGGAAGCAGCCGCTGGTATTCGACGGCCCGCACGGGAGGCCGGTCGTGTAGTCCAGGATGTAGGGCCACGGGTTGCCGTTGTTGTCGACGCTCTCCGAGAAGTCTCCGGCGCGCTCGAGCAACGTGGGCACGCGGCTCAGCCGTTCGGCGACCGGATCCTTCCTGCGCTGGAATTCCTGGCTCCAGAAGAAGAAGAGCCTCTTCTTGTCCTCGTTGAAGACGCCCGGGATGAAGATCGGGCCGCCGATCGTGTAGCCGAAATCGTTCCTCGAAGCGTCCGGCGGCTCGATCAGGCTCCCGTTCCCGACCGGCGGCGGCGCGGCCGCTCGCTTGTTGGTCCAGCTGTTGGCGTTCCAGTCGGAGCGCCGGCCGTACCAGTAGCCGGAGCCGTGAAAGGACTGGGTGCCGCTCTTGGTCACGATCTGGACCTGCCCACCGACTGCCCGGCCGTACTCCGCCTGGTAGGAGCCCGTCAGGATCTTGAGCTCCGCCACCGCGTCGATGTTGGTCGTGGCCATGTTCCCGCCGTTGTCGCCGGTGTCGATGTTGGCGACGCCGTCGATCGTCACGTTGTTGGAGTTCGGCCGCTGCCCGTTCACCGTGAAGCCCGCAGCGTTTTCCGGCGGTGTGCCACTCGGTCCCTGCTGAAGGATGCCCGGCACGAGGGTCGCGAAGCCGAAGGGGGAGCGGCCGTTGTTGGCGATATTTTGAATGGTCTGGCTCTCGAGCGTGAACGAGCGCTCGCCGCTCGTCGCCTGTAGCTCACTCACGCGGCTTCTGACCATCACGCTCTCCGCCATCCCGCCCACCTCGAGCGTGAGCACCCCCGTGAAGAACCGGTCGTTCGGGCCGACCACGACGTTCGTTCGCTCCACGGTCCTGAAGCCCTGCTTGGCGACGCTCAGCGCGTAGCTGTCGGGCCGGACGATCGGCAGTACGAAACGTCCCGAGTCGTCAGTCGTGGTGAGGATCGAATGACCCTGCGTGCGGCTCGTGAGCGTCACCTGTGCGCCGACCACGGCCGCTCCCAGGGAGTCCTTCACCGAGCCCGACACGGTTGCGCTGGTCGTCTGCGCGCCAAGCGCCGCGGCGCTTGCGAGGAGCCCACACGCCAAGAGAGCGGTCTCCCATGGCCGTCGGACCCTCCGGATGAAGGGCAATGGACCGCTCCTTGTGGGGGCGATGCTGCGTTCGTCCCGATCAGAGTGCTGCTATGGAAGCCGGCTTCGATAGCTGTGTCAAGGTCGAGGCTCGGTCGCGGTCGGGGCGGCCTCTCGCAGAACTCGGAAGACCAGCAGCGTCTGGCCGAGCCGGAACTCGTCGCCGTCCGCGAGCTCGGCCGAGGGCGACAGGCGCACGTCGCGCAGGTAGGTGCCGTTCTTGCTCTCCAAGTCCTCGAGCACGAAGTGTTCGCCCTGCGCGAGGATGCGCGCGTGACGGCGTGAGACGCCGGGCGCCTCGATCCTGACCGCGACGTCCGGATCGCGGCCGAGCACGTTCTCGCCGTCCACGAGCACGATCGTGCGGCGGTTCCACGTGAGCTGGGCCGCGATCGAGATCGGCCCGCGCCGCGCCTTCTCCTCGGTCGCCTCGGCCTCGAACGCGTAGCCGAAGCCGTGGACGGTCCGGACGGCCTGGGCGCCTTCGCGGCCGAGCGCGCGTCGCACCTGCGCGGCGAGCGAGCTCAGCGTCGACTCCGAGACGAATGTGTCCGGCCAGAGCCGGTCGCGGATCTCCTGCTTCGAGACGGCCGCGGGCCGGCGAGAGATCAGCAGGTCCAGGAGCTCGAATGCCTGGGGCTTGAGCCGCTGCGGCGAGTCGTCGCGGCGGAGCTGGCGCGCTTCGCGGTCGAAGACGAAGGCTCCGAAGCGGACGCGCGTCGCGGTCGAACCCAAGGCTGGCTCCGAGAGTGGTGGCGATGTTAGCCCCCGTCGTCGGCGACGGGCAACCGCGCACGACGCGACGGTCGGGCACAAACCGGACTTCGGCAGGAATACGGCGGGGATTCGCGGCCCCTCCGCTCCTAACTTCGAGGGCGTTTAGGGTCGCGCCTGGCCAGGCCGCTCCCGAAAGGAGTGGCCGATGTCCCCGAAGTCGCTTGCCGCTCGGAGTGTCTCCAGCGCGTTCCTGGCCGTGACGCTCCTGACGCTCGATGCCGCCGTCTCGCGCGAGGGCCTCGTCGCCGGAGAAGGAGTCAACGACAGCGGCACCGCCCGTCTGACCCTGGCTGCTCACCGATACGCGTTAGCGCGCGCGATCCGCGGCGCGGCCGCCCAGCTCGGCGACGAACGCTGCCAGGCTCTGCTCGACGAGTTCGCCGACAGCTCAGGCCAGCCCTTGCGCTCGGTCCTCGCGACACATGGTCTCGCCGTTTCGGAGTACCTCACCCAGGTCTTTTTCTACGATGCCCCCGAATCCGCCTGTCGAGCGGCAAACCTCGCCGTCACGAAGCCCGGAAGCCGCGCGATTTTCGTGTGTGGCGCTCGCTTCCAGCGCGAGATGTCGCGCAACTCCAGGAACGCCGAGGCGATCGTGATCCACGAGCTGCTCCACTCCATCGGCCTGGGCGAAAACCCTCCCTCGAGCGACTACATCACGGAGCGCGTTCGCGCGCGGTGCGGGCAGGCCAGAGACTCGCGAACGGCCAAGGCCGAGAAGTGAGGGCTTGCGCCGGTGAGACTGCCTCAGCCGGCCCGCAGCGCCAGCGGGATGATTCGCGACGCGCGCAGCTTCGGGTCGCGGGTGACGAGAGGCAGGTTGTGGACAACGCTCGTGGCTGCAATCAGCTCGTCGGCCGGATCGCTCCGCACGTCGAGGCGCGTGCTCGTCCGCGCGATCTCGGCCGTGATCGGCCAGACCTCGACCGCGGCCAGCGTCCGCACCACTTCCGGGTCGTCCAGGTCGAGCTCAATGCGTCCGAGCTGCGCGAGCTTGGCGATCTCCCACAGCACGATGGCCGAGACGCTCCAGCGGTCTTCCGCGAGAAGCTCGCGCTCGCGTTTCGTCAGGCTTCCCGCGACGGCGTGCAGCAGGATGTGCGTGTCAAGATTGAGCATCCCAACGGACTCCGGTCGACAGGATGTTGCCCTTGATCTTGAGCCTGCCCCTGAGCGAGCCGATCAGGCCGGCCGACGCCGTCCGAATCGGGATCAGCTTGGCGACGGGCTTGCCCCGCTTGGTGATGACGATGCCGTCGGCGTCCACCCGATCGAGAATCGACAAGCACCGCTCCTTGAACTTCGCAGCCGCGATCTGTCGCACAGGTACATCCTTGCATAGGTCACTTGAAATGTCCAGGTCACTTCAAGTGTCTACTTAGTCCCGGTCAAGTCGAGCACGTGCAGCGTGTCGCTCGCGAGCCCCTGCCAGCGATAACGGGCTCGGCCCAGGGTGACCTCGACGTCCACCGGGCCGGCGTGGTCGCCGAGACCGAACAGCGGTCGCAGGTCGCTCTGCGACAGGTAGCTGCCGCCCGAGCGCACCTCGCGCAGCTGGCGGCGCCCGCCCGCCTCGATCGCGACGCGCGCGCCGATCGCGAAGCGGTTTGCCGCGGGCGACTGCAGGCGGAACCCGATCCAGTGGTGGCCGGTCCGCTGGCGGTTCTCGAGCACGGTCGGGGTGTCGTCGACGTTCGAGATCACGATGTCGGGGTCGCCGTCGTTGTCGAGGTCGCCCACCGCGAGCCCGCGGCTCACCTTCTGGACCTGGAGCCCGCCGCCCGCGCTGTCCGAGACGTCGCGGAAGCTGCGGCCCTGGTTGAGCAGCACCTGGTTCTTCTGCCTGTAGGACTCCTTGAGCTCGGGGTAGCCGTCGACGTCCGAGAAGATGTGGCCGTTCGCGAGGAAGAGGTCCGGCCGCCCGTCGAGGTCGGCGTCGAGGAACGCGACGCCCCAGCCCATGCGCTCGAAGGTGCGCGCGGCGAGGCCGGCGGCGGCGCTCGCGTCCTCGAACTGCGAGCCGTCCAGGTTGCGGTAGAGCGTCTTCGTGTCGTGGGCGAAGGTGGTGAGCACGAGGTCGAGCCAGCCGTCGCCGTCGTAGTCGCCCGAGTCGACGCCCATCCCCGCCTGCGCGCGGCCCTCGGCGTTCACGGCGACGCCGCTCAGCAGGCCCACGCTCTCGAAACGGCCCCCGCCCAGGTTGTGGTAGAGGAAGTTCGGGTTCGAGTCGTTCGCGACGAACAGGTCGACCTTCCCGTCGCCGTCGTAGTCGGTCGCGAGCACTCCCAGCCCGTAGGTCTTCGCCGGGTCGGCGAGCCCGGCGGCGGCGGACGCCTCCGTGAACGTGCCGTCGCCGCCATTGCGGAAGAAGAGGTCTTCCTCGCCGGGCAGGCCGGCCGGGCCCACCATGATGTGGGGGCCGTCGCGCCACACGAGCGTGCGCCTCGCGTTCAAGACCTCGTCCCAGCTGGCCTTCACGTAGCGCGCGACGTAGAGGTCGAGGTCGCCGTCGCCGTCGGCGTCGAGGAAGGCGCAGCCCGTGCTCCAGCCGCAGGCCGCGACGCCGGCCTGCGCCGCGACGTCCTTGAAGGTGCCGTCGCCCTGGTTGCGCAGCAGGACGTTCTGGCCCCAGTTGGTGACGTAGAGGTCGAGCGCGCCGTCGCCGTCGTAGTCCCCGGCGCAGACTCCGTTGCCCCACGCGGCCACGTCGACCCCCGCCTTCGCCGAGACGTCCTCGAACTTGAAGCCGCCGAGGTTCCGATAGAGGACGTTCGTGTGCGGCACGCGCTCGCGCCCCGGCGTGAGCTCCGCGGCCGTGACGAGATAGATGTCGAGAAGGCCGTCGCCGTCGTAGTCGAAGAGCGCGAGCCCGCCGCTCGCCGACTCGAGGATGTGGTCCTTGGTCGGCCCGCCGCACCATGTCCTTGCGGTGAGGCCCGCGACCTCCTCGAAGCGCGCGGGCGAGGGGCCCGCGGTCGCGTCCTCCCCGGCCGGCATCTGTGCGGGAGCCGGTCCCATCGCCGAGGCGTGGCCGCCGTAGGCCGGCTCCTTCACCTTCGTCTGGCTGTAGCTGCCCTGAAGGGAGAGGCCGAGCGCGATTCCGCCCTCGAGCTGGATCCGCGCGCGCTCGAGGAGCGCGAGGTAGGGCGCCGCGTCGAAGCGCGACTCGCCCGCGGCCGCAGCGGCCCGCAGCGCCTGTGCGGCCCGGCGCAGCTCGGCGCGCAGCCCGGCGCTCGCGAGGGTCGGCGGCTTCCCCGCCGCCGGCTCGCCGCCGAGAGCGTCGAATCTCCGGGCCGCCTGCTCGAGTACGGCCTGGCCCGCGTCCCGGCCGGCCCCCGGCGCGGCCGCCTGCCGCAGCAGATCCACGGCCTCGCCCCGGAGCGTGAGCAGGCGCGTACGCTCCGTGCCGTCAGGCGTTTGCGGGCCCGGGGTGTCGGTCCGCGCGCCGTTGCCGACGAAGAGCACGAGCCCGGCGAGAACCAGCAGCAGCTTTGGAAAAGGCCGACGCGGTCGCGAGGGGAGGATCTTCGGGAGCACCAAGGAACCGGTTTGCCTCATTCTGGACCATAATCGCCCCTCGACCTCGACTTCAGGCAAAGGGGGCAGGAATGCGTCGTATCAGCCCCACTACATTCCGCATCGCCCGTCGCGGAACGTCGCGCGAGATCAACCGCCAGATCGCGCTGAACCTCGTCCGCTCGACGCAGCCGATCTCGCGCGCGGACCTCGCGCGGCTCATGGGCGTGAGGCGCGGGGCGGTGAGCCGCCTGGTCGAGGACCTGATCCGCGCCAAGCAGGTGTTCGAGGGCGCCAAAGGCGAGAGCAAGCGCGGGCGCAAGCCGCGCCACCTCTACATCGAGACGCGCAGCCACTGCGCGATCGCGGTCGACGTGAGCGCGAGCCGCCTGCTGGTGCTGGTGACCGACCCGCTCGGCCACCCGCTGCTCGACATCCAGGAGTTCCCGATGCGCTCGCGGCCGCAGGACTTCGTGAAGGACCTCGCGCGCACGCTGCTGCGGCTGCTCGCCGGGCACCCCGAGTTCGGGCAGTGCGTCGGCGTGGGCGTCGTGGTGGCCGGCCTCGTCGACATCGCGGACGGGCGCCTGCGCAACGCGCCGACGCTCGGCTGGCAGGACATCGAGATCCGCGGCCCGCTGCAGTCCGCGCTGGAGCTGCCGGTCGCGGTCGAGAACGACGTGAAGGCCTGCGTGCTGGCGCAGCTCTGGGCCGTGCGCGGCCACGCGCCCGTCGACGGGCCCGTCGCGTTCGTCAACGCGTCGGACGGCGTCGGCGTCGGCATCGCGATCGACGGCCAGCTGCTGCGCGGTGCGCACAACAACGCGGGCGAGCTCGGCCACGTCGCGCTCAGCATGGACGGGCCGCTCTGCGCCTGCGGGCAGCGGGGCTGCTGGGAGGCGTACGTCTCGGTGCGCGCGATCATCGCCCGCTACCGCGGCAGCGATCCCGGCTGGCCCGGCTCCGCCGTGCCGAGCGACGTCACGGTGGCCAAGATCATCGCGCGCGCGCAGGCCGCCGAGCCCCAGGCGCTCGCGACGCTGCGCGACACCGGCTACTACCTCGGGCGCGGCTTCGCCACGATCGTGAAGGCGATCGAGCCGCGGCGCATCTACGTGAGCGGCGAGATCACCGAGGCCTGGGACCTGGTGCTGCCGGCGGTGCGGCAGGCGATGCGCGAGCTCGCGCTCATCCGCGAGGCGGCCGACACCGAGATCCTGGTCGTGCCGCTCGGTGAGCAGCCGCGGCTGCGCGGCGCCGCCGCCCTCGTGACGAGCCCGGCCTTCGCGGCGCCGGTCGTCGCGTAGGCGCGCGCCGAGGCCGCCACGGGTAGCGGCGAGCCTCGGCCCTTCGCTATACCTTGAGCGTGCGTCCGGTCTTCGCGGCCTCGTAGATCGCCGTGATCAGCTTCATGTCGCGCAGCCCCTCCACGCCCGGCGTGAGCGGCTCCTTGCCGTCCATCACGCACTCGGAGAGGTGGTCCATCTCGGCCGCGAAGTGGTCGCGCACGGGCAGGCTGCGCTCCTCGATCGCGTTGCCGCGCCGCACGCGCATCCGCAGCCCCGTGTAGCTCGTGGCGGGCTCGAGCTCGAACCAGCCCTTGGTCGTGATCACGCGGTAGCGGTTCTGGCCCGAGTAGCCGTAGCTCGAGGTGCAGTTGGCGAGCACGCCGCTCGGGAAGCGCAGCTCGAAGTTGGTCGCCTCCTCGACCTCCTTGAAGCGCTCGTCGCCCGGCGTCGTGTAGCTCATCGCGGCGACCTCGCTCGGCTCCTCGCCCGTGACGTAGCGCGCCGCCTGCAGGCTGTAGATGCCGATGTCCATCATCGAGCCGCCGCCGGCCATGTCCTTCTTCAGCCGCCACTGCGTCGGGTCGCCGATGCTGAAGCCGTGGTCGGCCACGATCACCTTCACGGGCCCGAGCTCCTGCTCGCGCGCCATGCGGATCATCTCCTGGTTGTAGGGCTCGTAGCGGCAGCGGTAGGCCACCATCAGCTTGCGCCCGGCCTGCTTCGCGGCGTCGATCATCGACTGACAGTCGGCCGGTATCGTGGCCATCGGCTTCTCGCACAGCACGTGCTTGCCCGCCTTGAGCGCGCGGATCGTGTACTCGGCGTGCATGCTGTTCGGCAGCACGACGTAGACGACGTCGATCTCGGGGTTGTTCTTGATCGCGTCGTATCCCTGATAGTCGTAGATCGCCTTCTCGGCGACGCCGTAGCGCAGCGCGAGCTTGCGCGCCTTGTCGGGATGGCCGCTCACGAACGCGACCACGCGCGACTTCTCGCTCCTGGCGAACGCCGGCAGGATCTGGTTGATCGAGAGGTTGCCGAGGCCGACGATCGCCCAGCCCAGCTTGCGGCCGGGCGGCTCGGGCACCTGCTGCGCCGCGGCCCGCGTCGCGAGGGCGCCGAGCGCCTGCGCGGCGGCGAGGCTGCCGCCGGCCTTGCGGAGAAAGGATCGCCGGCTGAGGTCGTCCTTGGGACGCGGCATGCGCTCCTCCTCGTGGAATGCCTGCTCGTGGAAGGCCCTGCTCGTGGAATGCTTCGCCTCGCGCAGTATAGCCTCCGGCTCGCGGCGCGCCCGAGCGGCGGGTCTTCGCTAGAATCGCCGGCGACCGTGTCCGACCTGATCCGCTGCGTGCTGATGACCGCGCCGCGCGCGCCGCTCGAGCTGCGGCGCGCCCCGGCGCCGCGCGCCGCGCCGGGCGGCGCGGTCGTCGAGATGCTGGCGAGCGAGGTGTGCGGCACCGACGTGCACCTCCACCACGGCCAGCTCGCCGGCGTGCCCTACCCGATCGTGCCAGGCCACGTCAGCGTGGGACGCGTGATCGAGACGAACGGCGCGGTCGTGGACGTGGCGGGCGAGCCGATCGGCCTCGGCCGCGTCGTCACCTTCTACGACGTCTTCGGCGTCTGCGGCGCCTGCTGGCACTGCCTCGTCGCGAAGGCCGCGACACGCTGCCCCGCGCGCCGCGTCTACGGGATCACGACGGGCTTCGCCGACGGTGTCCTCGGCGGCTGGGCGGAGCAGATCGAGCTGCGGCCGGGGGTACGGCTGCTGCCGCTGCCCGAGGGGCTCGCCGTCGAGGAGTTCATGGGCGGCGGCTGCGGGCTGCCGACCGGCTTCCACGCGGTCGAGCGGGCCGGAATCGCGCTCGGGGACACGGTCGTCGTCCAGGGCAGCGGGCCGGTGGGGCTGAACGCGGCGATCTTCGCGCAGCTCGCGGGCGCCGCCCGGGTGCTGGTGACCGGCGCGCCGCCGGCGCGGCTCGAAGCGGCGCGAGGCCTGGGCGCCGACGAGACGCTCGACATCGGCGCGGTCGCAGATCCCGCCGCGCGCGTGCGCTGGGTGCGCGAGCGCACGGCCGGGCGCGGCGCCGACGTCGTGATCGAGGCGTCGGGCAACCCGCGCGCCGTCGTCGAAGGGCTCGAGATGCTGCGCGACGCGGGGCGCTACGTGGTGGTCGGCCAGTACACCGACGCGGGTGACGTCGAGCTCAATCCCCACCGGCACCTGAACCGCAAGCACGCCACGGTCCTCGGCTGCTGGGGCTACGAGTACACGCACCTCTACCGGTCCGTGCTGCTGATGGCGCGCCACCGCGAGCGCTTCCGCTGGGCGAGCCTGGTGACGCGCGAGTACCCGCTCTCCGAGGCGGGGCGGGCGCTCGCGGACATGGAGGAGCTCGCGGTCGTGAAGGCGTTGGTGCGGCCGAGCGGCTAGAACAGGGCGCGGATCCAGCCGCCGTCGACCGCGATCGACTGGCCCGTGACGTACGCGGCGCGCTCCGAGGCGAGGAACGCCGCGAGCGCCGCCAGCTCGCGCGGCTCGCCCAGCCGCCGCGCCGGGATCTCGGCCACGAGGCGCTTCTCGAACTCGTCGGCCGGCCGGCCCGTGCGCGCCGCCGTCGCCTGGGCGAGCTCGCTGAGGCGCTCGGTCCGCGTGTAGCCGGGCAGCAGGTTGTTGACGGTGATCCCGTACGAGGCCACCTCGCTCGCCAGCGTGCGGGCCATGCCCGTGACCGCGGCCCGCAGCGCGTTCGACAGGATCAGGTTCTCGATCGGCTGCTTCACCGTGATCGAGGTGACGTTCAGGATGCGCCCGAAGCGCCGCTCCTTCATGCCGGGCAGCACCGCGCGCGCGAGCTCGACGGCGCTCGTGAGCAGCACGTCGACCGCCAATCTCCAGGCGTCCGGGCCGGTCGACTCGAACGTCCCCGGCGGGGGGCCGCCGGAGTTCGTGACGAGGACGTCCACGCGGCCGAGCTCGTCGAGGGCACGGCGCACGAGCTCCGCGACGTCTTTGGGCCGCGCGACGTCGGCGGCGAGCGCCAGCACCCGCGCGCCGGTCGCCAGCTCGATCTCGCGCGCCGCCTGCCGCAGGCGCTCCTCGCCGCGGGCGCACATCACGAGCGCGGCGCCTTCGGCCGCTAGCTCGCGCGCGATCGCGTAGCCGAGGCCGCGGCTCGACGCCGCCACGAGCGCGACCTTGCCGCCGAGCCCGAGCTCCACGCTCAGCGGCCCCGCAGGTAGCCGTCCGTCTTGTCGAGCCAGTCCTGCCGCGGCGGGCAGAAGATGTCGACGTCGAGCGTGTCCTCGAGCGCCTCGGCCTTGTGCGGCAGGTTCGACGGGATCGTGAGCACCTCGCCCGCGTGCACGTCGACCTGCTGCTTCTGGTCGGCGCCGAGCCAGAAGCGCAGCGTGCCCTCGAGGATGTAGGTCAGCTGCTCGTTCTCGTGCTGGTGAAGCGGCACCACGCAGCCCTGCTTCAGGTAGACGTGGGCGAGCATGATCCGCTCGCCGGTGACGAGGCGCCGGTCGAGCAGGTCGTTGAGCTTCTCCTTCGGGATGTCGTCCCAGCGGTAGTGGCGCGCGGTGGTGGCCATCGTCTCTCCTCTCCTGCCTCAGTGTTCCCGCTCGTGCCGGGCGGGCGCGCGCTCCGCCGCGGCGAGCTCGGCGCGGGCGTCGTCGAGCGCGCGTTGGGCACGTGCCGCGGCCTCGGACTTCTCGGCGGCTCGCGAGCGCGCCTGCTCGAGACGCGACTCGAGCTGCTCGACGTCGCTGCGCGCGGCGGACGCGCGCGACTCGGCCTCGGTGAGCGCCCGCGAGGCGGACTCGGCCTCGCGGCGCAGACGCGCGACCTGGAACTCCGCCTGGCGCGCGGCCTGGCGAGCGGCCTGCGCCGCCTCGTCGTCGTCGGACCTGGATGCGGCCGGCTTGGCGCGCTCGACCTGCGGCTCGGGCCGCGTGGCGGGCCGGCTCCGCGGCGCGGGCGGCAGGTCGAGCCCGCCGAGCCCGAGTGCGAGCTCGAAGCCCGATGGCTCGAGCTCGGTCGCGAGCCGGCCGGCGCTGGGAGCGGTGGCGCTCGCCGGCCGCGGGCTCGTCGCGGCCTCGAGCGTCGCCGCGACGCGCTGCAGCACGGCCGGCCCGGCCTGCGCCAGCCGGCGCTCGGCCGCCCGCAGCAGCGGCTGCAGCGTCTCGGCCTTCCGCCGCGTCGCGTCGCGCAGCTCGGCCGCGCCGGAGCCGCTCGCAGATTCGCGCTGGGCGGACGCGACCTCGGCCATCGCGCGCGCGAGGGCGTCCCAGCGTTCGCGCTCGCGAAAGTAGAGCTGGTTCACGGCCCAGGCCACGACGGTGGGCTTCGCGAGGGCCTTGACGCGCGCCGAGCCCGCCTTGTCCCCCACCGCCTTGCGCTCGGCCGCGAGCGCGTTGCGCGCGGCCGTGAACTCGGCGATCGGCAGCTGGTACAGGCGGTCGATCGCCTCTTCCAGCTCGCGGTTCTCGGCCGGCATGGAGCCGAGCCTAACGCCTTGACCTGTCGCCGTCGAGGTGGTATCTGATTCGCCTCGATCGCCCCTCGTGAAGTTGAGCGATGGCCATGCCGCGCCCCGCCCCGAGCGAGAGTGGCTGGAGGATGATGCAGCCCAAGCCCGACACCCTGGACCCGGTCGCCGGACAGAAGACGCTCATCCTCGGCGGACACGATTTTCACTCGATCACCGAGGTCGTCTCCTCCGTGCTGGAGCGCAAGACTCCGCTCGGCTGGTGGGCGGTGTTCGGCTTCTCGCTGCTGCTGCTCGGCGGGCTCGGGATCGGCGTGCCCTGGCTCGTCTGGGAGGGCATCGGCGTCTGGGGCCTGAACATCCCGGTCGGCTGGGCCT
The DNA here is from genome assembly GCA_963740655.1 of uncultured Acidobacteriota bacterium. Taxonomy (GTDB): domain Bacteria; phylum Acidobacteriota; class Vicinamibacteria; order Fen-336; family Fen-336; genus DATBSL01. The sequence goes on from CAVUFF010000010.1 coordinate 41,137, forward strand.
GGGACATCACGAACTTCGTGTTCTGGGTCGGCATCGGCCACGCCGGCACGCTGATCTCGGCGATCCTGCTGCTGTTCCGCCAGCGCTGGCGCACCTCGATCAACCGCGCGGCCGAGGCGATGACGCTCTTCGCCGTGCTGTGCGCGCTCACCTACCCTGGCATCCACGTCGGCCGGATCTGGGTCGCGTACTGGCTCGCGCCCGTGCCGAACCAGATGGGCGTGTGGCCGAACTTCAGGAGTCCCCTGCTCTGGGACGTGTTCGCCGTCAGCATCTACGGCACGGTGTCGCTGCTCTTCTGGTACGTGGGCCTCATCCCCGACCTCGCGACGCAGCGCGACCGCTCGAAGACGAAGATCAAGCAGTGGATCTACGGCGCGGTAGCACTCGGCTGGCGCGGCTCGCAGCGCCACTGGCAGCACTACGAGGTCGCGTACCTGGTGCTGGCCGGGCTCTCCACGCCGCTCGTGCTCTCGGTCCACTCGATCGTCTCGATGGACTTCGCGGTCTCGCAGCTGCCGGGCTGGCACACCACGATCTTCCCGCCCTACTTCGTGGCCGGCGCGATCTTCTCCGGCTTCGCGATGGTGATCACTCTCATGGTGATCTGCCGCACGGCCTTCGGGCTCGAGCAGGTGATCACCATGCGCCACCTCGATTACATGGCCAAGATCATCCTGGTCACCGGCTGGATGGTCGGCTACGCCTACGCGCTCGAGTTCTTCACCGCCTGGTACAGCGGCAACCCCTACGAGCTCTTCGTGTTCCTGAACCGCGCGGGCGGCCCGTATGCCTGGGCGTACTGGACGATGGTGAGCTGCAACGTGCTGGTGCCGCAGCTGTTCTGGTTCAAGACGATGCGTCAGAGCGTCCTCGCGCTGTTCGTGATCTCGATCTTCGTCAACATCGGGATGTGGTTCGAGCGCTTCGTGATCATCGTGACCTCGCTGCACCGCGACTTCCTGCCCTCTTCGTGGGGCTACTTCAGCCCGACGCTCTGGGACTTCGCCACGCTCATCGGCGGCTTCGGGCTGTTCTTCACGCTCTTCTGCCTGTTCGTGCGCTTCGTGCCGATGGTGGCGACCGCCGAGGTGAAGACGGTGCTGCCCCAGGCCGACCCGCACCACGGCTCGGCCGCCGGGCCCGGCGCGCCCGCGCCGGTCCCCGCGCTTCCCGGCGGCACGAGCTACGGGCTGCTCGCCGAGTTCGCGACCCCGGCAGTGCTCTACCGCGCCTGCGAGTCCGTCCGCGACGCCGGCTACTCGCGCTGGGACGCCCACACGCCCTTCCCGGTGCACGGTCTCGACCGCGCGATGGGGCTGCGCCGCTCGAAGCTGCCCTGGATCGTGTTCGTGCTCGCGATGGGCGGCGCCGGCGGTGGCTTCCTGCTCCAGGCCTGGGTGCACTCGGTCGCCTATCCCACGGTCATCAGCGGCAAGCCCTACTTCGCGTGGCCCGCCTACATCCCGGTCACGTTCGAGCTCTCGGTGCTGGGCGGGGCGGTCGGGGCCGTGCTCGGCATCCTCGCCTTCAACAAGCTGCCGCGCCACCACCACCCGGTGTTCGCCGCGTCCGGCTTCGAGCGCGCGAGCGACGACCGCTTCTTCATCTCGATCGAGTCGCAGGACCCGCGCTTCGACGCGAGGGCGACACCGGAGCTGCTGAGCCAGGCGGGCGCGTCCCGGCTCGAGTGGCTGACCGCGTGAGGGGAGCGAGCGAGTGAGCCACGACTCGGCTTTCGGGCCCGGCGAGGTGAGGGTGCCCGCGGGGCACCCGTGGTCGCGGCTGCCGGCGCTCGGCGCCGGGCTCGCACTCGTCGGCGGGGCGCTTGTCGTCGCGGGCGGCGGGCTCGCGTCTCCCCGGCTGGCCGCGGCGTGGCTCGTCGCCTTCGTCTACTTCCTGACGATCGCGCTCGGCTGCCTCTTCTTCGTGCTGATCCACACCGCGATGGCCGGCAGCTGGGGCGTCCTCGTGCGCCGCATCGCCGAGAACGCCGCCGCCACGCTGCCGCTCTTCGCTCTCCTCTTCGTCCCGGTGCTGCTGGGCCTGCACTCGCTCTACCACTGGAGCCACCCGGAGGCGGTGGCCCAGGACGCGCTCTTGCGCTGGAAGGAGCCGTACCTGAACGTGCGCTTCTTCCTCGCGCGCGCTGCGCTCTACTTCGCGGTCTGGACCGGGATCGCGCTCTGGGCGCGGGGGCTCTCGCGCCAGCAGGATCGCGCCGCGGACCCGGTGGCCGCCGCGCGGCTGCGGCGCTACAGCGCGGCGCTCATCGTCCCGCTCGCGCTCACGACCACGTTCGCGGGATTCGACTGGGTGATGTCGCTCGCGCCCCACTGGTACTCCACGATCTTCGGCGTCTACATCTTCGCGGGCGGCTTCGTGGCGGGCATCGCGCTCTTGGCGCTCGTCGCGGTCGGGCTGCGGAAGGCCGGGCTCGTGCCGGGGCTGAGCGCCGAGCACCTGCACGACCTCGGCAAGCTGCTGTTCGCGTTCACCGTGTTCTGGGCCTACATCGCCTTCTCGCAGTTCTTCCTGATCTGGTACGGGAACATCCCCGAGGAGACGATCTTCTACCGCGTGCGGATCGAGGGCGGCTTCAGGGTGATCTCGATCGCGCTCGCGCTCGGCCACTTCGGGCTGCCCTTCTTCTTCCTGCTGCCGCGCCAGCTCAAGCGAAACGCCGCTACACTGGTGGCGGCGGCGCTGTGGCTCCTGGCGATGCACTTCGTCGACGTCTACTGGCTCGTGATCCCGTCGATCCCGGGGCTCGGGGCGCGCCCCGGCCTGGTGGACGTCGCGGCGCTCATGGCCGTGGGGGGCGTGTTCCTGGCGGCGTTCGGCTGGCTGCTCGTGAAGAGCCCGCTGGTGCCGGCCTTCGACCCGCAGCTGCAGGAGTCGCTCGCGTTCGAGAACGTGTAGATCGCGCGGGGCCGCGGGGCCTCGCGCACTTCGAGCTTTGATTCGAGGCCGTCCCGATGGGCCGGCCGAGGAGGCGATGATGCAAGGCAGTTTCGCTGGCCGGGCGGCGCTCGGTGCACTGGTGCTGGCGACGGCACAGGCGGCGCAGGCGGGGACGATCACCGGCACGGCCACCTACGACGGCAAGGTGCCGGCGCTCAAGCCGCTCTCGGTCGCGGCCGAGCCGGTCTGCTCCAAGCAGCATGCGACCGTGCCGAACGAGATGCTCGTGCTCGGCAGCGGCAACACGATGGCGAACGTGATGGTGCGCGTCGTGAGCGGGCTGCCCGCCGGCAAGGCCTGGCCGGTACCCACGACGCCCGTCACGATGGACCAGCACGGCTGCCAGTACAAGCCGCACGTGATGGGGATCATGGTCGGCCAGTCCTTCAAGGTGCTGAACAGCGACGGCATCCTGCACAACGTGCACGCGCTGCCCAAGGTGAACGCGACCTTCAACATGGCGATGCCGCCGACGCGCAAGGAGGCGACCGCGACCTTCGGCAAGGCAGAGGGCATGTTCGTGATCAAGTGCGACGTGCACCCCTGGATGCAGTCCTACATGGGCGTCTTCTCGCACCCGTTCTTCGCGGTGACCGGCGAGGACGGCAAGTTCTCGATCGCGAACCTGCCCGCGGGCACCTACGAGATCGAGGCCTGGCACGAGCGGCTCGGGACCCAGAAGGCGACCGTCACCGTCGGCGCCTCGGACACCAAGACGGCGGCGTTCAAGTTCGCGCCGCCCGCCGGCAAGTAGGCGCGGGGATGGCTCAAGCCACGGTCGCCCACCACGGTGCGGCGGCGCACGACGCGCACCACGAAGCGCTCGGCTTCTGGCGCAAGTACGTCTTTTCCGTCGACCACAAGGTGATCGGCATCCAGTACGCCGTCACCGGCCTGGTGTTCCTGCTCTTCGGCTTCTCGCTCGATGATGCTGATGCGCTGGCAGCTCGCCTACCCGGGCAAGGCGCTGCCGATCCTCGGCGCGCTCTTCGGAGCTTCGCGCATGCCGGACGGCATGATGCTGCCCGAGTTCTACAACGAGCTCGGCGCGATGCACGGAACGATCATGGTGTTCCTGGGCGTCGTGCCGCTCGCGGTCGGCGGCTTCGGCAACTTCGTGCTGCCGCTGCAGATCGGCGCGCCCGACATGGCGTTCCCGCGCATCAACATGGCGAGCTACTGGAGCTACTTCGTGGGCGGCTGCGTGATGCTCGCGAGCTTCTTCGCGCCCGGCGGGGCGGCCCAGTCGGGCTGGACCTCCTACGCGCCGCTCAGCGACATCGCGAGCCAGGGCCAGACCTGGTGGCTGTTCGGGATGGTGTTCCTGATCACCTCGTCGCTGCTCGGCTCGCTCAACTTCATCGTCACCACGATCCAGCTGCGCGCGCCCGGGCTCTCGTTCTGGCGGCTGCCGTTCTTCGTCTGGGCGCAGTTCGTGACCGCGTTCCTGCTGCTGCTGGCGTTCCCGCCGCTCGAGGGCGCCGCGTTCCTGCAGCTCATGGACCGACTCGCCCACACCAGCTTCTTCCTGCCGTCGGGGCTCGTGGTGAGCGGGCAGGTCCTCGCGAACTCGGGCGGCGGCAACCCGCTCTTGTGGCAGCACCTGTTCTGGTTCCTCGCCCATCCCGAGGTCTACGTGCTGATCCTGCCGGCGATGGGGATCGTGGCCGAGGTGATCGCGAACAACACGCGGAAGCCGCTCTGGGGCTACCGCTCGATGGTCTACTCGCTCGTGTTCCTGGGCTTCATGTCGTTCATCGTCTGGGCGCACCACATGTTCATCACCGGCATGGGGACCACGATGGCGGCGTTCTTCCAGACCACGACGATGATCATCTCGATCCCGTCGGTCGTGATCCTGAGCTCGCTCATCATCTCGCTCTAGGGCGGCTCGATCCGCTTCACGACGCCGATGCTGTTCGCGCTCGGCTTCCTGCCGATGTTCGGGATCGGCGGCCTCACCGGGCTGCCGCTCGGGCTCACCGCAGCCGACATCCACCTGCACGACACCTACTACGTGATCGGGCACTTCCACTACGTGGTGGCGCCGGGCACGATCTTCGCGCTGTTCGCCGGGATCTACTACTGGTTCCCGAAGGCCACCGGCCGCAAGATCAACGACGTGCTCGGCCGGCTCCACTTCTTCGGCTCGTTCGTGTGCATGAACGTGATCTTCATGCCGATGTTCATCATGGGCCTGGCGGGCGTCTCGCGCCGGCTCTACGACGGCGGCGCCTCCTACGCGCACGCCCAGCCCGTCCTGCACTGGAACGTGGTCTCGTCGTGGGGCGCCTGGGCGCTCGCGCTGTTCCAGCTGCCCTTCATCTTCAACTTCTTCTGGAGCATGTTCCGCGGCCAGAAGGTGGACGACAACCCCTGGCACGCGACGACGCTCGAGTGGGCCGCGCCCTCGCCGCCGCCGCACGGCAACTTCGCGACCCCGCCCGCGGCGCACCGCGGGCCCTACGAGTACAGCGTCCCCGGCGCGCCGCGGGACTACTCGCCGCAGTGGGAGGCGCTGGGCGCATGAGCATGGAGATCCCCTACACCGTCGAAGCCCGGCCCGACACCGGGCTCACCAACGGCAAGCTCGGCATCTGGCTGTTCCTGGCCTCCGAGGTGATGCTGTTCGGCGCTCTCTTCGCGTCCTACGTCATGCTGCGCGTGGGCAACGCGCACTGGCCGCCGGGCGCCACCTACCTCAACATCCCGCTCGCCACGCTCAACACCGTGATCCTGATCAGCTCGAGCGTCACGATGGTGCTCGCCTGGGCCTCGCTCGCGAAGCACGACTTCAAGCGCTTCCGCGTGTTCATGGGCATCACGATCCTGTGCGGCTTCGGCTTCCTGACCGTGAAGTACTTCGAGTACTCGGCCAAGTTCCACCACGAGCTCTTCCCCTCGACCAACACCTTCCTCGCGATCTACTTCACGCTCACCGGGCTGCACGGGCTGCACGTGATCGGCGGCATGGCGGTGAACGGCTACCTGTGGGGGCCGGGGTCGGCGCTGTGGAAGACCGACCCCGTCCACTTCACGAACCGCGTGGAGAACGCGGGGCTGTTCTGGCACCTGGTCGACCTCGTCTGGATCTTCCTGTTCCCGATCCTGTACCTGCTCTAGGAGCGACGCGATGAGCGACAGCCACGACTCCAAGCCCGCCGGCCACGCCGGCCACTCGGCCGAGGAGGTCGACCGCCACGTGCGCGCGGCCTACTACGTGTTCGGCTCGCTGCTGATGCTGACCGGGTTCACCGTCGGGGCCTACTTCCTGCACCTGCCGCGGCACTTCGCGATCACGCTGGCGCTCGCGATCGCGGTCACCAAGGGCACGCTGGTCGCCTGCTGGTTCATGCACCTCGTCTCCGAGCGCAAGCTGATATTCTGGATGCTGGGGCTGACGGCGCTCCTGTTCGTGCCGCTCTTGCTGTTGCCGACGCTCACCGTCGCGGACCACATCCACCTGCGCTAGCCATGTCGCTCAAGGCGTTCCACGTCGTGTTCGTGACCGCGTCGGCGCTGCTGGCGTTTGGTTTCGCGGCTTTCTGCTTCCGCGCGGCGCCCGACCCGGGCGCGGGCTGGCCCCTGGCCGGCGGACTTTCCGTGCTCGCGGGGATCGGCCTCGGGCTCTACGAGGCGTGGTTCCTGAAGAAGACGCGGGGGCTCTCGTGAGGCGCGCGCTGCTGCTCGCCGCGCTGCTGCTCGCCGCAGGCGCGACCCGGGCGCTCGCCTGCCCCACCTGCTACGGCGACGCCGAGGGGCCGATGATCGACGCCGCGCGGCTCGGCATGTGGCTGCTGCTCGGCGTGACGCTCGCGATCCAGGGCGGCTTCATCGCCTTCTTCCTTTACCTGCGCCGCCAGGCCCGACGGGCCCAGCACAAGGCGCTCGACGACGAATGGACCCGGCTGCAGCGCACGCACGACCGGGCGTGGAGGAACGTCTAGCACCATGAACGACTGGTACAAGCTTCCGCAGCTCGCCTCGCAGCACGGCGCGGCGCTCGACCACACGCTCGGGCTCGTGCACTGGGTGATGGCCGTGCTGTTCGTCGGCTGGAGCGCGTTCTTCCTCTACGTGCTGTGGCGCTATCGCGCCCGGCGCAACCCCGTGGCCGACTACAAGGGCGTCACCAGCCACACCTCGACCTGGCTCGAGGGAGCCGTGGCGCTCGTCGAGGCGATCCTGCTGGTGGGCTTCTCGATCCCGCTGTGGGCCGACCGCGTGAGCGGCTTCCCCTCGCCGCAGGACGCCACGCGGGTGCGCGTGGTGGCCCAGCAGTTCGCCTGGAACGTCCACTACCCCGGTCCCGACGGCGTCTTCGGCAGGACCGACGTCAAGCTGGTCGACGAGCAGTCGAACCCGCTCGGCCTCGACCGCAGCGACCCCGCGGCCAAGGACGACGTCACCACGATCAACCAGCTCCACCTGCCGGTCGGCCGCCCCGTGCTGGTCCAGCTGACGAGCAAGGACGTGATCCACAGCTTCGCGCTGCAGGAGATGCGCGTGAAGCAGGACGCCGTCCCGGGCACGGTGACGCCGGTCTGGTTCGTGCCCACCGTCACCACCGAGGAGATGCGCACGCGCACCGGCAACCCCGACTTCGGCTACGAGATCGCGTGCGCGCAGCTGTGCGGCCTCGGACACTACCGGATGCGCGGCTACGTGACCATCGACACGCCCGAGGACTTCCAGAAGTGGATGGCCGAGCGCGAGGCCGAGCTCAGCAGCGAGTCGTCGAACGAAGACTCCGTCTGGAAGTAGCCGGCTCGCGCTACTCGCTCGGCTTCGCCAGGAACGCCTCGGCGCGCGCGCGGACGGTCGGGTCCGGAGTCGGCTGAAGCGCAAGCTCGCGCAGCCGCGCCAGGATCGGCTCGCGCTCGGTCGAGGCTTCCTTGACCCGCTTGCGCAGCACCATCAAGACGAGCTGGTACTTGAGGTCCGGCAGCGCCAGGAGGCCCGGAAGGTCGGAGACGAGCCGCGGCAGCGGACGGGCCTCGATGTCGTGCACGAAGCTCGCCATCTCGCTGAAGGTGAGCGCGCTCAGCCCCTGGTGGACGAGCGTCGAGTCGCTGTCGTCGGACCGCTCCCCGGACATCCGACGATCCTAGCACCGCCCGCCGGGGCGGCGGGCTATTCGATCACGGAGATGGCCTTCACGCCGGAAGGCAGCGTGTGGCCGGGGGCGACGTAGCCCACGGCGCCGCTCGTCTTCGCCACGTAGGCCATCACCTCCTCGTCCGAGGCCTTCCCGACCGGGATCCGGACCTGGTTCGAGGGCGAGAGCAGCAGCCGCTGCCAGTACTGGAGCACGGCCGCGACCGGCATCTGCAGCACGGCGTCCGAGAACGCCTTGCGCACCGGCGAGGTGCCGGACTGGTCGACCGGGCTCGCGGGCGAGCCGTCGCCCCAGCGCGTGGCTTTCTTGAGGAAGACCGCGGCGAGGTCGGCGCGGTGCACGCTCGCGCCGGGGACCGAGCTGTTCACCACGACCATGAAGCCGTCGGCGGCGTGCGCGGGTCCGCCGAGCGCGAGCAGGAATGCGAGCAGGAGGAAGAGTCGAGCCTTCATGTCCCCGAGATCTTACCGGATCGTGCCCGGCCGGGGGGCACTCTCGCGATCCAGTGAACCGCGATACTCTCCTGCACCATGAACGCCCCACCCGGCTCGACCCGGCTCCTCCTCGCGCTCGCCGCGCTCGCCCTCGCCTCGGCGCGCCCGGTCCACTCGGCGCCGCTCGCCTGCGACCTGCTCTTCGCGGGCGGCCGGGTGGTGGACGGCACGGGCGCCCCGTGGTTCCGGGCCGACGTGTGCGTGGCCGGCGACCGCATCGCGGCCGTCGGCCCGCTCGCGGGCGTCCCGGCGAAGCGGCGCGTCGACGCGGCGCGGCTCGTGATCGCGCCGGGCTTCATCGACATGCTCGGGCAGTCCGAGTACAACGTGCTGGTCGACCCGCGCGCGGCGAGCAAGATCACCCAGGGCATCACCACCGAGATCACCGGCGAGGGCGCGTCGATCGCGCCTACCAACGCCCGCCTGATCGCCGAGGGCAAGGAGGCCTTCGACCACTACGGCGTCACCCCGGACTTCACGACGCTCGCCGGCTACTGGAAGGCCTTCGCACGCGCCCGGCCCACGATCAACCTGGGCAGCTTCGTCGGCGCCGGCGGCGTGCGGAACCTCGTGATGGGCGCGAGCGACCGCCGCGCCACGCCGGAGGAGCTCGGCCAGATGGAGGCCGCGGTGGCGCAGGCGATGGAGGAGGGGGCGTTCGGGCTGTCGACCTCGCTCCAGTACGTCCCCGACCGCTTCGCCTCGACCGAGGAGATCATAGCGCTCGCGAAGGTGGCGCGGCGCTACGGCGGCTCGTACATCACGCACCAGCGCTCGGAGTCCTACGGCATCGACCAGAGCCTGGACGAGGTCTTCCGGATCGCGCGCGAGGCCGAGCTGCCGGCCCAGATCTACCACCTGAAGACCTCCGGACGGCCCAACTGGGGCCGGATGCCCGCGGTGCTGAAGCGGCTCGAGGACGCGCGCGCGCAGGGCCTCGACGTCTCGGCCGACCAGTACCCGTACGTCGCGGGCCAGAACTCGCTCGACGCGAACCTGCCGCTCTGGGTGCGCGACGGCGGCCGCGACCGCATGATCGAGCGGCTCCGGGACCCGGCGGTCCGCGCGCGGGTGAAGGCCGAGGTGAACCGCGAGGACCCCTCGTGGGAGAACCAGTACCTGGGCGCGGGCGGCGCCTCGGGGATCCTGATCGTGAGTGTCGTGAACCCGGCGCTCAAGAAGTACGAGGGCAAGACGCTCGAGCAGATCGGCCGCGAGGAGGGCAAGGACCCGCTCGACGCGGCCATGGACATCGTGATCGCCGACCGCGCCAACACCTCGAACGTGATCTTCATCATGAGCGAGGACGACGTGCGGCTGGCGCTCAAGCACCCGCTGGTGTCGCTGTGCACCGACTCGGGCGCTTCCGCGAAGGACGGGATCTTCTCCGAGGAGCGCTCGCACCCGCGCGCGTGGGGCTCGGCCGCGCGCATCCTGGGCCGCTACGTGCGCGACGAGAAGCTCCTGCCGCTCGAGGAGGCGGTCCGCAAGATGACCTCGCTGCCCGCCTCGCGCATGGGCCTCCTCGAGCGCGGGATCGTGCGGCCGGGCATGCTGGCCGACCTCGTGGCCTTCGACCCCGCGACGGTCAAGGACAAGGCGACCTTCGCCGACCCGCTCCAGTACAGCGAGGGCATCCCCTACGTGGCGGTGAACGGCGAGCTCGTGGTCGACGAGGGCCGGATCACCGCGGCGCGCCCCGGCCGGGCGCTGATGGGGCCCGGCTATCGCGCGCGCTGAGCGGGCGGCCTCCCGCGCGGCGACTGCTCGGCCGGGCAGTTTGGTTCATTGACCCTGATGGGCGGGGACGTTAGCTTCGGCGCGTTGCGCCTGTCCCGCTTCGCGCCGCTCGTCTCACGGCCGTGGCTCGTCCCGGTTTGCCTGGCGCTCGCGCTCACCGCCTCCGCCCAGGAGCCGCCCCCGCCGGGCGAGGGGCGGACCCGCTCGACCGGCGCCGACGGGCGCAAGTACAAGGCGCGCCTCTACGTTACGCAGAGGCTCGCCGGCGAGCCGCCGACGATCGACGGCCGCCTGGACGACGCGGCGTGGCAGCAGGGCGAGTGGGCCGGCGACTACACGCAGCAGCTCCCGACCGAGGGCGCCCTGCCGTCGGCGCGGACCGAGCTCAAGATCCTCTACGGCGAGAAGCACGTCTACTTCGCGATCCGCGCCTTCGACGACCCGGCGCTCGTGCACCGCTACCCGGGCCGGCGCGACGCCTTCGTCGGCGACATCGTCGGCGTCTGCTTCGACAGCTACAACGACAGGCGTACGGGCTTCGAGTTCGACCTGACCGCCGGCGGCAGCAAGATCGACCTGATCCTGGGCAACGGCGAGACGGAGTGGGACACGAGCTGGGACGCGGTCTGGGACGGCAAGGTGGCCCACGACGCGAACGGCTGGACGGCGGAGTTCCGCGTCCCGCTCAACCAGCTGCGCTTCGGCCCGCAGGACGAGCAGGTCTGGGGCCTGCACTCCTGGCGCTGGATCGAGCGCAACCAGGAAGAGGACCAGTGGCAGCTGATCCCGCGCCAGAACAGCGGGCGCATGCACCAGCTGGGCGAGCTGCACGGCATCCGCGGCCTCGAGCGGCCGCGCCACCTCGAGCTCTTGCCCCACGTCGTCGGGCAGACGAGCTCCGGGCCGTCGACGCCCGACAGCCCGGACCGCACGGGCTCGCTCGGGCTCGACGCCAAGCTCGGGCTCACCAGCAACTTCACGCTCGACGCCACCTTCAACCCCGACTTCGGCCAGGTCGAGGCCGATCCCTCGGTCGTCAACCTCAGCGCCTACGAGACGTTCTACGAGGAGAAGCGGCCGTTCTTCCTCGAGGGCCGCAAGATCCTGAGCTTCGGGCTCGAGGACCAGGACCAGCTCTTCTACTCGCGCCGCATCGGTCAGCCGCCCACGCTCGAGCCGAGGCTCGCCGAGGACGAGACCGCCGAGGTGCCGCAGAGCACCACGATCCTGGGCGCGCTCAAGGTCACCGGCAAGACCGCGGGCGGCCTCTCGCTCGGCGTGCTGCAGAGCTTCACGCAGCGCGAGACGGCACTCGTCTCCTCTCCGCTCGGCTCGCGCGAGCCGGCGATCGAGCCCGCGGCGAGCTACAGCGTGGCGCGGGTCCACAAGGACTGGGGCAAGGGCGACACGAGCCTCGGCGGCATGCTCACCTGGACGGCTCGGCTCACGGACGACCCGGGGCTCGCCGCGCTGCCGACGCGCGCGCTCTCCGGCGGCTTCGACTTCACCCGCTACTTCGCCGACCGCAGCCTGGTGCTCGAGGCGAGCGGAGTCGCGAGCCGCGTGAGCGGGCCGCGCGAGGCGATCCTGGCGCTGCAGACGGACGCCGTGCACTATTACCAGCGGCCCGACGCCGACCACCTCGGCCTCGACCCGCGGGCCACGGCGCTCTCGGGCCACGGCGGATCGCTGCGGCTCGGGACCTCGGGCAAGGGACGCCTGAGACTCGTCGACCACTTCCACTGGTACTCGCCGGGCCTCGAGCTCAACGACGTCGGCTACCTGCGCCAAGCCGACGTGCTCGCCAACCAGGCGATCCTCGGCTGGGCCGAGCCCGCGCCGCGCGGCGTCTTCAGGGCCTACTCGCTGCAGCTGATGCGCGAGGACCAGTGGGACTTCGGCGGCCTCGCGGTGCAGGCCTCGACGCAGGCCAACGCCTCGGCGACCTTCCGGAACAAATGGGGAGCCGACCTCGGCGTGCTCTACCGCGACGTGGTGGACACGCGCATGCTGCGCGGCGGGCCGGCGCTGCGCTGGCACGACTACTGGGAGGCCTCGCTGGGCGGCCGCAGCGATCCGTCGCGCCGGCTGACGGCGACGCTCGCCGGCCAGGCGGCGCGCACGGTCGACGACGACTCGCGCTCCGGCAAGGCCGAGGCCACGCTCGGCCTGCGGCTGTCGAACCGCCTCGGGCTCGGCGGCGGCGCGCGGTACGAGCGCCTGCTCGACAACCTGCAGTACGCGGCCACGGCCGAGGCGGGCGACGAGCCGCGCTACGTGCTGGGCCGCATCGACCAGGACACCTGGAGCTTCACGTTCCGCGTGAACCTGGCGATCACGCCGGAGCTGACGGTCCAGTACTACGGCAGCCCGTTCGTCGGAACCGGCCGCTACACCGGCTTCAAGCAGGCGACCGACACGCTCGCGCACGCCTACGCGGACCGCTTCCACCTCTACGCACCCGGCGAGATCGCCTACCGCGAGAACCTGAACCGCTACGTGGTGAGCGAGACCGGCGGCGCGCCCGCGTACTCGTTCGCCAACCCGGACTTCAGCTTCCGGCAGTTCCGCTCGAACCTGGTGGCGCGCTGGGAGTGGAAGCCGGGCTCGTCGCTCTACGTCGTGTGGTCGCAGGGCCGCACGGCGACGCTTCCGACCTACGAGCCTTCATTCGGGACGAACTGGAGCGAGCTCTGGGGCACGCCGCCCGACAACGTCTTCCTCGTGAAGCTCAGCTACTGGTTCTCGCCATGACCGGACCACTCACGAGGCCGTCCTGACAATCCTCATGCATGGTCCGATCTGGGCGCGTCCTGGCTGCTGTTCGCTTCCGTCCAGCGCGGCCGTCCAGACCCCGCCAGGCAATACGGTTCCTCGTCTGCTGGCGGCTCAGGCTGTGGCGGCGGGCTTCCTGCGCAGCGCCGCGACGACGAGCAACTCGAGCACCAGCACGCCGAGCGCGGCCTTCAGCATGGGGCCGACGACCGAGGGCTTCTCGCGCGGCGGCAGGTAGACGTAGAACCACTGCGTGAGGCCGCGGCGGTTGCCGCGCTCGCGTGCCGTGCCGTCCCAGACCGAGAACGCGATCGGAACGTACTGGCCCTCGGCGAAGGAGATGCTGCTGGTCGAGCGCAGGCTGCGCACGAAGCTCGCGGACCAGACGCCCGCCTCGTAGCGGCCGCTCGCCTCGACCTCGCCGCCCTCGAGCGCGGTGAGCGCCGTCGAGCCGCGCCCCGTGAACTGCTTCACGTGCTGCGAGGCGAGGTCGAGGAACCAGACGTCGACCGGCTTCGCGCCGTCGCCGAAGAGGAAGTAGGGCTTGGCAACGCCCTCCGGTGGCGTGCTCGGGAGCTGGATCGCGACGGCGTCGGAGAACTCGGCGGCGGGAGCGGCGCCTGCCGCCGCGGCGGCGGGCTGGGACTCTCCCCAGAAGTCGCCGCCACCTCCGCCGGCCGGCTTCGCGGCCGGCGCGGCGGGAGCCTGCTCCTGGCCCCAGAAGTCACCACCGCCCGCGGCCGGTTTCTCGGCCGCCGCAGGAGTCGAGAGCTCCTCGTCCGAGAGCGGCACCTCGAGCGTGGGCGCGTTCGTCGCCTGCGTGTCGGCCCGCGTGTCGTGCCAGCGCACCTCGAAGGCGATCCGCTCCGAGTCGTAGACCGCGCGCACCTCGACGGCGTTGGCCGCCGGGGCGAAGTCCCGCACCGGCTCCATGATCTGGCCGATCACCGGGAAGCGCGCGCTCGGGGCGCGCTCGAAGAGCGCGGCGCCCTTCGCGGTGTCGATCTCGTCGTCGAGCGGCTGCGCCACGACGAGGGTCGCGTAGTTCGGCGTGTCGCCGTCGCCCAGCGAGTAGACGTAGTCGGTGAGCGCCCAGCGGTCGGGCTCGGGCACGGCGTCGAAGAAGGACGGCATCGGCGTGCCGTTCACGCCGGTGCTGAAGGTGCGGAAGATGTCCTCGCGCCGCGGTCCGCCGCGGAACGTCCAGCGCCGCGTCAGGTCGGCGGCGCGGATCGGGTGGTCGAAGTCGTCCTTGAGCGTCGGCGCCGAGGGCCCCTCGCCGCGGCCGGACTCGCCGTGGCAGCGCACGCAGCCGAGCGAGCCGTAGAGCTCCTTGCCCTTGGCGACCGACTCCTTCGTCGAAGCCGGCCCGGCGGCGAGCGAGATCGGCTTCGCCGCCTGCGCGGGGTCCGCGAAGCCCGCGAAGAAGCTCTTCACGTACTGCAAGACGCCGTCCACCTCGGCGTCGCTCAGCTTCGGCCACGCCGGCATCGAGGTGTAGGGCATTCCCATCCGCACCACGCGCTTCAGGTCGTCGTCGGTGGGCAGCGCCCCCGAGGGTGTCGTGCGCAGCTTGAACTTCCCGCTCGTGAAGTCGCGCGGCTGGGGCGAGAGGTGCACGGCCGCCTCTCCGTTGCCGTCGCCCTTCTCGCCGTGGCACTGGATGCAGTGCTGCTCGTAGACCTTCTTGCCGGCCTCGGCCGAGCCGGCCGCCCGCGCGCGCGCCGCGGGCGCGAGCGCGATCAGCACGAGCGGGAGCGTGAGCACGCGAACGCGCATCAGTGCTGCTCCTCCCGCGCGCGCGGCCGCTGGCCGGTGTGGTCGTAGAGGAAGAGGATCACTTCCCAGATCTCCTCCTCCTTCAGGAACTTCTCCCAGGCCGGCATCGCCGAGTCCCAGGGCCCGCCCTCCGCAGGCAGCCCCGGACCGCCCTTGGAGATGCGCCAGAAGAGGAAGTTCTCCTGGAGCATCGCGATCGTTCCGGAGTCGGTGAAGTTGGTGGGGATCGGGTTGAGCCCGTGCGCGAACATGCCGTCGCCGCCCATGGCGTCGCCGTGGCAGAAGTGGCAGTTGCGGTAGTAGGTCCGCCGCCCGTTCTCGAGGTGGGTCTTGAAGGCGGCCGGGTCCTTCGTCTCGAGCTCGCGCAGCGGGTTGCCGCCCGTGATCAGGCTGATCGAGCGGTCGCCGAAGCTGATCGAGTCGGGCGGCGCGGGGTGCACGCTGCGCCCGAAGGAAGGCGCCTCGAGCTTCTCGCGTCCTCCGAAGTACGCCCCCGCCGCCGCCAGAGCCGGCAACAGCAGCAGCAGCGCCGCGAGCAGCGGGCGCAGCGGCCGGTCGTTCGCGAGCGCCACGAGCGGCGCCAGGAACTCCGTCCGCCGCACGGCGCTCGAGGTCACGTAGGCGGCGAGCGCGAGCGTCGTGATGAACATGTAGATCACCACGACCGAGAACGGGATCGGCGTCACGAAGCCGTAGCGGACGAACGCGTAGATCGAGGCGTAGATCGCGAGCGTCCAGGCGAAGCTCCTGGCGCCGCGCAGCCGCAGCAGCAGCAGCAGCAGCACGATCGCAGCGAGCACCGGCCAGCGCAGGAACCCGAGCGCCATCGCTAGTCCTTGGCCTCGGCGGAGTGCGGCTCGAGCGGCCAGACCTTCGACTGTAGCGTCACGCTCACCTTGCCTCCCTGGCTCTGCAGGTAGGCGATCACGGCCAGGATCTCCTGGTCGGTGAGGCCGATCGGCGGCTTGTTGATCACCGGCATGCCGGGGTTGAAGCCGGGCACGATGAAGGCGCTCGGGTCGTAGATCGACTGCGCCAGGTAGTCGACGTCGGAGAGGCCCGGCCGCCGCGTCGCGGCGCGCGAGCCGATCCCCGCGAGGTCGGGAAAGCGCAGGGCGCCCGACTTGCCGAAGGTGTGGCAGGTGGTGCAGAGGCCCTTGCCCTCCATGATGTCCCTGCCGGCCTTGACGAGCTCGTCCTGCGTCATCTCCTTCTTGAGCTCGGTCTCCTTCGGCGGGAAGACCTCCTTCTGCGGCACCAGCTGCCCCACCAGCGTGTAGAAGCCGGTGGCTCCCACGGTCAGCAGCAGGATGCGGACCCCGACCGGCACCCTCACGCGCTCTCCTTGGCGGGGGACTTGTCGGTCGGAGAGGCTCGCGAGCCAGAACACGAAGCCGATCAGCAGGAAGAACAGCAGCACGGTCACCGACACGACGCGCGTCGCGAAGCCCAGCGTGGGCGTGAAGGCATCGACCGAGGTGTCGCGCATCACGCCGTAGACGTGCCAGTGCTGGCGCAGCCCGGAGCGCACGTAGCCCATGAGCCCCATCAGCCAGGTGAAGGTGACCGCCAGGAAGATCAGCACGTACTGCGAGACCGGGTTGATGCGCCCCCAGTGCGTCTCGCCCAGGCTCTTCGCGTTCCTGTACATCAGCACGTCGATCGCGGTCACCGAGACCATCGCGAACAGCACCGAGCCCACCTGCGGCACCGAGAAGCCGATGCGCACCTTGGCCTCGACGAAGTAGCCGTAGACGCCGAGGAACAGCACGGTCGCGCCCGCCGCGAGCGCGATCACGACCTGGAGCGCGTTGCCGAGCTTCGCCCACGATACCGTCGGCGTGCGGCCCGAGCGTCGGTAGAGCAGGAAGCTCACGTAGGTGGTCAGGATCAGGATGTTGACCGCCGTGTTCTTGGCCGACATCACGCCGAAGTAGCCGAGCTGCGGGTGGGAGCCTCCGCCCATCGCGCGCGTCTCCGACACGGTCGCGATGATCGAGCGCGGTGTCGCCCACACCGCGAAGCAGAGTCGCGATCAGGATCAGCAGGAACTTGATGTAGCCCTGGAAGCGGTCGGAGGCCTGCACGCGGCCCATCCCGAGCCACAGGTAGTAGTTCGCGCCCAGGAACAGGTTCCCGATCAGGATCGCCTGGATGATGAAGAGCCAGGAGAAGGCACCTCCCATCATCGTGAGCCCGAGCGTCTGCGAGTAGGCGTAGATCTCGGAGGCGAGCCAGTAGCCGGCGAAGGGCAAGGGCAGGAACGCGCAGATCGCGACGAAGTTGCCGATGTAGCCCATCCAGTCGTAGTGGGCCCGCTCCTCGTCCGTCGTCGCGTTCAGGAACTTGAAGGCCGCGTAGGCGGCCGCCACCGAGCCGCCGAAGGCGACGTTCGCGATGATGCGGTGGATGTTGATCGGCATCCAGGTGTAGTTGTGGACGGCCGCCCAGGTGCTGATCACGGCGCCCGACTCGGAGACGCCGGCCGGCGTCGTCATGAAGGTGAGCCACGAGTTGGCGATCAGCATGATCGCGGTGCCGACGATGTTCAGCCCGAGCCCGAGCAGCAGGTGCGTGACGGGGGAGAACTTCCCCCAGCCGTAGTAGTAGGTGTACAGGAAGAACGCCTCGGCGAAGAACAGCAGCACGTAGGGCGCGAACGTCGGCGAGAACACGTGCATCAGGTAGTTCATGAACTTCGGGTAGAGCAGCACCAGCATGAAGAGCAGGAACGCCCCGAAGGTCGCGGTGAGCGAGAACGACACGGACAGGAGCTTGGTGAACTCGTGCGCCAGCTCGTCGTAGCGCTCGTCCCCGTTCAGCCAGCCGATGAACTCGATGATCAGGGCGAACAGCGGCACCGCCAGCACGAAGGCGGCGAACAGCAGGTGCAGCTGCGCCAGCACCCAGACGGCGACGCGGCTGCCGACCACCGGAAAGCGCCGATAGGTCTCCTCGACGTAGGGCTTCTCGCGGTCGGCCTTCGCCTTGGCCGCCGCCTCGTCCTGGAGCGCCTGCGTGCGCGGCGTGAGCTGGGCCTGGTCGGAGCGCTCGGGTGCCCTGTACTCGGTGCTGAGCACGAAGCGCACGAGCCCCGCCGTGGCGGCGAACGCGATCGCCACCACCACGAGCGAGACGATCGCGACCCTGGCGTTCAGCCGGCCCGTCACTTCGCCGTCCCCTGCGCCTGGCGCTGCTGCTCCATCTCGCGGACGTGCGCGATGATCGCCCAGCGGTCGGCGGGCGGGACCTGCCAGCGGTAGGACGGCATCAGCCCCTGCCCGTTCGCGATGACGTTGAAGATGTGGCCGTCCACCGCGTTCAGCACCTTCGGGTCGTGGAGCGAGGTCGTCGGCACCCCGCCGCGCTGGGCGAGGACACCCTTGCCGTCGCCGCGCGGGTCGTGGCAGGGGCGGCAATAGATGTTGTAGCGGTCGGCGCCGCGCGCGAGGAGCTCGGGCGTCGCCGCCACCGGCGAGCGGGCGAGGTCCTGGCCCTTGTCGTCCTTGCCCTCGAAGAAGGCCCGGTCCTCGCGCAGCTCGCCGCGGGCGACGGTCCCCGGCACCGGCGCGCGCATGTTGGCGCCGTCGTAGAAGAAGTCGCTCTCGGACTGCGGCCGCGCCTTGGGCTGGCTGAACATGCTGTAGTTCGGGTGGATCGGCGGCTTCGTCGAGGTCATGCCGCGACAGGCGCCAAGCGCCAGCACCAGGGCCAGCAGCAGCAGCTTGCGATCAGGCATGGCCCTTTTCCTCGCCTGGAGGCTCGGCCGCGGCGAGCGCCGGGTGCGGGTTGCGCAGGCGGGCCTGGTAGGTCGTGCGCGGGCGCGTGTTGAGCTCCGCGAGCAGCGCGTAGGTGCGGTCGTTGGCGCGGGCCTTCGCGACCTTGCTCTCGAGCTGCGTGAGGTCGCCGAACTGGATCGCCTCCGCGGGGCAGGCCTGCTGGCAGGCGGTCCTGGCGTCGCCGTCCTTGAGCTCGCGCCCGCCGAGCCGCGCGTCGATCTTGGCCGCGGAGAGCCGCTGCACGCAGTAGGTGCACTTCTCCATCACGCCGCGCGCGCGCACCGTCACGTCGGGATTGTTCGCGAGCTTCAGGACGCGCGGGGTGTCCTTCGTGTAGTTGAAGAAGTTGAAGCGGCGCACCTTGTACGGGCAGTTGTTGGAGCAGTAGCGCGTGCCGATGCAGCGGTTGTAGACCATCGCGTTCAGGCCCTCGGCGTCGTGGACCGTGGCCGCGACGGGACACACCTGCTCGCACGGGGCGTTCTCGCACTGCATGCACGGCACCGGCTGGAACGCTGCGGTCGGGTCGGCGGGCTCGCCGGTGAAGTAGCGGTCGATCCGCAGCCACGCCATCTCGCGGCCGCGCCGCACCTGGTCCTTGCCGACCACGGGCACGTTGTTCTCGCTCTGGCACGCGACCGCGCACGCGTTGCAGCCCGTGCAGGCGTTGAGGTCGATCACCATGCCCCACTGCGGGCTCTTCTTGTACTCGTGCTCGGGCCAGAGCTGGAACAGCTCGGTCTGCTCGGTCGCGAAGCCCGGCTGCTTGCGATAGTGCTCGAGCGTCGCCTCGCGGATGATCGGCCGGCCCTCCATCGAGCCGTGGTCCTGGGTCTGCGAGACGGGGTAGCGGCGGCCGGCGGGTGCGAGCTTGACGTCCGTCGCGAGGTCCGCGGCTGCCGCCATGCGCAGCGCGAACGCGTCGAAGCCGACGCCGCTGCCGACGCGGCCGGCCTTGGCGCGCCCGTAGCCGAGGTAGAGCGCCAGCGTGCCGTCGGCCATGCCGGGCACGCGCAGCACCGGCAGCTCGAGGCTGCGCCCTCCCACCTCGAGCTTGACGACGTCCTCGTCCCGGAGGCCCTTCGCGGCGGCCGTTGCCGGGCTCACGAGCAGCGGGTTGTCCCAGGTCGCCTTGGTGACCGCGTCCGGCAGCTCGTGCAGCCACGCGTTGTTCGCGCTCGCGCCGCCCTCGAGCTTGGGACAGGCCTGGAACACGAGCTCGAGCTCTCCCGCTCCGGCTGAGGCGGCGGCCGCGGCCAGCTCGCCGAGCGTTCCCGGCTTGAGCTCGAGCGTCACGCCCGGCAGCGCGGTCTCGGGCAGCACGCCGTCGTGCAGTACGCGGTTCCAGCGCTTCTCGAACTCGGCGTCGCCCAGCACCCCGCGCCACGTCTCCTGCACGAGGTCGTAGCCGGGCTTGTCCTCGCCGCTCGCGAGCAGGCCGACGAGCTCGACGACGCTCTTGGCCCCGTAGAGCGGCAGGATCAGCGGCTGCACGACCGAGAGCGTGCCGCAGCGCGCGCGCGCGTCGCCCCACGACTCGAGGAAGTGCGCGCTCGGGAGGTGCCAGGACGCGAGCGCCGCCGTCTCGTCGAGGTGGCTGCCGAAGTGGACGAGCTCCTCGGCCTTGGCCGCCGCCGCCTTCCAGTCGAGGTCGGCGGGCGCGTCGTAGGCGGGGTTGCCGCCGAGGACGACGAGCGTCCTGACCTTGCCGCCCTGCAGCGCCGCGACCAGCTCGACCAGGCTCGCGGGCGACGGCAGCAGCGCGTCGACCGGCTCGCGGTACTCGACGGTCGTCCCGACGTTGCCGAGCGCGGCGTTGAGCGCGACCACGGCGGCGTGCACGGCCGCCGGCTGGCGCGGGCCCGCGACGATCAGCGACTCGGCGCGCTTCGCGAGCAGGTCGTCGGCGAGCGCCTTGAGCCACGCGGGGTCGAGGCCGGCCACATCCGGCGCGGCCGCAGCGTCGAGCGCGAGGCCGCCCTTGCGCAGCTCGGCCGCGAGCGCCGCGACGAAGGCCGGGATGCGCCTCGCGGGCAGCCGCAGCCGGTGGTCGGCGTTGGCGCCGGTGACCGAGAAAACGGCCTCGACCGCCCACAGCCGGCTCATCGAGTCGCCCGGCTTCGAGACGCGCCGCCCGGCGGCGAAGCCGCGCGTGTGGCGGATCATCTCCGGATCGGCGAGCAGCAGGTCCGCGTCGAGCGCGAGAATCGCCTTTGCCTTGTCGAGGTGCTGGACCGACAGCAGCGGCCGGCCGGCAGCGCGAGCGACGCCCGCGAGCGCGTTGGCCTCCGACACCGGCGCGTAGCACGCGACGCGCGCCTTCGGGTAGGCCTTCTGGAACGCCGCGAGCTGGCGCGCGAGCGTGGGCGAGGCCTGCGGCGTCGCGAGCAGCGCCAGCGTCTCGCCGCCGTCCGCCGCGTGCGCCTTCGCGCGCTCCTTCCAGGCCGCCACGAAGTCCGCCCAGCTCGATGGCTCGCCTCGCTTCAGCACGGCCTGCGAGCGGTCCGGGTCGTAGAGGTCGAGGATCGACGCCTGCACGCGCGCGCTCGAGGCCCCGAGGCTCGCCGGGTGCAGCTCGTTGCCTTCCACCTTGGTGGGCCGCCCCTCGTGGCTCTCCACCACCAGGCCGTAGGCGCTCGTCCCGTTCGGCATCGTGGTCGCGTAGTGGCGCGGCACGCCGGGCATGATCGACTCGGGCGGCTCCACGTACGGGACGATGTGCTCCTCGGGCCGGCGGCACGCCACCAGGCCCGCCGCGCCCGCCGACGCCCCGAGCAGCGTCAGGATCGTGCGCCGGGTCACGGCGTCGGGCGGCTCGGAGGCGTCCGCGGGGAACTCCCGCTCGCGGAACGCGCGCGCCTCGGGGCTCTCTTCGAGCTCGCCGAGGCTGCGCCAGGGGGTGTCGCTCACCGGTGGCACCCCGAGCAGTCGGTCGGCGGGTGCACGGGCCGCAGCGACGCGATCTGGCGCGCATGGGCTTGCGGATCGCGTGCCGGCTTCCAGGACATGTTCGTGATCTCCGTGAGCGGCCGCAGGTTCGGCGTCGGGTTCCTGTGGCAGTCGAGGCACCAGCCCATGCTGAGCGGCTCGACCTGGTGCACGACCTCCATCTCCTCCACGTGGCCGTGGCAGCTCACGCAGCCGACGCCGGCCCCCACGTGGGCGCGGTGGTTGAAGTAGGCGTACTCGCCGAGCTTGTGCACGCGCAGCCAGCGCATCGGCTTGCCGGCCTTCAGGCTGTCGCGGATCGGCGCGAGCGACTCGGCGTTGCGCGCGACGAGCAGGTGGCAGTTCATGCACACCTGCGTTGGCGGCACGTTCGCGACCGCGGACTTCTCGACCGAGACGTGGCAGTAGCGGCAGTCGATCTGCATCTCGCCCGCGTGCAGCTTGTGGCTGTAGGGCACGGGCTGGACCGGCTGGTAGCCGACGTCGGTGAAGCGGGGCGAGAAGTAGTACCAGACGAAGCCCACGGCCGCTGCGGGCAGGACGAGGGCCAGGAGCCCGAGCACGAGCGGAAGCCGGTTAGCCGACTGGGGGAAGATCTGCGCCAAAGATGCCTACCCGCGTCCAGAGGTCTCGGTGAAGTACAGCTGGCCCTCCCCAAATCGTCTGGTGGTGTCGAGCGGCGCCGAGAATACTTCGCCCCCGAAGGTGAAATCAAGGCCGCGTCGGCTGTGGTAGGCTGCGCCTCATCCGCTACAAGGAGGCAGGCTCTTGGAAATCCTGAGCGCCCTTTCCCGCTGGGTCCACGTGCTCGCCGGTATCGTCTGGATCGGGATGCTGTATTTCTTCAACTTCGTCAATGGCCCGTTCCAGGGCACGCAGGACGGCGAGACGAAGAAGAAGGTGAATCCCGAGCTGCTCCCGCGTGCCCTCTGGTGGTTCCGCTGGGGCGCGGCCTGGACCTGGGTAACCGGCGTGATCCTGCTGGTGCTCGTCTTCTACCACGGCGGTATCACGCTCGAGCCGGGCCGCGACTCGGCGGTCGCGGCGCACGTGATGATCGCGGTCGTGTTCCTCGCGACGTTCCTCTACGACGCGCTGCACAAGAGCCCGCTCGGCAAGGACCCGAAGACGTTCGGCGCCGTCGCGTTCGCGCTGGTGGCGGTCGTCGCCTTCCTGATGGCGAGCTGGGGCGGCTTCTCGTACCGCAGCTACAACATCCACCTCGCGGCGATGTTCGGCACGATCATGGCGTGGAACGTCTGGTACCGGATCTGGCCGGCGCAGCAGAAGATCATCCGCGCGCTGAAGGACGGCGCCGCCCCCGACGCCGCGCTCGTGGCGCTCGCGGGCGCCCGCTCGCGCCACAACACCTACATGTCGGTGCCGCTCGTCTGGGGCATGATCAACTCGCACACGACCTACTTCGCCGGTGGCAACCTGGGCATCCCCGAGGCGTGGGCCTTCGTCGTGTTCCTGCTGGTGGTGCTCGTCGGCTGGCACATCGTGTGGCAGCTCTACAAGCGCGCGGGCAAGGTCAAGGGCTTCTAGGGCTTCGCTTTCGCGAAGTCGCCGGCCTTGACGATCGTGATCTTCGCGACGTCGATGTGCTTGCGCATCGCGCCCAGGATCTCCGCGGCCGTGAGTGCCTTCACCTTGTCCTCGAACGCCGCGTCCCAGGCGAGCGTGCGGCCGATGAAGAGGTCCGCCGCCAGCGTCCGCACGAGCGAGGCGTCCTGCGCGCGCGAGACCACGCGCGACTGCAGCCAGCCCGCCTTGGCCTCGGCGATCTCCTGCGGCTCGAAGCCGTCCTTCAGCACGCGGGCGAGCTCCTCCTTGAAAGCCGCCTCGAGCTTCGCGACGTTCTCGGGCGCGTAGATCGCGAAGGTCGTGAAGGCGCCGGCAGCGTCGAGCGGCGAGGCGCTGATCTGCGAGCCGACGCCGTAGGAGAGCCCGTCCTTCTGCCGGATGCGCACCGCGAGCCGCGAGTTCAGGAAGCCGCCGCCGAGCATGTAGTTGCCGAGCGTGAGCGCCGGATAGTCGGGGTCCGTGTCGGCGAGCGGCAGGTTCTGGCCGGCGATGAAGAAGGCGTTCGCCTTGTCCGGCGTCTCGAGCGAGCGGTTCTCCGCCGCCACCTCGTGGTAGACCTGCGGCACGCGCTCGTAGCGCGCCGGGCTCTTCCAGCTGCCGAAGAGCTCGGCCGCCAGGGCCGCCGTCTGGGCCGCGTCGAAGTCGCCCACCACGGCGAGCTCCCCGGTCGAGGCGCCGTAGAAGCCGGAGTAGAAGGCCTTCGCCTCGTCGAGCGTCGCCGCCTTGTAGGACGCGAGCGCCTCGTCCAGGCTCTCGATGTAGCGCACGTCGCCCTTCGGGTACGGGTTCATGTGCTTCTGGAACGCGTTCGGCGCGAGGGCGTTCGGCTCGCTCTGCTGCTGCTCGATCGCCGCCAGGTTCTCGAGCCGGAGCTCCTCGAACTCCTTGGCGGGGAACACGGGCTCGCGCAGCACCTCGGCCGCGAGCCGGAGCACGTCCGGCAGGCTCTCGCGCACGGTCTCGACCGACAGGTTGGCCTGGGTCGCGCGGCCCGCGACGTTCACGCGCGCCTTCAGCCGGTCGAACTCGTCCTTGAGCTGCTGGCGCGTGTGCGTGCTCGTGCCGCGCAGCAGCATGTCCGCCGCCAGGTCCGACACCGTGGCCTTGCCGACGAGAGCCTTCTCGTCACCGAAGCGCAGCGTCAGCGTCGCGACCACCGTGCCGCCGCGCGTCTTCTTCGGCAAGAGCGCGAGCTTCAGCCCGCTCGCGAGCGCCTGCCGCTTCGTGCGCGACTCGATGTTGGCGGGCGAGGGATCGAACGACTCGCCTGCCGCGAGCGCCGCGTCACCCTTGAAGTCGCGCACGGCGTCGGCCGCCAGCACCGGCTTCGGGATCTCGGCGCGCTCGGGCTTCGGGGTCGGCAGGAAGACACCGACGGTCCGGTTCGAGGGCTTCAGATAGGCGGCCGCGGCCTTTTGCACATCCTCGAGCGCCGCCTGGCGGATGCGGTCGCGGCTCAGGAAGAAGAGCCGCCAGTCGCCCTGTCCGATGTACTCCGACAGCGTCAGGCCGACGCGGTCGGCGTTGTTGAGCATCAGGTCGATGTTCTTGAGCAGGGTGGCCCGCGCGCGCTCGACCTCCTCCTTGGCGATCGGCGCGGAGCCGGCCGCCGCGTCGAGCGTCTCGACGAGCGTCTTGCGCGCGTCCTCGATGTCCTGGTCCTGCCGGACCTCGGCGTTGAACATCAGGAAGCCCGGGTCGTGGAGCTCCATGAAGTAGCCGCCCACCGAGGTCGCCTTCTTGGTCTCGACGAGCGCCTTGTAGAGCCGGCCCGAGGGGACGTCGGTCAAGAGCTGCTCCAGCAGGTTCAGGGCGCCCGACGCCGGGTCCGTGCCGGCGGGCGCGTGGTAAGCGACCGCGAGCGCCTGCACGTCGCCCACGCGGCGCAGCGTCACGCTGCGCTCGCCGTCCTGCGTCGGCTCGAGCGTGTAGAGCGCCTGAAGTGCGCGCTTCGGCTTCGGGATGCGGCCGAAGAGCTGCTCGACCATCGCGAGCGTCTTCGCCTCGTCGAAGCGGCCGGCCACGAGCAGCACCGCGTTGTCGGGCTGGTAGTGGTCGCGGTAGAAGGCCTGCAGCCGGTCGATCGGCACGCTCTCGAGGTCGGAGCGCGCGCCGATCGTGGACTTGCCGTAGTTGTGCCAGAGGAACGCGGTCGAGAGCACGCGCTCCTGCAGCACAGCGGCCGGCTCGTTCTCCCCGAGCTCGAACTCGTTGCGCACGACGGTCATCTCGCTGTCGAGGTCCTTCTTGGCGATGAACGAGTTCACCATCCGGTCCGCCTCGAGGTCGAGCGCCCAGCGCAGGTTCTCGTCGGTCGCCTGGAAGGTCTCGAAGTAGTTCGTGCGGTCGTACCAGGTCGAGCCGTTGGGCCGCGCGCCGTGCGCGGTCAGCTCCTGCGGGATGTTGCGGTGACGCCGCGTGCCCTTGAAGACCAGGTGCTCGAGCAGGTGGGCCATCCCGGTCTCGCCGTAGTTCTCGTGCCGGGAGCCCACCCTGTAGGTGACGTTGACCGTGATCGTGGGCTTGGTCGGGTCCGGGAACAGCAGGACGCTCAAGCCGTTCGGCAGGCGGTACTCGGTGATGCCCTCGACCGAGACGAGCTTCTGCGCCCGCGCGCCCGGCGCCGCGGCCGCGCGGGCCGGCCGCGTGCTCGGCGGCGCTTCAGCTCGCGGCGGGGGCGCGGCTTCGGCGCTGGGACGCGGCGTCGCCTCCGCCTTCGGTTTCGCGGCCGCCTGGGGAAGGGCGAGCAGGCTCGCCGGGATCAGGACGCTCGCGAGCAGGCCGAACGCGCTCGCTTTTCCAGGACGCATCGAATCGCCTCCGAAGGGTTGGGGCTGCCCGCTCACTTCATCTGCGGGAAGCCGAGGTTCACGCCGCGGTGGTGAGGATCCGGCCAACGGCTCGTGACGACCTTGCCGCGCGAGTAGAAGTGGATGCCCTCGCGGCCGTGCACGTGCGAGTCGCCGAAGAGCGAGCTCTTCCAGCCACCGAAGGAGTAGTAGGCCATCGGCACCGGGATCGGCACGTTCACGCCGACCATGCCGACCTGGACCTCGTTCTGGAAGCGGCGCGCGGCGCCGCCGTCGTTCGTGAAGATCGCGACGCCGTTGGCGTAGCGGTTCGCGTTCACGAGCGAGATCGCCTCGTCGTAACCCGCGGCGCGCACCACGCTCAGCACGGGCCCGAAGATCTCGTCTCGGTAGATCGACATCTCGGGCCTGACGCCGTCGAACAGGCAGGGGCCCAGGAAGAAGCCCTGCTCGTGGCCCGAGATCCGGGTCTTGCGGCCGTCCTCGAGCAGCGTCGCGCCTTCCTGCTCGCCCTTGTCGACGTACGAGACGACGCGCGCGTGGTGGTCCTTCGTCACGAGCGGCCCCATCTCGGCGCCCGGCTCGTCGCCCGGCGCCGACCTTCAGCTTTCGGATCCGCTCGCGAATCTTCGGCAGCAGCCGCTCGGCCACGTCGCCGACCGTGACCAGCACCGAGATCGCCATGCAGCGCTCGCCCGCCGAGCCGTAGGCCGCGCTCACGGCCGAGTCGGCGGCGAGCTCGAGGTCGGCGTCGGGCAGCACGACCATGTGGTTCTTGGCGCCGCCCAGCGCCTGCACGCGCTTGCCGTTCTTCGTGCCGGTCTCGTAGATGTGCTTCGCGACCGGCGTCGAGCCGACGAAGCTCACCGCGGCGATCGCCGGGGTGGTGCAGGATCGCGTCGACCGCGGTCTTGTCGCCGTGGACGACGTTGAAGCACGCCCGGCGGCAGGCCCGCCTCCGCCAGCAGCCGCGCGCAGAAGTTCGCGGCCGAGGGGTCCTTCTCGGAGGGCTTGAGCACGAAGGCGTTGCCGCACGCGATCGCGATCGGGTACATCCACATCGGCACCATGGCCGGGAAGTTGAAGGGCGTGATGCCCGCCACGACGCCGAGCGGCTGGCGGATCGAGTAGCTGTCGACGTCGGTCGAGACGTTCTCGGAGAACTCGCCCTTCAGCAGCTGCGGCACGCCGCAGGCGAACTCGACCACCTCGAGCCCGCGGTTCACCTCGCCGAGCGCGTCGGCGGCGACCTTGCCGTGCTCGCGGGTCAGGATCTCGGCGATCTCGTTCTTGTGCTTCTCGACGAGCTCGCCGGAACGCGAACAGCACGCGCGTGCGCGTGGCGAGCGACGCCTCGCGCCACGACTGAGCGGCCTTTGTCGCCGAGGCGACGGCGGCCTCCACCTCCTCGAGCGCGGCGAAGGCGACGCGCGCCTGCTGCCGGCCGGTCGCCGGGTTCATCACGGCGCCCCAGCGCTCGACCGGTCCCTCCCAGCTGCGGCCGCCGATCCAGTGGCGGACGTCGATCAGCGACGTGCCTGCGCCGGGGTACGCTTCGATCGTGGCGGCCATGTTTCACCTCGTCCACAACGAACTGAAGGCCTTCCGGGGGGCGCTCTGCCGCCGCGCCCCCCGGGCCCCCCTGGGCGGTGCGTTAGTCTGTCACCGCCCGGTCCGTGATCTCGAGCGCCTCGTCGATCGTGTGTAGCCCTTCCTCGAGCTGGGCCTCCGTCACCGTGAGCGGCGGGTTGGTGAAGAACGTGTTCCAGCGCACGAACGTGTAGAGGCCGTTGTCGCGGAAGAAGCGAGAGAGCGCCGCCATCTCGTCGGAGCTGCCGCCGTACGGCGCCATCGGCTCGAACCTCGTGCGGCTCCGGACGAGCTCGAACATGCCGAAGAGGCCGATCGAGCGCGTGGCGCCGACGGACGGGTGCTTCTTCTCGAGCTCGAGCATCCGCTCGCCGCAGGACCTTGCCCATCCGCGCGGCGTTGTCGATCAGGCCCTCGTCCTCGTAGACGGCGATCGTGGCGAGCGCCGTGGCGCAGGCGAGCGGGTGGCTGTTGTAGGTGAGCCCGCCCGGGAAGGCGCGCTCCTGGAACGCCTTCACCAGCGCCGGCCGCAGCCCGACCGCGCCGAGCGGCACGTAGGCGGAGGTGATGCCCTTCGCCATCGTGAGGATGTCGGGCACGACCTTCCAGTGGTCGACGGCGAACCACCTGCCGGTGCGCCCGAAGCCCGACATCACCTCGTCGGCGATCAGCAGGATGCCGTGGCGGTCGCAGATCTCGCGCACGCCCTGCAGGTAGCCGTCGGGCGGGATCAGCAGCCCATTGGTGCCGACCACCGTCTCCATCAGGAACGCCGCGATGTTCGAGGCGCCCTCGTAGCGGATCACGTCCTCGAGCTCGCCGAGCGAAGCCTCCACCGGCTCCGGCTCCTTGCGCGCCCACTTGTGGAACTCCGGCGCGCGCACGATGCCGGGCAGCCCCGGCTCGGCCGCCCAGCGCCGCGGGTCGCCAGTGAGCGAGATGGCACCCGCGGTCCCGCCGTGGTACGAGCGGTAGCGCGCCAGCACCTTGTGGCGTCCGGTCGCGACGCGCGCGACGCGGATCGCGTTCTCGTTGGCTTCGGCGCCGCCGTTCGTGAAGAAGAAGCTGGAGATGTCGCCGGGCGCGATCTCCGCGAGCTTCGCGCCGAGCCGCGCGCGCGGCTCGGTGGCCAGGAACGGGTTGGCGTACGCGAGGACCGCGGCCTGGTCCTGGATCGCCTTGACCACCCTCGGGTGCGAGTGGCCGACGTTCGAGCACATCAGCTGGCTGTTGAAGTCCAGGTAGCGCTTGCCCTCGGGCGTGTAGAAGTAGACGCCCTCCGCGCGCGCGACCGGGATCGGGTCGGCCTTCGACTGTGGCGACCACTCGTAGATCGTGTGCTGGCGGCATAGGCGGACGATCTCCTCGCCGGTCATCGTGGGAGCAGCTGTGGCCTGGCTCATCTTCAGCACCTCTGCGACCGCCGGTCAGCCCGCGACCGGCGGCACGTTCTCCAACCTGAGCTGCGGCGTCCCGCGCATCGAGGCCCAGTAGACCAGGAACGCAACGCCGAAGCCCGCGAACCAGGCGTAGTCGTAGAGCGGCCGCAGCGCCGGCACGGCCAGGCCCGCGAGCGCCGCGGCCACGCCCGCCACGAGCGCGGCGAGCGCGCGGTAGTTGACGCGTCCGTAGATCCCATCCCGCCTGTAGAGCTCGGGCAGCGAGAGCTTGGCCCCGCGCACCAGCCAGTAGTCTGCGATGAAGATCCCGGCGATCGGCCCGAGGAAGCCGGAGTAGGTGATCAGCCAGCCGATGTAGCGGTTGGCGTTCTCGAGCAGCCTCCACGGCATGATCAAGATGCCGATGATCCCGGTGAGGATCCCGCCGCGCGCGAAGGTGATCCTGGAGGGCCACAGGTTCGCGAAGCCGTTCGCCGGGGCCACGACGTTGGCCGCCACGTTCGTCGGTGAGCGTCGCGATCAGCAGCGCGAAGAGCGACACGAGGATCGCGACCGGGCTCTCGACCTTCGAGAGCAGCTTCACGGGGTCCCAGATCGCCTCGCCGAAGATCACTGCCGAGGCGGACGTCACGGCCACGCCGATGAAGGCGAAGAGCGTCATCGTGGGCGGCAACCCCAGGAACTGCCCCACGATCTGCGCCTTCTGGTCCTTCGCGTAGCGCGAGAGGTCGGGGATGTTGAGCGCGAGCGTCGCCCAGAAGCCCACCATCGCCGTGAGCGAAGGCACGAAGAAGGCGACGAACTCGTCCGTCGTAGCGAAACGGCTCGGCGCAGCGAGCGTCGGGCCGAAGCCGCCGGCCCGCGTCACCGCCCACGCGAGCAAGGCGAGTCCGGCGACGATCAGGAACGGCGCGGCCCACGCCTCGAGAAACTTGATCGAGTCGCTGCCCTTCACCACGACGTACATGTTCAACAGCCAGAAGATGGCGAAGCCGAGGAACATGGCGAAGGGCGGCTCCCACTGCGGGATCGCGACCTTCAGCATGGTGTAGATGGCCTGGCCGCCGATCCAGGTCTGGATCCCGAACCAGCCGCACGCCACGAGCGCGCGCAGGATCGCGGGAACGTTGGAGCCGAACACGCCGAACGAGGAGCGCGCGAGCACGGGGAACGGGATCCCGAAGCGCGTACCGGCGTGCGCGATCAGCACCATCGGCACGCACACGATCAGGTTGCCGAGCATGATCGTGAGGACGGCCTGCCACCAGTTCATGCCACCGCCCACGAGGCTCGCCGCCAGCATGTAGGTCGGGATGCAGACCGACAGCCCGACCCACAGCGACGCGATGTGGTAGGTGCCCCAGGTGCGCTGCACCACGCGCGTGGGAACGAGGTCGGCGTTCGAGAGTGAGGGGTCGGGAGGCGGCTCGACCAGCTCGTACAGCTCGCCGGGCGCCCGGCGCATCCCCCTGATGACGTCCGAAGCCACGTCGTTCATCGAGCTAGGGCACCAGCGGGCGGCCGGCCTGGCGCTTCACGAACTGCCCGCGGCCTTTCTGGCCCTTGCACTGCCCGTGGTCCACGAGCACCTCGCCGCGCGACAGCACCACGCGCGGGAGCGCCCCGTGACGACCCGCGCCCTCGTAGGGGTTGTAGTCCACGCGCATGTGATGGGTCGCGGCCGAGAGCGTCACCTCCTTGTCGGGATCGAACAGCACGAGGTCGCCGTCGGAGCCGACGGCGATCGTGCCCTTCTTCGGCCAGAGGCCGAACATCTTGGCCGGGTTCGTGGACACGATCTCGACGAAGCGGTGGGCGTCGATGCGTCCCGTCGCGCACGCCGCCGTCCCACAGCAGCATGAGGCGCGTCTCGATGCCGGGCGCGCCGTTCGGGATCTTCGAGAAGTCGTCCTTGCCGAGCTGCTTCTGGTGGCGGCTCGTTCATGCAGAACGGGCAGTGGTCGGTCGAGACGACCTGGAGGTCGTTCTTCTGGAGGCCCTTCCAGAGCGCGTCCTGGTTCCACTTCTCCCGCAGCGGCGGCGACATGACGTACTTGGCGCCCTCGAAGCCGGGCCTCTCGTAGTCGTCGTAGGAGAGGAAGAGGTACTGCGGGCAGGTCTCGGCGTAGGCCGGCAGCCCCATGTCGCGCGCCTGCTTGACCTTCTCGAGCGCGTCCGCGCACGAGAGGTGGACGATGTAGATGGGCACGCCCGCCATCTCGGCGAGGGCGATGGCGCGGCCGGTGGCCTCGCCCTCGGCCCGGGTGGGGCGGGTCAGGGCGTGGTACTTCGGGGCGGTCTCGCCGCGCCGCAGCGCCTCCTTGACGAGGATGTCGATGACGCCGCCGTTCTCGGCGTGCATGCAGACGAGGCCGCCGTTCTCGCGGGTCTTGAGGAGCGCCCTGAAGATCGTGGCGTCGTCGACCATGAAGACGCCGGGGTAGGCCATGAAGAGCTTGAAGGACGTGACGCCCTCGTGGCGCGTCATCTTGTCCATGTCGTGCGCGGCCTGGTCGCTGAGCTCGCGCACGATCATGTGGAACGCGTAGTCGATCGACGGCCTTGCCCTCGGCCTTCTTCATCCAGCCCTCGAAGGCCGGGATACAGCCCCTGGCCGAAGTCCTGGATGGCGAAGTCGATGAGCGTCGTGGTGCCGCCGTGGGCCGCGGCGATGGTGCCGCGTCTCGAAGTCGTCGGCGCGAGTCGTGCCGCCGAACGGCATGTCGAGATGGGTGTGGACGTCGATCCCGCCGGGCATCACGAGCTTGCCCGAGGCGTCGATCACGCGTGTCGGCGGGCAGGTTGAGGCCCTGGCCGATCAGCGTGACGATGCCCTTGTCGATGTAGATGTCCGCGTCGTAGCGGTCCGAGGCCGTGACGATCGTGCCGTTCTGGACGAGCGGTCGTGCTCATGCGCGCCGGTGGGTGTTACCGTTCGACACGGGAATGCAGCGATTCAAGACCTGACCCCCTCCTTCGTCGGCTCGGCGTAGCCTTCCTGGGGCTCGTGGCCGCCCTGGTAGTCGGCGGACTCCGGGCGCTTGATCTGCGAGTGGGCCACGACGCGATCGCGGCGCAGGCCGCGGAAGTCGGCGAAGCCGCGCCAGCCCTTGTCCGCGTTCTTCTCGAAGAACGCGCGACGCGTCCTCGATCAGCCGCTGGATCACGCTCGGGGCCCACCGCCTGGTCGAGCATCGCCGCCGTGCAGACCTGCACCGTGCCGCAGCCGAGCAGGAAGTAGTTGAGCGCGTGGCGGAACTCGGCGATGCCGCCGATGCCCGAGAAGCTCTTCTCGGGGAAGGCGCGCGTCATCTCGCGACATCTTCGCGAGCGACAGCGGCAGGATCGCCGGCCCGCCGAGGCCGCCGCTCGACACGCAGGCCCTCGACGTTCATCTCGAACTCGAGCGAGTCCGGGTCGATGAGCGGCAGCGACGGGAAGGTGTTCGAGGAGACGACGGCGTCGCGCGCCGCCCGCGGAACACGGCGCCCGCCTCGATGGCGATGTCGCTCGTGGCCGGGCGTGAGCTTGGCCCACACCGGCACGCGCGCCACCTCCTTCACCACCTGGGTGACGAACGAGCACAGCTGCTGGTCCTTGCCGATGTTGGAGCCCATGTCCTCGCGGTCCATGTGCGGGCAGGAGAGGTTCAGCTCGAGGCCGTCGGCGCCCGCGTCCTGGCAGGCGCGCGCGAGCGTGCGCCAGTGGTCGAGCTCCTTGTCGCTGCCGGAGCCGGCCATGATCGAGGCGATCAGCACGCGGTGCGGGTAAGGCCTTCTTGATCCGCTCGAGCCGCGGGATCCACCAGTCGAGCGGCTTGTCGGAGATGAGCTCCCAGTTCCAGGACGAGTGCAGCACGCCGCTCGCGGCCCCTGTTCATCGAGAGGATCCCGCGTCGCGGGATGCGATGCGCAGGAACTTGGTCTTGGGCCCCGTCGACGTTCACGACCGGGTGCATGCCGATCGTCTTGGTGACGACGCCGCCCCAGCCCGCCTCGAACGCGCGCAGGATGTTGCTCTCCGACTCGGTGGGCGGCGCCGAGGACAGCAGGAACGGGTTCTCGAAGCGGATGCCCGTGAAGCGTGACGGACAGGTCGACGGCCATGGCGTCTCGGTCTCCTCGCATCGGTCCATACGCCGTCTAGGGCGCCACCAGTGGCCCGTAGGCGTCGGGCCGGCGGTCGCGGAAGAACTGCCAGACCGACCGCACCTCCTCGATCATGTCGAGGTCGAGGTCGGCGACGACCACGGCGTCCTCGTCGCGCGGGCGCCTGGGCGAGGATCTTGCCGCGCGGGTCGCAGAAGTAGCTCTTGCCGTAGAACTCGCCGATCTTCCACGGCGCCTCGACGCCCGACGCGGTTGATGGCGCCGACGAAGTAGCCGTTGGCGACCGCGTGCGCGGGCTGCTCGAGCTCCCACAGGTACTCGGACAGGCCGGCGACCGTCGCCGAGGGGTTGAAGACGATCTCGGCGCCGTTCAGGCCGAGCGCGCGGGCGCCCTCGGGGAAGTGCCGGTCGTAGCAGATGTAGACGCCGACCTTGCGCGAAGGCGGTCTCGAACACCGGGTAGCCCGAGGTTGCCGGGGCGAAAGTAGAACTTCTCCCAGAAGCCCGGCTTGCAGTGCGGGATGTGGGTCTTGCGGTACTTGCCGAGGTAGCTGCCGTCGGCGTCGATCACGGCCGCGGTGTTGTAGTAGACGCCGGGCTGGTCCTCCTCGTAGATCGGGCACCACGATCACCATCTTGTGCTTCCTGGCGAGCTTCCGCATGAGCGTGACCGTCGGGCCCGTCGGGCACGCGCTCGGTCAGGTGGTACCAGCGCGTCTCCTGCTCGGCGCAGAAGTAGGGCCCGTAGAAGAGCTCCTGCAGGCACAGGATCTGCGACCTTCTTCCGCGCCGCCTCGCGCGATCAGCTTGACGTGCTTGTCGACCATCGCCTTCTTGATCTTCGGAAGGCCCGCTTCGGGCCCCAGGACGTTCTTCGCCTGGATCAGGCCGCAACGGACGATGCGGGGCATGGGGCGCTCCTTGGCTGCTCGGGACGAGAAGAGCGATTGTAGGTCGGCTTGCCGCCCGAGTCCTAGGGGGCCGGCCGGGCTCCGACGCCCAGCAGCGCGGCCGGCTCGGCCCCCTGCGGCAGCGTGAAGCAGAACGTCGCCCCGAGGCCCGGGCCGTCCGACTCCACCCACACGCGCCCGCCGTGCAGCTCCACGATGCGCTTCACGAGCGCGAGCCCGATCCCGGTCCCGTCGTCCTGCGGGTCGAGCCGGTCGAACAGGCCGAATACCCTCTCGTGATAGCGGGGCTCGATGCCGCGGCCGTTGTCGCGCACGAAGAAGACCGGCGTGCCGTTGCCCGCGCGCGCGCCGACCTCGATGCGCGGGTGGGCCTGATCCCCCATGAACTTGGCCGCGTTGTCGAGCAGGTTCTGGAGCACCTCGACGAGCCGCTGGCGGTCGCCGCGCACGAGCGGCAGCCCCGGAGCGATGTCGAGCACGACGCTGCGCTCGCGCAGGCGCCCCGTCACGAGTGCGCTCGCCTCGCGCGCGAGCTCGGCGAACGCCACCGTCTGCGGCTCGTTTGCGAGCTTGCCCACGCGCGACAGCTCGAGCAGCTCCCGCAGCAGCCGGTCCATGCGCGAGGCGGCCCCCCGGATCCGCTCCATGTCGCTGCGCAGCTCGTCCGTCCGGCCGCGCGCCGCCGCGTCCTCGACGGCGCCCAGGAAGCCCATCACCGTGACGAGGGGGCTGCGCAGGTCGTGGGAGACCGCGTAGGTGAAACGCTCGAGCTCGGCGTTGCGCTTCTCGAGCTCCCCCACCGCGCTCTCGAGCAGCATGCGCGCCCGCTCCGTGGCCTGGCGCGCGCGGCGCAGCGACCAGGCGAGCCAGAGCGTCAGCGCGAGTGCGCCCGCGAGGCCGCCGATCACCCACAGCAGGTCGCGGTTGCGCGCCTGCGCCTCGAGCAGGTCGTAGGTGGCGCGCGTGTCGTTCAGGCCGAAGAACGAGTGCCGGGCGAAGACCACCGCGAGCGTGCCGTCCCTGGCCATGCCCGCGATCTCCTGCCGGATCCGGTCCGCCGCGCGGGCCGCCGCGAACGACGCGCCGACGCCGAGCCGGTGGCTGCCGGGCAAGAGCGGCGCCTGCAGCGAGACGCTCGCGCATTCCGCCGGCCGCTCGCGCAGCACGGCGAGCGCCAGGCGCGACTCGAGGAAGGCGGCGGCCACGTCGCCCGCGCACAGGTGCGCGAGCGCGTCTCGGCCTTCGGGATAGACGACCACGCGCGCGTTCGGGTAGAGCTCGCCGAGCAGCAGCGCGTGCACGCCGACGGCCGTGATGCCCACGGCGTCGGCGAACCCGCGATCGGGGAGCGGCCGTCCCGCGTGCATCACCAGCACGTGCTGGCTCTCGAGCCACGGCGCGCTCACGTAGAGCTTGCCTCGCCGCTCGGGCAGCTCGGTGATCAGCGGCCACAGGTCGATGCGGCCGTCTGCGAGCACCTCGTCGGGGCCAGCCGGGATCTCCTGCCACTCGAGCACGATCCCGGCGCGGCGCGCGGCCTCGGCCACGGTCTCGACCGACAGCCCGCCTGGAAGGCCGGTCGTGGGCTGGTGCACCTGGTAGGGCGGGTTGTGCTGGAAGCCGATCCGCAGCGGCCGATTCGGGAGGGGCGGCCGGCGAGCCGACGCCCACCAGCCCCAGCCGAGCGCTGCCACGGCGGCCGTCGTGGCGGCGGCGGCCAGGCGGAAGCGCAAGAGCTTGTGGAGCATCGCTATCGTCGCCCCCGGGTCTTCGGGCCGGGGTCGGCGTTAGCATACCGGTTTGCGCCCGACGGTGTGCGGCGCGCCTCGGAACCTCGCGGCGGGTTCGCGCGTTTCGGGGAGTACGAGGAAGGGGGATCCGATGAGGCGACTTGCGGCCCTACTCGCCACGGCGGGCCTGTGGCTGGCGGTCTCCGCTGTCGCCCAGGACGCCCCACCTCCTGCCGTGCCGGTCCCGGCGACGCCGTCACAAGCGACGCCGGCCGATCCGGCCGTCGACCCCGCAACCGCCGCTCCTGCGGCTCCTGAGGCGCCCGCCGTCGAGGCCCCGGTCGTGCTGGATCCGAAAGCCCCCGCCAAGACCGAGATCAACCTCGACCGTCACACGCAGGTGACGGCCGGCATCGGCTTCTCGGGCCCGATCGGCGCGGGGGCGAGCCTACGTCTCCTGCACGGGCTCGGCGCGGACGTGAAGGACGGCTCGACGCACGTCAAGGCGGTCTGCGCAGTGCCGATGCCCCACTGCGCCCAGGGCTTCCTGCTGCAGGCCGATGCCGGCTCCGGCGGCGGCAAGCTGAGCCTCGGCATCGGCGCGCGCGCCCACGTCGACGAGGAGAGCTTCAAGGGCACGGCCGGCGTCGCTCTGCGCCTGGCGTTCGCCCGCACCTGGGGCAACCCCGTCGGCACCGACCCCGGCCTCAACTACCTCGGGCCCGAGCTCGACCTGTCGGTGATCCGGATCGGCCTCACGCTCGGGGTGCTGTTCCGGGTCTCCGGCGATCACGGCCCGAACGCCGTCTTCAGCTGGGGGCTCGGGTTCGGGCTCTGAGGCTCATTGCGCCGTCCAGCCCCCGTCCACGTAGAGCGCCGAGCCGGTCACGAACGAGGCCGCGTCCGAGGCCAGGAACACCGCCGCACCCGTGATCTCGTGCAGCTCCCCCCAACGGCCGAGCGGGATCCTCTCGACGAAAGCCTGATACTTGGCGGGGTCGTTCTTGAGCGGCAGGTTCATGTCGGTGCCGAACGGCCCCGGGCAGATCGCGTTGACCGTGATCCCGTGTTGCGCCCACTCGAGCGCCAGCACGCGCGTCAGGCCCAGCACGCCCGCCTTCGACGAGCAATAGGGCGCGCGCCCGGCCAGCGAGACGCTCGAGAGGATCGAGCCCAGGTTGATCACGCGGCCCCAGCGGCGCTCGCGCATCCCCTTGCCGACCGCGCGCATGCAGAGGTAGGGCGCCTTCAGGTTCGTGTCGACGACCGCGTCCCAGTCGGCCTCGCTGAGCTCGTCGATCGCGCCGCGGATGTTGACGCCCGCGTTGTTCACCAGGATGTCGATCGGCCCCAGGCCGCTCTCGACCTCTCGCACCAGCCGCTCGACCTCGGCGGCGACCGCCACGTCGGCCGCGAAGGCGAGCGCGCGCCGGCCGCTGGCGGCCGCGATGTCGTGGGCCGCCTGCCGGCAGGACTCGAACGAGCGGCTGGCGAGCGCCACGTCGGCCCCTGCCTCGGCGAGCGCCTGGGCGATCTCGCGGCCGAGGCCGCGGCCGCCGCCGGTCACGAGCGCGCGGCGTCCGTCGAGGCGGAAGCGGTCGAGCACTTTCATGGCAGCTCCTTCCTTGCGGTGCGCCAGGCGGCTAGAGCTCGAGCGACTGGCGCGCGTACGCGGTCGAGCGGCGCACGTTGTCGTCCTCGCGCTCCTGCATCGCGCCCATGGCCAGGGTCGAGACGCGCGGCAGCGGCTCGGCGCTCGCCTTCGACAGCAGCTCCTTCTCGAAGGCCGCCGTGCGGACCGCGTCGCGCCCGCCGAAGCTCGCCCAGTAGCGGTCGTCCTGGTACGGCACCTTGAGCGGGTCGCGCGTGATCATCTCGAGCACCATCGGCAGGCGCGGCTTCGCCCGGCGCAGCGCCGCGACCATCTTCGCGAGCGGGCAGATCCCGGTCCCGAGCGGCACCTCGGACAGCTCGAAGCCGCTCGCGTAGGGGCGCAGCGCCATGTCCTTGAGGTGCGTGGTGACCGCGTAGGGCGCGAGCCGCGTGACCGTGTCGAGCGGGTCCTCGAGCAGCGAGATGTTGTTGCCGAAGTCGACGCAGGCGCCGAGGTACGGGCTGCCCGTCGACCGGATCAGCTCGACCAGCTCGTCGGCGCGCCAGTCCTTGTGGTTCTCGATCCCGACCTCGAGCTTGTGCTTTTCGAGCGACGCCTTCGCTCGCGGCACCGCCTCGCGCCAGCGGCCTGCGAACGCGCGCCACGCCTCGAGCGTCTCGAAGTCCTCGTAGCGGCGGCCGTGCAGCAGCGCCACGCGCAGCCGGCCGGCCCCGAGCGCGCGCGCCACGCGCGCCACGTCGGCGAAGTAGGCCTCGTCCTCGAAGATCCTGCCGGGCGCCGCGAGCTCGGCCCAGAGGCCGGCCTCGCCCAGCTTGCGCTTGAGGCCGTCGAGGTACGTGGCCTCGGTCGACTCGAGCTGTCCGATGTCGAGCTGGCAGCCGTCGGCTCCGAACGAGCGGCAGAGCTCGACGAGCGCCTCGGCCTTGAGCCCGATCGGGCCGGCGCCGCGGATCAGGTCGCGCCCCCGCTGCAGCCTCACCGCGAACGACGTGAACGCGATCCCGTAACGTCCGTCGGCGGCGAGCCCGGCGCGCGGCCCGAGCGCGAGCCCGAGCGCCGAGGCGCAGGCCGTACGCAGGAAGCCCCGGCGCGTCTCAGCCACGGCCGAGCGCCGCCTCGAGCTCGCGGTCCCAGGGGGCGCGGTACGGCTTGGTCAGGAGCCGCGACGCCTCGGCGTCCGCGACCACGTCGTGCTTCGCGGCGTCCCAGCGCAGCGTGCGCCCCAGCTTCATCGAGAGGTTGGCGAGGTGGCAGGGCAGCGAAGTACGGTGGCCGCTCGCGAGGTCCGAGGCCGGCGTGGCACGCGACTTCACGCAGTCGAGGAAGTTCCGCACGTGCGGTACGAACTGGTCGCGCACCTGCTCGAAGCCGTCTTCCTTGAGCGGCGTCGTGCGCAGCGCCGCCTCCACCTGCGACGGCCGCCCGCCGAAGCTCGCGCGCGGGATCTGGTCCTCGGGCGGGATCTGCTTGTCCGGCACGACCTCGAAACCCGCCCGGCTCAGCCGCAGCCGGCCCTTCGTGCCCGAGAACTCGAAGCCGCCCCCCGCGCCCGCCGCCGCTTCCCGGCTCGACCAGGTGACGAGAAAGCCCTTGTATTCGAAGAGCGCCTCGAACACGTCCGGCGTCTCGCCGATGCCCGAGAGCGAGTAGCGCCCGCCCATCGCCGAGACTCGCTCGGGAACCTGGTTCGTGATCCACTGCACGATGTCGATGTCGTGCGCCAGCAGGTTCGTGGTCTGCCCGCCGGAGTAGTCCCAGAACCAGCGGAAGTGATACAGGCAGCGGCCCGGGTCGTACGCGACGAAGGGCGCTGGGCCGAGCCACATCTCCCAGTCGGCCGCAGACAGCCGGTCGCCCACCGGCTGCGTGAAGCCGGGCATGACGTTGCGGCAGGCGGCGATCCGCACGCTGCGCAGCTCGCCGATGTGCCCGTCGCGGACGAGCCCGGCGCAGCGCCGGTAGTGGCGGCCCGAGCGCTGCTGGGTTCCGACCTGCACGACGCGCTTGTGGGCGCTCGCCGCCTGCTGCATCCACTCGCCCTCGCGCACGACGTGCGTGAGCGGCTTCTCCACGTAGACGTCCTTGCCCGCCGCGCAGGCCAGGATCGTCATCAGCGCGTGCCAGTGGTCGGGCGTCGAGACCACGACCGCGTCCACGTCGGGGCGGTCGAGCAGCCTGCGGAAGTCCTTGTGCTTCGTCGGGCTCGAGCCCGCCGCGGCCGCGGCCGCGTCGAGCCGCGCGTCGCTCAGCTCGCTCACCGCCACGATCTCGACGTCGCCCTGCGCCTTGAAGTCGATCAGGTGGCGCGTGCCGATCAGGCCGTGGCCGATCAGCCCGACGCGCACGCGGTCGTTCGCGCCCAGCACGCGCCGGAGCGAGGCCGCGCTCATCAGGCTCGCGCCCGCGACGGTCTTGAGCACGCTGCGCCGGCTCTGCATGGTGGCCTCCGGATGGGTGCCGGATTCTCGTCCAGGACTCGCCAGGCAGGCAAGCGGGCGCGAGCCCATCTCGCCCCCGGGCGCGACCGACGGTATAGTCGGCTCGAGACCCGGAGGCTCGAAATGAGCGACGACGTCGCCGTGCAGCCGGGCCGGCTGATCCTCTGGCCGGCCGTGATCACGTTCGCCGTCACGCTGTTGCGGCTCGTCGGAGAGCTGCGGGGCTGGTCGCCGACCTTCTTCGGCAAGGAAGCGGGCGGCGGCGGCTCGCTCGTCGGCATCACCTGGCTGGTGCCGGTGTTCGGTGCGATCTTCGGCTGGAAGCTCGCCAGGGCGGGTGTCGCGCCGGGCCCCGTGGGCCGCGCGCTCGGCCTCGCGTTCCTGGCGCTCGTGCTGGTGCCGGCCGCCGGCTTCGCCGCAATCCGCGTCGGCGGGCTCAACCCCCGGGGCTTCGGCGCCTTCGGCCTGTTCGTCGTGCTGTCGCTCGTCGCGCTCGCGATCGGCCTGCGTGCCTGGCCGGCGCTCGGCCGCGTGCTCGTACAGTACACGCTCGCGGCACGGCTGCCGGTGCTGGCCGTGATGCTGGTCGCGATGCTCGGCAACTGGGGCACGCACTACGACGTCGCGGCGCCCGGCCTTCCGCAGATGAGCCCGCTCGTCAAATGGCTCGTGATCGGCGTCGTGCCGCAGCTCACGGTCTGGATCTGGTTTACGGTGGCGGTCGGGGCGATCTTCGGCGTCGCGGCCGCGGCCGTCGCCTCGCGCCGGCCGGCGGCGGCCTGAGGCGTGCGGCTCGCGCGCACGCTCGCCGCCGTCGCGCTGGCGCTGTCGCTTTTCGCTGCCGCCCCGGCGCGAGCCGACAAGAAGCTCGACGAGGCGGTCGCCAAGGCCGAGGAGCAGCTCGCCAAGGGCAAGGAAGCCGAGGCCGTCAAGACCCTCCAGAAGGCGGCGTCGCAGGCGCCGCGCGACCCCGAGGCGCCCCTCGCGCTCGCGTCGCTGCTGTCGCGGCTGGGCAAGCTGGACGACGCGCGCGTCGCTCTCGGCCGGGCCGCGGAGCTGAGCCCGGGTGCTACGCCCCCGCTGCGGGCGCGCGTGCTCACGGCCCGCTCGTCGCTCGAGCTGCGCACGGGGCAGGCTGCCGACGCATTGAAGCTCGCCCGCCAGGCGGTCGAGGCCGAAGCGGGCGCCGAGGCGCTGGGCGCGCTCGCGCGCGCGGAGGCGCGCCTCGGTGATCCCGCCGCGCGCGCGACGGCGGAGAAGGCGGTCCGCGCCTGGGCCTCCTCGCCCGGCGCGTTCGTCGCGCAGGGCGACGCGCTGCTCGCCGCGCGGCTCGCCCGCGACGCGGAGGCGGCCTACTCCCGCGCGCTCGCGCTCCAGCCGAGGTCCGCGCCCGCCGGCGCCGGGCTCGCGCGCGCTCTCGCGGCCCAGGGAAAGGCCGCGCCGGCGGCGGAGGCGGCGCGCGCCGCGGTCCAGGCCGACGCGCACTCGGGCGAGGCGCAGGCCGCGCTCGCGGTCGCGCTGCTCGCCCACGATCCGCTCGACAAGGCCAACGAGTCGGCGGCGGCGGCGCAGCAGGCGGGCTTCCTCGAGCCCAGGAACCCGCTCGTCAAGCTCACGCTCGGGCAGGTGTTCGAGAGCCGGGGCCAGCTCGACCAGGCGAACGCCGCCTACACCGAGGCGGCGGGCCTCGACACCAGCTGGCCGGCGCCGCGCGTGGCGATGCTGTCGCTCCAGCAGCGCGGCGGCGACGCCGACGGCGCGCTCGCCGGCGTGCGCGCGCTGCCGGACGAGCTCAGGCGCTCCGGCGAGGCGCAGCTGCTGCTCGGCCGCCTGCTGCTCAAGAAGGGCGACGCACCCGACGCGGCCAAGGCGGCGCTCGACCGGGCGGTGGCCGCGCTGCCGGGCCTCGCCGAGGCGCAGGCCGCGCTCGGCACCGCGGCCTACAACGTCGGCGAGCTGACGCAGGCCGCCGACGCCTACGGCCGCGCCGTGGCGCTCGAGCCCGACAACCTCGGCTACCAGTCGAACCACGGCCTCTTCCTGGGCTATGACGACCGCCTCGAGCAGGGACTGGCGGTGCTCAAGAAGCTCACCGACCGCCCCGACTTCAAGGACCCGGGGCCCTTCGTCAACCTCGGCTGGGTCTACCGCCACCTCGAGCCGCCGAAGGTCGCGGAGGCCGTCGCCGCGTACGAGAAGGCGTTGAAGCTCGACCCGAAGAGCGGGCAGGCCGCGCTCGGGATCGCGCTCAGCTACCGCGCGGGGCGGCAGTGGGAGCGCGCCGTGAACGCCTACGTGCGCGTCGCGCAGGTCGACAAGCGCCTGGAGGGCGAAGCCTCGGTCGGCACGGCCTGGTGCTACTACCGCGCCGGGGACCTCGAGCGGACGCGCTTCTACACGGGCGTCGCGGCGCGCCAGGGGGCGGACGTGCGCGGCCTGCGCAACGCCCTCACCAAGGCGCAGTCGAAGCCGGCCGGCGCGGCGGCGCCGGGCCCGGCGCGCCAGAAGGAGGACGACCTCGCCGAGCTGGTCGACCGCCTCGGCTCGAAGGACCCGGGCCTCCAGGCGCGCGCCGTGAAGAGCCTGCTCGCGATCGGCAGGCCCGCGGTGCCCTACCTCGCCTACGCGCTGCGCGAGCCGGGCAAGAGCATCGCCGTGCGCGAGGCGATCGTCGAGGGCCTCGGTCGCATGGGACCGGCCGCGCGGGACGCGCTTCCCCAGCTCGACCAGCTCGTCAAGGCCGGCCCGCCGGATCCGAGCTTCAAGGAAACGGCCGAGGAGATGGACAAGAAGGGGCGCGAGGCGCAGCTCATCACGGCGATGCAGGCGGCGAGCGCGAAGATCCGCGCGAAGTGATCAGCCGCCGGCGTAGTAGCCCTTGCGGGCGCGCGGCGTCGTGTCGGGCTTGTCGACCTCGACCCGGATCTCGTGCCAGCCGCGCTTGGCCTCGGGTGGCTCGTAGCCGAGCAGGTAGCGGTGGCGCAGCGTCATGGCGATCGACTCGACCGCCTGCTTGAGCCGGTCGCCACCGGGCAGGTCGTCCCCGGGCGCGTAGTGCTCGCAACCCTTTGACGATCTCCGCCCGCCCGCCGGTGTCGTCCGCGAGCTCCACGAGCGGCCGGTCGTCGAACGCCCTGCGTCCCGGGATCGCGCCGCGGTGGCCGCCGCCAGGGCCGTAGCCGCCGGGGCTCCCGCCCCCCGGCCAGCCCCCGCGCCCGCCGCCGCCGCCCGGCCAGCCGCCGCGTCCCGGACCGCCCGGCCAGGGCGGTCGGCCGGCGCCAGGGCCGCCGGTGATCGGCGGCGGCACGAAGATGCCGTCGAGCGCGCCGCCGCTGTCGAGGCCGATCGAGAACACCGGCACCTCCTTGCGCCGCGCGAACTCGCGCAGGTCGTCGAAGGCCACCGTGCTCGCGGTGTCGACGCCGTCCGTCACCAGCACGATCGCCTTGCTCTCGGCCGGGCCCGTGGCGACGCGCCGGATCGACTCGAACGCCGCGTCGTAGAGCGCCGTGCCCCCGCCCACCTCCAGGTTGTCGATCGTGCGCGCGAGCAGCTGGCGGTCGGCGGTGAAATCCTGCACGATCCGCAGCCGGTCGCTGAAGGTCATCACCAGGATCTCGTCGGCCGGCTCCAGCAGGTCGACGAAGTGGCGAAGCGCCTCCTCCACCTGCCGGATCTTGTTGTCCATGCTGCGGCTGGTGTCGAGCGCCAGCGCGAGACGCAACGGGCGGCGCTCGCCGCTGAAGAGCGTGACCCCCTGGCGCTTGCCGTCCTCGGAGATCTTGAAGTCCTGGTCGCGCAGCCCCAGCACCGGCTGGCCCTTCGCGTCGAGCACCGACACCGGCACGCGCACCGTGCGGGTGGCGACCGCGAAGGTCAGTTCCTTGCCGTCCAGCGGCGTCACGACCACTCCCGGGGCGTAGGCGCTCGGCGGCGGAGTCGGGAGCGCCTGGGTCGCCGCCTGCGGCGCGGGCGCGACGCGCCGGATCGCGACCATCAGCGTCTCGCTCGCGCCCGCCTCGCGCAGTGCGGTCTCGCGGGCGGCGTCGAGCGGCTCGCCGAAGCCGCGGTTCTGTAGCTCGGTCAGGATCGTCGGCTCGCTGATGCCGGCCTTCAGGAAGCGTACGACGTCCGCGGCGCTGAGCGCGGGGTCGGCGCGCACCCCGACCGACATCGTCACGAGGAGAAGAGCGGCCGCGCTCCTGCCCACGGTCACCTCGAGGACGCCCCCGACAGGCATTCTGGCACCGGCCCCCGGACGGCCGGAGTCAAGAATCCTTGTCCGAGCGAGTTATTACATTCCTGACAGTTGCAAACGCCGCCTCCCGCGTCGGACTCGTCGCGTCAGGCTCGACGCGGCAGGCACGCGGCTTGCCCTTTCCGCCTGGCGGAGGCGGAAGATGTCCGCTTTCGTGCCGCTCCGAGAGAGGATGAGCTCGTGAACGAGGACGTCGCCGAGCCGATGAACCAGGACATCGCCGAGGCCGAGGGCGAGAGCCGCCTCCTCGGACGGCTGGACCACGCGCTGCGAGGCCTGCGTCCCACCACCCCCGCGGGCGGCCCGGCGCCGGCGAGCCCGGCGCCGAAGCGTACGGCGCTCGCGCTCGCGCTCGGTGT
This sequence comes from uncultured Acidobacteriota bacterium, assembly GCA_963740655.1. Lineage (GTDB taxonomy): Bacteria > Acidobacteriota > Vicinamibacteria > Fen-336 > Fen-336 > DATBSL01. Next base: position 85,543 of record CAVUFF010000010.1, read on the forward strand.
GGCGCACCTGAACGCGGGGACGCTCGAGGCCGCCGAGCGCGAGCTGCGCGACGCGCTCGCGTCCGATCCCGCGAGCGCCGAGGCTCACGAGAACCTCGCGCTCGCGCTGGCGCGCCTCGGCCGCCTCGACGACGCCGAGAACCAGCTGCGCGCGGCCGCGGCCGCCGGGGCGTCCGTGTCCCCGCGCGTCCGCGAGGAGATCGCGAGGCTGCGGGCCGCGCTCGAGCTCTGAGAGAGCCCCGGCGCTAGCCCCCGGCCACCAGCGACCAGGGGCGGCTCACGTAGTCGGTGAGCAGCAGGAACAGCAGGATCGCCAGGAACACCAGGCTCGAGGCGATCACCACGTGCGTCAGGCGCTCGCTGTAGCGCGCGTGCATGAAGTAGAGCACCACCAGCGTCGCCTTGGTGATCGCGACCGCGAGCGCCACCACCAGGTTCAACTCGCCAAAGTCGTAGCCCGCCACCAGCACCGTGGCCACGGTGAGCGTGACGAGCGCCAGGAATACGCCGAGGTATACCTTCCAGGACACGACGTGGTGGCTCATCAGTGGTGCCCGATCAGGTAGAGCAGCGGGAACAGGAAGATCCACACGATGTCGACGAAGTGCCAGTAGAGCCCGACGAGCTCCACCGGCGTGTGGTACTCGGGGCCGTAGCGGCCCTTCCAGGCCAGGAACGCGATCGTGAGCAGGATCGGCACGCCGATGATCATGTGCAGCGCGTGCAGCCCCGTCATCGCGAAGTAGAGCGAGAAGAAGATCTGCGTCTCGCCCGCGGAAGCACCCGTGGCGTGGAGCGCGTGCGCGTCGAAGCGCGCGCCCGGCAGCAGGCAGCCCGCGTGCGAGCCGTCGCCCAGGCAGGGCCTGATCTTCTCGCCGTACTCGAAGTACTTGACGCCCAGGAACACCGAGCCCAGCAGGATCGTCGCCAGGATGAAGCCCACGACGCGGTTCTTCCTGCCGATCGCCGCGGAGTAGACGCCCAGCGCCATCGTCAGGCTCGAGCCGATCAGCACCAGCGTGTTGAAGAAGCCGATCTTCCAGTCGAGGTGGTGGCTGCCGAGCGAGAACGCCTCGGGGTACTGCGAGCGGTAGACCGTGTAGGCCCCGAACAGCCCGCCGAAGAACAGGATCTCCTGCGCGATGAACACCCACATCCCGAGCGTCGAGGCGGCGCGCTGCTGCTCGAGGCTCGTGAAGTGGTGCTGCAGCGCTGCGGGATGCGCCTCGGCCGCGTGGGCGAGATCAGAGGACACGGGCGGGCACCTGCTTTTGGTTGGCGTAGTCGTAGGGCTCGTCGTCCACGACCGGCAGCTCGTCGAAGTTGTGGGTCTTGGGCGGGGACTGGATCGTCCACTCGAGGCCCTTGGCGCCCCACGGGTTGTCGCCCGCGGGCTCGCCACGGAAGACGGAGTGCGTGAGGTACGAGAACGGGAACAGGTAGCCGAAGCCGAGGATCGTGGCGCCCGCGGTCGAGAGCACGTTCAGGATCTGGAACTCCTCGGGATAGGACCAGTAGCGGCGGGGCATCCCGAGGTAGCCGAGCACGAACTGCGGGAAGAAGGTCAGGTTGAAGCCGACGAAGACCAGCAGCGACGAGACCTTGCCCCACGCCTCGACGTACTTCCTGCCCGTGATCTTGGGCCACCAGAAGTGCAGCCCGCCCAGGTAGCCCATGATCGCGCCGCCGACCATGATGTAGTGGAAGTGCGCCACGATGAAGTAGGTGTCGGTCAGGTGGACGTCGAGCCCGAGGTTGCCGAGGAAGAGTCCGGTCAGACCGCCGACCAGGAACAGGCCGATGAAGCAGAACACGTAGATCATCGGCGTGTCCCACTGCACCGAGCCGCGGAAGAGCGTCGCGGTCCAGTTGAAGGTCTTGATCGCCGAGGGCACCGCCACCAGGTAGGTGAGCGCCGAGAACACCATCGCCGAGTAGACCGACAGCCCGGACACGAACATGTGGTGGCGCCCAGACCAGGAAGCCGATCGCGGCGATCGCCAGGCTCGACATCGCGATGAAGCTGTAGCCGAAGATGCGCTTGCGCGAGAAGCAGGTGACGATCTCGCTGATCACGCCCATCGAGGGCAGGATCATGATGTAGACCGCCGGGTGCGAGTAGAACCAGAACAGGTGCTGGAACAGGATCGGGTCGCCGCCGCGGTTCGGGTCGAAGAAGCCGAAGTGGAAGAGCCGCTCGAGCGCCACCAGCAGGATCGTGATCGCCACGACCGGCGTGCCGAGCACCTGGATGATCGACGTCGCGTAGTGAGCCCACACGAACAGCGGCAGCCGGAACCAGGTCAGCCCCGGCGCGCGCATCTTGTGGATCGTCACGATGAAGTTGAGCCCGGTGAGGATCGACGAGAATCCCGCGACGAAGATCCCGACCGCTGCGACCGCGACGTTGCTCTCGGCGAAAGCCGTGCTGTAGGGCGTGTAGAAGGTCCAGCCGGTGTCGAGGCCGCCCGTCGAAGAGCGCCCACATCGTGAGCGCGGCGCCGACGACGTAGATGTACCAGGAGAGCAGGTTGATGCGCGGGAAGGCCAGGTCCTTCGCGCCGATCATGAGCGGGATCAGGAAGTTCCCGAGCGTGGCCGGGATCGACGGGATCAGGAAGAAGAACACCATCACGACGCCGTGCGCGGTGAAGGCCTTGTTGTAGGCCTCGGCCGACATGTGGCTGCCGTCCGGCACCAGCAGGTTCCAGCGCACGATGCGCGGCGTAGAGGCTGCCGATCGCGAACATGAGCGTGATCGACACCAGGTACATGAGGCCGATCCGCTTGTGGTCGGTCGTGAGCAGCCAGGACTTGAGGTCCTACCCGCTCTTCAGGTAGTGGTCGGCAGGCAGCGTCCGGCTCTGGCTCGTCATCGGCTGGTTGCTCCGCTCGCTGGCGCCCGCGCGGGGGTGCGGGCCGGGTTCGGCGACGCCGGAGTCGGCACGCGCAGCGACTCGATGTAGGCGATGAGCGCGAGGATCTGCTCCTCGTTCACCTGGCCCTGGAAGGTCGGCATCACCGGCTGGTAGCCCGCGACCACCTTGGCCGCCGGCAACAGGATCGACTCGCGCACGTAGGCTGCGTCCGCAACGATCTGCTCCCCGCTCGCGAGCGTGACGTTGCGCCCGAAGAGGCCGCGCAGCACGGGGCCGCGGCCGGCGTCGTCCATGCGGTGGCAGGTGATGCAGTTGAGGTCGGTGAAGAGCTTCTCGCCGAGCAGCACCGGCGACTCGGGCGTCGGGCCGCCGGAGAGCCAGACCTGGTAGTCCTCGGGCTCCAGGACCACAACGCGCCCGATCATCCGCGAGTGCTCGGTGCCGCAGTACTCGGCGCAGAACAGGTGATACGAGCCGGTCTTGGTGGCGCGGAACCAGGCGAGGTTGTAGCGGCCGGGCACCGCGTCCTTCTTGATGCGGAACGCCGGCACGTAGAAGCTGTGGATCGTGTCCTCGGAGGTGATCACGAGCTTCACCGCGCGCCCGACCGGGACGTGCAGCTCGTTCACCTCGCGCTGCCCGGTCGGGTGCTGCAGCTTCCACATCCAGCGCTTGCCCACGACGCTCACCGTCATCGCGTCGTCGGGCGGGCGGTTCAGGTGGAAGAACACCTTCGCCCCCCACGCGAACATCGCGCACATCAGCAGGAACGGGATGACGGTCCAGGTGAGCTCGAGCAGCAGCGAGCCGTGGATCATGCCCGGCCGCTCGTCGTCGGAGCGGCGCCGGTAGCGGATCGCGAAGTACAAGAGCGCGATCCAGATCCCGATCGCGGCGATCCCGGTGACGCCGAGGATGAACAGGAAGAGGGCGTCGACCTCGCCGGCGACGGAGGAGGCGCGCTCGGGCGCCAGCGGGAATGCGGGGCTCATCGTTCTCCGGTGGTCCGCGCGCGCGGCTCGCCCTGCGCCTTGCGCGCCATGCTCGCGGTCAGGATGAAGGCGGCAAGGCCGAGCACGGTCAGCACGCCGAGCAGGCGCACCAGGTTGAGGATCGAGGCGCTGAAGCGGCCCGCCTGCGGGTCGTAGCGGTAGCAGTAGAGCAGCAGCTGGTCGGCGGCGCTCCCGATCCGGCCGCCCGCGGCGGCGACGAGCGCGAGCCGCAGATCGTTCGGGCGAGTACTCGACGCCGAACAGGTAGTGCGAGACGTGCCCCTCGGGCGAGAGGACCACGACCCCCGCCGGGTGCGCGAACTGCCGGGTCTGCTCGTCCCAGACGTAGCGGAAGCCGACCGCGCGCGTGAGGCCGCGATCGACTCCGCCGGCCCCGTCAGGAAGTGCCAGCCGCTCTGCGCGCCCGGGCGCTTGTAGCGCGCAGGTACGACCTTCTTCTTCGCCGCGGCGAGCGCGGGCGTCTCCTTCGGGTCGAAGCTCACCGTCACGACCTCGAACTCCTGGCCGGGCACGAACGAGAGCACCTCGAGCGCGGCGCTCAGCCCGTTCAGGCTGAGCGTGCAGAGCATCGGGCAGCCGTAGTAGACGAGGCTCAGCACGACCGGCTTCGAGCCGAAGTAGTCGCCGAGCTTGACGGCGCGGCCCGTCTCGTCGGTGAAGGCGAGCTCGAGCGGGACGCTCCCGCCCAGGTGCTGGTCGAAGCCGATCTGCGGCAGGACACTCGGCGTGGCCGGAGGCGGCGGCGGCACCGCCCCCATCTGCGCGGACGCGAGCGCCGGCGCGAGCAAGAGCAGCAGGGCGAGCGGCAGGGCGCGCCTCACCGGCCTGCCTGCTTGCCGGCAGCCGCCGCCGGCTGGGGCGCCGAAGCGGCGGCGGGCGTCCCGGCCGCGGGCGCGAACTTCGGCAGGCCGTGCTCGGCCACGATCCGCATCGCGTCCTCGATCGGGATGCGCGCCAGGCCCTTGTCCTTCTCGACCCAGCCGTAGCTCGAGAGCAGCGCCTCCTCCTGCGCGCGGAACGCGGCGAGCGCCAGCGGCTCGGAGATCACGAGCCTCGGGAAGCTCTGCGCCGGCTCGCTCATGTCGGTCCTGACCGCCCCGGCCGGCGGCGGCTGCGCCTTCGTCTCCCACCGCGCGAGCAGCCGGTAGACCGGGACGAGGCCGAGCGCCGTCAGCACCATCGCCGCCAGGATCGCGAGGCCGGCGCGGTAGCTGCCGCCCGCGTCGGCGTCGGTCCGCTCGTAGCCGCCGGGATCGTGGCTCATGGGCTAGTGAGCCTCAGCCTGGGCGACCACGCCGCCGAGCTCGGGCTCGCCCGCCGGCAGCAGCGGCGCCGCGAGCGCCTGGCGCGTGAAGAGCGCGAGCCACACGCCGCCCAGGCCGACGAAGCTGGCGGCGTCCATCCAATGGAGGCGCAGCGGCACCTCGCCCTCGCCGTGGGCGACGAGGTCCGGCGCCACGAGCCAGAAGAGATCCGCCATCTGCATCACGAGCATGAGGGCGGCGACGGTCGCCAGCGCGCGCGCGTTGCGCTTGAGCGGGCGCGAGAGCAAGAGCGCGAAGGGCAGCGCGAAGTGGAACACCAGCAGCAGCACGGCGACCCCGCCCCACGCGCCGTGGAGGCGGTGGACGTAGAAGGGCGTCTCCTCGCTGACGTTGCCCGACCAGGTGATCAGGAACTGCGAGAAGTTCACGTAGCCCCAGAGCATCGTGAACGTCAGCAGCAGCTTGCCGAGGTCGTGTACCGTCACCGGCTGGAGCGCGCTGCGGAACGGCTCCTCGTCCGCGAGCCGCGCCATCAGCAGGATCGTGAGCGAGAGCGCCGAGAGCCCCGCGCTCACGATGAACAGCACCCCGTAGATGGTGGAGAACCAGTGCGGCGCGAGCGACATGCCCCAGTCGACCGATGCGAACGGTGGCCGAGAGGAACAGCAGCACGATCCCGATGGCCGACAGCCCGCGCAGCGACGCGGCCCGCGCGGCGCTCGGCGCGCCGTCCTGCATCCGCGACCAGGAGCTGAGCCGGTAGGCGAGGCCGCTCCAGAGCACGAAGTAGAAGACCGCCCGCAGCAGGAAGAACGGCACGTTGAGGTAGGGCGCCTTGGCCTGGAGCAGCGCGTCCTCCGCCAACGCCTCCGGCTTCGCCCACAGGTAGAGCGAGGAGGCGCCGAGCGCGATCGGGACGAAGCCGAGCGCGAGCGCCGGGAAGGTGCGCGCGGCCGCTTCGTGGAAGCGGCGCGGCACGATGCCCCAGAGTCCGCCCGTCAGGTGGCTGAGCATGGAGAGGCCCAGAGCCCCCACGGCGACCTCGACCCAGAACAGGTAGCCGAGCAGGTACGAGCGGAAGAACTGCGCGCGGTCGAGCAGGAAGCCCGCGGCGAGCGCCAGCAGGAACGCTCCGCCCACGGCGAGGCTCTGCTTCTGGAGCCGCTCGAGCACGGCGCTGCGCGCGGGGCTCACGGGTGGTGCTCCTCGGCAGCAGCGGGGCCGCAGGCTGTGGTCGAGCTCGGCGCGCTTGTCCGCGGGAACCGCCGAGGCCGGCGCGTACTGGCTGAACTGCAGCGTCCGCACGTAGGCGGCGATCGCCCAGCGGTCCGCGGGGACGATCTGCGCCGCGTAGTCCGGCATCGCGCCGAAGCCGATCGTGATCACGTCGTAGAAGTAGCCGATCGGCATCTGGCGCAGTCGGTCGACGTGGTACGAGCTCGGCTTCTTGAAGCCGCGCTGCACGATCATGCCGTCGCCGCGGCCGGTGCGGCCGTGGCAGGGAGAGCAGAAGACCTGGAACCCGGTGCGGCCGCGCTCGAGCAGCTGCGGCGTCAGCTTGAACCGGCAGCTCGCTCACGAAGCCCTGCGCGTCCTTGCCGGTGAAGAAGGCGGCGTCCTCGCGCAGCGTGCCGCGCGCGACCGTGCCCTCGACGAGCGGGCGCGCCGAGCGCTTGTCGGCGAAGAACTCGCTCTCGCGCAGCGGCTTGTACTTGGGCTGGTCGTGCATGTCCTGCCGGCATGCCCCCGCGAGCGCGAGGAGGGATAGGGCGACGAGGCCGGACCGCGCCTTGCGCAGCGGCCTCGGAGCGCTCGCGGATCCGAGCCGGTCGTCGGTAAAGCACGTCGGCCCGTTCAGCATTGCCCGGGTCCTCACGGCTGGACCTCCGACACTTCGTATGCTCCCAGCCCCTTCAGCAGTTCGCCTGTCTTCTCGAGGTCGAAGCGCGGATCGCGCGCCTCGATGCACAGGAAGAAGCGGTCGCGGCTCGCCGTCGCGAAGAGCTTCACGTTGAACACGGGGTGGTAGGGCTGCGGGAAGCCCGTTCAGCATCAGCATCCCGACCACCGTCGCGAGAGGCCGCGCCGAGCACGGTGGTCTCGAACGCGGGAACCACGAAGGCCGGCCAGGAGTATGAAGGGGCGCCCGCCGATGTTCAGCGGGTAGGCGATCACCGAGCACCAGTACTCGAGCCCGAAGCCCCGGCGAGGCCCAGCAGCCCGCCGGCGAGCGCGAGCTTGGGCACGTGCGTCTCGTGCAGGTGCAGCGCGTCGAGCACCTCCTCCATCGGGTAGGGCGTGTAGGCGTCGACCTTGCGGTAGCCCGCCGCGTGGACGCCGTGCGCCGCCTTCACGATCTCCTCGGGCGCGTGGAACTCGGCGAGCAGGCCGTAGAGCGGCGCGCTCATGCCTTCTTCTCCTCGCCCGCGGCCGCCGGCACGAGCGTCCGCATCTCGAAGATCGAGATCGTGGGCAGGAAGCGGATGAAGAGGAAGAACAGCGTCAGGAACAGGCCGATCGTGCCGACGAACATCGACCAGTCCTAGAGCGTGCCGCGGTAGCATGCCCCACGACGACGGCAGGAAGTCGCGGTGCAGGCTGGTCACGACGATCACGAAACGCTCGAGCCACATGCCGACGCCCACGACCAGCGACGACCAGGAACAAGCTAGACGGTGTTCGTGCGCAGGCGCTTGACCACCAGAGCGTGTTGATCACGCCACGTTGCAGAAGATCAGCAGCCAGTAGCTCCAGCCGTAGGGCCCGAACATGCGGTTCCACATCATGAAGCGCTCGATAGGTGTTGCCGCTGTACCACGCCATGAAGGCTTCCATGCGTGTAGCCGTAGGCGACGATCAGCGACGTGGCGAGCATGACCTTGGCCATGTTCTCGATGTGCCTGAGCGTGATGAAGTCCTCGAGCCCGTAGAACTTCCGGAGCGGGATCGCGAGCGTCAGCACCATCGCGAAGCCGGCGTAGATGGCGCCGGCCACGAAGTAGGGCGGGAAGATCGTGGCGTGCCAGCCGGGCACGATGCGCGACGGCGAAGTCGAAGCTCACGACGGTGTGGACGGAGAGCACGAGCGGCGTCGAGAGCCCGGCCAGGATCAGGTAGGCGATCTCGTAGTTCGCCCAGTGGCGCGCCGAGCCGCGCCAGCCCGACGGCGAAGAAGCCGTAGACGATCTTGACCAGCCGGCTCTGCGCGCGGTCGCGCAGCGTCGCGAGGTCGGGGATGAGGCCGACGTACCAGAAGAGCGCCGACACCGTGGCGTAGGTCGAGACCGCGAACACGTCCCAGATCAGCGGGCTGCGGAAGTTGCGGCCAGAGCCCCATCGTGTTCGGGTACGGGAACAGCCAGTAGGCGCCGATCCAGGGGCGGCCCATGTGCAGGATCGGGAACATGCCCGGCGCAGGCCACGGCGAAGAGCGTCATCGCCTCCGCGAAGCGGTTGATCGAGGTGCGCCACTGCTGCCGCAGCAGCAGCAGGATCGCGGAGATCAGCGTGCCCGCGTGGCCGATGCCGATCCACCAGACGAAGTTGATGATCGCGAAGCCCCAGCCCACCGGGATGTTGACGCCCCAGATCCCGACGCCCTTCAGCAGCAGGTAGGCGACGGTCGCGAGGAGCACATCAGCAGCGCGAACGAGATCGCGAAGCCGACGAACCAGCCGATCGGCGTCCTCTTCGTGAGAACGAGGCTCGCGATCTTGTCGGTGACCGACGCGAACGTGTGGCCGGGCCCGATGACGGGATGAACGACCCTTTCGTCGCTAGCCACGGGACTGCTCCCGTCTGACCGGTCCCGCGCTCTCAAACAGGGATCCCCGAAGGCTCGAAGAACGGCCAGGCTCGTGGCAGCTTTCCTTGTTCTGGGGGGACTTCGTCCCCCAAGAACCCCCTTTGTGGCTTCGAATCGAGAGGCTCGCCGCCCGGATCCTTCTAGCCATGGCTCTCCCCATGGCCGGCTGCGCCCGGGATCTCCGGGTTCGGGTTGCGCACCGCGGCGAGGTACGTCGTGCGCGGCTTCGTCTGCAGCTCGGCCAGGAGCGCGTAGTTCCGGTTGCTCGCTTTCAGCTTCGCGACGCGGCTCGCCGCGTCGTTCATGGTCGCCGAAGGTGATCGCGCGCGCGGGGCAGGCCGCCTCGCACGCGGTCACGATCTCGCCGTCCGCGATCGCGCGGCCCTGGTTCTTCGCGTCGATGCGCGCGCGGTTGATGCGCTGCACGCAGTAGGTGCACTTCTCCATGACACCGCGCGAGCGCACCGTGACCTCGGGGTTGCGCAGCATCTTGAAGGTCGGGCGTGTCCCAGTCCTGGTAGAGCAGGAAGTTGAAGCGGCGCACCTTGTAGGGGCAGTTGTTCGAGCAGTAGCGCGTCCCCACGCAGCGGTTGTAGACCATGTCGTTCAGGCCTTCGTCGCTGTGGACGGTCGCCGCGACCGGGCACACCACCTCGCACGGCGCGTTCTCGCACTGCATGCACGGCGACCGGCTGGTGGTAGGTGTCGGGGCTCTCGGGCGGGCCCTCGTAGTAGCGGTCGACGCGGATCCAGTGCATCTCGCGCCCGCGCCCCACCTGGTCCTTGCCGACGACCGGGACGTTGTTCTCCGACTGGCACGCCGTCACGCAGGCGTTGCAGCCGACGCAGGCGCTCATGTCGATCGTCATGCCCCAGGCGTGGCCCTTGTACTCGAAGGGCGGGTAGAGCGAGAGCCCGGGCGCGGGCTCGTGTCCGAGCTTCTGGACCGCGTGCGCGTCGCTCGCGAACTCGGCGCTCGTCACGGCGCGCACGATGTGGCGCTCGTGCGCCTGCTCCTGCGGCGTCGCCTCCACCGTCCAGTGGTCCTGCGTGCAGGCGATGCGGCGCGATCTCCCCCGTCTTGCGGACCTGGAGCCCGGAGGCCGCCCACGGCGCGCCGCTCGTGCGCAGCAGGTAGGCGTTGAAGCCCGCGCCGCTGCCGAGCTGGCCCGCGCGCGTGCGGCCGTAGCCGAGGTGCAGCGTGACCACCCCGTCGGCGTGGCCCGGCAGCACCCAGAGCGGGGCCATGAGCGTGCGGCCGTCGAGCGTCAGCTCGGCGATCTCGGTCAGGTGCCCGCGCGCGGTCTGCTCGGTCTTGACGCCGCCGAGCTCGGCGGCCGTCTTCGGGCTGACGAGCGCGAGGTTGTCCCAGGTGACCTTGGTGAGCGGCTTCGGCAGCTCCTGCAGCCAGCCGAGGTTCGCGAAGCGCCCGTCGAACACGGAAGCGTCGGGCCGGAACGCGACCTCGAGCCCTCCCGCGGGCTTCGCCGCGGGCGCCGACTGCCAGGCGCCGCGCCGCGTCTCGACCGGCTTTCGCGGCGAACGCCGATGCCGGCCACGACCCCGTCGTGGACCGCGCGGTTCCAGCGCGTCTCGAAGTCGGCCTCGCCGAGCGCCGCGCGCCAGCGCGCGCGCACGATGTCGTAGCCCTTCGGCGTCCCCTCGGCGCGCGCGAAGGCGTCGAGCACCTCGACCTCGGAGAGCGTGTGGTAGAGCGGCGCGATCAGCGGCTGCACGATCGACGCGGTGCCGTCGGCCGCGCGCAGGTCGCTCCAGCTCTCGAGCGGGTGCGAGGCGGGCAGGTGCCAGTGCACGCGCGCGGCGGTCTCGTCGACCGCCAGGCCGTGGTGCACGCGGAACGGCACCTTGTCGAGCGCCTTCGCGATCTCGAGGTCGGCCGGCGCGGAGTAGACGGGGTTGGCGCCGAGGACCACGAGCATCTCGACCTGCCCCTGCCGCATCTCCTCGACGAGCGCCGCGAGCGCGGCCGTCTCGCCGCCCGGCTGGGCCTCGGCGGGTGCCGTGTAGCTGACGGTCGTGCCCACCGCGCCGAGCGCCTCGTTGAGCGCGTGCGCGATCGCGTGCACCGCGGGGGGCTGGCTCTCCCCGGCGAGCACGAGCGCGCTCGCGCCCGCGCGCTTCAGGTCGTTGACGAGCGGCGCGATCCAGGGATGCGCCGCGCCGCCCTCGACCGCGAGGCCGAGCCCGCGGCGACCGCGCGCGCGAAGCCCTCGATCTCGGAGCTGCGCAGCGCCAGCCGGTGGTCGGCCGAGGCGCCCGTGAGCGTGGGCGAGGCCTCGAGCACGTAGAGCCGGTTCATCGCCGCCGGATCGGCGCCCGCGCGGCGGCGCGCCGCGAACTCGCGCACGAGCCGCAGGCTCGTCGGGTGGCCGACGACGAAGTCGGCCTCGAGGCTCAGGATCACGTCGGCCTGGTCGAAGCGGTACTGCGGCTCGAGCGGCTCGCCGAACGCCAGCACGGCGCCCGCGCGCGCGTTGTCGCGCGAGACGCGGCTCGAAGCTCACCCAGCTTCGCCGACGGCAGGCTCGCGAGCAGCCCCTGGAGCTGGGCGGCGAGCGTCGGCGAAGTCACGCGGCCCGTCAGGAAGCGCAGGCCCAGCGCCGCCCTTCGCCTCGAGCTGTGCAAGCGGCTCGCGCAGCGCCGCGCGGAAGTCGCCCCAGGTGCGCAGCTGGCCCAGGTAGAGCACCGTCTTCGAGCGGTCGGGATCGTAGAGCCCGAGCACGTGCGCCTGCCCGAACACGTCGGTCGCCCCGAGGCTCGCCGGATGGTCCGGGTTGCCCTCGACCTTGGTGGGACGGCCCTCGTGGCTCTCCACCAGGATGCCGCGCGCGTAGCCGTCGTGGCCCGCGGCGGTCGCGAAGAAGAGCGGCCGCCCGGGCACGAGCTGCTCGGGCTGGCGCTGAGTACGGCAGGATGCCTTCTCGGGGCTGCTTGGTGCAGGCGGTGAGGCCGGCGAGGGCGAGCGACGCGCCCATGAGAGTCAGGAACTCGCGCCGGCCCTTCTGGTCCTCGAACATCGAGGCCTGCTCGGGGAACTCGCGGTGCAGGAACTCGAGGAAGGCCGGCGTGCGGGCCAGCTCGTCGAGGCTCTTCCAGTAGCGCCGGCGCGCGGCACCTCCCGCGCGCGGCGCACGCCCTCGAACTCGACCGGCACGGCCGGCAGCTGTTCCTGGCTCATCGGTGGCAGGTGGAGCAGGCGACGCGGGTCTTGACGCCGTAGTCCGCGGCGAGCTTCCTTCCGAGCTCGAGCTGGTTCGCCGGAGGCTGCCAGGCGACGCTGTAGACCTCGGCCTTCGGCCGCAGGTACTTCTCGGGATGCCCGGTGGCAGTCGAGGCACCATTCCATGAGCAGCGACTTCTCCTGCCAGACGAAGGCCATCTTGTCGATCGGCCCGTGGCAGGTGGTGCAGCCGACGCCCTTGTTCACGTGCGCGCTGTGGTTGAAGTAGACGAAGTCGGGGAGGTCGTGCACTTTCACCCACTCGATCGACGGTGCCGTCGCGCCAGCTCGCGCGCACGGGCTCGAGCGTCGGGCTGTCCTTGAAGATCTGCGCGTGGCAGTTCATGCAGGTCTTGGTGGGCGGGATCCCGGCGACCGCCGACCTGTCGACGCTCGTGTGGCAGTAGCGGCAGTCGATCCCCATGCCGCCCACGTGGTGCACGTGGTAGAAGGGCACCGGCTGCGCGCGCGCCTCCCGCTGGCGCGTCATGTAGGACGAGCGCGGCCAGACGAAGAAGAACGAGCCCACGACCGCCGCGGCCACGATCCCGCCGACGACCAGCGACGCCCTGGCAAACTCGTTCGCTGTCTTCGGGAATACCTGGGCCATTCAGTCGCTACTGGGCCGATCTCTTCGATCGACGGGATCCGAGAGCCTACTGCACGCTCGTTTCGGGCGTCAACCGGGCAAAGCCGACGGGACTCGCCGGAACCCTGTGGCACTATTGCCCGTCGCCATGCCAGCCGGCCCGTCGCAGCACCCGAGCGTCGCCGTCCTGATCCCGTGCCTGAACGAGGATCGCGGCATCGCCAGCGTGGTTGCCGAGTTCCGCCGCGAGCTTCCCGAAGCACGCATCGTCGTGGTCGACAACGGCTCGACCGACGCCACGGCACGCGTGGCTTCCGACGCCGGGGCGGAGGTGTGGCACGAGCCGCGCCGCGGCAAGGGCCGGGCGATCACCACGGCGTTCGCCCGCATCGAGGAGGACGTTGTCGTCATGGTCGACGGCGACGGCAGCTATCCCGCGGCGGGGGGGCGACTGCTGCTGGCGGAGTACCTGCGCGACCCGGCCGACATGATCACGGGCCTGCGCACGCCGGACTCGGCGAGCGCGGCGTTCCGGCCCCTCCACCGCTTCGGCGGCGCCGCGTTCGCCTGGGTGTTCCGGCTGGTGTTCCGCTACGAGCCGGGTGACCTGTTCTCGGGCCTGCGTCTCTTCTCGAAGCGCTTCTACAAGAACGTGCCGATATTGTTCCGCGGTTTCGAGCTCGAGACGGAGCTGACGGTCCAGGGAGTCGAGAAGGGCTTCCGGCTCGCGGAGCTGGCCGTTCCCTTTTCGCGCGCGCGCGGAAGGCTCGAGCTCCAAGCTGCGCACCGTGCGCGACGGGGTGCGGATCCTGCGCCTGTTGCTCGTCCTCTCGCGCGACTACCGGCCGCTGGTGTTCTTCGGCGGGATCGCGCTGCTGTTCTTCGCAGCCGGTCTCGCTGCCGGCTCGCTGCCGATCGCCGAGTACGTGCCGAGACGCGGCTCGTCGGCCGCTTCCCGCTCGCGATCCTCGCCGCCGCGCTCATGAACCTGTCGCTGTTCACTCTGCTCACGGGTGTGATGCTCGAGTCGGGCCTACGCCACCGCCGCGAGTCCTACCAGATCGCGCTCAGGAACTACAAGGCGTGACGGGGGCGACCGTCCACGTCCTCTCGCAATACCTCTGGCCCGACGACGCACCGACGGGGATCTACGCGGAGCAGCTCGCGGACAGCCTCGCGCGAGCGGGCGCCTCGGTCCGCCTCGTGGGCGGTCAGGGATCGTATCGGCACGGACGCCGACCGGCGCCGAGCACGCCGGATCGAGCGCCTCGCTCACTACGAGGGACGCCGCGGCGCGCTCGTGTCCACGGCGCGCGAGTACGAGTCGGTACGTGAGGCGTTCGGCCGTTACATCCGCAGTCACGTCGCGGCGAACGACGTCGTCGTCGTGACGAGCGCGCCTCCCACGACCCTCTTCCTTCATCGCGCGATCCGCTCGCGGCGCGCGATCGGCGTCTACTGGCTGCAGGACTACTACCCGCAGCTCATCCGTGCCGTGTGGGACGCGCCCGCCCGTGCTGCGCGGCTGCTGGACCGGCTCTGGCGGCGCGAGCTCGGCCGCGTGGCCGCACGTCGTGAAAGCCGCCGGCAACCTCGGTTACGCGGCGTCCGAACGCAACCGTGATCCGCAACTGGAACACGCTCGACGCTCGGCCAGCCGGCTCCCGCGCGGCCGCGCACGGCGCTCTACTCGGGCAATCTCGGCTGGGGTCACGACCTCGCGTCGTTTCTCGCCCTGTGCCGAAAGCTGTGTGACGACGGCTACGAGGTCACGGTGCGTGGTGACGGCCCCGGCATGCGGCAGCTGCCGGACTGGATCCGCGCGGCGCCGCCCCTCGTCGAGAGCGGCGGAGCTCGTGCGCTCCTACTGGGAGGCCGAGGTTCACCTGGTGGCGGGGCACCCCCGTTTACCCGATGCGGTCTTCCCCTCCAAGTTCTGGAACGCGAGGGCCACGGGCCGGCCGGTGCTGGCCTCCGGCTTCACGGGCGCGATGGCCGAAGTGAGCTGGAGGCTCGCGCGCCAGGCGGACTTCCGGACGCACCTGCCGCGCTGGACCGAGCTGGTGCTGTCGGTGCTGGCGGAGTCCGCGTCGCCGCGACCGCGCAATTGGGGCGAGTCCGTGCGCACTGAGATCCACGCCCGGCTCTACGAGCTCGGCACGCGGCTGCTGCTGCTCGCCCTGCGCGTGCCACTGTTGCCGGCGGCGCTCACGCGTTCAGCCAAGATCTGGTTGCGTCACGCGCGCATCGCCCGCCACCTCGCGCCGCCGGCTACGACTCGATCGTCGACGGCGGCGCGAGCATCGGCGAGTTCGCCGCGCTCGCGCGGATGGCGTGCCCGGGCGTCCCGCTGCTTGCGTGGAGCCGCACCCGGCGTCGGCGAGTCGGCTGCGGCGGCGCGGCTTCTCGGTGGTCGAGGCCGCGCTCTGGCACGCGCCGGGCCGGCACACTCTCTCAGCCCACGGGCGCATCACCTCGTGCAGCTCTGTGATGGACGCGGGCCCGGGCCGGACCTGGAGCGTGACGACCGTCCGCCTCGAGGAGCTCACGGTCCCGGGCGAGCGGTGCTCGTGAAGCTCGACCTGCAGGGCGCGGAGCCTCAGGCCCTCAAGGGCATGGACAACCTGTGGCGCGCTGCGCCGGCTGTCTGCTCGAGGTCGCTCGGCGCCGCGGGAGCTACGAGGCGATGCGCGCCTGCTCGCCGAGCGAGGGCTTCCGCGAATCCGCCACGCTCAACGAACTCGAAGAGGCCGGCGCGTCGTCGAGGCCGACAAGCTATGGCTGCGTCGCGGCGGCCCGAAGGGAGCCCGGTCCAGTGACGCGCGTGGCGACTCCGATTCCCGCAGATCTCCTCCGACCTCATCACCGCCGTGGCAGCTCTGCTCGTGGGCTCCGGCGTGGCGGCGGTGCTGCAAGGACAGGATGCCAACATCGACCTCTATCGCTACCGCCTCTACATCGGCTACGCCTTCGTGCACGGACGGCTCGACCAGGACCTCGCCCCGGCCGCTCTCGGCACCTACCTGAACCCCGTGATGGACGCCTTCCACTACCTCGGCATCGTGCACCTGTCGCCGCGCGTCTTCAGCTTCCTGCTGGGAAGCCTCCAGGGCCTGAACGCGGTCCTGGTTGCTTCTGGCTCGCCCGCGTCGTGCTCCCCGATCGGCCGGCGCTCACGGCTGCTCGCGCTGTCTCGCCGCACTGCTGGCGGCCTCGGGGCCGACCGTGCGCTCGCTGCTCGGAACGACGCTCGGCGACACCACGGCCTCGCTGCCGGCGCTCGGCCGCTCGCTGCCTCGCGGCCACGGCGCTCGCGACGCGCGACCGGCGACGCGGTCCGCGTGGCGGCTGCTTCGCAGCGGGGGTCCTGGCCGGCGCGGCGGTCGGTCTCAAGCTCACGATGGCGCTCGGCCCTAATCGCGCTCGCGCACTGCCTCGTCGCCCTCGGACGGTCTGGCGAATCGGCGCTGGCGCCGGCGCTGGCGTCGGCCTCGGTCGGGCGCGCTCTCGGCTACCTCGCGGTCGCCGGCTACTGGTGCTACGGAGCTGTGGCAGCGATTCGGCAACCCGGTCTTCCCGTTCCTGAACCAGGTCTTCC
Organism: uncultured Acidobacteriota bacterium; assembly: GCA_963740655.1. Taxonomy (GTDB): domain Bacteria; phylum Acidobacteriota; class Vicinamibacteria; order Fen-336; family Fen-336; genus DATBSL01. The sequence goes on from CAVUFF010000010.1 coordinate 101,933, forward strand.
GCTCGCCTTACCTGCCGGCGGTCGGGCTGCGCGATTCGCGCTGGGCGGCGCACGGCGTCCTGGACTGCTCGCTCCGCCACTCGACGTCGGCTGCTCGGCCTGACCCAGCGACTGCAGGAGATCCCGTTCCGGGACGCGCGCTTCCTGCTCGTCTGCTGGCTGCCTGGCCTGGCTGGCGCTGCGCGGCGGCCGGCGGCGTCCGCCGCTTCCGCCCGCGGGCGCGAGGCCTGCTCGTCTATTTGCCTCGCGGGCTACGCGGCGTGGGCGCTCGCCTTCTACTACTACCGC
>CAVUFF010000011.1:0-898393 GCA_963740655.1 uncultured Acidobacteriota bacterium
TCTTCTTCGCACCGCGCAACGATCTGCGCGCCGCCGATCCGCTCACGCATGAGTGGCGCGATGGCAACGGCCGCGCCGTTCGACTGAATTAGCCTAGCGAGGTACGCACCCGGTCACCTCAACGCTTTCAGTAACCCGTGCGCATCGGACAACATAGCAACGCCGTTGATGTAAAACGCTGGCCCGCCAACAACCTTTTCATGGAGGATGCATACGATGTCCTGAAGATTCAGCCAAAACTCGTCCCACTCGTTTTCTGTTGCGACGCCGAGCGCAAAACCGGCCATGATGGCGGCGCGGTCAGAATGAGAAATGAACTTGTTCCGCGCGGGTAGGAGCTTCGCTCTAAACGCTCGCAGCTTTTCGTGGAGTTCGTTCAGACGCCTTAACGTCGTTGGCTCCCCACTGAAATCATAGTGCTGCAAAAGGAAGGCGATCGTGAGGTTGTGCTTTGCTGGGTCGGTGATCTTGCAAACCTGCAAAATCAGATACTCAATGAAAGTCCTGTTTAAGTCAGAAAAGAAGACATTGGCCGTCCGCGACATTAGCTCCTTTTCATCGGCCGTGCTGTCCTCAAACAAGATTTTGCCATGTAGATAAATTGACCGCATGAAGACACAGTGATCCGCGAATATCTTTATGTCCTCCTTTGGATTTGCTATCGTCGTTTGGGTCATGGGAGCAACCTTGAAATTGGGCTGTGCAAGACATCGTGATGTCTCCTGCACCGCCGCAAAAATCGCCCCGCATCAACAGCGAGGTTGAATATATCTGTTCTTCTACCAGATTTCCACCATTTGCGACTACGCTTGAAAGGGGTCGCTACGCACAGCGGGCTGAATTCATAGACTGGCACCTCTCCGAATAGTCGGGTCATGCCCGGGCACCGACCGTGGGGTGCCACCGATTTCGTTGACGTATCAACGCCGCGGGGTGGCAACTACACTCCTCGCCTACGCAAAGAACAGCAATCGCTCCCTGACTGCAAAAACAAAGTCTGACAACAATCGAACGATCAAGCCGCTAGAACGTGAAGGCTTTCTTGTCAGCGAGGACGACTGGCGACATTTCGCATGGCGGCGTTTGAGCACGTGAAGGATTGAAGCCAGAAGGGCGTAAACGCTCTTTCGGTTCGGTACGTCTTGAACACGAGTTCTGGGGCAAACTCCCGCAAGAAATCGCTCATCCACCAAATTTGATCCGGCGATTTTGATGGTCCTCGAATTTCCAGACCGCAGCCGACTTTTGCAGCCCCAACTTATAGAAATTGATCAGCGCTTGTTCGATATGATACTTGGCAGCAAACGTTGGATCGATTGTCAATGTGCGGCTGGTGTCGTCGCTCATATGCTTAACTTCATTCTTCCACTCATTCACGCTTCTGCGCGCCCCCTTATCTGACGGGGTTAGTCCAGTTTCAGATTTCAGTGCCTTTTCCGCTTTCCAGGCTAACGTGGAGATGCGCATACACTCAGGGAGATGTGCACCGAATAGCTCTTCCGCAGCCGCCGCCAGGTGGATTGCGCAGAAAAAATTGGTCGACGCTAGAAAAAACCCGATGGCAGCGTCGAGATACTCGCGGGCAATCTCAAGCTTGTACACCTCTCGTTCAGTCATGATTCTTCACCCCGTTGAGGTGCAGGCTCGGCAAACGCGCGGTTCTCAACGGCGCCATGCCACTGATATCCGCCGTGGTCGATACATTGCGGCATACTCTGCACCATAATTCGTCGGGTTTCGAGACCTCTCCGAGGAAAAGCCAAAAAGCAACACCCGGTCAGTCCCCCGAAACGCGAGCGGAAAAGGCTAAGGATGGGCTTGTCGAAACTCGACATAGCGTCTATATCGAGATGCAGAATTCGAGGAAAGTCCGATGCTACATGATCTTTACGACATTCGCGCCATGATTGACCTGGACGGCAAGCACGTGCTCACAGCCCAAGGCAAAGTGCCGGGCGCCCAAGCTTTCTGGTTTAGCGACCATCGGTACAATTCTGAGCACGAAGCACTGCAATCGCCAGAGTTTCAAGAGCCGCGCGGGCCGCGGACCCCTCATGTCTGATGGTTACGATGGCCGCATCAGAAACACGAAGAGTGCGATTATCCGCGCTCTCATTGTCGGTATTGCTGTCGTCATTGCGTGGAATGCGCCATACGAATGATACTGGCGCATCGCTATTCTTTTCGCAATCATGTTCGTCGTCGGTGTTGTTCGTCAGTTGTTTGTTCGGCGTACTCTCGGGATTTAACCCTGGTAAATATCCACCGGGCTGGCGGCCGGTTTGGGTCTTGGTCGTGTAAAAACGGCCAACCCCGACGATAGTGGCACGTCTCTGGAGAGCCGGAACATGCCCCAATATACCGGACCTTGGACTGCCGAACCGACTTCCTTGACGAAGCGCCGCGCACAAGTACCCTGCACATAGTCCCCGCCATTTCCTGAGCCGCGATCCTCGCTGGCAGGCGCCAGGCCGTGCGTCCCTGGTGCCTGCTCGCGCAGGACATCGCAACCAGCTCGAAAGGACTGTTCTCATGGCGGACAAAGAATCGCGCCAGCCGACGCACCGCGCCTATTCCGTAATCCGACGTGAGGGCCAGGACGACTACTGGCTCAACATCGGCCTCGTGTTCCCGCACAGGGACAACGGCGGCTTCAACATCATGCTGCAGGCGTTCCCGCTCGACGGCAAGATCGTCTGCCGCGAGATCACCGCCGAGGATGAACCGCAGGACCCGCCGCAAGTGGTCCGCGCGCAGGAGTTCCACCGCAAAGGCGGCCAGCGCCGCTGATGAGCAGCATCGAGTTCTACAACATCGAACTCGCGCCCCTCGCGGATGGAAGAGTCTACGTGTCGATGTTAGCAACGACGGTCGACGACCAGGAGCCGCAGCTTCTCACGCAAGAGATCGCGTGCGAGAGCGTGGCGACGATCGAAGATGCGCTTGTCGTTATCCGGCAAGGTGTAGCGAGGGCCTGCCCCAGCCCGTAGCGATCCCGCGCGCCGTTAAAGGGCGAACAACCAAGAGCCGTCGGCAATTCCGGCGGCTCTTATACTAAAAGCGTACCTTCAATGGTCGCTTTTCCTTTTGGTACGATCGCCTCGGATGTCGGCTTCCCACATCGGATCAGATAAATTTCCACGTGCGCAATATGTCTGCGAGCCAGGTATCGAGCTCTTTGTAGGTGGTCACTTCGTAGAGGAAGCCGTTCTTAATAAACCACACCTCGCGCGTATCTCCCATAATCGCATTAGTACTGAAAAACGTTGTCGCCGACGTGCCGTCGATAATGACATCGGTCGGCTGTAGATACACGCCTGAAGGTTCGTCGAGCTTGAGGCGCGCAGTATCTATTTGCTTGCCGGCGTACGGCGTCACGTATACCTGAAATCCTTCGTTCGTAACTGGGTCTTGAAATGATGCCGTGAGTGCTCCGCCCTGCTCATTATATTCAGTCGCATGCAAATTGTCCGGAAAGAAAAGCCCAAAATGAAAGGCTGTATTTTGATACGCACGCATGCCTTCGGTGGCTTGGCGCGTAGACGGGGTTGATTGCGAAATGGGCGGCGGGACGCTAGAGGTGTCAGTGGAAGGTTCGGAAGATGGGTTCGCGGAGAAAACAAAATCGGCCGCAAGCGCAGCCGCGGCACCCTGTGCGCTCCCGCTGCCTCCATATAGATAAAAACAGACTATCAAACCAGCGCTACTAATTACAATTACACAAACCCCGATTACAATTAAATTTTTCATATTGAATTTGCTTCATCTAGGCACGGGGGAAGTGCCTCCGAGACGCACGCCACCTAGCAAGCGCACGCCGCCGATGAGCCGGATGATGCGGCCTGTCGGCACGGCTTCGGCAGGCGTGTATGTAATGACGATAATGCCCTGCCCGCCCGCGCCTCCCGCGTGGGTTCCGGTACCGGAAGATGCGGCGCCGCCGCCGCCGCCATACGCTCCACCCCCTTTTCCCGCAAACCCGGTGCTGCCGCCAGTATCACGACCGCCGCCGCCGCCGCCGCCGCCCGCGCCACAGTGCGTGAGACCGGCGGCGGTACATGCGGCTCCGTCCCACTCACCGCCCGAGCCGCCCGCGCCTCCGGTACAACCACTGCAGCCGCCAGATACGGCTCCCGAAGCTCCACCAGCTCCCGAGCCTGCGGTCGCGTCTCCACCTGCTCCTGTCGTACCTACTCCATGCCCGGAACCGCCCGGACCCTCTCCTCCATTTGCGCCCGTCGTGCCGCCATCCGAGCCCGCAGTCGAACTCCCCCCTCCCGCGCCGCCACCACTACCGGCATCGTTGGAATCAGGACCGCCAGCTCTCCCGGCTCCTCCGGGACCGGCCGCGCCGCCGCCGCCGCTACCCGCGAGACCGGGAGCATTCCCGCCACTCCCACCCCTGTACGTCGTGGATGCGGAGACTTGCGTAAGACCGTATCCACCCATGCAGCCGTTACCGTTGACAATATCGCAATCCGCGAAGCCGCCGCTCACGCCGATGATGGCGGCCGAATCCACAGCACTCGTGCAATTGGTAGTGGAATTGCACAGCCACGTATTACCGCCGTTGGTCGCGTTTTGACTGCCCGAGGTGCCTGCGGCCCCTGCCGCCCCCACACTGTAGCCGACAGTCCCCGAAATGGAGAGATTCGTCCTTTTCGAATACGCCGCTCCGCTGCCCGGCACCGTTAAACCATCGCCTCCGCCCCCGCCGCCGATGACTTCGATGGAATTATTGGATGAATTCCAGTCGGTAGGGACAGTAAATGTGCCGGCGCCCGGCGTCGTAAGAAAGCCGACGCAGGTGCCGTCGCCGTTGTCATAGAAAGTGATGCCGCTCGCGCCCGTGCCGCACGTGAGCGCGTGCGTGGAATGCGGAAAGAAGAAAACGAACGGCAGCGCGAGCAGGACTGCGAGAATGCACCATGCTCTTTTTTGCAGAGGTCTCGACATACTGAAATCAGGTGCAGAAGTCACACGTTCATTATACCAAACAAAGGTACCTATCCCCACATCCCATTTCTGCCCCCTATACTATCAACAATATACAGTCCATAATTGGGATATTATTTTTAGCAAAACTCTCTGCTTTATTATGCGTTCTATCAATTCCCGTTTATTCGCTTCCTCTCACGCGCACGCTCTTCTCCTCTGCGTCCTCGCGATTGGCGTTTCGTGTTTTCTATTTTTTCCACTTTCGGCATCCGCGGCGACCATCACCGCAGCGAGCTGCAACGCGAGCGATGTGCAAACGGCACTCAACTCGGTCACCGCTGCAACGACACAGGTCAACATTCCCGCAGGCACCTGCCACTGGACGCAGACGATCTCATACACCGTCCCGTCTGGCAGTACCAACCTCACCATCTTGGGAGCAGGTAACCTGAACACGACAGGCGGTGGCGATGCAACAGTGCTTTTGGATGATGCCTCAGGCAACACTGCGATCTTGAATATCACGACCGCCGGAGCAACGTCGAAATTCCGCATGGCAGGCATAACAATCCAGTCAGGTACTGGAAGCGCTAGGGATCACAGCGATCTGACCTTGTCGGGCAATTCTCAAAACGTCCGTCTTGATCACATGCATTTCGTAACCTCGGGAGCTGTCACTGTAGGTGTCTGGTTCTGGGGAGCCGTGTACGGCGTCGTGGATCACAGCATATTGTCGGGTAAGGAACTGGCGCGGTGCCGGACCTTGCGGCTGGGCCCGTTTCCAGCTCCTCCCCATCAGAACTGCTCGTGAAGTTTTCCCTCAAGCAGCTCACCCAACAAGGTTCTTCGGAAGGGTTATGTGTCGTCTCGGTACTGGCGGCCACTTTCACGCGAATGTCGCCGCGCCGGGCAAGGGGTGGATTTTCCAGTCCCAAAACAGCCTCAGCACGCCGTAGAGATACGCGTTACTCCATCTCCGCCATCCGATGCTGGTCTTTCGCCGCCGCTTGCGTCGCGTCAGAAGGGTACGGATCTTCATCTCCAGATAGTCGCGCACTTCGCTGAAGGCACGACTGGAATTGCCGACCCGGAAGTAGTTGACCCAGCCGGCCACGGCTGCGTTGACGCGGTCGACAATCACCGTCACGGGGGTGGCGCCCCCGCTTCGGATGATGTCCCGTATCTTGGCTTTCACGGCCTTTCGGGCCTTCTTCTTGGGGGTCATCTGGATTGTGTAGCCGGCCTTCTGTCGTTTACGCACGCGGCGCAGGTCAAACCCAAGGAACCCGAAGGCTTCGCCCTTCAACGTGTCGACCATTTTGGTCTTCTCGCGGTTGAGCTCGACCCCCAAGGGTTCCAGTTGCTCTTGCAAGCGTTGCAGAGCCCGTTCGGCCCAGCCCCGCTTGCTCCCATGCCCGCTGACGGTGATCACCGTATCATCCGCAAAGCGGTGATAGTTGATCGCCTCATAGGGCCCTTGCGCCGTTTTTCGGCGTAGGTCATCGAAGTACCAGTCCACCTCGTTCAAATAGATGTTCGCGGCCAGCGGGCTGAAGGGACCGCCTTGCGGCACCCCTTTCTTTCCGCCGACTTTGAGGATCAGTTTGACGAGATGCAGCACTTTCGGGTCCTGCACCCTGCGTGCGATCTTGCCCAGGAGTACGTCGTGTCGAACATTATCGAAGTACTTGGCCAGATCGACGTCGATGACCGTCGTCATCCTGCGCATCAGGCTGCGCCTGACTTCCGCCAGGGCACGATGCGGTGACCGCTTGGGGCGGAACCCGTAGGAGTTCGGGCAAAAGTCCGCCTCGAAGATCGCTTCGAGGATTAGCTTCAGCGCTCCCTGCACCACGCGATCGCGGATGCAGGGAATCTGCAGCGTTCTGAACTTTCCCTGTTCCTTGGGGATGTCCACCCGGCGGTTAGGATGGGGTTTGTACCTGCCTGTTTCGAGGTCGTCCTTTATATCCGCCAGGAAACATTCCAGTCCGGCGGTTTCGATGGTCGCAAATGTTTGACCGTCAATTCCCGCCGCACCGCCGTTCCTCTTGGCTATACGGTAGGCCTCCTCGAGGGTCTCCGTCCGTGTCACATGGACGAAGATGCCCCAGAAGCGATGGGCCTTTTCCGACTTCGCCTTCCGATATATCCGCCGTCGAAGCTCCTGCAACGCGATGGGTGCCTTTGTCATCTCACCCTTGCCTCGCTTGGACCAACGGAATTCCTCATCGGTCCGGGCCCTTCCCTCCGGGCGCGTTTTGCTGCACGCCCATCGGCGGTAATATGACCCGATCCAACTCCCTGACGCCTACCCTTCCATTTCCCACTCTCGGTTATAGGAAGTGTCTCTTCGGCAGGATTTCGCCTGCCGGGCGTCGAGGGTCTCTCCAGTTGACACGCTGTCGTTCGCATCATGTCGCCGCTGATACCCCGCCGGTGAGGACCGCCGCTTCGGACTCCTTTCGTCGGCCCTTGCTGCCTTCGCGCGTTATCGACCGTCTCGGCCACCGGTTGAACCATGTAACGAGGCTACGTCTGCGTTCACTGCACGTTGCAACCTGATGCTTCGCGCATACTCCTTTCGAGTATGTTGTCGGAGGGCTCCGCCGTCTTGCTTTCGCGCCACAGCGCCTCCCTTGCTTCGGAGCCTGAGTCTTTTGGCTCCGGTCGGACTTTCACCGACATGACAGCGTGCCCTTCACTGGACACGCCGATGCGCCATCGGGCGTAGCAAACATGACCCGCGAGTACCAGGGCACTCAGTTCGGAGATGTAAATGGTAATGGCGATGCTTCATGGGCCAACAACACCATGCTCGGCAGTGCCTACTCCTTGTATTTCGAAGACAACACGTTCAACGGGGGCATTGCCAACGACTGCACCGAAGGCGGACAATTCGTCATGCGGCACAACACCTTCAACAACACAGGTCTTCAAACTCACCCGACAGGCGGAGGAGGATCGGATGGCCGCGGATGTCGCGCGTGGGAGATCTACCAGAACACTTTCACCGGATCCAACAGCACGCCGCAATTCAACGTCTTCTTCCTGAGCTCGGGCACCGGAGTCGTGTGGGGCAACACGTCTCCATCAGGATATGAACACTTCCTCTCACTTCACTCCATGCGCAAGGATAACAGCACGTATCCGGAGAGTCCGACGCCGGCCGGCTGGGGCTACTGCGGCACAGCCTTCAATGGCACGGGCTCCGCGTGGGACCAGAATACCGACTCATCTTCCGGGTATGCCTGTATCGACCAGCCCGGTCGCGGCAAGGGCGACCTCCTCACCGGAATGGCGCCCAATAAAGTCAACAGCACGACCGGCACCATCGCATGGCCGCATCAGGCACTTGAGCCGGTGTATATATGGAACAACAATTACACCGGAGCGCCGGGCTACGCGAACCTGCTCGTGAATAATTACAGCCCGACAGTCGAGGCCCAAGATCGCGACTTCTACGTGGGCAACGCATCGTTCAACGGCACATCAGGCATCGGCTCTGGCTTGCTCTCCGCTCGTCCGTCCACTTGCACCACAGGCGTCGCATACTGGGCCACAGACACCAACACGCTCTACAAATGCTCGTCGACGAATACGTGGACGTCGTTCTACACCCCTTACACGTATCCGCATCCGCTCGTAACGGGTGGCGGAGGCGGAGGCGACACGACACCTCCGAGCACGCCGACCAATCTTGCAGCGACCGCAGTCTCATCGTCGCAAATAAATCTCTCGTGGACCGCAAGCACGGATAATGTCGGCGTGACAGGCTACAAGATATTCCGCGGAGGCGTGCAGGTGGGCACTGCAACGACAAACAGCTACTCCGACACCGGTCTCTCGCCAAGTACGAGCTACTCGTACACGGTTTCAGCATTCGACGCGGCAGGAAATAATTCCGGCAATTCCAACACCGCGAGTGCGACGACGCAATCGGGTGGTGGCGGAGGTGGAAGCTACTCCACGAGCTTCTCCGGCACCGAGAATCCCATTTCAGAAAATGGAAACTGGGTCGGCGGGCAAAGTGCCGGAGGCAATCTCTGGGGTAATGTTCAGAAGACCCCGGGCTTCGCATTCGGCGTGAGCCAGCCGACGACGTTTGGAGATCCGACGGCCATCCTCACCGGCACGTGAAGTCCGAATCAAACGGCGAGCGCTGTCGTGAAGATCAACGGCTCGTTGAGCGGCGTCAATGAAGCGGAAGTCCGACTACGCTCCACGATTTCCTCCAACAGCATCACAGGCTACGAAGTCTATTGCAGCGTGAGCCCCGGCAATCCCTACTGCCACATCGCCCGCTGGAACGGCCCCAACGGCAGTTATTGCAACATCGACGTCACCCCGCCGAGTATCGTGCTTGTGAATGGCGATACTCTCATGGGTACGGTGAGCGGTACCAATCCCGTCACTATCACCGGATACCGCAATGGCACACAAATCATACAAGCGACCGACACAGGGCAAAATTGCAGCCCCGACGGCGCCGCCGGCCCATTCACTACCGGCAATCCCGGCATCGGCTTCTACAGCAACATCAGTGATTGGAATTCTTTCGGCTTCAGCAGTTTCTCGGCGAATAATTCATCCGGTTCCGATACGACGCCGCCGAGCACGCCGACCAATCTCATCGCCGCTGCAATCTCATCATCACAAATAAATCTCTCGTGGACGGCAAGCACCGACAACGTCGGCGTGACCGGCTACAAGATATTCCGTGGCGGCGTGCAAGTCGGCACCGCGACCACGAACTCATACAGCGACACTGGCCTCACCGCTTCGACCGCATACAGCTACACCGTCTCCGCATACGACGCGGCGGGAAATAATTCCGCGCAATCTGCGAGCGCGAGCGCGACCACGCAGGGAGGCGGCGGCGCCATAGCGGCAGTCGCAGGCCAGAGCAAGGGCGAAGTCGGCACCTCGGCTCTCGGAAATCTCACCTTCACCAATGCCGTCACTTCCGGGAATCAGGTCATCGTTACGGTGCAGGCGTACCGCAATAGCGCGCCTGTCATCAACGCGCCGACGAAGGTCTCCGGCACGGCCGCCATCGGCGCATTCACGAGAGATGCAACATATTCGGGACACAGCGGTTCCAACAACTACTTCAGAGTAGATGTTTATCGCGCTCCGGCCACCGGAAGCGGCACCTTGACCCTCGGTTTCTCGGGCACCTTCGCGTATTCTCTCGCCGCCATCAACGAATACTCCGGCATGGCCCCTTCGCCGGTCGACGGCACGCCCGTCACCAATAGCGGCACGGGCGCGACCGAAAGCAGTGGCAATGTCACCACATCCGATCCCGGCGGCATGGTTTTCATGTCTTCCACGGAACTTTCGACGACAAACTTCACCTACGCGCAGAGCGACACCAACGTATACAACAACAGCCAAGGCGCGTCGGGCTTTACCGGTCAAGTACAGCAGAAGCTTGTATCGACCGCTGGTATATCCAATCTCACGGCAGCAACAGGCAACAACTGGTACTGGCTTTCGGTCGCCGTTGCGTACAAAGCCGCGAGTGGCGGGGGCGACACCACGCAACCTTCTGCGCCAACGAATCTCGTCGCCACCGCGATCAACACATCGCAGATAAACCTCTCGTGGACCGCTTCCACCGACAACGTCGGCGTCACCGGCTACAAGATATTCCGTGGCGGCGTGCAAGTCGGCACCGCGACAACGAACTCATACAGCGACACCGGCCTCTCCCCTTCGACCGCCTACACCTACACCGTCTCCGCATACGACGCCGCAGGCAACAACTCCGCGCAATCGGGCAGCGCGAGTGCGACGACGCTTTCTCCGCCCCCGACCGTCGTCCTCTCTGCATCTCCGCAATCCATCGGCACGGGAGATAGCGCTACCCTCTCATGGACTTCCTCCAATGCATCCTCCTGCACTGGCACGGGCTTCTCCACGGGCGGCACGACGAGCGGCTCGGCGGTCGTCACGCCCTCCGCAACCACCGTCTACTCCATCTCCTGCACCGGAGCCGGGGGTACAGGCACGAATACCGTGACTGTCTCGGTCGGCGCGCTCGCCGCGCTTCCGACGATCGATTTCCCGAGCGGCACTTTCACCTGGACCACGACCAATGCGGTCTCATGCAGTGCTTCCGGCGGCTGGACCGGCGCGGTCGGGACGAGCGGCAGCTACACCTTCAGCACACCTCTGAGCAGCACGTATGTCCTCACGTGCTCTGGCGGCGGCACGACGGTGCAGCGCACGATCACCATCACGACGAGCGAGACAGCCACTGTTTCCTCCAAGTTCCAAATCGGCGGGAGCATAACGACGACGAGTGCTCTCAATGTCCGCAGCACGCCCTCGACAAGTGGCACGCTCCTCGGCACGCAGCCGTCGGGTGTTTCAGGTACGGTCACTGCCGGACCAGTACAGGCTAACGGCTACTGGTGGTGGCAAGTGGATTACGCTTCCGGCCCTGATGGGTGGAGCGTTGAAAATTGGTTGAACTGATAGCCCATTCGAGCACACAGATAACGCGAACATGGAAAACGCGCCAGCACACACCCTGGCGCGTTTTCTTTTAGACCGCACGAGAAGCATTTTGGGCTTAATGGTAAAAAGTGATGCTATTCGTGCGTGCGCAAAAGCGACTTCACGAGCTTGAGTTTCCGCACGCGCGAGAGGCCCGCATGCACGCCGAGCGCGAGTTTCAGCTTTTTGAAACTGCCATCAAGCGAATTGGTGGTATTTGGAATATGAAGGTCAGGATAGTCTTGGAATGTGAAAAGGTTGTCGATGTGTTCTGCGATGCTCGAACGCGCCGAGCGCAGCCTGCGATGCGTGTATGCTGATCGGCCAGTCTTCGGATTGATGCTCTTCTCTTTCAAGAAGTTCGCCCATGTGCGGCACCACAAAAGGAACGCGTCCGTGAAGCTCGCCTTGTCGGTGGTGGGCAGTGTGCGCACGAGAGCGAGCAGCTCTTGCCCTGCGGGAAGTTCTGGTCGCGTGGTGAGGTACCGGACCGCAATCTGTATTTGATGAAAATGGCACATCTGCACCGGAATGTCTGAAAAAACGAACGGTGTAGCCAATCTACCGTCTCCGACGAACGCAGTGAGATGGACACCCTGTTCTTCAAGGTATGCGCGCGCCGTCTGATATGCGGAGGTGGTTTCTGAAAACAATTCTTTCTCGTACACGTTCTCGCCTGCGTGTGGGTCGCGTATCACGAGCACCCACGAACCGTGTATCCATGTAGCGTCCCCAATCGCGACCATCGAACGCGGCGCTGGCGCGTACGCGGGAACGTGATATTCATCCAGGCGCGTTCGTATCCACTTCTCGCGTATCCGTACCGCCGTACGAGTGCCGGAACCGTCGCATGTTCGTGCGAGAATGCGTGCCACAAAGCTTCCGCTGACGGAGCGGTGTCATGCACGAACTGCCGTCCGCAGTCGTTGCATTTGTATCGTTGCGTTCCCTAAACGACCCACTCTTCTTGGTACGGAATGACTGACAATCGGGACACTTTTTTTGTATTCATACCCTTGGTTTTCACTTTTAGCTTGCTATTGAGCCATCATACGGCAAAACAGCATCACAAAATACCATTAAGCCGCATTTTGGATGGAAAACATTTCGCGTGCTCACCGTCTCGACCGACCAGCACCGGATGCGGTCAATGATGGAGGCGCTGCGCCGACTGCATGTCCCGCACAGCCTCGGCGCTCCCCTCTTTCTGTTCGCGACCCGCGACCAGCTCCGCGCCGCCGATCCACTTACGCATGAGTGGCGCGACGGCAACGGCGGCGCCGTTCGACTGAATTAGGCTGACGAGGTGCGCACTCAATATCAGCTCATGCCCCGGTAGCCGCAGCAATGTTCCAGGGCAATGAACGACGTGATGTGCGCGGAGCGGTCTTCCCTTTGCCTGCCAAATGAACACACGGTCGAACGTCGAACTGAAACCAGCTGGTACCAGTCCGGCCACGCTATATCCCTTCGGGTATGGAACTATTTCTGACAATGTTCGCCGCCACGATAACCGACGATTGTATTCCTTCCTTAAAGCGCCTCAGCAATCCGCGTCGTATTGTTGCACGCTCGCGCCGTGCATCGCACTCCTCGCCAGCCGCTCGGACAAGGCCCAGCTCGTGTTCGCGCAGTCCGAAGGTCTCCCGCACGACGTGCCGGCGCTGCTGAAGGCGGCCGTCGAGGAGCTCGGCGGCCGCGGTGGCGGCCGCGGCAACCTCGCCCAGGGCGGCGGCGAGCGCCTCGAGCGTCTCGACGCCGCCCTCGCCCGCGCCCGGGCAGCGCTCGGCGCCCGCTGAGCGGCCGTGTCGCCCTACGTGACGCTCGGGCTCGGCGTCCTGCTGGTTTCCGTGGGCGCCATCCTCGTGCGGCTCGCGGGAGCGCCGCCGCTCGCGGTCGCCTTCTACCGCATGACGATCGCGGCGCTGCTGCTCGCGCCGTTCGCCGCGGCCGGCGCGCGGCGCTCGTGGCCCACGCTCGGCCCGCGCGCGCGCCTGTTGCTCGCGGCCTCCGGCGTCGCGCTGGCGCTCCACTTCGCCACCTGGATCGCGAGCCTCTCGCACACGTCGGTCGCGGCCTCGGTGCTGCTCGTCAACACCGCGCCGCTCTTCGCGATCGTGCTGTCGCGGCTCTTCCTGCGCGAGGACCCGCCGCTCGCGGTGAAGATCGCGATCCCGCTCGCGATGCTGGGCGCGGCGGTGATCGCGCTCGGCGACCGTGGCTCCTCACCCGCGTCGCTCACCGGCAACCTGCTCGCCGTCGCGGGCGCGATCACCCTCGCGACCTACCAGGTGATCGGCCGGGGCCTGCGCCACACGCTGCCGCTCGACGCCTACATGCTCGCCGTCTGGGGCACGGCGAGCCTCACGCTCGCCGCGCTCATGACGGGCTTCGGCACGCGCTTCGGCAGCTATCCCGCACGCAGCTGGCTGGCGTTCGCGGCGCTCGCCGTCGTCCCGACGCTCGGCGGCCACGGCCTCACGAACCGCGCGCTGCGCTCGCTGCCGGCGCCGACCGTGGGACTGTTCCTGCTCGGCGAGCCCTTGATCGCGTCGCTCCTGGCCCTGGTGTTGTTCGGAGAGACCCTCTCGGCGGCGACGCTCGCAGGCGGCGCGATCGTGCTCGCGGCGCTCGCGCTCGCGGTCAGCCGGACGGCACGCCCGCTGGCTTCTGCACCCCGAAGAGCGGCCGGCGGGGTATTCACCTCAAGCTGTAGAGCGCGCCCCAGCTCCCCGCTCGCGACGGGCGGCCCCTGCTGCTCCCACGGTCGCGGCGACGCCGGAAACGCCGCGGCTTCGCGAGGGCCCCAGAACAGATGGCTCGCGCCAAGCGCGACGGCGTCCTCACCCGGGCTCGCCTCGCCGCGAAGCAGGCGTGCCAGCCTGGCCTCGACGACGGAGGCGTCGAAGCCGTGGCTCCAGAGGCTGCCCGCGTACCCCGCCACGATCGGCCGGCCACAGAGCGCCACCGGATGGTTGAAGGTCGCGAGCGTCGCGACGCGAGTCGTCGGCACGCGCGCGAGCGCCTCGCACACGCCGGCGTACTCGCTGGGGTTCAGCAGCTTCGAGCCGCGGCAGCGGCCCCAGGCAGCCCCAGAGCAGGCTCTCGAGCCCCGAGCCGAAGAGCAGCACCAGCGCGAGCGCACGCACGGCCGGAGCGAGCCGCGCGAGCACGAGGCGATCCAGCCAGGGCAGCACGGCCACCAGGCACCACAGCATCACCTTGGTGTTGTCCCAGGCCCAGGGGGCGAGCCGCACGAAGAAGAGCGAGGCGAAGAGCGCGAGCGAAGGCACGAGCACGAGGAGCGCGTCGCGCTGGCGGGCGCGCGCCGCGACGACGAGCGCGGCGGCCCCGAGCGGCAGCCAGAGACCGAAGTTCCGCGCGAGGAATCCGAGCGGGGCTTCCTGGCCCATGACCCAGCCCGGCGCCCAGCCCACGAGCCTGCCGCCCGCGTGCGCGCCGCCCGTCACCAGCAGCAGACCCCACGCGGCGGGCACGGCGGCCAGCCCGAGGCTCGGCAGCGCCGCCCGCCAGCGGCCGGAGCCGAGCGCCCAGAGGCCGAAGACGAGCGACACGAAGCCGAAGCTGTGCGGATGCACGAGCGGCAGCGCTCCCCAGGCGAGCGCCTCCACCCAGCTCGCCAGGCGTTGAGGCTCGCCGCGCAGCAGCCGGCCACGCCAGCTGTCGAGCAGCAGCAGGCCCGCGGGCAGCGCCAGCAGGAAGCCGCGCTGCGGCACGAACAGCGCGAGGAAGAGGTTCTTCCAGGCCACCACGCCGTCCACGTCCACGAGCCGCAGCTGGAAGAGGCCGGGCAGGCCGGCGAGGCCGCCGCAGAGCAGGAAGCCGGCGACCGCGAACGCTCCGCCCCAGCGCCGGAGAGCGAGCGCCGTCAGCAGCGCGCCGGCGAGGCCCATCGCCTTCAGCACGAGCGGCAGCCCGGCGCCGAGCGAGACGAACGCCGCCGTCAGCAGGTCGACGCCCAGCGGATAGCGCAGCCGCGTGTGCGTCAGGATCGGGTTCTCGGGCCAGAACGGAGCTCCCGAGGCCAGCTGCCGGACGTAGGTCCAGTGCAGCGGCAGGTCGCCGAAGTTGTGAGGCAAGAGCGTGAGCAGCCAACCCCGGTCCTCGAACACGATCCAGAGGAACTGGCGCAGCGCAACGGTCGCGAAAGCAGCGAGCGCCAGGGCATCCCAGCGCGTGAAGGCGGCCTCGGCCGGCGACGGCGGGCGCAGGCCTCGAACGGCGTACGCGGCCGCGACCGCTCCCGCCAGAATCGACGTCGCGGAGACGAGCGGCGTCAACGCTCCCGCAAGCCAGGCGAGGAACGCGGCCGCGAGGACCGCGGCCGAGCCGAAGCTGACCCCCGCCACGAGAACCGCTTCGCTGCCGCCGCGCCTCGTCAAGTCGTCATCCACAGGTCGTGCACAGGTCATCCACGGCGGCACCCCGCTTTTCCACTGCGCGTGCACCGCGCGATCCACAGCCGAGCGGCATTTTTCCACCGCCGGCCCGCCGATTTCCACAGGAGACCCACGGCTTCTTCACAGGCCGCGCACCGGCGTTCCACAGCCAGGCGGCGCCTTTCCCACAGGCGATGCACAGGAAACCAGCAGGTGATCGACAGCTCCCGCACCGCCGCGGGCGAAAGCGATCAGCCTCGGGCGAGATCGGCGGCGGCCGGAAGGCCCGGAAGCCCCGTCGCGAGAAGGGCGGCGCGAACCACGGCCATCGCCACGACCTCGACGGCGATCGAGCCGACGACGAGCGCCGCGTGCTCGCGCCGGACCGCTCCGGTCGAGAGAGCGAACAGGGTGTCGCCGTCGACGGGCGTATGGACGGGGCGAATGGCCTGGGCGAAGCCGTCGTGGGCCATCTCGGCGACGCGGCGCGCCTCGGTCTTGGCGAGCGCCACGTCC
This sequence comes from uncultured Acidobacteriota bacterium, assembly GCA_963740655.1. Lineage (GTDB taxonomy): Bacteria > Acidobacteriota > Vicinamibacteria > Fen-336 > Fen-336 > DATBSL01. The sequence goes on from CAVUFF010000011.1 coordinate 16,362, forward strand.
GTCGCCACGACGCCGATCGCCGTGCTCTCGCCCGAGCGCGGCTGCAGACGCGTCTCCCGCCACGAGCGCGGCGATCGTCCCGCGCAGGGACTTGCCGTCCGCGCTGCGGAGGCCAGCGACGATGCGACCCGTCGCCGGGTCGACGACGTCGCCGAACGCGTTCACCGCCACGAGCGCGGCGACGGTTCCTCCGCCCGGCAGCCGCTGCGACGCGGTGCCGATCCCCGCCTTCATCGCGCGGCCCAGGCCCTACAGCTTGCCGACCGTCGCGCCGGCCCCCGCCCCGACGCAGCCCTCGGTGACCGGGCCGCTCGTCGCGGCCTGTGCGGCGGCGTAGCCCGAGGCCGCGTTCGGACGGATCGTCGAATCGCCGACACCCAGGTCGAACAGGATCGCCGCCGGGACGATCGGCACCTTCACGTCGCCGACGGCGAAGCCGATGCCTTTCTCCTCGAGATAGCGCATCACTCCCGTGGCGGCGTCGAGACCGAAGGCCGAGCCGCCCGCGAGCACGATCGCGTGCACCTGCTCGACGGTGTTGGCCGGGTCCAGGAGGTCGGTCTCGCGTGTGCCGGGCGCCCCGCCGCGCACGTCGACGCCGCAGACGGCACCGGCTTCGGCGAGCACCACCGTGCAGCCTGTCGGCCGGCGCGAGTCCGTGAAGTGCCCGACGCGCAGCCCGCCGATGTCGGTCAAGCCGCCGGCGGCTCCGGGAGCCTTCGAGGCCGAGCCCTGCGGGTCGCCGGCCGCGGCGGGCCAGGCTCCCGACAGCGACGTCGCCAACGCCGCCGAGAACTCGCGCCGGCCGATCGGCATCATGTCTTCCCGATGCTAGCACCCGCGCCACGCTCTCCGGGCGTCCCGAAGCGGGCGCAGGCGAAGACGAGCGCCGCGAGCGCGATGCCCGCGGCCGACGGAACCCACTCGGCCTCGGGCCGGCCCCGGAGCGCCAGAAGCAGGCCGAGGGTGGTCCCGATCGAGGCGGCGATCGCGAGCTTGGCGTGGAGCGCCGAGGGCCGGCGCCACAGCAGCCCCACGACGAGCGGCACGAAGAGCGCCGCCGTCATCACGCCATAGAAGAGCTTCAGCGCCGACGCGACCGACGGCAGCAGCAGCGCGAGCAGAACACTCGCCGCCCCGCCGAAGACGACCGCGAGCCGTCCGACGCGCAGCAGGTCCGCGTCGTCGGCGCTCGGCCGCAGCAGCGCCTGATAGAGGTCGCGGCTGAGCGAGGTCGAGAGCATGAAGAGCACCGCGTCCGCGGCCGACAGCTCCGCCGCGAAGAGCGCGGCCAGCGCGAAGCCGCCGATCCACGGCGGCAGCACGTCGGTCGCGAGCCGCGGCAGGGCCAGCTCCGAGTTCGCGAGCCCGGGCTCGAGCGCGCGCATCGCCATCCCCAGGAGCGCCGGGACGAAGGCGAACACGGCGAGCGCCGCGGCGTTGCCGAGCGCCGCCCCGCGCGCCGCGCCCGCCGAGCGCGCCGAGAACGCCTTCTGCAGCAGGCCCGGCGAGACCACGAACGACGGCACGAACACGACGGCGAGCCCCAGGATGCCGGAGAGCCCCATGCCGCCCATGCTGCCGAACGACTCCGCCCGAGCGGGACCCGCCGCGGCGGCGAGCCCGCCCCAGCCGCCGGCGGCGGCCCACGCGAAGGGAACGGCGAGCGCGAAGCCGACGAGCTTGGTCGCGAGCTGCAGCAGGTTCACGACGGCGGCGGCCTGCATGCCGCCGCGGCCGAAGTAGGCGACCAGGATCGCGGCGGACGCGAGCACGCCGGCGGCGCGCGGCGTCCCGGCGATCACGTCGAACGCCCACGCCATCGCCAGCAGCTGTCCGGCAAGCAGCGAGAGTGTCCCGACCCAGAGCACGGCGGCGATCACGACGCGCACGGCGCGGTCGAAGCGCCACTCGAGGAAGTCCCCCACCGTCAGGAACTGGTGCTCGGCCGCCAGCCGGTAGAGCCGCGGAGCCACGACGAGCCCCAGCGCCAGGCAGCCGATCGCCGCGGATCCCGACCACCACCAGGCCGACAGGCCCTCGCGGTAGGCGAGGCCGGCCGCGCCCACCGTCGAGCCCGCGCCGATGTTCGCGGCCAGTATCGTCGCGAACACCATCCCGCCCGAGAGCGAGCGCCCCGCGACGAAGAACTGGCTCGAGCGGCTCACGCGGCGCGACGCCCACAGGCCCGCGGCGACGAGCGCCGCACCGTAGAGGACGAGCAGCAGGACCGTGGCGCTCACCGCGAGGGCCCGCCGGGCGCTACACCCGCACGGTGGGGTCGAAGAGCTTCTGGTGCTCGTCCACCGCGAAGCGATCCGTCATGCCGGCGATGTAGTCGCAGACCGTGCGCTCGACGCCGTCGCGCTCGAGCGCCTCCTGGAAGTGCGGCGGCAGCTGGCCCGGCTCGCCCACGTACGACTGGAACAGGTCGCGCAGGATGCGGCCGGCCTTGTCCCCCATCCGCACCACGCGGTAGTGGCGGTACATGCGCGCGAGCAGGAACTGCTTGAGCTCGCGGACGCGGGCGGCCATCGCGTCCGAGTAGCCGACCAGCCGGCGCCCGACCCCGCGCACGTCCGCCACCGAGCCGACACCCGCCGCGCTCAGGTTGGCCTGGCTCGCCTCCATCAGGTCGGCCACGGAGCGGCCGATGATGAAGCGCACGACGGCGTGGCGCTCGAGCCGCTCGTCGCCGATGCGCCGCGCGAGAACGGCGTCGTGCGCCTCGCGGAAGAGCGCGACCTCGCGGATGGCGTCGACGGAGAACATCCCCGAGCTCAGCCCGTCGTCGACGTCGTGGTTGTTGTAGGCGATCTCGTCCACGTAGTCGACGAGCTGGGCCTCGAGCGTGGGCGCCTCGCCGGGCGCGTACTCCGCGGGCGCCTGTGCGTCCGAGTCGGAGCGGTGCTTGATGATCCCCTCCCGCACCTCCCAGGTGAGGTTCAGGCCCGGGAACTCCGGGTAGCGCCGCTCCAGCACCTCGAGGATCCGCAGCGTCTGGCGGTTGTGCTCGAAGCCGCCATGATCGCGCATCAGCTCGTTCATCACGCGCTCGCCCGAGTGGCCGAACGGCGTGTGGCCGAGGTCGTGGCCGAGCACGAGGCACTCGGTGAGCTCCTCGTTGAGTCGCATCGCGCGCGCGACGCTCCTGCCGATCTGCGCCCCCTCCAGGCTGTGCGTGAGACGGGTCCGGTAGTTGTCGCCCTCGTGGTTCACGAAAACCTGAGTCTTGTACTCGAGGCGCCGGAAGGAGGAGCTGTGGACGACGCGGTCGCGGTCGCGCTGGAAGCAGGTGCGCATCGCGTGCTCGGCCTCGGGATAGCGCCGCCCGCGGCTCAGAGCACTCCGCATGCCCCAGGGCGCGAGCTGCTCGGCCTCGCGTGCCTCCTGCGCCTCGCGATCGACCAGCGACATGGGCGTCCGTCCCCGAGCTCTTCGCGCCTCAGCCGGCGACGGCGAGCTGGAGCACGTAGTGGACGACGGCGCCGTGCGACTCGGGCACCGCCAGCCCGCCCGAGTGCATGGCCATGATCGCGTAGACGGCGCTCATCTCGGCGTCGGCGTCGGCGCTGAACGCCTCCGCCACGACCGGCGCGCCCACGGCCGCCGCGGACTCCCCCACCCAGACGTGGACGCGGACCCCGCCGTCCTCGGGACCCGCGTAGACGCCGATCACGGGAATCATCGAGCGCTCGAGCGCCGCGGCCTCGCAGCGCGCGATCAGGGTCGCGACGCCGAAGCGCAGGAGCGCCGGGTCGCCCGTGACCTTGGGCGTGCCGTCCTGGATCGTGACCGTGACGCCGGGGACGCGCAGCGGCTGCAGCACGTCCTCGAGCGACAGCGTGGCCCGGCGCGTCGAGCCCCCGGGCAGCCGCGTGAGCAGCGAGGCGATCGCCGCGGCCGAGGCGCGCGAGACGGCGCGCATGCGGTCCACGCTGGCCGTGGCCTCGCGCGCGGCCGCGGCCTCGAGCGGGCCGGCCAGGACGCGGCCGAGAAAGCCGACGTGCTCGAGCGCGTCCGGCCTCGGCAGCGTCATGTGCGGCCGGTAGTAGAGGAGCGCGAGCGCCAGCACGCGCTCGGCCGAGCGCAGCGGCACGAGCGCCACCGACTCGAACGTGGGCTCGCTGTCGCCGAGCGCCTTCTTGAGCTCCGGCAGCTCCCGGCCTTCCTCGAGCTTCGCCTTGGCGAGCCCGCGCAGCTCGTGGAGATGGACCGCGCCCCAGCTCGTGCGCGCGAGCGGGTCGGTGACGAGCGGCGGCAGCACCAGGATCTGGGGCGGGTCCGTTGTGGTGAGCAGCAGGCTGGCGCTCGCGGCGTCGCCCGCCCGCATCAGGATCGACAGGATCCGCTGCGCGCGGTCCTCGACCTCGCCCTCGGCCGCGGGCTGCTCCGCGAGCTCGAGCGCGAGCTTCAGCTCGGCCAGCCGCGAGCGCGCGACATCGCGCTCCTCGCGCATGTCGTTGACCCGGACCCCGAGCTCGGTCGACGCCTGCGCGTACGACTCGGCCAGCACGTCGCTCGAGCGCGCGTCGGGCGTCCCGTGCGCGAGCTCCTCCGGCATCGACAGCTTCACCAGGTGCCGCGCCGCCTCGCCCTCGCCGAGCAGCGCGTCCTCGCCCAGCTCGATCGTGACGTGGTCGTCGCTCGACTCCGGGGGCGCGTGCCGCGCCGCCCCGAACATCGACACGATCGCCTGCTGCGCCCACTCCTCGAGCGTCTGGTCCGGCGGCAGCGCGATCGCGGCATGGCGCCGCGACAGGTCCTCGAGCGTGATCCGGATGATCTCGGTGAAGGTCTCGAGCACACCCTCGCCGCGCGTCGCCACCGCGCCGAAGAACGGGCAGCGCCTGGCGTTCAGGCCGCGGTTGAGCGCGTCCAGGTCCATCACGTCCGGCAGGTCGCGCTTGTTGTACTGCATCACCATCGGGATGGTGGTGGGGTCGAGCTGCTGCGCGAGCAGGTGACCCGAGAGCTCGCGGAAGCACTGCTGGTTCTCGTGCCAGCGGTCGGTCGCCGAGTTGGCGACGAACACGACGCCGTCCGATCCGCGCAGCACCACGCGCCGCGCCGGCGCGTAGATCGCCTGCCCGGGCACCGCCGCGAGCTGGAAGCGCAGGTCGTAGCCCATGAAGCCCGAGGACTTGAGCGGCAGCAGGTCGCACAGGATCGTGCGGTCCTGCTGCGAGTTCACCGAGACGAACTCGCCACGCCGCCCCTGGCGCGCGCGCTCGTAGAGGACCTTGAGGTTGGTGGTCTTCCCGCCGACCGCCGGGCCGTAGTAGGCGATCTTGACCCGGATCGTGCGCTCTTGGCGGTTGAAATCGACCATTCCGGTATCGTGAGCCGGCTCAGGACTCTAGCAGATCACCGCGGTGTTTGCCTCGCTCCCGAGGGGGCGTGGTGGTAAACTGCTTCTCTCTCGACGGGCCGCTAGCTCAGCTGGGAGAGCGCCTGGTTCGCAATCAGGAGGTCGGGGGTTCGATCCCCCCGCGGTCCACCAAGCCAGTCTGCGAGTTACAGGGATTCTCGGCCGCCCCTTGATGGCTCGCGAGGATCCCTGCGCGAATGCGGGCTCAAGCGGGACCTTGGACGCCGAGGCCACCCCGGCCAGCTGGCCGTCAGCGTCGCACGAGCAACGACAGGGTCTCCCCGGACACACTCCAGACGAGCCCGGAGATCCGCAGGCAGTCGCACGACGAGCTGACGGTCCTTGGCAGCCCCGACGACTGGCCGGGCCACTAAGCGGCCCTCCGGAGAGCCCTGGCGAGCGTGGTGACGTGCCACCGTCCCCCCCACCCTTATGGCCAGGCGCGGAAGAGGTATAAGACTCTCGACGGCCGAACGCCTAGCGGAAGTTCTGCGCGTCTTGCTTGACACTCTTGCAGCCGACTTGAGGCGCACGACGGAGGAAATCGTGGATCGGCGCCGCATGATGCAGGGCGGCCGAGCTGGCGCGCCAGCGGCATAGGAGGTCACGTGAAGATCAATCGTCGAGCCACCTTCGCATCGGCGGGTCTGTTACTCGCAGTCGCTGCATTGACGCTCTCCCTTGTGCCACAGGCGAGGTCCCTCGGCACACAAAGACAGCCCGCAGCTGCACGACCGAACATCGTCATTATCGCGCTCGACGACGTTGGCTTTTCGGATCTAGGGGCATTCGGATCGGAGATCGCCACGCCGCACATCGACAGCCTTGCCAAACGTGGACTTCGGTACACACGATTCGATACGAACGCGATCTGTTCCGCCACGCGCGCATCGTTGCTCACGGGCCGGAATGCGCAGACACTGCGCATGACAGCTCTGCCGTCCAATCTCTCGGCACCGGACCCGAATGACACGAGCGCGTACAAAGGCGAGATCCCACCAAACGTCGAATTTCTGCCCGAGGCATTGCGTCGCGTGGGCTATGCGACGTTCGCGGTGGGCAAGTGGCATCTGAGTCCGCGCTACGACTCGGGGCAGCTGGGTTGGAACGCCTCGTTTCCGCTCCAGCGGGGGTTCGATTTGTTCTACGGCTTCAAGATGGGATGGACGGATCAGTACCGACCCGAAGTCTTCGAAGGTAACTCGACCGCTCAACCATCGGACCAGCCGGCCTACCAGTTGTCCGCGGACTTGATCAATCACGCGATCTCCGCGATCGGGACCCACCGCAAGACCGCACCTGAGCGTCCGTTCTTTCTGTATCTCGGGATGCCCGTGGCCCACGCGCCCACTCAGGTATCAAGTCCGTACATCGAACGGTACGTGCCGGTCTACGAGAAAGGCTGGGACCGCATTCGCGCGGAGCGTTTCAGCAGGCAGCAGACCCTGGGGATCGTCGCGTCCAGTGCGACGCTGACCGTGCGCGAATCGGGCGACCCGGCGTGGGACACGCTGACTGCGCAGCAGCGGCGCGTTTACAGCCGGTTCATGGCCGCGTACGCCGGTTTCCTCCAGTATGGCGACGAGCAGATCGGCCGGCTCCTCGATGCGCTGCGGCTCGAAGGCGTCGAGGACAACACGCTCGTCGTGCTCTTCAGCGACAACGGGCCGGCGAGCGAGACACAGACTGGTGGATTTCGCATCCCGTACGGCGATGAGACGACTCTAGAGCAAATGGACGAACAGCTCGCCACTCTTGGCGGACCGGCCACGCAGCCGCTCTATCAGCGCCCGTGGGCATACGCTGGAGCCACGCCGCTGAGGCGATACAAGCTCTGGCCCTACCTAGGTGGCATCCGCACACCGCTCATCATTGCTTGGCCGGACAGAATTGCCGACCAGGGAGCGCTCCGCTCGCAGAACGTGCATGTTATCGATCTTGCGCCAAGCCTTCTGGATGCCGCGGGCACGACGTTCCGCGAGGTCGTTGACGGCAGTCCGCAGATCCCGGTGGCGGGACGCTCAATCGTGCCCACCATCCTTTCTGCGCAAGCCAAGGCTCCACGCTCCGTTCAGTTCTTCGAACTGTGGGGTAACCGAGCGATCACCTCTGACCGGTGGCGCGCCTTGAGTGTCCACAAGCCAGGAAGCGATTTCGATCGCGACCTTTGGAGCTGTTCGATGTCGAAGCGGACCCGACCGAATCCAAGGACCTCTCGGCGGTGAATCCCTCCAAACTGACGGAGTTGCAGCGCCTGTGGCAACAAGAAGCGGCCAGATACGGCGACCTTCCGCTTCGCGAGGCGCCGGAGAGTCGCAGGTCCACGTTTGCGGATCAGTTCTGAAGCCGACGCCACGAATCCGCCCGATCGCTCGATCCCCTCTCGAGAACAGGTGCTATTTCCGACCCAGGTCCCGCTCGATCAATCCAGCCCGCGCTCCTATCACTTCGCGGACCACCTGAGAGGTCACGAGGTCCACTCCCCGGACTCATTTTGAGCCGTGAGTCTTTGGTGCGGCATCGGGCCCGCCAAAAGATCCCGCCCAAAGGCCGTTGCCCTTGGGCTCGCTCCTGAGCCAGGCCAGGCTGTCCTACCTAGCGCCTTGGGAGTTTGTTCCAGTGGGCCGTCTTGCAGCGGCGACAACGCAGCGGGAGTGTCTCGCCAACGGAAACCCAGACATAGCCGCAGCGTTCGCAGGTGCACTGCCAGCCCTCCAGCTTGACGCGCTTGGCAGCCATTCGAGCCGGAGTCTACACCTGAACTCATCCACCCCGCGCGGGGCGGCCCTTCGACCGGCGTCACCACAGGCGCGGCCGTGCGCGATCTATTGGCCCGCGCCGTTGTCGCGAGCGCGAAGCCCGCGAAGAAGCGCTAGCGCGAAGCTAAGTAGCTCTCATCTCATCCTCCCTACGATCCCTGCTGAAGTCTAGCGTTCCATTCACAGTACGGCAGAGTCAATGGAATTCCAGTCGCGGCGGAGATCATTCTAACGACTTGAGGATCCACCTCGACTGCGTGAAGGTCGAGAAAGGGCACGTTGTATTGGCGCGACAGCAGCCGAACGATCTCCTCCTCCTCCTCCTTCACGAAACCGAGGCCGACGACGGCCTCTTGGAGTGTTCCACCCTCCGACTTTTGGTGGTCTAGCGCCAGTTGTAGCTTGAGGAGAAATCATTGTTTTCCTTCAGCAGCAACTCACCAAGCTTGACTGGCATCAGCTTTCGAGCTGCGGGGTATATCAGGCAGCCGTGGTCTTGGTGCGCTGTGAGCGCGTCATGAAGGACTGCTCCTCGCCTCTCCGAGCAGGCTGACGGTCTACCCTACTAGCGAACAACCCTGGCGGAGGATCCTGCGCTTCGCCCGGGTTACCGTCAAGGCGTTGACGGCGCACTCTCTGCTGCCAATAGTGCCGAAGCACTGGATCTCACTGGCGCCGCTCAATACCAAAGTGGTCGAGTCCGCCAATTAGTACGAACTAGTGCTGTTCCAAGTTGACGGGCCTAATGGTCCGAACCCGGTTGAGCGGGTGAGTCAATAGGTCGAGCTTCTTGTGGCGATACCGGAGGTAGCGGTAGACGCGACGGCGCCGGACGATGTGGTCGAGATCGTCGGTGTTGGCGAGGGTGAAGCGCTTGAGGACTCCGAAGTGGGCTTCGATGAGGTTGAGCCAGGAGGCTTCGGTCGGCGTGAAGACGGGGCGGATGCGAAGGCGGCGCAAGAACGCCAAGAAGCGAGGGTGATCGTGGATGTTGTGGAGGTTGTCCATGATCACGAGCAGCCGCTTGCGGGGGTAACAGGCGCGGAGCCTGCGGAAAGCTTCGAAGAGATCGGGGAGTCGCTTCTGGCGACTGAAGATCCCACTGAGGCAATCCGCGTGAACGTCGTAGAAGCCGAGAAACTGCTCGGTTCCCTTGAGCCGGCGGTATGTGGCCCGTCGCCGCAGGGGTCGAGTCTTCTTGGCCCACGCCAAGCCACCTATGGGCTTGAGTTCCAGGGGGCCCCATTCGTCGAAGCAAACTACCGCCGCGCCCTTCGGGCAGCGCCCGTAGAGCCTGCGGATTCGTTTTTTTTCCGGTCAAAGTCCGGATCGTGCGACGTCTTCCAGGTCCGAATCCGCTGTGCGGTGAGTCCCTCTCGCCTGAGTAGTCGCCTCACCCACTCATCGGTCACAGGCGGCAGGAGCTTCTTCGAGCGACAGTACTCCGACAGTTTGGGAACCGACCAGTTCGAGAAGGGCAATCCTCGCTCAGCGGGGCTCGACAGAGCCACCTCGACAAGCTCCCTGAGCTGTTCGGACCTGAGGATCGGAGGACGACCCCTGGGATTCGGCACCTGCTCGAAGGTGGTGAAGCCACTGCGGTTGAACGGCGAACCTAGTCGTACGCCACTGTGAAGTGGCAGCCGACGCGGTCGGCCGTCTCGGCGACGCTATGACCTCCACGTAGTAGAGATGATGCGGTAGCGTTGGTGGATCCTCGCGACAAGGACAGATCCTTGAGCTTGTTCTGGAGAAGCCTCCGGAGGACGACCCCTGGGATTCGGCACCTGCTCGAAGGTGGTGAAGCCACTGCGGTTGAACCGGCGAACCCAGTCGTACGCCACTGTGAAGTGGCAGCCGACGCGGTCGGCCGTCTCGGCGACGCTATGACCTCCACGTACGTCAGAGATGATGCGGTAGCGTTGGTGGATCCTCGCCGACAAGGACAGATCCTTGAGCTTGTTCTGGAGAAGCCTCGACTCGGCTCCGGACAGCGACCGCAACCGGACTCGTGCCATCCCACTCCTCCCCAGGAGAGGATAGCACGATCTAGGTTAATTAAGTTGGAAGGACACTAGTAAGTCGGTGGCCGAAGACGCTTAGACTGCCTTCGGCCCGAGCTGGCAGGACGAGGAGGCGGACGTGGGATTCATCGGTGGGCAAGTCGGCTACCGCCTACTGAAGCGAATCAGCAAGGATGGTTCGTCCACGGCAATGGATGGCAGCGCCTATGCTGACAAAAGCAAGCTGGAGAGGCTTCTCGGAGAGGTCATTTGGGAGCAAATCGCCGGCAAGACGGTGATCGACTTCGGCTGCGGGGCTGGTGTCGAGGCCGTCGAGATGGCAACAAGGGGAGCTCGCCGCGTCATCGGGCTCGACATCTAAGAGAGGCTACTGGACATCGCTCGCCAGACCGCCGAGGGCAGCGGCGTGGCAGCACGCTGCAAATTCTCGACGACAACCGATCAGCGCGCCGACGTGATTACCGCCATCGACTCCTTCGAACACTTCAGTGACCCCGCTGGAATCCTCTCGCAGATGCGGAGCCTTGTGCGAAGCGATGGCTGTGTGCTCGCCTCTTTTCGGCCCGACCTGGTTTCACCCCCTGGGGGGGCACCTATTCTCTGTCTTTCCGTGGGCGCATCTCGTGTTCACCCAGGAGGCGTTGATCCGCTGGAGATCGGACTTCAAGACTGATGGTGCACGGCGATTCGAGGAAGTCGAAGGCGGACTGAACCAAATGACGATCCGGCGTTTCGCGAAGATCGTCGCTGCGAGTCCCCTTGAGTTCGCTGAATTCGAGGCCGTCCCGATTCGCAGGCTGCGATGGATCGCCAACCGCTTCACGCGGGAGTTCACGACCGCGATCATCCGCTGTAGGCTTGTCCCGCGTGATTGACTCGTTGCTAGTCCCCTTCAGAGAGGCGCGTTACTCGGCGTGAACCCGCCGCCGAACAGCGACCGCGCGACCCAGACAAGCCCACTGGCTGCGTGCGTTCGCAAGCGCGACTTACACGAGTGGACACTGCGCCATGGTGAGGACACGAACACCTTCACCTCTTGCGCGGCCACACTCGTGGCCAAGGCAGCGACGAGGGGGCGAGCCGCCTGCGCGGTGAAGCTCTCGGCGACCGCGTTGTCCCAGGAGTCACTGACGCGGCTCATGCTAGACGATGCCCCTAACTCGAGCTCGGTCCGATAGCGCTCACTCGCGTATTGACAGCACGATCTGCGTGATGAACGAACCCGCGCTCGCGCTGACGGATAGTCATGTCCGTCGGTCACCCACACGCCGTTCGGCGCAGACGCGCGGCTGCGGCTAGAGACCCGCGCGACGCATCAGCCGGGCGACGCGCTTGCGCGAATCGTGGCAGCTTCGCCTTCTGCGCGTGGATGAAGGCGAACATCACCCGCTGTCTTCTTGAAGGGAGGCCGCCGCGTCTTTCAGGATCTCCCCTTCGAGGCGCAGCGTCTTCACCTCGCGGCGCAGCCGCTGCAGCGCCCCGCGCTCCGCGTCGTCGGCTCAGACGGCTTGCCTCGTCCCGCATCGACCTCTCGTTCGTCACCCACACACGAAGAACGAACTCCGTCAGCTCGAGATCCCGCGCAACGTCGGGGATGGATCGCCTACTCTCCACCACCAGCCGGACCGTCTCGGCCTTAAGTACCTCCTGTACGACCGACGCTCCCGTGGCTCCTTGACACCCATATACGCCTCTCGGGTTTCCACGAAAGCGGAGTCACCTGCAACCGGACAGGGAGTGAGTCGATTGGTAGACTCATTGGGAGAACTCAACGGCTGGATCTCGGGGCGAGCAACATGCGCTTGAACGACGCCATCGCTCACCGGCACGGGCGAAAGCTCGGCTTGGCGCAGCACCTGCTGCACCTGGGAAAGTACCGATTGGGACTCTATGCGTTGTGGGGAATGGCACAGGTCGACTGGACCAAGGTCGAACGAGTCGTCTTCGTCTGCACAGGGAACATTCTGCGCAGTCCATATGCCGAGGCTCGTGGCGCGTCGCTCGGAGCTCGAGTCATGTCTTTCGGCCTGGCCGGGAGGGAGGGTGACAGGACTCCGCAGCCTGCGGTCCGGGTCGGCATCGAGCGAGGTGTGGATCTGAGCGAGCATCGCTCGCGCGCGCTCACGGCGGTGAAGCCGACTCCGAGCGACCTGATTGCGGTGATGGAGCCTCGGCATGCCGAGTTGGTGGCGTTGCAGCTCTCTGCGCGCACACAAATCGTGCTGTTGGGACAGTTCGGTCGCCCGGTGCGGCCCTATCTGCAGGATCCTTACGGGCTGTCGGACGCATATCTCCGCACGTGCTACGCCTTCCTGGATCAAGCAGTCATCGCACTCGTGGATACCTGGTTCGAGCGGAGAGACGGCGTCCGTAGATGGCCGCACAACCCATAGACAATGTCCAGATCGATCCGAAGACTGAGGAGTGGGCTGCCTGTATTGGTTTCCGATGTGCAGACCATGGGCGCTCTCGCAGTCGTACGCTCGCTGGGCAGAGGCGGCTACCCCGTCCACGCGTCTTCACCCGACCCGGAAGCAATCGGTTTTCGCAGCCGTTGGGCAACCAGGCGGGTGACGAGCCCTTCTTACACAGATCCCGGCTTCGGGGCGTGGCTTGACAAATACCTGAAAGAGTACGGAATCCACGCAATCGTCCCATCGGACTCCTTTCTCTTGGCGATCCGATCTCGGTATTCGGACTATGCGTCGCTCCTGCCTTGCTCGCGTCACGATGGCGTCATCTATCTCGGACAGAGCAAGGCCCGTGTGTTTGATGCACTGACCGCTCCCGGCAGCAGCGTGGCTGACCACCTGCCCCGGAGCATCCACCTGCGCCTGGACGCTAAGCATCCACCGAGGACGGGTCTCGAAGCACTGGGCGCGCCGTTGTTTCTGAAAGTGGATGCGCTTCATGCGCGCCAGCATGCGCCTAGCCGTGTCGTGCGTGCCGACTCGGCAGCGGAAGCACTTGCCCAGATCGCGCTGCTGCAGGAGGATTACGAAGAGGCTCTCATCCAGGGATACGTCCCGGGCAGGGGAGTCGGTGCCTGCTTTCTGCGCTGGAATGGCGCAGTCCTGGCCGAGTTTCAACACCGGAGGATACACGAGGTGCCTCACACGGGAGGAGTGTCGTCGCTGCGCGAGAGCTTCGTTCACGAGGCTATCCGAGAGGACGCAGCCGCCAAGCTCGCCCATCTGGGATGGCAGGGCGTTGCGATGCTGGAATACAGGCTCGACGAGGCGACAGGACAGTATGCATTTCTCGAGCTGAACGGGCGATTCTGGGGCTCATTGCACCTTGCCTTGTATGCCGGCGTGGACTTTCCTGCCATCCTGATGGATGCATTCCACGGACTTCCCCGCCCGGACCGACCGCAGTACCGCGCTGGAGTCCGTTGCCGGAACACGATCCCAGGGGGAGCTGCAATATGTGTGGAGTCGACTCAGGGACAAAAGACTGAGCGGCTGGGAACGCGCTTGGTCTGTGCTGGAGTTCGCGTTACTGAGCTTGAACCCGCGAATTCACGAGGACCTGCTCTTCCCAGGCGATCGGGTGGCCGGATGGTTGGCGATCGGCAGGCAGCTGCGACGGATCGCGGCGGGTCTGGCTCGCCGCGCGATGCGCCTGCGATGATGCCCAACCGACGGGCGTGGCAGCGGCGGCATGAGCGAATCTGCCCACAGGTGATCTGGAGATGCTAAGGCGACTGAAGCTCGCCGTCTATCACTCCTGCCGCGCGGCGGGAGTGTTTGCCCTGGCCCGTCGTCTCACAGCGCGACGGCTACGCATCCTTTGCTACCACGGCATCTCCGTTTCTGACGAGCACGCGTACAGCGCGACGCTCTTCATGAGAGTCGCGACGCTGCGTTCGCGGCTGCAGACGATCGTGCGCCTGGGCTATCCGGTTCTGCCGCTCGAAGAAGCACTGCATCGCTTGCGTGACGGTACCCTGCCGCGGAGCGCTACCGTGATAACCATCGATGACGGCTTCTACGGAAACTACTTGCATGGACGGGACCTGCTTCGGGAATTCGCTCTGCCGATGACTCTCTACGTAACGACGTACTATGTCGTGAAGCAGCGGCCAGTGTTTCGGCACGCAGTGAAGTACATGTTTTGGAAGAGCCGGAAGCAATCCCTTGATCTCCAGGGGCTGCCAGGTGTCGGGGGAAAGAGCCTACTCCTGGGAGATCAACAACGGAGTGAGCGCGTCCAATGGGACCTCATCGAGTATGGCGAGTCGAGGCTCAGCGATGACGAACGCGCAGGCCTCTGCCAGCTGCTAGGTCAACGACTTGGCGTGTCGTACGACGAAATGGCGCGCGACCGTGGCCTGTCATTAGTGACACCTGGCGAGATCCGGGAACTGGCGGAGCTCGGCCTGGACGTCCAACTGCATACCCACAGACACCGCTTGCCAGCTGATTCTGATGAGATTCGCCGTGAGATCGACGACAACCGTAGAGTGCTGGAACCACTGGTCGGACGTTCGTGTGATCATTTCTGCTACCCGAGCGGTGTCTATGCTTCCAGCCAGTGGCGCTGCCTCGAGGAGCTGGACATCAAGAGCGCGACGACGTGCGTAGTCGGGCTGAATGACGCTCGAACGCCGCGCTACGCGCTGAGACGATTCCTGGATACGGAGAACGTGCGCCCGATAGAATTCGAGGCGGAATTGAGCGGCTTCGCCGAGCTTTTGAGATCGCTGAGGCGCGGCCATCATGACGACGGCCACAGGACGAGCGTATCCAACGCGTCTGCACACGGCCACTGATGCTGCCGCGGTGACTCGGGGCGCCTTGGGGCCGGTCGAGTCTGGCTTGGAGCGCCCGAACCTGGATGCCATGCTCGTCCCTGTCGCACCCGTGAGTAGCGAGGACGTAGAGCCGATGCCCGGCCCGCTGCAGAGCCTGAGCCTCCTCTTCCAGGAAGCTGTACGCGAGTGCGCCCTTGGCGTCGTCGGACGGCGGGCCAAGATAGAGGATCTCCCCATGATGCACTGACCCATAGGATGGCATTGAAGCGGATCGGGGCGGTTTGACAGTCGCTGGCCATAGCGCGCACTCTCCGGAAATGTCCCCGAAGCCTCCGAAAAGCTCGCCGGGTTCATCCGGACCGAGGTCTCGAAGGACCCTCGCGAGCCGATCGCGCCCGGGACCGCGCTCGTCTCGTGGGGGCTCGTCGATTCCTTCTCGCTCATCACGGTGGCCGCCTTCATCGAGGACGAGTTCGGGATCGTGATCCCGGACGAGGCCGCCACGGGGGCCGCCATAGACTCCGTCGAGCGGATAGGGCAGCTGATGAGACAAGCGACCTCAGGGCCACTTACGAGCAGCCTTCCGTGCACGAGAGATGGAAAGCGGCCTGTCGTGGAACCCACCCCATGACCGGCTAAACGCCGCGATGCTCGATCGCATGTTTGCGGCGACCCGGCTTGCGCCCGGCGCGCGTGTCCTCGATCCCGGGTGCGGCGACGCCACGCACACGATCGCCATCGCGCGGCGAGGCTACGATTGCACGGGTGTCGACATCTCCGAAACGATCCTGGAGTCTGCACGTGCCAACATCTCGGCCGCCGGCCAAAGCGACCTCGCGCGTGTCCCGATGGGCCTCGGGTTCTGGGACGTGCATCGCTTCCCCGAAGGGGTGATTAGGAACACCGTCATTCGTTTCAACAGCCTGTGGTTCCGCTTGCGTCTGCCCGCCCGCTGGAGCTCGGGCAACATCCTCATCGCGCGCAAGCGGGCCTGAGCGACACGGCGCCGAGGTGCAGCGCTTCCGAGCCCCGCATCGCGGCCGCCCGTGTTACCTTGAAAGTCCCTCCACCGTGCGCCACCTGGGGGTCGAGGAGCGCGCAGGGAGTCCTCGTGGAACGAGCAGAGACGAGCATTCGTCCCGCCATACCGTGGATCGGCGCGATCGCGCTGCTCCTGGGGGGGCTCTATGCGGGGGTCGTTCCGCACCTCGTGGCGCAGTGGGCGAGCGACGACGACTACACGCACGGCTTCCTGATCCTGCCGCTCGCGCTCTACTTCGCCTGGGAGAAGCGTGACACTCTCGGGCGGCTGACGCCGGTTCCCAACCCGCTCGGCGCCGCGCTCCTCGCCGTCGGGCTGCTGATGCTCGTCGTCGGCAGCATCGGCGCCGAGCTCTTCCTCCAGCGCTTCTCGCTCATCGTGGTACTAGCGGGGCTGGTGTGGCTGATCCTCGGCACGCAGCTGCTCCGCGAGCTCGCGTTCCCGCTCGCGTTTCTCGTGTTCATGGTCCCGCTGCCTGCGATCGTGATGAACGCGGTCGCGTTCCCGCTGCAGCTCTTCGCCGCGCAGACCGCGACTCTCTGCATGGAGACCGCCGGCATCCCGGTGCTGCGGGAGGGGAACACGATCGTGCTCGCGAACACGACACTCGAGGTGGCCGAGGCCTGCAGCGGCATCCGCTCGCTGCAGGCGCTGCTCGCGCTCGGAGCCGTGTACGGCCATTTCACGCAGAAGGTGGCGTGGAAGCAGTGGGCGCTCGTGGCGCTGTCGGTGCCGATCGCGATCGCGGCGAACGCGTTCCGCGTGGCGGGCACCGGCTTCCTCGCGCACTACGTCGGTCCCGAGGCGGCTCAGGGCTTCTACCACTCGTTCGCGGGCTGGCTCGTGTTCGGCGTGGCGTTCGTGCTGCTGCTGGGCGCCGGGACGCTGCTCTCGAAGCTCAAGGACGCTCCGCTCGCGCGCTCCGCGGAGGCGGCGGCATGAAGCGCTGGCCCTTCGTCGTCGCCACGCTGATGATGGCGGGCACTTGGGCGCTCGTCGCGTCGCGCTCGCGCGCCGAGGCGCCGCTCGATCGCAGGCCGTTCTCGGAGCTGCCACTGCGGCTCGGCGACTGGAGGGGCGAGGACCGCGCGATGGAGCGCGACGTGCTCGACCTGCTCAAGCTCACGGACTACGTGCTGCGCGTCTACGTGCCGGACTCGGCGCGGCGTCCGGCGGGCGTCTTCGAGAGGCAGGCGCGCCAGGAGGCGGCACCCGTCTATCTCTACGTGGGGTACTACGGCAGCCAGCGCACCGGCGCGACCTACCACTCGCCCAAGAACTGCCTGCCGGGGGGAGGCTGGGTCTTCAAGTCGATC
This sequence comes from uncultured Acidobacteriota bacterium, assembly GCA_963740655.1. Lineage (GTDB taxonomy): Bacteria > Acidobacteriota > Vicinamibacteria > Fen-336 > Fen-336 > DATBSL01. The sequence goes on from CAVUFF010000011.1 coordinate 33,630, forward strand.
GAGCCCGTCACCGGTGTGTTGCCCGGCCGGCCGGAGGCGGTCGTCAACCGCGTCGTGATCGAGAAGGGCTTCGACCGGCAGCTGATCCTGTACTGGTACCAGGACCGCGGGCGCATCGTGGCGAGCGAGTACGCCGCCAAGGGTTACCTCATTCTGGACGCCACCACCCGCAACCGCACGGACGGGGCGCTCGTGCGGATCTCGACGCCGGTCGTGGGAACCGAGCCCGAGGCCTTCGCGCACGCGACGGCGTTCGTGAAGCAGGCGTACCCGGCGCTCGGCCCGCACTTGCCGGGCTAGGCGCGGGCGAGCGAAGCTGGCGCTGCCCAATAGCGTCTGGCTGCTGCCGCTCGTCGCGGCGGCGCCGCTATTTGACCTTGACGCCGTAGTCTCTCTCGCAACGCGCTTCCTCCTCCTTCAGGGCCGATCGTTGGTCGGGATTCACGACGATGAAATCGAAGTTTCGACAGAAGAACGGCGCGATGTCGACCGTCCACGGCTCGTTGCGGCTGTTGGCCCCGGCACGCATGAGGGCATTCCAACGACCGACATTGGCTTCGGCGCTCCACTCCGTCTTCGCCCAAGACGCCGGATCCATGCTGTCTGAGAGCACGAGACACTGCATCAGCTGCTCCCCCAAGGGCAGGCGAGGAGACAGAAGGAATCCGGTCTGCCGATTGATGCATTCCCGCGATCCGATCTGCGCGTTCTCGTACATCGCCACGGAGGCGCCAGCCATGAGTGCCTCGGCAACGCCGATGTAGGAGCCCTCCTTGTGGCTCGTTGCAACGACGACTCGCGCCCTGCCAAGCAGAGCACGAACCTCGTCGTTTGATGGATTCTCGACGAACCGGATGCGCGCTTCGGCGCCAAACGCGCGCGCTTCGCGTCGCAGCGACTCGAGAGTACGGTCGCCGAGCGGACGACCGGCCACGACGATTCTGGCGTCGCTGGCCATCGAGGGGATGGCCTCGAAGAAGCGCCAGTGCCGCTTGTACTTGCTGAAGTTGGCGAGCATCAGAAAGTCGATGTCACGCGCCAAGCCGGAGCCGAAGCCGAAGCTCTTGGGTACCCAGCTCGAGGACTGGAAGGGAAGCGGCTCGCAGAGAGGCGAGGTTTGGCGACAGAGTTCCATTTCGCGAGAGCAGGAAGGCATCACGAAGAACGGCCGGCGTGCGCGGTGGACGAGCCGGAAGAAGGCTCCCGAGTAGAACGGTTGCCAGGTCGGTAGAAACGCGATCTGGTACGCTTCTTCGAGCTCGGCAAATCTCTCCGCTCGCACGAGCTTCTGGAGCTCCGGCTCGAACGAAACGAGCAGTACACCACGCTCGCGGGGGGACTGTGGCGCTTTCAGGATGACGCTGTAATTGAGCTCGACTCTGCTGCACAAATCCTCAGCGCTCACGCGCGCCGCGGCAAGGGCCGCTCGGACGAGCGACGCGCGAAACCTGCTGGGATGGCTGGCGACTAGATAGCGGGCGAGAGCATCGGCTGTGTCCGGCTTCCGCCTCAGCCACGAGTCGGCACTCCGAAAGGCCGTCGGCAGGATGCTCGCCCTGTGGGTACGCGCATAGTCTTCGAGACGCAGCCGCAGCCGCAGGGAGATCGCTGATGCCGACATCGGGAGCATTACAGGAATCCTAGCTTTGATTCTCCGTCTACCCTCGGATCTGCGGCGCCGAGTGGACCGGTCACTCCCGACAGTGTTTCCCGAAGCCTCCGAAAAGCTCGCCCGCTTCATCCAAAGCGAGGTTTCGAAAGATCGCCGGTAGGCGAAGGGCTTCGACCGGCAGCTGATCCTCTACTGGCGCCAGGGGCACGAGCGAATCGTGGCGAGCGACTATGCCGCCAAGGGCTACCTCATTCTCGACGCCACTACCCGCAACCGCTCGGACGAGGCGCTCGTGCGGATCACGACGCCGGTCGTGGGGACGGAACCGGAAGCCCTCGTGCACGCCGCGGCGTTCGTGAAACAGGCGTTCCCCGCCCTCGGCGCGCACCTGCCCGGCTAGACCCCGCCGGACTACCCCGCCGGAGCAAGCCCGGAGCCGCTCGCAACCCGGGGTTATAACAGCGGACGTCGGCGGTCCGATGTAGCCTTCTGGGAGCGATGCTGGCCCTGCCCGATAGCATCTGGCTGCTGCCGCTCGCGGCGGGGCTCGCGTCCGCCGGGCTCGCGCTCTGGATCCTCGTCCGGCCCTGGGCCGAGGCGTTCCACCGCCAGGTGGCGGGCGCGCTCGGGCTCACCGCGCTCATCGAGCTCGCCAACTCGGCGCTGCTGTTCGTGCCGAGCGACGCCGTTCTCTTCCGCGAGGCGGGCCTCTCGCTCGAGTTCCTCCGCATGGCCGTTTTCTTCGTGGCGGGAGCCGCGCTCATCCAGGGCGGCGCGCCCGCGCGCAGCGAGAGCTCGGAGCTGCGCCGCACGCGCGTGGCGCTCGTCGGCGGGCTCGTCGGGGCCGCTTTGCCTGGTGGGGGAGCTTCTCCGGCATCGACGAGATGGCCGAGGGCGCCGGGTTGGTACGGCTGGGTCCGAACGGGAAGTGGCTGCACATGGCGTTGCTGCTCGGGCTGGTGCTCGCGATCGCGCAGCTCGAGTCGGTGCTGCGCGCGAGTCGCGACCCCTTCCGCTTCCGGATCAAGTTCGTCGTGCTCGGCCTGTGCGGCCTCGCCGGCTTCGAGCTCTATGTCTCCTCGCAAACGATGCTGCTCGGGGCCTGGCGGATGCACCACGCCGCGGTTTCCGGGCTCGTGAGCCTCGTCTCGGTGGCGCTCGTCGGCTTCGGGCTCGGCCGCATGCGCCTCGCGCGCACGCTCGAGCGCGTGGCGGTCTCGCCGCAGGCGGTCTACGGCTCGTTCACGCTTGCTCGGCGTGGGGATCTACCTGCTCGGCGTGGGGCTGCTCGGCGAGGCGCTGCGGCTTTCGGGCCGCACGCTCAGCGTCGGCTTCACCGAGCTCGCCGTGTTCGTGGCGACGCTCGCGCTCGTGGCGGCCGCCAGCTCGCGCGCCGTGCGCGCCCGCTCGCGCGAGCTCGTGGCGCGGCACCTGCTGCGCTCGCGCTACGACTACCGCACCAAGTGGCTCGAGGTGACCGACGCCTTCCGGCGCGCCGAGACCGCGGAGCAGGTGCTCGATCAGCTGCTCGACGTGCTCGGGCGCACCTTCGCGGCGCCGCGGCTGTCGATCTTCCTGCGCTACGACGCGGACGACCGCTTCCACCAGGTGCGCTCGCTCAACATCGAGGCGCCGCCCGAGCCGATTGCGCGCCGAGCACCCGGTCGTGGCCGCCCTCGCCGGCGCCGACGAGCCGACCGAGCTCAAGGCCGAGGCACCCGACGCTTCCGGCAGCGACGGCTTCCTGTCCGCGACGCGCGCCGTGCTGGGCGTGCCGCTGCGCGGCGCGGGCGAGCTCGTGGGCTTCGTGACGCTCGGCGCGCGGCCCGGAGGCGAGGACTACGACCTCGACGACCGCGACCTGCTGCGTGCGATCGCCCACCACGCGGGCGTGCTGCTCGGCCACGCCCGCATGGCGGACGACCGCCAGGCCTCGGCGGAGCTCGACGCGCTCAACCGCTTCGCCGCCTTCTACCTGCACGACTTCAAGAACCTGACCGCGCGACTGTCGCTCGTGGCCCAGAACGCCGCCAAGCACGGCGAGGACCCCGAGTTCCGCTCCGAGGCGATGAAGACGGTGGCGCGGACCGCCGACCAGATGGGCGAGCTCCTGGCGCAGCTGTCGCGCCGCTCGCCGGGCCACGGCCGCGTGGCGGCCGTGGAGGTGAGCGAGCTGGTCGAGGCGACGCTGCGCTCGCTCGGACCCGACTTCGGCGTCGAGCTGACGGTGGAGGGCGAGGCCGGCCAGGTGCTGGCCGTGCCGGAGCAGCTGCAGCAGGTGCTGCTGAACCTGGTGCTGAACGCCCGGCGCGCGCTCGAGAAGGCCGAGGTGCGCGAGCCGGTGCGGGTGAGGCTCGCGGGCCGGCCCGACAGCGTGCGCCTCGAGGTGGCCGACAGTGGCCCCGGCATCGAGCCGGAGCGCCTGCGCACGCTGTTCCAGCCGTTCCAGTCGGGGACGGCCGGCAGCTTCGGGATCGGGCTCTACGAGTCGAAGCGGATCGTGGAGTCGTACCGCGGCACGCTGCGCGTCGAGAGCGAGCTCGGCCGCGGGACGCGCGTGGTCGTCGAGCTGCCGGCCGTTGCGAGGGCGGGCGACGTCGTGCAGACTTCGGGTGCGGCAAAGGAGAAGACGCCATGAAGCGGCAAGTGGCTTGGGCGGTGGTGCTGGCGGCGACGTTCGCCTCGACGGGCTGCGACATGCTCAACAACTTCCGCAAGACCCGCCACACCAAGGCGGCCGAGCGCTACGTCGCGGAGAAGAAGTGGAAGGAAGCCACGATCGAGTTCCGCACCGCGCTGCGCTACGACCCGCAGAACCTCCAGCTCGTGAGGGGCCTCGGGCTCGCGTTCTACGACAACGGCCAGCTCGGCGAGGCCTATCCGCCGCTGCTGCGCTACCAGCGCCAGAACCCCGACGACCTCGAGGTGCATCAGAAGCTCGGCGTGATCTACCTGATGGGCCGCGCCAACGACAAGGCGCGCAGCGAGGCCGAGGCGATCCTGGCCAAGAAGCCGCAGGACCTCGACGCGCTGCTCCTCCTGGCCGAGTCGGCCGACACGCCCGACGAGGTGAAGGACGCGATCCAGAAGCTCGAGCCGAACCGCGCGGCGCTCGGCGACCCCGACCGCGTCGCGCGCGCGCTCGGCGCGCTCTACGTGAAGCAGCAGGACGTGCCGAAGGCCGAGCAGGAGTTCAAGAGCGCGGTCACGTCGAAACCGGACTCGCCCGAGGCGCACCTGGCGCTCGCGCGGCTGCACCTCGCGAAGAAGGAGCTGGCCGAGGCCGAAAAGGAGTTCAAGGCCGCGGCGGCGCTCTCTCCGGCCGGGTCCTACGCGCGCCTGCAGCTCGCCGACTTCTACCTGCTGACGCGGCGCGTCGACGAGGCCACGAAGGAGCTGACGCAGATCACGACCGAGGCGCCGGACGCGTTCCCGGCCTGGCTGCGGCTCGCCGAGCTCTACTTCGCCCAGAACAAGCTCGACGACGCCCAGAAGGCGGTCGACGCGGTGCTGACGAAGAGCGCCGACAACGCGGCGGCGCTGATTCTGCAGGCCAGGATCGAGCTCGCCCGGCACCAGCCGGTGAAGGCGGTCGCGGCCGCGCAGAAGGCGACCAAGGCGCAGCCCTCCAACGCCGCCGCCTACCACACGCTGGCGCTCGCCCAGGTGGCGGCCGGCAATCGCACGCAGGCGCTCGCCGCGGCACGCGACGCCGTGGCGCGCGCGCCGAGGATGGCCGAGGCGGTGTTCCTGATGTCCGAGCTCGAGCTGCAGGCGGGCGACACGGTGGGCGCGGTCGCGGCGCTCAAGGCCTACCTGGAGCAGCAGCCGAAGGACCCGCGCGGCTGGGAGGCGCTCGGCAAGGCGCAGCTGCGCGCCAAGGACGCGCAGGGTGCGCAGAGCTCGTTCGCGAAGACGGCCGAGCTCGCCCCGCAGAACGCCCGCGGTGCGTTCCTGGTCGGCGTGTCGCTCCGTGCGCAAGGCAAGTCGGCCGAGGCGAAGCAACAGTTCGAGAAAGCGCTGGCGATGGCGCCCGGCTTCCTCGAGCCGCTCGACCAGCTCGCGACGATGAGCCTCGCCGAGAAGAACCCGCAGGGGGCGGTGGCGCGCGTCGAGCGCCAGGCGCTGCTCGAGCCGAAGTCGGCGGCCATCCAGTACCTGCTGGGACGCGTCTACCAGGCGACGGGCGACGCCAAGCAGGCGGAGAAGGCGTTCCGCAAGTCGATCGAGCTCAACCCGCAGGCGGCGCCGGCCTACGTCGCGCTCGGCCAGATCTACGGCGCCTCGCAGAACTACGACCAGGCGATCGCGGAGCTCGACAAGGCGCTCGCCTCGAAACCGGACCAGCCGGCGGCGCTGATGCTGAAGTCGATCGCGCAGCAGATGAAGGGGGATACGCAGGCCGCGCGCGAAGGCTACGAGAAGATCGTCAAGATCAACCCGCGCTTCGCCCCGGCCGGGAACAACCTCGCCTGGATGCTCGCCGAGGACGGCCCCAACCAGGACCTGAAGCGCGCGCTGCTGCTGGCGACGGCCGCGCGCGACGCCGCGCCCCAGGACCCGCAGATCGCGGACACGCTCGGCTGGATCCACTACAAGTCGGGCGCCTACCCGGCGGCCGAGGCGCTCTTGCGCGAGGCGGCGGAGAAGCTGCCGACGAACGCCGAGGTGCTGTACCACCTCGGCATGGCGCAGGCCAAGATCGGCCGCAGCGACGAGGCGCGCACAGCGCTCGCCAAGAGCCTCGAGCTGTCCCCGAGCTTCCCGGGCGCCGCGGAGGCCAAGGCGACGCTCGCCGCACTGCCAGCGGGGAAATAAGCGGCGACCGGCGGGGCCGCTACTGCCGGTCGATCCCGAACTTGCTCAGCAGCCCGTAGAGCGTCGGTCGGCTGATGCCGAGCTCGGTCGCGGTCTGCGAGATGTTGCCGCGGTTGCGCTTGAGCGCCGCGCGGATCGTCTCGCGCTCGAGCCCGGCGCGCAGCTCGCGCAGCCCCTGGCGCGCCGAGGCGGCGCCCTTGCCGAGCTCCAGGTCGGCCGCCGTGATGCGCGGGCCCTCGGCCATCACGGCGGCGCGCCGCGTGCGGTTCTCGAGCTCGCGCACGTTGCCCGGCCAGGCGTGCGCGCGGATCGCCTGGATCGCTTCACGGCTGAAGCCGGTCAGCTTGCGGCCCGACTCGTTCGCGTAGCGGCGCGCGAAGGTCTCGGCGATCATCACCACGTCGTCCTCGCGGTCGCGCAGCGCCGGCAGCGACAGCGTCACGACGCCGATGCGGTAGTAGAGGTCCTCGCGAAAGCGGCCCTCCGCCATGAGCTTTGACAAGTCCGCGTTGGTCGCCGTGACGACGCGCACGTCCACCGAGATGGTGGCGCGGCCGCCGATCCGCTCGACTTTGTGGTCCTGCAGGAAGCGCAGCAGCTTCACCTGCAGCGCGGTCGGCAGCTCGCCGATCTCGTCGAGGAACAGCGTGCCGCCGTTTGCCGTCTCGATGCGGCCGCGCCGCTGGACGTGGGCACCCGTGAACGAGCCCTTCTCGTGGCCGAACAGCTCGCTCTCGAGCAGCGCCTCGGGGATCGCTCCGCAGTTGATGGGCACGAACGGCCCCTCCGCGCGCGGTCCCAGCCGGTGGATCGCGTGGGCGGCGAGCTCCTTGCCGGTGCCGCTCTCGCCGAGCACCAGCACCGGCGCGTCCACGGTCGCGACCTTTCGGATCGCCGCGAACACCTCCTGCATGCGCGGGCTCGTCCCGAGCATGCCCTCGAAGGCGGAGGCCGTCTGCTGGCGCAGCTCGCGGTTCTCGCGCTCGAGCGCCGAGAGCCGCAGCGCGCGCCGCAGCACGACCTTCAGCTCCTCGACGTCGATCGGCTTCACGAAGAAGTCGTAGGCGCCCTGGTCCACGGCTCGGAGCGCGTGCGCGCGGTCTTCGCGCCCCGTGATCACCACCACCTTGGCGCCGAGGTCGACGGCGCGCAGCTCCTCGAGCGTCGCGAAGCCCTCCTCGACGCCGCCGGGGTGCGGCGGAAGCCCGAGGTCGAGCGTCACCACCGACGGCGGCTCGGAGCGCGCCTGCTCGAGCGCTTCCGCGCGGCTGCCGGCGAGGCTCACGTCGAACTCGTCGGCGAGCGCCCAGCGCATCTGGCTGCGCAGGTCCTCGTCGTCGTCCACCACCAGCAGGCGGGGCTTCATGAGCGCATGTGTTCCATTGAGATCGTTTTGTGCATAGCTTGAGATGTCCCGCTCGAGGTGCGTCCGACGCTTGACACGCTGCTCACTTCACGGCGTAGAATCTATACTGTGTCCGGGGGTTCTCTGAAACCCGGCATCTCTCCCTCCCGACTAGCTCCGAGGCCTACGCCATGGGACTTCTTATCGTAACGATGACGCTAGCCGTGTCCACAGCTGTAGGGGCTGCGTCCGCGCAGGATTCCCCAGCCCAGCGCCCGGCGGCCAGGCCGCCCCGTCCCGCGCAGGGCGGCGCGCCGCCTCCAGCGGCCAGCGCGCCGCCTGCAGCGGCCAGCGTGCCGCCCGCGACGGCCGCGGCCCCCGCTCCGGGCGCGCCGGCTCCGGACGAGCCGCTTTCGCCCTACGACCGCGACTCGATTTCGCCGGAGTACCGGATCGCGCCGGGGGACGTGCTGCAGGTCTTCGTGTGGCGCGAGCCCGACCTGAGCCGTGAGCTGCGCGTGAGGCCCGACGGCTACGTCAGCGTGCCGCTGCTCGGCGACCTCTTCGCCGTCTCCAAGACGCCGAAGCGGCTCGCGGCCGAGTTCGCACAGGCGATGTCACAGTATGTCAACAACCCGGTCGTGACCGTGACGCTCGGCTCGTCGAGCCTCTTGCGCTTCTACGTGCTCGGCAAGGTCAACAAGCCGGGCGAATTCCCCTTGATCGGCCGAACCACGGTCACGCAGGCGCTCGCGCTGGCGGGGGGCTTCCTCGACTACGCGAAGCCCGAGGAGATCAAGATACTGCGCCAGGAGCTGACCGTCGTTGCCGGCCGCGCCAAGACGCACGAGCTGGTGCTGCCGGTCAACTACAAGGCGATCTCGCAGGGGCAGAGCCTGCAGCAGAACATCCCGATCAAGCCTGGTGACGTGGTCATGGTGCCGTGAGCGCGGCGCACGGCCGTCCCGGCATCCTCTCTGGAGCGCTCGTCGCCGTGCTGCTGTGCGCTGTGCCCGCCCGCGCGCAGACGCAGGGGCCGGTCTCCGGCCAGACCCACACCAGGGGGGGGCCGCCCGCCACCTGGCACTTCCGCGTCACGGCGGGTGGCGAGTGGTACGAGAACCCGTACTTCGTCGGGGCCGCGCCCGGCACGTCGTACAGCGCTAACGGCCAGGCGTCGCTTGGCCACGAGTATCAGTTCCGCTCCGGCAAGTTCAGCCTGTCGGGCAACGGCGGCGCGCTTTACTATCCCGAGATCTCAATCTTCAACCAGCCGACTTACGGTGGAGCCGCCGTGCTCCAGCTGACGAGCCGGCATTCCGGCTTTAACCTGGCTCAGAGCTACCAGCGCTCGAACACTCGGAACATGAGCGCATTCGAGGCGCAGGGTCTGCCGCTGCCGACCTCGGGCTACGAGAGCGCCAACTCGCAGCTGAGCTGGGAGTACCAGTTCTCCCGTAGCTGGCAGTTCGCGGTGAACGGCAGATTCTTCTACCGCAACTATGACGATCCGCTGCTGGTGGGCGGCAACGAGCTTTCGGGCGGCGTACGGCTCGGGACGCGGGCCGGGAGGAAGGGTCTCGTCTACGTCTCGTACCAGTACACGTCGGGCCGGATCCGAGAAAGCCTGCTTCGACCGCAGCCTGAGAGCGGTCCGCTTCGCTCGCACCAGGCCCTCGCCGGGTACTTGAAACAAACCCAGAGCGGCTTCGGGTTCGAGCTCGCGGCGGGAGTCGGTTACGTGGAGTCCGTGCAGAAGGCGTACCCGGCGGGGCGGGCGAGCATCAGCCAGAAGGGGCGCAGGGCGAGCCTGGAGGCCCACTACGAGCGCAGCTTCGGCCAGGCCTTCGGCTACGGCCGTTCGATGGTCGCCGACATCGCCGGAGCCTACCTCTCGTGGGAGGCTGTGCGCCGCATCACCTTCGTGGCGGATTACAATTTCGGGTACAGACGCGATCCGGAGAACGAGAACAACACGATCACCTCCTGGATCGCTTCGGCCGGGCTCAACTGGGCAATCGGGGGAGGGGTCGGCTTCGGTGCGCGCTACATCCGCGAGCACAACGACACGTTCTCGAGCAACTCGAGCTTGCAGGGTCTTCCCATCACGAGCAACCGGGTGTCGGCGTCGCTGTCGTACGGAGTCGACTGGAGATAGGGACGAGCCGCGCCGGAGCGGCGGCTGCGCCGAGCGGCGGGGCAGCGTCGGGGGTTGAAGGATGGCTGCGAGGAAGACGGTCCGGATCGACGTGCTGGCCGAGAGCGCCTGGCGCTACTCGGGCTACGACGCGATCGTGTGCGTGGACGTGCTGCTTGTCCGCCACCACGCTGGTGACGGCCGTGGCCCAGAAGCGCTGGGTGCGCACCACTGGCGACGCCGGGCGCGCGGCGCAGATCGCCGCCTCGATGGAGCGCCCGCTGCTGGCGACCGACGCGCTCGGCGGCGGGCAGCCGGGAGTCCACTTCGGCGGCGCGGCCTGGCTGAGCGGCGAGGGCGGGCGCCAGCCGCTCGTCCACCTGTCGCCGTTCGCGAAGATGCTGGAGGCCGCGGCCGCGCGCGCGCGCGTCTACATCGCGTCGCTCCGCAACTTCGAGGCGACCGCGAACGAGCTGGCGCTGCAGCACCGGCGCGTGGTGCTGATCGGCGCCGGCGAGAACGGCGAGGTCTGCGCCGCGGACCAGATGGCCACGGCGTGGCTGGCGCTGCGCCTGCAGGGCCGCGACTTCGACCTCGAGGGACGTCACACGACCGACGAGGTCGTGCGCTGGGGCCCCTCGGACGTGTCGCTGATCGGCCTGTCGCGCTCCGCGGAGCGACTCCGCAGCCGCGGCCACGAGCAGGAGGTGGCGTTCGTGCTGCGCCACGTCAACGACCTCGAGGCGGTGTGCGTGTACGAGGACGGCGCGCTCGAGGATCCGGTCCTGCGGCGCAAGCGGCGGGAGGAGGAGATGCCCACGCCGGCCTGGGGCACTCCCGGCCCGCCCATCCTGGGGCGATAGCGAGCGATGGCCGAACCCTCCCAGGCCCCCGCGACGCGCGAGCTGCAGCGGCTGGCCGAGGCGCCGCTGCGCCGGCCGTGGCTCGTGATCGTGCCCTTCCTGCTGTCGGTCGTGATCGCGGTCGCGGTGAGCTACCTGCTCACGCCGCGCTATCGCTCCTCGACCCTGATCCTGGTCGCGCCGGAGCAGATGCCGACCAACTTCGTGCCGCAGATGAGCACCGAGCGCGTCGCGCGCCGGCTGCAGACGCTGCGCCAGGAAGTGCAGAGCCGCACGCGGCTCGAGATGGTGGCGCGCGAGTTCGACCCCTACGCCTCGCTTGGCAAGGAGCCGCTCATCGACACGATCGAGCGCATGCGGAAGGACGTGACCATATCGGTCAAGGGCGACGACGCGTTCAGCATCGAGTTCGAGCACAGCGACCCCAAGATGGCGATGCTGGTGGCGGACCGGCTCACGACGCTGTTCATGGACGAGGTGGTGGGCGCGAGCGAGCGGCAGGTGTCGAACGCCTACGAGTTCATCGAGAAACAGCTCGAGGGCGCCCGCTCCCAGCTCGAGGAGAAGGAAGGCGCGCTGCGCGCGTACAAGGAGCAGCACATGGGCCAGCTCCCCGAGCAGGTCCAGGCGAACCTCGCGACGCTGCAGCGCCTGCAGCTCGAGCAGCAGAACGTGTCCGAGAACCTGCGCAGGGCGACCGACACGCTGCGCCTGCTCGAGAGCGGTGGCACCCCCGTCGAGGACCGCTTCAAGACACCGCCGCCCGACTCTTTGTCCGTGCTGAGGGCGAACCTCGCGCTGCTCAAGACGCGCTACACGGAGCAGCACCCCGACGTGCGCGCGCTTGAGAGCCGCATCAAGGCGCTCGAGGCGGTCGAGGGCTCGCGCCCGCCCGAACAGCCGCCGCCCGACCCGGCGGCGGTCGCCGCCCAGATGCGCCAGCGCGAGGCGCGCGTCGAGATCGACTCGCTGAAGGCGAAGCTCGCCGACGTCGACGGCCGCATCGCGGCTTTCCAGAACCGGGTCGAGGCGGCTCCGCGCCGCGAGCAGGAAGTCCTGGGGCTGATGCGCGACTACCAGAAGCTCAGCGAGAACTACTCGCAGCTCCTGTCCAAGAAGTTCGACGCCGAGATGGCCTCGCGGCTCGAGCGGCAGCAGAAGGGCCAGCAGTTCCGCGTGCTCGACCCCGCCTACCTGCCGGCCTCGCCGAGCTTCCCGAACCGCGGGTTGTTCGCGCTGGCGGGGGTCGGGCTGGGGCTCGTACTCGGCATCGGCCTGGCGGTGACGGTCGACGCGCTCGACCCGACCATCAAGGACGCCGAGAGCGTGCGCGAGGCCTTCAGCTTCCCGGTATTGGCCGTGATCCCCTTCGTCAAGCCGAAGGAGCAGGCCCGGCTGGCCAAGCTGACAGGTGAGGAGCCGACGGCGTACGGGCGCGGCAAGGGCAAGCGCCGCGAGGCCGCCGGGGCAGCGTTCGAGAGGGGGCCGAGCAGGGCTCCACGTCGAGGAGCAAGTGATCGACCCGAACTCCGTGCGGCTCGTCCCGAGCGTGCCGCAGCCCGTCTCGGCGCAGCCGCTGCAGCAGGCCGTGCTCGGCAGCGGCCACTACCTGGCGGAGGAGTTCCGCTTTCTCGCGGCGAAGGTGGCCGGGATCGCGGCCGAGCGCTTCACGACGATCGGTGTCGTGAGCACCGGGCCGGGAGAGGGGAAGACCACGGTCTCGCTCGGGCTCACCGCGGCACTCGCGCGGATCTCGCAGCACCGCGCGCTGCTCGTGGAGGCGGACCTGCGCCAGCCGGCCGTCGAGCGCTACCTGGGGCTGCCGCGGCTCGGCGGAGTCGCTGATTTCCTTGCCGGGCACTCGACGAACGTGCCCGTGCGCACGGTCTCGCCGCCCGGTTTCTCCGTGCTCGCGGCGGGCCGCGAGCGGCTGGCGCGCCCCGAGCTGCTCGGCTCCGAGCGCATGGCGAGCCTGATCGGCGCCTGCCAGCTCTCCTACGGCTACGTCGTCGTGGACTGCCCGCCGCTCGACCCGGTGGCGGACGCGGTGGCATTGCAGGACATCCTCGACGGCTTCCTGCTCGTCGTCCGGGCGCGACGCTCGCCGCGGACCGCGATCGAGCGCGCGGTCTCGCGCCTCAAGGAGAACAGGATTCGCGGCGTGGTGTTCAACGACCAGCCCGAGGTCCTGCATCTCGGCCGCGCCTATCACTACGACTACAAGGGAGAGCGCGAGAAATACATGAGGAGCGACGAGCGCGCTGACTCGCGATGAGCCGGGGCGCGCGCTGGCTCGGCGTCCTCGCCGAGTCGCTGATCGTGCTGCTGTCGTTCGCCCTCGCCACGCTGGTGCGGCTGGGGGGCTTCCGGGCGCTCCTCGACTACAACAACTTCCTGCCGAAGGCGCTCTTGTGCGTGGCCATCGTCCAGCTCACGCTCTACTACGGCGAGCTCTACGAGCACCGGACGCGACGCCGCATCGAGCTGTTCCTGCTGCTCGGCCAGTGCATGGCGATCGCGTCGGTGGCACTCGCGGTCGTGTTCTTCCTGGTGCCCGGGCTCGAGATCGGCCGCGGCATCTTCCTGCTGTTCGTGGCGTTCGTCTGGTCGGGCCTGCTGTTCTGGCGCCTGTTCCTGCTGTGGGCGTGGGGCACGTTCGGCGCCTTCGGCGACCGCGTGCTGATCCTCGGCACCGGGGTGCCGGCGCAGAACGTGGCGCGCGAGATGCTGATGCGCGCCCCGATCGGCTATCGCGTGCTCGGCTTCCTGACCGAGCACGAGAGCGAGGTGGGCCGCACGCTCGTGAACCCGAGTGTGCTCGGCACGCTGGCCGACCTGCCGCGGCTCAGCGACTCGGAGGATGCGACGCTCATCGTGGTGGCGCAGGAGGACCGGCGCAAGCACCTGCCGGTGGACACCCTGCTGCGCTGCCGCATGGCCGGGATCAGGGTCGTCGAGGCCGCCAGCCTGTTCGAGAGTCTCTCGGGACGCATCCCGCTCCGCGACCTGCGGCCGAGCTTCCTGATCTTCTCAGGCGGCTTCCAGAAGCCGCGCGTGACGGCCGCGCTCAAGCGCGCGGGCGAGGCGGCGGCGGCCGCCGTGCTCCTGGTGCTGAGCGCGCCCGTGGCGCTCGTCACGGCGCTGCTGGTGCGGCTGTCGAGCCCCGGACCGGTGCTCTACCGCCAGGCGCGCGTGGGACTCGCGGGGAAGCCCTTCGAGCTCCTGAAGTGGCGCACGATGCAGGAGGACGCGGAGCAGGAGTCGGGGCCGGTGTGGGCGAGCGGCGAGAACGACCCGCGCGTCACCGGCGTCGGGCGCCTGCTGCGCAAGTCGCGGCTCGACGAGGTGCCCCAGCTGTGGAACGTGCTGCGCGGCGACATGAGCTTCGTGGGGCCGCGGCCCGAGCGGCCCCACTTCGTCGAGAAGCTGCGCCACGTGATCCCGTTCTACGACGAGCGCCACAGCGTGCGCCCGGGCATCACCGGCTGGGCGCAGGTGAAGTTCCCCTACGGCTCGACGATCGAGGACGCGGAGGAGAAGCTCGAGTTCGACCTCTACTACGTCAAGCACCTGTCGCTGCTGCTCGACGTCGCGATCGTGCTCGAGACCTTCAAGGTGATGCTGCTCGGCCGCGGGCGCTAGCCTAGTTCCGCTCCCAGCTTCCGTACATCGGGTTCGGCAACGCGAAGAAGCGCGAGCCGAACGGGGCGAAGGCCGAGTCCTCCTGCGTGCGGATCGCCTGGCTCAGGCCCGGGAAGTCGTAGATGTTGTCCCCCAGGAAGGCCACGATCTCGAGCGGCGGCAGGCCCGCCGGCGTCGTGCCGAGCGCCACCGCCTCGAAGCGCGGGGTCTTGTCGCTGGGCCCGCCGTCGGGCTTGCACAGGATGACGTCGAACGCGAGCTCGCGGGCGCGGAAGACGGCCTCGGTGTCCGGGCACTCGCTCACCGTGCGGTTGGTGACGATCGCGATGCGGCCGCCCAGCCCGCGCACCCGGGCGAGGAACGAGCGCGCCCCGGGCTGCGCCAGCGCCTCGCGCCGCTTCGTCCACTCGTGCCAGCTCGGCGCGTCGAACGGCAGCCCGGCCCGCTCCCGCTCGAGCTGGTAGGCCGAGTTGTCGATCACGGTCTCGTCGGCGTCGAGCACGACGGCCCAGCGTCCCGCTGCGCGAGAGGCCGCCTCGCGCTCGACGTGGGCCGTGGCGGCGGCGTAGACCTGCAGGTAGATCGCCCGGTGCTCGGCCGAGTCCCGCGACCAGCGGATCGCGTTCGAGGGCGTCGCCGCGGCCGGCGGGGAGGCCGGCTGGGGGGGCTGGGCGGGAGCGGCGCTCCGGCAGGCCGGGACGGCCGCCAGCGCAAAGAGAGCGCCGAGCACGGCGGGACGCTTCGAGCTCACGGGGGTTCTCCGAGAATGGACGGAGACAGCCTACCTCCCCGGAGGTCGGTGCGCGACTGGCGGCCCCGTGCCGGCGTGCGGCTCAGCTCGCCGTCGGCTGTCCCCGTCCGGAGCCGCCGCGGCGCCCGCGACGGGCGACCATGCCCGCGAGACCCCCGGCTAGGAACAGGAGCGTCGTGGGCTCGGGATTCTCGATGTTCGGGCCAGGGTTCCCGCTGCCTTCGAAGTCGCAGAAGTTGGAGCCGCTCGTGCCCCAGCCGTGATTGACGAGTCCGCCACTGCCGCTCACGAAGACCTGTGTCCCCGCGCCGTGCTCGCCGCCGGAGCCGTCGAAGGATCCTTCGTGCCAGCCATTGCCCGTTCCGAATCCCTGCGCGCCGCTGCCGTATCCGCCACCGCCGCCACCTCCGGCTCCGCCGGCTCCGCCGCCGCTACCGCCACCACCATTCCCGCCGACGAAGCTGGCGTGTGCGCTGTCGTCACTGTCGCTCGCGGTGTCGCTGAAGCCGTTTTGGCCGTCGGCCGCCGTCCTCGCCCCGAGGTGATCCAGGTTGATGTCGCCCAGCGTCGAGTCCAACCGCGCCGAGTGGACGTCGGGTGTCGCGCTGTCGTCCACGAACGTGAGGTCGGGAGTCGCGGCCCGCCACCCGTTCCACCGGTCGCCCCGCAGCATTCGCTGGGCCGCGTCGCGGAAGGCCTCCGTCAAGTAGGACGGGGGATGGGAATGACCGATGGCGTTGCCGGAGGCCGCCCTGTGGGCCTTGATGATGTAGGCCGAGACGGGCGTTTGAACGCTGAGTGCCACCACGGCACCGAACGTGGCGACCAGGAATCGCTTCTTCGTGGGCATGGCTCCCTCTCGGTTGCCCACAGATGGGGCAAGCTTCGTGCCACGCTGCGGTGCGCTGCTCCGCGCGCATTAAGCATGCGCGGGTGATGGACTTGGCTCGCTCCGAACTCTGACGCACGGAGGGCCGAGTGTCGGATTTGTAAACGGCGCCGTGTAACTTTTTCCCCAAACTATCGCCGGGCGCTCCGTGCCCGCGCTCGCCCCGCCGGGCGCGCGCTACACTTCCAGGCCGTTCTCACGAGCCAGCTCTCCGTCCTCAAGAGGTCCCCGAATCATGTGGAAAGTCCGCGTCGCCCTGGCCGCCAGCGTCGCGCTGGCGCTTGCATTCGCGATTCCGGGCGCTCGGGGGGCCGAGCCCGTGGAGGAGCGCAAGGGTCCGAAAGAGGTCGCGGGTCTGCGGTACCGGCTCGTCGGGCCGCCCGCCGGAGGCCGCGTGGCCCGCGTCGCCGGCGTCGCGGGCGACCCGTTCACCTACTACGCCGCGACGGCGGCGGGCGGCGTCTGGAAGTCGCAGGACGGCGGCATCCTGTGGAAGCCCGTGTTCGACGACCAGCCGGTGAGCTCGATCGGCTCCATCGCGATCGCTCCCTCGGACCCGAACGTCGTCTACGCCGGCTCGGGCGAGGCCAACATCCGCGGCAACGTCGCGCAGGGCAACGGCATCTACAAGTCGACCGACGCCGGCAAGACCTGGCAGCACGTCTTCACGCAGGACGGGCAGATCGGGACGCTGGTGGTGCACCCCACGAACCCCGACGTGGCGTACGCGGCGGTGCTCGGCAAGGCGTTCGGCCCGAACCCGGAGCGCGGTGTCTACCGCACCCGCGACGGCGGCAAGACGTGGCAGCGCGTGCTCGCGAAGGACGCGGACACGGGCGCGTCGGACATAGCACTCGACCCGAGCAATCCCCGCGTCGTCTTCGCCGGACTGTGGCAGGCGCGTCGGCGGCCCTGGGAGCTGGTGAGCGGCGGGCCGGGCTCGGGGCTCTACGTGTCGCGTGACGGCGGCGACACCTGGAAGCAGCTCGAGGGCAACGGGCTGCCGGCCGGTCCCTGGGGGAAGGTCGGCGTCGCGATCGCACCCTCGGACCCGAGCCGCGTCTACGCGCTCGTGGAGGCGGAGAAGGGAGGCCTCTACCGCTCGGACGACGGCGGGAACAAGTGGACGCTCGCGAGCGGCCATCACGCTCTGCGCCAGCGGGCCTTCTACTACTCGACGCTCAGCGTCGACCCGCGCAACGCGGACGTCGTCTGGTTCCCGCAGGTGGCGATGCTGAAGACCGTCGACGGCGGTCGCAGCATCCGCAGCGTGAAGGGCATCCACCACGGCGACCACCACGATCTCTGGATCGATCCGGCGAACCCGCGGCGCATGATCGCCGCGAACGACGGCGGCATCGACCTGTCGGCGGACGGCGGCGAGACCTGGTACGCGGCGGCGCTGCCGATCTCGCAGTTCTACCACGTGAGCGTCGACGGCTCCTCTCCCTACCGCGTGATGGGCGCGATGCAGGACCTCGGCACGGCGTCGGGTCCGAGCCACAGCCTGTCGTCGGCCGGGATCACGGCCGGCCACTGGTACACCGTGGGCGGCGGCGAGGCCGGCCACGCGGTTCCGGACCCGGCGGACCCGGCGGTCGTCTACGCGGGCGAGTACTTCGGCATCGTCACCCGCTACGACCGCCGGACGGGCCAGGCGCGCAACGTCAGCGCGTGGCCCGAGAACCCGTCCGGCCACGGCGCCGAGTTCCCCCGCTATCGCTTCCAGTGGACGGCGCCGATCGCGGTCTCGCCGCACGACCCGAAAACGGTGTACCACGGCGCCAACGTGCTCTTCCGCACGCAGGACGGCGGCCAGAGCTGGACGAAGGTCAGCGGCGACCTGACGCGCGACGACAAGACGAAGCAGCGCTGGTCGGGCGGGCCGATCACGGGCGACAACACCGGGGTCGAGTACTACGGCACGATCTTCGCGATCGCGGAGTCGCCGCGCGAGCGCGGTCTCGTCTGGGTCGGCTCCGACGACGGGCTCGTCCACGTCACTCGCGACGACGGAAAGAGCTGGACGAACGTGACGGCGAACGTGCCGGGCCTGCCGGAGTGGGGCACCGTGAGCCTGATCGAGCCGTCGCCCTTCGACGCGGCGACCGCGTACCTCGTGGTCGACGCCCACCGCATGGACGACGCGCGTCCCTACCTCTGGAAGACGACCGACTACGGCAAGAGCTGGAGGAGCCTGAGCGCCGGGCTGCCGAAGGACGTCTACCTGCACGCCGTGCGCGAGGACCCGAAGCGCCGGGGCTGCTCTACGCCGGCACGGAGCGGGGCGTCGCGTATTCGCCCGACGACGGCCAGACCTGGAAGGAGCTCAAGCTGAACCTGCCGACGGTCGCGGTTCACGACCTCGTGGTCAAGGACGACGACCTGGTCGTGGCCACGCACGGCCGCTCGATCTTCGTCCTCGACGACCTGACGCCGCTTCGCGAGTGGTCGAATGAGGTCGAGGCCGAGGCCGCGCACCTCTTCGGCGTGCCGCCCGCGGTGCGCTGGCACCTCGAGGACCCGATCTCGTCGCACGGCAAGGGCCCCGGCGAGAACCCGCCCGCGGGCGCGATCGTCTACTACTGGCTGAAGGACGAGCCGAAGGACGACCTGAAGCTGGAGGTGCTCGACGACAAGGGCACTGTCGTGCGCACGCTCAGCAGCAAGAAGGTCGAGCCGGCGCTGCCCGAGGACGATCCCGATCCGGAGGAGCCGCAGCCGAAGCCGCTGCCCAGGGAAGCGGGCCTGAACCGGGCGGTCTGGGACCTGCGCTACGCGGGCGCGCCGAGGATCCACGGCGCGAAGGTCGACTCGGGCGAGCCGGGCAAGGGCCCGCTGGTGCTGCCGGGCCGCTACACGCTGCGGCTCGGCGTGGGCTCACGAGACGCTCGCGACGCCCGTCGAGGTGCGGCTCGACCCGCGCGTCGCGGCGACAGCGGCGGATCTCGAGCAGCAGCTCGCCTTCGCGCTCGCGCTGCGCGACGACATCGCCCGGCTCGCGTCGGCGGTGGAGGGGCTACGCTCGGTGCGCGAGCAGGTGAAGGCGCGCACGGCGCCGCTACGCGGCCAGAAGGGGCGCGAGCCGCTCGTCGAGGCGGCGGACGCGCTCGCGGCGAAGTGCGATGCGCTCGAGGCGCGGCTCCACAACCCCAAGGCGGAGGTCGCCTACGACATCCTCGCGCAGCGCGGCGGCGCCATGCTCTACTCGCGGCTCGCGCCGCTCTACAGCTGGGCGAGCGAAGGCGACGGGGCGCCCACCCAGGGCATGCGCGAGGTCTACGCGGAGGAGCGCCGCGAGCTCGAGGGACTGCTCGGCGAGTGGAAGGCGCTCGTCGACGTCGACGTGGCCGAGCTCAACAAGAAGGCGCGCGAGGTGGAGTTCGTCGTCGCGGGCCGCTAGCAGGCGTCCGGCTGGGAGGCGACCGCCCAGCCCTGGACGAGGCGCGCGAGCTCCCAGAGCGGCACGGGCTTCGGCACGAAGGCGTCGACGCCGAGCCTGCGCGCCTGAGCCTCCGCCTCGGGGTTGTAGTAGCCGGTCATCACCACGACCGGGGCCTGCGGGTTGCGCGCGCGCGCGATGTGCGCGATCGTGAGCCCCTCCGCGCTCGCGGGCCCCGAGAAGCGCAGGTCCGTGATCACCGCGGAGTAGCCGCGCGTCTCGAGCAGCGAGCGGGCCTCGTCGAGCGTGCGCACCGCGTCGACTTCCCAGCCGCAGCACCGGAGGTACTCCCGCACCACCAGGAGGGGAGCCTCCTCGTCGTCGGCCAGCAGGATCCTGACACGCGCGTCGCTCACGCGCGTCTCCATTGCAGCGGCCGTGCCAAGGGGCTTGCCGTTGCCGAGGCCTCGCGAAGCCGATGAATCCGCTGGGGATGCGGGCAGGGGCGCCCCGTCGGCCGCCCCCGTCGAGCGTCCAAAGGCGGGACGAAGCGTCCAGGGCGGAAACAGCCCTGCCGCGACTCTTCAGGCCTTCGAAACGCGAGCGGTCATGCCGGCCGAGTGCGCGGCCTGGTATTGCGGCAGCGCGTGCGCGAGGATCCGCGCCGAGGCCTGGAGGTCCTCCGTGCAGAGCACGTAGGCGATGCGGACCTCGTCCCTGCCGAGGCCGGGGGTGGCGTAGAAGCCGGGGGCCGGCGCCACCATCACGGTCGCGCCGTCGTGGCTGAAGTCGCGCAGCAGCCAGGCCGCGAAGTCCTCGCTGTCCGCGACCGGCAGCCGCGCGACGAAGTAGAAGGCACCTTCCGGCTTGCGCAGGAAGACTCCGGGCAGCTGCGAGAGCCCTGCGAAGAGCGCGTCGCGCCGCGCCTGGTACTCGCGCACGATGCCCTCCGCGTAGTCGGGCGGCAGCTCGGGGATGCCGAGCGCCATGAGCTGCGCGAGGCCCGGCGGCGACAGCCGCGCCTGGGCCATGCGCAGCGCCGCACCCAGGAACTCCCGGTTGCGCGTCGCGAGGCAGCCGAGCCGGATGCCGCAGGCGCTGTAGCGCTTGGAGAGGCTGTCGACCACGATCGCGAGGTCGTCGCAGCCCGGCAGGCTGAGCGCGCTCGTGGCCGTGCGGCCGTCGTAGACGAACTCGCGATACACCTCGTCGGCCACGAGGAAGAGCCCGTGCTCGCGGCAGAACGCGGCCACGCGCTCGAGCTCGTCCCGCCGGTAGACCGTTCCCGTGGGGTTGCCGGGGTTGCAGAGCAGCACGAGCCGCGTGCGGGGCGTCAGCGCGCGCCGCCACTCCTCCTCCGGCGGCAGGTGGAAGCCGTCCTCGGCGTGCGAGCGCAGCGCGACGAGGCGCACTCCCGCCATCGTCGCGAACGACTGGTAGTTCGTGTAGAAGGGCTCGACCACGAGCGCCTCGTCGCCGGGGCCCGCGCAGGCCAGCAACGCGAAGAGCAGCGCCTCGCTGCCGCCCGCCGTCACCACGAGCTCTTCGGGTCCGACCGCGAGGCCGAGCCTCCCGTAGTAGGTGGCGAGCGCTTCCAGGCACTCGCCGGTACCGGCGGAGGGCGTGTAGGCGAGGACACGCGGCGCCAGCTTCAGCTTCGCCCGCATGACGGCCGGCGTCTCGAGGTCGGGCTGGCCGATGTTGAGGTGGAAAACCTTCACTCCGCGGCGCTTCGCCGCGTCGGCGAGCGGCATCAGCTTGCGGATCGGGGACGCCGGCATCTGCCGGCCGCGCTCGGAGACGGACAAAGGCATCGCGGGCTCTCCTCAGTTGGCCTTGAGCCGGCTCGCCACCTGCTCGTCCTTGTCGGCGGTGACGACGGCTTCCAGCATCCAGTCGCGCGCGCCGGTCCAGACGCCCGAGTACTCCGCGACGAGCCCGCGCGACTGGCCCTGGACTTCCTTGAGCAGGAGCGTCGCGGGGGCGGGCATGCGCCGGCCTTCGATCACGGCCGAGAGCGCCAGCGCGCGGACCTTCGCGGGCTTGCGGCCGTCGTTGCGCAGGTGGATGCGCACCACGAACGGCTCGCCCGTACGCACGGCAGCCGGCAGCACCTCGAACTCCAGGCGCCCGCTGAACTGCGGCGCGCGGTTGCTCATCTCCGCCTCGTCGAAGCCCGCGGGACCGGAGCCGCGGGGCGCCGTGACGCGGGTGAGCTCCGTGCTGAAACCGCGCGCGGGCGGCGGGGTCGGCTCGGCGGAAGGAGCCGCGGCGACGGCGGTTCGTCGGGAGGCGGCCGGCGCCGGGCTGCGCGCCGCGCCGGCCGCGCTGCGCGCCTGCTCGAAGCCGTCGCGTGCCGCCAGGTAGCTGGCCGCCGCCTGGGCGAACTCGGCGCGGCCCATCTGCTGGTCGCCCTTGCGCGAGGTCTCGTCCGCCTGCCGCAGCGCATCCTCGGCCGCGCCCGCCGTGAGCGCCGTCTCGCGCGCCTCCCGCATCGCGGCCGCCGCCTGCTCCGCCTGCGCCTTGAAGGCGGAATCGAGCCGCGCCTGCAGCTCGGCCGCCGGCGCGTAGTGCGGATCGAGCTCGAGCACCTTCCGCAGCTCGCGCGAAGCGGCGTCGTTGTCGCCCGCGGCGAGGAGCCGGCGCGCCTCGGCGACGGAGTGCGCGAGCGCGTCGAGCCGCGCCTGGGCGGCGCCCAGCACCGCGCGGGCGTCGGCGTTGCCGGCCGCGAGCTTGAGCACGCCCTGCGCCTCCTCGATCGCCGCGCGGTAGTTCTTGTTCTCGAGCTCGCGCTGCGCGAGCTGGAGCTGCTTGTGCACCAGCTCCTCGGCGAGCGCGTCCGCGGCGGAGCGCTCGTGCGGCGGCGGCGTCGCGCGCGCGCGGAGCCAGAGGCCGCCGCCGACGACGACGGCGAGGAGCGCTGCCGCGAGGCCGCCCGCGACAAGGACGCGCCGGCCGCCCGGAATCGCCGGGCCGGGCGTCGCCGGTGCCGGGCCGGCGCTCGGGGCCGCACCGGCCGGAGGCAGGCGCAGGGGCGGGGGGATCGTGCCCGGACCGGGGGGCCTCGTCGCGGGCGTGGCGTTCGGCGGCAGCGGCGGCGGCGCGAGCACCGGGCGGAGGCGAGCGGCCGCCGCGGGAGCCGCCCTGGCCCCGTTGCGCGCGATCGAGAGCGCCGCGCGCATGTCGCCGGCGGAGGGGAAGCGCTGCTTCACGTCCTTCTCGAGAGCGCGGTTCACCACCGCGACGACGGCCGGCGGCATCTCGGGCGCCCAGCGCCTCACGGGCGGCGGCTGCTTGTGGACCACCTGGAACAGCACGCTCGGCGTCGTTTCGGCCTCGAACGGCTTGTGCCCGGTGATGAGCTCGTAGAGCACGGCTCCGGACGAGAACAGATCGGTGCGGCCGTCCACCTTGTCGCCGAGCGCCTGCTCCGGCGACATGTAGTTCGGCGTGCCGAGCACGATCCCTTCCTGCGTCATCTCGGAGGTGCTGACGCGGGCCAGGCCGAAATCCATGATCTTGACCTGGCGGTCCCGGCCCAGGTGGATGTTCGCGGGCTTGATGTCCCGGTGGATGACGCCCTTGGCGTGGGCGTAGTCGAGTGCCGCGAGCACCGCGTCCATCGCGTTCAGCTTCTCGTCGAGGCTCGACAGCAGCTGGCGATCGATCGCCTCGCGCAGGTCGATCCCCTCGAGCAGCTCCATCGCCATGTAGAGAAGCCCACGCTCTTCCCCGAAGTCGTGCACGGTCACGATGTTGGGGTGGTTGAGCAGCGCCGCCGCCTGGGCTTCTTTTCGGAAGCGCTGCAGCGTCTCGGAGTCCGGACCGAGGCTGAGCGGCAGCGTCTTGAGCGCGACGAAGCGGTTCAGGACCGGGTCGTGGGCCTTGTAGACCTCGCCCATCGTGCCGCGCCCGAGCTCGCCGATGATCTTGTACTTGCCGATCCGCTCGCGGTCCATGCGGTCACTCTGCCGGCCGGCAGGCCCGGCCGACAAGCGATGATGGTAACACGCGCGCCGCCGCCAGGCGGCCGTGCAGCAGGCCTCAGTGCGCGGCCGACAGCTCCTCGCGGATCAGTGAGAGCGGGATCATGCCCGAGGCGTTCATGTCGTCCATGAAGCCGCTCAAAGTGAAGGCGGCGCCCTGCGTGTGTGCGCGCTCGGCCAGGAGCGCCTCGAACTGGTCCTTGCCCACCAGGTAGCTCGAGCCGTAGCCGGGCTGCGCGAGGTAGAGCTGCTGCTCGCTCCAGACGAGACCGCCGTCGAGCCGCAGCCAGCCGCGCGGCGTGCGCTCGCAGGCGGCGCGCGCCGCCTCGTCGAGCGTCCACTCGTTCGAGTGCATGCGCAGGCCCGAGATCGCGCGCGCCGCGCGCTGCGCGATCATCACGTAGACGAGCTCGCGGCTGCGCGGGCGCTCGGCGTAGAGCCCGGCGCTCATCTCGAGCTCTTCCATGGCGGTCGCGACGCCCTCGGCGCGCTGCGCCCAGATGTTGTAGAGCAGCGGCCCGTGGCGCACGGGGCTCGGGTGCGGCTCGCGCTGCATCCGCGCGAGGTCGAGCCAGTGGTTGCCGTGGCAGCGCAGCAGCAGCGGCTCGCGCGCGTCGACCTCCGAGAAGAACTCGCGCTTGCCCGGCGGGGCGAACTCCCCGAGCCGGGCGCGCAGCGCCGGCTCGTAGTAGTCGCGCGGGTTCAGCACCTGCTGCTCGCGCAGGAAGCGCACGTAGTCGGCGAGCGCGCTCAGGGCGCGCCGCTGCCACTCCTCGGCGTTGGCGGCCGGCTCGAGCGGCGGCAGCGCGCGGTTCCTGTGCTCCTCGAGCGCGAGGTGGGCGAGCGAGCGGTCGAGCTCGCGCTGCATCAGCCGCAGCTCGTCCTGCCAGGTGTAGGGGACCAGGTAGACGTGCTTCAGGTACCAGTCGTAGTTCTCGCGGCCGACGCCGGAGCGGCCGTGCTTCGCAGGCAGCTCGCGCTCGAGCCAGCCCTGGAACTCGACGACGGCGGCGCGCGCGCGCTCGACGTCCGGGACGAGCTCCGGGTGGTGCGGCCGCAGGCGCTCGGCGAAGCTCGCGAGCGTCTCGGCCTGGTCGCGCTCGCTGCGTATGGCGGCCGACCAGAGGTCGCGGGCGTCGCCCGTCAGGTTGGCGCGCGCCTGGACGAGCAGGCGCGGGATCGCCGAGAGCCGCTGCCGCAGCGCAGGCAGCTCGGCCGCCGGCAGCGGCAAGGCCAGCTGCCACAGCTCGATCGCACCCTCGATCGGGCGCCCTTCGTGCGCCGGCGTGTCGCTCTCGTCGGCGATCGCGCTCGCGTAGAAGGCGGGATTGCGCGCCCACGGGCGCAGCACGCGCAGGTCGAAGTCGAGCCCGTTCATCTCGGCCTCGACCAGGCGGCGGTCGATGCGCGCCGCGGGCGGCAGCCCGGCCGGGTCGAGCGCCGCGAGCCGGGCGCGCAGCGCCGTGAGCGTCGCGCGCTGGCGCGCGAGCGCCGCCGGCGTGTAGTCGGGCACGCCGTCCACGACCCGCGGCCGCTGCGCCTCGCGCCAGTCGGCGAAGAGCCGCGCGAGGGCACCCACCGCCGCCCCCGGCTCGGCGGCGAATCCCCGGGCCGGCGCGGCGGCGAGGCAGGCGACGACGAGCGACACGAGCGAGCGGCGCATGGATCCTCCTGGCGCGCGAGTCTACCGCGCGCCGCGCCGTCCGACGCGCGTACAATGTCGCCGCCATGCAGGCACGGCGCACCCTGGGGATCGCCGCCGCTGCGCTCGGCGCCGTCTTGTCCGCGCGTCCGGGCCCCGCGGGGCCGGCGGGCTCGGTCGTGCACTTCGGCGTGATCGCCGAGGAGCCGAACGAGCCCGACCACATGTTCACGGTCTACGCGCCGTTCATCGCCGCGCTGCGCGAGCGGCTGGCCGCGGGCGGCGTCGGCGTGGGCGAGCTCGTGATCGCGCGCGACCTCGACGACCTGTCCCAGCGCCTGGTGCGCGGCGAGGTGGACTTCGTGCTCGAGAGCGTCTTCCCGATGCTGGCGCTGCGCGAGCGCAGCGGCAACCTGGAGCCCGCGCTGCTGGTCGTGCGGCGCGGCGAGCGCGAGTACCGCAGCGTCTTCTTCACGCGCGCGGAGAGCCCGATCCGCACGCTCGCGGACCTGCGCGGCCGCACGCTCGTGCTGCAGGCGCTGCGCTCCACCTCCGCCTTCGCGCTGCCGCGCGCCGAGCTGGCCCGCGCCGGGATCCCGCTCGTGGCCGCCGACGAGGCCGGAGCCGACCGCCGCTCGGCGCGCTACGTGCTGGCGCTCGCCGAGGTGAACCAGGCGATCTGGGTGCTGCACGGAAAGGGCGACGCCGGCGCCTTCAACGAGGGCGACTGGGCGGCGCTGCCCGACAAGGTCCGCGCCCGGCTGCGCGTGTTCGCGCGCAGCCGCCCGATCGAGCGCGGGCTGATCTCCTTCCGCGCCAGCCTCGAGCCGGCCACGCGCGCCAGGGTCGAGAGCGTGATGCTGTCGCTCGACCAGGACGAGGCGGGGCGCGGTGCGCTCGCCCACGCGGCCGGCGTCACGCGCTTCGAGCGGCTGAGCGCCGCCCAGCGGCAGACGGTGCTCGGCTGGGCCGCCGTGCTGCTGCCCTCGCGCGGCCGCTGATGCGCGCGCGCGGCATCGGCACGCGCTACGCGCTGTACGTCGCGGCGCTGGCGGCGGCGCTCGTCGCGGTCACGCTGGTCGCGGCCGGCGCGATCGCGCTGTCGCGCACGCGCGTGCTGCAGCTCGAGCTGCGCGAGGCCGTGCGCGCCGCGCGCACGGCCGACGACGAGCGCGCGCTCGACGGCGCGGCGCGCTACCTGGGCCTGCACCTCTTCAACCCGCTCTACCAGCTCGACGTCGAGCGGCTGAACGAGGCGATCCAGCAGACGCAGACGTGGCTGCCGGTGGTCTCGTTCCTCGTGATCGACCGCGACGGCCGCGTGCTGACGGACGGCACCCCCAGCAACCCGCTGTACGGCGAGCGCGCCCCAGGCCCGCTGCCGCGCGAGCAGTCGCCCGACCCGATCCTGATCCGCCGCGGCAGCGTCACGGAGCTGCGCTTCCGCGTCGCGGCGGGAGGCGTGTGGGCGGGCTGGGGCGCCGTGACGCTCTCCGAGCCGCCCTGGGAGGCGTCGCTGCGCCGGCTCGAGGAGCAGCGCACCTCCGAGCTGTGGCGCGGGCACCAGGCTTCGCTGCTGAAGCTCGGGGGCCTCATCATGATCGCGACGCTCGGGCTCGGCCTGCTGACGAGCCTGCTGCTGTCGCGGACGCTCACGCGGCCGCTCGCGCAGATGAGCCGGGCGGCGGGCCAGATCGCCGCGGGGAACCTCGACCACCCGCTGTCGCTCGACTCGCCGGACGAGCTCGGCGACCTGGCGCGCGCGCTCAACCGCATGGCGAGCGAGCTGCGCGCGCACGAGGAGGCGCTGCGCGCCGAGCGCAGCGACCTCGCGGCGAAGAACGCCGAGCTCGAGCGCTTCAACTACACCGTCTCGCACGACCTCAAGACGCCGCTCGTGACGATCCGCGGCTTCGCCGGGCTCGCGGGCGGCGACCTGGCGGCGGGGCGCAACGACGCGGTGCGCAAGGACCTCGGCCGCATCGTGGCGGCCGCCGACAAGATGCACCGGCTGCTCGACGACCTGCTCGAGCTGAGCCGGATCGGCCGCGTGGTGCACCCGCCGGAGGACGTGCCGCTCGACGCGCTGGTGCGCGAGGCGGTCGAGCTGCTGAAGGGCGCGATCGAGGCGCGCGGGGCGACCGTGGAGGCCGCCCCCGACCTGCCGCTGGTGAAGGCCGACCGCCGCCGCCTGCTCGAGGTGCTGCAGAACCTGCTCGAGAACGCCGTCAAGTTCTCGTCGGGCAGCGAGCGGCCGCGCGTCGAGGTCGGCTGGCGCATGGACGGCGTGGAGCGCGTCTTCTTCGTGCGCGACAACGGCCGCGGCATCGAGCCGCGCTTCCTCGAGCGGGTGTTCGGCCTGTTCGAGAAGCTCGACCCCGGCGGCGAGGGCACGGGCGTCGGCCTCGCGCTCGTGCGGCGCATCGTCGAGGCGCACGGCGGCCGCGCGTGGGCGGAGTCCGAGGGGCTGGGGCACGGCGCGACGTTCTGCTTCACGCTGCCGCGGGGGAGCTCGGGCAGCGGCATCCAGCCGCCCGACAAGCCCGCCCGGCCAGGCTCCGACCCTGGCGTCCGGACCACGTCCGTCGTGGCGGGCGGGCTCCAGACCTGAGGCGCCGGCTCGACCGCCCGGATTCCCCTCCCCAACGACCGCGCCCGCACTCGCGCCCGAGTTGAGCCGGCTGACCGAAGCGCGTAGGCGTCCGAGCTCCACTCCGACGTGGCCCGTCGCCCCGGGAAGAAGATCAGGGTCCTGGACGGTCGTTGACTCGGCCGGTCCAGATGACGGCCGGCGGGCCGATGGCCCGTCGGTCAGAGCGGACCTCGCCTGGCCACACACCAACCTAGACTGAGCACACGTCGTCAGGTGTCCTCTCTCCCAGGGAGTGACCATGCTGAGCTTGCGGGGTGTCCGGGACGACGATCTCCTGCGCCAACTTACCCGGCTCGTGAAGGAGTCGCGGGGGGTCGAGGCCGAGATCGTCGCCCACATCGGGGAGGTGGAGCTCAGGCGGCTCTATGTCGCAGAAGGCGTGCTCGTCGATGTTCGAGTACTGCCGGCGGATCCTCGGTTTGCGGGAGAACGAGGCTTACCTGCGCATCACCGTTGCTCGGGCGGCCCGGGAGAACCCGGTCCTGCTCGAGATGCTCGGCGACGGCCGGCTGCACCTCAGCGGGATTGCGCGGCTGGCGCCGCATCTGACTCGCGAGAACGCGCAAGCCGTGCTCGAGCGGGCCTGCGGGATGTCCCATCGCGAGATCCGGGAGCTGGTCGCCGAGTTGGAGCCCCGGCCCGATGTCGCGCCCGCCGTCCGCAAACTGCCCGAGCGTCCCGCGCCGGGCAGCGGCCCGGTGCAACTCGGGGCGCCCCGAGTTGAGTTCGATGCTGTCAACCGCGAGTCCAGGGTGGTATCCCCCACCCGCCCCGCCCTCGTGGAGCCCCTCGCCCCCAGTCGCTACCAGGTCCGCTTCACCGCGAGCACGGAGCTGCGCGAGAAGCTCGAGCGGCTGCAGGCCCTCATGCGCTCTTCGGTGCCCGACGGCGATCTCGGGCGGATCATCGACATCGCCGTCAGCGAGAAGCTGCAGCGCATCGAGGCGAAGCGCTTTGGCCACACCCAGACGCCCCGAAGCGTTCGCGCAGACACGACCGCCAGCCCCTCGTCACGTCACATCCCCGCCGCAGTGAGGCGACTCGTGCACGAGCGCGACGGCGGTCGCTGCGCCTACAGGGACAAGTACGGGCTGCGCTGCGCCAGGCGCCACGGCCTCGAGTTTCACCACAAGCACCCGTTTGCGTGCGGCGGCGACCACAGCCCCGCCAACCTGACGCTCATGTGCCGGGCGCACAACA
Source organism: uncultured Acidobacteriota bacterium (assembly GCA_963740655.1). Taxonomy (GTDB): domain Bacteria; phylum Acidobacteriota; class Vicinamibacteria; order Fen-336; family Fen-336; genus DATBSL01. Next base: position 62,550 of record CAVUFF010000011.1, read on the forward strand.
GTCTGCTGGCCGAGCAGGACTACGGCGAGGATGTCATGGCCCGCTTCCGAGCGGCGACGAGCCGTGCCCGCGTGCCGGTGGACGCCTACGGGGCTCGGATCGTGGTGCAGCCGCGCCGGATCTCTTCGGGATAGCTCGCCCATCGGCACCCGGAGCGACGGCCTGACAGGCGCTGATAGTAAGGACACACCCTACAGCGCCTCCCGGCACGAGACGATCACGCTCGCCGGCCGGCCGGCTGTCCCGTAGGGGCTAGAATCTCGCTACTCTTCATGCCCCTCGCACCCGGCGTGCGGCTGGGCCCTTACGAGATCCTCGCTCCGCTCGGGGCGGGCGGGATGGGAGAGGTCTATCGCGCGCGGGACGCCCGCCTCCGGCGCGACGTCGCGATCAAGGTGCTGCCGGAGAGCGTCACGCAGGACCCGGGCCGGTTGCGGCGCTTCGAGCAGGAGGCGTTCGCCGCCTCGGCCCTCAACCATCCGAACATCCTCACGATTCACGACATCGGGTCGCAGGCCGGGGCGCCGTACGTAGTCTCGAGCTGCTCGAGGGCGAGACGCTCCGGGAGCGCCTCGAAGCCGGCGCGCTCGCCGAGAGCGTCGTGGTCGACTACGGGATCCAGATCGCGAACGGATGGCCGCCGCGCACGAGAAGGGGATCGTGCACCGCGACCTCAAGCCCGAGAACGTCTTCGTCACCCGCGCCGGGCCGGTGAAGATCCTGGACTTCGGCCTCGCGAAGCTGACGCACCCCGAGCGGAGCGGCGCGCCCGCGACCGAGGCCGAGACGCAGAGCGCGGTGACCGAGGCGGGAGTGGTGATGGGGACGGTCGGCTACATGTCTCCCGAGCAGGTGAAAGGCCAGGCCGTCGACGCGCGCTCGGACCTGTTCGCGGTCGGCTGCGTGCTCTACGAGATGCTCGCGGGCCGGCGCCCGTTCTCGGGCTCGTCGAGCGCCGAAACGATGAGCGCGATCCTGCGCGACGAGCCGAAGCCGCTTTCGGTGGGGTCGCTGCCGCTCGAGCGCGTGGTTCGCCGCTGCCTCGAGAAGTCGCCCGACGAGCGCTTCCAGTCGGCCCGCGACCTCGCCTTCGCGCTCGGCGAGAGCGGGAACGCGTCGAACGCGGCGAGCCCGGCGGCGCCTCCCCTGGCCCGCGCCCGCGGGCCGCTGGCCGCGGCAGCCGGCGCGCTCGTCCTCGCGCTGGCGGCGGCCCTGGCGCTCGACTCCTTCGGCCTGCGCGAGCGGCTCCTCGGAAGCCGCGGCGCGGGCCGCGTGCGCTCGCTCGCCGTGCTGCCGCTCCAGAACCTCTCGGGCGACGCGGGGCAGGATTACTTCGCCGCCGGCATGACGGAGGCGCTGACCACCCGCCTGGCCCAGATCCGCTCGCTGAAGGTGATCGCGCGGAGCTCCGCCGCGCAGTACAAGGAGTCGAAGAAGCCCGTCCGCGAGATCGCCCGCGAGCTGGGCGTGGATGCGGTCGTCGAAGGCGGCTTCGCGCGTTCCGGCGACCACGTGCGGATCACGGCGGAGCTGATCCACGGGCAGACGGAAGCGCACGTGTGGGCCAGGAGCTTCGAGCGGGAGCTCGGCGACGTGCTGTCGCTGCAGGGCGAGGTGGCCGGGGCGATCGCCGGCCAGATCGAGGCGGAGCTCACGGTCGACGAGCGCAGCCGCCTCGCCGTGAAGCGCGCCGTCGCTCCCAAGGCGTACGAGGCGTACCTCCGGGGCCGCATCTCGCTGGACGAGGGCAGCGAGAAGGGCTTGCAGGACGCGCTCGCGCAGTTCAACAAGGCGCTCGAGATCCAGACCGACTACGCCGCTCCCTACGCGGGGCTCGCGAGCTACTATGCCATCCTGCCCTTCTACAGCTCGCTGTCGCCGGCCGAGGTGTTTCCGAAGGCCCGGGCCGCCGCCCTGAAGGCCGTGCAGCTCGACGACGGCCTGGCCGAGGCCCACGCCTCGCTCGCCTACGTGCGCGCCTATTACGAATGGGACTGGCAGGCCGCCGACCGCGAGTTCAAGCGAGCCCTCGACCTGCGGCCGAGCTTCGCGGACGCCCACTTCTCCTACAGCCGCTTCCTGGCCGCCTCGGGACACATGCCCGAGGCGACCTTGGAGCTGCGGAAGGCCGAGGAGCTCGACCCGCGCGAGCTGTCGCTGAAGGCGAACACGGCGCTGCTCGCCTACTTCCAGGGGCAGTACGACGACGCGCTCAAATCGCTGCTCGAGCTCGCCAAGGCCGACCCGGCGCTGTCCGTGGCCCATTGGGGCGTCGGCCTCGCCTACGAGCAGAAGGGCTCGGCTCGGGAAGCGCTCGCCTCGCTCGAAGAGGCGGCCCGGCTGTCGAAGGGACCGACGATCCAGGCGTCGCTCGCGCACGCCCAGGCCCTCTTCGGGCAGCGCGACAAGGCCCGCACGGTCTTGTCGTCGCTCGAAGAGCGGGCACGCTCGAGCTACGTTCCCTCGTACCATTTCGCCATCATCTACGCAGGGCTCGGCGAGCGGGACCGTGCGTTCGAGTGGCTCGAGCGGGCCTACCAGGAGCGCTCGACGGTGCTCGCCTACCTGCGGCTCGATCCGCGCCTCGCGCCGCTGCGCTCCGACCCTCGCTACGCCGACCTCGTGAAGCGGCTGCAGTTCCCGTCCTGAACGCGGGTCCTCTCAGTCCTTGCGGGCCAGCAGCCGCCAGAACGCCGTGCGGTCGATCTCCTCGAATCGCGCCGACCAGTAGGCGCCGTACATGACGGGAACGTCCTCCAGGGGATCGCGGCAGCAGCCGTCGTCCGTCGGCTTGAGCACGGGGATCATGATCAGGGTGACGTCGCGGAACACGGCGCCCGGTGGAGGCGGCGCTCCCACCGCGTACGAGAGGTTGCGGTCCCACCAGAGGGGTCCGCCCGTCGGCGGCGTCAGCCCCAGGGCGAACGAGAACTCGTCCGTGATCGCTACGTTGAACACCCGGCTCCGCGGCGTGACGTGACGGCGCAGCAGTGCGATCCCGTCATTGAGGCGCTCGGGCGTGTCATGCGCCGCCCAGTACTGCGTGCGGTGCGTGGAGGTCGCGGGGATGACGAAATCGCTCCGCAGCGGCGTCGCATCGAAACGCTGTCGCGCCTCGACTCCGGACATCCGATAGCCCCGCCAGCGGGTCGTGTCCACGATCGACAGCAGGTCGCGTCCGGCGATCGCGACCGCCGGGAAGAGAATCGAGACCAGGATCGCCGCGACGACGAGCGGCCTCAGCCGGTCGGTCATGACCAGATCGGAGTTGGCGAGCAGGACGAGCCCGGCGAAGGCGTAGAGCGGAATCTCCCCCCTCTCTCCGGTATTGCTCGCCGCGATCACGAGCGCAGCTGCGCACAGGAACGCGAACTGCGCCGTCACCTGGACGTCGCGCGGCGTGACCTTGCGGCTCGCCCATGTCCGCCGGCCGATCATCGCGGCCCACGCCAGCGACAAGAGCGCGAGCGGGATCATGCCGTCCTTCACCGCGTGATGCGTGCGCTCGAGCCGCTCGATGACGGACTGCGAGTGCAGCGCGGCGGACAGGTCCTTGAGATAGCCGGCCGGATCGACGCCAGTCGAGAGCCAGAGCCCGCCGCACACGATGAGGCCGCCGGCCAACGCGGCGCCGATCGGGCGCGGCCGCCTCAGTTCCCGGCGGCTCGCCCAAGCGCTCGCCACGGCGAGGACGCCGAACGCTGCGAAGCTCACCTTGATGTAGGCCAGCAGGCCCGACAGCAGGCCCAGCGAGAGCGCCTCGAGCGTCGCCCTGTCTGCGCCCTGCCGGCGCGGCGGGACGAAGGACTGCAGCGCCAGCAGCCCGAGCACGATCCAGCCGAAGCGGTTGTACAGCATCGCGTAGGTGTGGGTTCGCGGACCGTATCCGAGCGCTCGCGTCGCCACCGACATCAGGGCGACGACTCCCACGAGGGAGCAGGCGACGAGGGGACTGAAGCGCTCGTACGCGATCCACGAGGTCCAGACGACTGCAGGGACCAGGAACAGCACGCAGGCGATCGCCAAAGCACCCGCGTCGTGACCGCCGAGAGCCATGCCCGCCTCGACCAGCGCGTAGGTGACGACGCCGATCGGGTTGCTGAAGTCCCGATGGGGAACCTGGCCGAGCGTCATGCGCCACGCCTGTCCCAGCAGGATGAACACGTCGGTCGGGGCGTTGATCACGGACGTCCCGTTGTAGAGCGTGAGCGCCGCGAGCAGGGCCGCGCCCCCCGTAGACGCCACGAGCGCCACCCGTGGCAGCCTCCGCTCGTGACTCGCTGGGGTTTCCACCTCCCGAGCGTGCTGGGCCTAGAGCGAGATCGCCCGGCTCAGGAGGGTGTCGGGGCCTTTGGCCGCCATCAGGAAGGCGATGCCCACGCCGCCCGCGATCAGCCAGGAGACCCTGTCGCGCAACGCAAACACCAGCGGATCGTCGTGCATCTCGCCTCGCGCGGCAAGCATCCACACCCGGCACAACCAGAACACGACCAGGCCCGGAAGCGCCCACAGGAACAGCGGCTGCGTGAAGTGGGTCAAAGACATCTGGCTCTGGATGTAGAGCGCCAGCACCAGGCTCGAGACGAACCCGGACGCCACTCCCATCATGGATATGGTCGCGCCGTCTCCCGCCCGATAGCCGCGCCGGCTGATCCTCTGCTGCCCCTTGGCTGCGGCGAGGCCGATCTCGGTCGCCCGCTTCACCATCGCGAGACTCAGGAAGAAGAAGCAGGAGAACGCGAGCAGCCAGTTGGAGGCCAGATAGCCCGTCGCGACGCCGCCTGCGATCACGCGCAGGGTGTAGAGGACCGCGAGCACGAAGACGTCGACCAGGAGCTTGCGCTTCAACGCGAAGGTGTAGAGCGTCGAGAGGGCGACGTAGCTGACGATCCAGGGCCCGATGCCGGCGAAGAACCCCAGCGCGATTCCTGCCAGGAGCAGGGCAGTCGCCGCGCAGGCGCCGACGAGCGGCGACAGCGCCCCGCTCGCGAACGGGCGGTTGCGCTTTCGGGGATGTTGCCGATCGGCGTCGATGTCGGCGGCGTCGTTGACCAGGTAGACGCTCGACGCCGCGAAGCTGAGCGCGAAGAAGGCGACTCCCGCGGCGCCCCACGCCTCGAGCTTGTTCCAGCCCATTCCCGCCAGCATCGGCAGGAACACGAGCGCGTTCTTGGCCCACTGGCGCACGCGGATCGCCTTGACGAAGGCCACGAAAGGGCTGCCAGCCGGCTCGATCGTGTGCTCGACCGAGAAGCGGCTCTTCACGCGGAGCGAGAGCCCGGGGCCCGCGTTCACGAGAACGGCTCTCGACGCCTTCGCCCAGACGTTCAGGTCGGCGCCGTCGTTGCCCGCGTAGACGAAGCCGTCCGGAAACGCCTGCGTGAGCGCGTCCGCCTTGTGGCGAGACTTGAGATTGGTGACCCCGTCGGACGCGAAGACGCGCTCGAACAGGTCGACGTGCGCCGCGACGCGCTGCGCGGCCTTGACGTCCGACGCGGTGGCGAGGACCAGGCGTCGCCCGCTCGCCCGCTGGGCTCTCAGCCACTCGACGACCCGTTCGTCGTAGGGCAGCGTCGCCGGATCGAAGGGAGCGCTGTCGGCGAGCCTCGCCTTGGCGTAGGCCCGCCCCTTCGCGACCCACCCGATCAGGACGAAGACGTTCCACGGTCCGCTGAACACGAAACGGATCGCGGCGTCTGCGAACACGTCCGAACGGATCAGGGTGCCGTCCAGGTCTACCGCGAGCGGCAGCGGGGCCGCTGCCGGCGCAACTGGCTTCGAAGTCTCGACCATTCCTGTATCCCCGGCGACGTGCGGGTCGAGCCTCACTTTACACGAGGCAGCGCCAACGACGCTGCGGTCACGAGACCAGAACCCTGAGGCGCGTCCGCATCAGCAGCGCGGTCAGGGCGAGCGCGCACACGAACACCAGCGCGGGAAACGCGATCACCCAGAGCGCGGTGTTGACGCAGGCCCCGAGGGGCTTGAGCAGCATCAAGAACAACGGGTGGCTGACGTAGATGCCGAGCACGTACGGCGCGAGGGGAGCAACGCGTGCATCCAGCGCGGAGTCGGACTGGAACGCGAAGAGCGTGACGCCGATGCCGAACGCCACGCCCCCGACGAGGTAGTCGGCGATCAGCGGCATGAACTCGTTGTAGCTCGCGAGGAAGAGCGCTTCCCCGCAGCTCACGACGTAGCCTCCGGCGGCCAGCGCGAGCGCGGCGCGCCGGCTGACGCTCGGCATGCGCACGCGCCAGAGCATGCCGAGCGCGAAGTAGAGGGTGCTCATGAACACGGCGTCCCGGGTGTTGAAGTGCAGGTCGAGGCCGACGGGCGTGTCCCGGTAGGCGCCGCCGAGCAGGCCGAGGACGTACAGGAAGACGCCTAACGCGAGCAGGCGTTGCGGACGCCCGCGGAACACGCCGAGCGCCGCCAACCAGACCGTCATGACCAGGGACGCCAGGAACCAGAGGTGGGCCTGGGTGCCCTCGAACACCAGCTTGAGGGGCTTGGTCGTCAACCGCGCGACGAACGCGGCTGGATCGACGGCGGCGTAGACCGCGCTCCAGAACACGAAGACGCGTCCGAGTCGAACCGTGTAAGCGACCGCCGTCCTGAACACCGTCGTGTCTGCGCTGAGGCTGGGCTGCAGGAAGTAGCCCGCCACGACGAAGAAGAACGGCATCGAGGAGCGCGCGCAGCTGATCACCAGGTACCTGACTGCGCGCAGCACGTCGTCCGTCGGGTCGACGAAGCCGAAGAACATGACGTGCGCCCAGACGATCAGGATCTGGAAGTAGATGCGGAACGCATCGATGCCGACGTTGCGGGTTGGGGGCGCCAAGGTGCTGAGACACTAGCCGATTTCGGCCGCACTTTCAGCGAAACCGCGCCAGTGTCGCTCGCCGAGTGGCCTGTGTGTGAAGCCCTGCTACGCTTCCCGGCTACGCTCCGCGGATCGCCTCGACGGGGTGCAGCCGCGACGCCCGCAGCGCCGGGTAGACGCCCGCGCCGAGGCCGATCGCGATCGCGAAGCCGGCGGCGAGCGCGAGCCCGAGCGGCGAGACGGGCAGCCCGCTCTCGAAGGCCTGGCCGGCGACGAGCGTGATGCCCCAGCCGATGAGCGCGCCGAGCCCTCCGCCCACGAGCGAGAGCGACACCGACTCGATCAGGAACTGGCCGAAGATCTCGGGGTCGGTGGCACCCATCGCCTTCCTGAGCCCGATCTCGTAGGTGCGCTCGCCGATCGAGATCTGCATCACCGAGAAGATGCCGATCCCGCCCACCAGCAGCGAGATGCCGGCGATCGAGGCCAGCACCACGCGCCAGTTGGCGATCAGCACGTCGACCTCCTTGCGCACGCGCAGGATCTCCTCGCCGATGTTCTGGACCTTGAAGTCGGTGATGCCGCGGTGGCTGCGGCGCATCAGCGCCTCGGCCTCCTTCTCGGCGTTCTCGAGGTCTTCGGGTGGGGCCTGGAACGCCCAGGCGTGGACGCTGTCGTTGCCGGCGAAGTACTGCTGCGCGGTCGTGAGCGGCACGTAGACCTTGGCGTTGTCGCGCTCCATCTCGTCGTCGTTCACCTGGTCGGTGCCGAGGTGCTTCAGCACGCCCACCACCCGGAAGCGCACGCCGCGCAGCAGGATCTCGCGGCCGAGGGCCTCCTCGTCGCCGAAGGCGTCCTGCTTGAGCTTCTGGCCGATGAGAGCCACCGTCGCGCGCGTCTCGACGTCGCGCTCGACCAGGTAGCGGCCCTCGGCCGGCACGCGGTTGCGGATCCGGCCCCAGGCCGGCGTCACGCCCTCGACCGCGACCTTGAGCGTGCGGCCGTTGAGGCGCGCCGTCTCGTCGCCCAGGCTCAGCATCGGCGCCGCCTCGCCGATCACCTGCTTGCCGGGCTCGATCACGTGCGCGTCCGCGCTGCGCAGGCCGCGGGAGTAGCCCTCCTTCTTCCGCTCGAGGCGATCCTGCGTTTTCTGTGGCACCACGAAGATGACGCCGTCGAAGCCGAGGTCGGTGAGCCCCTGCTGCACCGAGACCGCGAGGCCGCCGATCACCGAGACCATCACGACGAGCGCGGTGGTCCCGAGCACGATCCCGACGAGCGTCAGCCCCGAGCGCAGCTTGTGCGCCAGGATCTCGGAGAGCGACGTGCGCACGGCCTCGGAGACGTACACGCTACTCGTACCGGAGCGCTTCGATCGGGTTGAGCCGCGCGGCGCGGATCGCGGGGTAGAAGCCGAAGAAGATCCCGACGCCGACGGCGAACGAGAGCCCGATCAGCATGATCTGCGGCGTCAGCACGACCGGCTGCTGGATCATCGCGCTCATCGCCTGGGTGAAGCCCACGCCGAGCCCGAGCCCGAGCAGGCCGCCGAAGATCGTCACCACCACGCTCTCGACCAGGAACTGCGCCAGGATGTTGAGGCCGGTCGCGCCGAGCGCCTTGCGCGTGCCCACCTCGCGCACGCGCTCGTTGAACGACGCGAGCAGGATGTTCATGATCACGATCCCGCCGACCAGGAGCGAGATCGCACCGCAGGTGAGGAAGGTGACGTCGTAGATCCTGCCCTGCTGCTCCTGCTGGCGCATGAAGGCCTTGCGGTTGAAGATCTGGAAGTCGACGACGCCGGCGTGGGCGCGGCGCAGGATCGTGGTCACCTGCTCCTCAGCCTGCTCCATCTCCTTCACGTCGCGCACCTGCACGTTGATGTAGGCGACCTTCTGGTTCTCGCGGTCGCCCGTCATGCGGGTGAGCATCGAGGTAACGGGAACGAACACGAAGCGGTTCATCCACTCGAGGTTGTTGCGGTTCGCGGAGTTCCAGTAGAACTCCTTGCGCTGCATCACGCCCACGACCGTGTAGCGATCGCCGCCGATGCTCACGAGCTGGCCGATCGCGTCGCGGCCGCCGAAGAGCTCCTCGCGCCGCGTCGAGCCGAGCACCACCACCTTGGCGCTGCGCGCCATGTCCTCCTGCGTCAGGAAGCGACCCTCGGCCGGGTGGAAGTCGTACATCGACTCGTAGTTGGGCGTCGCGCCCGAGACGTCCATCCGCTTCTCGAAGCCCGGGGCCTTCACGAGCTCCTGGCGCTCGATCGTGGGCTCCACGAGCTCGATCAGCGTCGCCTCGCGCGCGAGCGCCAGAGAGTCGTCGTAGGTGAGGCCCTTCGACTTCTTCTCCTGCGCGTTCTGCTTCAGCTCGTGCGCGTCGAGCTGGCGGATGAACATCTTGCGCACGCCGCCCGTCTTGTCCCAGAACTCCTGGCCCTTGCGCCGGCCGCCGTCGATCAGGCCGAAGGTGGCGACGACCGAGGCCACGCCGAGCACGATCCCGACCATCTGCAGCAGGCTGCGGCTGCGGTTGCTGTTGATGTCGACGATCCCGTCGAGCACGGAATCCCAGAGCGACATCAGGTAGCGGCGCAGCAGGACGGCCCTGGCCATGGCTAGCCGTTCATCCGATCGTCTTCGATGCGGCCGTCGACGATCGAGACGACGCGCTCGCAGCGCTCGGCGATGCGCGGGTCGTGGGTGACGATCAGGACCGTCTCGCCCTTCGCGTGCATCGCGTCGAAGATCTGCAGGATCTCGAGGCCGGTCTTGGTGTCGAGGTTCCCGGTCGGCTCGTCGGCCAGGATCAGCGACGGCTGGTTGACGATCGCGCGCGCGATCGCGGCGCGCTGGCGCTGGCCGCCCGAGAGCTCGGAGGGCCGGTGCTTCGCGCGCTCGACCAGGCCCACCCGCGCGAGTGCCGCCTGGGCGCGCTCGCGGCGCTCCGATCCCGTGAGCCCGGCGTAGAGCAGCGGCAGCTCGACGTTGCGCTGCAGCGAGGCCTTCGCGAGCAGGTTGAACGTCTGGAACACGAAGCCGATCTTCTGGTTGCGCACGGCGGCGAGCTGGAAGCCGGAGAGGCCCGAGACGTCGCGGCCCTCGAGGAGGTAGCGCCCCTCGCTCGGCGCGTCGAGGCACCCCAGGATGTGCATCAGCGTCGACTTCCCCGACCCGGAAGGCCCGATGACCGCGACCATCTGGCCCGGCTCGATCCGGAGGTCGACCCCGCGCAGCGCCTGCACCGCGAGCTCGCCCGCGTCGTAGGTCTTGGTCACGCCCTCCATCGAGATGAGGGGCGAGACCAGAATGGCGGCGCGCGCCGCGGCCGCCGCGGCCGGAAGCGCGAGCGCTTCACTCACGGTCCTTCTTCTCCTTCGGCCGCGTCGGGTCCTCTACGGCGATCTCGGTTCCGACCGCGAGTCCCTTCACGACCTGGACCTTGTCGACGCTGGCGAGACCGGTCTCGATCTCGCGCAGCTCGAACTTCTCCTTCCAGGCGTCCTTCGGGTCCGGCTTCGCCGCAGGCGCGTCCTTCTTGCCGGCGGCGAAGACGGTCGAGAGCAGCCCGCCCTTGTCGGCCTGCTTCGGCGCCTCGGCCTTCTTGACGTAGACCACCTCGGTCTCGTCCTTCTTGAAGAGGGCCTCGACGGGCACCGTCAGCACCTGGGCGCGCTTCTCGCCCACGACGTCGACGTTCGCCGTCATCCCGGTCCGCAGCTCGTTGCCCTGCCGGTCGATCGCGATCTCGACGTCGAAGACCTTGACCTTCTCCTCGAGGCGCGCGGCGGGCGCGATGCGCTTGATCGTGCCGGCGAACCTCACCTTCGGGTAGGCGTCGAGCCCGACCTTGACCGGCTGCTCGAGGCGCACCTTGCCGATGTCGACCTCGTTGATGCCCGCCTTGATGATCATGGTCTCCACGTCCGCCACGGTCATCAGCACGGTGCCGGCGTTGAAGGACGAGACCCCCGACATCACGGTGTCGCCGAGCTCGACGGGCCGGCGTATCACGACGCCGTCCATCGGCGAGCTGACATTCAGCCGCTGCGTGCTGCCCGCGGCGACCGAGGCGATCGGCACCCCGCTCTCCTGGACGATGCGGTACTTGTCCATCGCGGAGTCGTAGGTGACCTTGGCCTGCCGGTAGCGCGTCTCGCTCTCGAGCCCGGCCTGGGCGGAGAGCAGCCCCTGGCCGAGCAGGCCGCGGTTCCGTTCGTGGGTGGCCTTGGCCTCGCCGAGCGCGATCTCGGCCTCGGTGACCGCGTTCTTGACCTGCGCCAGGTCGCGTGCCTGGTTCACGTCGGGCTCGACGCGTGCCAGCACCTGGCCGCGCTTCACGCGGTCGCCCTCGCGCACGAGCAGCTCGACCACCTTGCCCGAGAGCACCGACTTCACGTCCACCTTGACCTGCGGCTCGACGGAGCCGACCTCGCTCACGCGCACCTGGACGTCGGCCACCTCGGCCTTGGCGGTCTTCACCTTGCCCTTCTCGTCCTCGGGCTTGGCCTTGGGCCGAGCCATGCCCAGGCCGACGCCCGCCGCCGCCAGGACCGCGAGGCCGATCCAGATCCGCCTGCGCACACGCTTGCCGTTCGCCTTCGCCATGAGAGTCTGCCCCTCGTCCGCGCCAGCGGGCGGATCAGAAGATTGGAACGACCGACTGCCGCTCGCTAATACGCGCCCGGCTTTCGGGGGGTTCCGAAAGGCGCGTTCAAACGGTTGAAGTCAACCAAACGAACCCGACTGGCGTCCGGCGCGTTACGGCGAGCGGGAGGAACCATGCTCGAAGACGCCCGCTACGCCCTCCGGACGCTCGTCAAGCGCAAGGGCGCGACGCTCTTGCTCGCCTCGACGCTCGCGCTCGGGCTCGCCGCCAACGCCGTCATCTTCAACGTGCTCGACGCGGTGGTGCTACGGGCGTTCTCGTTCCCGAACCAGCAGCGCCTGGTGCGCGTCCACGAGACGTCCCGCGACTTCAACGGCATCGACCTCTCGAACGTCGCGCCCGCGAACCTGCTCGACTGGCAGGCGCAGACGCGGGAGGTCTTCAGCGACCTCGTCGGGCTCCAGTGGTGGGACGCGAGCCTGCGCGGGCGCGAGGCCGCCGAGCGCATCCAGGGCTACCGGGTCGGCCCGAGCTTCTTCGAGGCGTTGGGCGTGGCGCCCGCGGCCGGTCGCGGCTTCCTGGCCGAGGAGGCGCGCGAGGGACGGCAGCGCGTCGCGGTGCTCGGCCACGCGCTCTGGCAGCGGGTCTACGGCGGCGAGAACGTGGTCGGCAAGACGATCACGATCGACACCGAGCCCTTCCTGGTCGTCGGCATCGCGCCGCCCGCGTTCCAGTTCCCCGAAGGGGCCGAGGTGTGGGCGCCGCTCGTGCTGCCGGAGCCCGCGAAAGCGGCGCGCGACAAGTACTACCTGAGCGTGATGGGCCGGCTCGCTCCCGGCCGTACGCGGGCCGAGGCGCAGGCCGCGCTCGCGGTCGTCGCCTCGCGGCTCGAGCGCGAGCACCCGAAGACGAACACCGCGCGCGGCGCCTCGGCGCCGACCTTCCGCATGGGCTTCGGCGACCCCGTGCTGCCGCAGATCCTGGTGATCTGGCAGGCGGCGGCGGCGCTCGTGCTGCTGATCGCGTGCATCAACGTCGCGAACCTGATCCTCGCGCAGTCGGCCGAGCGAGGACGCGAGCTGTCGCTGCGCATAGCGCTCGGGGCCGGGCCGGCGCGGGTCGCGCGCCAGCTCCTCACCGAGGGCCTGCTGCTCGCGGTCGCCGGAGCCGTGCTCGCGATGCCGCTCGTCGCGCTCGCCGGCCGCGTCCTGCGCGAGAGCATGCCCGCGGAGATCGCGCGCTTCGTGCCTGGCTGGGACCAGCTGGGCGCCGACTGGCGCAGCCTCCTCTTCAGCGTGCTCGTGGCCGTGGTCGCGGCGTTCACGTTCAGCGCGATCCCGGCCTGGCGCGCGGCGCGGCTCGACCTGAACCAGGCGCTGCGCGAGGGCGGCCGCTCGGTGACCGAGGGCGGCCGGCGCCAGTTTGGCCGCAACCTCCTGGTGGTGGGGCAGCTCACCGCTGCGCTCGCGCTGCTCGTCGCCGCCGGCGACGCGGGCCGCAGCGCGCGGGCCCTCATCGACGGCCCGCAGGGCTACGAGCCGAAGGGGGTCCTGGCGTTCGAGGTGACGCTGTCCGACGCGCGCTACTCCGACGCGGAGAAGCAGCGCGGCTTCGCGCGCGACGTCCTCGGGCGCCTCGCCGAGCTGCCGGGCGTGACGAGCGCGACCGCGACCAACTCGCTCCCCGGCCGCAACGGCTACACGACGCGCGGCATCGCGATCGAGGGACAGCCGCTCGCCCCCGGCACGGATCCGCCGCAGGTCGAGGCGCGCGTCGTGACGCCGGACTTCTTCGCGACGCTCAAGCTCCCGATCCTGCAGGGCCGCGGTCTCGAGACCGCGGACCGGGAAGGCGGCCGCGAGGTGGCCGTCGTCAGCCGCGCGTTCGCCGCGCGCTTCTGGCCCGGGCAGGACCCGATCGGCAAGCGCTTCCGAATGGCCGCGAACGACGAGGACACGCCGTGGCTGGCCGTCGTCGGGGTGACCGGCGACGTCATCCACCAGTGGATCATGCGCCGCAACGAGCCGACCTTCTACCGGCCGCTGGCGCAGGCGCCGACGCAGTACCTGACGTTCGCGCTCCGCACGAGCGGCGATCCCGACGCGCTCGCCCCCGCCGCAAAGCGCGCGCTTGCGGCGGTCGATCCCGACCAGCCGGCCTACCAGATGAAGAGCCTGACGCGCTCGATCCGGCAGTCCACGATCGGGCTGCAGTTCATCGCGGGGATCATGGTGGCCTTCGGCGTGCTCGCGCTCGTCCTCGCGATCTCGGGCGTCTACGGGGTGATGTCCTACCGCGTGAGCCGGCGCACGCTCGAGATCGGCGTGCGCATGGCGCTCGGCGCGACGCGCGGCGACGTGCTGCGGCTGACGCTCGGGCAGGCGCTGCGGCTGTCGGCTGCCGGTCTCGTGCTCGGCGCGGGGCTCGGCTGGGCCGCGAGCCACGCGCTCGCGAGTGTGCTGCGCGGCGCCGTCACCACGGATCCGGCCGTGCTCGCGGCGGGCGTGCTGCTGCTCGGGACGGCCGCGCTCGTCGCGGCCTGGATCCCGTCGCGCCGCGCGTTGGCGGTGGATCCCGCCCGGGCACTGCGATCGGAATAGGTCGCGCGGCGGAGCTGTCACCCCGGGCGCCTGACCGTCGCGTGTTACAGTATTGCCATATGGGTCAGACGATTACGGTACGACTTACCAAAGACCTTGCCGAGTGGCTGGAGCAAGCGGCGGCCGAGGCCGGCGTGTCGCAGGGCAAGCTGGTCCGAGACCAGCTCGAGCGGGCACGGGAGGCGGCGTCCACGCAAACGTTCATGCGCCTGGCTGGCGTGGTGAGGGGGCCCCGGGAGCTCTCGACCCGCAAGGGATTCACGCGGACGTGAAGGGTATCGCGGACACCGGCTTTCTCGTCGCCTTCGCGAACCGCTCCGACAGGCACCACGACTGGGCCGTGCGGGTTGCCGAGGGCGTATCCGAGCCGCTGCTCTCGTGCGAAGCCGTACTGGCGGAAGCCGCCTTCCACCTGCAGCGCGTCGACCTGGTGCTGGCGATGCTGCGCGACGGGCTGATCGCCCTCGCGTTCGACTGCCGGGAGCACCTGCCGCAGCTCGAGGCGCTCGCGCGACGCTACGCGGATCGCCGCCCCGACCTCGCCGATCTGTGCCTGATCCGGATGAGCGAGCTCCATCCCAAGCATAGCGTCGTGACCGTCGACCGCACCGACTTCCGGATCTACCGCCGAAACAAGCGGGAGATGATCCCGCTGATCTGTCCGCCCGGCGCGTAGGCCAGACGCGGGACCGCGTGGGCCTCGGCTGGTTGCGCGGCGCGCTCTAGGCTTCGACGGCCGCCGCGGCCCACTCCGACGCCTGCTGGTCCGAGCGGAACAGGCGGTTGAGGTCGACGCGAACCGTGCTGCCCGCTCGCGCCACCGCGAAGCGGTCCATGTTGCGCGTGGCGCGGCCCGTGATGAAGGTGCCGTCCGGCTGGTACTGAGACTCGTGGCGCGGGCACTGGAAGCGGCCGTCGCGCGGCTTCCAGCGCAGCGCCGTGTTCTCGTGCGGGCAGGCGAGGTTGAACACGTAGACGTGCTGCTGGAAGCGGACCAGGATCAGCTGCGCGTCGCGGTCGATCGTCACGCCGTCGGCCGCAGGCAGCGGATAGCTGTACTCCGACGGGCCCGACTTCGTGCCGCCGGCCTCGAGCACCGGCACGGCCGCGGCGGTTTCGGGCCACAGCTCGACTCCCGCCATCGCCGCGACGAGCGCGGCCGACAGCTGGCCGAGCGCCTGGCGCCGCGAGGTCGCGGGAAGACAGCCGGCGCAGCCTCGCGCGGTTCGTTCAGAGCGCTGCGAGCTCACGCCGCCACCGTCAACCACACGCCCGCGAACAGGATCGCGAGCCAGAGCAGGAGGCTCGCAGCCGATGCCAGGCCCAGGCCCCCCCAGCGGCGTGCCCGACCCTGCTCGAGGCGGCGCTCGGCGGCCAGCAGGCCCAGGCCGTTGAGGAGGAGCAGCGCGACCAGGCCGAGCTTCGACCAGTAGAGCCGCGAGGCGAAGAACGTCGCGGTGTCGGCGGCCGTCAGCAGCACTCCCGTCACCACCACGAGGGCGAGCGCAGGCACGACGACGCGGTGCGACGCGCGGAGCCCGGCCAGGACCTCGCCGCGCTGCGCCGGTCCGGCTCCGATCGCCTTCAGCACCTGGCGATCGGCCGCGAGCGCCGTGCCGCCCCCGGTCACGAGTCCGACCAGGTGCAGGTAGCGCACCGTCACGGACACGGCGTGGTGCCCGTCGTAGAAAGACGCCCACGACTCGACCGCGGACGCGAGGAATGAGTGGAGTGACATGGCTTCAGTGAATCAGCATCATCAGGTAGGCGACGGTGGCGACGCCCATCGAGGAGATCGCCACGGCGCGGTGGGTCGAGGCGCTCGAGCCGCTGCTGCCTTCGCTGCCGCCCTCGTGCTCGTTGTCGGGAGTCATCAGGCCCGTCGCTACGAAGCCCGCATCGGCCACGAGCATCAATACGCCGTGGATGGTTCGCTTCGTGCGGTGGTTCGGATCCTTCCGGCCCTCCGAGAAGTTCCAGACACCCGTAACCGTGTTGACGGCGAACAGGGCGGCGGTCGACGCGGCCAGGACACCGTGCAGCGTGCGCGTGCTGTCCGAGCCGGTGCCGTCGTAGAGCTTCTGGCCGACGGCGTACTGGGCGACGAAGAGCGGCAGTGTCGCGTAGCTCGCGTACTTGTGGATCTTGAGCCGCGTCCTGTAGCCGTCGCTGTACTCGAAGGCCATCGGGCGGCGGCGTCGGAGCGGCGGGGGCCGGGGGGCCCGCGACCGGCGTCGGTTCCTGGGCGAGTCTCGCTTCCGTGTCACCTCCGTCGACGACGAAGCCCTGCGCCGCCCCGTCTACGACGAACCCCTGCGCCGCGGCCCCGGCACACGTCGCGACCGTCAGCAGCGCCGCGAGCGACGACGCGCGCTTCAGCATGGCAGCCTCCTGCCGCGCTCCGGCGGCAGGGTACTGTCGCTTGACGAACCGCGATCGCGTCATGAGCTTCATGCTCCAGAAGCCTTTCCGCACCTTCGTTCGAGTACAGCCGAGCGCGCGCGGATCGGTCAAGCAAAAGGCGGTGAAGGCTTGTCCCTTTTCGGCCATTGACCGCGAGGGCGGCGGCTTCTAGGATGGCGCGTCCCCCAAGCCAAGGAGGTCCCGTGCAGACCCTCGTCGGGCTCTGGCTGCCGATCCTGGTGTCCTCGGTGCTCGTGTTCGTGGCGAGCTCGCTCATCTGGAATGTCCTCGGGGCGCACAAGTGGCACGTCCGCGGCCTGCCGGACGAGCCCGCGGTGCGCGAGGCGCTCGCGAAGCAGCCCGTGGCCGCGGGCCAGTACACGATTCCGTACTGTCCCGAGCCCGCGATGATGAAGGAGCCGGCCTTCAAGGAGAAGATGGAGAAGGGGCCGGTGGCCGTCATCATCGTCCGCAAGCCGGGGCTGCCCAACATGGGAAGCTTCCTCGGCTGCTGGTTCCTGTACCTGCTCTTCGTGTCGTACGCGGTCGCGTTCGTGTGCGGCCAGACGCTGCCGCGCGGCGAGCAGCCGCTGCTCGTCTTCAAGGTCGCCGCAGCGGTCGCCTTCGCCGGGTACTCGTTCGCGCAGATCCCCAACGCGATCTGGTGGGGCCGGCCCTGGAAGAGCGCGTTCAAGGAAGTCGCCGACGGCTTCGTCTATGCCCTGCTCACCGCGGCCGCCTTCGTCTGGCTGTGGCCGCGGTAGCCGTCAGCGGCGCCGCTTGTAGCTGATCGAGACGCCCTCGCTGCTGCCCTCGACGGTCGTGTCGTATCCCGGCAGCGCCTTGACGTACTCGAGGAAGGCCGCAGCCCCGCCGCCCGGCCGCGAGACGTTGTGGGCCGTGAAGCACGCGCCTGGGACGAGCTTGGGCTCGAGGTCCTTGAAGTACCGGGTGTACCAGTCCTTGTCCGCGTCCGAGAAGACGAAGTCGAACGGGCCCGGAAGCGTCCGCACGAGCTCGTGCGCGTCGGCGAGCCGTGCGTCCACATAGGCCGCGACGCCGGCCTCCTCGAAGTTGCGGACCGCCTGGGCGTGCCGGTCCGGATCGATCTCGATCGTGACCAGCCGGCCGCCCGTCTGGGCGAGCGCCCACGCGATCCAGATCCCGGAGTGTCCGGTGGAGGTGCCGATCTCGAGCGCGCGCGTGTAGCGGCCCTTGAGCACGAGGTCGTGCAGCAGCTGGCCGTCCTGCCAGGGCACGTTCAGGTCGTGCCAGCTGGCGCGCCGGCTCTCGAGGAAGGCGCGCACCTTCCTGTCGAGCGCCGTGTCCTCGGCGCGAGCGGCCGCGCCGCCGCCAAGAAGGAGCACGCCGAGCCACGCCAGGAGTCGCCGAGCCATTGCCAGCCTCTCCTCCAGTCTAGCGCGCGGAGCGCCGGCGCGCGGGTATGCTTGGCTGCGCATGCCCACCCGGCGCTCGTTCGTGACGGCCGTCTCGGGCGCCTTGGCGGGGACGCTCGTCCCGTCGCGTCCGGCGCCGGCCGTCGTCACGAGCGACGCCGCTCGCCCCGTGATTCCGTTCGGGGCGGCGGTGGGCGACGTGGCGGGCGACCGCGCGCTCGTCTGGAGCCGCTGCGACCGCCCGGCGCGGATGGTCGTCGAGTGGTCGACGCGCGCCTCCTTCGCCGACGTGCGGCGTCAGGCCGGGCCCGTGGCGAGCGCCGAGACCGGCTTCACCGCGCGCGTGGATCTCTCGAGCCTGCCGCCCGACCAGACGATCGTCTACCGCGTGCTGTTCGAGGATCCCGCGGGCGCCCGGCTGCGGAGCCTCCCGGTCGAAGGGCGCTTTCGCTCCGCGGCGGTCCCATCCCGGATCCCGCGGCGCCTGCGCCTCGCCTGGTCGGCGGACGTCGCGGGCCAGGGCTTCGGCATCGACCTCGCGCGCGGGGGCCTCGTCGGCTTCGAGACGCTGCGCCGCTTCGAGCCCGACGTCTTCGTCCACTGCGGCGACACGATCTACGCGGACAACCCGCTCGCGCCCGAGCTGCCGCTCGACGACGGCACGCTCTGGCGGAACCTGGTGACGCCGGCGAAGTCGAAGGTCGCCGAGACGCTCGACGAGTACCGCGGCAACTACCTCTACAACCTGCAGGACGAGAGCCTCAGGCGCTTCAACGCCGAGGTCGCGCAGGTCGTGATCTGGGACGACCACGAGGTCCGCAACAACTGGTGGAGGACGCAGGTCCTCGACGACGCGCGCTACGCGGAGAAGAGCGTCGCGGTGCTCGCGGCGCGCGCCCGGCGAGCGTTCCTCGAGCACCAGCCGATCCGATACGACGGCGACGAACTGGGCCGCGTGTACCGGCGGATCGCCTGCGGGCCGCTCGTCGACCTGTTCGCGATCGACATGCGCAGCGAGCGCGGGCCGAACTCGCTCAATACCCAGCCGAGCGCCGGCCCCGAGACGGCGCTGCTGGGCGCGCCGCAGCTCGAGTGGCTCAAGCGCGGGCTGGCGGCGTCGACGGCCGCCTGGAAGGTGGTGGCGAGCGGCATGCCGCTCGGCCTGGTGGTGGCCGACGCTCCGGGGCGGATCGAGGGCGTGGCGAACGGCGACGGCGGTCCGCCGCTCGGGCGCGAGCTCGAGATCGCGGATCTCCTGCGCTTCCTCCGCAAGGAGCGCGTCCGCGACGTCGTCTGGATCACGGGCGACGTCCACTACGCCGCCGCGCACCACTACCACCCCGAGCGCGCGCGCTTCAGCGACTTCGACCCCTTCTGGGAGCTCGTGGCGGGCCCGCTGCACGCGGGCACCTTCGGCCCGGCGCCGCTCGACGCGACGTTCGGGCCCGCCGTCCGCTTCCTCGGCATCCCCGCGGGCATGAAGCCCAACCGCCCGCCGAGCGAGGGGTTCCAGTTCTTCGGCACGCTCGACGTCGACGGTGCGAGCCGCGTGCTCACGGCCCGGCTCCACGACGTCTCCGGCCGCGAGCTCTACAAGCTGGAGCTCGCGCCCGAGGGCCTCAGCGCACCCGCACGCCGTTCTTGACCACGACGTCCACGCGCGAAAGCAGGGCGACGTCGGCGAGCACGTCGCCCCGCACCGCGATCACGTCCGCGTAGCGGCCGGGCGCGAGCGTGCCGAGCTCCTTCTCCTGCTTCAGGAAGCGCGCCGGCCAGCGCGTCGCGCCGGCGATCGCCTGCATCGGCGTCGCGCCGAGCTTGACCCAGGTGTC
The DNA here is from genome assembly GCA_963740655.1 of uncultured Acidobacteriota bacterium. Classification (GTDB taxonomy): domain Bacteria; phylum Acidobacteriota; class Vicinamibacteria; order Fen-336; family Fen-336; genus DATBSL01. Next base: position 82,225 of record CAVUFF010000011.1, read on the forward strand.
GAGCTCGCGCCAGGTCGAGTCGGTGTGGAAGTTGCCGGGGATGCCGCTGTCCGTGCCGACGAGCAGCGTCACGCCCGTCTCGCGCAGCTGGCGGAACTTGGCGGCGAGCGTCGGCAGCCGCCGGAACGTGAGCGTGAAGTAGTCGAGTGCCGTGACGTCCTGGAGCGAGCGGCGGATGTCGTGCGCGATCTCCTGCGGGATGTCGGCCTGCCAGCGCGGGTCGTCGAGACGGTCGGGGAAGACGCGGGCGGTGTAGTCGGCCAGGAACAGGCCCTCGACGGTCGGGCACCAGTAGAGCGTGGCATTGCGCTTGCGCAGCCCCGCCAGGATGTCCTCGGGATAGCCGGGCTCGGTGGCGAGGCCGGTGTGTTCGAAGCAGTCGACGCCGTGCTTCAGGCCGACGCGGATCTCGTCCTCGCGGTGCGCGTGGGCCACGATCGGCTTGCCGCCCTTGCGCGCGGTCTCGACGACGGCCTTCACCTCGTCGTCCGTCATCTGGTCCTGGTCGATCAGCTTGACGAAGTCGACGCCGGCGTCGACCAGCTTCTGCACCTTGGCGCGCGCGTCGTCGGGGCCGTCTATGCCCCAGCGCACGAACTTCTCGTACTCGAAGTACGGCCGGTGCTGAATGAAGGGGCCCGAGACGTAGAGGCGCGGCCCCGGGATTTCGCCGGCGGCGATTCGGCGCCTCACGGCCAGGATCTCCTCGAGCGGCGCGCCGAGGTCGCGCACGGTCGTGACGCCGCTCATCAGCAGCTGCTTCGCGGCGATCGGCATGACCACGTCGCGGAAGCGCGCCATGTAGGTCCTGTCCCAGTGCTCGTAGTCCGCGTGGCCGAGGATCATCAGGTGGACGTGCATGTCCATCAGTCCCGGCAGCACGCTCATGCCGGCGCTGTCGATCACGGGCGTGCCGGGCGGCACCGCCAGCTCGCCGCGCCGGCCGACCGCGACGATCCGCTCGCCGGCGATCAGCACGACGCCGTCGTGGATCGGCGGGCCCTCGTAGCCGTCGATCACCTGGCCGCCGACGAACGCCAGCGTCGGCTTGTCCGCGGCGCGCAGGGAGGCGGCGGCGAGGCAGGAGAGCAGGGCGGAGCACGCGAGCAGCCCGCGCGCGGAGCGTTTCAGCATGGCGCGGAGCGTAGCAGAATCAGGCAGGCTGCCAACGCCGACCTACTGGATCCTTGACGGCCTCCACAGCCATTCGAGCGCGGCCGGCAGCGTCTGCGCCTTGACGGAGCGATCGCAGTGCGAGGCGTTCTTGACGAAGGAGAACTGGTAGGCGTAGCCCTTCGCGGCGAGCGCTTGCGCCATCCGCTCGTTGGCCTCCACCCAGTCGTGCATGCCGTCGCGCATCGCGTTGGGATTGAACAGGTCGCGATCGCCGACGTGCATCCAGACGCGGATCGGCTTGCGCGGGCTGCCGGCGATGATTCGCTCGTGGTACTCCCAAGCACCGCCGGGAGTCTCGGGGTCGTGCGGCCACTGCTGGTTGACGAACGTTCCCGAGTAGCTCAGCACGCGGTGGTAGAGGTCGTTGCGGTACCACGCCATCGTGAAGGCGGCGGCCGCGCCGGAGCTGCACCCGGTCGTCGCGCGCTGGTCCGGGTCGCGCGTGAGCCGCACGCCCGCACGCCGCTCCACCTGCGGCAGCACGTCCTTCTCGATGAACTCGGCGTAGCGGGGCGACAGCGTGTCGTACTCGAGCCCGCGCTGGCTGCCCTGCGCGTCGCCGCCGCCGTTGCCGACGGCGATGCCGACCATCACCGGTATCCGGCGCTTCGCGATCAGCGTCGCGAGCGTCGTGAACAGCAGCGGGTCCGGGCCGTCGGCGGCGACGATGAAGGCAGCCGCGCTGTCGGGCGCGTACTGGCTCGGGACGAAGACAAAGACCTTGCGGGTCCAGGGCGCCGGCCGGCTCGTGGACACGACGAGCTTCGCGGGGTCGGCGGGATCGGGCGTGCCGAACGTGCCGGGGTCGCGCGCGATGCCGGTGGGGTAGACCGTGCTGTCGGCCGCGGTGAGCTCGAACTCGTGCAGCGTGCCTTTCGGAATGTCGTCCTGCGCCTGGGTCTCGGGCGCCGGCGGATGCGTGGGACCCAGGATGAAGCTGCCGTCGGCGTCGGCTGGCGGCACGCTCCCGTCGGCGAGCTCGACCGCCAGGACGAAGCCGGCTGCGTGCGGGTCGCGCGTGGGAGGAGTCGGCCGCGGCGTGGGCGCCGCGGGAGCCGGCGCCGGGGGAGCGGGTGCAGCGGGTGCAACGGGCACCTGCGCAGCACCAGCCGGCACGCCGGCGCTCGACGTCGCGAGGATCGCCGACGCCGTGCTCGCACCCGCGAGCAGGAACCGTCGGGCCGCAACCAGGAGCCGTCGCGACTCGCTCATGGACCACCTCCCGAGAAGCTCGACGGCGGCGAGCATACTGCGACAGCGGCCCCGGGTGAGCGCGGGCGCCTGAACCGTGCGACGATCCACGCTGGTGGGCAGGTGAGATCCCCTTGCCGAAGTCGCTAGCCGAGTCGCCGGCTTCGCGAGCCCTGGTCCTGCTGGCGCTCGTGGCCGTCTACGTCGCCGCGGGCAAGTTCGGCCTGCTCTTCGCCTTCGTCCACGCCAACGCGTCGCCGGTCTGGCCGCCGACCGGGCTCGCGATCGCGGCCGTGCTCCTGTTCGGCCGGTGGGTCTGGCCGGCCGTCTTCGTCGGCGCCTTTCTCGTCAACGTCACGACCGCGGGATCGGCCGCGAGCTCCCTGGGGATCGCCGCCGGCAACACGCTCGAGGCGCTGCTGGCCGGCTATCTGGTCCAGCGCTACGCCTCCGGGCCGGCCGCGTTCGAGCGCGTGCGCCACATCTTCTACTTCGCCGGTCTCGCCGGCTTCGTGAGCACGGCGGCGAGCGCGTCGATCGGCGTGGCGAGCCTGGTCGCGAGCGGATTCGCGAGCTTCGATGCCGCACCGAGGATCTGGTGGACGTGGTGGCTGGGCGACCTCGCGGGCGCGCTGATCGTCACCCCGGCGATCGTCCTCTGGTTCCGGACGCGGCCGGTGGGACTTGCGGGCCGGGCGGCGGAGACCGCGCTGGTGCTGGCGTCGACCGCGCTCCTCGGGCTCGCCGCTTTCGGCGAGCTGGGCAGCGGACGCTCGGTGTCCTTCATCTGCCTGCCCCCGCTCGTCTGGGCGGCGTTCCGGCTGCGGCCCAGGGAGGTGGCGACGTGCATGGTGCTGCTGTCGGGCATCGCCGTGCGGGGAACGGTCGCGGGCATCGGCACGTTCAGCCTCGGCGGTACCAACGAGTCCCTGCTGCTGCTCGAAACCTTCATGGCCACGATCGCGATGACCATGCTGCCGGTGGCGGCCGTCGTCGCGGAGAGGCAGCGCAGCGCCGAGGTGCGCAGGCGCATCGAGGCGGAGCGCGAGACGCTGCTGCAGCGGGAGCGCGAGCTCAGGAGCCAGGCCGAGGTCGCGAGCCGCGCCAAGGACGAGTTCCTGGCCATGCTGAGCCACGAGCTCCGCAATCCACTGGCCGCGGCCACGAGCGCCGTCCACCTGCTGGAAGCTGCGGGCCGCGCCGAAGACCCTCAGCGGGCGCCGGCCACCGCGATCCTCGGCCGGCAGCTGCGGCACCTCGGCCGCCTGCTGGACGACCTGCTCGACGTCGCCCTCGTGTCGGGCGGCGGGATCGCCCTCGAACGCCAGCCGACCGACCTCGCCCGGACGGTCCTGGACGGAGTCGACGCGCTGCGGATCGCGGGACGGCTCGAGGCCCACGAGCTCGCGGTGGAGGCGCGCCCCGCCTGGGTGCACGGCGACCCGGCGAGGCTCGAGCAGGTGGTGACGAACCTGCTCGCGAACGCGGTCAAGTACACGCCCGCCGGCGGACACGTGAGGGTCAGCAGCGAGGCTCTGGGAACGGACGCGGTGCTGCGGGTCGAGGACGACGGCATCGGGATCTCCGAAGACACGCTGCCTTTCGTCTTCGAGCTCTTCTTCCAGGCGGAAAGGCCGCTGAGCCGCCCGCAGGGAGGCCTCGGCCTCGGCCTGACCCTGGTGCGGCGGCTCGTCGAGCTCCACGGGGGAACCGTGCAGGCCGCGAGCGGGGGTCCCGGAAAAGGCGCCGCGTTCGTGGTTCGGCTGCCGGCCGTCCCGGCGCCAGCCGTGGACGGCGTTCCCGCCACGAGCGAGGCGCCGACCGAGCGCGGAGACGTCCTGCTCGTCGAGGACAGCGTGGACGCTCGCGAGACCCTGCGCATGCTGCTGGAGCAGTCCGGCTACCGCGTCACCTGCGCGGAGGACGGGCCCGGCGGTGTGGCGGCCGCGCTGCGCTGCCGCCCGGGCGCGGCGCTCGTCGACGTCGGCCTTCCGGGCTACGACGGTTACGAGGTCGCCCGCAGGATCCGTGCCGCGCCCGAGGGCGCGTCGGTCCTGCTCGTCGCGGTCACCGGCTACGGGCAGCCCGCCGATCGCCGCCGAGCCGAGCAGGCCGGGTTCGACGTGCACCTCGTGAAGCCGGTCGATCCCGCGCGGCTCGTCGCGCTCATCGCGGGGGCGCGGCGAGAGCCCGCGCGCGGCGGTTGATCTAGCTCCCCGTGTACTCCACCACGAACAGCCCGCCGTCGATATCGCTCACCACGATCAGGTTCGAGGCGGGGAAGACGTAGGCGCCCCAGGCGCCGTTGAAGCCGTTGGACGTCCCCGGGTAGGTGTCGTAGAAGCCCATGAGCCGCGGGTGCCCTGGATCGCTCACGTCGAGCAGGTGCACGCCCTCGGTGTAGTGGGAGACCACCAGCCGGGCCCCGTCGACCATCACGTTGTGCGGGATCGTGCCGGGCGCCGCGATGTACTGCGAGACCTTGGCGGGCGGCGAGGGCAGCAGGTCCCAGCCCTCGAGCGGCGCGCCGGAGCGCTCGTCGGTCGTGAAGAGATAGCGGCCGTCCCGCGTCAGCCAGGCGTTGTGGGTGACGGCGCCGTCCGTCGCGAAGCGCGAGAGCTCGACGATCGCGTCCGGCCGCGAGACGTCGAGCGTCGCGAGGAAGCCGTTGCGGATCGCCGCCGCGTAGAGCCGGGTGCCCCGGCCGTAGCAGTCGTGCACGTAGAAGCCGATGAAGCGGCCGACCTCGCGCGGGTTCGTGGGGTCCTGGGTCAGGTCGAGCACGTGCATCCCGCTCTGCGTGCCGTTGGCGTAGAGCAGGCCGCGCTCCTGGTCGACGTAGACCGTGTGCGCCGAGGCGAAGGTTTCGTTCCAGACCCTGTCGACCACCGAGAGGCCGGCGGAGGTGCCCACGAGCGCCAGCCGCCGGCCGCCCGGCGAGGTGTAGCCCCAGTTGCCCGACCCGGCGCTCACGCCGAGCGCCGCGAGGTCGAGGTGCGAGCGCAGCGCCATGTTGAGGCTGGTGGCGGCGCTGCCGCTCGACGGCGAAGGCGTCGACAGCGGCGCGAGCGAAGGCGAGACCGACGAGTCGCCGCACGAGGCGACGAGCGCCGCGAGCGCGAGGGGTCCCGCTCTCAGCGGGAGGTGCTCCGGTGCGGCGTGGTCAGAAGCTCCGCCCCACACCGATCACGACACTCAGACGCGGCGCGACCTGGGTCTCGTTCACGTAGCGATAGGTCGGGACCAGCAGGTAGACGTAGGCGGAGAGCTTGCGCGTGGCCGAGACCGACAGGCCGGGAATCGCGTAGAGGATGTCCCCGCCGGTCGAGTCGACGCCCCCGCCCTGGTAGGCGCTGCGGCCGCGGTGCGCCCACTTGGCCTGCAGCGAGCCGCGCACCCGCGAGCCGAACGGGTACGAGCCGCCGAGGCTCGCGATCGCGTCGTCGCCGAAGCTGTAGTCGAGCGGGTTCGTGGTGTTGATCTGGTAGGAGAAGGCTGCCGTCAGGTCGAGTCCGCTCGTCGTGAGCCGCTTCGAGCCCTGGGCGCTCAGCAGCACGTCCCACGAGCCGCTGCCCGGCTGGAGCATGGGATCGAGGATCCCCACGTCGAAGAGCCCCGTGGAGGCGACGAGCCGGTAGTCCCCGGTCGGCAGCTCGAGCCCCGCGCTCGCCACCAGGCTGAACGACGGCTCCGTGACGAGCGCGTGCCGCACGGCCAGCAGCGTGTCGCCGATCCCGCTGGTCGCGTAGTTCTCGGTGAGCACGAACAGGTGGCCGACCTCGTACGAGCGGTGCGAGTAGACGGGGGCCGAGGCGACGAGCGTCGTGTGGCCGGTGAGCCCGTAGGCGAGGTCGAGCTGCAGGAAGCGCGCGGTGCCGCCGAGGTCCTGGTGGAAGCCCGGACGTACCAGCTCGTCCTCGAAGTCGATCTTGGGCCGGATCACGAGGTTGGTCGAGTCCGAGCCGTTCAGCATGGCGCTGTCGTCGGTCGAGCGGTAGGAGAAGTCGAGCCGGAAAGCCTTGCGGGGCAGCAGGCCCCCGGCGCTGCGCGTCACCATCAGGCAGCCGGTCGAGTCGCACGCGTCGAGCTCGCGCCCGCCCGCGGCCAGCAGGGCGAGCGCCAGCGCAGCGAGGATGCAGACGGGAGTGCGGCCGGGTGTCCTCATTCCGGCAATGGTGACACCTTCGGCCCGAGCTTGCAGTCGGCCGCGCGGTCGAGTGCCTCTCAGCGCGAGCCGGGCAGGAAGCTCAGCCCGACGTTGTAGACGGCGTGCTCCTGCTGGGCTCCGTTCAGGTCGCGCGCGACCGGGATCTGGACGGCCCCGCGCAGCACGAAACCGCCGCCCAGGCTCAGGAGCAGCCGCGGTGTCAGGTACAGGATCGTGCCGCCCGTGTTGGGCACGTCCGAGGCGTCCTCGCCGTCCGGGCTCGAGTGGCGGAAGTTCAGCTCGACGACGGCGTCGAGCCGGCCCCCCAGCTTGCGCTCGTAGGCGAGGTTGGCGAGGAAGCTCTGGCCGTAGCGGTAGCCGTGGTCGTTCTCGCCCGTGTGGCGGTACTGGAGCGAGGAGAAGAGCGCCGAGCGCGTGTCGAACAGGTGCAGCCCCGCGAGGCCCCCGAAGACGTCCGTGGAGCCGGTGCCGGGCTGAGCGTGCTCGTCGACGCGCTCGCCTTCGAGCTCGTAGTCGTTCTGGCCGAGCGCGGTCTTGACGCCGGCCACGAGCGACACCGAGCTCTTGCGGCCGAGCGCGGACAGCGGCGAGGCCCAGACGCGGAACTGGGCCGAAAGGTCGGGATCCGACAGTCCGCTGGTCGTGAACGAGTCGCTGACCTCGCCCGCCTCGATCGCGTGGAAGTCGCGGAAGCTGAGCGGCAGGCGCGCCTGCAGCGTGAAGCGGTCGGACAAGCCGTAGGCGACGAGCGCCGTCAGCCGCTGCTCGACGAGCTCCTCGGCTTCGAGCTCCGGCGGACCCTCCTGCTTGTCGTAACGCTCCCAGTCGATCGCGAGCCGGAAGCCGTGGACGTTGTATCCGGCCTTGCCGAGCGCGTTGAAGGTCGGATCTCCGCAGCGGCAGATCGAGCAGGGCTCGGCCGCGGCGGCTGCGAGCGACACGGCGAATGCGACGGCGGCAACTCTCTTCATGGTCTTCCTCTGGCGACTCCGAAAAGCCGGGACACGTCCCGGCGCGCGCAAGAACGGCGCAGCGGCCCGAGTCGCGGGTCTCGGGCGCTGAGCGTGAGCGCAGCTGGTTCTAGGAGCGCTTCGGTGGCGGGGAGAGGATGCGGTCGAAGCCCGGCGCCGTGTCCTGGGCCATGGCCGCCTCCGCGAGGACGAAGTACGCGGTGGTCGTCACGCGGACGGCGGCGGGCAGCAGCGCGGGCGCGATCGACGCGAGCCCGGCCGCCTGGTCGTGATCGCAGGCGGCGCGGACACCCGCGGCCGGCCCGAACCGTGGCATGGCTGCGCCGCGGATCGGCGAGGCGGGCAATGCCGGGCGCAGAGGCAGACATGGTCGCGGCACTCGCGGGCCGAAGCCCACGCGCCCGCGATCGGCGCGAGCGGATCGAGCACGACCGTGGCGAGGGCGAGGGCCAGGAGCCGGCGCGTCATGGAACGCCCGCCATCATATCCCGCCGTTCGTCCGGACTCGACCGCCGGGGGAACGCCCGCTAGACTCATGGCATGAGCACGGCCGCCGCGGACCCGCTGCTCGAGACGCTGGTCAACGACTTCGGGGGCAACTACGTCTTCGCGCTCGACCTGCTCGAGATGTACCGCGAGGATCGCGGCAGCGTGGACCCGAGCTGGCGCAGCTACTTCGACAAGGCCACCGGCCGTCCGCAAGGCGGTGCGGGCGACGGCGGGACGGGACCGGTGACGGTGATCGTCCAGGAGGCCGCGAAGCCGGCCGAGTCGAAAGCCGCTCCGGCAGCGGCGCCGCTCCAGACGCTCGTGCGCCAGGAGGCGCAGCCGGTCGCCGCGCGCGAGCGCTCGAAGGCGGTGGCGCTGCCCGCGATCCTGCCGGGCGACATCCTGCAGCCGATCCGCGGCGGCGCGGTCCGCATCGTCGAGAACATGGAGGCGAGCCTCCAGATCCCGACCGCGACCTCGGTGCGCACGCTGCCGGTGCGCACGCTCGAGGAGAACCGGCGCCTGCTCAACAAGAGCCGCGAGGCGGCGGGCCAGAGCAAGGTCAGCTTCACGCACGTGGTGGCGTGGGCAATCCTGCGCGCGCTCGACACCTTCCCGCGCCTGAACGACGCCTACGCGGAGGTGGACGGCAAGCCGCACCGCATCCAGCGCGACGAGGTGCGGCTCGGGATCGCGGTCGACGTGCAGAAGAAGGACGGCTCGCGCACGCTCCTGGTCCCGAACCTCAAGGGGGCGCAGAAGCTCGGCTTCGCCGAGTTCCTGAAGGCGTTCGACGAGCTCGTGGCCCGCTCGCGCAAGGGCGAGATCTCGCCCGACGACTTCATGGGCACGAGCGTCTCGCTCACCAACCCCGGCACCGTCGGCACCACCTCCTCCGCGCCACGTCTCATGCCCGGCCAGGGCGTGATCGTCGCGACGGGCGCCCTCGACTACCCGGCCGAGTACAAGTCGATGGCGCCGCGCACGCTCGGCATGCTCGGGATCAGCAAGGTGATGACGGTGACGTCGACCTACGACCACCGCATCATCCAGGGCGCCGAGTCCGGGCTCTTCCTCTCGCGGATCGAGGAGCTGCTGAAGGGCGAGGACGCGTTCTACGAGCGCATCTTCACCGATCTCGGCATGCCGCACCGCCCGGTGCGCTGGGAGATGGACACGAACCCCGGCCTCTTCGGCGCGCCTGGCGGCCGCGAGGAGGTCGAGAAGCAGACCAAGGTTCTGCAGCTGATCCACAACTACCGCGTGCGCGGCCACCTGGTCGCGGACCTCGACCCGCTCGACCGCCACAGAGCACCGCACCGCGACCTCGACCCGGCGACGTACGGGCTCACGCTCTGGGATCTCGACCGCGAGTTCATGACCGGCGGTCTCGAGGGCGAGGGGGACCGCTCGACGCTGCGCGAGATCCTCGACATGCTGCGCGAGACCTACTGCGGCACGATCGGCGTCGAGTACATGTACATCGCCGACCCCGAGCGCAAGGAGTGGCTGCAGCACCGGATGGAGTCGGCGCGCAACTACCCGGCGCTCGACGTCGCGAGCAAGAAGCGCGTGCTGCAGAAGGTGATCGAGGCCGAGAGCTTCGAGCGCTTCCTGCACACCAAGTACGTCGGCCACAAGCGCTTCTCGCTCGAGGGCGGCGAGGTGCTGATCGCGCTGCTCGACCGCATCCTGAACGACGCCGCGCTCGTCGGGCTGCGCGAGGTCGTGATCGGGATGTCGCACCGCGGGCGGCTCAACGTGCTCGCGAACACGGTCGGCAAGCCGATCTCGCAGATCTTCGCCGAGTTCGAGGGCAACGACCCGACCTCGTACCAGGGCTCGGGCGACGTGAAGTACCACCTGGGCGCGACCGGCACGCATCTGGCCGACACCGGCGAGACGATCGCGGTCACGGTGGCTCCGAACCCGAGCCACCTCGAGTTCGTGAACCCGGTGGTCGAGGGAATCGTGCGCGCCAAGCAGTCGGCGATGGGCGACCGGGAGCACGCGCGTGTGCTGCCGCTGCTGCTGCACGGCGACGCGGCCTTCGCCGGCCAGGGCATCGTGGCCGAGACGCTGCACCTGTCGGGGCTGCACGGCTACCGGACCGGCGGCACGATCCACGTCGTCGTCAACAACCAGATCGGCTTCACGACGCTGCCCGAGGACGCGCGCAGCTCCACCTACGCGACCGACGTCGCCAAGATGGTGCACGCGCCCGCGCTGCACGTGAACGGCGACGACCCCGAGGCGGTCGCCTACGTCGCGAGCCTGGCGCTCGAGTACCGGCAGAAGTTCAAGAAGGACGTGGTCGTCGACCTCGTGTGCTACCGGCGCTGGGGCCACAACGAGACGGACGAGCCGAGCTACACCCAGCCGCTCATGTACGCGCGCATCAAGAACCACCCGTCGGCCGCGGCGCTCTACGGCGACAAGCTGGTGCGCGACGGCACGATCACGCGCGAGGAGCTCGACGCGCTGTGGGCCGCCAAGAAGGCCGCGATGCAGTCCGAGGGCGACGAGCCGAAGACCCCGTTCGCCGCGATCGGCCGGCGCGCGCCCCAGGCGCCCGCCGCGGTCGACGCCCCGGCCATGTGGGGGCGGCTGCGGACGACACTGCGCGCGCTCGGCAGCGTCCCGGAAGGGGTCGAGATCCATCCCAAGCTCCAGGCGTTCGTGCGCAAGCGCGCCGAGCTGCTCGAGGGCAAGGGCGAGGTCGACTGGGCGACGGCCGAGTCGCTCGCCTTCGGCACGCTGCTGCTCGAGGGCGTGCCGATCCGGCTCTCGGGCCAGGACTCGGGCCGCGGCACCTTCTCGCAGCGTCACGCCGTGCTCTACGACGTGAAGACGCAGAAGGAGTACGTGCCGCTCAAGACGATCGCTCCCGCCGGCACGGGCTTCCACGTGTACGACTCGCTGCTCTCGGAGGCCGCCGTGCTGGGCTTCGAGTACGGCTACTCGGTGGCCGACCACCGCACGCTCACGCTGTGGGAGGCGCAGTTCGGCGACTTCATGAACGGCGCGCAGGTGATCATCGACCAGTTCATCGCCGGATCCGAGACCAAGTGGGGCCAGCCGTGCGGGGTCGGGCTGCTGCTGCCGCACGGCTTCGAGGGCCAGGGGCCCGAGCACTCGAGCGCGCGCATCGAGCGCTTCCTGACGCTCGCGGCCGCGGACAACATGCGGATCTACTACCCCTCGACGCCGGCCTCGTACTTCCAGCTGCTGCGGCTCCAGGGCCGCGACCCGGTCGAGAAGCCGTTCGTGGTGTTCACGCCCAAGAGCCTGCTGCGCCACCCGCGCTGCGTCTCGTCGCTCGCGGAGCTGGCCGAGGGCCGCTTCGAGCCGGTGCTCGACGACGCCGGCGCCGAGCCGTCGCGCGTGCGCCGCGTCGTGCTCTGCACCGGCAAGGTCTACTTCGACCTGCTGAAGGCGCGCGAGGAGGCGAAGCGCGACGACGTCGCGCTCGTGCGCGTGGAGCGGCTCTACCCGTTCCCCTCGGCCGAGCTCGGCGCAGCACTCGCGCGCTACGCGGCGGAGGCCAGGATCGTCTGGTGCCAGGAGGAGCCGCGCAACATGGGAGCGTGGCACGTGGTGCGCGAGCGCTTCCTGGACGGCGACGTGGCGAGCGCCGGCCGCCAGCCGCGCTACGTCGGCCGCGCCGCGTCGGCCGCGCCCGCGCCGGGCTCGCTCAAGGTGCACCTGGCCGAGCAGGAAGCGCTCGTCAAGGACGCGCTCGGCTGACGTAGACTCGGAATGGCCGGGCCCACCCCGGAGTCCCGCCACAGGAGGTTCGAAGTCCCATGCGTCAAGCCGCAGCTCTCGCCGTCCTCGTCCTGCTTCCTTTCGCCGCCGCGTCCGCTTCAGGAGGTCCCGTGTCCGCAGACTCCTTCTACGCCATGAAGACCACGACGCTCGCGGGGCAGCCCGCCGACCTCGCGCAGTACGACGGCAAGGTGGCGCTCGTGGTGAACGTCGCGAGCCAGTGCGGCTTCACGCCGCAGTACGCGGGGCTGCAGAAGCTCTACGACGAGCTCAAGGACAAGGGCTTCGTGGTGCTCGGCTTCCCGAGCAACGACTTCGGCGCGCAGGAGCCCGGCACGCCCGACGAGATCGCGAGCTTCTGCAAGAAGAACTACGGAGTGACGTTCCCGCTGTTCTCGAAGCTCGTGACGAAGGCCGGCCCCGAGCAGTCGCCGATCTACGGTTACCTCGGCAAGACCGGCTCGCTGCCCAGCTGGAACTTCGCCAAGTACCTCGTCGACAAGAACGGCAAGGTCGTCCAGTTCTTCAACAGCAAGGTGACGCCGGATTCGCCGGAGCTGCGCTCCGCGATCGACAAGGCGCTCGCGGCGAACTGACCCGCCGCGCCACCGCTTCGGACCCGACGTGTCCCGCCCCGGCGCCAGAATCGGCCGGTGCTAATCTATGAGCGTGGCAGCCCTGACGCCCGACGTGCAGGAACGGCTGCGCCGCATCCGCGTGGACGAATACCACCGCATGGTCGAGGCCGGCATCCTCGGTGAGGACGAGAGGGTCCAGCTCGTCGACGGGATGCTGGTCGCCATGACGCCGCAGGGCCGTCCGCACGCTTTCGTGATTCAGCAGCTGACGCGGCTGCTGGTAGGCGCTCTTGGCGACGATTTTGCGGTGCTGACCCGGCTTCCTCTCACGCTGGGCGAGGACAGCGAGCCCGAGCCCGACCTGGCCGTGGTCCGCGCGCAGGATGCCGCCGCGACGACGCGCCATCCGGGGACGGCGCTGCTGGTCGTCGAGGTTTCGGGCGATTCGGTCCGGTTCGACCGCCAGACGAAGTCCGCGCTTTACGCCCGGGCAGGCGTCCCGGAATACTGGACCGTCAACCTGGCAGACGCTGCGATCGAGGTGTTCCGCGATCCCGACCCGGCGTCGGGAATCTATCGCCAGGCGCAGCTCGCCACGCGTGGCGAGACGCTCACGGCCGGCGTCCTGCCCAGCGTACAGGTTGGCGTCGCGCGGTTGTTTCAGTAGCGACAGCCACTCACGCGTCGCTGGCGCGGGTTCGCCTCGAGTTGTCTAGCCGGACGCCGGCTCATGGCGCCCTTCTCGAAGCGATATACTAAGAAACCGGGCCGCAAGGCCCACTCCTTAGAAAGACGAGGAGCATGGCCACAGAGACGACCGTCGCACCACCACGCCGCAAGGAGACGCTCGAGAGCGCCGTGATCCGCTTCGCCGGGGACTCCGGCGACGGCATGCAGATCACCGGCAACCAGTTCACCAACACCACGGCGCTCTTCGGCAACGACCTCGCGACCTTCCCCGACTTCCCGGCCGAGATCCGCGCCCCCGCGGGCACGCTGCCGGGCGTGTCCGGCTTCCAGATCCACTTCGGGGCGAAGGACATCTACACGCCCGGCGACGCGGTCGACGTGCTGTGGCGATGAACCCGGCCGCGCTCAAGGTGAACCTCAACGACCTCAAGCCGAGCGGGATCCTGATCGTCAACACCGACAACTTCAAGGAGACCGACCTCAAGAAGGCGCAGCTGGCGGCGAACCCGCTCGAGGACGGCTCGCTCGAGGGCTACCGGCTGTTCCCGGTCGAGCTCACCAAGCTCACGCGCGCGGCGCTCAAGGAGCTCGGGCTCGACGCGCAAGAGCATGGACCGCTGCAAGAACTTCTTCGCGCTCGGCATGTGTACTGGCTCTACAACCGCTCGCTCGAGCCGACGCACCGCTGGCTCGACGAGAAGTTCGGCAGCAAGCCCGAGCTCGCCGAGGCCAACAAGCTCGCGCTGAAGGCGGGCTACGCCTACTGCGACGCCACCGAGGTCTTCCAGGTCAGCTACGAGGTGCCGCCCGCGAAGCTCGCGCCCGGCACCTACCGCAACATCACGGGCAACAACGCGCTCGCGATGGGCTTCGTGGCCGCCGCGCAGCAGGCGGGGCTGCCGCTGTTCCAGGGCAGCTACCCGATCACGCCCGCCTCCGACATCCTGCACGAGCTGTCGATGTACAAGAACTTCGGCGTGATCACGTTCCAGGCCGAGGACGAGATCGCCGCGATCAGCTCGGCGATCGGCGCCGCCTACGCGGGCTCGCTCGCGATCACCACGACCTCCGGCCCGGGCATGGCGCTCAAGGGCGAGGCGATCGGCCTCGCGATGATGGTCGAGCTGCCGCTCGTGATCGTCGACATCCAGCGCGGCGGGCCCGTCGACCGGCCTGCCGACCAAGACCGAGCAGGCCGACCTGCTGCAGGCGATCTTCGGCCGCAACTGCGAGGCGCCGATGCCGGTCGCTCGCCGCGAGCTCGCCGGGCGACTGCTTCTGGGTCGCGCTCGAGGCGAGCCGCATCGCGCATCAAGTACATGGTGCCGGTGATCCTGCTCTCGGACGGCTACATCGCGAACGGCGCCGAGCCGTGGCGCATCCCGGACATCGCGGACCTGCCCGAGATCCCGGTGCGCTTCCGCACCGACCCCGAGGGCTTCCGCCCCTACGAGCGCGACCGCACACGCTCGCGCGGCCGTGGGCCATGCCGGGCACGCCGGGCCTCGAGCACCGCATCGGCGGCCTCGAGAAGCAGGACGTGACCGGCAACGTCAGCTACGACCCGCAGAACCACGAGCGCATGGTGCAGCTGCGCGCGGCAGAAGGTGGCCGGCATCGCGCAGGACATCCCCGACGTCGTGCCGGCCGGGGATCCCGAGGGCGACCTGCTGATCGTCGGCTGGGGCTCGACCTACGGCGCGATCACCGCCGCGCTGCGCGCGCAGCGCGCCGCGGGCCACCGCATCGGCCACGTCCACCTGCGCCACCTGAATCCGCTGCCGAAGAACCTCGGGCGAGCTGCATGAAGCGCTACAAGCGCGTGCTGGTGCCCGAGCTCAACATGGGCCAGCTGCGTGTGGGTCTGCGCGCGCGGTACCTGGTCGACGCCGTCGGCGTACCCAAGGTGCAGGGGAAGCCGTTCACGCAGGCCGAGCTCGAGGCGAAGATCGACGAGTCGCTCCTGGCCCAGTGAGGAGCAAGAAGACATGACCGCGACGCTGCCCGTCGTACACGAAGAAGGACTTCCAGACCGACCAGGAGGTGCGCTGGTGCCCCGGCTGCGGGGACTACGCGATCCTCTCCGCGGTGCAGCGGTGTTCCCGGAGCTCGGCGTCCCGCGCGAGAAGTTCGTGGTCGTGTCGGGGATCGGCTGCTCCAGCCGCTTCCCGTACTACATGAACACCTACGGCTTCCACACGATCCACGGCCGCGCGCCGGCGGTCGCGACCGGCATCAAGGTCGCGCGGCCCGACCTCGACGTCTGGATCGCCACCGGCGACGGCGACGCGCTGTCGATCGGCGGCAACCACATGATCCACCTGCTGCGCCGCAACGTCGGCGTCAAGGTGCTGCTGTTCAACAACCAGATCTACGGGCTGACCAAGGGCCAGTACTCGCCGACCTCCGAGATCGGCAAGAAGGCGAAGTCGACGCCCTACGGCTCGGTCGACCGGCCCTTCAACCCGCTCTCGCTCGCGCTCGGCGCCGAGGCCACGTTCGTGGCGCGCTCGGTCGACGTGTTCCTCGCGCACCTGAAGGCCGTGCTCAAGAAGGCGGCGGCCCACAAGGGCACGGCCTTCGTCGAGATCCTGCAGAACTGCAACATCTTCAACGACGGCGCCTGGGAGGCGCTCACCGAGAAGGAGCTGCGCGACGACAACACGCTCCTGCTCGAGCACGGCCAGCCGCTGGTCTTCGGCAAGGACCAGGGACCGCGGCATCCGCCTGAATGGCCTCGAGCTCGAGGTCGTGAAGCTGGGCGACGGAATCAGCGAGAAGGACCTGATCGTTCACGACGAGCGGCACCCGAACCCGGCGTACGCGTTCCTGCTCTCGCGGATGGACCAGACGCCCGGCTTTCCAACGCCGCTCGGGGTGCTGCGTGCGGTCGACGCTCCCACCTACGAGTCCCAGATCGCCGAGCAGCTCGCGGTCGTCGCGGCCAAGAAGGGAAAGGGCGATCTCGCCAGGCTGTTGCACGCCGGAGACACCTGGGAAGTGAAGTAGCGATGTACTGCTTTCCGCTCACATCTTTTGCTCTTGACAGCGAGCGGAGCGAGTCGCATCTTTGCGGCTGAGAGAGCATCCGCACACGACACGGAGGTTCGAGCGGGGCTCTTGAGACGGAGGGTGCATGACCGAAACCACCGGCACGCCACCGGGCCAAGCGGGGGCCGAAAGGCCCGCCTTTATTTCCTGAACAATCGCAAGCGCACTCTGGGTTGTGCGCTGGGCTCATGCCCCGATTGACGACCCGGGAGCTCCGGCTCCCGGGTCTTTTCGTCTCAGGACGTCCCGGCGTCCGGCGCGTGCGCGATTGGACCGCAGCGCAACGTCGGCAGCGGTCGGCGGCCGACCGCGACCTCGAAGGCGGCGCGTGCCAGGAGCCGCGTCTCGACACTGCGCGCGCCAGGATGCCGAGGTGCCGCATGCTCACTCCGGTGGTAGCGGCAGCGCGAGGCGCAACGCTCCCTCGTCGGTCTCGATCAGCACGTCGGTCGAGTCGACCGAGCGGATCTGCCCGTCCGCCAGGCGGTCCCCGGGCCGGTAGGCGTAGAGCTGGCCGGTGGGAGAGTAGGCGAACGCGACGAAGGCCTCGCCCACCGCCGCGACGCCGGCGAGCTGGAACTCGAGCACGCTCAGCTCCTCGCGCCGCAGCGACAGCCGCGGCTCGTCGTCCGTGCGGGCGACGGGCGCAGGCGCGTCGAGCGTGCCGTTGCGGCTCTGCAGCACGCGGCGATCCTCCTCGATCCGCTCCGCGAGCCCGGCCGCGTCGAGCACCGCCGCCCGCAGCGACTGGAGCGGCGCGTCCTTCGTCCACACGCTGACGCGGCCCAGGAAGCCCGGCGGCCCCAGCGCGGCGAGCGACGCGTCCACCTCCGCCATCGCCGCGAGCAGGTCGCGCACCTCGACGCGCTTGAGCGCGAAGCTCGCCGGCGGTCCGCCGTCGCTGGCCGGGCGCGGCGCGGCCGCGGGACGCGACGCGCTGACGCGGCGCACCGGGCCCGCCGGCGTGACCTCGAGCCCGGCGGCCTTGCGGATTGCGGCGAGCGTCTCGTCGAGGCTCGCGCGCGTGACCTCGACGCTGGCGCGGCCCGCCACGTCGCCGTCCACCACGTAGCCGCCCTGGCCGAGCACGGCCAGCACCTGGAACACGTCGGCGAGGTCCACGTCGCGCAGCCGGAGCGTGAGCGGTCCGTGGCCCGGGTCCTTCTGCGTGGGCGGCCGCCCCTTCACGGCGAGCGAGCGCGCGGCGTCGCGGTCCACGCGGCAGGGCTGCGCGTCCTGCTGGAACGGGTCCTCGACCGGCACCGGCAGCTCCGCGTCGGGGCCCGCGACCGGGCTCTTGCCGCGCGCCTCGAAGCGGTGGCAGGCGCCCTGCTTCGCCATCAGGAACTCGCTCACGCGCAGGAAGCCGCGCTCGAGCCGGCTCTCGAAGGCGCGCACCGGCCCCTCGCCGAGCGCGAGCCCCCGGATCGTGAACTCCTCGCCGAGCGAGGCGTAACCCACCACGACGGGTCGCTCGCGCACCACCGCCGACAGCTCCGAGAGGAAGAGACGCGGGTTGCGCCGGGCGCGGCGCCATGCCGCGATCGCCTCCGACTTGGCGTAGGCGAGAGACTGGTCGCGCAGGAACGCGTCGAGCTGCGGCCTCGGCACGCCGGTCGGGCGGCCCCCGCGCGCCTCGGGCGGCGGCGGCAGCGGCGCGCGCTGCGGCCAGAACGGGAAGCGCAGCACGGTCGCGAGCTGGACCTGGTCCTCGCCCGTCGCCGTGAGCGTCAGGCTCTCGACGTCCGCCAGCCGGTGCGACAGCGAGAGGCGTTGGAAGAAGCGGTCGACCTGCTTGTAGTCGCCGAGCGCCGTCAGCTCGAGCGGCTGCTCGCCGCGCGTGCCCGACTCGAACGGCGCGCGCGGCTGGATCTCGACGCGCGCGAGGCGCGCCGCCTCGGCCACCTCGCGCGCCACGAGCACGTCCGCCGCGGCGGTGGGCCCGTCGGGCAGGATGCGGCGCAGCGTCTCGAGCCGCCGGTCGAGCAGCACGCGCTCGTCGGCGAAGGGCCGGGCCGGGGGCGCCGCCGCCAGAAGGGCGAGCAGCAGCGCGCCGGTCACGCTAGCCGCCCCTCGCGCCGCGCGGCCAGCCGGAGACGTGGGCCGGCAGGGGAATCGTCGCGGGCAGCAGCGGGTCGGCCCGCGGCGCGAGCGCCGTCGTCTGCAGCGGGAGCTCTCCCGCCCACACCGGCAGGGCGTAGTCCTCCTCGTCGTCCTTCGGCGGGCCGCTGCGCAGCTTGGCCGACGCCTCGTCGAGCGGCAGCCACACGGCGCGCGTCGCGCGCAGCTCGTTCTCCGAGGGCGGGCGCACCGCGCCGGAGCGCCCGGGAACGATGTGCTCGACGATCGCGTCGAGCGCGCGGCGCTTCTCGTCCGGCTCGCCGATCTCGGTCGCCCGGCCCACGACCACCACGCTCCTGTAGTTGATCGAGTGGTGGAAGGCCGAGCGGGCCAGCACCAGCCCGTCGACGAGCGTCACGGTCAGGCAGGCCGGCGTCCCGGCGGTGAGCGCCTTCAGCATGCGGCTCGCGGCCGAGCCATGGATCACCACGCGCTCGCCCATCCGCGCGAACGCGGTCGGGATCACGAACGGCTGGCCCTCGTCGACGAAGCCGACGTGGCAGACGAACGCGGCGTCGAGGATCGCGTGGATCGTCGGCGCGTCGTAGCGCCCGCGCTCCGGCAGGCGCCTCACCGTGGTGCGCGGCGTGGGCCCGCCGCTCTGACTAGTAATCGGCGTCGTCGTCGTCGACGATGTCGTCGCGCCGACGCCTGGGGCTCTGCTTGCGCACGGGCTTCGACTCGGGCTTCTGCTTGAAGCGCCGCCCGCGGTTGTCGCCACCCGACTCTTCCGGAGGCGGGAAGCTTGGCCCGCCTGAGCGGTACCCGCCCGGCCTCGAACTGCCGCCGGGTCGCGAGAAGCCGCCGCCCGGTCGCGTGAAGCCTCCGCCACTGCCACCGGGCCGCGAGAAACCGCCTCCGCCGCCCGGTCGCGAGAAGCCGCCCCCGCTGCCGCCCGGCCGCGAGAAGCCGCCCCCGCCCGCCGGCCGCGGCGGCCGGTCCTCGGCCGCGTTCACCCGGATCGCGCGCCCCTTGAGGTCACGGCCGTTCATCTGCTGGATGCAGCGCTCGGCCACCTCGTCGCTCTCGAACTCCACGAACGCGAAGCCGCGCGGACGCCCCGTCTCGCGGTCCGTCGGCACCTTCGCGTCGACCACACGTCCCACGGCACCGAAAGCCTCGACGAGCTCGTCTTTCGTCACGTCGAAGCTCAAGTTGCCTACGAAAACCTTGTTCGAAATCGCTCCGTCTCCTTGATCGCCGTCTCCCGCGCCTCGGGCTCCTTCGGCAATACCACACCACCGTGCTCGCGCGAGCCGTCAAGGGACTGTAGCAGAATGGCCCGCCGTTTCCAACGACGCGCCCGCTGTTTCACCGCGCACTGGACGCCGTTTGTGGCGCTCTCGTGGCACTCGCCGCCCACGGGATCGGACGCCGGTGGGCGGGTTATGATTCCGGTTCGAAACGCGCCGCACGAACCCCACGAGGATGGAGATTCCCCGATGCTGAGCCGTCCCCCCGCGATCCTGCTCGCCACGCTCGCCGTCTCGTCCGCTGCCGCCGCCTCGGCCACCGAGAACCTCGACTGGGCCGCGATCGGAAAGATCCGCGACGAGGGCTTCCGCCGCTCGCAGGTGATGGAGACGGCGGCCCAGCTCACGGACGTGCACGGCCCGCGCCTCTCCGGCTCGCCCCAGTACAAGGAGGCCGCGGAGTGGGCTAGGAAGCAGCTCGAGGGCTGGGGGCTCGCGAACGCCCACCTCGAGGGCTTCGAGTTCGGCCGCGGCTGGAGCTTCGAGCGCAGCTCGGCCCACGTGGTGGCGCCGGTCACGTTCCCATTGGTGGCGATCCCGAAGGCCTGGACCGCGGGCACCGGCGGCACGGTGCGCGGCAAGGCCGTGCGCGTGAAGGTCGACAGCGAGGCCGACGTCGAGAAGTGGAAGGGCAAGCTCGCCGGCCTGGTGGTGTGGGCCGGCGACACGCGCGAGCTGCGCTCGCCCGAGGAGCGCGGCCTGTTCCAGCGCTACAGCGAGAAGGAGCTCGACGAGCTCGAGCAGTACCAGGTCCCGGGCCTGCGCGGCGCGCGGGGCCCCGGCGGCGGGCCGCCGTTCGACCGCGAGGCGTACCTGAGGCGGCGGCGCATCAGCGCCGCGCTCGAGAAGCTCTACGCGGCGGAGAAGCCGCTCGCGGTCGTCGAGCCCTCCTCGCGCGACGCGAACGTGCTGCTGCTCGGCAGCGGCGGCTCGCGCAAGAAGGGCGACCCGCAGGCGGTCACGCAGCTCGTGGCCTCGGCCGTGCAGTGGTCGCGCGTCGCGCGCCTGCTCGAGCGCAAGCTCGACGTCGAGGTCGAGCTCGACGTGCGCACGACGTTCTACGAGGACGACACCAACGGCTATAACGTCGTGGCCGAGCTGCCCGGCGGCGACAAGAAGGCCGAGCTCGTGATGGTGGGCGCGCACTTCGACTCCTGGCACCCCGGCACCGGCGCGACCGACAACGGAGCGGGCTCGGCCGTGATGATGGAGGTGATGCGGATCCTGAAGGCGACCTCTGCGAAGCCGCGGCGCACGATCCGGGTCGCTCTCTGGGGCGGCGAGGAGCAGGGGCTGCTCGGCTCGCGCGCGTACGTGTCGGAGCACTTCGCCTCGCGGCCTCCGGCCCCGGAGCCCGGGCCCGGCGAGCTGCCGAGCTTCCTGCGCAACGACCCGCCGGCGCCGATGACGCTCAAGCCGGACCACGCCAAGCTCGCCGCCTACTTCAACCTCGACAACGGCACCGGCAGGATCCGCGGCATCTACCTGCAGGAGAACTCCGCGGTGAAGCCGGTGTTCGAGAGCTGGATGGCGGCGGTCGAGGACCTGGGAGCCAAGCGCATCACGATGCGCAACACCGGGGGCACCGACCACCAGGCGTTCGACTCGGTCGGCCTGCCCGGCTTCCAGTTCATCCAGGACCCGATCGAGTACGAGGGCGGCTTCTTCGCGACGCACCACACCGACATGGACGTGTACGACCGGCTGCAGCGCGAGGACCTGATGCAGGCGGCGGTGGTGATCGCGACCTTCGCCTTGACCGCGGCGAACCGCGACGAGCTCCTGCCGCGCAAGCCCCTGCCGCCGGTGGCGCCCATCACCGCCCCGCCCGCGGGCAAGCTCAAGGGCGAGGCGAAGCCGAAGCGCCCGGCTGTGGAGGCGGCCTCCGGCGCGCGGTGAGCCGGAGCTCGAGCGCGTCTTGAACCTGTTCGCCTACGGAACGCTGATGTCTCCCGACGGGCTGCGGGAGGCGCTCGGCGCGCGTGCTGACGCGCTCACGCTGCGGCCGGCGCGGCTGCCGGGCTGGCGCCGGATCTGGAACGTCTTCCGCCCGGAGTGGAACGGCGGCGTGCTGAACCTCGAGCCGAGCCCGAACGACGTCGTGGTCGGGATGCTGGTCGAGGGCCTGACCGACGACGACCTCCAGCGGCTCGACTCGATGGAGTCGACGCACCTGCCGCGCGACTCGGTCTACGTCGAGCCGTTCGCCGGAGAGGTCGTCCAGGCCCAGGTCTACAGGCGCCGCAAGGGAAACCACGCCGGCAAGCCCTCGGGCCGCTACAGGACGGTCGTGCTCGAGCGCGCCTACCGCGCCGGCTGGGAGGTCTACGAAAGCCTCTGCCGGGGGACGGTGGACTCCGCCGGCAACCCCCTGACCTTCGGGTAAAAGCCATTTTTGGGGGGGTCTGGGGGACGAAGTCCCCCCCGTTCAAGGAAGGAAGAACCAGCCGAGTCGTTCGTCCCTCTTCGATGATGGTCATTGGAGAGCGAGGGCTGTTACCGTTCTTCCCCCTTCGACGAGGGTTATTGGAGAGCGACAGGCCCGCCGGCCGGGTTATGCTGGGCCGTGGCCGAGCGCGTCCCGGCGATCAAGGTCATGCTCCTGCCCAAGGACACGAACGCCCTCGGCACGATCTTCGGCGGCGTGATCCTCTCGCACATCGACCTCGCGTCGGCGGTCGAGGCGCGCAAGGCGGCGCCCCACCGCTACGTCACGAAGTCGATGCACGAGGTCGAGTTCCACGCTCCGGTATTCGTGGGCGACATCATCAGCTTCTTCACGGAGACCGCGAGGATCGGCCGCACCTCGATCACCGTGCGCGTGCTGGTCGAGGCCGAGCGCTGGGGCAGCGGAAAGGGCGAGCGAGTCAAGGTGACGGAAGCCGAGGTCGTCCTCGTCGCGGTCGACGAGACCGGCTGCCCGATCCCCATCCTGGCCGAGAAGGTCACGACCGCATGAGACCCACGAGCAACCCGGCGGTGCTCGAGGGGGCGGAGCCCTTGTACAACCCGGGGGTGCTCGAGGGGGCGGAGCCCTTGTACAACCCGGGGGTGCTCGAGGGGGCGGAGCCCCCTCGTCTCAAAGGAGGAGGCGACACGCCGGGCCGCTCGATCCTCTACGAGGATGGTCATTGAGGAGCCGAGGCTGATGAGGAGCCGAGACCGATGAGTTCGCTTGCGACCCGCCGCCAGCTCAAGGTCGTCTGCCCGCACGACTGCCCCGACACCTGCGTGATGACCGTCGACGTCGAGGACGGCCGCGCCGTCGGGATCGGCGGCGATCCCGACCACCGCTTCACGCAGGGCTTCCTGTGCGCGAAGGTCAACCAGTACCTCGACCGCGTCTACAGCCCCGACCGGCTGCTGCACCCGATGCGGCGCGTCGGGAAGAAGGGCGAGGGCCGCTTCGAGCGCGTCTCCTGGGACGAGGCCCTCGACCTCGCGGCAAAGCGCCTCGCCGAGATCGCCGCCGAGTTCGGGCCGCAGTCGATCCTGCCCTACTCGTACGCGGGCAACATGGGGATGCTCGGCAACGCCAGCATGGACCGCCGCTTCTTCCACACGCTCGGCGCGAGCCTGCTCGACCGCACCATCTGCTCGAGCGCCGGCGGCGCGGGCTACAAGGCGACCTGCGGCAAGACGATCGGCTTCGACCCCGAGGCCGTCGCCGACGCGCGTCTGATCGTCTCGTGGGGCGGCAACATCGTGAGCTCGAACGTGCACTTCTGGCCGTTCGTGGAAGCGGCGCGCCGCAAGGGCGCGCGCCTCGTCACGATCGACCCCTTCCGCTCGAAGACCGCGGAGAAGTCGGACCAGCACCTGGCGCTCTACCCGGGCACCGACGCGGCGCTCGCGCTCGGGATGATGCACGTCATCTTCCGCGACGGGCTCGAGGACCGCGAGTGGCTCGAGAAGTACAGCCTGGGCCACGCCGAGCTGCGCGAGCGCGTGCGCGACTGGACGCCGGTGCGCACCGCCGCGACGACGGGTCTCGGCGTCGGCGAGATCGAGGGCTTCGCGCGCGAGTACGCGACGACGCGCCCCTCGGCGATCCGTGTGAACTACGGCCTCAACCGCCACGCGGGCGGCGGCATGGCCGTGCGCACGATCGCGTGCCTGCCCGCGGTGGTGGGAGCGTGGCGCGACGCCGGCGGCGGCGTGCTGCTGTCCTCGGGCGGCACCTTCCCGGTCGACGAGGCGGCGCTGCAGCGGCCCGACCTGATCCGGCCCGGCACGCGCACGCTCAACATGAGCCAGCTCGGCCGCATCCTGAACGATTCGACGCTCGAGCCGCCGGTCAAGGCGCTCTTCGTCTACAACTGCAACCCGGGCGCGGTGGCGCCCGACCAGGAGGCGGTGCATCGCGGGCTCGCGCGCGAGGACCTGTTCACGATCGTGCACGAGCAGTTCCAGACCGACACCGCCGACTTCGCCGACCTGCTGCTGCCGGCGACGACGACGCTCGAGCACTACGACATCCACAAGGCCTACGGCCACCTCTACGTCAGCCTCAGCAAGCCGGCGATCGCGCCGGTCGGCGAGTCGCTCGCGAACACCGAGCTGTTCCGTCGGCTCGCAGCGCGGATGGGGCTCGACCATCCGTGCCTGCGCGAGTCGGACGAGGAGATGGCGCGCCAGGCGTTTGACTGGAAGAGCCCGCGGATGGTCGGCATCGACTTCGAGAGGCTCGAGCGCGAGACGTCGGTGCGGCTGAGCGTGCCCGACCCGTTCCGGCCGTTCGCCGAGGGCGGCTTCCCGACGCCGTCGGGCAAGTGCGAGCTCCTCTCCGACAAGCTCGAGGCCGAGGGGCTCGACCCGCTCGCCGGCTACACGCCGCCGCGCGAGGGAAAGACGAGCTCCCCGGAGCTCGCCAAGCGCTATCCGCTCGCCTTCATCTCGCCGCCTGCGCACCACTTCCTGAACTCGACCTTCTCCGCGCAGCCGGTCTTCGTGCGGCGCGAGGGCGAGCCGAGCCTCACGATCCACCCCGAGGACGCGCAGCGCCGCGGCCTCGCCGACGGCCAGATGGTGCGCGTCTTCAACGATCGGGGCTCCTTCCAGGCGAAGGCGCACGTGTCGGACTCCGCGCGCGAGGGCGTCGTCGTCGGCCTCTCGATCTGGTGGGCGAAGATGTGCCCCGGCGGCCGCAACGCCAACGCCGTCACCGGCCAGGAGCTCACGGACATGGGCGGCGGCGCGACGTTCTACGACGTGCTGGTGGAGGTCGCGCCGGCGTGACGCGGGGCAGAAACCGCTCGAGGTCTGACGGCGGCCGGTGATGGGCGGCGCGTTCGTGGCGGCGACGATCGTCAGCCTGATCCAGTTCCTGCGCGTCCGGGATCGCCGCCTGCTGCTCGTGGCCACGCTGTTCGCCTGCCAGAGCCAGGCGCTGAGCCGCGAGTGGTACGACGTCTGGCGCGACGTGTTCCAGGCCGGCGTGTGCGCCGCGGGGCTCGGGCTTCTACTGGTGCTGTCGCCCCGCACGGCTCATCGCGAGCCGAAGCCGTCGGTCGCACCACTGCCCGAGCCGGCCACGCCGGACGCCCTGCCAAAGGACTGAGCGCGGTCTTTCGATCAGGCGGACCGCATCGCGGCGCTCTGCTGAGCCCTTCTAGGACGACGGAGGGAGGATTGTCGCCGCGCAGGGCCGGTTGTTTCCTCGTGGGCCGGTTTCCCACGTGTGGGGCGCGGATAGTACAGCCACGTCGAGCATCGACGTGACGAACGTCTTCAATCCGTCCTGGTCGAAGTGAACGCCGGTGTGACCACCGCTCGATGAGGTCGTCACGCCGACCCCGAACACCGCGTGCCTGACGCGCTGGCCTGCCTCGAGGGTCGGCTCGGCGGCGTTCGTGACGAGCGGCGCGACGGGGAGCCGCGGGGACGGCGTCCGCGGCGGCTTCCGCGGCACGATGGCCGTAGTCGGCGTCGACGACGGGTTGGTCGACCGGCGCTTCGATACCGGTGTGTGCTCCTCACGGTAGCGGGCGAGCTCGAGGTCGTCGATCGAGGTCACATCCGGGCTCGCCGTCTCGCCAGCGGCAACGGCCCGCAGCAGCTTCTGATAGCAGACGTCGGGGCCATCCTGCAGCCGGACCCGGCCGGCATCGAACGCTGCGACGGCGATCCGGAAGCGGAACTCGGTCGATCCGTCGGGTCCGAAGGCGCGGAGCCGAAACTCCCGATTCTCGGCGACGTTCTGGAAGTCCAGGTACTCGACGCGAAGCAAATGGCCCGCAGACGGAGGAGGAGGGGGCGGGAGGAGCAACTCGGGCATTTTCTCTCACGAGCACGGAGCTCGTGGAGGAGCCAGAATGGCTCGCGCGGCTGAGTGATACCGCCATTCTAGCACGTCCCCTGGATCGGGCTGATCACGCCCGATCCTTGCGGGTGGAGCATGCGTGCGACGTTCTCGGCTGGCGTCCGGTGCGGCGGTCTGTTGCTAGCTCAGAAGACCAGCCAGCACCGCCCTCAGGCCGAACCACGAGAAGAAGGCGTAGAAGGCCACGCACAGCACGAGCCCCGCCTCGCGCCAGGGGGACGGGCGCACGGCCTTCGGCAGGAAGCGGCGGTTGACGCGCAGGATCTGGACGCCTGCGATAACGAGCACGAGGCCCGCCACGTTCGCGAGCACCTTGAAGAGCTGGAACGGAGAAGCCGAGCGAATCGCGACGACGCCCCAGACCGAGAAGAGCGCCAGGATCCCGTAGTAGACCACGCGTATGCCGACACCCGAGTGCACGCGCGGGTGGGACATCCACAAGGCGTCCGCCGTCGTGCGCACCAGCACGTCCGTGTTGCCGAGCTGCGTCTTGAAGAGGATCCAGAAGCCGTTGAACAGCGTGAGGAACCATAAGCCCGGCCAGATCTTCGCGAGGTACTCCGCCTGGTAGGCGCCCGCGGCGAGGCCCTGGAGGTCGGTGCCGTGCGGGACGATCGCCGTCGCGAGGTTCACGTTCAGGTACATGCCGAGAAAGCAGAAGAGACCCCAGACCCAGACCTGGTCGACGTGCACGTAGCGCAGCCACTCGCGCCAGCGCGCGAGGTTGGCGGGCGTCGCCCTGAACACGGTCCCGACCGGCGAGAGCTGGACCGAATGGCCAAAGGCGGCGCTCGGGATCGCGCCGACCTTGGCGCCCATGCCGAAGCCCTTGTCGCGGATCCAATTCGAGACGGTCAGGTTCCCGAGCCCGCCCGAGCCCGCGGTGGCGGCGAGCGCTCCGATCAGGCCCCAGTCGATCGGGTGCGGCAGGCCCGAGAAGCGGAAGAAGCCCGCGAGGGTCTCGGCCCAGTGAGCGAACGGCACGAACGCGACGTTGACCACGATCAGGAAGAGGAACACGACGCCGAGCATGACCCACGCGAACGTCTCGAGCATGCGCTCGATCGTGCCGCCGAACGAGAGGATCAGCACCACGGCGAGGATGAGGCCGGTCGCGATCCAGGCCTGAGTGCCGTGGTCGGCGGGGCCGGGCATGCGCGAGGCCCACGCGCCGAAGAGCGTCGCCGCGGCGCTGCCCGCGAGCGCCGGCCAGCCGAGCTGCAGGAAGCCGAGGACAGAGTAGCCGCCGGCCCAGAAGCGGGGACCCGGCTTGAGGCGCATGATCCCGGCCAGGATCGGCTCGCCAGTGTAGAGCGTGTAGCGGATCGCCTCGAGGTTGAAGATCACCTGCAGCACGATCGCGACGGTCGCGATCAGGAACAGCTGCGTGCCGTACTTGACGGCCACCGCGGGGCCCACCAGCCACTCGCCGCCGCCGATCGAGGTCGCGGCCATGATCGCGCCCGGGCCGATCACCTTGAGCGCGCTCCTTGTCGAAAACGGCGGCGGCGCGTCGAGCTCGGCCGTGCTCCAGGCCGGCAGCTCGCCGTGGCGCGGCGGCAGACCCTCGTCGTTCGGGTCGAGGCTCGTCAAGCGGCGCCGCTCACGGGCCGGGAGCTTAGCTCGATGTTCGGCCTCCCACAATCCTCGAGGGCGTGACGAGATCGGCTCCGAGAACATTGACGCACCAGGTTTCCGAGCGCTAACTTGGCGACAGGTCACCATGCCCACGCGCAGGTCAGGCTCGCGAGCCGTCCCTTCGTCGCGACCCAGGCCTCGCAAGCGCGGCACCGCCGTCGTCGCCTCCGACGCGGAGCGACCGGGAGGCCATGCCTGGCTGCTGGCTCTCCTGAATGCCACCCAGGACGCCGTCATCTCGATTGACGCCGAGCGCCGAGTCGATCTCTTCAATCCGGGAGCGGAGCGGGTCTTCGGGTATGCCGCCAAGGAGATCGAGGGTCAAACCGTGACCGTCCTGATGGACGAGCCGTATGCCAGCGAGCACGACGGCTACATCGAGCGTTACGAGCGCACGGGAGACGCGCACGCCATCGGGCGCATCCGCGTCGTGTCCGGTCGGCGCAAGAGCGGCGAGACGTTCCCGATGGAGCTGTCGGTGGCGAAGGTCTCGGCGGAAGGCGGCGTGCGCTATGTCGCCCTGATTCGCGACGTCTCGGAGCGAGTGCGACTCCTAGGTGACATCCTTGACGCCGAGCGCCTCGCGACGCTCGGAACCACGGCGGCGATGCTGGCTCACGAGATCGGCAATCCCTTGAACGGCCTCTCGTTGAACCTGACCCTGCTCGAGCGGCACTTGTCGCGAAGCGGCGCCACGGACGACGAGACCGTCTCCAACCTGCTCTCCACGGTGAACGCGGATGTCGACCGGCTCGGGCGGCTGTTGGCCGAGGTGCGGGGGTACGCGCGCCACATCCGGCTCGAGCTGCGCCGCACACGGCTCACTCACGTGGTGGAGGACGTTCTGCGATTGCAGGTGTTGGGCGGGCGCATCCATGTGAAGCGATCGTTCGGGGCGAAGCTTCCCGAGATCGTCGCGGACGCAGACAAGCTCAAGCAGGTCTTCCTCAACCTGTTCAAGAACGCCGTCGAGGCCATGCCAGAGGGGGGTATCCTCACGATCCGTGGCGAGTCCCGGGATCGGGACGTGTTCGTTCAGGTGATCGACACCGGCCCCGGCATCGCGGAGGGCGTCGACCCGTTCCAGCCATTCAGCACGACGAAACGCGAGGGAACAGGCCTCGGGCTGGCAATCGTCAAGGAGATCGTGGCGGCCCACGGAGGTACCCTCAGCTACGTCAGTCACGCCGGCCAGGGAACGACCTTCAATCTGACCCTGCCGATCGACGGTCCGGCCGCGCCCTCGCGCTAGGCCGTCACCCCGGGCCCCACGGTGTTCGCGATCAGGTCCAGGAGCGTCGGCAGGTGAATCGGCTTGTACAGGAAGCCTCGGGCTCTCGTGCAGGGCGTTCGCTCCGGATGGAACACCGGATCCGAAGTGATGACGATCAGCGGCACTCCAAGCTCTTCCCCGCAGCTCAGAACGCGAGGACCAGTCTGGTCACGCAGCGAAGGGTCGAGCAGAACCAGCTCCCAGGTGCCGTTGGCCAGCGCCGTCATC
Source organism: uncultured Acidobacteriota bacterium (assembly GCA_963740655.1). Lineage (GTDB taxonomy): Bacteria > Acidobacteriota > Vicinamibacteria > Fen-336 > Fen-336 > DATBSL01. The sequence goes on from CAVUFF010000011.1 coordinate 111,142, forward strand.
GCGGTCGCGCCGGAGGCGGCAACTTTGGCCTGGTGGCCCTCCTCCCGGAGAAGCGCGGCCAGAGCCTGCGCGCTCGACGAGTCGTCGTCGACGACAAGAATGCGGATGTTCCGCCTGGACGGGGGCTCCACGCGCAGACCTTTCCGCCGACCCACGAGTTGGCCGGCCTGTGGTGCCCTTCTGCACGAACGGTACCCGACGCCCTTCTAGCGTGCTGCCGACCAGACCGGGGCACCCGCGAGCGCGGCGGCGATGCGCTCCGGCTGCGGCTTCTCGTAGCTCAGCTTCTGCCCGGCGATCTTCAGCGTGGCGCCGGGCTCGAGTGTCACGAGCGAGCTGACGCCGCGTTCGCCCGTGACGCTCAGCACCAGGACCCAGCGGCCCTCGGCCGGCCACTGCCGCGCGACGCGGAAGACGCCGGCTTCCGTGCCGGGAGTGATCTCGAGCTCGAGGCTGCGCCGCTCACCCTCCACCAGGCCTTCCGCCGTGCCGCGCAGCGCGAGGCTCGACGGCGTCCCGCAGCGGTAGGTCCGCACCACCATCGACTGGCCGTCCGCGCTCACCTGCGCGACGACCTGCTGGCCGCCCGCCTGGGCGAGCGGGGCGAGACCGGCGAGCGTGAAGACCGCGGCGGCGACGAGAGTCTTCTTCATGGCGACCTCCCTGGCCCGCCCAAGGCGGGCGCACATGCCTGAAAGACGCCGAGCCGCGAAGAGGCGTTAGCGCGCCCGTGCCGGGGAAGTACAATCCGTCCGCGCATGAAGATCACGGCGGTCAAGGCGACTCCCGTCAGCGTCCCGCTCGAGGCGCCGCTGCGCCACGCGAACGGTTGCCACTGGGGCCGCTTCGTGCGCACGATCGTCGAGGTCGAAACCGACGAAGGCCTGACCGGGCTCGGCGAGATGGGCGGCGGGGGCGAGAGCGCGACCGCGGCGTTCAAGGGGCTGGAGCGCTACCTGCTCGGCCACGACCCGGCGCGGCTCGAGGAGATGCGCTATCGGATCGCGAACCCGACCGCGTCGCTCTACAACAACCGCACGCAGCTCGTCGCCGCGCTCGAGTTCGCGTGCCTCGACATCCTCGGCCAGAAGTGGGGCGTGCCGGTGTCCGAGATCCTCGGCGGTCGGCTGCGCGACAGCGTGCCCTTCGCCTCCTACCTGTTCTTCCGCTACCCGAGCCCGCAGAGCGGCCGGGGCGAGGTGAGGAGCCCGGAGCAGCTCGTGGTGGAGGCGAAGGCGCTCAAGGCCCGCCACGGCTTCACGAGCCACAAGCTGAAGGGCGGCGTCTTCGCGCCCGAGTACGAGCTCGAGTGCTACCGCGCGCTCGCCGCGGCGCTGCCGGGCGACCGCTTCCGCTTCGACCCGAACGGCGCGTGGTCGACCGAGCAGGCGATCGCCTTCGGCCAGGCGATCGAGGACCTCCGCAACGACTACCTGGAGGATCCGGTCTTCGGCCTCAACGGCATGCGGCGCGTGCGCGAGAAGGTGCGCATGCCGCTCGCCACCAACACGGTCGTGGTCGGCTTCGAGCAGCTCGCCGCGAACGTGCTCGACACCGCGGTCGACGTGATCCTGCTCGACACCACGTTCTGGGGCGGGATAAGGCCGTGCGTGAAGGCGGCCGCGATCTGCGAGACGTTCCAGCTCGGCGTCGCCGTCCACTCGTCGGGCGAGCTCGGGATCCAGCTCGCCAGCATGCTGCACATGGGGGCCGTGGTCCCGAACCTGAGCTTCGCCGCCGACGCGCACTACCACCACGTGATGGACGACGTCGTCGCGGGCGGCAAGCTCGAGTACGCGAGCGGCGCCATCGCCGTACCGACCGGGCCGGGGCTCGGCGTGCGGCTCGACCGCGAGAAGCTCGGCCGCTATCACGAGCTCTTCAACCGGCTCGGCAGCTACCCGTACGACCAGGATCCGCTGCGGCCCGGCTGGGCGCCGCTCATCCCGAACGACCGCTGGGCCGACCCGAAGGACGGCCGCACGCCGTCCATCCCCGTGTGAGAGGAACGGAAGACCGCGATGGCTGCTGACTTCGAGCTCAAGGACCGGGTGGCGGTGGTCACCGGGGGCTACGGTGTCCTCGGCGGGAGCATGGCCGAGGCGCTCGTCGCGGCCGGCGCGCGCGTGGCGGTCCTGGGCCGCAAGCGCGAGGCCGCCTTTGCCCAGGCCGAGGCGCTCCGCGCCAAAGGCGCGCAGGCGATGCCGCTCGTCGCGAGCGCGCTCGACGAGAGCGAGCTGCGCGCCGCGCGCGACGCCGTGGTCGCGGCGTGGGGCGGCATCGACATCCTGGTGAACGCCGCGGGCGGCAACGTGGCGCGCGCCCGCACCGACAACGTGACGCCGTTCAAGCTGCCGCTCGACGCCTTCGACGAGGTGCTGCGCCTCAACCTGCACGGCACGGTCTACCCCACGCTGGTGTTCGCCGAGGCGATGGCCGAGCGCAAGAAGGGCAGCGTCGTCAACATCTCGTCGATGGCCGCGCAGCGCCCGCTGAAGGGCGTCTCCGGCTACTCGGCCGCCAAGGCCGGCGTCGACAACTTCACGCGCTGGCTCGCGGTCGAGCTCGCGCGCCACCACGGCCCCGGCCTGCGCGTGAACGCCATCGCGCCCGGCTTCTTCGTCACCAAGCAGAACCGCGCCGTGCTCGTGAACCCCGACGGCTCGCCCACCGAGCGCGGCCGCTCGATCCTGGCGCGCACGCCGATGGGCCGCTTCGGCGAACCGGGCGAGCTCTCGGGCGCGCTCCTGTGGCTGTGCAGCGACGCCGCCGCTTTCGTCACGGGCGTCGTGATCCCGGTCGACGGCGGCTTCAGCGCCGACGGCGGCATCTGAGATGGCGAAGCCGCCCGCGGGCCGGCTGATCTACGCCGCCTCCGAGACGGACGCCGACATCCTCTACCCGACCGGCTTCTTCGCCCCCGACCCGTTCCTGTTCGTGCAGAAGGGCCGGACGCGCATCCTGGTGATGAGCGACCTCGAGCTCGACCGCGCGCGCAGCCGGGCGACCGTCGACCGCGTGCTGTCCTGGTCGGAGGTCGCGGCGCCGCTCGAGAAGGACGGCAGGCGCGCGCCCGCCGCCGACGTGATCGCGCGTGTGCTCGAGCAGCTCGGGCTCGGCCGCGTGTCGGTGCCGCGGAGCTTCCCGCTGGGGCTCGCGCAGGAGCTCGCGAAGCGGCACGTGCGCCTCGAGGTCGGCCCCGACCCCTTCTGGCCCGAGCGCGAGATCAAGGAGCCGCGCGAGGTGCGTGCGATCGAGGCCTCGCTGCGCGCCGCCGAGGCGGGACTGCAGGCCGGGATCGAGGCGCTCGAGGCCTGCCGCATCCGCCGCGGCTGGCTCGTGCGCGACGGCCGCCGCTTCACCGCCGAGGACCTGCGCTCGGCCGTCAACACGCGCATGATGGCCGACGGCTTCGTGCCGGCGCACACGATCTGCGCGCCCGGCGACCAGGCCGTCGACCCGCACGCGGGAGGCCACGGCCCGATTCGCGCGAACCAGCCCGTGGTGATGGACATCTTCCCGCGCTCCGAAGCCACGGGCTACTTCGGCGACCTGACGCGCACGGTGGTGCGCGGGCGCGCGAGCTTCGCGCTCCACGAGCTCTACGCGATCGTCCACGAAGGCGTGCGGCTCGGCCACCGCATGCTGCGCGAGGGGGTCGAGGGCATGGACGTGCACCAGGCGATCCAGCAGCTGTTCGAGCGCCAGGGCCACAGGACCGGAGTGAAGGACGGCCGCATGCAGGGCTTCTTCCACGGCACCGGCCACGGGCTCGGCCTCGAGATCCACGAGGCGCCCTCGATCGGGAAGAGGCCCTGCCGCATGCGGGCCGGGCACGTCGTCACGGTCGAGCCGGGCCTCTACTACCTCGGGCTCGGCGGGGTGAGGATCGAAGACGTGGCGCTCGTGACCCGCACCGGGTCGCGCTGCCTGACGCGGGTCGCCAAGCAGCTCGAGATCTGAGGAGGCCGGCCTGGCCGACGGCAGCGATCCCGTCCTCGCCACGCTGCGCTTCGCGATCTTCGCGCTCGTTGCGGTGCTCGCGCCGGGCGTGGCGCTCCAGCGGCTCGCGCGGGTCCGGGTCGACCCCGCGCTCGTCGTCCCGGCGGGACTCCTGTTCTGCGCCGGTGCTTTCTGGCTGAGCCTCGTCAGCGGCTGGCCAGCCGTCTTCCCGGCGCTCGTGGCCGCGGCGCTCGTGCCGCTCGCCTTCGGCGGGCGGGGCGCGCTCGTCGCGGAAGGGCCCAGCGTGCGCGGCGCGTTGCCCGCGATCCTGGCGCTCGTCGCGGTTCTCGCGGCCACCGAGTACCGGGCGAACCGCGTCGACGCCGACGGGTCCTTCCGCCTGGACGTGGGCGAGCACGTCGACACGGCGGTGCACGTGGGCGTCTCGTGGGAGCTCGTCGCGGCCTGGCCGCCGCAGGTCCCCGGCCTCGCCGGCGTTCCGCTGCACTATCACGTCGGAAGCCACCTGGTGCGGGCCGCGGCCGCGCGCTGGGCCGGGATCCACCCCTACGACGCGATCAGCCGCTTCGACGTCACGCTGTGGGCGGTTGCGCTGGTGCTGGCGCTGCGTGCCGCCGCCCACGCGCTCGGCCTCGGGCCAAAGGCGGTGCGAGTCGCGGGCTTCCTCCCGCTCGCGGCCGATTTCTCCTTCGTGCCGGGGCTGCTGCTCGGATCGCCGAACGCGGCGGTGAAGCTGGGGGCCAACTTCGTCGAGGCCGTGCTGTTCGCAAACTCGATCTCGCCCGCGCTGGCGGCGGCGCTCGCCTCGATCGTGGCTCTCGAGCGGGCCGCGCATGGCGAAGGCCGCGGCTACCAGGCGCTCGCGGCGGCGCTCGGGGCCGGGGCCGGCTTCCTGAAGGCGTTCACGGCAGCGCAGCTCCTGCTCGCGCTCGCGCTTGCCTGGCTGGTGCGCCGCTCGCGTCGCGCGCTCGTGCCGGTCGCGCTGGCCGTGGCCGCGGCGGTGGGCGTGCTCGCGTCCTCTAGCCTGACGCCCTCGGGCGGCGAGGGCGTGCGCGTGCTCTTCGTGCCCTTCGCTCCGACGAACCCCGCGCGGATCGCGTTCGGGCTGCCCGAGGCGCACGGGCTCGGGCTCGCGCTCTCGGGTCTCGCCTGGCTGGTGCTGTCGCTGGGGCTGCGCGCGGTCGGCATCGCGCCGGCGCTTCGCGCGCTGCGCGCAGGCGGCGCCGCGAGCGCCAGCCTCGCCGCGCTGGCCCTCACGGGCTGGCCGATCGCGCTCGTCGTCAGCGTCACGGCCGACCCCGCGTACGACGAGAGCTACTACTTCCTGCAGGCGAGCGGCCTCGCGCTCTGGCTCTTCGCGCTGCCGAGCCTGGTCGCCTTCGCTGCGCGCGCCGCCTGGCGCGCCGCCGTGGTCCTGCTGCTGACGCTGCCGGCGACCGCCGAGCTGGTGGCGCGGCGGGCGCTCGCCGAGCCGGAGCGGATTCCGCCGCCGGCCGTGCGCGCGATGGCGGCGCTGCGTGCCGCGAGCTGCCCCGGCGACGTCGTGATCACGCGCCCCGGCGTGCGGCTGGTGCCGCCCGTGGTCGTGCTCGCGGGCCGCCGCGTGCCGCTCGCGAGCTTCATCCCGTACTGGCGGCAGTTCACGACGCCGGAACGGGTCGCCGAGCGCGAGGCGGAGGTGCTGTCGTTCTTCCGCGCGAGCGACGCCGCGAGCGCGCTCGAGGCGGCGCGCCGGCTGGGAGCAGGCTATGCCTACTTCGCGGGCCCCGCTCCGGAAGCCGGCGAGCCGCGGCCGCCCTCGGTGCGGCAGCTGCTCGTCGAGGCGGGCGCGCTCGAGGCCGTGCACGTCGAGCCGCGCGCGGCCGTCTACCGCATCGTCCCGCTCGCGAAGCGAGACGGCTGCTCCTGAGCGGCCGGGCTCGAGAGACCGTTCGCGTCCAGGAAGCCGAGCACGGCGTGCCAGTAGCCGGGCGCGCTCGGCGCCTGCGCGTGGCCCGCGCCCCGGGCGGTCCAGAATCGCTTCGGGCCGGGATGGGCGTCGAACACGCGGCGCACGACCGGCTCGGGCATGCGCGGATCCTTTTCGTCGAGGATCACGAGCAGAGCAGCGTGCGTCCGGCGCGCCGCGTCGACGGCGCTCACGTCCGAGGCGCGGAAGCCGGCCCGCCACTCGGCGAGGGCGATCACCGCTGGGACGAGCGGCAGCCAGCCGGGCATGTGGTAGTAGAGCTTCGCGTGGTGGGCGACGGTCGAGCGGTAGTCGTCGTAGGGAGCCTCCGCCACCACGCCGCGCACGTCCGGCTCCACGGCTGCGGCGCGCAGCATCGCCACGGCGCCCATCGAGGCGCCCATCAGGACGAAGCCGGAGCCCCCGAGCCCGCGCCGTCGCAGCTCCGCGAGCGCAGCGCGCACGTCCTCGCGCTCGTTGCCGCCCAGCGTCGAGTAGCGGCCCTCGCTGCCGCCGTGGCCGCGCAGGTCGACGAGCATCACGCTGTGGCCGCGCCGATGGAGCTCCTCTCCCGAGCCCGCCTGGCTCTCGAGGCTGTCGCCGTGCCCGTGAACCAGCACCACGGCCGCGCGGCGCTCGTCGCCGGGCGCGAGCCAGGCGCGCAGCCGCAGGCCAGAGGCGCGCAGCGACACCTCCTGCCACGGCGGGCGGGCCGCCGTGACCGGCTGGCGGACGGTCGCGATCAGGGCCTGTGACAATGCCACGGGCAGCCCGACACACACGGCCGTCCCGTAGAGCGCCAGCCGGGCCAGGAGCCGCGCACGCCTCGTAGCAAAGAGCGACCGCACCGGTCCATAATCCCCCAGCTTCGCGGAGACCCAGCATGGACTTCGTGCTCAAGCGCAAGGGCGGCGTGCCGCTTCACGATCAGCTGCTGGCGCAGCTCGAGCTGCGGATCCTGAGCGGCGTGCTCGCTCCGGGCCAGCGCCTGCCGTCGGTGCGGGCGCTGGCGCGCCGCCACGGCCTGCACGCCAACACCGTCTCCTCCGCCTACCGCGCGCTCGAAGCCGCCGGCCACGTGGAGCTGCGGCGCGGGGCCGGAGTCTACGTGCGCGCGGGCTCGCCCGCCGCGCTCGAGGACGCGCGCGGGCTCGACGAGCTCGTCCGGCTCTCGCTGAGCGCGGCCTTCCGCAGGGGTCACTCGGGGGCCGAGATCCGCGCTGCCGTCGAGCGCTGGCTGCTCGCGGCGCCGCCCGAGCGCGTGGTGATCGTGGACCCGCGGCGCGAGACGCTCGAGCTCGTGGCGCACGAGATCCGCAGCGCGCTCGGCGTGCCGGCCTCGGGCTGTACGCTCGAGGAGCTCGAGCAGGAGCCGACCCTCGCCTCGGGCGCGCTGCTCGTCGCGCTGCCGTACCACGCCTCCAAGGTCGTCCGAGCAGCCCCGGGCGCTCCGGTGGAGACGATCCGCGTCGAGGGCTCCGACGACGACCTCAAGGCCCTGGCGGCACTGCCGGTCGGCGGGACGGTGCTGCTCGTCTCGGGCTCGCCGATCCTGCTCAAGATCGCGACCGCGATCATCGTTGGCCTGCGCGGCGACGAGCTTCTGGTCGAGCCCCGCCTCGCCTCGCGGCGCGCCGAGTGGCGGCGGCTGCTGCCCGCCGCCGACCTCGTGCTGGCGGACGCGCTCGCCTCCGGTGTCGTGCGCGAGGCGCGGCCGCGGCGGCTGCGCGAGCTGCGCCTGCTGGGCGACGCCGATCTCGCTCGCGTGCGCAAGGCGCTCCACCGCGCCGAGCCCGCGGCCTGAGGGCGGCGGCCGCTTGGCTTTCGGCGCGGTGCTCGCGTTGCTGCTGTCGGGCGCGGCGCCCGGCGCGCCGCAGGCGCTCTGGGACGGCTGGCCCGCCCGGCGCTTCGTGGAGACGAGCGCGCCCTGCCTGCGCCCCGGCGAGCTCGCGGAGCGGCTGCGGGCGCTCGCCGCGGCGCATCCGGGCCGCGTGTCGCTCGAGGTCGTCGGGCGCTCGGTCGAGGGCCGCCCGATCCAGCTCGTCACGCTCGGCAGCGGCCCGCGCCGGGTGCTGTTGTGGTCGCAGATGCACGGGGACGAGCCCTCGGCGACTCCCGCGCTGCTCGACCTCGCCCACGCCCTGCTCGCGGGCGACGGCGAGGCCGAGCGGCTGATCCTGGAGCGCCTGACGCTCCTGCTGGTGCCGATGCTGAACCCCGACGGCGCCTTTCGCTACGCGCGCCGCAACGCGCAGGCGGTCGACCTCAACCGCGACGCGCTGCTGCTCGCGACGCCCGAGGGACGGCTGCTGAAGGAGCTTCGCGACCGCTTCCGGCCCGAGCTAGGCTTCAACCTCCACGACCAGAACCGGCGCACGAGCGTGGGCGACACGGGGGTCCGCGCGACGATCGCGCTGCTGGCCGTCGCCGGCGACACGGAGGGCACGCTCACGCCCGGCCGTGCCCGCGCCAGGCGCGTGTGCGCCGCCGTGGCGCGCGCGCTCGCTCCTTTCGCGCCCGGGGGGATCTCGCGCTACGACGAGGACTGGAACCCGCGCGCCTTCGGCGACAACCTCACCGCCTGGGGCACGCCGGTGGTGCTGATCGAGAGCGGCGCATTCCCGGCCGGAGGGTCGTTCCCCGATCTGACGCGCCTCAACTACGTCGCGCTCCTGACCGCGCTCCAGGGGCTCGCCGCCGACGATCTCGCGGGCGAGGACCTGTCGCTCTACGAGGGCCTGGCGCGCAACGTCGACGACCGCTTCGCGGACGTCGTGCTGGAAGGCGGGCGCGTGCTGCAGGCCCCGGCCGTCGAGCCCTATCGCGCCGACCTGGCCTTCGACGTGCTCGAGGAGGACGCCGAGCTCGCGGGGTGCCCCGCGCCCGGAGCCTTCGGGCCGTCGCGGGTGCGCGAGATAGGCGACGCGCGCCTGCTCGGAGCCGCCCGCAGATCCGCCGCGTCCGACCGGCTGCTCGTGCCGGCCCTGGCCGCGTCGGTCCGGGGCTTCGCGGCTCGAAGCTGGCTGAGCCCGGCGGCGCTCGATGCGATCGGCCGGCTCGGGGTGGCGCGGCTCATCTGGCACGTGCGCGCCTCCGAGCGGCCCCAGGCGATCGCCGTCGCGGCACGCCTGGCCGCTCCCGGGCGCGTCGCGCTCGAGGTCGTGGGCACAGCCGATCCCGCGCTCGCGCTCGAGCTCACAGGGCCGCCCCGCCCAGCCCCCTCGCCGCTGACGCTGGCCGCGGCGCTCGAGGCGCTCGCGCCGGCCCACGCGCCCTCGCCCTTGGCGACACGGCCGTTCGCCGAGCGGCTCGGCGCGCTCACGGGCTACTCGGGAGCGCCGCTCCTGCGGCCGGGGGCGAAGGCGTCCTTCCTCGTCGTGCGGCCGCGCGAGGCGGGCGCGCTCGAGCCCGGCACGCTCGAGCCCGGCACGCTCGAGATCGAGAGCGTCGTGCTCGACGGGCGCGAGCTGCGGGGGGCACGCTAAGGGCGTGGCGCTTTACCGCGATCCCGGCGTGCCGGCCGTCGGGCCAAACGTCCAGCGGGCGCACGGCCGCCTCGCGTCCGCGCTCGGTCGTTGGAGCATGGGACTCACGGGTTGGCGCGTCGAAGGCGCGGTGCCGGACGTGAGCAAGATGGTGCTGATCGTCGCGCCGCACACGTCGAACTGGGACTTCCTGGTCGGGCTGCAGGCCAAGCTCGCGCTGCGCATCGGTTGCACCTTCATCGGCAAGCACACGCTCTTCCGCTGGCCGCTCGGCGTCTTCATGCGCTGGCTGGGGGGGATACCGGTGGACCGCTCGGCGGCGGCCGGGTTCGTGAGCGAGGTCGTGACCGCGCTGCGCGCGGCCGGACAGATGACGGTGGTGATCGCACCCGAGGGCACGCGAAAGCGCGTCGAGCACTGGAAGTCGGGCTTCTACCGGATCGCGCACGAGGCCGGCGTGCCGATCCTTCCCGTGGGATTCGACTACCCGCGCCGGGTCGTCTTCTTCGCCCCGCTCTTCCGCCCGACCGGCGACTATGAGAAGGACTTGCTTCAGCTGCGCGGGATCTACCGCCCGGAGATGGGCCTGCGGCCCGAGAACTACGCCTAGCCGCTGCGGCCAGCGTGTCGAGGGGAAAGAGGCTGACGTTCAGCCGCGCAGCAGCGCGTGCAGCTTCAGCACCGTGTTCCAGTTGCGGGCGGTGCCCGCGCCGCCCAGGTGCTTCTCGATGAGCGCGGGCGTGACCTTCGAGCGGCCGACGCCGTCGGGGTAGTAGAAGTACGCCTCGCGGCCGCGCGCTTCCACACGCTCGCGTCCGGGGATCGCGGCGCGCAGCGCGGACACGGCGGCCTTCGTCGCAGGCTGCCGCATCAGGACCGCGAGCAGATGGCCGGGATCGCTCTCGGCCTCCTCGCGGAAGGGATTCAGCCTCACGAGCGACGCCCAGTCGTCGGCAGTGCGGACGAAGTAGGCAGGCTTCACGCCGAGCCTCTTCGCCGTCTCCTGCTCGAGCCGGGCCTCGAGCCGGCCCGGCTCGCCCGCCGCGGAGCGGAAGACCACGTTGCCGCTCTGCAGCAGGGTCCGCACGTCCTCGAGCCCGATCCGTTCGCACATCTGCCGCAGCTCGGCCATCGCGACCATGTTGCGGCCGCCGACGTTGATCCCGCGCAGGAGCGCGACGTAGGTCGTCACGCGGGGCTCAACGGACGCGGTAACGGCCCGAGCCGCAGAGCGTTTCGAGGCCGTGCTCGCGGAAGAACGCCTCGGCCTCGGGGTCGCGCCGCATCGCGTCGACCACGTGGGAGCCCACGGCGCCGCCACCGCAGGCGTAGTAGCCGGCGGCGCCGCCCCCGATCGCGGTGCCGCCCACCGCCGCGCCGCCCAGTGCCAGCCCCCCGATCGCGAGGCCGCCGATGGCGCTCAAGAGGCCGATCGACAGCCCGCCGAAGCTGACCAGGCCGGCCGCGAGCCCGCCGAATGCGACGACGCCGCGCGCCAGCCCGCCGAGCGCGACAACGCCGGTCGCGAGGTCCCCGATCGCGACCACGCCGCGCGCGTGGCCGCGCAGCTCGCCGCGCTCGGGGTCGGCTCCGAACGCGACGTCGTAGATCGGGAGGTCGCCGATGCCCCAGTCCGCGCGCTTGCGGATCCCGCGCAGCGGGTAGAGCCCGCCGCCGCGGAACGCGGCGACCTGCTTCTCGAGCTCGGCCACCCGCCTCTCGAGCGGCTCGCGGTCGTTCATGGCTCCTCCTCGGCTCGTCACGCCGGCTGTTCGCCTATCGCCTGCTCCAGCATCGCGAGCACGCGCATGCCCGCGGCTTTCTGGTACGGGGCCGCGTAGAACTCGTCGAGCGGCAGCGGCCTGTGGATCTTGAGCGAGCACTGCTTGAAGAGCCGGCCCGGCACCTGCTTGTGCAGCAGCAGCTCGCGGAAGCCGTCGACCCGCAGCGGCAGCGCCACCGCCCGCGTGTTGTGGAGCAGGCGCGTCACGCCACCGCGCAGCGGCGCGCCCTTCCTGGTCGTGCCGGCGGGGAAGTGCAGCAGCCAGCCGCCCTGGATCGCCTCCTCGACGCGCGCGACGCCCTCCAGGTCCACCGCGCGCCTGACGTCCTCGCCCGCCTCGCGGAAGCTGCGCCTGAAGGTGACGCCGCCCGCGAGCGTCATCAGCTTCGTGAGCAGGTTCTGCTTCATCGTCTCCTCCGCGGCCGAGAAGCGCACGATCGGGCTCTCGAGCGGCATCTGGTGGCGGACGTAGACGAGGTCGAAGAACGCGATCGCCTCGAGGAAGTAGGTCTGGTGGTTGGCGAGGAACACGACGTTCCTGCGCGGCAGCTCCTTCAGCACCTCGTCGCCCTCGACGTGCACGTCGTTGAGGATCGCGAAGTAGGGAACCGTGAAGCCGACGCCGAAGCTCGCGAGCAGTCCGCGGCGCAGCCAGCGGCCGAGGAAGGTTCGCGCGACGACGGTCTCCGAAACCGACGCCGCGGCTCGGGCACGGGTCAAGACCGACCTCCTGACGCCTGTCGCGTCGAATCATATACTCGCCCCCGACCCCGATCGGAGGAAAGCCGATGCGCCGCGCCCCGCACACCCTCGTCGCCGCGACACTCGCCGCCTGCCTCGGCGCGTCCGCGCCCGCCGGCGCGGCCGATCCGGCGCGCCTGCGCATCGCCGTGCGCTATCCGGAGTCGCTCGCGAAGGGCCCGCTCGACGGGCGGCTGCTGCTGCTCGTCTCGACCGACGACTCGGCCGAGCCGCGTTTCCAGGTCCGCGACAGCGACATCGCGAACAGCCAGCAGGTGTTCGGCATCGACGTCCTGGGCTGGAAGCCCGGCGAGGCCAGGCTTTTCGACGCGAGCGTCCTCGGCTATCCGGCCGAGGCGCTCGGCGACGTCAAGGCGGGCCGCTACCGCGTGCAGGCGCTGCTTCACAGGTACGAGACCTTCCACCGCGCGGACGGCCACGTGCGTGAAGCTGCCGATGGACCGGGGCGAGGGCCAGCAGTGGAACCGCGCGCCGGGCAACCTGCTCAGCACTCCGCGCGAGGTCGCCCTCGACCCCGCGCGAGACGAGACGCTGAGCGTCGAGCTCGACCAGGCGATCCCCGAGATCGAGCCGGCGGCCGATACCCGGTTCGTCAAGCACATCAAGATCCAGAGCGAGCGGCTCTCGAAGTTCTGGGGACGCCCGATGCAGCTCGGCGCGGTGGTGCTGCTGCCCTGGGGCTTCGACCAGCACCCGCAGGCGCGCTTCCCGCTCGCGGTGTTCCACGGCCACTTCCCGTACACGATGGACGACTTCCGCGAGCAGCCGGCGGACCCGAACATCAAGTGCGAGTACTCCGAGCGTTTCCACCTCGACTGCTACAACCGGATCCAGCAGGAGCTCGGCCACCAGCTCTACGAGGACTGGATGGCACCCGACTTCCCGCGCTTCCTGGTGGTCGAGATCCAGCACGCGAACCCGTACTACGACGACTCGTACGCGGTGAACTCGGAGAACCTCGGCCCCTACGGCGACGCGATCCAGTACGAGCTCGTCCCGGAGATCGAGAAGCGCTTCCGCGGCATCGGCCAGGGCTGGGCGCGCTTCCTCTACGGCGGCTCGACCGGAGGCTGGGAGGCGCTCGCGGTGCAGATGTTCTACCCCGACGAATGGAACGGCAGCTGGGCCTCGTGTCCCGATCCGATCGACTTCCGCGCCTACATGACGACCGACATCTACTCGGACAAGAACGCCTACTGGGCCGAGGGCCCGTTCGGCCGGATGGCGCGTCCGAGCCACCGCAACTACCTCGGCCACGTCTCCGTCCACGATCGAGAGCTCGAACCGCGCCGAGCTCGTGCTCGGGACGAAGAGCCGCTCGGGTGGCCAGTTCGACATCTGGGAGGCGGTCTACGCGCCGGTGGGGCCCGACGGCTATCCCCAGCGGATCTGGGACAAGCGCTCGGGGGTCATCGACCCGGCGGTGGCCGCGTACCTCAAGGAGAACTACGACCTGCGCTACATCCTGCAGCGCGACTGGTCCAAGGGGCTCGGCAAGAAGCTCCAGGGCAAGGTCAACCTCTACGTGGGCGACATGGACAACTACTACCTGAACGACGCGGTGTACCTGACCGAGGACTTCCTGAAGACGACGGACCCGCCTTACGGCGGCGAGGTGGACTACGGCGACCGCGCCGAGCACTGCTGGAACGGCGACCACACGCGCGCGAACGCCTACTCGCGGCTGCGCTACATCCAGATGCACGCGCCGAAGATGCTGAAGCGGATCGAGGCGACGGCGCCGCCGGGCGCCGACACGACGAGCTGGCGCTACTAGCGCGGGCTACTCGACGACCGCGAAGCCGCCCTCGAGCCCCGAGCGCGAGTCCGGGCCGACCCACAGCCGGAAGGCTCCCGGCTCGACGACGTAGCGCATCGCCGCGTCGTGGAAGCCGAGCGAGGCGACCGGAAGCTCGAGCTCGACGACCCTGGTCTCGCCGGCGGGGATGCGCACGCGCTGGAAGGCCTTCAGCTCCTTGACCGGCCGCGTCAGGCTCGCGACGAGGTCGCGCACGTAGAGCTGCACGATCTCCTGGCCGTCGCGGCCGCCCGTGTTCGTCACGTCCACGCGCACGCGCAGCGTGTCGCCCCTCTTCACGCGCTCGGCCGAGAGGCGCAGGTTCGCGTACCGGTACTCCGTGTACGAGAGGCCGTAGCCGAAGGGGTAGAGCGGCTCGTAGCCGATGTCCAGGTAGCGCGAGGCGTCGCCGAGCGAGCTCTGGCGCGCGCGCGGCGGGATGTCGTCGATGAGCGTGAGCTTGCGGTCCGTGGGCGGGCGGCCGGTGTTCTTGTGCGCGTAGTAGACCGGGATCTGGCCTTCGGTCTTGGGGAACGTCACCGGCAGCTTGCCCGACGGCGACTCGAGGCCGAACACGAGGTCGGCGAGCGCCGGCCCCGTCATGGTTCCCGGGTGCCAGGCGTAGAGCACGGCCTGCGACTTCGCGAAGACGTCCGGGATCGTGAGCGGCCGGCCGGCGAGCACCACCAGCACGAGCGGCTTGCCGGTCGCGGCCACCGCAAGGACGAGCTCCCTCTGCGCTCCCGGCAGGTCGAGGTGAGCGCGGCTGTGCGCCTCGCCGGACAGGATCGCCTCTTCGCCGACGAAAAGGAGCGCAACGTCCGACTGGCGCGCGGCCTCGACGGCCGCCGCGAAGCCTGCCGTGTCGCGGCTCCGCGTGCCCGGCAGGCCGGGGGCGTAGCGCACGCGCTCCACGTTGCCCAGCAGGCTGCGGATCGCGGCGAGCGGCGTCACTGTGTCCTCGATGCGGCCGTCGCGGTTCCAGGTGCCGAGCACCTCGTAGGGATCGTCGGCCAGCGGGCCGATCACGGCGAGCGTCGCGCTCTCGCGGGCGAGCGGCAGCAGCCGGCCCTCGTTCTTCAGCAGCACCGCGCTCTGGACGGCCGCTCGCCTCGCGAGCGCGAGCGCCTCCGGCCCCGGCGGGCCGGGCGGCTTCGCCGCGAACGGACGCCGCGTGTCGAAGAGGCCGACCAGGAACTTGACCCGCAGCACGCTGCGGACCGCGTCGTCCACGAGCTTCTCGGGCACCTTGCCGCCGCGCACGAGCGCCTCGAGGTGGTCGGAGTAGGCCGGGCTCTGCATCTCCATGTCCACGCCCGCCACGAGAGACTTCACCGCCACGTCGTCGAGATCGGCCGCGAAGCCGTGAGCGATCATCTCGGACATCGAGTTCCAGTCGCTCACGACGAAGCCCTCGAAGCCCCACTCGCCGCGCAGCACGCGGCGCAGCAGGAAGTCGCTGCCCGACGAAGGGACGCCGTTGATCTCGTTGAAGGACGTCATCACCGTCGCGACGCCGGCCTCGACCGCGGCCTTGAACGGCGGCAGGTACACGTCGCGCAGCAGTCCCTCGGGAATCCACGCGGTGTCGTAGTCGCGCCCGCCCTCCGCCGCTCCATAGCCCGCGAAGTGTTTCGCACAGGCCGCGATGCGGTTCGGCGCCGAAAGGCGATCGCCCTGGAAGCCGCGCACCATGGCCGCCGCCAGCACGCTCGCCAGGTGCGGGTCCTCGCCGAAGCCCTCGGCGATCCGCCCCCAGCGCGGGTCGCGCGCGACGTCCATCATCGGCGCGAAGGTCCACTGGAAGCCCGCGCCGGCCGCCTCCTCGGCAGCGACCGCCGCGGCCGCCGTCACCAGGTCCGGGTCCCACGCCGCGGCCTGGGCGAGCGGGATCGGAAAGATCGTCCGGTAGCCGTGGATCACGTCGCGGCCCATCAGCAGCGGGATGCCGAGCCGGCTCTCAAGGGCCGCGACGCGCTGCAGCTCCTGGCTCGCGGCCGGGACGACCTCGTTCAGCATCGATCCGATCCGGCCCTCGCGCACGCGCTGCCGGAGCGCGTCGGGTATGGCACCGCCCTGCGCGTTGACCTGCACGAGCTGTCCGATCTTCTCGGCGAGCGTCATGCGCGCCAGAAGCTCGCCGGCGCGGCGCTCGATCTCCTGCCGCGAGTCCGCGGCGGTGGCAGGGGCCGGCGCGAGCGCCGGCAGGGCGAGGGTCGTGGTGACGAGCAGGGCCGCGGTGACGTTGCGCATGATCCTCCGGAGGTTTCGAGCCCGCGCTCAGCGCACGCTGTCGGGCAGCGGCGGAGCCGCCTTCGGTGCGGCCGTCCCGAAGTCGCCGCCCAGGCCCAAGAGCGCCGCGACGGTCGCCGCGAGCTGCGACTGGGTGGCCTGCACGCCCTCGCGCACGCCGAGGGCCGGCGTCTGCGGGCCCATCACCGCCATCCAGATCGGCTCGGCGGCCGGAACCTTCTCGCCGTGGTCGGTCCAGTCCGCGGGTGTGCTCCCGCGCCCGTGGTCCGTCGCGAGCACGAGCGCCGTCCGGCCGCGGTAGTCGGGCAGCGACTGCGCGAGCTCCCAGAGCCGGCGCACGAAGCGGTCCGAGCGCCAGGCGGCGTCGAGGTAGAGGTCGTAGCGCCGGCCGTGGGCCCACTCGTCGGTCTCGCCGAGCATCACGTAGAGCACGCGCGGCCTGCGCGTGCGCAGGTACTCGAGCGCGCCCTGCATCGTCGCGGCGTCGAAGCGCTCGCCGTTCCAGTAGCGCGGCAGGTCGTCGGCCCACTCGTTCAGCTGCCGCTCGCGGTCGCTGCGCGGCTCCAGCATCGCGGGCCCGTCGCCGTTCACGTGCAGGCCCGAGCGCTCCGCCGCGACGATGAACGGCAGCACGTCCCAGCTCCCGTAGGCGGCGACCCGGCCCGCGAATCCCGGCCGGCAGTTCAGCCACTCGAGCACCGTCAGGTTCGGGTTCGTCTTCTTGTCGTTGCTGTCGATTCGCGGGTCGGCGGCGCCCGTGAGCATCTCGCTGTAGCCGGGGTACGAGAACCACAAGCCGTTCGTGACCCGCACGCGGCTACCTCGGCTGGCGTCGCCGAAGAGCTGTCCCTCGCGCGCCAGCACGCCCCACAGGAACGGCAGCAGCGCTTCGCGGCGCTCCTCGCGCGTCTTCCTGTCGAAGCGCGCGGCGAGCAGCTCGGGCTTGGCGACGCCGCCGTCGGCCTTGGTGTTGAGCGCGGCGTCGTAGCCGCCGAAGAGCTCCTGCCAGCGGAAGCCGTCGAAGGTCACGATCAGCACGCTGTCGGCCGCGGTGGGCGGCGCGTCCGCTGCGCGGCCTGCCGCTGCGAGCAGAAGGGCCGCCGCCGCGAGCGGCAGCACGAGCCTCGGGGCGGAGCGCGCGTTCGTCATGCGAGCTGGAGCTCGCGCATCAGTGCCGTCTTGAGCGCCCGACCCTCGGCGTCGAGCCGCGCGCGCGCGGGCGCGACCTCCTCGGGCCGCGTCGCCCGCCCGACGAGCTCCAGGTAGAACTTGATCTTGGGCTCGGTGCCGCTCGGCCGCACCGTGAGCCGCGCGCCGTCCTCCGACTGGAAGGCCAGCAGATCCGCCTTCGGCAGGTCGCTCGGCCGCCGCTCGCCGCGCAGCGTGACCTGGCCGCTCGCGGCGTCGAGCGCGCGCACGACCGGGCTCCGGCCGATCGTCTGCGGCGGGCTCTTCCGCAGCGCCGCCATCGCCGCGTCGATGCGCGTCCTGCCTTCGGATCCCGGCAGCGTCGCCGACCACTGGATCTGGTACGAGAGGCCGTGCGCGACGAGCAGCTGGTCGAGCCGCCCGAGCAGCGTCTCGCCGCGCGACTTCAGGTGGCGCGTCAGCTCGGCGAGCCGCAGCGCGGCTCCGATCCCGTCCTTGTCGCGCACGAGCGGCCCGATCGAGTAGCCGAGCGCCTCCTCGTAGCCCATCACGAACGCGATGCCCTCGCGCTCGGCGCGGATCGCGGTGTCGGCGATCCACTTGAAGCCGGTGAGCGTCTCGCGGTACTGCGCGCCGCGGTCGTGCGCCATCCGCGACAGCAGGCTCGAGGAGACGACGGTCGTGACCACGAGCTTGGGCCGGCCGCCGGTGTCGGCGTGCGCGAGCGCGTCGTCGGCCAGCAGCACGCCGATCTCGTTGCCCGAGAGCATCCGGTAGCCGCGCCCCGACGGATCCGGCACCGCGGCCGCGAGGCGGTCGGCGTCCGGGTCGTTCGCCAGGATCAGCTCGGCGCGCGTCTCGGCTCCGAGCGCCAGCACGAGGTCCATCGCCCCCGGCTCCTCGGGGTTGGGGAACGCGAGCGTCCGGAAGGAGCCGTCGGGGTCGGTCTGCGTCGGCTCGCTCGCGACACCCTCGAAGCCCGCGCGCGCGAAGGCCCGGATCATCAGGCGGTGTCCCACGCCGTGCATCGGCGTGTAGGCGATCCGCAGCGGCCCCTGGTCCCCTGGATGCAGCGTGGCCTTCCCCAGGCCGTCGAGGTAGGCGTCGTCGACGGCGCTGTCCTCGGCGTCGACGAGCGCGCGAAGCCCGGCGGCGGCCGCGTCCGCGGGGGCGGGGCGCTCGATCGCGTCGATGCGGGGCGCGGCCTTGATTCGGCTCGCGATCGCCGCGTCCGTCGGCGGGACGATCTGGCCGCCCGTCGGCAGGTAGACCTTGTAGCCGTTGTCGTGCGGCGGGTTGTGGCTGGCGGTGACCATGACGCCGCCCACCGCACCGAGCTGCTTGACGGAAAAGGCGAGCATCGGCGTGGGCACCGGGTCGGTAAACACGAGCGCCTTCACGCCGCGGCCCGCGAGCACCGCGGCCGCGTCCTCGGCGAAGCGCCGGCTCGAGTAGCGGCCGTCGAAGCCGATCACGACGCCGCGCGCCTTCGCGTCGGCGCCGGCTGTCTCCAGCACGTGCGTCGCGAAGCCCCAGCTGGCCTTGATCACCACCAGCCGGTTCATGCGCGCCAGGCCGGCCTCGACCCTCCCGCGCAGCCCCGCCGTCCCGAACTCGAGCGGTCCCGAGAAGCGGTCGGCGAGGTCGCGGCGCGCGGCCTCGTCGCCGCCCTCGGCCTTCTTCAGCAGCGCTTCGAGCTCGGCGCGCGTCCCGGGATCGGGGTCCTCGGCCAGGAACGCGCGCGCGAGGGACGCCGGATCGCTCATCGGCGCATTCTATCGCCAGGGTGCGACGAGCCGGCCCGATTCGGCGATAGGATGCTCGCGTGACCCTGACCCTCCTCGCCCTGCTCGCGGGCGGCGGCGGCGCGCCGGCTCCCCCCAACGCCGCATCCGCGATCCTGGTCACCCGCTTCGCACGCCTCGCGCTCGCCTGCGTGCACCAGGAGTACCCGAACAAGGTCGCTCATGTGCTGAGCTCCGACGCCGACGCGCGGCCGCCGCGCGAGCTGACGCCCGCTTTCTTCGGCTGCTACGACTGGCACTCGTCGGTCCACGCGCACTGGCTGCTCGCGCGGCTGGCGCGGCACGCGCCCGAGGCGCCCGAAGCCGGCGAGGCGCGCCAGGCGCTCGCGCAGAGCCTCACGCCCGCCCACGTGGCCGCCGAGGTCGCCTACCTCGAGGGGAAGGGGCGCGTCGGCTTCGAGCGGCCGTACGGGCTCGCCTGGCTGCTCCAGCTCGTGTCGGAGCTGCGCGAGTGGGGCACCTCCGAGGCGCGCGGGTGGGCCGACACGCTCGGCCCGCTCGAGCGCGCCGCCTCGGCGCGGATCGCGGAGTGGCTGCCCAAGCTCACCAAGCCCATCCGGATCGGCGAGCACACGCAGACCGCGTTCAGCCTCGGGCTCGTGCTCGACTGGGCGCGCCGGACCGGCGCCAAGGACATGGAGGCTCTCGTCCTCTCCCGCAGCCGCGACTTCTACGCCGCGGATCGCGCCTGCCCGCTCGACTACGAGCCGTCGGGAGAGGACTTCCTCTCGCCGTGCCTGGGCGAGGCGGACCTGATGCGCCGGGTGCTCCCGCCGCCCGAGTTCGCGCGCTGGCTGGACGGCTTCCTGCCCAGCCTGCCGCGCGACGGGCGCGCGGACTGGCTCGCGCCGGGAATTGTCACCGATCCGACCGATCCCAAGCTCGCGCACCTCGACGGGCTGAACCTGAGCCGCGCCTGGATGCTCGAGGGCATCGCCCTGGGCCTGCCCGAGCGCGACGCGCGGATCGCGGCGCTCAGCGCCGCGGCCGCCGTGCACGCCGAGAAGGGCCTCGCCTCCGTCACGGGCGAGCACTACGAGGGCGGCCACTGGCTGGGAACCTTCGCCGTCTACCTCGTGACGAGCCGCGGCCAGCGCTGGCCGACCGGGCGAGACCTGAAGTGACGACCAACCGCGGAGGCTTCATGACAGCCCACTCTGCGCTGCTCGTGCTGGCGCTGGCGATGGCCACGGTGGCGGGAGCCGCCGACGGGCCCGCCATCCCCACGCTGGCCATCGGCGCCAAAGCTCCCGACTTCGACCTTCCCGGCGTGGACGGCGCCCGCTACTCGCTCGCGAGCTTCGCCAGGGCGAAGGTGCTGGTGCTTGCCTTCACGGCCAACCATTGTCCGACGGCGCAGGCCTACGAGGAGAGGATCGCGAAGCTCGACGCGGACTACAAGGGCCGGGGCGTGCAGCTCGTGCTCGTCTCCCCGAACGACCCGCTGGCGCTGCGCCTCGACGAGCAGGGCTACACGGACCTCGGCGACACCTTCGACGAGATGAAGCTGCGCGCGAAGGAGCGCGGCTGGGCCTTCCCGTACCTCTACGACGGCGAGACCGAGTCCATGTCGCGCCAGTACGGACCCGTCGCGACGCCGCACGTCTTCGTCTTCGACGCCGAGCGGCGGCTGCGCTACGCGGGCCGCGTCGACGACAAGGAGGACCCGGCCAAAGCCACGACCCACGAGGCGCGCGACGCGATCGAGGCCGTGCTCGACGGCAAGCCCGTCCCGGTCGAGACCACGAAGGTCTTCGGCTGTTCCGTGAAGTGGTCGGACAAGCGCGGCTCGGTGAAGGACGGCCTCGCGAAGTGGGCGCTCGAGCCGGTGGCGCTCGATCCGATCGACGAGGCGGGCGTGCGCGCTCTGGCGAGGAACGCGGGCGGCAAGAAGCTGCGGCTCGTCAACGTCTGGGCCACCTGGTGCGGGCCGTGCGTGATCGAGTTCCCCGACCTGGTCGCGCTGCATCGGATCTACCGGGGGCGCGACTTCGAGGTGGTGACGCTGAGCGCGGACGACCCCGAGAAGAAGGACAAGGCGCTCGAGTTCCTGAAGTCGCAGCAGGCGTCGACGAGGAACTACGCGTTCGACAAGGGCGATCCCTACGCGCTCATCGAGGCCGTGGACCCGAAGTGGCAGGGAGCGCTGCCGCACACGATCCTGGTCGCGCCGGGCGGCGAGGTGATCTACCGCAGCGAGGCGGCGTTCGACATGCACGAGCTGCGGCGCGCGATCGTGGGCTGGGTGGGCCGCTACTACCACTCCGTCCCGGGCGGAAAGTAGACGCGACAGCGCCTCGATGTAAGGGCCAGAAACCGCCGACAACGCCGAGACGGCCGCGTCCTCCAGGGAGGACAGTCAGCGGAAGTAACATCCAGTCAAGCTACTGATCAGGCTCGAGTTGTCGCCCAGCCCCTTCGGGGCACGCGGCTTGCTTCCTAGACCGCCAGACCGTGGGCCTTGCGGATCGGCCGCAAGGAGGCGCGGCGGGGGCATGGGAGCAGATCATGAAGCTGCTGATGACCGCGGGCCTGCTGAGCTCGGCCCTGACTTTGGCACTCGCGGCCGACACGCGTGCCGACGTGCGGATCGGCGTGGCTGTCGGCAACTCGCGTTACGACTCACGCGGCGCCTCGCAGTACGGCTACGCGCGCGGCCGCGACGAAGGCTACAAGGAAGGCGAGCACGACGCGCGCCACCACGAGCGCTTCTCCTACTGGGACGAGCGCGGCTACCGCGATTCGGACCGCGGGTACAAGGGCTGGATGGGCCCGCGCGGCGCGTACGAGAACGCCTACCGCAGGGGCTATCAGGAGGCCTACACGAGCGCCTACCGGCGCTTCGCCAGCTACGACCGTCGGGGCTATGACCGGGACCGTGACTACCGCGATTCCCGCTACTACCCCTACGACCGTTACGACCGCTAGGCTCCGCTCCTAGCGTCGACCGGGCGGGGCGCGCTTCCGCGGTGGCCCGCAGGCGCGCCCCGTCGCACGTTGACGGTCTTCGGCGGCCGCGGTTAGTGTGGGGCCGCCTTGGAGCTCCTCGACCTCGCCCGCGCGCTCATCGACATCGACTCGACGACCGGACGCGAGCAGGAGGCGTGTGCCTTCCTGGCCGGCGAGCTGCGGTCGCTCGGCTACCGCGTGATCGAGCAGCCGGTCGCGGACGGTCGCTTCAACGTGCTGGCGCTCGACGCTCCCGCGCCGGTCGTGGCGCTCTCGACCCACATCGACTGCGTGCCCCCGTTCTTCGCGAGCCGCATCGAGGGCGGCACGCTCTACGGGCGCGGCGCCTGCGACGCCAAGGGAGCGCTCGCGGCGCAGGTGATCGCGGCGGAGCGGCTGCGGCGCGAGGGCGAGCGGCGCGTCGGCCTGCTGTTCGTCGTGGGCGAGGAGCGGGGCAGCGATGGCGCGCTCGTCGCGAACGAGCTCCCGCCGGGCGCCCGCTTCCTGCTGAACGGCGAGCCGACCGGCAGCCGACTCGGCCGCGCGACGCGCGGCGTGCTGCGCCTGCGGCTCGTCGCGAGCGGGCGCGCGGCGCACTCCTCGCAGCCCGCGCGCGGCGAGAACGCGATCGACAAGCTCGTGGACGCGCTCGTCGAGCTGCGGCGGCTCGAGCTGCCCGAGGATCCCGAGCTCGGCCGGACCTTCTATTCGGTCGGGCTCGTCTCCGGTGGCATCGCGCCGAACGTGATCCCGCCGCGGGCCGAAGCCGAGGTGCTGTTCCGGACCGTCAGCGACGGCGCGGCCGTCGCGGAGCGGCTGGCGCCGCTCCGCGCGCGGGTCGCGATCGAGCACGTGCTCGAGGTGAAGCCGGTGCGCCTGCGCACGCTGCCGGGCTACGAGGCCGAGACCTTCGCCTTCACGACCGACATCCCGCTGCTCCCGCGCTGGGGCGAGCCGCTCCTCTTCGGCCCGGGCTCGGTGCTGGACGCGCACACGGACGGCGACCGCGTGAGCCTCGCCGAGCTCGAGGCGGCGGCGGACAGCTACGCCGCGCTCGCGCGCTCGCTGCTCGCGGAAGCGGCGGCGCGCTGACGGCCCAGGACTAGAGGCCGCACCAGAGCCATCAGGATCAGCACCAGGCCGAAGGTACAGACCATCGCGGCCCCGGTCGGCAGGTCGAGCTTCACGGACAGGTAGATGCCGAGCGCGGAAACCACGGTGCCCATCGTCCAGCCGATCAAGAGCCGCCGGCCGACCGTCTCCGCATAAAGCATCGCGGCGACCGAGGGGACGATCAGGTAGCAGAAGACCAGCAGCACCCCGGCGATCAGCACCGAGGAGGTGACCACGAACCCGAAGGAAGCATAGAAGAGGAAGTCCCAGAAGCGCACGCGCAGCCCCTCGCGCTCCGCCTTGTCGTGGTCCATCGAGATCGCCAGGAACTGGCGGCGGAACACGTAATGGAAGAGGCCGATCACCGAGTAGAGCGCGGCGGTCTTGCCGACCTCGCCCCACGAGACCGCCAGGATGTTGCCGACCAGCATGTCCTTGAGGTGCTCGCTCTCCGAGGTGGCATGGCTCATCGCCAGGATCGTGGCGGCCGACGCCACCGCGTAGGCGATCCCGATGATCGCCTCCTGCGGGATGCGCGCGTGCCGCACCCGGATCGTCGAGAAGATCGCGGCGCCGATGAAGGTGAAGGCGAGCCCGGTCCAGTAGACCCACGGGCCCGTGCGGATCCTGCCCGGTGAACGGCAGCAGGATCGCCATCGTGGAGCCGAGGGCCGCGATCTGCGCGAGCGACAGGTCCACGAAGATCACCCCGCGCTCGACCACGTGCACGCCCAGGTAGGCGTGGATCCCCGTGAGGATCAGGCTGGCCACGAATGGCGCCGCGAGAAACCGCAGGATTTCGAGATCCATGCTACTTCGCCCCCGTTTCCTGGATCGCCGCCACGAGCAGCTTCAGATCGTAGTCGAAGAGGGCGATGTAGTCCGTGATCTCCTTCTCGCCTCCGACAGAGGGCGACATCACCAGCACCTTCGCGCCCGTCTCACGGCCAATCGACTGCGGTGTCTTCAGGTCGAAGTAGGGCTCGACCAGCAGGATCTTCACGTTCTGCCGCTTCATCTCCGCGATCAGGTCGATCGTGTGGCTCGGCGAGGGCGGGATCCCCGGCCGCGGTTCGACGTAGCCGACGACATCGAGCCCGAAGCGCTCGGCGAAGTTGGGCCAGGAGCGGTGGTAGGTGACGATCTTCAGGCCCTTGTAGGGCGCCATCTGCGCGTCCCAGCGCTTCTCGGCCTCCGCCAGGCGCTTGTCGAAGGCGTCGTAGCGCGCCGCGTAGTAGGCGGCGTCGCCGGGCGCCATGCGCGATAGCTTGTCCACGATCGCCTTGGCGACGCGGCGGCCGTTGTTGGGATCGAGCCAGTAGTGCGGGTTGCCGAGCGGGTGCACGTCGCCCATCGCGCGCGTGATCTGTCCGGTCGGGATCTCGAGGATCTTGGCGGTGAGCGACGCGTCGAGGTAGCCCTCGGCTCCGACCTGGATCTTCGCGTTGCGGCTCTGCGTGATGAGCGGCGGCAGCCAGCCGATCTCGAGCTCGCGGCCGACGACGACCAGCAGATCGGCCTTGGCCAGCTTCAGGATGAAGCTCGGCTTGGCCTCGACGAAATGCGGGTCCTGGTAGCCGCGCGCGATCGCCTCCACCTTGACCTTGTCGCCGCCCACCTGGCGCGTGAGGTCGGCGAGGTCCTCGGTGGCGGCCATCACGTTGACGGCGGCGAGCGCGGGCGCCGCCTGCGCCAGCGCGGCAAGTGTGACGATGCTCAGCAGTCTCATCAGGGCCTCGATCTCAGAAAGGATGGGCGCCGTGGGCGCCGATCGCGAACAGGAACTGGAACAGGAGCTCGTTGCGCGCCTCCTCCACGTCGCCGAGCGACGTGTGACGGTATTGGGCGCGCACCAGGCTGAACTCGCTCGGCCGGTAGCTGAGGATGAACGAGCCGCCGGTGTCGCGGATGCCCGCGTTGTCGGCCCGTTCGGAGTTGTCGTAGCGCAAGCCGGCCGTCCAGCGCCGGCCGAACTGGTACTCGACGTAGCCGAAGCCGCCGACCGAGGCCTGCGTCGACGGTGCGTCCTCGCGCCGACTCCAGGCCATCTCGCCGCCCGCCAGCAGGTGCGTGTAGATCGAACGTCGCAGCGGCTTCCAGCGCAGCGTGGCGTCCACGCCCCAGAGATCGGTGGTCGTGGAGGCGGTCACGCCGTTGTGGCCATAGGCGAACGAGCCGCCCAGGTCGAGGTTCGTCGACTCGCCCAGGTCGCGGTAGGCCCGCAGGTGGCCGACGTACGCGAGATCGCCCCGCGTCGGCGCCTGGAACACGCTCGAGTTGCCCTGGTACACCTGCCCGGTCAGCTCGAGGAACACGAGCGAGTTGGGGATCAGCTTCGCCAGCGAGATGCCGGAGTCGGCGAGCCCGTCCTCGCCGCCGAGCAGATTCGTCGTGACCAGCGGCCGGTCGACGAACGGCAGCACGTGCGCGTGCATGCCGTTCACCTTGCCGAAGGCATCGCGGAACTTGCCGACCTTGGCGAGCAGGCCCAGGGGCAGCGTCGGGAAGGTGATGTAGCCCTCCTCGAGCGCGACCTCCTCCGGCCCGATCGTCACGAAGAAGTCGGCGCGGGCATAGGGATCGACGACGGCCTGGAACGACAGCTCCGACTCCTGCATGTTGAGCGACGGCTCTCCGCCTCCCGGCGACTTGCCGGCCACTCCCACGAAGTTGCCGATCGCGGCGATGTCGGGGTTGAAGACCTTCGAGGACGCGGCGCCACCGCCGTAGACAGGGAGCGCCGACGGCGCCCCGCCCGTGGCGGCGCCCGGGGGAACGGCTGCCGTCGCCTGCGGCGCAGGGCTCGGTGCCGGGGGCTGTGGTGCGACAGCCTCGCTGGGTGCTGCCGGTGCCGCAGGCGTCGCTGCGGTCTTGTCGCCCTCGAGCGCAGCGAGCCGCGACTCGATCGCTGCGATCCGGCTCGTGTACTCCTCCCGCAGCGACGCGAGCTCGCGGCGCAGCTCGCCGATCTCGTCGCTCTTCACGGCCGTCTCGGCCGGTGGACTCTGACCCGCCGCGCTCGCGGGCCCGGCAGCCGCCAGCACGGTGCCGGCGGCCAGCACCCATCCCGGCACGCTCCTTCGAAATGTACGCATCGTTGCCCTCGCGTTACACGATCGAACCCTGCGGATGCCGTGCGCCTCGCGCGCGAGCGCTGCGAGACGGTAGGCTAAGAACGTCCGACGAGCGGCGGGTTCAGGCGCGGGGCGGCCCGCGCGAGGGGACGCTGCGAGCGGTGGCGTCCTCGGGTGACCCGCCCGGGGCCGGCGCGACCTCCGCGATCGCGACCCAGATCTCGGGCAGCGAGAACGTGACGGTCACGACTCCGGTGGTGCGCAGCCGGAGCAGGCACGCGTTGCAGTGCGTCTCGAGCGCGCAGCCGTCGTCCGAGTGGACGAAAGAGGCCTCGGACAACGCGCCCGTAAGTCCGAGCCACGCCAGGACCAGGGCCGCGAAGAGCTTCCGCAGACGCATGCGTGAAACCTCTACTCTATAAGAGAATCGGGCGAGCATGCACATTCCCGACGGCTTCCTGAGCGCGGGTGTCACCGCGTCGACCTGGGGAGCCGGCGCTCTCGGCCTCGGCTGGGCGCTCCGCGCGGAGCGCTCGGAGCCCGACGCGGCGCCGGCCGGCACGCTCGGGGCCCTCGCCGCGTTCACCTTCGCCGCGCAGCTCGTGAACCTGCCGATCCTGCCTGGCACGAGCGGGCACCTCGTGGGCGGGACGCTCGCCGCCGCGATCGTGGGGCCCTCGCGGGGACTCCTGGTGATGGCGGCCGTACTCGCCGTGCAGGCGCTGCTGTTCCAGGACGGCGGCATCACCGCCTACGGAGCGAACCTGATCGCGATGGGAGCGCTGGGCGCCGTCGGCGGCTACGCCGTGGGCGCCCTCGTCGCGCGGTTCTCGGCCGGGGTGCGCGGCCTCGTGGCAGGCGCCGTGGTCGGTGCCTTTGTCGCGACGCTCGCGGGCGCGGCGTTCGTCGCGCTTGCGCTCGCCGCTTCCGGGCTGTATCCGGCCGGCGCCGTGCTACCGCTGCTGCTCTCGCTCCACGTGCCGATCGCGCTCCTCGAAGCCGCGCTCACCGGCGCGATCCTCGCGACACTCGCGCGCTGGCGGCCCGATCTGCTGCACGGGCTGCAGCGGGCCGGCGCGCGCCGCGCTCCCGCGTGGGGCCTCTTCGTGCTCGCGCTCGCGCTCGCGGCCTTCGCCGCTCCCTTCGCGTCGCCGCTGCCCGACGGGCTCGAGACCGCGGCCCGGCGCCTCGGCTTCGCGGCTTCGGCGCGCGGCCTCTGGCCCGCCCCGCTGCCGGACTACGCGCTGCCCTGGCTCGCGGTCGGCCGCGTCGCCAGCGCGCTCGCGGGTCTCCTCGGCACGCTTGCCGCGGCCACGCTCGCCTGGGCGCTCACGCGGCGGCTCGGCGCGGCTCGCTCGGCGGAGCCGCACCGGTGAGGCCGGGACCGCTGCTCGCGGCCGGCCTCGGGCTGGCCGTGGTCGCGTCCGTGTCGCCCGCCGGCCTGGGCGGACGGCCGGTGCCGGCGTGGTCGTGGATCGTCTGGGTCGCGGCGTTCGCCGCGGGGGCGCACGGGTTCGTGCGCGGCGGCAGCACGCCGGCGCAGCTCGCGCGGCGTCTCGGCTGGCTGCTGCCGGTCGTGCTCGCGCTCGCGCTGCCGGCGGTGCTCGCGGCCGCCGCCGGTGCGCGCGCCGAGACGGCGCTCGCGCTCGTGGCGCGCTCGCTCGCGGCGACGACCGCGGCCGCCGGCACCGTGTTCCGGCTGGGGCCGCTCGGCCTCCTGCGCGGCGCGCGCTCTCTCGGCCTGCCCGAGCGCCTCGCGCAGGTGATGGAAGCGGCGCTCGTCGGGCTGGTGGCGATGCTGGAGCGGGCTCGCGCGATGCTGCGCTCGCGGGCGGCGCGCCGGCCGGGCGGC
Source organism: uncultured Acidobacteriota bacterium (assembly GCA_963740655.1). Taxonomy (GTDB): domain Bacteria; phylum Acidobacteriota; class Vicinamibacteria; order Fen-336; family Fen-336; genus DATBSL01. Next base: position 139,076 of record CAVUFF010000011.1, read on the forward strand.
GACGCGTGGGAGCGCCTGCTGCGCGAGCCGCGCGCGACGCTGCGCGGCTTCGGCCGCTTCGGCGCCTTGCTGCTGCTGCGGACGCTCGAGCGCGCCGAGGCGCAGGAGCGCGCGCGCCTCGCGCGCGGGTCCGACCTCGCTTGAGCCAAGGCCCGGCGTCCCTGCGCGTCGGCGCGCTCGCCTATCACTACCCGGACGGCCGCGAGGCGCTGCGCTCCGTGTCGTTCGCGGTGGCCGCCGGCGAGCGCGTGGCTCTCCTGGGCCCGAACGGGGCGGGCAAGTCGACGCTGCTGCTGCACCTCGCCGGCCTGCTGCCCGAGCGCCAGCGCTACCTGCACCGCCACGATCCCGCGGCGCCGGCGCACCGCCACGACGCGCAGGGCCAGGTCGAGATCGACGGTGCGTTGCTCGACCGCGGCTCGCTGCGGACGCTGCGCGCGCGCGTCGGCATCGTGTTCGAGGACCCGGAGGACCAGATCGTGGGGCTCACGGTCGGAGAGGACGTGGCCTACGGCCCTCGCGCGCGCCGCTTTTCCGAGGCCGACGTCGCGCGGGCGGTGCACGGCGCGCTCGCGGCGGTCGGGCTCGCCGGCTTCGACGAGCGCTTTCCGCACCACCTGAGCCGCGGCGAGAAGCGCCGCCTGTGCCTCGCAGGCGCGCTCGCGTGCCGGCCGGGGCTGCTCCTGCTCGACGAGCCCACCTCGGGCCTCGACCCGCGCGGCCGCCGCGAGCTCGGCGGGCTGCTCGGCGGGCTCGACGCGACGCTGGTGGTGGCGAGCCACGACCTCGAGTTCGTCGCCGCGCTGTGCCCGCGCGCGATCGTGCTCGATGGCGGCGCGGTCGTCGCTGACGGCGCCACCCGCGAGCTGGTTTCCGACCGAACGCTGCTCGCGCGCCACGGGCTCGCCTGAGGCGCCAGGGCCATGACGCGGCGCCGGCTTGACCCTCGGCTCGGCCGGGACCTAGCATCGACCTTGTCCCCTTGAAGAAGATCCTCGTCGTCGACGACGATCCCACCACGCGGCACCTGGTCGCGCACCAGCTGCGACGCGCGGGCTTCGCCGTGTCGGAGGCGGGCGACGGAGAGAAGGCGCTCGAGCGCGTGCGTCGCGAGCCGTTCGACCTCGTGCTGCTCGACGTCTGGATGCCCGGCATCGACGGGCTCGAGGTGCTCGCGCGGCTGCGCGACGCGCCCTCGCCTCCGCGCGTGGTCGTCATGACCGCTGACGACGCCTCCGACACGCTGGTCAAGGCGATCCGCGAGCAGGCCTACCGCTACCTGCCCAAGCCGGTCGAGCCAAAGCAGCTGCTCGAGGTGGTGCGCTCGGCGCTCGAGGCGGGCGAGGAGCTGCGCCCGATCGAGGTGGTCTCGGCACGCCCCGACTGGGTGGAGCTCTTGGTGCCGTGCCAGCGCGAGTCGGGGCAGCGGATCCGCGAGCTGCTCGCGCACCTCGACGCCGACCTGCCCGAGGACGTGAGGAACCGCATCGGCCAGGCGCTCGGCGAGCTGCTGATGAACGCCATCGAGTGGGGGGGCAAGCTCGACCCGACGAAGAACGTGCGCATCTCCTACCTGCGCGCGCGCCGCATGCTGCTCTACCGGATCGCCGATCCGGGCCAGGGATTCAGCTTCGACGCCCTCAGCCACGCCGCGCTCGCCAACCCCGCCGACAGCCCCACCGAGCACATGAAGGTGCGCGAGGACAAGGGCTTGCGGCCGGGCGGCTTCGGGCTGCTGATGGCGCGCCAGCTGGTCGACGAGCTGCTCTACAACGAGAAGCAGAACGAGGTCGTGTTCGTGAAGTACCTCGACTGACGCGGGCGCTCAGCGCCGCCGGCGTGCGGCCCTGGAGCGGTCGGCCTTCCGGTGCTGCGCCTTCGCGCGGCGGGCGGGGCCGAGGAGTCTCCGCAGCGACCGGCGCAGCGCGGCCAGGTCCGACTCCAGCCGCTCGAGCACGGCGGCGGCCTCCCGCGTCTCGCCCGCCTCCCCGAGCTCCTGCAGCTCGAGCGCGGTCGCCGCGACGCCCCTGGTCGAGAAGTTCGAGGCGGCGCCCTTGAGCGCGTGGGCCGCCGCGCGCAACGCGCGCGCGTCGGCTTCCGCGACGGCGCGCTTGATCGCGGCCACTCGCCTTGGGGCGTCGGCGAGGAAGATGCGGGCGACCTCCTTGAGCGCGCGGCGGTCGCCGCCCACGCGCTCCAGCAGCCGCGCCTCGTCGAGCGCGGCGTCGGGAACGAGCCGCGCGACCGTCGACGCGAGCTCGGCCAGCTGCAGCGGCTTCGCGAGGTAGGCGTCCATGCCGGCGGCGAGGCAGCGCTCGGCGTCGCCTTTCATCGCGTGGGCGGTCACCGCCACGATCGGCACGCGCGGGCCGCCCTTGCGCTCGCGCTTGCTGATCTCGGCCGTGGCCTGGAAGCCGTCCAGCTCGGGCATCTGGACGTCCATCAGCACGAGGTCGAAGCGCCCGCCGGTGAAGGCGGTGAGCGCCGCGCGCCCGTTCTCGACGACGACCGCCTCGTGACCCGCGCGCTCGAGCATGCCTTGCGCCACCTTCTGGTTGACCGGGTTGTCCTCGGCGACCAGCACCCGCAGCCGCCGGCCCTTCGGTCGCTCGAGGACGCGCGCGCCGGCGGGCCGCGGCTCGAGCGCGTCGAGCATGCGGTCGAGCAGGTCCGACTGCTTGACGGGCTTGATCAGGTACGAGGACGCGCCGAGCGCGAGCGCGCGGCGCTCGTCTCCCGGGCGCGGCCCCGACGTGAGCATCAGGACGCGCGTCGCGGCGAGCGCGCGCCGCCGCCTGATCCGCTCGGCCAGCGCGAAGCCGTCGAGCCCCGGCATGTTCGCGTCGACGAGCGCCACCGCGAAGGGGCGCTTGCGCCGGGCCGCCCGCTCGAGCAGCGCCAGCGCCTCGAGCGCGCCGCCCGCGAGCGCGGGCCGCATGCGCCACTGGACGAGCGTCTCCTCGAGCACGCGCCGGTTCGTGGCGTTGTCGTCGACCACCAGCACGCGCAGGCCCCGCGTGCGCCCCGAGAGCTCGCGGTGCCCGGCCGCGGCGGGCACCGGCACGAAGGGCGCCGCGAAGTGGAAGCGGCTGCCGCGGCCCGGGACGCTCTCGACCTCGAGCTTTCCGCCCATCGCCGCCACCAGCCGCGCGGCGATCGCGAGGCCGAGGCCGGTGCCGCCGAACTCGCGCGTGGTCGAGGCGTCCGCCTGCTCGAAGGCGCCGAAGATGAGCTTCTGCTTCTCCTCCGGGATGCCGATGCCGGTGTCCGCGACCTGGAAGCGCAGCGCCTCGGCGCCGGCTTCGGCTCCGACCACGCGCTGGACCTCGACCAGCACCTCCCCCTGGCGGGTGAACTTGATCGCGTTGCCCACGAGGTTCACGATCACCTGGCGCAGCCGCGCCGCGTCGCCCAGCACGATCGGCGGCACCTCCGGCGCGATGCGCGAGACGAGCTCGAGCCCCTTCTGGTGCGCGCGCACCCCGAGCGTGCGCAGCGTGTCGCCCATCAGCTCGCGCACGTCGAAGGGCGCCTGCAGCAGCTCGAGCCTGCCGGCCTCGATGCGCGCGAAGTCGAGCAGGTCCCCGATCAGGCCGAGCAGCGACTCCGCCGACTCCTTGAGCGCGCTCACGTACTCGCGCTGGCCGCCGCGCAGCGGGGTGTCGAGCAGCAGCTCGGCCATGCCGATCACGGCGTTCATCGGCGTGCGGATCTCGTGGCTGACGTTCGCCAGGAAGTCACTCTTCGCCCGGCTCGCCGCCTCGGCCGCCTCGCGCGCCGCGAGCAGCTCCCCGGCCGCGCGCTTCTGCTCGGTCACGTCGCGCGCCACGCAGTAGATGAGGCCCTGCTCGAGGTTCGGCGCCGCCTTCCAGGCGAGCCAGCGGTAGCTGCCGTCGCGGCGCCGGTAGCGGTTCTCGAACACCAGCGTGCCCTGGCCGCTAATCACGCTCTTCGCCTCGGCGTGCGTCGCGCTGCGGTCGTCGGGGTGCACGAACGCCACGTAGGGGCGGCTCGTGAGCTCCTCGACGCTGTAGCCGAGCGTCTCCTCCCAGACGGGGTTGAGCCGCCGGAAGTAGCCGTCGAAGCCCGCGATGCAGAGCATGTCGCGCGACATGACGAACAGCGTGCGCAGCTCCTCCTCGGCGCGCTTGCGCTCGACGAACTGCCCGATCTGGCTGCCGATCGTGGCGAGCTGGTCGAGCAGGTCCTGGTCGGGCTCGTGGATCTGCCGGCTGAAGAACTCGAGCACCCCGAGCACGACGCCGCCGAGCTTGATCGGGAAGCCGAACGCCCCGTGCAGCCCCTCGCGCCCGGCCGCCTCGGCCCGCGGGAAGTTCGGGTCGCGCACCACGTCCTCGATCCACGCCGGCTCGCCGCTGCGCCAGACGCGGCCGGGCAGCCCCTCGGCGCGCTCGAAGCGGGTGGCGCGGGTGACCGCGTCGAACTCGGAGGGCGCCCCGGACTTTGGGCGCCAGGTGTCGAGGCAGCGGATGGAGGTGCCCGAGGCGTCGACGATCCAGACAGCACCGTGGTCGTAGCCCAGCGTCTCGCCGAGCGCGCGCAGGATGCGCGGCGCCGCCTCGGCGAGCGAGGCCGATTCGGCGAGCGCGCGCGCCGTCTCGTACTGGACGTGCAGGCGCCGGATCGCGTCGGCCTGGCCGGCTGTGCTCATGGGCGTGCGCTTCTGCCGCGGGCGCGGGCGAGGCGAGATGTTACACCTCGCGCTCGGCGCGTGGCGTATCATCCGCGGACCCTGCCGGAGGACCCAATTCGATGAATGCCCGCGCCGCGCTGCTCGCCACGATCGTACTCGCGCCCGCCGCCGCACTCGCGGAGGAGGCGGTCGACCTCTCCGTCGTCCACCGGATCAAGGCGGAAGCGTTCCAGAACGGCAAGGTGATGGAGCACCTCTTCTACCTGACCGACGTGGGCGGCCCGCGCCTCACCGCGTCGCCCGGGCAGCGCGCCGCGGCGGAGTGGGCGATCGCGGCGCTCAAGGGCTGGGGCATCGCGAGCGCGCGCAGCGAGACGTGGGGCCGCTTCGGCCGCAGCTGGCAGCTCGAGCGCTTCGCCGCGCACCAGCTCACGCCGACCTACGCGCCGCTGCACGGGATCCCGCTCGCCTGGTCGGGCGGGACCGACGGCAAGGTCGCGGCCGAGGTGGTGCTCGCGCCCGTCTTCGAGCGCTACGAGGACGACCTGCGCTCGGATCCCGCCAAGGTCGAGGCGCGGGTGCGCGAGTACGCGGCGCGCCAGCGCGGCAAGCTGGCGGGGCGCGTCGTGCTGATCGAGCCGCTGCGGGAGCTGCCGGCCGCCACGGCTCCCGCGCTGCACCGGATGGACGACGCCGAGCTCGCGCGGCTCGCGGCGGCGCCCGAGCCGCAGGCGCTGCTGCCGCTCGAGTGGCCGCTCACCCGCCTGCCCGAGGACCCGAAGCGGCGGCAGCAGCTGCTCGCAGGCCTTCCGCTCGAGGCCGACGACGACTACTGGACGCGCCAGACGCGCGCCTGGGACCCGCTCTGGGTCTTCCTGCGGCAGGAAGGGGTGCTCGCGGTGCTCACGAACGACGCCTACGGGCGCGACGCGGGTGGGACGCTGTTCGCCGAGCAGGCGGGATTCTGGCGCGCGGGCGCGCCGCTGCCGCCGCCGGTGGTCGTGCTCGCGTCCGAGAGCTACGGACGCATCGCCCGGCTCGTCCAGCGGCAGAAGCCCGTGCGGGTCGAGCTCGAGGTCGCGGTCGCGATGTCGGGCGAGGACGTGGACGCCGCCAACGTGGTCGCCGAGATCCCGGGGAGCCGGCGCGCGGACGAGGTGGTGATGCTCGGCGCACACCTCGACTCGTGGCACGCCGGCACGGGCGCGACCGACAACGCCGCCGGCTGCGCGGTCGTGCTCGAGGCGATGCGGGTGCTGAAGGCGCTCGCGCTGCCGCTCGACCGCAGCGTGCGCCTCGCTCTCTGGACGGGCGAGGAGCAGAGCCTCTACGGCTCGCGCGCCTACGTGAAGAGCCACTTCGCCGACCCCGTCACGATGAAGCTGCTGCCGGATCACGCCAAGCTCTCGGCCTACTTCAACGTGGACAACGGAACCGGCAAGATCCGCGGCGTCTACCTGCAGGGCAACGACATGGCGCGGCCGATCTTCGAGTCGTGGCTTGAGCCCTTCGCCGACCTCGGCGCGAAGACGCTCACGCTCCGCGACACCGACGGCACCGACCACCTGTCGTTCGACGCCGTCGGGCTGCCGGGCTTCCAGTTCATCCAGGACCCGGTCGACTACGCGACGCGCACGCATCACTCGGAGCTCGACGTCTACGACCACCTGCAGGGCGCCGACTTGATGCAGGCGGCGGCGATCGTCGCCTCGTTCGCGTACAACGCGGCGACCCGCACCGCGCTCCTGCCGCGCAAGCCGTTGCCGAAGCCGCTGCCCCCGCGCACCGCCGCGCCGCGCTGAGCGCGGGCGAGAGGCCGCTACGCGGAGACGCGCGCGAGCGCGTCCCACAGCAGGACGCCGTCGAGCTCGCCCTCGCACACGACGGTGCCGGCGCGGTCCAGCAGCACGACGAACGGGCTCCCGTGCGGGTGCAGCGACGCCATCACCTCGCCCTCCTCGAGCAGGAGCTCGAAGGGCAGCGCCAGCGCGCGCAGCTCGTCCTCGCGCCGGTAGTGGGCCGAGCGGTCCGCGTAGCGCTTCGGCTCGGCCGTGATCACGTGGAGGCCTGCCAGCAGTTCGTGGAACCAGGTCGCGTAGTTGTGGAAGCGGCCCAGGAACTCGTAGTAGGGACCGTTGCTGCGGTACGTGCAGAGCACGCAGACGCACAGCAGCTGGTGCGGGGCTATCGCCGCGAGCGTCTCGCCGAGCGCGACCGTCTTCTTGTCTCCCTCGAGCGTCGGCAGCGCGTAATCGCCAGGGAAGGTGCGGCCGAGCCAGAGCGGGGTCTCCATCGGAGGCCGCACGCCGGTGATCTCGGCGATCGCATCGGCGGTGCTCGCGAGCGGCGAGTACTGGAAGGCCTCCTCGAGCTTCGCGAGGCCCACGTCCCGGTGGCCCGTGCGCAGCGCCTCGAGCCCGAGGTAGTGCATTCCGATCGCGCGGAAGTTCATGGTCCAGTCGCGGCCGTAGCGGGTGATGTATTGCTGGATGCGTTCGAGGCCAGGTTGGTACTGGCCCCCTTCCCAGAGGCCGACGCCCTCGAAGAGGAGCGCGGGCGTCCCTTCGTTGCCCGCGCTCGCCAGCGCCGCGCGCGAAAGCTGCAGCAGCGTCGCGCAGTCGCCGAGGTCCCAGAGCCGCGCCAGCGCGGACGGGTCGGGGTCCTGCGGCTTGAAGCGCGCGTGCACGGCCTCGGCCGTGTAGTCGAGCGTCACGCCGATCTCGATGCCGGTCGTGGCGAGCTCGGTCGTCTGCCGTCGCGCCTTCGAGTAGAAGGTGTAGAGCCGCTTCGCCGCCCGGTGGGCGTAGAGGTGCGGCGACTCGCGGGCCGCCGGGCTGCCGTCGACCAGGCTCAAGAGATCGCCCGCCGCGATCCCCGCGGCCGCCGCCACGCAGCGCGTCGCGACCTTCTCCACCACGAGGCAGCCCACCGCCCGCGGCATCCGCTCGCTCGGCTCGTGGCGCAGGGCCTTCACGTGCCCCGCGATGAACGCCGTGAGGTCCATGTCTAGCCGCGCACCGCGTCGTGCATCGCCGCGAGCGCGACGTCGATCGCCTGCTCGACGAGCGGCGCGGGGTCGGTGACCGCGCCGTGGCCCGACGGGTTGCTGAGCGTCGGGCAGATCGTGCCGGCGCGGGCGCCGAGCAGCGCGGCCAGGTGGAACAGCAGGCTCGACTCCATCTCCATGTTGAGTACCCGCATCCCCCCGACCTCGATGCGGCCGAGGCGAGCCTTCACGTCGGCGATCGTGTTCGTGATGCCGTCGAGGAAGCGACCCGACGGGCCGAAGAAGCCGGGAGACGTCACGGTGACTCCGGTCGCGTGGCGCGCGCCGGCCGCCGCCGCGCGCCGCTCGAGCGCGCGCACGAGCTCGGGCGCCGCGCGCGAAGCGTAGGGAGCGAAGGCGCCGGCGAAGCGCGAGCCCGGGCGGACTCCGGCGTCGAGTGCCGAGCGCGCCGCGCGCTCGAGCGCCGTCACGGTCTCGTCCGCGGGCGGCGCCTCGTAGAAGAGCCCCGTGCTGTCGAGGCCGATCGCATGGGAAGTGACCACGAGCGTGCCGACCGGCACGTCCTCGCGCGTGCCGCCGGAGGTGCCGACGCGGATGACGGTCAGCGGCTGTGCCGCGCCGGGACCGTGCGCCGGGCGCCGCTCGCGCGTCGCGAGGTCGAGCGTCGCGAGCGCCCAGGCCTCGACGAGCGCGATCTCGACGTTGTCCGGGCCGATCCCCGTCCCGAGCGCCGTGACCGGCAGGCCCTGGTGCGTGCCGGTCAGCGTGACGAACTCGCGGTGCTTCGCCTCGTGCTCGACGCGATCGAAGCGCGCGGCCACGCGGTACGCCCGCGCCGGGTCGCCGACCAGGAACAGGTTCGGCGCGAGCTCGTCGGGGCGCAGGCCGAGGTGGTAGACGCAGCCGTCCACCACGACGATCTCCGACGCTCGCGCCACGCGGTCACGACGTTATGCCCGGCTTCCTGCGGTGGTCAAGGACGCGCGGCGCCGGCGCGCGCCCGGTACGCGGTCGGCGGCTTGCCGGCTTCGCGGCTGAAGAAGCGCGCGAAGTAGGCGGGGTCGTCGAAGCCGAGCGCGAAGCCGACCTGCGCGGCCGTGAGGCCGCTGTGGGCCAAGAGCCGCCGGGCCTCGAGCGTGATGCGCCGCCGCACGACGCGGCTCGCGCTCTCGCGCAGCGCCGCCCGGCAGAGCGCGCTCAGGTGTCCCGGGCTGACGCCGAGCTCCCTGGCGTAGTCGGAGAGGCGGTGACGGCGGGCGAAATCGCGCTCGACGAGCCGGCGGAAGCGCTCGACGACGGGGCTCGCCGGCGCGCCGGCCGCGCGCCCGTGTCGTCGCGCGTACCAGCGCTGGATCAGCACCAGGAGCTCGTAGAGCGTCGCGCGCAGGGCGTGCGAGGCGTCGTCGCCGAGGGCTCGGATCTCCCGCTGCATGGCCCGGAAGCGCGCCAGGAACAGCCGGCGCTCCGCGGGCGCGAGTGCGAGAGCTGCGCTCGGCCGCCCCGCGCGGAAGAACGAGAACCCGTCGAGGAAGCGGGCGTCGGCGAAGGCCTCCGCCACGAACTCCTCGGTGAAGAAGAGGCAGGCGCCGTCGAGCCCGCTCACGTCCCAGGCGCGGAGCTCGCCGGGGCGCGTGAACAGCATCGTGCCGGGCGCCACGCGGCAGCGCTCCCCGTCCAGCCGGAACGTGCCGCGCCCGCGCGTCACGAGCAGGATGTCGTGGAACAGCAGCCGGTGCGGGTTCGGGACCTTCAGGAACGTCGGCATCGACCGCACGAACGCCGCGTCGACGAGCAGCTCGCGGCCGTACTTGGTTCGGTGGAACTCGACCGAGTGCGGCGTCCACGCGGCTGGACGCGTCGCGCTGCGCATCGTCGAAAAGTACCAGCCTGGCGCCGGCGCGTCCATTCTCCGCGCGGCGCATCGCGGCTAACGTTCTCCGCGGAGGGCACGGGGAGTGGGAACGATGCGAAACGCGTGGGCGTCGTCGGTGCTGGTCGTCGCGGCCGCGGGGTTCGCCGCCGCCGAGCCGCGCGCGCTGCCGCTCACGGACCCGGTCTGGCAGCTCCAGGGTCCGAGCATCGTGCTCGAGCGCCACGAAGGCAGGGACGTGCTGAGCGTCGAGAACGGCTTCGCTTACAGGCGCGACGTCCGGCTGCAGGACGGGACGATCGACCTCGACGTGCAGCTCACGCGGCGGCGCTCGTTCGTCTACCTGATGTTCCGCATGGCCGACGACGGCGAGCACGAGGAGGTCTACCTGCGGCCGCACAAGTCGGCGCTCCCCGACGCTCTCCAGTACGCTCCGGTCTACCAGGGCTCGAGCGCGTGGCAGCTCTACCACGGGCCGGGCGCGACCGCCGCGGTCGCGTTCGAGCCGGGCGCCTGGACGCACGTGCGGCTCGTGCTGCGCGGGGAGAAGGCCGCGCTCTTCGTCGGCGACATGGCGAAGCCCGCGCTCGTCGTCCGGCGGCTGGCGCGTGCGCCTTTGGCCGGCTACATCGCGCTGCGCGGCTTCGCGCCGCCCGGGACCGGATCGGGGCCGATCGCGCGCTACGCCAACGTCGCCGTGGACAGCTCCCTGCCGTCCTACGACTTCCCGTCCGGCCGCAGCGACGCGGCGCGCGATCAGGCCGCGCCGGCGGGCCCGGCGTCGCCGCTCGGGCCGTTCGTGGTGCCGGCCTGGAGCGTGTCGCGCGCCTTCGCGACGCCGAACGACGTCGCCGAGCCGAAGCTGCCTGCGCCGGATCTCGTCGGCGAGTTCCAGAGCGTGAGATCCGACGCGAGCGGTCTCGTCGTGCTGCACCGCTCCGTCCGGCTGCCGACGCCCGACACGCGCGACGTCGCCGCCGTCGCGCGCCTGCGCATCCGTGCGACGAGCGCGAGCGTGCGCCGCTTCGACCTGGGCTTCAGCGACGTGGCGACGGTGTTCCTGAACGGCCGGCCGCTTTTCAGGAGCGACGCCCGCTACAGCTACGACAACCCGCGCCAGGAGGGGCTCATCCACTACGGGCAGGCGAGCGTCTTCCTGCCGCTCCAGCAGGGCGAGAACGAGCTCGCCGTGCTCGTGTCGGACTCGTTCGGCGGCTGGGGTCTGATGGGGCGCTTCGCCGACGCGAGCGGCCTCGAGGTCGAAGCACCCGCGCGCTAGGCGTGGACGGCCCGCGGCGCGGGTTCACGGCTCGAACGCGTAGAGCCGGCCGTCGAGCCCCGACACGAACACGAAGCCGTGGCCCAGCGCGGGCGATCCCGGAAAGCCGAAGGCGCCCGTCGCCGCGGCCGCGGACTCGTAGCGCCAGACGACGCGCCCGCTCTCGCGGTCGAGCGCCAGGACCAGGGCGCGATGCCCGGCGGCATAGCCGGCCAGGCCCGAGGTCGCGACGTACACGCGCGCGTCGGAGACCGCGGGCTGACCCCACGCCCAGCCGTGGACGTCCGCCTGCCAGCGCGTGTGTCCCGTGCGCGGGTCGAGCGCCAGCACGAGCGCGGCGTCCGAGGAGCCCACGTACGCCACGCCGTCCGTCACCGTGGCCGTCGAGTCGATCCAGGAGAAGAACAAGTAGCGCTTCCACGCGACCTCGCCGGTCGCGGCGCGGATCCCGAAGAGGTCGTACGAGCGGTTGCCGACGACGACCAGGTCCGCCGCCACCGCAGGCGTCGAGACGACCGCGCCCTGCGTGTCGCGCTTCCAGACGAGCGCCCCGCTCGCGGCGTCGAGCGCGTACACGGCCTTGTCGTAGCTGCCCGCGTAGACGCGGCCCGCGTCGACGGAGGGCGCCGCGAGCACGCTGTCGCCGGTCGCGAAGTCCCAGAGCCGCCTGCCGTCCGCCGCGTCCAGCGCGACGACGTGGCCGTCGTGCGTCCCTACGTAGAGGCGGCCGGAGACGGCCGTCACGTCGGAGCCGAAGCGGTCGTAGCGGGACTTCGGGTCGTCGAACGGCAGCCGGACGATGGGCGTGCCGACGAGTCGGACCCGCCACAGCTCCTGCCCGGTCGCGGTGCGGAGCGCGTAGAGGCAGCCGTCGTCCGCCTGGAACACGACAGCCGCGCCGGCCATGGTGGGCCGCGTCCGGATCGGACCTCCGGCGCGAAAGGACCAGCGCTCGCGTCCGCCGGCCGCCTCGACCGCGTGAAGCCGTCCATCCTCCGCGCCGACGAGGACGAGATTGCCGGCGACGAGCGGCCCGGCCCACAGCGGCGAGCCGGCGTCCATGCTCCAGGCGGGCCGGACGAGCGCTCCGCCTGGCGCGGGGCGCGGCGGGGCCTCGACGCGGTCGACGCGATGCAGCACGAAGGGCAGTCGATGGACGGGCGCCATCTCTTCCGGCACCACGCCGCCGAGGGTGCGGGTGACGGGATCGTACGTGAGCACGAAGGGGCCGAGCCGGATCTCGCGCCCCTCGACCTGCGGCGTCGCGCGCCCGAGCGGCGAGTGCTCGAGGTGGGCCGCCGGGACGGTCGCCTTCAGCAGCACCTTGCCGTCGGCGCCCGGCTCGAGCTCGAGCGCGAACGGCGTCGACTCGCCGTCGGCGGTCACAATGCCGGACCAGGCGCCGGCCAGCTCGGCGACGAGCGTGCCCGTGGCGGGCGCGGTCCCGGCTTGCGCCGCGAGGACGACGAGCGACAGGACCATGCCGCGCACGCTATCGCACCACCTCGATCACGAGCCCTCCTGAGCTTCGTCTTCGAGCCCATACGAAGAGGAGACGCCGTCGTTCGGCGCGCCGTCTGGGATTGGCGCGAGCCACGCCAGAGTCGCGCTAGAGTCGGCCATGGGCCCGATCGACTACCGCCACGGCAACGACCTGGACCTCGACCAGGTGATCGAACTCTACCGCGACTCGACGCTCGGCGAGCGCCGGCCGATCGACGACCGCGAGATCGCCCGCGCCATGCTCGAGAACGCCAACCTCGTGGTCACGGCCTGGGACGCCGACCGCCTGGTCGGGCTGTCGCGCACCCTCACGGACTTCCTCTACGTCGGCTACCTGTCGGACCTCGCGGTCGCCCTCTCCCACCAGCGCCTGGGGATCGGCACCGAGCTCATCGCGCGCACGCGGACGCGGATGGGCCCGCGCTCGATGCTCGTGCTGCTCGCCGCGCCCAGGGCGGTGGGCTACTATCCGAAGCTGGGCTTCACCCGCCACGACAGCGCCTGGCTGCTCCGGGCCGGGGACGCCTTTCCGGCCGTTTCGTGACTAGGATGGACGAGCGATGATCACGGAGCGCAAGGCCGCCGACCGCGGGCGCACCGACTGGGGCTGGCTCGACAGCCGCCACACGTTCTCGTTCGGCGAGTACTACGACCACCGCCACATGGGCTTCCGCAGCCTGCGCGTGATCAACGACGACCGCGTCAAGCCGGGGGCCGGCTTCGGCACGCACGGGCACCGCGACATGGAGATCCTCTCGTACGTGCTCGAAGGCGGCCTCGAGCACAAGGACTCGACGGGCGGCGGGGGCGTGATCCGGCCGGGCGAGCTGCAGTTCATGCGCGCCGGAACCGGCGTCACCCACAGCGAGTTCAACGCCTCGAAGAGCGAGCCGGTGCACTTCCTTCAGATCTGGATCGTGCCGGACGCGAGGGGGCTGCGCCCCGGCTACGACCAGAAGCCGTTCGACGCCGAGGCCGCGCTCGACGGTTTCGTGCTGCTCGCGGCGAAGGACGGCCAGGGCGGCGCGATCGAGGTGCACCAGGACGTCGCGCTCTGGATGACCCGCCTCGGCAAGGGCGACGTCCGCTCGCACCCGATCGCGCGCGGCCGCCACGCCTGGGTCCACGTCGCGCGCGGCGCGGCGCGGCTCAACGGCCACCCGCTCGAAACCGGCGACGGCGCAGCGCTCACGGGCGAGGGCGCCGTCGAGGTTCAGGGCGCGGGCGACGCCGAGCTGCTGCTGTTCGACCTGGCCTGAGATCCCGGCCACCAGTTGTGGCGGCCGGCCAGGCGCAGCAGCGCCGGGCCGATCGCGAGCCGGATCAGGGTGGCGTCGAGCAGCACGGCGACCGCGAGTGCTACGCCGAGCATCTTCATCACCACGAAGCCGCCCAGCACGAAAGAGGCGAACACCGCGATCATCACGACCGCGGCGTGGGTGATCACGGGCCCGGTGTGGGCGACGCCCTCGACGATCGCGTCCTCCTCGTCGCGGCCCGCGTAGCGCTCCTCGCGCACGCGCGCGACCAGGAACACCTCGTAGTCCATGCTCAGGCCGAAGACGGCGCAGAAGACGAGCGCCGGCACGATCGGGAAGACCCCGCCCGTCGGGCCGGCCAGGCCGAGCAGCCGTGCGCCGTGGCCGTCCTGGAAGACGACCACGAGCGCGCCGAACGCAGCGGCCACCGACAGCAGGTTCAAGAGCACCGCCTTCACCGGCACGAGCAGCGAGCGGAAGCCCGCGAAGAGGCCGCCGAGCGTCGTCAGCACCACCGCGGCCGCGATGCCGGTGAGACGCCCCGCGCCCGCGGCCTCGTAGTCCGCTCCGAACGCAGGCAGGCCTCCGATCGCGAGCTTCGCGCCGGCGAGGCCCGAGCGCGCGGCGGCGTCGAGCCGCCGCAGATCGCGCACCAGCGCGATCTTGGCGCGGCCGTCGAGCTCCTCGCGCGGGATGACCTCGAGCAGGAAGGCGTCGCCCTCCTCGGCGAGGAAGCTGCGCTTCGCGATCACCGGCGCGAGCGCCGCCGCCTGCAGCTCCGCGGCGGCGTCGGGCGTGGCGCGCTCGCCGAGCAGGCTGCGCAGCGAGCGCACGGCCGCCACGCGCGGATCCGAAAGGATCGCCTCCGCGAGCGCGCGGCTCGCCTCCCAGCCCTCGACCGAGAGGGCCTGCACGTCCCCGGGCAGCGACACCACGACGCGCAGCGCGTCGAGCGCGCCGCGGCGCCCCATCGCCACGAGGTCGCGCTCGGCGAGAGCCGACTCGGTCTCGGCCGGCAGCCAGCTGCCCTGCGGCTCGGCCGGGTTCAGGCGGCGGGCCTGCGCCGCGAGCAGCAGCAGCGGTGGCAGCGCGAGCGCCAGGACGAGGCGCGGCCGCGCGACCACGAAGCGCGCCCAGCGCCGGTAGCGCGCGCGCTCGGCCTCGGCGTCGCGCCGTCGCAGCCTTCCGGCCTCGAGCCGCGGGCCGAGCCACGCGAGCAGCACCGGCAAGAGCGTCGCGGCGAGCAGGACAGAGACGAAGGTCACGACGAGGCCGCCCGCCGCCGCCGAGCGCAGCTCGTTGAGCGGCACGAGCAGGAGCGCGAGGAAGCCGATCGCCACCGGCAGGCCCGAGAGCGCGATCGTGGCGCCCGCCTGTCGCGCGGCCGTGGCCGCGGCCACCTCGGGCGGCTCGCCGGCGTCGCACGCCTCGCGGAACCGGCTCACGCTCAGGAGCGCGTAGTCGATGCCGAGCGCGAGGCCGAGCATGGACACCACGTTCAGCACCAGGATCGCGAGCGGCACGCGCGCGGCCGCGAGCGAGACGATCCCGAGCGAGAGGCTCACGGCGAGAGCGCCCGAGACCACGGGCAGGGCCGCGGCCGCGGCCGCGCCGAACGCCAGCGAGAGCAGCACCAGCGTGAGCGGCAGCGTGCGGCGCTCGGCGCGCGCGGCGTCGTCGGCGCTGGTGCGCCAGATGTCGTAGTTGATCGGGCCTTCGCCGGTGAGGCGGAGCCGCAGCCCGGGCGCGCGCGCCCGGAGGCGGTCCTCGAGCCGCGCCGTCACCGCCCGCAGCGCCGGCACCAGGCGGTCGACGCGGTCGACGGCCGGGTCGAGACCCAACACCACCAGCGCGCCGCCGCGACCGACGAGCAGCGGGTCGGCGTAGTCGAGGTACGAGAGCGTCGCGCGCACGCCGCGCGCGCCGCGCAGCGCTCGGACCGTCTCCTCGAGCAGGGAGCGGCCCTCCGCGCCCTCGGGGCTCGGGAGGCCGGCCATCACGACGAGCGCGCTCGTCGCGAAGGGCGAGGCGAAGCGATGCGCCAGCGCCTCGTCGACGGCGGCCGACTCCGAGCCCAGGATGCGCGCCTCGACCCGCAGCCGCTCCGGCGCGCGGAGCGCCTCCGGCAGCAGAGCGACGGCCGCGACGAGCCAGCCGAGAACGACCAGCCCTCCCCGAAAGCCGAGCGCGCCCCTCGCGGCCACGAGCCTGATGCTACCTTCGGCCGGCGCGGCCTCCGGTGACGCACGCTCCATTGACACGCTTTCACCGGAGTGCATAGCATCCCCGGGGTCGAGAGCGGCCCGAAGAGGAGCATCGAGATGGCGGACGAGAGCAAGGTCAATCGCAGGCAGTTCCTGGAGAAGTCGAGCCTGATCGCCGCGGCCGCCACGGTCGCCGGCGGGACGCGCGAGGCGCGCGCGCAGATCAACAACTCCGCGGCCGTGAACCTGAAGCCGGTGCGGCTCGGGTTCATCGGCGTCGGCATCCGCGGCAACCTGCTGATGGAGGCCGCGGCCGGCATCGCGGGCGTCGAGATCAAGGCGGTCGCCGACTGCTACAAGGGCCACCTCGACCGCGCGCTCGAGCTCTTCACGCCGCAGCCCGTCGCGACCGGCGACTACAAGCAGGTGCTATCGCGGGCGGACGTGGACGCGGTCGTGATCGCGACTCCCGACCACTGGCACCTCAAGATGACGCAGGACGCGCTCGCCGCCGGCAAGCACGTCTACGTCGAGAAGCCGATGACGCACAGCTGGGAGGAGGGCGAGGCCTTCATCGCCGCAGCCGACAAGAGCAGCAAGATCGTGCAGGTGGGCAGCCAGTATCTGAGCATGGGCTGCGCGCAGCAGGCCGCGCAGCTCATCAAGAGCGGCGCGCTCGGGCAGGTGACGCTGGTCGAGGGCCGCTTCCACCGCAACACCGCGACCGGCGCCTGGTACTACCCGATCCCGCCCGACGCCTCGCCCGAGACCGTCGACTGGAAGGGCTTCCTCGGCTCGGCTCCGGCGCACGACTTCGACCTGCGGCGCTTCTTCCAGTGGCGGCTGTTCTGGGACTACTCCGGCGGGCTGCCGACGGATCTCTTCGTGCACCTGGTGACGGCCACGCACCAGCTGATGGGCGTGCAGGAGCCGGACACGGTGTTCAGCTTCGGCGACATCTACCACTGGAAGAACTACCGCGAGGTGCCGGACCAGATGACCTCGATGGTGCGCTACCCGGAGGGCTTCGTGCTGCGCCTGTCGAGCACCGCGAGCAACGGGCACCCCGGGCCGATCCTGACGGTCTACGGCAGCGAGGGCACGCTCGAGTACACGGGCGGATCCTTCAAGCGCTACTACGAGCCGCGCACCGAGAACTTCAGCTACTCGGTCCGCTCGTGGCCGAAGGCCACGACGGCGCGCTTCAAGGAGCTCATGAACCTGGGCGACTCTCTCGCGCCGCTCGACGGCCCGGCGAGCGCCGAGCCGGTCGAGTACAAGTCGAACGACGAGGACTCGACGCGCGCCCACATCCGCAACTGGGTCGAGGCGATCCGCACCGGCGGCAAGCCGATCGAGGACGCGCGCTTCGGCCACCACGCGGCGCTCGTCGGCCACATGTGCAACCTGTCTTACAAGGCTGGCAAGCCCGTGCGCTGGAACAAGGCGACGCGCAAGGTCGAGGCGTAGGACTGGCGCTCCGTCTGGGGCGCGGGGCCGGCGATCAGCGGACGCAGCGCTCCATGACCCGGGCTGTGATGTCCTGGCTCCTTGGCGGATTCTCGCCCAGGCCGAGGGAATGCAGAGACTCGTGGATGATCACGGCCTCGACCTTGGACGGGTTGGTGGCGAAGGCCTCGCGGAACCATTGGTTGCAGACGTAGACGACATGGCTTCCGGGCTGAGTGAAGGCGAGGACGCCCGGAACCCCGCAGCCCCGAGCCTCGGCGCCGTCGTAGAAGAAGAGGCGCTGCAGGTGGCTCTGCCCCGTCTCGCCCCGCTCGTCGAGCACGGCCTGAAGCCTCCGACCTGAAGACTCGGTGAAATCCGAGAAGACCGCTTGGCAGCCCGGATCCGCCAGGCGGCGATGCGCGCCCCGGAGAGCCTGGCCGACGAGAAAGCCGTCCCGGCTCTGCCTCAGCCGGACGTGAAACGCATCCTGGTCCGTGAGACCAGCCCCACCCGGCTCGGCCTGGACCCCCTGCAAAGCGAGGACGAGCATAGCCACGCCGATCAACCTCTTCATGAGCGACTCCTTCGGGGGAGTCGCTTGGCCAAGCGCAACCCGCGTCTTGCTTCACTAAAGGTCGGTGCCTAAGATCAGGAAGTCCTCGACGACTTCCCGGAAGATTCCTGATCGCGAACGAAGGGAGGGACGTGGCCCTTCATTTCGGTGACTTCGCCGCCGACTTCGGGAGCCGTCAGCTGTGGCGCGGGGCGGAGGCGGTTCCCCTCGGTCCGAAAGCCTTCGAGCTTCTCGAGCTGCTCTTGCGGCGCCGGCCCCGGGCGTTGTCCAAGGCAGAGATCCGCGACCAGCTGTGGCCGCGGACGGTCGCCTCGGAGTCGAACCTCACGACGCTGGTCAACGAGCTGCGAACGGCGCTCGGCGACCATGCGCGCAAGCCCCGGTTCATCCGGACGGTCTACGGCTTTGGTTACGCCTTCTGTGGAGAGGCGACAGAGGTCGCCGACGTCGAGCGGCCCGGCTCGGGGCGAGCCATGCGCCTGCGCCTCTTCCTGGAGGATCGCGAGATCGCACTCCGGAAGGGAGAGAACCTGCTGGGGCGATTGGACGAGGGCGTGGCCTGGTTCGAGTCACCGACCGTCTCGCGCCGCCACGCCCGGATCGTGGTCGAAGGCGGCAAGGCCACCCTCGAGGACCTGGACAGCAAGAACGGAACCTTCCTGCGCGGCGAGAGGATCTCGTCGCCGCGCCCCCTGGTGGACGGCGATGAGATCCTGCTGGGCCGAGTCCACATGACCTTTCGCGTCCTGCCCCCGGTGTCGACGCGGACCGGGGTCGGGACGTGACGGCCCCGACTCCCACGAACCAGCAAGCCGCTCTCCGCCCCGGCACTCGACTCGGCCCCTACGAGGTGCAGGCTCCCCTGGGTGCAGGAGGGATGGGCGAGGTCTATCGCGCGCGCGACGAGCGCCTGGGCCGGGAGGTCGCGGTCAAGGTCCTGCACGCGGAAGCACTGGCCGATCCCGATCGGCTCCGGCGTTTCGAGCTGGAAGCGAGAGCCGCGGGCGCCCTCAACCATCCCAACCTCCTCACCGTCTTCGACACGGGCCAGCACGAGGGCAACCCGTACGTCGTGTTCGAGCTCCTGGAGGGCGCGACACTGCGGCAGGTGGTCGGGCGTGCCGCCCTCCCCGCACGCAAAGCTGTGGACTACGCGGTCCAGATCGCGCAGGGTCTGGCCGCGGCCCACGAGAAGGGGATCGTCCACCGCGACCTCAAGCCCGAGAATCTGTTCGTCACCAGGGACGGGCGGGTCAAGATCCTGGATTTCGGCCTCGCGAAGCTCCGGCCGGCGTTCGATCCGGGCGCTTCCCGAGAAGAGGGCGCGACGATGTCCACCGCGACCGGCGCGGGCGTCGTCCTCGGAACCGTCGGCTACATGTCGCCCGAGCAGGTCAGGGGGGATCCCGCCGACCATCGGTCCGACATCTTCGCTTTCGGAGCGGTGTTCCACGAGATGCTGTCGGGAGAGCGGCCGTTCCGAGGCGAGACCACCGCCGAGGTGATGACGGCGATCCTCAAGGAGGACTCACCGGAGCTGACGAAGCCCGACATTCCTCCCGGGCTCGAGCGGGTGGTGAAGCGCTGCCTGGAGAAGAGACCCGAGGAGCGCTTCCAGTCGGCACGGGACATCGCCTTCGCCCTGGAAGCTGCCTCCGCGGCGAGGTCGATCGAGAGACCGCGCGCGTGGCTCGGATCGACCGCGGCGGCGCTCGCCGCGGGCGCCGTGATCGGAGGCCTCCTCGCGTGGCGACTGGCGCGGCCCGATCCCGCACACGAGCCCGCCGCTACGAGGGTGGCGCGCTTCACCTGGTCGCTTCCCGCGGGCCTGGAGCTGGACGGAGCACCCGTCGTCTCCCCGGATAGCCGCTCGATGGCCTTCACCGCGACGGACGCGTCGGGCACTCGCCTCTTCGTTCGCGCCCTGGACAGGCTCGAGGCATCGGCCGTGGCAGGCACCGAGGGCGCCAAGCAGCCGTTCTGGTCGCCGGACAGCCGGTCGCTCGGCTACTTCGCGAATGGCAGCTTGATGAAGGTGGCGCTGGCGAGTGGCGCGCCGGTGCGGATCTGCGACGCACCGGAGGCTCGTGGCGGCACATGGAGCCGGTCCGGGGTCATCGTGTTCACGCCCGCCATGATCGACACCGCGCTGGCGCGCGTGTCCGCCGCCGGCGGCCAGGCGGAACCAGCTACGCTCCTCGACGTCTCGCAGGGCGAGGACTCCCACCGCTGGCCCGCGTTCCTGGCGGATGGCGTCCACTTCCTCTACTTCGTCCACTCCTCGGTCGACGAGCGGCGAGGTGTCTACCTCGGGCGCGTCGACCGTCCGGCAACCCGGCCCGCTTCCCCGCTCTTCCGATCGGAATCGGAGGCCGTGTATGCGCCGCTGCCCGGGCGCGACAGGGGCGTCCTCCTCTCCGTCGCGAACGGCCGGATCGCCGCGCGGCCCTTCGATGCCGCACGGCTCGCTCTCGACGGAGACCCGCGGGTGATCGACCTTCCGGCCGGCGGCCACACGATCGACCACCCCGCGATGTTCAGCGTGTCCGCCGACGTGCTGGCCGCGGTGTCGTCACCGATGCCGTCGGGCAGTCGGCTCGCGTCCTCCGGACGGAATGGGGAAGACGTCCGGCTCTGGAAGGAACGCGAGCCCCAGTTCTGGCCCCGTCTTTCCCCCGACGGGCGACGGCTGGCCCGCCAGCGAATCGGGACCACCCCCGCCCTCTGGGTGGAGGATCTCGAGCGGGGTACCCGCGTGCGCGTGGCCACGGTCGGCCTGTTTCCCGTCTGGTCTCCGGATGGGAGCCGGCTCGCCTACGTGACGGGCACCCGGTTCGAGCCGCAGCTCAGCCTCATCGCGGCCGATGGCACCGGCGGGGTCACCGTCCGGCCCTGCCCGCGCACCTACTGCTTGCCGAGCGACTGGTCGCCGGACGGCCGGAGCCTGATCGTCAACCTGGGCGACAAGCTCGACGGCAAGTGGGACGTGTGGGCCCTCTCCCCCGACCCGAATGGGGCCGCGCAGCCCCTGCTCGCGGAGCCATTCGCCGAACGTGACGCGCGGCTCTCGCCGGACGGCCGCTGGATCGTCTACGTCTCCGAGGAGTCGGGACGACCCGAGGTCTCGGTTCGCAGCCTCTCCGGTCCAGCGCGGCGAGTCGTGATCTCGAGTGGTGGCGGCGATCAACCGGTGTGGCGTCGAGACGGTCGGGAGCTGTTCTTCGTCGACCCCCAGGGTCGCCTTCACGGCGTGGCCGTCCGTCCGGGAGAGGGCACGAACCTGACGTTTGGCGTACCGGTGGAGCTCAAGGTTCCACCGATCGGCAGACTTTGGGGCACGCAGTACGACGTGTCTCCCGACGGCCGCCGCGTCTACTTTCTCGATGAAACCCGTGAACCGGCGCCGCGTGAAATAGCGGTCGTCCTGGGCTGGCGCGCGCTGCTCAAGACGGCATCGACACTAGCCGAGGCCGGCAATTGACGGCACCAGGCCGAACCGCCGAGCGACCCGCCCTCGCCCCCGGCACCCGGCTGGGCCCGTACGAGATCGAGGCTCCGCTCGGTGCGGGCGGGATGGGGGAGGTCTACCGCGCCCGGGATGAGCGACTGGGGCGGGAGGTGGCCGTCAAGGTCCTGCACGCGGAAACGTCCGGCGATCCCGATCGGCTTCGCCGCTTCGAGCAGGAAGCGAAGGCCGCCGGCGCCCTCAACCATCCCAACCTGCTCGCAGTCTTCGACACCGGCCGTCACGAAGGCAACCCCTACGTCGTGTTCGAGCTTCTCGACGGCGTGACGCTGCGCCAACGCTTGGGGGGAGGTCCGCTCCCCGCGCGCAAAGCCGTCGACTACGCAGTTCAGATCGCGCACGGCCTGGCCGCGGCCCACGAGAAGGGCATCGTTCACCGGGACCTGAAGCCCGAGAACCTGTTCGTGACCAGGGACGGGCGGGTGAAGATCCTGGACTTCGGCCTGGCCAAGCTCCAGCCGGCGCTCGACCCGGACGCTCGTCGCACCGAAGGCGGCAGCGTCTCCACCGCCACCGGGGCGGGAGTGGTCCTCGGCACCGTCGGCTACATGTCGCCCGAGCAGGTCAGGGGAGCTCCGGCCGACCACCGGTCCGACATCTTCTCCTTCGGCTCGGTATTCCACGAGATGCTGTCGGGCCGGCGGCCGTTTTCAGGCGAGACCGCTGCCGAGGTGATGACATCGATCTTGAAGGAAGAACCGCCGGAGCTGGCCAGGCAAGGCATTCCCCCCGGGCTCGAGCATGTAGTGAGGCGTTGCCTCGAGAAGCGACCCGAGGAACGCTTCCAGTCGGCGCGGGACATCGGCTTCGCGCTGGAGGCTGCCGCGACGGCTGCCAACCCTTTCTCGGTTGACGGAGCGCCCGTCCGGCGCCCACGCCGTGGTCTGCTGCAGATGGCTGCAGCCGCGATGCTCGGCGGCGCCGTCGTCCTCGGCGGCGCGCTCTGGAAATGGCCGCGGGCGCCGGAGCCGCCATCCTTCAAGCAGGTCACGTTCCGGAGGGGAAATATCGCGGAAGCCCGGTTCGCCCCGGATGGCCAGACCATCGTCTACGGCGCGGCCGTAGAGGGGCGCCACAACCGCCTCTTCTCGGCGCGTCTGGGCAGCCCCGAGGTCCGAGCACTGGATCTACCCGACGGCGACATCGCGGCCATCTCCGCCTCGGGCGATATGGCCATTGTGCTCAGCCACTCCTACATCAGCCGGGTGCCCGGTACGCTGGCGCGAGTTTCGCTGGCGGGAGGCGCGCCCCGGGACCTGGCGGAGAAGGTCTCCATGGCGGACTGGGGTCCCGACGGGCGCGACCTGCGGTGGTCCGGCACGACGGCGTCAAGCGACGGCTCGAGTATCCGATCGGGAAGGTCCTGTACGAGAGTGATAGGCGGATCTCGTTCCCCCGCGTTTCGCCGAGGGGGGATCGGGTCGCCTTCCTCGAGGAGGCCGGCCCCACGGCCCTGCGCGTCGTGGACCTCTCGGGAAAGACGACCACGCTGGTGGCGACCGGCGATTCCTTGTTCGGCCTGGCGTGGTCCCCGAAAGGCGACGAGGTCTGGTTCACGGAGTGGGGGCTCATCCGGGCCGTCACCCTCGGCGGCGCCCAGCGCATCCTGACCCGGGTGCCCGGGCCGATCACGATCAACGACGTTTCCTCCGATGGCCGCGTCCTCGTCACCATGGCCCAGTGGTACAACGGCCTCGTCGTGGCGGGTCCAGGCGAGGCTCGCCAGCGGGACCTCGCCTGGTTCGAGGGGGCCTTCCTGGCCGCGCTTTCCCGGGACGGAGACACCGTGCTCTTCAGCGATCGTGGCCTGGGCACTGGCTCGCCCTTCCAATCCCACACGTACTTGCGCCGAACCGATGGCTCTCCGGCCGTGCGCCTCGGCGAAGGCACGGCGCTCTCGCTCTCTCCGGATGGCAAGTGGGCACTCTCCCGCCTCCGGGGCCCTTCGCGGTGCTTGCTCCTTCCGACCGGACCGGGCGAGTCCCGGCCTCTGCCGACGGGCGATCTCGAATGCGAGTACGCGAGTTGGTTCCCCGATGGGAGCAGGCTACTGGTCGTCGGCAAGGAACAGGGGCGTCCCTTCCGCCTGTTCGTCCAGGATCTCGATGGGCGGCAGCGGCGCGCCATCACCCCGGAGGGTCTGGCGGTGAACTACTTCGGCGGTATTGCCGTGAACGATTTCGGCAACGAGGCCTCACCAGCCCCCGTTCCACCGCTGATTTCACCCGACGGCAAGCTCGTCGCCGTCAAGGACTCTCAGGGGCACTTCATGCTGTTTCCGGTGGAGGGCGGCGAACCGCGGCAGGCACCGGGCACCGAGCCTCGGGAAGCGCTGGCGGGTTGGAGTGCGGACAGTCAGTCGCTCTACGTCTACCCGCTCGAGGGCGATGTTCCCGTGAGGATCGACGCCATCGACCTGCGGAGCGGCCGTCGTCACCCCTTGAAGGAGATCGCCCCCCCCGATGCGCAGGCGTTCGGCGGCGTCGAGAGGGTCGTGGTCACGCCCGACGGGAAGGCCTACGCATACCAGTACCGCCAGTCTCTCTGCATCCTCTACGTCATCGAGGGGCTCCGCTGACCGCCCTCGCGGCGTGCCAGGTCGTCCACCGGGCCACCTCGCCCAAGACCGCCCTGGCGTAGCGACCGGCCAATGTACACTCGGCCCGGATCAGCCTCATGCCAGTGATGCCGGGCGCGCGCCTCGGCCCCTACGAAGTCCTGGCTCTCCTCGGCGCGGGCGGGATGGGGGAGGTCTACCGCGCGCGCGACGAGCGCCTCGGGCGCGAGGTAGCCATCAAGGTCCTGCCCGCAGACTCCTCCGCTGATCCCGATCGCCTCCGGCGCTTCGAGCAGGAGGCGAGAGCCGCTGGCGCCCTCAACCATCCCAACCTCGTCGCGGTTTTCGATACGGGCCAGCACGAAGGCAATCCCTATGTCGTGTTCGAGCTGCTGGAGGGCACGACGCTGCGGCAGGTGGTGGGCCGCGCCGCCTTGCCCGCGCGCAAAGCCGTGGACTACGCGGTTCAGATCGCGCACGGCCTGGCCGCGGCCCACGAGAAGGGGATCGTGCACCGCGACCTGAAGCCCGAGAACCTGTTCGTGACCAAGGACGGGCGGGTGAAGATCCTGGACTTCGGCCTGGCGAAGCTCCAGCCGGCGCTCGACGCACACGCTCCTCGAGAAGAAGGCGCGACGGTTTCCACCGCGACCGGCGCGGGTGTCGTCCTCGGCACCGTCGGCTACATGTCGCCCGAGCAGGTCAGAGGGGATTCCGCGGACCACCGGGCCGACATCTTCGCGTTGGGAACGGTGCTCTACGAGATGCTGTCAGGCCGGCGGCCGTTTTCGGGTGAGACCAACACCGAGGTGATGACGGCGATCCTCAGGGAGGACCCGCCGGAGCTGGCGAATCGGGACGCTCCCGCCGGACTCGAGCACGTAGTGAGGCGCTGCCTCGAGAAGCGACCCGAGGAGCGCTTCCAGTCGGCGCGTGACATCGGCTTCGCCCTGGAGGCCGTCTCGGGGGCCTCATCTGCGGCTCTTGCTGCGGGTGCCCGTGGAGTGGTGACGAGAAGGAGGAAGGTACTCTGGGCGGGAGCAGCGGTCGTCGTCGCCGGCGTGCTGGGCGTGGGTTACTACTGGGTCGTCCAGCACGGCACCGCGCCGCCGCCCCCGTCGTTCAAGCAGCTCACGTTCCGGCGCGGCGTCGTCCACACGTCGCGCTTCGCCCCGGACGGCCACACGATCGTCTATGGCGCCGCGTGGGAAGGGAACCCGAGCCGGGTGTTCGCCACGCGCGTGGAAGGCCCGGAATCGAGCCCGCTCGACGTGCCCGAGGGCACCGTCGCATCTGTCTCCTCCGCGGGGGAGCTGGCGATGCTGACCGGCCGCATGTACCTGGAAGGGATGCCTCCGCGCACCCTGGCCCGCGTCCCCCTTGCCGGAGGCGCGCCGCGCGACGTGGCCCAGAACGTCCTCGCGGCCGACTGGGCTCCCGACGGGCGCAGCCTCGCGGTGGTCCGGATGGAGTACGGGGGGGCCGTCGCCGCCGAGGCGACAACAGATCAATGGGCCAGAAGGCGAGCACGGCTCGAATTCCCGATCGGGAAGGTGCTCTACGAGACCGCTTCCGGCGGGCTTTGGTTGCCGCGCGTCTCGCCCCGCGGGGACCGGGTCGCGTTCGTCGAGGAGCGACCGGACGGACACTCGCTGCAGCTCGTCGACCTCGCGGGGAGCAGGACGACGCTCCTAAGGGGTCGAACCTGGCCCGCCGGGATCGCCTGGTCTGCCACGGGAGACGAAGTCTGGTACGCAGAAGCGGGCGCGCTCTGGGCGGTTGACCTCACCGGCCACCGCCGGCTGGTCGTGCGCCTCCCCGGAATGGTCGCGATCAACGACATCTCCCGCGACGGACACGTCCTCGTGACCCTCGCCCAGTGGCAGGCCTCGCTCATGGTCCTGGCCCCTGGCGAGACCGAGGAACGGGACCTCTCGTGGTTCGACGCCTCCCAACCCGTCGCGATCTCCCACGATGGACGAACGCTCCTCTTCACGGATCGTGGCCGCGCCGGCTCGTTGCAGGATGAAGGCAACGCGGCCTCCTACCTGCGGCGGACCGACGGATCGCCGGCGGTCCGGCTCGGGGAAGGCACGGCCCAGGCGCTCTCGCTGGACGGACAATGGGTGCTCTCCCTCGTTCAGAGCACGCCCCCACAGCTCGTGCTCCTGCCGACAGGACCGGGCGAGCCGAGGCCGATCCCCCTCGGCGACATCACGGGCTTCCGTGCCGACCTGCTTCCGGACGGGAAGACAATTCTCGTCTGGGGCAACGCACCCGGCGAAGGAGGGCTCCGCGTCTTCGTCCAGGATCTCGAGGGACAGAAACGGCGCGCCCTGCCCGAGGGATTCCACCTCTACCGGTACGGGAGCACGGTCTCGCCCGATGGGAAGCAGGTGGCGGCCGCAGGCCCCGGCCAGAAGCTCGTGCTCATCCCGATCGACGGCGGGGAGCCGCGGCCGGTTCCCGGGGCCCTGACCTGGGAAGCCCCAGTGGGTTGGAGCAAAGACGGGCGGTTCCTCTACGTCTTCGGGTCGCCGATCGAGCTGCCGGTCAAGATCCACCGGATCGATCTCGCGAGCGGTCGCCGCGAGCTGTGGAAGGAGATCCAGCCCCGCGACCCCGCGGCGTTCGGGGGCGTCACGAACATCACCTTCACACCCGACCGGAAGTCCTACGCGTACGGCCTCCAGCGATACCTCTGCACGCTCTATCTAGTCGAGGGGCTGAAGTGACGACTCAGAAGCTCAGCCGCACGCCGAACTGGAGGTTCCTCTGGGGGTCCCGGTTGAAGTTGGCGGTTTCGCTGATGCGGCCCGCGTTGGGGTTGTCGTTTCCGGGAACGCCGAGCACGCCGTCGGGGAGCCCGAGGTTGACGTGGTTGAAGAGGTTGACCGCCTCCACGCGCAGCTCCAGCGCGGCCTTCTTCGTGAGCGCGATCCTCTTGAACAGCGACGCGTCGACCCGCCAGTAGCCCGGCCCCGTCAAGTAGTTGCGCGGTAGGTTCCCGAATGTCCCCACAGCCGGGCGCGCGAAGGCGCTGCCAGCGGATCCGATGGGCGTGGCGTTGAACCATCGGTCCTGGGTGCCACCGCCGGCGTACGGATCGCCGATTAAGTCAGGCCGGTTCGGGCCCACGTCGCGGTCCAGGAAAGCCTCCCGGTAGGTGACCTCGAACGGCAGCCCGCTCTGGATGGTCACCGTAGTGTTGAGCTGCCAGCCACCCACGAGTCGGTCTATGCCCGTCGTGGCGTCGGAAAGGAAGCGCTTCCCCCTGCCGAACGGCAGCTCAAACGTGGAGGCGAGCACGAAGTGGTGGGTGCGCGCCCAGTCGGGTCGTCCCCGCTGGAGCTCGCGGTCGTGGAAGAACTGCTCCGCGCCGTCCTGGCGTGTCTTCGCGAGCGTGTAGTGGGCGAGCAGCCAGAGGCCGCTCGCCGGCCGTCCGGCGAGCTTGGCCTGGAGCGCGTCGTAACGGTTGTCGCCGCAGTTGCAGTAGTAGGGGATGCGTTGGGTCCACCCGAACTTCTCGAAGAAAGGCTGGCGCTCATTCGTCGGCACGTCGGGGAAACCGGTCAGGGTTGGCTCATTGGCATCCGGGTCGGGCGAATCCCCAGCGAAGACGTGGGTGCCCTTGTTTCCGACGTAGCCGATCTCGAACGAGAGGCTGTTCGAAAGCTGACGCTGGACGGTCAGGTTCCAGGCGTCGAGCGTGGGTAGCGTCTGCTTGTCGGGCAGCGCCGAGGTGGCGACCTGGTCCGGCAGCGCGAATCGGCCGCTCGGCGGCACCACCGGGAACACGGGCGGCGGCGGGCCCTCCCCGAGGTTGAAGACGCTCTCGAAGAAGGGCGGGCGTCGAAGGAGCTGGACGGCCAGGACCGGCAGGTTCTGGGTGACGGTGTGGCCGAAGGTCGAGCCGAAGACGCCGATGTCGTAGCTGCGGCCGTAGCCCATGCGGGCCACCGTCTTCTTGTCCGGCCGATAGGTCACACCGAGGCGAGGCGCCCAGTTCAAGCTGTTCTTCACGTCACCGTCGAGCCCGATCCCGCTCACGCCCGCCACCTCGATCCCACCCGTCTCGAGGTTCAGGAAACCGCCGTTTCCCGCTTCGTTCACGCTCTGGGGGTTGATCACGTCCAGGCGCAGGCCGTAGTTGAGCGTCAGCTTCGGCGTGGCTCGCCACGTGTCCTGGAAGTAGTAGAAGTGCCGCCACTGCCGCTCCCGCGCCGCCGTGGTCTGACTCGCGGTCCGCCCGAAGAGCGAGACGTCCCCGAGCAGGAACGTCGCGAGCCCGAGGCCCCCTCCGTTGGGCCCGCTCGTGCGCTGTGGGAAGAAGACGACGTTTCCTACGCGGCTCGGGTCGCTCGGCACGCGCCAGTTCAGCGCGCGCCGAACGTCGACGCCCAGCTTCAGCGTGTGGTTCCCGAGTGCCTTGGTGAAGTTCCCCACGAGCTGGAACTGCTTCTCGTCCTGGGTCAAGGGGCAGTTGCAGACGTTCACTCCGAGGCCGGAGCCGAAGTTGAAATCGCCGAGGGGACCGAAGACGAAACCCTGGGGCAGGCCGGAGCTGAAGTCGTCGAAGTTCATGTTGGGGATTCCCGCATCCTCCGCCGCGAAGGAACCGAAGTCGGTCTGCCGCACGTTCACCTTGTAGCGGAAGAACCCGAACCGGACGTCGAGCAGAGCGGTGGGAGACAGCGTGGCGTCGAGGCCCACTGCGAGGCTCTGGTTCGTCGCGACCGACGAGCCTCCCAGGCTGACGAGCGCCGGCCCCCCGCCCTCGCCGAACGCCGTCGGACCGTCGCGGGTGAAGTGCGCGAGGCTGTAACGGCCGAAGAGGTTCACGCTCTTCGTGAGGCGTCCATCCATCCGGACGTTGAAGGCGTCACTGTCGAACGCCTCCGACCCGGAAGCCACGTAGTTCTCGCGCGTGGCGTTGTCGCGGCCGGCTGCATTGGGCCTGGGGATGAGCGAGAGAATGTTGAGCGCCTGCGGCGACAGCCGAGCGGGCGGAATGACGCTGCCCGGGAAGGGCTGGCGCACGGACGGGTCCCCGGTGGCGGGGTCGAAGATCGAGACGCCATACTCGCCGAGGTCCCCGACCCGGGCCCGGTCCGTGGGAACGTTGAGCAGCCTCGAACCCCCCTCGAGGCTGCGCCGCCCCTCGTAGTCGGCGAAGAAGAACCACCGGTTCTGCACGATGGGGCCGCCGAGGGAGCCCCCGAACTGGTCCCGCTTCGTCTCAGGAATGTACCTCCCGGTTGCCGGATCCGTCTGGAACTGGGTGAAGGGATTCCGCGCCTGGAAGCGGTCGCGCTGGAGGAACTCGAAGGCGCTGCCGTGGAATTCGTTCGCCCCGGAACGGGTCTGGGTCGAGACCACTCCCGCGATCGCCTGTCCGAACTCGGCGTCGTAGTTCTGGGAGGTCACCTTGAGCTCGCCGACCGACTCGAGCGTGGGGTTGATCACGATGAGGCCGAGGATGGGGTCACGGTTCTCGGTCCCGTCGAGCTGGTACCCGGTGCCGCTGAAGTGCTGGCCGTTCACCATGATCTGGACGGAGCCCTGCGGGTTCTCGGCGGACGCGTGCTGCCAGGGTTGCTCCTGGGCTCCCGGCGTCAGCATCAGGAACCTCGTGAGGTTCCGGTCGAGCACTGGCAGATCCGTGACCTGGCTCGCCTCAAAGCTCGTGGCCACGTCGGCGCGGTCGGTCTTCAGGAGCTGGCCGCCGGTCGCCGTCACCGTGACCTCGTCCGTGACATCCCCCGGCTGCAGCACCGGGTCGACCTTCGTCTGCGCGTCCACGCCCACGACGACCGGCGTCACGACCTGGGTCTTGAAGCCGGTCAGCTCCGTCTTCAGCTCGTATCGTCCGGGGAGCAGTCGGTCCTTGAGGTAATAGCCTGCCGCGTTGGAGGAGACCGTGTCGACGGTGCCACGCTCCAGGCTGGTGATGGTCACTCGCGCCCCGGGCGCGCTCGCGCCGCTCGAGTCAGCGACGGTGCCCGCGATGCTGCCGTACACGGCCTGGGCCGCGGCCGGCGTGGCCACCCATACCATTATTGCAGCCAGCAGGGAGACACGAGTCCGGACCGCCCGCTCTGACCGCCTTCCGACCAGAGGCCGCTCGGCATCAGGGGCCACGGTTCCCCCTTCTGCACAGGCCCGTTGTCTGTGCTGTAGCTTTTGGGGGTCGAGCCTAGAGCATTGCCAGTGCTCACCGCAAGGCTATTCCACCCCCGGACTCTGCAAGATGAGAGCCTTCTACCTGCATGCGTCGACGATCCCTCAAGGTCGAGGTGCAGCGCGCGCGGTCACGGCCGCGCCGCGCAGCTGCATTCGGCGGAGCGCGCCCGGCGCGCGATAATCCGGGCATGCTCCGCTTCTCCCTGAAGGCCGGCCTGATCCTCGCAGCGCTCGCCGCGCGCGCGGCGGCGCAACCGGCGAATGCGCAATACGACGAGGCGAAGGTGCCCCCTTACACGCTGCCCGACCCGCTGCGCTTCGAGGATGGGCGAGAGGTCGCGAGCCCCGACGCTTGGCGCCAGCGCCGCGCGGAGATCCTGGGGCTCTTCGAGACCCACGTCTACGGGCGGAGCCCCGCGCCCGTCGCGGCGATGCGCTTCGTGGTCTCCGAGACCGCGCGGGATGCCTTCGGGGGGCTCGCCACGCGCCGCCAGGTGCAGGGTGCTGCTCGACGGCAGCGAGAAAGGACCAGCCTTCGACCTGCTGCTCTACGTGCCGAACGCCGCAAAGGGCCCGGTCCCCGCGTTCCTCGGCCTGAGCTTCGGCGGCAACCACACTCTCAGCCGCGATCCCGCGGTGCCCGTCTCGAAGGCGTGGATGCGCGACGGCCCCGGCATCGTGGCCCATCGGGCCACCGCCGCGACGCGCGGCAACGCCAGGGACGCCTGGCCGGTCGAGGCGATCCTGAAGCGCGGCTACGCGCTCGCGAGCGCCTACTACGGCGACCTCGAGCCCGACCACGCGGACGGCTGGAAGGACGGCGTGCGCGGCCGGATCGGCCCGGGTGCCAACGGCGCCTTCGCTTCCGACGACTGGGGCGCGCTCGCGGCGTGGGCCTTTGGGCTCTCGCGCGCGCTCGACTACCTGCGGACGCTGCCGGAGATCGACGGCAATCGCGTCGCCGTGATTGGCCACTCGCGGCTCGGCAAGGCCGCGCTCTGGGCCGGCGCGCAGGACGAGCGCATAGCACTCGTCGTCTCCAACGATTCCGGCGAAGGCGGTGCGGCGCTCGCGCGGAGGCAGTTCGGCGAGCGTACCGAGGACATCACGCGCGCGTTCCCGCATTGGTTCTGCGTGCGCTACCGCGAGTACGCCGGCAAGGAGGCCTCCATGCCGGTGGACCAGCACGAGCTGCTCGCGCTCATCGCGCCGCGCCCGCTCTACGTCGCGAGCGCCACCAAGGACCTCTGGGCCGATCCGCGCGGCGAGTTCCTCTCCGCGAAGGCCGCCGAGCCCGTCTACCTGCTGCTCGGCAAGGACGGCCTCGGGGTAGCCGAGCCGCCCGCTCCCGACCGTTACGTGGGCGGTACGATCGCCTACCACCGGCGCACCGGCGTCCACGCGCTCACGGCCTGGGACTGGGAGCGCTACCTCGACTTCGCGGACCGGCGGCTGCGGCCTGCCGCGGCGGGCCGCTAGCGTGGCCGCGGCCGGCGCCGCCCTCCGCTGCAGGGGCCTCGTCAAGCGCTACGGCGCGGTCGTGGCCGTCGACGGGCTCGACCTCGAGGTGGCGAGCGGCGAGTGCTTCGGCCTGCTGGGCCCGAACGGCGCCGGCAAGACCACGACGGTCGAGATCTGCGAGGGCCTGACCGAGCCCGACGCGGGCGAGGTGAGCGTGCTCGGCGAGTCGTGGAAGGGGGATGCGCGGGCGCTGCGCGCGCCGGCTCGGGGTCCAGCTGCAGGAGACGAAGTTCCAGGAGAAGCTGCGCGTGCGCGAGGTGATCGCGCTCTTCCGCAGCTTCTACCCGCGCGGCCCGAGCGTCGCCGAGACGCTCGCGCTCGTCCAGCTGCAGGAGAAGCAGGACGCCTACGTGAAGACGCTGTCGGGCGGGCAGAAGCAGCGGCTGTCGCTCGCGTGCGCGCTCGTCGGCGACCCGGATCTCGTCTTCCTCGACGAGCCCACGACCGGCCTCGACCCGCAGTCGCGGCGCCAGAGCTGGGGGATCGTCGAGGCCCTGAAGGCGCGCGGGCGCACTGTGCTGCTCACCACGCACTACATGGAGGAGGCGGAGCGGCTCTGCGACCGGGTGGCGATCGTGGACCACGGGCGCCTGATCGCGCTCGGCACGCCGCGCGAGCTCGTCGCCTCGCTCGGGGCCGAGCACGTGATCGAGTTCGCGGTCGAGGACGGGGCGCCGATTCCCGTCGACACGCTCAAGGCGCTGCCGAGCGTCGAGGGCGTGGCGCACGAGGACGGGCGCTTCCGGCTCACCGTGCGCGAGGTGCACCGCGCGCTGCCCGCGCTGCTCGGCGCGCTCGCGGAGCGCGGCAGCTCGGTCTCGCAGCTCGCGACCCACCACGCGACGCTCGAGGACGTGTTCGTGGCCAAGACCGGCCGCACACTGCGCGATGCCTGAGCCGCGCGCGACCCGGGTCCGCCACCCGCTCGTGGAGCTGACGCTCGCGCGTGTGCGCGAGCTCATACGCGAGCCGGAGGCCGTGTTCTGGGTGTTCGTGTTCCCGATCCTGCTCACCGCGATCCTCGGGCTCGCGTTCCGCAGCCGGCCTCCCGACGCGCTGCCCGTCGCGGTCGTCCAGGGTCCCGCGGCGGAGGCGCGGCTCGCGGCGCTGCGGGCCGAGCCGAGCCTCAAGCCCGAGACGCTCGGCGAGGCGCAGGCGGGCGCGGCGCTCGTGCGCGGCCGCGTGGTGCTGGTGGTGTCGGCGGGGGAGCCCCCGACCTACAGCTACGACCCGACCCAGCCCGAGAGCCTCGCCGCGCGGCTCGCGGTGGACGCCGCGCTGCAGCGCGCCGCGGGTCGCAGCGACGCGTTCGCGCCCGCGGCGGTCCTGGTCACCGAGCCGGGCGCGCGCTACGTGGACTTCCTGGTGCCGGGGCTCCTGGGCATGAACCTGATGGGGACGGGCATGTGGGGCGTCGGCTTCTCGCTGGTGGTGGCGCGCAACGGCAAGCTCTTGAAGCGGCTCGTGGCCGCGCCGGTGCGCCGCTCGCAGCTGCTCGCGGCGCAGCTGCTGGCCCGGCTCATCTTCCTCGTGCCCGAGGCGGGAGCGCTCCTGCTGTTCGCCTGCCTGCTGCTGCACGTGCCACTGCGCGGCTCGCTCGTGGCTCTCGCCGTCGTCTCGCTGCTGGGCGCGCTCGCGTTCACCGGTCTCGGGCTGCTGACGGCCGCACGCCCGCGCACGATCGAGGGCGTCTCCGGGATCATGAACCTGGTGATGGTCCCGATGTGGGTGTTCTCGGGGATCTTCTTCTCCACCGAGCGCTTTCCGGCGGCGATCCAGCCCTTCGTGAAAGCGCTGCCGCTCACGGCGCTCAACGACGCGCTGCGCGCGGTGATGCTCGACGGCGCGAGCCTCGCAGCGACCGCGCCGCAGCTGCTGAACCTCGCGCTCTGGGGCGGCTTGAGCTTCGCGGTGGCGCTGCGGATCTTCCGCTGGCAATGACCGGGGCGCGCGTCAGCGCGGCGGCGCGGGCGGCAGGTCGTTCCAGTTCAGGATCGCGTTCCAGACCAGCCGGAAGTCCGATTCGGTCTGGTAGCGGTGGATCGGGTCGAAGCCGAAGGCGATCACGCGGCCCTTGCCGACCTCGACGTCGAGGAGAGCGGGCTTGCCGACCAGCTCGTCGCCTCCCTTGACGCCGCCGCTCACGACGAGCGGCGGCTCCTTCGGCTTGTCCTTCTTGTCGTCGGCCTTGTCGTCCGCCTTCTCCTCGTCGTCGTCCTTTGGGATCTTCGTGCCCCACTGCAGCACGATGCGCCCCTCGTCCGCGCGCCGCACGGCGTAGACCGGCTCGCCGGCGCGGAAAACCGACGTCGTCTCGGGGAAGCCGTAGGCCAGCGGGTGGTCGGGGCGGCGGAAGCGCACGCGCAGCTCGCTGCCGGGGTTCTGCAGGTTCTTGACGTTCGCGCGGCGCACGTCGCGCGCGATGCCGGCGTCGATGGGGAGCGTCGAGGCCTCGCCGAGGGTCACCAGCACGCCGCCCTTGCGCACGAAGTCGTCGAGGTTCTGGATCCCGGTCCAGCCGAAGCCGCCCGTCATGTCGGCGGTCGACGTAGGAGTGCCGTGGCTCGGGTACTGCGGGGTCTTGGTGAACGCGAGCGGGGAGAAGCGCGTGTCGATCCCGGTGGCCATGTCCTTCAGGCTGCGGCCCGTGTCCGGGAACAGGATCAGGTCGAAGCGCTCGCGCAGGCCTCCCCGGCGCACGTCCTCGTCCATGATCAGCGAGTACGGGACGCGCTCGTCGTCGAACACCATGCGCACCCAGCCCGCCGCCTGCGTGTCGCTCCAGGCCTGGAGCACCGCGAGGCGCGGCAGGTCGACGAGGTGGCGCTTGACGTCGGGCGCCGAGGGCGCCGAGTCGACGTCGATCGCGAGGTCGGCGGCCACGTTCTCGAGCGCCGAGCGAAGCCCGGTCTGGCCGCTGACGATCCACGAGCCCGCGGGGTAGTCCTTGCCGCCGGACGCGAACGCCTTCTCGGCCGCCTCGACCTTGAAGCCCGTGAGCCTCACGCGCGCCGCGAGGAGCGCCTCCTGGCCGGAGTCGCGCACGAGGTAGACCGGCGCGTCGCCCGCCAGCTGGCCCTTGTACGAGACGCGCTCGGCGAGCGGCGCGAGCTTGACGTTTCGCACTTCCGGGTCCTCGATCGGCTTCGCCTCGACGCCGAGCGCGATCGGCAGCGCCCAGGCGACGTCGTCGTAGGCGTCGTAGGGCGCCTTGTCGATCGGGTACTTCTGCGGCACCAGCAGGTCGAGCGCGAAGCCGCGGTACGGCTGGTCCATCCGCACCACGTAGGTGCCGGCGGGATAGTCGCCCTCCTTGACCTTGAACGCCTCCTGCGCCCGCTGGACCTCGATCCCGTGCTCGCGCAGCAGGTTCACGAGCCGCGCCAGGCGCCGCCGGTCGTCCTGCTTCTCGGGGATCGCGACCGCGTACGGCTTCTCGCTCTCGCCCTTCCTGACCTGGTTCACGCCGCGGCGCCAGAAGTTGTGGAGCATCTCCGAGCGGTTGCTGGCCGCGTACTGGAGAGCCGTGAGAACGCCCGTCTCCATGAAGTTCGTGTTGTTGCGCAGCGACCACTTGAGCTTCTTCGGCGGCGGCACCATCCGGTACCAGTCGCTCTCGGTGACCGCGCGGCCCGTCCAGCGGCTGCGTTCGGGGTCGATCACCCGCTCCATCGTCTCGGCGCTGGCGTTGCCGAACGTCTCGTAGCCGCGGCTGATCCCGTTGTGGTTGATCGCGGGCGAGTCCTGGTAGACCTGCGCGAAGCCCTCGCCGAAGCCGTAGGTCCAGACGCCGGGCAGCCCCATCGCGGTGAGCGTCGCGACCTCCTGGAACGCGATCGTGTGCCACTCGCTGAAGACGCTCGGGTCGAGGTTGGGGTTGTAGGGGCCGGTGCCGGTCCAGATCGACAGGAGCGGCACCGACTCGTGCAGGTCGTGCATCACGAGCGGCAGCCACTTGAGGTAGGCATCCTGCGTCGCGCGCGTGAGCGCGAGCTTCCTCTGGATCCCGTCGCGGTTGTTGTCGTGGCGCACGTACTTGCCCCAGTAGGGCGGCGACAGCGGCGGCAGGTTGTCGTAGTCGGTCTTGCCCTTCAGGTGGCGGTAGAACCAGTCGACCATGCGGTCGCGCCCGTCGGGCTCGGCGCAGGGATTGATCAGCACGATCAGCCGCTCGCGGATCTCTCGGATCATCGGCTGCTCGGAGACCGCCAGCCGGTGCGCGAGCTCCATCAGCATCTCGGGCGAGCCGGTCTCCGTGGAGTGCAGGCCGCCATGGAGCAG
Source organism: uncultured Acidobacteriota bacterium (assembly GCA_963740655.1). Classification (GTDB taxonomy): domain Bacteria; phylum Acidobacteriota; class Vicinamibacteria; order Fen-336; family Fen-336; genus DATBSL01. The sequence continues at coordinate 174,946 of CAVUFF010000011.1, forward strand.
GTAGGACGGCTTGACCGACGCCATGATCTCCTCGGCGCGCTCGGGCGAGGTCTTGCGCGGGTCGGCGAGCTCGGCCATCGCCTTGCGGCCGGCCTCCGCCTCGTCGAGGCTCTTCTCGTCGCCGACGGCGATCAGCAGGATCTCGCGGCCCTCTTCCGAGTGGCCGATCACCTCGACGCGCACGCGGCGCGTGGCGGCGGCGAGCGCGCGGTAGTAGGAGTAGATCTTCGTGGTGCTCGAGAGCTCGCCCGGCGCCCCGACGATGTGGCCGAGGTGCTTCGTCGGCGATGGCACGCCCGCCACATCGGGCACGTAGGAGACCCACGGCGTCACGAAGCGTGCCTCGGTGGTGGCGGCCGCGATCGCCTCGCTCGAGCCGGGCTCGGGAGTGTCGGGGGCCTGCGCGCGCGCGGCCGGCGCGGCGAGGGAGAGCGCGAGAGTCGCAGCGAGGGTCGAGCGTCGAGCGGGCATCGAGGTTCCTCCGAGAAGTCGCGCGGACGCTATCGCCGGCCCGGCAGGGCTGTCAAACCGGCAGCTCGAGGCTCAGGATCGCGGAGCTCAGGCTCTTGCCGTGGGCGTCCTGCGCCAGCGAGCGCGTGACGCCGCCGCCGAGCGCGCGGTGAAGCACGAAGTTGAGCGCGCCGAGGCGGGGGAGCGCGTAGCGCACCACCTCGCCGAGCGCGATCCCGCGGAAGTGCTCCTTCACGCGCTCGGCCGTCACCTGCGCCTCGAGCAGCCCGTAGTCCTCGGGCCGGTACGCGATCACGGAGACGTTCAGCGTCTCGCCCTTGTCGCCGGCGCGCGTGTGGGCGATCTGTCCCAGCTGCACCTCAGGCCTCCAGCACCTGCACCGCGGTGACGACGCGCTCGCGGGCCACGAACGCGGACGCGACAGCCAGGACCTCGCGCGTCAGCTTGCTCGTGCCGCCGCCGCCGGCCGGACCGTTCGTGTAGAGCGCCTCGACCTCGTTGCCGACACGGACGGCGTCCTCGAGGCGATCGGTGCGCGCCACGACCCGCGCGCGCACCTCGTAGGGCTCGGGAGCTGCCGCCGAGAGCCGCGGTCCGTGCAGGCTGTCGAGCCCGATCAGGTCGAAGCGGGTCTCGCGGCAGCGCACTCCGATGAGCTTCAGCCGCTCGGCGACGATCTCCAACGCGAGCCGGCCACGCGCGACGGCGCCCGGCCCGGCGTAGCCGATCTGGCCCTCGCCGATCCAGCCGTCGCGGTAGCCCACGGAGACCTTCAGCTCGGCGGGCCGCGGGTGCCCCGTCGCCCCGTCGAGCCGCACGCGATCGCGCCCGATCTCACGCACGCTCACCCCGGAGAAGTCGGCCACCACGTCGGGCGTCGGGTAGCGGCTCGGGTCGTGGATCTCGTAGAGCAGCTGCTCCTTGCAAGTGGCCGCGGTCACGCGCCCGCCCGAGCCCTCGACCTTCGTGATCACGACGGAGCCGTCGTCCGCGACCTCGCCGATCGGGAAGCCTAGCCGAGCGAGGTCCGGGACGTCCTTCAAGCCCGGGTCGGCGAAGTACCCGCCGGTGACCTGGCCCGCGCATTCGAGCAGGTGCCCGACGAGGGTGCCCTGCCCGAGCCGGGGCCAGTCGTCCATCGCCCAGCCGAGCTCGTGGACGAGCGGCGCCAGGAAGAGCGACGGGTCGGCGGCGCGACCCGTGACAACCACGTCGGCCCCCCGCGCGAGGGCTTCGACGATCGGCGCCGCGCCGATGTAGGCGTTGGCCGACACCACGCGATCGACGAGGCCGGCGAGGGGCACGCCCCCTTCGTCGTCGCGCAGCTCGCCGCGTCGCAACGCTTCGAGCACGTCGTCGCCGGTGACGGCCGCGACCTTCAGGCCGCGAAGGCCGAGCGACCGCGCGACCTCGACCACTGCCTCGGCGCCCGCGACCGGGTGCGCGGCTCCCGCGTTCGTCACGACCCGAACCCGATTTGCCCGGCACGGAGCCAGCACGGCGCGCATGCGCTCCTCGAGCAGCGGGTCGTAGCCCTTCGAGGGGTCCTGGCGCCTCGCCTGCTGAGCCAGCGCGATCGTCCGCTCGGCGAGGCACTCGAAGGCGAGATAGTCGAGCGCCCCCTGCTCCGCAAGCTCGACCGCGGGCTCGATGCGGTCTCCCGCGTAGCCCGCGCCCGCCCCGACGCGAACCGTTCTCACAGCGGGAGGACGCCGAGCGCGATGCAGGTCAGTGTCATCACGATCGAGGCGCCCCAGAGGAGGGGAATCGAGAAGCGCTGGTGCTCGCCGAGCTCGACGCCCGCGAGCCCGACCAGCAGGAAGGTCGACGGCGTGAGCGGGCTCACCGGAAAGCCCGTCGTCATCTGGCCGAGCAGCGCGCCGCGCGCGACGTGGACGGGCTCGACGCCGAGCAGCCGGCCGGTTTCGGCGACCACCGGCAGCACGCCGAGGTAGAACGAGTCCGGGTCGAACAGCAGGCTGAGCGGCATCGCGACGAAGCCGAGCACGAGCGGGACGTGGCGCGCGAGCCCGACGGGCACGTGCTCGACCGCGGCCTTCGCCATCGCCGTGAGCATGCCCGATCCCTGCAACACGCCGATCAGCACCCCCGCGGCGAGCAGGAGGCTCGCCATCATGATCGCCGCGCGCGCGTGGGCGTCGACGCGCCGGCGCTGCTCTTCGACGTGCGGGTAGTTGAGCAGGAGCGCGACCGCCGCTCCGACCATGAACACGACCGCAGGCGGGACGGCGCCGGAGACCAGCGTCCCGAGCGCGCCGAGCGTCAGCAGCAGGTTCGCCCAGAACAGGCGCGGCCGCCTGAGGGCGCGCTGGTCCTGCGTGAGCTCGCGCGCGGGCTGGGTCGTCTCATCCCTGCTGCCGGCCTCGGCCTCGCTCTCGGGGCCTGCCGCACGCGCGAGGCGCCGCTCCTCTCTCCTCCCGAGCGCGTAGGACGTCGCGAGCACGTACACGAGGCCGACGAGGAGCGCCGGCAGCAGCGGGCTGAAGACTTCGGCAACGGACAGCTTGAGCGACGCCGCGGCGCGCAGCGTCGGCCCGCCCCAGGGCAGCACGTTCATCACGCCCGCGGCCATCGCCGCGGCGCACGCGAGCAGGCGGCGGTCCATCCCGAGCCGCGCGTAGAGCGGCAGCAGCGTCGGGACCACGACCAGGAACGTGATCGCGCCCGAGCCGTCGAGGTGGACGAGCGCGGCCAGGAGCGCCGTGCCCGGGACGATCCACGCCGGCCGATCTCCCACGACGCCGAGCACGCGCTCGATCACCGGATCGAAGAGACCGGCGTCCGACATCACGCCGAAGAAGAGGACCGCGAACACGAACATCGCGACGACGGGCGCGATGCCTTGGATGCCCGTCACGACGAACTTTCCGGTCTCGAGGCCGAAACCCGAGGCGAGCGCGGCCGCGATCGGCACCACGATCAGCGCGACGAGCGGCGTCGTCTTTCGGAAGACGATCAGGGTTTGCAGCGCGAGGATCGTCAGCAGGCCGAGGAGCGCGAGCATGGGGTTCCCGCGCGGATGTTAGCGAGTTTCCGTGCCGCGCGGGGGCGCCTCAGGCGAGCGCGGCGCGCAGGCGTCGCACTTCTTCCGGGCCGGTGCGGCAGCACCCGCCGATGAGACGGGCGCCGGCGGTGCGCCAGACGCGCCCGAGCTCGGCCCAGCGCTCGCGGCTCGCCGTCCCGCGCCAGGCCTTCTGCACCGGGTCGTACTCCTCGCCGGAGTTCGGATAGGCCACGAGGGGCTTCGCGGTTGCTCCGGCCGCCGCGCGGAGCAGGCTCAGGACGTGCTCGGGCGCCGTGCAGTTCACGCCGATCGCGACGACGCGCGGCAGGGGATCGACGAGCCGCACGCACTCGGCGAGCGGCGTGCCGTCGCGCAGCCGCTCGCCGTCGCGGCAGCTGAAGCTGATCCAGGCCGGCGGCCCCAGCGACCCGGCCAAGAGCGTGGACAAGGCCCGCGCTTCGTCCGCGGAAGGAATCGTCTCGCAGCCGAGCAGGTCAGCGCCCGAGGCGGCCAGCAGCCGCAGCCGCTCGCGATGGAAGTCGACGAGTCCCGCCTCGCCCCTGTCGTAGTCGCCCGTGTACTCCGCCCCGTTCGCGAGGAACGCCCCGTAAGGCCCGACGCTCGCGGCGACCAGCGGCCGCAGGCGGCCCGGGCGGTTGCGCTCGTCGGCCCAGAAGCGGTCGCGAGCCTCGAGCGCGAGCGTCACGCTCCGCTTCAACAGCCCTTCCGCTTCGGCGCGCGAGCGGCCGTCGCGCTCGAATCCGGCGAGTGTCGCCTGGTAGCTCGCGGCGGTGATGCAGTCGGCCCCCGCCTCGAGATAGGCGCGGTGGACCGCGGCGATCGCCGCGGGAGCTGTCGCGAGCACGCGCGCCGACCAGAGTGGGTGGTCGAGATCGAAGCCGGCCTTCTCGAGCTCCGTGGCCAGGCCGCCGTCGAGCACGAGGCTGCCCTTCCCGGACAGAAAAGGCAGGAACGTCAACAGGAAGCCCCTCTGGAGCGCCCGTCAGCCGGCGCGGCCCTGCCCGCGCGACCAGGGCAGGGTCCGGTTGGCGAACGCCGCTTCTCCCCTGAGGACGTGGAACAGGTAGGCTCCCAGGCAGAACCTGGCGAACATCAGCAGCGAGAACGCCGCGACCAGCATGGCCTGCAGCACCCAGGCTGTCACGGTCCAGCCGGCCACGAGCGCGAGCCCGCTCGCGAGATTGAACGCCGCATTGACGGCCTGCGCGAAGCGGCGCGGGGCCGGGGCCGGGTCGAGCGGCTGGCGTAGGCGCAAGAGGCTCGGATGGCTCGGCTACTCGAGCACCATCCGCGGGTCGACGCGCGTCGCGCGGCGCGCGGGCAGCGTGCAGGCCACGAGCGCCACGACCGCGAGCAGCGCGCTCGCGGCTGCGATCACGAGCGGGTCGGCCGCCTTCACCCCGAACAGCTGGCTCTCCAGGCTCGAGCGCAGCAGGAACGCCCCGGCACCGCCGGTCACGAAGCCGATCGCGAGCAGCAGCAGCCCCTCGCGCAGCACCAGGTCGAAGACCGCGCGCGTGCTGCTGCCGAGCGCGAGGCGGATGCCGATCTCGCGCCGGCGCTGCGTGACCAGGTACGCGAGCACGCCGTAGAGGCCGACCGCCGAGAGCAGGAGCGCGACGCTGCCGAACCCGAGCGCGAGCTGGGCGGGCGCCCGGCGGTTGAGCAGCGACCGCTCCAGGAGCTCGTCGAGCGGCCGCACGTCGAAGAGCGGCAGCTCTGGGTCGAGCGACGCGATCACGCCGCGCAGCGACGTCGTGAGCGAAGCGCCGCGCGTCGCCGTCTTCACTGCGAAGGTCACGAGGCGCGGCCCGTTCTGTGCGACCGGGTGGTAGCAGGCGCCCACCGCGCGATCGCCCTCGGTGATGTCGTCCAGCTTGATGTCGGCCACCACGCCGACGACGGTCAGGAACACGGTCTTGTCGGTGACGGCCAGCAGCTGGTTGAGGTCCGTCGGGAAGTAGAGCCGCCGGCCGATCGGGTCCTGGCCGGGCCAGAAGCGCGCGGCGAGCTTGCGGTCGACGATCACCACCTTCTGCGCGCCGTCCGTGTCCTTCTCCTCGAAGAAGCGACCGGCTACGAGCTTTGCGCCCATCGCCTCGAAGTAGCCCGGCGTGATCTCCACCTGCGAGGGCGAGATCACCGACTCGCCGGGCTTCATCAGGTAGCCCTCGGCGATGATCACGCTGTCGTTGTGCGCGCCCGAGAAGGGGATCGTGTCCGTGGCGCCCGCGACCGTCACGCCGGGGAGCGCGCGCACGCGCCGCAGCGCCTCGTCGACGAACGCGCGGCGCGCCTTCTCGTCGGCGTAGCGCGAGCGGGGAAGCGAGACCGAAGCCGTCGCCACGCGCTCGGGCACGAAGCCGGAGTCGACCTTGAGCACGTTCGCGAAGCTCGCGAGCAGCAGGCCGGCGCCCAGCATCAGCACGAAGGTGAAGGCCACCTGCCCGACCACCAGCGCGCGGCGCAGCGCGCCCGCCGCACCGCCGCCCGTCGAGCCCCTTCCCTCCTGCCGCAGCACGCTGCTCGGACTCGTGCGCAATGCGCTCACGAGCGGCAGCAGGCCGAGCAGGCTCGCGATCCCGAGCGAGAGCCCGAGAGCGTAGAGCGCGGCCGTGCCGTCGAGGCCGATCTCCTTGCCGTAGGGCAGGTCCTGGAAGTCGAAGCCGGACGCGAAGCGCAGCGCCCCTGCGCCGAGTGCCAGGCCCAGCGCGCCGGCGACGGCGGTGAGCAGGACGTTCTCGACCACGAGCTGGCGAGCGAGCTGCCACGACGCCGCGCCGAGCGCCATGCGCGTGGCCATCTCCTTGGCGCGCACCCGCGCGCGCACGAGCGCCAGGTTCGCGACGTTCAGGCACCCGATCAGCAGCACGAAGAGCGCGCCGCCCCACAGCAGGATCAGGATCGGCTTGACGTGGCGCACCAGGTGGTCGGGGAAGCGGTCGACCTGGGTGTGGAAGCCGGCATTGACCAGCAGCTCCTTGTACTGCGGGAAGCGCTCGAGGTTCGCCGCGTTCAGCGCGTCGACCTGGGCCTGGGCCTGCCGCGGCGTCGCGCCGGCCTTGAGCCGGCCGACGTTCCACCAGTTGTTGCTGTGGCGGCGCTCGTCGGACTTCTCCTCGGCCGTGAACGCGAGCGGGCGCCACAGGCTGACGCCCGGCGCCAGCGCCTCGAAGGCGCGCGGCATCACTCCGACGACGGTGTACGGCTGGCCGTCGATGCGCAGGTCCTTGCCGACCGCGCCGGGATCGGCGGCGAAGAGGCTCCGCCAGAGCCCGTCGCTCAGCAGCACCTTCTTCTCGCTCCCCGGCTCGCCCTCCTCGTTCGTGAACGGCCGGCCGAGCGCGGGTGCCGTCCGCATCACGCGCAGGTACGACGGCGTGACGTTCATGACCTCGACGCGCACGGGCCGGCCGTCCTCGTCGAGGCTCACGCTGCCGGTGTTGAAGAGCGCCTGCTCGTCGTAGACGCTCGTCTCGCGCAGGCGATCGTAGTAGTCGGGCACGCCGGAGTTCGAGCTGTCGCTCGCGCCCGCACCCGGATACTGGTTGCTCATGAGGAGGATCCGCTCGGGCTCGGGCACCGGCAGCGGCCGCAGCAGCACCTGGTGCACCACGGAAAACAGAGCCGTGTTCGCCCCCAGGCAGAGCGCGAGCGTGGCCGCGGCGGTGAGGCTGTAGGCCTTGTCGCGCCCCAGGAGACGCAGACCGGTCCGAAGGTCACGAGCCAGCCAGTCCAAGGCACACCTCCTGTTTGAAACTGGAACGCCGGAGTGCGCGGCCAGGTTCCAGGGAATGTGGCGCCTTTCTTGACCGCCGCGTGGCGCGACCTTACCCTGTATCCTGCTGAGTAGCCAAGAGAAGCACGAGTGATACCGAGCCTCGTCGCGCTGAGCCTGCTCGCCGCCTCTCTCGCGGTGGCGCTTTGGCTGTCGCTGCGGCGCGGCGGCCGCGACGGAGGCTTCCGCGCGCTCGTCGAGGGCGCGGGCGATCCGATCCTGCGCGTCGACGCCGAGGGCCGGATCGCCTACGCCAACCCGGCGACCGGGGAGCTCCTCGGGCAGGACGCCGCCGGTCTCGTCGGGCGTCCGTTCCTCGAGCTCGTGCGCGCCGACTACCGCGAGCAGGCGCGCCGCTTCTACGAGGACCAGCGCCAGCAGGGCATCGGCATGAGCTACTGCGAGTTCCCGCTCGCGATGCCGGGCGGCGAGGAGCTCTGGGTCGGCCAGCGGGCGCAGCTCCTCGTCGAGGGCGGCCGCTACGCGGGGCTCCAGGCCGTGGCGCGCAACGTCACCGAGCGCCAGCTGCTCCACCAGGCGATCGAGCGCGAGCGCGAGCAGCTGCGCCAGGTGGTGGCGCACGCCCCGGTCGCGATGGCGATGCTCGACCGCGAGCTCCGGCACCTGGCCCACAGCGCGCGCTGGCTGCGCTACCTCGGGGTGAGCGAGCCGTCCGTCGTGGGGCGCCCGCTCGGCGAGGTCTGGCCGGGGATGCCGGAGCGCTATCGAGCCGTCTTCGCGCGCGCGCTCGCCGGCGAGGTGGTGAGCGAGCCGGAGGACTCCCTGCCCCGCGAGGACGGCACGGCCGTGTTCATGCGCTGGACCGTGCACCCGTGGCGCGACGAGCACGGCGCGGTGGCGGGCGTCGTGCTCGCGGCGCAGAGCATCGACGTGCTCGTGCGCGCGCGCCAGTCGGCGCTCGAGGCCTCGCGGCTCAAGTCCGAGTTCGTGGCCAACATGAGCCACGAGATCCGCACGCCGATGAACGGCGTGATCGGGATGACGCGGCTGCTGATGGACACGCCGCTCACCGCCGAGCAGCGCGAGTACGCCGAGGTGATCGACCAGTCGGGGCGCGCGCTGCTCGAGATCATCAACGACATTCTCGACTTCTCGAAGATCGAGGCCGGGCGCGTCGACCTCGAGCACGTCGACTTCGACCTGCGCCGCGCCGTGCGCGAGGTGCTCGGCTCGTTCGCCGAGGATGCCAACGCCAAGGGGCTCGAGCTTCTGTGCCTGATCCGCCACGACGTGCCGAACGCCCTGCGCGGCGACCCCGGGCGGCTGCGGCAGGTGCTCACCAACCTGGTCGGCAACGCGGTCAAGTTCACCGAGAAGGGCGAGGTGGTGCTGCGCGTGACGCTCGCCGAGTCGGCCGAGGAGAGCGCCCTCGTCCGCTTCGAGGTGCGCGACACCGGCATCGGCATCGACGCCGAGCTGAAGCCGCGCCTGTTCCAGTCCTTCGTCCAGGCCGACGGCTCGACCAGCCGCCGCTACGGCGGCACCGGCCTCGGCCTCGCGATCTCGCGCCGGCTGGTCGCGCTGATGGGCGGCTCGATCGACGTCGAGAGCCGCCCCGGTCACGGCAGCACGTTCTGGTTCACGGTGCGGCTCGCGCGCCAGACCCAGGTCACGACCGCGCCGCCCCCCTCCGCCCGGCTGGCGGGCCGGCGCGTGCTGGTGGTCGACGACAACGCGACCAACCGCCAGATCCTGCGCCACCAGCTCGGCTACTGGGGCCTGCGCGTGACGGCGGTCGAGTCGGGGCCGAAGGCGCTCGCCCAGCTGCAGCAGGCCGCGGCGGCGGGCGCGGGCTACGAGCTCGCGATCCTGGACATGAAGATGCCGGAGATGGACGGCCTCGCGCTCGCGCGCGCGATCAAGCAGGATGCGGCCCTCGCCGGCGCGCGGCTGGTGCTGCTCACCTCGTTCGGCCAGCGCGGCCACGGCGCCGAGGCCGCGCGCATCGGCATCGCCGCGTACCTGACCAAGCCCGTCGACGAGGCCGACCTCTACGACTGCCTGGTCGAGGTGCTCGACGAGGCGCGGCGCGCGCCGCACCTCGTCACGCGCCACAGCCTGCGCGAGCAGCGGCCGGCGATCTCCGCCCACGTGCTGGTGGCCGAGGACAACGAGGTCAACCAGAAGGTGGCGGCGAAGATCCTCGAGCGGCTCGGCTACGGCGTCGAGCTGGCCGAGAACGGCAAGGAGGCGCTCGCCGCCTGCGCCCGGCGCCGCTACGACGCGGTGCTGATGGACGGCCAGATGCCCGGGATGGACGGCTACGAGGCGACGCGGCGGATCCGTCAGCGCGAGACGCGCGGCGCGCGGCGCGTGCCGATCATCGCGATGACCGCGAGCGCCATGAAGGGCGACCGCGAGAAGTGCATCGACGCCGGCATGGACGACTACGTCAGCAAGCCGGTCACGCCGGAGGCGCTCGCGGCGGTGCTGCGCAAGTGGGTGGGCGCGCCCAGCGCGGCGGCCGAGCGCGCCGCCGCCGCGCCCGCGGGAGACGGGCAGCTGCTCGACGAGGCGATCGTGCAGAACCTGATGTCGGTGGACGACGACGGCACGCTGATGGACGAGATCGTCGCCACCTTCCTGCGCATCGCACCCGCGCGGCTCACGGCGATCAAGAAGGCCGCCAAGGGCAATGCCGCCGGGCTCGAGCGCGAGGCCCACAGCTTCCTCGGCAGCTGCGGCAACATCGGCGCGCGCCGCATGGCGGAGCTGTGCGCGCGGCTCGAGGTGCTGGGCCGCTCGGGCTCGACCGAGGGCGCCGCCGAGATCGCCGGAACGCTCGAGCAGGAGCTCGCGCTCGTGCGGCCGGAGCTCGAGGCGCTGCCGGGGCGCCATCCCAAGCGCGCGGGCGCCGCCTCGCGCCCGTGATCCGCGGCGCGCTGCTGTCGTTCCTCGAGGCGCTGTTCAAGCTGCTCTTCACCTACGACTGCGTGGGGGAGGAGAAGCTGCCGGCCGCGGGGCCGGCGCTGATCGCCGCCAACCACCCCTCCTACCTCGACCCGGTGCTGCTCTCGCTCCAGGTGAAGCGGCCGATCCTGTTCATGGCCTGGGACCGCCTCTTCCGCGTGCCGCTCTTCGGGTCCCTGATCCGGCTGTTCGGCGCGTTCCCGGTCGACATCCGGCCCGGGCGCGGGCCCCTTGCCTACTCGCGCGCGAAGCAGCTGGTGCTCGAAGGCAACCTGGTCGGGATCTTTCCCGAGGGACGCCGCTCGCGCGACGGCTGGCTCGAGCCCGAGCTGCGCGGCGGCGCGGCGCGGCTCGCGCTCGAGACGGGCGCGCCGCTCTATCCGGCCACGATCCGCGGCGCCTTCCGCGCCTGGCCCTACTTCCGCGCGCTGCCCGCGCCGGCGACGATCCACGTCCGCTACCACGACCCGATCGACCCCGCCGCCTACGCCGGTCTCGAGCGCGAGGCGGCGACCGACGCGCTGCTCGCGGAGCTCCGCGCGCGCGTCGAGCGCACGCTGCTGCCGGGAGTGAAGGCCGACCGCAGGATCGAGGAGCTCTACCGCACGAGCGCGCCGTGGCCGCGGATCGGGGAGGCGGTGCCGGCGCTCGGGCTCGCGCTCTTCGTCTTCTGGAGGACGCGCTCCTTCGCGCTCGTGGCGCCGTGCTATGCCTACGTGGGCTACCTGCTCCTCGACCTGCTGCTCGTGCCGCAGCGGCGGCTCACCAAGCGGATCCGCAACGGCTCGGCCGCCGCGTTCACGTGCGCCTACGTGCTCCACGCGCTGCCGAAGCTCGGCGGGCCCGCGCCGATCGGGCGCGCCGCGCTCGCTGCGCTGCTCTTGGGCGCGGGCCTGCCCTACCTCTACGACCGCGGCCGCGTGGCGCTCGGCTTCGTGCAGGGGCTGACGCTAGCGGCGCTCCTCGCGTTCGCGGCGCAGCTGCTGTGGCCGGCGCCGATCGGCCTGCACCTCGCGCTGCCGCTTTTCTGCGCGGCCTACGCCTGGGACACGCGCAGCGTGTTCTGGCGCTACTCGGCGCCGGTCCTCGCGGCGTACGCCGTCCTCGTCCCCGCGTGGCTCGGCGGCCGTGCCGAGCTGCTGCCGCACGCGCTCGCCGGCCTCTTCGCATGGGCGCTCAACCGGCTGCTGCCCGGCGGCCCGGGTGCGGAGGCCACGGCGGAGAGCGACGAGCCGAGCCCCTCGTCCTCCACCCTCGGGCTTCGGGACTGATGCGGGAGGCCGTCGCCGTGGCGGGGCAGGGTGTTTGGTCACGGTGAACGTACAGGCGTGTTCGCAGCGGGAAAGCCCGTGCGTCTCCACTCTTGCCTCGGAGACGGGGGCTGCACCAACCACCCGGACAACCAGTTCCTGCTGATCCACTACGCCGACGGCGTGTACCTGGCCTGCGTGGCGCCGGAGGTCCCGCTCTCGACGGACCCTGCCAGGCCCGGGTCGCGCTGCGGCATCTGCAAGGTCACGGACGGCGTCGTCGCCTGCAACGAAGAGGCCAACTAGCAGGCACGCCTGCTCTCCGGCGGTGGCGCCGAAGCCGCTGCCTCGCGGAAGCCCTCGTGGCATGATGCGCGGGTGCGGCGCGCGCGGCGACAGGACCGGCGCAGCTTTCTGGGCGCGCTCGCCGCGGCGTCCGTGCTGCTGCCCGGCCGAAAGGCCGCGGCCGGAGACCAGGGCGTGAGCGGAGCCAGCGGCAAGAGCTTCGACGTGGTGGTGGTGGGCGCGGGCGCCTTCGGCGCCTGGACCGCGTGGCAGCTGCGCGTCGCCGGCAAGAGCGTGCTGCTCGTCGACCAGTACGGCCCCGCCAACGCCCGCGCCAGCTCGGGCGGCGAGTCGCGCGCGATCCGCATGAGCTACGGCCCCGACGATTTCTACACCCGCTTCTCGCACCGCTCGCTCGCGATGTGGAAGGCGTTCTTCGGGGAGGTCGGCCGGCCCGAGCTGTTCCAGCGCACAGGCGTGCTGTGGATGACGAAGGGCGACGACCCGAACGCGGCCGCGAGCCTGCGGGCGCTCGAGGAGTCCAGGATCGCGCACGAGCGGCTCGACGAGGGCGAGCTGCGCCGGCGCTACCCGCAGATCGAGGTGATCGGCGGAGGCTCCGCGATCTTCGAGCCCGACAGCGGCGTGCTGCTGGCGCGCCGCGCGGTGCAGGCCGTCGCCGCCGACGCCGTGCGCCGCGGCGTCCTGTACGCGGCCGCGACCGTGGAGCCCCCGGCGGGCGAGGGCCGGCTCGAGGCGCTGCGAACCACGGGCGGCGAGTCCCTGCGCGCCGGGGCGTTCGTCCTCGCCTGCGGCCCATGGCTCGGCAAGCTCGCGCCGCGGGCGCTCGCGGACCGCATCTTCCCGACGCGACAGCAGGTCTTCTTCTTCGGCGTGCCGAAGGGCGACACGCGCTTCGGCGCCGGCGCGCTGCCGACCTGGATCGACTTCGGCCAGGGCTACTACGGCATGCCCGACCTCGAGGGCCGCGGCCTCAAGATCGCTAACGACCAGCACGGACCGGTGTTCGACCCCGACACCGGCGAGCGCGTGCCGACCGCGGACGCGCTCGCCGCGGCTCGCGCGTTCCTGGAGCAGCGCTTCCCGGGGATGCGCGGCGCGCCGCTCGTCGAGGCTCGCGTCTGCCAGTACGAGAACACCTCGAACGGCGACTTCGTGATCGACCGCCACCCGGGCTTCGAGAACGTGTGGCTGTGCGGCGGCGGCTCGGGCCATGGCTTCAAGCACGGCCCGGCGGTGGGAGAGTTCACGGCCGCGCGCGTGATGAAGGGCGACGCCACCCACCCGCGCTTCACGCTCGCCTCGAAGCGCACGGTCCAGGAGCGGAGCGTGCACTGACGGGCTTCACGCCCAGGGCCGCTTCGCCGCCCACGCCGACACCGCCGCCTGCATCGCGTCGAGCTGGCCGTCGAAGAAGTGGCTCGCGCCCGGGACGATCACGAGCTCGCGCGGCGGCGGCAGCGGCTCGACGAGCGCGCGCAGCTCGTCGCCCGGGCCGAACGGGTCGCGCTCGCCCTGGACGAAGAGCCGCGGCTGGCGCGGCGCCTGGAGCGTCGCGGCGTCGCCGAAGCGGACGAGCGGGAAGCCGAGCGCGGCCACGGCGCGCACGCGCGGCTCGCGCGCCGCCACGTGGAGAGCGACGACCGATCCGAACGAGAACCCGGCCATCACGGGCGGCAGCCCCGGCAGCCGCCGCTCCAGCTCCGCGAGCGCGGCGAGCGCGTCGTCCTGCTCGCCCCTGCCGTCGTCGTGGACGCCCTCGCTGCGGCCGACGCCGCGGAAGTTGAAGCGCAGCACGGCGAGGCCCTGCTCCTGCAGCGCCTTCGCGATCCGGAACACGACCTTGAAGTGCATCATCCCGCCGTGGAGCGGGTGCGCGTGGCACACGACGGCCGCGGCGACGGGCGCATCGTCGGGCTTCATCAGGATCGCTTCCAGGCGGCCGACGGGTCCCTCGATGTCGAGGCTCTCGCTCGTGGGCATGCGGGGCGATTCTAGTGCGCCCCTTCGCCGCGAATCGCTGACCGAAGGCCCTGCTGGTTCGCGACCCGTCGGAAGCGAGCTCGGGCAGGAGACGCCCTCAGGCGGCGGAAGCGCCCGCCGCTGCCGCCGCGCTTGCCTCCGCCGCCGCGGCCTCCGCCGCGGCCCGCGCCTTCAGCTGGGCCGCCCGCGGCGGCGGCGTGTGCTGGTTGGCCTGCTTCAGCACACGCACGGCGCCGAGCGAGCGCGCGCGGCCGATCGTCTCGCGCCGCAGCTTGCGCTCGACGCCTTTCGGCGCGCCGGCGGCGATCGCGAGCTCGTCGAGGCACGCGATGAGCCCGCCGAGACCGAGCTGGTAGCGCAGAGCGAGCGTCGCCACGCCGACGACGCGCCCGTCGTCCGATTCGGCCACGCGCACGAGGAAGCCGCGATCGGTGATCGTGCGGCGGAAGGTCCGAGCGAACGACACCGGCTCGGGGTAGTAGCCGACGTCCTCGAGCAGCGAGAGTACCGCGACCCCGTCCTGAAGCGATGCCGGCCTGATCTCCACGCTCATCGTCGCCTCCTGTGCCCCCTGGACCACGGTGCTGTGTCTACCGGACCACGCTTTGCGGCGCTTTGGCTTGCTCCCGCACCTAGCTGCAAATCCCCGGCCATGGGGAAGCCGGCAACGGCAGCGACTCCGTCCGGGCCGAGTTTGCAAGAGGAACAAAACGGCGGGAATGGGCCACAGACGACAACAGCCAGGAAGGCCGACGGAATGGCGGAACGAACGACGGTCGAACGGAAGTGAACGACGAGCGAACGGATCCGACGACCGGCCAGATCCGGCCTCTTCGCCGCCACCGCCCGACGGGGCGTCGAAGAGACCGGTGCTATCCCGCCGCCGCCATGGCTTCGCGGTGCGGGCCGCGGCGGCGCTCGTCGATGCGGCCGCGCAGCAGGCGTTCGAGCCAGACGAGGCTCACCGGCTTGTGCAGGAACGCGTCGACGCCCAGCCGTGCGGCGGCCTCGGCGCGGTCGGGTAGCCCGTACGCCGTCAGGACCACGACCGGCGGGTCGCCCTTGAGGTGGCGCAGGTAGGCCGCGATCGCGAGCCCCTCCGAACCGAGCTGCGGCGTCAGGCAGACGTCGGCGATGACCGCGTCGTACCGGAACCCCGAGAGGCGCTCGGCCGCTTCCTGGAGCGAGCTCGCGCTGTGCACCTCGAAGCCGGCCTGCGCGAAATGGGCTTGATAGGTCAGGAGGACGTGCCGGTCGTCGTCGACGATCAGGATGCGGTCACTCACGCCGCATCGCTTTGCAAGCACGATGCCGTCAAGGCGGACGAGGGATGCGCTCCAAAATCAGCCACTTAGCGCGATCGGTCCGGCTCCCGTTTCCGGACATCCGGCTCGGAAGCGGACAAGGGCGACCGCCGGGGAACCCGCCACGTGTCAGACTCGTGGTTTCTCTCGAACTCACGGAGGGACGACCATGGCCATGAGCCGAGCCGAGCGGGAGCAGCTGATCGAGCAATACGCGCGTGGGCCGGGCCGCGTCAAGGAAGCCCTCGCCAAGGTTCCGAAGGACGCGCTGCAGTGGCGCCCGGCGGAGGGAAAGTGGAGCGCGCACGAGGTGGTGGTGCACTGCGCGGACTCCGAGACCAACGCGGCGCTGCGCATCCGCTACCTGCTCGCCGAGAAGGAGCCGCTCATCGTCGGTTACGACCAGGACGCCTGGGCGCGGGTCTTCGACTACCACGCGCAGCCGATCGACGACGCGCTCGTGGCGACGGCAGCCGCGCGCGGCCGCACCGTGCCGGTGCTGCAGCGGATGAGCGAGGCCGACTGGGCGAAGGCGGGGCGCCACACGGAGTCGGGTGCCTACTCGGCCGAGGACTGGCTGCGCACCTACGCCAGGCACCTCGAGGGCCACGCGAGCCAGATCGAGCGCAACGTCGCGGCATGGACGGCCCGCGGCTAGCGCCGCGGCGCGCGGCGCGCTCCCCGCAGGACGAGCCGGTCACGTTGACCGGCATGGACCGCTCGGGCGCGGCTGTGGCGACCGTCGGCGCCGAGCGCCTGCTCGTGCCGGGAGGCATCCCGGGCGAGCGGGTGCGCGTGAGACGGCTGCGGCCGGTCGGGCGCAGCGTGCTCTGCGAGATCGTGCGCGTGCTCGAGGCCTCGCCCAACCGCGTGACGCCGCGCTGCCGGCACGCGGGCGCCTGCGGCGGCTGCGCGTGGCAGCACGTCGCCTATCCCGAGCAGCTGCGGCGCAAGGCGGCCGCACTCGGATCGCTGCTGCGCAAGGCAATGGGCGAGAGCGCGCCCCGCGTGCTGCCGGCGATCGGCATGCCGACCGGCGAGGGCGGCATGCCGTGGCACTTCCGCCAGAAGGCCGCGTTCGTGTTCGGCGCGGGGGCGGGTAGCCTCGCGATGGGTCACTTCGCGCGCGGCACGCACGACGTAGTCGCCGTGGCGGAGTGCCCGGTCCACTCCGAGCGCGCCAACCGGATCGCCTTCGCGCTGCGTGACGCGCTCGCGGCGTCCACGCTCGAGGCCGCGTCGCCGGACTCGGGGCTGCTGCGCCACGTCGTGGTCCGCACCACACAGGACGAGCGCGAGGCCGTCGCCATGCTCGTCGCGACGCGCGACGAGCCCGCGCTGCGCGTGCCGCTCGCCGCCGTCGCGACCGGGCCGCAGGCGCCCGAGGGCCTGGTGCTGAACCTGCACGACCGGCCCGGCCCTTTCCTCGTGGGCCGCGAGTCGCGGCGCGTGGCGGGCAGCGGGCACGTCCGCGAGGAGGCGCTCGGGACCGCGTTCCTGGTCTCGCCGTCCTCTTTCTTCCAGACGAACGTCCTCGCCGCGGCGACCCTGGTGCGGCTGGTGACGGAGGCGCTGCCGGGCGAGAGCGGCCTCGCGGTGCTCGACCTCTACAGCGGCAGCGGGCTCTTCGCGCTGCCGCTCGCGGCACGCGGCCACCGCGTCACCGCGGTCGAGGAGAGCCGCAAGAGCGTGAAGGACGCCGAGCTCAACCGGAAGCTGAACAAGGTCCCCGAGGAGCGGCTGAAGCTCGTTTGCGCTGCGGTCGAGAAGGCCATTCCGCATCTCGATCCCGGCTCCTTCGACGCCGTGATCCTCGATCCGCCGCGCGAGGGCTCGCCGCCCGCGGTGATCCGCGGTGTCTTCGAGCGACTGCGGCCCGCGCGCGGCATCCTGGTCTCGTGCGATCCCGAGGCGCTGGCCCGCGAGCTGCCGCTCGCGGTGGCGGCGGGCTACCGCGTCCTGCGCGTGCAGCCCGTCGACATGTTCCCGCACACGCCGCACATCGAGGCGGTGGCGGTGCTCGAGCGCCTCGCCGCCGGCGCGAAGCCCGCGCAGCCCAGGCCGCGTAAACCGCCTGACCGACCCGGGCGCAACAGGTCCCGATGAGCACACCCTGGATCGCCAACAGGGCAGAAACCTGGGTTCAGGCCAACACGCCGCCCGGGGATGCGGTCCTCATCTCGATCACCGACCCGGGACGCGAGGCGGCCCTGCCCTCCGGTTACCTGGAGGTGCTCCGGCTTCAGTTCCACGACTGCGACCCCGAAGCCGCCGCGCTGGGACCCGAAGCCGCGCCGTTCCGCGAGGAGCAGGCGGAGCGCATCTGGCGTTTCGCTCGCCGGCACCGTGGCAGGAACATCGTGGTTCACTGCGCAGCCGGCGTCTCGCGCAGCCGGGCCGTCGTGGAGGCGCTGATGAGGACCTTCCCGGAGTACGAAGACCGCGGGGACGAATCCCACACGCCGAACGGGCATGTGCTGCGTTTCTTGCTGGATCCGCCGCGGTTCAGGGACCACGCGAAGGACTAGGCCGGTCGCGCCAAGCCCTACGCCACGTACACCGTCTTCACGTTCACGAACTCTCGGATCCCGAAGGCCCCCAGCTCGCGGCCGTAGCCGGACTGCTTGACGCCGCCGAAGGGAAGGCGCGGGTCGGAGCGCACGAACGCGTTGACGAAGCACGACCCGGCCTCGAGCTCGTAGCGTGCGATGCGCTCGCCGCGCGCGCGGTCGCGGGTGAAGACGGCGGCGCCCAGCCCGTACGGGGTCTGGTTCGCGAGCCGGATCGCCTCCGCTTCGTCCTTCGCGGTGACGACCGCCGCCACCGGGCCGAACAGCTCCTCGTCGAACGCGGGCATCCCGGGCTTCACGCGGGCGAGGACGCTCGGCGGATAGAAGGCGCCCCTGCCCGGCGGCACGGCGCAGCCGAGACGCGCCTCGGCACCGAGCCCGAGGCTCGCCTGCACCTGGCGCTCGAGCTCGTCGCGCAGGTCGTGCCGCGCCAGCGGGCCGACCGCCGTCTCCGCGTCGAGCGGGTCGCCGACCCTGCGGGCGCGCATCCGCTCGACGAGCCGCTCCTCGAAGTCTCGCAGCACCGCCTCGACCACCACGAAACGCTTGGCCGCGATGCAGCTCTGGCCGCCGTTGATGAGCCGCGAGGCGGCGCAGATCTCGGCCGCCGCCGCGATGTCGGCGTCCTCGAGCACGACGTATGCGTCGCTGCCGCCCAGCTCGAGCACGCTCTTCTTCAGGCAGGCTCCGGCCTTCGCGGCGACGGCCCGGCCCGCCGGCGTGCTGCCCGTGATCGTCACGGCCGCGACCTCCGGCGCCTCGATCAGGCCCGCCACGCGCGACGACGGCACCACGAGCGCGCGGAAGGCCGCGCGCGGCACGCCCGAGGCGTGCAGGATCTCCTCGATCGCGAGCGCGCAGCCCGTGACGTTCGACGCGTGCTTCAAGAGCGCCGCGTTGCCCGCCATGAGAGCGGGCGCCGCGAAGCGGAACACCTGCCAGAGCGGGAAGTTCCACGGCATCACGGCCAGCACGACGCCGAGCGGCTCGAAGGCGACGTAGCTCTGCCTGGCGTCGGTCGGCGCGGGCTCCGCCGCCAGCAGCCGCGCGGCGTGCTCCGCGTAAAAGTCGCAGACACTCGCGCACTTCTCGGCCTCCGCAGCGCCCTGGCTCACCGGCTTGCCCATCTCGAGCGCCATCAGGCGGGCGAGCGCCGGGGCGCGGTCGCGCAGCAGGCCGGCCGCGCGCTTCAGCGCGAGCGCCCGCTCCTCGAAGGACTTGCGGCGCCAGAGCGCTGCGGCCTCGGCCGCGGCCTCGAGCGCCGCCGCCACCTCGGCGTCGGAGGCCTCGGGGTACTCGCGGACGAGCGCGCCGTCGGTCGGGCTGATCGACTGGAGGGGCATGTGCCGGCTCCGAGCTACCGCGCGAACACCTCGGCGACGGGGGTGATCGCGACCTTGTCCTTGGAAAGGCCCAGCTTGAGCGCGCCGATCGCCTTGTCCTCCTCCGCGAGCTCCGGCTTTGGAGCGTCGTAGCGGATCGTCGACGGAGTGTCGGCCAGCAGCGTCTCGGCGAGCCCCTTCGCGTCCTTCGTGATCGCGACGACCGTGAGCGCGTCGCCCGAGAGGTGCTTGCGCACGGCGGCGTTCACGTCGGCGAGCGTCAGCTTCGCGAGCCGGTCGCGCATGTAGCCCGTGAACTCAGGGATCCCGTACCACTCCGAGTCGAGCGCGTAGCCGAGCTGCTGGTCCTGGGTAGCGGTCATCACGAACACGTTCTTCCTCAGGTAGTCGCGCGTCGACTCGAACTCGGCCTGCGTCAAGCCGTCGGCCACCAGCCGACGCAGCTCGTGGAGCGCGATCCTGAGCGCCATCGGTCCGTTCTCCGGCTGCACCGGCCGGATCCAGACCTCGAAGATCTGCGCGCGCCGCGCGAGGTTCGGGTCGGGGAAGAACTGGAACATGCCGCGCGGAAAGGCCTCGATGTAGGCGTAGTCGCCGTAGTTCATCCCGCGCGCCTCGCGGATGCGCTGGTAGAGGTGCGAGGTCGAGGAGCGGTGCTCGCCCAGCCAGGTGCGCGCCAGGTAGAGCGCGGGGTAGTCGGGGTGCGAGCGGGTGACGGCGATCGCGTGGCCGAACGAGATCGCGGTCGCGCGCGTCTCCTTCTCGACGATCTCGACGGCGATTCCCTTCTGCGGCTCTGCGGCGACGCCTGCGGGCGCCGGCAGCGCGGGGCCCTCCGGCAGCCGCGCGAGCGCCTGGCCGAGCCGCGCCTCGAGCCCCGCCGGCAGGTCGCCGGCGAGCCCGACGCGGAGCGCCGCGCGCGTGTAGGCCTTCCGGACGAAGTCCTTCACGTCGTCGAGCGTGATCGCCTCGAGCCCGGCCACGCTGCCGAGCACCGGGTGGCCGTACGGCGTGCCGCGGAAGACGAGCGCCTGCAGGAGCTCCTTGCCGAGCTCCTCCTCGTTGTTCGTGCGCAGATCCTCGACCAGCTCGTTCTTCTGCTGGTCCTTGAGGCGCCGGAAGTCCTCCTCGCGGAAGCCCGGCTCCTCGAGCTGCGGCAGCGCGATCTCGGCGAAGCGCGCCCAGTTGTCGCGGTGCACGCGCGCGGTGAAGCTCGTGAGCTCCTTGTCCACCTGGGCGTCGAAGCTCGCGGCCATCGGGAACAGCGCCTGCTTGATCTCGGCGATCGTCATCGCGCGCGAGCCGGCGTCGGCGATCATCGCCGCGGCGAGCGCGGCGAGGCCCTCCTTGCCGTGCGGGTCGTGGGCCGAGCCCACGCGGAACAGCAGCTTGACGTCGAGCTGCGGCAGCTTCGTGCGCTGCACGAGCGGCGTGAAGGCCGCCCCGGGCCCGGGCGTCGGCGCGGGCGCCTTCACGGCGGGTACGGCGCCCGCGGGCAGCGGCGCGGGCGCGGCGACCGGCAGGCGGGTGACGGAGGCGAGCGTCGCGATCGCCTCGGGCAGCGGGTCCTTCGAGAGCGTCGTCTGCACCAGCCCCGCGTCCACCACGTAGCGCTTCGCGGCCGCGAGGATGTCGTCGGGCGTGACGGCGTCGTAGGTGCGGTAGAGCTCGTTGATCGTGTCGAACGAGCGCCGGTAGCGCACGAAGCGCGCGAGCGTAGCCGCGATCGACTCCGTGTTGTCGAGCGAGCGCAGGAGCCCGTAGCGCGCGTTGTCCTTCGCGTCCTTGACGCGCTCGGCCGGCAGCGCCACGCTGCGCGCCTCCGCGAACGTCCGCAGGATGCGGTCGCGGACGTAGGGCGTGTCCTCCGCCTTCTTCACGCGCGCGTAGACGGTCATCAGGTACGGGTCGCGGTTGGGCGGGAAGAACGCGCCCAGCTGGTCGACCTTCTGCTCCACCTCGACGAGGCTCTTGTAGAGCGGCGAGGTCGAGCCGAACGCGAGGTCCGACAGCACGTCGAGCGCCGCCCACTCGCGGCTCGTCTCGCCGAAGGCGGGCGTGCGGATAGCGACGCTCACCCACGGCAGCGTCGGCGCGCTCCACGGCACGTGCGCCACCACGGGACCGGCGGCAGCAGGCTCGACCGGCACCTCCACCTTGTAGCTGCCCGGTTTCCAGGAGCCCCAGTACTTCTCGACGAGCGGAAACACCTCGTCCGCCTTCACGTCGCCGGCCACGATCACGCTCGCGTACTCCGGCCGGTACCAGCGGTCGAAGAACGTCTTCGAGTACTCGAACTGGTTGGGCATGTCCTCGATGTCCTTGAGGAAGCCCATCGTGGTGTGGCGGTAGGTGTGGGCCTTGAAGGCGTGCTCGCGCTGGACCTCGATCAGCTTCTGGATCGGGTTGGCGCTGTTCTTGTTGTACTCGCCGAGCACCGCGCGCGACTCGGTCTTGAACCCCTCGCTCGAGTAGTCGAGGCTCTGGAAGCGGTCGGCCTCGATCTTCAGGATCGTCTCGAGGTCCTCCTTGGCGAAGGTCGTGTGGTAGTTGGTGAAGTCGTCGCTCGTGAAGGCGTTCTGCCGCGCCCCCGCCTGGGTCACGATCGCCTGGTAGGCGTCGGGCGGGTAGGCCTGCGTGCCGCGGAACATCATGTGCTCGAAGAAGTGGGCGAAACCCGACTTGCCCGGCTCGACCTCGTTGCGCGAGCCCGTCATCACCGGGATCTGCAGCGACACGATGTTCGGGAAGCCGGTGGGCACCACGATCACCTTGAGCCCGTTCGCGAGCGTGCGCTCGCTGGCGTCGAAGGGCAGGATGCGGGCCTGGGCCGGCGGCTGGGCCTGGCTGCTCACGGCGAGGAAGAGGGCGACGCAGGCGGCGCTAACGCGGTGGAAGTGGCGCATGACACCCCCCATAATAACCGCCGGGGGCAAGGGACTCGCGGCGACCGGGCGTTCCGGTGCACAATCAGGCGTTTTCCCGGACCCCGCGATGATCTGCCCCGCCTGCAAGGCACTGAACGACGACAGCGCCGACGCGTGCTTCACCTGCGGACGCGCGCTCACCGCGCTCACGCAGGGCTCGATCATCGCCACGCGCTACGAGATCCAGAGCCCGCTCGGCAAGGGCGGCATGGGCATGGTCTACAAAGCCCACGACCGCATGCTCGACGAGACGGTCGCGATCAAGGTGCTGCGCGCCGAGTTCGCGAACACCGGCGAGATGGCCAAGCGCTTCCGCCACGAGATCAAGCTCGCGCGCAAGGTCTCGCACCGCAACGTCTGCCGCATCCACGAGTACGGCGAGGACGGCGGCGTGCGCTACATCTCGATGGAATACGTCGAGGGCACCGACATCAAGCAGCTCGCGCGCGACAAGGGCGGCTACCTCGAGCAGGAGGAGGCGTTCGACGTCTCGATCCAGACCGCCGACGGCCTGCAGGCGATCCACGACGTCGGCATCATCCACCGCGACCTCAAGACCTCGAACATCATGCGCGACAACGCCGGGCGCGTGCGCCTGATGGACTTCGGGATCGCGAAGATCGGCGGCAGCGACCGCAGCAGCAGCGGCGGCGGCCTGACCAGCACCGGCCAGATCATGGGCACGCCCGAGTACATGAGCCCCGAGCAGTGCCTGGGCGACAAGATCGACCACCGCTCGGACATCTACGCGCTCGGGATCGCGATCTACGAGATCTTCAGCGGCACGGTGCCGTTCCGCGGCGACACGCCGGTCGCGACGCTGTTCAAGCACATCCAGGACCCGGTGCCGTTCGAGGGCCCGGTCGCGGCGCGCATCCCGCTCGCGGCGGTGCCCGTGCTGCGCAAGGCGCTCGCCAAGAACCGCGCCGACCGCTACGAGAGCTCGGCCGAGATGGCCGAGGCCCTGCGCCGCGCGCAGCTGCAGGCGCGCTCGGGCGTGCCGGCCGACGCGATGCCGACCGGCGGCCACCCCGTGATCGTGCCGGCGGGCGACGGCGGGGCCACGACGCCCACGGCCTCCGACCGGCGGCGCGTGACCCGGCTCGACATCTTCGTGAACTTCATCATCCGGCGCGTCGGCACGGCGGGCACGGTGCTGCAGGAGGAGCGCACGATCGCGGAGAACGTCGGCCGCGGCGGCGCGCGCGTGATGACGAGCATCTCCTCGCTCGCGCCGGGGGACATCGTGCACCTCGAGGAGGTGGGCGGCCCCTTCAAGACGCGCGCCGAGGTGCGCGGAAGCTACGTGGGCAAGGACCGCATCCGGCGCCTGAACCTGCGCTTCCTCGACAGCCCGGCGCCCGACTACCTCGTCCACGTCGACGAGGGCGGCACCGGCGGCCGTCGCGCGACACGGTAGGGGGGGGCACGGGGGGCGCTAAGCCCCCCGATAGCTCAGTCCAGAGAGTCCGTTAGCTCTGTTCGTTTCCGGTTCGTTGGTCCGTTTCAGTTTCCCGCACTCGGTTCCACGACCGTCACCGTCAGGCTCGACGGGTAGCGTCTCGAGTGGTGCACGACGTTGCGCGCCACCTTGCCCTTCGCCTCGTCGTAGTTGTTGCCGCCGGTGTTCAGGTTGCGGTCGAAGCGCGGGAAGTTGCTGCTCGACACCTCGATCCGCAGCCGGTGGCCGGCCTTGAAGGTGTTGCTGGTCGTGAGCGGCTGCAGCGTCACGGCGTACACCTGGCCCGGCTGCATGAAGACGGGCGGCTTGTCGTAGCCGTCGCGCCAGCGCATGCGCTGGATCGACTCGTCGAGGTTCCAGGCCGTCCCGTCGGGGGCGACGTCGACGACCTTGACGGTGAAGTCCGTGTCGCGCGCGTCCGACGACACGTAGAGCTTCGGCACGATCGGGCCGCTGAGCTCGGTGTCCTTCGCGAACGGCTCCGTGGTGTAGACGAGCACGTCCGCGCGCGACTCGCTGCGGCGCTGGTCGAAGGCGCCCGCGGTGATCGCGTTGCCGGTGCAGCAGACGTTGCCGCCCAGCGACAGCACCGGGTTCATCGGGTCGTAGCTGAAGCTGTCCGGCTGATCGAGCGACGGCGCGAGCGCGGCGAGCGCGCCGTCGCCGCCGAGCGAGTTCGCGTGTCCGGCGCTCGCGAGATAGAAGGTCCGCTCGCGCGCGCCCTCGGGCGGCCAGCTGGCCGAGCTCTTCCACTCGTTGGTGCCCATCGTGAAGTAGGTCACCTTCGGCTGCGTGTCGAGGCGCGTCTGCTTGTCGCCCCGGAGGAACTTGTCGAAGAAGCTCCAGACGATCTCCTCGTAGGGGAGCCGCGCGTCGCCCATGCTGCGCTCGCCGACCACGGTGTCGGCGGTCGCCCGCGTGTAGGCGCAGTGCGCGACGGGCGCGATGACCGCCCACTGCTGCTCGCCGATGCCGGCCTTCGCGTGCGTGCGCACGTGGTTGTACATCGCGAGGTTCGGCCCGATCGAGACGTCGTACCAGGACATGAACCAGAGCCCCGGCACGTCGAGCTTCATGTCGTCGTGCCAGAGCCCGCCCTTGTACCAGGCGGGATCGTTCGGCGCGCGCTGCACCATGCGCCCGCCCGTCGTGCCGGTCGTGGCGTCGGCGAAGATGCCGTGCGGGGCGTCGACCGCCTTCAGGATGTCCTGCACCGGCAGGTGCCAGAGCGCCTTCTCCCACGACACCGGCGGCAGCTGCTGCGCGAGGTCGAACGACCTCGAGGCGCGGACGAGGTCCTCCTGCGAGGCGTCCTTCGGGAACATCGGCCGCACCTGGTTCTGCTCGCCGTAGAGCCAGGCGATGAACAGCATCTGTGTCGCGCCGCCGCGGTACCAGTTGCCCTGCTCGAAGTACGGAGCGACGCGGCCGACGCCGGCCCCGAAGCCCTGAACGTTCATCGCCGCGTAGGCCGGGTGGCCCTGAGCCGCGATCGCCATCTGGTACTCCGCCGTCGAGGAGCAGCCGGTCGTGCCGACCTTGCCGTTCGACCACGGCTGCTGCTTCAGCCAGTCGAGCATGTCCGTGCCGTCGCTCACCGGCGCGCCGAGGATGTCGTAGTGGCCCTCCGAGAAGAAGTGGCCGCGCTCGTTCTGGAGCACGAGCGCGTAGCCGCGCTTCACCGCATCGAGCGGCCGCGTCATGTCGGCCGGCACGCCGTTCTTGACGTCCCAGAAGTTGAAGTTGTAGGGCGTGCGCACGAACACGATCGGCACCGGGCCCGCCGCGCTCTTCGGGCGATAGACGTCGGTCGCGAGCCGCACGCCGTCGCGCATCGGGATCATGAGCTTGCGCTCGACCACGGCGAGCGACTGCAGCTCGGCCTCGGTGTCGATCCGCTTCTGGCGTTCGGCGGGCGTGAGCGGGGCGGGCTGGGCCGCGGCGAACGGCGCGACGAGGGCGAGGGCGAGCACGAGAAGCGGGCGCGTCGGGATGTCCATGGCGCCGGATTGTAGCGTGAGCCGGCGGTCGCATAGACTCGAGCTTCCCGTCACCGGAGAGACCTGCGCATGCCTAATTCCCGCACCTCGATCGTCCTGCTCGTCTCGGCGCTCGCCGCCGCGTCCTCCGTGCCCGCGCCGCCCGCGTCCGCCGCCGAGCCGCCGCTGCTCGGCTTCACGCAGGAGTCGTCGGCCGCCGAGCGCACGCTCGAGGAGCGCTTCGACGCGGCCCTGCACCGCGCCTTTATCCACGACTGGGTCGAGCGGCTGTCGAAGCGGCCGCACCACGTGGGCTCGCCCTACGGCAAGGACAACGCGGAGTGGATGGCGGGGCTCTTCCGCTCGTGGGGCTACGACACGCGCATCGAGACGTTCGACGTGCTGTTCCCGACGCCGAGGTCGCGCGTCGTCGAGATGCTGTCGCCGCGCGCATTCAAGGCCTCGCTCACCGAGCCGGCGCTCGCCCAGGACTCGACGTCGGGCCAGGCGGCCGAGCAGCTTCCGACCTACAACGCCTACTCGATCGACGGAGACGTGACCGGCGAGCTCGTCTACGTCAACTACGGCGTGCCCGAGGACTACGAGGAGCTCGAGCGGCGCGGCATCGACGTGAAGGGCAAGATCGTGATCGCGCGCTACGGCCGCTCCTGGCGCGGGATCAAGCCGAAGGTCGCCGCCGAGAAGGGCGCGATCGGCTGCCTCATCTACTCGGACCCGCGCGACGACGGCTATTTCCAGGGCGACGCCTACCCGAAGGGCGGCTACCGTCCCGAAGCGGGCGCGCAGCGCGGCTCGGTGGCCGACATGCCGCTCTACCCCGGCGATCCCCTGACGCCGGGCAAGGGCGCGACGGCGGACGCCGAGCGGCTGCCGCGCGAGCGCGCGGCCACGCTCACGAAGATCCCGGTGCTGCCGATCTCCTACGGCGACGCGCGCCCGCTGCTCGAGGCGCTCGCGGGCCCGGTCGCGCCCGAGGCGTGGCGCGGCGCGCTGCCGATCACGTACCACCTCGGGCCGGGGCCGGCGAAGGTGCACCTGAGCCTCGCCTTCGACTGGAAGCGCGTGCCCGCGCGCGACGTGATCGCGGTGCTGAAGGGAGCCGAGGAGCCCGACCAGTGGGTGATCCGCGGCAACCACCACGACGCCTGGGTCAACGGCGCGACCGATCCGTCGAGCGGCATGGCCGCGGTGCTGGCCGAGGCCAAGGCGGTCTCCGAGGTGGCGCGACAGGGCTGGAAGCCGCGCCGGACGATCGTGTACGCCGCCTGGGACGGCGAGGAGCCGGGTCTGCTCGGCTCGACGGAGTGGGTCGAGGAGCACGCGCAGGAGCTCGAGTCGCGCGCCGTCGCCTACGTCAACTCCGACAGCAACGGCCGCGGCTTCCTCGGCATGGACGGCTCGCACTCGCTGCAGCGGCTGCTGAACGAGGTCGCCCGCGACGTGAGCGATCCCGCCAAGGGCGTGAGCGCGCTCGAGCGCGTGCGCGACCGCGCGCTCCTGGGCGAGGACGAGGCCGACAAGCGCCGGGCACTCGCGCGCGAGGAGATCCGCCTCGACGCGCTCGGCTCGGGCTCGGACTACACCCCGTTCCTGCAGCACCTCGGGATCGCCTCGCTCAACATCGGCTTCGGCGGCGAGGGCCGCTACGGCCAGTACCACTCGATCTACGACTCGTTCGACCACTACGTGCGCTTCATGGACCCCGACTTCGCCTACGGCCCCGCGCTCGCGCAGGTGGGGGGACGAAGCGTGCTGCGCCTGGCGCAGGCGGAGCTCCTGCCGTTCGAGTTCACGGCCGTGGGCGCGGCGATCGCCACGTACGTCGACGAGGTCGAGGCGCTCGCGGGCAAGCTGCGCAGCGAGACCGAGACGCACAACCAGGCGGTCGAGCGGGGTGCCTACGACGCGGTGGCGCCGCCCGACGAGGCACGCGTGGCGCCGGCACGCCGCGAGAGCGTGCCGTTCCTCAACTTCGCGCCGCTGCGCAATGCCAGCGAGCAGCTGCAGCGCGCCGGGCGCGCCTACGATCAGGCGCTCAAGAACGCGGGAGCCGCGGCGCCCGCCTCGGTGCGGCGCGAGGCGAACGCGATCCTGCTGCGCGCCGAGCGCGCCTTCACGCGGCCCGAGGGGCTCGCGGGCCGGACCTGGTACCGCCACTTCGTGTACGCGCCGGGCTTCTACACCGGCTACGGCGTCAAGACGCTGCCGCTCGCGCGCGAGGCGATCGAGGCACGGCGCTGGGCGGACGCCGAGAAGGGGATCGCGACGACGGCCGAGGTGCTCTCGGCGTTCGCCGGCGAGGTCGAGCGCGCCGCGGCCGCGCTCGCGGGGAAGCCGAAGCCGTAGCGGGGCAGGAGCCACCGGAGGCGCAGCATGAGCGACACGCAGGCGCTGGGGCGGCTCCTCGACTACTGCGAATGGGCCAACCACCGCTTTCTCGACGCGGTGGCAGCGCTCGACGCCGAGGCGTTCGGGCGCGACATGAAGGGCAGCCACGGCGGCATCCGCGGCACGCTCGTCCACACCTACGGCGCCGAGTGGGTCTGGCACCAGCGCTTCAACGGGAACTCGCCGAGCGCGCTGCCGGGCGAGGACCAGATCCAGGAGATCAGGACGCTGCGCGAGCGCTGGAGCGCGCTCGAGGCCGAGCGGCGCGCCTGGCTCGCCGCGCTGCCGGCTGGCGCCGGCGAGAGCGTCGTCGAGTACCGCACCTTCAAGGGCGACGCCTTCGCGGGCCGGCTCAGCCCGCTGGTGCAGCACCTGACCAACCACGGCAGCTACCACCGCGGCCAGGTCGCGGTGTTCCTGCGCCAGCTGGGGCTGCGCCCGCCGGTCACGGACCTCGTCGCCTTCGACCGCGAGCGCGCCGCGAAGGTATAGGCGGCCGATGCGCATCGTCTCGCTGCTGCCGAGCGCGACCGAGATCGTCTGCGAGCTCGGCCTCGGCGACTCGCTCGTGGGCGTGACGCACGAGTGCGACTACCCGGCCTTCGTGCGCGGGCTGCCGAAGGTCACGCGCACGCTCGTGCCGCACGATACGCCGAGCGGGCAGATCGACGCCGTCGTGCGCGAGAAGCTGGAGGGCGCCCGCGCCCTCTACGGCCTCGACCTCGAGGTGCTCGAGCGGCTGAAGCCCGAGCTGATCGTCACCCAGGCGCTCTGCGACGTGTGCGCCGTCGCCGAGTCCGAGGTAAAGGCGGCGGCCTGCGCGCTGCCGGGCGCGCCGCGCGTCGTGAGCCTCGAGCCGATGCGCCTCGCCGAGGTCTTCGACTGCCTGCGGCTGGTGGGCGAGGCCGCCGGCATCCTGGAGCGGGCGCGCGAGGCCGTCGCCCGGCTCGAGGCGCGCGTGGCCGCCGTGGAGCGTCGCACGCGCGAGATCGCCGAACGACCGCGCGTCGCGCTCGTCGAGTGGATCGACCCGCCGTTCGGCTGCGGCCACTGGTCGCCCGAGATCGTCCGTCTCGCCGGCGGCGTCGAGGTCGTGGGACGCGAGGGACTGCCGTCCCGCACGACGCCGTGGCCCGAGTTCGTCGCCGCCGCCCCGGAGGTGCTGGTCGTGGCCTGTTGTGGCTTCGACAGGGAGAGGACGCGGCAGGACCTCCCGCTCCTCGCGTCCTACCCGGGTTTCCGCGAGCTTCCCGCCGTTCGCTCCGGCCGCGTGTACCTGCTCGACGGCAACGCCTACTTTAGCCGGCCGGGGCCGCGGCTCGTCGACAGCCTCGAGCTCCTGGCGTACGCGCTGCATCCGGAGCGCCACCCGCTGCCCGCGGGGCTCGAGGCCGCGGAGCGCGTCGACGTGGAGGTGCTCCGACCTGTCGGCACTCCGCGTTCCTAGCGTCGGCCGCGTCGTCGGCCGGCGTCGAGATACGCGTCGAGCTGGCCGTAGCGCTCCGCCCAGACGCGCAGGGTACGCTCCACCCAGTCGGCCGCGTCGCGCAGCGGAGCCAGCTCGAGCCGGCACGGCCGCCGCTGCGCGCGCCGGCCCTGGGGCACGAGCCCCGCGCGCTGGAGCACTTTGAGGTGCCTGGAGACGGTCGGCAGCTTCAGCTCGAAGGGTTCGGCGAGCTCGCTCACGGTCGCCTCCCCACATCCTGTCAGTCAAGCGCGAAGGTCTGCCGCCGGCCTTGACGATTTCCAAAATAGTTGTATATTACAAATATGATCGAGCTGCGGATGCGAAAGCAGAGCGACGCAGGCCCGGATGCCGGGCGCCTGCGAGCGGCGATTCGCGGGCTGGTCCGGCGCTTCGGCGTCTCCGAGCGGGCCGACGTCAGCTGCTGCGGCGTGACGGTGGCGCAGGCCGCAGCACTCGAGGCGCTCTCCGGCCACGGGCCAATGCGGCTGTCGGACCTCGGCAA
Organism: uncultured Acidobacteriota bacterium; assembly: GCA_963740655.1. GTDB lineage: Bacteria > Acidobacteriota > Vicinamibacteria > Fen-336 > Fen-336 > DATBSL01. Next base: position 204,675 of record CAVUFF010000011.1, read on the forward strand.
GCGGCTCGGGATCGCCCCGAGCACCCTCACGCGCAACCTCGAGCGCCTGATCGATGGCGGCCTCGTCACGCGGACGGCCGACGCGCGCGACGCTCGCGCGGCACGCGTCCGGCTGACCGCCGCCGGCCGCGGCGCGGCGCGGGGCGTCGCCACGCAGGAGGAAGGCTTTGCGCAGCAGGTGCTCGACCGGATCCCGTCGGAGCGACGGGCCCTGGTCATCGAGTCGCTGGGAGAGCTGCTGTCGGCCGTGCGGGGAGCAACCGAGGAGTGCTGCCCGGGCGCATTCGACCACCTGATGGAGGGCTTCGGCCCGGCCGCGAGCGTCTGCGGACCCGGCGACTGCTGCTGTGTCGCGGCCGCAGGCAAGACCGAGTGAACGTGATGGCCGAGGCACGGCCGCGAGAGGAGAGCTGAGATGACGAATGCGACGACGGAGAAGCGGCAGGACGAAGGGATCGTGACGCAAGTGCGGCGGCGCTACGCAGAGATCGCGGTGAAGGGCGCGTCGTGCTGCGGCCCCGCCCCGCAAGCCGCGGCCGGTTGCTGCACGTCGAGCGCGTCGATCTCGGAAGGGATCGGCTACGAGACGGGCGAGCTCGCGGGCGTGCCGGACGACGCGAACCTCGGCCTCGGCTGCGGGGCGCCGATCGGCCATCTCGCGCTACGGGCCGGCGAGACCGTGCTCGACCTGGGCTCGGGGCCCGGCCTCGACGCGCTCCTCGCGGCGAAGCAGGTGGGGCCGAGCGGCCGCGTGATCGGCGTCGACATGACGCCCGAGATGCTGGAGCGCGCGCGTGCCACCGCCGCGAAGGCCGGGGCGTCGCACGTCGAGTTTCGGGAGGGCCGGCTCGAGCGGCTGCCGGTCGCGAGCGGCAGCGTCGACGCCGTCACGAGCAACTGCGTGATCAACCTCGTGCCCGACAAGGCGGCCGTCTTCGGCGAGATCGCGCGCGTGTTGAAGCCCGGCGGGCGTGTGGTCGTTTCGGACGTGGTGCTCGACCGGCCCCTGCCCGAGGCCGTGGCAAAGGACGTGCTCGCCTGGTGCGGCTGCGTCGCCGGCGCGTCGGACCGCCGAGAGTACTTCGCGATGGTCGAAGCGGCTGGGCTCGCCGGCGCCGAAGTGCTGAAGGACGAGGACTACCTCGGCTCGCTCGCAAAGGTCGCACTGGACGAAGCGGAGAGGCTCCTCGCCGGCTGGGGAGTCACTCGGGAACAGCTGGCGGGTACGGTCCACTCGATCACTTGGCGCGCGACGAAGCGCTGACGTCGCCTCACCACCACGCCGGACGCATGGAACCCTACAACGTCCTCTTCCTCTGCACCGGGAACTCCGCCCGCAGCATCATGGCCGAGGCGCTGCTCAACCACTGGGGCAAGGGCCGCTTCCGCGCCTGGAGCGCCGGCAGCAAGCCGAAGGGGGAGGTCCACCCGCTCACCCTGGCGGTGCTCGAGCGCGCTCACGTGCCGATACCCGACGCGCGGAGCAAGAGCTGGAGCGAGTTCGCGAAGCCGGGCGCGCCCGCGCTCGACTTCGTGCTGACGGTCTGCGGAAACGCGGCGAAGGAGACGTGCCCGGTCTGGCCGGGCCAGCCGATCTCGGCCCATTGGGGCGTCGACGACCCGGCGGCGGTGGAAGGAGCCCCGGAGGAGCGGCTGCGTGCCTTCAACCGGGCGCTGCGCGAGCTTGACGCGAGGATCAAGCTGTTCATCAGCCTGCCGCTCGAGTCTCTCGACACGATGGCGATCCGGGAGCGGCTCCGCGAGATCGGCGGATCGGCGCGGCCTCGGAACCAGGCGACTACCAGCGGCTGAGGCAAATGGCCTGACGGACTTCTCGCTCACCGCCAAGGAGGTCGCCGTGCGGACACTCGCTCTGATCGTCCTGCTGCTCGCTACCGGCGCCAACGCCCAGGACAGCTACGACCTGGTCGTGTACGGCGCCACGGCCGGCGGCGTGACCACCGCCGTCTCCGGCGCGCGTCACGGCCTCAAGACCGTCCTGATCGAGCCCGGTCGCCATGCCGGCGGCATGTCCACGGGTGGCCTCTCGCGCACCGACGTCGGGACCCGCGAGGTGATCGGCGGGATGGCCCTCGAGTTCTACCAGCTCGTCGGCGACCGCTACGACATGCGCCGCTACAACCAGCCGGTGGCCTGGTTCTACGAGCCCAAGGTCGGCGAAGCCGTGATGCGACAGTGGCTGCTGGACACCGGCGTGACCGTCCTCTACGGCCTTCGCCTCAAGCAGGAAGGCGGCGTGGTCAAGAACGGCGCGCGGCTGGTCGAGATCGTCACCGACGACGGCGCGCGGTTTCATGGCGCCGTGTTCGCCGACTGCTCGTACGAGGGCGACCTCATGGCCCAGGCGCAGGTCGGCTACACGTGGGGACGCGAGGCGACGTCACAGCACGGCGAGTCGCTGGCGGGCGTCCGTGACCGGACGCCCTTGCATCAGTTCATGGTCGACGTCCCCGCCCGCGACGCGAGGGACGCGCTCCTGCCCGAGATCGCGCTCGGCCCGGCCGGACAACCGGGCACGGCGGATCGCCGCGTGCAGGCCTACAACTTCCGTGTCATCGCCACCGACAACCCCGCCAACCGGATCGCCTGGCCGAAGCCGCACGGGTACTCACCCGCGCGCTACGAGCTCCTGGCCCGCCTGCTCGACGCGACCACGAAGCAGAAGGGCCGCGCCCCGATCTTCAACGAGGTGGCCCTGATCGCGCGGATCCCCAACGGCAAGGCCGATCTCAACAACAACGGGGCCTTCTCCACCGACTACATCGGCGGGAGCTACGACTACCCCGACGGGTCGTACCAGCGGCGGGCCGAGATCTGGAAGGAGCACGTCGACTACGTCCAGGGCTTCTTCCATTTCCTCGCCAACGACCCGCGCGTGCCGGCGAGCCTGCAGGCCGAAGCGCGCCAGTGGGGCTTGGCTCGGGACGAGTTCGTGGATACCGGCCACTGGCCGCACCAGCTCTACGTCCGCGAGGCGCGCCGGATGGTCGGCGAGTACGTCATGACCCAGAAGGACCTGCAGACCGATCGCATCAAGCCGGACGTGATCGGCATGGGGTCGTACAACAGCGACTCCCACAACGTGCAGCGCTTCGTCAACGCCAATGGTTTCGCCGAGAACGAGGGCGACATGCAGGTCGCCGTCCAGCCCTACCAGATTCCCTATCGGATGCTTCTCCCCAAGGCCGCCGAGGCAGAGAACCTGCTCGTCCCCGTCGCCTTCTCGGCGAGTCACGTCGCCTATTCGTCGCTGCGGATGGAGCCGCAGTACATGATCGGCGGCCACGCCGCGGGCGTCGCGGCGTGGCTCGCGGTGCGCGACGGGCGGCCGGTGCAGGCCATCGACGTCGCCGAGCTCCAGGGGATCCTGAAGCAGGAGGCGGCCGTCTTCGAGTACGTGCCCTACCCGCAGCAGGAGGCGCTGCGAATCCTGCGGGACAAGTACGCGCCCAAGCCTCCGGCGCCGTTCAACTGGGAGTGAACGGCGACGGGGAGGGTCGCTCACGAAGGCGAGGAATCAAGCCTATTCTTGGGACCAACGTGAGGGCGGCGATCGCCGCCGAATCCCGCCGTGGAGGAAGAATCATGCCGATGCTGCAGAAGGTCCTCGTCGCCACCGATCTCTCCGAGGCCTCGCGAACGCCGCTTGCGTATGCCGCGGCGCTCTCGCGCCGACTCGATGCGTCGCTCACAGCACTCTACGTCTCGCCGCGCTACGCCTCTTACGAGCCGTTTCCGACGTTTCCGTCTCAGGCTGCACTCGACCCGGCACGTCGGCAAGGGCTCGAGGACGAGGTGCGGCGTTTCGTCGAGTCCGCCACCGGAAAGCAGCCGGTCGAGGTTGTCGTGCGCGATGGCGATCCCGCCGACGAGATCCTCGCCGCCGCCGCCGAGTCCCCCTTCGACCTGGTGGCGCTCGGGACGCACGGCCAGCGAGGCTTCGAGCGCTGGAGCCTCGGCTCGGTGACCGACCGGGTCGCCCGCAGGCTCGAGCGATGTCTGCTGACCGTGCCGCCGCACGCTCGCCCGCCGGCGGCCGTCCGGATGCTGTGCGCGCTCGACCTCTCCGACGCCTCCGCCGAGGTCCTTGCGTACGCCGCCGCGTTCGCGGAGCGGCTCGAGGGGAGACTGCTCGTGCTGTACGTCGCCGAGGGCTCGCATTGGTACGACCCGTGGCCGATCTCCGGAGTGGACCAGGACGCGATCCGCCGAGCCGTCAGCGAGTCGGCGCAGAGACGCCTGGCGGAGCTCGTGGCTCGCCACGTGCCGGGTGCGGTCCCGGTGGAGGTGCGAGTCACCTTCGGGCGGGCGCATCGGGAGATCGAGCGCGCCGCGAGCGACCAGGTCGACGTGGTCGTGCTCGGCTTGCCTTCGACCCACGGCATCGATCGCTTGTTCTTCGGCTCCACCGCCCAGCACGTGCTGCGAGCCGGCACCTGCCCGGTGCTGCTCGTGCGACACGCACCGGCAGCGCCTGCACCGGCAGCGTAGGAGGGCGGTTTCGATGCGTCCATTCACGACCTGACCCCGCCCAGCCCGTAGACTGGATCTCTGGTCATGGATGCCCGCTACCGAAGCGCGCTCAACCGCGACGTGACGCCGGCCGCGCGCGGCGAGTTCCGGCCGCTCGCGATCGGGCCGCTGTCGGTCTGGCCGCCGGTCGTGCTCGCGCCGATGGCGGGCGTCACCAACCCGCCGTTCCGGACGCTCTGCCGCCGCTTCGGCGCGGGGCTCTACGTGAGCGAGATGATCACGGCGCGCGCGCTCGTCGAGGGCAACCGGAAGACCCTGCTGCTCGCGAGCTTCGGCTCCGAGGAGACCACGCGGAGCCTCCAGCTCTACGGCGTCGACCCGCGCTACGTGGGCGAGGCGGTGAGGCTGCTCGTGGGCGAGGGCCGCGTCGACCACCTCGACATGAACTTCGGCTGCCCCGTGCGCAAGGTCACGCGCAAGGGCGGCGGCGCCGCGATCCCGCTCAAGCCGAAGCTGCTGCGAGGGATCGTGCGCGCCGCGGTCGCGGCCGCGGAGCGACGTGCCGGTCACGATCAAGTTCCGGATCGGGATCGACGACCGCTACGAGACCTACCTCGACGCGGGCCGCATCGCCCAGGAGGAAGGCTGCGCCGCCGTCGGGCTGCACGCCCGCACGGCGGCGCAGCTCTACGACGGCGAGGCGCGCTGGGAGGCGATCGCCGAGCTGAAGCGCGCGGTGCGCGCATCCCGGTGCTCGGCAACGGCGACGTCTGGGAGGCGGAGGACGCGCTGCGGATGATGCGCACGACGGGCTGCGACGGCGTGATCGTCGGGCGCGGCTGCCTCGGGCGGCCGTGGCTGTTCCGCGACCTCGCGAGCGTCTTCGACGGCCGCGAGCCCGAGGAACCGCCGCGCCTTGGCGGGGTCGTGGACGTGATGCTGGAGCACGCGCGCCTGCTCGCGGCATGGCTCGGCGAGGAAGGCTCCGCGATGCGCGCCTTCCGCAAGCACTCGAGCTGGTACACCAAGGGCTTTCCGGGCGGCGCGCCGCTGCGGCAGCGGCTGATGCAGGTGACCGCGCTCGCCGAGCTCGAGGACGTGCTCGGCGCCGTCGACCGCTCGCTGCCCTTTCCGCCCGAGGCGATGCGCGTGCCGCGCGGCAAGACGGCCGGCACGCAGAAGGTCGCGCTGCCGGAAGGCTACCTCGACCACCTCGACGACGACATCGCCCCGGGCATCGAAGCCGAGGCCGCAGACAGCGGGGGTTAGCCTCTAGCTGTGTCTGACCCAGCGAACGATCTCCGGGAACGTCGGCCGCTTCCCGTACATCAGGATGCCGACGCGGTAGACGCGCGCGGCGAACCAGACCACGGCCAGGATCGCCGCCACGAGGATCGCGATCGAGAGGACGATCTGCCACATCGGCGGCGTGCAGCACCACGATGCGCAGGAACATGATGAGCGGTGACATGCCCGGGATCATCGAGATCGTGAACGCGAGGCGGCCGTCGGGCGACTGCATCACCGCCGGCCAGCACACCATCGCCAGGATGATCGGCATCAGCACCGGGAAGACCAGGCCTTGCGCCTCCTGCACGGTGTTGACCGACGCCCCGATCGTGGCGTACAGCGACGAGTAGAAGAAGTAGCCGAGCAGGAAGAACACCACGAACGACACCAGGAGCAGCGGCGAGATCTCCGGCATCACGAAGCTGCCGATCGCGCCGGCGGAGGCGAGCGACACGCCGAACATCGACAGCGCCCAGACCAGGAACTGCGTGAGGCCGGCGCTGCCGACGCCGATCAGCTTTCCGAGCAGGAGCGTCGTCGACGGCACTCCCGAGGCCATCACCTCGACGACCCGGCTCGTCTTCTCCTCGATCACCGACGTCATCACCGCCTGGCCCCACATCAGGATGCTGATGTACAGGATCATCATCAGGATCATCGCGAGCAGGAAAGTTGCGCCCTGGTCCTCGCGCTCGCCGGTGTCCGAGACGCGCATCCGCGTGAGCTTGGCGTCGCGCGTGAGGTCGCTCACCTTCTTCGGGTCGAGCCCGGCGGCCGTCAGCCGGCGGCTCACCAGCACGCGGCCGACCGTGCCCTCGAGGCTGTTGAGGTCGCCGAAGTTGCTGACGTTGCGGCCGTAGTACGTGATGGTGCCGTCGCGCAGCACGTCCTTCGGCAGCACCACGTAGCCGTCGAGCGACTGGTCCTTGACCGCTCGGCGCAGCGGCTCGCGCGCCCCGTCGCTCGCGTCGCTCGCGCCCGGCTGCACGTCGAAGCGCGTGCGTTCGCCGTCCTTCACCTCGCGCAGCGCCTGCTCCACCTCTTCGCGCAGCGAGCCGGAGGCGTCGACCACCGCGACGCGCAGCGGCTTGCTCTTCGAGCGCGCCATGATCGCCGGCACGATCATGAGCGCCGCCATCAGCAGCGGACCCACGATCGTGCCGATCACGAACGCCTTGGTGCGCACGCGCTCCAGGTACTCGCGCCTGACGATCGCCCAGAGCTTGGGGCTCACGCCGCCTCCTTGCCGTGGCTCGTGACCGTCTCCACGAAGATGTCGTGCAGGCTCGGCTCCACGATCTCGAAGCGGCGCAGCTTGAGCCGCTTCGCGGCCTCGGCCAGCAGCCGCTGCGCGTCGCCGCCGTCCTCGAGCTTCACCTCGAGGTACTGGCCGAAGTCGGTGACCTTGGCGACGCCGGGCAGCGCCTCGATGAACGAGCCGTCGCCGTCGAAGGCGAGCGCCACCGTGTTCTTGCCGTGGCGCGCCTTCACCTCCGAGACCGCTCCGTCGATCAGCTTCTCGCCGCGATGGATGAGCGCCACGCGGTCGCACAGCCGCTCGACCGTCTCCATCTGGTGGCTCGACAGCACGATCGTGGTGCCGGCGCGCCGCATCTCGAGGAGCGCCTCGCGCATCACGTCCGTCCCGACCGGGTCGAGCCCGCTCATCGGCTCGTCGACGATCAGCAGCTCCGGCTGGTGCAGCACGGTCGCGATGAACTGGGCCTTCTGCTGCATGCCCTTCGACAGCTCGTTCGTCTTGCGCTTGCGCCACTCGGAGAGCGAGAGCCGCTCGAGCCAGGGCGTCAGGCGCTCGAGCGCCTGCTGGCGCGGCACGCCCTTGATCGCGGCCATGAACACGAGCTGCTCCTCGAGCACCATGCGCGGGTAGAGCCCGCGCTCCTCCGGCATGTACCCGATGCGGTCGCGCGCGGCGGGGTCGGCGGGGCGCCCCAGGATCTCGATCGTGCCGGCGTCCGGCCCGAGGATGTCCATCACCATCCGCAGCGTCGTGGTCTTGCCGGCGCCGTTCGGCCCGAGCAGGCCGAAGATGCTGTTGCGCGGCACCTCGAGCGAGAGCTCATTGACCGCGACGTGTCCCGCGAAGGCCTTGCGGATGCCCCTCAGCACGAGGGCGTTCTGACTCAAAGGTCCTCCTTCGTCAGGGGATACCGCACAACCCTACGAGCCCGTCGCCCTCTCGGTTCCGCCGACGGATGCCGCTCGCCGGCGGTCTTCGCTGGTTCACCGAATTCGGAGCAGCGCGATCGCGATTCTATACTCACGGGCCGATGTCCTCGCCGGGAAGCGACGCGCGCGGTCTTCTGCTCGTCGCGTTCAGCACGGTCGCCTACGGAGTGCAGCCGATCCTCGGCAAGTACGCCTACGCGGCCGGCGTCGAGCCGCTGGCGCTGCTCGCGTGGCGCTACGCGATCGCGAGCGCGTGCCTCGCGCTCCTCGTGCGCGAGCCGCGGCGGCCGCTGCGCGAGCGGGCGCGGCTGTGGGCGGTGGGCTCGATCTTCGTCGGCAACTCGGTCGCCTACTTCATGGGCCTGCGGCTGCTGCCGGCGACGGTGAACGCGCTCGTGATGTTCACGTATCCGGTGATCGTGGCGCTGTTCGCGGCGCTCACCGGCACCGAGCGGCTGACCGGGCGGTCGCTGATCGCCGCGCTCGCCGCCGTCGCCGGCTGCGCGCTCACCACCGGGGGCCTGCCGCTCGCCTCGGGGCTGTCGGCGAGCGGCGTCGCCTGGGCCCTCGCCGCGGCGGTCATCTACGCGGGCTACGTCGTGCTCAGCAGCCGCTTCGGCCGCGGCGTGCCGGCGAGCGTCCTCGCGCTGCACCTGGCGCAGGTGGCGGCGGTGCTCTGCACGCTGCTCGCGCTCTACGGCCCCGGCCTCGCGCTGCCGCGCGATCCGGTCGCCTGGCTGAGCGTGCTCGCGATCGCCGTGGTCTCCACCGTGGTGGCGATGATCGCGTTCCTCTCCGGCATGGCGCTGGTCGGCCCGAGCCGGGCCTCGGTGCTGAGCTCGCTCGAGGTGCTGGTCACGATGGCGCTCGCGTTCGTGCTGCTCGGCGAGCGGCTCACGCCGCCCCAGTGGGCCGGGGCCGCGCTGATCCTCGGGGCGGTCGCCTTCCAGAACGCAGCGGCGGTGCGCCGAGCGCTCGCGCGGCGCGCGCCGGCCGACGCGCCCGCGTGAGCCCGCCAACGTTGCGCCGCGGCCGCGCCCTCCTCTACGATGGTCGGATGCCCGAGAGGCCGAGCGCTTGAAGATCACCATCGCCCACAGCCCGGACAGCGACGACGCGTTCATGTTCTACGGGCTCGCCAAGGGCGGCGTCCCGACCGGCGAGCTCGAGGTGAGCCACGTGCTCACGGACATCGAGACGCTGAACCGCCACGCCCAGGAGGGCCGCCACGAGGTCACGGCGATCTCGTTTCACGCCTACCCGTTCGTCGCCGACCGCTACGCGCTCATGCCCTGCGGCGGCTCGATCGGCGACGGCTACGGCCCGCTGCTCGTCGCGCGCGAGGCGATGCCGCCGGCGGCCGTGCGCGGCCTGACGGTGGCCGTCCCGGGCACGCTCACCTCCGCGTACCTGGCGCTCAAGCTGTTCGCGCCGGGCGTCGCCACGCGCGTCGTGCCGTTCGACCGCATCCTCGACGAGGTGCGCGAGGGCCGCGCCGAGGCCGGCCTCGTCATCCACGAGGGCCAGCTCACCTACGGCGGGCAGGGGCTGGTGAAGCTCGTCGACCTCGGCGCCTGGTGGAAGCAGGAGACCGGCCTGCCGCTGCCGCTCGGCGGCAACGCGGTGAGGCGCGACCTCGGCCGCGAGCTGATGGAGCGGCTGACGCGGCTCGTGCGCGAGACCGTCAAGCACTCGCTGGCGCACCGGCAGCAGGCGCTCGAGTACGCGATGAGCTTCGCGCGCGGCATGGACCCCGCTGTCGCCGACCGCTTCGTGGGCATGTGGGTCAACGACATGACGGTCGAGATGGGCGAGCGCGGGCGCCGGGCGGTCCAGCTCTTCCTGGACCGCGGCTACGCGGCCGGCGTCGTCCCCCGCCAGGTAGCGGTCGACTTCGTCGAGGCCTGAGCGCCGGCCGCCGGGCGAGGGCATAATCAGCACCCGACGTTGGGAGGCCTTGATGAATTTGAGCCCAGGCGCGGAAGCGGCCTGGATGATCGCGGCGGGCGAGGCGGCGGCGGCCGGACACGACCTGATCGAGCCGGCGCACCTGTTGATCGGGACGCTGAGCCTCGGCAAGCTCGCCGCGGGTGTCGCGCCGAGCGAGCTCGGCACGAACGCCGCGCTCGTGCGCGACGAGAACGCCCGCCTGCTGAAAGCGCTGTCCTCCTCCGGCGTCGAGGCCACGCGCCTGCGCCGCCGCGCGCGCATGCAGCTCGGGCGCGGGCCGCTTTCGGGCCCGCCGAAGGGCCCGCTGTCGCGCTCGCTCACCTGCAAGGCCGTGTTCGCGGCCGCGGCCGACCTCGCCGGGAGCGGCCAGGGCATCGGCGTCGCCCACCTGATCGCGGCGCTCGCCGAGGACGTCGACGTCGTCACGTCGCGCATCATCCGCTCCGCGGGGGCCGACCCGGTCAACCTCAGGGCGGCGTTGCTCGAGGCCGGGAAGGGTCCCGACGTGTTCGGTGCCGGTGCCGCCGCCACGGCGCTCGACCGCATGGGGCGCGACGGCACGCTCGACGCGCTGCGGGAGCTGCGGCCCGGGCTCGAGAGCGCGCGCGGCGTCTCGATCGCGGACGAGGCGCTCGAGGCGGCGATCGACCTGTCGATGCGCTTCGAGGCCGAGCGCAAGCTTCCCGACAAGGCGATCGAGCTCGTGGAGAAGGCCGCGCGCCGCGCGAGCCCGTCCGCGCGCCGCGGCGGCGAGGCGCCGCTCGTGACGCCGCTGCTGGTCGCGCGCGTGGTCGCGGAGCTGCGCAGCCTGCCGCTCGACGTCGTCACCGAGACGCTCGACACCGGCATGCGCGGTCGCATCCTCGCGCTCGAGGACTACCTGCGCGAGCGCGTGCTCGGGCAGGACGAGGCGATCGGCCACGTGGGCCGACGGCTGCGGAACCTGCTGAGCGCGTCGGGCTCGCGGCCGGGGCCGCTCGCAGTGCTGCTGTTGGCCGGTCCGAGCGGCGTCGGCAAGACCGAGACCGCGCGCCTGCTGGCCGAGCACCTGTTCGGCTCGGCCTCCGGGATGATCCGGCTGGACATGTCCGAGCTGCGCGACGAGCAGGCCGTCGCGCGGCTCGTGGGACCGTCGCCCGGCAGCCCGCTCTCCGAGAAGGAGGGCCGGCTGACGAGCGCGCTCAGCGAGAAGCCGCAGGCCCTGCTGCTGCTCGACGAGGTCGAGAAGGCGCACCCGCGCGTGCTCGAGGTGTTCGTCAAGCTCTTCGAGCAGGGCCAGTTCCAGGACACGAGCGGGCGCGTTGCGGACGCGCGCAAGCTGGTGGTCGTGATGACCTCGAACCCGGGCTCCTCGAGCGGCGGCGTGACGAACGAGGAGGACGTCCGGCGCGCGCTCGGCGCCGAGCTGCTGAAGTGCGTCGACGAGGTGATCTTCTTCCGCGCCCTCGACACCGACGACGTCCAGATGATCGTGGGCCGCGCGCTCGCCGAGCTCACCTCGGCCGTCGAGCGCCGCCACTCGGTGAAGATCCGCGTGACGCCCGAGGCCGCGCACTTCGCCGCGCAGCAGGCGGCGCAGTCGGCCCCGGGCGCGCGCAGCGCCAAGCGCACGGTCGAGCGCCTCGTGCACGGCCCGCTCGGCGCGCTCGTCCTCACCGGCAAGCTGACCCGCCACACCTCCTGGGTCGCCGTCTACGACGAAGGCGGCATCTACCTGCTGCCCGAAGGCTAGTCATGGGGTTCGGGGGGCGATCAAGGCCCCCCGAAAGCCGGTCCAGGAAGTCCATTGGCCTCGTTGTTCGCTGTCCGTTGTTTCGGTTCGTCGCTCGTCGCTCTCCAGCCTTCTGCCTCCTCCAGCCTTTCACGCGTTACTCTTCAATGACCATCCTCGCGAAGGGGGGGGAACGGCCAGGTTTGTGGATTCCTTCCTTGTTCTGGGGGGACTCCGTCCCCCCAGGCTGCCCTGGGGGCTAGTGTTCAAACGGCTGTACGAAAGTCTTCGTTGACAAAACGAAGGGCTTCGTACTAGATTGTCGGCATGACGCCTTCGAACGACGTGCAGCCGCCGCGCCCGACGCCGGCCGAGCTCGAGATCCTCCGCGTGCTGTGGCAGCTGGGTCCGAGCACCGTGCGCGAGGTCCAGGAGCGGCTCGAGGCCGTGCGCCGGACCGGCTACACGACGGTGCTGAAGCTGCTGCAGATCATGACCGACAAGGGGCTGGTCCGGCGGGACGAGAGCGAGCGGGCCCACGTCTATGCGGCGACCGCGCCCGAGGCGGCCACCCAGAAGCAGCTCGTGCGCGATCTCGTGGACCGCGCGTTCGGCGGGTCGGCCAGCCAGCTGGTGCTCCACGCGCTCAGCGCGCGCAAGGCGTCGCGCGAGGAGCTGTCGCGCATCCGGCAGCTGCTCGACGAGCTCGAGGGAGGTGGACGATGACCCGCGCGCTCGGCATAGCGCTCGTGCACTTCGTCTGGCAGGGTGCCGCGGTCGCGGCCGTCCTCGCCAGCCTCGACCTGGCGCTCCGCCGCGCCCCGGCCCAGGTCCGCTACCTGCTCGCGTGCGCCGGGCTCGCGTTGATGCTCGCGCTGCCGGCCGTCACCTTCCGCGCGGCGCTCGCCGCCGCGCCCCCGCCCGCCACGCCGCTCCCGTCCGCGACGTTCGAGGCGCCGGCGGTGGCGGTTGCGCCTCTCGGCTCGGCGAGCGCTCCGTCCTACGCTGCGCTGCCGCGCGGCGTCGACCTGGCGGGCCGCCTCGACGCGCTGCTACCTGCGCTCGTCACGCTCTGGGGGGCGGGCGTGCTGCTGCTGGGGGTGCGCGCGCTGGGCGGGCTGACGCTCGCGCAGCGGCTCGGGCGCGCCGGCCTCAGCGCGCCGCCGGCCGGGCTCGAGGAGACGCTCACGCGGCTCGCGCAGGCGCTCGGCGTGAGCGCGGCCGTGCGCGTCTACGAGTCGGCGCTCGTCGGCGTGCCGACGGTCGTCGGCTGGCTGCGCCCGGTGGTGCTGCTGCCGGCGAGCGCGATCACCGGCCTCACGGCGCAGCAGCTCGAGCTGATCCTGGCCCACGAGCTCGCGCACGTGCGCCGCCACGACTACTTCGTGAACCTGCTGCAGTCGGCCGCCGAGACGCTGCTCTTCTACCACCCGGCCGTGTGGTGGGTGTCGAACCGGATCCGCGTCGAGCGCGAGCACTGCTGCGACGACCTCGCCGTCGGTGCGTGCGGCAGCGCAGTCCGCTACGCGCGGGCGCTCGTCGAGCTCGAGGGCCTGTGCTCGGACGCGCCGGCCTTCGCGATGGCCGCGAGCGGCGGCTCGCTCGTCGACCGCGTCGTGCGGCTCGTGGGCCGGGCGCCCGAGCCGTCGCGCGCCGCGCGCGGTTTCGCCGCGCTGGCGGCGGCTGCGGCGCTGGCGCTCGCGTTCGGCTTCGGCTCGATCCTGCTCGACCGCAACGCGCCCATTGTGGTGGACGCGCTCGCCGCGTCGCGCTCGGCTGGCGCCGCCGAGCCCGCTCCGCAGGCCACGCCGGCCACGCCCGAGGCCCCGGCCTCGAAGCCGCAAGCCGCGCCGTCCGGACCGCAGGCCGCGTCGCCGAAGCCCCGCGCCGCGACACCGAGGCCCGACGCGGCCGCGCCCGGCCCGCAGGAGCGCGCCTTCCCGCTGGAGCGCGTGCTGGAGATGGCGCGCTCCGGCATCAAGCCGGAGTGGATCGACGCGATGGACGCCCTCGGCTATCGCTCGCTCGACGCGGACCAGCTGGTCGCGCTGCGCCAGCAGGGGGTCGGGCCGGAGTACGTGCGCGAGCTCGGCGAGCTGGGCTACAAGGGCCTGAGCGCCGAGCAGCTCATGGGCCTGCGCGCCCAGGGCGTGTCGCCGGAGTTCGTGAGCGGCCTGCAGCAGCAGGGGCTCGGAGCGCTGTCGCTCTCCAGCCTGCTCGCGCTGCGCGCGCAGGGCGTGACGCCGAAGTACGTGGAGGAGATGAAGGCCGCGGGCTACGAGGACCTGTCGGTCACCAGCCTGCTGTCGCTCCGCAGCCAGGGAGTGAGCGGCCAGTACGCGTCCGAGCTCAAGTCGCTCGGCTACAGCCTCTCCGAGTCGCAGCTCCTCGCGCTGCGGGCGCAGGGGGTCGGCAGCGACTACGTGCGCGAGCTCGGCGAGCTCGGCTACCGCGGGCTCGACGCCAAGCTGCTGCTCGCGCTGCGTGCCCAGGGCGTGGGTCCCGACTACGTGCGCGCGCTGCGGGAGCTCGGCTACGCCGGCCTCGCCGTCGGGCAGCTGATCGAGCTGCGCGCCCAGGGCGTGACGCCCGAGTACGTGCGCGAGCTCAAGGACGCGGGGTTCGAGAAGCTCACGCCGGAAGAGCTGGTCGAGCTGCGCAGCCAGGGCGTCTCGCCGCGGCTGCTCAAGGGCCTGAGCGAGCGCAAGCCGAAGTAGCCGCTCGCTGAAGGAGGGTGGGATGTCGAGGCTCGGGAGAGTTCTGGCCGCTGGCGCCGTCTGCGCTGCCGGCCTTGGCGCTGGGCACGTCGGTCTCGCGATGCTCGAGGCGAGAGCGGAGGGCGGAGCGGTGGCTGGCGCGACGCGCGGCGTCTGGACGGCGGAGCGCTCGAAGTGGCGCGTCGAGGGCGGCAGCACCGCGACGCTCGTCGAGCTGACGCTGCGGCGCAGCGAGGCGCACGGCCACTGGAGCTCGTCCGAGACGCTGCCGCTCGGCGAGCTGCGCGGCCTGGCCGCCGACCAGCTCGAGGCGGCGTCGGCCGAAGTGCGCTTCGACTGGGCGCGCGACGCCGGGACGTTCGCCTGCCAGGGCCGCTTCGAGGCCGGCGTCGGGGCGGGCCACTTCACCTTCGCCGTGAACCGCGAGTACGTGGCGGACATGAAGCGCCGCGGCTTCGGCGAGATCGACGACGACGAGGCCCTCCGCCTCGCGCTGCACGACATCAGCCGCGCCTTCGTCGACGACCTGGCACGGCTGGGCTACGCCAAGGTCTCGCTCGACGAGCTCGTCTCGCTCCGCATCCACGGGGCGACCGCCGAGTTCGTGCGCGGCCTGCAGTCGCTCGGCTACCAGGGACTGTCGATCGACCAGCTGGTGAGCCTGCGCATCCACGGAGCGTCGCTCGAGTATGTGCGCGAGATGCAGGCGCTCGGCTTCGCGGGGCTGGCGGTCGACGGCCTCGTGAGCTTCCGCATCCACGGCGTCAGCCCCGAGTACGTGCGCGCCTTCAAGCAGCTCGGCTACGACGCCCTCGCCCCGGACCAGCTCGTGTCGATGCGCATCCACGGCGTGAGCCCGGAGTTCGTCAAGGAGCTCCAGGCGCTCGGCTACTCGAAGGTGGCGACGGGCGAGCTCGTGAGCCTGCGCATCCACGGCGTCACGCCCGACTTCGTCAAGCGCGTCCAGGGCCGCAGCGGCCGCGGCGTGAGCCTCGACCAGGTCGTCTCGATGCGCATCCACGGACAGTCCGTCGAGGACTGAAGGCGCCTACGAGCCCTTCTTCTTGAAGAGACGGCCGAGCTGGCTCTTGAGCGCGCCGACCGCCGCGGCCTTGCCGACGCGCGACAAGAGGTCGGTCTTCGGCTCGACGGTCGTGCCGAAGAGCTTGAACGCGATCGTCGCGAAGCCGTCCGGCTGCTCCTGGAAAGCGCCGCGCAGCTCGGGCCGCGTCACCTTCGCGAAGAGCTTGGGCGAGAGCGCCAGGCTCATGTCGTAGTCGAGGGCGCTCGTGTCGAGGTTGAGCGTGCCGGCGCCAGTGAGCCGCACGGCGTCGCCCGAGAGGTTCACGACCGGCGTCGCGAAGCGGGCCCCCGTCTGCCTGAACTCGACGCGGCAGGTCGCGAAGTCGGGATGCGCGAGCTCGGGCACCTGCAGCACCGCCGCGATCAGCCCGAGCACGCGGCTGTTCTCGGCGCGGCACGAGGCGATCTGCGCGCTGCCCTCGCCCCGGATCGAGGGCAGCCCGCCCGAGCCCTCGAAGCGCGCCTTCGCCGCGAGCGTGCCCGAGACGAGCGCCCCCGACTTCGCGTCCGCGAGCAGCTTCTTCACGCTCGCGCCCGCGAGCGTGAGGTTCGTGGCGTAGCGGAAGCTCTTGAGATCGGCGTTCAGGTCGCCGGTCAGGCTGCCGCCGCCCACCTCGCCGCGGATCGGCGAGAGCGTGAGCTTGTCCCTGGAGACCGAGAGCGGCGCCTTCAGGCCGCGCACGAACAGCACGTCGCCGAAGCTCGCCTTGGAGACCGTGACCTGGCCCGCGCCGACCGCGGCGCCGCCGGCCATCTCGAAGGCGCTCTTGAAGTCGATCCCGTCCGCGCTCATGAGCCGGGCCTTGGCGTAGTCGAGCATCTGGATCGAGCCGTCCTCGACCGCGAGCGAGCGCATCACGACGTGGAGCGGCGAGGCCGCCGCCCCGCGCGAGGCCGAGGCGGGAGCGGGCGCGCCCTTCGCCGCCGGCCGGCCGAGCTTCTCGTAGTTGAAGCCGCCCCTCGTGTCCATCGCGAGCTTGAGCGCCGGCTTCTCGAGCGCGAGGCGCTCCACCTCGACGCGCCCCGCGAGCAGCGGCAGCAGCCGGTAGCGCAGCACGAAGGCGTCGGCGGTCATGAGCTCGCCCTGGAAGGGCGCCGGGTTCTGGACCGCGATCGCCTTGAGCGTCACGCCGGAGAGGAGCGAGACCTTCATCTCCTTCACGCGCAGGTCCGTCCCGAGCGTGGCCCTGGCCTGCTCGAGCACGGACTTCTGGAACTGCGGCGTGTCGAGCCGCGCGACGAGCCAGGCGCCCGCCCCCGCGAGCGCGACGAGCGCGACCAGCACCAGCGCGCAGCCGGCGCCGAGCAGCTTCTTCATGGCCGAGCCCTCACGGGCTGTCGAGCGCGATGCGCCAGTGCACGCCCGGGCGGGCGATCCGCACCTCGACGCGCTTCGGGCCCTTGGCGTCGCTCGGGACGTAGCGCAGCCGGTACTGGCCGCCGAGGTCGGCGGCGAACGACTGGAAGGGCGCGGCTGCCCCGGCGGCGGAGGCGACGCGCTCGAAGCGCCCGCCGGTTCCCTGCGCGAGCCCCGAGAGCACGCGCTCGTGGTCGGCGGGTCCCACGATCGTGATGTTGTTGGCGTCGCGCGGCGTCTCGCCCAGCATCAGCGAGCCGGCCGTGGCGGCTTCGCCCTCGTCGTACATGAGCGCGAAGAGCGGGCCGCCCGCCTTGCGGGCCGCCCCGGTCACGTCGGCCGGCGTCGCGGTCGTGTGTCCGGCGCCGGCGCCGGTCAGCACCACGAGCGCACGCCGGCGTCCCGACTCGCGCGCGAGCGCCGTGGCGGCGTCGCCGACCGTGTCCATGAGCGCGTTCGCGCCCTCGGAGGCGAAGCCCTGGCCGACCTTCTTGTCGACGTCCTTGCGCTCGGATCCGAGCGTGCCGTGGTTGTGCGGGCGGTCGCCGCTCGTCCAGAGCGTGCAGCGCGTGCCCGGCGGCAGGCGCGAGACGAAGCCCCAGACCGCGTCGAAGGCCTGGGTGCGGAAGACGCGCCCCGCCCCGGCGCTGGTGTCGAGCACGAGCACCGCGGCGAGCGGCCGCTCGTCCCGCTCGAAGCCCGCGAGCTCGCGCGGCTCGCCGTTCTCGAGCACGCGCACCTCGTCCGCCTTCAGGTCCGGCACGAACTGGCCCTGGGCGTCGAAGACGGCGAGCGCGAGCGGCCGCGCGTCGGCTGCGACGGCCGGCGACGGCGCGAGGACGACGAGCGGCGCGATGGACGGGATCAGTGCCAGGCCGAGACGCCGCATGTGCCCTCCACGTGGCCCGCATTGTAAGGGCGTTCCCGCGCGGACGGTCCCCGCGTGACGCGCGTCACGCACCGGGATGCCGCCGGGACCGAGGCTCGGTACACTCACATCCGGGGGTTTGCCATGAAGCCACTCGCGCTCGTCGTCGCCGCCAGCGTCGCTCTCGTGCCCGTAGCCTGCCAGCGCCCGGCCGAGCGCACGGCGGCCGCCGGCTCGCCGTCGCCCGCGGCGTCTCCCGCAGCGGCACAGCCGGGAGGGCCGGCCGAGGCGCCGCTCCAGGCGGGAGCGTCCCGTCCCGCACCCGGCAGCGCCGCGCCCGTGCGGCCTGCGCCCCACGCGCAGGAGCCGGCGCAGACCGCCCCGCCCGCGCCGCCTCCGACGCCGGAGTCCACCCCGGTCGCGACGCCCGCACCGACGCCGAAGCCCAAGGTCGTCCCGGTCGGAACGGCGCTCGCGATCGTGCTCGAGCAGGCGCTCACCACGAAGACCGCGAAGGCCGAGGACCCGGTGGTGGCCTCGCTCGCCGACGACGTGACAGTGGACGGCGAGGTGCTGCTGCCGAAGGGCGCCGAGGTGCACGGCCACGTCGTGAGCTCCGTGCGCTCGGGGCGCACGCAGGGCCGCGCGCGCATCGTGGTCCGCTTCACCGAGGTCCGCGTCAACAGCCGCAGCTATCCGATCGAGGCGAGCGGCTTCGACGTCACGGCGGGATCGAGCAAGGGCAAGGACGCCAAGATCGCGGGCGGCGCGGCCGCCGCCGGTGTGCTGATCGGCGGCATCGCGGGCGGTGGCTCGGGTGCCCTCAAGGGCGGCCTGATCGGCGGCGCCGCGGGCGGCGCGGCGGTGCTCGCGACGCGCGGCGTCGAGGTCGAGCTGAAGGCCGGCTCGCAGTACAAGATCGAGCTCAAGAAGAGCCTGCCCGTCCGCTGAGCCGCCGCTCGAGCCGCGCGAGCCCCCAGCGCGCGTGCTCGGCGACGAGCGGGTCGTCGTCCTCCGCCAGCCGCTCGAGGAGCGCGCGGTGCTCGGGCCCGCCGGCGTTGCCGATCGCGACGGCGACGTTGCGGAGCAGGCCGCGCCGCTTGGCGCGCTTGAGCGGGCTGCGCCGGAAGCGCGCGGAGAAAGCCTCGGCGTCGAGGCGCGCGAGCGCGTCGAACGGCGGGGCGAAGGCACCCGGGCGCGGCTCGAACGCCGGGCCTCCGCTGTGGCGGCGCCTGCGGTTCCAGGGGCAGACGTCCTGGCAGACGTCGCAGCCGAACACGTGGCGTCCGACCCCCGCGCGCAGCGGCTCCGGCACGGCGCCCTTGAGCTCGATCGTCAGATAGCTGATGCAGCGCGTGGCGTCGAGCACGTAGGGCGCGGGGAACGCCTGTGTCGGGCATGCGTCGAGGCACGCCGTGCAGCTGCCGCACATGTCGGCGCGCGGAGCGTCGGCCTCGAGCTCGAGGTCGGTGACGAGCTCGCCGAGGAAGAGCCACGAGCCGTGCTCGGGGTGGAGCAGGCAGGTGTTCTTGCCGAGTGCGCCGAGCCCGGCCGCCGCGGCCCACGCCTTCTCGGCGATCGGGCCGGTGTCCACGTAGGCCCGCGACTCGAACGGGCCTGCCTCCGCCAGCAGGCGCTCGCGCAGCCGCTCGAGCAGCGCGCGCATCACGTCGTGGTAGTCCTCGCCCCAGGCGTAGCGCGCGATCCAGCCGGCGTCGTGCGGAGCGTCGCCCGAGTACGCGTGCGGCGTGTCGTACTGTAGGCCGACGCAGACGAGCGAGCGCGCCCACGGAAAGGCCCTGCGAAGGTCGCTGCGCCTTTCGACCTGCCGGGTCAGGTAGCCCATCTCTCCGGCGTGGCCGCGGGCGACCCAGGCGGAGAGGAAGCCGAGGTCGGGCGGCGCGTCGGCGCGGGCGACGCCGGCGAGGTCGAACCCCGCCTCGAGTGCGATCGCCTTGGCCCGCTCGGCGAGCGCCGCGCCGCCGGCCGCGGTCACTCGTGCGGCTCTTCGGCCTCCGCCGCACCGAGGCCGAGGCCGCACTCGGGGCACTCGAGCGCGCCGGCCGGCGGTGCCGTGCCGCAGGCCGGGCACCGCTGGTAGCCGCGCTCCGGATCGAACCCCTGCGCCACCGCGCTCACGTCGCCGCCTTCGTGGAGCCCGATCAGGTCGGCGACCGCCGCGAGCGCCGCGGCCGCCGCCTCCTCGCGCACCGAGATCCCGTAGCGCGGGGGCGCGCCGTCCGCCGTCGCCGGCTGCTCGGTGAGCCGGTGCTCGATCCCGCGCTCGCGCAGCCGCTCGCACATCGGCACGACGTCCTGCGCGCGCGCGGAAACGAAGAGCGGGTGCGCGAGCGCGCTCGGCGCCTCCGGCTCCGGCGCGGCGGTCGCCGGGGCCGCCTCGCGTCCGCGCAGGACGACCTCGCCGCCGCAGTCGGCGCAGACGAGCACGCCCGGCCGATACTCTTCACCGCAGTCCCGGCAGGCCCGGACCGGCTCGTCGGCCGTGTCGTCGCTCACGCGCGTGGCTCCACCCCGACGACTATCATAGGTCCGCCATGATCGCCTGGTGGCTGGTCGCCGCGGCGGTCGCCGGAGCGCCGGCCGGCGAGGCGCGCCTGTCGCTCGACGCGAAGGACGCGCAGGTCCGGGACGTCGTCTCGCTGCTCGCGGAGCTCGGCGGCTTCCAGGCGGTATTCGATCCGGACACGCAGTGCACGCTGACGCTCAGGCTGCACGACGCCCGCTGGCAGACCGTGCTCGAGACGACGCTGCGAGCCTGCGGGCTCGCGCAGGAGGAGGAGGCCGGCGTGATGCGCGTGGCGCGGCGATCGAGGCTCGCGGAGGAGGCGGCCGCCCGGCGCCGGCTCGCCGAGGAGCGCGCCAGGGGCGGCCCGGACCGGATCGCACTCTTCCGGCTCTCCTACGCTCGAGCCGAAGCGCTCGCTCCGCTCGTCCGGAGCCGGCTGCCGCCGCGCAGCGACGTCACCTGGGACGCGCGCACGAACACGCTGATCGTGACCACGCGTCCGTAGCGGGACGCCGGGCTACAGCCAGCGACGCGTTCGCGCTCGGTACCGCTGGTACTCGTCTCCGAAGACCTCGGTGAGCTTCGCCTCCTCGACCGGGATCACCACCCCGTTGACGTAGGCGACGACGAGCGGCAGGAATGCGAGCGGCCACGCCTGGCGCAGCAGGAGCGCCTCGCCCGCGTACGCGAGCACGAGGCCCACGTACATCGGGTTCCGGCTGAAGCGATACGGGCCCCAGTCGACGAGCCGCGCGGATGCCCGGCCGGGCACCGTGGTGGTTCCGGCCCTGTGGAACGTCGCGAGCCCCCAGCCGGCGACCAGGGCTCCGAAGGCGAAGACCATGCCGCCCACGGCAAGGCTCGCATGGAGGTCCGACGGCCAGGCTCGCTCGACGGCTACGCCAACGAGGTACGCGAGCACGAACACCCAGGGCACCGGGACCCGCATCAAGGTTCGGAACGCGCCCGCTCCGGCGCTCACGTGTGGCTGATCAGCAGGGCGTAGCCGTCCGGATCCTTCACGCGAAACTCGCCGCGCGGCGCGTAGAAAGGGCTCTGGATCGGCCCGGCCTCGACGCCGCGGCCGACGATCTCCTCGCGGAAGGCCGCGACGTCGTCGCAGTACAGGTAGAAGAGGACGGCCTGCTCTTCGGGGTCGACGGGGTGGCTCGCCTTGGCGAGCATGAGCTGCGCGCGGTCGGACTTCAGCCAGGCCCAGACGGGCTCGGGCTCGCTCTCGGGTTGGTGCGTGTTGGCCACAGCGAGCCCCAGCTTCTGGTAGAACGCGATCGAGCGCGGCACGCTCGCGACGAACGCCATCGGCACGAGCGCGCGGACGCTCATCGCAGGGCGCCAGCCAGGAATGCCTTGATGCGCTGCAGTTCGTCTTGGTACTGCACCGGGTCCGTGAAGATCGCGTTGTGCCCGGCACCGGCGTAGTACTTCGCCTCGACGCGTCCGCCCGCGCTCGCGACGCCCGCCTCGAAGGCCCGCGCCTTTCCGACCGCCGTCATCGCAGAGCCTCCGTCGGCGGGGCCGTCGGCGGTTCCGTGGAGGATCAGGAGCGGCGCGGCGAGCTCGGCCGCGCGCGCGGTGAGCTCGGCAGGATACCCGCTCGAGTCGAGCAGGACGGCCTGCGCCTTCTTCGTGGTGAGCGCGTAGGTCAAGGCGAGTCCCGCGCCGCGCGAATGCCCGAAGAGAGCCACCCGGTCGGGCTTGACGCCGGGGAGCGTGCGTACCGCCTGCAGCAGCGAATCCACGCGGTCGAGCGCGCTCGGGTCGGTCGGCTTCGGCATGGGCGGCGCGCCTGGGCAGGCGATCGGCGTGACGAAGCGCATGCCGGGCCCGGATCCGGGCGAGAACCAGCAGGCGGCGACTCCGACCAAGCCGACGTGCGCCAGGTCCGTGGCCAGCGTCACGTACTCGCGCGCAAACCCGTGGCTGCCGTGCAGGATGACGACGGCGGGGAACGACCGTTCACCCGGCGGGCGAGCGACCGCTGCCAGCAGCCTGCGATCGTCGGCAAGAGGGATCTGGAGCCACTGGACCGCGAGGCCCTCGGCTCCGGCCGGAGGACTGGCGGTGGAGGGTCGCGCGCTCGCCCTCGCAGTAGCCTGCGCCGCCGCCGTCCAGCCGGCCACCAGGGCCGCGAGCGCGAGCGTCCCGCCTCTCACGCGTTGCCGCTCGTGGACCGCTCGCTCACGACGCCGCCGGCCAGTCGAAGACCGTGTGGCATTCCGGCCCGAGCGGCTGCTGGTTCGGATCGATACCGCACAGCTCCCAGACCTGTCCCTTGAACCAGGTCTCGAAGGCGCCGTCCGATGCGGCGTAGGCCGCCGCCGCGGGCTTGAGGTTCGCGATGTCGGTGCAGCAGATGATCAGGTCGCCGTACGAGGTGTGCTGGAGGTGCCAGCTCTCGCGCACGATCCCGTAGCGGCCGTAGAACCCGGCCGTCTCGCCGCCGCGTCGGCGCATCTCCTCGGTGAACGCGCCAAACGCCTCTCGCTTCCCCGGCAAGAGCGGGAAGGCCCGTACCAGTCGATCCATGCGACCTCCTCAGGGCAGCGAGTAGCCCGACACGCGCCAGGCGCCGTCGGCGTCCTTCGCCACGATCACCGTCTCGGCCGAGGCCTTGCTGGCGAAGGCGCTGTCGAACACGACGACGACGTGCGGCCCGTTGCCGCTCCAGGTGTAGACGCGCCCGCCGATCGTGCGCGTCGTGGGCGGCAGCTTCTCGGAGAGCTGGCGCGACTTCAGCCTGCGGGACGAGAGCGCGCCGGCCGGCCCGCGCGCGGCGCCGAGCACCTGCGTCCAGTCGCCCTGCTTCACGACGCCCTTGAGCGACGCGGACGCGTGGTCCCACGACCCCGCGTAGTTCCCGCTGTCGACGAGCTTCAGCCACGACTCGGCGGCGGCCTGCGCAGCGTCTTCCGGGCTCTCGGCCTCGGCCCTCCGGCTCCCGGCTGCCGCCACGAGCAGGCCGGCGGCGAGGACGGCGATCCAGCGCCTGCGGTGACTCATCGAAACCCTCCTTGCGAGCCCCCGGAGTTTACCTCCGGCGACGCGAGCTCGCGGCCGGCGGCGCCGCCATGGCAGCTCCTCCGCGAAGGGCCGTCGGGCCGCGAACCGGGCGCTCACGGCGTGCTCGAGACCGGCTCGCCGAAGGTGGTCCAGAAGCGGTTCAGATCACGGATGATGAACTCGCGCATCCCGTAGAAGGTGTCGTGAAGCGCCTCGACCACTTCGACTTTGTCCTTCAGCCGCTCCCAAACCGCAGCGACGTCCTCCGTCTCGAGGTAGAGGTCGACCTCGCGCCGGAAGCTGGAGCTCGGACGGCCACCCTCGTTCAGCATCACGTGCGTGGCGCCGTAGGCGAGCTTCGCCCAGTCCATGGCGCCGTCTTCTTCGTGAGTGCCGACGATCTCGAAGCCGATCGACTGGTACCACGCGGCCGTGGCCCGCACGTCGGGCACGTGGATCATCGGCACGACCCGCAAGCTCATCGGCGCCAGCCTATCTCGGCGTGCGCCCGTCACGCCGCGACCGGCTGCGGCATGCCGATCAGGAAGCCCTGCAGGAGGTCGCAACCGAGGTCGACGAGCGTCGCCTTCTCGGCCTCGGTCTCGATGCCCTCGGCGACCACCAGGATCCCGAGGTCGCGGCACATGGCGTTGACCGACGCCACCAGGCGGCGCCGGTAAGGATCGCGGTCGACGCCGCGGCAGAGCGCCATGTCGAGCTTGGCGACGTCGGGGTGGAGGATCGCGAAGCTGTTGAGCGCCGCGTAGCCGGCGCCGAAGTCGTCGACGGCGATCCGGTAGCCGAGCTCGCGCAGCCGCGACACGCGCCGGTTGAGGTCGACGACGGCGTCGATGCGGCCGCGCTCGGTCACCTCGAGCACCACGTCGCGCGCGGAGCCGGCGAGCGGGTTCTCGCCCGAGTGGAGGTCCTCGTCCTCGAGCTCGAGGCTGTGCACGTTCACGAAGAGGCAGGTGCTGCTCGGCACCGCGACCGCCGCCGCCAGCCGGCGCACGACGCGCCCGACGTCCTTGACGCGCCCGAGCCGCTCGGCGGCCTCCAGCACGGCGCTCGGGTCCGGCAGCCGCGGCGAGTCGGTGCGCAGCAGCAGCTCGCGGCCGTAGAGCGAGCCGTCCCGGGCGCTCACGATCGGCTGCGCCGACAGGAACAGGCCCTTGAGCGCCTCGTCGAGCGCCCACTCGAGCGCGTGCGGGTCCGCGACCAGCCGGTGTTCGCCGAGGTAGGCGAGCGCGTCGCGCTTCCAGCGCGCGATGCGACAGAGGCGCACCGCGTTCTCGAGCGCGCCCTCGATCTCGGCGATCGACACCGGCTTCTGCAGGTAGCGCAGCGCGCCGGCGTCCACGGCCTCGATCGCCGTCTCCAGCCGCGGGTCGCCCGTCAGCAGGACCACCGGCAGGTCGAAGTCGAGCGCGCGCACGCGCCGCAGCAGCTCGACCCCGCTCATCCCCGGCATCGAGATGTCGCTCAGCACCGCCTCGAAGCGGCGCGCCGCGAGGCGGGCGAGCGCCTCCCTGCCGTCGCCCACCGCTTCCACCTCGTAGCCGCGGTAGCGGAGCGCCTCCGACACGCCGAAGCGGATCGCCGACTCGTCGTCGACGATGAGCACCGTTCCGCGTGAGCTGGGCTCGGGATGGGGCACGCGCAGCGCCTCAGGCCGGCAGGCCTCGCGCGACCACCTGCTCGACCGCCTCGGCGAAGCGGTCGACCTCGTCGATCGTCGTGTAGACGCACGGCGTCACCCGCAGCCCTTCGAACTCGGCGTGCTTGATCGGCACGACGATGATGCGGTGCGCGTCGAACAGGTGCTTGGCGAGCGCGACCGAGTCGACACCCTCGACCTGCAGGTTGCCGATCCCGCACGACATCGCGGGGTCGAAGCTCGTGTGGACCCTGACGCGCGGGCTCGCCGCGAGCCGCTTCAGGAAGCGGTCGCGCAGGTAGCGCAGCCGTGCCGCCTTGCGCTCGCCGCCGATGCCGTGGTGGAACACGAGCGCCTCGGCGATCGCGTTGTGGTTGGCGGCGGGGTGCGTGCCGATCTCCTCGAACTTGCGGATGTCGGCGTCCTGCCGCTTCTCGGCCGGCATCAACGGCCAGACCTTCGCGATCTTCGAGCGGCGGACGTAGAGGAAGCCCGTGCCGTGCGGCGCGAACAGCCACTTGTGCAGGCTCGTCCCGTAGTAGTCGCAGTCGAGGTCGGCGAGCGTGAAGGGGAAGTGCGCGAAGGCGTGCGCGCCGTCGACGATCACCTCGATGCCGCGCTCGCGCCCGAGCTGGCAGATGCGCTTCACCGGCAAGATCTGCCCCGTGAGGTTGATGACGTGGCAGACCAGGATCACCTTCGTGCGCGGCGTGACCGCCTGCTCGAAGCGCTGGTAGAGCGCGTCGAGGCTCGGCGGCGGGATCGGGATCCTGACCTGCTTGAGCACGACGCCGTCGCGCCGCTCGCGCTGGCGGAAGGTCGTGAGCATGCGCGGGTAGTCGTGGGTCGTGGTCAGGATCTCGTCGCCCGGCTTCAGGTCGAGGCCGAGCTGGACCGCCTCGAGCGACTCGCTGGCGTTGCGCGTGATCGCGAGCTCCTCCGCGTCGCAGCCGAACTCGCGCGCGAGCCCGCGCCGCACCGACTCGACCTGCGGCTCGAGCAGCTGCCACATCGTGTAGACCGGCGCCTCGTTCGACAGGTCGAGGTAGCGCTTCATCGCCTCCTGCACGACGCGGGGCGAGGGGCAGACGCCGCCGTTGTTCAGGTTGACGTAGCTGCGGTCGACGGTGAAGGCCTGCTGGATCTCCTGCCAGTAGGACTCGTCCGCGGCGAGCTGCGCCGGATCGGACGCGGCGCTCTCGCGTCCAGCGGCGAAGACGCGCGCGACGGCGTCGTCCCGGAACGCCGCGACAAGCGGGGCCCCGCCCACGAGACCCAGGAACGCGCGGCGTGTCGACATGCGGTGGCCTCCCGGCGACGACGGCGCATCTTACAGCGGCGGCGGGCCACCGGCGCGATTCGAGGCCGGACCGCGCCCGTTGTAGAGTCCTGGCGCTCATGGCCAGCCCCGCCCCGACGTCGCTCGCCCGCGAGATCGGGCTCTTCGGCGCCACCATGCTCGTGATGGGGGGCATCGTCGGCTCCGGCATCTTCATGAACCCCTACGTGGTCGCCCGGCAGGTCGGGACACCGTCGCTCATCCTCGGGGCGTGGTGCTTCGGCGGGCTCGTGGCCGTGGCGGGCGCCTTCGTCTACGCCGAGCTGGCGTCGCTGCGGCCGACGGTCGGGGGCCAGTACGCGTACCTGCGCGAGGCCTTCAGCCCGAGGGTCGCGTTCGTCTACGGCTGGGTGCTGCTGCTCGTCACGCAGAGCGGCGGGATGGCGGCCGTGGCCGTCACCTTCGCGCGCTACCTGAGCGAGCTCGTGCGCCTGCCGCTGCCCGAGGCGCTCGTCGCAGTGCTGGCCCTCGCCGCGCTCACGGCAGTCAACTGCCTGGGCGTGCGTGCGGGCAACGACGTGCAGTCGCTACTGATGGTGCTGAAGACGGTGGCGATCCTCGGCCTCGTGGCGACGGGGCTCATGGCGTTCGGCGGCGAGCGCGTGAACCTGCAGCCGGTCCTCGACCGGCCGCCGTCCTTCGAGCTCGTGGCCGCGATCGGCGCGTCGCTCGTGCCGGTGCTGTTCGCCTACGGCGGCTGGCAGACCTCGGGCTTCGTGATGGGCGAGCTGCGCCGGCCCGAGCGCGACATGCCGCGCGCGCTCCTCCTGGGCGTCGCCGGCGTCGTGGTCCTCTACCTCTCGGTCAACCTCGTCTGCCTGCGGGCGCTGGGTGCCGACGGGCTCGCGGCAAGCCGCGCCCCGGCCTCCGACGTCATGCGCCTCGCGCTCGGCGAGACGGGCGCCCGGCTCATCGCGCTCGGCATCGTGATCTCGACGCTCGGCTTCCTCGCGCAGGGGATCCTGACGGCGCCCCGCGTCTACTACGCGATGGCGCGCGACGGCATCTTCTTCGAGGCCGTCGGCCGCCTGCACCCGGCGAGCCGGGTGCCGGTGCTGGCGATCGCGCTCCAGGGCCTCGTCGCCTCGGTGATCGCCGTCTCCGGCCGCTACGAGCAGATCCTGAACTACGTGGTGTCGGTCGACTTCATCTCTTTCGGGCTCACCGGCGCGGCGCTCTTCGTCTTCCGCTCCCGGGGCGAGGAGGGGGCCTTCCGGGCGCCGGGCCACCCGTTGACGACCGCCTTCTTCGTCCTCTCCTGCTGGGCGGTGGTCGCCGCCACGATCTACCGCCACCCGCGGGACAGCGTGATCGGCCTCGCGATCCTTGCCCTCGGCCTGCCCGTTTACGCCCTCTGGGCGAGGCGCCTGGCGGCCGGGTCGCCGGGGACACTGGTATAGACTGTTTCGGGGGATTTCAACCAGGAGATCGGATGCCCGAGTTCGTACCCGTGCTGTCCGTGGCCGACCTCCCGCCCGGGCAGGCCGCCGAGGTCACCGTCGGCAACCTGGCGGTCGCTCTCTTCAACATCGACGGGACGTTCCACGCCCTCACCAACCTCTGCCCACACCGGGGAGGGCCTCTGGGGCAGGGCTTCGTCGAGGGGTCCGAGGTGAGCTGCCCGTGGCACAACTACACCTTCGACGTCCGCACGGGCGAGAACGTGGTCGACCCGTCGCTCAAGGTCGATCGCTTCGACGTGAAGGTAGAGGACGGCCGGGTCTTCGTGAAGGTGGGATGAGGCGATGAAGAGACGTCTGGTGACACACGTGCTGGCGAGCGTGGCCCTCGCCGCGGGCCTTTTTGCCCAGGAAAAGAAACCGGCCGAGCCCCAGCAGGCGCCGCCCGCGCAAGCCGCCCCTGCCCAGGCGCCGGCTCAGGCCCCAGAAGCGCCGGCTCCCAAGCCGGCCCCGACGACGCCGGGAGCGCCCGCCGGCGCACCCCAGTCCTCGGAGACGCCGAGCTTCCCGACCGGCCTCGAGCAGGTGATCGTGGACGTGGTGGTCACCGACAAGAAAGGCGTGCCGATCAAGGGCCTGACGGCCGCCGACATGACCGTCACCGAGGACGGCGTGAAGCAGGACGTGGTGAGCTTCGAGGCGGTGGAACTGCCCGAGCAGCCGAGCGCGGCCGCGCCGCCGCCGCCGAAGATCTCGTCCAACGTCGCGCCCGAGACGCAGCACGGCCGCACCTTCGTCGTCGTGTTCGACGACATGCACATCACGCCCTGGCGCGCCAACCAGGCGAAGGCCGCCGTGGTGAGCTTCCTCGAGAAGGGCACGCGCGAGGGCGACCGCGTCTCGCTCATCTCGACCGCCGGCGGCACCTGGTGGACGTCGCGCATGGAGGCGGGTCGCCAGAAGCTCGTCGAAATGGTGAAGACGTTCGACGGGCGGCTGATCCCCGACATGAGCAACGAGCGCATGTCGGACTACGAGGCGATGCGGATCCACATCTACCGCGACCAGCAGGTAGCCGAGCGCGTGCTCCGGCGCTACGACACCTACGGCGTCACCAACTCGCAGATGCGCGGCGACTCGGCGAGCAGCTCGATGACGCAGGGCACGGCCGACGACCCGATGGTGATGGGCCGCGCCGCCGACGTCTACTTCCAGGCGGTGACGCGCCTGCGCACGACGCTCGACGTGTGCGAGCGCGCGCTCAACGGGCTCGCCGGTGCCAAGGGCAGGAAGTCGCTGATCCTGGTGTCCGAGGGCTTCATCCACGACATCAACCTCGACGAGTTCAAGCGCGTCAACAACGCCGCGCGCCGCGCCAACACCGCGATCTACTTCCTGAACGCGCGCGGGCTGGAGGGCATGCCGGCCGCGATGACGGCGCAGTTCGGCCCGGCGCTGCCCGAGCAGGACGTGGGCTTCGCCTTCGCCGAGACCTGGGACGCGGTGGCGGGCTCCGAGGTGGTGTCCGACGAGAGCGGCGGCTTCACCGTGCGCAACACCAACGACCTCGGCAAGGGCATCCAGCGCATCGCCGACGAGACGCGCGTCTACTATCTGCTGGGCTACGCGTCCTCCAACACCGCGCGCGACGGCCGCTTCCGCAAGATCGAGGTCAAGCTCGCGAACAACAAGGGCCGCGAGGTCCACGCGCGCAAGGGCTACTTCGCGCCGGGCGACCCCGGCAAGAGCGCGTTCGCCCCGAAGAAAGGCGTCGACCCCGAGGTGCAGAGCGCGCTCGACTCGCCGTGGGCGCTCGACGGCATCCCGCTGCGCATGACGGCGTTCGTCGGCGACGAGAAGGCGCTCGGCAAGGCTGCGGTGCTGGTGACGACCGAGGTCGACATTCGCTCGCTCCAGTTCGAGGAGAAGGAGGGCAGGAACCTCGCCGACCTGCAGTTCCTGCTGGTGGTCGCGCACCGCGCGAGCGGCGAGTACTTCCGCTACGACCAGGGCATCTCGATGAAGCTGCTGCCGGCCTCGCGCGACCGCTACAACCGCTTCTGGTTCCCGATCACGCGCGACTTCGAGCTCAAGAGCGGCGACTACCAGGCCAAGATCGTGGTGCGCGACACGCGCAGCAAGAAGATCGGCACCGTGATCCACGAGTTCGAGGTGCCCGCGCTCGGCGCGCTGCGCACCTCGACGCCCGTGCTGAGCGACGGGCAGCAGCCCCCGAACGCGGTCGTCGCCGAGGGGCTGCCGGGAGGCCGGCTCGTCACGCTGGCGCGCCGGGAGTTCGCGGCCGGCTCCGACCTGCTCTGCCAGTTCGAGGTGTACGGCGCCAAGCTCGACGACAAGTCGGGGATGCCCAAGGTGATGCAGGGCTACCTGGTGCGGCGCGCCGACGGCAGCGTCTTCACGGGCATGGAGCCGACGATGATCGCGCCGACATCGCTCGGCAAGCTCAGCCGCATGTTCGGCTTCCACCTGACGAACGCCCCCGAGGGCGAGTACGAGATCCTGATGACGATCCGCGACGAGCTCGCGGGCCAGTCGATGGAGATCCGCGAGCCCTTCAGCGTGGGCCCGCCGCTCGCGACGCCCGCCGTGGCGTCGCAGGCGCCGCCCCCGGCCGACAAGAAGTAGCGGCTCGGTCCGGCGCGCCGTTCTCCGGCGCGAGGCCTACTTGCGGGTCGGCGAGGGCGACGGGATGGGCGTCGCGGGCGCCTCGGCCGGAGCCGAGGAGGCCGGGGACGCGGCAGCTGTCGGAGCGGCGGCCGGCGTCGGCAGAGCGGCCTTGGGCGACGGGCTGGCCGCGGCCGCCGGCTCGACGACCTGGTCCAGAACGCCGCCGGCGCGCGGCCGGACGATCGACAGCGACAGGCTCGTCACCACGAACACTCCGGCCAGGATCGTGGTGGCTCGCGACAGCACCGTGGCCGATCCGCGCGGCCCGAAGGCGGTCTGCGTGCCGCCGCCGCCGAAGGCGCTCGCCAGGTCCTGCCCCTTGCCCTGCTGCAGCAGCACCACGGCGATCAGGAACACGCACGCGATCACGTGCACGACGACGATCAGGTAGAACAGGAAGTTCATGGCGTCCGGTAGCCTCGGTATGGAGTCCTGGCCGGCCCCCGCGGGCCGACACAAACGAAAAGTCTAGCAGAGGGGGGGCAGGAGCCCAAACCGGCGCTTCGCCAGTGGATCGCTGGGCCCCGCCGGGGTACTCCTCCTCGGCTCGCGCGCGTCGGACCGAGTCGTCGAACTCGGCCACGAACGCGGGAGCGTGGCGCGCGAGAAAGTCCCGGCACCGTTCGACCGGGCGATCACGGCTCAGTATGCCACGCGGCGTCGTCGGCGCCGTGGCCAATAGCGGCATAATTGACGCTCGGAGGCGATGCGATGACCTTCCTGCGCAGGGGAGATGTGACTCTGGGGTTCGCCGCGGCGCTGGCCGCCGCCGCGCTCCTCGGTGGTGCGGGGCGCGTGGGGGCGAGCGACGTCCCCCAGACAGGCACCCTCGGCGACCTGCGCTCGGTCGGCACCGTCCAGCTGAAGAGCTCGTGCGGCGCCCAGGCGCAGGCCGGCATCGAGCGCGCGTCGGCGCTCCTGCACTCTTTCTTCTACGAGGAGGCCCGGCGCGGCTTCGCCGAGGTGGCCGCGACGGAGCCCGGCTGTGCGCTCGCGCACTGGGGCGTCGGAATGAGCTACTGGCACCCGATCTGGACCCCGCCCAGCGACGAGGAGCGGGCTGCGGGCCAGGCCGCCAGTGAGCGCGCGCAGAAGCTGGGCGGCAAGACCGACATCGAGCGCGGCCTGATCGCGGCGCTCGCGGCCTACTACGCGAACCCCGCGGCGAGCCCGGCGTCGGCCCCGGCCGCGGGCGAATCCGCCCGCTCGTGCCACGGCCTCACCGGCGGCGCCGACTACGCGGCCCGCGCGCTCGCTTACGAGAAGGCGCTCGCGCCGCTCTTCGCCGCGCACAACGACGACGTCGAGGTGGGCAGCCTCTACGCGCTCGCTCTCCTCGCCACGCACGTGCCGACCGACGCCAGCCTGAAGAACCCGCTGCGCGCCGCGGAGATCCTCGAGCGCTTCTACGCCTCGAACCCGAACCACCCGGGCGTCGTCCACTACCTGATCCACGCCTACGACTACCCGCCGGTCGCCGCGCGCGGCCTCAAGGCGGCGCGCGGCTACGCGGCGATCGCGCCGTGGGTGCCGCACGCGCTGCACATGCCGGCGCACATCTTCACGCGGCTCGGGATGTGGAACGAGGTGATCGCCTCCAACCTGGCCTCGGCCGACGCCGCGCGCCAGTACGCGGCGAGCCACCATCCGCAGGCGACGTCCTTCGAGGAGCTGCACGCGCTCGACTACCTCGTCTACGGCTACCTGCAGCGCGGCGACGACCGCCAGGCGAAGGACGTGCTCGCACGGGTGCAGGCGGTACGCGCGACCTTCCCGGCCGCGGACTTCGCGGCCGCCTACGCGATCGGCGCCGTGCCCGCGCGCTACGCGCTCGAGCGGCGGCAGTGGGCGGAGGCCGCGGCCCTGGTCGAGCCGCAAGGCTCGCAGTCGCTCGCCACCTACACCTTCGGCGCCGCGCACTTCGCCTTCGCGCGCGCTCTGGGCGCCGCACGCGCCGGCCGCGTCGCCGACGCGCAGCAGGCGCTGGCGCGCCTCGAGCAGCTCTCGACGGGCATGACGGATCCGCGCCAGCTGTACTTCGCCCGCCAGTCGAGCGTCCAGCTCCAGGCGGTGAAGGGCTGGCTGGCCTTCGCGGAAGGCCGCCCGGACGAGGCTGCGACGCTCCTGCGCGAGGCAGCGGACGCCGACGACGCCCTCGGCAAGCACCCGGTGAGCCCGGGCTCGCTGCTGCCGGCCCGCGAGATCCTCGCCGACTTCCTGCTCGAGCGCGGCAACTTCCGCGAAGCGCTCGCGGAGTACGAGCAGTGCTTGAAGCTCAACCCGGGCCGGCTCAATAGCCTCTACGGAGCCGGCCTGGCCTCGGAGCGCGCCGGCGATCGCGATGCCGCTCGCAAGCGCTACGCCGACCTCGCCGCGATGGTCGCCCCGGACGCCGACCGCCCGGAGATCGCCCACGCCCGCGAGTACCTGGCGGACGCGGGTTCACCGACTGCAGCGCGCACGGCAGAGGCGGCGCCCGACAACCGCTGAAAGTTGTGGGTTGGGCGTTACTCGGGCTTTTGCAGGAGCCGAACCGTCCCGTCGGGCAGTTCCTCGGTCAGGACGGGAAGCACTGGCGGAGGCGGCGTGTCGCTGTGTGGCTTGCTCGGCGTCTCAAAACTGGAGCAGGATCTGCTGCGGAGAAGCGATCACGAACACGACCGTGCCGACGACTTACGCTCGGTCGTAGTGAAGGAGCCTGAGGAAGGATTCGGCCTTCAACGAGGCGCCGCCGACTAGCGCGCCGTCCACGTCGGGCAGCGCCATCAGGCCCTTGACGTTGTCCGGCTTGACGCTGCCGCCGTAGAGGATCCGCAGGACGTCCGCGACGGGCTGGCCGTGCTTGGCGGCGATGCGGGAGCGGATGAAGGCGTGAACCTCCTGGGCCTGATCCGGGGTCGCGACCTTGCCGGTGCCGATCGCCCAGACGGGCTCGTAGGCGATCACCACTTTCCTCGCTTCGTCGGCCGTGACGGCGGCGAGGATCGCGTCCATCTGGCGGCCGACGACTTCCATCGTGCGTCCCGCTTCGCGCTCGGCGAGGGTCTCGCCGACGCAGGAGATCGGCAGGAGGCCGGCCGCGAGCGCGACCTTCGTCTTCTTCGCGACGCCGTCGTCCGTCTCGGTGAAGTACTGGCGGCGCTCGCTGTGGCCGAGGATGACGTGCGTGACGCCGGCGTCCACGAGCATCGGCGCCGAGACCTCGCCGGTGAAGGCGCCCTCCTTCTCGAAGTGCATGTTCTGGGCGGCGACCGCGACGGGGGAGCCCTTGGCCGCGTCCACAACGGCGGCGATCGCGGTGAAGGGCGGAGCGACGAGCGCGTCGCCCGGTGCGCCGGCCACGCCCTTCTTGATCTCCTCGACGAGGGCCACGGCCTCGGCGACGGTCTTGTACATCTTCCAGTTGCCGGCGATCAGCTTTCTGCGCATGCCTCAGGGTTCTCGTCGCCAGGCCACGAGCGACTTCGTCGGCCTCTTCATTTGTCGCTCAGGTAAGCCACGCCCGGCAGCTCCTTGCCTTCGAGGAACTCGAGCGAGGCGCCGCCGCCGGTCGAGACGTGGCTGACGGCGTTCTCGAGGCCGTTCTTCTCGATCGCCGCGACCGAGTCGCCGCCGCCGACGACGGTGATGGCGCCGTGCGAGGTGGCGTCGGCGAGCGCTTGCGCGACCGCTAGCGTGCCCTTCGCGGTCTCGGGGATCTCGAAGACGCCCATCGGGCCGTTCCAGACGACGGTCTTCGCCGCCTTCACGATCCCGGCGAACGTCGCGCGCGTCGCTTCTCCGATGTCCACGCCGATGTCCTTCGGGCCGATCTTGTCCCACGCGACCGTCTTCAACGTGCCGACCTTGCGCGCGTCGAAGTCGAAGGCGTCGGTCACGACGGTGTCGACCGGCAGGACGAGCTTGGAGCCGGCCTTCGCGAGGAGAGCCTTCGCCATCGGGACGCGGTCGTCCTCGACGAGTGAGCCGCCGATCTCCTGCCCTCTGGCCTTGTAGAAGGTGAAGGCCATGCCGCCGCCGACGACGAGCGTGTCGACCTTCGGCAGCAGCGCCTCGATCACGTCGATCTTGCCCGACACCTTGGCGCCGCCGATGATCGCGACGAACGGCCGCTTCGGGTTCTCGACGGCCTCGCCGAGGAAGTCGAGCTCCTTCTTCATCAGGTAGCCGGCCGCGCGCTGCGGCAGCGCGATGCCCGTGATCGAGCTGTGGGCGCGGTGCGCGGTGCCGAAGGCGTCGTTGACGTAGACGTCGCCGAGCTTCGTGAGCGAGGCGCGGAAGGCCTTCACGGCCTCCGGATCGGCCTTCACCGAGCTGCCGTCGTCCTGCTTGACCTTGCCCTCTTCCTCGATGTGGAAGCGGAGGTTCTCGAGCAGCACGACCTCGCCGGCCTTGAGCGCCGCGCACGCCGTCTCGACTGCCGGGCCGACGCAGTCGGGGAGGAACTTCACGGGCTTTTTGAGCAGCTCCGCCAGCCTTTTCGAGACGGGCTCGAGCGAGTACTTCGGGTTCTTCTGCCCGTCGGGCCGGCCGAGGTGGCTCATCAGCACCAGGCTCGCGCCCTTGTCGAGCACGTAGCGGATCGACGGCAGCGACGCGCGCAGCCGCTTGTCGTTCTCGACCGTGCCGTCCTTGACCGGCACGTTGAAGTCGACGCGCATCACCACGCGCCGGCCCGCGAGGGCGAGGTCCTCGATGAAGAGCTTGGCCATGGCGGACCTACTTCCCGGCGTCCCTCTTGGCCATGTAGCGGAGCAGGTCGACGCAGCGGTTCGAGTAGCCCCACTCGTTGTCGTACCAGGAGACCACCTTGAAGAAGCGCTTCTCGCCCTTCAGGTTGTTCTGGAGCGTCGCGAGCGAGTCGTAGATCGAGGAGCGCGCGTCGTGGATGAAGTCGGTCGACACCACCTCCTCGTCGCTGTAGCCGAGGATACCCTTCAGGTAGCTCTCGCTCGCCTTCTTCATGAGCCCGTCGATCTCCTCGATCGACGTGTCCTTCGCCGCGCGGAAGGTGAGGTCGACGACGGACACGTCCGGCGTCGGCACGCGGAACGACATGCCGGTGAGCTTGCCCTTGGTGGCCGGGAGCACCTCGCCCACGGCCTTCGCGGCGCCGGTCGAGGACGGGATGATGTTGATCGCCGCCGCGCGGCCGCCGCGCCAGTCCTTCTTCGAGGGGCCGTCCACCGTCTTCTGCGTGGCGGTATAGCTGTGGATCGTGGTCATGAGGCCGGTCTCGATCCCGACGCCCTCCTTGAGCAGCACGTGCACGACCGGCGCGAGGCAGTTCGTGGTGCAGGAGGCGTTCGAGACGACGTGGTGCTTGGCGGGGTCGTACTCGCCCTCGTTCACGCCCATCAGCAGCGTCTTGACGTCGCCCTTGCCGGGCGCGGAAATGATGACCTTCTTCGCGCCGGCGGCGAGATGGCCCTTCGCCTTCTCGGCGTCGGTGAAAAGGCCGGTCGACTCGATCACGTAGTCGACGCCCAGCGCCTTCCAGGGCAGCTGGCTCGGTTCCTTGCTCGCCATCACGCACTTGACCTCGTCGCCGCCCACGACCAGCACGTCGTTGGCCTCGGCCGACGGGCTGCTCTTCTTGCTGGAGAGCGCGTGCTTGAAGCGGCCGTGCACGGAGTCGTACTTCATCTGGTAGGCGAAGTAGTCGGCGTCGGTCGAGATGTCGACGACGCCCGCGACGTCGATCTCCTTGCCCAGCAGGCCCTGGTCGCACAGCGCCTGGAACACGAGCCGCCCGATCCGCCCGAACCCGTTGATACCCACTCGGATTGCCATTGCGTTCACTCTCCCCGTATCACTCGATCTTGCAGTCTAGCTGCCGCTCGTTCGCGGCACAAGAAACTCGCGCTCTAGGCGCGCATGATGTTGGCGAACCAACACATGTGCCCGCGTTGTGGGCGCGAATGACGCGGCTCATGCCTCGCCACGGGCCCGTGTATCATGCGCGCTCCATGGCGACGGCTTCTCCCGCGCAGGCGCCCGCCGAGTTCACGCTGCGCGCGGTCCTGACCGGTGTCGTGCTCGGGATCGTGTTCGGCGCGGCGAACGCGTACCTCGGCCTGCGCGTGGGCATGACGGTCTCGGCCTCGATCCCCGCCGCGGTGATGACGGTGACCGCCTTCGGTGCCTTCCGCTCGAAGAGCACGATCCTCGAGGCCAACCTGTCGCAGACGGTGGCCTCCGCCTCGACGGCGCTCGCGACCGGCACCATCTTCACGATCCCGGCGCTCTTCCTGTGGGGCCTGGTGCCGCCCTACCCGCAGGTCGTGGCGCTCGCGTTCCTCGGCGGGCTGCTCGGTCTGTCCGCGATGATTCCGCTGCGCCGGCTGCTGATCGTGGACGCGCACGACGAGCTGCCGTACCCCGAGGGCACGGCCTGCGCCGAGGTGCTGCGCGCGACCGACGCCGCGGCGGAGGGAACGGCCTCGAGCGCGTGGATCTTTCGCGGCATGGCGATCGGCGCGGCCGTCAAGCTCCTGATCGCGCTCGCGCACCTCTTTCCGGGCGAGCTGGACCTCGCGCTGCCCGTGCTGCCGAAGGCCGAGCTCGGCCTCGAGATCTCGCCGGCGCTCCTCGGCGTCGGCTACATCATGGGCTACCGGGCGGGTGCCGTCTGCGTCGCGGGTGCCCTCATCTCGTCCGTGACGCTCACGCCGCTCATCGCGTGGCTGGGCGCTTCGCTCCAGAGCCCGCTCTACCCCGAGACGGCGAAGCTGGTGAGCCAGATGGGGGCGGGCGACATCTGGTCGCGCTACGTGCGCTACGTCGGCGCGGGCGCCGTCGCGGCCGCGGGGATCCTCACCGTGCTGCGCGGGCTGCCGACGATGGCCGCTGCGTTCGTCGCCGTCGCGCGCGGGATGCGGTCGGACGCCACGGCGCGCGCCGCGACTGGCGAGCGCACCGATCGCGACCTGCCCGCGTGGTTCGTGTTCGGCGGCGTCGCGCTCGTCGTGCTCACGGCCGGCCTCGTCCCGGGGGTCTTCGCCGGGGGGATGGCGCCGCTGCAGCGCGCGGTGCTCGCGGCCGGCGTCGGGTTCTTCGGCGTGCTGTTCGTCGCGGTGGCGGCGCGGATCGTCGGCATCGTCGGCGTCTCGTCGCAGCCGACCTCGGGCATCGCGCTCGTGACGCTGCTGGGGACGGCCGGTGTGTTCTGGGCCGCGGGCTGGGTCGACCCGGGCGCGCGCGCGGGTGTCCTCACCGTCGGCACGATCGTCGCGATCGCGGCGAGCAAGGCCGGCGACATCGCGCAGGACTTGAAGACCGGCTGGCTGGTCGGCGCCACGCCCGCGCGCCAGCAGCTCGGGCAGCTGATCGGCGCGGCCTGCGCGTGCTGGGCGGTCGCGGCCACGGTGCTGCTGCTCGGCAGCGCCTACCAGTTCGGCTCGAAGGACATCCCCGCGCCGCAGGCGACGCTCATGAAGACGATCATCGAGGGCGTGCTCGCGGGCCAGCTGCCCTGGGGCCTGGTGCTCACGGGAGCCGGGCTGTCGATCGGCGCGATGTTGTGCGGCGTGTCGGGGCTCGCATTCGCGATCGGCGTCTACCTGCCGATCGCGACCATGTCGCCGCTCTACGTCGGCGGCTGCGTGCGCGCGCTCGCCGAGCGCGGCCGTCCGGCCGGCGCGCCGAGCGGAGTCGACGCCGGCGTGCTCGCGGCTTCGGGGCTCGTCGCGGGCGAAGGGCTCGCGGGCGTCGTGGTGGCCGGGCTCGTGGCGACGGGCGTGGTGGGGAAGGCCACGACGCCTCGGCTCGCCGGCGAGGCGGGTGTCCTCGCCGCGCTGGTCGTCGCGCTGCTGCTCTTCGTCTTTCTGTATCGCGGCGGTCGGGCCGGCCGCGGCTAGCCGCTGGAGCCCGTCCGCCGAGCGGCCGCCATGAACGGCGTGTTCCGCTGCTCGACGACGGTGCCGTCCACGTCGAGCGCGACGAGGCCGGTGCCGGGGCCGACCTCCTCGAGCACGCGGCGCGCGGCTTCGGGCAGCGTGACGCCGTCGGCGCGCAGGTCGGCGAGACGCTTGGCCGCGAGCTTCACCAGGATGCGCTCGCCGACGCCGGTCATCGACACGCCCGCCTGCGCGCTGCAGTAGGTGCCCGCGCCGACGATCGGCGTGTCGCCGACGCGGCCGGGGTAGCACTGGCCGGTCCCGCCGGTGGACGTGGCCGCGGCGAGCCGGCCCGTGGCGTCGAGCGCGACGCAGCCGACCGTGCCGAGCCTGGGGTTCTCGCTCTTCCAGGCGCTGGCCATCGCGGCGTAGTCGAGCCTGCGGCAGGCGTCGTCCATGTGCTCCAGCCAGTAGGCGACTTTGGCCGGCGTCGCGACGACGCCTATGTCGTGGCCGAGCCGGACCGCGAGCGTGAGCGCTTCAGGCCCGGCCAGCATCACGTGCGCGTTCTGCTCGAGCAGGTAGCGCGCGAGGCGCACCGGGTGCGGCAAGAGCGGCACCTGTGCGACGGCTCCCGCGCGGCCGTCGCTCGCCATGATGCTGGCGTCGAGCCGCGCGACGCCGTCCGCCTGCAGGTAGGAGCCCGTGCCGGCGTTCAATAGCGGCTCGTCCTCGAGCGCGCGCACGGCCGCTTCGACGGCGTCGAGCGCGCTTCCGCCTTGCGCGAGGCGCGTCCAGCCGGCGTCGGCCGCGCGCTCGCAGGCCGCCTGGCGCGGGGCCTCCTCGCCCTTGGGCGGCGTGCCGCAGCCGCCGTGCACGATCAGGGCCGGCTTCATTGCGTCCGCCAGTAAGCCAAAGCGCGCGCTCGCTTGCAACTCGTTGCGGCTTCGCGGAGCCTAGCGGGCCCGGAGGCTGCCTGCATGATCTCGACCCGACTCGCTCTCCCGACGCTCGCCGGCCTTCTCGCAGCAACGCTGGTCACGGCCGCGACGCCAGAGCGCCGGCTCGTGATCGTCGGCGGAGGCGAGCGGCCGCCCGCAGCGCTCGCGCGCTTCGTGGAGTGGGCGGGCGGCGCGTCGGCGAGCCTGCTCGTCGTGCCTTGGGCGAGCGCCGAGCCGAAGGAGAGCTGCGAGGCGCTCATCGCCGAGCTGAAGCTCCACGGTCCGCGCGAGACGGTCTGCGCGCCCGCGGAGCCGCTCGACGACAAGGGCAAGGCCGGCCCGCTCGACGCCGCGTCGCGCGCGCGCTTCCAGGAGGAGCTCGCCTCGGCAACCGGCGTCTTCTTCAGCGGCGGCGACCAGGCGCGGATCATGGACGTGCTGGCGGACGCCGAGCTGCTGGCCGCCGTCCGCAAGCGCCACGAGGCCGGAGCCGTGTTCGCCGGCACGAGCGCCGGCGCCGCCGTCATGTCGCTGCGCATGATCACGGGCGACGGCGACTTCAGCGTGATCGACGGCGACAAGGTCGTGGTGCGCGAAGGCCTCGGGCTCGTGCCGGGCGTGATCGTGGACCAGCACTTCGTGAAGCGGCAGCGGGAGAATCGTCTCTTCGGCCTCGTGCTGAAGCACCCCGAGGAGCGCGGCGTGGGGATCGAGGAGGACACGGCGATCCTCGTGACGGGTGGACGCCACGTCGAAGTCGTGGGCAAGGGACCGGTGCTGCTCGTAGACGCCAAGGGCCGGGACAAGCTGCTCATCACGATCCTGAGAACCGGCCAGTCCGTCGACCTGGGAAAGCGCTGACCGTAATCCGGGCCACCCAGGGGAGCACGAGGGGACGGAGTCCCCTCGTCTCAAAGAAGGAGGCAGCAGCCCGTTGCCGTTCCTCCTTCCACCCCTCCATCCCCCCGTCCGAGTCGACTGGTACTCGTCTCAACTCTGTCCAGACAGAGTTGCTTCAGAAATCACTTGAAGTGACTCGCTTCGGACGAGTCGCTCGGGCGTCAGAGGTCGTTCGCGTCGCCTGACGTTATACTCACGGGACAGCCGCTCCTTCCGTACGCGGTCAGACACGACAAGGTGCACGCGCTCTATAGCATCGTCCTCGCGCTCGGGTTCGTGCTGGGGCTTCCTTTCTATCTCTGGAAAGGGCGCTCGTCCGGCAAGTATCTCCGGACCTTCCGCGAGCGCATGGGCCGGCTGCCCGTCTACCTGAACCTCGACGGCGACCGCTCGATCTGGATCCACGCCGTCTCGGTGGGTGAGGTGCTGGCGGCGCGCCCGCTCGTGCCCGCGCTGCGCGTTCGCTTTCCGGGCCACCGCGTCTTCCTCTCGACCACGACGGTCACGGGCAACGAGGTCGCGAAGAAGAGCGTGCGCGGGCTCGACGGTCTGTTCTTCGCGCCGTTCGACTTCCCGCACGCCGTGCGCCGCGCGCTCGAGGTCGTGAACCCGTCGCTCCTGCTCCTCGTCGAGACCGAGCTATGGCCGAACCTGATCCACGAGGCGCGCCGCCGCGGAACGCGGATCGCACTCGTGAACGGCCGCATCTCGCCGCGCTCCTTCCCGCGCTACAAGCGCGTGCGGCGCTTCCTGGCGTCGGTGCTGGCCGAGATCGACCTCTTCCTGATGCAGGGCGAGGCGCACGCCGAGCGCATCCTTGCGATGGCGGCGCCGCCCGAGCGCGTGCACGTCACCGGCAACCTGAAGTTCGACGCGGTCGAGGCCGGCCGGCCGCCCGAGCGGCTGGCGCGGCTCGTCAACGTCAACGCGCGCCGGCCGCTGTGGGTGGCGGGCAGCACGGTGGAAGGGGAAGAGGAGCTGGTGATGAAGGCGTTCCACCGCGTGCGCGAGCGCGTGCCGCACGCGCGCCTGCTCGTCGCGCCGCGCCATCCCGAGCGCTTCGCCGCGGTGCCGGGAGTCGTCGAGGCCGCGGGCTTCCGCTGCCTGCGCCGCAGCGCCCTCGATCCCCAGGCGT
Organism: uncultured Acidobacteriota bacterium; assembly: GCA_963740655.1. Classification (GTDB taxonomy): domain Bacteria; phylum Acidobacteriota; class Vicinamibacteria; order Fen-336; family Fen-336; genus DATBSL01. Next base: position 245,781 of record CAVUFF010000011.1, read on the forward strand.
GGACCGACGGCGAGGTGCTGCTGCTCGACACGCTCGGCGAGCTCGCGCAGATCTACGCGCTCGCGAGCGTCGTGTTCGTGGGGGGCAGCCTGGTGCCGTCGGGCGGGCACAACATCCTCGAGCCCGCCGTGGCCGGCAAGCCGGTGCTGGTCGGCCCGCACATGGAGAACTTCCAGGAGATCGCCGACGCGTTCCGCTCGGAGAGCGCCATGGTGCAGGTCGCCTCCGCCGACGAGCTCGGGCGCGAGGTCTCGGCGCTCCTGCTCGACGAGCCCCGGCGGCTGGGTCTCGGTGAGCGGGCGCGGAGCCTCGTGGGGCGCAACCGCGGCGCCGTCGACCGCACCGCGGACGCGCTCCTGCCGCTGCTCGCGTGAGGCGGCTGCTGGCGAGCGCGTTCGGCGGGATCGCCGCGCTCAGGGCCGAAGCCTACAGGCGGCGGCTGCTGCCGCGGCAGCGGCTCGCGGGCCCCGTCGTGAGCGTCGGGCAACCTCGGCACCGGCGGCAGCGGCAAGACGCCCGTCGTCGAGCGCGTGGCCGGGCTGCTGATGGAGGCGGGCGAGCCGGTCTCGGTGCTGAGCCGCGGCTACGGCGGCTCCTTCCGCGGCGACGCGCTCGTGGTGAGCGACGGCCACAACGTGCTCGCGTCCGCGGCGGTCGCGGGCGACGAGCCGGTGATGCTGGCGCGCGCGCTGCCCGGCGCCGTGGTCGCGGTCGGCCCGCGCCGCGACGTCGTCGGGCGCGCGGTCGAGGAGCGCTTCGGCCGGCGCGTCCACGTGCTCGACGACGGCTTCCAGCACCTGCGCCTCGAGCGCGACCTCGATCTCGTTTGCCTGGACGTGCGCGACCTAGACGACGAGCCGCTGCCGGCCGGACGCCTGCGCGAGCGGCCGCCCGCGCTCGAGCGCGCCGACTGCGTGCTGCTCACGCGGCTCGAGGCCGCGTGCGAGCCGGAGCTGGCGGCGCTCGAGGCCCGCCTCGGGCCCGAGCGCACCTTCCGCGTCGAGCGGCGCGTGGCGGGCTGGCGCACACCGTCGGGGCGACGCCGCGGCCGTCCCCACGCGCGCGCTTCCTGCTGGCCGCGATCGCGCGGCCGGAGCGGCTTCGAGCACGACGCGGCCAAGGCCGGCGCGCGCGTGATCGGGCCACGCTTTCTTCCGTGACCACCATCCCTACACGGCCGCCGAGCTCGACGCCGTCGCGGCGCGGGCGCGCGCGAGCGGGGCCGACGGCGATCGTCACCACCGCGAAGGACGCCGTGCGCCTCGAGGGGCTGCCGCCCTTCGAGCTGCCCGTCGTGGTGCTGCGGATCGCGGCGCAGATCGAGCGACGAGGCGCGGCTGCGCGAGCGGCTGCTCGCCGTCGCGCGGAGGGCCGCGTGACGCGCGAGCGACGCCACGCGCTCGAGGCGGGGCTCGCGTCCGCGGTGGGTGCCGTGGTGCGGCGGCTGCCGCGGCGGCTGGTGCTCGCGCTCGGCCGCGCGCTGGGCCGCGCCTGGGGCGCGCTCGACCGCGCCACGTGCGCGTGGCCGCGGACAACCTGCGCCAGGCCTTCCCCGAGTGGGACGAGCGCGCGCGTGCTCGCGCACGGCGCGCGGGGTCTACGCGCACTTCGGCGCGGTGATCCTCGACATCCTGTGGATGGCGGGCCGGCCGGCCCAGGAGCTGCTCGCGCTCGTCGGACCTCGAGGGGCGCGAGCACCTGCAGCGGCGCGCACGGCGGGCCGCGGCGTCGTCTACGCCACCTGCGCACCTCGGCAACTGGGAGATCCAGGCGGCGGCCTCGGTGCCGAAGGTCGGCAACGTCGGCGATGGTCGCGCGGCCGCTCGACAACCCCGCCCTCGACGCGCGGCTGAACGCGCTGCGCACCTCGACGGGCAACACCGTCATCTACAAGCAGCAGGCGCTCGCGCAGGTGATCCGCACGCTCCGCGGCGGCGGCGTCGTCGCGATCCTGATCGACCAGAACATGCAGCCGAAGGACGGCATCTTCGTGCGCTTCTTCGGCCGACCGGCCTGCACCACGACCGTGGCCGCGGCGCTCGCGCTCAAGACCGGCTGCGCGATCGTGCCGGTGCGCTGCCTGCTGCAGCCGAGCGGGCGCTACCGGATGGTCTACGGCCCGCCCGTCGAGTGGACGCGCACGGGACGCCAGGACGAGGACATCGCGCGCCTCACGCAGCACCTGACGTCGATCGTCGAAGGCTGGGTGCGCGAGGCGCCGGAGCAGTGGCTCTGGCTGCACCGGCGCTGGAAGACCACGCCATCCCGAGGAGCCTCGTCCACGCCTGGCTCCGAGGGATCCTCTATTCCGTCGGAGTCCCGTCTGGCAGAGGTCCAGGCGGTGCAGTCCGCCACGCCCAAGGAGCGCCGTTGACCGATCCCGACCGCATCCTCGTCCGCGCGCCGAACTGGGTCGGCGACGTCGTGCTGTCGCTGCCGGCGCTGCGCGACGTGCGGCGCGGCGTTCCCCGCGGCGCGGCTCGAGGTGCTGGCGCGGCCGTGGGTGGCCGGCCTCTACGGGGCCGTGCCCGAGGTGGACGCCGTCTTGGAGAGCCGCGGAGTCGCGGCGGACGCCGCGGCCCTGCGCGGGCGCTTCGATCGCGGGCTGCTGCTGCCGAACTCGTTCGCGAGCGCGTTCACGCTGTGGCGCGCGCGCGTGCGCGAGCGCTGGGGCTACGCGACAGACGCGCGCGGGCCGCTCCTGACGCGCTCGTGCCGCGTGAGCGCGGCCGTCCGGGGCCGCAGCCAGGTGTACTACTATCGCTCGATGCTCGAGGGCCTGGGCATAGCGCTGTCGGGCCCTCCCGACGCGACGCTCGCCTGCCCCGCGGCGTGGAGCGATCGCGGCCGCGCGCGGCTCGGCGCCGACGGGCCCTGGATCGGCGTCAACCCCGGTGCCGCCTACGGCACCGCCAAGCGCTGGCTGCCGGAACGCTTCGCCGCCGCCGCGGCGCTCGTGGCGCGGCGCACCGGCGCGCGCGTCGCGATCGTCGGCTCGGCCGCGGAGCGCCCGCTCGCCGAAGAGGTCGCGGCGCAGCTCGGCGCCGCGGCGCGGGTGCTGTGCGGCGAGACGTCGCTCTCCGAGCTCGTCGGCGTGCTCGCGTCGCTCCGGCTCCTCCTCACCAACGACTCCGGGCCGATGCACCTCGCCGCGGCGCTCGGCACGCCGCTCGTGGCCGTGTTCGGCTCGACCGACTGGAGCGAGACGGCGCCCGTGTCGGAGCGCGCCCGGCTCGTGCGCGAGAGCACCTCGTGCGCGCCGTGCCGGCTGCGCGAGTGCCCGATCGACCACCGCTGCATGACGCGCGTGCGCGTCGACCAGGTCGCCGACGCCGCGCTGGAGCTGCTCGCGGCATGAGCGCGAAGCCCGCGATCTTCATGGACCGGGACGGCACGCTGTCGCACGAGGTGGGCTACGTCAACCACCCTAGCCGCTTCCGGCTCTACCCGTGGACGGTCGCCGCTGTGCGCGCGATCAACCGCGCCTCCTGGCTCGCGGTGGTGGTGACGAACCAGGCGGGCGTCGCGCGCGGCTACTTCCCCGAGTCGGTGTTCAACGAGGTGCAGGGCCGGCTGCGCGGCGAGGTGGAGGCGGGCGGCGCCCGCTTCGACGCGATCTACGCGTGCCTGCACCACCCGAGCGTCGGCGAGCCGCCGTACCGCGAGCACTGCGACTGCAGGAAGCCGCGCCCGGGCCTGCTGCACCGGGCCGAGAAGGCGCTGGGCGCCGACCTGCGGCGATCGTGGGTGATCGGCGACCGCTACTCGGACCTGCAGCTCGCCTGGAACGTGGGCGCGCAGGGCGCGCTCGTGAAGAGCGGCTACGGGCTCGGCGAGCTCACCTACCTCTCGCCGGGATGGTCGAAGCAGCCCGACCTGGTGGCCGAGAACCTGCTGGAGGCGGTCGAGCGCATCCTCGGCCGCGAGACCGCGTGAGCGCCGCGCGGCTCGAGGCGCTCGTGCGCGCGCTGCGCGGCCGCCGCGTGCTGGTGCTGGCGGACCTCGTCGCCGACGAGTTCGTCTACGGCCGCGTCGAGCGGATCAGTCGCGAGGCGCCGGTGCTGATCCTGCGCCACGACGCGACCGACGTGCGGCTCGGGGGCGGTGCCAACGCCGTGCACAACATCCGCACGCTCGGCGCGCGCCCGCTGCCGTTCGGCGTGCTCGGGCGGGACGACCACGGCCGACGGCTGCGCGCGCTGCTGCGCGAGAGAGGCATCTCGACCGCCGGCCTCAGGACCGAGCCGGGGTACGCGACGCCCGTGAAGGCGCGCATCGTGGCCGGCCGCGCGCACTCCACCAAGCAGCAGATTGTGCGCGTCGACCGCTACCAGCCGCTGGCGGCGCCGAGCCGCGCGCGGCGCGAGCTGGAGCGCGCGCTGCGCGGCTTCCGCGGCCCGGTCGACGGCGTGCTGGTGAGCGACTACGGCTGCGGGCTGCTCGACGCGCCGCTCGTGCGCTCGGCGGTGGCGTTCGCGCGCGCGCGGCGCGTGCCGGTCGCGGTCGACTCCCGCTTCGCGCTGCTGCGCTTCCGCGGCATGACCGCGGTGACGCCCAACGAGGCGGAGGTCGAGGAGGCGCTCGGCGTGACGATCGGGCACGACCGCCACAAGCTCGAGGCGGCGGGCCGGGAGCTGCTGCGGCGGCTCGGCTGCCGCGCCGTGCTGGTGACGCGCGGCAGCGACGGCATGGCGCTCTTCGAGCCGGGCCGGCCGCCGGTGCACATCCCGGTTCACGGCGGCGACCAGGTGGCCGACGTCACGGGCGCCGGGGACACGGTGATCGCGACCTTCACGCTCGCGCTGGCCGCGGGCGCGAGCGCCGAGGACGCCGCGCGGCTCGCGAACTACGCGGGCGGGATCGTGGTGATGAAGCACGCGACTGCGACCGTCACGAGCGCGGAGCTGATCGCGGCCTTGCGGGGCGGAGCGTGAGGACGGCGGCCGGCAAGCTCGGCTCGCTCGACGCCGTGCGCGAGAGCGTCCTGGACGCGCGCCGCGCCGGCCGCAGCGTCGCGTTCGCGAACGGCTGCTTCGACGTGCTGCACGTCGGGCACGTGCGCTACCTCGCGGGGGCGAAGGCCGAGGCCGACGTGCTGGTGGTCGGCGTGAACGGCGACGCGTCGGTGCGCCGGCTGAAGGGCGAAGGGCGGCCGGTGATGGCGGCGGAAGAGCGCGCGCTCCTGGTCGCGGCGCTGCGCTCGGTGGACCACGTCCTCGTCTTCGAGGAGGACGACGTGAGCCGGCTGCTGCTGGCGCTGCGGCCCGACGTGCACTGCAAGGGCACCGACTACACGGCCGACAGCGTGCCGGAGCGCGAGGTCGTGCGCTCCTACGGCGGGCGCGTGGCGATCGTCGGCGATCCCAAACGCCACGACACCCGCGCGCTCTTGGCGAGGATCCGCGCATGAAGGCGCTGCTCGTGCGCACCTCGTCGATCGGGGACGTGGTGCACACGCTGCCGGCGCTCGCCGCGCTCCACCGCGGCGGCTGGGAGGCCGGCTGGGTCGTCGAGCCGCCGTCGCGCGTCCTGCTCGAGCAGAACCCGCTCCTGGCCCAGGTGGTCGCGGCCCCTCCGCGCAGGGCCTTCGGCTGGGCGCACGCGCTCGGGGCGCTGCGTGCGCTGCGGGCCGAGCGCTACGACGTCGCGCTCGACTTCCAGGGGCTCTGGAAGTCCGCGGCCTGGGCGCGGCTCTCCGGCGCGCGGCAGGTCGTCGGCTGGGAGCGCGCGGCGCGGCGCGAGCCCGCCTCCGCCGCGCTGCTCAAGCAGACCCACGCGCGCGTCGGCCACGGCCACGTGATCGACAAGAACCTCGAGTTGCTGCGGCCGCTCGGCATCGAGGCGCTGGGGCTGCGCGAGTTCCCGCTGCCGTACTCGACCGAGGCGGTGGCGCGCGTCGACGAGGGGCTGCGCGGCGCGCTGCCGGACGCGCTCGTGGTGCTGAACCCCGGCGGCGGCTGGGCGAGCAAGCTGTGGCCGGCCGAGCGCTTCGGCCAGCTCGCGCGCGAGCTCATGGGCTTCGGCTTCTGGCCGCTCGTGAGCTACGGCCCCGGCGAGGAGGCGCTCGCCGAGCGCGTCGTGGCTGCGTCGGGCGGCGCCGCGCGGCGCTCGTTCCCGACGACGCTCCTCGACTTCGTCGAGATCGCGCGGCGCGCGCGGCTCGTGGTCGCGGCCGACACCGGCCCGCTGCACCTCGCCTGCGCCGTGGGCACGCCGGTCGTGGCGCTCTTCGGCCCGACCGACCCGGCCCGCAACGGTCCCTTCTCGCCCGACGACGTCGTCGTGCGGAGCACGCCCGCGTGCGCGCCGTGCTACAGCCGCAGCTGCGTGCGTCACGCGGGCGTGATGGACGGCATCTCGCTCGAAGAGGTGCGCGCCGCCGTCGAGCGGCGCCTCGCGCTCGCGCGCGCCTGAGCGTCGCCTTGCCCTCGCGCTATCGCGTGCCCGCGGGCTGGCTGGTCGGGCTGGTGGTGCTGGCGCTCGCGCGCCCGACGCCCGGCTGGCTGTGCGTGGGGCTGCCGCTCGCGTTCCTCGGGGAGTCGCTCAGGCTCTGGGCCTCGGGCCACATCGAGAAGACGAAGCGCCTCGCGACGGGCGGGCCCTACGCGCACTCGCGCAACCCGCTCTACCTCGGCAGCGTGCTGATGGCACTCGGCGTCGCCGTCGCGTGCGCGAGCCCGTGGGTGCTGCTGGCGGTCGGCGCCTACTTCCTCGCCTTCTATCCCGCGGTGATGCGCGAGGAGGCGGTGTTCCTCGCCGCAAAGTTCCCGTCCGAGCACGCCGAGTGGGCCGGGGCCGTGCCGCTCTTCTGGCCGAGGCCTTTGCCCGCGGGGCCGCGCGCGTCGCGCTTCGAGTGGCAGCGCGTGCGCGTGAACAAGGAATGGCGCACGGCGCTCGCGCTGCCGCTCCTCGCCGCGTTGCTCCTGGTGCTGCCGCGGCTGCGCGGCGTCCTCGGCTTCTAGAAACCCCGGTGGTAGACTGCCGCCACTTCCGAGCGAGGACTCCGATGAGCGACAGAATCAGCCGGCGGCAGTTCGTGAAGGTGGGGACTGCCGCGACGGTGGCGGCGAGCGTGCCCTCCGCAGCCCGCGCCGAGGGCCCGAGCGTGCTGGTGCGCAAGGCGACGCCGCCGGTCGTGATCTCCTCGGCGAACGGCCACGAGTTCAAGAACGGCGGCCCGCGCACCTGCGTCGAGGAGGCCTGGCAGCGCATCGCGAAGGGCGAGGACGTGCTCGAATCGCTGATCGCGGGCGTCAACATCGTCGAGCTCGACCCCGCCGAGATGTACGTCGGCTACGGCGGGCTGCCGAACGCGGACGGCGTCGTGCAGCTCGACTCGTGCTGCATGCACGGCCCGCTGAAGCGCGCCGGCGGAGTCGCCGCGCTCGAGGGCGTGCGCACCCCGTCGCGCGTCGCCAAGGCGGTGCTCGACTTCACCGACCACCATCTGCTGGTGGGCGCGGGTGCCCAGGGCTTCGCGCGCAACATTGGCTTCACGATCGAGGCCGACCTCAACACCGAGGCCTCGCGCGCGAAGTGGCTCGAGTGGAAGCGCCGCGTCGACCCGAAGCACTACCTCGACCCGAAGACGCGCGCGCAGGCAGGGGAGGCGGCGTCGCGCCAGATGGTCCGCGAGGGCCTGCTCGACCCGCACCACCGCTACGGCACGATCAACTGCGACGGCGTGTCCGCGAAGGGCGAGGTGTGCGGCGTGACGACCACGAGCGGGCTGTCTTTCAAGATCCCCGGCCGCGTAGGCGACTCGCCGATCCTGGGCGCGGGGCTCTGGGTGGACGACGCGGTCGGCGCGGCCGGCTCGACCGGGCGCGGCGAGGCGAACCTCTACAACCTGTCGTCGCGGATGATCGTCGAGGCGCTGCGTGCCGGACGCTCCGCGAAGGACGCGGGGATGGAGGCGCTGCGACGCGTGCAGGCGGCGACCGTCGAGAAGCGGCTGCTCGACCGCAACGGCCGGCCGAACTTCCAGCTCGTGTTCTACGTGCTCACCAAGAAGGGCGAGTACGCGGGCGTCGCGATGTGGGGCCGCGAGGACAAGGAAGAGCAGCGCTACGCCGTCTGCACGGAGAAGGGCCCGGAGCTCCTCGCCTGCGAGACGCTCTTCGCGGGAGAGCCGGCGGAGTGAGCGCCGAGCCGTCCGGGGGCGCGTCGCCCCCGCTCTTCACCGCACGCTTCTTCACGATGTGCGGCTTCACGTTCACGGTCTTCCTGTCGCTCTTCCAGCTGCTGCCGACGGCGCCCTTCCGGATCCTCGACCTCGGCGGCTCCAAGGCGATCGCCGGGCTCTTCCTCGGCATGCTCACCTACGCCTCGGCGCTCTCGGCCCCCATCACCGGGGCGCTCGCCGACCGCATCGGCAAGCGCCGCATGCTGCTCGTGACGAGCGTCGCGATCGCGGGCTTCTCGCTCGCCTACGCCGCGAGCCGCAACTACTGGCTGCCGCTCGTGCTCGTGTTCTTCCACGGGCTGTTCTGGTCGGGTCTGCTCTCCGCCGCGTCCGCCTACATGACCGAGGTGATCCCCGAGTCGCGCCGCGCCGAGGGCATCGGCTACTGGGGCATGGCCACGATGCTGGCGACCGCGATCTCGCCCGGCGTGGGGCTCTGGATGTACGGCCACGGCTGGGCGTGGCTGTGCCTGGGGACGGCGTTCCTGAACGTGGTGATGGCGGCGATCGCGTGGCGGCTGCCGCCGGACACGGCGGTCGCGGCGCGCCTCAGCCAGGACCGGCTGATCGGCAGCGGCCTCGTGGAGTGGCGCGTGGTGGCGGTGGCGATCGCGCTCTTCCTGTGCTCGTTCGGCTACGGCGGGATCATGAGCTTCGTCGCCGTGCGCTGCGACGAGCTCGGGATCGCGCCGCGCAGCATCTTCTTCATGTCGTTCGCGACGACGGTATTCGTCACGCGCATCTTCTCCGGGCGCCTGGCCGACCGCGTCGGACACCGGCGCTTCCTGCTTCCTTGCCTCGCGCTCGTCACCGTCGGCCTGGCGCTGACGGCGGCCGCGCACACGCGCGCCCAGCTCGTCGTGGGGGCCTCCGTGTTCGGGCTGGGCTTCGGCAACCAGTACCCGGCCTTCGTCGGCCACGTGATGCGGTTCGTGGACCCCAAGCGGCGTGGCGCCGCCTTCGGCGGCATCCTCGCGGCGTTCGACACGGGCGTCGGGACCGGCTCGATCGGCGTCGGCGCGCTCGCTGAGCGCTTCGGCTTCGGGGGCGCGTTCGGGATCGCCGCGGGGCTGTCGGCTTTCTCGATCCCGTACTTCGTGTGGGCGGAGAAGCGCTTCCTGCTGAAGACCGAGCTGAACCGAAGCTTCAGCGTCTCCGCGCCAGCGAGCGTGAATGCTGGCGATTCCGGCGAGCCGGAGCGGGCCGGACTGCCGCCCGCAGCCGCGACCGCGGAGCCCGCGCGTCGGCCGTCCGATTCAGATCCGACATTCCTGTAGCACTGTGCAGTCGGAATGACACTGCCGTAACGGCGCGCCGAAGTCGGCCCGAGCGCCCGCCCCCGAACCGGAGACGGCTCGTGCGCGCCCGGGCGCCCTGAGGGGCCGAGGTCACAGGACTGACGCTTCGCGCGAGGATCCCGACAAGAGTGTCGGCTGTCGTCTCGCGTGCCGGAGCGGCCAGATAGGGCTGTAACTCGCAGAGCACCAGTGGCTTCGGTTCCAGGGGTCCAAGCCCGACGCATCCGGTACGGCCCTTGCCCTAGTACGCGGCAACCATGTCGGCACAACCGGTGGGGACCGGGACGGACACCCGTCCCGCGAACACGACCGACGGAGAAGAGGCTCCGCCGAGCCACGCGCTCCGGCGCTTCCTGAAGCTCGAGACCGAGCGGCTCAGGATGCGCCAGGGTCTCGGGCTGGGCGGTGGCGAGGTGGCCGCGGTCCGCAGCGACCTCGTCGACCACGTGCTGCGCCGCGTGTGCGGCGAGGCGGCCGAGGCCGCGGGGCGCGAGGCGCAGCGCGAGCTCGCGGCGTGCGCCGTGGTGGCGCTCGGTGGCTACGGCCGGCGCGAGCTCAGCCCCTGCTCCGACGTCGACCTCCTGTTCCTGCACGGCGGCTCGCCGACGAAGGCGCTCAAGGACTTCGTCGAGCGGGCGCTGATCACGCTCTGGGACGCCGGGCTGAGCGTGGGGCACAGCTTCCGCTCGGCGAACGAGTGCGTCTCCGAGGCCCGCGGCGACCTCCACTCGCGCACGGCCCTGTCGGAGGCGCGGCTGGTGGTCGGCCACGAGGGGTTGTTCCAGGCGCTCGACCGCCGCCTCGAGACCGCCCTGCGCGGCAGCCGCGCCGCGCGCGACGCCTTCCGCGCCCAGATGCTGCACGAGTGGTCCGAGCGGATGGAGCGCCACGCCGAGGCGGTGTGCGTGCTCGAGCCGCAGGTCAAGGAGGGTCCCGGCGGCTTGCGCGACCTGCACGCCGTGCTATGGGTGGCGCACGTGCGCTACGGCGTGCGCGGCTTCGCCGCGCTCCAGGCCTCGGGCCTGATCGAGCCCGCCGACGTGAAGGCCGTGCGCGCCGCCTACGACTTCCTGCTGCGGGTGCGCAACGAGGCGCACTTCGTCACCGGCCGCAAGGCGGACCTGCTCACACTCGACCTGCACGGCGAGCTCGCGAGCCGGCTCGGCTACCGTGCGCGCGGCGGGCTGCTCGCGACCGAGCTCCTGATGCGCGACTACTACCGCCGCGCCTCGCGGCTGCACGAGGTCTGCCGCTCGTTCGTCGAGTCCGAGCTCGAGCCGCGGCCGCGCCGGCGCCTGCTCGCCGCGCTGCGGCTGCACCGGCCGGGGCGCGAGGAGGCGAAGGCCGGGGCGCTGCAGCTGCGCGCGGGCGCGGGGCTGCGCAGCGGCCACGCAGTGCTCGAGGTGTTCGAGCGCGCGCAGGCGGGCGTGCCGCTGTCGCGCGAGCTCAAGACCGCTCTTCGGCAGAAGGCCGCGCTCGTCGGCGGCAGCGTGCGCCGCTCGCGCGAGGCGGGCGAGACGCTGCTGCGCCTCGCGTCGCACCGCGGGCGCGTGGGGTCCGCGTTCCGAGCGCTCCACGAGACGAGCGTGCTGCAGCGGCTCGTACCGGAGTGGGCGCGCATCACGTTCCTCGTGCAGCACGACTTCTTCCACAAGTACACGGTCGACGAGCACACGCTGCGCGCCGTCGAGGCGATCGACGAGCTCGTGGCGGGGCGCGACCTGCGCGAGGCCCGGCTCGCCCGCCTGCTCGACGAGGTCGCGGACGTGCGCCCCCTCTACCTCGGGATGCTGCTCCACGACATCGCCAAGGGGCGCGGCGGCGGCCACGTGGCGAAGGGCATGGTGGTCGCGCGGCGGGCGCTCGCCCGCCTCGGGATCGCGGGCGACGTCGCGGACGCCGCGGTGTTCCTGGTCGGCGCGCACCTCGACATGTCGCAGACCTCGCAGCACCGCGACCTCAACGAGCCCGCCCTGATCACGGCGTTCGCGGCGCGGGTCGGCACGCTCGAGCGGCTCAACCTGCTGATGCTGCTGACGTACGCTGACCACCGCGCCGTCGGCCCCGGCATCTGGAACGAGTGGAAGGCTTCTTTGCTGTGGGAGCTCTACGCGCGCGCGCGGCAGGAGCTCGAGGCGCACGGCGGCGAGCGGCCCGGGCACGACACGCTCGCACGCGAGCAGGCCGCGGCGCTGCTGCGGGGAGAGTTCCCGGAGGACGAGGTCGAGCGCCACCTGGCGCTGCTGCCCGAGCGCTACCTGCGCGCGACGAGCCCGGAGCGGACCTCGAGCCACTTCCGCCTGCTGCGCGCGCGCGGCGAGGCCGCGGCCGCCTTCGGCTGGAGGGACCTTGGCGAGGGCCAGGGCTGCGAGCTCACCGTGACGGCGCTGGATCGGACCGGGCTCTTCGCGCGGCTGGCCGGTACGCTGACCGTGCAGGGGATCGACATCCTGAGCGCCGACCTCTTCGCGCGCGAGGACGGCGTCGTGCTCGACACGCTGCGCGTCGCGGAGGTTCCCGGCCACCGGCCGCTGCGCGCCGAGCGCAAGGCGCGCGTGGAGGCGGCGCTCGTCGAGGCGGTCTCGGGCCGGGTGGACGTGGCCGAGGCCTTCGAGCGCTGGAAGGCGGGCTCCGCGCGCCGTCCGAAGAAGGCAACCGGCCGCGCGGCGCGCGGTCCGTCGGTGCGCTTCGACCAGGAGGCCTCGGCGCTCGCGACCGTGGTGGAGGTGAAGGCGCAGGACCAGCCCGGCCTCGCCTACACGCTCGCGCACGCGCTCGCGGAGCTCGGGCTCGACATCGGCTTCGCGCGCATCGCGACCGCGAAGGCGCTGGCGCTCGACGTGTTCTACGTGAGAGACGCACAAGGACGGAAGCTCGCCCCCGAGTCGCTGGCGGGCGTGGAGCAGGCGCTCCTCGCCGCGCTGGGTGCGGGGGACAGGAAGCGGAAGGACCGATAGGAGGCGGCATGAAGAAGGTCGAGGCGATCGTGAGGCCCCATGTGCTGGAGGCGGTGAAGGCCGCGCTGCAGGACGTGGGAGTGGTCGGGATGACCATCACCGAGGTCAAGGGGTTCGGCCGCCAGAAAGGGCACACCGAGACCTACCGCGGCAGCGAGTACAAGGTGGAGTTCCTCCCGAAGGTGAAGGTCGAGGTCGTGCTGCCGGACGACCTCGCGGACAAGGCGGTGGAGGCGGTCGTCAAGTCCGCGGCCACCGGCAAGTTCGGCGACGGCAAGGTTTTCGTGAGCTCGCTCTCGGACGTGGTCCGGATCCGGACCGGGGAGCGGGGAGAGGCGGCGCTCTAGGCGCGCGCATGGAATTGGGCCCGGCCAGGCCGATCAACACGCGTGAAGGCGAACCAGGAGGAGAGATGACTGACGGCAAGAAGAGGATGCTGAAAAGCTTGGCGTTTGGAATCGGAGCGGGGCTGATTGTCTTCGGCCTGCGGGCCACGGCCAGCCTGGCCCAGGAGCCGACCGCGACGCCGCCATCGACACAGGCTGCGGCGCCTGCTGCCGAACCCGCGGCGGCGCCGGCTCCGCCCCCGCCGAAGGGGCCTGACTCGACGGGTGCCGTCACCGGCACGGCCGCGGACGTCCCGGTCAAGGATGCGGCCCAGCCGACGCTCGTGGAGGTGATGGACACGGTCGGCCACAACAAGATCGCCATCAACATCGTGTGGACGCTGGTCACCGGCTTCCTGGTCATGTTCATGCAGGCCGGCTTCGCGATGGTGGAGACCGGGTTCTGCCGCGCCAAGAACGCCGCCCACACCATGTCGATGAACTTCATGGTCTATCCGATCGGCATGCTGGGCTACTGGATCTGCGGCTTCGCGCTGCAGATGGGCGGGGTCGGCGCGGTGTCCGCCCTCGGCGGCACGGCGCCGCTCAACGGCGAGTTCGGCTTCACGCTGATGGGCAAGACGTTCGGGATCTTCGGCACGCAGGGCTTCTTCCTGGGCGGCGACGTCTACGACGTCGGGGTGTTCGCGCTGTTCCTCTTCCAGATGGTGTTCATGGACACGGCAGCGACCATCCCCACCGGGGCGATGGCCGAGCGCTGGAAGTGGTCGTCGTTCCTCGTCTACGGGTTCTTCATGTCGATGTTCGTCTACCCGGTCTTCGGCAACTGGGTCTGGGGCGGCGGCTGGCTTTCCGATCTCGGAACGAACTTCGGCCTCGGGCACGGCCACGTGGACTTCGCCGGCTCGTCGGTCGTGCACATGGTGGGTGGCGTCGGCGCCCTGGCGGGAGCCCTCGTGCTCGGCCCGCGCATCGGCAAGTACACGAAGGACGGCAAGTCGGTCGCGATCCCCGGCCACCACATCCCGATGGCGATCGTCGGCACCTTCATCCTCGCGTTCGGGTGGTTCGGCTTCAACCCGGGCTCGACGCTCGCCGGCACCGACCTGCGCATCGGCGTGATCGCAACCAACACGATGCTCGCCTCGGCAGGCGGCGCGCTGTCGGCCATGATCGTGATGATGGCGAGGTTCGGCAAGCCCGATCCCAGCATGATGGCGAATGGCATGCTGGCGGGCCTGGTCGCCATCACCGCACCCTGCGCCTTCGTCAGCGCCCCCTCGGCGGTGCTGATCGGCCTGATCTCCGGGGTACTGGTCGTAGCCTCGGTCTTCTTCATCGATCAGACGCTCAAGATCGACGATCCGGTCGGTGCCATCTCGGTGCACGGCGTGAACGGGGCCTGGGGCTGCCTGAGCATCGGCCTGTTCGCCGACGGCAGCTACGGCGACGGTTGGAACGGCGTCCCCGGCACGGTCGTCGCGAGCGGCAGTCAGTTCCTGGCCGAGTTGATCGGCGTGCTGACCTGCTTCGTGTTCGTGTTCGTGAGCTTCTGGGTGTTCTTCAAGGTGGTCGACAAGATCATCGGCAACCGCGTCTCGGCCGAAGTCGAGCTGCAGGGGCTGGACCTGCCGGAGATGGGCGCGCTCGCGTACCCGGAGTTCCAGTCCGCGCCGGGCACGGGTGCGAGCTCGTAGGGAGGGAATCGGAAGAGAGCCAGCGAAACTGGCGGCGCGCCGCGGCCACGGCGCGCCGCTCCGTTGTCCCGTCAACGAACCATAGGAGTGGATCGATTATGACACGCATGAGCCGTGCTTCGAGACGCCTTGCCGCGGTGGGTCTGGCATTGCTGGTTTTCGCAGCCACCCAGGCACGCGCCCAGACGCCCGCGCCGACTCCGGAACCGACGCCCGCGCCGACACCCGAGCCGCCCAAGATCGACGTCACCGGCTTCGTGGACGTGTACTACGGCTACAACTTCAACAAGGTCGATCCGATCGCGCGCACCTTCGACGTGCAGCACAACACGTTCTCGTTGAGCCTGGCCGAGATCGCGTTCGCCAAGGGCGTGACTCCCGAGAGCCGGGTGGGCTTCCGCGCCGACCTCGACTTCGGCAAGACGGCCGACCTCGTCGCGGCCTTCGAGCCCGAGTCGGACGGCAAGGAGATCTACAAGCACATCGAGCAGGCCTACGTCAGCCTGCTCACGGGCAAGGTGACGTGGGACGCCGGCAAGTTCGTGACCCCGATCGGCGCCGAGGTGATCGAGTCCGGCGACAACTGGAACTACACGCGCTCGATCCTGTTCGGCTACGCGATTCCGTTCTACCACGTAGGCGTGCGCGGCTCGTGGGCCGCGACCGACAAGCTCTCGCTCGCGGGGTTCCTGGTGAACGGCTGGAACAACTCGAGCGAGGTGAACGGCGACAAGACGGGGGCGATCGGCCTCACCTGGAAGCCGAACGCGAAGTGGACCTGGATCGCCAACGACATGTTCGGCAAGGAGACGCCGGGCTCGAACGACACGCGCAACCTGTTCGACACCACGCTTACCTACGCGCCAGGCAAGCTCAGCCTGATGGCGAACTTCGACTACGGCACCGAAGGCGACGTGAGCTGGTGGGGCATCGCCGGCTACGCCAAGTACCAGGCGAACCCGAACTGGGCCCTGGTCGGGCGCTACGAGTACGCGGACGACTCGGACGGCGGCTTCATGACGTTCGGAACGAAAGTGCAGTCGCTGACGATCACGAGCGACCACCTGGTCGCCGGTGGCCTGAAGCTGCGGCTCGAGTACCGCACCGACTTCGCGGACGAGGCGATCTTCCCGAAGGACGACGGGACGGACGAGAAATCACAGACGACCCTTACCGTCGGGCTGGTATATGGTTTCGGCGGCAAGATCTGAGCAGAACCGGGGCGCCGGCCGCGCGGCCGGCGCTCCGCAACCCCGAGCAGTCAAGGAGGCGGAATGACAGCGAGTGACGTCCTCAAGCTGGCCAAGGAAAAGGGTGCGCAGATCGTGGACCTGCGCTTCATCGACATGCCCGGCCTGTGGCAGCACTTCTCGATCCCCGTGGCCGAGCTCACGGCGGATCTGTTCGCCGAGGGCATCGGCTTCGACGGCTCGTCGATCCGCGGCTTCCAGGCGATCAACGAGTCCGACATGCTGCTGTTCCCGGACCCGTCGACGGCGCAGATGGACCCGTTCACGGCGGTGCCGACGCTGGTGCTGATCTGCGACGTGAAGGACCCGGTGACGGGCGCGAACTACGCGCGCGACCCGCGCTACGTGGCGCGCAAGGCCGAGGCGTACGTGAAGAGCACGGGCATCGCGGACACGATCTACATCGGCCCCGAGCTCGAGTTCTTCATCTTCGACGACGTGCGCTTCGACCAGGACTACAACTTCGGCTACTACCACATCAACGCCGAGAGCGGCCACTGGTCGAGCGGGCGCGTGGGATCGGCGGAGTTCCCGAACCTGGGCTACCGCGCGCGCGCCAAGCAGGGCTACTTCCCGGTGTCGCCCGCCGACCACCACCAGGACCTGCGCTCCGAGATGGTGCTGAACCTCGAGAGCGTCGGCGTCAAGATCGAGGTGCACCACCACGAGGTCGCCTCGGCCGGCCAGACCGAGATCGACATGCGCTTCGACACGCTGCTGAAGATGGCGGACAAGGTGCTCTGGTACAAGTACGTCACCAAGAACACCGCCAAGAAGCACGGCAAGACCGTCACCTTCATGCCCAAGCCGATCTTCATGGACAACGGCTCGGGCATGCACACGCACCAGTCGCTGTGGAAGGGCGGCAAGAACCTGTTCTACGCCAAGGGCGGCTACGCGGACATCTCCGAGATGTGCAAGCACTACATCGGAGGCATCCTGAAGCACGCCCCGGCGCTGCTCGCGTTCATCGCGCCCTCGACGAACTCGTACCGCCGGCTGGTGCCGGGCTACGAGGCGCCGATCAACCTCGCGTACAGCGCGCGCAACCGCTCGGCCGCCGTGCGCATCCCGATGTACTCGAGCTCGGAGAAGGCGAAGCGGCTCGAGTTCCGCACGCCCGACCCGACCTGCAACCCGTACCTGTCGTTCGCCGCCTGCGTGATGGCCGGGCTCGACGGCGTGCAGAACAAGATCGACCCGGGCCAGCCGCTCGACAAGGACCTCTACGAGCTGCCGGCCGAGGAGGCCGCGCAGGTCAAGCAGCTGCCGGGCTCGCTGGACGTGGTGCTCGACAACCTCGAGAAGGACCACGAGTTCCTGCTGAAGGGCGACGTCTTCACGCGGGACTTCATCGAGACCTGGATCGACTACAAGCGCAAGAACGAGGTGGACGCGATCCGCCTGCGCCCGCACCCGTACGAGTTCTCGCTGTACTTCGATATCTGATGCGGGGGGCGAGGGGGGGCGCGATGCCCCCCCTTTGCTCAGTCCAGGCCGTCTGGCCGTCGTTCCGTTTTCGTCGTCCGTTCTTCGTTGTCCGTTTCTTGTTGTTCGTCCGCCGTCCGCTCCCCCTAGTTGACGAGCGGGATCGCCGACGACAGCTCCAGGTCGATCAGCATGTTGATGCGCCGGTCGATCTGGAAGAAGCGCGCGGCCGCCTTCGCGGGCAGCACCTTCATGAACTCGTCGACGTACTTCTTCTGCAGCGCGACTTCCTTGTCCTGCATCGCCTGGAAGCGGGTCACCAGGCCCTTCGCATTCGTGTCGTTCAGCGACTCGTAGTGCTCGGCGAAGTCCTGGATGATCGCCATGCGCTCGCTGCCGATCGCGGCGCGCTCGCTCTCGTACTGCTTGTAGACCGGCCAGAACGCCGCGGCCTGGGTGGCGTCGAGGTTCATCGTCTTGGCGACGATGTCGGCCTTCTGCGCGCGCACGTCCTTGCGCAGCAGATCGACGAGCTTGTCCGTGTCGGCCGCGTTCTTGGCCTTGCTCTCCGCCGCCGCCGAGGCCGGCTTGGCCGGCTGCGCCTGCGGACCGGCCAAAGCGCCCTGCGCCGTCCCGAGCGCGACGAGCGCCGCCAGACAGAATCTCTTGTTCATTCGCGGTTCCCCCTCCGTGTCGGCGCGCCGGTGGGCGGCCGAGAGACGCCCATCCTACTTGGGCGGCGCCGGGGCTTCAACGCGCGGCGTACTGGTCGATCACGCGCTCGATCGCGCGCCGGCACACGGGGCAGAAGCCCACGGCGTTGCGAGTGAACATGACGCAGTCGGCGCGCGGACGGTAGTAGCCCTTCGCCTCGTAGAGCGCGCCCTCGTAGGCGCCGACGCCGAGGCCGTGCGAGCCGCCAGCCAGGAGCGGACCGGTGCGCGCCGACTCCTCGCGGAAGAGCGCCTCCATCTCGCTCTCGGGCCGGCCTTGCGCCCGGATCCGCTTCCGGCGCGCCTGGATCTCGCTCTCGATCGTCTCGAACTCGGCCTTGGGCCAGGGTGTCGGCAACGGCGTGCCCGCCGGGATGAGGTCCGACCACTTGGCGGCCTTCGGGTCGGCCGTGGCGTTCGGCTCCCACGGCTCGACGCGCTCGCTGGCCTGGTAGGCGACCTCCGAGGTGTAGTACTCGTCGGCGAGGCCGGCGAAGTGGTGGCCGAATTCGTGCACGAAGACGTACGGCGTGAAGGCGTTGTCCGCGGCGACGGTCGCGTAGAGGTTGTGGATCCCGCCACCGCCGTAGGTGCGCCCGTTCACGATCACCTCCACGAACTCGTAGGGCGCCATGGCGGCGAGCTCGCGCCAGCGCTCGCCCTCGAGCAGCACGTAGCGCTCCGAGCCGAACGCGTCGTAGGCCGCGCCGAACGGCGAGCGGCGGAAGATCCCCCGCGACGGGCGCGAGACGCCGCTCTCGTCGGCGGGAGCGTCGAGCGCCCAGACGTTGAAGTCCGCGCGCCTCTGCTTGAACGGCGTCTCGGCGAACAGCATCTCCATCAGGCGCTTCGCGTCGGCGTGCCACTTGTCCATCTCGGCGGCGGTATAGCCGTCGCCGAGCAGCAGCAGGTCCACCTTGTCGCGCGGGGCGCCTTGCTCCTGCACCGCCCAGACGCGCGCGCGGGCGGGCGGGTTCGCCCGGTCGACCGAGGCCGCGCGCGGGTCGATCTCGACCGAGTACACCTCGTGGAACGCCTGGCGGCGATCGCGCTTCTTGACGACGAGCTGCAGCGGTCCCGCGGGCTGCGGGAAGCGCAGCGACTCCGAGAAGGCGCGCCGCGTCCGCCTGGCTTCGTCGGTGCTCTCCCATTCGCCGTAGACGCTCGCGAAGCCGCGCGAGTAAGCGAGCCGGTTGGTCGCGAGGTCGCGAACCTCGAACAGGTACTTGCCCAGGTTGCTCTCGTCGATCCGGCGGTCGCTCGGGCCCGGCCAGGGCCCCTCGAGCGCCACGCGCGAAAGCGCGAAGCTCTCGCCGCTGGCGTCGCCCGCGTGGACGTACTCGACGCGAATCGTCAGCGGCTCCCCGCTTCCCGTGCCCTGCCCGGGGAGCGCCATGGCTGCGCCGAGCACGGCCGCGAGTGCCGCGGCCGGGCCTGAAAAGCGCATCCGCACCTCCAGGCTCGGCATTCTGCTATGGTTCGGCACGGAAGGGAGAACCGAATGTCTTCATCGTTCAAAGCCGTAACGGCGGCCGCGGCGTGCGTGGCCCTGGCCGCCTGCGCGTCCACGACCTTCAACTCCACCTGGAAGGCGCCGGGCGCCGGCCCGCTGAACTTCAAGGGCAAGAAGGTCGCGGCGCTCGTCGTGAGCAAGGAGGAAGGCGTCCGCTACGGCGCCGAGGACGCGCTCGCGCGCGAGATCACGGCGCGCGGCGCGGTCGGGATACCGGCCTACAGCCTGATCCCCAAGGAACTGACGCAGGACAAGGAGAAGGCGAAGGAGTTCCTGGCGAAGGCGGGGGTCGCGGGAGTCGTGGCGATGCGGGCCGTGGGCAAGGAGCAGCAGCTGAGCTCGTCGCCGGCGACCTACTACGGCGGTCCCTACTACGCCACCTTCTGGGGCGGCGGCTACTACGGCTACGGCTGGGGCGGGGTCTACGATCCGGGCTACCTGCGCACCGACACGATCGTGTACGTGGAGATCCTCGTCTACAGCCTCGACCAGGACAAGCTGGTCTGGGCCGCGCGCAGCGAGACGACCAACCCGTCGAAGGTCGGCGACTTCATCAAGGAGCTGACGGCGGCCGCCGCCAACGAGATGAAGAAGCAGGGCCTCATCCAGGGCTGAGCCGACGCGGGGTGTGCGGGCGAGCCTCGCGCACCTCGCGCGCGTCGGGCGCGCCGCCGGCCTACCAGTGGCCGCGCTTCAGCCCGAGCTCGTGCAGGCGCCTCTCGAACTGCGAGAGGCTTTCGCGCTCGGCGGCGGTGACGGGCTTCAGGTACTCGTCCTTGTGGAAGATGCGCCAGCTCAGGCAGACCTCCGGCTTGAGCTCGTTCTCCGGCCGCAGCACCACCGTGCGCGGCGGATCGAGCTCCGTGCTGGCCACGCTCTCCTCGGTCGCGAGCGCCGTTTCCGCGAGCGCGAGCAGCTCCTGCTTCAGCGCGTCGCCCGCGCCGCGCCGCTGGGCGCCGGGCTCCTCGTCCATCGGCGCCGCGGCGTAGAGACTGAAGGTGAAGCCGACCTGCAGCTTGTCGCCCCCGCGCATCTCCAGGAGCGGCGCGAGCTCGAACGCCACCTTGCGCTCGCGCGCCCAGCTCGCCCAGTCGGCGTCGCTTCTGGCCATCTCGAGAACGACGACATCATTCTCGGGCGGCCAAGTCAAGGCGCCGTTCGTCCTACGCTCGGCCGGCCCCCTATAATCCGGGACGGCGTCGCCCCATGAAAGCGATCACGGTCGAGCCGGGGAAAGCCGGCAGCCTGCGTCTCGAGGACGTCGAGGAGCCGTCGCCGCGCGACGGGTCGGTGCTCGTCGAGGCGCTGGCAACCGGTGTCTGCGGCACCGACGCCGAGATCGCCGACGGCGCCTTCGGCACGCCGCCGCCAGGCCGCACGCGCCTCGTGCTCGGCCACGAGTCCCTCGGCCGCGTCCTCGATCCCGGACCGGCGAGCGCGCTGCGGGAAGGGGACCTCGTGGCCGGCATCGTGCGCCGGCCCGACCCCGTCCCGTGCCCGAGCTGCGCGGTGGGTGAGTGGGACATGTGCAGGAACGGCCGCTACACCGAGCGCGGCATCCAGCAGATCGACGGCTTCATGTCCGAGCGCTGGCGCATCGAGCCCGAGTACGCGATGCGGATCGACCGCTCGCTGGGGCTCGTCGGCGTGCTGCTCGAGCCGACGGCCGTCGTCACGAAGGCCTGGGAGGTCGTGGCAGCGGTCGGACGGCGTGCGTTCTGGGAGCCGAAGCGCGTCCTCGTGACCGGGGCGGGGCCGATCGGGATGCTGGCCGCGATGCTGGGCCGGCAGCGAGGGCTGGAGGTGCACGTGCTCGACCGCATCGAGTCGGGCCCCAAGCCCGAGATCGTGCGTGCGCTCGGCGCGAGCTATCACACCGGCCTGGCGGGGCTCGGGCTCGAGCCCGACGTCGTGCTCGAGTGCACCGGCGTCGGCCAGGTGATCGCGGACTCGCTGGCAGCGGTGGCCGCGGGGGGCGTCGTGTGCCTGGTCGGGGTCGGCCACGGCGGCGCCCCGACGGGGCTGCCGACCGCCGACGCGGCCGCTGCCATGGTGCTGCGCAACACCGCGGTCGTCGGCTGTGTCAACGCCAACCGGCGCCACTGGTACGCGGCTGGCGAGACGCTCGCCCGCGCCGATAGCACCTGGCTCGCGCGGCTCGTGACGCGGCGCGAGCGCCCCGAGCACTTCGCGCGCGCCCTGGAGCGCGGCTCCGACGACGTCAAGGTCGTGGTCCAGTTCGCGGAGCCCTGACGCAGTCTTCGACGCGCTGGGCGCCGAACGGAGGGTCGCCGCGACCCGAGTAGTACCGACGGACGATGGCTCCAGGCCCGGCAGGCCGCGGAGAATCAGCCGACGTCGTGGCGGCTCACTACGACGACACGAGGTGCTCGATGCGCACTCTTTCGATCGGCGTCGCTTCCCTGACCGTTGCCGTCCTGGCTTTCGCTGCTCCGGCTCGCGCGGGCGACGCCGCCGCCGGCAAGAAGGTGTTCGAGACCGCCAAGCCGTCCTGCAAGGCTTGCCACACCGACGCCAAGAACTCGCTCGCCAAGGTCGGCGCACAGAACACGCCCGACGAGATCAAGGCCTGGCTGCGCACCCCCAAGGAGATGATGGCCAAGAAGGGCAAGACGGGCACCAAGCCCACGTTCGGGCCCGACAAGATCAGCGACAAGGACCTCGACGACCTGGCGACCTACCTGTCCACGCTGAAGTGAGCGCGGGATCTCAGCGCTCGCCGGCGTGCTGGGTGTGCAGCGTGACCAGGCGGGCGATCAGGATCGCGGGGTAGAGCTGGCCGGTGAGCGCCTCGAGGAGCGCGAGCGAGCGCGCGGCGTGGTGGACCGGCGTGATGTCCCCGTAGCCGACGGTCGTGAGCGTCACGAAGCTGAAGTAGATGAAGGGGCGGTTGTGCAGCTCCTCGGGCCGCGCGGTCGCAAACGCCCCGGGCGCGATCGCCTCCACGAACGCGTAGGCGGCGGCCCACGCGAGCCCGAGGAGCAGGTACCCGGCCACCGCGCCCTGCACGCGGTGCAGGCTGACCGGCCCGCCGCGGAACGTCTGCGCCAGCACCACGACGGCCATCAGCCCGAGCGAGACCAGGCTCGCGAGCGCGGCTGCTGGGGCGCCGGAGCCCGGCCAGAGCCGGACGGCCACCGCCGCGACCGCCGCAGCCATCAGCAGCCCGCGCACGGCGGCGCCGACGCGCAGGATCGCGACGCCCGCGACCAGCAGCGCCGTCAGGAACAGGTCGGCGAGCGGTAGCTTCTCGCTGCCCGGTCCGATCACCGGGGGCAGCACGAACGCGAACAGCACGAGGGCCGCCAAGACGACCGAGAGGCCCGGGTCGTGCTCCCAGAAGCGGCGCAGGACCGGCTGGAACCGCATGCGCCGTGCGGCGCCCGGCTACGGCTTCATCGAGGCCACGTAGTCCTCGAACATCTTGTTGACGCCGTCGATCTTGTCGAAGACGGTCTTCGCGCGGGTGTTGAACTTGGCGGCGTCCGGCTTGAGGCTCGTGATCGCGCTGGCGTTCAGGTCGCTCCCCAGGAACGTCGTCTGGTTCTTGAGGTCGCTCATCAGCGTGTCGAAGCTCTGGCGCGCGTCCTTGCCGGCGACCTCGATTTTCTGGTAGCGCGCCTGCGCGTCGGCCAGGCGCTGCTCGCTCTTCTTGCGCAGCGCGGGATCGGTGATCGCGGCCGCGCTCTCCTTCCAGGCCGTGAAGTGGCGGGCGGCCTCGGCGTTCATCTCGTCGACCTTGAGCTTCGCTTCGCCGACCTTCTTCTCGCTCTCGGTGATGTCCTTGCCCAGCCCCTTGTAGGCGTCCTTCGTGTCCTTCGCCGTCTGCTCCATGATCGAGTTGTAGCCGGCCAGCGTCTTGTCGAGCTGCTGTCGCGTCTCGCCGATGCTCTTGACCGTGCTCTCGACGCTCTTCACGAGCTTCTGCGTCTGCTCCGGCCCGGCCTGGCCGAAGCCGGAGGCGGCGCCGAGCGTCTGGAGCCCGGCCGCCACGACCGCGACCGCGACGGAATGCCGCAGGAGCTTGCGAGTTTCGTTGGACATTGGCAGAACCTTTCGTCAACTCTCCCGAAGGAGGGTTCGTCGAGCCGGCTGCAGGACGGATCCGTCCTGCCCGGCGGAGTCAACGTCGAGTTCCGGCCCGCGCGCCGCTCACCATCGGCGTGAGCCTCAGCGCGCCGGGGGAGGCGGAGCGGGAGCCGGTGGCTGCAGCCAGCCGCCGCCCAGTGCCTTGTAGAGCCGCACCAGCGCGACGAGGTTGCTGCCGATCGTCTGGGCCTCGTCGAGCTCCGCGTTGAACAGCGAGCGCTGGGCGTCGAGCACCTCGAGGTAGGCGGAGACGCCGCCCTTGTAGCGCAGGTCGCAGAGCTCGAGCACCTTGCGGTCCGCCGCGACGCGCGCAGCCTGCGCCGCGCGCTGCGCGCCCGTCGTGCGGTAGCTTGTGAGAGCATCCTCCGTCTCGCGGAAGGCCTGCAGGATCGTGCTCTCGTAGGCGTAGAGCAGCTGCCGCTGGCGCGACTCGGTGATCTCGACGCGGCGCTTGTTCTTGCCGGCGTTGAAGATCGGCTGCAGCAGGTTGCCGATGATGTTCCACGACTTGCTCGGCCCCTCGAAGAGCGTGTCGAAGTCGGTGCTGGTGGTGCCGAAAGAGCCGGTGAGCGCGATGCGCGGGAACAGCATCGCCTTGGCCTCGCCGATGTTCGCCGTGGCGGCGGCCAGCGTCTGCTCGGCCTCGCGGATGTCGGGGCGGCGGTCGAGCAGCTCCGAGGGGAGGCCCGCGGGCACGGCCGCCGGCAGCTTCTGCTCGGTCACCGTGCGGCCGCGCAGCACCGCTCCCGGGTTGCGCCCGAGCAGCACCGAGAGCTCGCTCTCCTTCGCCGAGATCAGCCGCTCCAGGTCGAACTGGATCGTCTCGACGCGCTTGAGCTCCGCCTCCGCCTGGCGGAAGTCCAGCTCGGAGGTGACGCCGCCCTCGAAGCGGTCCTTGGAGTACTGTACGGACTCGCGCCGCGACTCGATGGTGCGCTTGGCGATCTCGAGCTGGAGATCGGCGTCGCGCAGCTCGAAGTAGGCCCGCGCCACGTCCGCCACCAGCGTCAGGACGGCGGAGCGCCGCGCCTCCTGCGTGCCGAGGAAGAGCGCCTGCTGTGCCTCCGAAGCCCGGCGGATGCGGCCGAAGAAGTCGAGCTCCCAGGACACGTCGGCCGTCAGGGAGTAGATCGCGGTCTCGGTCGCCTGGTTCGGGCTCTGGTCCCCCTCGGGCGTGTGTATCAGGCTGCCGGAGTTGAAGCGCAGCCGGCCCGCGGTCGCGTTCGCGTCCAGCTTCGGCCACAGGTCGGCCTTCGTGAAGCCGTAGCGCGCGCGGGCTTCCTCGATCCGCTCGACGGCGATCTTCAGGTCCTTGTTCTCGACGAGCGCCGTCCGGATCAGCTCCTGGAGCTGCGGGTCGTCGAACAGCAGCCACCACGGCGTGTTGGCGAGGCTCTCGGCCTCGGCCGTGGGGATCTCGCGCCAGGTCGGCGGCGTCGGCGCCTGGGGCCGCTGATAGTTCGGCCCGAGCGCGCAGCCGGCGGCCAGGGTCGCCAGCGCGACGAGCAGCAGTCGGCGGCCGATCACGAGTGGCCTCCGCCGTGCGCTGGGAGCGCCGGCTGGGGCGGCGGACCTGCGATGGCCGCCTGCTTCTTGCGGCCGAGCAGCTCGACGAAGGCGTAGTTGCCCGGGATCAGGAAGACGCCGAGCGCCGTGGCGACCAGCATCCCGAAGAAGACCGCCGTACCCATCACGTTCTGCGCGCCGGCGCCAGCGCCGCTCGCCTTCATCAGCGGCACGACGCCCAGGATGAAGGCGAAGGCGGTCATCAGGATCGGCCGGAAGCGCAGGCGGGCCGACTCGAGCGCCGCCTCCTCGATCCCCATGCCGTCCTTCTCGTGCTTGGCCTTCGCGAACTCGACGATCAGGATCGCGTTCTTGGCCGCGAGGCCGATCAGCATGATGTTGCCGATCTGGACGTAGACGTTGTTGTCGTAGCCGAGCGAGCCACACCCCGAAGAACGCGCCGAGGGCGACGAGCGGCGAGCCGAGCAGGACGGCCCATGGCAGACGCCAGCTCTCGTACATGGCCGCGAGCAGCAGGAAGACGAACACGATGGCGGCGACGAAGGTTGGCGCCGGCGGGCGGCGCGATCTTCTCCTGGTAGGAGAGCTGCGAGTAGGTGAAGCCCATCTCTGGCGGCATCGTCTCCTTGAAGGCGGCTTCGAGAGCGGCGAGCGCCTGGCCCGAGGCGTAGCCGCGCCCCGGCACGCCGTTGAACTCGACCGAGCGGAGCAGGTTGAAGCGGTTCGTGAGCTCGGTGTCCACCCTGGGCGGTGATCGTGACGAGCGTCGAGAGCGGGATCATCTCGTTCGTGGTCTTGCTGCGCACCCAGATGTCGCCGATGTCCTCGGGCTTGCTGCGGTAGTCGGCCTCGGACTGGACGTAGACGCGGAACAGGCGCCCGAAGCGGTTGAAGTCGTTCACGTAGCTGCCGCCGAGGCTCGCGGACAGGGCCTGGAAGGCCTCGTTCACCGGGACGCCGAGCTTCCGCGCCTTCTCGCGGTCGAGCTCCACCTTGACCTGGGGATAGCGCGGGTCGAACGAGGTGAAGATGTTCCCGATCTCCGGGCGCTTGCGGGCGGCCTCGGAGAACTGCCGGCTTAGCTCGCCGAGCCGCTCGACGCTCATGCTGCCGCTGCGGTCCTGGATCAGGAAGTTGAAGCCCGCCGAGGCGCCGAACCCCGAGATGGTCGGAATATTGAAGGGAAAGATGACCGCGTCGGGGATGCGGGCGACCTGGGCCTGGATCCTTCCCATGAAGCCCCGGACGTGATTCTCGGCGCCGTGCCGCTCGTCCCAGGGCTTGAGGCGGATGAAGATCGTCCCGAAGTTGGGCTGGTAGGTGCTGGTCACTACCCCGTAGCCCCCGATCGTCTGGTAGGACTCGACGCCCTCGGTCTTGCCGAGGATTTCCTCCACCTGGGCGAGCACGGCGCTCGTGCGCTCGAGCGACGCCGCCGGCGGCAGCGTCACGTTGATGCCGAAGATGCCCTGGTCCTCCTCCGGTATGAAGCCGGCGGGCAGCGCACCGCCGAAGAGCCCCGCGCCCACCGCGACCAGCACCACGATGCCGATCGTCAGGATCGAGCGACGCACCAGGATCTGCGCGCCCTTGACGTAGCCGTTCGTCGTGCGCTCGAAGATCTTGTTGAAGCCGCCGAAGAACTTGCCGAGCAGGATCCCGGTGGCCGGCTTGGCGGGCTTTAGCAGCATCGCCGCGAGTGCGGGCGACAGCGATAGCGCGCTGAACGCCGAGAGCAGCACGGAGATCGCGATCGTGAGCGCGAACTGCTGGTACATCTGCCCGGTCAGGCCGGGGATGAACGCGACCGGGATGAAGACCGCGGAGAGGATGAGCGCGATGCCGACCACCGGAGCCGACACTTCCTTCATCGCCTGGACCGTCGCGTCCCTCGGGCTCATGCCGTGCTCGATGTGGTGCATCACGGCTTCGACCACGACGATCGCGTCGTCCACGACGATGCCGATCGCGAGCACGAGGCCGAACATCGAGAGCGTGTTCACCGAGAAGCCCAGCAGCGGGAAGAAGATGAAGGTCCCGATCAGCGAGACCGGCACCGTCAAGAGCGGGATGATCGTCGCGCGCAGGTTCTGCAGGAAGATGAAGACGACAAGCGTGACGAGCACGACGGCCTCGAGGAAGGTGTGGAAGATCGACTCGATCGAGGCCTCGACCGCGGGGGTCGTGTCGTACACGATCCTGTAGTCCATGTCGGTCGGGAAGAAGCGTCTTCGCCGTCCGCATGGTCTTCGTAGATGCGCCTCCGCGGCTTGCGAGCTGGTTGGCGCCGGGCAGGAGGTACACGGCCATGGCGCCCGCGGGCTTGCCGTCGAGCCGGCCGAACGAGTTGTAGTCCTGCGAGCCGAGCTCCACGCGGCCCACGTCCTTGATCCGGATCTGGCGCGCCCGTCTCCGTCTCGCGGATGATGATGTTCGCGAACTCGTCCTCGGTGATCAGGCGTCCCGGGGCGCTCACCGTGTAGGTGAACTCCTGGTCCTTCGGGGAGGGGCGCCCGCCGATGCGACCGGCCGGCGCCTGGAGGTTCTGCTCCTTGATCGCCGAGATCACGTCGGAAGGCGTGAGCCCGAGCTTGGCCAGCTTGTCGGGCCGCAGCCATATCCGCATGCCGTAGTCGGTGCCGCCGAAGAGATCGACCTGGGCGACACCGGGAATGCGCAGCAGCTGGTCGCGGATGTTGATGCCGCAGTAGTTGATCAGGAAGTTGGCGTCGTAGCTGCCCTTCGGCGAGTAGAGCGAGATCAGCATCAGGATGCTGGGGCTCATGCTTCTTGACGGTGACGCCCTGCTGGACGACCTCTTGGGGCAGGCGTGCCTGGGCCGAGGACACGCGGTTCTGGGTGAGCACGTTGGCCATGTCCTGGTTGGTGCCCACCTTGAAGTTCACGTCGAGCTGCATGCGGCCGTCGATGGTGTTCGACGACTTCATGTAGATCATGCCCTCGACGCCGTTCACCTCCTGCTCGATCGGCGTGGCCACCGACTGCTCCACCGCCACCGCGGAGGCTCCTGGGTAGGTCGCGGTCACGCGGATCGTGGGAGGGGCGAGGAAGGGGTACTGCTCGAAACTCAGCCCCCGCAGGCTGTTGAGCCCGAGCAGGACCGTGATGATCGCGATGACGATCGCGACGATCGGGCGCCTGATGAAGAAGTCGGCCATGAGCAGCTACCCCTTGGCGCCCTTTGCCTTGGCGGCACCGCCGGCGGGTGCGCCCTGAGCGGCGCTCTGTCCCTCCTCGATCGGCACCATCTCGGCCTTCACCTTCATACCCGACCGCACCTTCTGCATGCCCTCGACCACGACGCGCTCGCCGGCCTTGAGGCCCGAGTCGATCACCCAGAGCGTGCCGATCCGCTGCGCGGGCTTCACCATGCGCAGCTCGATCGTGTCGTCTGCGCCCACGACCGCGACGTTGTAGATGCCCTGCAGCTCGGAGACGGCCCGCTGCGGCACCAGGATCGCTCCCTGCTTCAGGTCCACCGCCGCGCGCACACGCGCGAACTGGCCCGGCCGCACGATCCCGCCCGGGTTGGGGAACGCCGCTTCCATCATGATCGTTCCGGTGGCCGCGTCGATGTTGCGGTCCACGAACACGATCGTGCCCGTCTTGGGGTGCAGCGACCCGTCGCTCAGCACCAGCTCGAAGGGCAAGGGCGCCGACGCGGCCGACTTCCCGCCGCGTTCCTGAGTACGGCGCGCGTAGTACAGGTAGTCACGCTCGGGGACCGTGAAGCGCACGTGGATCGTGGCGATCTGCGAGATGTGGGTGAGCAGTTCGCTCTGCCCGCGCCCCACGAGGGTCCCCGGGTAGACCTCCGTCTTGCCCACGAGGCCGTCCTCGGGAGCCGTGACCCGCGTATAGCCGAGGTCGATCTGAGCCCGGTCGACGGTGGCCTTGGCGGCCTCGACGCCGGCTTCCGCCGCGCGCTGCACCACCACCGCCGTGTCGTACTCCTGCCGCGAGATGGCGTTCTTCGCGACGAGCGGCTCGTAGCGGACGACGTCCTGCTTCGCGCGCGCGAGCTGCGCCTCGGCCTCGGCGAGCGCGCCCTTCGCCTGGGCGAGCGTCGCCTGGAGCGGGCGCGGGTCGATCGTGTAGAGCAGCTGGCCCTTCTTGACCGGGGTGCCCTCCTTGAAGTCGACGCTCTGGATGAATCCCTCGACCCGTGCCCGCACCTCGATCTCGGTCGAGCCTCGGGTCTGGCCGATGGCCTCGACGTAGATGGGGACGTCCTTCTGCAGGACCGTCGCGGCCTTCACGTCCGGCGGCGGCGGAGCCGGGGCTTCCTTCTTGGCGCAGCCGGCGGCGGCCGCTGCCAGCAGGCCGCTCACGGCCAGGATCAGGGCGCGTTGCATGGGGGCTCGTCTCCTCGAAAAACGGCGGGTGCGCATCTTATGTCAGGCTCGCGCATCACGTCACGCAATCGGGTTACAGGGAGGATGCCGGCGCGGCTGGGTCGCAGGAAGTAACAATCAAGTAAGTTACGGTTTCGGGACCTGAATCTTGCCCCATCCGATCCTCGACGAGCTCCAGCGCGAGAGCTACTCGTATTTCCTCCACGAGACGAACCCGTGCAACGGGCTCGTCCGGGACAAGACGCGCCGGAGTTGGCCGGCGAGCATCGCGGCGGTCGGGATGGCGCTCGCCGCCGATCCGGTCGGGGTCGAGCGCGGCCTGCTGAGCCGCCGACGGGCCGTGAAGCGAGCGCTGGCCGCGCTGCGCTTCTTCGCGCGGAGCCCTCACGGCCCGCAGCCCGACGCCACCGGCTACCAGGGCTTCTACTACCACTTCCTCGACATGCGGAGCGGCCGGCGCGCTCACGACTCGGAGCTGTCCACGATCGATACGGCGCTGCTCCTGGCCGGGGCGCTGACCGCCGCCGCCTACTACGACCGCGACACGAAGGAAGAAGGGGAGGTCCGCGACACCGCCGACGCGCTCTACCGGCGGGTCAACTGGCGCTGGGCATTGAATCGGGGCGCGACCCTGACGCACGGCTGGAAGCCGCGCCGCGGCTTCGTCAAGCACCGCTGGGAGGGCTACGACGAGGCGCTCATCCTCTACGTGCTCGGACTCGGCTCGCCCACGTTCCCGCTGCCTCCGGAGAGCTACGACGCGTGGCTGTCCACGTACGCGTGGCGGAAGCTCTACGGCCACGAGCTCGTGCACGCCGGGCCGCTGTTCGTCCACCAGATGTCGCACCTGTGGATCGACTTCCGCGGCATCCGTGATTCCTACATGCGGGAGAGGGGGCTCGACTACTTCGAGAACTCCCGCCGTGCCACGCTGGTGCAGCAGGCGTACGCCGTCGACAACCCCTGCGGCTTCGAAGGCTACAGCCGGAACTGCTGGGGGCTGACTGCGAGCGAAGGGCCCGGCCCGAAGACGCTGCGAGTGAACGGAGTGCGCCGCCGCTTCTACGATTACGTGGCGCGCGGGGTGCCGGACGGGCCGGACGATGGCACGCTGGCTCCATGGGCCGTGGCGACGTCGCTTCCGTTCGCGCGCGAGATCGTGCTGCCGAGCATCCGTTACTACCGGGACAAGCTCGAGCTGCACGCGGCCAACCCCTACGGCTTCAAGGCGACCTTCAACCCGACGTTTCCGGAAACGAGCCGCGGCAAGTGGGGATGGGTCTCGCCGCACCATTACGGCATCAACGAGGGTCCCATCGTCCTCATGATCGAGAACGAGCGCACGGAGCTGGTCTGGCGACTGATGAAGAAGTGCCCGTACGTCGGCAGTGGCCTGCGGCGAGCCGGCTTCAGGGGCGGCTGGCTGTAGCTGTCCCGCCGCCGCCGATCGCGGGAGAGCATGCTGGGTCCGAGAGCTCGTGGCGGCCCCTTTCCGGGTAAGTTACGGCCTGTTACTTCACGCCGCGGCCGGCGGGGCCCATCCTGCAGACTCCGGGCATCCGCAGGACGCTCACGACGGGAGGCAGTCATGAAGGACGGCGCCAAGAAACGCGACAAGGACGACGCCGGACGCAAGCTGAAGGGCAAGGCGTACGACAAGAAGCTGCGTCGGCTGCAGGAGGAGCTCTGCCACCTGCAGGAGTGGGTGAAGGCCAAGGGCGAGCGCATCATCGTGGTGTTCGAGGGGCGCGACGCCGCCGGCAAGGGCGGGACGATCAAGGCCATCACGGAGCGAGTCAGCCCGCGCGTGTTCCGGCTGGTGGCGCTTCCCGCGCCCTCGGACCGCGAGAAATCCCAGATTTACCTGCAGCGCTACTTCGCGCACTTCCCGGCCGCGGGCGAGGTGGTGATCTTCGACCGCAGCTGGTACAACCGCGCCGGCGTCGAGTACGTGCTGGGCTTCTGCACGAAGCAGGAGCACCGCCGCTTCCTGGAGGTGTGCCCGGGAATCGAGAAGCAGATCGTGGACAGCGGGATCCGGCTCATCAAGTACTGGCTCGAGGTCGGCCCCGAGGAGCAGAAGAAGCGCTTCCAGGCCCGGATCGACGACCCGCTGCGGCAGTGGAAGCTCAGCCCCACCGACATGGAGTCGCGGCGGCTCTGGTACGACTACTCGCGCGCCCGGGACATGATGCTCGACGCGACCGACACGAAGCACGCCCCGTGGCGGATCGTGAAGTCGGACGACAAGGAACGCGCGCGGCTGAACCTGATCGCGGACCTCCTTGGCCGGATCCCCTACAAGCGCTTGAAGCGCGTCAAGGTGAAGAACGTGGAGCGCTCGACCAAGCACGGCTACGATGACGACGCGCCGATGCGCGGGCGCTCCTGGATCCCGGAGGTCTACTGACCACGGGGCCTGCCATATACCGGACCGAGACGTTGCTGCGGCGCGAACTCCGCGTGCGCTACCCGGCGGGCCGCGGGCAGATCGTCCTGCGCAGCGAGCTCGACTGGGACCGGGACGTCCCGCCCGTCTCCGTCTCCGGCGACGGCGAGTGCTCCACGTTCGCGCTCGAGGCGAGGAAGCCGTTCCTGTACTTCAAGCCCCTGCTGAAGACCGGCGACACCGGCGTGCGCTGGGCCGTGGGCGCGAACGCGCTCCTGACCATGACCACGGAGGACGTGGCGGAGGTGTTCCCGCACTTCGACGCGCCAGAGGGCGGGTCGTTCTCGCCCGTGATCGAGCGCGATTCCGCGCTCCTCGGCCGCAAGCACCTGGTGCGCGTGTACCTCCCGCCCGGCTACCACGAGAACACGCTGCGGCACTACCCCGTGCTCTACATGCAGGACGGCAAGAACCTCTTCTTCCCCGACGAGGCGTTCCTCGGGCGCGAGTGGGGCGTCGGGGACGCCCTGCAATTGCTCGACAGCATGAGCGCCGTGGACCGTGTCGTGGTCGTGGGCGTCCACTCGGGCGACCGGATGAGCGAGTACACGAAGCCGGGCTACGAGGCCTATGCCCGCGCCCTGGTCGAGGAGGTCAAGCCCGAGGTCGACCGGCGCATTCGCGTGCTCACGTCGCCTCGCGAAACGGGCGTCATCGGCTCGTCGCTCGGCGGTGTGGTCTCGTTCTACATGGCCTGGGAATACCCGACGGTCTTCGGATACGCGGCGTGCCTGTCGAGCACCTTCTCGCACAAGGACGACCTCATCGACCGCGTGCTCTCCGAGCCGAAGCACCCGTCGAAGTTCTACCTGGACAGCGGCTGGCCCGGCGACAACTA
The DNA here is from genome assembly GCA_963740655.1 of uncultured Acidobacteriota bacterium. Lineage (GTDB taxonomy): Bacteria > Acidobacteriota > Vicinamibacteria > Fen-336 > Fen-336 > DATBSL01. The sequence continues at coordinate 278,469 of CAVUFF010000011.1, forward strand.
CGAGGTCACGCTGGCCATGGCGATGGCTCTCGGCCGGCGCGGCTATCGCGTGCGCGAGGACTTCCTCCACCTCGTCTTCCCGCTCGAGGAGCACGACGAGCGGGCCTGGGGGCGGCGCCTGCACCTGCCGGTGCAGCTCGGCCTCGGCACCGTCACGACGACGCAGCGCCGGCGGCCCGGCGCCTGATGAAGCCGCGGTGGATCGCGCTCGCCGCGGCGCTCGCGGTCGTCGCCGGAGCGGCGCCGCGCCTCCAGGCACAGGACCTGACGCCCCGGGCGTACCTGATCACGCCGCTGCGCTCGAACGCCGTCACGCTCAGCGACGTCTTCAGCGACGGCAATCTCGAGTTCGAGGGCGCGGTCCCGATCACCGACGCGACCGCGAGGCTGCACATGCCGCTCGTGGCGCTCTATCACTCGCTCCGCTTCTTCGGCCGCTCGGCCAACGCCACCGCGACGTTGCCCTACGGGGTGGGGCATTTCAAGGGGACGGCCTTCGGTGCGGAGACCACGGTCTACCGCTCCGGCCTCTTCGACTCCGTCTACCGGCTCTCGGTGAACCTGAAGGGCGCCCCGGCCATGACGCTCGGCGAGATCCGAACATGGCAGCAGAAGACCTTGATCGGCGCGAGCCTCAAGGTCGTCGCGCCCACGGGCCAGTACGACCCCACCAAGCTCATCAACCTGGGCAGCAACCGCTGGTCCTTCAAGCCGGAGCTGGGTCTTTCGCGGCGCTTTGGGCACTGGGTGCTCGACGCCTACGCGGGAGTATGGCTGTTCACGAAGAACCCCGAGTTCTTCTCGCGCAACCAGTACGTCCCGGGCACCCAGAGTCAGACACAGGAGCCGATCGTCGCGTTCGAGACGCACCTCAGCTACGACTTCAAGCCGCGGCTCTGGGTCTCGCTCGACGGCAATTTCTGGCACGGGGGACGAACGAGCCTGAACGGCGTCGAGAATCCCGTGACGCTCCAGAAGAGCTCGCGCATCGGCGTGACCGCCTCCTTCCCCGTCACCCGGCACCAGTCGATCAAGCTGGGCTACGCCGACGGGGCCTACGTCCGCTTCGGGGGCGACTACAAGATCGCCTCGGTGGCGTGGCAGTACTCCTGGATCGGCAAGCCGAACTGATCTTCAGCCGAGGATCTTGAGTACGGTCGCGACCACCTGCTCCATGGGCATCGCGGTGGCCAGCACCGGAGCCATCGGGACGAGGCAGGCGGCCACGAGCGCCGTCACGTCCTTCAGGCTGAAAGGCACCGGCCGCATGTCCACGATGCGCTCGAAGCTGCCGCCCATGTCCGCGAGCGACTGGATGTCGCCGCTGCCGAGCAGCTCCTCGCCCTCCGCAGCGCCGCCCCGCAGCCACTTGCGGTCGAAGTCGCGGGTGTAGCGCAGCGCGAGGCCGCCGTACTCGACGAGCCCGCGTCGCCGTGCCTTCATCAGGGCGGGCAGGAAGACCACGAGCGGGCCGAGGCACACGAGCAACATCACGGCGACGAACACCGCGACCGGGCCGCGGTACGACTGCAGCGTCGCGCCCCCGTACAGGATCTCGGAGCAGTAGCGACCCGACAGCACCGCGCTCACGCAGACCGCGAAGAGCCCGATCGGGCGGTGTGCACCGCCCAGGAAGCCGAGCCCGGCGGCCTTGTCGGGATGCGTCGGCACGAGCTGGAGGTCGAGGTCGGACACCGACCACAGGAAGCGCGACCAGCAGAGCAGCCGCACGAGCGTCCGGTACACGAGGAACTGGTAGAGCGGGATGGCCGCGAAGGTGTTCCAGATGCCGGCGACGGTGAGCCGCGGACCGGACGGCGTGACGAGGAGATCCCAGGTGGAGACACCCGTCGAGAACGAGATCCCGAGCGCCGAGAAGGTGCCGACGTAGGCCAGGACCAGCACGGCCACCTCGAGCACCGCCGAGTCGCGCAGACGCATCGCCTCGGCGACCGCCTGCTCGAAGCGGCCGCGCTCCTCCGGCTTGACGAGGCCGCGCTCGAGGAACTGCGCCGCCGCTCCGCCGAGCCGCGGGCCGACCACGACCTCGGCCACGATCAGCAGCGGCAGCGACAGCAGCAGCCGTGCGTGCACGCCGAAGTCGAGCAGGAACGGGATCGGCACTCCGTGGAGCAGGTGGCCGTCGCGGGCCGACAGCAGCAGCAGCGGCAGCCAGGCGAAGAGCGCGAGCACGACCGCGCCGCGCGCGAGCTCGGGAGCCCGCTGCTTGAGCAGGCCGACCCGCGTCATCAGCCGGTGCGTCGGTCCGCCGTCGAAGAGTGGAAGCGCCTCGGCCAAGGCTGAGGCTACGACTTCTTCGCCGGCGCGGCAGCCGCCGGCTTGGGGTCCGGGAACGTGCCCGGGACCTTCTCGACCAGCGCCACGCCGAGCGCCTTCAGCTGCTGCTTCGCGCCGGCCGAGGCAAAGCCGGTCATCTGCAGCTCCACGCGCGATGCGCCGAGCTCTTTCTTCGAGCGGTCGAGGATCTCCTTCAGGCTCTTCTCGAAGTCCGCCGACCAGCGGATGTAGTCCACCGCGAGCAGGATCACGGCGCGTCCGTCCGCCGTCTTCGCCACCACGGCTCGCGAGTCGGGCAGGATCCCGCTCACGGGCGTCTTCGCGTGGAAGCGCTGCAGCATTTCGGCGCTCTCGGTGAAGAAGACCACCTGGCGCTCGTTCTGCGCCTCCTCCGCCGTGTCCACGTAGCCGCCGCAACCCTTCACCTTGACGGTCGAGAGCGCGGTCACGAACCGCGTCTGGTAACCGAGCGTGAAGGCTTTGTTGCGGAAGAAGGCATGGGCCTCCTTCTCGGGCGTGCCGAGCGCCTTGACGTTCTGCTCGTTCAGCTTGAGGAGCTCTTCCGGGTCCTTGCCCCACACGAGGCCTCCGACGTTGGCGGTCGCTCCCACGACCATCGGGATCGGCACGACCACCTTGGCGGCGATGCCGCCCGCGGCGTCGATCTGGGCGATGTCCCCGAGCGCCTTCTTGAGCACGGCGTTCGAGGTGTAGGGATCGACGCGTAGCTTCTGGGCCCAGCGCCTGTAGGCCGCGTTCACGCCGAGCACCGACTTCGCGGCGCCCTCGCCGGCGTCGGCCGCCTGGTCCCCCGTGGATTTCTCGGGCTGTCCGTTGTCCTTCTTGTCGTCTCCCGCCACCGCCTCGCCCGCGTCCTCGGCGCCGCGCTTGGCCTTGCGTCCGAGGTTGGTGCCGAAGCGCTTGACGCCGCTGCCGATGCCCTTGGCGGTGGCTTCGGGGTCGGCGACGACGCTCGCCACGCCCTTGCCGACCTTCAGCACCGAGTTGCCCGCGGCCTTCGCGAAGACCTCGGTCTTCGATGTCTCGTCCAGCGCCGTGAGGGCCTGGATCTCGTGGACGCGCATCCGCAGCAGGCTGCGGCCTTCCGCGCCAATGTCGCCGTAGTCTGAGGTGATCTCGAAGTCGTGGAAGTAGCCGGTCGTGGGCACGCTCTCCTTGACCTGGTAGTGCGGGCCCTTGACGAGCACGGCCGGCAGGATCTCGCTGGCCTTGAAGGTGGCCGCGGCCTCGTAGCCGCCCTGCGCCAGCGCGATGCCGGCGCTGGCGACGTAGAGCAATGGCGTCCACCAGGGCCGGGCGGACGAATCGAGACGACAGGCATGTGCGCGGCGGTCAGAGCTCATCGGGTCCTTCCTCGCTTCGCTAAGCTGCCGAGTCTACAACGGCTGGAGGACTCTTGATCGGATCGCCGCGAGGGCGACGAAACCCTAGCGGACCGCGGGTGCGGAAGGGGCCGCGGGGGGTAAGGAAGGGGCCGCGAGCGGCAGCGCGGTCGCCGCAGCGGCCACGGCCGCCCCGGCGGGCGGCATCGAGTAGAGCACCGTCAGCTTCTGCCAGATCTTGCGCGAGAGCCCCGTCGTCAGCTGCTCGACCTCGTTCACCGCGCCGAGCGCCACGGGGTCGTCGAAAGGCTGCACGTAGAGCGCGGCCACCTTGCCCGTGAGCGAGAGCGCCTCCGAGCAGTAGTCGAGGTAGCGCGACAGCTCGAAGAGCGACATCGAGCGGCTCGCGACGATGCCCGTCTCGCTGCCGCGCGCCAGCACCCACTCGGGGTCCTTCGTGAGCTGGTGCATGTCGATCACGTGCGCGATCGCGCGCAGCTCGTGGATCGCGCGCAGCGCGCGGCGTCGCTTCATGCGCGTCTCGATCGTCACCAGGAAGAAGGCCGCCACCGCGACGTACACGACGTCGCCGATCGCGGCCTCGATCCCCTGCGCGAGCTCGGGCAGCGTGGGCGGGCCGACCTGGATCCGCAGCGACATCAGGCTCACCGCCAGCCCGACGAGCATCAGCAGCCCCAGGACGCCGATCGCCACGCGCAAGCCCACGTGCGGCCGGCTGATCCAGGCCGCGGTCTCGGCGGTGTGTCGCGCGATGCCCAGCAGCTCGCGCACCACCTGCGCCAGGCCGGACCCCGGGAAGCGCTGCTCCACGCGCTGTGCGAGCCGCTCGACCGTGCGCTCGATCTTCGCGGCGTCGAGGGCGCGATAGGGCATGCGGGATTCTACGCCACGCCTCGCCGCGGTCGCGCCGGTCGCAAAGCGCGCGCGCGTGGCGTACGCTGCCCGTCGGCGCTCGGCCGGCCGCCCGTCTCGCGGCAGGCGCCGCAGCATGGTCCTGGATCGAATCGCGGGTCGCAGGCTCGTGATCCTGACGCTGCTCGTCGCCGTGGCTCTCGCCACGCGCGCGCCCTTCATGCGTGCCGCGTGCCTCGACCTCGACGAGGCGGCGCAGCTCGTCGTCGCGCGCCAGCTGCTCCACGGCGCGACCCTCTACCGCGACGTGACGGACAACCGCCCGCCGCTGCTCTACGCGCTCTACGCCGCCGCCGACTCGCTTTCCGGCGGCGGCCTGCCCGGGGTGCGGCTGTGGGCGGCCGTGATCGTCCTTCCGCTGACGGCCTTCGCGGCGAGCGCGTTTTTCCGTCACGACCGCCGCGGGATCGTCGCGGGCCTGCTCTACCTGGTCTACGGGGCGGCCTATCTCGCCCACGACATGCACTCGGTTTCCCCCGAGATCTTGATGCTGCTGCCGCTCGCAGCGGCGCTCGCGCTCCAAGGCGAGGACGCGCCCCTGACCACGGGCCGGCTCGTGCTCCAGGGGGTGCTCGTGGGCCTGGCGGTGCTCGTCCGCCAGCAGGCCCTTCTCTGGCTGCCCGCGCTGGCGCTCGCGCTGTGGGATGTCGAGGCGCGGCTCGGCGCGCGCGTGCGAACCCTGGGCCGCCTGCTGGCGCTCGGCCTCGGCTGCCTGCTGCCGCTCGTCGCCTGTTATCTCGTGTTCGCGGCCCAGGGAGCCGCGGATGACCTCGTGTTCTGGACCTGGACTCACAACCTCCAGTACGCGCGCAACCCGCTCCCGGCCCGCGAGGCGCTCGAGCGCGCGGCCTCGTCGCTCGCGCCCTTCCTGCTCGCGACGGCGCCCTTGTCGTGGGCGGCGTGGCGCTCGCGGCCGCTGCTCGGGCGCTCGTGGCTCGTGCTGTTCGCGGCCGCCTTCGGCTCGCTCGCGGGGGTGCTCCTGGGCTTTCGTTTCTTTCCGCACTACCTCGTGCCCCTCTATCTGCCGCTCGCGCTCGCCGCGGCCCCGGCGACTCTGGCCTGGCTCGACGCGGGAGGCCGCGCCGGCCGCGTGGCGCTCGCCTGGCCGCTGCTGCTGCTCGGAGGCTTCACGGCTGCGAACCTCGTTCTCTACTTCGGCCCGGTCCGCGTCTACGAGGAGACGCGGCCCGTCTTCGGCCACCTCGGCGCGCGGCTGCGAGCGGACGCGTGCTACGGCGAGGGCCCGCTCTTCGTCTGGGGCTTCGCGCCACAGATCTACCTCGAGGCGGGCCTGCGGCCGGCGGCGCGCTACGTCGTTCCGCAGGCGCCACTCGTCGGATACGTTCCGGGGAACCGCGCGAGCCGGAGCGGAGCCGGCGATGCTGTGCCGGTGCGCCGCGAGCACCAGGACCGGCTGCTCGACGACCTGCGGCGACGCCCGCCCACCTTCGTGGTCGACACGGCTCCCTCCGGCCTCCACGGGTGGGACCGCCACCCGCTCGCGGAGCTTCCCGGGCTCGAGGCCCTCGTGCGCGACGGCTACGACGCGGTGGCGATCGTGGACGGCGTCTGGATCTGGCGGCGGAAGGGATGTGCCACGGCGGCGTCGCCGTAGCTAGCCGTCGGCCTCGCCCCAGAGCCAGGCCGCGCCGCGAACGCCGCTCGAGTCGCCGTAGACGGGCGCGCGCAACGCGGTGGTGACGCGGTCCGAGAACGCCCAGCGCTGCCACAGGCGCGGCACGCTCTCGTAGAGCCGAGCGATCTGCGACATCCCGCCGCCCAGCACGACGACGTCGGGGTCGAGCAGGTTCAGCACCGTGGCGAGCGCGCGCGCCATGCGGTCCTCGTAGCGCGCGAGGGCCGCCTCGGCCGCGGCGTCGCCGCGCTCCGCGCGGTGCGCCACCTCGACGGCGTCGAGCGCGAGCCCCGTCGCCGCGCGATAGTCGCTGGCCAGCCCGGGACCGGAGAGGAACGTCTCGACGCAGCCGCTCTTGCCGCAGTAGCAGGCGGGGCCGGGGCGCTCGTCGTCCCGCGGCCAGGGCAGCGGCACGTGCCCCCACTCGCCAGCGATCGCGTTCGGGCCGACGAGCACGCGGCCGTCCACCACGACGCCGCCGCCGGTTCCGGTGCCGACGATCACGCCGAAGACGACCGCGGCGCCGCTCGCGGCGCCGTCCCGGGTCTCGGACAGCGCGAAGCAGTTGGCGTCGTTCGCGCAGCGGACCTCGCGCCCGAGCGCGCGCGCCAGATCGCGGTCGAAAGCGCGCCCGTTGAGCCAGGTCGAGTTGGCGTTCTTCACGACGCCGGTCGCCGGGGAGATCGTGCCGGGCATGCCGACGCCCACCGTGCCGCTCGCGCCGGCCGCGCGCTCGATGGCGGCGACGAGGTCGACGATTGCCGCCAGCGTCCGGTCGTAGTCGTGGCGCGGCGTCGCGACGCGGTGCCGCGCGAGCTCGGCGCCGCCCGCGCCGAGCGCGATGCCCTCGATCTTCGTGCCGCCGAGGTCGATGCCGATGCGCACGTCGCGCGATTCTCGTCTCGGGCCGTCGCCGTGTTCAAGCGGCAGCTAGAATCGCCCGTGGAGGCAGCCCTGTGAAGCGCGTCTGCGTCGTCGCCGGTGCGCTCTGCGTCACGCTCGCGGCGCTGTCGCTCGCCTTCTGGCTGGGGGCGGCGAGCTTCGACGCGCGCCGCTACGACCAGCACCGGCGCCGGCTGGCGAAGGTGCTGCTCGAGCAGCCGAGCGCCGACCGCCTCACGCGCGGGCTCGAGGCCGAGGGCTCGCCGCTCGTCGAGAGGGCCGCGACGACGGCGGAGAAGGAGCGAGCCGCGCTCGCCCACGGCGGCGCCCGGCTCGCCGAGATCCGCGAGAAGGCCGCGCGCTACCCCGAGCTGCGCGTCTATCGGGCCGGCGACATGCTCTACTTCGTGTACTTCGACGCCGCGAGCGTGATGCGCGACTTCACCTGCGTCAGTCGCTAGCGATCGCCGCGATCGTCTCGAGCTTCTCGCGCTGGCCGAGGCGCCAGAAGCGGCGCGTCTCGCGCGCCAGCCCCTCGCGTCGGCCTCGCAGGTAGCGCGACTCGAGCCAGCCGCAGTAGCGGTTGGCCAGGCGCGAGGCCTCGTGGTAGCGCTCGCGGCTCTCCTGCGAGAGACCGGCGGCGAGGTCGTAGCGGACGAAGAGCAGCTGGCGCAGCCGCTCCGAGACCGCGCCCTCGTCCGCCAGGCCGCGGAAGAAGAGCACGACCAGGTACTTGTCGACCTCGCCCTGCAGCTCGAGCTCGAGCTGCGTCACCGGGCGGTCGCGCCGCGCGCGCGACAGCACGTAGAGGAAGTGGCTCACCTCTTCGGTGAGCGTCGTGAACGAGCCGAGGTTCGAGTTGTCGAGCCGCTCGCGCGGGTCCGTGCGCGCGAGCGAGTCGCCGAGCGAGGCGTCGAGCACGACGCCCACGCTCACCTCGTCGCCCTGCTGCGCGACGAGCGTGCGGCTGCCGCCGCCGGGCAGGCCCCCGGCGGCGGCCGGCGGCACCAGGTAGTCGGTCACCGGCGCCTCGGGATCGAGAGCGTAGAGCGACTCGAGCCGCCGCTGCACGCAGACGGCGAGCTCGCCGAGGCGCCCGTGTCCGCGCGGCAACTTCCGGCTCAATGGCGCTGGTCTCCCGCGGGCAGGCCGGGTGTTATGCCCTGCTCGGCGAGGAGCGCGGCGGCGCGCGCGCTTCCCGTCGCGAGCCAGCGCTCGTAGAGCCGCAGAACCGACAGCGGCGTCCCGAGCCGCGTCTTCTCGGAGACCTCGGACAGCACGTCCACGAACTCACGGAAGCGCGCGGACAGCTCCCCGAAGACCACGGTGCCCGACGGGTCCTCGCGCTCGTGCTCGTGGCCGAGCTGCCCGTAGGCGCGTCCGCCGAGACTCGCGTAGTAGCGCAGGTCGGCGGGGCCGCCGGGCAGGCTGTCGGCGAAGAAGCCGGAAACGAACAGCGCCGTGTCCGCGGTCGCGCGCAGCAGCACCACGCGCTCGAAGCGTGCCGCGGTGAGCGCGCGCGCGTACAGCAGCGCGAGCGGCGTCTCGTCGAAGCCCGGCTCGCGCGCCGGCAGCTTGTCGCCGCGCGCGAACGCAGCGAGCAGGTTCACGAGGTAGCACTCCGTGAACTCCGAGGTCGAGACCCGCTGGTGCTCCATCGCCGTGATCAGCTGGTCCCGGAAGAACAATGCCGGTGTGTTCTCGCTCACGACCTCAGGCATGGGATCCCTCCCCTCACCCGCACCGTCGTTTATGCACGAAACGTGCAAGCGCCGGCCCACGAGCGCGAAAGCACTGGGCCTGCGGGACTTCGTGCGCGCGGTCGCAGCTTTTCACGGCCGCGCGGGCGACGCGAAGTGTCATCTCCATAGACACGGATTGTCGAAAGTGTCCTGGCAGCCTCGGGGGGCGAGTGCCAAGTTGGCCTGCTCAGCGCGCGGGCGATCCGATCGCGAAGAGATCGCGCTCGCCGCGCACGAGCAGGAGCCGTCCCGAGATGGCGGGTGTCGCCATCAGCGGCTGGCCCATCGGGTTGCGGCCGAGGAGCGCGAAGCTCGGACCGGCCTTCACCACGAGCACGTCGCCGTCCTCGCTCGGCAGGTAGAGCTTGCCGTCCGCGGCGACCGGCGACGCGCTGAAGCCGCTCGTCACGTCGGCGAGCCGCTGCTCGTAGCGCAGCTCGCCCGTGCGCAGGTCGTAGCAGGTGAGGATGCCCTGGTTCTTGAGCACGTACAGGTGGCCGCCGTAGACGATCGGCGTCGGCATGTAGGAGCCGGCCTTCTCCTTCGTCCACACGACGCTGCCGCCGCTCACAGCGCCCTCCGGCAGCGTGATGTCGCCGCGCGCGCCGGCCTTCACCACGAAGATCGGCGCGTTCGGTCGTCGCCCGCTCGCGACCACGATCAAGTCGCCGTCGAAGACGGGCGTCGGCGCGGTGATGTTCGAGCTGCGGCCGAGGCGCCACAGCTCCTTGCCGGTCTTCGGGTCGTAGCCGCGGATGAACTTCGGCGCGTTCGTCACGAGCTCGGCGTCCTTGCCGGCGACGCCGGGGAAGACGGTCGGCGTGGCCCAGGAGGGCAGCTCGTCGCGCTCCGTCCTCCAGGCCACCTCGCCGTCGGCGAGCCGCAGCGCGACCAGGAACGAACCCTGCTGCTGGTCGCACTGCACGATCACGAGGTCGCGGTAGAGGACGGGCGAGCTGGCCGTGCCCCACTCGTAGCTCGCGTCGTCGTAGGCACCGGCGTTGATGCGGCCGAGATCGCGCTTCCACTTCAGCTTGCCCGCCAGGTCGTAGGCGTAGAGGCCCTGCGAGCCGAAGAAGGCGACCACGTAGCGCCCGTCGGTTGCCGGCGTGGCATTGGCGTAGGTCGCCTTGATGTGCCGCTTCTCCTTCGGCACGCCCGCGTAGGCCGTGCGCTCCCACTGGACGCGCCCCGTGCGCCGGTCGAGGCTCAAGAGCTGCCACTTCTGTTCGCTCACGTCCTCGGAGGCCGTGCCCTCGCCGTAGAGCCCCGGCTTGAAGGTGGCGTCGGGCCGGGACGAGACCGCGGTCGTGACGAACACCTGCTCGCCCCACACGACAGGGCTCGAGTGGGCGAGGCCGGGGATCGGCGCCTTCCACAGCACGCCCTTTCCCGCCGGCGCGTCCCAGGCGTCCTCGAGCTTCGCGCCGTCGCCGATCCCCGCGGCGTGCGTACCGCGGAACTGCGGCCAGTCGCCCGCAGGCTCGGAGCCGGGCGCGCTCGCGGCCGCGAGCGCGACGGTCCAGGACAGGCCAGCCACGCGGACGAATGCTCGATGGCGCATGCGTGAACCCCTCTCAGCGAGCAGGCTACAACGGCGCCGCGGCGACGCCAAGCCCGCGCCGCTAAGGCGCCGAGCGGGGCGCGCGCTGCGACGGCGGCCCCGAGCGGCGCGAGCGCCGCTCGAATCGCCCGTCGCGCTCGACGTAGCCGAGCGCCGCCAGGACCGCCGCCAGCTCCTCGGCACGGCAGCCGAGCACGGATGCGAGCTCTCGCGGCGGCAGGAAGGGCCCGGCGCGCGACAGCCGGGCGAGGAGCGCGGCCCCGCGCTCGAGCCGGTCGAGGCGGATCGCGCGCGGCCCGGCGGGGAAGTAGGAGCAGGCGAGGAAGAACGCGGCCGGCCGCGCCGGGTCGTTCACGGTCGAGGGCGATCCCTCCGGGCCGTCGTGGGAGCGCAGCCCGTGGCGCACCGCGAAGAGGCGCGCGCGCAGCCGCATCGCGTCCGCGTTGTGGAGCGCGGGCAGGAAGACGGCGAGCCGCCCGAGCGTGACGCCCAGCCGGCCGAGCTCGCGCCGCTCGTCGGGCCCGAGCGCCTCCACCTGGCGGGCCACGCTGCGCCGCGTCACCGCGCCCAGCCCTTCGGCGAGCGCGAACGCGAGCCCGCGCGCCGTCCCGGGCGGCGCCGAATCGCCGAGCGCGACGAGCGGCGCCAGCACGCGCGCGACGTGCGCCTCGACCCACGCGGCCAGGCGCTTGCGCACGCGCTCCTTGAGCGGCACGTCGACGAGCTCCGAGCCCAGCACCTCCACGCGCGGCGCGAGCACGGAGTCGCCCGCCGCGAGCCGTGCGACGGGCGCGCCGCGCCAGAGCAACTCGGCCGCCGGCCCGAGTGCCATGGCCGCGTCGTCCTCGCTCTCGAGCGCCGCCACGCGCTCGCGCACGAGCGACTGGAGCGCGCGGTTCGCGGCCGCCGCGAGCGCGCGCGAGCCGTCGCGCGTGCCCGTCTCCGGCCGGAAGCGGAAGCCTTCGAGCACGCCGGCGCGCAGCCCCTGGACCTGCACCTCGCCGTCCGCGGCCACGCTCGTCACGAGCTCGGACTTGTCGTGCCGGGCGAGCAGCGTGAGGGTGCGGTCGACGAACTCCTGCGTCAGCCGCTCGTGCAGCGCGTCCGACAGCCGGTCCTCGACGGCGCGCGTGCGCTCCTGCCAGAAGCGCGGCTCCGGCACCCAGCGTGGCCGGTGGGAGATATAGGTCCAGGTGCGGATCGCGGCGATGCGCGCGACGAGCGCCTCGAGCGTGCCGTCGCTGCGGTCGATCTCGCGCACCTGCGCCGCCAGGAAGTCCTCCTCGATCCGCCCGAGCGGCGCGCGCAGGAAGCGGAAGACGCGCGCCAAGAGCCGCGTGTGGGCGTCGCTCAGCACGCCCTGGAAGTCCGGCACCTGGCAGACCTCCCAGAGCAGCGCAACACTCGCAGGGTCGCGCGCGAGCGCCGCCGTCTCCGGGTCGGCCGCGAGCGCCGCGAGCGCCTGCTGGTCCTCGGCGTTGCGCACGCGCACCAGGCACGCGTGCTCCGGCTGGCGCTCGAGGCTGCCGAGCAGAGCCAGCGGCGAGAAGAAGTCGAGCTCGTCGCTGCGCCAGTAGAGCTGGCCGAGCGGCGCGAAGCGGTGGCGCTCGACCGCTTCCACGAGCGCGCGCTCGAACGGGCCGAGCTCGGCGCTCGGGCCGAAGCGCCCGTCGCGCTCGTGGCGGCCGGCGCGTCCCGCGATCTGGGCGACCTCCGCGGGCGCGAGCGCGCGCGGGCCCGTGCCGTCGAACTTCCGCAGGCTCGTGAAGACGACGTGGTCGATGTCGAGGTTCAACCCCATGCCGATCGCGTCGGTCGCGACCAGGTGGTCCACCTCGCCCGCCTGGTAGAGCGCCACCTGCGCGTTGCGCGTGCGCGGGCTGAGCGCGCCGAAGACGACCGCCGCCCCGCCGCGCTCGCGCCGCAGGCGCGCCGCGACCTCGTAGAGTTCGCGCACGGAGAAGGCGATGACGGCCGAGCGCGGCGGCAGGCGCGCGAGCGGCTTCGGCTCCGCGTAGCGCAGCGTCGAAAGCCGCGGCCGGCCCTCGACCCGCACGTCGGCCAGCAGCCGGCGCAGCAGCGGCCCGATCGTGTCGGCCCCGATCAGCCAGGTCTCGAGGCGTCCGCGCGCGTGCTGCAGGCGGTGGGTGAAGACGTGCCCGCGCTCGCGGTCGGCGGCGAGCTGGATCTCGTCGACCGCGAGGAAGTCGGTCCGCAGCTCGAGCGGCATCGCCTCGACCGTGCACATCCAGTAGGACGGCTTCGGCGGCACGACGCGCTCCTCGCCCGTGACGAGCGCGACGCTGCCTTTGCCGCGCAGCGCCACCACGCGGTCGTAGTTCTCGCGCGCGAGCAGCCGCAGTGGAAAGCCGATCATGCCGCTGCGGTGGGAGAGCATGCGCTCGAGCGCCGCGTGGGTCTTGCCGGTGTTCGTGGGTCCGAGGACGGCGGTGACGGTTCGGTTCATGGGTGTCGTGGCGCTCAGCTCGCCCCCGGGCCCGGCAGCTCCGCGCGCAGGCGTCGGATCTCGGGCTGCGCCGCGTCGATCGCGAGCGAGCGGTCGAAGAAGTCCGCGGCCTCGCGCGCGCGCCCGGCCTTGTAGAGCGCCCAGCCGAGCGCGTTCAGCCGTTCCTTGTCGAGCGGGGAGGCGGCGAGCGCCTCGCGGTAATGGCGGACCGCCTCCTCCCAGGCGCCGCTGCGCGCGGCCACGACGCCGAGCAGCACGCTGCGCTCGCCCGAGGCCGGCAGCCGCGCGAGCCGCGCCCGCGCCTCTGCCACGCGGTCGCGCGCGAGGTCGACGCGGGCGAGCTCGAGGGCGACCGACGCGGAATCCGGCACGAGCTCCAGGGCGCGCTCGAGCGGAGCCTCGGCGCTCACCGCATCGCCGCTCGCGACGAGCGCGCTCCCGAGAAGCGCCTGGATCCGCGCCGAGTCCGGGGCGAGCTCCGCGGCGCGTCGCAGCGGGGCCACGCCCTCGCGCGCCCGGCCCGAGCCGCGCAGCAGGTCCAGCAGGCGTTCGAGCGCGCCGACGTGGGTGGCGTCGGCGCCGAGCGCCGCGCGCAGCTCGCTCTCCGCCTGCCGCGGCTGGCCTTCGGAGGCGGCGACGACCGCGCGCGCGACGGCAGCGTCGGCGCGCGCCTCGGCCCGCGCCGGGAAGCGGCCGATCAGGCGGCGCGCGACCACGGTCGAGCCGCTGCGGGTCGCGAGCTCGACGGCCTCGAGCAGCACGTCCCCCGCGGGCTCGACGCCGAGCGCGCGCTCGTAGAGCTCGAGCGCCGGCTGCGGGCGCGCCTGGGCGGCCACGGCCCTGGCGAGCCAGAGGAGTGCCGGCACGTTCTGCGGCTGCTCGGCGACGACCGCGCTCAGCTCGCGCTCGGCGCCGGTGTAGTCGCCCTTGCGGTACAGGATCTCCCCGAGGTTGCGCCGGCCGCGCGACAGGGCCCCCGCCGGGGCGGCCGCTCGTTGCGGCGCTTCGAGCGAGCGCACGCGCACGACCGGTCGCGCCGCGGCTTCCGGCGGCAGCAGCGTGTCGACGACGCGGCCGGGCATCGCGAGGCTCGGCGCGAGCCCCGCGGCTTGCAGGATTGTCGGCGCGATGTCGAGCGGCGTCACGCTTCCCGCGTCGCGCGGGGCGGGCGTCCCGAGCGCAGCGATCGCCCGGAGCTCACGCGCCTCGATGGCGGCGACGATCCCGTAGGGCCGGTGCCACGCGCTCGCCGGTCCGGCGAGCGCGGCCGGATCCTCGGCGACACCGGCGTCCTTCGAGTAGAAGCCGTGGTCCGAGGTCACGAGGATCCAGGTCTCCGGCCGTGCCGTGGCGGCGAGCCGCGCGAGAAACGCGTCCGCGTCGCGGTAGGCCTCGTCGATCACCGTCGGGCCCCGCTTCGCGTCGCGGACGAAGCGGTGCGAGAGCGCGTCCACGCCGTCGAGGTAGACCATCAGCAGGTCGGGCTGCCTCGGAGCCACGAGCGCCTCGGCCAGGCGCTCGTGGCTCCGAACGCCGGCCACCGTCATCGCCAGGTGCGCGAGCGGGTTCTCGTAGAGCGCGGCCGGCGGGGAAACGAGCGCCTGGCGGACCTCCCCTATCTGTTCGTCCGTGATCGCGGCGTAGCCGGCGAGGTCCTCGGGCGTCAGCTGCTGCGGCCGCACCAGCAGCTTCGCGAGCTCCGTTGCGCGCGACGCCGGAGACCAGGCGCGCGGGTCGGGCGCCGCGCCCGGCTCGGCGAGCCGCGACCCGACGCGGTCCGTGACGATCGTTCCGCGAACGCTCTCGGCCGGCCAGGTGGCGAGCCACCCCACGACGGCCACGGTCCGCTCGCGTTCGGAGAAGAGGTTCCAGAGCGCGGCCACGCGACGTTCGGACGAGGTCGCAGGCGCCTGCCCACCGCCGGGCAGGTCCACCACGAAGTCCAGCACGCGGTGGTCCTCGGGCCGGCGGCCGGTGGCGATCGTGGTCCAGAGGATCGGCGGCACGAGCGGCGGAGTGGCGCGCATCACGCCGGTGCGCCCGCGCGCCCTGAGGCGGGCGAAGCTCGGGAGCTCGCCGCGTGCGACGAGGCGGTCGATCGCGAGCCAGTCGCCGCCGTCGATCCCGACGAGCGCGATGGGGCGCGGCTGCGCCCCCGCCGGGGCCGAGGCCGCCTGCGGCGCGGCGGGCGCCGCCAGCAGCGCGGCCGCGACGACCAGCCAGCGCCCGCGCGCGGCGGGTGCCGGCCGCGACGGTCGTCGCCCGCTCTGCCTGTCCACCTGTGACGAGTATTGTCCGCCGCGCCCGCGGCCGCTGCCACCGCTAGGCGGCTGTGCCGTCCTCCTCGTCGCGCTCGATCGGCGCCGGCCCGATCCAGGTCCCGGGCCCGGACGGGTCGAGCGTCCGACCGACGAAGACCGGGATCGCGGCCGGCTCGAGCGGGTCGAGCGTCCGGGGATGGAGCACCTTCGCTCCCGCGCGCGCGAGCGCCGCCGCCTCGCGGTAGCCGAGCCGCTCGAGCGTGCGCGCACTGGCGTCCTTCCGCGGGTCGGCCGTCATCACGCCGGGGACGTCGGTCCAGATCTCGACGCGCTCGGCCTCGAGCGCCCAGCCGAGGACCGCCGCCGTGTAGTCCGAGCCGCCGCGGCCGAGCAGCGTCGTGCGGCCGTCGGCGCCGCCGCCGATGAAGCCGGTGACCACCGGCACGCGGCGCCCGGGAAGCGCGCCGAGCGCCGCGGCCGCGAGCCCTCGCGTGGCGGGGAAGTCGACGCCCGCGGCGTCCGCCGCGTCGTCGGTGCGCACGAGCTCGGTTGCGTCGACCACGAAGGCGTCCGTGCCGTGCGACGCGAGCGCCGCAGCCACGACCGGAGCCGACAAGCGCTCGCCCGTCGCCAGCAGGCTGGCCCGCTCGGCGCCTCCCGCCCGGCCCGCCTGGGCGACGGCGCGCAGCTGCGCCTCGAGCGCCGCCGAGAGCGCGTCGAGCGTTCCGACGCCCGAAGCCAGGCAGCGCCCGCGCGCGACCGCGCGCAGCACCGCGAGGTGCCGGTCGCGGAGGGCCTGCGTGAAGCGCGACGCGTCGAGCCGCCCCGCCGCGGCGCCCGCGAGAGCCGCCTCGAGCGCGTCGGTCACGCCCGAGAGTGCCGAGACGACCACGACGACGGCGCCCCGAGCCAGCGCGCGCTCCACGATGGCGAGCGCGGCGCGCAGCGGCTCCGGCGAGCCCACGGACGTTCCTCCGAACTTCAGGATCCTTCGCTTCACGATTGCCACGGCTTCTTCTCCTCGGGCCGCCGCCGCGCGGCCTCGTTGGCCGGCCGTCCCTTGGCGCGGGCAACAAAAAACCCGCGCCGGCTCTTTGGCCGGTGCGGGTTCTTTGGAGCTACGGGAGCTTTGTCTATCTTGTCCGGCTAGCCTCCGTGCCCGCGTGCCCGCACGCGGTCGCTGCGCATCGAGATGCGCATGCTCCTCCACGTGCTCAGGGCGGTTCGCCGGGCGGCGGGCCGGATCGACATCCGCTCCACGCTATGGGCGCCGGGCGCGAAAGTCAATCTTCGTCGCCTGCTCCCGGCTTCGACGCCCGCGTCGTCGCAGACGGCGCTATCGCAAGAGCGGCAGGAGATCGGTCACCGAATCCTGCTGGGGGTAATTGAGGCCGAGCAGGCGGCCGAGCGCCCAGGCGATGTCCTCCGGCCCCGTGTCGGCGTCGCGCCTGCCCGGTCGGATGCCCGGGCCCATGAACACGATCGGCACGTGGCGGTCGTAGTCGTGCGGCGTGCCGTGACCGGTCCCGCCGACGAATCCGCCGAGATAGACGTACTTCCGGATCCGCGCGACGAGGTCGCCGCTCCTCGAGGCGTAGAACGCGCGCTGGTGGCGGTCGAAGAAGGGGTCGTCGGGCGGTCGCGGTCCCTGGAGCTCGGCGCGCGTGTAGACGGCCTCCACGAGCCCCGTGGACAGCAGGGCCTGGCGGATCGTCTGCTCCACGTCCTCGCGCTTCAGGCCCTGGCGCACGATCGCATCCTGGTCGAGCACGTACTCCAGCGGGTCGGGGTCGGCGATGAGCCCCGTCTTGCCCGGGAAGCGGGCGGCAAGCGCCTCCTCGACCGGGCGCGACAGCTCGGCCGCGTCGGCCCGCCGCGCGTCGATGCCGCGCGCCTTCAGCAGCTCGACGAGCGGCATCGAGCCGTGGTCGGCGCTCAGCACGAACAGCACGCGTCCGGGCCCCGCGCGCTTCTCCGCGGCCTCGAGCAGGCGGCCGAGCGTGCGGTCGAGGCGCAGCAGGTTGTCCATCACCT
This sequence comes from uncultured Acidobacteriota bacterium, assembly GCA_963740655.1. Lineage (GTDB taxonomy): Bacteria > Acidobacteriota > Vicinamibacteria > Fen-336 > Fen-336 > DATBSL01. The sequence goes on from CAVUFF010000011.1 coordinate 295,629, forward strand.
CCTGGCTGTCTGGCCCGTAGGTGTGCCCGATCACGTCGGTGGCCGAGAAGCTCACCGTCAGGACGTCGGTCGCGTCGTCGCTGCCGAGGTCGTGGCCCTTCATCGCGGCGAGCGCGAAGTCGAGCAGCATCTCGTCCGCGAACGGCGTGCGGCGCAGGTTGTCGTAGTACTCGACGCTCGGCGGCGCGCCGCGCATCGCGTGCGGGAAGACGATGTCCTGCCCGTCGAACTCGCCGGCGACGGCGTCCGCGCCCGCGTAGCGCACGTAGCTCGCCGGGTCCTGCAGCAGCCGGTCCCAGCTGCGGCCGGCGTAGCCTTCCGCGACGCGACGGTCGTTCCACTTGTCGAGCCAGCCCGGCGCGCGGTCGCCGTACCAGGAGCTCGTCACGAAGCGGCCGTCGATCGCCTGGTACCAGTAGGCGGCGTCGGCCTGGCGTCCGGCGGGCAGGATGGCGGCGCGGTCCTTGAACGACACGCCGACGACCTTCGAGGCGGGGGAGCCCGCCTTCAGCAGGTCTCCCACCGTGAAGCCGTTGAAGTAGGCCGGCGACGCCGCGCGGCCGCGGCTGCTGCCGACGAGGCGGACGGCGGGGTCGTCGACGACGTTGACGCGCTGGCGCAGCGTTCGGTCGTACCACATGTTGGCGACGATTCCCGAGCTGCGCGGCGAGCGGCCCGACATCAGCACCGAGTGGCCGGGGCCGGTCTCGGTGCACGCGTGACGGTAGAAGGCGTTCGTGAACACCGCGCCTTGTTCGGTGAGCCGCTTCAGGCCCGCCGTGAACATCGGCCGGAAGCGCTCCAGGTACTCGGCGCGCATCTGGTCGACCGCGATGAAGACGACGAGCCGCGGCCGCGACGCGGCGGCTGCGGCCAGGGCCGGGTCGGCAGCGGCGGGAGCGGGCGCGGGCGCCTGGGGCGCCGTCGCACCGAGAAGCGCCAGGGCGAGCGCGATGGGAAGGCCTGCACGGGATGTCATGCGTGGTTCGGTCGAGCCGGCCGGACATTCTACCGGGGACCGGTGCTTCCGGACGGCCCCCCCCAGGAACGGGCAGCCGCGAGACGTCATTTGACGAGATACGCCGGCTCTCGAGCCGTTTGGAGTCCCCTTCCGCACGCGTGATCCGGAGCCGCGCGGCGCTGCTATAGTGGTTGGCGGACCCATGGCCGACAGCGCGACCAGCGCCGCTCTGGACGAAACCGAGGTCGGCAGCTACTTCGTCGCCAACTATCCGCCGTTTTCCGTCTGGACCCGCGAGGCGGTCGGCGCCGACGCGCGGCCCGCGCTCGCACGCCCCGCGCTCGAAGGCGTGCCGCTCGGCCTCTACCTTCACATCCCGTTCTGCCGCAAGCGGTGCCACTTCTGCTACTTCAGGGTCTACACGGACAAGAACGCGAGCGACGTCGCGCGCTATCTCGACACGCTGGTGCGCGAGTGGGAGCTCTACCTGGAGCAGCCGGCCGTGCGCGGGCGCGCGCTCGACTTCGTGTACTTCGGCGGCGGGACGCCGTCCTTCCTCTCGACGAAGCAGCTCGAGAGCCTCGTCGGCCGGCTGGGCGCGCTCACGCCCTGGACGAGCGCCGAGGAGATCACCTTCGAGTGCGAGCCCGGCACGCTCACGGAGGGCAAGCTCGCCGCGATCCGGCAGATGGGCGTCACGCGCCTGAGCCTCGGCGTCGAGAACTTCGACGACCGCGTCCTCGAGCTGAACGGACGCGCGCACCGCTCGCGCGAGATCGACAAGGCCTACGCGAGCGCGCGCGAGCTGGCCTTCCCGCAGGTCAACATCGACCTCATCGCGGGCATGCTGGGCGAGACCGACCCGAACTGGACGCGCTGCGTCCAGCGGACGCTCGCGCTCGAGCCCGACAGCATCACGATCTACCAGATGGAGCTGCCCTTCAACACCACGATCAGCCGCGACCGGCTGTCGGGGACGCACCACTTCGAGGCGGCCCCGGCCGACTGGGCGACGAAGCGGCGCTGGGTCGAGGAGGCCTTCGCGGCGCTCGAGGCCGCGGGCTACCACGTGGGGAGCGCCTACACGGCGGTCAAGGACAAGGCGCGCACGAGCTTCGTGTACCGCGACCGGCTCTGGCAGGGAGCCGACCTCGTCGGGCTGGGCGTCGCCTCCTTCGGGCACGTGAGCGGCGTCCACCTCCAGAACCTCGACACCTGGGAGGCGTACGTGACGGTGCTGGGGCGCAGCGAGCTGCCGCTCGCGCGCGCGTACCGCCCGACCGACGAGGAGCGCGCGATCCGCGAGCTGGTGCTGCAGCTCAAGCGCGGGTCGATCCGGCCCGCGTACTTTCGCGAGAAGTACGACCTCGACGTGCTCGGGCGCTACGCGGACGAGATCCGGGCACTCGGCGCCGAGGGCTACGTGAGCCGGGCCGACCCGGAGCTGCTGGCGCTGACGCGCGAGGGCCTGCTGCGGGTCGACGTGCTGCTGCCGCGCTTCTTCCTCCCGCGGCACAGGGGGATTCGCTACACCTAGGCCGCGCGTTCTTCGCGTCCGTACTCCTGGGGGCAGGAGCCAGAGTCTCGTAAGGTGAGCACAAGCGTCCGGCCGGCTTCGAGGCACGCCGCCCGCTCCGCCGCGCGGCGGGCAGAGGCGCCCTACCCGCTCGACCTCGTCTACGCACAGGCCGGGATCGAGGCTCCGCTCGTGCGCGACGTCGAGCCCGGCCAGATCCCGCCGCCCTACCGCGCGCTGCTCGTGCACGAGCGCGACATGACGCTGACGCTCGAGGAGCACTTCGGCGGGCGCGTCACGCTGCGAGCGCTCTCGACGTTCCGCGACGGCGACTCGTACTTCCGCCGCGTGCTGCTGGTGCAGGAGTACTCGGCGCGGCCGGTCGAGATGGGTGCCATCCGCATCGACCTCGCAGCGCTCGCGCCGCGCATCCGCGCGGCGATCCTGCGCAACCGGGTGCCGCTCGGCCGCGTGCTGCGGGACGGCGGCGTCGACTACCGCAGCCGGCCCACGCGCTTCTTGAGCGTGACGCCGAACCCCGAGATGATGGGCGTCTTCTGGATGCGCGAGCGGCGGACGCTCTACGGGCGCCAGACCGAGATGAGCACGAACGGCCGCAAGATCGGCGACATCGTGGAGATCCTGCCCCTTGTCTGAGCGGCCGCCCGTCTCCGAGCACCGGCTCGCGCGCCGCGTGCAGTTCTACGAGACCGACGCCGCGGGCGTCGTCCACTTCAGCAACTACTTCCGCTACATGGAAGAGGCCGAGCACGCGCTCTGGCGCGCCGCGGGCCTCAGCATCCACGAGCGCGACGCAGTGCTCGGCTGGCCGCGCGTGCACGCGTCCTTCGACTACCACCGCGCGCTGCGCTTCGAGGAGGAGTTCGAGGCCCGCATAAGGATCGTCGCGATCGAGGAGCGCACGCTCAGCTACGTCTGCGTGCTCTCGCGCGAGGGCGCGCGGGTCGCGACCGGCCGCGTCACGATCGCCTGCGTCGCGCACCGGTCCGACGCGACGTGGCGCGCGGTCGCGATCCCGCCCGAGGTGCGTGCGCGGCTCGCGGTGGCTGCAGCCGGGGACGAAGCGCGCGCGGAGGCGGGCCGACCGTGAGCGTCGCGGCCAGCCTTCCGACCGAGGAGAGCCTCGAGCGCGAGCCGCTCGCGGCGTTCCAGGCTCGGCGGCTCTCGGAGCTCCTCGCCGGGATCGACGGGCGCAACGCCTTCTACACCCGCAAGCTGCGCGCCGCCGGCGTGCGGGCCGCCTCGCTGCGCTTCCCGCGCGACCTCGAGCAGCTGCCCTTCACCACGAAGGCGGAGCTCGTCGCCGACCAGGAGCAGAACCCGCCCTGGGGCACCGCGCTCAGCGAGCCTCTCGAGCGCTACACGCGCTACTGCCAGACCTCGTCCACCACCGGCCGGCCGCTCAAGTGGCTCGACACGAACGAGAGCTGGCAGTGGGTGCTCGAGTGCTGGAAGGCCGTCTACCGCGGGGCGCGCGTGGGCCCGGACGACCGGATCTTCTTCCCGTTCTCCTTCGGCCCGTTCCTCGGCTTCTGGGCCGCCTTCGACGCTGCCTCGCAGGTGGGCGCGCTCTCGGTCCCGGGCGGCGGGATGTCGAGCCCGCTGCGGCTGTCGCTCGCCGCGGCGGTCGAGGCGAGCGTCGTCTGCTGCACGCCCACGTACGCGCTGCACCTCGCCGAGGTCGCCGCGGCCGAGGGCATGGCGCTCCACGACGGCGCCGTGCGCGTGCTGATCGTCGCGGGCGAGCCGGGCGGCAACGTGCCGGCCACGCGCCAGCGCATCGAGCACGCCTGGGGCGCGCGCGTGATCGACCACCACGGGCTCACCGAGGTCGGTCCGGTGAGCTTCGAGTGCTGGGAGGCGCCGGGCTTCCTGCACCTCAACGAGAGCCGCTTCCTCTGCGAGGTGCTGGACCCCGTGAGCCTCGAGCCGGTCCCGGACGGCGTGCGCGGCGAGCTCGTGGTGACGAGCCTCGGCCGCAGCGCGAGCCCCGTGCTGCGCTACCGCACGCGCGACGTCGTGGTGCGGCGCTCCGAGCGCTGCCCCTGCGGTCGCAGCTGGGCGCGGCTCGAGGGCGGCATCGTGGCGCGCGACGACGACATGGTGAACGTGCGCGGCGTCAACGTGTATCCCACCGCGATCGAGGCGGTGCTGCGCGACTTCCACGAGATCGTCGAGTTCCGCTCCACGGTCTCGCGCAGCCACGAGATGCGCGCCCTCTCGCTCGAGATCGAGCCCGTCGCAGGGCTCAAGGACGCCTCCGCCCTCGCCGCGGCGGTGGCGCGGCGGCTGCGCGAGGCGCTGGGGCTGAGCGTGCCGGTGCGCGTGGTCGCGCCCCTGGGTCTGCCGCGCTTCGAGATGAAGGCGCGGCGTTTCGTGCTGGAGGACGAGAAGAAGTGACGAGCACGGGCAACGGGTCGGGCAACCCCGACGTGGTCGTGATCGGCGGCGGGCCGGCCGGGATCGACGACGTCCACGCTGATCGCCCAGCAGGGCTACAAGGTGCAGCTGTTCGAGCGCGAGCGCTTCCCGCGCTTCCACATCGGCGAGTCGCTGATCCCCGAGACCTACTGGGTGCTCGAAGCGGCTCAACATGCTCGACAAGATGAAGGAGAGCCACTTCGTCAAGAAGTACAGCGTGCAGTTCGTCAACGCCAGCGGCAAGCTGTCGGCGCCGTTCTACTTCTGGGACAACAAGCCGCACGAGTGCTCGCAGACCTGGCAGGTGGTGCGCAGCGAGTTCGACCAGATGATGCTCGACAACGCCCGCGAGCACGGCGTGGAGGCGCACGAGGGCGTGCGCGTGCTCGACGTGCTGTTCGAGGGCGACCGGGCCGTCGGCGTGCGCGTCAAGGCCGAGGACGGCGCGCGAGCGCGAGGTGCGCGCGAAGGTGGTCGTCGACGCCAGCGGCCAGAGCGGCCTGCTGCAGAACCGCTGCAAGCTGCGCGTCTGGGACCCGGTGCTGAACAAGGGGGCCATCTGGACCTACTGGGAGGGCGCCTACCGCGACACGGGCCGGGACGAAGGCGCGACGATCGTCATCCAGACCGCCGAGCAAGCAGGCTGGTTCTGGTACATCCCGCTGCACGACGACATCGGTCAGCGTCGGCGTCGTCGCGCCGTTCGACTACCTGTTCAAGGGCCGCGGCGCCACGAGCAGATCTACGATGAAGAGGTCGACGCCTGCCCGGCCGTCAAGCAGCGCGTCGTCGAAGGCGAAGCGCGCCACCGGCTATTTCGCCACCAAGGACTACTCCTACCGCGCGACCGAGGTGGCCGGCGACGGCTGGGTGCTGGTCGGCGACGCCTTCGGCTTCCTCGATCCGCTCTATTCCTCGGGCGTGCTGCTGGCGCTGCAAGTCGGGCGAGCTGGCGGCCGACGCGATCGCCGAGGGGCTCGCGAAGGGCGACACCTCGGCGGCGCAGCTCGGCAAGTGGGGCCCGAGCTTCAACGAGGGCATCGACCGCATGCGGCGGCTGGTGTGCGAGTACTACGACGGCTTCAGCTTCGGCAAGTTCGTCCGCAGCTTCCCGCACCTGCAGGGCACGGTCACCGACCTGCTGATCGGCGACCTGTTCACCGACAAGGTCGACGTCGTCTGGCAGCCGATGGAATCGCTCTACGCGCCGGGCAAGCAGCCGATCCCGCGCTGGAACGCCGGAACGCCCGTGGACCAGGCGGAGGGCAAGCTGAACGAGCTGCACCTGCCGGAGGGCCGCCGGCCGTAGCGTCGGTCCTGCCGCGTCAGGCCAGGGAGGTGGCCCGTGGCCGAGCCTGGGGACTTCCAGGGGCGGGTGGCGGTCGTCACCGGCGGCTCGACCGGCATCGGGCGCGCCACCGTGGAGCGGCTCGCGCGCGCCGGGGCGCGTGTCGTCTTCTGCTCGAACGACGCCGCCAGCCTGGACTCCGCGCTCCGCGAGCTGCGCGGGCTCGGCGACGTCGAGGCGAAGTTCGCCGACGTGGCGCGCGCAGACGAGATGGCGGCGCTCATGCGGCACACGACCGAGCGCTTCGGCGGCATCGACCTGCTCGCGAACTGCGCCGGCATCCAGCGCTACGGCACTGTCGAGGACACGGAAGAGGCGGTCTGGGACGAGGTGCTGGCGGTCAACCTCAAGGGCTGCTACCTGGCGAGCCGCCACGCGATTCCCGAGATGCGAAAGCGCGGCGGCGGGTCGATCGTCCACGTCTCCTCGGTGCAGGCTCTCGCCTGCCAGGCGAACGTCGCCGCCTATGCGGCGAGCAAGGGCGGGCTGAACGCCCTCACCCGCTCGATGGCGCTCGACTTCGCGGCCGACCGGATCCGGGTCAACGCGGTCTGCCCCGGCTCCGTCGACACGCCGATGCTGCGCGCCTCCGCGCGGCGGTTCGGCGGCGGGCGCGCGGTGGACGACGTCGTTCGAGAGTGGGGCACGTCCCACCCGCTCGGGAAGGGCTACGGCCGGGTCTGCTCCGCGGCCGAGGTTGCCGAGGTGATCGCGTTCCTGCTGAGCGAGCGGGCGTCGTTCGTCACCGGCGCCGAGATCAAGGTCGAGGGCGGCCTGCTCGCCCGGCTGGGAGTGGAGCTTCTGGAGTAGCCGTTCGCCAGCCGGTCTGTCAGGCCCGGACGATCTGTAGGCAGTCCTCGGAGTGCCGGTGGCGGTCGTGACCGCAGATTGTGCTGCAGGGCGAGCGCGGCGCTCCATGGGTGCGGCGGACGACGCAGGCTGAGCGCAAGAACCGACCAGGGTGCCTCCTAGCCCCGGAAGGATTTTCGCGGGCGGCGCACCCCGAATCGCTCTTTTGTTCGCATCGTTCACGATCCACGCCCTGACGGGAACGGCACGCTCGTTGCTCGTAAGTTCCCGTCGTCTTTGAGTCGGGGGCCCCGGGCCGTCCGCATGAGGCCGCGATGACCTGCGACTTGGTCCTTCTCCTACCCCCGCACGCCGTTTCGTGGAGGGTGTTCGTGGCCCGTCTCGTCTCCCGGACTGTCGAGCCCGCGCTGCGGCGCCGACCCTGCCCGTTCCGCCGCACGATCCCACGAAGAGGTCCCACGCCATGACCACGGCGATAGCCGCGCTGTCTCCCGAAGCCCTGCAGATGACGCTCGAAGCGCTCGAACAGTTCGCGACGCGCCGTCTCGCGCCAAAGACGCTGCTCGAGCTCGATGCCAGGGACGAGTGTCCCATCGACATCGTCCGGGAGATGTGCGGGCCCGAGCTGGGGATCCAGCTCCTGTTCATCCCCGAGGCCTACGGCGGCATGGGCGGCGGCGCCTACGACGTCTACCGCACCTGCGAGGCCCTGGCCCGGATCGACCTCGGCGTGGCCACGGGTGTCCTGGCGACGCTCCTCGGCAGCGACCCGATCCGCCTCGGCACCGAGGCGCAGAAGAAGAAGTGGCTGGGCCGGATCGCGGAGGAAGGGCTGCTGATGGCGTACGGCGCGACCGAGCCGGCGGCCGGAAGCGACCTCGCGGCGCTGCGCACGACGGCAAGCCCCGTACACGAGGACGGCCGCCTCACCGGCTACAAGCTGAACGGCGCCAAGCAGTGGATCAGCAACGGCGGCGTTGCCGACGCCTACACCATCCTCGCCAACGCACCGGGCGGCCCGAGCTGGTTCGTGCTCGAGAAGGGCGCTCCCGGCTTCGCTCACGGCAAGCACGAGGACAAGCACGGGATTCGCCTCAGCAACACGGCGGCGCTCTCGCTCGAGGACGTCTTCGTGCCGGTCGAGGACCTCGTCGGCGGCGTCGAGGGCCAGGGCCTGCTCCAGGCGCAGGCCGTCTTCGGCTATACGCGGCTGATGGTCGCGGCGTTCGGGCTCGGCGCCGGGTGGGCCGCGCTCGACCACGCGATTGCGTACTCGAAGACGCGCATCCAGGCCGGCACGCCGCTGTCGGAGAAGCAGGGCTACACCCACAAGCTCGTCGTGCCGCACGCGGTGCGGCTCGAGGTCGGGCGGGCGTTCATCGAGGAGACGGCCGAGCGGCTCGAGCGGGGCGAGGAAGGCCTCCAGACGGAGGGGGCGATCGCGAAGTACCTGGCGACGGAGGCTGGCAACGGCGCAGCCGACGCCGCGATCCAGGCGCTCGGCGGCTACGGCTACACCCGTGAGTACCAGGTCGAGAAGATCCGGCGCGACGTGCGCATCACCACGATCTACGAGGGCACCTCCGAGATCATGGAGATGACGATCGCCCGCGACCGCTGGCAGCTGCACCTCAAGACGCGTGGCGAGCACTACCACGAGCGCGCGCGCGAGCTCGAGGCGCTGCACGGCCGGCAGGGCGAGGTCGGCGCCGGCACGGCCGCGCTCGCGCTGCACGCGCTCGCCGAGCTCTTCGAGCGCTGCCGGACGACGCGGCTCACGCGCCACCAGCACGTGCTGTTCCGGATCGGGGCGCTCTCGGCCGTCGCCGAAGGCTCGGCCGCGCTCAGCCGCCGCGCGGGGCGCTGGCTCGCGGGCGAGCTCGACCCGCGCAGCGACGTCCGTTTCAAGCCCGCGGCGCTCGCGGCGCTGGCGCGCCTGTCCGCGCGCGAGGCCGCTCTCGGCGTGGCCGAGGAAGGGCTGCGGCTCGTGCGCGGCGCGGACGCCGTCGACTCCGCCGGACTTCCGGCGCTCGAGGCCGCGCTGCGGCTGCCCGCCGCCCACGCGGCGCAGGCCGGACTCCTCACCGACATGGACGCAGTCGCCGACGCCCTCTACGACCGGACGCCCGGCTCGCCAGCCGCCTCGTAGGCAACCCAGGAATCAGGTGAACGAAATGGAAGACACAGGCCGCCGCGCGATCGCGATCGTCGGCGTGGGAGCCATCCTGCCGGACGCGCCCGACGCCAAGAGCTTCTGGCAGGGCCTCGAGGCCGGTCGCTACGCCGTCTCCGACGTCCCGCCCGACCGCTGGGATCCGGCGCTCTACTACGACGCCGATCCCGCGGCGCCGGACAAGACCTACTCCAGGATCGGCGGCTGGGTGCGCCGCTTCGACTGGGACCCGATCAAGTGGAAGATCGCCGTCCCGCCGCGCGTCGGCGACGCGATGGACATCACGCAGAAGTGGGCGGTGGCCTGCACGCGCGCGGCGCTCGCCGACTACGGCTTCCCGGAGCGCGAGCTCAACCAGGAGCGCACGGCCGTGATCCTCGGCAACGCCATGGCCGGGGAGCTCCACTACGAGACCTCGTTCCGCATCAACCTGCCGGAGGTGGAGCGCGAGCTGCGGACTGGATCCGCGTTCGGCTCGCTCGCCCCGTCCCTGCGCGAGGCTGTGGCGGGCGAGATGCGCGCGTCGGTGAAGAAGCGCTTTCCCGAGATCACCGAGGACACGATGCCGGGCGAGCTCGCAAACTGCATGGCCGGGCGCGTCGCCAACCTGTTCAACTTCCACGGACCGAACTTCGTGTGCGACGCCGCATGCGCCTCCGCGATGGCCGCGATGTCGGCGGCGATCGAGGGTCTCGCGGAGCACGCCTTCGACGTGGCGGTCACGGGCGGCATCGACCGCAACATGGGGGCCGCGACCTTCGTGAAGTTCTGCAAGATTGGCGCGCTGTCCGCGACCGGCAGCCGTCCCTATGCCGACGGCGCCGACGGCTTCGTGATGGGCGAGGGCGCGGTCGTCTTCCTGCTCAAGCGCCTCGCGGATGCCGAGCGCGACCAGGACCGGATCTATGCGGTGCTGCGCGGCGTCGCCGGGGCGAGCGACGGCAAGGGCAAGGGCATCACCGCCCCCAACCCGGTCGGCCAGCGGCTGGCGATCGAGCGGGCCTGGCAGAGCGCCGGGCTCGACCCGCGCAGCTGCTCGCTCGTCGAGGGCCACGGCACCTCGACGCGCGTCGGCGACGTGGTCGAGTTCGAGAGCCTGGTGGCGGCCTTCGGCAACGGCAACGGCCCCGCCCCGCACTCGATCCCGCTGGGCTCGGTCAAGTCGAACTTCGGCCACCTGAAGGGGGCCGCCGGGGCCGCCGGCCTGCTGAAGGCCGCCTTCGCTCTGCACCACAAGCGGATTCCGCCTTCGCTGCATTTCGACGCACCGAATCCGAACATCGACTTCGCGCACGCCCCGTTCTACGTCAACACCGAGCTTCGGGACTGGCCGACGCCGGCCTGCGGCGTGCGCCGCGCCGGCGTGAGCGCCTTCGGCTTCGGCGGCACCAACTTCCACGCCGTGCTCGAGGAGCACGTGCCCGGACGTCTCACGGGCAGCCGCGCACGAGTCGCGGTGAGTCGCAACGAGCCGGCCGCGGGCGGGCCCGCGGCGGCAGCGTCGGGGAAAGCGCCGCTCCGCGGTGCGCTCGTGGTCGGGGCCGACACGGAGCAGGCGCTGCGCGCCCGGCTGGTCGAGGTCGGCGACGCGGCCCGCGCGGGGAAGGCGCCCGCGCCCGAGCCTCCGTCCGCGCTCGACCTCGCGGCGCGGGAGCGCGTCGCGATCGACTACGCGAGCCCGGCCGAGCTGGCCGACAAGGTGCAGAAGACACTCGCGGCCGACCGGCCGCAGGTCTGGAAGGCGCTTCGCGCCCAGGGCATCTTCCGCGGCCAGGGGCAGGCGCCCAAGGTCGCATTCCTCTACACGGGCCAGGGCTCGCAGTACGTCAACATGCTGCGTGGGCTGCGGCAGAGCGAGCCGATCGTGGGCGAGACCTTCCTCGAGGCCGACCGCATCATGACGCCGCTCCTGGGCCGGCCGCTCAGCGACTACGTGTTCGTGGACCCGGGCGACGCCCCGGCCGTGGCGACGGCCGAGGAGAGCCTGAAGCAGACCGCGGTCACGCAGCCGGCGGTGCTCGCGAGCGACCTCGCGATGACCCGCCTGCTCGAGGCGTACGGCCTGCGGCCCGACATGGTGATGGGCCACAGCCTGGGCGAGTACGGCGCGCTCGTGGCGGCGGGAGTCCTGAGCTTCGCCGACGCGCTCCTGGCCGTGAGCGCGCGCGGGAAGGAGATGACGAAGGTTTCGGTCGCGGACAACGGGAAGATGGCCGCCGTGCTCGCGCCGCTCGCCGAAGTCGAGCGCGTGCTGGCTGGTGTCGAAGGCTACGTGGTCGTCGCCAACTACAACAGCGCCGGCCAGTCGGTGATCGGCGGGGCTTCGGCCGCCGTCGACGCCGCCGTCCAGGCCTTCCAGAGCGCGGGCATCAACGCCGTTCCGCTGCCGGTGAGCCACGCGTTCCACACCGAGATCGTCGCCCCCGCGAGCGGGCCGCTGCGCGAGGTGCTCGAGCGGCTCGACGTCCGGCCGCCCGTGCTGCCGGTCGTGGCCAACGTGACGGGAGAGCTCTACCCGACGGGACCGGATGCCCGCTCGGGCGTGCTCGAGACGCTCGGCCGTCAAGTGGCGTCGCCCGTGCAGTTCGTGAAGGGCCTGCGGACGCTGCGCGAGGCCGGAGTCGGCGTGTTCGTGGAGGTGGGGCCGAAGAAGGCGCTCCACGGCTTCGTCGAGGACGTCTTCGCCGCCGACCCCGAAGTGTCGGCGCTCTTCACGAACCATCCCAAGCTGGCCGACGCGGTGGCGTTCAACCAGGCGCTGTGCGGTCTCTACGCGGCAGGCCTGGGCGCGGCACGGCAGGAGGTGCGGCCCGAGGCGCAGCCCCCAGCGCGGCCGAGCGAAATTGCGCCGCGCGCCGCCGCGGCGCCGATCGCGTCGCAGCGCGTTCCCGCGGCTCCCGCGATGGCGGACACCTACCGCGAGCTCGGGCAGCTCTTCGTCGACTTCCTCGACCGCGGGCTCAAGGCGTACTCCGGCGGCCGCACCGTCGCGACACTGCCGGTCGAGCCCGTCGTGATCACCGGCGCCGGCATCGGTCTCCCCGGCGGGACGCGCGTCTTCGACGACGCGAACGTCTCCCGCATCCTCCGCGGCGAGCAGCTGATCGGCGCCATCCCCGCCGCGCTGCGCGAAGCGATGACCTCGAAGCACATCCTGCGGCTGGTGAAGAGCGAGGTGGGCGAGCACCGCTTCGAGCTCATCGACGACGTGGCGGACGTGATCAAGCTGGCCGGCCGCGGCGGGGCGCTCGATCTCGAGCGGGAGTTCGGCGTCTCGGCGGAGCGCGTCTTCGCTCTCGACACCGTCACGAAGCTGGCGATAGGCGCGGGCCTCGAGGCGCTGCGCGATGCCGGGCTGCCGCTCGTGCTCCGCTACAAGACCACGACGAAGGGCACGCGCCTGCCCGACCGCTTCATGCTGCCGGAGGCGCTGCGCGACGAGACGGGCGTCATCTTCGCGTCCGCCTTCCCAGGACTCGACTCGTTCGCGGACGTGCTCACTCGCTATCACCAGGATCGCACGCGCCGGGAGCGGCTCGCCGAGCTGCGGGAGCTGCGTGGCCGGGCGGGTGCGTCCGGTGGCGGCGCGCTCGTCGCGGAGCTCGACCACAGGATCGAGGAGCTCGAGGCGCTCCTGTCCCGGGATGGCTTCGTCTTCGACCGGCGCTTCTTGTTCCGCGTGCTCTCGATGGGGCACTCGCAGTTCGCCGAGCACATCGGTGCCCGCGGCCCGAACACACAAGTGAACTCCGCCTGCGCCAGCACGACCCTGGCCTTGGGGCTGGCCGAGGACTGGATCCGTGCCGGCCGCTGCCGGCGTGTGGTCGTGGTCTCGGCCGACGACGTCACCTCCGACCATCTGATCGAGTGGATCGGCAGCGGCTTTCTCGCTTCCGGGGCCGCCGCGACGGACGAAGAAGTCGAGGCCGCGGCAACACCCTTCGACCGCCGGCGCCACGGGATGATCGTGGGCATGGGCGCCGCGGCGCTCGTTGTCGAGAGCGCCGAGGCCGCGCGCGAGCGCGGCTTGCGGCCGATCGCCGAGCTGCTCGGCGCCGTCAGCGCCAACAGCGCGTACCACGGCACCCGGCTCGACGTGAACCACATCTCGCAGGTGATGGAGACGCTCGTCGCCCAGGCCGAGTCGCGCTGGGGTGTGAAGCGTGACGAGATGGCGCCCGCGACCGTGTTCGTCTCGCACGAGACCTACACACCGGCCCGCGGCGGCAGCGCTGCCGCCGAGGTCCATGCGCTGCGGCGGGTGTTCCGGGACGCCGCGGACCGCATCGTGATGGCGAACACCAAGGGCTTCACCGGCCACGCGATGGGCGTGGGGATCGAGGACGTCGTGGCCATCAAGGCGCTCGAGACCGGGCTCGTGCCGCCGATCCCGAACTACAAGGAGGTCGACCCCGAGCTCGGGGCGCTCAACCTCTCGAAGGGCGGCGAATACCCGGTGCGCTACGCGCTGCGGCTCGCCGCGGGCTTCGGTTCGCAGATCAGCGTGTCGCTCGTGCGCTGGGTGCCGTCCGCTGACGGCTCGCGGCGCGCGCCGGACCAGCTCGGCTTCGCCTACCGCGTCGCCGATGCCACGGCCTTCCAGGGCTGGCTGGCCCGGATCTCCGGCAGCGCGCAGCCGCAGCTCGAGGTGACGCAGCGGACGCTCCGCGTGAAGGACACGGCAGCGGTCAAGGCCGTGGCCGTGCCCGCGCCGGTCGCGCTGCCGGTCCCGCAGGCGACGGTGGCCGCTGCGCCCGCGCCGGAACCCGCGCACGTCCCGACGCGTCCCGAAGCGTCCGACCCCGTCGGGGACCGGATTCTCGCGCTCGTCTCGGCCAAGACGGGCTACCCGGCCGACATGCTCGCTCTCGACCTCGACCTCGAGGCCGACCTGGGCGTGGACACGGTGAAGCAGGCCGAGCTCTTCGCCTCGGTCCGCGAGGAATGGTCGATTCCGCGCGACGAGAATCGCAAGCTCCGTGACTATCCGACGCTCGGCCACGTGATCGCCTTCGTCCACAAGATGCGGCCGGACCTGCGGCACGAGGCGTCTGCGGCGCCCGCGAGCGCGGCCGCCGCGCCGCCCGCACCCGCCGCGCCCGCATCCGCTGCGACCGTCGCTGCGACCGCTGACGGCCCACGGGCGTCCGACCCGGTCCGGGAGCGCGTGCTGGCACTCGTCGCCGAGAAGACCGGCTACCCGCCCGACATGCTCGACGTGGACCTCGACCTCGAAGCCGACCTCGGCGTGGACACCGTGAAGCAGGCGGAGCTGTTCGCCTCGGTCCGCGAGACCTGGGGCATCCCGCGCGACGAGAACCGCAAGCTGCGCGACTACCCCACGCTCAGGCACGTCATCGACTTCGTGTACTCGGTGAAGCCGGACCTGCGCGCGCCCGCGGCGGCCCCGTCGCCGGTCCAGGCACCCGCGCCTTCCGCACAGGAAGCCGCGCGGGTCGCCTCTGCCGAAGGGGACGATCGCGTGCGCACGCGGATCCTGGAGCTCGTCGCCGAGAAGACCGGCTACCCGCCCGACATGCTCGACGTGGACCTCGACCTCGAGGCCGACCTCGGGGTGGACACCGTGAAGCAGGCGGAGCTCTTCGCCTCGGTTCGCGAGACCTGGGACATCCCGCGCGACGAGAACCGCAAGCTGCGCGACTACCCGACGCTGCGCCACGTGATCGGCTTCGTCCACTCGATGCGGCCGGACCTCGCGCCGCTCGCGGCGGGCGCGACGACCGCTGCCGCGGCCGCGAGCGCGCCGCCCGCGGCGGGAACGGAGCCCCGGCCGACGGCCGCGGCGGGCCTCGCCGACCTCGCGGCCGCCGACCTCGTGCCGCGTCGCGCAGCGGTTCCCGTCGTCCGGCCCCCGCTGGAGCTATGCAAGCCCACCGGCGTGACGCTCGGGCCGGGCCGTCGCGTGTTGGTGGCCGGCGACCAGGGCGGCGTGGCGAAGGCGCTCGTCCGCCGTCTCGAGAAGCTCGGCGTGACGGTGCTCCCGCTCGACGAGCCGCTCGAGCGCGGCGCGCTCGAGGCTCGACTGGCCGCGTGGCTTGCGCAAGGCCCGATCCACGGCGTGTACTGGCTGCCGGCGCTCGACGCGGAGGGCGACTTCCGGGCGATGGACCTCGCGGGCTGGCGTGAGGCGCTGCGAGTCCGCGTCAAGCTGCTGCACTCGACGATGCGCGCGCTCTACGAGCAGGTGAGCGCTCCGGGAACGTTCCTCGTCGCCGGTACGCGCATGGGCGGCCAGCACGGCTACGACGCGGCGGGCGCCGCGGCGCCGCTCGGCGGCGCCGTCGCGGGCTTCGTCAAGGCCTACAAGCAGGAGCGGCCGGACGCGCTCGTGAAGGTCGTGGACTTCGAGCCCAGCCGTAAGACTGCGGAGTTTGCCGACCTTCTCGTCGAGGAGACGCTGCGCGATCCAGGCGTCGTGGAAGTCGGCTACAAGGAGGGCCTGCGGACTTCGGTCGGTCTGGCCGAGGAGAGCGCTGCGGATGGTGGAGCCGGTCTGACGCTCGGAAAGGACTCGGTCTTCCTCGTGACCGGCGCCGCCGGGGCGATCGTCTCCGCGATCGTCGCCGACCTGGCCGCCGCGTCGGGCGGGACCTTTCACCTCTTCGATGTCGTACCGCAGCCGGATCCGGCGAACCCCGACATCGTGCGCCTTCGCGGCGACCGCGACGGCTTGAAGCGCGAGCTGGCCGAGCGCCTGAAGGCCAAAGGCGGGCGCGTCACTCCGGCGCTGGTCGAGAAGACGCTCGCGGGGCTGGAGCGCGCCGAGGCCGCGCTGGTTGCGATCCGCGCGATCGAGGGCGCCGGAGGCACCGTCCACTACTACAGCCTCGACCTGCGCGACGCCGGCGCCGTCGCTCGCGCCTGCGCGAGCGTCGTCGAGCGAAGCGGCCGCGTGGACGTGCTGATGCACGCGGCGGGGCTCGAGGTCAGCCGTACGCTCGACAACAAGGAGCCCGGCGAGTTCGACCTCGTCTTCGACGTGAAGGCCGACGGCTGGTTCAACCTGCTCAAGGGGCTGGGCGACGCGCCGATCGGCGCGACCGTGGCCTTCAGCTCGATCGCCGGCCGCTTCGGCAACCGCGGCCAGACCGATTACAGCGCGGCGAACGACCTGCTGTGCAAGACGACCTCGAGCTTCCGGACGACTCGGCCGGGCGTGCGCGGCATCGCGATCGACTGGACGGCCTGGGGCGACCTCGGGATGGCGACCCGCGGCTCGATCCCTCGCATCATGGCGGAGGCCGGCATCGACATGCTGCCGGCGGCGTCCGGAATCCCGGTGATCCGGCGCGAGCTCACGGCAGGCGGCCGCCGGGGCGAGATCGTGATCGCCGGACGGCTCGGCGTGCTGCAGCGTGAGTGGGACGAGACCGGAGGCCTCGACACCTCGGCCGTCGCCGCGAAGGCGGCGATGATCGGGACCGTCAAGGCCTGCAGCGTGCACCACGGATTGCTGATCGAGACGGTTCTCGACCCGCCGCAGCAGCCCTTCCTGAACGACCACCGCATCGAGGGTACGCCGGTGCTTCCGGGCGTGATGGGCATCGAGTCCTTCGCCGAGGCGGCGGCGCTCATCCTGCCCGGCTGGCACGTGGCGGACGTCGAGCACGTCGAGTTCCAGGCGCCCTTCAAGTTCTACCGGGACGAGCCGCGAGCGCTGGAGCTTCGCGTCGTCCTGCGCCCGGACGCGGCCGACGTGGTGGCGGACTGCCGCCTGCAGGGATCCCGCACGCTGCCGGGCCAGTCCGCGCCGCAGAAGACGACGCACTTCACGGCCCGCGTGCGGCTCACGCCGCGGGCCTGCGGGGCGCTGCACGAGCACGCGCCGAAGCCGCGGGCGGCGAAGTCCGTTGGACCCGAGGACATCTACCGCGTCTACTTCCACGGGCCCTCGTACCGCGTGCTCGAAGGCGCCTGGCGCGAGAACGGCGAGGCGGTCGGCCTGCTGGCCGCAGGGCTCCCCGCCGACCACACCCCCGTCGAGAGCGCGCTCGTGATGGCGCCGCGCCTCATCGAGCTCTGCTTCCAGACCGCCGGCGTGCTGGAGATGGGCACGCGCGGACGGATGGGGCTGCCGCTCCAGGTGTCGAAGATCGCCGTGCTCCGCGCTCCCGAGGACGCGAACGGCGAGCGGCTCTTCGCGCTGGTCAAGCCCGCGGCCGGCGGGAGCCACGGCTACGACGCGCGCGTGGTGGACGAGGACGGCAACGTCTACGTGGACATGACCGGGTACACGACGGTCGAGCTGCCGGGAGGGCCGGAAGACGCCCGGCTGGAGCCGTTCCGGACGGCCATGGCCTGAGATAGACGAGGCGGTCATGAACCACGACTTCGAGCGCGTTGCCGTCGTCAACCGCGGCGAGGCGGCGATGCGCTTCATCAGCGCTGTCCGCGAGTACAACCACGAGAACGGGACCGCGCTTCGGACGATCGCGCTCTACACCGATCCCGACCGCAAGGCGATGTTCGTGCGCGAGGCCGACGAGGGCTACGGCCTGGGTCCGGCGCTGGTCGCAGGGGCGGGCGACGGCCAGCTGCAGTCGGCCTACCTCGACCACGACAGGCTCGAGCGGGCCCTCCGCGAGACGAGAGCCGAGGCGGTCTGGCCCGGCTGGGGTTTCGTCGCCGAGCACGCGGCCTTCGCCGAGCTGCTGGAGCGCCTCGGCATCGTCTTCATCGGCCCGCCGCCCGCCGCGATGCGGCAGCTGTCCGACAAGATCGCGTCCAAGCGGCTGGCGGAGCGGCTCGACGTGCCCGTTGTCCCGTGGAGCGGAGGTCTTGTGCTCGACCTCGCGCAGGCGGCCGCCGTCGCCGAGCGCCTCGGCTACCCGCTCATGGTCAAGGCGTGCGCTGGCGGAGGGGGCCGTGGCATCCGCTCGGTCGCGACTGCGAGCGAGCTGGAGCGAGCACTCGCGAGCGCACGGGCCGAGGCCCAGAAGGCCTTCGGCGACGGCTCGCTGTTCCTGGAGCGGCGGCTCGAGGGGGTGCGGCACGTCGAGGTCCAGGTGATCGCCGACCGGCACGGGACGACCTGGGCGGCGGGCGTGCGCGACTGCACGCTGCAGCGCCGGCACCAGAAGGTCTTGGAGGAGGCGCCGGCCGCCGTGCTGACCGCGCTGCAGGACGCCGAGCTGCGCCGCGCCGCCGTCCGCATCTGCGAAGCCGTAGGGTACGAGAGCGCGGGCACGGTCGAGTTCCTGTTCGACCCGCGGCAGGGGGCCGCGTACTTCCTGGAGGTGAACGCCCGGCTGCAGGTCGAGCACCCGATCACCGAGGTCACGACCGGCATCGACCTCGTGAAGCTCCAGCTCCACATCGCGCGCGGCGGACGCCTGGTGGGCGAGCCGCCGCCCGCGACGGGACACGCGATCGAGGTGCGCCTGAACGCGGAGGACCCCGAGAACGGCTTTGCGCCGGCTCCCGGCACCTTCGCCCGCTTCCGCCTGCCGACGGGGCCGGGGCTGCGCGTGGACCGCGGCGTCACCGAGGGCGACGTGGTGGCGCCCGAGTTCGACTCGATGGTGGCCAAGATCATCGCTCACGGCCGCACGCGCGAGGAGGCGCTCGCCCGCCTGCGCCGCGCGCTGACCGAAGCGTCGATAGTTGTGGAGGGCGGAGCCACGAACCGCGCCTTCCTGCTCGAGCTGATCGAGCGGCCCGAGTTCCGGAGCGGCGTCTACGACACGGGCTGGCTCGAGAGGGTGGTCGCGGCCGCGCCGGCGCCGCGCCCGCACGGGGCGATCGCCCTCGTGCAGGCGGTGGTCGAGGTGTACGAGGCGGAGCACGCGCTCGAGCGGGCGGCTTTCTACGCGACCGCTGCGCGGCTGCGGCCCGAGATCGCGCCCGACGTGGGCCGCGTCGTGGAGCTGCGGCACCAGGGGCAAAGCTACCGTGCGAAGGTCGTGAAGCGCGGCGTCCGCGACTACCGCGTCGAGCTCGACGGGCGCCGCATCGACGTGCAGGTCGAGCCGCTCGGCCGCTTCGAGCGCTGGCTCACTGCGGCGGGGCGACGCTTCCGGGTCGTCTCGATCGTGGAGGGCGCGCAGCACGTCGTCGAGGTGGAAGGCATTCCGCACCGCTTCTCCCGCGACGACCTCGGCCTGCTGCGCGCCACGTCGCCGGCGGTCGTGGCGCAGGTCGCAGTCGCCCCCGGTGACGCCGTTCGCGCCGGCGACCCGCTGCTCGTGCTCGAGGCCATGAAGATGGAGACGACCGTGGTCGCTCCCTTCGCGGGGCGGGTGCGACGAGTGCTCGTCTCGAGCAACGTGCAGGTGCCGCCCGGCACTCCGCTCGTCCACCTCGATCCGGAGGCCGAGCGCGAGGAGGCGACCGGGGAGCGGCTCGTGCTGTCCGACGCCGCCCTTGCGTCGGACGCTCCCGTCGAGGCGCTCCGGAACCTCGAGAGCCTGCGGCGCATGGTGCTCGGCTTCGACGTCGAGCCGGCCGAGGCGCGCCGGCTCACCGAAGCCTACGGGCGGCTCGCCCGCGAGGACGCCACGAGCGTCGACCGGGACCGGCGGGAAGACGAGATCCTCCTCGTCTTCGGCGACGTGGCCTCGCTCTTCCGGCGGCGCGCGGCAGCCGACGAGGACGGGGCCGGAAGCGAGGAGCAAGGCGCCCTCAGCACCGGCGAGTACTTCCTCACCTACCTGCGGGACGTGGACGTGCGTGGCAGGGGCCTTCCCGCGGCGTTCCTCGACAAGCTGCAACGGGCCGTCGCGCACTACGGCGTCACGAGCCTCGAGCCGTCGCCCGACCTCCGCGACGCGCTCTTCTGGATCTGGAAAGCCCGCCAGCGCGCCGAGCAGCAGATCCCCGCGATGATCGCGATCCTCGATCAGCGCCTGGCGCGCGTGCTGGCGCGGGCCGGCGAGCCCGACTTGCCGTTCGTCGCCAGCCTCGACCGGCTGATCGCCGCGACCGAGAGGCGGCACCCGTCGCTCGCCGACGTGGCGCGCGAAGTGCGCTACCGGGTCTTCGACCAGCCGCTCTACGAGCGGGCGCGGCAGCGCGCCTATGCGGACGCGGAACGCCACCTCGCGCTCTTGCGCGAGAACCCGGGCCGGCCCCAGCGCGCCGAGCTGATCGGCGCGCTGGTCGCGTGCCCCCAGCCGCTCTTCGGCCTGCTCGCGGGCCGCTTCGAGGCCGAGACGCGAACGATGCGCCGCCTGATGATCGAGGTGCTCACGCGGCGCTACTACCGGATCCGGGCGCTCGAGAACGTCCGGACCTGGGACGTGCGGGGCTGGGCGGGCGCGGCCGCGGAGTACGAGCACGAGGGGCGGCGCATCCACCTGATCGCGACGCACCTCGTCGAGACACACGTGCTCGACAGGCGCTTCCCGGTGGCGATCCGCAGGCTGCGCGGGCTCGTCGACGCCGTTCCCGCCGACTGCGACGTGATCCTGGACTTCTACGTCTGGAGCCCCGCTCCGCTCGAAGACGCCGAGACGAGCGCGGCGCTGATGCGGGAGATGCTGGACACGGTCGGCTTCTCGCGCCCGAT
Organism: uncultured Acidobacteriota bacterium; assembly: GCA_963740655.1. Classification (GTDB taxonomy): domain Bacteria; phylum Acidobacteriota; class Vicinamibacteria; order Fen-336; family Fen-336; genus DATBSL01. The sequence goes on from CAVUFF010000011.1 coordinate 316,406, forward strand.
CCGGCGCGTGGTGGTCGCTCTCTTCGGGCCCGAGGCCGTGAAGGCCGAAGGCCGCACCCAGCACTTCACGTTCCGCGCGTCTGCCGAAGGCTTCCGCGAGGACCGGCTCTACCGCGGCATGCACCCGATGATGAGCAAGCGGCTGGAGCTTCGGCAGCTCGCGAACTTCGACCTCGAGCGCCTGCCGTCGCCCGAGGACGTCTACCTCTTCAAGGGCGTCGCCCGCGAGAACCCGAAGGACGAGCGGCTGTTCGCGGTGGCCGAGGTGCGCGACGCGACCCCGGTGCGCGACGCTTCCGGCCGTGTGGTGCAGCTGCCGCACCTCGAGCGGCTGTTCACGGAGGCCGCGGCCGCGATGCGGGCGTTCCAGGCGCGCCGGCGGCCGGAGGAGCGCCTGCACTGGAACCGGCTGCTGTTCCACGTCTGGCCTCCGCTCGACGTGACGCTCGAGGAGCTGACGGCGATCGCGGCACGAAACGGTCCCGCGACCGCGGGCCTCGGGCTCGAGAAGGTGCTGATGCGCGCGACGCTGCGCAACGCCGCAAGCGAGCAGCGGGAGCTGCTGCTCGGCCTTTCCAACCCGGGCACGGCGGCGTTCGTGATCGACGTCGAGCCGAAGGCCGACGGTCCGATCCGCCCGCTCTCGGAGTACGGCCAGAAGGTGACCCGCATGCACCGGCGCGGGCTCGCGTACCCCTACGAGCTGGTGCGGCTCCTGACGCCGTCGGGCGAGGTGGCCCACTCGGAGATCCCGCCCGGCGCGTTCGAGGAGCACGACCTCGACGCCGCCGGCCGCCTGCGGCCGGTCGAGCGTCCTTACGGCCGCAACGGCGCGAACGTGGTCGTGGGCGTGATCCGGAACTTCACGCGCGGCCACCCCGAGGGGATGGCGCGCGTGATCCTGCTCGGCGACCCGAGCCGCGAGATGGGATCGATCGCCGAGGCCGAGTGCAGGCGGGTGATCGCCGCGCTCGACCTGGCGGCGGCGCGCGGCATCCCGCTCGAGTGGTTCGCGCTCTCGGCGGGCGCCAAGATCGCGATGGACAGCGGCACCGAGAACATGGACTGGATCTCGCGCGTGCTGCGCCGGATCGTGGAGTTCACGCAGGCCGGAGGCGAGCTCAACGTGATCGTGTCCGGGATCAACGTCGGCGCGCAGCCGTACTGGAACGCCGAGGCCACGATGCTGATGCACACCAAGGGCATCCTGGTGATGGTGCCCGAGTCCGCGATGGTCCTCACCGGCAAGACCGCGCTCGACTACTCGGGCAGCGTGTCCGCCGAGGACAACTTCGGCATCGGCGGCTACGAGCGCATCATGGGCCCGAATGGACAGGCGCAGTACTGGGCGCCCGATCTGGCGGCGGCCTGCCGGATCCTGCTACGCCACTACGAGCACGCGTACGTCGCACTCGGCGAGCGCTTCCCGCGGCGCGCAGCGACCGTCGACCCCTTCACGCGCGACGTGCGCGCCGCCGCGCACGGCAACGGCTTCGCGTTCGTGGGCGAGATCTTCGCGGACGCGACCAACCCGGGGCGCAAGAAGCCCTTCGACATCCGCCGCGTGATGGCGGCGACGGTGGACCAGGACCATCCCCCGCTCGAGCGCTGGTGCGCGATGCGGGACGCGGACACGGCGGTGGTCTGGGACGCGCACCTCGGCGGGATCCCGGTGATGCTGCTCGGCATCGAGTCCAAGCCGGTGCCGCGGCTCGGCTTCGTGCCCACCGACGGGCCCGAGCAGTGGATGTCGGGCACGCTGTTTCCGAAGTCCTCGAAGAAGGTGGCGCGTGCGATCAACGCCGCGAGCGCGAACCGGCCGCTCGTGATCCTGGCCAACCTCTCGGGCTTCGACGGCTCGCCGGAGTCGATGCGGCGGATGCAGCTCGAGTTCGGGGCGGAGATCGGGCGCGCCGTCGTCAACTTCCAGGGCCCGATCGTATTCTGCGTGGTCTCGCGCTACCACGGCGGCGCCTTCGTGGTGTTCTCGAAGGCGCTCAACGAGAACTTCCAGGCGCTGGCGCTCGAGGGCAGCTTCGCCTCGGTGATCGGCGGCGCTCCCGCGGCGGCCGTGGTCTTCGCCCGCGAGGTCGACGCCCGCACGAAGCAGGACCCGCGCGTCGTGGCCGCCGAGCGCGAGCTGCAGGCGGCCGCGGACGCCGACAAGCGCCGGCTGCGCGGGCGTCTCGAGGAGGTCGCGCGCGCGGTCCGCTCCGAGAAGCTCGGCGCCGTGGCGGAAGAGTTCGACGCAGTCCACAGCATCGAGCGCGCCCTGCGCGTCGGCTCGCTCGACCGCATCATCCCGGCCTCGGAGCTGCGCCCGCAGCTGATCGCGGCCGTCGAGCGGGGCATGGCGCTGGAGTTCGAGCGGATCGCGCATGCGGACCGTCTACTGGCTGAGCCAGCGGCTCTCTGACGTCCCGCCCGGCTCGGTTTGGCTGAGCGAAGCCGAGCGGGCGACCGAGGCGGGGCTGCGCATGCCCAAGCGTCGCGAAGACTGGAGGCTCGGGCGCTGGGCCGCGAAGCGCGCGCTCGCGCGTCTGCGCGCCCGTCGCGGGCCGGCCGGCGGTCGACTGGAGGAGCTGGCGCGGATCGCGGTGCTCCCGGCCGCTTCGGGCGTGCCCGAGGCCTTCTGCGACGGCGTTCGCCTGCCGTGGGCGCTCTCGATCAGCCACTCGCACGGCCGCGCGCTCGCAGCGGTGCGCGCGGAGGCGAGTGCCGTCGGCTGCGACATCGAGCGAGTCGAACGGCGCAGCGCTGGCTTCCTCGAGGACTGCTTCACCGAGAGCGAGCGCGACCGCATCGCCGCGTCGCGAACGCCGGAGCTCCTGTCCACTCTGTGCTGGAGCGCGAAGGAGAGCCTGATGAAGGTCCTCGGCGAGGGGCTGCGGCTGCCGTTGCCGGGGATCGAGCTCGAGTGCGTCGGCGCGTCGCCATCCGCGTCGGGGTGGAGCACGCTGCGGGTCGTCGAGCGACGTAGCGCCAGCGCGTTCGCGGGCTACTGGCGACACGAGCCCGACTCGGTGCTCACGATCGTCGGCGCCGTTCCCTTCGCCGAGCCCGTCGAGCTATCCTGACGGCGAGCCGGCCGGCCGGAGCGAGAGCGGCTGACGCGTGTGCCAGTCCGTCGCCTGCTCGTACTCTAGGGCAAGCGCAAGGACGCGCGCCTCGTCGCCCGCCGCGCCGGTGATCTGCAGGCCGATCGGCAGGCCGTCGCTCGTGAAGCCACAGGGGACGGAGACCGTCGGCAGGCCGAGCGTATTGAACGGGCGCGTATTCCGGAGCATCACGAACTCCTTCGCCCGCAGCTCGGCCGCGTCGGCCAGCAGCGCGTCGATCGCGGGCGGCGGCACGGGCGTCGTGGGGGTCACCAGCAGGTCCACGCCGTCGAATAGCTGGCGCGCGTGGTGCCGCAGCTCGTCGACGCGTCGCCGCGCCTGGATGTAGGCCGCTGCCGAGATCTCCGCGCCGCCGCGGATCCGCCGCAGCGTCTCGGGCTGGTAGAGCTCGGGGCTGCGCGCCACCGTCGCCTCGTGATAGGCCCAAGCCTCGGCTCGCAGCACGGTGACGGAGGCCTCGTTGCCGGGATCCAGCGTCACGTCGAGCGCCCGTGCCCCGAGCCGCTCCAGGGCGGAAAGCGCCGCGCGCGTTGCCGCTTCGATCTCGGGATGGAGGCCCTCGTAGAACAGGGCGCGAGGCACGCCGAGCCGAAGCTCGCCGCGGGCGTCGAGCGCGGCCGCGTCGTCCGGGACCGCGGGGCCCGGCTGGCGGGCGTCGCCCGGCTCGGCCACGAGCGCCTGTAGCATCAGCGTCGTGTCGCGCACGCGCCGCGTCATCGGTCCGACGTGGTCGAGCGTCCAGGAGAGCGGGACGACGCCGCGCGTGCTCACGCGGCCGAAGGTCGGCTTGAGGCCGACGATCCCGCAGTAGGCGGCCGGCATGCGGATCGATCCGCCGGTGTCGGTGCCGATCGCGCCGTAGCAGAGCCCCGCGGCGACCGCGGCCGCCGAGCCCGCCGACGAGCCGCCCGCCGAGCGCTCGAGCGACCAGGGATTGCGCACCGGCCCGAACGCACTCACCACTGCGCTGCCGCCGTACGCGAACTCGTGCAGGTTCAGCTTTCCGAGCAGCACCGCTCCTGCCGCCTTCAGCCGACGCACGACGTCGGAATCCTCGGAGGGGACGTTGTCCCGCAGGACGTTGCTCGCGGCCGTCGTGCGCACGCCCGCCTGGTCGACGATGTCCTTGAGCGCGATCGGGACGCCGTGGAGCGGCCCCTTCCAGCCGCCGTGCGCGATCTCGTCCGCCGCCACCTGCGCCGCCGCGAGCGCGCTTTCGGCGGTCACGGTGACGAACGCGTTCAGCTTGGGGTCGAGCGCCTCGATCCTTCGCAGGCACGCCTGAGTCAGCTCGACCGGCGAGGCCTTTCCGGAGCGCAAGAGCTCCGAGGCCTCGGCGAGGCTGAGGTTCGCCAGGCTGTTCTCAGGCACGAATGCCTCCGCTTCCAACGGCTTCGCCAGGGTCAGGCGCGCGAAGGTCGTGGATCTGCTTCGCCTTGAACTCCCGCAAGACCGCCCACGCGCCGTGGTGCGGCCGCGGCCGCAGCACCACGGCGCCGATGTGGCGCGGCCATGCTAGCACCAGGCTGACAGGCAGGCCCTATCTGGCGACACCTGGCGCGTGATGGCCAAGGTCCGCAGGTTCCTGACGACGCCCAGCTGACGAAGGAGGCCGCCCCTCAGTAGCTGTATTCCTTCTGGCTTTCCTCGAGCGTGACCTGCAGGGGAGCGTCGGGGAGGGCGCGCCGCAGCTCCTCCAGCTCGTTGGCGGCGTCCACGAGCGGCAGCGTGACCTGACCGCCGCGGGCCGCGCTCCTGAGCATCCCCATCGTGACCTCGAAGCCGGTGTAGGCGTTCTCGAAGCAGCAGGGGTGGACCTTGCCTCGGTCGAGCCAATCGGCGATGTCCTGGATGTAGCCGGGCATGTCCTGATCGTAGGCCATGGCGCCGTCGCCGGTCAGAATGCCGCTCCGGGTGACCGCCTTCCACCCATTGCCGGTGTAGACCTCGGCATAGCCCTCGGTGCCTGTGGCACCGATCCGGTTCTTGCCCCACCAGCGCTGCGCCTCGGGGACGTCCGGAGCGCCCCCCCCGCACTCGTAGATGCCACGCACGCCATTCTCGAACTGCACGAAGCCGCCGACGTAGTCGGGCGAGGCGTGTACGTCGGCGAGCTTGTGCTTGCCGGCGGCCTGGGCCATGACCCAGGTGGGCTTGGCGTAGTCGTTGAACCACATCGAGTAGTCGATCAAGTGCGAGAGCATGTGAGCCGCCCAGCCGTGAGCGATGCCGTAGACCGTGTGCACGTGGCCGATCTTGCCGCCGGCGATGGTGTTCTTGACGGCCTGGTAATGCTTGCCGTAGCGATGCTGATGGCTCACCACCACCTTGGCCGGGCTTCGGGAGAGCAGCTGCTTGATCCTGAGGCCTTCCTCGGAGGTGAGGGCCACGGGTTTCTCGAAGGCGATCAGCCTCGCCCCGCATTCGACGGCGAACCGGATCAGCTCAGAGCGTACACCGGGCGGTGTCGTGAAGCAGAACACGTCCGGCTTGAGCTCCTTGGCCATCGCGGAGGCATCCGTTCCGATCCGCGGGCCGCCGACGGCGGGCGCGGCCTCGATGGCCTTGGCCGCGTTGACGTCGCAGAGGCCGACCACCTTGAAGCTCGGGTGGGCATGGAAATGCGTGGCATGGTGCTTCCCGCGCTTACCCACCCCCACCACGAGCACGCTGTAGCGACTCATGGCTTCCTCCTCGCGTGGACGGCCGTCACTTCCTCCAGACCTTGACGGCGTCGATGACGGAGTCGACCTCGTCCGCGGTCAGCTCGGCGTACATGGGCAGGGAGATGCAGCAGGCCGCGTTCTTCTCGGCGTGGGCGAGCGAGCCGCGGATCTCCGCCTCCTTGCCCCAGGGATACCCCTCCTGCTTGTGGATGGGGATGGAGTAGTGGGTCTTGGCGTCGATGCCCTTCCCGTTCAGGTAGGCCAGCAGGGGGTTGCGGTCGGCGGAGCTCCGGGTCTCGATCTCGTAGAGGTGATAAACGTGGCGGTAGCCCGGCCTCGCGTGGGGCAGGACGATGGAGTCGACGCCCGAGAGGCCGGCGTCGTAGGCGGCCGCCCACTTCTGGCGCCTCTCGGTCCACTCGCCGACGTGCTTGAGCTTGGCGCTCAGGATGCCGGCGTGGATGTCGTCCAGCCGGCTGTTGAAGCCGAAGCTGTGGTGATCGCGCGCGCTCGAGCCGTGGTTGCGGAGCTTGCGCACGCGGGCGTCGATCTCGGCGTCGTCCGTGTAGACCGCGCCGCCGTCGCCGAACGTGCCGAGGTTCTTCTGGATGATGAAGCTCGTGGTGACCGCGTCGGAGAGCTCGCCGATCCGGAAGTCGTCGCCCCTCGCGTCGATCGCCTGGGCGTTGTCCTCGATCACGAACAGCTCGTGCTGGTCCGCGAGCTTCCGGATCTCGCGCATCGGGGCGCACTGGCCGTAGAGGTGCACCGGGATGATGGCCTTCGTCCGGGGAGTGATGGCCGCGGCCACGGCCTGGGGATCGATGCAGCGGGTGGTCTCGTCGCAGTCGACGAGGACGGTCTTGCAGCCCGCGATCCAGATCGCCTCCGCGGTGGCGAAGAAGGTGTTGGCGTGGGTGATGATCTCGTCGCCCGGCCCGAGGCCCAGGGCCATGATCGTGAGCGCGATCGCGTCGGTGCCGTTGCCGACTCCGATCGCGTACTTCTTCCCTGTGTGGGCGGCGAATTCGGCCTCGAACTGCTTGAGCATCGGCCCCATGACGTACTGGCCGCTCTCGAGGACTCGCGAGATGTTGGCGTCGATCTCGCTCTTGATACTGTGGTACTGACGAGTATGTCCGTAGAAGGAAACGTTCACCTCGAAGCCTCCTCATCTTCCGATGGTCGATGATGCGCCTGCCGCCGCCCTCTAGTGGCACTTAGTCCTCGGGAAGAACTTCCCGCAAGAGTCCGTTGGACCGGTCCGCGCGAAGCGACTAGGCCGTTCGGTTCATCGGACAGCGCTCAGCGCGGAGGGGTCTCACCGGGGAGCGCCGTCGTTTCGAGCGTCAGGATCGAGTGCGCCGGGCTCTTCACCGTGGCCGCGCGGCCGTCCATCCACAGCTGCACGTCCTTGCCGTTGTCGGTCTTGTTCAGGATCACGGCGACGACGCGGCCGTCCGGGTGCACGAAGGCGCTCGCGAGGAGATCGTCGTCGTTCGAGCTCGCCGCGATCCGGCGCGCGCCCGGCCGCACGAACTTCGAGACGTGCCCGATGTAGTAGTAGGCGTTCGTGTAGGTGAGCGCCCCCGTCTTGGTGTCGCCGTGGACCGGGGCGAAGCAGAAGTTGCCCACGTGGTTCGGGCCGCCCTGCTCGTCGAGCAGCACGTTCCAGTCCGTCCAGCCCGTCGCCCAGTTGTTGACGTCGTGGAGGATCGAGGTCGCGTAGACCTCGCCCCACTTCCAGTCGAGGAGCGTCTTCGCGTCGTAGTGGGAGGGCGTCCCCTCCGTGAACAGCAGCTGCTTCTCCGGCCAGGCCTCGTGCACCTGCCGCACGTTGTCGAAGTGGTCGCCCACGTACCAGTGGAAGCCCGCGCCCCAGACGTAGCGCGCGGCGGCCGGGTCGTCGTAGACCACCTTCGCGCGCTGGAACAGGATGCCGCGGTTGTGGTCCCAGATCATGAGCTTGAGGCGCGCGAGCCCGGCCTTCTCGAGCGCCGGCCCGAGGAAGTCGCGCACGAAGTCGCGCTCCTCCGCCGCGGTGAAGAGGCACGACTCCCAGGTCTGGGTCGCCATCGGCTCGTTCTGGACCGTGAGGCCCCAGATCGGCACGCCCTCCTTCTCGTACTCGTTCACGAAGCGGACGAAGTAGCGCGCCCACGCCTCGCGGTACTCGGGCTTGAGCTTGCCGCCGTGGAGCATGTCGGCGTTCGTCTTCATCCAGGCCGGCGGGCTCCAGGGCGACGCGAAGATCTTGACCGGCCCGCCCGCCGCGGCGAGTGCTGTGCGGATGAACGGCAGCCGGAAGCGCCGGTCGTGGTCGAGCGTGAAGTGCTCGAGCTCGGTGTCGCCCGCGACCTCGGTGTAGGCGTAGCTCTCGCTCGAGAAATCGCAGCTGTGGATGTGGGTGCGGCACAGGCTGTAGCCGAGGCCCTTGTCGCGGTCGAAGTAGGCCGCGAGGAGCTCCTTCTGCCGCGCGGCCGGCAGCTTCGCCCAGGTCTCGGCCGCGGCGTCCGTGAGCGCGCCTCCGAAGCCCTCGATCGTCTGGAAGGCCTTCGCGGGGTCGATCATCACCGCGGGCACGTGCTCGTCCGGCTGCTCGAGCGGCTGGAACGGCACGGCGTCCTTCTCGGCGAGACGGTCAGAGGTGTCGCGCGCAGTGAGCCAGACCTTGACGCTAGTCGGCGCCGGGCCCTGCGCGTATGCGGCGGACGCGATCGCCGTCGCGACAGCCGCCGCGAGCGCCGGGCGGCGGAAAGACAGACGAAGGTATCGAGGCACGACGCACCTCCCCGACGCCGAGGCTAGAGGAAGGCGCGCGTGCTCGTCAATCCACTCCGTCCGACGTTGACGCCTCCGAGCAACCCGAGCATGACGAACGGAGGCCTCGCGGAACGCTCGAGGGACGACGCGAATCGAAGGGAGGTCGCTCCTCCGACAAGCACCGTGAGCGCGCCGGCCGCGAGTGCAGCCGCTGTCCGCCGGCCGACCGATCTCAGGAGCAAGCAGGTCGTCACGCTCGCCGATCCAGCGAGCACCGCTACGGCAGGAGCGAGCAGCAAATGTGAAGATGCACCATCCAACATGTTTCGAATCACAAATGCTCGCCCATCCGTCATGCTGCTGAGGGCGAATGCGCCTGCAAGAACCTGCCGCATCCGGGCCATGAACAACAATCCGACAAGGTCCGACAAGGAACGCGAACACGACCGTGGTCACGGCACTTTCGGCGCTGTTGCCTCCCAGCACGAGGAACATGAGGCCCCACATGCCCACGCCCAAAACGGCAGGAATCGGCGGTTGAAGAGTGGCAAAGACCTCTCTAGAGTGTGGTCAAGAATGGCCGCCGCCCCGAGCACCACACCAACGCCGGCACTGCTTCGCCTCGCCTTCGGCGGCGATCCGCCTAACCTCGGTGACGAAGGCGACCACTGCAGCCTGGTCGAACCCGAGCGCCTTGAACACCCGGGCCTTGAACCGACCCACCGGATAAATCGGGAGAGCAGGTAGTCGTTCACCTTCTTTTCTCAACGCGATCCGCTTGCGGCAGCTTTACGTATTCACGCTAGCGGTCCGTCGAACACTGGGGATAAGCTGCGAAGCTCCATCGCTTGCGCCGGCTTCGTCTGCTTCATCCCCTTGTTGGGCAGCGCACCCTTTCTCCTGCGCGCGCAGCGCCGGGCGGTTGCGTCCAAGAGGCCTCCGCGTGAAGGACAGCGTCAAGATCAACCGCCGAACGTCCTCCATTTGGGTCTCTCGTGATCAGGGCGACACGGCCGCGAGCGTCAGGCGGCGGCTCGGAGGTCTCGTCACATAAGAGACGATCAGCAGGGCGAGCAGCGTCAGCGGTATGCCCCATACTTGCACTCCATCGCCCGCGGAGTAGTGGGCGATTACGGCCATGACCCATGCGAAAGCCGCGCCCGCGTATGCCCACTCCTTCAGCAAGACAAACCCGGGCAACAGCAGGATGATGGCAGCTGTCGGCTTTGCAACTCCTAGAACGATCCGGAGGTGCTGCGGGTATCCGGCTTTGGCAAAGCCGGATACCACCTGGGGATTGCCGGTGAGATAGCTCAATGCAAAGAGCAGCATTACCGCGACAATCACGGTACTGATCCAGTAAGCAATGTTGCGAGCCATGTATCCTCCTGAATCCACAGGCCACATTTGACTCTCGTCATCAACTAGGCAGCCGAGAACGTCGTGAAGCGGCGTACTGCCAGCTGTGACAACCCGGGCCCGCCCCACTCAAAATCGTGACGGCACGAGGCGTACTGTCATCGGCGGCGGCCGGCCAAGGCACACGCCAACGCATGACCGGACGTGGAACAGACCAAGCTCTCTGGCCAGCGCCATCGATCGTAGTCGGTCCGCCGTTCACGCACACCGCAGCACCAGTCTGCCCAACACCGGGGATAAGACCGTATGGAAGGACCGGCTCCCGTTCGTGAGATCGCGGGTTAGTGAGCCTGTGACAGCGGCACCAGAGCCGCATACGAAAGGAGCCGGTCATGGAAAAGCGTATCACCTTCGTTGGAATGGACGCGCACAAAGTTGCGATCACGCTGGCGGTGCTGTTCCCCGGACAGACCAAGCCGGTGGAGTGGCAACTCGCGAACGAGAAGGCGGCGGTGCGACGGATGCTGAAGAAGGTTCAGCGTCTGGCATCGGATAGCGAAGTGCGGTTCTGCTATGAGGCTGGGCCTTGCGGCTATGCACTGCAACGCTGGATTCAGGAGGCGGGGCTGGTGTGCGTCGTTGTGGCGCCGTCGCTGATTCCGCGCAAGCCTGGAGATCGGATCAAGACCGACAGACGCGACGCACGCAAGCTGGCTGAGCTGTTTCGTGCCGGGTTGCTGACCGAGGTGCATGCGCCGACACCGGCGCACGAGGCCGCTCGGGATCTATGCCGGGCGCGTGAGGGCGCGCAGGAGGACCTGATGCGTTGCCGGCATCGATTGAGCAAGATGCTGCTGCGCAGAGGCTGGAGCTGGAACGGCACCAAGCGGGCCTGGAGCCAGGCGCACCGTCTGTGGCTGCGCAGCCTGCGCCTTGAACACGAGGCCGACCAGCTCGTCCTCGAGGACTATTTGCTGGCGATCGAGCAACTCGAGCAACGGCTGCCGTGGCTCGAGCAACGCATCGAACGGCTGAGCCAACAGCCTGCCTACGCCGAGCCTGTCGCGGCGCTGCGCTGCTTCCGCGGCATCGACACCATCACCGCCATGGGCTTGGTGACGGAGTTGCACGACTTCATGCGCTTCGAATCCGCCCGTGGCCTGATGGCTTTCCTCGGCCTCGTCCCCTCCGAACATTCTTCGGGCGAGTCCGAACGGCGAGGCAGCATCACAAAGGCCGGCAACCGCCATGCACGACGCCTGCTGATCGAGGCAGCCTGGCACTACCGCCATCGCCCCAACACCGCCAACTTGAAGCACCGACGTCAAGGACAGTCGCCTCGCCTGGTCGCTGTCGCCGACAAGGCGATGCTGCGCCTGCACCGCCGCTTCAACCGCATGCTCGAAAAGGGCAAGCCCAGACCCAAGATCGTCGTCGCTGTCGCGCGTGAGCTCGCAGGCTTCGTCTGGGCCGCGCTCCACTCGAGGGCCGCCTAGTACAACGCCACTACCAATCTCTTCTTATCCACACAGCTCTGGGGGTCGCAGTCGACGGATGAGACCAGGCACGATCCGGAGGATACGCGTCGCAGCTTTGCGACAGGCAGGCTCAGCCTCCCTGACTCGCGACATAAGACCGCGTTGCCTCTCGACGGAGAACGGTCATGCGGCTCTGCGCTCCGCGCAATCCGCGTATATGAGAATGACTCGTCGTCGAAGCGTCCTGCCTCCTCCGTCGTCTGCGGCCCCCAAGGAGGACGACGACTAACAACCCGCTCCGGGGCTTGTCACGGGTCCTTCCATATGAGCTGCGAAGCTCCAATCGTGCAAGGCTTCGTCAGCTTCAACTCCTTGTTCGACGGCGTCGTCGCTCTACGAAGCCCTCACCGAGAGAATGTCGCTGGCTGCGACGGCGCGAAGATCGGCGGTCTTGAGGGTTACCAGGGCCTTCGTCTGACCGGAAGCGCGGACGAACTCCACCTCGACCGCGTTGTCAGCATAGACCTCAACCACCGCGCCGAGGTCTCCGGCGCGCAGACCATGAGCGGGAAGGTCTCGGTTCAGCACGACGGTCTCAAGAAGCTCGAAGGCCATAGACCTACTCCGGACGAACCGTGACGAGCCTGACGTCCTGTCGCCCTGATTCCTGGATCCACACCGTTAGGACCCGGGCAGAGCCAATCGGACCCCTGAGCTCGCCAGAAACAGTGTACTTCTGGCCGAACTCGATGTCCTCCACCGACGAAACCTCGCCCTCGGAGGCAATCCGACGAACCTCAGCCACGAAGGCATCCACCGTCGCCAAGTCGAAACCAAGCGCCTTGAACACCCGCGCCTTGAAGCGACCGACTGGGTGCACCGGAGACAGCAAGTAGTCCCTGACTTTCCGGATGTCGATCTCAACGCCATCGTGGCGCGGCGGCTTCACCTATGCACTCCAACGGTCCGTCGAACACTGGGGATAAGCTGCGAAGCGGTGCCCGCGTCCATTGCCGTTGGCCAGCGCGGGCATGAGGCGGCATGTCCATTCTGGCAACCATGCCGCCGAAAGCTTCGTCAGCTCCTGAGAAATGAGTTGTCAAGAGAATACTCTGACCTGTCGTCCGCGCGGCCTCCCGCAACGGGCGATGGTGGCACTCGCCAGAGGTCGTCGTCGTTGAGCACCGCTCCTCGCGAAAGAGGCGGTGAGGGTTACCCCTGCGTTGGTGCGGCGTGAGGTCCGGACGTGCGGGCCGCCGAGCGCAAAGCAGTCGTTGCGTCCTCCCGAACGACGGGGGCGCCATGCTCCTGACAGGGCCTTTGCGGGCCATCGCTTAGGTCGGCACTCCGAGGGGACATAGCCTTCATCACGGGTCTTCCCGTCGCGTCCAGGAGACCAGCTGACGAATGGATGCTCTCCCTCGAACCGTTCTCGAGCGGCAACGTCCGAAGCATCACCTGCTCCCTTCGCCTCGGTCCGAGGACCTACGCCTGGTCCGGCGAAGGATGGTGTCGCTTCGGGTCGTAAACCTCCTGGTGCTTCCACATCGACAGCACCATGGCCGCAATCTTGCGAGCCAGTGTGAGCTTCGCCAGCGGTGGCTTGATCCCAGACTGCAGCATCCGCTCGTAGTCTCGATGGAGCGGGTCGTCCGCAAGCTGCGCGATCACCGTCGTCGCAGCTCCCTTGAACACCGCCTTCAGGCGTGGGTGTCGCTTCCGATTCAATCCCCGAGTCTGGGACACCTGGGCACGCACCCACTTCCCGTTCCTGTCTTGAACCCAATCCGCAGACGAGCGCGTCACAATTCCCAGGCCGCAGTAGCTCCAGAACTGACGACGCGTCCGAAACCGCTCCGGCGTCGCCACGATCGCCACCACCTGCGCCGTCCGGATTGGACCCATACCCGGAGCCGTGGACAAGACTCGGATGATCGGGTGTCTCTTCGCCTCCGCGAGCAGCCATCGCTCCGCCTCGTCGCGATGCGGCCCCGCCTGGTCGAGTTGCCTCCCAAGCCACTCGGCCAGCTCCCGGTGCGGGGAGCAGAGTTGCTTCAGCCACCGCGGGCGCTGTTTCGCATCGTAGACGGACGCGTCCGCCTCATGCCCCGCGAGAGAAACACCGCCTTGAGGCGATTCTTCGCGCGCACCATGTCGGTGACTGCGAACCCGTAAGCGCGAACCGCATTGCGCAGACCCGCCAGATGCTCCGGAGCCTTGTATACCCGAGTCTCGATCGATCCCGTACGCAGCTCGTTGGCTCGAGCCCAAGCGTCCCTTCGATCGTCCTTCGGTCCCTTCCGCTCCGGTGCCACTGCCACCACAACCTCGGCCACGTGCGGCCGCAGAAGCTCGTACAGCCAAGCGCTCTGCGTGCCCTCTTCCAAACACAGATGCACTCGGCCCCGAATCCCGCGCACCGCTTCGATCAGTGCGCTTCCATTCGTCTCCACCACAAACGACTTCAGCCGTTGCCCAGCGGCCGACATCACCCCAAGCGTGCAGCTGCGCGCGTGTGCGTCCAACCCAACGTAGCGCTCCATCCTCGTCCTCCTCTCTGGAGGACTGTAGAGACAAAGCGCTCACCAAAACGCCCGTCACAACATTTCGGCGAACACGCATCGCTGGCGCTCCCGAAGGCAGCGCCATTTCTACTATGCCTTCATCCCCTTGTTCGGCCGCGCCGACTATCTCGCTACTCCAAGCTGTAGCTGTAGGAACCGGATCGTGGCCTTGATGGCGGCTCGTGACTGCTCGTCGGCATCGATGACATCGAAGGCGTGATGCCCTTTGGGGTGCTCGAGCACCGTCACCTCGAAACCCTTGGCCTTGGCCAGCGAGACGAACCGGTCCACGCTGCCATTGATCCAGGAGCTGTCGCGGCCAGCGCGCGCGATCAAGAAGGGCGGCAGCGCATGCACCCGCTCCAGCTGAAACATCGGCGTGAACGCCTTCGCAGCCGCGCCCGCGTCGTCCGGAACGTCGAGGACGCCATAGTACGACACGAGACAGCGCACGAAAGGAGCGGCCTGCCGCATCGGTACCGACAGGAAGAGACCGCCGCCGGAGAAAGCCCAGACCGCGAGGCGCTCGTCATCGACGTGGAGCGCCTCGCGATGCTCGCGTACATACCGTATCAACGCTTCGACGTCGCTGCTCGCGGCCATGAGGCCGGCCTCATTCGCGTCGAAGTAGCGATGGTTGAATGCGACTGCGGCCATCCCCGACGCAGCTAGAAGCTGTCCGTACGATACGTACACCCCCCAGCCCTTCGGACGCATGCCCGGCTCGATCGGACCACCGTGCACAAGGAGAACCGCAGGCACCCGCGTGCCTGCGGCCAAGTCGGGCGGCGTGTAGACGTCGGCCTCGAGCGACGTTCCCTCGTGGACCGCATAGACGAGGTCCCGCTGCACGTCGGCCCGCTCCATACCGGGAACGGAGTACACGACGCGCATCTTCACCATCTGTTCGAAAGGCGGAAACGGATTCAGCCAACGCGGAACGAGCCACGCTAGGGCCGCCCCGACAAGTCCGACGATCAACACGCCCAGCACAACCATCCTCGGTCGCGGCTTCTTCACCTCCGCCTCCTTACGCCTGCCGCCGCCGTAGCCTGCGGTTCAGCTCGGCCCGCGTCGGCCGAACACAGAGTTAAGCTGCGATCTGCTTATCCGGTTAGCTCCACACGATACAACTGGTTGTAGGTAGTAGGTTGATGCTGGCTCCCAAGACCAAGGAGCGTTTGGAAGGCGGCCATCGGCGTCCGCCGGCGGTTGAAGCGGAAGGCGTACTCGTCGAGGTAGGCCTGAAGGTGGGGGTGTCCGACGCCGTGATGGGTCCCGCGAAGCCAAGTTTTCAGATTTCCGAAGATGCGGTGGATTCGGGGCAGGATCCTGGCCGCGGTTCGGGGATCGAGGCCCTGCGTGCGTGCTCGGTGGCGGTAGCCCATGTGTGGCAGTGGGTCGTAGGATCCGAAGCCATCAGTGAGGACCACCGCACCCGGTGCGACGTTCGCCGTCACAAATCGGATCAGCGTCCGCGCCGATACGTTAGGCACCACCCTCAAGCGCACCCGCCCCGACGCTCTGCCCCGGACCTCCACCGCACCCACGACGATCGCTTTATCAATGATTTGCCGCCCGCCACGCAGACCGGCTTCGGGACCTCCAATGTAGGTTTCGTCGACCTCAACCCTGTCCTTGAGGGGTTCCCGGTCGGGCGCCACCATTGCACGCCGCAGCTTGTGCAGCATGGCCCAAGCCGTCTCGTAGCGGCGCAGCCCCAACTGCCGCTGGAGCTGCAGGGCCGAGAATCCCGGGGTCTGCGTCGATACCAAGTAGGCGGCCCAGAACCACTGCGTCAGCGGGACCCTCGTCCGGTGCAGCACCGTTCCCGCGGTCACCGAGGTGTCGTACCCGCACCGTCGACACCGCCACAGCAGCCGGGTGGGAAGCTCGAGAGCATCGTCGTGCCGGCACCGAGGACAGCTGAACCCATCAGGCCAACGGCGGCGGGCCAGGTACTGGCGGCAGGCGGTTTCGTCGGCGAAGAGCTTCCTAAACTCGTGCAACGAACGAGGATACTCCGGGCGCATCGCGCCCGACGCTACCCGTTGGGGTTGGTGGAGTCAACCGGATAAGCAGAAGCTGCGAAGCTCCGTAGTTTGCCAGGCTTCGTCAGCTTCAACTCATTGTTGGACGGCTCCTAGTTCGACCGCTCCAACGCTCGTCTCGCGACCTCGGCGGGGAACGCCCACTTAAGGGGCCTACACGGTGTTCTCGCCAACTCTAGCGCCAAAGCAACCAAAGGCAAATGCTCCCTGCCCCTGAGCCTGTATTGGACTGCCACCGCGAAGTCATTCATGGAGCCGAGTACGCTTCGGTTCACTGTACCTGCCAGGGCGAACTCTCGCATTTCATGCAACTCCCGCGCAATTGCAGCGGGCCCGACGGACAGCGCCCTTAAAATGGCGCCGAGACCATCCGAGAGGCTCTCGTTGATGATGGTTGCGAGCCCACGGGCTGGCAACACGACGCACAGCAGGCTGCGGTCGCTTGTGAACAAGACAAGCTGCTGCGGCCCGGCGCGGACGTGCTTGCAGTACCAGTCGCCCAGGGCCGTTGTCGAAACCTGCTGCCCACTTGGCGCGCACGCGCCGAAACGCTTCAGGAAAGGCCGCGTTCCCCGAATCGTGTACACGGTCGATCACCTACAGTCCGTCCAACACCGGGGATAAGCTGCGAGCGTCCAATATGCTCAACGCTCGTCTGCTTCATTGATGAGATGGACTCCTCCAACGACTCAGTCGGCATCGATGTGCCAGAGTCGCTGCTGTGTAGGCAAGGAGGAGCCCATCCATGGAGAACGATACTCTCGTAGCGGTCGACACCGCAAAGGAAGTCTTCGAAGTCGGCATCTCGGACCGACCGGGCCATGTCGCGCGACGCCTGAGGCTGGCGCGCTACGAGTTCCTGGAGTGGTTCGCACGCTAGTGCGGTCCGCCGACCGCGCGAGCGAGCCGGTGCAGCTCCGAGCCCACTGTTGCGGCACGGTATCGAAGGCACGGGCCGGATCGTGCTCGTTGCGGACGCCTCAGCAGTCGGTCAACATCGGTGAGAACGGACTGATCGCACCATGTATGGCGGACTACTGAGGCGGCAGCAGCAGCAGATCGGCCCGTGCTCGATCAAGCCGGCGTGACGCAAAGGTGCTCGGCGACGCTGCACCGGCTGCGCTCGGGCGGTTGGCGGACCGGACGCAGCATCAACTCGCTGCGTGGGTTGCTACGGGAGTTGGGCTTCTTCATTCCGGAAGGACGCAAGCACGTGCTACCCGATGCGTGGGAGATCATTCAGGATCCCAAGCACGGACTACCCGACGCGCTTAAGCCAAGCCTGAGCTCTATGTGTCAGGAGATCCTCTCGCTCTCGACACGGATAGAAGAGATCGAGGCGCAACTCGAGGCGCTGGCCAAGCAAGTCCCGGTCGTGGCGCGGCTCCGCTCGGTGCCGGGCATCGGCCTGCTCACGGCAACCACCCTGTATGCCTTCATAGGCGACGCCGTCCGCTTCCCGTCAGGCCGCCACATGGCGAGCTTCGTGGGCCTGACGCCAAGGGAGTACTCGAGCGGCCTGCGCCGGCAACTGGGTCGGATCTCGAAGCGTGGTGACACCTACCTGCGCATGCTGTTGATCCACGGAGCGCGCTCGATCCTCTGGCACGGCAAGCGCATGAAGAACCGCGATCGCCTGCGCGCGTGGGCGCTACGCCTCGAGCGCAAGCTCGGTCACAACAAGGCCGCCGTCGCTCTCGCCAACAAGCTCGTTCGCATCACCTGGGCTGTCTGGAAGCACGACCGCAGCTTCGAGCCGGTGCCCGAACTGCAGGCCGCCTAACAGTCCACCAACATCTCAGCCCACCCACGCACGCTGCTCGACAGGCACAGTGATGGCGAAACAGGTCGGACCGGCACGGGGAAAGCCGACAACAAGCCTGGCCTTCGAGGCCGGTATCATCGATTGGCTCCCCTGTGCGCGGATTCCATCATGGCCCAGGGTCGCTCAGAGCGATCCAGACAAAGAGGCCGCAGATACGTTTGCAGTCCGTCCTCTTCGCCACCTCGGTTCCTCGAAGCAGCCACTCTCGCTGGGGGCGCTATGACCTAACGACCACTTTTCTCACTTGACGGGAGGAGTCCAGATACACTTGACGGGAGGAGTCCAGATACCCCTTGTTGGGCCGCACCGTGATTCGACCTCACTAGGGACCGGTCTCTGACGTGTGGTAGGCCACGACACGCCAGGCATCGCCTGTGCGCACGTAGACCTTCGTGAAGCGCCAGTCATCTTCAAGCACCTGACCTGAGCGGTCGCGCGTGCGCCGGAGGCGTCCGGTAACTACGGCCGTGTTTGCGTAGACTCGAACCCCCAACTCGGAAGTCTCGTACCGCAAGAACTTCATGCGCCCCGAGCGGAAGAACGAAAGCGCGTCTGCCTTCGACATGGGCGTCATTCTCGGAACCACGACGCGCAGATCGTCCGACCACAGGCGGTCGAGAGCGTCGGCGTCACCATGCAGGTGGGCTTCGTTCCACTGAGACTCGAGCTGCGTGAAGCGAGCCAAGTCTTGGTCGGCCGATGGCTGCGCAGGACCTTGAGCCAGAGCCGATGTGCAGAGCAAAGCCGCGGTTGCCGTTAGCCTCATGCTCCACCTCCAAGTCGGCCCAACACCGGGGATAAGCTGCGAAGCTCCGATATGCTTGGCTTCGTCTGCTTCATCCCCTTGTTGGGCGGCCCCGCGCTACCCTACCGAATCGGTTCGTCCGCGCTCGGACCGTAGATGCCCGGAACCTTGGCTCCCATCGGCCGAAGATATGCCGCCAGCTGCCCTCTATGGTGAACCATGTGCGTATGAGCCCAAATTAGGTATACGAATGCGGGAAACGCCTGCCCCGATTGCTCCGCCACCCCACCGAGAACAACGGGCTTGAGAAGGTGCTCCGGCGGCATCGCCCGAATACGCTCGAGAGCCTCGCCAGCGTGAGCACTGTACCATTCAGCCAGAGAACTACTCGACTCATTCGGATTCTTGTGGGCCTGGTCCGGATTCGGCTCGAAACACAGTGCGGCGATGCCATCGAGAAACCAGACATCAGCAGCAGTGTGCCACGCGAGTTCCCAGGCTGAGCGCGACTTCGGTTCGGGACGGTAGTCGCGACGATCATCGGGAACACTGGCCAGAACGCGTGCAGTGACTCCGACCTCTCGCGTCAGGACGTCGAGCATCAACGTCCGGAAGCCGACCGCGAAGTCTAGGCCGAACCCGGCTTCACCCATCTGCCTTCCTCAGGTCCGCCCAACACTGGGGATAAGCTGCGAAGCTCCGAAGTATGACCGGGCTTCGTCAGCTTCAACTCCTTGTTAGCCGGCTGGTTCTTCAGGCGCACGCTAGTCCAATGCTGAGTCGTTCGAGTCATACGTAGCCGTGGCAACAAGGGATCATCCTACCAAGTCCATGACCTGGTGGCGATCGCATTCTATCGGCCAATCAGGAGACTGTCCTCTTCGCGCGATGAGGATAGCAGCCCTGCAGATAGCGCGTCAGTAGCTCAACGATCCGATTGTGATCGAGGTGCATTATCGACAATGCTGACGAGCAAGGACTACGCGCGGCACCACGTGTTCATGCCGGAGACCGCGGGTGCTGATCTCGGCGGCGGCGCGCGCGCCCTGCGATGCTCGGGTGGACGACAGTGCTGTACTTCAGGGCATCTTTCACGACCCGACCGCTCCGGATGTCTACCCCGTCGGCCGTCCAGACGCCACATCGCTAGGGCGATCTGCCACTGCGCGAGGCGGCTCATAGGGTGGGCAGGATCTCGTAGCCACAAGCTAGTAAGGGATCTCACGTACTGGGCGATGTACTGAGTGCTCGGCGGGTCCGAGCGGGCGATAGCCCCCCACTCGCCGAACGGGACTCATCGCTCGGGTCCTTCATGGTCCTACCGATTGTCCGCCCAACACCGGGGATAAGACCATATGGCACGCCCCTGGAGGAGGGCGTGGCATGCAGAGAGTACGCCGAGCGAGGGAACTAGGGAAGAGCGAAGTGCCGGCTCCGAATCGTAAAGTCGCTAGAGCAACTGGCGACACAGGCGGCGAACGGCCGCCACAAAGCGCGGATTGGCGTGCGAGACGCCAGAGCCGCATACGAAAGGAGCCGGCAATGCAGGGTATCACCTTCGTGGGGCTCGACGTGCACAAAGCGTGGATCCAGGTAGCTGTGCTGCTGCCGGGTCAGGAGAGGCCTTTGGAGTGGCGGGTTGCGAACGAGCCGAAGCCGATTCGCGGGATGCTGCAGCGGATCTCGCGGGAGGCGGCGGGGGGCGAGGTGCGCTACTGCTACGAAGCCGGGCCGTGCGGCTATGCGCTGCAGCGCCAGATCACGTCCTGGAGCGAGGCCAGCTGCATGCTGGTCGCTCCGTCGCTGATCCCGGCCAAGCCTGGCGCTCGCGTCAAGACCGATCGCCGTGACGCACGCAAGCTCGCCATGCTGCTGCGCGCCGGACTTCTCACCGAGGTCCAGCCGCTCAGCCAGGCGGACGAGGCGGCGCGCGATCTGTCTCGCGCTCGCGAGGACCTGCGTGAGGACCGGATGCGTGCTCGCCATCGCCTCAGCAAGTACCTGCTGCGACGCGGCATCACCTTCACTCCGGGCAAGCGCGCGTGGACCAGCACCCACCGGCTCTGGCTCGAGTCCCTTCGCTTCGACGATCTCTTCGAGAAGGTCGTCGTCTCGGACTACCTTCTCGCCATCGATCACTGCGAACAACGTCTGTTGGCGTTGCTCGCTCACCTCGAGCGCCTGGCACAGGACCCTCGCTACGCAGCCGTCGTCGCGGCGTTGCGCTGTTTCCGCAGCATCGATACCGTGACCGCCGTCGGTCTCGCGGTCGAGTTGCACAACTTCGAACGCTTCACTTCGCCGCGCCGCCTTATGGGCTTCGTCGGGCTCGTGCCGAGCGAGCACAGCTCGGGCGACACTCGTCGTCAGGGCTCCATCACCAAGACCGGAAACAGCCACGTCCGGCGCCTGTTGATCGAGGCTGCCTGGAACTACAGACATCGTCCCCACGTCGGAAGCGCCCTGCGTCGTCGCCGCGAGGGCCAGTCGCCAAAGCTGATCGCCTTGGCAGACCGCGCCATGCTGCGCCTGCACCGACGCTACTACTCCATGACCCTGCGTGGTGTGTCACCCCAGAAGGCCGTCGTCGCAATGGCCCGAGAGCTCACGGGCTTCATCTGGGCAGCGCTGTCGCCGCTCGCTGCCCTGCGTTCCGCTTAGCCTTCTTCATGTGCACAGAACTCCCCGACGGCGGACGAGGCGAGCAACGATCCGGAGAATCCGCGACGCAGCTTTGCGACACGGGGCTCACTCCGTGACTCGCGTCTTAAGAGCGCGGTCACTCCCGACGGAACACGGTCATGCGGCTCTGAGCCGATTCCCGGCTCAACCCGCGCATATCAGCGTGACTCGTCGTCGACGCCGCTTCGCCTCGTCCGCCGTCTGGGCGTCCTGTCGGAGGCTTGCCTAGAGAACCAACAGCGACCGACGAACAGACCCGCTCACAGGGTTGACACGGGGGCGTGCCATATCAGCTGCGAAGCTCCATTATGCTTGGCTTCGTCAGCTTCATCTCTTTGTTCGACGGCGCCGCCAGAACGGTTCGCTGCTGAGCGCGTCAATACGTTCGGCTTCAGCAAGAAGCGACGCTTCATTCGGATGCGCTCGCCAGAAGTCACCGAAGCGTCCCCACGGACTTGGCCGCCACCTGCCGCGATAGCCGTAGTGGCGCAGCCGCTGCTCGCATTGATCATACCAGCCGAGCCGGAGAAGCTCGGCGTTCCAAGTCCCGTAGCCTCGTCGCTGGCGCCGCCTACCTTTGGGCCACACCGTGACACTGGACCGGAAGACGCCCTCAGCACCACCACCGGGTGGGACAACGTGCAGGGTGAAAGCGACTGTGACCTGAGTGCGCCCGATGGCAAGCACGCGAGTCGTACCGAAGTTGGCGCGATAGTTCCACGCAGGACGCGGCTTCCGCTGGAAGAGGCGTACCAGTCCACCGATGGCTGCCAGGCGGCGAGCAGTCGGAATTACCGGCACTGAGTCCTCAGAAGGCGATCTCTACGGTCCGTCGAACACCGGGGATAAGCTGCGAAGCTCCATCGCTTGCGCCGGCTTCGTCTGCTTCATCCCCTTGTTCGGCGGCCGCCGCGATCCTGCGGAGCATCTCGTTGGCACCGAGCGCGAGACGCGGGCGGCTAGTTGACTCCAACACAGCCTTGGTATCCCGATACTGGTTCCACTTCGGCCAATAGGTGGGTGCAATCGTAAAACACGATGCGGTCGCCATACCGATCGCATGGGGCCGAGCATAGGTTGATCCAACCCGGACCTTGCCCTCCCCCTCGCTTCGGCTGGGCGCCCTCGCGGTCAGGTTCTCCGCACTGCCGCAAGACTTCAGACCGGGGCAGCCCGTGTACCACGCTGCATGGCGCCTTCTGCGCGGCAGCACTGCAGGTGCTCGTGGCGGGCCACGACGCTGCTCGACAAGGGATGGTCCAGCGGTTGGGCACCGAAACCCATGCGACCCCTGCGCCTAAGACTGTGGCAACCAATAGCCCGATTCCCAGGCGCCTACCTTTGCTCGTCATCTCGTCGTGTGGGAGCCCACGGGCATTAAGGTCCGCCGAACACTGGAGTTAAGCTGCGAAGCTCCGAAGTTGACCACGCTTCGTCAGCTTCAACTCCTTGTTCGCCGGCCTCGTTGTTCCGCCAAACAGGCTCGGCCTGGCCTCGTAATACATTGCCGTGCCCGTGTCTATGACGCCGATGGTAACGCCAAGCCACGTCGCGAGCACTACGACGCTGCCCCGTCGATGGCCACAACCCCTTGCCATGCGACGCTCCTCGTAGGAGGCCATCGCCTCGCTGAAGAGCGAGGCGCCCGAGCCCAGCCGAAGGCGATACTCCGAAAGGAGCGCGATGGCCTCGCTGGAGAGCGAGGCCCCGTCAGCCTCAGCCGCGCAGTGTAGGGTGATCGTTCACGGCCAGCTGCGCAGGCATGCAGTCTGGCGGAGCCACATGACCAAGACGTGTGGATGGGTGGGCGATGGGCGCGCCACTCAAGCAGCGGGAGTTGGTCCGTAGCAACACCAGGCCGAGGACGTTCGTTCCGTCGCCCTGCCATCGGTCCGGCGAACACTGGGGATAAGCTGCGAAGCGTCCAATATGCTCAAGGCTCGTCTGCTTCATCCCCTTGTTCGACGGCACGGTCGCTCCCGGACACGACCAGCCAGACTGTGAGCCACCGGCGCGTGAATGCTGTCAGATCACCGCGTCGCCACTCCACCAACCGGGCTGGCGCCCACAGGGTGCTCCTTCTGCACGACTCGTACAACAGGCAGGGACTGCCATCCGGGCAACGTTGCCGAGCGAGACCGATTTCGACGAGCGGCGCCAGCCCGCGACCTACGAGGGCCTCCATCTAACGAAGCAACAGCACGGCTCGGCGCCTAAAGGATCTGCCAACACCGTGCGCAGACTCTGAGTTCCGTGGCCTCGAGCTGGCAACAGCTACATTGACCCTGCCGATGGGCCACTGCGCCAGGCGGTGGCCCACAGCCTCACGCGTTGCGCAGTCGCGCTACCGATATTCGGTCCGTCGAACACTGGGGATAAGCTGCGAAGCTCCAATATGCTTGGCTTCGTCTGCTTCATCCCCTTGTTCGACTGCCTCGTCGCTATTGGAGCTCATGTGGGATACGTCGGGTTCGTGGGATGGAAGCGAGCCGCCTCGCCGCGGGTCTTGCGATACAGGTTGCGAAGCGCTCGCATTTGCCCCAAGTGACTCGCCAAGTGCGTCGCTTGGTGAAAGCCCAGGAAGCGCGGCGGGATGGGAGCTGCGCCCGCCGAGCTCACCGTACGCGGCGCATGAGTCTGCAGCTGCAGCTTCGGCAGCGGAGTCTCGCGCAGGACTGCGAGAAACAGGACGTAGAGGCGGGCCAGCTCCTTCGAGTTCTGCTCGAAATCGACGGGCACCGAGTCGATCTGCCGTTGGAGCTGAGGCGAGACGTCGCTGGGCATGGCGGCGACCCCGCTCGAGACTGGCCAGATGCCACTCCGCCTCGATACGAAGGTGCCGCAGGATGATATTGATGCTATTGGCTTGAGGCAACGGCCGCCAATCGGCTTCATCCGGAGTCACGTCGCTGATATCAGCAACGGAATCGGTGCCCACATCGCCTCAAGGTCTCGACGACGACTGACAAGCCGTCGTCCACGCCGAGCCTCCTACTCGCCATCCATTGGTCGGTCGAACATTGCATAGGTGGAGGGCGTCGAATGAGGCTCATGGGCGCGGCTCGCGACGTTCTCCACGAATGAAACGCAGTCTGTTGGGGATTGTGACCACCTCCGGCGTCCGTGACAAGTCCCGCTCGAGTCTGGACTTCCTCGCCTTTATCGGCGATTCGCCAGGGGATTGGCGCCAGCGCCAAATGCCGCGGATACCGAGGAAAGGTGGTGAGCGGCAATCGCGGCGTGCAGACGTCAACACGGGTTGACGCCGTCAACGGCTGTTGACGATTTGGCGTCCTGGCGGGGACGAACTATGGCTGGGGGTCGCTCGCAACCGGTGATCGGTTCACGAGTTCCCGTCGGGACGCTCGGCCGGCACGCAGATTGCCATTCGAGAGTCCGGGTGAGGCTTGCGGGAACTCGAGTCCTCGTTGCAGCAGTTCGGGGAGTTTTTGCTCAAGGCGCGGCTGGTCCGCGAGAAGGCCGCGCCGTATTTCGTTCGCTGGGTGCGGCGGTTCCTCTCTCAACCGGCGAGCAGCGAGCCGCTGGCGGACCAGGTGCGCCGGTTCTGCGAGGGGCTCGAGCGCCGTGGGCGATGCCAAGACTGGCAGGTACGCCAGGCCGAACAGGCACTGCGGATCTACTTCGTCAACTTCCTGAACCGGCCCGAGTGGCATCGGCAGCCAGCCGGTGGGGTCGTGGACGATCAGGGCCGCGTGAATCGCCTGGCTGCGCTGCAACAACTGCGGGCGCGCGTCAGAACCCGACACTACTCTTATCGAACGGAGTGCAGTTACGCGGACTGGGTCCGGCGCTTTCTCGACTATCTCGCGCAGCGACAGGGGGAAGCGCATCCTCGAGTGGCCTCGGAAGCGGTGCGCGACTACCTGACCCACCTGGCCGTCCGCCAGGGAGTGTCCGCAAGCACGCAGAATCAGGCGTTCTGCGCGTTGCTGTTCTTGTGTCGCGAAGTGCTCGGCGTCGACGTTGAGGGCCTCTCGCGTTCGGTGCGGGCCAAGCGCGGTGAACACCTTCCCGTCGTGCTCAGCATGCCCGAGACCGCAGCGTTGCTGGCAGCCATGCGAGGAACCCCACGCCTGATGGCCGGACTGATCTATGGCGGGGGACTCCGCGTGTCGGAGTGCTGCCAGCTCCGCATCAAGGACATCGACTTCGCGCAAGGCCTGGTCTTCGTACGCGGGGGAAAGGGAGGCAAGGACCGCTCGACGCTCCTGGCGGAAGCGGGCCGAGAAGAGCTCCGCGCTCAGCTACAGCAATCGCAGGCGCTGCACCAGGCCGACCGCGCTTCCGGCTTGGCAGGCGTCTGGATCCCGGAGGCGCTCGAGCGCAAGTACCCGGCGGCTGGCCGCGAGCTCGGGTGGTTCTGGGTGTTCCCGAGTCACGTGCTATCCACGGACCCGCGCGCCGGCGTCGTGCGTCGCCATCACATGAGCGACTCCGTGGTGCAGAAGGCGGTGAAGGCGGCGGCCAGGGAGGCGCGCATCCACAAGCCGGCGTCCGTGCACACGCTGCGCCACAGCTTCGCGACTCACTTGCTGCTCAACGGCGTGGACATTCGGCAGATCCAGGAATACCTCGGGCACGTCAACGTCGAGACCACGATGATCTACACCCACGTGGTCAGGGACCTGCGCAACCCGGCAACGAGCCCGCTCGACATGCTTCATCGGCACGAAGGCCAACCCGCACCGCCTCGAGCGTCGGATCCGCCTCTTAAGTGAAGCGGACGCTCACCAGCTTGCTGACACCCGGCTCCTCCATCGTCACGCCGTAGAGCTGGTCGGCGATCGACATCGTCTTCCTGGAGTGGGTGATCAGCACGAACTGGGTCTGCTCCTTGAGGCCGTCGAGCATCTTCACGAAGCGGCCGATGTTGGCGTCGTCGAGCGGGGCGTCGACCTCGTCGAGGATGCAGAAGGGCGACGGCTTGTACTGGAAGATGGCGAAGAGCAGCGAGATCGCCGTGAGCGCCTTCTCGCCGCCCGAGAGCAGCATCACGTTCTGCAGCCGCTTGCCCGGCGGCTGCGCCATGATGTCGATCCCGCTCTCGAGCAGGTCCTCCTCGTCGAGCAGCGACAGCCCGGCCGTGCCGCCGCCGAAGAGCTGGCGGAAGGTCTCGCCGAAGTGCTGGTTGATGACCTGGAACGCCTCCTGGAAGCGCTCGCGCGAGGCCTTGTCGATCTTGCGGATCGCCGAGTCGAGCTCGGCGATCGAGTCGACGAGGTCCTGGCGCTGCGCCGTGAGGAAGGCGTGGCGCTCCTCGTGCTCCTGCGCCTGCTCGACGGCGAGCACGTTGACCTCGCCCATCCGCTCGAGCTTTTCGCGCAGCTCCGTCACCTGGACCGCGAGCGCGTCGGGCGCGGCCGCGAGGTCCTCCTCGCCGAGAGTGGCCGAGGCCTCGGCCGCCGACTGGCCGACCGCCTGCTGGCTCTCGCGCGCGAGGTGATCGAGGTCGGAGCCGGTGCGGGCGCGCTCGACGTCCACCTCGGCGAGCGCGTCCCGCAGCACAAAGCACTCGCGGCGCCGCTCCTTCAGCCCCTGCTCCCGGCTCTCGATGCCCAGGCGGCCCTCGCGCACGCGCTCCTCGGCGGCAGTGGTGCCGCCGCTCACGAGGTCGCGCTCCACGAGCGCCTCGGCCAGCAGGCGCTCGACCTCGGCGAGCTCGGCGGCGAGCTCGCCGCGTCGCGCGGCGGTCTCGGCGGCGCGCGCGCGGGTCGCCGCCACGCGCTGCTCGAGCTCGGCGCGATCGGCCTCGAGCCGCCTGCACTCGTTCTCGGCCGCCGCCGCGCGCTCGCGCAGCGCGGCGAGGGAGCTCCGCGCCTCGGCGTGGCGGGCCTGCGCCGCGTCCGTGTCCGAGCGGCCCGCCGCCACTTCGGCGGCGCGCTCGGCCAGTCGCTGATGCCCAGCGCTGCGCTCGGTCGCCGCCGCCACGAGCGAGGCGTCGAGCTCGGCCAGCCGCCGCTGCGCCGTCGCCTGGTCCTGCTCCGCCTGTGCGCGCTCGGCGTCGAGCACCACGCCCTTGCGCTGCAGCCGGCCCGCTTCGTCGGCGGCGGCCGCGAGCGCGTGGCGCGCGGCCACCAGCTCCTTTTCGGTGCCGTGGATGCGCTCCTCGAGCGCGCGCGCGTCGCCGGCGGCCGCATCGACCGCCCCGAGCGCCTGGGCCGCCTCGGCGCGCCTGGCGGCGAGCTGCGCCTCCAGCTCCTCCAGGCGCGCGGCCACCTCCCGCACCTCGCGCCGCGGCGCGAGCAGGCCCTTCACGCCGCGGCCGCCCTCGATCAGAACGCCGCGCAGCGTCTCGCCCGCGAGCGTGACGACCGCGACGTCCTCGCGCGTGCGCAGCTCGAGAGCGTCCTCGAGCGCCCCGACCAGGATGGCGTCGGGCAGCGCGTCCTTGATGCGCTCGGCGTCCGGGCCGCTCACGCGGTAGAAGTCGGACAGCACCCCGAGCACCTTCGGCTCGCGCGCCGCGATCGCGTGCAGCGGCCCGCTGTCGCCGCGCGGGCGGGACGAGGCGAGCGGCAGCAGGGTGCCGCGCCCGGCGCTCTCGCTCGACAGGAAGCGGATCCCGCGGCGCGCGGCGGCGGCGTCCGGCACGATCACCGCCTGCAGCCGGTCCCCGAGGAAGGCCTCGACCGCGGCCTCGTGCTCGGGGTCGGCCTCGACCGCGTCGGCGACGACACCCGAGACCTCGAGGCCCTCGGGGCGCGCGAGCAGCGCGCGCACGCCGTCGTCGAAGGCGGCGTGGGTGGCGATGATCTCCTCGAGCGAGGCGCGGCGCCCCGCCAGCGCCGCGGCCTCGGCCGCGAGCGCCTCGACCTCGTGGGCGAGCGCGCCGGCGCGGCCGCGCGCCGCCTCCGCGGCGGCGGCGTGAACGTCGCGAGCGCGCGTCAGCTCGGCCGCCTGCGCTTCGCCCTCGCGCACCCGCGTCTCGGCCGTGTCGCGGCCGCTCACGGCCTCCGCGCGCTCGCGCTCGAGCTCGCTCGTCTCGGCACCGAGCTTGGCGAGGTCGGCCGCCGCGCGCTCGGCGTCGCCGGCGACCGCCGCCCGCGCGTTCGACAACGTCGCGAGCGTCCCGAGCAGCGCCACCTGCGCCTCGCGCGCCTGCTCCTGGCCCGCCTCGGCGGCCTGCAGCCGCGCGGCCGCCTCGGCGACCGCCGTCTCGGCGGCCTGGAGCTCGCCCTCGGCGGCCTGCCGCTCGGCGCGCAGCCGCTCGTCCTCGGCGCGCTGGAGCGCGAGCGCCTCGTCGAGCGGGGCCTCGCGCGCGACGAGCTCCTGCTCCTCGCGCGCGGCCTGCTGCGCGCGCGCCTCGGTCTCGGCGATCTGTTGCTTGCAGTAGCCGCTGCGGCCCTGGTGGCGGTCGACCGCGAGCGTCAGCTCGGCGAGCCGCGCGCGCGCCGCCTCGAGCGCGGCCTCGTGCTCGTACAGCGTCTGGCGCAGCACCTCGAGCTGCGCCTCCTCGGTGTCGAGCGCGATCGCCGCGGCGCGCTCGCGCTCCGCCTCCGCGGCGTGGCGCGCCTCGAGGCCGCGCGAGCGCTCCTGGAGCTCCAGGAAGCGGCGCCCGAACAGCACGCGCTCGCGTCCCTGCATCTCTTCCTTGACTGCCCGCCAGCGCCGGGCCTTGGCGGCCTGGCGCTTCAGGCTGTCGAGCTGCTTCTCGACCTCGTTGACGATGTCGTTCACGCGCAGCAGGTTCTGCTGCGCGGCCTCGAGCTTGAGCTGCGTCTGGCGGCGGCGCGCGCGGTACTTCGTGATGCCGGCGGCCTCCTCGATGATCGCGCGGCGCTCGGTCGGCTTCGACGAGAGGATCTGGCCGATCTTGCCCTGCTCGATGATCGAGTACGCCTTCGAGCCGAGGCCCGTGTCCATGAACAGCTCGTGGATGTCGCGCAGGCGACAGACCTTGCCGTTCATCAGGTACTCGCTCTCGCCGTTCCTGTAGAGCCGGCGCGAGACGACGCACTCGGGCGATCCGTCCGGGCTGTTGCCGTTGAGGCCGGAGACCTTCAAGTTCACCTCGGCCATCTGCAGCGGCTGGCGGCTCGAGCTGCCGTTGAAGATCACGTCCTCCATCGACGTGCCGCGCAGGCTCTTGACGCTCTGCTCGCCGAGCACCCAGTTGATCGCGTCCGAGACGTTGCTCTTGCCGCAGCCGTTCGGGCCCACGATGCCGGTCACGCCGCCCTTGAAGGACAGCTCCTGGCGGTCGCAGAAGCTCTTGAAGCCGACGATTTCCACCGAATCCAGACGCATCGATGCCAGGACAAAACCCCCTAGATGTTGTACAACACCGCGAATCTAACACAAGGCAAAGCGCACCGTAAACGTCCGCGTTTCGTATAGCCGAAAGCGCTGATGCGGGAGGGCTTGCAGCGATGCCATTGACGCTTCGAGCCGGACGGGCCTAGCATCTCGCTCGCCATCACGTCGAGCCGCTCAAAACCCCATCCCTTCGGGAGGCTTCACGATGAAACGCTTCGCCATAGCAGTCCTCCTGCTGCTGCCCGCGACCTTCGTTCTCGCCGACGACAAGAACAAGGACGAGAAGAAAGGCAAGGAAGGCGCGCAGGCCGCCGTGGTCGATCCGCTGAAGGACGCGGACGCCAAGCTCGCGGCCGGCGACGTCGACGGCGCGATCGCGGTGCTGCAGGCCGCTGCCGCCACGAACGGCGCCGCCGGGCTCAAGCTCGGCGTGGTGCACGAAGGCAAAGGCGAGCTCGATCTCGCGATCGACGCCTACAAAGCGGCGGCGACCACGCTCACCGGCGCCGCGAAGGGCGAGGCGCTCGGCCGGGTGTCCGTCGCGCAGTACGCGCGCGGCATGGCGGAGGCCGCGGCGTCGGCCGACGCGGCGCTCGCCGCCGATCCAGAGGGCGTCTGGCCCACGATCGCGGCGGCGCGGCGAAAGGTCCAGGAGGGCAAGCCGGACGAGGCGATCGCGCTCGCTCAGAAGGCCGCCGCGGCCGGCGGGGGCGCGGCCGCGACCACGGAGCTCGCGCGCGCGCAGGAAGCCAAGGGCGACAGCGCCGCGGCCGAGGCGACCTACCGCCAGGCGATCGCGGCCGACCCGAAGGCGCTCGCGCCCGTGATCGGGCTCGCCACGGTGCTGCGCAAGTCGGGCCGCGCGGCCGAGGCCGAGCCGATGCTCGCGAAGGTGATCGAGTCGTCGCCCGGGGCGGTGCCGGCCTACAAGGAGATGGCGCGCGTGAAGATCGCGCAGAACCGCCCGCAGGACGCGGTGGCCGACGCCAACCTCGCGGCGGCGATGGCCGAGAACGACCCCGAGGCGAAGGCGCTCGTGATGGAGGTGAAGGCCGCGAGCGCCCTGCAGTCGCTCGCGGCGGGCCAGGTGGACGTCGCCGTGCAGGACCTGACGCAGCTGCGCGACGCCAATCCGGACTCGGCCGCGATCCGCGTCGCCCTCGCGAAGGCGCAGGTGGCGCGCCGCGACGTGGCGGCCGCGATCGCGGAGCTCACGAAGGCGAACGAGCTCGACCCGAAGAACGCCGACGCGCAGTACCAGCTCGGCACGGTGCTGCTGCGCATGAAGGGCGACGCGCCGGCCGCGGTGGCGCCGCTGCAGAAGGCCGTCTCGCTCGAGCCGGGCAACACCCAGTACCAGGCCGCCCTCGGCGCGTCGCTCGTCGGCGCGCAGCAATCGGGCCAGGCGATCGACGTGCTGTCGAAGCTCACGGCGCTGCCGGACTACAACAAGCCCGAAGGCTTCGTCTCGCTCGGCCAGGCATACGTTCAGGCCAAGCGCTACAAGGAGGCCGTGCCCGTGCTCGAGAAGGCGACCGCGATCGCCCCCGACAACGCCGAGGCGTGGGCGACGATGGGCTGGGCCTACTTCGGGCTGAAGGACGCGGCGAAGTTCAAGGAGACGGCCGGCAAGGCGCGCACGCTCGGCTACAAGGAAGCGACGCTGCTCGAGTACTTGAAGAAGATCGAGGGCGGGATGACGATCAAGTAGCGGAAGGAGCGGCGCACGGGATGAAGGCGCGCGGCGCGGCCGCCGAGACGCTCGGACGACTGGGGTTCGTGCTGCTGGGGTCGCTCGTGCTCTGGGGCGCGCTGCTCCTGGCGTCGGCCGTCGCGGACTCCTGGAGCGAAGGCTCGGCCGCCTTTACGCGGCTCGTTCCGTCGCGCGGCGCCAACGCCTGGGCCTGGCTCGCGGGGCTGAGCGTGCTGATGGCGATCGGCGCGGCCGTGATCGGCGCCGCCTTTCTCGCGACGCGGGCCGCCCGCGGCGCGTCCGACCGCTAGGCCCGGGATGGCGGACGCGCGCGTCCTGCCGGGCCTCGTCCTGGTCGCCGTCCTGGCGGCCGTGGTGCTCGCGGTCCTGGCCGTGCTCGCCGTCGCGTGGCCCGGGCGCAGGCGCGCCGGCCTCGTCGCGGCGTGCCTGCCGCTCGCGCTCATCCCGCCGGTCGCGGCCACCGCCTTCGTCTCGTGGCAGCTCGTCCGCCTCTTCGCCTCGATGGCGGAATCCCAAGGCCCGCTCCAGCTCGTCGCCGCGTGCTCCGCGCTCTGGCTCGTGGAGCGCGTCGCCTGGGCGGCGTTCGCCGCGGCCTGCGCCCTCGGCCTGCTGCTCGGGCTCGTCCGGACGGGAGCGGCGGACGGCGTCTCGTGCTCGGGCCGGCGCGGGTTCGTGCTGCTCCTGCTGCCGCTCCTCGGCCTGCTGGCCGCGGCTTCCGTGGCCCGGCCCGTCGCGAGCGCGCTACGCGTTACCGCGGCCGTGGTGTCCTCCGACGAGCGCGATCCCGAGAGCAAGCTGCGGACGGACGCGGTGCTCGCGGCCGAGGGTCTCGCGACGAGGGGCTCCGGCTCGATCGGGGACATCTCGCGCCTGGTCGCCCGCGGGGCGATGGTCGGCACCTTCGGCAGCGCGCTCGCCGCCGTCGTGCTGCTGGGGCTCGCGGTTCCCGGAGCGATCCTCGCGGGACGGGTGAGCTTCGGCGGCTCGTTCCTGGCGCTGGCGTCGCTGCTGTGGCTGCTGGGTGCAGCCGTCGGCGGACTGCTGGCCACGGGGATCGTGAACCCGCTGCGCTTCTAACCGCTCAGCGAAGCGTGAAGTTCACCGTGACCGTCACGATCACGGGCACGGCGACGCCGTTCAGGAGCGTCGGCTCGTACTCCCACTGCTCGACCGCGGCGACCGCCGCGTCGCGCAAGAGCGGCGGGCCCTGCAGCGGGCGCACGTGGGCGATCTTGCCGGCGGGGCTGATCGTGCACTCCAGCACGACGGCGCCCTGCACGCGCGCGCGCACGGCGTCCGGCGGGTAGACCGGGCTCACGTTTCGAAGCTTGCGCGGCTCCTTGATCGCGGCGCCGACGCGCACGGGCCGCGTGAGCGGCGCGGCCTCGGCCGGGAGCGGGCTCGCACCCGACGACCGCGGCCGGGGCGAGGGCCGCGGGGGCGGTGGCGGTGGGCGGGGTGGCGGATCCTCGAGTGGCACGAAGGCCAGGTCTTGTGGCGCGGGCTCGGGCAGCGGATCGTCGAAGAGGGACACGGGCGAGGACCGATAGGCGAGGACCGCGACGGCAACCGGAAGCACGGTGAGCAGCGCGAAGAGGTTGGCCGCGATGCCGGCCCACGAGATGTCGCGCCCGCCGCGCGACCCCCTCGACAACGCGGCCGCGGCGAGACCGAGCCCGAGCAGCGAGCCGACGAGCAGGCCCCCGGCGCTGAAGAGCCCGACGATCCCGAGCGCCAGCGACGCGATGGCGAGCCCCTTCTTCTCCCGCACGCATCCTCCTGGTCGCGGATCGGCGTCGGCCCGCCGGGAGCATATCAAGCCACCGACTGGGCCCCTTGACAAAAGATCGCAAAATGATATCATATTGATAGTCGAGGAGGAGAGCCGATGGACGCAGCGGTGGGGCCGTGTCCGAACTGCGGCGGCAGGACGCTCTATCGCGGGCCCGAGACGAGTGCGGGCGGACACCACGCGCCCAACTACCTTCCCGGCCTCGGCAGCTTCCTGAGGACCGCGCGCTTCACGCTCGTCGTCTGCCGCGACTGCGGCCTGACGCGGTTCTTCGCGTCGCAGCAGGCGAGGACGAAGCTCAAGGAGTCCACGCGGTGGAAGTCGATCTGACGACGGGTGTCGCCGCATGAGCGGCGAGCGTTCGCGAGTCGTGCGTTCCGGAAGGAGGAGCGAGATGATCCGGGAACGGGAGCGCCAGACAGCCTCGGGGCTGCTGATGATCTTCGTGTTTCTGATCCTGATGGTGGTGGCGGGCTTCGGCTTCGTGAGCGCCGTCCGCGCCGACGATGGCGGCGTGGCGATCGCCTGGGCCCTGCTCTTCGCGCT
This sequence comes from uncultured Acidobacteriota bacterium, assembly GCA_963740655.1. Lineage (GTDB taxonomy): Bacteria > Acidobacteriota > Vicinamibacteria > Fen-336 > Fen-336 > DATBSL01. The sequence goes on from CAVUFF010000011.1 coordinate 349,987, forward strand.
GAGCTCGCTCGGGCTCGCCGGTCTCTTCACGGTGGCGCCGAACGAGGCGCGCGTGCTCCAGCTCTTCGGCGCGTACCGCGGCAGCGTGCGCGACGAAGGCCTGCGCTGGGCCAACCCCTTCTACACGAAGAAGCGCATCTCGCTGCGCGTGCGCAACTTCGAGAGCGCGAAGCTCAAGGTGAACGACACCGACGGCAACCCGATCGAGATCGCCGCCATCGTGGTGTGGAAGGTAGTCGACACGGCCGAGGCGGTGTTCGAGGTGGACGACTACGAGAACTACGTGCGCGTGCAGAGCGAGTCCGCCGTGCGCAACCTGGCGACGCGCTACCCGTACGACGCGCACGAGGAAGGCCACCTGTCGCTGCGCGGCTCGACCGACGAGGTCGCCAAGGGGCTGAAGGCCGAGATCCAGGACCGCCTCGCCAAGGCCGGCGTCGAGGTGGTCGAGGCGCGCATCAGCCACCTCGCCTACGCGCCCGAGATCGCGTCGGCGATGCTGCGGCGCCAGCAGGCGGGAGCCATCATCGCGGCGCGGCAGAAGATCGTCGAGGGCGCGGTCGGGATGGTGGAGATGGCGCTCGAGCTGCTCTCGAAGAGCAGCCAGGTGAAGCTCGACGAGGAGCGCAAGGCGGCGATGGTGACGAACCTGCTCGTCGTCCTGTGCGCCGACCGCGAAGCGCAGCCGGTCGTCAACACCGGGACGCTCTACCAATAGCCGGGTGAGCGTTTGGCCGAGCGCAAGCCCTTCCTGCTGCGAGTGGACCGCGACGTGCTCGAGGCGGTCCAGCGCTGGGCCGGTGACGACCTGCGCAGCCTCAACGCGCAGATCGAGTTCCTGCTGCGGCGGGCGCTCCAGGCCGAGGGCCGCCTGAAGCCCTCGAGCGCCGGGCTGGCCCGCCGCGGGGAGACGCCGCCGGAATAGCGCCGAACCAGCGCGGGCCGCGTCGGCGCTGCCCCGGCGACGTTGCCGCGGAGGGCCCCCCGGGCAGAGAATGTCCGGATGCTGATCCCGACGTTCCGGGAGGTACAGGACGACATCACGGCCATGCTGCGCCAGCAGGGCTACCTGGCGGCCGTGCTGGTCGACCTCGCTCCGCTCGCCCACATCGAGAAGAGCTTCGGCGGCGCGGCGTTCCGCTCGCTGCGCGAGCAGGTGGACCCGCTCATGGCCTCGATGCGGGAGAACTTCCGGCAGGACGACTTCGTCACGCGGGACGAGCGGGAGGGCGACCGCTTCATGCTGTTCCTCTCGGGGCCGCGGCGGGGGGACACGCCGTTCCGCTCCGAGACGCTGCGCAAGCTGGTGGCTCGCGTCGAGGACTACCTGAATCCGCGCGTCGGCCGGCTCACGCTGCCGTACCTGCGCGAGCGGCCGGTGCTCGTCGCCGGCTACGGGGTGGTGCTCTGGAGCCCGCTCGAGAGCCCGGAGCGCCAGATCCTGCGCCTCGTGGAGGATGCGGCGACGTGCGCTCTCATGCGCGTGCGGATCCGCGAGCGCGACCAGCGCGAGCGCCTGCTCGAGATCATCCAGAACCGCGAGATCTGGACGGCGTTCCAGCCGATCGTGGATCTCAAGAACGGCAGCGTGGTGGCCTGGGAGGGGCTCTCGCGCGGTCCGCGCGGGTCGGAGGTCGAGCTGCCGATCGTGCTGTTCGGCCAGGCGGCGCGCCACGGCATGACCGAGGAGCTGGAGCGGGCGTGCCGGCGGCAGGCGTTCGTCGACTGGCACGTGCTCGCGCGCCGCGAGCGGCTGTTCATCAACACGGTGCCCGCCACGGTGCGCGACACGAGCTTCCTCGGCCACGGCGTCCTCGAGTACCTCGGGCCCGACCTCGCCCCGAGCACGGTCACGCTCGAGATCACCGAGCGTCAGGTGATCGAGAACCTCAACATCTACCGCGAGGCGATGCACGCTTTCACCGACCTCGGCTTCTCTTTTGCGATCGACGACGTGGGCGCGGGCTACTCTGGCCTCGAGACGGTGGCGACGCTGAAGCCCGCCTACCTGAAGATCGACATCGCGCTCGTGCGCGACGTCCACCAGAAGAAGGTCAGCCAGCAGGTCGTCAAGGCGATCCTCGACATGGGCGGCGGGCTCGGGGCGACCGTTATCGCCGAGGGGATCCAGGCGCGCGAGGAGGTGGAGGCGCTCCGCGAGCTCGGCGTCCCCTGGGGCCAGGGCTACTTCTACGCGCGCCCGGTGGACCCGTATGCGGCCCAGCCCGCCGTCGCGCGCGAGAGCTGACGTGACGCGCCCGTCCCGCGTCCGTCACGCGTTCGCGCTGGCGCTCGTCGCCGCGCTGGCACTGCCCGCATGCGGCGGTGGCGGCTCGTCGCCGGGCTCGCCCTCGAGCGGCTCCGGCAGTCCCGCGCCGCCCCCGGTGAGTGCCTCGAACCCGTGCAGCTCCGCGCTCGCCGAGCGGCCGGAGGTCGCGAGCGCCTCAGCGGCCGCGCCCGGACCGAAGGCCGGCGCGCTCGGCTACGACGTGCGCGACCCGCGCGAGTTCGTCGGCCTGCACCAAGTCGCGCGCGCGGACGCGGCGCGCGCGTTCGCGCTGGGGCTGGAGCCGCCGAGCGCTGCGGCCGCGGCGCCGCGCTCGGGCGACATCGCGCTCCTGAACGACAACGGCGCGCTCGTGGTGGGCAGCAACAACTTCGACCTCGGCGGCGTCGGGCTGCGCTTCGACCCGAACGCGCAGGGCGGCTACGACGTCACGCGCACGAGCGCCGCCTTCCACTCCGACCTCGGGCGGCGGTTGTCGCTCGGCGACGACGCGACGAGCGAGGAGCCGCTCGGCTTCTCCTTCAGCTTCTACGGCGCCGCGCGCGGCAGCGCCTTCGTGAACTCCGACGGCAGCCTGACCTTCACGCGTGGCGACGTGGGGACCGAGGACCGCTCGCTCGGCCGCGTGCTCTCGGGCCCGCCGCGGGCCGCGCTCTTCTTCGCGGACCTCGACCCGGGCAAGGGCGGCGGCGTCTTCGAGAGCGCGAGCGCCTCCCAGTTCACGATCACCTGGTGCAACGTGCCGAACTTCGACAACACCGGCCGCGTCACGGCCCAGGCGACGCTCTTGCCCGGTGGCGGCGTCGAGATGCGCTTCGACGCGTCCACCACGCTGCGCGACGCCGTTGTGGCGCTCGCGCCGGGAGCGTCCACGGCCTTCGCCGCCGTCGACTTGTCGACGGCGACGGCGGGCGGGCCGGCAGCCGTGGGCGAGCGTTTCGCGGCCGAGCGCTCGATCGACCTGGTGGGCGCCGCGCGCAGCTTCTACGCCGAGTTCGGCGACAGCTACGACCAGCTCGTGTTCTGGACCGACACCCGCGTGACCGACGCCGACACCTTCGCGTTCGAGACCTCGGTCAAGAACTCGATCCGCGGCATCGGCCAGGACCAGGTGGACCTCGCGTCGCAGTACGGCAGCGGCGGCCGCCTGGCGAGCGTCGTGCTGATGGACACGCTCACCAAGTACCCGGCCGACCCGAACGCGCGCGTCAACGGCGAGAACACCGCGATGTCGCTGGTCGCCCACGAGACCGGCCACCGCTGGGGCGCCACGCTCAAGTTCACGGACGGCGGCGGGCCGAACGACGCCTGGCTCGGCCGCCAGCTCGCGCACTGGAGCTTCTTCACCGACTCCGACGCCTCGGTGCTCGAGGGCAACGAGATCCAGGACCAGGGCGGCAGCTTCCGCACGCTCGCGCCCGTCCAGCGTTACGGTCCCTTCGACCTCTACTCGATGGGCCTGCTGCGCGAGTCCGAGGTAGAGGCGGCGTTCTACGTCGAGGCGCCGGTGGTGACGGACCCGACCTCGCTCGCGCTCACGCGCGAGAGCTCCCCGCGCTCGGGCGTCAGCATGAACGGGACGCGGCGCGAGGTGACGATCGCGGCGGTCGTCGCAGCGATGGGGGCGCGCAATCCGCCTGCGGGCAGCGGGCCGTTCCAGCACCGCCAGGCGTGGATCTACGTGTCGAGCGCGGGGCACAGCCCCGACCCGGCCGCGGTGGCCAAGCTCGACGGCTTCCGCCGCGCGTTCGAGGGCTTCTTCGCGAGCGCGACGGGCGGGCGGATGAGCCTGCAGACGCGGCTCGAGTGACCGAGCGACCGGAGGGGTCGATGAGCGACGCGGAGACGTTGACTTCGGAGCTGACGCGCGAGGAGATCGCCCGCTACTCGCGGCACCTGATCATGCCCGAGGTGACGATGGAGGGGCAGCTCAAGCTGAAGCAGGGGAGCGTGCTCCTGGTCGGGGCCGGCGGACTCGGGTCCCCGGCCGCTCTCTACCTGGCCGCGGCCGGCGTGGGGCGCCTGGGCATCCTGGACTTCGACGTGGTGGACGAGAGCAACCTGCAGCGCCAGGTGCTGCACGACACGAGCTGGATCGGCAAGCCCAAGCTCGAGAGCGCGCGGGCGCGGCTCGGCGCGCTCAACCCGCACGTCAAGGTCGAGACGCACGCCACGGCGCTCAACGCCGACAACGCGCTTTCGATCCTCGCGGGCTACGACGTGGTGGTGGACGGCACCGACAACTTCGAGACGCGCTACCTGACGAACGACGCCTGCTACCTGCTCAAGAAGCCGAACGTCTACGGCTCGATCTTCCGCTTCGAGGGCCAGGCGAGCGTCTTCTGGCCCGACCGCGGCCCGTGCTACCGCTGCCTGTATCCCGAGCCGCCGCCGCCGGGCCTCGTGCCGAGCTGCGCCGAGGGCGGCGTGCTCGGGATCCTGCCGGGCGTCATCGGCGGGATCCAGGCCACGGAGGCGCTCAAGATCCTGCTCGGGATCGGCGAGCCGCTCGTGGGGCGGCTGCTGCTCTACGACGCGCTCGCGATGAGCTTCACCGAGGTCAAGCTACGGCGCGACCCGCGCTGCCCGCTGTGCGGCGAGCACCCGACGATCCGCGAGCTGCAGGACTACGCGGCGTTCTGCGGGATCGGGCGCGGCGAGGACGCCGAGGCGGTCGAGGAGATCTCGGCCAGCGAGCTGAAGCGCCGCCTCGACAAGGGCGAGCCGCTCGAGGTGATCGACGTGCGCGACCCCCACGAGTGGGAGATCGTGCGCATCCCGGGCACGCGGCTGGTGCCGCTCGGCAGCCTGAGCGAGCACCTGCACGAGTTCGACTCGTCGAAGACCTACGTGATGCACTGCAAGTCGGGCGTGCGCTCGGCCAAGGCGATCGCGCAGCTGCGCCGGGCCGGCTTCCGCCGGCTGCTGAACCTGCGGGGCGGTGTCCTCGCCTGGGCGCGCGAGGTGGACCCCTCGCTGCCGACCTACTGAAGCGGCCGGAGACAGGAGCCAGGAATGAGCTTCGTTCGCGGGCTGACGTGCAAGGAATGCGGGACGGCCTACCCCCTCACGGCGCGGATGATCTGCGACGAGTGCTTCGGGCCGGTCGAGGTGAGCTACGACTACGCCGCGATGCGCGGCGTCGTCACCCGCGAGCGGATCGAGGCGGGTCCGCGCTCGCTCTGGCGCTACCGCGACCTCTTGCCGATCGAGGGCGAGCCGCGCGTCGGGCTGCGCTCGGGGCTCACGCCGCTGGTGCGCGCCGAGCGGCTCGGCAGGCAGCTCGGCGTGCGCGAGCTGTGGCTGAAGGACGACAGCGCGAACTACCCGACCTTCAGCTACAAGGACCGCGTCGTCTCGGTGGCGATCACGCGCGCGATCGAGTTCGGCTACACGACCGTCGGCTGCGCCTCCACCGGCAACCTGGCGCACTCGGTCGCGGCGCACGCGGCCGCTGCGGGCCTGCGCGCAGTGGTGTTCATCCCGCACGACCTGGAGACGGGCAAGGTCACGGGCACGCTCGTGTTCGGCCCGCGCATGGTCAAGATCCGCGGCAGCTACGACGACGTCAACCGGCTCTGCACCGAGATCGCCGACGAGTACGGCTGGGCGATCGTCAACGTGAACCTGCGGCCCTACTACACGGAGGGTGCCAAGACCCACGGCTTCGAGATCGCCGAGCAGCTGGGCTGGCGGCTGCCGCGCCACACGGTGGTGCCGGTCGCCGGCGGGACGATCCTGCCCAAGGTATGGAAGGGCTACCGCGAGTTCATCGACCTCGGGCTCGTCTCGGACGACGGGCCCCGGATCCACGCCGCGCAGGCGGCCGGCTGCGACCCGGTGGTGCGCGCGATCGAGGCCGGGACCGAGACCTTCCAGCCGCAGAAGCCGAACACGATCGCGAAGTCGATCGCGATCGGCAACCCTGCCGACGGGCCCTACGCGATCCGCGTCGTGCGCGAGTCCGGCGGGCACGGCGCGTCGGCCAGCGACCTTGAGATCCTGGCCGCCGTCGACCGGCTCGCGCGCGCCGAGGGACTCTTCACCGAGCCGGCCGGCGGCACGACACTCGCGTGCGCGATCAAGCTGATCGAGTCGGGCCGCATCCCGCGCGACGAGTCGATCTGCATCTCGATCACCGGGAACGGCCTCAAGACGATCGAGGTGCAGCAGGAGCGGCTGCCCGACGTGCCGGTGATCGAGGCGAAACTCAGCGCCTTCAAGGCGATCGCTCCCGAGCTGGTCGAGACGCTCGCGTCCGAGACGACGCCACGAGGATAGAGGACAGAAATGGCCGACAAAGTCAGCGTACGGATCCCGACGCCGCTGCGCGGGCACACGGGAGGCGCCTCGAGCCTGGAGCTCGCCGGCGCGACCGTGGGCGACGTGCTGCGCGACCTGACGCGGCGCCACGAGAAACTCCACGGCCGCCTGTTCGACGCGCAGGGCGAGCTCAACCGCTTCGTGAACGTGTTCCTGAACGAGGAGGACATCCGCTTCCAGAAGGGCCTCGACACGCCCGTGAAGGACGGCGATGGCCTCGTGCTGGTGCCGGCGATCGCGGGGGGCGCGCGAAACGCGCGGCGAGAGCGAGGGTAGGCGAGGTGGCTCGCCACAGTCGAATCGCAGCGACGCTGGCGCTCGTGTCGCTTCTGGCCGGCCGCGCGCCGCGGCGCGGCTGCCGACAAGAAGGACAAGGGCGACAAGGGCAAGAAGCAGGGCGGCTCCGACGCCGCGATCGCGTTCACGACCACGCAGCGTGAAGCGGCCCAGTCCTGGTACGGCGAGACCTACGGCCACGGCAACTGCCCGCCGGGCCTCGCCAAGAAGCACAACGGCTGCCTGCCGCCCGGGCAGGCGAAGAAGCGCTACCAGGTCGGTCACGCGCTGCCGCCGGGCACGCACTACAAGCAGCCGCCGCCGGAGCTGCAGGCGCGGATCGGCAAGCCGCCCGCGGGCTACGTCTACGTGACGCTCGACGGCGACCTGCTGAAGCTCGCCGTCGGCACGCTGCTGGTGGTCGACGCCATCGACGGCCTGCTGCACTGACCCACTGACGGCGTTCGAGGCTAACGGCAGCGCTCGGCGACGCGCTGCGTGATCTCGCGGCTCGAGGGCGGGTTCTCGCCGAGGCCGAGCGTGTGCAGCATCTCGTGGATCACCCAGTTCTCGGCGGCCCAGGGGTCCTTCTCGGCCTCGCGCCTGAAGCGCGGGCAGACGAAGATGGGCCGCATGCCCGGGACGCTGATGAGCGCCGAGCCTCCGCCACGGCAGAGCGGGTGGAAGGAGCCGTCACGGAAGGGAGTGGTGCGGAGATACTCGACCGCCGTCCGGTCCCACTCGGCGAGGTTCGCCGCGAGGGTCCGGCCGGACGGGTCCTTGAACTCCTCGAGCAGCAGCAGGCAGCCGGGCTGCTCGAGCTTGCGCAGCGCTCCCTCCCGGGCACGTTCCAGGAGCGGCTCGTGGGCGACGCGGCGCGTGTCGGGCTTGTCGCCGGGTTCGGCGGCGGGGAGGGAGACGCTGGCGGCTGCGAGCGCGACGACGAAGAGGCGGCGGACGAGCGGACGGTCGGACATCGGCGGCTCCTTTCGGGCTCGGGAGCCGCCTGGCCAGGCGCTTCACCCTCGTGTCTTGGGCGGGAAGTTCGGCCGGGAGCCTGCAGAAGTCCCCGGGGAAATCGCGGATTTTCGTCGGGCGGCGGCCTTTACAGCGCCGGCCCGTGCCGCCCAGAATCCGCAAGGCGGAGGCACGACGCGATGGGGACGCGCTTCGAAGACTTCGAGCTGGACGGCGAGCGCCGCCTGCTCACGCGCGCGGGCGCGCCGGTCGCGCTCACGCGCAAGGCCTTCGAGCTGCTGGCGCTGCTCGTGGCGGAGCGGCCGCGCGCGCTCTCGAAGCAGCAGGTGCGCGACCGCGTCTGGCCCCTGACCGTCGTCTCGGAGTCGACCCTCAACAGCCTGGTGGGCGAGCTGCGGGAGGCGCTCGGCGACGACGCGCGCGAGCCGCGCTATATCCGCACCGTCCACGGCTTCGGCTACGCGTTCGCCGCCGAGGCGCAGACGGACGCGCCGCAGGCTCCGGCTTCAGCGGATGCAGCGGGCGAGTCGGCCGGCTTCCTGACGGCGCGCCTGCTCTGGGAGAGCCGGCTCATCCCGCTCGCGGCGGGCGCGAACGTGATCGGCCGGGACGAGGACGTGGCGGTCCGGATCGACGCGCCCAGCGTCTCGCGGCATCACGCCCGGCTCACGGTCGCGGCGGGCGAGCCGCCGACGCTCGAGGACCTCGGGAGCAAGAACGGCACGTGGGTGGCGGGCCGCCGCCTCGCGCGGGAGCCGGCGCCGCTGCGGGACGGGGACGTGCTCCGCCTCGGCAGGGTCGAGCTCGTGTTCCTCGACGCCAAGGAGAAGGGCTCGACTCAGACCGTGGCCGATTAGCCACGACTGACGCGGGCCGTGCTCTTCCAGAGGACCCGCTGCCGGCCTCGTGCCGACCGGCGATGGCTCGCCCCCGCTCGCGAAACGGCTCCTCCGCCGGGGAGTGTGGCGAGTGGATCCGGAGGCCGGCCGTCGACCGTGATTCGATGCCAGGAGCGTCCCCGGCCTAGAATCTGACAGCCATGCTCAGGCCGAGTCTCGATGAGAAGCAAGACTGGATCGCCGAGTTCGAGGCGGCAGCCCGCCGGCCTCTTCGCTCAAGGTTGCGTTACGCGTTCATTCATACCTACAAGCCGGTGCTGGACGACGCGCCCTACCGCTCCTGGGGCTCGATGGCGGAGTACCGAGCCTGGTGCGCGGCCGAGCTGCCGTCGTGGCTGGGGTATGGCCCCGCGGTTTGAGTATGCTCAGGCCGAGGAGGTCCGGGGCGCCTTCGCGCGCCACGGCGTCCGCTACCTGTTCATCGGCAAGTCCGGGGCGATCCTGCTCGGATACCCGGACACGACCCAGGACGCCGACCTCTTCGTCGAGAAGGGCGAGGCAAACGGCCTTGCCGTCACGCTCGCGCTGCGCGAGCTGGGATTCGAGCTGAGCGACGTCCAGGCCGGCGAGATTCGCAGGGGCAAGGACTTCATCCAGCTCAAGAATGGACCGTTCGACCTCGACCTCGTGTTCGCACCCGACGGCATCGAGACGTTCGAGGACGCTTGGCAGAGGCGCGTCCTGGTCGAGGGCTTCCCAGTCTGCCACCCCGACGACATCATTCGCAGCAAGGAAGCGGCCAACCGGGCCAAGGACCGCGAGTCGCTGCCGCGTCTGCGCGCGTTCCGGGAGTACTGGCTGGCGAAACGATAACCCGCCGGGAATGATGGGCGGATTGCAAGCCTGAGCGAGAACGAGCATGGGCGGAGTGCCGCGCGCGTTCCGATCAGCCGAGAAGCTCCACACGTCCAGCCACGTGGAGCAACGCCTGAGCGAGCCACACGAGACCAATCAGGCGGAACAGCCACAGCACCGTGCGCAGCCCGACGAGGGCGGGCCCGTGAAGCGGGAACGGCGCACGTGGCACCTCGACGGATGCGGCGTCGTCGCGAGTCGCGAGCCAGCCGAGAGGCAGGACCGAGAGCGCGACGCCGAGACGGAAGAAGGCCACGGCGTCGTCGTACGCCAGCCGGCTCGCGGCGAGGAATTCCGAGCCCGCGGCCCAGGCGAGGAACACGCCCAGCGTTCCGAGGATCCCGAGCGTGAGGAAAAGGCGCCGACGTGCCGCCCAGGCGAGCACGGCTCGCACGGGTGAGGCGTGGGCCTCGCGGCAGGCGCGCCATTCCGTAGGACCCAGCGGATCCTCGATCGAGAGCGCGGCGGCCGAAGGTGCAGCGGGGGAGACGTCGGCCCCGCACCACAGGCAACGTCTGCGCGAGCGTGCGAGCGCCCAGGGCCGCGCGTAGAGGCGGTGGGTGAGCATCAGCACGATGCCGATGCCGAGCGACGGAAGCATCCCGAGCGGGGCGCGAGTGAAGAGGAACAGCACCAGCGGGACCGGCAGGAACAGCAGCGCGCCGGTGAGTCGGGTGGGCAGGTCTAGGCGCGCGGCGTCTTCGGCACGGGCATGGCCGGCACGATGCCGTGCTCGGACTTGAGGCGCTCGAGCGCGGCGATGCGGACCGGCCGGCGCACGTCGTGCTGGTCCGGGCGGTAGCCCGGGCCGTGCTCCACCAGCTTGCCGCGCGCCATCAGCCGGTCGCGGTCGATGACGAGCTCCGCGCGCGAGGTGCCGACGAGGTCGTTCTCGCGGCTCATGATGATCGCCTCCTCGGGGCAGGCGTCCACGCAGAAGCCGCAGTACACGCAGCGCAAGAGGTCGATCTCGAAGCGGGTCGGGTACTTCTCGATCGTCTTCTCCGGCCGCTCGCCCGACTCGATGTAGATGCACTCGGCCGGGCAGACGGTCGCGCACATGTAGCACGCCACGCACTTCGGCGTGCCGTCCTCGCGCTCGGTCAGGACGTGGATGCCGCGGTAGCGGCTCGAGACGGGGCGCTTCTGCTCCGGGTAGGAGACCGTCGAGGCCTGGCGCAGGAACAGGCTGCGGAAGAGGTTGGCGAGCGTGATCTGCAGGCCGCGCAGGATCGGCAGCACGCCCGGTTTCTGGTTGCGGTCGACGGTGACGACGCGGGTGGCCATCAGGCGCGCGCCTCCGCGGGCGGCGCGCCGGCGTCCGGCGGCGGCTCGAGGGCCACTCCTTGATAGCCGAGCCCCCGGTAGTCGAGCGCCTCGTAGCCGGGGGTCGCGCGCGCCACGAGCGCGAACAGCTCGCGCGGCGTGGCGGCCGCGAGCGGCTTGCCGAGCCGGCTCAGCAGGCCGGCCGTCATCTCGTGGCGCGGCTGCGCCTCCCCCGGAGGGGGAACCGCCGCGTTGATGCGCTGGACGCGCCGCTGGAAGTTCGTGAAGGTGCCCGACACCTCGGCCCAGAGCGCCGCGGGCAGCAGCACCGTGGCGCGGTCGAGCTCGGGACCCTCGTGCGTCGCCATCACCGCGACGAACGGCACGTTGGCGACGGCGTCCACGGCTTCGGGGATGCGCAGCAGCTCGGGGCCCTGCAGCACGAGCGCCTTCAGCGCGCCGGCGCGGCAGGCCGCCAGGATCGCGTCGACGCCGTCCCGGCCCAGGCCCTGGTCGAGGCAGCCCTGCGTGTTCGGGTTGCGGTCCGCGTGCTGCAGGACCTTGTCGATCATCTGCCGCAGCTTGAGCTGCGGGTCGCCGACGCGGAAGTCGAGCCTGCCGCCCACGGCCTCGGCGAGCGCCTTCCACGCGAACAGGTCCTCGTTCGTGCCCTGCGGGCTGGCGAGGAAGGCCGAGGCGTTCCCGGCCGACCGGAGCGCCTCGGCCACCCGATCGAGCGCCGTGGCGACGCTCGCGCCCGCCCAGCCGCCCGCCCCGCGCACGCGCGCGCCCGAGACGCGCTCGACGACGCCGATCTTCTTGTACTCGGCGCGGCCCGGGTCGCAGAGCCACGACTTGTTGACGCTGGCGTTGCGCCGCGGGCGCAGCCGCTCCACGCTGCCGTCGCGCTCGTCGACGTAGATGTTGCAGCCCGTCGAGCAGCCCGGGCAGACCGACTCGTGCTCCTTCAGGAACCAGACCCGCATCTTGAAGCGGAAGTCCTTCGACAAGAGCGCGCCCACCGGGCAGACGTCGGCGAGGTTGCCGGCGTACTCGTGCTCGATCTTGCCTTCGCCGAAGGTCGAGATCGAGGTGTGGTCGCCGCGGTTCACGAACTCGAGCGAGTTGGTGCCCGTGACCTTGTCCTCGAAGCGCAGGCAGCGCGAGCACAGCACGCAGCGCTCGGCGTCGAGCATGATCGGGCCGAGGTCCACCACCTTGCGCTTCCTGACCTTGTCCTCGAGCTCGATCTTCGAGCCGTAGAGGCCGTAGCGCATGTAGTTGTCCTGCAGGTAGCACTCGCCGGCCTGGTCGCAGACGGGGCAGTCGATCGGGTGGTTGACGAGCAGGAACTCGAGCGCCGTGCGCTGCGCCTCGTGCGCCTTCGGGCTCGTGGTGTGGACCACCATGCCCTCCGTGACCACCGTGTTGCAGGCGATCTGGAGCTTCGGCATCTTCTCGACCTCGATCATGCAGGTGCGGCAGTTGCCGTCCACCGGCAGGTCGGGGTGCCAGCAGAAGTACTGCATGTGGATCCCGTTGTCGATCGCGGCCTGCAGCACCGTCGTGCCCGGCGCGACCTCGATCGGCTTGCCGTCGATGGTGCACTTCGGCATGGCTTACCTGTCGAGCTCCCCGGCGACCACGTTGAGCCCGCCGATGATGGCCACGGCGTCCGCGATCAGGCCGCCTTTGATCATGTGCGGGTAGGCCTGGTAGATGTTGTAGCAGGGCGGTCGCACCTTCACGCGCCACGGGTACTTCCCGCCGTCGCTCACGACGTAGTAGCCGAGCTCGCCGTTGGCGCCCTCGGTGTAGCCGTACACCTCGCCGGCCGGCGGCAGGATGCCGTCGTAGACCAGCTTGAAGTGGTTCATCAGCGACTCGATGTTCGTGTAGACCTCTTGCTTCGGTGGCAGCGCCACCTTGCGGTCGTCGGTGATCACCGGGCCCTTCGGCAGCCTGGCGAGCGCCTGCTCGATGATGCGCAGGCTCTGCAGGATCTCCTCCATCCGCACCAGGTAGCGGTCGAAGCAGTCGCCGGTCGTCGCGATCGGCACGTCGAAGTCGTACTGCTCGTAGCCCGAGTACGGCTGGTCCTTGCGGATGTCGTAGGCGACGCCGCGAACCGCGCAGACAGGGGCCCACCCAGCCCCAGTCGAGCGCCTCATCCTTCGACATCACGCCCACGTCCTTGAACCGGTTCTGGAAGATGACGTTGCGCGTCAGCAGCTCGTGACCCTGCTTCCAGACGTCCCTGACGCTCTCGATCGCCTTACGGCAGCGCGCCTCGAAGTCCTCCGGCACGTCCTGCGCGAGCCCGCCGATCCGCACGTACGAGACCGTGAGCCGAGCGCCGCAGCAGGCCTCGAGGAGCTCGTAGATCACCTCGCGCGCGCGGAACATCACGAAGAATGGCGTGATCGCGCCCAGGTCCACCACGTTCGTGGAGACGGCGACGATGTGGTCCATGATCCGCGAGAACTCGGAGAGGATCACGCGGATCGCCTCGGCCCGTGGCGGCGCCGGAACGCCCAAGAGCTTCTCGACCGCCAGCGCCCAGCCGTGCCCGTTCATGAACGACGAGCAGTAGTTGAGCCGGTCGGTGTACGGGATGATCTGCCAGTAGGTCCGCTCCTCCGCCATCTTCTCGAAGTTGCGGTGCATGTAGCCGATCTCGGCCTCGGCCTCGGTGATCGTCTCGCCGTCGAGCAGCACCTGCGCGCGGAAGGTGCCGTGCATCGCCGGGTGCGAGGGGCCCAGGTTGATCAGCACGTGCTCGGAGCCCTCGGGAACCCGGAGCAGGAGCTCCTTGGGCACCTTGAGCACGTGGCGCTTCGCGGTCGGGTAGTCCTTGCGCATCGGGTGGCCCACGAAGTCGTCGTGCGTCAGGAGCCGCGAGAGGTTCGGGTGACCCTCGAAGACGATGCCGTAGAGGTCCCACGCCTCGCGCTCGAACCAGTTCGCCCCGCGGTAGACCTGCACCAGCGTCGGGAGCTTCGCGTCCGACTCGGGCACCTGTGTCTTGAGCCGGACGTGGTGCCTGGTGGACACCGAGTAGACGTGCAGCACGACCTCGTAGCGCTCGGGCCGGTCGGCGCGGTCGAGGTAGTCCACCGCGCACAGGTCCAGAAACAGCTTGAAGTCGAGCTCGGGGTGGTCGCGCAGCAGCCGCGCGGCCTCGACCCAGGCGCCGCGCGCGACGCTGATCGCGAGGTCGCCGCGGAAGTCGGAGACGGCGAGCACGCGCTCGCCGAGCGCCTCGCTCAGGACGCGGGCGGCGGGCTTGGTCAGGACCTCGGCAGCGGCGACGGCGGTGGGGCTAGCCATGCTGCTCGTCCGCCGCCTCCTGGTTCAGCACGCGGAGCTGCAGCACGCCGCGCGGCGGCTTGCCCTCTCTCGCGCGCGCCGCGTCGTCCTTTTCCCAGGCCTGGCGGCGCTCGCGACGGTCGATCGCGCCGGCTCCGGGCGCGCCCAGACGATGCGCGCCCTGCGGCTCCTTCGCCTGCTCGCTGTTCTTGATCCGCTCCTGGATCTTCATGACCGCGGCCAGCAGCCCCTCGGGCGAGGGCGGGCAGCCGGGCACGTAGACGTCGACCGGAATGATCTCGTCGATCCCCTGCATCACGTGGTACGAGCGGTAGAAGCCGCCCGACGAGGCGCACACGCCCATCGAGATCACCCACTTCGGCTCGGGCATCTGGTCGTAGATCGTCTTCAGCACCGGAGCGAGCTTGTCGGGGATCGTCCCGGCCACGAACATGAGATCGGCCTGGCGCGGCGAGAAGCGCAGCACCTCGGCGCCGAAGCGCGCGATGTCGTAGTGCGAGGCCGACAGCGCCATGAACTCGATCGCGCAGCACGCGGTCCCGAACGGCATCGGCCAGATCGAGGAGCGCCGGCCCCACTTGACGACCGAGTCGAGTGTCGTCGTGATCACGTTGCCGCCGGCGTGCACGCCGGGGTAGGTGGGGTCCACGAACTTGCCCTGGAAGAGGTCGAGAAGACCCATGTCGGGATTGGCCCTTTCCGGTCCTGGCGGATTCTGGACGGCCGCGCGGGCGCCCGACGAGGGGCCGCATACGGCCATCGAGACGGGCATCATAACCCAGGGCGCTCGGCGGTCGCCACGGAGGTCGCGGGCGCGAAACCGCGCCACCTCTGTCAGGCGGTCAGTCGTTCGAGAAGCTCGGCCAGGCGGGGGGCGGCACTGTCCTTGGCCGAGAGCGTCGGGTTCTGGATCGGCCAGGCGATCCCGATCGCGGGGTCGTTCCAGGCGATCGCGACCTCGTCGGCCTTGTCGTAGAAGCCCGTGCACTTGTACTCGACGTGCACCCGCTCGCTCGTGACGCAGAAGCCGTGGGCGAAGCCGGGCGGGATCCAGAGCTGGCGGAAGTTGTCGCCGGAGAGCTTGAAGCCCACCCACTTGCCGAGCGTCGGCGAGCCGCGCCGGATGTCGACGGCGACGTCGAACATCTCGCCCTCGACCGCGCGCACCAGCTTGCCCTGCGGGTGACCGAGCTGCGCGTGCAGGCCGCGCAGCGTGCCCCGCGCCGAGTACGAATGGTTGTCCTGGACGAACGGCCCGGCGATCCCGCCCTCGGCGTACTTACGCTCGTGGTAGGTCTCGAGGAAGAAGCCGCGCGGGTCCTTGAAGACGTCCGGCTCGATGAGGACGACGCCGGGGAGGTCGGTCGGGAGGAATTTCATCCGCGGCGATCATAGTCCAGCGAAGTTGCGAAACGTGCGGCGCGTGGCCGTCTCAATGAGAAGATCCGTCACGACGGAGGTCCGAGTCAATGCTGGCGGCGCTCCTGCTGAACCTCGCCCTCGTTCAGTCTCTCGCCGCGGACGTCAACTCCAGCGAGGGCGTCGTGGACGTCAAGGGTCCACCGCGGATCAAGTCGGTAGCGGCGGTCTATCCGGAGGAAGCGCGCCTCGCGGGACTTGCTGGAGAAGTCGTGCTCGAGTGCGCGATCGGCGATAAGGGCAAAGTGACCTCGCTGAAGATCCTGAGCGGCGTGTCGCCGCTCTACGAGGCTGCAATCGACGCAGTGATGGAGTGGCAGTTCGAGCGGGCCGTCCGCGGGGGCAAGCCCGCGTCGTCGAAGGCCACCGTGACCGTGCGCTTCGACGCGCAGCCGTTCCGCTACGGCGGCCTGATGGGCTCGCTGAGCAACGCCACCGACACGATCCGTGCGGCGGCGGTCCGGAACCTTGGAGGGCTTCGACCGGGTGCCGACCTCAGCGCGGACGAGGTCGAGGGCGTGCTGCAACGGCTCGACGAGCTTGCGGCGACGGACCAGGATCCGACCGTTCGATCTGCAGCTCGGTCCGCTGCGGCCGGCCTGCGTGGTCAGCCCGAACCGCCCGGTTCGGCTGAAGTGGCCGCCGCGCTGCATTCGCGAGCGCCCGCAAGCGGACCGGCGCCCTCACCGCCGAGTCCGGCGCAAGGCGGCCCGTCCGGGATCCCGGCGAGCGACTACGACCGGCCGCCGAAGCCGATCCGAATGCCCAAGCCCATCTACCCGCTCGCGGCCTTCAAGGCGCGCATCGAAGGAACCGTGCTCTTGGAGGTCCTGATCGACCCCCAGGGCCGCGTCTCCCGGAGCCACGTCGTCCAGTCGGCTCCAGGCCTCGACGAGGCGGCCTTGGCGACCGTCAGGCAGTGGTTGTTCCAGCCCGCCGTGAAGAAGGGGGAGCCGACGGCGGTGCTCGCACACATCCCCGTGCAGTTCAGGATCTACTGACGAGACACAGCGGCTGCAGACGGTCCGAGGTCAGCTCGTGAGGCCCAGCCGCTCGCGCCGGTACTTGCCCGACTGCACGGCCTCGCACCAGGGCTTGTTCGCGAGGTACCAGCGCACGGTCTCCCGGAGGCCCGCCTCGAACGCGTGGCGCGGACTCCAGCCGAGCTCCGCCCGGATCTTGGAGGCGTCGATCGCGTAGCGGCGGTCATGGCCGGGCCGATCGGGCACGAACGTCTTGAGTTCCGCGTACGAGCGCAGGCCGGCCTTGGCGAGCGACGGGTTCTTCGCCGCCGGCAGCTCGGCCTCGAGCGAGGCGCAGAGCGCGTCGACCACCTGAAGGTTCGTGCGCTCGTTGCCGCCGCCGATGTTGTACTTCGCGCCGGGAGCGCCCTTGCGCAGCACGAGCAGGATGCCCTCGCAGTGGTCCTCGACGTAGAGCCAGTCGCGCACGTTGCCGCCGTCGCCGTAGATCGGGAGGCTGCGGCCCTCGAGCGCGTTCAGGATCATGAGCGGGATCAGCTTCTCGGGGAACTGGAACGGGCCGTAGTTGTTCGAGCAGTTCGTGAGCAGCACCGGGAGCTGGTAGGTCTCGTGGTACGCGCGCACGAGGTGGTCGGCCCCGGCCTTGGAGGCGGCGTAGGGCGAGTTGGGCGCGTAGGGCGTCGCCTCGGAGAAGGCGCCGGTCGCGCCGAGCGTGCCGTAGACCTCGTCGGTCGAGACGTGCAGGAAGCGGAAGGCCTCGGAGGGCCGCTCGCGCAGGAAGACGCGCGCCGCCTCGAGCAGCTCGAAGGCCCCGCCGACGTTGGTCCGCACGAATGCGGCCGGGTCGTCGATCGAGCGGTCGACGTGCGTCTCGGCCGCGAAGTTGACGACGGCCGCGGGGCGCACCTCGCGCAGCAGCGAGCGCACCGCCTCGCGGTCGGCGATGTCGCCCTGCCAGAACGCGTAGCGCGGGCTCGCGGAAACGTCGGCGAGGCTCTCCGGGTTCCCCGCGTAGGTGAGCTTGTCGAACACCACGACGCGCGCGTCGGTCTCGGCGAGCGCCTTGCGCACGAAGTTGGCGCCGATGAAGCCGGCCCCGCCGGTGACGACGATCGCTCCCACCTCAGCTCCCGCCCGCGAGCGCCCCGAGCACCGGCGCGAAGCGCGCGGTGTAGTCGACCTGGCTGCGGCGGATCGCCTCGCAGGCCTCGTCGCGGCCGTAGACGCGCAGGAGCTCGCACGCGAGCTGAGTGTCCTCGGGCGCCTGCTTGTAGGTCAGGAAGTAGTGCTTGAGGCGGTCGGTCAGCAGGGTCGGCAGCTGGCCGATGTCGCTCACGCCGCCGTAGACCGCGTCCTTCGCCAGCACCGCCACGATCTTGTCGTCGACCTCGTGGCCGTCGAGCATGCCGAGCCCGCCGATCGGCAGCGCCTGGACCAGCAGGTTGCCGTGCGCGAAGTCCTTCTCGGTCAGCACCACGATGTCGAGCGGGTCGTCGTCGCCCGCGAGCCCGCGCCGCCCGGTGCGCTCTTCCGCGAGCCGCGCGACCTCGGGGCCGCAGAGTGTCCGCGGCACGAAGCCGTAGGGGCTCGGGCAGACGTTCGAGTAGAGCTGCGGCCGGTCCACCTTGAGCAGGCCCGATTCCTTGTCGAGCTCGTACTTCACGGTGTCGGCGGGCACGATCTCGACGAACACCGTCACGCGCCGCGGAGCCTCAGACCCGATCGCGACGCCGTGCCAGGGGTGCGACTTGTACAGCAGCTGGAGCGCGGGGTCGTGCGACATCCGGCCGACTATACCAGCAGCCTCCGGCCCGGGACGCGTGCGTGTTCGCAGCGCGCCGTTCGGAGCGCGTCGTTCTGAGAGAATGAGGGGCATGCCGAGCGCCGGGACCCGCGCCGTGCACGTCCTCGCCGCCAACGCCGGCTTCGAGTCGCTCGCCGAGCTGGTGCCGGCGCTGCGCGCCGGCGGAGTCGTGGTCGTCGAGCACGTGCTGGCGCCGACCCCGCTCGACGCGGTCGAGGATCCTTCCCGCCTGCGCGAGGAGTTCGCGCTCGCCGCGGGCGCGCTGCGCGACGCCGAGGCTGACGGCGCCACGCTGCTGCTCGCCGACGAGCGCGGCTCGATCGCGGTCGCCGAGCGCATGCGGGTGCTGCTCGACGAGCAGCAGCTCGCCTGGGACGAGGCCTGGTCGCGCACCACCGCGCTCATCGCCGCGCGCTTCGCGTCCCCGCGCAGCGAGCCCAGCCGGCCGTTCTGGAGCGTGCCCTACCTCGAGCGCGAGCACCCGCGCCTGCTCGAGATCCTGTACGAGATCAACCGCCGGCACCTCGAAGCGGTCGAGGCGGCCTGGCCGGGCGACGGCGGGCGGCGGCGGCGGCTGTCGCTCATCCGCGAGAGCGAGCCGCGCCGGCTGCGGCTCGGGCAGCTCGCCCTCGTCGCGTGCGGCCGCGTGCTCGTCGCCGTGCCCTGGGACGGTCCGGCCGGCGAGATCCTCGCGGACTTCGAGGTCCTGCGCGGGGCGGCGCTCGCGCCGGGAGCGACCCCGGTCTACGCGCGCCGCTTCCTGGTGGAGGCGAACCCGAGCCTCGCGGAGCTCCTCGAGCAGAGGCTCGGCCCGTCCTGGGCGAGCGACCCGCAGCGCTTCGAGGAGCTCGAGACGCTGGCGTTCGACCCGCCGTTCCGCGCGGCCTTCGGCGTGGCGCGGCGGGCGAACCGCCTGCGGCTCGCGTCGCTGCTGCGCGAGGCGGGCGTCGATCTCGATCCCGACTCGCTCGTGGACGTGAGGCTCGGCACGCTCGCGCCGCCCGAGCGGCCGCTCCTGAGCGTGCTCTGGCTGGTGCGCGAGCATCTGCGCCTCGCGGCGGGCGGCTGGACGCCGCCGGCGCCCCGCACCGTGGTGCTGGCGCGCGCGGGAGGCCCCGGCCAGCCCGCGGACGAGCGGCTCGTGCGCCTGCTGCGGGCCGTGGCGGGCGCCATCAACGCCGACGAGCGGGTGCGCCGCGCGCTGCGCGTCGCGGTCCTGCCGCGCTGCGACGCGGCCGCGGCGCAGCTGCTCGTCGCCGGAGCCGACCTCGCGAACCAGCCCGGCACCGCGGGCTCCGGCGCCGCCGGCGCGCGCGCTCTCTGGTTCGCGGTGAGCGGGTCGGTGATGCTCGGCACGCGCGACGGCTCGCTGCGGGAGCTCGAGGCGGTGCTCGGCGCCCTGAACATGTTCCTGTTCGGCCTCGGCCCGCTCGAGACCCACGCCTGGCGCGAGGGGCAGGTCTACCGGCCGCGCGACGTCTACGCCATCGACCCGCTCGTGCGCCTGGCGCTCGACGCGCTCGTCGGCTCGCGCTACGCGCCCGCGCCGGGCGCCTTCGACTGGGTGCGCGAGACGCTCTTCGACCCGCACGACCCGTGGCTGGTGCTGGCGGACCTGGGCGCCTACGTCCACCGGCAGGACGAGGCGCTCGCGGAGTTCAGCGACCCGCGCACCTTCCACGAGAAGGCGATCCTGACGCTCGCGCGCTCGCGCCGCTTCTGGGTGGAGCGCCTCGCGTGAGCCCGCGCGAGCTGCGCCGCGCGCTCGTACGCCTGACGCGGAGCCCCGGTTTCGCGGCGTCGGTCGTGCTGTCGCTGGCGCTCGGGATCGGCGCGAATGCGGCGGTGTTCAGCGTCGCGAGCGCGCTGCTGCTGCGCCCGCTGCCGTATCCCGAGCCGGAGCGGCTCGTGATCCTGTGGAGCCGCTCGCCCGGGCTCGGCATCGCGGAGGACTGGTTCTCGACCGCGCAGTACTTCGACGTCAAGAGCGGCCACGCGGGGTTCGAGAGCCTCGCGATCGCGATCGGCGCCAACGAGAACCTGACCGGGAGCGGCGCGCCCGAGCGCGTGGGCGCGATCCGCGCCTCGGCCGAGCTCTTGCCGCTCTTCGGCGCTCGTGCCGTGCACGGGCGCCTGTTCGGGCCGGAGGACATGCGGCCCGGCGCGGGCGGACGCGCGATCCTGTCCTACGCGACGTTCCTGCGCCGCTTCGGTGGCGATCCGGCCGCGGTCGGGCGAACCCTGGTGCTGAACGGCGAGCCCTGCGAGATCCTGGGCGTGCTGCAGCCGGGCTTCGACGTGCCGCGCGAGGTGATGCCGACGCTCGGCGGGGCCGAGCACGCCGAGCTGGTCCTGCCGCTGCCGCTCGGAGCCGACGCGGCCGCGGCCCGCAACCGCGAGGACTACAACATCGTCGGGAGACTGCGGCCCGGCGTCTCGCTGGCGGCCGCCCAGGGCGAGATGGATGCGCTCACGGCAGGGCTGCGCCGCGACCACCCGTCCTTCTATCCGCCGAACGGCGGCCTGACGTTCGGGATCGTTCCGCTGCACGAGCAGGTCGTGGGCGACGTGCGCCGCGCGCTCTTCGTGCTCGGCGCCGCGGTGACTCTCGTGCTGCTGGTGGCCGGCGTGAACGTCGCCAACCTGCTGCTGGCGCGCGCGACGGCGCGCCGCCGCGAGCTCGCGCTACGGGCCGCGCTCGGCGCGAGCCGCGGGCGGCTCGTGCGCGAGCAGCTCGCCGAGAGCCTGCTGCTAGCGCTCGCCGGCGGGGCGCTCGGCCTCGTCCTGTGCGGCCTGGGCGTGCGCGCTCTCGTGGCGTACGGCGCCGCGAGCGTGCCGCGCCTCGGGGAGATCGGCGTGGGCCCCGGCGTGCTGCTGTTCACGCTCGCGCTCGCGGTCGCGTCGGGCCTGGCCTTCGGCCTGCTGCCGGCGCTGCGCCTGGCGCGCTCCGAGCTCCACGCGGCTCTCGCCGAAGGCCGCGGCGGCTCGTCCGGCTCGGGCGGAATCCTCTCGCGGCGCGACGGCCTGCGCCGGCTGCTGGTCGCGTCCGAGATCGCGCTCTCCGTCGTCGTGCTGGTGGCGGCGGGGCTGCTGCTCCGCAGCTTCGCCCGCGTGCAGCAGGTGCCGCCCGGCTTCAACCCGAAAGACGTGCTGACGTTCGAGCTGACGCTGACGGGTCGCCGCTACGAGAAGTCGCCCGCGGTGCTCGAGGCCTACAGGGATCTGTGGCAGCGGCTGGCGCGGCTGCCTGGGGTCGACGCGGCGGGCGGCGTCTCCGCGCTGCCGCTCAGCCAGATGATGGCGTGGGGGCCGATCACGGTCGAGGGCCGCGCGCCCGCGCCGGGCGAGGCGTTCATCAACGCCGACATCCGCGTCGTGGGCGGCGACTACTTCCGCGCCATGCAGATCCCGCTCGTCGCCGGGCGTCTCTTCGACGCGCACGACACCCGCGAGGCGCCGCGCGTGATCGTGGTCGACGCGGCGCTCGCCGCCCGGCTCTGGCCCGGGCAGGACCCGCTCGGCAAGCGCGTCCGCTCGGGCGGCATCGACGCGAGCGCGACGGCTCCCTGGCTCAGCGTGGTCGGAGTGGTCGGGCGCATCAAGCAGGACCGCCTCGACGCCGACTCGCGCATCGCGCTCTACCACCCGCACGCGCAGTTCCCGGCCCGCTCGATGAACGTGACGCTGCGCAGCCGCACCCGCGTGGCGTCGCTCGCGGCCGCCGCGCGGCGCGAGCTCCTCGCGCTCGATCCCGAGCTGCCGATCTACGGGCTGCGCACGATGAGCGAACGCGTGGACGCCTCGCTCGCGCAGCGCCGCTTCGGGGCGCTGCTGCTCAGCCTGTTCGCGGGCCTGGCGCTCGCGCTCGGCACGCTCGGCACCTACGGCGTGATGGCCTACCAGGTGGGCCAGGGCGCGCGCGAGCTGGGGATCCGGCTCGCGCTCGGAGCCTCGCCGCGGACGCTCCTCGCGTTCGTGCTGCGCGAGGGGCTCTCGATCTGTGGCGCCGGCGTGGCGGCCGGGCTGCTCGCGGCGCTCGCGCTCACGCGCGCGATGCGATCGCTGCTGTTCGAGACCGCCGCGACCGATCCCTTGACGTTCCTGTGCGTGCCCGGGCTGCTGCTGCTCGCCGCGCTCGCCGCCTGCTACGTGCCGGCGCGACGCGCGGCCGCGGTCGACCCGGTGGCGTCGCTGCGCAACGATTAGTCTCTCGGAAGGAGCACCGCCATGAAGCATGGCCGCTTCCTCGTCGTCGTCTCGTTGCTGGCGCTGGTCGCGCCGTCGGCCGCACGCGCGCAGGGCGTGGGAGACGCCGCGGCGCGCGCGCGCCAGAAGCGCAAGGAGCAGCCGGCCGCCTCGGCTCCCGCGAAGGTGTTCACCGACGCCGACCTCGACAAAGGCCAGTCGACCGGCGCGGCGCCGGCCGACGCGGCCGGCGACAAGGACGCGGCTGCGAAGCCGGACGCCGCGAAGGCGGGCGGCTCCGCGAAGCCGGACGGGAGAGACGACCTCGACCGCGAGCGCGAGGAGCGCAAGCTGGTGGAGGCCGAGTGGCGCGTGCGCTTCGCGAACGCCCGCGAGCAGCTCGCCCAGGCCGAGGCTGCCTGCTGGCAGGAGGTCGTGCGCACCGAGTACTACCAGGGCGTGCCGGTGCAGATGAAGGTCCGGGAGTTCGTGGAGAGCAACGAATTCCGGCAGGCGAAGCAGGCGCTCGCGGACCTCGAGGAACAGTTCCGCCGCACCGGGCTTCCGCCGGGATGGGCACGTCCCCAGTAGCCGCGGAGGAATCTACAAAAAGGCGTGCGCATCGGCCCGCGTTGCGTGCCGCGGATGCCTACCCATCAGACCCCCGCCGATGGGAGCCCACAAATCGGGGCACGCACGGCGTCCCTGCTCGGTGGAGGCGGCCGGCGCGATCTTTGCACCGTGTTCGCGCTGAAAGGTCGAAAAGTATGCAGGTCTCGATGGATGCCCGATCGAGCCCACCGGCCGAGAACGCGAGGCCCGGCCGCCGCAACGACGGCGACTACCGGGTGAAGCTCTTCAAGGCCGCGTCGCAGGCCGCGCACGAAGAAGCGGAGCGGGCGATGGCGAGGCTCAGGGAGCGCTGGGCCGCCGCCGACGCCGCGTCGGTCGCGCCGCCGCGGGACAGGGCCTAAGCCCGGCAGCGCTGATCCGCGGCGGGCCGCGGCCCTCAGCGCTCGGCGCCCGTCGCGCCTGCGGACTCGTTCTGCCAGCGCGGGCCGGTGAGCTCGATGCGCCACGCGGGCCCGCCGACCGAGAGCGGTCCTTCGGACCTCACGAACGCCGGAAAGTCTCCGTGCTGGATCCACACGTGGGTGTCGGGCGGCTGCTTGCCGAGCAGCTTCGCGAAGAAGCCGGTGAGGCCGCCGATCTCGATCTTGAGCACGTAGTGCACGGCCTTGCGCGTGTCGCCCGCGACCACGAACGGCGCCTCGCCGACGGCGCTCGTCTCGAGCCGCACCACGCGCGGCTTGGGCGTCGCCGCGACGAAGTGCATCGACGGCGGTGCCTCGGGCCTGCCGTTCTTGAGCAGCACCGGAACGAGGCCGTTGGCGAGGTCGGCGGGCAGCTCGAGCTGCTCGGTCTCGACGCGCTCCTTTCCGTCCTCGTCCGTGTAGCGCACGGTCACGACGCCGTGCTCGCCGTCGATCGAGACGCCGAGCGGGTGCTCGAAGGCCGGCCCCTTCTGCTGCAGCCGGTAGCTCTTCAAGCGGAAATAGCCCCGCTGGCTGAAGACCGCGTCCTCCTGGTGGAGCGAGCCGTCCTTGAAGTGGAACACCAGGCGGCTCGAGACCTCGTCCCCGCGTGCCTGCTGCAGCAGATCGCCCGCGGCGAGCGTCTCGCCCTGCAGGGTGCGCAGCGCGAGATAACCGTGCACGAGCCCCTCGGGATAGCGCACCGGAATCGGCTGGGGTTTTTCCGAATCGGCGGCGAACGCCACGAGCGCGGCCGCGAGCCAGAGCGCGATCGGCCGGAAGACCATGCGGGATGCCTTGCAATTCCCGCACCCATCCCGGAGCCGGGACGCGTTCGGCCCGTTCGCCTACCTGGGGGGCTCCACCGATCCGTGCCGCTGCAGCGCGCTCGCCACGGTCCAGCAGACGAGCGCCCAGGCGAGCCCGGCCGTCCATCCCGCGAGCACGTCGCTCGCATAGTGCACGCCGAGATAGACGCGGCTCGCGCCGACGAGCAGGCTCAGCAGGAAAGCGAGGCCGACGAAGTAGAGCTTGAGCGCGCGCGGCTGGACGAGGCGCGCCAGGAACGCCGCGAGCGTCAGGTAGATGATCGCCGAGAGCATCGCGTGCCCGCTCGGGAAGCTCATGCTGCTGACCTGGGTCAGGTGGAACTCGACCGGGGGCCGCGGGCGGCCGAACAGGTCCTTCAGCAGATCGTTCAGCACCAGCCCGCCCGCGCTCGCCACGAGCAGCAGGCCGAGCGCGTGGAACTGACGGCGCACCGCGAGCGCGCCCGCGACGGCGAACACGCAGAGCGACAGCACGGGCGGGCTGCCGAGCGCCGTGACGTCGCGCATCGTCCCCGGCAGCCAGCCGGGACCGCGCGGGTCGGCCGGTCGATGGTCGACGCGGAGCGACTGCATCAGCCGGTCGTCGACGGACTGCGTGCGTCCCGCCGTGACGAGGTCGGCGACGAGTACGAACGTCCAGATCGACAGCACGACGCCGAGCAGCGACCAGAGCAGACGCGCGTCCGCGCGGTCGAGGCCGCTCAGGGACCGCAGCCGATCGAGAGAGCCGGTTCCCACCGCGTGAGGTTAAAGGAGAAATCTACAAAGCGCGCGGGGGAGCCTCCCGCGCGCGCGGGGGGTCCTCCGCCCATCCTCTTGAGGCCCAGAGGCTTGCGAGCCGGAAATGCACCTGGCCGCCGTCTTGCTCTTGGCAGGTGCAGCGAGAAGCGTTCCGCCCCGGGAGGCTCGTGCGCGGAGGCTTTCGCTGGAAAGGAGCGTGTCATGAAGCACCTGGCACGAGTGGGCTTCATCCTTCTCGTATTCGCAACCGTGGGCTCGCGTCCGGTCCTCGCCGATCATCCCGAGGGAGCCACACCCGCCGACCTGCGCGAGCTGCGGACCGAAGTGAACCGGCTCGACGACAACCTGCAGATGCTGGAGGACAGCCACCCGCGCGCGCGCGAGTTCCGCGAGCGCGAGCAGCAGCTGCGCGACCGCCTCGTGGTGCTGCGCGACCAGATGCGCGAGCACCAGCAGGACCCGTCCCAAGGCCTCGGCGCCTCGAAGGCCGAGGTGGCCGACCTGCGCCGCGACATCCAGAGCCTGACCCGCGACATCGAGGTGGCGTACGACAGCCCCGACCACGCCCCCGCGCGCGGCCGCGCCATGGACCTGCCCGACGGCACCGAGATCCGCATCCGCCTCGAGGAGCCGGTGTCCTCGAAGACGGCGCGCCTCGAGGAGCGCGTCGACGCGACGGTCGTGCAGTCGGTCACGCGCGACGGCCACACGGCGATTCCCGCGGGCACCGCGGTCCGCGGGACGGTCTCGCGCGTCGAGCGGGCGCAGCGTCCGTCGAAGGGCGGCCGCGTCGAGATGACGTTCGACTCGCTGGTGGTGAACGGACAGCAGGTCGGGATGGACGCACGCGTGGTGAAGGTCAACGAGGGCGTCGACAAGAGCAGGGCGGGCCTCGGAGCCGTGATCGGCGGCGTGCTCGGCGCCGTGCTCGACGGCGGCAAGGGCGCGGTGCTCGGTGCCATCGTCGGCGGCGGCGGCGCGGTCGTGGCCAGCTCGGGCGACGAGGTCGAGCTGCCGGCCGGCACCGTGCTCACCGTCCAGCTCGAGCGGCCGCTGACGCTCGCCAGGCGCTGAACGAGAGCCCCGTGCGCGGGGCGGACACCGGGAGGCTCCTTCGCATGACACGGCCGGCTGCGGCGACGCTCGCGCTCTCGGTCGGACTCGCGGCGACGGCGCCGTGCCAGGCGAGCCGGCTGCCATCGGTCCTCCCCGCGCGCGGGTTCGACCCGCGCAAGACGGACGCCGGCTTCGAGCTGCCGCGGCCGGCGGCGGCGCGCCTACGCGAGGATGCGCTCGCGCGCGCCGCCGTCTTCCGCCCGCCGCCGGGCGCTTCGGCGCTGGCGCGGCTCGACCGCCAGCCCGACGACTTCTTCGGCCAGCGCGACGAGCTCGTCTGCAAGTTCCTGCCCGGCAGGACCGGCGGCACGGTGCCCAAGTTCGAGTGCGTGTTCGAAGGCGGCTCCGTGCTGAAGGTCAAGTACGGAGGCAACCCGGAGATCTACACCGAGGTCGCGGCGACGCGGCTGCTGCTGGCGCTGGGCGCGGGCGCCGACCGCATGTACTTCGTCGGCCGACTCCGCTGCTTCGGCTGCCCGGCCGATCCCTTCGCGCTCTTGAGCTGCGTGTCGAGCCCGTTCGCCGAGCGGCGCCGGCAGTGCGCGCCCGTCTTCGGGATCCGGCGCGGGACGGACGGCCAGCTGAAGATCGACGTGGACTACGGCAGCTACGTCGACTTCACGAACGTCTCGGTCGAGCGGCGCCTCGAGGGGCGCGCGATCAGGACCGGCGACGAGGACGGGTGGAGCTGGGGCGAGCTCGGCCGCGTCGAGGGCACGCCCGCCGCGAAGCGCGCGCGGCGCGCGGAACGCGACGCGCTGCGGCTCCTCGCGGTCCTGCTCGACGACTGGGACACGCACCCCGACAACCAGCGCCTCGTCTGCCTCGACGCCACGGTCGCGGGAGCCGCCGGCTGCCGCCTGCCGTTCGCGTACATGCAGGACGTCGGCGCCAGCTTCGGAGGCGTGGGCGGGCCGGCGCGGGCGCTCAAGCTCGACCTCGAGGGTTGGAGGGCCGCGCCGATCTGGAAGGACGAGGCGCTCTGCCTCGTCGCGATCCAGTCTCCGCGGATGAAGGGCGCCACGTTCGGCCAGGCCACGATCTCGGAAGCGGGCCGCCAGTTCCTGGCGCAGCGGCTCGCGCGCCTCGGCCGGGAGCAGGTCCGGGAGATCTTCGAAGGCGCGCACTTCGCCGCGTACCCGGGCGCGAGCCCCGCGAGCCGCGACGTCTCGCGCTGGGTGGGCGCGTTCGAGGACAAGGTCCGCACGATCAGCGAGAGGAGCCCATGCCCCACGCCATGAGACGGGCCGCACTGACGCTCGCCGCCGTCCTCGCCGCCGTCTCGCTCTGGGCCTTCCAGCCCGCCGAGCAGAAGCCGGCGGCGCTCGGCGCGCTCTCCGATCCGCACGCGACCGAGAAGAACGGTCGCCCGAGCGAGTGGGACGAGCTGCTGAAAGCCGCGGTCAGCCTGCCTGTGGCGGCCGCGCTCGGCGCGGCGCTCGCGTTCCGGCCGCAAAGGCGCGGCACCCCGCCGCGCGACCCGGCGGTGATCCACACCCAGATCATCCTCGCGCTGGTCGGGGCGCTGGTGATGCTGGTGGTCGGCGCGAGCCTGGCGCGCGCCTTCGGCATCGTCGGGGCGGCGAGCCTCGTGCGCTACCGCTCGAAGATCGACGACCCGAAGGACGCGGGAGTGATGCTTTCCTGTCTCGCGCTCGGGCTCGCCTCGGGAGTCGGCATCTACTGGATCGCCGCGCTCGCGACGCTGGTCATCCTCGCGGTGATCTGGGTGCTCGAGTCGCAGGAGCCCGAGGGGGAGAAGAACTTCCTGCTCAAGGTGAAGGCGAAGGAGTCCGCCCGGATCCGGGACGGGCTCGAGCGCGTGCTGCGCAAGCACAGCGTCAAGTACGAGCTGCGGACGTCGTCCCAGGACGACCTCACCTACTGGGTGCGGCTGCCGCTCGCGAAGCGCACCGACCGCATCACGAACGGGATCCTGGAGCTGGTCGAGAACCCCGACACGCTCGCCGTCGAGTGGGAGGACAAGAAGGCCAGCAAGGAAGCCGCCTGACGTCGATGAAGCTCCTGGTGCAGCCCGACGACGGCATCTTCCCGGTGCTGAAGGCGATCCAGAAGGCGCGCCGCAGCATCGATATGCACATCTTCCGCCTCGACAGCAAGGAGATCGAGAAGGCGCTCGCCGCGGCCGTCACGCGCGGCGTCGTCGTGCGCACGCTGGTCGCGCACACGAGCGCGCGCGGCGAGAAGGCGCTGCGCAAGCTCGAGGCGCGGCTGCTCGAGGCGGGCGCCACCGTGTCGCGCACGGACGACGACCTGGTGCGCTACCACGGCAAGATGATGGTGGTCGACGGCGTGTGGCTGTACGTGTTCGGGTACAACTTCACGCGCCTCGACATCGACCACAGCCGCAGCCTCGGCATCGCCACGCGCAAGCGGGCGCTCGTCCACGAGGCGCTGCGCCTGTTCGAGGCCGACTTCGACCGCAAGCCCTATAGCGGCGGCGCCAAGGACTTCCTGGTGAGCCCGGTCAACGCGCGCGAGCGGCTCGCGGCGTTCCTGCGCGGAGCGAAGAAGCAGCTCTGGATCTACGACGGCGCGCTCACCGACCACAAGATGATCGAGATCCTCGAGGCGCGCCACGCGGCGGGCGTCGAGATCCGGATCATCGGCCGGGTCGAGAAAGGGCGCCACCACCTCGAAGCGGCCCCCTTCGCCGGCAGGCGCCAGCACCTGCGCTGCATCGTGCGCGACGGCCGGGCAGCGTTCCTGGGCAGCCAGAGCCTGCGCCGGCCCGAGCTCGACGCGCGGCGCGAGATCGGCGTGATCGTGCGCGACGCGAAGCTGGTGAGCGCGATCGCCCGCGTGTTCGAGCGCGACTGGAGCCGCACGCCGAAGGGGCGCAAGCATTCCCGCGAGGCCGCGGCGTGAGGGGACGGGCCGTCGCGCTGCTGCTGCTGCTGGCGCTCACGCCCGTGCGCGGCCTCGCCGCCGACCCGCCCGCCTCCGCCGCGGTGACGCGCGCCGCCGGCGCGCGCTACGAGGCGGGCGCGCTGCATCGCTTCCTTCTCGGCACGGGCTACCGGACGCTCTGGGGGCTGCCGATCCAGGTCGAGGTGCTCGACCTCGCGCACTTCTCGGGCGGGCTCACCGCGCACAAGAAGGGCGGCGGCAAGCAGACGCACAGCCTCAAGCTCAAGGGCGAGGACGGCCGCGAGTGGAAGTTCCGCTCGGTCGACAAGGACCCCGAAACCATCCTGCCGAAGGGCCTGCACGAGACGCTCGCGTCCCGCGTGGTCCAGGACCAGATCAGCGCGTCGCACCCGCTCGGCGTGCTGGTGGTGGACCCGCTCGCGGACGCGGCCGGCGTGCTGCACGTCCCGCACCGGCTGGTCGTGCTGCCGGACGACCCCCGCCTGGGCGCGTTCCGCGCCGAGTTCGCGGGCGTGATGGGAACGCTCGAGGAGGACCCGCGTCTGGAGCCCCCTGTCACCAGCGGCTTCGAGCGCTTCGACCGCCTGGTCGACACCGACGAGCTCGACGAGCTGCTCGACTCCGGCGCGCGCGTCGACGCGCGCGCGCTCCTCTACGCGCGCCTGCTCGACCTCGTGGTCGGGGACACCGACCGCCACCGCAACCAGTGGGACTGGGGCCACGACACGCAGAGCGGGCTGTACGTGCCGGTCCCGAGCGACCGCGACCTGGCCTTCGTGAGGTTCGACGGCCTGCTGCTGAAGGCGGCGCGCCAGGTCTCGCCCCACCTCGCGAAGTTCGGGCCCCGTTACCCGCGCCCGATGGCGCTCGAGTGGCAGGCGCGGCGCGTCGACCGCCGCTACCTCTCGGAGCTCGAGTGGCCGGCCTGGCTGGAGGCCGTGCAGTCGCTGCAGGCGCGGCTCACCGACGCCGTGATCGACGCGGCGGTCGCGCGGCTGCCGGAGCCCTACGTGCGCGCCGAGGGCGCGCGGATGGCCACCTCGCTCGAGCGCCGCCGCGACCGGCTGGAGGCGGCGGCGCGGGCGCTCTACGAGCTCCTGGCGCGGGACGTCGAGGTGTACGGGACCGACAGGCCCGACACGGCGCGCATCGCGCGGCAGCGCGACGGCTCGGTCGAAGTCGTGCTCGCGGGAACGGGCGGCAGCTACTTCAAGAGGCGCTTCCTGCCCGGCGAAACCAGCGAGGTGCGCGTGTTCCTGAAAGCGGGCGACGATCGCGCCGTGTCCGAGGGGCGCGGGCCCGCGCGCGTGAGGGTGCGGGTCGTGGGCGGCGACGGCAACGACGTGCTCGACGACGGCGCCGGCCACACGCGCTTCTACGACGACAGCGGGGACAACCGCGTGGCCGAGGGCCGCGGCACGCACACGAGCGCGCGGCCCTATAAGGCGCCCACCAATGCCGACGGCGACCCCGACCGCGACTGGGGCAGCGCGTCGGGCGTCATGCCCTGGTTCCTGCTGAACGAGGACTACGGCGCCGTGTTCGGGCTGGTGTTCCAGCACACCGACTACGGCTTCCGCAAGCACCCCTACGCCGAGCGCCACGTGCTGCGCGCCGGCTACTCCACGGGGGCGCAGGCGGGCGGGGTCGAGTACCAGTACGACTCGCTGCGCACCGACAACCGCACGCGCCTGCACGCGACCGCCAAGGTCTCGGCGCTCGAGCTCGTCCACTACTACGGCTTCGGCAACGAGACGAGCGATTCGCTCCCGCAGAGCGCCTTCGACGCGAAGCAGACGCAGTACTCGCTCGCGCCGTCCTACCGTTTCGACCTCGCGGCGATCGACGTCTCCGTCGGGCCGGTCGTCAAGTACTCCGACACCCACGACCAGCCCCTCACCCTGCTCGCGCGCGAGCGGCCCTACGGCTTCGGCCGCTTCGGGCAGCTCGGCGCCCGCGCCTCCGTCAGCCTCGACCGCCGCGTGCTGCACGAGGGCAGCGAGCGGGGCGCGATGCTCGCGGTCGAGGGTGCTTACTACCCGCGCGTCTGGAGCGTGGCCGAGAGCTTCGGCCGGGTGGGCGCGCAGGGCATCGCGTACCTGCGCGCGCCGCTGCCGCTCGAGCCGACGCTCGCGCTCCGCGCGGGCGGAACCTGGCTCTTCGGCCGCTATCCGTTCCAGGAGGCGGCGGTCATCGGCGGCTCCGAGACCGTGCGCGGCCTGCCGCGCGAGCGCTACGCCGGGGACGGCTCGGTGTTCGGCAACGCGGAGCTGCGGCTGCTGCTCTGGCGGCGCGAGCGCTCGCTCGTGCCGCGGGTCGGCATCTTCGGCCTGGCCGACGCCGGGCGCGTCTTCGTGGCGGGCGAGTCCTCTGCGCGCTGGCACCCGGCGTGGGGCGGCGGCGCCTGGATCGCCGTCATCGATCCCAAGAACCTGGCGAGCATCGCCGTGGCGGCGAGCGAGGGGACGACGCGTGTCTATCTGCAGGGAGGCTTCACGTTCTAGGGCGCGCGCGGGTCTTTGCCCGCGCGGTTTCGGGTTAAGCTGGCCCGTGTCCGACACGCGCGGGGGCCGCGCCGTTTCGGCGCCGAAGCGGCCCGTCTCGCGGCCGCTGAGCGCGCTCGCCGCCGCCCTTCTCGCGAGCCTCGCCGTCCCGCTCTCGGCCCAGACCACCGACCCGCTCTTCGCCGGCTACCGCTTCGCGCCGGCCACGCTCGGCTCGCGCCCCGCGGGCCTCGGCGGCGCGTTCGTCGGGATCGCCGACGGCGTCAAGGCCGCCTTCGCCAACCCCGCGGGGCTCACGCTCTTCCCGATCTCGGAGATCGGCATCTCGTCCGGCCGGCCCTGGTTCGGCGCCGGCTTCGGGCGCACGCGGCTGCGCATCGCCGGGTACCTCATGCAGGCGGACGAGACGCACGCGGACCTCGCTCCCGCCGCGTCCGCGGCCGGCGGCTTTCGCGACTCGTCCACCTGGGAGGCGGGTCTCGGCGCGGGCGTCGAGATCCACCCGCGGCTGAAGCTCGGCGCCTCGGCCGCGTGGTCGCGTTTCCACCTCCGGGGCCAGCGGCTCGCGGCTGGAGCGGACGGGGCTCCGGCCGTCGCCGCCAGCGTGGACTCGACGGACGACGAGGTCCGCGTGAGCGCCGGCCTGCTCTTGATCCTGGTGGGGGCGAACGCCCGTGCGCTGCCGACGCTGCGGCTGGGCGTCTCCTACCAGCCGGGCTTCGACTGGTCCATCGTGCAGGCTTCGGGTCCGACGGGCGCGACGCAGCCGGTGGACGTCCGGCGGCCGACGCTCGTCTCGGCCGGGCTCGCGTGGAGGACCTCCGATCGCTGGAGCTTCGGCGCGCAGGGGGACGTGATCCGCTACAGCGAGGTGCTCGACACGCTCCACCGCAACGTCGGGGACGCTGCCTCGAGCTTCACGCTCAGAAACGCGGTCGAGCCGCGCTTCGGCGCCGAGTTCGTGGCGCCGCTCTGGTGCGGCTGCGGGATCGTGCGCCTGCGCGGGGGGCTGCAGTACCGCTCGCCGGGCACGCTCCACTACTCCGGGCCCGACCCCGTCGCCGCGCAGGCGTTCGCCGGCGGCAGCTGGCGGACGGTCGCGACCCTCGGCGCGTCGTTCTTCGCCGAGCACATGAGCAACGCGCTGCGACTCGACCTCGACTCGCGCGACGTGGTGAACGGGCCCGACCTGTCGTTCGGCATCGTGTGGAGGTTCTGAGGCCGATGCTCTCGATCGCCGCTCGCTCGCGCACGGCCTGGCTCGCGGCCGCGACCCTGCTCGGCCTCGCGGCCGCCGCCGGAGCGCCGGCGGCCGACGACTCGCGCGACCCCGCGCGCGACGTGGCGCGCGGCTGCCCGCCCGAGCGGGCGCAAAACGGCGAGGTGCGCCTGGTGTTCCTCGGCGACTCCGGCTACGGACAGGGCTTCTCGGAGTGGGGAACCCACGGCCAGGACGCGATCGCCGCCCGCCTCGCGCGGCTGACGCTGCCGCCCGACCTCGTGTTCTTCCTGGGCGACAACATCTACTGGCGCGGCAGCGCCGACCTCTACAAGGAGCGCTTCGACGACGTCTACGACCCGCTGATCCGCGGCTGCAAGGTCCACGTCGCGCTCGGCAACCACGACATCAAGGGCTGCCGCGCGGTGGAGCCCGACGAGCGCTGGGAGTCGTGCCTGCAGGAGCTGCGCACCTCGCTCGTGGCCGACCGCAAGGCCCGCTACATGCGCCAGGGGACCGCGGAGGCCGAGGCCGCGGCCAAGGCGGAAGCCGAGACGGCGGCCGAGAGCGCCGGCGAGGTGGCGGCCGAAGCGCTGCGCACGCGCCGCGCGAACTGCCTGCCGGGCGACGCCACCGCCTACGCGGAGGCGAAGGCGGGAAGCCGGAAGGCCTGCTTCGCCAAGGAGGCGCTCTCGCACGCGCAGTTCGGCTTCGGCACCGTGGAGCGCGGCGAGCCGCCCGCGCACCTGCGCCAACGCTACTACAGCATCCTCTGGCCGCTGCCGCGGCTCACTCCGGCGGGCAAGCAGGCCGACCCGGCGGCTCCCGAGGTGCGCCCGCTCGTCGACGTGATGGTGCTCGACTCGAACACGCTCGCGGTCGAGGGCGGGATGCTCGAGGGCAAGCGCGAGGACCAGCTGCAGCTGCTGTGGCTGCGCAACTCGCTCTCCCAATGGGTCTCGGCGCCCGACCAGAAGAACCGCGTCTGGCGCATCGTGGCGATGCACCACCCGCCGTTCACGCCGCGCTCCTGCGCCTGCCGCGCCTTCGGCAAGTGCATCGGCGGCCACGGCGACGGGCCGGAGCTGCAGCAGCAGCTCAAGAAGGCGCTCGAGGACGTGGAACCGCCGGACCTGATGCTGACGGCGCACAACCACATCTACGCCCGCAGCAGGGCGCTCGACGCCGATGGCAAGCCGGTGGCGGGCGACAAGGGCGGCGTCCGCTACTTCACCACCGGCGGCGGCGGCGGGCCGGTGTACGCCGTGCGCGGCCAGGACGAACGCTTCCCGCGCACGTTCACCACCTACCACTTCATCTACTTCCGGCTGACCGCCTCGAGCGCGTTCTACTGGGCGATCGACGCGGGCGGTCGGGTCAAGGACTCGGGCTGCTTCGAGAAGGGCTCGTCCGTGGACTTCCCGCTGTCCCCGGACTTCGGCTACGACGATTCGCTGCCGCCGCGCTGTGGGCCTCCCGCGCGCTCTTGAGACGCCGGTGAGCCGGGCGGCCGAGCGGCGCGCGCCGGACGTCCGCCTGCTCGCCGACCAGGCCTTCTCGCGTGCCGCGGGCGCGCCGCTCGTGGCCGGCAACGCGGTGCGGCTGCTGCTCGACGCCGCGGAGAACTACCCCGCGTGGCTCGAGGCGATCGGGGCCGCGCGCCGCCACGTGCACTTCGAGAGCTACATCATCCACGACGACGCGGTCGGCGAGCGCTTCGCGCGGCTCCTCGCCGAGAAGGCAAAGGCCGGCGTCCGCGTCCGCATCGTGTACGACTGGATGGGGGCGCTCGGCAACACGCGACGCCGCTTCTGGAAGCGCCTCCGTGCCGAGGGCGTCGACGTCCGCTGCTACAACCCGCCGCGCCTCGACGAGCCTCTGGGCTGGCTGACCCGCGACCACCGCAAGTGCCTCATCGTCGACGGCGAGGTGGCTTTCGTCACCGGCCTCTGCGTCGGCCAGCGCTGGGAGGGCGATCCGCGGCGCGGCATCGCGCCCTGGCGCGACACGGGCGTCGAGGTGCGGGGACCCGCGGTGGCCGACGTCGCGCGCGCCTTCGCCGACACCTGGGCCGCGTGCGGGACGCCGCTGCCGGGGGAGGAGCAGGCGGGCGAGCTCGACGCGGCCGGCGAGGTGTCGCTGCGGGTCGTTGCCGGGACGCCGGGCACCACAGGGCTGTTCCGGCTCGACCAGCTGGTGGCGGAGCTCGCGCGCCGCAGCCTCTGGCTGAGCGACGCCTACTACGCCGGCACCAGCACGTACGTGCAGGCGCTGCGCGCGGCGGCACAGGACGGCGTCGACGTGCGGCTGCTGGTGCCCGGCCGCGGCAGCGACATCCGCATCGTGCAGGCGATCTCGCGCGCCGGCTACCCGCAGCTGCTCGAGGCGGGCGTGCGCGTGTTCGAGTGGAACGGGCCGATGATGCACGCGAAGACGGCCGTGGCCGACTCCCGCTGGGCCCGCGTCGGCTCGACCAACCTGAACGTCGCGAGCTGGATCGGCAACCGCGAGCTAGACGTCGTGGTCGAGGACGAGCCGTTCGCGCGCTCGCTGGAGGAGCGCTACCGGGCCGACCTCGAAGGCGCGACCGAGATCGTGCTGAGCCGAAGGCGCTGGGTCACCGCGGCGGGGCAGGCGCGCCTTCCGCGCACGCGCGGCGCCGGCGGCAGCGCGGGCCGCGCCGCGGCCGGGGCGCTGCGGCTCGGCAACGCCCTCGGAGCGGTGCTGTCCCCCAAGCGGCTGCACACGCCCGTGCTGCGGCGGCTGATGGTCCCGGCCGGCGCCCTGCTCGTGTCGCTCGCGCCGATCGCAGCGCTCTGGCCGCGGCTGCTCGCGTGGCCGCTGGGCCTGCTCGGGCTCTGGCTGGGGTCGGCGCTGCTGCTGCGCGCCGCGCGGACGCCGGGTCCGCCGGGCTAGCCGCCGTCGGGCGTCAGCGCGGCGGCGCGACCACTACGAGCCGAGCCTTCGTGCCCTCGAGCCACAGCTCGGCGCCGCCGACGCGGTGGACGGACGCCTCGAACGCGCGCTGCAGCGAGAAGTCCGCGGCCAGGACGCCGGTGCGGCCTTCCCGCGGCGGCACGAGGCGCAACCGCTCCGACTCCGGGCCGGTGCACACGACCGCGTCACCCGCGTCCCGCGCGATCCAGGCGACCGCGCGCAGCTGGCGGACGAGCGTCTCGCGATCGGCCGGTGCCATGGCGATCTCGAGGCCGGTCACGTCGCCGAGCAGCGCCTGCTCGCGCTGCGATGCGCGGCCGATCCTCGCGACGTAGCGGTCGAGCACGTCCGCGCGCGCGATCCCGCGCGCCGGCGTGAGCTCGCCGTACCAGCGCGCGAGGAAGTGCTTGTCGTACTCCATCAGGAACACGCGCAGCCCGGGGATCGCGCTGGCGTAGCTCATCTCGAACCAGGGCACCTCGCCCGTCTCGGTCTTCCGGGTGACCGGGCCGCTGCCGGCGCTACCGAGCGCCTCCTGCCAGCGCTGGCGCACGCCCGCGCTCGCGCCCGGCTGCTCCACGCCCAGCGCCAGTCCGCTCGCGCCCTCGGGACCCTGCGAGCCGGGCTCGAACAGCTCGAAGTACGTGTGCCGCCCGTACCAGTAGCTGCCGGTGTAGCTCGTGTCGTTCCGGACCGTGGTGCGCGCCTCGAACGGTGCGAACTCGCTCGTCAGGAAGGCGTCCTTGCGCGCGGCCTCGTAGGTGGCGGCGCTCACCACCACGAAGAAGTGGTTCAGGAACACGGGCGCCCCGTCCGCCGCGGAGCCCCGGGCTCCCGCCAGCAGCACGAGCCCGACGGCCGCGCACGCCGCTCGGCTACGCAAGGCGCTACCTGGATTCCCGGGAATTCTAGCGCGGCTTCCGGAGTCGCTTCAGCGGGCCCGCGCGACGGCGGCGCGGATGCCCTCGAGGCTGCGCTCGACGTCGGCCGCGGTCGTGGCCCAGCTGCTGACGCTGATCCGCATCGCCGTCCGGCCCTGCCAGACGGTGCCGCCGCACCAGAGCACGCCGCCCTTCTGGATCTCCTCGATCACCCGGCGCGTGCGCTTGGGCGCGCCGAACGAGACGAGCACCTGGTTGAGCACGACGTCGTTCAGCACCGCGTGGCCGTCCGCGCCGAGGGCCTCCGCGAAGCGGCGGGCGTGCGCGCAGGTGCGCTCGAGCAGATCGCGCAGGCCGTCGCGGCCGAGCGAGAGCAGCGCAGCCCACACCTCGACGCCCCGTGCCCGGCGCGAGAAGTCGGGGACGTACTGCTCCGGCTCGCGCCGCTCGCCTTCGACGAGGTACGCGGCCGAACGCGCCGAGAGCGACGCGCGCAGGGTGGCCGCGTCGCGGCAGAGGACGAGCCCGCTGTCGTAGGGCACGTTCAGCCACTTGTGGGCGTCGGTTGCCCAGGAGTCCGCTGCCTCGAGCCCCGCCGCGAGCGGGGCGAGCGAGCGGGCCGCGCGCGCCCAGAGGCCGAAGGCGCCGTCGACGTGGACCCAGGCGCCGGCCGCTCTCGCGAGCGGGACGATCGCCGCGGCCGGGTCGAAGGCTCCCGTGTTCACGTTGCCGGCCTGCAGGCACACGAGCGTGCGCTCGTCGAGCTTCGGCAGCGCGTCGGCGCGCATGCGCCCCTCGGCGTCCACCGGCACGCGCTCGACGCGCTCGCGCCCGAGCCCCGCGAGCGAGAGCGCCTTCAGCAGGCTCACGTGCACTTCCTCGCCCACCACCACGCGCAGCGGGGGCGCGCCGAACAGGCCCTGCTCCTCGACGTTCCAGCCCTGCCGCGCGAGGAGCGCGTGGCGCGCGGCCACCACTCCGCTCAGGTTCGCGGTGGTGGCGCAGGTGACGAAGCCGACGCCCGTGCCCGCGGGCAGGCCGAGCAGGTCGACGAGCCACGTGATCGCGGCGTCCTCGAGCGCGGCGCCGACGGGCGAGGTCACGCGCAGCCCGGCGTTCTGGTCCCAGGCCGTCGCGAGGATCGCGGCGGCGACGGTCACGGGCAGCGTGCCGCCGATCACGAAGCCGAAGAAGCGCGGCCCGGCCGTCGCGAGCGTGCCGGGCGAGCCCGCCTCGTCGAGGAGCGCCAGCACCTGGTCGGCGGCGAGGCCGCGCTCGGGGAGCGCCGGCCCGAGGCGCTCGAGCCCGGCGAGGCCCGCGGGCGTGGGCGCGACCGAGCGCTCCTGAACGTCCGACAGGTAGCGCGCCGCCCGCGCCGCGGCGTCGGCGATGAGACGCGAGGTCTCGCTCATGGCTCTTGGCTAGCGGCCGGCGTAGAGCACGAGGGCGCCGCGGGCCCAGCCGTCGATCCGCTCCCAGAACAGCAGCGGCACCACGTTCGCGAGCGCGAACGCCACGAGCCACGCCTGGTCCGCCGCCGCCAGCTGCAGCTTCGGCTTGTCCTCGTTGCCGGGGTCGATCGTCATGACCTTGAGGACCTTGAAGTAGTAGTAGGCCGCGATCGCCGCGTTCAAGGCTCCGATCGTGGCGTAGGCGCCCTCGTTGCCCTGGATCACCGCCGCGAACACGTAGAGCTTGGCGAGGAAGCCGACGAAGGGCGGGATGCCGACGAGCGAGAGCAGGAAGCAGGCCATGGCGAGCGTCAGCAGCGGCGCGCGCCGGTAGAGGCCCGGGTAGTCGCGCAGGTCGAAGCTGCCGGTGTGCAGGTGCACGAGCGTCACCACCAGGAACGCGCCGAGGTTCATCACCAGGTACGCCGCCAGGTACACGACGAGCGCGCGCGCGCCCACGTCCGAGAGCGCCTCAATCCCCATCAGCAGGAAGCCCGCGTGCGCGATCGAGGAGTACGCGAGCAGGCGCTTCATGTTGGTCTGGGTGAGCGCCGCCACGTTGCCGAGCGTCATCGTCAGCACGGACACCAGCATCACCACGGCGGTCCAGTCGATCGAGCTCGAGAAGCGCCAGGGCTCGCGCAGCGGGACGGAGAACCCGCCGTAGAAGAAGCGCAGCGCGATCGCGAGCCCCGCGGCCTTCGGCAGCACCGAGAGCAGCGCGGTCACCGGCGTCGCCGCGCCCTGGTAGACGTCGGGGCACCAGAAGTGGAACGGCACCGCCGCCACCTTGAAGCCGACGCCGGCGAGCACCAGCAGCGTGATCGCGTAGAGCGCGAAACGGTTGGAGTCGGGCACGCCGCTCGCCAGGTAGCGCTGGATCCCCTGCAGCGACGTGGTTCCCGCGAGGCCGTAGAGCAGCGACAAGCCGTAGAGCATCGAGCCCGTCGAGGCCGCGCCGAACAGCACGTACTTGAGCGAGGCCTCGTTCGAGAGCCGGTCGCCCTTCAGGTAGCCGACCATCACGTACGAGGTCAGCGACACCATCTCGAGCGCGAGGTACAACATCACGATGTCGTTCGCCGCGGCGAGCAGCAGGCAGGAGAACACGAGCGCCAGCACCAGCGCGTAGAGCTCGCCCTGCCCGAGGCCCTGGAGCTCCCTCGAGTTGCGGAAGCTGAACGCGAGCACGGTCAGCAGGCCCGCCGCGAGCAGGATCAGCTTCAGCGCCGAGCCGAGCGGGTCCACCGCCAGCATCGAGGAGAAGAGCGTCCCCTGCGCGCCGGCGGCCTGGAGCGCCAGCGTCGCGCCGAGCGCCACGGCGAGCGCCGCCACCGTGACGAAGCGCGTGGCGGCGTCGCGCGAGCGGCCCAGGAAGGTGTCGGCGAGCACGACCACGAGCAGCCCCACGACGAGCGCGAGCTCCGGCCGGAAGAGCGTCAGGTCGCGGGCGAGCGTGTCCATGGGCCGTCAGCCTCGCAGGATCGACGCGTCGTCGAGGTTGGGCGTGCGGCGCAGCCGGTAGAGCGTGAGCACGATCGCGAGCGCCACGGCCACCTCGGCCGCGGCGACCACGATCACGAACACCGCGAACACCTGCCCCGACAGGTTGCCTGCCGCGTAGCGCGAGAACGCGACAAGATTGAGGTTGGCGGAGTTGAGGATGAGCTCGATGCTCATCAGCACGTTGACGGCGTTGCGGCGCGTGAGCAGGCCCAGCACGCCGAGCGCGAAGAGCCCGGCCGACAGCACCAGGTAGTGCGAGAGGCCGATCATCAGGCGTCCTTCCGGCGGCGCACGATCATCGCCGCGCCCATGAGCGCGACCAGCAGCAGCACCGAGGCCGCCTCGAACGGCAGCAGGAACTGGCCCAGGAAGAGCCGGCCGATCGGCGCGGTGGTCGGCGCCGGCAGGCGCGCGGCCGCGGGCCACGCGGTCTGGAGCGCGAGAGAGGTCAGCATGACGAAGAGGCCGGCGGCGACGATCGCTCCGGGAAGCCGCTGTGTCGTCTCGCTGCGCAGGTCGAGGTCGTAGATGCGGTGCGTGAGCATCACGCCGAACAGCAGCAGCACCAGGATCCCCCCCACGTACACGAGCAGCTGCGTCGCGGCCAGGAAGTCGGCGCCGAGCAGCACGTAGAGCCCGGCCACGCCGAAGAACGTCACCAGCAGCGCGAAGGCGCTGTAGATGAGCGTGCGCGCCAGCACGACCACGGCCGCCGAGCCGAGCGTCAGCGCGGCGAACACCCAGAAGACGACGGCTTCGGCGCTCATGCGCCGGGGGCTCCCGCCGGGCTTCCTGGCGGCGCCGGCGCGGGAGGCGCGCCGGGGTCTGCCGCGGCTTTCTTCTTCGGGTCCTCGGTGAGGAACACGGCGTCCTTCTTGGCGAAGCGGTAGAGATGCTCGCTCAGATCGCGGGTCGCGAACTCGTAGTCGGGCGTCATGTAGATGCAGAAGGTCGGGCAGGGATAGGTGCAGAGGTTGCAGTAGCAGCAAAGCGACATGTCGATGTCGAACACCGTCACGTCGAGCTTGATCGGGTGGCCGGTCGCGGCCCAGATCGCCGGCTGGTCGGCCGGCCGCTTCTCGGTCTTGAGCGAGATGCAGCTGACGGGGCAGGCCCGCACGCACTGGCCGCAGCCGATGCAGTCCTCGTACTTCATGAAGAGGCGCATGCGCGTGCGCGGCGGAAGCTGCCAGCGCTCGGTCGGGTACTGCAGCGTCACGGACCTCGTGAACAGGTGCCGCCAGGTGATCCGCATCCCGACGAGCACGGTGAAGAAGCCCTCCCAGACGTTGCGGAGCCACTGCCTCATCGCGACACCTGCGGGGCGGAGAGCGCGAGCCGGCGGGCGCGCGCGCGGTTCCAGCGCAGCGTGCGCAGCATGACCAGGAGCAGGAAGCCGACGGCGGCGAGCGTGAGCGGCCAGCCGACGAAGCGGTCCCACGGGAAGCCCTGGGCGGTGGCCGGCCACAGCACGAGCCCGCCGACGACGAGGACGAGCACGAGCGCGATCGGCAGCAGCACCTTCCAGGCGATGTACATGAGCTGGTCGACGCGCGCGCGGGGCAGCGTCCAGCGCAGCCACATCATCACGAACACGAGCAGCAGCGACTTGAGCAGCAGCCAGAGGCCACCCAGGCTCACCCCTGGCAGGTTGACGCACGCGAGCGTCTGCATCCCCGGCAGCGGCGCGAGGTAGCCGCCCAGGAACAGCACGCTGGCGACCGCCGAGACCACGAACATCTCGGTGTACTCGGCCAGGAAGAAGAGCGAGAAGAAGAAACCGCTGTACTCGGTGTGGAAGCCGGCGACGAGCTCGCTCTCGGCCTCGGGGATGTCGAAGGGCGCGCGGTTCGTCTCCGCGAGCCCCGCCGTGAAGAAGCTGACGAACGCGATCGGCATCAGCGGGAAGTAGCGGAACAGGAACCAGTTCTGGAGCCCGCCCTGCTGCGCGAGCGTCAGGTCCTGGAGCGACAGGCTGCCGACGATCATCACCGGCACCAGGATGATGAGGAGCGCCGGGATCTCGTAGGACACGATCTGGGCCGCCGAGCGCATCGCGCCGAAGAGCGCGTACTTGTTGTTCGAGGCCCAGCCCGCCATGATCAGACCCACGGTCG
Organism: uncultured Acidobacteriota bacterium; assembly: GCA_963740655.1. GTDB lineage: Bacteria > Acidobacteriota > Vicinamibacteria > Fen-336 > Fen-336 > DATBSL01. The sequence continues at coordinate 391,820 of CAVUFF010000011.1, forward strand.
AGATGGCGGAGACCGCGCTCACGTAGAACACGCCGACGTTCAGGTCCGCGGGCTGCAGCCGCGCGCCCCACGGGATCACCACGAACGGCAGGAAGGCGCCCACGTTCACGAGCAAAGGCGCCGTCACGAACAGCTTGCGGTCGACGCCGCGCGGGAAGATCGCCTCCTTGAAGAGCAGCTTGATCGTGTCGGCGATCGTCTGCAGCGCTCCGTAAGGACCGACGCGCATCGGTCCCAGGCGGTCCTGCATGAAGGCCGAGATCTTGCGTTCCGCGTAGACGTACGCGATCGGCCCGAGCGACACGAAGGTGAAGCAGGCGAGCGCCGGCAGCGCCGCGCACAGCACGGCCACCGCCCAGACGGGCCCGCCCGCGAGCGCGGGGAAGAGCCAGACGAGGAAGGCGTAGGTCGCGTCCATGTCAGCGGTCGATCTCGCCCAGCACGATGTCGAGGCTGCCGATGAGCGCGACCACGTCGGCGATCATCAGGCCCCTGGCCAGGCGGTGGAAGACGCTCATCGCGGTGAAGCAGGGGCTCTTCACCTTCAGGCGGTACGGGTTGATACCGCCGTCCGAGACCAGGTAGTAGCCGAGCTGGCCGCGCGGCGCCTCGCTGCGGCAGTAGACCTCGCCCTTGGGAGGCTTGACGCGCTTCGGCACCTTCTCGTGGACGTCGGTCTTGTCCAGCTTCTCGAGCCGATCGAGCGCCTGGTGGACGATCTTCGAGCTCTCGCGCATCTCGGCGACGCGTACCCAGTTGCGGTCGAAGCACGAGCCGACCGGCCCGTACTCGCCTTTCCCGACGGCGACCTCGAAGTCGTAGCCTTCGTAGCCACTGTAGGGAGAGTCCCGGCGCAGGTCGCGCGCCGGCCCGCTGCCGCGCAGGTTCGGGCCCGTGAGGTCGTAGGCGATCGCGAGCTCGGGCGGGCAGACCGCGACGTTCGCAAGCCGCTTCACGAAGATCTTGTTGTGGATGATGAGGTCGATGAGCTCGGGGAAGGTGACGGAGTCGAACTCGCGCAGGAAGTCGCGGCACGCCCGCGTGAAGCCCGTGGGCAGGTCGTGGCTCACGCCGCCCACCCAGTTGTAGTTGTAGAGCAGCCGCGCGCCGCAGGTCCACTCGAACAGGTCGAGGATCTTCTCGCGGTCGCGCAGCAGGTGCAGGAACGGCGTGAAGGCCCCGATGTCCATCGTGTAGGTGCCGACCGCCACCGCGTGCGACGCGATCCGCTGCAGCTCGGCCATCAGCACGCGGATCGTCTGCACGTACGGGCTCGGCTCGATCCCGATCAGCTTCTCGACGGTGAGCGCGAAGCCGAGCGTGTTGCCCATCGCGGCGACGTAGTCCATGCGGTCGGCGTACGGCAGCACGCCGGGGTAGTCGACGTTCTCGGCGTGCTTCTCGAAGCAGCGGTGCAGGTAGCCGATGTGCGGCCGCGCCGCGCGCACCACCTCGCCGTCGGTCCGCAGCTCGAGCCGCAGTACACCGTGCGTCGCCGGGTGCTGCGGGCCCATGTTGATCACCATCTCGTCGGTGTCGAGCCCGCCCTCGTCCCAGTCGTTCACCACGTCCGCGGCCGGTGAGCTCACGCGGGCTCCAGGTCGCGGTTCGGGGGCGTGAAGTCGAACGGGCCGACGCCGATCCGCTCGCCGGCCAGCACGCGCTCCATCATCTGCGGCGTGGGCTTCACGTGCATGCCGTTGTAGTAGTCGGGGTCCTGCCAGTCCTTGCGCAGCGGGTGGCCTTCCCAGTCGTCGGGCAGCAGGATGCGCCGGAGGTCGCTGTGGCCCGTGAACACGATCCCGAAGAGGTCCCAGGCCTCGCGCTCGTGCCAGTTGGCGACCGGCCAGATCGCCTCGACCGAGACGACCGTCGGGCTCTCGCGCGGCAGCTGTACCTTGAGCGCGAACGTGTGCAGGTGGCGGTAGGAATGGAGGTGATAGACCACCTCCATCCGCGGCGGCGTCTCCTTCGGGTAGTCGACGGCCGACAGGCACATCAGGTTGTCGAACGCGAGCGCCGGATCGGACTTGCAGAAGCCCGCGAGCGCGAGCAGGCGCTGCGGCGCTACGACGACGAAGGGCGTCGCGGCCTCGAGCGCCGCGCCCACGACGGCGTCGCCGAACCTCTGGACGAGCGCCTCGTGGATCGTCCGGCTGTCCATCGCGCTATCCCCTCTTGAATCGCGGCAGGTCGCGCGCGCCGTCGAGCGTCGCGCCGGCCAGGCTTCCGACCGTGCGCGCGCGCTTGCGCAGCACGCGGTCCTCCTGGATCTTGTCCTGGAGCTTGAGCAGCCCGTAGAGCAGCGCCTCGGGCCGCGGCGGGCAGCCGGGGACGTATATGTCGACCGGCACCACCTCGTCGACGCCCTTCAGCACGTGGTAGCCGTGGCGCCAGTAGGGCCCGCCGTTGTTCGCGCACGAGCCCATCGACAGCACGTACTTGGGCTCGGCCATCTGCTCGTAGAGCCGCTTGACGCGCGTCGCCATCTTGAGCGTCACCGTGCCGGCGACGATCATGAGGTCGCTCTGGCGCGGCGTGCCGCGCGGCATGATGCCGAAGCGGTCGAGGTCGTAGCGGCTCGCGCCCGTCGCCATCATCTCGATCGCGCAGCAGGCGAGCCCGAAGGTCATGAACCAGATGCTGTTCTTGCGGCTCCAGTTGATGAGCTGGTCGGCGCTCGTGACGATGAGCCCGTCCTCGAAGCGGTCGTGGAGCAGCCCGCGGACCGGGGCGGGTCGGTTCAAGCCCGGTCCTCGGAGCGGATCCAGGCGAGGTCGCCCTTGCGCCACACGTAGGCGAGCGCCACCACCAGGATCGCGATGAAGGCGAGGCCCTCGAGGTAGGCGACGATCCCGAGCTCGCGGAACACCGTCGCCCACGGCAGCAGGAAGACGGCCTCGACGTCGAACACGACGAAGATGAGGGCGAACACGTAGAAGCGGATGTTGAACTGCACCCAGGCGCTGCCGACCGGGTTCTCGCCGCACTCGTAGGTGGTGAGCTTCTCCTCGGAGAAGCGCGAGGGGCGCAGAGCCGCCCACAGCACGAGCGCGCCGAGCAGCGACCCGACGACCGCCGCGAGGAAGACGAGGATGCTCGCGTGGCGGACCAGGAAATCGGCGGTGGGTGGGGCGGTGGACACCAGGATCGGCTCCTCGCGACGACCGGCGGCGACGATATCAACTGCCGTTCGGCGAGTAAAGAGCAGCAGGAACTAGACGTTCTCCACGCGACGGGCCGAGCAGAACGCCGCTGTCATGAGGCGAACGGCTTGGCTGCCGGGGGCTCGCGTGCCCCCGACACCCCTCCAGAGTACTCCCGCTAGAACCAGCTCGGGTTGCAGGTGCTGCGGTAGGAGCCCGCCCCGCGGCGGATGTGGCCCGAGGACACCAGGATGTCGTACTGCTCGTTGAAGGAGTTCGAGTTCTTGACCCCGAGCTCCTCGCCGTCGTAGAGCGCGCAGTAGCCGGCGGCGGTGAGGTTCTTGATCACGCCGGCGACGAACGCGTCCTGGTCCCGGACGTAGTAGCAGTTCTCGCAGGTCTTCTGGTTGAAGTCGAAGACCTTCGGCTGCTGCTCCGTCATGCGCGTGATCGCCTTGTCGACGGCGCCCAGGAACGACGGCGACTGCATCGAGCAACCTGCCTCGGGATTGTTGCTGGGAGGCAGGCTGCACGAGCCGCCGGTCGGCGTGCTCGGCGGCGGAGTCGGGTCCGGGTTCGGCGCGGGCGTCGGGGGGGCTCGGCGTCGCGCTCGGAGCCGGCGCTCCGAGAATCGGCGCGGGCAGCACCACGGGCACCGCCACCGGCGACTGGCTCGGCGCCGGTCGCGGGTCCGAGGGCTTTGTCGGGAGCGCGTCCTTGAGCGCCTGGCAGCCCGTGAGTCCGATCGAGATCAAGGCGACGACCGCTGCACGGCCCGCCCAAACCCTCGTTTCGCCGCCCTGTACCATTACTGGGACCTCGCTTAATGCCTCAACACTATCTGTCTAACCATGCTTGATTGCAAGACTTTTCTGCATCTCATAGGCCCGACCACAAGATCTTGTGGTGCCACCTGTTGTGGTATGCGATTAATAGTTGTTTTTGGCCGGTCACGACCCATTTCGGACCGGCTGTTTTCGAAGATTCACACGCGGATGCGACGAGTCGTGGCCGGTTCGTTGACGCCTCGAACTCGCGCGCGAACGGTCTTCTCGCAAGAGCCGCGCGGCACCGGTCTGCGCGAAGTCGTCGCCGCGCGTTTCGTTGAGGGCTCTCGGCCCTTCTGCTACGATTCGCGTTTGCCGGCTTCGCGAGAAGCCGGCTCCTGCAGAGACCCAGCCGGCGTAGCTCAGCGGTAGAGCAGCTGATTCGTAATCAGCAGGTCCTCGGTTCAAGTCCGAGCGCCGGCTCCAGTCTTTCAGTAACTTAGATGCCGTCAGTTCTGGCGCTCGTGGTCGTTTGGTCAGGGCTGGTCACGAAACATCCGAGCCGCGCGTCGATGGCCACGCGCGTACGGCTGTCTTAGCCTGTTGCCGTTCCCCGCCGACGCAGCAACGTGACGGCGAGCGTGATCACAGCCGGCACGAGGATCACCTTTCCGCGACGCTGGGTCACAAGACGGGTCGCAGCTTCATCCGTGCGAGGCACTCGTTGAACCGCGGATCCGCGCGCAAGCTGTCCCACTGAGGCGCCACGGCGAGATGAATCAATGCAGGTTCACGCTTGTCGATCAAGCGTTGAAGATGCTCGAATGCAGCGTCGAGGTCTCCGGCTATTGCGGACTGCAAAGCGAGCTGAAATTCCGCACCATAATCGGTGCCCTCCGGGACACGACTCAAGTTCGGATTCTCCAAGGCGGCACGCCGCAGCTCATCCACGCGCTCGAGATCGCCCAACTTCCAGTACGCGCCCATGAGCAATTCAAGAGCGAAATGGTGTTGTGGATCGCGATCGAGCGCCTTGTTGGCGAAGACGATCATGTCGTCGTACCGACGCTGATTCCAGCACGAGATTGCGATCAGCAAGTGAGCGAGCACCGACGTCGAGTCGCATTCCAGCCCCTTCAGTTTCAGGTGAAATCCACGCTCCAGGTCGCCGAGCGCTTCCATCAAGTCGCCGTAGCGGAGATACGCGTGAGCGTGATTCGGGTCGAGGGCCAGGGCGCGCTGGAAGCTCCGCTCGGCGGCGATCCAATCCCACTCGGCGGAGAGCATCACCTCTCCCAGCGCTGCGTGTGCGTCGGGGCTTGCATCGTCCAACGCAAGCGCGCGAAGCGCGGCGGCTCTCGCCTCGCCATACGCTTCGACGAGCACATTGCGATTCACCGCCGACGCGACCTTGGCGTGCGCCAGGCCGGCCCATGCGGCGGCGAACGTCGGATCGATCACTGTCGCGGCCTGAAACGCCGACACGGCGTCGGATATCTCGAAGAATGACGCCGAGCGCAGATGCGCCCAACCCCGGGCAACGAGCTCCGATGCTTCCGACGGACGGGGCGCATCGGTGATCGAGGCATCGTCGGCGACTGCGGGTCTGAGGGCGGCGCGGCCTGGCTGCGAGTCAGCCCGCCTCAGGAGCTCGAACCGCACTGCATCTGGCGTCGTTCCAGCGGCGTTCGCGTCGAGCTGGCGCTTCAGCGGCCACAGGTCAGTCAAGAGCTCGCGCGCCGACTGGTAGCGGTCGTCGGGTCGCTTCTCGAGACACTTGAGCGTGACCCGTTCCAGCTCCGACGGGAGAGCCGGGTTGAGCCGCATCATCGCCTCCGGAGCGGCATGAAGGATGTGGTCCATCAGTTCCGCCCGCGTCGATCCGGGGAACGGGCGTTGCCCGGTTGCCATTTGATAGACGACGACTCCCAGGCTGAACACGTCGCTACGCGGGTCGACATCGCCACCCAGGATTTGTTCAGGGCTCATATACGGCCCTGACCCGACGACGCTGCCGACCGCAGTCACAGGTTCAACGGTCCAGTCACCACTCGGACCGACCTTCTCGTTGCGGTTTACCTTCGCCACGCCGAAGTCGAGCACCTTCACGTGACCGCTGTGCGTCAACATCAGGTTGGCTGGCTTGATGTCACGGTGCGTGATGCCCTTGGCGTGGGCAACGTCCAACGCGTCCGCGGCCTGCACGGCGATATCGACAACTTCCGACGGCGTCATCGGACGGTCGATTCTCGCTGCAATGGTCTCTCCTTCGACGTGCTCCATGACGATGAAGCGGATGCCGTCGCTCTCGCCTACGTCGTAGATGGTTGCAACGTTCGGATGGTTCAGAGCGGATGCAGCCTTCGCTTCAATCGCGAACCGCTGCATGCGCTCCAGGTCCGCGGCCAGCTCGCCGGGCAGGATCTTCAGCGCGACGGTCCGGTCCAGTCGCGAGTCGCGCGCGAGATAGACCTGTCCCATTCCGCCGGCACCGAGCAGCGACAGGACCTGGTAGTGACTGACGCTTCTGCCGACGAGCGTCGTCTCATACGACTCGCCGGGCGGTGTGGGTGCGATGTCCGCTGCCGGCCGCTCCAGGAACGACTCGGCTTCGGCCGCGTACGCGAGAAGCGAGTGCACCTCGCGGCGCAGCGTTTCGTCACCGCCGCATGATTCGTCAACGAACGCTGTGCGCTCGGACGCGTCTTCGTCGAGAGCCGACTGATGAATGCGTTTGACCGCCGTCCAACGGTCCAGCACAGGCTGGTTCATATCGGACTCCTCGATGGCTCGGGTATCGACCCAGGGCGCTGCGGTATAACATCCCCTCTGGTCATAGTAGGCGCCATCCGACCGGAAAAACTGTCATGTCGCCGAACTCCGACAGCGGACCCACTGAGCTCCTCCGAGCGTGGAGCCAGGGCGACGGATCAGCCTTCGAGCGCTTGGTCCCGCTGGTCTATGAGGAACTGCACCGTCTCGCACGGCGCTATATGCGCCAGGAGCGGCCCGATCATACGCTGCAGCCGACGTCGCTGGTGAACGAGGCGTACCTGCGGCTGATCGACGTCAATCGAGTCGAATGGCGGGATCGCGCGCACTTCCTCGCTGTCGCGGCGCAGATGATGCGACGGATCCTGGTGGAGTCCGCCCGCAACCGGCGGCGCCAGAAGCGTGGTGGCGGTGCAGTTCACGTGAATTTCGATGACGTGCAAGAGTTGCCGGACTTGAAGGAGCGCGACCTCGTCGCCCTGAGCGACGCGCTCAGCGCACTGGCAACGTTCGATGCGCGCATGGGCCAGGTTGTTGAGCTGAGATTCTTTGGCGGCCTGACCGTCGAGGAAACGGCGGAGGTCTTGAACGTCTCCCCCGAGACCGTCATGCGAGACTGGAAGACCGCGAAGGCTTGGCTCCTCCGCGAGATCAGGCGCCACCCTACTGGCTCAAGCTAAGGTCGAATCCCGCGCAATACGCGGGACTACAGCGCGGTGTTGACGGCCAACCCGAGTCGGACGAGGATGCTGCGCGCGGGGACACGCGCGATCAGCCTGGTAGGCTAGGCGGATGCAAAGGGGGGCCGATTGGTCACGGCTTGGTCACGAAACACCAGCACGTACCGTGCACTACCGTGCCGTCCAAAGCCGACGATTCCCAGGATTCAGCAGGTTAGGCGCTGGTACGTGCTGCTGCTCGGCATCGACGGCTTTTCGTAATCAGCAGGTCCTCGGTTCAAATCCGAGCGCCGGCTCCAGTCTACGGAAGGAGAAGGGAAGCAAGCCAAGCCGTACCAGCAGACGGAAGTCTTCATCGGCAAGCAGAGGAGCGACACCCTCCAGGCGCGGCTTCGTGACGGGACGCTTTCCTTCAAGGAGCAGTGGGAACTCCGTCGGTCAAGGCGCCGTGAACGACCTGCGCGAGACCGGAGACCTCCCGCCGGCCGCAAGCCGGCGCAGCGGGGATCCGGTAGGGTGAACGGGATGATCAAGGCGAAGTGGCGCAGGTGCTCGTTCGTACTGGCAATGCTGGCGGCCTCGACGTGCGCCACGCAGTCGCAGCCTTCCCTGGCGACGTCCGCCACGCAGTCGCTGCCTCCCCTGCCGAACGAGGCGCTCTGGGAGTCTCACATGCTGGACCGAGGTCGGGCAATCTGCGAGGCCGCGAAAGCTGCGGTCACCGCATGGAAGAACGGCACCGGGAAGATCGACGCCTGCATGAGTTACTACGACGGCCAGGGCGTCAACCTCGGGATCTACGAGTACACCAAGGACCCGTACTGGAAGGACTGCGCCGACGTGGTGAGGTCGTGCTACCGGGGGATGCCGCCGCCGGCCGGCACGCCGCTGCCCAACGGTACCTATGGCTACGTCTTTGGAAACGGAGGGAGCGTTCCCGGCTACTGGGGTTTCAGCGACGGCTTCCTGGCCGACTTTCAGAAGTACGGCGACACCAATTCGAAGGCGGCCACGTTTCTGCTCAGCGAGAAGATGGCCTACTCGACCGAAGGGACTCCGATCGGCTGGACGGCGGGCGCTGGTCGCAGTAGGGAGGTGGCCTACGGCATTCGAAACATGGTCCACGCCGAGACGATGGGCCATGCCCACCGTACGCGGCAGGACCAGTTTGTCGAGCAGGCCTTCGGCCACATTGAGCAGTGGGTGAGTGGCAGCTACCGGCTTCCGAACCCCTACGCCACGGTTCCTGCGTGGTCCGGCTACTACTACTTCCAGCCCTTTATGGGCGGGCTCACGATGCGAGCGCTCATCACGCTCTACGACGCCACGTCTGATCCGGCACTCAAGCAGCGCATCTACGATCAGGTGAAGCGGCTGATGACGTTCATCAACACCAAGGCTTGGGATCCGAACACGCACGCTTGGTGGTATGAGAACGCGGCCCCGACGATGGAAGCGCTGGCTCCTAAGGCTGGTGCTCCCGATTTGAACATGCTGATCCTGCCGGCAATGGGCTGGCTCTACTCCATCGACCACGACCAGGCGTGGATCACCTTCGCCGATCAGGCGTTCGACGGGGGAGCAACGGGCGCGTATCTGCTAGACGACAAGCACTTCAACCAGAACTACACCTGGAGTCTCGACTACGTGAAATGGCGCGGGCGCTAAGCGCCGCGCATCGTGTTTCGTCGTTCGGGGCCGGAACGGTCTCGTAATCAGCAGGTCCTCGGTTCAATCCCGAGCGCCGGCTCCAGTTCCTCATGAGCCACTGCCCGGGCGACTTCGATGAGGTCGGCCCGCAGCGACGGCCTCGGACCCCTCGATTGTGTCAGGCGGGCAGCCCGCCCTCGCGACGTATACTTCCATCAATCGGTTGAGAAACGCGGGCCGTGCGTCAGGGCGCGTGTGGCGCAGCGTCATAGACGGGCGCACGAAGGCGTCCCCGCTGTCGGCTCGACGAGGAGGACGCGATGGCCAAGTTCCTGATACAGGCAACCTACACCGCAGACGGAGCCAGGGGATTGAAGAAAGAGGGAGGCTCGGCCCGTAAGGCGGCCGTCGACAAGGCAATCGCCGGACTGGGCGGAAAGCTCGAGTCGTTCTACTACGCCCTGGGCGAGACGGACGCCTTCCTGGTGGTCGACGTGCCGGACGCGGCGACGGCCGTGGCCGTCAGCTTGGCCGTCAACGTGACGGGGACGGTCCGCACCTCGATGACACAGCTGCTGACCGTCGAGGAGATGGACGCCGCGTGCAAGAAGACGGTTGCCTACCGCGCCCCGGGCGCCTAGCCGCAACGGACATCTTGTCGGATGCGAACCGTTGGTCGTCACCTGCCAAGGCCGAGTTCTTGCGCCGACGATTCGCCAGGATTCAGCAGGTGACGTGCTGGTACGTGCTGCTGCTCGTCCCTGCGGGCTTTTCGTAATCAGCACTCTGCTACCACCTTCGTACCAGGATCGAGCGGCGCCCGCGGAAGAGCGTCACGAGGAAAGCGACCCAGAAGGCGCCTGCGATGGACGCGGTGACGATGAAGTTCCGCGGAGATACGTCCCACGAGGTGTCCGCGACGATCCGGCCGAAGGCGAGCCCAGAGAAGACGAGCGCGAGCTGCAGCAGCGTCGGATAGCCCCAGAGCCGACGCTTCAGGCGCTGCAGCGTCTTCAGATCGTGATCCGACGGCAGCTCCGGCCGGGGGAGCGAGTCGAGGCCCTCGCCACCGGCGCTGCTCAGGCTGGCGGCGAACTCGGGCTCCTCGGCCAGAAACGCCTCGACCACGATCCGCGTGCCCGGGCTGACGTCGCCGGACACGTAGAGCGGCCAGAGATCGGATACGACGTCGCGTGTGAGGTTCACTTTCTCGCTCCTTCTCCGAGGATCGCCTTGAGCCGTGCGCGGGCACGGTGGACCCTCACCTTCACCGCGGAGACCGAGCAGTCGAGGATCGCTGCGATCTCCGCGTACGGCAGGTCCCCGTCGGCCGCGAGCACGAGAGCCTCCCGTTCGCCTTGCGGCAGGAGCTGCATGGCCGCGAGCACCCTGTCGAGCCGCAGGCGGCCGTCAACACCGGCCTCGGGGCACGTTTGCGTTCCGCCTTGCACCGGCGTCTGCTCGAGCGAGACCAGGCGTCCCTCGCGGCGACAGACGTCCCGGTAGAGGTTGCGTACGATCGCCAGCAGGTAGGCCTTCAGCGTCTCGACCCTCAGGCTGTCGCCGCCCACCAATGCGCGCACGAACGCCTCGGCAGCGAGGTCGTCGGCGAGCGCCCAATTGCCCGAGAGGTAGAGGGCGAAACGGTGTACGTCGGGTGCATAGCGTTCGTACAGCTGCGAGAAGTCCACCGTGCGCTCTCGAACACCATACGCGCGAAGCGCACCGAGGTTACGTGGGCGGTGTCGGACACCTTGGCTCTTACGCTGCTAGGGCTTGCCCGGGCTGGGGGCCGGCGAGGCGGCCGCCTGCGGCCGCGGGACCATGCCCGAATCGACGACCTGGCCCTTGCGGGTGAGGGCCGTGAAGTACATCTCGTCTCCCGCGATCTCCGCGAGCATGAAGACGTAGTCCTGGTCGTAGCCCTTCGCGGTCATGTCCGTCTGTCTCAGGTCGCCCCGGCGCAGCGAGCCGCCGGACCCGATCACGAAATAGGGGATGCCCTGCTGCGGCTTGATGCGCTCGTAGGTGTGGTCGTGCCCGCTGAGGACCAGGCTCACGCCGTTCTTGACGAAGAGGGGCTCCAAGGTGGCGCGGCTCTCCAGGGACGACCCGTGGGTGCGCGCCGAGGAGTAGAGCGGGTGGTGGAAGAAGCAGATCTTCCAGTCCGACCCGGAAGACGCGAGCTCCTTGCCCAGCCAGTCGAGCTGCTCCTTGCTCAGGTAGTTGCTGTCGATGGCGAAGAAGCGGACGCCGCCGTGGGTGAGCTTGTCCAGGCCGCCCGGCGAGGCGCGGAAGGTGTAGTAACGCCGGCCGCCCATGTTGAACAGCTTGTAGGAGCTCTCGTTCGGGTTGTCGTGGTTTCCCAGGGTGGCGTAGAACTTCACTCCCGCGTCGAGGAGCGGCTTGTAGGGCGTCTCGAACTTCTTGACGTAGTCCGCCGGCGTGTCCGACCCGTAGATGTTGTCGCCCACCATGATCACGAACTCGAAGGGGAACTCCTGGCGCATGGCGGCCATCTCGCGGGCGGTCTCGTATTGCCCCGCGTCCCCCTGGCCGGTGTCGCCCATGACCAGGAAGCGCACCGAGCCTTCCTTGAGCGGCAGGGACAGGGATCGCGCCGGGCTGGCGGCGGGCGTCTGCGCGGCGGAGATCGGGACGAGCGTGGCCAGCGCGCCGCTGGCGAGCGCGGCCCCGACCGCCCAGCGACCGAGCCTCGCCTTCACGGGACGCGTCCAGCGCCAGCCCCGGTCAGGGGCGGGGCGGCGTTCCTGATGAAGTCCAGGACCACGCTGGCCTGCACGTCGAGGAGCACCAGGTCGCGGTTGACGAAGTGGTACTCCACCTCCTTGCGCAGGAGCGGCAGGGTCAGGATCACGCTGGGCGGCACGGTCGAGAGCGGCGCCGCCGCCGGGTAGTCCCCGTTGACCACCAGCTTCACCTGCATCCGGTCGTCATGGTCCGGGTCGATCGGCGGATTGCCGGCCAGCGCTTCCTTGCGGGCGGCCGCCCCCCCGGGCCCGCCCAGCGCGTCCGCGATGATGCGCTTCACGATCGGCTGGACCTCGGGCGCGAACAGGTCGCCCTGGCGGGCCTGGGAGCGCAGGGCCCGTATCCCCGCCGCCAGGCCGCGCCGGTGCTCCAGCATCTGCTCGGCGCTGGCGCCCTCCGGCAGCGGAGGCAGCTTCTTGGCGGCCGGCTTGTGGACCTTCTTGACGTAGTCCTCGACTCGGTCCTCCAGCTCGTCGAGGGCCTCCTCCTCCAGCTTGGCGAGGTCGTGCCGGGCCTCCGCCTCCCGCCGGGCGGCCACCCGCCGTGCCTTGTCTTGTTTTTCCCTCGCCTCCTGCAGGGCCTCGGTGATGTCCTCGCGGGTCTCCCGCTCCCGCTTGGCCGCCTTCAACTCCGCCTTGCGCTGCGACTCCTCGGCCTTCTTCAGGCACTTGGCGATCTTCTCCTCCAGCTCCCTCTGGCTCTTGGCGGGATCGTCGTCGTCTGTTGCTCGGGCGAGCGTGGCAGGCACGGCCAGCAGCAAGGCCGCGACGAACGCCGGAATCCAGCGAGCGTCCATACTTCGACTATAGGGGGTGGTCGGCGATTTCCGGTAGGCCGTCCTAGAGACGCAGCCTACTTCAGTCACTACATCACGCGTTCTCTGGGAGTGTGCCGGCCATCCCCCGCATCTGGATCGTTCGACAGACGCATTCAGTTGGGCAAGAGGTGGCTCGCCGTACCGGTGACGCCCTCTTTACTTGTGTCGTGCACGAAGCCACGGCTCCGTAGTTTCGTCCATCGGCCGCTCGTTTCTACAAACGCGACCGTTTTCGGAACGGATCACTCGTAGCAGACGAACGCGAGATGGCCGGCCGATTGCAGTAACGATTCGCGAGGAGGCTGAGATGAAAGGATTTTTTTCAACTCGGCAGAGGTGGGCTGGATTGCTTCTCGCGGGCGTGTGGGTCGTTCCGGGCTGTGCGGCGCACAAGGAACTGAGGAGTCCCGAGCCGCCTCCCCCGGCCCCCAGGCGCGTCTATGCCGAGCGCGCGGAGCCGGTGAGGTACTCCGATGCGTCGCACGACAAGACTCTCCACGGCGCGGGCATCGGGGCGGTGGCCGGCGCAGCCGGAGCTCTGCTGATCGGCCAACGCGAAGCCGATCAGATTCTCGCCGGCGCTGCGATCGGCGCGGTGGCGGGTGCGGGAGTCGGTGCGTACCTCGACGCGCAGGAGAGGAAGCTCGCTCAGTTGCAAGGCACCACCGTCGAGCGCGTCGACCGGGACACGCTTCTGTTGCGCTTCGACTCCGACATCCTGTTCCCCGTCGGTTCCGATCGACCCTCGGCAGAGAGCCTGGTCACGCTCGGCGAGGTGGGCGACGTGCTCGTCCACTATCCGAGGACGGCCGTCGTGGTTCAGGGCCACACCGACTCCACGGGCTCGGCCGAATACAACGCGGTGCTCTCCGAGCGGCGGGCGGAAGCCGTCAAGTACCTGCTCGTCGACCGGGGCGTCCAGCCGGCACGCATCGCGGCGATCGGCAACGGAGAGCTCTATCCGATCGCGAGCAACGGCTTCGAGGAGGGACGCCGACGCAACCGGCGCGTGACGGTGCTGCTGAAGTGCCGATCCTAGGAGCCTCGAGTCGCTCTGCGTCTGCGATCGGGTCGGCCTCGCGCGGGCGGCAGAGCGGTCGCTCGCGCCGCTTTCTCCCGTGGCGCGGCGGAGAGAGAAGGAAGCGCGCACGTTCATGCTGATGCGGGCGCGGCGGGCCGGGACAGGGTGGCCGGACAACGACCGGATGACGACCGCCGCAGCCCAAACGCACGCCGAGACCATCTCGCGGCACTCTACGCGGCGCTCCTCGTGCTGAGGCCGTCGCCGGTGGTGCGGCTCAACCACGCGGTCGCCGTGGCGATGAGCGACGGGCCCGCGGCGGGTCTGCGCCTTTTGGACGCTCTAGCCGCTGAGGAAGCGCTCCCGGACTTCCACCTGCTCGCGGCGGTGACGCGCACGATCGCAGGCTCGTAGCGTCGGCTGGCGCTCCGGATGGGGCGCCATGAGTTATGCTCACCCAATCGGACGGGGTCATCCCGATGGACAGCGCCAGATGCCCACAGTGCGGCTCGGACGCGCTCGCGACGGTCGTTCGGACCGACGCCAGCGGCGAGAAGCAGCTGCGCACGTACTGCCGGGCGTGCCAGGCGCGGCTGGCCGAGCAGGACCGGAACGAGCTGCGTTGGCTCGGGACGATGTTCGCGCGGCTGCTCGTCTACGGCGGCATCGTGCTCGCGGTGCTGACCGTGACCGCGGACCACCTGAACATCAGCGGCCACAGTGGGATCGGGTGGCGCCAGATCACCGGCGTCGAGGTCGGCTGCATGGCGATCCTGCTCGGCCTGCTGGCGCGCCGGCACTTCGTCTCCGTCGCGGGCCTCTTCCTGCTCTTGCTCTCGATCGGCGCCGATCTGCTCCGGGTCGGACACGCGCCCGGCTTCGGCTGGCGCTCCCGCACGAGCTTCATCCTGGCGACGGCGATGCTCGTGGGCGGCATCCTGTGGCGGCGCGCTCTCGAGCGGCGTCTGTCCCCCCTCGGCGGGAGCTGAGCCGCGAGCTCAGCGCTTCAGGTACTTGTCCAGGAAGTCGCTGATCGTCTCCCAGCTCGGGGCGTAGGGCGTCGGGTTGGCGACGACGCAGCCCGCGGCGGAGGTCGAGCGGATCGTCGCCGCCTCGCGCAGGGCGTCGTCCGTCAGGAATCCGCTCCAGGGACCGTGACCCGCCTTCGGCAGGCTGACGAAGACCGCGTCGACGCAGGCCTTGTTGAGCGCCATGTAGAGCCGCTCGCCCTGGTTGTGCGGCACGAGCGGATCCGAGTCGCCGTGCAGGATGAGGATGGGCGGGTCGCCCGCGGTCACGTAGCGCACGGGGTTCGCCGCCTGCGCCTTCTCCGGACAGCCCTGGATCGGGCAGCCGACGAGCCGCGACTCCGGCGAGCCGTCGCTGTCGTGGCAGCGCGGGTCGGTGCAGCGCTGGAGCGCCCACGCGTCCATCGCCAGGAAGTCGGTGGGCGGATAGAACGCGACCGCCGCCTGCACCCGGCTCGAGAACCCCGTGACTCCGACGGCGCCCTCCAGCTCCGGCACGTCGCCCGTGACGGCGGCCATCGCCGCGGTCCAGCCGCCCGAGCTGTCGCCCATGATCGCCACGCGCGTCGCGTCGAGGCCGTAGGTCTCGGCGTGCGCGCGCAGCCAGCGGATCGCCGCCTTGATGTCGTGGAGCTGGCCCGGGAAGCGCACCTGCGGGCTCGAGCGGATCGAGACGCCTGCCACGGCGTAGCCGGCGGGGTTGAGTCGCGCGGCGACGACACCGGCGTTGCGCTTGCCCATGTCGCCGAGCCACGCCGAGCCGCCGGTCCAGATCACCACGGGAAGCGGGCCCTGGGCCCCCGCGGGAAAGTAGAGGTCGAGCTTGTGGCCGTTGCTCGTCGGGGGATCGGCGGGCGCGTACTCGATGTCCGCGTGCGTGGGCGTCGGAACGGGCGGCGTCGGCGCGAGTCCGAGTGCCGCCGCGGCGGCTGCGACGAGCGCGAGGGCGCGCGTCCAGCGACGCATCAGGCAGCCCGGCTCACGGCAGCGGCTGCAGCACGGCGTTGCCCAGCGTCGGGTCGTTGAAGCGGCTCGTCTGGCCCGCGGCCGCCCCCTTCACCGGCAGCAGGCGCGCGGTGAGCGGCTTCCTCCACTTGTAGGCGAGCGAGGCCACGTCGCCGATGATGCGCGCGAGCTGCTCCTCGCTCACGTCGCCCGGCAGGGGCACGGTGTCGAGCCCGGTCGCGCACACGGACGAGTAGGCGAGCAGGCCGTCGATCCCGTAAGCGCCCTCGCTCCAGCGCTGCGCGAGGCGGCTGTCCTCGAGCACTGGCACCATCAGCCCCGAGTAGCCCACCTGCCTCACCGGCACCGACTGCACCGCCTCCGTGACGAGGCGCGCCGCTGCGAGCGTCCCGCTCGATCCGAAGCGGTGTCCCGTGAAGCGCTCGAGCGCGGCGCCGATCGAGACGTCCCCGAGCGGCGCCGGCGTCGGGTCGATGCCGACGTACTCCCAGCCGCTCTGCTCTGCCACCGACTGTGCGGAGTGCTCGGCGAGCGACGTGTAGCGCGCGAGGGCGGCCTTGAGGCGGCTTGCCGCGGCGACGGGATCGCCACCGGCCTCGCCGAGCGCGCGGTCCACCACGCTCGCGCCTTCCAGGCCCACCGCGAACTTGTGCCCGGCGCCCCGGTGGTACGAGGCCGGGAAGAAAGGCGCGTACTCCGGCATCATGGCCGCGGCCGTGAAGGCGAAGTTGCCCTGGCTGTTCGCGCTGTGCTCGGCCACGTACTTGACCATGCGGGCCGCGGCGCGCACGGCCTTCCAGTGGACGCCGTCGTCGCCCGCGACGAGCGCCGTCGCGTTGACGATGCGCTTCGGCCCGCTGAGCAGCTCGCCGAGCAGCTCGAGCTGCGCAGTGTCGTCGTCGTCACGGCTCATCGCGGGCCCGATCGCCAGCAGGAACTCTTCTTTCTCCGCGAGCGTCCCGAGCTCCGTCAGGAACGCGAGCGCCTGCGCGCGGCCGAGGTCGCCCGTGTACTCGGGAAAGGGCTGCGTCGTGATGCGGACGGTCTCGACCTGCCAGCCGTCCTTCTGGAAGCTCGCCCGCGCGCCGCGCAGCATGGCGGCGGTCTCGCGCAGCTGGGCGGCCGCGCGCTCGCGCTCGATCCGAACGAAGGCGGTGATCGCCCGCACCTTCGGACGCGCGTCGTCCTGGGCTTCGGCGAACAGCGGAAAGGCGGCAAGGATGGGTGCGACGAGCCCGAGCCCGACGGCGCGGTTCATGGCTGAACCTCCAACCGGAACGTGGGCTGAATGCTATAACGGGGCTCGGAGGCGCGCGAGCGCTCCCGGACGATGCGCCAAACCCGCAGGCACGAAGCGACGGGTCGGATCGGCGCTCTCAGCCTGCTGGTGTGCCTCGTCGTCGCGCCGGCACGGCCGCAGCATCGTCCCGGCGAGTCGCCGGCGACCTCGGGCCAGCGCGTCACTGGCGGAGGCGACATCAGCCGCTACGAAGCGATGTACGGCTCGCCGGAATTCCGCTCGCTCGACAGCGAGTTCGTGGAGCCCTGGCCGAAACGGCAGGCGATCCGCACCGTCGGCCGTGTCTCTCCGATCCCGGGCCGCCGGTCAAGGGGGGGCGGGACCGCCCCCACGGGCATCGCCGGCCCGATGGCTCCCAGGTACGACAACCGGTTCGCCGGCTTCCAGATCTGTGGCGAGCAGGTGTGCGTGGCGGTCGTCCCGGTGTGGGAGGTTCGCGAGGCCTTCGAGTCTCTCGCGAGCGCTTCGCAGGGCGAGGCGCTCGAGATCGTGGGGGCGGTCGACGAGCTGAAGCTCGAGGGCCAGCAGCCTCCCTATCCGATCGCGTTCCAGGTCTGGCAGGCCTCGGAGACGCTGAAGGCGACGACGCACGTCGAGGGCGGGCCGGGGAGCAGCCTCGAGCCCATCGTGCGCTATCCGAAAGGCTCCCAGGGTCGCCTGGTCACGGTGAAGGGCACGTTCCGAGGTGCCAACCTCTTCGAGGACCTGCCGCTCGACAGCCGCCGCAGCGCCGACGACTGGGTGCTGCGCGACGGCCCGTTCTCGATCTGGGTGACCGGCAAGGACCCGAAGGGGAAGGGCTTCTCGCTCGACGCGCGCTCGAAGGGCGACTGCCGGTTCCGGCTCGAGGTAGAGGGCGAGATCCGGACCGAGAACGACTACATCTACCTGCGCGCGAAGAAGATACAGCTGCTGGGGCGCGCGCCGAGCGAGTGAGGCCGCGCCGCGCACTGTGGCACTCGACGAAGTGTCACAGTGACGCTGGCTCGACCGTCATAGCCGCGCGCGGCGACTACGCGCTGCGGGCCGATGCTCGCTCTCGAGCACCGGCGGCGAGGCCGGCGTCGGTCACCGGCCTCTCCGAAAGAAGGAGGCGCCCATGGGCGGCCACGAGCGTGTGGAGGCCGAGGCGGCGTTCTGCGCGTCGAGCTGGGCGAAGGTGCACGCGATCGTGCGCCGCCAGGGCTACGGCGGCGCGGACGCCGAGGACCTGACCCAGGCCTATTTCGCGCGCTTTCTCGAGCGCGGCGACCTCGAGTACGCGGCCGCGTGGCAGGGGCCGCTCGAGTGCTTCCTCCACGTCTCGGTCCGCCACTTCCTGTCGAACGAGCGCGACCGCGAGCGCGCGCGCAAGCGTGGAGGCGGGATGCGGCCCGTCTCGCTGGACGCGGAGCCGCGCACCTGGGCGGACGCCGACGCGCTCCTGGACCTCGAGACTCCCGAGACGCTCCTCGCGCGCGCGCAGGCGACGCGGACCATCGCCCAGGCGCTCTGCCGTCTGCGCGGCGAGATGGAGCGCGCGGGCGCGGCCGCGCGTCTCGCGCGCGTGGAGCGCTATCTGCTGAGCGAGGTCAACACGGGCAGCTACCGGCGCATGGCCGACGAGTGGGGCGTGCGCGAGTCGGCCGCGCGCGTCGCGGTCCACCGCCTCCGCCGTCGGCTCGCGCGGCTCTTGAAAGGCGCAACCGGCGCGCGCGCCGCCTGAGCGTCGCGGGGCGCTGCCACCGCTCGTAGCGATGGACGCGCTGAAGCGCTAGGGCCGCGCGCGCCGTTCGGCGAGGCCGGCTGCCGCGAGAATCGCCGTGCCGACGGCGGCGGGCGCTAGGCTCAGGAGCAGCGCGCGCGTGAGGCTCGAGCGGTCGGCGACGAGCCCGGTGACGTAGGGGCCCGTCGCCACCCCGAGCAGGTTGATCGCCAGGAGCAGCACGCCCAGCACCGTCGCGCGTCGGCCCGCCGGCGCGCGCTCGTCCACGGCGGCGACGAGCGAGCCGTACCAGCCGAGCAGGTAGCCCTGCGCCACGAACCAGCAGGCGAAGAAGGCCCAGGACGTCGGCGGCAGCGTGTAGAAGCCCGCGCTCGCGAGCAGGCCGAAAGCACTCACCCCCGCGAGCGCGAGCAGCCGGCCCGCGGGATGGCGCCGGCCCGCGCGATCGGTGATCGCGCCGATCGCGGCGCTGCCGAGGAGCCCCGCCGCCAGGATCACGGCCGCGGACAGGAACGCCGCGCGCGAGTAGGAGAAGCCGCGCTCGGAGACGAGCCAGGTGATCGCGTGCTGCGAGGACGCGCTCGCGTAGACGAGGAGCGCGCCGGCTGTGATCAGCACGAGGATCATCGGCCGCTCGCGCAGCGCCCGTCCGAGACCCGGAGCGGCCCAGCCGGGAGCTGGCTGTCCCCGCCGCGGCGGGTCCTCGAGCCGCAGCACCGCCAACGTGGCGGCGAGCCCGAGCAGGCCGAGCGCGAGGAAGCAGGCGCGCCACCCGAGCCGCGGCGCGATCATGCCCGCGAGCGCGAGGCTCAGGGCGAAGCCGACGGGGACGCCGGCATAGTAGAGGCTCGTGGCGACGGCGAGGTGCCGCCCGCCGACCTTGTCGCTCACCATCGCGAGCGCCGTGGGTGGCAGCCCGGCCTCGCCGACTCCGACCAGGAGCCGCCACGCCGCGAGCGTGCCCAGGCTGCCCGCGCCCGAGGTGAGGGCGGTCGCCGCGCTCCAGACGGCGAGGCCCGTCGCGAGGATGCGGGGCCGGTCGAAGCGGTCGGCGAGCGCGCCCACCACGAGGGTGCCGACCGCGAACACGACGATGAACGAGCCGCCGACGAGCAGCCCGATGTCGGCTCGCGTCAAGCCGAGGTCGGCGATGAGGAGCGGCGCGAGAGCCACGAGCAGCTGGCGGTCGACGTAGCTCAGGACGTTGAGCGCCGCGACGGCCGCGACGAGCCGCACGGCGCGTGGTTCCCCCATCACGCGCCTCCATCCTAGCTGGCTGCAGGGCTTTACGCAGGGGCCCGAGGGTGGTAAGACTGGCGCGTGGCCGAGGGCGGAGACGGAGAACGCGCCCCGCTTCGAGTCCTGCTGGTCGAGGACGACCCGGACCACGCCGAGCTCGTGAAGCGCGGCCTCGACGAGTGCCGCGCGAGTGTCCGGCTCGTCCACATCGAGGACGGCGAGGCGGCGCTCGCCTACCTTCGGCGCAGCGACGCGCCCGACTCGCCCGAGCGGCCGCACCTGATCCTGCTCGACCTGCGCCTGCCGCGCATCGACGGGCTCGAGGTGCTGCGCGAGATCAAGGCGTCGCCCGACCTCGCCGACATCCCGTGCGTGGTGCTCACCACCTCGCGCGCGGAGGGCGACATGGTGAAGGCCTACCGCCTGCACGCGAACAGCTACCTGGTGAAACCGGGCAGCTACGAGCACTTCGTCGAGCTGATGGCCGAGGTCGAGCGCTACTGGCTGCGGCAGAACAGCCGGCCGCTCGTGGCCGGGGCCCCTGTGTCGGGGCGCGGCGGCGCGTAGCCCGGGGGCGGCCGGCCGGACCCGCCGCGTGCGATCGAGGTCGCGAATCGCCGGCATGACGCAAATATCTCGTCGATCCTCGTTGACCGCGGGGGCCGATCGTTCTTATCCTCGCGGTTTCACTCGAACCTTGGAACCCGACCAGCGACTCCCGCGCAGTGTCGACGATGAGCGGGACGCGTGCGGCATGGGCTTCCTGGCCTCGCGCCAGGGCGTCGCCGAGCGCCGACTCATCGACATCGCACTCGACCTGTGCCGGCAGTTCGACCACCGCGGGGCGCCCGGCCACGGCGCGGGTCTGCTGCTCGACATCCCCTGGCCGCTGCTGCTCGACCGCTTCCCGGACCACGTCCGCCTGATCGCCCAGCGCGACGTGGCGCTCGGCATGTTCTTCCTCCCGTTCGACGCCGTGCCGCGGCGGCGCTGCGTGAAGCGCGTCGAGGAGCTCGCGGCGCTCGCCGAGGCGGACGTGCTGGGCTGGGAAGACGTGCCGCTGGACCTCGACGCGCTGCCGGCGGGAGCCGCGGCGCGCCGCACGGCGCCCGTCGTGCGCCAGGCGCTCTTCCGCCGCCCGGCCGGGCTCTCCGAGGACGGCTGGCTCGCCTGCCGCTACCTGCTGCGCCTCGCGCTCGACGAGGTGCTGAGCGAGGAGGTCGGCAACGACTTCTCGATCGCGAGCCTCTCGAACCGCACGGTCGTCTACAAGGGGCTCGCCGAGCTGTCGAAGATCGGCCAGCTCTACCCGGACCTGCGCGACCCGCACTACGCCTCGCGCTTCGTGCTGTTCCACAGCCGCTACAGCACCAACACCACGACGGCCTGGCGCCGCGCGCAGCCGTTCTGGGCGCTCGGCCACAACGGCGAGATCTCGACGATCAAGGGCAACGTCGCCTGGATGGAGGCGATCGGACCCGACCTCGTGAGCCTGCTGACGGAGCGCCACCCGCGGCTCAAGAAGATCGGCGCGCGCGTGAGGTCGATCATCTGCGCGGGCGGCTCGGACACCGCGAACCTCGACGACATGGTGATCGCGCTCCTGACCGGCGGGCTGAGCCTGCCGCAGGCGATCCTGGCGCTCTTGCCCGAGGCGCCGAGCCTGGCGGCGGCGAGCGACCGGCTGACGGCGTTCCACGAGGCGATGAGCGTGTTCCTGGGCGCGTGCGACGGCCCCGCCGCGATCGTGGCGTGCGACGGGGACGAGGCGGTCGCGCACCTCGACAGGAACGGGCTGCGGCCGCTGTGGCTGCTGACGACGCCCGACTACGCGCTCGCGGCGAGCGAGATCACGGGCACCGAGGAGCTCGGGGAGGTCGAGACGCAGCGCATCTTCGGCCCCGGCGACACCGTGGTCGTGAGCCTAAAGAGCGGCGACGTCCTGCAGACCGACGACGTGCACCGCCTCGTCTCGGGGCAGAAGTTCCCGCAGCCGCAGCGGCGCGTGGTGGTCGAGTCCGCGGAGCACGCGCCGCTCGCGCCGCCCGCCGACCTGCGGCGGCTGCAGCTCGCCTTCGGCATGACGCGCGAGGACGAGCAGGTGCTGCTGGCGGCGCTGGCGGGCACCGGCAAGCCGGCCGTCGGCTCGATGGGCGACGACACGCCGCCCGCCGCGATGCTCGACCACCTGCCGCGGCGGCTCGAGGACCATTTCAAGCTGCGCTTCGCGCAGGAGACGAGCCCGCCGATCGACCCGATCCGCGACGCCTGGGTGTTCGAGACCGGCGTCGCGCTCGGAGACCGCTCGGGGCTCTGGCAGCCGAGCGGGAAGAGCGCCAAGAGTCGGCCCGAGAACGGGCCCGTCTACATGCTGCCGGAGCGCATCCTGTCGATGAGCGAGCTCGAGGCGCTCGGCACGCTCGAAGGCGTCGAGCGACTGACGCTGCTGTTCGAAGCGGCGCGCGGGCCGGAGGGCCTCGAGGCCGCGCTCGAGCGGGTGGTCGAGCTCGGGCTGGAGCACGCCGGGCCCGCGGCGGTGCTGGTGCTCTCGGACCGCGGCGTCGACGCGGCGCACGCCTCCGTGCCGGTGCTGCGCGCCGCGAGCCGGCTGCACGACGCCCTCGTCAGGGCGGGCCTGCGCCACCGCGTCGGGCTCGTGGCGGACGCCGCCGTGTGGGACATCCAGCACGCGGCGCTCCTCATCTCGGTCGGCGCCGACGCGCTCTGCCCCTGGCTCGGCTGCCTGAGCGCGGGAGAGCGCGAGAAGACCTACCTGAAGGGTCTGCGCGGCGGCTTCGTCGAGGCGATGTCGATGATGGGCGTGACGCCGGCCTCGGCGTACTGCGGCGCCAAGCTGATCGAGGCAGTCGGGCTCGACCCGGCCTGGCTGCGCACGGAGTTCCCGGGCGTCGCGCGCCACCTGGGCGGCATCGGCCCGGAGCGGCTCGACCGCGAGTGGCTGTGCTTCCACGCGGAGGCCTTCCGCGAGGGTGCCAAGGCCGAGCTCGTCGACGCCGGCGAGTTCCGCTTCCGCAGCGCCGCGCGGCCGCACGCGAACAACCCCGACGTGGTGCGCACGCTGCACGCCGCCTCGGGCTACGCCGCGCGCGGCAAGGACGCCCCGGGCTCGAGCGAGGCGTACCAGAGCTTCGCGCACACCGTGAACGAGCGCGCGCCACTCACGGTCCTCGACCTGCTGAAGGTCGTGCCGCACGACGAGCCGATTCCGATCGAGGCCGTCGAAGCGGAGGAGCACGTGCTGTGGCGCTTCATGGCCCCGGGGATGAGCGAGGGCGCGCTCTCGGAGCCCGCGCACCGCGCGGTCGCGCGCTCGATGAACGCGCTTCGCCGCTACTGCCTGCTGAAGTTCAAGAAGGCGGGCGTCCCGGTCCCGCCCGGCGTCGGCCCGATCGCGAACTCGGGCGAGGGCGGCTTCGACAAGACGCGCATCGGCGGGCCCGACGGCAACCGTAGCATCCAGTACGCGGGCGCGCGCTTCACGGTGACGCCGATGACCGCGGCGCGCGCGGCCGAGGCCGAGGTCAAGTTCGCCCAGGGTGCCAAGCCCGGCAAGGGCGGCCAGCTGCCGGGCAAGAAGGTCGCGCCGCGCATCGCGCACCAGCGCGGCTGCGAGCCCGGCTACGAGCTCGTCTCGCCGCCCGTGAACCACAACCTCTACTCGATCGAGGACGTCAAGCTGATGGTCGAGAGCTGGCGTCAGCTCAACCCCGACGTGCGCGCGGCGCTCAAGTTCGTGGCGACGCACGGCGTCGAGATGGCGTGCATGGGCGGCGTCAACGCCGGCGCGAACCGGCTCCACATCTCGGACGGCTGCGGCGGCACCGGCGCCGCCAAGCGCGTCGACCAGAAGCACGGCGGGGTTCCGGTGGCCGCGGTGCTGCCGGCGGTGCAGGACATGCTGGTCGAGGAGGGCGTCCGCGAGCGCGTCGAGCTCTCCGTCGACGGCGGCGTGCTCACGGGCGAGCACGCGCTCAAGCTGATGCTGCTCGGCGCCGACCGCATCGGCTTCGGCACGTCGCTCTTGATGTCGATCGGCTGCTCGATGCTGCGCCAGTGCCACATGGCGGGCCCGCAGCCGGGGGACACGACCGGCAAGCGCCGCCAGGGCTGCACCGTCGGGGTCGCGACCCAGGACCCGCTGCTCGTGGCGCGCTTCGGCGGCAAGAGCCGGCACGCGACGCGGCTATTGCGCCATGTCGCGGAGGAGCTGCGCGAGCTGATGGCCGCGAACGGCATCCGCAGGCTCGAGGACGTGGTCGGGCGGCGCGACCTGCTCGTCAAGCGCGACGATCTCCAGGGAAAGGCGGCGCTCCTCGACGTCGGGCACATCGTGGGCGCGCCGCCGGCGCGCGCCGAGGAGCGCGACGACAGCGAGCAGCGCCGGCGCTTCGCGCCGCCGCGGCGCGAGAGCGAGGAGACGGGCGCGAGACGCGCGCTCGCCGGCGAGCAGGTCGAGGTCGAGGCGCAGCTGACGAACGGCGACCGCTGCGTGGGCGTGGGCGCCGCCGGCATCGTGGCGCGCTGCCGGGGCGACGCCGGGCTCGCGACGGGCCGGCTCTCGTTCCGCCACCGCGGTGCCGCGGGCCACTACTACGGGGCCTACGCCGTATCGGGGATGGAGTTCTTCCTGCGCGGCGTGGCCGCGGACTCGGCCTTCACGGCGGCCTACGGCGGCAAGGTCGTGGTGGTGCCCGAAACCGCAGCCGACGAGACGCTCACGCTCGTGGGCAACACCTTCGCGTACGGGGCGCGCGCGGGCCGCGCCTACATCGCCGGCAGGGGCGGCAACCGCTTCGGAATCTGCCTGCGCAAGAGCCACGAGGGCGAGGGGCCGCGCATCGTGGTCGAGGGCGTCGAGGCGAACGCCTTCCAGTACATGACGGGCGGCGTCGCGCTCGTGCTCGGACCCGTCGGCTTCAACCTCGGCGCGGGCCTCACCGGCGGCCGCGTCTACCTGTTCGATCTCGATGGCTCGCGGCTCAACCGCCAGTACGTGCGCGCCGAGCCGCTCGACCCCGCGGGAGCCGCGGAAGTCCAGGCGCTCCTGCGCGAGCACGCGGCCGAGACCGAGAGCCCCAGCGCGCAGCAGCTGCTCGCCGACTTCGACCCGGCCCGCTACTCGCGGGTCACCACGGCCCTCTCCCCGGAAGCGATCGAATAGTCGGCGGGTTCGGGGGGTGCCCAAACCCCCCGAATGCCGGTCCAGAGAATCCGCGTCGTCCGTTGTCCGTTTCCGTTGTTGCGTTCCCGTTGTTGATCTCCTGTCGAAATCCTGTGCCTTCGTCGTGGATCCGCTGCGCATCGGATGTCGATCCGTTGTGGAATGCCTGTGGGGCGGCTGTGGATCGCCGTTCGACCCCATTGCGTCCGGACGACCTGCCGGCTACTTCGTGACGGTGAAGTGCAGCGGGTTGGAGCGCTCGCCGTTCGCGCTCTCGAGCGTGATCGCGTAGGCCGCGGGCGAGACGTTGGCGTCGAGCTCGAGCAGCACGCTCACCAGGTTGGCGTTCGCCCACTTCTGGCGCACGACGCTGATGCCGCGCGGGGGCTCCTTGATCGGCAGGATCTGCACGCGCTGGTCGGCACGCAGGCCCGCGCCGCGGATGTCGAGCAGCACACGGCCGCCGCGCTTGGCGCTGAGCGGCGACAGCGTCGACAGCGACGTCGGCTCGACCGCGGCTGGCGCCGGCATGGGCGTTGGGGCCGTGTCGACCGCGGGCTGAGGCGTGGGCGGAGGTGTGGCCACAGTCGCGGCCACGGCGACGGGCTCGGGCGTCGGCGCGGGCCGCGCCTGCGCGGCGGGAGGCGGCGTCGGAGTCGCGGCGGCGGCCGTCGGCGCGGGCGTGGGCGTCGCGGCGACCGGCGCGGGCGTTGCGGTCGCCGCGGGCTCGGGCGTCGCGATCGGGGCGGGAGCGGACGTCGGTGCGGCCGCGGGACGCGCGGCGGACGCGGTCGAGGTGGACGTGTCCCGTCCGAGCCAGAAGTAGCTGGCCGCGGCGCCCGCCACCAGCAGCAGCGCGCCGAGAATCAGCGGCAGCGAGCTGCGCGACTCGCGGCGCGGCGCGGGCGACAAGCGCGCGGACGACGCCGACGGTTTCGGCGTCGGCGAGGGGCGCGGCGAAGGCGAGGGCGAAGGCGAGGCCGGAGCCGAGGACTCGACCGGCCGGCCCACCTTCTGCTGCGCCGCGGCGAGCTGAGCGAGGTAGGTGAGGTCCTTGGGCCGCCAGTCGGGCGACTTCTCGAGGCAGCCCATCACGCTGTTGGCGAGATCGCGCGGAAGGTCCGGCACGACCTCCAGCAGCGGCCGCGGCGCCTCGCCGCAGGGCCGGCCCGCCAGGACCTCCCAGCAGAGCGCGCCCGCCGCGTAGATGTCGGCGGCGGTGGACAACGCGGCGCCCTCGAGCAGCTCCGGCGCCGCGTAGCCGGGCTCGGGCCGCCCGCGCTCGGCGGGGCCGAGGTCCACGCTGAGGTCGTTGCCGACCTCGACGCGCTCCGGAGCGAGCGAGGCGAGCATCTCGCCCTTGTCGTGCATGGCGTTCAGCGCCTGAGCGAGATGCTCGACCAGCCGCAGCCTCTCGGCGGGCGAGTGCTGCTGTCTCAACCAAGCGTCGAGTCGCATACCGCGCTCGCGAGGCTAGCCGCGCCGCCGGCCCTGGTCAAGCGCCCTGGCCACCGACTCTCGTCAGTGCGGCAGCGGCGGGGAGCCCTTCTTGCGCGCCTCCTTGTCGACGATGGCCTCGAAGATGTTGATCTGGGGGAGCTTCTTGCCGTCGATGTAGACGGTCGGCGTCGAGGTGACGCCGAGCCTGTTGCCCTCGGCGACCTGGACGTCGAGCGCCGCCTTCGTTTTCGGGTCGTCGAGGCAGCCTTCGATCGCGGCCGCGTTCAGCCCGGCCTCGCCGGCGAGCCGCACGACGTCGGACGGCTGTGGATTCTGGAGCTCGGCCGAGAAGACGTGGTCGTGGTACGCGTCGAACTTGCCCTGGTTGTTCGCGCAGATGCCGCCGAGCGCGAGCGCGCACGAGCCGGCGTGGATCGAGCGCGCGATCTTCGGGTTGCAGGAGCTGTCGAGCGGGTAGTGCTTGTAGTAGACCTTGATGCGGCCCGCCGCCCGCGGCATGAACCCCGTGAGCGCCTGCGCGAGCTGCCGGCAGTACGGGCAGAGGAAGTCGGAGTAGACGACGACCGAGACCGGCGCGTCGGCCGGACCCCGCACCGGCGTGTTGGCGAGGTCGATGAGCGCCGGAGCCGCGGCGTCGTACTCGCGCTCGGCCTTCGCCGCGAAGTACTGCCCCAGCTTCTGCGGATCGTCGATCGTCGCCTGGAGCTTCTGGGCCTCCGCGCGCCAATAGGCCGCGTCCTGGGCGTGCTCTCCGGGCCCCGCCTCCGCGGGCGCCGGGACGAGCGGCGCCGGCAGGCCGGCTGCCGGCGCGGACGCGACCGGCGCCGGCGCCGAAGCCGCCGCCTGCGGCGCGGGAGCGGGCGAGCCGAGCAGCCGCGCGGTGCGATCGGCGGCGCGGTGGACGAGGGTGGCGTTCGCGGCGAGGACGAATGCGAGGATCGCGGCGGACCCCAGGGCGGCGCCCGCGAGCGCGAGGCGGCCGTCGGCACGCGACAGGAGAGAGGACGCGCCGGCCGTCGCGCGCCGCGCGGGCCAGAGCGCGGCGAACGCGAGCGCCGCGAGCAGGTATGTGGCCAGGCACAGCTTGCAGAACGCATGGATCGCGAACGCCTGCACGCCCAGCAGCGCGAGGTCGGCGGCGAGGCCGGCGCCGAGCCCGACGAGGCCGAGGAGCGCCAGCGGCGCCGCGAGCTCGCCCGGGCCCGCGAGCGCGAGGATCAGCAGCAGGCCGAGCGAGAGGTAGAACGCGAGGCCCCAGGCGGCGACCGGAAGCCCGGCCGCGCGCGACCAGGGGCTGTGCGCGACCTGGTCGCAGCCGCTCGCCTGGCCCTCGCCGCACGCCTGGCTCACGGTGGCGACGGCGCGCGGCTCGCCGTGGTGCTGGAGCAGCAACAGGCCGGCGACCGCCGCCGCGGCTGCGCACAGCGCGAGAGCCACCGCCATCCGTCTCGCCACGCTCGTCTCCACCGCACCTCCGATCGCGACAAGCGAATCTAGCCGACGCTCGCGGCACGCGCAACGCGGGGCGCGCGCGCCCGCGCCGGCTACAATCGAGACAAAGGCGCCATGGCGAGCCGGGCACACGTCGTCGTGATCGGCGGCGGCTTCGCGGGCCTCGCGGCCGCGCGGCGCCTCGCGCGCCTGCCCGTCGACGTCACAATCGTCGACCGCAAGAACCACCACGTGTTCCAGCCGCTGCTCTACCAGGTGGCGACGGCGGGCCTGTCGCCGGCCGAGATCGCGGCGCCGATCCGCCACATCCTGCGTCGGCAGCGCTCGACGCGCGTGCTCCTGGGCGAGGCGTCCGCGATCGACCTCGCCGGAAGACGCGTGCTTTTCGACGGATTCGAGCTCGCCTTCGACTACCTGATCGTCGGCGCCGGCGCCACGAACTCCTACTTCGGCCACGACGCGTGGGAGCAGCACGCGCCCGGGCTCAAGTCGATCGAGGAGGCGCTCGAGATAAGGCGGCGCGTGCTGCTCGCATTCGAGCAGGCCGAGCGCGAGGACGACGCGGAGCGGCGCCGGCAGTGGCTGACCTTCGCCGTGATCGGCGGCGGCCCGACCGGCGTCGAGATGGCGGGCGCACTCGCCGAGATCGCGCGCCACACGCTCGCGCGCGAGTTCCGGCGCATCGACCCGGCGAGCGCACGCGTGGTGTTGATCGAGGCGGGGCCGCGCGTGCTGCCCGCGTTCCCGCCCGAGCTCTCGGCGCGCGCGCAGCGGCAGCTCGAGGCACTGGGCGTGACGGTGTGGAACGGCTCGAGGGTCAGCGAGGTGCTCGGGGACGGTGTCCAGATCGGCGCGGACCGCCTGGCGGCGCGCACGGTGGTGTGGGCTGCGGGGCTCACGGGCTCGCCGCTCGCGCGCTCGCTCGGGGTGCCGCTCGACCGCGCCGGCCGCGTGCGCGTCGAGCCGGACCTGAGCGTGCCCGGCCACCCGCGGGTGTTCGTGGCGGGGGACCTCGCGGCGTTCGAGCACGGCGGCCAGGCCGTGCCGGGGCTGGCGCCGGCCGCGATGCAGATGGGCGACCATGCCGCGCGCAACGTCGGCCGCGCGCTGCGCGGCGAGCCGCCGCTGGCCTTCCGCTACCGTGACAAAGGCACGCTCGCCACGATCGGGCGTCGCCGCGGCATCGCGTTGATCGGCACGCTGCAGCTCTCGGGCCTCGTCGCCTGGCTGGCCTGGCTCGGGATCCACATCTTCTTCCTGATCGGCTTCCGCAACCGCCTGATGGTGCTGCTCGACTGGGCGTGGGCCTACCTCACCTACGACCGCAGCGCGCGGCTCATCGTGGGCGAGGGCCGGCTCGCGAACCGCGAGCCGGCCTGACCTCGCCGCGCGGAGCGCCTCAGAAGCCGACGAGCAGCCCCGCCGTCGCGTGGACGTCGTGCTCCGTGCGGCCCGTCAGGAACTGGTCGAGCACCAGGTGGTCGACGACGTCGACGCGGGCGCCGACCTTCCCGAAGTAGACCTTGAGCCCCGCGCCGAAGCGCAGCTCGAAGTCGGTACCCGCTCCGCGCGCGCCGTCCCAGGTCACCGCACCCGCGCCGAGGATCACGAGCGGCTGCACGTCGCCGCCCGTGATCTCGTAGGCGAGCCCGGCGCCGTACTGCCAGCTGGTGACGTCGCGGTCGCCGAATCCGCCGCCGACGCGGCCGTCGAGGCCGCGGGCCGCGTGTCCCGCGTCGAAGCAGAGGTCGCCGACGCAGCCGCTGCCGCGCGTCTCGAGCGAGTGGCCCGGCGCCAGCGCGAGGTCGGCCTCGAGGTCGAGACGGTCCTTGATCGCGCGCGAGTAGCGCACCCCGAAGAGCGCGCTCGAGCCGATCGCGCTGCGGGTCGTGAGGCTCACGGGCGGCAGCGGCAGCGGCAGGCGGAAGCGGCCGCCGAAGCCGAGCGCACTCGCGCCGGCGCCGCCCACGGGGAGCGTGAGCGTCTGGCCGCTGCCGTCGGCGTCGAGCAGCGAGACGCCGCCGAAGACGACGATCTCGTTGCGGTCGGCGCGTGGCGCCGCCGGGTCGTCGGCGGCCGCGGTCGCGCCGAGCGCAGCGAGCGCGAGCAGCGAGGACAAGGTCGATCTGCGAATGTCGATCATGGCGTCTCCTTCAGGACGACCATTAGAGAACGCCGCGCGCGCGCCGTGTGAAAGCAGGCTGTAAGTCGCCTGCAAAAGCCTGTGCGCGGCGCCGCGGCGCGGCTCAGCCGCGATCGAGGTGCGCGAGCTCCGAGTCGCCCATCTCCACGCCGCCGTCGGGGAAGTACTCGCGCCAGCGCCGCGAGACGAGCCCGGCCGTGTCGGCGTCGGCGGCGAGCTCTTTCGGGAACGACGGCTTGCGCCGGGCGTCGATGAGGACCGGAGGCTCGTGGACGACGTGGTGCCGCACGACGCGCGTCGCCGCCGCGTGGACGTCGGCGGCAGGCTCGAAGCGCGTGAAGGTGGTCCAGAGGAAGTTCATGACGCTCGCGGCGGCGCGGCGCGGCTCGTCGGTCAGCACGACGAGCGGCCAGCCGTGGAACGCCGGGTGCGCGGCGAGCCGCGCGCCGGCGTCGGGGTCGGAGGCGGCGCCCGGTCCTCCGACCACGAGGCAGCCGCCGCAGAAGACCCGGACCTCGGTGACCTCGGGCGGCGGCGCCGCCGCCGGCCGGAACTCGCGCGGCAGCTCGCGCACCGGGTCGCCGAGCCCCAGCCACACGCCCTTCGAGCCCTCGTTCACCGCCGGACCCGTGTAGTCGAGCGTGTCCATCGAGAGGTTCGAGAAGACGTAGAGGTCGGTCTCGGGGCGCGTCCGCGCGAGCACGTGCTCGAGGGTCGCGCGGAAGTCGTGGAGGTCCACCGGGCGGTCGGTGACGAGCAGGAACTTCGTGAGCGAGAGCTGGCCCTCGCCGAGGATCCGGAACGCCGAGGCCATCGCCTCGCGCGCGTAGCGCTCGCGCACCACCGCCGCCGCGAGCGAGTGGTAGCCCGTCTCGCCGTACGACCACAGCGCCCGCACGCCCGGCATCACGAGCGGGAAGAGCGGCGAGAGCAGCTCCTGCAGCTGGTCGCCGATGTAGAAGTCCTCCTGGCGCGGCTTGCCCACGACGGTCGCGGGGTAGATCGCGTCCTTCCGCCGGCAGAGAGCGTCGACCTCGAAGACGGGGTAGTCGTGGCGGAGCGAGTAATAGCCGTAGTGGTCGCCGAACGGCCCCTCCGGGCGGCGCAGCCGCGGCGGGACACGGCCGACGAGCGCGAGCTCGGCCTCGGCCAGCAGCGGGTGGGGCCCTGGACCGGGGCAGCGGTCGAGCCTGTGCCCCGCGATGAGCGACGCCAGCATCAGCTCCGGAACGTTCTCGGGCAGCGGCGCGATCGCCGCGAGCATCAGCGCCGGAGGCCCGCCGAGGAACACGGTCGCCGGCAGGCTGTCGCCGCGCGCCTCGGCGACCGCGTAGTGGAAGCCGCCGCCCTTGCCGATCTGCCAATGCATGCCCGTCGAGCGCGCGTCGTGCACCTGCAGGCGGTACATGCCGAGGTTCGACCGTCCCTTGCCCTCGGGGTGCTCCGTGTAGACGAGCGGCAGCGTCACGAACGGCCCGCCGTCCTCGGGCCAGCAGGTGAGCACCGGCAGCCGGTCGAGGCGCACGTCCGTCGTCACGATCTCGGTCACCGGGCCGCTCGCACGCGAGCGCAGGCCGATCCGCAGCGCCTCGCCGGCCACGTCGCGGGCGCGCCAGAGCGTCGCGGGCGACGGCGGCAGCAGCGTCTCGGCCAGCTCCACGAGCCGACGCACCAGCCGTCCCGGCCGGCGGCCGAACGCGAGCTCGGCGCGCCGCGCCGTCCCGAACAGGTTCGTGGCGAGCGGCAGCTCGGAGCCGCGCATGCGGGTGAACAGCAGCGCCGGGCCGCCCGCGGCGATCACGCGGCGGTGGATCTCCGCGGCTTCGAGCCGCGCGTCGACCTCCGCTTCGACGACGCGGAGCTCGCGGTCCCTGCGGAGCTGGTCCAGGAAGGCGCGCAGGTTCGGGAAGCCGGGGTCGCTCATCGCCAAGGGCGGGATGCTAGCACCCGCGCCGCCGGTCGCTCGTCACACGAGCCGCACCGAGTGGCTCTTCACCGCGAGGAACACCGTCTGTCCCGGCGCGAGCGCGAGCGAGGCCGCCGCCGACGGCGTGACGCGCACCATCCAGCCGAGGCTCGCGCCGCTGCCCACGGGTGCGCAGCGCAGCGTGGCGTCGGCGCCGGAGCGCGAGATCGCCTCGATCTGGACCTCGAACAGGTTGCGGGCCGAGAGCCCCTCGGGCCTGCGATTCGCGACGATCACGTCCTCGGCGCGGACCGCGAGCGTGACGGCGCTGCCCGGCGCGAGCGCGGCCGCGAGCGGCACGCTCAGGCCCTGCCCCGAAGCCAGGTCCACGATCGTGACGCCGCCCTCGAGGTCATGGCCGCGCACGCGCGCCGCGAACAGGTTGTCGAGGCCGGGCTCGGCGGCGCTCGCCAGCGCCGGCGCCGCGAGGAGGTCGAAGGGCGCGCCTGCGGCCTCGACGCGGCCCTCGCGCAGCAGCAGCATCCGGCTCGAGAGCGCGAGCGCCTCGCCGACGTTGTGCGTCACGTAGAGCGCCGGCGTCTTCCACTCGTCGCGCACTCGCAGCAGGTACGGCAGGATCCGCTCGCGCAGGCCGACGTCGAGCGAGGCGAGCGGCTCGTCGAAGAGCAGCAGTCCCGGGCGCGTCGCGAGCGCGCGCGCCAGCCCCACGCGCTGCTTCTCGCCTCCGGAGAGCGACGCGGGGTAGCGGTCGAGCAGGTGCCCGAGCTCCAGCGTCGCGATCGCGCCGGCGACCGCGTCGTCGTCGCCGCGCGCCCCGAAGCGGACGTTGTCGCGCGCGCGCAGGTGGGGGAAGAGGCCCGCGTCCTGCGGCACGTAGCCGACGCGCCTCGCCTCGGGTGGCAGGCAGACGCCTGCCGCGCTGTCCATCAGGACGCGGCCGCCGACCGCCAGCCGGCCGCGCGCCGCGCGGCGCAGCCCCGCGATCGCCTCGAGCAGCGACGTCTTGCCCGCGCCCGAGGGACCCATCACCGCGGTGATGCCGTCCTCCAGGCGGGCCGCGACCTTCAGCGGAAAGCTGGCGAGCGGCAGCTCGAGGTCGAGCTCGATCAAGCCTTCACCTGCCGCGACTTTCGGCGCGCGAACCACTCGGCCGTCCAGAGCGCGGCGAAGGCGATCGCGACGGTGACTCCCGCGAGCGCGAACGCGCGGTCGTCCCGGCCGAGCTGGTTCTCGTGGAAGATCGCGAGCGCGAGCGTCTGGGTGCGGCCGGGGATGTTGCCCGCGATCATGACCGTCGCGCCGAACTCGCCGAGCGCGCGCGAGAAGGCCAGCACCACGCCCGCGACGAGCCCGCGCCACGCGAGCGGCAGCGTCACGCGCCGGAACGCGGCCACGGGGCCGCAGCCGAGCGTGCGCGCGAGGCCCACGAGCCGCGGGTCCACCTCCTCGAACGCGGTGCGGGCCGAGCGCACGAGCAGCGGCAGCGACATCACCGCCATCGCGAGCACGACGGCTTTCCACGTGAAGACGACCTCGATGCCGGCGCCCGCCAGCAGACCCCCGAGCGGCGAGCGCCGGCCGAGCGCCTCGAGCAGGACGAGCCCGACGGCCGTGGGCGGCAGCACGAGCGGCAGCGAGAGCAGCGTTTCGAGCGCGCCCTTGCCGGGACCCTCGTAGCGCGCCAGGCCGAGCGCCGCCAGCACCCCGAACGGAAGGATCGCGAGCGTGGCTCCCGCCGCCGTCGCCAGGCTGAAGACCACGATCTCGAGCTCGTCGCGCGTCAGCAGGCTAGTCGCCTCCGAGCCACAGGAAGCCGAAGCGCGTGAAGACGGCGCGCCCGGCCGGTGAGCGCAGGTAGGCGACGAAGGCCTCCGCGTCCGGGCTCGAGCCGCGCGCCAGCACGGCGACCGGGTAGACGATCGCGGGCTGCTCCGCGCGCGGGACCTCGAGTGCGATGCGGGCGCGCGTCGAGCCGGCGGCGTCGGTGCGGTAGACGATGCCCGCCTCGACGTTCTCGGACTCGACCGCGGCGAGCGCGGCGCGCACGTGCAGCGTCGGCACCACGCGAGGCGCGAGGGCGGGCCAGAGCCCCAGCCGCTCGAGCCAGGCGCGCGCGTAGACGCCGGCCGGCACCGCCTGCGGGTCCGCGAGCGCCAGGCTGCGGAAGCCGAGCAGGTCGCGCGGGCCCAGGACGCGCGCCGCCGACGCCCGCGGCACGATCACGACCAGGGTGTTCGACAGCAGGTCGGCGCGGCTGCGCGCACGCAGCAGCCCTTCGCGCTCGAGCGCGTCCATCTGCGCCGCGTCGGCCGAGACGAAGACGTCGGCCGGCGCCCCCGCGCGGATCTGGCGCGAGAGGTCGCTCGAGGCGCCGAAGTTGAACACCGCGCGCCGGCCCGAGGCGGCTTCCCACGCGCGGCCGACCTCGCCGAGCGCGTCCGCGAGGCTCGCGGCCGCGAAGACGCGCAGCTCCTGCCCCGATCCGGCCGGGGCGAACGCGGCCGCGCGCGTCGAGGCGGCGAGCGCGAGGCACACGACGGCCCACGTGAGGACGAGGCGCGCGCTGGTCCCTGATGTCGACACGAGGCCGCTCGTTCGGATGCTAACATCTGAGAAAGCATGACCTCCCCGCGGCGGCCGGCCGTCCCGCTACGGCAGCAGCCGATCGAGGACGACCACTTCCACGACCAGTGCGGGATCGTCGGCGTCCACGGCCACCCGGACGCGGCACACCTCGCCTACATGGGGCTCTACGCGCTGCAGCACCGCGGCCAGGAGTCCGCGGGGATCGCGGCCGCGGACGGCGTCAGGATCCGGCTCGAGAAGGGCATGGGGCTCGTGAACGAGGTCTTCACGGCCGGCCGGCTCGAGTCGCTCGCCGGGGACCACGCGATCGGCCACGTGCGCTACTCGACCTCGGGCGACACCCTGCCGACGAACGCGCAGCCGTACCTGATCGAGTGCCACCGCGGGCCGATCGCGGTCGGGCACAACGGCAACCTCACGAACGCCGCGATCCTGCGCCAGGAGCTCGAGGCGGCGGGCTCGATCTTCCAGTCCACCTCCGACACCGAGGTGATCCTGCACCTCTACGCGCGCAGCCACCGCGAGCGGGTCGAGGACGCGATCGCCGCCAGCCTCTACAAGGTGATGGGCGCCTTCTCGCTGCTGTTCCTGACGCCCGAGGCGCTCGTCGCGGCGCGGGACCCGTGGGGCTTCCGGCCGCTCGTGCTCGGCAAGCTGGGCGCCGCGACCGTGATCGCCTCGGAGACCTGCGCGCTCGACCTGATCGACGCGGTGTACGTGCGCGAGGTCGAGCCGGGCGAGGTCCTGATCGTGGACCAGAAGGGGCTGCGCTCGTTCAAGCCCTTTCCACCCGAGCCCACCGCCCACTGCGTCTTCGAGCACGTCTACTTCGCGCGGCCCGACAGCCTGGTGTTCGGGCGCACCGTGCTCGAGTCGCGGCTCGCGCTCGGCCGCCAGCTCGCGCGCGAGCAGCCCGCGGACGCCGACGTCGTCTGCCCGGTGCCCGACAGCGGGATGGGCGCGGCGCTCGGCTTCGCGCAGGAGAGCGGCCTGCCGTTCGAGTGGGGGCTGATCCGCAACCACTACGTCGGCCGCACCTTCATCCAGCCGCGCCAGGGCCAGCGCTCGGTCGGGGTCAAGATCAAGCTCAACCCGGTGCGCCACCTGATCGCGGGACGCCGCGTGGTGCTGATCGACGACTCGATCGTGCGCGGTACCACCTCGCGCAAGATCGTGCGGATGGTGCGCGAGGCGGGCGCGCGCGAGGTGCACCTGCGCATCTCGAGCCCGCCCACCACCGGCCCCTGCTACTACGGGATCGACACCCCGCTCAAGAGCGAGCTGATCGCGGCGTCGAACGACGTCGACGCGATCCGCCGCTTCGTCGAGGCCGACAGCCTCGGCTACCTCTCGCAGGAGGGCCTGCTGCAGGCCGCCGGCGACGCCCCCGGGCGCCGCCACTGCACGGCCTGCTTCTCGGGGCGCTACCCCGTCGCCGTCAGCGTGCCCGACGAGTCGCAGCTGCGCCTGTTCGAGAAGGCGAGGGCCTGAGCCCGCTCGCATGCCGCGCCTGCTGTGCGTCGGCCACGTGTGCCACGACCGCGCGCCCGGCGGCGACGTGGTCGGCGGCTCGGTGGCCTACGGCTCGCTCGCCGCGCGCCGGCTGGGCTGGGAGGCCGCGATCCTGTCGAGCGCCGGCCCGGACTTCGACGCGGCGCGCGAGCTGCCGGGCGTGCCGGTGTTCCTGCAGCCCGCCGCCGCGACCACACGCTTCGTGAACGAGTACGCCTCCGACGGCACGCGCCGGCAGACGCTCCTGGCGCGCGCCGACGACATCCGTTTCGAGGCGCTGCCCGACGCGTGGCGCGCGCCCGACGCGCTCCTGCTCGGGCCGCTGGCGGGCGAGCTCGACGGCGTCTCGGCCGCGGCGTTCGGCGCCCCGTGCGTGGGCGCGATCGCGCAGGGCTACGTGCGCGCCGTCGACGCGGAGGGCCGCATCTCGGCGAAGGACTGGGTGCGGCCGGAGCGCGACCTGCTGGGCGTCCACGTGCTGTTCCTCTCGCAGCACGACCTGCCCGACGCCGACGCGCGCGCGCGCGAGCTCCTGGCCTGCGTGCCGATCGTGGCTCTCACGCGTGGTTGGCGCGGCGTCACGCTCGTCAGCCGCGAGGGCGTCCACGACGTGCCGTCGCTGCCGCGCGAGGAGACGGACCCGACGGGCGCCGGCGACGTCTTCGCCGCGGCGTTCCTGGTGCGCTACCAGGAGACGGACGATCCGCTCGAGGCCGCGGCCTTCGCCGCGTGCGCCGCCTCGTGCGCGGTCGAAGGCACGGGCGCCACGAGCCTCGGCGACCGCGCGGAGATCGAGCGGCGCATGGGCCTGCGCCAGACCATGATCGACGGCGGCGACTGGGAAGAATAGCCCCGGGGGGCCAGGGGCGGCGGAGCGCCCACTTCTTGCTCTCCAGCCTGGGCTATTGGCTCCTGCTCGTGACTCTTCAATGACCATGGTTCTAGGGGGAGAAAACGGCTCACGGCCTGCGTCTTACTTCCTTGTTCTGGGGGGGCGTAGCCCCCCCAGACCCCCCGGTTGTTGATAGGCTCGTTGCTGATGGCAAAGCGCGTTGTCGTTCCGTTGCTCGCTTTCTTGCTGACGTCTGTCGTGTTCGCGCAGGCGCCCGCCGGTAAGCCGCCTGCAGCGAAGCCCGCGGCGACGCTGCCCGCCGTCGCGCCAGGCACCGAGGCCGTGGTCGAGACGGCGAAGGGCAGCTTCACGATCCGGCTACTGCCCGGGATCGCGCCGCAGCACGCGGCGCTCTTCGTGAAGACCGCGAAGGCCGGAGGCTACGACGGCACGACCTTCCACCGCATCATCCAGGGCGGGATCATCCAGGGCGGCGACCCGCTCACGAAGGACAAGGACAAGGCGTCGCAGTACGGGACGGGCGGGCTCGGCCTGCTGAAGGCCGAGCTGTCCGATCACCCGTTCGAGCGCGGAACGGTGGCCGCCGTGCGCCGGCCGTCGAGCCTCGACAGCGCGGGGACGCAGTTCTTCGTGTGTCTGCAGCCGCAGCCGTCGCTCGCGAAGCAGTACACGGTCTTCGGGGAAGTGGTCTCGGGCATGGAGGTCGTCGACCAGATCAGCTCGACGCCGGTCGACGGCGACAAGGCGAGAGAGCGCGTCGAGATCAAGGTCATGATCCGCGGGCCGGCGCAGGCACCCTGAGCGGCTACTCCGCGCGCAGCACCTCGAGCGGCGGCCGGCGCCAGACCTCGGTGCTGCCCGCGAGGCCGACCGCGACCGCGAGCGCCAGCACGGAGGCGAGCAGCGCCGCGAGGTCTCCGAGCGGCAGCGAGAAGCGGCCGTCGAAGACGAAGCGCACGAGCGCCCAGCCCGCGAGACTCGACAGCAGCACCGCCGCCAGCACCGAGAGCGCCCCGAGCACGGCGTACTCCGCCAGCAGGATGCGCACGAGCTGCGCCCGGCGCGCGCCGAGCGTGCGCAGGAGCGCTCCCTCGCGCACGCGCTGGTAGCGGCTCGCGGCGACAGCCCCCGCGAGCACGACGGCGCCGGCGGCCAGGCTGAAGAGGGCCATGAAGCGGACCGCGAGCAGCACCTTGTCGAGCACGCCCTCGACCGTGCGCTGCACCTGCGCGAGGTCGAGCGTCGCGACGTTGGGGTGTGCCTCGACTACGCGGCGCTGCAGCCGCGCGCGCGCGTCCGCGTCGTCGACGCGCGACAGCAGCACGTAGCTCTGCGGCGCTCCCGCGAGCGGGCCCTCCGGAAACACCACGAAGAAGTTCGGCTCGAAGCGCGCCCAGCGCACCTCCCGCACGCAGGCGACGCGCGAGGCGAGCTTCACACCCTGGACGTCCCACACCACCTCGTCGCCCACTGCGAGCCGGAGCTCGCGCGCGAGTCCGGCCTCGACCGCGATGGGCACCGGCGCGTCGCGGTGCTGCCACTCGCCGGGGCGCCACCAGGCGCCCGCGGTGACGCGCTCCGCCCCCGCGGGCTCGTCGCGATAGCTGCTGCGGTACTCGCGCCGCAGTGCCCAGCGCTCGGGCCGCTCCACGTCGTCCTCGATCGCGAGCAGCTCCGAGACCGGCCGGCCCTTGAGCGAGTCGATCCGCATCGGCACGATCGGCACCGCGTCGCCGAGGAGCGGTCCGGCCGCGGCCAGCGCCGCGGCGACGTCGGCGCGCTGGTCGGGCTGCACGTCGAAGAACACCAGGTTGGGGCGGGCTTCGCCGCGGTCGACGCGCAGCTCGCGCAGCAGGTTCTGCTGCACGAGCAGCAGCGTGCTGAGCAGGAACGCCCCGAAGCCGAGCGCGAGCACCACCGTCAGCGTCTGGTTGGCGGGCCGGTACAGGTTGGCGAGGCCCTGGCGGTACACGTACGGCAGCCCGCGGGGGAAGAAGCGGCGCAGCCCGCGCACGAGGCCGAGCGCGGCGAGCCACAGCGCCGCGAGCGCCACGCCCGCGCCGGCGGCGAAGGCGACGCCGAGTCCGAGCCGGCCGGCCTGGAGCGACGCGAGCCCGACGAGGCTCAGCGCGAGCGCGACGAGCGCGGCGAGGCGTGCAGGATCGCGGCGCGCCGCCGGCGGCTCGTAGTCCTGCCGCAGCACCGCGAGCGGCGACACGCGTCGCACCGCGACGAGCGGCAGCAGCGAGAAGGCCGCGGCGACCCAGACGCCGACGCCGACGCCCGTGAGCACCGCGGGCCACGACAGCGACCACGCGACGTCCACCGGCAGCACGCCGCGGAGCAGGCGCGGCAGCGCCAGCTGGAGCGCGGCGCCGAGCGCGGCCCCGAGCAGGCTGCCCGCCAGCCCGACCAGCACCGCCTGGACCAGGTACGCCGCCAGCACGCTGCCGGCCGAAGCGCCGAGGCAGCGCAGCACGGCGATCGTGGTCATGCGCCGGCGCACGAAGACGTGGACGGCGCTCGCCACGCCGAGCCCTCCCAGCAGCAGCGCCACGAGGGCGACGAGGCCGAGGAAGTTGCCGAAGCGCGTCAGCGTCTCCGTCAGCCGCCGCTGGTCCTCCGAGACGGTCCGCACCGCGAGCTTCTCGGCGGAGAGCGCCGGGCGGAAGCGCGCGGCGAGCGCCTCGGCGTCCGTGCCGGCGGGGAAGCGCAGGTAGGCTTCGTAGCGGGCGCGCGATCCCCGCGTGAGGA
This sequence comes from uncultured Acidobacteriota bacterium, assembly GCA_963740655.1. GTDB lineage: Bacteria > Acidobacteriota > Vicinamibacteria > Fen-336 > Fen-336 > DATBSL01. The sequence continues at coordinate 431,553 of CAVUFF010000011.1, forward strand.
GGCCCGTCGCCTCGACCCGCGCGCGCGGGATGTAGACGCGCGGTCCGAAGGCGCTCCGCAGCCCGACGTCGCCGGGCGCGCTCACCACGGTCCCGCGGATCACGAAGCGCGCCTCGCCGAGCGCGATCTCGTCGCCCACCGAAGCGCCCAGCATCGTCAGCAGGGACGGCTCGGCCAAAGCACCGCCGCTCTCGGCGAGCCTCTTCCACTCGCCGGCGGGAGCGGTCTCGATCGTTCCGTAGAAGGGGTAGCCGGGATCGACCGCGAGCACCTGCGCGAGCCGCGTGGTGGCTCCGCCGGGACGGTACGCCATGGCGCCGAAGCTCGTCACGCGCGCCAGCTCGGCGGGCGGCCGCGTGGCCTCGCGCACGCGGGCGAGCAGGGCCTCGCTGCGCGCGTCGAAGGAGGTGGGCGAGCCGACCATCAGGTCGGCGCCGAGCAGGGCGCGCGCCTCGCGCGCGACCGACTCGCGGAGGTTCGCCGTGAAGGAGTTGATCGCGACCAGCGCCGCCACCCCGATCGCGACCGCCGCGACGATCAGGAGCCCGCGCCCGCGCGAGCCGCGCGCCTCGCGCAGCGCGAGCGCGAGCACGAAGCGCGGCCTCAAGTGACGAGTGCCCCGTCGCGCAGCCGCAGCACGCGGTGCGCGCGGGCGGCGAGCTCCGGCTCGTGCGTCACCAGCACCACCGTCGTGCCGAGCTCGCGGTTCAGCTCCGCGAGCAGCTCGACCACGTTGCGGCCGTTGGCCGCGTCGAGGTTGCCGGTCGGCTCGTCGGCGAACAGCAGCTTGGGCCGGTTGGCGAACGCGCGCGCCAGCGCCACGCGCTGCTGCTCACCGCCCGACAGCTGCGCCGGGTAGTGGTGCGCGCGCTCGCCGAGCCCGACGCGCCGCAAGAGCTCGAGCGCGCGGTCTCGCGCGTCCTCGCCGCGCAGCTCGAGCGGCACCTGCACGTTCTCGCGCGCCGTCAGCGTCGGGATCAGGTGGAACGACTGGAATACGAAGCCGACGCTCTCGGAGCGCACGCGCGCGCGCGCGTCCTCGCCGAGCCGGGACAGGTCGTGGCCGTCGAGCAGCACGCGGCCGCTCGTGGGCAGGTCGAGCCCCGCGAGCAGGCCGAGCAGCGTGCTCTTGCCGCTGCCCGAGGGGCCGGTGATCGCGAGCACCTGCCCGGCTTCGAGCTCGAACGTGATATCTCTCAGGACGACGAGCTCGCGCCCGCCCGACGGGTACGCGCGGGTGAGCGACTCCGTGCACAGGATCGACATGCGGTGTGTTCTGTCCCCTCGCGGCATCATATCGGCAATCCTCACGCCCGCCGGCGCAGCGGCTTCGCTGCTGCTGCTCGCTGCGTGCGGCGGCGACCGCGCGCGCTCGGCCGCGCCGGCGTCGACCTCGCCACGCCCGGAGCCGTCGGTCGCGAGCCGCGCCCGCGACGAGCGGCCCATCGTGCTCTTCCTGGGGACGAGCCTGACGGCCGGCTTCGGACTCGACCCCGCGGAGGCGTTCCCCGCCCTCGTGCAGCAGAAGATCGACGCGGCCGGGCTGCGCTACCGCGTCGTGAACGCCGGAGTGAGCGGCGAGACGTCGGCCGGCGCGCTGCGCCGCGTCGACTGGCTGCTGCGCCAGCCGGTGGCGGTGCTGGTGGTGGAGACCGGAGCCAACGACGGCCTGCGCGGCCAGGATCCCGACGCCACGCGCGCGAACATCCAGGCGATCCTCGAGGCCGCTCGGAGGCGCGAACCGAAGGCGCGCCTCGTGCTGGCGGCGATGGAAACTGTGCCCAACTACGGCGACGACTACCAAGGCCGCTTCCGGGCGCTCTACCCCGCGCTCGCCCGGTCGAACGGCGCCACGCTGCTGCCGTTCCTGCTCGACGGCGTCGCGGGCGATCCGCGGCTCAACCAGCCCGACGGCATCCACCCGACGGCCGAGGGCGAGAAGCGCGTCGCCGACAACGTCTGGAAGGTGCTGCGGCCGCTGCTCTGAGCGCCGCCTACGCGCGCCGCAGGAACTTGTAGTGCGTGACGCCAGGCGCCGTGACCGCGCGCGCCAGCTCGAAGCGATGGAGCGCGTCGCCTGTCCCCTCGAACAGCTGCTCGCCGCCGCCGAGCAGGATCGGCACCAGGCTCAGGTCCATCTCGTCCACGAGCTCGGCCGCGAGGTACTGCTGCGCGGCCTTCGCTCCGCCGGCGACCATGACGTCCCTGTCACCGGCTGCTTTCCGCGCGGCAGCGAGCGCGGCCTCGATGCCCTGCGTGACGAAGTGGAACGTGGTGCCGCCCTCGAGCTGGAGCGGCGCGCGCTCGTGGTGCGTGAGCACGAAGACCGGGTGGTGGTAGGGCGGGTTCTCGCCCCACCAGCCGTTCCACGGCTTCTCGGCGCTCCAGGGGCCCGGGCCGCCGCCGAACATGTTGCGGCCCATCACCGTCGCGCCGAGGTTGGCCATCGACTCCAGGACGGTCGGCGTGCTCTCGTTGACCTCGCCGCCCGAAAGGCCGTGCATCGATCGCCATGCCGCGAGCGGGAAGACCCACTCGTGCAGCCGCATGCCGCCGACCCCGATCGGGTCCTTCAGGCTCTGGCCCGGGCCGGCGACGTATCCGTCGAGCGACATCGCGATCCGGAAGCGCACCTTCGCCACGTCTCACCTCGTCTTCAAAGGGCGCGCAGCACCACGAGCGGATCGAGCCTGGCCGCACGGCGCGCGGGCAGGTAGCACGCGAGGGCCGCGACGAGGGCGAGCAGCGCGGCCGCACCCACGAGCGATGCGGGATCGAGCGGCTCCACGCCGAAGAGCAGGCCGCGCAGGGCCCGACCGGCCAAGGTCGCGCCCGCGATCCCGATCGCGGCGCCCGTGATCGCGAGTGACAGGCCTTCGCCGAGCACGAGGCGGCGCACGTCGGAGGTCGTCGCGCCGAGCGCCATGCGCACGCCGATCTCGGCGTAGCGCTGCCGGACGTGGGCCGCCATCACCGCGTAGAGGCCGACCGCCGCGAGCAGCAGGGCCGACACGCCGAAGACTCCGATCAGGAACGCGCTGAAGCGCGGCCCGGCGAGCGGCGCCGCGGCGAGCTCCGCGAAGGGCGTGACACGCGTGACGAGCCGGCCCGGCTCCACGGCGCGCACCGAGGCGCGGGCCAGCTCCGCCACGCGCGCGAGCGGCAGTGCGGTGCGCAGCACGAGGATCTGCGCCTCGTCGATGAACTGCGGCGCCGGCACGTACAGCGTCGGCCTCGGCTCGGCCAGCTCGCGGTAGCGCGTCGGCAGGACGACGCCCACGACCGTTCGCCACGCCTCCCTGGAGTCGGGGCGGCCGAACTTGAGCCGCCTGCCGACCGCGTCCTCCCCCGGCCATGTGCGTGCGGCCAGGTCCTCGCTCACGATCGCGACCAGGGGCGCGCCTGCTCGATCGGCGGGCGTGAACGCGCGCCCACGCAAAGCGGCACTGCGAGCGTCGAGAAGTAGCCGGGGTGAACGGCCTCCAGGTTCAGCGCCGGGTTCCTCTCGACGCTGTCGAGGCTCTGGCCGTCCGCCGTGAACACCGGAAGGTCCCAGCCGCCGGTGCCGGCGAAAGGCGGGGTGTGTACCGGCGTCGCCCCCTCGATTCCCGGCGCGGCCTCGAGCCGGGCCACGACCTCCTCGTGGAACGCATCGCGGGGGCGGGGAGGCGGCGCTCCGGCCGGCGACGAGAGCGGCGCCAGCTCGACGAACACGAGCCGGTCCGCGGCCAGGCCCATCTCGACCGTCTGGAGCCAGAGCAGGCTGCGTGCGAGCAGGCCGGCTGCCGCCACGATCGTCACCGCGAGGGCGACCTGCGCGATCACCAGCCCGCGGCGGCCGCGCCGCGCCCCCGCGCCGGCGCCGACGGCGCGTGCTCCATTGAGCTGCGCCGCGAGATCGATTCGGCCCAGGAGCGCGACCGGTGCGATCCCCGCGAGCGCGGCGACCAGGAGCACGACGCCGAGCGAGACGAGAGCGACGAGCGGGTCGGCGCGCACCGACTCGAGCCGCGGCAGGCCGCCGGGCACGACCGCCACCACCGCCCGCAGCAGGAAGCCAGAGGCGGCGAAAGCGAGGAGGCCGGCCACGAGCGACAGCAGCAGGCTCTCCGCGAGCAGCTGGCGGGACAGCCGGCCCCGACCCGCGCCGAGCGTGGCGCGCATCGCGAGCTCGAGGCGTCTCGTCTCCCCGCGCAGCAGCAGCAGGTTCGCGACGTTCGCGCACGCGATCAGCAGCACCAGGACGACGGCGGCGAACAGCACGAGCATCGCGGGCCGCACGTCGCCCACCACGGCGTCCGCGTACGAGCGCACGACCGGCCGCATGCCGCGGGCGGAGTCCGCGGACGCCTGCGCCTCGAGCCGCGTCACCCAGCCGGCGAGCTCGCTTCGCGCTTCCTCGAGCGTCGCGCCCGGCCGCAGCCGAGCGACGAGATCGACGTCGCGCAGGATCCCCTCGCGGAAGGCGGGGTTCATCTCGATCGAGGCGTTGCCCGCGAGCGTCATCCAGGCCTCGACGCCGCGCGGATACTCGACGTCCGGCGGCATCACGCCCACGATCGTGAACGCCTGGTCGCCGATCGTCAGGCGGCGCCCGAGCACGTCGCGGGAGCCGCCGTAGCGGCGCTGCCAGAGCGCGTGGCTGATCACGAGCACGTTCGCAGCACCGGCCCGGTCGTCGGCGGGCTCGAGCGTGCGGCCGAGCTGCGGCGCGACACCGAGCACCTCGAAGAAGGCGCCCGTCACCGAGGTGCCGCGCAGGTCGCTCGCCGTGCCGTTCTCGAACACGACCCCCGACCCCGCGCCGTAGTAGCTCGCGCCGGCGACGCCCTCGAGCAGCCGGCTCTCGCGGGTCAAGGCGTCGAGCTGCCGCGCGTCGAACGGCCAGTGCGCGACGGCGCCCACCCGGTTCTCCTTCCAGGCGACGAGCAGGCTTCGCGGGTCGCGAACCGGCAGCGGGCGCAGCAGCACGCCCCGGACGAGCGTGAACATCACGGTCGTTCCCGCGATGCCGAGCGCCAGCGTGAGGACGGCGGCGGTGCTGAACGCCGGCGAGCGCCAGAGTCCGCGGCCCGCCTGGCGGAGGTCGTGCCACCACTGCTCGAGCACGACCACGGGCTCAGTGCGGCGGCGCATGGCGCGCATGGCTTTCCAGGAAGTCGAGCGCGCGCTGCGGCGCCCAGAAGAACCCGGGAGCCTTCGAGCGGCGGGCCACGAAGCCGACGTGGCCGCCGGTCATGGCGATCTCGCGCGTCACGCTCGGCGAGCAGGGCCAGCGCTCGACCGAGCCCCTGGGGATCATGGGGTCGTCGGCCGCCGCGAGCACGAGCGCCGGCCGGTCGATCGCCGCGAGCCACGGGCCCGCGCTCGAGCGTTCGTAGTAGTGGGCGGCGCTCTCGTAGCCGCCGAAGGGCGCGGTGATGCGGTCGTCGTACTCGCGCACCGTGCGCAGCCCCAGCTCGCGCCCCGCGCCGAAGAGGTCGGGCCGCGCCGCGTGGCGCCGCCTGTAGGCCTCGGCGAGCATGCGCATGAAGTAGTGCTGGTAGACGCCGTTGCCGGGGGCTTCGAGCGCCTCGGCGCAGGTCGCGAGATCGACCGGGGCCGACACGGCCGCGACCGCAATCAGCGCCTGGGGCAGCTCCGCGCGCCTGCGGCCCAGCATCAGCAGCGCGAGGTTGCCGCCGAGCGAGAAGCCGAGCACGGCCACGCGCGGCGAGGCGGCCGCCACGGCCGCGACGGCCGCCTGCAGGTCCTGGTCGAGGCCCGCGTTGTAGAGCAGCGGGCAGAGCGCCTCGCCGTCTCCCGAGCCGCGCATGTTCATCCGGATCACGTGCCAGCCGCGCGCGTGGGCGAAGAGGGCGGTCGAGACGATGTACGAGGAGCGGTCGCTGCCTCCGAGCCCATGGAGGACGACGAGCGCGGGGCGCTCCTCGCGCGGCCCGGGCTGCCACGTGGCGCGCAGCAGCAGCCTGACGCCGTCGCCCGCGTCGACCACGAGGTCCTCGGCCGGGTGCGAGAAGCGCAGCAGCCTGCGCAGCCCGTAGCCGAGGAGCGTCTGGCGGTGCCCTCCGGAGAGCCAGGGCGGCGGAAGAAAACCCGTCTCCAACGGTGCGTGCAGCGCGGCCTCCGGAAAGCGGCCCGCGACTCTCGGGCCGCGACTATAATCGCGGCCGGCCCCGGACCCCCTTCGCGGATGATACAGGCCTTCCACGTCTACAAGCAGTACGACCGCGAGTCCGTGGCGCTCGCCGACGTCACGCTGAACGTCGACAAGGGCGAGTTCTGCTTCCTGACCGGCCCCTCTGGCGCGGGCAAGACCACGTTCCTGAAGCTCGTGTTCCGGGAGGAGCTGCCGTCGCAGGGGCAGATCCTCGTGGGCGGCCGCAACGTGACCGCGATCCCGAAGGGACAGATCCCGGAGCTGCGCCGCTCGATCGGCGTCGTCTTCCAGGACTTCAAGCTGCTCAAGCGCAAGACGATCATCGAGAACGTGGCCTTCGTGCTGCGGATCCTCGGCGTCGCGAAGCACGAGCAGAAGCGGCGCGCCTTCGCGGCGCTCAAGGCGGTCGGCCTGCACCACAAGATGCACGCCTACCCGCTGCAGCTGTCGGGCGGCGAGCAGCAGCGGGTCGCGATCGCGCGCGCGCTCATCAACGAGCCGATGCTGCTGCTGGCGGACGAGCCCACGGGCAACCTCGACCCCGAGATGGCTCAGGAGATCATGCGCCTGTTCCTCGAGGTGAACGCGCGCGGCACCACGGTCGTGGTCGCGACCCACGACCGCGAGATGATCCAGCGCATGGGCAAGCGCGTCATCTCGCTCGAGCGGGGACGCGTGGCCTCGGCCTAGAGCTCGGAGTCCTCCGCGGCCGCGCTGCGCGCGTCCGCGCCGCGCTGCGCGGCTGCGAGCGCCTCCTCCATCCGCGCCGGCGGCACCACGGCGCGCGCCACGACGTCGACGAGCCCCGCGACGCGGCCGCCTCTGACCGTGAAGAGCGCCGGCGACAGCGGGTCCGACTCGCCGCCCTGGAACTGCGTCGCGGCCACCGCGCCGAAGGTGTGGACGCGCTCGACGTTGTTGTCGAGCGCCGTCGCCACCAGGAAGCCGCGGCGCGGGATCCCGACGAGCAGCCCGGGCGCGTCGAGCCGGCGCTGCGCCTCGAGCAGGAACGCCTGGTCGAGGATCCGCTCCGCGGCCAGCGCGTCCTCGCTCGCGACCAGCATGCGCAGGCGCTTGAAGCCGCCGAGGTCGAGCTCGAGGTCCTGCCAGCGCGCCGGCCGTTTCTGCAGGTTGCCGACCGCCTCCGTCTCGAGCGCGTCCAGCGTGCGTCCGGCGGGCGGCGCGTCGCGCTCCAGGAACAGGAAGGCGCCGGGTTCGTCGTAGCCCAGCGCGACCCACGGCACGTAGGGCGACGGCTCGGGCCAGAGCGGCCGCGCCAGCGCGCGCTCGCTCCCGCTCCAAACCGGCGGCTCGAGGCAGGGCAAGAGCGGCGTCGCGCTCATCGCGCCAGCATCGCGCGCACGCGCGCCACCACCGCCTCGAGCGCGACCTCGTTCTCGGCGCCCTCAGGGATGATCAGGTCGGCGTAGCGCTTCGAAGGCTCGACGAACTCGAGGTGCATCGGGCGCACCGACTCGAGGTACTGGCGCTGCACCGAGTCGAAATTGCGGCCGCGCTCCTGGATGTCGCGCGAGAGCCGCCGCAGGATGCGCACGTCGGCGTCGGCGTCGATGAAGAGCTTGATGTCCATCAGCCGGCGCAGCGGCTCCTCGGCCAGCACCAGGATGCCCTCGAGGATCACGACCGGGCGCGGCTTCAGCGGGTCGGGCAGCACGCGCCGCGCGTAGCTCGCGTGGTCGTAGGTGAGGTGCGGCACCGGACGCCCCGCGCGCAGGTCGCGCAGGTCCTGGACCAGGAGCGAGGTGTCGAACGCGTCGGGATGGTCGTAGTTGATCGCGGCCTGCGCCGCGGGGCTGAGCGTGCTGCCGTCCCTGTAGTAGGCGTCCTGCGCGATCAGCAGGCAGCGCTCCTCGCCGACGCGGTCGCGCAGCTTCACCGCGAGCGAGGTCTTGCCCGAGCCGGTGCCGCCTGCGATCCCGACCAGCACGGTCACGCGACGGATTATAATCCCGCCTCCCGATGGGGCTCCTGCGCGCGATCTCCTACTTCCTGAACGAAGCGCTCACGAGCCTCTGGCGCAGCCGCCTGGTGAACGCGGTGTCGGTCGGCACCATCGCGGTGAGCCTGTTCGTGCTGGGGGCGTTCCTCACGGTCGCGAGCGCCTTGTCCTCGCTCGTGACGCGCTGGACCGAGACGGTGCAGGTGATCGTGTACCTCGACGACGGCGCCCTCGAGCGCGTGCTCGCGAGCCTCGAGAACCGGCTGCGCGCCGACCCCGCCGTGGGCAAGCTCGATCTCGTCACGCGCGAGCAGGCGCTCGCGCGCTTCCGCTCCATGTTCCGCGACCTGTGCCTCGCTGCCCGAGGACCTGGGCGAGAACCCGTTCCCGGCCTCGCTCGAGCTCACGCTGCGCCCGAGGCTCGCAGGCGCCGGCCGACGTCGAGCGGCTCGCGAAGGCCTTCGCCGGCGTGCCCGGCGTGCGCGAGATCCAGTACGACCTGCTGTGGATCGAGCGGCTCTCGACCGGCGTGCGCCTGGTGCGCGTCGTGGGGGCGCTTCCTCGGCGGCATCCTCGTGCTCGCGGCGGTCTTCACGATCTCGAACGTGATCCGCCTGACGATCTACGCGCGCGAGGACGAGCTCGACATCATGCGGCTCGTCGGCGCGACGCGCGCCTACGTGAAGGGGCCGTTCGTCACCGAGGGCGTGATCCAGGGCGGGCTCGGCGGGCTCGTGGCGTCGCTGCTGCTGTGGTCGGCGCTCGCGTGGCTGTCGCGCGACCTCGCGACCTCCGACCTCCTGCCCCACGCGCGCTCGGCCTCTCGCCCCTGATCGCGCTCGCGCTCGTCGCGGGCGGCATGGCCGTCGGCCTGGCGGGGAGCCTCATGAGCCTCAGCCGGCTGGAGGTCTAGGTCAGGCCTCGGCAGCTTCGACGGCCGCGCACGCCTTGGCCACGTGGGCGTCGAACCGGAACTGGCTGTGGAAGGCGACGCGGATCTGGCGCTTCGAGCTCACCACGTAGGTGACCCGCTGAGCCGTTCCGAGGATCGGCCAGCGCACGTCATACGCCCGCAGGATCTCTCCCTTGGGGTCTCCCACGAGCGGGTAGGGAAGCTCCAGGCTCTGACGGAAGCGCTCGCTCGTCTCCTGCGTGTCCCCGGAGATTCCCACGACCTCGCAGTGGACCTTCTGCAGACGCTGGTACTCCCGGCGGAACTCGCCGGCTTCCCGCGTTCAGCCCGGAGTGAATGCCTTTGGGAAGAAGAAGACGACCGCAGTTCCCTGACCGAGCAGCGCGTAGAGCGAGCCGTTTCCGATTGCGAAATCGGGCGCCGTATCACCCAGCTTGAGCATGGCAGCGGCCGACCATAGCTCCCTCGGCGGCCGGGGCGCAAGCGGATTCTGGGGCGGCTCTCAGAACCGATACGTCTTGCCCTGTACCAGGAAGGCCAGCTTGCGGCGGCGCAGCGCGCGGACCTGGGCGCGGATGCGGGCGAGGTGGCGCGGCTTGGCGCCGTAGAGGTACACCGGCACGTCCTGCGTGAGCTTCTCGAGCTCCATGTCCAGCGTCTGCGGCGTGAGGTGCCCCGACACGTTCGCGAGGTCCTGCAGCTCGTTGGGGAATGAGGTCTCGACGATCACCGCCCGCAGGTTGCGCGCGCGGTTCGCCTCCTTCCAGAAGCGCTCGGTGGGCGCCGTGTCGCTCGAGTAGCCCACGCTGCCGGTGCGGTCCTCGATCAGGAAGCCCGTCGTCGGAACGGTGTGCGAGACGCGGATCGCGCGCACCGAGAGCCCGTTCACCTTGAACGCGCGGTCCTCCCGGATCGGCACGAGCTTCAGCACCGGCGTGAGATCGTTCGGCAGGCAGGTGAAATCGGGCCAGGTGTGGTTGTTGAACAGGTGGTTCTTCATCGACGCGATCACCTCGCGAATCGCGTAGATCCGCAGGCTGAAGCCGGGCGCCGAGAAGTTGTTGTCGATCAGGAAGGGCAGCGAGCAGGTGTGGTCGAGGTGCGAGTGCGAGATGATGACGTCCTTCACCTTGACCTGCTCGCGCAGGCTCAGGGCTCCGGACACGAAGCCCGCGTCGAGGCACACGGTGTCGTTCACGAGGAACGACGTCATCCCGAGCTCGGGGACGTTTCCTCCGTAACAGCCCAGGACTCGAATCTTCATCGCGAGCTCCCCCGCAAGTCACTGTTTTTTAGAGGCTTGCGGGAAACGGTTGGCGCCGACCGTAACACGCGATTCACATTGCGGTCAAGTGCGCGCCGTCACGACCTATACTGGACGCATGAGGCGGCTCGTCCCCGCATTGGCTCTCGCCCTCGGCCTGCCCGCGCTCGCCGCCGCGCAGTCCAACCAGTACGAGATGCAGTACGGCCAGACGATCGAGGTCTCGGTCGACGACCTCTTGAGCATGCCCGAACACTACGTGGATCGCGCCGTGCGCACGCGCGGCGAGCTCGAGATGGTGCCGGTCGGGAGCGAAGTGCGCTACGCGCTGCGCGGAACCTTCGGCGGCTACCTCTACGTGATCCCGCGCGCCGAGGTCTCGTACGAGTTCGAGCAGGGCGCGCGGCGCTGGGTCGGCAAGGAGCTCGAGGTGACCGGCTCGGTGAGCCAGGGCCGGGACGCCAGCGGCAACACGGTCGTCATCCTCTCGGTCTGGGGCTACCTCGCCCCTCAGGACGAGAAGGCGAAGAAGGGCGCGGTCTCGCCCGACGTGACCCTCGAGCAGCTCGTCGAGAAGCCCGAGCACTACGACGGCAAGGCCGTCACGGTGCGCGGGCAGTTCCGTGGCGAGAACCTGTTCGGCGACCTGCCGTCCTCGAGCCGCGCGCGCTCGTCCGACTGGGTGATCAAGGAGGACGTGTTCGCGGTGTGGGTGACGGGGCGCAAGCCGAAGGGCCCCGGCTGGAGCCTCGACGCGGACCTGAAGCGGGACACCGGCAAGTGGCTGCAGGTGTCGGGACGCGTGCGCGTCGCGAAGGGGATCGTGACGCTGGAGGCGATCGACGTCACGCTCACCAAGGCCCCCGCGGCCGGGGTCGCCGTCACCGAGGCCAAGCCCGAGCCGACGCCGCCCCCGCCGCCGCGGCCCAAGCGCGCTCCCCTCGTGGCCTTCTCGCTGCCGCTCGACGGCGAGCGCGAGGTGCCGCGCGACACGGTGTTCAAGATCCAGTTCAGCCTCGACATGGACGAGGCGACCCTGAAGGACCACGTGCTGTTTCGCTACGGAGGGCGCGTGCAGCCGGGGGACAACGCGCTCGACGCGGTGAAGTTCAGCTACGACGGCGGCCTGCGCACGCTGCGCATCGACCCCGGCGACCTGCTGCGGCCGGGGCGGATCGTGGAGGTCGTGCTGCTGCCGGGCATCCTGGACATCAACGGAGCCGCGCTCGAGACGCGTCCTGGCGTGAAGGCCGGCGCAGCCGTGGACGTGCTGCGCTTCCAGGTGCTCGCGGGCGGTCTCGCCGGCGGCGGCAGCCGCTAGCCGCGCGGGCCCCGCGCCCGCCTCAAGCGGGCTTCGAGCGGTGCAGGTGGGCGAGCGCCCGGGCGCCGATGTCCTTGCGGTAGAGCATGCCCTCGAAGCTCACCTTCGCGATCGCCTCGTAGGCGCGCGCGATCGCCGACTCGAGATTGGCGCCGAGCGCGGTCACGCCCAGCACGCGCCCGCCGACCGTCTTCACCGCCCCGTCCTCGCGCCGGGTGGCGGCGTGGTAGACGACCACGTCCTGCCAGTCCTTGAGCGCGTCGAGCCCGCTGATCACCTTGCCGGTCGCGGGCGTGTCGGGGTAGCCGCTGCTCGCGAGCACCACGCAAACCGCGGGCTCCTTGGCCCACTCGATGCGCGCGTCGCCGAGCGTGCCGCTCGCGCACTGCTGCAGGATCGGCACGATGTCCGAGCGCATGCGCGCCATGATCACCTGCGTCTCGGGGTCGCCGAAGCGCGCGTTGAACTCGAGCACCTTCGGCCCCGCGTCGGTGATCATCAGGCCGGCGAACAGCACGCCCTGGAAGCGGCGGCCCTCCTCGGCCAGCCCCGCGATCGTGGGCAGCACGATCTCCTGCATGATGCGCTTGTGCCCGTCGAGGCTGATGTTGGTGGTGGGGGAGACCGTGCCCATGCCGCCCGTGTTGGGCCCCAGGTCGCCGTCCTGCGCGCGCTTGTGGTCCTGGACCGAGGCGAGCGCGACGACGCGCGAGCCGTCGGACAGCACGAGGAACGAGACCTCCTCGCCCTGCAGGAACTCCTCCATCACCAGCTTCGAGCCGGCCGAGCCGTACTTCCTGTCGGCCATCATCTCGTCGACCGCGGCGGTCGCCTCGGCCGCGTCCTTCGCGACCATGGTGCCCTTGCCCTGGGCCAGGCCATCGGCCTTGACGACGCAGGGATAGCCGAACGGCCGGCGCTTGATGAAGTCGTGCGCCTCCTCGAGCGTGGCGCACACCTCGTAGCGCGGCGAGGGGATGTTGCGCCGCGTCATGAACTCGCGCGCGAAGGCCTTCGAGCCCTCGATCTCGGCGGCGCCGCGCGAGGGGCAGAAGATCGGCAGGCCGCGGCGCACGAACTCGTCGCCGATCCCGAGCACCATCGGCAGCTCGGGCCCGACCACCGTCAGGTCCGCCTTGATCGTCTGCGCGAAGTCCGCCACCTCGACGATGTTGGAGGAGTCGATCGGGACGCAGTCGGCGATCTCCGCGATGCCGGCGTTGCCGGGCGCGCAGTAGAGCTCGCTCACCAGCGGGCTCTGGCGGATCTTCCACGCCAGCGCGTGCTCCCGCCCGCCGTTTCCCACGATCAACAGCTTCATCGGCGTGGAAAGTGACACGGCACTCCGGCGGTGTCAACCACGGCGCTTCGCCAGTGTGAGGCCCTTCACGGACGCCGTGCTAGCCTCTCACGGCCGATGAAAGACGCTCCGGCCCTCGCAGGCGCGCTCGCCGCGCTCTCGTGGGCGCTCCTCTGCCTGCGCTGGTTCGACGTCGCCCTGCCGTGGCGTCCGGAGTGGCTCGCGGCGCTTCCCGCCGCCTTGATCTTCGCCCTCTTCCTCGCGACGCTCGTCGCCTGGCTCCGCGGCCGCCGCGCGACGCTGCGCGGAGCGCCGCTCGCCGGCACTTTCGCCGGGCTCGCGCTCGTCCTCGCGCTCGCCTTCTTCTTCCGCCTGCCGGTCGTCGCGGGAGGGGCCGGCGTCGCGGTGACCGCCGACGGAGCGCTGTCGGGGATCGTCGCGCTGCACCTGCGCAGCGGCGTCGAGCACCTGGTGTTCGTGCCGCAGGTGCCCTACAGCGGCAGCCTGAAGTCGCATCTCGCGGCGCTCTTGTGCGTCGCGCTCGAGCCGGCGCGGGCGTTCGCGCTCGCCTCCGTGCTGTTCTACCTCGCCTACGTCGCCGGCCTCTACCGCCTGGCGCTCCTGGCCGCCGGGCCGCGCGTGGCCGTGGCCGCCGGCCTCTACGCCGCCTTCAGCCCGGCGTTCGTGACGCGCTACAGCCTGAGCAACGACGGCAACTACGTCGAGGTGCTGGCGCTCGGCACCTGGGCGCTCGTGCTCGCGGCGCGCGCCGCGCTCGAGCCCGAAGAGCGTGGCCGGCTCGCCCTCTGCGCGGGGCTGCTGCTCGGGCTCGCGTTCTGGTGCCACATCCTCGCGGTCGTCTACCTCGCCGCGCTGTCCGCCTTCCTGCTGGCGATCGGGCGCCTCGCCGCGTGGCGTCCGCTCGTGGCGCTCGCGTCGGGCGCAGCACTCGGCTACGGGCCGGGCTGGCTCTGGAACCTCGCCAACGACTGGGACTCGTTCCACTACCTGCTGCCCGGAGCGGCCCGCAGCGTCGGTACCGGGGAGGCGGGGGAGGTCTCGGCCGCGGGCTTCGCCACCAGGCTGTGGCTCGTGCTGAGCGACCACGGGCCGGTGCTGATGGGCTACGACACGGGCTACGGCCCCGTTGTCGATCGGCTGCTGCTCGGGCTGGGCTGGCTCGGTGTGGCGATGGCCGCGGTAGCGACGGTTGTGGCGCTCCGCCGCGGGCTGCGCGAGAGGTCCAGAACGCTCGCGCTGCTCCTGCTGTTCGCGGCGACGAACCTCGCCGTCGTGCTGCTGGCGCTGCCGCACGTGCCCGGCAATCCGCGCTACCTGCTCTTCCTGATGTCGGTGCTGCCGGTGTTCCTGGCCGCCGCCTTCGGGCCCGGCTCGGCTTCGGCCTGGCGCGGCGTCCTCTTCGGCGTGCTGATCGCGGCGGGCGCGCTGGGCTCGCTCGCGCAGGTACCGAAGACGCTCGAGCAGGACGCGCGCTGGCGCGGGTTCGTCGCGACGCTGGAGCGCGAGGGTGTGCGCTACTGCTACACCGACTTCTTCCTCGCCACGCGCATCAACTTCCTGTCGGCGGAGCGCGTCTTGTGCTCGGCCAAGCTCGGCCCCTTCACGACGGAGTACTTCTTCGCCTACCGCGAGGCCGTCGAGCGGGCGAGCGAGGCCGCGCTCATTCCCGTCAACCAGACCGCCGCCGCGCGGCTCGAGCGGCGGCTCGCCGAGCTCGGCGTCACGTACGAGAGGCGCGACCTCGTGAAGCCCGTGCTCTTCCGCCTCTCGCGCAAGGTGGATCCTGAAGAGCTGTTTCCGGGACGCGAGTTTCCGATACGGTGAACAAACGAGAGAAACGAACACCAGTCATCCAGGATCGTGGGGACTCGGCGACCAGGAGAGGCAAACAGCAGTGTTCGGCTTTCCTTGTTCTGGGCGGCTTCGGCCCCCACGCCCCCCGATTGGCGAATTGCATTGACAAAGGACGAGCTGCTGCCTACTTCGGTGTCTTCGGAGAATCGCATGCTTGTGCGAGTGGTGAACCCGTGTTGAGCGCTGGTCGGGCCGCAAAGGCGGCGTCGGCCGATCGACAGGAGGGGTGCGCCTAGGAGTCGGCTCTCGTCGGAGCAACGAGGCCTTCCGGGTGCTCCCCGGAAGGCCTTTCGTGCTTAGAGGGAGTCTTTGATGAGAGTGAAGGTTCGCAAGCTGGACGACGACGAGCGCCACGTGATCGAGGAGTAGAGACGAAGCGGGCCCGTGCTGGCGGAATCCTCCGGCACGGGCCTGTCCTAATAGCTTAGCTAATGGGGCTGGCGAAGCCGCCCGACGGGAACTCGGCTCATGGCTGCAGCTCGGTCGTGACGACGGCGCCGCCCATCTGGGGAAGCGTCGCGCTCACCTTCACGACCTTGCGCGTGTCCTTGGCGACCCAGATCGTGGTCTGGCCCGGCTCGCCGTCGGCCGAGGTGACCTCGACCTTCCACGCCTGGAACGTCCCGGCGGGCACCGTCACGCTCTCGACCGCGGTGACCTTGGCCTGCTTCAGCTGCACCTTCTGCTGCCGCACGTCGAAGTTGCGGTAGGTCGCCCCGTAGCCCTCGGCGAGCGGCAGTGCCGCGAGCGCCTCGGCCGAGCCGGTGCCGTCGGCGAACAGCTCGCCGCCGAGCTCGACCGACACCGGCTTGGGATCGCCGCCCATCGCGACGGTCCCGGTCGCCTTGCCGTCGGCGAAGGCGAGCTCGATCGCCGCCGGGCCCTGCTTCACCACGCGCTTGCGCGGCACGAGCGTCGCCTTGTCGACCGTCGTGATGTCGGTCGCGTCGCCCATCGGCATCTTGGCCGTGCCGGTGACGACCCAGTTGGCGCCCTGGTCCTCGATCGTCTGCGTGGTCGAGAGCGGGATCGTCTGCCCGCCCACTTCGATCTTCCCCTGGTAGCTCGCCGTTCCCGCGCTCCACGGGAAGGCCACCTTCGGGACCCCCACGCTCGCGGTCTCGACCGCCTTGGACAGCACCACGGTCTTCGGGTCGACCGTGATCTCGGCCAGCCGCTTGGTGAGCTCGGGCGTGAGCTCCTCCTGGAAGCGACCGCCCAGGTGGTTCGCGAAGAACCTCTCGGAGGCCGCCCACAGCGACATGCTGTTGACGGGGCGCTGGAAGCCGTGGCCCTCGTCGGGAGCGAGGATGTACTCGACCGGGAAGCCGCGGTCGCGCAGCGCGATCACGATCTGCTCCGACTCGGCCTTCTTGACGCGCGGGTCGTTGGCGCCCTGCGCCACGAGCAGCGGCGTCTTGATCTTCGCGGCCGAGTTGAGCGGCGACTGCCGCTCGAGCTGCGCCTTGCCCTCCGGCGTCTTGGGGTTGCCCATGCGCTCGTGGAACATGATGCGGCCGGCCTCCCAGTAGGGCGGGATCGAGTCGAGCAGCGTGATCAGGTTCGAGGGCGCCACGATCGCGACCGCCGCGCGCGTAGAGGTCGGGCGTGAACGCGACGCCGGCGAGCGTCGCGTAGCCGCCGTAGGAGCCGCCCATGATGCCGACGCGCTTGGGGTCGGCGATGCCCTGGGCGACCAGGTACTTGACGCCCCAGGTGAGGTCGTCCTGCATCTTGTCGCCCCACTGCTCGTTGCCGGCGTTCAGGAACTTCTTGCCGTAGCCGGTCGAGCCGCGGAAGTTCGGCTGCAGCACCGCGTAGCCGCGGTTCGCCATGAACTGCGCGAGGTTGTTGAAGCCCCAGCCGTCGCGAGCCCAGGGCCCGCCGTGCGGCAGCACGATCGCCGGCAGGTTCTTGGCCGCGACGCCCCTCGGCAGCGTCAGGAAGGCGGGGATCTCGAGGCCGTCCGACGACGGATAGCGCACGGCCTGCATGCTCGCCATCTGCTCGCGCGGGATGCGCTCGCGGACCTTGTACTGGAGCGTCGAGCTTCTTGGTCGTGCGGTCGAAGCGGTAGCGCTCGCCCGGATCCGTGTCGCCGCTGGCGGTGATCAGCACGAGCTTGTCGTCGGCGGTGGAGGAGCCGAGCGTGATGTCCTTGCCGGGGAACTTCGACTGCAACAGCTTGTAGTCGGCCTCCCACGCCTTGTCGCGGAAGTAGACGCGCGTGCGCTCGTCCTCGTACGACGTCCCGACCAGCTCGTCGGTCGCCTCGGAGAAGATCGCGGAACCGAAGTCGACGCGCTTCAGCGGGTCGGAGTCGACGAACTCCTCCTGGCCGGTCTCCGGGTCGAACAGCACGAGGCGAATCAGGTCCACGTCGCCCTTGTTCGTGCGCATGTAGACGTGCCGGCCGTCCTTGTGGAAGCGCAGCGTGTTGCAGGTCTCGAACACGGTGCAAACGTAGACCTTCTTGAAGCCGTCCGGCTCGACCTTCAGGATCTCGGTGTCGCCGTTGTCCGCGACGCGCAGCGGCGAGGCGAAGCTTGCCATCGAGGTCGAAGTCCCAGCCCGCGATGCGCTCGGTGTTCTTGCGCAGGAGCTCGCGCTGGCCGGTCGAGATCGTGACCTTGTAGACGTCGTGCCAGGCGGCGTCGCGGTCGTTGAGGCCGACGTAGATCGTGTCGGGTTGCCGCTTCGGCACCGCGTAGATGTAGGCGCGCGCCCCCTTGGCGTCCGTCAGGTTGCGCGACGCCGGCGCCTCGGCGCCCGGCGCGTTCGCCGCCTCGGGGTCGACGGCCCAGACGTTGAAGTTCTCGTCGCCGTCCTTGTCCTTGACGTAGAGGATCAGCTTGCTGTCGCGGCTCCAGAAGAAGCCGGGGATCGGGCGCTTCTTCTCGGTGGTGAGGAGGCGCGCCTTCTCGAAGGGCTCGCCGGTCTTCTTGACGTAGACGTTGCGGGTGTCGTTCCAGGGCTTGAGGAACGCGATGTGCTGGCCGTCCGGCGACAGCTGGGCGGCAGCGATCTCCGGGTTGCCGAAGAAGAGCTCGCGGTCGAGCACCGGCGGTGGCGCGTCGGCCGCGGCGGCTACGGCGGCTGCGAGGCCGAGCGCGAGGTGGCCGCGAGGGCCGTGGACGAGGTTCGGATCATGGGCTCAAAGCCTCCATCGTGAGCGGGCAGGAGAGACTCCGCCCCGTCGCTCGTGCGGGGCGGGCGCTGCGGACGCGTGCAGGGTGAGGCTGGACTCTAGGGGCACGCCAGCTTGAGGATACGACGAAAGCGGCCCTTCGGTTCCCCGTGCGTGGACAGCGGGCGCGCCTCCTGATACGGTTCGCGCGGTTGGCACGGAGCCGAGGGATGCCCAGCGCCGAGGATCCGGTGGAGGCCCAGGCCGCGCCCGAGCTGGCGGTCCCGCTGCGGGCGGGACCGCTGCGGCTCGTGTTCGATCGCGGCGCGCTGCGCTGGATCAGGCTCGGCGAGCGCGAGGTGCTGCGGGGCATCTACTTTGCCCTGCGCGGCGAGAACTGGGTGACCGTGCCGCCCGAGCTCGAGGACCTCGTGATCGAGGCCGAGCCCGACTCGTTCCGGATCCTGTTCCGCGCGCGCCACGAGCGCGGCCCGGCGCGCTACGCGTGGGAGGGGCGCGTCACGGGCGCCGCCGACGGCCGCATCGAGTTCGCGGTGCGCGGCCGCGCCGGCACGAGCTTCATGCGCAACCGCATCGGGCTCTGCGTGCTGCACCCGATCGACCCCTGCGCCGGGAGCCGCTGCATCGTCGAGACCGTGGACGGCGACCGCGCGGAGAGCGCCTTTCCGGCGCGCGTCGCGCCGCACCAGCCGTTCCGCAACGTGCGCGCGATCCTGCACGAGGTCTCGCCGGGCGTCGAGGCCCAGGTCCGCGTGGAAGGCGAGACCTTCGAGACCGAGGACCAGTGCAACTGGGGCGACGCGTCGTTCAAGACGTACGGGACGCCGCTGCACCTGCCGCACCCGGTGCTGGTGAAGGCGGGCGCGACGCTCGAGCAGACGGTCACGGTCACGATCTTCGGCATCAGCGCCGCCCCGGTCGCGCAGGCGGCGGCGAGCGTGCCGGGAGCGCTGCCCCGCAAGCGCAACAGCAGCGAGCCCGTGGTGGTGCAGCTGGCGCCCGGCGAGCACGCGCTGCCCGCGCTCGGGCTGGCGGGCGCCGAGCGGCCGCTCGGCGCGGAGCCCGCCGAGCGGCTGCGCCCGCTGCGGCTCGCCCACCTGCGCGCGGACCTGCGGCTCGCGAGCGACGGCTGGAAGGCGGAGCTCGAGCGGGCCGCGAAGAACGCGGCGCTCGTCGGCGCCCCGCTCGAGCTCGCGCTCTTCCTGCCGGACCAGGCGCATCGCGAGCTTCAGGAGCTCGCGGGGCGGGTGCGAGAGCTCGGGGCGTCCGTCGCGAGCTACCTGCTGTTCCGCGCCGCCGACCGCCTGACGGCCGAGGGCCACGTCCCGCAGGCGCGTGCCGCGCTCGCCCCGGCGGCCGCGGGGGCGGCGCTCGTGGCCGGCGGCTCGGACGTGCACTTCGCCGAGCTCAACCGGCGGCGGCCCACGCCGGGGCTGCTCGACAAGCTGGTCTACTCGCTCTACCCGCAGGCGCACGCCTTCGACGACGCGACGATCGTCGAGAGCCTGTCGAGCCTCAAGCGCGTCGGGGACACGATCCGCAGCTTCGCCGGCGGCGCGCCGTTCGGCATCTCGCCCGCCACGCTGCGTCCGCGGGTCGACACGGCGCCGCCATCCTGGCGCGACTCTTCTCTGCCGCCCTTCACCGACGACCCGCGGCAGCCGACGCCGTTCGCGGCGGCGTGGACGCTCGGCCTGATCGCGGCCGCCGCGGAGGCGGGCTTCGCGAGCCTGACGCTCTTCGAGCTCGCCGGCCCGCGCGGCGTGCAGGACGAGGCCGGACCCTACCCGGTGCTGCACGCGCTCTCGGACGCCGCCGCGCTCGAAGGAGCGCGCCTGGTCCCCGCGCGTCCCCGGCGGCCGGAGCGGATCCAGGCGCTGGCGCTGCGTGCGGGCGGGCGCCTGCGGCTGTTCCTCGCGAACGTGACACGCGAGACCCACCCGGTCCGCGTCGCAGGCGTGACCGGCAAGGCGAGGCGGGCCCGGCTGGGGCAGGTCGACGGCGAGGAGTCGGGGCTCGAGCTGGAGCTCGCGCCGCACGAGATCGCCAGGCTCGACGTCGAGCAGGAGTAGCCCTCATCCAGCCGTCAGCGCCTGCTCACTTTTCGCTCAGGCGGGCAGTGGCGACGCCGCCGAGCTTCGTCGCATGGGAGCGACGAGGGCAGAGAGATGAGACGCGACGCGCGGACCTGGAGCGGCGCGGCGGTCGCCGTGCTGCTGGCGCTCGGCGCGGGATCGGGCTGCGCGGGTCGGAGGCAGGAGCTGCCGGCGCTTCACCGGGCTGCGCGGGCGGGCGACCTGGCGGCGATCGAGTCCTTGCTCGAGAGCGGGGCGCCGGTCGACGAGCCGGCCGGCGTCAACGGCTGGACTCCGCTGCAGCACGCGATCCACAAGAACCAGAGAGCGGCGGTGGAGCGGCTGCTCGCCGCGGGCGCGAGCGCCAACGCCGGAGTCCATCCCGCGCCGTCCCACGAGGTGAACGGCCTGACTCCGCTGATGATGGCGGCGGGCTACGGCCAGCTCGGAATCGTCCGGGCGCTGCTCGCGGCCGGCGCCGATCCCCGGGCCGCCCACGGCAGCGTCAACGCGCTGTGGGCCGCCGCCGGCTTCGGCGCGATCGCCGACATCACCGACGGGCCGCCGCTCGGGAGCTGCTTCCCCGAGGTGGCGGACGCGCTGCTGGCCGAGGCACCCGACTTGCGCCTGGACTGGGGCGTCGAGGCGAGGCTCACCTATTGGCTGGCGCGCAAGGACTGCAAGGGCCTGATCGACCGGCTCCGGGCGCACTCGGGCTGAGCGTGCGATCGAGGAAGGGGAGCGAGCCATGACTGCCGAGCAGGTGAACCGGGTGAGCGGCGCGGCGTTGTGGGTGCTTTCTCTCACCGCACTGCTCGACGTGCTGCTGCTGGGCTACACGCGGCCGCCGTTGCCGGACGAGGGCGCGGGCGCGCACATCTTCCAGCTGTCGATCGCCCTGCTCCTGCCTGCGGGTCTGCTGTTCCTGGCCACGGCGGACTGGGCACGGCCCGCACGAAGCGCACGGCGTCTCGCGGTCCCCGCCGTCGTCGTGGTGCTGGCGTTCGCGGCCCTCTACTATCTGGAACACTACTTCTACCCCGCGCACTACCGATGACTCGTTGCGGCCCGGACTCTGGATCACTCCGATCCGGGCTCCGCTCGCTGGACGACCGCGTACACCTCCCGCGCAGGCCGGCCGAGCCGCCGCGCGGCCTCCTTGACGGCCTCCCGCCGCGTGCGGCCTTCCGCGGCGAGGCGACGGTAGAGGGCGACCGGGTCCTCTTCCGAGGGTCCGGGCGCCCTGGCCCCCGCCACCACCAGCACGATCTCGCCCTTGACGGTGTCGCGGGCCGCGAGGCGCTCGAGGAGAGCCGAGAGCGGCGCGCGCACGTACTCCTCGTGGGCCTTGGTCGCTTCGCGGCACAGGAAAGCCTCGCGGTCGCCGAACGCGGCGAGCATGTCCGCGAGCGACTCGACCACGCGCACGGGCGATTCGAAGAGCACGAGCGTCGGCCGCTCGCCGGCGAGCGCGTCGAGCGCCTTGCGGCGGGCCGCCGCCTTCGGCGGGAGGAAGCCCACGAAGAGAAAGCGGTCGGTCGGCAGCCCCGAGACCGAGAGCGCCGCGGTCGCGGCGCTCGGCCCGGGCACCGGCACCACCGCGATCCCTTCCGCGCGCGCGTCGCGCACCAGTCGGTACCCGGGGTCGGAGATGCCGGGCGTGCCGGCGTCCGACACGAGCGCGACGTCGCGTCCGGCGCGCAGCGCGGCCAGGATGCGCACGCCCTTGCTGCGCTCGTTGTGCTCGAAGTACGAGGTCGAGGGCGTGGCGATATTGTGGGCGCGCAGCAGCGTGCCCGTGCGCCGCGTGTCCTCGCAGGCGACCAGCGAGACGCCGCGCAGGACCTTTAGCGCGCGCAGCGTCAGGTCTTCGAGGTGCCCTAGCGGCGTCGCGACCACGTAGAGCGTGCCCGCAGGGGGCAAGGCAGGTTCGCCCATCTAACTCCTTGAGTGATCGCTAGATCGCCTTGACACACCGAGGCGGCTGACCTAGCATGGGCTGTTCTATCGACGTGGCGAGGAGATCACGTCCCCGCCGCGTTCGCAAGAGCGAGCCCGTTCCTTTCGGGGAAATCCAAGGCAGTCAGGGGGTGTTCCAGCTTTGGCCGAGATCAAGCTCCAGGAGGGTGAGTCGATCGAAAACGCCCTCCGCCGCTTCAAGCGGAAGGTGCAACAGGAAGACATCATCAAGGACATCAAGAAGCACAGCTTCTACTTGAAACCGGGGGACAAACGCCGGGCCAAGCAGGCGCTCGCCCGCAAGCGCAGCCGCAAGAAGCTGCGTCGCGAGGGAGAGTAGTCGGGCGGTCACCTCTTAAAGCCGCGGGCCGGTCGCGCGAGAAACGAGAGCGCGCGGCCGGCCCAAAGTCCGTTGCTTTAGGCAGTTTGCGTCGATTTCAGATCGTTGACGGCCGCGTGTAACGCGTGGTAGCGTACGCATCTCTTTCGACAGACCCAAGCTGCAGGGGGAAAGCCGCCATGAAGATCGTCGAGCGTCAGGTTGGTGACGTGGTCATCCTGGACCTCCACGGGAAGATCCTGATCGGCGAAGGAGACGACGCCCTCCGGGAGGCCGTGACCAAGCTGGCGGACTCCGGCAAGACCAAGATCCTGCTCAACCTGGCCGACGTGCCGTACGTCGACTCGGCCGGCCTCGGCGAGATCGTGAGGACCTACACGACCGTGAGCCGCAAGGGCGGCAAGCTGAAGCTCCTGAACCTCACCAAGAAGATCCAGGACCTGCTCTCGATCACCAAGCTCCTCACCGTCTTCGAGACCTACGAGGCCGAGGGCGAGGCCGTCAATAGTTTCAAGTAGTCCCGGCTGCGTGGCCGACCCCGCGGCGGGGGATCCGACTTGAGCCTCGCCCGCGCGCTCGTCGCGTCGCTGCGACCGCACCAGTGGATCAAGAATCTGGTGGTGCTGGCGGCGCTCGTCTTCTCCAAGCACCTGTTCGACGCGGACGCGGCCCAGCGCGCCGGGCTCGCCTTCGCGATTTTCTGCGCGCTCGCGAGCGCCGTCTACCTCGTCAACGACATGGTGGACCTCGCGCGCGACCGACTGCACCCGGTCAAGCGCTCGCGGCCGCTCGCGAGCGGGGCATTGCCCGTCGGCGTGGCGCGCGCCGGAGCGGTCGGGCTCGTCGCGCTCGCGCTCGCGGCGAGCCTCGCGCTCGGCACGCAGTTCCTGCTCTGCGGCGCCGCGTACGCCGCGCTCGGGCTCGCCTACTCGCTCGCGCTCAAGCAGGTGGTGATCCTGGACGTGCTGGCGGTGGCGATCGGCTTCGTGCTGCGGGCGATGGCGGGCGCCGTCGCGATCACCGTGCCCTTCAGCCCCTGGCTGCTCGTGTGCACGATCCTGCTCGCGCTCTTCCTCGGCCTCGCCAAGCGGCGCCACGAGCTCGTGCTGCTCGAGGACAACGCTGCCGCGCACCGCGGCATCCTGGCCGAGTACAGCCCGTACCTGCTCGACCAGATGATCGCCGTGGTCACCGCCTCGTGCCTGACCGCCTACGCCTTCTACACGCTCGCCCCGGAGACCGTCGAGAAGTACCGCACCGAGCGCCTCGCGCTCACGATCCCCTTCGTGATCTACGGCATCTTCCGCTATCTTTACCTCGTCCACAGCCGCGAGCAGGGCGGCAGCCCCGGCGACGTGCTGTTCGCCGACCGGCCGCTGCTGGCGGCGGTCGTGCTCTGGGCGGCGGCGATGGTCGCGATCGTGTACACGGCGCCGGGCGTGCCGGCGCCGCGCGTGGACTAGGGCGGGGATGAGCTTCGAGATCGAGGCCGAGGGGCTGGACGCCGAGCGGCTGCTGGCCGAGGTGCACCGCAGGATCGAGGAGCGGCGCGCGAGCGGGCTCTACACCGAGGAGGAGCTGCGCTACATCGCCGAGCGGCCGCTCGAGCCGGTGCTGCGCGCGCGCGAGGTCTCGGGGGCGCTGCTCGAGGAGTTCCGCGCCCGCGACGCGCAGTGGAACTACTCCTTCGACCCCGAGACGATCTACCGCACGAGCCGCGGCGGCTTCCTGGCGACGGCGCGCCGGCTGCTTCGGCCGCTGCAGAAGCTGTTCTGGAACCCGACGCCGATGATCGCGGCGCTGTCGCGCCAGGCCGACCTGAACCGCTTCACGGCGCACCTGCTCCACAACCTCGTGCTGGAGCTGACGCGGCTCGAGCTCGAGCTCGCCGAGCTCCGCAGCCGCAACCTGCAGCTCGCCGGGCGCGTCGAGCTGCTCGCGCGCAGGGGCAAGGCGCTCGAGCAGCTGCTGGCGGAGCGCGAGAAGGCGGGAGCCGCGGGCGCCGGGGGGCGTGAGCCGGGACGGTGAGGGTCCACCAGCTCCTCGCCGCGCTGTCCTACGGCGACGCGATCGGCAACGAGGCTCTCGCGATCCAGCGCCAGCTGCGCGCGGCCGGCCACGAGTCGGACATCTTCGCCGAGCACGTGCACCCGCGCGTGGCGCACCTGGCGCGCCCGCTCCACGAGTACGCCCGGGTCTCGTCGCCCGAGACCGTCTGCATCTTCCACTTCTCGATCGGCAGCGCCGCCGGACGCCTGATCCACGGCGCTCCCGACCGGCTGGTGGTGATCTACCACAACATCACGCCCGCGCACTTCTTCCTCGGCTTCCACCCGCACCTCGCGGGGCTCTGCCACCACGGGCGGCGCGAGCTCGCGGCCTTCGCCCCGCGCACCGAGCTGGCGCTCGGCGACAGCGAGTTCAACCGGCAGGAGCTCGAGCAGGCGGGCTTCGCGCGCACCGGCGTGCTGCCGATCGTGCTCGACCTGTCGCTCTACGAGCGGGCGCCGTCGCCCGTCGTGCGGCGGCTCTACGACGACGGTCGCACCAACGTGCTGTTCGTGGGCCGCATCATCCCGAACAAGCAGATCGACGACCTCGTGCGCTGCTTCGCCTTCTTCCAGAAGTACCTGCGGCCAGAGAGCCGGCTGCTGCTGGTCGGCGACCACCGCGGCTTCGAGCGCTACCTCGACCGCCTGCAGCAGCTGGTGAGCGAGCTGCGCGTGGACGAGGTGGTCTTCACCGGGCAGGTCGACGACGACGAGCTCTACGCCTGCTACCGCGCTGGCCGACGTGTTCCTGTGCCTGTCCGAGCACGAGGGCTTCTGGGTGCCGCTGCAGGAGGCGATGCTCTTCGGCGTGCCGGTCGTGGCCTTCGACGCGGGCGCGGTGCGCGAGACGCTGAAGGGCGGCGGGCTGCTGCTCGAGGACAAGAGCCCCGAGCTCGTGGCCGAGCTGCTCGACCGCGTCACCCACGGCGGCGACCTGCGGCGGCTGGTGACCGCGTCGCAGAAGCGAGCCGCGGCGGAGATCCGCGCGATCGACTTCGGCGCGCTGCTGCGGGAGCGCCTCGCGCCGGTGCTGGAGGCGCGCGCAGGCTCCAGCCGATGAGGGTCGACCAGTGGGTGCCGGCGCTCCACCGCGGCGACGCGATCGGCGACTCGGCGCGACTGATGCGCGACGCGTTCCGCTCCTGGGGCCACGCCGCGGACGTGTATGCGCTGGAGCTCGACGCCGACCTGGAGGGGGACGGCCGTCGCTTCGCCGAGTGGCGCCCGGGCGGCGCGGACGACGTGCTGCTGCTGCACTTCGCGCTGCCCTCGCCGCTGAGCCCGGCGTTCCGCGAGCACCGCGGCCGGCGCATCCTGCTCCACCACAACATCACGCCGCCCGAGTACTTCCTCGGCTGGGACGACGAGCTCGCGCGCATCTGCCGGATCGGGCGTGAGGAGCTCGGGACGCTGGCGCCGCACTGCGACGCTCGGCCTCGCCGACAGCGAGTTCAACCGGCTCGAGCTGGAGGCGCTCGGCGTCGCGCGCACCGGCGTGCTGCCGATCTGCCTCGACTTCGACCGCTACCGCGAGCCGGCCAGCGCGGCGCTGGAAAGCACGCTCTCGGACGGCGCGGCGAACCTGCTCTTCGTCGGGCGGCTGGCGCCCAACAAGCGGCCCGAAGACCTGATCCGGCTCGCGAGCTACTGGAAGCGCTTCCTCTCGCGGGACGTGCGCGTCGTTCTGGTGGGCAAGCCGCCGCGGCGCCGCGCGTACTTCGACGCGCTGCAGGCGCTCGCCTACGAGGAGGGCCTCGGCCCTTCGGAGGTGCTGTTCCTGGGGCACGTGCCGCACGACGAGCTCCTGGCCTGCTACCGGGCGGCGCGCGTCTTCGTCTCGATGAGCGAGCACGAGGGCTTCGGCGTGCCGCTCGTCGAGTCGATGCTGATGCGCGTGCCCGTGCTCGCCTACGCGGCCGCCGCCGTGCCGCACACGCTCGGCGGCGCCGGCCTGCAGTTCGGCGAGAAGCGGCTGGCCGAGGTGGCCGAGCTCGCCCACGCGCTCGCCTCGGAGGAGGCGCTGCGCGCGGCCGTGCTCGCGGGACAGGACCGCAGGCTCGAGACGTTCGCGCCGGAGCGCGTGCTCGCCGCGTTGCGCGCGTACGTGGAGTCGCTGTGACCCGCCTGTCGCGCAGGCGGGCGGCCGCGGGCGCGCGATGAGCGCGCGGCCCGAGGTCGCGTTCGTCGTCCAGCGCTACGGCGAGGGCGTCACCGGCGGCAGCGAGTCGCTGGCGCGCGCGGTGGCCGAGCGGCTGGCGGCCGAGTACCGCATCACGGTCTTCACGACGCTGCGCGCGCGACTACGTCACCTGGCGCAACGAGCTGCCCGCGGGGCTCGAGCGGCTCTCGGGCGTCGACGTCCGGCGCTTTCCGTTCGAGCGCGAGCGCGACCTCGACGCGTTCAACGTCTTCGCCGAGACGCTCTACGCGCGGGCGCTGGCCGCCGCGTCGGCCGCGGCCGGTCGGGCGGGTACCGCTGCGGCCGCTGGTTCGGCCGTCACGGGTGCGGCAGGTGCCACGGCAGGTGCCACGGGTAGTCGTGCCACAGGTAGTAGTTTGGGGGCGGCGCCCGGCGCCGGCGCACCGAGCGAGGCCGAGGAGCACGAGTTCCTGCGCTCGCAGGGGCCGTAGGTCCCGCGGCTGGTCGAGGCGCTCGGCGCGGAGCGCGACCGCTTCGCGGCCTTCGTCTTCTTCACCTACCTCTACTACCCGACCTACTGGGGCCTGCGCGCGCCCGGCATCGCCGAGCGCGCAGCGCTCGTGCCCACGACGCACGACGAGCCGCCGCTGCGCTTCGCGGTGTATCGCGAGGTGTTCGCGCGTCCGCGCGCGTTCGGCTTCCTGACCGCCGCGGAGCAGGCCCTCGTCGCGAGGCGCTTCGAGGCGGGAGGGCGCACGGCCGTGCTCGCGGGCATGGGCGTGGAGATCGCCGCCCCGCGCGAGGCCGAGGCCTGCCGTGCCCGGCTCGGGCTCGACCGGCCCTACGCGATCTATGCCGGCCGCATCGACGCAGGCAAGGGCTGCGCCGAGATGCTCGCGCACCACGAGCGCTACCGGCAGGCGCGCCCGGACGGGCTCGAGCTCGTGCTGATCGGGCGGCTGGCGATGCGCGAGCCGCGCCAGCCCGGCGTCCGCTACCTCGGGTTCCTGTCCGAGGCGGACAAGGCCGCGGCCCTCGCGGGCGCGCGCGCCGTCGTCTGCCCGAGCCCCTTCGAGAGCCTCTCGATCGCGCTCCTCGAGGGGCTGGCGCTCGGCACACCCGGGCTCGTCAACGCGCGCTCCGAGGTGCTCAAGGAGCACGCGCTGCGCTCGGGCGCGGCGCTCTACTACGAGGACGCCGACGAGTACGAGGAGTCGCTGGACCTCGTCGCGCGCGACCCGTCGCTCCACGCCGCGCTCGCCGCGAGCGGCCGCCGCTACGTGGAGGCCGAGTACCGCTGGGACGTGGTCCTCGACCGCTGGCGCCGGCTGATCCGCGCGGCCGCGGGCGGCCGGATCTAGGGCACGGGCCCGAGCTCGCGGCGCGGACTCGGTCCGGAACGAGTCCGACGCGCGCCTGCGGGACTGTCGGCGAAGCCGGGTGTAGAGCCGTCCGTCCTTCGGCGGGCGCCATAGATCCACCGCTCTTCCCGCACGGTCCCGGCGCCGTCGCGGCCGTTGCCGTTTCCGTAGCGCGAGCCGCGCCCCTCGCCGTCTCCCTTGCCGTGACCGAACAGGAGCCGCGCCTCGTAGGCGTTGTGGCTGCGGCAACGCAGCTCGATGTTGGCGAGCGTGGCCTCGCCTCCGAGAGCGTACGGCTGCACGTGGTGGAACTCCAGGAAGCCGCGCTCGGAGCAGCGCCGGCCGCTCGAGCCGACGAAGGCGCAGCGGCCCAGGTCGCGAAGCCAGACCTTGCGCTTGACCTCGGCCGGGATGCTGCGGGCGCCCGGCCGCTGCGGTCCGGCGGGGCGAGGCGTCTGCACGGCGGCGAACCGCTTCTGCGCGAGGTCGGACAGGAGCGCGGTCAGTGCCCGGTCCAGGATCACGGCCTCGTCCCCTGACGGGATCGCATGGCGCAGCAGGTCCTTCGCGAGGCGCAGCTTCTCGAGCGTCTCGGAGCCGATCGTGACCTGGACCCTGTAGCGATCGGGCGCGAGCGGCGTGACCTCTGAGGAGCGCGCGGCCGGGGTGGAGGCGGCGGTCCAGCGGGACGCGTCGAGCGGCCCTGCGGCGTGAGCGCCAGGCGACAGGGGAGAGGACTCGCCTGCGTCGGAACCGCCGGGAGGATCCGCGAGCGGCGGCGCGTCCTCGGGCAGCCGGGGCGGGAGCTTGCGCACGAAGGAGGGAGCGTCGGGTCGCGGCCAGAGGGCCGCCGCCAGCTCCTCGACCTCGGCCTTGCTCCTGCCGCGTGCCTGCTCGAGCACGCGCTCGTGGTTCTCCGCCGTGAGGTGGGGAACGATGAGCCGCGCCGTCGTGAGGTTGAGCGCGCCCTCCTCGAGCAGCCGCAGCACGACCGGGAAGCGCCGCGCGGCGCGCGCCACCGTGATGCGGCTGTACGCCTCCTGCTCGGACAGCGCGAGCACGTCGCGGCAGTAGGCGAAGAGCGAGCCGTGGCCGAGCCGGAGGTGCACGTCGCGGGTGTCGAGCTCGGCCAGGTGCGCGACGACCTCGACCACGCAGCCGCGCTCGCGGCCGACGAGCGCGCGGACCCGCTCGACGAGCTCGGCGTCCGAGAGCCGGCGCAGCGCCGCGAGAGCCTCTGACTGCATGGCCCGTTCTACCGCGCGGGCGTGACAGGCGAGGTCCGAATCGCGAGGCGGTGGCGGGCCGTCGCCGAGCGCGCTCAGGCGCGCGCCGGCGGCCCGGGCGGTCAGCTCTTGAGCAGCTTCAGCACGGCGTCGGCCACCGCGCTGCCCTTCAGGATCGCGGCCGCGCGCGCGACCTGCTGGATCGCGTCGTCGATCGCCTCGGCGCCCGCGCCCCGCTCGATGTCGGCGCGCGCGCGCAGGTAGTGCTTCTGCACGACGCTCTCGCCGACCGGCCCGAGCAGCGCGATGCACTCGTCGCGCAGCCGCGCCAGCCGCGTCAGGAGCGGCGGCGGCGGCGCCAAGGTACCGGGTGAAGGCGTGCCCGGGGGCCCGGCCGCTGCCGGAGCGGCCGGTGCTACGCGCGGCGTCGGCCGCGGGGCCGGCGTGCCGGCTGCGGGCGGAGGCGCGGGCGTGCCGGCGTGGGCCGCGGCCGCGGACGCACGGGCCGCCGCTGGCACCGGCGGACGCTCGCCAGCCCGGGCAAACCCGCTCTGGCGCAGCCGGATCAGGTTGGTGGCCACGAGGCCGTAGAGCAGCTTCGCGGCGTCGAACACCCCCATTCCCGCCGCGGCGGCCACCTCCTTCACCGAGCGTCGCCCGTCGATCTTCGACAGCAGCAGCCACTCCATGGTGTTGAGGTTGATCTGGCCCTCGCGGTTCTCGAGGATCACGAACTCCGGCACCAGCTCGACGGAGGGGATCTTCTTCGAGAGCACGCGCCACTCGTCGAGGCGGCGCGCGGCCTCCATCAGCAGGTTGGTGTTGCTCTTCTGGATCGTCTGGCGCGGCGAGTCGACGCCCGCCTCGAAGCGGAACTCGCCGACGCGCCAGATGGCGAGTGCGTACACGGCTTCCTCGCCCGAGAGGTCCTCGTGCTCGGCGTGCACGATGCGGCCTTCCTGGAGCCAGATGTCGCCGCGGTGGTCCCCGTCGATCAGCCGGAACACACCCGACTTACCGCTCACGCTGACGAGCTGGATGATGTCCGGGAGGTGAAGCTCGGCGAGTGAGCCCTGGAAAGCCATGGAATCGGAATCGGGGAGGCTCAGTTAAGTCCTGTGGTTACCGAGAATTAGACGGACGAGGCTACCAATCCCGAACGGAGATGTCAAGAAGCGACCCGACAACGAAGGCGACGACGACCCAACAACGGATACAGAACGACGTGTGACGAACGACGAACAGCGGACAACGAATCGACGACCGACCGTGCCCACAACCGGAACGGGGGGTCCTAGGGGGGTGCTACGCACCCCCCTAGCTTCAAGGAAGGAAGAAGCAGGCCAGGCGTTTCTCTCGCCTCGCGAGGATGGCTCTTGAGGAGCGCTCCGACGGATCGTAGCTGGGATTCCGTGGACGGAGGCGAGACTACGAACTACGAACTACGAACTACGGACAACAGACAACGAACAACGAACAACAGCAAATATCCTTCGAAGCGCCCCACCGCCCGACGGGGGGCGCTTCTCAGGATGATTTGGGGGCGCTTCTCAGGATGACTACGGCTTGACCAGCGCGCCCTCTTCGCGGCCGGCGAGGGAGCGGCGGTCGCGCGCGAGGGGAATGCTGTGGCGCTTGATCATCTCGTTGAGCGTCGTCGGCTTGAGGCCGAGGAGCCGCGCCGCGTCCTTCTGCACGCCGCCCGTGGCGTCGAGCGTCGACTCGATGATGCGCCGCTCGAAGCTCGCGATCACCTCGCGCAGGTTGATGCCCTCGGGCGGCACCGAGACCGGCGGGATGTGGAAGAAGCCCGGGCTCGTGCGCACGTGCTCGGGCACGAGCTCGCGGTCGATCAGCGGGGTCGTCGCCAGCACCACGCCGCGCTCGATCACGTTCTCGAGCTCGCGCACGTTGCCGGGCCAGTCGTAGTCCATCAGCACCTGCAGCACGTCGGGCGTGACGGTCTCGACGCCCTTGCTGTTCTCGCGCGCGTACTTGTCGACGAAGTGCTGCACGAGCGCCGGGATGTCCTCCTTGCGCTGGCGCAGCGGCGGCAGCTGGATCGCGATCACGTTCAGCCGATAGAAGAGGTCCTCGCGGAAGCGGCCGTCCTCGACTGCGCGCCGCAGGTCGATGTTGGTCGCCGCCACCACGCGCACATCGACCTTGATCGTGTCGACGCCGCCCAGCCGCATGAACTCGCGCTCCTGCATCACGCGCAGCAGCTTCGCCTGCGTCTCGAGCGGGATGTTGCCGATCTCGTCGAAGAAGAGCGTCCCCTTGTCGGCCAGCTCGAACAGGCCCTTCTTGGCGTAGACCGCGCCCGTGAAGGCCCCCTTCACGTGCCCGAACAGGTTCGACTCGAGCAGCTCGTGCGGCAGCGAGCCCGAGTTCACCACCACGAACGGCTTGTCGCGGCGCGGCGAGTTCTGGTGGATCGCCTTCGCCACCAGCTCCTTGCCGGTGCCGCTCTCGCCCGCGACCAGGATCGTCGAGCGCGACGGCGCCACCTGCGCGACGAGCTGGAACACCTGCAGCATGCGCTGGCTCTTGCCGACGATCTCCATGAAGCGGCCCTGGTCCCTGAGAGCGGTGCGCAGCTGGCGGTTCTCGTCGGTGAGCCGCCGCTGCAAGAGGCCGCTCGAGAGGATGTGGAGCAGCTGCTCGATTGTCGAACGGCTTCGGCACGAAGTAGAAGGCGCCTTTCTTGATCGCGTCGATCGCCATCTCCATCGAGGCGAAGGCGGTGATCATCAGCACCACCAGCTCTGGGTCGTGCTTCTTGAGCTCCTCGAGCACCTCGAGCCCGCCCATCTCGGGCAGCATCACGTCCACGATCGCGGCGGCGAAGGTGCCCTTGCGCGCGGCCTCGATGCCCTTGGCGCCGTTCTCGGCGAAGGCGACGTCGTAGCCGGCCTGCGTCAGCACGCGGCCGAGCACGTCGCGCATCACCTCCTCGTCGTCGACGACGAGCACCTGCTCCTGGCTCATGCGCGACCCTGCTGCACGGCGCCCTGGAGCACGAGCGCGGGCAGCGCCACCTGGAAGGTGGTGCCCTGCCCGGGGTCGCTCTCGACGAAGATCGCGCCGCCGTGCTCCTGGACGATCCCGTACGAGACGGACAGCCCGAGCCCGGTGCCCTTGCCGATGCCCTTGGTGGTGAAGAAGGGGTCGTAGATGCGCCGGATGTGCTCGCGGCGGATCCCGTCTCCGGTGTCGCTCGACCTCGACGACCACCGTCTCGTCGTCGGCGTGCGTGCGCAGCGTGAGCCAGCCGCCGCTCGGCATGGCGTCGCGCGCGTTCAGGATCAGGTTGAAGAACACCTGCTGGATGCGGTTCTCGTTGCCGCGCACCGGCGGCACGCTATCGGCCAGCTCGCGCCGGACGCGGATGCGCGAGCCGTCCAGCTGGTGCTCGACCAGCGCCAGCACGTCGGCCAGCACCTTGTTGACGTCGACCTGCTCGAACTCGGTGCCGCTCGAGCGCGAGAAGTTGAGCAGGCCGTTGATGATCTTGGCCGCGCGGAAGCTCTGCTTCTCGATCTTCTCGAGCACCTGCTGGCGCGGGTCGTCCTCCTCGAGCTGCCCGCGCAGCAGCTGGGTGTAGGACGAGATGCCGGCGAGCGGTGTATTCACCTCGTGCGCGACGCCCGCCGCCAGCAGGCCCACCGAGGCCATCTTCTCGGTGTGCTGCAGCTGCTCCTCGAGCCTCACGCGCGCGGTGATGTCGTCGAGGATCAGGATCGTGCCGCAGCGCTCGCCGGGCGCCGTCTGGAACGGCGCCACCGCGAGGTTCACGATCAGGCTGCGCCCGTCCGCCGCGGGCAGGTGCAGCTTGTAGACGCTCGCGATCTGGTCGTGCCCGCCCAGCACCAGCGAGCCGCGCAGCGCGTCGAGGAACGCCTCCGGGAACACGGCGTCGAGCGGCTGGCCCAGCACCTCGGCGCGCTCGCGGCCGTAGAGCCTCTCCATCGCGCGGTTCCAGCGCACGACGCGCGAGTCGAGGTCGAGCACCACGATCCCCGAGTCGAGGCTCTCCAGGATGTTCTCGTTGTAGTCCTTGAGCCCGCGCAGCTCCTCGGCCTTCTCCGCCAGCCGCTGGTAGAGCCGTCCGTTCATGATCGCGGTGGCAGCCTGCGCCGCGAGCGTCTTCAGCGTGTCGACCTCCTCGCTGTTGAGCGGGTCGAGCCCGTCCTTGCGCCCGACGCCGAGCGCCGCGACCAGCTCGCCGTTCACGCGGCAGGGGAAGAGCCACGCCAGGCCCGACGTGCCGAGCGGCGTGTCGTCGTTCGAGGCCTGGTCGACGTCGACGGGCTGGCCCCACTTCAAGCGCTCGCTGAGCGGGGTGCCCATCGCCACCACCGGCCGGCCGTCGCCGGTGCGCTGCACGCCGTGGCTGCGGAAGGGCACGAGGTCGCCGGCGTGGTCGGGCAGCAGGAGCGCCATCTCGCGCAGCCCCAGCGCGCGGCCGATGCCCTCGAGCAGCCGCTCCGCCGTGCGCTCGAGGTCGAGGTCGGCGTTCAGGTCCTCGGAGAGCCGCAGCAGCGTCTTGCGCCAGCGGTAGCGCTCCTTGTAGAAGAGCCGGTCGAGCGCCTCCTGGATGCGCGCCTTCACGGGGGAGAAGGCCAGCACCACGATCACCGCGCTGATGAGCACGATCAGCGTCGTGTGCGGCTCCTCCACGAGCACGTCGGTCACCCCGACGGTCAGCAGCGCGAGCCCCACGATCACCGCCACCGCGAGCACGTAGCCGAGCGCGCGCCGGAACAGGAGCTCGACGTCCATCAGCCGATGCTTCACCACGGCGTAGGCGAGCGAGAGCGGGATGAGCGCGAGCGGACCGTAGCCCGCGAGCTCGAGCGCCAGCCCGGGGACGCGCCCGAGCGCGAACGGCAGCGCGTAGAAGGCGAGGAACGGGAAGACGCCCGCGGCCGTGCCCCAAAGCAGCCACTTCACCTGCCGCCGCGCCACGAGCCCGCGCGTGCGCCGGTACGAGTCGAGCAGCACGGCGAAGGCGAGCGTGAAGTAGGCGGCGAAGTAGAGCGGCTCGGCGCGGTCGAGCGCCTCGACGATCGCCCAGAGCGCCGAGGCGTCCTCGCCGGCGGCGAGCAGGGCGTGGCTCATCGCCGCCGCGCCGCTCACGACGAGTGCGGGCAGGTAGAGCACCGGCACCACCCACGCGCGCAGCGCGCGCGGCCGCTTCTCGGGGAACGCGAGGCAGAAGTGCAGGAACACCGCGGGCAGGAACAGCACCGCGAGCGCGTCGACCCAGAACAGCAGCCAGTCGAAGCGCGTGAGCGAGCCGGTGTAGGAGATCGAGTAGACGAGGAAGAAGAGCGCGCACACCGCGTAGAAGTGCAGTGCCGTGCGGTCGGCCGGCCGGCGCAGCAGCACGACGGTGCCCACCACGAGGCTGAAGAAGCCCGCGAGCGACAGGTAGTAGAAGGCGCTCACGTTGCCGCGGGCGAGGGGCTGGACCTGCAGCTCGAGCACGCGGCGCTCGCTCTCGCGCAAGAGCGCGTAGCTCACGCGCTCGCCCGGCCGTCGCGTCGCGAGCAGCCGCTCGAGGCGCGAGGGACTGAGCGCCTCCTCGCCGTCGACCGCGACGAGCACGTCGCCCTCGCGGACGCCGGCGCGCTGCGCGGGACCGCCGGCGGCGATCCGCCCGGCGACGAGGCCCTGCGGCGCCTGGTGCCAGAAGACGCCGTCGTCCATCAGCGAGAAGCTCGCCTTGAGGACGAGGTTCGTCACGCCAAGAGCGGCGAGCAGCAGCGCCGCGGCGATCACGAGGGCGTTCTGGACGCGGCGCGAGCTCATCGGCTGGATCCGAGCCTCCCGAGCGGATCTGGTCCCGTCATTGAAGAAGCAATCCATGTGCCTGGATCTCGATCGCGTGCGGCCCAGCAAGTCATTCAGATTCAAGCGGATCTTTACGGATCGCGGGCGTTGAATCCATCGCATCGAAGCGCGAAACGATTCGTTGGATCGGTTTCGTACGCAAAAAAGTGAGGCCCTTTCGAGCCTCCTCCTCCTCCGGACACTTGTCTCCTGCGCCGCCGTCCTCGTCAGAACTTGACGGAGATGCCTCCGACGACCCGCGTCGGCGGGTCCTGAACCGCGAGCTCGTCCAGGAAGCCGGCCTGGGACGCCTCGTAGAACATGTTGCGCACCGCCACCAGCACTTCCCAGTCGGCGCGCGTGAGCGGCGCCAGGAACGGCAGGCCCTGGGTGAGCTGGATGTCGAAGCGCGCGGACGTGACGCTGGGCCGTCCGCCCACAGGGCTCGCGCTCGCGTCGGTGAGCGCGTTCAGCCGGCAGAGCGCCGCGAGCCGCGTGTCCGACCAGTCGATGAAGGTCTCGACGCGTGCGGCGAGGTCGTGGAACTCCGCCCTGTCGAAGCCGGTGATCGGCGCGCCGTAGCCGACCCGCGGCCGGCCGGAGCGGGTTCCCTGGCCAAACGTGTACGTGAGCGAGCCGTCCACGACACCGCCGAAGCGGTGGCCGAGCGTCACGCCGAAGCCGCGGGCGTCGAGCGTACCGGCGTTGCTCACGAACGGCACGCCGCCCTCGAACACCGTGAGCAGCGCGTCGCGCGTCTCCTCCGCGAAGAGGTGCGCGCCGATGCGCGCGCCGGGCGAGAGGTTGCGGTCGACGCCCACCTCGTAGTGGAACGAGCGCGCGGGCCGCAGGCCGTTCTCGAGCCGCGCCCAGGTGATGGCGGGCGAGGCCGCCATCGTCGACAGCGTCAGCAGGTCCCCCCCGGGCGCGAGCGTGTGGGTCGAAACCGAGGCGCGGACCACGCTGTCGCGGTCGCTCTGGATGTCGACCTGGACCACGGCGTCGGCGTGGTGCGCGTCCTCCAGGAAGCCGAGGTAGGTGTAGCGGATGCCGGTGGTCGCCGTGACGTGGTCACCGAGCCGCCAGCGGTCGCGAATGGACGCGGCGCCGACCGCGCGGTCGGGCTCGGCCGGCAGCGTGGTGAGAAGCGCCGCGCGCTCGTCCGCGCCGTAGCCCGTCCCCACCTGGAGCTGGTGGCCGCCGCCGGGCTCGAGCACGAACTCGGCGGCCACGCGCCAGGCGCGGCCCTCGTTCTCGCTCATGAGGCCGCCGAGCGTCCACTGCACGCCCTCCGTGAGCCGGCCCTGCAGCTGCAGCGCTCCCATCCCGATTGGTGCGCCGAAGCCGCCCGTCAGCGGCACGTCGCGCGAGCCCGAGCTGGCCGCGAGCTCCACGCTGCCGTCGAGCGCGCCGAGCATGTCGGGCGCCTCGGTCGCGAGCGCGAGCCGCTGCGGCTCGTCGGCCGGCGGCCGCTCGGGGCCCTCGCTCTCGAGCACGGAGCGGCGCTTGTGCCGCACGAGCCAGCGCCACTCGGCCTGGCTGTCGCCAGCGTCGGCGGCCGTGGCGGCCGCGGTCGTCTCGCCCACGGGCGTGAGGCTCAGCGTGTAGAGCGCGTCGCGGTTCGGGAGCACCGTCACGTGCCGCGCGGCGGACGGCTCGTGGCCCTTGCCGACGGCGCGGAGCGTGTACGAGCCAGCCGGCAGCGACGGCAGCACGAACTGGCCCTGGCTGTCGGCGAGCGTCACCAGGCTGCCGCCGCGGATCCCCTTGCCGAAGATCGAGACTAGCGCGCCCGCCACCGGAACGCCGTGCGTGCTTTCGACCCAGCCGACGAGACCGCCCCCGTCGTCGGGGGGGAGGGCGAAGGACGTCGACGGAACGAGGACCGCCGTGGAAGCGACCACCGCCCAGCCGAAGCGTCGGCAGGAACTCAAGGCGCTACACCTCCGGGGGGATGTCCGACCCGTCGCCAAGCTCGACCGTACCAAGGGCCTCCCGCCCCTGTCAATAGCGCTCGTCCGATTCATGCGCCGGCTCCGGGCCGTGTGCTATAAACGCCCTCCCTAGCGCTCTCGGAACGCCATCGCCATGCCCAGGATCCACGACGTCACCGTGCCCCTCGCCCCCGGCCTCGCGGTCTTCCCCGGCGACCCGGAGGTCAGCATCGAGACCCTCCAGCGGGCGGGGGAGGCGCCTTTCGCCCTCTCGCGGCTCGGCCTCACCACGCACTGCGGGACGCACGTGGACGCGCCGGCCCACTTCGTCGCCGGCGGGGCGACGGTCGACGCGCTGCCGCTCGAGATCCTGATGGGCAAGACGCGCGTGGTGGAGCTGCTGGCGCGCGAGCGCGTCGAGCGCTCCGACCTCGAGGAGCTCGACCTGCGCGACGACCTGCGCGTGCTGCTGAAGACGCGCATGTCGGGCCAGCTGCTGCGCGGGCCCTACCAGGAGGACCACGTCTACCTGGCCGAGGACGCGGCGCTCTACCTGGGCCAGGCGGGGCTCAAGCTCGTGGGCTTCGACTACCTGTCGATCGACCGCGCATCGAGCCCCGGCTTCCCGGCCCACCACGCGCTGCTGGGGGCCGGCGTGATCGTGGTGGAGGGGCTCGACCTGTCCGAGGTCGCGCCGGGCGAGTACGACATGGCGTGCCTGCCGCTGCGCGTCGCCGGCGGGGACGGAGCCCCCGCGCGCGTCGTGCTCCGCTCGCGCGCCTGACGGAGGGGCGGTGGCTGTGGCATGAACGTCCTGCTGCTCCGGGACGTGGTCGCGATCCTGCTCGCGGGCGGCGCCGGCGAGCGGCTCTACCCGCTCACGCGCGAGCGCGCCAAGCCCGCCGTACCCTTCGGCGGGCCGTACCGGATCATCGACTTCACGCTCTCGAACTGCATCAACTCCGGGCTGCGCAAGATCTTCATCGCCACGCAGTACAAGGCGCAGAGCCTGAACCGCCACGTGCGCATGGGCTGGAACGTGGTGAACGGCGAGCTCGGCGAGTTCATCGAGATCCACTCGCCGCAGAAGCGGATGGGGGAGCACTGGTACCTCGGCACCGCCGACGCGGTGTGGCAGAACCTCTACGCGATCGAGCGCGAGAAGCCGCGCTGGGCGATCGTGCTGGCGGGCGACCACATCTACAAGATGGACTACGGCAAGATGCTCGATGTCCACATCGCGCGCGGCGCGCGGCTCACGCTCGGCGCGATCGAGGTGCCGCTCGCCGACGCGGGGCGCTACGGGGTGCTCGAGGTCGACGCCGAGTCGCGCGTGCTCGGCTTTCGCGAGAAGCCGGAGCTGGCGCCCGAGGCGCCCTGGAGCCCCGGCCGCTGCCTCGCCTCGATGGGCATCTACATCTTCGACAGCGAGCTGCTGCTGAACGCGCTGCGGCGCGACGCCGAGTCGGCCTCGAGCCACGACTTCGGGCGCGACGTGGTGCCACGGCTCGTGGCCGATGGCGAGCGCGTCTACGCGCACCTGTTCTGGGACGAGAACAAGAAGGAGTCGCAGTACTGGCGCGACGTCGGCACGCTCGACGCCTACTTCGAGGCCTCGATGGACCTCGTGCGCGTCGACCCCGTGTTCAACCTCTACGACCCGGCCTGGCCGCTGCGGACCTACCAGCCGCAGCTGCCGCCGGCGAAGTTCGTGTTCGACGAGGACGGCCGCCGCGGCGTGGCCACGCAGTCGATCGTCTCCTCGGGCTGCATCGTCTCCGGCAGCGAGGTGCGCCGCTCGATCCTGTGCCCCGGCGTCCGCGTCCACTCCTTCGGC
Source organism: uncultured Acidobacteriota bacterium (assembly GCA_963740655.1). GTDB lineage: Bacteria > Acidobacteriota > Vicinamibacteria > Fen-336 > Fen-336 > DATBSL01. Next base: position 470,255 of record CAVUFF010000011.1, read on the forward strand.
ACGCTCGAGGACTCGATCCTCTTCCCGCACGCCACCGTGAACCGCCACGTGCGCGTGAGGCGCGCGATCATCGACCGCGGCGTCGAGCTGCCGGCCGGGGCGCGCGTCGGCTTCGACCCGGTCGAGGACCGGAAGCGCCACCACGTCTCGGAGGGCGGCGTCGTGGTGGTGACCCCCGGCGAGGATTGCCTGGTCGAGTGATCATCTTTCTGGCGCACCTGGTAGGCGCCGTCGAACAAGGAGCTGCACGATGACGACGATCGATTCCGTTTTCGCCCGCGAGATCCTGGACAGCCGCGGCAACCCCACGATCGAGGTGGAGGTGGTGCTCGAGGGCGGCGCTTTGGGCCGCGCGGCGGTGCCCTCCGGCGCCTCGACCGGCGAGCGCGAGGCGGTGGAGCTGCGCGACGGCGACAAGAAGCGCTACGGCGGCAAGGGCGTGCTGAAGGCCGTGGCGGTGGTGAACGACCTGCTCTCGACCGAGGTGATCGGCGAGGACGCGCTCGACCAGCCGCTGATCGACCAGATGATGATCGACCTCGACGCCACCGAGTACAAGAAGAAGCTGGGCGCCAACGCGATCCTGGCGGTCTCGCTGGCGATCGCCAAGGCGGCGGCCGAGGCGAGCTCGCTGCCGCTCTACCGCTACATCGGCGGCGCCAACGCGCGCACGCTGCCGGTGCCGTTCATGAACATCCTGAACGGCGGCGCCCACGCCGACAACAAGGTCGACTTCCAGGAGTTCATGGTGGTGCCGCACGGCTTCACGAGCTTCGCGGAGGCGCTGCGCGCGGGGACCGAGATCTTCCACGCGCTCAAGGGCGCGCTCAAGAAGAAGGGCTACGCGACCTCGGTCGGCGACGAGGGCGGCTTCGCGCCGAACGTGAAGTCGAACGAGGAGGGGATCGAGACGATCCTCGAGGCGATCGCCGCCGCCGGCTACAAGTCCGGCTCGCAGGTCTCGCTCGCCTTCGACGTCGCGGCCTCGGAGTTCCACGAGGGCAAGAACAGGTACGTGCTCAAGAAGTCGGGCGGCGGCGTCAAGACCTCCGACCAGCTGATCGCGATGTACGAGAAGTGGTCGAAGGTCTATCCCCTGGTGTCGATCGAGGACGGGCTCGGCGAGAAGGACTGGGCGGGCTGGGCCGACCTCACGAAGGCGCTCGGCGGCAAGGTGCAGCTCGTCGGCGACGACATCTTCGTCACCAACCCGAAGATCCTGGCCGAGGGGATCCAGAAGGGGATCGCGAACTCGATCCTGATCAAGGTGAACCAGATCGGCACGCTCACCGAGACGCTCGACTGCATGGCGCTCGCGGGCCGCGCCGGCTACACCTGCCAGGTGAGCCACCGCTCGGGCGAGACCGAGGACGCGACGATCGCCGACCTTGCGGTCGCGACGAACTGCGGGATGATCAAGACGGGGTCGGCCTCGCGCAGCGACCGCATCGCGAAGTACAACCAGCTGCTGCGGATCGAGGAGGAGCTCGGCCCGATGGCCCGCTTCGCGGGCCGCGCGGCGATCAACCCGCGCGTGTCGTCGTAGGCCATAGCAGTGGGGTCTGGGGGGACGAAGTCCCCCAGTTCAAAGAAGAGGGCAGCAAGCCCGGCGTTTTCTCTCCCCTCGCGAGAGTCGAGATTGGAGAGCCGACAGGCCTCTGCCAATTCTCTCGCTTTCGGGAGGGCCGAGATCGGAGAGTCGAGGGGCCTCTGCCAAATCCCCCTCGCAAGAACCGTTCTTGAAGAATCAACGAGCCGGAGAAGAGCCTTCGGCTCTCCAATGACCGCTCTCGCGTGGACAGGGAACGGCCAAGCCTGCTGCTTCCTTCTTTGATCTGGGGGGATTCCATCCCCCGGGCCCCCTTGGTGGCGCGGACGCGAACGGACCTGCTTATTCCTCTTCGTCTACCGTGATCTTCAGGGAGCGCAGGAACTTCTTGTCGAGGGGGGTCATCTTCAGGGGGGCGGGCTCCGCCTTCTCGAGCCGCACCTCGAAGGGCGCGGGCGCCGCCGAGGCCCCGCGCTCCTCGCCGCGGCTGAAGCCGATCGTGGCCTCGAGCACCACCGAGACGTCGTAGCCTTCGGCACGGATGCGGCTGATGCAGTGGGCGATCTGGGGGGACTCTGCCAGCACGCGGCGCAGCGTCGCTCCGATCTCCTCGGTCAGCCGGGTGACGTCTTCGCTCGCCGCCTGCTCCATCCGCGCGCCCTCTAGCGGGATCATGATGACGTTCGGTGCCGAATCCTGTCAAGCAGCAGCCTCACGCGCGTGTTAACTTGGGCCGTCCCATGAGCGTTCCGGCAGTCGAGGACGAGCGCCGCAGCGCCTCCGGCCTCGTTCGCAAGCGGGTTTACGGCACCGGCGACCGCCCGCCGGAGGAGCCGCCGGAAGAGCCGGGTCGTTTTCCGTTCACGCGCGGCCTCCACCCGAGCGGCTACCGCGGCCGGCTCTGGACGATGCGCCAGTACGCGGGCTTCGGCACCGCGGCGGAGTCGAACCGCCGCTACCGCTACCTGCTGGAGCAGGGCACGAGCGGGCTGTCCGTCGCCTTCGACCTGCCGACGCAGATCGGCTACGACTCCGACGACCCGCACGCGCTCGGGGAGGTGGGCCGCGTCGGCGTCGCGATCTGCAGCCTCGAGGACATGGAGCAGCTGCTCGAGGGGATCCCGCTCGAGACGCGTCTCCACCTCGATGACGATCAACGCGACGGCGGCGATCCTGCTCGCGCTCTACGTCGCGGTGGCTCGGCGCCGCGGGGTCGCCGAGAGCGTCGCTCTCGGGGACCGTGCAGAACGACATCCTGAAGGAGTACGTGGCGCGCGGCACCTGGATCTACCCGCCCGGGCCGTCGCTCCGGCTCGTGTGCGACCTCGTCGCCTACTGCGGCGAGCGCGCTGCCGCAGTGGAACCCGATCTCGATCTCGGGCTACCACATCCGCGAGGCTGGGGCGACGGCGCCGCAGGAGCTCGCGTTCACGTTCGCCAACGCGCTCGAGCCTACGTGCGCGCGGCGCGCGCGGCGGGCCTCGACCCCGACCGCGTGGGCGAGCGGCTGTCGTTCTTCTTCGCGTGCCACTCGGACTTCGTCGAGGAGGTGGCGAAGTTCCGCTGCGCGCGGCGGCTGTGGGCGCGGCTCATGCGCGAGCAGCCTCGGCATCCAGAACCCGCGCGCGCAGCAGTGCCGCTTCCACGTGCAGACGGGCGGCGTCACGCTCACCGCGCAGCAGCCGGACAACAACGTCGTGCGTGTCGCGCTGCAGGCGCTCGCGGCCGTGCTCGGCGGCTGCCAGAGCCTGCACACGAACGCGCGCGACGAGGCGCTGGCGCTGCCGACCGAGGAGTCGGCGCGCCTGGCGCTGCGCACGCAGCAGCTCATCGCGTTCGAGTCGGGCGTCGCCGACAGCGTCGACCCGCTCGGCGGCAGCTACGCGGTCGAGGCCGCGACGGACGCGCTCGAGCGCGAGGCGCTTCGGCTCCTCGAGCGGGTGGAGGCCGCGGGCGGCGCGGTCGGCCGCGATCGAGCGCGGGCTGAGATGCAGGCGCGAGATCCAGGAGGCCGCCTACCGCCACCAGCAGCTGGTCGAGCGCGGCGAGCGCGTGATCGTCGGCGTCAACCGCTTTCGCGCGAGCGAGGAGGAGCCGCCCGGCGAGATCCTGCGCATCGACCCCGCGCTCGAGCGCGCGCAGGTGGAGCGCGTGCGGGCGCTGCCGCGCGCGGCGCGCCGGCCGAGCCGTGGGCGCGCGCGCTCGACGTGCTCGAGGCGGCCGCGCGCTCGGGCGCGAACGTGGTGCCCGCGATGGTGGACGCCGTGCTGGCGTGGGCCACCGTGGGCGAGATCGCGGGCCGCCTGCGCGGCGTCTTCGGGGAGCACCGGGAGACGCTCGTCCTGTGAGCCTGTCGCGCGCTCCTCTTCCGCCTCCGGCCGGAGGAGGCCGCGGCCGCCGCTTTCGTGCTGCCCACGACGTGGCTCACGCTGGCGGCCTTCGTCTACGCGCGGGAGGCCGGCGTGCTCGGGCCGCGCTACCCGGGCGGCGTGCTGCGGCTGGGGGTCGTGCTGCTGCTGCTCGCCGGCCTGGCGCTCGCGCTGCGGCGCTTCCCCGGCTCGAGCGTCGTGCGCGGGCTGCGCGAGACGGTCCCGCTTCTTCGCCTGCTTCCTGATCTACACGAACCTCCACGACACGATCGGCTTCGTGAACCCGCACGACGTCCACCACGCGCTCGTGGCGGCCGACGCCTGGCTGTTCGGGGTCGAGCCCTGCGTGTGGGCGGAGCGCTTCATCTCGCCCGGGCTCACCGAGCTGATGCAGCTCTTCTACCTGAGCTTCTTCTGGATCGCGCCGTCGTTGAGCGTGCTGCTGCTCTTGGAGCGGCGCTTCACGGAGTTCCGCACGGCGACGACCGGCCTCGTGGCGTGCTTCTTCGCCGGCTACCTGCTCTACGTGCTGTTCCCGGCCGCGCCGCCCCGGCTCGTGCTCGCGGCGCAGTTCACGAAGAACCTGCGCGGCTACCCGGTCGGGTTCTCGGCATTGTCGGCGGAGGCGTTCTCGCTGCTGCCGACTGACAGCCGCGCGGCCTTCCCGTCGCTGCACACGGCAGCGTCGACGCTGGCCCTCTTCTACGCGTGGCGCTACGCGCGGCGCTGGTTCGTGGTGCTGGTGCCGTTCGTCGTCGGGCTCTGGGTCTCGACGATCTACCTGCGGCACCACTACTTCGTGGACCTCGCGGGCGGCTGGGCGCTCGCGCCGGTCGCGGCGTGGCTCGCGCCCCGCGTCGACTCCTGGTGGGCGAGGAAGCAGCGCAGGCTCGGGTACGAGCCGGCGCGGGGAGCGCCGCCAGGCGAGGCTGCCGCGGCAGCCGTCGAGTAGAGACGGCACGCCCCCGCCCGGAGGCAGGGGCGTGCCATCGAACGCGCGGAGCGCTAGGCCGAGCGGCGTCTGCGCGCCGCGAGCCCTGCGAGACCGCTCCCGATCAGCAGCAGCGTCCCGGGCTCGGGCACGGCGCTCTCGATCAGCAGGCGGATCGAGGACGAGTCCAGCGGGCCCGGAGCCGTCACCTGGAAAAAGCCAGCAGGCACAGCTAGTACCGGCACAGCCGTCCCCATGAGGCAGAGCACGGCAGCGGCGAGTGCAACGAGCGCGGGCGCGCGGCGGTCTACTTGGCGGGTTGTACGTCAGTGCTCCAGGACTGGTCGGCCCAGGTGAGCGTCATGGTCTGTCCGCTCGCGGCGGGCGCGAACGAGATCGTGAACATGTCGGCCGGCGCGGCCGCTTTCGTGGACTTCATCGGGATGCGGGCGACCTCCTGGCTGCCGATCGCCGCCGTGTAGTCCTCGATGTGCGGCCAGGGCTCGTTCTTCATCTTCTCGGAGGCCTGCGCGTAGATCTTTCCGAGCGGCACGCCGAGGTCGCGGTTCAGGACCAGCTCCCACTGCTTGTTCTCGCCGGCGTGCACGTAGACCGAGTACTTGCCGGCCGGGATCTGCTTGCCGCCGATCATCGCGTCGCCTTCCAGGTTGATCGTGGTGACCTGGTTCTCGCCGGCGCGCCACATGCGATCCGCCGGGAGCTGCTTCAGCAGCTCGTCGAGCGAGCGGCCCTTGAGCGCCGGGCGCCCGTAGTCGACCGCGAGCTTCTTGCCGCCGACGGTGGCGGAGGCCTCGCCGCGCGGATTCTGTGCGAACGCAGACACCGCGGCGAGCGCCAGGACGGTAGCCAGACAAACCAAACGCTTGGACATGCTCGGAATGCTCCTTGAATCAGGGATCACGTCAGGGATCACGTCGACGAATGACTATACGTCAGTGGCGTTTCATCGCGTCGACGCCGCGCGGCTGGTGGGGGCCACGAGGCCGTTCCCGCCGTTGGACAGTCCGTGGATTCCAGATCCGGTGCGGCGGCGCCCGCCGGCTCGGGCGTCCGCTGCTCGCGACGGTTGTCCGCGCAAATCGGCGTGAGTGTGTCTCACTCAACTCGTTCCGGAAGGAGTTGCCAGCCCGGAACGCCGGCCGGGAAAAAGGCCGCGTCTCAGGGCCCCGCGTCGAGCGCCTTCTTCAAGAGCTCGTTGAGGCGCTGCGGATTGGCTCGGCCGCCGGTCTTCTTCATCACCTGGCCCACGAACCAGCCGAGCGCCGCGGCCTTGCCGCCGCGATAGCTCGCGACCTGCTCGGGGCTCGCTGCCACGAGCTCCGCGACGGCGGCCGCGAGGGCACCCTCGTCGTCGATCTGGGCGAGCCCCTCCCGCTCGACGATGACGGCCGGCGGCTCGCCGCTCGCCCACGCCTTCTCGAATACGTCCTTCGCGATCTTTCCGCTGATCGTCCCTTTCGTCACCAACCCGATCAGCTCGGCCGTACTCGACGCGGTGACCGGCGCCGTGGCCAGCGCCGCGGTGAGCGGCCGCGCATCGTCCTTCAGCTTGCGCAGCAGTTCGGTCATGATCCAGTTCGACGCCGCCTTGGCGTTGCCGCTCGCGCGCGCGACCTGCTCGAAGTAGTCGGCGAGCGCACGCTCCTGGGTGAGCACGCCCGCGTCGTACGCGGGCAGCGCGTACTCCGAGACGAAGCGCCGTCGCCGCGCCGCCGGCAGCTCCGGCAGGGAAGCCCGCAGCTCGGCGAGCCACGCGGGCGACACGGCGAGCGGCGGCAGGTCGGGCTCGGGGAAGTAGCGGTAGTCGTGCGCGTCCTCCTTGGAGCGCAGCGGCGCCGTCTCCCCGCGCGCGGCGTCGTAGAGCCGCGTCTCCTGCACGACCTCGCGGCCCGACTCGACGAGCGCCACCTGGCGCGCGACCTCGTGCTCGATCGCGCGCGCGACGTTCCTGAACGAGTTGAGGTTCTTGACCTCGGCGCGCGTGCCGAGCGACGTGGCCCCGCGCGGCCGAACGGACACGTTGGCGTCGCAGCGCAGCGAGCCCTCCTCCATGTTGCCGTCGGAGACCTGCGCGTAGAGCAGCACCGCCCGCAGCGCGCTCAGGTAGGCGTGCGCCTCCTCCGCGCCGTGCAGGTCCGGCTCGGTGACGATCTCCACGAGCGGGACGCCGGCGCGGTTGAGGTCGACGCCGCTCTTCTCGCCCGACCACGCGAAGCCCTCGTGCAGCAGCTTGCCCGCGTCCTCCTCCATGTGCAGCCGCGCGATGTGCACGCGCCGCGCGCCGCCTGCCGCCTCGATCTCGAGGCCGCCGTCCGTCGCGAGCGGCGCCTGGTACTGCGAGATCTGGTAGCCCTTCGGCAGGTCCGGGTAGAAGTAGTTCTTGCGCTCGAAGACCGAGGTCTCGTGCACGCGGCAGCCGAGCGCGAGCGAGGCGCGCAGCGCGAGCGCCACGGCGTGGCGGTTCAGCACCGGCAGCGCACCCGGCAGCCCGAGGCACACCTCGCACACGAGCGTGTTGGGCGGAGCCCCGAAACGGTTGGCGCAGCCGCAGAAGAGCTTGCTGCGCGTCAGCAGCTGCGCGTGCACCTCGAGCCCGATCACAGGCTCGTAGCGCGCGAGCACCTCGGCGAAGCTCCCGGTCATCGCGGCCGCCTCAGTCCTGCACCCAGACCGAGACCGAGCCGCCGTTGCAGCGGAACTCGCCCCAGCCCGCGTCGTTGGTCACGACCGGCTCCTTCACGTGCTCGGTGAGGTCGGTGAAGCGGGCATTGGTCCGGCCCACCTCCATCCACTTCGTGCCCTCCTGGCCGTCGCTCATCAGGACCGCCATCGCCTTGCTGTGATGGTCGTCGCCGAGCCTGACCCAGCCGACGCGATTCCAGTGGTCGAGGTAGTCGATCTGCGGGCCCCAGGCGTAGTGCTTGCGCGCGCGCAGGAACGTGTCGATCAGGAAGCGGTGCGACGGCATCACGATCGGGTAGCGGCTGCCGTCGTGGCCGTAGTCTTCGTACTCCGCGCCGTAGTAGTCCGGGTAGAAGACGCACGGGTAGCCCTCGCGCCGCAGCAGGATCAGGGCGTAGGCGAGCGGCTTGAACCACGGCTCGACCACCGACTCGAGCGACTGCAGCGGCTGCGAGTCGTGGTTCTCGACGAAGCTCACGATGTCGCGGCCGCGCTGCTGCAGCAGCGTGTCGTCGAGCAGGCGCCGCATGTCGTAGTTGCCGCCGGCGCGGCTCGCGTAGTGGAGGTGGTAGTGGAGCGGCACGCCGAACACCGTGATGCGGCCCCCGAGGCGGTCGAGGTACCCGTTGAGCGCGTCCACCTCGGGCGACCAGTACTCCCCCACCACGAACAGGTCCTTCCCGGCGTGCTGCTCCATCGCGTCGAGCCACTCCGGGAAGAACCAGGCGGCGATGTGCTTCACGGCGTCGAGCCGGAAACCGTCGACGCCGGTCGCGTCGAGGTACCACTTGCCCCAGGCCGTGACCTCGTCGCGCACCTCCTGGCTCTGGAAGTCGAGGTCGGCGCCCATCAGGTAGGAGAAGTTGCCGCTCTCGAGTGCCACCTGGTCGTCGAACTGCTTGCCGTCGAGCAGGTAGACCGTGTGCTTCTCGTCGGGGTTCCTGTGGTCGTAGTCGACCGCGTCGAAGTGACGCCAGCTCCACTCGAACGCCGAGTAGCGGCCGTTGCGGCCCGGGAAGCTGAAGCGCGTGTAGCACTCGATCTCGCGCGGCTCCGCCTTCGGGCGCAGGCGGTCGCCCTGCGGGAACGGCGTCGCGCGCACGAGCTCGGTCGAGTCGCCGCCCATCCTGTGGTTGAGCACGGCGTCGGCGTAGACCTGCAGGCCCGCGTGCTGCAGCGCCCGGACCGCCTTCAGGTACTGCGCTCGCGTGCCGTACTTGGTGCGGACGCTGCCCTTCTGGTCGAACTCGCCGAGGTCGTACATGTCGTAGACCCCGTAGCCGACGTCGCTCGCGCCGGCGGTGCCCTTGTAGGCCGGCGGCAGCCAGACGCCTGTGAAGCCGGCCTTGGCGAGCTCACCCGCGCGCGCGGCCGCCTCGTCCCAGTGGGTCCCGTCGCCCGCCGTGTACCAGTGGAAGAACTGCAGCATGACGCCGTTCTGCTTCGGCATGACCGCTCCCATCGGGTCCGGGGTCCTATCGTACGCGACTCGCTCTCGGGCCGCCGCGAGCACGAGCCGCAGCCGTTGATGGTAACGTCGCGGCGATGACGCCGATCGACCTGCGCTCCGACACCGTCACGCGGCCGACGCCCGAGATGCGGCGGGCGATGGCGCAAGCCGAGGTCGGCGACGACGTCTACGGCGAGGACCCGACCGTCAACCGGCTCGAGGCGATGGCGGCCGAGCGGCTGGGGACGCAGGCGGCGCTCTTCGTCCCGTCGGGCACCATGGGCAACGCGATTGCGGTGCGGCTGCTGACCGAGCGCGGCGACGAGGTGCTGGTCGAGCGCCGCAGCCACGTCGTGCGCTACGAGCTCGCGGGCATGAGCACGATCTCGGGCGTGATGCCGCGCACGGTGGACGGCGCGGGCGGCCACCTGACACCCGAGCTGGTGCGGGCCGCCGTCGCTCCGCCGGCCTACTACAAATCCGACGTGCGCCTGGTGGTGCTCGAGAACACTCACAACCTGGGCGGGGGCACGGTGCAGTCGGTCGCCGACCAGCGCGCGGTGATCGCGGCCGCGCGCGAGTGCGGCTTCCGCGTGCACCTCGACGGCGCGCGGATCTGGAACGCGGCGGTCGCGCTCGGCGTGCCGCCCGCGGCGCTCGCCGAGGGCGTCGACACGGTGATGGCGTGCCTGTCCAAGGGGCTGTGCGCGCCGGCGGGATCGCTCTTCGCCTCGACGCGCGACCGCGTTGCCGAGGCGCGCCGCGTGCGCAAGCTGCTCGGAGGCGGGATGCGGCAGGCCGGCGTGCTGGCCGCGGCCGGCCTGGTCGCGCTCGAGACGCTCGTGGACCGGCTCGCGGACGACCACGCCAACGCCCGCCTGCTCGGCGCGGCGTTCGCGCGCGGCCGCGGCGTGCGCCTCGCGCCGGTCGAGACGAACATCGTGGTCGGGGTGCTCGAGGGCCGAGACGCCCCGGACGCCGTGACGGCGCTGCGCGCGCAGGGCGTGCTCGCCACCGCGATGGACGCGCGCACGCTCCGCTTCACCACGCACCGCGACGTCTCGCGCGCCGACTGCGAGCGCGCGGCCGAGATCGTGGAACGAACCTTGAGCTAGCGGGAAAGCAACAAGAAAAAGGACCGACGAACGGAGCCGACGACCGGCCCGATCTGACCATTCACGACGCAATGCCGGGCGGGCGTCGTGAATAGTCCGGACATACCCGCGTGATAGGCTGGCGCGGAAGCGCCGATGAGGCTCAGGACCCAGCTCGCACTGGCGTTCTTCCTGCTCGCGGTCGTGCCGCTCCTGGGCGTGACGCTCTACTCCTGGCAGGGCTCGCAGCGCGCGTTCCGCCAGGCGGTGGAGGCCGAGGCCGGGGACTTCGCCGCCGAGATGTCGACGCGGGTCGACGTGGTGGCCGACGAGCTCAAGGCGCGCCTCGAGCGGATGAAGAGCCGGCCCGAGGGGCGGGCCGAGAGCCCGTACGAGAAGGCCAAGCGCGAGGCGCTTGCCGCGGCCGAGACCGACGAGCTGCGCCTGCTGCTGCGCGCGATCCTCTCCGCCGCCGAGCGGCGCCAGGGTGCGATCCCCTTCGCGCGCGACGCCGAAGGCCGGCCCTACGCACCCGCCCCGGCGGACGAGGCGGTGCTCGAAGGGCTCGGTCTCGTGCCGGGCCACCCGGCGACACGTCGCGACGCCGGGGACTGGGTCGTCGCGGAGCGCGCCGATCCCGACACCGGCATCATGATCGCGGTCGCGCGCCCGATCGGACCCGCGCTCACCGAGATCCGGACGACAGCCGCGCGCAACCTGCGCGCTCGGGCTGGGCCTCGGGCTGCTGGCGCTGCTCGGGATCCTTCCGCTGTCGCGGCGCATGACGCGCCACCTGGCGTCGCTCACGCGCGGCGCCGAGTCGCTCGCCGGCGGGAACCTCGAGGTGCAGGTGCCCGTCCCGCACGGCCGCGAGTTCCGCCGCCTGGCCGAGACCTTCAACCGCCTCGCGCGCGACCTGCGCCGCAACCAGGAGCGGCTGCTCGAGCAGGAGCGCCTGCGCAAGGAGCTCGAGATCGGCCGCCGCATCCAGGAGGAGCTGCTGCCGCGCGGGGCGCTGCTCTCCGCCTTCGCCGAGACGGGAGGGCTCTCGATCCCGGCGCGCGAGGTGGGCGGGGACTTCTTCAACTACTTCTCGCTGTCGCGAGGGCGAGATGGCGGTCGTGGTGGGCGACGTGTCGGGCAAGGGCGTTGGAGCCGCGCTGCTAATGGCGAACCTGCAGGCCACGATGCGCGCGCGGCTGCCCTCGAGCCCGACCTCGCGCGCCTGGTGCCCGCCTCGACCGCGAGATGGAGTCCGAGGCGCCGCTCGCGCCCTACTGACGCTCTTCCTCGCCGTCCTCGACGGGCGGCGCGGCCGGCTGCGCTACGTCAACGCCGGCCACAACACGCAGTTCGTGCTGCGCCGGGAGACGGCGCCGGAGCGGCTCGCCTCGACCGGGCGGCCGCCCGGGCTCTACCCGGCGGCGGCTTCGAGGAGCGCGAGACCGCTGCATGCGGGGGACGGGCTGTTCCTCTTCACGGACGGCCTCGTCGAGGCCGAGGACGAGCTGGGGGAGCCCTTCGGCATGTCGCGCCTCGAGGCGTCTGCTCGAGGTGCACTGAGCCAGGACCTGAAGGCTCTCCTCGGCCAGGTCGACGCCGCGGTGCGCCGCACCGGGGGCCCGCTCGAGGCCGCCGACGACGCGACGATGGTGGCCCTGCGCTTCGCGAGCGGCGCGCCCGCGGGCCGGGCGTGAAGCGCGAGCTCGCGGCGCTCGACTCGCGCGAGTTCGACCTGCTGGTGATAGGCGGCGGGATCCACGGTGCTGTCGCCGCCTGGGACGCGACGCAGCGCGGCCTGTCGGTCGCGCTCGTCGAGCGCGAGGACTTCGGGGCCGGAACCTCCTGGAACAGCCTGAAGACGATCCACGGCGGCATGCGGCACCTGCAGCGGCTGGACATCGGCTCGCTGCGCGAGTCGGCGCGCGAGCGCAGCGCGCTGCTGCGCATCGCGGCGCCGCTGGTCGCGCCGCTGCCGTTCTTCGCCGCGTGCTACGGCCACGGCGCGCGCGGGCGCGCGGCTTTCGCACTCGGGCTCGCGCTGCAGGACGCGCTCACCGGCGACCGGAACCGCGGCCTGCCGCCGGAGCGGGCGATCCCGCCCTCGCGCACGGTGTCCGCCGCCGAGGCGCTCCGGCTGCTGCCGGGGCTCGAGCCGCGCGGGCTCACCGGAGCCGCGCTCTGGCACGACGCGCTGGCGCTGAGCTCGGAGCGGCTGCTGCTCGCGTTCGTGCACGCGGCCGCCGACGGCGGTGCTTCGGTCGCGAACCACGTGGAGGCCGTCGAGCTGCTGCGCGCCGATGGACGCGTGGTGGGCGCGGCGCTGCGCGACAGGCTGTCGCGAAAGACGGTCGAGCTGCGCGCCCGCAGCGTGGTGAACGCCGCGGGGCCGTGGGCCGCCGCGCTCGAAGCCGGGGGCGGCGCGCGGACGCCGCTCCTGCGCGCGCGCAACCTGGTGCTGCGCCGGCCGTCCGGCGCGCCGTTCGCGGTAGGCGCGCGCAGCGGCGGGCGCTTCCTGTTCCTCGTGCCCTGGGAGGGCCGCGCGCTCGTCGGCACCGCGTACGAGCCCGCCGATGCGGCGCCGAGCGACCCCCTGCTCTTCCTCGACGATGCGCGGCGCGCCTTTCCGTGGGCCGGCCTCTCGCCAGGCGACGTCGCGCTGGTGCACGAAGGCCTCGTGCCCGGTGCGGGCGGCGCCCTTGGGCTCGCCACGCGCGGGCGCGTGATCGACCACGCGCGCGAAGGGGGCCCGGCCGGCCTGGTGAGCGTCCTCGGCGTGAAGTACACGACCGCTCGCGCCCTGGCCGAGCGCGCGGTGGACCGGGTCGTGGCCGCGCTCGGACGGGCCGTGCCGGCGTGCCGCACCGCGACGACGCCGCTGGTCCAGGCGCGAAGGCTCGACGGCACGCTCGAGGAGCGCGCCCTGCGCGCGGCGCGCGACGAGATGGCCGTCACGCTGGCGGACGCCGTCCTGCGGCGGCTGGACATGGGGGGCGCCGGAGCGCCGAGCGGCGCCGACACAGCCACGGTGGCGCGGGTCCTGGCGCGCGAGCTCGGCTGGGACGCGGCGCGCGAGGGGGCCGAGCGGGACGCGCTCGCGGCCTTCTACGCCTCCCGCGCCGGTGCTCACCCCCTGCTAGAATGACACGCCGCCGCCATGACCCCACCCCTCGAGAGCCGCGCGCCGCAGCCGCCGCGCAGCCCGGTGCGCGAGGCGGGGCCCGCTGCGCCCGGCAGCCATGACCGGCTGCTGCCCGCGCTGATCGCGCTCATCGACGACCTGGGGGTCGAGCGCGACCAGGGCGGCCTGCTGCGCGCGGCGCTCGAGCACATCGTGGGCTCACTCGACCTCGTCGGCGGCGCGATCTTCCTCGCGGGGCACGACGGCGAGCTGCAGGACGCCGCCGAGCAGCACCTGGCGGTGGACGTGTCGACGCTGCGCGAGCTCGCCGCCGCGGCGATGCGCGAGGACGGCCCGCTGGTGCAGGACCTCGGCGGGGCCGGCCGCATCGCCGCCGCGCCGCTGCGCTCGCAGCGCCGCCTGCACGGCGCGCTCGTGCTGCACGAGGGAGGCGACGCCGCGAGCGCCTTCGACCGCGAGGCGCTCGAGGTGCTCGGCAAGCAGGTCGGGACCGGGCTCGACAACGTGCAGCTCTACGCGGAGCTGCGCACCTCCTCGGCGCGCACCGAGGCGCTGCGGCGCATCACGGCGGCCGCCACCTCGGGCAGCGACCTGAGCGCGATCGTCCCGGCCTTCGCCGCCGAGCTCGCCGCGCTGCAGCCCTTCGACCGCCTCGCGTGCGGCTTCGTCAACGAGACCGGCGACTACATCGAGATGGTGAGCCACCCCGAGGGCACCTCGTGGGGGCTCGGCGGCGTGCTGCCCGTGGTGGGCAGCGGCGCGGGCTTCGTGGCGCTCAACAACCGCCCGGTGCTGCAGAAGGACCTGGTCCACGAGCACCGCTACCTCGAGGACATGCGGCTGCTCGAGGAAGGCCTGCGCTGCTACGCGCTCTTCCCGCTCAGCTCGCGCGAGCGCGCGATCGGCGTGCTCGCGATCGGCTCCTGCCAGCAGGCGGCCTTCGACGACGCGACGCTGGCGCGGCTGCAGCCGATGGCCGACGCCGTGGCGCTCGCGTTCGAGAACCTGCGGCTGTTCCAGAAGACGCGCGAGCTGTCGATCACCGACGAGGTCACGCCGCTCCACAACTTCCGCTACTTCCACCAGGCGCTCGAGCGCGAGCTCAAGCTCGTCAACCGCTACGGCGGCACGCTCTCGCTGCTGTTCGTGGACCTCGACCGCTTCAAGCCGATCAACGACCAGTACGGCCACCTGCGCGGAAGCCGCACACTGCGCGAGGTGGGCTTCCTGATCCGGGCGGCCGTGCGCGAGACCGACATTCCCGCGCGCTACGGCGGCGACGAGTTCGTCGTGATCCTGCCGCAGACCGACACCGAGGCGGCCAAGGTGCTGGCCGAGAAGCTGCGCCGGCTCGTGGAGGGCCACACCTTCCTGCAGGAAGAGGGCATCAACGCGCGCCTCGGCGTCTCGCTCGGCGTCGCCACCTACCCTTCGGAAGCGAACTCGAAGGAGGCCCTGATCCGCCTCGCCGACAAGCGCATGTACGAGGACAAGGAGATCCGGAGGACCGGCCGGTGATCGAGTCGGCGGGCACGCTGCTCTACCGCAGGAACGGCGAGCGGCTCGAGGTGCTGATCGTCCACCCATGGGGCCCGTACAACCGCCGAGCGCCCTGGAGCATCCCCAAGGGGCGCACCAATCCCGGCGAGGACGTCGAAGCGGCCGCGCGCCGGGAGACCGTCGAGGAGACGGGAGTGCTCGCGGGTCGGCTGCACTCGATCGGCAGCGTGGACCTCCCGCGCAGCCGCAAGCGCATCCACGGCTTCGCCGGGCCCGCGCCCGAGGACGCCAAGCCCCGCTCGGACCAGAAGGAGGTCGACGAGGCGAAGTTCGTCCCGATCGACCGCGCGCGCCTGCTGCTGCATCAGGCGCAGGTGACCTTCCTCGACCGCCTGCTGTCGACGATCGACATGGCCGGTGCGGTGTCGCACCCTCCCGATTCCCCGCTCGGCACAACGGAATGAGTTCCATGAGCAAGACGGCTTTCGCGCTCGTCCTCGCGCTCGGCCTGCTGACCGCCGACGCCGGGCCGCGGCTCTGCGCCGCACCGGCCCCGGGCGACGGCTTCGCGCGCTTCGTGGACGACTATTTCGAGGCCCAGTTCGCCGCCCGGCCGAGCGCCGGGACCGAGGCCGGCCTGCACCAGTACGACGAGCGGCTCGAGGACCTGTCGCGGGCCCGCGTCGAGTCCCGCATCGCGGAGCTGAAGCGGCTCCAGGCGCGGCTCGACGCGTTCGATCGCAAGCAGCTGTCGTTCGACGATGCGATCGACGCGCAGGCGCTCGACGGCGACCTGCGCAGCGCGCTCCAGGGCCTGGAGGTGCTGCGCACCTGGGAGCGCAACCCGATGCCGTACGTGCGGGTGGCGGGCAACGCCGTCGACGGGCTGATGAAGCGCGACTTCGCTCCCGCCCACGATCGCCTGCGCTCGGTCGTCGCGCGGCTCAAGGCCGTGCCGGCCGTGTACGCGGCCGCGCGCGCCAACGTCCAGAACCCGCCGAAGGAGTTCACCGACCTCGCGATCCGCATGTGCAAGGGCTCGGCAGGCTTCTTCGAGGGCGCGGTCGCGCGCTGGGCCAGGGACGCCGCGGGCACGGACGCCGCGCTCTTCGCGGAGTTCGAGAAGGCGAACGCCGAGGTGGTCGCCGAGACGCGCGCGCTCGCCGCCTGGCTGAAGGACGACCTGCTCCCGCGCTCGACGGGACGCTACGCGATCGGCGAGGCGAACTTCCTCGCCAAGCTGAAGTACGAGGAGATGGTCGAGCTGCCGCTCGAGGCGCTGCTCGCCCGCGGCCAGGCGCAGCTCGAGAAGGACCACGCGGCCTTCGTCGAGACCGCGCGCCGCATCGACCCCGCGAAGACCCCGGCCGAGGTGATGAGGTCGCTCTCCGACGAGCACCCGACGGCCGACGACCTGCTGCCTTCGGTCCGGCGCTCCGTCGAGGCCGCGCGCCGATTCCTGGTCGAGAAGGACATCGTGACGATCCCGTCCGAGGTGCGTCCCCGCGTCGAGGAGACGCCGCCGTTCGCACGCGGCGGCAGCTTCGCCTCGATGGACAACCCGGGCCCCTTCGAGACGAAGGCCACGGAGGCCTTCTACTACGTGACGCCGGTCGAGAAGGAGTGGGACGCGCAGCGCCAGGAGCAGCACCTGCGTCTCTACAACCCCTACGTCGTCCCGATGATCAACGTGCACGAGGTCTGGCCCGGCCACTACCTGCAGTTCCTCTACTCGCCGCGCTTCAGGACCAAGACCCGCAAGCTCACCTTCTGCGGCACCAACGCCGAGGGCTGGGCGCACTACACCGAGCAGATGATGGTCGACCAGGGCTTCGGCGACGGCAGCCCGAAGATCCGCCTCGCCCAGCTGCAGGAGGCGCTCTTGCGCGACTGCCGCTACGTCGTCGGCGTGAAGCTGCACACGAAGGGCATGAGCGTCGAGGAAGGTGCCAAGCTCTTCGTGGAGATGGGGTTCCAGGAGCCGGCGAACGGCTACGAGGAGGCGCGCCGCGGCGCCTACAACCCCACCTACCTCTACTACACGCTCGGCAAGCTCGAGATCCAGGACCTCGCGCGCGAGTACATGCAGGCGAAGAAGGCGAGCCTGAAGCAGTTCCACGACGCGTTCGTGGCCGAAGGCGGCCTCCCGATCCCGCTCGTGCGCAAGATCCTGCTTCGCACGGCATCGACAGCGCACTGAACGGGCCGCTCGCCCGAACGTGGATTCGCGGCGAGCCTACAGACGGTGCGCGCGGACGATGAGCATATAGCCAGAAGCCGGCACGAGTGCGTCCAAGCGGCTCGCGGCCCACACGAACGGGTAGATCCAGTTGTACGCGCGAAAGGCCTTTCGATGACGCGCGAGGTCGTCGCCGGTCACGACCATGCCCTTGGCGGAGGACGCCTTGCCGAGCCGCTCGACGCCCCAGTTGAGCGCCGTGTCGACGGCCTCGGAGAAGAAGCGCGAGTACGTCCGCTGGCTCTCTACCGCGAAGGCCGGCGCGAGCAGCTCGCGCAGCCGCTCCTTCGTGTAGCCGGGCCGCAGGTGCCCGTGCTTCAGGTCGGTCTGCCCGAGCGCGTGGCGCAGCCGGCGCAGCAGCGTCCGCTTCAGGTGCGGCGTGTTCACGACGAGGCGGCCGCCGGGCTTCGTCACGCGCGCGAGCTCGCGCGCGAAGGCTTCCTCGTCGGGCGCGTGCTCCAGCATGTCGACGACCGCGACCACGTCGAAGGCGGCGTCCGCGAACGGCAGCCGCGCCGCGTCGACCTGGTGGACGTCGGTCTCCACCAGCGCGCGGATCGAGGCGACCGTCTCCGGGGTCAGGTCGCCGGACGCCCACGAGCCGCCGCGCTCGCGCAGCAGCAGGCTGACGACGCCGTTGTCCGAGCCGAGGTCGAGGCAGCGCAGGCCCGCGGTCGGGCCGAGCGCGCGCGCGAGCTCGCTCACCTTGCGCTGCTTCAGCACCGAGCGCCCGTAAAGGGCGAGCGCCCACTCGCGCGCCGAGCCCGGCTCAGCCACGTCGCTCGAGCCTCAGCACGACCGGCGAGCCGAACACCCGCGTCAGGCCGAGCGCCCGCGCCGCGCCTTCGCTGGCGCGCGCGACTCCGGCCGAGCCCAGGGCGCGGTAGAGCGCCATCGGCAGGACGAACTGCGGCCGGCGTGCCGCGGGACGAAAGCCGTGCTCCGCGAAGGCGGCCTCGATCTCGCCGTCGGAGAACACCGTGAACGGGCGCGTGTCGCCCTCGACCCCTCGCTTGAGGCCGAAGAGCGGGCCGGAGAGCGCGTTGACGCTCCGGAGCGTGGGGTAGTCGACGACCACCGCCGATCTTGCGAGCCGCGCGAGGGTCGCCACCAGCTCAGAGGCGCGGCGCACGTGCGGCAGCAGCCGCAGCGACAGCACGACGTCGAACGACCGCGCCGGCAGCCCCGGCGCGAGCAGGTCGGCGGCCAGGAAGCGGGCGCGGCCGGACCGCGTCCACTCGCTCACGCGCGCTTCGCAGGCCGGGTCGCTGCCGAGGACGCTCACGGCGTAGCCCGCGTCGACCAGCGGTCCCGTGACCTGCCCGTGGCCGCCGCCGACGTCGAGCACGCTCGCTCCCGGCCAGGGGCGCACGAGCTCGAGCACCGCCTCGGCCTGGCGCTCCAGGAAGAAGCGGCCGACGCCGCCGGCGAAGCGGCGCGCGTAGGCGTCGGACGAGCTGACGACGTCGGCGTCCTCGCGGGGGACCGGCACGTCGGCGCTCAGCCCCGCGCCGCCTTCGCCTCCCGCATCAGGTCGACGAGCGCCCGCGTCAGGTCGTTGTCGGTGATGATCCCGACCACGCGGCCCTCGCTCACCACGGGAAGCGCGCCGTACTTCGTGTTGAGCATGACCTCGGCGGCGTCGAGCAGCGGCGTGTCCGCCGTGGTCGTGACGGGGCTGGATATCATGATCCGCGCGATCGGGGTCTCCTCCATCACCCGCGTGAACTCCTCCTGGGAAGCGTCGAGGGTCGACGGCTCGGCGCGCTTCAGGTCGCCCTCGGTGACGAGCCCGACGAGCAGCCCGCCCACGGCCACCGGCAGCCGGCGTACGCCGCGCAGCCTCACGATCTCGAGCGCGCGCATCAGCGGCTCCTCGGGCTCGACGGTGATCGGGTTCGGAGTCATGTAGTCCGACACCGACAGGCTCGCGAGCTTCATGCCGGCGATGGTACACCGGCGTGGCGCAGCCACCGTTTCGAGCCTTTCGGGACGAATGGTGCCTTTGGGGTATTGACCGCGCACGGTCGCCCTGAGCTATCTTCAGCCGTCGGCACTCGGGATATTGCCCCGGCCGAGGAGGCTTAGATGTCGCTGGCTCGCCAGACCGACGTGCTCGTGGTGGGGGCGGGGCCGACCGGGCTTTTGGCCGCGCTGGCGCTCGCCGAGTCCGGCCTGTCGGTCCAGGTGATCGACGAGGAGTGGCGCCCCGCCGGCCACAGCTACGCGCTGGCGCTGCACCCTCGCTCGCTGCGGCTCCTGGACGCGCTCGGGCTGGCGCAGTCGGCCATGGCGCAGGGCCGCAGGCTCGAGTCGCTCGCGCTCCTGGCGGGCGAGGAGCCCCGCGCGACGCTGCGGCCCGGTGCGCCCGACGCGCGGTTCCCGTTCCTGCTCTCGCTGCCGCAGAACGCGCTCGAGCCGCTGCTCGCGGGCGCGCTCCGGAAAAAGGGGATCGAGGTGCTCTGGAGCCACCGCCTCGCGGCCCTCGAGCCGCGCGGCGACACCGTGGAAGCGAGCGTCCACCGGCTGGAGAAGGAGTCGGCCGGCTACGCGGTGGCCCACACCGAGTGGACGATCGCCGAAACGCTGGGCGTGCGCGCCGCCTTCGTGATCGGCGCCGACGGCCATCGCTCGCTCGTACGCCGCGCGCTCGGGATCGCGCTCGACGAGGCGGGACCCTCGCAGGCGTTCGCGATCTTCGAGTGCAACGCTCCCTTCGTCGGCGACGAGCAGCGGCTGGTGCTCCGCGAGGACTCGGTAAACGTGCTGTGGCCGCTGCCGAACGGGCGCGCGCGCTGGAGCATGGAGGTCGTTGCGCCGGAGGTGAGCGCCGCGGACCGCTTCAAGGGCCGGCTGTCGACCCTCGTGGGCGAGCGCTTCTTCCCGCAGCTCGACGAGGCGAGCACGCGGGCGCTCCTCCGCGAGCGGGCCGGCTGGTTCGCGAGCCGCGCCGGCGACGTGGGCTGGTCGGTCGAAGTGCGCTTCGAGCGCCGGCTGGCGAGCGCTTTCGGCCGCGGGCGCGTCTGGCTGGCGGGAGACGCCGCGCACCTCACCGGCCCGGCGGGCATGCAGAGCATGAACGCGGGCCTGCAGGAGGCCCACGAGCTCGCGATGTCGATCGCGCGCATCCGCGCCGGCGATGCCGGGCTCGACCGCCTCGAGGCCTACGGGCGCGAGCGCCTCGCCGAGTGGAGCGTCCTGCTCGGACGGCGGGGCGGCCTGCGCGCTGCCGCCGCGGCCTCCGCGTTCGTCGCCCAGAACGCCGCGCGCCTGCTACCGTGCCTGCCGGCGATCGGCGAGGACCTCACCTCGCTCGCGGCCCAGCTGGGCCTCGAGGTCGAGCGGGGCTAGCCGGGCTCAGACCTTCCAGGAGTAGCCGAGCGCGAGCAGCAGCAGCACGAGGCTGCCGAAGCCGAGCTCCTGCCAGCCGAGCTGCTTCGGCTTGAGCGGCAGCCGGTGCCGCGAGACGCCGTGGGCCGCGCGCGCCAGGAGGAGCGCGAGCGCGGCGACGGCAAGCCAGGGCAGGACACCCGCGGCCGCGAGCCCCGCCGCCCCGGCAAGCGCCAGGGCGTGGGAGGCGACGGCGAGCCCCCGGCCGGGGTTCGGCGCGCCGCGGTCGAGGCGCAGGCGCGCGCGCACGTACAGGATCGCGGTCGCCGCGCGCACGGCCAGCACCAGCCACAGCAGCAGCGCGCCACCCATCGGCCAGCCCCCGGCGAGGACGATCGCGGCAGCCGTCGCGGCGAGCGCCGCCGCCCCGGCCAGCTCCGGCGCAAGCTCGCGGCTGCGTCCCTGCGCGTCGCGCACGAGCTGGAGCGCCGCGAGCGGGGCGGCGACGGCGACGGGCAGCAGCAGGGCCGGCTTTCGAGCCAGCGCCGCGGCGACCAGCAGCGCGCCGAGGGCCCCGAGCAGGTAGACGAGCGCCACTCGCGCCGCGAGGCCCGTGCGCGGATGCCGCGTGTCGCGGCGCCGGTCGCCGGTCAGGAGCTTCAACGGGTGGCGGGCGAGGAAGGCCGCGAGCGCGGCCAGGCCCAGCCACAGCGCGGCCCACGTCGGGCGCAGCGCGAGGCCGAGCAGGATCGGCTCGAGCAGCAGGCCCCAGCCGCCGTGCTCGACCGGCAGCGCGACCGAGCGCAGGCGCGGAGCCGCTGCGGCGTCCACCTCAGGACGCCGCGCGCGCCGTGGTCCGAGCGTGCGACACGGGCTCGAACCAGACGGGGCAGGTGGCGCGGTGGAGCACCTCGCGGGCGGTCGCCGCGCTCAGGAGCCGTTCGAGCGCCCCCTTGGCGTGGCAGCCCATCAGGATGAGCTGTGCGCCCACGTCGCGCGCCGCCGCCAGGATCTCGTCCGCCGGCTTCCCCGTCCGGACGTGGAAGGCCACCTGCCCCCGCGAGCGCGCGGGGACGAGGGCCTCGAGCCGGCTGCAGTCGCCCACGTAGCCGGGCTCGAACGGCCGCGGCTCGACGTAGAGGAAGTGCAGCGCGAGCGGCAGCCGCTGCGCGAGCTCGACTGCGTGCGCTGCCGTCGCGCGGGAGCGCGACTGGAGGTCGAGCGGCACGAGCACGGGCACCGGCTCGTCGCCTGCCTGCAGCAGCCGCTCCGGCTCGGCGCCGTCGCATAGCGTCAGCAGCGGGCAGGGCGAGGTCTCGAGCAGCCGCTCCGTGAGCGAGTGGTGCCGCGCGCTGCTCCAGCCGTGGCTCCCGATCACCAGCAGGTCCGCGGGGAGCGCCCGGGCGAGCGCCACCAGGCCGTCGTCCATCGGGCCGCGCGTGAGCATCGCCTCGCGCGGCAGATCCGCGTGGAGCCCGTCGAGCGTCGCGAGCAGGCGTTGCTCCGCCTCGTGCGAGCGGGCGCCGTCGAGCGCCTTGCGGTCCTCCGTCCACATCCAGGAGACCGAGAGGAAGCTCGGCGGCCGCGGGTCCAGGTTGTGCTCGAGCACGAGGCGCGCACCGAGACGGCCGCAGATCCGGGCGGCGAGCGAAACGGCTCGCTCGGACAACGGGGTGAAGTCGGTCGGGCAGAGCACGGTGTGGATCGACATCTGCGCCTCCCTCACCCGAGAGACTCGAGCAAGATGCGAGCCACCGAGAGTCGACTCCACCCGAGGCAAAACCCTCGGGAGGCGCGCAATTCGCACGCGGACGCCCCCGACGTTCGCAGTTCCTGCGTCGCCGCGCGGCCGAAAAGCGCGGCACGCGGTGCCGGAGGCCTGGCGCAGATTCTGCACAGCCGGTGCTAGGATGGCTCGTTCCGTGGGAGAGATCGACGGCGCCGCCCTCGGTCGGTCGCCGGACGAGAGCGTCCGCCGGCTGACCTCCCGGGTCGAGCGGCTCACCCGGGAGCTCGAGATCCTGTCGGCGGTCGCCGAGCGGATCCACGCCGCCGAGGACGCGCAGCAGGTGCTCGACATCTGCCTCGCCGAGATCCTGCGCGGCCTCGAGCTGCGCGCCGCGTGGGTGCTGCTGGGCGCGCAGCACGACCGCAAGCTGCGCATGGCCGCCGCGCGCGGCGTCGCGCAGGCCTACCTGGACGAGGTGCGCAGGGAAGGGCTCTCCGAGTGTCTGTGCCGCGAGGTGTTCGCGTCGGGGAACACGATGCAGGCGCGCAACACCACGGAGTGCCCGCGCATGCCCATGATCGTGGACGGCCTGGCGGCGCCCGTCGTCCATGCCTGCGTCCCGCTGCGGCTCCACGGCGGCGCGGTGCGTGGCGTGCTGAACGTGGCGGCGCGACCGGGCGAGCAGTTCGGCGACGACGAGCTGCGCTTCCTCGAGACGCTCGGGCACCAGCTGTGCGTCGCGCTCGAGCGCGCCGAGCACCGCCGCGCCGAGCAGGCCCGCAACCTCGAGGCGCGCGCGATGGCCACGATCAGCAAGGCGATCGGGGGCGCGCTCGACGTCGCTTCCGTGCTCGGGGCCGTGGGTCGCTCCGCGCTCGACGTGCTGGGCGCCGACCGCGTCCAGATCAACCTCGGCGACGACCCGCGCCGGCTCACCGTCGCGCAGCTCGCCGGGCTGCCCCACCCGGAGCTCGAGCTGGGGCAGACGCTCGACCTCGACTCGGTCCACGCGCACGTGCAGACGCGCGCGCTCTTGGAGCGGCGGCTCTACCAGGTCGACGACTGGGCGCACGACGACCACGTCAACCGCGAGCTCGCCCGGCGCTGGGGCGTCGGCTCCGGGCTGTTCGTGCCGCTCGTGGCCCGCGAGCGCACGCTGGGGCTGCTGGTGGTGACGCGCGCGGTCCCGCACCGCTGGACCGAGGAGCAGCTCGAGGCCGCCGAGGCCCTCGCCGGCCAGGCGTCGGTCGCGATCGAGAACGCCCGGCTCTACGAGGAGGCGCGCCGCGCCTACGATCACCTGAAGGACGCGCAGCAGCAGCTGCTCCAGAACGAGCGCATGGCGCTGCTCGGCACCTTCGCTTCCGGCCTCGCGCACGAGGTCCGCAACCCGCTCAACTCGATCGCGCTGCAGCTGTCGCTGCTCGAGCGGCGCATCTCCGGGGTCGAGCCCAGGCTGATGCAGCAGCTCGGCGAGCTCGTGGGCGTGATCCGCGAGGAGATCCGTCGGCTCGACGCGCTCGTGGGCGACTTCCTGTTCTTCTCGCGCACGAGCCGGATCCAGCTGCAGCCGACCGACCTCGGCGCGCTGGTCGACGAGGTGACGCGCCTGCTGCGGCCCGAGGCGCGAAACGCCGGCGTGACGCTGCGGCGACAGCGCGGGGCCGCGCCGGTGCCGAGCGTGGCGGCGGACCCCGAGAAGCTGAAGCAGGTCGTGATCAACCTGGTGCGCAACGCCATCGAGGCGATGCCGGACGGCGGCGCGGTGGTGCTCGAGAGCGGCCTGCGCGGCGGACGCGCGGAGATCGTCGTCCGCGACAACGGGCCGGGACTGCCGGACAAGGTCGACATCTTCCAGCTCTTCGTGACGACCAAGCCGAAGGGCACGGGGCTGGGGCTGTCGATCGCGCAGCAGATCGTGCTGGCCCACGGCGGCGAGATCAGGGCGGCGAGCGAGCCCGACGCGGGCGCGAGCTTCACGATCGCGCTGCCGCTCGAGCCCGCGGCCGGAGCCGCCAAGGACGGAGAGCAGCCATGAGCACTAAGGGCCGCATCGTGGTGATCGACGACGAGGTTAACGCGGCGACCGCGCTCGAGACGCTGCTGCGCGAGGACGGCTACGAGGTCGGCCGCGCCCACGACGGCGAGACGGGGCTCTCGCTGCTCGAGAAGAGCGACCCCGACGTCGTGCTGACGGACCTGCGCATGCCGGGAATGGACGGCCTCGAGCTGCTGTCGCGGATCAAGCAGATCCGGCCCGACACCATGGTGATCCTGATGACGGCCTACGGCACCGTCAAGACCGCCGTCCGGGCCATGAAGCTGGGCGCGGAGGACTACCTCGGCAAGCCGATCGACGTCGAGGAGCTCGAGCTGATCCTGCAGCGCGCGGTCGACAAGAAGCGCCTGCTCGAGGAGGCCCGGCTGCTGCACGAGCGGCTCGACCACAAGTACAACCTCGACAACCTGGTGGGCGAGAGCCCGGGCATGCTGGCCGCCTTCAAGACGATCCGGCAGGTGGCGGCGTCCAGCTCCTCGGTGCTGCTGCTCGGCGAGAGCGGCACCGGCAAGGAGCTGTTCGCGCAGGCGCTGCACCAGAACAGCCCGCGGCGCAGCAAGCCCTTCGTGCGCGTGGCGTGCGCCTCGCTGCCGGAGACGCTGCTCGAGAGCGAGCTGTTCGGCCACGAGAAGGGGTCCTTCACCGGCGCGCTCTACAGCCGCTCCGGCCGCTTCGAGGTCGCCGACGGCGGCACGCTGTTCCTCGACGAGATCGGCGACATCTCGCCCACCGTCCAGGTCAAGCTGCTGCGCTTCCTGCAGGAGCGCGAGTTCGAGCGCGTGGGCGGCAACAGGACCTACAAGGTCGACGTGCGCATCGTGGCCGCCACCCACCGCGACCTGAAGCGCAAGCTCGAGGACGGCTCGTTCCGGGAGGACCTCTACTACCGGCTGAACGTGATCGAGGTGACGATCCCGCCGCTGCGCGAGCGGGGCACGGACGTGCCGCTCTTGGCCCAGCACTTTCTCGAGCGCTTCGCGGCGGCCAACGGCAAGGCGCTCGCGTTGACCGACGAGGCGCTCGCGCTGCTGCTCCAGCACCGCTGGCCAGGCAACGTGCGCGAGCTCGAGAACGCGATCGAGCGCGCGGTGGTGCTCGCCGACGGCGCCACGCTCACCCCGCAGCACTTCCCGACTCTGCGCCGCGTGTCCGCGAGCGCCGAGCCGGCGGCGGGGCTGGCAGAGGGCGTCCCGATCCCGGGCAGCACCCTCGCCGCGATCGAGCGCGAGGCCATCCTGCGCACGCTGGAAGCCGTGGGGGGAAGCACCTCACGCGCGGCGACGCTGCTCGACATCAGCGCGCGCAAGATCCAGTACAAGCTCAAGGAATACAAGCAGGCCGGCGCGCTCGTTGCGCGCGCCTGAGGCCGCCCGCGCAAAGGCCTCGTCCCCCAGCCAGGGGTCCGCAAAGACTTCGCGTCTTTCCCCTGCGACACCCCCCGGGAGCGGGAATCCCGCTGGCCCACGTCGTGCAATGGAGCGCCTTCGAGGAACGCAATGGCGCTCACAGTTGCCGAGATCATGAGCCGCGACCTCTTCAGCGTGGGACCCAGCGACGCCGCCGAGGACGCGCTGGACGGCATCCTGGCGCTCGCGATCAGCGGGGCGCCGGTGCTCGACGAGGACCGGCGGCCGGTCGGCGTCGTCTCGGTGCGCGACCTGGTCGGCCGGCGGCCCGGGGATCGCGTGGCGGACCGCATGTGTCGTCCGGCCGACACGGTGGCCGAGAGCGCGAGTGTGGTCGAGGCCGCGCGGCTGCTCGCCGAGAGCGGCCGCCAACGCCTCGCGGCGGTGGACGGCGCGGGGCGCGCGGTCGGCGTCGTCTCGACGCAGGACGTGCTGCGCGGCCTGCTGGGGCTGCCGGCGGCGGCGCCCACCGGGTGCCGCCCGCTGCCGCTCTCGTCCGCACTCGTCTGGACCGACGACCTGCCGCTCGAGCCGCCGATGTTCCAGGCGGCAAGCGACGGCCCGGGCCTGCTGGTGCTGATCCACGAGGGCCCCGGGACGCCCAAGCGCCTCGTCTGGGCCGAGGCCTGCGACAGCGTGCGCCGGCGCCTGCGCGACATGCTCGAGGCGCCGCAGGCCGAGGAACCGCTGCTCGCGTTCTGGCTCAAGCGCCCCGGCCTGCGCTTCCGCGCCGCGGCGGCGCCCGACAAGGCCCAGCGCCGCGAGCTGGCGGACGACCTGCGACGGCGAGCCGACCTTCCAACCACGGAGTCCTGGATCTGATGAGCACGAGAGAGATCGTCACCGTCGACGGCAACGAGGCCGCCGCCTCCGTCGCCCACCGCGTCAGCGAGGTGATCGCCATCTACCCGATCACGCCCGTCCTCGCCGATGGGCGAGCTCGCCGACGAGTGGTCGGCGCACGGGCAGCAAGAACCTCTGGGGCATCGTGCCCGACGTCGTCGAGATGCAGTCCGAGGGCGGCGCCGCCGGCGCGGTGCACGGCGCGCTGCAGGCCGGCGCGCTCACGACGACCTTCACCGCGTCGCAGGGCCTGCTGCTGATGATCCCCAACATGTACAAGATCGCCGGCGAGCTGACGCCGTTCGTCATGCACGTGGCCGCGCGCACGCTCGCGACGCACGCGCTGTCGATCTTCGGCGACCACTCCGACGTGATGGCCTGCCGGCAGACCGGCTTCGCCATGCTCGCCTCCGGCTCGGTGCAGGAGGCGCACGACCTCGCCGCGATCGCCCAGGCGGCCACGCTCGAGGCGCGCGTGCCGTTCCTGCACTTCTTCGACGGCTTCCGCACCTCGCACGAGGTGCGCAAGATCGAGCTGCTGACCGACGACGACCTGCGCGCGATGATCGCACGACGACCTGGTCGCGGCGCACCGCGAGCGCGCGCTCACGCCCCGATCGGCCGGTGCTGCGCGGCACGGCCCAGAACCCCGACGCCTTCTTCCAGGCGCGCGAGGCCGCAAACCGCTTCTACTGGCGCTGCCCCGAGCATCGTGCAGGAGACGATGGACCGCTTCGCCGAGCTCACCGGCCGCCACTACCGGCTGTTCGACTACGTCGGCCATCCCGAGGCCGAGCGCGTCGATCGTGCTGATGGGCTCGGGCGCCGAGGTCGCGCACGAGACCGTCGAGTACCTGGTCGCAGCCGGGCGAGAAGGTCGGCGTGCTGAAGGTGCGGCTCTACCGGCCGTTCTCGGTCGAGCACTTCGTCGGCCGCGCTGCCCGCGACCGTGCGCGGCGATCGCGGTGCTCGACCGCACCAAGGAGCCGGGCGCGCGTCGGCGAGCCGCTCTACCTGGACGTGGTCGCGGCGCTGCGCGAGGCGCGCGACGCCGGCATCAGCCCGCTCGCCGCCGAGCCGATCGTGATCGGCGGCCGCTACGGCCTGTCGCTCAAGGAGTTCACCCCGGCGATGGTGAAGGCGGTCTTCGACGAGCTCGCGCAGCGGCGCGCGCCCGCGGAACCACTTCACCGTCGGCATCATCGACGACGTGACCCACATCTCGCTCCCCGTCGACGCCGAGCTTCGACATCGAGCCCGAGGACCGCGTACGCGCCGTCTTCTTCGGCCTCGGCGCCGACGGCACCGTCGGCGCCAACAAGAACTCGATCAAGATCATCGGCGAGGAGACCGACAACTACGCCCAGGGCTACTTCGTCTACGACTCCAAGAAGTCGGGCGCGATGACCATCTCGCACCTGCGCTTCGGGCCCGGCCCGATCCGCTCGTCCTACCTGATCCGCCAGGCCAACTTCGTCGCCTGCCACCAGTTCAGCTTCCTCGAGAAGTACGACGTGCTCGAGTACGCGGCGCCCGGCGGCATCTTCCTGCTGAACGCGCCCTACCCGAAGCAGGAGGTCTGTGGAGCACGCTGCCGCGCGAGGTGCAGGAGCAGATCATCGAGAAGAAGCTCAGGCTCTACGTCATCGACGCCTACAAGGTCGCCGAGGCGACCGGCATGGGCGGCCGCATCAACACCATCATGCAGACCTGCTTCTTCGCCATCTCCGGCGTGCTGCCGCGCGACGAGGCGATCGCCGCAGATCAAGAAGGCGATCGAGAAGACCTACGGCAAGAAGGGCGACGAGGTCGTGCAAGCGCAACTTCGCCGCGGTCGACCAACGCTCGGCCACCTGCACGAGGTCGCCGGCCGGGCGAGCTCACCGGCGACGCCGCGCTGCGCCCGACGGTTGCCGAGCAGCCGCGCCCGACTTCGTCAAGCGCGTCACCGCGGTGATGTCGCGGGCAAGGGCGACCTGCTGCCGGTCTCCGCCTTCCCGGTCGACGGCACCTGGCCGACCGGCACCGCGCGGTGGGAGAAGCGCGACATCGCGCTCGAGATCCCGGTCTGGGACGCGGCGCTCTGCATCCAGTGCAACAAGTGCGCGCTGGTCTGCCCGCACGCGGCCATCCGCGCCAAGGTCTACGACCCGGCCGCGCTCGCCGAGGCGCCCGCCACGCTTCAAGTCGATGGACTTCAAGGGCAACGACGTGCAAGGGGCAGAAGTACACGATCCAGGTCGCGCCCGAGGACTGCACCGGCTGCAACCTGTGCGTGAAGGTCTGCCCGGCCAAGGACAAGTCGAACCCGAAGCACAAGGCGCATCGACATGGCGCCGAAGCCGCCGCTGCGCGAGGCCGAGCGCGAGAACTACGCGCTTCTTCCTCGACCTGCCCGAGCCCGACCGCGCGAGCAGGTGAAGCTCGACGTCAAGGGCTCGCAGTTCCTGCAGCCGCTGTTCGAGTACTCCGGCGCCTGCGCCGGCTGCGGCGAGACGCCCTACATCAAGCTGATGACGCAGCTCTTCGGCGACCGCGTGCTGATCGCCAACGCCACCGGCTGCTCGTCGATCTACGGCGGCAACCTGCCGACCACGCCCTACACGCGTCGACCGCAACGGGCGCGGCCCGGCGTGGTCCAACTCGCTCTTCGAGGACAACGCCGAGTTCGGCCTCGGCATGCGGCTCGCGGTCGACCAGCACCGCGAGCAGGCGGTCGGGCTGCTGAACGGCCTGGCGTCGCAGGCTGGGCGACAACCTCGTGGCGGGGATCTCTCGAGGCCGACCAGTCGACCGAGGCGGGCATCGCCGCCCAGCGCGAGCGCGTGCGGGCGCTCACGGACGGCGCTCGCGGGGTTCACGGGCACCGAGGCGCAGCGGCTGCTGCCAGCTCGCCGACTACCTGGTGCAGAAGAGCGTCTGGATCGTCGGCGGCGACGGCTGGGCCTACGACATCGGCTACGGCGGCCTCGACCACGTGCTGTCGCATGCAGCGCGACGTCAACATCCTGGTGCTCGACACCGAGGTCTACTCCAACACCGGCGGCCAGGCGTCCAAGGCCACGCCGCTCGGCGCCGCCGCCAAGTTCGCCGCCGCGGGCAAGGAGATCGGCCAAGAAGGACCTCGGCCTGATGGCCATGGCTACGGGCACGTCTACGTCGCGCGCGTCGCCTTCGGCGCCAAGGACGTGCAGACGGTCAAGGCGTTCCAGGAGGCCGAGAGCTACCCGGGCCCGTCGCTGATCATCGCCTACAGCCACTGCATCGCCCACGGCTACGACATGGCGTACGGCTGCGAGCAGCAGAAGCTGGCCGTCGACTCGGGCGTCTGGCCGCTCTACCGCTTCGACCCGCGCCGCATCGCGCACTGGCGAGCCGCCGCTCGTCATCGACTCGGGCGCCCCCAAGGTGCCGGTGCGCGAGTACATGCGCAACGAGACGCGCTTCCGCATGGTCGAGAAGCAGGACCCGCAGCGCTTCAAGCGCCTGCTCGCGAAGGCGGAGCGCCAGGCACGGCAGCGCGAGTCGGTCTACCGCGAGCTCGCGGGGATGACGATCGCTTCGGAGCCGGCGCCGGCCGTCGCGGAGCCGGCGGCTGCCGCGCCGTCGCCCGCCCCGGCGGCCAGTAAGTAGAGGAGGCACACGTGGACCTCACGACGACCTATCTCGGCCTCGACCTCCCGCATCCCCTGATGCCGGGGGCCTCGCCGCTGGCCGACGACCTCGACACCGTGCGCCGGCTGGAGGACGCCGGCGCCGCGGCGATCGTGCATGCGCTCGCTGTTCGAGGAGCAGATCCGCCGCGAGCAGCTCGCGACCTTCATCCACACCGAGCCGCACGGCGAGTCCTTCGCCGAGGCGCTCTGCTACTTCCCGCGGCCGGAGGCGTTCGCGCTCGGGCCGGAGGACTACCTCGAGCACCTCCGCCGCGTCAAGGAGGCGGTGCACGTCCCGGTGATCGCCTCGCTCAACGGCACGACGCTGGGGGGCTGGCTCGAGTACGCGGGCGCGATCGAGCAGGCGGGCGCCGACGCGCTCGAGCTCAACGTCTACGCCGTGCCCTGCTCGGCGGACGAGGACGCGGCCGCGATCGAGACGCGCACGGTGCGAGCTGCTGAAGGCGCTCAAGGCCGCGGTGCGGATCCCGGTGGCCGTGAAGCTGTCGCCGTTCTACACGTCGCTGCCGAATCTGCGCGCGGCAGCTCGAGCAGGCGGGGGCCGACGGCCTCGTCCTGTTCAACCGCTTCTACCAGCCGGACATCGACCTCGAGGGCCTGAGCCTGAACCGCGAGCTGCGCCTCTCCAGCTCCGCCGAGCTGCTGCTGCGGCTGCGCTGGCTGGCGCTGCTCCACGATCGCGTGCAGTGCTCGCTCGCGGTCACGGGCGGCGTCCAGGACGGCCGCGACGCGATCAAGGCCGTGATGGCCGGCGCGGACGCCGTGCAGCTGGTCTCGGCGCTGCTGCGCCACGGGGCGGGCCGCCTGAGCGTCGTGCTCGCCGAGATGATGGACTGGCTCGAGCAGCACGAGTACACGTCGCTCGCGCAGGCGAAGGGCAGCATGAGCCGCGCCTCGTGCCCGGACCCCTCGGTCTACGAGCGCGCCAACTACATGCTGATGCTGCAGAGCGAGCGCGCCGGGCTCGCGTGGCGCTGACCGCGCAACTTACAGCCTCCAGCTGAGGTCACAACGCCGAGTGGCGTCGACGCAAGTGGCGAGCCGGCGAGGGCACCGCGGCCCGTTCCAGGGACTGCGAGCAGCAGTGCGGGGGATCACCCGAGAGATCGCCGATCCGTGTCGGGCCGTCGCGCCGGAACGGGCCCTTCCAAGAAGGTGTGCGTCCTTTTTCGGGAAGCCACGTCTCCCTTGACGAGCGGGACAAAAGCGTTCCGCGACCTGAAGGGAGACCAAGAATGACGGCGTTGAACGCGAAGGCGCGGGCCGTGGCCATCGACTTCCTGTACCTCGAGCTGGACGTCTGCACGCGTTGCCGGGAGACCGACGCGAACCTGGAGACGGCGCTGACGGCAGTCCAGGGCGTGCTCGAAGCCGCGGGCGCGGACGTCCGGGTGACCAAGACGCTCGTGGACTCCGAGCAGAAGGCCCGCGCGCTCGGGTTCCGCTCCTCGCCGACCATCCGCGTGAACGGCCAAGACATCGCGCTGGAGTTCCGTGAGAGCCGCTGCGAGTCGGAAGCGTGCGCGTGCACGGCCGGCGGCGGCGACGCCATCGACTGCCGGGTCTGGGTGTACGAGGGGAAGGAGTACGACGAGACCCCGGCTCCGATGATCGTGGACGCGATCCTGTCGGAGGCTTACGGCCAGCGAACACTGAGCGCGGCGACCTCGACGCCGAGCGACGTCCCCGAGAACCTGCTGCGCTTGTTCCGGAGCAGGGCGCGAGGCTCCGAGGCGTGTTGCGACGCACACCAGCAGGGATCATGCTGTGCTGTGTCCGAGAAGACGGCGTGTTGCGGTCCCACGAAGGAGGCGGATGCCCGGGCGTGCGGCTGCCAGTAACCCGACACCGAGCCTGACGGCCGACTCCGAGTCCGTCTTCGCCGAGTTCCACCGCCGGTTGCGGGCGTTCGTGTCGCGCAGGGTCGGGACTGCCGCCGACACGGACGACGTCCTGCAGGAGACGTTCCTGCGCATCCACCGGACGCTGGGCGGGCTGCGCAGCGCCGATCGGCTCTCGGCGTGGGTGTTTCAGGTAGCCAGGAGCGCGATCGTCGACCACTATCGGCGCCGCCGGCCGAGCGAGCCGCTCGACGACAACGAGTGGCCGGCTGACGATCGCGAGGATAGGGCTAGCGTGCTGGCCCGCGAGCGCGACGAGCTCGCTGGCTGCCTCGCGCCGATGGTCGCGTCGCTACCGACCGCCGATCGCGAGGCAATCCAGCTCTCGGAGATCCAAGGGCTGACGCAGCGCGAGGCGTCCAGCCGCGCCTGCCTGAGCCTGTCCGGTATGAAGAGCCGCGTCCAACGAGCCCGCCGCAAGCTGAAGGCGATGCTCCTTGACTGCTGCCGGATCGAGCTGGATCGCCGCGGCGGCATCGTCAGCCACGAGCCGCGCGAGGGCGCGTGCGAACCCTGCCAGCCCTCAGGCGTGAGGTCGTGCGGCGCGCAGCGAGCGCGCTGGTGCTGAAACCCGATGGCCGCGGCGGTGGATGTTCAGCGGCCTCATCGCGTGAGAGCCATCTCCATCAGAAGCGTGCCCGTCGAGAGCCGAAAGCAGCCATCGAGGTCGGGACAGTGGGCGCATTCCCGCCACGCGTCCGGGTCGGTCGTCACGGTCCGTCCTGACTCGACCACCCCGGTGTGGTCGACCCGATAGCCGAAGACCCTCCCCTTGACCTCCTTGTTGGGGGTCTTCACGAGGGTGGGCGGGTACATTCTCCCGTAGCAAGCCGAAGGGTGCGGCATTTCACTCCTCCCGACATAGGCGAGGGCCGGCAATGAAGTCCATGTCATTCACAGGATCGCGTTGAAGAGGTATCCCGTGACGATGATCGCCACCGTCACGACGCCGACGAACACGGCGATGAGCCGCGGCTTCAGCACGCGGCGCAGGAGGATGGTCTCGGGAAGGCTGACGCCCACGACGGCCATCATGAACGCGAGCGCGGTGCCGAGCGCCGCGCCCTTCTCCACCAGGGCCTGCAGGACCGGCGCCATTCCGGCCGCGTTCGAGTAGAGCGGCAGGGCGGCGAGCACGACGAGCGGCACCGACCACCACGCAGCGTCCTTGCCCATGTATCCGGCCAGCGCGTCCGTCGGGACATACCCGTGGATGCCGGCGCCGACACCGATGCCGACCAGCACGTACAGCCAGACCTTCTTCACGATGTCGCGGACCGAGTCGCGTGCCTGCCCGAAGCGATCCTCCCAGGCAAGCCCCGCAGATTCGTCGTGGCCCTCTCGGAACTGCGCGCGCCAGACGAAGTCCTCGACGTAACGCTCCAGCCGGAGCCGGCCCAGAACGAGGCCGGTCACGATGGCGATGGCCAGTCCCGAGCTGACGTAGAGCGCCGCTACTTTCCAGCCGAACATCCCGAACAGCAGGATCAGCGCGACCTCATTGATCACCGGCGCCGCGATCAGGAACGAGAACGTCACGCCGAGAGGGATGCCGGACTCGACGAAGCCGATGAAGAGCGGGACGGCGCTGCACGAGCAGAACGGCGTGACGATGCCGAGCGTGGCCGCGAGCACGTTGCCGATCCCGACGCGTTTGCCGCTCAGCAGCCGACGCGCCCGCTCGGCGCTGAAGAACGACCGCACGACGGTGATGACGAAGATCATTCCCGAGAGCAGCAGCAGGATCTTGGGCACGTCGTAGAAGAAGAACGCGACGGCATCGCCGAGATGCGAGCCGCGAGGCAAGCCGACCAGCCCAAAGGCGATCCAGCGCGAGAGCGGCTCGATGACCAGGTAGAGGGCGGTCCAGACGAGCGCTTCCAGGGCCACCCGCCACCAGGCGCCGACGTCGGGCTTGGCCGTGATGGTGCTGGGTGCGCTTGTCATGCGTGTCTCCACTCGACCGACTGCTGGCTCGCCTATGAGAGGCCGAGGAGCTTCCGGACCTCCTCCGTCTTCGGAATGCGTCCAGAGAGGACGACCTTCCCATCGAAGACGATCGCTGGGGTCCGCATCACTCCGAGGTCCGCCATGCGCTCGACCGACTCGGTCTTCTGGACGAGGCAGTCCAGATGCGCTTCGTCCACGACGTGACGAACGACCCGGAGCGTCTCGTGGCAGCGAGCGCACCCGGGTCCCATCACCTCGATCACGTTCACCGTTGTCGTCATCTGCTCCACCTTTCAGGATGCCGCCCGCCCCAAGCCGAATCGCCCGAGGTCGAGACCGGCCTCGCACAGGTCGGTCCGTGACACCCGTCGCAGCTTGCGGACGATGCGCTCGTCCTGACGCACGACCGCGTCGCCTCCGATCTGGCCCCAGACGTGGTCAAGGAGAGCGCATGCCTCTGGTGCGACGGCCAGGCGGTACGTGACCCAGCGCCCATCCCGCCGCTCGTCGGCAAGACCGGCCCGCTTCAGGTCGGCCAGGTGCTCCGAGACGGTGGACACGGGCGCGCCCAGGGCCGCCGCGGCTTGACAGACGCAGAGCCCGCCGGAGCGAAGCATGGCGAGGAGCCGGAGTCGAGTGGGATGCGCCAGGACCTTCAGCGTGCCCGTGAGCTGCGCGAGCGGACTCGTGGTCATTTCTTCTCTCTCCTCTTCACACGGTCACGGCCGGCCGGATCTTCTCGAAGATGGCCCGTAGGCGCGTCCGGTAGGCGACCCTGAATGCTTCCTCGTCCTCAGCGAGCGGGCGCACCGGCACCAGGTCGATGAGCTCGGCAGCCGACAAGCCCGATTCCGTCATCGCGCGGAGGGCTCCCCTGACCATGTGGTCCATGCCATCGGCCGCGGCACCGCTTCGGAGACCGAAGCCCTCCGCAAGCGACAGCAGCTCGTAGAACTGGAACCACAGGTAAGTCGGGCCCATGCCCGTGAGCAGGGCGTAGGCCTCGAGGTCGGATTCGGCCACCTCAGGTGCGTCGCCGAGCGGCGTCATCAGCCTCGCGAGCGCTTCGCGGTCCGCTGCCGTGAGCCCCGGCGCGTACGCGGCAGGGTTGAAGCCGGCGCCGACGATCGATGGGGCGTTCGGGATCACGCGCGCGACGCGGGTTGACGGACCCAGCGCTGCGGAAATCTCGCCGATCGTGAGCTTGGGAGCCAGCGACACCACCAGGGACGCCGCGGACAGCCGTCCGCGCAGCTCGGCCAGGACGGTCCGCAGGGCCGGCGGGTGCAACGCCAGAAAGACGACCCGTTGACCGGCGGGCACGAGGTTGTCGCCGAGGACGGTCACGGCGTCCGGGGCGATGGCGCGCACGGCATCGAGGGCCGTGGCCGACGTGTCGCTGACCACGACCCGCGCAGGCCGGTGTGCGGAACGCGACCAACCCTTGAGGAAGACGCGCGTGACGCGGCCCCCGCCGATGAAACCGACCGAGGGTGCCATCTGATCCCTCCCCTGGAATGCGGGCCGCCGTCATTTCGGCGCTCCCCGAAACGACGGACTGCAACCGCCGCGCCAGCCATAAGGTCTTGATTCATCGGGTCCCTTGGCGGACGGGAGGCGCACGGCCTGCGTGGCGCGGGACGCGCAACGAACGGATTACCGCTTCTTCGGCGTTGACGGCATCCCTGGAGTCGGATATATGGATACCCGTATGGCCTCGCAGGTGCTCGACGTCCGGTCCTTCTCCCGCCTGTTCAAGGCGCTGGGCGACGAGACGCGGCTCCGCATCGTCGCGCTGCTCTCCCACGGCGAGCTGTGCGTCTGCCATCTCGAGGAGGCGCTCGCGGCTGTCCCAGCCCAAGGTCTCGCGCCACCTGGCCAGCCTGCGGGCGGCCGGTGTGGTCGAGACCGGCGCGACGGGACCTGGGTGTACTACCGCCTCATGCGCCAGCCGGACGCCGACTGCGAGCGGCAGCTCCGGGGGCTCGTCGCGACCTTCGCCAAGCGCATCGCGTGCTCCGCAAGGACCTGGAGCGCCTCGTCAAGGTCCGCGGTCCGGAGTCCTGCAAGTAGCACGCCTCGAAAGGAGCGCTCATGGAGCCGTACAACGTCCTCTTCCTCTGCACTGGCAACTCGGCGCGCAGCATCATGGCCGAGGCGCTCCTGAACTACTGGGGCCAAGGGCGGTTCCGCGCGCTTCAGCGCCGGCAGCCAGCCGAAGGGCGAGGTCCATCCGCTGACGCTGGAGACGCTGGAGCGGACGCACTTGCCCGACGGACGGCGCTGCGCAGCAAGAGCTGGAACGAGTTCTCCGGCCCGGAGCGCCCCGAAGCTCGACTTCGTGTTCACCGTGTGCGGCAACGCGGCGAAGGAGCAGTGCCCCTACTGGCCGGGCCAGCCGATGACCGCGCACTGGGGCGTGGACGACCCCGCCGCGGTCGAGGGCACGCTCGAGGAGCAGCGCCGAGCCTTCGAGCGCGCGCTGCGCGAGCTGGACGCCCGGATCAAGCTCTTCATCAGCCTGCCCATCGACTCGCTCGACAAGATGGCCCTCCAGGAGAGGCTCCGGGACGATCGGCCGCACTCCCGCGACGAAGGACTGAGGTGACGACCGGACGCGGCCAAGCGGATGAACGTCTTCGAGCGCTACCTGAGCCTCTGGGTGGCGGCGTGCATGGTTCTCGGCGTCGCTGATCGGCAAGGCTCTTGCCCGAGCGTCGGTCGGCACCGTCCGCGACCTGCAGTTCGGCGAGGGCAGCCAGATCAACATCCCGATCGCCGTCCTCATCTGGCTGATGATCTACCCGATGATGCTGAAGATCGACTTCGCGTCGATCCGGCGGCGTCGGCAAGCGGCCCACGGGCCTGATCGTGACCCTCGTCGTGAACTGGCTGGTCAAGCCGTTCTCGATGGCGTTCCTCGGCTGGCTGTTCTTCAGGCACCTGTTCCTGCCGCTGATCGGGCCGCAGCTGGCGAGCGAGTACGTGGCCGGCGTGATCATCCTCGCCGCCGCGCCCTGCACGGCGATGGTGTTCGTCTGGTCCTACCTCTCGGACGGCGACCCCGCCTACACGCTCGTCCAGGTCTCCGTGAACGACCTCATCATGCTCGTCGCCTTCGCGCCGATCGTGAAGTTCCTGGTGTCGGGCGCCGCGGGCCTGGAGGTGCCCTTCTCGGTCCTGCTCTACTCGGTCCTGATCTTCGTGGTCGTCCCGCTGGTGCTCGGGTCCCTGAGCCGCGCCTGGCTGATCCGCCGCCGGGGCGCCGAGTGGTTCAGCACCCGCTTCCTGCCCGCGTTCCAGCCGGTCACCGTGGTCGCGCTGCTCGGCGACTCTGGTCGCGATCTTCGCCTTCCAGGCCGAGAACATCACCACGCGAGCCCTCCACGTCGCCTTGATCGCCGTGCCGATCCTGCTCCAGGTCTACTTCAACTCGGGCCTGACTTACGGCCTGATGCGACTGCTGCGCGTGCCCTACCCCGTGGCTGCGCCGGGCGCGCTGATCGGCGCCTCGAACTTCTTCGAGCTGGCCGTGGCCACCGCGATCGCCCTCTACGGGCCCGGGTCGGGTGCGGCCTTGGCCACGGTCGTCGGCGTGCTCGTCGAGGTGCCGGTGATGTTGTCGGTTTGCCGGTTCTGCGTCTCGACCCGGCCTTGGTTCGAGGGCGCGGCGGCCGCGAGTCCTCGCGAGCGATGGCGCTGAGCCGCCTCGTGCACGATGCTGAGCGTGCTTCTGCGGCCTACGCGGCGCCAGGGGACTCCTATCGAGTCGCGATCGTACGGGACGCATCGTCAGCGGGAGTGACGGTGAAGTTTAGGGCAGGGCCCGACTGAACGTCTCCACGCGAGGCTGAGACTGCATCGGCCACCGCCCCTGGACATCGAAAGGACTCGGACGACGCGCCCCAAGAGAGCCGGGACGGGGCGGGCTCGAGGCCCCCTCAGCGACCCAGGCTACCCGCCGACCGGCCCCTCTGCCGCGATCATTACTGGACGTCTCCTTGGGGTCCAACGACCAGCCCCGCAGCGGTGAACGCCTCAACCTCAGGTCGAGTGGCGCTGACCACGCCCCTAGGCGCGGACGGCGCCCGCGCCGGCCGCGAAGGCGCGCTCGTTCAGTGTCAGGAGCGCCGGCTTGTGGCGCAGCGCCTGGCGGATCGCGGTGAGGTAGGTCTCTTCGGGGAAGAGGCGAGTCGCTTCGCAGAGCGCCCCGAGCGCCACGACGTTCTTGGCCATCATGAAGCCGAGCTCCTGCGCCAGCGCCGAGCACGGCACGCCGTGCACCCGCACCCGCGGGTCGAGCTTCGGCGGATCCGCTACCACCGAGCGATCGTAGACGGCCACTCCGCCCGGGACGACGGCCGGTCCGAAGCGGGCGAGGCTCGGGGCGTTGAACGCCACGAGCGCGTGCGGCGCGGGCGCCGCGGGCGACAGCACCTCGCGCTCGGCCACCCGCACGTCGGCGTACGAGGTGCCGCCGCGCGACTCGGGCCCGTAGCTCGGGATGTGCGTGGCGTCGAAGCCCTCGTTGATCGCCGCCCGCGCGATCAGCATCGCCGCGGTCTGGGCTCCGTCGCCGCCCGCCCCCGCGAGCTTCAGGGCGACGTCGGGGCCATAGAGCTGCCTCGGGAAGCCCTGGCAGAAGCGCGGCGCGGGCTCGGCGCCGGCGCCCACCGCCGCGGCGACCGTCGCCGGCTCGAAGCTCGGCCGCCGCCACTCGCTCCAGGGCTCGCAGGCCACGTCCTTCTTCACTCCCAGCGGGAACACCTTGGTCATCTCGTCCCGCACCCAGCACTCCGCCTCGTGCGGCGTCTTGCCGAGGTGGAGCGGGCACTCCGCGAGCACCTCGACGAACGCGAAGCCGCGGTCGTCCGCCTGCAGCGCGAGCGCCTTCTTGATCGCCTTGCGGGCCTTGACGCGCTGCTTGGGGTCGTAGAGCGCGACGCGCTCGACGTAGCTCGTGCCGTCGAGCTGGGCCACGAGCTCGGCCATCTTGATCGGCTGGCCCATCATGCGCCCGCGCCCCGTGGGAGAGGTGGCGGTGCGCTGGCCCATCAGTGTGGTCGGCGCCATCTGCCCGCCCGTCATCCCGAAGACCGCGTTGTTGACGAACACCACGCTCAGCGGGATACCGAGCTGGCACGCGCTTATGATCTCGGCGAGCCCGATCGAGGCGAGGTCGCCGTCTCCCTGATAGCTGATCACCACCGCGCCGGGGTTGGCGAGCTTGTGGCCGAGCGCGACCGCCGGCGCGCGGCCGTGAGCGGCCTGGGTATGGCCGACGTCCAAATAGTAGTAGAGGAACACGCTGCAGCCCACCGGCGAGATCGCGACGGTGCGGTCCTGGATCCCCAGCTCCTCGATCGCGTCGGCCAGGTAGCGGTGTACGAGCCCGTGACCGCAGCCGGGGCAGTAGTGGGTGCTCTTCCCCTTCAGGCCCTCGCCCTTCGCGTGGCGCTCGAAGCGCTCGTAGTAGACGCTCATGCGAACAGCTCCTGTGGTGTCTCGGCGCGCACGCCGCCCAGCACGGCATCGATGATCTCGCGCTCGGCCGGCAGCACTCCGCCGTAGCTGCGGAGCGACTCGATGCGCGGTAGCGGGACGCCCGCCGCCGTCTCAGCGTGGCTCAGCGCGAGCCGCAGCTCGTCTTCGAGCTGCCCGTGGCTGGCCTCGACCACGATCAGCCGCTGCAGCCGCGGAAGCAGAGGCAGCAGGAAGCGGATCGGGAACGGCCACAGCGTCTGCGGGCGCAACAGGCCGGCGCGCACGCCCTGCGCGCGCAGGGTCTCGACCGCGCCCTTGGCCATCCGCGCCGGCGTGTTGCAGGCGATCAGCACCACCTCGGCGTCTTCGCAGTGGACGAGCTCCGCACGCTGCTCGCGCCGCGACATCTCCGCGTACTTCGCCACGAGGTGCCGGTTGTGGGCCTCGAGCTCCGGCTCGGACAGGTGGATCGAGGAAATCAGGTTGTGCCGGTGGCTCGCGTCTCCCCAGACGGCCCAGCCCGGAAGGCCGGGCTTGGTGAACGTGCGGGGCAGCTCGACCCGGCCCGTCACCTGGCCGAGGTAGCCGTCGGCGACCAGGATCACGGGCGTGCGGTACTCGAAGGCGAGCTCGAAGGCCAGCAGGGTGAAGTCGAGCATCTCCTGCGGCGACGAGGGCGCGAGCACGATCGCCTGGGTGTTGCCGTGGCCGAGCCCGCGGCAGGCGAGCTTGATGTCGGCCTGCTCCGGGGCGATGTTGCCGAGGCCGGGGCCCCCGCGCATCACGTTGACGAACACGCCCGGCAGCTCCGCGCCGATCATGTACGAGAGGCCCTCGAGCATCAGGCTGAACCCGGGCGATGAGGTGAAGGTGAGCGAGGGCAGGCCGGCCGCTCCGCAGCCGTACATCAGGTTCACGGTCGCCACCTCGCTCACGGCCTGCAGGAAGACGCCGTCGAGCTTCGGAAGCAGCTTCGCCATCAGCTCGGCGCCCTCGCTCGAGGGCGTGATCGGGTAGCCGAAAAAGTGGCGGCACCCTGCGAGGAGCGCCCCGATCGCGGAGGCGTGCGTGCCCTTCGTGACGATGGGCACGCTCTGCGGAAGCGGCAGCCGGACCGGCGGCACCGTGGCGGCGGAGGCCTCGTCGGGCGCCCGTGCCGGGACGAGGCCCGCCTCGGGACGCATCGCGTAGGGCTCGGGGCAGGCGTCGAAGCACAGCGCGCAGCCCGAGCAGTTGGCGAGATCCACGAGGACGGGGACGAGCCCCGTCAGCGGGTGGATGTCGTGGCCGGCCTCGATGCAGCCTCGCGCGCAAGCTTCGATACAGCGCCCGCAACCTTTGCAGTACTCGGGGGCCAGCAAAGGCTTTGCAGCTGAGCGAGTTGAGGGCAAGTGGCTCCTCCGCGGACCATCTCGTGCAAGAGGCGGGCCACGTTGCCGATCACTCCCCGGCTGGCGAGTCGCTCCTCCGCCGGCGCAGCAGGCGCGCGTAGACCGGCCGATTCGCACCCAGGTGCTGGGCCGAGGCGCGGCCGCTCAGCCATGCGGCGTCCATCGGGTAGACGTCGGGGTCGAAGATCACCAGGTAGAAGTGCCAGACCAGGATCGCGAGCGTCGCGAGGATCGCCTCGTACCAGTGGATCGCCGTCGCGGCGTCCATCACCCAGGTCGGGAGCACGCGCAGGCTCCAGCTCTCGAACCACAAGAGGAAGCCCGAGCCGGCCATCACCAGCGTGCCCCATACGAAGGCCCAGTACTCGATCTTCTCCGCGTAGCTGAAGACGCCGAAGCCCGGGCGCTCGGCGCGGCGGCCGAGCGCCCAGCGGAAGAACGCGACCAGGTCCTGCGCGTCCTTCAGGCGCGGCAGCATGCGGCGCAGGGCGTGGCGGTCGCGCCGCACGCGCAGCAGGTGCACGCCGTGGTACGCGCAGGCGAGACACAGCAGGACTGCCGCGACACGGTGGACGAGGCTGCGCAGCGCGAGGTGGCCCTCGAAGGCGACGAGCGGCGCCGCCCACCACGACTCGGGGAACTTGAGCGCGAAACCGGTCACCACCAGGACCGGGAAGCTGAGCACGACGAGGCCGTGGGCGATCCGGAAGTTGCGGTTCATGCGCGGAACGGTCCCCGCGGCGCCGTGGCCCGCGCCGCGGCGCCGGAGCTTGCGCAGGAAGTCGAGGCCGTTGTGCAGCAGCATGAAGCCGAGCGTCGCCGGGATCAGCGTGACGTAGGCGAGGCGCACGAAGCGCACCACGGCGTGCTCGCTGCGGCTGTTGGTCGTGACGTGCACGGGGCCGATCCCGAAGCGCTCCCCGGCACCCGGGTGGCATGCGCCGCAGGTCTTCGCGAGGTTCGCGGGGTGCACGGTTGAGCGCGGGTCGCTCGAGGGCAGGATGTTGTGGATCCCGTGGCAGGACGCGCAGTTCGCGACGCGGAGCGAGCCCGCACGCCCGGCGAGGCCGTGGAAGCTGTCCTGGAAGGCCGGCACCTTGTCGCGCGGCAGGTTGTACTTCGCGACCAGCCGCTCGTCCGCGTGGCAGCGGCCGCAGGTGACGCTCGACACGCGCGCGGGGTTCACGAGCGAGCCGGGCTCGGAGGGCGCCAGGATCGAGTG
Source organism: uncultured Acidobacteriota bacterium (assembly GCA_963740655.1). GTDB lineage: Bacteria > Acidobacteriota > Vicinamibacteria > Fen-336 > Fen-336 > DATBSL01. Next base: position 512,224 of record CAVUFF010000011.1, read on the forward strand.
CTCGCCGTGGCAGTCCGTGCAGACCGGCGCGCCGTCGTGGCCGCGCGCGAGGGCCTGCCCGTGGATGCTCGCCGTGAAGGCGTCCTTCACCTGCGCGTGGCACTGGCCGCAGGTGGCGGGGACGTTCCAGCGGTTGATGCGCGACGAGGCGTCCTTCGCCTTGCCGATGTCGTGCGCGCCGTGGCAGTCGGAGCAGGAGGCGGCCTTGTCGTTGCCGCCGGCGAGCGCCTTGCCGTGAACGCTCAGCTGGTAGGCCTCGATCGGGCGCGCCAGGCCGAGCTGGTGCCGCGCCAGGAAGTCCGGGTTCGCGTGGCACCGGCCGCAGGTCTTCGGCAGGTTGCGCTTCGCGACCTCGGAGGCGGGGTCGCTGCGCGGCTTGAACTCGTGGATCGCGCCGTGGCAGCTGCCGCAGCCCGGCACCTCGGAGCCGCCGTTGCGCCGGCCGTGGACGCTCTTCTCGAGCGCGGCCTTCTCGTCGGCGTGGCATGTGGCGCACGAGGGCCTGGCCGCGGGCGCGGGGTGGGGGTAGTCCTTGACCTTATCGTGGCAGTCGCCGCAGCCGAGCGTCGCGTGGGCGCTGGTGGCGCGCTTGTCCTTGTCGACGAACAGGCTCGCGCCCTTCTCCGAGTGCAGGTCCTTGTCGCCGTGGCAGGCGAGGCAGTCCGCGTCGGCGGCCAGCGCCGCGCGGCCCGCCAGCAGCAGCACGGCGAGCACGCAGGCGCGCGCGCCGAAGTGAAACGAGACGCTTCCGCCTGGCGGACCCGAAGGCCCGCCGCGGATCACAGGATTCTCCGGTTGCGTGCGGCCCGGAGCAGCTCCTCGCGGAAGTCCGGATGCGCTACGGCGACGAGCGCCTGGGCGCGCTCGCGCAGGCACTTGCCGTGCAGGTCGGCGACGCCGTGCTCGGTCACCACGTAGTGGACGTCGGCGCGCGTCGTGACCACTCCCGAGCCCTCGGCGAGCGCGTCCACCACGCGCGACAGCTTACCTCCCTTGGCGGTGGACGGCAGCACGATGATCGGCTTGCCGCGCTTCGAGCGGGCGGCGCCGCGGATGAAGTCCGCCTGCCCGCCGACGCCCGAGTAGATCGAGCGCCCGATCGAGTCGGCGCAGACCTGGCCGGTGAGGTCGACGGCGAGCGCGGAGTTGATCGCGACCATGCGCTCGTTGCGCGAGATGACGAAGGGGTCGTTGACGTAGTCCGTGGGATGGAACTCGACGAACGGGTTGTTGTGCAGGAAGTCGAAGCAGCGCTTCGTGCCGAGCACGAACGAGGCCACGATCTTGCCGCGGTGCAGCGTCTTCGCCTCGCCGTTGATCACGCCGGCCTCGAACAGCTCGACGACGCCATCCGAGAACATCTCGGTGTGGATCCCGAGGTTGCGGCGGCCCTTGAGCTCGTGCAGCAGCGCGTCCGGCACCTCGCCGATGCCCATCTGCAGCGTCGAGCCGTCCTCGACCAGCTCGGCGGCTCGGCGGCCGATCGCCTTCGAGACGTCGCTCACGGCGCGCGGCACGGGCAGCTCGAGCACCGGCTGGTCCACCTCGACCGCGTAGGTCAGCCGCGAGACGTGGATGAAGCAGTCCCCGAGCGTGCGCGGCATGCGGGCGTTGACGAGCGCTACGACGTCGCGCGCCGACTCGGCGGCGGCCTTGGTGCACTCGACCCCGACGCCGTAGGAGCAGAAGCCGTGCTCGTCGGGCGGCGAGATGTGGACGAACGCCACGTCGACCGGCAGCCGGCCCGACGTGACGAGGCGCGGGATGTCGGAGAGGTGGATCGGCACCCAGTCGGCGCGGCCTTCGTTCACGGCCTCGCGCACGTTGCCGCCCGCGAAGAGCGCGCGGTGGCGGAACGAGCGCGCGTGGGCGGGGTCCACGTGCGGCGCCTCGCCCAGCGCCATCAGGTGCACGAGCTCGACGTCGCGCAGCTCGTCGGCGCGCGCGACCAGCGCGCGCACCAGCGGCTCGGGGTTGCCGCAGCCGGGGTGGACCCAGACGCGGTCGCCCGAGCGCACGACGCGCACGGCGTCGCGGGCGCTCGCGAGCTTGCCACGGTACTGCGCGGTCCAGCGGGCGGACGTCGCCGTGGCGGCGGCCGGTTCGATCAGGCACTCCATGTCACGCTCCGTTCGGCGGGCGCCTGCGGCTGGTAGGCGCACCAGGGGTCGGTGGCGAGGTGGTCGCCGGTGAGCGCGAACGCGCGCGCGCGCGAGCCGCCGCAGCTCGCGCGGAACTCGCAGCGGCCGCAGCGGCCGCGCAGGCGGTCGGGGTCGCGCAGCTCGCGGAACACCGGCGACTCGCGGTACGCGGCCGCGAGGGACGTCTCGCGCACGTTGCCCGCGCGCAGCGGGAGGAAGCCGCTCGGGTAGATCTCGCCGAGGTGGGACACGAACAGGAAGCCTTTGCCGGAGTTGACAGCCTTCGGCGACAGGCCGATCGGGGCGTGCGCCATGGTCTCCGACGCGGCTCCGGGCGCGCCCCCGTGCTTCGCGATCCAGCGCCTGTACTGCGGCGCCTCGGTGACCTTCAGCACGAAGCGGCGCTTCGACTCGATCGTCCAGAGCGCCTCGTAGAGGCGCTCGCAGGCGTCGGCGCCGAGCCCGCCCAGCAGGGTCCCGCGTCCCATCGGCACGAGGAAGAAGACCTCCCAGAACACGATGCCTAGGTTCGCCACGAAGTGCCCGAGCTCGGCGAGGTAGGGCGCCGTCTCGCCGCACACCGTGGAGTTGATCTGGAGCGGAAGGCCGAGCTCCTGCGCCCAGCCCGCGGCCTGCATCGTGCGGTCGAAGGCTCCCGCGGCCAGACGGAATCCGTCGTGCAGCGCCGCGCGCGGGAAGTCGAGCGAGAATGCGATCTGGTCGAGGCCGGCGTCCTTGAGCTCGGCGAGGCGGTCGCGCGTCAGCTGCTCGGTCGCGGCAGGAATCGTCGCGACGCGCAGGCCGCGCGCCTTGCCGTGGCGGACGAACTCGGCGAGGTCGGGCCGGTTGAGCGGGTCGCCGCCGCTCAGGATCAGGAGCGGCGTGCCCATGTCGGCCACCGAGTCGACGAGCCACAGACCCTCGGCGGTCGTGAGCTCGCCGGGGCTGCGTCCCGGCTGGGCCGAGGCCCGGCAGTGGCGGCACGCGAGCTCGCAGGCCTGCGTGGTCTCCCAGATCACGAGCAGCGGCGCCTTTTCGAAGTCGGGGATCGCGAAGGGGGGCGGGCCGCCCGGGCGTCGCGTCGTTCCGGCTGGGTGTCCCATTTCGCCGGCCATCAAGAGCAACGGCCGTGCCGATCGACATCAGCGCATTTGCGGGCGATCCCGCCGCCAGCAGGCGCAACTCGGACGCCGTGCGCCGCGGCGCGCGCAAGAACTGCGGCGCGGGGACGAGCGGCGCAGACTACGCGTGCAGCCGCTGGTAGCGCTCGAGCAGGAGCTCCTTCGGCTCGGCCGGATCGACGAGGATGCAGCTGGTGGGGCACACGTCGACGCAGCGCGGAGTGTCGTGGGCGCCCACGCACTCCGTGCAGAGCGCCTGGTCGACCACGAAGGTCGTGCCCGTGTTGCTGATCGCCGTGTTGGGGCACTCCGGCTCGCACGCAGCGCAGTTGATGCAATCGGCTTCGACGATCTTCATGGCCATGGAACACCTCGCGTTCGGCGGCGGTAGTGCACGGATCGCGCCAGGTCTACCGAGCCGTCGCGCGGGCACGCGGGTTGCACCTTCACGATGCGGAGGTGCCCCCATGGCCGCGCAGGCGCTTCAAGTCCGCAGAGTTCTCTGCGCCACCGACTTCTCTCACTTCTCGGCCGACGCGCTTCGCTACGCCGCTTCGATCTGCCGGACGCAAGGCGGCGAGCTCAGCGTCGTCCACGTCCACCCCCGCGAGCTGCCGATGGCCGCGGAGTTCGCGTACCTCTCGCCGGCCCCGCTCGACCTTCCGGAGCGAGCCGGGCTCGAGTCGAGGCTCGAGGCCTTCGCCGAGCCGGCCCGCGCCCTCGGCGTGCGCACACGCTGCCGCGTCCTAGAGGGGCGGCCGTCGCGCGAGATCGCGCAGCTGGCGGAGGAGCTGGAAGCCGACCTCGTGGTGGTCGGCTTCCGCTCGGACGCGCGGCTCGAGCACTTCCTCGCGGGTTCGGTGACAGAGGAGCTGCTGCGCAGCGCGCCGTGCCCGGTGCTGACGGTGCGGCATGGCGTGGGAGGGCCTCCGGACGCGGGCGTGCCCTTCCGCCGGGTCCTCTGCGCCGCGGATCTCATCGAGCCGGGAGCGGAGACGGTCTCCTACGCGGTCAAGCTCGCCGAGGCGTTCCACGCGGAGCTGACCCTGCTGCACGCGCTCGAGCAGGTGCCCGAGTTCGAGCCCGGCGCGCTGGTGGAGATCCAGGCGTTGCGGCAGGCCCTGGCGGAGGAGGCCCGGGGCCTTCTGCGTGCGGCGGTGCCCGAAGCGGACAGGAAGCAGCTGGCGGTGCGCGACCTCGTCCGAGCGGGAAGCGCCCACGAGCGGATCCTGGACGTGGCCCGAGAGGAGCGCTCGCAGCTGATCGTGCTCGGAGCGCGGAGCCACCGGTCCCTGGGCCGGCTGCTGTTCGGCTCGACTTCCCGCCGCGTGCTGCGCGACGCGCCCTGTCCGGTGCTGGTCGTGCCGGAAACCACGGCCGCCGACGCCCGCTCCGAGGAGCGGGCGTCGCGCGAGCCAGTGCGGGTCTGAGCCGACGCCAGGCTACAACCGGAACCGCTCCACGGCGTCGCGCACGATGCCGGCGACGTAGCCGGGCTCGGCCTCGTCGCGCCCGAACGACAGCTGGAGGGACGCACGCCGGCCGCTGATGCGGACGACGATCTCTCCCGCGTCGCCACGAGGCTCGATCCGCACGCAAAAGGCGGAGCGCGCCCCGCCCAGGGCTTTCTGCACCTCGTCCCTGAGCATGGGCACGAGCGCCTCGTCGTCGAGCAGCGTCGCGCCCAGATCGCCCGTGATCTCGAGCGGGCGGTTGTGCGACTCGGCGACCTCCAGGCCGCTGCTGTGGCCGACTGCGAGTGTCATCTTGACTCTCGGGCTCCGGTCGAGGGCCGTCCGTCCACGAGCCCGATTCCTTTCACTTGCCAGACAGAGCAATTCGCGTGCCTCGCTCAGGGCGTTCGCGGCGGCCGCGCCGGAAAGGGCACGCGGCCCGCGCCGCAAGGTCTGCCGGTACGCCAGGTCTTGACCTGCAACGTTTGCAGCCCGGACAAGGGGGCCGGCTGCGCCCCTCAAGGTCGTGCTCAAGAACACGTAGCGGCCGCGCGCACGTTGCGGGCGACCATCGCCTTCGCCCCGCGGCGGAGCAGCGCGAGCTTGAGACTCTGCAGCGGGTAGCGGCGCTCCGAGAGGCTGCGGCACTCGTCCGGCAGCAGCACCAGGCTCACGTGGACGTTCGGGGCGACGCCGATCGGCAGCCCGCGCTCCATGCACGCCTCGTAGAGGCGCCGGAACACGGGCACGAGCGGCGCCGCCTCGGGCGGCGGCATGTCCGCGTAGTCCGTTCCCGCGAGCGGCCGGAACACGCACACCGTCGGGATCGCGCCCACCGAGGTGATCCAGTCGATCGCCTTGATCGACGACTCGGGCGGCTCGAGCCCCGCGATGATCTCGCCGTTCGTCACCCACGGCTCGTGGCGCGGGCCCCTGCGGCCGAGCGCCGCGCAGTAGGCGACCGCGTCGAGGTAGCGCTGCAGGCCGTACTGGCGGTGCTTGCCGGGGCAGACGTCCTTGAACAGGCAGGGGTCGAAGATCTCGAAGCAGAAGGAGACGCGGTTGACGCCGAGCTCGCGCAGCGCGTCGTAGCGCTTGAGGTCCGCGTGGGGCGGCGTCTGGACGCCGACCAGGATCCCGACCTCGCGCTTGATGCGCCGGATGTAGGGCTCGAGGATGTCGAGGTAGCTCTCGCCCTCGTAGTGGCCGGTGTTGAAGTCCACGTAGGTGAGCCCGGACTCCGCGCGCGCGGCGCGCACCACCTCCATCACCTCCTCGACGGACTTGTCGTCCGCGTCGTCCACGCCGAGGTTGAGGCCCACCGAGCAGAACTTGCAGTTGGACTTCTGCGGCTTCTCCGTCCAGTACTCGCAGACCTTCGCCGGATAGACGCCGAGGTAGGTGCCCTGCAGCGTGCCGACGCGGGTCATCGGCTTGCCGGTCGAGGTCTTGCGGTCGTACCAGGCCGGACGCGGCGACAGCTCGAGCGAGGAGATCGCCTCGCCGTCGCGCTCGATCAGGTAGGAGCCGTTGCGGCGCCGCAGCACGTAGGGCGAGCGCTGCGCGAAGCGCTCGCTGACCGGGATGTTGGTCCACAGGCCCCCCGGCAGCACGGCCTCGAGCCCGCTGCCGAGGCCGGCGCGGGTCCGGAGCACGCGGCGGCCGCCGTCCTGCTCGACGAGGCAGCTGTCGTCGATCCGCATGCCGCTGCAGTAGAGGTCGAGCTTCAAGAGCGCCGGGTTGCGGCGAACGTCCAGGTCCATTCGTGCTCCTCGCGCTCCAGTATCGGGGAGCGCGCTCATGACGGCTGTCATGCCGGGCGTGGAACGCCCGCGGCGGCTCGCCGGCGGGGAGGTGGGGGCCGGCGGGCCGCCGCGGGAAACGGCTAGCTGGATCTCAGGTTGAAGGTGATGACCACGGAGAGGATGAAGCCGGTCGGCTCGCCGTTCAGGAGCAGCGGCTGGTAGCGCCACTGCCTGACCGCACTCATGGCCGCCTCGTCGAACAGCGGGTGCCCGCTCAGCACCTTCACGGTCTTCACGACGCCGCGCACGTCCACCTCGGCCTCGACCACGACGATCGCGCCGAGGCGGGCTGCGGCGGCGAGGTCCGGATACACCGGCTCGACGCGGCGGATGATGCGCGGCTGGGCGATCTTGCCGCCGATCCTCACGACCTGCGCCGGCGGCGGGGGCAACGCGGTGGGCAGCCCGCCGACGACGCCGCCGACGACCCCGCCGGGCACGCCGCCCTCGACGCCGCCCGCCGCTCCGCCCTCGACGCCGAGGTCGAGGCTTTCCTCGGGCTGCACCACGTTCGGGATGTCGATCGGGGCGACGAACGCCGCGGTGGGCTGCACGACCCTCGGCGCCGCCTTGATGGCCGTCCGCGCCGCCGACGGTGGAGGGGGAGGTGGCGGCGGGGCCGCGATCTCGAGCGGCTGGACGAAGAAGGCCTTGAGCGCCTCCTGGCTCGGCAGGTAGTCGTAGAACACGATCGGCACCAGGACGATCGCCACCACGAGCACGAGGTGCAGGCTCATGGAGACCGCGAGCGTGGCGCTGCGGCGGCCGAAGACCGACGCGTGCTCAGTGAGCATCAGGGTCGGCGGCGGCGTCGGCGGCGCCTTCGGCGCGAGCGGTGCCGGCGCCTCGAGCTTCGGTTCGGTCGGCCTGCGGACCGCCTCGACGGTGGCAGTAGCGTTGCTCATGCGTGTCTCCCGTCCGACTCATGCAACAAAGCGCGTGCCAGCGCCGAAGCCGCGCAACCCGCTCACGACACGCGATCTGCCGCACGGCGAGGGCGGCTCCGCCGAAGGAATTGCGTGTGCGCGCGTCCGCGGCGCGCGATTTTCTGCGCGCCGCAGCGCGTCGGGTTTGCCCGCGCGCGCGCTGCGTCGCCACTCACTTGCGCCGCCGCGGGTTGGCTACAGCCTCGCGGGCGCCTTGTTCCACGGCCCGGTGCATCGGGACGGTACGTAGATTGCTTGATCTACGTTCGGTTCGATTGAATTGGGGTGATCACATGAAGGTCCTCGACAGCCGCAATCACTGGTCCACCGACGCGGGCGCCGAGGTTCTCGAGGGGCTCGCGCGCGCCGACACGCCGGCCATGGCGACGGACCCGACCGGACACGTCATCTACTGGAACCCGGCGGCCGAGCGGCTGCTCGGCCGCACCGCCGCGCAGACGCTGGGCCGGCGCTGCTACGAGGTGCTCGGCTGGCGCGACGTGTTCGGCAACCGCTTCTGCCACGAGAACTGCGCGGTGCTGTCGATGGCGCGCAAGGACGAGCCGGTGCACGGCTTCGAGGTCGTGACGGCGGGCGCGCCGAAGCAGGAGCCGGTGCTCAACGTGACCGTGCTGCGGATCCCGGCCTCGCGGTCCGAGTCGCACACGCTCGTCCACATCCTGCAGCCGATCGAACGCACGGGGCGGCTCGAGCGCGCGCTGGAGCGTCTGGGCGCGAGCCGCGCCGCCGCGGATTCCGCTCCCGCCTCGGGCGAGGAGCGGCGCTTGCCCGCCGCACGGCCCGTAGCGCTCGCCAAGGCTCCGCCGCTCACCGAGCGCGAGCGCGAGATCCTGCGCTGGCTCGCGGACGGGCTGCAGAACAAGGAGATCGCACGCGAGCTCGGGATCAGCCTGGCGACGGTGCGCAACCACGTCCACAACATGCTCGAGAAGCTCGACGTGCACTCGAAGCTCGAGGCGGTGTCGCTCGCGTTTCGCCAGGGCTGGGTGAGCGCGCGCAGCGACGAGCCGGTGCGGGGAACGGAGCGCGCGCGCGCCTAGCGCCGGGGGCGCAGGGAGAGGCCGCGGAGCTCAGCTCGCGACGAGCCGCTCCAGCGCGTCGCGGTCGATCAGCCGGAAGCCGTCCTTCTCGGTGGCGACGACCCGCTGCTTGCCCCAGCGGCTCATGATCCTGATGCAGGTCTCGATCGTGGTGCCGGTGAGGTCCGCCAGGTCCTGGCGGCTGAGGCTCATCGGGATGAAGACGCCCTCGGCGTCGGGGCGGCCCATGCGGTCGGCGAGATTCGTCCCGGGCCCCGCGGCGGCGCGTCCGGCCGTGCTCGACCGCGTGCGCCAGGAAGGGGCGGAGATCCGCGGGCTCAGCGCGGAGGAAGGACGCCTCGACGAGCTCTACCTTGAGCTGGTCGAGATGAGCGTATGAGGATGAGCGTATGAGACGGCTCGCGCTCACCGCCTTGCTCGTCGCCAGCGGCTGCTCCGGGGCGGGGCCGGCTCCCCTCGACACCCGGAACGAGGCCTGCTCCTGGTGCCGGATGGCGATCTCCGATCCGCGCTTCGCCGCGCAGCTCGTGGCGGCCTCGGAGGAGCCGCGCTTCTTCGACGACGTCGGCTGCCTCGCGACCTACCTCCGGTCGAGGCGCGACTGGCCGAAGGGCGCTCGCGCGTACGTCGCCGACCACCGTCACCAGGGGTGGATCGAGGCCGGAGCTGCGGTCTACACGCGCGTCGAGGCGATCGAGACGCCGATGGGCTCGCACATCGTCGCCCACGCCGACGCCACGTCGCTCGCGCAGGACGCGGAGGTGAAGGCCGGGACCCGGCTGTCGCTGGTGGACGTGTTCGGCCCCGCGGGCCCTCCCGGGAGGAACCCGTGAGCGCCGCGCTGCTCTGCGCGCGCCAGGAGCTGCGGCTCGCGGTGCGCTCGCGCTGGACGCAGACATTCGCCCTGGTGTTCGCGGCGCTCGCGATCGCGGTGGCCGCGTCGGGCTACGTGCTGTCGGGCGGGCACGGCGTCCAGGACTTCGCGCGCACCGCAGTGTCGCTGGTCCAGCTCGTGCTGCTGCTCGTCCCGCTCACGGCGCTCGTGATCGGCGTGCTGGCGCTCTCGCCGGACCGCGGGGCGGGCGAGCTGCTGTTCTCCCAGCCCGTGCCGCGCGCGACGATCCTGCTCGGGCAGGTCCTGGGCCTCTTCGGCTCCCTGGTGGCGGCGCAGGCCCTCGGCTTCGGCGCGGCCGGTCTCGTGATCTTCAACCAGTCGGGCGACGAGGGCCTGGGCGGTTTCCTGATCCTGGTACTCGCCGCGGTCGTGCTCACCGCCGTCTTCCTGGGCCTGGCCGCGCTCGTCTCGGTGGGCGGCCGTCGCGCGCGCTCGCTCGCCCTCGCGCTCGTGGTCTGGTTCACGACGGTGGTCCTTTTCGACGTGGCGGCACTCGGCATCGCGTCGCTGCTGCCGTCGGGTCCGGCGTCCCGCGTGCTGATCCTGGGCGTGCTGCTGAACCCGGTGGACGCCGTGCGCACGGCGGCCCTCCTGGGGATCGAAGGCACCGCTGCGTTCGGCCCCGCCTCGCTCGCGTTCCTGCGCTTCACTCACGGGGCCGGCGGAGCCGCGGCGCTGCTCGGGCTGTCGGTAGCGCTCTGGATCGTCGGCCCCCTGCTCGCCGCGGCGATTCGGCTCAGGCGAGCCGACATCTGATCGGCGGTCTGCCCGCGCGAGGCCGGAGAGTGTGGCGACCCGCGCGCGGGGTCGTCGACGCGCGCGGGCCTTCGACTCAGGCGAGGACCGGCTCGGCCACCCGCCGCGGACCCGCCACGAGCGGAAGGTAGGCGGGCTCCCACATGGCCCCCGCCACGGCGGCAGGGATGTCCGCGTCCGGGATCGGCTTGCCAACGCCTTCGTCGCGCGCCGTCCGCACGACGGCCTCGGCGATGCGGGCGCTGACGCGCCGGATCTCGCGGACGCGCGGGAACAGGCTGCCCTTCGCAAGCTGCTCGGCATCGACCTCTGCCGCCAGCCGCTCCGCCGCCGCCGCGAACATCGAGTCGGTCACCCGCGTGGCCTGGGACACGAGCATGCCGAGCCCCACGCCGGGAAACACGAAGGCGTTGTTGCCCTGGCCGGTGTGGATCGGCTTGCCCTGCCACGACACGGGGTCGAACGGGCTGCCGGTCGCGACCAGCGCGCGCCCCTCGGTCCACGCGATCACGTCGGCGGGCGTCGCCTCGCTGTTCGCCGTCGGGTTCGACATCGGGAACACCAGCGGCCGCTCGACGTGGCGGGCCATCTCGCGCACGATAGGCTCAGTGAAGGTGCCCGGCTCGGCGCAGACGCCGATCAGCATCGTGGGCTTGAGCTGGCGCACGACGCTCAGCAGGTCGCGGCGGCGCCCGGCGCCCAGCCCGCGCGTCTGCGCGAGGGCCGCGGGCCACGCGAACTCGCGCTTGTGCGCGTCCTCGATCGGGGCGTCGTCGACGAGCAGGCCGCGGCTGTCCAGGCAGGCGATCGCCGTCGCCAGCTCGTCGCCGGCCAGGCCGGCGCGCGTCAGCGCGCCGCGCAAGAGCCGCGCGATCCCGATCCCGGCGGCGCCGGCCCCGTAGATCACGACGCGCTGCGCGCGCGGATCCGTCCGGGTCAGCCGCGCTCCGGCGAGCATCCCTGCGAGCGCCACGGCCGCCGTGCCCTGGATGTCGTCGTTGAACGAGGGCAGCTCCTCGCGGTAGCGGTCGAGCAGGCGGAACGCGTTCGCCTTCTTGAAGTCCTCCCACTGCAAGACCGCGCGCGGGAAGCAGGTCTTCACCGCCTTCACGAACTCGTCGACCAGCGACTGGTACTCCGGGCCGCGCAGCCGCGGGAAGCGCCAGCCGAGGTAGAGCTCGTCCTGCAGCAGCTCGGGGTTGTCGGTGCCGACGTCGAGGCTGATCGGCAGCGTCTGCCAGGGCGGGATCCCGGCGGCCGCCGTGTAGAGCGCGAGCTTGCCGATCGGGATTCCCATCCCGCCGGCGCCCTGGTCGCCGAGGCCGAGGATGCGCTCGTTGTCCGTCACCACGATCAGCCGCACATCTTCGAAGGGCGCGTTCTTGAGCACGTCCGCGATGCGGCCGCGGTGCTCGGGCGTGATCCACAGGCCGCGGGCGCGGCGGAAGATGTGGCTGAACTGCTGGCACGCGAGCCCGACCGTGGGCGTGTAGACGACCGGCAGGAACTCCTCGATGTGGTTCATGAGCACGCGGTAGAACAGGTGCTCGTTGCGATCCTGGAGCGCCGCGAGCCCGATGTACTTCTCGAGCGGCTCGCGCTTCCTGGCGATGTTGTCGCAGATGCGCCGCTCCTGCTCCTCGATGCTGTTCGTCGCGTGCGGCAGCAGGCCCTCGAGTCCGAGCGCCGTGCGCTCCTCCGCGCTGAACGCGGTGCCCTTGGTATAGAGCGGGTGGTGGAGCAGCTCCTCGCCCCGGCACGGCACCTCGAGCCACGACCCACGGCGCGGATCGCGCCTAAGACCGAAGGTTTCCATGACGCCTCCTGCGCGCAAACGGCCTCGACAGCAGATCGGGTGCAAACGAGAGGCCAGAGGGACGCGGTCCGGCAAGCCGCGCCCTGACGGCGCCCGCTCGACAGAAGGCTCGCGCCGGGCGCGAATCCTACGCCGGCGAATGGCCCGGCGCAGCTTCTGCGCCAGCCGGGTCCTGGGCTTGCGGAGGCGGCGTGGGCGGGGGAGTGGCTGGCGGCGTCTCGGGCAAGCTGGTGGGCGGCGTGGGCTCCGGCGTGGGCGCGGGCGGGGGTGCCGGCTCGATCGGCGGAGGCTGCGGAGTAGGGCCCGGCGCGGGACCCTCCGCCTCGTCGTCTTCGGGGACCTCCTCCGGCGGCGGCTCGGCGCCGAGCGAGGCGGTGTCGCGGCCGAGGTAGCCGGCCTGCGCCATCAGCCACAGCACGCGTCGCGTGGCGCGCTCGTGGCGCGCTGCGTTTACGGCCGGATTGAGCCGCCGCGGGTTCGGGATCATGGCCGCGAGGCCCGCAGCCTCCGTCTCCGTGAGCGCCGCCGCGGGCTTGCCGTACCAGCGCCGCGCCGCCTCCTCGCAGCCGTAGATGCCGTCGCCCCACTCGATGACGTTCAGGTAGAGCGAGAGGATGCGCGGCTTCGTCAGGTCCTGCTCGAGCCAGCGCGCCACCACCAGCTCGCGCAGCTTGCGCAGCGGCGTCTTCGCCGTGCCGAAGTAGAGGTTCTTCGCGAGCTGCTGCGTGATCGTGCTGCCGCCGCGGGCGAAGCGTCGCCTCTCGACGTCCTTCTCGAGCGAGTCCTGGATCGCCGTCCAGTCTACGCCCGCGTGGCCGAAGAACTTCTGGTCCTCCGAGGCCAGCACCGCGTGGATCAGGTGGCGCGAGACGGCCGAGAGCGGCACGGGCGCGCGCCGCGCGCGTGCGGAACGGCCCCGGGCGCGCGCTTCCTCCTCGCGCTGCAGCATCAGGCGCGTGCGGCCGGGGTCGTGCGCGGCGAGCGCGCTCACCTCGGCGCGCGCGGGCAGGCCCGACCAGACCCAGGCGGCGACGAGCGCGAGTAGCGCGAGCGCGAGGAGCGCGACGAGCGCGAGCCGCTTCATGACGGGCGGTATACCATGAGACCGCGGGCGTCCTCCGACGACCGCAGCGGAGGCCGCGTGGACTTCGAGCTCAGCGAAGAGCAGGCGCTGCTGCGCAAGACCGTGCGCGAGTTCGCCGAGGCCGAGCTCGCCCCGCACGTGCGCGAGTGGGACGAGAAGCAGGCGTTCCCGCGCGACGTGTTCACGCGTCTCGGCGCGCTCGGGCTCGCCGGCGCCTGCTGGCCGGAGCGCTACGGCGGCTCGGGCCTCTCGACGCTCGACTGGGCGCTCGTGATGGAGGAGCTGGCGCGCGTCGACGCGGGGGTGGCGCTCTCGCTCGCGGCGCACCACGGGCTGTGCTCGGCGCACATCCACGCGTTCGGCAGCGAGGAGCAGAAGCAGCGCTTCCTACCCGCGCTCGCGAGCGGCGCGAAGGTCGGCTGCTGGGGCCTCACCGAGCCCGGCTCGGGCTCGGACGCGGGCGGGATGCGCACGACCGCCGTGCGCGACGCCGGGCACTACGTGCTCAACGGCTCCAAGAACTTCATCACCAACGGCGGCATCGCCGACACGGCCGTCGTCATCGCGGTGACGGATCGCGCCGCCGGCAAGAAGGGCATCTCGGCGATCGTGGTCGAGCGGGGAACGACGGGCTTCCGCTCGGGGCGCAGGGAGGACAAGCTCGGCGTGCGCTCCTCCGACACCTCGGAGCTGGCGTTCGAGGACTGCCGCGTGCCCGCCGCGAACCTGCTGGGCGAGCCGGGCAAGGGCTTCATCGACACGCTGCGCCTGCTCGACAAGGGCCGCATCGGGATCGCGGCGTTCTCGCTCGGGATCGCCCAGGCCGCGTTCGAGGCCTCGATCAGCTACGCGCGCGCGCGGCGGCAGTTCGACCACCCGATCGCCGACTTCCAGGCGATCCAGTTCAAGGTGGCCGAGATGGCGACCAAGCTCGACGCGGCGCGCCTGCTCACCTGGCGCGCCGCGGCGCTCGCGGACCGCGGCAAGCCGCACACCGCCGAGTCCTCGATGGCGAAGCTGTTCGCGAGCGAGTCCGCCGTCGAGACGGCGCTCGAGGCCGTGCAGCTGCACGGCGGCTACGGCTACATCAAGGACTACCCGGTCGAGCGCCACCTGCGCGACGCCAAGCTCGGCACGATCGGCGAGGGCACGAGCGAGGTGCAGCGCCTGGTGATCGCGCGGCTCCTGCTCGGCCTGCGGCCGGTGGTCCGCTAGTGGCGGGAGCCGACGACGTCGCGGCCGTCGCCGGCGCGGTGCGCGCGGGCGACGCGCGGGCGCTCGCGCGTGCGATCAGCCTGGTCGAGGACGACGCGCCGCAGTCGCGGGCCCTGATGCGCGCGCTCTTCCCGCACGGCGGCGACGCCCTGGTCGTGGGCGTGACGGGGCCGCCCGGCGCCGGCAAGTCCACGCTCGTCGACCGGCTCACGGCGCTCTTCCGCGCCGAGGGCAGGAGCGTGGGCATCGTGGCGGTCGACCCGAGCTCGCCTTTCAGCGGCGGCGCGATCCTGGGGGACCGCATCCGGATGCAGGCGCACGCGACCGACCCGGGCGTCTTCATCCGCTCGATGGCAACCCGCGGCCACCTCGGCGGCCTCGCGGCGACGACCGGCGGCGTGCTGAGCGTCCTCGCGGCCTCGGGCAAGGACGTGATCCTGGTCGAGACCGTGGGGGTCGGCCAGGACGAAGTCGAGATCGTCGGGGCCGCCGACGTGAGTGTCGTCGTGCTGGTGCCCGGGCTCGGCGACGAGGTGCAGGCGCTCAAGGCCGGCATCATGGAGATCGCCGACGTCTTCGTGGTCAACAAGGCCGACCGCGAGGGCGCCGACCGCGTCGTGGCCGAGATCGAGTCGATGCTCTCGCTCGCCGCCGGCGAGGGACCGCCGCCAGTCATCGTCCGCACCGTCGCGACGCGCGACGAAGGCGCGCGGGAGCTTCTGGCCGCGATCTTCGCGTTCCACGAGCGGGCGAGGGGCTCGGGCGTGCTCGCCGCGAGGCGGCGCGAGCGGCTCGGCCGGCAGCTGGACGGCGCCGTGCGTCGCCGGCTGCTGGAGCGCCTGGAGTCGAGCCTGCGGCCCGGCGAGACGGACGCGCTCGTAGAGCGGCTGGTGCGTCGCGAGCTCGACCCGTTCAGCGCGGCCGACGAGCTCACCTCGCGAATGGCGGGCGCGTGAAGGTCCTCCGCATCGACCACCTCGGGATCGCTGTGCCGTCGCTCGGACCGGCCGTCGCCGCCTACGAGGCGCTCGGCTTCCGCGTCTGCGCACGCCACGACGTGCCCAGCGAGCAGGTGCGGACCGCGTTCCTGCCGGTGGGTGAGTCGCAGCTCGAGCTGCTCGAGCCGACGGGCCCGGGCGGGGCGATCGCGCGTTTCCTCGAGAAGCGCTCCGGCCTGCACCACGTGTGCGTCGTGGTGGACGACATCGAGGCGGCGCTCGTCGAGCTGAAGGCGCGCGGAGTGGCGCTCGTCGACGAGACGCCGCGGGTCGGTGCGGGCGGCTGCCGCGTGGCCTTCGTCCACCCGAAGGCCGCCGCCGGCGTGCTGCTCGAGCTCAAGCAGGAGCCGAAAGCCTAGGCCTCGCGGCCGGGCGAGCCCTGGCGCGGGGGCGCCGGAGCGCGTACGATCGCCGGTCGGCCCGGGAGCGGGGCGCTTCGGAGGGACAACAGGAATGGGCGAGCAGGTCCGGATCGGGATCATCGGCGGCACCGGTCTCTACCAGATGGAGGGCTTCAGCGGCGTCCGCGAGGTCGCGGTCGACACGCCGTTCGGCAAGCCTTCGGATAGCCTGATGCTGGGCGAGCTCGAGGGCCGCGCGGTGGCGTTCCTGCCGCGCCACGGGCGCGGCCACCGCATCCTGCCGCACGAGCTCAACTTCCAGGCGAACGTCTTCGCGATGAAGTCGCTCGGCGTCGAGTTCCTGCTCTCGGTCTCGGCCGTCGGCTCGCTCAAGCAGGAGTACGCGCCGCTCGACATGCTGATCCCGGACCAGTTCATCGACCGCACGCAGCAGCGGCGCTCGACGTTTTTCGGACGCGGGCTGGTGGCGCACGTGGGCTTTGCCCACCCGTTCTGTCCCGAGCTGTCGAAGCGCATGGCCGAGGGCTGCGCCGCGGCGGGCGCGCGCCACCACGTCGGCGGCAGCTACGTCTGCATCGAGGGCCCGCAGTTCTCGACGCTCGCGGAGTCGCGGCTCTACCGCTCCTGGGGCGCGGACGTCGTGGGCATGACGAACCTGCAGGAGGCCAAGCTCGCGCGCGAGGCGGAGATCTGCTACGCCACGCTCGCGATGGTGACCGACTACGACTGCTGGCACCCCGAGCACGACGCGGTCACGGCCGAGGGCGTGATGGCGGTGCTCGGGAAGAACGTCGCGACCGCGCGCGCCGTGCTGCGCGGCGTCGTGGGGCGCCTGCCGCAGCCGCGGGAGTGCGAGTGCGCCCACGCTCTGCGACACGCGCTCTTGACCGCGCCCGAGCTGGTGCCCGAGGCGGTCAAGCGCGAGCTCGCCCCGATCGTCGGCCGCTACATCCGCTGAGGAGACCCGATGTCGATCCTGGTCGTCGGCAGCGTCGCATACGACACGGTCGAGACGCCGGCCGGGCGCCGGGAGCGCGTCCTCGGCGGCAGCGCCTCGTTCTTCGCGGTGGCGGCGTCCTTCTTCTCGCCCGTCAACCTGGTGGGTGTCGTGGGCGACGACTTCGGCGAGGCGCAGCTCGAGGCGTTCCGCGGCCGCGCGATCGACCTCGCCGGCCTCGAGCGGACGCACGGCAAGACCTTCCACTGGCAGGGCCGCTACTCGCAGGACCTGAACTCGCGCGACACGATCGCCACCGACCTCAACGTGTTCGAGTTCTTCGAGCCGAAGATCCCGCAGGCCTACCGCCGCTGCGAGCTCGTGTTCCTCGGCAACATCGATCCCGTGCTGCAGCGGCAGGTGCTGGCGCAGGTCGAGCGCCCGCGCGTCGTCGCCTGCGACACGATGAACTTCTGGATCAAGGGCAAGCCCGAAGCGCTGCGCGAGACGCTCGCCAAGGTGCAGGTGCTGCTGATCAACGACCAGGAGGCGCGCGAGCTCTCGGGCGAGTGGAACCTGGTCAAGGCGGCACGCGCGATCCGCGCGATGGGCCCGCACACGCTGGTGGTGAAGAAGGGCGAGCACGGCGTGCTGCTCTTCGGGCACGGGACCTGCTTCGCCGCGCCCGCGCTGCCGCTCGAGACGGTCGTCGACCCGACCGGCGCCGGCGACACCTTCGCCGGCGGCTTCATGGGATACCTGGCGAGCGCTCCCGAGCTGGGCGACGCGGCCCTGCGCCAGGCGGTCGTGATGGGCAGCACGCTCGCCTCGTTCTGCGTCGAGGCCTTCAGCCTCGACCGCCTGCTGACGCTCACGCGGCCGGAGATCGAGGCGCGCTACGGCGTCTTCCAGGAGCTGACGACGTTCGAGAAGCTGTAGGGCTACGGCTGGGAAGTGCCGGCCTCCGCCTGCTCGAGCATCGTGTTGACGATCGTGAGCAGCTTGTTCGCGGTGAAGGGCTTGTTGATGTACATCACCGCGCCCGACTCGAAGCCCTCCGCGAGCGCCTCGCCACCGCCCTTCGCCGTCAGGAAGATGACGGGGATCTCCTTGGTGCGCCCGTCCTGCTTGATCTGACGGCACACCTCGAAGCCGTCCTTGTCGGGCATCATCACGTCGAGCAGCACGAGGTCGAAGACCTGCTCGCGCAGCAGCTTCAGCGCTTCCTCGCCGCCGCCGGCGGTGGTGACCAGGAACCCCTTCTGCTCCAGGATGGTGCGCTCGAGGCTCAGGATGTTCTCGTCGTCGTCAACGACAAGGATTCGCTTGGCCATCCGTCCTCCGGCCGAAAGCTTGTCTGGTGATCGGGCGGGATTCTAGCACCGAAGCGCCGCGCAACACCCGGTTCTCAGGGGATCACGAGCTCCCCGCAGGCGCCGCCCGCCGTGCACGCCCGGAACGTGCCGGAGCCGTACGCCCACACCAGGTACTGGTTGTCCGAGTGGTTGAGGCACGCCGTCCCCCCGTCGGGGCCGTTGCAGCGCTTGCCGTTCGCCGACCACGTCGGCCCCGCGCGGCCCGTGTCCGCGGCGCGCCCGACGCGCAGGGCCTCGCACGCGGCGCGCTCGGGGTCGCCTTCCATCCGCACCGGGCACACGCTGCGGCCGTCCGTGAAGCCGATGTTGCGGCAGTAGACCGCGTCCGAGACGAGCGGCGTCGAGTCGAGCAGCGCCCGGCTCGAGGACCCGCCGTGCAGCTTGACGTTCATGCGCGCGATCGGCGGCGGCAGCGGTGCGCTGCAGGTGCCCGAGACGTTGCCGCCGCCTCCGCCGCCCCCGCCACCGCCCGGATCGTACGGATCGGGCTCCGGATCGGGCTCGGTCCCGGGCGTGGGCGTCGGCGTGGGCTGGGGCGCCGGCGCCGTCGGCACCATCGCGACGTCGGGCTGCGTCTGCGTGCGCCTCGACTCCGACGCGGAGCCGCCGCAGGCGGCAGCCAGGAGCGACGTCAGCAGCAGGGCGCCTAGCGCGAGCGCCGCCCGGTCGTCAGCGGTCGACGAAAACCGAGCCGCAGACGCCGTTCTTGTTGCCGCAGGCCTGGTAGCTGCCGGCCTTGTAGGCGAAGACCTGGTACTGGTTGTCGGGGCTGTTCTCGCACACCGGCTTCCCGGTGCACGAGCTGCCGTCGACGGACCAGGTCGGCCCGTTGCGCCCGGTGTCGTGCGCGCGCCCGACGACGACGAGCTCGCAGGCGCTGCGCTGGGGATCGCCTTCCATGCGGACGGGGCACACGCTCCGGCCATCGGTGAAGCCAATCTTGGCACAGTAAGCAGCGTCCGGGCCGACGAGCGGCGTCGAGTCGAGCAGCCAGTGGTTGTCGCCGCGCTGGTGGATCTTCACGTTGATGCTCGAGAGGTCCGGCGGCAGCGGCGAGCCGCAGCCGGCGGCGTCGCCCGGATCCGGCGTCGGGCTCGCGGACGGATCGGGCGTCGGCGTGGCGTTCGGGTCGGGCGACGGGGTCGGTTTGCTCGGTGCGCCGAGGATCGGCGGGTTGGGGTTGGGGGAGCTGCTCGCGATCGGCCTCGGGTCCGGCGTCGGCTCGGGACGCGTCGGCGTGGCGAGCGTCCCGCAGCCCCACGCCAGCACGCCGCACGCCACGACCAGGCCCCCGAGTGCCCCCAGGCTGAAGGCCCGTGTCACCGGCACACGGTCACACGCAGGCGGCGGGCTGTCAAGCCTGCGCGCGCGATCAGCGGTCCACCTGCACGCTGCCGCAGACGCCGTCGTCGGTGCAGGCCTCGTAGAGCCCGCCGCCGTAGGCGTACAGGAGGAACTGGTTGTCCTCGTGGTTGTCGCAGTCGCCGGCGGCGCCGGTGCAGTAATGGCCGTTGCGCGTCCAGGTCGGGCCCGGCCGGTGCGTGTCGGCCGCGTACCCGATCGCGTAGATCTCGCAAGCGAAGCGGTCGGCGGAGCCCTCGATGCGGACCGGGCAGTCGAGGCGGCCGTCGGTGAAGCCGATCGCCGCGCAGTACGCACCGTCGTGCACGAGCGGCGTGACGTCGAGCGTGTACTTGTTCGGGCCGCGGATGTGGATCTTGGCGTTCATCCGCGAGATGCCGGGGGGCAGCGGGCTGCCGCAGCCTCCGCTGTCGGGCGGCGTGGGCGTCGGGGCGGGCGCCGGAGTCGGCGTCGGACCGGGCCCCGGCGCCGGCGGGGGCGGCGAGCTCGGCTTGGGCACAGGCGTCGCGGCCGGGATCACGGGAATCGCGACCTTCAGCACGCCCGACGCGGGCGCCTTGGGGGCCTCGGAGGGCTGAGTCGGCAGCTCTTCGGTGATCGTGTGACAGCCCACCAGAAGGAGGGCAGCAGCGGCCATCCCGAACAGGACTCGGTTCATGACACCCCTCGCCTAGAATTCACATCAGAAGGTCACATACAACCTCGCATTCTGTCAAGCTTTTCTGATCCAGTTAGCCCAGAAAAGGTCGAACGATGGCCGCCGCCCGGCCGGAGGCACCCGGACCGCCGAGCCTTTGTCTCACCTCGGCGAGCCCCGATTTCACGGCGGCGCGGTGCGCCGGGTCGTCGAGGAGGCGGCCTACCTCGCTCGCCACGGCCTCGGGCTGGAAGCCGCGCTGGATGAGCTCCGCGACGACCCGCCGGCCGGCGATCAGGTTCGCCATCGCGTAGTGTGGAACGTGGACGAAGGGCCGGCCGAGCGCGTAGCTGAGCGGCGACACGCGGTAGACGACGACCGAGGGCAGGTCGAGCAGGGCCGCTTCGACGGTCGCCGTACCCGAGGCCACGATCCCCGCCGTGGCCGCGCTCATGAGCGCGTGCGTCTCACCTGCGACTCGCTTCACGTCGAGCCCGCCGAGCGCCGCGTCGAAGATCGAGGGAGGTGTAGCGGGGGCCACCGCAAGCGCCGCCTGGAGCTGCGGGCGCTCGCGCAGCAGGAGGCGCAGCGCGCCCGCGATCGGCGGCAGGTTGTAGGCGATCTCCTGGCGCCGGCTCCCCGGCAGCACGGCGATTACCGGCCGCTCGGGATCGAGCCCGTGGGCGGCCAGGAAGGCCCGCGGGTCGCTGGCCGGGCGCAGCAGCTCCACCAGCGGGTGGCCGACGAAGCTCGCGCTCACTCCGGCCTCGCGATAGAAGGCCTCCTCGAACGGGAAGATCACGAGCATGCGCGCGACGTGGCGCCTTACCGCGCGCAGGCGGCCGCGCCGCCAGGCCCAGATCTGCGGCGAGACGTAGTAGACGACCGGGATCCCGCGCGCGTCGAGCGCGCGGGCGAGCCGGAGGTTGAAGCCGGCGTAGTCGACGAGGACGGCCGCATGTGGCCGCTCGCGGTCCACCTCCCGCAGCACCGAGCGGAACACCGCGCGCAGGCGACGCAGGTGGCGAAGCACCTCGACGAGCCCCACGACTGCGAGCTCGCTCACGTGCGCGAGGAGGTGGGCTCCCTGGGCTCGCAGCCGGTCGCCGCCGAGCCCGAACACCTCGAGCTCGGGGACGTCCTCCCGGAGGTGGCTTACGAGCTCGCCCGCGTACAGGTCGCCGGACGGCTCGCCGCTCGAAACGAGGAGCCTTCGCCTCGCGGGCGGGGACGCTTCTGCCACGGAGCGAGCAGTATATCGGGTGACAGCGCTGTCCCCGCGCGGAGACGGAGCCCGCGGTGCCGCCGGGCGTTACACTCGGAGACACCCGCCAGGTCAACGACTTGGCGGCACCGGCTCGCTCAGGCTACCGGCACGTGCGTTGCAACTTTGGCTAGGGGCGACAAGCACCTCGGGACGATGGAGGCGAAGATGAGCGGTCGAACCGGCAAGCTGGTCCTGGCGGCGAGCCTGGCGCTCGCGCCGGGTATGCTGCTCGCGCAGGATCACGCCGTGCCTCGTGGCGGCGGCTCGAGCAGCTCGGGCGGGGGCTCGGACAGTGGCGCCCGCCACCCGGGTCCGAGCTCCTCGGGCGTTTCGTCGGGCTCGAGCTCGGGCGGGTCGAGCAGCTCGAGCACCTACGACGGCCACCAGCCGACCAACGCCGAGCGCCGGCACCCGCGCGCCGGCACGGGCACCGGCGGTGGCGGCGGCTACTATCCGGGCTATCCCGGCTACCCGGGCTATAGCTGGGGCTGGTACTACCCGGGCTACGGCGGCTATTGGTGGCCGTACGGCTACTACGGCTGGTACGGCGGCTACGGCGGCTACGGCTATCCGGGCGGCGGCGGCGGCGCGGTCTACTACAGCTCGGGCGGGAGCGAAGGCGGCTCGATCCGCGTGCTGGTCGATCCCGCCGAAGCTCGCGTGTACGTGGACGGCTACTACGCCGGTGTCGTCGACGACTTCGACGGCCTGTTCCAGCGGCTGCACGTCGCGCCCGGCCGCCACGAGATCACGCTGAAGCTCGAGGGTTACCAGTCTTACCGGATGCGCGTCTACGTCGGGCCCGACGCGACCGTGAAGCTGCACCACGAGATGCAGCGCGGCAGCGGCGAGGCCTTCGAGGACCTGACGGGGGGCGCGCCGCCGCCGGAGCGGGAAGTGAGCCACGAGCGCGACGACGCCCCGGTCTCGCGCGACGAGCCGGCGCCGCCTCCCGACGAGCACGGCGGCGGCCGGCTCCGGCTGCGCGTGCAGCCCGAGGACGCGTCGGTCTACGTCGACGGCGCCTTCCGTGGCAGCGGCCGCGAAGCCGGCTCGCTGCTGCTCGCGCCGGGACGCCACCGGATCGAGATCGTGCGCCCGGGCTACCGCACCGCGGAGCAGGAGATCGAGGTCAAGCCGGGCGAGACGCTGCCGCTCGCGATCACGCTCGAGCGGCCGCAGACCTGAGCCGGCCGCCGGGCGAGCCGCGGCCGAGCGGGCGCTACGGGCCGGCCGCGGCCGTCGTCTGCGAGCGGGTGCCGCCGAACAGCTGGCGGAAGATGCGGCCGGCCACGGCCGAGGCGCCGTGGCCGCTGCCGTGCCGCAGGAACACCACGACCACCAGCTCGGGCCGGTCCGCCGGAGCGTAGGACGCGAACCAGCCGAGCGCGGCGCAGGTGCCGGTCTTTCCGGCCACCGCCACCTCGGGGTCGAACGCCGCGCTCGCCGAGCCCTCGTTGACCGCGGCGGCGAAGCCCGCGCTCAGGCCGTCGAGGCGCGTGCCTTCGGGCAGCCGCCAGCGCTCGCTCGCCGCGAAGCCTTCGGGGCCGCTCACCTGCGGCCGGAGCAGCACGCCGCCGTTCACGGTCGCCGAGATCAGCACCGCGAGCTGCAGCGCCGAGGTCGCGATGCCCTCGGCGTGGCTCGAGAGGTGACCGACCGCCTCAGGGCGCACGAACGCGGGCACGAAGCCGGCGGCCTCGCCGGTCAGGTTGATGCCCGAGGGCTCGCCGAGGCCGAGCAGGTGCGCGTAGCGCTGCACGCGCTCGTAGCCGAGCTGCTCGCCGACCCACTCGAAGTACGGGTTGCACGAGACGGCGAGCGCGCGGCCGAGGTCGATCGTGCCGTGGCCGGCCCACATCCAGCAGCCCTTCGTGCAGCGGAAGGTCGTCTGCGGCGTGATGACGCCCTCGGACAGCCCCGCGATGCCGACGACGATCTTGAACACCGAGCACGGCTGAAACGCGCGCTGCATCCCGAGCGCCGGGTTGACGAGCGCGTGCACGCGACCGGTGAACGGATCCATGGCGACGACCGCGCCCTGGGCTCCCGCCAGGCCGGCGCGGGCCGCCTCGCCGACGGCCACGTCCCACGCGGAGGCGCTCGCGGGCAGCACGACGGAGGCGAGCGCGGGCGCGCGCCGCACGGGGCGCCGTGCGCGCCTGGCGGCCGCTGCCGGCGCGGCCGCGGCGAGCGACACCCCGAGCGCCAGCGCGACGGCTGCGAGATGGGGCCGCTTCAGCACGCGCGGCGAGACTAGCACGGACCGTGCCGCCGCGTCGCGGCCGGCGCGCCCGGGCGTTGTGAAGCGCGTGCGGCAGCGCATAAAATCAATCATTCGAAGCAGAAGGAGAGGGCGCATGACCGCTCGGTCGTTCCGGCTCGCACTACTCGGAGGGGCGCTCGCCGTCTGGCCCGCGCTCGCCACCGCCCAGAAACTGGACAAGGACGACAAGGCGTTCCTCGACGGCGTGAAGCCCATCATGCTGGCGGAGGAGGACAGGCTCTACCGCGGCCTCAAGGAGCGCTCCGACCGCCTCGAGTTCCAGAAGATCTTCTGGGCCCGCCGCGACCCCGACCTCGCCACGCCGGCGAACGAGTACCAGGCGGAGTTCGAGAAGACGCGCGCCGAGGCCGACCGCCTCTACAGGATGCCCACGCAGCCGGGCTCGCTCACCGACTGCGGGCGCGTCTTCATCCTGCTCGGCAAGCCCGACGAGGTGAAGCAGGAAGGCAGCAGCACCTCGCCCGGCCTGCGCGTGCCGGAGAGCTGGACATATCGCGACAACGGCAAGCGAACCTTCACCGGCGGCAAGGCGACGATCGCATTCGACGAGGAGTGCCGGGCTCCGGGCTCGCTCGCCGCGCAGATGGACCGGATCGCCGCGGCGCTCGTGGTGCAGCCGAACCTCGACTACAAGAAGGACAAGGACGGCCGGCTGGTCAAGCTCGCCGAGATGCTGCCGAAGGACTCGCCGGCGCGGGCGCTCATGAAGCAGCCGCGCCAGGACTTCGCGAGCGGCGTGCAGCCGGCGTACCTGAAGGTGGCGGACGGCGGCACGGCGCTGCTCGGGCTCGTGCGCGGCGACGCGTCGGGGTTCACCCCGACGAGCGGACCGGCGGGCAAGACGGTGACCGTGGCCGTCGGTGCGAGCGCCGTGAGCGCGGACGGGAAGGAGGCCGCGTGGACCGAGCAGACCACGACGGCTCCGGTCGGAGCGGACGGCGCCTTCCTGGCGAGCTTCAAGCTGGCGCTGCGCCCCGGCAAGTACACGCTCAAGGTCGGAGCGGTCGAGCCGAAGAGCGGCAAGGGCTCGCTCGCGTCGATCCCGATCGAGGTGCCCGACTTCTCGAAGGTGGACACGGCTGCGGACGGGACCACGGCGCCGGTCCCCACGGCGGGGACGCTGCTGTTCGTCTCGAAGGTCGACGACCTGCCGCCGGGGACGAAGGAGGATCCGAGCCACCCGTTCGCCGCCTTCGAGCTCGGCACGATGCGGCTCCACCCCTTCTTCGGCAGCTCGTTCACGAAGAGCGACGAGCTCAACATCGTGTTCCAGGTCTACGACCTCTCGGTGGACAAGACGACCGGCAAGGCGAACGCCACGGCCACGCTGTCGATCCTCAAGGACGGCACGACTCCGGTCGCCAAGCTGGACCAGCCGATCGAGGGCGCAATCGGCGGCGGCCTGATCGGCCCGGTCCCGCTCTCGGGCTATGGTCCCGGCAAGTACGTGGTGCAGCTCAAGGTCGCCGACCGGATCAGCAAGAAGGAAGTGCTGCAGGAGGCCCCGCTCGAGGTGAAGCCGTGACGGCGGCGGGTTCGGGCGGCGCCCAAGCGCCCCGATAGCCGGTCCAGGGCAGCAGCTTGAACAAGGCCGAGCTCGTCAAGCGTATCGCGCGCGACACGGGCCTCTCGAAAGCGGACGTGGCGCGCGTGCTCGAGGGCTGCCTGGCGCAGGTCACTCGCGCGCTGCGCCGGGGCGAGGACGTGAAGCTCGTCGACTTCGGCACCTTCCTCGTGAGCCATCGCCGCGCACGCGCCGCGCACAATCCCCACACGGGCAGCGCCATGAAAGTGCCCGCCAGGAAGTGGCCGCGATTCTCCCCAGGCAAAAAACTAAGATCCCTGGTCCGTTAGGCTAACAAGGGGGGTCTGGGGGGCGAAGCCCCCCAGAACAAGAAAGTTAGCCGTTTCTCCCCCCTTCGAGAGCCGAGCTTGAAGAGTCGAAGGCCGAGCGCCCGTTTCTCCCACCTTCGAGAGCCGAGCTTGAAGAGTCGAAGGCCGAGCGCCGGTCGAAAGCTGGAGGCTCGACCGCCGAGTCGCTAGGCCGCGGCCTTCGCCGGCGCCGCCTCCGCCTTCAGCACCTCGAGCGCCTTCTCGAGGATGCGGTCGGACTTGGGTGCGCCCTCGACCGCGTCTTCGTCCTCCTCGGCGACCGGCACTGTGGGCGCCAGACCCTGGCCGTGGATGGAGGTGCCCTTCGGCGACATGTATTTCGCGACCGTGAGCACGAGGCCGCCCTCGGGCAGCGGGATCGTCTTCGAGACGGCCGCGCGGCCGAAGGTGTGCTCGCCGACCAGCTTGGCGCGGCCGGCGTCGACGAGCGCCGCCGCGACGATCTCGCCCGGGCCGGCGGTGCCGTTCGTCACGAGCACGGCGAGCGGGCCCGACCAGGCGTTGTGCGAGGCGTCGGCCTGCAGCAGCTTCTCGTCGGCGCGGCGGCCGACCAGCTTCGTGACGAGACCGCCCTGCAGGAAGACTTCGGCGACCTTGGCTCCGTCCGCCGGGGATCCCCAGGCGGCGTCGCGTACGTCGAGCAGCAGCCGCGCCGCGCCCGAGCGCTTCAGCGTCTCCACCTGAGCGCGCACGTCGTCGCCGGTCGTGGCCGTGAAGTCGGACACCTTCACGTAGCCGGTGGCGTCTTCCAGCATGCGGCTCTGGACGGCCGCCGGGCGCAGGCGCTCGCGCACGACCGTCACGTCGAACGGGTCGGCGCCCGCGCGCAGCACCGACAGCTTCACCGAAGAGCCGGGCGCGCCGCGCAGCAGCCGCTCGGCGATCGGGGCCGGCATCGGGCGCGTGTGGCGCTCGTCGATCGCCTTGACGAGATCGCCCGGCTGGAGGCCGGCCTTCGCGGCGGGCGAGCCCGGCCGCGCGGCGACGACCATCACGAACGAGAAGCGGCGCGTCAGCACCAGGCCGACCTCGGCGTCGGAGTCGTTCTGGGGCTGCTGCAGCTGCGCGTACTGCTCGGCGTCGAGGTACGCGCTGTCGCCGTCGAGCGCGTCGGCCATCCCGAGCCGCGCCCCCGCCATCGCACGGTCGAGGTTCACGGGCTCGACGTAGGCGTCGAGCACCAGGCGGACCACCTCGTTGAAGATCGCGAGCTGCGCGTAGCTCGTGTCGCCGAGCGCCTTGCCGAGCAGAGCCCCCACGGCGATGTAGCCGATCAGGACGGTCGACGCGAGAGCGATCAGCAGACGCGAACGGTGGCTCATGAAATCAGGATATCAGGGTTTGGCGAGCCAGGCCTCCGGATCTTCGGGCCGTCCCTGGTAGCGCATCTCGAAGTAGACGCCCGGTCCGTCCGGCCCGGCCACGTCGGCGTGGCCGAGCACGGCCCCGGCGGCGACATCCTGTCCATTGGACACGGCGAGCTCGGCGAGCTGGCCGTAGAGCGAGTAGTGCTTGCCCCCGTGGTCGAGGACCACGAGCAGCCCGTAGCCGCGGAAGCGGTCGGCGAACACGACCTTGCCGTCGTGCACGGCGCGCACCGGTGCGTCCGCGGCCGCCGCGATCTCGATGCCGTTGTGGATCGTGTAGGTGTCGAAGCGCGGGTGCTTGCGCCGGCCGAACGGCGTGCGGACCGCTCCCTCCACCGGCCAGGGGAGGCTGCCGCGGAAGGCCCCGAGTGGAACCTCGACGTCGCCCCCGCCGAGCCCTGCGAGCAGCTGCTGCAGCCGCCCCTCGGCCTGGCCGAGCTCTTCGACGTACGCCGCGTTGAGCTCCTTGCGCTCGACGAGCGAGGTGAGCAGCTCGGTCTTGCGCTGGCGCTGCGCGTCCAGGTTGTGGCGCGCCGCGGCGAGGCGGTTTCTGAGCGCGATCGACTCCTGCGTGCGCTTCTCGAGCTCGGCCTTCTCGGTCGTGTGGGCCGCGAGGTCGGTCCGGAACTGCGCCACCCGCGCGTTGTCGCGGCGCGCGAGCGTCGTGATCAGGCGGTAGCCGCGGAAGAAGTCGGACGGCCGGTCGATCGAGAGCAGCAGGCGCAGGTAGCTCGTGTCGCCGAGCTTGTAGAGCGCGCGGGCGTGGCGCGCGAGCGCGGGCCGCGCCTCGGCCAGGCTCGCCTCGAGCTGGCGCACCCGGGCCGCCGCCTGGTCGAGCTGCGCGCGCGTGCGCTTCAGCGAGATCTGGATCTCGACGAGCTCGTCGCTGCGCAGCTGGAGCTCGAGCTCGAGCTGGTCGACCTCGCCGAGCAGGCTCTTCTCGTCGCCGCGCATCCGCTTGAGCTCCTGCTCGAGCGCGATCCGGCGCTCCTGCACCTTGCGCAGCCGCTCCTCGTCGCTGGCGGGGGCGGAAGCGAGCGCCTTGGCGGCGGCGGGCGCCGCGGACGAAGCACCCGGGGGCGGCTCCTGAGGAGCCGCGGCGAGCGCGACGAGGAGGAGCGCCGCCGTCACCAGAGCGGCTTGCCGTCGTAGTCCGCGGGGATTGGCACCTCGAGCAGCTTCAGGACCGACGGCGCGAGGTCCATGATGCCGGGCGAGCGGCTCGCGATCTTGCGGTTGCAGAAGAAGACGCCGTGCGAGATCTCGGTCGCGGTGGCGCAGTGGTCGCCGGACCACTTCTTGTTGTTGTTCTCGACGACAGCGCGGCGGATGGTGCCGAGCGTGTCCTGCCAGCCGACCCGGTAGCCGTCGAGGAAGCCCACTTGCAGGTCGGGCGCCATCTGGATGAACTCGCCCTTGTAGATGTCGTCGCGCTTGTAGAGGTCCTGGAACACGCGGTCGCCGGTCTCGGGGTCGTTGAGCGGGAGCAGCTTGCCCTTGATCTCGTCCTGGAGCTTGCGGTACTCCTCGCCCGCCGAGACGATGCCCTGCGCCTCGCGGCCCTTCAAGTTGAAGTAGATCTGGCCGAGCCCCACGGCGTAGGCCTTCGTCTGCGACCAGTCGACATCTGCGAAGAACTGGCCGCGGCCGAAGAGCTGAGCGAGGTTGTGGGTTTGGGTCGCGCCCTGGCCCTTGATGGTCATGTAACCGTTCTGGAGCAGCCAGGTGTTCAGGTTCACCTCGCGCCGGAAGGAGTGGAAGCCGTGGTCCGACATCACCATGAAGACCGCGTCCTTCGGCACCTTCGCGCGCAGCCGGCCGACGAAGTCGTCGGCGCGGCGGTAGACCTTCTCGATCGCGTCGCCGTACTTGTCGGCGAGCGCCTTGTCGTACATCGGGTGCCTGGGATCGATGAGCCGCCACATCATGTGCTGGATGCGGTCGGTCGTCTCGATCGCCGCCACGAACAGGTCCCAGTCGTCCGTCTCGAGCCGCTTCAGGATGATCTTCTCGCGGTCGTCCATGGCGCGGTCCGAGTCGTACAGGAACTGCGCCTCGTCGAGCCGGCCCTCGTTGAGCGGCTTGTCGGCCGACTCGGCCCAGCCGAGCGTGCGGTAGAGCCCGATCTGCGAGACGAGCTCTTTCGAGAAGGACGCCGGATACGTGATCGGGACCGGCGGGTTGCGCGGGTCCATGTTGACGGGCGAGGCGTAGAGCCGCAGCTCGCGCCCCGCCTCGAGCACGCTGAACTGCGTCATGCCGTGGACGCTCACGAGCGCGTTGATCTTGAAGCTGAGCGGAACCCATGCGCTCCACTCCCCGGCCTTGAGGTGCAGCTTCTGGCCCTGGATCTCGATGTCGGCGGCGTCCGAGCCTTCGGTCCAGCGCACCGTGATCGGCAGGTTGATGTCCTTGCCGGTGGTGAGCGCGTCGAGCCGCGCCTGCTCCGCCTCGCCGAGCACCGCTTCCTTCCTCTTCTTCCGGAGCGCCGCCTCCTCCTGCTTGAGGATCGGGTTCTCCGGTCCGCGCAGTGTCGTCTCGGAGACGCCGCCGTCGAGCAGCAGCCGCTTCAGCACACCGCCGAACTCCGTGTTGCCTTCCTCGTACGAGCTGAGGTCCGTCGCCCAGTAGTAGAAGGTCCCGAGCGTGCCGCGCAGGTCGGGCAGCGGCAGCCCGCCGAGCATCTGGCCGTGGTGGAGCTCCTCGGGGGGGAAGGTCACCGGCACCGTGAGCACCACCGAGTTGACGCCGTCGGCCGAGGCGGTCTTCCAGAACGACGTCCCGCCGCGCATTGACGTGATCTTCGGCTGCTTCGTCGGGATCAGGCCCCAGAGGAACTCGGGCGGCTCCTTCTTGATCATGTTGAAGTCCGGGAAGTACGTCTGGAGGTCCCGGACCAGGAAGTCGTAGATGCTGTGCTTGCCGGGGTTGACCCCGGTCGCGAAGCTCGACCAGGCGGTCGGCGACTCCGAGGGCTGGGTCGAGCCGAGCCGCGAGAAGACGCCCTCGTCGGCGAGCGCCTTGAGGTTCGGCAGCTTGCCCGCGTCCATGTACTGGCGCGCGAGCGTCGGGTCCATGCCGTCGAAGCCCATCACGAAGACGCGCTGCTTCGTGCGCCGGAGCGGCTTGCCGCCCGGGGGCCCCGAGTGGCAGGCGAGGAGCGACGACAGGAAACACACGCCGGCCAGCAGCAGGGCCAGCCTCGAGGAATGGCGCGAAATCGGGAAAAGCATGGAGTGGAGCAAGTCTACCCGACGCCTCGCGACGGCCGGTACGACTCGCGCTCGGCAAAGGCTCGCGCCATCGACCCGGCGTCGCTCAGCGAGGGCCGGCCGGCGCCAGGCGGCGCAGCTCGTCGAAGAAGTTCAGGATGAAGACCAGGTGGTCCCGCTTGGCAGCGGTCTGCTCCTCCGGGGCCATCAGGACGGCAAGGCGCTGGCCGTCGGGGTGCAGATCGAAGGACCGGAGCGCCGTCGGCAGGGACTGCATGCGCTCCGGCGACCACTCCCGGGGCGTCTCCGCGCGAAACGAGTCTCCCTCCGCGACGTACGTCGCCACCCAGATGCTCCCGTCGTCCTTCTGGTAGAAGAGCTCCTTCCCGGCTCGCGACCACGCGGCGTAGAGGCCCCCACCGGTCGAGATCTGCCACTTTCCACCCGGGCCCGGAAAGGGCCGTACGTAAACCTCGGCGACACCTGCCTCGTTGGACTGGTAGGCGAGCCAGCGCCCGTCGGGGGAGAAGGTCGCATTGGTTTCGACGGCAGGACTGTTCAGGAAAGCCACGGGTTTCCCCGGCCGCCATCCGGACGTTTCGTCGCCCTCCAGAGGCAGGATCATGACGTCGTTGTACGTCTGCGGATGCTGCTCGGTGAAGGCAAGGTACTTCCCGCTCGGATGCCACGACGTGGGCCATTGCGGATTCTTGCTTTCCGTCAGCCGCTGCGCCTCGCCCGTCCCGTCGGCGCGCTGCCAGTAGAGATTGGACGTCGCCTTGTTGGCCCGGTCGGAGCCGAAGGCGATGCGGCGGCCGTCCGGCGTCCACACCGGCCACTGGTCCGAGGCGCTGTCGAATGTCAGGCGCGACAGCGTGTCGCGTTGCCAGTCGTAGACGGATACGTCGATCTGGCTACCCTCCTGGATGTCCATCGCGAGCTTCCGGCCATCCGGAGAGAAGCGGAGGTTCCGGTAGCGGCGGGGCAGGGCTCGGAGCGGCTGTGGCCGGCCTTCCCGGCCCAGCCACAGGATGGACATTTCGCCCCCGACGCTCCGGCCGGGCAGGAATACGAACGTCCCCCGATCCGAGAAGGCGAACTGCGCCCCCGCGAACCCCGCAGCGGAAGTGATGCCCTGCAGCACCGGGACAGGCGGGCCGCTCCGCTCCAGACGACCTTTATCGAAGGGCACCGCGAACAGCGTCCCTTCGTGCATGTAGACCAGGTGGCCGCTCCCGAGATAGCGGCCGTGGTATCCGCCGCGATGAACGATGCGCCGCGGGCCGCTCGGCAGCGGCTGGACGACGAGGCTCGCGCCCTCGAAGTCGCCCACCTGGCTGTGTGCTGTGTAGAGCACGGCCCGGCCGCCAGGGAGCGCCTGCGGCCAGCGGTGGGTGATCTCCGCGTCGAGGGACGTCACGACTTCCGGTGCTCCTCCATCGGCGGACACCCGTGACAGCCCGCTTCGGCCCCGAGGCGCAAAGACGATCGTCCGGTCGTCGATCCAGGTCCCGCCGCGGTCGTCGGGCGCATCGCACAGCGCGACGGCGGCGCCTCCGGTGACCGCCACCTTCTTGAGCTTGCCGCCGGCGAAGAACGCGAGCCACTGCCCGTCGGGCGAGAAGAACGGGTTGCGGGCGTTCTCCGTGCCGGGAAGCGGGGAAGCCTGCAGCTCCTCGAGCCGCCGCAAGTAGAGCTGCTGCGGCCTGCCCCCCGCGGCTCTTTGCGCCACGAAAGCGAGCAGGCTGCCGTCCGGGGAAAGGGTCACGGCCGTCCCCACTCCGAAGCCCGTGGTCGCGAGCGACATGTCCGCTCCCAGCTCGACGCTCAGGCGCACGGCCTTCGGCGCCGCCGCGGCCGGCTTCCAGGGCGCCCAACGGCCCAGCACCAGCCCCAGCGCCAACGCACCCGCGACCGCCCACGGCAACGCTCGCCACCAGAGCGGCACCGGCTGCGGGAGCGCGCCTGCGGTTGCTTCCTCCGGCACACCTCCGAGCGCCTCGTCGAGGGCCACGCGCGCGTCGGCGATGTCGTGCTGGCGGTTCTTCGGGTTGCGCTCCAGGCAACGCCGCAGCAGGCGGCGGACCGCGGGGGGCGTCGCCAAGGGCAGCTCGTTCCACCGTGGCTCGCGCGTCAGCACCGCGGCCAGCACGTCCGACACCGTCTCGCCGACGAAGAGCTGCCTGCCCGTCAGCATCTCGAACAGGACCACGCCAAAAGCCCAGATGTCGGCGCGCTTGTCGACCGGCTTGCCGCGGGCCTGCTCCGGCGACATGTAGGCGGCGGTGCCGAGGATCAGGCCCGCGGCGGTGCCGGTGCGCGCGAGAGTGGGCGACTGCGACCAGTCGAAGCTGTCGCTGGCTCCGTCGCCGTCGTGGCTCCAGGCCTTGGCGAGACCGAAGTCGAGCACCTTGACGTGACCGTCGGCCGAGACCTTGACGTTCGCGGGCTTGAGATCGCGGTGGACGATACCCTTCTCGTGCGCGGCCTCGAGCGCCTCGGCGATCTGCTTCGCGATCGCCAGCGCCTCGTCGACCGGAATCGCAGAACGCTTCAGGCGCTCCGAGAGGTTCTCGCCCTCGGCGAGCTCCATCGCGAGGAAGCGCACCGGAGTCGCGCTGCCTTCGTGCGATCCCTCCTCGAGCGCGAACAGGCCGGCGATGTGGGTGTGCGAGAGCGACGCGAGCAGCTTCGCCTCGCGCTCGAAGCGGGCGAGGCGGTCCGGATCGGAAGCGAAGGCGGCAGGAAGCAGCTTGAGCGCGACGTCCCGGCCGAGGCGCGTGTCCGTTGCGCGCCAGACTTCGCCCATCCCCCCTGCGCCGAGGGGCGCCAGCACCTCGTAGGGACCGAGACGGTGACCTTTCTCCAGGGTCAAGGGTGCGAGGATTCTAGCGCGTGGGCGCCTGACGGATCATGAGGTATTCGCGGAGCTGGAGGACCCGCAGGCCCGGCAGCGGCGGGAGGTCGCGGTCGTTGGTCACGAAGCTGCGACAGCCGGCGGACAGGGCCGTCGCCAGCTGGAGCGCGTCGGGCGACCGGAGCGACGGGTGACGCGCCCGCAGCTGCGCCGCGGCCCGCAGCTCGTCGCGTCCGATGTCCACGAGCTGCAGGCCTCGGCTGCGCGAGAGGCTGGTCTCGTATCGATCGGCCAGCGCGAGGTTGCCGGCGCGGTAGGGCACCACGAGCACCTCGAGCAGGGTGAGGCTCGAGGTGACGACCTGCCGCCGGCCGGCCGCCACCTCCTCGAAGATCGGCGCCACGAGCGGCAGGAAGTCCGGACTCTCCTCGATGAAGTAGATGAAGACCGCGGTGTCGAGGGCGGTAGGACCTGGCCCCAGGTCGTCCGTCAGTCCCACGTGCGGCGCTCGGCCTCCACGTGCGACGCGGCGTCCGTGGCTTCCC
Organism: uncultured Acidobacteriota bacterium; assembly: GCA_963740655.1. Lineage (GTDB taxonomy): Bacteria > Acidobacteriota > Vicinamibacteria > Fen-336 > Fen-336 > DATBSL01. The sequence goes on from CAVUFF010000011.1 coordinate 545,598, forward strand.
AGACCTCCTTCCCGAGGCCTCGGAGCTCGAGGATCGACACCTGCTGCGGGCGTCCTACCGCCTCCTCGAGAATCAAGGTCACCTCCTGCGCTACGGACCGGCGCCGGTCACGCGCCCGCTTCTGGAGCTTGCGGTAGAGGGCGTCCGGGAGGTTCTTTACGTTCAGCGTTGCCACTATTCCTCCAAACCTCCTCCATTATGGAGGAATAGGGCGTCGAGGCAACTCCGCTTCAACCCCCGCAGCCGAGCGCAAAGCCCAGTGCGTCGCAGACCTCCCGCATCCGTCGCGGCTCGAGTGAGCCCAGGCGCCGGCCCAGGAGCTGCTTCGATACGGTGACGACGTTGTGGAGGTTCACCGCGCACGGCTGCTTCATTCCGTCGTCGGGGCCAAGCACGACCTCCGAGGGCACGCCGCGGATCGTGGACGTGATGGGCGCCACGGTCACGCGGGAGAGGTACCCGATCGCCGAATCGCGCGTCAGCACGAGCACCGGCCGCGGCTTGTCGGGTGAGGGGAATGCGAACACGCGCACGTCGCCGCGCGCTACTCCTCCGGCCACGCGGCGAGCCTCTCCCAGGCGGCCCCTTCGGCGGCATGCTCGGGACGGCGTTCGTAACCCGCGCGATCGGCCGCCTCCCGCTGTCTGCGCCGCATGCCGGCGAGATGCGCGCGCAGCGCCTGGCGCACGAGCGCCGACCGATTCAGCTTGAGGCGCCGGGCTGCCTGGTCAGCGGCCCGCAGCAGCTCCGCCTCGAGCACGACCTGGATCGTCTCCATACTGTGGAGCATGATCCACAGTATGCTCCACAGTCAACGGGCGAGCGACTGTCCCGCGGGGCTACCTTTTCGGGTCGCCGGGCCGCCGCGCCCGGCCCGGGCGCGGCGTCGTCCCGGGCACGATCACGCGCTCGAGCGGCGAGGCGGCCCGCGTCGTGATCCCGTCGTCGAACGGCTCGCGCATGTCGTCCTGCAGCGGCACCAGCGTCGGCTCGTGCTGGCGCGGCTCGGCGTCGTCGCTCACGAAGCCCTCGCCGAAGATCGAGCCCAGGTAGTGCTTCAGCGTCAGGTTGGTGGGGCCGTAGCCCTTGTCGTACAGGTAGTGCTCGCAGGCCTCGCCCATGGCGGCGGCCGCGGGAAAGCGGCGCGCCGACGCGCGCTCGAGCGCGCGCGACAGGATCGCCTCGACCGCCTCCGGAACCGCCGGGTTGATCGAGCTCGCCTTGGGGATGTCGCCCGAGACGACGCGCTCCAGGATCTCCGCCGTGCTCTCGCCCGTGAACAGGCGCTCGCCGGTCAGCATCTCGAACAGCACGCTGCCGAGCGAGAAGATGTCGCTGCGCTGGTCGGCGCGCATCTCGACCACCATCTCGGGCGCCATGTACGAGGGCTTGCCGGCCAGGTAGCTCTCGCGCGTGCCGCTCCTCGCGGCGATCCCGAAGTCGATCAGCTTGACGGTGCCCTCGGTCGTCATCATCACGTTGCTGGGGCTGATGTCGCGGTGCACGATGCGTACCTTCTCGAACACGTACTGCAGCCCGCGGCACACCCGGCTCGCGATGAACACCGACAGGTCCACGTCGGCCAGGTAGCCGAGCTCGCGGTGTCGCTCGAGGTACTCGATCAGGCTCCAGCCGTCGATGTACTCGAGCACGATGCACAGCTCGCCGTCGATCCGCTCGAAGTCGAAGATGCGGCCGATGTTCTCGTGGTCGAGCACCGCGTAGCGGCGCGCCTCCTCGACGAAGAGCCGCAGGTGCTCGGGCTCGGGCGTGCGCAGCTGCTTGATCACGATCGGGCGCTGGAAACCCGCCTGGCCCAGCAGCAGCCCCTTGCGCACGGTGCCCATGCCGCCGGCTGCCAGCTCGTGAAGGAGACGGTACTTCGGTTCGGACAAGAAACCTTCCCCGGACTATGGCCCGCGCGAGGATGGCAAAGCCGTCCCGGGGTGTCAAGGCAAACGCCCGTCGCTATACTGGCCGACAGTGCGCCTCCTGGCTCTCGACGTGGGGGACGTGCGGATCGGAGTCGCGGTCTCCGACGAGACGCGAACGCTCGCGTCCGGCCTCACGACGCTCCGCTCGCGCGGAGCGCGCCGGGACGTGCAGCAGGTGGTGGCACTCGTGCGCGAGCAGGGCGTGGGCGAGGTCCTGGTCGGGCTGCCGCTCCGGCTCGACGGCTCGCGCGGCCCGCAGGCGGAGAAGGTGCTCGCGTTCGTGGAGCGGCTCCGGCGCAGCCTGCGCATCCCGGTGGTCACGCGCGACGAGCGGCTGAGCTCCGTCGCTGCGGCCGAGCGGCTGGCCGAGGCCGGCGTGCGCGGCCGCGAGCGCAAGCGGCGCCTCGACCAGGCGGCCGCCTGCGTGGTGCTGCAGGAGCTGCTCGACGAGCGCAAGGCCGTGCCCGCGGGAGGCGGCGCCTGAACCGGCTCGGCTACCGCTCCAGGCCGGAGCCCCCGCGGACGCGCCAGGCTGTGGCCTCGCGCGGGAGCGCGAGGGGCCTCGCTCCATGGCTCGCGGCGCTGGTGCTGCTCACGAGCGCCCTCGCCGCGGCCTGGCGCTACGAGATCTCGTCGACCAAGATCGATGCGGGGCTCCTGCCCGTGCGGCTCGTGGTGCCGCAGGGCGCGAGCGTCGGGGCGATCGCACGCCAGCTGCACGCGATGGGCCTCGTGCGCCACCCGCTCGTCTTTCGCGTGCTGGCGGCGCGGCAGGGTGTCGCGGGACAGCTGAAGGCGGGCGAGTACGCGCTCTCGGGACCGCTGTCGGTCCAGGGCATCCTGGACGCGTTGGTGCGCGGCGACGTGCTGCGCCGCGACCTGACCGTGCCCGAGGGCCGCAGCCTGGACGAGATCGCGGCGCTCGTGGTCGCGGAGGGGCTTCGGCTCGACGCCTTCCTCGCCGCCGCCCGCGACCCGACGCCGATCCACGACCTCGACCCCGCGGCCGCGAGCCTCGAGGGCTACCTGTTCCCGGACACGTACGACGTGCCCCAGACGCCCGAGGCGCCGCGCGCTCTGGTCCGCCACATGCTCGAGCGCTTCCGCGCGGTGATCGGGCCCGAGCTGCCGCGCATCGCCGGCAAGGGGCTGACGGTGCGGCAGGTGGTGACGCTCGCCTCGATCGTCGAGCTCGAGACCGCGCAGCCCGGCGAGCGGCCGCGGATCGCCGCCGTGTTCCTGCACCGGCTGGAGAAGGGCATGCCGCTGCAGACCGATCCGTCGGTGATCTACGCGCTGAAGCTGGCCGGCCGCTGGGACGGCAACATCCGCAAGAAGGACCTCGACATCGACTCGCCCTACAACACCTACGTCCACCCCGGCCTGCCGCCCGGTCCGCTCGGCTCACCGGGCAAGGACGCGATCCGGGCCGTGCTCGATCCCACGCCCGGCAAGGAGCTCTACTTCGTGAGCCGCAACGACGGCACGCACGAGTTCAGCGAGACGCTCGACGCGCACAACCGCGCGGTGAGCCGCTACCAGCGGCACCGCGTGAGCTCCTGAGCCGTGGGCGTCCGCTCCCACGCGCCGGCGCCGCCGCCCCGTGCCAGGCCGCGCGGGCCGGGCCTCATGGCGGGGCTCGTGGTCGTGGTCCCGGCGTTCCTGCTGCTCGCGGCGAACGGCCGCACGCTGCCGGCGCCGCCGCTGTCCTGGGCCGCCTCGCTCCTGCTCTCGGCCGCGCTCGCGCTCGCCGGTCTGGTGCTCGAGGTCGACGCGACCGGCGCCGCGCTCGTCGGCAAGCTGCTGGCCGCGCTCGTCGCCGCGCTCGCGGCCGGAGCGCTCTTCGCCGCCGTCGCCCGCCGCCACGGCGCGGCCGAAGGGCGCTGGGCCGGCTTCGCGCTCGCGCTGGGCACGACGCTCGCCGGCGCCGCTCAGGCCTGGTCGGGCGAGGCCGCCGCGACGGCGGCGGTGGCAGTCGCGCTGCTGCTGCTGGTGCGCGCCGAGGAGGAGCAGCGCGCCATGCCGGCCGCGCTCGCGGGGCTGCCGCTCGGGCTCGCCGTCGCGCTCCAGCCGAGCGCGGGCCTTCTCGCGCTCGTGCTGGCGCTGGCCGTGGTCGTTCGCTGGCGCCTCGCCGGCCTCGCGGTGCTGGCCTGGGCGCTGCCGGGGGGGCTCGCGGCGCTCGGCTCGCTCGCGGCGGCGCCGCTGCCGCTCGCCGCGGGCGCTGCGGGGCCTCGCGTTGCCGAGGAGGCGCTCGCGCTCCTCGCGTCGCCGGCGAAGGGGATGCTGGTCTTCGCGCCCGTGGGGCTGGCCGGCCTCGCCGGCCTGCTGCGCGCACTGCGCGTGAGGACGCCGCGGCTGTGGGACCAGGCCGCGCCGACCAAGCTGCTGCCGATCGCGTGCCTGCTGGCCGCGCTGGCTCACGTCGCCTGGCTCGCTCTGGCCGGCGGCTGGAGCCAGGGCCCCTTCTGGGGGCCGCGGCTCGTGGCGCCGCTCTGGCCGCTGCTGCTGCTGTTCCTGCCCGAAGGCTTCGCGTTGCTGCGCCTGGCCGCGTCGCTCCTGGTCCTGGCCTCGGTGGGCGTCCAGGCGCTGGGCCTGCTGAGCTACGACGGCCGCTGGGACAAGCTCCAGGCGGCGGCTTCGCCCGCGCGCGCTCTGTCGGCGTGGGACTTCCGGACGAGCCCGATCGCCTTCTACGCACGCGACCCCGCGGCCCGCATCGCCCTGCCGGCGCTCGAAGGCCGGCGCTTGACGAGCCGCGAGCGCACGTTCGCGCCGCGGGGCGGTGCCGGCTCGTTCGTCTCGTTCGCGAAGCTCCCTCCCACCCCGACCGGTGCCGACCAGACCTTCGACTCTCTGCGCTTCGACGGCGGCGCCCGTTTCGAGGCGGACGGGCTCGTGCTGGCGGCCGCGGGCGACGGGCTGGGCTTCCGCGTGCGCGAGGGCGCGCGGCCACGCCGGCTCGAGGTCCGGGTCGCAGGCCACGGCACCGGCGTCGTCGGCCTCGGCGAGAGCGGCTCGGGCGCCGGCACGCGCTGGCGCGACTCGAGCGTGGGCGGCGCCTTCAGGCTGCGCCTGCCCTACCTTTTCGCGGAGTCCGGCGGTCCCGACCTGCGCCTCGTGCTGCGCTCGGGCGGCCCCGTGCGCATCGACTCGCTCGCGCTCGTGCCGCCGACCGAGCCCGAGAACGTGCTGCGGCTGCCCTAGGTCGCGATCTCTCTCCGGGGGCGCTGCGCCGCGGTGGTAGGATCGCGAGCGTCATGAAGAATCCAGACGGCCGTCGCGCCTTCCTCCGCACCTCGCTCCGCGGCGTCGCGCTATCGACGCTCGCGGCCGGGCGTCCCGCCAGCGCGTCCGCGCAGGAGCCGGCCGCCGCGCCGAAGCCCGCGCGGATCCGCTTCGCGGCGATCGGGCTCAATCACGGCCACATCAACGGCCAGACCGAGGCCGTGATCCGCGGAGGCGGCGAGCTCGCCTCCTTCCACGCGCCCGAGGACGACCTCGCGGCCGCTTTCCAGAAGCGCTTCCCGCAGGCGAAGCGGGCGCGCGAGGAGCGCGAGATCCTCGAGGACGCGGGGATCAAGCTCGTGGTGAGCGCGGCGATCGCCAGCGAGCGCGCGCCGCTCGGCGTCCGCGTGATGCGCCACGGCAAGGACTTCATGGCCGACAAGCCGGGCATCACGACACTCGAGCAGCTCGCCGAGGTGCGCAAGGTGCAGGCCGAGACGAAGCGCATCTACTCGATCTGCTACAGCGAGCGGCTCGAGAACAAGGCGACCGTGCGGGCGGGAGAGCTCGTGAAGGCGGGGGCGATCGGCCAGGTGATCCAGACGATCGGCCTCGGACCGCACCGCATGAACCCGTCCACCCGACCGCCCTGGTTCTTCGAGCGCGAGAAGTACGGCGGCATCCTGTGCGACATCGCGTCGCACCAGTTCGACCAGTACCTGTTCTTCACGGGCTCGACGAAAGCGGAGGTGGTGGCGGCGCAGGTGGCGAACGTGCGCCACCCGCAGTACCCGGGGCTCGAGGACTTCGGCGACGTCATGCTGCGCGGCGACAAGGGCGCGGGCTACATCCGCGTCGACTGGTTCACGCCCGACGGGCTCGCGACCTGGGGCGACGGCCGGCTCACGATCCTGGGGACGGACGGCTTCATCGAGATCCGCAAGAACATCGACCTCGGCGGGCCGCGCCAGGGCGGCAGCCACCTGTTCCTGGTGGACGGCAAGCAGACGCGCTACGTCGACTGCAAGGACCAGCCGCTGCCCTACGGGACGCAGCTCGTCGACGACGTGCTCCACCGGACCGAGACCGCGATGCCGCAGGAGCACTGCTTCCACGCGATGGAGCTGGCGCTCGTCGCCCAGAAGCAGGCGCAGCGCGTGCGCTTCGAGGCCTGAGCGCCGGGCGGCTCAGCTGATCGCGAGGCCGGCCTTGTCGAGGCCGTCCAGGATCGTCTCGAGAAGCTCCGGCGACTTGATGTAGCGGCCGATCAGCACGCCCCCGCGCCGCGCGAAGTCGGGCTTCTTGCGGAGCAGCTCGGCCCGTTCCTGCTTCGCCTCCGCGCGACGCCCCAGATGGCCGAGGCAGCACGCCCGCATCAGCGCGCGCCAGAAGAAGGTGGCGTCCCCATAGCGCTGCGCCGCCTCGTGAGCCTCCTCGAACTCGCCCCGGTGCAGGTGGTCGGCCCAGATCGCGTGCAGCGCCACCGGAATGTGATGGGGGTTCCTGGCCATCGCGCGCCGGACGATGGCCGGCCCCCGCTTCCAGTCGCCGAGCATCGTCATCAGCCAGCCGATCCACTCGAGGTACGTGAGCGAGTCCGGGTTGATCTCGTACGCCTTCTCGGTCTCGGTGCGGGCGATCTCGAGCTCGCCCTTGATCAGGAACGCCCCGGCCAGCACGGCCCGCGCGCGCTGGCTGGACGGATCGAGGCGCACGGCGTGCTGCGCGTAGCCGATCGCCGCGTCGATCGGGGTCTCGGCCTCGGCGATCTCGAAGGCGTAGTTCGCGCTGTAGAGCCGCGCGAGCTGCACCCAGGCCAGCGCGCACTCGGGCCGCTCTCGGACCGTACGCTGCAAGGCGGCTACGGCCGCATCGAAATCGCGCGGGTCCCGGTTGAAGAAGAACTGGTACGAGCGGAGGATCGCCCCGTAGGGGGTCGTCGCCCCGTCGTCGCTTTGCGTCCTTTGGTCCGCCCACAGCCGCTGCGCGACGACGCCTTGCTCGGAGGCGATCCGCGCGGCGATCACGCGGGCCGTCTCCTCGAAGAAGTCGGCCGAGCCCGCCTCGCCGCGGTAGTCCTCCGCCCAGATCTGGCTCGCGTCGCGACTGTCGACGAGCCGCACGCTCACGCGCGGGCCGTGCGCACCGCGCGAGACGTGCCCGGACAGCGCGAAGTCGCCCCCCTGCGTGCGGCCGAGCTCATCCAGCTCCCGCCGGTGCACGACGTGCACGTCGCCGTAGCGGCCGACCTCCACGCAGAGAGTGTCCTTGAGTCGCTCGGCGGCGTCGCCGACGGCCGTCTCGCTGTCGTGCTCGAAGGGGTTCATGACGACCAGCGGCCAGCCGTCCGTGGCCCCGGATTGGCGCCCGAGCGACGCCTCGGTGTTTCGCCCGTCGCCGTTGCGCAGCGAACGCAGGGTCGGCACGTAGGTGCCCCGCGACAGCTCGATGCGCACCGAGTCGCTTCCACCGGAAAGCAGATAGTAGCGTTCGAGCGAGCGGCGCAGTCGCCCCGCCTGGATCCGCACGATCGGGTCGACGGTCGGGTCGAAGTCCTCCCGCCTCCCGAAGACGCGCGTCGCGATCGTCGCCTGCGTGAGCCCCTCGCCGCGGCCGGCGAGCGCCTCCTCGATGATGAAGCGCACGAAGTCGCGCGAGCGCGGAGACGCGTCGAAGTCGTCGCTCGCGAGAATCCTCTCGAGCTGTTCGAGGACAGCGTCGTCCTCGGGGCGGACTTCCCCCTGCTCCGTGCGCGGGAGCTGTTGCACCGGCGACCCCTTCCCCAACGGCATCACCTTCAGAAGGCCCCGACTGGACGTCTTGCCTTTAAGACCCAAGACCCTAGCAGAGGGACCATGAAACGTAAAGGAGTGATACTGCAAACAGATGTGATACGGGATACGCGCCTCAATGGGCTCAGCGACTTGCGGGGCGGCGTCGGGACGACGGTGACCGCAGCAGGCTGAAACGGCGGCGACGGTCGGCTAGCGCTGCATCTCCACGAGCAGGTCGCTCTTCTGGCCCCTCGCGATTTCCACCTCGCGGTGCTCGGTCACGTAGCCCGGGCGCACGAGCTCGATCGTGTGATGGCCGGGAGCGAGCGACAGGCCCCGGGTCTCGCGCGCGGTCCCGCGGAACTGGTCGTCGACGTAGACCGACGTGTCCTCGGGCCGGACCTCGAGCCGCAGCGAGCCACCCGACCCCTCGCGCGGCGGGGGCGCGTAGCGCTCGCCGTCCTGCTGCGGGGGAGGCGCCTGCTCTTCGCCGTAGTCCGATGCGGGCGGCGCCGAGTACTCCATCGAGGCGCTTGGGGCGTACCCGTACGAGGCGCCGGGGGCGTACGCGTATCCCGCGCCGTAGTACGGCGCCGAATAGGAGTAGGGCCATCCCCAGCCGAAGGAAAGCCCGAAGGACGGATAACCGTAGTAGGCGTACGGGTAGTAATAGGGGTAGTAGCCGCGAGAGTAGGGATAGTAGCCGCGCCCGTAGTACCCGGAATGCCCGTGCCCGTAGTAGCCGCCGCCGTGGTAGTGCCCGTAGCCCGTGCCGGCCTGCGGATGGCGCCCTCCCGCGACGCCGCCGCCGTGGTAGCCGCCGCCCGTGCGGGCAACGGCGTGTCCGCCGCTGTAGCCACCGTGCCAGCCGCCGCCACTACCGCCGTGCCCGCCGCTGCCACCACCGCCATGCCAGCCGCCGCCACCACCGCCATGCCCACCTCCGCCTCGGTGCTGGGCCAGGACAGGCTGACTCGTGAGCGCCAGAGCGAAAGAAAGGGCCAGGGGAACTGCGAACCGCTTCACCGTCATGGGGCCCTCCTCGACACGAGGAGCATAACGAGACGTCTCGGTCCGACGCAAGCTTCTCGCGCAGTGGCACTTGTAAAAAGGCGGCCCACGCGCGTTCGACAACGCATCCGCTAGACTCGTCCGGGGGCTCGGAAGCGAGCGGGGAGGGTTCGGCTTGGCGTCAAGGTTGTCGTGGATGCGGCTGTGCCGGCTCGTGTCGGTCCTCGCCGCTTGGCTCGGCGCTGCCGCGGCTCTCGACGCCCAGACGGGAGGGCGGATCACGGGCCGCGTGCTCGACTCGACGGGAGCGCCGCTCGGGAACGCCACGGTGGCGCTCGCCGGAGCCCGCCCGGGCCGCGCGACCACCGCCGCCGACGGCAGCTTCTCGATCGCGGGCCTGCCCGACGGCGAGTACGAGCTTACGGCTGCGCTCGTCGGCTTCGCTCCGTCGACGAGCCGCGTCCGGCTCGTGGACGGAGTCGCTCAGCCGGTGGTGCTCAGGCTCGGTGTGCTGGCGTTCGACAGCGTCGTCGTCACGGCGGCGAAGACGGGAGAGCGCCCGCTCCAGGCGACGCCGCTCGCGGTGAGCGTGAGGTCGGGCTCGGAGCTGCTGCGCGCGGGCGCGCAGAGCGTCGAAGAACTGGCCGGACTCGCGCCCTCGCTCACCTTCTCGCAGAACACGGGCTTCGCGCAGCTCACGATCCGGGGCATCGGCACGAACGCCGTCTTCGCGGGCTCCGACCCGAGCTCGGCCGTCTACCTGGACGGCGTCTACCTCGCGCGGCCGGCGATGGTGCTCGCGGACTTCCTCGACCTCGAACGCGTCGAGGTGCTGCGCGGGCCGCAGGGCACGCTCTACGGCAGGAACGCGGTCGGCGGCGCGCTCAACGTGATCACGAGGACGCCGGCCGACGCCGTCGATGCCGAGGCGCGGCTCGCCGCCGGGAACCTCGACACGCTGCGGGCCGCGGCGCAGGTGAGCGGACCGCTCGTCGCGGGGAAGCTGCGCGGCAGCGCGGCGCTGCTGCGCGGCGTCGAGCAGGGCTACGTTCGAGATCTCGACCACCCCGACCACCCGCTCGGCGGGGAGGACGTCACGGCCGGGCGCGCCAAGCTGCAGCTGCTTCCCGGCACCCGCTCCGAGCTCCTCGTCTCGGGCGACGTCACGCTCCGCGATCCGACGCCGCTCACCTACTCGAAGGTGCTCGCGGTGAAGCCGGGCTTCGTAGTCGACAACCCGCAAGATCCCCGCGAGGTGCGGACTTCCACGCTCGCGTCGAGCCGCAACCTCCAGTGGGGAACGGCCGCGCGCTACAGCCTGCGCCTCGCGCCGGACACGGTGCTCACCAGCCTGACGGCGTTCCGCGAGCTCGACTACGAGCTCGTTTCGGACACCGACGTCACCGAGCTCGAGCTCACGGTTGCGCGCATCCACGAGCGACAGCACCAGTGGTCGGAAGAGCTGACGCTGGCGCACGACCGCAGCGGCCGCTCCTGGGTCGCCGGCATCTTCCTGCTCGACGAGCTCGACCGCCAGCCGACCACGGTGCTCCTGGGCGGGCCGCGGCTCGACAACCTTCTCGATCCGAGTGTTGAGGCTCGCTCGAGCGCAGCCTTCGGGCAGGGCACGCTGGCGCTCACGCGCCGCCTCTCCGCGACACTTGGCCTGCGCTACACGCACGAGCGCAAGGCGATCGACAACGCGGGACAGGCCTACACCCAGGACGTGCCGGCCGAGCTCGTCGCAGGCAGCGCGTACTCGTACTCCGACGCGATTTCCCACGACGCCTGGACCCCGAAGCTCGGCGTCGAGTGGAAGCTCGGCGAGCGCGCCCTCGCCTATGCCTCCGCGACGCGCGGCTTCAAGAGCGGCGGGTTCAACATCTCGTCGCGCGAGCCCGGCCGCGGCTACGCGCCCGAGTGGGCCTGGAGCTACGAGGCGGGGTGGAAGGCGACGGTCGCGGGCGGCCGCGCGGGCTACGACCTCGCGGCCTTCCACACCGACTACACAGACCTGCAGGTCCAGCTGACGATCCGGCCCGGCGTGATCGACATCTCGAACGCCGCGGCCGCATCGCTCTCCGGCTTCGAGGCCGAGGCGTGGTGGCAGCCGTCGGGCGGCCTGCGCGCGGGCGGGCACGTGGCGTGGCTCGACGCGACCTACGAACGATACGTCGCCGTCGGCACGAGCGGAGTGACGGGCGACGTCTCGGGCAACCGGCTGAGCAACGCGCCCGAGTGGTCGGGACGGCTCTGGCTCGAGTGGAGCGCGCGGGCCGGACGCCTGGGCGCGCTGAGCCTGCGCGCCGAGGCGCGAGCCCAGAGCACGGTCTACTTCACCGCGTTCAACGACGACGTCCAGCGGCAGCTGCCCTACGGCCTCCTCGACGCGAGCGCGCGGCTCGAGCGCCGCCACTGGTCGCTCGACGTCTACGGACGCAACCTGACGAACGGGGCCTACATCACCGGCAGCTTCGGCTCGCCGCCGCCCGCGATCGGCGGGCGGCCGGCGCCGCCCCGCGAGTGGGGCCTGCGCGTGACGCTCCGGCGATAGAATCCCCTCCCGATGGCGACCGGATCCGGAAAGTACGAGCAGCTCCTCGCCCTCTGCAGCGGGCTGGCGCCTGCCACGACCGTCGTCGCCCACCCGTGCGAGGCCTCGGCTCTCTCGGGCGCGCTCGACGCGGCGCGGCTCGGGCTCATCCGACCGATCCTGGTGGGGCCGGCCGACAGGATCGGCGCGGTCGCCCGCGAGGCGGGCCTGTCGCTCGACGGCGTGCGCATCGTGGACGTGGAGCACAGCCACGCCGCCGCCACGCGCGCGGTGGAGCTGGTGCGCGCGGGCGAGGCGGAGCTCTTGATGAAGGGCAGCCTGCACACCGACGAGCTGATGGCGGCGGTGGTGGCGAAGGACGTCGGGCTGCGCACGGCGCGCCGCATCAGCCACGCGTTCCTGATGGACGTGCCGACCTACCCGAAGGTGCTGATCATCACCGACGGCGCGATCAACATCGCGCCGACGCTCGAGGACAAGGTCGACATCGTGCAGAACGCGATCGACCTCGCGCGCTCGCTCGACGTGGCTCTGCCGAAGGTGGCGATCCTGGCGGCGGTCGAGACGGTGAACTCGAAGATGCCCGCCACGATCGAGGCCGCGGCGCTTTGCAAGATGGCCGAGCGCGGCCAGATCACCGGAGGGCTGCTCGACGGGCCGCTCGCCTTCGACAACGCCATCAGCCGCGACGCAGCGCGCACGAAGGGGATCCACTCGGAGGTCGCCGGCGATCCCGACATCCTGCTCGCGCCGGATCTCGAGGCCGGCAACATCCTCGCCAAGCAGCTGAGCTTCCTGGCCAACGCCGACAGCGCCGGCATCGTGCTGGGCGCGCGCGTGCCGATCATCCTGACGAGCCGCGCCGACAGCGTGCGCTCGCGCACGGCGAGCTGCGGCGTGGCGCTGCGGATGGTGCACGCGCGCCGCTCGGCGGCGCAACGCCAGGCGGCGACAGGGTTGCGCGCCTGACGCAGTCCTGACCGACGGCGAGGCGAGGTCGTTCTGGCCCCTGTACGACGACTACGAGAAGCAGCGCCGCGCGATCGAGAACAGGCTCGACGCCGCCATCCACGCGGACGCCGCCCAGAAGATCCCGCTCGTCCCCTGATCCCACGGGGTGGATCGCGCCCGGTGCAACGGTAACTTACCGCGGTGTTACTAGCGCCGGGGCCGGACTTCTGGTCATCCTCTGGGCCGTGCGCTAGAACGATGTCGCCGCTCGGGGCGCCGTTCGGTCCAGCCTGCGTCGCGGCCGCCGCGGCGGCGATCGAGGACTCTTCGGAGGACGCTGATGACGAACCGTCTTGACGTGCTCGAGGCCCTGGCCGGACTTCCTGTCCGGAAGCTCGTGGCGCTCGCAACCGCCCTTTCGCTCGCTCTCGCTCCGGCGGGTCCTCTTTTCGCTGGGCCCGCCCCGGAACAGGCCGCAAGCGGCGCCGCGGCTCCCAGCACCCCGGCCGCTGCGGCGCCGGCCAAGGCCGTGCCTGCGACAACGCCGCCTCCCGTCGACGGCGGCTGGCCGAGGGCCTACTCGACCCCGAGCGGCGGGAAGATCCTGGTCTACCAGCCGCAGGTTGCGAGCTGGGACAACCAGCGGCGCATGATTGCCTATGCGGCAGTGGGTTACGAGGCCAAGGGCGCGACCAAGCCCGCGCTCGGCAGCCTGAAGATCGAGGCCGACACGAAGGTGGCGGTCTCGGAGCGGCTCGTGAGCTTCAAGCCGCTGCAGGTCACCGAGTCCAACTTCCCGACGCTCAAGAAGGAGGAAACGCGCGAGGTCGTGGCGGAGATCGTCGCGGCCATCCCGGACGCGGAGCGCGTGATCGCGCTCGACCGGGTGCTCGCGCACGTCGACAAGAGCCAGATCCTCCCGAAGAACGCCGAGGGCGTGAAGGCGGATCCGCCGAAGATCTTCTTCAGTGAGACGCCCGCCGTGCTCGTCAACCTCGACGGCGAGGCGATCTGGAGCCCCATCAAGCAGAACGACCTCAAGTTCGCCGTCAACACCAACTGGGATCTCTTCCAGCACGAGCCGACGAAGACGTTCTACCTGCGGTACGAAAAGGCGTGGCTCAAGGCCACCGACCTCGCGGGAGCCTGGGGCCCTGCCGGCCGGCTGCCCGAGAGCTTCTCGAAGCTGCCGGCCGACGACAACTGGAAGGACGTGAAGGCGTCGCTGCCCGGAGAGAAGCTCGCTGCGGACAAGGCGCCACGGGTCTTCGTGAGCACGACGCCTTCCGAGCTGATCCTGCTGAAGGGCCCGCCGCGCTACAAGCCGGTGTCGGGGACGAAGCTGACCTGGGTCAGCAACACCGAGAGCGACGTCTTTCGCATGGGGGGCACGGGCCCGGTCTACTACCTCGTGTCCGGCCGCTGGTTCACCTCGGCGGGCTTCGAAGGTCCGTGGACGTTCGCGACCCCGAACCTGCCCGCGGACTTCCAGAAGATCCCGCTCGAGCACGAGCGCTCGCGGGTGCTGGCCGCGGTGCCCGGCTCGCAGCAGGCGGCCGAGGCCGTGCTGCTGGCGCAGGTGCCCCAGACGGCTCGCGTCAACAAGAAAGAGCTGAAGGCGCCCGAGGTGGTCTACCAGGGCGAGCCGAAGTTCGAGCCGATCGAGAAGACCACCGTCCAGCAAGCGGTCAACACGGACAAGCAGATCATCAAGGTCGGCGACCTCTACTACATGTGCTTCCAGGGTGTGTGGTTCATGTCGAAGACCGCGACCGGCCCGTGGGAGGTCACGTCCAAGGTTCCGAAGGAGATCTACGAGATCCCCACGAGCTCGTCGGCCAACAACGTGACGTACGTGACGGTCGTGGAGGACGACTCGGACGACGAGTGGGTCCAGTTTGCGACGGTCGCCGCCTATACCGGCGTCATGATCGCCTGGGGCTGCGCTGTGTGGGGCAGCGGCTGGTATCACCCCCCCTACTGGGGCTGGGGCGGCGGCTATCCCTACTACTACCCGCACTACCCGAGCTACGGGTACGGCGCGTCCTACAACCCGTGGACCGGCGCCTACGGCCGCGGCGCGGTCGCTTACGGTCCCTACGGCGGCGCGGGAGTCACCTCGCGCTACAACCCGCGCACAGGCACCTACTCGCGCGGCGCGGCGGCCTGGGGGCCGTACGGCGCGCGCGGCTACGGCGAGGCCTACAACCCGCGCACCGGCGCCTACGGACAGACGCGCCAGGGCTCGAACGTCTACGGCAGCTGGGGCGCGACGTCCGTGCAGCGCGGCGACCAGTGGGCGCAGACTGCGCGCACGACGAACCGGGCGACGGGCGCCACGACGCGCGCGACGCGGACGAGCGAAGGCGGCGCGGCCGTCACGCGCAACGGGCCCGGAGTCGGGAACAACTCGGGTGTCGTGCGCACCGGCGGCGGCGACGTCTACGCCGGCCGCGACGGCAACGTCTACCGCAACGACGGTGGCAGCTGGCAGAAGTACGACAACGGGAACTGGGGCAACGTCGACACGCCGCAGCGCCAGGGGCAGGCGGCCACGACGCAGTCGCGCGACCGCGCGAACGCCGGCCCGCAGCCCACGACGCAGGCTCGCGACCGCAGCACGACGGGCGCTGGCTCGTCCGGTGGCTGGGACTCCGCGACGCGGGACCAGCTCAACCGCGACTCGCGCGCCCGCTCCGAAGGCACTCAGCGCACCCGCGACTACAGCAGCTACCAGGGCAGCGGTGGCAGCCGCAGCAGCTCGAGCTCGTACCGCTCGAGCGGCTCGCGCGGCGGTGGGGGACGAGGAGGCGGCGGCCGTCGACGGTAACAGGGACGTCTCGTACGTCAGACAGTGGACCCGTGAGCATCGTCTGCGCTGCCTGAAACAGACATCGAGGAGGTGAGGGCATGACCACCGAGGGCGATCGCCTCGAAGGTGCACGGCTCGGGAAGGCTCCCTGGAAGAAGTGGGGGCCCTACCTGAGCGAGCGGCAGTGGGGCACGGTGCGCGAGGACTACAGCGACAACGGCGACGCCTGGAACCACTTTCCCCACGACCACGCGCGCTCGCGCGCCTACCGCTGGGGCGAGGACGGCCTCGCGGGAGTCTCGGACGACGAGCAGCGGGTCTGCCTGGCGCTCGCGCTCTGGAACGGCAAGGACCCGATCCTCAAGGAGCGCCTGTTCGGCCTCACCAACAGCGAAGGCAATCACGGCGAGGACGTGAAGGAGTACTACTTCTACCTCGACTCCACTCCCACGCACTCGTACATGAAGTACCTGTACAAGTATCCCCAGGCGGCCTACCCCTACGGTGACATCGTGAAGACCAACCGGGACAGGAGCCGCGAGCAGCCCGAGTACGAGCTCCTCGACACGGGCGTCTTCGATCAGGACCGCTACTTCGACGTCTTCGTCGAGTACGCGAAGGCGAGCCCCGAGGACCTGCTGATGCAGGTGAGCGTGCACAACCGCGGCCGTCAGCCGGCGACACTTCACGTCCTGCCGACGGTCTGGTTCCGCAACACCTGGTCGTGGGGCGACGCAGGCTCGCGGCCTTCGCTGCGACAGGTCGCGCGCGACGCGAAGGGCTCGGTGATCGGCCTCGGCAGCGAGGAGCTCGGCACGCGCTTCCTGTGCAGCGAAGGGCCGGCCGGCCTGCTCTTCACCGACAACGAGACGAACAGCGAGCGCCTGTTCGCGACGCCCAACCGGACGCCTTACGTCAAGGACGCCTTCGACCGCTACCTGGTGCAGGGCGATGCGAGCGCCGTCAACCCCGAGCACACGGGGACGAAGGCGGCGGTCCACTACACGCTCGAGGTCGGGGCGGGGAAATCCGAGACGCTGCGCCTGCGGCTCTGCCAGACTGCGCCGTCGCAGACGAGCGCACCCTTCGCGGACTTCGACGCGGTGATGCAGGCGCGGCGCCGGGAGGCCGACGAGTTCTACGCCACGGTGATCCCGGCCTCGCTCGACGCGGACGCGGCCGGCGTGATGCGCCAGGCGCTCGCCGGCATGATGTGGTCGAAGCAGTTCTACAACTACGACCTCGACGCGTGGCTCGTCGAGCACGGCGCCGACCCGTTCGCCCCGCGGCGCGCCGCCCCGCGCAACGACCACTGGCACCACATGGCGAACGCCGACGTCATCTCGATGCCCGACAAGTGGGAGTACCCGTGGTACGCGGCCTGGGACCTGGCGTTCCACGTGCTGGCGCTCACACTCGTCGACGAGGACTTTGGCAAAGCGCAGCTCGACTTGATGCTGCAGGACCGCTACCTGCACCCGAACGGCCAGATCCCGGCCTACGAGTGGAACTTCGGCGACGTGAACCCGCCGGTCCACGCCTGGGCCACGATCTTCACCTACCGCCTCGAGCAGGCGCAGCACGGGCAGGGCGACCTCGACTGGCTCGAGCGCTCGTTCCAGAAGCTGGTGCTGAACTTCACCTGGTGGGTGAACCGCAAGGACCGCACCGGCCGCAACGCCTTCGAGGGCGGCTTTCTCGGCCTCGACAACATCGGCGTCTTCGACAGAAGCGCGCCACTGCCCACCGGCGGCTACCTGGAGCAGGCCGACGGCACCGCCTGGATGGCGCTGTTCAGCCAGAACATGCTCGAGATCGCCGTGCAGCTCGCGCTCGCCAAGCCCGCCTACGCCGACATGTGCCTGAAGTTCTTCCAGCACTTCCTCTGGATCGCCTCGGCGATGGCCCACGCCGGCGAGGACGCCGGGATGTGGGACGAGGAGGACGGCTTCTTCTACGACGTGCTGCGCCTGCCCGACGGCCGTTCCGAACGCCTGAAGGTGCGATCGATGGTCGGGCTGCTGCCGCTCTGCGCCGTCACCGTCTTCGAGGGCGAGCTGATCGAGAAGTATCCCGAGATGGCCCAGCGCATGCGCCGGTTCCTCGCGACGCGGCCAGAGCTCACCGCCTCGATCCACGATCCGACGCTGGTCGGGCAGGGCGGCCGCCGGCTCGCCTCGGTCCTCAACGAGAAACGCCTGCGCCGGGTGCTCGCAAAGCTCGTCGACGAGAGGGAGTTCTTCGGGCCCTGCGGCGTGCGCGCTCTCAGCCGCTACCACGCCGACCACCCGTACGTCATGCAGACGGGCGGCCAGGAGTACCGCGTGGACTACCTGCCCGGAGAGTCGGACTCCGGCATGTTCGGCGGCAACTCCAACTGGCGCGGACCCGTGTGGATGCCGGTCAACGGGCTGATCCTCCGCGCGCTGCTGCAGTACTACGCGTACTACGGCGACGACTTCAAGATCGAGTGTCCGACGGGCTCCGGGCGCCAGCTGACGCTCTACCAGGTGGCCGAGGAGCTGCAGCGCCGGCTGTCGGGCATCTTCCTGCGCGACGCGAAGGGGAAGCGTCCCGTCAACGGCGAGACCCGCAAGTTTCAGGACGATCCGCACTGGCGCGACCTCGTCCAGTTCTTCGAGTACTTCCACGGGGATACCGGCCAGGGGATCGGCGCCAGCCATCAGACCGGCTGGACGGGCGTCGTGGCGCGGGGCATGCACCTGTTCGCCACCACGACGCCCGCGCAGGTCCTTGCCCTGGGCAAGGCCGCGGGCGTGACCGAGACGGCGCCCCGAACGCCGGGCCGCGGCGAGACTCGCCGCTCGCGATGAGGGGGCGCGCGTTCGGCTCCCACGCCGCCTGGGCACGCGGCGGGATCGTCACGCCGTTGGCCTACGCGGCGGCCGCCGTCGTCCTCGGCATGCTCGTGCCCCGGCTCGAGCGCCATTTCTTCCCTGACCTCACGGCGCCGGCGAGCGCGAGCGCAGCGATCGCGCTGCTCTCGGCGGTCGCTTCCGGCATGCTGCCGCTCACCGGTCTCGTCTTCTCGCTCGCCTTCGTGATGGTGCAGTTCAGTGCCTCGGCGTACTCGCCGCGCCTGGTGTCGTGGTTCGCCGGCTCCGCGATGATGAGCCACTCGCTCGGCGTCTTCACCGCAACCTTCATCTACTCGCTCGCGGCCATCGTGTGGGTGGACCGCGGCGGCACCGGCAAGGTGCCGCCGTTCACGCTCTGGGTCGCGATCGCGCTGCTGCTCGTGAGCGTGGTCTTCTTCGTGCTGCTGGTGGAGAAGCTCGAGGCGCTCCAGATCTCGCGGGTCCTCCAGTATGCCGGCGACCAGGGTCGGGTCGTGATCGAGCGGGACTACCCGCTGCTCGAGGGTCCCGAGGACGGCAGGACCGGGGCGGCGACCCGGGGCTCGGAGCTGCCGGAGGTGAGCCAGCTGCTCGCCCACCGTGGCGGTCCCGCGGTGATCCAGGCGATCGACGTCTCGGGCCTCGTCGCTCTCGGCGCGGGCGCGGGGGCCGTCGTCGAGGTGGCGTGGGCGGTGGGCGACACGGTGATCGACGGCATGCCGCTGCTGCGCGTCCACGGGGGCGCACGACCCATCTCCGAGTGGAAGCTGCGGCGGCGCGTCAACCTCGGCTCGGAGCGTACCTTCGAGCAGGACCCCAAGTATGCGATTCGCATCCTCGTCGACATCGCGATCAAGGCGCTTTCGCCGGCGATCAACGATCCCACGACCGCGGTGCAGGCGCTCGACCAGCTCGAAGACCTGCTGCTGCGGCTGGGCCGGCGGAGCCTCGCGGCCGGCCGTGCCCGCGACGCATCCGGCAGCGTGCGTCTCGTCTTCCCGGTGCCGAGCTGGGAAGACTTCCTGGTCCTCGCGCTCGACGAGATCCGCTACTGCGGCGCGAGCTCGATCCAGGTGATGCGACGGATGCGGGCGCTGCTGCTCGACCTGATGAAGAGCGCTCCGCCCGAGCGGCGTAGGGCGCTCGAGCGCTACCTGGAGCGCGTCGACGACGGCATTCGCCGCGCCTTCGAGGACGGCGCGGACAGGAAGGACGCCCTCGAGCAGGACCGCCAGGGGCTGGGCCTGTCGCCGGAGCAGCGGCAGGCGTGAGCGCGCGTACGTCGGGGCCGCGTTATCCATCGCTCTACCAGCTGAACACGCGCACCTTCCTGACGGCCCTCGCCTCGCGCCTGGGCCGGCGGGCGACACTCGACGACTTCCCGGATGAGCAGATCGACCGGCTCGCGGCTCTCGGCTTCGACTGGGTCTGGCTGCTGAGCGTGTGGAGCACCGGGCGGGCGAGCCAGAAGGTCTCGCGGTCCTTGCCCGAGCTGCGCGGGGAGTTCGAGGCGACGCTGCCGGACCTGCGGGAGGACGACATCGCGGGCTCGGGCTTCGCGATCACCGGCTACTCGGTGCACCCGGCGCTCGGAGGCGACGCGGCGCTCGCGCGGCTCCGCGCGCGCCTCGCCGCGCGCGGCCTCAAGCTGATGCTCGACTTCGTTCCCAACCACACGGCGCTCGACCACTCCTGGGTGGAGGACCACCCGGAGTACTACGTGGGCGGGACGGAGCTGGACCTCGCGCGCGAGCCGCGCAACTTCACGTGGGCGAGGCGCAAGCGCGGCGACCGCGTGATGGCCTACGGGCGCGACCCGTACTTCGCGGGCTGGGCGGACACGCTGCAGCTCGACTACGCGAATCCGGCGACGCGAGAGGCGATGGCGGCGGAGCTCTTGAAGATCGCGCGCCAGTGCGACGGCGTGCGCTGCGACATGGCGATGCTGGTGCTGCCGGAGGTGTTCGAGCGGACCTGGGGCCGTCGGGCCGAGCCGTTCTGGCCGGCGGCCGTCGCGCGCGTGCGCGAGACGGTCCCGGGCTTCCTGCTCATGGCCGAGGTCTACTGGAGTCTCGAGTGGACCCTGCAGCAGCAGGGCTTCGATTACGCGTACGACAAGCGCCTCTACGACCGCCTGCACGAGGGCGCGGCGCGGCCCGTCCGCGAGCACTTCCAGGCCGGGCTCGACTACCAGGACAGGCTCGCGCGCTTCCTCGAGAACCACGACGAGCCGCGGGCGGCGGCGACGTTCGCGCCGGACGCGCACCGGGCCGCGGCGGTGCTCAGCTTTCTGTCTCCCGGGCTGCGCTTCTTCCACGCGGGACAGCTCGAGGGGCGTCGGAAGAAGATCTCGCCCCACCTCGTGCGGGCGCCCGTGGAGCCCGTCGATCGGGAGCTCGCGGCCTTCTACGAGCGGCTGCTCGGCGTGCTGCGGCGGCCGGCCGTGCGAGACGGCCAGTGGCAGCTGCTCGAGTGCGCGGCTGCCTGGGACGGCAACGCGAGCTCGGACGGTTTCGTCGCCTTCGCCTGGGAGCTCCACGAAGAGCGGCTGCTGGTCGCCGTGAATCAAGCCGCCGGCCGCGGCCAGTGCCACGTGCGCCTGCCGTTCGCGGACCTGGCGGGCCGCTCGTGGCGGCTGCGGGACGAGCTCGGCCCGGCCGTTTACGATCGCGACGGCTCGCAGCTGCAGGCGCCTGGGCTTTACCTCGACGAGCCGGCGTGGCAGGCCTCGGTGTTTTCGCTGACGCCGGTCGAGTGATATAGCACCTCCTTCTCCGATAGACTCCGGCCTCGACAGGGGGCCGCATGGACTGGTTCGTCGGTTCGCTCCGCGAGAATCCCGAGCTCGCCATCTTCCTGACGCTCGCGATCGGCTTCACGATCGGGCGGCTCCGCCTCGGCAGCTTCAGCCTCGGCGCCGTCGTCGGGACGCTCCTGGCCGGCGTCGTGGTCGGCCAGCTCGACATCCGCGTCGACCCGCTCGTCAAGGTCGTCTTCTTCGACCTGTTCCTGTTCGCCACCGGCTACAAGGTCGGCCCGCAGTTCTTCCGCGGCCTCCGGAAGAACGCCGGATCGCAGGCGCTGCTGACACTCGTGCTGTGCCTCGCGAGCCTTGTCACGACGGTCGTGGTCTCGAAGCTCATGGGCTACGACTGCGGCACGGCGGCGGGTCTGCTGGCCGGGGCCTTCACGGAGTCGACGGTCATCGGCACGGCGGGCAACACCATCGCGCGCCTCGCGCTTCCGGAAGAAGAGAAGACGCGGCTGCTCAACAACATTCCTGTCGCCTACGCGGTGAGCTACCTGGTCGGCACGAGCTTCGTGGTGTGGTTCCTCTCGAACCTCGCGCCGCGGCTGCTGAAGGTCGACCTGAAGGCCGAGGCGCGCGCGCTCGAGGCGCAATCCGCGCAAGGCTCGAAGGCCGATGCGGGGACCCGCTCCGCCTACCGCGAGTGGGACGGTCGGACCTTTCGCCTCCCCGACGCGCTCTCCGGCCGCACCGCCGGAGACATCGAGCGGTCCTTCGCACCCGCTCGCGTCTTCATCCGCCGGATCCGCCGCGGCGGCAGGGTCTTCGACGGGGAGCCGGACACGGTTCTCCAGGCCGGGGACGTCGCGGTCGTGGCGGCGCGCCGCCGCGTGCTGCTGGCCGCCGGGGCGCCGTTCGGAGAGGAAGTCGAGGACCGGGAGCTGCTCGACGTCCCGATGGCCGCTCTCGACGTGGTCGTCACGCGCCGCGAGGTCGCCGAGCGACCGCTCGCCGAGATCGCCGCGGAGCACGGCCGCGGCGTGGTGCTGGTGAAGCTGGTCCGCGCCGGCGAAGAGATCCCCTTCGCTCCGGGGACGATCGTCAACCGCGGCGACCTGCTCCGGCTCAGCGGTGCACAGCAGGACGTCGAGCGCGCGGCGGTGGCGCTCGGCTACGTGGAGCGGCCGTCGAGCGCGACGGACGTGGTGTTCGTGGGTCTCGGCATCCTGCTGGGCGGCCTGTTCGGCGCGCTCACGCTCCAGCTCGGCGATTTCCCGATCAGCCTCACCGCGAGCGGCGGCGCCCTCATCATGGGGCTCGTGTTCGGCTGGCTGCGCTCGGTCCGCCCCACGTTCGGCCGCATCCCGGAGCCGGCGCTCTGGGTCTTCGACACGATCGGTCTCGCGGTCTTCATCGGCTGCGTCGGCCTCAACGCGGGCCCGAGCTTCGTGTCCGGCCTGCGCCAGACCGGCCCGAGCCTGCTGGTCGTCGGCCTCGTCGTCGCCCTCGTCCCGCACGCGACCGCCGTCCTGTTCGGGCGCCACGTCCTGAAGATGAACCCGGTGCTGCTGCTGGGCGCGTGCTCGGGAGCCGGCACGGCGACGGCCGCGTTGCACGCGGTGCAGGACGAAGCGGGCAGCAAGCTGCCGGTGCTGGGCTACACCGTCCCCTACGCGATCGGCAACATCCTGCTGACCGCGTGGGGCCCGGTGATCGTGATGCTCACGCGCTAGAGCGACCCGGCCTCACGCAGCGGCGGGCTGGTCCAGGACGATCTCGCCGTCACGGATCTGCACGACCCGCGAGGCGATCCGGGCGAGCGCCATGTCGTGCGTGATCATCACCACGGTCTGGCCACCCGCGTGCAGCTCCTGGAAGAGCCCCACGATGCCCTTGCCCGCGGCGGTGTCGAGGTTGCCGGTGGGTTCGTCGGCCAGCACCATCGTCGGCCGGTTCACGAGCGCGCGCGCGACCGCCACGCGCTGCATCTGGCCGCCCGAGAGCTCGGTCGGCTTGTGGTCCATGCGGTCGCCGAGATCCACCTTCTGGAGCATCGCGCGGGCGCGCTCGCGCCGCTCCTTGGCGGGCACACCGCCGAAGAGCAGCGGCAGCTCCACGTTCTCGAGCGCGGTCGCGTAAGGCAGCAGGTTGAAGTTCTGGAACACGAAGCCCACGTGGCGGTTGCGGATCTCCGCGAGCCGGTTCCGGTCGAGCCCGCCCACCGTCTCGCCCGAGAGCCGGTAGAGCCCCGAGGTGGGCGTGTCCAGGCAGCCGAGCAGGTTCATGAGCGTGGACTTGCCGGAGCCCGACGGGCCCACGATCGCGACGAACTCGTTGCGGTCGATCTCGAGATCGATGCCCTTGAGCGCCTCCACCTCCACGCGCCCCGTGCTGTAGACCTTTCGGATGTCCTTCATCTGGATCATCATCACTCGTACCTCAGCGACACCGCGGGGTTGACGGACGACGCGTGCTTCGCGGGGAAGAAGCCGGCCAGGCTGCCGATCGTGCCGAGCACCGAGGCGGTCGCGGCGGCGATCGCGGGCGAGAAGGTGGGCCGGCCCAGGAACTCGAAGGCCTCGCCCTTCAAGGGCAGCCCCGCGATCACCGCGATGAGCCCGAGCGACACGGCTGTCCCGAGCAGGCCCCCGAGGACCGTCATCAGCAGCGCCTCGAGCACGAAGGGCAGCATCACCTGGCGCTGCTTCGCCCCGAGCGCCATCTTGACGCCGATCTCGCGCGTCTTTTCCTTCACCACGGCGAACATGATGTTGGCGACGCCCATCCCGCCCACGAAGAGGGTGAGCGCCCCGATGATGCCGAGGAAGAGCTGGATGCCGAGGGCGATGTTCTCGTTGATGCGCTGCATCTCGCGTGTGTCCCAGATCCCGAGCGCGCGGGTGTCCTCGGGGTCGAAGTGGTACTTGGCTCCCATCACGCGGTAGACCTGGGCCTTCGCCACGTCCCCGAGCTCGCGGCTCACCGGCCGATACACGAGGTTGTCGATCTTCTCGTCCGTGAACATCGACTTGAAGGTCGTGCCCGGAATCGAGGACTGGTTGCGATCCGGCCCGGTATACGCGCCCATCTGGATCTTCTTCTGGGCGACCCCCACTACGAGGAAGGCCGACTGGTTGACCTGCACGCTGCGCCCGACCACGTCCTCGGTCCCGAAAAGGTCGCGCGCCAGCTCGTCGCCCAGCACGACCACGCGGCGCTTCTCCGCGGCGTCGAGCGCGTTCAGGAAGCGGCCCCCGGGCTGGGGGTGGATGTTGCGCATCTCGCCGAACTCGGGGTCGACGCCGCGCACGCGCGCGTTGACGCTCTTCGTGCCGACGCTGTGCGGCACGATCTTCGCGTACTCGACGGAAAGCAGCTCGATCTCCGGGATGCGGGCGCGCAGCAGCGCGGGATCCTCCTGCTTGATCGGGATCGGTCGTCCGGAGGGCAGGCCCATCCACGCGCGCGTGGTGGCTCCCGGCCAGACGACTGCGATGCCCTCGCCCATCCCGCGCGTGCCCTTGCTGAGCGAGCGCTTCAGGCCCTCGCCGAACGAGAGCAGCAGCACGATCGAGAGCGTGCCCCAGGCGATCGCGAGCACCGTGAGCACGATGCGCTTGGTCTGGTGCCCGAGGTCGGCGCGGAACAGGCGCCACACCAGAGCGAGCTCGGCGGCCGCGAACCTCATGAGAGCTTGAGCGCCACGACCGGGTCGAGCAGCGACGCCCGGCGGGCGGGGAAATAGCCGGCCACGAGGCCGATCAGGCCGAGGAGCGCCGCGGTCACCACGACCACGAGCGGCGAGGCCTGCGGCGTTCCGATGAACTCGTCGAGCTTGAGGAAGGGGAAGACGAACAGGATGACGAGCGTGACCAGGAAGCCGAGCAGCCCGCCGATCGCGGTGAGCGTCAGCGTCTCGAGCAGGAACTGCGACTGGATGAAGCGCGGCTTGGCGCCGACCGCCAGCTTCACGCCGATCTCGCGCGTGCGCTCCTCGACCACGACGTACATGATGTTCGACACGCCGAGCCCGCCCACCATCAGCGTGAAGGAGCCGATCACGGCCAGGAAGGCGCGGAACGTCAGGAAGAAGGTGTCGAAGAACTTCTCGCCCTCGGTGGTGTCCCACATGCCGACTGCTTCCTTGTCCTTCGGGTCGAACTTGAGCCTTCGCCCGAGCACCTCGTAGACCCGCTTCGTGACCTCGGGCACGAGCCTCGGTTGCTGGGCCTGGAAGATGAAGTTGCTCACGTAGCGCTCGCTGAACAGGCCCTTGAAGGTCGTGTCGGGGATGAAGGCCTTATCCTTGTCGCGGCCGCCGTAGCTCGAGTCCTGCGCCTTCGTCTCCATGACGCCCACGACCAGGAACGGGACGTTGTCGATCATGACCGTTCGGCCCACCGCGTCGGCCGCGCCGAACAGGTCCTGCTTGAGCTTGTCGCCCAGGAACACGACGCGCCGGCGGCGGTCCACGTCGAGGTCGTTGACGTAGCGGCCGCCGCTCGCCGGGATCAGGTTGCGCATCACCGCGAAGACGGGGTTCGTGGCGGACATGCCGGGGCTGATGCGGGTGCGCTCGCGGCGGAAGGCACTCTGCCCGCGCATGAACTCGCCGGAGAAGCGCGCCTGCGGGATCTCGCGGCGGAGCGCTTCGAGGTCCTCCTCCATGACGCGGATGCGCCGCCCCTTGCCGAGCCCCTCGAAGGGCAGCGAGGTGCGCGAGGGCCAGGCGATCACGATGCTCTCTCCGAGCCCGCGCTGGTTCTTGCGCACGCGGGCCTCGAGGCCCTCCCCGAACGCCACCAGCAGCGCCACCGACACGGTTCCCCAGGTGATGCCGAAGAGCGTCAGCAGCGTGCGCATCTTCTGCTGGCGAATGTCCAGCAGCATCTGCCGGAGGAAGGACAGGGAGTTCATGGCGTGCCTCGGGGCGCGCGCGCTCGGCTACTCGATCTTCTTCGGCGGGCGCTCGATCACGAGGTCCTTCTCCGTGAGCCCCTCCGCCACCTCGACGTTCATGCCATCGGAAAGGCCCGTCTTGATCTCCCTTTTGATCGGCGGGTCCTTCTCGCCCCTGCCCGGCAGCTCGACGCTCGCCTTGCCGTCCTGGAACGTGACGAGCCGCTCCGGAACCGTGAGCACGTCGTGCGTCTCGCGCACGGCGATCTCGGCGTTCGCCGAGTAGCCCGCGCGCAGGACGACACCGCTGCCGGGCAGGAGCTCGATCTCCACGTCGAAGAGCGTCGCACCTTCCGCGGTCTTGGACTTGGGCGAGATCTTGTAGATCTTCCCGTCCACCTTCGCGTCGGGCAGCGCGCCGATCTTGATGTGGGCCGGCATGCCATCGTGCAGCTTGCCCACGTCGATCTCGTCGACCGTGCCCTTGAAGACGAGCGTCTTCATGTCGGCGAGGTTGGTGAGCGCGGTGCCCGCCTGGTACGAGGTGAGCGGCACGACCGGGTCGCCCTCGTTCACGAGCAGCTCGAGGACGGTGCCCGAGACGGGCGAACGGATCACCGACTCGACGGCCATGCGCTCGGTCTTGACCCGGCCCTTCTCGATGAGGGCGAGCCGCTCGCTCGCGAGGTCGAGGCGGATCTGCGCGTCCTGGATGTCCTTCTCCGCCTGGTCCCAGTCCTGGGTGGCGACGATGCCCTGATCCTTGAGCGTTCGCGAGCGGTCGTACTTCTTCTTCGCCTGGTCGAATACGTTCTTCGCGATCTCGACCTCGCGGCGGGCCTCGGTGAGCTCCATCGGCGTCGGGTCGGGCACGATCTCGAACAGCGGATCTCCGGGCCGGACCTGGTCGCCGATCTCGCGGAACGACGTCTTCACGATGCCCGAGATCTTGCTCTTGACCGCTATCTCGCGTTTCGGCTTTATGGCCCCGATGGCGAGAGCCTTCTCCACGACCGACCCCCGGGTGACGGCGACCGTCTTCAAGCCGTTCGCGCTGCCCGAGTTCGACTTGCTGTAGAGGGCCGCGGTGGCACCCCCGACGACGACGACGATCCCCGCCGCGATGAATCCCTTGCGCATGTTTGAAGACACCTTTCGACGCCTCTCACACGCTAAGACGCTCGCCGAGGGCGTTGAGGTTCAACAAATGCGACAAGCGGGTCGAGTATTGAACCACCTGAACGAGCGGGACAATGAAACGGACACCGGGAATCGTTTTCACGATGGCCGCTGCGGCCCGCGATCGTGACGCTTGCGCTGACGGTCCGCCGGGGGTGAGTATCTTCGTGTTGGAGGAAGGGAACGATGAGCGCACGGAGACAGAAAGCGGAACCGGCAACGAAGGCGGCGGCTGCCAACCCGCCGCACGACGAGATCGAGCGTCGCGCGTACAAGATTTTCAGTGCCCGTGGCGGCGAGCTGGGCGACCCGACGCAGGACTGGCTCGAAGCGGAGCGGCAGCTGCGCGAGGAAGCCCGACGTGGCGTGACGCGCGTAGGGGCTCGCAGCCACAGCCCTGTCTTGAACCGTAACTGATCCTCGCCGTTACTTCGCAGGCGGGCTCGTGCAGTACACGGGCCTCGACGACGGGTGTCGCACGGCCTCGAATTCGTAACCCAGGCTCGTGGTAGCGTCACGTGACGATGCCAGGGCCCGACCTCGACTTCACGATCGCGCGGCTCGGCGAGTGCCGCATCCCCGCGCCGATGTCCGGCGTCCGCTTCACGGGCGACGACGAACGCGTGCTCTACCACTCGATGTTCGCGGAGATGAAGCCTTGGCTCGACCGCGGCCTTGAGCCGCCGTCGATGGAGGCGGCGGGGGCACGCGAGACGCTGTTCTTCGACCCGAACACCGTCGGTTGCGGGATCGTCACGTGCGGCGGACTCTGCCCCGGCCTCAACGACGTGATCCGGGCGATCGTGCTGAGCCTGCACCACCACTACAGCGTGAGGCGGATCTTCGGCTTCCGCTACGGGTACGAAGGGCTCGTGCGCCGGCACGGGCACGAGCCGCTCGAGCTCACGGCCGACTCGGTCGGCCGGATCCACGAGATCGGCGGATCGATCCTCGGCTCCTCGCGCGGTCCGCAGCAGCCCGCCGAGATGGTCGACCGGCTCGACGAGCTCGGCATCTCCGTGCTCTTCGCGATCGGTGGCGACGGGACGCTGCGCGGCGCCCAGGCGATCGGCGACGAGGCCGCGCGGCGCGGACGCCCGATCGCCGTCGTCGGGGTCCCGAAGACGATCGACAACGACGTCTCGTTCGTGCAGAAGACCTTCGGCTTCGAGACGGCGGTGAGCGAGGCGCGGCGCGCGACTCGCGCCGCGAACGCCGAGGCGGAGGCCGCGCGCAACGGGATCGGGCTCGTCAAGCTGATGGGCCGCGACTCCGGCTTCATCGCCGCCTACACCGTGCTGGTCGACGGCCAGGTGAACTTCTGCCTGGTGCCGGAGGTCCCTTTCGGTCTCGAAGCCTTCCTGTCGGCGCTCGGAGAACGACTGAAGCGGCGAGGGCACGCGCTCGTCGTGGCGGCAGAAGGGGCCGGCCAGGACCTGATGGCGAAGGCGCAAGCCAGAGACGCGTCGGGCAACGTGCGCTACGGCGACATCGGCGTCTTCCTGCGGGACAAGGTCCGCGAGCACTTCGAGCGGGAAGGCGTCGAGATGACCCTGAAGTACATCGACCCGAGCTACGCGATCCGCAGCGTGCCGGCGACTCCGCACGACTCGGCCTTCTGCCTGTTGCTCGGTCACAGCGCCGCGCACGCGGCGATGAGCGGCCGCACGAACCTGGTCGTGAGCTTCTGGAGCCACCGCTTCACGCACGTGCCGATCCGGCTCGCGGTGTCCGAGCGCAAGAAGATCGACCCCGAGGGAACGCTCTGGTCGAGTGTCCTCGCCTCGACTGGACAGCCGCGGGACATGCGCTGATGCGGGAGCTGGGCCCACGCGATCGAGTCGGGCACTACGAGATCCTCGAGGCGATCGGCGCGGGCGGGATGGGCAAGGTGCTCCGCGCCCGCGACCTCAAGCTCGGGCGCGACGTCGCTCTCAAGGTCCTCCCGGCCGAGTCGCCGACCAGCCGGAGCGCCTGGCCCGGTTCCGCCGCGAGGCGCAGATCCTCGCCTCGCTCAACCATCCGCGGATCGGCGCGATCCACGGGCTCGAAGAGGCGGACGGAATCCTCGCGCTCTCGCTCGAGCTCGTCGAGGGCGAGGACCTCGCGCTGCGGCTCGCGCGGGGCGCTTTGCCGGTGGACGAGACGCTGGCGGTCGCCGGACAGATCGCGGCGGGGCTCGAGTACGCGCACGAGCGCGGCGTCGTGCACCGCGACCTCAAGCCCGCCAACGTCAAGACGACTGCCGACGGCGGCGTGAAGATCCTCGATTATCCGTAGGTGGTTTGATGCGCGGCTCGTGCGTCATGGGGGGATGAGCCGGGGCTGCTGCGGGGCCTTTCCGAGGGTCCGCCTCCCGACCCAGCCCTGCTTGGGGCGATGAGGCCGGAAGGATGAGCCGCTATTAGCCGCGGGCGGGCCCGCGCGTCAGTCTCATCGGTGGGTGCGTCTGCACGGGGAATGGGGGCCCTCCCCTTGACGCCGGCCGGCGGGCCGCACGACGATTGCGGGAACAAAAGGTGGGAGGTAGGCCCATGAAACCACGGCACGCCCAGGCCCTGCTGTCCGCATCGGTGGCGATCGTGGTCCTCTCGACCTCGGGCTGCGGAAGTGGCGAATCCCGGAAGGAGAAGCCCGCGGCCTCCGCGTCCCCGGCCGCGGCACCCGAGGCGGCGCTCACGCCGGTCGACGCCTGCTCGCTCCTCGCAAAGACCGAGGTCGAGGCCATCGTGGGCAAGTCGGTGATGGAGGCGAGCAAAGAGCAGGCGGGCAACCTCGCCACCTGCTCCTACGGCGACCCTGCCGCCCCGAAGATTGGCGACCGCCCGATGACCCAGGTCCTCACCCTCTCCCTCTTCACCGGCGAGGGGGGGAGCTACTATGCCGGTGCGGTGGCCCAGGCCAAGGACGCCTACGAGATGGCCCGTGAGCACGCCGCCGCCCGCGAGGCCGTGAGCGGTCTCGGCGAGAGCGCCTATTGGGACGCTACCTTCCACAGTCTCACGGCCTACAAGGGCCGGTACTGGATCAGCGTCGACCTCGAAAGCACGGCCGGACTGGAGATCGCGAAGACGTTGCTGGACAAGGCCATCGAGCGGCTTCCCTGATATGCCTGGCGGTGCCCTTCTACTCCTGTGCGCCAGCCTCGGCCAGTCCGCCGAGGGCCCGTCCCTCACCCTGGGGTCCTGCGACGCGTCGATTCCCCACGGGGAGGCGCTGCGCTGCGGAACCCTGCCGGTGCCGGAAGACAGGGCCCGGCCCGACGGCCGTAGAATCGGCCTCCACGTGGTCGTGGTGCCGGCCTCGAGGGCCCGGGCGGGGGCGGCGCCGCTCTTCGATCTGGCCGGTGGTCCCGGGCTGCCCGCCTCTGCGGGGGCCCCAGCTTACCTGGAGGACCTCGCGGTCTATCGCGAGGACCGTGACGTCGTCCTCGTCGATCAGCGCGGCACCGGGCGCTCGAACCCCCTTCACTGTGAAACCGAGGGGCAGGGTCCCCTCGACGAGATGTATCCGGTCGCGATGGTCCGAGCCTGCCGCGAGCGGTTGGAGAAGACGGCCGACCTGCGCCAGTACACCACGGTGAACTCCGCTCGCGACCTCGACGCCGTGCGGAAGGCGCTCAGCCACGACAAGATCGATCTCGCCGGCTTGTCGTACGGGACCTCCCTGGCCTTGACGTATCTCCGCATGTTTCCGAGCCACGTGCGGGCCGTCGTGCTCCTGGGGACCGCGCCCCCGGGGACGAAGACCCCTCTGTACCACGGGCGCAACGCGCAGCAGGCCCTCGAGCGGATCTTCGAGGAGTGCGCGGCCGACTCCGGCTGAGCGCGGGCCTTCCCCGATCTGCGTGCCGACTGGCAAAAGGTGCTGGAGCGACTCGAGAGTGCGCCCGTCCGCACACCCTATCGGGCCCCGGGGGTCCGGTCGGAGTCGGTCCTCGAGATACGCCGCGACGTGTTCGGGGAGGCCTTCCGGGGAGTCGTGGGCTCGCGCCCGTGGGACGTGCCCTTCGTGATCCATAGTGCCGGCCGCGGCGACTTCCAGCCCTTTTTCGAGCGGATACCGCTCGGCCGACCGAGCCCGTTCGCGGAGGGCCTCTACCTGTCGGTCAGCTGTACCGAAGCCACCTCGTTCATGGATCTCGCGAGCGGGCGGAGGCCTGTCCCGCTCCGGCGGGCGTAGGCCGAGGTGTTCGAGGATTCTGCTGATTGCGTGCTGATCGCTGACGAAGGCGAGGATGCTCATGCGCTGGCCATAGCGGAGGCAGACGAGGGGATCCACGTGGTAGACCTTCGCAATCAGCCTGGCCCAGCTTGCAGAGCACCGACGCCTGAGTGGCGGCTGCACGGTGGCCGCGGTGGCGTCGGCCTCGGGCGTACCCCTGACGCGACTCGAGTACTCGCCGTAGGGACGATGCTGCGGCAATGCACAACCTGCCGCAGCGTGACTTTCGACTGAACCTCAGGCCCGGGAGGGCCCGCCGGCTTTCAGAGGCAGGACGGCATTGGGCGCCGATGACTCGGCAAAGGGCGACGCGTGAGGAGCGTGATTCCGGCCGGACGGGGCCAGCGTGCTGCAACAAACCAAGACGGGTGCCGCCCGTCATCGACGGCTTGGTGTGCACTGTCGCTCACGGCGACCGTCGCTGTACACCGGGAAAGGAATCTTTGCATCGTACATTTGTTGGCGCCCAATGCAGGCTAATGGGGGCGCATGCGCCACCGTTTGAATGTCGCTGACCGGGCCATCAGTTGTCGTTGGCCGACGGCGACTGGCCGACTGCTTGAGACGGTAAGGAGCCGGTCGCCGCAGTTGGGCGAACTGGAACTATCGACCCAAAACGGAACTTGCCAGCCGCGGGGTGGCTGCCCGAAACCAGCCGGACTCTGCGAGATCCATGAACGGCATTGCTCACGAACGATCAAGGAAGCGTCGCTCCGTAGTCGTACTCCGCTCACATAAACCCCTGGCGCTAGTTCGTGCAGCGAGCGAGAGCATCCTGGGCCGAGTTCGAGAGCCTGAGTCCTGGGCTCGGACATGACCAAGCAGCCACACGCCCAGGCGTCACCGCGTCCCATCGATCCGGCGCCTATGCCGTCCAGACGGAGAACCTATCGCGTCGCCGCGCCGGCGATCTTGCTCGGCAGGACGTTGTGGTTCAGACGGAAGAGGTTGGACGGGTCGTAGCGACCCTTGACTGCCGCAAGCCTCTCCCAAGTCGCCCCTGGGTAGGCCTCACGAACCCGCGCCTCGCCCTCGTCGCCGAGGAAGCCTACGTACGCGCCGCCGTCGCCCTGGCGCAGCGCTCCCGCGAAATCGTCGACCCACGGGTCGTGCACGGCCGCCTCATTGGCATCCGCGTACATCGCGGCGATGTTCACCATGATGCGCGAGTCACGGTGGGCGAAGGCAGTGGCGTCGGCGCTTACGCGGGCCACCGCCCCACCAAGCACCCTGATCTCGATCGCGGCCATCTGCGCGGTCGAGGCTCGAAGGTGCTCGGCGATCGCCTGTGACACGGAGCCATCGATCGTTTCTAGGAACATCGTGCGGATGGAGGCGACCGGGTGATTGCCCTGGTCGGGTGGGTAGATCTCCGGGTAGCGCATCGGCTTCAGCATGTCGGCGACGGGCTCGGCGAGCGAGCGGAACGGCGCGACGGCGTGCTCACCGGCTTCGACGTCGCCGGCGAAGACCAGCTTGGCCATCACGATTAATTTGCCGTGCACCTCTGCGGGCAAGAACGGCATCGGCGGCGCCTTCATGACGGTGGCGATGGTCGAGAGCTCCTCCCGAGCGGTCTCGGCCTCGGCGACGAAGGAGGCAATGATCTCAGGCGTCGCCGGCAGTATCAGCATGCCGCCCACGATCATATCGACCTCGTGCAATCGGAACTGGAACCGCGTCGCCACCCCGAAGTTCCCGCCGCCTCCCCGAATCGCCCAGAAAAGGTCGGGATGTGTCCCGTTGTCCACGCGAACGAGTTGGCCATCTGCGGTCACGACCTCCGCGGCCAACAGGTCGTCTATCGTGAGACCGTGCTTGCGCACGAGGTAGCCGACGCCGCCGCCGAGCGTGAGCCCCCCGATCCCGACGGAGCCGGTATCGCCGAACCCGGTCGCAAGGCCGTGGGCGCTCGCGGCGTTCGTGTATTCGCCCGCGGTCAGCCCTGCCTCGGCCCACGCTGTGCGTCCGGCGCTGTCGATGTTCAGCGCTTTCATCGCTCGAAGGTCGAGCACGACACCTCCTTCGGAGACACTGTAGCCGGCGATACTGTGGCCGCCGCTGCGGACAGCGAGCTCCAGCCCGCTCTCGCGCGCGAGGGAGACGACCCGAGAGACGTCGGAGACGTCCTTGGCCTGGACAATCAGCGCCGGACGGCGGTCGATCCCGCCGTAGAAGACTGCGCGGGCCTCGTCATAGATGGCATCGTTCGACGCGATTACCCGACCGTGGAAAACGCGGCGGAGCTGTGGCAGCGACATCATCGCCGTTCCTCCGCAGCATCCCCGTCCGCCTTGTCTGTGTGCCCGCACATCGCCAACTCGTAGAGGGCCGTCAGCGCGTCGTCGATTGCATGAGGGCGCGGCTTCCCTGAGGAGTCCAGCTCGTTCCACCTTTGCAGGTTTACCGCCACGGACATCTGCCGTTTGCCGTCTGCGCTAGCCATAGACATGGCTCCGCCACCCCAAACTGAGCCGTCGTGGCCCCAGAAGGTGCCGCAACCGGGGACTTCCCGCCTGTGCAGACCCAGGCCGTACTCGATCTTCTTTCCCTCTTGGGAGATGACCGGGACGGTGCTCTGCATTTGTGCCAGCGACGAACGGTCGACTATCTCACCCGCAAGCAGCATGCCGAAGAAGCGGTTCAGGTCCGCGACCGTGGATATGAGAGATGCGGCAGGACCGACCCAGGACATGTCGAAGACGCTGTAGTCGCGCGGCGGGTCGATCATGCCGAACCACGCCTCGTACATCCGCGAGTGAGGCCCGTCGACACGCGGCCCGACAGGAAGCTCCGTGTGCCGGAGTCCGGCGCGTTCAATCACGCTCCGGGTGATGCAGTCCTCGGCCGTGGTGCCAGTCACCTGCTCCAGCAGCTGGCCGAGGAGTAAGTAGTTCGTATTGGAGTACATCCCCGGCGTGCCACCGGGCGTCCCGACCGGAGGGGCGGTGACTCCCATGTTAATCAGGTCCGTCCGCTGAAACTGCCTGAACCGGCTGTCATCCAGGCTTTCCGGCGTCGTGTCCGCCAGCTTAGGAAACGCCTCGAGTGATGGGTATGCATAGGGAAGGTATTCAGCGAGACCGCTCGTGTGGTTGAGCAGCATCCGAACCGTGATCGCCTGGCCGCGCTCTCCGGGCACCAGGCGCGGTAGATAGTGGCCAACGGGGGCGTCGAGCTGAGCCTGACCTCTTTCGACCTGTTGCATGACGGCGGCAGCCGTGAACGTCTTGGTGATGCTACCGACGCGGTGGCGCATGTCGGGGGTTGCGGGACGGCCGGTGCTGACATCGGCGACGCCGGCCGCGCCGCGCCATACCTGGTCGCCGTCGCGCACTTCGGCGAACACTCCCGGCATCCCCGCGCGATGGACCTTGTCCATGGCGGCATCCAGTGTTGCGGGATCGAGTAGCTTCTTCACGACTTCTTTCCTTTCATGCTCACTTGATTAATTGGGGTGAGCTAGTGGACCGTAACAGCCGAATCGTGGGTGATCCGGCGTGAGGTATCGCGGTAGGTCCAGCGGATGGGCTTGGCGCGTTTGTTGTAGTGCCGGATGTAGCGCATGAGCTTGCGGGCGAGGTCGGCGACCGAGGTGAAGACGCCGCGGGCGATGACGTCCCGCTCGATCTTGGAGAACCAGATCTCCACCTGGTTCAGCCACGACGAGTAGGTCGGGGTAAAATGGAAGTGGATCTGAGGGTGGTTGTCCAGGAACTCACGGACCGCAGCGCTCTTGTGGGCCGAGAGGTTGTCGAGGATGACGTGGATTTCCTTACCGCGCGGCTGCGAGTCGATTACCTCCCGCAGGAATCCGATGAACTCCTGGCTGGTATGCCGAGCCACCGGCTTGCCCAGGACCTCACCGCTGTGCGTGTCCAACGCGGCATAGAGGGACAACGTCCCGTGTCGGTAGTACTCGAAGCCGTGCCTCTCGGCCCGTCCGGGGGACAGCGGCAGGACGGGATCCAATCGGTCGAGCGCCTGGATGTGAGACTTCTCGTCCAAGCAGAAGATGGCGGCCTGGCGCGGAGGGTTCAGGTACAAGCCGATGATGTCCGCGGCCTTGCGCTCGAAGTCGGGATCGTCGGACTCCATGTAGCGCTCCAGCCGATGGGGCTGGAGTCCCGCCCGTGCCCACACCCGCGCCACCATCATGTGACTGACGCCAAGCTCGGCGCCGAGCTTGCGCGTGCTCCAGTGGGTCGAGCCATCCTTCGGCTGGGTGCGGGTCTTCTCGAGGACCTTGGCTTCAAGTGCCGCGGTTCGCACCCGCGGCTGACCACCCACGTAACGCGAATCGAGCCCGCGGATCCGGCTTCCCAAGAAGCGCCGCTTCCAGCGGGTGATGTAGGGCGAGCTGCAGCCCAAGGCTTGCTCCACCTGGGCGTAGGTACGTCCTTCGTCGAGCATCAAGATCAGACGCGCTCTCTGAACCATCTCCGCCCGCGCGCTACGCAGTCGGGAGAGTTTCCGGAGCTTCCTTCTCTCTGTCGGTGTGATGCGGAGGCGCTCATGTCTCACAGCCCAAAGTATACCACCGATTCAGTTGTTACAGTCCACTAGGTGGTTTGATGCGCGGCTCGTGTGCGCCATGCTGGGATGATGCCTCGGTGGCGCAACTGGGTGGGCGTGCGAGGCGTTTGCAGCCCGTCCTGCGGAGGTGCCGAAGCGGTGTCGCGTGGGTGAGGAGTGAGAGGGCTATCGACGGCTGTTGCAGGCAGAGCTGTCCCACGGCTGGACCGACCAGCGGGCAACGCTGAGTTTCACGATGTTGTAGCGCTTGCTCTCGTCGAGGTCGGGTTCCTCGCAATGGGAGATGCCGCGGATTTCAGCGCCGCTCCGGATGATCCCCTCGCCGTAGAGGAACCCCGCCGCGAGCTCGAAGTCGGCCCCGGGAGTACGCATGGTGATCGCCACCGTGCGCCGCCCGGCGCCCTCGCGGCGCCGCCGCAAGACGGGAAGGGGACCCGCGTTTGCGTCGATGCCTGCCGCGCGCAGGCGGATCTCAACGGCTCTTCGGTGGCAAGCTGATCGGTCCGGAGTCGCGACACCCCCGGCCCCACGACCCACACGCGGGCTTCGGTCTGGCTCTGCGGACGGTCGCTCACGGGCGATCGGAGCCGGCCCGCACCGGGCGCCAGCCCGCGGCGGGATCGTAGCGCGTGATCTTCTCGACCGCCGCCTTGGTCTCCTGTCCGAGGTCCTTCTCGTAGCCCACGCCGTCCTGGTTGACGATGAACGTCATCACCCCGGACTCCCCGTAGTACACGGGCCAGGCGACGAGCGCGAAGCCGCCCGTCATCTCGCCGTTCACGACGTACTCGGTCGCGCCGCTCTTCGCGGCCGGGCCCTGGCCCTCGAGGATGCGGAAGTAGTAGCCGTGGAACGGGGACGACCCCTCGCCGTGACGCTTGTACCCCTGCTCCGAAGCCTCGGCGACCAGCACGCCGAGGGGGCTCCGCGGCTCGCCGCGCTGCGCGGGCCAGTAGAGCCCGTTCTGCCGGCCCGGGTCGCTGCCGAACTGCCGCGCGTATCGCCCGGCGGGCTTGCCGTCGTGGCCCGTGGCGGCGTAGGCGCGCTGCGCGGCTACGTAGTCGTGCAGGATTCGGATGACGGCCAGCTCGTTGCGTCCGATGCGCCGGTTCAGGACTTCCTCGCGGCCGGCCGCCGCGTCGAACGACCACCCGCCCGCTCGCTTGACGAGCGGGACAGGAAAGGGCCACGCCTCGTTGCCGAGGATCAGCTCCTTGCGGTTCGCACCCAGATCGCCGAGCCCGAGACTCTCGGCCGCCGCGGCAACGAACACCTCCCGGTTCCGGCGCCCCGTGGCGGCGTCGGAGGTGTCGAGGAGGTCCTGTCCGGACTGTCCGAACAGGGCGACGAGCCCGGGGAGGTCGTTGGCCTTGACGATGTCGACGAGCGCCTTGGCCGCTTCCTCGGGTGTCGCGAAGACGCGCGGCCCCGCTGCGTCGGCGCCAGACGCAGCCACCAGCAGCAAGCCCGCTACGGCGAGCGTCCGGGCGCTCATCGCCTGCGGCTCCGGCCGCCGCCGCCGCCGCCCGAGCGGCTGCGGCTGCCGCGCGAGCTCTCGGACCGCGTCGAGCGACCGCTCGAGTAGCCGGAGAAGGAGTCGGAGCGCGTGCCGCTGCGATCACTGCTCGTCCGGCTCCGCTCGCCACTGCCGCGCTCGGTCGAAGCCGGCGAGGTGGACGTCCCGGAGGACCGCGCCGACTGCGTCGTGCCCGTGCTCCGAGCTTCGTGAGCCCGGCTCTGCGCCTCCGTGCGCCGCTCGTCGCGCTGCGCCTGGGCCTCGGGCGTGCCGCGCGCTTCCTGCCGATCGGTGCGCTGCTGTTGCGTGCCCTCGGCGCGCTCGCCGCGGTTCTCCCGCGCGTCCTCGGCCCGCTCGGAGCGCTCGCCCGCCATGTCCTCCCGGTGGTCCTGCATGTCCTCGCGCGCGTCCTCGCGGTTCTCGTAGTAGTCCTCGCGCGCGTCCTCGCGGTTGTCGTACCAGTCGTCCCACCCGTCGTTGTACATGTACGCGCCGCCGCGGTAGCCGTACGGTCCGTAGTTGTAGTTGTTGTTGATCGCCGCGCCGATCGCGACGCCGGCGGCGAAGCCGATCACGGCGGCTGCTGCCTCGTCGTCGTGGTCCTCGTGTACGACGACGGTCGTGGGTACCGGCTGCGTGTACACCACCGTCGGGTTGTACTGCGGGACGTAGACCACCTGCGGGTTCGCCGGCTCGATCACGATCACCTGCTCGCCACCCTTGGTCGTCTGCGTCTCCACGGTCTGCTGCGGCGTGCTCTTCAGGTTGCCCGCCGCCTGGCCCTGCTTGCGCAGCCGCTGGATGGCGTCGAACACCGCCCCGCGGTCGGTCGCGAACGCCCCGCCGAGCTGGGAGGTCCAGGTCAGGTTGCCGGCCATGTAGTCGACCACCTGCGGGAAGGGCACGAGCGCCACGAAGCTCGGCTCGAAGCCCGCTTTCTCGGCGGCCTGCTGCAGCTCACTGCCCTTGAGCGCCGAGTTCTGCTTCAGCCATTTGCTGAGCTCGCCGACCTTGCGCGAGTTTCCGGAGCAGAGCAGCATCTGCGCGAGCAGCTGGTCGGGGTAGAGCGCGACGGGTGCCAGCAGCTTGTCGAGGTAGGCGGGATCGAGCGCGCCGCCGCCTTGCGTCCCGAGCGCGACCAGCGCCGCACCAGCTCGAATCGGGCCGGCCAGCAGCGTCAGTAGTGCGAGCGACGCGATTGACACGACAGCCTTGCATCTGGCCATTGGTCGCCTCCGATCTCGGTACCCTCTCACGGCTCGTGCGAGCGCCGCAAGAGCGGCAAGCGCGCGATCGTGCCCGGGACGTGCATTCGATGCGGGTGAGGGATGAGGAAGAAGCTGCTGAAGAAGCGGGTGTCCCACGAGCGCCGGCCGACGAGTCGTCCGAGGTTCTGGCGTGACGCTGTCGCTGCCGCACCTCGGAGGAGGCGCGGGGGTGCTCGCGACGATAGCGCCGCCGCTCGACGCCGGCGAGCGCGAAGGGCCAGCTCTCTCGGCGAGCCCCTGGCGGTCATCGGCCAGCCGCAGCCGAGCCCTCCCGCCGCCATGAAACCGTAACTTACTCGGCTGATACTTCCGGCCGGATCGGCCTTGCGTCCATTCTCGTCCTGCTCGGAGAAGAGGAGGACAGTATGAAACCCAGGGATCCTGGCCAGGAATCCTTGCTTCCCACCGAAACAGAGTTCGTCTCGACGGAGGTTCCGTCCGGGGTGGACCGCCGGACGTTCATGATGCGGAGCGCCGTCATCGGCTCTGCGGCCGTCATCACGGGCTGCACGCCGACCGAGAAGCAGCAGACTGCGGCGGCCACGGCGCCGCCGCCGGAGGTCAAGGCACCGGCCTTGTCGGCCGACCTCGACGTGGTCAAGAAGTCGAAGGGACCGGTGATGACGACGCTCGAGGAGTTCTACAAGGTCGGCCCCGGCCCCTCGAGCTCGCACACGATCGGCCCGATGCGCATCACCTACGATTTCTACCAGCGCTGCACGAAGCTGCCGCCGGAGACCCTCGCGAAGGCCACCGCGCTCAAGGTGCACCTCTTCGGCAGCCTGAGCGCCACGGGCAAGGGGCACGGCACGGAGCGCGCCGCCCTCGCCGGCATCGTGGGCAAGGAGCCGGCCACCGTCGATCCGCTCTTCCTCGACGGGCTGCGCGACAAGCCGGACCAGGTCTTCCCGGTGAAGCTGGGCGACAAGTCCTTCGACGTTTCGCTCGCGGACGTCGTCTACGACGCTCCCAAGGGGGACTTCCCGCACCCCAACACGATGACCTGCAAGCTGATGGGCGGCGACGCCGTTCTCCTCGAGCTGGAGTACTACTCGGTCGGCGGCGGGTTCATCGAGTGGAAGGGCTACGAGCCGCCGAAGAAGGGCCAGCCGAAGTACCCGTACGCCACGATGAAGGAGCTGCTGGGCCACGCCGAGGCGAACAAGCTGACCGTCGCGCAGGTGGCGATGGCGAACGAGGTCGCGGTGTCGGGCAAGACCGAGGCCGAGATCAACGCGTTTCTCGACAAGATCTCCGGCGCCATGGTGGCCATCGTCAAGTCTGGCCTGGCCGCGCCGACGAGCACGCTCCCCGGCCCGATCAAGCTGAAGACCAAGGCGGGCGAGGTCTACAAGCGCGCGATGGACGACAAGTTCGAGCGCCAGCGCGGCATCGGCGTCGTCTCCGCGTACGCGCTCGCCGGCTCCGAGGAGAACGCCCGCGGCCACCTCGTCGTCACCGCCCCGACGGGCGGCTCGGCCGGGGTCATCCCGGCGCTCGTCTACGCGCTCGGCGAGGGCGGCCGCAAGCTGCCGCAGCCGAAGATCCGCGAGGGCTTGCTGGCCGGCGCCGTCATCGGCTACCTCGGCAAGCACAACGCGACGCTCTCGGGCGCCGAGGGCGGCTGCCAGGCCGAGATCGGCGTCGCCTCCGCGATGGGGGCGGCCCTCGTCGCCCAGGCGATGGACGAGCCCCCGCAAGTCGTCGCGAACGCGGCCGAGTCGGCGCTGGAGCACCATCTCGGAATGACCTGCGACCCGGTCGCGGGCTTCGTGCAGGTGCCGTGCATCGAGCGCTGCGCGTTCGGCGCGGTGAAGGCGTGGACGGGCTACATGATCGCGAGCAACGAGATCCCGGCCGACCGCCGCGTGGACTTCGACACCACCGTCGCGGCCATGGCCCTGACGGCGAAGGAGATGAACTCGAAGTACAAGGAGACCTCCGAGGGCGGCCTCGCGGTCTCGGTCACGCTCTGCTAGTCGACTAATGAGTCGAAGCGCAAAGGCGGCCGGCGTCGCGTGGCTGATCACGGCGGTGTACTACTTCTACCAGTACACGCTGCGCTCGGCGCCGGCCGTCATGCTGCCGCAGCTGTCGGAAGCGTTCGGGCTGAGCGCGACGGCCGTCGCCTCGCTCGTGGGCCTTTTCTACTAGGGCTACTCGCCGTTCAGCCTGGTGGCCGGTGTCGCGCTCGACCGGCTGGGGCCGCGGAAGGTCGTTCCGCTCGGCGCGGCGGCAGTGGGCATAGGCGCGCTCCTGTTCGCGACGGGTGGGAGCAGCCTCGCGAGCGTCGGTCGCCTGCTCCAGGGTGCGGGCGGCGTCTTCGCGCTCGTCGGCGCCGTCTACATCGCCACGAAGAGCTTCCCGGCCTCGATGGCGGCGACGCTGATCGGCGCGACGCAGATGTTCGGCATGGCCGGCGGCTCGGCCGGCCAGTTCGTGGTGGGACCGCTGATCGGCGGCGGGCTGCCCTGGAGCAGCTTCTGGATCTTCATGGGCGTCGCGGGGCTTCTGATCGCAGCCGCGCTCTTCGCGCTGCTGCCTCGGGACGAGGCGGCACAGCCGGGCGACTGGATGAGGCAGGCGGGACAGGCGCTCCGCACGGTGCTCCGGAACCCGCAGTCGATCCTGTGCGGCGTGATCGCGGGACTGCTCTTCATCCCGACCACGATCCTCGACATGGTCTGGGGCGTGCGCTTCCTGCAGGAGGCGCGGGGCCACGAGTACGCAGAAGCAGTGCTGCGCTCGGCGACGGTCCCGTTCGGCTGGATCATCGGCTGTCCGCTCCTCGGCTTCGTGTCCGATCGGCTCGGCCGCCGCAAGCCGGTGATCGCCGCCGGCGCCTTCGTCCTGCTGCTCTGCCTGGCGTGGATCCTCCACGGGCCGGCCGACGTGCTTCCGCCGTACGCGCTCGGACTCCTGGCCGGCGTGGCGTCGGGGGCGGCGATGCTTCCGTACACCGTGATCAAGGAGGCCAACCCGAGGGAAGTCAGCGGAACGGCGACCGGCGTCGTCAACTTCCTGAACTTCACCTTCAGCGCGCTGCTGGGCCCCGCGTTCGCCTCGCGGCTGCACCAGCAGGCCGGAGGGGAAGGGGCGCTGCAGCTCGCGCACTTCCAGGGCGCTTTCGAGCCGCTGCTCTACGGCGTGGGTCTCGCGCTCGTCCTCACGTTCGTCCTGAAGGAAACGGGGCCAGCGGCCCCCGCCACGCGATAGGAGAGCCCTTGAGCCCCAGTACCGGAACCGGCAAGTACGAGAAGCTGCTCGCGCGGTGCAAGAGCCTCGCCGCGGTCCCCACGGCCGTCGCCTACCCCTGCGAGAAGTCGGCGCTTGAGTCCGTGCTCGAGGCGGGCGCGAAGCGCCTGATCGAGCCGCTGCTCGTGGGTCCCGCGAAGACGATCGAGGAGATCGCGCGAAAGTCCAACCTCGACGTGTCGCGCGCCCGGATCGTGGACGCGCCCGACGCCGGCAGCGCGGCCCGCAAGGCCGTCGAGCTCGTGCGCGAGGGCAAGGCGGAGCTGTTGATGAAGGGCAGCCTGCACACGGACGAGCTGCTGGCGGCGGTCGTCGCGCGCGAAGGCGGCCTACGCGCGGGACGCCGCATCAGCCACGTGTTCATCATGGACGTGCCGACCTACCACAAGGTGCTGGTCGTCACCGACGCCGCCATCAACATCGCCCCGACGCTCGAGGACAAGGTCGACATCTGCCAGAACGCGATCGACCTCGTGGTGTCGCTGGGCGTCGCGAAGCCGAAGCTCGCGATCCTCGCCGCGGTCGAGACGGTGACCTCGAAGATGCCGGCCACCACGGACGCGGCTTGCCTCTGCAAGATGGCCGACCGAGGCCAGATCACGGGCGGCGCTCCTCGACGGTCCGCTCGCCTTCGACAACGCGATCAGCAAGCAGGCGGCCAAGACGAAGAAGATCGAGTCCGAGGTCGCGGGCGATCCCGACATCCTGCTCGCGCCGGACCTCGAGGCCGGCAACATCCTGGCGAAGCTGCTCAGCTTCCTCGCCAACGCCGACTCCGCCGGCCTGGTGCTCGGCGCTCGCGTGCCGATCATCCTGACGAGCCGCGCCGACAGCGTCCGCTCCAAGATCGCGAGCTGCGCAGTCGCGGTCCTGGCGGCGCACGCGCGCCGCAAGCCGGCCGCCGCCCGATAGGAGCGTCCGTGAGCGACTCGCTGCTCGTCCTGAACGCCGGCTCCTCGAGCCTCAAGTTCTGCGTCTACCAGCGCTCGGCCGCCGGCGGCTCCGCGCTCGACGCGCGCGGCCAGATCGAGGGCATCGGCACGACGCCGCGCTTGTCCGCGAAGGACGGCGCTGACGCGAAGCTCGTCGACCAGACGCTCGACGCGGCGGTGCGCGACGGGCGCGCCGCGCTCGACGCGCTCGCGGCCTGGCTCCGCTCCCGCTACGGCGACGCCCGCGTGGTCGGCGTCGGGCACCGCGTCGTCCACGGCGGCGCCAGCCACGCGACGCCGGTGGTCGTGACGAAAGAGGTCCTCGAGGGCCTGCGGGCGCTGGTCCCGCTCGCGCCGCTGCATCAGCCCACAACCTCGGCGCGATCGACGTGCTCTTCGAGCGCATGCCGGAGGTGCCGCAGGTCGCCTGCTTCGACACGAGCTTCCACCGCGGGCAGCCCGCGGTCGCCGAGCTCGTGCCGCTGCCGGCGCGACATCCGCGCGAAGCGGCGTACAGCGCTACGGCTTCCACGGCCTGTCGTACGAGTACATCGCGTCGGTGCTGCCGGAGATCGCACCCGAGATCGCCGAGGGGCGCGTGATCGTCGCTCACCTCGGAAGCGGCGCCAGCCTCTGCGCGCTTGCGCGGCGGCAAGAGCATGGACAGCAGCCTCGGCTTCACCGCGCTCGACGGGCTCTGCATGGGCACGCGGCCCGGCGCACTCGATCCCGGCGTCGTGCTGCACCTGTTCCAGACGCCTCGGGATGTCGGCCAAGGACGTCGAGAACGCTGCTCTACAAGAAGTCGGGGCTGCTCGGGATCTCCGGCATCAGCAACGACATGCGCGACCTGCTCGGCAAGAGCGACCCGCGGCGCGACGCTCGCCGTC
The DNA here is from genome assembly GCA_963740655.1 of uncultured Acidobacteriota bacterium. GTDB lineage: Bacteria > Acidobacteriota > Vicinamibacteria > Fen-336 > Fen-336 > DATBSL01. The sequence continues at coordinate 589,165 of CAVUFF010000011.1, forward strand.
GACTATTTCGTCTACCGGGCCGCGAAGGAGATCGGGTGCGCTCGCCGCGGTGCTCGGCGGGATCGACGCGCTCGTCTTCACGGCCGGCATCGGCGAGAACTCGGCCGAGATCCGCAGCCGGATCTGCGAGGCCTCGGCGTGGCTCGGGATCGAGATCGACGAAGAGGCGAATGCGGCGCGGGGCCCGCGCATCTCGACGCCCGGCGAGCCGCGTCTCCGCGTGGGTGATCCCGACCAACGAAGAGCTGATGATCGCGCGCCACACGGCGCGGCTCTTGGGACTGGAGGAGCCCGCGCCCGGCGGGCGGAAGTAGAGGAGCGAAGCGATGGCGACGGCGACGAAGGCGAAGGTGGAAGACGGCGAGCGCCGCCCTGGCGGGGGTTCAAGTCGGGGATCTGGCAGAAGCAGCTCGACGTCCGGGACTTCATCCAGCAGAACTACACAGCCCTACGAGGGCGACGAGGCGTTCCTGGCGCCGGCCACGGCCCGCACCGAGGAGCTCTGGGAGAGGCTCAACCGAGCTGTTCGTCGAGGAGCGGAAGAAAGGGCGTGCTCGACGTCTCGCAGATCCCGAGCTCGATCACCGCCCACGCGCCCGGCTACATCGACCGCGAGAACGAGATCATCGTCGGCCTCCAGACCGACGCGCCGCTCAAGCGCGCGATCATGCCCAACGGCGGCTTCCGGATGGTGCTGAGCGCGCTCAAGGCCTACGGCTACGAGCCCGACCCGCACGTCGTCGAGGCGTTCACGAAGTACCGCAAGACCCACAACGAGGCGGTCTTCGACGCTTACACAGCGGACATCCGTCGGTGCCGCAGCTCGCACATCCTCACCGGGCTGCCCGACGCCTACGGCCGCGGCCGCATCATCGGCGACTACCGGCGGGTCGCCGCTCTACGGCGTCGACCGCCTGATCGAGCGAAAGCAGCAGGAGAAGGCGGCGCTCGACGCCCAGATGTCCACGGACGAGATCATCCGCGACCGCGAGGAGCTCGGCGAGCAGACTGCGCGCGCTCAAGGAGCTGAAGCAGATGGCCGCGAGCTACGGCTTCGACGTCTCGCGCCCGGCGCGCGACCGCGAAGGAAGCGGTCCAGTGGCTCTACTTCGGCTACCTGGCGGCGGTGAAGGAGCAGAACGGCGCCGCGATGTCGCTCGGGCGCACGTCCACGTTCCTCGACATCTACTTCGAGCGCGACCTCGCCGCGGGCGACGCTCACGCGAGTCGCAGGCCCAGGAGATCATCGACGACTTCGTGATCAAGCTGCGCATCGTGCGCTTCCTGCGCACGCCGGAGTACGACGAGCTGTTCGCCGGCGACCCGACCTGGGTCACCGAGTCGATCGGCGGCATGGGCGACGACGGCCGGCCGCTCGTCACGAAGACGAGCTTCCGCTTCCTGCAGACGCTCTACAACCTGGGGCCGGCGCCCGAGCCGAACCTGACGATCTGGTACTCGCCGCGGCTGCCCGAGGCCTTCCGGCGCTTCTCGGCGAAGGTGGCCATCGACACGAGCTCGATCCAGTTCGAGAGCGACGAGATCATGCGCCGCGCGTGGGGCGACGACGGGGCGATCGCCTGCTGCGTCTCGCCGATGCTGGTGGGCAAGCAGATGCAGTTCTTCGGGGCCCGCGCCAACCTCGCCAAGTGCCTGCTGTACGCGATCAACGGCGGGCGCGACGAGATCGAGCGGCGAGCAGGTGGCCCCGAAGCTCGGGGCGGTCGAGGGCGAGTACCTCGACTTCGACGACGTCGTCTCGCGCTTCGAGAAGATGATGGACTGGCTCGCCGGCGTGTACGTCAACGCCATGAACGTCATCCACTACATGCACGACAAGTACGCCTACGAGCGGATCGAGATGGCGCTGCACGACTACGCGCCGGTCCGGACGATGGCGTTCGGCATGGCCGGACTGTCGGTGGTCGCCGACAGCCTCTCGGCGATCAAGCACGCGAAGGTCAAGGTGGTCCGCGACGAGACGGGGCTGGTCACCGACTACGTCACGCGAAGGCGAGTTCCCGGTATTCGGCAACAACGACAATCGGGTCGACCACCTCGCGACGTGGGTCGTCAGCACGTTCATGACGAAGCTGCGGAAGTACCCGACCTACCGCAACGCCCTGCACACGCAGTCGATCCTGACGATCACGTCGAACGTCGTGTACGGCAAGGCGACCGGCAACACCCCGGACGGCCGCCGCAAGGGAGAGCCCTTCGCGCCGGGCGCCAACCCGATGCACGGTCGCGACAGCCACGGCATCCACGCCGCGGGCGCCTCGGTTGCCAAGATCCCGTATCGCGACGCTGCGGACGGCATCTCGCTCACGACGACGCTCGTGCCCGAGGGCCTGGGACGCGTGGCCGAGGACCGCGTCACGCAACCTCAGGGGCATGCTCGACGCGTTCTTCGGGGTCACCGGCTTCCACATGAACGTGAACGTGCTGAACCGCGACACCCTGCTCGACGCGATGGACCACCCGGAGAAGTACCCGAGCCTCACGATCCGCGTGTCCGGCTACGCGGTGAACTTCGTGCGGCTCACGCGGGAGCAGCAGCAGGACGTGATCAACCGGACATTCCACGGTGCCTGAGGCCGAGAAGCCGGACGAGCGCGCTCCGCGCCAACCGCTCGCGGCGAAGAGCCCGTTCGAGCTGCGCGTCGGGCTCGGCGAGCACGTCCCGGAGGCCGACGTCCGCTCCGCGCTCGCGAGCGGCGACGTCGGCTTCCTGCACTCGTTCACGACGGGCTCCGCCGTGGACGGGCCAGGGGTGAGGGTGGTCGCCTGGACGGCGGGCTGCATGTGGCGCTGCCTCTACTGCCACAACCCGGACACCTGGAAGGTGACGAACGGGATCCCGATCACGGTCGCGCGCGCGACGCAGGAGCTCGGCAAGTATCGCCAGGGGCTCAAGGTGATGTCCGGCGGCTTCACGCTCAGCGGCGGCGAGCCCTGATGCAGGACCGTTTCGCGGTCAAGCTGCTCGCGGCGGCGCGCGGCCTCGGGATCCACACGGCGCTCGACACCAACGGTTACTACGGCGACCGGCTGAGCGACGCCGAGCTCGAGCTCGCCGACCTGGTGCTGCTCGACCTCAAGGGCTGGGACCCCGAACGCCACCGCCAGCTCACCGGGATGGACCTCGCCCCGACGCACGCGTTCGCACGCCGCCTCGCCGAGCGCCGGCGGCCGGTCTGGGTCCGCTTCGTGCTGGTGCCGGGGTGGTCGGACGAGCCCGGCGAGATCGAGGGCGTCGCCCGCTTCGCGGCCGAGCTCGGCAACGTCGAGCGCGTGGACGTGCTGCCGTTCCACCAGATGGGCCGCTTCAAGTGGAAGCAGCTCGGCCTCGAGTACCGGCTCGACGACGTGAAGCCGCCGCCGCCCGACACAGTCGAGCGGGCGTGCGCGGTGTTCCGGGCGGCGGGGCTCGTGGCGCACTGAGCGTTGCCAGCAAGACCCCGACCCGAGGAAGGGAGCACGAAGACCTGAATCCGGCTGCTGCCCCCGTAACTTACCCCGTTTGTTACTTGTTCGGCGAGCGCGGCCCGCGGCAAGGTCGCTGCTGCAGGCCACACATGCCACCGCGCCTCCCAGCCGACCGACGGTCCTTCCCCAAGCGGCGAGCTGTGTGGCCTGCTCTCCCGCGCTCGTTGGCCGTCGGCCTCTTCGTGTCAGGCGCGGCAATCGCCCGCGCGCAGGCACCGGCACCCACGCCGACGCCCACGCCGACCCCCGCGCCCGCCGAGGAGGAGCGCTCCACCGGCCTGCCGAAGGCGGGCCACTGGACCTTCAACCTCGACGCCGGCCTGGGCGGGTTTGGCTTCGCGCACTCGCTCTACACCAACGCCCATCCCGATCCCTCGGGGAACCTGGGCGACAACTGGGCGGAGAGCTATGTCAAGCCGGCCATCTCGGCCAGCTTCGGCGTGGGAGAGAGCGAGATCTACGGCAAGGCCAGCGTCGTCGGCGAGCGCACGTTCGCGGCCCCGCCCTCTCTCGTCGGAGAGGACGCGTCCTCGTTCAAGGTCGAGGACGCCTACGTCGGCTGGCGCTCCGGAAAGTCGACGGGAACCGAGAGCCTGCTCGACTTCACCGTGGGCCGCACCCAGTACACGATCGGTCACGGGTTCATCCTGTGGGACGGGGGCGGGGAAGGCGGTAGCCGCGGCGGCTACTGGTCCAATGCGCGCAAGGCCTGGCAGTTCGCGGCGGTGGGCCGCCTCAAGCCTGAGCATCACACCCTCGAGGTCTTCTACCTCGACCGCGACGAAGTCCCCGAGAGCGAGACGGGAACTCGGCTCTGGGGAGCCAATTACGAGTTCGCTCCGAGCGAAAGCACGACACTGGGGCTCAGCTACCTCCGGTTCCACGCGGACGCGGACGAGCGCCCGGACCGCGACGGTCTCAACGTGTACGACGCGCGGGCCTTCACCGCCCCGTTCAAGAGCCTGCCGGGTCTCTCCTTCGAGCTCGAGTACGCGCGGGAGGAGAACGGCGAGCTCATCCAGTCGGACGCCTGGAACGCCCAGATCGCCTACGAGCTGGGCAACGTGGCATGGAAGCCCAAGCTCTCCTACCGTCATGCGTTCTTCGAGGGCGACGACGCCGCGACGCCGGCGAGCGAGGCCTTCGACCCGCTGCTGCCGGGCTTCTACGACTGGGGCACCTGGTGGCAGGGCGAGATCGCGGGCGAGTACTTCGTGAGCAACTCGAACCTGGTCACGGAGCAGGTCCGGCTGCACTTGACGCCGAGCGACTCGGTCGGGGCGGGCCTGATCGCGTACCTGATCAGGCTCGACAAGCTGCCCGTGGCCGACCCTCGGATCACTTCCAAGGACATCGCGTTCGAGCTCGACGCCTACTGCGACTGGAAGCTCAACAAGGCCTTCACCGTGAGCGTCGTCGCGGCCTACGCGAATCCGAAGGAGTTCGTGCGGCAGGCCTTCGACCGGACCAAGAACTTCGCGTACGGGATGATCTACGTCGCATACGCGTACTGAGAACCTCCGTGGCTGACGCGGGCGCCACCGTCCGGAGCGCTTTTTCGTGCGGCGGGGAGGGTCTTGGCGCTTTTCGCCGCTGAAACCGTAACTTACGCGGCTGTTACTTCCAGCCCCCGCTCCGATAGGCCATCTTCGGCCTGCCGGTCATCCATGTCCACGTCCCTGGTTCTCGTCAGCGAGCAATTCCCGCACTTGAAGGAGCAAGTGGCCGAGCTATACCAGCACGACGTCGTCTTCCGCGAGCTGTGCGAGGACTACGAGATCTGCACGGTCTCGCACGGACGGCAGACCACGGACGGACTGCGGCGGGAGTACGCGGCGCTGCGGCTACGGCTCGAGACCGAGCTGCTCGCCTACCTGCACCTGGACTCGGATCCGCGCAACGGCCGTCTGCGCAACGGCCGGAAGTAGCCCGGAGAAGACTCATGTCCACGCCTGCACCCGCGTCGAGCACGACCTATGAGCGGCCGCCAATCCCCGCTCGCTGGAGGTCTGTCATGACACGAACGCTGCGTCTCGCCTGGACGGCGATCACCTTCGCCGCCCTGCTCGTCGCTCCCGTGCTCGCCGCGGACAAGCTCCCGAACGTCGTGGTGCTCGCCACTGGCGGCACCATCGCCGGCGCCGCCGGCAGCGACGTGCAGGCGGCCTACACGTCCGGCCAGGTGGGCGTCGACCAGCTGCTCGCCGCGGTGCCGCAGGCGAAGAAGCTCGCTGCGCTGCGCGGCGAGCAGATCGCCAACATCGGCTCGCAGGACATGAACGACGAGGTCTGGCTCAAGCTGGCGCGCCGCGTGAACGAGCTCTGCGCGATGGCGGACGTCGACGGCGTCGTGATCACGCACGGCACCGACACGATCGAAGAGACCGGCTACTTCCTGAACCTGGTGGTCAAGTCGAGGAAGCCGGTCGTGTTGACCGCCGCGATGCGCCCGTCCACCGCGCTCTCCGCCGACGGGCCGCTCAACTTCTTCAACGCCGTCGCGGTGGCGGCGAACAAGGACGCGGCCGGGCGCGGCGTGCTGGTGGTCGTCAACGACTGGATCCACGGCGCCGCGTCGCTCACCAAGACCAGCACCACCGCGGTGCAGACGTTCCTGTCGCCGCTGCGCGGCCTGGTCGGCACGGTGGCCTACGGCGAGGCCGAGTTCTACCGCGGGGCGGTGGGCAAGAACACCGTCGACAGCGAGTTCTCGCTCGACGGCGTCACGGCGCTGCCACGCGTGGACATCATCATGGCCCACGAGAACATGGACGGCGCGATCCTGGACGCGGCCGTCGCGGCCGGAGCCAAAGGCCTCGTGATCGCGGGCGTCGGCAACGGCAACATGACGAAGACCGCGCTCGACGCCCTGGCCGCGCAGGCGAAGAAGGGCGTCGTCTGCGTGCGCTCGTCGCGCGTGGCCACGGGCCGCGTCGGCCGCAACGTCGAGGTGGACGACGACAAGCTGGGCCTGATAGCGTCGGACGACCTCAATCCGCAGAAGGCGCGCGTGCTGCTGCGGCTCGCGCTCTTGAAGCCTCGGAGCGCCACGGAGCTCCAGCGTCTGTTCGTCGAGTATTGAGGCCATTCCCGCAGCCATCGATCGAAAGAGGAGGACCAGCCATATGCGCAAGCTCGCCATCGCCGCCGCGCTCGTCTTCGTGAGCACCGCGGTTTTCGCGCAGGACGTCAAGACCGACTACGACCACGCCGCCAACTTCGCGGCGATCAAGACCTTCAGCATCAAGATCGCCACCAGCTGGAACAACCAGATCAGCGAGAAACGGGTGCAGGACGAGATCACCCAGGCCCTCACCGAGAAGGGCTGGAAGCAGGTCGACGACAATCCCGACGCGCTCGTGCTGCTGCACGGGGCGACCGAGAAGCAGAAGAGCCTGAACACGTTCTACTCCGGCGGCTACGGCGGCTACGGCTACCGCGGCTGGGGTGGCGCCGGCATGGGTACAGCCACCACGACGACCTCCGAGTACCTGGTCGGCACGCTGGTCGTGGACATCTTCGACGCGAAGACGAAGGGGCTCCTGTTCCGCGGCACTGCTACTGACGAGCTCTCGGACAAGCCCGAGAAGAACCAGAAGAAGCTCGCGAAGGCTTCCGACAAGATGTTCAAGGACTTCCCTCCGGGCTCCAAGGACAAGAAGTAGCTCGCATGGGGAGGCGGCGGCCGGCAGAACGACGACGACCTCGGGCCGGCCTGCTGGCCGCCTTGTTCCTGGTTTCGCTGCCCGGGGCGCTTCACGCCCAGGCGGTCACCGTGACCTGCGCGTCGAAGCCCGGTGAGCGGGAGCACTGCGCGGCCAATACCTCGAAGGGTGTCGCTCTCGTGCGGTCCGCGGGGGAATCGGCCTGCCTGCTCGGCAAATCGTGGGGCTTCGACGACCAGGGCGTCTGGGTGTCGGACGGCTGCGTCGGGACGTTCCTAGTCACCGCCCAGGAGCCGGGCACGCCCGAGGCGGCGCCGGAGAAGAGGAAGCCGCTCCAGTACATCCCGAACGCCGGCTTCCTGCTGGTCGAGGGCGACAAGGGCGAGATGTACGCCCGGCTCTTCAGCTACGCGCGCTACCTGAACCAGAAAGGACTCGACGCGACCTACACCGACTCCTTCGGCAACACCAAGACCGTCCAGCAGCGCCAGGACTTCCAGCTCAACAAGTTCTTCCTGCCGTTCTCGGGCTGGTTCCTGACGCCGAAGATGCGCTACTACCTCTACGTCTGGTCGTCGAACCCGTCGCAGGGCGATCCGGCCCAGGTGGTCGGAGCGGGCAACCTGAGCTACGTGTTCAATCGCCACGTGACCTTCGGCGCCGGGATCACGAGCCTCCCGAGCGTGCGCAGCACCGAGGGCCAGTTCCCCTACTGGCTCGGGGTGGACGACCGCCTGACCTCCGACGAGTTCTTCCGCGGCTCCTACACCACCGGCATCTGGCTGAAGGGCGAGATCACGACGAAGTTCAAGTACATGGCCATGCTCGCCAACAACTTGAGCACGCTCGGCGTCAGCGCGTCGCAGATCGACAACGGCCTGAACACCACGTCGCTCATGATCCAGTGGCTGCCCGGCACCGGCGAGTTCGGCCTCTACGGCACCTTCGGCGACTTCGACTACCACGAGAAGCTCGCCACGCGCCTCGCCGCGCACTACACGCACAGCCGCGAGGACAAGCAGAGCCAGCCCGGCACGAACGGCATCGAGAACAGCCAGATCCGGCTCACCGACGGGAGCGTGATCTTCACGCCCGAGCTGTTCGGCCCGGGCATCACGGTCGAGCAGGTCGACTACGACATGGTGAGCGTGGACGCGGGCGTCAAGAAGCGAGGCCTCTCGCTCGAGGGGGAGTACTACTGGCGCTGGCTCTCGAGCTTCGCCGGCTCGAACGTGCAGGGGATCGCCGACATCCACGACACCGGGTTCCAGCTGCAGGCGTCCGCCATGGTCGTGCCGAAGTCGCTGCAGGTCTACGTCGGCGGCGCGGCGATCTTCGGCGACCGCTACGGCGACACCTCGGAGCTGCGGGCCGGCGTGAACTGGTACTTCGTCAAGGAGCGCGGCCTGCGCGTGAACGCGGAGTGGCTGCACCTGAACAAGTGCCCGGTGGGCTACACCGCCGTTCCCTATCCCGTCGGGGGCAACGGCGACGTGTTCCACACGAACCTCGAGCTGAACTTCTGAAGCAGGGCGCGACGACGATGAGAACGAACGAACGACGAGTGGGACGGCCAGATCCTCCGGGAAGGACGCCCGCGCTCGTGCTGGCCATGGCTCTCGGGATACCGGCCCTGCTCCCGGCGCAGACGACGAAGGCGTCCCTCCCGGAGGTGCATGACGTGCACTTCCACCTCACGAACTACGTCCAGCAGGGCACGGAGATCCACGAGTTCCTGAAGATCATGGGCACGAAGGTGGGGCGTGTCGCCCTCTTCGGGATCCCGCTCCAGCAGACCTGGTCGTTCGGCAACACGGGCGACTTCGCCCCGACCTACTACCTGCAGACGGACGCGCCGCTCTACTACTACTCGTTCACGGACGCGTTCATCGCGATGGCGTACCGCTCGCTCGCGCCCGCGGAGCAGGCGCGCTTCGACCCGATGATCACGGGCTTCAACCCTGCCGACATGTACGCGGCCGACCACATCAAGCGCGTGCTGCAGACCTTCCCCGGCGTCTTCTCGGGCATCGGCGAGTTCACGATCCACAAGGAATTCGTGTCGGCCAAGGTCGCCGGCGAGACGGCCAGCCTCACGAACCCCGCGCTCGACCGGGTGCTCGACTTCGCGGGCGAGGTCGGGCTCGTCGTGCTGCTGCACAACGACGTGGACATGCCGTTCCCGAAGCCGGGGCAGGACCCGTATCCGGCGGCGCAGCTCGGGCAACTCCTGAAGCGGCACCCGAAGACCACGATCATCTGGGCCCACTGCGGGCTCGGGCGCATCGTCCACCCGTTGAAGGACCACATCGGGATCATCGAGCGAGCGCTCTCCAACCCCGAGCTGCCCAACGTCTACATGGACATCTCCTGGGACGAGGTCGCGAAGTACCTGGTGGCGACGCCCGAGACGACCCAGGCGGCGGCCGACCTGATCAACCGCCACCCGGACCGCTTCCTGTTCGGCACCGACGAGGTCGCGCCGACGGAGCAGGCGAAGTACCTGAAGGTCTACGACATGTACGCACCGCTCTTCGCGAAGCTCACGCCAGAGGCGAGCGAGAAGCTGCGCAAGGGCAACTACGAACGGCTGTTCGACGCGGCCCGGCTGAGGGTGCGGGCGTGGGAAAAGGCGAACCCGAAGTGAACGAGGAGGGAATCGTGAGAATGAACACACGCAAGGCCGCAGCCCGGCCGGGGGGCGCCTGGCTGCTTGCGGCGTTGCTGCTCGCGGCCGCCGCGCCGGCCGCACGAGCGGGAGCCAGCGACGGACCGCCGGGCCCCGAACCGGCGCCAACGCCCACGCCCACGCCCGCAACCGCACAGGCCACCACGACCACGGTCACGGTCGAGGTCAAGCCTCATCTGGACATCTACGGCTTCGCGATGCTCGACATGGGCTACCAGTCGAAGCAGAACGACCCCAACTGGTTCGACGTCGTGCGGCCGACGAAGCTGCCTGCTTTCCCGAACGAGTTCGGCGAGGACGGCCACTTCTTCGCGGGCGTCCGCCAGAGCCGCCTCGGCGTCAAGGGCTTCATGCCCACCGACGTCGGCGAGATCAAGACGATCTTCGAGTTCGAGCTGTTCGGCACCGGCGTCGACGCAGGCCAGACTACGTTCCGGCTGCGCCACGCCTGGGGCGAGCTCGGCCAGTTCGGCGCGGGGCAGACCTGGAGCCCCTTCATGGACCCGGACGTGTTCCCGAACTCGGTCGAGTACTGGGGCCCGAGCGGCATGGTGTTCTTCCGGAACGTCCAGGTGCGCTGGACGCCGTGGTCGAACGGCGACTCGAACTTCATGGTCGCGCTCGAGCGTCCCGGCGCCAGCCGCCGACCAGGGCGACTACGCGGGGCACATCGCGCTCGAGAACGTGAAGGCCCGCTTCCCGCTGCCCGACCTCACCGCGCACTTACCGCAAGGCGGGCGACTGGGGCCACGTCCAGGTGGCCGGGATCCTGCGCGAGATCAAGTGGGACGACCTGAACGCCGACCAGTTCGACCTCTCGGGGGATGCCACCGGCTGGGGCATCAACCTGAGCTCCAACCTCAAGGTCGGCGAAGCACGTGGTCCGGGCGTCGGTCGTCTACGGCGACGGCGATCCAGAACTACATGAACGACGCGCCCGTGGACGTGGGCATCGAGAACAACTTCTCGAATCCGCGGACACCGATCGTCGGCAAGGCGCTGCCGATCCTCGGCATCGTCGCGTTCGTCGACCTCAACTGGAACGACGAGTGGACGAGCACCGTCGGCTACTCGATGGTGGACATCGACAACAGCAACGGCCAGTCCGACAACGCCTTCAAACGCGGCCAGTACGCGCTCGCCAACGTGCTCTACCACCCGGCCGCGGACGTGTTCCTGGGGCCGGAGGTCCAGTGGGGCAAGCGCGAGAACTTCCGGGACGGCTTCACGTCGGACGACTTCCGGATCCAGTTCTCGGCCAAGTACAACTTCAGTCTGTCGCTCGGAGGCAAGTGATGAATGGACGAAGCCGGTTCGCCGCCGCACTGAGGCTCGTGATCGTCGCAGGGGCGGCGCTCGCTCTGTCGGCGCCCGCGGCGCGCGCACAGTCGCGCGACCGACATCCAGGGCGCGCTCGACGCCGCGTACGCGAAGTACAAGGACCTGAAGGAAGGCAAGAACGCCGACTACATCCCGGCGCTCGCCAAGGTCGACTCGAACATCTACGGCATCGCTCTCGTCACCACGGACGGCAAGGTCTACACGGCAGGCGACGTCGAAATCGGCGGTCTCGATCCAGTCGATCTCGAAGGTCTTCACGATGGCGAAGGTGATGGAGGAGTCAGGGCCCCGACGCGATCGCGAACACGATCGGTATCGACGCGACGGGCATGCGCTTCAACTCGATCGTCGTCGATCGAGTTCTCGCAGAAGTCGCTCGGCGGGCCTGAGATGAACTCGCTCGTGAACCCGGGCGCGATCGCGACCACCAGCATGGTGAAGGGCGCGACGCGCGATGCGGTCTGGAACAGCATTCTCGGCTACTACTCCGACTTCGCCGGGCGGCCGCTCACGGTCGACCAGGAGGTGTTCAAGTCGGAGGCCGACACCAACCAGCGCAACCAGGCGATCGGCTACCTGATGTACGCCTACGGCTACATCAAGGCGAACCCGATGCAGGCGACCGACGTGTACACCGAGCAGTGCTCGGTCAGCGTCAACGCGAAGGACCTCGCGACGATGGCGGGCACGCTCGCGAACGCCGGCAAGAACCCCGTGACGAGCAAGCAGGTGATGAAGGCCGATTACGTGCCCAAGGTGCTGGCGGTGATGGCGACCGCGGGCCTCTACGACGACTCGGGCAAGTGGCTCTTCCGGACCGGCCTGCCGGGCAAGTCGCGGCGTCGGCGGCGGCTTGATCGCCGTCTCGCCCGGCAAGTTCGGGATCGCGGTCGTCTCGCCGCCGCTCGACGACGCGGGAAACTAGCGTGAAGGCGCAGAAGGCGATCGCCGACATCTCGAACGCGCTCGGGGGCAACCCGCTCGCGTACAAGCCGCGCTGACCCTAAAGAGACAGGAGGTCTACCGTGATGAAGAAAACAACGATCGCGCTGGCGCTGCTGGCGGCCGCGCCGCTCGCGGCGCTCGCGCAGAAGCCCGTGACGCGGACGGAGACGAGCGAAGTGACGGCCACGATCGAGGCGATCGACCACAGCGCCCGCGTGATCACGCTCAAGAACCAGGACGGCGAGGTCGAGGTCGGGGTCGGGCCGGAGATCAAGCGCTTCGACGAGCTGAAGGTCGGCGACACGATCACGTTCCGCTATTCCGAGTCGGTCGTGGCCGCGATCCAGAAGCCGGGGGCCCCGGCGGCGAAGGCCTCGGACGACGCGAAGATCACGCGCGGGACGGGCGCGCGGCCGAGCGGCACGATCGCGCAGCAGCAGAAGGCGACCGTGACGATCAAGGCGATGGACCCGAAGGTGCCGTCGGTGTCGGTCACGACCGAGAGCGGCCACAGCTTGAGCTTCAAGGTCGCGGACAAGAAGGTCCTCGAGGGCGTGAAGCCCGGCGACAAGGTCGAGATCACCTACACCGAAGCGCTGATGATCAGCGTGAAGTGAGCAGGACGCGTTCTGGACGGCAGGCGCGCGCAGGGAGCAGCGCGCCGGCCACTATCGACAGGAGATGAGCATGTTCCGCAAGGCGTTTCTGGCAGTGGCGTTCGTGTCCGTGAGCAGCTCCCTGGCCGTAGCCCAGGATCACCGGGTCGAACTGAGCGGCACGGCGGGCTGGATCTTCAGCGACGGCGTGACGGGCGCCTCCGGCGACTTCGTCCGCCTCGATCCGAAAGACGCGTTCTCGTGGGGCGCACGCATCGGCTTCATGGTCAGCGACAACGTCGAGATAGGCGGTCTGTTCAACCTGCAGAAGACGTCGTACGAAGTGAGCGGAGTGAGCACCGTCAATATCGGAGACGTGTCGATCTACAACTACCACGGCTACCTCGCGTACAACTTCGGCGCGAGCGACGCGCACGTGCGGCCCTACTTCCTGGGCGGGCTGGGAGCGACGCAGTACGGCAAGTTCACCACCAGCTTCGGCGCGCAGCGTGAGATCGGCGGCAACACGCAGTTCTCGACCACCTGGGCCCTGGGCGTGAAGGTGTTCCCGGGCGGGAACAACTTCGGCCTCCGCCTCGAAGGCCGCTGGACGCCGACCTACATCAAGTCAGACACCGATGGCGTCTGGTGCGACCCCTACTGGGGCTGCTACACGGTCGGCGACGCTCAGTACTCCAACCAGTGGGAGCTGTCCGGCGGACTCACGCTCCGGTTCTAGCCTGCAAGACGAGCCCGCTGCCGGCGCCGGCGCCGGCAGCGGTGACGACCAGGGGGCACGGTTTCGAGAGGAGAGAGCATGTTCCGCAAGGCGTTGCTGGCAGTGGCGTTGGTGGCAGTGAGTGGCTCCCTGGCGGTGGCCCAGGATCACCGGCTCGAGATCGCCGGAACGGCGGGCTGGACCTTCAGCGACGGCGTCGACGGCAATGCCGTGACCGTTCCCGGCGCCGGGACGTTCAACCGCATCGATCCCAAGGACGCGTTCTCCTGGGGCCTTCGCCTCGGCTTCATGGTCTCGGAAAACGTCGAAGTGGGCGGCCTGTTCAATCTGCAGTCGACCGACCTCGAGGTGGGCGGCACGACGACGGCATCGATCGGCAGCCAGAGCATCTACAACTACCACGGGTTCATCGCGTACAACTTCGGCCATCCCGACGCGAAGGCGCGGCCTTATTTCCTCGGCGGGCTCGGGGCGACGCAGTACGGCGGCATCAGCGCCCAGCTCGGCAGCGCGTCGCGTGAGATCGGCGGCAACACGCAGTTCTCGACCACCTGGGCGCTCGGGGTGAAGATGTACCCCGGCAAGAACGTCGGCATCCTGCTCGAGGGCCGCTGGACGCCGACTTACATCAAGTCCGACTCCGAGGGCTGGTGGTGCGATCCGTACTGGGGCTGCTACGTGGTGGGCAACGCGCAGTACGCCAACCAGTGGGAGCTCGCGGGCGGGATCAGCCTGCGGTTCTAGCCGTCGTGGCGGATGGCGTCGCGCCGCGGCGCCATCCGCCTTCGCGTGAGCGCCCGCAGCTGGCGCGACCGTGTATCTTATCGGCGCCATGACCCTCGACAATCAGTCGCCGCGAGCCGAGTGATGCGTGTGCTCGAGCCGGTCGAGCGCGTGCAGGAAGTGCTGTTCGGCCTGATCATGGTGCTGACCTTCACGGGCTCCCTGAGCGTGGCCGAGGCGGGCCGCGAGGACATCCGCACCATGCTGGTCGGGGCGCTCGGGTGCAACGTGGCCTGGGGCCTGATCGACGCCGTCTTCTACCTGATGGGCTGCATGGCCGAGGCCGGCCGGCGCCACCAGGCATTCCACGCCGCGCGCGACGCGCCCAGCGCGGACGAGGCGCGCCGGCTCGTCGCTTCTGCCCTGCCGCGGCTCGTCGCGCAGGTCCTCGAGCCGGCCGAGCTCGACTCGATCCGGGACCGGCTCGCGAAGCTGCCTTCGCCGCCCAGACCTCCGCGCCTGCCGCGGGAGGACTGGCTGGGTGCCGCGGCCGTGTTCCTGCTGGTGTTCCTGTCCACCTTCCCGGTGACGATCCCGTTCCTGCTGATGCGCGAGGCGCGGCCGGCGCTGCGCGTCTCGAACGTCATCGCGATCGCGCTGCTCTTCCTGGCCGGCCACGCCTTCGGCCGCATCGTCGGCCGCCGGCCGCAGGCGGCCGGAGTCGCCATGGTCGTCCTCGGCACGGCCCTGGTGGCGATCACGATGGCCCTCGGAGGGTGAAGGGCCTGCTGCTCGTCGCGTTCGCCGCACTCGCGGCACCCGCGTGGGCGGCGAAGGTGGACGTGGTCGTGCTGCGCAACGGCAGCCGGGTGATCGGCGAGCTCAAGTCGATGACGCGCTCGCGGATCGAGCTGTCGACCGACGACATGGGGACGCTGCAGATCGAGTGGGACAACGTCGCGCAGATCACCGCGCCCGAGTTCTTCGAGGTCGAGGACATGAACGGCGGGCTGCACTTCGGCTCGCTCAAGCCCGGCCCCGGCGAGGCCACGCTCGAGATCGAGGCCGACTGGGGCAACGACGTGCTGCAGCTCAGCCAGGTCGCCAGCATCGAGCTCGTCAAGGGCGGCTTCTGGGCGCGTTTCAGGGGCTCGGTCGACCTCGGCGCGAGCTACACGAGCGCCACTGAGCTGCTCCAGCTCGAGGCCGACGGCGACCTCAACTACCGGCGTCCCAAGTTCGAGGCCAGCGCCAAGGCGAACGCCGTGCTCACGCAGCAACCCGACGTCGACGACACCCGGCGCAGCTCGCTGACGCTCGCCTACAGCCGGCTGCTTCCGCAGCGCCACCGGATCTTCACTCAGGGCACGCTCGAGCAGAACCGCGAGCTCGGCTTCGACCTGCGCAGCAGTGTGGTAGGCGGTTGGGCTTACATGCTCGCGCGCGACCGACGCAACGAGCTCGTCGGTGGCACGGGGCTCGCCGTGAACCGCGAGAAACCCATCGCGGGCGAGTCGACGACGAACCTCGAGGGCGTCGTGGGCTTCGAGTACGAGAACTTCGCGTACGACTTCCCGAACACCGACATTCAGGTGACCGCCTACGGCTACATCGGCCTCAGCCAGTGGGGCCGCTTCCGCCTGGAGTCGAGCGCGCGGCTGCGGCGCGAGCTGTTCAAGGACTTCTACTTCGGCCTCAAGGCCTACGAGAGCTACGACAGCGACCCCGCCACCGAAGGTGCTAAGCACAACGACTGGGGCGTGAGCCTGACCCTGGGCTATTCGTTCTGAGCGGCCGTATCATCGGACGGGGGCGTTCGGAAGCCTGGAGTGAGGGCACGGAGCGCGGCGGGGACGCGAGGCCTCACCGTGCGGGCCCCGTGGTCACCGCCGAGCGGTGAGCGTCGCGTGCGCGCTCGAGCAGGCGCGCGTCGCGCGCTCGTCGCAGCCCTGGCCGCTTCCGCGCTTTTGCCGGACACGAGCGGGGAAGCCGGCCTCGTCCCTGCCAGCGGAGCCGACGACGCCGACCTGACTCGCGCACTTCCGTCGGCCGCCAACGCGTGGGCCTGGCTCGCACTCTCCGAGCCAGCGGCGATCCTCGACCGCATCGACGGCGCCGGCCTGCACCTCGGCGAGCCGGCCCGCTTCGCGCTGCGCGGGTCGTCCTGGACCCAGAACGCAATCACGCTGGACGGTGTCGACGTCACGGACCCGCTCCGCGGCGGTACGCCGCTCCTCGACCCCGACCTGGCGGGCCTCGACCGCATCGAAGTCGTGTCGGCTGGCGCTGCGGTCGACCAGGCGGCGCCCGGTGCGGCGCTCGGCCTGGTTCCGCGCGAGCCGGCGCCGGCGTGGCAGGGGAGCGCGGCGGCCGCCGGGACGGGCGAAGGGCTGCAGGCCGGAGGACCCGTCGGCGGCGTGCCCAGGGTCGCTCGGTTCGGCTCGCTCGCGGAAGCAAGCGCTGCCGCGTCGGGCCCTCTCGGCCGGCGGCTGAGCCTGCTGGTGGCGGGCCGCGCGTCCGGCTCCAGGCTCTTCGAGCGGGACGATCCGTCGGCGCTCGACGCCCGCGTGCTCTCGGGCACGAGCGAGCTCGAGTACCGGCCCGACGAGCGCCAGTCGCTGCGCGTCCTCGCGGCCGGTCAGGGGCTGAGCCGCCCGTTCGCGGGCCGCGCGCCCTTCCTGCGTGGCGGGCGCGAGGAGGACGTGCGGACGCTCGGCGCGCAGGCCCGTTACGTCCGCGAGGGCGGCGGGACGCGGCTCGCCGCGCGCGCGGGTCTCTGGCACGGGCGCTTCGAGCCGAGCACCGGCGACAGCGAGCCCGGCCGGCCGGTGGACCGCGTGACGGACGGGCCGGTGCCCGAGCTCGTGCTCCCGGCGCGCAGCGACCGCTCCAGGGCGAGCGCGGGAGCCGAGCTCGCGCGTCGCACGACGCGTGCTCTCGGGCTCTCGCACGCGCTGCGTCTCGGAGCCTCGCTCTCGCGAGGCGCGTCGCGCGAGACGCCGGGCCTCGACGCGGCGATACCCGAATCGGTCGGAGGCCTGCCCGCCCGCGTGTGGGACTACCGCTGGGGCGGCTCGGACTCGCGCCGGCACGTGACGGACCTCGCGGCGTGGCTGGCCGACGAGGCGGCGCTCGGCGGCCGTCTCACGCTCGACGCCGGCGTGCGGCTCGACGCGTCGAGCGGATCCGCCGCGGGCGCGGCCTCGAGCGTCTCGTGGACGACGCTCTCGCCACGGCTCTACGCGCGGCTGCGGATCCTGGGCGCGGACCGCCTCGCCGTCTTCGGCGGCTACGCGGAGTACCGGCATCGCCTGCTGCTGGCGCCGCTCGCCTTCGGCGACCCGAACGCCGCACACGCCGACGTCTACCGCTGGGAAGACGCGAACGGCGACGGCCGCTACGAGCCCTCCGAGCGCGGCGTGCGCGTGGCGCGCGTCGGGCCGGGCGCGGGCGACGGCGGGCTCGCGGCGCTCGATCCGGCTCTGAAGCCTCCACGCACGCGTGAGCTCGTGGCAGGCCTCGAATCGGAGCTCGGAGCCGGCTGCCGTCTGCGACTCGTGGCCTACGACCGGCGCGAGCGCGATCTCGTGGAGTCCGTGGACATCGGCGTGACGTCCGCGGACTACGACGTGCGCTACCTGCCCGACCCGGGGGGCGACATCCTCGGCCCGCAGGACGACCAGCTGCTGCCCATCTACGACCGCAGGCCCGAGAGCTTTGGCCGCGACCTCTACCGGCTCACGAACCCGCCGGGCCTCGGCTCGCGGCACCGCGGCGTCGAGCTGCGGCTCGACAAGGCCGCCGGCGAGCGGCTGCGGCTCCGCCTCGGCGGCACCGCCTCGATGACGGAGATCTCGGGCGCGAGCCGCGGCTTCCGGGTGACGGAGAACGACCAGGGCCTGACGGGCGAGCTCTTCGACGACCTGAACGCGGACACGCACGCGCGCGGCCGGAGCTTCTTCGACCGCGCCTTCACGCTGCTCCTCGCGGCCGCCTACCAGGCTCCGGCCGGCTTCCGCCTCGCCGTCGCGGCGCGCTACCAGGACGGCCAGCCGTTCGGGAGGCTCGTGGTCGTGCCAGACCTTGCGCAGGGGCCGGAGGCGATTCCCGCGACGCCGCGCGGCCAGGTCACGGGCGCCGGGACGACCGACGCGGCCGGCCGCTACGTCGTGGCCTCCGGCCACCGCTTCAGCTACACGCTGACCGTGGACGCCCGGGTGGAGAAGGACCTCGCGCTCGGCGCGGCCCGGCTCGCGCTTCTACTCGACGTCTTCAACCTGCTCGGTACCGCCAACGAGGTCGAGGAAGACCCGGTCTGGGGGGCCGGCTTTCGGACGCCGACCGCGCTGCAGCCGCCGCGCGCGGTCCGCCTGGGCGCGCGGCTCGACTTCTGACTAGAATCGGCGCGCCATGCCGGCCGCCTTCCACCAGGTCTACGATCCAGTCGCCGGGAGCGTGGCGCTGTCGGCGCTGGTGGCGGCGCTGCCGCTCGGAGTGCTCGGCGGCGCGCTCGCGCTCCTGCGCGCGGCGCCCTGGAAGGCCGCGCTGGCCGGCGCGCTCACGGCGTTCGGCCTCGCCTGGCTCGTGTGGGGAATGCCGCTCCCGCTCGCGGTCTCCGCCTTCAGCCACGGCGCCGCCTTCGGTCTGTGGCCGATCAGCTGGGTGGTGCTGAGCGCCGTCTTCTTCTACAACCTGACCGTGGCCAGCGGGGACTTCGACGTGATCCGCCGCTCGCTGGCGCGGCTCACCGCCGACCGCCGCGTGCAGGCGCTGCTCGTCGCGTTCGGCTTCGGCGCGCTCGTCGAGGGCATCGCCGGCTTCGGGGCTCCCGTGGCTATCAGCGCGGCGATGCTCGCCGGCCTCGGCTTCGAGCCGGTCACGGCCGCCGTGCTCGCGCTCGTCGCCAACACGGCACCCGTCGCCTTCGGCTCGATCGGCACGCCCATCACGACCCTGGGCGGGCTGATCGCGCCGATCCTCGGGCGCGACGCGGCCTCCGTCACGCGCGAGCTGTCGGCCGTGGTGGGGCGCCAGCTGCCGTTCTTCTCGGTGCTGATCCCCGCGTACCTCGTGGTGCTGCTCGCGGGATGGCGGCTGATGCTCGGCGTGCTGCCGGCGGTGCTCACGGCCGGCGTCAGCTTCGCGCTGGTGCAGCTCGCCGTGTCCAACCTGGTCGGCCCCGAGCTCACCGACATCCTCGCCGCGCTCGCCTGCCTCGGCGCGCTCGCGGTTCTGCTGCGCTTCTGGCAGCCGCGCGAGGTCTACCGCGGCGCCGAGCGAGGCGCCCCCGCCGCGGAGACGGGCAGCGACCCGCCCGCCCGCGTCGCACGCGCCTACGCGATGTACGCGATCCTGGTGGCCGTGGTCCTGGGCGGTCAGCTCGCGGCGCCGTGGCTCAAGAAGGTGGCCTGGGAGACGGCGTGGCCCGCGTCCTACGCGCTCGTCGACGGCAAGCCGCAGCCGCTCGTGGTGCGCGAGCCTCCGATCGTCGAGCGGGCGAGCCCGTACCCGCTGCGCTACCGGCTCGAGCTCTTGAGCTCGTCGGGGACGCTCGTCTTCGCCGGCGCTCTCTGCGCCTTCCTGGCGATGACCGCGGCCGGGCTGCCCTCGCGCGCCTTCCTGACGACGCTCGCGCGCACGCTCGCGCAGCTGCGCCTGCCGATCGCGACGATCGCGCTCATCCTGTCGATCGCGACGGTGATGAACTACTCGGGCATGACCTCGTCGCTCGCGCTCGCGCTCGCCGCGACCGGCGTGCTGTTCCCGTTCTTCTCGGCCGTGATCGGGATGCTCGGCGTGTTCGTGACGGGCAGCGACACCGCGTCGAACTCGCTCTTCGGCCCGCTCCAGGCCACGACCGCCCGCATCTCGGGCATCGACCCGCTGCTCGCCGCGGCCACGAACAGCTCGGGCGGCGTGATGGGCAAGATGATCAGCCCGCAGAACCTCTCGGTCGGCGCCGCGGGCGTCGGCGCGGTCGGGCGCGAGGGCGAGATCCTGCGCCGCGTGCTCGGCCACAGCCTGCTGCTCACCGGCCTGGTGGGGCTGCTCGCGATGCTGCAGGCCTACGTGTTCCCCGCGATGACGCGGGTGGGGCCGCGCTGAGCGGGCGCTAGCCGCGGCGGGGAGGCGCTCCCGCCTCGCCCCACTTGAGCTTGGTGCGCAGCACCTCGTAGTAGTCGCGCCCCGGGGACTTCGACGAGCTTGAGCCGGCGCGGGCTGGCGCTCACGTCGACCTGGTCCGCGTCCGTGAACGCGAACGTCTCCTGCCCGTCGAGCGCGACGTAGACGTCGACGTCGCGCGCCGCGCGCAAGCGCAGCTCGATGCGCGACTCGTCCGGCACCACGAGCGGGCGGTTCGCCAGCATGTGCGGGCAGATCGGGGTGATCGACGATCGCCGGCAGCGGCGGGCTCAGGATCGGGCCCGCCGGCGGCGAGGTTGTAGGCGGTCGAGCCCGTGGGGGAGGAGACGATGATGCCGTCCGCGCGGAACCAGGAGACGAAGGCGCCGCCCACCTTCACCTCGAGCTCGATGATGCGCGAGGGCCCGGCCTTGGTGATGACGACGTCGTTCAGCACGTCGGCGGTGACGCTCGGGGCGCCCGCGGCGTCGCAGCGCGACGCGCAGCAGGCGCCGCTCCTCGTGCTGGGAGCGGCCGTCGAGGACGCCCTGGAGCGCCGGGTAGAGCTCGCCGAGCGGGATCTCCGTCAGGAAGCCGAGGCTGCCGAAGTTCACGCCGAGGACGGGGATCTCCTTCTCGAGCAGGCGGCTCGCCGCGAGCAGCGTGCCGTCGCCGCCGAGCACCACGAGCGCGTCCGCGAGGCCGGCCATGTCGCGGCCCGACGCCACCAGGCAGGTTTCGGCGGGCTCCAGGCCCGCGAGCGCCGCGGTCTTCTCCTCCAGGCAGGCTCGCACGCCGCGCGCGCGCAGCCACAGGGTGAGCTCGGCGAGCGCCGGGCGCGCCTCGGCGAGGTCAGGCCGCGCGAGGATGCCGATCGTCGTCATGGTGCGACCGCCTTTCGCAGTGCCGTGTCGAGCGCCGCGGGCGCGAGCCTGTCGGCGCCGGGGACGAGGTGCAGGAAGAACTCGCGATTGCCGGAGGCCCCCGTGACGGGAGAGGCGCAGGCGTTACGCGCCGCGTAGCCCAGGGACAGGGCGAACTCGGCCACCTCACGCAGCGCCGAGAGCTGCAGGGCCGCGTCCTTCACGATCCCGCCCCTGCCGACCTGGCCGCGTCCCACCTCGAACTGGGGCTTCACCAGGACCACCGCGCTCGCGCCGGGCGCCAGCACCGTGAGGAGCGCCTGCAGGATCTTGCGCGCCGAGATGAACGACACGTCCATCACCGCGAGCGCGCACGGCTCGGGCACCACCAAAGGCGACAGGCGCGCGCGCGTTCGTGCGGTCGCGCACCACCACGCGCGGGTCGCGGCCGAGCTTCTCGTGGAGCTGGCCGCGGCCGACGTCGACCGCGTACACGCGCCGCGCGCCGCGCTCGAGCAGCGTCTCGGTGAAGCCGCCGGTCGAGGCGCCCACGTCCACGGCCACGAGTCCGCGCGGATCGATCCCGAAGGCGTCGAGCGCGCCCGCGAGCTTCAGCGCGCCGCGTCCGACGTGGGCCGGGCCGGGGTCGACCTCGACCGACGCGCCTCGCGGGACCTGCGTTCCCGGCTTGCTCGCCGGCCGGCCGTTGACCCGCACGCGGCCCGCCATCACGAGCGCCTGCGCCTTCTCGCGCGACTCCGTCCGTCCCTGCTCGGCGAGCCACACGTCGAGGCGCGTCATGGCTCAGGAGTGGCGGGCCACGATCTCGCGCGCCAGCGCCGCCAAGAGCGCCGCGCGCGGACCGAGCGGCTCGAGGGCGGCAAGCGCCTCCTGCGCGAGCGAGGCGGCCATCCCGCGGGCGCGCTCGAGCCCGTGCACGCTGACGTAGGTCGCCTTGTGCGCCGCCTCGTCCTTGCCGGCGGTCTTGCCGAGCCGCGCCGCGTCCTCGGTCGCGTCGAGCACGTCGTCGACCACCTGGAAGCCGAGGCCGATCGCGTCGGCATAGCGCGAGAGGCGCGCCAGCTCGGGCTCGGTGGCACCGCCGAGGATCGCGCCCCCGCGCACCGAGGCCTTGATGAGCGCCCCGGTCTTGGCGCGGTGCAGCCGCTCGAGCGAGGCGGCGTCGATCGCCTTGCCCTCCGACTCGAGGTCCATCACCTGCCCGCCGATGAGACCGAGCGTGCCGCAAGCCCGGCCCAGCTCGGCGCTCGCGAGAAGCCGGCGGCGCACCAGCGCCTCGCTCGCGTCCTGCGGCACCTCCGCGAGCAGGTGGAAGGCGCGCGTCAGCAGCGCGTCGCCCGCCAGGATCGCGATCGCCTCGCCGAACACCTTGTGCGAGGTCGGCTTGCCGCGCCGCAGGTCGTCGTCGTCCATCGCCGGCAGGTCGTCGTGGACGAGGCTGTAGGTGTGGATCAGCTCGACGGCGCACGCGAGCGGCAAGAGCTCGGCGCGCGCGCCGCCCACGGCCTCGCCGGCCGCCAGCACCAGCAGCGGGCGGATGCGCTTGCCGCCCGCGAACAGGCTGTAGCGCACCGCGCGGTGGATCGTCTCGGGCCACTCGGTCTCGGGCGGCAGCGCGGCCGATAGCGCGTCCTCGACGGCCGCGCGCAGCGCGCGGGCGGCGGCCTCCGTCGAGCTCGTGGAGGCCAAAGCACTCACCGCTCGTCCTCGTCGCCCGGAACCGGACGCGTCTTCGGCTGCCCGGACGCGTCCGTGACCGGCTCGCCGCGCGCGTCCTTCAGCAGCACCTCGATGCGGCCCTCGGCCTCCTCGAGCTTGGCGTGGCAGAGCCGCGACAGCCGGATGCCGTCCTCGTAGAGCTTCAGCGAGTCCTCGAGCGGCAGCTCGCCCTTCTCGAGCTTCTGGACGATCTGCTCGAGCTGCTGGAGCGCCTGCTCGAAGCTCGGCGCGTCGGGGCTCGTCACTCGTTCTCCTTGGAGTCCACGGTCGCGCGGACGGCGCCCCGGTGCAAGCGGATGCGGAGCGCGTCCCCGGCGGCGACCTCTCCCGCGTCGCGCAGGAGGCGCCCGCGCGCCGCCTCGAAGACGAGCGCGTAGCCGCGGCCCAGCACCGAGAGCGGCGACAGGCCGTCGAGCGAGGCCGCCAGCCGCCCGAGCCGGCTGCGGCGCTTCT
Organism: uncultured Acidobacteriota bacterium; assembly: GCA_963740655.1. Lineage (GTDB taxonomy): Bacteria > Acidobacteriota > Vicinamibacteria > Fen-336 > Fen-336 > DATBSL01. Next base: position 612,531 of record CAVUFF010000011.1, read on the forward strand.
CGCTCTCGGCGCGGAAGCGCGCCGCGAGGCGCTCGCGCAGCGTCGCGAGCCGGTCGCGGCGGGCTCCGAGCTGCCGGTCGAGCCGGAAGGCCTCGAGCCGCTCCTGCAGCCGCCTCTTGTGGGCGTTGCCGCGCTCGAGCACGCGCAGCAGGCCGGCCTGTGAGCGGCGCTCGAGCTCGTCCGTGCGCTGCGCGAGGTTGCGCAGGCGGTTGCGCTCGGCGGCGAAGACGCGGTGGACGGCCGTCGACTCGACGCGGTGCCGGGTGCGAGCGAGCCTGAGCCGCAGCGCCGCGTCGCGTCGCTCGTCGAGCGCGCGTACGCGGGCCTGCAGGTCCTCCTTGGCCTGCACCACCCGCTCGGCCGCCGCAGAGGGCGTCGGCGCGCGCAGGTCGGCCACGAAGTCGGCGATCGTGAAGTCGGTCTCGTGACCGACCGCGCTGATCGTGGGGATCCTCGAGGCCGCGATCGCGCGAGCGACGCCTTCCTCGTTGAAGGCCCACAGGTCCTCGAGGCTGCCGCCGCCGCGCGCGAGCACGATCACGTCGATCGCGGGGCCGCCCGGGCGGGCGGCCAGCTTGTTGAGCGCGCGGATGCCGTGCGCGACGTCGCCGGCGGCGCCGTCGCCCTGGACCTGCGCGGGGTAGACGAGCACCTCCAGGTTGGCGTAGCGCGAGCGCAGCACGCGCAGGATGTCCTTCAGCACGGCGCCGGTCGGGGAGGTGACGACGCCGATCCGCCGCGGCAGCATCGGCAGCGGCCGCTTGCGCGACGGAGCGAACAGGCCCTCCTGCTCGAGCTTCTCCTTGAGCTCCTCGAAGGCCTGCTGCAGCGAGCCCTTGCCGAGCGGCTCGATCACCTGGGCGGACAGCTGGTAGCTGCCGCGCGGCGGGTACACGCGCAGCTGCCCGCGCGCCAGCACCTTCATGCCGTCCTTCGGCTTGAAGCGGACGAGCCGCGCGTCGTTGCGCCAGACGACCGCCGCGAGCTGCGCCTTGTCGTCCTTCAGCGAGAAGTACCAGTGCCCGGAGCTCGCGATCTTGAGGTTCGAGATCTCGCCCTCGACCCAGACGTCGAAGAACTCGGTCTCGAGCACGCCCTGGATGCGGTCAGTGAGCTCGGACACGGTGAGCCCGCGCCGCCGCTCCGGCTCGGGCCGGGCGGGCGTCGCCCCTCGAGCCGCCCCCTTCGGAGCGGCCGTTGGCCGGGCCTCGCGTGGGACCTCTGCGTCGCTGTCCCCTCGCGGGCGCGGGCCGGGCGCCTCGGGCCGTTCCGACTCGCCGCCGAAGTCGAATCCTTTCTGGTTCATGCCGCGACGGCCATTCTGATATGGCCCGCGGGGCCAAGTCCAGAAGGCGGCCCGGGCTATGATCCGGGAGGGACGTCACTTCCACGGAGCGGCTGCCATGCGACTCAGGTCACGCCTGCTGTTCATCGCGAGCCTCGGCCTCGGCGTCGTGCGTGGGGCTGTTCGTCTCGATCGGGCTGCAGCGCGCGGTCTCGCAGCCCGAAACGCCCGCCGCACGCGACGCGGCGACCGCCGCACAGCGCGCGGTCTCCGCCTCGCCCGGCCTCGACGCCGAGGAGACCCACACGATCGCCGTCTTCAAGCAGGCCGCGCGCTCGGTGGCGTTCATCACCACGCAGGCCGCGCGCATGGACTTCTGGACGCGCAACGTGTTCGAGGTGCCGACCGGCAGCGGCTCCGGCTTCGTCTGGGACGAGCTCGGGCACGTGGTGACGAACCTCCACGTCGTGCAGGAGTCCGACTCGCAGAAGGTGACGCTGGGCGATGTCGAGTACGAGGCGAGGAAAGTGGGCGAAGCCCGGGACCAGGACCTGGCGGTGCTCAAGATCGAGGCGCCGCGCGACAAGCTCGCGCCGCTGCGGATCGGCACCAGCGCGGGCCTCCAGGTCGGCCAGAAGGTCTACGCGATCGGCAACCCGTTCGGGCTCGACTTCACGCTCACCACCGGCATCGTGAGCGCGCTCGGCCGCACGATCCAGAGCGCCGGCAACGCCACGATCTTCGACGTGATCCAGACGGACGCCGCGATCAACCCCGGCAACTCGGGCGGGCCGCTGCTCGACAGCAGCGGCCGGCTGATCGGCGTCAACACCGCGATCTACAGCCCCTCGGGGGCTTCCGCGGGGATCGGCTTCGCGGTTCCGGTCGACACCGTGAGCCGGATCGTGCCGGAGCTGATCGCCCACGGCAAGGTCGTGCGCCCGGTGATGGGCGTCGGCTTCGATGCCCAGCTGAGCGCGGCGGTCACGCGGCGGCTCGGCGTCGAGGGCGTGCTGATTCGCGACGTCTACGAGGGTTCGGCAGCGGCCGCCGCCGGCCTCCAGGGCACCTCGCTGGACCGGCGCAGCGGCCGCGTGATTCCCGGCGACGTCATACAAGAGATCGACGGCAAGCCGGTGCGCAGCGACTCCGACCTCTTGGGCCGGCTCGGCGGCTACAAGCCCGGCGACTCGGTCACGCTGACCGTCTGGCGCGACGGCGCGGCGAAGAAGGTGCCGGTGAAGCTGCGGGCGCCGCAGTAGGCCGCCGCGGGCCAGACGCCACCGCCGGGCTGCCGGGCTGGCCCAGTCGAACAGGAAATGGGCCCGAAGCTGCGACTCCGTCCGGACGGAGTCAGTCGAAATCACTTGAGCCTCGCCGAGTGCGAGACGACTGAAGCTGCCATTCGGAACGAGCGAGGATCGAAGCGGGGTTCACTGCCGCGTAGCGAGAGGGAGGCTGAGGACGGAGGCGCAGCCCCTTGGAGGCCACAGGCTCGCCGCGGAGCCGAATTCACTTCGGCGGAGCGGCGGGGGAGTCTGAGGGGGGCGGCGCAGCCCCCCTCAGAACATCACAGCCCCATCCGCTTGATCCAGCGGTAGAGCGTCCGCGGCGACACGCCCAGGATCTCGGCCGCCTTCTCGCGGCGCCACTTGGCCTTCTCGAGCGCGGCGCGGACGCGCGCGGCGCCGGGGCCCATGTCGTCGTCACTGCCGTTGCCGGCGTCGCCGTCGTCCTCCTCGAGCAGGCGGGCGCCCCCGGCCGCGAGCTGCGGCGCCGCGGCCGGGATCCCGACGGGCACGCGCCCGGTCTTCTCGACGATCTCGGGCGGCAGGTCGTCGATGCCGATCATCTCGCCCTCGGCCAGGAGTCCCGCGCGCTCGATCGCGAAGTGCAGCTCGCGCACGTTGCCCGGCCAGTCGTACTGCGACAGTGCCGCGAGCGCCTGCGGCGTGAAGCGCTTCTGAGAGGGCAGCTGCTTCGAGAAATGGTCGACGAGCAGCGGGATGTCCTCGGGCCGCTCGCGTAGCGGCGGGATCACGACCTTCACGCCGTTGACGCGGAAGAAGAGGTCCTTGCGGAAGCGCCCGGCCGCCACCTCGCCCTTGAGGTCGCGGTTCGTGGCGCAGACGAGCCGGAAGTCGGCCCGCCGCTTGCGCGTGGCGCCGACGCGGTAGAAGGTCCCGGAGTCGAGCACGCGCAGGAACTTCGACTGGATCTCCGGGATCATCTCGCCGACCTCGTCGAGGAAGAGCGTCCCGCCGTCGGCCACCTCGACGAGCCCTGGCTTCTCGTTGGCGGCGCCCGTGAAGGCGCCGCGCTCGTAGCCGAAGAGCTCGCTCTCGAGCAAGGACGACGGCACCGCGGCGCAGTTGAGGTCGACGAAGGCCTTCGAGGCGCGCGGCGACAACCGATGCGCGTGCTGTGCGAGGAGCTCCTTGCCGACGCCGCTCTCGCCCTCGATCAGCACCGGAGTGCGCGCGCCGGCCACCATCTCGATCGTGCGCAGCACCTTCTGCAGCAGGGGCGAGCGCGTCAGGATGTCGGAGGACAGGTTGCGCTGGACCTGGAAGCGCAGGCGGCGGTTCTCGCGCTCGAGCAGGGTCTTCTCGCCCGCCTTCTCGACGCGCATCCCGAGCTCCTCGAAGTTCGGGGGCTTGGTCAGGTAGTCGAAGGCGCCGAGCCGCATCGTGTCGATCGCCGACTGCACGTTGGCGAAGCCGGTGACGATGATCGTCTGCAGCTCGGGGTGCTCCTTGCGCACGGTCGCCAGGATGTCGACGCCGTCGGCGTCCGGCAGCTTGAGGTCGAGCAGCAGCACGTCCCACTCGGCCGCGTCGAGCGCCTTCAGGACGCTCTTGCCGTTGACGCAGATCTTGACCTCGTGCCCCGCCTTCTGCAGGAAGCGGGTCACCGTGAGGCCGAACGTCTGCTCGTCCTCGGCGACGAGCACGCGGAAGCCAGTTCCGTTCATCGTGTCCCTGTAGCGACGCGCAGGACGACGCGAAACACGTTGCCGTCCCTGCGTGGCCTGTAGAGGAGATCACCCCCGCGGCTCCTGAGCAGGCCTCGGGCGACGGCGAGCCCGAGGCTTGCCCCCCGCTGGGCATCGGAGGCGGCGAACGGCTCGAACACCCGGGCACGCTGCGGCTCGGCGAGCGGCGGCCCGGAGTCGGCGAGGTCGAGGTGGAGCTGCCCGCCGCGGCGGCTGGCGGTGATCGCGAGCGTGCCTCCGTCGGGCATGGCCGCAGCCGCGTTCATCACGAGCGCCATCACGACCTGCTTGAGCGCGTCCGCGTCGATCCGCACGCGCGGCAGGTCGGGCGGCAGCCGGGCGCGCACCTTGACCCGCGCCAGCGCGGGGTGGCGCTCGAGCAGGCGCAGCGCGAGCGTGAGCGTGTCCCGGACGTCGGCGCGCTCGGCGCCGCCCGGGCGCGTCGAGTCGAGCAGGAACTTCACGATCCGCTCGCAGCGCTGGACCTCGGTCCGGATCAGGTCGCGGAACTGGCGCGCCTCGCGCCGCGAGTCGCGGTTGCCGCGCGCGGCGAGCGACGCGAGCGCCTCGGCGCAGCCGGCGATCCCCGCGAGCGGGTTCGAGATCTCGTGCGCCACGCCCGAGACCAGCTGGTTCAGGAACGCCACGCGGTCCTCGGCGACGAGCTGCAGCTCCTGCTGGCGCCGGGCGCCGATGTCCTCGAACCACGAGACCACGTGGCTCGTCTCGCCGCCGCGGCGCACCGGCAGCCGGCGGACGTGGAAGAGGCTGCCGCCCGTCTCGACCACCTCCTCGTGGGGGCGGCCCGTGCGCAGCACGTGCCGCAGCACGGGCTCGGTCGCCGCGAAGCCGCCCTTGCCGAGCACCGCGCGCAGCGGCTTGCCGATCGCGCGCGAGCGCGGCCGGCCGAGCGGGCCCTGCTCGCGGAGCCGGTTCCAGGAGACCACGTTGAGGTCGCGGTCGACAACGTAGAGGCCGATCGGCAGGGCGTCGAACACCGAGGCCAGCGGATCGTCGGGAGCTTTCTTTTCGGGGCGTGCCGGCACGCCGAGAGTATAGCCGGCCTTCAGAGCCGCTCGATGTCGCCTTCCGTCAGCAGCATACGGTCGATCGAGCGGGCGCGGCCGGTCTGCTCGTCGGCCGCCACCACGACCGCGGCGAAGCGGGGGTCGCCCTTGGCCGTCTCGAAGCGGTTCGGCATGCCGCTCAGGAAGCGCTGGATCACCGCGTCCTTCTCGACTCCGATCACCGAGTCGTAGGGCCCGGTCATGCCGAGATCGCTGCAGAACGCGGTCCCGCCCGCCAGCACGCGGTGGTCGCAGGTCGGCACGTGCGTGTGGGTTCCCACCACGGCCGTCACCTTGCCGTCGAAGTAGTGGGCGATCGCCATCTTCTCGGACGTCGCCTCGCCGTGCATGTCCACCAGGACGATCTTGGCTTCCTGGCGCAGCCGCTCGATCTCGCGCAGGCCGAGCGCGAACGGGTCGTCCATCGCCCCGTGCATGAAGACGCGGCCCGAGAGGTTGAGCGTCGCGACGGGGATGCCCCCGCGGCGGGTCTTGCCGACGTGGGAGCCGCGGCCCGGCTGGCGCGGCGGGTAGTTGAGCGGCCGCAGCAGCTGGGGAATGAGGTCGATCACCCCCAGGATCTCCTTCTTGTCCCAGATGTGGTTGCCCGAGGTCAGGCAGTCGACCCCCGCGTCCAGGATCTCGTCGCAGACGTCCTTGGTCACGCCGAAGCCGCCCGCCGCGTTCTCCACGTTCGCGACGCAGTAGTCGATCTCGTACTTCTTGAAGACGCGCGGCAGGGCCTTCGTCAGGATGCCGCGGCCGGGGCTCCCCACGACGTCCCCGATCAGCAGGATGTTCATCCGGACAGGCTATCACGCGCGACTCCGGCAGATGGAGCGTCGGTCGACCTGTAACGCGCGGCGTCCGTTGCTTCTTTAGCTCCTCAAGGGAGGCTTTGCGCCATGCCAGGAGGCGAAACGTGCGGGCTTTCGCCGTATCATCCGCACAACTGGAGGGTTAGCCAGGACGCGGCCTGCGCCGCGCAGGCGGGCGTCAGGGGCGACATGGACCGCGAGGCGCTGTTCCTCGAGCAGCTGCCCGTCATCGAGCGGGTGATCGGCTGGGTGTGCGGCCGCCGCGCCCTCCGCGGCGCCGACGCCCAGGACTTCGCCTCCGTGGTCAAGACCCGGCTCATCGAGAACGACTACGAGGTGCTCGGCAAGTACGAGGGCCGCAGCTCGCTCAAGACCTACCTGGTGTCGGTCATCAACCGCATGTACCTCGACTTCCAGGTGCAGCGGTTCGGCAAGTGGCGTTCGTCGGCCGAGGCCCGCCGGCTGGGACCCGTCGCGGTGCGGCTCGAGCAGCTCGTGTACCGCGACGGCCTGAGCTTCGAGGAGGCCTGCGGCGTGCTGCTGAGCAACCCGCAGGTCCACGAGACGCGCGACGAGCTGCAGCTCGTCTTCATACGTCTCCCGCAGCGCGCGAGGCGGGGCACGGAGGCGCACCAGCTCGAGCCGGCGCACCTCGATGGCGCGGCCGTTCCCGCCGAGCGCGCCGAGCGGCAGCAGCTCGCCGACCGCGTCTTCGCGGCGATCCGCTGCTCGCTCGCGCGGCTGCCCGCCCGCGATCGCGTCTTCCTGCGCCTGCACTTCCAGTCCGGCCTCCGCGTGGCCGACGTCGCGCGCGCGCTCCGGGCCGATCAGAAGGCCCTCTATCGCCGGAAAGTGGAGATCCTGGAGCGGCTGCACGCCGACCTCGACGCGAAGGGCATCAAGTCCGAAGATGCGCAGGAGCTGCTGTCGACCCTCGACTGGGAGGCGGTCCTCGACCCCGGACAGGACCCCCTCCCGTGCCCGGAACAGGCCGGCTCGCGTCCGTCTCAGGACTTGGACGGACCGAGCGGCGGGAAGGTGTAAGAAGTGCAAGGTGGCTCGGATCGCGCGCCAGGCCGGACGGACCATCCGGGTCCAGGTCAGATCGCCGCCTACGCGGACGGTCGCCTGACGGGCACGGAGGCCGCCCGGATGGACGCGCACCTGGCCGGCTGCGCGGAGTGCTACGAGGTCTTCGCCGAGACGATCTCCTTCGCCCTCGCCGAGGAGAGCGAGGAGGAGCCGGTCTCTCCGAAGCCGGCCCCGGTCGTCCCCTTCGTTCGCCGCCGCGCCTTCCAGACCCTGGCCGGCCTGGCCGCCGCCGCGGGCCTGATCCTGGTCGTGCATCAGCTCTGGCGCGGGCGGTCCGGACAAGCGTCGCCGACGCTCGTCGCCGAGCTGGCCCAGGCGATGGGCACCACCCGCTTCATCGAGCCGCGGCTCACGGGCGGCTTCCAGCACGGCCGCCTCGTGGTCCTGCGCTCGGGCGACGCGCCACAAGGCCTCGACGCGCAGTCGCCGGCAGTTCTCGCCGCCGTCGCGCACATCCGCGAGCACTCGGCGGGCGACACGTCCCCGGAAGCGCTCGGCGCTCTGGCCGTCACGTACCTCGTCTCGGGCGACGTGGCCGGCGCGGTGAAGGCACTCGAGTCGGCGACCGCACAGGACCCGAAGAACGCGAAGCTCCAGAGCGACTTGTCGGCGGCCTATCTCGTCCGCGCCACCCGCCTCGACGAGCCGTCGGACATCCCGAAAGCGCTCGAGACCGCCGAGAAGTCAGTCGAGCTGAAGGACGCGCCCGTCGAAGCCTGGTTCAACCGCGCGCTGGCGCTCGAAAGCCTCCACCTCGTGGACGCCGCCCGCAAGGCCTGGGACGACTACCTGCAGCGCGACCCGAGCTCGCCCTGGGCGGAGGAGGCCCGCAAGCGAAAGGCCGAGCTGCCTCCGGCCCAGCAGTCGACCCTCGAAGACGACCGCGCCCGCGCCAAAACGGCCCTCGCGGAAGGGAAGGCCGCGGTCGACCGCCTCGCGGATGAAGAGCCGTCGACCCTCCGCGACTACTTCGACAACGTGCTGCTCTACGCGTGGGCGGACGCCTACCTCGCTGGAAAGCCGGAGACGGCGCCCCTGAAGGCGCAAGCCGCGCTCGCGGGCGACGCGCTCCTACGCACGACCGGCGACGCGATGCCACGCGATGCCGCGGTTGCTCTCTCGGCTCCGCCCTCCGGCCCCTCCCGCGATCCGCCGCGAACCCAGGCCCTGGGCTACACGTTCCTCCAGGAGGCGCAACGCCTCGCCGACGCCCAGAAATCGAGTTGCGACAAGTTCAAGGAATCCCGTCGAATGCTCGAGACTGGCGGCAGTCCGTCCGCGCTTTGGGCCCGGGAGCGGTTTGGCCGCTACTGCTTGCTTGGGCAACGCCGGGCGGAGGCATTGGCCGAGTTCGGTCGGCTCGAGCCGCTCGCGGAGTCGGCTCGTTACAGCAGCCTGCTCGCCCGTATTCATTGGCTAGAGGCTCTCGTTTCGTCCGACCGGGGAGACTTCGAGCGCTCGCTCGACCACTACCAGCAGGCAAGGGACATCTACAACAAGACTCGCGACGCGGAGGGCGAGGCTGCCGTCGTGACGCGTCGGGCTTTCGTGCTGCAAGTGGCCGGCGATGGCCGCTCGGCTTGGCGAGAGCGCATTCAGGGCCTCGCCCTGCTCGATCAAGTTCGGCAGCTGATTCGCCGCGAAGTCGCGCTGCTCGATGTTGCCAATGCCTGTCGCCACCAACGTCTGATGCGCTGCGCCCTTCAAGTGCAGTCCGCTGTCGTGGAGGCGGCGAGGCAAGGAAGCGACCTGCCCTCGCTGGGGGAAAGTCTCGCTTGGCGCAGTGCACTCTACGGCTCAGAGCGCCGGAAGCAGGCGCTTGCGGACCTCGAAGAAGCTCGAGGCTACCTGCCTCGGATAGGGAACGCCTCTCAGGCAGACCAGGTTACTGCCTTGATCGACGCCACACAGGCTCGTGTCCTCGCGGAGACAGAGCCTGGGCGAGCGATTGCCATGCTCGAGAAGCCGATCGTCTATTTCGGGCACGCCCTCCCGATGTGGGTTCCTGGCCTGCGGCTGATTCGGGCGCGCAGCCTACTGGCGCTAGGCAGCGTCGACGCAGCCGCTGAGGATCTCGAACTCGGAATTCGCATGCTGGAGAGTCAGAGAGCTGGCATCCGAAGCACTGCTTTGCAGGAGAGCGTCTTCGACGAGGGGGCGTCACTATTCGACGAGATGGTCGGCCTTCAGCTGCATCAGCGGCACGACGCCGAGCGAGCCCTCTATTTCGTCGAGCGCAGTCGAGGTCGACAGCTCTCGGAGTCTGTGTTGTCGCTTTCGCGGAGCGGTCCTCTGGCGTCGAAGTCGGCGGCTCGGCGGGCCCCCTTGACGCCGGAGGCGCTTCGTCGCGAACTATCCCCGGGTGTCGCACTCGTCTACTACGCGACTCAATCCGATCGATTGGTCTCGTGGGTGCTGACGCATGAAGGGTCGCAAGTCCGAGAACTCTCGCTCTCTTCTCAGGGTCTCGAACGGCAGGTCGCGCGCTACGAAGCCGCCTTCGATGGGGCCGTGCCACTACCGACGTTGCGCGAGAGAAGCGCGATTTTGTTCGACGAACTCGTCAGGCCGCTGCTGCCGGCTCTGCGTTCGCAGCATGCGCTGCTGTTCATCCCGGACTCCGCCCTGCAGTTCGTGCCATTCGCGAGCCTTTGGGACCGTGAGAGTGGGCGCTATCTCGTTGAGGATTACCTGCTCGGGACGGCGCCTAGCGGCACCGTCTTCGTACGTGCCGCAGCGGTTGCAGCCGGTTGGTTGGGCAGTCGACCGTCTCGGGTGCTCGCCGTCGGAAACCCCAGGCTGGAGCGCACCAGCAAGCTGCCGGACCTGCCCCGCGCCGAAGCGGAGGCGACGGCCGTCGCCAGTCTGTACGGACAATCGCAATTGCTCACGGCCAAAGCAGCCACCAAGGCGGTATTCCTCTCGAAGCTACCCACGAGCGAGATCGTGCACTTCGCCGGCCACGCCATTCCCGGAGGTGAGGCGGGCGACGGCACTCTGCTCTTCGCGCCCGATCCACGCACGCAAACGCCAGGTCCCCTCTACCCGTGGGAGATCGAGGGTACGGATCTGCGGAGCACGCGCGTCGTCGTGCTGGCGGGTTGCCGAACCGGTACCGGAGCGACGTCACGCCTCGAAGGGGCGTCGTCGTTGGCGCGGCCGTTCCTCGCGGCCGGCGTTCCGAGCGTCGTGGCGAGCCTGCGGGACGTGGACGACGACGTGAGCCGCGACTTCTCGGTGGCGTACCACCGCGCCCTGCTCAGCGACGGCGATTCGGCACAAGCCGTGCGCCAGGCCCAGCTCACGCTGCTGCGAAGCGGCGACTCCACACGCGCTCACCCTTCGAGCTGGGCCGGTTTTGTGAATGTTGGTGGATTCAAGCCGCCCGAGCCCGTGCGCGAAGCCCGCTCCAAGAAGGGCCTGTAACACAACCTCCTGATTGCTTCCTTGTCGTGTGAGGCGCCGATTGAACGGCGGCCTCAGGGGAGGAAGCGACATGGGAATCGGATTGTCGATCGTGTTCACAGGTCTGTGCGCGGTGGTGACGGACGGGCAGCACGCCTCGGGGCAGGTGCTGTTGGTCGACGCCCAGGGCGTGGGCGAGGTGAGGGGGATGACGCTCCCCGAACACTCGCCGACGCTTGCCATCAGCCTCGAGAGCCTCGTCAACGCCGAGTCCAGCAGCCCGACGCGCGTGGTCACGACGTGGCCCGGTGCGGCGTCGCTCGACGCGGCGGACGGAGGCTCGGCAGCGATGGTCGGTCAGCTTGGCCTGTGGGATCTCACGGGCAGCGAAGTTCGGATCCTCGTCCAGGGAGGGAGCGGCGGCGGGCTCCGTGCATTCGACGCTGCCGCAGGGACGTCGTCGTGGCCGGCGCCCCCGCCAAGGCCGAACGATCCGGCCGCATGGCGAGACCTGCGGTTCGTGGCCGACATGAAGCCGCTCGCCGGCGACGGTCAGATCGATCCAGCTCTCGTTTCGGCTGACAACGACGCGGGTCTTCCTAGCGCCGTCGCCTCCAGGATCTATCTCGACACTGGTCTGTTGGAGGCGGGCATTCCGAGCCATCCTGCCCACCGTGACGACGTCTTCGAGTTCGACGATGCCAGCGGCCAACCCAGGCTTCGTCAGGCTCTGACCGACTCGCTCCGGTGGAGCCTGGATACTGACGCCGCAGCGGTCGTGATCGAGATCCGTCCTGTCGCCGGAGGTCCGGCGAAGCGACTCGTGCTGAAGCCGAGCACGTCGAGACACGACGTCTTCGTCAGCAATCTGCCGATGGAGAACGCGCCTCACGACGGCCGCCACGCGATGAGCATCGAAGAAATGGCAGCCCTTCATTTCGGCGCCTACTACAAGCTCCTTCATCAGCAGCCCGCGGACCAACCCTTGCCGCGTGTCTGGGTGCCGCCCGCTGGCCGCGGCGTTGGGCTCGCGGGTCCGGTCATGTGCCCGCCCGCTCAGTTCACTCGCAACTGACGGGTCAGGGAATTGGGGAGGCTCAGATGCTTCGCCTTGGCCGGAACGTGCTGATCGGGTTGGTGGTGCTGGCTGCCGCGCCCGCGTCGGGGCGTGAAACCTGCCACGAGCGGACGCTGAGTCTCCGCTATTCGCCGCAGGCGGGCCGCAACTGGTGCTGGGCGGCGAGTGGCGAGATGACGATGGAGTGGCTCGGAGACGAGCCGAACCGGGCCTGCCAGTGTCGGCAGGCCGAGCAGGTGCTCGGCGTGGCGGGGTGCTGCGCCGCGCCGGGCTCCTGCACCCCTGCGGCGGACGCGCCCGCTTCCTGTGACCAGCCGCGCTGGCCGGCTTTCGTCGAGCGGCCGGAGACGTATGCGTTCGAGTACAAGACGACCTGCGACGAGCTCTTGCGCCGCCAGGACGACCCGCAGTGCGACGGGAGGCCGCTCGACTGGCTGGCGCTCACGGCGGAGCTGTGCGCCGGCCGGCCGGTGATCGCGTCGCTCCACGCGCCCGGATCGCCGCTCGGCCACACGGTGGTCGTCAAGGGCTTCTCGACCCACGGCGACCGGCGGGTGCTGGTCGTCGACCCGAAGCGGCTGTGTCCGCCCGACCGCGACTGCGAAGGCGAGCTCGACGAGGGGTTCTGGGTCACTTACGACGAGTACGTGTCCGGCTGGGACGGCCTCGTCCACTGGGTCGACTTCTACTGGATCCGAAGAAAGTAGAGCGCGGCCAGGAGCGTCCATCCGCGAAAGCCGCGCCGTGCGTCCGTCTAGGAATCAGCCTGTCCCACGAGGAGGACGCATGCAGACCCTGTTTCGATGCCCGAGCGCGATCCAGCGCTGTCGTTTCGCCGCGTTCCTGCTGCTGGCGGCCGCCGCGCCGGTCGGCGCCGACGGCGGCTTCACCGGGGTGGGAGGACTGGTCTTCGGTCGATCGTCGGGCGCGGCAGTGACGACCAGCGACGGGCGGGCGCTCGTGATCTCGGACAGCAGCGTGGAGATCTACGATCCCGCCACGCGGCTCTTCTCGTTCGCCGGCTGGCTCGTGTACAACCACGGCTCGGGCGTCACGGCGACGCTGCTCGCCGACGGCAGGGTGCTGATCGCCGGTGGCCACGGTGTGTACGGGCCCTACGGCGAAGAAGCGACGTCGAAGGCGGAGGTGTACGACCCCTCCACCTTCGGCTCCAGTCCGACGGCGGGCGAAATGACGGTCGCGCGCGCGTTTCACACGGCCACGCGCTTGAGCGACGGACGGGTCCTGATCGCCGGAGGCCACAGCGGGAACTTCTACAACTCCGCCATGGCGAGCGCCGAGATCTACGACCCGGCTTCGGGCACCTTCTCGCCGACGGGCTCCATGATCACGGCCCGCCAGGACGCCGCCGCCATCGACGCCGGCGGAAAGATCCTCGTGTCGGGCGGCTACGACTCGACCGGCCTGGCGCAAGCGAGCGCGGAGGTCTACGACGCCGGCACGGCCACGTTCTCGGCGACCGGATCGATGCTGGCCGGGCGTGCGAACCACACGGCGACGCTGCTCGGCAGCGGAGCCGTCCTGATCGTGGGCGGGCACACCGGGTTCCCGGGACCGTCGCTCGCGAGCACCGAGACCTACGACGCGGTCTCAGGGACCTTCTCCCCCGCGGCGGACATGGCGGAGCCGCGAGGCGCCCACACGGCCTCGACCCTGTCGGACGGGCGGGTGCTTGTCGCGGGTGGCTTCACCGCGTTCCCCCTCACCGGGCAGACACTGGCGAGCGCCGAGATCTACGATCCGGTTGCGGGCGGCTTCGCCACGACGCACGGCATGGGCGCCGCGCGCGGCCGCCACATGGCGGCTTCGCTGCCGTCGGGCGACGTCGTGGTCGCCGGCGGGCTCGGATCGTACGGGTCGATTCTGTACAGCGCCGAGCTGTTCTCTCCGACCTACGTCGACGACCAGCCTCCGGTGATCAGCGTCCCTCCCGACATGACCGTCGGCGCCTATGACTCCACAGGCTATTACGTCTACTACCAGGCGTCGGCGACCGACAACTCCGACGCGAACCCGGCGCTGAGCTGTCAGCCGCCCTCGGGCTCGCTCTTCCCGGTGGGAACCACGACAGTGTCGTGTCAGGCGACCGACAGCTGGGGGAACAGCGCGTCGGCTTCGTTCAATGTGACGGTGCTGGAGCCGCTGGCTGTGACGCTCACCGTCGACGGGTTTGGCCAGGTCGATTCGAAGTCGGGGATCGCCGTGATGAGCGGGACCGTAAGGTGCAGCCGCCCGTCGACCGGTTGGGTGAGCGGCGAGCTGAGGCAGGTCATCTCCAACCGCGTGGAGCTTCGCGCCTGGTACTCCAGCTACCTGAGCTGCACGCCTCAGGCGACACGTTGGACGAGCTCCGTGATTCCAAGCGGCGGCCGGTTCAAGGCAGGGAAGGCCGACGTCGCGGGCTACGCGAGCATGAGCGACGCGTATTCGTCCGCCTTCGTCTCTCTGGAGCGCTCCGTGCAGCTGCGCGGGAAGAAGTGACCGTGTCGGCTGCTGCGTCGCCGTCTCGGTCACGCGAAAGGCGATAGCCAGGATCAAGGAGGAGTCGAGATGCGGTGGCGAATGCTTTCGGGTCTGGTCGTGGCCGGAGTGCTCTTCGCTGCGCCGTCGGCGTGGGCCGGTCATCCGCAGGAGCGGCACGGGTTCTGGATCGGGTTCGGCGCCGGCTATGGCTCGGCGTCGGCTTCGGCGGACTGCCAGGACTGCGGCGGCGACCGCGAGAGCTCGGTCTCGGGTTTCCTGAAGCTCGGCGGCACGCTCAACGAGCACGTGCTGCTCGGCGTCGAGTCCAACGCCTGGATCAAGGACGAGGGGGACAACACGACGCTGACGCTCGGCGCCGTGACGGGCACCGTGACCGTCTACCCGCAGGCGACGGGAGGCTTCTTCCTGAAGGGCGGCCTCGGGACGTCATACGTGAGCAGCGACTTCACCCAGGGCTCGGTCTCCGCGAGCCTCAGCAAGTGGGGGTGGGCCTTCCTGGTGGGCGCCGGTTACGACATTCGCGTCGGGCGGAACATCTCGCTCACGCCCTGCGTGAACTACCACTACGGCAAGCCCGGCGACCTGGACTTTGGCGACGGGGACGTGCTGCCGGGCTTCAAGCAGAACGTGGTGTCGTTCGAGCTCGGCATCACGTTCCACTGAGCTGCCGCCGTGACTGGGGCCGTGTGGGGATCCTCGGGAGATCACCCGCGTCAGGGTGGTCTCCCTGAGGTCGAGGCTCGCCGACTAGCTGCCATCGGTCTCCGTGGCCGCCGCTCGCACGAGAGCCCTGGCGCAAAGGCGCAGGCCTGCAGTAGCGTCACTCCCGGAGGTCGCGATGCGCAGGAGCGATTTCGGGGTGCGGTTGGGGCTCGGGATCCTGGCGAGCGCGCTGCTGCAGGCGCCGGCGCGCGGCGACGTTCGCGAGGGCGACCACGTCGTGAAGGACTTCCGCTTCGCGAGCGGCGAGGCGCTGCCGGAAGTCCGGCTCCACTACAGGACGCTCGGCACACCGGTCCGGGACGCGGGCGGAGTCGTGCGCAACGCGGTGCTCCTGCTCCACGGCACCGGTGGCTCGGGGGCCCAGTTCCTGCAGCCGCAGTTCGCCTCGGACATGTTCGGGCCGGGGCAGCCGCTGGACACGGCCACGCACTACGTCGTCCTGCCGGACGGAGTCGGCCACGGGGGCTCGAGCAAGCCGAGCGACGGGCTGCGCCAGCGGTTCCCGAAGTACGGCTACACCGACATGGTGGCGCTCCAGCACCGGCTGCTGACGGAGGGGCTGGGCGTGAGCCACCTGCAGCTGCTGCTGGGCACCTCGATGGGCTGCATGCACGCCTGGACGTGGGGCTACACGTATCCGACGTTCATGGACGCACTCGTGCCGCTCGCCTGCGCGCCGACGGCGGTCGTCGGCCGCAATCGCGTGTGGCGCCGGGCGCTCATGGACGGGGTTCGCGACGACCCGGGCTTCGCGGGCGGCGAGTACCGCGAGCCTCCGGTGACGGGCCTCCGCAGCGCGGAGCGGCTGCTCGTCCTGATGGGCGCGGCGCCGATCCAGTGGCAGAAGGACTCGCCCACGCGCGAGGCGGCGGACGCGTTTCTCGAGGCGCAGGTCGCGCGCCGGCTGCCCGGCGCCGAGGCCAACGACATGCTCTACCAGTTCGACGCCTCGCGGGACTACGACCCCTCGTCGCACCTGGAGGAGATCGTCGCGCCCGTGCTCGCGATCAACTCCACCGACGACCAGATCAACCCGCCCGAGCTCGGCCTGATGGAGGCACTGCTTCCGCGCGTGCGCCGCTGCCGCTACGTGCTGATCCCGGCTTCCGAGCGGACGCACGGCCACGGCACCCACACCTGGGCGGCGCTCTGGAAGCAGGAGCTCGTGGAGTTCCTGGCGGCGCCTCCTGCCGGGCGGGCGCTCGACGCGGCGGGCGCGGTGCAAGCCCGCGAGCGCGAGCTCGTCCGGGCAATCGGGGCGGGAGACCTTCAGGTCTACGACCGTCTCGTGGCGGAGGACTACGTCGCGCTGCGGAACAGCGGAGACCAGACGAAGGCGCAGGTCATGGACGGCTATCGCGCGGGGAAGGTGGCCTACCGCGGCCTGGACATCACGGACGTCGCGGTGCGGGTGATGGGCGAGACGGCCGTCGTGTCCGCGCGCACGCTGGGCAGGCGGGTCGAGGACGGCCGGGAGTCGGAGAACCGCGTCCGCTACCTGCGCGTCTGGGCGAAGCGCGACGGCGCCTGGCGGGCCGTGCTGCAGATGGCCGTCCCGCTGCCGCCGTCGCCTTGAGCAAGCCCCGCGCCCTCGAGCCGAATCGCAGCGCCCGAGGCTGAAAACCGCGCGCCGTGTCCGTCAACACCTCCAACGAGCAGGGAGGTGGAGCATGCGCGGCGCGTGGTTGATGGTGGCGTGCACGCCGCTGGCGGCGGCGGCGGCTCTGGCGGCGGACAGCTTCAAGGACGTCCAGTACCTCTCGGGCAAGGCCGGGTTCGACAAGAAAGTCGCGGGCGTGCTGACGATCGACGAGCAAGCCGTGAGCTTCAGCGACGAGAAGGGCAGGCCGCTCTTCTCGATCCCGACGGCCGAGATCGACAAGTCGGAGGCCAGCACCCAGCGCGAGGAGGGCAGCTTCGGCCGCAAGATGGCGCTCGGCTTCTTCGCCTCGCACACGGACGAGTTCCTGACCATCCAGACGCACAACACGGCCGGCGCCGAGGGGCTGGTCTTCAAGGTCAAGAAGAAGACGGGCGCCGGCATGGCGGCCAAGATCAGCTTCTGGTCGGGCAAGGCAAGGGCAGCGGCGATCGAGCCAGCGCCCGCGACGCCTCCCCAGAAGCCGGCCGAGCCACCGCCGAACGACTAGAGAACTCGGCCTAGACCGTCACCGTCCGCCGCGGACGTCCCGGGAAGGTGCGCGGTGGCGTCCGCGTGGGCAGCTTCGGAGCCGCGAGCGGGACGAGCGCCAGCGCCAGCACCTCTTCGACGTTGTCCACCAGGTGGAACGACATCCCGCGGCGCAGGTGAGCCGGGACCTCGTCGAGGTCCTTCTTGTTGAGCTTCGGGCAGACGATGGTGTCGATGTCCGGCGCGGCGCGCGGCCAGGATCTTCTCCTTGAGCCCGCCGATCGGGAGCACGTGGCCGCGCAGGGTGATCTCGCCGGTCATGGCGAGGCCGCTGCGGACCGCGCGGCCGGTGAGCGCCGACAGGATGGCCGTCGCCATCGTGATCCCGGCCGAGGGGCCGTCCTTGGGGATCGCGCCCTCCGGCACGTGCACGTGGAGGTCGTTGCTGCGCGAACACCTCGTCCTTGATGCCGTGCTGGCGCGCGCGTGGCTGCGCGCCCAGGAGAGCGCCGCCTGCGCCGACTCCTTCATCACGTCGCCGAGCTGGCCGGTGAGCGTGAGGCGGCCCTTGCCCTTCATGATCGATGGCCTCGACGAACAGCACGTCGCCGCCGGTCGCGGTCCAGGCGAGGCCGGTCGCGATGCCGACCGCGTCCGTCTTCAGCCGCTCCTCGGGCAGCGTCTTGGCCGCGCCGAGGAACTTGTGGAGCGAGCCCGGGGTGGCGCGCACCGTGGCGGTCTGGCCCTCGGCCACCTTGCGCGCGACCTTGCGGCAGATCGCCGCGATCTCGCGCTCGAGGCTCCGGAGGCCCGCCTCGCGCGTGTAGGTGTTGATGATCGCGCTTGAGCGCCGAGTCCGTGAACACCAGGTGCTCGGTCTTGAGCCCGTGCTCCTCGAGCTGCTTCGGGATCAGGTGGCGCTTGGCGATCTCGAGCTTCTCGTCCTCGGTGTAGCCCGAGAGCCGGATGACCTCCATGCGGTCCAGGAACGCCGGCTGGATGGTGTCGGTCAGGTTGGCCGTGCAGATGAACATCGTGTTCGACAGGTCGAACGGCACGCCCAGGTAGTGGTCGCGGAAGGCGTTGTTCTGCTCGGGGTCGAGCACCTCGAGCAGCGCCGAGGACGGGTCGCCGCGGAAGTCGGCGCCGATCTTGTCGACCTCGTCCATCATGAACACCGGGTTGTTGGCGCCCGCCTGGTGGATGCCCTGGATGATGCGGCCGGGCATCGAGCCGACGTAGGTGCGGCGGTGGCCGCGGATCTCGGCCTCGTCCTTCACGCCGCCGAGCGACAGCCGCACGAACTTGCGGCCGAGCGCGCGCGCGATCGAGCGGCCGAGGCTGGTCTTGCCGACGCCGGGCGGGCCGACGAAGCAGAGCAGCGGGCCCTTGGTCTTGTCCTTCAGCTTGCGCACCGCCAGGTACTCGACGATGCGCTCCTTGACCTTCTCGAGCCCGTAGTGGTCCTCGTCGAGGATCGCTGCGCCTGCACGAGGTCCAGGTTGTCCTTGGTGGACTTGCCCCAGGGCAGCGTCACCATCCAGTCGAGCCAGTTGCGCAGCGTCGCGGTCTCGGCCGCGTCGGGGTGCATGCGCTCGAGCTTCTTGAGCTGGCGCTCCACCTCCTCGAGCACCGGCTTCGGCATCTTGGCCTTCTGCGCCTTCTCGCGAGCTGCGCGATCTCCTCGCTGAGCTCGTTGCCCTCGCCGAGCTCGGACTGGATCGCCTTCAGCTGCTGGCGCAGGAAGAACTCGCGCTGGCTGCGGTCCATCTCCCCCTTGGCCTGGGAGGAGATCTCCTGCTGCATCGTGAGCACCTCGAGCTCCTTGGTCATGAGCTCGTGCACCCGGCTCAGGCGCTCGACCGGGTCGAGCGCCTCCAGGATCGCCTGCGCGCCCTCGACCTTGAGGTCGAGGTTGGAGGCGGCGAGGTCGGCGAGCCGCCCCGGCTCCTCCATGTTGTTGGCGATCACGATCACCTCGGGCGAGATCGGCTTGCCGAGGTTCTGCGACTTCTCGAGCGCGGCCTTGACGTTGCGCATCATGGCCTCGACGCGGCGCGCGTCGACGTCCGCCCCCTCGCGCGCGAGCTCGGGCTCGGCCACGGTCTCGACGTGCGCCTGCAGGTGCGGCAGCCCGTCGTCGAAGGCCTTGATGCGCGCGCGCGACAGCCCCTGCACCAGCACGCGGATGCGGCCGTCGGGCAGCTTCAGCATGCGCATGATGAGCGCCGCCGTGCCGACCGGGTAGATGTCGTCGGGGCCGGGGTCGTCCTCGTCCTGCTTCTTCTGCGCGGCCAGCAGGATCATGCGGTTCTCGGCGAGCGCCTGGTCGACGGCGCGGATCGAGCGGTCGCGGCTCACATACAGCGGCACGATCATGAACGGGAAGATCACGATGTCGCGCAGCGGCAGCACCGGCAGCACGTCCGGGACCTTGGGCTGCTCCGGCTCTTCCTTGGGCTCTTCGCTCATTCCGTGGGCTCCCTCTCGATCGGGATGACGGTCTCGCGGCCGCGCCGCTCGCGCAGGCGCGGCAGCGAGACGGTGAGCACTCCGCCCTCGAGCGCCGCGCTCGCGCTCGCGACGTCCACCGGCACGTCGAGCGGGATGCGGCGCTCGAAGCGGCCGTGCGGCCGCTCCAGGCAGTGGAAGCTGGCGCCGGCGCCGACGCGCGGCGTGCGCCGCTCCCCGGAGAGCACCAGGGCGCGGTCGCGGAACGAGACCTTCAGCGACTCGGGGGCGAGGCCGGGGACCTCGGCCACCACCACCAGCCGGTCGCGCTGCTCGAACACGTCGACCGCGGGCGACCACTCGCTGCCGGGCAGGCGGTCCGCGCGGTCCAGGATCGACAGCCGCTGGAACAGCTCGTTGACCTCCTGCTGCAGCAGCGCCAGCGCCGAGACCGGCGGCCGCGCCGTGCGCGGGCGGCTCACGCGGCGGCCTCGCGCTTCAGCACCACCAGCGTGCGGTCGTCGGTGGCGCGGGCGCCCTGCTCGAAGCGCTCGATCTCGTGCAGGATCGCCCGCTGCACGGCCTCCGCCCCGTTCGCGCGGCCCGACACCGCGAAGGCGATCAGCTTGTCCTCGCCCCACTCCTCGCCGTCGGGATCCCAGGTCTCCGTCACGCCGTCCGAGTAGACCACGAGCGTGTCGCCCTTGCGCATCTCCGTGGCGCCGCCCTCGTAGCTCACGCCCTCGAAGATGCCGAGCACCAGGCCGCCGGCGCTGAGCTTGTCGACCTCGCCCGAGGCCCGCACCAAGAGCGGCGGGTTGTGCCCGGCGTTCACGTAGTCGAGCCGGCCGCTGGCGGGGTCGAGCGCGGCCAGGAAAAAGGTGACGTACTTGCTCGAGGGCACGTTCTGGCACACGGTGCGGTTGATGCGGCCGACCGCGTCGGCGAGCGACGGCTCCATCCAGTGCGCGCGCACGGCCGCTCGCAGCACCGTCATCAGCAGCGCGGCGCCCGTGCCCTTGCCGGAGACGTCGCCGAGCGCCAGCAGCAGGCGGCCGCCCTCGAGCGCGAAGTCGTAGTAGTCGCCGCCCACGGTGCGGCAGGGCTGGTTGCTGCCGGCGAGGTCCCAGCCCGGGATGCTCGGCGCGCTGTGCGGCAGCAGGCCGGTCTGGATCTCGGCCGCCATCCGCATGTCCTCCTCTAGCCTTCGCTTCTCGAGGCTCTCCTCGAGCAGCCGCACGTTCTCGATCTTGGCGGCGGCGACGTTGGCGAGCGCCGTCAGCACGCGCAGGTCGTCCTCGCTGAACGGGTGCGCGTGCTGCACCTTGTCGACGTAGACGAGCCCGATCACCGAGTCGGGGCCCTCGCCGGCGGCGCTCACCCAGAGCGGCGCGCACATCGCGGTACGGATGCCGGAGGCGAGGATCGAGTCCTCGCTGCGGAAGCGCGCGTCCTCGAGCACGTTCGGCAGCAGCAGCGAGACGCGCTCGTCGATCACGCGGCGCGCGATCGAGCGGCTGACGCGCGTCAGGACGTCGCCGCTGCGCGCGCGGTTGGCCTTGATGTGCGCGACGCCGCCCTCGAGCAGCAGGATCGCGCCGCGCTCCGCGGCCACGGCCTCGAGCAGCAGCTCGAGCACGAGGTCGAAGAGCTCCCCGAGCGGCCGGTGCACGACGAGCTCGCTCGCCGCCTTGCTCAGGATCGCGAGCACGCGGTTCTGGCGCTGCAGCTCCGCGGCGTCGATCGCGGGGCGCGTGTTGATCGCGGAGAGCTCGCGCACGGAGAAGACGCGCGTGCCCTCGGGCTCGCGCTCCTCCTCCTCGTCGGCGGCCGACTCGGCGCAGAAGGTGAGCGTGTGCTCGCCGAGGGTGATCACGTCCCCGGGCCGCAGCCGCTGCCAGCTGCGCACCGGCTCGCCGTTCAGGAGCGTGCCGTTCTTGCTCTTGAGGTCGCTCACCCAGTAGCCGTCGGGCCGCTCCTCGATCGCGGCGTGGTGGCGGGACAGCCACTGGTCGGGCAGGAAGATGTCGCTCTCGCGCGAGCGGCCGATCGTCACGCGGTCGCGCGCGAGCGGGTAGCGCTCGCGGGTGCCGCCGGCGGTCTGGATGGCGATCTCGGCCATTTGCGCAGTCCTGAGACGAGGATTCTACATCGTGGAGAGAGGCGGGGCCGGGTGAGCAACGTCATGCGACAGCAGGTGGCTCCTCAGCGGGGATCTTGGTGGGGCGATAGGACGGCTCGGCTCGGGGCCTTCTTTCTTGTTCTGGGGGGATTCCATCCCCCCAGGCCCCCCTGGGTTGCGTGGAATCTCCTTCGCGGGCATACGGCGACAGGCATACGATGAAGGCAATGACCCTCGAGCGGATGGCCGGAGTGGCCCCGGTTCTGGCCTTCGTCTCGATCGCGTGCGCGCACACGACCCCGCAGCAAGCCGAGCCCAAGGCCACGACGCCGCAAGCCGTGGCGACGCCGGTCTCCGCAGCCACACCCACGCCGGCGCCGGTCGCCACGAGCGTGCCAGCGGCCGCGAGCCCGGCGCCCGGCTCGGGACCGGACGCGGCCGCGGCATCGGCGTCGGCCACGGCCGCGACGGCAGCGGCCGATTTCGGCCGCGACGTGCGGCCGATCCTCGAGCAGCACTGCCGGCCCTGCCACTTCGAGGGCGGGAAGATGTACGAGCGGCTGCCGTTCGACCGTCCGGAGACGATCCACACGCTCGGCACGAGGCTCTTCACGCGGATCAAGGCCGAGGACGAGCAGGCCGTGATCCGGCGCTTCCTGGCGGGCTCCTAGCGCCGCAAGGCGCGTCGCGCGGCGAGGCTAGTTGGCCTTCGTCGCCTTGCCCTCCATGAGCGAGGTCCAGGTGCTGCCGTCGCCCTGCATCTCCCACTTGAAGCTGTAGGACGTCGGGTTCACCTGCTTGATCGTGTAGCGCGACTTGACGAGCTTGCCGCCCATCTTCGACTCGTCGTTGTAGACCCAGGTGTCGCCCGTCGCCGTGCCCTTCGCGACCGTGGTCGGCACCATGCCGGAGCTGTCGACCCCGTAGTAGGTGTAGACCTTGTCCTCGACGCTGTAGCCCATGATCCCGACGCCCTTCATCGACCCCATCGGGCCGCCGCCCTCCGAGTGGCACATGACCGCGAAGCCGCCCGAGAGCAGGCTGCAGTCGTCCTTCGAGGTGTACTTGCCGGCGGGCATGAACGGGTTGGCCTTGACCTCCGACTCGCTCGTCCACTTGCCGACGTAGTACTCGAGCTTCTTGTGCTCGGGGCCGGGCTTGGGCGGGCCCGACTGCGCCCGGGCGGAAACGGCCGAAAGCACGAACGCCGTCCCCGCGAGGACGAGGCACGCCCGCGGCATCGCTCTCTTCATACTGGCCTCCAGTCTGTCGACCGCTTGATCTACGGCAGTCTAGCCACGCGCGCTCGCGCGGGGCAAGCGGATTCAGCCGGCCTGGCGGCGGCGCTTGACCGAGAAGTAGCCCTTGCGCACGCGGACGTCGGTGTTGGGACGGTCGACCTTGAGCAGGATCTCGCGCCAGCTGCCGTCGGGCTCCTTCGTCGGGGTGTAGGCGAGCAGGTAGTGGTTCTTGAGCTCGTTCGAGATCTCGTTGAAGACCTTGATCAGCTCGCTCACCTTGTCGGGCGCGAAGAACTGGCCGCCCGTCTCGGCGGCGATCTTGCGCAGGAAGCCGCGCGGGCTGCCGCCGGGGCCCTCGCCGCGGAAGCCGATCGTGTAGACGGTCGCCTCGACCGCGCGCGCGTAGTCGACGACGTCCTTCTCCCCGAGCTGGCTGGTCGTGTCGGCGCCGTCCGTGAACACCACGAGCGCCTTGCGGCCGGGCGCGTCCTTGATGCGCCCGAGCGAGTAGTGGATCGCGTCGTAGAGGCTGGTGCCGCCCCAGGCCTGCATGCCCTGTACGAAGCGCTCGAGGCGGTCGGTGTCGCCGCTGAACTCGGCGCTGCCCTTGACGCTCTCGTTGAAGCTCACGAGCAGCGCCGAGTCGACGTCCTCGAGCTTGTAGACGAAGTTGAGCACCGCCTCCTGCAGGAACGACATGTTCGGCTTCATGCTGCCGCTGTTGTCGAGCACCAGCACCACCGACAGCGGCACGCGCTCCGAGGGGGCGCCCGCGCTCGAGGCCTCGCGGAAGTAGGAGACCTCCTGCTTGACGCCGTTCTCGAACAGCTGCACGTCCTTGGGCGTGAGCCCGCGCACCGGGTGGCCGGCCTTGTCGAACACGACTGCGGTCACCGAGACCACGTCGACCGTGACCTCGAGCGTGAACGGCTTGATCGTGGGCGGGGTCGGGCTCGGCGTGGGGGTCGGCTGGGCCTGGGGAGCCGGCGCGGGAGGCGCCGGCTGCTGCGCGAGCGCGGGCGCCAGCAGGGCGAGCGCCAGCAGCGCGGCCGCTGCGGCCGAGGGGCGCGTCACGCCGCGGGGGCCAGTGCGCGCCTGCGCCGGAGCCAGCGGGTCGCGACGAGGAGCGTGAGCGCCACGAGCGCCACGACCAGCAGCGGGGCCAGCACGGCGAGGATCAGCAGCAGGACGGTGAGCGCGTCCTCGACGAAGCTCAGCGCGGGGTTCGCGAGGCCCGCCGTCGCGCTCGTGGAGACCGCGCGCAGGGCCGACTTCGCGACGTGGGGCACGAGCGCGGCCGGAGCGCCGACGGCGACGCCCAGCAGGGTCGAGTTGAGCGGGTCAGTGACGGTGCCCAGCACCGAGGCGGCGAGCACCGCGCCCGCGAGCGGCCGCAGCGGCGTGCCGATCAGGTCGAGCGCGTGGTCCACGGCGGGGATCTTGTCGCCCACGAGCTCGATCACGGTCGCGAGGCCGAAGACCGCGAGCGCCTTGTCGGAGGCCAGGAACTGGAAGGTGGGCCCGAGCTGCAGCACTCCGAAGCGGGCGAGGCCTCCCGCGACCAAGAGCGGCAGCCACGCTCGCAGCCCGGCGGCCGAGGCGAGCGCGATCGCCATCGCCATCGCCGGCACGAACTCCGCGACCCGCGAAGCGTCCACGCAATCGAGACTAGGGCCCCCGTCGGGGGGTGTCAAGACGACGGCTCGGCCTCGATCGTCGCCTTGAAGGTCTCGACCGCGCGCATCTGGCCCGCGCCCCGCAGCCCCTTGCGCGTGTACTCCATCGTGCCGCGGTCCTGCACGATCTTCGCGCGGACGCTCGACCCGGCGACCAGGTGGACGCTGGCGCCGGCCGTGACCAGGTCCTTCCAGCGCGGCGCCGCGGAGCCTGCCTCGTTGATCTGGTACGCGATGCGGAGGTGGCGCTCCCCGGCCAGCGCGGGCGGCAGCTGGATGGCAAGCTGGATCTCAGACGAGGCGAGCACGGGCGGCGCGACGGTGACGCCCGAGGCGCCGCTCACGAACAGCCGCTCCGGCGAGAACACGAACGAGTTCACGACCGCCTTCGGCAGGTCCTCGGGGTCGAGATTCACGTCCGTGTAGGTCGCGACCGGCTCGTCGTCGATCCGGACCTCGAGCCGCAAGCTGGGATCCTCGGGAGCGGCCTTCGGGTCCCAGGCCTGCCAGAAGCTCGCCCCGGTCACGACCAGCGTCAGGGTCGGCGCGGGCGGGGGGGTTGGCTTCGGGGCGGGTGGGGGGACCAGGCTGCCCGAGACCAGCTCCTCGCGACCGTCGTCGCGACGCACCCGGTCGACCTTGTCCGCGGGGATCACCAGCACGCCGTAGGGCGTCTCGACGCGCACGCGACGTTTGAGCGAGCCCGTGACCTTGCCGGTCACGCGGTCGCCGTTCAGCAGCAGCACGACGTCCGCCCCCGCCGTGGCCGCGGCGAGCGCGAGCGCGAGCGTCGCGAGCGCCTTTCGCATCAGCCCTTCTTGAACAGGCGTCCGAGCAGCCCGCCGCCTCCGCCCTCGGGCTCCTGCGGAAGGTCGTCGCTCGTCGTGTTCTCGGCCACGAACTTGAAGGCCTCCTCGTGGTCCGGCTTGAGCTCCAATACCTTCTTGTACATCGAAAGCGCGCGCGTGCGCATGCCGCGGACGAAGTAGATCGAGCCCAGGGCGGCGTAGGCCTCCGCGCTCTGCGGGTTGTCGCGGCTCGCCTCGAGCAGCATCTCCTCGGCGCGCTTCAGCCACTTCGGATTCTTCGAGTAGCCGCGCGCCAGCAGCAGCTGCGCGCGCAGCCGCGTCTTGCCCTTCACGGCGGGCAGCAGCGGTTCGAGCAGCTGGATGGCGTCGAAGATGAGCCGCTGGTGCTGGCGGTCCGCGGGCTTCTCCTGCTCGAGCGTCTTCGCCTGCTCCAGGAGCTTCGCCGCCTTGCGCAGCGCCTCCTCCGTGAGCCGCGCCTCCTCCTCGGGATCGCGCTCCGGGGCTGCGGGGGCTCCGGGCGGGGCGCCCGGCCGTCCCGGAGGCGCCGGCTCGCCGGCGGGCTGCGGTCGCGCGCGGCCGAGCCGCGCCTCGTAGTCGCCGCGGCGCCGCGGGTCGCGCAGCGTGTCGTACGCCTCGCCGAGCTTGATGAAGACGGCCTCGAGCTTTTCGCGCAGGTCGCCGAGCGAGGTGCCGTGGTGGACGTCCGGATGGAAGCGCTTGGCGAGCCGGAAGTAGGCATCCTTCACCTCGGCTTCGCCGACCGCGCGCGTCAGGCCGAGAAGCTCGAAGTGGTTTCGCGTCGCGAGGCCCTCCCAGGCGTCGAGGATCTCCTTGCGGCGCTCCTCGGCCTTCTGGTCCGCGGGCGTCGCGGGAGCCGCGGACGCGGAAGCGAGCGGAGCCGTCGGCGCGCCCGGTGGTGGCGCGAGGGTGCCGCGGCCAAAGCCGGCGCCGGGCGCGCCGGGGCCTCGCCGGCGGCGCGGGTGGCGGTGGGGGAGCAGGAGCGGCTGCCGTCGCGGGCGCGGCCGCAGGCGGCGGCGGCACGAACCCGGCGCCCAGCACGGGGTGCGCCCCCGTGTCGCGCCTGCGCTTCTCGCCGTGCTCGATGACGCCCGTCGAGAGCAGGCCGAACAGGCTCTTCTGGGTCTCCTCGACCGGCAGCGGGATCATCTGCAGGATCTCGCGCGCGGTGGTGGTGCCGTCGATGCGCGAGAGCACGAAGCCGTCGGCCGGCGAGAGCGTCAGCTTCTGGAAGCGCAGCAAGGGATCGCTCGACAGCGCGAGCACGCGGTCGATCTCGCCGAGCGCGTAGCGCACGACGTCGGGGTCCTTCACCGCGCGGACGGCCTCGAGGATCAGCTCGCCCGTCGACAGCTTGAGCGTGATCTCCGGCGTCGGACGTCTCCTGCGTCTCCGGCTCGAAGGCGTAGCTGCCGTCGGGCCAGGTGAAGAGGCGCGCCAGCATCTCGTGCACGTGAAACGCGATCGCGTCCTCGAGGCCGTTCGTGTCGATGAGCCCGAGATCGCTCAGCACCGCGCCGAGCCGCCGCTTCTCGCGCATGACGATCTCGGTCGACCGCACGAGGTCCGCCTGGCCGAGCAGCCCGCGGCGCACCAGCATCTCGCCCAGCCGGTCCTCGACCACGTTCGTCTGCGCGTTGACGATCGTGCCGTGCCGAAAGCGCAGGCTCTGCTCCTCGTCGCCGCGCCGCAGCCGCAGCAGGCCGCTGCGCCGACCCACGTAGAGCCCGCGCAGCAGCTCGGGCAGGACGCCCTCGGCGATCTCGCCGGCCATGGCGTCCCGTCCCGGCGCGCTCACGCTTCAGCGCTTCCGGGGGAAGGCAGCCGCGAGGTCCTGGGTGTTGAGGGCGTGGACGAGCGGCAGGTCCCGGACCGTGAGCAGTCCCGCCGGGCCGGCCAGGAGCCGCGGCAGGCTGTTCACCAGCACCGCCGCCGTCGCCGTCTCGCCGTTGACGCCGCCCGCGAGCGTCGCGTCGACCGAGGGGTCGCCGTCCACCAGGATGTGGTCGCGCGGCGACTCGGCGCCCACGTAGACCTGCAGGTCGAGGCTGATCGCGAGCTCGCCCGAGCGGTAGGCCTTCACCGACTGGCGGATGCCGGCGGC
Organism: uncultured Acidobacteriota bacterium; assembly: GCA_963740655.1. Classification (GTDB taxonomy): domain Bacteria; phylum Acidobacteriota; class Vicinamibacteria; order Fen-336; family Fen-336; genus DATBSL01. Next base: position 640,051 of record CAVUFF010000011.1, read on the forward strand.
CGCGCCGGCCGGGATGCGCAGCTCCTGGGTGTCGAGGTCGCGCGGAGCGATCGCGGGCTCGAGCGTCTCGTCGACGCGGTCGAGCTTCCATCCGAGCCCGGAGGCGATCAGGTACGCCGACTCGACGAGGCCGACGTGGCGCACCGTGCCTTCGGTCACGGCGCGACGGAACTGGCCGAGGTTGAGCCCCGCGCCCACGCGGCGCTGGAGCGCGAGCTTGCGCGCGGCCGCGTCGACGACGCGCGTGACCGAGATGCGCCGGACGCGCGCGCAGGGGGCGGTGAGCGCGAGCGCGAGCGCGTCCATCGCGAAGCCGGGGTTGACGCCCGTCGCGAGCAGCGACACCTTGCGCCGCTTCGCGATGCGGTCGAGCTCCTTGAGCGCCGCCGCGTGGGCCGGGACGCCGTGCACCAGCTCCTCGCAGGTCGTGAGCACGTTGATGCGCCGGGAGAGCAGCGCCGCCACCTGCGGCTTCGTCTCCTTGAGGTGCGACGAGGTGCAGACGAACGCCACGTCGGCGCGCACCTTCTTGAAGAAGCGCTCGGGCCGGCCCTCCACCTTGACCTTGAGCTTGCGCGGCAGGCCCAGCACAAGCGAGACGTCGCGGCCCGCGTGCAGCGGCGAGGGATCGGCCGCGGCCACCAGCTTCAGGCCGGGCGTCGCGAGCACGGCGCGGGCCACCGCTTGGCCGACGGGCCCGAGCCCTGCAATCGCGACTTTGACGGTGCGCGCCATCGCTCGAGCGCCCGGCCTCTAGCGCTCGACCTCGATCGCCGGAACCGCGGACTCGGGCTGCGTCGCGATGATCACCGTGCTGGCGATCGGCAGCAGCGTCGTGTAGCTGCCTCCCTGGAGCGCGAGCGTCACCTCGTAGAAGCCCTCGTCCGCGACCCGGACCAGCCGCCCGTTGGCGGCCTTGGCCCCGCCGAGCAGGTTGGCGAGCAGCTCGCTGCTGATCTTGACCGTCGCTTCGCGCTCGATCATCTATAGCTCCTTGAGGCTCCTGCGCACGAGGTCGAGGGCCGCGTCCGCCTCGGTGGCGGCGAGGTTGAGGGGGGGACGGAAGCGGATCGATCGCACGCCGCACGGCAGCAGCAGGAGCCCCTTCTGGAGCATCCGCTCGAGCGCGCGGTCGCGCAGCTCGGCTGTCGCGAGGTCGAACGCCAGCATCAGCCCGAGGCCGCGGGCGTTGTCGAAGCGGCCGCCCAGCTCGTGCTGCAGCGCGACCAGCCCGGCGAGCAGGCGCTCGCCCGCGACGCGCGCGTTCTCGACGAGCGCGTCCTCGTCGATGATCTCGAGGAAGCGCTTGGCGCGGACCATGTCGGTGAGGTTGCCGCCCCAGGTCGAGTTGATCCGCGAGGACTGCTTGAACACGTTGTCCGCCACCTCGTCGACTCGCGGGCCGACCATGCAGCCCCCCAGCTGGGCCTTCTTGCCGAAGGCGAGCGCGTCGGGCGTGAGGCCCCAGTGCTCGTGCGCCCACATGCGTCCTGTGATGCCGACGCCCGTCTGCACCTCGTCCACGATGAACAGCACGTCGTTCGAGCGCGCCTTCTGCTCGAGCGCCCGCAGGAACTCGGGGCGGAAGTGGACGTCGCCGCCCTCCGCCTGGATCGGCTCGATCAGGATCGCCGCGACGTCGTCCGGGTTGTCCGCGAACGCCTTGTCGATCTGCTCGAGCGCGCGCTGCTCGGCCGCGACGGTGTCGCGCTCGACCTCCGGCGTGACGGGGAAGCGCAGGCCCGGGTTCTCGATGCGCGGCCAGGGGAAGCGCGGGAAGAGGTCCGTCTTGCGCGGGTCGGTGTTGGTGAGCGAGAGCGTGTAGCCGCTGCGGCCGTGGAACGCCTGGCGGAAGTGGATCACCTGCTGGCCCTTCTCGCCGGGGATCCCCTTCGCGCGGTTCTTGCGCACCTTCCAGTCGAAGGCCGTCTTGAGCGCGTTCTCGACGCCGAGCGCGCCGCCCTCGATGAAGAAGGCGTAGCGCATGTGGTCGGGCATCGCGAGCCGGGAGAAGGCGTCGACGAACCCGGCGTACTCGACGCTGTAGAAGTCGGAGAGCGACGGCTTGAGCTGCGCCACCCGGTGCAGGACCGCCAGGAACTCCGGGTCCTGCAGCTTCGGGTGGTTGTAGCCGATCGGGTTCGACGCGAAGAACATGCAGAAGTCGAGGTACTCGCGGCCGCTGCGCGAGTCGTGCAGCCACGCGCCGTGGCTGCGCTCGAAGTCGAGCACGAGGTCGAAGCCGTCGGCGAGCGTGCGCCGCGCGAGGACGGCGTGGACGTCCGAGGGAGAGATGCTGCCGAGCGTCGAGACGGTCATTTTCGGGGCTCCTGGTCGCTGACCATGGTCGGGGTGGACGCGGAGGACACCCCGGCCTACGTCATCCCGCGGTCGTACTGCGACAAGAGCTTCAGGTTCAGGAACTTACCCACGACGGACCGCCTCACGGGATTCGACCTTCCCCGAGTTTTGTCCAATGCTAGCACAGGTTTAGAGACGCAGCCGCTGGACGCCACTGTGGCTATAATCCATGCCTCCCGCACATGGACGAGCCCATCGACCCCGGCTTTCTGCGTGATTCCGAGCTGTTCGCGAACCAGCCCGCAGAGGTGATCCGGGCCGTCCTCGCGCAAGGACAGCTGCTCGAGTTCGGCCCGGGCGAGGTGGTCTTCCGGCAGGGGGACGAGGGCGACCGGCTCTACGTCGTGAAGAGCGGCGTGCTCGAGGTGGTGGCGTCGCCGACCGACGGCTCCGAGCCGATGGTCGTCGCGTACCTCGGGCACGGCGAGGTGATCGGCGAGCTCGCGCTGCTGACCGGCTCGCCGCGCAGCGCCACCGTGCGCTCGCCCGAGCACGCCACGCTGTTCGCGGTCGACAAGACGGTGTTCCTCGACCTGATGGACGTGCTGCCCGCCTTCTCGCGCAACCTGGCGGTGGTGCTCGCCGGACGGCTCGAGGCCACCACACTCAAGGTCCCGCGCACCACCGGCAAGCAGCTGCAGGGCAACCTGCGCTACTTCGACCTCGCGACCGTGATCCAGACGCTGATCGGCTCGCAGCAGACGGGCCTGCTGACCGTGACGCAGGACAAGCACAAGCTCGCGGAGATCTTCTTCTACCTCGGCAACATCGCGCGCGCGCGCTACCGCCACCTGACGGGCGACGACGCCGTCTTCCAGCTGTTCCAGAGCACGGTCGAGGGCGACTTCTCGTTCACCGGCCGCGAGGTGCGCGAGGAGGAAGTGCTGAGCGAGATCTCGATGCCCGCGATCTCCCTGCTCATGGAGTCGGTGCGCATGCAGGACGAGCTGCCGATGCTCAAGGAGCGCCTGCCGCACGCCGACCGCGTGTTCCGGCAGAAGGCGAGCACGCTCACGTGGGAGGAGGCGGAGTCGATCGAGCTCGCCGCCTCGGTCTGGTCGCGCCTCAAGAAGGGCGCGACGCTCGCCGACCTCCAGCGCGACCTGCCTCGCTCCACCTACGCGATCTACCGCACGGTGGCGACGCTGCTCGAATCAGGCCAGATCGAGTAGCTAAACCCGCGTCGCCTCGCGGATCTGCGTGCGGAGCTTCTGGCCCTCCGTCTGCGCCTCGTCCAGCTCGCGCCCGATCCGCATCAGTGCGTTGCGCTTGGCCAGGAACGACCAGTTGGCGAGCTCGAGCAGGAGCCCCGAGACGAGCGCGATGCCGACCGAGGCCCAGAGCAGCGACCGGCCGATCGGCGCGCCGTTGATGCCGACCTGGTAGAGCGCGTAGATCAGCCCGATGCCGATCCCGTTCGCGCCGATGCCGAAGCTCGCGCGGGCGTGGGCGAGCTCGGCCTGGAGCTTTTCGATCAGGCGCTCGTTCTGTGCGAGCGCGTCGCGCAGGGGGGCGACGTCGGCGATCACGAGCCGCAGCCGGTCGCCGCGCACCACCTTGTGCTTCGTGCCGCACACGCCGCACTTGATGTGGTCGCCGTGCGCGTAGCGGTCCGCGACCGCGATCTCCTCGCGGCAGCTCACGCAGCGAGCCTTCCCAGCCCCGGCCTCGGTCGTCATGCTGGCGTCCCGGCCGTCCCCTCTCCCGGGCCCAAGCGTAGCAGACCGATCAAGGGCTCCGCTGTCAGGGGGTTAGCTGGGCCCGCAGCGTCCAGCGCAGGCCGGCGGTCAGTCCCCAGGTCCCGTCTCCGGCGCAGAGCCCGCGCCGGAGCGCGGCGTCGGCGCGCAGCCGTCCGCGCCCCAGCCGCAACCCGGCCCGGACCTCGGCGCTCTGGTCGGCGCCGGGCATGCCGTCGCCCGCGCGGCCGTGCACCTCGGCCACGAGCGTGAGCGACGGCCGGACCGGCCACGCGAGCGCCGCGCCGTAGGCGAGGAAGTCGCGCTGCTCGTGCGCGCGCAGCACCTCCTCGAACAGCAGGAAGCCCAGGTTCACGTCGAGGCGCACGCGTCCGAGCAGCTCCGTCAGGAGCGCCTCGATCGCGACGCGCGTGGTGTTCGGCCCGAGCCCGAGCGGCCGGAACTGCTCGTCCTCGTACTCGGTCTCCGGCAGCGTGACGGCGAAGCGCGCGCCGAGCGTCGGCCGGCGGCCGCGGCCTTGCAGCACGCGCCACTTCGCCCGCAGGCTGACGTCGCCCCAGTACGAGCTCTGGACCTCGCGGCCGGGCTCGTTCCAGACGCCGACGAGCGCCACCCATTCGAGGTCGAGCTCGACGTTGTCGGCGGGCGAGTAGACGAGACGCAGCAGCGGCCCCTCCCAGCGGTTGCGCGCGAGCCCCGTGACGTAGCTCGGCTCGTCCGCGATCGCGTCCATCCCCGTCTCGAAGACGAGCGTGCCGCCGCGCGCCGTCTGCGCGCTCTCGGTCAGCAGCGGCCGGTCCTGCCCCGACGCCGACGCGGCGCCCAGGGCGACGAGCGCGGCGAGCCCCGCCACGAGTCGAGCGTGTCCCACGCGCGCGTGAGTACACCACGCGCGACGCGCGAGCAAGTGCTTGCGCCCGCGCGGCCCGCGCCGGCTAGATCATCGCGCGCACGGAGTCGGCGTCCACGGGCCGCGCCCAGTAGAAGCCCTGTCCGTAGTCGCAGCCGAGCTGGCGCAGCAGCGCGGCCTGCTCGGCGTTCTCGACGCCCTCGGCGACGAGCTGCTTGCCGAGGTTGCGGCCGACCGAGACGATGCTGCGCACGATCGCGCGCTTCTCGGCGTCGAGCTCCAGCCCCTGCACGAAGGAGGCGTCGATCTTGAGCACGTCGATCGGGAAGCGCAGCAGGTAGCTGAGCGAGGAGTAGCCGGTGCCGAAGTCGTCGAGCAGCACCCGCGCGCCGAGCGAGCGCAGCTCGAGCAGCCGCGCGCGGATCTCGCCGCCCTCCATCAGCACGCTCTCCGTGATTTCGACGCCCAGGCGGCCGGGCTCGAGCCCGGTCGCCTCGAGCGCCGCGCGCACGCTCTCTACGAGCTCGGGCTGGGCGAGCTGGCGCGCCGAGAGGTTGATGCTCACCGCGGGTCCGGCGCCTTCGCCCCACTGACGCATCTGGCGGCAGGCCTCGCGCAGGACCCAGTCGCCGAGCGGCACGATGAGCCCCGTGTCCTCGGCCAGCGGGATGAAGTCGTTCGGCATCACCAGCCCGTTCGCGGGATGGCGCCAGCGCACCAGCCCCTCGAGGCTCGCGACCCTGCCCTCGGCGAGCGAGACGACCGGCTGGTAGTGGAGCAGGAACTCGCCGCGGTCGACCGCGCGCCGGAGGTCGGTCTCGAGCCGCAGCAGCTCGACGGCTCGCGCGTGCATCGCCTGGTCGAAGACGGCGTGGCACGAGCGCCCGAGCGCCTTGGCGCGGTACATGGCGGTGTCGGCGTCGCGCATCATGTCCTCGGGCTTGTCGTAGCCCGTGCTGCTGAGCGCGATCCCGATGCTCGCGCTCGAGAACACCTCGCAGCCGGTGAGGTGGAAGGCCGGCTTCAGCGCCTGGTGGACGCGCTCGGCCGTGCGGGTCGCCTCCTTGACGCTGCCGGTGCCGTCGAGCAGCAGCGCGAACTCGTCGCCGCCGAGGCGGGCCACGGTGTCGCCGTGGCGCAGGCAGCCCTCGACGCGGCGCGCGAACGCCACCAGCAGCTCGTCGCCGATCGCGTGGCCGACGCTGTCGTTCACGGTCTTGAAGCGGTCGAGGTCCAGGAACAGCACCGCGAAGCCGTGCTCCGGGTAGCGCTCCCACTGGCTGATCAGCATCGTCAGCCGCTCGACGAAGGCGGCCCGGTTCGGCAGCCCTGTGAGCGGGTCGTGCAGCGCGTCGTGGAGGATCTGCTCCTCGAAGGCCTTGCGACCCGTCACGTCGGCCTGCGTGCCGGCGAGGCGCACGGCCTTGCCAGAGGCGTCGCGCAGCGCTGTGCCGCGGCCGAGCATCCAGAGGTAGCGTCCGTCCTGGTGGGCGACGCGGTACTCGCACTCGAAGCGCTCGCTGCGTCCCTCGAGGTGTGCGGCGAGGCGCGCCTTCAGCCCGGGCAGGTCGCGCGGATGGACGCGGTCGAGCCACGCGGACGAGCGGCCGGCGAGCGAGCGCTCGGCGCAGCCGAGCATTCTTTCGAACTGCGGCGAGAAGCAGATCCAGTCGCGCGCCAGGTCCCACTCCCAGCGGCCGTCTTCGGCACCGTAGGCAGCGGTGGTGCGGCCCTCCGCGTGGTGGACGCTCGCGTTGCCGGCCATCGTCGCTCCTTCGTCCAACTCTCTCGCCCGCTTTCCGAAGGGTCGTCGCGGGAGGGCGGTTCCTGCCGCGATACGACCAGAGGGTATCCAATGCTATTACACTCGCCGTCTGTTTTTGAAGATTTCTGCGCGAGCTTTTATTGAACGTTTCGCGGTGGGGTGCGCGTCACGCGCGCCGGTGAGAACGTGCCAGCGAGAAAGCGTCGGCTGCCGCGCCCGCCCGATTGGGGAAGGGGTAGGACGAACGCGGCAGGTCCGACGCGCAGGGTTTAGCAGGACGCGTGCCACGGCACGAGCCGTGCGCTTTGCTGGGATTTTCGAGGATCGGAGACGCGATCGTGTCCAGCAGCCAGACGCGCTTCCCGGATCTGGACGGTCGTTCGCGCGCGTTTTGGAGCTACACTCGCGGCCCCGTCGTCCGGGACTTCGAGTGATGGGACTGAAGCGCTTGCTCTTCGCCTTAGCGACCGCCTGGCTGGCCGCTGCGGCGCCGGCCCGTCCCGACACCGGCGGCCCGCCGCTCCAGGGCGACGCGGCCGAGGCCTTCCTGAAGTCCGCCCGCGTCGTCAAGAAGAAGACGCTCGTGGTCGGGATCACGCGCTCGGCGCAGCTCAGCCTGACGGACGGCGCGCGCCGCGCGCATGCCGTGTGGAAGACGATCGAGGCTCCCGACGTGAACGACTCCTGGAAGCACGAGGTGGCGGCCTACGAGCTCGACAAGCTGCTCGGCAGCGGGCTCGTGCCGCCCACTGTGGAGCGGACGATCCGCCAGGCGACCGGCTCGCTGCAGCTCTGGATCGAAAAGTCGGCGACGGAAGCCGACCGCCAGACGCGGCACGTGACGCCCCCCGACCCCGAGGCCTGGAGCCGCCAGATGTGCGGCGTGCAGCTGCTGCACCAGCTCACGGGCAACGCGGACGCGAAGAACGCGCGCAACGTGATCTTCGACGCCGGCTTCCGCGTCTACGCCGTCGACTTCTCGCGCGCCTTCTCGGCCGACGCCGCGCTGCGCGCCGAGGGCGAGCTGCTGCGCTTCTCGCGGCGCACGCTGGAGCGGCTGCGCGCGCTCGACCGGACGACACTCGACGCGCGGCTCGGCGCCTGGCTGGATGGCCGCCGAATCGAGTCGCTGCTCGAGCGCCGCGACCGGATCGTCGCGCTCGCCGAGCGGCTCGCGGCCGAGAAGGGCGAGCGCGACGTCCTCTACTGAAGCGCGACCGGCGCTACGGGCGGCCGCGCTCCGCGTAGACCGCTCGCGCGCGCGCGAGCTGGGCGAGAGCGGCCTCCTTCTCGCCGGACGAGTTCCAGCCGGAGTGGGCATAGGCGGCCGCGCGGACGCGGTCGATCCAGCGCACGAAGTAGCCGGCGTCCGCCGCGGAGCGAACGCCGGCTCCTTCCACCGGAACGTAGATCGGGCTCGTGGTCCCGAACGGATAGAAGTCCAGCACCGGGTGGCGTGAGCGGTCGGCGTAGGCCCGCAGCACGTACCAGGCCGCCGCGTCGAAGGCGTCGAGCGTGACGGTCGCGTCGAGCGACGTGCGGTCGGCCCGGAGCGCTAGCGACGCCGCGACCACGCCGTTGCGGACCACGTCGAGGTGGTCGACGGGCACGATCGAGCGCAGCGAGACGCGCGCCTCGAGCGCGTGGCGGCCGGGCGACAGCGCGAGCTCGTCTCCCGGCTCGCTCCACGCCCCGCTCGAGCCGCGCGCGCGCAGCGCGAGCTCGACGAGCGGTCCGTTCGTGGCCATGCTGCGGCCCGCCTTCAGCCCTGCGAGGAAGCGGCCGAGCTCGAGCGGCCCTCCTGTCTTCACGAACGCGCGGTTCAGGCCCAGCGGCCCGCGCAGCGAGGCGAAGTTCGTCATCGCGTCCGTGCCGGCGCCGGCCGGAAGCCGGAAGCCGCAGTTGAGCAGGCGGTACCAGACCGCGTTCGTGGCGCGGTGGTCGCTCAGGCCGACGGCCTCGTAGAAGTCGACCTTGCCGAGGGCGACGTCGACGGGCAGGCCGAGCGGGTCGCCGGACTCGAAGCCCGCGACCGGGTACGCGGCGGGATCGCCGCCGGCGCGCGCCGGGTCGGGCTCGTGGTCGAAGGGGTGGACGTAGCCGACGAGCGCGCCCTGCGCGCGCGCAAGGTCGGCGACGTCGGCGTTCGAGGGCGAGAGGCTCGCCGCGGCGGTGCCGGAGTAGCCCGCGTAGCCGGGGACAAGCAGGTGGCTCGTCAGCCCGAGCAGGGACAGGTGGCCCCACCAGCTCGTGTGGAACTCCTGGTCGTGCTTCAGCAGCGTGCGGCTGGTGGAGAGCGGATCGGGCCGGCCCGAGAACCACGAGGCGTCGGGTACGCGCTCCTCCTTGTTCACCACGAGGTCGAAGACGGCGTGGAGGTCCTCCGCCTCGGCCATCGCCCGCAGCGTGGCCGGCGTCGCGCGGTAGGCGCCGCCGTAGTTCATGTGCACGTGCAGGTCGCCGCTCCACCAGCCGCGCGAGGGAAGGTCGGCGATCCGCTCGAGGGCGACCTTTTCCTCGCGCACGCCCGATTCCGGCACGACCACGCTGCGCCGCACCGGCCGGTACTCGAGGCCGCGCGTCACCTCGAGCGTCACGGGTCCGGCCGGCACGACGAGCTCCGCGCCGCCCGTGGTGTGGAAGTAGCCGAGCTCGACGCGGCGCTCGGAGCGGTCGTAGGAGTCGTCGGAGTGGCGCCACGCGCCCTCCGGCGCGAAGCTGCGGCCGTCGGGCGTCGTCACCGAGACGCGGGCCGGCACGTAGTCGCCGTTCTCGGTGACGTCCACGCGCAGCCGGCCGAGCCGGCCGAGCCTCTCGCGCCGGCGCACGTCCACGCGCCGCTTCTCGCCGCCCGGAATCCGGATCGTCCACAGGACGGGCGCGCCGTCCTCGTTCGAGAGATAGGCGATCCGCGACCCGTCGGGCGCGAAACGCGGGGCCGTCGCGTCGAACTCGCCGTACGTGAGAGGGAACGCGTCGCCTCCGTCCGCCGGAACGAGCCAGAGCTGGTGCCACTGGCGCCCGAGGTACGAGGCGTACACGACGCGGCGCCCGTCGGGGGCCCAGTCCGGACGCGCGCGCCAGGACGTCTCCTCGTCGCGCAGCGGCCGCATCTCCGCCCCCGGCTCGGCCCGCATGCGCCACAGCCCGCCGCTGCCGGAGATGCGCCCGCGGTTCGAGACGAGAACGAGCTCGCTGCCGTCCGCAGACCAGGCCGGCGACAGGTACTGGTCGAAGCGCGAGTAGTAGTAGCGGGGCAGGCCCCCGTCGCGGTCCTCTGTGAGCCGCTTCGGCTCGCCGGCGCGGCCCTCGCTCACGTCGAGCAGGAAGACGTGGAAGCGCCCCTCGAACGCCGTCGACACGAATGCCAGCCGGCGGCCGTCCGGCGCGAAGCGCGGCTCGACGTTGACGGCGCCGTTCGCCAGGAGCGACACGCTGCGGCCGCTCGCGAGCTCGAGCGTGCGCAGCTCGACCGCGTCGTCGTGGTACGACGCGTAGGCCAGCCAGCGCCCGTCGGGAGACCAGTCGGGCTGGTAGTCGTAGCCGGGGCCGTCGGTGAGCTGGCGCGCGACGCCCGACTCGAGGTCGATCCGGTAGAGCGCGCCCTCGATCGACGCGGCGATCTCGCGGCCGTCCGGGGACCAGGCCGGCGCCCCGAAGCCGCTCGTGGCCTGCGGCAGGTACATCTCCCGGTAGTAGTAGTGGTGCGGGACCCGCACCTGCTTCAGCACCTTCTCGCGCCCGGGGCCGGGAGCGTCCGCGCCGAGCGCGCCGGCGCAGGCGATCGCCGCGAGCGCGAGGGCGCACGCGCCGCGTGACGAGGTGGGCGGGAGAGCCATGTTGCGCGCGATTTTATCCACGCTACACTCTGCACGCGCGGCGCCAGGGTCGAAAGCGCCGGGGCGCAAGGGGGAACGATGAAGGCTCGCAGCTGGCTCTTGACGGCCGCCCTGGTCGCCGTCCTGACGCCTTTCGGCTACGGGGCCGAGGGCCTCGAGGGCAAGTTCACGATCGCCGCGCAGGTGGGCACCCAGTCCGAGGTGTCGGGCAACCTCTTGCAGAGCGCCAGCGGCACTCTCCTGAGCCAGCCCATCTCGATCGACTCGAAGGGCTACCGCGACGTCTACGGACCGGACTGGCGCTTCCAGGGGCTGCTCGGCTTCGGGGTGAGCTCCAAGTCCGAGATCATCGTGCGCGGCAGCTACTACAAGACCGAGGCCGCGGGCATCGAGGCGGGCCAGATCAGCGACCGCCAGCTGCTCGCCTTCTTCCAGCCCTACGCGTACGAGGAGGTGGGCGTCGAGCTCGGCTACCGCTTCTACCTGTCCTCGCAGTCGCGGCTCAAGTCGTACATCGCCCCGATCGTCGGGGCGCGCTGGCTGCACGAGATCCTGGTCACCTTCGCGTCGCAGCAGGCGGGCACCTCGATCACGAACATCCCCTTCTCGCAGAAGGGCCCCGTGCCGGTGTTCGGCGCGGACATCGGCTTCACGTTCGACCTGGGCCAGCGCTTCTACGTCGGCATGGACACGGGCATCCGCTACCAGAAGGCAGCCGATCAATTCGACTACCTCGCCGGCCTCCCCAAGTTCGACGACAGCGACGGCCGCTGGACGGCACCGGTCACGGTCGTGGTCGGCCTGAGGTTCTAGGCCAGCCGTTCACGGGGGGTCTGGGGGGTGCGACGCACCCCCCAGAACAAGGAAAGCCGACAACGGCCTTGGCCTTTCGTGCCCCTTCAAGAGGGGTCATTGGGGAGCCACGAGGGAGAGCCACGAGCGACCAAGACCGAGCGACAGCAACGGACACCGACAACGACAACGACAACGGACAACCAAAGACGGCGTGGGGGGCTCCTATGCCGCCCCCCACACCCCCGCATGGCGAATCTTGATCTTTCCGTCCGGATTGAATAGGCTGGTTGCAGATGGCTAACCAGGAAATCGCCGCCTTCACGCGCTCCGAGTACAAGGCAGGCTTCGTCACCGACATCGAGCAGGAGACGCTGCCGCCGGGCCTCAGCGAGGACGTGATCCGCTTCCTCTCGTCGACGAAGGGCGAGCCCGAGTGGCTCACCGGGTGGCGGCTCAAGGCGTATCGGCACTGGCTCACGATGAAGGAGCCGACCTGGGCGCACGTGCACTACCCGCCGATCGACTACCAGGCGATCTCGTACTACTCGGCGCCGAAGCTCCAGAAGGGCGGCCCGAAGAGCCTCGACGAAGTGGACCCGAAGCTGCTCGAGACCTACGAGAAGCTCGGCGTGCCGCTACACGAGCGGGCCAAGCTCGCGGGCGTCGCGATCGACGCCGTGTTCGACAGCGTGTCCGTCGCCACGACCTTCAAGGAGAAGCTCAAGGAAGCGGGAGTGATCTTCTGCTCCTTCTCCGAGGCGGTGAAGGAGCATCCCGAGCTCGTGCGCCAGTACCTCGGCAGCGTCGTGCCCTCGACCGACAACTTCTTCGCGGCGCTCAACTCCGCCGTCTTCTCGGACGGCTCGTTCGTGTTCGTGCCGAAGGGCGTGCGCTGCCCGATGGAGCTCAGCACCTACTTCCGGATCAACGCCTCGAACACGGGACAGTTCGAGCGCACGCTGATCGTCGCCGAGGAGGGCGCTTACGTCAGCTACCTCGAGGGCTGCACCGCGCCGGTGCGCGACGAGAACCAGCTGCACGCCGCGGTCGTCGAGCTGGTGGCGCTCGAGGGCGCGCGCATCAAGTACTCGACGGTGCAGAACTGGTACCCGGGCGACAAGGACGGCAAGGGCGGCATCTACAACTTCGTGACCAAGCGCGGCAAGTGCGCGGGTGCGCGCTCGCGCATCTCCTGGACGCAGGTCGAGACGGGCTCGGCGATCACGTGGAAGTACCCGTCCTGCATCCTGCAGGGCGACGACTCGGTGGGGGAGTTCTACTCGGTCGCCGTCGCCAACAACCACCAGCAGGCCGACACCGGCACCAAGATGATCCACATCGGCAAGCGCACGCGCAGCACGATCGTCTCGAAGGGGATCTCGGCCGGCCACGGCTCGAACGCCTACCGCGGGCTGGTGCGGATCGGCAAGGGAGCCGACGACGCGCGCAACTACTCGCAGTGCGACTCGCTCCTGATCGGCGACGAGTGCGGCGCACACACGTTCCCCTACATCGACGTGCAGAACTCGACGGCCCAGATGGAGCACGAGGCCTCGACGTCCAAGATCAGCGAGGACCAGCTCTTCTACTTCCGCTCGCGCGGGATCGGGGCCGAGGACGCCGTCAGCATGATCGTGAACGGCTTCTGCAAGGAAGTCTTCAAGGAGCTGCCGATGGAGTTCGCGGTCGAGGCGCAGAAGCTCCTGGGCGTGAGCCTGGAAGGCAGCGTCGGCTAGGCTTCGTAGCGGTTCAGGACCATTCCGAGCACCTGGTCCGGCCGCAGCTGGCGCGCCGCCCGGCGCAGCGTCTCGAGCGGCTGGCGGCGCGAGCTCACCACGAGCACCGTAGCGTCCATGTGGTCCAGCGGCTGGAGGCCGGAGCGGTTTTCCGACAGCGGCGGGCAGTCGCCGATCACGTAGTCGAACACGCGGTCGGCCGCGGCGAGCAGGCGTGGCAGGCGCCGCGCCAGGCCAGTGCCCGCGGTCGGCCGCCGCGCCGCACCGGCCGAGAGCAGCCACAGCCCGGGCGCGGGGCGGCGGAGCAGGGGCACCTCGCCCCGTCCCTCGAGGAAGCGCACGACTCCGGTCTCGGGCGGTTCGAGCCGCAGCTCGAGGTCGAGAGTCGGGTTCTCGAAGTCGAGCTCGAGCAGCAGCACGCGCTGGCCCGGCTGCCCGGCGAGCGCCCGCGCCAGCCCCAGCGCGACCGTGGTGCAGCCTTCCCCGGGGACCGCGCCGACCACGCCGATCCGCCGCAGCCGCTTGTCGCGCCCGAGCGCGCGCAGGCGCGCCGCGAGCGCGCGCAGCTCGGACCCGAGCGGCGTCTGCGCGTCGAGCGCCGCCCGGCTCACCGCTCGCGGGCGCGTGGCGAGGCCGGTCTGCTCCTCGAACGCCGGCAAGAGCTCGACGATCGGGATCTGTGGGTCCTGCGAGCTCACGAGCGCGCGCGTCGGCGCAGGCGGTCGTAGAAGCCCATCCGCTCGAGCTCGTCGCCGTGGCGCCGCGTGGCCTGGCGCACCGGCTCGGCCACCTTGTCGGCGTCTGCCAGGAGCGCCGACGTCGCGAAGTCGTGGCACCAGGCCGCGACCGCGCGCACCGCGCGCCGCGGCAGCGGCCCGCCGCGGCCGGGCTCCACCACCACGCGCGCGGAGGGAGTGATCTGGAACACCCGCAGCACGTCGTCGCCGACGAGCGCGCGCTCGCGCGTGGCGTGCAGCGCGCGCGCGGTCTCCTCGGTGCCGATCTCGGCCTCGGCCAGCTGGGCGACGGCCGACAGCGTCCAGGCGAGCAGGTGCGCGTCGATGCTGCGGCTCTGGTCGGACCACAGCACGCGCCGGCGCCCGCCGTCGAGCACGAAGTCGTCGAGGCGGCGCAGGATCTCGTCGTGCTGCAGGTCGAGCTGGATGCGTACGGTCTCCTTGTCTTCCTCGCGCGCCAGCGCGTGCGGCAGCGCGGTCTCGACCTTGCGCAGCGGCACGCCCTTCTCCGTGATCACCGTGGTGACCGTGAAGCGCGGCTTCTCGACCGCCTCGGTCAGGATCACGAAGGAGCGGCCGCGCGCCTCGACTCGCGTGAAACGGCCGAAGCCGAGCCCGGCCTTGAGCGACAGCTCGATGTGGCGCACGCCGGGCTCGAGCGGCGGCTGCGGCGGGGAAACGGGCCGCGGCCCGGCCTCGGGCTCGCTGGGCCGGCCGCCCGGCGGCACCACGCGCACCGGTCCTGCCATGCGCACCCGCGAGGTGCCGTCGGAGCGCGGCCGCGGGGGCGGGGGCACGCTGCGGCGGGCGGGCGCCGCAATCGCCGGCTCGGTCGCCGAAGGGTCGGTCAGCCGTGCCAGCGCCTGGTCGACGTCGTCGGGCTCGAGCGGCGGCTCCGGGGGCGGCGGCGGCGGCAGGCCGGACAGGCCGCGGCCCCGCAGCGAGGTCGTGCTCATCGTGTGCTGGGCCCGCATCACGGGCCGCGTCGGCTGCATGTCCTCGCCGAGCGGGACGCGCACGGCGCGCGCCGCCTGCGGGCGCTCGACGAGCGAGCGCACCTTTTCGGTGAGCTCGCGCAGCGGAAAGGGCTTGAGCAGGAAGGCGTCGGCCCCCGCGCCGATCACCGCGCGGATGCGCGCCTCGGAGCGCACGGCCGAGAGCGCGATGAAGGGCACCCCTTCGAGCCCGGGCACCGCACGCAGCGCACGCAGCAGGCTCTCGCCGTCCATGTCGGGCATCAGGATGTCGCTCACCACGCAGTGGGGCTGGATCTGCCGGATGCGCGCGAGCGCGGCTTTGCCGGTCGGGAAGGAATGGGTCTCGAACTCCGGCGGTCGAAACGCCCGCTCGAGCAGCAGGCGGACCTTCGGATCGTCGTCGACGACGATCATTCGCCTGGAGGTCGTCATCGCACCTTCTCTCGCGGGCGGACCCCGAGGCATCGTCTCAGAGGGCCGAACGGGGTGTCAACGCGTCGAGGCAGCCCGGCTATCATGACAGCGGATGTTCATCGTGGCCTGGGAGGGCACGCCGCCGCCGGACAAGGCCGAGTGGACCGAGATCCTGCGCGAGGTCCTGGCCGGCGAGCTGGGATCGTATCGCGTGCTGTTTCGAAACACGCCGCGCGGCTGGCGCTTCGAGCTCGAGTGGCGCGACGACGGGCGCTCCGGCGACGTCGAGGTGATCGCGAACAGCCCCGACAGCGTCGGCTACAACATCTACGTGAACCTTGCGGGCAACGGCAAGCCGCTCGACCCGGGCTGGCGGCCGTGGGCGGGAGAGCCCGCTACGGGCGCGTCCGCTTCGCCAGCCGCACCACCGACCCGCCCTGCCGCGGGAAGACGAACGAAACGCGGTCGGTGAAGCAGCGCATGTAGTAGAGCCCGCGCCCGCAGCCGCGGTCGAGGTTTGCCTCGGCGCAGGGATCGGGCACGGCGTTGGGATCGAAGCCCGGTCCGCGGTCACGGACCGTGATGACCAGGCTGTCCGGCGTCAGGTGCAGACCGATCCGCGTGGGCGCTCCGTCGTCGTTGTGGCCATGGCGCCGCGCGTTCACGACCGCTTCGCGCAGCGCGACGCCGACGAACACCGCGTCGTCGCAGTCGAGCCCGCCGGCGCGGCCCATGCACACGGCGAGCTCCTCGATGTGGTCGATCGCCGAGTCCGCCGCGGGGCCGGGGTCGAGCACGAAGCGGGCGGACCAGGTCCCGCTGGGGTGGCGGCGAAAGCGCCCCAGGCGCAGGGCCTCCGCGTCGAGGTCGGCCATCTGGACCACGCCATTATGGACGAGGCCGGCGGGCTCAGGTTCCGCAAAACCCGGTCGAAGTGGCCGAGTTTTGTAAGAGCTGCCGCCCGGGAGGCGCGCCGAAGAGTGTATATTCGCGGACTCATGGCGGGGTTCAAGGTCCGGCTCGGCGACGGAAGCGAGATCGGACCGATGGACCTGGCGGCTCTGCGCACCTGGCTGACGCAGGGCCTCATCGACGGCGATAGCCCCGTCATGCGTCCTGGCACCCGCAAGTGGGTGCCGCTGTCGACCGTCCCCGAGCTCAAGGGGCTCGGCGTGTCGCGCCCGAAGGCCGGCACCGCCAAGGCTCGCCGTCGCCGCGCGGAGGAGGACGACGAGCCCGCGGGGTCCTTCGACGACGGGCCGTCGTCGCTCGACGGCGTCCGCGTGAAGACCGTCGGCGCCGCGCTGATCCTGCTGGCGGCGGGTTTCGGGTATCTCGCGTTCCGCCCCGGCGAGGCGCTTTCGGCTTTCGACGGCGCGCCCTGGCCGCAGCTCGGCCTCGGGGCGCTGGCGCTCGGGCTCGCGCTGCTGCCGGGCTGGCATCTCACGCGCAACATGGTTCGCATCGGCCTGATCCTCGCGGCGTTCGCGCTCTTCCCGCTCGCCGGCATCCTGTTCGCGCAGGGCGAGCGCGGCGCGGCGCTGCTGGCGCTCGGTTCTGCCTGGCTCGTGGTCTCGGGGCTCGCCGCGCTCCTGCCACGGCGGCTCGGCGTCGCGGGCCTCGTGGTCGCCGCGCTGCCGGTGCTCGTGGGAGCGTTCGGCCTCGTGCGCTTCGGCCGCGCGGAAGCCTCGGAAACCGACGAGCGGATGCGGGAGTGGACGACGGGCGAGCGCCGCTTCACGGACGACGCGCTGGGACTGACGCTCGAGGCGCCGGCCGGCTGGGTGTTCCTGAAGCCCGGCAACCCCGTGGTCAAGGCGCCGAAGGACGCCAAGGTCACGCTCGCGCTCGCGCGGCTCGGAGGCGGCGCGTACCTCGTCGCCGAGCCGGCGCCGCGCGGCGTGGCGACGCCCGACCAGTACCTCGACCGCGTCCAGCAGCGCCGTCACCGGGACCAGGGCGGCTACGAGGCGCGCCAGCGCGTGAACGCGGTCGTCGGCAGCCTGACCGGCCGCCAGCTCGAGGCGGCCTGGAGCGACAACGGCACGCGCGTGCGCGAGGTGGTGGTCGCGGGTCTCGACGGCTGGATGGCCTTCTCGCTCGTCGCGTTCATGCCCGAGGCGGCGGCGTCGCGTCCCAACGGGCTCGACGACCTGGTGCGCGGGTTCGCCGCGCGCGGGCTGCTCGCGGCGCGGCTGCGCGCGGCGGTGGACGCCGCGGTGGCGGCGGTCCCGCACCTCTCGGCCCCGGCCGCCGAGCAGCTCATGGCCCAGAGCGAGGCGCGCCTGCTCGAGCCCGACCAGGCGTTCCGCCGCTCGCTCTCGGCGCTCGCCTCCAACATCGCCGCGCTCACCGAGGCGGAGAAGGCCGAGCTCACGCGGCTGACGGCGGCCGCCTACTCGGGGATCGCCTGGAAGGATCGCGCGCGCATCGCCGACTACGTCGAGCGCATCCGCAAGGGCCAGACGACGCCGCCCCAGGAAGACAAGGAGATGGCCGCGCTCCTGCACGCGGCCGAGTCGCGGCTGAGCGCCGAGGGCCGTCTCAAGCTCCAGGGCTACTACGAGAAGGCCATCCTCGCCAAAAATTGACTTTTTCGTACTGATTGAATAGCCTCGACTATCCGATGCTCGAGATCAGAGACCTCCACGCCCGGGCCGGCGACAGCGACGTCCTGCGCGGCCTCGACCTGACCGTCGGCGCCTCCGAGGTGCACGCGATCATGGGTCCGAACGGCTCGGGGAAGAGCACGCTCGCGCACGTGCTGGCCGGCCGGCCCGGCTATACGGTGACGCGCGGCGAGGTGCTCTACAAGGGCAAGGACCTGCTCGCGCTCGAGCCCGAGCAGCGCGCGCGCGAGGGCGTCTTCCTGGCGTTCCAGTACCCGGTCGAGATCCCGGGCGTGAGCAACATCTACTTCCTGAAGGCGGCGCTCAACGCGATCCGCGCGCACCAGGGCAAGAGCGAGCTCGACGCCGTCGAGTTCCTGTCGCTCGTGAAAGAGAAGGCGAGGCTCGTCGAGATCGACGAGGAGCTCGTGAAGCGCCCGGTCAACGAGGGCTTCTCGGGCGGCGAGAAGAAGCGCAACGAGATCTTCCAGATGTCGGTGCTCGAGCCACAGCTCGCGATCCTCGACGAGACCGACTCCGGGCTCGACATCGACGCGCTGCGGATCGTGGCCGAGGGTGTCAACAAGCTGCGCAGCCCGGAGCGCGCGATGCTGGTCGTCACGCACTACCAGCGGCTGCTCAACTACATCGTCCCGGACCGCGTCCACGTGCTGGTCGAGGGGCGGATCGTGCGCTCGGGCGGCAAGGAAATGGCGCTCGAGCTCGAGGAGAAGGGCTACGCCTGGCTCGAGAAGGAGCCGGCGCCCGCTTCCCGTTAGGACTCTGTCGAGATGAGCGCCGTGGGCGAGGAGAAGGACACCTACCGGGCCGGCTTCGAGCGCTTCGCGCTGTCGCCGGCCTCGGCCTCCGAGCCGTCCTGGCTGCGAGAGCGCCGCACCGCGGCCTTCGCCCGTTTCGTCGAGCGCGGCCTGCCGTCGCCGCGCGACGAGGCCTGGCGCCACACGCCCGTCGCCCCGCTCACGCGCCGGCACTTCGAGCCGGCCGCTCCCGACGCGCGGCCTCCGGCCGACGCGCTCGACCGGCTCGCGCGCGCGCGCGGACCGCGGCTCACCTTCGTCAACGGCGCGCTCTCAAGCGAGCTGTCCGATCCGGGCTCGGAGCCCGGCGTCGAGCTCTTCGGCCTGCGCGACGCGCTCGCGACGCGGGCGGAACGCCTCGAGCCCTGGCTCGGGCAGCTGGCGAAGGACGCCTCGGCTTTCGCCGCGCTCAACGGAGCTCTCGCGCAGGACGCCGCCGTCGTGCTGATCGCGCCCGGCGCGGCTCCCGAGCACGCCATCCGGGTCGAGCACGTGTGCGCCGCCGGCGCGGCGCAGGGTGCCTACGCGCGGACGCTCGTGGTCGCGGGCCGCGACAGCCAGTGCCGGCTCGTCGAGAGCTACGTCTCGGCGGACGGCGCGGCCTCGCTCACGAACGCCGTGACCGAGATCGTGCTGGAGGACGCCGCGCGCGTCGAGCGCTGCAAGCTGCAGCTGGAGGGCGCCGACGCGCTCCACGTCGCGACGCTCGCCGTGAGCGTGGGTCGCGACGCGTCGTTCCGCAACGCGGCGCTAGCGCTCGGCGCCGCGCTGTCGCGCGACGACATCGACGTGCGGCTCGACGGCGAGGGCGCCAGCTGCGAGCTCGACGGCCTGTTCGTGGTGGACGGGCGCCGCGTCGCCGACACCCACTCGCGCATCGACCACGCCCGCCCGCACGGCACGAGCCGCGAGCACTACAAGGGCATCCTCGACGAGCAGTCGCGCGGCGTCTTCAACGGCCTGGTCGTGGTGCGGCCGGGCGCGCAGCGGACCGACGCCTGGCAGATGAACCGCAACCTGCTGCTGTCGCGCGAAGCGCTCGTCCATTCGACTCCGCAGCTCCAGATCCTGGCGAACGACGTCAAGTGCAAGCACGGCTCGACCACCGGCCAGCTCGACGCTGCCGCGCTCTTCTACCTGCGCTCGCGCGGGATCGGCGAGGCGGCCGCGCGGGCGCTGCTGACCTGGGCGTTCGCGAGCGACCTCCTGCGCCGTGTGCCCGACGCCGCCGTGCGCGCGGCCGTCGAGCGCCGGCTGCAGGCTCGGCTCCCCGGCGCGGCCGGGCTCGCGGAGTCGCCGGCATGACGAGCGCGCTGCGCCCGGCGACGGGCTACGACGTGCTGGCCGTGCGCCGGGAGTTTCCCGTGCTGCGCGAGACGGTGAACGGCCACCCGCTCGTCTACCTCGACTCGGCCGCGAGTGCCCAGAAGCCGCAGGCGGTGATCGACGCCGAGCGGGCCGTCTACGAGCACTACTACTCGAACATCCACCGCGGCGTGCACCGGCTCTCGACGCTCTCCACCGAGGCCTACGAGCGGGCGCGCGACACGATCGTGCGGTTCCTGGGCGCCGCGTCGCGGCGCGAGGTCGTGCTGCTGCGCGGCACGACCGAGGCGCTCAACCTGGTCGCGCAGAGCTACGGGCGCCGCCACGTCGGGAAAGGCGACGAGGTGCTGATCACCGGGCTCGAGCACCACTCGAATATCGTGCCCTGGCAGCTGCTGTGCGAGGAGAAGCAGGCCCGGCTCCGCGTCGCGCCGATCGACGAGAGGGGCGAGGTCGACCTCGCGGCGTTCGAGCGGCTGCTCTCGCCGCGCACCAGGGTCGCCGCGTTCGCTCACGTCTCGAACGCGCTCGGGACGATCAACCCCGTGCGCCGGATGACCGAGCTCGCGCACGCGGCAGGTGCCGTGGTGGTGGTCGACGGCGCGCAGGCGGCGCCGCACATGGCGCTCGACGTGCGCGCGCTCGGCTGCGACTTCTACGCCTTCTCCGGCCACAAGGTCTACGGCCCGTCGGCGAGCGGGGCGCTCTATGGGCGCGAGGAGCTGCTGCAGGCGATGCCGCCCTGGCAGGGCGGGGGCGACATGATCGCCTCCGTCAGCTTCGAGAAGACGACCTGGAACGAGCTGCCCTACAAGTTCGAGGCGGGCACGCCGAACGTGGCGGGCACGATCGGGCTCGGGGCCGCGCTCGAGTGGGTGAGCGGCATCGGCCTCGAGCGGATCGCGGCGCACGAGCACGAGCTGCTCGAGCACGGCACGGCGCTCGTCGAGTCGCTGCCCGGCGTGCGGCTCGTGGGCACGGCGCGCGAGAAGGCGGGTGTCCTCTCGTTCGTCGTCGAGGGCGTCCACCCGCACGACGTCGGCACCGTGCTCGACCACGAGGGCATCGCGGTGCGCACCGGCCACCACTGCGCACAGCCGGTGATGGACCGCTACGGAATACCGGCGACGACGCGCGCCTCGCTCGCCTGCTTCAACACGAAGGACGAGCTCGAGGCGCTGGCGGCCGGCATCCGCAAGGTCCAGGAGATGTTCAGGTGATGGGCGCAGGAATCAGGTGCAAGGCCGGCCGCCTCGACGGGCGACGGATAGCGGCGGAGCCGGAGGGCTCCCGGGACGGGTCGATGACGCACGCCCGTGGACCCGTCACGGGATCCCGGTCCGCCGCGCAGACGAGGGCAGTGGCGGCTCCGGAGGACAGTCATGGACCTGCGTGAGCTCTATCAGGAGGTCATCCTCGACCACTCGAAGCGCCCGCGGAACTTCCGCGCGCTGGCGGGCGCGAACCGCCGCGCGGAGGGCCACAACCCGCTCTGCGGCGACCGCGCGACCGTCTACCTGCTGGTGGAGGGCGACGTGGTGCGCGACGTGAGCTTCGAGGGCAGCGGCTGCTCGATCTCCACCGCTTCGGCCTCGATGATGACCGACGCGCTCAAGGGCCGGACGCTCGGCGAGGTGCAGGCGCTCTTCGAGCGCTTCCACGAGCTCGTGACCGCCGACCCCTCGAAGTCGGCCGCCGCCTCGGCCGAGCTCGGCAAGCTCGCGGTCTTCGCGGGCGTCCACGAGTTCCCGATGCGCGTCAAGTGCGCCTCGCTGCCGTGGCACACGATGAAGGCGGCGCTCGAGGGCGGCGCGCGGGCGAGCACGGAGTGACGCGGTGGTGACGCGCGAGGCCCGCACGCTCAGCCGCGACGTCGAGGTCGCCGCGATCCCGTACGGCGACCGCCTGACGCTCGCGGCGGGCACCAACGTCTACATCACGCAGGCGCTCGGCGGCTCCTACACGGCGATGACCGACCACGGCTACCTGGTGCGGATCGAAGGCAGGGACGCCGACGCGATCGGCGAGACGCCGACCCAGCCGATCAGCGCGGAGCAGGCCGGCGGCCGCACGACGAAGGAGCTCGCCTGGGAGCAGCTCAAGAGCTGCTACGACCCCGAGATCCCGGTCAACATCGTCGACCTCGGCCTCGTCTACAAGTGCGAGACCGAGCCCGTGGAGGGCGGCGAGAAGGTGAAGGTCGAGTTCACGCTGACGGCGCCCGGCTGCGGCATGGGCGACTTCCTGCGCCAGGACGTGGAGCAGAAGCTCCTGGCGCTGCCGGGCGTGAAGGAAGCGGACGTGCAGGTGGTGCTGGACCCGGCGTGGGACCAGAGCATGATGTCGGACGCGGCGCGCCTGCAGCTGGGGCTGATGTAGCCATGAAGCTGAGCTCCCAGGAGGAATACGGCCTGCGCTGCCTGCTCCAGCTCGCGCGCGCGGGGGACGCGCAGAGCCTCACGATCGCGGAGATGAGCGAGCGGGAGGGCATCTCCGCGCCGAACGTCGCCAAGATCATGCGCATCCTGCGCCGCGCCGGGCTCGTGCGCAGCACGCGCGGCAAGGCGGGCGGCTATTACCTCGCGCGGCCGGCCCCGGACGTGCGGGCGCTCGACGTGCTCGCGGCGCTCGGGGGCCGGCTCTTCGACCCCGGCTTCTGCGATCGCCACGCGGGCGCCCTCGCGCACTGCCTCAACACCAGCGACTGCTCGATCCGCCCGGTGCTGCAGGGGCTGCAGGACGCCGTCGACCAGGTGCTCGGCGAGCTCACGCTCGCGAGCCTGCTCGGCAGCGAGAGCGAGGTGGCGACGACGCTGGGCCCGAAAGTGATCCGGCTGCAGGTGGCGCGCCGGGCCTGACGTCCGATTTGGCCCCGGCTCGATCGCGAAGGCACGCCAGTCGAGCAGCGTCTGTGCCGAGGTGGTCGCCATCGGGCCTTCAAGCGTTGCTTGAAGCAACTGCGTCCGGACGGAGTTGCCTCAGTTCTCCGCGAGCCCAGTTATAGTAGCGGCCGCCCGAGTCCCGAGGCTGTCCCAAGCGGAGGTTCAAGATGAAGCTCATCGTCCGACCGGTCACCGTGGCTGCCCTGCTGGCGAGCCTAGCACTCGCGCCCCGGCCCGCCGCCGCCCAGGCGGCCGGGCCGGCAACGCCCGCCGAGCTCGTCGCGACCTACAAGAGTCTGGCCGACGGCATCCTGGCCCTGAAGCGCAGCGAGGAAGATCTCTGCCGCGCGATCCTCGCCGCGGCGCACGCGCACGGGCGCGTGGAGCTCGGCCGCGCGCAGGCGGCGCTCAAGGGCGGCGACGCCAAGGCGGCGCAAGCCGCCGTCGAGGCGCTCGCGGCCTCCGTGGGGCAGATGGCGACCGAGGGCGACAACGCGGTTGCGGCGGTACGCAAGAAGCTGCTCGACGGCGGCCATCACCACAACGCCGCGGGCGAGCAGCAGGGCCTCTTCGACGAGGGTTTCGTGATCGTCACCCGCGCGGCCAAGTCCAAGCTGCTGGCGTCGTCGCGCGCGATCGGCCAGCTGGCGAGCGCGCCGAAGGCTGACGCCCTCGACGCCGAGTGGAAGAAGGTCGAGGCCGCGTTCGACGAGCTCAGCAAGCCGGCCCGGTAGGTTGGGCCGGAGCTGGCGCGTCTGCGCGGCCCTCGCCGGCCTCGCGCTCGTCGCCGCGCGCGTTCCGCTTCCGCGCGCGGCCGCGGCGCCTCCGGCCGAGCTGCGCTTCCGCTTCGTCGACGTGGCGGCAAAAGCCGGCATCACGCGCGTGCTGCTGGCGGGCCGCCCCGACAAGGACCACCTGCTCGACTCCTCGGGCGGCGGCGCCGCGTTCCTCGACTACGACAAGGACGGCCACCTCGACGTCTACCTCGTGAACGGCTGGCGGCTCGAGGGCTCCCGCATCGTCGAGCGCGGAAGGAACGCCCTCTACCGCGGCCGAGGGGACGGCACGTTCGAGGACGTCACCGACGCGGCAGGCGTCTCGGGCGAGGGCCAGTGGGCGCAGGGCGTGGCCGTCGCGGACTACGACAACGACGGCTGGCCCGACATCCTGGTCACGAGCTTCGGCCGCAACGTGCTCTACCGGAACCTCGGCAACGGCCGCTTCCAGGACGTGGCGAAGGACGTCGGCATCGAGTCGCCGGGGTGGAACACCGGTGCTTCGTTCTTCGACGCCGACGGTGACGGCTGGCTCGACCTCTACGTCGCCTCCTACATCGATGTCACGCTCGACCAGGTGCTGGCCGCGCGGCCGTCGCTCTCGTGGCGCGGCCTCGAGACCGTGGCGTTCGGCCCCTTCGGCCTCAAGGGCGCGCCGGATCACTTCTTCCGAAACACAGGCGGCACGCGTTTCGTCGACGCGACGCTCGCGGCGGGGATGGAGGACAAGGCGTCGGGCTTCGGCTTCGGCGTGCGGGCCGCCGACCTCAACGGCGACGGCCGCGTCGACGTCTACGTGGCCAACGACTCCGACCCCAACTACCTCTACCGGAACGAGGGCGGCGGCGTCTTCAAGGAGGTCGCCACCTGGTCGGGCGCTGCGCTCGACGAGAACGGTGCGGCCCAGGCGAGCATGGGCGTCGCGGTGGGGGACGTGGACGGCGACGGGATCCCCGATCTCTTCACCACGAATTTCTCCGAGGACTTCTCGACGCTCTATCACGGCCTCGGCGCCGGGATGTTCGAGGACGTCTCGAAGGCGAGCCGAGTGGGTGCTTCGACCTTCAAGCCGCTGTCGTGGGGCAGCGCCTTCGCCGACCTCGACAACGACGGCGCCCTCGACCTGCTGGTCGCGAACGGGCACATCTACCCGCAGATCGACAAGCACCCCGAGCTCATCGGAACCTTCGCGCAGCGCCTGCTGCTGCTCCAGAACCAGAGCCGCCCGGGCCAGCCGCTCTTGCGCGACGCGAGCGCCGAGGCGGGGCCCGGCTTCGAGACGGCGCGCTCCTACCGCGGGCTCGCGGTCGGCGACATCGACGACGACGGACGGCTGGACGTCCTGGTGACGGCGATCGACGCCCCACCCGTGCTGCTGCACAACGAGGGGCGCGCCGGCTCGTGGCTGACCGTCGCCTGCCAGGGCGCCCACGGCGAGCCCGACCCGATCGGGACCGTGGTGACGGTCCGCAGCGGCGGCCGCACCCAGTCGCGGGACATCGCGTCCGGCGACTCGTTCCTGAGCAGCCACGACCCGCGCGCGCACTTCGGGCTGGGCGACGCGGAGACGGTGGACGAGGTGGACGTGCGCTGGCCGGACGGGACGCACTCGCGCCGGCGCGGCGTCCCGGCGCGGCAGCTGCTCAAGCTGCGCTACGGCAGCTGAGGTGGCTCCTCTAGAATCGGGCCGCATGCCGCGTCACCTGCGTCTGGCGTTCGTCGGATTCGGCAACGTCGGCCGGCGCTTCGCCGAGCGGCTCGGCGGCGACTACGCGAAGCCCCTGCGCGCGGCCGGCGTCCGCGTCAGCGTCACGGGCATCGCAACGGCGCGGCACGGGATCGCGATCGACGCGCGTGGCCTGGACCTCCGGCGGGCGCTCGCGGCCGTCCGGGACGGCGGCGGGCTCGGTCCGCTCCACCGCGGACCCGCGCTCCGTGACGTCGCCGCGTTTCTCGAGCGCGTGCCCGCGGACGTGCTCGTCGAGGTCACGACGCTCGACCCGCGCACGGGCGAGCCCGCGACGCGCCACGCCCGGCAGGCGCTCGGCCGCGGGCTCCACGTGGTCACCGCGAACAAGGGGCCGGTCGCGTTCGCGCTGCGGCCGCTGCGCGCGCTCGCGGCACGCCGAGGCGTGCTGTTCCTCCACGAGGGCTCGGTGATGGACGGCACCCCCGTCTTCAACCTGGCGGAGCGCTGCCTGGCGGGCGCGCGCGTCACGGCCTTCCGCGGCACGCTCAACAGCACCACGAACCTCGTGTTCGCCCGCATGGAGGAGGGCCGGGACCTCCCGGCCGCGCTCGCGGAGGCGCAGGCGCTCGGCATCGCCGAGGCGGATCCCGCGAACGACCTCGACGGCTGGGACGCGGCCGTCAAGGGCTGTGCGCTCGCGAACGGCCTGATGCGAGCGACCGTGCGCCCCTCGCAGGTCGAGCGGCGCGGCATCGCGGGCCTCGGCGTCAACGACGCGATGCTCGCGGTCGCGGCGGGCGCCCGCCTGCGCCTCGTCGTGCGCGGCGAGCGGAGCGGCAGTCGCGTCCGGGTCCGCGTCGCTCCCGAGCGTGTCCCGCTCGGCGATCCGCTCTCGGGCTCTGGCCCCGACGCGGCGCTCGTGCTCGCGACGGACCTGATGGGCGAGATCGGCGTCTTCGAGCGCGGCGCGACCGTGGACCAGACGGCCTACGCGCTGCTGTCGGACCTCTTCGAGATCGCGCGCGCCTCGCGTCGGCGCTAGAGCTTCCAGCCCTCGCGGTACTCGCGGGACAGGAGCTGGTCGGCCTCGGGAGCGTCCACGAAGCGGGCGTTCGCCGCGTCCCAGCGCAGCTTGCGGTCGACGCGGACGGCGATCGTACCGAGCAGGATCGTCTCGGTGATCGCGGCCACGCTCTCGAAGCTCGCGTCCGACGGCGCCGTGCCGCGACAGGCGCGCACCCACTGCTCGAGCTCCTCCGCCGGCCGCGGCAGCGTGCGTGGCGGAGGCTGGAAGCGCGCCATGCGCGCCTTCGGAACGAGCCGCGGATTGCGGCCGCTGAACTCGGCCAGGATCTTGCCGTCGTCGCCGACGAACAGCAGGCCTTCCTCGGGCATCGGCTCGCCGTCCTGCTCGAGCTCGCGCGGCTTCGGGGGGCGCAGGCCGCCGTCGTACCAGTGGAGCGTGACGGGCGGCAGCCCCTGGCGCTCGCCGAACTCCCAGCGCACGAGCGAGGCCTGCGGGTAGGCGACGCTGCCCGCCTGCTTCTTCCAGAGCAGCTCGTCGATCCGCCAGTACTGGCTCCGGCTCGCCTCGACCGTGAGCGGCGAGCCGAGCTTCAGGATCCTGAAGATCTGGAAGAAGCTGTAGTGGCCCATGTCGCCGAGGGCGCCCGTCCCGAAGTCGTACCAGCCGCGGAAGACCGCGTTCGTGTAGGCGGGGTGGTACGGCCGGTGCGGCACCGGCCCGAGCCAGAGGTCCCAGTCGAGCCCGTCGGGAACCGGCACCGCTTCCGTCGGCCGGCTGGTCATGCCCTGCGGCCAGAACGGCCGCGTCGACCAGTTGTGGACCTCGCGCACCGGGCCGATCGCTCCGCTACCGATCCACTCGGCGATCTCCGCCGTCGTCTCGAGGCCCGCGTTGCAGAACATGTGCGTCGCGGCGCCGGTCTCTCGCGCGCTGCGGATCACGAGCCGCGCCTCGTTCATCACGTTCGAGAGCGGCTTGTGGGTGATGACGTGCTTGCCGGCGCGCAGCCCCGCGAGCGAGACCGTGGCGTGCAGGTGGTCGGGCGTCATGCAGTAGACGGCGTCGAGGTCCTTCTCGGTCGCGAGGAGCTCGCGGAAGTCGGCGTAGGCGCGGCAGCCCGCGCCGGGCCGGGCGCCGTAGTGCCGGTCCACGAGCTCGCGGCCCACCTCGCGCCCGCAGGGACAGGCCCTGGCGCCGGCGGCCCAGCTGGAGTCGCCGAGGAAGTGGCGGATCTTGTCGCGCAGCTCGAAGCGCGCCCACTCGACGTAGTCCTCGCTCTTCCGGTTCGGGTCGCACACCGCCACGATGCGCAGGTCCGGCCGCTGCAGCGCCGGCATCAGCTGGCGCAGCCCCTGCGTCCCGGTCCCGACGTAGGCGACGTTGATGCGGTCGCTCGGCGCCACGAAGCGCGGTCCGCCGAGCACGTGGCGCGCGACGAGCGTCGCGGCGGCCGTCGACGCGCCCGTCTCGAGGAACCTGCGACGGCTGACTGAACCGGATCGGGGCATGCGGACCTCCGTGGACCTAGAAGCGCACGACGAGGCTGAGCGCGGCGCGAAGGAAGGACGGATCGAGCCGCACGGGCGAGGGCGCGAGGCCGGACTGGATCTGGGCGAGGTCGATGGCCTGGACGACCTCGCCTGGGTTGACGACGTCGAGGAGCGCGACCTCGGCGTCCTGCTCCGGCTCCCAGAAGTAGCGTGCGTCGGCGCGCAGCGCGACGCGCGCGCCGAGCTCCGCTTCCAGGAACGCGCCGAGGTCGAGCCCCAGCGTGCTCGCGGGGAACTCGAACGAGACGAGGTGGTCGTCCGAGAACAGCACCGAGTGGCCGCCGAGCGTGTAGCTCGTGTAGACGAGGCTCTGCGCCTTCCCGGTCGCGTGCAGCCAGGCCGGGCCGGCCGAGACGCCGAGGCGCGCGTGGGCGCCTGCGTCGACCCAGGCGGCGAGGTTCAGCGCAGCGGCCCAGGTCGAGAGCGCGCCTTTCGCGGCGGGCCGCGCCTCGTCCCGCCGCAGCTCGACAGCGAGCGGCTCGTTCGACGGCGGCGGCCGCGAGGTGTAGAGGAGACGAAGCTCGTAGCGGCCCGGATCGCCGGTCACGTCCGCGGACGCGTGCTCGCCCGTGAGCTGCAGCGCGAGGTGCGCGCCGAGCGCGCGCTCGAGGCCGAGCTGCAGACCGAGCGCCTGGCCCGCGTCGAGCGGCAGCGTCTGCGACGCGGCGCTCGCGTGGGGGACGCCGGCGAGCGGTGGCGCGTAGGACGTGCCGTAGCGGGTCGCGAGCGACGCGTCCAGCAGCGAGGCGCCGAACAGCACGCGCCACGGGCGAGCGGCCGCGGCCGCGGCGGCATCGGGCCACGCCGGCGAGGCGGAAACGGCGAGCGCCACGACGGCGCTGAAGGCGGCCATCCCTCTTCTCACGGCGCCTCGGTCCCGCCGACGACGAGCGGGCGTGCGTAGGCTAACACGTCGGTGCGAGAATCCACGGGCCCATGCAGCTCCGCGCTCCCCTCGCGTGTCTCGCGCTCGCCTGGCCCGGGCTCGCCTTCGCGCAGGCCGAGTCGTCGGGTCTCGGCCCCGTCCTGCGCGAGGAGATCCTGCCTCCCGCCGTCGCGCTGCAGCAGCTGCGCGAGCACATCGTCGCGCGCGTCGCGACGCCGCCGAAGGCCCGCTCGGCGCAGGAGTGGAGCGAGACCGCCTCCGGCCTTCGCGGGCGCCTGCTCGAGCAGGTGTTCCACGGCTGGCCGAGAGCGTGGGTGGACGCGCCGCCGCGCTTCGAGCAGACGGGCCTGATCGAAGGCGCGGGCTACCGCATCCGCAAGCTGCGCTACGAGATCGTACCGGGCTTCTTCTCGGTGGCCCTGCTCTACGAGCCGGCGCAGGCGGGCGGCAGGCGGCCGGCCGTGCTCAACGTCTACGGACACGTCGGGCCGCCGGGCAAGAGTGTCGAGTACGAGCAAAAGCGCCGGATCACGCTCGCGAGGAACGGCGTCCTGGCGCTCGGCCTCGAGTGGCCGGGCTTCGGCGAGCTCACGGCACCCGGCAACTCGCACTGGTACGCGCCGCACCTCGACCTCGTGGGCGCGAACGGGGTCGGCCTGTTCTACCTCGCGATGCGCAGGGGGCTCGACTACCTCTCGGAGCGCCCCGACGTGGACCGCGAGCGCATCGGAATGACCGGGCTCTCGGGCGGCGGCTGGCAGACGATCGTGCTGAGCGCGCTCGACGAGCGCGTGCGCGCTACGGCACCCGTCGCCGGCTTCAACGGCATGGGCGCCAAGGCGGTGGCGCGCGCCTATGGCGACACGGGCGACCCGGAGCAGTCGGCGACCGACCTCTTCGAGGCGGCCGACTATCCGACGCTCGCGGCACTCCTGGCGCCGCGCCCGGCGCTCCTCGTCTTCAACGCCGAAGACGACTGCTGCTTCCGCGCCGGGATGGCGAGGCCGGTCGTCGAGCCGCCGGCGCGGGCGATCTACGAGCTCTACGGCAAGGGCGGGGAGCTTCTCTGGCACGAGAACCGCGACCCGGGCACCCACAACTACCAGCTCGACAACCGCGAGCAGGCCTATCGGTTCTTCGGCCGCGCGTTCGGCCTGCCAGCGCTCACGACCGACAGTCCGGAGGCGGCCTCCGAGCTCAACTCGTACGACGAGCTCGTCGTCGGGCTGCCGAAGGACAACCTGACGATCCTGGACCTCGCCCGGCGCCTCGCGGCCGGGCTCGAGCGCCGGCCCGCCCCGGCCGAACCGGCGCGCGAGCGGCTGCGCCAGGTCGTGCGCCAGCGGCCAGCGACGGTCGCGAGCGCGTGGCGCGTGGCGAGCACGCGCCACCACGGCGTCGAGACGGCGTCCTACCAGCTCCGCCTGAGCGACGGCCTGACCGCGAGCGCCGTGTGGCTGAAGGCCGCCGCGGCTCGCGCGGACGCGCCCGCGACGATCGTGCTCGACGACGCGGGCCGCGGCGCGTCGGCCGCCGCGGTGGCCGAGCGCGTCAATCGCAGCGAGCAGGTGCTGGCGCTCGAGCTCGCGTTCCTGGGCCCCGCCTGGAGCGAGCGCGAGACGCGCCGGCTGCTGCAGAACCTGACCGGCCTCGGCGAGCGGCCGCTCGGCCTGCAAGCCGCCGAGCTCGTCGGAGTCGCGCGCTGGCTGCAGACGCGGTCGGGAGCGGCGCCGCTGCGGATCGAGGCGACCGGACTGCGCAGCCAGCTCGCGGCGCTGGTCGCCGCCGGGCTCGAGCCCACGCTCTTCTCCGAGCTGGTCGTGCGCGACGGCATGAGGAGCCTGGGCGAGGCGCTCGAGAAGCCCGTCGAGTACATGGACGCGCCGGAGCTCTTCTGCCTCGACCTCTACAAGGAGTTCGACGTGGACGCTCTCGCGGCGCTCGCGGCTCCCACGCGCGTCCGCTAGGACTCGCGCGGCACGACGAGCAGCTCGAGCTCGTCGGTGAGCCGTAGCAGCGTCAGGCGCAGCTCGCGCGCGATGGCGGGCTCGCCCAGCAGCCGCTGCAGGTCGTCGACGTCGGCGACCGGCGATGCGTCGAGGGCGACGATCACGTCGCCGCGCAGGATGCCGGCCGCGTCGGCCGGGGCGTCCTTCTCGACCGAGAGCACCTTCACGCCGCTGGCCGCTGCCAGCCGGTGGTGGCGCGCCAGCGCCCGCGGCACCGGGACGGTCTCGGCGCCGATACCGATCCGCGCCCGCCGCACGCGGCCGTCGCGGATGAGCGCCGCGGCCACGCGCTCGACCGTGCTGAGCGGGATCGCGAACGAGACGCCCTGGCCCGGCAGGATCGCGGCGGTGTTGACGCCGACCGCCGCGCCGCGGTGGTCGACGAGCGGCCCGCCGGAGTTGCCGGGGTTGAGCGCGGCGTCCGTCTGGATCACGTTGTCGACGAGGCGGCCGGAGCCGGTGCGCAGGGAGCGGCCGAGCGCGCTCACGATACCGGCGGTCACGGTCGCGCGGAAGCCGTAGGGGCTGCCGAGCGCGATCACGAGCTGGCCGACCCGGATCGCCCGCGAGTCGCCGCGCGCGATCGGGACGAGCTCCGGCGCGTCGATCCTGAGCAGAGCCACGTCGGAGTCGGGATCGTCGCCCACCAGCCGCGCGGACCACGCGCTGCCGTCGGCGAGTGTCACGCGCCGCTCGGCGGCTTCGCTCACCACGTGGCTGTTCGTGACCACGAAGCCGTCGGGCGTGAGCACGAACCCGGAGCCGCCGCCCTCGCCGCGACGCCTTCGGCCCGAGAAGCACACGCCTACATGCACGACGCTCGGCGCCGCCTTCGCGACGGCCGAGACCACGGCGCGGGAGTAGGCGTCGAGCAGGTCGCTCGGCGCCTGCTCCGGCCCGTCGGGCGGGGCCGGGACCGGCTCGGCGCTCATGCGGCCTCGCGCTCGCCCACCACCACCGTCACGCTGCGGGTCTCGCCGGCACGCAGCAGGCGCAGGGCGAGCTCGCGGCCCACGCGGTCCGCGTCGAGCGCCGGCACGAGCGCGCCCGGGTGGGTGAGGGCGTCGTCGCCGGCCTTCAGCAGCACGTCGCCGAGCAGGATGCCGGCCTTGGCCGCCGGGCTATCGGGCTGCACGGTGAGGACGATCAGGCCGCTCGGCTGGCCGGCGCTGGCGCGCTGGTCCGCGGGGAGCGGCACCGGCTGGGTGCCGATCCCGAGGTAGCCGCGACGGATGCGGCCGTGTGCCACGAGCGCCTCGACGACGCGCCTGGCGACCGCGACCGGGACGGTCAAGCTGCTGCCGCGCAGCAGACCCGAGCTCGTCACTCCGAGCGCCTGGCCGTCCGCGGCCAGCAGCAGGCCGCCCGAGTAGCCGGGATGAAGGGCGATGTCCGTCTCCAGGTAGCTCTCGAAGCGCGCGCCCGAGGGCGTGCGCCACTCGGACGCCACGGCGCTCACGACGCCGAGCCGGGCGCGTGCCGAGCGGCCGGGGCGGCTCAGCCCGAGCACGAGCTCGCCGGGCCTGGAGCTGCGGCTCTCGGCCCAGCGCGGAGGCGTGAGACCGCCCGCCTCGGCCTTCAGCAGCGCGAGGTCGCTGCCGGGATCGCGGCCGACGACCTTCGCGCCGAGCGTGCGACCGTCGTGGAGGCCCACCGGCACGTCGTCCTCCGCGTCCACCGCGTGGTGGCTCGCGAGGATCAGGCCGTCGGCGGACCAGGCGACGCCGCTCGACGCCGAGCGCCGGCGGCCTTCCACGCGCACGACGCTCGGCGCCGCCGCCTCGACGATGCGCGCCAGTTCTGCCGACAGGGCTTCGAGTGTGCTGCTCACGGCTTCCTCCCGGCCGGGCCAGAACGCCCGGCGTCTCGACTCCCACGCTAAGCCGTGCGAGCGCACGGCGCATCCGCCGGACGACGGGGGAAGACCCTGCCCGTTCGGGCAGGTGCGCCTCAGAGCAGCAGCAGGCCGGAGCGCGCGGCCTGCGCGATCGCCTCGCCCCGCGTCCGCGCGCCGAGCTTGCCGAGGATGGCGTTGACGTGGAACTTCGCGGTGTGCTCGCTGATCCCGAGCCGCTCGCCGATGCGGCGGTTCGTGAGGCCCTCGGCCAGCAGCTGGAGCACCTCGGTCTCGCGCGGCGTGAGCGGCTCGACCAGAGCGTCGGCAGGCGTGGGCGGACGGACGACGGCCTCGGCCAGCGCCTCGTCCACGACCAGCAGGCCGAGCAGCGCCGCCTGCACGGAGGCCGGGAGCTGCTCCTCGAGGCGGTCGCGCGCCAGCACGGCTCGGGCTCCCGCGGCGAGGGCGTCCCGCGCCTGCTCGACGCTCCAGGGCAGGGCGAGGACGGGCAGCTGAGACGCCGCGCTCTGCAGGCCGTCGAACGAGCCCGAGGCCCCCGCGTCCCAGACAACGGTGTCGGCGGCCTCGAGAAGCGCGCGGGTGAGCTCGTCGGGTGCGACGTCGGCCGTCACCTGAAGACCCGCGCGCTCGGCGAGCGCGCGCAGCCCGGCCCGCGCGATGGCGTCCTCGGCGACGAGCAGCACGCGCAAGGGAGCGGCCACGGATCCACTCTAGGCCAGGCGGACCGTGGCGCGTACGGCGCTCTCAGTGAGCTTCGTCCATCTCGATCTTCGACTTCTCGTCCTTCGGCTTCTCTCCCTTGGGCTTGTCGTTGTCCTTGGCCTTGTCGGTCTTGTCCTGCGGCTGGCCCGGCTTCTCGCCGGGAGGCGCCGACTCGCCCGGCTCGAGCTTGACCTTGAGCTCGCTCCTCATCCCGCGCCGGACGTCGATGTCCTCCTGGAACACCTTGTAGCCGGACTTGTAGACCGCCAGCTTGTGCGCGCCGTCGGAAAGCCAGAGGTAGTTCGGGTAGCCGTCCAGGTCGCGCGCCTCGCCGACATAGCGGTTGTCGACCCAGACGTCGGCGCGGTTCGGCTTGACCTTCAGCTCGACGGCGCCCATTCCCGCCACCATCGCGGCGCCCATCTCGGCCCCGCCCGAGTAGGGGAACGCTCCCCAGCCCCAGTACGGCCCCCAGCCGAAGCCGTATCCCCACCCCGGGTAGAAGCCGCCGTAGTAGAAGCCGCCGTGCACGACGACGTGTCCGCGCGGGTGCGCGGCCGCCTCGCGCGACGCTCCGAGCGCGAGAAGCGCCAGGGCCGTCACGCAAGCCGCCCCGCCTCGCGACCGTTTCCAGTTCCGCATCGCTGTCGACCTCCTTGGAGTGGAAGAGCGCCACCGCGGCGTTCTGGCCCCCTCGAGAGCAATAGACGAACCGGGCAGACCCCGAGAGCTCCCGATCCTCGCCGTATCACCCGCGATTCACCAGGCTTACAACGTTCACCCGAGTGGACTTGGAAGGCGCGCGTTTGGGGGCGGTCCGACGGCTCGAGCGAAGTGCGGAGGGCCGTCGTGAGTGGCTAGCAGGCGCTCGAAGTGAGCCGAAGCGTCCGGAGACGATGACAGACACGTCGCGCCGAGAGGACACTTCGACGACGTCACACCTCTTGACGACGGGTCACGCCGTGGCTGCGGTCCAGGCGCGTAGGGCCCCCGGAAAGCGCGCGGGATCGCACGCGTGGCCCGGGAAGACGGCGGACAGGTCGCTCGCGCCGAGATGTCGCACCAGCAGTTCCCCGAGCAGGTCGCGGAAGTCGGTGGTGACGGCCAGATCGCGGCCCTCGTAGAGGTCGGACGGGCGCAGCCCCGGCCAGCGCCCGTGCACGCGCCCGCCGCGCACGCCGCCGCCCATCACGAAGGCGACGCTGCCGTGGCCGTGGTCGGTGCCGCGGTTGCCGTTCTCGCGCACCGTGCGCCCGAACTCGGTGAGCGTGACCGTCACGACGTCGTCGCCGCGCGGTCCGAGCTCGCGATAGAAGGCGGCGAGCGACGAGCCGAAGTCGCGCAGCCGATTGGCGAGCTGGCCGCTCGCGCCGCCCTCGGCCGCGTGGTGGTCCCAGCCGGACGTCTCGAGGAAGGCGACCTCGAGCCCGACGTCCGCCTTGACCAGCCGGGCGACCTGGCGCAGGCCCTCGGCGAGGCCGGGCAGGCCGCGCGGATCGCGCGTGCCGGCCCCTGCGCCCGCGCTCGCCGCGAGGTCGGCCGCGCGCAGCGCCTCGATGGCGTCGAAGGCTTCCCGGCCCGTCGCGTGGAGCGTGTCGTGCACGGCCGCGGCATAGATGCCCTCGAAGCCGCGCGCGGCCGCCGCCTCGGCCCCGGCGTGGAGCCCGAAGTCGCGGACGCTCGCCATCGCCACGGCGGGCGCCCGGCCCTGGAGCGAGCGGGGCAGCGTCGGCAGGATCGCGACGGCGCGGAGCGGGCTCGCCGCGGCCGAGCCCTCCGCCTGCAGGTGGCGGTTGAGCCAGCCGTCCTCGGTCGCCTTGCGACCCGGCGTCCCGCTCTCGAGGAAGTCTTGCGCGTCGAAGTGCGAGCGGGTCGGATCGGGGCTGCCGACGGCGTGGACGACTGCGAGCCGGCCGTCCTGGAAGAGCGGCAGCAGCGGCTCGAGCGCGGGGTGGAGCCCGAAGTGGCCGTCGAGGTCGAGGACGCTCTCGGAACCGGTGCGGCGCGGCTCGCCGACCGCGATCGTGCGGCGCGCGTCGTAATACGCGCGCTCGCCGTGAGGCACCACGGTGTTGAGCGCGTCGGCGGCGCCGCGCTGCAGCACGACGACGAGGGTGCGGCGGCGCGTCGCGCCGTCGGCGGCCGCCGCCGCGCGCACCAGCATCCCGGGCGAAGCACCCAGGCCGAAGAATGCGAGCCCGCTCCGCTTCAGGAACAGCCGCCGCGTCGACATCGCTACCTCCGCTGGAACTCGGGCGACCCGAGCAGGAGCGCCGCCACGCGCGCCGGCGTGAGGCTCTCAGCCGGCTCGGCCGCGAGCGTGGCTCGCGTCGACGGCGAGAGCCCGGAGGGCACGAGCCGAGCCGCAACCGCGTCGGCGAGCGCCATCCCCTGCGCCGAGGAAGTCGCGAACGCCGCGGCAGGCAGCTCCAGCCCCGGGATCCGCCCCGCCGATAGGTCGAGCGCGAAGTTGAGCCGGGCGACGAGCCCGCTCGCTCCGACCCAGGCGTCCGCGGTGTCCTTGTAGCCCGTCGGCGGCTGCTGCAGGTAGAGCGGCATCCCCATTGCGGCGACCCGCCTGGCGAGCTCGTTCGCGTTCAGGACCGAAGCACCCGATGCGCGCACTGCGCTCACCACGAACTCGAGCGGCGTCTTGAGCTTCGCCCGCCGGACCTCCGGCGCCAGGAACTCTTGGGCGGTCACGATCGTCCGTACCACCTCGCGGATCTCGCCGCCCGTCTTGAGGAACGTCGCCGCCGCGCGATCGACGAGGGCCGGCGGCGGTACGTCGGCCACCAGCCGCCGCGCCAGCTTCCAGGAGACGAAGCGCGCCGTCTTTGGGCTGTTGGCGAGCCGCGCCAGGATCTCGAGCCCCTCGGACTCGCCGCGGCCCTTCACGCTGCGCCCGAGCACGAGCTTGTCGCCGGGGTCGTGCAGCCGCTCGTCGAAGCGGAAGGCGGGGGACTGGCGCGCGAGGCCCTCGATCGTCCAGCCCGTGAAGGCGCGCGCGACCTCCGTGACGTCCTTCTGGGTATAGCCGCCGTCGACGCCGAGCGTGTGCAGCTCGAGCAGCTCGCGCGCGTAGTTCTCGTTGAGCCCGCTGCGCCGGCCGAGCGCGTGCTTGCGCTCCTCCGGCGCGGCTCCGCCGCGGCGTCGCAGCCAGGCTCCGTTGCGGTCCAGCCGCTGCTTCATGCGCGCCGCAGCTCTGGGGTCGGCCGAAAGCCAGTTGTCGAGGTAGAAGAGCATCGCCGGGCTCTTCGCGGTCGCGACCAGCAGGTCCTCGAATCGGCCCCAGGCGTGCGCGCGAATCGTCCGCTCGTGCTCGGCGACCAGGTAGCGCAGCGGCCCTTTCTGCGCATAGACGTTGAAGTGGTTGAGCCAGAAGTCGACCAGCACCTCGTCGAGCTGGCGCTCCGCGAGCGTCGCCCGCAACAGCTTGGCCTGCTGCAGCTCAGAGGTCACGAGGCGCGGGCTGCCCTGCATCCCGGCGCCGTACCGCTCCACGAGCTCGCGGCGCGCCTGGCGGCGGTCGGCCTCGGTCGCGCTCGCGTCGAGCTCGGCGCGCCGCTTCTGGATCTCGCGCTTGGCCTCGCGAGGCAGGTCGTACCCCTTCAGCAGCTCCGCGCTCGACAGGCCGTAGGTCGCGAGAGTCGCTAGCCGCCTGGCGACGGCGCCGTCGTCGATCCGCTCGGGGTGGAGCTGCCGGTCGACCCAGCGCTCGACGCCCATCGCCCGGACCGCTTCGAGGTCGCCCGGCCGCGGGCCCCAGCTGAGCCGGCTCAGCACGTGCAGGATCGTGGCGTCGTCGGCGGGGAGGCGGGCGTCGCTGCGCCCCCCGGCGGGCAGCCCGAGGGCGAGCACGAGAGCGAGCGGGAGGCGTCGCATCGGGCCGGTTTCCTTCTGGGGATTGGACCGGCGCGGGGGCTTCGGGGTTGAGTCGGCGTCAGCAGCAGCGCGACGGGCCGCGGTAGCGCCTGTCGAGCGAGTCCAGGTAGAAGGACTGGCGGCTCTGGTGAGGTCCCGGCGTACGCGCGAGATAGGTCTCGTACGCGCTGTCGCCGCTCCAGTCGCGCACGAAGCGCCACACGGCGCGAAGCGCGTCCGCCAGGCGAACACTCACGAGGAGCCCTCGGCCCAGCGCGTCCGCACGTACGGCGTCTCGCTGAGCGCCGGCATCCGGCGCCCGGCGAGGATCCGGTACCACTCGAAGGCCGCCTCGGCCAGCAGCAGCAGGATCAAGAGCGCGAAGAAGCCGGTGACGCCGGCGTCGAGCCGGTTGTTGAAGATCACCTGGCGCGTCTCGGCGAGCTTCGCGTCGGGCACCTTGCCTTCGACGATCCGCTGCTCGAGCGCGTGCGCCTGCGCCAGGAAGCCGATGCGCGGGTCGTCGTGGAAGAGCTTCTGCTGGGCGCCCGTCAGCGTCACCGCGACGAGCCACGCCATCGGCACGAGCGTCACCCAGACGTGGCGCGCGCGTCCCATCTTCAGCAGGATGGTGGTCGCGACCACGAGCGCCACGGAGGCCAGGATCTGGTTCGCGATGCCGAACAGCGGCCAGAGGCTGTTGATGCCGCCGAGCGGATCCAGCACGCCCTGGTAGAGGAAGTACCCCCACGCACCGACGATGAGCGCACTCGTGGCGAGGGTGCTCGCCCAGGTCGCCGTGCGCGCGGCGGGCAGCACGCGGCCCAGGAGCTCCTGGACCATGAAGCGACCCACGCGCGTCCCGGCGTCGAGCACGGTCAGGATGAAGAGCGCCTCGAACATGATCGCGAAGTGGTACCAGATCCCGAGCAGGCGCTCGCCGCCGATCGTGCCGCTGAAGATGTGGGCCATGCCGACCGCGAGCGAGGGTGCGCCACCCGTGCGGTTGAGCAGCGTGCTCTCGCCGACGCTCGCCGCGAGCCGGTGCATGGTCGAGGCGTCGAGCGGGAAGCCCCAGCCCGAGATCGTGGCGGCTGCCTGCTCGGCGCTCGCGCCGACGACGCCGGCCGGGCTGTTGATCGCGAAGAAGACGCCGGGCTCGAGCGCGCAGGCAGCGACCATCGCCATGATGCCGACGAACGACTCCATCAGCATCGAGCCGTAGCCCACGAGCCGCGCGTCGCTCTCGCGCATCAGCAGCTTGGGCGTCGTCCCCGACGAGATGAGCGCGTGGAAGCCGGACACGGCGCCGCAGGCGATCGTGATGAAGCAGAACGGGAAGAGCGCGCCCGCGAACACCGGGCCGCTGCCGTCGACGAAGCGCGTCAGCGGCGGCATCTGGATCGTCGGCCGCACGAACAGGATCCCGGCGGCGAGCGCGAGCACGACGCCCACCTTGATGAAGGCCGACAGGTAGTCGCGCGGCGCGAGCAGCAGCCACACCGGCAGCGCCGAGGCGGCAAAGCCGTAGACGATCACGACGAGCGCGAGCGCCGGGCCGCCCAGCGTGAAGACGGGTGCCCAGGCCGGCGAGTGCGCGACCCACTGGCCCGCGACCACGGCGGCGAGCACCAGCACGAGGCCGAGCGCCGAGGCCTCCAGCACGCGCCCCGGGCGGACCACGCGCATGTAGACGCCCATCAGCAGCGCGATCGGGATCGTCATGGCGAGCGTGAACGCGCCCCACGGCGACTGCTTGAGCGCGTTCACGACCACGAGCGCGACGACCGCGAGCAGGATCACCATGATCGCGAGCACCGACACCATCGCGAGCAGCCCGGCGCGGCGCCCGACCTCGTCGCGTGCGATCTGGCCGAGCGAGCGCCCGTCGCGGCGCAGCGAGAAGAACAGGATCACGAAGTCCTGCACGCAGCCGCCGAGCACGGCCCCGGCCACGAGCCAGAGCGTGCCCGGCAGGTAGCCGAACTGCGCCGCGAGCGTGGGCCCGACGAGCGGCCCGGGCCCCGCGATCGCGGCGAAGTGGTGTCCGAGCACGACCCAGCGGTTCGTGGGCACGAAGTCACGCCCGTCCTCGAGCCGCTCGGCCGGCGTCGCGCGCGTCGCGTCGAGCCCCAGCACGCGCGCCGCGATGAACGCCGAGTAGAAGCGGTAGGCGACGAGGTAGGTGCCGCCCGCCGCGACCACGAAGAAGAGCCCGTTCACGGGCTCCCCGCGCGAGAGCGCGATCGCCGCGAGCGCCCCCGCCCCCGCGAGCGCCACCGCGAGCCATCCCAGCTTCTTGAGGAGGGGCATCATCTCGAGCGCCGCGAGTATACCCG
Source organism: uncultured Acidobacteriota bacterium (assembly GCA_963740655.1). Classification (GTDB taxonomy): domain Bacteria; phylum Acidobacteriota; class Vicinamibacteria; order Fen-336; family Fen-336; genus DATBSL01. Next base: position 679,558 of record CAVUFF010000011.1, read on the forward strand.
CCCGCAACTCAGAGCAGCGTGCCGTGCAGGATGCGCGCCGCCACTTCGAAGTAGATGACGATGCCGGTCACGTCCACGAGCGTCGCCACGAACGGGGCCGACGAGACAGCCGGGTCGAGCCCCGCGCGCTTCAGCAGCAGCGGCAGCATCGAGCCGGCGACGGTGCCCCAGAGCACGACGCCGACCAGCGAGATCCAGATCGTCGCCGCGACGAGCAGCCAGTGCGGCCCGTACAGGTGCGGGTCGAACAGCGACCAGATCGAGATGCGCAGGAAGCCCACGCAGCCGAGCACGGCGCCGAGCACGAGGCCCGAGGAGATCTCGCGGCGCATCACCCGCCACCAGTCGGCGAGCCGCAAGTCGCCCACTGCGAGCGCGCGGATGATGAGCGATGCCGCCTGCGAGCCCGAGTTGCCGCCGCTCGAGATGATGAGCGGCACGAACAGCGCGAGCACCACGGCGCGCGCGATCTCCTCCTCGAATCGGCCCATCGCGGTCGCCGTCAGCATCTCGCTCAGGAACAGCACCAGCAGCCAGACGGCGCGCTTCTTGACCAGGCTCCAGAACGGGCTCGTGGCGTAGGGCTCGTCGAGCGCTCCTGGCTCGACGGCGCCCATCTTGAGGGCGTCCTCGGTGCCCTCCTCGATCAGCACGTCCACCACGTCGTCGACGGTCACGAAGCCGACCACGCTGCCGTCCTTCTCGAGCACCGGGACCGCCAGCAGGTTGTACTTTGCGATCTTGGCGGCCACCGCCTCCTGGTCCTCGAGCGCCGTGACCGTGATCGGCTTGCGGCGCATCACCTTCTCGACCGGCTGCTGCAGCTCGGCCATCACCAGGTCGCGCAGCGACACCGAGCCCAGGAGCCGCGCCGTCCCGGGCTCCATCACGTAGCAGGCGTAGATCGACTCCTTCTCGCGCGCCACGGCGCGGATGTGCTTCAGGCACTCGCCCACGGACAAGGCCGGCTCGAGCCGGACGAACTCGGTGGTCATGATGCCGCCCGCGCTGTGGGACGGGTACTGCAGCAGCCGCTCGACCTCGGTGCGGACTTCCGCCGACAGCTTCGGCAGCAGGCGCCGGCGGGCGAAATCGCCCATGCCGCGCACCACGAACGCGCGCTCGTCGGCGCTCAGGCCGTCGAGGATCTGCGCGGCGCGGGAAGGGTCGATCTCCTCGAGGATCGCGCTGCGGCGGTTGAGCGTCGGCTGGTCGAACACCTCGACCGCCCGCGCCACCGGCAGCATGATCATGACAGAGGCCGCTTCCTGGCGCGTCAGCTGGTTCACGAGGTCGGCGATGTCGGCCGGCTGCAGCTCCGCCACCACCTCGCCGATGCCGACGAAGCTCTCGTCGAGCCTCAGCCGGATCCGCTCGAGCAGCTCCTCGGGCGCCCCCACGTCAGGCCGCCGCCTGGCGCCGGATCTCCCAGCCGCTGCGCAGCTCCTCGACCAGCTCGGCGAAGCGCGCGTCCCCCCGCAGCGCGTCGAGCTTGCGCGTGTTGCCGATCAGCGGGTAGTTCTCGTTGCCGATGCGCACCGCCAGCCGCAGCCACTCGAGCGCCGGCTCGACGAGACCCTCCATCGCGTAGAGCTCGGACAGCCAGAGCGCTATGTCGTGGTCGGCGGCGGCGATCTCGCGCAGCCGGTCGCTGACGAGCGCTTGCGCCTCGGCGTGGCGGCCGCGCACGCTCAGGCACTGAGCGACGAGCGGTAGCACGCCGTCGAAGTGGGGGTTCTGCACGCGCACGTCCTCGAGCAGCGCCTGCGCGTCGTCGACCATGCCCTGGTTGAGCAGCGCGACGGCGAGGAACATCTTGAGCAGCGGGTGCTCGGGCTCGGCCGCGCGCCCGCGGTCGATCTCCGCCACCGCCTCCTCGAAGCGATCCTGGTGGGTGTAGATGCGCGCCTTGTTGAAGGCGACGATCACGACGTCCTTCGGGTTCAGCTCGAGCAGCCGGTCGTAGCTGGCGAGCGCCTTGTCGTAGAGCCCGTCCAGGCGCTGGATCATGCCCGCCACGAACAGCACCGAGGGGTCGTCGGGGCGCGCGGCCAAGAGCTCGGCCACGCACGCGCGCGCCTTGTCCTTGTCGCCGTTGTGCAGGTCCACGTACACGAGCTGCAGCCGGGCGTTGACGAGCTCCGGGTCGAGCGCGAGCGCCTGCTTCAGCGAGCGCTCGGCGAGCACGAAGTTCTCCGGTCCGCCCCAGCCCTGGGCGTAGAGCACGTAGCAGCGGCCGAGCGTCGCGTGCGCGCGCGCGAAGTCGGGGTCGAGCCCGATCGCCTCGTGCAGCATCTTGACCGCGCGGTCGAGGTCGGCCTCGTCGTGCGTCCGCAGCAGGTACGCGAAGAGCGCGTCCCGCGCACGCAGGTAGAACTCGTAGGCCTCGGGGCTGCCGGTGAGCGGCAGCTCGATCAGCTGCTCCTCCTCGGCGGTGAGCTGCAGGCGCAGGCCGGCCAGCAGGCGGCGCGCGATCTCGTCCTGCACGTCGAGCAGGTCGCGCGAAAGCAGGTCCACCTTGTCGCTCCAGACGATGTCGCCCGTTGCGGCGTCGAGCAGCTGCGCCGTTACCCGCATCCGCTCGGGCGTACGGATGAAGCCGCACGCGAGCACCAGGCTCGCGGCCAGCTCGCGCCCCACCACGCGCGGGTCGACGCTCTGTCCGAGGTAGGGCGCGATGCTGGTGGAGGGGCGCACCACGATCGACTTCACGTTCGCGAGCTCGGTGATCACGCCGTCGGCCAGCGCGAACTCGTAGAAGGCGGCCTCGGGGTTCAGGGCCAGGTTGCGGAAGGGAAGCACCACCAGGGTGGGGCGGCTCTCGCGCTGCCATTGCAGCGGCGCGGCGGGCGCGCCCTCCGCGGGGGGCCCGGAGCGCGCCTCGCGGCCGGGCAGCGCCGGGCGCAGCCGCCCGAGCACGCGCCCGAGCGTGCCCGACAGCGTGCCCGAGAGCGACCAGGAGGCGCGCGCCCGCTGCGGCGCGATCAGCGTCGCCGTGGTCTCGGTCGGCACCACGCCGGTCTCTCGCGTCAGCCGGCGCATGAGCGCCTTGAGGTCGTCGCGCAAGGCGGCCATCGTCTGGTAGCGGCCGCGCGGCTCCTTGGCCATCGCGCGGTCGAGCAGCGGCTGCAGCGCGGGCAGCGTGCGCGGGTTGACCTCGGCGATCGGGCGCGGGGTCGCGTTGATCACCGCGTTCAGCACCTCGACGGCGTGGCGACCGCGGAAGGGCGGCGCGCCGGTCACCATCTCGTAGAGCACGACGCCGAGGCTGAAGACGTCGGTGCGGTGGTCGGCGGCCTGGCCCGCGGCCTGCTCGGGGGACGAGTAGCCCATCGAGCCGTAGGGGACGCCGATCTCGGTCAGCGGCTCGTCGGTGCGCGGCGGCGTCGTGGAGCCGCCGCCCTCCGCCGCATCCGGCGCCAGCATCTTGGCGAGCCCGAAGTCAAGGATGCGCGCCTGGCCGCTCGGGCCGACGATGATGTTGGCGGGCTTGAGGTCGCGGTGCACGATGCCGGCGGCATGGGCGACCGCGAGCGCGTCGGCGAGCTGGATCGCGATCGACAGCGCGAACAGCGGCTCGAGCGGGCGGCCGCCCATGAACTGCTTGAGCGTGGGGCCCTCCACGTACTGCAGCACGATGTAGTAGAGCCCGTCCGACTCGCCGATGTCGTAGACCGACTGGATGTGCGGGTTGTCGAGCGCGGAGCACAGCGTCGCCTCGCGCTCGAAGCGGCGCCGCGCGGTCTCGCTGACCGCGAGCTCGGGCCGCAGCGCCTTGATCACGACCGGCCGGCACAGGCGCGTGTCCTCGGCCTTGAACGCGGTCGCCTGCCCGCCGTGGCCGAGCGTGTCGACGATCCGGTAGTGCGAGATCGTGCTGCCAGGGCTCGGGATCGCCATCGCGGACAGGACATTCTAGACCTCGCTGCGGCCCGACGGCTCGCGGCTTTCGACCTCGCCGGCGCGATCGCCCGGATCGAGGCCGCTCATCGAACCCGGCCGGCATGACAGCCTCGTGCGCGGCCCTCGGTTTTGCCCCGGGGCGATTCCCGCTAGACTGCGGGCGGTGCTCAAGGTCATGGTCGTCGGCCCGGAGAGCCTCTCCGGCGAGCTCGCCGCTACCGTGCTCGGACGACCCGACGTCGATCGCGTGCACGTCTGCGAGGCCAAAGACGCGCTCGAGGCGGCCGAGCGCGTGCGGCCGCACATGGTGGTGGTCGACCTGCCGGTCGACGAGGCGCGCGCGCTCACGCGCCAGCTGCGCGAGAACGAGGCGACGCGCCCGACCGCGATCGTCGCCCTGAGCCGCGGCCGCCAGGACGTCGAGAGCGAGCTCAAGGGCTCGGGCGTGAACGTGGTGATTCCCGCCCCGGTGGATCCGTTCCTGTGGGACCGCAGGCTCGAGGAGCTGCTGAGCGTGCCCGCGCGCCGCGGGCAACGCATCCCCGTGCGGCTGCGCGACTGGTCGCGCTTCGTCAGCGACGCCGACGAGGACGACGGGGTGGTGCTCAACATCGGCGCGCGCGGCGTTCTGCTCGAGACCGCCCGGGCGCTCGAGCTCGGGACGAAGGTCGGCCTCGCCTTCGTGCTGCCGGGCAGCCCGACGCCTGTCGGAGTGGTCGGGCAGGTGGTGCGCCTGGCCGGCGAGCAGGACGGCATGCACCGCGTCGGGGTCGAGTTCCTCGTCTACCGCGCCGACGCGCGCGAGCGAATCGCCGCGTTCGTCGACGCGGAGCCGCGCCCCGAGCGCCCCGGCGCCCCGGCGCTCGCGCTCACCGTGCGCTCGTTTGGCGAGACGCGCGAGTGGGAGGAGGAGCTCCGCGCGAGCGAGATCAGGAAGGCGCTGATCCTGGACTCGGCGCTCGACTGCATCCTGACCGCCGACCACGAGGGCCGCATCATCGAGTTCAACGCGGCGGCGCGCCGGCTCTTCGGCTACAGCCGCTCGGAGGTGCTCGGGCGGGAAGTGGCCGACACCATCGTGCCGCCGGCGCTGCGCGAGGAGCTGCGCCGCATGCTGCGCGAGTTCGTGATGACCGGAGAGAGCCGGGACCTCGGCCGCCGCCGCGAGGCGACGGCGATGCGCTCGGACGGCGCGCTGCTGCCGGTCGAGGTGGTGGTGGTCCCTGCCTTCGTCAAGGGCCGCGTCATCCTGAGCGCCTACATCCGCGACCTGAGCGAGAGGCGGCGCGGCGAGCGGCTCTCCGTGGCGCGCCAGCGCGCGACGCAGGCGCTCACCGCGGCGCTCTCGATGGTCGAGGCCTCGCCGGCGGTGCTCGACGCGCTGCTCCAGGGCCTGGGGGCGAGCGAGGCGCGGCTGTGGGTCGTCGAGGGCGACCCGAGGGGGCTGGTGCTGGCCGGCACCTCCTCGGGAGCGCCGCACGCCTTCCCGGCGGGAACGAGCGCCGACGCGCTCGCGCGCCAGTGCGTCGAGGAGGGCGCCGCGGTCTGGGAGGGCCCGCAGGGCTCGCGTCCCGGCGTCGAGCTCGCCGTGCCGGTGCGCGCCGGAGGGACGGTGCTCGGCGTGCTGGAGGCGCGCTGGGAGCGCGCGCGCGAGCGCGAGCTCGAGTGGGTGGGAGCCCTCGCCGACGTGGCGAGCCTGCTGGCGCTGTTCCTCAAGCGGCAGCGCGCCGAGGCGGACCTGCAGCGCTTCGCGCGCTACGACAGCCTGACCGGGCTGCCGAACCGCTCGTTCTTCCTCGACACGCTGGAGCGCACGCTCTCGCGCGCCGGGCGCCAGCGCACGCGCAGCGCGCTCGTGTTCCTCGACCTCGACGGCTTCAAGGCGGTCAACGACGGGCTCGGCCACGCCGCCGGCGACACCGTGCTGCAGATGATGGCGGAGCGGCTGCGCCAGGGGACGCGCACCTCGGACCTGGTGGCGCGGATCGGCGGCGACGAGTTTACCGTGCTGCTGCAGAACCTGACGCGCGCCGACGACGCGGCGCTCGTCGCGCGCGGGCTGCTCGACCGCCTGGCGAAGACCTGCCGCACCGACAACCACGACATCACGCTGAGCGCGAGCGCGGGCATCAGCGTCTACCCCGAGGACGGCGTCGACGCCGACACGCTGCTGCGCAACGCCGACCTCGCGATGTACCGCGCCAAGCAGGAAGGCAAGAACACCTATCGCTTCTTCACCACCGAGATGAGCGAGCGCGCGCTCGAGCGCATGCTGCTGCTCGACAGCCTCAGGAGCGCGCTCGAGCGGGACGAGTTCGAGATCGTGTACCTGCCGATGCTGCACAAGGACCAGGCGCCCTCGCTCGAGGCGCTCCTGCGCTGGCGCCATCCGAAGCTCGGGCTGGTGGCGCCGGCGTCGTTCATCGCGCAGGCGGAGGAGAGCGGGCTGATGCTGCCGATCGGGGAGGGCGTGCTGCGCGGCGCGACGCGCTTCGCGGCCTCGCTCGCGGAGCGCGACGTGCGCGTCGTGGTGAACCTGACGGCGCGCCAGTTCCTGCAGCCGAATCTGGTCGACAGCGTGCGCGAGGCGCTCGAGGCGAGCTCGCTCGAGGCCTCGCGGCTGGAGCTCGACCTCACCGAGGCGGCGGTGATGACCGAGAGCGAGGACGTCACCGAGCGGCTGCGCCAGCTGCGCCGGCTCGGCGTGCAGCTCGCGCTCGACGACTTCGGGACCGGCTATTTCTCCGTGCGCCGCATCCGCGACCTCGGCTTCCGCACGCTCAAGGTGGACCGCTCGCTGATCACCGAGCTGCCCGGGAGCGCCGACCAGGTCGCGCAGATCGAGGCGATCCTCGCGCTCGGCCGCAGCCTCGGCCTCGAGGTGGTCGCCGAGGGCGTCGAGACTGAGGCACAGCGCGCGTTCCTCGAGTCGAAGGGCTGCACGGGTCTCCAGGGCTACCTGCTGAGCCCGCCGCTAGCCGCCGCCGACGTCCCGGCGTTCCTGCGCCGGCAACAGCGCTAAGCGGCCTGCGCCACGATGCGCTCGAGCCCGGGGCGCTCGGCCTCGAGCAGCTCCAGCAGGCGCAGCTGCGTGCGGGCGCGGTCGAGGTTCTGGCCGGGCCGCGAGGTGCGGTAGTAGCGGTCGCCGCCCAGGTAGTCGCCGAGGAATCGCAGCGCCTGCTCGTACACGATCGCGAGCGCGCCCGGCACGAGCAGCGCCCGCTCGGCCGCCGACAGGCCGGCGTCGCCCCCCGCCACGAAGCCGCGCGCCAGCGCCGCGAACACCGGGAGCCGCAGGCTCACGCGGCCAAGATCGGGCTCGTCCTCGGCGCTGTCGCTCACAGCCGAGCGCACCAGGTCGCCGAAGTCGTGGGGCGCCAGGCCCGGCATCGTGGTGTCGAGGTCCACCACGCAGAGCGCCTCGCCGCTTTCGGCCTCGAACAGCACGTTGGCGATCTTGGCGTCGTTGTGGACGGGGCGCTCGCGGATCTCGCCGCGCGCCACGGCCTCGCCGAGCGCCGCGGCGAGCGGCCGGCGGTCGAGCAGCGCCGCGACCGCGTCGCGCGTCGAGCCCGCGCGGCCGCTCGGGTCCTCGCGCACCACGCGCTCGAAGGCGGCGAGCCGGGCAGGAGTGTCGTGAAAGCCCGGGATCGTCGCGTGGAGCGGGGGTGGCGGCAGGTCCAGGAGCTGGTGCTCGAAGCGGCCGAAGGCGCGCGCCGCCTCGTAGGCCTCCGTCTCCGTCGCGATGACGTCGAGCGCGAGCGTGCCCTCGATCCAGGGCACGAGGCGCCAGGTCTCGCCGCGGCCGTCGAGCCACGCGAGCCGGGCGTCGCGAGTCGGCACCAGCGCCTGCACCGAGCGGGCGGGATCGCCGTCGCCGTAACGCGCGAAGCGCTCTTCCAGGTGGCGCGTGATGCGCTGCATGTTCTCGACCACGTCCTGCGGCCGGTGGAAGACGTTCCGGTTGATCTGCTGCAGCAGGTAGCGCCGCTCGCGGCCGCCGTCGCCGAGTGTCGCGACCCAGGTGTGGTTGATCAGGCCCCGCGTGAAGAGCTCGAGCGAGAGCGGCCGGCCCGCAGCCTCGAACCGCTCGAGCGCCCCGCGCGCCTCGGCCTCGGTGGGGACGTTCACGACCAGAGGTCGCGCGGGTACTCGCCGCGCTCGGTGAGATCGCGCAGCGTCGCGACGAGGTGCTTTCGGTCACCGGGATGCGTGAGCCCCGCCCAGCGCCCGGCCCCTGCGAGGACGCGCACGCGAGCCAGCCGCGCGTCGACCAGCTCCTGCACCGCCCGCGGCAGGTAGTACTCGGCCGTGACGCTCGCGGCTTCGCGCGCGAGGAAGCGCTCGAAGCCTTTCTCGAGCGCATCGAGCACGGCGGGTGTGAAGCCCCAGCAGTTGAGCGAGACCTTCGTGTCGCTCGCGACGGGACGCCAGGCTCCCGCGTCGTCCTTCGCCCGGGCGCCGTCCCTGGTCGCTTCGATCTGCAGCACCTCGCGGATCTCGACCAGGAAGCCGCTCTCGTCCACGCTGCAGAGCGCGCGGCTCACGGGTCCGTCCGGGCTGAGCGTCGTGGCGAGCAGGAAGCCCACGAGCGCGAGCTCCGGGACCGGACCGGACTGCGGCCGCCGCAGCTGCTCCGCCAGCGAGCGGTAGCTCGACGCGCCGTAGAAGTCGTCGGCGTTGACCACGGCGAACGGCCCGTCGATCTCGCTCGCGGCCGCGAGCGTCGCCGGTCCAGTGCCCCAGGGCTTGGCCCGGCCGGCCGGAGGCTCGAAGCCGGCCGGGAGGCGCGTGGGCTGCGCGGCGTAGCGGACGGGCATCAGCCGGGCCAGGCGATCGCCGACCGCCTCGCGCATGTCGGCCTCCTGCCCTTCGGCGATCACGAGGACGGCGCGCTCGAAGCCCGCGCGGCGCGCGTCGTATACGGCGTAGTCGATGAGCGTGGCGCCGCCAGGGCCGACCCGGTCGATCTGCTTCGGCCCGCCGTAGCGGCTGCCGACGCCCGCCGCGAGCACGACGAGGCTGAGGCTCATTCGGGGCCGCAATGTTATCGAAGTCGGGCGATTTCGCCTTCGCGGGCTCTACGAGCGGAGACCGCTTCGTTCATGCCCGGCGCAGCGGTCGAGCGGCTCTTCGCCCTTGCCTCAGGCCGTGAGGGTGGCGAGCTGCGGCTCGAGCGGCAGCACGTACGAGCCCTCGCTCTCGCGCACGGCACCCGTCGGCACCATCACGACCGCCCAGCCGCCGCAGCGGGGGCATGCGACGGGCATCGGAAGTGGCACGTCGTGCATCGAGCGCCGACAAACAACCGCGAAGGGCCGGCCGCACCGAGGGGCCCGACAGAAGTGCCGTACTGCGATCGTCTCGTCCATCGCGTCCATCCCCATACCCGAACTCTGCTCAAGCAATTGCCGTACCCGCGAGCGGTGCGAGCGCGGGCAGCGGACCGAACCTCATGTGGAGGAGCGACTTGCGTGGATCTGAGTGCCGCGGTCTCGGCAGCCCGGTCCGTCCAGTTCGGGCCTTCTTGCCGTCCTCTTTCCGGACCGTGGGTAAAACCTGGACGCCGGGTGCTTTGGCTCCTGCGCGGGTTAGCATGGGCCCGAATGAGCCCTCGCCCGCGCATCCTGGTGTCGAACGACGACGGCCACCAGTCCGACGGCCTGCGGGCGCTCGTGGGCGCCGTGCAGGAGCTGGGCGAGGTCTGGGTGGTTGCACCGGAGACCGAGCAGAGCGCCACTTCACACGCGATCTCGATCCACCGCCCGCTGCGAATGCGGGAGGTGCGCCCGCGCTGGTATGCGGTGGACGGCACACCGACCGACTGCTCGTGGCTGGGGATCCACCACGTGCTGCGTGAGCGGCGGCCCGCGCTCGTGGTCTCCGGAATCAACCACGGCCCGAACCTGGCGGACGACGTGACCTACTCGGGCACGATCGCCGCGGCCATGGAGGCCTCGATGATCGGCGTGCCGGCGATCGCCTTCAGCCTCGCGGGCCGCGGCGACTTCGATTTCGGCCCCGCCGCGCGCTTCGCGCGCGCGCTCGTGGCGGCGGCACTCGCCCAGGAGCTGCCCCCGAACCTGCTGCTGAACGTCAACGTGCCGCCAGGTGTCGAGCCGGACGGCTACGTGGTCACGCGCCTCGGCAAGCACTCGTACGGTTCCGACGTCACCGAGCAGAAGGACCCGCGCGGCCGCCCCTACTACTGGATCGGCGGCAACGAGTACCAGCACGAGGACATCCCCGGCAGCGACTGCAACGTCGTGCTGCGCGACAAGCGCGTCTCGGTCACCCCGCTGATGCTGGACCTCACCGACGAGAAGAGCCGCCCGCGCGTGTCGTCCTGGAAGCTCGAGGGCTTCAGCCAGTTCTGATCGCCCGCATCCAGCGACTCGCCGCTGGCGGTGGCGACGGCGATCCGCAGCGGCGGCGCGGGGTCTACGGACGTGAGACGGGATTGGCCGCAGGGGCCCGGCCCGCCGCGCGGGCCGGCGTCCGCAGGTAGGGCGCGAGCCTCCGCGCCTCGTCGAAGTGCTGCCGGGCCTCGACCGAAGCGCCCTGGCGCTCGAGAGCGAGGGCCAGCTGGTAGTGGGCGTCGGCGAGGTCGGGGGCGAGGCGCACGGCCTCGCGCAGGCTGGCGAGGGCTCCCTGAAGGTCGCCTGCGCCGAGGTGTCGCTTGCCGAGGTCCACCGCGAACGTGGCGGCCTGCCGGTCGACCTTGAGCTGGTTGAGCCGATCGGCCTCCGCCAGGGCGGCGGCGCTCGCCTCGCTGTCTCCCTTCCGCCTGAGCGCCTGGCCCAGGCTGAGATGGCCCTCGGCGGACGCCGGCTGGATCCGGATCGTCTCGCGGAACTCGGCAATCGCGCCGTCCAACTCCCCTTGTTGACGCAGCACCGTGCCCAGCAGGTAATGAGCCTCCGCGTAGTCCGGCGCGCGCGCGATCGTGGCCCGGCAGGCCTCGGCAGCCGCGTCCGGACGGTTCGTCTGCCAGAGCAGCACGGCGAGCGTGTAGACGGGGTCCGGCAGGGCCGGGTCGAGCTCGGCCGCGCGGCGCAGGGCGGCCTCGGCCTCGACGAGCGCGTCCTTCTGCTTGAGCGCGAGACCGAGGTTGTGAAAGGCGAGCGCGTCCTGCGGCTCGCGGGCCGTCAGCTCGCGGTAGAGCGCGATCGCGCTGTCGAGCTCGCCCTTCTGCATCAAGGCGGCCCCGAGATTCTGGCGGACGTCGTTGCGCTCGGGGTGCTCGCCCGCGAGCGCGCGTAGCGTGGCTACGGCCTCATCGGCATCGCCGTTCTGCATCAGAGCGAGACCGAGGGCGTTGCGCGCGTCGACGTCGCCGGGCTGGAGCTCGACGGCCTTTCGAAGCTCGGCGATCGCGCCCATCCGATCGCCCCAGTCCTGAAGCGCGAGGCCGAGCTGGCGGTGGGCCAGCGCGAAGGCCGGGGCGCGCGCCACCGTCTCGCGCAGCTCGCCCACGGCCTCCTTGACCTTGCCGCTGTCGTGAAGCGCCCTGCCCAGGTAGTAGCGCGCGTCGGGCTCCGCCGGCCGCAGCGACACCGCGGCGGCGAGCGGCGTGACCGCCCCGGCCGCCTGGCCCGTCCACCAGAGCGTGGCGCCCAGGTGGTACTGCGCCTCGAAGAGCCTCGGGTTCGCCTCGATCGCGCGGCGGAACTCGTCGAGCGCTGCCTCGGTCTGGCCGAGCCGTCCGAGCACGAAGCCGAGGTGGTCGTGCGCCTCGGCGAAGCGGGGAGCGAGCCGCAGCGCCTCCCGGTACGCCTGGGCGGCGGCTGCGAGGTCGCCGGCCTTCTCGCTGGCCTGGCCAGCCTCGACGCGCCGGCGGGCCTGGACGAGCGGGTTGTCCGCGGGGCTTGCGGAGGGGGGGAGCCCGAAGAGCAGGGCCAGCAGCCCGCCTGCGACGACCATTCGAGAAATGCTACCACCCGGCCGTGGGCCCGGGCCTGCTTGTGGGCGGGGGGCTCGGGCCGGTCTCGGGTCGCGCGCTTTAGCCGCTGCGCAGGCGCGTGCGCAGAGCCTCAAGCTCGCGGCGCGTGTCCGCGTCGGCCGGTGCGAGCCGCTGTGCCTCCTCGAGCTGCCGCAAGGCCTCGCGCAGCCGGCCGCGGGCGACGAGGGCCTTCGCGAGATTGAAGCGCGCGTTGAGCGACGAGGGGTCGAGCGCCACGGCGCGCTCGAGCGCCGCCTCGGCCTCCTCGGGGCGACCCGAGGCGATGAGCGCGCCTCCGAGATTGCTGAGCGCGCTCGCGTCCTCGGGATGCAGCCGAGCGGCTTCGCGGAAGTGCGGAATCGCCTCGGCGAAGGCGCCGCGAGCGGCCAGCGCGTTGCCGAGGTTGTAGCGCGCGTTCGCGTAGGCGGGGTCGGCGCGCACCGCGTCTCGGTACGCCTGCAGCGCTTCGGCCTGACGGCCCATCGACTGCAGCAGCGCCCCGAGGTTGTTGAGGGCTGGCGCGCTCGTGGGACGGGCCTCGAGCGCGCGCCGATACTCGACGAGCGCGTCCTCGCTCCGCCCGCGAGCCTCCAGGACCGAGGCCAGGTTGGCGTGGGCGACGTAGTCGCCGGGGTACTTCTCGAGGCGCCTTTGCATGAGCGCCTCCTGGAGCAGCAGCCGGTCCGCGGCGGCTCGCGGCAGCAGCTGGAGCCAGAGATGGCCCATCTCGTCGGACGCGCGGTTGCCCGCACCGACACGCCTCGGTGGGTCGCTGGGGTTCCGCGGGTTCGCGGCCGAGTTGTCGTACTCGATGCGCATCTCGACCCGCGAGCCGCGCGGCAGGGCGATCGGCGTCTTGTAGCGATAGACGGCCTGCCAGTTGAGGTCCCAGTCCCGGATCCAGATCAGCCAGACCCTGCGACCGTCCGGGAGCGTGGCCCAGCCCTTCACGTCCCGTCCGAGGTAGTGGGCGTGAGGATAGACGCCGAGCACTTCCACGTCCACCGGGAGGTCGTAGTGGTCGGTGACGACGAAGCTCGCCTCACCCGGCGGGATGTCGAGCGCGCCGTCGTGCTCGAGCTGGACGAGCATGGGGAAGCGCGTGGGAGCGCGCTCCGTGAAGTACAGTCCCACGGTGGGGCGGATCCGCTCGGGCTTGCCCGAAGGCTGCAGGTGGAGGTTCAGCACCAGGTCGGTGGAGGGGTCCACTCGCCACGCCATGTCCGCGGGCTCCGCGACCGCCGCCGTTCCCGGCTTCCAGAACAGGAAGTGGCTGTCGGGCTCGAAGCTCGGCGACTCCAGCTCCACGTCCATGCCGGAGAAGCCGGGGCCGGGGTCGCGTGCGTCCTTCAGGCGGGCCGAGCCGGTGCGGTCGACGAGAACGTTGGCGTGGTGGACGACCTTCTTGTCGCCGGGCCGCAGCTCCATCGCGCGGACGTAGCGCGGGCCGCCGACGGGCACCTTGAGGACGAGGTTCCGGAACACGTCGGTGCCCTCGGCGGGCACCTCGAACGACTCGTCCGCTCGCAGCTCGAGGTCCGGAGGTCCGAGCTGCCATCCCTCCGGGAACCGCGGAGGCGCCGGACGATCCGTGGCGGAGCCCTCGGGGGTCCCTGCATCCACCCAGCGGCGGAGCAGCGCCACGTCCTCGTCCCTGAGGCGTCGCTCTCCCACGAACTCGCCGTAGCCCGGCTCCGGTGGCCAGGGTGGCATGTAGCGGCTCCCGGTCACCTTCACGATCTGGCGGGCGCGCTTGCGGACGTCGGCGTAGGTGAGCAGGCTGAAGGGGCCGGCCTCCCCCGGCCGGTGGCAGGGGGCGCAGCTCCTGTGGACGAGCGGTGCGATGTCCTTGTTGAAGGTCACGGGCCGCACGCCGCGGTCTCCGCCCGACGACGCGCCGGGCGCGCACGCGGCGCAGGCGCCCGCGAGCAGCAGCGCGGCGACCTTACCCCTCATTCGAGCGGCGGTATCGCGCAGCCGACCGCCTTTGTGGTGCGGAGCGTCCCGGCTGTCCCGGACCTTACGGCGCGGAGCGCGTCCTCCAGATCGTGGGTCGAGGGTGAAGGGCGCGTGCGCCCGAAGTCCACGTTGCGGTCGTCGATCCGCCCCCGGTAGATGAGGCGCGGACCGGAAACGCCGGGCACGAACACGGCCGCCTCCGGTGTGACGCGGACGCCCGCGAAGCGCACCAGCTCGTGGCGGGGATCCCTGAGCGCCGCGATGCCGTAGCCGAACGCCTCGACGTGCCGCCGGATCGCCTCGGGCGTCTCGGCCGGATCCGCGTACACCAGAAAGAAGCGCGCCTGCTTGGCGAAGCGATCGTGGATCCGGCGCAGCTCGGGGGCGTAGCGGTTCGAGATCGGACATTCGGTGCCCACGAAGACGAAAACGGTCGTCGGGTCCGCCGTCCCGGGCAGGGCGAGGACGAGGCGGCCGTCGAGGCCCTCGAGCCGGATCTCGGCCGCTGGCGCTTCCGACGCGAGCCCGGCCAGCAGCAGGAGAAGCAGCGCTTCCATCATCGTCTCGGCATCATAGCCCCCGGCCCAAGGGTCCCCTCAAACGACGAAAGGGAGGGGCCGGAGCCCCTCCCCTTCGAAGCCGTCAGAGCTGACTCAGAACTGCAGACGCAGGCCGAACTGCAGGAACCGCGGCAGCGCGTTGGGCGCCATGCTGGTGATCATCCCGGCGTTGGTGTTGTTGTTCCCCGGTACGCCGATGTTGCCGTCCGGGGTGTTCAGGTTGATGTGGTTGAGGACGTTCTGCGCTTCGACCCGCAACTCGAGGCTCGTCCTCGAGCCGATGTCGAAGCGCTTGAAGAGCGACGCGTCCACGTTCCACCACCCGGGCCCACGCAGCTCGTTGCGGGGCAGGTTGCCGAACGTCCCCGTGGCGGGACGGCCGAACGCGCTCCCCGACGTTCCGATCGGCGTGACGTTGAAGTACGGGCTCGTGATGCCGTCGCCGCTACCCGTTTGCGGGTCGCCGATCAGGTCGGGGCGGTCCGGTCCGGTGTCGCCGTCCGCCCCGCGGTCCCGGTAGCTCACGTTGAAGGGCAGCCCGCTCTGGATCGTGATGTTGGTGTTGAACTGCCAGCCGCCCAGCACGGCCTGCGCGAACCCCCCGGCATCGTTCCCCCACCTGTGCCCCTTGCCGTAGGGCAACTGGGCGGTGCCGGCGAGCACGAACACGTGGGTCCGGATGAAGTCGGCCGGGCCGTAGTTCACGTTCGGGTCGATGAAGAAGTAGTCACCACCGTTGTTGTTGGCCTTCTGGTAGGTGTAGTGCGCCAGCAGCGAGTAGCCGTGCGAGAAGCGCTGGGTCAGCTTCGCCTGGAAGGCGTTGTAGCGGCTCTTGCCGGTGTTGCTGAAGTAGTCGATCCCCTGCGTCCAGCCGTAGGCGCCGCTCAGCCCGTCCGCCGTCTGGACGTTGCCCGCGTAGAACGGCTTGCGCTGGTTCTGGTCCAGCGTACCGAAGCCGACGAGGCTCGCCTGGTTCACGTTCGTGGCCGGGTTGTCCCCGAAGAAGCCCTCGCCGCGGTTGCCCACGTAGGCGACCTCCGCGGAGAGCCTGGGGCTGAGCTCGCGCTGCAGCGTCACGTTGTAGGCGTCGACGTGGGACAGGTTCTGCTCGTCCGGCAGCAGGCGGGCGAACACCCCGTTGGGCAGGGCCAGGCGGCCGTTCGCCGGCACGTCAGGGAAGACCGGAGGGGGCGGACCCGTGGCGAGGTCGAACACGCTGTCGAAGTTGTTGGGAGGGTTCAGGTTCTGGGCCGAGAGCACGGGCAGGTTCTGGGTCACGGAGTGGCCGAAGGTGGACCCGAAGACACCGATGTCGTAGCTGCGACCGTAGCCGGCGCGGATCACGGTCTTGGTGTTGATCTGGTACGTGACGCCGAGCCGCGGCGCCCAGTTGACCTTGTTCTTCACGTTGCCCTGCAGGTTGATGTCGCCCACGCCGCCGACGCGGATCTCGCCCGTGTGGATGTCTAGCCAGCCGCCGTTGCCCGCCTGGTTCACGGCCTGCGGGTTGATGATGTCGGTCCGCAGCCCGTAGTTGAGGGTCAGCTTCGAGGTGACGCGCCAGGTGTCCTGGAGGTAGAAGAACTCGCGCCACTGGGTCTCGCGAGCGTCGGTGTTCGGGCTGACGTAGCGAATGAAGGACTGCACGTCGCCGAGGAGGAAGGTGGCGAGGCCCATGCCGCCGCCGCTCGGCCCGCGCGTGCCGTTCTCGTTGAAGTAGAGCTGGCCGGACCGGTGCGAGTCGCTGGGCACCCGTAGGTTGTAGGCGCGCCGAACGTCGGCACCGAACTTCACGGTGTGGTTGCCCATGATCTTCGTGAGGTTCGCGACCACCTGGTATTGTTTCTCGTGCTCCGAGAGCGGGCAGTTGCAGCGACCGGCATCGAGACCGGAGCCGAACCTCATCTGAGCTGTGCCTCCGTTCAGCTCGAAGAAGGGCAGCCCCGAGCTGAAGGTGTCGTCGAGGTTCAGGCCCGGGATCCCGGCAGCGGTGGCGGGCGTCGTGCCGAAGTCGTTCGGCAGCACGTCGACCCCGTACTTGAAGAAGCCGAAGCGCACGTCCAGGATCATCGTGGGGCTGAGCGTGATGTCCGTGCCCAGGGCCACGCTGTGGTTCCTGACCTGGGACACGCCGCCCAGGCTCACCAGCTCCTGGCCGCCGCCTTGACCGAAGGCCTGGGGACCGTTGATGTCGAACTTGGCGTAGCTGTAGCGCCCGAAGATGTTCACGCTGGGGCTGAGCCGCCCGTCGAGCCGCCCGTCGAAGGCGTCGGCGTTGTATTTCTCGATGCCGGACACCAGGTAGTTGTCCCGGGTGCTGTTGTTCGTCCCGGGAGCGTTCGGGAGCGGGATCAGGTCCAGGACCGCGAGCGCCTGGGGCGACAGCCGGTTGCCCGGGATGACGTTGCCGGCGAACTGCGACCGGTTGGCAGGGTCGCCGCCGGCCGGGTCGTAGATGTTGACTCCGTACGCGCTCAGGTCCCCGGCCCGAGCGGCGGCGGTGGGCACCGTCATCAGGCGTGAGCCGCCCGCGTCGTTGCGGGTGCCCTGGTAGTCAGCGAAGAAGAACCACTTGTCCTTCACGATCGGCCCGCCGAGCGAGCCGCCGAACTGGTCGCGCTTCGAGTCAGGCAGGTACGTCCCGGTGAGGGCGTTCTTGGTGGGATTGGTGAACGGGTTGCGGGCCTGCCACTGGTCCCGCTGCGCGAACTCGAAGGCGCTGCCGTGGAGGCTGTTGCTCCCGGACTTGGTCTGGACCGACACGACGCCGGCGATCGCCTGGCCGAACTCCGCGTCGTAGTTCTGGGAGGTGACCTTGGTCTCGCCGATCGCCTCGAGGTTGGGGTTGATCACGATGATACCCAGGATCGGGTCGCGGTTCTCGGTGCCGTCGAGCTGGTAGCCGGTGCCGCTGAAGGTCTGTCCGTTGACTACCGTCTGCGCAGAGCCCTGGGGGTTCTCGCTGGCGGCGTGGTTCCAGGACTGCTGTTGCGTGCCCGGCGTGAGCAGGATGAACTTCGTGAAGTTGCGGTCGAGGACCGGCAGCTCGGTGATCTGCTGGGTCGCGAAGGTCGTGGCCACGTCGGCGCGGTCGGTCTTGAGCAGCTGGCTCTCGACCGACTCGACGGTGACGACTTCCGTCATCTGGCCCAGCTCGAGCGAGACGTCGACACGGGTCTGGGTGTCGACACTCACGTTCACTGCCGAGACCACCTTGACCTTGAAGCCGCTGAGCTCGGCCTTCACCTCGTAGCTGCCGGGCAGCAGGCGCAACTTCTCGTAATACCCGGACGCGTTCGTCACCACGCTGTCGACGGTCTTGCGCGCCGGGTTCGTGATCGTGACCGTGGCGCCGGGAACCGGCGCTCCCGTCGCGTCGGAGACGGTGCCGGCGATGCTGCCGTACACCGCCTGCGCCCGGGCGCTGGGAGAAGCGACAGCGATCAGCGCGACGACCGCCACGGCCATCGTGAAGGACTGCCTGTTCATCGACCTTGTCATGTCATTCCCTCTAAAGGATCGGGCTCGCAACGACCGAGCGATCGCCCAACCCTTCGGAAAGCGGATCGTTTGGATCCTGTGTGGGGCCTGGATGGGGCGATCTTAGAATTCATGTGTATCTCGGTCAACAAATTTTTTGAAACTGGCACGAATGTTGAGAGAAGCAACAGTTTACGAGACGCTCGCAAGTCGTCGGTCTTATGATTCCTGTGTTTTCTTGGCGCCGGAGAGTCTCGGACTTTCGGTTTCAGCGTTCGGCGGGAGCCTGTGCCGCCGCCGCAGGCGCCGGGGCTTCCCCTTCGCGCAGCGTGCGCAGGCGCCCGGCGGCAACGTCGTGCAGCAGGTCCGCGGCCCCGCTCGGCCAGCGCACCTCGACGAGTTCGGCGCTGCGTGCCGCACCGAGGCCGAAATGCAGTCGCAGGTCGTCGTGCGAGTAGTAGCTCGACTGGCTGAGCACGGCGCGAGCCTGCCGACGGCCGCCCGCCGTGACGACGACCGTTGCACCGATCCCGGCCCGGTTCGATTGTTTACCCTCGAGCTGCAGCGCGAGCCAACCGTTGCCGCCCGTGTAGTCGTTGCGTAGCAGCGACGGCCGCTCGTTCATGTTCATGACCAGGACGTCCAGGTCGCCGTCGTTGTCGTAGTCCCCGAACGCGACGCCGCGGCTCGAGTGCGGCGCGCTGGCCCCCGGCCCGCTCTGGGCGGAGACGTCGCCGAAGTGAAAGCCGCCGAGGTTGCGGAAGACGATCTTCGGGCTGCGGTGCGGGTATTGGGGAAGTAGGGCTTCGATCTCGGGATACACGTTGCCGGTGGCGTAGAAGAGATCGGGACTGCCGTCGTTGTCGAGGTCGGCCACTCCCGCTCCCCACTGCACGAAGCGGTTCTGCGCGCCGAGGCCCGCAGCCATCGCCACGTCCTCGAACTGGCCGCGCCCGAGGTTGTGGTAGAGGGCTGGAATGTCGTCGGCGAAGTGCGTCTTGATGAGGTCGAGCCGACCGTCGCCGTCGAGGTCGCCCACCCCGAGCCCCATGCCGGCCTGCTCGTTGCCGAATTCGCTCAACCCGGCGCCGCTCGCCACCGCCACGTCGGTGAACGTGCCGTCGTGGTTGTTGCGGAGCAGGATGGCGGCGGTCGAGTCGCAGGCCACGTAGATGTCCGCCCAGCCGTCCCCGTCGGCGTCGAAGCCGGCCGCGGTCATCGCGTAGCGGCCCTTGACGCCGGCGACGCCCGAGGCCTCGGACACGTCGCGGAAACGGCCGTCGCCCGCGTTGTGGTAGAGCAGGCTGGTGTCCGTGGGCAGCCCCTTGGGACCGCAGTTGACCGGAATGCCCTTCCACAGGCAGTTGACCCCCTCGCCCGGCTGCTGCGCCGTCTGGAGGTCCAGCACCAGGTAGTTCGCGACGAAGAGGTCGAGCTTCCCGTCGCGGTCGTAGTCGAGGAAGCTGCAGCCCGAGCCCCAGCGCGTTCCGTTCGTGGCGAGCCCGGCGGCCGCCGTCACGTCTTCGAAGCGGCCCCCTCGGTTGTGATAGAGCACGTTGTGGCCGTAGTACGTGATGAAGAGGTCCAGCCAGCCGTCGTTGTCGTAGTCGCCGGCGCAGACCGACGAGGCCCAGCCAGTCCGCCTCAGGCCCGCCCGGTCGGTGACGTCGCTGAAGGTGCCGTCGTGGTTGTTGTGGTAGAGGCGGTTGCTGGGTGCTTCGCCCCGCGGCCACGCACGCTCCTGGCGGGAGCCCTCCTGAAGCTGCGTGCCCGAGAGCACCAGGGCGTCCGGCCAGCCGTCGTTGTCGTAGTCGATCCAGGCAACCCCGGTGCCGTTTGTCTCGATGATGAAGCGCTTGTGGTCGATGCCGCCGTAGACCGACGGCTGCGTGAGCCCGGCCTCGCCGGCCACGTCGACGAGGCGCACGTGCCAGTCGCCGCCCGCAACCGCCGTGACGAGCGCCCCGGCGAAGAGAGCGAGCCTGCGCCTCACCGCCCGGCAGCCCCCTGCAGACGCTCGGCGAGCTCCAGCTCCTTGCGCGCCTCCTCGGCGCGGCCTGCCTGCTGCAGGAGCTGGCCCAGCAGGTAGTGGGCTTGCTTGTTGTTCGGGTCGTACTCGATCGCGCGGCGCAGCATCGCCTCGGCGGCCGCGGGCTGACCCTGCTTGGTGTACGCGCGCCCCAGCAGGATGTAGGGCGCGCTGTAGAAGGGACTCACCCAGATCGAGCGCTGCAGCGCCGCGACCGCCTCCGACCACTTCTGCTGCCGCACGAACACGTCGCCGAGCTGGCTCCAGGCGAGGTTGTGGCCCGGGTTGAGCTCGATCTCCTTCCGGGTGAAGGCCGTCGCCTCCTCGAGGCGTCCACGGAAGAGGGCGAGCTGGCCGAGCAGATAGTGGGCCTGCGGGAGGCGAGGGTCCTTCGCGACGGCCTTCTCCAGCTCCGCCTCCGCCATCGCTTCCTGCTGCAGCCGGATCATGATCTGGGCGGCGAGCAGGTGGGCGGGCGCAGCCTCGGGCGCCACCTCGAACGCGCGGGCCAACACCTCCCGTGCCTTGTCGGGCTGCCGGGTCTGGATGTACGCGGTGCCGAGGACCTGGAGCAGCTCCAGGTTCGAGCCCGCCCACTCGCGCGTCGCCTCGAGCCACGGCACCGCCTCGCCGATGCGGCCGGCGAGATAGAGCGCGAGGCCCAGCACCTGCGTGGCCTCCCGGCGCTCGCTCGAGCCCGCCTTGAGCCGGTCGACGATCGGCGTGAGCAAGCCGATCGCCTCGACGGCGTCCCCCGCATGGTAGTGAGCGACGCCCAGCACGAGGGCCACCGCGGGATCGGAGGCGTCCTGCGCCTGCAGCGCCGCGATCGCATCCCTGGGCCGGTCCTGGCCCAGCAGCGCGCGCGCCGAGGTCACCGCGGCTGCCGTGTCCTGCGCCCGCAGCCCGGCGGCCGAGCCGGCGAGGATCAGCAGCGCAGCCGCCGCCCTCATCCCGCCCGCTCCCACGTCGCGGGCGTGCCGGTGCCTTCCGTGAGCGTCAGGAACTGGTCGGCCGGGATGCCGCTCCACTGCTCGACGAGGCCGCTCGGCCAGCGCACGAGCACGCCCTCCACGCGCGTCGTGCGGCCGAGGCCGAAGTGGACGCGCAGGTCGTTCTGCGAGATGTAGCTGCCTCCGCCGCGCACCTCGTCCTCCAGCCGCATGCCCGGAACGATGCAGCGCACGCGCGCGCCGATCGCGCTGCGGTTCGAGCGCGTACCCACGAGCTTCAGCGTGATCCAGTGGTTGCCGTGCGACACGAGACGGTAGAGCGCGGGCGTGTCGTTGACGTTGTTCACCAGCACGTCGACGTTGCCGTCGTTGTCGAAGTCGCCGAAGGCGGCTCCGCGCGCCGCCGCCGGCGTCGTCACCGGCGCGCCCAGCCGCTCGCTCACGTCCTCGAAGCGGGCGCCGCCGCGGTTCCAGTAGACGACCTTCCGCTGCTTGTAGCTCGCTTCACCCGGGATCTGCCACGCCTCGGGATAGACGTGGCCGTTCGCCAGGAACAGGTCCAGCCAGCCGTCGTTGTCGAGGTCCAGGAAGCCGGCGCCCCAGCCGAGCCAGCGCGTGTTGATGCCCACGCCGGCCGCGAAGGTGCGGTCGTCGCAGTAGCCGTCGCCGCTGTTCGCGTAGAGCGTGGAGGTGTCGCCGGCGAAGTTGGTCTTGAAGACGTCGAGCGTGCCGTTCCTGTCGTAGTCGCCCACAGCGACCCCCATCCCCGCCTGGTTCTTGCCGTCCGCGCTGTAGGCGCAGCCCGCCGCAACGGCGACGTCCTCGAAGCCCGCGCCTGCCTTGTTCCTGTAGAGCGTGCTGGGGTTCGAGTCGTTGGCGACGTAGAGGTCCGTCCAGCCGTCGCCGTCGAAGTCGAGCGTGCTGACGCCGAGCCCGTAGGTGCCCGACGCCTTCGTGATGCCCTTGGGCTCCGAGACGTCCTCGAAGGTCCCGTCGCCGCGGTTGCGGTAGAGCGCGTTCTTGCCTCCGACGAGCCCCGGGGGCCCGCAGGCGACCTGGATCCCGCGGTAGCGGCACAGGCCCGACTCGGGGACCGGCGCGGTCTTCAAGTCGAGGTCGATGTAGTTGGCGACGAACAGATCGAGATTACCGTCGTGGTCGAAGTCGAGGAAGGCGCAGCCGGTGCCCCAGCGCTGGCGCGTCTCGGTGAGGCCGGCTCTGGCCGTGACATCCGCGAACGTGGAGTCGCCCCGGTTGTGGTAGAGCCGGCTCTGGCCGTAGTAGGTCACGTAGAGGTCCGGGTAGCCGTCGTTGTCGTAGTCGCCGGCGCAGACACCCTGGCCCCAGCCGCTCGCGGCGAGCCCCGCGC
This sequence comes from uncultured Acidobacteriota bacterium, assembly GCA_963740655.1. Lineage (GTDB taxonomy): Bacteria > Acidobacteriota > Vicinamibacteria > Fen-336 > Fen-336 > DATBSL01. Next base: position 701,753 of record CAVUFF010000011.1, read on the forward strand.
GCGCGGTCACGTCCTCGAAGGTCCCGTCGCCACGGTTGCGGTAGAGGTGGTTCGTCGGCTCCTGTCCCTTCGGGAAGCCCTCGAGGGTCGTGCCGTTCACGAGGAAGGCGTCGAGCCAGCCGTCGTTGTCGAAGTCGAAGAAGGCGGCGCCGCAGCCCGTCGTCTCGAGCAGGTAGCGGTTCTGCTCGCGGCCGCCGAAGACGGTCGTCGCGGTGAGGCCGGCCTGCGCGGCCACGTTCGTGAAGGAGAACGGCAGGCTGTCCTCCGAGCGCGCGGCCACCGCCAGGGCCGCCGCGACGAAGGTCGCGGCGACGCCCCAGAGGACGATCGCCCTCACGGTCGCCGGGCCTCCGACGCTCTCGTGAGACCGGCCACGAGCTCGAGGTAGACGCCGTTCGTCCAGCCGAAGCCGACCTGGTTCTCGCGGTACCCGAAGCGGATGTCTCCCGCCACGTCGGAGGCGCTTCGCCGCACGTCGTACTTCTCGACGATCGTGCCGCTGCGCTCGAACTCCCGGGTCACCAGTGCGATGACCTTCCGCGCGATGCGGTCGGCAGCGTCCGTGTGGCCGCAGCGACGGAGCCCGTCGACGGCGATGAGCTGCAGGGGCGCCCACCCGAACGGCGCGTCCCACTGGCTGCCGCTCGTGGTGGTGCTCGTGAGGAGGCCGCCCGTCTCCTCGAAGCGCTTCAGATTGCCGGCGACACGGGCCGCCTGGACGGGCGAGGCGGCTCCCACCCAGAGCGGGTAGAAGGTGGTGGCGAAGGGGTAGTCGCGCCGGGACCCCTTGGCGACGTCGTAGTCCAGGTAGAGACCTTTGCCCTCGTCCCACAAGTAGCGGTCCATCAGGCTCCGGCGCTCCTCGGCGCGCGCGTCCCACCCCTTCGCTGCGTCCGCGCGCCCGAGGATCCGAGAGATGTCGGCGAAGTCGCGCTCCATCTGGTAGAGGAGAGCGTTCAGACACACCGGGACGTAGTCCGTGATGTCCGCGCTGAAGGGGCCGAAGCGGTTCGAGGGGTCGAAGCCCGACTCGCGCATCGAGCGGTCGCCCTTGTAGAAGAGCGGTGTCAGGCGGTCGGCCTTCGCGTCGTAGAAGCGCGCCTCCTCGTAGTCGGTGACGTCGTTCGCTCGGTAGAACTCGCGCACCCGGTCGTAGTGGGTGCGCCCCTGCTCGTCGCGCTCGTCGCTCAGGACCTCGGGCGCGGGGCCTTCCCCGAAGTCGAAGTAGCGGGACAGCCCCGTCGCCGGGACGAGATGGGGCTCGGTCGTCCAGAACGTGTAGTGGCTCTCGGCCGCCTTCAGGGTGGACTCGAGCCACGCTCGGTCGCCGGACCGCGCGAACACGCCGAGCATCATCCGCGTCAGGAACGGCGGCTGCGACCGCGTCAGGTAGTAGGTCCGGTTGGCGTTGAGAATCGTGCCGTAGTGCTCGATCTCGTAGACGAAGTTGTCGACCATGCCGCGCGCCGCCTCGACCTCGCCGTCGCGCAGCAGGCCGAGCAGGATGAAGTAGCTGTCCCAGCCGTACATCTCGTTGAAGCGCCCGCCGGGGACGACGTAGGGGTGGGGGAGGTAGAGCAGGCCGTGCTCCTTGAGCTCGCCGCGGTTCGCGGGCAGCGGCCGAAGCGCGATCGTCGCGAGTCCCCCCTCGCCGAGCTCCGCGCGCAGGGCGGCTTCGATCTTCGCCTTGTCTTCGGTGGCCGGGATGTAGACGGGCCAGCGGCTGCCGGAAGGCAGGTGGAGCTTGGGGTCCTTCGCCGCCGCGGGCAGGTCGCGGGCCGATCGCCGCAGCGTCGTCCACGTCTTCTTTATGTAGTCGTCGACCGCGCGGATCCGCTCCGGTGCGGGCAGCTCTTGCCCGGCCGTCGCCGTTGTTGCCGCCTGCGCCGCGAGGCGGGGCGGGGATGACGAGGCCAGCAGCCAAACGAAAGACGCTGCGGCGATTCGTGAGTACATGAAGCCGAGTCTAACCGTTTCGCCCTCGCGAGAGCGGCGATCCCGATCCGCCGCGATCCCGATGCGCCGCTTGACCCGCTCCAAACGCCAAGCCTAACCTGCGCCCGTCATGACCCCTCTCCTGACGTGGGTCCTGCTCGCCCTCGCGCCCGGCGTGCGGGCGGAGACTGAGGCCGTGGTTCCCCGGTTCGCCCTGCCGGCGAGCGGCCTCGAGCTCCGCGCTGCGGCCGATCAGGGCCGCTTCCTCGACGTCGTGGGCCGCCGCTCGGCCCTCTTCGCCTACGAGGGCCACCCGGCCGAGGTCTGGGTCTATCCCCTGAAGCTCGTCGACGGCTTCGAGCTCGCGTTCCGGCTGAAGGACTATCCCGTGGAGATCCAGGGGCGCGACGTTCTCGCTCGCATTGAGGTGCGTCCCGAGGCCACCACCCTCGTCTACGCGCACTCGGCCTTCACCGTACGCGAGACTCTCTTCGCGCCGCTGGACGAGCCGGGACTGGTGGCGCTCCTCGACGTGGACAGCGTGCTCCCCATGACCGTGCTGGCGTCGTTCCGGCCGCGGCTGCGGCTGATGTGGCCCGCCGGCCTCATGACTCCCAATCTCGACTGGGACGAGGCGTCGCACACGTACGTGCTGAGCGAGGAGAGCAAGCGTTTCGCGGGCGTGCTCGGCTCGCCGGGCGCCCGCGACCTCTCGGTCATGCCTTATCAAGAGGAGCCGAAGGACCTGCCCATACGCTTCGAAATCGAAACGAGCGCCGAGGGCACGCGCGCGGGCTTCGTCCCGATCGTCTTCGCGGGCAGCGTCGAGGGCAAGGAGGACGCGCGGGCCGCCTACAGCCGGATCCTGGCTTCGTTACCCGAGCTGTATGCGGCCAACGTGGCGCACTACCGGAGGCTCTCGGAGCAGACGGTCTCGATCGTCACCCCCGATCCCGCGCTCGACCGCTCGTTCGCCTGGGCGAAGGTGGGGATCGACAAGGGGCTCGCCACGAACCCAGGCCTGGGCACCGGGCTGCTCGCGGGCTTTCGGACCTCGGGCGACAGCGAGCGACCGGGGTTCGGCTGGTTCTTCGGCCGCGACGCGCTCTGGAGCGCGCTCGCGCTCCACTCCTACGGTGACTTCGTCTCCGCTAAGGCCGCGCTCGAGTTTCTGGGCCGGGTGCAGCGGGCGGACGGCAAGGTGCCTCACGAGATCTCGCAAAGCGCCCCCTGGCTCCCGTGGTTCACCGACTATCCGTACCCCTGGAACAGCGCGGACGCCTCGCCGCTTTTCGTGATCGCGCACGCGGACCACTGGCGCGCTACCGGGGATCGCGCCTTCCTGGACGCGAGCTTCGAAGCGATCCTCAAGGCATGGCGCTTCACCGCGGGAACCGACACGGACAAGAACGGCCTCGTCGAGAACACGACGTTCGGCCACGGCTGGGTCGAGGGCGGTGACCTCTACCCGCCGCACGAGGAGATCTACCAGCAGGGAGTCTGGATCGCGGCCTGCCGCGCTCTCGCGGAGCTTGCCGAGGCGCGCGGAGACCGGGCGCTCGCCGAGGAGGCCCGCTCGCGGGCGGAGCAGACGAAGGCGGCGGTCGAAAAGACGTACTGGCTCGAGGGCCGCGGCTTCTACGCTTTCGCTACGCTGCGCCCGCGCGACAAGGTCGAAGCGGACCGCGGTCCGGAGCGCGCCCGGCGGCAGGCACGCCTGGAGGCCCTGGCCAAGGGCGGCCTCGCCGACGAGGACACCGTGATGCCCGCGGTGCCGATGTGGTGGGGCGAGCTCGACGACGCGCGGGCCCAGTCGGAGCTCGACCACCTCGCAGGCTCGGCTCTTGCCACCGACTGGGGCACGCGCCTGCTGTCGGAGGCGAGCGAGCTCTATGATCCGCTCTCGTACCACCACGGCTCGGTGTGGCCGCTCTTCACTGGCTGGACCGCGATGGCCGCCTACCGCTACGGGCGACCGCAGGTGGGCTACCAGGCGCTGCTGGCCAACGCGGACCTCCGCTCGCGGACCGCGCTGGGCTACGTGACCGAGCTGCTGTCGGGGGATTACCTCGCCGCCTTCGGCCGCTCCTCGCACCACCAGGTCTGGTCCGAGGCGATGGTGGCGACGCCCCTCGTGCGCGGCCTGCTGGGTCTCAGCGTGGAGGACGGCGGCCGCTCGCTGCGCTTCTCACCCCAGCTCCCCGCCGACTGGGAGCGCGTGGCCGTCCGCAACGTTCCCGCGGGCGGAGGAAAGGTCGACCTGTCGCTGGTCCGGGCCACCGGCCAGGACACGATCGTGCTGGAGCGGCGATCGCCGAATGCGGGCTCCTGGCGCGCGCAGCTCGCGCCCGCGTATCCGCTCGACGCGCGTATCGAAGCGGCCACCGTGAACGGCCGGGCGGCTGCGTTCTCGATCGAGCGGCTCGGGGACGTGCAGAGGACTCGCCTGGTGGTGGAGAGCGCAGACAGACGCTCGCAGGTCGTGATTCGCTATCGCCCCGGCAGCGACGTCTACCTCCGCCACAGCCTCCCGGAGACCGGGTCGCGCAGCGGGGGATTGCGCATCCTCCGCTCGCACGCGGACGAGAGCCGCCTGATGCTCGTGCTGGAAGGGCGGGGCGGGCGGACCTACACGCTGCTCGCTCGCTCCCCGCGACGGCTCCGGGGCGTGCCCGGGGTGGTGGTGAGCAACGCCGAGCGGGGCGCCTTCGCGCTCGAGGTCGCCTTCGACGGCGCCCCCGACGCCTTCGTTCGTCGCGAGCTCGTGCTCCCGCTCGACTAGCGATCGCTACAGCTATTTCCCGCCCGCGAACGACGGCAGGGCGAGGCTGCGCATCGTGTGGAGGCCCGGGGCGGCCGCGAGCAGCTTCGGGATCGAGTTGACGGCGATCGAGGCGGTGGCGACGTCGCCGTGATAGCCGCCGATCGCCTTGACGTGCAGGCGCGGCGAGCCTTCGACCAAGACGCTGTCGTAGGTCTCGGGCGCGCCCAGGTAGGCCTCCATGTGCAGCTCGATGCGCGGCTCGCCCCCGACGTAGCCGACGCCGTCCTGCACGATGCCGCACACGCGGCCGGCGGGCACCTTCAGGAACTGGCTCTCGACCGGGGCCGCGGCGATCCGCGGCTTGATCTCGTCGGTGACGCGGTCGAGCTTGAAGCCGAGCGCGTCGGCGATCATCGCGACCGACTCGGTGAGGCCGACGTGGCGGACGGTGAGCGCCTTCACCTTCTCGGCGAACTCCTCGGGCGTGAGGCCGGAGCCGATCTTCTGCTGGAACGGCAGGCGGCGGATGCGCGCGTCCTGGACGCGCTCGACGCGCACCTTGTCCACGCGCTCGCAGATCGCGGTCAGCGCGATCGGCAGCGCGTCCATCGCGAAGCCGGGGTTGACGCCGGTGCCGACCACCGCCACCTTCGCCTGCTTCGCGGCCGCGTCGATCCGGCGCGCGAGCGCCCGGTTCGACAGCCAGGGATAGGCGAGCTCCTCCGTCGTCGACACGACCGGAACGCGGAGCGGCAGCAGCACCTTGATCTGGGGCCAGAGGCTCTTGAGCGACGAGCTCGTGCAGAGCACGGCGACCTGCGGCTTCGCCTTGCGCACCGCCTGGCTGACGTCGTCGCTCACCCTGACGCCGCTGCGCTTGCCGAGCCCGAGGATCTCGCCCAGGTCGCGCCCCGCCTTCGCGGGGTCGACGTCGACCGCGGCCACGATCTTGAAGCTGCGGCGGGCGACGAGCTGGCGCGCGACGCCGGCTCCGATCGGACCGAGGCCCACAATCATCACTCTGGTGGTCGGCATGCGCGTATCGGCTCCTTTGGGCCGGCTCGAGGCCGGAGCGGACGAAGCCCGCCCTTGCGGCGGGGACCGAAATGATACCCCCCGGCGGGGCGCTAGACCCGGGGCGGCTCGGCCGGCCGTCCGCGGCGACGCTCGTCGAGCCGGCGGCAGCCCTCGAGCAGCAGCGCGTTGAAGTCCTCGCGCATCGGCGCGCCCTCCGCGACGACGGCGTCGCGGTCGAACTCGAACTGTCCCTGCGGCCAGGAGATGAAGTCGTACACCACGTCGGCGCCGATGCGGTCGGGCCCGGTCGCGGAGACGATCTGCCCGCGACGGAAGCCGATCCGCAGCGAGTGGCTGCCGCGGCGCGCGAGCAGCACGCCGGTGAGCTGGTTGAGGTTGCAGATCTGGAGCACCGCCGGACCGCCCATGAGCTCGACCGCGCCGCGCAGCAGGCCGCCGGGCTCCTCGCCGGCGACCTCCTCGCCGGCGAAGCGCTTCAGCACCAGCTCGAGCCGCACCAGCATCTCGCGCGAGGGGGCCGGTTTCACCAGGTAGTCGTCGGCCCCGGCCTTGAGCGCCTGGTGCCGGCTGTCGCAGTCGTCCTGCTCGGAGAGGAACACGAGCGGCGTGCGGCAGAGCAGGCTGTGCGAGCGGATGAGCTGGCAGAACTCGACCCCGCTCGCGTCGGCGAGCTGGGCCTCGGTGACGATCAGCCAGGGTCGCCGCGCCACCGCGATCCGCAGTGCGGCCTCCGCGTTCGTGGCCTCGTGCACGGTGAAGTCGTGGCGGATCAGGCAGTCCGCCACGGCGCGGCGCTGCGCCTCGTCGGGATCGATGACGAGCGCCGAGCGCAGCGCTTGCGGCGTGCTCTGGAACGGCCGCGCGCGCATCGGCGTGCGCAGCCCGCGCGCGACCGCCGTCTTCGGCCACTCCGACTCCGACTGCTCCGGCACCGCGTGGGCCTCGCGGCCGATCAGGTCGAGGAAGCTCTCCTCGAGCCCGTCGACGAGGCCGGTCGAGTTCGACGGCCGCGGCAGCAGCCCCACGAGCGAGAAGCGTCCCGGCTGGCGCGTGTCGTCGGCGTTGCGGCTCACGCGCAGCGTGACGACGGGCAGCTGCGAGTGCGGGTCGAGGTGGAGCGGCCGCAGGATCGCGTAGCCCTCGACGAGCGAGGACGGCAGGCTGCCGACGCCCACGTCGCCGCGGCGTCGCGCACTCGCCGGGACCGCCTCGAGCAGGCCGAGCCCGAGGTCGACGAGAACGAGGTCGATGGCCGACACCGCCGCTACCCGCACCGCCGCCGCCGCGTTCTCGGTGACGAACAACCAATAGTCCGCCTGCCGAAGGATGCGCTCGGTCGAGAAGCGGTGGATGGTGTCGCGCTCGAGGATGACGAGCCGTCGCTCGGACTGCCGCTCTTCTTCTCTCTGTGGGTAGGACGTGCTGACCTCGGACACTTCGCCGCTCCGACAACACGAGATCCCGACAGCCACGCGCCAAGCGGGAGGGGGTGAGGCTCGGGAGAAAGCCTCGGAAGGCCGCCGCGCCACCGACCCCTGCTACTCAACGGAGCAGGGGAGCGGAATCATGAAATCGCGCGCGCGGCCTGTCAAGCCCTTTTTTCGCAGTGAGTTACCGCCACAGATCGCTTGCCGAAATTCGTATCCGTGCGCCTCATTTCGAGTGGCTAGCCACTGAACAGCGAGGGACTCGCTGGCCGGAATCCCGTCAGCTCGACCGACGGGCCGCCAGTCGCTGCCCGGGCTCGTGGAAGTGAAGCCCGCCCATGCTGCTGAGCGCGAACGGGATGCCTCGCGTTGCGGACGTCGCCGTCAGCCGGTACGGCGTTTGCGAGGCGCCGTGCGGCTCCCGATTCTTCGGGTGAGCCGGAGAGAGAGGCGGGATGAGGTCGAGGCTCTCGGCGTTGGGACTCGCGGCGCTGCTGGCGAGCGGCTGCGATTCGGGCTCGAGCGCGGCGGCGTCGAGGCCCGAGGGCATGGCACTCGTGGCCGTCCGACCGACGACGACCGCCTCGCTGCAGGCGTCGCTCGTGCCCGGCTGCGCGTGGTGCACGAGTGCCTTCGGCGCGGAGCTCACGATCGAGTCGGAGCAGAGCCTCGTGGGCGTGAACCTCTGGCTCGACGGCTTGTCGGGGACGAGGCGCTGCCTCTACGCGCACCACGACTCTCCGGGCGACGGCTTCGCGCTGCCGGCGAGCGAGACGCTGCGGGTCGGCTTTCACCAGGCGACCGTCGAGTGCAAGGCGCCCTTCGCCGTCGACCGCATCGAGGTGCGGGCGCGCTCGGGCGACGTGCTCGTGTTCCAGGGCTCGTGGCCGGTGAGCCTCGCGTTCCAGGAGTAGGATCGCCGCCATGTTGCGTCCTGAACGAGGCCGGGCCTGGACGGCCCGACCGAGGTGCTGCGTCAGACCTGCGGGTGGAAGTCCCGTCGCGGTAAGCGCCGGAGCGCCGCGTAGCAGGCTCCGGGCGACGACAGAGATGTCGTCGTCTGAGCGGAGCGTCGAAAGCCCTGCCAAGGCTGTATGGTCTTGCGCGAGGGGGGCAAAGCTGTGGGCCGAATGCGAGAGCGTGAACTTTGCAGCCTCGTGAGATGGGTAACCGAAAGGTGGAGCGGCCGAGCCGATCATGTCGCGGCGAAGGCTACAGACTGCACCGGCAGTCCGGAGAGGTGCAGGAGGCTCCCGGGGTACGGAAGACGGCACGCAGTGAAGGCCTGATGCGGAACTGGGGAGACCCTCCTCGGCGGCTCACGTCGAGCGAAGGCGGCGGGTATAAGCCGAGCGCGAAATCCTGCCGTGTCGAGAGGGAGTCCGAGGGGCCCATAGTAGCGACGAAGGCGGTGAAAACCGCTGGAGCGAGAGGGCCCTGCTTTGGTCATGCGCGTATCTGGGGGTAAGTGCGAGGGCATGGACGCGAGTCCCAATTACCCGGCGGAGAAAGTACGACGACTCCAGCGCGCGCTCTACGTGTCTGCCAAGCGGAGCCGTACGCGACGCTTTCATGCGCTATACGACCGGATCTGGCGGGGTGACGTCCTGGCGGAGGCATGGAAGCGGGTCAAGGCGAATCAAGGGGCTGCGGGCGTCGATGGCGAAACGCTGTCGATGATCGAGCAGGCGGGCGCGGAGGAGTTTCTTCAGGACGTGCAGCAGCGCCTGCGCGCGGGTCGGTACTGTCCGCAACCGGTAAAGCGGCAGTACATCCCGAAGCCGGACGGTACGAAGCGGCCGCTGGGGATACCGACGGTGCGCGACCGAGTGGTGCAGTCGGCGACTAAGCTTGTCGTCGAGCCGATCTTCGAGGCCAACTTCAAGGAGTGCTCGTACGGCTTCCGGCCGAAGAGGAGCGCCACCCACGCGCTGGAAACGATCCGCCTTCAAGGGGGTCGCGGACACCGGTACGTCGTGGAGATCGACATCCAGAGATTCTTCGACAGCATCGACCACGAGAAGCTGATGAAGCTCGTGGAGCGGCGGATATCGGACCGGCGGGTACTGAAGCTCCTGCGGCTGTGGCTGAAGGCGGGGGTGCTGGAAGAGGGACGGATCGAGAGCACCGAGCTGGGCAGCCCCCAGGGAGGCGTCATCTCACCGCTGCTCGCCAACATCTACCTCGACGTTCTCGACGGTATCTGGGAGCGTCGCTGCCGGCAGCTGGGACAACTGGTCCGCTATGCGGACGACGCCGTCGTGCTCTGTCGGACCTCGGCAGACGCGGAGGAGTCGCTGCGGCGGCTCGGGACCATCATGGAACGGCTGAGCCTGAAGCTGCACCCGGGCAAGACGCGCATCGTCGAGCTCGGTCTCGGCAAGCAGGGATTCGTCTTCCTGGGCTGTCATCTGCGCATCGTGCTCTCGCGCTTCAAGAAGCGGGAGTACGTATTCCGATGGCCGTCAGCGAGGTCGATGAACCGCATCCGAGGCCGGATCCGGGAGCTGACGGACCGACGACGCTGGGCAGGGCTGAGAGACATCCAGCAGGTCGTGGAGGTGCTCAACCCCGTTCTTCGTGGCTGGGGCAACTATTTTCGTACAGGCAACGCCTCCTGGAAGTTCCAACAGGTGGATCGCTACGTGAACCAGCGGCTGGTCCGGCTGCTGCCTCGCGTACGCGTATGGCGACGACGCCCGTTTGAACTGGACGACTGGGCTCCGGCACGCTTCGCGGCTGAACTCGGGCTCCATCGGCTCGTCGGGACGATCCGCTATCCTGGCTTCGTGAACGCGTCATGAGAAGACCATCGGTAAGCTGTGTGCGGGAAATCCGCACGCACAGTTTGAAAGGGGACTTCAGGAGCCCGGGCCCGCAAGGGCACCGCGCCTGATATCTACCAATGGCCAGGAGCCGGGTGCGCGTCGCGGTCGTGACGGGGGCCGGCAGCGGGATCGGGCGCGCGACGGCGCTCGCGTTGCTCGCAGACGGCTACGCCGTGGCGCTCGCCGGACGACGGCTCCAGCCGCTGCGGGAGACGGCACGGCTCGCCGGCCGCTCACAGACCCTCGTCGTGCCCACCGACGTGACCGAGCCCGTCGCGGTCGCGGCGCTGTTCGCGCGCGTAGTGGCCGCCTTCGGCCGCGTGGACGTGCTGTTCAACAACGCGGGCGCGGGCGCGCCCTCCGTACCGTTCGAGGACCTGTCGCTCGACGCGTGGCAGAAGGTCGTCGACGTGAACCTGACTGGCGCCTTCCTGTGCGCGCGGGAGGCCTTCCGCGTGATGAAGCGCCAGCGGCCGCGCGGCGGCCGCATCATCAACAACGGCTCGATCTCGGCCTACGCGCCGCGCCCGCGCTCGGCGCCCTACACCGCCACGAAGCACGCGGTCACGGGCCTCACGCGCAGCCTGGCGCTCGACGGGCGGCCGTTCGGCATCGCCTGCGGCCAGATCGACGTCGGCAACGCGCGCACGCCGCTCGCGGCGAAGATGGCGCGCGGCGTTCCACAGGCGGACGGTTCGACGCGCAAAGAGCCGCTGATCGACGTCGCCCACGTCGGCCGCGCCGTGCTGCAGATGGCGAGCCTGCCGCTCGACGCCAACGTCCTCTTCATGACGCTGATGGCGACGAAGATGCCGTTCGTGGGGCGAGGTTGAACGACGGACCACGCACGAACGGACGACGGACGAACGGACAAGGACCTGACGGACAACGGAAGGTTGTGGACGGCGTGAGGGGGGCAGCGCGCCCCCCTCACGCTCCCCCCCTACTTGACCGCGACGATCACGAACTCGACCGGGCGGCCGCTCGTGTTCTTCGACTCGTGCTTGACGCCGCGGCCGATGAACGCCACAGAGCCGCGCTGCCACTTGGTGGTCGGCGGCTTGCCGTCGATCGAGAGCGACATGTCGTTGGCGCCGAGCGAGATCACCACCTGGTCGTACTCGTGGGTCGTCCCGGGGTCCTCGTGAAAGTCCGCTGCAGCAGTCGTCTTGAACGCGACCGCGCGCGGGCCCTCCGCGAGCACGCCAATCTGCATCCCCGGACGCGAGGTGGGCACGCTGGCCGTGCCCGGATCCTTGGCCTTGAACTCCACCAGGATCGCATCGACAGGCGTCGTTCCGATGTTGGTCGGCGCGTGCGAGGAAGCGGTCATGTAGCTCGCCGTCTCATTGCCGATGTCGATGTCCTGGGTCTTGCCGTCCGGCAATGCGAAGCGCGTCTTCGAGTCCTGGAGCGCCACGAGCATCGAGTCCGGGTGCGAGTGCATCGCGCTCTTCGCGCCGGGCGAGTACGCGATCTTGAGCACGCGGACGGAGGCGTTGTCGATCAGCACCTTGTAGTGTTGCGGCGCAACCTTCACCGCGTCCTGCGCGACGGCTGCAAGCGGCAGCGCGGCCAGAACGAACGCGACTGTCAACGTTTTCATGAATCTCCCTTGGAATGCCTTGCCAGCGACCGTCGCGACGCAACGCCACGAGTCACCCGGAGGCTGGCGCCCCGGGGCCCAGGCATGCTTCAACTCCAGAGGCGGTCCCACGACCGCTCTTCGTTCCACTCCGGCGTGGGCGCGAAGTACTGGGTCCCCGGCTTGAGGTGCGCCTTCACCACGTCCTCGACCAGCTCGACGCCGAGGCCGGGCCGTTCGGACGGCGTGGCGAAGCCGCGGTTGTTGAGCGGCTTGTCGGGCCCCGTGACGAGGTCCTCCCACCAGGGCACGTCGACCGAGTGGTGCTCGAGCGCGACGAAGTTCTCGGTCGCGGCCGCGCAGTGCACGTTCGCCATGAACGAGACCGGCGTCCCGGCGAAGTGCATCGCCATCGCGACCCCGCGCTCCATCGCGTAGTCGCCGATCTTCTTGGTCTCGAGCAGGCCGCCGGAGGAGGCGAGGTCGGGATGGATCATGTCGACGGCGCCCATGTCGACGAGCTTCGCGAAGTCCTCCTTCAGGTAGATGTCCTCGCCCGTCAGGATCGGCGTCTCCGTCGCGTCCTTGATCTGCTTCAGGAGGTTGCCGAGCTGCCACGGCACCATGTCCTCCATCCAGGCCAGGTTGTGCTTCTCCATCGCGCGCGCCAGGCGGATGCAGGAGTTGACGTCGATGTGGCCGAAGTGGTCGGAGGCGAGCGGCACCTCGGAGCCGATGACCTCGCGGATGGCACCCACCCAGTCGGCGAGCCACGCGACTCCCTTTTCCGTGATCGAGATGCCCGCGAACGGGTGCATCACCGTCTCGCGCCCGCTCGCCTCGGCGCCCGACGGCTTCATGAGCGCGCCGGGCACGTCCTTCAGCAGGTTGATCCCGAAGTCCTGCTTCAGCCACGTGAAGCCCTGGTCCATGCGCGCCTTCAGGCGCCGGCCCTGCTCCTTCGGGTCCTCGGTCTCGGTGGTGTCGGCGTAGAGGCGCACCTTGTCGCGGAACTTCCCACCCAGCATCTGGTAGCAGGGCACGCCGTAGGCCTTGCCCGCCAGGTCCCAGAGCGCCATCTCGACGCCGCACACGCCTCCCGCCTGGCGCGCGTGGTGGCCGAACTGCTTGATCTTGCGGAACAGGCGATCGACGTTGCAGGGGTTCTCGCCGACGAGCCGGCTCTTGAGGATGAGCGCGTAGGTCGCGCTGGCGCCGTCGCGCACCTCGCCGTAGCCCGAGAGGCCCTGGTTGGTGTCGATCCGGATGATCGGGCAGCTCATCGGCGCGCCGACCACCGTCGCCACGCGCAGGTCGCTGATCTTGAGCTGCGACGGGATCGAGCTGCGGTTGACGCTCTGGACGGCGCCTTCGAGCTCCGCGTCGCTCAGCACGCCGAAGGCGGACGCGCCGGCCGCCGCCACCCCGGCCGACTTGAAGAACGTGCGCCGGCCCAGCTCACGCCTGACGGCTGCCTTCATGGACGCCTCCGGAAGCGCGTATTAGGGTTCAGGCCGCGAGCGCGAGTCAAGCGGCCGGCCCCCGGCCCCGGCCGCGGGTCAGCGACCCGGGAGGAGTCCCACGGCCTCGAGCGCGTAGTCCGTGTAGGCGCGGTAGCTCCCGCGCAGCCACAGCAGCACCTCGCCGCGGCCGGAACTGCGCGGCACGATCGGCCGCAGGTTGTCGAGCGTAGAGTCGCGCGTCAGCGCCTCGAAGCGGAAGCCGCGGCCCGCCTCGGCGGCCTCGCCGCGAAAGAGCTCCCAGTGACGGCGGCCGTCGGCCGCGCTCACGAGCGGCGCGCCGGTGGCGGGGTCGGCGTTTGTCGACAGGTAGACGCGCGTCGGGCTGCCCGGCACGAGCGCCACGCCGCCCGTGTAGTCGTCCTCGCCGGCATACAGCCGCGTGCCCGCATAGGCGAGATCGCGGTCCTCCCACGCCGTCCCCGTCCAGCGCGCGAGCCTGTAGCGGTGGTCGCCGCCGCCCTGGCCGGGCGGCAGCCCCGCCGAGTCCTTCTGCACGGAGTACGCGACGAACGGGCGGCCATCGCCGTCGAGCTCAAGGTCGCTCACCCAGGCGACGTTGCGCGGATCGCCCTTGAAGACGCGCGTGCCCTCGGCGGGCTCGCGCAGGCCCTCGGCGAGCGAGCGGACGACCGCGCCGTCGGAGCGGTGGAGCTTTCCGTCGCGGTAATAGAGGTGGTAGACGCTGTTGTCGAAGTCGCGCGGGTGCCCCTCGGTGTAGGCGAGGTGGACCGTGCCCTTGCCGTCCGAGGCGTACTTCACGTAGGGCCGATGGCGGAACGCGGCGGGCACGTCGATCACGACGGCTCCGCTCGTCCAGCGCTCGCCGCCGTCGTCCGACCACGCGACCGAAGGCTTGAAGCGGTCGTCGAGCCCGCGGAAGAAGTCGTAGATGCGCCCCTGCTCGGACTCGAGCCGCGCCAGGTTCGTGTACGACACCCTGGAAGCCGCGCTCGGCACGAACGCGCGCTCGTCGCTCCAGGACGTAGGGTCGCCGGGCTCGCGCGTCACGCGCGACAGGATGCGGTTGTCGAAGCCGTGCCCGGCCCAGGCGGCGAGGACGCGGCCGTCGCCGCGCACCACGAAGGCCGGCGCGTCGTGGTCGTCGTAGCGGCCCTCGCGCTCGACGGGCGTGGCGCTCAGCCGCGAGCGGGTGACGGTGCCCGTGCGCAGGTCGAGGCTCGTGGCCTCCACCGCGCCGCGGCGGGCGGCGTCGGCGCGGCCGGCCGCCACGCTGCCGAAGACGAGCCGGTCGCCGACGACGATCGCGCGCTCGTCCTGGAACCAGCACCAGCCGGCGTCGTCGTTGAGCACGACCGGCTTCGGCGGCTGCGCGCCGGCCGGCACCGCGAGCAGGCAGGCGACGCACGCGCCGGAGAGCGGGCGCCAGTAACGCATGGGCTCCTCCGTCGAACGGAGGGACGATCGCACGCCCTGCGGCGAAGTACAATCCGACCGCCCGGCCGAGGGTTCGAGCCGCGCTGGGGGAAGGACCCGAGGAGCCGAGTCCCTCCCCCAGCAAAGCGGGTGACGCGCCTTCGCGCGCGTGGCGCGTGCCTGCGCACGCCCCTGGGCAAGAGCGTGAGCCGGCGCGCGAGTGAGTGCCGTGGCCGGACCGCGGCGTGCCGCGCTCTCGCGAAGGCCGTCATCCGCTTTTCAATGCCGCTGCCGCTCCGAGGCGACGGCGGCTGGCTCTTAGGCGCCGAGCGTCAAGGCCTGTGTAGGATCCCGGTGCAATGGACGTGCCGCGCGCCGACGCCGCACGGTGCGCACGTCGACGGTGCGGCTCATGGGCTTATGAGTCGGCCGGCGCGCTGCTCACAAGGCCAGCCTTGTAGACTGTACAAAAAGATGCCGGCGAGCACGTCGCCGCTCAACGATCGTTCTACAAACGCATTCACGTGCCCGGCACGTTGGCGGTCGGGATCCGCGACGATCGGCGCGATCCAAACCCTTGTCTCCTGAGGACTTTGGGGCTTGGCCGCCGTCGTGGCTCGCGACTTGCCACCTCGCCGAGTGGAGGTATTTTCAATGGGCGACCACTCCGCTGGTCTCATCGTCGTTGCCGCCGCGTCGCTCGCGTTCTGTGCCGCGCCTCTGCGCGCGCAGAACTTCATGAGCGGCTCGGCCGAGACGATCCGCAACGACTACTTCCGGCTCAACGCCGCGCCGGTCCAGATGTTCGGGCGCGACTCCGCCCCCGACCGCACGGGCGGCTCCTTCCGCCTCGGCTACGGCATCACCGACGCCTTCGACGTGGAAGCCAAGACGGCGTTCTTCGACGGCGTTTCGCTGATCGGCGCGGACGGACAGTTCCGCGTGCTCGGCGACGACGACCGCGTGTTGTCGCTGCGGCTCGGCGGCCACCAGGCCGTGATGCAGAACGCCCCCGACTCGACTGCGCTCGACCTCGGCGCGGAGTGGAGCGCGTGGGTCGACCGGCGCGTCGAGGTCTACGCCGGCGCGGCCTTCTCCTTCGAGTCCGTCAACGGCCCGAACGGCAACGACTTCACCCGCGTCCACGTCGTTCCGGGCGTGCGCTTCGGCCTGAACCAGCGCGTCGACCTGCAGGTCGAGGCCGGCATCGGCCTCAACCACGAAAGCCCGCACTTCCTGACCGCGGGACTGGCGGTGCACATGCCGACGGCCGACGCGGCGCGCACCGCGCGGCACTAGGCGCGCTCGCGGCGCACGCAAGAGACCCGGGGCGCCGCGCCGCCCCGGGCCGGCAGCACGCGATAGAATCGCGGGAGCTTGCCACTCGGACCGGGAAGTCGGCTGGGGCCGTACGAGATCCTCCAGGTCCTCGGGGCCGGCGGCATGGGCCAGGTGTACCGCGCCCGCGACACCCGGCTGAAGCGCGAGGTCGCGCTCAAGACGCTGCCCGAGGCCTGGACGAACGACCCGCACTACGTCAAGCGGCTGGAGCTCGAGGCGCAGGCCGCCTCGGCGCTCAACCATCCCCACATCGTCACGATCTACGAGCTCGGCAACTCGCCCCCGTATCACTACATCGTGATGGAGCTGGTGGACGGGCCGAACCTGCGCGCGCTCATCGACAGCGGCGGGCTGCCGCTCGACCGCCTGCTGGGGCTCGCCGCCCAGGTCACGGATGCGCTCGCGGCCGCGCACGCGAAGGGCATCGTGCACCGCGACCTCAAGCCGGAGAACGTGGTCGTCACGAAGGAGGGCCGTGTCAAGGTGCTCGACTTCGGCCTCGCCCGCATCGCGCCCCCGCAGCTTCAGGCGGGGGGCGGCGAGCAGGAGACCGCCGCCGGGCCGCTCACCGCGGAAGGGACGGTCGTCGGGACGGCCGCCTACATGTCGCCCGAGCAGGCGCAGGGCCGCGACGTGGACTTCCGCACCGACCAGTTCTCGCTCGGCGTGATGCTGTACGAGATGGCGACCGGGCACCGGCCGTTCGAGCAGCGCACGGCGGCCGAGACGATCGCCGCGATCCTGCGCGACCCGCCGCCGCCGCTCGATGGCATAGCGCTGCCGCCGCCGTTGCAGTGGCTGATCGAGCGCTGCCTGAACAAGAACCCGAGCGGGCGCTACGCCTCGACGCGCGAGATCGCCACGGCGCTCGCGGGGCTGGTCGAGCAGCGGGAGGCGCCGCGCGGCGGCGGCCGTCTGGCGGCGAGCTTCAGCGCCGCGCCCGCCATGCGCACCTCGTTCGTCGGGCGCGAGGGCGAGCGGGCCGCGATCCGCGCGCTGCTGCAGGCCCCCGACGTGCGTCTCGTGACGCTCACCGGACCCGGCGGCACCGGCAAGACCCGCCTCGCGATCCGCGTGGCCGAGGAGGTGCGTGCCGACTTCCCGGGCGGGACCTGCTTCGTCGCGCTCGCGGGGCTCGCGGACGCCGCCCGCGTCGTGCCGGAGATCGCAGGCGGCTTCGGGCTGCGCGCGGCGGCCGGGCCGCAGGGAGCGCTCGCGCTCGCGGAGGCGCTCGCGCGCAGCCTGGCGCAGCCGACGCTCTTGGTGCTCGACAACTTCGAGCGCGTGGTCGAGGCCGCGCCCGAGGTCACGACGCTGCTCGCCCGCGTGGAGCCGCTGAAGGTGCTCGTGACGAGCCAGGCGGCGCTGCGGCTCTACGGCGAGCGCGAGGTGGCCGTGGCGCCGCTCGCGGTGCCGGACCCGGCGCGGCTGCCGCCGCTCGTGGAGCTGTCGAAGTCGCCCGCCGTCGCGCTGTTCATCGAGCGCGCGGCCGCGGCGCTGCCCGGCTTCGCGCTCACGCCCGAGAACGCGCCCGCCGTCGCCGCGATCTGCGCGCGGCTGGCCGGGCTGCCGCTCGCGATCGAGCTGGCCGCGGCGCGCGTGAAGCTGCTCTCGCCCGCGGCGCTCGCCGCGCGGCTGGCGAAGAGCCTGGACTTCCTGACCGGCCCGCGCGACCTGCCGGCGCGGCAGCAGACGCTGCGCGCGACGATCGACTGGTCCCACGAGCTGCTGTCGCCGCCCGAGCAGGCGCTGTTCCGCCGGCTCGCCGTCTTCACCGGCGGCTGCACGCTTGAGGCGGTCGAGGCGGTGGCCGACGCGCGCCAGGACCTCGGGCTCGACGTGCTCGACGCGATGTCGTCGCTCGTCGACAAGAGCCTGCTGCGCTGCCGCGACGCCACGGCGGAGGACCCGCGCTTCGAGATGCTCGACATCGTGCGCGAGTACGCGCTCGAGCGGCTCGCGAAGAGCGGCGACGAGGAGGTCACGCGGCGCGCGCACGCCGCCTACGCGCTGGTGTTCGCCGAGGACGGCTCGCACGCGATCTCGGGGCCGGAAGGCGCCGCCACCCTGGCGCGCTTCGACCAGGAGCTGCCGAACCTGCGCGCGGCGCTCGACTACCTGGTCGCGAACCGCCACGTCGAGTTCGCGACACGGCTGGCGACCGCGCTCTTGCCCTACTGGCGCCGGCGCGAGCGGCTCTCGGAGGGGCGCGAGCGTTTCGGCGCGGTGCTCGCGCTCGAGGGCGCCTCACCCAAGGCGCGCGCCGGGGCGCTCTACGCGGCCAGCCTGCTGACCGGCGAGCAGGGCGACGGCGCCAGCACCCGGCCGATGCTCGAAGAGGCCACGGTGCTCTACGGCCAGCTGGGCGACGCCCGGGCAGCGCTCGTCACCAAGAACGCGCTGGCGGTGGCGTGCCAGTTCATGGGCGACCTGGCCGCGGCGCGCGGCCACCTCGAGGAGGTGTTGCAGGAGGCGCGCGAGCGCAACGACGCCGACAACCTCGCGCGCGCGCTCAACAACCTCGCGAGCGTGATGCACTCGAGCGGCGACCCGGCGGGAGCCGTGCGGCTCTACGAGCAGTGCCGCGAGGTGTTCGAGGCGCGCGGCGACCGGATGGGCGTCGCCTGGGCGCTCGACCAGCAGGGCGACGCCGTGCGCGACGCCGGCGATCCGAAAGGCGCGCGCGCCTTCTACGAGCGGAGCCTCGCGATCTTCCGCGAGCTCGGGCACGGCGGCGGGGTGGCGACGGCGCTCACCGACCTCGCGCGGCTGGCGCGGCAGGAGGGGGATCCCGAAGCGGCCCGCCGCCACTGCGGCGACGTGCTGGCGCTCGGCGACTTCGGCTCCGAGCGCGCCTCCGCGCGGCTGCTCGAGGAGCTCGGCGCGCTCGCGGCCTCCGACGGCCAGCCCCGGCGGGCGCTCGTGCTGTTCGGAGCCGCCGCGGCGCTGCGCGTGAGGTTGGGCTGGCCGGTGCCTGCGACCGAGCGCGCCGGCAGCGAGCTGCTGGTCGCGGAGCAGAAAGACGCGCTCGGGGCCGCGGCCGGCGCCGCCTGGAGCGAGGGCTGGCGGATGGACGCCGCCGAGGCGCTGGGCTTCGCCCGCGAGTCGCGCTGAGGGCCGCCGCTCAGGCCGGCCCGGCGTCGTACATCGACATCAGCCGGCGCACGGCCGAGACGCGGTCGGCCGGGACGCCGGCGCGCTTGGCGTGCTCGCGGATGATGGCCTCGTCGGGCGCGAGGTACACGCAGTAGATCTTGTTCTCGGTGACGTAGCTCTGGACCCACTGGATCTGCGGGCCCAGCGAGGTGAGCGCCTCGACCGACTTCTGGGCCACGGCGCGGACTTCCGCGTCGGTCATCAGGTGGACGCCCGGAACGTCGCGCTCGATCACGTACTGGGGCATCTCAGGGCCTTCCTTTGGCGCGGGTCAAGTGACTGATGGGACGGTAGCGCGCCCGCGCCGGACGCGTCAAGCGTCCGCCGGCGCGGCACGGCTCAGCGGGGCTCGGCCTCCTGCGGCCTGGGATCGCTCCAGGCGCCCGTCCACATCCGCCAGAACTCCGACGAGCCGAGGCCGAGCTCGTCCCACCAGCGCTCGCGCATGGCGCGCTCGCCGCGCAGGACGCCGTCGCGGGTCACGCCCGCGGGCGCCGGCGCGAGCGCCTGCAGGCGGTCGAAGACGCGCCCGCGCTCCTCGCCGCCCACGCGTGTCAGCAGGTGCCACAGCGACAGCGCGTCGCGCGGCCGCGCCAGCGCGAGCGCGCGTTCAAGCGCCGCGTGGCGCGGCGGGCCGGCCGGGCCGAAGTCGATCGCCTCGAGCGCCGCGGCGAAGGCGGGGTCCGCGGTCTCGAAGCTGGGCGTGCCGGGCCCGACCCCCGAGCGCGTGGCGCAGACGGCGCCCGCGGGCACGAGCGACTGCAGCCCGCGGTGCTCGAAGCCTACCCAGCCGGCCTCGACGCGCAGCCGCCCGGCGCCGCGCTCGTCCACCTCGAGCGTGTAGCGGCAGCCCATGTCCACCGCGGCCGCCGACGGCGTGTCGACCACGAAGTTTCCCGGCGGCGCCCAGATCGTGGCGTGCATCACGCCGCGCGCGAGCGAGAGCCGGTGCTGCTGGCGGCCGGGGTCGACGAGGCCGACGCGCGTCTTCGGCTCGAGCTGCACCTCGCCGATCTCGTCGCCGTCCGGGCCGACCGAGAGCCGCGCGCGAGCCGCGCGCGTTTCGATCCACTGGCCGACGCCGAGCGTGTCGCGCCGCACCACGCGCGCCTCGCTCCAGCTCTCGCCCTCGAGCCAGCGCAGGTCCCAGCCGCCGCGCGCCTTCGGGCCGCGGAGAAGCAGGGCCGAGACCGCGACGGCCAGGGCCGCCGCCGCCGCGAGCGCGGCGGTGCGCCAGCGCGGCCTCGGGCCCGGCGCGGCCGGCCACTCTGGCGGTGGCGGCACGCGCCGCAGCGGACGCAGCCGCTCCTCGAGCTCGACGAGCTCGGCGTCGGGCTCGCCGGTGCCGTCCCAGAGGTAGCGGTCGTCGCTCACGGCCCGCCTTTCCCGCCGAGCGCCGCGCGCAGCAGCTGGATGCCGCGGTGCAGGTTGACGCGCACCGAGCCGGGCTTGAGGCCCGTCCGCTCGGCGATCTCCGGGCCCGTCATGCCTTCCACGAGCCGCAGCACCAGCGTCTCGCGGTACGCCTCGGGCAGGCGCCGGATCACGGCCAGCACCGACAGCGCGGCGGTCTCGGGGTGCGGCTCGCCGCTCACGTCGTCGCGCAGCTCGACCGTGGCCGCGCCGCGGCGCCAGTGGTCGCGCGCGCGGTTGCGCGCGATCGCCGCCAGCCAGCCGGGGAAGGCCCGTGGGTCGCGCAGCGAGGACAGCCGGCGCATCGCCTGGAGGAAGACGTCCTGGACGAGGTCGTCGACGTCCCCCGGCGGCACGCGCGCCAGGATCAGGCCGTGGACCATCGGCGCGAAGCGGTCGTAGAGCCGGCCGTAGGCCGCGCGGTCGCCCGCCCGCGCCGCCGCCACGAGCTCCGCCGCGCCCGAGGGCGAAGCGGCGTCGGGAACGAGGCTCAGCAACCGCTCCATCGCCGGAGTGTACAAAGGCTAGAACCATCCCCCCGGACCGCACGCATCCCAGAGCGGAAGACGCGCGGCCGGGCCGAGCCGTTAGCGGCGGCGGCGCGAAAGGCTACTTAGAGCCCTGGAGCTGCCCTTCCTGGGCGCGCTCGATCGACTCGAAGAGCGCGCGGAAGTTGCCGGCGCCGAAGCCCTGGTCGCCCTTCCTCTGGATGATCTCGAAGAAGAACGGCCCGGCCGCCTCCTCTTTGTAAAGCCCCGACGACTCCTTGAGGAAGATCTGCAGCAGGTACTTGCCGGGTCCGTCGCCGTCCACCAGGATCTCGAGCTCGCGCAGCACCGCGAGGTCCTCGTCGATCGAGCCCACGCCGAGCTTCTTCAACCGCTCCGGCAGCATGTCGTAGTAGCTGCCCGGCGTGGGCATGAACCCGAGCCCGCGCTCGCGCAGCATGCGCACGCACGGGATGATGTCCTTGACAGCGATCGCGAGGTGCTGGACGCCCGGGCCGCGCAGCTCCTCGACGAAGACGTTGATCTGCGAGGCGCGGTAGTTCGGTCGCCACGGCTCGTTGTTCGCGAACTTCACTCCCGAGCGCTCGTCCCAGTAGACGAGCGAGCGCAGCCCCGAGCCGTGCTCCTGCTCCGGGTCGACGTCGGTCGTGTGGAACTGGATCTCCCAGAAGCGCTCGAAGCCCAGCACGTGCTCGAGCCAGAGCGAGACGTGGCCGAGCGTCGCGAAGTTCGAGGTGACGTGGTCGAAACCGACGAAGCCGAGGCGGTTCGTGCCGCCGCGCGGCTTGTCGTAGGCGACGAAGCCCGGAAACAGCGCGCGGTAGCCGCGGCGCTCGATGAACCTGAAGGTGGTGTCGCCGAACGGCGTGGCGATCGAGAAGAAGGCGATCTCGTCGCCGCGCGCGTCCTTGACGCGCCGCACGTCGTCGATCGGCGTGCCGCCGCGCTCCTCGAGCAGGCGGAACGCCCGCTCGGCGTCCTCGACCTCGAAGTTCAGCGTGCCGACGCCGTCGGGATACTTCTTGAGCCAGCGCGAGGCGCGCCCGCCTTCCCCGCGCGGCGCCAGGCACACGACGGCGCAGTTGCCAGCCAGGAACGCGACCGACTTCTGCCGGCCCCGCTCGGTCAGCGCGTCGTCGCTCTCGCCGATCTCGGCGAAGTCCATCACCTCGGTGTAGAAGCGCCGGCTGCGCTCGAGATCGTGGACGTAGTAGTGCACCGACTCCAGCCGCTTGATGCCGAGCGATTCGGGCTTCGCCATGGAATTACGCTACCACGCCCCGGCATTCCCCGAAGCCGATCCGCGCGAAGCCCGCCCGCTCGCAGCGGCCTCGGAAGACCACCTCGTCGCCCGGCTCGAGGAAGCGGCGCGACTCGCCTCCGGGCAGCGCGAGCGGCTCGCTGCCGCGCCAGGTGAGCTCGATCAGGCTGCCCCGGTTCTCCTTGTCGGGCCCCGACACCGTGCCGCTCGCGATCAGGTCGCCGGGGCGCAGGTTGCAGCCGTTCGAGCTGTGGTGCGCCACCATCTGCGCGAAGGTCCAGTAGACGTCGCGCAGGTTGCTGTGGCTCAGCGGGGCGGCGGGCAGGCCGCGCTCGCGCATCGCCGCCGTGCGCAGCAGCACCTCGAGCCGCAGGTCGATGCCGCCGTGGGCGCGGTCGTCCTCGTGCGCGAGGTACGGCAGCGGCTGCGGGTCGCCCGCGGGCCGCGCCGCGGCCGGCACGCGATAGGGCGCGAGCGCATCCAGCGTCACCACCCAGGGGCTGATCGTGGTCGCGAAGCTCTTGGCGAGGAACGGGCCGAGCGGCTGGTACTCCCACTTCTGCAGGTCGCGCGCCGACCAGTCGTTGAGCAGGCACAGGCCGAAGACCCGCCCCTCGGCCTCCATCAGCGGCACCGGCTCGCCGAGCGGGTTGCCGGGCCCGAGGAACGCCCCGACCTCGAGCTCGTAGTCGAGCGAGCGGCTGGGCCCGAAGCGCGGCACGCCGTCCTCGCCCGGCTCCGTCTGCCCCTGCGGCCTCGCGACCGCAGTGCCGCTCACGACCAGGGAGGACGCGCGGCCGTGGTAGCCGATCGGCACCCACTTGTAGTTCGGGAAGAGCGGGTTGTCCGGCCGCAACATCCGGCCGACGTTCGTCGCGTGGTGGACCGACGCGTAGAAGTCGGTGTAGTCGCCGACCACAGCCGGCAGCAGCATCTCCACGTCGGCCTGTGCCACGAGCACGTGCTCGGCGTCGTGCCGGGCCGTCACGAAGCCGCCCTCGGCCCGCAGCAGGTGCGAGAGCCGGTGCCGCAACGTGCCGCGCACGCGGGCCTCGAGCGCCATGAGCGCGTTGAGGCTCGCGCCGGCGCAGGCGGCCTCGACCTCGGACGGCAGCCCGCGCAGCAGGCCGCGCGCGCCGCACTCGCGCAGGTCGAGCACCCGGTCGCCGATCGCGCTGCCGAGGCGCGGCTCGCCGCCGCCCGTGCGGAAGACCCCGAGCGGCAGGTTCTGGACGGGGAAGTCGGTCGCACCGTCGTTCGCCGACTCGACGAAGCTGCGGAGCGCCGCGTCGTGGGTTCCGTCCAGCCTGGGGATCACGCGACGAGCTCGAGTGCCCGCAGCTCCGCGGCCGGCTCGGCGAACGAGCACGAGCCGAAGGAGGCCGCGAAGTCCTGGCGGACGGTCGTGAGCGCGCCGGTCGCGACGTGCCGCCCGCGCCACTCGAGCCCGCCGTCGTCGAGGCGGAACGCGCGCGGGTCGTCCTCGCGCAGCACGGCCTCGAGCTCGTCCGGCGCCAAGCCCTCGCGCGCGAGCGCGGCCGCGGCGAAGACGTTCAGGAAGCCGTGCGCGACGGCGCGCGGGCCGCCCGGCTCGTACGTGAGGGCCTGCTCGGCGCGCACCGCGTGGTGGAGCCCCGCGGTGGCCTTCCAGGCCACGCCGGCCGCCGCGCAGGCGGCGATGAAGCGCGCGACGACGGCCGGGTCCGGGATCGCCTCCGGCACGACGCCTCCCGTCCGCAGCTTCGCACGGGCGCCCGCCCGCTTCAGCGCCGCGAGCCACGGCTCGAGGTCCGCGGACGGCGGCAGCTCGACATAGGCCGCGAGCCCGGGTGGAACCGCCTCGAGGGCCGAAAGCATCTCCTCGACGCTCGCGGCCTTGAGCTCGACGCAGTCGACCGCCGCGCGGCCCGCGTGGCTCACGTTCCACGACGCCACGCGCGCGGCGTCGCCCCGCAGGTCGGCGCCGACGAGCGCGCTCACGCGCCAGGGATCGCCGGCGCCCGGCTCGGGCAACGCCGCCTCCGCGGCGCGTCCGAGCTCGACGAGCCGGGACGCCGGCGCGACGAAGCGGCCGAGCATGAAGCCCTCGGGCGCGCGCCGCCAGCGCGCGTACTCGGCCACGGCCGCGTCCATCTCGAGCGCCGCCGGCGGGAAGAGCCCGGCGTAGTCGACGAGCCCCTCGAAGAGGGCCCGCGCGGCCTTCGTCACGACGAGGCCGGGAGCCACGAGCGCTGGTAGGTCGGGTCCTCGAGGCCGAGCGCCTCCCGGCTCACCAGCAGCGGACGGAACGTGTCCATCATCACCGCGAGCTCGTTCGTGCTCCTGGCGCCGATCGACTCCTCGGTCTTGCCCGGCTGCGGGCCGTGCGGCAGCCCGTCGGGGTGCAGCGTGATCGAGCCGAGCTCGATGCCCTTGCGGCTCATGAACTCGTCGTTGGCGTAGAACAGCACCTCGTCCGACATCACGTTCTGATGGCTGTAAGGCGCCGAGACCGCGTCCTTCTCGAAGTCGAACGGACGCGGGCAGAACGAGCAGATCACGAAGCCGTCGCCCTCGAAGGTCTGGTGCACCGGCGGCGGCAGGTGGACGCGCCCGACGCGCGGCTCGAAGTCGTGGATGCTGAGCGCCCAGGGGTAGTAGTAGCCGTCCCAGCCCACGACGTCGAAGGGGTGGTGGGGCACGAGCATCTCGACCAGCCGGTTGCCGCTCTTTACCAGGATCGCGAACTCGCCCTTCTCGTCGCGCGGCTCGAGCCGCTCGGGCCTGCGGATGTCACGCTCGCTGTAGGGCGCCATCTCGGTGAGCTGGCCGTGCTCGTTGCGGTAGCGCTTCGGCGAGCGCACGTAGCCCCGGCTCTCGATCACCAGGAAGCGCTGCGGGCCCGCGGTGAGCCGCCAGCGGTGGAGGATGCCGCGCGGGATCACGACGTAGTCGCCGGCGCGGTAGGGCAGTGCGCCGAAGGACGACTCGAGGATGCCGCTGCCCTCGACCACGTAGACGACCTCGTCGCCCTGCGCGTTCCGGTAGAAGACGGCGTCGTCCTTGCGCGGGCGCACGAGCAGCAGCGCGACGTCGTCGTTGAAGAGCAGCGGCACGCGGTCGCGCACCGCGCTCGGCCCCGTCGCGAGGTCCCGGGTGCGGAAGTGACGGTGGCGGACGACGCGCTCGGGCTCGGACGTCCACTCGAGCGCGGCGAGCGGCCGCACGCCCTTGACGGCCGTCGGCAGGTGCAGGTGGTAGAGCAGCGAGGCCGGACCGGTGAAGCCCTGGTTGCCGACCAGCTCCTCGTAGTGGATCCCACCGCCTTCCTTGCGGAAGGCGACGTGGCGCTTCCTCGGCACGCGCCCCAGCTGGTGGTAGATGGGCATCAGGGTTCTGCTCTCGGGCCGAGCCTTCATTCTATCGCGCGCTTCCGGTGGCCCGGGCCCAGGGCCTCGCGTATCGGGTACGATCGCGGGCGCTCGGGCTGGCAGGGCCCGATGCGGAGGCCCCTTGAGCGGATCGCAGCGGCTCGTCGCGTTGGCGCTTGCCGTGCCTCTGTTGGGCGCGGGCGGACAAGCGCCTCCTCCGCCGCCCCCCGTGATACGGGTGACGCTCTCTCTCGTCCAGGTGGACGCCGTCGTCACCGACAAGAGCGGCCGCCACGTCACCGACCTGACCGCGGCGGACTTCGAGATTCTTGAGGACGGGCGGCGCCAGGAGATCACGCACTGCAGCTACGTCGCGATCCCGGCCCTGGCGGTTCAGGCACCGCGCCCGACGGACCCGGCCCTCCCGCCTCCGCCCGTGCCGACCCGGATCCGGGCCGACCGCGTTCGCCGCACGATCGCACTGGTCGTCGACGACCTGGGCCTGTCGTTCCGGAGCATCGTTGAGGTGCGCGAGGCGCTGCGCAAGTTCGTCGACGAGCAGATGGAGCCGGGGGACCTCGTGGCGATCGTCCGCACGCGCGGCGGCATCGGGGCGCTCCAGCAGTTCACCGTCGACAAGGAGCAGCTGCGCGCGGCGATCGAGCGCGTGCGATACACCCTGCAGAACCGCGTGGGCGTCGACTCCTTCGCACCGATCGGCGAGGACAAGAACTTGATCGACTCCAACTCGGGCCCGCGCGGCAGCGGGGGCGGCGCGAAGGTCGGGGCGGCCATCGAGGCGCTCCGCCAGTCGATGCTCGCCTCGGCCAGCCTCTCGAGCGTGCGCTGGGTGGTCCAGGCGCTCGGCGAGCTGCCCGGGCGGAAAGCCGTCGTGCTCTTCTCCGAAGGCCTGCGGCTCTACGAAGACGAGACCGACATGCGGGCGATGGGCGTCCCGGGGGCGCGAGGACGCGGCTCGGGCGTCACGCGAAGCGAGCAGGGGAGCCGGTTGTCCGAGCGCGGCGATCCGAGGACCGGCGACGCGCTGCGCCGGCTGGTGGACGACGCCAACCGGGCCTCGGTGGTGCTCTACACGGTCGACACTCGAGGGTTGTCGCCGCTCGGCTTGACGGCCGCCGACGACGTCAACACCAACCTCGGCAATGGGGAGCCGACCGTCGCCGACTTGCAAGGCCACGGCGACGACCGCCGCAAGCTGCTGCGCGACACCGAGTGGGGCCTGCAGGCCATGGCGCAGGAGACGGGCGGCGTCCTGATGCGTAACCAGAACGACCTCTCGAAGGCCGTGGGCAAGGTGCTGGAAGACCAGCGCGGCTACTACCTCATCGGCTACGCGCCGGACGCCGCGAGCTTCAAGGGCTCGGAAACGAAGCCGTCCTTCCACAAGCTCAAGCTGTCGGTGACGCGGCCGGGGCTCTCGGTGCGCTCGCGCGCCGGCTTCTACGGGAGGCTCGACGCCGAGGCCGTGGTCGAGCCGCCCACGCCCGCGCAGTCGCTCGTCGCCGCGGTCGCATCGCCCTTCGCCTCGGGCGGCCTGCGGCTCGAGCTCGCGTCGCTCTTCGTCCACGAGCCCAAGGCCGGCTACCTGCTCCGCTCGCTCCTGCACCTCGACACGCGCGCGCTCGACCTGCGCGAGGTGGAGGGGAAGCTGGGGACGAGGCTCGAGCTGCTGGCGGTCACCTTCGGCGATAACGGCACGATCGTGGACCAGCTCGGGCGCGCGGAGGAGGTCCGGGTGGCGCCCGAGCGGGTCGAAGAGGCGCACCGCGAGGGCCTCACGTTCCGCCTCGACGTCCCGGTGAAGAAGCCGGGCGCCTACCAGCTGCGCGTGGCGGTGCGCGACGCGAACACGGGCAAGATCGGCTCCGCCAACCAGCTCGTGCAGGTCCCCGACCTCGACCAGAAGAAGCTCGCGCTCTCCGGCATAGTCGTCGGCAGCGTCCGCGCCGACGGGGCGTCCTTGGACGCCGGCACGGACGCGACCGCCGTCTTGCGCCGCTTCCGGCCCGGTCAGGCGCTCTCCTACAGCTTCGCCGTCTACAACGCGCGCCTCGATCGCGCGACGGGCCTCCCGCGGCTCGCGGCGCAGATGCGGCTCTTCCGCGACGACCAGCTGGTGACGGCCGGAGCGGCGCGGCCCGTCGAGGCCGGCCCGACGACCGACGCGCGCCAGGTCACGGGCGGCGGCGCCTTCGTGCTCGGTCCCGAGATGCCTCCGGGCGACTACCTGCTGCAGGTGATCGTCACGGACACGCTCGCCGCAAAGAAGGATGCCGCGATCGTCGCGCAGGCCGTGGCCTTCGAGGTCAGCCCGTAGGGCGTCGCCCCGCCATCCGCGCGCGGTCTCGGCGCCGGCGGGCGATTCAGCGCTGCTGGTAGATGCGCACGTAGTCGATCAGATAGCGGTGCGGGAAGAGCGAGTCGTCGATGCCCTGCTGGCCGCCCCAGCTGCCCCCGATCGCGAGATTGATGAGCAGGTACTGCGGGGCGTCGAAGGGCCAGGCCGCGCTGCCGGTGCCCTCGTTGCGGAAGGTGAAGTAGCGCACGCCGTCCACGAAGGTCTCGATGCGGTCGGAGTACCACTCGGTCGAGTACACGTGGAAGCTCGCGCTCGGGTCCGCGACGAGCGTGCTGGCCGTCTTCTGCGTGTTGATCGTGTGGTTGTACGCAGTTGTGTGGATGCTGGCGTGGACGCGCAGCGGGTCGAAGCCGACGTTCTCCATGATGTCGATCTCGCCGCACGCCGGCCAGCCGACGCGGCCGATGCTGGTGCCGAGCATCCAGATCGCCGGCCAGGTGCCCCGGCCCGTCGGCAGCTTCGCGCGCACCTCGACCTTCCCGTAGCGCAGCTCGAAGCGGCCGAGCGTCACGACGCTCGCGGACGTGTAGCCGTGGCCCTCGTAGCTCTCCTTGCGCGCCTCGATCACGAGCATGCCGTCCTCGACGCGCACGTTCTCCGCGCGGGAGGTGTAGTACTCCTTCTCGTCGTTCTTCTTCAGGTCGCCGAGCTCGTAGCCCCACTTCGCGGGGTCGGGGCTGCCGGGCGCGTCGAACTCGTCCGAGAACACGAGCGCGAACGCGCCGCCCGGCGAGGCCGCGGCGGACGGCGGGGGAGTCGCTCCCGGCCCGGAACCGCCACAGGCGAGGACGAGCGACGCGAGCGCGACGGCCGCGCTAGCGGCGTTCCTTGAGCAGGTCACGGATCTCGGTCAGCAGCTGGACCTCCGGCGGGGGCGCCACCGGCGCCTTCCCGGGCGCGAGCCGCGCCGACAGGTTCGCGAACGGCTTCACGATGAAGAAGTACACGATCGCGGCCTTCATCACGAAGGTGATCACAGCGGAGATCACGAGGCCGATCTTGAACGGCCCGACCAATAGCGCGTTCTCGAGCTGCTTCACCTCGCCGGGCGCGAAGACCGCGATCAGGGGGTCGATGATGCCCTTGATGAGACCGTCCACCACGCCGCCGAACGCGGCGCCGATGATCACGGCCGTCGCGAGCTCGACCACGTTGCCGCGCATGAGGAAGTCGCGGAATCCCTTGAGCATCGAGCCTCCGATCCGATCCGGACGACGATACCGCCCGAGTCGCGGAGTCTACTACTCAAATCGTGGTGGAACGGGGCGGGCGGTCCGCGCAAGACCTGCGCCGGCCACCCCGGTCTCCCGCGCGAATAGCGCGGAGCCGGCCCGATTTGCGCTCTCCTGGCCTGGCACCAGTCCTGCTTGGAAATATCTCGGAGGAGGGCTCGCTCCGATGCCGACCATGACCGTGAGTTTTCCCGGAGGCAAACGCGTGGATGCCGCCTACCGGGGCTTCAGCGTGCGCACCGACCAGCCGTCGGAGGCGGGCGGAGACGGCAGCGCACCCTCTCCCTTCGACCTGTTCCTGGCCTCGATCGCGACCTGCGCCGGCTTCTACGTCAAGGGGTACTGCGACACGCGCGCCCTCTCGACCGAGGGGCTCGAGCTGCGGATGCGCGTCGAACGCGATCCAGCGACGCGAATGGTCGCCTGGCTCGCGCTCGAGATCAGGCTGCCGGAGGGTTTTCCCGAAAAACACCGGGACGGCGTGCGTCGCGCCGCGGACCTGTGCTCGGTGAAAAAGCACCTGCAGCACCCGCCGGCCTTCAAGATCCGCGTCGTCTCGCCGCTTCTTTCGCCGGCCGTCGCCTGACGGCAGACCACCTGCGTGGCCGAGAGGAGTCGCATGAAACGAAGTCTCGTCGTCGCCTCGATGGCCCTGGCCGTCGGCGTGTTGAGCCCGCCAGCGGGCGCCCTCGCCGAGCCCTGCTGCGGACATCACGGCGCCTGCGCGGACCAGCGCAGCGCCGACCATCACGGTTGCAGGGGATGTGCCGCCCGTGTCGCGCCCCTCGTCGAGGGCCCGCAGCAGGGTCCCACCGACGGGCGCGTCTACGACCCGGATACGGTCACGACGCTCAAGGGCTCGGTGGAGGCGGTGAGCGTCGTTCCGGCCGCGGGCGGGCGGAGCGGCGGGACGCACGTCACGCTCAAGAGCGAAGGGGCGCTCACGGAGGTCCATCTCGGGCCCACGTGGTTCCTGGAGCAGGAAGGCCTGAAGCTCGAAAAGGGCGACTCGCTCGAGGTCACCGGCTCGCTGCTCGAGTCCGAGGGCAAGCGGTTCCTGGTGGCGCGCGAGGTCAAGAAGGGAGCGACGTCCTTCCGACTCCGCGACCAGCAGGGCGTGCCCGCCTGGGCGGGCGGGCCGCGCCGCGACTGACGCGGCGCAGCCCCGAGCTCAATCCCAGGACCTTCGTATCCTTGGCCGGCGCCTGCACCCGCTCCTTGGGCGTGCCCGTGCTGCACATTGGCCGAGGCGTGGCGACTACGCGCGGGCGAGGAACGTGCGAATCCCGGAGCGGATGGACTCCTGGAGCTCGGAGGGCACGTCGGGGACGCCCGATCTCCTGCACAGGGAGAGCACGCGCTTCAGCGAGTCGCAGGTGGCCTGGCAGCGCGGGCAGGTCGACAGGTGGCGCTCCATCTCCGCGCAGGTCGCCGGGTCGATGTCGTTCTCGAGGTGCCGCGAGAAGAGGCGCAGGACGTCGGGGCAGCCGGAAGCCGCAGCGGGTATGCGGCCGAGCAGCGGAGCGAGCCGCTCGCGGACTTGAAGCCGGGCTCGATGCAGGCGGCTCTTGACGGCTTCCACGCTCAGCCCCGTGACCTCGGCGACCTCGCTGGCCGCGAGCCCTTCGAGGTCCCGCAGCACCAGGATCTCCCGGTACTTCGGGTCGAGGGCGGAGATGGCCGTGTCGAGGGCTGCCGCCAGCCGCCGATCCTGCAGCTCCTGCTCGGGATCGCGCCCCGGATCGGGCACGGCCGCGGCGGCCTTTAGGCCCTCGCCGTCGAGAGGAACGACGGCCGCCGGCGCGAACTTGCTCCTGCGCCGCTTCTTGATGCAGAAGCTGCGCGCGATCGTGTAGAGCCACGTCGAGGGCGAGGAAGCCTCACGGAAGCGGTCGACGCTCCGGGCCGCCGCGAGCAGCGTCTCCTGCGCGACGTCACGCGCATCCTCGTTGTCGCGGCACATCTTCAGGCCGAAGCGAAGCACCCGCGCCTGGTGGCGCTCGATGAACGTCTCGAGCGCCGCCCTGTCGCCGCTTCGCGCGGCCTCGAGCAGCGCGTGGTCGTCCACCCGCCGATTATCGCCCGGGCGGGCGGTGAGCCTTGGCACGCGCCGACCGGCGCGGGGTGGGCACGGCTCAGGTCGGGACGCCGAGCCGGGGGAGCACCCAGGACTGCAGGACGATCCAGCCGCCGAGGGCGATCGCGAAGCCGAGCCAGCTATCCATGCCGGCGCTCCGTCACGCCGCGCCGACCGCAGCGGTGCTCCGCGCGGCAGCCTCCGCCCGTGCAATGCTGCGCCGGACCTCGTCCATGTCCAGGGCGCGCACCTTGGCGACGAGCTCGTCCAGCCCTCGTGCCGGGAGCGCCCCCGGCTGGACCGCGAGCAGCACCCCGTCCCGGAACACCGCCAGCGACGGGATCGCGCGGATCTGGAAGGCCGCGGCCAGGTCGGGCTCGGCCTCGGTGTCCACCTTGCCGAACACGACGTCCGGGTGGCGGGTCGCCGCTGCCTCGAAGACGGGCGCAAACGCGCGGCACGGACCGCACCAGGACGCCCAGAAGTCGAGGAGGACGATGCCCTTT
Organism: uncultured Acidobacteriota bacterium; assembly: GCA_963740655.1. Lineage (GTDB taxonomy): Bacteria > Acidobacteriota > Vicinamibacteria > Fen-336 > Fen-336 > DATBSL01. Next base: position 733,452 of record CAVUFF010000011.1, read on the forward strand.
TCGATGGTCGTCCCCAGATTCTCCTGTGTGACCTGCTGCGTCGTCATTCCTGCCTCCCTACCGGGTGAGAGCCAATCGGTGGCAAAAGGCTTCAACCCGCGGCGGCCCTTCAACGGGCGGGCGAGGCCGGCACTCCGCCCGTGGCGGCGACCATGACGCCGACGACGATCACGAAGAGCGCAAAGGCGCCGCGCAGCTTCTCCACGGGCAGGCGGCGAGCGGAGCGCTCACCGGCCAGCGCCGCCACGACCGCCACCCCGGACAGGACGGCGATCCGCCCGAAATCGAGCCCGTCCCCGCCGAGGTGTCCCACGAACCCGGCCCCGCTGTTGATCGCGATGACGAGCAGGGACGTGCCGATCGCGGTTCGCATGCCGAGGCCGCCGAAGGCCACGAGCGCCGGCACGACGAGGAAGCCGCCACCGACGCCGAGAAAGCCGGTCACGGCGCCGACGATCGCGCCGGCGATCACTCCCGGAAGCAGGCGAGTGCGCGGTCGATCGCCGGCACTCTCGGAGGGCGCCGGCGTGCGGCGGCCGACAAGCATGAAGACCCCGACGACAACCATCAGTGTCGCGAAAGCCAGCATCAACGCACGATCCGAAACCAGCTGCGTGAGCCGCGCTCCCAGAAACGCGGTCGCCGCGCCGGCGCCACCGAAAGCAAGCGCCATGCGCGGGCGCACGTGACCATGCCGTTGGTGGGCGTAGGCGGCGGTCAAGCTGGTGGCCCCGACGATCGCGAGCGACATGCCTACGGCCGCCGCGGGCGTGACGCGGGTGATGTACACCAGCACGGGCACGGCCAGGATCGAGCCTCCGCCACCGAGGACGCCGAGCGTGAACCCGACGACCACCATCGCCGCCAGCGTCAGCACGGGAGTGACTTCCATTACAGGCAACACCAAGGGCCAGCTGGCCTCCTGCCACGTTGGAGCCAGTCGGGGCCCCGGCGGTTCGCCGCCTGCGGGGGCGTGCCCGCGCACCGTCCGGCCGCGTCCTGGCTCTCACCCATTGAAGACGAGGAGGTTCGAGCGCCATGTCGACCATGACCGTGTCCTTCCCCGGTGGCAAGCGCGTGGACGCCGAGTACGGCGGCTTCACGATCAGGACCGACCAGTCGCCGAAGGGTGGCGGCGAAGGCTCGGCGCCGCAGCCGTTCGACCTCTTCCTCGCTTCGATCGCGACCTGCGCCGGGATCTACGTGAAGGGCTACTGCGACACCCGGGGCATCCCGACCGAGAGCTTGGGACTCGAGATGCACGTCGAGCACGACCACGAGCAGCACCGCATCGGCAAGCTCGTCCTGGAGATCAAGCTGCCGGAGGGCTTCCCCGAGAAGCACCGCGACGCGATCATCCGCGCTGCCGATCTCTGCTCGGTCAAGAAGCACATCCTGAATCCGCCCGCCTTCGAGGTCCGGACGATCGCCGCGCCCCCGGTCGCAGCCCGCACTGCCCTCGAGGCTCCTACGCCCGTGCGGTGAGACGCAGCGTCGGCTCTTCTCGGGGCGGCTGAATCAATAGGCCCTGGTGTCGCGATCCGGCTCCGCTTAATGTTCTGCAGCGAAGCCGGGCTGCGGCGCAGTGGATCGACCGCCGCGGCCATCTCGCCGGCCGCTGATCGGAGGACAAGCACCCGATGGACGCGCTGAGCCTCGCACGCTGGCAGTTCGGCATCACCACCGTCTACCACTTCTTCTTCGTGCCGCTGACGCTCGGCCTCGTCTGGGTGGTGGCGGGGCTGCAGGCCGCCTACTACTTCACAGGCGACGAGACCTGGAAGCGGCTCACGAAGTTCTGGGGCAAGCTGTTCCTCATCAACTTCGCGATGGGCGTCGTCACCGGGATCGTGCAGGAGTTCCAGTTCGGGATGAACTGGTCCGAGTACTCGCGCTTCGTGGGCGACGTGTTCGGTGCTCCGCTCGCGATCGAGGCGCTGCTCGCGTTCTTCCTCGAGTCGACGTTCCTCGGCCTGTGGATCTTCGGCTGGGACAAGCTGCCGAAGCTCGCGCACCTCGCCGCGATCTGGCTGGTCGCGATCGGCGCCAACGTCTCCGCCTACTGGATCCTGGTCGCGAACTCCTTCATGCAGCAGCCGGTCGGCTACGCGCTGCGCGACGGCCGCGCCGAGATGGAGAGCTTCTGGGCGCTCGTGACCAACCCGCACGTCTTCGTCCAGTTTCCGCACGTGCTCACCGGCGCCATGACGACGGGCGCCTTCTTCGTGCTCGGCATCAGCGCCTGGCACCTCGCGCGCGCGCAGGAGGAGGCGGCGCGCGACGCCTTCCGCCGCTCGTTCCGGATCGGTGCCGTCTACGCCTTTGCGTCCGCGGTCGCGGTTAGCGTCGTCGGCCACTCGCAGGCCCAGTACATGGTGAAGATCCAGCCGATGAAGATGGCAGCCGCCGAAGCGCTCTGGGAGACCGCCGACCCGGCGCCGATGTCGCTGTTCACCTGGGGCCACGAGCCGGAGCGCCGCGACCTCTTCGCGCTGAAGGTGCCGGGGCTCTTGAGCTTCCTCGCCCACAACCGCTTCGCGGGCGAGGTCAAGGGGATCACGCGACCTGCAGGCCGAGTACGCCGCCACGCTTCGGTCCTGGCGACTACGTGCCGCCCGTGATGTGGACGTACTGGAACTTCCGGGCGATGGTCGGCGCAGGGATGTTGATGCTGCTTCTCTCGGCCTGGGCGCTCGCGGCCCAGGTCGGGAACCGCGTCGAGCGCAGCCCGCGGCTGCTGGCGCTGCTGGTGCCCGCGATGGTGCTGCCCTACGTCGGCAACAGCGCCGGCTGGATCTTCACCGAGATCGGCCGCGCAGCCCTGGATCGTGTTCGGCGTGATGACGATCGAAAAAGGCGTCTCGCCCGGACGTCGGCGCGGGCGAGGTGCTCATCACACTCGTCGGCTTCACGCTGCTGTACGGGGGCTGATGGCCGCCGACCTGCTACCTGCTCGCGAAGTTCGCGAAGGCCGGCCTGCCGCCTTCGACCGGCGCCGCGGCCGTGGACGCCGAGCTGGGCGCGGCCGGCGCCGCGCGGGCCTGAGGGGGAGAGCCATGGATCTCAACACGCTCTGGTTCGTGCTGATCGCCGTGCTGTTCACCGGCTTCTTCGTGCTCGAGGGCTTCGACTACGGCGTCGGGATCCTGCTGTCGTTCCTGGCGAAGACCGACTCCGAAAGGCGTCGGGTCATCAACACGATCGGTCCCGTGTGGGACGGGAACGAGGTGTGGATCCTGACCGGCGGGGGCGCGATCTTCGCCGCCTTCCCGCACTGGTACGCGACGCTGTTCAGCGGCTTCTACCTGGCGCTGTTCCTGATCCTGGCCGCGCTCATCCTGCGCGGCGTCGCGTTCGAGTTCCGGAGCAAGGACGAGCGCCCCGCCTGGCGCGCGTTCTGGGACTGCGCGATCTTCTTCGGCAGCCTGCTGCCCTCGCTGCTGTGGGGCGTCGCGCTCGCCAACCTGCTGAAGGGGGTCCCGATCGACGCCTCGAAGAACTACGTCGGCGGCTTCCTCGACCTGCTGTCGCCGTACACGATCGTGGCCGGGCTGGCCTCGCTGAGCCTGTTCGTGACGCACGGCGCGATCTTCCTCCACCTCAAGAGCACCGATCCGATCCGCGCGCGCTCGCTCGCGGCGATCAAGAGGATCGGCCCCGCGGCCACGGTGCTGCTGCTCCTGTTCGTTGCGGGCACCTACGCCTGGACGGACGTCTACGCCCGCCTCGGCCTGAACCCCGGCCTCGTGCCGCTGGCCGCGCTCGGCGCGCTCGTCTCGGCCGGCTACCTGATCCACCGCGCGAGCATGGGCTGGGCGTTCGTGATGACGACACTCACGATCGTCCTGTCCGTGGCCACGCTGTTCATGGCGCTCTTCCCGCGCGTGATGGTCTCGAGCCTGGACCCGGCGTGGAGCCTCACGATCTACAACGCGGCCTCCACCGCTTACACGCTGCGGATCATGAGCATCGTCGCGGGGATCTTCGTGCCCGTCGTGCTCGCGTACCAGGGCTGGACTTACTGGGTGTTCCGGCACCGCATCACCGCGGAGACGAAGCTGGAGTACTGAGCGCGGCGTGGCGTCCTTCTTGCAGTCAAAGGAGGCATGGCCAGATGTACAAAGGGCGAAGCGCTGTGCGTGCTCGCGGCCTTTGCCTTACTGGTCGTGCTCGTGCAGTGCGGGTCCCGGCGGCCGCCCGAGTCGACGCCTCAGCTTCCGGCAACACCGCTCCGAGCGGAGCCTGCGCCTGCTGCGCCTGAACTCGCGCAGTCCTCGCCTCCGCCGCGGGCGAGCGAGGGCACGCCGTCGACCGAGGAGGGGATCGCGTCGTGGTACGGGCCCGGCTTCGACGGCAAGGAGACGGCCAACGGGGAGCGTTACGACCAGGACGCCCTGACGGCCGCGCATCCCACGCTGCCGTTCGGCACGCGCGTGCGAGTGACGCTGCTCGCCACGGGGCGCAATGTCGTGGTGCGCATCAACGACCGCGGCCCGGACTTCGACCCGCGCATCATCGACCTGTCGCGCGCCGCCGGCCGCGCGCTCGGCCTGATCCGGCCGGGAACGGGGCAGGTCCGGCTCGAGGTCCTGGAGTGAGCGCGCGCGACGAGTCCTGATAGCGTTGCGGCGTGCGCCCGCTGCGACGTCTCGTGCCTGCCGAGGATGTGTCGCCCATGCGCGGCCTCGCACCGGCCGTCGCCTGCGGCGCGCTCGCCGGAGCGGCGGTCGTCGCTCAAGCCGCCCTGCTGAGCCGCGCGATCTCGGCGGCGTTCCTCGGCGGCCGCACGCTCGCCGCGCTGGCCCCGGTGCTCGCCGCGGCGGCGGCGGTGGCCGCGCTGCGGGCCGCGCTGGTGTGGCTGCAGGAGCACCTCGCCCAGGGCTTCTCGCGCCGGGTGCGCCTGGCCGTGCGCGACCGCCTGGCGCGCCGCCTGCTGGCCCTCGGCCCGGGCTTCGCGACGCGCGAGCGCACGGGCGAGCTCGTCCACACGCTCACGGGCGGCGTCGAGGCGCTCGACCCGTACCTCGCGCAGTACCTGCCGCAGGCCGCGCTGGCCGGCCTCGTGCCCGCGCTGGTGCTCGCGGCGGTGCTGCTGCGAGACCCGCTCTCGGCGCTCGTGCTGCTCGCGACGTTCCCGCTCGTTCCGCTCTTCATGTGGCTGATCGGGCAGGCGGCGAACGAGCGCGCGCGGCGGCAGTGGGCGATGCTCTCGCGGCTCGCCGCGCGCTTCCACGACGCGCTCGCCGGCCTCGCGACCCTGCTGGCCTTCGGCCGCGCCGAGGACGAGCTGCGCGTGCTCGCCCAGGCGAACGAGCGCCACCGCGCCCTCACGATGGACGTGCTGCGCCTCGCCTTCGTCTCGGCGCTGGCGCTCGAGGCGCTCGCCACGCTCGGAACCGCCGTGGTGGCGGTCGAGGTCGGCCTGCGCCTGCTCTACGCGAGGATCGCCTTCGAACAGGCGCTCTTCGTGCTGGTGCTCGCCCCCGAGTTCTATCGCCCGCTGCGCTCGCTCGGCGCGGCCTTCCACGCGGGCATGGCGGGGCGCGAAGCCGCGGCGCGGATGGCCACGATACTGGAAGCCGAGGCGAGGCTCGCGGCCCCGGCCGTCCTGACGCCGGCGCAGCCGGTGCCGCCTGCGTCCGCGGACGAGCGTCCGCCGCGGATCCGCTTCGAGTCGGTCTGCTTCGCGTACGAGCGACCGGGCCCGCGCGCCCTCGACGGCCTGAGCCTCGAGATCCCCGCCGGGCGAACGCTCGCGCTCGTCGGGCCGACCGGCGCGGGCAAGTCGACCGTGGCGCGTCTGCTGCTGCGCTTCGCCGAGCCGGACTCGGGCGGGCTCTTCGTCGGCGAGGCCCCGCTCTCGGGGATCCGCGCGGAGGACTGGCGCCGCCGGGTCGCCTGGGTGCCGCAGCAGCCGAGGCTGTTCCACGCGACGCTCGGCGAGAACCTCCGGCTCGCGAACCCGCAGGCCCGGCCGGACGAGCTCGAGCGGTCGCTCGAGCTCGCCGGCCTGGCGCAGCTCGTGCGCGAGCTGCCGCGCGGCCTGGACACTCCGGTGGGAGAGGGCGGCGAGCGCCTCTCGGGCGGCGAGGCGCAGCGCGTGGCGCTCGCGCGCGCCTTCCTCAGGGACGCTCGCGTCCTGGTCCTCGACGAGCCCACGGCGCAGCTGGATCCCGCGAGCGAAGCGGCCGTGATCGAAGCGATCGCGCGCCTGCGCACGGGTCGGACGGTGCTGCTCGTCGCGCACCGGCTCACCACCGTGGCCGCCGCGGACCGCGTCGCCTTCCTCGCGCACGGCCGCGTGGTGGAAGAGGGCGAGCCCGCGGCGCTCGCGGCATCGGGCACGGTCTACCCGCGGCTGCTCGCGGCGTGGGGAGGCTCGGCGTGAGCGAGCCGCTCGTCCGGCTGGCCCGGCTGGCTCTGCCGGAGCCGCGCCGTGCCGCGGCGGCGGCCGTGCTCCAGGCCGCGACGATCGCCTCGGGGATGGGGCTCGTGGCCACCTCCGCCTGGCTGCTGTCCCTGGCGGCGCTTCACCCGGGCATCGCAGCCCTGTCCGTCGCGATCGTGGGCGTGCGCGCCTTCGGAGTGTCGCGAGCCGTACTTCGCTACCTCGAGCGGCTCGTGTCGCACGATGTCACGCTGCGGCTGCTGGCGCGGCTGCGCCTGGCTCTGCTGCGCGCCCTCGTGCCGCTCGCGCCCGCCCGGCTGCTGGAGCGGCGCCGCGGCGACCTCGTCGCCCGGCTCGTCGAGGACGTCGGAGTGCTCGAGGGGCTGTATCCGCGCGCGCTCGGGCCGAGCCTCGCGGCGCTCGCGACCGCGGCGCTGCTCGCCGGCGTGCTGGCGCGCGTGTCGGTCCCGCTGGCCGGCGCGGCTCTCGGCGGGCTGCTGGTCGCGGGCGTGGTCGCGCCCGCGCTTTCGGTCCGGCTCGGCGCGGGCGCCGGCCGGGGGCTGCCGGCACTGCGCGGCGAGCTGGCGGCCGCGCTCGCGGACGGCGCCCGCGGCGTCGCCGACCTGCTGGCGCTCGGCGCCGAGGAGGCGCACGCTCGCCGCCTGTCCGCGCTCGGCCGCGCGGTATCCCGCGCGCAGGCGAGGCTCGCCGACGCGGCGGCGCTCGGCGCGGCGCTCGGCATGCTGTCGGCCGACATCGCCACGCTCGGCGTGCTGGCGCTCGCGATTCCGCTCGCGTCGGCCGGCGCGCTCGACGGCGTGTGGCTCGCGAGCACGACGCTCGTGACGCTCGCGGCGTTCGAAGCCGTCGCGCCGCTGCCCACGGCCTGGCACGCCCTCGCGGCGATGCGGGAGGCGTCGCGGCGGATCCTGGACGTGGTCGACGCGCCGCCCGCCGTCGCCGAGCCGGTCGGCGGCGCGCCCGCGCCCGTCGCGTCCGCGCCGCTCTTCGAGGTGTGCCAGCTGCGCTTCGCCTATCCCGGCGCCGCGCGGCCGGCGCTCGACGGCGTGAGCCTGCGCCTTGCGCGCGGGCGGCGCGCGGCCGTCGTCGGCGCGAGCGGCTCGGGCAAGTCGACGCTCGCGCAGCTGCTGCTGCGCTTCTGGGACGCCCCGCGCGGCTCGATCCGGCTCGAGGGCCGGGACCTCGCGGACTGGCCGTCCGGCGCAGCGCGCGCGCGCGTGGCCTACGCGGCCCAGCGCGCCCACGTCTTCACGGGGACGCTGCGCGAGAACCTGCTGCTCGGCCGTCCCGACGCCGGGGCGGCCGAGCTCGCTGCGGTCGTGCGCCGAGCGTGCCTCGGCGGGCTCGTCGAGCGGCTGCCAGGCGGCCTCGACGGCTGGGTGGGCGAAGAGGGGATGCGCCTGTCGGGAGGCGAGCGCCAGCGGCTGGCGCTCGCGCGGGCGCTGCTGCGGGACGCGGAGCTGCTGCTGCTCGACGAGCCGACCGCCCACACGGACGCGCTCACGGAGCGCGAGCTGATGGCCGAGATCGTGCGTGCTGGAGCCGGGCGCGCCACGCTGCTCGTGACGCACCGCCTGGCGGCACTCGACGCCTTCGACGAGGTGCTGGTGCTCGAGCGCGGCCGCGTGGTGGAGCGCGGCCGCGCGGAGGAGCTCCGCGCGCGCGGCGGGACCTTCGCGCGGCTGCTGGCGCTGCAGCGCTCGGTCGAGCTTCTGGCGCGCGGCTGACGCCGGCTCTCGCGGCGGGCGGGCGCGAGGCTGCGTGCTACGATCCCCGCATGGCGGACGCCAGCCACGCGCCGGACCTGCCGCGCGAGCCGCTCGACAGCGTTTCCGACGACGCCGCGCTCTGGGCCGAGGTTCCGCTCGAGCTTCTCGTGCGCTACGGCTGCGTTCCGGTGCGCCGCGCGGGCGGGCGGCTGGTGCTCGCGTTCGGCGCGCTCGACGACGAGACGCGCGTCGACGAGCTCGAGTTCCTGCTCGAGCGGCCGATCGAGCCGGTGCTCGCGCCCAAGGAGCGCGTCGAGGCGCTGCTGCGCCGCCACCGCGGCGGCGAGCTGCTGCTCGAGCAGGCGAGCGAGGGGCTGCGGCTGCAGCTCGTCAGCGACGACGAGACCGCCGCGATCGAGGAGAAGCTGCTGCCCGGCGAGAGCCCGATCGTGCGCCTCGTGGACTCGCTCGTGCTCGGTGCCATCGAGCGGCGCGCCTCCGACATCCACATCGAGACCAAGGACCGCGAGGTCGTCGCCAAGTACCGGATCGACGGCGTGCTGCACCCCGCGCTCGAGCCGCTCGACAAGCGCCACCACGACACGATCATCAGCCGGCTGAAGGTGATGTCCGAGCTCGACATCGCCGAGAAGCGCGTGCCCCAGGACGGGCGCTTCCGGCTGCGCGTCAAGGGCCGCACGATCGACTTCCGCGTCTCGATCATGCCGTCGCTGCACGGCGAGGACGCGGTGATCCGCATCCTGGACAAGGAGCAGCTCCACGCCGCGTTCCGCAGCCTGCGGCTCGACGTGCTCGGCTTCTCCGAGCCCGACCTGCGCAAGCTCCGGAAGTACATCACCGAGCCCTACGGCATGGTGCTGGTGACCGGGCCGACCGGCAGCGGCAAGACCACGACGCTCTACGCCGCGCTCAGCGAGATCGCCTCGCCCGAGGACAAGATCATCACGATCGAGGACCCGGTCGAGTACCAGATCCCGGGCATCGTGCAGGTGCCGGTCAACGAGAAGAAGGGGCTCGGCTTCGCGCGCGGGCTGCGCTCGATCCTGCGCCACGACCCCGACAAGATCATGGTGGGCGAGGTGCGCGACCCCGAGACCGCGCAGATCGCGGTCCAGTCGGCGCTCACCGGGCACCTGGTGTTCACGACGGTCCACGCCAACAACGTGTTCGACGTGATCGGCCGCTTCCTGCACATGGGCGTCGAGCCCTACAACTTCGTCTCCGCGCTCAACTGCGTGATGGCGCAGCGCCTGGTGCGCGTGCTGTGCCGCGCCTGCCGGGCTCCCGCGCCGCCGGCGCCGCTGCTGCTGCGCGAGTCGGGCCTCGACCCCGACCTCTACCAGGACCAGCTGTTCTACGAGGCGCCGGGCTGCGACGAGTGCGGCGGCACCGGCTTCCACGGCCGCACCGCCGTGGCGGAGCTGCTCGACATGTCGGACCGCATCCGGCAGCTGATCCTCGAGCGTCGCCCGGCGGCCGAGATCAAGCAGGCCGCGCGCGAGGAGGGCATGACCTTCCTGCGCGACTCGGCGCTCGAGAAGGTGTTCGCCGGCGTCACGACGCTGCGCGAGATCAACAAGGTCACGTTCGTGCTGTGAGGCCGGCCCCCGGGCTGCGCGTCGAGCCCTACTTGCGGCCGGAGTGCAGCGCCACGGCCTTCCAGGCGTTGCCGTCGTGCACCAGCGTGAGCGTGTAGAAGATCGCGAGCGGCTCGGGGTCGCCCTTGCCCGGCGTGGCGGGAATCGAGCTGCGCTGGCGCAGCGAGTCCCCGCGGAGGACGGCCGTCGCGCCGCGCACCCAGGTGGTGACGCCGCTCGTCTGGAGCTTGGCGTAGCGCAGCGTCCCCGAGTCGAGCTCGGCGACGAGCTCGGGTCCCGTCAGCTTGTGGCCGTCGCTGTGCGTCCAGCTGAAGCCGTCGTCGAGCAGCCTGCCGAGCGTCTTCACGTCGGGCGCGAGCAGCGCGGCGTGGAAGGCGGCGTCGAACGCCTTGACCTGCCGCTCGGCCTCAGCGCCCGCGAGCGGCACGCGCGTCGCCTGCCAGGCGACGGCCTGCCAGCGGCCGTCCCGCTTGACGAACGTGCCGGTGTTCAGGAACTCGTCGCGCTCGAGCACGTCGTCGTTCGGCGTCGTGCCCACGAGCCGGAAGGCCACGACGGCGGCGTCGCCGAACTGCTGGATGCGCACGTCGTCGGCGCTGTAGCGGGACATGACGCCGTGCGCCGGCACCTCGCGCACGTCCTTCAGGATGTCGGCCTTGCCGATGCGGCGCCCGGTCGAGCGCGTGTAGACGAGGCTGTCGGCCCAGAAGCGCTCGTGCACGGCGGCGTCGTTGCGCGAGGCGCCCGCCAGGAACTCGTCGAGCAGCGCCCGCAGCTGCGGGCCGTCGGGGGCGTCCTGGCACGGTGCGGCGAGCGGCACGGCGAGCCACAGCAGGGCGGCGAGCGTGGGCGAGCGTCTCATGAATCCTCCCGGGGTCAGCGGGCGCGGCCGGACGGACGGCGTCCGGCGGGTCGGCCCTGGCTCGGCTCGAGCGCGAGCTTCAGCTCCTCGTAGAGGTGCACCGCTGCGCGCAGCCCTTTGCGGAAATCGCCGAGGTGCAGGCTCTCGTTCTCCGAGTGGATCGCGGAGTGCGGATCCTCGACTCCCATCAGCAGGCACGGCACGCCGCCGAGCGCGCTCGAGAACGGCTTCACGAAGCCGATCGAGCCCCCGGCGCCGATCATGGCGGCCTCGCGGCCGTAGCCGGCCCTGAGCGCGCGGCGGGCGGCCTCGAAGGCTGGGCCCTCGGGGTCGGTCGTCCACCAGCGTGCCGTGCCGCTCACCCGGGCCGTGACGCGGGCGCCGGCGGGCGGCCGTCGGGTGATGCGCCGCGCCAGCAGCCGCCCGGCCTCGCGCTCGTCCATGCGCGGGACGGTGCGCAGCGACAGCCGGGCGCGCGCCGCGTCGATCACCTGGTTCGACGAGCCGGCGAGCTCGTGCGCCTCGAGCGCGATCACGGTGAGCGCGGGGCGCGTCCAGAGCCGCTCCCACACCGAGTAGCGCCGCTCGCCGACGAAGCGCGTGCCCGGGCGCATCGCAGCCGAGGCGCGGAACTTCGGCTCGCGGAACGGCAGCGCGCGGATGCGCCGCAGCTGGCGCTTCCCGGGCGTCGCCACGCGGGCGTAGAGCCCGGGCACGTCGAGCGAGCCGTCCTTCTTCTCGAGCGAGGCGATGAGTCGCGCCAGGATGCGCACGGCGTCGGGCGTGGGGCCGCCGTAGAAGCCGCTGTGCACCGGCTGCTTCAGGCAGCGCACCTCGACGTCCACCTGGCAGATGCCGCGCAGCTGGTAGGTGAGCGCCGGATGCCCGACGTCGAAGTTGCCGGTGTCGGCCAGCACCGCGACGTCGGCCGAGAGCTCCTTGCCGTGGCGGGCGAGGAAGGCCTCGAGCCCCGGCGAGCCGATCTCTTCCTCGCCCTCGATCAGCAGCTTGACGTTGAGCGGCAGGCGGCCTGCGCTCCCGAGCCAGGCGCGGATCGCCGCGACGTGGGTGAAGAACGTGCCCTTGTCGTCGACCGCGCCGCGGCCGTAGAGACGTCCACCGCGCTCGCTCGGCTCGAACGCGGGCGTCGTCCAGCGCTCGGGCCGCCCCGGCGGCTGGACGTCGTGGTGTCCGTAGACGAGCAGCGTCGGGGCACCGGCCGCGTGCTGCCAGTCCGCGTAGACGTAGGGGTGGTGGCCGTCCGTCTCGATGAGCCGCACGTTCTCGAGCCCCGCCTCGCGCAGGAGGGACGCCGTGGCCTCCGCCGAGCGGCGCACTTCGGCGGCGGGGAAGCCCTCGGCCGACACGCTCGGGATCCGGACGAGGTCGGCGAGGCGGGCGAGCGTCTGCCCGAGCTCCTGCTCGGCGCGATCGAGCGCGGCCGCGACCTCGGATCGGGACATCTCGGGCCTCTCGATCCCGAGTCTAAGCGAACTCGGCGAGGGTGGCCGCGCCCGGGTGCCACAGGTCGTGGTGCCACGCCTTGTGGGTGCGGGAGCGGCCGGAGTGTAGAATCCCGCCCGATCCCGGGAGGCCGCATGAGCGACAAGGCCCACAAGCCCTACGTCCCCGACGACTCGACGATGTCGGAGTTCACGCTGCGGGCGCTCGTTCTCGGGCTCGTGATGTGCGTGATCCTCGGCTCGGCCAACGCCTACCTCGGCCTGCGCGCGGGGATGACGATCGCCGCCACCTACCCGGCCGCGGTAATCGGCATGGCGGTGCTGCGGCTCATGAAGGGATCGCTGCTCGAGGAGAACTTCGCGCGCACGGTCGGCTCGATCGGCGAGTCGGTCGCGGCGGGCGCGATCTTCACGATCCCGGCCTTCGTGATCCTGCAGATCTGGACCTTCAAGAAGTTCGACATCGCCGAGTACCTGACGGCGAGCGCGCTCATGATCGTCGGCGGCATCCTGGGCGTGCTGTTCGTGACCGTGCTGCGCCGGGTGATGGTCGAGGACCAGTCGCTGCCCTACCCCGAGTCGGTCGCGGCGGCCGAGATCCACAAGGCCGGCCAGCGCGGCGCGGATGCGGCGCTGCGCCTCTTCAGCGCGATGGGGGTGGGCGCGCTCGTCAAGCTGCTGGGCGATGCCGGCGCCTTCAGCGCCTCGAACACCTTCACGCTCGCGGTCGGGAAGCTCAAGGAGAGCTTCGTGCGCCTCGGCCTCAAGTCCGACGCGGCGACGATCACGGCCGGCGGCGCCACCACGTTCCAGGCGCCCGGCGTGAGCCCGGCCTACCTCGGCGTCGGCTACATCATCGGCCCCGAGCTCGGCGCCTTGAACTTCGCGGGGGGGCTGATGTCGTGGGGCCTCTTCGTGCCGTTGCTGGTCTTCTTCCTCGGGCCGCAGCTCGCGCCGTCCTACACCGCCGCCGACGGCAGCATCGGCTGGGCGGCGATGGCCGGCCACCTGTGGCGCTTCGTGGTGCGGCCGATCGCGGTCGGCGGCATGCTGGTGGGCGCGAGCTTCACGCTCTTCCGCATGCGCAAGAACCTGGCGAGCGGCATCCAGCGCGGCATCGCCGACCTGCAGAAGTCGGCGGCCGCCAAGGCCGCCACCGAGCGCACGGAGCGCGACTTGTCGTTCAAGACCGTGCTCGCCGGTATCGGCGTCGTCTTCGTGCTGATGATCGCGCTCTACCTCTACTTCACGCAGGTGCTGCCGGGCGCGATCTTCGCGGCGATCGTGATGCTCGTGACGGGCTTCTTCTTCGCCGCGGTCTCCGGCAACCTGGTGGGCCTGATCGGCTCCTCCAACAACCCGATCTCGGGCCTCACGCTCGCGGCCACGATCGTCGCCGCGCTCACGATGGTGATCGTCGGCGTGAAGGGGATGCAGGGCGTCGCCGCGGTGCTCGGCGTGGCGGCGGTCGTCTGCGTCTCGTCGGCGGTCGCGGGCGAGATGCTGCAGGACCTCAAGGTCGGCCACATCCTCGGCGGCACGCCGTGGAAGATGCAGGTCGGTGACCTGATCGGAGTCGTCGTGGCGGGGCTCACGCTATTCTTCCCGCTCTACCTGCTGAACAAGGCCGACCTCGCCCAGAACCCGGCGACCGGCGGCTTCGGCGGCCCGAGCCTCTCGGCACCGCAGGCCGGCCTGATGGCCTCGATCTCGCAGGGCATCGTGGGCGGCGAGATGGCGTGGCCGCTGGTGGTGGCCGGGATCGGGATGGGGTTCGCCCTTATCCTGGTGCGGGTCAAGAGCCCGATGCTGTTCTCGGTCGGCATGTACCTGCCGCTCGAGACCACGTTTGCGATCTTCGTCGGCGGTCTCGTGCGCGGGTTCGTCGACCGCCAGGCCGAGAAGCGTGGCTACAATGCCGCGCAAAAGGCTCGCGTCGAGAACGCGGGTGTGCTCACCGCCTCGGGTCTGATCGCGGGCGAGGCGCTCATGGGTCTTGCGATCGCCGGCTTCGTAGCCTTTAGGGCGTACCAGGCCTCGAATGATCCGAGCGTACAGGTCGCCTTCCCGCAGGTGACGGCGCTCGCGGACTACGCAGCGGTCCTGGCAGTTCCGGTGATGCTGTTCCTGCTCTTCTACCTGGTGCAGCGCCCGCTCGGCGCCGCCGGCCGCGCGGACGAGCCCGCGCCGCCGACCGCGGTGATGTGACAGACTGCCGGGAGTGAGCTCCAGGAACGCCTCGCTCTCGGCCGCGCTGCGCGCGGTCGACCGCCGCTTCGGCGAGTTCAAGCAGGCGCTCGCCGAGCTCGTGCGCGTGCCGGGCGTGTCGGCCCCGGGCTTCCCGCCCGACGACCTGCGCGCGTCCGCCGAGGTGACTGCGTCGCTGCTCGCGCGCCTGGGCGTCCTGAACGTCGAGCTCTTGACCGTGCCGGGCGTGCCGCCCTACGTCTACGGCGACTGGCTGAAGGCGCCCGGCGCGCCCACCGTGCTCGTCTACGGCCACCACGACGTGGTGCCGCCCGGACCCGAGGAGCGCTGGACGCGGCCGCCGTTCCTGCCGGTCGAGAAGAAGGGGCGGCTCTACGGCCGCGGCACGGCCGACGACAAGGGCGGCTTCCTGGCCTGGGTCGCCGCGGCGTCGGCCTGCATCCAGGATGCCGGCGGCGTTCCCGTCAACCTGCGCTTCCTGATCGAGGGCGAGGAGGAGACGGGCTCGGAGAGCCTGCCGCTCTTCCTGAAACAGCACCGCAACAAGCTCGACGCGGACGTCGTCGTGCTCTCCGACACCTACAACTTCGCGACCGGCGTGCCGGCGCTCACCTGGCAGCTGCGGGGCCTCGTGCAGGTGGACGTGGAGGTGACCTGCCTCGGGCGGCCCGTCCACAGCGGCGACTTCGGCGGCGCCGTGCCGGACGCGGTGCGCATCCTGTGCCGGCTGCTGGACGAGCTGCGCGCCGGGGACGGCCGCATCGCCGTTCCCGGCCTCTACACGGACGTGGCAAAGCCGACGCCGGCGGTGCGCGCGCGGCTCGCGCGCCTGCCGTTCTCCGAGGCCGCGTTCCGGCGCGGCGCGGGGATGCTGCCGGGCACGAAGCTCGAGCGCGAGAAGGGAGCGAGCGTCTACGAGCAGCTCTGGACGCGCCCGTCGCTCACCGTGATCGCGATCGAGGCGCACCCGCTGCACGGCGCGGCGAACCAGATCCTCGACTCGGCCCGCGCGCGGCTGTCGCTGCGAACCGTGCCCCACATGGATCCCCGGCGCGCGGGAAGCCAGCTGATCCGCACGCTCGTCGCCCGTCCTCCCGCAGGCGCAAAGATCGAAGCGCGCGTGACGCGCACGACGCCGTGGTGGACGAGCGATCCGACCGGTCCGGCGGCCGAGGCGGCGCTGCGCGCCCTCGAGCGCGGCTACGGCAGGAAGCCCGCGCTGATCGGGTCGGGGGCGTCGATCGGCTTCGTCAAGCCGTTCGCCGACGCGCTCGGCGTGCCGTGCCTGCTCGCGGGCGTCGAGGACCCGGGCTGCGCGGCGCACTCCGAGGACGAGAGCCTGCACCTCGGCGACTGGAAAAAGTCGATGCGCTCCGCGGTCTACCTGTTCGACGAGATCGCCAGGCTTGGGCGCGACGGTCTCGCGCCCAAGCGGGGTCGGGGCCGCAGCCGAGCGCGACGGCCAAAGCGCCGATGATCGCGGGCCCGGTCGTGCTCGCGGCGGCACTGCTCGACGCCGCTCCGCAGCCCGCCGAGCGGCGCGGCAAGGCTTTCTGGATGGCGCTCGCCAAGGACTGCGTGGTGCCCGCGGGCGAGACGGCCGCGGGTCTCGTGAACGAAGCCGCGACGCTCCTGGGATCCGCCGACAGCGAGTGGCGCGACCAGATCGGCTACGACGTCGTCGCGAGCTGCGTCTACGGCAAGCGCCGGCTCTCCGCGGAGGAGAGGCGGGCCCTCACGGCCACGCTCGGCGCCAACCTGCGGCGCGAGATCGGCGCGACCGGCGACGACTCGGTGCTGCTACGCTCCTTCTCGGCGCTCGACCTGTCGATCCTCGCCGCGCTCGAGCTCCAGGATCCGGCGCTCGACGCCGCGGGCTACGCGCGCCTCGTCGACGACGCGTTCGCCTACCTCGCGGGCGAGCGCGACCTGCGCGGCTTCGAGCCGCGCGTCGGCTGGATCCACGCCACGGCGCACACCGCCGACCTCCTGAAGTTCCTCGCGCGCGACACGCGCTTCGCGGCGATGGACCACAGGCACCTGCTCGACGCCGTGTGGAGCAAGCTGACGGCGCCCGGTACGCCCGTCTTCACGCACTCCGAGGCCGAGCGTCTCGCCGCAGCGCTCGTGTCGCTCGTGCGGCGCTCCGACTTCGACGCCCTGAGCCTCGATGCCTGGTTCGACCGGTTCCCGGCGCTCGAGAAGCAGCTGTGGGCGAAGTCCCCGCCCGACCCCGCGGCGCTCGACGCGTCGGAGAACGCGCGCCACCTGCTGCAGGCCTTCTACGTGCTGCTGTCGCTCCCCGAGCCGCTTCCCGCCGGCAGCCAGACAGCCGCGCGCGAGAAGGCGCTCGCCACGCTCGCGAAGATCAGGCGCTGACGCGCTCCCCGGTGCGGCGAGGGGCCTAGTGGCCGAGGTTCACGTCGACGTCCGAGTCGAAGCCCAGCTCCTTCTTCCCGAACGCGCCGGAGGTGAAGTACTTGCCCCTGGCGCGGGCGTGCACCTTGTCCTGGTGCAGCACCTTCATCACGGCGCCCGGCACGTGGAGCGCGTTGACGTCGAAGCGGGACGCGACCTTGGCCTCGCCGTAGCCCGGCAGCTCGACGCCCTTCGGCTCGTAGCCGTGGCCGAGCGAGCTGCCGTTCACGAGCAGCTCGTACTCGAAGCGCTCGATCCGGAGCGGCTCCGGGTTGGGGTTGCGGATGCGGAAGCCGACGTCGAGCGCGACGCCGCTCAGGCCCATGTCGCCGACCTTGAGCCCGTCCAGCGCCAGCGTCGGCGGCTTGAGGCTGGCACAGGCCGAAGCCAGCAGCAGCGCCGCGAGCGCCGCCGCCTCCCGCAGCGTCGGTCTTCGGAGAGTCATGGCTTGTCGTCCTCCTTGGTTGTCTGCGCCGGGGCGAGGCCGTTCAGCTCGGCGGCGACACCGACGACGTCGCCGGTGCGGGCGAAGTCGACGGCCAGGATGTTCGGCAGCTTGCCGCGCTCCTGCTGACACTTCCGCGCGCGCGCCAGCAGGAAGCCGTGCGCGTTGACGAGGATCGCGTTCGAGGGCTTGGGGGCGGGCAGCGTCTCGATCCAGTGGTTGATCTGGAAGAGCGCGCCCGCGCTGCCGCCGCGGTTCGCCACGCAGGAGAAGGCGTCCGGCGCCAGGAACTTGTAGGGCGTCTCCTGGAAGGTGTCGAAGGCGCGGTGGTACCAGGGCACGCCGGCCGTGTCGTTCTCGCCGAAGACGAGCACGCGCTCGTCGCGTGCGACGAGCTCGCCGAGCGTCGGCCACGGCGCCTTCATCTCGCCGCGGTAGACGAAGCGCTCGAGCCCGCTCGCCTGGAATGCGGCCTGCAGGTCCGCGGGCGTCACGTAGTCCTCGATCACGAACACGAGCACCTCGCCCGGGTGCGCGACCAGGAAATCGCGCACGCCCTCGAGCATCGGCACGAGCGGCGTCGCCCCGAGCTCGCAGAAACCGTGGCACAGGTAGGCCGCGCGCGGGCCGCTCGGCAGCCCCGAAAGCTGCGCGCGGATCCGCATCGCGGCGTCCACCGCCTCCTTGCCGATCGCCTTCTCGAACTTCGCCCGCGAGGCGGCTTCGTCCTGGATCTCCGTGCGCACGCGGTCCCCGAGCGGCGCGCCGTAGTGGACGTCGAACAAGAGCGCGCGGATCCCGTATCCCAGCAGCGCCGGCGTCGCGAGCTCCTGGTTCGGGAACATCCAGCCGAGCTCAGCCGACGACATCGAGTTGTGGGCGCCCGGGAACACCACCTCGTCGACGCGCCTGCCGCAGAGCGAGCGGTCGCCGTTGCAGGCATCGGTGAAGGCCGGCGCCGGCGGCAGCGCCCCGCGGCTGCCCACGAACGCGACGCCCGTCCCGACCAGGCCGAGCGCGAGCGCGCCCACGACCGCGTAGCGGCCGAGGGTGCGCGCGCCCTGGAAGTCGATGCGCTCGCGGGCCTCGGCCGCGGCCTGCTCGGCCTCGCGCGCCGCCTGCTGCACGCGCGGCGGCACCAGCATGAACAGCTCGCGCAGGCCCTCGAACGCCAGGATCGCGCCGGCGACCACCACGAGCGCCTGCAGGGTCGCGGCGGGCCGCAGCGCGGCCAGCAGCCCGAACGCCAGCAGCAGCGTGGAGCGCAGCAGCTCGCCGCCGAAGCTGCGGGCCGGCGTCTGCAGCCGCGTCCAGACGCGGCGGCCGATCTCCTCGATCTCGACGTGGCTGGCGAAGGAGGAGGCCGCCGCGGCGAGCACGACTCCCATGCCCGCCAGCACGAGCGCCCAGGTGCGCAGCCCGGAGGCGAAGGCGTCGAAGATCCCCGCGACCACCGGCCGCAGCTCCGCACGCTGGAGCGAGGCGGTGAGCGCCGTGCGCGCCAGGGGCGGCAGGAAGAAGAGCACGAGCGCGACCACGGCCAGCGCCGCCCCGCCGCGCAAGAGCGCCTCGCGGCGGTCGCGCGGGAGGGCGATGCCGAGGAACAGGAAGAGCGCTCCCGCCCCTATCGAGAGGAAGGCGTTGCGGCGGAAGCGGTGGCCGAGCTTGATGAGCGCGAGGAGCGCGCGCCCGTAGCGTCCGCTCGGCTGGAGCGCGACGCTGCCGCGCAGGCTCGCCGGGATGCGCTCCGCGATGGCCGGGTCGTGCGCGAGCGCGCTGCGCACCAGCACGCCGAGGTCGGGCACCGCGAGTGCGACGCGCTCGGCGCCCTGCGAGAAGAGCGCGGCGTGGGCACCCTGCGCCGCGTGGCGGAAGCCGGCGCGGAACGCCTCGGAGCTGACGATCGCGCGCGCCCCGCCGACGATCAGCGGCCGGTAGCCCACGAGGTCGCGCCGCTGCGCGACGGCCTCGTCGGCGATCCGCTCGGCCGCGTAGGTGGCGACGCGCAGGTCGCCCAGGCAGAGAGCGGCGCGCGCGCCGAAGGTGGCGGCGTCGAACACCACGCGGTCGGCGTAGAGGTGGACCATGCCACAGGCGAGCAGGATCGCGCCGACCACGCGCAGCACCGGTGCGGCCCTCGACCCCAGCGGCTCCCGTCTCTCGTGAGCCACGTCGCTCCTCGCCGTCCCCAGGCGGTCGGGATGCTAGCATGGCCGGCCGATGCGAATCCCACCGCACGCCCTGCTTGCCGCGACCGCCGTGCTCGCCGTCGTGCCCCGGCTCGGAGCCGACGAGGGGATGTGGATGCCGCAGCAGGTCCCGGCGCTCGCGCAGAAGCTCGCCGCGCTCGGTTTCGCGGGGGATGCCCAGGCCTTCGCGGATCTCGCCGGCCAGCCGCTCGGAGCCGTCGTCTCGCTCGGCGGCTGCTCCGCCTCGTTCGTGTCGCCCGACGGCCTGATCGTGACCAACCACCACTGCGCCGCCGGCACGCTGCAGTACAACTCGACCCCGCAGCAGAACCTGCTGGAGGGCGGCTTTCTCGCCAAGACGCGCGAGGAGGAGCTCTGGAACGGCCCGGGCTCGAAGGTCTGGGTCACGATCTCCTTCCAGGAGGTGACGCAGGCGATCACGGCCGAGCTCGACCCGAAGCTCGACGACCGCAAGCGTTACGAGCTCGTCGAGCGGCGCATCAAGGAGCGCACGGCCGCCTGCGAAGCGGGCGGGCGCCGTTGCCGCGTGGCCTCCTTCTTCGAGGGCCTCCAGTTCTACGAGATCGCGCAGCTCGAGATCTCCGACGTACGGCTCGTCTACGCCCCGGCCGAGGGCATCGGGGATTTCGGAGGCGAGACCGACAACTGGCGCTGGCCGCGCCACACCGGCGACTGGGGCTTCTACCGCGCGTACGTCGGCCCGGACGGCACGCCCGCGCCGCACGCGAAGGAGAACGTGCCCTACAGGCCGCGGCGCTGGCTCAAGGTCCAGCCTGCGGGTGCCATGGAGGGCGAGCTCGTGTTCGTGGCGGGCTACCCCGGCCGCACGCAACGGCTCCAGACCTACGCGGAGGTGGAGGAGGCCGCCTCCTGGACCTTCCCGCGCAGCGTGCGCACCTACCAGGAGCAGCTCGACATCCTCGACGCCCTCGGGAAGCAGGACCCCGCGCTGAAGATCAAGGCGGCAGGCCGCGTGCAAGGCCTCAACAACACGCTCACCAACCGCAAGGGCAAGCTCGAGGGCCTTGTGCGCGGCGGGCTGCTGGCGGAGAAGCAGGCGCGCGAGCAGCGGCTCGCCGCCTGGATCGCCGCCGACCCCGGCCGCCAGAAGGATTGGGGCGACGTGCTGCCGGCGCTCGCGGCGCTCTCGGCCGAGGCGGCGAAGACGCGCGAGCGGGACGCGGTCCTGGCGCAGCTCTTCGCGGCGTCGCCGCTCCTGAACGCCGCGCACACGGCAGAGCGGCTGGCGGTCGAGAAGGCGAAGGCGCTGGACGTCGAGCGCGAGCTCGGCTTCCAGGAGCGCGACGTCCCGCGTATCCGCGAGGCCCAGCAGCGCACGCAGCGCTCGCTCGACGCGCGCCTCGACCGGGCGCTCTTGCGCTACTGGATGCGCCAGGCCGCCGCGCTGCCCGCCGAATCGCGCATCCAGGGCCTCGACAAGATCGCCGGGCTCACGCCGGGCATGGCCGAGGCCGACAGCGGCGCCGCGATCGACCAGTACCTGGACCGGCTGCTCGCCGGGACCAAGCTCGCGGACGAGGAGGCGCGGCTCCGACTCCTCGACGAGACGCCGGCCGAGATCGCGGCGACGAAGGACACCGTCGTCGACCTGGCTCTGGCACTCGGGCCGCTCGACGAGCAGGTCCGCGACGCCGAGAAGCGCCGCCTGGGCGCGGCGTCACGGGTTCGCCCGCGTTACGCGCAGGCGCTGCTGGCCGAGGCGGGCGGGCTGCTGGCCCCCGACGCCAACTCGACGCTGCGCGTGACCTACGGGCAGGTGAAGGCGCGCCCCAACGCGGCGGACGGGGTCGACTGGCGCGCCTTCACGACGCTCGCGGGAATCGAGCAGAAGCACACGGGACAGGGCGAGTTCCGGGCACCCTCCGCCGAGCTCGAGGCGATCCGGGCGCTACACGAGGGCCGGACCAGCCGCTACGTGCTGCCGGAGCTCGGGGACGTCCCGGTCGACTTCCTGTCGACGGTGGACACGACCGGAGGCAACTCGGGCTCGCCGACGCTCAACGCCCGGGGCGAGCTCGTGGGCCTGCTCTTCGACGGCACCTTCGACACCGTCGCCTCGGACTACGTCTACGACGCCGCGCGCACGCGCTCGATCCACGTCGACGTGCGCTACCTGCTGTGGGTGATGAGCGAGGTGGACGGGGCGGGCCGGCTCGTCGAGGAGATGGGCGTGCGCTGAAGCCGGGCGGTGAGGTCTTTTTTCATTCTTCTTACGACTCTCGGGCGCCCCTTCCAGTAGATAGAGAGAAGCGAAGGAGGCCTCGATGTCCCGTCTCGCCGCCGTGCCGTTCATCCTGACGCTTGCGACCATGTCCGCCGTCGCCGCGAGGCCGGCGTGCGCGCAGGATGCCCAGCCCGCGGACGCCAAGCCCGCGGGCGACGCGAAACCGTCGGCCGGCCCCGACTTCTCGGGGCGCTGGGTCTACAACGTCTCGCTGAGCGACGATGCCAGGGAGAAGATGCGCGAGGCGCGCGGAGGCGGCTCGGGCGGCGGTTACGGCGGGGGCGGTGGCGGTGGATACGGCGGAGGCCACGGCGGATACGGCGGCGGAATGGGCGGCCGCGGTGGCGGCTACGGCGGGGGCGGCGGCTACGGCCGCCATGGGGGGCGGCGGCGGCGGCCGGAGCGGCTCCTCGACTCCGAGCGACGGCGAGCTGAAGCAGGGGAAGAGCTCCGTGCTCAACCCGCCGCTCGAGCTCAAGGTCGCGCAGACGGAGACCGAGATCGACGTCGACGACATGGTCGGCAAGGTGCGCAAGCTCTACCCGAACGGGAAGAAGTACAAGGCCGAGGACGCAGATGCCGAGGTCAAGTCGTCCTGGCACGACGGCAAGCTGCAGGTCGAGACCCGGATGAGCCACGGCGGCGCGGTGACCGAAACCTGGGAGCGCGTGCCGGACGGCAGCCGGCTCATCGTCCACGTCAAGGTCGAGGGCGGCTTCGGCAAGCTGGAGCTGAAGCGGATCTACGACCGCGAGACGCCCGACACCAAGACGGCCTCCTAGCCGGCGCGGCGCGTCCCCGGGAGCGCGAGCGAGCGGCCGACGAGCTCGCGGCAGTCGAGCCCGGCCGCCTTGCCGAGCAGCGCGAGCGCCTCTGGCAGCGACGGCCGAAAGCGCCACTCGTCCTCGCGGCCGCCGGCTCGCAGGAACACGTCGCGCCACTCGGGCCACCACGGGCTGACGCGCCGCGAGACGGGCTCGACCAGCAGCACCGGCGCGCCGGCCGCGGCCGCGGCGCGCACGCGCTCGAGCAGCCGGTCGCGGGCGAGCTCTTCGAGCTCGTTCGCCGTGAACGCGGCGACGAAACCGGTCGCGGCCTCGGCGGCGCCCGCCGCGGCGGCGTTGCCGCGCGTCGCGGTTCCCGGAACGCCGAGCTGGCGGAGCGTCCAGCGCGCCTCGCTCACGGCCCAGCCGTTCTGGTCGACCGCCAGGACGCTCGCGGTCGGGCGGCCCTCGAGCGCCCAGGCGGCCCCGGCGCATCCGGTGCCGCAGCCGAGGTCGAGGAGCCGCGCGGGCGGTCGCAGCCGGAGCGCGCGCACGATCTCGCGCACGAGCAGGAAGTGCAGCGGACCGTAGTAGAGCGCGAACGCCGCGCGCTTGCCGCGGCTGTCGAGCGCGCGGCCGAGCGCGATCCGCTCGCGCCTCTCGACGTAGAGCGACGACAGCGCCTGCAGCGCGCGGCGGACCTCCGCGAACGTCAGCTCGCCCAGGTGGCGCCTCTCGAGCGCCGCGTAGTGCGCCGGGAAGGGGTCGCCGGGCGGCCCGTTCACGCGGGAGCGAGCGGCCCGGAGCCGGCGCCCGTGCGCTCGATCGCGCGCGCGATCAGGGCCAGGTCCGAGGCGTCGAGCTGGACGCCGGCCGCGCCGATCCAGCCGTCCACCTGCTCGGGGCTGCGCGCGCCCACGATCGCGCCCGTCACGCCCGGCCAGGCGAGCGTCCACGCGACGGCGATCGCTCCGACGCCAACGCCGTGGCGGTGCGCGATGGGCGCGAGCGCGTCGCGCAGCGCGAGGTTCTTGCCGAGGCTCGGCTCCAGGAACTGGGGCGAGCGCCGGCGCCAGTCGTCCTCGGGCATCGCGGCGACGCGCGCGGCCGTGAAGCCGTCGGTGAGCAGGCCCGACTGCATCGGGCTGTAGACGATCACGCCGGTGCCGTGCTCGCGGCACCAGGGCAGCTCGGCCGCCGCCACGTCCCGTCGCACGAGCGAGAAAGGCGGCTGGAACGACTGCACGTGGCCGAGCGGCTCGCAGCCTTCGAGCAGCGCGGTCGTGTAGTTCGAGACGCCGACGTAGCGGACCTTGCCCTCGTCCTGCAGCCTCAGCAGCGTTCCCCACGAGTCCGCGAGCGGCGTGCCGGACTGGTCGGGCCAGTGGAACTGGTAGAGGTCGATCGCCTCGACGCCCAGCCGCCGCAGCGACGCCTCGCACTCCTCGCGGATCCGCGCCGGGCTGGAGTCGCGCTGCGAGACCTCCATCGGGTCGTTCGGGTTCCAGCGCAGCCCGCACTTGGTGAAGACGAGCGGCCGCTCCGCGCGCGGAATGCTGGCGATCGCGCGGCCCACCACCTCCTCGGAGTGTCCGAGCCCGTAGACGGCCGCCGTGTCGATCCAGCTCACGCCGCGGGAGACGGCGTGGCGGATCGCGGCGATCGAGGCGTCGTCGTCCTGCGCGCCCCAGGCGAACGACCAGCCGCCCCCGCCCACGGCCCAGGCGCCGAAGCCGACGGTGGTGATCTCGGGGCCGCTCGTTCCGAGGCGGCGGCGGGGGAGTGGCTGCATTCGCTCAGGACCTCCAGGGTGGGTGAGTCTACAGCACGCGCACGCTCTCACCGGCGGCCCGCGCGTCGAGCCACTCGGCGAGCGCCGCGAGGTCCGGCGCGAGCGGCGCCGCGACGCGCAGCGCCGGTCGCGCGTCCTCGGCCTCGAGCTCGATCGACTCCGCGTGCAGCGCGAGCCGCGCGCACGGCGCGCCGGCCACCGCCTCGGGCATGAGTCCGCGGCCGTAGAGCGGATCGAACAGGATCGGCGCGCCCGCCGCGCGGAAGTGGACCCGCAGCTGGTGGTGGCGGCCGGTGTGCGGGCGCGCCTCCACCAGGCTGACGGTATCCGGTCCGAGGCGATAGCTCCTGCGCGTGGCGTACTCCGTGAGCGCGGCCTGCGCGCCGGGCTCGCCCGGCAGCGCCGGCCGGGTCTTGCCCTTTCGCGCCGCGTGGAGTGCGAGCTCGAAGCGGCCCGTCGCCGGCGTGGGCGCGCCGGCCACGAAGGCGAGGTAGGTCTTGCGCACGCGCCGGTGCTCGAACGCCAGGCTCGCGGCGCGGTGGGCGGCGGCGTCGAGCGCGAACAGCACGACCCCGGACGCGTCGCGGTCGATGCGGTGCACCACGAACACGCGCCGGGCGAGCTGGCGCTCGAGCCGTTTCTGGACGCAGGCCTCGGGCGGCTCGCCGCGCGCGGCGATCACGGGCACACCCGGCGGCTTGTCGACGGCCACGAATGCGCCGTCGTCGTGGAGGACCACGATCGGCACGGCCGTGTCGCTCACCGCGGCACGTTAACCCGAAAACGGCCGCTTCGAGACGCGCTACGGGACCGCGATGAAGACGTTGTTGAGGGTCGCGCCGACGTAGTAGAGCCAGGTGTCGACCAGCAGCGGATAGCTCGGCGGCTGGGTGGAGGTGTAGAAGACGCTGCCGTTGCGCGAGTAGCGGACCACACCGCCCAGGACGGCGACACGCAGCAGGTCGCCCGTGGCGTAGCTGCCGAAGGAGCCCTTGTTCACGCCCTTTTCGAAGACGTAGAGCGTGCCTGCCGGGGCGAGGTCCAGGCCGAAGTCGATGTCCTGGTAGGAGGCGTCGGTGTTGCCGTTCGAGAGGCCGAACATCCGGTAGGTGTTGGTCTCGGAGGCGGTGAGCTCGACGTAACCGTCGCCGGAGGCGATCTGCTGCGTGGAGACGGCGCCGGAGTTGACGCCGGAGGCGGTCGTCTTGGTGAGCGAGCTGCCGCTGACGCTCACGCCGACGGGCGCGGTCCACACCACCGGCTGGCGACCGCTCGGAGGCGGCGGCGGAGGAGGTCCACCGCCGGCCGCGATGACGACGTTGTTGAGGGTTGCGCCGGCGTAGTAGAGCCAGGTGTCGACCAGCAGCGGATAGCTCGGCGGCTGGGCGGAGGTGTAGAAGACGCTGCCGTTGCGCGAGTAGCGGACCACACCGCCCAGGACGGCGACACGCAGCAGGTCGCCCGTGGCGTAGCTGCCGAAGGAGCCCTTGTTCACGCCCTTTTCGAAGACGTAGAGCGTGCCTGCCGGGGCGAGGTCCAGGCCGAAGTCGATGTCCTGGTAGGAGGCGTCGGTGTTGCCGTTCGAGAGGCCGAACATCCGGTAGGTGTTGGTCTCGGAGGCGGTGAGCTCGACGTATCCGTCGCCGGAGGTGATCTGCTGCGTGGAGACGGCGCCGGAGTTGACGCCGGAGGCGGTCGTCTTGGTGAGCGAGCTGCCGTTGACGCTCACGCCGACGAGCGCGGTCCACGCCACCGGCTGCGGGCCGGTCGGCAGGGGCGAGGGTGATGGCGAAGGCGACGGCGACGGCGAAGGGACGGCGACGGCGAAGGTGACGGCGATGGCGAAGGCGATGGCGAAGGTGACGGCGAAGGTGACGGCGATGGCGAAGGCGATGGCGAAGGCGAAGGCGATGGCGAAGGTGACGGCGATGGCGATGGCGACGGCGCCCCCGTCGCGATGACGGCGTTGTTGAGAGTCGCGCCGGCGTAGTAGAGCCAGGTATCGACGAGGAGCGGATAGGCCGGGATCTGAGTGGAGGTGTAGAAGACGGTTCCGTTGCGCGCGTACTGGACGACACCGCCGACGACCGCGACGCGCAGCAGGTCGCCCGTGGCGTAGCTGCCGAAGGAGCCCTTGTTCACGCCCTTTTCGAAGACGTAGATCGTCCCCGCCGGGGCGAGGTCCAGGCCGAAGTCGATGTCCTGGTAGGAGGCGTCGGTATTGCCCTTCGAGAAGCCGAACATCCGATAGGTGTTGGTCTCGGAGGCGGTGAGCTGGACGTATCCGTCGCCCGACGGGATCTGCTGGATGGAGACGGCGCCCGAGTTGACGCCGGAGGCTGTCGTCTTGGCCAGGGAGTTGCCGTTGGCGCTGACGCCGACGAGCGCGGTCCACACCACGGGCTGCGGATCGGTCGGCGGCACGACGTCGTCGTTCGTGATCGTCGCTACACCCTGTCCGTCGGCGACCGTCGCCCCGACCGGGTTGGCCAGCGTCACGAGGAAGGTCTCGTCCGGCTCGACGCTCGTATCCCCGTTGACCGTCACTGCGATCGTCCGGCTCGTCTGTCCGGGCGTGAAGCTCAAGCTGCCGGTCCTGGCGACGTAGTCGCTGCCGGAGCTGGCCGTCGCGTCGGCGGTGGCGAAGCCTACGGTCACGGGCACGCTCGTGACCCCGGAGAGCGACACGGTCAGGACCGCGCTGGTGGTCCCCGCGTTGCCCTCGACGACGCTGGCGTCGCCGACGGAGAGCGCGACGGGATTCGGACCGAAGCTGGCGCCGGCGCTACGCGCCTGGTTCATCGCAAGGTGGCACGTGGCGCCGGCTCCGGTGCAGTCGCCCGTCCAGCCCGCGAGCGCGAATCCCGTGTCGGGCGTGGCGCCCAGAGCGACCGCAGTGCCCGCAGCGTACAGGTGACTGCACGCTGCGCCGCCGGTCCCACAGACGATGAAGCCGTCGCCGGAGGTCAGCGTACCGTTCACGGGCGGCGTCACGGTCAGCGGGTGCTCGACCGGCGGGCCGGGCGAGACGAGGCCGCCGACGACGAGGGCGTAGGGCTGCGGCCCCTGCGGCACGTTGAAGCCGCGCACGCTGACCGTCCACGTGCCTGCGGCGGGCGACTGCACGTACACGTTCTCGACGTTGTTGGTGTTGTCGGCGCTGCCTCCCGCGACCGACCAGCCGCGCGCGAACGCGTTGCCGCGAAGAGGACGCTGCCGGGGCCGGAGACCTCGAGGTCGAGGTTGTTCACGAGCATCCTGGTCCGCGGAGGGCGTGCCGGGGTAGTCGGACCACGCGAGCGTGACCTTGAAGGGCGTTCCCGCCGGCGACGTCGTAGAGAACGGCTCGCGACGCCACCCGTCGCCAGGCCCGTCCCGTCGTCCGCGAACTGCGCGCGAGCCGTCGGTGGCGGCGGCGAGATCGACGCGTCCCCAGCCTTCGGAGCTGTTCGGGATCGGCAGGGCGTTGTCGTCGACGCCGTCGTTGTTCTCGTCGAGCAGGTCCAGCGCGGAGTTGACGAGCGTGGCCTTCACGAGCGCCGCGCTCGCGGAGTGGGCGTGGACCTTCTGGTAGTAGTCGCGCACGACGGCGGCGCCCCCCGCCACGAGCGGCGTCGCCATCGACGTGCCGCCCAGGTACTTGAGCTTGTCGTTCAGGGGAAGCCCCAGCCGGCGTACTGGAAGAGGCCCGTCCTGGGGATTGGCGCGAGGGTCGTAGGCGTCCTGGTAGAGGTCGGAGTAGCCGGAGAGCACCCACGAGCCGGGCGCGACCACGTCGGGCTTGATGCGGCCGTCGTCGGTCGGGCCGCGGCTCGAGAAGGCCGCCATCTGCTCGGCGTTGCCGGCGGTCGGGATCGCTCTTCAGCGGCTCGGCCGGGAAGTCGAAGGGCCACGACTCCCCTACGTGGCGATGTGGTTCTGGCCGCCCTGGGCCGCGCAGACGCCGTAACTTGGTGGCGTCGCAGGGGTAGTCGCCGGTCGCGGTCGTTCTCGCTCGCGCCGACGCGATGACGTTCTTGGCCGTGGCCGGCGCGTCCATCGAGCCGCCGTCGATGCCGCCGTTGCCGTCGGCGTCGGTACCGTCGTTGCCGGCGGAGAAGGTGACGACGAGGTCGCGGTGGCGCCAGACGAAATCGTCGGCGTTGGCGCTGTCGGCGGTGTAGTCGCTGGCGGTGGCGGTGCCCCACGAGTCGGAGTGCACGCGGGCTCCCGCGTCGTACGCCTGCTGGAAGAGGTCGTGGAGGTCGGCGGGGATGCCGGTCAGGTAGTAGCCGTCGGACAGGCCGAGAGAACTCGCAAAGGGACGACACGTCGACATAGTTCTCGATGACTGGAAGAAGAGCCGCGCCGCGGGGGCGGTGCCCCGTCCCAGGCCGGCGGCGTCGCCCTCGCCGAGCGCCGAGACCGTCGCGTGCGTGCCGTGCCCGGTGTCGACGTCGACGCGCGCCGTCGTTCACGATCGGTCTGGAAGCAGACGTCGGGGACCCCGGGCCGGTTGACGGATGGCGGCGATGCGGGCGGCGGGGATGTGGGCGTGGGCGGTCGCGGCGGTGCCGCCGCCGAGCCGGTGTCGGCGATCGCGATCGTCTGCGAGTCGAGCCGTCGTAGCCGGCTCCGTTCGCAATGGCGGCTCCCATGATCACGCCGCCGCCCTTGCTCGTTGTGCTTCTTGCGCAGGACGAAGTTCTCGACCCACGCGACGTCGGGCAGGCGTGCGAGCGCGTCGAGACGGGACTCGGTGGTGGCGAGCAGGACGAGCGTGCGCCCTCGGCGGGCCACAGGACGCGCGCGCCCGCCTGCCCGCATCGACGTCTCGGCGAGCGTCGCGTCGCTGCCCCGGCTCGAGCCGGACAGGTACGGCCGCTCCCCGGCGCGGATGAGACGCGGGCTCAGCTTGTAGCCGGGGTGGAAGGGGCCGACCCAGCGGACGCGCGCGAGCAGTCGCACGGCTAGTGCCTGCGCCGGGCTCATGCGCGTCTTGAAGGCGAAGTCGGGCACGTACTCGAGAAGATCGCCGCCGGCGGCAGCTACGGCGGCCTTCCAGGAAGCCTCGAACGGTCCCGTGAACTGCACCAGGTAGATGCCGCGCTCGTCCGCCTGCAGGCCCGGGTGGCGCAACGCGGCCCGCAGGGCCGGCTCTCCACGCAGCGGATCGAAGGTGGCCGCCTTCAGGCGGATCGGGAGGCCGATCGGGCCTGGATTCTGGGCGACGGCGAGCGGTAGCCCGAGGCCGAGGGCTGCAACCGCGATCGCAGGAAGGAAACCTGCCTTGCGCATCTGTCACCCCCGAGGACTTTGTCCGACCTCAGCAGCTGTGGCGCAAGAAGGACGAGGATTCTCCGGCTGCAGCGGCTGGCCGCTTGTGTGCGGCATCACATTGGCCTGCACCGGCAGCATCACATTGGCCTGAGCCACGGTGCCCAACCGGGCGCAAGTCGTTCGCCGCTCTGGCGTCTGCCCCCGGCGGCCGCCTCAGCCGCCGAACGCCGCGGCAGCCTCGCGTGCGCCCACGATGGCGGTCGCCGGCGCGGCCGGACCCGGGGTCAGGACGCCCCTGAAGTCGAGCGGATCCGCGCTCGTCAGCTGGAAGCGGTCGCCGCCGAGCGGACGCGCGGGCTTGCGGCGCAAGCTTCGCAGGAGCGTCACCGCCTCGGGCAGCGCGTACTGCTCGCCGTCGAAGCCGGCCACGAAGCGGCCGCCGCGCACCTCGCCGCGCGCCTCGAGCAGTCGGCACGCGCGCGCGACGTCGCGCCAGGGCACCGGGATGCCGCTCGCGCAGCGAGCGTGCGCCGGAAGACGACGCCGGTGCGGCGCAGCAGCCGGCGCGCGACGAACTCGGCGTTCGACCGGGCCCGTGAGCGCCGCGGCCCCGCTCGCGAGAAGGCTCCAGCGGCCGCTCGACACGCCCGGCGCTGCGGCGGCGGGAGGACGGCAGCAGCAGCCAGCGCAGCCCGGCGAACGAGTCGCAGGTCACCCGGCCCTGGGCCACGAGCTCGCCGAGGCCCGTCTTCCACGCTCGCGAGCGGCAGCCGGCAGGCCCGCGCGAGCTCCTGCGACGAAGAGCGCTCCGCGCGCAGCGGAGCACCGCGACGAGCTCCTGCGCCGTCGGCCCGGGCTCGGGCCGCACCGTCGCCGCGGCGAGCGCCGGCCAGGCGTCGAGATCCTCGCGCGGCACGAGAGCGACCGGCGTGCGGCGCACGGGGCGACTGCGCCGCTCCCCAGAGCCGGCCCCACGCCACCTCGCCCGCAGAGCGCGAGCTGGTCGAGCCACTCGCGCCGGTAGCCGCGCACGCGCGCGCGGCAGGACGCTGCCCTCCCACGCCGCCGCCGGGACCTCGAAGCCGGCGAGCTGCTCGACCACCTCGGCGACGCCGCGCGGCCCGTCGAGGCGGTGGTCGGGATCGACGTGCTGCCAGCAGGCGAGGAAGCGCAGGAACTCGGCGGCGCGTGACCGGCTCGATCTCGCGGCGCAGGCGGTCGAGCGTGTAGCGGTGGATGCGCGCGAGCAGGCGCCGGTCGCACCAGGCCGTGCGCGCCCGTCGATGCGCGTGCGCAGGACGACGCCTTCGGCCTCGAGCTGCAGCACGCAGCGCGACTCGTCGGCCGAGCCGGGCGTCGACGACGACGGGCCCGAGCGCCTCGAGCCGGCCGCGCAGCACGGCCTTCGGATCGCGCGCGCGCCTCGACCGCGAACAGACGCGGTCGCCGTCGCGCGACCACGCGGCCGGCCGCCAGCGAGCTCGTCGAGCCACGCGCTGCCACGGCGCGGCCTCGGCCGCCGTCACGTAGCCCATCCAGAGCAGCGCCTCGTGCACCTCCTCGGCGCTCTCGGGCTGCGGCCAGGCCTCCTCGCGCACGCGCGCGACCGCGCTCGGCGTCGAGCGCGCCCAGCTCGTCGGCGCGTGCGCGCGTCGAGGATCGCGGCGCGTGCATCACGGCCTGCGTGCGGCGCTCCTCGAGCGGCGCGTCGTCGAGGAAGGTGTAGGGCTGCGCTGGCGAGGATGCCGCGCGCGAAGGCCGAGGGCTCGGGCGTGTCGACCGCGCGCCGCTCGATCGAGCCGTCGCGCAGCCCGCGCAGCACCTCGAGGAAGCCGTCCGACGTCCATCGCCTCCGTGCAGGCAGTCCTCGACCGTCTGGCGCACGATCGGGTGCTCGTCGGGCACCGCGAGCGGCCCGCCGGGCAGCGTCTCGGGGCAGGCGAGCGCCTGCGGGAAACGCCTGCGACCAGCAGGTCGTCGGCGCGCATGCGCAGGAGCGCGGCCGGCACGCGCTTGCCGTTGCGCGTGCGCTCGAGCAGCAGCGAGCGCTGGGCGTTCCAGCGCCAGCGCGTCGCGAACATCGGCGCGCGCGAGCAGCGCCTGCACGAGCACGTCGCGCGCGCTCGCCGGGTGCAGGTAGTCGAAGACCTCCTCGAGCGGGAAGCTGTGCTGCGGGCCGAGGCGACAGCACGATCGCCTCCTCGTTGGCCGCCGCCTGCAGCTCGAAGCCGAAGCCGACGCAGAAGCGCTTGCGCAGCGCGAGGCCCCAGGCGCGGTTGATGCGCGAGCCGAAGGGCGCGTGCACCACGAGCTGCATGCCGCCCGCTCTCGTCGAAGAAGCGCTCGAGGACGACGCGGCGCTGCGTCGGCACGCGCCGAGCGCTGCGCGGCCGGCCAGCACGTACTCGGCGAGCTGGGCGCGGCGGGCTCGGCAGCGCCTCGCCGCACGCGTCGCGCAGCGCAGCGACCGCCGCGGCGAGCGCCTGTCGGCGTCGCCCGCGCCGCTCGCGGCGTCGGCGCACCCTCGCGCAGGTCGGCGAGCGCCGCCGACAGCTCGCGCGTGCGGCCCGGCGCCTCGCCGAGCCAGAACGGCAGGGTCGGCGGCGCGCCCTTGGCGTCGGCGACGCGCACGATGCCCGGCTCGACGCGCAGGATGCGCCAGGACGCGTTGCCGAGCTGGAAGATGTCGCCGCCGTTCGACTCGATCGCCCAGTCCTCGTTGACCGTGCCGACGACGTGCCCTCGGGCTCGAGCCGCACCTGGTAGTCGGCCGTGTCGGGGATCGCGCCGCCCGACGTGAGCGCGGTGAGGCGCGCGCGCCGCGTGGCGCAGCAGCGCGGCCGTTCACGCCGTCGC
The DNA here is from genome assembly GCA_963740655.1 of uncultured Acidobacteriota bacterium. Classification (GTDB taxonomy): domain Bacteria; phylum Acidobacteriota; class Vicinamibacteria; order Fen-336; family Fen-336; genus DATBSL01. The sequence goes on from CAVUFF010000011.1 coordinate 765,711, forward strand.
GGTGGAGCAGCGCGCGGCGGCCGCTCGCGCGTGGAGCGCCACCACCTCGTCGAACTCCGCGCGCGTCGAGGTCGCGGTACGGCCAGGCGCGGCGGAGCGTCGCGAAGAGCGCCGTCCTCGTCCCACGGCGCGCGGCGACGCACGCGGCCACGACCTGCTGCGCCAGGATGTCGAGCGGCCGCGGCGGCTGTGGCCGTGCGGTCGAGCAGCGCCGCCGCGCACGCAGCGCAGGAGCGCCGCCGCCTCGACCAGCTCGTCGAGCGTGAGCGGGAAGATGCGGCCCTTGGGCACGCGCCGAGCGCGTGCCCGGCGCGGCCGACGCGCTGCAGCAGCGTCGCGATCGAGCGCGTGGCCCCGACCTGGACCACGAGGTCGACGTCGCCGATGTCGATGCCGAGCTCGAGCGAGGCGGTGGCCACGAGCGCGCGCAGCGTGCCCGCCTTGAGCCGCTGCTCGGCGTCGAGGCGGCGCTCCCTCGAGAGGCTGCCGTGGTGGCTGGTGACCGCGTCCTCGCCGAGGAGCTTCGTGAGCTGGGCGGCGATGCGCTCGGCCATCTTGCGCGTGTTGACGAACACGAGCGTCGTGCGGTGCTCGCGCACCAGCTCGGCCATGCGCGCGTAGATCTCCTCCCACTGCTCGTGCGAGCAGACCGTCGCGAGCGGCGAGGGCGGCACCTCGACCGCCAGGTCGAGCGTCGCGGAAGGTGCCCGGCGTCGACGAGGCGCGCACGTCGCGGCCGGCGCCGACCAGGAAGCGCGCCGACCTCCTCGAGCGGCTTCTGCGTCGCGGAGAGGCCGATGCGCTGCAGCGGCCGTCCGGTCAGCGCCTCGAGCCGCTCGAGCGAGAGCGCCAGGTGGGAGCCGCGCTTGTCGCGCACCAGCGCGTGGATCTCGTCGACGATCACCGTGCGCACCGTCGCGCAGCATCGCGCCGGCCGCCCTCGCGACGTGAGCAGCAGGTAGAGCGACTCGGGCGTCGTGACCAGGATGTGCGGCGGCCGCCTGCGTCATCGCCGCGCGCTCGCCGGCCGGCGTGTCGCCGGTGCGCACCAGCACGCGCACCTCGGGCAGCGCGCGGGTCGAGCGCGCGGATCTCCGCGAGCGGCCCCTGCAGGTTCTTCTGGACGTCGTTCGACGAGCGCGCGCAGCGGCGAGACGTAGAGGACCTGCGTCTCGTCGGGCAGCTCGTCGCCCTGCCGGAGCAGGCCGTCGATCGCGGACAGGAAGCCGGCCAGCGTCTTGCCCGAGCCGGTCGGCGCCGCGATCAGACGTGTCTCGCCCGCGCGGATCGAGCGGCCAGCCCTCGCGCTGGGGCGGCGTCGGCTCGCCGAGCCGCTCGCCGAACCAGGAAGAGACGGCCGGGTGGAACGCGGGGAGCACGGCTCCCATCCTAACCAACGGCCGGGCGGGATGGGTCCGCAGGCTCAGCGGCTGCGTCGAATGGGCGGGCTGCCGATCGGGGAAGTGATGATCAGGACCTTTGCTTTGGTGGCGGACTCGTTTCGCCAGAGGCGCAACTCCCCGGGCAAGATCGTTGCCGAGTCCCCGCGCGCCAGCCGGTGCTCTTCCGGCCCCAATACCAGGATCACGCTGCCTTGCAGCACGAACCCGAATTCCTCGCGGGCGTGCGGATAGGGGTGCTTCCCACTGCGCCCCCCCGGACGCAGAGTGATGAGGATGGCCTCGAGCCGCGCCGTCGACCCAGAGGCGATCAGGGCCTCGATTTCGGCGTTCGACCATCGGCTACCCAGGGTCTGTCTGCGACCGGCACGAACGACCAGCCCGCCCTCGCCGTCAGAGGCGGCGACGAAGAACTCGCCGAGGCCGACGCCGAGCGCCGCAGCGATCCTCTCCATCGAGTTGATGGACGGGGAGACCTGGCCATTCTCGACCTGTGACATGAAGCTGGCCGAAAACCCAATCTGCCTGGCGAGCGCACGCACCGACGTGCCCGCTTGTGTGCGAAGGCGGCGCACGAGATTGCCAACGGCCTGCTGCTTGAGGAGTCTCGCCATCCCGGGCCCGCGTCAGTCTAGCGCAGCCGCAGAACGAGCGTGGGGTCGCGTCAGCAGTCGGCAACCCTCCGTCGACGTGCCGAATCCGCCAGTCGGGTGGATGTTCAGTGATACTGTACACGCCATGTCAGCTAGTCGGCGAAGCTGTGGTTCGCAGCTGATCCTTCTGGCGGCGACGCTCCTCGCGGCATGCAATTCAACGAGTCCGCCTGCGCCCCCAACCGCGGCGACGGTGCCGATCTGCGGAAACGGCGTGGTCGAGGCTGGCGAGGAATGCGACGACGCAAACGCCCAGAACGCCGACGGATGCCTGACAACGTGCCAGACATCGGTGAACTGGGTACCGGGCGACGTTCACGCCCACAGTACGGGCTGCGGTCACTACACGAGCCCCGAGGATCTGGTGCGGCGTCTCAAGGCGCAGGGCCTCCAGGTCGGCGCTGCGCTCGTCTGGGGCGAAGGCTACGCCGACGATGCGCTCTTCTTCACGGGCCGCGACCATCCGGCATCGGGGTCGGACTTCATCCTTCACTACGACATGGAGGTGTCGCACTTCGCGGCGGCGCGCACCGGCCATCTCATCTTGCTGGGCCTCGATTCGCTGCGGTTTTCGAATGACGTCGTCAACACGCCGTCGTCGGGGATCCCCGTCATCGAGTGGGCGCGCCGTCAGCCGCGCGCCGTCGTCGGCATGGCCCACGGGCAGTATTGGCCGGCCGACGGCTCGTTTCCGCTTCCGCCGGGGGGCTGCTGCGTGCCCTGGGACGTCGTCGTGAACGCCGCCAGGGGGCGCCTCGACTTCCTCTCCATGGAGCGGGTGGATGGGCCGGGGCCTGTGGACGCGGGCACGTTCCGCCTGTGGAAAGCGATGCAGAACGCCGGCTTGCGGGTGGCGATCGCGGGGGGTAGCGACTGGGGCTGCCTCACCTTTGTCCTGGGCGACGACACGCCGCGAACCGACGTGATCGTCGACGGCCCCGTGACCTACGACAGCTGGCTGAGCGGCATCAAAGCCGGGCGCACGACCGCCGCGAACGGGGCCGGGAATCGCCTCAACCTGCGTGTCGAGGGACGTCGTCTCGGCGACGAGGTTTCCTTGGCGGCTCCTCAGGAAGTGACGGTCACGCTCGAAAGCCAGGGGCCGTCTCCAACGGAGATCGAGCTGCTGGTGAACGGCGAGGTGGTGAGCCGCGTGCCAGTCGCCGGCGGCTTTCAGCTGGTGCAGGGCCGAGTGGCCATCTCGAAGAGTTCCTGGATCTCGGCGCGCAGCCCTCACGTGCTGACGAGCCCTGTCTACGTCCTGGTTGGAGGGCAGCCGATCCGTGCGTCGGCCAGCGACGTCTGCTACCTCTGGCGCTCCGTGGAGCACCTCGAAGGCCTGGTCGCGAGCGGGCGGCTGCGGCTCACGGATAGCCGTGACGAGGCGCTTCGCGCCTATCGTGAAGCCATCACCGAGCTGCAGCGCCGCTTCACGGAGAGCGGGGGGCTGTCCTGCCGGTGACGTCCGGAAGCAGGTTCAGGGGTTTTGGGAAGTCGCGATCGGCGTGCGAGTGCGTGACGCAATCTCGCGCTCGAGCACTTGGCTGGTGATCGCATGACCGAGAGGGCTGAGATGACCGACCGCGTCGAGAGAGACTGCCTCGAAGGGCTGGCCGCGGGCTACGAAACGCTCCGCCATGTCCACGGTCCTAACGCCCTCCGCTTGCACCGAGTCCAGGAAACGTCGGGCCAATGTCGGCTTCGATTCGTAATAGGTCGAGTTCGGGAAAGCTGCCAGGATGAAGGTAATCCCGCGCTGCCGGCAGGCGAGGTCCATGCTGCGGACAATCGCCAGGTTGAGGCGGAGGGTGTACTCCTGGTCTTCAATGGCTTCGCGCTTCAAATCGCGCCAAGGGAAGGCTGCTGATTCGGGTCGGGAACCGAGCGCCGCTGCTCGGTTGTACAAGTGCGAGTAGTCACTGAGCCACTGCACGCCTCGCCGCCACGCGGCTTGCCTCAGGGTCGAGTCGTCGAGGACGAGGCGATCTGCTTCGAGGCGGAACCGCGGCTTCGGCGTCTTGCCGTCGTACAGCGACACCGGAAGGACGGCCTCCGCGAAATCGTTGGCCAGACAGAAGGCCAGAACCACGACATCCGGGTCGAGTCGTAGTCCCTCGTTGACCAGAACGATCGACTCCTGGTCCGGCCCGTACCCTTGGACCGCCAGGTTTCCCACCTCGATCCCGTTTTCTCGCGCATCGAGCAGGTGCGTGAACGTCTCGTCGTCGGAGACATCCAAGCCGAAGGCGATGGAATCTCCCAGGACGATGACGCGGGTGCGATCCTGAGTCCTTGGCAGGGCCAGCTCGCGTCCGCGGCACCCGGCTGAGTTGAACGTCACCCGCTTGCCATCGATCACTGCCGAGGTTGCTTGCCGGGGCACCCAGCCGTAGGTATCGGAGAAGACATGGAGGCCGCGCGTCTGCATGAGATAGTTGGGTGCGCACCAGCGCGCGACCCCCTCTGCACCCAGGATGGCGAGGATCGCGAGGGCTGAACTGCCTGCACTCAGCAGGACCCGGGTGAGCCGCGCGGGCGGACGGATGCTGAGCCGCGGCAACGCGCGCAGCGCACCGCCATCCGACGCCACGCGGTGTTCAACCATCACGATCAAGTGTACAGCAGGACTGAACATCGTGTCGGGGAGGTCAGTCTTGCCTGGCCAACGACCGGGACGCCGCGCTCTCGCGTCCAGGGCGTGAGACGTCTTGCCGGCGGTCGCGTGCACTCGGAGCGGCCGTGCCCTCCGAGAGCGCGGTATGCTCGGAAGACAGACGAAGGACGAGGAGGAGGGATGCGGCGAGCGACGGCCGCCCTGGCGCTGCTGGCGCTGGCGGCCTGCGGGGGAGGCGGCGGAGCATCGCCCACCGGAGCGAGCGCCGCGTCTGCGGCCCCGTCCACCCAGGCAGCCGGGTGGCCTGCCGGGACGACGGTCCAGCTCGTCGCCGGCGACTCGGGTGCGCCGGTGTCGGGGTCGCTCGAGGTCGGGGGTGCGACCGTACAGTCCGGAGCGCCGCTCGCGAGCGCGGCGGCGGCGGGGGCGACCGTAGACGTCTCGCTGCCGGGCTTCCTGAACCGGCAGACGCTCGTGCGGACGGGGGAAACGCGGCTCGTGCTCTGGCCGGACTCGGCGGCGCTGCCGCGGGACTACACGCGCTCGCTCGTGTACACGGGCTCCGCCGTCAACCCGGGCGCGGAGATCCTGGAGTCCATGCGGCGGCTGTCCACGCGCGTCCTCACGGTGGCCGTCGTCCCGTCGAGCGAGCTGCAGGGCGATCCGCGGGCGATGGCGGCGCACCGCGCCGCGATCGACGCCGTGAACACCGCCTCCGTGCCGGCCGGCGTGACGTACCAGATCGGCGGCACCGGCGACCTGAACGTGCCGACGCGGGTGGATCCTTCGGCCAGCACCTGCGCCGACCGGTCGACGCGCGCCTTCACCAGCCTGTTCATGTCGAGCGCCAGCGAGATCACCCGCGCGGAGATCATCTTCTGCGCCAGCTCCGTCTCCGCCGCGGCGGGGACGATCGCCCACGAGCTCGGCCACGCGTTCGGCCTGCGGCACTCGCTCGACCCGCACGACATGATGTACCCGTTCGCGCAGTCGCTCCGCTCGCCGGCGCCGACCGCGCGCGAGACGCTCACCATGAGCCTGATGCGGGCGCGGCGCCCGGGCACCGTCTGGCCGGACAACGACCGCGACGCGACCGCGGCCGCGGCGGAGCGCGTCGTGATCATCGTCGACTGAGGAAGTGCGGCTCGAGAAGGGGCCCGGCTTGGTGCCGGAGGTGGGGGTCGAACCCACACGGGCCGTGAGGCCCTCGGGATTTTGAGTCCCGCGCGTATGCCAGTTTCGCCACTCCGGCCGGGCTAGACGAGTTTACGCCGAACGAGCGTGGGCCGTGCCCGTGCTCACCCTTGGGCTGCGAGCGGCTGCGCTATCCTGCGCCTCATGCCCCCGCTCTGGGAGGAGCTGCGCGCGGACTTTCCCGGGCTCGCGGGCAAGTGCTACCTGAACGCCGCGGCGGGCTCGCTCACGCCGCGGGCGGTGCGCGAGGCCGTCGACCGCTTCTATCGCGAGCTGGAGCAGGACGGCGACCTGCACTGGGAGCGCTGGCTCGACGAGCGCGAGGTCGTCCGGGCGAGGGTGGCCCGCTTCATCGGCGCCCAGGCCGACGAGATCGCCTTCGTTCCCAACACCTCGACCGGCATCAACCTGATCGCGGACCTGCTCGAGCGGGACGGCCCGGTGCTTTCCGACGAGCTCGAGTTCCCGGCCGTGACGCTGCCGTGGATCCACCGGGGTGTGCCGGTGCGCTTCGTGACGGCGGCCGAGGGCGTGCTGCGGCTCGAGTCCTTCGCCGCCGGCCAGGCGCCGCACGCCGCGACGCTCGCGATCAGCCACGTGCAGTTCTCGAACGGCTGCCGCCAGGATCTCGACGCCTTCGGCGCGATCAAGGGCAGCCGGCACTTCGTGGTGTGCGCGAGCCAGTCGCTCGGGGCCTTCCCGGTGGACGTGCGCCGCAGCGGCATCGACGCGCTCGCGAGCGCCGGCCACAAGTGGCTGTGCGCCGGCTACGGCGCGGGCCTCTGCTACGTGAGCCGCGAGCTCCTCGCGGCGCGTCCGCCGCGGGCGGTCGGCTGGCTGAGCGGGGACGACCCCTACGCCTTCGACAACCGCGGCCTGCGCCTGCTGCCCTCGAACGCGCGCAGCGAGCTCGGCTGCCCGGCGTTCGGGCCGATCTTCGCGCTCGGGGCGGCGATCGAATACCTCTCCGGCATCGGCATGGCCGCGATCGCCGAGCGCGTGCTGACGCTCAACATGTACCTCACCACGCGCCTCGCGCGCGCGTCGTTCGAGGTGCTGTCGCCGGGCGGCGAGCACCGCTCCGGCGAGACGCTCGTGCGCGTTCCCGAGCCCGCGCGCGCCGTGGCCTTCCTGCGCGAGCGCGGCGTGCTCGTGACGGAGAAGCCCGAGGGAGTCCGCGTCTCGACCCACTTCTACAACGACGAGCGCGAGGTCGACCTCTGCGTCGAGGCGCTCGCCGCGTTCCGCGAGGGGATCGCGGAGTGATCCGGTTGCCGTCCGTGTCACAGCTTGTTAGAATCGAAGCATCTCGAGTCGGTCTTCCCCGCAGGAGCCCCCCCTAAGCCGGTCCAGGGAAAGAGAGGTCACCGTGGAGTTCCAGGTTGGCGAGAAGGTCATCTATCCGAATCACGGCATCGGAGTGGTCGAGAGCATCCAGACCCGCCCGATTCCGGGGGGCAAGATCAGCCTCTACCAGCTTCGGATCCTCGCCAACGACTCGCGCGTCTGGGTGCCCCAGCAGAACGCCGACGGCGTCGGGCTGCGTCCGGTGATCCGCCCCGCCGAGGTGCGCAAGATCTTCTCGCTGCTCGGCGACGGCAAGGTGGACCAGGTCGCCAACTGGAAGGGCCGCTTCAAGGAGAACTCGGACAAGATGCGCACCGGCAGCCTGTTCGAGGTCGCCGTGGTGCTGAAGGGGCTCACGTACCTGTCGCGGCGCAAGGCGCTATCGTTCCGCGAGAAGCGCATGCTCGAGCGCGCGAAGTTCCTGCTCGTCAGTGAAATCGCGGAAGCGGAAGACAAGACGCGCACCGCGGTCGAGGAGCGTGTCGACAAGGCGCTCGAGAAGACGTTCGGGGCGATCGCGGAGAAGCCGACGCAGCGTCCCGTCGGCCTCGGCAAGCGCTCGAACGCCTGAAAGAGCCGACCGGCTATCCCTCGCGCTTTCCTTGACTTCGGGGGATTTGCCGAGATAGAATCCGCCGTCTTTCCTGGGACTTGTGGCCGGGAGAGTGCACGGAGCTCCGCGGAAAATGGTCGAGCCGGCCCGCACTGCGATGACGAAGGCGGACCTGATCGGTGTCGTGGCGAAGCGCCTCGACATCACACAGGTCCAGGCGGGCATCATCGTCGAGGCTGCTCTGCGCAGCATCGTCTCGGCGCTGCAGAACGGCCAGGAGGTCGAGATCCGGGGCTTCGGCTCGTTCCGCTTCAGGAACCGCGCGCCGCGCAAGGGGCGCAACCCCAAGACCGGTGAGAAGGTCGACGTGCCGCCCAAGAAGATCCCCTACTTCAAGATGGGGAAAGAGCTGAAGGCGTTGCTCAACAGCGTGGCGGGCGAAGAGGCCCCGGCAGCGGCTCCAGACGGTCAGTAGTCTCGCAGAGAGAGGCCCTCCGCCTCGATGGTCGCGTACGCGAATCGGCGCCAGGCCCAGCGCATCCAGCCCTACGTTGCGCCGTGCCGCTACGTCTGCGGCGAGGACCGCGTGTCCGCCTTCCTGACGGACATCAGCCGCGGCGGCGGCCGCGTCAGCGCCACGCCGGAGCCGCCCGCCGTCGGCTCGACGGTCACGATCGAGCTGCGCGTCGCGCGCCAGCCGGTGGCGCTGCGCCTGCCCGGGGTCGTGCGCTGGTCGCGGCAGGCCGAGCGCGGCGGCTACGTCTTCGGCGTCAGCTTCGACGGCGTGGGCCGCGAGGAGCAGGAGGCCTTGGACTCGCTCGTCGAGGGCTTCCTGCGCCGCGCCGCGTCCATCATCTGAGCCTGGATGGCCGGCTACTTCCGGCGTGAAATCGTGCTCGGACCGCGGCCGCAAGACACGGGTTGGCTGGCGCTCACGGACGACGAGCTCGTCTACCGCATCGAGTCGCTGCCCAGGGACCACGCCGCGGACGACGAGCTCATGGCGGTGGTCAGGAGCAGCCGCCACTTCTTCGTGCGCCAGGAAGCGGCCAAGCGCGTCCGCGAATCCGAGCGGCTGAAGGCCTTCGCCGAGGACCGCCACATCGGCCAGATCCTCGCCCGCCAGATGCGGCGCGACGAGGACGTCGAGTACCTGGAGGAGCTGATGCGCGAGAGCCGGCACCTCGAGGTGCGCAACGCGGCTGCGGCGCAGCTGAAGCTGCTGCAGAAGGCGCTAAAGAGGTAGCGGGACCTCGCCGAGCAGCGCGGCCACGGCCTCGCCCAGGCTCGGGGCCAGCAGGTCCGGCGCCGAGGCGACGAGCGCGTCGCGGTTCGGGAAGCCCCCGGGGATGCCGATCGCGAACGCTCCGGCCGCCTGCGCCATCGCGACGTCCTCGGGGCTGTCTCCCACGTAGGCGCACTCGGCGGGCGCCGTCGCGATCCGCTCGAGCGCCACGAGCAGCGGCTCGGGATGCGGCTTGCGGCGCGCGGTCTCGCCGCCGCACACGGCGACCTTGAACAGCGGCTCGAGCTCGAGCGCCGCGAGCTCGGTGCGCACCCGCGTGGCGTCGCCGCTCGACACGAGCCCCAGCGTGACGCCGGCGGCCGCGAGCCGCTCGAGTGCGAAGCGCGCGCCGCTCACGAGCTCGCTCGGCTCGGTCTCGTAGCACGCGATCCAGCGCGCGTCGGCCTCGCTCCAGCTCTCGTCCGGCAGCCCGATCGCGGCGTAGGTCCGGTACCAGTCGGGCGAGTACGTGCGCTCGAAGTCCGCGCGGTCGAACGCGATGCCGAAGACAGAGAAGACGCGCGCGTAGCAGCGGAACGTGCGCTCCGCCGAGTCCACGAGCGTGCCGTCCCAGTCGAAGAGCACGGCACGCCGGCCGTTCGCGCGCGCCATGCGGCGCATCCTAGCCCGGAATCCTCTCCGTCACCCGAGCGTAGAATGGCGCCGCCGTGGCGCTCGCCGGGTTCGCGCTCCTCCTGCTGCCGGGGCTCGTCGTGGTGCGAGCGCCGTGGACGGCGGTAGCGCCGCTCTCACTCGCATTCTGGACTCTCAGCGCGTGGTGGCCGCCGTTCGCAGCGCACGGCCGCAGCCGGCTGCTTGCGGCCGCGCTCTTCGCCACGCTGCTGCTCGCGGCGCTGCGGCTGCTGCCCAGGCACACGGTGGCTCCGCCTCCCGGCTGGCGGGAGCCGGCCGTGCCCGCGCCCGTGGCCCGCCCGGGGCTCGACCCGCCGCCGCTCGGCTCGCGGGCGTCCTGGCTCGTTCTCGCCGCCGCGCTCCTGCTGCTGCTGCCCGTGCCGGCGTGGCGCAACGCCCCCGGCGCCCGGCTCGCGTTCCAGACCACGACCGCCCGCCTCGCCCTGTGGCACGACGGCCTCCCGTGGAGCGGCGAGCCGCTGCTGCCGCTCGAGCCCGTCGCCGCTCACGCCCCCGCGCTCGCGACGCTCGTCGCCGACCTGTCGCTCGTCGCGCGGCTCGACCCCGGCGACGCCGCGTCGTGGGTCCTGGCCGTCGCGGTCGCGCTCGTGCTCGTCGGAGCCTATGCGCTCCACGCGATCTGGGCGCCTCCCGGCGCGGCCGCGCTCGGCGCGCTCGCGGGCGTGGCGCTCGCGCCCTGGCCTGCAGCGCTCGCCGTCTTCGGCGACGTCGAGGCGCTCGTCGCGCTCGCGTTCCTGCTTCCGGCCGCGGCGCTCGCCGTCGGCCACCGCTCGCGCTCCTCGGCGGTCGCGGCCGGCTTCCTGCTGGGCGCGGGGTCGCTCGCGCAGCCGGTGCTCGCGGCCGTCGCCGCGCTGGCGTCGGCGGCGTTCGCGCTCGCGCGGGCGAGCGAGCGGCGGCCGGTCGCGGCGCGCCACGCCTGGATCGTGGCGCTCGCGCTCGCGACGGCCGCCCCGGGGCTGCTGCGCCTCGCGCACGTGCTCTCGACCGCCGAGGCGCTCGCCGTGCTCGGCTCGATCCGGGCAGCGGAGCTCCTGTGGCTGGCGCTCGGGCTCGTCTGCGCGGTCGTGCCGCCGCTCGCGCTGCGCGGCGGTGCTCTGGGCAGGCTCGGAGGCCGGCGTGGCGCGCGCCGCGCGCTCGCCGCCGTCGCCGCGTTGCTCCTGCTGCTGCGGCTCTCCTCCTGGTTCGCCGCGGGCCAGCTCGCTCCCGACGTACGCGCCGGGCTCCTCCTCGCCTCGTTGCGGCTCCCGCAGCTCGCCGCCTTGTGCGCGCCGGACGGCGTGCGCGATTTTGTTCCCGCGCTCGCGGGGCGCCGGGCGGGGGAGCCGGGCGTCTGGGTCGCGCCGCCGCACGCAGAGGAATGGGCTCGCCGCGAACGGATTCCGTGCGCCGCGAGCCTCGGGCCCACGGGGTCCCTTCGGTGACAACCTTTCACGCAACTCACGGAAACTACGGGCTCAAACCAGCGTAGAAAGGAATAGGACGGGGGAGCACAACGCTGCCGACGAGGTGACGGCGCGCCGGAGCCGATCAACTGCCCCCAGAGAGGCTCCCGGATCGCGGCCGTTGTGTCGAGCCGAGTGCTCCCCCGCCTTTTTGCGCCTGCTTCCGTCTATCATGGGCGTTCGAACGACCATCCCGAGCCTCGGAAGGGCGGCCGCGGCGGGGACGGGAGGAGCGCGGCAGGATGTGGCGAGTCTGGCTGAAGCGGATCCTGATCGGCCTCGTCGCCGCCTTCCTGATCTTCAGCCAGGTCTGGGTTCCGTACTGGCTCGGCGGCCTCGTCACCACCCGCCGCTTCCAGTTCCCCGACAAGGAGAACGCCGACCTCACGCCGGCCTCGTTCCATCTCGCCTCCGAGGACGTCGCGTTCAAGTCCTCGGACGGGACGGAGATCAAGGGCTGGTGGGTGCCCGCGGAGCAGGCCAGGGGCAGCGTGGTGATGGTCCACGGCCTGAACCGCTCGCGGATCGAGATGGTGCGGCGCGCGCCGTTCGTGCACGAGGCCGGCTGGAACGCGCTGCTGATCGACCTGCGCCACCACGGAACGAGCGGCGGTGACGCCACCACCTTCGGCGTCAAGGAGAAAGAGGACGTCAAGGCTGCGGCGCGCTTCGCGCGCGAGCGCGCGCCTGGACCCGTCGTCGAGTGGGGCGTCTCGCTCGGCGCGGCCTCGGTGGTGATGGCGGCCGCCGAGGATCCCGACGTCGCGGGAGTGATCTCCGACAGCAGCTTTCGCTCGCTCGACGACACCGTGCGCCACCACCTGCGCCTCTTCCGCGGCTTCCGCTGGTGGCTGCGGCTGATTCCGAGCTGGCCGCTTTCGGACCTCGCGGTCTACTGGATCGGGCGGCGCGGCGGCTTCGATCCCGCGCAGTCCGACGTCGAGGCGGCCGCCTCGCACCTGCACGGCCGTCCGGCCCTGTTCGTCGCGAACTCCGACGACCCGCGCATGCCGAAGGAGATCGCGGCGGCGCTCAAGTCGGCCGTCGGCGACACGGCCGAGCTCTTGATCGTCCCCGGCAGGAGCCACGGCGGCGCGTGGCGTGACGGAACCCAGGCGTACTCCGAAGCCGCGGGTGTGCTATTGAAGGCGGCCGCGGGCGGCCCTGCCACGCGCGTGGCAGCGCGGCAGGCCGCCCCGGCGAGCCAGGAGACGAGGCAGTGAGCGAAACCAAGACGGAGCACCCGCACCACCAGCCGTTCCCCGAGGACGAGGAGGCCGCGGCGCACCCGCAGCCGACGTCCTACACGATGGTGGAGCCTCGCTTCCGGGAGATCTACTTCCAGTTCTACAAGGAGACGTACCGGCCCTCGGTCCTCGACCGCAAGACCAAGGAGCTCGTCGCGATCGGCGCGAGCCTGGCCGCGAAGTGCCAGGGCTGCCTCGAGGGCCACGTCAAGAAGGCGCTGAAGTTCGGCGCGAGCCGCGAGGAGGTGTCGGAAGCGATCGCGATCGCGATCGGGGTGAACGCCGCGGCGATCGTGGACCTCACGGACATCGCCGCCGAGAACATGAACCTGCACCTTTTCCCGGGCCCCGCCAAGAAATAGCCGGCAAGGGGGGGTCTGGGGGGGCGAAGCCCCCCAGAACAAGGAAGGAAGAAGCAGCCCCGTTGGCCGCTCGTTCCCCTATTGCCACGGTGGTTGGAGAGTCGAGAGCCAGCGCGGGTTTCTCCGCGTCCGAGCCTCGAACCTACGGCTCTTCAAGCGAGCCGGTGGCTCCTCAAGCCTCGAGCACGTGGCTCAAGCCTCGAGCCTGTGGCTCCCCAAGCTTCGAGCCCGTGGCTCCTCAAGAGCGATGGTCGGAGGGGAAGAAACGGCCAGGCTTGTTGTCGGCTTTCCTTGATCTAGGGGGGCGCCGCCCCCCTAGGATCCCCCGGTGAGCCCCGGAACGCTACGCTTTACTTCCCAGGTGCTCCATGATGGAGAGCGTCAGGATGTCGGCGAGCGTCGCGAAGTGCGCCTCGCCCTCCTCGACGCTCGCGGCCGTCGGGTCGCCGAAGTAGGCGTCCTCGCCGCCGGCGTCGGCGAACGACTTCGCCCCCTTCTTGAGCGCGCCGGCGAGCCCGTCCATCGGGGCCACGCTGATGCGCTCCTTCTCGCGCACCGAGTCCGAGGCGCACGCGAGCATCAGCGAGGTCTCGAAGCTGCCGGCGTGGTCGCCCGCGCTGAACGCGGCGCCGAGCCGGTCGACCCAGCGCTTCTTCTGCAGGTCGGTGACGCAGACCGAGGCGCCGGCCTTCTTCGCCTCGTCGGCGCCGCGCTTGAGCGCCTCGAGGTTGGCCGGCTCCTGGTTGATGTTGATCAGGGCGACGGCCCGGAACTGCTTCGCGAGCGAGAGGCAGAGGTCGCGTACGAGCGCCACCGCCGTGTCGGGCGGCAGGCTCACGGTGCCCGGGAACGCCGTCCCCAGCTCCGACACGCAGAAGGTCACGGGCGGAGCGATCAGGGCGTGGAGCCCTCGCTGCTTGAGCCGTACCGCCGTGCGCCGCGCCATCTCGACGGCGATCAGGGTGTCCGTGGCCACGGGCAGGTGCGGGCCGTGGGCCTCGGTGTTCCCGACCGGCAGCAGCGCGATCGGGCGGTCCTTGAGGTGCTGCTCCACCTCGGTCCAGCTCATCTCGGGCATCAACACGTTCTCGGCCATTGGCTTCGAAGGCGGGCGGCCCTTCTGCTCCTTTCGGCGCTTGGTTCTTCGGGTCTTCTTCTGGGAAGGATGGTCTTTCGACTCGTCTTTATAACCGATCGCTGCCGGGCTTGCCAGCCTCGGAGCCCGGAACGAGGTGCCGATAGGCCCCAGCCTGGTGCACGAGCGGCTGCCCGGGCTCGACCGCGACCCGGCTGACCTCGCCCACCCAGACGGCATGGTCGCCCTCATCGTGGAACGAGCGCACGCGGCACTCGAGGTGCGCGAGCGCGCCCGGGACGAGCGGCAACGCATTCCCGCCGTCGACGAACGCGAAGCCCTCGAGCTTCGAGGCGCCCGGCGCGGCGAAGCGGCGCGAGACGTCCTCCTGGCCCTCGGCGAGCACGCTCACGGCGAACCAGCCGCTCTCGCGCAGCCCGCGGTTCGCCTCCGAGCGGTGGTCGATGCACACCAGCACGAGCGGCGGGTCGAGGCTCACGGAGCAGAAGGCGCTCACGGTGAGGCCGAGCGCCAGGCCCGAGGCGTCGCGCGTGGTCACGACCGTCACGCCGCTCGCGAACTGGCCGAGCGCCTGTCGGAAGGACGAGGGGTGGACGCTCAAGAGCCCTGGGCCGGACCAGCCGGCTCGCGCTGCAGCTCGACCTGCGACGCCAGCAGCCAGAGCCGCAGCGCGATGCGCGCGCCGACGAACGCCTCGAACAGCAAAAGCGCGACCGCCTGCGTGCGGTAGCCGACCACCACGAGCAGGGAGTCGAGGACAGAGAACGCGACGAGGAGCAGGACGGCAGCCAGCGCGACGCACAGGTACTGGCCGCAGGCCGCCCCGAGCCGCCGCGCGCAGAAGCCGAGGCTCGAGAGGAAGGCGAGCAGCACGGACAGCCGCTCCTCGCGCACCACCAGCACGCGCGCATGCGACACGAGCATGTGCACCAGCAGGAGCGCCGCGAGCAGGAGCGCGTGCCGGCCGAGGGTCAAGAGCGCCGCGCTTTTTCCCGAGACCGACTCGCGCGCCGCGTGGTCGAGCCACCTCGCGAGCGGCGCGTTCGCGGCGAACACCACGCCGATCGCGGCGAGCGAGAGCAGGCTGAGCCGCAGCATGCGGCCGAAGTAGAAGCCCGAGCCGTGGGCGAGGCCGCGGATCGTCCAGCCGGCCCGTGGCCGGCGGTAGACCGAGACGAGGCCTCCAGCCAGGAACGCCTGGAGCACGAGGTACGCGAGGCCGACCCCAAGGACGACCGGGTCGACCGGCGCCCGGCCGCGGCCCCACGCGAAGAGCCCGGCCGGCAGGAAGCCGTCGAGCAGCAGCTCCAGGTTCTTGAGCGCGAAGCCCGTGCCGACGAGCTCGGGCGAGAGCGCCCGCTGCGGTCCGCTCTGGTCCTCCGACCAGCGGCTCCACCAGTCGTAGTCGAAGCCGTACATCATCGAGCTCGAGGCGCCGCGGTGCTCCAGGTCGCGCTCGAGCTGCAGTGCGAGCGGCGCGGCGAGCACGAGCGCCGCGGCCAGGTTGGTGGCGAGCACGAGCAGGACGAGGCCCCAGCCGTGCAGCACCGAGCGAAGGCCGTCGCGCAGCGAGCGGAGCATGGCCTAGCCCACCAGCGTGTGCAGCTCCAGCAGGTTCTGGAGCCAGAGCAGGTAGCGCGCGGCCCACTTCGTCGCCGCCCGGCGAGCGGGGCGCGTGTCGTCCAGCCACTCGTCGTTCGTGGGGTCGACGTCGATCGCGATCTTGTGCTCCGGGTCGACGAGCGCGCGCAGCACCTTCGCGCCCTCGTAGCGGAAGCGATACCAGCGCTCGCGCCCGTCCCACGTCTCGCGCACGACGCGTCCGTCCGCGAACTCCACCCGGAGCTCGACCGGCAGCCGCACGCCGCCCTTGCGCAGCAGCGTGACGCGCGATTCGTAGCGCGCGTCGTCCCGGTCACGGTCGCGCTTCGGACGCGCGCTCCTGAGCACGAGCGCGCCGTCCTTGCCGGGGAAGTAGCCCGCCGGCGTGCGCACCTCGTCGTTGCGCACCTCGACCGCGTAGTCGCAGAGCTCGGACGAGAAGAACGTCTCGTCGAAGAACCAGCGCCAGCCGCCGCCCGCCACCTCGTCGACGGTCGCGATGAAGTCCTCGGTCGTGGGGTGCGCGAAGCGATAGCGGCGGGCGTAGCTGCGCAGCACCCTGACCATCGTGTCCTCGCCGAGCAGCCCCTCGAGCGTCTGCAGCACGAGCTCGGGCTTGCCGTAGGAGTTGAGCGTGTAGGACGCGCCGTCGCGGTAGGTCCAGGCCTTCTTCGCCATCGGGTCGGCCTCGCCGCCCTGGCGCAGCCCGGGCAGGCTCGCGCTGCCGCGCGGGATCGAGACGCCCGGCGCCACGAACGGCCAGCCCACGGCGGCGCCGCGGCCCTGGTCGAAGCCGAAGTAGCGCTTGCCCCAGCCCGCCGGCCCGAGCGAGTGGTGCCGCGCCTTGGCCGTCATGTAGCTGTTGAAGCCCTCGTCGAGCCACGCCTCCTCGAACTCGTTGTTGGCGACGAGCCCGTACCAGAACTGGTGCCCGGCCTCGTGGATCGTGACGCCCTCGGGGCTCTGCAGCGCCTCGGGGGCGAGCCAGGGCGCGCCCCCGGTGAAGAGCGTCGGGTACTCCATTCCCCCCGAGGCCGAGTTCCAGGCGGGATCGACGACCGTGATCTGTGGATACGGGTAGGGCGCCGACCAGGTGCCGTAGTCGCGCAGCGCGATGCGCGTGGCGCCGAGGTAGCGCTCGGCGAGGCGCTCGTGCTCGGGCTGCAGCAGCAGCCGGATCTCGACCGGCGGGTAGCCCGGCTCCTCGAAGCGCGTCCGCCGCTCCAGGAAGCGGCGGCTCGCGGTCCAGGCGAAGTCGTGGACGTCCTCCTGCACGAAACGCCAGGTCTCGGTCCCGTCGGCGTTCTCAGTCTTCGACTCCTGGCGGCCCGTCGCGCCCACCACGAAGCCGCGCGGCAGCGTCAGCTTGACGTCGTAGACGCCGAAGTCCGAGAAGAACTCGGTCCACGGGTAGAAGGGGTGGCAGTTCCACTGGCCCTTCCAGAAGACGCCGATCTTCGGAAACCACTGGACGACGAAGTTGTAGTCGTGCACCCAGCCCGCGCGCCCGACCGAGCCGTGGGGCAGGAGGGCCTGCCACTCCACCCGGAAACGCCCGCTCTGGCCCGGCGCGATCGGCTGGGCCGTGCGCACCTCCATCACGGTGCGGTCGTCCGTGTTGCCGTCCTCGTTCAGGTACCGCAGCGTCGGCGTGAGGTCCTCTTCGGGCTCGCCCAGCCGACGCACGCTCTCGACCTCGATCCAGCCGAAGCTGCGGTCCTCGCGCCGCAGGTCGCTCGGCGCGCGGCGCCCCTCGCCGCGCGCGGTCGTCGAGAGGTTGTTGCGGAAGGCGTTCCAGTAGAGGTGGAAGGGGAAGCTCGCGAGCGGCCGGTCGGACGTGTTGCGCCAGTCGAGCACCAGCACGCCCGTGATGCGGTGCGCTTCGGGATCGAGCCGCGCCTCGATCGTGTAGCTCGCGTTGCGAGGCGAGGCCTCGGGAAGCGGGGGCAGGCCCGCTGCGTCCTTCCCGGCCGGGGCAGGCAGCGGCTGCGGCGTGCGCGGCGGCGCAGCGGCCCGCGCCGCCGGCAGCGCCAGCGCGACCACGGCGACGAGCGCGATGACGGCGACGAGCGCGCCTCTGATCCTCGGACGCATGTCGGCTCGGACCTCGGGGTCCCGTGCGTGACGCGCGCGGGACGGCGAGATTCTATACGAGCCGGGTGGCGCGGCTCAGGAGGCCGCGCTGCGCGGGGCGGGCGCCGAGCGCAGCAGCGAGCGGCTCGCGAGCGACAGCCCGGCGAAGCCGATCGGAATCACCTGCAGCAGGTGGTAGACGAGGGCGAAAGCGAGCGCCCGCTCCTTCGGAACGCCGGACTCCATGAGCGCGAGCGTCGCGCCGACCTCGAGCGAGCCGAGGTTGGCGGGAGGCGCGAACGGAACCACGAGCGCGAGGTTCACCGCCATCAGCACCAGCAGGCTGACGCCCAGCGGCACCCTCAGGTGGAAGGCGCGCAGCGTCAGCGTCACGACGTTCATCTCGAGCGCCCAGGCGACGAGCGAGGCCCCGAGCGAGCGCAGCAGCGCGCGCCGGTCGAGCACGGCCGCGAGCCCGAGGCGGGCGCGGGCGAGGAACCCGCCGATCGCCGCTCCCACGTGCAGCCCCGGCTCGCGCGCCGCACCGGGGGTGGGCTGCCCGGGCTTGGGGCGCAGCAGGAACACCAGGAACGCGAAGGCGCCGAACACGGCGATCGCGATCCAGATCCCGGAGTGCAGCCAGGCGGGCAGGTCGAGCACGAAGGGCAAGAGCGCGATGCCGGCGAACATGCCCACGGCGTTCACCAGCGCGTCGAGCACGATCGAGCCGAAGATGGCCGCGCGCGGCAGCCCCGTGCGGCGGGCCAGCCACTCCGCGCGCGCGACCTCCCCGGCGCGCGCGGGCACGATCGTCGAGACCGCGAAGCCCATCAGCATGGCGCGGAAGGCTTCCATCCGGGTCAGGAACGGGGCGATCGGCCGCAGCAGGGCGCGCCAGCGGCCGGACATCGCGAACACCGCCATCAGGTTGACCACGGTCGCCGAGAGCACGAGCCACGGGTCCATCCCCGCGATCGCGTCCTTGACCTCCGTGCCGTCGACCCCGTGGAGCGCCCAGGTGCCCGCCGCGAGCAGCAGGCCCAGCCCGGCCAGCCCCGGCAGCCAGGGCGTGCGCCCGGGCGGGCTGGCGGCCGGAGCTTCGCCTCCGCCGCGCGCTTCGAGCGCGGGCGCCTCGACGACGTTCGAGACGGCGGCGGCGACGGCGGTGAGCGCGCGCCCCACCTCGGGCGGATGCGCCGCGGCCACGGCCAGCGGCAGCGCGCGCTGGGTCGCGGAGGACTCGTAGGCCCGCGCGATCACGCGCGCCACGTGCACCGCCTCCTCGAGCGGCTCGCTCGAGGCGTCGCGGCGCCGGATGCGGTCCACGAAGCCCCGCATCAGCGGGGTGTACCACTCCGAGTGCGAGGAGTTCCCGCTCATGCCGTGGTCGAACACGATCTCCTCGCTGGTCGCCGCCTGCACCGAGACGCGCCGGTCGTCGCCCACGAGCTCGCCCTGCTCGCCCACGAAGTGGAAGCGGATCGCGCGCCGGCGCGCGGCCCAGGTGAGCCGCACCTCGGCCAGGCGGTCGCCGTAGTCCAGCACCACGAACGCCGAGTCCTCGACGCCGTAATCGGCGTGCGAGAGCCGCCGCAGCGTCGCCTGCACCGCCGCGGGCTCGCCGAGCACGGAGCGCAGCTGGTAGAAGATGTGCGCGCCGTGGTCGAACAGGATCCCGCCGCCGGCGAGCTGCTTGTCGGTGCGCCAGGTCGGGGCCCAGTTCGGGTTGCCGGGGTTGGCCTCCGTGCGGTGCACCTCGTACTCGACCAGGTGGACGCGCCCGATCCGCGGCAAGAGCCGCACCACGGCCTGCCACTGCGGCGAGTGGTGGTACTGGTGGCAGGGGACGAAGACGATGCCGGCGGCGCGCACGGCGGCCGCGATCGCCTCGGCGTCGGCCAGCGTCCGGGGCGATCGGCTTCTCGCACAGCACGTGGAAGCCGCGCGCGGCGGCCGCCTCGATCAGCGTGCGGCGCGTGAAGGGCGGCGTGCAGACGTCGCAGAAGTCGAGCGACTCCGTCGCGAGCAGCGCGTCGGCGCTCTTGTAGACGCGCGCCGCGGGCAGCGCGAGCGCCACGGCCTCCAGGTTGGCGGGCGACAGGTCGGCCACCGCCACGATCTCGACCTCGCGCGCGAGGACCGGATCGCTCGTCCACTGCGGTACGTGCCCGTTGATCGCGATGTTGCCGGCGCCGATCAGCGCGCCGCGCAGCCTCACTGCCAGCCTCCCGCGCGCTCCAGCTCGCCGAAGACCTCGTCCAGGATCCCGAGCGCGGTGTCCGCCGTGGCCTCGTCGATCGTGAGCGACGGGTTCACGCGGAAGGACGGGTTGTAGACCATCGAGATCAGGCCCCGGCCGAGCGCCGCCTGGAACAGCCGCACGCAGACGTCCTTGGCGAGCGGCTGCTTCGTCTTGCGGTCGCGCACGAGCTCGACGCCGATCAGCAGCCCCTTGCCGCGCACGTCGCCGATGAACGGGTAGCGCTCCTGCATCTCCCGGAAGCGGCGCAGCATGAAGGCGCCCACCTGCTCGGCGTTCTCGACGAGCCGCTCCTCCTCGATCACCGACACCGAGGCGAGCATCGCGGCCCCCGCCATCGGGTTGCCGCCGTAGCTCGAGCTCGAGCCCGAGGGCGCGCCCCACGGCTTCGCCTGCGTGATCTCCGCAGTCGAGGCGAGCGCCGAGACCGGGAAGCCCGAGCCGAGGCCCTTGCCCATCGTGACGACGTCCGGCACGACGTCCCAGTGCTCGCAGCCGAACCAGCGGCCCGTGCGCCCGAAGCCGCAGATCATCTCGTCGCTCACCAGCAGGGCGTCGTTTTCCTTCGCGATCTCGCGGATCGCGGGCATGAACTCCGGCGGGGGGACGACGTTGCCGGCCGTGCCCTGGATCGGCTCGATCAGGATCGCGGCGAGCGCTCCGGTCGTGGAGTTCTTCACGACCTTGCGCGCGAACTCGGCGCACTCGACGCCGCAGGAGGGATAGCTGAGCCCGAGCGGGCAGCGATAGCAGGAGGCGTAGGGCGCGTGGTAGGTGCCGGGCAGCGAAGGGCCGAGCTGGTTCTTGGTGCCGTCGCCGATCAGCGACAGTGCGCCCGCGGTCTTGCCGTGGAAGCCGCCCCAGAACGCCAGGAACTCGAACTTCTTCGTGTACGACTTGGCGAGCCGCAGCGCGGCCTCGACCGCCTCGGTTCCGCCCGAGTAGAGCTGGATCTTCGTGAGCCCGGGCGGCGTGTGGGAGGCCACCTTGCGCAGCGCCTCGGCTCGGCGCGGTGTCGTCAGCGAGCCGACCGTGACCTCGTCGATCTGCTGCTTGAGCAGCTCGCGGTAGCGGGGATGCGAGTGGCCGAGCGCGTTCACGCAGATGCCGGCGGCGATGTCGAGGAAACGGTTGCCGTCGACGTCCTCCACGACCGAGCCTTCGCCGCGTGCCACGGCGAGCCCGGACAAAGTGGAGATCGACTGGATGCCCGGCGCCAGGAAAGGCGCTTCCTCGGCGACGAGCGCGCGGCTCTTGGGGCCCGGGATCTGCGTCAGCAGCAGCGGCTTCTGATCGTGCGGCTGACTTCCCGACGCTGTCGCCGCGGGTTCGAGCTGTGGGTTGGACATGGCTTCGCCGTGGATCTCCTTCGGTGTTCTCACGTCATCTCAGGCGGATCGGCGGGTGTCGGGTCCCGCGCTCGCGAAGAGCCTCACTCCGGCGCGGCCGTAGAGCCGCCGGCGTTCCGGCTCGGGAATGCGCGTGCTGCGTACCAGGAAGTCCCAGACTCCGTTCGAGAGCCCGAACGCGACTTCCCTTCCGTGAGGGCTGTGGTGGTAGAGGTGGTGGCGGCGGATGTACTCGAAGTAGCGCCCGCGGAAAAGCTGGAAGTGCACGCTGTAGTGCACCCACTCCTCGACGACGTAGCACACGAGCAGCGTCGCGACCAGCATCGGCGCCCCGGGCAGCGGGAAGAGGAAGCTCAGGCCGGCCATCAGGATCGCGAAGGGCAGCGAGTCGAGGAAGCCGTTGATGTACAGGCCGTCCCACGGACGCAGGTGGTGGTCGCCGTGCATCGTGTCGAAGAAGCGGTGCAGCGCATGCCGCCAGCGCCCGGCCCCGTCGGGAAAGCGACCGTGCAGCACGTAGCGGTGCACGACGTATTCGACCCAGGTCCAAAGCGCGATGCCGAGCGCGACGCTCGCGAGCGTCGCTCCTACTCCGCGGCGCAGCGCCGCAGGCAGGAGCGCCAGGAAATAGGCCGTGTAGAGGACCGTGACCGGGTAGAAGCGAGAGCGGGCCGTGCGGGCCTCCTTCGCGAGATCGACGCCCGGCGGGTAGACGGGCGCCGGAATACCGTGCACGGACTTGAGGACGCTGCCGCGCGGCGCTTCCAAGCTGATCCCTAAGCGTAATACGCGCGGGAAGGAAAGAAGTCGCGATCCGTCAGTGTCTGCGGACTCGTTGACGTTTCTTGACGCGCCGGAGCGCTCGACTCGCCCGATAGTCTCAGAAGCGGACGGCGAAACCGATCGTGGCCTGGACCCACCAGGGCTCGAACTCGACCGGGTCGAGCCGCTGCAGCACCCTGTCGAGCAGCGTCTTCTCGATGTCGCTGAGCGGCCGGTCGAGTACCGGCTCCCACTCCACGGTGCGCTTGGGGAAGTAGAAGCCGCGGCCCTCGATCAGGAAGGCGCCGTGCTCGCCGATCGGGATCTGCAGGCCGAGGCCGAGGTTCGCGCCCCAGGAGCTGCCCGTCTCGCCGGCAGCGCTCGCCTTGAGCCCGAGCGTCGCGATCTGCGCGCTGCCCTGCACGAAGTCGAAGCCGATCACCCCCAGCCCGACCGACTGGGTGAGCGTGAGCTCGAGGCCGCCGAGGCGGCTCGCGCCGAACGAGGTCATGAGCCGCACCTTGCCGCCCGTGCGCAGCTTGAGGTTGAACGACAGCGGGGTCACGGCCTTCACGTCGGCCGTCCCCTGGCTGAGGGACAGGTTCGCCACCACCGGGTCGAGCGGCGCCGGCAGACCCACGCGCACAGTGTAGCTGCCGCCCTGGGTGTCGAGCGTGACGTCTGCGTGGTCGACGCGGAACTCGAAGCCCAGGCCGGTCGTGGCGTAGAGCGTGATCCCGCCCGCGAACGCGGGACCGCCCGAGGCGCGCAGCTCGAACTGCCCGCTCTGCTGGACGCTCACGTCCGGAATCGGCACGCTGACGGCGCCCGGGTCGTAGCTGAAGGTCTGGCTGTAGAAGGGGAAGGTGAAGCCCGCGTGGCCGGCGATCTCGATCCGGTCGCCGGCACTCGCCGCGGCCGCCGCGGCACACACGACGAGGATGCTCAAGGCCTGCGCGCTCTTCTTCATCGAGGCAGCAGTGTAGCAGCCCGCCCTAGTCGTTCGTGTCGTCGTCGTCCCGCGAGGCGTGCTCCGCGGCTGCGGCATCCTCGGAGCGGCCGGACTCCATCTCATCCTCGATGCCGTGGTCCATCAGGCGACAGCGCAGCGCGTCGAAGCCGCGCCGGTCGGGTCCTTTGTCGTCGCGGAACGCCTCGAGGATCTCCTCCGCGCGGTCGACGCGCCTGGCGAGCTGGCCGATCTCGTCGACCGAGAGCGACGCGTGGCCCTCGACGGCCGCCGCCCAGGCCTTCGGCTCGCCGAGCGTCCCGAGCAGCTCGACGAGGCGCGCGCTCAGGCTGTCGGCGGCCTCGACCAGCTCCGCCTGCAGCAGCGAATCCTTCACGAACGCGAGCGCGTCCTCGATGTCCTCGTCCGACCACTCGGCGCGCAGCCGCTCCCACACCTCCGCGGGCAGGACGGGACCCTCGGGTCCGTCGTCCGCCGCCGCCGCCACCTCGCCGCACAGGTCCACGATGCGTCCCATCGCCGTGCTTCCTCCGTGTCCGTCGCCGTTTCGATCCTCTCACGAGAGCCGCAAGGCCGTCAGGCGGCTCGCCTATAATCGGAGCAGGAGGGGGTGTCATGGCGGCTCGCAGCCGGGCGGCGCTCGTGGCGATCGTCGCCGCCTGTGCCGTGCCCGCGCTCGCGGCGAGCGACGCGCAGCTCGCGCGGCGCATCGAGGAGCGGCTGCTCAAGGCCGGCTTCGGCCAGCGCGCGGACGTCAAGGTCGACGTCGAGAGCGGCGTCGCGCGGCTCACCGGCTTCGTGCTGCGCTGGCCGGACGTGCGCGAGGCCGACCGCCTCGCGCGCAAGGACGTGAAGAGCGTGGTGAACCTGCTGCGCGTGGTGCCGGAGACGCCGCGCGCCGACAAGGACATCCGCGCGGACGTCGAGCGGGCGGTGCTGCGCTGGGAGCGCTACGGGCCGTTCGACGCGGTCGGGGTCGAGGTACGCGAGGGTGTCGTGAGCCTGGGCGGCTGGGTCGAGAACCCCTGGAAGCGCTCGCAGATCGAGGAGCGCCTGACGCGCGTCGACGGGATCCGCGACGTGATCAACAACCTCCGGCTGCAGGGCTTCTCCGCGGGCGACATCTCGCTGCGCGGCGAGGTCTTCACCAAGATCTACACCGACCCGCTCTTCGAGCGCTTCGCCAACCTCGTCGACCCGCCGGTGCGCGTCTACGTCGACCGCGGGCGCGTGACGCTCGTCGGCCTCGTGTCGAGCCGGCTCGAGCAGATCACGGTCGGCCACATCGCCCGCGGCACGCTCGCCTTCAGCGTCACCAACCTGGTTGAAGTCGAAAGCGACCTGGACAAGAAGAAAGAAAAGAAGCAACCGCCAGTCGAGAGCTAGCCTCGAACGTCCGCCTCCGCAACCAGCCACCGGGGGGTCCGGGGGGTCTGGGGGGTCTGGGGGGTGGAACCCCCCAGTTCAAAGAAGGAAGCAGCAGGCCCCGCCGCCCGATCCCCTTCACGAGCGGTCATTGGAGAGCGACGGCCCTCTCGCCCCCCTCCGAAAGCGGCCATTGGAGAGTTACAAGCCCGTTGCGTAGAGCGTCGATCCCTTCCCCCTCCCGACAAGAAAAAAGGGGGGCCCGAAGGCCCCCCTTGCGGTTACCGACCCGCGTGCGGTCTTTTGGCTAGAACTCGAGGCGCAGGCCCAGCTGGGCGACGCGCGAATCGCCGCGCTGGAAGTCGCCGGCGTACGTCGTCGGCTGGCCGAACGAGCCCGAGCGCTGGTTGCCGACGTAGCCGCCGGGGTTCGTGGTGTTGAACACGTTGAACATCTCGGCGATGGCCTCGACGTGCGAGCGCCCGCCGAGCGAGAAGCGCTTCGCGAGGCGCAGGTCGAACTGGCTGAAGTCCGATCCGCGCGCCGAGTTCTGCGTCTCGGCGGTCGACGGGATGTCGTTGGTGGTCGTGCCGTCCCGGTTGTCGTCGAAGCCGGTGATCACGTTGTAGGGCGTCTTCGAGCGGTAGCGGAAGATCGGCGAGATGTTGAGGTCCCAGCCGGGGCTCCACGTGCCGCTCACCTGGAAGCGGTGACGCGCGTCGGTGAAGGTCGGGTTGAGCTGACGCTCGTTCCAGGGGTCGAAGGCGTTCAGCACGTTGTAGTCGCCGAACTCGTCCGTGGCGCGAAGGCTGGCGCTCGACTTCGAGTCGGAGAGCGTGTAGCTCGCCAGCATCTGGAGCTTGCCGTCCCAGCGCTTCTTGACCACGAAGTTGACGCCCTTGTACTCGCTCTCTCCGCCCATCAGGTCGACACGCCACGAGGCGGTGCCCATCTGCGGCAGGATCACGGGAGCCCCTGGCGTCTGGGGGGCGAAGCGCCGCGCGCCGCCGTTGATGCGGACATTGAGCGCGGGACGCGTGCCGAGGTCGTGGCCCTTGGAGTAGACGCCCTCGATCTCGAACGCGTAGCCGTTGCCGATGCGCTTGGCGAAGCCCAGGTTGGCCTGGTCGGTGTAGGGCTGCTTGGGCCGCGGCGTCGCGGCGTGGCTCGGCAGCGGGGCGCTCGCGTTCGTGAGCTGGTTGGGCGGCAGCGGCTGGCCCACCTGGTAGAAGCTGCCGTCCGCGTTCTTGATGCCGGTGCCGTCGCTGTTCTGGTAGACCGCGCCGAAGGACGACTGCGCGCCGATCACGGCGAACAGGATGTTCGCGTTGGTGTAGGCGAAGTCGTAGTAGCGGCCGACGCCGCCGCGCAGCACGAAGTCGCCGTCGCCCTTCACGTCGTAGCTGAAGCCGACGCGCGGCGCGACGTTGTTCTTGTCCTCGGAGGGCGACTTGCCGAAGTCCTCGAAGCCGACGCAGGGGCAGGGCAGGCTCGAGCCGCTCAGCTTGCCGGCCTTGGCCGCGGCGGTGAGCTCCGAGTACAGGATGTTGTTGTCCTGGTCGAACGCGAAGCCCGTCACGAGGTCGTAGCGGAGGCCGAGGTCGAGCATCAGCTTGTTCGTGACGCGCCAGCCGTCCTGCAGGTAGATGCTGTACTGGTTGTTCGGGATGCGGCCCACGCTGCCGCCGCCGGAGCCGCCGATCGAGCCGTTGTAGCCGATGCTCGAGATGGGCGAGGTGCGGCTGTCGTCGAGGTGGGTGTAGAGCGGCTGCTGGCCGGTGGAGAACGTGATGTCGAGCGTCGGCTCGTAGATGAAGCTCGCGCCGACGCGCAGCTCGTGCGCGCCCTTCGTCCAGGTGAAGTCGTCGCGGAACTGGTACTTGTGCTGCTCGGTCGTCTGCGGCACGTTCACGCTCGTGCCGACGAAGACGCCGTTCGGGTAGCTCTCGGCCGGCAGCTCCGAGTTGGCGCCGATGTGGTTCAGGAAGTACGAGTACTGGAACGTGAACTCGTTGAGCTTGCCGCCGCCCAGCACCGAGCTCAGGTTCGCGTTCGCCGAGTGGAAGGTGTTCTTACTGTCGCCCCAGCCCTCGGGCGGCGTGTTCGAGTCGGCGCCGTACGGCTGGTCGTTGTTGTTGTAGCCGTAGCGCACTGACAGAAAGTTCGACGGGTTGACCTGGTGCGTCAGCTTGGCGACCGCCATGTTCTCGCGGTACGGGATGGCGAAGACGCCGTCCTTGTCGGGGTAGAGGCCCTGCGTCGTCACCGCCTGCGTCGTGTCCTGCTGGATCCGCTCGAACGACGCGAAGAAGTGCGTCTTGTCCTTGATGATCGGACCGCCGAGGCTCGCGCCGTACTGGTTGCGGCGGTAATCGCCCTTGCCCGTGCCGGCGTCCTTCTCGCTTTGCGTCTCGGAGTTGAGCGACTTGTCGCGGAAGTAGCCGAACGCCGAGCCCCTGAGATCGTTCGTGCCGCTCTTGGTGACGACCTTGATCGTGCCGCCGTTGGCGCGGCCGGTGTCGGCGCGGAAGCGCGAGGTCTCGAAGTTGAACTCGCCGATCGAGTCGAGCGGGAAGTTCTGCACGAGCCCGCCGACGGTGTCGTCGTTGTTGTCGCCGCCGTCGATCAGGTAGTTGATGTTGCGGCCGCCGCCGCCGCCGACCTGCGGCGCGAACTGCGTCGACTTGGTCGGGTCGGTGTGGAAGCCGAGGCTGACGCCGGGCGCGAGCGCCGCGAGGTTGCCCATCTGCCGCCCGTTGAGCGGCAGGTTCGCGATCTGCTCCTGCGTCACGATCTCGCCCACGCCGGTGTCGGTCGTGTCGATGATCGGCGTCTCCGCCATGACGGTGACCTGCTCGGTCTGGCCCGCCACCTTCATGTGGATGTCCGGTGTCGTCGTCGCGGCCACGTTGACGATCACCGCGCGCGTCGTGGCCGCGAAGCCGGCCAGCTCGATCTTCACGTCGTAGGCCCCGACCTGCAGCCCGAGCAGCCGGAAGATGCCCTGTGCGTCGGTGACGGTCGAGCGGTTGAAGCCGGTCGACGGTCTCGCGGCGGTCACGTTCGCGCCCGGCAGGGCGAGGCCCTGCTCGTCGGTGACCTTGCCCTCGATGGCGCCCGTCGTCCCCTGCGCGAAGGCCGGGGCCGCGGCCGCGAGGGCCAGTACGGCGAGCGCCAACATACGGCGCATGTGTTTCATTGCTGTCGTCCTCCCTTGGTCTCTCGATTCGGATCCGCCACCGGCCCGGTCGGACAGCGCCGGGGACGGAAGCGACGGTGGATGTCTACTGTCAAAGACTGTGAGCAAGGGGGATACCACCCACACCAGGATCTATTCTTCTGAGTACAAATGGGTTAAGGCGTGCAATCCAAAGGCTTGGTTTCAAGCCCTTGGATGACTCTCAAGCGTTTGGATGAGCCAGATAGTCAGGGCTCGGCGACCTGCGCCTGGAGCTGGCGGGCCTTGCGGGCGATCTCCCCGGCCGGTGCGCGGTCGAGGAGGATCTGGATCTCGCGCAGCGCCTGCTCCCGTCGGCCCGACTGCACGAGAGCGACGGCCAGGTTGAGCCGGACCTCGGGAAGGTCGGCCGACAGCGCGAGCGCCCGGCGCAAGAGCGCGATCGCCTGCTCCGGCTGGCCCGACTGAACCGCGAGCGTGCCGAGCCCGTTCAGCGGATCCGGGTCGCTGGGCGCGAGCGCGGCCGCCTGCTCGTAGGCGGCCCGGGCCTCGTCGCTGCGGCCGAGGCCGCGCAGCGCGTTCGCGCGGTTGTTCCACGCCTTGGCGTTGGTCGGATCGAGGGCCGTCGCGACGTCGAACTCCACGAGCGCGTCGGCGAGCCGCCCGCGTGCCGCGAGCAGGATGCCGAGGTGGTTGTGGGCTTCCGCAAACGCCGGGTCGAGCGCGATCGCGGTGCGCTCGCTCGCCTCGGCCTCGCTCGCGCGGCCAGCCTCGGCGAGCGCGAGCGAGCGCTCGTGCCATGCGGGAGCGTCGAGGCGGGCCTGGCCCGGGCTGCCCAGGGCCGCGACGGCCTCGGCTCTGCGGCCCGACTGGCGCAGCGCTGCCGCGAGCGAGCGGCGGAAGAGGCCGTTCCTCGGCTCGCGCTCGACCAGGCTCAGCAGCGACCCAAGCGCACCCTGCCGGTCGCCGCGCGCCTCGGCCCCGAGCGCGTTCTCGAAGGCGAGGTAGACCTCGAGCTTGTCCTTCGGGTCCGGCGCCTCGCGCGCACCGTCGGTTTCCGCGGACGCGCTCCCGCCGGCGTAGCCGAGCGCGCGTAATCGTTCCTGCGCCGCCGCGTCCGGCGTCGCGAACGCGCTCGGGCGCGCGCGCGCGCCGAGGGCGCGGACCGCCCTGCGCAGCCGCTCGACGGCCTCGGGCCGCTCGCGCGCGAGGTCGTGTGCCTCGCCCGGATCGCTCGCGACGTCGTAGAGCTCCGGCCGCGGCGCGTCGACGAGCTTCCAGCCGTCGGCCCGGAACGAGCGCAGCGCCGCCCAGCCGAACTGGACGGGATAGAGGGTCTCGGCGTAGGACTCGCGCGGGGACGGCCGCTTCAGGCGATCGACGCCGTCGAGGCCGGGCGGCGCTGCGATCCCGAGCGCGCCCAGCAGCGTCGGCAGCAGGTCGGCCGTTCGCGCGACCCCGCCGCGGCGCTCGCCCGCCGGCACGCCGGGACCGGCGAGCAGGAACGGCACCCGCAGCGTGGACTGATACACGAAGAAGCCGTGGGTGCGCTCGCCGTGCTCGCCGAGCGACTCGCCGTGGTCGCCGATCGCCGCCACGAGCGGCTCGCCGGTGCCGTCGGCGGCGGTTCGGGCGCGCGCCGCCGCGACGAGCGTTCCGACGCACGCGTCCACGAAGGCCACCTCGCCGTCGTACGGCTGCCCGGGGTGCGCCTCGCGGTAGGGAGAGGGAGGCTCGTAGGGGGCGTGGGCGTCGTAGAGGTGCGCCCACAGCAGGAAGGGACCCGATCCGCCGGCGAGCCAGGCCCGCGCGGCCTCGGCGACCTCGGCGCCGCTGCGCTGCGACTCGAGCACACTCGCGCCGGAGGCGTTGCGCGCGATGCGGTCGTCGTACAGGTCGAAGCCGCGCGCGAGCCCGAAGCGGCGGTCGAGCACGTAGGCGCCGACGAAGGCGCCCGTCGCGTAGCCCTCGGCCTTTAGACGCGTCGCCAGCGTCTCGAGCCCGGCCGGCAGCACGTAGCTGCCGTTGTCGTGGACACCGTGGCGCGGCGGCTCGAGCCCGGTCAGGAGCGTGGCGTGCGACGGCAGCGTGAGGGGAGCCGACGCGACGGCCTCCTCGAAGACGAGACCTCGCGCGGCGAGGGCGTCGAGGTTCGGCGTGAGCCCCCGCGGTCCGCCCCAGGGCCCGACGCGGTCGGCGCGCAGCGTGTCGAGCGTGACGAGGAGGACGCTCGGACGCGTCGGCCGCACGCCGGGCCGGCGTGCTCGCCCGAGCTGCAGCGCGGCCGCGGCCGCGAGCGCCAGCAGGCCCAGGGCGAGCGCGAGCTTTCGCCTCGGGCTCAACGGCGCCTGCCCGCGCTCGGAAGCGTCGCGAGACGCGCCTCGGCGCGCTCGCGCGTGAGCGGGTCGGCTCGGGCCGCCTCGTACTGCGCGCGCGCCTCCTTCGAGTCCCCGCGCGCCCGCGCGAGCTCGCCGAGGTTGTAGTGGGCCTGGCCGCTTGCCGGGTCCGCCTCGAGCGCCTGGCGCAGCGCCTGGCGCGCCTCGTCGACGCGGCCGAGCTGCGCGCACGCCGTGGCCAGGCCGACGTAGGGGTCCGCCGAGCGCGGCGCGGTCGCGGTCACCTTGCGGAACAAGGGGATCGCCTCGCGCGCGCGCCCCGAGCGCAGGAGCGCGTCGGCGAGCCGGAAGTTCACGAGCGGGTTGCCGGGGTCGCGCTGCGCGATGTCGGAGTAGGCGGCGATCACCTCGCGCGGACCCGCGAAGGGGCCGGTGGCCTGGGCGATCAGGCGCGCGACCTCGACGCGGTCCTTGGGATCGGCGCCGGACCCGCGGCCGGAGAAGCCCTGCGCGTAGCCGAGGGCGCGCAGCCGCTCGGCCGCCTCGGGATCGGGAGCGCGGCGGCTCTCCGTGTCTCCGAGCCGCTGCAGTCCTGCGCCGAGCGCAGCGGCGAGGCGAGTCGTCGCGTCCACGCGCGACTCGGCCAGGTTCGAGCTCTCCCCGGGGTCCGAGTCGAGGTCGTAGAGCTCGCGGCGCGGCGCCTCGATGTACTTGAGCCCGTGCTCGCGCCAGCTGCGCAGCTCGCTCCAGCCGAAGTCGAGCCGCGGTGCGAGCGTCTCGGCATAGAGCGGAGCTTCCGCGCCGGTCGCGATCTGCCCGCCTGGCTGCAGGAAGCGCTTGAGGCTCGTGCCGGGCATGGCCGAGGCACCGGCGAGGTCGGCCAGCGTGGCGGCAAGGTCCACGATCCCGACCCGCTGCGCGATCCGACGGGCCGAGACGACACCCGCCCCGCGCAGCACCAGCGGCACGTGGAGCGTCGTGTCGTAGACGAAGAGGCCGTGGCTCACCTCGCCGTGCTCGCCGAACGCCTCGCCGTGGTCCGAGGTCACCGCCACCACCGACGGTCCGCTCCGGCGCTCCCAGGCCTCGAGCAGCCGGCCCAGCATCGCGTCGGCGAAAGCCACCTCGCCACGGTAGGGGTCCGCGTCGCGGAACGCCTCGGGCGGGTCGTAGGGCGCGTGGGGATCGTAGAAGTGCACCCAGGCGAAGACCGGCCCCGGCGTCCGGCCGAGCCAGGCGAGCGCCGCGTCGGCGACCTTGTCGGCCCGCCGCTCGGGGAACTCGAAGTGCAGGCCGGGCGCGCGCTCGAAGGCGTCGTCGTACGTGTCGAAGCCGCGGTCGAGCCCGAAGCGGCGCGCGAGCGGGAAGGCACCCACGAACGCGGCCGTGGCGAGCCCCTGCCCGCGCAGCGCCTCGGCGAGCGTCCGCGGCGCAGCGCCGAGCGCGAACGAGCCGTTCCCGCGCACCCCGTGCTGTGGCGGCAGCAGGCCGGTGAGGATCGAGGCGTGCGCCGGCAGCGTGAGCGGCACCGGCGAGTAGGCGTGCTCGAACAGCACGCCGCCGCGCGCGAGCGCGTCGAGCTGCGGCGTGCGTGCCTGCGCGTCGCCGTACACGGCGACGCGGTCGGCGCGCAGCGTGTCGATCGTGACCAGCAGCACCGACAGCGGGGCGGCGGGCGGCTGCGGCCGCGGCTGCGTGCACGACGCGCACGACACGCACGACACACACACGAGCGCGGCGAGCGCGACGCGGCCGCGCGCTCCGGCGCCGAAGCCGTGCGCCCTGCGGCGGGCCGTCAGGAGCTCCGGGCCGGGCCCCCCGTGCGCGCGGTGCTGTGGAAGCGGCCGTACCCGAAGTAGATCACGAGGCCGATCACCAGCCAGACGATCAGGCGCTCCCAGGTGTGGACGCCGAGGCCGGACATCAGGCCGAGGCAGAACAGCATGCCCATGATCGGCACGAACGGCACGAGCGGCGTGCGGAACGGGCGCGTCAGCTCGGGCTTGGTCGCTGCGCAGCACCAGCACGCCGGCGCAGACCAGACGAAGGCGAACAGCGTGCCGATGCTCACCAGTCGCCGAGCATGCTCGATCGGGAAGACGCCGCCGGTGACGGCGACGACGATGCCGGTGAGCGCCGAGTCAGGTAGGGCGTGCGGAACTTCGGGTGCAGCGTGCCGAACACCTTCGGCAGCAGGCCGTCGGTCGACATGGTCCAGAAGATGCGCGGCTGGCCGAGCAGCATCACCAGCATCACGGAGGTGAGGCCGGCGATCGCGCCGAGCTTCGATCGCCTGGCCCATGAACGGCACTGCAGGCCTGTCGACGACGCGACGGCGACGGGGGCGGCGACGTTGAGCTCGGTGTAGGGCACGATGCCGGTGAGCACGCCGGCGAACAGGATGTAGAGCACGCGTGCAGACGGCCAGGATCCCGAGGATGCCGATCGGCAGGTCGCGCTGCGGGTTCTTCGCCTCCTGCGCCGCGGTCGAGACGGCGTCGAAGCCGATGTAGGCGAAGAAGATCACGCCGGCCCCGCGGAGGATGCCGCTCCAGCCGAACTCGCCGAAGTGGCCGGTGTTCGGCGGGATGAAGGGCGACCAGTTGGCGGGCATCGATGTAGCGCACGCCCGAGCGCGATGAGCATGACCACCACGACGACCTTGACGCACCACGATCACGCTGTTGACGTGGCCGACTCGCGCGATGCCGATGACCAGGATCGCCGTGATCACGAGCACGATGAGGACGCCGGCAGGTTGAAGATGCCCTGCACCACGGTGCCGTCGGCGAGCGTCGCGGCCTGGAACGGCGCCGATCGTCCAGCTGCGGGGGAATGCCGAGCCCGAACTGGCCTGAGGAAGCTCATCACGAGGCCCGACCAGCCGACCGACACGGTGGCGGCGCCGAGCGCGTACTCGAGGATCAGGTCCCAGCCGATGATCCAGGCGAGGAACTCGCCCAGCGTCGCGTAGGAGTAGGTGTAGGCGCTGCCCGCGATCGGGATCATGCGACGCGAACTCGGCGTAGCAGAGGCCCGGCGAACGCGCAGCCGATCCCGGCGCCGATCACGAAGGAGAGCACGATCGCGGGCCCGGCGTGCATCGCCGCGGCGTTGCCGGTCAGCACGAAGATGCCGGCGCCGATGATCGCGCCGACGCCGAGCGCCGTCAGGTCGATGGCACCCAGCGCGCGCTTCAACCCGTGGTCGCCGCTCTCGGCGGTGTGCAGCAGCTGCTCGATCGGCTTGGTCGCGAAGAGCGGGTTGGCCATCCGTGCCTCCTCTGGTCGGTGTCCCTGGGTGGAGTCGAAGCCTCTCCGCCGGCCGGGCGCGGAGCGATCCGGCGGATTATACGGGAACCGAGGGTTCGGGAGGGCGGTGCAGTAGCCGCCAGAGCAGCGGGCTGCGAGCGGAGCCCGATTCATTCGGGCGGAGCGAGCGGGGGACTTCCAGGGGGTGCGGCGCAGCACCCCCTGGCTCAAAGGAAGTTCAAGAAGGCGGTGATGATCAACGCGTTCGTGAAGTCGATGAAGAAAGCCCCGACCATCGGCACCACGAGGTAGGCGCGCGGCGCAGGTCCGTACCTCTCGGTGAGGGCACCCATGTTGGCCATGGCGTTCGCCGTGGTGCCGAGCATGAAACCGGCGAAGCCGCTCGCCATCACCGCGGCGTCGTAATCGCGGCCCATCAGGCGCGCGACCCACACGTACGACACGAGTGCGACGAGCGCGACCTGCACCGCCAGGATCACCGTGAGCGGCAACGCGAGGCTCGCGATCTCCCACAGCTTGAGCGTCATCAGCGCCATCGTGATGAAGAGCGCGAGCGCGGCGTTGCCGAGATCGTCGAGCAGCCGGTGCGGAAGCCGCAGCCAGCCGCTCACGTCGTCCAGGTTGCGCAGCGCCGCCGCCGCGAGCATCGCGCCGATGTAGGCCGGCAGCGTCAAGCCGAGCGCGCCGAAGCCCTTGCCGACGAAGCCGCCGGCGGCCATTGCCGCGAGCAGGCTCACCAGCCCCTTGAGCAGCGCCTGCGCGCCTGGATCCTCGCCCGCAAGCGCTTGCGGCACGGGATCGGCGGCCTCGCGCGCCAGCACGACGTCGCTGGCAGAGGTCTCCGCCGGGTGCGGCGGGCCGCCGCGCCGCGACGCCGGGCGCATTCCCCGGCGCTCGATGAGCCGTGTGCCGATCGGCCCGCCCACGAGCCCGCCGCACACGATGCCGACCATGGCCGCCGCGATTGCGAGCGAGGCGGCGCCCGCCACGCCCGCCGCCTCGAACAGCGGAGCGAAGGCGAGCCCGGTCGCCGGCCCACCCGCCTGTGTCACCGAACCCGCCAGCACTCCGAGCAGCGGCGGCACGCCGAGTAGTGCCGCGACACCCGCACCGATCAAGTTCTGTAGCACGGCCACGGCGCTCGACAGCGCCAGGAAGACCGCGACCGCGGGGCCGCCGGCGCGCAGCAGCGGCAGGCTGGCGCCGAAGCCGATCGAGGTGAAAAACGCGATCATCAACGGCGCCTGCAGCGTCGTGTCGAAGCGCAGGGCCTCGAGCCCGGCGGCGCGCAGCGCGGTGACGGCGAGCGCCATCAGCAGCCCGCCGATCACCGCGGCCGGGATGTTGTGGCGCGACAGCAGTGGGACGCGGCGCTGGACTGCGTAGCCGGCGAACAGCACGAGGCCCGCCGCGGCGAGCGTTCCCGTGAGATCGAGCTGGATCATGTGCACCGGATTCTACTGTCGCGTTCGATTGACTCGTCCCGGGGCTTCGACATAGGCTCCCCCGGCTGGTCGTGCAGGTTCCTCCCTGGCGATGCCAGAGACGCGGCCGGTCCTGCATTCTCTTCAAAGACATATCTCACCGGAGGTCTCATGTCAGTCGAATCCGTCCTCCCCCTCGTGATCGGGATCAGCCTGCTGGCGCTGGGCGTCGCCTGGCTGCTCGCGCGCGAGGTGCTCGCCGCGGACACCGGCAAGCCCGAGATGCGAGCGATCTCGGACGCGATCCGCGAGGGCGCGGAGGCGTTCCTGTCGCGCCAGTACCGCACGATCGCGATGCTCTCGGTGGTGGCCGCCGCGGCGATCTTCGGCTTCTACTTCGTGAATCGCGGCGTCGCCAACATCGCCGAGATGGGCGAGGGCACCTTCTGGAAGGTCACGCTCTCGTTCCTGATCGGGGCCGCCTGCTCCGCCATCGCCGGATACATCGGTATGTTTGTCTCGATCCGGGCCAATATCCGCACCGCGGCGGCGGCGATGACGAGCCTCAATCGCGCGCTGCAGATCGCGCTGCGCGGCGGGGCGGTCTCCGGCCTCGCGGTGGTGTCGATGAGCCTGCTCGGCGTGGGCGGCCTCTTCTGGCTCTTCGGCGGGATGCAGGACTACCGGCACGTGCCGCTGCAGATCGTGGGCTTCGGCTTCGGCGCGAGCTTCGTCGCGCTGTTCGCGCAGCTCGGCGGCGGCATCTACACGAAGGCGGCCGACGTCGGCGCCGACCTCGTCGGCAAGGTCGAGGCGGGGATCCCCGAGGACGATCCGCGCAACCCGGCGGTCGTCGCCGACCTGGTGGGCGACAACGTGGGCGACTGCGCCGGCCGCGGCGCCGACCTCTTCGAGTCGACGGCGGCCGAGAACGTCGGCGCGATGATCCTGGGCATCGCGCTCTATCCCGTGTTCGGGCTGGGCGGCATCCTGTTCCCGCTGCTCGCGCGCGCGTTCGGCCTGATCGCGACCGTGGTCGGCGTCTACAGCGTGAAGGTGAGCGAGGACGAGGACCCGATGAACGGCCTCAACCGCGGCTACCTGGTGACGACCGTGCTCGCGATGCTCGGCTTCGGCGCGGCGGTGTACCTGCTGCTGCGCCCCGTTGCGGGATCCACGGCCGCCGCCCACCCGGGCTACCTGCTCGGCGCAGGCATCGTCGGGATCCTGACGGCCTACGCGTTCGTCTGGATCACCCAGTACTACACCGAGTACAAGTACCGGCCGGTGCAGTCGATCGCCGAGGCCAGCCGGACCGGGCCGGCGACGAACATCATCACCGGGCTCGCCGTCGGCATGGAGTGCACGGGGCTCCCGGTCCTGGTGATCTCGACCGCGCTCATGGCGGCCTACAAGCTCGGCCAGCTCGCGCTGCCGGGAACGAGCGGCGCCGGCCTCTACGGCACCGCCGTCGCGACGATGGGCATGCTCGCCCCCTGCGCCTACATCCTGGCGATGGACACCTTCGGCCCGATCACCGACAACGCCGGCGGCATCATCGAGATGTCGAAGCAGCCGGAGGCGATCCGCCACAAGACCGACCGTCTCGACGCCGTCGGCAACACGACCAAGGCGCTCACCAAGGGCTACGCGATCGGCTCGGCGGCGCTCGCGGCGTTCCTGCTGTTCAGCGCGTACCTGGACGAGGTCACGAAGATCACGGGCCAGCGCATCGGCGTCGACCTGACGCGCGTGCCGGTCTTCGTCGGCGGCCTGCTGGGCGCGACGCTGGTGTTCGTCTTCAGCGCGCTCGCGATCAAGGCCGTGAGCAGGGCCGCGCAGAGCGTGATCACCGAGGTGCGCCGGCAGTTCAAGGAGAAGCCGGGCATCATGCAGGGCACCGAGAAGCCCGACTACGCCGGCTGCGTCGACATCGTCACGCGCGGGGCGCTGCGCGCCATGGTGGCGCCGGGTCTGCTCGCCGTGCTCACGCCGGTCGCGGTGGGCTTCGGCTTCAAGTTCCTGTCGCCCTACGGCCAGGTGGGCGCGGAGTCCGTCGCCGGCCTGCTGATGGTCGGCACGATCGCCGGCATCCTGATGGCCACCTTCATGAACAACGGCGGCGGCGCCTGGGACAACGCCAAGAAGTACATCGAGTCCGGCGAGTTCAAGGTCGACGGCCAGGTGGTCGGCAAGCGCTCCGAGCCGCACAAGGCGGCGGTCGTGGGCGACACGGTGGGCGACCCCTTCAAGGACACCGCCGGCCCGTCGCTGCACGTGCTGATCAAGCTCTTGTCGACGATCACGCTCGTACTCGCGCCGCTCTTCATAATCTAGGGGGTGCTGCGTCGCACCCCCTAGACCCCCGCTCGCTCCGCCCGAGTGAATCGGGCTCTACTCGCAGCCCGTCGCCCATCGGGGTGCTGCGTCGCACCCCCTAGGACCCCCGCTCGCTCCGCCCGAGTGAATCGGGCTCCACTCGCAGCCCGTCGCCCATCGGGGTGCTGCGTCGCACCCCCTAGGACCCCCGCTCGCTCCGCCCGAGTGAATCGGGCTCCACTCGCAGCCCGTCGCCCATCGGGGTGCTGCGTCGCACCCCCTAGGACCCCCGCTCGCTCCGCCCGAGTGAATCGGGCTCCACTCGCAGCCCGTCGCCCATCGTGAGGAATGCTGCGATCGGGCGCGCCGAGCGCCTAGGGCCGGGGGTCGCCCTCGGAGCGATCGCCGGGTTCGTCGTCGGCGACCTGAACCTGGCGACGCTCGTCTCGTATCCCGGGGAGCGGGGCTACGCCTTCGCCGCCGCGTGTCTCGTCGGCGCGCTCGTCTGGCCGACGCCGCTGCGGCGCGCGCTGGTGGCGGCGACGGGGCTGCTCGTCGCGCTGTGGCTCCTCGTGAGCTACTCACCCCTCACCGCACGCATGGCCCGCGGCCTGGTCCGCAGCGACGCGGTCCAGGACGCCGACGCCGTGTTCGTCTTCGCGTCGCGGATCCAGGACGACGGCGACCCGACGACCGACGCGATGAGCCGGCTGCTGAAGGGCGTCGAGCTCGTCGCCGCCGGACGCGCGCCCCGCCTCGTGGTCTCGGAGGTGCCGGCGCCCGCGGGCTCGCACGCGGCGCTGGCGCGTGCCTGGCTGGCGGCCCTCGCGCACCGGGGTGAGGTGCTCGACATCGGCGAGATCGGCAATACCCACGAGGAGGCGGTCGCGCTCGCCCGGCTCGGTCGTGAGCGGGGGCTCAAGCGGATCCTGGCCGTGACCTCGCCGACTCACACGCGGCGCGCCGCGGCGACGCTCGAGAAGCAGGGGCTGCTGGCGATCGCGGTGCCCTCGATCGAGACGAACTTCGACCTCGAGAGGCTGCCGACTGCCGCGGACCGCCGGCGAGGCTTCTCGAGCGTCGCGCACGAGCAGGTCGGCCTGCTCGTCTACCGCCGCCGGGGCTGGATCGACTAACTACTTGCCGGTGAAGCTCGCCGCGAGGGCCGTCGTGCCCCAGCGCAGCTTCAGCTCGCCCTTGTCCTTGTCGGCGCTGAGCTCGATCGTGAACTGCTCGACGCTCGTGTCCAGCTTCGAGGCGGCGAGCGGCACGTCGGCGACCTTCGCCTCGTCCTTGCCCAGCACGTTCAGCTGCCACTGGCCCTCGGCCACCTTGGTGGCCTTGAGCACGTACTCGCCCTTCGGAACGCTCGCGGCGCCGAAGGCGAGATCGGCGTCGGTCTTGAGCGTGGTGGCCGTGTCGGCCCCCATGCGCCAGGCCTGGCCCACCTGGGCCTGGCCCAGCATGTCGCGGCCCTTGAGGCTCGGCCGGCCGTAGTCGATCGCCACGGTCTTGCCTGCGACGGTGGCCTTGGCCTCGCCGCGGGGGTTCTGCGCGAAGACGGGAGCCGTCGCGAGCAGGCCGACGGCCAGGATTGCGAGACGCTTCAGCATGTAGGACTCCCTCCTCGGGGATCTCACTCGTTGTCGAACGGATGGGGAGGCTTGACGTTCGGCTCCCGCTCGGCGCGCCGACGCGCCTCCTCGAACTTCTTCTCGAGCAGCTCGCCCTGGCGCTTCGTCTGCAGGACCGAGCGCGCGAACTTCTCGTCGAGCACGCCGCGCTGCGCCTCGACGCGATGGACGAGGTCGTCGAGGTCCTTCGGCTTCGGCTTCTTGCGATCCGCCCAGACCACGGAGCCCGTCTCGGGGTCCACCTTCAGGAGCGCTTCGCAGCACGGACACGTGACGTCGACCGCCTCGGGCATCAGCCCATTCTAGCGTCGGGCAACCCGGGAGTGCGCTCGAGAGGAGGTGTGCAGCGGTTGGGGGGACCGGGGAGCTCGAGGGGGCGAAGCCCCCTCGCCGTTCGTCCCCCTCCAACAGCGGTTATTCGAGAGCCGAAAATGGACAACTTGATAATGAAACCGCTTTTCATTATATTGGTCCTGGATATGAGCACCGCGGTGCTTCTGGAGACGGAACGGCTCGGGCGCGCCATGACGCGCTGCGAGTGCTCCGGGCTGGCCTTCGAGGAGATCGCGCGCCGCCTGCGCGAGAACGGGCAGACCCTCGACGCGCTCCAGTCCGAAACCGGCTGCGGCCGGCTCTGCACCGCCTGCATTCCGGACCTCGACGACCACCTCGCCGCGCGCCGCTAGGGCGGGGTAAGATCCCCTTCCGCTCGCCGGAAGGGGATGCCATGAAGGGGAACGACGAGGTCGTCCAGGTTCTGCAGGACGTGCTCTGCGCCGAGCTCACGGCGATCAACCAGTACTTCATCCACGCGCGGATGAACGAGAACTGGGGCTACAAGAAGCTCGCGGCCTACGTCCTGAAGGAGTCGATCGAGGAGATGCGCCACGCGCAGGACCTGATCGACCGCATCCTCTACTTCGACGGCGCGCCCAACATGCAGAAGTACATGAAGATCAACGTGGGCAAGACCGTCCCCGAGCAGTTCGAGTCCGACCTCAAGGTCGAGTACGACGCCGTCGCCCGGCTCAACAAGGGCATCGAGCTCGCCCGCGAGCGCGGCGACAACGGCACGCGCTCGCTGCTCGAGAAGATGCTGAAGGACGAGGAAGAGCACATCGACTGGCTCGAGGCGCAGCTCGGTATCGTCAAGGAGATCGGCGTCGAGAACTACCTCGCGCAGCAGCTCGAATGAAGCTGCGCGCCGCAGCCGCCTGGACGTTCGCCGCAGCGCTCGCAACGAGCGCCGTTCCGCAGGAGCCTCCGCCGCCGAAGCCGCCGGGGCCCGCGGTGATCCACCCCGACGAGACGCACTTCCGAAACCTGCGCCAGATCACCTCCGGCGGGGAGAACGCCGAAGGCTACTGGAGCCCCGACGGGAAGGCGATCGTCTACCAGCGTCGCAACGAGGCCGAGGGCCTCGCCTGCGACCAGGAGTTCGTCTTCGACCTCGCGAGCGGCGCGAGCCGTCGCGTCTCGAACGGCAAGGGCCGCGTGACCTGCGGCTACTTCCTCGACGGCGGCCGCCGCGTGCTCTACGCCTCGACGGCGCTCGCCGACCCGGCCTGCCCGCCGCCGGTCGACTACTCGAAGGGCTACGTCTGGCCGATGTACGCGGGCTACGACATCGTCAGCCACGCCCTCGACGGCAGCGGCGAGAAGCGCCTCACCGACAGCCCCGGCTACGACGCCGAGGCCACCGTCTCGCCGGACGGCGGCACGATCGTCTTCACCTCGGTGCGCGACGGCGACCTCGAGGTCTACACGATGGCGAGCGACGGCTCGGGCGTGAGGCGGCTCACGCACGAGCCGGGCTACGACGGGGGGGCCTTCTTCTCGCCAGACGGCAAGCGCATCGTCTACCGCCGCGACTCCTACGCCGACGCGGCCGCGCTCGCCGGCTACCGCGAGCTGCTGTCGCGGGGGCTCTACCGGCCGGGCGTGCTCGAGCTCTGGGTGATGGACACGGACGGCGGGAACAAGCGGCAGGTGACGCGGCTCGGCGCGGCCTCCTTCGCGCCGTACTTCCACCCCGACGGCAAGCGCATCATCTTCGCGAGCAACGTGGAGAACCCGCGCGGGCGCGCCTTCGACCTCTACCTGGTGCGCGACGACGGCAGCGGGCTCGAGCGCGTCACCAGCGACCCGAGCTTCGACGGCTTCCCGATGTTCTCCCCCGACGGCAAGAAGCTCGTGTACGCGAGCAACCGCGGCGGCAACGCGGCGGGCGAGACCAACCTGTTCGTCGTCGACTGGGTCGAGTAGTAAGCTCGAAACAGATGGCCGAGAGCCAGGCGTCCGCGAAGCCGGACCTGCGCAAGGGCATCCCTGCCGGCGAGCTGCCCGACGGCGGGATGCGTCTCGGCGTCGTGGACGGCGAGGACGTGATCGTGGTCCGCTCCGGCGACGATTATTTCGCAGTGGGCGCGTTCTGCACGCACTACCACGGGCCGCTCGCCGAGGGGCTCGTCGTCGCAGACAGCGTGCGCTGCCCGTGGCACCACGCCTGTTTCAGCCTGCGCACCGGCGAGGCCCTGCGCGCGCCGGCGCTCGACTCCGTTCCGTGCTTCCGCGCGGAGCGGACGGGCGACAGCGTGTTCGTACGCGAGCGGCTCGAGCCGAAGAAGCCGAAAGCGAAGGCGCCGGCCCCGAAGAGCGGCCCCTCGGCGATCGTGATCGTCGGCGGCGGAGCCGCCGGTCTCGCCGCCGCCGACAGGCTGCGTCGCGAGGGCTGGGACGGCCGCCTCACGCTGCTGAGCGCCGACGACTCGCCGCCCTGCGACCGGCCGAACCTCTCCAAGGACTTCCTCGCGGGCACGGCGCCCGACGACTGGATCCCGCTGCGGCAGCCGGAGTACTACAGCGAGCGCGGGATCGAGCTCGTGCTCGGCGCGCGCGCATCGTCGCTCGACTCGCGCGCGAAGCAGCTGCGGCTCGAGGACGGCCGCAGCTACGGGTTCGACGCGCTCCTGATCGCGACCGGCGCCGAGCCCGTGCGCATTCCCGTCGACGGCGCCGAGCCGTCGCAGATCCACTACCTGCGCAGCTTCTCCGACAGCAAGGCGATCGTGGCGAGGGCGGCCGGAGCGACGCGCGTGGTCGTGGTGGGGGCGAGCTTCATCGGGCTCGAGGTCGCGGCCTCGCTGCGCAAGCGGGGGCTCGCCGTGGACGTCATAGCGCCCGACGCGCAGCCGCTTGGGCGCGTGCTCGGCCCGGAGCTCGGTCGCGTCGTGCGCGGGCTGCACGAGGAGCAGGGCGTCTCGTTCCATCTGGGCGAGACCGTGCGCCGGGTCGACGGCCGCAGCGTGACGCTGAGCGGCGGTGCTGTGCTCGACGCCGACTTCCTTGTCCTGGGCGTGGGGGTGCGGCCCGCGCTCGCGCTCGCCGAGGGCGCGGGGCTCGCGATCGACCGCGGCGTCTCGGTCGACCCCTACCTCGAGACGAGCGCGCCCGGCATCTACGCGGCCGGCGACATCGCGCGCTGGCCCGACCCGCACACGGGCGAGCGGATCCGCGTCGAGCACTGGGTGGTGGCCGAGCGGCAGGGACAGGCGGCGGCCGCGAACATGCTCGGGGCGCGGGAGCCGTTCACGTCGGTGCCGTTCTTCTGGAGCCAGCACTACGACACGGCGATCAGCTACGTGGGCCACGCCGAGAAGTGGGACACGATCGAGGTCGACGGCGACCCGGCAGCGCTCGACGCCGCCGTGCGCTTCAAGCTCGGCGGCCGCGTGCTGGCGGTCGCGACGCTCGGTCGCGACCTGGACAGCCTGAAGGCCGAGGCCGCGATGGAGACGCGCCCGTCCCGCTAGTCAATGCGCCGACGAGACGCGCATGGCTCTTGCTCTCGAAGCCAGCGCGCGGCGATCCGGAGTACGGGATCGTCCTCCGACGCGACGCGAGTCCAGTCGATCTCGACGGGCTGATCCGGTTGGATCGGTCCGTCGTAGACACGCCCCACACGATCGACGGCGCGACTGACCGTCACCACGAGCATTGCGCCGTCGACCATGGGAAAGGACATGTTGCTGGTGGAGAGGCCGCCCGTTGCCTCACCAAACGTGCGGGTCGTAGCTAGGCCGCGGAACGCGACCGTAACTAGCTCCCCGGAGCTGACCGTCAGGCGGCTCGTGAGAACCGCGATTGCGGGCCCGGACTGCTTCAGCGAATAGACGGGCGCTTGTGAGAAGGGGCCTTTTCCGTAGCGATAAGTGAACGGGTTTCCTTCGCCGAGAATCGGCCGCACCGCGTGCAACATCGGCCACATGTTCCCGCCGACATTCCGTCGCAGGTCGACCACCCATCCGCAGGTGGCGACCGTGTCGACCTCACGAATTGCGGCGACCGCGTCGCGATCGAACGAGTCGCCCCCTCCGACGATGCCGGGAACATCGATGTAGCCGAGAGCATCCTCCAGGCGCCGGACGGTGGCCGGCTTGTTGAACGGCACGACGCGCGGCGTCAACGCGGCATGGATGGGCTCCGTTCGGCCCGCGCGTCGGAGGAGCAGGTCCACGGCCTTGGGGCCGCGGGGCAGCAGCACGACGCCGTCGACGTGGGCCGGCGCGTTTCCGTCAACCGCCTCGATGAGGTCTCCCGCCTGGACTCCGGCCGCCTCGGCTGGGCTGCCAGGCGTGACCACCGCCACCAAAGCCTCCGGCCAGATCGCCGTCAGCCCCAACGTCAGGTTCGAGCCGGCTCGATGGGTCCGTACCGTTTCCGGGTCCGCCAGGTGGCTGTGATGGTCGCCCAGGCGTTGTAGCACCAGGCGAATGGCTGGATAGGTGTCGCGCGTACTTCGAGCGCCCCGCAACAGGTCATCCGCCTCGACGCGCACCGCCGCCCAGTCGACGCGGTCACGCATGAGCGCATGGCGTTGGACGATGAAGAACGCGACACGGAAGTAGACAGCGGGGATGAAGAGCGCCGCGTAGGCCAAGACCCCGAGGCAGAGGACGGACAGCAGCGCCATCGTCGTCCGACGTACCCAGCGCCGAACTCTCATTCCTGCCGAGCGACCTCCGCGTCCATCAGCACGTAGGTGCGCGGGTCGAGGGTGAGCGCCTTCGGCGGCTTTTCGAGCGCGATCGTGAACGTCTGCTTCGCCTGCCGGACGTCGATCCGCTCGGAGCGCGGTCGCGGCTCGCCCGTAACGACGACGGCGACCTCGATCGGGAGCCGGAATGGCGGACCGTCCTGGAGCTGCTCGACGTCGAGCACGAGCGGCTTCGCGGCAGAGTCCCAAGACCAGCGCGCGCGCAGCCTCGGGTAGCCGCCCCGCGTCAGCCACTGGTCGAAGAACCAGGCGAGCTCGCGGCCCGAGGCCTGCTCCATCGCGCGGCGCAGGTCGGCGGTCGTCGCGTTGCCGCCCTGGTAGGCGTGGTAGTACTCGCGGATCCCGGTCCAGAAGGCCGCGTCGCCCACGATCCCGCGCAGCATGTGGAGCGTCCACGCGCCCTTCTTGTAGGTGCCCGTTCCCGAGAGCACCTGGCTCATGTCGGCGAGGTTTTCGTGGACGATCCGGTACTGGGGCTGCTTCTTGTCGA
Source organism: uncultured Acidobacteriota bacterium (assembly GCA_963740655.1). Classification (GTDB taxonomy): domain Bacteria; phylum Acidobacteriota; class Vicinamibacteria; order Fen-336; family Fen-336; genus DATBSL01. The sequence goes on from CAVUFF010000011.1 coordinate 809,648, forward strand.
AGTCGCGGATCTCGTCGCGGTCCCGGACAAGCCCGGCGATCATCTCGTCGCGGCCCTGGGCGTGCTCGACGAAGAGGTGCGTGAAGTAGGTCGCGAAGCCCTCGCTGAGCCACACGTCGTCCCAGTCGCTCTCGGTGACCGAGTTGCCGAACCACTGGTGCGAGATCTCGTGGACGATCACGCTCTTCCAGCGCGGCGATCGCGGGTCGTTCACCGAGTCGTCGCCGTAGAAGATCGAGGTCGCCGACTCCATGCCGCCGCGCACGCCGTTCGCCTGCACGTTGCCGAGGCGCTCGAAGGGGTAGGGCCCGACGTGGTCGGAGAGGAAGTCGAGCACGGCCGTCGTCGGGTCGGCGAAGAGCGCGAAGCCGTTGTCACGGTCCTGGCGGTAGACCCAGGTCTCGAGCGGCAGCCCGCGCCAGGCCGGCCGGTGATCGACGGCGAAGCGCGCGACGCCGAGCGCGTTGAGCCAGGTGGCGATCGGCACGGACTGCCGCCAGCGCGTGAGGCGCCGGCCGTCCGCTTGATCCGTCTCCTCGACGAGCAGGCCGTTCGAGACGACCTGGTAGTGCGACGGCGCCGTCACTCGCATCTCGGCCGCCGCCTTGTCGTAGGGGTGGTCGATCGTCGGCAGCCACTGGCGCGCCTTGTTCGGCCAGTTGTCGGAGAAGAAGCAGCGCTCGCCGTGCTTGTTGTTTCCGATCAGGAGCCCCGTCGCCGGGACGCCGCGATAGCGGACGACGATCGCGCGCCGCTCGCCGGCGCGGCCCGCGGGCTCGAGGCGGACCTCCAGGCGGTCGTTCGCGTGCTCGAAATGCGCCGGGGTGCCGCTCTCGCTCACGCCGCTCACGTTCATGCCCTTGCCGGCGGCCTCCGGCCTCGGCTGCGCGAGGTCGAGCGACAGCGTCGAGAGGCCCTCCTGTAGCACGCGGAACTCGACGGTCGTCTCGCCCACGACCTCGTCGGTCTCGTCGCCGAGCGAGAGGGCGAACGTGTACTGCAGCACGTCGACACCCGGCTGGCGCGGGTAGGTGTCGGCGCGCGCGTCGCTGCCGGCCGCGCAGAGAGCGAGCGCGAGAGCGAGAGTGAGCGTGGCGGCAGCGGGCGGGCACCTCATGGCGCCATAGCCTATACGGTCGCGGCCGCGAGCGTCCCGGGCTAGAGTAGCGGCCGATGCCGGCGGCGCGCGCGACCCTGCTCTACGCGGTGCTCACGCTCGCTCTGACGTGGCCCTTCGCCGCCAACCTGCGCGTGATGGATGCGGGGGACTCCGCCTTCTTCGCCTGGGAGATCGGCTGGACGCTCCACGCGCTGAAGACGGATCCGGCCGGCCTGCCGCACGCGAACATCTTCCACCCGCTGCGCTACACGCTCGGCCTGGACGAGCCGGTGCTCGGGACGACGGCGATGGTGCTGCCGCTCGCGCTCGTCACGGACGATGCGGTGCTGCTCTACAACGTCGTGCGCCTCCTCACCTTCCTGGTCTCGGCGCTCACGGCCTTCTTCCTCGCGCGCGAGCTGGGGGCGAGCGAGTGGACGGCGCTCATCGCCGGGGCGCTCTTCGCCTTCTCGCCGATCCGCACCGACCAGCTGGCGCACCTGTCGACACTCGGCACGCAGTGGTGGCCGCTCGTGCTGCTCTTCACGATCCGCTTCGCGAAGCGCGGGCGCGCGCGGGATGCGCTGCTGGCGGCGCTCGCATTCGTGCTGGCCTTCCTCGCCTGCGGCTATCACGGGCTCATTGCCGTGGCGGTCCTGCCGCCGGCGCTCGCCGTGCTGTTCTGGCGCCGCTCGGACAGGCTCAAGCTCGGCGCGCTCGCGGCCGCGCTGGCCGGCCTCGCGCTGCTGCCGCTCTACCTCATGCACCAGCGCGCGCTCGAGCCCGAGCGCTACGCGCGGAGCGACGCCGAGACGATCCAGTACTCGGCGCCGCTCGAGTCGTTCCTGGCGACGAGCTCCTGGAACCGTGTCTACGGCGAGCTGACGGATCCATTCCGCGCCTCGGGTCCCAACAACCTCTTCCCCGGGCTGGTGGCGCCGGCCCTGGTGCTGGCCGGCGCGCTCGCGCTCCGCCGCCGCGGCGAGCGGCCGTCGCGCGAGGCGTGGGCGCTCGCGGCGCTCCTCGTGGCGGCGGTGCTGGTCGCGCTCGGGCCGCGGATCCGCGCCTTCGGCGCGGACCTCGGGCCAGGGCCGTGGGCGCTGCTGCGCGCGATCCCGGTGTTCCAGATGATCCGCGTCACGAGCCGCGCCGGCGTCTTCGTCGCGCTCCCGCTCGCGATGCTGGCGGCGCTCGCGCTCGAGACGCTCAGGCCGCGCCGCGTGGTGCTCGCCGGGCTCGGCCTCGCCGCGCTCGCCGAGACGCTGATCGTCCCGATCCCGATGCCCGAGTGGAGCAAGGTGATCGACACGCGTCGCGAGCCGCCACCCGTCTACCGCTGGCTCGCCGCGCAGCCGGGCCGCGACGCCGTCGTGCACCTGCCGATGCTGGACGTCTCCGGCCTCGAGCGCCGGCCCGCGTTCCACGAGAGCGTCTACATGGTGTACTCGACGCTACACTGGAAGCCGCTCGTGAACGGCTACGCCGGCATCGAGCCCAGGGCCTACGTCCAGCTGCGCGAAACCCTGCGCTCGTTCCCGGCCGAGCCGTCGCTCGCGGCATTGCGGGCCGTCGGGACGCGGTACGTCGTGGTTCATCGCAAAGGGTTCGGCCCGCTGCAGTGGGAGCGCCTGCAGAGCGGGATGCCCGCGGCGCTGGCCGCGTCGCTGCGGGAGACGGCCGTCCTCGGCGACGACGTCGTCTACGAGCTAGCTGCCAAGTCGTTCGATTCATTGAAATAGGCGGGCGCCGGTGCTAGCCTGCCTCGTCGTTTTCCTGGAGCCCGGAGGCCACCCTTGAGCAAGGACACGCTCACCATCACCGACAACCGCACCGGGAAGACCTACGAAGTCCCGGTGCAGGACGGCACCATCAAGGCGACGGACCTGCGGCAGATCAGGGTCGCGGCCGACGAGTTCGGCATGATGACCTACGACCCGGGCTTCATGAACACGGCGTCGTGCAAGAGCCGGATCACCTTCATCGACGGCGACAAGGGCATCCTCAACTACCGCGGCTACCCGATCGACCAGCTCGCGGAGCAGGGCAACTACCTCGAGACCGCGTACCTCCTGCTGAACGGCGAGCTGCCGACGAAGGCACAGTACGAGGCCTGGGTCGAGAAGATCACCCTCCACACGTTCGTTCACGAGAACGTGAAGGAGCTGATGGTCGGCTTCCGCTACGACGCGCACCCGATGGGGATGCTCGCGTCGATGACGGCGGCGCTCAGCACGTTCTACCCGACCTCCAAGCACGTGCGCGACCCGCACGAGCGCGAGCGCCACGTCAACCGGCTGATCGCGAAGATCCCGACGCTCGCGGCCTTCGCCTACCGCCACTCGATGGGCCTGCCGTACGTGTACCCGGACAACGAGCTCAGCTACGCCGCCAACTTCCTGCAGATGATGTTCAAGACCAGCGAGCTCAAGTACAAGGTGAACCCGGCGCTCGAGCGCGCGCTCGACGTGCTGTTCATCCTGCACGCCGACCACGAGCAGAACTGCTCGACCTCGGCGATGCGCCAGATCGGGTCCTCGGAGGCCGACCCCTACTGCGCGGCGGCGGGTGCGATCGGCGCGCTCTACGGCCCGCTCCACGGGGGAGCCAACGAGGCCGTGCTGCGGATGCTGCAGGAGATCGGCTCGAAGGACAAGGTCGCCGGCTTCGTGAAGGAAGTGAAGGAGTCGGGCGGCGACGTGCGGCTGATGGGCTTCGGCCACCGCGTCTACAAGAACTACGACCCGCGCGCGAAGATCATCAAGAAGATGGCCGACCAGGTGTTCGAAGTGACCGGCCGCAACCCGCTGCTCGACATCGCGATCGAGCTCGAGCGCATAGCACTCGAGGACGAGTACTTCGTCAAGCGCAAGCTCTACCCGAACGTGGACTTCTACTCGGGCCTGATCTACCAGGCGATGAAGTTCCCGACGGAGCTGTTCTGCGTGCTGTTCGCGATCCCGCGCATGTCCGGCTGGCTCGCGCAGTGGCAGGAGATGCTCGACGACAAGGACCAGAAGATCTCGCGCCCGCGCCAGGTCTACCTGGGCCACGCCAGGCGCGAGTACGTGCCGCTGCACCGGCGGGTCTAGGTTCAGCTCTTGAATCGTGCCTTGTCCTGGCACACGCACGATTCAAGACCTGGCCCTGTCTGCCGTTGACGCCGGGCCGCCGGTGGAGGGAGACTGTTGACGGCGGAAGCCTAGGGGTGGCCTAGAACGGCCTGAGATCAAACCCTCGGAACCTGATCCGGTTCGAACCGGCGTAGGGAAGGCGAGAGAGATCGAGACCCGTCCGAAAGGGCGGCACTCCACAGGGTCCGCCTCGATCTCCGCGCGAAGAGCGCGGGGAAGGAGGCGATACCGTGAGAACCGAGCCAGCCGATCACCCGCGATCGGGTCATGACGCGTTACGGGCGGTCGAGCGCCGACATCGCGAGCCGCGAAGCCATACGCCCAGAGGAAGCAAGCAACACAGGGGGGTCACAGGGGGGACGAAGTCCCCCTTGAACAGGAAAGCAAGCCGTTTCTTTCCCCTTCAAGAGCCGTACTTGAAGAGCCACGAGAAACAAGCTCCTTTCTCTCCTCTTCAAGAGCCGAACTCGAAGAGCCCTCGGCCCACTCCGTCCGGACGGAGTTGGCGGACGGACGTAAACGTCTGGGCAATGGCTCTTCTGCTGCTGGCCGCTCCGCTCCACGCGCAGACGCCCGCCCCGCAGCCGACGCCGACTCCGACTCCGACTCCGACGCCGACTCCGACTCCGACTCCGACCCCGCCGGCCGCCGTGCGCCTGAGCGAGGAGGTCGTGGTGCAGGGCGTGCGCGCGGAGGAGCGCACGCCGGTCAGCAAGACGGACGTCGACCACGCGGCGATCGAGCTCGTGAACCGGGGCCAGGAGATCCCGTACCTGCTTGGCGCGACGCCGGCTGCCAACTTCCAGTCGGACAACGGCGTCGCCTCCGGCTACGCGTACTTCAACCTGCGCGGCATCGGCATGACGCGCCTCAACATCACGCTCGACGGCGTGCCGCTGCAGGACCCGGAAGACCAGGCGCTCTACTTCTCGAACTTCGGCGACTTCACGAGCGTCGTCGACTCGGTCCAGGTGCAGCGCGGCGTCGGCACGTCCGGAGTCGGCTCGGCGTCCTACGGCGGCTCCGTCAACTTCGCGAGCGTCGGGCCGGCGGCCAAGCCGGCGCTCGAGGCCTCGGCCGGCGGCGGCTCGTGGGGCACGGCGCGCGGGACGCTCGCCGCCTCGGGGCCGCTCGGCGGCGGCTTCGGCCTGTACGGCCGCTTCTCGGCGCTCACGAGCGACGGCTTCCGCGACCACTCGGGCGTCGACCAGCACACCGCGTGGTTCGGAGCCACGCGCACCGGCGAGCGCTCGTACTTCAAGCTGTTCGGTTTCTCCGGCCGCGAGAAGTCCCAGCTCGCCTTCCTGGCGACCGACCAGGCGACACTCGAGAGCGACCTGCGGCACAACGACCTCGGCCCGGAAGAGCGCGACGACTTCGGCCAGGACTTCGTGCAGGCGCAGTACACCTGGCTCGCCGGCTCCGCGACGACGCTGAGCGCACAGGCCTACTACAACGGCGCCCAGGGCTGGTTCCGCATCTGGGACACGGGGCACGAGGACCTGCAGCAGTTCGGGATCGACGGCCACTTCGTGGGGGTCGTGCTCGGCGCGACGCACCGCAGCGGCCGCCTCGGCCTCAACTGGGGCGCCCACGCGAACGACTTCACGCGCGACCACTTCATGGACGTGGTGGGCGGCTCGCGCGCGTATACCAACACCGGGCTCAAGAACGAGGCCAGCAGCTTCCTGAAGGCGACCTGGGACCAGGGCCGCGCGCGGCTGTGGGCGGACGCGCAGGTGCGCTACGCGCGCTTCGAGTACCAGGGCAGCGAGCCGCTCGGCTCGGTGAGCTGGACCTTCTTCAACCCGAAGGCCGGCGTCCGCTTCGAGGCGACTCCGGCGCTGGCGCTGTTCGCCTCGGTCGGGCGCATGAGCCGCGAGCCCGCGCGCAGCGACATGCTGAACGGCGAGGACAATGCCAGCGTGGCGTACGACCTGCGCGCGGTCGAGCCCGAGCACGTCGTCGACTACGAGGCGGGGGCCGAGCTGCGCCGCGGAAAGCTCAGCGCGCGCGCCGACCTCTACGCCATGGAGTTCGAGAACGAGATCGCGCTCTCCGGCGAGCTCAGCGAGATCGGCCTGCCGGTCCGCCGCAACGCCGGGCGCAGCCACCGCCGCGGGGTCGAGCTCGACCTCGGCTGGTCGCCCACGCCGCGCTGGCGTCTCGGGGCGAACGCGTCGCTCAGCAGCAACCGGATCGACGCCTGGACCCAGTTCTACGACGTCTACGACGCCGAAGGCACGTGGCTCGAGAGCGAGGCGATCGGGCACCACGACGTAGAGCCGCTGCTCACGCCGGAGGCGATCCTGAACGGCTCGCTCGAGTGGAAGCCGACCCCCGAGGTCTCGCTGCTCGCGGCCGGCCGCTACGTGAGCGCCTCGCAGCTCGACAACACCGGCAACCCCGATTTCCGCACGCCCGACTACTTCGACCTCGACCTGCAGGCGAGCGTGAGCCTGCGCAGGCTCGTGCGCCGCGGCGAGCCGCGGATCCGGGTCCAGGCCACGAACCTGCTCGACGACGGCCGCATCTGGCCCTCGGGCTACAGCTACCTCTTCTTCACGCGCGACGCCTCTCAGGACACGCTCTCGGGCACCTCGTACTACTATCCGCAGGCGACGCGCAGCGTCTACGTGACTCTCGACCTGCGCTTCTGAGGACGAGGCGGAGGCCCGATGTCGCCGATCGAGGTGATGGGCGTGCTCGCGGGCCTGGGCTACGTCGTGTTCGCGATCCGCGAGAGCGCGTGGTGCTGGCCGTCCGGGATCGTGAGCGCGATCGCCTACGTGGTCGTGTTCCAGGCCGCGCGGCTGCCGGGGCAGGCCGCGCTGCAGGCGATCCTGGGTGCGATCTGCGCCTACGGGTGGTGGGCGTGGAGCCGCGGCGCCGGATCCGAGGGCCCGCTCGCCGTCTCGAAGGCGAGGCCCGTGGTGCTGGCGGCGCTCGCGGCGCTGGTCGCCGCCGGAACGTTGGCCGTCGGATGGCTGCTGCAGCGCTCGAACGAGTCGGTGCTGCCGTTCTGGGACGGCGGGCTCGTGGCGGCGAGCCTCGTGGCGCAGTGGATGGCGGCGCGCAAGTGGATCGAGAACTGGCTGGTCTGGATCCTCGTGAACGTGGTGTCGGTGGGCGTCTTCTTCTCGCAGCGGCTCCTGCTGACGACCGCGCTCTACGTGCTTTACCTGGCGATGGCGTTCGTCGGCTACCGCGCGTGGACGCGCTCGCTCGCCCGGCCCGCGTGAGCCCCGCGCGCGTCGTCCTGATCGGGCCGGAGTCGACGGGGAAGACCTGGCTCGCGGGCGAGCTGGCTGCGCTCTACGGCGTGCCCTGGTCGCGCGAGTACGCGCGCGAGTACGTCGAGCGGCACGGTGCTCTGCTCGGGTACGGGGACGTCGACCCGATCGGCCGCGGCCAGATGGCGCTCGAGGACGCCGCGATCGCGAGGGCCGCCGCGGAGGACGCGCCGCTCGTGCTGCACGACACCGACCTCCTCAGCACCGCCGTCTACAGCCGCCACTACTACGGCGACTGTCCGCCCTGGATCGAGCAGGAGGCCGCGCGCCGCCGGGGCGCGCTCTACCTGCTGCACCACGTGGACGTGCCCTGGGTGGCGGAGGCAAACCAGCGCGAGCAGCCCGAGCGCCGCGCCGAGCTGTTCGAGCGCTTCCGCGCGCGCCTCGAGTCGGAAGGCGCCCGCGTCGAGGCGCTGCGAGGCGGCTGGGACGAGCGCCGCCGGCGCGCGCTCCACGCGGTCGCCGCGCTCGTCGAGGACCTCTAGCCGCTTCCAGGAACCGGACACCGCGTCCAGACCCTGGACGGACAGCGCCGAGGGCCGCAGGACGTAACGTCCCGTGCATCAGGTGTTTCGTGTCGCCAGCCCGCTGGTACGCACCTTGCCTCTTTAGGGCCTCGGACTGGGCGTGACGCGATTCGCCATCGTCCGGTAACGGCTTCACCTGGGAGAGGAGTACAGAACACCGCGGAGAGGCGTTCAGAATCACCTCGGAGAGTCCTTCAAGACACCTCGGAGAGTCGTGCAATAACTCGAAGGCCCGGTCGCCGCGCTCGGCCACCGGGCCTTCATTTTTTTGAGGGCCGGCCGGCGCGATCGCCGGCTGCGATGCGCTCTCAGGCGGCGGGTCCGCCCTTCGCGGCCAGGATCTTCTTGAGCCCGTCGAGCGACGCGTCGTCCGGGAAGCGATCCTTGTAGACCGTCTCGAGCACCTGGTTCACGCGGTCGACAGTCGTGGGCGGCAGCCCCTTGCTACGGCCGTAGGCGACGAAGCCGGCGGCGGCATCGATGAGCGCGTCGGCCTCCTGGTTGAGCGCCTCCTTGGCGGCCTTCACCTCCGGGGTCGGCTCGGCGGCGGCGCGGTCGGTGTCGGGCAGCGCGTTGAAGGCCTTGGCGGCCTCGCCGTACGAGCCCTGGCGCAGCGCGAAGACGCCGAACAGGTTGCGCGCCACGAGCGGATCGTTCGGCGCGAGCGCGCTCGACTTCTCGTAGAGCTTGATCGCCTCGGGAGCGTTGCCGGCGCGGCCCGCGTCGATCGCGAGGATCTGCGTCATCCACGCGAGCGTCGCGTTCTTGTCGAAGTTCGGGACACCGGTGAGCGTCTTGCCCGCCTCGACGAGCGAGATGCCCTTCGTCGCGAGCTCGACCGCGGTCGGCGCGTTCGTGTACACGGGCGGCGCGGCGAGCAGCTCGTTCCTGCGGATGTTGAAGGCGAGCGCGTAGATCACGTTCAGGTTCTCGGGATCGGCGGCCAGGATCTCCTTGCCGATCGCGAGCATGTCCGCGGTGCGCTTGCTCTTGATCGCCGCGTCGAGCTGCGCGAGGCGCGCGCCCTCCTGCCACTTCTTGACGGCGTCGGCGTACTGGCCGGTCGGGTACTTCTCGAGATAGGCCTTGGCCGCCGCCGACGCCTTGGCGTTGTTGCCGGCCTGGCTCGCGTCGTGGAAGGCGCGGTAGGCCGCGCCCTCGTCCTGGACGGGCTCCTGTGCCGCGAGCCGCGCCGGCCCGGAAAGGACGACGAGAGCGGCGAGCAGCGTCCCGCCCGCCAGTCGAATCACGTTGCGGATTGTCACGCAGTGCCTCCTGAGTACGTTTCTAGTTTATCTGCGGCCTCGGAGCCGTCAATGCCCGGCGCTCCGTTCGGAGAGCGTGTCGGGCGCCCTCAGCGCTTCGGCCCGGGCGCTTCCGTGGGTGGCCCCACGATCGACTGGTAGACGAGCGCCCGGAAGCGGCCGTGGAGGTCGGAGCCTCCCGCGGGCTGGAGCTGCGTCATGATCACGGCCACCAGCTTCTCGTGCGGGTCGACCCAGTGGTTGGTGTGGTACGCGCCGCCCCACCCGAAGGCGCCCTCGCTGCCGTAGGCGCCGCTGCGGCCGAGGTCCAGCAGCACGTCGAAGCCGAGCCCGAAGCCCTTGCCGGCGTCGGCCGGGCCCCGCTCCGCGAAGAGAGTGCCGACGTGGTTCACGGTCATGAGCTCGACCGTCTTCGGGCTCAAGAGCCGCGCGCCCTCGAGCTCGCCCCCGTTCAGCATCATCTGCAGGAAGCGCCCGTAGTCGCGCGCGGTCGAGAGCAGGCCGGCTCCGCCCGAGAACGCGACGCGCGGGCCCTCGACGTAGTCGCCCTGACCGTCGGGGCCGTCCTTCGCCCGCTCGATGCGGCCGTCATTCGTCGCCGCGTAGACGGCCGTCAACCGGTCCTTCTGCGCGGGCGGCAGGTAGAACTGCGTGTCCGGCATGCCGAGCGGCTGGCTGATCCGCTTCTGCAGGAACTCGGCGAGCGTCTGGCCGGAGACCTTCTCCACCACCACGCCCAGGATGTCGGTGTTGTAGCCGTACACGTACTTCTCGCCGGGCTGAGCGTCCATCGGCAGCGCCGCCATCCGCTCGACGACCGCCGCCACCGGCTCCTTGCGGTCGGCGAAGTAGTAGCCCTGGATGCCGGCGGCCTTCCACTGCGCGGCTGCGACGCCCTCGCCGTAGCCGATGCCGGCCGTGTGCGTCAGCAGGTCGCGGATCGTGATCGGGCGCTTCGCCGGCACGGCGCTCACCGGGCTGCCGGCCACGGCGCCCGCGGGCGCCGGCACGGCCACGCTCGTCTTCTCGAACGCGGGGATGTAGCGCGAGACCGGGTCCGCGAGGCCGAGCCGGCCCTCCTCCACCAGCATCATCGCGGCGACACTCGTGAGCGCCTTCGTCTGCGACGCGATGCGGAAGATCGAGTTTTTCGCCATCGGGCGCGCGGCCTCGACGTCCGACTTGCCGAAGGCCTCGTGGACGACGACGCGGCCGCCGCGGGCCACGTAGACCACGATGCCCGAGACCCGCCCCTCGTCCACGTAGCGCTGCATCCCGGCGCGCAGCCGCTGCAGCCGCTCGGAGGAAACGCCGACCGCTTCCGGCGCGCCGCCCGCCGCCTCGGCGCGCGCGAACGGGGCGAAAGCCAGCAGGAGAGCGAGCGACAGCAGCAGGCGGCGGGTCATGAAGTCCTCCGGGTCGTGGAGCCGCACTCGCGGCCGGCGCATGCTACACCGGGCCGGCGCTTGCGGCACACGGTCCGTCAGACGCCGGCTGCGCGGCGGGTCCCTCTGCAGTAGGCTTCGCGCCGAAGCCATCTCCGATCCGAAGGGAGACCCGATGTCCCGCAAGCTGTTCACCGCCGGATGCGTGGCCCTGGTCCTCACCGGCCTCGTCCACCTGCTGGGCCACTACAAGCTCACCACGTCCGTCGGCGAGACCGAGCGCGAGCGCCAGCTCCTTGCGATGATGCGCGCCGACCCGCAGGACATGGGCCTCGGCATGAAGCGCACGATGTTCGACTTCTTGACCGGGTTCAGCGTGACCTTCTCGGTGTTGCCGCTCGGGATGGGGCTCGCGGCCTTCGCGATCCGGCGCCACGCGGCGAGCGCACCCGGCCTGCTGCGCCAGGTCGCGATCGTCTACGCGGGAACCTGGGGCGTCATGCTGGGCCTCGGGCTGCGCTACTTCTTCTCCGTGCCGGACGCCTTCATCGCGACGGTGTTCCTGCTGTTCGCGGCGTCGGCCGCGACGGCGCCGCGCACCAGTTCTAGCTCAGTTTGAAATTGATCGTGATCGTCATCCGCGCCTCGACCGGCTGGCCGTTCTTCAGCACCGGCTCGTAGCGCCAGGCCTGCACCGCCTCGACGGCGGCCTTCGCCAGGCGTGGATCGCCCTGGAGCGCCGCGGGGGTTCCCCGCTGCGCGGACTTGTCGAGTTGGCCCGTCTTGGACGAGGCCACGACGCGAGCGTCGCGCACGGCGCCGTCCTTGTCGATCACGACGTCGAGCAGGAACTTGCCCTCCGCCTTGTCGGCCTTCGCGTCCTCAGGATAGACAGGGTTCACCTTATGGAGGAGCTTCGGCTCAGGCGCGGACTTGTCCCTGTCGGTCGCGGGGGGCTGGGCCGGCGCGGCGGCGGGCGCCTTTGCCGCCGGCGACTGCAGCGGCAGCGCCGAGGCCGCGAGGGCGAACGCGGCGAGGATAGCGGAAGCGGTGAGGACGGCGTTGCGCAGTGCGCGCGGGGATGGCATGAGGGCCTCCTTCAGCAGCAGGTCCACCCGCTCCCGGAGGTGGCTCTCGTGGAAGAACGGCGCGGCCGGGACCGCGCGCGCGAGCGCCCGGGCGCCCTCGACGAGCGACTCGACGTAGAGCTCGCGGCCGCCGAGCCGGCGCACGACCGCGGCGTCGATCAGCTGCTCGCGGGCGAGCCGAATGCGCCGGACCACCCAGCGCAGCGCGGGGTGGAAGGGGAGGGCCGCGACCACCGCCTCCTCGGCGACGAGCGCGAGCCAGTCGCTGCGCCGGACGTGCAGCAGCTCGTGGAGCGCCAGCGCCGCCTGCTTGTCCCTTCCCTCCGACGCGAACCCCGGCGGTAGCAGCACCAGGGGTTGGCGGAGGCCGAAGGTGGCGGGCGTCGCGATCCGCTCCGACAGCGCGAAGCGGGCCCGCGGCGCCACCTCGTCGCGGAGCGCCCGCAGCCACGGCTCGGGCTCGAGGGCGCGAGCCGCGCGTCCCAGTGCGTGCAGCTCGCGGAGCGACGCCGCCAGCCTGGCGAGCCGGTAGGCCGCCAGCAGCCCGAAGATCCACGCAACGGCCGTCCAGGGAGCCGGCCATGGCGCGCGCCCTCCCGTGGCGGGTCCGGTCGCGGTCGCGTTCGCCGTCCAGAGGGCGAGTGTCGCGCTCGCCGACGCGGAGCTCTCGCGCCAGGGCTGTAGCAAGGGCAGCGCCAGCAGGAGCGCGAGCAGCGACTGGAGGAGCGCCAGTCTCACGGCGGGGCGCTCGACCGGAAGCAGCCGAGCAAGCGCCGCCGCCGCGAGCGCGAGCGCCGAGACCTGCAGGCTCCAGGCCACGAGGTTGAGCAGCCAGAGCGGCGGCGAGCTCACCGCTTCTCCCGGATCCGCTTCGCGAGGGCGTTGAGCTGCTCGACGCTCAGCCGCTCCTCGACCAGGTGCACGAGCAGCGGCTCGGCGGAGCCGCCGAACACGCGCTCGACGAACTCGCGCACCATGCCGCCGATCACCTGACGCTGCGGCCGCGTCGGGCGGTAGACGAAGGAGCGGCCCACGGCCTTCTTGCGCAGGTGGCCCTTCTTCTCGAGCACGTTCAGCATCGTCAGCACGGTGGTGTAGGCGATGCGGCGCTCCGCGAGCAGCGCCTCGTAGCAGTCGCGCACGGTCGCCTGGCCGCGCGCCCAGACGAGCTTCATGAGCTCGAGCTCCTGGGGCGTCAGGGTGGCGCTGGCCTTGCGCATGATTACTAATGAATTAGTACGAATTCGTCCGGCTGTCAAGCCCGGCCCGCCGCCCGCCCACGCGCATCCGCGCGGGCGCATATAATCCCGCTCCGCGAGCGAGGGAGCCCAATGACCAGGCCGCATTCGCAGCCGCAGCCGCCGCCGGAGCAGGACGCGCCCACGGCCCAGGTCCGCGGGCCGCGCAACGTCCCCGAGCTCGACCCGCCCGCGCGGCTCCTGCTCGGCCCGGGCCCGAGCCCGGTCCACCCGCGCGTGACGCGCGCGCTTTGCGCGCCGGCGCTCGGCCACCTCGACCCGGCGCTGCTCGAGCTGCTGTCCGACACCAGCGGTCTCCTGCGCGGCGTCTTCCGCACGCTCAACAAGGCGACGCTCGCCGTCTCGGGCACGGGCATGTCCGCGATGGAAGCGGTGCTCGGCAGCCTGCTCGAGCCCGGCGACGGGCTCGTCGTCTGCAGCGCGGGCTTCTTCGGCAACCGCATCGCCGAGCTCGCCGAGCGCGTCGGCGCGAGCGTCACCAGGATCGAGAAGGCCTGGGGCCAGGTCTTCACGCCGGACGAGGTCGAGACCGCGGTGGCCGGCGCGCACCCCAAGGCGTTCGCAGTGGTGCACGCCGAGACCTCGACGGGAGCGCTCCAGCCGATGCACGGGCTCGGAGCGATCGCCGAGCGCCACCGCGCGCTCCTGATCGCCGACTGCGTCACGTCGCTCGGCGGGATCTCCGTGGAGATCGACGGCTGGGGAGTGGACGCCGCCTACTCGGGATCGCAGAAGTGCCTGGGCGGCCCGCCCGGGCTGTCGCCCGTCACGCTCAGCCCGCGCGCCGTCGAGGCGATCAAGGCGCGCAAGCGGCCGCCGCACGCCTGGTACCTCGACCTCGACCTGCTCGACCGCTACTGGAACGGCGACCACGCCTACCACCACACGATCTCGTCGCCGCTCGTCTACGCGCTGCGCGAGGGGCTGCGCCTCGTGGTGGAGGAGGGTCTCGAGGCGCGCTTCGAGCGCCATCAGCGTAACGCCGAGATGCTCTGGGACGGTCTCGAGGCGATGGGACTCCAGCTCCACGTGGCGCCCGAGCATCGCGTGCCATCGCTCACCACCGTGCGCGTCCCCGAGGGCGTGGACGAGGCGCGCGTGCGCACGCGGCTGCGCGACGACTACGGGATCGAGATCGGGAGCGGCCTGGGTCCGCTCAAGGGCAAGATCTGGCGGATCGGCCTGATGGGCCACGGCTCCGACCGCGCCAACGTTCTGCTGCTGCTCGCGGCGCTCGTGCACCTGCTGAAGCGGCCCTAGCGTGGCGACGAGACGCTTGGCGTGAGCGTGCTCAAAGGGCCCGGCGTGCTGCAGAGGCCCCAGGTGCTCGAGAGTCTGCGTGTGCTCGAGAGGCCCTGAGATGGCGCAGGCGCCTGCCGGCTATTCGGGCACGCCGCTGCCGAAGAAGCTCGGCATCAAGCCAGGCTCGGTCGTGGCGATCCTCGGCGCGCCGGCCGGCTTCGTGAAGAAGACGCTGGGCCGCGTCCCGGACGGCGCGGTACTTCGCGAGGACGCTCGCGCGTCCTTCGACGTCGGCCTGCTGTTCGCGAGCTCGAGGGCCGAGCTCGCGCGCCGCTTCCCGGCCGCGCAGAAAGCGATGGGGGACCCGTGCGCGCTCTGGCTCTGCTGGCCGAAGCGGGCCTCGGGCATCGCGACCGACCTCGACGAGAACGTCGTCCGCGACCTCGGCCTGGTCGCTGGGCTCGTCGACTACAAGGTGGCCGCCGTGAACGAGACGTGGTCGGGCCTCTGCTTTGCGCGCCGGCGCAAGAAGTAGGCCCGCCGCCAGACCTCGAGTGAAGTCTCAAGCCACTCTGTCCGGACAGAGTGGCGTCTCGGGGTGACGAACGTCTCCGAAGTGTCGAACGCCGCATCCCGGGACATCGCCGGCTGCGCCGGCGTCGGCCCCTCTCCCGACGCCTGGATCATCCGCTTCTTGACACTATGAACCGTTTGGTATAGATTACCAATCTATGCGAGGGCAGGCGGCGTCGCGCCAGGCCGGCTTCGAGGCCGAGTGCCGGCGCCGGGGGCTCGCGGTGACGGTCCAGCGGCGCACGGTGTTCCAGGCGCTCTCGGGCCGCCGCGACCACCCGACGGCCGACCAGGTGTACGACGCGGTCCGCGAGAGGCTGCCGGGGCTGTCACGCACGACGGTCTACCGCGTGCTCGAGACCCTCGTCGGCGCCGGTTTCGCGCGCAAGGTGCAGCACGCGGGCGGCGTGTCGCGCTTCGACCCGATCACGGAGCGCCACCACCACCTGGTGTGCGAGGCCTGCGGCCGGCTCGTGGACGTGGACGACGCGGCCGTACCGTCGCTGCGCCTGCCCGAGACGCGCGGCACCGGCTTCCGCGTCACGGACTACTCGGTGAGCTTCCTGGGCGTGTGCGGCAGCTGCGCCCGCGGGAAACGCTGAGCGGGCATTCTCGAAGAGTCACGAAGGCAAGACAGGAGAGGGATCGATGGCCAAGGACCTGAAGGACACGAAGACGCACAACAACCTCAAGGACGCGTTCGCCGGCGAGTCGCAGGCGAATCGGCGCTATCTATACTTCGCGAAGGTCGCCGACATCGAGGGCTATCCCGAGATCGCCGGCAACTTCCGGGAGACGGCCGACGGCGAGACCGGCCACGCGCACGGCCACCTCGACTACCTGAAGCAGGTCGGCGACCCGGCGACGGGCCTGCCGCTCGGCGACACGGCGACGAACCTCAAGGCCTCCGTCGCGGGCGAGACGCACGAGTACACCGACATGTACCCGGGCATGGCCAAGGCCGCGCGCGAGGAGGGGTTCGCGGAGATCGCCGACTGGTTCGAGACGCTCGCCAAGGCCGAAAAGTCGCACGCCGGCCGCTTCCAGAAGCTGCTCGACAACATCAGCTAGGCCCGACCGGCCTCGCGCCGCGGGCGGCCCGTTCGGGCCGCTCGTGGCGGCTCCAGTACCGCCGTCTCGTCGACGTCCCGAATCCCATGAGCTCCTCTTCCGACAAGCCGATCTCGTATCAGCCCACCGAGGGGCTGTCGTACGACCCCGAGGAGCCGAAGTACTGGGACGCGCGCGCGCTCCAGCTGGAGGTGACGCGCGGGTTCGAGCTGTGTCACGGCTGCCGGATGTGCTTCAAGTACTGCGACAGCTTCCCGACGCTCTTCGACCTGATCGACAAGAAGCACGACGGCGACGTGACTCGCCTGGACGCCGCCGAGACCGACCGCGTGATGGACGCCTGCTTCCAGTGCAAGCTCTGCGAGGTGCAGTGCCCCTACACGCCGCGCGAGGGGCACGAGTTCCGCTTCGACTTCCCGAAGCTCGTCCATCGCTACAAGGCGCAGCGCGCGAAGGCGCGCGGCATCCGGCTGCGCGAGCGCGTGCTCGCCGATCCCGACGCGGCCGGGCGCGCGGCGCGCGCGAGCCTCGGCCTCGCGAACCGGGCGAACCGCAACGCGCTCCACCGCGCGTTCCTGCAGGCGGCGCTCGGGATCCACAAGGACAAGCTGCTGCCCGACTTCGCGGCCGTGAGCTTCGAGCGCTGGGCCGAGCGCCAGGGGAAGCTCGTGGAGCGGCCCGACGGCCACGAGGCCGTGCTGTTCCAGACCTGCTACGTGCAGAACAACGAGCCGCAGATCGGGCGCGACACGCTCGAGGTGCTCGAGCGGAACCAGGTGAAGACCGCCTGCCTGAAAGGCCTGCAGTGTTGCGGCATGCCGGCCTGGGAGGCGGGCGACCTCGAGTCGCTGCGGCGACAGGCGAAGGCCAACCTCGAGAAGCTCGAGCCGTTCCTGGCGACCGGCGCGAAGGTCGTGGCGATCAACCCGACCTGCGCGATGATGATGCGCAACGAGTACCCCGAGCTGCTGCCCGCCCACGAGCGGCCGCTCGCGAAGCGTCTCGCCGCGCTCGTGCGCGACCCGTCCGAGCTGCTGTGGGAGATCCGCAACGAGCCGCGCTTCGACACGCGCTTCCTGTCGACGCCGGGCGGCGCGGTCGCGTACCACGCGCCCTGCCACCTGCGCGCGCAGCGCGTCGGGTTCAAGGGCCGCGACCTGCTGCGCAAGATCCCCGGCGTGCAGCCGAAGCTCACGATGGAGTGCTGCGGCCACGACGGCACCCACGCGATGAAGGTCGAGGGCTTCGCCGCGAGCGTCAAGGTGGGGCAGAAGGCCTTCGCCGGAATGAAGGACGCGAGCGCCGAGGTGTGGGCGACCGACTGCCCGCTCGCCGCGCTGCAGTTCCAGCAGCACGCCGGCCGCAAGCCGATGCACCCGATGTCGATCCTGGCGCGGGCCTACCGCGCCGACGGCTTCGAGACGAAGCTCGCGCCGCCAGCCGAGCCGCCCGCGCCGGCAGCCGTCGCGGCCGGCGGCCCGCCCGCGGCCCCCGCGCGCGGCGAGCAGGATGGAGAGCGATGAGGACGGTCGCGCGCGACGAGATCCTGGACTACCAGACCTACGAGGAACAGCGCGACGCGATCCGCGCGGCCGTGATGCGCGCCAAGGCCGAGCGTCGCGTCCACGTCGGTCCGCACCTCACGTTCCTGTTCGAGAACCACGACACGATCCGCTACCAGGTGCTGGAGATGGTGCGCACGGAGCGCATGGTCCGTGACGCGGACATCCGCCACGAGGTCGACACCTACAACGAGCTGCTCGGCGCGCGCGGCCAGCTCGGCGCGACGCTCTTGATCGAGCTCGACGACCCGTCGCTGCGCGCCGACAAGCTCGCGCGCTGGCTCGAGCTGCCCAGCCACCTCTACCTGCTGCGCGCCGACGGCGCCAAAGCCTACGCGCGCTTCGACGCGCGCCAGGTCGGCGACACGCGCGTCTCCTCGGTCCAGTACCTGAAGTTCGAGGTCGGCGACCAGGCGCCGCTCGCGGTCGGCTGCGATCACGCCGACCCCGAGCTGCGCCACGAGACGCAGCTCACGGCCGAGCAGCGCGCCGCGCTGCAGCGCGACCTGGACGAATAGACGGCGCCGCCGAATCCGATTGACCAGCTCCCCCGGAGGGGGAGTAGTCTGCCTCCGCACCGGTGACCAAAGGTGCCCATGGGAGGGCCATGCGTGAATCTGCGCTGGGGCGGCGCTCGGTCAGGACAGTGCTCGCCGCCAGGCAGTGCCCCGCCACGCTGCTGCTCTTCGCCCTGGGCATGAGTGGCACGCCCGTCCGTCTGTCTGCTGTCGAGCCAGCCGAGCAAGGTCCACAGCAGCGGTCGTATCACGCGGCCGCGGTAGTGAATGGCAGGATCTACGTGATGGGCGGGGCGGGGGCAGACAACAAGCCGGTCGCGAGTGTTCAGGTGTATGACACCGCCACGGGCACGTGGTCAGCGTGCGCCGACATGCCCACCGCCCGGGCACTGTTCGGCGCCAGCGCCGTGGGCGGGACGATCTATGCCATCGGTGGGACGACCCGTGGGCTCGACAAGCTCGCGGTCGTGGAGGCATACGACACGGCGACCAACACGTGGACCCGAAAAGCGGACTTGCCGACTCCCCGCAACGCCCTCTCGACGGCCGTGGTCGACGGGAAGGTGTATGCGATCGGCGGCTGGGGCCTCGACCGGCCGGAAGGCGGCTGGGAGGCTCTCGACCCGACGGCGGTCGCCAAGGACTTCTCGACCGTTGAAGTGTACGACCCCGAGACCGACACGTGGGCCACCCGTGCGGACATGCCGACGGCACGCTCCCATATGACCGTGAGTGCCTTGGGCGGGAAGATCTACGCGATCGGCGGCGGGCTTCCGCCGCGAAGCCGCGGAGGGGTAGCGTACCTTCCGCTGCTGGAGGTGTACGACACTGCGACGAACCGCTGGGCACCGGCTGCGGACCTGCCGACTCCGCGCTCCGTGCTGTCGAGCAGCGTCATCGACGGACGTGTCTACGTGATGGGTGGCTCAGTCAGCGGACCGGCCTCGTCGGCCCAGGAGGCGTTGCGCACCCTGCGCATCCTGTCCGTCGTGGAGGTCTATGATCCCGCCAGCGGCCGATGGACCAGGGGCAGGGATCTTGCCACCCCACGGGGCTGGTTCTCGACGAGCACCGTGAACGGCAAAGTCTATGTCGTGGGCGGTCGATCCCTGGCGCCCGGCGGGGGCATCCTCGACGTCACGTTTCCAGGGATAGAGGTCTACACACCCGGCCCCTAGCAGCCCGTGGCAAAAGCCATATTCAGGCCACCCTGCAGGTGGGTTCGTATGCGCATGGCCGCAGCGGGTTTGAGTGGAGATCGCCCGTGAGGCCATCCAGCACGGTCCCCAGCGAGCTTGTGAGACGTGCAAGGGAGGTGAGAAGGGCTTGCAGCAGCCCCTGGAGTCCCCGCGGGGTCCCGACGCCGATCGAGGTGCGCATCACCAGGCCCAGGTTGAAACCGGCGCTGTGAATCAACAGCCGCTTGAGGATGTTCGTGTGACCGCGAAGGTGAGTGCGTCGCATGCCCCCGGTTTCGTACAGGTGAGCGAAGGGGCGCTCGATCAGTTCACCTCGCATCCGGTGTAGCCGCTTGCCTCGCTCACCGCGGATGCGCCGGCGATTGGCGTACACCGCTTGCTGAGCCAAGATGTCGTCCTTCCACCTGCGGCGTCCCCGGTCCGGCTCCGACACGTACGAACGCAGCCCCTGCTCCTCGAGCTCGACCATGGTCCGGTCGCTGTGGTAGCCCTTGTCCGCCACGACCTCGCAGAGTCCGTCGGGGTGAAGCTCTCCCTCCTCCATCACCGTGTCGAGCTGCTGCTCCGCCTCCTCCAGCGTCTTGCCAATCGTGCCCGTGTCGCCCTGATCCGCTCCCTGCACCGTCACCGCCACGATCGCGCCCGTGTCCACGTCGACCGCGTGCTCCGCCTTGTGGGCCAAGTGCGTCCGCCCGTCCTTCATCTTCGTGATCTTCGCGTCGGGGTCCGAGGGGCTCGTCCAGTCGTCGTTGGAAGCCTTCTTCTTGCGCCGCCGATCCAGCCGCGCCAGCGCTTCCCGCGTCGGCGTCTTAATCCCCGACGCCTTCGCCAATCCCTTCAGGTACTCCTCGTAACTCGCTCCCGTGTCCCGTCGCACGATGCTTCGCATCGCCGCGTTCGCCTCGAGCGTCGTCGCGTCGATCCCGATCGTCTGGCCGACCAGCAATCCCTGCTTGGCCAGCCGCTCCAGCACCCACGTGAACACACGCTCGTGCGTCTCCACGTCGATCAGCCGACGCGTCCTTGAAATCGTCGAGTGATCCGGCGCCGCCTCGTCGAGTTCCAAGCCGAGGAAGCTACGGATCGCCAGAGAGTCCGCCGCACGCCACGCCATCCCTCGCTCCGAACCCAAGCCCTCGAAGTACCCCACCAGCATCAGACGGAAGTACCGCCCCGGCGGCAGGCTCGGCCGACCCAGCTTCGCTGCGTAGAACCGACGGCACGCCGCCTCGACGAACCCGTCGAAGCTGTTCGCAGCCAGCACCTGATTCAAACGCTGATAGAAGGGATGACCAGGGCTCTTCGGCAGGTCGCTCGTCGCAACCCACATCGTCTCCTGCGGGCGCTTCCTTCTCTTTCCCATCGCCATGACCGAAACCTACACTACCAACCATCCATGACGGGTCCGTTCAGGACTTTCACCACGGGCTGCTAGCAGCCCGTGGCAAAAGCCATATTCAGGCCACCCTGCAGGTGGGTTCGTATGCGCATGGCCGCAGCGGGTTTGAGTGGAGATCGCCCGTGAGGCCATCCAGCACGGTCCCCAGCGAGCTTGTGAGACGTGCAAGGGAGGTGAGAAGGGCTTGCAGCAGCCCCTGGAGTCCCCGCGGGGTCCCGACGCCGATCGAGGTGCGCATCACCAGGCCCAGGTTGAAACCGGCGCTGTGAATCAACAGCCGCTTGAGGATGTTCGTGTGACCGCGAAGGTGAGTGCGTCGCATGCCCCCGGTTTCGTACAGGTGAGCGAAGGGGCGCTCGATCAGTTCACCTCGCATCCGGTGTAGCCGCTTGCCTCGCTCACCGCGGATGCGCCGGCGATTGGCGTACACCGCTTGCTGAGCCAAGATGTCGTCCTTCCACCTGCGGCGTCCCCGGTCCGGCTCCGACACGTACGAACGCAGCCCCTGCTCCTCGAGCTCGACCATGGTCCGGTCGCTGTGGTAGCCCTTGTCCGCCACGACCTCGCAGAGTCCGTCGGGGTGAAGCTCTCCCTCCTCCATCACCGTGTCGAGCTGCTGCTCCGCCTCCTCCAGCGTCTTGCCAATCGTGCCCGTGTCGCCCTGATCCGCTCCCTGCACCGTCACCGCCACGATCGCGCCCGTGTCCACGTCGACCGCGTGCTCCGCCTTGTGGGCCAAGTGCGTCCGCCCGTCCTTCATCTTCGTGATCTTCGCGTCGGGGTCCGAGGGGCTCGTCCAGTCGTCGTTGGAAGCCTTCTTCTTGCGCCGCCGATCCAGCCGCGCCAGCGCTTCCCGCGTCGGCGTCTTAATCCCCGACGCCTTCGCCAATCCCTTCAGGTACTCCTCGTAACTCGCTCCCGTGTCCCGTCGCACGATGCTTCGCATCGCCGCGTTCGCCTCGAGCGTCGTCGCGTCGATCCCGATCGTCTGGCCGACCAGCAATCCCTGCTTGGCCAGCCGCTCCAGCACCCACGTGAACACACGCTCGTGCGTCTCCACGTCGATCAGCCGACGCGTCCTTGAAATCGTCGAGTGATCCGGCGCCGCCTCGTCGAGTTCCAAGCCGAGGAAGCTACGGATCGCCAGAGAGTCCGCCGCACGCCACGCCATCCCTCGCTCCGAACCCAAGCCCTCGAAGTACCCCACCAGCATCAGACGGAAGTACCGCCCCGGCGGCAGGCTCGGCCGACCCAGCTTCGCTGCGTAGAACCGACGGCACGCCGCCTCGACGAACCCGTCGAAGCTGTTCGCAGCCAGCACCTGATTCAAACGCTGATAGAAGGGATGACCAGGGCTCTTCGGCAGGTCGCTCGTCGCAACCCACATCGTCTCCTGCGGGCGCTTCCTTCTCTTTCCCATCGCCATGACCGAAACCTACACTACCAACCATCCATGACGGGTCCGTTCAGGACTTTCACCACGGGCTGCTAGCGATCGTACGGTTCACCGCCGCTTGCTCTACTTCTTCGTCGGCGCCAGGACGGCCGGCGGGGCTCCTCGACCGGCTCGAAGCTCGTCTCGATCGCCTTCGTGTCCTCGGCGCTGCGCGCCTCGCTCGCGTCGGCCGGACCGCCTCAGCCGAGCGGGATGCGCTTGGCGTTCGCCTCCAGCCACTGCGCGAACGTCTGCAGCTGCGGATTGAGCGAGCGCGAGAAGCCGAGGTCGCGCGTCGCGCAGTACTCCTTCTCGAAGTCGCACTTGTACTGGAACATGTTGCCGAGGTCCTCGGCGCCCGGGAAGCCGAACTTGCGATAGGCCTCGGGCGGGACGGCGTTGTAGACGACGGGCCGGCCGAGCGCCTTCGCCATCGCTGCCGCCAGCTGCGCGCCCGTCGGGTGCTCGCCCGCGATGCCCACGGTCTTCCCGATCAGCTCGGGGCGCTTGAAGACGCCGTACGCGCAGCGGCCGATGTCCTCGACCGCGATCGAGGGCAGCTTCTTGTCGGCCATCGGCAGCGTGAGCGTGAGCGTGCCGTCGGGGCCCGGCTTGGGCCCGCTGCCGAAGTGGATGAAGTTGTCCCAGTAGAAGCTCGTGCGCAGGCAGGTGGTCGGCACGCCCAGCTCGCGGAAGATCCCGTCGGCCTCGCCCTTCGCGTCGAAATGCGGGACCTTGTATTTTCCGAGGAGCGTCGGCATGCGAGTGTCGGAGAGCGGCACGCGCTCGCGCGTGTCCTCGAGCGTCGACCAGACGACGTGCTTGACGCCCGCGTCCTTGGCAGCCTGTGCCATCGCGCGCGCCTGTGCCAGCTCCTTCTCGGGGGAGAAGTGGTCCCAGAAGAAGGTCACGCAGTAGGCGCCGTAGGCCCCGTCGAACGCCCGGCGCAGGCTGGCCGGGTCGTCGACCGACGCCTTCACCACCTCGGCGCCCTGCGCCGCGAGGGCTTTCGCCTTCTCGCCGGCGTCGTCGCGCGTGATCGCCCGCGCCGCGAAGCCGCCGTTCGGGTCGGCCAGGATCGCCCTCACCAGCCCGCCGCCCTGCGCACCCGTGGCGCCGACCACGGCGATCGTCTTCTTGCTCATACGCTTCCCCTCGTTCGTTTGTTGGTTTCAACCATCCTACGGAGGCCCCGCGAGCGCCGCAATCCCGGCGCTCGCGCGCAATGGTTGGTGGAGCGGACGTGCTACGGTCGCCGCGCGGCCGAGACGAGAGTCCAGCTGCGTCCTCTCGCCGGGTTCTCGCGCTCGACGCGCTAGAATCCGCCGCGCATGCGCCTCGTCGACGTGCTGCGGCTCGTCGCTCCGATCCTGGGGGTGTGCGTCGGCGGCCTCATGGTGGTGCGGCGCAAGCTCGTGCGCCGCTACCAGAGCCGCGGCGCGCTCACGGCCGCGACCGCGGTTGCGCCGCCGGCGTCGCTCCGTGCGCCGATGCGCTGGTGGCGGGCGAGACTCCTGGCGTCGGGCGAGCTTCGCGCGCTCGCGGACGGGCGCGAGTGGCTCGACGCGGAGGTCTGGGCGCGCCACGGCAGGACGAGGCGCGCTCGCGCGCTCCTCGTCGTGACCATTCTGATTACGCTGTTGCTGCTGACGGCGTGGTGGGGCGCGACGCGTCCGTGAAGCAAGACTTCACGGGCCGCCCGGCGCCCGGTGCGCGTCTAGCGATAGAGCCGGTGCAGGACCGGCGCGAGCAGCAGGCCGCCGATCGCCGCCGCGGCGAAGATCGGACGCAGAGCCGGGAAAGCCAGCAGGAAGATCAGCGCCGAGCCGACGGCGAAGATCAGCCCACCGCCCTCTTCGGCGGGGATACGGTCGATTCGGATTCCGGCGTGGGGATACTTCATATCGTTCTCTCTGACAGTCTACGAGCCGGAAGGGTTGGCGGTTCCGGAGCCCGCCGGCCGCAGAGTGTGCGCTCTCACAGCGACCGCGCCTAGAGGCGCAGGAACAGCCTCCGGCGATGCATCCACCACAACACGAGCCAGATCAACGCCAAAGACGCGGCACCGACGAGCGTTGCCTCGAACGCTGGACCCAGGACCTGGAATGGACCCCGTGTGAAATGTCGTAGCAGTGCGGCGGCAATGGGCTTTTCGAAGGCTTCGTAGAGACAGTAGGCAGCGATCGAGTTCATGCCCAGCACAAGCAGCGGGAATGCCCACGCCTTCTTCTGTCGCACGTCCAAGATCTCGTAGAAGAGCGCCGTGAACAGGAACGCGATGCCTCCGCTCCAGAGAACCCAGCTCGGCGTCCAGATGCGCTTGACGATCGGGCACACGCCGAGCGCCCCGAGCAGGTAGCCGGCCGTTAGCGCCGCGAGGCCGGCCGTCACCAGCCAGCGCCGCTTGGCCCCGGCGCTCGCCTCGCGTCGCAGCACGCCGCCGGCGAGCAGGCCCAGGATCATCGTGCCGAGGGTGGGGATGAAGCTCAGCGTCTGGTAGCCCCCCTTGTTGTAGACGTAGGTCTCCTCGCGCGGGAACAGGTTCAGGAACCAGCGGTCGAACTGCGCCGAGAAGTTCTCGTTCTTGTTCCAGTGAGCCGCGAAGCCCGTCTGGAGCTCGGGCCAGTCGTGGGGAACCCCCACCGTCTCCCAGTCGAAGCCGGGGCGGGGCGCCGGATAGAGCGCGAAGGCCCCCCAGAACGCGATCAGCACGACGCCGAGCGCCAGCCACTGCTCGCGGCGCGGGCGCAGCGCGAGCAGGAACAGGAAGCCGTAGCCGAGGCCGATCTGCGTGAGCGTGTCCTCGAACGTGAAGTAGGTCTCGGGCCGTCCGAGCGAGCGCAGCACGATCCCGAGCACGACGAGCACGAGCGCGCGCCGGAAGGCGTGCGCGATCATCCGGGCGCGGCTCTCGCCGCGGAGGGCGCGCGCCGCGAGCGAGAACGGCAGCGCGGCGCCGACCAGGAACGAGAAGCCGGGCTGGATCTGGTCGTGGAGCGAGCCGCCCACCCACGCCACGTGGTCCTGGTGGTGGCAGAGGAAGGCCCAGAGCGCGCTCTGCGGAAACGTGGCCGACACGGAGCAGAAGCGCAGCGCCTCGCCCATCATGAGCGCGAGCATCGATCCGCGATAGACGTCGAGCGACGCCAGCCGGACGGGCGCCGCGGCAGCGGGCGAGCCCATGAGCGCGGGCGAGCGTAACACGCCCTGCTACACTGCGAGGCCAGGATGGCGGGCGAGCGCGACCGGCTCAGCGAGGAGATCCACAGGCTCGGCAACCTGCTCGGCGAGACGCTCGTCGAGCAGGAAGGGCGGGCGCTCTTCGACCTCGTCGAGGAGGTGCGCGCGCTCGCCAAGGCGCACCGCGCGGGCGACGAGGCGGCCGGCGAGCGGCTGGTGCGGCGGATCGAGGGGCTGCCGCTCGCCGAGTCGCGCGGTGTCTTGAAGGCGTTCGCCTCCTACTTCAAGCTCGTGAACCTGGCCGAAGAACGCGAGCGCGTGCGCGTGCTGCGCCGTCGCGCGCGCGAGGCGCACGCCGCCGGCGGCCCGGCCACCGAGACGATCGAGGCGGCGCTGCGGCACCTGCGCGAGTCGGGCATCGGCGCCGAGGAGCTCCAGGCGCTGCTCGACCGGCTGCTGATCCAGCCGGTGTTCACGGCGCACCCGACCGAGGCCAAGCGCCGCACGATCCTGACCAAGCTCGCTCGCCTCGCGTCCGTGCTGAAGGCGCTCGACCCCGACGCGCTCACGCCCGAGGAGGAGCGCGCCGCCGAGGAGGCGCTGCGCGAGGAGCTCGTCTCGCTCTGGCAGACCGAGGAGACGCGCGCCTACCGCCCGGAGGTGATGGACGAGGTCAGGAACGGCCTCTACTACTTCGAGACGACGCTCTACGACCTCGCGCCCGAGGTGGCGGCGGCGCTCGAGCGCGCCGTGGCGCGCGACTATCCGGGCACGCGCGTCGATCCGCGCTTCCTGCGCTTCGGCAGCTGGATCGGCGGCGACCGCGACGGCAACCCCTTCGTCACCGTGGCCGCGACCGAGCAGGCGCTGCGCGCGCACCACGAGCTCGCGCTGCGGCTGCTGCGGCGCGGGATCGAGCGGCTGCACGGCCACCTGAGCACCACCGAGCGCTTCGGCGTCGAGCTCGAGCTGCTCGCGAGCCTGGAGACAGACGCGCTCGCGTTCCCGGACGAAGCGAAGGACGCCGACCAGCGCTACCGCCGCCAGCCGTACCGGCAGAAGCTGCGCTACGTCTACCGCCGGCTCGGTGCGATGCTCGAGGCGAGCGCCTCGCCCTGGCGCGCCGACCACGTCCACGACCCCGTGGCCTACCACGACGCCGACGGGCTGGTGGCGGACCTGCGCCTGCTCCAGGCGAGCCTGCGCGCGCACCGCGGCGAGCGGCTCGCCGCCGGCCGGCTCGGCACGCTCGTGCGCCAGGCGGAGATCTTCGGCTTCCACCTCGCGAGCCTCGACCTGCGCCAGGCGAGCGCGCGCCACACGAGTGCCATCGCCGAGCTGCTCGCGCGCTACGGCCTCGCCGTGGGCTACGCCGAGCTGGACGAGGCCGCGCGCGCGCGCGTGCTCACGGAGGAGATCCTGAAGAACCGGCCGTTCGCCCCGCACGTGCTGGACTTCAGCCCCGAGACGAACGAGACGCTCGAGCTGTTCCGCCTGGTGCGCCGCGCGCACGAGCGCGTCGGCGCGCCGGCGATCGAGGCCTACGTCGTGAGCATGACGCGCGGACCCAGCGACCTGCTCGCGGTGCTGCTGATGGCGCGGGACGCCGGCGTGTCGGACCGGCTCGACATCGTTCCGCTGTTCGAGACCGTCGCCGACCTGCACCGCGCGCCCGAGACGCTCGAGCGGCTGTTCGCCGATCCCGCCTACGCCCGCCACCTCGCCGCGCGCGGCGGCGCGCAGACCGTGATGGTCGGCTACAGCGACTCGAACAAGGACGGCGGCTACCTGACGGCGAACTGGGAGCTGCACCTGGCGCAGCGCGCGATCGCCGCCGTGTGCGCGCGCCACGGCGTGCGGCTCACGCTCTTCCACGGCCGCGGCGGGACGGTGGGCCGCGGCGGCGGGCCGTCGAACCGCGCGATCCTCGCGCAGCCCCCCGAGTCGGTGGGCGGCCGGCTGAGGCTCACCGAGCAGGGCGAGTCCGTCACCAACCGCTACGCCGACCCGGCGCTGGCGCGCCGCCACCTGGAGCAGCTCGTGCACGCCGTGCTGATCGCCGCCGGCAAGCGGCCGGTGCGCACGCCGTCGCGCGGGGGCGCGTGGGAGCAGGCGATGAACGAGCTCGCGCCGCTCGCGGAGCGCGCCTATCGCGGGCTCGTCCACGAGCGCCCCGAGCTCGTTCGCTATCTCTACGCCGCGACCCCGCTCGGGGAGATCGACCGCCTCAACATCGGCAGCCGACCCGCGCGGCGCTCGGGTGCTCTGGACCTGTCCGAGCTGCGCGCGATCCCCTGGGTCTTCGCCTGGACGCAGAGCCGCGTCGCGCTGCCCGGCTGGTACGGCCTCGGCAGCGCGCTGGCCGGCTGGGCGGGTGACGACGCCGAGCGCTGGTCGCTGCTCGGCACCATGCACCGCGAGTGGGCGTTCTTCAAGACGCTCGCCGACAACGCGCAGCTCGGGCTGCGCAGCGCCGACCTCCTGATCGCGCGCCTCTACGCGACGCTCGCGCCGGATGCAGACCGCGCGGCGATCTTTCCGCTGCTCGAGGCCGAGTACCGGCGCACCGAAGCGGCGCTGTGCCGGCTCACGGGCCAGCGCGACCTCCTGGACGACTCGCCGTGGCTCCAGCGCTCGATCCGCGTCCGCAATCCCTACATCGACCCGATGAACTACGTGCAGGTCGCGCTGCTGCGCCGGCTGCGCGGGAGCCCGGGCGCCGACGAGGAGGAGATCCACGACGCGGTGCGGCTGAGCGTCAACGGCATCGCGGCGGGGTTGCGGAACACGGGGTAGGGGCTGGCGGGGTCGTCCGTCCCGCGGCTGGCTCGGCGCGACCGAGCTCGCTTCCGGCCGAATGGTCCGCTCGTACCTCCTCGTACCGGATCCGGTCGCTCGTCATCCCGGAATCGCCGCGCGGACCCCCGGATCGCTCGACGCCGACTATGCTGGCTCCGCGTCGTGGCTGCAGCGGCCGGACGGCGCCGTCGTTGCCCTCGGTCACGCTTCTCACTGCAAGCCCCACGCTGCAACTTTGTCTTGACGCTCGCTGCCAACTCTGTCCGGACGGAGTAGCCATGACGCGGGACGCCCCTCGCCGCGGAGAGGTCAGATGTCAGCCTCGAGCACGTCGATCAAGTGGTCGGCCCGCGCCTGTGCCGTGGCGCCTTTCCGCGCTCGCACCCGCCCCCTCTCAGCCGTCTGGATGCCAGGCGCGCGGCCCATGAGCCCGTGCAGCACGCCCGACGTGATCCGTACGGTCGGCGCGAACATCGCATGAGCGGGCAGGACCATCCCGCCGCGCCGTCAGAAACACAGGACGATCGCCGCGCGCCGTCACAAACAAATGAGTGGCCGGTGTACTTATCATCCGGCTGCGGACCTGGCCTGTCTGCAGGCGCGGTTACACTCGGCACATGGACCAGGAACGCTTGCTCTCATCCCTCTCCGACGACGAGCTGCTGAGACGGCTGCTCGACATCCTTCGACGCGCCCACTGCGTCGAGGCCGACCTCGTCGAGCACATCGGCGAGGTGGATGCGCGCCGCCTCTACGCTCGCGAAGCCGCGCCGTCCATGTTCGCGTACTGCACGGAGGTGTTGCACCTGTCGGAGGCCGAGGCCTACCTGCGGATCACGGTTGCGCGGGCGTCGCGCCGCCATCCGTCGGTGCTGCGCTTTCTGCGCGATGGGCGACTTCACCTGAGCGGGATCGCGCTTCTGGCGCCGCATCTCACAGCTGGGAATCCGGAGAGCCTTCTTGCGCGGGCTGTACACAAGTCCAAGCGGGAGATCGCAGAGCTGATCGCTTCCATGGCGCCGCGCCCGGACGTGGCCGCGACGATCCGCCGTCTGCCGGAGCAAAGGCAAGGGCGGGGCCCTGGGTTGCTGGCCGTATCTACCGCATCGCTGTCGATGCCGTTGCTGTCCAGCGCAACCGAGGGGCCGGCCTCAGGTCAGACACTCAACGAACCCCCACAGCCGGCGTTGCGCGCACAACAGAGCGTCGCGGGCGAGTCGCCACTCCGTCCGGACGGAGTCGGGTTCGACGCAGCAGTGGTTCGTTCGGCCAGCTCCACTCCAGAGTCCGAGGTCGAGTCGCTCGCCGCAGGCCGATACAGAGTGCAGTTCACAGCCAGCCGGCAGCTGCGTGACAAGGTCGAACGACTGCGATCACTGCTGCAGCCGACGATACCGGACGGTGACTTGGCGACGGTGATCGAGCGAGCCGTCACCGACGCGATCGATCGCATCGAAGCGCGCCGCTTCGGGAAGGCCAATCGCCCGCGCGAAGCTCCGGCGCCGGACCCAAAGCCGCGCTCGCGGCACGTCCCGGCGTCCGTCCGGCGCGCCGTGGTCGAACGCGATGGCCTGCGATGCGCCTTCGTCGACTGGGGCGGCCGCCGCTGCTCCGAGCGCGCTCGGCTCGAATTCCACCACCGCCATCCGTTCGGAATGGGCGGAGACCACAGGCCGGAGAACATTGGGCTCGTCTGCAGGACGCACAACACCTGGCTGGCCGAGCACGACTACGGACGCAGCGCGATCCGCCGACGTTCGAGCTCGGAGCTTGCGGCCGGTCGTGAGGGTCCAGCCGGCGCAACGTGACGGGAATCGGTCAGGCCGGGGCACTTCGTCGAAACCGGGCTGCTGCGGCCGGCAGAGCCGAGATGGCGGCAGCCCAGCGCTCGGGTCGATGTTTGGCTGGTTTGCCGTCGACCTGCGCCGAGCGCCAGTCCAGGAGCGCCGAGCGAGAGCCGGCTCGAGAACGCGCCGGGGCCTACTCCGTCCCGAGCGCGTGGATGTCGTTCAGGATCCCCGCGGCCGTCACCTCGGGGCCGGCGCCGGGGCCGGCCACGACCAGCGGCTCGGCGTGGTAGCGACGGGTCGTGAACGACAGCAGGTTGCGCGTGCCGTGGAGCGAGCCGAACGGCGAGTCGCGCGGGACGGCCCGAAGCCCCGCCGAGACACCGCGCGCCGTCGCCACCACGACGTAGCGCAGCACGCGTCCGCGCGCGGCCTCGCGCGCAACGCGCTCGCGCCACAAAGCGTCGTGCGCCGGCAGGCGCTCGAGGAACTGCGCCAGCGTCACGCCGGCGAGCGCCCGCGCGACGAGGCTCTCGGCGTGCGGAGAGGCGCCCGCGAAGCCCAGCAAGCGCGCGAGGATCAGCCCCTTGCGCAGCGCGTCCGCCCCCGAGAGGTCCTCGCGCGGGTCGGGCTCCGTGTAGCCGCGCGCCATCGCCTCGCGCAGCGCCTCGGAGAAGGACTTGCCGGAGTCGAGCGACGACAGCACGAAGCCGAGCGTGCCGCTCACGCAGCCCTCGACGCGCCGCACGCGGTCGCCGCTGTCGACCAGCTTGCGGAAGGTGTCGAGCACCGGCAGCCCGGCGCCGACCGTCGCCTCGTAGCGCACCCGCCGCCCGAGCGAGGCGGCCGCCGCCACCAGCCGCTGGTAGGCGGCGACGCTGCCCGCGAGCGGCTTCTTGTTCGCGAGCACGAGGTCGAAGCCCTGGCCGAGTGCCGTCACCAGCAGGTCGCCCGTCTCCTCGGCGGTGACGTCCACCAGCACCGGCCGCGACACCGCGTGCGCCGCGATCTCGTGCAGTGCCTCCGCGGCCGAGGCGCGCCTGCCTCCGAGGCCCGCGAGCAGCGCGCCCTTGTCCTTGCCCTCGGCGAGCTTCAGCAGCCGGGCGCGCGACAGCCCGCGCGGGTCGAACACGTAGCCGGAGCGGTCGAGCGCCGCGACGATGCGGACCTGCCCGTCGCGGGGGCCGGCGGCCATCGCCGCGAGCGCGCGAGAGACGCGGCCGAAGCCGAGCAGCACGACGTCGGTGCCGCGCTCCGGCGGGCGGCCGCCGCCGATCTTGGCGAGCTGGAACGCGGCGTGGACGCGGCGGGCGGCCTCGGCGGCGTCCTTCTCCTCGACCACGAACGAGATGTTGAGCTCGGACGAGCCCTGCGCGATCGCGATCACGTTCGTGCGCGACACCGCGAGCGCCGAGAAGACGCGCGCCGCGACGCCGGGCGTGCCGGCCATGCCGCGCCCGACCACAGCGATCACCGCGACGTCCGGGCGGGCGAAGACGCCGTCGACGAGCCCGGCCCGCAGCTCGTCGCGGAAGGCCGAGCGCAGCGCCGCCACGGCGCACGCGGCCTCGACGCCCGGCAGCGTGAAGCCGATCGAGCTCTCGGACGAGGACTGGAAGATGGTCGAGACCGAGACGGACTCGGCGTGGAGCGCCTCGAAGGTGCGCGCCGCCATGCCGGGGACGCCCATCAGGCCCTTGCCGGCGACGGTGACGAGCGCCTGGCCGCGGATGGTGGCGAGCGCCTTCACCGGGTAGTCGGCGAGCGTCTTGCGCGTCGAGACCTCTGTGCCCGGCCGCTCGGGATGGACGAAGGACCGCACGTGCAGCGTGATGGCGGAGCCGTCGAGCGGGATGAGCGCGCGCGGGTGGAGCACCTTGGCGCCGAAGTAGGCGACCTCGGCCGCCTCGCGGTGGTGGAGCTGGGGCAGCAGGCGCGCGTCGGGCACCGCGCGCGGGTCGGCGGTCAGGATGCCCGCCACGTCCTTCCACAGCACCACGCGCGCGGCGCCCAGCGAGCGGGCGACGAGCGTCGCGGTGAGGTCCGAGCCGCCGCGGCCGAGCGTCGTCACGCTCCCGTCCGGGCCGGCCCCGATGAAGCCCGGCACGACCGGCGTGACGCCGCGTCGAAGCAGCGGCAGCAGCACAGAGCGCGCGCGGCGCCGCGTGGCCGCGAGGTCGGGCGCGGCCGCGCCGTGGCGGCCGTCGGTCACGACGAGCTCCGTCGCGTCGACCCGCGCCGCGCGCCGGCCCGCCGCGTGGAGCGCGGCGGCCACGACCGCGCTCGCCGCGCGCTCGCCGCGCGCCGCCAGGGTGTCGCTCGCCCGCGGCGAGAGGTCGCGGAGCGCCGCCATCGCGTGCGCGATCTCCTCGTACTCGCGCGCCTGCGCGTCGGCCGAGGCCATGAGCTTCGTCCGCGCCGCGCCGCGCGGCACGAGCGCCTGCGCCAGCTCGCGGTGGCGGCGCCTGAAGCTCGCCGCGACGGCCGTCGCCGCCGCCGGGCTGCCCTCGACGGCCCGCCGCGCACCGTCGAGCAGCGCGTCGGTGACGCCGGCGAGCGCCGAGACGACGACGACGAGGGGCCCGCGGTGCGCGCGCACCAGCGCGACCACGTTGCGGACGGCGGCGACGTCGGCGACCGAGGCGCCCCCGAACTTCCAGACCTCGAGCGGCGGTCGTGCCCGGCCGGCGCGCTTTCGAGCCATCGCTCTGACCTCATCGGGGGCATGCGCTCGGACAGGGAGCGCGTGCGGCCGCCGAAACCCCGGATTGTACGACTGGGAGTCCGCTACTGGTGCGCGCCCGCGAACTCGACCTGCGCCGCCGTCAGCGCCGTGCGCGCCACCTGCGCGTCGCGCTGTTCGGCGCGCGCCCGCGCCGCGCCCGCGCCCTTGGTGTCGCCGTTGGCCGTGAGCACCAGCGACAGCAGGTACTCGCCCACGGCGGCGTCCTTGCCCGCGCGCGCGTCCGCCGCGCCCGTGGCGATCATGCCACGCGCGCGCTCCTCGAGCTGCCGCAGCACGCGCGCGGCCTCGACCGGCTTGGCGATCGCGCGCAGCGCGAGCGCCTGGTAGTAGCTCCCGAGATGCGGCTGCGAGTACTTCTCGCTCAGCACGGCCGTGAGCGCCGGCAGCGCCTCGTCCCTGCGCCCGGAGACGATGTACGCGTTCGCCACGCTCCAGTTGAGGTGCGCTTTCAGGTCCGGCGTGCGCGGCGCCACCTCCATGTTCTTCGGGTAGTCGAAGGCCTGCTGGTAGCGCGCGAGCGCCAGCTTCAGGTCGCCGCGCGCGAGCGCCAGGTCGCCGAGGCGCTGGTGGGTCTCGACGAACGCGTGGTGGATGCCGTAGAGGCCCTCCCAGGTGTGGAAGTGGCGCGTGAGCAGCATGCTGCGCACGGCCGCGAGCGCCGCCTCGTCGCCCGTGCGGAGCTTGAGGTCGATCCAGCGCAGCGTCAGGTCGTCGCGCCGCTCGAAGACGGCGTAGTGAGAGTCGAGCAGCGCCACGCGCTCCGCCGCGGGCGTGCGGAGCCGCTCGAGCGTCTGGTCGAGCTCGAGCAGCACGCGCGGGTCGGTGTCGTTGGCCGCCAGCGCGCGGCGATAGGCGTCCGCCGCCGCGCGCTCGTCGCCGTGCAGCTGGTGCTCGGCCATGCCGATGTTGCGCCAGGCGAGCGCCAGGTCCGGCGCGAGCTGCGCCGCCACGCGCCAGGAGGCGAGCGCCTCCTCGCGTCGCCCGAGCGCGTAGAGCACGTTGCCGAGCAGGTGGCGGGCGTGGGCGTCCGTGACGTCCTCGCGCACCGCGGCCTCGAGCGCCACGGCCTCGAGCGCCCGGTGCGGGTTCACGTACGCGAGCGGCTTCTCCGCGCCGCGCACGTACCAGAGCCGTGCCGAGGCGGGATCGTCGCGGCGCAGCGCCAGGTAGCCCTGGAGGTAGTCGAGCATCGGGCTCGCCTTCTGCGTCGAGAAGGGCGAGGCGTCGAACGCCACGGGCGCGTGCGCGGCCGCGTCGGCGAGCACCGCCTCGGCATCGGGCAGGAGGCCCGACTCGACGTACGCCGCGGCGAGCTCGATCTGGTTCTGCACCGAGTCGCGCATGTAGCCGCGCCAGACAGCCACCCACTTGTCGGCGGGCTGGCCGAGGGCCGCGAGCGCCAGGCACTTCTCGCGCCCGGCCATGAAGTGCATCGGGTCGAGCTCGAGCGCTCGCTCCGCCGCGGCGAGCGCCGGCTCCTGGTCGCCCAGCAGGCGGTGGGCCGCGGCGCGCAGCGCCGGCAGGTCCGCGAAGAGCTCGCCGCCCTGCCCCTCGGCCGCGAGCACGTGCGTGAGCGCGCCGCGCGCGTCGCCGCGCTCGAACGCGAGGCGCGCCTGGCCGCGCTCGGCGGCCACCAGCAGCTCGGGCGAGTGGCCCGCGCGCTCGTAGGCCGGCTCGGCCTGGGCGGTGCGCCCCAGCGCGACGAGCGCTGTCGCGCGGCCGTAGTTCGCGCGCGCGTCCTCCGCGTCGCGCGCGAGCGCCTTGTCGAAGTGCGCGAGCGCGTCCGCGTAGCGCGTCTCGCCGAGCGCGATGTCGCCGAGCTCGACGTGCACCTTCGCGTCGTCGGGATCGCGCCTGAGCGCCTCCTCGTAGTACGCGAGCGCCTCCGCGCGGCGGCGGAAGCGGTCGAGCCACTCGCCGGCCTCGTAGAGCTGGTCGGGTGACTTCAGCTCCGCCGGCGCCGGCCTCGGCTTGGCGATGGCCGGGATCGGCACCTCGTGCTGACGCGCGGGGACGAGCTCGGCCAGCAGCTTTCCGGACGCGTCGCGCACGCGCAGCCGCAGGTCGAACGTCGTGAGGTCGCCCCTCGCGTCCACCTCGGCCGTGAACGGGCGGTCGGGTGCGATGCGCGCGGTCTGCGCGAGGAGCGGCTGGCCGCTGCGCGCGTCCTCGAGCGTGATCGCGATCCCGTCGCGCACGGACGTCGCGTAGACGCCGGCGAACGCCTTGCCGCGCACGACCTCGGCGTTCAGCGCGAAGTCCTCGGTCGCCATCCGGAAGCCGCGGATGCCGCGCACCGGGTACCAGACGTCCTGGGCGCGCTTCACCTCGCCCGGGTTCAGCCAGTGGTAGTCCGGCTGGTTGTCGCTGAAGGCGCCGGCCTGCGGCTCGAAGTACGGGCCGCCACCCTCGGTCAGGATGTCCTCCCAGATCCGCCCCGACGGCCCCGCGCCCCAGGTCCAGAGCTTCTTGCCCGGCACGCTGGCGTGGTCCGCCACGTGCACGAGCCCGCCCTGCGCCTTGTGGTCGTAGGTGCCGAACCAGTCGTCCTGGCTCTGCCACGCGAAGAAGCTCGACGCGTTCGGGACGTTCTTCCACCACGACAGGTCGACGCCGTGGTGGACCGGCCAGTACCAGAACTCCTCCTTGCCGTGGCCGGTCATGAGCTCGCCCGGGTACTGGGCCTGCGCCCACTCGTTGGCGTGGGTCGCCGCGGTCGCCCAGAACTGGAACGAGTGCCGCAGGTCGGTCGGGTTCGAGAACACGTACTCGCAGCGCACCGCGCTCTCTGCGGGCCGCAGCGTGATCCCCACGAGCCAGCGCATGCTGAAGACGGGCTCGGTCTCGCCGACCCAGACGGTCGCGCTGCCGTCGCGGTTGCGCACCATGCGGTAGTCGACCGGCATGAAGCCCGAGGGCCGGTGCCCGTGCGGGAAGTTCCACTCGATCCCGCCGGAGATCCAGGCCCCGGTCATGCTGATGAGGCCTGGCTTGATCGTCGGCTGCCAGTAGAGCCACTTGTAGCCGTTCGTCTTGTCGACGGCGCCGTGCACCCGGCCGCCGAGCTCGGGCAGGATCAGCACCTGAACGTACTCGTTCTCGAGGTAGACGGCCTTGTAGCTGCGCGGCTCCTTCTTCTCGCCGAGGTCGCTGTTGAGCGTGTAGGGGTAGATCGGGCCTTGCGGGCCCGGGAACACCGGGTGGAGCTCGGGCGGGCCGATCGTCCAGGTCGGGATCGAGAGCTGCTCTTCGCGCACCGACACTTCGCGTGGCGACACCTTGGCGGCCGCGGTCGCCGCCTGGCCGGCGGTGGCCGCTGCGAGGACCAGCGGAACGAGGTGGAGGGCCACGCGCGGTTCCGTCGACCACGATATCGCAGAACGCCCGCTTTCAGGGATGCCGGCCGCCGGCGCGGCGCGAGGGACTCCAGGCGCGAGGGGCTGGCCCCGGCGGCTCGAAATCGGGAATAATCCGCTCCTCCACGACGCAAGGTGAACGGCTCCGGGAGGTCACGCGTGCCGCAAGGCATCGAGCTCGGCGGGATCGACTACGTCATCCTGGTCGTCTACTTCCTGTTCGTGCTCGGGATCGGCTGGGCGCTGCGGCGCCAGACGAAGACGAGCGAGGACTTCTTCCTGTCCGGCCGCTCGATTCCGGCCTGGATCGCGGGGCTCGCCTTCCTGTCCGCCAACCTCGGCGCGCAGGAGATGATCGGGATGGCGGCCTCCGGCGCGAAGTACGGGATCGCCACCAGCCACTTCTACTGGGTGGGTGCCATCCCGGCGATGGTGTTCGTCGGCGTCTTCATGATGCCGTTCTACTACGGCTCGCGCGCGCGCTCGGTGCCGGAGTACCTGAAGCTGCGCTACGACGAGAAGACCCGCGGCTTCAACGCGATCTCGTTCGCGACCATGACCGTCTTCTCCTCGGGCATCTCGATGTACGCGCTCGCCAAGCTGCTGAACCTGCTGCTCGACTGGAACTTCAACGCTTCGCTCTGGGTCTCGGCCGCGATCGTGCTCGCCTACATCTACCTGGGCGGTCTCACCTCGGCGATCTACAACGAGGTGCTGCAGTTCTTCCTGATCGTGCTCGGCTTCGCGCCGCTCGTGTACCTCGGGCTCGAGAACGTGGGCGGCTGGGCCGGTCTCGTCGCGAAGCTCGAGCCGGTGGCGACCGCCGGCGGCTACGCGCCGGGAGCCTTCAGCCATTCCTGGGCGAGCATGGGCAGCCCGGCCGCGAACCCGATGGGCGTCGAGTGGTTCGGGATGGTGATGGGCCTCGGTTTCGTGCTGTCGTTCGGCTACTGGTGCACCGACTTCCTGGTGGTGCAGCGCGCCATGGCCGCCAACTCGATGGCGGCGGCGCGGCGCACGCCGCTGATCGCCGCGGTGCCCAAGATGCTGTTCCCGTTCCTGATCATCGTGCCGGGCATGATCGCGATCGCGCTCACGCACGCCGGAGGCTCCGGCTTCAGCCTGCCGAAGATGGCGGACGGCAGCTGGGACTACACGATGGTGATCCCGCAGATGCTCGCGCACTACTTCCCGCCCGGTGTCCTCGGCCTCGGGCTCACCGCGCTCATGGCCTCGTTCATGTCCGGGATGGCGGGCAACGTGACGGCCTTCAACACCGTCTGGACCTACGACATCTACCAGAGCTACATCAAGAAGGACGCGAACGACGCTCAGCTGCTGTGGGTCGGCCGCATGGCGACGGTGTTCGGGATCCTGGCGTCGGTCGGCACGGCGTACCTGGCGACGCAGTTCAACAACATCATGGACTTCCTGCAGCTCGTGTTCGCCTTCGTGAACGCGCCGCTCTTCGCCACCTTCCTGCTCGGGATGTTCTGGCGCCGCGCGACGGGCCACGGCGCCTTCCTCGGCCTCGTGCTGGGGACGCTCGCGGCCGCCGTCCACCACGGCGTGACGCTCCCGGCGGGCGCGCCCATCGGCATCAAGGGCGGCTGGCTGGTGGCGCCGCCGTTGCACCAGTACTCGAGCGAGATGGCGCAGAACTTCTGGACCGCGATCTGGGCCTTCTGCGCCTGCTTCCTGGCGACGGCGCTCGTCTCGCTCGCCACGAAGCGCACCAAGTCGGACGACGACCTGCGCGGGCTCGTCTACTCGCTCACGCCGCGGCCGAAGGAGGAGCACCTGCCCTGGTGGCAGACGCCCGAGGGGATGGGCGCCGCCGTCCTGGTGCTCGCGATCGCACTGAACGTGATCTTCTGGTAAGAGAGGAGAGGCATGGGGCTCGACATCCGCACCCCGATCGGCCTGATGTTCGGGCTCTTCGGCCTGCTGCTCACCGGCTACGGCCTCGCGACGAACGGCAGCGAGCTCTACCAGCGCTCGCTCGGCCACAACATCAACCTCGAGTGGGGGATCGTGCTGGTCGTCTTCGGAGCGGCGATGCTGTGGCTGGCGCGCCGGAGCCGCGCGTGAGCGCTCGCCCGACTGTGCCCTGAAGGAGGACGCTTGAGGACGCGCCCCGCACGGCTGCTGCTGCTCGCGCTGATCGTGGCGGCGGCGCCCGCCTGCAGCCGCGAGTTCGAGGGCGGCGGGGACCTGCGCGCCCAGAGGGTGGTGCTGAAGCGCGAGGTCGAGGGCTACCGCGAGGCCGCGGCGCGGCTCGAGCGTGGCGAGCCGGTGCTGCCGAAGGGGGACGTGGCGATCGCGATCGCCGACGCGCTCGTCCGCGACCTGATCGGCGCCCAGCTGCCGTTCGAGGCCGACGTCGACCGCTTCCACATCAGCCTGCGGACCGCCGAGGTGCACTTCCGCGGCAGCCCGGTCGTCGAGCTGACCGGAGCGCTGAACCTGAAGGACCGGCCCAACCTGCAAGCCACCGCGCGCGTGGTCGGCGCGCTCGAGCAGATCGCCGTCGA
This sequence comes from uncultured Acidobacteriota bacterium, assembly GCA_963740655.1. Classification (GTDB taxonomy): domain Bacteria; phylum Acidobacteriota; class Vicinamibacteria; order Fen-336; family Fen-336; genus DATBSL01. The sequence continues at coordinate 848,096 of CAVUFF010000011.1, forward strand.
CCCCCAGACGGCCACGCTCAAAGCGCACATCTCCGTCGACCACCTCGCGATCGACAAGGTCGCGGGCTTCGAGCAGGTCCTGAGCGGCTCGACCCTCGACGAGCTCGGGCGCACGATCCGCCTGCAGATCAAGGACAAGCTGCCCGAGATCCAGATCCCGGTGAAGGTGCAGCAGAGCATCGAGCTGCCGGCCGTCACCCGCGGGCCGGTGCGGCTCGACGGCGCGCGGATGCCGCTGCAAGTGGAGGTGTCGCAGGTGCTGGCGGGGCAGGGGATCCTCTGGATCGCCGTGCACTTCGAGCCGGGCGACCTCGTGAAGACGGCCGACGCGCCGGAGGTCGCCGACAGTCAGGCGTCCGACGTGGACGCGGTCGGTTTCGACGACGCCGACGCCAAGGGCGGCACGCCCGACGCGAAGGCCGGCGCGAAGCCAGAAGCCAAGAAGGCGCCGAAGCCCGACGCCAAGGCGCCGAAGCCTGACGGCAAGGCGCCGAAGACCCCATGACGAAGCGCTCCTCCGCCGCCGTCGTGCTCGCTCTCGCCCTGGCGGGAGCCCTCGCTCTTCCGGGCTGCAGCCAGCGCCGTGACCGCCAGACGCCCCAGCAGCTGCGGGCAGAGATCGCAGCGCTCGAGAAGGAGCGCGACCTGCTGCGGCCCAAGCTCGACGCGCTGATCGCGAACGACCCGCGCATCGCGGGGATGCCGAAGGCTCCCGTGCGCGTGGGCGTGCCGACGACGCTCGCGCGCGACCTGATCGAGCGCGTGACCAGCGGGTTCGTCGACCACGTCACGCTCGAGCTCAAGAACCTCAAGGTGAACAAGAAAGGCACTGTCAAGAAGGTCGTCACGCTCGGGCAGTACGAGCTGCACGTGCTGATCAAGCGCGTCACCGGCCGGCTCAAGACCGGCAAGCCGAGCGTCACGTTCGGCGGCAACCAGATCTCGCTGTCGATGCCGGTGACGGTCGCCTCGGGCTCCGGCAGCGCGAACATCGAATTCAACTGGGACGGCAAGGGCGTGAGCGACGCGGTGTGCGGCGACCTGAAGGTGAACCAGGACGTCACCGGCGGCGTGAAGCCGGCGAGCTACCCGGTGTCGGGCACGCTCGTGCTGACCGCGACGGCCGAGGAGATCCTGGCCCAGCCGAAGTTCCCGCTGATCAAGATCAACCTCAAGGTCGACCCGTCCGACGAGTCGTGGGCCGCGGTCCAGAAGATCCTCGACGACCAGGAGGGCATCTGCGGCTACGTGGTCGACAAGGTCAACGTGCTCAAGATCGTCCAGGGCCTGATCGATCGCGGCTTCAACGTGCGGCTGCCCACGGAGAAGATCAAGCCGATGGCGGTCCCGGTCGGGATCGAGCCCACGATGCAGGTGAAGGGGCGGCAGGTGGCGCTCGGCATCAAGGTCGGCGAGCTCGCGATCACTTCGGACATGATCTGGCTCGGCGCCAACGTCAGCGTCGACGTGGGCGAGGCGGGCAGCGCGACGGAGAAGTCCGCGTCGCCGTCGCCGGCGCCCTCCGCGACGGGCGCGAAGCCATCGCCCAAGAAGCCGCCCAAGACGTCGCCGATCCCGCCACCCAGGGCCGATCCGCCGCCCAAGCCCGCGACTTAGGCTGGCCGCCGGTGTGTTTGACCCGGCCCGCCGCAGGGATGTAGCGTCCGCGGACCATGCCCGACACCGAGCGAAGAATCCTGCTCGGCCGGGCTTCCCGGGGGCTCGCCACGGCATCCGGCTGCGGCCCCGCGTTGCTCATGGTCTTCGGCCTGCCGTTCATCGGCGTCGGCGTCGTGGGGGGGCTGGTCGCGAAGGGCGTGATCGAGGTCTCCCGCCGCAGCGGCCTGCCGGGCTGGCTCGGGTGGGCCGTGTCGCTCATCTTCTTCCTGCCCGGGGTCTTCGTCTTCTTGAGAGGCGCAAAGGGCCCGCTCGACGCCGCCCGCCTGAAGCGCTTGCGCGAGCAGCACCCGCACGAGCCCTGGCTCGTCGAGCACGCCTGGGACCCCGAGGGCACGGCCGCCGACTCCCGAGCGTCGGTCGTCTCGCAGGTCTTGATCCTGGCCTTCCTCCTGGTGTTCCTGTCGCCGTTCAACTACTTCGTCTTCCTCAGTCCGGATGCGTCCGATATTCCTCTCGTGCCGCGCGCGATCGTTGCGTTCTTCGACCTGATCCCGATCCTCTTGATCGGGGGCATCGTCACGACGCTCTGGCACGCGGCAAAGTACGGCCAGTCGCGTCTCGCCTTCGGCTCCTTCCCGTTCTACCTCGGCGGACCGCTCGCCGCGCGCTTCAGCACGAGCCGCGCGACCTTCGAGTTCAAGACGATGACGTTCGCCTTGCGCTGCGTCGAGGAGCAGACGGAGACCTACCGCACCACGGAGGACAGCACCGGGACGCGGACCCGGTGCGACCAGCTCTGGGCCGACGAAGTCGTCCTCGAAGGAGGGGGAGCGCGTTACGGCGGCGAGTTCCCGATCTCGTTCAAGCTTCCCGACGGCGCCTACGGCAGCCGGCTCACCGACACGCCGGCGCGCTACTGGGAGCTCGAGGTCAAGGCCGACACGCCAGGCCTCGACCTCGCCGCGCTCTTCCTGCTGCCGGTCTACGCCCGCCCCGCAGAGACGCCCTTCGTGCCGTTCCTCAGCACGAAGCCGACACGCTCGGCGCGCTAGTCAGGGCTCGCCCGTCCCGGCCGGCACGCGTCCCGCCGCTATACTGGATTCCGAAAACCGATGGCCCTCGCGGAAAAGCTCGAGCAGCTCCCCGCGCGGCCGGGCGTCTACCTGTTCAAGGACGCGAAAGGCGCGATCGTCTACGTGGGCAAGGCCCGCGTGCTGCGCGACCGCGTGCGCTCCTACTTCCAGGCCTGGCGGCCGGCCGAGCAGCACAAGACGAGCCTCGCCGAGGAGATCGCCGACCTCGAGCTGATCGTCACCGACAGCGAGATGGAGGCGCTCGCGCTCGAGAACAACCTGATCAAGCGCCACCAGCCGTACTACAACGTGCGGCTGCGCGACGACAAGAACCACCCCTACCTGAAGCTGACGCTGAAGGAGGAGTACCCGCGGCTCTACGTGGTGCGGCGGCCGGGAGAGGACGGCAACGCCTACGGCGGGCCCTACATCCCCGCGAGCATGGGAAGGCGGACCGCCGCTTTGGTTCGCAAGCTGTTCGGGATCCGCTCGTGCAAGGAGACGCTCAACGGCCGGCGGCCGCGGCCGTGCCTGCAGTACCAGATCAAGCGCTGCCTGGCGCCGTGCGTGGCGGAGATCTGCTCGCTCGAGCGCTATAGGCGCGCCGCCGAGGACGCGCGGCTCTTCCTGGAAGGCCGTACCGAGGAGGTGACGCGGCGGCTGCGCGAGCAGATGGCCACGGCGGCGAGCGAGGAGCGCTACGAGGAGGCCGGGTCGCTGCGCGACCAGGTGCACGCGCTGGTGCGGCTCGAGGCGCCGCAGAAGATCACCACTACGGACATCGAGGAGCGCGACGTGTTCGCCGCCCACGTCGAGGGCGAGCGCGCGGCGGTCCAGGTGTTCTTCGTCCGCGACGGCAAGGTCGTCGCGCGCGAGGGCTTCCTGCTCGACCGCCTCACCGAGCCCGAGCGCGTCCTCTCCGCGACACTGCAGCAGTTCTACGCGCAGGGCCGCTACGTCCCGCGCGAGGTCGTGGTGCCGTCCGAGATCCCGGACCGCGAGCTGCTCGAGGCCTGGCTCACAGAGCGTCGGGGATCTTCCGTGCGCATCCACCTGCCGCAGCGCGGCGAGAAGGTGCGCCTCGTCGAGCTCGTGGCGCGCAACGCGCGTTTGGCCTTCGAGCTGGAGTGGAAGCACCCGCGCAAGCAGTCGCAGGAGATCCTGCGGGCCTTGCGCGACCTGTTGGATCTCGAGATCGAGCCTCAGCGCATCGAGTGCTTCGACATCTCGAACATCCAGGGCTCGGACGTCGTCGCGTCGATGGTGGTCTTCGAGGAGGGCCTCGCCAAGAAGTCGGACTACCGCAAGTTCAAGATTCGCAGCGTCACCGGCCTTCCCGACGACTTCGCCTCGATGCGCGAGGTCGTCGGCCGCCGCTACAAGCGCCTGCTCGAGGAGGGCAAGGAGCTGCCGGACCTCGTCCTGATCGACGGCGGCAAGGGCCAGCTCTCGGCGGCGGTCGAGGCCCTCGAAGAGCTGGGCCTCGGCGAGCAGCCGGTCGCGTCCTTGGCCAAGCGCGAGGAGCTCATCTTCGTCCGCGGCCGCGACCACCCGATCGCGCTGCCGCATACCTCGCCGGTACTGCAGCTCGTCCAGCGCGTCCGCGACGAGGCTCACCGCTTTGCCATCGGCTTCCACCGGCAGGTGCGGTCGCGACGCACGATTGCATCGGAGCTGGACGACATTCCGGGGATCGGGCCGGCCAAGCGACGGAAGCTGCTGTCGGCTTTTGGTTCAGTCCGCGGCGTCCGTGGCGCGTCGGAAGCGGAACTGGCCGGCGTGGTGGGCAAGTCGAGCGCGGCTCGCCTCAGGGCGCATTTCGACGGCGCGTCGGCCGGCTAGATCGCTTCGGAACCTCAAGTAAGTTCTTAAGCAACTCTGTCCGGACAGAGTTGGATTACATCTCATGAGCCGGGCCGGCCAACTCAAACCAGAGCACCGCGGCCGACGACATCGTATTTGAGGCAAGCACTAGACCTAATGGACACGCCGGTCCCCCCGTCGGCTTAATGCGCTGACTCAATCAGCGCACTGATCGACACCGACCTGATCGGCGCTGAGAAACGCTGAGCTCAGCCGACGCGGCGACGTCCAGCGCGCACCACCCTAGACAGCCTCTGGCCGAGCAGGCGAGGCTTCAGCGTCTCGCACTCCCAAACGACCGCGTCCGTGAAGTCCGACGCCTCCAGTTGCGAGACCACGCGGCGGTCGTGGCGGCGGTTGTCGCGGATTTCGAGAGGCAGAAGGCTCGGTTGCGAGTGGGCACCGTGGCACGACGACAGCCGGCATGGTGGTGCCAGTAACAGCCGTGAACGAAGACAGGCCACTTCTTCGATCGATTCGCCAGGTCCGGCGACCCCGGCAGATCCCGGTTCCAGGAACGAAACCGCAGACCGGCTGAGGAAAGGACACTGCAGACGAGCCGCTCCGGCCCGCTCGTTTCGTGACCGAAGCGCGCCAGCCGGCGCGAGGTCGCTTGGTCGTAGACGATCAGGTGCCCGCCGAGACGACGCCGGGCCAAGGCCACGGCCTCATCCTACGGCAGTCCTAAGAGGCTACGGGCAGCGTGACGCGCTCGAGGTGACGCCGCACCGCCTCGAGGAAGCCCGGCGCGAAGCGCAGCGAGCTCTTCCGCGTGCGTGACAGGAAGCCAGCCGTCGCCCGTGGCGACAGGTGTTCCGTCTCAGCCAGGAATTCGTGGAGCAGCTTCGGCTCGCGCCGGACCGGCCACATGCTCAGCTCGGTCGTGAAGCGCCCCTCGCCCGTGTTCCACGCCACGTGGGGCCAGCGCACTCCCGGGAAGAGCGGCATCATCGCCCGTTCCTGGGAATGCCCCGGGCGCGCGAGACGCCGCCCCAGCCATCGCGCCACCGGTACGCTCACCGCGTTGCCCACGAGCTTCCAGCGCATCCTACGACGGCCACCTTCTCGGCTGGCAGGGTCCAGTCCGCCGGAAAGCCCTGTAGACGCTCGGCATCCCGCAGCCCGATAGTCACGATCTCACCCGAGGGCAGCCAGACCGCCGGCGGCGAAGGCACCCCGACGGTGGATCCACCCTTGAGCGTGGGCACAGCGTTCGCAGCCCAGCCGAGACCCTTGATGCCCTCGGTCCAGTAGAAACCAAAGGCCACCGGCTCGCCGTGGTCCACGGCTGTAGGCATGCCCGTGTCGTCGGCGAAGAGCACGTCACGGGGGTCGCCCTCGAGGTCAGCAAGGCCGAAGCCTAGAATCTCCCCGCCTCCCAGCGCCTCGGGCCGCCGCTGGGCAGCCAGGCCGGCGCGACACCGCCGCTCGGCGGCAGCGGCCACGGCCCGACTCTCAGCCAGAGCGAAGCCAAGGCGCGGCGACGGCGCCTGTAAGGGCGCGGGGCCGTTGGGCCGGCGAAGGCGCGCCGTGACCATGAGCGGCAAGCCGACAAGCCAACGAGCGCTTCCCGTTCAAGCGCGCGATCAGCTGCAAGGCGCTGTCGCTTGCGCCGGCCTTGTCTACTGCATCGCCGGTTGAACGGATGCGCTCGTCCACCAGAGACAGGCCAGCCCGCCAGCCGTCGCGCCGGGCCGGACCCCCAAGAAGGACGCGGCGATGTCGGGCGAGCTTCCGTCCGGGCTCGTGCTCGCACGATATGGCGGCCTCCTCTGCCGTAGCCGGCGCGCACGGCCGTGGCCTGGCGCGCGCGGTGCTCACCGTCGAGTTCGCCCTGCACCGCGCGTGACATGGACGCGGGCATGCACGCTGCCGTTGCCACCCGCCGCGAGCCCGCATCAGGCGCCGCTACCACGGTTCAGCTTTCGATCACCACGTTCACAAGAAGGTTCGGGGCTGCATCCAGAAAATGCCGGCAAAGTCGGCCGATCGTCACCGCAGCATCGGCCGCCTCTTCCTGGTTGCCCACACGCCAGTTGCTCTGGCTCGATATGCCAAGCCACGACAGAAGGGACAAGTACTGATTGATCGGCAGGCCCGTGAGCGACTCGAGTGTGTGACTGTACGAACAGTCCCCGAATCGCCCGGCCGCATCCACATAGGTTACGACCCTCCACGCACCACTCGGCGTAACGTAGCGCCATTCTGTCGGTCGACCCAAGGATTCTGGGACCCCCAGGAAATTCAGCTCACCCTTCAGACGCGTGATGACGGTCTTGCGTAAGGCCCTGTCGTGTGAGGTTGGTGCTCGATGATCCACCGACGAGACTCGCGTCTCATCTGCCCAGCGGAGGAGCCGAGACTCCTCTTCTGTGATCGTTTCGTCAAGGTGGGCGCAGGCATCTTTGTGGAACCTCTTCGTCATTGCCCGCGCAAGATGAACACGGCGATCGACATCCAAGAGCCGAAACAGCTCTATCGTCTTCGACGCAGCATTGCCCCGCACGCTCCGGAGCAGGGGGAACCCCTGTTGGAGTTCGCGATCCCACTCTTCGAGGGCCCATCGAAAGAGGCGTACCGCCAGTTCCCTCCTCGCCGCTTCGGCGTCCATGACGCCTAGAACACCCCTGACACGGCGAACTGCGTAGCAAAGCTCGCCTGGGCTGTTATCTGCCCTCCGACCGCTCCGCTTGCGAGGATGGCCACAGTTGCCAGCGTCGCAATGGTTGCGGGCAGGTTGATCACGTCATACGTGATGACGCCCAGCCTCGGCGGCGACACGAGCGCATACGTGCCCCAGGCATCCAGCGGAAGTAGAGTCTGCGTTGGGGAGTAAACGGCCTGGCTGCCCCTCGTCCACGGGCGAGTCTGGTCCGGATCGGCCCAGTTCAAGATGAGGAGGTATAGGGTGAGCTTGGCTTGCCCCTCCGGATACTCGCGGATCGTCTTGATCTCAAACAGTTGCTTGTACTGAGTGTCGATCAGGTCGGGTCGATACCGCCCAATCCCGAACGGCAACCGCCCGAAGAAGAAGCTGCCTCCGCGGTTTGTGATACGCCCCGCGCCCGTCTGCTCGAAGTCATCCGAGATCTTGTCATGGACAAGATTGCCATAGAAGAAATTCGAGACGATTCTTCCGCTTGGGTCAACCTTGTTTACCGGGTCGGCCGCCACGTAGCTGAATCGGTGCAAGGTCGATGGCTCGAGGATCAAGCCCTCGTACGGATCCATCCCCGCGAACCGCCCCATTCTCGGGTCCATCCACCGTGCTCTGTGGTACTGGAAGGCGGAGTTGGGGTCGAGCGGTTCGCCGGTGAATGCGTAGGGCTGCGGATCGGAGCCAGTGTGCGAGAGCAGCTCGCCGAAGGCCGAGTAGGTGTAGCCGTCGGTGATGGAGCCCGCCTCGTCCGTCAGCCGGCGGATCGAGCCGATGCCGTCGGCGTGGTAGTAGCGGGTCTGCCAGTCGGAGGCCGAAGCGGGGGCCGTGACGAGCGGGCGCATGACCGACAGGATGTCGTCGCCGCGGACGTATAACGCGCTAAGCGACGGGACGGCTGGAAGACGAATCGACTTCGGCGACGACGTGGCTCAGCGAGCCTGAGGTGTCGACGAGGTAGTCGACCACCGAGGCTGGCTGGCCCGGCTTCGTCGTCCGCGTCTGGACTCGGGTGCCGTCGAAGTCGTAGGCGTAGTCGACGACCGTCCCGTCGGTCTTCGAAACGCGCACCAGCCGATTCTCGGTGTTCCACGCGTACGTGGCCTCGGCGTCCTTGGTGGTCAGGTTGCCGTTGGCATCCCAGCCGTAGCCGGTCGCAGGGAGAGCGTCGAGCCGCTCGCTCAGCAGCCGGTCGCGCGCGTCGTAGCCATAGGAGACGGTGCCTGGCTGCAGGTTCGGTCCCGCCGAACCGGCGGGGCCGATGGCGGTCGTCTGAGTCTGGCGGTTGCCGACCGGGTCGTAGCCGAAGGTCTTCGCGTAGGCCAAGCCGACCGATTCCGCGGCCGTCTCGCCGGTCAGGCGGTAGAGCGCGTCGTACGAGTAGTCGAGCGTGCGCTGCTGCGGCAGGCCGGCTGCCTCGACGATCCGCGTGCGGTTGCCGGAAGGCCCCAGAGTAAAGGCGTAGCTCTGGACTGCCCGAGAGAGCGACGGGATCGTCGTCGCCAGGTTCGTCAGGCGGTTCAGGTTGTCGTAGGCGTAGGCAGTAACAGAGCCGTTCGGGTGAGCGAGGCCCGAGCGGTTGCCGTTCGCATCATAGCCGTGGGAGTACGCCCGGCCGGCAGCGTCCGTCACCACCTCGAGCCGTCCTGCATCGTCGTAAGTGTAGCCTGCTGCAAACGACTGGCCGCCGACGATGGCCGTCAGCGAGAGGCGGTTGCCGTTGCCGTCGTAAGCGAAGGCCAGGCGCGCGGAAGCAGCGCCGAAGCCCGGCTGCTCGAGGCTGGTCAGCCGATCGCGCAGGTCGTAGCCGTAGCGAGTGGTTCCGCGCACATCCGTGGCTGTCGAGCGGCGACCCGTAGCCGTATAGGTGAAGGCGACGTTCTCGGAGGGATTCGGATAGCCGCGCGAGACGAGGCGGTTGTTGTCGTCGTAGCTATACGTGGTCGCTCCGGCCCATGAAGTCGACCCTCGACTTCAGGTTGCCGGCCACGTCATACGTCATCGCCTCGCGGTGGCCGTCGGGGAGCACACGGGCCGCCTGCCTTCCGAGCGCGTCGTACAGGAACCAGGTTGTGTGACCGTTGGCATCAGTCTGCGAGAGACGGTTGCCGAGCTCGTCGTAGCCGTAGCTCGTTCGCTGCGCGAGCGCGTCGACGACGGCGGTCAGGCGTCCGAGCGCGTCGTACTCGAAGTGGGTGGTTCGGCCCGCCTGGTCGGTCTCCGAAGTCCTGCGTCCGAGCTCGTCGTAGCCGGTCGATGGTCTCGGTCGCAGGGCAAGACGCCGTCGGCTGAAGGAAGGACCGTCTTCGTCCTCCGGTTGAGCGCGTCGTACTCGTAGCGCGTCGTGTGGCCGCGCGCGTCCGTCACCGTCTCCTGGTTGCCGTTCGCGTCGTACGTGAAGGACGTGCGGTGGCTCAGCGGATCGACGACCGCAAGGCGTCGCCCCGCGGCGTCGTACTCGTAGGTGGTCGCCTTGCCGCGAGCATCCCGATTCACCACCAGGCGGCCGGCCGCGTCGTAGCTGTTCGACGTGAAGCTCGTGTCCGCGTAGGTCGTCTTCTCGAGACGGCCAAGGCCGTCGTACTGGTAGGCCGTGGTGTGTCCGCCACGGTCCGTGCTGCTGACGCGCCGGCCCTCGGCGTCGTACCCGTGCCCATCGAACGTGTTGTCGGGATACGTCGTCCGGGCGAGGCGGCCCATCTCGTCGTACTCGTAGGTCGTCTTGCGGTCGAGCTTGTCGTAGGACTCGAGCTGCCGGCCCAGCGCGTCATAGACGGTGCGGACCAGGCTGCCGTCGGGATCCGTCGTCGAGACGAGCCTTCCGTTGGAATCATAGCCAAACGTCGTCGTGAGCGTCTCGGTGCCCGACGCCGAGCAGACCGGCGGCGACGCCGCCGTACACGACACGACCGTCCGGCTCGTCGTCTGCGTGAGACGGTTGCCCGAAAGGTCGTACGTGTAGCTCGTGGCGTGACCCGTGGCGTCCGTCTCGCGCTGCAGCCGGCCGTAGGCGTCGTACTCGTACCGCGTGACCTGCGCGATGCCACCGACCGTGGCCGTTTGCGTCAGGACGTTCCCGCGCGCGTCATAGCTGTACGTCGTCAGGTTGCCGAGCGCGTCGGTCGTGGTGAGCAGGTTGCCCTTCGGATCGTAGGTATTGGAGGTCGTCTTGTCGCGCGCGTCCTTCGTCGTCAGCACCTGGCGCGTGGCGTTGTAGGTGTAGCTCGTGGCGTGGCCGAGCGCGTCGGTGGTCGAGAGCAGGTTGTCCTGGCCGTCGTAGGCGTAGCGAGTCGTGGGAATCGGCGACGGCGGCTGCGCGGGATCGTACGGCTCCGTCTCCGTCAGCCGGTTGTTGCGCAGATCGAACGTCCGCACGACCACGCGGCCCTGCGGATCCGTCTCGCGCAGGACGTTGCCGCGCTCGTCGTATTCGAGCACGCGCTGCGCGCCGGTCCGGTCCGTGACGACTTCCTGGCGCCCCAGCAGGTCGTGTGCGTACTCGATCCGCTTACCGAAGGCGTCCACGTGCGCCACCAGGCGGCCGCCGGGGTCGTACTCGTTGCGAATCGGCCTGCGGCCGAGCGGGTCGTCGATCGTCTCGAGGTGATGCGCGGGCTCCTCGAGATAGCCGAAGCGCGTCGAGTGGCTCTCGCGGTCGGTCACCGACGCGAGGTCGCCGTTCGCGTCGTAGGAATAGACGAGGCTCTTGCCGAGCGGATCGGTGATGCGCGTGATGCGGCCCTCCCCGTCCCGCTCGAAGACGACGCCCAGCGCCGAGCCGGGCACCTGCGGGTGCGACGAGCTGATGCCCGCTGGAGTCATCGTCAGCACGTTGCCGGCCCGATCGGTCAGGCTCTTGAGCCCCGTCGTCCGGTCCACGACGAACACCTGACCGTCCGGCGCCGTGTACTTGTAGAGGGCCGGGTTGAACAGGCTGTAGCCCGAGTTGAAGAGCTGCATCGGCCCCGGCCAGCTGCCGATCACCTCGACGTCGGGGGAGCCGACGAGCTCGAGCGTGCCGAGCGTCGGCCCGACGGGCGCGAAGCTCACGCGCACGCCGTCGATCGGCGCGAACGCCTGGCACGAGGCGGGCAGCGACGAGTGGGCGCTGCCGCTGACCGCCACGCGCACCTCGAACTCCTGCACCCTGCCGTCCGGGAATGTCAGCGTCACGACGGGCGGGGCGGTCGGCTGCAGGCAGTAGGTGGCGAAGGCGCTCGCGCTGACGGTGCCGTACCACGCGAGACCCAGCGTGGCGGCCGTCTGCACGCGCACGTTGCTGACGTCGAGCCGCCAGCCGTAGCCGAAGTCGCCCTTGCGCGTGTCGCGGCTGTCGTACGTCCGCGTCACCCGGATCGGCTGACCGGCGACCGGGACTTCGAGGTCCACGAACGCCACGCTGAAATTGCCGACCTTGAGGTTGTCGCGGACGACGACGATCGTCGTGGCCTGCGCCGAGCGGCCCGCGTTGTCGGTCGCCGTGAGGCGCACCTCGTAGATGCCGTTCACCAGCAGCGAGGGGTCGAGCTGGCCGAGCGCCGCGTTCGAGACGGCCGACGCGCCCGCTGCGAACGTCGTCCAGGCGCCCTCGCCTCGCAGCCGCTGCTCGAGCTTCCAGCCCAGGAGATCGGCGCTCGCCACGGACCCGACGACGTCCGTCGGCTGGCTCAGGCGCGCGCCGCCCGCAGGCGACGCGATCGAGACGGAAGGCGGCGCGCCCGACACCGCGCCCGGGTTGACGACCACCGCCACGCTGTCGCTGCCGGCCAGGGCGCCGTCGCTCACCTCGAGCTGAAGCACGTAGGAGCCCGGCGCATCGAACGACGCGGCCGTGGTCGCGCTGTGGCTGTTCGTGAACGTGACCGTGCCGGGGCCGCTCGCAGCGGTCCATCGGTAGCTGAGCGCGGACGCGCTCGGCAGCCCGTCGTCGCTCGCCGAGCCCGAGAGCGCCACGGACCGGATCGGAAGCGTCACGGTCTGGTTCGAACCGGCCTCGACGACGGGCGCCTGGTTCACGCGCGCCACCGTGAAGGCCACCTCGTCGCTCGCCGTGAGCTCGCCGTCCGTCGCCGTCAGCCGAAGCGTGAAGACGCCGTCGGCCTCGAAGCGAACCGTGGTCGTCGGCGACGCGGCGTCGGCGAAGCTCACGGGACCGGGGCCGCTCGCCAGGCTCCATTGCGAGGCGAGCGTGCCGCTCGCCGGCAGCCCGTCGTCGCTCACGCGGCCGGCCAGTGCCAGGATCGCTGCGCTCACGCTGCCGTCCGCGCCGGCGTTCACCCGCGGCGCCTCGTTGCCGGGATTCGCGATGATCTCGACGTCGTCGCTGGCGCTCCGTGCGCCGTCGCTGGCCGTCAATCGCAGGACGTACGCGCCCGCCGCTGCGAACGTCACCGCGGTCGATGGGCTCTCGGGACTCGCGAAGCTGACGGCGGCCGGCGCGCTCACGACGCTCCAGCCGGAGAGCAGCGTCCCGGCCGACGGCTTGCCGTCGTCGCTGACCGTTCCGGCGAGCGTCGTCGCGAGGCTCAGCACGCGCTGGTCGGGCCCGGCGTCGACGACGGGCGCCGCGTTCGCCGGATCGAGGCGGACGGTCACCTCGTCCGCCGCCTGGAGCGAGCCGTCGCTCGCGGTCAGGCGAAGGACGTAGGTCCCCGTGGTCGAGAGCTGCGCGGTCGTGACCGGCGACAAGGCGCTCGCAAAGGTCGCCGGTCCGGGAGCGGATACGACGGACCACGTGGAGGTCGTGCTGCTCCCGGCGGGCAGGCCGTCGTCCTGGACCGATCCCTGGAGCGACACCGATGTCGTCGGCAGGCTCAAGGACTGGTCGGGTCCGGCGTCGACCGCGGGCGCCGCGTTGGCCGGGTATACGGTGACGTCGAGGAAGTCGCGAGTCGCGAGCCGCGAGTCCGACACCTCGATCCCGAGGTGGTAGAGGCCGGGCGCCGGGAAGGTGGCGGTCGTGGCGAGCGACGACGGGTCCGCGAACAGCTGGGGCACGAGCGACGGGTCGAGCGGGCCCGCATAGAACCAGTGCACGCCGAGGGCGGAGCCGAGCGGCAGGCCGTCGTCGTGAGCCTGCGCCGACAGGGCCACCGACGGGTCCGGCATGGACACGGACCGATCGGGGCCGGCCTCGACGGACGGCGGCTCGTTCAGGAACACGCCCGTGTCGTGCCGGTTGTTCTCCTCGTCGCACTCCGCGATCGTGCCAGAGCCCGTCCCGGCGTCGTCGGCGACCACGTAGACCGATCCCTGCGCTTCGAGCGCGCTCGGGAGCCGCAGCAGGACGTCCTCGTACTCGCCGGGCGAGAGCGGGCGCGTGGTCGCGGTCGAGGCGACGAAGGCTGCCCCGAGCCGCGGGTCGCCGTTGTAGGCCGAGACGGGAACGCCCGCCGCAGCGGTTCCGACGCCGGCGTTTCCGATGCGCAGACTCAAGACGACGTCGGAGCCGTTCTCGCTGCGGCGCGCGAAGGACGTCGTGAGGTCGGCCGCTGCGAAGGCCGACGCGCCGGCAGCCGGAACGTTCGCGCGCCAGCTGCGTTCCCCGGGAACGACATAGTCGTACTGGTTCCAGAGCGGCCGCGCGCGCACCCAGCCATCGTGCGATTCGCCGAGCACGTGAACGCCCAAGGCTGGGCTGCTGCTGCAGGGCAGCGAGGCCAGCACGATCTCGGCTTTCCCGTCGCCGTCCGCGTCGGCCACCGCGGGATAGGCGTGGGCCGCACTGCAGGAGCCGACAGGCAGCTCGCCGAGGAGCGAGCCGTCGAGCCCCTTGAGCACGTGCAGGCCGGTCGTGTCGGCGAGTACGAGCTCGGCGGCGCCGTCGTCGTCGAAGTCGAAGGCCGAGGCCACGGGCGAGACGAGGGTCGGCGCCGCGACGGCCTTGCTCCACTTCACCTGGCCGTAGGCCTCGACCACGACGTAGTTGGGCCAGCGGCCGACGCCGATCTCCGGGTCGGTATCGCCGTCGAAGTCGGCGATCGTCACCGTCCCGAGGTTCGCGCTGCCGGGCAGCGTCAGCGGCCCCCAGCGGACGGAGCCGTCGTGGCCGAGCAGCCAGAGCGAGCCGTTCGCCACGACGATCTCGGGATAGGGATCGCCGTCGAGGTTGGCGATCGCGACGACGCCATCGCCCACCGAGGGCACGGACCAGAGCAGCGTTCCGTCGGCGCGATAGGCCGACGCGCCGGCGATCACCTCGGGGCGGCCGTCGCCGTCGAGGTCGGCAGCCACCGAGCGGAGACCCGTGACCACGGATCGGCCCAGGAATGGCCCCGCTCCCGTCCATCGGAGCGTGCCATTGCCGTTCAGCACCTGGCGGCCGACGACGATCTCCTGCCGGCCGTCGCCGTCGAGATCCACGAGGAAGGGCGCCCCCGCACCGACGGGCGTCTCGAGGGTGGCGCTGCGCCACTTGAAGGCGCCGTCGTGCTCGAAGGCGAGGAGCTGCTGGCCCTGCTCGGCCACGACCACGATCTCGGGCCGACCGTCCCCGTCGATGTCGCCGATCGCGGGGCTCGCCGAGGGGTTGAGCTCGTTGGAGGGATCGACGCTCGAGACGAGCGGCTGGCCGGTTCGCCCGCGAAGCGCGCGCAGCTGCCCATCGGTCGTCGTCGACCCGCTTCCCATCGCCACGAAGACCACGTCAGCGATGCCGTCGCCGTCGAGGTCGCTAACGGCCGGCGTGGCGGGTACGCCGGCGGTCGCCCAGCCCCACTCCTCGCGGAGCGAATAAGGAGGCCCGGCCGGCCGCACCTGGCACGCCGCGCCCGCCCGGCCGACGTTGTTGGTCTCGTCGGATTCCGCAACCGCGAGGCCCGCGTCGACGAAGGCGCGCAGCGGGCTGCCGAGGAACTGCAGCGATCCCGACACGGACGCCTCGACGGCGCGCGTCTCGAGCGGCGCCAGGCCGGCGAGCGTGACGCGACCGAGCACCGCGTCCGCCGCACCGAGCGTGCCGTCGCCGTCGCGGTCCTCGAAGAAGGCCACCTCGAACGGGCCGCCGACCGGCACCGTCGACTGGTTGCGCACGCGCGCCCTCGCGATCCCGGTCGCGGCGAGCGAGCGCGCGTCAGTGGCGAGCCCGGCGGCGTCGACGTCCACCACGACGAGGTCGGGCTGCGCCGCGACCGAGGACAGGGCCTGCTCGCCATCCTGGACGTTGTTCTGCTCGTCGGACTCGACGATCCGTCCGTGGAGCCCGCCGGCGTCGTCCGCCGACACGAAGACAGCCGCCCGCGTCGTCGTCGTTCGCGGCAGGCGAAGCGTGACGTCCTCGTACTCGCCGGGGTGGAGATAGCGGGTGGTGGCGAGCGTGCCGAGCTTCGGCGCGCCGAGCCGGGGATCGCCGTCGTAGAGGGAAACCGGCACGTCGGGCCCGACGACGCGGGCACCGCCGTTCCCGATCCGCGCGCTGAGACTCCATTCCGCGGCGGTCTCCGTGATCCGCAGAGCGGAGGCGGTGAGATCCGGCCGCGGGAACGCGCAGGAGGGCGAGAGCGTGCCGTTCCGGCCGGCCCCCGGCTGCATCCAGCGAAGGCCGAGCGCGAGGTTGCGCTGCTCCTGTCGCGGGACGCGAAGGTCGTCGTCCACGTTGCTGCCGGTGTAGGCGAACTGGTTCCACAGCGGTCGGGCCGCGGCCCAGGCGCCCGTGCCCTCGCCGTAGACACGCAGCCCCGGAACCGCCCCGCCCCACCAGTTGTCCGTCACGGCCACGACTTCGGCCTCGCCGTCGCCGTCGACGTCGGCGACGACGGGGGCGTCGGAGCCCGTGCCCGACCCGGTGCGGTCGTGGAACAGGATCACGCCGTCCGTGCCGCGATAGATGCGCAGCTCGTTGTGATCGCCGTAGACGAGCTCCGCGGCCCCGTCGCCGTCGAAGTCGAACGCGACCGATCCGCTCGCCGTCGTGGTGTCCTCGATCGGCGCCCGCCACTTCTCCGTGCCGTCGTGCGCGTAGACCACGAGCCAGCGCTGTCCGGCCACGGCCACCTCGAGCTTTCCGTCCCCGTCGAAGTCCGCGATCGTCGGCGGGCCGGCCCACAGGTCGTGCAGCGTCGGATCGGTGTGGAACGGACCCCACTTCACGCGGCCGTCGTGCTCGAGCATCACCACCCAGCCGCGCGAGACGAGCGCGATCTCCGGGTTCGGGTCGTCGTCGAAGTTGCCCGCAGCGGCATAGCCGTCCTGGATCGAGACGCCGCCGGCGCTGGTGAGGCGCCACAGCAGCTGGCCTTGCGTCGGACCCTGTCCGACGTACGCCGTGTTGCCGGCGACCAGCTCCGGCCGGCCGTCCTGGTCGAGGTCGACGACGATCGAGCCGGCGCCGTGGTCGCCGCCGCGGCCGGGTCCGACGCCCGTCCAGCGCACGTGGCCCTGGTTCGTCAGCACCTGCCGGCCGATGACGATCTCCGGCACTCCGTCCGCGTCGAGGTCCGCTATGGACGGGCCGCCCCAGGCGACCTGATCGGCGAGCGTGTCGCTGCGCCACTTGAAGCTGCCGTCGTGCTCGAAGGCCAAGAGGTTCGTGTTGCTCTCGGCACCCGCGAGGATCTCCGGCCGTCCGTCGCCGTCGAGGTCGGCCAGCGCCAGCTTGGAGTTCCCATTCAGGCCGAGCGCCGGGTCCGTCACGCTCCAGAGCTCATGCCCGTCGCGCCCGCTCACGGCGCGAAGGCGCGCCTGCGAGGCATAGGCGACCGCGCCGAAGGTGGCGCTGATGAACACGACTTCGGGCACCCCGTCAGCGTCGAGGTCGGCCACCACGGGCGGCGACGTGACGCGATTCGAGAGCGGGTCGAGCGTGGGCTTCGTCCAGAGCCACTCGATGCCCACGTGCCAGCCCGAGGCCGACGCGGGGCTGCCGCAGGCGGGCGACGAGCTGCCGTAGTTGTTGGTCTCGTCGAGCTCGGCCACCGACTGGCCGCTGTCGACGAACGCGTAGACCAGGTTGCCCGCGAACGTCACGCTCCCGCTCACCGGAACCGACGCGACGCGCGTCGAGGCGGCCTCGAGTCCGGCCAGCACCGTCTCGCCGAGAACCGCGTCGGCCCCGGGCTCGTAGGCGCCGCTCGCGTTCTTGTCCTCGAACACGGTGAGCGTGAGCGGCCCGGCGGCCGTGCCCGGCCCGACGTTGGCGACGGCCACGCTGGCCGACCCGCTCGCGGCGAGCGTCCGCGGATCGACGACCAGCGTTCCGGTATCGACCGTCTCGACCAGGAGGTCCGGCAGCACGGACGCCGATGCGACGAACACCGTCGTCTCGTCCGAGGCCGTGAGCGCGCCGTCGCTCGCCGTGAGCCGCAGCACGTAGGTGCCGGGCGTGTCGAACGCCACGCTCGTCGCGACCGCGCCGGCGTCGGCGAAGTGGACCGTTCCCGGTCCGGTGACGCGGCTCCAGAGCTGGCTCGTCGTGCCGCTCGGAAGCCCGTCGTCCGCCACCGTGCCCTGCAGCGCCAGCGTCGACTCGGGCGGGCGCAGCGCTCGATCGGGCCCGGCGCTCACGACCGGCGCATGGTTCTGCGGTGGGACCGCCGGGTTCACCGTGACGACGAGCTCGTCGTCCGCCGCGAGCTGCGTGTCGTCGACCGTCAGGCGCAGCGTGTAGGTTCCGGGTGTCTCGAAGCTGGCCGTCGTCGCGGCGCTCGCCGGATCCGCGAACGCGACGGCTCCCGGGGCGCTCACGACGCTCCAGGCGTAGCGAAGCCCGCTCGAGGCGGGAAGCCCGTCGTCGCTCGCCGAGCCCTGGAGCGCCGCGGTGCCCGGCGGGAGAGCCACCGACTGGTCCGCGCCAGCGGCGACGACCGGGGCGTGGTTGGTGCTGAACGACCACGCGGGCGTGCCGCGCCAGGCGCCGTGCGCGTCGCGCGAGACGACGCGCCAGAAGTACAGCTGGCCGTCTTGGGCCTCGCTCGCCAGGTAGCTCGGTTCGGTCTGGCCGGCGGAGACGAGAGGCAGCTGCCCGAACGCGTCGCCGAGCAGCCAGTAGTCCGTCGGCGGCGCGGCGAGCTTGTTGTTGGCGCCGCCGAAGACGAGCAGGCGGTTGGCGCCCGCCGACCAGGCGGCCGCCGTCGCGAAGCGCCCGAGCGGTGCGGGGCCGGCGTCGACACGGACCCATTCCGGAGCGGCGCCGCGTCCGTCGGCATCCGTGAGCATCCACGCGTCGCCGAAGACGTAGTTCTGGCCCTCCTCGAGGCCCGCGTTCGTCCCGCCGTAGACCAGGAGGCGGCGGGTCGCGGGGTCGAAGGCCGCGGTGTGGCCGAAGCGTGGCGCAGGAGCGCCGCTCGCGGGACGGAGCTCGGACCATTCGGGCGCCGGGCCCGCAGCATCCACGAGCACGTGCACGTCCGCGAGCGCGCTGCCGTCGGCCTCGCGCCCGCCGAAGAGCACGAGCCGGCCGCTCGCGGGATCGAGGCTCAGCGTCGCGAAGCGGCGCGCGGCGGGGAGCGAGCCGCCGGGAGCGAGCGCACGCCATGTCGCGGCTCCACTCAGCCCGTTCGCGCGGTCCAGCACCCAGGTGTCCGCGAGCGTGGAGCCGGCGTCCCCCGAGGCGCCTCCGTGGACGAACAGCCGATTGCCCGCGGGATCGTACGTCGCCGCGTGCGCGTAGCGCGCGGACGGGCCGCCAGCCGGCAGCCGCGTCCACGTCGGCGTGCCGCCGAGCCCGTTCGCGTTGGCCAGCACCCAGGTTTCGTCGCTCGTGGCGGAGCAGGAGCCGCGGCAGCCGCCGAAGACGACCAGCCGGTTCGAGACGGGGTCGTAGCCCGAGGCGGCGTGCGACAGCGGACCCGGGCCTCCGGCGGGCGAGTAGCGCTCCCAGGTCGGCGCGCCGCCCGTGGCGCTCGCATTGACGAGCACGTAGACGTCGGTGTCCGCCGGCTCGGTCGGTGTCTCGCCGCCGTAGACGATCAGGCGGTCGCCGGCCTCGTCGTAGCCCGTGGCCGCGCCGGCGCGCGGACCCGGATCGTCGCCGCCGGGGCAGGCGGTGAGCCACTGCTGGCCGCCGCGCGAGACGCTCGTGCCGAGGAAGACGTCGTGGGTGAGCGTGTCGCCGGCGTCCGGGTCCGACGCGGACCACGCGAGCGTCGCGGGGGAGGCGACGCCCACGCTGCCGTCGGCCGGACCCCGCTGCAGCTGCGGGGCCGGACCGCGGTTCGGCCCGTCGTCGTCCGCGACGCTCACGAGCGCGCGGTCGCGGCCGAGCGTGGCTCCCACGGGGTTGCCGATCAGCAGCTCCAGCGACTCGTCGGTCTCGCGCGCGTGGTCGCCCACCACGGGCACGAGCACCGAGCGGGTCGTCTCTCCGGCCGTGAACTCGAGCGTGCCGAAGCGGCGCCGGTAGTCGCACGGGTTCGCGGCCGTCGCGTCCTGCGTGACGTAGTCGACGCTCACGGGCTCGGCCCAGGGCTTCGAGAGGCGCACCTCGACGCTGGCGCCCGTCAGTCCCTCGTCGCCCTCGCGCACGGCGGCGTCTTCGGCGTCCACGACCGGGGGCGGCTCGGGTGCCACGGTCACGCGCACGACGTCGCTTCCGCTCAGCTGGCCGTCGAACGCGCTCAGGCGCAGCTCGAAGACGCCGACACCGGGCAGCGCGACCGACGTGGTGGCGCTCGCCGGCTGCCCGAACACGACTCCAGGCGGTCCGCTGAGCTGGCTCCACGAGAGCGTGGGGCTCGCGAGCAGTCGGCCGTCGTCCGTTACGCTGCCGTGGAGCGTCGCGGACGTCACGGGAAGGGCGAGCGTGACGTCGGGTCCCGCGTCGACGACCGGCGCGGCATTCGCCGCGCGAACGATCACCTGCATCTCGTCGAAGGACGAGAGCGCGCCGTCGCTCGCCGTGAGGCGCAGCGTGTAAGTACCCGGCGCCGGGAAGCGCGCCTCGGTCTTTGCCTGGCTGGCGTCGGTGAAGCTCACCGCCGCCGGCCCGCTCGCTTCGCTCCACGCGATCGTCAACGTCCCGGGAGCGGGCTGCCCGTCGTCCGTGACTGAGCCGTCGAGCTCGGCAGGGGCGCCCTGCTCGATCCCCTGGTCGGCCCCGGCGCTCACCGTGGGCGCCTGGTTCGCGGCGTCCAGAGCGCTCTCCACCAGCAGCGAATAGCCCTGGGGTGGTCCCGTGGCTTCGCAGGTCCGCACGGCCGCGGCCGCCTCGGCGCGAACCGCGTCGCGGTCCCTCTTGGACTGCGACTGGGAGACCACGACGGCCGTGCACGCGCGCCCGGAAGCGCCCTGGTCGGTCGACGTCGCGATCACCAGGTAGACGCGGCCGGAGCCGATTCCCTGGCGCTCGGCCCGCAGGTACAGATCCGGGGGGTCGAGCTGCGCGTCGTGGAGGGTGGAGCCGTCGCTGACCGCGTCGTCGGCCTCGGTCGAGTAGACGGCGATGCGCGTGGTCGCGCGGCCCATGCAGAGCAGCCCGGTGTCCACCCGCAGGCCCACGTCGACGAGAGCGTGGTTCGGCGGCCAGAGCTCGCTCTGCGCGGTACTGGCCGTGGGGTAGGCGCCCGACCGGATCGAGTCTTCGCACGAGGAGGGCTGCGGCGGCGCGGCCGTGTCGCCGAAGGCGCCGGGCGTCGGCCTCGGCGCCGCTCCCGCCAGCGGAACGGGCATGACGAGCGCGGCGATCAGGAGCCGTGCGACGGCCCGACGAACCGCCTCTCGCAGTATGTGACCCGGCGCGACCCGGCACATGCAAGCCCCCCGCCGCCCGGGCTGGGAGAGGGCCACGCCCGTCGGCATCGGTTTGTTCCGACCCCGTTCGAAGGCGGGGAGGCTATACCAGAGACGCTACGGGCTGCAACAGAAATGTGCACACACGATGATCGGAACCTTCAAAGAGAGGATAGCGAACGCTCTTATACGCTATTCGTTGACAGGACCCGGTCCAGAATCGCTAGGGCCATACCGACGTAGACCGACTCCGGTTCGAACACGCTGTTCTTCAGGTTTTGGACCGTACCGCTGCCCGAGTAGGCAGTGTGTAGGGGATGAGGTGGACATGAAGAAGTGCCTCGGCCGTGATCCTGGTGTCACTGTCCTCGGTCGTCGGCAACGCCCTGGAGCTCAGGAAGGGCAGCCTGGTTGGCACACACGTGTTGACCGTGAAGCTCTCCGGACCGCCACGCCTTGGGGACTGCAGACGGTCTTCAAGTGAATTCTGAAGCATACTCCGTCCGGACAGAGTCGCTTAGAGAGAATGCTTGGCTTCGTCTGCTTCAACTCTGTGCCGTCGCGCTACTTGAGATACTCCTCGAGCTGCATCGCGCCGTGAAAGACGCCGACGATGTGGACCTCTTGATCGGGCCGAACGAGGTACACGATTCGGTAATGACCCCATGGCAGAATGCGGAGCTCCCGGACCGAGGGACTCTGGTAGGCGTGGCCAACGAGCGGAAACCGCTCCAGGATCTGGGCACGCTGATAGATAGACTTGACGACGTTGAAAGCGTTGACCGGGCTGTCGACCGCGATGTAGTCGTGAATCTTGAGGAGCCAGCGCTCCGCTTCTGCAGTCCAGACTACCTTCGCCAAGTCTCGATCCGACGGCCCATCTCCTCGTTCGAAATGGTTCTGCCCGCGTCAGAATCGGCGATGCCGCGCTCGACCATGACCGCAAGCGCCAGCTCCCGAAGTAGTTCCTCCGGTGAACTGTCGTCGGGTTGGTCTTGGATCAACTGGATCAGCTGCGACTTGGCTGGGCCCATGGCCAGATTCTAACCTGCCGCGGAAGAGCCGAAGCCTCGCGACGCACTGAACCCCGACGAGCGCGCGTTAACTAGCCCTGCGGCGAGTGCAGCGCGGGTGGCGGGGGAGTCGCCGCCTGCGGCTCGTCCGCGAACACGACGCGGGCTCGATAAGACTCGCCGTCCGAGAAGCGCTGGACGAGCCAGGTCTCCACGAAGGCCTCGACCTTGCGGCGGCCCGTCTCGCGCACGAGGGGGACGTGGTCGCGGGCGCGGCGCTCGAGAAGGGGCGTCATCTCGGAACGGAGGTGGTCGACCACGAGCTGCTCGTCGCGGAAGACGCTGCCCTCGCGCACGGTGAAGCGCAGCGCCGAGACGTCGGGGGCGGGGCGGTTCCATTCGACTGCGGGCACCGTCACGTTCACGATCCCGTCCGCGAGCCGGAAGCGCCACTCCTTGTCGAGGTCGAGGTAGTAGGTGTACGCGACCGGCGCGCGCGCCTCGACCACGACGTCGGGCAGCGCGAGCGCGCCCCACAGTACCGCCGCCGCGTCGCGCCGCTCGAAGACCTCCTCCTGCTTGAGCTCCGCGAACTGCAGCCGCGTCGTGCCGACGACGGACGTCGCGTCGCCGTGGAAGGTGGTCGTGATCGTGCCGGTGCGGAAGGCCGCCGCCACGTCGCGCAGGTCGGAGAGGGCCTTCCTGCCGCTGTCGGCGATCTCGCCCGGAAGGCTGCGAGCCGAACGCAACACGAGTAGCGCGGCCCCCGTCACGATCGCGACGACGGCGACCACGGCCGCGGCGAGCGCCCACGCCCAGTGGCCGGGCCGGCCCGTCTCGCTCATCGTGTGGTCAGACTAACACGCGCCCCGCTGGCGCCCTGACGCGGAGCGCGTCCCGCTGCCCGCACACGGCGGGGCCCCGCATGGTGTCGCGGGGCGGAGGGGGAAGGTGGGGTCTGGTGGCGGGGCTTTTGTGCTAGGCGGATGTGGTCGTCGTCAGGCGGTCACTCCGACGTACATCGTGCCGGCGTAACCACCACCGGAAGCCGAGAGCGGGACGAGCAGCGTCGTCCCGCCGCTGCGGAAGATGGAGTCCGCCGTGATCGGGGTGTCGCGGCGGCCCTTCTGGCCGTAAGGCGCCTGCGCGTGGACCTGGTCGGTGAGCGCCTCGTCGAAGAAGAGCTGCGAGGTGAACTCGAGGCCGCGCGACCCGGTCGGGTCGGTGCGCACCTTGAAGTGGATGTGGACCGCGCGGCCCTGGTACCAGCCGGGGTAGATCGTGGTGAAGTGCACCCGGCCCGACGCGTCGCTCACCTGGTATCCGCGCAGGAAGCGCTGTCCGACCGTCTGTTGCGCGTTGACATCCGAGTAGAGGCCGAGCGCGTCGCAGTGCCACATGTCCACGAGCGCGCCCGCGAGCGCCGAGCAGCCGCTCGCGCCGACCTGCGAGAGCGCGAGCGTCAGGTCGAGCGGCGCGCCGGGCCGCGCCAGGCCCGTCTGTGGGTCGGTGCGGATGTCCGAGCGGTTCAGCATCTCGTCGACGAAGTACGGGCCCTCGGTGAGCGCCGGCGTCACCACGCACTGCGCGTTCGTCGAGCCGAGCGAGCCGGACGACGTCGTGCCCGAAGAAGAAGAGGAGGACGTGGGCGAGCTCTCGCCGTTTCCGCCGCAGCTTCCGAGGACACCGACCGCCATCATCGAGCCGAGCGCCGAGAGCGCTCCGCGCCGGCCGAGCACCGCCGTCGGAACGGGACTGGACATCGCCTGGGATCCTCCTGTGGCCTTGCACGACCCGCCCTGCCTGGAGATCTGTTGCCCCGAATATCGGCCCGCCGCCACCGGCCGTCTTCATGGCGCGGCAAGCGCCGCGTAAGCCGTGTAAGCCTCTTGTGCGAACTCGTTGGATTCCGCCGACTTGCCGGCGAGCGCCGCGCTTCGGCTTAGAATCCGTCGCGTGTCGCCCGACCCGACGCTGAGTCCTGCTGCGCCGCGCCCTTCGGCCCGGAGCGAGGGCTCGAGCGACTACGTGAGCGCGCTCGTCGCGAGCTTCCTCGGCTGGACGCTCGACGCCTTCGACTTCTTCCTGGTGGTCGTGGCGCTGCCGAGCATCGCGCGCGACTTCGGCGTCGACAACTCGGCCGTCGCGTTCTCGATCGCCGTGACGCTCGGTTTCCGCCCGGTGGGGGCGTTCATATTCGGGCTGATCGCCGACCGCTACGGCCGGCGCCTCCCGCTCATGATCGACCTCGTCTTCTACTCGGTCGTCGAGGTGCTCTCGGGCCTCGCGCCGAGCTTCACCGCCTTCCTGGTGCTGCGCGCGCTCTTCGGCATCGGCATGGGCGCGGAGTGGGGCGTCGGCGCCTCGCTCGCGATGGAGAAGGTGCCGCCGCGCTGGCGCGGCGTGCTTTCGGGCTTCCTGCAGGAGGGCTACGCGGTCGGCTACCTGCTCGCGGCCGTGTGCTCCTTCTTCGTCTATCCGTACTGGGGCTGGCGGCCGATGTTCTTCATCGGCGGCCTGCCTGCGCTGCTCGCGCTCTTCGTCCGCGTCAGGGTCAAGGAGTCGGAGGTGTGGCAGGCGACGCGCCACGGCAGCTGGCGCGACCTCGGGCGCGGGATCCTGTCGCAGTGGCGGGTCTTCCTGTATCTCGTCGCGCTCATGACGATGATGAACTTCGTCTCGCACGGCACGCAGGACATGTACCCGACCTTCCTGCGCGAGCACCGCGGCTTCACCTCGCGCGAGAAGGACCTGATCGTCGTCGTCTACAACGTCGGGGCGCTCCTCGGCGGGATCGGCTTCGGCTTCTTCTCCGACCGCTTCGGCCGGCGCCGCGCGATGGTGACGGCGCTCCTGCTCGCCAACCTGATGATCCCGCTCTGGGCCTACGCGCCCACGACCGCGCTGCTCGTGATCGGCGCGTTCTTCATGCAGTTCATGGTCCAGGGCGCCTGGGGCGTCGTGCCCGCACACATCACCGAGCTCGCGCCCGACTCGGTGCGCGGCTTCCTGCCCGGTTTCGCCTATCAGCTGGGCGTGGCGCTCGCGGGGATGGTGGCCTTCATCGAGACGGTCTTCGCGCGCCACACCAGCTTCGCGAACGCGATGGCGCTCACCGCACTCACCGTGTTCACGCTCGGCGCGGTCGTGGTGGCGCTCGGGCGGGAAAGGCGCGGCGCGACGTTCGGCGTCCCCGGGGTTTGACGCTTTCCTGACGGCTCCGCCCGCGCTCCTGACGCCGTCCTGATACGCCGTGCCGTAGCGTTCTCCCCATGGAGAATGCACCCGCCGCGACCCGTGCCGGAGCGGCGCACGGGACATGGACGATCGCGAGGCGCGCGCTCGTCGCGTTTGGCCTGTGTGTCGCCTTTGGGCGCGACGTCGCCGCCCAGACCGAGCCCGCTCCGGCGCCTTCGCCGTCCCCCGAGCCGCCGAAGATCGACGTCACGGGCTTCGTCGACGTCTACTACCTCTACGACTTCAACAAGGTCGACCCCGCGCTGCGCAGCTTCGACGTGCAGCACAACGCCTTCTCGCTGAGCCTGGCCGAGGTCGCCTTCGCGAAGGGCGTGGCCACCGACAGCCGGGTCGGCTTCCGCATCGACCTCGACTTCGGCAAGACCGCCGACCTCGTGGCCGCCTACGAGCCCGAGGCGGACGGCAAGGAGATCTACAAGCACGTCCAGCAGGCCTACGGAAGCGTGCTGGCCGGCAGCAAGCTGCAGCTCGACGCGGGCAAGTTCGTGACGCCGCTCGGGGCGGAGGTGATCGAGTCGCAGGACAACTGGAACTACAGCCGTTCCGTGCTCTTCGGCTACGCGATCCCCTTCTACCACCTGGGCCTGCGCGCCACGCTGCCGGTGAACGACAAGCTGAGCGTCGCCGGCTATCTCGTGAACGGCTGGAACAACAGCAGCGAGATCAACGGCGACTTCCCGGTGGTCGGCCTCACCGCCACGCTGAAGCCGGGGCCCAAGCTGACCTGGATCGCCAACTACATGGGCGGAACAGGAGACCGAGGGTGGAGACACGCGGAACATCTTCGACACGACGCTCACCGTGAGCCCCACGTCGAGGCTGAGCCTCCAGGCCAACTACGACTACGGCAAGGAGGGCCCCACGACGTGGTGGGGCATCGCGGCCTACGCGAAGTACCAGGCCACGCCCAGCTGGTCGCTCGTCGGCCGTTACGAGTACCTCGACGACTCGGACGGCGGCTTCATGACGATCGGCCAGAAGGCTCAGACGCTCACGCTCACCTCCGACCACCTGATCGCGGGCGCCTTGAAGCTCCGTCTCGAGTACCGCGGCGACTTCACGCAGCATCCCTACTTCACCGACGACAGAGGCGCGCTCAAGGACTCGCAGCACGCGCTGCTCGTCGGCGTCGTCTACTCGTTCGCCGGAAAGATCTGAGGACTCGGACATGCTGCTCTTGGGAATGATCGTGCTCGGGCTCGTCGCGTTCGGAGCGATGTGGGCGTTCATCGATCTGTGTGATCGGGTGTAGGTGAACCATGTTCCTGCTGCTACTGAGTATCGCGGCCGGCGCGTACCTCGTGTACGCGATGCTGCGGCCCGAGCGCTTCTGAGGGATCGCCATGAGAACTGAATACGTCGCGGTCGCTTTCACGATCCTCTTCACCATCCTCACCAGCATCCCGCTCGGCCGGTACATGGCCCGCGTGTTCCAGGGCGAGCGTACCTGGCTCGACCCGATCTTCGTGCCGATCGAGCGGCTGGTGCTGCGGCTCTCCGGGGTCGACCCGACCGAGAACCAGGACTGGAAGCAGTACGCGCGCTCGCTCACTGATCTCGAACGTGTTCATGTGGCTGGCGACCTTCGCGATCGTCACGCTCCAGAAGTGGCTGCCGCTCAACCCGGACGGCATCGGCAACATGGAGCCGACGCTCGCCTTCAACACGATCTCGAGCTTCACCACGAACACGAACCTCCAGCACTACAGCGGCGAGACCGGGCTCTCGTATCTCAGCCAGATGCCTGCCGATCACGTTCCTGCAGTTCGTGACGGCGGCCACCGGCGTCGCCGCCTGCATCGCGATCATCCGCGGGCTGGGCGGCAGCCGCCTGAAGCAGCTCGGCAACTTCTACGTCGACCTGACGCGGGCGACGGTGCGCCTCTTCCTGCCGCTCGCGATCCTGGTCGGGGTCGTCCTGATGTGGCAGGGCACGCCGATGACGCTTCGAGCCCGCGGCCAAGGCGAAGACCCTCGAAGGCCAGGAGCAGACGATCGCGCGCGGCGTGGTCGCGCCGATGGTCGCGATCAAGCAGCTCGGCACGAACGGCGGCGGCTACTTCGGCCCGAACTCGGCGCACCCGTACGAGAACCCGACGCCGCTCTCGAATCTCGCCGAGACGTGGTCGATCCTCGTCATCCCGATGGCGATGGTCTGGACGCTCGGGCTAGATGGTGCGGCCGGCGCCGGCTGGCCGTCGATGGTCTTCCTCGACCATGCTGGCGCTCTACGTGCCGATGGTGACGTTCGGCGTCGCCCAGGACGCCGGCGGCAACCCGGCGATCGCCGCCATGGGCGTCGACCAGTCGACCGGATCGATGGAAGGCAAGGAGGTGCGCTTCGGCGCCGGGCTCTCCGCGCTGTGGGCCGTGTCGACCACGGTGACGTCGAACGGCTCGGTCAACGCGATGCACGACTCGCTGACGCCGCTCGGCGGGCTGATGCCGATGATCGGCATGTGGCTGAACAACATCTTCGGCGGCGTCGGCGTCGGCTTCATCAACATGCTGATCTTCATCATCGTCGCGGTGTTCGTCGCCGGGATGATGATCGGGCGCACGCCGGAGTTCCTGGGCAAGAAGGTCGAGGCCAAGGAGATGAAGCTCGCGAGCCTGGCGCTGCTGTGGCATCCGCTGGCGATTCTCGTCGGCACCGCGATCGCCTGCTACGTCTGGGCCACGACGGCCAGATCCCGGACACGGCGCTCGGCCTGGCTGCAGAACCCCGGGCCGCACGGCTTCTCGGAGATGCTCTACGAGTTCAGCTCGGCGGCGGCCAACAACGGCTCCGGCTTCGAGGGCCTGGGAGACAACACGCCCTTCTGGAACATCTCGACCGGGCTGGTCGATGCTGCTGGGGCGCTACATCCCGATCATCGCGCCGCTGGCGCTCGCCGGCTTCCTCGCCGCCAAGCCGGCGGCGCCGGAGACCGCCGGCTCGCTGCGGGCCGAGAGCGGCGACCTTCGGATTCACGCTGTGGGCCGTCGTCGTGATTCTCGGCCTGCTGATGTTCATGCCGGTCGCGGTGCTCGGCCCGATCGCCGAGCACCTGGCGCTCCGGTAGCTGAGGAGGGCAGCCATGCTGACCGAACTGAAACGAGGCGTGCTGTTCACGGTCGTCACGATGGTCGCTGGTCCTGGCCTACCACGCTCGTCCTGTGGGGCGTCGGCCGGGCGGCCTTCCGCTCCCAGGCCGAGGGGAGCCTGATCCGGCGGGCGGACGGCACGATCGTCGGCTCGCGCCTGATCGCGCAGAAGTTCACGCGGCCCGAGTACTTCCAGCCGCGGCCGTCGGCGGTCGACTACAACGCCGCCTCGACCGGGGGCAGCAACTACGGCCCGTCGAACCCCGACCACCTGAAGGCCGTGCGCGAGCGCCTCGACGCCGTGACGAAGCAGGAAGGCGTCTCGCCCGCCCAGGTGCCGTCGGAGATGGTGACCGCCAGCGGCGGCGGCCTGGATCCCGCACATCCCGCCCGCGGCGGCGGCCCTGCAGGCGGCCCGCGTGGCCCGGGCGCGGGGCGTGCCGCTCGAGCGCGTGCAGGAGCTCGATCGCGTCCCACACCGAGGGCCCGACGTTCGGGTTCCTCGGGCGCGCGCGCGTCAACGTGCTGGAACTGAACCTGGCGCTGGACGAGGCGCTCGGCAACGGCGCCCGCCGCCAGTCGCTAAGCGAAGGGACGACCTCAATGTCAGAACGCGCGCGTCAGATTTCGATGTGGGACCCGGCGATCGTCCGCCCGGCGATCGTCGACTCGTTCCGCAAGCTCGACCCGCGGATTCAGGTCAAGAACCCGGTCATGTTCATCGTCGAGGTGGGCAGCCTCGATCACGACGGTGATCTGGGTCCAGGAGCTGCTGGCCGGGCACCGGGCAATCCGCTCTTCACCGGCCAGGTCGCCTTCTGGCTCTGGTTCACGGTGCTGTTCGCGAACTTCGCCGAGGCGATGGCCGAGGGCCGCGGCAAGGCGCAGGCCGCCACGCTCCGCAAGACGCAAGGCGGAGACGATGGCCGTGCGCATTCGCGACGGCGTGACAGGAGACCGTGTCGGCGAGCGAGCTGCGCACGGGCGACGTCGTCCGCGTGGAAGCCGGCCAGATCATCCCCGGCGACGGCGAGGTCATCGAAGGCGTCGCCAGCGTCGACGAGTCGGCCATCACCGGCGAGTCGGCGCCCGTGATCCGCGAGTCCGGCGGCGACCGCTCGGCGGTCACCGGCGGCACGCGCGTGCTGTCGGACTGGATCGTCGTGCGCATCACCTCCAACCCCGGCGAGACGTTCCTCGACCGCATGATCGCGCTCGTCGAGGGCGCGGTGCGCCAGAAGACGCCGAACGAGATCGCGCTCAACATCCTGCTGGCCGTGCTGACGCTGGTCTTCCTGCTCGTCGTCGTGACGCTCCAGCCGTTCGCCGCCTACGCCGGCACGTCCGTCTCCGGTCCCGGTGCTGATCTCGCTGCTCGTGTGCCTGATCCCGACGACGATCGGCGCGCTGATCTCGGCGATCGGCATCGCGGGCATGGACCGGCTCGTGCAGCACAACGTGCTGGCGATGTCGGGCCGCGCGGTCGAGGCCGCCGGCGACGTCGACACGCTGCTGCTCGACAAGACCGGCACCATCACGCTCGGCAACCGCCAGGCGGTCGAGTTCCTGCCGGCGCCGGGGGTCACCGAGCAGGCGCTGGCCGACGCCGCGCAGCTGTCGTCGCTCGCCGACGAGACGCCCGAGGGACGCTCGATCGTCGTCCTGGCGAAGCAGTACGGCATCCGCGGCGCGCGAGCTCGCCACAGCACCAGGCCCAGTTCGTCCCGTTCTCGGCGCAGACGCGGATGTCGGGCATCACGCTCGACGGGCGGCGACATCCGCAAGGGAGCCGTCGACGCGATCAAGCAGTGGGTCGAGGAGCGCGGCGGGGCGCTGCCGACCGAGCTCGTGGGCAAGGCCGACGCAGATCGCGCGCAGCGGCGGCACGCCGCTCGCGGTCGCGGAGAACGGGCGCGCGCTCGGCGTCGTCGCAGCTGAAGGACGTCGTCAAGGGCGGGATCAAGGAGCGCTTCGCCCAGCTGCGGACCATGGGGATCAAGACGGTGATGATCACCGGCGACAACCCGCTGACGGCCGCCGCGATCGCCGCCGAGGCGGGCGTCGACGACTTCATGGCGCAGGCGACGCCCGAGGACAAGCTGAAGCTGATCCGCCAGGAGCAGGCCGCCGGACGCATGGTGGCGATGACCGGCGACGGCACCAACGACGCGCCCGCGCTCGCGCAGGCCGACGTCGGGGTGGCCATGAACACCGGCACCATGCGCCGCCAAGGAAGCCGGCAACATGGTGGACCTCGACTCCAACCCGACGAAGCTGCTCGAGATCGTCGAGATCGGCAAGCAGCTGCTGATGACGCGCGGCGCGCTGACGACGTTCTCGATCGCCAACGACGTCGCCAAGTACTTCGCGATCATCCCGGCGATGTTCATCCTGGCGCTGCCGCAGCTCGCTCCGCTCAACATCATGCGGCTTGCGACGCCGCAGTCGGCGATCCTGTCGGCGGTCATCTTCAACGCGCTGATCATCATCGCGCTGATCCCGCTCGCGCTGCGGGGCATCGCCTACAAGCCGCTCGGGGCGGCGGCGATCCTGCGGCGCAACCTGCTGATCTACGGCGTCGGGGGCGTGATCCTGCCGTTCGTCGGCATCAAGCTGCTCGACATGCTGCTCGTCGCGCTGCGGCTCGCCTGAGGTCACCGATGTGTCTTCTAAGGCTCGATCAGCCAGGAGGACTGCCATGAATGACGACGACAAGCTGGTCTATCTGGGCGCGGGGCCGATCGCGGCCATGCTGCTGGGAATGGCGCTCGTGCCGCTGCGCGGCTTCACCAGCGCCTCGAACCTCACCTTCCTGTTCCTGGCGCTCACCATCCTGGTCGGGGAGTTCGGCGGTCGCGCGGCCGCGCTGGTGACCGCCGTCGTCTCGGCGTTGAGCCTCGACTTCTTCCTGACCGAGCCGTACCTGCACCTCTCGATCGACAGCAAGCACGACGTGATCGCGTGCGTCGGCCTCGCAGGCTGCGGCGTCCTCGCCGCGTCGCTCGCCGCCGGCCGGCGGGTGCTGCCCTCGCGGCCGCGTCCCTCGGTCCGACAGCTCGATGTGCTCGAGCAGGCGGCGGCCGCGCTCGAGCGCGACGGCTCGTCCGCATCCCGCGAGGCGGCCATGTCGGTGCTGCGCGTCGTGGCCGAGCTTCGGTCCGACGCGGTTCGGGAGTAGCCTCGGGGCGTGACGACCGAGACACGGCCGGACCCCGACGCGCTGCTGCGCCGCGTGACGCGCGACGAGGCGGAGGCGAAGCGCGGCCGCCTCAAGGTCTTCTTCGGCGCCGCGCCCGGCGTGGGCAAGACCTACGCGATGCTCCAGGCCGCCCGCGGGGCGCGCGAGGCGGGCCGGGACGTCGTGATCGGCTGGGTCGAGACCCACGGCCGCGCCGAGACCGCGGCGCTCGCGGAGGGCTTCGAGCGCCTGCCGCCGCGCGAGGTCGAGCACCGCGGGGTCAGGCTGCTCGAGTTCGACCTCGACGCCGCGCTCGCGCGCAAGCCGGGATTGCTGCTGCTCGACGAGCTCGCCCACACGAACGCGCCGGGCGCACGCCACCCCAAGCGCTGGCAGGACGCGCGCGAGCTGCTCGACGCCGGCCACGACGTCTGGACGACCCTCAACGTCCAGCACCTCGAGAGCGTGAACGACCTCGTCGAGCGCATCACCGGCGTCGTCGTGCGCGAGACGCTGCCCGACCGCCTGCTCGACGAGGCGGACGAGGTCGAGATCGTGGACCTGCCGCCCGAGGACCTGCTGAAGCGCCTCGCGGAGGGCAAGGTCTACCTGCCCGACCAGGCCGCGCGCGCCGTCGCGCAGTTCTTCAGGAAGGGCAACCTGACGGCGCTGCGGGAGCTGGCGCTGCGGCGCACGGCCGAGCACGTGGACGCGGCGGTCCAGGACTACAGGCGCGACCACGCGATCGCGGCCACCTGGCCGGTCACGGAGCGAATCCTCGTCTGCATCCGCCCGAACCCCGACAGCGGCCGGCTCGTGCGCGCGGCGCGGCGGCTCGCGACGCGGCTGCGCGCGCCGTGGATCGCGGCCTGGGTCGAGAGCCCCGGCCAGCCGCCGCTCAGCGCCCAGGAGCGCGCGCACCTGGCGGCCGCCTTCGAGCTCGCCGAGCAGCTCGGCGCCGAGACCGCGACCGTCTCAGGCGCGACCGTGGCCGAGGCGGTGCTGCAGCTCGCCCGCGAGCGCAACGTCACGCAGATCGTGGTCGGCAAGCCGGGCCGCGCGGGCTGGCGCGGCCTCTTCAGCGGCTCGCTGGTCGACGCGATCGTGAAGCAGAGCGGCGAGCTCGACGTGTTCATCGCCTCGGGCGACGCCCCTCGACCGGCTCCGCCGATCCTCCCCACGCCGCGCTCGCGCGCCCACGGCTACCTGAAGGCCGTGATCGTGGTGGCGGCGGCCAGCCTTCTGTCGTGGGCGCTCCTGGGCGGCTCCGACAAGCTCAATCTGGCGATGTTGTACCTGCTCGGCGTCGTGTTCGTGGCGACGCGCTACGGCCGCGGCCCTTCGGTGCTCGCCGTGGTGCTGAGCGTCGCGGCGTTCGACTTCTTCTTCGTCCCGCCGCGGCTCACGTTCGCGGTCACGGACACGCAGTACATCGTCTCCTTCGGCGTGATGCTCGTGGTCGGCCTGCTCGTCAGCACGCTCGCCGCGCGCGCGCGCGACTCGGCGGAGTTCGCGCGTCAGCGCGAGCGGCGCACGCAGGCGCTCTACGCGCTCGCGCGCGAGCTGGCCGGTTTACGCCAGCCGCGCGAGATCGCGGAGCTCGCCGCGCGCCACGTGGCGCAGCTGCTGCACTGCGAGACCGTGGTGCTGCTGCCCGGCGCCCCCGGTCCCGGGCTCGCGCCCGCGGCCGGGCCCGTGCCCGCGTTCGCGCGCGATCCGCGGGAGCTCGCGGTCGCGCAGTGGGCGTTCGACCACCGGCAGCCGGCAGGCGCCGACACCGACACGCTGCCCGGGGGCGCCGTGCTCTACGAGCCGCTCGCGACGGGAGACGAGAGCCTGGGTGTGCTGGCGATCGCGCTCGACCCGGCGCTGCGCCCGCTGCCGCCCGACCAGCGCGAGCTGATCCGCGCGCTGGTGCGCCAGGTCGCCTGGCCGCTCGAGCGCGCCCGGCTCGCCGATCGCGCCGACGCGGCGCGCCTCGCGGCCGAGAGCGAAAGGCTGCGCAGCACGCTCCTGAGCTCGGTCTCGCACGACCTGCGCACGCCGCTCGCGGCGATCACCGGCGCCGCCAGCGGGCTCCTCGACGAGCCGCCGCCGGGCGACGCGCTGCGCCTCGAGCTCGCCTCGACCGTGCTCGACGAGGCGCAGCGGCTCAACCGGCTGGTCGGCAACCTGCTCGACATGACGCGGCTCGAGTCCGGGACACTCGAGCCGAAGCGCGAGTGGCACTCGCTCGAGGAGCTGGTCGGCTCGGCGCTCGCGCGCGTCGAGGGCTACGCGCCCGCCTGCCGCTTCGAGGCCGAGATCGCGCCGGAGCTGCCGCTCGTGCCGATCGACGCGGTGCTGGTCGAGCAGGTGCTCGTCAACCTGCTCGAGAACGCCGTGCGCACACGCCGGCGGCCTGGGAGCGGTGCGGGTCGCCGCGCGGCGCGAGGGCCAGGACGCGCTCGTGGAGGTGAGGGACGAGGGCCCCGGCCTGCCGCCGGGCGACGAGGAGCGCGTGTTCGAGAAGTTCTATCGCGCCGCCGCGGGCCCCGGCGCGGGCCTCGGGCTCGCGATCGCCGCGCGATCGTGACGGCGCACGGCGGCCGCATCTGGGCCGAGAACCTGAGGCCCCGCGGCGCGACGTTCCGCTTCACGCTGCCGCTCGGAGACGCGCCGCCGCCGCCGCCGCTCGAGGAGGCGGCGTGAGCGAAGCCGCGCGCGACGCCGCGGAGCGCGCCCCGCTCGCGCGCGAGCCGCTCGTGCTCGTGGTCGAGGACGAGCCGCAGGTGATGCGCTTCCTGCGCGCGACGCTGCCCGCGCACGGCTACCGGATCGCCGAGGCCGCGAGCGGCGCGCGCGCTCTCGTCGAGGCGCAGACGCGCCAGCCCGACCTCGTGCTGCTCGACCTCGGCCTGCCCGACCTCGACGGGCTCGAGGTCACGCGCCGGCTCCGCGAGTGGAGCGCGGTGCCGATCGTGGTGGTCTCGGCGCGCGGCCAGGAGAAGGACAAGGTGCAGGCGCTCGACGCGGGCGCCGACGACTACCTGACGAAGCCGTTCGGCATCGACGAGCTGCTCGCGCGCATGCGCGTCGCGCTGCGCCACGCCGCGCGCGTCGCGGGCGGCGGCGGCCTTGCCGTGTTCGAGGCGGGCGAGCTGAAGGTCGACCTGGAGAAGCGGCTCGTCTACCGTCGCGGCGAGGAGGTGCGGCTGACGCGGACCGAGTACCGCCTGCTCGCGACGCTCGTGCAGCACGCGGGCAAGGTGCTCACGCACCGCCAGCTGCTGCGCGAGGTCTGGGGCCCGGGCGCCGCGGACGAGGCCCACTACCTGCGCGTCTACATGGCGCAGCTGCGTCACAAGCTGGAGGACGATCCGGCGCGGCCCCGCCTGCTGCAGACGGAGACGGGCGTGGGCTACCGGCTGCGGGCGGACTGATCTCGCACTACTCTGTCCGGACGGAGTTGGAGTCAGTGCAGCAGGCCGAAATGAACCGTGACGGTCAGGACGAACGCCGTCGGCACGCCATTCAGCAGCAGCGGCTGGTAGCGCCAGCGCTCGACGGCCTCGATCGCGGCCGCGTCGAAGAGCGGATGGCCGTGCACGACCGAGACGCGTGTGACCTCCCCGCGTGCGTCGACCTCGGCCTCGAGCAGAACCGTCGCCGTGGCGCGTGCGGCCGCGGCGATCGCCGGATAGACGGGCTCGACGCGCCTCACGAGCCGAGGAGCGATGAGGCCGTTGCTGATGCGGACGACCGGAGGAGGAGAAGCTAGGGTCACGTCAGGATCGCCGATCAGGCTGCCCACGACTCCATCCCGCGCTCCCGGCCCGTCCCCGGCTGTCTCCGCACCGAGCGGGTCGTCGCCGATCGCGTCGGCGATCGGGATCTCGTCGGAAGCCACGTCCTGCCGGTGTGGGACCGTGGGCGCCGTGAGGTGCTGCGGCGCCACGGACGGGACGTCCCTTACGAGCCTCGGGTCTGCGGGCGCAGGCGGCAGCGGCACCACGAAGATCGAATCGGCATCGACCACCGCCGCGGAGGGCGCGGGCAGCGCCTCGTCCGACAGCAGCGGCAGCACTCCGAGCGCCGCGACGAAGCTGGCGTGAACGGCCGTCGACACCAGGAACGCTCCGTTCGTGCTCATCGCGCTTGCCTCCTGACATGCTTGGACACCGGAAGGGGCCGCCGCGCTCCACGGGTGGTCCGACTGCGAAGCCCTCGGGAAGGCGGGGCATACAATGACGCCGTGGAGCTCGATCACTACCCGGGCGGCGACCTCGTCGCAAAGGGCCTCGAGGACCTCGCGGCCTCACGGGAGACCGTCGAAGCGCTGCTGGTCTCGATCGCGGCGCCGCGGCTTCGGGGCCTGGGCCTTCCCGTCGCGTCTCCGATTCCGGACCCCGAGCACCGTCTGTACGATCGGCTCGCGTCAGAGGACTCGGACTCGGCCCACTCGCGCTACAACGCCCTGCTGCGCCGTCTCACGAGCTTCGAGAGTGCCATGGAATGCGTCGGGTAGCCGACGCCCAGCGGCTGCGTCGATTCCTCGAGGAGCTGGCACGCGCGGCCGACACCGACACGGCCGTCTATCTGACGGGCGGCGCGACGGCCGTGCTCCTCGGCTGGCGCGAGAGCACGCTCGACGCCGACATCCTGATCCAGCCGGAGAGCGACGCTCTCTTCCGGGCGCTGCCGCGACTGAAGGAGGAGCTGCAGATCAACGTCGAGATCGCGAGCCCCGCGCACTTCATCCCCGAGCTTCCCGGCTGGCGCGAGCGCAGCCTCCCGATCGACCGGATCGGAAGAGTGTCGTACTTCCACTACGACCCGTACGCGCAGGCGCTCGCCAAGGTCGAGCGCGGGCACGCGAAGGACCTCTCGGACGTGCGCGAGCTCCTGGAGCGCGGGTTCGTCGACCCGAAGCGGCTCCTCGAGCTCTTCGAGGCGATCGAGCCGCAGCTGCATCGCTACCCGGCCGTGGATCCGAAGTCCTTTCGGCGGCGGCTGGAGGAAGCGCTGCGACAGAGGGCTTAGGCGTGCGAGGACCGGGAGAGCGGAAGAAGACGACGAACCAGGAGGTGCCAACGACCATCCGAAACGGACTGAGCTAACGGACCGGTGGACCGGCTTTCGGGGGGCATCTCGCCCCCCGAACCCCCTAGGGCAAATCAAAATCCACGATTACCGGGAGGTGGTCGCTCGCGACGCGCGACAGCGCGAGGCGGCAGCGGCGCGCGGCCACGAGCCGCAGCGGGCCGCGGTAGTAGACGCGGTCGAGCGCGCCCTGCGGGAAGAACGACGGAAAGGTCCGGATCGCGCGCTCGCCGTCGTCGTCGCCGCCGGTTGCCGAGCGAAAGCCCAGCATCTCGACGAACAGCGGCCGCAGCAGCGAGCGCCAGTCGTTGGTGTCGCCGGCCACGACGGCCGGGACGCCGAACGGCAGCGCGGCGAACTCGCGCGAGCGGCAGAGCAGCGAGACCTGGCGCTCGCGCTCGCGCGCCGAGAGCCCCAGGTGCAGGTTGAACACCTCGAGCCGCCGCAGCGCGCCCGCCGGCGTCCTGATCGCGATGCGCGTGTGCTGGCAGCCGCGCCGGCGCAGGAAGCCGATCGTGAGGTCGATGTTGCGCTCGCGCCTGATCGGCCAGCGGCTGAGCGTGGCGTTGCCGTAGCGGCCCTTGCGCAGCCTCACGTTGTGGCCGATCGCGTAGTGCTCGAAGCCGAGCGCCCGCGCCAGCTCGCGCGCCAGGTCGAGCTCGCGCGAGCGCGGCGCGCCCTCGTCGACCTCCTGCAGCATCGCGACGTCCGGGTTGTAGTACTCGATGATCGAGGCGATGCGCTCCGGCCGGAAGCGGCGGTCGACGCCGATCGCGCGGTGGATGTTGTAGGACAGGACGCGGAGTCGCACCGCTCCGAGAATAGCAGAGGGCCAACGGCGGGGCCGTAGCTCACCGTGCTCACGTGGCGAGGCCGTCGTCTCCGCGGCTCACTGCCATTGCGTGGCCGTGGGCCATCGTCTCCGCGGGGACTCGTGCTCGAACCCACCCCCCGACGCGCGAACGACAGCGGGAGGTGGGCCCTCGGCCTCGTGCTCGAACCAGGCGTTTGCGGATAGGCTTGCGCCGATGGCCCGCTTCCGGCTCGACCTCGAGTACGTCGGCACGCGCTACTCCGGCTGGCAGATCCAGAAGAACGCGCGCACGGTGCAGGGTGCGCTCCACGAGGCCGTGCGCGCGGTCGCCAAGCGCACCGACTTCGAGAGCTACGGCGCCGGCCGCACCGACGCCGGCGTCCACGCGCTTCAGCAGGTCGTGCACCTCGACCTCGAGTCCCGGCTTCCCCCCGAGACGCTGCGCCGCGCGCTCAACGACGAGCTGCCGGGCGACATCAACCTGCTGCGGGTCGAGAAGGTCGTGCGCCAGTTCCACGCGCGCCACTCGGCCGTCGCGCGCGCCTATCTCTACCAGATCGCGCGCCGGCGCACGGCTTTCGGCAAGCCCTTCGTGTGGTGGATCAAGGACCCGCTCGACGTCGGCGCGCTCGCCGCTACCGCCCGCGTCTTCGAGGGCCTGCACGACTTCGCGTCGTACAGCGACGCGAGGGGCAGCGCGGAGGGCCGCGACGCGCGCGTCAAGATCGAGCGCGTGGAAGTGGTCGAGGCGGGCGAACTGCTGCTGGTCCGCGTGCTGGGCTCGCACTTCTTGTGGAAGATGGTGCGCCGCATGGTGGGGGTGATGGCGGAGGCTGGCCGCGGCGCCCTCACGCCGAAAGACGCCGAGCGCTTCCTGCGCGAGCCGTCCGACCTGCCGGCGACGCTCACGGCGCCGCCGTCCGGGCTCTTCCTCGAGTGCGTCCTCTATGAAGGGGATGCCCCGCCCGGGCCGCTGCGGCCGGTGCTGAACCTGTAGGCGAGCAGGACGGATTGAACTCTGTCCGGACAGAGTTGCTTCAGAAACGACTCGAAGATCGTAGAGCTAAACTAGCCAGACACCGAATGATTCCACGAGCGCGCCCGGGAGCGCGATGCGGGTGCGGTCGAGCGCGAGGCCGGGGATCTCGCCGAGCAGCATCCCCAGGTACAAGGGCGCCGAAGACGACGAGGACGAGCGTGTCCAGCGTTCAGGCCTTGAGCCGGCGCAGCCGCCGCAGCCCCTCGTCGAGCGTCGCGTCGTCCTTGCAGAAGGCGAAGCGGACCAGGTGCCGCAGCCGCCCGTCCTCCGTGAAGGCGCTCACGGGGATCGCGGCGACGCCGCACCGTCTCGACGAGCGAGAGGCAGAACGCGCGGCCGTCCTCGTAGCCGAGCGGCCGCACGTCCGCGAGCGCGAAGTACGTCCCCTCCGGCCGCCGCACCTCGAAGCCCGCGGCCTCGAGCCCCTCGCACATGCGGTCGCGCCGCGAGCGGTAGTCGTCCACGAGCCCGCGGTAGTAGGCGTCGGGCGCGGCGAGGCCGGACGCGACCGCGTGCTGGAACGGCGTCGAGACCGCGAACGTCACGAACTGGTGGACCGCGCGCACGGCGGCCGTGAGCGCGGGCGCCGCGCACGACCAGCCGACCTTCCAGCCGGTCAGGCTGAAGGTCTTGCCGCTCGAGGAGATCGTGACGGTCCGCTCGCGCATCCCGGGAAGCGTGGCGATCGGCACGTGCGCGCCCTCGTAGACGATGTGCTCGTAGACCTCGTCGGTCACTGCCAGCAGGTCGTGGCGCACGCAGAGCGCCGCGATCTCGGCGAGCTCGGCGCGCGTGAAGACACAGCCGGCCGGGTTGCCGGGGGAGTTCAGTATCAGGAGGCGGGTCTTCGCCGTGATTGCGCGCTCGAGCGCCGCGCGGTCGAGCCGGAAGGCGGGCGGCGCGAGCGGCACGACGCGCGCCGTCGCCTGAGCGAGCGCGATCCCCGGCTGGTAGGCGTCGTAGAACGGCTCGAACACGATCGCCTCGTCGCCCGCGTCGAGGAGAGCGCCGAGCGTCGAGCAGAGCGCCTCGGTGGCTCCCGCGTGGATCGTGATCTCGCTGGCCGCGTCGTACGCGAGGCCGTAGAAGCGCTGCTGGTGCGAGGCCACCGCCTGCTGCAGCGCCGGGAGGCCGGGCATCGGCGAGTACTGGTTGTGGCCGGCCTCGAGCGCCTCGATCGCGGCCCGCTTCACGAACTCGGGCCCGTCGAAGCTCGGGAAGCCCTGGCCGAGGTTGATGGCGTCGTGCTTGCGGGCGAGCGCCGTCATCTCCGCGAAGATCGAGGTGCCGAAGCCGCTCAGGCGGCGCGTGAGCACGGGCCGTTCCATGAACGGCGAGTGTACCGCGAGCCGTTTGCCGCCACGTGGCAGTGGCCATCGTCTCCGCGGGGACTCGTGCTCGAACCCACCGGCCCGAGCAACTCTGTCCGGACAGAGTTGGTTGAGAAGTTACTTGAACCAACTCGTTCCGGAACGAGTTGTCGGGCGCGACCACAGCGGACGGCGACAGTGGGACGACCACAGCCGGGGCGATGACGGCGCGAGCCCCGCCCCCCGGCCCTCGGCCGTTGCGCGGCCGCGGCAGCGCGAGCAGAATCGCGCTCGTGTCTCGTCATCCCATGGAGCCAACGTGAAGAACTGGATCGCGACCGCCCTCGTGCTGACGTTCGCCGCGACAACCGTTACCGGCCACCCGCAGGAGCCCAGGCCGCAACCACCGACGCCCGCCCCGCAGGCGGATGCCCCGCCCTCCGCCCCGAAGGCCGGAGCCGCGCCAGCACCGAAAGCCGAAGCTCCGTCCGCGGCAAAAGCCGAAGCGGCTCCAGCCACCTCGAAAGCCGAGACGGCGAAGGCCGCCCCCGCTGCTGAAAAGAAGCCGACGCCGACGAAAGCCGACACCAAGCCCGACAAGGACAAGAAGGACGCGGACAAGCAAGACGCCGAAAAGAAAGACGAGGACAAGCCCAAGATTCCCTGGTCCGCCGACACCTGGTCCGGGCTGACCCTGCGCGGCATCGGGCCGGCCGTCACCAGCGGCCGCATCGCCGACCTCGCCGTCGATCCCACCAACAAGAGGCGCTGGTTCGTCGCGGTCGCCTCGGGCGGCGTCTGGCGCACCGAGAATGCCGGCACCAGCTGGACGCCGGTCTTCGACGGCGAGGGCTCCTCCTCGATCGGCTGCGTCGCGATCGACCCCAGGAACCCGAGCGTCGTCTGGGTGGGCAGCGGCGAGAACAACTCGCAGCGCAGCGTCGGCTACGGCGACGGCGTCTACAAGAGCGAGGACGGCGGCAAGAGCTGGAAGAACATGGGGCTCAAGAGCTCCGAGCACATCGGCCGGATCCTGATCCACCCGAAGGACAGCAACACCGTCTACGTCGCGGCGCAGGGCCCGCTCTGGTCTGCCGGCGGCGACCGCGGCCTCTACAAGACGACGGACGGCGGCAAGACCTGGACGGCCGTGCTCACGATCAGCGAGAACACGGGCGTGAGCGACGTCGTCATGGACCCGCGCGATCCCGACGTGCTGCTCGCCGCCGCGTGGCAGAGGCGGCGCCACGTCTTCACGCTGATCGACGGCGGCCCCGAGTCGGGCCTCCACAAGTCGACCGACGGCGGCAAGAGCTGGCGCAAGATCTCGGGCGGCCTGCCGAAGGACGAGATGGGCCGCATCGGCCTCGCGATCGCGCCCACCGAGCCCGACACCGTCTACGCGCTCGTCGAGACCGCCGCCGCCAACAAGTCGGCCGGCACCTTCCGCTCGAAGAACCGCGGCGAGACCTGGGAGAAGCGCTCCGACTACAGCCCGCAGGCGATGTACTACCAGAAGCTGTTCGTCGACCCGAAGAACGCCGAGCGGATCTACTCGATCGACGTGTTCCTGAAGGTGTCGGACGACGCCGGCAAGACCTGGAGGAACCTCGGCGAGCGCTACAAGCACGTGGACAACCACGTCCTCTGGATCGACCCCGACGACACCGACCACTACCTCGTCGGCTGCGACGGCGGCCTCTACGAGAGCTTCGACCGCGCGGCCACGTGGCAGTTCTTCGCGAACCTCCCGGTCGCGCAGTTCTACCGCGTGGACGTCGACAGCGCGAGCGCCCGTCTACTACGTCTACGGCGGCACCCAGGACAACAACACGCTCGGCGGCCCCTCGCGCACGCTCACCGAGCACGGCGCCATGAACAGCGACTGGTTCGTCACCTGGGGCGGCGACGGCTTCCACGCCCGCGTCGATCCCGAGGACCCGAACATCGTCTACTCGACGCTGCAGCACGGCGTCCTCGCGCGCTTCGACAGGAAGAGCGGCGAGCGCGTCCTGATCCAGCCGCACGAGGCTCCCGGCGACGCGCCTTTGCGCTGGAACTGGGACAGCCCGCTCATCGTCTCGCCGCACAGCCACACCCGGCTCTACTTCGCGGCGCAGCGCGTCTTCAAGACGGACGACCGCGGCAACAGCTGGACGGCGGTCAGCGGCGACCTCACGCGCCAGCTCGACCGGAACGCGCTCAAGGTGATGGGCAAGGTGTGGGGCCCCGACGCCGTCGCCAAGAACCAGTCGACGTCTCTCTACGGCAACATCGTGTCGCTCGACGAGTCCCCGCTCGTTCCGGGTCTTCTTTACGTGGGCACCGACGACGGCCTCGTCCAGGTGAGCGAGGACGACGGCAAGAGCTGGCGCCGCCAGGAGAGCTTCCCGGGCGTGCCCGAGACGAGCTACGTCAGCGACCTCTTCGCCTCGCGCTTCGACCAGGACGTCGTCTACGTGACCTTCGGCAACCACAAGAACGGCGACTTCAAGCCCTACGCGCTGAAGAGCGCCGACCGCGGCCGCACCTGGACGTCGATCGCGTCCGACCTCCCGGCGCGCGGCAACGTGTGGACCATTGCCGAGGACACGGTCGAACGCGAGCTCGTCTTCGCGGGCACCGAGTTCGGGCTCTTCTTCTCGCGCGACGGCGGCAAGAAGTGGCTGCAGCTCAAGGGCGGCCTGCCGACGATCCCCGTGCGCGACCTCGCGATCCAGAAGCGCGAGGGCGACCTCGTGATCGCCACCTTCGGCCGCGGCTTCTACGTGCTCGACG
The DNA here is from genome assembly GCA_963740655.1 of uncultured Acidobacteriota bacterium. Lineage (GTDB taxonomy): Bacteria > Acidobacteriota > Vicinamibacteria > Fen-336 > Fen-336 > DATBSL01. Next base: position 890,529 of record CAVUFF010000011.1, read on the forward strand.
ACCTGACGCCGCTCCGCGTCGCGACGCCCGCGCTCTTCGAGAAGGAAAAGGCGGCGAGCTTCCCGGTCAAGAAGGCGCTCGCCTACGTCGAGCAGACCCCGCTCGGCCTCCGCGGCAAGGCCTTCCTCGGCGAGACCCTCTACACCGCCCCCAATCCCCCCTTCGGCGCCGTCTTCACCTACTACCTGAAAGAGGAGGTGAAGACGAAGCGGAAGGCGCGCCTCGACGCCGAGAAGGAGGCCGACAAGAAGGGGGCGGAGATCCACTACCCGAGCCACGAGGAGCTCCGCGCGGAGGCGCGCGAGGAGGAACCCGCGGTGGTGCTGACCGTGAAGGACGCCGACGGCCACGTCGTGCGCCGCCTGAGCGGCCCGGTGAAGGCCGGCATCCAGCGCGTCGCGTGGGACCTGCGCTTCCCGGCCGCCAACCCGACCCGCCTCACGCCGCCGCCCGCCGACAACCCGTTCTTCGATCCTCCCGACGGCCCGCTCGTCGTCCCCGGCCGCTACAGCGTGACCTTCGAGAAGAAGGTGGACGGCGTCGTCACGGCGCTCGCCGCGCCCCAGACCTTCACGGTCGAGTCGCTGGGCCTCCAGTCGCTCAAGGCGCAGGACGCGGCGGAGCTGCTCGCGTTCCAGAGGAAGACCGCGCGGCTCCAGCGCGCGGTGCTGGGTGCCGTGGAGTCGGTCGAAGAGGCGCAGAACCGCGTCAAGGCGGCGAAGAAGTCGCTCGACGACACCCCGGGCGCCGCGCCCGAGCTCGCGACCGAGGCGCGCCGCATCGAGCGCGCGCTCGACGACCTCCTGATCGGCCTGCGCGCCGATCGCGTGCTCGAGTCGCGCTACGAGGCGACGCCGATGACCACGACCGACCGCGTCGACGTGATCGTCCGCACCCAGTGGTCGGCGACCGTCTCTCCGACCGGCACCAGCCGCAAGGCCTACGCCGACGCGGCGGACGCCTTCGAAAAGCAGCTCGCCACGCTGCGGACGCTCGTCGAGACCGACCTCGCCGCTCTCTCCGCCGCGATGGAGAAGGCCGGCGCGCCCTGGACTCCGGGCCGCGTGCCCACCTGGGTCAAGGAGTAACTACTCCCGCTCCCGTCACGCTGAACTCGAGCGCGGCTGCGACTCCAGCGGGCAGCCCCTCGCGGACGACCTTCGTCAGCTTCGTCCCGTTGAGCGAGATGTCCGCGAGCACGGGCGGGTAGTTGCACGCGTCCACGCAGCAGGCCCCGATGTCGCGCCCGTAGAGCTGCAGCGGCCTGTTCGTGGGCACCTGCAGCAGCACGCCTTCGTAGCGGCCCGTGCCGGTTTCGCTGAGCCGCAGCGTGTCTGCCCCCCAGAGCGGCACCACCGCCTGCAGCCCAGCGGGCGCGTTGTGGTGCGCGCAGCCCGGGTAGCAGATGTTGCCGCCGTCGGGACACCCCGCCGGCAGCGTCGAGACGCAGACGACCCGCACGTCCACGAACGCGGGCCCGTCCGTCGTGGCGTCGCTCTCGCACGAGGCCGCGAGCGTAGCGGCGACCAAAACGAGGCCGATCCGCGCGCGACGGGGCAGCATGAGGGCAGTGTAGGCCACGGCTCGTGCCCGACCGATCCAATCCCGAGGATCCTCACCGGACCTACCCCGGCCTCACCTCCTCCTATCCTCTCGATGACTCGTGCCGCCGCTCTCCCCGGCCAGGCACGCTGGGAGGTGGTGTGGTGTCCGCCGAGTCGATCGAAGGAGAGCTCCTCGAACGTGTTCGCGTCGCGATCCGCGGGCGGCACTACAGCTTCCGCACCGAGAAGGCGTACCTCGGCTGGATCCGGCGGTACATCCGCTTCCACGGCCAGCGCAACCCGGAAGCGCTCGGCGCGCCGGAGGTCGCGGCCTACCTCGGACATCTCGCGAGCGCGGGCCACGTCAGCGCCGGCACCCAGGACCAGGCCTTCAGCGGCCTCGTGTTCCTGTACCGCGACGTCCTGGGCCGCCCGCTCGCCGGCCTCGAAGACACGCCGCGCGCCAAGCGCCCGATCCGCCTCCCGCTCGTCCTCGCGCGGGAGGAGGTGCACGCCGTGCTCAAGCACATGCGCGGCGTGCCGTGGCTGATGTGTTCGCTCATGTACGGCAGCGGCCTGCGCCTGCTCGAGTGCTGCCGCCTGCGCGTCAAGGACCTGGACTTCAGCCGCTCCGAGATCACGGTCCGCGACGGCAAGGGACGCAAGGACCGCCTCACTGTGCTCCCGGACCGGCTGGCGCCGATCCTGCGCCGGCACCTCGAGCGCGTCCAGCAGCAGCACACTCGCGACCTCGAAGGCACGGCCGGCTACGTCTCGCTGCCCGACGCGCTCGACCGCAAGTATCCGAGCGCACCTCGCGACTGGGTCTGGCAGTGGGTCTTCCCCGCGCGGCGCATTCACATCGATGCCGAGAGCGGGCAGAGGCGCCGCCACCACCTCCACGAGTCCGTGCTCCAGCGCCTCTTCGCCGCCGCCGTGCGCGCGGCCGCTCTCCCCAAGCCGGCCACCTGCCACACCCTGCGTCACTCCTTCGCGACCCACCTGCTCGAGACCGGCTACGACATCCGCACCATCCAGGAGCTGCTCGGCCACAGCGACGTGTCGACGACCATGATCTACACCCACGTCCTCAATCGCGGCGGGCGCGGCGTCAAGAGCCCGCTGGACATGCTCCTGTGAGCGCTCCGCTGCCGCCCTCACGCGTCGTCGACGCCGCCGAGCGCGCCGCGCTCTTCGAGCAGCTGCGCGCCGCCGTCCGCCGCCTCGGCTTCAGCCCGCACACCCTCCGGGCCTACGAGGCCTGGGCGAGGCGCTTCCTCCTCTTCCACAAGCGCCGTCCCCCCGAAACGCTCGGCGCCAGCGACGTCTTGAGCTTCTTGAACGCCACCGCCCAGTCCGACCGTGCGAGCGCCGCCACCCGGAACCAGGCCCTGAACGCGCTCGTGTTCCTCTATCGTGAAGTGCTTGGCCGCGACCTCGCGCCGGCGCTGCGTCCCTCGCGCGCCAAGCCGTCCCAGCGCGTCCCGCTGGTCCTCACGCCGCGTGAGGTCGAGAGCCTCCTCGGCCGCCTCCGCCATCCCTATCGTCTGCTCGTGGCGATCCTCTACGGCTCGGGCCTCCGCCTCGCCGAGGGCTGCCGCCTTCGCATCCGCGACGTCGACTTCGCCCGCGACCAGATCAGTGTCCGCGACGGCAAGGGCCGCAAGGATCGCGCCACCCTGCTCCCGGCGCGGCTCCGTCAGCCGCTCCGCGAGCACGTCGACCGGGTGACGCGCCAGCACCAGGCCGACGTCGCTCTCGGCGGCGGCTTCGTGCCGATGCCGTCTACGCTCGCGAGCGCCGGCTGGCGCACCACGCGCGACCTGCCGTGGCAGTGGCTCTTCTCCGGCCAGTGTCGCCGCCTCGACGGCCGCTCCGGCGAGCTGCGCCGGCCTCACCTGCACGAGAACCTCGTGCAGCGGGAATTCGCCATCGCCCTGCGCGCCGCCGGGATCGCCAAGCCCGCGACCTGCCACACGCTGCGCCATTCGTTCGCCACGCACCTCTACGAGGCCGGTTGCGACATCCGCACGATCCAGGAGCTTCTGGGTCACAAGGATGTCGCGACGACCTTGATCTACACCCATTCCCCGAACGGCCCTCACGGCCGCCGCGCGCGAAGCCCTCTGGATGGACCTGGATAGCCTCGCCCGGGCTGGGATCCGAGTCCGGCTTATCTGTTATCCCACCGCCGATACCGCTGTATTCCCTTCTCGATATCGTGTTATCAACTCTGCATACTGAGTGTTCGGCGGACCTAGTCGCAGGGCCACGGAACGGAACGGTCCGCGTTGCGACGCACAAGCTCCCGCTGCCTGGCCCGGGCCGCGGTCCAGGGCCACCGTCTTGCAGCTCATCGCAAAAACCGACAGGCCATCGCGAAATCCAGCAGCTCATGAGCTTTTTCGGCAAGTCATGATCCGGCCACCGCTTTCACGGCGTGGGGCTTGGGCCTGAGAATCGCCTCGCTCTTCAGCGAGGCGCGCGCAGTTTTCCCGAAGCTGAGTGGCCACTGCTCAGGGCTGAGGGGCGTCGCTCTTCAGCGACGCAGTTGCCGTTGTACGACACCGCCCACGGACCAGGCCCCGCTGTTTTCTATGGCAAGGCGTGGCTCTGGCGTACCATCGTGGCGGGATAGCGGGCCGCAGCTTGGCCCGGCAAGCAGGCTTACGACGTGCTGGCGGAACAACGAAGCCGCCGAACAAGGGGATGAAGCAGACGAGCGTTGAGCGTATTGGACGCTCGCAGCTTATCCCCGGTGTTGGGCGGACCGAGCTGAGGGGCGCACGGAAGGCTAACGGCGTGGCATCTGGCGATTGTCGGTGCAAGCCCCTTGCGGCTTGGCGGAGCGGCTCTCGCGATGCCTGTCGCAGTTCGGTGCGCCCGATCGCTTCGAAGCCTTCGCCAGCCCCAGTGTCGCGATGCGCTCCTGCAGTTGCGAGCGCTGCCTGGCCTGTGTTCGACGTGGGCTCGGGAATCCGCCTCGTCTCGAGCGCGGCGCGGCTTCGTTGCGTAGCAGGCTACCACCGGCTCAGCTGGAGGCGCGTCGCTCTTCAGCGACGCGATGGCCTGCTCATCCGCTGGCGGTGACTGGGCTCTCAGGTGGCTACCGAGGCGGGCTGTCGCTCTTCAGCGACGCCTTGCCAGTGGCGAGCGATGACCGCATGGTGCTGCAAGCGGACCCCGCTTGGTGCCGGCGTTACCATGCTCGCGGAGGCAGGCCTAGAGCTGTTGCCGAGTAGGGAGGCTTACGACGTGCGGCGGAACAACGAGGCCGTCCAACAAGGGGATGAAGCAGACGAAGCGCAAGCTATGGAGCTTCGCAGCTTATCCCCGGTGTTGGACGGACCGTAGGTGGAGCATGAAGGCAGGACCGGCAAGCAAGCTGTTTCTCATCGCCGCGTACAGCATAGGGCGCGCGGCGGCCGAGGACTCAGGGCCGTTGCCCGTTGTCCCAGGCGCGGAGCAGGTGACCACACTAACCAGCCGAGGGACGACGTCTGTCGAGTTTGATGTGCGCGAGCCTTACCCCGCCCTCAAGACGATCGACTACTTGATGAAGGCTCTTGCTGAGCGCGGCTGGAAGGTTGCTCTCCCGGGCACCTTCGAGTCTCCAGAGCCAGACCCCGCCCGAGTTTCGGTTGCAGAGCAGCATTGTGGTCGCCATGTCTGGGAGGGCCGTTGGCATGATGGTCTGGGCAACGAGATTGTCTATCGACTCGTTTACGATTGCCCCTTGGAGCAGCACGGCATGCACTCGGTCTACGCCCACGCCTCAGGCATGAGGTACGGGAAGGTCGAGGCCGAGAAGCGCGAGGCCGAACGCCAGCGGGCCCTAGAGGCGGAGCGTCGCCGAAAACGCGAGGCGTTCTGTGCCGATCTTCGACGCGAGTTCGCCAGTGCAGTGTGGGTCTGTGAGGAGTAGGCGCGAGGCCGTCCAACAAGGGGATGAAGCAGACGAAGCCAAGCATATTGGAGCTTCGCAGCTTATCCCCAGTGTTCGGCGACCCTCGGAAGAGTGGACGGAAGAGCTCAGGCCGGCTGGTAGCATTTGGGCAAGGTCAGGCTATGGCTCTGATGGAGATGGGCCGTCCTCGATTTGGTGAAGAAGCTGCCCGCCGACTCAGCTACTGAAGACGTGCAGTACGCGAGCTCTCGTCAATCCGAGGAGTCCGATCGCAGCATCCGCAGCGCTTCGGGCCGCGTGACACAGTCACGAGCAGGTGAAGAACGCCTCGCGAATGGCATCGCCCATGTCTGGTCGATCCCGCAGTCGATGGCCTTGAGGCACGCCGTCGTTATTGCCGAGGACTCCGGCGTACGCACGAGGCCTAGCGCAGCATCGCTGGCACGGCGGAGACTCTCAGGCTTCGCTTTCCGTCAACCGATCGGCTCCCTGATCGCAGAGCTGTCGAAGTGTCCCCAGCGACCAACTCACATCTCAAGGCTCCTATCGCCTCGATGTACTTGGGTGAGACAGAAGCGTGTGCTGATCGTTGACGGCTATACATGGGCACCTGCGCTCCGGCGACGCTGGAAGGACCGCTAAGGTCGCGGCGCCGCAGAACAAGGGGATGAAGCAGACGAAGCCGGCCAACGATGGAGCTTCGCAGCTTATCCCCGGTGTTCTGCGGACCTAGTCGACAGGGTCTCGGAACGGGTACTTCCCGAAGATCGTTTCGCCGGACAACTCCTGTTGTCCGACCGCGGGTCGAAGAGATTTGCAGCTGAGTACCTGCGTCGCCACGGCTCCCGCGGCTGGCGTAAACAAGTGGCTGCACAATGGCTCGGCATTCAACACGGTTCCGACGCATGGTCTGTCGTCCCCGCAGAGCATGCTACGCAATCGGGTGTTCGCGTACCGGAGTTGATCCCCTCTTCTACCATCGCGGCCGTGCGGAGGCCTCAAGATTCCCGATATTCACCCGAGCCACTTCCAGGCGACTTTGTCTCGTTGGGGTCGATGCGCTCAACAAGTCGTCTATCATCCTGACTTCGAGTGCTCCCGCTGTCCTGTAACTCCATGCATGCGCATGGTCGATCGCCATGCCTCTTCGTCACCTCTGAGGCGGCGCAGCAGCGGCAGAGCGCTTTTCAGTCGAACAGCCGGAACCCGGCGATTACTATGTCGCGGAGGTACTCGAAGGGCGGAACGCGAGGCCGCAGAACAAGGGGATGAAGCAGACGAGCGTTGAGCGTAATGGACGCTCGCAGCTTATCCCCAGTGTTCGGCGGACCAGTCGCAGGAGGCGCGCCAGCCGGATGGCTAGGCGTGCTTGGGCTGGCTGTTCGCTGGGCTGCGACACGATCTGACTCGTCGGTCAGGCATTCGACATCCTGACGCGCGATCGTTCGGGTGTCCCGCGGCGGGGTGGCTGCGGGCCCGCGCGTCGCGTCGCCCTCATCGTCGCGGACAGACGATGCCGAACGTAGGTCACCGGGGTGAAGGCATTGGCGTACACCGACAGATGACCGCACCGGCTCTTCAGCGTCATCGTCCATCCCGTGGCTGCTGGCACCTCAGCGATACGTTTCCGACCGCTATGGCCCCATCCGCCCTACTGACTCCTTCGCGTCGGCGTAGGAGACCCTACAATCGTTGCCTGGAGGAACGCGACGGAAAGCTCGAGTAGTCGAGCAGTGAATCGCCGAGGCCGCCCAACAAGGGGATGAAGCAGACGAGCGTTGAGCCTATTGGACGCTCGCAGCTTATCCCCGGTGTTGGCCGGACCAATCGCAGGCCCACGGAGACGGAACTTGGGCCGGCGTTGGCGACGGAGTCAAGCTCCCCCGCTGTCTGACCTTGGCTGGGGTCACGCCGTGGGCACCCGCGTGCAGCGCGTGGGGAAAAAGCTGACGCAGCCCATCGCGAAATCCAGCTAGCTCATGCGGCGTTTTCGGCAAGTCATCGACGCAATCAGCCTTGGGCTTGGGCTGTGAGAATCTGCTCTACACTGCTCTCCCAGGAGAGCGGCTTGCGCTTCAGTTGCCAGAGGCCTGCGTATTTACCACTCGCCGAGGGTGGAGCCGCGTCCCGGCTCTATTCAGACGACGCGATGCCTGTTGCTCGACGATACTGCCCACGGGCCTTTGAGCTTGAGCTGTCGCTACGGCTAGGGGGGGTTGGCATCGGCGTTACCATCGCGGCGGGAAGCGGGGGGGCTTACCATTGCCTTTACGGCAGGGTCGACGACGTGCGGCGGAACAACGAGGCCGTCCAACAAGGGGATGAAGCAGACGAGCGTTGAGCGTATTGGACGCTCGCAGCTTATCCCCGGTGTTCGGCGGACTAACCGCAGGGCCACGCAACGGAGTCGGCCA